>NZ_JBSRZU010000001.1:0-4432254 GCF_054057935.1 Cellulomonas sp. URHB0016 | reverse complement strand
CAGGCCTTCCGGCCTATCTTCGAGGCTTTGTCGTTCTCCATCGTAGCGGACTTTCTCAGCGCTTCCGTCCGGCCCTTTCGGGCGGCGGTTGCGGACCGAGGTCCGGACCCGAACCGTACCAGGGCGCACGAAGCGCCGAGATCCATGTTCGGGGGCGGCCACCCTCGGGACCAGCCACCCGGGTTCGTTCCCTGGTGTCTGTTCCTCCCTGCCGGGCGACATCGAGAACATTACGCGCGGCCTGCCTCGCGTGGCAAATCGGTGTGCAGTGACGCCGCTCACCGGGCCCCCGGGTCGCTGCTGACCTGCGCGAACGCGCCCGGACCGCCCTCGGTGGACGGCCCGGGCGCCGTCACGCCCCGGCGTCGACGACGGCGAGCGTGCGCTTGCCGCGCCGCAGGACCGCCCAGCGGCCGTGCAGGAGGTCGCCGGCGGACAGGACCGCGTCCTCGTGGGACACGCGGACGTTGTTGACCGACGCACCGCCCTCGCTGATGGCCCGACGGGCGGCGGCCTTGCTGGAGACGATCCCGGTCGCCGCCAACAGGTCGACGATCGGCACGCCGGCGCCGCCGGTCGCGAGAGGGAGCTCGGCGACCGCCGCGGCGAGCGTCGGCGCGTCGAGGTCGCCGAGCGAACCCCGCCCGAAGAGCGCCTGGCTGGCTGCGACGACCTTGTCGGCCGTCTCGGCACCGTGCACGAGCGCCGTCACGTCGTAGGCCAGCGTCCGTTGCGCCTCACGGGCGCCCGGCCGCTCTGCGACGGCCTCGGCCAGGGCGTCGATCTCGTCGCGCGTGCGGAACGTGAAGACCTTGAGGTAGCCGACCACGTCGGCGTCCTCGGCGTTGAGCCAGAACTGGAAGAAGGCGTACGGGCTGGTGAGGTCCGCGTCGAGCCACACCGTGCCGGACTCCGTCTTGCCGAACTTGGTGCCGTCCGCCTTGGTGATGAGCGGCGTCGTGAGCGCATGCACAGCGGTGCCCTCGACCTTGCGGACGAGCTCGACGCCGGAGAGCAGGTTGCCCCACTGGTCCGAGCCGCCCGTCTGCAGGCTCACGCCGTGCCGGCGGTGCAGCTCGAGGAAGTCCATCCCCTGCAGGATCTGGTAGCTGAACTCGGTGAAGCTGATGCCTTGGTCGCTGTTCAGGCGCCGGGCGACGGTGTCCTTCGCGAGCATCGTGCCGAGGCGGTAGTGCTTGCCCACGTCGCGCAGGAAGTCGATGGCCGACATGGGCGCGGTCCAGTCGAGGTTGTTCACCATCGTCGCGGCGTTCTCCCCGGAGAACAGGAGCAGCGGCTCGATCTGCCGCCGGATCCGCTCGACCCAGCCCGCCACGACGTCGTGCGAGTTGAGCGTGCGCTCGCCCGTCATCTTGGGGTCACCGATGAGGCCTGTCGCGCCACCGACCAGGGCGTACGGGCGGTGGCCCGCGTCCTGCAGGCGGCGGACGGTGAGGATCTGCACCAGGTTGCCGATGTGCAGGCTCGGGGCGGTCGGGTCGAAGCCGCAGTAGAGGGGGACGGAACCCGCCGAGAGGGCGGTCTGCAGGGCGGCACGGTCGGTGGTCTGCGCGACGAGGCCGCGCCACTCGAGCTCGTCGAGGATGTCGGTCACGAGTTCTCCAGGTCAGGTGCAAGGCAGGTACGGGGAGCCGCAAACGCGCGGGCAGTGACGGGCACCGCCGACGTCGTCGCCCTCACGGGGCGTCTACCGACGTCGGCCTCCGATACGCCGGTCGGTACGCGGACACCGTGCGCTCGTCTGTCAGCCAGTAGCGCCACGGGTAGTGCTGCGGGTCGCCGCCGTGCCCGGCCACGCCGACACGGGGGCCGGTCGCCAGCGTCGGCTGCATGGTGGACTGGTCGCGGTGCAGGACGACGTCGCCGCCGGCCTCGGTCAGGTCCGCGCCGTTCGCTGCCATGTCCAGGGCCAGGCACACGGCCAGGCGGGCAGGTCCGCGGGCGAGCTGGCGGAACGAGTCGACCACGCCCACACGCTCCCGCCGCCGCCAGGCGAGCTCCGCTCCCTCCACGACCTCTCCGGCCCGCAACAGCACCGCGGCCGGGCTCCCCGTCGGCTGGGCGACCACGTTCAGGCAGTGGTGCAGACCCAGGTGCCGGTAGACGTAGAGGCGGCCGGGCTCGGCGAACATGACCGCGTTGCGGGGGGTCCGGCCCCGGTGCGCGTGCGAGCCGGGGTCCTCGGACCCGCCGTACGCCTCGACCTCGGTGATGCGGACCGTCACCTCGCCCTCCTCGGACCGGGCGGTGACGTGGGCGCCGAGCAGGTCGCGTGCGACGGCGTGCACCTCGCGGCTGTACCAGACCCGGGCGGGCACGGAGACGAACGCGCGCGGGTCAGCCGGTCCAGGCGGACCCGTCGGGGATGCGGACGGCGTGCTCACCCGCTCATCCTGCCGCACGACGAGCGGGAACCTCGCTCGAGCGCGCGACGGCGGACGGCCGCCGGACCCGCGGAGCGGTGCCGGCCGCCGCGGTGGCAGGCCGGCTGGGCGCGGCGCGTCGACGTGCGGGCGGGTCAGGCCTTACGCCAGCGGCACGCCGAACGCGTCGAGGTGCACGTCGGCTCGCTCCCGGGTGCGCTCCCGGGCGAAGTGGGCGGCTTCGTCGAGCATCCACTGCTCCCACCGCGCTCGGGCGTCGGTGCCGTCCCGGGCCAGCCCGCGCGCGAGGCGCACAGGGTCGGGTGCCTCGACCCACACCCGGAGCACGGCGATCGGGTCGGCGAGGCGCTGGCCCGCGCCGCAGCCCTCGAGCACGAGGACGTCCGGCACCGGGACGTCGACCCAGCCGTCGAACCGTGACGCACTCCAGTCGTAGCGCTGGAACCGGCCCGGCAGGCCGCGGCGCAGCGGTTCGAGGACCTGGGCTGCGAGCCGGGGCCACAGCGAGCCGTCGAGCCCGGACCAGCCCTCGTACAGGTCGTCGAGGTGGACCACCTCGGCCACCCCGCCCGTGGCTCGAGCGGTCGCGACCAGGGCGGCGGCGGTCGTCGTCTTGCCGGAGCCCGCCGGCCCGTCGACGCAGACCAAGCGGACCGGGCCGAGCCGCGGCTGCCGGGACAGCGCACGGGCGACGAGGTCGTCCGTGACCCGCCGGGCAGCCGCGCTCGAGTCCGCCACCAACGTCAGGACGCCCAGGAACGCAGCTCGGTCGCCCGCGCGCGCGCCCGGTCCAGCTGCTCGGCGACACGTGCCGGAGCCGTTCCGCCGTACGCCGACCGGGAGGCCAGCGAGCCGGCGACCGTGAGCACCGACCTGACCTCCGGCGTGAGGTGTGCCGAGACCGCAGCAAGATCGTCGTCCGTGAGGTCCCACAGCTCGATCGCCGGCTCGTGCTCCTCGCACGCGCGGACGCAGGCGCCCGCGACCTCGTGCGCCACGCGGAACGGCACGCCCTCACGGACCAGCCACTCGGCGATGTCCGTCGCCAGCGAGAAGCCCTGCGGCGCCAGCGCGGCCATGCGGTCCGTGTCGAACGTCAGCGTCGCGACCATCCCCGCGAACGCCGGCAGCAGGACCGTGAGCTGGTCGACCTGGTCGAAGACCGGCTCCTTGTCCTCCTGCAGGTCGCGGTTGTACGCGAGCGGCAGGCCCTTGAGGGTGGTGAGAAGACCCGTGAGGTCGCCGACCAGACGGCCCGCCTTCCCGCGCGCGAGCTCGGCGATGTCCGGGTTCTTCTTCTGGGGCATGATGCTCGACCCCGTGGAGTAGGAGTCGTGGAGCCGGACGAAGCCGAACTCCTTGGTGGCCCAGAGGATGACCTCCTCCGCGAACCTCGAGACGTCGACCGCGGTCATCGCTGCGACGAAGGCGAACTCGGCCGCGACGTCACGGGACGCGGTGCCGTCGATCGAGTTCTCCACGGGGCCGTCGAAGCCCAGGTCGGTCGCCACCGCCGCCGGGTCCAGGCCCAGCGACGACCCGGCGAGGGCACCCGAGCCGTAGGGCGACAGCCCCGCCCGGGTGTCCCAGTCGACCCAGCGCTCGACGTCGCGCATCAGCGGCCAGGCGTGGGCGAGCAGGTGGTGCGCGAGCAGCACCGGCTGCGCGTGCTGGAGGTGGGTGCGCCCCGGCATCGGCGCGTCACCCGCGGCGTCGGCCTGCGCGACGAGCGCGTCGACCACGTCGAGGACCAGCCCGGCGAGCACGCGTGCCTGCGACCGCAGGTACATCCGCACGAGCGTGGCGATCTGGTCGTTGCGGGAGCGGCCTGCGCGCAGCTTGCCGCCGAGGTCGGCACCCGCGCGCTCGATGAGCCCTCTCTCCAGCGCCGTGTGCACGTCCTCGTCGTCGGGCGCCGGCCCGAACGCCCCCGACGCCACGTCCGTCCGCAGCCGCTCGAGCGCGTCGACCATGCCGTCGCGCTCCTGGTCCGTGAGCAGGCCGGCCGCGTGCAGCACGCGGGCGTGCGCGACCGAGCCGGAGATGTCGTGGTCCGCCAGACGCCAGTCGAAGTGCGTGGAGCGCGACAGCTCGGTGAGGGCCGCGGCCGGGCCGGAGGCGAACCGGCCGCCCCACAGCGCGAGCGGGCCGGACTCGTCAGCCACCGATCCCACCCTGCGTGCCGAGGTCGACCCCGTTGCCGAAACGCACGTCGCGCGCCGCGGCGAGCTTGGAGCTCAGGCCGTAGATCTCGATGAAGCCCTTGGCCGCGGACTGGTCGAACGAGTCGCCGGTGTCGTAGGTCGCAAGGTTGAAGTCGTACAGGCTGGCGTCCGAGCGGCGGCCCGTGACGGTCGCGCGGCCACCGTGCAGCACGATCCGCACATCGCCCGAGACGTAGCGCTGGGTGTCGGCGACGAACGTGTCGAGCGACTTCTTCAACGGCGAGAACCACTGGCCGTCGTAGACCAGCTCCGTCCACCGCTGCTCGACCGTCCGCTTGAACCGGGCCTGCTCGCGCTCGACCGTGACGTTCTCGAGCTCCTGGTGCGCGGCGATGAGGGCCACCGCACCCGGTGCCTCGTAGACCTCGCGGGACTTGATGCCGACGAGCCGGTCCTCGACGATGTCGATCCGGCCGACGCCCTGGGCACCCGCCCGGCGGTTCATCTCCTGGATGGCCTGCAACGGCGTCACGGGCACGCCGTCGAGCGCCACGGGGACGCCCTGCTCGAACGTGATGACGACCTCGTCGGCGACCGGCGGGAAGGTCGGGTCGTCCGTGTACGTGTAGACGTCCTTGGTGGGGCCGTTCCAGATGTCCTCGAGGAACCCCGTCTCGACCGCGCGGCCCCACACGTTCTGGTCGATGGAGAACGGGTTGTGCTTGGTGGTCTCGATCGGCAGCTGCTTGCGCGCCGCGAAGTCGATGGCCTTGTCGCGCGTCAGGGCGAGGTCGCGGACGGGCGCCAGGCACGTCAGGTCGGGGGCCAGCGACGTGATACCGACCTCGAAACGGACCTGGTCGTTCCCCTTGCCGGTGCAGCCGTGGGCCACCGTCGTCGCACCGAACTGGCGGGCCGCGCGGACCAGGTGCTTGACGATGACCGGCCGGGACAGCGCCGAGACGAGCGGGTAGCGGTCGAGGTACAGCGCGTTGGTCTGCAGCGCGGGCATGCAGTACTCGGTCGCGAACTCGTCGCGGGCGTCCGCGACGTACGCCTCGACGGCGCCGCAGTCGAGCGCCCGCTGACGGATGACCGACAGGTCCTCCCCGCCCTGGCCCACGTCGACGGCGACCGCGATCACCTCGGTGCCGGTGGCCTCGGCGATCCAGCCGATGCCGACAGAGGTGTCCAGGCCGCCGGAGTAGGCGAGGACGACGCGCTCAGTCATGGGGAGTTCTTCTTTCGTGGTGGTGGGTGGTCAGTCGGTGGTCCGGCCGGCGACGGCTCGGGCCGGCTCGGGACGGGGGTCGGTGGCGAGGGACAGGAACCGGGCGGCCAGGGCGGCGCCGGCGGTGCTGGGTCCCTCGTCGGCCTCACGGGCGATCACGAGGACCGTGTCGTCGCCCGCGATGGTCCCGAGGACCGCCGGCAGCACCGAGTGGTCGATCGCGGACGCGAGGAACTGCGCGGCCCCGGGCGGCGTGCGCAGGACGACGAGGTTGCCGGACGCCTCGGCGGTGACGAGCAGCTCGCCGCACAGCCGTGCGAGCCGGGCGGCGAGCATCTCCTGGTCGGGGCCCGCGACGGGGGCCCGCACACCGCCCTCGGCGGGCACGGCGTACGCCAGGGCGCCCGTCGGTGTGCGGATCTTCTCGGCGCGCAGCTCGACCAGGTCGCGCGAGAGCGTCGCCTGCGTGACCTGCACGCCCTCGGCCGCGAGCAGCTCGGCAAGCTGCTGCTGGGAGTGGACCTGGCCGCGGGTGAGCAGCGCGGTGACGAGGGCCTGCCGGGCCGCCTTCGTCGCCGGGACGGGGCTCGTGACGCTCACGACCGCTCCAGCAGGAACGACAGCAGCGCCTTCTGGGCGTGCAGGCGGAACTCCGCCTCGTCCCAGACGACCGACTGCGGGCCGTCGAGCACCTCGGCGGTGATCTCCTTGCCGCGGTACGCGGGCAGGCAGTGCAGGACGAGGGCGTCCGGAGCCGCCAGCGCCATGGCCGCCCCGTCCAGGCGGAACGGCACGAACGGGGTCTCCCGCTCCCCCGCCTCGTCCTCCTGGCCCATGCTGACCCAGGTGTCCGTCGCCACGGCGTCGGCACCCGCGACGGCCTCCTCGATGCTGTGCACCACGCGGACCGAGCCGCCCGTGCGCCCGGCCAGCGCCGCGGCGTCGGCCATGACCTGCGGGTCCGGGAGGTAGGCGGGCGGCGTGCCGATGCGCACGTGCATGCCCGCGTTCGCTCCTCCGAGCAGGTAGGAGTGCGCCATGTTGTTGGCCCCGTCGCCCACGTACGCGAGCGTCCTGCCGCTCAGGCGCCCGACCCCGCCGCGGTGCTGCGCGATCGTCGCGAGGTCCGCGAGGACCTGGCAGGGATGGAACTGGTCGGTGAGCGCGTTCACGACCGGCACACGGGAGACCGTGGCCATCTGCTCGAGGCGGGACTGCGCGTGGGTGCGCCAGACGATCGCCGCCACCTGCCGGTCGAGGACCCGCGCCGTGTCCGCGATGGACTCGCGCTTGCCGATGCCGGCGAGCTTGCCGTCGACGACGAGCGGGAAGCCGCCGAGCTCGGCGATGCCCGCGGTGAACGACACCTGGGTCCGCAGCGTGGGCTTGTCGAAGATCACCGCGACCGCCCGGGGGCCCGCCAGCGGCGAGCGGATGAACCGGTCGTCACGGAACGCGAGCGCGAGCTCGAGCACGGAGCGGAGCTCGGCCGGGGAGAGGTCGTCGTCGCGCAGGAAGTGCCGGGTCGCGCTCACGGCTGCACCGCCAGGTCGTGCGGGAGGCCCGCGAGGAAGTCGACGAACGTGCCTGCCTGCTCGTCGGTGAGGACGAACGGCGGCGCGAGCCGCACGGCGGTCGGCGTGCACGGGTTGACGATGAACCCCGCCTCGAGCGCTCGCCGTGCGACGTCGGCCGCGACCGGCGACGTGAGCTCGACGGCGATCAGGAGGCCCTCGCCGCGCACCTCCGCCACCAGCGGGCTCGCACCGGAGAGCCGCTCGCGCAGCCGTGCACCGAGGTCGGTGACGTGGGCGAGGAGCCCGTCGCGCTCGATGACCGACATGGTCGCGAGAGCGGCCACCGACGCCACCGGGTTGCCGCCGAACGTCGTGCCGTGCTGCCCGCGGCCCACGAGCGTGGCCACCGGTTCGCCGAGGGCGACGAGCGCGCCGACCGGGAAGCCGCCGCCGAGTCCCTTCGCGACCGTGACGACGTCGGGGACGATCCCGCCACCGAGGTGCGGGAGCTGGTGGGCGAACCACGCACCCGTGCGGCCCATCCCGGTCTGCACCTCGTCGAGCACGAGCAGCGCCCCGCTCTCCGCGGTGAGCCGGCGCGCCAGGGCGAGGTAACCAGGGGGCAGCGGGCGCACACCGGCCTCCCCCTGGATCGGCTCGACGAACAGGGCCGCGACCTGCTGCCCCGCACCGTCGGCGAACGCCGCCTCGAGCGCGTCGGTGTCACCGAACGGCAGGAACTCGACACCGCCCGGGAGCGGCTCGAACGGCTCGCGGTACGCGGCCTTCGACGTCAGCGCCAGGGCGCCCATCGTCCGGCCGTGGAACGCACCCTCGAGCGCGAGGATGCGCGGCCGGCCGGCGCCACCGTTGCGGCGCGCGAGCTTGAAGGCCGCCTCGTTCGCCTCGGTGCCCGAGTTGGTGAGGAACACGCGTGAGCCGGCAGGGGCGCGGACGAGCGCGAGCAGACGCTCGGCGAACGCGATCTGCACCGGGCTGGCGAAGAAGTTCGAGACGTGGCCCAGCGTGCCGAGCTGGGCGCTGATCGCCGCCGTCAAGGTCGGGTGCGCGTGACCCAGCGAGTTGACGGCGATGCCCCCGAGCAGGTCGAGGTAGCGCTCCCCGTCGGCGTCCCACACGTACGGGCCCTCGCCACGGACCAGGACGCGCTGCGGCGCCCCGAACGTGTCCATCAGCGCGTGCGTGTACCGGTCGGTCCACTCGGCGACGGAACCCTCCGTCGCCGGCACCGGAAGGTTGGCGTCCGGTACGGACGGGGCCCGGTGCCGGGCTCCTGCGACGTCGGCGGTCATGCGGTCACCTCGTGGCTGGGGGTGGCGTGCGGCACGACGGGCACCGGGGCCGTGAACGGGGCGCCGGCAGGCTCCTCGTCGGGCAGCACCATCGTGCCGATGCCGTCGGACGTGAAGACCTCGACGAGGATCGAGTGGGGGGCCCGTCCGTCGATGACGTGGGCGCGGCCCACGCCACCCTCGACGGCCCGCCAGCAGGCCTCCATCTTCGGCCGCATGCCCGAGTCGAGGCCGGGCAGCAGCTCAGCGAGCGCGCTGGCCCGCAGGCGCCGCACCAGCGACGTCCTGTCCGGCCAGCTCGTGTACAGGCCCTCGACGTCCGTGAGGACGATGAGCTTGCGGGCGCCGAGCGCCACCGCGAGCGCCGCGGCGGCGGTGTCGGCGTTGACGTTGAGCACCTGGGTGGGGTCGTCGATGTCGGGCGCGACGGTGGACACGACGGGGATCCGGCCGGCGTCCAGCAGGTCGAGGACCGCACCCGGGTTGACCTTGACCACGTCGCCAACGAGTCCCACGTCGACCGGCTGCCCGTCGACGAACGCCTCGCGCCGGCGCGCCTGGAACAGCGCGCCGTCCTCGCCCGAGAGCCCGACGGCGTGCGGGCCGTGCGCGTTGAGGAGCCCGACGAGCTCGCGCGACACCTGGCCCGTGAGCACCATGCGGACCACGTCCATGGCCTCGGGCGTCGTGACGCGCAGCCCTCCGCGGAACTCCGACTGGATGCCGAGCCGGTCGAGCATCGCGTTGATCTGCGGACCGCCGCCGTGCACGACGACGGGCCGCAGCCCCACCTGGCGCAGGAACACCATGTCCTCGGCGAACGCACGCTTGAGGTCGTCGTCGATCATGGCGTTGCCGCCGTACTTCACCACCACGAGCGCGCCCGAGAACTTCTGCAGCCACGGCAGGGCCTCGACGAGCACGTGGGCCTTCTGGTCGGGGCGCAGGTCGGTCCGGGTGTCGAACACGAAGTCGTCGCTCACGTGGAGTACTCGCTGTTCTCGGTGACGTAGGCGTGCGTGAGGTCGTTGGTCCAGACGGTCACGACCTCCCCGCCCGCCTTGAGGTCGACGAGGACCTGCACGAGCCGGTTGGCGGCGAGGTCCACCTCGGAGCGGGGCGCGTGCGCGGCACCGTCCTTGCACACCAGGACGCTGTTGATCGACACGTCGAGGGTCGCGGGGTCGAACGCCGCGACCGACTCCGGGACCGTCCCGACCTGGGCGAGCACACGACCCCAGTTCGGGTCGTTGCCGTACACCGCGGCCTTGAACAGGTTGGAGCGGGTGACCGCGCGGGCGACCGCGAGCGCGGCGTCCTCGGTCTCGGCCCCCATGACGGTGACGGCGATGTCGTGGGTCGCACCCTCGGCGTCCGCGATGAGCTGGCGGGCGAGGTCTCCGCAGACCGCCGTGAGGCCCGCGACGAACCCCTCGGGGTCGGGCGCCGCACCGCTCGCACCGGAGGCCAGCAGGACGACCGTGTCGGAGGTGGACATGCACCCGTCGGAGTCGATGCGGTCGAACGTCTGCCGGGTCGCGGTGCGCAGCGCGCGCTCGGCGGTCTCCGCGTCGACGACCGCGTCCGTGGTGAGGACGCAGAGCATCGTCGCGAGAGCGGGGGCCAGCATGCCGGCGCCCTTGGCCATGCCGCCCACGGTCCACGTGCCGAAGTCCCCGTCGACCGTGAGGTGGGCGGTCTTCGGGACGGAGTCCGTCGTCATGATCGCGACGGCCGCGTCCGGCCCGCCGTCGTCGCTGAGCGCGGCCGCGGCCAGGTCCACGCCGTCGAGGAGGAGCTGTCGCGGGAGGCGCTCGCCGATCAGCCCGGTGGATGCCACGACCACGTCACCGGCGGACACGCCGAGCGCCAGCCCGACCCGTTCAGCCGTCGCGTGCGAGTCCTGGAAGCCCTCCGGCCCGGCGAACACGTTGGCCCCGCCCGAGTTCAGCACCACGGCACGGACCACGTGGTCCTGCACGACCTGGCGGGACCAGACGACCGGCGCCCCGACGACCCGGTTGGTGGTGAAGACCGCGGCGCCGACATCGAGCGGTCCCTCGTTCACGACGAGGGCGAGGTCCCGGCGGCCCGAGGGCTTGAGCCCCGCGGTCACACCGGCGGCGACGAACCCCGCAGGGGCGGTGACCCCCGGGGACGGGAGCTCTTGGGTCTGGTCGATCACGGCGTCTCCTCGGTCGTGGTGGTCGGACGGGCACCAGCCTGCTGGTCGTGTGCTCGTCGAGCGCGCCGGAGCGCCGCCGGGTCGGCGGCGAGGGCGCTCACGGGGCCACCCCGTCCAGTGGGAGGCCGAGGGTCTCGGGAAGCCCGAGTGCCACGTTGAGGGACTGCAGGGCGCCGCCGGCGGTCCCCTTCACGAGGTTGTCGATCGCGGTGACGGTGACGACACGGCCGGCCCGGTGGTCCACCGCGACCTGCACCAACGCCGTGTTGGCGCCCAGCGTCGACGCGGTCGTCGGCCACTGGCCCTCAGGCAGGAGGTGGACGAACGGCTCGTCGGCGTAGGTGTGCTCCCAGGCCGCCCGGACCGCGGCGGGGTCGACTCCTTCGACGAGCCGCGCCGTGGCGGTCGCGAGGATGCCGCGGGCCATGGGGACGAGCGTCGGCGTGAACGAGATGGTCACGGCCGGGGCACCGGCGGAACGCAGGTTCTGTGCGATCTCCGGGATGTGCCGGTGGCTGCCGCCGACCGCGTAGGGCTGGGCCGCACCGAGGCCCTCCGCGGCGAGCAGGTGGGTCTTGAGGGAGCGGCCCGCCCCGGAGTAGCCGTTGGCCAGGACCGCGACGAGATCGACGGGATCGACGAGACCCGCGGCGACGCCCGGCTGCAGGCCGAGGGTCACCGCCGTCACGTTGCAGCCCGGCACGGCGATCCGGGTGGCGCCCGCGAGCTGGTCCCGGTGCGCGGCGGCGACCGTCTCCCCCGCCGTCAGCAGCTCGGGCAGCCCGTACGGCCAGGTGCCCGCGTGCGGGGTGCCGTAGAACTCTTCCCATGCGGCCGGGTCGACGAGCCGGTGGTCGGCCCCGAGGTCGACGACGACCGCGTGGTCGCCGCGTGCGGCGAGCTCGGCCGCGACTGCGCCGCTCGCCCCGTGCGGCAGCGCGAGGACCACGACGTCGTGCCCGGCGAGGGCGTCGACGTCCGTCCTGTCGAGCACGCGGTCCGCGAGCGAGCGCAGGTGCGGCGCGTGCTCGCCGAGGCGGGTGCCCGCGTTGGAGTGCGCGGTGACGGAGCCGATGCGGGCCTCGGGGTGGGCCAGCAGGAGGCGGAGCATCTCTCCCCCGGCATAGCCGGAGGCACCGGCGACCGCGACCGTGAACGTCATGTGCATGACCATACACGGTGGTGCAGAAGGATGCGACGAGGATATCGGGATGACACAGGGCCTGTGCGTCGTTGCGTCCGACGTGCGCGCCATCATCGCCACCGCCGCGGGCGGTCCCGAGGTCCTGCAGGTCACCGACGCCGCCGACCCCCGGCCCGGCCCGGACGAGGTGCTGGTCCGCGTCGCCGCGGCGGGTGTCAACTTCATCGACACCTACCGACGGTCCGGCACCTACCCGATGACGTTCCCGCACGTCGTCGGGTCCGAGGGTGCGGGAGAGGTCGTCGAGATCGGCTCGGAGGTCACCACGGTGGCGGTCGGTGACCGCATCGCCTGGTCGTCGGCCCCCGGCTCCTATGCGGAGCTCGTGGTCGTGCGCGAGGACGCGGCCCTCCCCGTCCCGGAGGGCGTGGGCGACGAGGTCGCCGCGGCCCTCCCGCTCCAAGGGCTCACCGCGCACTACCTCGTCACCTCCACGTTCCCGGTCGGCGTCGGGCACGACGTGCTGGTGCACGCGGCCGCCGGTGGAGTCGGCCTCCTGCTGACCCAGCTCGCCGCCCAGCGCGGGGCGCGCGTGATCGCCACCGTCGGGAGCACGGACAAGGAACGGCTCGCCCGGGCGGCCGGCGCCGCGGCCGTCATCCGGTACCGCGAGCTCGCGGACCTCACCGCCGACCTGCCCGCCGAGGTCCGCGCCCTCACCGGTGGTCGTGGCGTCGACGTCGTCTACGACTCCGTGGGCAAGGACACGTTCGACGCGTCGCTCGCCTCCGTGGCCCGGCGAGGAATGCTGGTGCTGTTCGGGGCCTCCTCCGGGCCCGTCCCGCCGTTCGACGCGCAGCGGCTCAACGCCGCCGGGTCCGTGTTCCTCACCCGCCCCAAGCTCGACGACCACACCGCCACCCGCGACGAGCTCGTGTGGCGCTCGACCGAGCTCCTCGAGGCGGTCCGCGCCGGGACGCTCGACGTCCGCGTCGGCGCCACCTACCCGCTGGCCGAGGCGGCCGACGCCCACCGCGCGCTCGAGGGGCGCGCCACCACCGGAAAGGTCCTGCTCCTCCCGTGACGACTCCTGCCACTCCCCCTGTCACGCTCGCCCCGACCCGCACGCTGCGGGTCGAGGTGTGGTCCGACATCGCGTGCCCCTGGTGCTACATCGGCAAGCGCCGGTTCGCCGCCGCGCTCGACGCGTTCCGGCATCGCGAGCACGTGGAGGTGACCTGGCGCTCGTACGAGCTGTCCCCGGGCACGCCCGCCGGGCCGGGCCGCCCGGAGATCGACGCCCTCGTCGAGCACAAGGGCCTGCCCCGTGACCAGGTGCGGAAGATGTTCGCGCACGTCGCGACCGTCGCCGCGGGCGAGGGCCTGACGTTCGACTTCGACCGGGCGCTCGCCGCCAACACCTTCGACGGCCACCGGCTGCTGCACGTGGCCCGCGAGGTCGGCGGGGCGGCGCTCGCCGAGACGTTCGTCGAGGCGGTCTTCGACGCGCACTTCGCGCAGGGTGCCGATCTCGGTGACCACGAGACGCTCGTGCGGCTCGCACGCGAGACCGGCTTCGCGGCTGCCGGGCTCGACGACGCGGCCGTGCGCGACGTGCTCGCCGGTGACCGGGCTGCGGACGCGGTGCGGCGCGACGAGGCCGAGGCCCGGGCGCTCGGCGTCAGCGGCGTGCCCTTCTTCGTCGTCGACCGCCGGGTCGCCGTGTCCGGCGCGCAGCCCGCCGAGGTGTTCTCGCAGCTGCTCGAGGCCGGTTGGCGCGAGGCGAACCCGCTCGCCGTGCTCGCCGGCGACCCCGAGGCCGCCGCGTGCACCGACGACAGCTGCGCGGTGTGAGCACCCCGCTGCGGGCCGTCGCGGCCGGCGACGTGCCGGCGCTGGCCGCTCTCAACGACGCCGCCGTCCCCGCGGTCAACGGGCTCGGGGTCGACGGGCTCGCCGCCCACGTGCCGGCGTGCGACCTCGCCCTGGTCGCCGACGGCGACGACGGCCCGCTCGGCTTCCTGCTCGCGCTCGCACCGGGCGCCGGGTACACCAGCGAGAACTACCGGTGGTTCGCCGAGCACGTCCCCGGGTCGCTGTACGTGGACCGCGTCGTCGTCGCACCGCACGCCCACGGGCGCGGCATCGGGAGGATGCTCTACGCCGCCGTCGACGACCGGGCGCGCGAGCTCGGGCTCACGACGGTCACCTGCGAGGTGAACCTCGAACCGCCCAACCCGGGCTCGCTCGCCTTCCACAGCCGGCTCGGGTTCGCGCAGGTCGGCGAGCAGGCCACCAAGGGCGGCACCGTCCGCGTCGCCCTGCTCGCCAGGACGCTGCCCCGGGCCTGACCGGCGCCCTGGTGGTCACACCTCGCCCGGCAGCGCCTTGCGGATGACGATCCGGGTCCATGCGCCGACGTACAGCCGGTCCCCGTCCTGGAGCTCACGGCGCTGACCGCTCGGGATCGGCTGCGTCGGGATCGGGTCCCCCACCCGGCTGACGTACGTACCGTTCGACGAGTCGAGGTCCTCGACCCACCAGCGCTGGCCGTCCGTGTTCAGCTGGCACTGCCGGCGCGACACGCCCGAGTCCGCCCCGCAGTCGACCTTCGGGTGGATGTTGCGGGACACCGACGGGCGCCCGACGAGGACGCTGCGCTCACGCAGCGGGACCAGTGCGGGGGGTCCGGGAGACGGGATCGGGTCCTCGGGCTTCTGCACGGCGTACCAGTCGGGGTCGACCCAGATCTCGGCGACCCACTCGTCCGGCCCGGCGGGCGGCGGGGTGTCGAGGCCCGTCGGGGCGAGGGCGTTCGGCGTCTGGCCGGACGGGTCGGGAGCCGACGTCGACACGAGCGCCGGGGTGGGAGCGGGCGCCGGGGTCGGGTCCGGGGCCGACAGGCCCAGGGCTGACGGGACCGTCGAAGGGGCCCCGGACGTGCTCGCGACAGGCGTCGACGCCACCGGCAGGGATCCCGTCGTGAAGTCATAGCCGCAGTTCTCGCAGAACAACGCACCCGCGGCCGCCGGGAAGCCGCAGTGGGCGCAGGTGCTGGGCTCCGCCGCTGCGGGCGGCGCGGGTGCTGCGGCGGCCGCGACGATGGGCGTCCCGCACACGTCGCAGTAGTCGGTCGAGTCCGACGTGTGGCCCTGCGGGCACCGGACGGGGCTCACCGGCGCACCCTGGTCGTCTTCGTCGACGCCGTGTCCAGCGCCATCTCGTCGAGCTTGGCCGCGTTGCGCTTGAGCCGCACGGTGCCCTGCTCCTCGTCGTCGATCTCCACCACGCGTCGCAGGCGCGAGGTCGCCTCGTCGTTGCCCGTCTGCTGCGCGAGCTGGACGGCGCGCCCGAGCTTCACCGTCGCCGTCGCCTCGTCGCCCGCGGCCTTGGCGGCGAGCCCTTCCTGGATGACGGACGCGAGCTCGGCCTGGCCCGTGTAGTGGGCGACCTCCGGGTTGATGCGCGCGGAGAGCGCGTCGTCGTCGGTCCACCGGGCCTTGACCAGGCCCGACGTGAGGACCTCTCCCCCGACGGCGACCTGCACCCGTGCCGCGAGCTGTTCCGAGCCGACGGGCTTGGACGCCACCCGCACCGCCACGTGGTAGTCCCGCGACTCGTCACCCCAGGACCCGGTCGGGTACGCCCCCGTGAGCGCGTTGACCTCCGTACGGCGCGTCGTGAGGTCCTCGACGGTGGGCGCGACCTGCCGCACGAACAGGACCTGCGCCCCCTGCGGCGCCCAGACCCGCAGCTCGGCGGACGCCACCCCGCGGGCCATCGACGTCTGCACGATCTTGCGGAAGTCCTCGGCGATGTCGGCCGGGTCCGCGATCAGGTCGACCGTGCCGAGCAGCGCCGTCGAGATCTCCCGCAGCTCGTCGACCTCCCAGTGCTCCCCGACACCGCGCGCGTCGCACTGGAAGTGACCGGTGAGGTCCCGGACCGCGCGCGACAGCTCCGTGCGTGCCTCCGACTCGTTCTTCCCGTCGGTGAGCAGCACGGCGTGCCGCTGGGCGACCTGCGGAACGGTGGCGAAGATGATGTCCGCGAGGCGCAGCCAGGTGCTCATCGCCGTGCCGCCCGACGACCGGATGCCGGCGATCGCCTGCTTCGCGTCGTGGCGGGAGCGGTCGTCCAGAGGCACCATCGCGACCGCCCAGCTCGGCGGCGGGAAGACCCGCTGCGCGACGTGGCTGCCGCCGACGACCGCCACGAACGTCCCGTCCGGGATCTGGTCGATCGCGACCTGCGCCGCGCGCTTCGCCGCCGCCAGGTTCGCACCCTCCATCGAGCCCGACGTGTCGATGATGACGATCTCCGCGACCGCCCCCTGCGCGGCACCCGCCGGGCCGGCGCCCGAGGCGGCGACCGTGACGATCGCGTGCACGTCGGTGGCACCGTCGGACAGGAACTCGTTCTGGAAGACCTCGGTGCGGAACTCGGCCACGGTGGCTCCTTCGTGAATCAGCGGTCGGTCGGGTCGAGGTCGGGGCGCTGCTCCGCCTGGAGGGTATCGAAGCCCGGCACGCGGGCCAGCGCCACGGTGATGTTGTCGTGGCCGCCCTGTGCGTTGGCCCACCTCACGAGCTCGCCGGCGATGTCCCCGGGCGCAGGGCCGACGCGCGACCCGGCGTCCCGGACGAGAGCGTCCACGTCGGCCGCCTCGGAGCAGTAGTTCCACAGACCGTCGGAGCACACGAGCACCCAGCCGGGGCCCTGGGTGTGCGTCGCCGTGGTCCGCGGGACGATGTCGGGCGCGTCCGGGCCGAGCCACCGGGTGATGGCGTGCGCGGTCGGGGCGCGCTCCGCCTGCGCCCGCGGCACCCCGTCGGCCATGAGCTCGTTGGCCCCCGAGTCGTCCACGCTCAGCTGACGGGGCGCGTGACCGGGCACGCCTCCGTCGGGCAGCCAGTACGTCCGGGAGTCGCCGAGCCATCCCGTGACCACGAGCGGGCCGTCCACGACCGCGGCGACGAACGTGCACGACGGAGGCTCCTGCCGACCGGCCATGTCGCCGACGGCGCCACGGATCGCGCGGTCCGCGGCGGCCGCCGACTCGACGAGGAGCGCCGACCAGGCGGCCGTGCGGCCCGCGTCACCCGGACTGCCGGACGCGGCACCGTCGGCCAGCACGTCCCGGGCGGCGCGCGCCGCGGCGAGGCTCGCGATGTCGGAGTCCGGTGCCGTGGACACGCCGTCGCACACCACCAGGAACGTCAGTGTTTCGGTCGCGTGCAGCGCCATCGCGTCCTCGTTGCGCGCGTGCCTGCGGCCCCGGTCGCACACGCCCGCGACGTGCGCCGCCGGCGTCTCGGACCAGTGGTCGCGCCCGCTCACGGCGACGGCCCCGCACTGCTCGCAGTAGCCGTCCGCCGCGACGGCGCCGCCGCAGGACGCGCAGGGGGCGACACCGCCGGAGGCGGGCTCGGCGCCGGCGGGTCCCACAGCCGGGGCAGGGGCGGGCTCGACGGGCGCCGCCGGGGCCGGGGCGGGCTCGACGAGCGCCGCCGGGTCCGTCGGTGCGGTGAGCGGCACCCCGCACCCCTCGCAGAACCGGTCGGCGTCGTGCACCGCCACCCCGCAGGAGGGGCACACCGCGCTCACCACGTGGTCCACCGCCGCACCTCGTTGGCCCGGTCGACGAGGTCGATCCGTTCGTCGGGCGACTGGGCGAGGCCGGCGAGCCGCCGGAACGCGGTCTCGAGCGCGTCACGGAGCTCGGGCTCGCGGGCCGGGACGCCGTCGATGGTCACCGTCGTGGACGGTCCGTGCGCCAGGACCGTGTCGAGCGCGGACCCCAGCACGTCGACCTGCAGCACGGCCCGGTCCCGCGGCGCGATCGTGACCGCCTGCACGCTGCGCAGGGCGTCGGCGAGCGCGGACAGGTCACGCCGGGACTCCGCCAGGATCTGGGCGCGCAGCACGCGCGCATCGACGTACGAGCTGCGGGTGGGCGTGACGAGGTCCAGCGCGGCGAGCGCACCCTGCGCGTCGTCGCGGCCGCGCCGGATCCGGGCCAGCCCGAACGCCGCCGGCGCGGTGTAGTTGGCGTCGGACCGGGCGCAGACGACGTACAACGACTCGGCGATGTCCGGCTCACCGCTCAGCTCGCACGCGGCGGCCAGCGCGAGCTTGGGGGCGAGCTCGCCGGGCACCTGCCCGTACACGGCGTTGAACGAGGCGCGGGCGGCGACCGGGTCGCCCGAGGCGAGCTGCGCGAGGCCCCCGAGCCACGCCGCTCGCCACTCCCACGGGTCGTCGGCGAGCACCAGGCCGACGGCCTCCTGGAGCACGTCCGGCCTGCCTGCCTCGATCGCCGCACCGGCCCGCCGCAGGCGCACCTCGACGGTGTCCTCGGGTGCGTCGGCCAGCACGGCGAGGCGCTGGACCGGGTCGCTCACGTTGACGCCGGCCAGCCAGCTCGCGGCGGGGTCGTTCGCGTCGACACGCAGTGGGGGCAGCTCGTCCCACGTCAGCGGCCGGGTGGCCTGGTCGGACTGCGGCACCTCGAACAGCACGGACGCGGCCGAGTGAAGGGCAGGGCTGCCGTCGCCGCGGTCGGTCGCGACGACCTCCCGCAGCACGCCGAGCACCTGGGCGCGGAGCTCGTCGACCGTGCCGAACCGGTCCGCGGGGTCCGGCGCGCAGGCCTTGGCGAGCAACCGGTAGAAGGAGTCGTACCGCTGGAACACGGGGGTGTCGGCGACGTCGGGCAGCGACGCCGCGTACGTCGTGGTGTTGCCCCGGAAGTCGAGGACCAGCGTGGCGAGGGTCCGGCCGATCGTGTAGATGTCGGACGCCACCGACGTCCCCACCTCCGGGACCTCCGGTGCCTGGTAGCCGACCGTGCCGAAGATCGCGGAGTCGAGGTCGTCGACCCGCCGTACCCCGCCGAGGTCGATCAGCTTGACCGCGTCGCCCTGCTGGATCATGTTGTCCGGCTTGAAGTCGCAGAACAGCAGCCCGATGTCGTGCAGGTACGCGAACGCGGGCAGGATCTCGAGCACGTAGGCCAGGGCCTGGTCGACGGGGAGCGGGTCGTTGACGCCGCCCCCCGCGTCACGCCGCTGGCCGAGGATCTGCTTGAGCGACCGGCCGCCCACGAACTCCATGACGATGTAGCCGGCACCGTCGTGCATCGCGAAGTTGTAGATCTCCACGATGAGCGGGTGCTCGACCTCTGCGAGGAACTGGCGCTCGGCGATGGCCGCCGCGTAGGCATCGGGGTCACCGGCGTTCAGCAGACCCTTCAGCACCACCCACCGCCCCGAGACGTTCTGGTCCCGGGCGAGGTAGATCCACCCGAGACCACCGTGCGCGAGGCAGCCGACGACCTCGTACTGTCCGCCGACGAGGTCGCCCGGTGCGAGCCGGGGTGCGAAGTCGAACGCGTTGCCGCACTGCGGGCAGAAGCCCTCGGTGCGGCCCGGCACGCCGTCCCGGCCGCGACCGACCTTCTCCCCGCATGCCGGGCAGAACCGCTTCGCCTCGGGCACCTCCGGGTTCGCCATCACGGAACCGAGGGGGTCCGGAACCGGCGCCGGCGGGACGGTCGTCAGGCCGGCCCCCAGCCGGGCGCCACGCAGGCGCGTGGAGGACGTGCCGACCCGGCGGGTGGTGGTCGAGCCGGTGGCGGCGGTACGGGCGGAGCCGAGGGCCGCCGTGGCGAGACGGCTGGAGCTGGTGCGACCGGTGCGCGTCGACTGCTCCGCACCCGGCTCGCCGGCCGCGGCGCCACGGTCCGGGGCGGCCTGGCGGAAACCCGTGCCCAGCAGCGTCGTCGCCGACGCAGGTCCCGCCGTCGACGTCCGCGTCGAGGGCGCGCCCGACGGGGCCTGGGGCGACCCGCAGACGTTGCAGTACCCGTCCTCGTACGTTCCGGTGCACCCGAGCTCGGTGCAGGCGACGTCGGTGGTCATCGTCGGGCCCCTTCCGGCCCCGTGTGGGGCAGGTCGCGCGTGAGGTACAGGTACTGCTCGACGAGGAAGCGCGACAGGTCGACGTCGCACGGGGTCTGCTCGACCGCGGTGTGCGCCTCCTCGTAGCCGGCACGGACCGTGGGCGATGCGCTGCGGCCGTTGGCGTCGGCGGCCGCCCGGGCCTTCTCGAGCCGGTAGCGCAGCTCGGCGCGCTCGCGCAGCGGTGCGCTGTAGGCGTCGGCGACCGCGTCGAACGCGCGCTGCACGGCGGCCAGCCGGTCCAGGTACGCGTCGAGCTCGGTACGGGTCGCCGGGGGCGGCCCCAGGCGGGAGACGTCCGGGACGGCGAGCTTGGGCGGCCGCAGCACCTCGCGGCGACACCGGTCGGCCAGGTCGTGCAGGGTCGGCTCGCGGGTCTCGAGGGCGTCGAACGTGGTCCGCGCGGCGGCGCGGCCCGTCGCCAGGGTCCTGCGCTGGGAGACCTGGACGATCAGGTCGCGCTCGGCACGCGCCGCTGCTGCCTCGAGCTCGGCGAGCGGTCCGCCGACGTCCGCACCGCGGGCTGCCTGCTCGACCAGGCGGCGCTCCCGGTCGCGCAGCGCCCCGACGGCGGCCAGCGGCCCTTCTTCGACGCCGGCGAGGTCCTCGCACCGGACCAGCGCGGCCCGCAGCTCGCGCAGCCGCGCGACGTCGTCGGCCGTGCTCGGGTCGAACGCGAGACGCACCCGGACCTGGCCGATCATCGCGTCGCACAGGGTCACCGCCTCGACGAGCGACACGAGCGCGGACCCCAGGCCCGAGTCGAGCCGGCCCCAGACGAGCTGCGACATCTTCTCGCGGGCCACCGCGTCGGCGCGGCCGGCGTCCCACACCGCGACGAGCTCGTCGGCCCGGGTGCGGATCGCCTGCCACATCGCGAGCGCGAGCACGAGGTCGGGCGTCAGCGCGTCCCCGGTGCTCGACGCCTGCGCGGCGGTGTCGAGCCGGTCGAGCTCCGCGCGCCGGTCGGTGAGCCAGCGCTCCAGACCGGCCAGGTACCCGGCGAGCTCCTCGGCGGGTACCGCGTCCCCGAGCCTGCCGGGGGCCGGCGGCGGCGCCACCCGGCCCGAGGTCGTGCCCGTCACGGTGCTCGGCCGTACACGGACGTCGGCGGTGCCGGCGCCGGGCCGAGCGCCCCGAGCCAGCGGTCGTAGAGCGCGGTCCAGGTCCCGTCCGTCTTCGCCTGGTCGAGGACCGCGTTGACGAACCGCACCATGTCGACGTTCCCGGCCGGGACGCCGATGCCGTACGGCTCGGCGCTGAACGCGTCGCCGACGACCTTCGCGTACGGGTCCTGCGCGACGAAGCCGGCGAGGACCGTGTCGTCACCCGTGATCGCGTCGACCTTGCCCTGCTGGAACAGCACGAGGCACGCCGTGTGGGTGTCCGCGGCGACCGCGGTGAGGTCCGGGTACTGCGCGAGGCGGTCGAGCGTCGTCGTCCCCTTCGGCGCGCACACCTTGCTGCCGCCCAGGTCCTCGATGCCGGTCGCCGTGGAGTCCCGCGTGACGAGCACCTTCTGGCCGGCACGGAGGTACTCGGCCGAGAACGCGATCGACTGCCACCGGTCGCAGTTCATGGTGAACGTGCGCGCGACGAGGTCCACCTGGCCGTCCTTCAGCACGTCGAGACGCTGACCGGACGTGATGACCCGGAACTGGAGCCGGTTCGGGTCGCCGAACAACGCACGGGAGACCTCGTGCAGGACGTCGATGTCGAAGCCCTCGATCTGGCCGCTGAGCGGGTTGCGCGACCCCATGCGCAGGGTGTCGGCGGACACGCCCACCACGAGCGACCCGCGCTTCACGATCGTGTCCATGGTGCTGCCCGGCGCGATCGCCGTCCCTGCCTCCGGCGCGTAGGACGTCGTCGCGTCGTCGCACTGGACGGCCGCCGGTGCCGCGGTGGGTGCCGGTTCGGCACTCGCAGTCGGCGTGGGTGCGGGCGTGTCGTCCGCGGGGTCGCAGCCGGTCAGGAGCGCCAGGCCGACGAGGGCGACGAGGACCGCCGCCGTCCGGCGCGCCCGTCCGGCGGCGGTGGTGCGTGTCGTGGTCACCGGTACTCCTCCAGTCGCCTGCCGATACCGCGCCACCCGAGGACGGCCGCCGCGACACCCGCGAGGAGCGCGAGCCAGCCGAGCAGCACCACCGCGCCGACCGTGTTCGAGAGCGCCTCCTGGGTGGCGGCCACGTCCTCGTCCACGGCCGACGCGGCCGCCGAGGTGAAGGCGTCGAACGAGGTCCGCGGCTCCCCGGACGGGTCGACGGCCAGGGCGACGGCACCGTCCCAGTCACCGCCGTCGTCCCGTGCACGGATCTGGCCGTGGGCGCCGACCCACGCGGACAGCTGCTGCCCGAGCTGGTCGGCGGGTCCCGGCGCCGCGGCGAGCACGGCGCCGGCCGCGTCCGTCTCGGTCACGAACGTCTCCTCGAAGGCTGCGCCGGAACCGCGCTTGATCAGCGTGAACGACTCCATCGACTTGGCGTCCGTCGCCAGCGACAGTGCCTGCGAGACCGCCACGGCGCGCGCGTACGGTCCGTCGCGGGCCTCGTCGGCCCGTGCGCTCGCGCGGCCGAGGACGACCGCGCCCACGACCGTGGCCACGAGCAGCACCACGGTCGCGGCCGCCAGGCCGGCGTTGAGCCGCCGGTGCGTCAGCCGGGCCAGCCACGCCTGCACGACCACCAGCACGACGACCGCCAGCACGCACAGCGCCAGGACCCAGAGCACCGCCGAGACCGCGCCGAACGAGCTGCCGACGCGTACCCCGTTGTCCTCCACCAAGGTGTCGAGCGCGGGCAGCACCTCCGAGCGCAGGACGGCGGACGCCTGGTCGAGGTAGGCCGCCCCCACCGGGAAGCCCTGGCGGTTGTTGGCGCGCGCCTGCTCGACGAGGCCGGTGTAGGTGGTCAGGCCCGCTGTCGCCTGGCCCAGCAGCTCGGCGTCCGCCGCGTTCGAGCCCGCGAGCCGGACCAGACCCTCCGAGGCCTCCGCGATCGCGGCGTCGTACCGGGCTCGTTGCTCCGGCGGCTCGAGCCCACCGACGAGGAACGCGTTCGTGGCCGCCGCGTCGGCCGTCACCAGGTCGTTGCGGACCTCACGGACCCCGATGAGCTGTGCGGTGTCCGCCCGCGCCGCGTCGAGCGCCGCCGCCTGGGCCAGCCCTGACGCCAGACCCGCAGCACCGGCGACCAGCGCGGCGAGCACCACGAGGACGCCCGCGACACGCAGCCTGCCCGGCGTCCGCCGCAGAGCCGCGCGCAGTCCGTGAGCCGGTGCCGGCTCCCCCGGCGGAACGGCCGGCACCGGACCGGCCTGCGCCGGACGGATCGGGCCCGTCGTGGGGCCGGCAGGGGCGAGCGTCGTCACGCGAACTCCTCGAGATGGTCGGGACCGGCCGGGCGGGCCGCGGGTTCGGCGTCCGGACCGGAGTCCGGTTCGGCGTCCGGTCCGGAGTCCGGTTCTGCGTCCGGTCCCGCCTCCGGTCCGTCGTCCGGCTCGGCGACGAGGTCCTCGGGCAGCAGCAAGCGCAGCTGGTCGAGGCTGGGTCGCGCCACGTCGCGCAGCCGCCAGGCGTGCCGGGTGATGGCCCTGTCGAGCACGTTGCGGGCGTACCGGCCGTTGCCGAACCCCTCGTCACGGACCTGCGCCGAGGCGAGCCGCTCGAACTGTGCCAGACACTCCGGCGACGGCGCGAAGTCCGCCGTGCGCGCGGCGCGGTCGAAGATCTCCCGCAGCTCGGCGTCCGTGTAGTCGTCGAACTCCAGCGTGGTGGAGAACCGGCTCTCGAGGCCGGGGTTGACCTCGAGGAAGCGCGCCATGGGCCCGGGATACCCCGCCACGACCACCACGAGGTCGTCGCGGTGGTCCTCCATGTCCTTCACGAGCGTGGTGACCGCCTCGGCGCCGTACTGGTCCTCGGCGAGCCCGTACGCCTCGTCCACGAACAGCACGCCGCCCACCGCGGACGCGACGACCGCGGACGTCTTCTCGGCGGTCTGTCCGAGGTAGCCGGCGACGAGCTCCGAGCGGTCCACCTCGACCAGGTGACCCTGGCTGAGCAGGCCGAGCGCGCGGTACAGCTTCGCGACGAGGCGGGCGACGGTCGTCTTGCCGGTGCCCGGGTTCCCGAGGAACACGAGGTGCCGCGTGATCGTCGGGGTCGCCAGCCCGGCGTCCTGGCGGAGCTTCGCGACGCGCAGGAGCTGGGCCTGGTGCCGGACCTCGCGCTTGACGCGTTCCAGGCCGACGAGCGCGTCGAGGTCGGCGAGGAGGTCGTCGAGCGTCGGTGCCGGCTCGTCGGGCACGGGCACGGGCACGGGCACGGAGCCGGGTCGGGCGCTCTGGGCGACCGTCCCGGACGCGAGGGTCTCGGGCGTGGCGGGCAGCACCGAGCCGTCGGGTCCGTCCGGCGGCCACGGCTCGGGAGCCGGTCGCACCGTCACCTGCGGCGACCCGGGGTGGCGGGCGGCGCCCTGCTGCACCGCGGCGGTGGCCGAGGCGCGCGCGATCACGTCGATCGACGCGGGACCCAGGTCGCAGGCGGCCGCGACCACGCGCACCAGGGCGGTCGCGTAGGCGTCGACGTGCGGGGACCGCTCCGTGACCAGTCCCGCAAGGTGAGCGGTCGGAGTCGTGCGCCACCGCCTCGCGACCGAGGCGGACTCGAAGAACCGGTCCAGCCCCGGGCCCGTGATCCCGAGGGCCGCGTTCCACGCCGCAGCCGCCCCTGGGACGGCCTCCGCCACGGCGGCTGCCAGCGCCGCACCCTCGTCGCGGGCCTGTGCCCGGTCGAGGCCGGCTGCCGTCGCAGCCCCCTCGAGCGCGTCGAGCGCCGCACGCAGCTCGTCGACCGGGGAGCGGCTCGTGTCGGTGCTCACAGCCCGTCCCCTCGGATCGCACCCGGGCCGTCCGGCGTGATCGCCAGCGCCGACTCCCCGAACTTCTCCGCGAGGAACTGCCCGTGCGCGACGAGTGCCTGCGCGTCCTCACGGGACACGGCGTCGGAGATCTTGCCGAGCGTCACGCCGAGGAGGTCGAGCTGGTCGCACAGCACCATGAGCGACGTCTTTCCTCGGGACACGACCCGCCGGTCGGCGAACTCCCGCGGCAGCCGCAGATACCCGCCGACCGCCTCGGGGAGGTAGCTCGTCGCGGTCGCGACGACGGTGTGCGCCTGCCGGGAGCCGACACCGAACCGGTCGAGCCGAGGGGCCATGTCCTCGATCGTGCGGGCGATGCCGTGCACGCGCGCCGCGACGGCCGCCGGGACGCGTCCCGCGACCTGCTGCTCGACCGTCCGCACGGATTCGAGGATCTCCGCGGAGGTCGGGGCGGCGGGCGCAGCGGAGATCTCCGCCGGGCGCGGTCGGCCGCGCAGGCGCTCCACGACGTCACCGATCCAGCTCATCCCCACCCGATCCGACCGTCGACCCGACCCGTCCTTCAGCTGCCGCCGAGGTCGAACGAGCTCGACGACGGCAGCCCCTCACGAAGAGGCGTGTCGTCCCGCGACACCCGGTCGAGGTACGCCTGGGCCTTCGTCGTCTCCGCCTGCAGCACGCCGACGGTCTGCGCCATCGAGTCCAGGGCCTTGACCTTGAACTCGTCGATGGACTCCATCGTCGCGTAGATGTCGGCGAAGGCCTGCTGCAGCTGCGGCAGGCCGAGCGTCGACGACGCGGCCTGCTGCTGGATGGTCGCCGACTGGTCCTTGAGCATCTTGGACGTCGACGCGATCATCCCGGACGTCGTCGTGTTGAGCGCCGTGATCTGGTCGAGCACGAGCTTCTGGTTGTTGAGCGCCTGTGCCACGAGGACGGCCGTGCGCAACGCGGACACCGTGGTGGTCGTCGCGCGGTCGACACCCTTGATGAGCTCGATGTTGTTCTTGAGGATGATGTCGACCGCGAGGTAGCCCTGGATCGAGACGACGAGCTGCGTGAGCAGGTCCTGGTGCTTCTGGCGCACGTAGAACAGCACGTCCTTGCGCAGCGAGTCTGCCCGCTGCGGGTCGGCGACCTCGATCTCGGCGATCTTCGCCGACAGCTGCGTGTCCAGGCGCTCCGCGACGTACACGTACTGGTTGAGGCGGCCCATGGTCTCCCAGAGGCGCTGCTTCTCGAGGTTGAGCGCCGCGTTGTCCTTGCGGAGCTCGTCCTGGCCGTCGTAGAGGGCCTTCACGATGGCGTCGAGCTGCTTCTGCGCGCTCTCGTAGCGGCGGAAGTAGTCGGTGAGCTGCGAGCCGAACGGGATGATGCCGAGGAGCTTGCGACCGACGCTCGCCTCGGCGGGATCGAGGTCCTCGACCGTCCGGCGCAGGTCCAGCAGCGACCGGCTGACCTGCGAGGTGCCTGAGACACCGCCCTCACGCAGCTCGCGGACGGGGACCTGCAGAAGACGGTTCGACGAGTCGGCGGCCGTGCGGATGTCGGCCTCGCCCATGAGCCGCACGTCGTCCGCCTTCGCGGCGAGCTCGGGCGAACCCGGCTGCACCGCGAGGAGGCCGTCGACGTAGGCGGACACCTTCGCGTTCAGTCCGGGCAGCGCCGCCTCGTCGATCCGCGGCGCCATCGCGGGGGCCTGCGTGGCGGCGACCGGCTGCGCCGGCGCGGGCGGGTCCAGCGCGAACGACGACTGGGCCGCCGGAGGGGTCAAGGGGGCCGCGTCCGTCATGTGATCCTCCACGTCAGCCGTTCGTCGATCGGTACGCAGGTGCGGCGCACAGAGCAGCACCGGGCCGCTGCGTCGCGCCGTGCGGCGCTGCCGGACGATGGTCACGCGATGGTCAAGCGCTCCGCTTGCGGACGCTAGCACGGCGACGTGCACGCCAGAGGGTGGATTCCGCGCCCGGCGAAACCGGCGACCTGTGGTCCTCGGTGCGGCTGGGGGCCACCCGGGTCAGCGACGGACCCCCCGGACCAGCAGGTGGGCGCTGGCACCGAGCAGGCTCGGCTCCCGCTCGACCCGCCGGACCGCGTCCAGCACCCGCTCGCGCAGGGTGACGTCGTCGAGCAGCTCGTCGAGGGCCGTCGCGAACGACCCCGGCCCTTCGACCGCGACGGGCCCGTCGAGCTCCAGTCCCGCCTCGCGGACCTCGTCTGCCAGCCCTTCGGCGCGGTGGAAGTAGGCGGTCGCGAACCACCCGGGCACGCGGTCGTCGTTCACGTGCTCCCCTGTCTCGACGTCGCGACGCACCACCTCCGCGAACCGCTCGTCCCGCAGCAGGCCGTGGACGATCCCGTCGGTCGTCGACGCGAACCGGCCGATCGCGGCCGCCACCACGACGCCACCCGGTCGGAGCACCCGCCGCGCCTGCGCCCACACCCTCAGCCGGTCGCTCCGGGACGGCAGGTGGTACAGCGGGCCGAGCAGCAGCACGGCGTCCGCCGAGGCGTCGTCGAACGCGAGGGCGCGAGCGTCGCCCTCCGTCACGGACGCGAGAGGCCGGCGCGCGGCGGCCGACGCCGCCCGTGCCTGGTCGAGGTGGAGCGGCACCGGCTCGACGAGGTGCACCTCGTAGCCCTCGTCGGCGAGGGGCAGCGCGTATCGGCCCGCCGCCCCGCCGACGTCGAGCACGACCGCGGGGGCGGCAGGGAGCCAACGGTGCAGCAGCTCCGTCGTACGCAGGGCCTCGAGCCGGCCCGGACCGGAGTCGAGCCGGGACTCCTCCTCGCCCAGCGCGTAGTGGGCGAGGACGTCGGGCGGGATCTCCATGACGACACGGTCCCCGCCCGGGTCGACCGTGTCCACCGAGCTCCGCCGAGGCGGGCCCGCGTCCAGGTGCGGACGCGGGCCCGCCTCGTGGTGGTCAGCGGCTGCTTGCCGGTGCGCTCGTGCTCGGCGAGACGTTCGCAGGATCGTTCGGGACGAACGTCGCCGTGTAGGTGTGCCGCCCGGACGGCAGGGTGCCGAGCGCGACGCCGAGCACGACGTCCAGCGTCCTGACGACCGTGCCGCCCTCACGGATCTCCACCTTCCCGGCGGGGAGCCTCCCGTTGTCGGTGGTGACAGTGGCGATCGCCAGCGACGGCAGGACCAGGAAGCTGCGCGTCACCGTCAGGCCGGTCGTCGTGGTCACCTTGTGTACCACGACGGTGACCGGGGCGGACTCGGAGCCCGCCACCGTCTCGTCCCCCGCGAAGCGCGCGACCACCTCGTAGGTGCCCGCCGGGGTCGAGGACGGCAGCCGGAGGGTCGCCGTCCCGTTCCGCAGCGTGGCCGTCCCGAGCTCGTCGTCACCCACCATGAACACCACCGGGCCGGAGACCGGCGCGTCGGCCGTCACCGTCGCCGTGAGCGTCACCCGCGACGACGAGCCGAACACCTGGCCGCCCGGCGATGCCGTGAGCGCCGTGGAGGACGACGGGATGCCGGCCTCGACGGTGAGCGGCAGCGTGACGGTCGTCCCGCTGGGGCTGGCGACGAGCGTCAGGGCGTGGGCCCCGGCATCCGTGCCCGCCGGGACGGTGACGGACACGTCCGCGTTCCCGTCGGTCACCGTCGCCGTCCCGATCGACGTGCCGTCGAGCTGCACGTCGAGCGCGGTGTTCCGCGGCGACCCCAGGCTCGTGAGGTCGAGCTTCGACACCCGGAACGCGAGCTTGTCGCCTGCGGTGACCGAGCCGGGCAGGGCGGGGACGCCCACGGCCTGCCGGGCGAAGTCGGGCGCGAGGCCCGGGTGGGCCTGCAGGTAGGCGATCCAGCCGTCACGGTCGACGAGCCCCGAGTCCCGGGCGTCCGTGCCCTGCGTGAAGACGCGGAAGTTGTCGCCACCCGTCACGAGGAACGAGAACGTCCCGATGCGGTAGTCCGCCGCCGGGTCGAGCGGGACCCCGTCCACCGTGACCGACGTGATGTGCGACCCCATCGGCGCCGCGGCGTCGTAGGTGTACGTGACGTTGTCCGACAGGCCCAGCTGCAGGTACGGCCGCGACGGGATCGTGCCGTCCGCGTTCGTCTGCCACTGCTGCTCCAGCATCGTCTTCACCTGGGCGCCCGTGAGGGTGGTGGTCCAGAGGTTGTTGACGAACGGGAGCACGGAGTTCGCCTCGGCGGTGGTGACGACCCCGTCGGGCGCGTACAGCAGCTCCGCCCTCAGGCCGCCCGGGTTGACGACGCCGATCTGGGCGCCGCCGAGGTTGTCCGGTGCCAGGGTGTCCCGCAGCGCGTTGGCCACGAGGTCGCCGAGCGTCGACTCGCTCGCCCGGTCGTCGCGCCCGGACGTCACGTCCGGGCCCGGGCCCGTGTAGCCGTCCGCGGTGTAGGTGCCGCCCGAGAACGCCGTCGTGATGTCGTCGGTGACCGAGCCGACGGGTACGGAGCCGACCGTGCTCGCGTAGGCGAGCGCGGCGTCGACGATCGACTTCACCTCGGCGACCCGTGGGTAGGTGGCGGCGAGCTGCGCGGCGAACGCCGCCTCGCTCGTGCCGGCCGGTGCGACGAGCCGCGGGATGTTGGACTGCGTGTGCGCGAGCACCTCGTCGGTGCTCGGGTCGTACGTGAGCACGATCTTGCCGATGTTCTCGCCGTAGCTGCCGGTCTGCAGGACCGGACGCGTCTTGCCGGCCTCGCCCGGGACGGGCGCGTCCCACGCGTACACCTTGTGCGTGTGGCCGGTGAAGATGGCGTCCACCGACGGGGCGGTGTCGTTGACGATCTCCTCGAAGGCGCCGCCGGCGGCGAGCTCCTGCTCCAGCGTCGCGCCGTCCGGCGTCCCCGCCCCGGCACCCTCGTGGTACGTCGCGACGAGCACGTCGGCCTCGCCGTTCGACGGGTCCCCGTCGGTCAGCTCGCCCGCGACGCGGTTGACGGCCTCGACCGGGTCGCCGAACGACAGCTCGGTGATGCCACCCGGGCTGACGAGCGACGGCGTCTCCTCGGTGACCGCGCCGATGATGCCGACGGTCACGCCGTCCATGTCGAGCAGCGCGTACTCGGGCAGCGCCGGCGTCGTGGTGCCCGCGAGGTACACGTTCGCCCCGAGGTAGTCCCACGTGGCGTTCGCCCCGCCCGCGATGATGCGGTCCCTGAGATCGGCGAAGCCCTTGTCGAACTCGTGGTTGCCGACCGCCGACGCGTTGAGCTCGATCGCGTTGAGCACGTCGATCGTCGGCTGGTCCTGCTGGACCGCGGACGCGAACAGCGACGCGCTCACGTTGTCGCCCGCGGAGACGAAGGCGACGGGGCCGCCGGCGGCGACCGCTGCGGCCTTCTCCTTCTCGACGGTGCCCGCGAACTTCACGGTGTTCGCGTCGATGCGCCCGTGGAAGTCGTTGATGTCGAGCAGCGTGAGGTTCACCGGCACGGCCGCGCCGGTGACCAGGCCGACCACCACCGGGTCGTGGTCGGAGGACCGGTACGGGTCCGCCGCGTAGAACAACGTGCCGTGGTAGTTGTACCGGCTGTACTCGAGCGCGATGGACTCCTCGGCGTTGATCTCCCAGATGTCCGCGCCCGTGGCCCGGGCGAGCGCCGGGCCGTTGAGCAGCACGTGGTCCAGCGACCCCGACAGGCCGCTGAACGAGTACGAGTACTGCCCGGGTGCGAAGTGCGACCCGGCGTCGGTGTACCCGGCGTCGTACAGGAGCCGCAGCGGGTCCTCCTGCGTGTAGGAGTTGAAGTCACCGACGAGCGCGACCGCGTCGGCGTCGCCCTGGATCGTCGGCACCCAGTCGCGCAGCGCGGTCGCCTGCCGGACCCGGGACTCGTTCGAGGCACCCTGGCCGTCCCCGGTGTCGGCGTCGCCCGGCCACGGGCCCGCCGACCCCTTCGACTTGAAGTGGTTGACGACGACGAGGAACGGCTCTCCCCCGCCGGCCGGCGTGAACGCCTGGGCGACGGGCTCGCGCGCGTTCCCGAACGCCTGGTCGTCGGCGCTCAGCGTGCCGAGCGCGTGTGACGGGCCGGTCCGGGTGACGGCCGCGGTCCGGTAGATGATCGCGTTCGTGATGACGTCCATCTGCGCGGCAGGCGGCAGCTCGCTCGACGACGGGACGTACGCCCACACGGTCGAGCCCGCGTCCGCGTTGAGCGCGTCGACCAGGGTGCCGAGGGCCTCGTCGGCGACGCCGTCGACGACCAGGGAGTTCTCGATCTCCAGCAGCCCCACCACGTCGGCGTCCAGGCCGTTGATGGCCTTGACGATCTTGGCCTGCTGCCGGGCGAGGTCCGCCGGGTCCCATGCGCCGCGCGGCTCGCAGCCGCTGTTGACCGTCACCGGGTCGCCGGTGCGGTCGTTGAACGACGTGCACCCGGCGGTCCCGGCGCCGAGCGTCGTGAAGTAGTTGAGGACGTTGAACGACGCGATCCGCAGGTCGCCACCGATCGCGGCCGCGTCCGGCGCGGCCGTCCGGTCGCTCGTGAAGGACACCGGCGCGGGCAGGCCGGCGACCACCTGCGACGTCGGGTTGAGCTTCCAGGCGTTGTTCCGGTAGTCCACCACCAGCGGTGCGGCGAACGTCACGGCCTCACCGACCCGCACGGGGCTCGCCAACGAGACGTACGGCGGCGTCTGGCTCTGGTTCACGGCGGACAGGAAGTTCGTCGAGGCGCCGTCGTCGAGCACCACGCCACGCGCGGCGTCGTCGGCCGCGGCGGCGGCCGCCTCGGCGGACCCGGGCGCCCCGACCTCGGTCGGCTGGAGCAGCGGCGTGGTGCCGGAGGCGAGCCCGACCTCCCCGTACTGGTTGGTGCTGAACGTGTTCGACACGGTGAACGACCCGGTCGGCGTGAAGAGCATCGACTCCAGCGACTCGCGGTCGGCGTCTGTCGTCGGCCACGCGCTCGCGACGGGGGTCACCGCGGGAGCGGGGTCGCGCAGCTGCTCGAGGCCGTCGGCCGCGACCGTCAGCTCGGTGAGCCCGTTGAACTCGCTGACGACGCCCGTCACCTGGACGTGGTCGCCGATCCGGACCGCGCCGACGGTCGAGGCCGAGAACACGAACACCGCGTCGGACGCACCGGGCGTCGCGTCGGACGCCCCGCCGGTGCCGGGCGTCTGGATCACGTAGCCGTTGAGGCCGCCCGTCGGATACGCCGCCGTGACGACGCCCGCCGTGATCACCGTCTCGCCCACCAGCGGCGAGACGGCACCCGTGCCCTGGATCTCGGCGATCGTGCGCACGGTCGGCGTACCCGGGCCGCTGCCGCCACCGGCGCCCTGCGGGGTCGGAGTCCCCGTCGTGAAGTCGGCCGCGTTGTTCGCGGTGTTCGTGTGAGCAGCGTCGCGGGAGACGGACGTCGAGCTGGAGGTGCCGGACGCGGGGGCGGCACCGGCGAACACCACCGTGCTGCTGCCCCACCCGACGAGGTCGACGACGGCGGCATCACCCGCGCACGACGCCGCAACCGCGCAGACCAGCGTGTCCGAGGTGGTCGTCAGCGCCACCTTGCCGGCGCTCCCGGAGATCGCGATGGTGCCGTCGATGTCCGGCGTGATGGCCGGCTGGCTGGTGTCCGCCCCCGGTGCCTCCCCGACGAGCAGCGACCCACCGGCGGCGATCGTGCCGGACAGCACGGTCTTCGCCCCGAACGTCGTGTTGCCCGCCGCCCCGTACTGCACGGCCCAGCCCGTCACGTCGACAGCGGTGGTCTGGGTGTTCACGAGCTCGATGAAGTCCCGGTTGAACTGGCCGCCGGAGTTCCCCCCGCCGCCGTACACCTCGTTGACGAGGACCCGGGGCGTCGTGCCCGTCGAGGCGTGCGCGCCCCCCGCGCCGACGACCACTCCTGCCACCGCGAGCGCGAGGGCCGCGATGCCCCCGGTCGTCGACCTGACCCCTGCGTGCACGTGGTGCTCCTTCGTCGGGAAGCGCTCGACCACCCTCACGGGTGGCCATCGTTCACTCTCACGGGTTGTCCGATGTGTCGCAACTACTCATCGGTAACCATTTGGTGAACTCGTCCCACGACTCGTAGCCGCCCGGCACGTCACGACCCCGCGGCCGGTCCGGCTCGCGGGGTCGTGACGGTGGGCCCGCAGGTCAGCGCGGCTCAGGCCGCAGGTCAGGCGCGCAGCGTCGCTCCGAACCGCTCGTGCGTCTCGGCCACGACGGCGTCCCGCACCGACGCCTGCTCCTGCGCGGTGAGCGTCCGGTCGGCCGCGCGCAGCCGCAGCGCGAACGCGAGCGACCTCGTCCCGGCGGGCACCTGGTCCCCGACGTACACGTCGAACAACCGGACGTCCTCGACGACGTCGCCGGTCGGGCTCGACGCGGCACCGACCCGGACGGCAGCGAGCACGTCCGCCGCCGGCACCTCGGCGGGCACGACGAGCGCGATGTCCTCCTTGGCCACCGGGAAGGGCGACACGGGGTGCGCCTGGACGGGGTCGTGCGGTGCGTGTGCCAGGAGCACGTCGAGGTCGAGCTCGAACGCCACCGCCCGCGCAGGCAGGTGGTGCGCGGCGACCACCGTCGGGTGCAGCTCACCGGCGTGCCCGACGAGTGTCCCGTCTGCCGTCGTCAGGCGCGCGCACCGTCCGGGGTGCCACGGCGCGTGGCCGGGGTCCGCCGACACGACCAGCGGCACACCGACGATCTGCGCGACCTTCTGTGCGGCCGCGATCGCATCGGTGTGGTCGGCCTTGCGTCCGGGCCCCCACCACCCGGCCGGGAAGACGTTCCCGGCCAGTACTCCGGCGATCCGGCGCGGCTGCGGCGGGACGGCCGCCCGGATCGCCGCGAGGTCGTCGTCCGAGGGCCGGGCCCCGCCCGGGAGCCGGGGTGCGACCGGCGCGTCGGCGAGCGGCCGGGTGACCAGCCCGATCTCGAACAGCGCGATGTCCACGACACCTCGCGAGACGTTCCGCCGCGCGGTGTCGAGCAGCGTGACGAGCAGGTTGGTCCGCAGGTACGGCTGCGCGTCGGACATCGGGTTGACGAGCCGCACGGCCCTGCGACGCGCGTCGTCCTCGGGCAGCCCCAGAGCGTCGAGCTGCTCGGTCGAGACGAACGGGTAGCTCAGCACCTCGACGAGCCCCGCCTCGGCCAGCGCGCGGGCGACCGAGCGCCGGGTCCGCTGGCCGTCCGTCAGACCCCGACCGATCGGCGCGTCCGGGACGATGCTGGGGATCGCGTCGTACCCGCGCAGGCGCGCGACCTCCTCGACGAGGTCGACGCCGGCCACGAGGTCCGGCCGCCACGTCGGGGGCTGCACGGCGACGGTGCCGTCGACGACGTCGCCGACGTCGCAGCCGATCTGCGTGAGCGTCGCCACGACCTCCTCGGCCGTGTAGGGCACACCGACCAGGCGGGCCGGCAGCGTGACGTCCAAGGTGATCGGTGCCGGTGCTGCCGTGCGGTCCACGTCCGTCAGCTCGTCGTCCGCGACGCCACCGCCGTGCTCGACGAGGAGAGCGACCGTCCTGGCCACCGCCACCCGAGGCAGCTGCGGGTCGACCCCGCGCTCGAAGCGCCTGGCGGCCTCGCTCGACAGCTTGTGCCGACGTGCCGTCCGGGCGACCGTGATCGGGTCGAAGTGCGCGGCCTCGATCAGCAGGTCCGACGTGCCCGCCCCCACCTCGCTGTCGCCGCCGCCCATGACGCCCGCGAGCCCGATGACCCGCGACGCGCGGACGCCCGACGGGCTGTCGGTGATGAGCAGGTCCTCCGGGTCGAGGGCACGGTCGACGTCGTCGAGCGTGCGCATCCGCTCCCCCGGGACTGCTCGCCGGACCACGACCGGTGCGGCCACCTTCGCGAGGTCGTAGGCGTGCAGCGGCTGCCCGAGGTCGAGCATCACGTAGTTCGTGACGTCGACCGCGAGGCCGATCGGCCGCATGCCGGCCTGGGTCAGCCTGCGCTGCATCCACTGCGGGGACGGGTCGTTCGCCCGGACCCCGCGGACGACCTGCGCGACGAACCGGTCCGCGCCGGGCACGCCGTCGATCGGCGCAGCGTCGTCGATCTCGACGGGGAACCCGCCGGTCGCAGGCGCACGCTGGGCCTGCGACGCCAGACCGTGGTCGGTGAACCGTGCGCCCGTCGAGTGCGCGTACTCGCGGGCGACGCCGCGCATCGAGAAGCAGTACCCGCGGTCGGGGGTCACGTTGATCTCGAGCACCTCGTCGCCGAGGCCGAGAAGCTCGCGGGCGTCCGTGCCGATCTCGGCGTCGATCCCCAGCGCGGACAGGACGATGATCCCGGCGTGGTCGTCCCCGAGCCCGAGCTCGCGGGCGGAGCAGATCATGCCGTCGGACACGTGCCCGTACGTCTTGCGGGACGCGATCGCGAACGGCCCGGGCAGCACGGCACCGGGCAGCGCGACGACCACGCGGTCGCCGACGACGAAGTTGTGCGCGCCGCAGACGATCCCGCGGGGCGAGCCGTCCGGCTCGTTGTGGGCCGGACGCACGTCCACCCGGCACCAGTTGATCGTCTTGCCGTTCTTCTGCGGCTCTGCGGTCAGCTCGACGACCTCACCGACCACGAGCGGCCCGGTGACCGCAGCGGCGTGGATGGCCTCCTCCTCGAGCCCGACACGGACGAGGTCCGCCGCCAGCTGCTCGGCCGTGAGGCCCTCCGGCAGGTCGACGTGGTCGCCGAGCCACGTCAGGGGAACGCGGGGCATCAGATCTCCGTCCCGAACTGGATGGAGAAGCGCACGTCGCCCTCCACCATGTCGTGCATGTCCGCGATCCCGTGGCGGAGCATGAGCGTGCGCTCGACGCCCATGCCGAAGGCGAAGCCCGAGTAGACGTCGGGGTCGACGCCACAGGCGCGCAGCACGTGCGGGTTGACCATGCCGCAGCCACCCCACTCGATCCAGCCGGGTCCGCCCTTCTTCTGCGGGAACCACAGGTCCATCTCGGCGCTCGGCTCCGTGAACGGGAAGAACGAGGGCCGCAGCCGTGTCCGGGCGTCCGGACCGAAGATCGTCCGCGCGAAGTGGTCCAGGGTGCCCTTGAGGTGCGCCATCGTCAGGCCCTTGTCGATCGCAAGGCCCTCGACCTGGTGGAACACCGGCGTGTGCGTCGCGTCGAGCGCATCCGTGCGGAACACCTTGCCCGGGCACGCGATGTAGACGGGCAGCTCACGCTCCAGCAGCGTGCGCGCCTGCACGGGCGACGTGTGGGTCCGCAGCACGAGGCCCGACTCGGCCCCGGCTCCCCCGTCGACGAAGAAGGTGTCCTGCATCTGCCGGGCGGGGTGGTCCACGCCGAAGTTCAGGGCGTCGAAGTTGAACCACTCGGCCTCGAGCTCGGGGCCTTCGGCGATCTCCCAGCCCATCGCGACGAACATGTCGGCGATGCGCTCCTGCAGGGTCTCGAGGGGGTGCCTGGCGCCCTGCGGCCGGCGGTCCGTCGGGAGCGTGACGTCGACCGTCTCCTCGACCAGGACACGGGCGTCGCGCTCCGCCTCGAGCACGGCCTGCCGTTGGGCGAGCGCGCCGGTCAGCCGACCACGGGCAGCACCGAGCAGCCGCCCGGCGGTGCCCTTGTCGGCCGCGGCCAGGCCGCCGATGGCACGGTTCGCGAGCGCGACCGGGCTGTGCTCCCCGAGGTGCGCGAGACGCGCCTGCTTCAGCGCGTCGAGGTCCGTCGCGGCGTCGAACGCCTTGAGCGCGACCTCCACGGCGGCAGCGATGCCGGGCTCGTCGAGCGGGGACAAGGGGGTGTCGTCGGACATCCGGACCTTCCAAGGAGGTTGCGGGCGGCCCTGCCACGCCAGCGCGCGGCGACGGGCCGTGGCCGGGCGCGAGGCGCACGGCCAGCAGGGAAGTCTAGTGGCGCCCGTCCCGGAGCCTGTGTCTGTCCGTGCGCCGTCCGCCTGCACCGGCGGACCTGCTCACGTGCGCGTCAGCGCGGCCCGGAAACGGGCCGCGGAAATCGACGGGGGCACGGCGTCATGCCCGCCATCCTGCCACGCGAGCCCCTGGGCCGACCAACGCCTTGCTGTCGTCGGTGGTGAGCGGGCCGAGCGTCGCCCGCCCGGCCCCCGCCCGCTCAGCGGCCGAGCGGGAACCGCTCGACGGTGGTGTACAGCGGGCCACCACCGCGGCCGGCGCCCGGACGCGACTCGACGAGCACCACGTCCTGCACGAGCCACGACGGACCCTCGTACACCGCGAGAGCGCGAGCCACGCCGGCGGCGACGTCCTCGTCGGTGACCGATGCGCCAGGTCGACCGGGCACCTCGGGCCGACCGGGCCGCGACGGCCTGCGCCGCGGCGGGCGGCTCCCGGGCCGGATCCGTCCGACGGTCAGGTGGGCCCGGTCCCGCGGGCGCAGATCCTCGCGCGCCCCGGCGGCCGCGCCGGCGTCGACGCAGTGGGCAGTGAGCGCCCGCTGCGCCTGGAGGTCACCGGCGACCCCCACCCACATCGTCCGGTGGGAGAACACGCCGGCACCCCGCAGGGCCAGCGAGAACGGCGTCGTCTCCTGCGCCACGGCCGCGAGGTCTGCCGTGAGCCCGGGCACGGCGCCGTCCGGCACGTCGCCGTAGAACGCGGCCGTGAGGTGCCATGTCTCGCGCGCCGACCACCGGATCGCCGAGGACGAGCCCGCAGGACCGCCCCGCACCGATGCCAGCGCAAGGTCGAGGTGGTCGAGCACGTCGTCCGGCGGCCACACCGCGGCGAACAGCCTCATGCCGGCCGCCGCCGCTGGGCCCGGGAGCTCGCGTACAGGCACACGGTTGCCGCGGTCGCGAGGTTCAGCGACTCCGCCCGCCCACGGATGGGCACCCGCACCACGGCGTCGGCCAGCGCGCGCTCCTCGTCGCGCAGCCCCCACGCCTCGTTGCCGAACAACCAGGCTGTCGGGGCCGCGAGGTCCGGCACACCGTCGGGCGCGTGGCCGGCGAGATCGAGCAGGTCGTCGAGGTCGTGCTCACCCGCCCCGTCGGCCGCCAGGACGGTCAGCCCCGCGGCGCGCAGCCCGGCGACGGTCTCCGCCAGGGCAAGACCTGTCAGCACGGGCAGATGGAACAGCGAGCCGGCGGTCGAGCGCACCACCTTGGGGTTGTGCACATCGACGCTCTCGCCCGTGAGCAGAGCGGCGTCGGCACCAGCCGCGTCGGACGCCCGGACGACGGTCCCGGCATTGCCGGGGTCGCGCACGTGCGCGAGCACGGCGAGCAGCTGGGGAGAGGCGTCCAGGACGTCCGCGAGCGAGAACTCGAGCAGGTCGGCCACCGCCACCACCTGCTGCGCGTCGGGGCTCATGGCGTCGAGCACCTCGGCCGAGCCCGTGCTCAGCCGGATCCCGCGGTCCTGCGCGTCGCGCACGATCTCCGGATACCGGCGGGCGGCCGCCTCGGTGACGTACACGTCGTGCACCCGGGCACCGGCCGCGGCGACCGCCTCACGGACCGCTTGCGGACCCTCCACGACGAAGCGACCGGCACGCAGACGCGCCGAACGCCCAGCCAACGCCCTCACCGACCGCACCCGCTCAGCACGGGGGTTGGTCAGCTCAGGCATCGGCCGGGCGTCCGGGACAGTGCGGCTCCGGGCAGGAGCGTCACGCAGCCGAGGGCGCGTTGACGTCCGCCGGCAGCGCCTTCTTGGCGACCTCGACCAGCGTCGCGAACGCCTGGGCGTCGTTCACGGCAAGGTCGGCGAGGACACGACGGTCCACCTCGACGCCCGCGAGCTTGAGGCCCTGGATGAGACGGTTGTACGTCAGGCCCTGCTCCCGGGAGGCCGCGTTGATCCGCTGGATCCACAGCTTGCGGAAGTCGCCCTTGCGCGCCTTGCGGTCGCGGTACGCGTAGACGAGGGAGTGGGTGACCTGCTCCTTCGCCTTCCGGTACAGACGCGAGCGCTGCCCGCGGTAACCGCTCGCGCGCTCCAGGGTCGTACGACGCTTCTTCTGGGCGTTGACCGCCCGCTTCACGCGTGCCACGTGATGCTCCTTGCTGGTCTAGGGCTCGCAGAGCGACACCGACCGGGGCGCGAGGGGCGCCCCGACAGCGTCACTTGCCGAGCAGCTTCTTGATCTTCGGGGTGTCTGCGGCGGAGACGACGACGTCGCCGGCGATCCGGCGCGTACGGCGGCTCGACTTGTGCTCGAGAAGGTGGCGGCCGTTGGCCTGCTCACGCATGACCTTCCCGGTGCCGGTCACCCGGAAGCGCTTCTTGGCACCGGAGTGCGTCTTGTTCTTCGGCATGGCTGCCGTGTCTCCTTGTCGTTCTCATCGCACGGGTTCGTGCGACTCGTGTCGTGCGGTCCGGCTGGCGGCCGGGCCGTTCGTGGGGCGGGTCAGCTCTTGTCGTCGGAGGTCGACGAGGTGGGACGCCCGGCGGCCGGACCCGGTCGCGGGACAGGCTTCGGAGCCGCCGGCGTGGCCCGAGGAGCCGCCGGCGTAGCCCGAGGAGCCGCCGGCCGCGGCGTCGGGGATGCCGGACCGGCTGCCGGTGACGCGGACGCCGCCGGGCGGGCGGTGCTCGGACGCGGCGTCGCAGGTCGGGCTGCAGCCGGACGTGGTGCCGGCGTGCGCGGCGCTGCGGCCCGGGCCGGCGCGACGGCGGCAGGCTCGGGCGCTGCCACCGGCTCGGCGACGGGTGTCTCGGCGACGGGCGCGGCAGCAGGCGTCTCCGCAGCAGGCGTCTCCGCAGCAGCCGTCTCAGCGACCGGCGCCTCGGCAGCAGGCGCGTCGACGGCGGCCGGTTCCACGGCTGCGTCCTCGACCGGCACCGCGACGGGCTCGCTCGCGACGGGCGCAGCAGGGGCGGCGGACGCCGCGGCCGGGACAGGAGCCGACGCGGACGCGGCAGCGGCAGCGTTCGCCGCGCGCGCTGCGTCGGCCTGAGCCTGACGACGCTGCTCCTGCTTCTGGTCGGCCTTCTTCTTGACCGGCCCGAGCACCATGATCATGTTGCGACCGTCCTGCTTCGGCGCGCTCTCGACGAAGCCGAGGTCGGCGACGTCGTCTGCGAGACGCTGCAGCAGGCGGATGCCCATCTCCGGGCGCGACTGCTCGCGACCGCGGAACATGATCATGACCTTGACCTTGTCGCCGGCGGCGAGGAACCGCGTGACATGGCCCTTCTTGGTGCCGTAGTCGTGCGGGTCGATCTTCAGCCGGAACCGGATCTCCTTGAGAACCGTGTTGGTCTGGTTCCGCCGGGCCTCACGGGCCTTCATGTCCGCTTCGTACTTGAACTTGCCGTAGTCCATGATCTTGCAGACCGGCGGACGGGCTTCCGGGGCGACCTCGACCAGGTCGAGATCGGCGTCCTGGGCCAGGCGCAGTGCGTCTTCCACGCGGACGATGCCGACCTGCTCGCCGTTCGGGCCGACCAGGCGGACCTCGGCGACGCGGATCCGATCGTTGATGCGGGGCTCGCTGATTGTTGCTCCTCGGGTTCGTCGTGACCGACCGCCAGGAACGAGGAAGGCCCCCGTCCTGAGCACAGGAGGAGGCCTCGACGTCCGCACGACGGAGTCCGGCACACGGCCGTGCTCACGCCACCGGGAGGCGAGGCCGTCCGGCGCGGACTGTGACCCGGTCCCTGTTGTCGGCGTGAACCGAGCGGTCGAGACCCAGGTGGGAGGAGCTCCACTTGTGCGCCTGAGCCGCCGGTTCCGGAAGTCCGCAGAGATCTGCGGGCGTCCGGACAGACGACCCAGGTCAGTCGACCGCCAACACTACCAGAATGCGGACGCAGTCCACGCCCGGCAGTTGCGCCGTCAGCCCCGCCGTCAGCCCTGCCGTCAACCACGCCGTCAGCCACGCCGTCAGCCACGCCGTCAACCACGCCGTCAACCACGCCGTCAGCGACCGACGCGGAGCGGCCTCGCGGCTGCCCGGCCACGGCAGGTGCCCTCCGGACGCCCGCATGCACCGTCGCCCCTCTCACCCGGTGAGAGGATCGACGCCATGAGCAGCTCCTCCGACCCCACCGCCGCCGCGACGCGCGACATCGCGGACGTCGCCGCGGTCGAGGTCATCACGACCGCCGCGGTCCATCTCATGAGTGCAGCCGCCGTGAAGTGCGGACTGGCCGAGGACGGCCCTGGCGGCGCGGGCGCGGCGTACCTGGACCTGGACGAGGCGCGCAAGCTCATCACCGCCCTGGCCGCCCTGGTGACGGCGGCGGCTCCCGACATCGGCAACCAGCACGCGCGCTCGCTGCGCGACGGGCTGCGGTCGCTCCAGCTGGCGTTCCGTGAGGCCTCTCCGTTCCCCGACGCGCCGGGCGAGGGACCGGGCGAGAAGTTCACGGGTTCCGTGGTCTGACAGTTCACCGGCCGGCGGTGGCAGCCGTCCACGTCGCGCCCACGAAGCCACCGCCGGACAAGGGACGTGCGACCCTCGCCAGATGCACAGCGGGCGTCCCTATCCTGGGCGGATGCCGTCCGACGACCCCGAACCGGACCAGATCGACCCGCGGAGCGAGCCCACGAGCACCGTCGCTCCGCCCGTCGTCCCCCAGGCCGCAGCCATCACCGCCCTCGGACCGCCTCGCGAGCCCGTCGCGACACCCGCTGCGGCCAGGACGCCCTCGGACCCGCCGCACCCGGCAGTCGTGGCCCTCGCGCCGTCCGACGGGACGGAGCCGTCCACCACGACGGCGCTCGCACCGGATCGGGCCGCTCGTCCGCCTCGGCGCGCGGTCCTGCTGCTCGCGGCCGCCCTCGTGGTCGCGCTCGCCGTCGGGGGTGCGCTCGTCGGCCGGATGGTCGTGACGACGCACGCGTGGCAGCGGTCGAGCGCGGACTGGGAGGCGCTCGCCCGGACGCACGGGGCCGACCTCGCGACGGCCCAGGCGCAGCTCGCCGACTCCCAGGCGCAGCTCGCCGACGCGCAGACCCAGCTCACGGCGGCACAGGCGCGCATCACCGAGCTCGCCGACGAGAAGGCGCAGCTCGGCGACAGCAACGCGGCCCAGCTCCAGCTCGCGGACTACCAGGCCCGCGTGTCGCAGGCGGCGGGCGACGTCGCGACCGCACTGGCCCAGTGCATCACCGGCCAGCAGAGCCTCATCGGCTACCTCGAGGAGTCCGACCGGTACGACGCCGCGGCTCTCGCTCAGTACAAGAAGGACGTCACCACGGTGTGCGGCGCGGCGACCGACGCGAACGCCGCCCTGCAGCGTGAGCTCTCCCAGTGAGGTCGGCCCCGGTCCCACACCGTTCACTGGTGCTGGTGCTCGTACTGGCCGGGACGCTGGCCGGCCTGGCGGGGTGCGGCGCGCTGCCGGAGCTCCCGCCACCGGTCCCGACGAGCGTCGTGCCGACGGACAGGGCCGTGCCGACGCCGACCTCGTCCGGGAACCTGTCGCCCGACGGCTTCGACGCGGCGCAGCGGATGGCCGTCCGCATCCGGAACATCGGCTGCGGCTCCGTCTCGACGGGCTCGGGCTTCGCGATCGACGACCACACCCTCGTCACCAACCGCCACGTGGTCGCGGACTCCTCCACCCTGCAGCTCAGCACGTACGACGGCCGGGACGTCGCCGCGACGGCCGCCAGCACGGCCGGGCTCGCCGACCTCGCGATCGTCCGGACCGCCGATGCGTTGCCGTCGGCGCCGGAGCTGTCGACGACGGACCCCGTCGCGGGGGACGACGTCACGGTGGTCGGCTACCCGCTCGGCCATGCCCTCACGGTGACCACCGGGCACGTGCTCGAACCGACCACGGATCCCCTGAACGAGAACCTCGGCCAGGTGTTCCTCACGGACGCGGCGGTGGAGTTCGGCAGCTCCGGGTCCGCGGTCCTCGACACCGACGGCCGGGTGGTCGGCGTCGTCTATGCGAAGGACGAGCACAACCGGAGCTTCGTCGTGCCGGTGAGCACGCTGCGCGCCATGCTGGACGACGACTCGGCGTTCACCCCTGCGCCCACCTGCAGCTGACCCGGAGGTTCCTATGGCCGACGTCCCACGTTTCGACCCCGCCACGCTCACGGGGGCCGTGAACGACACCGTCACCGTCCGCCGCGTGTTCGGGGACGCGTACGAGCGAGGCGGGGTCACCGTCATCCCCGTCGCCCGTCTGTGGGCGGCGACCGGACTCGGTCTCGGCGACGGAGAGGGTGGCGTCCCGCTCGGTCTGGGCGCTCGTCTGCGCGGTCGCGTCGGGTCTGCGGAGAGCGACGACGCACCCCCGTCCGACACCTCGGCCACGCAGCAGGGCTACGGCGGGGGTCACGGCGGAGCGGGCGGGTACGGCGCCTACGTCAAGGCCGTCGGCGTGTACGTCGTGGACGACGCCGGAGTGCACTGGAAGCCGTCGATCGACGTGAACCGGGTGATCCTCGGGGGCCAGGCGGTCGCGGCCACCGCCGTCAGCGCGTTCGCCATGGCCGTCGCCGTGAAGGCCCTCGCCGGCGCGATCGCGTCGGCCACCGGGACGATCGCGACCGCCCTGTCGCGCTGGGGGTCCGCCTGACGTCCGAGCAGGAGGTACAGGGCCGGGCTCACGGAGCAGCACGACGACCGCGCGGGTCCTGCTCGTGCTCGGCCGTGCACGTGTCCTGAGCCGGCGGCGGTCGCCGGCACGCCCAGAGCCGCGTCAGGCAGGCCCTGCCGCGCGCAGCCGCAGGTCGAGGGAGTCCACCCTCGTCGCGACCGTCTCGTCGGCCGCGAGGGCTGCGTTCACCTGTGCCAGGACCGCGTCGAGCCCGGCCCGGTCGAGGCCGGGGACGAGAGTGAGGACGACGGCCACCTCGGCTCGCGTGCCGGGAACCGTCGAGGCGCCGACCACCCCGGCGACGGCGGACAGCGCCTCGCGGACGGCCCGGTCGATGTCCTGGTCCACACGTCCGTCGGCGACGGCGGGGACCCAGGGCAGCTGCTGCGCGAGCGCCCAGACGGCAGGCCTGGGGACGAGCGCCGTAACCGGGCCGCCCGGGTCCACGACGACGACGTCCCACCCCTCGCTGACCACGGACAGGGCCGCGCGCGCGACGTCCGACGGCACCGGCCGGGCGTCGGGCCGCCACGCCGCCACGGTGGCGACGCTGGTGAAGACCGGCAGCGCGGTGCGTCCGTCAGGGGTCCGCAGCGCCACGACCCCGGCGGACGCCTCCTTGTCCACCACGTGCGCGTGCCCGCCGTGCACCACCACGTCGGCCGTCTCGAGCTCGGCGAGCACCGGGACGAGCACCCGCGTCCCGGCGAGAGCGGCGACGACGTCCGCGAGCGGACCGCTGCCGGCGCCGTACGCCTCCAGCGCCGCCGTGACCACAGGGTCGGCCGTGCCGTCGTCACCGGCGAACGGCGACGACGGGGGCAGCTCACGACCGGCCACGAGGGGACCGCCTCAAGGACGGCCGGCGACGTCGAGCGCCTCCGGGAGCGTGAACGCCCCGGCGTACAGCGCCTTGCCGACGATCGTCCCCTCCACGCCGAGGGGGACGAGGGTGCGGAGCGCGCGCAGGTCGTCGAGGCTCGAGATCCCGCCGGAGGCCACGACCGGCGCGTCGGTCCGGCTGCACACCTCCCGCAGCAGCTCGAGGTTCGGGCCACGCAGCGTGCCGTCCTTGGTGACGTCGGTGACGACATAGCGCGAGCAGCCGGCCTCGTCGAGACGCGCGAGCACCTCCCACAGGTCCCCGCCGTCCTTCGTCCAGCCGCGTGCCGCCAGGGTGGTGCCACGGACGTCCAGGCCGACGGCGATCTGGTCACCGTGGCTGGCGATCACGCGCGCAGTCCACTCCGGGTCCTCGAGCGCCGCTGTGCCGAGGTTCACGCGCGTCGCGCCCGTGCCCAGCGCGTGCGCGAGCGACGCGTCGTCCCGGATGCCGCCGGACAGCTCGACCTTGACCCCTCGACCCGCGAGCTCGACCGCCACGTCCACCAGGAGCGGCGCGTTGGAGCCACGGCCGAACGCCGCGTCGAGATCGACCAGGTGGATCCACTCGGCACCTCCTTCGGCCCAGTCGAGGGCGGCGGTGAGCGGGTCGCCGTAGCTCGTCTCCGACCCCGCCTCCCCCTGGACGAGTCGGACGGCCCTGCCGTCAGCCACGTCGACGGCAGGCAGGAGCTCGAGACGATCGGTCATGGGTGTGTTCTCCGATGGTGTGGGGAGGGCCGGGTCAGCGGAGCGAGTCGACCCAGTGGGACAGCAGCTGCGCGCCGGCGTCGCCGGACTTCTCCGGGTGGAACTGTGTCGCAGCGAGAGGGCCGTTCTCGACGGCGGCGACGAACCGGTCGCCGTGCTGCGCCCACGTCACGAGGGGGGTCGTGAACGGGACGGCGCCGGCGCCCTCGTCGGTCAAGGGGAACGAGCGGGCCGCATACGAGTGCACGAAGTAGAAGCGCTCGTGCTCCAGCCCCTTGAACAGGGTCGAGCCCGGGGCGGCCTCGATCGTGGCCCAGCCCATGTGCGGAACGACGTCGGCCTCCAGGCGGTCGACGACGCCGGGCCACTCCCCCAGCCCGTCGGTGCGCTCACCGTGCTCGACCCCCTCGGCGAACATCACCTGCATGCCGACGCAGATGCCGAGCACCGGGCGCCCGCCGGCGAGCCGCCGGTCGACGACCTGGTCCCCGTCCACGTCGCGCAGCCCCGCCATCACGGCCGCGAAGGCCCCGACGCCTGGCACGACCAGCCCGTCGGCCTCGCCAGCCGCACGCTTGTCCGCCGTGAGCTCCACCTGGGCGCCGACGCGTTCCAGGGCGCGCACCGCGGAACGGACGTTGCCGAATCCGTAGTCGAGGACGACGACCTGAGGCTGGGAAGGCACCCGCCCAGGTTACCCGTGGGTGCCGGTCGTGCTTCGGCGCGTCCATGCACGACGGCGGGCCCGGCGACCAGGTCGCCGGGCCCGCCGTGAGCCGTGAGTCAGCGAGACCTCACGAGGCGGTGCAGGTGAAGCCCGACGGCGGCGAGCTGCCGTTGGCGACGAAGCCGAACGTCGTCGAGGCGCCGCCGTTGAGCAGCCCGTTGTACTGCGCGTTCTTCACGGAGATCGCCGACCCGCTCGTGCTGAGCGTGCCGTTCCAGAGGTTGGAGATGGTCGTGCCGCTCGGGAGGGTGGCCTTGACCGTCCAGCCGCTGATCGTCGACGAGCCGGCGTTCTTCACGGTGACGGTCCCCTGGAACCCGCCGTTCCACGGGTTGTCGACCTTGAGCGTCGCGGAGCAGCCCGAGCCGCTCGGCGGCTGGCTGGTGGTCGTCGGGGTCGGGGTCGGGGTCGAGGTCGGCGTCGGGGTCGGCGACGACGTCGGCGTGGAACCACCCGTGGTGACCGAGAAGTTCGTCACGGCGAGACCCGCGCCACCGATCCACGGCTCGAAGCCGGCCTGGATGCTGGTCAGGTACCAGCTCGTCGAGCCGTACCCACGGCTCACGACGTCGTTCCAGAAGGAGCTCACGGGGAAGCTGAGCGAGCTCGTGGGCGACTGGCGCACGTAGGAGATGACGTTCCAGCCCACCGACCCGTACCAGACGTCCCACGTGGCACCGGCGACGTTGGCCGTCCCGACCTTGGAGCCGATCGGCTGGATCGACCCCGTGTGGTTGAGCCACACCATCAGCTCGGCGCCGTCGTTCTGCTGCGTCGTGCTGCTCGGCCGCGACTTGTTGAACCAGATGTCGTAGGCGGCGTCGTACGTCCCGCTGCTCGGGTACGTCATGCTCACGCTCGTGCTGATCCCGGAGAACCGGGAGTCGCTGGCCTGCACGCCGTTCGGGCTGAGGATGTCGTCGGACGGCGAGCAGTTGCCGTAGTGGCAGCCGTAGTACACGGCCGGGTACGACTTCGGCGCGCCGTTGGTCGCCGTCTGGCCGTCGGCCTGGGTCACCGCGAAGCCGTTCGACGTCACGTCGATGCACTGCGTCGAGCTGGTGCCCCAGCGGTTGTTCATGACGACGTAGCGGCCGCCCTGGATAGTCGTGCTGCCGTACTGCTCACAGATGACTGGTGAAGCGCTGGCGACCTGCGCGCCGGACAGGCCGACGAGGCCCAGGACGGCGGTGAGCAGAGCGGTCAGCACCACGCGGGATCGGGAAGTCATGTCACTCCTAGGGCTAGGTGGACGAGACGGCACGATGCGTCGTCGGGCGACGGGCAGGGGACCCGCCGCCCGACGACGTGGTCAGCTCAGGAGCACGTGACCCCGTTGAGCTTGATGTTGCTCGCGACCGGGCTCGACGGGCCGTTGGCGACCAGTCCGACGCTCGCGACCGCACCCGCAGCCAGCGACGGGCTCCAGGTCGGCGCCGTGACGGTCACCGTGGTGCCGCTCTGGCTGAACGTGCCGTTCCAGCCGCTGCCGACCGTGACGCCGGACGGCACCGTGAACGTGATCACCCACGGGTTGAGAGCGGCCGACGAGCCGTTCTTCGCCGAGATCGCCGCCTGGAAGCCGCCCTGCCAGGTGTTGGTCAGCTGGACGGTCGACGTGCACGCGCCCGGGTTCTGCGTGGGCGTGGGAGTCGGCGTCGGCGTCGTCGGGGTCGGCGTCGGCGTCGTGGGGGTCGGCGTCGGCGTGGTCGGCGTCGGCGTCGTCGGCGTCGGCGTCGGCGTGCTGCCACGCTTGACCGGCGGGATGAGGGCCGACTGCAGGATCGACTGCTTGGCGGTCTGCACCGTCACCCAGTCGTCCTTGACGATGCCGCCGGTGTCACCCGAGTCCGGGTTCCACGACCAGTACGTGAACGACATGCCGTTGGTCTTCATGTAGCTGACGAGCGCCGTGAGCCACTTGGTGTCGCGCGGGTCGGCGAGCGTGCTGCCGAACTCGCCGACGAGCACCGGCGCGATGTTGTCCTTGACCAGGTAGCCCCAGTAGTGGTCCCAGGTGCTGGGGAGGTTTGCCGGGAAGTCCGGGTGCTTGGTGGTGTCGAACCACTCCTGGTGGTCGTACACCGAGATGCCATAGTCGTGCGCGGAGTACACGAGCTTGTTGGTCGCGCTCAGCCGCACCGGCTGCGTCCCGGCGTTGGCGAGGTTCCCGCCCCACCAGCTGCAGTTCGCCGGGTCGTCCGGGATGCTGTCCCACTGGTTCGCGACGCCGCCCGAGAGGCACGAGACGCCCTCGACGATGATGAGCCAGTTCGGGTTGGCGGCCAGGACGGCGTTGCCGATGCGCTCGGCGGCGAGCCGCCAGTCGCGCGCGGTGTCGCCACAGCCCCAGCAGGAACCGGTCGAGTTGGGCTCGGTGCCGTCGGCGTGCGGCTCGTTGAACAGGTCGGCGCCGATCACCGTCGGGTTGCCGGCGTAGCGCGCTGCGAGCAGCTTCCAGTCGGCGATCTCGCTGGCCTCGGACACCGTCGGGGTGTACCAGAGGGCCGTCTGGCCGGCGGCCGTCGGGCGGTGCCGGTCGAGGATCACGCGCATGCCGAGCTCACCGGCGTAGTCGACGACCTTGTCGAGGATCTGCAGCGGCGAGAGCCCGACGAGGTCGGGGTTCGTGGCGGTGTTGACACTGGTGGCGGTGGCGCCGGACTTGAGGGCGTCACCGGCGAACGGGACACGCAGCGTGTTGTAGCCGAGCTCGGCCATGTGCTCGAGCTGCGACTTCCACGTCACGCCCGCCCACAGTCCGTGGAACGTCTTGTTGTCCGTCTCCATCCCGAACCAGTTGATGCCGGTCAGGGTGACCGTCGCTCCCGTGGAGTCGACGATCTTGCTGCCCTTGGTGCTGAGGTAGCCGGTTCCGGTGCCGCCCGAGGCGGCCACCGCCGTGGTGCCGGTGACGGCGACCATGGTGGTCACGGCGACGGCCAATGCCGCTGCCGCGCTGACCAGACGGGCGACGGCGCCGCGTCTCGTGCTTGTCATGAAGGCTCCTGTGAGGGAGAGGGGAGCTTCCGCCTCTCCTGTGAGGCGGGCGAGCCAGCACGATGCATGGCGGGGCGGAAGGCTTGTGGGCAGCGTCATGCAAGCAGGAGTCGAACCGATCCGACAGCAGCCTGAACGTTTAAGCAGTGCAATCGGCCCGGTGCACGCGCGGATCGAGCAGAGCCCTGTGGGTCAGGACGCCGGGCGGCGCCGGACTCCCCCGGCCAGCATCCGCGTCGCCCGCCACCGCGACAGCCCGACGCTGGACACGGCGTCGTCGACGGTCGTGGGGTCGAGGGAGTCGAGCAGCAGGTCTTCGAGCACGGGCGGCGCGTCCGACATCACCAGGCCGGCGGGCAGCATCTCCCCCTGCTGGCCCCCGGCCCACCGGCTGGCCGTGATCCGCCCCTCCCGACGCTCCAGCAGCACGACCGGCACGGCACGCAGCAGCTTCGAGATCGCGGCGGCCCCGGCGCTCGCCGCCGCAGGGTCCCGCAGCACCGCGATCGCGCCCACCGGGGACGGCACCACGTCGACGTCGACCTTCGCGAGCGCACACGCCGCAGCGAGCGGACCCGGTGCGCCGACCTGCGTGAGCACCAGGGCGAGCGACGGGGGCTCGGCGGGGCCGTCGACGAGGCCCGACGGGTCGTCCGGCACCACGATGTCGTCGCTCACAGCGCACCCTTGGTGGACGGGATGCCCTCGACGCGCGGATCGAGGGCCACGGCGGACCGGAGCGCTCGGGCCAGCGCCTTGAACTGCGCCTCGACGACGTGGTGCGGGTCGCGTCCTGCCAGCACCCGCACGTGGATGCTGAACGCCGCGTGGTGGGCGATCGACTCGAGCACGTGACGCGTCAGGGACCCGGTGAAGTGGCCGCCGATGAGGTGGTGCTCCTGCCCCGGCGGCTCACCGGTGTGCACCAGGTACGGGCGGCCCGACACGTCGACCACCGCCTGCGCGAGCGCCTCGTCGAGCGGCACGGTGGCATCCCCGAAGCGCGAGATGCCGCGCTTGTCGCCGAGAGCCTGGCGCAGCGCCTCGCCGATCGTGATCGCGACGTCCTCGACCGTGTGGTGCGCGTCGATGTGCGTGTCACCGGTCGCCTTGACCGTGAGGTCGATGAGCGAGTGCTTGCCCAGGGCGGTGAGCATGTGGTCGTAGAACGGCACGGTCGTCGAGATGTCCGTCCGACCGGTGCCGTCGAGGTCGAGCTCGACCAGCACGCTCGACTCGCTCGTGGCGCGCTCGATCCGCGCCGTCCTGCGCTCCGCTGGGCTCACTGTCTCTCCTCGTCCAAGGCTCTGCACGTCACCTGCTCGTCACCTGCTCGTCGCACCCGGGCCATCCGTCCGGAGCCTCGCCACGTCGACCAGGGCGTCCTTGAAGGCCGCCGTCTCGTGCGGGGTACCGACCGACACACGCAGCCACCCGTCCGGCCCCGACTCACGGATCAGCACGCCGCGGTCGAGCAGACCCTGCCAGATCGCGTGCCGGTCGTCGAACGGCCCGAACAGCACGAAGTTCGCGTCGGAGTCGGCGACCGTCAGGCCGAGCTCCCTCAACCAGCCGACCAGGGCGTCCCGCTCGTCGCGGAGCGAGCCGACCTGGGCCATCAGCGTGGGGGCGTGGCGCAGGGCAGCACGGGCGACGGCCTGTGTGACCGCCGACAGGTGGTACGGGAGCCGCACCACCCGGAGCGCGTCCACGAACGACGTCGACGCGGCGAGATACCCCACGCGCGCCCCCGCCAGGCCGAACGCCTTCGACATCGTGCGGCTGACCGCGAGGTGCGGGTGGCCCCCCAGCAGCTCGAGCGCCGACGGCGTGCCACGGCGGCGGAACTCGCCGTACGCCTCGTCGACCACGACCACGCAGCCGCCCGGGACCTGCGCCGCGGCCTCGAGGACCGCGAGGACCGTCGACGCCGGCAGGGCGGTCCCCGTCGGGTTGTTGGGGCTGGCGAGGAGCACCACCGACGGCGCGAGCTCGGCGATCGTGTCCCGGGCCACCCCGGGGTCCAGGCTGAAGTCGGCCTCCCGCCGTCCCGTCACCCAGCCGGTGTGCGTGTCCCGCGCGTACTCGGGGTACATCGAGTAGGTGGGCGCGAAGGAGACCGCCGTGCGTCCTGGGCCGCCGAACGCCTGCAGGACGTGCAGCATGATCTCGTTCGACCCGTTCGCTGCCCACACCTGCTCCGGGGCGAGCGTCACGCCCGACTCGACGGCGAGATAGGCTGCGAGGTCCGCGCGCAGGTCCAGGAACTCCCGGTCCGGGTACCGGTTGAGGCCGGTCGCCGCCTGCGCCACTGCGGCCGCGATGTCCGCCACGACCTCGTCGGACGGCGGGTAGGGGTTCTCGTTGACGTTGAGCGCGTGCGGGACGTCGAGCTGCGGGGCACCGTACGGCTCGACCCCGGCCAGCTCGGGACGCAGGGGCAGCGAGGGGCGGGCGAGGTCGTGGGGCACGCACCGATTCTAAGGACGCCCCGGCGACGCCCGTCCCACCGTCCGCGCGACGGAGGCCGGACAGCGGTCAGGACGCAGCAGCGAGCCGGCGGAGACCCTCGTCGAGCGACAGCCGCGGAGACCAGCCGAGCGCCTCGCGGGTGCGGCGCTGGTCGAACCAGTGCGCGGTGGAGAGCTGCTCCGCGACGAACCGGGTGAGCGGCGGCTCGCCGTCCAGGGCCCACCGGGCCCAGACCGCGTCGAGGCCGCCCCCGAGCGCGCGGGCGAGGAACGCGGGGACGTGCACCGTCGGCCCGGGGGCACCGGACGCCGCGCAGATCGCGCGCAGGAGATCCAGCACCGGGCGCGGCTCGCCGTTGCTCACCACGTACGCCTGCCCGCACACGTCCTGGGGGGCGGACAGCGCTGCCACCAGCGCCTCGGCGGCGTTGTCCACGTAGGTCGTGTCGACGAGCGCCGCACCCGTGCCCAGCACCGGCAGGCGACCGGTCCGCGCCCGCGCCACGATGCGGGCCACGAGCTGGGTGTCACCGGGTCCCCACACGAGGTGGGGGCGCAGGGCGACCACACGCATCGCCGGGGTGTCCGCCGCGAGCGCGAGCAGCTCCGCGGCCGCCTTCGTGCGCGCGTACGGCCCGCGCGCCAGACCCGGCTGCGCCGGACCCGCCGGGGCGGCGACGAGCGAACCTCCGACGTGCGCGACCGACGGGGACGACACCTGCACGAACCGAGCGACCCCGGCAGCGCGGGCGGCCACGAGCAGGTGACGGGTGCCGTCGACGTTGACGCGGCGGTACTCGTCCTCCGGCCCGGTGATGTCCACCTTGGCAGCGAGGTGCACGACGGCGTCGCAGCCCTCGACGGCTCGCGCCACCGTCGCCGGGTCGGTCACGCTGCCGAGCACGTCCCTCGCCCCGTCGACCCCGGCCGGTCGTCGCTGGAGCGTCCGGACGCGCACGCCGCCCTCCACGAGCGTACGCGCGACGGCACCCCCGAGCATCCCGCTGCCGCCGGTGACGAGGACGGTCGACGCCGCGCCGGGCGTCACAACCGTGCTCGCCTGCCCGCGAGAACCGCCTCGGCCCAGCGCGCCACTGCCGTCCTGTCGATCTTCGAGTTGTGCCGCAGGTCCGTCGGCAGGCGCGCGGCGACGAGCACGGCCGCGACCGGCACCGGTGCCGCCGCCGCCCGGACCGAGGCGGTGAGCTCCTCCTCGGCGACGACCCCGGCCCGGGAGGGCGTGTCGTGCTCCACCACGACGACCACCTGCTGCGTGCCCCGTGGTCCGACACCGACGACGGCGGCCCGGGCCACCCCGCGGATCGCCTCGACCCGCCGCTCCGGCCCGACCGGCGACACGACACCGTCCGCCGTGACGACGACGTGTGCCAGCCGCCCGCCGACCCAGAGCCGGCCGTGCCCGTCGAGGTGCCCGACGTCACCGGTCCGGTGGCGGCCGGCGTCTCGCGACGACGCCTCCTCGGTGAGCCAGAGCAGGTCGTACCGGGCCTTGCGGTGCGAGCCGGAGACGAGGATCTCGCCGACGACACCCGGCGCGACGGTCGGCGCCCCGGTCGCGCGGCCTTGGCCGTCGAGAGGGCTGATCTCCACCCGGGCGCCGGTCACCGGCCGACCGACGCAGACACCGTCCCCCGCGCCTGCCGCCCGGATCTCGTCGAGGTCGACGTCGGTGACCGGGAGCATCTCGGTCATCCCGTACGGCGTGTGCAGCCTCGCTCCCGGAAACAGCGTCGTCGCCTGCCCGAGGAGGCGCTCGGGCACGGGCGCGCCGGCCGACAGGAAGGTCGTCACCTCCCCCAGGACGGTCCGACCCGCCCTGCCCAGGTCGTCCCTCGTCGCGAGCACGCCGGCGAGCGCGGCCGGTGATGCGAACACCACGCGGCCGTCGACGGCCCGAACCGCGTCGGCGAGCGCGCGGGCGGTCAGGGTCCGCGGTGCGGTGACGTCCATGTCCGGGCTCGCGGTCGTCGCGCCCAGCGCCGGACCGAGGAGCGCGAACGGGGCGAACGCAGCCACGAACGGGTTGTCGGGGCCGACCCCGTACGTCGTGCCCACCGCGTCACGCATCGCGCTCAGGCCGCGCTGCGTGTAGACCGCGCCCTTGGCCGGTCCCGTGGAGCCCGAGGTGAACAGGACGGCGGCGTCGTCGTCGGGCTCCGGCGCACGCATGTCGACCTCCGACACACGCCCCAGGTCGGCGAGCTCGGCGAGGCTGGCGACGACACCGAGGGCGCGCCTGGCCCGGCGGTGCAGCGGACCGGCGGCGACCAGGACGGGTGACCAGCCGAGCGCACGGGCCGCCAGCAGCGCACGCTCGACGCCGACGACCGCGGCCGGTCGCGCGGAGCGCACCGCCCGGCTGAGACCACGGACCCCGAGACCTGCGTCGGCGACGACGACGACAGCACCGAGCCGCAGGCAGGCGTACAGGACGGCCGTGAGCTCGCCGCCCGGAGGGACGAGGACCGCGACCCGGTCGCCCTTGCTGATGCCGAGCGTGGCCAGTCCCCTGGCGAGCTCGTCGACACGGGTCGCCAGCAGCGACCACGAGATGGTCCGCGTCGAGCCCTCGCGCAGCTCGACCAGCGCCGGACCGTCGTCGTCGTGCCGGTCCGCGAGCGCCGCACCGAGCGCACGCCACCCTTCGGGCGCCCGGGCATCGTCGGTGCCGGTCGGGTCGTCGGCCCGCGGCTGACCGGTGCCGCTGGCGGCGGGAGCACCGCACGGCAGCCGGGCGTCCAGCCAGCGGAGCACACCGCCGCCGAGGTCCTCGTCCTCCCCCACGAGGTGCCCGGCGACCGGCGACCGGTGCACGTCCGCGTGCGGCAGCCGCTCGAGGAGGTCGTCCAGGAACCGGTCGGAGAACACGGGGTCGCGGGCACCCCAGAGCAGGAACGCCGGGACGTCGATCGTCGCGACGTCCGCAGCGAGCCGGTCGAGCGTCGGCCGGCTCGGATGGTCGGGCGTCACCGGGATGTCGGCGACGAAGTCCCCGACCGCCTGGCGCCGGTCCGCGGTGCGGTACGGCGACCGGAAGGCGGCGCGGACGTCGTGCGGCAGGGCCGGGTGCGCCAGGGCGAGGGTCGTGTCCAGGAAGCCGGTCGTGGTCACCGTCGACGCGGCCCGGAGGGCCGGTGCCATCGCGGGCCGCAGCACCGCGGGAGCACGGTCGCCCGGCGCCAGGTGGATCGCGGTGTTGAGGAGCACGACCCCCGCGAGCAGGTCACGATGCCGGACGGCCCAGCCGAGGCTCACGACACCGCCCCAGTCGTGCCCGGCCGTGACGACCGGACCGTCGAGCCCGAGAGCGTCGGTGAGCCCGCCGAGCTCGGCGACCCGGTCGGCGAGGGTGCGCACGCGACCGTCACGCTCGGAGAAGCCCATGCCGAGCTGGTCCACCGCGACCACGCGCCACGGCCGCTCGGCGCGCGCCCCGGCAGCGACGAGACGACGCCACAGGTACGACCACGTCGGGTTGCCGTGCACGCACAGCACGGTGCCGACGGGCTCGGCGGACAGCGACTTCCCGTTGTCCAGCACGTGCCAGGTGCCACCACCGGGGACCTGGACCAGTCGGGACCACGCCGGGTCGAGGCCACGCAGACCGACGGGTGGCAACGACGCCGGCGTGCGCCGGCCGTCACCGGAGCTCACCAGACGATCTCGGTCATCGCGGTGTTGAGGCCGGACCCGACGCCCATGCAGAGCACCCTGTCGCCCGCCGACAAGCTGCCCTGCTCGGCGACGAGCGTCATCGGGAGGGACGCCGGCCCCACGTTGCCCCAGCGCGGGAACGTGACCGGCACCCGGGCCGGGTCGAGGCCGAGCGACTGGACGAGCGCGTGCGTGTGGACCGTCGAGACCTGGTGCGTGACGAACCGGTCCACGTCCGCCCAGCCGCGCTGCGGCGCAGCCTCGTTCCATGCGTCGACCACCAGCTCCAGGCCGCCGTCGAGAAGTCCTCGGGGGTCGGTGCTCATGCCGTCGACGCCGCCGACGCACAGGTCGTGGTGCTGGGTTGCCGCGCGGGAGATGCCGCCGACCAGGCGGTGTGCCCCGGGGTGCGCGGACGCCCGTCCGAGCACCGCCGCCGCGGCACCGGCCCCGAGGGTCAGCGTCGCGAATTCCCGCAGGAAGTCGGCGCGCGTGCTCGACGGCGCGGACAGCCGGCGGATGGTCGCCTCCTGGGTGGGCTGCGGGTCCTCACCGTCGACCACGACCGCGTAGTCCACCTGCCCCGCGTCGATGAGCTGGGCGGCCAGCGTCATGCCGTTCACGAAGCCCAGGCACGCGTTCGTCAGGTCGAAGTTCTGCGCTCGCGACGGCAGGCTCAGCCCGTCGTGGATCCGCGACGCGACCGACGGCTCCAGGTGGGTCCGTGTCACCGAGGTGTTGACGAGGAGGCCGACGGCGTCACCGTCGATGCCTGCCTCCGCGAGAGCCTTGGCCCCCACGGCGACGGCCGCGTCGTCGAACGTGGTGCCGGCGTCCCACCACCGCCGCTCGTGGACGCCCGCGACCCGGCCCAGCAGACCTCGCGGGAGACGCAGGCGCCTGAGGGTGGGACGCAGCTGCTCGTCGAAGGTCGACGAGGGGACCGGGACCGTGGCCTCGATCGCGGTCACTGCGAGCAGTGCCACGTCGTGGTGCTCGAACGTCGCGTTCCCGTTCACCTGGGCGCCCTCCGGAGTACGGACAGTCCGGGCGCACGCGAACGTCGTCCCGTCACCGCCCATGAAATCAGGTGCGCGGCGATGTGGCCTGGTCGGGGCGTTGTCTGCAAGATCACAGGGCCGCGCAGGCGGTCAGAGCCGAGCCTGGACTGCGTCGCCGTGCGCGGGCAGACCCTCGGCGTCCGCGAGCGCGACGATCCGGTCCGACACGGCGCGCAGCGCGTCCGCGTCGTACTCTACGACCTGGACGGCCCGGAGGAACGAGTGCACACCGAGCCCGCTCGCGAAGTGCGCGCACCCGCCCGTCGGCAGCACGTGGTTGGAGCCCGCCATGTAGTCACCGAGGGACACGGGAGAGAACGGTCCGACGAAGATGGCGCCCGCGCTCGTCACCCGCTCCGCGACCGCGGCGGCGTCCGCCGTCTGCACCTCGAGGTGCTCGGCGCCGTACGCGTTCACCACGTCGAGACCTGCGTCGAGGTCGTCCACCAGCACGATCGCCGACTGACGACCGTCGAGGGCGGTCGTGACCCGCTCCTTGTGCCGGGTGGCCCCGACGAGGTCGACCAGCTTGGCCTCGACCGCGCCCGCGAGCTCGACAGACGGCGTGACGAGCACGGCGGCGGCCAGCGGGTCGTGCTCCGCCTGCGAGACGAGGTCGGCGGCGACGTGCACGGCGTCGGCCGTCCCGTCGGCCAGCACGGCGATCTCCGTGGGCCCGGCCTCCGCGTCGATCCCGACGACACCGCGGACCAGGCGCTTGGCCGCGGCGACGTAGACGTTCCCCGGGCCGGTCACCACGTCGACCGGTTCGCAGAGGGTCTCGCCGTCCACGTCCTCCGTGCCGGCCGCGCCGAACGCGAGCATCGCGACCGCCTGAGCGCCGCCCACCGCGTACACCTCGTCCACGCCGAGCAGCGCGCACGTCGCGAGGACCACGGGGTCAGGCAGGCCGTCGCGGTCCTTCTGCGGCGGGGACGCGACCGCGAGCGAGCCGACGCCCGCTGCCTGGGCGGCGACCACGTTCATGATCACCGACGACGGGTAGACGGCGAGCCCGCCGGGCACGTACAAACCGACGCGGCGCACGGCGATCCAGCGCTGGCGGACCTGTGCACCCGGCGCGACGTCCACGGTGAAGTCCGCGGGCACCTGCGCGGCGTGCACGACACGCACCCGCCGGATGGTCTCCTCGAGCGCAGCGCGCACGTCGGGGTGGAGCGCGTCGACCGCCGCCGCCACCTCGTGCGCGGGCACCCGCAGGTGCACCGGGCGCACTCCGTCGAACCGCTCCGCGAGATCCCGCAGCTCGGCGGCGCCGCGCGCGCGGACCGCCGCCAGGATGGGGGCCACCACCTCGGTGGCGTGCTCGACGTCCACCTCGGCACGGGGCAGCACCTCGAGCAGCTCACGTCGGGACAGGGAGCGACCGCGCAGGTCGATGCGGGTGATCACCCCGCCGAGTCTAGGTGCGGCCAGGACCTGCGGGGACGGCCTGACCGTGCAATGAGCACCGAGCCGGTAACCGAGCGGGCAGACTGCTGCCATGACCCAGGTCCCCATCGCCGACGACTCCATCCGGCTCGGCCAGTTCCTCAAGCTCGCCGACCTCGCCGAGTCCGGTGCCCAGGCGCGTGAGCTCCTCGAGGACGGCGCCGTCACGGTGAACGGCGAGCCCGAGGCCCGGCGCGGCCGTCAGCTCGTGCGCGGCGACGTCGTGGACGTGGATCTTCCGGGGGGCCGGGGGCGCGCGACGGTCGGCTGACGGCAGGCGCCGCCACGACGTGCGCAGGCTCCCTCGCCGGTCCGGCGCCGGGCCGCGGCGCTCACGCCTGCCGGTAGCGAGGGAGGGCGGCGTCGAACGCGTCCTGCCACGCACGGACGGGACGGCCACCCAGCGCGTCGTCCAGCAGGTCGAGGCTGGCGTGCCAGCCGGCGCCGTACCCGCGGGCCGCAGGTTCCTGCAGGCCGCTGTGCTCGAGGACGAGCACGGTCTCGTCGCCGTCGGGACGGAGCCGGACCTCGATGCGCGTCACGACCTCGCCGGGGAACGCCCACGAGATCGCGAAGCCCCACGGCGGATCGCACGTGAGCACCTCGCCGACGGCGTTCTGGTCGGCCCCCGGCACGTCGTCGCCCATGCGCAGCTCGAACCGAGCGCCCGGTGCGAGGTCGCCGTAGAGCGGGCCCAGCCATCGCCGGACACGGTCCGGTTCTGTGGTCGCGGCCCACAGGTCGTCGACGGTCGTCGCGAATCGTCGCTCGAACCGCACCGTCGTGCCGTCCTGGTCGGGGACGAGCACGCCCCACACGTCACCGTTCATCGGGCCGCTCCCTCCTGGTCGTCGCGGCGCCTCGTCCGCGCTCCACGCGCCACCTCGGTCTCCAGAGCATCGAGCCGCGAGACCCAGAAGCGGCGGACGCCGTGCACCCACGTCTCGATCTCGTCGAGGCGCTCGGCTCGGACCGAGTAGAGCCGCACGGCCCCGTGCGCCTCGGAGGTGACCACCCCGGCCTCCCGCAGCACCCGCAGGTGTCGGGACGTGGCCGGCTGACTGATGCCGAACTCGGCGCCGACGGCCGTGGCGAGGTCGCCCGCCGTACGTCGACCGTCGGCGAGCAGCTCCACGAGCCGTCGCCTCACGGGGTCCCCGAGCGCGTCCATCACATGCACGCGGACGATGTTTCCACTCCGCGTTATATAACGCAACAGTGATATGCAGTCAGGACGACAGGCAGCTCGGGCCGAGCAGCGCCTTGAGGTCGCCGTACAGGGACGGCGAGCGGCCCACCCGCAGCCCTTCGTCGAGCCGCATCACCGTGGCCCGGCCCGGGCTCGTGAGGCGCAGGTGGACCTCGGTGACCCCGGGGTGAGTCGAGAGCACCTCCCGCAACCGCTCCACCACGGGTGGCGTGCAGCGCGCGACAGCCATCGACACGACCACGGGCGAGTCGGCGGCCTGGGACACGTCCGGCAGGGAGACCTCCATCGCCTGCAGCTGCATCGTCTCGTCGCGACGCCGCACCCGTCCCCGGATCACCACGACGGCGTCCTCCGCGAGGATCGTCGAGTACGCGAGATAGGTCTCGCCGAAGAACATGATCTCGACGGAGCCCTCCATGTCCTCGACCGTGACCGCCGCCCACGGGTTGCCCTGCTTGGACATCTTGCGCTGCAACGACGTGACCAGGCCCGCGACGACCACCGTCGACCCGTCCGGCCGGGCCTCGTCCGCCAGCAGCGTCGCGATGGACACGTCCGACGCGGCCGCGAGCACGTGCTCGATCCCCGACAGCGGATGGTCCGACACGTACAGCCCGAGCATCTCGCGCTCGAACGCGAGGCGCTGCTTCTTGTCCCAGTCCGGCAGCTCGGGGATCGTCACCGCGAAGCCCGGGCCGTCGTCTCCCCCGCCCATCAGGTCGGCGAACAGGTCGAACTGGCCCTCCGCCTCCTTGCGCTTGACACCGATCACGGAGTCGACCGCCTGCTCGTGCACGAGCAGCAGCGCCCGGCGCGGGTGGCCCAGCGAGTCGAACGCCCCCGCCTTGATGAGCGACTCGATGGTCCGCTTGTTGCACACGACCGCGGGCACCTTGTCGAGGAAGTCGGTGAACGACGTGAACGCACCCTTCTCCTCGCGCGTCCGCACGATGGCGTCGACCACGTTCGCGCCGACGTTGCGCACGGCGGTCAGGCCGAAGCGGATGTCGCTCCCGACGGCGGTGAAGTTCGCGGACGACGAGTTCACGTCCGGCGGCAGCACCGTGATGCCCATGTGCCGGCACTCGCCGAGGTAGAGCGCCGACTTGTCCTTGTCGTCGCGCACGCTCGTGAGCAGCGCCGCCATGTACTCGGTCGGGTAGTTGGCCTTGAGGTACGCGGTCCAGTAGGAGATGACGCCGTACGCCGCCGAGTGCGCCTTGTTGAAGGCGTAGTCGGAGAACGGCAGCAGGATGTCCCACAGCGTCTGCACGGCGGCCATCGAGAACCCGCGCTCGACCATGCCGTTCGAGAATCCCTCGAACTGCTTGTCCAGCTCTGACTTCTTCTTCTTGCCCATGGCGCGCCGCAGGATGTCGGCCTGGCCGAGCGAGTAACCGGCGACGCGCTGGGCGATCGCCATGACCTGCTCCTGGTACACGATCAGGCCGTACGTGGTGCCGAGGATCTCCTCGAGCGCCTCGGCGAGCTCCGGGTGGATGGGCGTCACCTCCTGCACGCCCGTCTTGCGCAGCGCGTAGTTGGTGTGCGAGTTCGCACCCATCGGGCCCGGCCGGTAGAGCGCACCGACGGCCGAGATGTCCTCGAAGTTGTCGGGGCGCATGAGGCGCAGCAGCGACCGCATGCCGCCGCCGTCGAGCTGGAACACGCCCAGCGTGTCGCCGCGGCCCAGCAGCTCGTACGTCCTGCGGTCGTCGAGCGTGAGGGCTTCGAGCTCGACCGGGTCCTTGCCGTTCATCACGATGTTCTCGAGCGCGTCGTCGAGGATCGTGAGGTTGCGCAGCCCGAGGAAGTCCATCTTGATCAGGCCGAGGCCCTCGGACGTCGGGTAGTCGAACTGCGTGATGACGGCGCCGTCCTGAGGGCGCCGCATGATCGGGATGATGTCGATCAGCGGGTCGCTCGACATGATGACGCCCGCCGCGTGCACGCCCCACTGCCGCTTCAGACCCTCGATGCCCTTGGCCAGCTCGACGACGCGCTGCGCGTCCGGGTCCACGGCGTGGATCTGCCGGAACTCGTCGGCCTCGTTGTACCGCTTGTCGGCCGGGTCGAAGATGCCCGTGAGGCTGATGTCCTTGCCCATGATCGCGGGCGGCATCGCCTTGGTGAGCTTCTCCCCCATGGCGAACGGCATGCCGAGCAGCCGGGCGGAGTCCTTGAGGGCCTGCTTGGCCTTGATGGTGCCGTAGGTGACGATCTGCGCGACGCGGTCCTCGCCGTACTTCTCGGTCACGTAGCGGATGACCTCGCCGCGCCGGCGCTCGTCGAAGTCGACGTCGAAGTCGGGCATCGAGACGCGGTCCGGGTTGAGGAACCGCTCGAAGATCAGGCCGTGCTGCAGCGGGTCGAGGTCCGTGATGCGCATGGCGTACGCCGCCATCGAGCCGGCACCGGAACCACGGCCCGGCCCGACGCGGATGCCGTTGTCCTTGGCCCAGTTGATGAAGTCGGCGACCACGAGGAAGTACCCCGGGAAGCCCATCTGGGTGATGACCTCGGTCTCGTACTCGGCCTGCCGGCGCACCTCGTCCGGGATGCCGTCCGGGTACCGGAAACGCAGGCCCTGCTCGACCTCCTTGACGAACCAGCTCGTCTCGTCCTCGCCGGGCGGGCACGGGTAGTTCGGCATGTAGTTCGCCGACGTGTTGAACGAGACCTCGCACTGCTCCGCGATGCGCAGCGTGTTGTCGCACGCCTCGGGCAGCTCGGCCCAGATCCGCCGCATCTCGGCGGCCGACTTCACGTAGTAGCCGTCGCCGTCGAACTTGAACCGGTCCGGGTCGGAGAGCGTCGAGCCCGAGTTGATCGCGAGCAGCGCCTCCTGCGACGCGCTGTCCTCCTGCTTCACGTAGTGCAGGTCGTTCGTCGCGACGAGCGGTGCGCCGATGGTCTCCGACAGGCGCAGCAGGTCCTTGAGCACGCGCGTCTCGATGTCGATGCCGTGGTCCATCAGCTCGACGTAGAAGTAGTCCTTGCCGAAGATGTCCTGCAGCTCGCCGGCCGCGCGGACCGCCTCGTCCCACTGGCCGAGCCGGAGCCGCACCTGGATCTCGCCCGACGGGCACCCCGTGGTGGCGATCAGGCCCTTGCCGTAGCGCTCGAGCAGGTCCCGGTCCATGCGGGGCCACTTGCCCATCTGGCCCTCGAGCGAGGCCAGCGAGCTCGCGCGGAACAGGTTGTGCAGGCCCTCGTTGTTCCGGGCCCACATGGTCATGTGCGTGTACGCGCCGCGTGCCGAGACGTCGTCCTGCTCCTGACCCTGCGTGCCGTACCGCACGCGGGTCTGGTCGAACCTGCTGGTGCCCGGCGTGACGTACGCCTCGATGCCGACGATGGGCTTGACCCCGGCCGCGGTGCCCTTCGCCCAGAAGTCGTACGCACCGAACAGGTAGCCGTGGTCGGTGGTCGCGATGGCCGTCTGGCCCTGTCGCTGGACCTCCGCGAACAGGTCGCCCAGCCGCGCCGCACCGTCCAGCATCGAGTACTCGGTATGGACGTGGAGGTGGACGAAGTCGGAACCTCCAGCAGCTGCCATGCGGGCCATCCTAGGTCGCCGCTCCCACACTCCTGAGCCCACCGTCCCGTGTCGGAGGCGACACGCCGGGAGCCGTCAGACCGTGCTCAGCGGTACCCGGCGGAGAGCGTCTCGAGGGCCGCCGCCAGGTCCTGCGGGTAGTCGCTGGTCAGCTCCAGCCACTCCCCGGTGCCGGGGTGCTCGAAGCCGAGGCGGACCGCGTGCAGCCACTGCCGTGTGAGCCCGACCCGGGCCGCCAGGGAGGGATCCGCACCGTACGTGAGGTCGCCCACGCACGGGTGCCGCAGCGCCGAGAAGTGCACCCGGATCTGGTGCGTGCGACCCGTCTCGAGGTGCACCTCGACGAGCGAGGCCGCCGGGAGCATCTCCAGCACCTCGTAGTGGGTGATCGACGGCTTGCCGTCCGCCACCACCGCGAACTTCCAGTCGGCGGACGGGTGGCGGCCGATCGGGGCGTCGATCGTGCCCGTCGTCGGCTCGGGGTGGCCCTGCACGAGCGCGTGGTAGACCTTCTCGACCGTGCGCTCCTTGAACGCGCGCTTGAGCACCGTGTAGGCGTGCTCGCTCTTCGCGACGACCATGAGGCCCGAGGTCCCGACGTCGAGCCGGTGCACCACGCCCTGCCGCTCCGCAGCGCCGGACGTCGAGATGCGGTACCCGGCTGCAGCGAGCGCTCCGACCACGGTCGGCCCGCTCCAGCCCGGCGACGGGTGCGCCGCCACCCCGACGGGCTTGTTCACGACCACCACGTCGTCGTCGTCGTGCACGATCACCATCCCGGGGACCGGCTCCGGGACCACCTGGACCCCCGCCGGTACCGTGGGGTCCGGAAGCTCGACCTCGAGCCAGCCCCCCGCCGTCAACCGGTCGGACTTGCCCACCTCACGGCCGTCCACGCGCACCCCGCCCGCCGCGGCGAGCTCGGCCGCACGCGTCCGGGACAGGCCCAGCAGGCGGGACAGGCCCGCGTCGACCCGCTCGCCCGAGAGGCCGTCGGGCACGGGCAAGGACCGGAGCTCAGGCACCCTTCGGTCCCGTCGCCGAGTCGTCCGGGAGAGCCCCGTAGGACGCCGGGGCGCCCGGCTCGTCAGCCGGGGGGCGCTCCCCGAGGCCGTCGTGCGCCGCACCGAGCTCGTCACCCGGCGCGTCGTCGTGCGGGCCGTCCGGGTTGCCGGTCGCGTCGTCGTCGCGCTCCCGCGTCCCGTCGATCCGGATGCCGAGCACCGCCAGCAGCACCACGAGCGCCGCCGCGACGACGATCGCGATGTCGGCGACGTTGCCGACGAACCAGTTCCCGTACGCGATGAAGTCCACGACGTGACCCCGAGCCACACCGGGCGACCGGAAGAGACGGTCGACGAGGTTGCCGAGCGCCCCGCCGAGCAGCAGCCCCAGGGCCACGGCCCACAGCGTGGAACCGATCCTCCGGGCGGCACGGACGACGACGACCACGACGGCGATCGCGACGAGCGTCAGCAGCCACGTCATGCCCGTCGCGATCGACAGCGCGGCTCCCGGGTTCCGGACCAGCTCGAACCCGAGGAGCGTCCCGAGGAGCTCCCGGCGCCCTTCGCCCTCGAGGGCCGACAGTGCCCAGATCTTGCTCAGCTGGTCGAGGACGAGCACGGTCACCGTGATCGAGACGAGCGTCAGCAGGAGGCGACGACGACGGCGTGGGGTGAGTGCTGTCTCGACCGGATCGTCCGTGGTGGTGGGCACCGGTGGAGTCTACGTGCGGGTCAGCGCCGCTCTTCGCGCTGCTTGCACTCGACACACAGCGTCGCCCGCGGGAACGCCTGCAGCCGCGCCTTGCCGACCGCGCGACCGCACGACTCGCACGTGGCGAACGTCCCGGTCGCGATACGGCCGAGGGCACGCTGCGTCTGGGCGAGCAGGTCGCGCGTGTTGTTGACCAGCGTGAGCTCCTGCTCGCGCTCCAGGGCGGAGGAACCCGAGTCCGCCTGGTCGTCGCCGGCGCCGTCGCCGGAGTTGCGCAGCAGGTCCGAGAGCTCGGCGTCCGCCGCGGCCAGTTCGCCGGTCAGCCGGTCGATGTCGCCCGTCAGCTCGTCCGCGATGTCCTTCACCTCCCGAGCGGTCCACGGCTTCTCGCCGTCCCGCACCGGGAACTGTCGGACGAGCTTGGAGAGCTCCTTGGCGTCGACCGTCGATGCGACGGCACTCAGTGAGTCGTTGATGGCCACGACCGGGCCCCCCTAGTCCTTGAAGTCACGTGACTCTAAACGGGCAATGTGCATCGCACAACACACCACGCCGGGTGAAACCCGGCGTGGTGTGTGTGTCGTGACCTGCTCGGACGCTCGCAGGACGGGCGAAATCTCAGAGATTCTGTCCGTCGCCGACCGGCTGCGCCTGACCGGAGCGCGGCGGCAGGGCGTTGCCTCGGTTGTCGAGATCGCCCAGGAGGTTCTCGAGGTAGCTCTTGAGGCGCGTGCGGTAGTCCCGCTCGAAGACCCTCAGCTCGTCGATCTTGCGCTCGAGGAGCGAACGCTCCTGCTCGAGCTGCCCGAGAGTGCGCTGCGACGTCTCCTCGGCCTCACGCACGATCCGGTTGGCCTGGGACTTCGCCTCGCCGATCAGACGGTCGGACTCCTCCTGGCCGCTGCGCACGTAGTCGTCGTGCAGCTTCTGCGCCAGCGCCAGCATCCCGGTGGCCGACTCGGGCTCGTTCGGGCGCTGCGGGGCGGACGCCACAGGTGCGACGACCGGCGGCGCCACCGGTGCCACCACGGCGGCGACCGGCTCGGGCGTGGGCTCGGGCTTCGGCGCGGGTGCCGACTGCTGGGCACCGGCGCGGCTCAGCTCGGCGATCCGGCGCTCGGCGGCGGCCAGCTTCGTCTTGAGGTCCTCGTTCTCGTTCTGGAGCTCGCGGAGCGTGTTGACGACCTCGTCCAGGAAGTCGTCGACCTCGTCCTGGTCATAGCCCTCGCGGAACTTGGTGGCCTGGAACTTCTTGTTCAGGACCTCGTCTGCGGTCAGCAGTGCCATCGTCGTCACCTCTGTCGGTCGAGCTCTCGGTCGGGCCGGCGGCAGCTTTCCTGCGACCGTCTCGGATCACCGTAGCGGACAATCTTCGGGCAGTCCGCCCCGCCCGACACGAGGTCAGACGTCGTGGAGGGACGTGTCGGTCAGAGGCTCCGGAGCACGGACAGCGCCACCGAGCACAGCAGGATCAGCACGAAGAACGCCAGATCCAGCCGCACAGAGCCGATGCCGACCGGGGGCAGGAATCGCCGGAGCAAACGCAACGGCGGGTCGGTCACGGAGTACGTGACCTCGGCGATGATCAGGGCCACACCCCGCGGCCGCCATTCGCGCGCGAAGAACTGCACCCAGTCGAGGACCAGCCGGACCAGGAGCAGCAAGAAGAACGCCAGGACGACGAAGTACAGCAGTGACCAGACGAGCTGCACGCGTCAGCTCTGGTTGTAGAAGCCCGCACGGGTGGCGGGCTCGGTCGCAGGGGCGGCGTCGCCGGCCACCTCGACGTGCGCGGGCGAGAGCAGGAACACCTTGCTGGTGACGCGCTCGATGGCTCCGTGCAGGCCGAAGATCAGACCGGCGCTGAAGTCGACGAGACGCTTGGCGTCAGCGTCGTCCATGTCGGTCAGATTCATGATGACCGGCGTGCCCTCCCGGAATGCCTCGCCGATCTTGCGGGCGTCGTTGTACGAGCGCGGGTGGATCGTCGTGATGCGGCGCAGCTCGCCCGTCGGGGCGGGCGCGGGCACGGCGACCGGGACGGCCGAACGGGCGGCACGGTGCAGCGGTGTGACCTGGGCCTCGTACTCGTGCTCCACCGTGGCTTCTCCCCCGTCGAACTCCTCGAGGTACTCCTCGTGCTCCGACCGGTCGTCGGCCAGGCCGAGGTACAGCATCGTCTTGCGCAGCGCTCCGGCCATCGGTCGCTCCCTCCCCGGATCAGCTCCGGACTCCCCCGGAGCCCGACTCACGGACCGGTGGACCACCGGCTCGGGCGGGGACGGGCTCCCTCTGCCGAGCACGCTAGCAACGCGCACGCGTGACGACGCGGCGACACGCCCGACACGCGCGCACCTCGCCTGCGACGGCGCGTCGTCAGGTCGCGACGGGCCGGACGACCCCTGCGAACCGGCCTGTCACGGCCGACCGCCGGTAGGAGAACAGCCGCTCGTCGGTGTAGGTGTCCCGGGACGAGACGGACACCACGGCCACACCGTGGCGCTCCAGGACCGCACGCACGCCGGCCGGCAGGTCGAGCGACGGCGTCCCCCACGACGTGGTCGACCACGTCGCGGGCACCACCCGGGCCACCTCCTCGCGCAGCCGGTCCGGGACCTCGTACGACGCGCCCGCGATCGCGGGGCCGACGGCCGCGCGGATCCGCTGTGTCTGCGCACCGCGGCCCACCATCGTGCCGATCGCGGACCGGAGCACCCCGGACACGAGACCGCGCCGCCCGGCGTGCACGGCCGCCACGACCCCCGCCACGGGGTCGGCGAGCAGCACCGGCACGCAGTCGGCGACGACCACGGCCACCGCGAGGCCGGGCGAGGCCGACACGAGGGCGTCGGCCTCGGGCGGCTGCAGAGGCAGCTCGTCGAGCACTGCCACGACACAGCCGTGCACCTGGCGGCCGTAGGCGACGGGCGCCCCGACCCACCGCTCGACCCGTGCGCGGTTCTCGCGGACCGCCCCAGCGTCGTCACCAACCTCAGCACCCAGGTCGAGCGACGCATAGGGCCCTTCGCTGACACCGCCGTCTCGCGTCGTGAACGCGGCACGGACGCCGGGGCCGAGGTCGACGAGCTCGACCGGGAGCTCGTCGTCCTCGCGCGCCACTACTTGAGGAAGTCCGGCACGTCGAGCTCGTCGCGCTCGCGGCGCGGGACCTCGTCGGTGAAGATCCTCGGGACCTCGAGAGCCCCGGTGATCGGCGTCGGCTCGGCCTCGGTCGACAGGAAGGCGGGGACGTCGGGCCGAGCCGAGCGGCCGGCGGCGGCGAACGAGGCGACGGGCACCACGTCGTCGTCGGGATCCAGGACCGGACGGGGCGTCGGCAGCCGCGGCGCCTGGACGGGCGGCACCTGACGAGGAGTCCCGCCGCTGATCTGCCCGAGGGCGCGCGCGTCCCGCCGGACGACCGGGGAACCTCCGTCGAAGCCCGCGGCGATCACCGTGACGCGGACCTCGTCGCCCAGTGCGTCGTCGATGACCGCGCCGAAGATGATGTTCGCCTCCGGGTGCGCCGCTTCCTGGACCAGCCGGGCGGCCTCGTTGATCTCGAACAGCCCGAGGTCGGAACCACCCTGGATGGACAGCAGCACGCCGTGCGCCCCGTCGATGCTGGCCTCGAGCAGCGGCGACGAGATCGCCATCTCGGCAGCCTGCACCGCACGGTCCTCGCCTCGGGCGAAGCCGATGCCCATCAGCGCCGATCCCGCACCCTGCATGACCGACTTCACGTCGGCGAAGTCGAGGTTGATGAGGCCCGGCGTGGTGATGAGGTCGGTGATGCCCTGGACGCCCGAGAGCAGCACCTGGTCCGCGGAGTGGAAGGCGTCGAGGACGGAGACCGAGCGGTCGGAGATCGACAGCAGCCGGTCGTTCGGGATGACGATGAGCGTGTCGACCTCGGCTCGGAGCGCCTCGATGCCGGTGTCCGCCTGGACCGAGCGGCGGCGGCCCTCGAAGGTGAAGGGGCGGGTCACGACGCCGATCGTCAGCGCGCCGAGCGAACGGGCGATGCGTGCGACGACGGGCGCACCGCCGGTGCCGGTCCCGCCGCCCTCGCCCGCGGTGACGAAGACCATGTCCGCCCCACGCAGGACGTCCTCGATCTCCTCCTTGTGGTCCTCCGCCGCTTTCTTGCCGACCTCGGGGTCGGCGCCGGCACCGAGGCCGCGGGTCAGCTCGCGGCCCACGTCGAGCTTCACGTCGGCGTCGGACATGAGCAGGGCCTGGGCGTCGGTGTTGACGGCGATGAACTCGACACCCTTGAGGCCGACCTCGATCATGCGGTTCACGGCGTTCACGCCGCCGCCGCCGATGCCGACGACCTTGATGACCGCCAGATAGTTCTGGGGAGCTGCCACGGTGGGTGCCTCTCGTTCTGTGCCGGTCGTGGTCGGTCGCGGGTCCGGCCACGGGGTCCGGCCGCGACACGCCGCGGCCGGCCTTCAACCTTCACCCTCAGGTTGAGGGTTATAGTTATGTCAGGTGCGCTGTCAGTGCGTGACGCTAGGTCCGCTTGCGCGGCGGAGCAACGACCGCGCCGCGCGTGTCTCCATCCGGTGCCAAATCGCCCGGTGCGCTCAGCGGGTGATCGGCAGTCGGGGCGCGGACACGTCGAACACCGAGGCCCCCTGGGTCGCGGGCGACGCCCGCAGCGTCCCGAGCACGGCGATCTTCAGCGGCGTCTCGACCGCGCTCCCCCAGTCGACCTCGACCCCGTCACGCAGCGTCATCGTGACCGTGTCCTGCGTGTGCGCGGACACCCCTGCGACCTGCGCGAGCAGGTCAGCGGGCAGCCGCTCCAGCACGCTCAGCACCGCGCGCAGCGCGCGCTTGTCCCCCACCGGCACGTCGACCACCGGCAGGCCGTCGGGCGCCACGTCCACGCGGCCCACCTGGATGCCGTCCATGTCCAGGAGCGCATAGCCGGGTGCGGCGCCGGATCCGCCAGGCTCCGGCACGGCCGCGACCGGCTCCCGGGCGACCAGCACCACGGTCAGACCGTGGGGCCAGGCGCGCGTCACCCGGGCCTCTCGCACTCCCGGGACCTCCAGCACCCGGTCGCGCAGCCCGACCGTGTCCAGCCGGGGCAGGGGCGTGCTCGCGTGCGTGTCGACGACCCGGAGGACCTGGTCGACCGCGACCACGGTCCCCGCGCCACGGACCTCCACCTCGCCGGGCTCCAGGGCCAGGACCGGTGACAGGAGCAGCAGCCATCCCGTGGCGGCCGCTGCCCCCACGCCGCACGCCGTCAGCGCGACCTTGCGGCGAGCCACCGTGCGGCGGGCCTGCGCCCGCTCCGCGAACCGGGCGACCGAGGTCGTCGACACCACGGACGGGCGGACCACGGGTCCGCCGCGGCCGCCGGTGTAGGTCGTGACCGCACGCCCGAAGGGCGTCGGGGCGGTGTCCGTCGAGACGGGGGGCGTGGCTGACGTGCGAGGGCGCGCGCCGGCGCCCCCCGTCCCGCTCGCCTGGCGCGGGACCGTGCCGGGAGGCGGCGCATGTCCGGCCCTCGAGGCAGGAGCGGCACGACGCACGGCGCCCTCGCTCAGCGTGCGCGCCGCGGCGCTGCCTGCCTGACGCGTCGCGGACAGGTCGGTGACCGGGAGCGCCGGACGCTCCGGCCGGGGCACGCGCGGGCGCGGCGGCCGTGACGGGCTCATGCTCTGCCCTGCTCCGTGGCCCGGCCGAGCTCGTCGAGCACCACGGGGGCGAGCGCCGTGACGTCGCCCGCCCCGACGGTGAGCAGCAGGTCGCCGGGCCGGGCGCAGGCCGCGACGGCGCGGGCCGCCGCCACGCGGTCCGCCACGAACGTGGCCTTGCCCGCGGTCGGGACCCGGTCGACGAGCAGGGCTCCGGTGACCGCCGGGTCGGGGTCCTCGCGTGCCGCGTAGACGTCGGTGACCACCACGACGTCCGCGAGGTCCAGGGCTCGGCCGAACTCGTCGGCGAACGTCCGGGTCCGCGAGTACAGGTGTGGCTGGAAGAGGATCAGGACGCGCCCGCCACCGACCACGGAGCGGGCAGCTTTCAGGATGGCTGCGACCTCCGTCGGGTGGTGCGCGTAGTCGTCGACCACCCGGACGCCCGCCGCGGTCCCGCGGTCCTCGAACCGCCGACCGGTCCCGCGGAAGGCCCCGAGCGCCTCGGCGGCGACGTCCGCCGGCACACCCAGCCGCCGGGCCACCACCCATGCCGCGGCGGCGTTGAGTGCGTTGTGCTCACCGGGCACCGACAGCGTGACGACGGACCGGGCGTCGGACGCCGTGAGCTCGACGCTCCAGCCCGTCTGCACCGGCAACAGGTCGCCGACGCGGACGTCCGCTCCCGCCGAGGTGCCGTACGTGACGACCTCCACCCCGCGCGCGGCGAGGCCAGCGCCCACCGCGTCGACGAGCCGGGCGGCACCGTCGTCGTCCACGCACGCGACGAGCACCCCACCAGGACGCACGCGGCCCGCGAACGCCACGAACGCGTCCTCGAAGGCGTCGGCCGACCCGTAGTGGTCGAGGTGGTCCGGCTCGACGTTCGTCACGACCGCCACCAGCGGCTCGTAGGCGAGGAAGGACCCGTCGGACTCGTCCGCCTCGGCCACGAACGCCGGACCGGCACCGTCCCGGCTGCCGCCGAGCGGGCCGTCGTCGGACAGGACGGTGCCGCCGATCGCGAACGACGGGTCCGCCCCGGCACGGAGCAGGGTCGTCGCCACCATCGCGGACGTCGTGGTCTTCCCGTGCGCGCCGGCCACCGCGACCGCGTCCCGGTCCGCCATGAGTGCCGCCAGCGCCTGCGAGCGGTGCACGACGCGCAGCCCGAGCGCTCGGGCGCGTGCGAGCTCCGGGTTCGTCTCACGGACCGCCGTCGACACGACGAGCGTGTCGACCTCGTCCACGAGCGCGGCGTCATGCCCGACGTGCACCGTGACACCCGCGGCCCGCAGGCCGGGCAGCGCCGGCCCGTCGATCGCGTCCGAGCCACTGACGGCAAGACCGCGGGCCGCGAGGAGCGCCGCGATCGCGGACATCCCAGCACCGCCGACGCCGACGAGGTGGACGCGCCCGAAGGTCGACAGCAGCGCGGGCTCGTCGGGTCGGGGCACCGGTGCCAGCGGCGCCACGACGTCCTGCAGGGGCGGGGCAGCGCCTGAGGCAGGCAGCTCGCGCTCGACGAGCGCTGCGACCCGCCCAGCCGCGTCCCGCACACCGACGCCCGCCGCGGCCGCCGCCATCCGACCTCGGGTCTCCGCCGCCGTGTCGCCCACCAGCAGCACCGGGACGTGCGCGCGGACCCATGCGGCGTCGAGCTCGTCGTCCTCCACGAGGAGGCCGCCGCCGGCCGCGACCACCGGTGCCGCGTTGAGCCGCTGCTCACCGTTGCCGATGGGCAGCGGGACGTAGACGGCAGGGATGCCGAGCGCCGCGAGCTCGCTCACGGTGCCCGCTCCGGAACGGCCGACCACCACGTCCGCGACGGCGAGAGCCAGGTGCATCTCGGCGAGGTACTCGAGCACGTGGTACCGCTCGGCACCGGGCACGCCGCCGATCGCGGCACGGACCGGGTCGTCCTTGCCGAGCCCGGTCAGGTGCAGCACCTGGGCGCCTGCCGCGAGCAGCTCCGGGGCCGCACCGGCCACCGCGGCATTGATGCTCGCCGCACCGAGCGAGCCACCGAACACCAGAAGCGTCGGGAGCGTCGGGTCGAGCCCGAGCAGGTCCGCCGCCGACGTCCGGGTGCCCGCGGCGTCCACCGCGCGGGCGTCGACGAGCTCGGCGACGGCCGCCCGCAACGGCAGGCCCGTGACCTGGGCGCCGCGCAGACGCGTCGCCGGGAACGTCACCGCGACGGCCTTGGCCCACCGCGCGCCCAGCCGGTTCGCGAGGCCCGCGCGCGCGTTCTGCTCGTGGATCACGACGGGGATCCCACGCCGCCGCGCAGCGAGGTAGGCGGGCGTCGACACGTAGCCGCCGAAGCCGACGACCACGTCCGCCCCTGACTCGACGATCGCCCGGTCGGCGGCGCGGACCGCGGCTCGGAGCCTGGCCGGCAGCCGCAGCAGGTCGATGCTCGGCCTTCGCGGCAAGGGCACGCGCGGGACCACGCTCAGCGTCAGCCCGTGCTCGGGCACGAGCCGGGCCTCGAGGCCCTCGGACGTGCCCAGGACGGTGAGCCGGACGTCAGGCCGGCGGCGCCGGAGCTCGTCGGCGACGGCGAGCAGGGGGTTGACGTGCCCGGCCGTCCCACCGCCCGCCAGCAGCACCGACCCGGACACGTGCCCGTCAGCCACGGGCCCGCCCCACGACGGCGAGCGACCGGCGCACGGCGGCACCCCTGGCCGCGAGCGCCTCGGCCGCCCCGGGCTCGTCCCGCGCGAAGGCGATGACCACGCCGAGCGCCGCCATCGTCATGATGAGCGCGGAGCCACCCGCCGACACGAGCGGCAACGGCAGCCCGATGACCGGTGCGAGACCGATGACGACGGCGATGTTCACGAGGGCCTGGCCGATGATCCAGCAGAGGATCGCGCCCGTGGTGATCTGGACGAACGGGTCGGGATGGCGGCGGACCACCCGGATCATGGCGAAGGCCAGCAGTCCGAAGAGGCCGACGACGAGCAACGTGCCGATCAGTCCCAGCTCCTCACCGATGATCGCGAAGATGAAGTCGTTGTGGGCGGCGGGCAGGTACGACCACTTCTCGGCGCTCTCACCGAGCCCCTTGCCGCCCCAGCCTCCGCTCGCGAGACCCCAGCCGCCGTGCAGCGTCTGGTAGCACGCGCTCTGGGCGTCGCACTCGTTGGAGAGCCAGCTCATGATGCGGGCCGTGCGGTTGGCGCTCGTCACGGTGAGCAGCGTGGCCACCCCGGCACCCGCGAGCGCGGCGAGCGCGAACATCCGCAGCGGCACCCCTGCCACGAACAGGGCTCCGGCGACCAGCATCAGCAGCACGAGGGCCGTCCCGAGGTCGTGGCCCGCGAGGACGACGAGCACGGCGAGCCCGGCGACGGGCACGGCGGGGATCAGCGCGTGCTTCCACTCCGAGATGAGGTGCAGCTTGCGGGTCAGCACGGCACCGAGCCACACCGCGAGGGTGAGCTTGATCGTCTCGGACGGCTGCGCGGTGATACCGCCGACGCGGATCCAGTTCTGGTTCCCGCCGACCCCTTGGCCCAGACCCGGGACGAAGACGAGGAGCTGGAAGACGAGGGCGGCGCCGAGCGCCGGCCACGCGAACATCTGGAGGATCCGCACCCTCGTCCGTGACAGGACGAAGAGCAGCGGGAGCCCGACGAGCGCGAACTTCGCCTGGTCGAAGAACACCGAGTAGGCGGAGTGGCCCTGGTCGAGCGACTCGACGCTCGAGCTCGACAGGACCATCACGAGCCCGATGACGAGCAGCAGCGCGGTGGCACCGACCAGCACGTAGTAGCTGGTCACGGCACTGTTCCACTGGCCGACCACCGAACCCGTGCGTTCCGTCTCCCGGTACGGCGCAGGCGCGCGCGGGCCGGTGCGGACGTCAGTCACGGCGGGTCACGCACCCTCGCCGAGCGCACGCACGGCGGCGGCGAACTCCTCACCCCGGACGGCGTACGACGCGAACTGGTCCATCGACGCGCACGCCGGCGCGAGCAGCACGCTCGACCCGGCGACCGCCAGGCGGCGGGCCTCCTGCACGGCACGGGTCATCACCGCCCCAGTGTCACCGGCGTCGACCTCGACGACCGGGATGTCCGGTGCGTGTCGGGCGAGCGCGTCGCGCAACGGCGCCCGGTCGGTCCCGATCAGCACGACGGCCCGGAGGCGGTCACGGCGGCTCCGCACGAGGTCGTCGAACTGGGCTCCCTTGGCGAGGCCGCCGGCCACCCAGACCACCGAACGCTCCGGGAACGACGCCAGCGACGCCGCGGCCGCATGGGCGTTGGTCGCCTTGGAGTCGTCCACGAAGGCCACGTCGTCGACGGTCGCGACCCGCGAGATCCTGTGCGCCCCGGGCTCGTAGGCCCGCAGCCCTGCGCGGACAGCGGCGGGGTCGACGCCGTGCGCGAGGGCGAGGGCGGCCGCGGCCAGGGCGTCGGCGACGACGTGCGGGGGCACGGTCCCGTCCGGGCCCGCGAGCCGCTCCAGGTCGCCGAGGGTGCCGAGCTCCGCGGCGTGCGTGTGCCGCAGTCGGGTGAACCCGCGGTCGACGAGGACGTCCTCGACGAGACCGACCTGCCCGACAGCGGGCGTGCCGAGCGTGAAGCCGACCGCGAGCGCCCCGTCGACGACGTCGACCCCCCGGACGAGGTCCGCGGTGCGGGGATCCGCCACGTTGTAGACGCAGGCGAGCTGTGCGCGCTCGAAGATCCGGCCCTTGTCGCCGGCGTAGGCGTCGAACGAGCCGTGCCAGTCGAGGTGGTCGGGCGCGACGTTGAGGACGGCCGCGGCCTGGGCAGACATCGTGTGCGTGAAGTGCAGCTGGAAGCTCGACAGCTCCACCGCGAGGACGTCGAGCGCAGGGTCGGTGGCCGCGAGCACGACCGGCGTCCCCACGTTGCCGACGGCCGACGCACGCTCGCCCCCGGCCTGCAGGATCGCCTCGAGCATGCCGACCGTGGTCGTCTTGCCGTTGGTCCCCGTGACCGCGAGCCACGGCGCGTGGCCGTTCGGTCGGGAAGCGCGCAGCCGCCAGGCGAGCTCGACCTCGCTCCAGACCGGCAACCCGCGTCCGAGGGCGGCCGTGAGCAGCGGGTGGTGCGGGGGCAGGCCGGGTGACGCCACGACGAGATCAGCCCGGTCGAGCCCGGCTCCCGCCAGGAACTCCTCCGCACCGATGACGTCGTCCGCGGCGTCGTCGACAGGCACCACGCGGGCGCCCTCGGACGCGAGGACGTCCGCTGCCGCACGGCCGGTGACGCCGAGCCCCGCGACGACGACGTGTGCGCCGTCGAGGTCGAGGGCCGCCATCTAGCCCGCCACCCACTCGGCGTAGAAGATCCCCACCCCGAGTGCCACGAACAACCCCGCGATGATCCAGAAGCGGATCACGATGGTGACCTCACCCCAGCCCTGCAGCTCGAAGTGGTGGTGCAACGGCGCCATCTTGAAGACCCGTCTCCCGGTCATCCGGAAGAACCCGATCTGGATGACGTCCGAGAGGACCTCGAGGACGAACAGGCCGCCGATGATGGCCGCGAGGATCTCGGTGCGGGACACGATCGACAGGCCGGCGAGCGCACCGCCGAGGGCGAGCGACCCGGTGTCGCCCATGAAGATCTTCGCCGGGCTCGCGTTCCACCACAGGAAGCCGAAGCAGGCACCGGTGATCGCGGCGGCGACGACCGCCAACGACAGCGGGTCACGTGCCTCGTAGCAGCGGGGACCGGCCGAGGCGAGCTCCTGGCAGGTCTGGTTGAACTGCCACACGCCGATGATGACGTACGCGCCGAACACGATGAGCGACACCCCGGTCGCGAGGCCGTCCAGGCCGTCGGTGAGGTTCACCGCGTTCGACCACGCGGTGATCAGGAAGTTCGCCCAGAGGACGAACAGCAGCAGAGCCACCGTCGCCCCGGCGAACGCGAGGTCGACGTTCGTGTCGCGGATGAAGGAGATCCGGGTCGACGCGGGCGTACGGAACGTGCTGTTCGCGAACTGCAGCGCGGCCACCGCGAACGTCACGCCGACGACGCCCTGCCCGACGATCTTCCATCGTGCCTTCAGGCCCAGGCTGCGCTGCCGGGAGATCTTGATGTAGTCGTCGAGGAACCCGACGACCCCCAGCCCCGTCATGAGGAACAGGACGAGCACGGCCGACGCCCGCGGCGGCGTGCCGGTCACCAGCAGTGCGCCTGCCCAGCCGACGACGGTCGCGCCGATGATGACGACGCCGCCCATGGTGGGGGTGCCACGCTTGGTGAAGTGGGCGGTCGGTCCGTCCTGCCGGATGAACTGGCCGTACTGCTTGCGGACCAGGAACCGGATGAACAGCGGTGTGCCGAGCAGCGCGATGAGCATCGAGAGGCCGCCGGCGAGCAGGACCGCCCTCACGTGACGGCCTCCCCCACCAGCCGGTCACCCAGCTGCCACAGGCCCGCGTCGTACGAGGACTTGACCAGCACGACGTCGCCCGGGCGCAGCTCCTGCTCCAGGAAGCGTCCGGCGGTCTCGAGATCGTCCGCGAGGACCACCTCGTCACCCCAGGAGCCCTCGTGGTTGGCGCCGTCGCGGATCGCACGGGCACCCTCCCCGACGACGACAGTGAGACCGATGTTGAGCCGGACCACGAGCCGGCCGATCTGGTCGTGCGCCTCCCGGGAGCCGGGCCCGAGCTCGAGCATCTCGCCCAGGACCGCGACGGAGCGGCGGTCCTGGCCCGCCAGGACGGCGAGCGCCTTGAGCGCGGCCCGCATGGAGTCCGGGTTCGCGTTGTACGAGTCGTCGACGACCGTCACGCCGTCGGGGCGGTCCACGACGTGCATGCGGTGCGGGCTCAGCGCGTCCGCCGCCGTCAGGCCCGCAGCCACCTCGGTCGTGGTCAGCCCGACCGAGCGTGCCGCCGCCGCCGCGGCGAGCGCGTTGTGCACGTGGTGCTCGCCCACCAGGCGCAGCTCGACGTCGGCGAGCTCCTCGCCCTCGGGCGTGCGCACCACCAGCGTGAACCTCGGCCGCCCGCTCCGGTCGAGCCGTACGTCGCGCGCGCGGACGACTGCGTCCGACGCCTCGCCGAACAGCACGACGTCCGCGGGTGCGAGCTCCGCCATGGCCCGGACCCTGAGGTCGTCGCCGTTGAGGACGGCGACGCCACCCGGCACCAGGCCCGCGACGATCTCCGACTTCGCCCGGGCGACCGCCTCGATCCCGCCGAACTCGCCGATGTGCGCCTGTCCGACCACGAGCACGACCGCCACGTCGGGAGGTGCGATGCGCGTCAGGTAGGTCAGGTGGCCGAGGCCGCTCGCCCCCATCTCGAGCACGAGGAACCGGGTCGACTCGTCCGCCCGCAGGACGGTCAGCGGCAGGCCGATCTCGTTGTTGAACGACCTCACAGGTGCGATGGTCGGGCCGACGCTGCCGCACAGCTGCGCGAGGAGGTCCTTCGTCGTCGTCTTCCCGACCGAGCCGGTGACGCCGACGACTCGCAGCCCGCTGCCTCCCGGTTCGAGCGCCGCCTCACGGAGCCGCTCGAGGACGGTCCGGGCGAGCTCACCGAGGGCCACCTGGACGTCGTCGACGACGACAGTGGGGAGCACCACCTCACCGTCGCGCAGCTCACGGTTCGCGAGCACGAGCGCCGCACCTGCGCCGACCGCCCTCGCAGCGAAGTCGTGCCCGTCCACGTGCTCGCCGGGCAGGGCCACGAACAGGCCACCCGGCAGGACCTCGCGCGAGTCGACCACGACGGGGCCGCTCACCAGCAGCGACGCAGGGTCGGTGTCCGGCTCGGCGTGCAGCACGCCGCCTGTCGCGGCCGCGATCTCGGCCGCCGTGAGTGCGATCACGCGTGCTGCTCCGCCCGCTCGTCGGCCTCGCCCGCACAGGCGGCCTGGAGCACGTCACGGTCGTTGTACCGGTGGAACACGCCGGCGATCTCCTGTGTCGGTTCGTGGCCCTTGCCCGTGATGATCACGGTGTCCCTCGCGGTGGCGAGGGACAGGGCGTCGCGGATCGCCTGGGTACGGCTCGCCGCCTCGTGCACGTCGGTCAGGTGCGGACGGACCGCCCGCACCCCGTCGAGGATGGCGGACCGGATGGCCTCCGGCTGCTCGGAACGGGGGTTCTCGTCGGTGACGACGATCACGTCCGCGAGCCGCGCGGCGATCTCACCCATGATCGGGCGCTTCCCCTGGTCCCGGTCGCCGTCCGAGCCGAACACGAGCACGAGCCGTCCGGGCGTGATCGGGCGCACCGCCTCGAGCGCCAGCACGAGCGCGTCGGGGGTGTGCGCGTAGTCGACGAGGGCGAGGGGCCAGCGGTCGTCCCGCTCGATGACACGCTCCATGCGGCCGGGGATCTCGCGCGCGTGGGCCACGGCGTCGATGACGACGTCGAGGTCCACGCCCGCGGCGTGCGCGAGGACGATCGCCAGCGCCGCGTTCGAGACGTTGACGAGACCCGGGAGCGGGCTCGCCGCGGCGTGGTCCACGCCGTCGGGCCCTCGCAGCACGAAGGACGAACCGACACCGTCGAGCCCGATGTCGGCCGCGACCACCGTCCAGTCCGCCGTGACGTCCGTCCCGACGCGGGTGGCCACCGACTCGACGGGGATCGGGGACTCCTCCACGAGGCGACGACCCCACTCGTCGTCGACGACCACGACGCCCCGACGGGCCTGACCCGCCGCGAAGAGGCGGGACTTGTCCCGGAAGTAGCCCTCCATGTCGCCGTGGAAGTCCAGGTGGTCGCGCTGCAGGTTGGCGAACCCGGCGACGTCGAAGGTGAGCCCCTGCACCCGACCCAGGGCGAGCGCGTGCGACGACACCTCCATCGCGACTGCGGTGGCGCCGCGCTCACGGGCGAGGGCGAGGATGGCCTGGAGCGCCGGCGCCTCGACCGTGGTGCGAGGGCTCTCGACGGCCTGCTCGCCGATCCGCAGCTCGACCGTGCCCAGCAACGCCGTCAGGGCGTGCGCCGCCCGCAGCGCCGCGTCGACGAAGTAGGTCGTCGTGGTCTTGCCGTTGGTGCCCGTGACGCCGACGGTCACCATCTCGGTCGCCGGCTCCCCATAGGCCCATGCGGCCACCCGGCCCGCCAACGCGCGCGGATCGGCCGTGACCAGCAGGGGGACGTCGAGGTGGACGACCTGTTCTGCCCCGACCGGGTCGGTCAGCACCGCGACGGCGCCTGCCTCGACGGCCTGGGCCGCGTACGCCGCACCGTGCACCTTGAGCCCCGGGACCGCGACGAACAGGTCACCGGGCACGACCTCGCTGCTCGCCACCGTCACACCGGTGAAGCTGACGTCAGGGTCGACCGGACGACCGGCGCTCACCAGCGAGAACACGCTCAGCAGATCAGTCACCCGGTGGGCGACGGGATGCTCTGGGCGCATCCGGACCGGGGACGTCATGGGGAGAATCTACCGTGCAGGCACGCGGCCCACGGCCGTCCGGGGGGCCGTGCGCGGACCCCCGCCACCGACGTCACCACGTCGTCGGGAACAGGTGCGTCGTCGCCCCGGACGGCGCCACGCCCAGGTCGCCCAACGCGTAGCCGGCGACGTCGCTGAACACCGGTGCCGCGACCGTCCCGCCGTAGATGGACGACCGCGGGTTGTGCAGGATGACGGCCACGGCGATCCTCGGGTCGTCCGCCGGCGCGACGCCGATGAACGACGCGGTGATGCCCTGCACGCCGTCGACCCAGTTCTGTGCGGTCCCCGTCTTGCCGGCGACCTGGTACCCGGGGATCGCGGCGCTCGCGCCCGTGCCGTCGTCGACGACGCTGCCCATCATCGTCAGGACGGTCTCGGCCGTCTCCCGCGAGACGACCTGGGTGGTCGGTGCGGCCGCGGTGGGGGTATAGGTGCCGTCCGCCGACGTCCAGCCCTTGATGATGTGCGGCTGCACCCGGACCCCGTCGTTCGCGATCGTCGCGAACACCTGGACCGCCTGGACCGCCGTGACCGACACCGACTGGCCGAACAGCACGGCGAACTTGTCGCGGCGCTGCCAGTCCTCGACGGGATGGAGCTGGCCCGCGGACTCGTTGGGCATCTCGATGCCCGTCCTGGACCCGAAGCCGAACTTCGCCAGGTAGTCATAGCGGGTCTGCACGGGCAGCTGCTGGCCGATCATCACCGTGCCGGTGTTCGAGGACTCGGCGAGCACGCCGGTCGTCGTCAGGTTCAGCACCCCGTGCTCGTGGGAGTCCTTGAACGTCTCGTGGCCGTCCGGCGAGTACGTGTACGGCACCTGCCACTGGTCGGTGGGCGTGGCCACGTGGTTCTCCAGGATCGCCGACATGGTGACGACCTTGCCGGTGGAGCCCGGCTCGAACACGTCGGAGACGGCGCTCGACAGCGACCCCTTGGACTCGCCGGGGTGGTTGGGGTCGACCGTGTTCGAGTCGGCCAGGGCGTAGATCTCGCCCGTCCGCGTGTCCATCACGATGATCGAGCCCGAGTCCGCCCCGGTCGCGGCCACCTGCGCCGTGAGCGCCTGCTGCGCCTTCCACTGGACGTCGGAGTGCAGGGTCAGCTGGACGGAGTCGCCCTGCTTCGCGGGCTCTTCCTTGGAGTAGCCGCCCGGGATCGCCTGGCCGTGGATCCCGCTCTCGTACGTCTCGGAGCCGGCCGTCCCCTTCAGCCTGTCGTCGAGCGACCGCTCCAGCCCGGCCAGGCCGGACCCGGAGGAGTTCACGTAGCCGATGACGTTCCCGGCCAGGTTCCCGTTCGGATAGACGCGCTCGGCGACCTTGTCGACGTAGATGCCCGGCAGGCGCAGCTCGTGGATCTGCCGAGCCACGTCGGGGAGGACGCCCTTGCGGATGTACTTGAAGGAACGGTCACCCACGAGCATGCCGCCCAGCTCCGCGGCGCCCATGTCGAGCAGCGGTGCGAGCCTGGCCGCGGCGCCGGCCGCACCGTCGGGCACGGCAGGCGTCCCGGTGCTCCTGAAGGTCCCGATGAGCTTCTGGTTCACCGAGATGTCGTAGCGCTCGACCGACGCCGCGAGCGCCACACCGTTCGCGTCGGTGATCTGGCCGCGGGTGCCGAGCTGCGTGAAGGAGAGCAGCCGCGCCTCGCGCGCCTGTGCGGCGATCTCCGGGCCTCGGAGGCCCTGCACCCACACCAGGCGCGCGGCGAACACACCGATGACGACGACGATCGCGATGGTCAGGAAGGCCATCCGACCCCGTGCACCCGAGCGGACGGGCAAGGGGCGGCCCTGCGGAGTCGGTACGCCGGCGGCCGCCGCCCGCACCCGGCCGGCCGGCCGGCGCCCGGGGACGACGTCCGAGCCCGGTGCCCGGCCACCGGCACCGGGTGTGCGGGTCCCGGTCCTGCCGGCGCTCCCGGTGGCGCCGGTCCGGGCACGCGGGACCAGCGGCGTGCCGGACCCCTCCGGGTCGGCTCTGGTGGCCGCGCGGGCCCCGCTCGGGGCGCGGGTGGCTCCGGACGGTCGGTCGGCGGGCATCCGCCCAGTGTGCGGGGCGCGCGGCGAAGACCGTGTCGACCCGCCGACCGGCGTCGTCATCCGCCGGCTCCGGCGGGTGCCGGCGCCCCCTGCACGGTGCCGTCGGCGAGAGAGACCCAGCCGGTGCCGTCGGCGGGCACCATGCCGAGTGCCTGCGCTGCGTCGGCGAGCTGCGCCGGGGCCGCCTTGCGGTCGAGCTCGGCGACCAGGTCCTTCTGGTCCTGGTTCAGCCGCCCGAGCTCGTTCGCGAGGCGGTACTGCTCGTAGGAGCCCTGCGCCATCTGCGTGTTCAGCAGCAGCGCCGACAGCAGCGCCCCGGCGAGGACCGCCATGCACGCGAGCACGAACGGCACGCGTGTCCGGGTGGTCTGCGGCGCGCGGACGAGCAGGAGCCGAGGAGTCGGGCTCTGCTCCGGACGGGGACGTGCGGGTGCCGGGTAGGCGCGCGCGGCGCTGGTACGGGCTGCCGACTGAGCGCTCATGCTGCCCTCCTGCCTGGCTGGGGACCACGCATGTGGTCGGGGGTGGGACGGATCCGCTCGGCCGCCCGGAGACGGACGGACTGTGAGCGGGGGTTGCGGGCGAGCTCGGCCTCGTCGGCCTCCTCGGCCCCCCGGGTGACGAGCCGCAGGTACGGCGCGTGCGTGGCGGGCTCGACCGGCAGGTCGGGCGGGGCGCTCGACGTGGCACCGGCCGCGAACGCGCGTTTGACGATCCGGTCCTCGAGCGACTGGTACGCCTCGACGACGATGCGGCCACCGACGGCGAGCGTCTCGATCGACGCGGGCACGGCGCGCTCGAGAACCTCCAGCTCGCCGTTCACCTCGATGCGCAGGGCCTGGAACGTGCGCTTGGCCGGGTGACCGCCCGTCTTGCGGGTCGCTGCGGGGATGCTCGCCCGGAGGAGGTCCACGAGCTCCCCCGTGCGGGTCAGCGGCGCCGTGGATCTCGCGCGGACGATGTTCCGGGCGATGCGCGGGGCGAACCGCTCCTCGCCGTAGACGCGCAGGATGCGGGCGAGCTCGCGCTCGTCGTAGCCGTTGACGACGTCCGCGGCGGTCGGGCCTCCGCCTGTGGCGTCCATCCGCATGTCCAGCGGCGCGTCCTGCGCGTAGGAGAAGCCGCGTTCGGTCTCGTCGAGCTGCAGCGAGGAGACGCCGAGGTCCATCAGGACGCCCTGCACCTGCGCGATGCCGAGCCGGTCGAGGACGTCGGCGATCTCGTCGTAGACGGCGTGCACCGGCATGAAGCGGTCGCCGAACGGCGCGAGCCGACGGCCCGCGAGGTCGAGCGCCTGCGTGTCCCGGTCGAGCCCCACGACACGCACGTGCGGGAACGCCCGCAGCACGCCCTCGGTGTGACCGCCCATGCCGAGCGTCGAGTCGACCATGACGGCCCCGTCCGCGGCGAGCGCGGGCTCGAGCAGCTCGAGGCAACGCCGGAGCAGCACGGGCGTGTGCCGGGTGGCGGCGTCGTCGGTCATGTCTGCTCCTCTCGTACGGTGCCGGACAGGTGCGTGGTCGGGCGGCCCCTGCGCCGTCCGACCAGATCCCCCACCGACCCTCTGACGCCGGGGAAGTGCGTCAGGAGGACGGGAGGAGGTCTCGTCGGACGGGAGCTCGGCCTACGTGCTGGACGGTGCTGCGGGTCGTGCGGTCGGGCAGGTGCTGTGCGAGTGCGAGCAGGCGGTCACGCGTGCGGTCAGAACGGGCCGTTCGGGAAGACCTCCTCAGCGGTGTCGGCATAGCCGGCCTCCTGCTCCGCGAGGTACGTCTCCCATGCCTCGAGGTCCCAGATCTCGACCCGCGTGCCCGCTCCGATGACGGCGACGTCGCGGTCGAGCCCGGCGTACCTGCGCAGCATCGGCGGGATCGAGATGCGGCCCTGTCGGTCCGGGAGCTCGTCGCTCGCGCCCGACAGGAACACGCGCAGGTAGTCGCGGGCCTGCTTGCTGGTGACCGGCGCCTGTCGGAGCTGGTCGTGCATGCGGCGGAACTCGTCCATCGGCAGCAGGAAGAGGCACCGCTCCTGTCCGCGTGTCATGACCAGCCCCGGAGCGAGCTGACCGCGGAACTTGGCCGGAAGGATGAGCCGCCCCTTCTCGTCGAGGCGCGGTGTGTAGGTACCGAGGAAGGGCGCGAACGACCCCACGAAGCCGACGGACGCGTCATGCGTCACCCCGCCTCCCTCCCAGGTGTCACGTGCAGGTCGCGTGCCGGTCGAGGTGCTGCACCCCCCGCCTCACCACGTGCCTCCACGGTACTCCACTTCCCTCCACCGGCCACTTGGGAAAGACCCCTTTTCACCCGCTCTTCACCATAAACGCGCAGGTCACGGCGGTGGAGTGAAGTGGAGGGCCAGTCGGCTCCCCGGGGCGCGCGGGCGTGTCGGGAACGTGCAAGACCGGACGCTCCTGGACGAACAGGACGCTCGACCGGCACGCTGCGTGCTGCCGCGGGCGCGACGCACGTCCGTGGTGGGGCGAAGTGGAGGGGACGTGGGTACCTCGGGCCCGCCCTTCGCTTAGGCTCGTCACAGTTCCGCCAAGGGAGGCGCCATGCTGCAGGCCGTGCCGTCGTCGAGCGAGCTCGACGACGTCGTCGACACCACGACCCGGATGCAAGCGGGCATCGAGACGGTGATGACCGGGCGGCCCGAGCTCGTCCGCACCACTCTCGCCGTGCTGCTCGCCGAGGGTCACCTGCTGCTCGAGGACGTCCCGGGTGTCGGCAAGACGACCCTCGCCAAGGCGCTCGCCCGGACGATCGACTGCTCGGTGGGCCGGATCCAGTTCACGCCGGACCTGCTGCCGAGCGACCTCACGGGCGTCAACATCTACCGCACGCAGACGCACGAGTTCGAGTTCCGACCAGGGCCGGTGTTCGCGCACGTGGTGATCGGCGACGAGATCAACCGCGCGTCCCCGAAGACCCAGTCGGCGCTCCTCGAGTGCATGCAGGAGGCGCAGGCCACCGTCGACGGCCGCACGTACCCCCTGCCGCGCCCGTTCCTCGTCGTGGCGACACAGAACCCCGTGGAGATGGAGGGCACGTACCCGCTCCCCGAGGCGCAGCGCGACCGCTTCATGGCGCGGCTCACGGTCGGCTACCCGAGCATCGACGCCGAGCTGGACATGCTCGACCTGCAGGAGACCTCCGACCCCCTCGACCAGCTGCGCCCCGTGACGGACGCGGCCGCCATCGGCGCGCTCATCGACACGGCCCGCCGCCTGTACGCGGCACCCTCGGTCAAGCGGTACGTCGTCGACCTGGTCACCGCCACGCGCGACGACCACGGGCTGCGACTGGGCGCCTCCCCGCGCGCCGCGATCCAGCTGCTGCGGGCCGCGAAGGCGCTCGCCGCCATCGGCGGTCGCGACCACGTGCTGCCCGACGACGTGCAGCAGCTCGCCGAGCCGGTGCTCGCGCACCGGCTGCTGCCCAGCACCGAGTCCCGCCTCTCGGGGCGCAGCACGTCGGACATCGTGGCGGAGATCGTCGAGCGGATCCCGCTCCCGGTGAGCGTCGGGACGGCGCGCGCCCGTCGCGCGACCGGCTGATGCGTCTCCGACCCACCGCCCGTGGCTGGGGGCTCGGGTTCGCGGGCATCCTCGTGCTGCTGGTCGGCGTGTTCCTCGGTGCGGTCGACCTCGTACGGATCGGGTCGCTCGCGCTGCTTCTCGTCGTCGGAGCGGCGATCGGCGTCGGCATGCTCGATCCGGGCCGCGGTCGGCACCGCCTCTCGATCATGCGCAGCACGACCCCCAACCCCGTGCACGCCGGCGACGAGGCGCGGGTCGAGGTGGTCATCACCGCCGCCGACCAGGCGGCCCGCGTGCGGCTCGCCGGCCTGCGCTTCGCCGAGCAGGCCGCCACCGAGCTCTCCGCGGGGCGGCCGCTGCGGGCCCGCGTCACCCGCAGCTCGCAGCGCGTCGCCGTCAGCTACACCGTCCAGGCCGCCCGCCGGGGGCGCTGGCCGCTCGGCCCGCTCGTGGTGACGCGCACGGACCCGTTCGGCGTCGCCCGGACGTCGGCAACCCTCGGCGACCCGGCCGAGGTCGTCGTGTGGCCCGCCGTGGTGCCCCTGCCCACGCCGTCCGACGTCCTCGTCGGCGAGCCCGACCGCGTCGCGCTCGGCGCGCGCACCCCGTCCACCGACGACGCCTCGCTGCGCGACTACCGCGAGGGTGACGACCTGCGGCGTGTGCACTGGAGCAGCAGCGCCCGCCGAGGGGCGCTGATGGTCCGGTCGGACGAGCGTGCGGGGATGCGGCCGGTCTCGGTCCTCCTCGACCTCCCGGCGAGGCCTGCGGCCCTGGAGTGGACCATCTCGCTCGCCTCGTCGATGGCGCTCGCGATGCTGGACGCAGGGCATCCCGTCCGCATGGTCGGCGGTTCCGCCTCGCAGGCCGGTACGGGCAGTGCCGGCCGGTCCTCCGTCGGGTTCGTGCATGCCCGCACCGGACCGTCGGTACGCGCCGCCCTCCTGGACCGCACGGTCGACCTGGAGCTGCCGCGCTCCGTGGAGCAGGCCGACGCAGAGCTCGTCGCGGCGGCGCACCTCCTCGAGAGCACCGACGCGGGTGGCGAGATCGTCCTGGCCGTCCTGGGACCGCTCGGTGCGACCGCCCGGGCCGCGCTCGCGCACGTCGCAGACACCGCTCAGGGCTGGGCAGTCGTCCGTGCCGAGGGATCCCACCCCGGCCAGCAGCGCGAGGCCGAACACACCGTGCACGCCCTGCACAGGGCCGGCTGGCGGGCCTGCGTCGTCGTCCCCGGTGAGGACATCGTGGCGTGCTGGCTCCGCCTGCTCGGGAGCGTGCGATGACCGCGCGCGCTCGGATCCCTCGGGGCCCCCGCGCCACGGTGGCGACCGGGCTGTGCGGCGTCGCCACCGGTGCGAGCCTGCTGGCCCTCACCGGCCTCATCGACGGCACGACGTGGCTCGTCAGGGCCTGGGTCGCGATCGTCCTCGTCGCCGCCGTGTGCGCCGGCGTCCGGTCCGTGACGCGCTCCTGGTGGGCACCGACGCTCGCAGGGCTCCTCGTCTCGGTCGCCGGCCTCGTGGTCCGGTACGGCGCTCCCCCGGGACGGATCCAGGTGCTGCCCGACGTCGGTGCGCTCGAGCGGACGATGGCGACGGCCCGCGAGGGGTTCACCGTCATCAACCAGTCGCTCGTCCCGATGCCGGGCATCCGTCCGGCCGAGCTCCTCGTCGTGACGGGCGCGCTGGCCGTGCTGCTCGTCTCCGACCTGGTCGCGGTCGGGCTCGGCTCACCCGCGTGGGCCGGTCTCGTCCTGGTCACGCTCTGGTTCCCCGCCGTGGTCCTCGGTTTCCCGGCGAGCCCGTGGGCGCTGGCGTGGTCCGGCCTCGCCTACCTCCTTCTCCTCGCCCTGAGCGCGGCACCGGCAGCGGCGCACAGCGACGGGGGCCGGCGGGTCGGCACCGCCGTGGTCTGCGCCGCCGCCGTCGTCGTGGCCACCCTGGTCGCCGGCCCGGTCGTCGCGGCCCTGCCGGGATGGGCGTCCCTGAGCCTGCCGGACTTCGGCACCGGCCCGGTCGGTCCGCTGCAGCTCAGCGACAGCCTCGATCTGCGGGAGAGCCTCGGCACGCGGTCGGGCCAGGTGGTGCTGCGCTACACGGTCGAGGGCGCCGACGGCGTCGAGCCCTCGCTCGCGCCTGCGCCCGACGAACCGTCGCCGAGTGCGTCGGCCGACCCCGTCGAGACCGTCACCGCGCGGCTCGTGGGCCCGCTGCGGGCGTTCACCCTCACGTCGTTCGACGGGCAGAGCTGGCAGCGTGACGACGGTGATACGAGCACCGCGTGGGACCGCGACGAGCTCCTGACGTCCGACCGCACCATCCGCGGCAGCGCGCCGGACGCCTCGCGGGGCACGCTCGCGACGGTGCAGATCGAGGTCGGCTCGCTGCGCGAGCGGCACCTGCCGGTCAGCACCTTTCCCCGGACGGTCGACGTGGGTGGAGCCTGGGGATACGACGAGCTGCGCGACGAGGTCGTGGGCCAGCGCAGCACGTTCGACGGGATGCACTACGCGATGGTCGTCCAGGTCCCCGCGCTGACGGCCGACGAGCTGGCGGATGAGGAGATCGGCGACCCGGGCGACGACGGGGCGTCGCTCACCGTCCCGACCACGTCCCACTCCGACGACATCGCCGCCCTGGCCCGGGAGCTGACGCAGGACGCGACGACACCGTACGAGCAGGCCATGGACCTGCAGTCGTACTTCCGCGCGGACACCAACTTCGCGTACGACACCCGGGTCGCGCCCGCCCGCAGCACCGACGCCGTATGGGACTTCCTCCGGTCGCGACGCGGTTACTGCGTCCAGTTCGCCACATCGATGGCGGTGCTCGCCCGCACCCTCGGTATCCCCGCACGCGTGGGCGTCGGGTTCCTGCCTGGGGACAACGACGGTGACGGGCAGTACGTCGTCACCGGACGCAAGTCGCACGCCTGGCCCGAGCTCTACTTCGAGGGCTCCGGCTGGGTCCGCTTCGAGCCGACCCCTGCCGTGCAGACCGGCGCACCCCCGATCTGGAGCGACCCGTTCACCGCGATCTCGCAGCCCGGCAGCCAGCCCTCCGAGGCTGTGCCCAGCGGCGTGGCGCCGTCGGTCGCAGCGACCCAGCAGGGCGGTGCGCCGGCCACCAGTGCCCCGCAGTCGACCGACAACGACTGGGTGACCGTGGGCGTGGTCGCCGGCTTCGTCCTGATCGCGGGCATCCTCGGCCTCACCGTCGCGCGGCGCCGGACCCGGACCCGGGCCGACCTGACGCCCGAGAGGGCCTGGCTGCGGGCCCGGCGCGGACTCGCGAACCGCGGCCTCACCTGGACCGACTCGACGACTCCCCGTGGCGCCGTCATCACCGTGCAGGACCAGCTGCGCACCGTCTCGGGTGCGGCACTGAGCGGACCACCCGAGGCCGCGCTGGTCTCGCTCGCCCGCACCGTCGAGCACGAACGGTACGCACGTGAGCCCATCGACTTCGATCCGGATCAGCTCGACCAGTGGGTCGTGGAGCTCGTCGGCGGGGTCGAGGCGCACCTCAAGGAGCGCCCGGCCGCGGCCGGCGAGCCTGCGGGGACCGACGCCGCCTCCCGCACGACCTGACCCCCAGCGACCTGTCCCCAGGCGCTGCGGCGCGGATCGCCCACAGCCTGCCGGTGCGACGTCCGTCCGGCGCACGGCTCCGTGGGGCTGCTCCGTGCCGCGGCGGTCGAGGCCCAGCACGGTGCGTCGTCACCGGCTGAGCCGATCCGGCGACCAAGGCAACGTCCGGGCGCCGGAGTGTCGGAACAGTTCAGGCGACCGCCGGCACGTCGTCGTGCCGGCGGTCGTCGCGATTCAGGTCAGCGGCCGCTCTCGCCGCGGCGACGGTCCCAGCGCTCTTCGAGCCGCGCCATGAGGCCGGCCTTCTTCGGACGTGACGCTGCCGAGGGCTTGATGGCGCCGTCCGGCTGCACGGTGCCCTGAGGCCCGCGACGCGCCGCGCTGCGTGGCTTCGCGAAGGCGAACGCGACAGCCGCGAACATCACGACGAACCCGATCACACCCAGCCATGCCGTGCTGTTCGCAGCACCGAGCACGAGAACGAGCAGACCGACGACCGCTCCAGTCCCTGCGATCGCGTAACGGCCGAACGGGCGTCGCCCGCGTTGCGTCAGCGTGTTCGCGAGCCGAGGGTCGTCAGACGTCAGCTGGCGCTCCATCTGCTCAAGTACGCGCTGCTCGTACTCGGAGAGAGGCATCCTGACCCCCGTTGCACCAAGGAAAACCCATGACGGGTTCAGGATAGATCGGCGGGAACGATGGTGGTAGTCGAACGGACCTGCAGACACACCCTTCGAGGGCCTGTCTGGACCGCTGCGGCCCCGGACCGGCCACGAGCCCACGCCGACACACGACGGGCATCCCGGTGCGTGGCGGGCGGCTCGCCCGTCGCCTGGCCCGGGGTCGATCGCCGGACCAGGACAGATACCCGCGGCAACGCGTCGACTCCCGTCTCCCACGAACCGCACCGGCCGCCCTCCGAGATCGCCATGGGTGAAAGACTCGCGCGCGACGAGATCCACCCCCTGCTCCCTGCGCGTGGGTTGGAGAGCCGGAGCGAACGGGTGAGTGTCCGGCGGTCGGACGCGCGGCGTGCGTGCGGACCGGCCGCGCCGAGCTCAACGCCGGTCCCGCGTCGGAGCACCTGCCGTACTGGTTCCTCAGGACGCGTCGGCGGCGACCCTCCCGGGAGCCCAGCCCCCGGTGGCGGAGCCCAGCTGGAGCATGGCGCGAGCAGCGTCGACGAAGTCCTCGGCGTCGCACACCGCCTGCTCGGCACGCTCGGGAGAGATCACGTCGAACCGCCCGGCATCGACGGCCGAACGTAGCGTCGCAGCGGCCGCAAAGGAGGCGGACCAGCGCGCGAGCTCGGGCGCGACGACGTCGAGCAGCTCCCAGACCGACCGCGGGGCGCGTCGGCTGCCCGGACGGCCCTGGGCAGCGACGACGGCAGCGCCCGCTCGCAGCGCCGCGAGATGCGCGTGCGAGAACTGCTCCCACGCCTCGGGAGAGAACTGTGCGGCGAGCAGCTCCCCGTCGGCACGCCTCAAGAGCTCGGCGACCCGATCGGAGCCCGGAGCGGTTCCCGGACCCGTGCCCAGGGTCGCACCCGGTCCTTGTCGGTGGATCTGGCGTGCCATCTGGTACCTCCATCCCTGGGGCAGTAGCGGATTCCGTCGACCCACTATCGAACACGTGTTCGAGACCCGTCAAGCGCAGCGGTCCGAGCGCGCGTCCGTGCTGCGTACCGTGTGTCGCATGCCAGGCCGTGAACGCAGTGCTCGACGCGCGCAACTCTCCCAGCGACCACCGACACGACGGGCGTCCTGGCCGACGGGGCCCGTGCCGATCCCGACGGGGACCGTCGAGCTCGTCGTCGACCCCGACGACCCGGACGCCGTCACGGTGCTGGTCAACGACGTGCCGAGCTCCTACCTCGACCTGGCCGATCCCACGCGGCTCGTGTTCGAGTACATGCAGCAGGTGGCGGCCGTCGTGGACCGCATCGGCCTTCCTGGCGAGCCGCTCGCCGTGGTGCACCTCGGCGCAGCCGGATGCACGCTCGCCCGGTGGGTGCACGCCACACGGCCGGGCTCGCTGCAGGTGGCCGTCGAGCTCGACACCACGCTTCCCGAGCTCGTCCGGGGCTGGTTCGACCTGCCCCGGGCTCCGGCGCTCCGCATCCGGGCGGGCGACGCCCGGGAGCAGCTCACCACGATGGCGTCGGCGTCGGTCGATGTGGTGGTGCGCGACGTGTTCGCGGGCGACGCCACCCCGGCGCACGTCCGGACGCTCGAGTTCACCCAGGACGTCGCGCGGGTCCTGCGGCCCGGCGGGGCGTACCTCGCCAACTGCGCCGACCGGCCACCGTTGGCGACGACACGTTCCGAGGTCGCGACCCTGGCTGCCGTGTTCAGGGACGTCGCCGTGGTCGCCGAGCCCGCGCTGCTGCGGGGGCGCGGGTACGGCAACGTGGTGCTCGCGGCGACCGACGACCCGGTGCTGCTCGGGTCCGCCGCGCTGGAGCGGGCGATCCGCAGCCTTCCGGCGCCGGCGCGACTGCTCCACGGCGCCGACGTCCTGGCATTCCGTGCCGGTGGGCAGGCGCTGCGGGATCCCGAGGTGGACCCGTCGGCCGGCCGCGGCTCGCAGTCGGCCGACCGCTGAGCCGGCGAACGGCCGGGAACGACGCGAGGGCCGCACCAGACGGTGCGGCCCTCGCGTCACACGATCGGCCGCCGGGCGACCGTCAGCAGGGCGTCAGAGCGGTCGGACGCTCTCCGCCTGCGGGCCCTTGTCGCCCTGGGTGATCTCGAACTCGACGCGCTGACCCTCGTCGAGCGAGCGGTAGCCGGACGAGTCGATCGCGGAGTAGTGGACGAAGACGTCCGCGCCGCCGCCGTCCTGGGCGATGAATCCGTAGCCCTTCTCGGCGTTGAACCACTTGACAGCACCCTGCGCCATGTTCTGTTCCTTCTGTCCAACCGGTGACGGCCGCGCCTTCTGCCCGTGCCGTGCCGCAATGCCTCACGTCCTGCACCGGGTGGCCCAGCCTGGACGGCTGGCGGGATCCGACCCTGGAGGACACCCCGGGATCGGCGCCGGTCGAGCGAGCATGTCACTGCAACGCAGGAATCCTTGCACGGCAGTGTGGGCTACGCCACGTTTTCGGACACCCGTCTGGCTCACTCCGACAACGATCCGGTAAAGGTGCCGCCACGAGCGCTGGCCCGCCCTCACGGACGAGGGTCGTCGTCCCCTTGCTGGGCGAGGAACCGCTCGAACTCCGCGCCCAGCTCGTCGGCTGTCGGCAGGTCCGCCGACCCTGCGAGGAGGTTCGTCCGGCCGGCGCTCCGGGCGAACGCGTCGTACTGCTCCTCGAGCGCCTGGACCACTGTCGAGACCTCCTCCGAGCCCGCCACCTGGCGCTCGATCTCGCGCATCGCCTCGTCGGCGGCCTCCGTGAGAGCCCCTGCCCTCAGATCGAGCCCCGTGGCCCGCTCGACACTGTGCAGCGCCGCGACCGTCGCCTGCGGGAAGGCCGACTGGGCGAGGTAGTGCGGGACGTGCACCGCGAAACCCATCGCGTCGTGGCCCGACTGCCCGAGCCGCAGCTCGAGCAGCGCGCTCGCGCTCGCGGGGACCTGCACCGTGCCGAACCACGCGGCGTGGTCGGCGACGAGCTCGGGACGGGTCGCGTGCGCCGTGACCGACATGGGCCGGGTGTGCGGGATGCCCATCGGGATGCCGTGCACGCCGACGGTGAGCTGCACGTCGAACCGTTCGACGATCTGCCTGACGGCGGCGACGTAACGCTCCCACTGCACGTCGGGCTCGACCCCGTGCAGGAGCAGGAACGGGACCCCGTTGACGTCGTCGACCACGTCGATCACGAGCTCGGGCTCCTCGTACGCGCTCCAGGTGCTCGCGTCGAACGTCATCATCGGCCGCCTCGACCGGTAGTCGAGGAGCTGGTCCACGTCGAAGGTCACGAGGCGCGTGCTGGACAGCTCGTCGGTCACGTGCTCGGCCAGCAGGGTGCCGGCGCTCCCGGCGTCGACGAAGCCTCGGACGGCGTGCACGAGCACCGGGCCGGAGCCCTCCGGCGCACGAGCCGCCAGCTGCGCGGCGACCTCCGGGTCGACGTCGTAGATGTCCGAGGGGTTCAACATGCGTGTGCACTCACTTCCGTCCACCGCCTGCCTCGTCGGGCAGGTACACCGGGCCACAACGCAGCGGGGCGGCGAACTCTTCCCCGGGAGAGCGGCCCAGTCAGCGACCCGGGAGGCGCACCACCTCGACGAAGAACTCGTCGATCTGGCGGACCACGTCGATGAAGCGGTCGAAGTCGACCGGCTTCGTGACGTAGGCGTTCGCGTGCAGGGAGTAGCTCCGCACGACGTCCTCCTCCGCCTCCGAGGTCGTGAGGACGACGACCGGGATCGAGCGCAGCGCTTCGTCGGCCTTCAGCGCCTGCAGCACCTCACGCCCGTCCATCCGCGGCAGGTTGAGGTCCAGGAGGATCAGGTCCGGGGTGGGGGCGTCGGCGTGCTGACCCTCCTTGCGGAGGAACTCCAGCGCGCTCACACCGTCCGGGACCACCGACAGCCGGTTGCGGAGCTTGTTGTGCTCGAAGGCCTCGGTGGTCATGAGGACGTCACCCGGGTCGTCCTCCACCAGGAGGACGTCGATCGTCTTGGGGTTCGGCACAGGTGCTCCGTTCTCGCCCTGCCGGGCGCTCAGCTCACAGTCGGTCGGGCAGCGTCCAGCAGATCCTCGTCCCGGCAGCCTCCGGCGACTCGATCCAGATGCGGCCGCCGTGGAACTCCACGATCTTCTTGCAGAGGGCGAGACCGATGCCCGTGCCCTCGTACACGTCCTTCGGGTGCAGCCGTTGGAAGATGACGAACACGCGGTCAGCGTACTGTGCGTCGATCCCGATGCCGTTGTCGCGGCACTCGAGCTGCCAGCCGTCGTCGGCGCGCTGCGCGCTGATGTGGACGCGCGGCTCACGGTCCGGGTGCCTGAACTTGACCGCGTTGCCGACCAGGTTCTGGAACAGCTGGACGAGCAGGGCGCCCTCGCCGCGGACGACCGGCAGCTCGTCGTGCGTGACGACTGCGCCCGACTCCTCGATCGACTGCTCCAGGTTGCTCGTGGCCTCGGCCAGCGCGCTGCCGAGGTCGACCTCGACGACCTCTCCCCCGAGCCGGCCCACCCTCGAGAACCCGAGCAGGTCCTGGATCAGGCGTTGCATCCGCTTGGCACCGTCGACCGCGAACTCGATGTACTGGTCGGCCCGTTCGTCGAGCTGGCCGCCGTAGCGCTTCTGCAGGAGCTGGGTGAAGCTGGCGATCTTGCGCAGCGGCTCCTGCAGGTCGTGGGACGCGACGTACGCGAACTGCTCCAGGTCACGGTTCGAGCGCCGCAGCTCCTCCGCCTGCTCGGTGAGCAGGTCGTGCGCCTGCACGATCTGCGCCCGGCTCGCCTCGACCGTCTGCACCTGGCGCACGAGCGCCACGCGCATCTTCTCGACGTCTGCCGCCAAGGTGGCGATCTCCCCGGGGCCCGTGGCCTCGACGGGGTGTTCCAGGTCCCCCGACGACACGGCGCGCGCGTCGGCGGCCAGCGCGTCCACCGGGTTCACCACCCAGCGCTTCAGCGCGATCCAGAGGAGGATCCCGACGGCGACGGCGGCGAGCACGAGCACCGCGACGATGGACGACGCGATGCCCGTCCACCGGTCCAGCTCGGCGACGGCGGAGGACCGGATCACCCCGAGGCGGTCGAGGTACGCGTCCGCCGCCGCCCGCGTGTGGTCGAACAGGTCCGTGCCGGCCTCGACCTGCGCAGGCTGCACCGACTCGGGGCCCTGGTCCTCGATCTGCGCGACCAGCGGCGCCGCGAACTCGTCCTCCCACCGCTCGGCCGCCTGCGCGGCGACCCGGGCGGCCTCGACCAGCTCGGCGTCGTCCGCCGTGGTCGACACCCGGTCCGCCAGGTTCGCGAAGTCGACGTCCGACTCCTGCGCCCGCTCGAAGGGCTCGAGCGTGACGGGGTCGCCCGTGAGCGCGTAGCCGCGGACGGCCGTCTCCGCGTCGACGAGCTGGACGTAGGCGGCGTTCGCCTGCGTGATGGCGATGAAGTACTCCTGCGTGACCGTGCGCTGCACGTCGACGAGGTGCGCGAACACCAGACCGGTGGCCGTCAGCACCAGGCCGAGCACCACGCCGGCCGTCACGAGCAGTGTCAGGAGGCGTCCGCGCAGCGTCGACGTCCGCCGCACGAGCGGCCGGGCAACGCTCACGCGTTCCACCCGACGACGACCACGGCGGCGTCGTCGACCAGGTTCCCGCCGTGCAGCTCGCGCACGTCACGCAGCACGCGGTCGACCAGCACGTCAGGCCCTGCGTCACCGTCGGAGGCCACGGCCGCGTCCACCAGCGCGAGCAGTCCCGCCTTGCCGACCCGCTCCGGACCGCCACGCACCGTCGCCTCGAGGATGCCGTCCGTGTACAGCAGGATGCGCCACCGCTCACCGAGCTCCAGCCGGTGAGGCACCCAGTCGCCCGCGACCGGGATCCCGAGCGCGCGCCCCCGCAGCTGCGTCGGCAGGAGCGACGACGGTGCGCCGAGCAGCAGCGGGACGGGGTGACCGGCGAGGTAGAGGTCCGCCGACGTCCGGTCGGGGGCGACGGCGAGCATCGAGACCGTCGTGAAGATCTCCGGCCGCGCCCGCTCGGAGGCCAGGACTCGCTCCAGGAGAGGCAGGACGGCCTCGGCGGGCACGTCGGCCAGCACCAGCGTGCGCCACGCCGTCCGCAGGGTCGCTCCGAGGGCCGCCTCATCGGGGCCGTGCCCGCACACGTCGCCGACCATCGCCAGGACGGTCCCGTCGGGCCGCTCGACGACGTCGTAGAAGTCACCGCCCAGCAGGCCGTCGCGCCCCGCGCGGTAGCCGACCCCGACCTCCAGGCGCTCGTCGCGCACGGCGGGGGTCGGCAGGAGCGCCCGCTCCAGCCGGTTGGTCTCCTCGGCACGGACCATGCCGCGGTACAGCTCGCGGCCCGCGTGCTCCAGCTGACGGCGTTGCACGGCGTAGCGCACCGAGCGCCCGAGCAGCTCGCCGTCGACCTCGCCCTTGACCAGGTAGTCCTGGGCACCGGCCGCCACGGCCCGCAGGCCGGCGTCGTTCCCCGCGAGGCCCGTCAGCACGACCACCGCCGGCGCCCCCGCGGCGAGCAGGCGCTCCAGGGCGCCGATGCCCATGGCGTCCGGCAGTCCGAGGTCGAGCAGCACGCAGTCGACGTCGAGGTGGTCGAGGGCGTCGTCGAGCGTTCGGCTCCAGACGAGGTCCACGACGAGGCCCGCGTCGTCGAGGTGCTCGCGGACGAGCATCGCGTCGCCGTCGTCGTCCTCGACGAGCAGCAGCTTGATGACGCCGTCGCGCGCGGTGGCCGGGGCATGACTGTGGCGCTCAGGACCTGCCGTGGTGGGGATCTGGGTCACTGGGCTCCTCTCTCCAGGCTCGACAGAGCGTAGAGCGTGACCGGGGCTCGCGCGCCTCGGAGGCACGGCGCCACCCGGACGGATGCGTGCGTTCGCGCCCGTCAGGCGGATAATGGACGGCCGCCCGCGCGCCCGCGCCGCCCCCGCCGCCGGACGCTGCTGCGGCGGGACGTCGACGCCGGTTCCCCGGCGGACAGGAGAACACGTAGTGGCAGGGATAGACAGCGAGCTCGCCGGTGAGCAGGCGGCCGTGGACGAGCGCTACGCCCGCCTGGACGCGCTGCGTGCGGCGACGCGTGAGCGCCTGGCGCACGTGCGCCGGACGGGCCCCTCGGGCTCACCCCAGAACCGCAGCGAGCGCGACGCGTTCGCCACGCTGTACGAGGACCGCATCGCGCAGCTCGAGGCCGTCGAGGAGCGGCTGGTGTTCGGCCGGCTGGACCTCGAGGACGAGTCCCTGCGCTACATCGGCCGGCTCGGGCTGACGGACGAGGACCAGACGCCGTTGCTGACCGACTGGCGCGCACCGGCGGCCCAGGCGTTCTACCGGGCCACGGCGGCGCATCCCGACGGTGTCGTCCTGCGACGGCACGTCGTCACGCAGGGTCGCACGGTGACCGGCGTCGAGGACGAGGTGCTGGACCTGGACCTGCTGGGCGGCGAGGGCGACGACCGCCTCTCCGGCCTGTCCGGGGAGGGCGCCCTGCTCGCGGGCCTCGCCGCCGGTCGCACCGGTCGGATGGGAGACATCGTCGCCACCATCCAGGCGGAGCAGGACGCGATCATCCGCTCCGAGCTGGGAGGTGCACTCGTCGTCCAGGGCGGTCCCGGCACCGGCAAGACCGCCGTGGCGCTGCACCGCGCGGCCTATCTGCTCTACGCGCACCGCAGGACCCTCGAGCGCTCGGGGGTGCTGCTGGTCGGGCCCAGCCGGACGTTCCTGCGGTACATCGACCAGGTGCTGCCCTCGCTCGGGGAGACCGGTGTCGTGACGAGCACGATCGCCGAGCTGTTCCCCGGCATCAGCGCGACCGGCGCCGAGGACGAGGCCGTCGCGGAGCTCAAGGGCCGGGCACTGATGGCCGACGTCGTCGCCCGAGCCGTCCAGGACCGGCAGCGGGTGCCGGCCCAGGCCACCCGGATCCGCGTCGACGGCCGGACGGTCGTCGTCCGCCCGCAGGACGTCGCGCAGGCCATCGCCCGGGCACGGCGCAACCACCGCCCGCACAACCTGGCCCGTGTCAGCTTCGTGCGCCGACATGCTCGCGCGGCTCGCGGACCAGTACGTGAGCCAGCTGCAGTTCGAGGTCCCCTCCGACGAGCGCAGCGAGATCGTCGAGGAGCTCCGCACCACGCGGGAGGTACGTATCGCGCTCAACCTGGCGTGGATGCCCCTGACCCCCGAGAAGCTCCTGGCGGACCTGTGGTCGAAGCCCGCTCGCCTCGAGTCGGCCGCCCGCGGGCTGTCCCCCGTCCAGCGACAGATGCTCGCGCGCCCGGCGGACGCGCCGTGGACCCCCGCCGACGTCCCGCTGCTCGACGAGGCGGCGGACCTGCTCGGCGAGGACGACCAGGCCGCCCGGGCGCAGGCCCGCGCCGCCGCCGAGCGGCGGGCGTCCGAGCTGGCGTACGCCCGTCAGGTGCTCGAGTCGACCGGCAGCGGAGCGATCGTCTCGGCCGAGATGCTGGCCGACCGCTTCGCCACCACCGGACCGAGCCTCACGACCGCCGAACGGGCCGCCGCCGACAGGTCGTGGACGTACGGGCACGTGGTCGTCGACGAGGCGCAGGAGCTGTCGGCGATGGCGTGGCGCAGCCTCCTGCGCCGGGTCCCGACCCGGTCGTTGACGATCGTCGGCGACGTCGCCCAGACCACCGCGGCCGCGGGTGCGCGCGACTGGGGGCGGATGCTCGACCCGGTGCTGCGATCGTCGTGGCGGCTGTCCGAGCTCACGGTCAACTACCGGACCCCCGCGGCGGTGGCCGACGCCGCCCGCAGCGTGGCCGTCGCGGCAGGCCTCCCGGTGAGCCCGCTGACGTCGGCGCGGGTGGTGCCCGACTCCCTCGTCGTCGAGCAGGTACCGGCGGACGGACTGGCGGTCGCCGCCGCCCGGCGCGCCGAGAAGGCCGCCGCGGAGGTCCGCGACGCGGCCGGCGCCGGCCGGGTGGCGATCCTCGCCGCCGCCCCTCGGGTGGCCGGGCTCGCGCAGATGCTCGCCGACGCCGGCGTCCCGGCCGTGGTCGGCACCACCTCGTCGGCCGCCGACCTCGACGCCACCCTCGTGGTGCTGACCCCTCGCGAGGCGAAGGGCCTCGAGTTCGACGTCGTCGTGCTCGTGGAGCCCGCCGAGGTGCTCGCCGCGAGTGCCGGCGACCTGTATGTCGCCATGACCCGTCCCACCCGCAGCCTGCACGTGCTCCATGCAGCACCACTTCCCGCAGGACTCGCCTGAGCTCCGTGTCCGAGGGCCGGACCGCCCGAGGTTCCGGCCCTCGCGGGGCGCACCATAGGGGCGTGCTGAAAGCCCTCCTGCTCGAGAACCTCCACCCCCAGGCCCGTCAGATCCTCGAGGCGGCCGGCTTCGACGTGACGACGCGCACCGGGGCGCTCGACGAGCCCGAGCTGATCGAGGCGCTCGACGGCGTCCACCTGCTCGGCATCCGGTCCAAGACCCACGTGACGTCGCACGTCCTCGAGAGCGCGCCGGACCTCGCCGCGATCGGTGCGTACTGCATCGGCACCAACCAGATCGACCTCGCGAGCGCCGCCGCACGAGGCGTCGCGACGTTCAACGCGCCGTTCTCCAACACGCGCTCCGTGGTCGAGATCGCGATCGCCGACATCATCGCGCTCACGCGCCGGCTCACCGAGTTCGACAAGGCGATGCACGACGGCGTCTGGAACAAGTCGGCCACCGGCGCACACGAGGTCCGCGGCCGGACCCTCGGCATCATCGGCTACGGCAATATCGGCACCCAGCTGTCCGTGCTCGCGGAGAACCTCGGCATGTCCGTCGTGTTCTACGACACCGCGGAGAAGCTCGCCCTCGGGAACGCCAGGCGCATGCACACGCTCGACGAGCTCCTGGAGACGGCCGACGTCGTGACCTTGCACGTGGACGGGCGCAGCGGCAACGCCGGGCTGTTCGGCGCCAAGCAGATCGCCCACATGCGTCCGGGGTCCGTCCTCCTGAACCTGTCGCGAGGCTTCGTGGTGGACCCGGCGGCGGTGCGCGACGCCATCGTCTCCGGCCACCTCAGCGGTGCGGCGATCGACGTGTTCCCGGTCGAGCCGAAGCGCAAGGGCGACCCGTTCGAGTCGCCGCTGCGGGGCCTGCCCAACGTCATCCTGACCCCGCACACCGGCGGATCGACCGAGGAGGCGCAGGAGGCGATCGGCCAGTTCGTCTCGCAGAAGGTGCGCGACTACCTGGCGACCGGGTCCACCACCCTGTCGGTGAACCTGCCCAACGTGGCGCTCGACCAGCCGCCCGGTGTGCACAGGCTCGCCTACCTCCACCGCAACGTGCCCGGCGTGCTCGCCGCCGTCAACGCGACGCTCGCCGAGCACGGCGTCAACATCGAGGGCCAGTTGCTCGCCACGCGCGGTGAGCTCGGCTACGTGGTCACGGACGCCGGTTCCGCGGTCGACCCGGTCGTGGTCGAGGCCCTCTCGTCGCGCCCCGAGTCGGTGCGGTTGCGGGTGCTCTCCTGACGCGCTGACATGCCGAACGCCCCCGACCTCGAGAAGAGGCCGGGGGCGTTCGTCGTCATGGGGTCAGGCGGAACCGCTCTTGCGCTGGAACCGACGCTGCGACGGGCCGGCCGTCTCGGAGCCGTGCACCTGACCGGTGTTCGAGCTTCCGTCGGCAGTCCGGTGCTGCGTGGACTTCTTGCGCTCCAGCGCCTCCCGGAACTTCGCCTTCGCGTCCTCGGTCACCGCCCCGGGCTTGCTCTCGTCGTTCGCCATGGGCGTCTCCTCCTGTGGGGTGCTCGGTGCTGGGGGCGTCGTCGGCCCCGACCGTCAGCCTGACCGACCCGAGCCGTGGACGCCAGGGCAATGGTCCCACCGCCGGGACCGTGCCGGTGACCGGCGGGCTCGTCGGCCCCGCCGTCAGGCCTGCTGTACAGGCAGGTGACGGCCCCACCAGGCGAGCACGTGCTCGAACCGCTGGTGGCGGTGACGCGGCCGGCCCGACCGCGTCAGCTCGTGCCCCTCCCCCGGGAAGAGGAGCAGCTCGGCCCCGACACCGCGGCGCTTCAGCTCGACGAACCAGCGCTGCCCCTGCTCGACCGGGCAGCGCCAGTCCTGCTCGGAGTGGATCACCAGCGTCGGCGTCCGCACGTCCCCGACGTGCGCCATCGGCGACTGCGCCGCCACCGCCACCTCGCCCCCGTCCCGGCTGTCGCCCAGGTAGGCCAGACCGAAGTACCAGCCGATGTCGCTGGAGCCCACGAAGCTCACGGGGTCCAGGAAGCCGCGCTCGACGATCGCACCTGCGAAACGATCGGTCCGGGTCGTCAACCACGCGGTCATGTAGCCGCCGTACGACCCACCCATCACGCCCACCCGGTCACCGTCGAGGGCCGGGTCCGCCAAGGCGCCGTCCAGGAGCGCGAGCACGTCGTCGGCGTCCACGGTCCCGAACCCACCACGGATCGCGCGACCGTGAGCACGTCCGTACCCCGACGACCCGCGAGGATTGCCGAGCACCACCGCGTAGCCGGCCCCTGCCAGCACCTGCACCTCGTCGAACAGCGCGTGCGTGTACTGGGCGAACGGTCCGCCGTGGATCAGGAGGATGGTGGGGTGCGGACCGCCGCCGAACCGCTCGGAATCTGGGCGGACCACCCAGCCATGCACCGCGTACCCGTCCGGCGCGTTCGCCGTCAGCTCGACCGGCACCCGCAGCCCGCCTGAGCGGACGAGGGGCGCCGACAGGTCCGTCAGCGCCCGGATCCGACCCGTGCCGAGATCCACCTCGAGAAGGTCACCGGACGACGACGGCGCGGCCGCCGTGACCACTGCCCTGCGACCGTCCGCCGTCACCGCGACTCCGGACACCACGTGCGTCCCCCCGAGCACCGTCCGGAGCCGTCCGTCAGCGTCCAGGCGGGCCAGGTGCACCGACCCGCGTGTCTCGACGGCGACCAGCGGCAACCCGTCGACCTCGACGAGCACGGAGCGCAGCAGCGCCGTGGAGTCCTCGTCCGTCAGGCGTTCCGGTGAGGTCACGGGCATGGCCGTCGCATCGAGTGCCACGCGGTAGAGCCCCGTGTGTGCGGCCACGAACTCGAGACCCGACTCCCGAAGGTCGGTCGCGAGGAGCCACAGCGTGCGCCCGTCGCCGGACGGCTGGGCGAGGTGGACGTCGAGGGTGCTGCCCGCGTCGGCATCGGTGATCGGCCGGGGTGCCGACGGCGGCCCCTCGGGACGAGCTTGCACGAGCACCACGTCGGCGCGCAGGTCGTGCTCGCGCGCGCTGTGCCGGGCGGTCGTGGCGACGAGCGCGTCGCCGGAGGGGAGCCAGCGGAACTCGTCGAGCTCCAGGTCTCCCGCGGTCAGCGCGACCGGTCGCGGCACCTCGATGCCGACGAGGTCGCCCTCGGGGACGTCGACCGCGAAGAGGCGCCTCGGACGGTCCCGGAGGAAGCCGACGTCGTCCGCCCGGTAGCGGAGCTCGGTGATGTGACGCGGAGGCTCCGCCGCAGGATCACCGTCAGGCAGGTAACGACCCTCGTCCGGCACGCGGGCGAGGAAGGCGACACGGGTGCCGTCCGGCGAGAAGCGTGGCGACGATGCGCCGAGCGGGGCGTCCGTCAGGCGCACCGGCTCGCCACCGGTCGCCTCCACGACGTACACCTGCGGCTTGCCCTTCGGCTCGGCTCGGCAGAAGACCACCCAGCATCCGTCCGGCGACACGTCCGGTGCGGTGTCGCGGTGCCCACGCGTGAGCCGGTGCGCGTCGGGCATGTCGTCCCCGGTGAGCGGTACCGACCAGAGCTGCCCGACGTACTCGTCGGCGTCGAGGTCGGGGTGGGTCACGGAGACGATCGCCGCGCTCCCGTCGGGGAGGACGGCGGCGACGCCGGGAACACGGAGCAGCGGCAGGTCGTCGGCGATCATCAGACGAACCTACGACGCCGACGCGCCCCCCGGCGCAACGGTCGCGTCCTCTCCGGTCGGGTCACCGGCATCGGTGGCGGTCCGGTCGGCGCGCAGCACGGTGATCGCCGCCTCGAAGTCCTCCAGGGAGTCGAACGCCTGGTACACGCTCGCGAACCTCAGGTAGGCGACCTCGTCGAGCTCCCGGAGCGGACCCAGGATCGCGAGCCCGATCTCGTACGCGTCGATCTCCGCCGAACCCGAACCGCGGAGCGCCTCCTCGACGCGTTGCGCGAGGAGCGCCAGGTCGTCCTCGCTCACAGGCCGGCCCTGGCACGCCTTGCGCACGCCCCCCGTGATCTTCGCCCTGCTGAACGGTTCGGTGACGCCCGAGCGCTTGACGACCGAGAGGCTCGCGGTCTCCACGGTGCTGAACCGCCGGTTGCACTGGGGGCACTGGCGGCGTCGCCGGATGGACGAGCCGTCGTCGGACGTACGGGAGTCGACCACCCGGGAGTCTGGATGTCGGCAGAACGGACAGTGCACCGCGATCCCCTTCGAGCTGACCTGACGACGCGGGACCGCGTTCGCCGTGGACGTCCAGGCGACGCTAGGCCACCGCCTTCGCCGCGTGCAAGGCGACCCGTGACCTGGAGACCGACGGTCAGGCCACAGGGACGACGATCGACTGCCCGGCCATGAGGCCGGCGCTCGGCAGGTTGTTGAGCTCGACGAGCCGCACGACCACGTCCCGCACGTCGTCGCCCGGACCTGCGACCTCACGCGCGATCCCCCAGAGCGTCTCGCCCGGCTGCACGACATGGCGCACGACCTCGACCGCTCCGGACGGCCCGTCGGCCGACGCCCGGCCCGCCTGCCACGGCACGATGCCGGCGCCCACGACGAGCAGGGTCAGCACCCCGAGCACGATCCGGCCCCGGGCAGTGAGGCGGAGCGGACCGTCACCGGCCGGAGTCGACGCGCGACCGGCGGGCGGGCGACCGGCACGGCGGACGGAGGATGCGAAGCCGGGCGCCCGGCCGAGCCAGGGCTGGTCGGTCACCAGTGCGGTCATCGTCGCTCTCTCCCTTACGTCCGGGCCGGCGTCGGGGCCGGTCTCGCTGCACGGTGCGGCGCTCCGCGATCCCCGTGTTCGAACGGGTGTTCGTCGAACGTCTGTACGATGTCTACCACTCACCGCCGACACGTGTCGAGACCGGATCGAACATGTGTTTGATCTGGACGACTGTGATCTCTACGCTGGCGGTGCGGGGACAGCCCACCACCGACCACTGACAGGACGGTGACCGGTGCGGGAGTGCTCGCAGGGCGACCAGCCCGAGAGCCGTCGGCGGCTCGCAGGACCGGACAGGGAGCCCACGCGGCCCCGACCAAGGAGGGTGCAGTGGCGGACACACGGGACGCGTCCCGGCACGACGCAGATCTGGCGACCATCTACGAGCTGCCCGACGGCGCCCAGGGACCCGACGAGCTCTCGGCGCGGCAGCGCCTGGTCCTGGACACCATCCGGACGTCCGTCGAGTCGCGCGGATATCCCCCGAGCATGCGAGAGATCGGGAAGGCCGTCGGACTGACGAGCCCGTCGAGCGTCAAGCACCAGCTGACCGCCCTGGAGCGCAAGGGCTACCTGCGCAGGGACCCCCATCGGCCCCGGGCGATCGAGGTCGTCCACCCCGACGACTCGCGCGGCGTCGGGGCCTGGACGGCTCCCGACGGGACGCGCAGCGGGCTGCTCGGCGGGATGGACGGAGACGAGTCGGTGCCCACGCCGTCGTACGTGCCCGTCGTCGGGCGCATCGCGGCGGGCGGTCCGATCCTCGCCGAGCAGGTCGTCGAGGACGTGTTCCCGCTCCCCCGCCAGCTCGTCGGCGACGGCGAGCTGTTCCTGCTCCGCGTGAGCGGCGACTCGATGATCGAGGCGGCGATCTGCGACGGTGACTGGGTGGTCGTCCGACGCCAGCCGGTCGCGGAGAACGGGGAGATCGTCGCGGCCATGATCGACGGCGAGGCGACCGTCAAGACGTTCAAGAGAGCCGACGGCCACGTGTGGCTGCTGCCGCACAACGCCGCGTACTCGCCGATCCCGGGCGACGACGCCACCGTGCTCGGTCGGGTCGTGAGCGTGCTCCGCAGCCTGTGATCGCCCCCGGGTGCCCGCGTCGCGCGGGCACCCGGGGCTCCACCGGGGATCCCGGACCCGTCAGGCGTCCCGTGCCTCGCCCGCCCGGTGGCGACACCGCGGAGTCAGAGGCCGAAGCGCTGCGCGACGGAGCGCAGCGCGTCCGCCGAACGACGCAGCCCGGCGAGCTCGTCCACGGACATCGGCACCGCGAGCCGGTCCATCACGCCTCGCGCGCCGACGATCGTCGGGACGGACAGGCAGACGTCGCTGATCCCGTAGAAGTCGTCGAGCAGCGACGAGACCGGCAGGACGCGGCGCTCGTCGTTGAGGATCGCCTCGATGATCCGTGAGCCGGCCAGCGCGACGGCGTAGTTCGTCGCCCCCTTGCCCTCGATGATCCGGTACGCCGAGTCGATGACCTCGCGGGCGATGACGTCGCGGAGCTCTGCGGTGAGCGGCCCGTGCCCACCGAGACCGTCCCACTCGAGCAGAGGGACGGCCCCGATGCTCGCGGAGCTCCACAGCGGAAGCTCGCTGTCGCCGTGCTCGCCGGCGATGTACGCGTGGACGTTCTGGACCGCGACGCCCGTCTGCTGGGCGATGAGGTAGCGGAGCCGCGACGAGTCGAGCACCGTGCCGGAACCGAACAGCTGTGTCGGGGGCAGCCCGGAGAGCTTGAGCGCGGCATAGGTGACGATGTCCACGGGGTTCGTCACCATGACGTAGATCGCGTTGGGCGCGACCTCGACGAGCGAGGGCAGCACGGTGCGGACGAGCGAGATCGTCGCCTCGGCGAGATCCATCCGGCTCTGCCCGGGCTTCTGCTTGGCACCGGCGGTGAACATGACGACGTCCGCGTCGGCGCACACCGCGATGTCGTCCGAGCCCACGACCTCCGCCATCGGCATGAACTGGATGCCGTGCCCCAGGTCCAGGACCTCGGCCTGCACCTTCGCCGAGTTGATGTCGTAGAGCGCGACGGTCCGGGCGGCGCCACGCATCAGGGCGGCGTACGCCATCGTCGACCCGACCGCGCCCGCACCGACGATCGCGAGCTTGGACGTGCGGCGGCGTGGTGGTGACGGTGCCAGCTGTACCTCGTCGCTGTCGCGGCTCTCGGTCATGCATCCTCCTCGGATCGCACGGCTGCGCGGTGCTGCCGACGTGTTCGGCACCCCCGCCGACACGTCGAGGCTAGCCGGACGCGGCCAGCCGCCGCAGGGCGGAGACGGCCACGTCCCGCTCGGTCGTCCGCCAGAACTCCGGCAGCGACCGCGCCAGGAACTCGCCGTAACGGGCCGTGCTGAGCCGCGGGTCAAGGACGGCGACGACGCCCCTGTCCTCGACGGTGCGGATGAGCCGGCCTGCCCCTTGGGCGAGCAGGAGCGCCGCGTGCGTGGCGGACACGGCCATGAAGCCGTTGCCCCCCGCGGCGGCGACCGCCTCGGACCGGGCGGACCGGACGGGGTCGTCGGGACGGGGGAAGGGAATCCGGTCGATCAGTACCAGGCGGCACGCAGGTCCGGGCACGTCGACCCCCTGCCACAGCGACAGCGTGCCGAACAGGCACGTCGGCTCGTCGGCGGCGAACCGGGCCACGAGGGTCGGCAGCTGGTCGTCGCCCTGGAGCAGGACGGGCACGTCCAACCGGTAGCGCATGGCCGCCGCGGCGGCGATGGCCGCCCGCCGCGACGAGAAGAGGCCGAGCGTCCGTCCGCCGGCGGCACCGACGAGGGCCTCGATCTCGTCGAGCTGGGCGTCGGTGGCGGGCTCGCGTCCGGGCGGTGGCAGCCGTCGCGCGATGTAGAGGATCCCCTGGCGGGCGTAGTCGAACGGGCTGCCCACGTCGAGACCGAGCCACGGCGACCCGGCGGCACCGGACGCGGACCGCGTCGGCGCCATGGTCGTCGTTGACGTCGTGGCAGCGCCGTCCGAGGCACCGTCGACGACGAGGGACGGCGGGCCGACAGGCTCGGCGTCCGGCCGCACCTCCAGGCCGACGGCACGTGCCACGGGATCGAACGATCCCCCGATCGCCAGGGTCGCGGACGTGAGGACGCCGGAGCGCCCGGCCAGCAGGTTGCTCCGGATGAGACCGTTGACGGCGAGCGGCGCAGCGTGCAGCCGGGTGAGGACTGCTCCGCGACGGTCCTCGCTCCGGGCGCACCAGAGCACCGTGTGCCGGTTGTCCTCCGGGTCGGCCGCCATGCGCTCCGCGGTCTCGTAGAGCGCGAGCATGGCGGACGACGCCATCTTGATGCCGCCGTCGGCAGCCACCTGCTTGCCGCCCGTGGCGGTGTCGGGCCTCAGGACGCTGAGCAAGGTGCGCGACGCGTCGCGCACCGCAGCCACGGCGTCCCGCGCGCCGTCGGGCAGGCCCTGCGGGAACCGTCCCTCCGGAAGGTCGACGAGCACCGTCGCGAGCGCCTGGCCCGCGGAGTCGAGGTCGGTCGTCGGCACCCCGCCGTACCGCCTGGCGAGCCGGGCCGCGTGGTCGACGCTGGCGAGCGACAGGTCGGAGGTCGCCTGGGCGGTCACCCGGTCCGTGAGCTCGTGGGCCTCGTCGACGACCAGGACGTCGTGCTCGGGCAGCACCCCCGGCGACCCGGACGCCGCGATGCCGAGCATCGCGTGGTTGGTGACCACGACGTCGGCGTCCCGTGCGGCGGCCCGGGCGCGCTCGGGGAAGCACTCGTCGAGCATCGGGCACCTCGAGCCGAGACACTCCAGCGACGTGACGGACACCTGGCGCCAGGCCCGGTCGCTCACCCCGGGGACGAGGTCGTCGCGGTCGCCGGAGCCGGTCTGCTCCGCCCACGCGCGCAGCCGGACGACCTGGTCACCGAGCGACTCGCCCCCGCCGCCGCGGCCGGTGCCGCCGAGTGCGGGATGCTCCGCGGCGCCGGCGTGCTCACCGAGGTCGAACAGGGTGCCCGCATCGTCCTCCGGGTACCCGCCCGCGACCTTGTGCACGCAGACGTAGTTGTGCCACCCCTTGAGCAGGGCGATCTTCGGTGCGCGGGGCAGCCGGGGCGCGAGCGCGTCCGCGACGAGGGGCAGGTCGCGCGTGATGACCTGGCGCTGCAGCGCGAGCGTCGCTGTGGATACGACGACCCGCTCGTCCGCCACGACGGCGTGCCGTACCGCGGGGACGAGGTAGCCGAGGGACTTCCCGGTGCCGGTGCCGGCCTGGACGAGCAGGTGCTCGCCGGTCTCCAGGGCGTGCGCGACGGCGAGCGCCATCTCGTGCTGGCCCTCGCGCCGCGACCCGCCGAGCGCGCCGACCGCCACGTCGAGCAGGTCGCCGACGGACGGGTCTGCGGGAGGCACCGCGTCAGCCTAGTGGGCGGCCGACGGGGTCCCGACCGGCGCGGAACCGCGGCCGCCGAGGCGAAGAGCGGGTCGACGGGTCGGTCGGGTCAGGCACGCGGCTGCGCGGCCGCCTGGAGCTCGGCAGCGAGGCCGGCGTCGACCCGTGCCCGCAGCGCGGTCCCGTCGGCGACGTGCTCCTCGGAGTCGATGTCGCCGTGCTCGTGGACGCGGCTCACGAGGTCGCCCCGGTGGTACGGGACGACCACGTCGACGGCGACGCCCGGACGAGGAAGCTGGTCGGCGACGAGCGCCTGGAGCTCCTCGATGCCCTCGCCGGTGTGCGCGGAGACCACGACCGAGTGCACCTCGCGGGACCTGAGCCGGGCGATGACCTCGGCCGAGGCCGTGTCGGCCTTGTTGAGCACGATGATCTCGGGCACGTCCATCGCGCCGGGGATGTCCGCGAAGACGTGCCGCACTGCGGCGATCTGCCCCTCGGGGTCGGGGTGCGACGCATCGACGACGTGCAGGATGAGGTCGGCGTCGGCGACCTCCTCGAGCGTCGACCGGAACGCCTCGACGAGCTGGTGCGGGAGCGCCCGGACGAACCCGACCGTGTCCGCGAGCGTGTACACCCGACCGTCGACGGTCTCGGCGCGGCGGACCGTCGGGTCCAGCGTGGCGAACAGCGCGTTCTCCACGAGCACGCCGGCGTTCGTCAGCCGGTTCAGCAGCGACGACTTGCCTGCGTTCGTGTAGCCGGCGATCGCGACGGACGGGATCGCGTGCTTCTTGCGCGACGCCCGCTTGGTGAGCCTGGCCGGCTCCATCGCGGCGATCTCCCGGCGCAGCTTGGCCATGCGGTTGCGGATGCGCCGCCGGTCGAGCTCGATCTTCGTCTCGCCGGGACCGCGCGAGCCCATGCCGGCACCGGCGCCGCCGACCTGGCCACCGGCCTGCCGCGACATCGACTCACCCCAGCCGCGCAGGCGCGGGAGCAGGTACTCCAGCTGAGCGAGCTCGACCTGCGCCTTGCCCTCCCGTGACTTGGCGTGCTGAGCGAAGATGTCGAGGATCAGCGCGGTGCGGTCCACGACCTTCACGCGCACGATGTCCTCCAGCGCTCGCCGCTGCGACGGTGCCAGCTCGCCGTCGACCACGACCGTGTCCGCGCCGACCGCCGCGACGAGCTGGGCCAGCTCGGCCGCCTTGCCCGAGCCCAGGTAGGTCCCCGGGTCCGGTGAGCGGCGCTTCTGCAGCAGTGCGTCGAGAACCTCGGAGCCGGCCGTCTCGGCGAGAGCGGCGAGCTCGCGCAAGGAGATCTCGGCCTCGTCGGCCGACCCGCTCGCCAGGCCGACGAGCACGACGCGCTCGAGTCGCAGCTGCCGGTACTCGACCTCGGTGACGTCCTCGAGCTCGGTCGACAGACCGGCGACACGGCGCAGCGACGTGCGCTCCTCGAGGTCCAGCTGGTCACCGTCGTACGACGAGTGGACGGTGCGGCCGTCGTGCACCGCCGTCCCGGCCCGGGCGAGCACCCGGGCGACGACGTCGTCGGCCACCTCCTGCGGCGTTCGAGGCGTCACGGCGACCTCGGCGTCGCTGGTGGTGTGCTGCGGGTCGTTCACGCGGTTCCTCTCGTCCGGGGGTGCCTCCAGGGTCGCACGCGCACCACGGACGGGCGACGCATTTCGCTCCGGGCCGAGCGCCCGCACGAGCAGGTAGGGTCGGCGCCGTGACCGGGCACGACCACTACTTCACCGCGCAGCCCGCGTCCACGGTCGAGCGCCGCTCGATCTCGGTCGAGCTGGCAGGCCGGACGCTGCAGGTCGAGACCGCCGGTGGGGTGTTCTCCCCCGACCACGTGGACCTCGGCACGCAGGTGCTGCTGCGGACGGCGCCGGCGCCGCCCCGCACCGGCGACCTGCTGGACCTCGGCTGCGGGTGGGGTCCCGTGGCCCTCAGCCTCGCCCTGGCGTCCCCGGGGGCGCGCGTCTGGGCGGTGGACGTCAACGAGCGTGCGCTCGACCTCGTGCGTCGCAACGCCGAGCGGCTCGGTGCCGACAACGTGGTGGCCGCGCTGCCCGACGACGTCCCCGACGACGTCGGCTTCGCCGCCATCTGGTCCAACCCGCCCATCCGGGTCGGCAAGGAGGCCCTGCACGAGCTCCTGCTGCGGTGGCTCCCGCGGCGGGCGCGCTCCGGCGAGGCGCACCTCGTCGTCGGGAAGAACCTCGGCGCGGACTCCTTGCAACGGTGGCTCGCGGCGCAGCTCGGCCCGGGCGTGAGCGTGGACCGGACAGCGAGCGCGAAGGGCTTCCGCGTCCTGGCGGTGCACGACCGCTGAGCCGGCGCGCCGTGGCGTCGGCCGCGCGTCAGCCGCCCGCGACGGCGATCGCCGCGCGGACCTGCGCCAGCGTCGGCGTGCCCGTCGCCCGGCGACGTACGGCACCCGTGGCGTCGAGCACGAGGACGGTCGGGGTGGTCTCGATGCCGAGCCGCTCGCCCAGCTCGAGGTGGCGGGCGACGTCGAGGTCCACGAACGCGACGCCCCAGGTGGTCGTGACCGCCCGCTCGACGACCAGCCGCGTGGCGCGGCACGGCGCGCAGAACGCGCTCGAGAACTCCACGACCGTGGCCCGCGCCCCCAGGGGTGCACCGAGCTCGGCCGGGGTGAGCTGCACGGCGGTCAGCGGCCGGCGGTCAGAGCGGTCAGGTCGACGGTGGCCTCCGCGACGAGCACGGCCGGACCCGCGAGCTCGACGTGCCCGTCGGGCAGCACCGTCACGCGCACCGTGCCGCCGGGCACCTCGACGAGCCACACGTCCGGCGCACCGGGCCCCGCCCAGGTCCGGACGGCGAGCGCCGCGGCGCACGCTCCGGTGCCGCACGAGCGCGTCTCGCCGACGCCCCGCTCGTGGACCCGCATCCGGACCCGCCCCACGAGCGCACCGTCCGCGGCCCGTTCCTCGCCCAGCGGGACGACGAGCTCGACGTTCGTGCCGTGCGGTGGCACGGGCGTGACGACCGGCGCGCGGGTGAGGTCGGCGGCGGCGAGCTCGGACTCGTCCGGCAGGGCGAGCACGGTGTGGGGGTTGCCGAGGTCGATGCTCAGCGCAGCGCGGGCGACCTCCAGGCCGGCGACCTCGACGTCCGCGTCGGCGCCGGCCTGCACGGCCGCCGCGCCGCCCGGGATCGACCAACGCCCCATGTCGACCGCGTACCAGACGTCGTCATCGACCCCGGCGGGCACCGGGACGCGCCGGACACGACGCACGCCCGCCCGGGTGCCGAGCGCGAGGGCACCCGCTGCGGGGTCCCACAGGCCGAGGCGCTCCAGGTAGGCCGCGAACACGCGCACGCCGTTCCCGCACATCTCCGCGACCGAGCCGTCCGCGTTCCGGTAGTCCATGAACCACGTGGCAGCGGGCTCCTCGGTGAGCGCCGCGACCCCCTCCGGGAGCCGCTCGCTCGCGACGACGCGGATCACGCCGTCGCCCCCCAGCCCCGCGCGGCGGTCCGCGAGCTCGCGCACGAGCGTCGCTCCGAGGTCGACGGAGCCCGTGCGGTCGTCCAGGAGGACGAAGTCGTTCTGCGTCCCGTGGCCCTTGGTGACCTGCAGGGTCGCCCCGTGCGCGGGCGCCCCGAGCGGGGCGGCGTCGGTCGTCGCAGCGGCGGAGGCCACCGTGGGAGCGGGCTGGGGGGTCACGAACCCAGACTACGACGCGGCGCCGGATCGTCCGTGGCAGGCCCGAGCCGCCCGTCGTCGGCCCGCTCGACGAGAGCGAGCGCGCGCCCGAGGAGGTCGGGGTCCTGCGCGTCGAGCCAGTGCACCCGGGGGTCACGGCCGAACCAGCCCATCTGCTTGCGAGCGAGCCGACGCGTGCCGGCCGTGATCGCGGCACGGGCCTCGTCGGGCGTCGTCTCCCCGCGCAGCATCGCCAGGACCTCGGCGTAGCCGACGGCGCGGGACGCGGTCCGGCCCAGACCGGTCGCGGAGAGCGTCCGGACCTCGTCGACCAGCCCCCGCTGCCACATCCGCTCCACCCGGGCGGCGACGTGCTCGTCGAGCGTGGGCCGGTCGCAGTCCAGCCCGATCTGCACGGCGGGCACCTCGTAGACGTGCTGGGGGAGCGACGCGGAGTAGGGACGGCCGGTGAGCGCGAAGACCTCCAGCGCCCGGACCACACGCCGGGCGTTGCGCGGCCCGATCCCCTCGGCTGCGAGCGGGTCGACGGCCGCCAGCTCGGCGTGCAGGGCCCGCGACCCCTCGGCCTCGACCCGTTCCTCGAGCCGGGCCCGGACCGCAGGGTCGGTGCCAGGGAACTCCATGTGGTCGAGGAGCGACCGGACATACAGGCCGGACCCACCGACGGCGACCGCGCGCCGGCCGCGGGCGTCGATCTCTCCCAGGGCCGCTCGCGCCCGGGCCTGGTAGTCAGCCACGGAGGCGTCCTCATGGGGGTCCAGCACGTCGAGCAGGTGGTGCGGCACGCCCTGTCGCTCGTCAGGGGTGAGCTTGGCGGTGCCGATGTCCATGCCGCGGTACAGCTGCATCGCGTCGGTGTTGACCACCTCGCCGTCGAGCGCGTGCGCGAGCGCCAGGCCCAGGTCCGACTTGCCGGTCGCCGTCGGGCCGACCACCGCCACGACCAGGGTCACGGCGTCACTGGTCGGCGGGGTACTGCTCGTCGAGCGCCTGGAAGAAGCCGAGAGAGGCACCCAGTCCGCATCGGATGTGCAGGTCCAGCTGCGCATCCGTGACCCCGTGCGTGTAGTCGACGCTGTGCTCGGTGTAGACGCGGACGACGTCGTCCTCGACGCGCACGTAGATCTTCGGCCAGATCACGTTGTCCGCCCAGCCGTTGGCGGCGAACAGCACCGAACCGAACTCGCTGCGCGGCAGCTCGCGCGCCCAGCGACCACGGATCTGGAGCACCTCGCCGTCGTTCCCGAGCGAGAAGAACCGGAACAGGTGCGCGTCCCACTGGCCGATGAGGTTGCCCTCCTCGTCCACCTGGTACGTGTCACCGTGCTCCTCGAGCCGAGCACCGACCCGGCTCATCGCGAAGGCGTGCAGCTGGTGCTCGGGGGCATCGGTGGGCATCGGGACCTCGTGGGGTGCGATCGTGTCGGGGGGCACGCAGAGATTACCCGGCGTTCGGCAGGCCGTTCGCCGAGTCGTGCGACGACTCGGCGACCGACCACAGGACGACGGCGTGGTGCGCGCCGGCAGGTGTCCCGACGGCCAGCACGGTCGAGCGGACGTCGGCGTCCGCCGCGGCACCGACGAGGACCATCCAGGGCGCCCGCCCCGTCACCGCGAGATCGGCAGCCAGCGCGGAGTCGAGCCCGGCGAGCACCGCCCTCGCGTCGGGACCTGCGTCGGCCAGGGCGGCGAGCAGACGCTCGTCGAGCGACGGCGCACGAGGGTCGTCGGCGAGCGGTGCGTCCGGCCCGTGGCGGCCGCTCCCGGAACCGACGACGACCATCGCGACCCGGTCCGCGGCGGCGAGGTCGCGGCCGAACGACACGAGACCGTCGTCGCCGGCCACCTCGACGACGCGCAGGGGCCCCTCCCAGCCGGTCCGCGCCAGCAGGTGCAGGGCGACGGCGGCCGGAACACCGAGCGGGCCGTCGTCGCCCGGCGGCCCGACGAGCGTCCGCACGGGCGCGGGCCAGCCCAGCATCGCGTCCGGGACCCCGGCAGGGCCCAGCGACGCCCGGACCGTTCCGCCGAGCTCGCGGACCGCGCTGCCGGGCGCGACGACGACCACCCGCGACGCCGCCGAGACCGCCTTCGCCACCGCCCGCAGTGCCGCCTCCCTCAGGTCGGCGGCCGGGTCGGCGGCTCCGGCGGCTCCCGGCACGAGGAGGGCGGTGTCCGGCACGAGGGCCGCGGCGACGAGCATGAGCCGACGCTACTGGCCCGGGGCAACCCGCCACCTGAGCGACACCGGGCCCGGCCGTCGGCGGCCCCCGGTAGTCTCGTGCGCATGGCCTCGTTCGCCCACCGCGCACGCCGATGGATCGCGCGTCGCCCGCTCACGGCCTCCCGCGCGGGCACACGCAGACCCGCGCCCGTTCGCCGTCCGGAGCAGACGGACGACGAGCTGCACGACCAGGTGGCGCAGCTCCTGGCCCGAGAGCTCGGCGTCGCCGAGCCCGCGGAGGACCTTCCGACGCCGGTCAGCCCCGCCCGCATCGCACGGTGGATGACGCAGAACCAGTTCAGCTACTTCGTCGACAACGACGGCGACCTCGGGGGGCTGTGGCGGGGCCGGCTGTTCTACTTCTTCCTGTTCGGTGAGGAGGCCGAGATCCTTCAGGTACGGGGGCAGTGGCACCGCGAGATCGCGATCGAGAGGCTCGAGGAGGTCCTCGACCTCTGCAACGAGTGGAACGCGGACCGCATCTGGCCCAAGGCGTACGTGCGGGTCCGCGACAACGGCCGCGTGCACGTGGTGTCGGAGGTCGCCACCGACCTGGAGCACGGCGCGACGGACGCTCAGCTCAGCCAGGTGCTGTTCTGCGGTCTGTCGACGGGCAGCATGTTCTTCGACGCGCTCGACGAGCGCTACCCCGACCCTGCGGGGGTCGCACCGTGACGGGGGTGGCGCGATGAGCGGGCCCGGTTGGCTGCTGCGCGTGCTGGGCGGCCTGCCCAAGCCCACGAAGCGTCCGTCCCCCGACGACGAGCCGCCGCGGCCCCTGTCGCGCGACCGCGTCGGCGAGTACCTGCTCGGCCGGGGCTACCGGTTCGTGGTCGACGACGACGGTGACCTCACCGGCACCTGGGACGGCAGCCGGTTCTGGTTCCTGCTGCTCGGCGAGCAGAACGAGATCCTCCAGGTCCGGGGCCGCTGGCACCGCGTGCTTCCCCTCGAGCAGCGCGCCGCCGTGGCGCTCGCGGTGAACGACTGGAACCGTGAGCGGATCTGGCCCAAGGCGTACCTGCGCGAGGAGGAGGGTGCGCTCGCCCTGTACAGCGAGGTCTCGTCCGACTTCGAGCCGGGCGCCACGGACCTGCAGCTCGCGCAGCTGGTCGCCTGCGGCCTGGGCACCGGGGTGCAGATGTTCACGGCGCTGGACGGACTGCTCCCCCGGGACGACGCGCCACCCACGGACCTGCCCGACAACTGACGCGCCGCCATGCGTCGGCGGACCGCCGTCCGGCTGCCCGTCAGGAGCGGGGCGAACCGAGCGTCGGCAGGCCGAGGCTCACCGGCCCAGCAGGCGCACCGGCTCCCGTGCTGCAGGACCCGGCCCCGTGCGAGTGCTCGTCGTTCGCATCCCGACGTGCGACCCAGGCGTCGCCGGCGCGGGTCCGGCGCACCGAGAAGGTCCCGCCGACCAGCGTTCCCGAGTCCGCGACCAGGTGGTGCGGCGCACCGTGCGTCACGTCGACGGTGACCAGGTCGCCCGGACGCGGAGCGTCTGCGTCCGGCAGCCCTGGCGGCAGCGTCAGGTGAACGAGCCGGTTGTCCGCGGCGCGGCCGGTGAGCCGGTGCGTGGCGCCGTCCTTGCGACCCTCGCCCTCCGCGAGCAGCACCTCGACGGTCCGGCCCACCTGCGCCAGGTTCTCCTCGAGGGAGATGCGCTCCTGCAGAGACACCAGGCGCTCGTACCGTTCCTGGACCACCGCCTTCGGCAGCTGGTCCGGGAGGTCGGCGGCAGGTGTGCCGGGCCTGGGCGAGTACTGGAAGGTGAACGCCGACGCGAAGCGCGACTCCTCGACGACCCGCAGCGTCTCGACGAAGTCCTCTTCCGTCTCCCCCGGGAAGCCCACGATGATGTCCGTCGTGATGGCGGCGTGCGGCATCGCGGAGCGGACCCGCTCGAGGATGCCGAGGAACCGGTCCGACCGGTAGGAGCGGCGCATGGCCCGCAGGATCCGGTCCGAGCCCGACTGCAACGGCATGTGGAGCTGTGGCATCACGGAGCGCGTCTCGGCCATCGCCTCGATGACGTCGTCGGTGAACGCGGCGGGGTGCGGCGACGTGAAGCGCAGCCGCTCCAGCCCGTCGGTCGCGCCGGCGGCCCGCAGCAGCTTCGAGAACGCCGCGCGGTCACCGAACTCGACCCCGTAGGAGTTGACGTTCTGCCCGAGGAGCGTCACCTCGATCGCACCCTGGTCCACCAGGGCGTGGACCTCGGCGAGGATCTCGCCGGGACGCCGGTCCCGCTCCTTGCCGCGCAGGTGCGGGACGATGCAGAACGTGCAGGTGTTGTTGCACCCGACGCTGATGGAGACCCATCCCGCGTACACCGACTCGCGCCGCGTCGGCAGCGTGGAGGGGAACACCTGCAGCGACTCGGCGATCTCCACCTCGGCGCGCTCGTTGTGCCGGGCGCGCTCCAGGAGCACCGGCAGCACGTCGAGGTTGTGCGTGCCGAACACCACGTCGACCCAGGGTGCCCGAGCGACGATCCCTGCCCGGTCCTTCTGGGCGAGGCAGCCGCCGACGGCGATCTGCATGCCAGGACGGGCACGCTTGGTGCCCGCGAGCCGTCCGAGGTTGCCGTACAGCTTGTCGGCGGCGTTCTCCCGCACGGCACACGTGTTGATGACGATGACGTCGGCGTCCTCCGCGGCGGCGTCCGCCGGGCTGGCCGCGACGTAGCCGGCCTGCTCGAGCATGCCCGCCATGTGCTCGGAGTCGTGCACGTTCATCTGACAGCCCAGGGTCTTGACCACGTAGGTGCGTGCGGCCGACGGCGCTCCGGTCGGGGCGTCGCGGCGGCTGGTCGTCGGGGGCGCAGGCTCGACGGGGGCGAGGGCCACCGGCAGGGGCAGGGTCGTGGACATCAGGACAAGGGTACGACCCGTCGACGGGCGTCCCCGTGTGCGACGCCCGCCAGGCAACTTTGCCGGGCCGTTGCACAACCGTGACCGACCGTGGTCGCCATTTCGGGCATTCCCCCCTAGGTTCGACGAATGGCGGACCTCGCACCCCCCGGACCGAGCACCGCCGGCGTCCCGTCCGCCGCCCCGACCGACCGGCCCGTGGGTGAGCCGCTCGTCGAGCTGCGCGACGTCGACAAGCACTTCGGCCCGCTCCACGTGCTGCAGCACATCGACCTCACCGTGCGCCGCGGTGAGGTCGTCGTCGTCATCGGGCCGTCCGGCTCGGGGAAGTCGACGCTGTGCCGCACGATCAACCGCCTCGAGACCATCGACTCCGGCACCATCACCGTGGACGGCAAGGAGCTGCCCGAGGAGGGCCGCGACCTCGCCCGGCTGCGCGCCGACGTCGGCATGGTGTTCCAGTCGTTCAACCTCTTCGCGCACCGCACCGTGCTGGACAACGTGACACTCGGGCCCATCAAGGCGAAAGGGGTCAAGAGCTCGGTCGCGAAGGCCCACGCCCGCGAGCTGCTCCACCGCGTCGGTGTCGGCGACCAGGCGCAGAAGCTGCCCGCGCAGCTGTCCGGCGGTCAGCAGCAGCGCGTGGCGATCGCGCGCGCCCTCGCGATGGACCCCAAGGTCATGCTGTTCGACGAGCCGACCTCCGCGCTCGACCCCGAGATGATCAACGAGGTCCTCGACGTCATGGTCGGCCTCGCTCGCGAAGGCATGACGATGCTCGTCGTCACGCACGAGATGGGGTTCGCCCGCAGCGCCGCGCACCGCGTGGTGTTCATGGACGGTGGGCAGATCGTCGAGGAGGCCGACCCCGAGACGTTCTTCACCGCCCCCACGAGCAACCGCGCCCGCGACTTCCTCTCGAAGATCCTCACCCACTGACCACCCGCCCCGGCAACCACCCCGCACCTGACCGACACCGCACATGACACGAAGGGGACGCACCATGCGCACAGGAAGACTGGCCGTCGCTCTGGCGGCCGCCGCCACGCTCGCTCTCGCCGGCTGCTCGAGCGGGGACGACAGCGGCGACGGTTCCACGGCGGAGAGCTCCGACGCCGTGACCGGCGGTGCCGAGGGCTCCGTCCGGATCGGCATCAAGTTCGACCAGCCGGGCCTGGGCTTCCAGGACGGCGACACGTACACGGGCTTCGACGTCGATGTCGCGAAGTACGTCGCCGGCGAGCTCGGCTACGGCGAGGACCAGATCGAGTGGGTGCAGGCGCCGTCGGCGCAGCGCGAGAACCTGCTGCAGACCGGCCAGGTGGACATGATCTTCGCGACCTACTCGATCACCGACAAGCGCAAGGAGGTCGTGTCGTTCGCGGGTCCGTACTTCGTCGCCGGACAGGACCTGCTGGTCGCCGCGGACAACGACAGCATCAAGGGGCCCGAGGACCTCGAGGGCAAGAACCTGTGCTCGGTGACCGGGTCGACGTCCGCGCAGCGCATCAAGGACGAGTACGCGACCGGGACGAACCTGCTCGAGCAGCCCGGGTACGCCGAGTGCGTCACCGCCCTGACCGGCGGCACGGTGGACGCCGTGACGACCGACGACATCATCCTCGCCGGTCTCGCCGCGGTCCCCGCCAACAAGGGCAAGGTGAAGGTCGTCGGCAACCCGTTCTCGGAGGAGAACTACGGCGTGGGCCTGCCGAAGGGCAGTGACCAGTGCCAGGCCGTCAACGACGCCATCACGAAGATGATCAAGGACGGCACGTGGCAGGAGCTGCTCGACAAGAACGTCGGGCCGTCCGGGTACGAGGCGAACAAGTCCAACCCTCCGACGCCGGCCGCCTGCGGCTGACCTGACGTCGCCAGGGCCGCTGACCTTCCCGGTCGCGGCCCCCGGCGGACGCCAGCCCGGCACGACCCCTTCGACGACCAAGGAGAGCCGGTGGACGATGGCTTCCTCAGCCAGTACCTGTCGTTGTTCGACCAGTTCGACGTGGTCGCCGCGTTCTGGGTGAACATCCAGCTCACGTTCTTCGCGGGCATCCTCGCGCTCGTCGCAGGGACGGTCCTGGCGGTGATGCGCATCTCCCCCGTGCCGAGCCTGCGGTGGGCGGGTTCGACGTACGTGACGCTGCTGCGCAACACGCCGCTGACCATCATCATCGTGTTCTGCGTGCTGGGGCTCTGGGGGCAGCTCGGTGTCACCCTGTCCCGCGACTTCCAGACGAACTTCTTCCGGCTCGCCGTGATCGGCCTCGCCGCGTACCACGCGGCGTTCGTGTGCGAGGCGTTGCGGTCCGGCGTCAACACCGTGCCCGTCGGACAGGCGGAGGCCGCCCGAGCCATCGGGCTCGGGTTCTGGCCGGCCGCCCGGCTCGTGATCCTCCCGCAGGCGTTCCGCGGCTCGATCGCGCCCCTCGGCAACGTGCTCATCGCCCTCACCAAGAACTCCACGGTCGCGGCCGCCGGGTCGGTGGCCGAGGCGTCGGGCCTGATGCGCACCATGATCGAGTTCCGGCCCGACGTCAGCCTCGCGATCTTCCTCACGTTCGCGGCGGGCTTCACGCTGATCGTCGTGCCGATCGGCCTGGCGACGACCGCGCTCTCGCGCAGGCTGGCGGTGGCCCGATGAGCGACTCGGTCCTGTTCGACGCCCCCGGTCCCCGGGCTCGCCGCAGGATGCGGTGGGCCAACGCCGCAGCCGCCGTGGTCGTCGCCGCCGTCGCGGTGGTGCTGCTCGCCCGGCTGCAGGACAAGAAGCAGCTCGAGTCGGAGCTCTGGACGCCGTTCCTCACGGGCGACGCCTGGGCGAACTATCTGATTCCCGGTCTGCGGTACACCCTGCGTGCGGCCGGGATCTCGATCGTCACGGCCGGGATCTTCGGCACCGTGTTCGGCCTCGGCCGCCTGTCGGGGTCGAGGGCCGTCCGGACGGTGTGCGGGGCGGTCGTCGAGTTCTTCCGCGCCGTCCCCGTGCTGCTCATGATGATCTTCTTCTACCTCGGCCTCGGGCACGCGCACGTCGTGGACCCCACCGATCTGCCGCTCGTCGCGGTGGTCCTCGGCTTGACGCTCTACAACGGGTCGGTCTTCGCCGAGCTCGTACGGTCCGGCGTGCACGGCCTGCCCCACGGCCAGCGGGAGGCCGCCCTGGCTGTCGGGCTGACACGCGGACAGTCGCTGCGGCTCGTCGAGGTCCCGCAGGCGCTGATCGCGATGCTGCCGGCGCTCGCGAGCCAGCTGGTCGTCATCCTCAAGGACACCGCGCTCGGCGCGATCATCACCTATCCCGACCTGCTCGACGCCGCGCGGCGACTGGGCTCGGGGAACGGGAACATCCTGCAGGCGCTCCTCGTGGCCGCCGGGATCTTCATCGTCATCAACTACGCGCTCACCCGGTTCGCCGCGCTGCTGGCCGGTCGGGTGGGCCGCCGCACCTCCGGCCGGGCACGGGCCGAGGCGCCGAGCCTGGTGGTGGCGACCCGCGACGACTGAGGGGTGACCCACCGCCGCCGTGCGGTCAGCCCGCGGTGGCGCTTGCGCGGATCTCGCGGACGACGGTCACCTTGATCTCGCCGGGGTAGGTGAGGTCCGACTCGATGTGCCGGGCGATCGCGACCGCGAGCTGCGGCAGCGCCGTGTCGTCGACCTCGGACGGCTCGACGACCACGCGGACCTCGCGACCCGCGGACATGGCGAGGGCCCGACGCACGCCGGCATGGGCAGCGACGAGCTGCTCCAGCTTGTCCATCCGCTCGACGTACTGGTCGAGCTCGTCGCCACGCCGTGCACCGGGACGGGAGGCGGAGATCGCGTCGGCCACCTGCACGAGGACCGCCTCGACCGTCTCCGGCGGCACCTCGTCGTGGTGGGCCTCGATGGCGTTCACGACGGCGTCCGACTCCCCGTGGCGCCGGGCAAGGTCAGCACCGACGATCGCGTGCGTACCCGGAACCTCGGCTGTCAGGGCCTTCCCCAGGTCGTGCAGGAGTGCGCCGCGACGAGCAACCTCGACGTCCGCTCCGGTCTCCGCCGCGACACCGGCCGCCAGCAGCGCGCACTCGACCACGTGCTCCAGCACGTTCTGGCCGTAGGACGTGCGCAGGCGGAGCCGACCCAGCGTGCGGACGAGCGTGGGGTGCAGGCCGCCGACACCGGCGCGCTCCGCTGCGTCGTGACCGGCCGTCTCCGTGCGCTCGTCGGCCCCCGCGACCGCCTCCGCGTAGGCCGCCTCGATGCGCTGCGGGTGGATGCGGCCGTCCGCCATGAGCGCCTCGAGCGCGACCTGGGCCACCTCGCGGCGCTCGGGATCGAAGCAGGACAGCACCACCGAGTCCGGCTGCTCGTCGACGAGCACGTTGACGCCGGTGAGCGCCTCGAAGGCCCGGATGTTGCGGCCCTCCTTGCCGATGATCCGGCCCTTCATGTCCTCGGACGGCAGCGCCAGCACCGTGATGGCGCTCTGTGCGCTCGTCGCGACGGCGGTGCGCTGGAGAGCGGTCGCCACGATCCGGCGGGCCCGGGCGTCGGCCGTGCGGCGTGCCTGCGCCTCGGCCCGACGCACCTGGGCCGCAGCATCGTTGACCGCCTGGTCGACGAGTCGCCGGGTGAGCTCCGACCGGGCGTCGGCGGCGGTCAGCCCACCGACGGACTCGAGCTCCGCCTGGGCGAGCCGCTCCGCCTCGGCGAGCCGTGCCGTGACGGCACGCTCCGTCTCGGCGGTCAGCCGTTCCGCGTCCCGCTCCGCAGCCTCCCGCAGCCGCACGCTCTCTCGCTGCGCCTCGGCCGCGGCCTCCGACCGTTCCCGCGCCTTGGCCTCGAGAGCCTCGGCCTGGAGCCGCTCGGCGGCGACGGCGGCCTCGCGGTCGACGACGCGGCGCTCGCGCCGCTCGGCGTCCGCCAGGAGCGTGCGGGCGTCCTGCTTGATCGTCGACACGTCCTCGGCGGCTCTGGTCCGCTGCGCCGACGCCTCACGGCGCGCGACGAGCACCAGGATGAGAGCCACGAGGCAGGCACCGAGCAGGCCGACGACCGTGGCGATGGGGCCAGCCTCCACCTGTTCCTCCCGATCCCGTGGAGTGCACCCCACGACGGTGATGGACAGGTCCGTCACCGTTCCACGTGCGCGACGACCGGCCGTCGGAGTGACGACGGGTCGCCACATTGTCTCCTACGGGGGTCGGCGATCGGGTGACCTCCACGCTGTGGGCTCGCACCTCGCCCGTCAGTGGCGCCGGTGTCTGCGGGGCGGGCCCCGCCCGGCGTGCCGCGGCGTACCCGCCGGTGCCGGAGGGACGAGGGTTGGCTCTGTCCTACTCGATCTCTGCGTCCCCCTCAGCGACGCCCTCCGATGCCAGCGCCTCACGGACGAGCCGCGCCACGAGGCCGGGCGGGTACCCCTTGCGGCCGAGCGCCGCGTACGTGCGCCTGGCGCGTACCTGCGCGTCGAGCCCTGTGGTCGCGGCCAGCCGGCGGCGCACGAGCTCGCGTGCCGCGGTCTCCTCGTCCTCCTCGCCCACCTGCGCGAGCGCGTCGACTGCCACGTCGTCGGCGATGCCGCGTCGTCGGAGCTCGAGCGCGATCGCCCTGCGGGACAGTCCTCGTTCGGTTTGCCGGGTGCGGACCAGGGTCCGGGCGTAGTCCGCGTCGTCGACGAGGCCGACGTCGGTGAACCGGTCGAGCACGCGCGCGGCGACGTCCTCCGGGACGTCGCGGCGAGCCATGGCGTCGGCGAGCTGCGACCGGCTCCGAGGCGAAGCCGTCAGCAGCCGGAGCGCGATCCCCCGCGCCACCGACTCGTGGTCGGGCTCGGCGTCGTGGGCGGCCGCGCCCGTCGGGGGCGGCTCGTCCTGACGCCACCCCCGACGGCGCGCCGTGCGTGTCACGCCCTTCCCCGACGTGCTCAGAAGTCGACCGGCGGCGGCACGTCCGCGGGGAGGTCGACACGCGCACCGATCCCGAGCTTCTCCTTGATCTTCTTGTCGATCTCGTTCGCCAGGTCGGGATTGTCCTTGAGGAACTTACGGGCGTTCTCCTTGCCCTGTCCCAGCTGGTCGCCCTCGTACGTGTACCAGGCGCCCGACTTGCGCACGAAGCCATGCTCCACGCCCATGTCGATCAGGCTGCCCTCGCGAGAGATGCCGACGCCGTAGAGGATGTCGAACTCCGCCTGCTTGAAGGGCGGCGCGAGCTTGTTCTTGACGACCTTGACGCGGGTGCGGTTGCCGACCGCGTCCGTGCCCTCCTTGAGGGTCTCGATGCGGCGGATGTCCAGCCGGACCGACGCATAGAACTTCAAAGCCTTGCCACCGGTCGTCGTCTCCGGGGAGCCGAAGAACACGCCGATCTTCTCGCGGAGCTGGTTGATGAAGATCGCCGTCGTGCCCGACTGGCTGAGGGCACCGGTGATCTTGCGCAGGGCCTGCGACATGAGCCGGGCCTGCAGGCCGACGTGGCTGTCACCCATCTCGCCCTCGATCTCGGCCTTGGGCACGAGCGCCGCGACCGAGTCGATGACGACGATGTCGATCGCGCCGGAGCGGATCAGCATGTCCATGATCTCGAGCGCCTGCTCGCCGGTGTCCGGCTGTGAGACCAGCAGCGCGTCGGTGTCGACGCCCAGCTTCTTCGCGTACTCGGGGTCCAGGGCGTGCTCGGCGTCGATGAACGCGGCGATGCCACCCGCCTTCTGCGCGTTCGCCACCGCGTGCAGCGCGACCGTCGTCTTGCCGGAGGACTCGGGGCCGTAGATCTCGATGACCCGGCCCCGTGGGAGACCACCGATGCCGAGCGCGACGTCCAGAGCGATCGAGCCGGTGGGGATCACCTCGACCGGGGCACGCCCCTCGTCGCCGAGGCGCATGATCGACCCCTTGCCGAACTGGCGGTCGATCTGGCTGAGGGCGGCCTCGAGGGCCTTCGCGCGGTCCTGGGGTGCGGGCATCGTTCCCACCTGTTCGTCTCGAGCAGCGGTTCCGCTGCGCCTACGGGGGCTGGTCTTCGTCTCGGGTGACGCTATGCCCGACCACCGACACGATCTCCGCGCCGTCACGTCCGCTGGGTCCGGCAGACACCGGTGCGGGCTGTGGGCGGCTCGGAGGTGGTCACCCAGGAACCACACTAGCCGAACATGTGTTCGATGCCAGCGACACGCCGCGTCGCGTGTCGCGGACCCAGGCGTGACGGTCGGGCGCCGGGCCTGTGGCTTCGGGCCGACACGGTCCCCGGCGACGACCACCGTCAGTCGACGGCCACGCCCTCCCCGGGCGTGAGCACGTGCACCCGGCACCCCGGCGCGACCCGCTCGGCGGCGTGCGCGAAGGCGGGGCCCGCCCGGTCCATCCACCCCGGCGGCAGCCGGCGCGAGACCGGCGGGTGCAGAGTGCCCCAGTGCACCGGTACCGCCGCCCTGGCCCCGACGACCGCGCACACGCGTGCCGCCTGCACCGGGTCCATGTGCCCCCCGGACAGCCGCGGGCCCCAGCCACCGACCGGGATGAGGGCCAGGTCGACCGGCCCGCCGGCGAGAGCAGGCAGGTCGCCCATCGACGCGTACGGTGCGGTGTCGCCTGCGAACCACACCCGGACCGAGGGCGACCGGACCAGGAACCCGTGCGCCGAGTTCGGCCGGTGCGGCATCGGCCGGTCGCCGTGCAGGGCGGGGACCATCCGCACCTCCACGTCGGTGTCGGGCACCGGCCACCACGCTCGCTCCCCCAGGCCGAGGGCGGACGCCACTCCGTGACCCCGCAGCCAGCGAGCGTTCGCCAGCGCGGTCAGGACGGGTACGCCGTCCAGAAGGTGCAGGGACCCGAGCTCCGCGTGGTCGTGGTGCAGGTGGGAGACGAGCACGGCCCGCGCGCCCTCCCAGTGCTCCTCGAGCGGAGCCCCACCCCGACGCCGCAGCAGCCCTGCGTGCCGCCGCAGGAGCGGGTCGGTGAGCACCCGCACCCCGCCGACGTCCAGCGCGGTGCTCGCGTGACCGAGCCAGCGGACGAACGTCGTCACGGTCGCAGCCCGGCCCCGGCAGCCCACTGGACGAGCTGCGCGTGGACCGCCTCGGCGCCCACGAGGAGTGCCTCGTCGCCGACCTCCTCGCGCAGGTCGTCGTCGACGGGCCACTCGGTCGGGTGCAGCAGGAACGCGAGGTTCTGGTGGCCGCCGATCCCCCCGTGCGACCCGACCTGGCCCTCGAACGCGTGGACGTGCCCGCGCGACGACACGACGGAGACCAGCAGGAGGTCTCCGGTGTGCTCGAGGCGCGCCGCGCGCAGGAGGTCGGCGCGACCGCGCGGTCCGTACGCGGCGAGCGGGTCCTCCCCCTCCGCGTCGTCGTCCCGCTCGAGGAGCCGGAGGCCGCGCGGACCGATCGCGACCAGGCCCCGCTCACGCGTGTCGACCACGACGACGCCGACGCTCGGGCACGCGGCGAGCCCCGCGACGAGCCCGGGCCACCGCTCCTGCAGCTCCTCCAGGACGAGCCGGTGAGGCGACCGCGGGAACCAGACGAGGCCGAGGTTGCCGGATCCCACGACGACGACCTCCGGCAGGTCCTCGTCCGTCGCCGCCTGCGCGGGACGCGCACCGTCCGGGCCGAGCACCGGGGTGGTGAAGGCGCTGGTCAGCAAGGCGTTGAGGGGGCCCCAGTCCTCTGTGGTGCCGCTCTCGACCCCTGGGGCCCCGGGGTCGGCCATGAGCTCGCGGACCGTGTCCAGCAGCGAGCGGCCCTCGACCTGCTCGAACGTCGCGCCGAGCGCCTGGCCGTGGTCGGACAGCACGCAGATCCGGTAGTCGCGCGGCGCCACCTCGCACACCTGCTCGAGCGTCCGCAGCACACGGTCGAGCCCTTCCAGCGCCCGGAGCGACTCGGGACGCGTCGGTCCGGCATGGTGGGCGATCTCGTCGTAGTCGACGAGATCCACGTACACCGTCGGGTCGCCCCGCATGACGGCCTCGGCGACCAGGGACGTCGCCAGGTCACGCATCATCACGTTGGTGACACCACGCAGCACGATGTACCAGCCGCCCCGCGAGATCCGCGGCTGCACCCCGCGCAGCCGCTGCCGTCGGGCCTGGTACAGCTCCTTGAGCATCTCCCCGAGCGACAGGCTCACCGCGCGGGCGAGCACGAACGGGCTCGCGAAGAAGCGCAGGAACGACGGCCCCGGCCCCAGACCGCCCCGCGTCCCGTCCGGACCCGGGCTGCGGGTGCGGCTCATCACGAGGAAGCTCGTCGCCGCGTCGCCCGAGAACATCGTCGACACGGCGGTGCCACCGCCGGCCAGCAGGCCCTTGCCGGACGTCAGGCGCTGCTCGACGAGTGCCGCGTCGGCGGGGTGGTTCGTCACCACCAGCCGGCGCAGCCCGCGGTCCCACCAACGGAAGGCAGGGATCTGCGTCGAGTCGCCGTGCAACAGGCCCGCCTGGCTCGCCGGCGTCGTCGAGGGCACGCGCGCCCACCACGTCTCGACGTCGTGGCTCCCCTCGGTGAGCCAGCGCTGCACGGTCGGCGCGAGCCCGGCCTCGATGGCCTCCTGCAGCACGGGTGCCGCGACGCCGTCGAGCTGGACGACCAGGAGGCCGGCCTCACGGACGGGCCCGGCGAGCGGTGCCCCGGGCCGGTCGGGTGCCGCGTGCCGCGCGCGCCGACGTGCCCGCCGCAGCACATCCGCGATGACGTAGTCGCTGTCGTTGGCGCCCCAGACCCAGCGTCCGGCCGCCATCACGATCGCCGTGACGACGAGCACCTGGACCGCTGCCCACGGCGAGGTCACCTCGATCCCCGGCACGCGGGCCAGCGCGAACCAGGCGACGCCGACCTGCACCGCGAGACCGGCGGCGAGCGCACCCATCGCCCCCGCGACCCGCGCGAACGCCCGGAGCGGAGCACGCAGGAGCAGGTCTCCGACGAAGACCACGAGCGCGACCACGAGCACCGCCGCGGGCACCGGCGCGCTCGCCTCGTCGACGACCGCGATCGCGACGCCGAGCCCGAGCGCCGTCGTGGCGAGGCCGACGGCGGCGTCACCGAGGTCCCCAAGGGTCGGCCGCCAGGACCGCATCGTCGTCACGGGGTCAGCGCCGGGGCGGCGCGACGCGGTGCGGGTCGCTGCCCCACCGCTGCGGGTCGGGGATGAGCAGCTCGTCGCAGAGCGCGTGCCACACGGTCCGTGGCTCGACGCCGTCGTCGAGCGCCTGCTCGGCCGTCCTGTTGTCGAGGGCGCCGACGACGAGCTCATGGGTCAGCGCTCGTCCTTGCGCGGGGCCGAGCACGTCGTCGACCAGCAGCCAGAACTCACGGAGTCTCACGGGGTCAGACTGCCATCAGTCGAGGGCGCAGCGCGCGTGTCGGTGCAGCCGGACACAATGGCCGCGTGGTGCTCACCCGGTTCTCGGCCCCGACCCGGTCGTGGTTCGCGGGTGCCTTCGCGGAGCCGACGGCCGCACAGCTCGGCGCGTGGTCCGCCGTGAGCGGCGGCGACCACGCCTTGGTGGTGGCGCCCACCGGCTCCGGCAAGACGCTCGCGGCGTTCCTGTGGGCGCTGGACGGTCTGCTCACCGGCGAGGCCCCGGTCGATCCCGTGGAGCGGTGCCGGGTGGTGTACGTCTCGCCGCTCAAGGCGCTCGCCACCGACGTCGAGCGGAACCTGCGCTCGCCGCTCGTGGGCATCCGGCAGGCGGCGACCCGGCTGGGCAGGACGCTGCCGGACGTGTCGGTCGGGATCAGGACGGGCGACACGCCGCCGGCAGAGCGCCGCGCATTCGCGACGAAGCCGCCCGACATCCTCATCACCACCCCCGAGTCGCTGTACCTCGTGCTGACGTCCGGTGCGCGAGCCGGGCTCGCCGGCGTGCACACCGTGATCGTCGACGAGATCCACGCGGTCGCCGGCACGAAGCGCGGTGCCCACCTGGCGCTGTCGCTCGAGCGGCTCGATGCCTTGCTCGACCGGCCGGGCGGGCCCGGACCGGCCCAGCGGATCGGCCTGTCCGCCACCGTGCGGCCCGTCGAGGCTGTCGCAGAGTTCCTCGGGGGCGCCCGCCCGCCCGCCGAGCGCGGGCGGCAGGTCGTCGTGGTCCAGCCGGCATCCACGAAGGAGATCGTCGTCGACGTCGTCGTGCCGGTCCCGGATCTCTCCGACCTGCGCTCGGCAGGCGGCCCCGCTGCCGTCGAGGAGCCGGATCTCGCCGGCAACGCCGACGCGCTGCTGCCCCGCCCGTCCATCTGGCCCCACGTCGAGGAGCGCGTCGTGGACCTCGTCGCGGGCCACCGCACGACGCTCGTGTTCACGAACTCCCGCCGCGGGGCCGAGCGCCTCACGTCCCGCATGAACGAGGTGTGGGCCGAGCGGTCGGGCCTCGACGTGCCGGACCCGGGATCGCTGCAGCCCGCCGCCGTGCCGGCGCAGTCCGGGACGAGCGTCGGCAGGGACACCCGCGACGCGGCCACCATGCTGGCGAGGGCGCACCACGGGTCGATGAGCCGCGCGGAGCGGACCCGTACCGAGACGGAGCTGAAGGCCGGCCAGCTCCCGGCGGTCGTCGCGACCAGCTCGCTCGAGCTCGGCATCGACATGGGAGCCATCGACCTCGTGGTCCAGGTCGGGTCGCCCCCGTCGGTCGCGTCCGGCCTGCAGCGGGTCGGGCGGGCGGGCCACCAGGTGGGCGCCGTGTCGCGCGGGATCGTCTTCCCGACGTTCCGTGGCGAGCTCGTGCCCGCGGCGGTCACCGCCGAACGGATGAGGTCGGGTGCGCTCGAGGCGCTGCACGTGCCGCACAACCCGCTCGACGTGCTCGCCCAGCAGATCGTCGCGATGGTCGCGATCGAGGACTGGGAGCTCGACGAGCTGGCCACCGTCGTCCGCCGTGCCGCGCCCTTCGCCACCCTGGGCGACGCGACGCTGCGCGCGGTCCTCGACATGCTGGCGGGGCGGTACCCGAGCGAGGAGTTCGCGGAGCTGCGCCCTCGGATCGTGTGGGACCGGGTGCGGGATGTGCTCACGGCACGCCCCGGAGCCCTGCGGCTCGCGGTGACGAGCGGTGGGACGATCCCGGACCGCGGGCTGTTCGGCGTGTTCCTCGCGAGCGGGGCCGCGACGAGCGACGTGCCGGTCGACGCGGAGCGCACGGCAGGCCGGCTCCGCGGTGGGAAGCGTGTCGGCGAGCTCGACGAGGAGATGGTCTACGAGTCGCGCGTCGGCGACACGTTCACCCTCGGCTCGAGCACGTGGCGCATCGACGACATCACCCCGGACCGCGTGCTGGTCACGCCGGCACCTGGCATCCCCGGCCGGCTGCCGTTCTGGAAGGGCGACTCCCCCGGGCGCCCGGCCGAGCTCGGCGCCGCGATGGGTGCCTGGGTCCGGGAGCTGGGCACGCTTCCCGACGACGTCGCGCGTGAACGGGTGGAGCGTGCCGGCCTCGACGGCTGGGCTGCCGACAACCTGCTCGCCTACCTGGCCGAGCAGCGCGCCGCGACCGGCGAGGTACCGACCGACGCGGTCCTGGTGCTCGAGCGGTTCCGGGACGAGCTCGGCGACTGGCGCGTCGTGCTGCACTCCCCGTACGGCGCCCGCGTCCATGCGCCGTGGGCCATCGTGATCGGTGCACGGCTCCGCGAGCGGTACGGCGTGGACGCCGCGGCGATGCACTCGGACGACGGCATCGTGCTGCGGCTCCCCGACGTGCTCGACACGGCTGCCCTCGGCGGCGACGGACCGCTCGACCCGTGGTCGGACCCCACAGGTCCGCAGATGGACCTCGCCGACCTTCTCGTCGAGCCCGACGAGGTGCTCGACTCGGTCCGCGCCGAGCTCGGATCCTCGGCCATGTTCGGAGCCCGTTTCCGGGAGGCAGCGAGCCGGGCCCTCCTCCCTGCCCCGGCGCCGGCCCGACCGGCGCCAGCCCTTGTGGCAGCAGCGACAGCGTTCGGCGCAGCTCCTCTCCGTCGCCTCTCAGTACCCCGACTTCCCGATCCTGCTCGAAGCGGTTCGCGAGTGCCTGCAGGACGACTTCGACACCGAGTCGCTGACCACCCTCATGCGCGACGTCGCAGCCCGCAGGGTCCGGGTGGTCGAGGTGACGACGCAGCAGCCGTCGCCGTTCGCACAGGCGCTGCTGTTCGGCTACACGGCCCAGTTCTTGTACGACGGCGACGCGCCGCTCGCGGAGCGCCGCGCCGCCGCGCTCACGCTCGACCCCACGCTCCTCGCCGAGCTGCTCGGTCAGGGCGGCGAGTCCCAGCTCGCGGACCTCCTGGACCCACAGGCGGTCCTGCGCACTGAGGCGGAGCTGAGCGGCAGGGCGCCCGAGCGACGGGCCGGGACGCTCGAGCAGGTCGCCGACATGGTCCGGCGACACGGACCTCTCACGTTGGCCGAGGCCGCCGAGCGCGTCGAGCCTCAGGCCGTGACGCACGTGGCGGGCTGGCTCACCGAGCTCGAACGGGCGCGGCGCCTGATCCGCGTCAGGCTCGGCGGCGTGGAGCCGGACCGTGCCGAGCAGTGGGCGGCCGTCGAGGACGCCGGGCGGTTGCGCGACGCCCTGGGGGTCGCTCTGCCCGTCGGGGTGCCCGAGGTCTTCACGGAGGTGGTGCCGGACCCGGTCGGCGACCTCCTGCGCCGGCACGCGCGCACGCACGGGCCGTTCACGGCAGCGCAGGCCGCCGCGCGGTTCGGCTGGGGCGTCGCCGTCGTCGCCGACGCGTTGCGGAGGCTCGAGTCCACAGGGGTGCTCGTCCAGGGGCGCCTGCGGCCCACCGAGCTCGGCGGCACGGGCGACGAGTACTGCGACGCCGAGGTGCTGCGGACGCTGCGCCGTCGCTCGCTCGCGGCACTGCGCGCCGAGGTCGAGCCGGTCGTCCCGCAGGCGCTCGGGGTGTTCCTCCCGCGGTGGCAGGGCGTGCAACCCGTCGGCGGGGCGGGGCACGGGTCTGCCACCGGGACCCTGCGAGGCGTCGACGGTGTCGCCCGGGTCGTCGAGCAGCTCGCCGGCACGGTGCTGCCCGCCTCGGCCTGGGAGACGCACGTGCTGCCCGCGCGGGTGAGCGACTACTCCCCGGCGATGCTCGACGAGCTCACGGCGGCCGGCGAGGTGCTCTGGGCCGGACACGGTGCGCTCGCAGGGCACGACGGCCTGGTCTCGCTCCACCCGACGAGCGTGGCCGACCTGACCCTGCCCGCGGTCGACCCGGCAGCGGCGCCTGCGGGCTCGCCGCTGCACACGGCCGTGCTCGGTGCGCTCGACGGCGGCGGTGCCTGGTTCCTCGGACCGTTGACCGACCGCGTCCAGGCCTTGATCGGCCCCAGCACCGCGGACCCGCCCGGTCCTGCCCCGACAGCCGCCGACGTGGCCGTCGCGCTGTGGGACCTGGTGTGGGCGGGACGCGTCACGAACGACAGCCTCGCGCCGCTGCGCGCGTGGCTCGGCACGGGCTCGACGGCCCACCGGAGCCGCGCGCCCGCACCACGCGGCCGGGCGCTCCGACCCCGGCTGGGCCTCCGGGCGCAGGTCCGCGTCGCCGGTGCGGCCGCGGGCTCCGGAGGCGGCGCATCGCGTGCCACGAACCTCGCCGGTGGTGGCCGCTGGTCCGTCCTGCCGGCCCGCGAGGGCGACCCGACGCTCCGCGGGCACGCACTCGCCGCCCAGCTCCTCGACCGGCACGGCGTCCTGACGCGCGCGGTCGCCCCGGCCGAAGGGCTCGGCGCACGGTTCACGGACGTCTACCGCGTGCTGTCCGCGCTCGAGCAGTCCGGGCAGATCCGCCGCGGGTACTTCGTCGAACGGCTCGGCGGCTCGCAGTTCGCCCTGCCGGGCGCCGTCGACCGACTCCGGGTCGACGCACAGCTCGTCGAACGGTCCACCGACACCGACGGGGGTCCCGGGTCAGCGGCTCGTCGTCGTGCTCGCGGCGACCGACCCCGCCAACCCCTACGGTGCCGCACTCGCCTGGCCCGACCCGGGCGCCATGTCGTCCGAGGGCGCCACAGGTCGCCACCGGCCCGGGCGCAAGGCGGGTGCGCTCGTCGTCCTCGTCGACGGGGCGCTCGTGCTGTACCTCGAACGGGGCGGGCGGACGTTGCTGTCGTTCGACGACCGCGCCGACGTGCTGCACGCCGCGGCCGACGCACTGGCCACCACGGCCCGGACCCGGGCTGCGGGCCGACTGACCGTGAGCCGCGTCGACGGCGTCGAGGTGCTCGGGGGCGGTGCGCTGCACGGGCCCGTGGGCCAGGCGCTCGTCGCCGCCGGGTTCGCGCCCACCCCGCGTGGCCTGCGTCTGCGGAGCGCGACGTGAGCCGTCCACACGAAGGGGGCGCCCGTGCCGGAGGGTGACGTGCTGCGCCGCACCGCGGCGCGGCTCGACCTCGCGCTCGTCGGCCAACCACTCGTGCGTGCGGACCTGCGCTGGCCCACGGCCGCGACGGTCGACCTCCTCGGTCGCACGGTGCTGGGCACCCGGCCGTACGGAAAGCACCTGCTCACCCGGTTCGACGACGGCCGTACCCTCCACACCCACCTGCGCATGGACGGCTACTGGCGGGTCCACCGGACCGGCGAGCCGGCGTCCCTGGCCCGTTCACCGCAGGTCCGGGCGGTCCTCGCGACGAGCCGCTGGACCGCGGTCGGTCACCTGCTCGGGATGCTCGACGTGGTGCCGACCAGGGACGAGCGGACGATCATCGGCCATCTCGGTCCCGACCTGCTCGACGACCCGTTCGACGTCGCGGAGGCCGTCCGCCGTTGGGGCGCGCGCGGACCGACGCCGGCCGCCGAGGTCCTGCTCGACCAGACGGTGGTGGCGGGCATCGGAACGATCTTCATGGCCGAGTCGCTCTTCGTGGAGCGGCTCTGGCCCTGGCTCCCCGCGGACGAGGTACCGGACGTCGAGCGCTTGTTCCTGGTGGCGCGTCGGCTCATGCAGCGGTCCGTGCTCAGTGGTCGCCCTCCGAGCAACGTGCACCCGCGGCTCCGGTTGCCGTGCCCCCGGTGCGGCACGCCGATCGCCCGCGGTGAGGCCCGGCGTCCACCGATGCAGCGGCCGGTCTACTTCTGCCCGCGCTGCCAACCGGCACCGGCGCGGTCCACCGCACCAGCAGTGAGCTGACCCGGACAGCAGAGAGCCCGCGACCATGGCATCGGTCGCGGGCTTCCCCGACGTGGTGCTGCGTCACCCTGTGGGTGCGCAGGTCACCTGAGAGGTGCGCGCGTCACCCGATGGGTGCGCACGTCACCCGATAGGCGTGAGCTCGGCGCGCGGCCGTGCCCAGCCACCGTCCGCGGTGCCGCCCAGCGATGCCGCGAGGTCCGCGGGCACCGTGTCCGGGATCAGCAGGCCCTCGGCGACGGCCACACGGTCGCTCACCTCGCGCAGCACGAGCGACATCGGCACGGCGAGCGCGTCGCAGATGCTGCTGAGCAGCTCCGACGACGCCTCCTTCTGGCCTCGCTCGACCTCACTGAGGTAACCGAGCGAGACGCGGGCAGCCGACGACACCTCACGCAGGGTCCGCCCCTGGCGTTGTCGCGCGTCCCGCAGAACGTCGCCGATCTCTCGACGGAGTACGACCATCCGGGCTCCCCCCCTCGCGTCGCGTCCCTGCCCGACGGACGGCGTCATTGCCGCCGCCTGGCTCTTCACCGCCCCCGGCACACCCTGAACCGGAAGACTTCCACCGTACCTTGCACCGCCCGTGCGCGGGATCATCGTGCGGACCGGCGGTCGAGTGCTCATCACGTGCCTTGCAACGATCCGGCTGGTCGCCGTGTTCCCGCCGGTCGGGCCTCCATCCGGTCAGCCAGCGGAATCACCCGCTGCGATCACCCGGCCGGCTGGCGAGGACGTCGTGGGCGAGAGCGAGGACCGCGCCGACCGCCGCAGCCCGGACCTGCGGGCGGTCGCCGTCGAGCACGAGCGAGCGGACGGTGACCCCCTCCACCGAGGACACCGCCACGTGCACCGTGCCCGGCGGGTGGCCGTCCTGCGACGACGGCCCGGCGACACCCGTGGTGGCGAGGCCGACGTCGGCACCGAGCCGCTCGCGGACACCGACAGCCATCTGCCGGGCGACGTCCGGGTCGACCGCACCGCGCGCGGCGAGCAGGTGCCGGTCGACACCCAGCAGGTCCGCCTTGAGGTCTGTGGCGTAGGCGACGACGGCCCCGCGCAGCACCGCGGACGCGCCGGGCACGCCCACGATGGTCGCCGACACCTGACCGCCCGTCAGCGACTCGGCGACGGCCAGCGTGCGGCCCTGGTCGGTGAGCGCGGCGACGAGGGCGAGCGCGCGTTCGTCGGGCACGTGCTCAGATCCCCGCGCCCGGCGGCACGACGGCGGCCCGACGGATGCGCCCGGCGGCCCGCACGTAGTCGAGGCCGGTGACGACGGTGACCAGCACGGCCGCCCCCATGAGCACGCCTGCGACGACCGAGAAGAACGTCGGCATCTGGTCGAGCGGCAGCAGGTACAGGCCGATGGCGAACGACTGCAGCACGGTCTTGAGCTTGCCGCCGCGCGACGCGGGGAGGACGACGTACCGGAGCAGGAAGAAGCGCATCGCCGTGATGCCGAGCTCGCGGGCGAGGATGACGACGGTCACCCACCACGGCAGGTCCCCGAGTGCGGACAGGAGCACCAGGGCGGTGCCGACCAGCAGCTTGTCCGCGATCGGGTCGAGGAGCTTGCCGAGGTCGGTGATCTGCCCGGACCGTCGAGCCACCCACCCGTCGAGCCGGTCCGTGAGGGCGGCGACGACGAAGATCAGGGTGGCGGTCAGCCGGCCGGTGACCGTGTGTCCCCCGTCGACCAGCATCGCCCACGCGAAGAACGGGACGAGGACGATGCGCAGCACCGTGAGCACGTTCGCCAGGTTCCAGGCGGAGGGAGCGGCATCGATCACCCGGACAGCCTAGATCGGCGCGCGCACCCCGCAGCGCAACCTGGTGGCGGTCGACACACATGAACGCCCGTCCGGCCCGGGGACGCCCACGGCGGCGGTCCGGGTCGCTCAGCCGCAGCTCAGGGGATCGACTCGGGTGGCTGCGCCCCGCCGAACAGCCAGCCCTGGCCGTACCGCCAGCCGTTGAGGTGCAGGTACTCGGCCTGCTGGTCGCTCTCGATGCCCTCGGCGATGGTCACCATCGCGAGCTCGCGCGCGAGAGCACCAAGCGCGCGTGCGACGCGTCCTGCCGTCGGGTCCTCGGGGATCCCGGACGTGAACGACATGTCCAGCTTGACGCCCGCCACGGGGAGGTCGCGCAGGTAGGACAGCGGGGACACGCCGGTCCCGAAGTCGTCGAGCAGGATCGGCACGCCGGCCGCCGAGAGCTGGGTCAGCTCGTGACGGATGCGCGTCCCGGAGGCAACGAGGGACGACTCGGTGAGCTCGACGACGATCCGGCCCGGGGCCACGCGGTGCCGGGAGATCTCCGCGAGGAGCGTCGTGGCGAACTCACCGTCGCCCAGCTGGTCCGCGGAGACGTTGACGGACACCCACCGGGTCTGGTCGCTGGTGTGTGCCACGAACTCCACGACCCGCGTCGCGACGAGCTGTCCCAGCGGCACGGAGAGGCCCGCCTCCTGGACCGAGGACAGGAACGCCCCCGGCAGCAGGAGGCCCCGGTGCGGGTGCTGCCACCGGACGAGCGCCTCGTAGCCGACGACCTTCTGGTCCGTGAGGTCGACGATCGGCTGGTAGTGGACGACGAGCTGGTCGTGCTCGATCGCGGCCAGCAGCTCTCGGTGCACACCGGCGGTCGTCGCCTGCTCCATCGACGCCTCGTACACCTCCGTCCGCCCGCGCCCGGCGGCCTTCGCCCGGTAGAGGGCGGCGTCGGCCGCGGCCAGCAGGGACGGCGCGCCGCCCTCGATCAGGTCCGGTGCGGCGAGCGCGATGCCGATGCTCGCTGCCACGGTCAGCCGTCGCCGAGCCACCCGGACCGGCTCGTGCAGCGCCGCGTGGATCGCCGTCGCGACCTCGAACACGGCGCGCGGCCCGTCCGGGTCCTGCACCACCACGACGAACTCGTCGCCGCCCAGCCGGGAGACCGTCCCCCGGCGTGCCGTCGCCGCGCGAAGCACACCCGCGACGTGCACCAGGACCTCGTCGCCCGCGGCGTGGCCGTACCGGTCGTTGATCTCCTTGAACCCGTCGAGGTCGCAGGCGAGCACCGCGACACGGTCCACGACGCCGGGCTGCTCGAGCACCGACTGCAGGACCTCCTGCAGGAGCGTGCGGTTCGCGAGACCGGTGAGCGGGTCGTGCATCGCCCTGTGGGTGAGCATCTCGGCCTGCAGCTTCGACTCGGTCGAGTCCCGGACCTGCACGACGAAGTGGTCGGGGTCGCCCGCGGGCGTCCGGACGAGGGCCGTGTCGAGCACCACCCACACCAGGTGGTCGTCAGCCCGCTGGTAGCGCTTCTCCAAGGAGAACCGGTGCTGGCCGCCTCCGAGCAGCCGATCCACCTCGAGCCGTTCCGCGGCGCGCTCCTCGGGAGTGGACAGGTCCTCCATCAGATACCCGCGCAGCGCGCCGACACTCGTGCCGAGGAGCTCGGCGAACGCTGCGTTGGCCTCGACGATCCTCCAGTCCAGGTCGACGAGCGCCATGCCGATCGGGGCGTTCTCCATCGCCACCCGGAACTGCATCTCCGAGCGGGTCAGGGCCGCCTCGACCTCACGACGCCCTGTGACGTCGACGAGCGTGGTGAGCACAGCGGCGGACTCGCCGTCCGCGCCGGGCACGAGCTGGCTGGACACCTGCACCATCCGCGGCGGAGCTGCGAGGGTGCCGGGCAGCGCGACACCGACGAGCTCGGCGTCGGTGCCCCGCCCCGCGGTGGGGACGCGGCCGTTGCCGAGCACGGCAGCGGGGTTCATCGCCAGTCCCTGCTCGTTGAGCAGGACGATCGGCAGGTTGGTGACCTGGAGCCCGACCGACGTCGACGCGTCGACCCCCAGGATCGCCGCCGCCCGCTCGGACATGTCGAGCACCCGCCCGCTCAGCGACTGGACGAGGACCCCTTCCTTGGTGACGGACTGCAGGGCGTCGTACCGGTGCCGCAGCTCGCGCGAGAGGTCGAGCAGCTGGTGCGCCCGACGTACCTGGGCCCGCTGCCGGCCGAGGAGGACCAGGACGGCGACCAGCGCCGCGAGCGCGACGACGGCGATGACGATGCTGACCGCGCCGAGGGGCGCGGTGGACGCTGCGGTCATCTGGCGCCGCCGGACCGGCGTGCGGCGTCGTCCTCCTCGGCGTCGTCGAAGTAGTCGGTCGCGACCGGCGGATCACCCGGCATCGCACCGCCGTCGGCCGCGTACCGGTCATCGTCGACCACACCGCCGTCCGCCGGCCCGTGGTCGCCGCGCAGCATCGCGAGGGTGCCCGCGAGGTCGTCCGGCTGCACCAGCACCTCACGCGCCTTCGACCCCTCGGACGGCCCGACGATCTCGCGCGACTCGAGCAGGTCCATCAGACGTCCTGCCTTGGCGAAGCCGACACGCAGCTTGCGCTGCAGCATCGACGTCGACCCGAACTGCGTGGTGACCACGAGCTCCGCCGCCTGCAGGAGCAGGTCGAGGTCGTCACCGATGTCCTCGTCGACCTGCTTCTTGACGGTCGCGGCGGCGACGTCCTGCCGGTAGACCGGCTTGAGCTGCTTCTTGACGTGCTCCACGACCGCGTGGATCTCGGACTCCGACACCCAGGCGCCCTGCGTGCGCATCGGCTTGGCGGCGCCCATCGGGAGGAACAGCGCGTCACCCTGCCCGATGAGCTTCTCGGCGCCCGGCTGGTCCAGGACCACGCGGGAGTCGGTGAGCGAGCTCGTGGCGAAGGCGAGCCGGGACGGCACGTTCGCCTTGATCAGGCCCGTCACGACGTCCACGGAGGGCCGCTGCGTCGCGAGCACGAGATGGATGCCCGCGGCGCGCGCGAGCTGGGTGATGCGCTGGATCGACGCCTCGACGTCCCTGGGGGCCACCATCATCAGATCGGCAAGCTCGTCGACGATCACGAGCAGATACGGGTAGGTCGCGATCTTGCGCTCCGACCCGGGCAACGGCTTCACCTTGCCGGCGCGCACCGCGACGTTGAAGTCGTCGATGTGCTTGAAGCCGAACATGGCGAGGTCGTCGTAGCGCGCCTCCATCTCCCGCACCACCCACTCGAGGGCCTCGGCGGCCTTCTTGGGGTTGGTGATGATCGGGGTGATGAGGTGCGGGATGCCCTCGTACAGCGTCAGCTCGACGCGCTTCGGGTCGACGAGCACCATCCGCACCTCGTCGGGCGTGGACCGCATCAGGATCGACACGATCATGGAGTTGACGAAGCTCGACTTGCCCGCGCCGGTGGCGCCGGCGACCAGCAGGTGCGGCATCTTGGCGAGGTTCGCGGTCACGTACCCGCCCTCCACGTCCTTGCCGACACCGATGACCATCGGGTGATCGGTGCGCTTCGCCGCGCTCGAGCGCAGCACGTCGCCGAGCGAGACGGTCTCGCGGTCGGTGTTCGGGATCTCGATGCCGATCGCGGACTTGCCGGGGATCGGCGACAGGATCCGCACGTCGGCGCTCGCGACGGCGTAGGCGATGTTCTTGCTCAGTGCCGTGACCCGCTCCACCTTCACGGCCTGGCCGAGCTCGACCTCGTAGCGCGTCACCGTCGGGCCGCGGGTGAAGCCCGTGACCCTGGCGTCGATCTCGAACTGCTCGAGCACGGACGAGAGCGACTCGACGACCCGGTCGTTGGCCGCCGAGCGCACCTTGTGCGGCGCCCCCTTGGCGAGGCTGTCCTCGGACGGGAGCGTGTAGAGGACGTCGCCCTCGAGCATCGGCTGCTCACCACGCGGGACGCCCTTCGGCTCCGGGGCGACGAGCTCCTTCGGGCGACGGGGCGGCGCGACCACCTCGGTCGGCGCGGTGACCGCGGCGGCCGCCTCCGTCACCTCCTCCTCGGCGCGACGGGCCGCCTCCACCAGCGCGGCGCGCTCGAACGCCTCGTCCCCCACATAGGCCTCGAGCCGCGTGGGGTCGGCGTCGTCGAGCTCGTCCGCGCGACGGCGACGACCCAGCAGGCCCTTCCTCCGGGCCGGCGGGCCGGCCTCCTCGACCGCGGTGTGGCCGGCGTTGATGACGAGCGGCGCGTCGTCGTCCTCCGGCGCCTCGGTGTCGGTGCGGTGGTTGCCCGTGAGCCGGTCGTAGACGCCCCGGAGCCGAGGCACGATCTGGTGCACCGGGGTGGCGGTCACGACGAGCACTCCGAAGAAGGCGAGCAGCAGCAGCAGCGCGACGGCGACGCCTGTGGTGAGCAGGCTCGCCAGCGGCGTCCCGACGAGGTAGCCGACCATGCCGCCGGCGCCACGCAGGGCCGCGAAGTGGTCGGTCCCCGGAAGTCCCTGCCCGACGTGCACGAGCCCGCAGACCGCGAGCGCGATCGCCGTGATCCCGATGGTGATGCGCGAGTTCGCCTGCACCCGGTCGGGATGCCGCATGAGGCGGACGGCGAGCCCGAGGAGGACCACCGGGACGGCCACGCCGACCCGGCCGAACGTGCCGGCCACGACGGCGTGGACCGCGGTCCCGGCCGTGCCGGACAGGTTCCACCACTCGCGGGCAGCGATCACGATCGCCAGCCCGAGCAACGTGAAGGCGAGCCCGTCGCGGCGGTGCGACGGGTCGAGCTCGCGCGCGCCGTGGCCGAGGTGGCGCGCGGCACCTCCGACGAGGTGCGCCGAGCCCATCCAGACACCGCGGATCATGCGCAGCGGCAGTGCGGGCCGCCGTGGCGCGGTGGCCGACGGCCGCGCACCCGGCCGGGTCGACCCGCCGGCACCACGGCCGCCCGCCGCCGGACGGCCCGTCGCCCGAGGGCCGGCGGCAGCGCCGGACGCGCCGTTGCGCGGCCGTGAGGAGGACGTACGTGTCGCCATGGTCCTCAAACTAGTCGGGGCCGGCCGCGCGGAGCGCGACGCGGGCGCGCGTGTCGGCGCCGGTCACGCGCCGGAACATCGACGCCGGCCGTCGGCGCGACCGCGACATGCTGCTCCCCGACACCGCCGCACAGGGCGTGGTGGCCGACGATCGCCCCACCGGGGCGATGTCCGGACGGGCGTCACACGTCCGTCGGCTCGCCCCGTCCCAGAACCCGGAGCCGGTGGGTCGCGCCGAGCGCGGCGAACCGGTCCTGCACCGCCGACAGCGGCTCGACGAAGTGCGCCCAGTCGGTGTGGTGCACGGGCACGATCGTCGCCGACGGGAGCAGTGCGGCGGCGGCCGCCGCGCGTGGCGCGTCGAGCGTGAGCGGCTCTGCCCCGAACCGGCCGACGTTCGCGCCGCCGACGAAGAGCACCGCGAGCTCGATCCGGTCGAACCGGCGGGCCACCTGGTCGAGGACGTCCAGCGACGCGTTGTCGCCGGAGACGTAGACGGTCCGCTCCCCCGCCGCCTCGAGCACGAACCCCGTGACCTCACCGCTCAGGGCCTGCGCCCCCTCCGGGCCGTGCCGCGCGGGGACCGCCGTGACCCGGACCTCGCCGTCGAGCACCACCGACTCCCACGGCACCAGACCACGCACGCCGGGGATGCGCCCCGCCGCGTCGGGCGTCGAGAGCACCTCCGCGACGGACCCGAGCAGCGCCCGCCCGGCGACGTCGAGGTTGTCGGCGTGCTGGTCGTGCGACAGCAGGACCACGTCGACGCGGCCGATCTCGCCGACCGGCAGGGCCGGCCCGACCAGCTTGTGCAGCGTGACCCTGCCCTCGTAGTCCGCCGGCGCGTCGTCGAACGTCGGATCGGTGAGGAACGTGAGGCCGGCGTAGGTGAACCGCAGCGTGGGGCCGCCGATCCACGTCGCGGACATCGCGGTACGGGTCTGGGTCACGGTGTCGTGCTCTGTCGAGGTCATGTCGTCAGCCTGCCCCGCAGGTCGCAGCGCTGCCAGTGGCCCGGAGGACGGTGACCGCTACGATCGGGCCATGTCCGCCATGTCCGCCATGTCCGCCGTGTCCGCCATGTCCGCCGTGCCAGCCACGCCCCGCGGCCTCCGCTCTGCCGGCGCTTCCCGGACGGTGGCGGTCGTCGCGTTCGCGGGCATCAGCCCGTTCCATCTCGCCGTCCCGTCGGCGGTCTTCACCGCCCGGTACGGCGGCACGCCCGGACGACCGTACGAGGTCGTCGTCTGCACGCCGGCGCCCGGGACCGTGCCGACCGAGGCCGGGTACGACCTCACGGTGCCCCACGGGCTCGACGTGCTGGAGCGCGCGGACACGGTGGTCCTGCCGAGCTGGGACCTCTCTCGCGAGCCACCCGTGGCGCTCGTCGAGGCGGTCCGGCAGGCCCACGCCCGCGGTGCCCGTGTGGTCGGTCTGTGCCTGGGCGCGTTCGTGGTCGCCGCTGCGGGCCTCGTGGACGGCCGGGAGGTGGCCACGCACTGGCACGCCGCCGGCGAGCTCGCCCGGAGGTACCCCGCCGTCCGCGTGCGTGCCGACGTGCTCTGGAGCGACCACGGCGACGTCATCACGTCCGCCGGGGTCGCCGCGGCCCTCGACTGCTGCCTGCACCTGGTCCGCACGGATCTCGGGGCGCGGGTGGCCGGGGAGGTCGCGCGGTCGCTCGTGCTGGCACCGCACAGGGACGGTTCGCAGGCGCAGTTCATCCCCGCGCCCGTCGCTGCGGACCCGGGCAGCGACCCGGTCGAGCAGGCGATGGCGTGGGCGCAGGCGAACCTCGGCGCAGCGGTGGACCTCGACACGTGGGCCGACGCTGTCCACCTGTCCCGCCGCACGTTCACGCGCCGGTTCCGGGCCCGGACCGGGACGAGCCCCGGCCGCTGGCTCCTGCACCAGCGGCTGACCCGTGCCCGGGTCCTGCTCGAGACCACCGAGGACCCGGTGGAGACGGTCGCGAGGCGTGCCGGGTTCGGCAGCGCCGTCGCGATGCGACAGCACTTCGCGGAGCGCTACCGCACGAGCCCGCACCAGCACCGGGCCGCGTTCCGCGCGGTGGACGACGCTGCCGGGTCGTGACGTCCGGCTGGCGGACCGTCGACGCAGGGTGGCAGGAATCCCTGCGGCCGGTGTCGGTGGTGGCGCCTAGGGTGGCGGGCATGCCCCGCGTCCACCTCGTCCGGACGGTCGAGCCATGAGCCGTCGTGGTTGGCTCCTGCTGCTGGTCATGGGCGTCGTCTGGGGCGTCCCGTACCTGCTCATCAAGGTGGCCGTCGGCGAGGTCACACCAGCGACGGTCGTCTTCGTCCGCACCGGACTCGGTGCACTGCTCCTGCTGCCGTTCGCCTGGCGGGCCGGTGGGCTCCGCGCCCTGCGGCGGCACTGGCCCGCGGTCACCGCGTTCGCCGTGCTCGAGATCGTCGGCCCGTGGATCCTGCTGTCCAACGCCGAGCGCACCCTGTCGAGCTCGATCACCGGCCTGCTCATCGCGACGGTCCCCATCGCGGCCGTGGTGCTGGGCCGCATCGTCGACCATGAGCGCGTCGCGCTCGTCCGGTGGGTCGGCCTGCTCGTCGCCCTCGGCGGCGTGGCGCTTCTGCTCGGTCCGGGCGCCGGCGCGCACGACCCCTGGGCCGTGGCCCAGGTGCTGCTCGCCGCCCTCGGGTACGCGTCGGCACCGATGATCGCCGACCGCTACCTCCGCGACGTCCCCGCCATCCCACTGACCACCGCGTGCCTGGGCCTCACAGCGGTCGCGTACCTGCCGGTCGTGCTGCTCACCGGTCCCCACCCGTGGCCGAGCTCCGACGCGGTGCTCGCGCTCGCACTGCTGGGTGCGCTGTGCACCGCGGTCGCGTTCGTGCTGTTCTTCCGGCTCATCGCCGAGGTCGGCGCCGCCCGCTCGACGCTCGTCGCCTACCTCAACCCGATCGTGGCGGTCGGCCTGGGCGCGCTGGTCCTCGACGAGGAGATCACGCCGACCGTGGTGGTCGCGACGGCGCTCATCCTCCTCGGGTCGGCCGCAGCGTCCCGCCGCGGCGGGCCGCGCGGCACTGCGACGCCCTCCGGCGAAGCGACGGTCGCGGGCAGCGCAGGCGCGGGCAGACCCGCGCCCGACGAGGAGGACCCCTCCGCTGGACCCGAGATCGCCGACCGGGCGGCCACACGTCCGCGCTGAACGGGTCGACGCGGGCACCGGAGACCCGCAGCTCCCGCACCGAAGGAGGGCGCCGCCGGCGGTCGTGGGTCGACCGCCGGCGCGAGCCCGAACCTACGCCTCGACGACCACCGGGATGATCATCGGACGGCGTCGCAGCCGGTTCGAGACCCAGCGGCCGACCACCCGGCGCATCACCTGCTGCAGCTGGTGGACGTCCGTCGCCCCGGTGAGGGCCGCCTCCTCGAGGGCCCGCGTGAGGTCCGGGAGGATGTCGTCGAACACGTGGTCCTGCTCGGCGAACCCGCGGGCGTGGATCTGCGGGCCGGCGAGCACCTTCCCGTCGGCCGAGCTGACCACCGCGAAGATCGAGATGAAGCCCTCGTCACCGAGGATGCGGCGGTCCTTGAGCTCGGCCTCGGTGATCCCACCGACGCTCGACCCGTCCACGTACACGTACCCGCAGGGCACGGCACCGACGATGGTCGCCTTCCCGTCGACCAGGTCGACGACCACGCCGTCCTCGGCGAGGACCACCCGCTCGGCCGGGATCCCCGTCTGTACCGCCAGCGCCGCGTTGGCGACGAGGTGCCGCACCTCGCCGTGCACGGGCATCACGTTGCGCGGCTTGAGGATGTTGTAGCAGTACAGGAGCTCACCGGCGCTGGCGTGGCCCGAGACGTGCACCTTGGCGTTGCCGGAGTGCACCACGCGGGCACCGAGCCGGGTGAGCCCGTTGATGACGCGGAACACCGCGTTCTCGTTCCCCGGGATCAGCGACGACGCCAGGATCACGGTGTCGCCGGGACCGACCGCGACCTTGTGGTCGTTGTTCGCGATCCGGGACAGCGCCGCCATCGGCTCGCCCTGCGACCCGGTGCACATGAGCACGATCTCGTCGTCGGGCAGCCCGTCGACCTGCTTGAGGTCGACGAGCACGCCCTGCGGGATCTTCAGGTAGCCGAGGTCGGACGCGATGGCCATGTTGCGGACCATTGACCGGCCGACCAGGGCGACCTTGCGCCCGTGGGCGTGCGCGGCGTCGAGCACCTGCTGCACGCGGTGCACGTGCGAGGCGAACGACGCGACGATGATCCGCTTCGCGGAGTCGGCGAACACCCCGTCGAGCACCGGTCCGATGCCGCGCTCCTGCGCCACGAACCCGGGCACCTCGGCGTTGGTCGAGTCGACCATGAACAGGTCGACTCCCTGCTCGCCGAGCCGCGCGAACGCGCGCAGGTCGGTGATGCGACCGTCGAGCGGCAGCTGGTCCATCTTGAAGTCGCCGGTGTGCAGCACGGTCCCGGCGGGCGTCCGCACCGCGACGGCCAACGCGTCGGGGATGGAGTGGTTCACCGCGACGAACTCGCACTCGAAGACACCGAAGCGCTCGGTCTGCCCCTCGCGGACGGCCAGGGTGACCGGAGCGATCCGGTGCTCCTTGAGCTTGGCCTCGACGAACGCGAGCGTGAGCTGTGAGCCGACGAGGGGGATGTCCCGGCGCAGGCGCAACAGGTACGGCACCGCACCGATGTGGTCCTCGTGGCCGTGCGTGAGGACGATGGCCTCGATGTCGTCGAGCCGGTCCCGGATGTACTCGAAGTCCGGGAGGATCAGGTCGACGCCGGGCTGGTGGTCCTCGGGGAACAGGACGCCGCAGTCGATGACGAGCAGGCGTCCGGCGTACTCGAGGACGGCCATGTTGCGGCCGACCTCGCCGAGCCCTCCCAGTGCGACGATGCGCAGTGCGCCGTCGGCCAGGGCAGGCGGCAGGGTGAGCTCGAAGTGCGGGTGACTCATGGGTCTCCTGGGGTCAGCGGAGCGCGATGTCGAGCAGCCCGGCGGCGCGCAGGCCGGACCGGATCGTCTCGAGCTCGTCGTCCGACGCGGCGACGAGCGGCAGGCGCACCGCGCGGGTGGGCAGATGTCCCGTGATCTCGAGCGCCGCCTTGGCGGCGACGGTCTGGAAGCCGGCTCCGTTGAGAGCGTCGATCGCGGGGATGATGGTGCGGGAGACGCGGAGCGCCTCCTCGTGGTCGCCGGCCTGCCAGGCGCGGACGACGGCGGCGAGCCGGCCCGCGGCGACGTGGCCGACGACGCTGACGATGCCGACCCCGCCGACGGACAGGATCGGCAGGAGGATGCTGTCGTCGCCCGAGTACCAGGCCAGGCCGGTGCGGGCGATCGCCTTCGACGACGCGTACGGGTCCCCGGCGGCGTCCTTCATCGCCACGACCCGCGGGTGCTCCGCGATCTGCTCGATGGTCGCGGGGGCCAGCCGCACGCCGGTGCGCACGGGCACGTCGTAGAGCATGACCGGCAGGTCGGTCGCGTCGGCGACGGCCTCGAAGTGGCGCAGCACTCCTGGCTGCGACGGTCGGGAGTAGTACGGGGCGACCACGAGCAGCCCGTGGGCGCCCGCCTCGGCGGCCTGCTCGGCCATCCGGACGGCGTGCGCGGTGTCGTTCGACCCGGCACCCGAGAGCACGTACGCCCGGTCACCCACGGCCTCGACGACCGCCTGGACGATCTCGGCCTTCTCGGGGGCGTGCGTCGTGGACGCCTCCCCGGTGGTACCGGACAGCACGAGGCCGTCGTTGCCCGCGTCGACGAGGTGGCGCGCGAGGCGCACGGTGGCCTCGAGGTCCACGGCTCCGTCGGCGGTCATCGGCGTGACCATCGCGGTCAGGACGCTCCCGAACGGGCGCGCGGTGTCGGTGACGTGCGGCATGGGGCCCACGGTACCGCCCATGCCACCGGCAGCGACGCCCCTGCCCACACCGCGACCGGGGCGGCGGCTCAGGTCAGGGCGCGACGGGCTCGTAGGTGTCGAACCGGTAGCGGAGCCCGCCCGACGACGTGGACCAGCCGTCCCCGGGCTCGGAGCGGACGCGTTGCCACTGCTCGGGGTCGAGCGCCGGTGCCCACGTGTCGCCCTCCGCCTCCGTGTCGACGACCGTCACCTCGACGCGGCCCGCCCGGGGCAGCGTCGCCGCGTAGACCGCGCCCCCTCCCACCACCCAGGCGTCGCGGTCGCCGACGAGGTCGAACGCCTCGTCGAGGCCCCCCACGACACGCGCCCCCGACGCCTCGAACCCCGGCGTGCGGGACAGCACGATGTTCTCCCGACCGGGCAGCGGCCGGAACCGGGCGGGGAGCGACTCCCACGTCGCCCGGCCCATGATCACGGGGTGCCCCGCCGTCAGTGCGCGGAACCGGGCCATGTCCTCCGGCAGCCGCCAGGGCAGCGCGCCGCCCTGGCCGATCACGCCCGTGTGGAGTCTGCCCCCAGATGAGCGCGAGCGTCACACCGCCACCGGCGCCTTGATGCCGGGGTGGTGCTGGTAGCCGAGCACCTCGATGTCCTCGTACGTGTAGTCGAAGATCGACGTCGCCTGCCGCAGCTGCAACGTCGGCAGCGGGAACGGCTCGCGCGTGAGCTGCTCGCGCACCTGGTCCACGTGGTTGTCGTACACGTGGCAGTCACCGCCGGTCCACACGAGGTCGCCCACCTCGTGCCCGGTCTGCTGGGCGACCATGTGCGTGAGCAGCGCATAGGACGCGAGATTGAACGGCACGCCCAGGAACAGGTCGGCGGAGCGCTGGTAGACCTGGCAGGAGAGCCGTCCGTCGGCCACGTAGAACTGGAAGAACGCGTGGCACGGCGCGAGCGCCATCGAGGGGACGTCCGCGACGTTCCATGCGGAGACGATGTGCCGCCGCGAGTCGGGGTCGCGACGCAGGTTCTCCACGAGCTGGGCGATCTGGTCGACGTGCCCGCCGTCCGGCGTCGGCCAGCTCCGCCACTGCACGCCGTACACCGGGCCGAGCTCGCCCTCGCCGTCCGCCCACTCGTCCCAGATCGAGACGCCGTGCTCCCGGAGCCACGACACGTTCGACTCACCGCGCAGGAACCACAGCAGCTCGTACGCGACCGACCGCAGGTGCACGCGCTTGGTGGTGACGAGCGGGAAGCCCGCCGCGAGGTCGAAGCGCATCTGGTGCCCGAACACGCTGCGGGTACCCGTCCCCGTCCGGTCCGACTTGGGCGTCCCGGTCGCCATCACCAGCCTCAGCAGGTCCTCGTAAGGGGTCTCGACGGCGGCGGCGGCGGTCGTGGCGTCGGTCATGGCGCCCAGGATAGGTCGCCGCGGACGACGCACCCGCGTCGACGCACGGGCGGTCGTCGTTCGGGCGGTGCGACTGCCCGACCCGCGCGACACTGGCCCGATGACCACGTCGTTGCCGCCGACCGTCGCCGCCCACGTCCCGACCGGGATCCTCGTCGACGGGACCTGGAGGTCCGCACAGGGCGGCCGGACGTTCGAGGTGGCGGACCCGGCCACCACCCAGACCCTGTTCGACGTGGCCGACGGCGGGGAGCAGGACGCGCTCGACGCGCTCGCCGCCGCCGACGGTGCCTTCGCCGAGTGGCGCGCGACCGCCCCACGGCAGCGGGCCGACCTCCTTCGTGCCGTGTTCGACACGATCACCGCACGCACGGACGACATCGCGGCGCTCGTCACCGCCGAAGGAGGCAAGCCGCTCGCCGAGTCGCGTGCGGAGGTCGCCTACGCCGCCGACTACGTCCGGTGGTACTCCGAGCAGGCCGTCCGCCTCGACGGCCTCGCCCGCCGGGCGCCGTCGGGGGCCAACCACCAGCTGGTGCTGCGGCGTCCGGTGGGCCCTGCCCTGCTCATCACGCCGTGGAACTTCCCGATCGCGATGATCGCCCGCAAGGTCGCGCCGGCGCTCGCCGCCGGGTGCCCGGTCGTCGTGAAGCCCGCCCAGCTCACCCCTCTGACCACGGCATTCGTGGCGGAGATCATCCGTGCGGAGCTCGTGGAGCGCGGGCTGCCGGCCGGCGTCATCAACGTCGTGCCGTCGTCGTCCGCGCGGTCGGTGTCCGGGCCGCTGCTCGCCGACCCGCGGCTGCGCAAGCTCTCGTTCACCGGATCCACCGAGGTCGGTGCCCGCCTGCTCAAGCTCGCGTCGGACAACATCCTGCGGACCTCCATGGAGCTCGGCGGGAACGCGCCGTTCCTGGTGTTCGACGACGCAGACGTCGACGCCGCCGTGTCAGGCGCCGTCACCGCGAAGATGCGCAACTCCGGCCAGACGTGCGTCGCGGCGAACCGGTTCCTGGTGCAGCGGGGCGTCGCGGACGAGTTCACCGCTCGGCTCACTGCAGCGTTCGACGGCCTCGTCGTGGGCCACGGCGCGGAGCACGGCACGACGGTGGGCCCGCTCATCGAGAAGGGCGCCGTGGACCGCGTCGAGCAGGTCGTCACCGAGGCCGTCGACGCCGGCGCACGGGTGCGGACCGGAGGCGACCGCCCGGAGCGTCCCGGCTACTTCTACAACCCCACCGTCCTCGACCGGGTCGACCCGGCGCTGCGGCTCGTGACCGAGGAGATCTTCGGGCCCGTCGCCCCGGTCGTGACGTTCGGCTCGGAGGAGGAGGGCGTCGAGCTGGCGAACGCCACTCCCTTCGGTCTGGTCGCCTACCTCTACACCCGTGACGTGGGGCGGGTGATGCGCCTCGCGGAGGCCGTCGAGACCGGGATGCTCGGCGTCAACCGCGGCACGGTGTCCGACGCGAGCGCGCCGTTCGGCGGCGTCAAGGCGTCCGGGCTCGGGCGCGAGGGCGGCGAGGCCGGCATCGAGGAGTACCTCGAGAGCACGTACGTGGCGCTCTGAGAGCGCAGCCCGGGCACGTCGGGCGAGCGCCCGACAGGTCCGGGACGAGTCCGGCACGGGTGTGCCACAGTGGCCCGCGTGACGCTGCCTGACGCGGACGCCCGACGGGTCGCCGTCCGCCAGGCCGTCTCCGTGTCCGTGGCGACCGGCCTGTACGGGGTGTCGTTCGGTGCGCTGTCCGTCGCCGCCGGACTGTCGATCCCGCAGACCGTCGCCCTCAGCCTCCTCGTGTTCTCCGGCGGCTCCCAGTTCGCGTTCGTCGGCGTGCTCGGCGCGGGGGGCGCTGCGGGGGCCGCGGTCGCGACCGCCGGCCTCCTCGGGGTCCGCAACGGCCTGTACGGTCCGCAGGTCGCGCCCCTGCTGCACGCCCGGGGCTGGCGCCGCGTGCTCGCCGCGCACCTGACCATCGACGAGTCCACCGCGGTGGCGACCGCCCAGCCGGACCGCGCGGCCGGGCGGGCGGGGTTCTGGTGGACAGGGGTCGGTGTCTTCGCCCTGTGGAACGCCCTGACGCTCGCCGGCGCGCTCGTCGGCGACGCGCTCGGCGACCCCCGCCGGTACGGCCTCGACGCGGCGGCCGCCGCCGCGTTCCTCGCGCTCGTCTGGCCGCGCGTGACCGGTCCGCAGGCCCGGGTGGCGCAGCTCGTGTCCGCCGGTGCGGTGGTCGTGGCGCTCGCCGTCACGCCGTTCGTGCCGCCCGGGGTACCCGTGCTCCTCGCCGCGAGCGTCGCCCTCGTCGCGGGCATGCTCGTCCGACCTGGTGCTGCGGTCCAGGACGGGACCGCATCCGCCACCGACCCGCCGGAGGGAACCGCATGAGCAGCGCCACCACCTGGGTCGCCCTCGCGCTCGCCGCCGCCGTGTGCTTCGGGCTGAAGCTCGCCGGCCACCTCGTCCCCGAGCACTGGCTGGCCCGGCCACGGGTCGCGCGCACCGCCGCGCTCGTCACGGTCGCCCTGCTGTCCGCCCTGGTCGCGGTCCAGGCGGCGACGACGGGCCGCGGGCTCGTCGCCGACGCCCGGCTGCCCGCCCTGGCGGTCGCCGCAGCAGCCCTCGCACTGCGGGCGCCGTTCGTCGTGGTCGTGGTGCTCGCCGCCGTCACTGCCGCGGTGCTGCGCGCCGTGGGTATGCCGTAGCCTCGCCCGGACCTGCTGCTCGACTCCCGGAGACCTCCATGACCCTGTTCCGCGAGTCCGCCGACGTGTCCGTGCGACCCGCCGTGCCGGGTGACGAGGAGGCGGTCGTCCGCATCCAGCTCGCCGCCTGGCGGCATGTCGGCGTGCTCGGCCCCGACGTCCTCGACCTCGTCGACGACGCGGCGATGACCGAGCAGTGGGCGCGCGCGATCGTCGCCCCACCCGCCACGGGCTATCGGGTCCTCGTGGCCTGTCGCGGCGCCGAGGTCGTCGGGTTCGCGTCCGTCGCCCCCGTGCCGGCGCCGGAGAGCCGCCCCTTCGACGCGCCCGGCGGTGCCATCCTCGCCCTCGAGGTCGCGCCGGACGCCCAGCAGAGCGGTCACGGCTCGCGACTGCTCGCCGCCGTCGTCGACCTGCTCCGCCAGGACGGCGCCGACCAGGTGCACACCTGGGTGCTCGACGGTGACGAGGCGCGGGCACGGTTCCTGGACGGCGCGGGCCTCGGGCCGGACGGTGCGTCGCGTGACCTCGCCACCGGCACGCTGCCGGACGGCTCGCCCACCACGGTCACCGAACGTCGGTGGTCCGCCGCGATCTGACCCGCCCTGCCGCGGCCCGCGACCAGGAACGACGTGCGGTCAGGATGTCCGGGCGCGGTGCAGCCGGCTCGCCGTGCGCAGCGAGGCACGCGCCTGCTTGCGGTCGCCGGCGGCGTCGTACGCGAAGGCGAGGTTGTACCAGGACCGCCAGTCCCCCGGGCTGGTCTCCGTGCGGGCCCGGAACTCCTCGAAGGCGCTGCGGGCTGCGGCCCGGTCGATCCGCCCCCCTGGCGACCGGGGAAGGTCGTCGACCGGAAGCGCGTCGGCGGCGGCCAGCTCGTCGGCCATCCGCTGCACGTCGATCGCCAGACCCCACTCGCGGGCCAGGAGCCACAGCACCAGGAGGGGCAGCAGCCAGAACGCCAGCCCCAGCACCACGCCCACGGGCTCACCGCTGGTGACGAGCGCCGTCGCCCGCAGCGCGACGAGCCAGATGTACAGCCCCAGCAGGGCGCTCAGCACCACCGCGGCAAGGAGCGAGGTGCGCCGCACCCGGCGGGAGGATCCGGCCATGTCAGCCGAGGTCGAGCAGGTGCTCGAGCCCGACCGTCAGCCCCGGGCGCGCGGCCACTCGGCGGACGCCCAGCAGCACCCCCGGCACGAAGCTCACGCGGTCGAACGAGTCGTGCCGGATCGTGAGCTGCTCCCCGGCGTTGCCCAGCAGGATCTCCTCGTGCGCGACGAGACCTCGCAGCCGCACGGCGTGCACGCGGACCCCGTCGACATCCGCCCCGCGCGCGCCGTCGAGCGACTGGGTCGTCGCGTCCGGGCTCCGCGGGACGCCGGCCGCCGCGCGTGCCGCAGCGATCGCGGACGCGGTGTGCCGAGCCGTCCCGGAGGGTGCGTCCACCTTGTCCGGGTGGTGCAGCTCGACGACCTCGACGGACTCGAACCAGCGAGCGGCCCGCGCCGCGAAGGCCATGGCCAGCACGGCACCGAGCGCGAAGTTCGGCGCGACGAGCACGCCGACCCCCGGCCGGTCGGCCAGGTGGTCGTGGACACGGGCCAGCGACTCGTCGTCCCATCCCGTGGTGCCGACGACGACGTGGACACCCGCGTCGACCAGCGCGTGCACGTTCCCCTCGGTCACGGCCGGGACCGTGAAGTCGACGGCCACCCGTGCGCCCGCATCGACGACGGCGCGGAGGTCGGCGCCCGCGTCGACCTGGGCGACGAGCTCCAGGTCGGGGGCAGCCTCGACGGCCTGCGCGACGGTTCTTCCCATGCGGCCTGCCGCACCCAGCACGGCCACCCTGATGCGCTCGCTCACGAGGAGAAACCCTAACGTCAGGCGGGCACCCCGAGCGCCGCCGCGATACCGGCCTCCAGCCGTCCCAGCTCCGTGTGGCTGAGACCGGTGAACCGCTCGACCTCCCGCGGCGGGTAACCGGCGCGCAGGTACCACCGGATCACGGCGAGCGCGTCGTCCGGCCGGACAGGACCGGTGCCGACGGCGTCACGGACGAACGCAGAGAACCGCACGGCGGCGAGGAAGGCCTGGGGGGTGATGCCCACGGCCAGCACGACCTCCCGGTACAGGACGCCCACCGCCAGGTCTGCCGCCCGTGCCAGGTCCGAGGTGCGGACGAGGCCTCGCTGCTCGATCACCGAGCGGAGGACGGGCGCGATGGCGTGCAGCGACGAGCCGACGACCACCGGCGCCGCCCGCGCGGCGAGCGCCGCCCCGAGCGTCTCCGCCGCGTCGGCGTCACGGCCCTCCTCGAGCGCCGCCACGCACTGCTGCTCGATCTCCGTCCCGAGCAGTGCGTCGAGCGCCACGACGTCGTACCGCGGTACGCCCACGCCCATCCGCGCGAGCGCGACGGGGTCGAGCTGGGCACCGAGACGGACGGACGGACCAGGCTGCTCGCGGACGAACGCGCGTTCGGCCAGGCCCCGGACCCCGGTGCCCTCCGGTGTCCGCAGCAGGCTCATCGGGTCGACGTGCTGCCCGGGCGTCCCCACCGCGACGGTGACGAGCCCGTGGCCGTCCGGGAGAAGGACCTCGCGCTCGACGACGCCCTCGGGGACGCGCACCACCCAGAGATGCTCGACGATCCCGCCCGCGGCGCTCGGCGGGGCGTAACGCCGGTAGACGACCTGGTCGCTGGTCATGCCCCATCATCTCGCGCGGGGAGCCGACGCGCGTCAACCTTCGGCCCGTCGGTGCTCGCTGGAGGTCCGGCGGCGCCGACAGCCTGTTGGGCACCACCGTGCTGGGGGTGGTCGCGGTCAGGCTCGCTGCGGCAGCGCACCCGCTCGCGACGGCGCTCTCCCGGCTCGACGAGCCGCGGGACGGCGCCGTCAGTCCCCGAAGGGACCGACGCGCACCACGGACCGCGGACGTGACGCCAGCTCCACCGCGAGCTCCTGGACGTCGGCCGCCGTCACGGCGCGAATCCGCTCGAGAGACTCGTCGACGCTGAGCAGCTCCCCGTGCACAAGCTCGGCCTTGCCGAGACGGCTCATCCTCGACCCGGTGTCCTCCATGCCGAGCACGAGGCCACCGGCGAGCTGACCGAGCGACCGGTCGAGCTCAGCCTGCGTGATCGGCGCGTCCGCGAGGCGCTCCCACTCGGCGATCATCAGTGCGACGACCTCGTCGACCTTGCCCGGCGTGCAGCCCGCGTACAGCCCGAAGATGCCCGTGTCGGCATGCCCGGACGCGAACGAGTAGGTGGAGTAGGCCAGGCCGCGCTTCTCGCGGATCTCCTGGAACAGACGCGACGACATGCCGCCGCCGAGCACCGCGTTGAGGACCGACAGCGTGAACCGCCGCGGGTCCGTGGCGGTGAGCGCCGTGCCACCGACGATCACGTTCGCCTGCTCGGTGGGCCGGCGGATCGTCGTCTCGACGCCCTCGGCCGGCAGCCCGGACGTCCCCGCCGGCGCCGCCACGTTGGTCGGCAGCCGACGACCGGTGGGCTCCTGCGCGCCGTCGAGGTCCCAGCCACCCGTCGCCAGAGCGTCGGCCACCTGGGCGCACAGCGTGTCGTGGTCGACGCCCCCCGCCGCGGTCACGACCAGCGTCGAGGGCTTGTAGTGCCAGCGGTAGTGCTGCCACACGGCGTCGCGCGGCACGGCCCGGATCGTCTCGGGCGTGCCGCCGATCGGCCGGCCGAGCGGGTGCTCGCCGAGCACCATGGCCGTGAACTGCTCGTGGACCACGTCGCTCGGGTCGTCGTCGTTCATGGCGAGCTCTTCGAGGATGACACCGCGCTCGGTCTCGAGCTCGTCGGTGTCGAGGCGCGCGGAGGTCACCATGTCCGCGATGACGTCGACCGCCATCGGAAGATCGGTGTCGAGCACCCGTGCGTAGTAGCACGTGTGCTCCTTGCCGGTGGCCGCGTTGGCCTCGCCCCCGACCGCGTCGAACGCTTCCGCGATGTCCATCGCGGTGCGGCGCGCGGTGCCCTTGAACAGCAGGTGCTCGAGGAAGTGCGTCGAGCCGAAGTGGCCCGAGGACTCGTCACGGGAGCCCACCCCGACCCAGGCGCCCACCGTGGCGGAGCGCAGGCCGGGCATGCTCTCGGTGAGCACCCGGACCCCGCCGGGCAGGACGGAACGACGCACGAGGGCGTCGCCGTCCTGCCCGACGGCCTGCTCGGCGCCCGGGAAGCCCGGGCGCACGAGCGGCAGGTCCAGCGGCACGTCAGGCGTCGACGGACGCAGGAGCCTCGGCGGTCTCGCCGCCCTCGGCGCCCTCGTCGATGACCGCGTGCAGCGACAGCTTGCCGCGCGGGTCGATCTCGCCGATCTCGACCTGGACCTTCTGGCCGATCGAGAGCACGTCCTCGACGTTCTCCACCCGCTTGCCACCGACGAGCCGGCGGATCTGCGAGATGTGGAGCAGACCGTCCTTGCCCGGCGAGAGCGAGACGAACGCGCCGAACGTGGTGGTCTTGACGACCGTGCCCACGAAGCGCTCGCCGATCTCGGGCATGTGCGGGTTGGCGATCGCGTTGATCGCCGCCCGCGCGGCCTCCGCCGACGGACCGTCGGTGGCGCCGATGTAGACCGTGCCGTCGTCCTCGATCGAGATGTCGGCGCCGGTCTCCTCCTGGATCTGGTTGATCATCTTGCCCTTCGGGCCGATGACCTCGCCGATCTTGTCGACCGGGACCTTCACCGTGATGACGCGCGGGGCGAACGGGCTCATCTCGTCGGGCACGTCGATCGCCTCGGCGATGACGTCGAGGATCGCCAGGCGTGCCTCCTTGGCCTGCGTCAGCGCGCCGCCGAGCACCGAGGCGGGGATGCCGTCGAGCTTGGTGTCGAGCTGGATCGCCGTGACGAACTCGCGCGTGCCGGCGACCTTGAAGTCCATGTCGCCGAACGCGTCCTCGGCACCGAGGATGTCGGTGAGCGCCGCATAGCGGGTCTCACCGTTCACCGTGTCGGAGACCAGACCCATCGCGATGCCCGCGACCGGCGCGCGCAGCGGCACACCGGCGTTGAGGAGCGAGAGCGTGGACGCGCAGACCGAGCCCATCGAGGTCGAGCCGTTGGAGCTCAGCGCCTCAGAGACCTGACGGATGGCGTACGGGAACTCCTCGCGGCTCGGCAGCACGGGCATGAGCGCCCGCTCGGCGAGCGCGCCGTGACCGATCTCGCGCCGCTTCGGCGAGCCCACGCGGCCCGTCTCACCGGTCGAGTACGGCGGGAAGTTGTAGTTGTGCATGTAGCGCTTGCGCGTCTCCGGGGAGAGCGTGTCGAGCTGCTGCTCCATGCGGAGCATGTTCAGCGTGGTGACGCCCAGGATCTGGGTCTCCCCGCGCTCGAACAGCGCCGAGCCGTGCACGCGGGGCAGCACCTCGACCTCGGCCGAGAGCGTGCGGATGTCCCGCAGGCCGCGGCCGTCGATCCGGAAGCCGTCCGTGAGGATGCGCTGGCGGATGAGCTTCTTCTGCACCGAGCGGTACGCGGCGGACAGCTCCTTCTCGCGACCCTCGAACTGCGCGGAGAGCTGCGCGACGACCTCGCCCTTGATCTCGTCCAGGCGGTTCTCGCGGGTCTGCTTGTCCGCGATGCTGAGCGCCTCGGCCAGCGACGCGCTCGACGCGGCCTCGACCGCGGCGTACGAGTCGTCCTGGTAGTCCGGGAACGTCGGGAAGGCCTGCGTGTCCTTCGCAGCCTGGGCCGCGAGCTCCTGCTGCGCCTTCACGAGCGCCTTGATGAACGGCTTCGCCGCCTCCAGGCCCTGCGCGACGATCTCCTCGGTCGGCGCGACGCCGCCCTCGAACTGGATGATGTTCCAGCTCTTCTCGGGCGCCTCGGCCTCGATCATCGCGATCGCGACGTCGTCGCCGACCACACGGCCGGCGACGACCATGTCGAACGTGGCGCGCTCGCGCTCGCTGTAGCGCGGGAACGCGACCCACTGGCCCTCGACGAGCGCGATGCGGACGCCGCCGACCGGGCCGGAGAACGGCAGGCCCGAGAGCTGGGTCGACAGGGACGCCGCGTTGATGGCGAGCGTGTCGTACGCGTCGTCCGGGTGGATCGCGAGGACCGTGATGACGACCTGGACCTCGTTGCGCAGACCCTTGACGAACAGGGGGCGCAGGGGGCGGTCGATCAGCCGGCAGGCCAGGATCGCCTCGGTCGAGGGGCGGCCCTCACGGCGGAAGAACGAGCCGGGGATCTTGCCGGCGGCGTACTGCCGCTCCTCGACGTCGATCGTCAGCGGGAAGAAGTCGAACTGCTCCTTGGGGTGCTTGCCGGCCGTCGTGGCCGCCAGGAGCATGGTGTCGCCGTCGAGATAGGCGGCTGCGGAACCCGCGGCCTGCTTGGCCAGGCGGCCGGTCTCGAAGCGGACGGTGCGGGTGCCGAAGCGACCGTTGTCGATCACGGCCTCGGCGAACTGGATCTCGGGACCCTCCACGGGTGCCCTCCTTGTCCTCGAAGGCGCCGGCCGGCCGCGAGCGGTCTTCGATCGAGACCCTCGGACCCTCGCGGGTGCCGGAGGCCACTACCGAGGACCGGACGAGCGGGTCGGCGCGGTTGATGGTGCGGTGGTGCGGGTGTGTCAGCTGCGGTGCGTGCAGCCCTCCACGGGCTCCACGCGGAACCAGCCCGGACCCGACCTCGGGTCCGGGCTGGTCCGGATGATCAACGGCGCAGGCCGAGCCGCTCGATGAGGCTGCGGTAGCGGTTGATGTCGACCTTCTGGAGGTAACCCAGCAGGCGACGACGCTGGCCGACGAGCAGCAGCAGGCCGCGACGGCTGTGGTGGTCGTGCTTGTGGGTCTTGAGGTGCTCCGTGAGGTCCTTGATGCGCTGCGTCAGCATCGCGATCTGGACCTCAGGCGAACCGGTGTCACCCTCGTGGGTGGCGTACTCGGTCATGATGGACTGCTTGACGGCACTTTCGAGCGGCACGGTTCTCCAGGTTGTCTCGTTGCGCGGTGCACCGGGGCATGTCCACCCGGGCTCTCTCGTTCCGCGGCCGTTCGTACGGCGAGATCACACTATCAGGCAGCGGGCGCTCCCCCGGCATCGGCCTCGTCGGACGGTCCGGACGACCGCTCGAGCACCGGATCGGCGGACGACTGGGCGGCGACCCCGTCGAGCACCTCACGCACCCGCTCGACGTCCTCGTGCATCCGGACGAGCAGCTCGTCGACGGAGTCGAACCTCAGCGTGGGCCGGAGCCGCTCGACGAGCTCGAGCACCACCTGCTGGTCGTACAGGTCGAGGTCCGTCCGGTCCAGGACGTACGCCTCGACCCGGCGCTCCTGGCCGTCGAACGTGGGGTTCGTGCCGATCGACACCGCCGCGGGGAGCACCTGGTCGGGGTCCTGCGCGCGGACCGCGGTGCCGTCGGCCCGGCGGGTACGCCGCAGCCAGCCCGCGTACACGCCGTCGGCGGGCACCATGCCGGCGAGGTCGGCGCCGAGGTTCGCGGTCGGGAAGCCCAGCTCGCGCCCGCGCGCGTCCCCGTGCACGACGGTCCCGCGCACCCGGTGCGGTCGACCGAGCACACGTGCCGCCTGGACCACGTCACCCACGTCGAGAAGCTCACGTACCCACGTCGACGACCAGCGGCGGCGCAGCGGGTCCGCGGCCCGGTCCTCGGCACTGCCCGGGTCGGCCGCCGTCGCCGGGGCGACGTCCTCGATGACCTCCACGTCGAACCCGTACTCGCGCCCGAGGTCCACCATGGTCGTGAGGTCACCCGAGTTGGCCCAGCCGAACCGCACGTCCCGCCCGACCACGACGGTCCGCGCGCGCAGCCCCTCGACGAGGTAGCGACGCACGAACTCCTCGGGCGACTGCCGGGCGAAGTCCCACGTGTAGTCGAGCATGAGGACGGCGTCGAGGCCGGTGCGGGCGAGGAGCTCGAGGCGGTCCTCGTCCCCCGTCAGCAGCGGCGGCGCCGTGTCGGGCCTGTGCACCTGCTGGGGGTGAGGGCTGAACGTGACCGCGACGGCGCGTGCACCCGCGACGCGGGCGTCGGCGCACATGCGCGTCAGGACGCTGACGTGCCCTCGGTGCACCCCGTCGAAGTTGCCGATCGTCACCACCGAGGGGCCGAAGCCCGAGGGGACGTCGGCGAGGTCGTTCCAGCGCAGCACACGAGGATCATGCCACCCGTCCGGCCGTACCTGGCCCACGTCTCCTGGACGACCGCCCGACGGGCGGCCGCCGAGCACGGGACCGGTCGCCGACGGAAGCTCCCTGCGGGGACGGCGACGCCCCGGCCGTCTCGGCCGGGGCGTCGCCGTGCTTCGGCTGTCAGCCGTCCCGCGTCACCGCTGCCAGGGCAGGATGACCGTCATCGACGCGGCACGGGTCGCGGCGCTCCCCGCGGGGTTGGTGAAGACCGCCCGGTACTCGGTGCCGAGCCCGAGCAGCGTCGCGGGCACCGTGAGGGTCGTCCTCGTCGCCCCCGGGATGGTCACCCAGCCGCTGCCGAACCAGCGGACCTGCCACGTCACGGTCGGAGCCGGGTAGCCGCTGGCCTCCGCCGTGTACGTGAGGGTCGCGCCGAGCTTGCCCCGGGCGTCCTTCGGCTGCTTCGTGATGACCGGCTTCTCGGGCGCGACGGTCAGTGTCGCCTCCGACGTGACGACGGAACCCGCCGAGCTCGTGAACACCGCGCGGTAGTGCGCGCCGTCGAGCCTCGGCGTCGCCGTCACGGTCAACGAGCCGCTCGTCGCGCCTCGCACGTTCTCCCACGGGCCCTTCGTCCGCACCTGCCACTGCACGGTCGGCTCGGGCGTGCCCGACGCCGCCGCGGTGAAGGTCGCCTTCGCACCGAGCGCCACGCGGGCGTCGGCCGGCTGCGTGGTGACCGCGGGAGCGACCTGTACCGGCTCGCCACCGTTCTGGTCGGCGAGGAACGACGCCACCCAGGAGATCGCCGACTGCCAGTTCACGGCCACCTCGTTCGTGGACCACGCGCCGATCTCGTCGATGTAGCAGGCCGACGGTGCGCAGCCGTTCGGGAAGGCCGCCTGCGTCGTCGGGTCCCATGTGCCGGCCTGCGAGTTGGGGCCGCCCGCGAGCGATCCGACGGGCGGGCTCGGCAGCGCCGGGTCGAGCTCGTGCGCCCACCACCGGTTGTGCTGCTGGTGAGAGGCGACCTCGCCCCAACCGGTCACGTACGACTGGTTGAGCGCGTTCCGGCCGAGCAGGTAGTCGACGCCCTCGAGCATCGACGACCGGTACTTCTCGTCGCCGGTCAGGTCGAACGCCGTGCCGACGACCACGAGGTTGTTCGCCACCTGGGAGCTCGAGCCCCAGGCGTAGTCACCCGACGGCGAGTAGACCGAGCCCCACGGCTGGTCCGCCTGGCTGGCCACGTAGCCGTCCGCGCCCGCGACGACCGACGCCTTGACGTCGTCGAGGCCGGGCAGGTGGTTCGGCACGGTCGCCAGGTCGAGGCGGCCGAGCGCGGCGGTGCTCCCCCAGCCGAAGCCGTCGGCGGTGAAGACGTCCGCCGTGTGCTGCGGGCTGTCGAGCACCGCCTGCTGGTACGCGTCCTCGCCGGTGGTGAGGAACAGCTCGGAAGCCGCCCAGTAGAACTCGTCGGTCACGTTGCGGTCGCCGTAGGCCCCGCCACCGTCCGCGCCGGCCGCGTCCGGGGCGTAGACCGCCGGGTGGGCGACGGCTGCCGCGTAGGTGGACCGGGCGGCGGCGAGCAGCGTGTCGGCGAACGCCGGGTCGTAGTCCCGGAACAGCCGGGCACCCTGCGCCGCGACGGCCGCGACGTTGAGCGTCGCCGCGGTGGACGGCCGGGCCAGGGAGCGCGGCTGTGCGTCGTCGGACGGCAGCAGGGGCAGGCCGGTCCAGCCCTCGTCGTGCACCTTGTGGTGGACCATCCCGGCGTACTGACCGGACGGCGCGACCATCTTGAGCATCCACTCGAGCTCCCAGCGCGCCTCGTCGAGCACGTCGGGAACGTCGTCGCCGTGCTCCGGGACGGCGAGCGTGCCGTCGGCGAGCGCCCCCGCGTCGGCCGATGCGGCGTGCTGCGAGCGCTCGTAGGTGCCGAGCAGCTGCGCGACGGCGATACCGCCGTTGACGACGTACTTGCCGTGGTCGCCTGCGTCGTACCAGCCGCCCGAGACGTCGAGGCGGTAGTCGCACGTCCAGCCGTCGTAGTAGTCGCGCGGGCCGATGCAGGGCACGTCCGTGTCGCCCTGGTTCGGCGCGACGCCGAGGTGTCCGGCGGGCCGGGCGTACGCCTCGCCACCGATCGCCCCGTCGATCTCGATGCCCGAGCGGGCCAGGTAGAAGTAGTTGAGCGCGTCGTAGCGCAGCTGCTGGTAGAGGTCCGCGTCGATGTCGAACGGGCGGCTGGTGTCGCCGTCGGCCACGAGCGTGTACCCGTGACCCGTCGCGGTGACGTCGGAGAAGTCGATCGTCTGGACGTTCAGCCGCGAGGACGCGTCGCGCCCGTCCGGCGTCGTCTCGCCGTCGGCGACGACCGCACCGGCGGCGTCGTGCAGCTCCCAGGCCAGCGCCTCGGTCTCGTCGGTGACGAGGGTGGCCCGCTTGGGGCCGTGCGGCAGGTAGCCGACCTGGTTGACGCGCACCCGCGGGCCCGTGTCGGGCTGGTAGGCGGGCGGCGGCGTGGCCGACGTGGTGAGCGACACGTCCGAGATGCAGAACGTGTAGGCCGCGGACTTCCCGAGGTGGAACGCGACCTGTCCCGGCGCCGTGCCGTCCGCGGGGAAGCTCAGGCCGGCCGTGAACGGGTACTCGTACGCCGCGGACTCCGTGGTGAGCGGCACCGCCGACTGGTCCAGGACGGTGCGGTACGCACCGCCGCCCTCGCCGACCAGCACGCGCACGGGGGTCGCCGGGCTGCTGGACGCCGTGAAGGACAGGACCGTAGTTCTGTGCCTCCTCGATGGGCAGGCCGTTGTAGACGAGCCCGGCGTCCCAGGGGTTGACCTGACCGCCCGGGACCGCGACGCACATGCGGCCGTCGGCGAACACCGGGTCGCCCGTGCCGTAGACGGTCCACGGTCCGAGCGACTCGGCGAAGGACGTGTGCGGCAGGAGCTCGGACTCCGAGGACAGCGACACGTCGTCCAGGCAGAACGTCCACGCGTCGGGGCTGAACCCGCCGAGCTGGAACGCGATCTGTCCGCGAGGGTCACCCGCGCTGCTCTCCGCCGGGTAGGTGGCGCCGGCCGTGAACGCGTAGGACGTGGCGGTGGCCTCCGACGTGAGCGCGGGGCTCTTGTCGAGGACGGTCCCGTACGGCGCACCGTCCTGCCCGACGAGGGCACGGATCGTGACGTCCGAGCTCGCGGAGGCCGTGAACCCGAGGGTGTAGGTGGTCCCCTCGTCGATGGCGACGCCGTTGAGCACCACGCCGACGCCGTACTGGCTCGACCCGGCCGGCACGTCGACGCACAGCGCACCGCTGCTCGTGTCGAGCGGGCCGTCGGTGCCGTACGCCACCCATCCCTCGGCGCCGGACTCGAACGTCCCCTCGCCGATCGGGGAGGCGGCGCTCACCGGCCCGACGGTGCCGAGCGTGAGGGCCGCGGTCGCCAACGCGGCTGCCGTCGCCGCACCCCACCTCCGTCCCGCTGATCGGCGGTGTGCGTTCGGTGCGGTGCGAGAAGCCACGTCGTCTCCCTCGGTCGGATGGCCCACTGCCCTGTGAGCCACCTGTGGAACCGCGGGAAGGCTATGGGACACCGGGGCCCGGCCGTAGCGGTCCGAATCGATTTGGTCGGATCGATTCGCCCGCGCCGAGCTCTGTGAGTCCCGGGAGACCTTCCGCCTCGGTCGGCGGTCCACCGCCCGTGCCGGACAGCCGGCAGCCAACCCCGGCCAGAGGCATGGCGAGGACGATCAGGCCGGAGCGAACACCAGCGTCGGCCGGACCACGGGGCCGCGGGTCTCGACGAGTGCGACCAGGCCACCGTCCGGCGCCATCGCCGCGACGGTGCCGCGGGGCGCGTCGAGCAGCGGCGTGATGGTCTGCCCATAGGACAGCGCCCGCGCCTCGTCCACCGTCAGCTCGCGGACGGGGAAGGTCGCGCGCGCCGCGTCGGCGAGCGGCAGGACGGTGAGCGGCACGTCCTCGGGTGTCGCGGCGAGCTCGTCGAGCGTGCTGGCCGCAGCGAGCGCATAGCCGCCGACCCTCGTCCGTCGGAGCGCCGTGAGATGGCCGCCGACACCAAGAGCGTCGCCGAGATCGCGGGCGAGCGCGCGCACGTACGTGCCCGACGAGCAGACGACGGTCACGTCGACGTCCGCGACGGGCGTGCCGCCGGGGCCGGCGAGGGTGCGCAGCTCCCCCACGTCGAACCGCGAGACGGTGACCTGGCGGGCGGCGAGCTCGACGGTCTCCCCCGCCCGGACCCGCGCGTAGGCCCGCTGGCCGTCGACCTTGATCGCCGACACCGCGCTGGGGACCTGGGCGATGGTGCCCGTGAGCGCAGCGGCGGCCGACTCGACCGCGGCCCGGGTCACGCCCGAGGCGTCCACCACGTCGAGCGTCTCGCCCTCGGCGTCCTCCGTCGTGGTGGTCACGCCGAGCCGCACCGTCGCGGCGTACTCCTTGCCTGCACCCACGACGTACGTCAGCAGCCGGGTCGCGCGGCCGATGCCGACCACCAGCACACCGGTGGCCATCGGGTCGAGCGTGCCGGCGTGGCCGACCTTGCGCGTCCCGGCGAGGCGGCGCATCCGGGCCACCACGTCGTGGCTGGTCCAGCCCTGCGGCTTGTCCACGACGACGACACCGTCGGGTGCCGTCGGGCGGCGGGGCTGGTCGGTCCGGGCGCGGGCGCCGCCGGTCACGCGTTCCGCTCCCTGATGGCCTGGATGGTGCACTCGACCAGCGCGTCCATGCCGGCGTCCTCACCGGCGTGGTCCGTGGCTCCGACCGCGAGCAGGACGTTGATGAGCATGCCCTGCGCGACGAACTGCCGGGCCTCGTTCTCGTCCGCGCCGGAGGCGTCCCGGAACAACCGGAACGCCTCGCCGAGCGTGTGCCGTGCGATACGGCCGACCTCCTCGTCGGTGCCGGCGATGAACCCGTGCATGAGCAGCAGCAGCAGCTCGCGGTCGGCCAGGAGCCCGACGTAGGCGTCGCCCATCCGCTTGCCGGCCTCCGGGCCGGGCTCGACGCCCCGCAGTGCGGCAAGAACCTCGCCGCTGGCCTGCCGGTAGGTCTCCACGAAGAGCTCCCGCTTGGACCCGAAGAGCCGCACGACGTAGGGCTGCGAGACGCCCGACGCGCGGGCGACCTCGTCGGTGCTGGCCGTGTAGCCGCGTGCGGAGAAGACCGTCCGGGCGGCCGCGAGGATCTGGTCCCGCCGGGCGGCACCCGTCATGCGCTGGGCCACGACAGGTTCGGCGACGACGTTCTGCTGGGACATGTTGACATGTTATCAGCCGATGCCTACGGTCGCTCTTGTTAGTAATCACTCAATGCCAACAAGGAGCCATCGTGACCATCGCGCCCTCCGCCCCACCGCGGTCAGCCGTCACCGACGCGCCCGGCCGGGTCCGGGCCCCCCGCACCGTGCCCGTGGCCGTGGCCCTCGTCGCCGCGTCCCTCCCGATGTTCATGGCCACGCTCGACAACCTCGTCATGACCACCGCGCTTCCCGTCCTGCGCACCGAGCTGTCCGCCTCGCTCGAGCAGCTGCAGTGGATGGTGAACGCCTACACGCTCTCCTTCGCGAGCCTGATGATCGCCGCCGCCACCCTCGGCGACCGGTTCGGGCGCCGCCGGGTGTTCGTGATCGGCATCACCGTGTTCGCGCTGGCCTCCATCGCGTCGGCGCTCTCGACGAGCGCCGAGATGCTCATCGCCGCCCGCACCCTGCAGGGAGCGGGCGCTGCAGCGGTCATGCCGTTGTCGCTCACGCTCCTCGCCGGTGCGGTCCCCGTCGCCCGGCGCGCCATGGCCATCGGGATCTGGGGTGGCGTGTCGGGCCTCGGCGTCGCACTGGGGCCCGTGATCGGTGGCGCGGTCGTGGAAGGCATCTCGTGGGAGGCGATCTTCTGGATCAACGTCCCGGTCGCCGTCGTCGCCGTGCCGCTCGTGCTGTGGGCCCTGCCGGAGTCGCACGGACGCCGGCAGTCCCTCGACGTGCTCGGGCTCGTGCTCGCCGGCACCGGTGTGCTGTCGCTGGTGTGGGCGATCATCCGTGGCAACGACGACGGCTGGGGCTCCGCGCGCGTGGTCGGAGGGCTCGTGCTCGCCGTGGCCCTCCTCGCCGGGTTCGTGCTGCGGGAGTCCCGCACGGACCACCCGCTCGTCCCGCTCCGGCTGTTCCGGGTCCGCTCGTTCAGCATCGCGAACGCCAGCGCGCTCACCTTCTCGATCGGCGTGTTCGGCGTGGTGTTCCTGCTGTCCCAGTTCCTGCAGATCGGGCTCGGCTACACGCCCCTCCAGGCCGGCCTGCGCACCCTTCCCTGGACCGCGGCGCCGATGATCGTCGCGCCCATCGCGGGCATGCTCGCCCCGAGGGTCGGGGTCCGGCCACTGCTCGCCGCCGGGCTCGCGCTGCAGGCCGCCGGGCTCGCGTGGCAGGGGGTGCTCGTGGGGCAGGGCGGTGTGGTGTACGCCGACCTGGTGCCCGGGCTGGCCCTGGCCGGCATCGGCATGGGCCTGACGTTCGCCCCGTCCGCCACCGCCGTCCTCGCCGACATGGCGCCCGACGACCACGGCACCGCGAGCTCGGTCAACGCGACCATCCGCGAGATCGGCGGGGCCCTCGGCATCGCCGTGCTGGTCGCCGTGTTCCAGGCGGCCGGCGGCTCGCTCACTCCCGAGGGGTACGCGGCCGGCCTGGAGCCTGCCGCCTACGTCGCGGCGGCGATCGTCGGGCTCGGGGCGCTGCTCACCCTGGCGATGCCCCGGTCCACCGGGCGCGCGGTCCGCAGCACCGCCGGCTGACGGTGACACGACGGAGCCCCGGAGACCGCGCTGGTCTCCGGGGCTCCGGCTGTGCGTGCGGGGGTCGTACGCGGTCCCGCCGGACCGCCGTCAGGACCGGTCAGAGATCGCCGGCGTCCTCGTCGTCCGGGTGACGGTACGGGTCCGCCTCACCGGCGAAGCTCGCCTGAGCCGCGAGCGCGGCGACCTCGGCGTCCCGACGGGCCGCCTCGATCAGCGCGGCGTCGAGGTGGGCCGCCGTCTCGGGCACCGCGTCGAGGTGGAACGCGAGCGTCGGCGTGAGCCGGATCCCCGTCTGCTTGCCGACCTCGGACCGGATGATGCCCTTGGCGCTCTCCAGCGCCTTCGCGCTGTCCGAGCGGGCCTCGTCGTCGCCGTAGACCGTGTAGAACACGTCCGCGTGCTGCAGGTCGCCCGTGACACGGACGTCCGTGACCGTGACGAACCCGAGCCGCGGGTCCTTGACCCGGGTGTCGAGCATCTGCGCGACGACCTGCTGGATGCGCTCCGCGAGCTTGCGGGCGCGTGCGGTGTCAGCCATCTGAACCGTCCTTCCTTCCATGGTGACGCCGCGGGGCGGGCGAGGTCGATGCCTCACCCGCCCCGCGGTCAGACGTCAGGATCAGGCGCGAGGCTTCTCGCGCATCTCCCACGTCTCGATGACGTCCTCGACCTGCAGGTCGTTGAACGACCCCAGACCGATACCGCACTCGAAGCCCTCCCGGACCTCGGTCGCGTCGTCCTTGAACCGCTTGAGCGAGTCGATCGTGAGGTTGTCCCCCACGACCTTGCCACCGCGCAGCACCCGGGCCTTCGTGTTCCGGCGGATGATGCCGGAGCGCACGATCGAGCCGGCGATGTTGCCCAGCTTCGAGGACCGGAACACCTCGCGGATCTCCGCGGAACCGAGCTGGACCTCCTCGTACTCCGGCTTGAGCATGCCCTTGAGAGCAGCCTCGACGTCGTCGATCGCCTGGTAGATGACCGAGTAGAAGCGCACGTCGACGCCCTCGCGGTCCGCCAGCTCCTCGACACGCTCCGCGTACTTGACGTTGAACCCGATGATGATCGCCGAGTCGACGGTCGCCAGGTTGACGTCGTTCTGCGTGATCGCGCCGACGCCGCGGTGGATGACCCGCAGCTCGACCTCGTCGCCCACGTCGATCTTGAGCAGCGCGTCCTCGAGCGCCTCGACGGCACCCGAGACATCGCCCTTGAGGACCAGGTTGAGGGTCTCGACCTTGCCCTGGGCCAACGCCTGCGTGAAGTCCTCGAGGCTGACGCGCTTGCGGCGCTTGGCCAGGAGGGCAGCGCGCTCGGCGGCCTCGCGCTTCTCGGCGATCTGACGTGCCGTGCGCTCCTCCGGAGCGACGAGCAGCGTGTCACCGGCGCTCGGCACCGACGCCAGGCCGAGGACCTGGACCGGACGAGCCGGACCTGCCTCGGTGACCGGGCTCCCGTGCTCGTCGAACATCGCCCGGACGCGGCCGTGCGCCGTGCCCGCGACGATCGCGTCGCCGACGCGCAGCGTGCCCGACTGGACCAGCACCGTCGCGACGGCACCACGGCCCTTGTCGAGGTTCGCCTCGATGGCGACACCGCGCGCGTCCTTGTTCGGGTTGGCCCGGAGGTCGAGCGCCGCGTCGGCCGTCAGGAGGACGGCCTCGAGCAGCTGGTCGATGCCCTGGTTCTGCTTCGCCGAGACGTCGACGAACATCGTGTCGCCGCCGTACTCCTCGGCCACCAGGTTGTACTCGGTGAGCTGCTGGCGGATCTTGTCGGGGTTGGCCCCCTCCTTGTCCACCTTGTTGACCGCGACCACGATCGGCACACCGGCCGCCTGGGCGTGGTTGAGGGCCTCGATCGTCTGAGGCATCACGCCGTCGTCCGCCGCGACCACGAGGATCGCGATGTCGGTGACCTGCGCACCACGGGCACGCATGGCGGTGAACGCCTCGTGGCCCGGGGTGTCGATGAACGTGACGGCCCGGTCGATGCCCTCGTGCACGGTGCGCACCTGGTAGGCGCCGATGTGCTGCGTGATGCCACCGGCCTCGCCCGCGACGACGTCCGTCTGGCGGATCGCGTCGAGGAGCTTGGTCTTGCCGTGGTCGACGTGACCCATGACGGTGACGACCGGCGGGCGTGCCTGCAGGTCGTCGTCGCCCTCGGCCTCGAGCTCGGCGTCGAGGTCGATGTCGAAGCCCCCGAGCAGCTCGCGGTCCTCCTCCTCGGCCGACACCATCTCGATGATGTAGCCGAGCTCGGTGGCGAGCGTGCCGAACGTGTCCTCGTCGAGCGACTGCGTCGCCGTGGCCATCTCACCGAGGTGGAAGAGCACCGTGACGAGCGACGCCGGGTTGGCGTCGATCTTGTCGGCGAAGTCGTTCAGCGACGAGCCGTGCCGCAGGCGGACGACCGTGGAGCCGTTGCCGCGAGGGACGCTGACGCCGCCGAGCGACGGCGCCTGCATCTGCTCGAACTCCTGGCGCTTCGCACGCTTCGACTTGCGGCCGCGGACGGGACGACCGCCCGCACGACCGAAAGCACCCTGCGTGCTGCCACGACCGGCACCACCGGGACGACCGCCGCCACCGGGACGGCCGGCGAAGCCGCCGCCACCGCCCGGAGCGCCGCCGGCGCCGGGGGCACCGCCACCGCCACCGGGGCGACCGGCGAAGCCGCCTCGGGCGCCACCTGCACCGCCACCGGGACGACCGGGACCGGCCGGGCGCTCACCCGGACGACCGACGCCGCTCGAGGTGCGGCCCGGCATCATGCCGGGGTTGGGACGCGGGCCACCGGGACGGGGACCACCCGGGCGGGGACCGCCGGGACGCTCGCCGGCCGCGGCCGCCGGAGCGCCCTCGGCGGGGGCGGGGCGACGGTCGCCGGGACGCGGCATGCCCTGCGACGGTGCGAACGGGTTGTTCCCGGGACGCGGACCGCCGGGACGAGAACCGCCCGGACGCTCACCCTGCCGGGGCATGCCCTGCGACGGTGCGAACGGGTTGTTGCCCGGACGCGCCGCGGGTCGCGGTGCAGGCCGGGTCCCCGGTGCGGCGGCCGGTGCCTGCGCGGCGGCCGGAGCCGGACGCGCGGGAGCCGGACGTGCCGGGGAGGGAGCTGCCGGAGCCGGAGCCGGAGCCGGTGCTGCCGGCGCGGCGACAGCCGCCGGCGCCACGGCCGGCGCCGGCGCTGCAGCCGGAGCCGGTGCTGCAGCCGGAGCCGGTGCTGGGGCCGGAGCCGGTGCTGCAGCCGGAGCTGGTGCTGGGGCCGGAGCGGCGGCAGGTGCCGGCCGTGCCGGAGCCTTGGGAGCGGGCGTCGCAGCGGACGTGCCGCCACCCGCGGGATACGTGTCGCGCAGCTTGCGCACGACTGGCGGCTCGATGGTCGAGCTCGCAGAACGGACGAACTCACCGAGCTCGTTCAGCTTGGTCATGATGGTCTTGCTGTCGACCCCGAGCTCCTTGGCGAGCTCGTAGACGCGGACCTTGGCCACATCTCTCCCTGTCTCGGTCCGCCCGGACAGGGTCGGACCGTCGTTAGTGCGAGGTACTCATCGCTGGGTACTCATCGGTGCGTGCTCATCGGGAAGCCATCGGCCCTAGACCCGCTTTCCGTCTCGACGATCTGTCTCGTCACCGGGAGGACCCGGTGACGTCGTGCTCTCTGCATGTCCCTCGACGTACCGCCGGACCGCGTCCGTCACGGGCTGACCCTGCGTCCGCAGGGCCCGCCCGAACGCACGGCGACGTTCGGCGACCTCGAAGCATGTGGTGTCGGGGTGCAGCCACGCTCCCCGTCCCGTCATCGCGCGGCGCACGTCCACGACCAGCACGGGAGACCCCGTATCGACCGCTGACACGACCACCCTCAGCAGGGCCTGCCTCGGGCCGGCGACTCGACACCCCACGCACGTGCGCACCGGACCCTGACGACTCGTCGTGCCCATCGGCACGTCTGCATCGGTCGAGCTGTCGCTCGAGGGGTCGGGGGTGCGCCTTGACGGCGAGAAGTGCCGGGCATCCGGCCCAGCCGCCGCAAGTCTAGCGCGTCGGGTCACCTCTCGGGACCGGACGTGTCCTCCGTCACGGGAGCCCGGTGCTCACGGGCACCGGTCTCGGCGCCGGTCTCGGCGCCGGTCTCCGCGTCGGAACGGATGTCGATGCGCCATCCGGTCAGCTTGGCGGCGAGGCGGGCGTTCTGCCCCTCCTTGCCGATGGCGAGCGACAGCTGGTAGTCCGGCACCACCACGCGGGCGGCCCGCGCCTCGGCGTCGACGACCGTCACCGACAGCACCCGCGCGGGTGACAGTGCGTGCGCCACCATCTCCGCCGGGTCGTCGGCGTGGTCGACGATGTCGATCTTCTCGCCGTGCAGCTCCGCCATCACGGCCCGCACCCGGCCGCCCATCGGCCCGATGCACGCGCCCTTGGCGTTGACGCCGGCGACTGTCGCACGGACAGCCATCTTGGTGCGGTGCCCCGCCTCACGGGCGATCGCCGTGATCTCGACCGTGCCGTCCGCGACCTCGGGGACCTCGAGCGCGAACAGCTTCCGGACGAGGTTGGGATGCGTGCGGGACAGCGTCACCTGCGGACCGCGCGGGCCACGCGCGACCTCCAGCACGTACCCGCGGATCCGGTCGCCGTGCACGTACTCCTCGCCCGGCACCTGCTCGTGCGCCGGCAGCACTGCTTCCGTTCCGCCGACGTCGACCAGCACGGTGCGCGGGTCTCGACCCTGCTGGATCACCCCGCCGAGGACCTCGCCCTCCTTGCCCCGGAACTGGCCCAGCACCTGGTCGTCCTCGGCGTCCCGAAGCCGCTGCACGATGACCTGCCGCGCCGTCGCGGTGGCGATGCGGCCGAAGCCGGCGGGGGTGTCCTCGAACTCGGGGGTGTCGACGCCCGTCGCGTGCCCGTCCTCGTCGACCGGTGCCGGCTCCCGCGCCCAGACGGTGACGTGGCCCGAGCGTCGGTCCACCTCGACCCGTGCCCGCTGCGACGCACCCGGCGTCCGGTGGTACGCGGACAGCAGCGCCTGCTCGATGGCGGAGACGAGCACGTCCAGGCTGATCTCGCGCTCGCGCTCGAGCAGCCGCAGTGCCTGCATGTCGATGTCCATGTCAGCTCTCCTGTCCGGCAGAGCCGGTCTCGTCGTCGTCCACAGGTCCGGCCTCGTCGTCCACGGGACCCAGCTCGTCCACCGGACCCAGCTCGTCGACCGGACCGAGACCGGTCAGGTCCACCTCGACCCGGCCGTCGCGCACACGCACGAGCGGGACGTGCACGGGGTCGCCCACCTTGGGGCGGCGACCCTTCTGACCGGCGGTCACGGGGACGACCACGAGCGTCCCGCCGCCGGCCCCCTCGGGCTCGACCGCCGCCAGCCGCCCGCTGATCGTGCCTCCGTCGACCAGCCGCAGCGCCACCGTCCGGCCGACCGCGCGCACGAAGTGACGGCGCTGCGTCAACGGTCGCGACACGCCCGGGCTGGACACCTCGAGCGTGTACTCCCCCGCCACCACGTCGTGCGCGTCGAGGGCGTCGGAGACGGCGCGGGTGGCGTCGGCGACCCGGTCCAGGTCGAGGTCGCCGTCGTCGTCCTCACCGAGGTCCACGACCACCCGGACCACCGAGCGGGCCCCTGCCCGCGTCACCTGGACGTCCTCGAGCACGAGCCCGAGCGACACGACCGCGGGCGCGACGACCTCCCGGACCCGCTGCGCGGGTGCTGGCGCGACCATGTCCGTCTCCTGTCGGCTCGAGCGGGTCACGACGCTACGGCTCGACCCTGTGATGTTGTGACAGCCAGCGTAACGAGTCCGGCCGTGCCCGTCGGTCCACGGCCCTGCTCGTGGCAGGATCGCGGGCGATGAACGACCCCCGCCACCCCCGCCCGCGCCGCACCGTCGTGCGGAACTCGGCCTCCCGTGTGATCTTCGTCGTCCTGGCGTGCGCCGCGCTCGCCGGCTGCGGCGTACGCCTGGAGACGCCCGCACCCACCGAGCCTGCCCCCGACGCCGTGGAGCAGGTCCGAGGTCGCACGGTCGACGACGCCCTGCGCCTGCAGGCCGACGCCACCGCCCTGCTCGGGGCGGCGCCGGCCGATGCGGTGACCGCCGTCCTCACCGACGTCGCCGCCTTCAGCGCCGCGCACGCCGAACAGCTCGGTGGCGAGTACGAGTCGGGGCTGCCCGTCCCCACCACGACCACCACCGCGTCGAGCGCACCGCCTGCGACCGTCGAGACGCTGCTCTCCGACCTGTCCGCCACCGCGTCGTCCGCGGCCGCGGACGCGGACGGCGTCCCGGACGGCGACCTCGCGCGCCTCGTCGCCTCCGTCGCGACGGCACGCAGCGAGCTCACCGCACGCCTCTCGGCCGCGACGGCCCTGCCCGTGCCGCAGGAGCCTGCCGACGCTACGGGCGACGCCGCGGCCGACACTGCCGCGCCGACCCCAGGGCCCGACGGTCCGACGGCCGCCGACCTCGACACGCTCGCACTCGTGCACGACCAGGCGGGCTTCGGGTTCGAGGTGGTGGCGGCCAAGCTGTCGGGCGACCAGCGAGGCGCCGCCGAGGCGGCGGCCGACCAGCACCGGGGCCAGAGCGCGCAGTGGGCGCGGGCCGCCGGCTCGGCGGGCACCCCGCAGGACCCACGACGTGCCGCCTACGCCCTGCCGTCCGGCATGGAGGACCCGGCCGTCGCCCAAGCCACCGCGCGCTCGCTGGAGACGAGCGTCGGCAACGTCTACGCGACCCTCGTCGCCCGGGTGCCGGCCGGTTCCCGGGCGCCGTACGTCGACGGGCTGCGCCGGGCGACGGTCGCGGCGCGCGCGTGGGGCGCGGCGCCGGTCGCGTTCCCTGGCCTGCCCGAGCGCGTGGAGCCAGCCCCCGTGGGGTGATCCGTCGGGACGGACGGCCCCGCGGTCAGCCTGCGACGAGGTCGTCGACGAGCTCGGCGACCCGGTCGGGGGCCTCGGCGAGAGGCACCTGCTCGGCGGTGCCGCCGACGCGTGGCCGGACCTCGACGAGGCCGTCGGCCAGGCCACGCCCGACGACGACCACGAGCGGGACGCCGAACAGCTCGGCGTCGGCGAACTTCACGCCCGGCGACACCTTGGGACGGTCGTCGTACAGCACCTCGATGCCGCGGTCGGCGAGGGTCGTCGCGATCGACTCGGCCGCCTCGAAGACGGCCGGGTCCTTGCCGGTCGCGACCACGTGCACGTGCGCGGGCGCGACGTGCGGGGGCCAGGCCAGCCCGCGCTCGTCGTGGTTGGCCTCGGCCAGCGCCGCGAGGACACGCGTCACGCCGATCCCGTACGAGCCCATCGTGACGACCTGCGCCTTGCCGTTCTGGTCGAGCACCGTCAGGCCGAGGGCCGCCGCGTACTTGCGGCCGAGCTGGAAGATGTGACCGATCTCGATGCCGCGGGCGAGCTCGAGCGGGCCGGAGCCGTCCGGCGCCGGGTCGCCCGCGCGCACCTCGGCGGCCTCGACCGTGCCGTCCGCGGTGAAGTCCCGGCCGGCGACCAGGTCGAAGACGTGCCGGCCAGGCTGGTTCGCGCCCGTGATCCACCGGGTGCCGGGCACGACGCGGGGGTCGAGCAGGTAACGCACCGCAGTCCGCTCCGCCCCTTCGGGAACCTCGACGTTGGGGCCGAGGACAGCCGGGCCGAGGTACCCGCGGACGAGCTCGGGACGTGCGGCGAAGTCCGCGTCACCCGCCGCCTCGACCTCCGCGGGCGCGACCGCGGCCTCGAGCCTCTTGAGGTCGACCTCGCGGTCGCCCGGGAGCCCGACGACCAGCAGCTCACGCTCACCGGTCGGCTGCACGAGCGCCAGCACGACGTTCTTGAGGGTGTCCGCCGCGGTCCAGGGCCGGTCGGGTCGCGGGAAGGACGCGTTGGCGAGCGCGACCAGCGTGTCGATGGTCGGCGTGTCCGGCGTGTCCTCGACGTGGGCCGCGGGTGCGTCCTCCTGCGGCGACGGTGGGACGACGGTCGTGACAGCCTCGACGTTCGCCGCGTAGCCGCCGGCAGACCGGACGAAGGTGTCCTCCCCGATGGGCGTCGGCGTGAGGAACTCCTCCGAACGTGAGCCGCCCATGGCCCCCGAGGTCGCCGCCACGATGACGTGCTCGAGGCCGAGCCGGTCGAAGATCCGCCGGTACGCGTCCCGCTGCGACTGGTAGGAGGCGTCCAGGCCCGCGTCGTCCACGTCGAACGAGTAGGCGTCCTTCATGACGAACTCGCGGCCGCGGATGAGGCCGGCCCGGGGGCGCGCCTCGTCGCGGTACTTGGTCTGGATCTGGAAGAGCGTGAGCGGCAGGTCCTTGTACGACGAGTACAGGTCCTTGACCAGGAGCGTGAACATCTCCTCGTGCGTGGGGGCGAGCAGGTAGTCACCGCCCTTGCGGTCCTTGAGCCGGAAGATGTTGGGCCCGTACTCGCTCCAGCGGCCCGTCGTCTCGTAGGGCTCCTTGGGCAGCAGCGCCGGGAAGTGCACCTCCTGGGCGCCCGCGGCGGCCATCTCCTCGCGGACCACCTGCTCCACCTTCGCCAGCACCCGCAGGCCGAGCGGCAGCCACGTGTAGATGCCGGGGGCGGCGCGACGGATGTAGCCCGCACGCACCAGCAGGCGGTGGCTGGCCACCTCGGCGTCGGCGGGGTCCTCACGCAGCGTGCGGACGAACAGCGTGGACAGGCGCAGGAGCATGTGCCGAAGCCTAGTGTCGGGTGCCCCGCGGGCCGGAATCGTGGGCCGGAGCCGGTGCCGTCGCCCGTTCCGTGCGCCACGATGGTGCGCGTGCCGGAGCTCCCCGAGGTCGAGGCGCTCGCGCAGTTCCTGCGCGGGCGGGCGTCCGACCATGTCGTCAGGTCGGTCGAGGTGGGCGCGATCAGCGCGCTGAAGACGTTCGACCCGCCACCGGACGCGCTCGTGGGAGGCACGGTCGTCGACGTGTCACGGCACGGGAAGTGGCTCGACCTCATGGTCGCCACGTCCACCGGTGAGCCGGTGCACCTGGTGTGGCACCTGTCGAGGGCGGGCTGGGTGCGCTGGTCGGAGCAGCTGTCCGACCGGCCCGTCCGTCCGGGCAAGTCACCCATCGCGCTGCGCGTGCGGCTCGACGACGGGTCCGGGTACGACCTGACGGAGGCCGGCACCCGCAAGCGGCTCGCCGTGCACGTGGTGGCCGAGCCGACCGACGTGCCGCAGATCGCGACGCTCGGCGTCGAGCCGTTGTCGGACGAGTTCACGGTGGACCGCCTCGCCGAGCTGCTCGCTGCCCGCAACCAGCAGGTCAAGGGCCTGCTGCGCGACCAGGGCACCATCGCGGGCGTCGGCAACGCGTACTCCGACGAGATCCTGCACGCCGCCCGGATGAGCCCCTTCGCGATGACCCGGTCGTTCGACGCGGCGCGGACCGCCACGCTGCACGCGGCGATCCGGTCGATCCTCACGGAGGCCGTCGCGGCGGCGTCGGGGCGGCCGGCAGCCGAGCTCAAGGACGCCAAGCGGCGAGGCATGCGCGTGCACGGCCGTACGGGCGAGCCGTGCCCCGGCTGGGACGGGATCCCGTGCGGCGACACCGTGCGTGAGGTCTCGTTCGCGGACTCGTCCCTGCAGTACTGCCCCACCTGCCAGACGGGCGGCAAGCCGCTCGCCGACCGGCGGCTGTCCAGGCTGCTGCGCTGAGGGCGACGGTCAGAACAGGACGGTGGCGTACGTGCCGACCTGCCGGAAACCGACGGCGCGGTACGCGGCGAGCGCCCGTTCGTTGAACGAGTTCACGTACAACGACACGACCGGCGCGACCTCTGCCCGCGTCTGCTCGACCACCGCGGCCATCCCGCGCTCGGAGAGCCGCTCGCCGCGTCGTTCCGGGGTCACCCACACGCCCTGGACCTGGGCGACACCGCCCGCGACGGCACCGAGCTCGGCCTTGAACACCACGTGCGGACTACCGTCGGGTCGCTCGCCGAGCCGGACGAACGAGCGACCGCCGGCCACCAGACCGTGCACCCTCGTCTCGTACGGACCGCCCGGGCCGCTCGCCGGCGAGTAGCCGACCTCCTCGGTGAACATCCGGATGCAGGCCGGCAGGACCACGTCGAGCTCGTCGAGCCGGGAACGCCGCACCTGGACGTCGGGCGCCACCAGGGGCGGGTGGTCGATGACCATCGACGGCTGCTCGGGCCGCAGCTCCCGGGCCCCCGGCCACGCGTGGCGCAGGCGGTCCCACAGGCCGAGCACGGCCGGGGCGTCGCCGACGATCGAGGAGCAACGCCTGCCTTGTGAGCGGGCGAGCATCGCGAAGGCGTCCAGCGCCCGTTCCCGTACGGGCCCGCCGGCGAGGGGCACCACGGGCACCAGGTTCGCGCCCGCCCAGCACAGCGCGAGGAGCTCGCCGTCCTGCTCGAAGCCCCACAACGCACCGCCCGCGGCGCGCAGGCCGGAGTGGGCGGCCGCCTCGATCCGGGTCGTCGCGAGCACCGCCGCGACGGCGTCCTGCGCGCACACCGCGAGCGCGGGCGCGATGTCCGCGTCCCCGAGGACACGACCCCCCGCCCGTCCGTCGAGCAACATCGCGCGGCGTGGACCCATGAGTGGATTCTGCACCCCCGAGCCCGTCGGGACCGGCCGAACGATCCTGTGAGTAGGTCGAAAGTCCCGTCAGCCGACGCTGACGACGGGTGAACCCGAACCGGACTCGACGGGATCCATCGACTCCGCGAGCCGCATGGCCTCCTCGATCAGCGTCTCGACGATCATCGCCTCGGGCACCGTCTTGATGACCTCGCCCTTGACGAAGATCTGGCCCTTGCCGTTGCCGGACGCCACGCCCAGGTCGGCCTCGCGGGCCTCCCCCGGACCGTTGACGACGCAGCCCATGACGGCCACGCGCAGCGGCACCTCCATGCCCTCGAGGCCGGCAGTGACCTTCTCGGCGAGCGTGTACACGTCCACCTGGGCCCGGCCGCACGACGGGCACGAGACGATCTCGAGCTTGCGGGGCCGCAGGTTGAGCGACTGCAGGATCTGGATGCCGACCTTGACCTCCTCGACAGGAGGCGCGGACAGGGACACGCGGATGGTGTCGCCGATGCCCTTGCTGAGCAGCGCACCGAACGCGGTCGCCGACTTGATCGTGCCCTGGAACGCCGGACCGGCTTCGGTGACGCCGAGGTGCAAGGGCCAGTCGCCACGCTCGGAGAGCAGCTCGTAGGCGCGCACCATCACGACGGGGTCGTTGTGCTTGACAGAGATCTTGAAGTCGTGGAAGTCGTGCTCCTCGAACAAGGACGCCTCCCACACGGCGGACTCGACGAGCGCCTCCGGGGTGGCCTTGCCGTACTTGGCGAGCAGCCGGGGGTCGAGCGACCCCGCGTTCACGCCGATCCGCAACGAGATGCCGGCGTCGGTCGCGGCGCGGGCGATCTCCTTGATCTGGTCGTCGAACTTGCGGATGTTGCCCGGGTTCACCCGGACGGCCGCACAGCCGGCGTCGATCGCGGCGAACACGTACTTCGGCTGGAAGTGGATGTCGGCGATCACCGGGATCTGCGACTTGCGGGCGATGGCGGGCAGGGCGTCGGCGTCGTCCTGGCTCGGCACCGCGACGCGGACGATGTCGCACCCGGAGGCGGTCAGCGCGGCGATCTGCTGCAGGGTCGCGTTGATGTCCGTGGTGGGCGTCGTGGTCATGGACTGGACGCTCACCGGGGCGTCACCACCGACCTCGACCTTGCCGACACGGATCTTGCGGGTGGGTCGGCGCGGGGCCAGCACGGGCGGCGGGGCCTCCGGCATGCCGAGGCTGATCGGGATGCTCACCCCGCCATCATCGCACCGCCGGACGCCGCCCCTGTCCTGGGACGGCGCCCTTCCGGGAGCCCGCACAGAACCCCCACGCGCCGCTCAGATCTGGACCGGGTTGACGATGTCCGCGTAGACGAGCAGCAACCCGACCGCGCCCAGGAGCGCGAACACCGTGTACGCCAGCGGCACGAGCTTCGCCGTGTCGAACGGTCCCGGCCGCGGCAGCCCCCGCAGGCGGGCCACCTGCCGGCGACCGCCCTCCCACAGCGCCGCGGCCACGTGGCCGCCGTCGAGCGGAGGCAGCGGGATGAGGTTGAACGCGAAGAGCGCGATGTTGAGGCTCGCGAGCATGTCGAGCAGCGCGAGCGTCTTGATCTGCCAGTCGAGGTCGTCGGTCGAGGCGATCTCCCCGGCGAACCGGCCGATGCCCACGACGCCGACCACGCTGCTGCTGTCGCGGGGCGTGCCGTCGACCTGCGACTGCACCAGGTCGACGATGCGGGTGGGCAGCGTCGCCACGACGGTGGCCGTCTGCCATGTGCGGTCGGCGACCGCGGCAGGCACGTCGAGGAGCGACTGCCGGCGGAGCTCGGACTGGGGGGCGACGCCGACATAGCCGACGCGGCGGGTGACGGGCTCGCCGTCGGCTCCGACGACGACCTCGCCGTTCTCGTCGACGACCGGACGGTCGGCGGTGACCGGCGTGAGCGTGAGCGTCAGCTCCTCGCCGTCCCGCTCCACCACCACGGGGACGGTGTCGTCTCCCGAGGCCCTGATCAGGGGCGTGAGGTCGTCCCAGGAGTCGACGGGCGTGCCGTCGTACGTGCGCACGGTGTCGCCCGGCTGCAGGCCGGCCGCTGCGCCGGGCGCGGCCTCGTCGGACGAGGTGCAGGTCCGGTCCTGGGGGGCGTCCGCGGGCAGGATGCACTCGGAGACCGAGGAGAGCGTGGTGCCGAACGCCGGCATGCCGAAGCCGACGAGCGTGATGCTCATGAGCACCACGGCGATGAGCAGGTTCATGACGGGCCCGCCGAGCATCACCACGAGCTTCTTCGGCGTCGACAGGTGGTAGAACGCCCGGGCGTCCTCGCCCGCGTGGATCTCCTCGGCGCTCGCCTGGCGGGCGTCCCGGGCCAGCCGGCCCAGCCACGTCCGGGCCGGCGGGTTGCCGACGGCCTCACCGGGGGGGTACATCCCGACCAGCCGGACGTAGCCGCCCAGCGGGATCGCCTTCAGGCCGTACTCGGTCTCGCCCCTGGCGCGCGACCACAGCGTCGGGCCGAAGCCGACCATGTAGTGGCTCACCCGCACCCCGAACCGCTTCGCGGGGACCATGTGCCCGACCTCGTGGAGCGCGATGGACAGCAACAGCACGACGACGACCACGAGCACGCCGACCAGGTATTCCATGGACCCTCCGACGCCGCAGGAAGGGTGCGGCGCGCCCGCCCGGCCGGATGCACCAGGCAGCACATTGTCGCCGATCAGCCTGGACGTGGGCTGAACGCCTGGCGCCCTTCCCACGGTCGGCCTAGCCCGCTACGGTTTCGATCGTCTGACCGCCCCTGGACGGTGGAATGCAGTCCCTGGGCGCGCACGTGCAACGGATCTCATGGGTTTCCCCCGCCGGATGCACCGCCCCGCAGCCGGCCCGACCGATGCGAGGTTCCATGTCCGTCGCCCCCACCGCCGACGCCGCGCCGCTCGGCTACCCCGAGACAGCCGGCAAGGGACTCAAGGGCGGAGCGCTCGGGCTGCTGTCCAGCGTCGTCGTCGGCACCGCGTCCACCGCCCCCGCCTACAGCCTGGCCGCCAGCCTGGGGTTCGTCGTCGCCGGCGGCGGCGCGCTGCTCGCCGGCGTGAAGGCGCCCGCGATCATCCTGCTGGCGTTCGTCCCGATGTACCTCATCGCGCTCGCCTACCAGGAGCTCAACAGGGCCGAGCCGGACTGCGGCACCACGTTCACGTGGGCCACGCGCGCCTTCGGACCGCTGACCGGCTGGATCGGCGGCTGGGGCATCATCGCGGCCGACGTCATCGTCATGGCCAACCTGGCCCAGATCGCCGGCATCTACTCGTTCACGTTCGCCGGCGAGCTCGGCTGGGACGCGGCGGGCGAGCTCGCCGACAGCACCCTGTGGACCACGGTCGCGGGCCTGATCTGGATCGCCGTGATGACCTGGATCTGCTACCGGGGCATCGAGGTGTCCGCGCGCATCCAGTACGTGCTGCTCGCGGTCGAGGTGCTCGTGCTCCTGATCTTCTCCGTGGTGGCGCTCGCCAAGGTCTACACCGGCAACGGCGAGGACGGGTCGATCCTGCCCGCCTGGTCGTGGTTCTGGCCCGGCGGGCTGAGCATCTCCGACGTCATCGCGCCCGCGCTCCTGACGGCCGTGTTCATCTACTGGGGCTGGGACACCGCCGTCTCGGTCAACGAGGAGTCGGACGACCCGTCCCGGACCCCCGGCCGTGCCGCGATCCTCTCGACGGTGCTGCTGCTCGTCACCTACACGCTGGTCTCGACGTCGGCCGTGGCGTTCGCCGGGGTGGGCACCGAGGGCATCGGGCTGGCCAACCCCGACAACGCGGACGACGTGTTCGCGGCGATCGGTCCGGCGCTGTTCGGGGACACGGCGCTCGGCCACCTCGGTCTCCTGCTGCTGTCCGCGTCCATCCTCACGTCCGCGTCGGCCTCCACCCAGACGACGATCCTGCCGACGGCCCGCACCACGCTGTCGATGGCCGTGTACAAGGCGATCCCCGAGTCGTTCGCGAAGATCCACCCGACGTACCTCACCCCGGCCGTGTCCACGATCGCGATGGGCATCGCGTCGATCGTGTTCTACGCCGTGTTCACGCTGATCAGCCCCACGCTCCTCGGGGCGCTCGTCGGGTCCGTCGGCCTGATGATCGCGTTCTACTACGGGCTCACCGGCTTCGCGTGCTCTTGGTTCTACCGCCGCACGCTGCACCACACCCGGCGGGACTTCTTCATGCAGGGCGTCCTGCCGTCGCTCGGCGGCCTCATCCTGCTCGCGGCCTTCGTCTACGCGCTCAAGTCGTACGCCGCAGCCGACTGGCTGCAGGACGACGACGGCAACGACGTGACGATCCTCGGGTTCGGCGCCGTCGCCGTCGTGGGCATCGCCGCGATCCTCATCGGTGTCGTGCTCATGGTGATCTGGCGCCTGCGGGCCCCGGCGTTCTTCAAGGGAGAGACCCTGCCGCGCCGGGGTGCGCACGACCTGGTGCTGGTCGGGCCGCAGTCGGTCGGCGAGCCGGTCTTCCGGTTGCCCGACTCGGGTCTGCCGGGCATCGTCGTGGCGCAGAACCTGTCGAACCTGCCCGACGGGGCGACGGCCGTGAACGTGGCGACCGGTGAGGAGGTCGACGTGGACGACGCCGAGGACGGCCGGACCACATGAGCGCGCCCGTCGTCGAAGGGCTGCCCCAGAGCCGGTCGCTGCGGACGGCGATCCCCGGGCCGCGATCAGTCGAGCTGGCCGCGCGGCGGGCCGCCGCCGTCTCGGCCGGGGTGTCGTCCGCGCTGCCGGTGTACGTGGCGCGCGCCGGCGGTGCGGTCCTCGAGGACGTCGACGGCAACCGGTTCGTGGACCTCGGCGCCGGGATCGCGGTGACGTCGGTCGGCGCGAGCGCGCCCGCGGTGGTCGCCGCGGTCGCGGCGCAGGTGGCCGACTTCACGCACACCTGCTTCATGATCAGCCCGTACGAGGAGTACGTGGCGGTGTGCGAGGCGCTCGCCCGCCTGACGCCCGGGACGCACGAGAAGCGGTCGGTGCTGCTCAACTCCGGGGCCGAGGCCGTCGAGAACGCCGTCAAGGTCGCTCGCCGGGCCACCGGACGGGACGCGGTGCTCGTGCTCGACCACGCGTACCACGGGCGCACCAACCTCACGCTCGCGATGACCGCCAAGGCCATGCCCTACAAGACGGGGTTCGGCCCGTTCGCAGCCGAGGTCTACCGGGTCCCGGCGTCGTACCCGCTGCGGGACCCCGAGGGGATGACGGGCGAGGAGGCCGCGGCGCGGGCGATCGACGTCGCGCAGCGTCAGGTCGGTGCGGAGAGGGTCGCGGCGCTGGTCGTGGAGCCCGTCCTGGGCGAGGGGCGGGTTCGTCGTGCCCGCACCCGGGTTCCTGCCGTCGCTCGCCCGCTGGTGCGCCGAGCACGGGATCGTCCTGGTGGCCGACGAGGTGCAGACCGGGTTCGCCCGCACGGGCGCGATGTTCGCGTGCGAGCACGAGGGGGTCGTCCCCGACCTGGTGACGACCGCCAAGGGCATCGCGGGCGGCCTGCCGCTCGCCGCGGTGACGGGACGGGCCGACCTCATGGACGCCGTGCACCCCGGTGGCCTCGGCGGGACCTTCGGTGGCAGCCCTGTCTCGTGCGCGGCCGCGCTCGCCGCGATCGGGATGTACGAGCGCGACGACCTGGCGGCGGCGGCCCGGACGATCGAGGCCCGGGTGGTGCCGCGGCTCCGGGGGCTGGACGCCCCGGCCGTCGCCGAGGTGCGCGGCCGTGGCGCGATGCTGGCGGTGGAGCTGGTGCGACCCGGCGGGCTCGAACCCGATGCGACCGCCGCGTCCCGTGTGTCACGGGCGTGCGCGGCCGAGGGCGTGCTGGTCCTCACGTGCGGTACGTGGGGCAACGTCGTCCGGCTCCTGCCGCCGCTCGTCATCGGCGACGACCTGCTCGACGACGGCCTGGACGTGCTGGCCGCGGCCTTGTGCGCCGTCTGAGACGTCACCGGGGCGTCCGCTCCTGCAGACCCCAGGGCGACCCGTAGCCGTCCGCGAGCAGGTCGAGGAACGGCACCGCGTCGAACGCCTCCGGCCCGAGGACCCCGGAGCCCTTCCAGGTGCCGGCCGCGAGCAGCTCGAGTGCCACGACAGGGTTCACGGCCGTCTGCCACACCACGCACTGGGCGCCGTACTCGGCCATCGACCAGGCGTTGTCGACGATGTGGTGCAGGTAGACCTCACGCGGCGCGCCGTCCTTCCCGGTACCCGTGACCAGCACTCCCGCGCACGTCGACCCGGTCATGCGCGGCCCGAGCGTCGCCGGGTCGGGCAGTACCGCCGCCACCACGTCACGCGGGCTCACCTCGACGCCACGCACCCGCACGGGCGTCGTCGAGTCGAGGCGCAGGCGGTGCAGCGTGCGCAGGACGCCGATGAACTCCTCGCCGAGGCCGTACTTGAACGTGACGCGCCGCGCGTCGACCCACCGCGGGACCAGCAGCACCTCCTCGTGCTCCACGTGCACGCACTCGACCGGGCCGACGGGTTCCGGGAAGTCGAACACCTCGGGCTCGTGGAACGGCGGCACGGTGTACCACCCTGCCTCGATGCCCCCGCCGGTCTCGGCCCGGTCCGCCGACCACACGACGGGCGGGTTGAGGCACTCCTCGATCGTGGTCCAGACGGAGAACGACGGGGCGAACACCGGCTCGCCGTGCTCGTCGCGGACCACCAGGTTCGCGCCGTCGCGGACACCGACCTCGTCGACCGCCGAGAACAGGTGGTCCGCGGCGTAACGGGCGAACACGTCGGACAGCCCGGGCTCCACACCCATCCCGACGAGCGCGAGCCGTCCGGCGGCGGACCACGCCTCCGACTGCGCGAACTGCTCGTCGCCGAGCTTGACGCCGGGCAGCTCGTACGGCCGCTCGGGGTGAGGTCGGGACAGCGACATGGCCATGTCGAGGTAGTCCGCCCCGGCTGCGGACGTCCCCGCGAAGACCGGCATGACGAACCGTGGGTCGACGGCGTTGAGCACGTGCGTCGCGCCGTGCTCGCGGGCCAGGGTCTCGACCGCGAGCGCGTCGGAGGCGTCGACGGCCGCGGCCACGAACCGGTCCGTACCCACGTCGTGCGCCCGGGCTGCGGCGACCGTCCGCTCGGACCGCGCCGGGTCGACGTCCGCCACGACCATCCGCTCGAAGAAGCCGCGCCGGGCGGCGATCCGGGCGACCGCGTCACCGACGCCGCCGCTGCCGACCAGCAGGACGCGCATCAGAACGCCGACATCACGTGCTTGATCCGGGTGTAGTCCTCGAAGCCGTACATCGACAGGTCCTTGCCGTAGCCGGACTGCTTGAAGCCTCCGTGCGGCATCTCCGACACGAACGGGATGTGCGTGTTGATCCAGACGACGCCGAAGTCGAGCGCCCTCGACATCCGCAGCGCCGTGCCGTGGTCGGAGGTCCACACCGAGCTCGACAGGCCGTACCGCACGCCGTTCGCGCGCGCGACGGCCTCCGCCTCGTCGGTGAACGTCTGCACGGTGATGACGGGGCCGAAGATCTCGTCCTGGACGGCCTCGTCGTCCTGGCGCAGACCGTCCACCACGGTCGCCTCGACGAAGTAGCCGACGTCCCCGACCCGGCCGCCACCCGCGACCACGTCCGCGTGGTCCGGCAGCCGCGCGAGGAAGCCGGTCACACGCTCGAGCTGGTGGATGTTGTTGACCGGTCCGAACGCGACGTCGGGGTCGTCCGGCGGTCCCGTGCGCTGGCCGCGGGCCGCCTCGGCGAGCGCCGCGACGAACTCGTGGTGCACCTTCTCGTGCACGAGCACGCGGGTCGCGGCCGTGCAGTCCTGCCCGGCGTTGTAGTACCCGGCGGCGGCGATGCCCGCGGCGGCCGCGGCCAGGTCCGCGTCCGGGAAGACGACGACGGGCGCCTTGCCGCCGAGCTCGAGGTGCACCCGCTTGAGCCCGTGCGACGCCGCCTCGGCGACCTCGGACCCCGCCCGGACCGACCCGGTGATCGCCACCAGGTCGGGCCGCGGGTGGGACACGAGCGCCCGGCCGGTCTCCCGGTCGCCGCACACCACGTTGAGCACGCCCGGCGGCAGGACCTCGGCGGCGATCTCTGCGAGCAGGAGGGTCGAGGCGGGCGTCGTGTCGGAGGGCTTGAGGACGACGGTGTTGCCGGCCGCCAGCGCGGGCGCGATCTTCCAGACCGCCATCATGAGCGGGTAGTTCCACGGAGTGACCTGGCCGACGACGCCCACGGGCTCACGGCGCACCCACGACGTGTGCCCCGCCAGGTACTCCCCGGCGCTCAGCCCGTCGAGCACCCGGGCGGCGCCGGCGAAGAACCGCAGCTGGTCGACGCAGGGCGGCACCTCGTCGGTCGCGGTCAGGTGCAACGGCTTGCCCGTGTTCCGCGACTCGACCGTCACCAGCTCCTGCGCTCGAGCCTCGACGGCGTCGGCGAGCCGGAGCAGCCCGAGCTGCCGCTCGGCCGGGGTCGCGCCGCCCCAGCCCGGGAAGGCGGCAGACGCGGCGGCGTAGGCGGCGTCGACGTCGGCCGGGCCGCTGAGCGGGGCCTGGGCATACGTCTGGCCGGTGGACGGGTCGACCACCTCCGTCGTGCGTCCGTCGGCGGCAGGCCGCCGTTCGCCCCCGATCACGTTGAGCAGCGTCTGGCTCACGGGCACCTCCATCGCACGGGACGGTCCCCCTCCACCAGCGCCTCGCGGCACGTCCGTGTCGCGTCGGTGCACGCCGCCCGGCCGGCGCCGGTGGTCACGGGGTCGGTGCGCCGCACGCTACGCCGACCGGCGCCGTCGTGCGAGGGTCGACGAAGACTTCCCCCGCCGCCAGGACCTTCTACTGCCGGAATCAGAGCCTGCGCCGTGGTCCGACGACGGAATCCCTTGCGGCGGACGGTCGCCGCACGACACGATCGACGGGTGCAGACGCGGAGACCGCCAGCCGGGCAAGCGGTGCTGGACGACCTCTCGAAGGCCATCATCGAGCAGCTCCAGGAGGACGGTCGCCGGTCGTACGCCGCGATCGGCAAGGCCGTCGGGCTCTCCGAAGCGGCCGTCCGCCAGCGCGTGCAACGGCTGACCGAGTCGGGGGTCGTCCAGATCGTCGCCGTCACCGACCCGCTCCAGGTCGGGTTCACGCGGCAGGCCATGATCGGGCTGCGCTGCGAAGGTGACCTCGAGGCCGTCGCCGACGCACTCGCGGAGCTCCCGGAGGTCGACTACGTCGTGATCACCGCCGGCGGCTTCGACCTCCTCGTGGAGGTGGTGTGCGAGGACGACGACCACCTCCTCGAGGTGCTCAACCAGAGGATCCGCGGCCTGCCGGCCGTGCGGAGCACCGAGACGTTCGTGTACCTGCGCCTGCGCAAACAGCTCTACAACTGGGGGACGCGATGACCGGGACCACTCCGGCGGGCACCGACCGCGACGACGCCGCGCGGGCGCACCTGTGGGGGCACTTCACGCGGCAGAGCACGTGGGAGTCCGGAGTCCCTACCATCGTGCGCGGCGAGGGGCACCACATCTGGGACGACGCCGGCCGACGGTACATCGACGGGCTCTCCGGCCTGTTCGTCGTGCAGGCGGGGCACGGGCGTGCCGAGCTCGCCGAGCGGGCACGCCGGCAGGCCGAGCAGCTGGCGTTCTTCCCGCTGTGGTCGTACGCGCACCCGCAGGCGATCGACCTCGCCGAGCGGCTCGCCGCGTACGCCCCCGGCGACCTGGACCACGTGTTCTTCACGACGGGGGGCGGCGAGGCCGTCGAGACCGCGTGGAAGCTCGCCAAGCAGTACTGGCGGCTCGTGGGCCGGCCCGGCAAGTACAAGGTGATCTCCCGGTCGATCGCCTACCACGGCACCCCGCACGGCGCGCTGTCCATCACCGGCCTGCCCGCCCTGAAGGAGCCGTTCGAGCCGCTCGTCCCCGGGGCGCACAAGGTGCCGAACACCAACCTCTACCGCGCGCCCGAGCACCTGCGGGACGACCCCAAGGCGTTCGGGGCCTGGGCCGCCGACCGCGTCGCCGAGGCGATCGAGTTCGAGGGTCCCGACACGGTCGCGGCCGTCTTCGTCGAGCCGGTGCAGAACGCCGGGGGGTGCTTCCCGCCGCCGCCGGGCTACTTCGAGCGGCTCCGCGAGATCTGCGACCGGTACGACGTGCTCCTCGTGTCCGACGAGGTGATCTGCGCGTTCGGCCGGATCGGGTCGATGTTCGCGTGCGAGGACTTCGGGTACGTCCCGGACATGATCACGTGCGCCAAGGGCATGACGTCCGGCTACTCCCCCATCGGTGCACTCATCGCGTCGTCGCGCGTGTACGAGCCGTTCGCGTCGGGAGAGGCGATGTTCCCGCACGGGTACACGTTCGGCGGCCATCCTGTGTCCGCCGCGGTGGCGATGGCCAACCTCGACCTCTTCGAGCGTGAAGGGCTCAACGACCACGTCAAGCAGCAGGGCCCGGCGTTCCGGCGGACCCTCGAGCGGCTCCTCGACCTGCCCATCGTCGGCGACGTCCGCGGCGAGGGGTTCTTCTACGGCATCGAGCTCGTCAAGGACAAGGACGACCGCACCACGTTCGACGCCGACGAGAGCGAGCGCCTGCTCCGCGGGTTCCTGTCCGGCGCGCTGTTCGACGCCGGTCTCTACTGCAGGGCCGACGACCGTGGCGACCCCGTCGTCCAGCTCGCGCCGCCCCTGACCTGCGGGCAGGCCGAGTTCGACGAGATCGAGCAGATCCTGCGCGGCGTCCTCGCCGAGGCCTGGACGCACCTGTGACGGACCTGCGAGGGCTCTCCCTGTGGTTCGACCAGCTCGACGACGCCGAGCTCGTCCGGCGCGACCCTCTCGACGGGGACACGCAGGCCGACGTGGTGATCGTCGGCGCGGGCCTGACGGGTCTGTGGACCGCCTACTACCTCCTCGAGGCGGACCCGTCGCTCGACGTGCTCCTCGTGGAGCAGGTGGTCGCCGGCTTCGGCGCGAGCGGCCGGGCGGGCGGCTGGTGCTCGGCGCAGCTCCCGGTCGGCGCGGACGCCCTCGCCCGGGCCCACGGTCACGAGGCGGCGCTCGCCATGCGGGCGGCCATGCGCGACAGCGTCGTCGAGGTGGGCGGGGCCGCCGCCGCCGAGCTCATCGACTGCGGCTTCACGTTCGGCGGCACGGTGACGCTCGCGAGGAACGAGCCGCAGCTCGAGCGGGTGGCTGCCGAGGTCGCCGCCGGCCTCCCGTTCGGGGACGAGGCCACCCTCCTCGACGCCGACGGGATCCGGTCCCACGTGCGAGCGGACGGGGCGCTCGGCGGGGCGTTCTCGCCCGACTGCGCACGGGTCCAGCCGGCCCGCCTGGTCCGGGGACTGGTCGAGGTGGTGCTGGCCCGTGGCGCACGGCTCGCCGAGGGCACGAGGGCGATGCGCCTGTCGCCGCGTGCGGTCGTCACCGACCACGGCACCGTGCGGGCACGGTTCGTGGTCCGCGCTACGGAGGCATGGAGCACGCAGCTGCCCGGCTCGCGCCGGTCGGTCGCCCCGGTGTACTCCCTCATGATCGCGACGGAGCCGCTGTCCGACGAGCTCTGGGGCGAGATCGGGCTCGGACGGGCCGAGACGTTCACGGACGCCCGGCACCTGCTCGTGTACGGCCAGCGCACGACGGACGGCCGGCTCGCGTTCGGTGGGCGCGGGGCGCCTTACCATCTGCGGTCCGCCATCCGGCCGGCGTTCGACCAGGACACGGTCGTCTCGGAGCACCTGCACGGCTCGCTCGTCGACCTGTTCCCGGTGCTGCGCGACGTCGAGGTGACCCATCGCTGGGGCGGTCCGATCGGCGTCCCGCGGGACTGGCACCCGTCCGTCGGGCTCGACGAGGACGGCATCGCCTGGGCCGGTGGCTACGTGGGCGACGGCATCGCGACGAGCAACCTTGCGGGCCGCACGATCGCGGACCTCCTCACGGACACCGACTCGCCGCTCGTGCGGCTGCCGTGGGTGGGGCACCGGTCTCCCGAGTGGGAGCCGGAGCCCGTCCGGTGGGCGGGGATCACCGCCGCGCGGCAGGCCGCGGCGCTCGCCGACCGGACCGAGCACCGCACCGGACGGGCGAGCCGCCTCGCGCCGGTCCTCGACACGTTGCTCGGCGGTGCGGACCGGGCCTGACGGTCGCCTGGCCGCGGCCCTGCTCAGCGCCGAGCGAGCACCTCGTTCGCCCGCGCGCGTGCCCAGTCCTCCGCCGCCAGCACGGCGCCGAGGTCGAGCGCGTCCCCTGCCGTCCCGGTGTGCTCGTGGAGCACACGGCTGACCGTGGCGACGATGTCGAGGAACCCGATCCGCCCGGCCAGGAAGGCCGCGACGCACTCCTCGTTGGCAGCGTTGTAGACGGCGGGGTGGGTCGCTGACGCCGCGACCGCCTCACGGGCGAGGCGAACGGCGCCGAACACCTCCTCGTCGAGCGGCTCGAACGTCCAGCTCGTGACCCGCGTCCAGTCGCACGGCGGCGCGACGTCCGCCACCCGGTCCGGCCACGACAGGCCGAGGGCGATCGGCAGCCGCATGTCAGGCGGCGACGCCTGGGCGATGGTGGACCCGTCGACGAACTCGACCATCGAGTGCACGACCGACTGCGGGTGCACGACGACCGCGATGTCGGTGACGGCCACGTCGAACAGCAGGTGGGCCTCGATAAGCTCGAGGCCCTTGTTCATCAGCGTGGACGAGTTGACCGTGACCACCGGACCCATCGACCAGGTGGGGTGCGCGAGGGCCTGGTGCGGGCCGACGGCCTTGACGTCGTCCAGCGACCACCCACGGAACGGGCCCCCGGAGGCGGTCAGGACGAGGCGCCGCACCTCGCCCCGTGCACCACCGCGCAGGCACTGCGCGATCGCCGAGTGCTCCGAGTCCACGGGCACGATCTGGTCCGGGCGGGTGCGGGCGGCCTGCACGAGAGCGCCACCGACGACGAGCGACTCCTTGTTCGCGAGCGCCAGCGTGCTCCCGGCACGCAAAGCGGCGAGCGTCGGGCCCAGACCCACCGAGCCCGTGATGCCGTTGAGCACCACGTCCACGCCGCGACCGGCCAGCTCGGTGGAGGCGTCCGGTCCGACCAGGACCTCGACCGGTCCTCCGGTCCACGCGGCACGGAACGCCCGCTCGGCCGCGGGGTCGGCGAGGGCCACGACCTCGACGCCGAGCGCAGCGCCCTGGCGGGCCACGAGGGCGGCGTCGCGTCCACCTGCGCTGAGCCCCGTGACCCGGAACCGGTCCGGGTTGCGGGTCACGACGTCGATCGCCTGGGTGCCGATGGATCCCGTGGACCCGAGAAGGATGACGGTGCGCTGGCTCACCGGCCCATCATCGCGGACGACGGCAGCATCCCTGCACGCCTGCTCCGGGGCCCGGTGCTTCGTCGGCGGTCGGTCCGTGCCAGCTCCTCGTGCGCTCACTCGACGCCGAGGAGCACCTCGATCGCCCGGGCGAAGAACGCGTCGACCGCGGGCTCGCCGTAGCCGTTGGCACCCTTGCGGCTGCGGAACGTCGCCGCACGGATCTCCCCCGCGGTCAGCGGGGCGCCCTTGTCGAAGTAGGCGACGAGCCGGTGGCACAGCTCGTCGACGTCGGCGGGCTCGTAGCCGGCGTGCCGGCCCTCCGGTGGGGCGAACCGGTCACCGTCCGGCCGGCCGAGGCGGCCGTACAGGGAACGGGCCTGCTCACCGAGCTTCGCCATCCACGCCTCCTGCCCGCGCTGGGAGACGAACTCGGCACGCGCCCGGGCGACGAAGGCGGCCTCCAGACGGTCCAGCGCAGCGTCCACCGCCGACGTGACGTACCCGCCCCGGACCATGTCGAACGCCACGCCGCGCACGTCCTTGCTGGCCAGCGCCCCGGCCGGACCCTTCTCGTACACGGCACGCGCGTGCGAGAAGAACTCGTCGACCTCGTCGGGGTCGTACCCCTGCTTCAGCCCGGAGACCGTCCGGAACATCCCGTCGCTCACTCGTCCTCCTCCGCCGCCAGCTGCCCGCAGGCACCGTCGATCTCACTGCCCCGGGTGTCCCGGATGGTCGTCGGGATCCCGTGCGCGCGCAAGCGTGCCACGAACTCCTGCTCGACCCGCGGATCGCTCGCCGTCCATCGGGAACCCGGCACCGGGTTCAGCGGGATGGGGTTGCAGTGCACCCAGCCGCGGCCCCGGGCGTTGAGCTTCTCCCCGAGCAGGTCGGCCCTCCACGCGTGGTCGTTGACGTCGCGGATCAGGGCGTACTCGATCGAGACGCGCCGTCCGGTCTTCACGAAGTACCGGTGCGCCGAGTCGAGCGCCTGGTCCACGTTCCACCGGGTGTTCACCGGGACCAGCTCGCTGCGCAGCTCGTCGTCCGGTGCGTGCAGCGACAGGGCGAGCGTCACTGGGATCCCCTCGTCGGCGAGCTTGTCCATCGACGCGACCATGCCCACCGTCGACACCGTGACGTTCCGGGCCGACATGCCCAGGCCGTCCGGTGTCGGCGCGACGAGCCGACGCACCGTCTCCATGACCGCCTTGTAGTTCGCCAGCGGCTCCCCCATGCCCATGAAGACCACGTTCGTCAGGCGCGTCGGACCGCCGGGGACCTCACCGTCGGCCAGGGACCGCGCCGCCGACCGCACCTGCTCGACGATCTCCGCCGTCGAGAGGTTGCGCGTCAGGCCGAGCTGGCCCGTCGCACAGAACGCGCACGCGAGCCCGCAGCCCGCCTGGCTGGAGATGCACAGCGTCGTCCGGTTCGCGTACCGCATGAGCACCGACTCCACCTTGGCGCCGTCGAACAGGTGCCACAACGTCTTGACGGTGGTGCCCTTGTCGGCCGTCTGCGTGCGGTGGGCCGTGAGCAGCGTCGGGAACAGTCCCTCGACGAGCTTGTCACGGCTCGCCTTCGGCAGGTCGGTCATCGCCGCGGGGTCGGACGTCAGGTGCGTGAAGTAGTGCGTCGCGAGCTGCTTGGCCCGGAACGGCTTCTCGCCGAGCTCGGTCACCGCCGCGACACGCTGCTCGGGCGTGAGATCGACGAAGTGCCTCGGCGGCTTGCCGCGCGGTCCTCGGCTCGGCGACGACAGGTCCAGGCGGACGGGTGTGCCGGTCATGGCGCCCCCTCCTTCGGGTCGGGGTCAGGCCTCGCGGTCACGCGGGGAGCAGGACCGAGAGGATGAGGTACACGGCGGGGACCGTCAGGAGCAAGGAGTCGAGCCGGTCGAGCAGGCCGCCGTGGCCGGGGATGAGCCGGCCCATGTCCTTGAGCTCGAGGTCGCGCTTGAGCAGCGACTCGGCCAGGTCCCCGAGGGTCGCCGTCACGACGGTCGCGAGTCCGAGGAACACACCGACGAGCGGCTCACCGCCGAACCCGACCTGGACGCCGACCACGCCGACCACGCACGCGAGCACGATCGAGCCGATCAGGCCCTCCCACGACTTCTTGGGGCTCACCGACGGCGCGAGCGGGTGCTTGCCGAGCAGGGTGCCGACGACGAAGCCGCCGGTGTCGCTCGCCACCACCAGGAGGATGAACAGCATCACGCGGGCGGGCCCGTCGGGCGCCGCCAGCATGAGCATGACGAACCCGGCGAGGAACGGCAGGTATGCGGCCGCGAACGCCCCTGCGCTCGCGTCCCGCAGGGCGGCCTCGCCGTTCCCGTCGAGCACGCGCCAGATGACGACGCCGCCGACCGTCAGCATGAACGCGACGAACATCGCTTCTGGGCCGGCGGTGTACGCGGACACGAGGATGCCCACCGCACCCACGAGCAGGGGGACCAGCGGCAGGTGGATCGCCCGACGGGTGAACGCCTGGGCGAGCTCCCACAGTCCGGCGCACACGGCGACGATCGCCACGACGGCGAACGCCTCCTTGCGGATGAACAGCGAGGCGACGACGCCGACGAGCAGGGTGACGCCGACGACGATCGCGACGGGAAGGTCCCTGCCCGGTCGCGGCGTGCGCGGTGCGGCGAGTGCGGTGTGCTCCGACATCAGACCTCGAGGAGCTCGCTCTCCTTGGACGAGAGCAGGTGGTCGATCAGGTCGACATGCTTCTTGGTGAGCACCTCGAGCTCCTTCTCGGCCCGTCCGACCTCGTCCTCCCCGGCTTCACCGTCCTTGACGATGCGGTCCAGCTCCTCCTTGGCGCGCCGGCGCACGTTGCGCACCGAGATCCGCGCGTCCTCCGCCTTGGCCTTCGCGAGCTTGACGAAGTCGCGACGACGCTCCTCGGTCAGCGCGGGCAGCACCACCCGGATCACGTTGCCGTCGTTCGACGGGTTCACGCCCAGGTCCGACTCGCGCAGCGCCTTCTCGACGGCGACCATGGACGACTTGTCGAACGGCGACACCAGGATCGTGCGTGCCTCGGTCACGTTGAACGACGCCAGCTGCTGCAGCGGGGTGGGGCTGCCGTAGTAGTCGACGAACACCTTGGAGAACATCGCGGCGTTGGCGCGGCCGGTACGGATCGTGGAGAAGTCGTCCTTGGCGACCTCGATCGCCTTGTCCATCTTCTCCTCGGCCTCGAGGAGGGTCTCGTCGATCACCGGTGCTCCTTCGTGCGTGCGGTCGGGGGTGTGGCTGCGGGACGAGCGGGCGTCAACCCGCCGTGACGAGCGTGCCGATCTTCTCACCCTGGAGGGCACGCGTGACGTTGCCGGGCTCCTCGAGGCCGAACACGCGCATCGCCACGTCGTTGTCGCGGCTCAGGCTGAGGGCCGTCTGGTCCATCACGGCCAGGTCGCCGACGAGCGCGTCCGTGTAGGTGAGCGAGTCGAGCTTCACGGCGGTGGGGTCCTTGCGGGGGTCGGCGGTGTAGACGCCGTCCACACCGTTCTTGCCCATCAGGACCTCCTGGCAGTGCGTCTCCAGGGCGCGCTGCACGCACACGGTGTCCGTGGAGAAGTACGGCATCCCGGCGCCCGCACCGAAGATCACCACGCGGCCCTTCTCGAGGTGCCGGATGGCGCGCAGCGGGATGTACGGCTCGGCGACCTGGCCCATGGTGATGGCGGTCTGCACGCGCGTGCTCACGCCCGCCTGCTCGAGGAAGTCCTGCAGCGCGAGGCAGTTCATGACGGTGCCGAGCATGCCCATGTAGTCCGCCCGGGCCCGGTCGAGGCCGCGCTGCGACAGCTCGGCGCCCCGGAAGAAGTTGCCGCCGCCGACGACGATCGCGACCTGTACGCCGGTCCTGACCGCGATCGCGATCTCGGCGGCGACGCGCTGCACGACGTCCGCCGCCAGGCCCACGTCACCGCCGCCGAACGTCTCGCCGGAGAGCTTGAGCAGGACACGGCGGGCCGGAGCGCTCTCGTCGGTCGCGGTCGCGCGGTGGCTCACGGTGTCTCCCTGGGTGCGTCCGGCATGGGTGGGCGCGCATCTGCGCCCGGTGCGACGGTGGCCCCGACCCGGTGCGGGTCGGGGCCACCCCGTCACACGGGGTCAGGCTCCCACGCGGTAGCGCACGAAGCCTGTCAGCGTGCCGCCGGCCTCGGTGAGGACCTGGGCGACCGTCTTCTTGTTGTCCTTGGCGAACGCCTGCTCGAGGAGCACGTTCTCCTTGAAGAACCCGTTGAGGCGGCCCTCGACGATCTTCGACAGCGCAGCCTCGGGCTTGCCCTCGTTGCGGGCGGTCTCCTCGGCGATGTGACGCTCGTTCGCGACAGTCTCCGCCGGGACGTCCTCACGCGTGAGGTACGTGGGCGAGAACGCCGCGATGTGCGTCGCGATGTCCCGCGCCACGCCGGCGCCGGCGGCGTCGGTCGCGACCAGCACGCCGACCTGCGGGGGGAGGTCCTTGTTGACCTTGTGCAGGTAGACCTCGACGTGCTCTCCGGCGAGGCGGGCCAGACGACGCACGACGACGCGCTCCCCCAGGGTCGCGGCCGTCTCGTCGACGATCGACTGGACGCTGCTGCCGTCGACCTCCGTGGCGAGCAGCGCGTCCGCGTCACGGGCGGGCGAGTCGACGGCCGCGCTGAGCACGCGCTCGGCGAGGGCCACGAAGTTGGGGCTCTTCGCGACGAAGTCGGTCTCCGAGTTGACCTCGACGAGCACGCCGGTCTGGCCGTCGCCGTCCGAGGTGGGGCCGACGTGGGCGGCCACGAGACCGTCCGACGCGGCGCGTCCCTCACGCTTCCCGACGCCCTTCAGGCCCTTGACGCGGATGATCTCGAGCGCCTTGTCGGCGTCGCCCTCCGCCTCCTCGAGCGCCTTCTTGACGTCGAGCATGCCGGCACCGGTCTTCTCGCGCAGCGCCTTGATGTCCGCGAGCGAGTAGTTCGCCATCAGTCGTGTCCGTTCCTGTTGAGTCGTGAGCTGCGTGCGTGACCCTCGCGGGTCGGTGACGTGCCGCGGTGCCGGTGACCCGTCGGGTCACCGGCACCGGCGACGTCACTCGGAGTCGGCTTCGCCCTCGGTCTGGGCCGCGGCGTCGCCCTCGACGGGGGCCTCGGCGACGGCCTCGACGACCTCGGTCGCCTCGACCGCTGCCACGGCCTCCTCGACCGGCGCGTCTGCCGTCACGACGTCCGCGGCGGTCGGCTGGTCGGCCTGCACGGCGGCGGGGGCCGCAGCGGCCTCACCGGACTGGAGGTCCGCCTCGGCACCGGCGAGGAGCTCGCGCTCCCACTCGGCCAGCGGCTCGGCGGCCTCGGCACCCTCGGCGGCCGCGGTACGACCCGAGTGGCGCTTGAGCAGGCCGTCGGCGGCGGCGTCGGCGATGACCCGGGTGAGCAGCTGGACGGCGCGGATCGCGTCGTCGTTGCCCGGGATCGGGTAGTCCACCACGTCGGGGTCGCAGTTGGTGTCGAGGATCGCGACGACCGGGATGCCGAGCTTGCGCGCCTCGTTGACGGCGAGGTGCTCCTTGTTCGTGTCGACGATCCACACGGCCGAGGGGACCTTGGCCATGTCGCGGATGCCGCCGAGCGTCTTCGCGAGCTTGTCCTTCTCGCGGCGCAGGACGAGCAGCTCCTTCTTCGTGAGGTTCGAGCCCGCGACGTCGTCGAAGTCGATCTGCTCGAGCTCCTTGAGGCGCTGAAGGCGCTTGTGCACCGTGCTGAAGTTGGTGAGCATGCCACCGAGCCAGCGCTGGTTGACGTACGGCATGCCGACGCGGGCAGCCTGCTCGGCGACCGGCTCCTGCGCCTGCTTCTTGGTGCCGACGAAGAGGATCGTGCCGCCGTGCGCGACGGTCTGGCTGACGAAGTCGTAGGCGTTGTCGATGTACGACAGCGACTGCTGCAGGTCGACGATGTAGATGCCGTTGCGCTCGGTGAAGATGAAGCGCTTCATCTTGGGGTTCCAGCGGCGGGTCTGGTGTCCGAAGTGGACACCGCTCTCGAGCAGCTGGCGCATGGTCACGACGGCCATGGCACGTCCTTCCGACGCGCACCGCGAGGTGCGCGCATGCAGGCAGGCCCGACCAGCGGGCCGCATCTCGGTTGTCGGCCCGACCAGGTGGTCGGAGCCCCTGGCGCCATGCCGGCGGCTGCGCCGGGCCACGCACATGACGTGCGGTACCCGGACCGGTGCAGCGTCCGACCCCGGACCTGTCCCTGCCGGTGAGGCAAGGTGGACACCGGGAAGATGGCGCGCGATGTCGACCGGCACGGACCGGTCGCACGCGAAGTCTAACCGATCGACGGCGCGCCGCGGGCGTCGCGCATCGAGCCACCCACAGCCCCGGCTCCACTGCACCGGAGCCCGAGTCCCGGGGCCGCGACCGATGCGCCGTCGCCGTCCACGCCACCGTGCTTCCCATGAGCCCCGTCCCACCGTCCAGCACCCCGTCCCTGCAGCGTCCCGGGGGGACCGTCGTGCATCCCGGCAGCACCGGCCGGCAGCAGAGCGGAAGCGGTACACCGCGGCGTCCGGGCCACGGGACACGGCGGCATCCGCCCGGTGCGGCCCCGGACCGCCGGTCGACGGCACCCTCGGAGCAGGGTCGCCTGTCGCGTCGTCCGCATCACCACCTCGCAGGCCGCCGGCGTGCCGTCACCGTCGCGGTCCTCGGAACGGTGCTCGGCTGGGTCGTCGCCGTGGTCGCGGGCAGCGCCGCTGCCCCGCAGTCGGCCGACGAGGTGGTCACGTTCCGCCCACCGGTCGCCGGTCCCCTGCGCGTGACGCATCCGTTCCTGGCACCCCCTGAGCCCTGGTCCGCCGGTCACCGCGGCGTCGATCTGGCGTCCGACGTGGGGACGCCCCTCGTCTCGCCGGCGGCGGGGATCGTGACGTTCGTGGGCGAGGTCGCCGGCCGCGGGGTCGTCACGGTCACCCATCCCGGTGGGTTGCGTTCGAGCCTGGAGCCGGTCGTCCCTACCGTCGCGGTGGGCGCGGCGGTCGCCGCCGGGGACACCCTGGGCACGCTGGCAGGGAACGGGTCGCACTGCGCGCCCGCCTCGTGCGTGCACTGGGGGGTGCGCCGGGGCACGACCTACCTCGATCCCCTGGGGACGCTCGGCGCACCGGGACCGATCGTGCTGCTGTCCGAACGTCCCCCGTCCGGCGGTGCCGGCCCGCGGGACGAGCGGGAGTCGCCGGCGTGAGCTCCGTCGCCGAACCTGCCCCGACCGGAGCGCACAACCGGCGACACCGCAGGAAGGTCAGACGCGCTCGGCGTCCAGCAGCCGCGTCCGCAGCCGCAGCATGGCGGCGGTGTGCATCTGCGAGATCCGCGACTCGGTGACACCAAGCACCCGGCCGATCTCGGCCAGCGTCATGCCCTCGTAGTAATAGAGGACCACCACGATCCGCTCGCGCTCGCCGAGCTGCTCGATCGCGCGGGCCAGCAGGTACTTGGTCTCGGCTGCGTCGATCGCGCCGGCCGGGTCGAGCATGCGGTCGTCGCCCAGGGTGTCGCCCAGCGAGGCACCCCCGGGGCGGTCGTCGCCGCCGCCGAGGAGCTCGTCGAGCGCCGCGACATTGACGGTGGCGAGCTGCGAGAACACCGCGCGAAGCTCGTTGACGGTCAGCTCGAGGTGGGCAGCCGCCTCCTGCTCCGTAGGCGTGCGGTGCAGTCGCGCTTCCAGCTCGGCGTAGGCGCGGTCGACCGCACGTGCCTTGGTCCGCACCGATCGCGGCACCCAGTCCATCGCGCGCAGCTCGTCGATGATCGCGCCACGGATCCGGGAGGACGCGTAGGACTCGAACTTCACGGCGCGGTCGGTCTGGTACTTCTCGATCGCGTCGATGAGCCCGAACATGCCGTAAGACACCAGATCCGCCTGCTCGACGGTGCTGGGCAGCCGCATCCCGACACGTCCGGCGACGGCGGAGACGAGCGGCGCGTAGTGCAGGATCAGGTTCTCCCGCGCCCGGGCTGCGCCCGTCGACTTGAACGTGTCCCACATGGCCGCGACGTCGGAGGCGTCGGCCGGTCCGCCGCGTTGGGTCGGAGGCTCGTCGACCACGAGCGACAGGTGTCCACCGTCGATCTCGGTGGCGTCACCGTCCTCGAGGAGCTCGGGCGCGACCGAGCCGTCCGGCATGGTGCGCTGCTGCGGGATGACCCCCTCGGCGGCGGTGCCTGCGAAGCGGGCGTGCAGGACGTGGACCGCATCGAGTGAGGACGCCATCGTCGACTCCGTTCGTGCCTTCATGCGCGGGGGTGCGCCAGTGCGAATGCCGAGCGAAGACGCTCGGCCGAGACGTGGGTATAGCGCTGCGTCGTGGCGAGGCTCGCGTGGCCGAGCAGCTCCTGCACGCTTCGCAGGTCCGAGCCACCGTCGAGCAAGTGCGTCGCGGCGGTGTGGCGCAGGCCGTGTGGTGCGACGTCCTCGACGCCGGCCAGCGCCGCGGCGGCGTGCACCGCCGCTCGGACCTGTCGCTGGTCGACCCTGCCGCCCCGGCGGCCGAGGAGGAGCGCCGGCGGGGAGCCCGGACGTACGAGGAGCGGCCGGCCGCGCTGCAGCCAGGCGGCCACCGCGTCCCGAGCGGGCCGACCGAACGGCACGACGCGCTCCTTGTCGCCCTTGCCGACGACGTGGACCAGCCGCTCGTCGAGGTCGATGTCGTCGACGTCCACGCCGCAGAGCTCGCCGACCCGCGCACCCGTCGCGTACAGGAGCTCGAGCGTCGCCCAGTCCCGCAGGTGGGTCGGCTCGTCGTCCTCCGCGCGGTCCCGGGCGGCGTCGATCATGCGCGTGACCGGCCCGAGCTGCAGGACCGTGGGCAACAGCTGCGACACCCGCGCGGTGCCGAGGCGCAGCGACGGGTCCGACGGGACGAGCCCCGTGTGGACGGCCCAGGCGAAGAACGTCCGCACGGCGGCACTCCGACGGGCGAGCGTCGACCGGCTGCGCTGGGCCTGCGCCATCGATGCGAGCCATGCGCGCAGCACGCCCAGGTCGATCGCACCGAGCGAGTCGAAGCCGTGCCGGTGCGAGTACGCGAGCATCTGATCGACATCACCCAGATATGCCCGAATGGTGTGCTCGGAACAACCGCGCTGCACGCCCAGATATGCCGAGAAATCACCGAGCAGACGGGCATGCGATGCGCCCGTCGGGGTGACCTCGGTGGTGTTCATGGCCCTACGGTGACCTGAAACACATCACGGAAACAAGCGCGACTCTGCCCTCCAGGGCCTGCTCCTGGGGGATTGCGCCGCGCTTGTCCGATTCGCCGACCGTGAATGGCCGATGATCGATGCGTTTTCACCCGCGGACGGACTCACCCTCGCGATCCCAGACGCCAACCGGCACCCGATCGGGTGGCCGCGCCGTCGAGCTCGAGCAGTCCCAGCGCGGCGCGCGCTTCACCTGCCGTGACCCCCGCCGAGGCCGCCACGGATACCAGGTCCGCAGGAACCCGGAGGGGCAGCGCCTCCAGGACGCGACGGGTCACGGCGTCCAGCCCGTCACCTGCGCGCGGCGGTTCGACAGGGTCGTCGATCAGGGCTGTACCCGCGGCCCCTGCCAGCTCGGCGACCTCGTCGGCGTCCGTCACGCACACAGCGACACCGTCGCGCAGGAGGCGGTGGCACCCCGCGGAGGCGGCCGACGTCACCGGTCCGGGGACGGCGCCCACGGGCCGAAGCAGCCGCGCCGCATGGTGAGCGGAGCTCATCGCCCCGGACCGCCACGCCGCCTCGACGACGACCGTGGCCCTGCTCCCCGCGGCGATGAGCCTGTTCCGCTGCAGGAATCTGCTCTTCGTCGGCAACCGCCCGGGCCCCAGCTCGGCCACGACGGACCCTCCACCGTCGAGGACCGCCGCGAACAGGCGCGCGTTGCCCGCGGGGTAGGCCCGGTCCACGCCTCCGGCGAGCACCACGCTCGTCGGACCGCCGGCGGCGAGCGACCCCCGGTGCGCTGCCGCGTCGATGCCATAGGCGCCGCCGGAGAGCACCGTGGCTCCACGCCGCGTCAGACCCTCGGACAGGTCGAACGCGACGCGTTCGCCATAGGTGGTCGCCGCCCTCGATCCCACGAGTGCCACGGAGCTCAGCCAGGCCCGGGCGATGTCCGTCGTCCCGCGCACCCACAGGCAGAACGGCCGCTCGTCGCCCAGGTCGTCCAGTCCCCTGGGCCAGTGCTCGTCCCCGGGGACGAGCACCGACCCGCCCAGCCGGGAGACTGCGTCGAGGTCCCGACCGGGATCCACGGTCGGCCACCGGGTCGCCCACCGGCGGACCGACCGCTCGAGCCGCTGCCGCTGCGCCGGCGGGAGCGGCCCGACCCTGTCCTCCAGCGGTCCCCAGGGGACCGGGGCGTCCCCGTCCCGCGAGAGCCGTAGCCACTGCCAGGCATCCACGGAGCCGATCGCGTCGACGAGCGCGCCTGCGACCCGGTCGCCGGGTTCCGCCAGTCCGCTCCACGCGACGCGCGCCACGCGCTCCGTGCCACTCTCCCGATCGGCCCGGTCGGCGCCGCTCATGCGCCGTGCCCACGGGTGCGCAGGAGGAGCGCCTGTCCGACGTCCGCCCGCGACGGTGCATGCCTGCCGGCGAGATCCGCGAGCGTCCATGCGACGCGCAGCACCCGGTCCACGCCACGCAGGCTCAAGGTGCCACGGTCGACGGCACGGTCGAGCTCGGTGGTGAGCGACCGGTCCGCTCCGAGCCGCGCCCGCAGCCAGCCGCCCGGAACTTCGGCGTTCGTCCTCCATGCGGTGCCGGAGAACCGTGCGGCCTGAGCAGCGCGGCAGGCCGCGACCCGCGCCGCGACGACCGCCGACGACTCCCCGGCGCTCCCGCCCGGTCTGGCGGGACCCAGCTCGACCTGCAGGTCCACCCGGTCGAGCAGCGGCCCGGACAGCTTGCCGAAGTACCGGCGACGCTGCTCGGAACGGCAGGTGCAGCCCAGAGCCTTGCCGACAGCCTTGCCGCAGGGGCACGGGTTCGCCGCGAGCACCAGCTGGAACCGGGCCGGGTACCTCGCGGCACCTGCCGCCCGGTGCAGCACCAGCTCGCCGTGCTCCAGCGGCTGCCTGAGCGTCTGCAGCACCGCCGTCGTGAACTCGGGGGCCTCGTCGAGGAACAGGACGCCTCGGTGCGCGCGGGACGCCGCCCCCGGCCGCGGCACCCCGGACCCGCCGCCGACGACGCTCGCGGGCGTCGCGGTGTGGTGCGGGTCCTCGAACGGCGGACGGCGCAGCAGTCCCGCGCCCGGGTCGAACGTGCCGGCCACCGAGTGCACCGCGGTCACCTCGACGGCGTCCGCCTCCGAGAGGTCGGGCAGCAGACCGGGCAGGCGTGCCGCGAGCATCGTCTTGCCGGTTCCCGGCGGTCCGACCATGAGCAGGTGGTGACCGCCCGCTGCGGCCACCTCGAGGCTCTGCCGGGCGTCCTCCTGCCCGACCACGTCGACCAGGTCGAGGTCGGGTCGCAGCGTCGAGGCCGCGTGGTCCGCGGCCACCGGCGTGACGTCCGGGACGTCGACGTCGGCGCCGTAGCCGGCCGCGACCTCCGCCAGGCTGTCCGCGCCGACCACCCTCGCCCCCGGCACGAGCTGTGCTTCCGACAGGTTCCCCCGAGGCACGACGACCCGCAGGTGGCCCGCGGCCACCGCGGCGGCGACGGCAGGCAGCACCCCACGGACGGGGCGGAGCCGGCCGTCGAGCCCGAGCTCGCCCAGGTGGACGACGCCCTCGGCTGAGGCCGGCTCGACGGCCCCGGCACCCGCGAGCATCGCCACCGCGATCGCCAGGTCGAACGTGGAGCCGGACTTCGGGAGTGTCGCCGGCGAGAGGTTCACGGTGATCCGGCGCTGCGGCCACGCGAGCCCGGACGACGACACGGCGGCCCGGACCCGGTCGCGGGACTCTGCGAGTGCGGCGTCGGGGAGGCCCACGAGCGTGAATGCCGGCAGTGACGGCGCCAGGTGCGCCTCCACGTCCACGACGTGCCCGCGCAGCCCCACCAGCGCGACGGCCAACGTCCGCCCCAGCGTCACTCAGACCACCCCGACGAGATGTTCGACGTGGGCGGCACCCTGTCGTGGCAGCAGCACCGCGATCACGTCGATCCGTACCGATGCCGGGCGGGTGTCGTGCGAGGCGAGCCACTCGGCGGCGAGCCTGCGGACGCGTGCGAGCTTGCGCGGCGTCACCGCCTCGGCCGGATGCCCGAACGCCGTCGACCGCCGCGTCTTGACCTCGACGACGACGAGCTCGTCGCCGTCGAGCGCGACCAGGTCCAGCTCACCGGCAGCGACCCGCCAGTTCCTGTCGAGCACCCGCCATCCCTGCGCCGACACGTGCGCCGCCGCCAGGTCCTCGCCGTACCGTCCTACTGCGTCCTTCGCCTGCACCGGACCACCTCCGGGCAGGACAGTCTCAGACGGAGCGGGGGCTCCGGGAAGCGCGGGGACGGCGCCGTGCATGCGATCGCATGGTCCTGGGCTGTGGACGGTTGGGCCGCTACCGAGCGAAGCCCGCGCTCCCACCGAGGTCCAGGTCCGCCTTGGCGAGCTCCTCGACGTTCACGTCCTTGAACGTCACGACGCGGACGGACTTCACGAAGCGGGCTGACCGGTACACGTCCCACACCCAGGCGTCGGCGAGGCTCAGCTCGAAGTAGACCTCGCCCGCGGCGGACCGCACCTGCAGGTCCACCTGGTTCGCGAGGTAGAAGCGGCGCTCCGTCTCCACGACGTAGGCGAACAGCCCCACGACGTCCCGGTACTCACGGTAGAGCGCGAGCTCCATGTCGGTCTCGTAGTTCTCCAGGTCCTCCGCGCTCACCGGGCCATCATCCCCCATGGGCCGCGCTCCGGTGGCGCAGCACAGCCTCCAGGAGCGCCGTCAGTCCGAGTCGACCGTGCCGGTCCGCTCCGCCACGGCGAGCGAGCCGGTTCCCAGGGCCTCGGCCTCCGTGTCGCACCCGGGCAGACGCCACGACCGACGGTGCAGCTCGCTCGGACCCAGCTCGCGCAGCGCTGCCAGGTGGACCGGCGACGCGTACCCCTTGTTCTCGTCCCACCGGTACGCGGGGTGGTACGTCGACAGGCCGACCATGAGGGCGTCCCGCTCGCACTTGGCAAGCACGCTGGCGGCCGCGACGCTGGCGCACGTCCGGTCCGCCTTGACGCGCGTCCGGACGCGAGGCGCCGACGACAGGGCGCACGACCCGGCCGTCGGCGGAGCCGCCTCCTCGACGGCCGTGAACAGGTCGACCACCGGCGCGGGCGGAGTCAGCCAGTCGTGCGACCCGTCGAGAAGCACGACGTCCACCCGACCGACGTTGTCGACCACCGCCGCCAGCGCACGCGTGCCGGCGAGCCGGAGCGCCGCGATGATGCCCAGCTCGTCGATCTCCGCGGCACTGGCATGACCCACCGCACGGGCAAGACCCCACCGGCCGAGCGCGGGCAGCAGGGCCGTACGCGCCGCCGGGGTGAGGAGCTTGGAGTCCGCGACACCGCGCGGGGCGGACCGCGTGCTCGCGTCCACGACGACGACGCCGACGCTGACCGGACCGGCGAGGGAGCCGCGGCCGACCTCGTCCATCCCCGCGACCAGGGTGGCCCCCTCGCGGAGCAGCACCCGCTCGTGCCGGAGGTGCGGTCCAGGGCGCGTCGCGCCGTCGGCGGCCGCCCGGGCGGTGGGGCTCGGGCGGGGCACCGCCCGACGCACGTCGTCCCGCTCGTCGGCCGTGCCGGGTCCGGCCGGGCCGACCGCCGGGGTCATTCCGGGTCGGGCACGTCCTCGAACGTGCCCGAGGGGTTGCGCAGCAAGGTCGCCCGGTCCAGCGGCCACACCGTGACGAAGGCGGTCCCCACGACGTTCTCGATCGGGACCGAGCCGCCCCCCGGCTTGAGCTGGTTCCAGCGTGAGTCGGCCGAGTGCTGCCGGTTGTCCCCCATGACCCACAGGCTGTCCGCCGGCACGACGACGTCGAACGCGATGTCGCTCGGCATCGCGCCGGGTGCGAGGTACGGCTCGTCGATGGCCTGGCCGTTGACGGTCACCGGCTCGCCGGGACCCGAGCACGCCACATGGTCGCCCGGCAGCCCGATGACCCGCTTCACGAGGTGCTCGCCCGCATCCTGGGGATAGAGGCCGACCCAGGTCAGCGCGTCGTTCAGCACCCGACGGGCACCGACCGCCTCCGCCTGACCACCGGGTGCGAGCCAGCCACCGGGATCCTTGAACACGACGATGTCGCCACGGCGCAGGTCGAACGGCCCCGGGGTGAGCTTGCTCACCAGGATGCGGTCGTCCTCGATCAACGTGTCGTGCATGGACGGGCTCGGGATGAAGAACGCCTGGACCAGGAACGTCTTGACGATGAGCGAGAGGACCAGTGCGCTCACCAGGATGATGACCGTCTCGCGGAGCATCGACATGGCGCCGCTGCGCGGCTTCGCCTCGGCATGCCGGTGGGACTCCGACCGGCGCGACCGCCGGGAGCCCGACCCTTCCCCCTCTGCCGGCGCCGCAGGTGCCGGGCCGTCGTCCGGGACGGTCGCCGACGGCTCGGAGCCCTCCGGGCCGGAGCCCGCGACGGTCGGCCAGGTGAAGGGCCTCGTCGGGTCCTCGATGTCCTCGGACGGGCGCTCGATCACCCGCACACTCTCGCACGCGGGCGCGGTCCTGGGGTAACGAACCGGCATGCGACACCGCCCAGGACGGACATTCACAGAAAGGCGACGGGCGGCCACCCGGAGGTGACCGCCCGTCGGACGCGCAGGAAGGCTCAGGCCTTCTTGGCGGGGATGCTCTCGCGCTTCTCCTTGATCTTGGCCTTCTTGCCACGGAGCTTGCGCAGGTAGTAGAGCTTCGCACGGCGCACGTCACCACGGGTGACGACCTCGACCGAGTCCAGAGTCGGGGAGTGCACGGGGAACGTGCGCTCGACGCCGACCTGGAAGCTGATCTTGCGAACCGTGAACGTCTCGCGGACGCCGTCGCCCTGGCGGGCGATGACGACACCCTGGAACGCCTGGATGCGGGAGCGGTTGCCCTCGACGACCTTGACGTTGACCTTCAGCGTGTCCCCGGGCCGGAAGTCCGGGATGTCGTTGCGCAGCGATGCTGCGTCGAGCTGGTCGAGCGTGTGCATGGTGTGTCGCTTCCCCGCCCTGCCACAGGTCAGGAACGTCGTCGAGGACGCCGCGGCATCAGCGTGCGGGCGTCCTGTGGTCTGGTCCGGTGCGTTCGGGGACACGTCCTGGACGTTTCCTGGACCTGTCCCCGGTGGTCGTAGGTCGTCTCCCCTGTGGCAGAGACGCGGCCGGCGCGCACCAACGGGCAAGTCTGCCACAGCTGGGACCCGCGCCACCAATCGCTCGCGGCCCCGGAACCCGGGGCGCAGTCACAGGGCGGAGGAGTCAGGACGCCGGACCGACGAGCCTGCCGTCCTGAGCGACCCAGCCGAGCTCACCCAGCGTCGCGAGGTCATGGCGGTCGAGGGTCGCGACATCGAGCGCCGCGACGAGGTCCGGCCGGCGCGCCACCGTGCGACGGAGGGCCTCGTCGCGCCGCCACCGGGCGATCCGTCCGTGGTGGCCGGACAGCAGCACCTCCGGCACGCCGAGTCCCGCCCACTGCGGCGGCTTCGTGTAGACGGGGTACTCGAGGAGCCCTGCGGCTCCGTGCGACTCCTCCACGAGCGACTCCGGGTTGCCGACGACACCGGGCAGCAGGCGCGCGACCGCCTCCACGAGCACGAGCGCCGCGACCTCCCCGCCGTTGAGCACGTAGTCACCGATGGAGTACTCGCTCACGCGGACGCCCGGGCGCGAGCGGTAGTGCTCGACGACGCGCGCGTCGATGCCCTCGTACCGGCCGCAGGCCACGACCAGGTGCTGCTCGGCCGCGAGCCGCTCGGCGGATCTCTGGGTCAGGACGGGGCCCGTGGGCGTCGGCACGAGCAGATGGGCGCCGTCGTCGAGGACAGCGTCCAGCGCTGTGCCCCACACGTCGGGCCGCATGACCATGCCGGCACCACCCCCGAACGGCGTGTCGTCGACCGTGCGGTGCCGGTCCGTCGTCCAGTCGCGCAGGTCGTGCACCCGCAGCTCCAGCAGGCCGGCGGCCCGCGCCTTCCCGACGAGCGAGAGGTCCAGGGGTGCGAGGTAGTCAGGGAAGATCGAGACCACGTCGACGCGCACGTCAGTCCTCGGTGCCGTTCCGGGACCCGGGTCCGGGCTCGCCGCGAGTCTCCTCCGAGACCACGAGGTTCGCCGCGTCGGACGCGAGGAGCCCGCCCGGGGGGTCGAGCACGACGCGACCACCGGGAACATCGACGACCGGCACGATGGCACGCACGAACGGGACCAGGGTGCGAGCACCGTCCGGCTCGCGCAGCACCAGCACGTCCTGCGCGGGGAGGTGCTCCAGGCCCACGATCTCGCCGAGGACACGACCGTCGACCCCTTCCGCGCGCAGCCCGGCGAGCTCGTGCGGGTACCAGGCGTCGTCCTCGTCGTCCGGCATCTCCTCGGCGACGAGCTCGACGCCGCGCAGCGCTTCCGCGGCCGTCCGGTCGGCGACCTCGTCGAACGTGACGTACCAGCGCCCCTGCTGGCTCCGGGTCGAGGACACGGTGAGCGGTCCGGCACCGGCGGGCTCCGTCTGGATCCGGGCACCCACCACGAACCTGTGCTCGGGGGCGTCGGTCCGCAGGTCGAGCGCGACCTCCCCTCGCAGACCGTGGGCGCGGCCGATCCTCGCGACGGTGAGCAGCATGGGGATCCTCTCAGGGACGTGCGGAATGACGGCGAAGGCCCGGCCCCACGTGACGGGGGCCGGGCCTTCGAGAAGCCTCGACGGGTGGTGCCCGTCAGCGGCGGTCGACGTCCACGACGTCGATGCGGACCGCGCCGTCCGGCGACAGGGCACCGACCACCGTGCGCAGAGCACGGGCGGTGCGACCACCACGCCCGATGACGCGACCGAGGTCCTCGGGATGCACGCGCACCTCGAGGAGCTCGCCACGACGCAGGGACGAGGCGTTGACCCGCACGTCGTCCGGGTGGTCGACGATGCCCCGCACCAGGTGCTCCAGCGCGTCGGCGAGCATCAGGCCTGCTCGTCCTCGGTGGCCTCGGGCTCGGCCGGGGCCTCGACGGCAGCGGCCTTCTTCTCCGACGCCTTGGCCTTGACCTTCTCGGCGTCGGCGGCGGCAGCCTCGATGGCGGCCTTCGGGTCGACCTTGTCGCCCTTGCGGCGCAGGGTGCCCTCCTGGCCGGGCAGGTTCTTGAACTTCTGCCAGTCGCCCGTGATCTTGAGGAGCACGGCGACCTGCTCGGTCGGCTGCGCGCCGACGCCGAGCCAGTACTGGGCCCGGTCGGAGTTGACCTCGATGAACGAGGGCTCCTCGGTGGGGTGGTACTTGCCGATCTCCTCGATCACGCGACCGTCGCGCTTGGTGCGCGAGTCGGCGACGACGATGCGGTAGTACGGCGCACGGATCTTGCCGAGACGCTTGAGACGGATCTTGGTGGCCACGGTGTGGTCTTCTCCTGAGGTCTGCTGAGGTGGCCTCGCAGCGCTGGCCCCGTGGGGTGGGGCGCGCCGGTCTGGCCGAGGACACGGTGGGCACAGGTAGAGGGGCTGCGGTCCGCCGGGTACAGCGGACCATTGTGCCAGACGACGGGCGTCACCCCTAACCTGCGCGAAGCCCCCGTCGTCCGACAGCTCGCGGGCGCTCGCCCATGACAAGGAGAGGGTGCGGGTGGCGCCCATCGACACGGGGACCGCCGAGGGCTGATCGGCGTCAGGCGACCCGACGACCGCGCAGGACCACCGCAGCCGGTCGGGCCAGGGCGGCGATCCGTTCTCGGGGGTCGGCGTCCAGGACGACGAGGTCCGCCGACGCGCCCTCGACGAGCCCGTCGACGCCGAGCCACGCACGGGTTCGCCAGCTGGCGGCAGCCACGACGTCGCGGTCGGGAATCCCTGCGCGGACCAGCTCCGTCGCTTCGTCCGCGATCCGGCCGTGGCTGATCGTGCCGCCCGCGTCCGTCCCGACGAGCACCGGGACGCCCGCCTCGTGCAGGCTGCGCACCAGCTCGTACCGGTGGGCGTGCAGGGCGCGCATCCGGGCGGCGAACCTCGGGTACCGCTCGGCACCCTGGGCGGCGATCGCCTCGAACTGGGCGATCTGCAGCAGCGTCGCCGTGACCGGGACGCCCGCCGCAGCGATCCGGTCGACCTGGTCCGGGGTCGCGCCCGTCGCGTGCTCGAGACAGTCGACGCCGGCGTCGAGGAGGTCGTCGAGCGCCTCGGTCGCGAACGTGTGCGCGGTGACCCGGGCCCCGGCCTCGTGGGCCGCGGCGACCGCGTCGCGCAGGACGTCACGCGGCCACAACGGGCGCAGGTCGCCGTCGGCGCCGAGGTCCCGGTCGATCCAGTCGGCGACGAGCTTGACCCAGCCGTCGCCGCGCGCGGCCTCCTCGCGCACGGCGTCGGACAGGGCGTCGACGGACGTGAGCTCGCGCCCGTAGTGCCGCAGGTACCGCTTGGGCAGCGCCAGGTGACGTCCGGCGCGGATCAGGCGCGGCAGGTCGTCGCGGTCGTGCACCCAGGCGGTGTCCGCGGGCGAGCCCGCGTCCCGGACGAGCAGCACCCCCGAGTCGCGGTCGGCCAGCGCCTGCTTCTCCGCGGTGCCGTCGTCGACGGGCCCGTCGGCGGCGAGCCCGATGTGGCAGTGCACGTCGACCAGGCCGGGCAGCACCCAGCCCTCGAGGACACCGGTGACCGGGGCGGACGGGCGCGTGAACGTCAGCCGGTCCCCCACCACCCACGCCTCGCCCACCTCACGGTCGTCGTCGACGACGACCGTGCCACGCAGGTGCAGGACGGCCACCGCTCAGCGACCGAGGAACTTGTCCAGCCCGGCCGGGAGCTTCAGCGCCGACGGGTCCACCTCGGCGGGCTCCGGCGGGGCACCGATGCCGAACGCCGAACCCGGCGCGCTCGTCGGCGCGGCCGCGGAGCGGTCGAGGGCGGCGCGCTCCTGCTCGGCGCGACGGGCCGGGTTGCCGGACTTTCCCTTGGCACGCTTGGCGGGGGCCGCCTGACGACCGCGCGACTTCTTCCCGACCCCCGGCAGGCTGCCCATGCCCGGCATGCCCGGCATCGCACCGCCCTTGGCCATGTGGCGCATCATCTTCTGCGCGCTGTCGAAGCGCTCGATGAGCTGGTTGATGTCCGTGACGGTGGTACCGGAGCCCTGGGCGATGCGCGAGCGGCGCGACCCGTTGATGATCTTCGGGTTGTGCCGCTCGGCGGGCGTCATGGACTGGATCATGGCCTCGATGCGGTTGACCTCGCGCTCGTCGAAGCTGTCGATGGCCTCCCGCATCTGGCCCATGCCCGGGAGCATCCCGAGCATGTTCTTCAGCGGACCCATCTTGCGCAGCTGCTGCATCTGCACGAGGAAGTCCTCGAGCGTGAAGTCCTGCCCGGCCGCGATCTTGCCGGCCATCTTCTCGGCCTGCTCGCTGTCGAACGCCTTCTCGGCCTGCTCGATGAGGGTCAGCACATCGCCCATGTCAAGGATGCGCGACGCCATGCGGTCCGGGTGGAACACCTCGAAGTCGGTGAGCTTCTCACCGGTGCTCGCGTACAGGATCGGCTTCCCGGTGACCGACGCGACCGAGAGCGCCGCACCACCGCGGGCGTCGCCGTCGAGCTTCGACAGCACGACGCCGGTGAAGCCGACGCCGTCGGCGAACGCCTGCGCCGTGGTGACCGCGTCCTGGCCGATCATCGCGTCGATCACGAACAGGATCTCGTCGGGCTCGACCGCGTCACGGATGTCCGAGGCCTGGCGCATGAGCTCGGCGTCGACGCCGAGGCGGCCTGCCGTGTCGACGATGAGGACGTCGTGCTGCTTGGTCCGGGCGGTCTCGAGGCCCTGGCGGGCGACGGCAACGGGGTCCGCGCCGAACGGCATGACGTCGTCGGAGCCCTGGTTGCCCGGGTGCGGCGCGAACACCGGCACGCCGGCCCGGTCGCCGACCACCTGGAGCTGCGTCACGGCGTTCGGCCGCTGGAGGTCGGCCGCCACGAGCAGCGGGGTGTGGCCCTGCGATCTGAGGTGCAGCGCGAGCTTGCCCGCGAGCGTCGTCTTGCCGGCACCCTGCAGGCCCGCGAGCAGGATGACGGTGGGCGGGCGCTTCGAGAAGGTCAGCGGACGCGTCTGGCCGCCCAGGATCCCGACGAGCTCCTCGTTGACGATCTTGACGACCTGCTGGGCCGGGTTCAGCGCGCCCGACACCTCGGCGGACAGCGCACGCTCCCGGACCGCACCCGTGAACGAGCGGACGACCGGGACCGCCACGTCCGCGTCGAGGAGCGCACGACGGATCTCGCGCACGGTCGCGTCGATGTCCGCCTCGGACAGACGGCCCTTGTTGCGCAGGTTCTTGAAGGTCGACGTCAGTCGGTCGGACAGGGTGGCGAACACCGGACGGTCCTCACAGCTCAGGGATCACGGACGGTCCAGGGTACCTGCCAGCGCACGGCGGGCCCGTGCGGCGAGGTCGTCGACGAGCGTCCCGCGCCAGGCGCTCCACGCCGCAGGTCCGGCCGCCGACGCGTCCGCCTCGGTGAGGGCACGCAGCACCTCGAGCAGGTCGACACGATGGTCCACCGCGTCGAGCAGCCTCGCCAGCGTCGCAGGGTCGTCGGGGTCAGCCGTCGTCGCGAGGTCGACGAGCGTGAGGTGCTCCCGGACCAGCCTGGCCACGTCCGCCGCGACCTCGTCACCGAAGCCCATGCGCAGCACGATCGGCCCGGCGAGCCGGGCACCTTCGACCGAGTGGTCGCCCGCGCCGGCGCGCTTGCCGATGTCGTGCAGCAAGGCTGCGAGCAGGAGCGTGTCCCCGAGCGCCACCTCTCGCCGCACCCGCCCGGCCCGGGCCACCGTCTCGACGAGATGGCGGTCCACGGTGTGCCGGTGCACAGGAGAGCGCTGCGGCCGGTTGCGGACGGCCGCCCACTCCGGGATCCAGGTAGTGACGACTCCTGCGAGGTCCAGCGCCTCCCAGATCGGCACCTGCGACTGTTCGGAGCCGAGCACCTGCAGCAGGTACGTCCGGGCGACCTTGGGCCACGGCGTCGGCAGCGGCGGTGTGGCCGTCAGGCTCGCGACGGTGACCGGCGAGAGGGCCAGGCCTGTCCGGGCCGCGGTGGCCGCGGCACGCAGCGACAGCAGCGGGTCCTCGGCGGGCCGAGCGTCGACGGCCAGCACGATCTCGCCGTCGTGCTCCACGAGGTCCTCCGCGATCGCCCGGAGCCGGGGCGCCGTCCGGCGCCCGCGCACCAGCACCGGCTTGCGCGCCGGCCGCTGCAACGCCTGACGGGCGTTGCGGGCCGTCGTGTCGAGGGCGTACGAGATGACGCGCCCCGCCTCCGCGATGCTCGCCAGGAGGTCGTCGCGGTCGTCGAACCCGACGAGGGCCGCGACCTCGTCCTGGTCGGCGAGCAGCAACCGGTTCGTGTGCCGCCGGCTCGCGACCTGGACCGTGTCGCGCACGTCGAGCAGGTGGGCGTAGGCGCTGTCGACGGCGCCGTGCGGACGGTCCGTGAGCCAGGTCGCCGCCAGGGCGCTCAGGACGACCGCGTCGCGGATCCCGCCACGGGCCTCCTTGAGCTCGGGCTCGAGCAGGTAGGCGAGCTCGCCGTGGCGGTCCGCGCGCTGGCGGGTGGACGCGAGGAGCTCCGGCAGCCGTCGCCGAGCGGCGTCCCGCCAGTCCTCCAGGAGGGCGGATCTGGCGCGCGCGATCACGACGGCGTCGCCCGCGACCGGCTGCAGGTCGAGGAGACCGACCGCCGCCGGCAGGTCCTTGGACGCGACCTGCCGGCACTGCGCGAGCGACCGCACCGAGTGGTCGAGGTCCAGGCCGGCATCCCAGATGGGGTACCAGAGCCGCTGGGCGATCGCCTGGAGCTGCTCGGGCGGGTGCCCTCGCCCTTCGTGCACGAGCAGGAGGTCCAGATCGCTCACCGGGCTGGCGTCGCCGCGTCCGATGCTGCCGACGGCACCGAGCGCCACGCCGGCGACGTCCTCCCCTCGCGTCGCCTCGTCCCAGAGCTCGCCGAGGCGCTTGCGCACGAGGTCGACCACGGCTGTGCGTCGGGCGACGCCGTCCGAGTGTGGGCCCGACAGCAGGGCGGCGAGCTCGAGCCGTTCGACGCGGAGGTCCCGCACCCCCGTGATGGCGGGGTGCGGGACCTCCGGCGATCCGTGCTCGGCCGCGCCCCCCGCGGGCGGCCGTTGCTGTGTCATGTGGTGCGTGCGACCGTCCCGGTCAGAGGGCGTCGTCGCCGTGCTCACCGGTGCGGACGCGAGCCACGTCCTCGACCGGCACGACCCAGACCTTGCCGTCGCCGATCTTCCCGGTCTGCGCCGCCTTGATGAGGACCTCCGTGACCCCGTACGTGTCCTCGTCGGCCACCAGCACGTCGATCCTCACCTTCGGCACCAGGTCGACGGTGTACTCCGCACCCCGGTACACCTCGGTGTGCCCGCGCTGCCGGCCGTAGCCGCTCGCCTCGCTCACCGTCAGACCTCGCACTCCGGCGGCCTCGAGGGCCGACTTCACGTCATCCAGCCGGTGCGGCTGGATGACCGCCGTCACGAGCTTCGTCATCAGTTCACCTCCGTCAGGACCCGGGAACCGTCCAGGGTCTCGTACGCCGTCTCGCCGTGCACTGCCAGGTCGATGCCGGAGACCTCGTCCTCCTCGCTCACCCGCAGGCCCGTGATGGCCTTGATGATGGTGCCGATGACGTACGTCAGCACGAAGGAGAACACGACCGCGATCGCGGCGACCAGGATCTGCGTGACGAGCTGGGTCGCACCGCCGCCGTAGAAGAGGCCGTTCTGCGCGCCGTCCGGGTACCAGCCCCCCTGCTTGTTCGTCGCGAGGAGCCCGATGAGGACCGTGCCGGTGATGCCACCCACCAGGTGGACGCCGACCACGTCGAGCGCGTCGTCGAAGCCGAACTTGAACTTCAGGCCGACGGCCAGGGCGCAGACCGCACCGGCGATCGCACCGATCGCGATCGCACCGAAGGAGTCGACCGCCGCAGCCGCCGGGGTGATGGCCACCAGGCCGGCGACGACGCCCGAGGCGGCACCGAGCGACGTGGCGTGCCCGTCACGGATCTTCTCCGTGATGAGCCAGGTGAGCATGGCGACGCAGGTGGCGACGAAGGTGTTGATCCACGCGCGGCCCGCGGTGCCGTCGGCGGCGAACTCCGAGCCGGCGTTGAAGCCGAACCAGCCGACCCACAGGAGCGCGGCGCCGAGCATGACGTAGGGCAGGTTGTGCGGGCGGATCGGGGACGTCGGCCAGCCCTTGCGCCGGCCGAGCAGGATCGCGAGGGCGAGGCCGGCCGCACCGGCGTTGATGTGCACGACGGTGCCACCGGCGAAGTCGATCGGGGTGGAGAGCCACTCGGAGACCTTGCCGCCGACGCCGAGGAAGCCGCCGCCCCACACCATGTGGGCGAGCGGGAAGTAGACCGCGGTGACCCAGACCACCGTGAAGGCGATCCAGCTGCCGAACTTGATCCGGTCGGCGATCGCGCCGGAGATCAGCGCCACGGTGATCACGGCGAAGGTGGCCTGGAACGCGACGGCGACGAGCGCGGGGACGCCGGATGCCGCCATCAGGCTCTTGTCGTCGGTGAGGCCGACCAGGCCGAAGTACTCGAACGGGTTGTCGACGAACTGACCGATGCCGGTGGTGCTGCCACCGAAGGTCATCGAGTACCCGTACAGGATCCAGACGAGTCCGACGGTCCCGACCGCGATGAAGTTCATCATCAGCATGTTGAGGACCGACTTGCCGCGGACCATCCCGCCGTAGAAGAACGCCAGGGCCGGCACCGTCATCATGAGGACGATCACGGACGAGATGAGCATCCAGGCCGTGTTGCCGGTGTCCAAGGTGAAGTCAGGCATTGCTCGCTTCTCCACTCTCCGACCGGGCGGCCGGACGGGACAACAGTCGGGGAGGCGAGTTACTCGCGTGCACGTGGGCCGTTACGGGCGTGTGACAAGGCGCACGTCCGTGTAAACAGTCCGTTTCGCACTGGGCGGACGTCCAACCGCTCGGCCCGTCCCGTTGCCTTCGCGGACGTGGGTTCAGGCCCCGAGGATCCCGTCGACGAACTCCTCGGGGTCGAACGGAGCGAGGTCGTCCGGGCCCTCGCCGAGACCGACGAGCTTGACCGGCACGCCGAGCTCGCGCTGGACGGCCACGACGATGCCGCCCTTGGCCGTGCCGTCGAGCTTCGTCAGGACGATGCCGGTCACGCCGGCGACCTCGCCGAACACGCGCGCCTGGTTCAGGCCGTTCTGCCCGGTGGTCGCGTCGAGCACCAGCAGCACCTCGGCGAGCGGCGCCTCGCGGGTCAGGACCCGCGTGATCTTGCCGAGCTCGTCCATGAGACCCGCCTTGTTCTGCAGCCGGCCCGCGGTGTCGACCAGCACGACGTCGACCCCCTCGGCCCGGCCCTGCCGGGCGGCGTCGAAGGCCACCGCCGCCGGGTCTGCGCCGTCGCGGTCGGACCGCACGGTGTGCACGCCGACACGCGAGCCCCACGTCTGGAGCTGGTCGGCCGCCGCGGCGCGGAACGTGTCCGCGGCACCGAGCAGCACGGTGCGGTCCTCGGCCACGAGGACGCGGGCGAGCTTGCCGACCGTCGTGGTCTTGCCGGTGCCGTTGACGCCGACGACGAGCACGACCGCCGGGACGTGCGACCCGTCCGCCGCTGTCGACGGGGAGGTGTGCAGCGTGCGGTCCAGCGACGGGTCGACGAGCGCGAGCAGCTGCTCGCGGAGCAGGTCGCGGACCTGCCCGGGCTCGCGGAGCCCTTCGACGCGGACGCGGGTGCGCAGCGCCTCGATGAGGTCCTGCGTCGGTCCCGCGCCGACGTCGGCGAGGAGCAGCGTCTCCTCGAGCTCGTCCCAGTCGTCCTCGGTGAGGTGGTCGCGGGACAGGACGGCGAGCAGGCGCGCGCCGAGCGGGGAGCCCGACCGGGCGAGCCGCCCACGCAGGCGGGCCAGGCGGCCGGCGACCGGTGCCGGCGTCTCGAGGGCGGGCTCGACAGCCGCCTCCGAGGGTGCCTCCGTCGCCGGGGACGCTTCCACCGGGGCGGGGGTGCTGGTGGGTGCGGGCGGTGCCTCGGCGGTCCGCGGCTGATCGAGCACGTCGGTGGCGGTGCCGGTCGGTCCTGCGGGCCCGGTCGGCCCCTCCGGACCGATGCCGTCCCCGGACCGTCGTCGGACGACGGCGGTGACGACGGTGACGGCGAGGGCGATCGGCACACCGGCCGCGAGCAGCCAGGTCAGGGTGTCGGGGTTCACCGGGACAGTGTCTCGTCCGTGCGGGCGCCCGCGCGAGCCGGTCCGCGGTCCGTCGCGGAGCGGGCGGCCGCCTGAGCCGGGCCCCGAGCGGGAGCGACGTGCGGGCGCCCAGGTGCCGCGTGCGCGCAGCCGGAGGCGCCGCGGCGGGTCAGCGCCTGCGCCAGGCGCTCAGCTGCGGCGCGGGAGCGGCAGGACGCGGGCGGCACGCTCGCGAGCGCGGTGCAGGGTGGCGCCCAGCTCCTCGACGTCCAGGTATGCGGAGCCGCGGTCGGTGGTGGCGTTCAGGAACTCGTCGAGGGACACGTCGACGGGCTCGGCCGACGCGGCCACCGCCGCCTCGCGCTGCTCCTCGTCGGGATGCCGACGCGCCGAGAGCCCTGCCTGGAAGGTGCGCAGCGGGCTGCGCCGGTGCTCCTCCGGTGCACGGCCGCCGACCGCGCTCGCGACGAGGAGCACGGCGGCGGCGACGATGAGGGCGACGAGGACTGCGGCGAGAACGGGCACGCGACCAGTCTCTGCCGTGCCACGCACCGCGGCATCGTGACCCACCCGTCCGCCCGTCAAGCCGCACACAATCTCCACAACGGGACCGGCTCGTCAGACGGCGGCGTCCTCGCGCATGCGCTGGCTGATCACGGTGGTGACCCCGTCGCCACGCATGGTCACGCCGTAGAGGGCGTCGGCGATCTCCATCGTCCGCTTCTGGTGGGTGACGACGATGAGCTGGGAGTCCTCCTGCAGCTCGCGGAAGAGCTCGAGCAGGCGGCCGAGGTTCGCGTCGTCGAGCGCCGCCTCCACCTCGTCCATCACGTAGAACGGGCTGGGCCGGGCCTTGAAGATGGCGACCAGCATCGCGACGGCGGTCAGCGAGCGCTCGCCGCCCGACAGCAGGGACAGTCGCTTGACCTTCTTGCCGGCGGGACGCGCCTCGACGTCGATGCCGGTCGTGAGCATGTTGTCCGGGTCCGTGAGCACGAGCCGCCCCTCACCGCCCGGGAACAGGCGGGGGAACACGACGTCGAACGCTGCGGCAGTGTCCCGGTACGCCTCGGCGAACACCTGCTCGACGCGTTCGTCGATCTCCTTGACGATCTCCAGGAGGTCCAGGCGGGACTTCTTGAGGTCGGCGAGCTGCTCGGTGAGGAACTGGTGGCGCTCCTCCAGGGCGGCGAACTCCTCCAGGGCGAGCGGGTTGACGCGACCGAGCAGCGAGAGGCCACGTTCCGCGGCGCGCAGCCGCTTCTCCTGCTGCTCGCGCACGTACGGCACCGCGGTCGGGGCGTCGGGGTCCACGGCGGCCCCCGGTGGGTGCACGACGGGGACGTCCCGGTGGGGACCGAACTCCTCGAGCAGCACAGCGGGGTCGAGCCCGAGCTCCTCGACGGCGCGGGCGTGCAGCTGCTCGATCCGCAGCCGCTGCTGCGTGCGCGCGACCTCGTCGCGATGTGCGACGTCCGTGAGCCGCCCGAGCTCCGTGGCACGCGCGTCCGTCTCGGCGCGCGTGGCCGCGATGAGCGTGTCCCGTTCGGTGCGCGCCTGCTCGGCCGCGTCCCGCTCGGCGGACGCCCGGCGCAGCGAGTCCTCGAGCGTCGTGAGCGCGTGCTGGGCCCCGTCCCGCACCGCCAGGGCGACGGTCACCTGACGCGCACGGGCCTGCTCCCGCTCGGCCGCCTTCTCGCGCGCGACCCGCTCCGCGCGGGCGGCCCGCTCGAGGGACTCGGCCCGGCCGGACAGGGCGCGTGCGCGTTCCTCGCTGGTACGCAGCGTCAGCCGCGCCTCGGTCTCGCGGGCCCGTGCGCCGGTCGCCAGCTCCGCGAGCCGGTCCCGACGGGCACCGCCCTCGACGATGGCGGCCTCGCTGTCCGCCGGCTCGACCTCGGCGGCGGCCAGCCGTGCCGTCAGCTCGGCGAGATCTGCCGTGTCCTGCTCCAGGGTGCGGGAGGCCGCCTCGAGGGTCACCTGCACGCGCTCCGCCTCGGCGCGGGCCGCACGAGCCGTGGAGCCCAGGTGGCCGAGCTGCTCGGCCACGGCGGCGAGCGCCGCGTCGGACTCGTTGAGGCGTTCGAGCGTCGCCTCGTACGCGGTGCGGGCCGCGGCCTGCGCCTGGGCGGCCGCCTCGATCTCGAAGCGCAGCCGGGACGCCGTGTCAGCCGCCTCCTGGGCGCCGGTGCGGGCCTGGTCGAGTGCCGCCTGCAGGTGCAGCGCGCTTGGCGCGGTGGCCGACCCGCCCGAGGCACGGTGGCGGGACAGCACGTCACCCGTGCGGGTCGCGACGACGAGGTCCGGCCGGGCCGCCACGAGGGCCCGCGCGCCGGCGAGGTCGTCGACGACCACCACGTCCGCGAGCAGCATCTCGACGGTCGACCGGACGTGTGCCGGGGCGCGGACGAGGTCCGCCGCACGGTCGGCCCCGTCCGGGAGCGGCGGCCTCGGTGCGGCGAGGTCGGCTCCCGCGACGAGCAGCGTGGCGCGGCCCGCGTCCTCGGTGCGCAGGTACCGGAGCGCGTCCACCGCGGCGTCCACGGACTCGACCGCCACCGCGTCGGCGGTCGCACCGAGGGCCGCCACGATCGCCTCCTCGTCGCGGGGGTCCACCTGCAGCAGCGCGGCGACCGAACCGATGGTCCCCACCAGCCCGTCGGCCGCGAGCAGCGCACCGGCGCCGTCCTTGCGCAGCAGGCTCAGCTCGAGCGTCTCGGCCCGCGACGCGAGGGCGGACCTGTCCTGGTCCGCGGCGGCGAGCCGCTCCTGCAGCGACGCCAGGTGCCCGGTCGCCGCGTCGAGGGCCTCCACGGCGGCCTCGTGCTCCGCGTCGAGACCCTCCTCGCCCTCCTCGACACCAGCCACCTGCGACTCGAGCGCCGTGAACCGGGTCGCCGCCTCCTGGCCTCGCTGCTCCGCGGCGGCGAAGGTCTCCCTGAGGCGGCCGAGCTCCGCCTGCGTGGCCTCGACCCGGCTGCGCCGTGCGGCGACCTGACCAGCGAGCCGCGCGACGCCCTCGCGGCGGTCGGCGGCGCCGCGCAGCGCGCTCGCCAGGTCCTTCTCGGCGGCCGCCGCTTCCTGCTCCGCCTCGTGGCGCAGCGACACCGCCGCCTCCAGGGCCGCCCGGGCGAGCTCCACCTCGGCCGCCAGCTCGGCCTCCGCGGCGCGGACCCGCTCGGCCTGCCGGGCCAGGTCGTCGGGATCGGAGCCACCGGACCGCTCCGCTCCCGCGGAGCCCAGCAGCCGCACGCGGTCGGCGGCGAGGGAGGACGTGCCGCGGAGCCGCTCGCGCAGCGACGACAGCCGGTACCAGACCTCGCTCGCCTCGCTCAGCGCGGGGGCGGCCTCGGCCGCCTGCCGTTCGAGCGTCGCGAGCAGCGCCCGCTGCTCGGTGAGGAGCCGCTCGACCCGTTCGCGCTCCGCGAGGACGGCCGTCTCGTCGGCGATCTCCTGCTCGAGCGTCGCCGTGAGCTGGGCGAGGTCGTCGGCGAGCAGCCGGGCACGGGCGTCACGGAGGTCGGCCTGCACGACTGCCGCCTTGCGGGCGACCTCGGCCTGCCGTCCGAGCGGCCCGAGCTGGCGCCGGATCTCCCCCGTGAGGTCGGACAGTCGCGTGAGGTTGGCCTGCATGGCCTCGAGCTTGCGGAGCGCCTTCTCCTTGCGCTTGCGGTGCTTGAGGACACCGGCGGCCTCCTCGATGAACCCACGCCGCTCCTCGGGCGTCGCCCGCAGCACCGCGTCGAGCTGGCCCTGGCCGACGATCACGTGCATCTCGCGGCCGAGGCCCGAGTCAGACAGCAGGTCCTGGATGTCGAGCAGCCGGCACCCCTGGCCGTTGATCGCGTACTCGGAGCCACCGCTGCGGAACAGCGTCCGCGAGATGGTGACCTCGGAGTACTCGATGGGGAGGGCACCGTCGGCGTTGTCGATCGTGAGCGACACCTCGGCTCGACCGAGCGGCGGCCGACCGGACGTCCCGGCGAAGATGACGTCCTCCATCTTGCCGCCGCGCAGCGACTTGGCGCCCTGCTCCCCCATCACCCAGGCGAGCGCGTCGACGACGTTGGACTTGCCCGAGCCGTTGGGGCCGACCACGCAGGTGACACCCGGCTCGAAGTTCAAGGTGGTCGCCGAGGCGAACGACTTGAACCCCCGCAGGGTGAGGGTCTTGAGGTGCACCCGCGAAGCCTATGGCGCGGACAGGGCGCCGCCCGGGAGGCCCACCCGCTCGGCGGTGCGGCCGTCGGGACGTGTCAGAGCGCGGGGAACCAGAGGGCGATCTCGCGGGCCGCGGACTCCTCGCCGTCCGAGCCGTGGACGAGGTTCTGGAGGACCTTGAGCCCCCAGTCGCGCGCCAGGTCGCCCCGGATGGTGCCGGGCGGCGCGACGGTCGGGTCGGTCGCGCCCGCGAGCGAGCGGAAGCCCTCGATGACCCGGTGGCCCTCGACGACGAGCGCGAGCACCGGGCCCGAGCGCATGAACTCGACGAGCGGCGTGAGGAACGGCTTGCCGGCGTGCTCGGCATAGTGCTCGGCGAGCAGCGCCTCGTCGGCCTCGCGGAGCTCCGCCGCGACGAGCGAGTAGCCCTTGGCCTCGATCCGGGCCACGATCTGGCCGACCAGGCCGCGGCGGACCCCGTCGGGCTTGACGAGGACGAGGGTGCGCTGGGGGGCGGTTGCGTCAGTCATGGCGTCACCCTAACGGGCGGTCCGTGAACGTCCCGTGACCGTCCGGCGGCCGTCAGGCGCCGGGGTGGGCCGCGTCGAAGTCCGCCCGCTCGCGGTCGATTCGGCCGCCGAGCCGCAGGGCGACGACCCACAGCACGACGAACACCACACCGACCACGAACATCATCGGCACGGCGAAGCCGCCGGCCAGCACCAGCACCTGGGCCACCGAGCCGGCGACGTAACCACCCGGGCGCGACACGAACCCGGACAGCAGCACGAGCAGGATCGTCAGCCCCCCGCCGACCCACCAGACGGTGGCCACGTCGGCGACCCGCAGGCCGTACGCGACGAGCGTCGCGAAGAACACCAGCACCGCCTCGAGCACGAGGATGGCCTGCGTGAACTGCGGCTTCGCGGGTCGCTTGCGGCGCACGGCCGGCGGGGTCGAGCTCATCGGTCCAGGCTACCGGCGGGCCGCCACGTCCCCGTCCGCGAGGCCGTCGTCGGCGCGGTCGCCGCCGCGGTCGTCGTCCGGGGCTCCGTGCGGCACCGGGACGAGCAGCCCGTCGTCGTGCGCGGCGTCGTGCGGACGGCCGAGGGCGTGGTCCTCGAGCTCCTCGTGCAGCGCCGCGGAGACCTCGTCGACGACGACATGGTCCTGGGCGGTCGCGCCGGGTGCGCCGGTGCCGTCCGCGGCGAGCGCCTCGCCGCGCGCCACCATGCCGGCGACGTCGGAGAGCTTGACCTCCCGCAGGAAGACCGCCAGGACCACGCCGACCACGATGAGCGGCACGAGGTACCAGAACGCCGGGGCGAGAGCATCGGTGAACGCGTCGACGACACCCTTGCGCATCGGCTCGGGCAGCTGCTGGACGGCCGCGGGCGTCAGGCCCGACGCCTCCCCGGAGCTCCCCGCAGGAGCACCGGCGAACACGTCCGCCAGACGCTCCGCGAGCCGCGACGTGAACATCGTGCTGAACAGCGCCGTGCCGACGGCCGCGCCGATCTCACGGAAGAAGTTGTTCGCGCTGGTCGCCGTGCCGATCTCGTGCGGGTCCACGGAGTTCTGCACCGCGAGCACGATCGTCTGCATGACGAGGCCCATGCCGGCGCCGAGGACGAAGATCATGGCCCCGAAGAGCCACATCGACATGTCGCCGGTGATCTGGGTCAGCCACGCGACGCCGGCCGTCGTGACGGCCAGGCCGACCACCGGGAACGCCTTGTAGCGGCCGGTCCTGGTGATCGCCACGCCCGACCCGATCGCGGTGATCATGACGCCGACCATCATCGGCAGCATGAGGAAGCCGGACTCCGTGACACCGGCGCCGGTCGACATCTGCAGGAACGTCGGCAGGAACGCGAGCGCGGAGAACATGCCCATCCCGAGGATGAGCCCGATGGCCGTCGCGATCGTGAACGTCGGGTTGCGGAACAGACGCAGCGGCAGGATCGGCTCCTCCGCACGCAGCTCGACCATGATGAACGCCGCGATCGCCACGAGGGTGCCGCCCACGAGGGTCAGCAGGCCCGGGCTGGTCCAGTCGTAGCCGGTCTCACCGGTCCAGCTGCTCCAGCTGGTGGTGAGCACGAGCCCGGACGTGCCGACGACGAGGAAGAAGATGCCCGGGACGTCGATCTTGCGGCCCGAGCGGTGGCTGGGGAGCTTGAGCGCGAACCACGCGACGGCGAACGCCGCGATGCCGACGGGGATGTTCAGCCAGAAGCACCAGCGCCAGTCGGCGTGCTGCGTGAACAGGCCACCGAGCAGGGGGCCGACGACGGCCGCGATGCCGAACAGGGCGCCCATCGGGCCCATGTACTTGCCCCGCTCCTTCGCGGGGACGATGTCCGCGATGATGGCCTGGGACAGGATCATGAGGCCGCCACCGCCGAGGCCCTGGATGCCGCGGCCGGCGACGAGCCAGCCGAACGAGCCGGCGAACCCGGCGACGGCCGAGCCGACGATGAACAGCGCGACGGCGACGAGGAACGGCCAGCGCCGCCCCCAGAGGTCGCCGAACTTGCCGTACAGCGGCATGACGATCGCGATCGCCAGGATGTAGGCGGTGACGACCCACCCCTGGTGCTCGACGCCGTCGAGCTCGCCGACGATGGTCGGCATCGCGGTGCCGACGATCGACTGGTCGAGCGACGACAGGAACATGCTCGCCATGAGGGCGCCGAAGATCAGCCAGACGGTGCGGGGCGTGAGGACGATGAGCGGCTTGTCGGGCGCGCTCGTGTCCGGGACGGTGGCGGTGGCCATGCGGGATCCTTGCGTGGTGGGGGACGAGTACGGGGAGGTCGGTGCGGTCGGTGCCGGTCAGTCGCTGAGGAGGCTGCGCAGCTCGCGCACGACGGACGCCACGTGGTCGGGCGCCCGGCCCTGACCACCGGAGGCGTCCCAGCGCATGAAGGTGGCATGCGTGAGGAACATCGCGAACGCGGCGACGACCTCCGGCGGCTGGCCGGGCCGGTCGCCGAGCCGGCGCTCGACGAGGTCGACGAGCTGGCCCTTGTGCTGCTCCATCCAGGCGAGGTGCTTGGCCAGCAGGCGCGGCTCACGGCTCGCGAGCTCCAGCGCGCGGCCGAGGCGGTCACGGCCCATGGGCGGGTCGTCGAGGACGGCGGCGACGAGCTGCTCGAGGTCCGCGAGCAGGTGCCCGGTCGGGCCGCCGGCCGCGAACTCGTCCGCGGCCTCGGTCCGCAGGGGCCACGGCGTGTGGCCGAGCACCGCGTCGTCCTTGGAGTCGAAGTAGTTGAAGAAGGTGCGGACCGAGACGCCGGCGGCGTCGCAGATGTCTTCGACGGTCACGGCGTCCAGGCCGTCACGCTCGACGAGCCGGTGCGTGGCGTCGATGAGCGCCTCCCGACGGGCGCGCTTCTTGCGTTCGCGCAGGCCGAGTGGGCCGCCGAGCTCGGTGAGCGTGGGGCGCTCCTCCTGGTCGGCGGCGTCGACGGACGCACGGATCTCCTGCACGAGGTGCAACATTACACCGCGTGCAAGTTTGCACGAGGTGCAAACTGGACATGCGCCCAAGATCACCCGGGGACATCACGAGAGGATCACGCCGGCTCGGCGCCCGCCCGGGTGTCAGACCTCGCCGAAGCCCTCGTGGACGGCAGCCAGCAGTGCGTCACATGCCTCGGTCGCCTGCGGACCCTCCGCCTCGACCCGGAGCTCGGCCCCCTGCGTCGCGCCCAGCTTCATGAGCTCGAGCACGCTCGCGGCGTTCGCGCCGTTGACCCGGACCTTGGCGTCGTACGCCGCCAGCATCCGGGCCACGATCGCCGCCGGCCTCGCGTGCAGCCCCAGCGGGTTGCGCAGCGTCGCGGTGCCACGCACCACCCCGTCGTCGTCCGAGCCCTCACCGGCGGGCTCACGCACGCCGTCCGTGCCGAACATGGTGCCCGCGTGCTCCGCGGCGGCGACCACCCGGTCCAGGTCCGCTCCGCCGTGCGCCGTCACCGCAGCGGCGACGGCGCCCTCGACGAAGGGGGCGTCGGCGATCCGCACCCGTGCGGCGACGTCGGGATCCGCCAGGTCGAGCACCGACTCGGCCGTCAGCACGGCGGACCCGAGATCCGTCAGGACCACCGCCGACCGGCCGTCGGCCACCGCCCGCCGCACGGCCGCCTCGACCGCGTCGAAGCTCGTGCCCAGACCGTCGTCCTCGGTGCCACCCGCGGCGAGCAGCAGCACCCCCGGCGCCATCTGACCCGCGAGCTCGGCAGCACCTTCGGCCAGCACCCGCGAGTGCGACACGAGCACGAGTGCGACAGGGGCGGGATCGCGCTCGCTCACGCGGCCGCCCGTGCCGCGGCCTGCAGGATGAGCTCCGTCGAGCGGGCGCCCGGGTCGAGGTGGCCCGCGGAACGCTCCCCCAGATAGCTGGCCCGGCCCTTGGTGGCCACCAGCGGGATCGTCGCCCGTGCACCGTCGGCCGCCGCCCGCGCCGCCGCCGCCAGGGCCTGTGCGGGCGACGCGCCCTCGCCCGAGGCCACGGCGGCCGCCTCGGACGCCGGTGCCCATGCGTCGACCATGGTCTTCTCACCGGCGTGCGCCTTGCCGCGCACCACGATGCCTTCGAGCGCAGCCTCGAGCAGGGCGACCACGCCGTCCGTGTCGAGCTCGGGCACGGCCGTGGCTCTCGCCGCCCGGAGGAACGCCGTGCCGTACAGCGGCCCCGCCGCACCGCCCACGGTGGACATCAAGGTCGTCGCGACCAGCTTGAGGACGTCACCGATCTCCGCCGGCGGCTCCTCGAGCGCGTCGAGCTTGGCCACGACCGCCGTGAACCCGCGGTTGAGGTTCTCGCCGTGGTCGCCGTCGCCGATCTGCCGGTCGAGCTCCACGAGCTCGTCCCGGTGCTCGGCGACCGCCTGCGCGGAACGCCGGACCCAGTCGACCGCCCACGCCACGTCCAGCGTCATGCCACGCTCCCTCGCCCGTCGTCGACCGGCCCCGTCGTCACCAACGGAGGGCGGTCGTGTGCACGGGCGCGTCCCACAGGGCCGTCAGCTCGTCGTCCAGCCGAAGCACGGTGACCGACGCGCCCTGCATCTCCAGTGATGTCACGTAGTTGCCGACCAGCGAGCGGGTGACCTCGACCCCGCGCTCGGAGAGCAACGCGCGTGCCCGACGATAGACGACGTACAGCTCCGAGGCAGGCGTGCCGCCCATGCCGTTGACGAACAGCAGCACACGCTCGCCGCCGGACAGCCCCAGGTCGTCCGCGACCGGGGTGAGCAGCATCTCCGTGATCTCGTCGGCGCCGGCGAGCGGGATGCGACGACGGCCCGGTTCACCGTGGATGCCGATGCCGATCTCCAGCTCGTCCTCGGGCAGGTCGAAGCTCGGCCTGCCGGCGTGCGGGACGGTGCAGGCGGTCAGGGCCACGCCCATCGACCGGACGTTCGCGATGACCTTCTCGGCGACGGCGACGACGGTGTCGAGGTCGTCCCCACGCTCGGCCGCCGCACCCGCGATCTTCTCGACCGCGACCGTGCCGGCGACTCCCCGACGGCCCGCGGTGTAGAGCGAGTCCTCGACGGCGACGTCGTCGTTGACGACCACCGACCGGACCGTGACGCCCTCGGCCTCGGCGAGCTCGGCGGCGGTCTCGAAGTTCAGCACGTCGCCCGTGTAGTTCTTCACGATGGCGAGGACGCCCCGCCCGCCGTCGGCGGCCTGGAGCGCCGGGGCGATCTGGTCCGGCGTCGGTGACGTGAACATCGCCCCCGGGACGGCCGCGTCGAGCATGCCGACACCCACGAACCCGCCGTGGAGCGGCTCGTGACCGCTGCCGCCGCCGCTGACGAGCCCGACCTTGCCCGCCGTCGTGCCACCGGCCCGCGCGACGAACGGCGGGTCCGTGCGGACCGTCACCAGGTCGGCGTGCGCCGCCGCGAAGCCCTCGAGGGACTCGGCGACGACGTGCTGCGGGTCGTTGATGAGCTTCTTCACGCTGGTTCCCTCTCTCCGGGCTCCCCTGCGAAGCCGTCGGGACGACGACGTCGCCCCGACGTACCTCACCCTCACGGGGGGCCACAGGGGCGTCAAGGGGAGGGCGTGCGCGAGGCCTGCACGTTCGTGCAGGTGCGCTCGGGAGCCGTCAGGGCCGTCCGAGCAGCGTCCTCGCCTCGGCCACCAGCACGATCGAGCCCGTCACGAGCACCGCCGCACCGCGCTCGACGTCCCGCTCCGCACGGGCGGCCGCCAGGTCGACCGCCTCGTCGAGTCGCTCGACCACGTGGACCCTGTCCTCGCCGAACACGTCGCGCGCCACCTCGGCCAGGTCCTCGAGGTCGACGGCGCGCCCCGACGACGCCCGGGTCACCACGATCTCGGACAGGACCGGCTCGAGCACCGACAGGATGCCCTCGAGGTCCTTGTCGGCCATCATGCCGACGACCCCGACCACGTTCTGGAAGGCGAACGCCTCCTCGAGCGAGGCCACGAGCGCAGTCGCGCCCGCCGGGTTGTGTGCCCCGTCGACGATCACCGTCGGGCTCGTCCGCACGATCTCGAGCCGGCCCGGTGACGACGCGTCCCCGAAAGCCGCCTCGACGACCCCGCCGTCCAGTGCCGCGCCACCCGTGAGCAGCGCCTCCGTGGCCGTCAGCGCGAGCAGCGCGTTGTGCGCCTGGAACTCGCCGTGCAGCGGCAGGAAGATGTCCGCGTACACGCCGCCGAGCCCCCGCAGGGTCAGGAGCTGGCCGCCGATCCCGACCTGCCGCTCGACGACCGCGATCTCGACGCCCTCCCGGACCACGCGGGCACCGCGTTCGGCAGCCGCGGCGAGCACGACACCCTCCACGTCCTCGTCCTGCGTCGCCAGCACGAGCGTCGACCCGTCCTTCACGATGCCGGCCTTCACCGACGCGATGTCGAGGAGCGTGTCACCGAGATACCGCTCGTGGTCCATGGCGATCGGGGTGATGATCGCGACCTCGCCGTCGGCCACGTTGGTGGAGTCCCACGCACCGCCCATGCCGACCTCGATGACGGCGACCTCGACGGGCGCGTCGGCGAACGCCGCGAACGCCATCACCGTGAACACCTCGAAGAAGGACAGCTGCGGCTCGCCACGCTCCGCCGAGCGCTGGTCCACGAGCTGGACGTACGGCGCGACGTCCTGCCACACCTCGACGAAGCGCTCGTCGCTGATCGGCTCGCCGTCGATCACGATCCGCTCGTTGACACGGCTGAGGTGCGGGCTGGTGAACCGTCCCGTCCGCAGGCCGTGCTCACGGACCAGCCGTTCGACCATGCGGGCCGTCGACGTCTTGCCGTTCGTGCCGGTGATGTGCACCACCCGGTACGCCTTCTGGGGGTCGCCCAGGAGCTCGCACACCGCCAGGGTCCGGGCGAACGACGGGTCGATCTCGTGCTCCGGTGCCCGGCGCAGGATCGCCCGGTAGACCTCGTCGGCCGCCTCGCGCGCCGCACGGGCCTGCTGCGTGCGCACGTGCTCGGCGCCTCCGTCGTGCGTGCTCATGCCTCGTACCCGCCTGCCTCGACGCCCGCCACGCCGACCCGCAGGGCCCCGGCGGTCGCCACCTCGATGGACACCGCGAGGGTCTCGCGGCCGATGACGTCCCGGTGCGCCTCGACGGCCGCCAGGTGCTCGGCGGGGACGTCGAGGGTCAGGACGATGCGGTCGCCGACCTGGAGGCCGGCGGCCTTGCGGGCGTCCTGGACGGCTCGGACGACGTCGCGGGCGTACCCCTCGGCGCGCAGGTCGTCGTCGAGGGTGAGGTCGAGGACCACGAACCCGCCGCCGGCGAGGACGGCCGCCGCCGCGGCCGGCTCCGACCCGTTGTCGGCCGTCGCCACGACCGTCGTCAGCTCGTACTCGGCGGGCTCGAGCGGGACGTCGGTGCCGTCCTCGATCGTCACCACGACGCCCCCCTGCGCATCCGTGCGCCACGTGCCGGTCCTCGCGCCCTTGATGACCGCCTGGACACCGCGACCGAGCCGCGGACCGGCCGCACGGGCGTTCACCGCGAGCCGCTGCGTGATGCCGAAGCGCTCCGCCGCACCGGTGTCGGCGCGCACCAGGTCGACGGCCTTCACGTTGAGCTCGCCGACGAGCAGGCCGAGGTACGGCTCGAGGGCGGACGGGTGGTCCACGGCGACGGTCAGCGTGCGCAGCGGCTGCCGCACCCGGACCCCTGCGGCCTTGCGCAGGCCGAGCGCGGTGGACACGACCGCCCGGACCTCGTCCATCGCGGTGACGAGAGCCTCGTCGCGCACCACGGACTCGGGTGACGGCCAGTCCGTGAGGTGCACGCTGCGGCCACCGGTCAGGCCGCGCCACACCTCCTCCGTGACGAGCGGCGCGAGCGGTGCCATCACGCGGGTGAGCTGCTCGAGCCCCGTCCACAGGGTGTCGAACGCGTCGGCGTCCTCCGCCCAGAACCGGTCCCGCTGCGTGCGGACGTACCAGTTCGTCAGCACGTCGAGATGCTCGCGCACCGCCTCGCACGCGGCGGCGATGTCGTACGCGTCGAGGTGCTCCGTCACGGTCACCACGAGGTCGCGCGTGCGGGCCAGCACGTAGCGGTCCATCGGCGGCAGGGTGCCCGCGCGAGCGGGGTCGACGGGTTTCGCGACGTACCCGGCTCCCCCGGCGGCAGCGCCCGCGTACAACGTGAAGAAGTAGTACGTGCTCCACAGCGGCAGCAGCACCTGCCGCACGCCGTCGCGGATCCCCTCCTCGGTGACGACGAGGTTGCCGCCGCGCAGGATCGACGAGGACATGAGCGACCAGCGCACCGCGTCCGACCCGTACACGTCCCACATCTGCGCCGGGTCCGGGAAGTTGCGCAGCGACTTGCTGGCCTTGCGGCCGTCGTCGCCGAGCACGATCCCGTGGCACAGCACGTTCCGGAACGCCGGCCGGTCGAAGATGGCCGTGGCCAGCACGTGCAGCGTGTAGAACCAGCCGCGGGTCTGCCCGATGTACTCGACGATGAAGTCGCCCGGGTAGTGGTGCTCGAACCAGTCCGCGTTCTCGAACGGGTAGTGCACCTGGGCGAACGGCATCGACCCGGAGTCGAACCACACGTCGAACACGTCCGCGATGCGGCGCATCGTCGACGCGCCGCTCGGGTCGTCCGGGTTGGGGCGCGTGAGGTCGTCGATGAACGGGCGGTGCAGGTCCGGCTCGCCGGACTCGTTCGTCGGGAGCCGCCCGAAGTCCGCCTCGAGCTCGGCCAGCGAGCCGTACACGTCGACGCGCGGGAAGCGGGGGTCGTCCGACACCCACACCGGGATCGGCGTGCCCCAGTAGCGATTGCGGCTGATCGACCAGTCGCGCGCGTTCGACAGCCACTTGCCGAACTGGCCGTCCCGGATGTGCTCGGGCGTCCAGGTGATCTCCTGGTTGAGCTCCACCATGCGATCCCGGAACGCGGTGACGCGCACGAACCACGACGACACGGCCTTGTAGATGAGCGGGTTCCGGCAGCGCCAGCAGTGCGGGTAGGAGTGCTCGTAGGTCTCGTGGCGGACCAGCGCCGCGCGCCGGTCGTCGCTCACCCGGGCGAGGGGTCCGGTGCCGCTCTTGAGGTCCGCGATGATCGCCTTGTTCGCCTCGAACACCTGCTGGCCGGCGTAGTCCCCGACCTCGGTGGTGAAGCGGCCCCGCGAGTCCACCGGCACGACGGGCGCGATGCCGACGGCCTCGCAGGCCACCATGTCGTCCTCGCCGAACGCGGGGGCCAGGTGCACGATGCCCGAGCCGTCCTCGGTGGTGACGAAGTCGCCGAGCAGCACCTGGTGGGCGTTCTCGTGCCCCGTGAAGTAGTCGAACGGCGGGGTGTAGCGGCGGCCGGCGAGCTCCGCGCCGAGGACCGTCCCCACGACCGTCGCCTCGCCGAGCTCGCGCGCGTACGAGGCGAGCCGGGCGGCGGCGAGCACCACACGCTCACCGGGGTTCGCCTGCGCGAACGGCGAGTCCGGGGCCGGCTCGACCACCACGTACTCGATCTCGCGCCCGACCGCGACGGCCAGGTTGCTCGGCAGGGTCCACGGGGTCGTCGTCCAGATCAGCGCGAGCTCGCCGGTCTCCAGCCGCAGGCCCACCGTGAGCGCCGGGTCCTGCCGGGACGCGTAGACGTCGTCGTCCATCCGCAGCTCGTGGTTGGACAGCGGGGTCTCGTCGACCCAGCAGTACGGCAGCACCCGGTAGCCCTCATAGGCGAGGCCCTTGTCGTACAGCTGCTTGAACGCCCAGATCGCCGACTCCATGAAGGTCGTGTCGAGCGTCTTGTAGTCGTGGTCGAAGTCGACCCAGCGAGCCTGCCGCGTGACGTACTCGCGCCACTCCCCCGTGTACTTGAGGACCGACTCGCGGCACGCCTGGTTGAACTGCGCGATGCCGAGGTCCTCGATCTGCGACTTCTCCGTGATGCCCAGCACGCGTTGGGCCTCGAGCTCGGCGGGCAGACCGTGCGTGTCCCAGCCGAACCGCCGCTCGACGCGGTGCCCGCGCATCGTCTGATAGCGCGGCACGACGTCCTTGGCGTACCCCGTGAGCAGGTGCCCGTAGTGCGGGAGGCCGTTGGCGAACGGGGGGCCGTCGTAGAAGACGTACTCGTTGCTGCCGTGCTCGCCGGCGTCGCGCTGGTCGATCGACGCCTGGAACGTGCCGTCGGACTCCCAGAACCTCAGGACGTCGGCCTCGAGGTTCGGCAGGTCCGGGGACGCGGGGACGGGCTGGTCGGGGCGGTGCAGCGGGTACTTGGCGGCGGTCACCGGACGGTCTCCTGGTCGATGTGTCGCTCACGGCCGCGAGGACGATCGCCCCTGGTCAGGGCCACCGCGGTACCACCCCGCTTGCCGGCGCACCCCGCTCGTGGGGGTTCGTCGACCACTCTCCGACGGCTGTCACGGGCCTGCCCCGTCCGGTTCTACTGAGGCGCTGACACGCCCGTTCTTCCGGAGGCTCACCGGTGATGGCCGGGTCGACGCCTGTGCGGCCCAGGGTAACGCACGCGCCCGTCCCGGGTCCTGGCCGCGAGGGGACCCGGGCGTCCTCGGCCGTCGCCCTCGACGCCGGCGCTGACGGTCCGCGAACCCGTCCCCACCGGGGCTCTGGACGACCCGGACGCCCGGGCGGCAGCCCGGCGACAATCGTCGCCATGAACGACGGCCTGGTCCTCCTCGACCTCGACGGCACCCTCATCGACTCCGGCCCGTCCATCATCGCCTCGGCCCGTGCGGCCTACGCGGAGCTCGGCCTTCCCGTGCCGGAGCCGGACGCGCTGCGGACGTTCGTCGGACCGCCGCTGGTCGACACCTTCCGCGCGCACGGCGTCCCCGCGGACCAGGTCGACGACGCCGTCGCGGCGTACCGGCGCACGTACGTCGACGGCGGGGTGATGCTGGGCGCCACCGTGTTCGACGGGATCCCCGACGCGCTCGAGGCGCTGCGTGACGCCGGGCTGACGCTCGTCCTGGCGACCTCCAAGCCGGAGTCCTACGCGTCCACGCTGGTGGACCACCTGGGACTGCGCCCGCTGCTCGACGGTCTGGCGGGGGCGACCCTCGGCGGGGTGCGGACCAGCAAGGCGGACGTCGTGCGGCACGCCCTCGACGGTCACGCGCCGGCGCCGACACTCATGGTGGGTGACCGCGAGCACGACGTGCACGGCGCCCGAGCCTGGGGCGTCGACTGCCTCGGCGTGCGCTGGGGCTACGCGGCACCCGGCGAGCTGGAGGACGCGGGCGCGGTGGCGGTCGCGGAACATCCGCGCGACCTCGTCGGCGCCGTCCTCGTCCTGCTGGAACGGATCTCGACGACCGCTTGACCTTGACGCTGCGTCAACTCCTAGCGTGGGTACCACACCACCGAGGAAGGGACGGCGATGGAGGCCTCGATCCAGGAGGTCGCCCGGCTCACGGGCACGACCAGCCGCACGCTGCGGCACTACGACGCGATCGGGCTCCTGGAGCCCAGCCGGGTCGGCGACAACGGCTACCGCTGGTACGACGAGCACTCGCTCGTCCGCCTCCAGCGCGTCCTGCTGCTGCGCGGGCTCGGGCTGAGCCTGCCCGAGATCGGGCGGGTGCTCGACCGGGAGCAGGACGAGTCGGCCGCGCTGCGCCGCCACCTCGACTGGCTGCGCAGCGAGCAGCAGCGGATCGCACGTCAGGTCGCCTCCGTGGAGCGCACCCTCACCGCACGAGAAGAAGGAGGTCGGCTGATGGCCGAGGACATGTTCGACGGGTTCGACCACACGCAGCACAAGGCGGAGGTCGAGGAACGCTGGGGGCCGGACACCTACGCCGCGTCCGACGCCTGGTGGCGGGGCATGAGCGTGGAGGAGCGGGCCGCGTGGAAGGCGCGGACCGCGGAGCTCGCCGGCCAGTGGACGGCGGCGGCCGAGGCCGGGACCGACCCCGGCTCCGAGCACGCACAGGACCTCGCACGGCGCCACGTCGCCTGGCTGTCGTCGATCCCGGGTACGCCCGGGCACGGCTCCACGCCCGTGCGCGCGTACATCGAGGGCTTGGGCGACATGTACGTCTCCGACGCTCGCTTCGTCTCGCACTACGGCGGCGACGAGGGCGCGACGTTCGTGCGCGACGCGCTGCACGAGTACGCCGCCCGGCACCTGTGACACCGGCGGCGCCCGTCCTCGCGGCGGCCGGCGGCCGGGGACGCCGGTCAGCCGGTGCGGCGCAGCGAGCGCTGCCACTCGGCGTGGAGCTGGGCGAACCGGCCGCCGGCGGCCACCAGCTCGTCGGGTGAGCCGTCCTCGACGATGCGGCCGCCGTCCACGACGAGGACCCGGTCGGAGCTCATCACCGTGGACAGGCGGTGCGCCACCACCACCGAGGTCCGGTCGTGCAGCAGGGTCTGCATGCCGTGCTGCACGAGGGCCTCGCCCGGGACGTCCAGCGAGCTCGTGGCCTCGTCGAGGATGAGGAGCGCGGGGTCGGCGAGGAAGGCCCGCGCGAACGACACGAGCTGACGCTGCCCGGCGGACAGCCGCACGCCGCGCTTGTCGACCTCGGTGTCGTACCCGTCGGGCATCCCGGCGACGAGGTCGTGCACACCGACCGCCCGTGCCGCCGCCTCCACCTCCTGGGCCGTCGCGCCCGGGCGGCCCAGGGCGATGTTGGCCCGGATGGACCCGGAGAACAGGTACGCCTCCTGCGTCACCATCACGACCGCACGGCGCAGGTCCACCGGGTCGAGCTCGCGCACGTCGACGCCGTCGAGCAGCACCGCTCCCTCACGCACGTCGTAGAACCGGGCGAGCAGCTTCGCGACGGTCGACTTGCCGGCGCCGGTCTCCCCGACGAGGGCCACGGCCTGGCCGGCGGAAAGATGCAGGTCGAACCGCGGCAGCACCGTCGGCCCCGAGCCGTAGCCGAACTCGACCCCGTCGAAGCGGACGTCGCCGCGTGCCCGGTCCAGCCGCACGGGCCGGACCGGGTCCGGCACCGACGGCTCCTCGGCGAGCAGCCCCGCGAGCTTCTCCAGTGCCGCGGTGGCCGACTGGAACGCGTTGTAGAACATGCCGATCTGGGACAGCGGCGTGAAGAACCGCCGCGCGTACAGCACGGCGGCGACGAGGACACCCACGTCGAGGCCGCCGTCGAGCGCGCGCAGGCCGCCGACCAGCAGCACGGCGGCGACCGTGACGTTGCCGATGAGCGTGAGGCTGGTGTCGAACACGCCGTTCGCGCGGATCGCCTCGGTGTTGATGCCGCGGTAGCTCTCGGCGAGGTCGTCGTACGTGGCGGCGACCTGGGACTCGCGCCGGAACGCCTGGACCGCACGGATGCCGGTCATCGTCTCGACGAACCGCACGATGAGCCGGGCGGCGGCGGTGCGCTGCCTGCGGTACTGCACCCGTGAGCGGAGCTGGAACCGACGCGTCACGAGGAGTCCCGGGATCACCGCGACGAGCAGGAGGAGCCCGCTGCGCCAGTCCAGCAGGGCGAGGGACACCGCCGTCAGCACCATCGCGAGCACGCTTGCGGCGAGGGTCGTGACGCCGCCGTCGAGCAGCTCGCGCAGGGCGTCGAGGTCGGAGGTCTGCCGGCTGATGATGCGGCCCGACGTGTACTGCTCGTGGAACTCGAGGCTCAGCCGCTGCGTGTGTCGGAACACCCGGCGCCGGAGCTCCAGCAGGACCGTCTGGCTCACCCGGGCCGTCGCCCGCACGGACGCCGCGGTGAGGAGGCCGCCGAGCAGGGCGGTGACGAGGTAGGCGCCCGACACCAGGGCGATCGGTCCGGCGTCCCCGTCGGTGAGCGCGGGCAGCGCGTGGTCGATGCCGTACGCGACGAAGGCCGGCCCCGCCACGGCCGCGAGCTGCGCGCCGACGACGAGTGCCACGATCCACCAGGTCTGCACGGACAACGGCCGCAGCAGGGAGCCGAGCAGGGCCAGCGATCGCCGTCGGGTCCGGCGGGACTCCTCCCGGGGAACGTCTGCCGTCTCGACGGGCTCCTCGGTCGTGGCGCTCACCGGCTCACCTCCGCGTCGAACCGGTCGAGCTCGAGCTGCGCCGCGTCCTCCTGTGCGCTCCGCATGGCGGTCAGCACGAACCGGTAGTGCGGGTGCTCCGCCAGCAGGTCGCTGTGCCTGCCGACGCCCGTGATGCGGCCGTCCTCCAGCACCGCGACCCGGTCGGCGAGCGCGACGGTGGACGGGCGGTGGGCGACGACGAGCGTCGTGGTGCCGGTGAGCACCTCGCGCAGCCGGGCCGTCACGGCCGCCTCCGTGGTGACGTCGAGCGCGGACAGCGGGTCGTCGAGCAGCAGCACGCGCGGCCGCACGGCGATCGCGCGGGCGAGCGCGACGCGTTGCCGCTGGCCGCCGGACAGGCTCAGTCCCTCCTCGCCGATCACCGTGTCGAGGCCGGCGGGCAGCCGGTGGACGAAGTCGGCGCTCGCGACCTGGAGCGCCTGCTCGACGACCGCGGCGGGGTCGTCCGGGTCGTCGACGCCCATCAGCACGTTCTCGCGGACCGACGCGGAGAACAGGATCGGGTCCTCGAAGGCGACGGCCACCGCCCGCCGCAGGTCGGCCCGCGTCAGGTCGCGCACGTCCACGCCGTCGATCCGGACCGCACCGTCGGTCACGTCGTAGAGCCGGGGCACGAGCTGGAGCAGGGTGGTCTTCCCGCTGCCCGTGAGCCCGACGAGTGCCATCGTCTCCCCCGGCTCGAGCACCAGGTCGACGCCCGCGAGCACGTCGTCCTCGCGGCCCTCCTCCGGGAGGGGCCGGCCGCCCAGGACGGCCGGGTGCCTGAACCGCACACCGACGAGCTCCACGCGCGACCCGGCGGGGTTCGCGGCGGGCAGCGTCTCGGGCGCGGCCGGGTCGCGCACCGCGGACGCCGTGTCCATCACCTGCAGGAACCGGTCGGTCGCGGCCTTGGCGTCGAACGTCATCGCGAGCAGCTGGCCGAGTCGCTCGACCGGGGTGTTCACCACCGCCGCGGTCGCGAAGAACGCGACGAGCGCACCGACGCTGAGGTCCCCTCGCGCCGCGAGCGTGACCCCGACGGCGAGCGACACCGCGAGGACCGCCTCGGGGATCGCTCCCAGCGCGAACGAGACGCGCGACAGCGTGCGCGCCTTGTGCACCTCGGTCTCCCGCAGCTCGGTCGCCTGCCGGGAGAAGTCGTCCAGCGCGTCCTCGCCCCGTCCGAACGCCTTGAGCACGCGGATCCCGTGCACGGACTCCTCGACGGCCGTCGCGAGGTCGCCCGTCTGCTCGCGGGCGCGGCGGGCGACGACCTTGTAGTCCTCCCGGAACCGGAACCCGAGCCACACCATCGGCACCGCGCCGGCGACGTACACGAGCCCGAGCTGCCAGCTGGTCAGGAACATCAGCACCGACCCGACGACCACGGTGACGGCACTGACCACGAGCATCACCAGCCCGAACACCGTCCACCGGCGGATGGTGCCGAGGTCTCCCATCGCCCGGGAGAGCAGCTGGCCGCCGGACCAGCGGTCGTGGAACTCGACGGGCAGGTCGAGCAGGTGGCGGAACAGGGACGTCCGCATCTCCCGCTCCACGGTGGTGCCCGGGGTGGCGATGAGCGCTCGGCGGCACCAGACGAAGAAGGCCTCGAGGACGCCGAGCGCGAGGACCACGAGCGCGCCGACGACGACGGCTCGAGGCGAGCCGTCGGTGAGCAGCGGACCGTTGACCAGCGCACGCAGGACCTGCGGCACGGTCAGCGCGAGCAGGCTCGCGCCGAGGGCGGTGACCCCGCCGACCATGACACGCGGGACGGCGGGCCGCGCCCACGCGACGAGGCGGAGCAGGACGCGCGTGGTCGACTCACCGTCGCGGCGGGCGATGAGCGCGGGCGCGGGCCGTGGCTCGGGCAGGGTGGGGCGTGCGGGCGACGCTGGAGGCACACCTTTACCCTACGTAATGATCTGGGACGGCGCCCGCCCGTCCGCGATGCGACCTCAGACGCCCGTGCGCGCCGTCTTGGTGTTGTGCGCCTGGGCGCGCGGCCGCACGACGAGCGAGTCGATGTTGACGTGCGCGGGCCGGGTCAGCGTCCAGACGATCGCGTCGGCGACGTCGTCGGCGACGAGCGGCTGGTAGCCCTCGTACACGGCGGCGGCCCGCACCGCGTCCCCGCCGAACCTCACGAGCGAGAACTCCTCGGTCGCCACCGTCCCCGGCGCGACCTCGATCACCCGGATCGGCTCGCCGACGATCTCCCAGCGCAGGGTCGTCGCCAGCATCAGCTCGGCGGACTTCACGCCGGTGTACCCGGCGCCGCCCTCGTACGCGCCGTGCGCGGCGGTGGAGGTCACGACCACCACGTCACCACCCCCGCGGGCCCGCAGCTGCGGCAGCAGCGCCTGCGTGACGCGCAGGGTGCCGAGGACGTTGAGCTCGTACATGTCGCGCCACTGGCCGACGTCCGTCGCCTCGACCGGCTCGAGCCCGAGCGCGCCGCCCGCGTTGTTGACCAGCGAGTCCAGGCCGCCCGTCTCCTCCACGTAGGCGGCGAGCCGCGCGACGTCCGCGTCCACCGTGACGTCGGCGACCACGGCCTCCGCGCCGGTCTGCTCGGCGAGCGCCTGCAGCCGGTCGGCCCGGCGGGCGGTCGCGACGACGTCCCACCCGTCGGCGCGCAGGCGGCGCACGGTGGCCGCGCCGATGCCGGACGACGCGCCGGTGACGACGGCGCGACGGGGACGGGACTGCGCTGTGCTCATCAGGGGCTCCACGGTGCTCCTCGGTGGGGACGACGGTCAGAGTGTGCGCGCGACGTCGTCGAGCACGCCAGCGAGCAGGTCGAGGCCGGTCGCCGCCTCGTCCGCGGTGACCACGCAGGGCGGCACCACGTGGACGCGGTTGTCCGCGACGAACGGCAGCAGCCCGCGCGCCAGGGCACCGGCCCGCACGCGCGCCATGACGTCCCCGCCGACGGGCTCGCGGGTCGCGCGGTCGAGCACGAGCTCGACGGCCCAGAACACCCCGAGACCACGCACCTCACCCACCAGCGGGCTCGCGTCCGCGAGCGAGGCGAGCCCGGGGCCGAGGACGTCACGGCCGATCGACGCCGCGTGCTCCACGATCCCCTCGTCGGCCATGGCGTCCTGCGCGGCGACGATCGACGCCATCGCGAGCGGGTGCCCCGAGTACGTCAGCCCGCCCGGGTACACCCGGTCCTCGAACGTTCTGGCGATCGCCTCGCTGACGACGACGCCACCGACGGGCACGTAACCCGAGTTGACGCCCTTCGCGAAGGTCACGAGGTCCGGGACCACGTCGAAGGCGTCGAACGCGAACCAGTGGCCGGTGCGGCCGAAGCCCGCCATGACCTCGTCGAGGACGAGCACGATGCCGTACCGGTCCGCGATGCTCCGGACGCCGGCCAGGTACCCGGGTGGTGGCACGAGCACCCCCGCCGTGCCGGGGACGGTCTCCAGCAGGATCGCCGCGACCGACTCCGGCCCTTCCGACTGGATCACGCGCTCCAGGTGGTGCAGCGCGCGCTCACACTCCTCGTGCGGGGTCGTCGCCCAGAACTCCGAGCGGTACTGGTACGGCCCGAACACGTGCACGTGCCCCCGCGCGTACTCGTTGGGCACCCGTCGCCAGTCACCGGTCGCCACCACCGCCGCACCCGTGTTGCCGTGGTACGAGCGGTAGTGGGAGACGACCTTGTCGCGGCCGGTGTGCAGGCGTGCCATCCGGATCGCGTTCTCGTTCGCGTCCGCCCCGCCGTTGGTGAAGAAGACGTGCGAGAAGCCGTCCGGCATGCGGCGCAGGACCCGTTCGGCCGCCTGCCCCCGGACCAGGTGCGCGGTCGAGGGGGAGACCGTGGTGAGCCTCGCCGCCTGGTCCCGGATCGCCGCGACCACCCGCGGGTGCTGGTGGCCGATGTTGGTGTTGACGAGCTGGCTGGAGAAGTCGAGGTAGCGACGCCCCGCGTGGTCCCAGACGTGCGACCCCAGGCCGCCTGCCAGGACGAACGGGGACACGTGCGCCTGGGCGGACCAGGAGTGGAACACGTGCGCGCGGTCGAGGGCGAGGGCGTGGTCGTCGTCGGGGGCGGTCGTCATCTCGTCTCCTCGGGTGAGTCGCGGACGGGAGGGGCCGGTGGGCGGGGCGCGAGCTGTGCCGCGCCCCGCCCGGGCGTCATCTCCCGCCGGCCTCCAGCGTCACGTCGAGCGGCGCGAAGCCGGCACCGCGTACGTCGACGCCCTCGTCCTCCAGCTCGGCGAGCGCCTTCTCGACGTACTCGTTGGTGTACGCGTCGTCGTCGGGCTCGGCCGTGATGACGGTCGCGCCCTGGTCGTTCTTGGTGTGGAGCGCGACGTCGACCGTCTGCTTCCACAGGTCCGCGTCGACCGTGCCGATCCCGTCCGCCGAGGGCCAGACCAGCTTGTTGACCTCGTTGACCTGCCAGAGCTGGTGGCTGGCGCCGAGCTGCGAGCCCGCCGCCACGACGACGTCCCGGGCCTTCTCCGGGTTGTCGCGCGCGTAGACCCAGCCCTTGAGGCTGGCCTTGAGGAACTTCACGGTCGTGTCCTGGTAGTCCGCGTCGTCCGTGAGGCGCTCGGTGTTCGCCCAGATGGCGTCCTGGAGCATCGCGGTGCCCTCGTCGTTCCAGTCGACGACGGAGAAGTCGTCCGGCGTGTACAGCGCGCCCGTCGCGGGGTCCGTCGCCTCCAGGACCTGCGCGTACTCGTTGTACGTCATGGCCTGGGCGGCGTCGATCTCCCCGGACAGCAGGGCGTTCATGTCGAACTGCTGCTGCACGAGCGTCACGTCGGTGGCCGGGTCGAGACCAGCCTTCGTCATGCCCGCGAAGAGCTCGAACTCGTTGCCGAAGCCCCAGTTGCCCACCTTCGTGCCGGCGAGGTCCGCGGCCGAGGTGATGCCCTTGTCCTTGAAGGACACCTGGAGGGTCCCGGAACGCTGGAAGATCTGCGCGACGTCGGTGATCCCCGCGCCCTGCTCACGCGACGCCAGGGCCTTCGGGACCCACGCGATCGCGTAGTCGACCGAGCCGTCGGCGAGCACGGACTGCGGCACGATGTCGACGCCGCCCTCGACGATCTCGACGTCGAGGCCCTCGTCCTCGTAGTAGCCCTGGTCGAGGGCCGCGTAGTAGCCGGCGAACTGCGCCTGCGTGAACCACTGGAGCTGGAGCTTGACCTTCGTCGGCCCGTCCCCGGCAGAGCCGGAGCCGGACGGTGCGTCCGCCGCGTCCTCCGAACCGCCGCAGGCGGTCAGGAGGAGAGCCGTGGCGGCGCCGATCGCGGCCGTTGCCCACGCGGTGCGTCTGGTGAGTCTCATCGGTGTTCCCTTCGTCGGATGCTGCCGGGCCGTGCTGGTGCGTCCGTCGGGGCGGGACGCGGGTCGGCCGGCCTGGCGCCGTCGGCAGGCGGGACGCGCGGGCGGGGACTCATCCCCCGTGCCGTCGGGCGACGGCACGTTCGAGCGCGAGGGTGACCACGTAGAACGTGAGGCCGAGCAGGATCGCGCCGAGCACGAACGCCCACGCCCGGGCGTACGCGCTGTTCGACGCGGCGGCGGTGATCCGTGAGCCGAGCCCGTTCTGCAGGCCGCCGAAGTACTCGGCGACGACGGCCGCGACGACGGCGGTCGCGGACGCGATGCGCAGCCCGGTGAACACGTACGGGACCGCGCCGGGGACCGTCACCGTGCGGGCCGCCTGGCCGGGCGTCGCGGCGTAGGCACGCAGCAGGTCGCGATGCACCGGCTGGACCTGGCGCAGCCCCCGCAGCGTGCTGACGAAGACGGGCGCGAACACGACGATCGCGACCACGAGCCGCCGGGGGGTGCTCGACGTGGTGCCGAACATCGTGTTGAGCGCCGGGGCGAGCGCGACGATCGGCATCACCGAGACCGCGGCCGCCGTGGGCGACAGGAGCAGGTCCGCCGACCGGCTGCGGGCGGCCAGGAGCGCCGCGACGATCGCCGTGACCGCGCCGACGAGCAGCCCGACGAGGGCGTTCGCGCCGGTCGCCAGCGTGGCGCTCCAGACGAGCGGGCGGACCACACCGAGCTGCTCGGCGATCGCCGTGGGGCTGGGCAGGAGGTACGGCTTGATGTCCGCCATGACGACGAGCGCCTGCCACAGCCCCAGCGCGACGACGCCGACGAGCGCCGGGGCCAGCCAGCGGCGGACCTGCGCGGCCGTCATCGCACGTCCGCGCCGCGCGGGGCGACCGGGGCACCGTGCAGCAACTCGCGCACGGCCGTGACGGCGGCGAAGAACGCGACGTCCTCGCGCAGCCCGTCCGAGCGGTCCGCCGTGGCCGGCAGGTCGACGTCCACGATCCCGCTGATCCGGCCGGGCCTCGACGACATCACCACGACCCGGTCGGAGAGGAACACGGCCTCGGGGATCGAGTGCGTGACGAACAGGGCCGCCGCGCCGCTCGTCGCGCAGATCCGGATGAGCTCGGTCTGCATCCGCTCGCGCGTCATCTCGTCGAGCGCGCCGAACGGCTCGTCCATGAGCAGCAGGCTCGGCTGCTCGGCGAGCGCCCGGGCGATCGCGACCCGCTGCTGCATCCCGCCCGAGAGCTGGTGCGGGAACGCGTCGGCGAACTGGGCGAGCCCGACGAGCGCGAGCAGGTCCGCCGCCCGCATGGCCCGGGCCTTGCGGCCGACGCCGTGCAGCTCGAGCGGCAGCTCGACGTTCGCCGCGACCGTCCGCCACGGCAGGAGCCCGGCCTGCTGGAAGGCGATGCCGTAGTCACCGGCCTCGCGGGCCGTCCGCGGCGCCTTCCCGAACACGAGCAGCTCGCCGCCCGTGGGCTCGTCAAGGTCGGCGACGAGCCGCAGCAACGTCGACTTGCCGCACCCGGACGGCCCGATGAGCGAGACGAACTCCCCCGCGGCGACCGTGAGGTCGACGTCCTCCAGCGCGGTGACCGTGCCGGTGCGGGACTCGAACACCTTGCCGAGGCCCCGGGCGTCGATCGCGGTGGCAGGCGTGCTCATGTGACCTCCGAGTGGCGGAACCGGCCCAGGCCGAGCCCGACGAGACCGACGAGCCCCGCGGCGACCAGGCCGAGCAGCGCGGCGGCGGCGATCGCGGCCCACGGCTTGGCGGGGTCGCCGCTCGCGGACTGCGCGTACGAGATGATCAGGCGGCCGATGCCGCCCTTCGTGCCCGTGGACACCTCCGCGACGATCGCGCCGACCACGGCGGTCGCGGCGCCGAGCCGGAGCGCGGGCAGCAGGTGAGGGACGCTCGCAGGGATCCGCAGCCGCACGAGCGTGCGGCCCCAGCCCGCGGCCTGCGACCGGAACAGGTCCACCTGCGCCGCGGGCGGAGACTGCAGCCCACGCAGCGCCCCGATCGCGACCGGGAAGAACGCCAGGTAGGACGCGATGAGCGCGACCGACATCCACTTCTGCCACTCGAGCCCGCCGAGGTGGATGCGGCCGCCCCAGCCGACGACGAGCGGCGCGAGCGCGACGAGCGGCACCGTCTGGCTCAGCACCAGCCACGGCTCGAGCGACTCCTCCGCGACCCTCCAGCGCTGCATGAGCACCGCGAGCGCGAAGCCCGAGACGACGCCGAGCGCCCACCCGACGGCGGCGACACGCAGCGTGAACCAGCACGACCGCAGCATGGAGGTCAGCACGGACGGCGCGCCGGTCGCCGACGTCTCCGGCTGGAGGGTGCGCTGCACCACCTCCCACACGTGCGGCATGGCCATCGCGTCGGTGCGCGGCAGGATGCTCGCGCCGCCCACGTGGACGCCGCCGTCCGGGACCCCCACCTTGACGACCTCCCACAGGACGCAGGCGACCACGAGCGCAGCCAGGCCGAGCGCGGCCGCCCGCAGGCTCCTCGTCATGCGGGAAGCGCGCTCGTGGTCGCCACCACGGCCTCCGCCATGGCGGGGATGACGCGCTCGCCGTACAGCCGGAGCGTCTCCTCCTTGTTGTCGTGCTGCAGGTACCCGGCGAACTGCGTCACGCCGAGCTCCTCCAGCACCCGCAGCTTCTCGACGTGCTCGCGCGGGCTGCCCAGCAGGCAGAACCGCTCGACGATCTCGTCGGGCACGAACGCCGTGTGCGAGCTCCCGGCGCGGCCGTGGTCGTTGTAGTCGTAGTCCTGCCGGCCGGCGATGTAGTCGGTGAGCGCCCTCGGCACCGCCGAGTCGGCGCCGTAGCGGGCGACGAGGTCGGCGACGTGGTTACCGACCATGCCGCCGAACCAGCGGCACTGCTCGCGCATGTGCGCCCGCGCGACGGGCGAGTCGCCATCGCCGACGTACATCGGGGCTGCGACGCAGAACTTCACCGCGTCGGGGTCACGGCCGGCCCGCTCGGCGGCGTCCCGCACCACCTGGATCGTCCACGCCGCGATGTCCGGGTCGGCGAGCTGCAGGATGAAGCCGTCACCGACCTCCCCGGTCAGCGCGAGCGCCCGCGGCCCGTAGGCCGCCACCCACACCTCGAGCGCGGAGCCCGTGCTCCACGGGAACCGGACCGAGCGGCCGTTGACCTCCACCGCCCGGTCGTTGGCGAGCTCACGGATCACGTGCACCGACTCGCGGAGGGTCGCGAGGTCCGACGGCCGGCCGTTGAGCGTGCGGACCGCCGAGTCGCCGCGGCCGATGCCGCAGACGGTCCGGTTGCCGTACATCTCGTTGAGCGTCGCGAAGAGCGACGCGGTGACCGTCCAGTCGCGGGTCGCCGGGTTGGTCACCATGGGGCCGACCATCACCTTGCGGGTCGCCGCGAGGATCGCCGAGTAGATGACGAACGGCTCCTGCCACAGCAGGTGCGAGTCGAACGTCCACACGTGGTCGAAACCGTGCGTCTCGGCCTGCCGGGCGAGCTCGACCGTGCGCGACGCGGGCGGGTTGGTCTGGAGGACGACTCCGAAGTCCATGCGGGGCTCCCAGGGGTCCGAGGGTGTCAGACGAGGTACTGGCTGAGTCCTCGCTCGAGGTACCGGCCGTGGCCCGGCCGGCCGTGGTACCCGTCGGCGTCCACGAGCACCTCGCCGCGGGACATCACCACGTCGACGTGGCCGTCGACCTCGAAGCCCTCCCACGCGGAGTGGTCCATGTTCATGTGGTGCGTCGCGTCGACGCCGATCGAGGTGTGGCCCGCGGGGTCGTACACGACGACGTCCGCGTCCGCGCCGGGGGCGATCACGCCCTTGCGGCCGTACAGGCCGAACATCCGCGCCGGCGTCGTCGACGTGAGCTCGACCCAGCGCTCCAGCGTGATCTCGCCGGTCACGACGCCCTGGTACATGAGGTCCATGCGGTGCTCCACGGACCCGATGCCGTTGGGGATCGCCCGGAAGTCGCCGACCCCGAGGTCCTTCTGGCCCTTCATGCAGAACGGGCAGTGGTCGGTCGAGACCATCTGGAGGTCGTTGGTCCGCAGCGCCTGCCACATGTGCTGCTGGTGCCCCTCGGCCCGGGAGCGCAGCGGCGTCGAGCACACCCACTTCGCCCCCTCGAACCCCGGGGCACCGAGCTGCTCCTCCAGGCTGAGGTACAGGTACTGAGGGCACGTCTCGCCGAACACGTTGGCGCCGCGGTCCCGCGCGCCGGCGAGCTGGGCGACCGCCTGCTTGGCGCTCACGTGGACCACGTACAGGGGTGCCCGCGTGACGTCGGCGAGCATGATCGCCCGGTGCGTCGCCTCCTCCTCGAGCTGCCAGGCGCGCGCGACCCCGTGGAAGTACGGGTCGGTGCTGCCGGCCTCGACGAGCTGGGCGGCGAGCACGTCGATCGCGGGCCCGTTCTCGGCGTGCATCATCGTGAGCAGCCCCAGGTCGGCCGCCTTCTGCATGGCCCGCAGGATCTGGGCGTCGTCGGAGTAGAAGACGCCCGGGTAGGCCATGAACAGCTTGTAGCTGGTGATCCCCTCGGCGGCGAGGCCCCCCATGGCCTGGAGGGCGTCGTCGTCCACCCCACCGATGATCTGGTGGAACCCGTAGTCGACCGCGCAGGTTCCGGCGGCCTTCTCGTGCCACGCGGCGAGCCCGTCCATGACCCGCTCCCCCGTGCGCTGCACGGCGAAGTCGATGATCGACGTGGTGCCGCCCCACGCCGCGGCGCGGGTGCCGGTCTCGAACGTGTCGGAGGCGTGGGTGCCGCCGAAGGGCAGCTCCATGTGGGTGTGCGCGTCGATCCCGCCGGGGATGACGTACCTGCCCGTCGCGTCGACGACCCGGTCGACGTGCGCCGCGAGGTCGAAGCCGAGCAGCGTCGAGCCCGGGGCCAGCACGGCGGCGACCGTCTCGCCGTCCACGAGCACGTCAGCCGGGCCGCGGCCCGTGGCGCTGACGACGGTGCCGCCCGAGATGAGGGTCCTCATGGGTGCCGTCCTTCCGGGCATCGCGGGGTCACGGGGTCACGGGGTCACGATCGGGCCGTAGGCGTCGGGCCTGCGGTCGCGGAAGAACTGCCAGCGCTCGCGGACCACCCGCACCTGGTCGAGGTCGAGGTCCCGCACCAGCAGCTGGTCCTGCGTCGACGAGCCGATCTCACCCACGTAGCTCCCGTCCGGGCCCACCGCGTACGACGAGCCGTAGAACGCGACCGCCTCGTCGCCGTACTCGTTGTCCTCGAGGCCCACCCGGTTGTTCGCGACGACGAAGTAGCCGTTCGCGACGGCGGCGGCGGGCTGCTCGATCTCCCACAGCCGGTTGGAGATGCCCGGCGCGGTGGCGTTGGGGTTGAACACGATCTGGGCTCCGTGGAGGGCCAGCACGCGCCACCCCTCGGGGAAGTGCCGGTCGTAGCAGATGTTCACGCCGATACGTCCGACCGCCGTCTCGAACACGGGGTACCCGAGGTTGCCGGGGCGGAAGTAGAACTTCTCCCAGAACTTGGGCAGGTGCGGGATGTGGTGCTTGCGGTACTTGCCGAGGTAGGTGCCGTCGGCGTCCAGGACCGCGGCCGTGTTGTAGAGGACGCCGGGCTGCTCCTCCTCGTACACCGGCAGGACGACCACGATCCCGAGCTCGGCCGCGAGCGCCGCGAACCGCTCCGTGGTCGGCCCCGGGACCGACTCCGCGTAGTCGTAGTACGCGGTGTCCTGCGTGATCCCGAAGTACGGGCCGTAGAAGAGCTCCTGGAAGCAGATGACCTGTGCGCCCTGCGAGGCCGCCTCGCGCGTCCACGCCTCGTGGAGCGCCGTCATCGACTCCTTGTCCCCGGTCCACGTGGCCTGGGTGAACGCGACGCGTACGACGCTCATGGGTCCTCCGGTGCTCTCGGTGCCGTCCCCTCGACGGCCCCGGAGCTCCGACCCACGGGACCCCGAGCCTCGTCGCCTGGAGTGCGACTGTCGGTGTTGAACATTTCTGCGGGGTTTCCGCCCGTTTGCCTGCCGCGAACATCGGTGCCACCTGGGTAAACATCCGCACTGGCGTTCCCCTTCGGGGCGTCTCCCCCGCCGAGCGGGCGCCGTGGCGCGAGGGACTGGCCTGCCACGTCGACCTGGCGGGTGGTGCGCCGCCGGTCGCGTTGCACGCCGGACGCACGACCGACCTAGGCTGTCCGACGGAACCCGGCCGGTCTTGGCCGTGGCCCGGCCGCCCGGAGTGGGCGGCCCTCCGGGGTGCGACGTGCACCCGATCCCCTGCCACGCCCGACGTCGGGCCGACCCCTCGCGGGCCGGTCCGCACCGCAGACCCGGAGACCCGATGCCCGCCCTGCGTCACCGCCGAGCCACCGCCGTCGTCGCCCTTGCTGTCACCGTGCCGCTCGCCGCCTGCTCGGCAGGGACGTCGCAGCCCCCGGCCGCGTCGGCTGCCCCTGTGACCGCGACCTTCTCGCCCGTCTCCGTCGATAACTGCGGGACGGCCGTCACGGTCGACGCGCCGCCCCAGCGCGTCCTGACGATCAAGTCGACCGCCACCGAGATGCTGCTGGCCCTGGGCCTGGCGGACCGGGTGGTCGGCACGGCCTTCGCCGACGGACCTGTCCCTGCCGAGCTCCAGGCCGACTACGACGCGATCCCGGTCGTCTCGGACAAGGTCCCGGGCCAGGAGGCAGTCCTCGCGCTGGCCCCGGACCTCGTCTACGGCGGCTGGGAGTCGAACTTCTCGGCGGACGGCGCGGGCGACCGCGCCACGCTGGCCGACCGGGGCATCACGTCGTACGTCTCCCCGGCCGCGTGCAAGGAGGCGGGGTACATGCCCGACCCGCTCACGTTCGAGGCCGTGTTCGACGAGATCCGCGAGGTCGCGGCGATCTTCGGCGTGCCGGACCGGGCGGAGGCGCTCGTCAGCGAGCAGCAGCAGACGCTCGCGGCCGTGACGAAGCCGACCGCGAGGACGACGGCCCTCTGGTACAGCTCCGGCAGCGACCAGCCCTACGTCGGCGCGGGGATCGGAGCACCGCAGATGATCATGGACGCCGCAGGCCTCACGAACGTGTTCGCCGGGGTGCACGACACGTGGACGTCGACCGGGTGGGAGCAGGTCGTGGCAGCCGACCCTGACGTCATCGTCCTGGTCGACGCGACCTGGAACACCGCGGACAAGAAGATCGAGCTGCTGGAGTCGAACCCGGCGACGAGCCAGCTCGACGCCGTCCGGGAGCACCGCTACCTCACGGTCCCGTTCCCCGCCGCCGAGGCGGGCGTGCGCAACGCGGCCGCCGTGGCGTCCCTCGACGAGCAGCTCGCGGCGCTCGACCGGTGACGAGCAGGTGAGGAGGACGGAGAGGGGCACGTGACGAACCAGACGACCCGTGCGGCCACGAGCGCGACGGCCGCTGCACGGCCGGTGGACCGGGCGACGGCACCGGGTTCGCCCGCGCGCCGCACGCCGCTCGCCGTCCTGGTCGCCGTCGGCGTCGCCCTGCTCGTCGCCTCCGTCCTGGTCGCGGTGACGATCGGCCCGGCGGACCTCGGCGTCGCGGAGGTCGCCCGCAGCATCGGCGGGCACCTGGGGCTCGACGTGGCGCCGGTGCCGAGACTGGACGACGCGATCGTGTGGGAGCTGCGTCTGCCGCGCGTGCTCACGGCTGCGGCTGTCGGCGCGGGCCTGGCGCTCGCGGGGGCCGTCATGCAGAGCCTGACGCGCAACCCGCTGGCGGACCCGTACCTGCTCGGCCTGTCCTCCGGCGCGTCCCTGGGTGCAGTCGCGGTCCTGGTGGTCGGCATCAGCCTGCTGCTGCCCGTCGCGGCGTTCGCCGGGGCGCTCCTCGCGCTCGTGGCCACCCTGGCGCTGGCCCGCACGGGCGGCACGCTCGCCCCCGGCCGGGCCGTCCTCGCCGGCCTCGCCGTGTCGCAGCTGTGTGCGGCCGGCACGTCGTTCGTTATCTTCTGGACCGCGACGGGCGACTCCTACCGCGAGATCCTCAGCTGGCTGCTCGGGTCGCTCGCCGGGTCGACGTGGCAGACGGCGACCATCGCCGGCGTCGCCCTGCTGGTGGTGGGCTCGGTCGTCGTGGCGTCCGCCCGTCGGCTCGACGCGTTCGCGTTCGGCGACACGTCGGCGGCGGCTCTGGGCATCGACGTGGGCCGGACCCGCTGGGCGCTGATGACGCTGGTCGCGCTGCTCACGGGGGCGATGGTCGCGGTCAGCGGCGCGATCGGGTTCGTCGGACTGGTCCTGCCCCACGCCGTGTCGTCGCTCACCGGTCCCGCGCACCGTCGGCTCCTCCCGGTCGCCGCACTCACGGGCGCGGTGTTCCTGATCTGGGCGGACACCCTGGCCCGCACGCTGTTCGACCCGAGGGAGCTCCCGGTGGGCATCGTCACGGCGCTCGTCGGCGTCCCGGTGTTCGCCGTGCTGCTGCGCCGTGGACGGGGTGCCGCGTGGAGCTGACCCTCGACCGCGTCGGGACCCGGCTGGGCGGCCGCTGGGTCGTCGACGGCATCGACGCCACGCCGCCGGCCGGCCATCTCACCGGGCTCCTGGGACCCAACGGCGCAGGCAAGACGACGCTGCTTCGCCTCGTCGCCGGGCTGCTCACCCCGGAGTCCGGCTCCGTGCTGGTCGACGACGGTGCCCCCGTGCACCGGCTGCCGCGGCGTGCGCGGGCTCAGCGGATCGCGCTGCTGGAGCAGGAGTCGTCGAGCGCGGTCCCGCTCACGGTCCGTGAGGTCGTGGCGCTCGGCCGGATCCCGTACCGGTCGCTGTGGGGAGGCGGCGACGGGGACGGCGCGGCGGTCGAACGGGCGCTCTCCAGCGCGCACGCGGCCCACCTGGCCGACCGCGCCTGGTCGACGCTGTCGGGCGGGGAGCGCCAGCGCGTGCACATCGCCCGCGCCCTCGCCCAGGAGCCGGACCTGCTGCTCCTCGACGAGCCCACCAACCACCTCGACGTCAGTGCGCAGCTCAGCCTGCTGGCGTTCGTCCGCGACCTCGGCACCACGACCGTCGCAGCGCTGCACGACCTGAACCTGGCCGCGGCGTTCTGCGAGCACGTGCTCGTGCTCTCGCAGGGGCGGCTCGCGGCCGCGGGCCATCCGCGCGAGGTGCTGCGGCCGCCCCTCCTGCGCGAGGTCTACGGCGTGGAGGCCGACGTGCTCGAGCACCCCCGCACGGGGCGGCCGGTCATCGCGTTCCACGAACCTGCGAGAGGCGAGTCATGAAGGTCACGGTCCTGTCCGGCGGCGTCGGCGGCGCCCGGTTCACGCGCGGGCTGCTCGCGCTGCTCGGGCCGTCCGCCCAGGTCACCGTCGTGGCGAACACCGGCGACGACCTCTGGCTGCACGGCGTCCGGGTGTGCCCCGACCTCGACACGTTGATGTACACGCTCGGCGGCGCCGTGCACGAGGACCAGGGATGGGGCCGCCGTGAGGAGTCGCGCCGGGTGTCCGACGACCTCGCCGCCTACGAGCTCGGCTGGGAGTGGTTCACGCTCGGCGACCTCGATCTCGCGACGCACCTGGCGCGCACCGAGCTCCTGCGCTCGGGGCTCCCGTTGTCGCAGGTCACGGCTCGGCTGTGCGAGCGGTGGGCGCCGGGGGTGACGCTGCTGCCGATGTCCGACCAGGAGGTCGAGACCCACGTGCGGCTCGCGGACGGCACGCTCATCCACTTCGAGGAGTGGTGGGTCCGGCACCGTGCCGCCCTGCCCGCCGCCCGGTTCGAGCAGGTCGGCCTCGGGTCCGCGACCGCTGCGCCGGGAGTGGTCGAGGCGCTGCGGGACGCCGACGTCGTGGTGCTGCCACCGTCCAACCCCGTCGTCTCCGTCGGCACGATCCTCGCCGTCCCGGGGATCCGGGACGCCCTGGTGACGACTGCCGCCCCCGTGGTCGGGATCAGCCCCGTCGTGGGCGGGGCCCCCGTGCGCGGCATGGCCGACGCCTGCCTCACCGCGATCGGCGTGGCGACCGACGCGGCTGCGGTCGCCCGCCACTACGGCAGGCGCGCCGAGGGTGGGGTGCTGGACGCGTGGCTCCTCGACGACGCGGACGCCGAGGAGGTCGATGCGCTGGCCGCCGAGGGATGGACGGTCCGTGCCGCCCCGACGCTCATGACCGACGTGCCGGCCACGGCCGCCATCGCGGCAGCGGCGCTCGCGCTCGTCGACCGGCTCCCCTGAGCGGTCGGCCGGTGAGCGCTCAGCCGGTCGGCCCGTCAGCCGGGCTCCCCGGGGGTCCCGAGCACCGCCCGGGTGCGCGGACCGGCATCCCTGGCCGCCCGCCTCAGGTCGGCCGGCAGGTCCACGTCCCGTCGCAGGCTCGAGGTCACGGGGACGTCCAGGCGGACATGGCCCGTCGCCTCGTGCGCGGCGGCCGAACCAGTGCCGAACCGGGGTCGCACCGCCACGCCGGGCGCCGACGTGAGCAGGGTGGTCCCGGTGCCGTCGGTGTCGGCGACGACCGCGCGCGCGTGCCGCGCCGCGAGGACCAGCGCAGCGGCGAGGTCGTCGGTCCGCAGCGCCGGCAGGTCCCCCAGCAGGACGGCCACGCCAGCTCCGGGGTCGAGCGCGGCCGCCCGGTCGGCGCCGGCCAGCACTGCCGCGTCGAGCCCGGGCTCGGGACTCCCGGGCTGCCGCGACTCGCTCGACGGCTCGGCCACCGCCTCGGCCCCGGGAGGCAGCTCGGTCCGCACCGGCTCGTCCCCGGTCACGACGAGCACCCGGACGACCCCACGGGCGGCCGCCGCGGCGGCGACGGTGTCCAGCGCCATGGCACGCACGAGCGCCTGACGACGGCTCTCCGGCAGCACGCCCGCGAGGCGCGTCTTGCCGGCAGCGGCCGTCTTGACGGGCACCACGACCACCCAGCGGGCCTCGGGAAGGGCGGCGGGCACTAGCGCAGCTGCAGCCTGCGGGAGCACATCGACACGACGCGACCCTACCCACCCCCCGATCGAACCCCGTGACCAGGGCACGACGGACCATCGGCCCCCGGGAGAGGATGACCTCATGACGCTGTGGCTCACGGGCGACCCCGCCGCCGACCGCCTCCTGACGGAGGACCCCTTCGCGCTGCTCGTCGGCATGCTGCTCGACCAGCAGGTGACGATGGCGAGCGCCTTCGCCGGCCCGGCCAAGATCGCCGACCGGATGGGCGGCCTCGACCCACGACGCATCGCCGAGGCCGACCCCGACGCGTTCGTCACGCTGTGCTCGACACCGCCCGCGGTGCACCGCTACCCCGGTTCCATGGCGGCACGCATCCAGGCGGTCGCCGCCGAGGTCGTCGGCACGTACGGCGGCGACGTCACGCGGCTGTGGACCGACGGCGACCCCGATGGCGCGACGGTGCTGCGCCGGCTCAGGGCGCTGCCCGGGTTCGGCGACCAGAAGGCGCGGATCTTCGTGGCCCTGCTGGGGAAGCAGGCGGGGGTCACGCCCGACGGGTGGCGCGAGGCGGCCGGTGCCTACGGCGACGTGGACGCCAGGCGGTCCATCGCCGACGTCACCGACCCGCAGTCGCTCGCGGAGGTGCGCGCGACGAAGCAGGCGGCGAAGGCGGCGGCGAAGGCCGCACGCGCGTGAGCGCGCGCGCAGGCGGGTGACGTGCGGTCACTTCGCGCCCGCTGTGTGACAGCATCGGCAGCGTGATCGTGGTGACGACGAACGAGGTCCCGGGCTACCGCATCAACGCCGTCCTCGGCGAGGTGATGGGGTTGACAGTCCGCGCGACGAACATCGGCCAGTCCTTCACGGCGGGACTGCGCTCCATCGGCGGCGGCGAGCTGCCCGAGTTCACGAAGATCATGTACGAGAGCCGCCACGAGGTCATGCGTCGCATGGTCGCGGAGGCGCAGCAGCGCGGGGCCAACGCCGTCGTCGCCATGAGGTTCGACACCGACTCGCTCCAGCAGTTCTCCGAGGTGTGCGCGTACGGCACGGCCGTCGTGGTCGAGCCGATCGCTGCCGGACAGCCGGGGGCCACGGCCCAGTCGGCCCGTGACGCCGGGACGCCGGCGCCGGCCTGAGCCGAGCCCACCGAGCGGTCGGGCGCGGTAGCGGCGCCCACTCAGCCCTGCCTCAGCCGCGAGGTGCCGGGTCCGGACGCTCCAGCGCGTCCTTCCAGCCCTGGGCGTAGGCCTCGGCGCTGCCCTGGTGGAACATGTCGTCGTCGCCCGTCCGTACGAGGACCCGCGCCCCCGGACCGTCGTCGGCCGTGACGAGGCGCCCCAGGCCGCGCACGACGGCGAGCGGCCGCCCGGCCGCCTTGCCCTTGACGAGCTCGGCGGCGGACGCGATCTCGTCCGCGACGGCGGCCACGGTCATGACGAGCGGCCGCCCGAAGCTGTCGACCTGCCCACGCAGGTCGTCGAGCACCTCCACACCGGCGGCTCCGATGGCGAGGTCCGTCACACCCTGACGCCACGGCCGGCCGGCGGTGTCGGTGAGCACGAGCCCGAGCCGCACGCCGAACGCGACCTGCAGCGCCGTCCGCAGCGACCTGGCAGTGCCGTCGGGGTCGACGGGCAGCAGCAGCACCGTGCCGGCCGGGGTGTTGCTCGCGTCGACGCCCGCGGCGGCCATGACGAGGCCGAGCCGGTTCTCGACGATGCGCGTCACGCCCGTGGCGTGCTCACGGGTCGCGACGACACGGACCGTCTCGTCGGTGATCGCCTGCTCCCGGTCGTCGGCGGCAACCACCCGGCCCTCGGCCTTGGAGACGACCTTGCTGGTGAGGACCAGCACGTCGCCGTCGCGGAGCGCGTGGTCGGGCGTGCCGCCGGCGTCCTCGCGCAGCAGTGCCGTGAGCAGGGCTGCGAGGTCGTCGCCGGGGGCCACCTCGGGAAGCCCGTCGGGCGCCCAGACCCGGAGCTCGGGCGCGGTCATCGCACCAGCTTCGGCAGCACCTGCTCGCCGAACGTCTCGATCCACTCCCGCTGGTTGCGTCCCACGTTGTGCAGGTAGATCCGGTCGAACCCGAGGTCCACGTACTTCTGGATCTCGGCGCGGTGGACGTCCGGGTCGGCGGAGATGACCATCCGGCCCTCGAAGTCCTCGGGTCGGACGAGCTTGGCCATCTGCTCGAAGTCGAACGGCGAGCGGATGTCGGCCTTGGGGAACTTCATGCCCCCGTTGGGCCACTCGTGCATGGCGTTGGCGAGGGCCTCCTCGTCGGTCGCGGCCCAGGACAGGTGGAGCTGCAGCACCTTGGGCAGATCCTCCGGCGCCCGGCCGGACTCCCGCACGCCCTCCTCGAACCGCCCGAACAGGCCGGAGATCTTCTCCAGCGGCGCACCGACGGTGATGAGCCCGTCGGCGTGCCGGCCGGCACGCTTGGCGGTGACGGGACCGGCGGTCGCGACGAGGATCTCCGGGGCGACCTCGGGCATGGTCCAGAGCCGGGTCGACTCGAGCTTGTAGAACTGGCCGGAGTGCTTCACGTCCTTGCCCGCGAGGGACGACGAGAACAGCTTCTTGATGAGCTCGATCGCCTCGAACATGCGGTTGATCCGCTCCGGGGCCTCCGGCCAGTAGCCCGCGACGACGTGCTCGTTGAGGGCCTCACCCGAACCGAGCCCGAGCCAGTGCCGTCCCGGGTACATCGCAGCCAGGGTCGCGGACGCCTGTGCGACCATCGCCGGGTGCCACCGGAACGTCGGCGCGGTGACGCCCGGTCCGATGTCGCCGACCGTCCGCTCGCCGAGCGCCGTGAGCACGTTCCACACGAACGAGGCCTGTCCCTGGGCCGGGACCCACGGCTGGTAGTGGTCGGCCGCCATCACGCCGGAGAAGCCGTGCTGCTCCGCGTGCACCGACAGGGCGACCGCCTCGGTGGGGTGGAACTGTTCGAGCATCGCCGCGTAGCCGACCTTCAGCCCGCTCGCACTCACACCGCTCACCGCGTCGCACCCCTTCGTCGTCCCGGCTCGTCATCGGACCACCGTCGGTGCTCCTCCGTGACCCTAACCCGCCCGGTGCGAGGCGTGTTCCCGCAGGCCGTGGCCCGGCAGGCGGGTGCGGACACGGACGCGCCTCATCGGAGCACGACCAGGCGGGAGGCTCCCGTCGGGTCGCTGTAGGCGAGGTGCCCGTCCCTCGTGACCGTCCACCATCCGTCGTCGAGGCCGCTCGTGGGCGCGCCGTCGGCAGTGGTGGGCTCGTCGGTGACCCGGCGCTCGAGCACGGGCGCCCCGTCCTCGCCCACGTCCAGCCGTGCGGTCCATCGCAGGACGCCGTCGTCGATCCCGTACGCGCGGACCGTCCGGCCGTTGACACCGAGCGCGAGCCTGCCGTCGGTGAGGAGCTCGTCGACCGGCATCGGCATCGTCGTCCGCCAGCGCACGCCGCCGTCGTCCGCGTCGACGGCGACGAGCTCGCCGGCCGCCGCCGCCACGATCGTCCCGTCGAGCAGCAGCGTGCTGGACCCCACACCGACATGGGCCCGCCACGCCTCGGCCCCGGACTTGTCGCGCCCGACGAGGTCGCCGGTGCTCTCGGCCACGGTGAACACCCTGTCGGGTCGGCTCCCGTCATCGACGGAGAACCGGACCAGGTCGTCCCCCCGCACGTCCACCGTGGTGCCGTCGTCGTGCCAGACGACCGCACCGTCCAGCCGTCCGCCGCCGGTCCCGTCGAACCTCTGGACCAGCACGCCACCGGGGACGAGGGCCACGCCACCGGAGCCGGAGCCGGAGCCGAGCGCGTGGAGGACCGCACCGTCCTCGCCCAGGAGCCACGCCCGGGTCCCGACGGCCAGCACGGTGCGGCGCTCGTCGTGCAGCACGTACGGCGTGCTCCCCACCGGGACGGACCCGGGTACCGCCACGTGCGTCGTCCACCGGTCCTCGCCGTCGTACGACCGCGCGACGGCGGTGACACCTGCGCGGTCGTCGTCCACGGTCGTGACCCAGTACTGGTCCTCGGCCGTGTAGATGTCGGATCCCAGCGGCTCGTCCCGCCGCGCGACCACCGCTCCGTCCGTCGCGTCGAGGACCACGAGCCCGCGGACGGCGACCTCGTAGCCGCTCCCGTCCGCCTCCACCTCCCAGCCGTAGGACCAGCTGACGACGCAGGCCACGCGAGGGTGCGCGCCCTGCGGCGGGTGCGCCGCGGTCGTGCACCAGACGGCGGACGTCACGTCGTCCTGCGTCCTCAGGTCGGGCGCGGGGACCGGCGGGGGCGGCAGCTCGACGGAGACCCGCCAGACCGGCGCGCCCGTGGTCCGGTCGACGGCGACGACGTCCGGGTCGGAGAGCACCGGACGGTACGAGCCTGCGACCAGCGTCCCGCCGACGAGGATCCCGGACTGCATCGCTCCTGCGACGTCGCCCTCGGCCGACACGAGGGTGTGCAGCGGCAGGTCGACCGGACGCAGCACCCCGGGCACGTGGGCCAGCCGGGCGAGCCTGGCCCGCTCGCCCGCGTCGACGACCGCCTGCCCGACGAGCCCGGCCACCACCACGACGAGCACGGCTCCCGCCGCGACGGCCGCCCGCACGGGGTGCCGCCGCGCGCTGTCCACGAGCCGGGGTGGTGGGCCGTCCTCCGGCCGCACGGCCCCGTCGTCCTCGACGAGCTCGACGTACGTGCGCACCATGCAGGCACGCTAGCCCGTGGCCACCGGCACCGGGGGCAGCGGCCGAGTGAACAGCCACTCGGCGAGGAGCGCGTCCAGGGGGACCCCGGTCACGACCGACGCCGTCTCGACGAAGGCGTCCGTGCTCACCGAGCCATAGGCGTACCGGCCGGTCCACTCGCGCAGCACGGCGAAGAACGCGTCGTCGCCCACGGTGAGCCGGACGGCGTGCAGCGCCAGCGCCCCGCGCTTGTACACCCGGTCGTCGAACATGCTGTCGCGGCCGGGGTCGCCCACGAGCACCTCCTGCGGGAGCCCGGCCAGCCGCGCGTGCGCGGCCCGGGCCAGCTCGTCGGCCGTGCGCCCACCGGACGCCTGGGACCAGAGCCACTCCGCGTAGCACGCGAACCCTTCGTGCAGCCAGATGTCCTTCCAGCTCGCCACGGTCAGGCTGTTGCCGAACCACTGGTGCGCGAGCTCGTGCGCGACGAGGCGCTCCGACCCTCGCCCGCCGTCCACGTGGTTCGCGCCGAACACCGACAGGCCGTGCGCCTCGAGCGGGATCTCCAGCGGGTCGTCGGTGACCACCACCGTGTACTCGGGGAACGGGTACGGGCCGAACCGGTCGGCGAAGAGCGCGATCATCTGCCCCTGCCGGGCGAAGTCGTGCCGGAACGCGTCCCGCAACCGCGGCGGGACCGACGCCCGCTGCGGCACCGGGGCCGATCCTGTGACGAGCCGCTCGTAGCGGCCGATCTGCACCGTGGCGAGGTAGGCGGCGGTGGGCTCCGGCTGGTCGAACACCCAGCGGACCCGGCTCGCCTTCGGGGTGCGCGACCGCAGGACCCCGTTGCACACGACGTCGTAGCCCGCCTCCGTGGTGAGCTCGACGTGGAACGCCGCCTTGTCCGACGGGTGGTCGTGGCACGGGAACCACGACGGCGCGCCGTCCGGCTGCCCGGCGACGATCACGCCGTCGGTCAGCTCCTCCCAGCCGACCTCACCCCACGGACCTCGGCGGGGTCGAGGGTGGCCCGCGTAGTGGACCTCGACCACGAGGCCGGCACCGGTGGCTGCGGGCAGTTCCGGGCGCACCACGAGTCGGCCGTCCCGGTGCGTCCAGCGGACCGGACGCCGCCCGTCGACCAGCACCTTCGTCACGCGCAGGTGGTCGAGCGAGAGCGTGATCCGGTCGAGCGGGCGCAGCGCGGTCGCGTGCACGCGCGCGCGGCCGTCCAGCCGGTTGCTCGCGACGCGGTAGTCGAGGTCGAGCTCGTACCGGGAGACGTCGAGGCCGCCGTCGACCCAGGCGGGCACGTACGGGTCGGGTCCGGCTGCCGTCATGCGGCGGCCACGGGCACCACCGGGTTGCCGGTCCACGCGGAGCCCGCGGGGATGGCCTCCCCGCGCAGCACGAGCGAGGCGGGGCCGACGGCCGCCCCCGCGCCGAGGCTCGCGGCGGGCAGCACCACGCCGTGCGGGCCGAGGCTCGCGCCGGCGCCCAAGGTGACGGTGTCCATGCTCATCACCCGATCATGGAACAGGTGCGTCTGCAGCACGCACCCGCGGTTCACGCTGGCACCGTCGCCCAGCTCGACGAGGTCCGCCTCCGGCAGCCAGTACGTCTCGCACCACACCCCCCGGCCGATGCGCGCCCCGAGCGTCCGGAGCCACACGTTCAGCGCGGGTGAGCCGACCGTCGCCGGGCCGATCCACGGCACGGCGACGGTCTCGAGGAACGTGTCCGCCAGCTCGTTGCGCCAGATGAACGAGCTCCACAGGGGGTGCTCCCCCGGGGTCAGCCGTCCGACGAGCAGCCACTTCGCCGCGGTCGCCAGCGCGCACGCGGCCGTGCCGGCGCCGAGCACGACGAGCGGTGAGACGAGCGCGGCGACCCCCAGCCCGGCGCCCTCCAGCACGCGTTGCAGGGTGAGCAGCACCAGCACGCCGAGCCCGAACGTGCAGATCACCGGCACCACCCGGCACAGCTCGACCAGGGCGCGCGCGACCCGCAGCCGGGCCGGTGGGTCGAACGTGCGCTCCTCGTCCCCCTCCGCCGCGGCCCGGCGCAGGCGCACCGGCGGGGACCCCAGCCATGAGGAACCCGACTTCGCGTGCTCGGGCGTCGCCGACAGCACCGCGACCAGCCCCCGCTTCGGCACCGCCCGGCCCGGCGCGATCATCCCCGAGTTGCCGAGGAAGGCCCGCTTGCCGACCTTGGCGCCCTCGACGCGCATCCAGCCACGACCCAGCTCGTAGGACCCGATGAGCGTGTCGTCGGCGAGGAAGGCACCGTCACCCACCGTCGTCATCGACGGCAGCATGAGGACGGTCGACGCCTCGACGCCGCGTCCGACGTCCGCCCCGAGCGCCCGCAGCCACAGCGGGGTCGCCGTGCTCGCGTACAAGGGGAACAGGGTGGTGCGGGCGTCGTCCATGAGGCGCTGCGTGGCCCAGACCTGCCAGCCCTTGCGGCTGCGGACCGGGTGGTAGCCCTCACCGACGCCGAGCGAGAGGAGGCGGACGCCCACCAGGGTGCTGAGCGCGAGGACGGCGAACGCGGTCACCGCCCCGAGCGGGACGCCGCGCAGGGCGCCGACCGCCCCTTCGGACCAGGAGCCGGACCCGCGCATGCCGACCCCGACCACCACCAGCCCGCACACCACCGCGACCACCGGCATCGCGGCCAGCGCCGCGGCACCGGCCGCATAGACCGGCACCCAGGCGCGCCCCCGGGGTGCCCCTCCCCGGGGCCACCCCTCACCGGCCGGCCCGTCGAACTGCGCCGGCGACCCCACCCAGAGCTCCCCCGGCGGCACCGACGTGAGCACGGCCGACCCGGGCGCGACCTGCGCGCCCTGGCCGACGCGGGTGCCGGGCGCCAGGGTGCTGCGCGTGCCCACGGTGGCCCGCTTGTCGATCCGGATGCGTCCGACGTGCAGCACGTCGCCGTCCACCCAGTGCCCGGACAGGTCCACCTCGGGCTCCACGCTGCACCCGTTGCGGAGCGTGAGCATGCCGGTGACCGGCGGGAACGCATGCAGGTCGACGTCCTTGCCCACCTCGGCGCCGAGCGCCCGCGCGTACACGGCGGTCCACGGCGCGCACGACAGGTTCCCGGCCCCGGCCGCCGCCGCCCAGCTCTCCGCGAACCACAGCCGCAGGTGGACGCCACCGCCCCGCGGGTACCGTCCGGGCCGCAACCCGCCCAGCAGGGACCGGGCGACCAGCACCGTGGTCCCCATCCGTCCGAGCGGGCTGACGAGCACGACCCACCCCGCGAGCATCCACCAGCCCGCCCCCGGGACGGCCGGCACCCACGGCCCGGCACCGGTCCACCGCAGGACCGCCCCCGCGGCGAGGAGCCACGTGAGCCAGCGCAGCCCGACGAGCAGCGCCAGCGGGAGCGCGAGCACGGTCTGGACCACCTGCGCGCGGCGCGGGGTGGGTCGCACGGTCCGGGCGTCACCGTGCACCGGGGCGTCGAACTCGTCGAGCCGCTGGGCGAGCGCACCGAGGCGCGGGTTGTCGTACAGGTCCGCGACGGTGACGGTGGGGAACCTCTCCCGGAGCGAGGACACGAGCTGCGCGGCGACGAGGCTGCCCCCGCCGTCGGCGAAGAAGTCCTGGTCCGGCCCCGTGACGGCCGCGCCCAGGGCGGCGGTCCACCGGGTGGCCACCCACGCGGCTGTCGCTGACAGCGCCTGCGCAGGCACGTCGTCGCCACCCACGCGCTCCAGCGGCCACGGGAGCGCGTCGCGGTCGACCTTCCCCGAGCCGCGGGCGGGCAGCGACCCGACGACCGCGAGGAGCGGCACGATCGCGGGAGGCAGCACGGTGCGCAGCTCCGCCCGGGCCGCGTCGAGGTCGAGGTCGAGGCCCGGCGCCGCCATCAGGTAACCCACGAGCACCGCGGTGCCGGCGGGGGTCCGCCGGACCGCCGCGGCAGCCCCCGCCACGCCCGGCAGCGCCGCGAGCGCGGCGTCCACCTCACCGAGCTCGATGCGCCGGCCGCCCACCTTCACCTGGTCGTCGGCCCGGCCCAGGAACACCAGACCGGCGCTCTCGTGCCGCACGAGGTCCCCGCTGCGGTACGCCCGGTCCCACCCGAGCCGGGGAGCAGCGGCGAACTTCTCGGCGTCCTTCACGGGGTCGAGGTACCGCGCCAGGCCGACGCCACCGATGACGAGCTCACCGACCTCGCCCTCCTCGACCGGTGTCCCGTCCGCGCCGACGACGGCCAGGTCCCAGCCGTCGAGCGCGTGCCCGATGCGGACGGGTCCGTCGCCGGTCATCCGGCTGGCGCACGCCACCACGGTGGTCTCGGTCGGCCCGTACGTGTTCCAGACCTCCCGCCCGTCGGCGACCAGCCGGGTCGCCAGCTCGGGCGGCACCGCCTCGCCGCCGAAGATCAGCAGCCGCACCGCGGCGAGCTCGTCGGCCCGCCACAGGCCTGCGAGCGTCGGCACGGTGGAGATCACGGTGACGCCCTGGGCGACGAGCCAGGGCCCGAGGTCCATGCCCGTGCGGACGAGCGCGCGCGGGGCGGGCACGAGGCACGCACCGTGCGCCCAGGCGAGCCACATCTCCTCGCAGCTCGCGTCGAACGCGACCGACAGCCCGGCGAGGACCCGGTCACCCGGCGCGATCGGTGCGTCCTGCAGGAACAGCCGGCGCTCGGCGTCCACGAACGCCGCGGCGGACCGGTGCGTCACGGCGACGCCCTTGGGCGCACCGGTGGAGCCGGACGTGAAGATGACCCAGGCGTCGTCGTCGAGCGCGGGCGGTCGAGCCTGCGCGGACCCGGCGCGGGCGGCGAGCCCCGGCAGGTCGCCCTCGGCGAGGACGCGGGCGACCGCCGCCTCACGGAACACCGTCCGCGCGCGCTCGTCGGGGTCGTCGACGTCGACCGGCACGTAGGCGGCGCCCGCGGCCAGGACGGCGAGGATCGCGGTGTAGAGCTCGGCGGTCCCCGACGGGATGCGGACACCGACCCGGTCCCCCGGACCGACGCCGACCCGCGCCAGACCGGCGGCCCCCGACCGCACCGCGTCGGCGAGGCCCGCGTAGGTGAGCACCGTCGTGCCGTCGTCGATCGCGATGGCGTCCGGGTGGACGGCCACGGTCGCCGCCAGGAGGTCGACCAGGGTGCGGGGCTCGGTCGCGAGCACCGACCTGCGGAAACCGTCTGCTTCGTCCACGTGCCGTCCCGGGCCTGCCGTCGCGGGACCTCCCCCGTGCCGGCGTCGCCGGCCTCCCGTCGTCGTCATGCGCGCCGTCGTCGACGAGGCGCAGCCAGTGAGCCTGGCACCACCTCGGCGCCCGCCACGCTCGGTCGGGCACCTGTTCATCGGCACGTCACCCAATGTTCGCCCCCGGAGAGGTGCCGCGCCGAGCGGGCCGGCGGCGAGCCGGTCCGGGTCGTCGGACGCGGGCCCGCTCGCTGGCCGGCGGCGGAACGCCGGCGGTCGTGGATCTGGGAAGATGTCTGACCATGAGCGACCTGCGCCCGGACCACGCCCCGACCACGCCGAGCACCACCGGCGCGCGCGAGGTACCGGACCGCGTCTCGCTCGACGGTGTGGAGGACCGCTGGGGTGCCGCGTGGTCCGCGGACGGCCTGTACACGTTCGACCGCACGAAGACGCGCGACGAGGTGTACTCGATCGACACCCCGCCGCCGACGGTCTCGGGATCGCTGCACGTCGGGCATGTGTTCTCGTACACGCACACCGACGTCGTCGCCCGCTTCCAGCGCATGCGCGGCCGTGAGGTGTTCTACCCGATGGGCTGGGACGACAACGGCCTGCCCACCGAGCGCCGCGTGCAGAACTACTACGGCGTGCGGTGCGACCCGTCGCTGCCGTACGTCGAGGGCTTCGTGCCGCCGCACCAGGGAACGGACGGCAAGCCCGTCAAGCCCGGCGACCAGGTCCCGGTCAGCCGGCGCAACTTCATCGAGCTGTGCGAGGTCCTCACGGCGGAGGACGAGCGCCAGTTCGAGGCCCTGTGGCGCCGGCTGGGCCTGTCCGTCGACTGGTCCATGACCTACCAGACGGTGTCGGCCGAGTCGCGGGCCGTCGCGCAGCAGGCGTTCCTGCGCAACCTCGCACGCGGCGAGGCGTACCAGGCCGAGGCACCGGGCCTGTGGGACGTGACCTTCCAGACGGCCGTCGCCCAGGCCGAGCTCGAGGCCCGCGACTACCCGGGGGCGTTCCACCGCGTGGCCTTCCACCGGCCGGACGGCTCGCCCGTGCACATCGAGACCACACGGCCCGAGCTGCTGCCGGCATGCGTCGCCCTCATCGCCCACCCCGACGACGAGCGCTACCAGCACCTGTTCGGCACCACGGTGACGACGCCGCTGTTCGGCGTCGAGGTCCCGGTGCTGGCCCACCCGGGCGCGGAGCCCGACAAGGGTGCCGGCATCGCGATGTGCTGCACGTTCGGCGACCTGACGGACGTGCAGTGGTGGCGCGAGCTGCAGCTGCCCACCCGCTCGGTGGTGGGCCGTGACGGCCGGATCGTCCGGGACACCCCGGACTGGATCGCCACGGACACGGGCCGCGCGACGTTCGGCGACCTCGCGGGCAAGACCACGTTCTCGGCGCGCGAGACGGTCGTGGCGGGCCTGCGCGAGACCGGCGACCTCGACGGCGAGCCGGTGGCGACGCAGCGCAAGGCCAACTTCTACGAGAAGGGCGACAAGCCCCTCGAGATCGTGACGAGCCGCCAGTGGTACATCCGCAACGGCGGGCGCGACGAGGCCCTGCGTGACGCGCTCCTCGCCCGCGGCGCCGAGCTCGGCTTCGCGCCCGAGTTCATGCGCGTGCGCTACGAGAACTGGGTCGGCGGCCTCAACGGCGACTGGCTCGTGTCGCGGCAGCGCTTCTTCGGCGTGCCGTTCCCGGTCTGGTACCCGCTGGACGAGCACGGCGAGGTCGACCACGAGTCGCCGATCCTGCCGTCCGAGGACCAGCTGCCCGTCGACCCGTCCTCCGACGTCCCGGCCGGCTACACGGCGGACCAGCGGGGCGTGCCCGGCGGTTTCGTCGGCGACCCCGACATCATGGACACGTGGGCCACCAGCTCGCTGACCCCGCAGATCGTGGGCGGCTGGCGCAGCGACCCCGACCTGTTCTCCCGGGTGTTCCCGATGGACCTGCGCCCGCAGGGCCAGGACATCATCCGCACCTGGCTGTTCTCGACGGTGGTCCGCTCGCACCTCGAGCACGGCTCGCTGCCGTGGTCGCAGGCCGCCATCAGCGGCTGGATCCTCGACCCGGACCGCAAGAAGATGTCGAAGTCCAAGGGCAACGTGGTCACACCGATGGGCCTGCTCGAGGAGCACGGCTCGGACGCGGTGCGGTACTGGGCGGCCTCAGCCCGCCTCGGCACGGACGCGGCCTTCGAGGTCGGTCAGATGAAGATCGGGCGCCGGCTCGCGATCAAGGTGCTCAACGCGTCGAAGTTCGCACTGTCCTTCGGTTCGCCGTCCGAGCCGGTGGTCCTGGACCCCGCACTGGTGACGACCCCCCTGGACCGGGCGATGCTCGCCGGCCTGGTGGACGTCGTGGAGAAGGCCACAGCGGCGCTGGAGTCGTACGACCACACCCGCGCCCTGGAGGTCTCGGAGACGTTCTTCTGGACGTTCTGCGACGACTACCTGGAGCTGGTCAAGGACCGCGCCTACGGCGCCGGTGCCGCCGAGGTGAGCGCCGAGACGGCGTCGGCCCGTGCAGCGCTGGGCATCGCGCTGGACGTGCTCCTGCGCCTCTTCGCCCCGGTCCTGCCGTTCGCGACCGAGGAGGTCTGGTCGTGGTGGCGCGACGGCTCGGTGCACCGTGCGCCGTGGCCCGACGCCGCCCCCCTGCGGTCGGCCGCCGCCGACGCCGACCCGGCCGTGGTCGGGGCGGCGGGTGCCGCGCTCGCTGCGCTGCGGAAGGTGAAGTCGGAGGCGAAGGTGTCGATGCGCACCGAGATCACCGCCGTCCGCCTGGCCGTACCGACAGCGCTGCGGGCCGGTGTGGACGCGGCCCTCGGCGACGTCCGGGCCGCCGGCCGCGTCGTGGGCACGCTGACCCTCGTGGGCGACGACGGTGAGCAGGTCGTCGCCCATGACGCCGTGCTCGCCGAACCCGAGCCGAAGGTCACCGCGCAGGCCTGAGCCGTCGAGCCCGACGACCCGGAGGACGCACGCCGCCCTCCGGGTCGTCGCGCGTCCGGGGCCGGACCTCACCCGCTATTCATCTTGAACAAACCGGACGAACCGGCGCATTCTGGACATCGGGCAGGCTCGCCGGGGGCCACCTGCCCGCCCTACCCGCCGCCGCCCGCAGCACCATCGTCCCGACTCGTCGCCGCCCGTCGGGGCACGGACCGCGACGAGCCCGTGCGCCCCCACCCACGAGGGGGACCACGTCATGCCCAACACGAACGAGGGCGGCGGCCACATGCCGAACGAGCCCGAGCACCCGACCGCCGCAGCGCCGCCGCCGCCCACGTCCCGTGGCTGGTGCGGCACGATGGACGAGCACCGCAAGCTGCTGTCCACGTCCGAGATGTACGCCCGCGCGCGGTCGTCCATCGAGAACCAGGCACGCTCCCGTCGCAGCACCGCCCGGTTCACGGGCGTCGTGCACATCCCGGTCGTGGTGCACGTGGTCTACCACGCCGCCACGGAGAACATCTCGGACGCGCAGGTCCAGTCGCAGATCGCCGTGCTCAACCGCGACTACCGCGCCACCAACCCGGACGTCGCGATCGTCCCGCCCGTCTTCGCACCGCTCGTCGCGGACTCGCGGATCGAGTTCCATCTCGCCACGTCCGACCCGGACGGCAACCCGACCACGGGCATCACACGCACGTCGACCACCACCGCCTCGTTCGCCCAGGACGGCAACCCCATCAAGTTCGCGGCCCACGGCGGTCACGACGCCTGGCCGTCCGACCGCTACCTCAACATCTGGGTCGGCACCGTGCACAGCGCGCAGGGCGGCCTGCTCGGCTACGCGCAGTTCCCCGGCGGCCCTGCCGAGACCGACGGCGTCGTCATCCTGCACTCCGCGTTCGGCGACACCGGCACAGCCGCCGCTCCGTTCAACCTCGGCCGCACCGCCACGCACGAGGTCGGCCACTGGCTGAACCTGTACCACATCTGGGGCGACGACGGCACGGGCTGCAGCGGCTCCGACGAGGTGGACGACACACCGAACCAGGCGAGCGAGAACTACGGCACGCCGGCCTTCCCGCACGTCAGCTGCACCAACGGGCCCAACGGCGACCTGTTCATGGACTACATGGACTACGTCGACGACGCCGCCATGGTCATGTTCACGCACGGCCAGGCCTCCCGCATGGAGGCCGCGCTCGAAGGACCCCGCGCGTCGTTCCTGGACGTCACGCCGCCCGCGACGGTGATGCCCGAGCCGGCCGGTCCGGTCGTCTCGTGGGACGCCGACCGCATCGACGCGTTCGTGATCGGCACGGACCAGGCGATGTACCACAAGTGGTGGGACGGCAGCGCCTGGGGGCCGTCCGTCCAGGGCTACGAGTACATGGGCGGCGTCAGCCTCAGTGCACCCGAGGTCGCTGCCTGGGGCCCGGACCGGCTCGACGCGTTCGTGCTCGGCACCGACCACGCGATGTACCACAAGTGGTGGGACGGCACCGCGTGGGGACCGAGCGTGACCGACTGGGAGTCGCTCGGCGGCACCTGCCTGGAGACCCCGAAGCTCGTCACCTGGGGGCCGAACCGGCTCGACGCGTTCGTCGTGGGAACCGACCACGGGCTGTACCACAAGTGGTGGGACGGTACCGCGTGGGGGCCGGGCGTCACCGACTGGGAGGCCATGGGCGGCACGCTCGTCGGTCGCCCCGAGGCGGTGTCGTGGGGCGCCAACCGGCTGGACGTGTTCGTCGTCGGGACCGACAGCGCGCTCTACCACAAGTGGTGGAACGGGTCGGCGTGGGGTCCGAGCGTCAGCGGCTACGAGTACATGGGGGGCATCTGCTCCAGCCCGGCGACCGCCGTGTCGTGGGGCGCCAACCGGCTCGACGTGTTCGTCATCGGCACCGACAGCGCGCTCTACCACAAGTGGTGGGACGGCACGGCATGGGGTCCCGGCGTCACCGACTACGAGTCGCTGGGCGGCATCTGCACCAGCCCGCCCACGGTCGTCTCGTGGGGCGACGGCCGGCTCGACGTGTTCGTCATCGGCACCGACAGCGCGCTCTACCACAAGTGGTACGACCGCAGCTCGGGCTGGGGGCCGTCGGTGACCGACTGGGAGTTCATGGGTGGCGCCTGCGTCTCCCCGCCCCGTGTCACGTCCTGGGGCCCGAACCGGCTCGACGTGTTCGTCGAGGGCACCGATGGTGCGCTCTACCACAAGTGGTGGGACGGCTCCGCGTGGGGTCCGAGCGTCACGGGGTACGAGTCGCTCGGCGGGATCATCAGCAACATCCGCACCGCGGAGGTCCCGCACTCGCCTGCCGACCTCGACACGGTGACGACGGACGCCCCCGCGGGCACCCGGAGGACGCCCCCGCGCCCGTGAGGCACGCTGGGACGACCGACGACGCGCACGAGGAGGTCGACGACATGGGCGACGACGCCCGTCTGACCGGAGGCTGGATCCGGACCCCGGAGGAGGACCACGACGGTGTGACGGTGTACCGGGCGCGCGGCAGCAACCTGCCGCCCGCCCGGCTGCGCCGCGGCATCGAGCTGGCCCCCGACGGGACCATGACGGAGCTCGGGATCGGTCGCGACGACACGGAGACCCGGCGGACGGGGCGATGGACCGCCCCGTCGCCGGACCGGCTCGTGCTCACCGGCGACGGTGAGCAGGGCAGCCGGACGCTGCGGGTCGTGCGCCTCGACGCCGACCGCCTCGAGGTCGTGGAGGAGCCATGAGCGGCGTCACCTATGTCGTCGTCGACGACCGCAGCGCCGCCCGCACGGTCCCGGCCGGCGACCGTGCCGAGGATGCCGCCGGTGTCGCCCAGGCCTTCCGCGCCCGGGTCGGGGGCCGTGAGATCCGGTGGGACGCGGCGCCCGACGACGCCGGTGGGAGCACCGGCGCCGACGGTTCCCGGACCCGAGGTACCCGTACCGCCGCCCTGCGGCTCGTCACGCAGGTCGGACGCGCGTTCGAGCACGCGCACCCGGGGGTGCGGCCCATCCTCGCCCACGGCCGGCACCTCGTCGTGGACGGCTCGGTGGACCTCGGCAGCACCGACCACTGGCGGGTCATGCCGCTGCCGGACGGCATCGCGATCGCCGAGCCGTCCACCGCCGCCCCGGCACGGCTCGATGACGCGGCACGAGCCCTGGCCGACGCCGTCGACGCGGAGGCGTTCCGGGCCGACGTCGCCTGGCTGTCCGGCTTCCCGACCCGTCACTCGCTGAGCTCCGGGTTCGCCCAGGCGCTCGACGGGGCGCAGGCCCGGCTCGACGCGCTCGGCTACACGACGCGGCGCGAGCCCGTCACCGTCGGGACGGGCGCCTGCGAGAACCTCGTGGCCGACCGCACCGGCGACGGTGGCGACGGCCTGGTCGTCGTGACCGCACACCTCGACTCGATCAACCAGGCGGGCGGTCCGACCGCACAGGCCCCGGGCGCCGACGACAACGGCAGCGGCTCGGCCGGGCTCCTCGAGCTGGCTCGCGTCCTCGCCACCCGTGCATGGCGGCACGACCTGCGGCTCGTGCTGTTCGGTGGTGAGGAGGAAGGGCTGTTCGGCAGCACCCAGCACGTCGCGGCACTCCCCCGGACGGACCGGACCCGGATCCGCGCGGTGCTCAACATGGACATGATCGGCACCCGGAACACCGGCGCGGCGACCGTGCTCCTCGAGGGCGCGGAGCTGTCGTCGTCGCAGATCGCCGACCTCGCCTCCGCAGCAGCCGCCGTGACCGGGCTCGCCGTCGAGACCTCGCTGTCACCGTTCGCGAGCGACCACGTGCCGTTCATCAACCGTCGCATCCCCGCGGTGCTCACCATCGAGGGCGGCGACTCCGCCAACAGCCACATCCACTCGGCCGCCGACGTCGCCGCGCACGTCGACCCCGCGTTCGCCCGCGAGATCCTGCGGATGAACGTCGTCGCACTCGCGGGTTGGCTCGTCCCGGCGGTGCCGACGGACGACGTGCCGACCGACCCGGTGGCGGACGACGCGACCGACGTCTGCTGAGCAGCGGGACCCGTCCGGGGCGCACCGCAGCACGGCGCGCACCGGACCGGGCGTCACACCACCGTACGCAGCCGTCGCTGGTCCGCGGACTGGCTCGGCACGGCCTCGCTCGGCGTCGACCCGTCGGACCACCGCAGCAGCGCACCGATGCCGTCGACGAGGTCCACCGTGCCGTTCTCCGCGAACGTCACACCGGCGTCCTGCCCCAGCGCCGCCCGCACCAGGGCCACCCCGGCAGGCAGCCGCCGTCGGTCACCTCCGACACCGAGCGACGTCAGCTCGTCCTCGCCGACGGCGACCTGCAACGGCTCGGGCCCCACCCAGAGCTCCCGCTCGGTGAGTGCCGTGAGCGCCGACGTGTGCAGCACCAGCTCGTCCACCTGCCCACGACGCAGCACCTCGATGACGTCGTCCAGCGCGGTCACGGCGCCCTCGCCGCGACCGAGCTGCTGCCGGAACCGGTCGAGCACGGTGTCCCGCCGGCGGTGCCGGAACTCGGTGACGACCTCGGAGACCCTGGACACGAACGACTCCTGGTTGGCTCCCTCGCCGCGCGCCCCGCCGGGCACCTCCACGACCAGCTCGGCGGTGGGTCGTCCGACAGCCTCCTTGACGAGCGCGACGGCCCGGACGTCCCCCGTGAGGACCACGATGTCGGGCGCGTGCTCGGCGATCTTCCGGTCCAGCGCCGCCGCGACGGCCTCCGCGTTGCGCTGCCACGAGTCCTCGGCGCGCGTCTGGCTGCGCCGGTCGAGACCGCCCTCGCGGGTCTTGTGCACGTCGTCGTGCCCGCCCTCGACGTGCTCCAACGTCGCCCCGGCCGCCGGGCTCGCCCCGTGGCTCGTCCGCGCGAGGTCCGCACCGTTGCGATCCACGCGCGCCACCAGGAGGTCCACGGTCTCGTCGGCCGCCCGGACGGCAGGGAGCAGGGCCGGCGCGGGCCCGTGGACGGCGGTCGACTGCGCGGGCGGCTCGGCCAGGACACGGTCGACGACGACGCCGTTCGCATCGGCGACGACCACCCGGCCGTGCGGTCCCCGGACGCCGGTCGGTGTGGCGACGAGATCACCGATCTCGTCCAGCACCCCGCTCGACGCGCCGTCACGTTCCAGCGTCCGCCGCAACGCACGCCAACGGTCGGCCGTCTCGGTCTCGCCGGCGGACTCGGCACGGGTCGCGTCGAGGTAGACGGTGGTGAATGGGGCCGGGCGTCCGAGCAGCGGCTTGAGCCAACGAAGATCCATGGGCAGCACCCTCCGGGTCGACAGGTCCCCGGCGACCGCAGGCACGCTCCGCCCCCGCGCGTCCTGCCGGAGCTGACCCTCCTACACTCGTCCACCCGACGAGCGGGCGCCACTCCTGCCGAGGACCGGTCGATCAGCCGCGTGCGGCGTGGTCCTGGGCGATCTCCTCGTGGTGGCGGATGACCTCCTCGACGATGAAGGCGAGGAACTTCTCCGCGAACACGGGATCGAGATCGGCCTGGTGCGCGAGGTCGCGCAACCGGGCCACCTGCTGCGCCTCCCGGCCCGGGTCGGACGCGGGCAGCCCGCGCGAGGCCTTGAGGACGCCGACCTGCTGGGTCGCCTTGAAGCGCTCGGCCAGGAGGTACACCAGGGCGGCGTCGATGTTGTCGATGCTCCCGCGGAGACGGCCGAGCTCGGCGGGGATCGGAGCCGGCAGGTCGGTCACGTCCGCGATCCTAGGGGCAGCGGCCGGGCACCCGACGCACCGTCCGTCAGGCGCTCTTCTCGCGCGGTGTGCGCTTGTCCTGCGGGGTCTCGCGCGGCACGAGGGTCGGGTTCACGTTGTCCAGGACCACGTCGCGCGTGATGACCACGCGAGCCACGTCGTCACGGCTCGGCACCTCGAACATCACCTGCTGGAGGACCTCCTCCATGATGGCTCGCAGACCGCGGGCACCTGTCCCCCGCAGCAGCGCCTGGTCGGCGATGGCGGCGACCGACTCCTCGTCGAACTCCAGCTCGACGCCGTCGATCTGGAACATGCGCTGGTACTGCTTGACGAGCGCGTTGCGAGGCTCGGTGAGGATCCGGACGAGCGCGTCCTGGTCGAGCCGGGCGACCGCGGCGACGACGGGCAGACGGCCGATGAACTCCGGGATCAGCCCGTACTTCTGCAGGTCCTCCGGCCGGACCTCGGAGAACAGGTCGCCCTCGTCGTGCGCCTCGAGGAGTGGAGCGCCGAAGCCCACGACGCGCTTGCGTGCACGGGCGGCGATGATGTCGTCGAGACCCGAGAACGCGCCCGCCACGATGAAGAGCACGTTCGTGGTGTCGATCTGGATGAACTCCTGGTGCGGGTGCTTGCGACCACCCTGCGGAGGCACCGATGCAGTGGTGCCCTCGACGATCTTCAGGAGCGCCTGCTGCACGCCCTCGCCCGAGACGTCACGAGTGATCGACGGGTTCTCGCTCTTGCGGGCGATCTTGTCGATCTCGTCGATGTAGATGATGCCCGTCTCGGCCTTCTTGACGTCGTAGTCAGCGGCCTGGATGAGCTTGAGCAGGATGTTCTCGACGTCCTCGCCGACGTAGCCCGCCTCGGTCAGGGCCGTCGCGTCCGCGATCGCGAACGGGACGTTCAGCATCCGGGCCAGGGTCTGCGCCAGGTACGTCTTGCCCGTGCCCGTAGGGCCGACGAGCAGGATGTTCGACTTTGCGATCTCGACGTGGTCGTCGGCCGACGCGCGACCCGCCTCGCCGGCCTGCACCCGCTTGTAGTGGTTGTACACCGAGACAGCCAGGGCCCGCTTCGCGGACTCCTGGCCGATGATGTACTGCTCGAGGAAGTCGAAGATCTCCTTCGGCTTCGGGAGCTCCACCATGCCCACCTCGGTGGCCTCGGCGAGCTCCTCCTCGATGATCTCGTTGCAGAGCTCGATGCACTCGTCGCAGATGTAGACGCCAGGCCCGGCGATCAGCTTCTTGACCTGCTTCTGGGACTTGCCGCAGAACGAGCACTTGAGGAGATCGGCTCCGTCTCCGATACGAGCCACGCGCGTCCCCTTCCTGTGCCGCCCTCCGCCCGGCGGGCGGTGCGTCGTCCATCCTCACCCCACGGGGTGACGTCTCCCCCATTGCACACCACGGCGGGCGCCCTGTCAGCCGAACCGACCCGCGTGGCGACGGCGTGTCCCCCGTCCGGACCTCGGCGTGTCGCGTTCCGTGGTGGTCGACGAGCAGAACAGGGGCGCCGCCGGGTCCTCACGGACCCGGCGGCGCACGTGCTCAGGTGGGCTGCACCACCGTGGGGATGACCCCCTTGCGGCTCGCGAGCACCTGGTCGACGATCCCGTACTCCGCCGCCTGCTGAGCGGTGAGGATCTTGTCGCGCTCGATGTCCTTGCGGACCAGCTCGAGGTCGCGGCCCGTGTGATGGGACAGCGTCTCCTCGAGCCACTCGCGCATCCGGATGAGCTCGTTGGCGTGGATCTCGATGTCGGACGCCTGCGCGTAGCCGCCACCCTCCATCGCCGGCTGGTGGATGAGCACGCGGGCGTTCGGCAGCGCCAGGCGCTTGCCGGGCGAGCCCGCCGCGAGCAGCACGGCCGCCGCGGACGCGGCCTGCCCGAGGCAGACCGTCACGATGTGCGGCTTGATGTACTGCATCGTGTCGTAGATCGCCGTCAGCGCGGTGAACGAGCCACCGGGCGAGTTGATGTACAGCGTGATGTCGCGGTCCGGGTCCGTGCTCTCCAGCACGAGCAGCTGAGCCATCACGTCGTCGGCCGACGCGTCGTCGACCTGCACGCCGAGGAAGATGATCCGGTCCTCGAACAGCTTGGTGTACGGGTCCTGGCGCTTGAAGCCGTAGGCGGTGCGCTCCTCGAACTGCGGCAGCACGTACCGGCCGGACGGCGACGTCGGGGCCAGGCCGCCGGCGGCCCGTGCTGGACCGGCGAGACCGCCGGCCCGGGCCATGAACTGGGACTCCATGCTCACGGTGTTCTCCTTCTGTGCAAGTGGCTCGGGTGGGGCGCGGCGCCGGTCAGGCGGTGCCGCCGCCGCCGGTGACCGACCCGGCTCGGGTCACGACATGGTCGACGAAGCCGTAGTCGAGGGCCTCGGGCGCCGTGAACCACCGGTCGCGGTCCGCGTCGGCGTTGATCTGGTCGACGCTCTTGCCGGTCTGCTCAGCGGTCAGCTCGGCCAGCACGTTCTTCATGTGCAGGATGAGCTGGGCGTTGATCCGCACGTCGGTCGCCGTCCCACCGATGCCGCCCGAGGGCTGGTGCATCATGACGCGGGCGTGCGGCAGCGCGTAGCGCTTGCCCTTGGTGCCCGACGACAGCAGGAACTGGCCCATCGACGCGGCCATGCCCATCGCGATCGTTGCGACGTCCGGCTGGATGTACTGCATCGTGTCGTAGATCGCCATGCCGGCGGTGATCGAGCCGCCGGGCGAGTTGATGTAGAGCCAGATGTCCTTGCTGGGATCCTCCGCCGCCAGGAGCATCAGCTGCGCGCAGATCGCGTTGGAGTTCTCGTCGCGCACCTCGGAGCCCAGCCAGATGATCCGCTCACGCAGCAGTCGGTTGTAGATGTGGTCGTTGAGGCCGAGGCCCGGGGAGTCCGCCCGGGCGATCGCCGGCATCTGCTCGTTCACGAAGGCTCCTTCGTCTGACGTCCGCTGCTGGTCCTGCAGCGCGCACCCGGGGCGTCCCCGCCGCGCGCTGCAGTGACAGTAACGCCCGGGCGCACCCCCTCAGGGCGCGGCGCCCGAGGTTTTCGCTGACGGCGCAGCCAGGACCACGGACGGCGCAGCGGGACGACGAGGGCCCCGAACCGGTCACGGTGCGGGGCCCTCGAGAGGTTCGTGCGTGCGGGTCAGACCGCCGGGATCGCCGTCGCGGCGTCGGAGCCCGCCACCGCGGTCGACTCCTGCTCGGAGGCGGCCTCGGCGGCGTCCTCCTCGTCCGAGCCGATGAACTCGCTGAGGTCCACGACCTGGCCGGCGGCGTCGGTCACGGCGACCTGACGCAGCGCGACGGCGAGCGCCTTCGACCGGGCGACCTCGGCGACCATCGCGGGCACCTGGCCCTGCTGGTCGACCGTCTGGATGAACGTGTTCGGGTCCATGCCGTACTGACGCGACGCGCTCACGAGGTAGTCAAGCAGCTCCTGCTGGCTGATCTTGATCTCGAGCTGCTCGGCGAGCGTGTCGAGCAGGATCTGGTTGCGCAGGGCGGTCGCCGCCTGCTCGCTGACCTCGGCCCGGTGCTCGTGGTCCTCGAGACGGCCCTCGCCCTCCAGGTGACGGTGCACCTCGGCCTCCACGACGCCGCTCGGCACCGGGATCTCGGTACCCGCGAGCAGCTTCTCCAGGAGCAGGTCGCGCGCCTGCACGGCCTGGTTGGAAGCCTTGATGCGCGCGGCCTGCTCGCGCAGGTCGGCGGTCAGCTCCTCCAGCGTGTCGAACTCGCTGGCGAGCTGGGCGAAGTCGTCGTCGGCCTCCGGGAGCTGGCGCTCCTTGACGGTGCTCGCCGAGACGGTGACCTGCGCGGTCTCGCCGGCGTGCTCGCCCCCCGCAAGAGCGGTCTCGAACGTCGTGGACTCGCCGCCCGACAGGCCGGTGAGCGCCTCGTCGAGGCCCTCGAGCATGTTGCCGGCGCCGATCTGGTAGCTGACGCCACTCACGGAGTCGACCTGCTCGCCGTCGATGCTCGCGACGAGGTCGAGCACCACGAAGTCGCCCTCGACGGCGGGGCGGTCGACGCCGACGAGCGTGCCGAACCGCTCGCGCAGCGCGTCCAGGCGGCCCTGCACGTCCTCGTCGGAGACCTCGAGGTCGTCGACCGAGATCGCCAGGCCGTCGAGCGCCGGGACCGTGATCTCGGGACGGACCTCGACCTCGGCGGTGAAGTGCAGCTCGCCCTCGTCCTCGCCTGCGACGAGGCCGGGGACCTTGGTGACCTCGACCTCGGGCTGGCCGAGCGGGCGCAGCTTGTTCTCGCGGACGGCCTCGGCGTAGAAGCCGGACAGGCCCTCGTTCACGGCGTGCTCGATGACCGCGGGACGGCCCACGCGCTGGTCGATGATGCGCGGCGGGATCTTGCCCTTGCGGAAGCCCGGCACGGTGACCTGCTCGGCGATGTGCTTGTAGGCGTGCTCGATGCTCGGCTTGAGCTCGTCGTACGTCACCTCGACGGTCAGCTTGACCTTGGTGGGCTCCACGGTCTCGACGGCGCTCTTCACTTCGATGATCTCCAACTGATTCTGGGCGGGCGCCGGCGATATCCGGCTGAATGGCACGCTCTGAGGGCTGCGCGCAACCGGCTCGGGCTCGCACAGGCGACCCTCGATGCTACGCCACGGCGCCGATCTCCCGCCAAAGCCCTCGACGGACCGCGACCGGGGTCCTCAGGCGAGGATCCGCCGGGTGGTCTCCACCTGTTCGGACAGGACCCCGCTGATGGTCGTCTGGGTCTCGTTGATGCGCTCGACGACGTCCCTGATCTCGGCGAGCGAGCCGATGACGCCCCCGACCTGCTCCTGGATGGCCAGGACCCGCGCGTCGACGTCCCGGGTGGCGGCCGCCGTCGCGTTCGCGAGGTCCTTGACCTCGTTCGCGACGACGGCGAACCCCTTGCCGGCCTCACCGGCACGCGCGGCCTCGATCGTCGCGTTCAGCGCGAGCAGGTTCGTCTGCGCGGCGATGCCCTGGATGACCTTGACGACCTGACCGATCTCGGCGCTGGCCGCGCCGAGCAGCCCCACCTTCGCGTTCGCCTCACCCGTCAGCTCGCGCCCGTCGTTGGCCACCGCCGCCGCCGCGACGACGTTGCGTTCCACCTTCTCGATCAGCGTGACGAGCTGGCGACCGGCCGTCGTCAGACGCTCACCTGCGGCGAACCGCGCGAGCGCCTGAGCCATCAGGAAGGCGGTGCTGCGCAGCGCGTCCGCCCGAGCGTCGGACAGCGTGAGCCGCGTCGTGGTGAAGAAGTCCATGGTCCCGATGACCTCGCCGTCGACGATGATCGGCAGGCACACACCGGATCGGACCCCGGCCCGGCCCGCCGCAGGTGCCCGGACGCAGTCGGTCAGCTCCGCGAGGTCCGCCACGAAGACGAGGTCCCGTGACCGCCACGCCCGTCCGGAGAGGCCGACCCCTTCGCGGAACGACGCCGTGACGGTCACCTCCCGGAACTCGTCACCCGCGCTGCCGGACTCCTGCACGAAGTGCAGGGCGTCGTCGGACGGGTCGACGGCCCAGTACGAGCCGTACTCCCAGCCGAAGCCCTCACGGACCGTGTCCAGGGCCGCGCTGTACGCGGCCGCGTAGGTCGTGGCCGTCGTGATCGCCCGCAGGACCCTGTTCACGGCGGCCAGGTCGCGCGCAGCGGCGTCCTGGTCCTCCGCGACGGCCGCGCGCGTCAGGGCCTGCGAGACCAGCACGCCGATGCTGCTCAAGGTCGCCCGGCGCACCGGCGAGACCTCCCGCTCCTCGGTGGACATGAAGTCCATCGTCGCGACCACATCCCCGTTCGCGACGATCGGGAGGCATACGGCCGAGCGGACACCGACCTTGCGCGCGACGGGTGCGCGGGGGCAGTCGGTCACCGCGCCCAGGTCGTCGACGACCACCAGGTCACGCGTCTTCCACGCCCTGCCTGAGAGGCCCACCCCCGGGGCGAAGGTCGCCTCCGCGGTGACCCGACGGAACTCGGGGCTCACGTCCCCCGACTCCTGCGCGAACCGGAGCACGCCGCCGTCACCGATGGTCCAGTAGGACCCGTAGGCCCACCCGAACCGGGCGCGGACGAGGTCGAGCACGCTCGCGACCTTCGCGGTGACGGTGCCAGGGGCGGCGAGGGCCTCGACGACGGCGGTGATCGCGTCGATGTTGGCGCGGCCCTCGTCGTCGGACCCGGTGGACGGTGTGCTCGGGGCAGGCCGGCGAAACATGGTGTGGCTCCTGTGGGCGGGGAGCGGGCGATCGGCCCACTACTCACGTCCATCGGGCACGGTTCGCGATAGTTGAGCCCATCTTCCGGGCTCCGCCGGCCGCGCGACGTGGTGCTGTGTCGGGGTGACAGGACTCGAACCTGCGGCCTGAGCGTCCCAAACGCCCCGCGCTACCAACTGCGCCACACCCCGTTGCCGCAGACCCCTGGACCGCATGCGATCCGCCGGTCCGCCAGCGACTCGTGCCCGACTCTAGCGGCGACCGGCTCGGAGGCCGTCCACGACCGGACGCGACGAGCCGGCGGATCGCGGTGACAGGTTCTCGACAGCCGGGGCCGACACTGGACAGCGGGCCCGCCCGCACCCGGTACCCTGGGTGCCGCGGTCCGGGTCCCGGACCTCTGCGGACGTAGCTCAATGGTAGAGCCCCAGTCTTCCAAACTGGCTACGCGGGTTCGATTCCCGTCGTCCGCTCGCTAGGGGTGTTTGCGGATTGACCGCCCAGTGTTTGCACATTGCGCATGACCACGGGGCTGTGCAAGTGTCGCGCGTCGGAAATGACCTTTTGGTTGGGTTTCGGGATCACGGGGTGTGGCGAACAGACCTGCTCCGGCGTTGATGTTGCGTGAGGGTGACCGGGCCGAGCTGGAGCGTCGGGTTCGGGCGTCGACGATCGAGGCGGGCGCGGATCGTGCTGTTGGCAGCGGACGGGGTGGCGAACTCGCGGATCGCGGTGGCGGTCGGGGTGTCGGTCCCGACCGTGCTGCTGTGGCGTGAGCGGTACCAGTGCCACGGGCTGGCCGGGCTGGTCGATGAACCGCGCCCGGGCCGGCCGCGGACCTTGGACCACGCGGCGATCGTGACCGCGACCCTCAAGCCGCCACCGAAGCGGCTCGGGGTCACGCACTGGTCGAGCCGGTTGCTGGCCGACCGCCTCAAGATCAGCGCCTCGACGGTCGCGCGGGCGTGGCGGGCCTATGGGGTCCAGTCGTGGCGCGCGGAGTCGTTCCGGTTCTCCACCGATCCCGAGCTGGTCGGGAAGGTCACCGACGTGAACGGCAGTGTCGGCCGCGTCCTTGACCGCGGCGCGCTCCGGGATCGCCGGCGACCAGACCAGCTCGGGGCCGAAGAGATGGGCGACACCACGAAGATCTTCTCGAACCCGGTGGAGAAGGCGACCGAGGACTACATCTCGGGCCCGCTTCGGCTCATCGTCCGCATCTGTCGAGGTGGCCCGTCCCCCGGTGGGGGCGGGCCACACGCGTCCCGGCTCGCGGCACGCCGGGCTGGGCGCGGTCGCCGACCACGCCCTCTCCTGGGCCCTGGAGGCCGCGAGCATCGCGGACCCCGTCGTCGACCTGCCAGCCGCGGACCTGCCCAGCAGCACCCCGGCTGACGGCGCGTGATCCAGCGGCGGGTCGCTCAGCCGCAGCCCTGCTCGTCGGGCAGCACCACCCGCCAGCGCACCCTCGCGGTCACGTCCCCGTCCCGCCAGGTGCTCCCCTGCGCCGCCGGTGCCAGCGTGGCCACGAGACCGGCGGCGGCGGGTCCGTCCACGAGCCGGCACCCGGGCGGCGAAGGCAGGTCGCGCAGGCTCACCGCGGCGTCCGGCCACGAGAGTGCCGGCGCCACCGCGGTCGCGGGCGAGGCCGCCACCGCGACGCGCTGCACGAGCAACGGGACGGCCGGCCCGACCCCCTCGCCCGCGAGCCGGGTGTCGTCCTCCAGCCACGAGGCGACCTCGTCGAGCCGCGAGGCACGGGTCGGGCCGTCCTTCGGCCCGTCGAGGGCCTCACGCCAGGCGCGCCCGTCCAGAGAGCCCGCCGCGACGACGACCTGCCGGTCCGGTTGCGCCGCCTCCGGCGGCCCGGCCGGGGCGCTCAGCGCCGCGGCCAGCTCGGCCCTCACCCGCGTCGTGACCTCCGCCGGCAGCAGCCGGACGAGAGGCGCCTGGGCGGTGCCCGTAACGAGGTGACCGTCGGCGTACAGCGTGAGCAGCGGGGCCCGCAGGTCGAGACCCGGGGCCAGACCCCCCTCACGGGTCAGGCGGAGGACGACGTCCTGCGCCTCCTGCGTGCCGGGCTGGGGGTCGGCTGCGGCCGTGGAGGAGACGCGGCCCGGGGGCGGCGTCACGTCGTCCCCGCCGCAGGCCCCCAGGGCCCCGAGGACGCACGCCGCGGTGGCGACCACCGCGGCCGTGCGTCCCCGGACGGCATTCACGCGCGGTCGACGACCGACCACACGAGCTGCTGCCTCACCCCGGACGCCGTCCACGACGCGGTCCCTCCCACGCTCGACGTCCCCGTGGTGGTCACCGGCGACTTCTGCAAGGTAACCAGGTCCGCGGGCCTGGCCGCATCGGCTAACCGGGTGGTGCCGGTCCCGAGGCCCTTGTCGATGACGACGTTGAAGGTGACCGTCGCCGTCCCGACCACGGCGGTGCCGCGCACGTGCGTGATCTTGGTGCCGCTGCGTACGAGCTCCACGTTCCCGCTGCTGGTCTCGCCCGAGTACCGGCAGGACTGGCTGCCCGTGCGGGTGAGCGTGACGCCGTCACGCAGGGGCGCCGGTGCGGCGACGGTCACGGAGCGGCGGCTGGTCGCCGTCGCGCCGTCGGAGTCGGTCGCGGTGAGGGTCATCTCGAACGTGCCCGCTGCCGCGTAGCGGTGGGTGGCCGTGGAGCCGCTCGCCGTGCCGCCGTCCCCGAAGGCCCAGGACCAGGCGGCGATCCCCTCGACGTCCGCGCTGGCCGTGCCGTCCACCGTCACCGTCACGGGCGCCGTCACCGGGGTCGGCGCCGACAGCGTGAACGACGCCGCGGGCAGGTCGTTGACCGGCCTCACGGTGACCGTCGCCGTCCCGGTGGCGGTGCCCCCGCGACCGTCGGAGACCCCGAACCCGACGCTGTCGGTCCCGGACCAGTTCGGAGCAGGCGTGTACCGGCAGGTACTCTTCACCGCGCCACCCGGGAAGGACAGGGACGGTTCCGTCAGTCCCATCGCCGCGATGCAGCAGGTGTTCTCCAGCGGACACTCGCCCGTCCTGCTCCCAGTACCGATTCGCCGGCGGAGTGATGCCCGATATGGACGGGTGCTGATTTCGTGATCCCAGGGCGCGGCGCGGGCCGGGTTGTTACAGAAATGCCCGCGGGACCTGCGCCGCGACACATCCGCAAACACCCCTCGCTACGGAGCTGCAGGTCATAGCGCCGCTGCGGCCCACCGGGTACTGAGGTCAGTACAGCCCCTGGGCTTCCCAGACCGCGGGGGCCCCGGTGAGTGGGTCGCGTGTCCGCCCGGGGCGGTCCCAAGGACTCGACCTGTGCGCCGCGAGTCGACCACCTCGGGAGTGTCGCGTCGCACAACTGCCCGCGCTGAGGTTCCGGACCGGCGACAACCCGCTCGGGCGACGGAGAGGCGGCAGGCCGACAGGCGTGGAAATCTGGAACCGCGCCGAGAACCGAGCCGCGACGACCGTGTCGGAGGTGGCAAAGTGCGCGCGTCGGTCTCTGCAGGTGCCGCGGTGGCGGCGACTGGCACCTGGACCGATCCAGACGGTGTGCGTCGACCCGCGGGCGAGGTGCACGCCTGGCGCAGCGGCTCGAACCAGACGGTGTGCGGGCTCAGCCTGCACCGCAGCAGGCTGGGCCGCTTCCCTCACGTGACCTGGGCCGACGTACAGCCGGCGACCGGTCGCCATGCCGACGAGGTCGCGCACGTCTGCCCGCGCTGCGCCGCCGGGATGGGCCGGCGCCGCGACGAGCGCCCGTGGGTCCGCACGCGCCCCCGACCCTGAGCCGTCGCGGCACGTCCATGGTGAACAGCAGCGAGGACTTCCCCGACGACGGCTCGGGTCGGGCTGCGGGCCAGCACCGCTCTGACGGTGTGCTGCGCGAGGCGGACAGACGCGGTGACGTGGCACCGTCCTCGTCGCAGGACCGGCCACCCGTCAGTACGTGGTCAGGCCGAGCGCACGGAACTGGCCCCGGACCCGGGCCATCAGCTCGGGGCCCGGTGCGGGGACGCCGTCCAGCTCGTACGTCATCCCGAGCTCGGCCCACTTGTCCTGGCCCATCTGGTGGAAGGGCAGCACCTCCACCCTGGTGACGACCGAGCCCAGCGACGCGACGTACTGCGCCACTGCCTCGACGTTCTCGACCGCGTCGGTCAGGCCCGGCACGAGCACGAAGCGGACCCACACCTCCTCTGTGCCGCGCTCCGCCAAGCGACGGCCGAACGCCAGGGTCGGGGCCAGCTCCTGCCCGGTGACCCGCCGATACGTCTCGTCCAGGCCGGACTTCACGTCGAGCAGCACCAGGTCGATGTCGTCGAGCATGTCGTCGGTGCACGATGCTCCGAGGAAGCCGGAGGTGTCGATCGCGGTGTGGACGTCCATCGCCTTGGCGCCGCGCAGCAGCGTGCGGACGTACGGCGCCTGCATCATCGGCTCGCCGCCGGAGAGCGTCAGCCCGCCGCCGGTCGCCTGCATGACCCCCCGGTAGCGCTTGACCCGACGGAGCAGCTCCTGGGCGGTCACGCTCTTACCTCGTCGGATCTCCAGCGTGTCGGGGTTGTGGCAGTAGAGGCACCGCAGCAGGCAGCCGGCCAGGAACACCGTGAGCCGGGTGCCGGGGCCGTCGACGGCCGTCACCAGCTCCCAGGAGTGCACCGACCCGAGCTCGCCCGCGCGCACCGCTTCGAGCCGACCTCCGTGGTCGTACTCGACGTCCTGCAGGCCGGCGGTGCCGTGACCTGTCGGGCGCTCGTTCGAACCGCCGACGACAGGGAGCCCGAGAGGCACCACCTGCGCACCCGTGCTCTCGTTGCTGACCATGCCTCTCCTGGGTCGGAGGACCGGAGCCGTCGTCCGGCAGGCTCAGATGGAGCCGTGGAACGTCCGCGACAGCACGTCGAGCTGCTGCTCGCGGGTGAGGCGGACGAAGTTCACCGCATAGCCGGACACCCGGATGGTCAGCTGCGGGTAGCTCTCCGGGTGCTCCATCGCGTCGCGCAGCGTGTCCTCGTTCAGCACGTTGACGTTCATGTGGTAGCCCTCGGACATCATCTGGGCGTCCAGCAGGCCGACCAGGTTGCCCACCTGCTCCGTCCGCGTGCGGCCCAGCCCTGGAGGGGTGACCGTGTTCGTCAGCGAGATCCCGTCCTGCGCCTCGTCGAAGGGCAGCTTGGCCACCGACAGGGCGGAGGCGAGCATGCCGTGCGAGTCGCGGCCGCTCATCGGGTTGGCTCCCGGCGCGAACGGCTCTCCGGACCGGCGGCCGTCAGGGGTGTTGCCTGTCGCCTTGCCGTAGACGACGTTCGAGGTGATCGTCAGCACCGACTGGGTGTGCACCGCGCCACGGTAGGTCGGCAGGTGCCGGATCTTCGCCATGAACGCCCGCACCACCTCCACGGCGATCTCGTCGACCGAGTCGTCGTCGTTGCCGTACGTCGGGTAGTCGCCCTCGATGACGTAGTCGACGACCAGGCCCGACTCGTCGCGCACCGGGTGGACCGTCGCGTACCTGATGGCCGACAGCGAGTCGGTCACGACGGAGAGCCCGGCGATGCCGCACGCAAGGGTGCGCAGGACCTGGCTGTCGTGCAGCGCCATCTCGATGCGCTCGTAGGCGTACTTGTCGTGCATGAAGTGGACGACGTTGAGCGCGTCGATGTAGGTCTGCGCGAGCCAGTCCATCACCGCGTCGAACTTGGCACGGACGTCGTCGTAGACCAGGACGTCACCCTCGACCGGCGTGGAGACCGGCGCGACCTGCGTGCCGGACACCTCGTCGCGGCCGCCGTTGATGGCATAGAGCAGGGCCTTGGCGAGGTTGACCCGCGCGCCGAAGAACTGCATCTGCTTGCCGACCCGCATCGGTGACACGCAGCAGGCGATGGCGCCGTCGTCGCCGCAGACCGACGTGATGTGCGCGTCGGACTCGTACTGGATGGCGGAGGTGTCGATCGACACCTTCGCGCAGAACTCCTTGAAGCCCGCCGGCAGGTTCTCGCTCCAGAAGACGGTCATGTTCGGCTCCGGCGCCGGGCCCAGGTTGTACAGGGTCTGGAGGAGGCGGAACGAGCTCTTGGTGACGAGGGTGCGCCCGTCCTCCCCCATGCCGCCGATCGACTCGGTGACCCACGTCGGGTCGCCCGAGAACAGGGCGTCGTACTCCGGGGTGCGCAGGAACCGCACGATGCGCAGCTTGATGACGAAGTCGTCGACGAGCTCCTGCGCCTGCTCCTCGGTGAGGACGCCCGCCGCCAGGTCCCGCTGCAGGTAGATGTCGAGGAACGTGGACGTGCGGCCCAGCGACATGGCCGCGCCGTTCTGCTCCTTCACGGCGGCCAGGTAGGCGAAGTACAGCCATTGCACGGCCTCACGGCCCGTCGTCGCCGGGCCGGAGATGTCGTAGCCGTAGGACGCGGCCATCGTCTTGAGCTCACCGAGCGCCCGGGTCTGCTCGGCCAGCTCCTCACGGTCGCGGATGACGTCCTCGACCGACCGCTCCATGTCGAGCATCGAGCGGTCGCGCCGCTTGGCCGCGATCAGCGCGTCGACGCCGTACAGCGCGACGCGGCGGTAGTCGCCGATGATCCGCCCACGACCGTAGGCGTCCGGCAGACCGGTGATCAGGTGCGCGGACCGTGCCTTGCGCACGTCCGTCGGGTAGGCGTCGAAGACGCCGTCGTTGTGTGTCTTGCGGTACTTGGTGAAGATGTCGCGCACGGCTGCGTCCGGCTCGTAGCCGTAGGTGGTGAGGGCGGTCTCGACCATCCGGTAGCCGCCGTTCGGCATGATCGCGCGCTTGAGCGGGGCGTCGGTCTGGAGCCCGACGATCAGGTCCTTGTCCTTGTCGACGTAGCCAGGGGCGTGCGACGTGATGGTCGACGGTGTGTGCGGGTCGACGTCGTAGATGCCCTTGGCACGCTCCTCGGGGAACATCGCGGCGACCTGCGCCCAGACGGCAGCGGTGCGCGCCGTAGGACCGGCCAGGAACGTGTCGTCGCCCTCGTACGGCGTGTAGTTGCGCTGGATGAAGTCACGGACGTCGATGCCGTCCGCCCACGGCCCGGTGGTGAAACCCGCCCACGCCTGCGGGGCGACCGGGTCGATGGTGGTGGTGTTCATGGTGGCTCCCTCGAGGTCGTTCACCGACCGCACCCGCATGCGCAGCCAGACGCGCAGAGCCGTCTCGAACGGCTGCCGGGACCTCGGAACCTTCGATGAAGAACGGACTTTCACCGTAGACCTCGAACGCACCCAGGTCGACGCCGGGCGCGCGGACCAGGGACGTTCGACCCTGGTTGTTATGCCCGTTTCGCGATGGGCTGGGTGGACCACGTGCAAGGGGGCAACGGTGATGGTGGGCACACGGGACCGCGCGGACATGACGTCGGAGCAGGCGACGGTGGAGACCAGGTACGACGATCCGCTGCGCGCCACGCTCGAGGTCCGGACGGAGGAGGGCCTGCCTGCCGCGCGAGCCGCCGCCCGGCTGGTCCGCCAGGCCGTGCTCACCGCGGCTGCCCGAGGCACCCGGACCGTGTGGGCCACGCTCGACGTCTCCGGGCCGGTGTGCGGGGCTGCGCTCGAAGCGTTCCGGGACCTCGCCGGCCACGGGATCGGTGACCTGCAGGTGCGACGGGTCGGCGGGAGCATCCTGGTGGACCTCCAGCTCACGGTCCCGGTCGACACGGGAGTCGCCCCGGCGGCCGGCCGTGGGGAGGCGCCTCCCGCGTCCGGGCCTGTCGCCGCATCGCGGCCAGCACACCGGGACCGGGCACCGCATCGCCGGCACGTCCGGTCGCGGACCGCACGCGCCGACCTCGAGTCCGCCCGCAGGGCCCAGGGTCATCTCCGGACCGAGCTCATGGGTCGCGCGGGTGTGACCGGCGTCGGTGTGGCGAGGAGGGGAAGCGGCTACGTCCTGCGCGTCAACGTCGTCGACCCGACCGTCGACGTTCCGGCAGACACCGACGGTGTGCCCGTGGACGTGCGCGTCACGGGCGCGCTGGCGCCGCTCGGCGAGTAGGCCCGGAACACCCCGTCGGCACCCGCCGGGCCTGTCCCCCTCCCGGGGCCGGGCCTGCGCACCGTCACGGCGGCATGACGGCGCCTCGGTCCCGCGGCGCCCCGGCCGTGGCGCGCCTGTGATCGAACATCCGCCCGCGGCCCGGCGCTCGCGCCCTGACCTGGGTGCTCGAGACGCGCCCGAGAAGTGACTTTGGTCTCAGACCGTGCCTGACCTGCGCACCTATTTTCGACGCAGACGTGAAGGATCTGTGACGAGGTGAGGACGGCCGTGGTCAGGACAGCAGCAGGTGCGGGGATCGGCACCTCCGGCGGGGAGGCGAGCCTCCAGCTCCCCGACCTCGGTGGCGTTCATGTGCTCTGGGGGATCTCGGGACGGGTGCTGCTCGCGCTCGGGCTGGTGGTCTGCATGGCGGGGCTGGCGTTCGGGGCGGCGGTGTACCGCGAGCTGCGAGCGCTGCCGGTACACCGGTCGATGCTCGAGGTCTCCGAGCTCATCTACTCGACGTGCAAGGCGTACCTGACGAAGCAGGGCAAGTTCCTGCTGATGCTGTGGGTGTTCATCGCCGCGGTGATCGTCGTGTACTACCGGGTGCTCGTCGGGTTCGGGTGGGGACGGGTCGCGGTGGTCATCGCGTTCTCGCTGATCGGCATGGCCGGCTCGTACGCCGTCGCCTGGTTCGGGATCCGCGTCAACACGCTCGCGAACTCGCGGACGGCCTTCGCGTCACTGCGCGGCAAGCCGCTGCCGCTGCACCGCATCCCGTTGCGGTCCGGCATGTCGATCGGCATGGTCCTCATCAGCCTCGAGCTGATGATGATGCTGCTCATCCTGCTGGCGCTGCCGCGCGACATCGCCGGCGCCTGCTTCATCGGCTTCGCGATCGGCGAGTCGCTCGGTGCCTCGGCGCTGCGCATCGCGGGCGGCATCTTCACCAAGATCGCCGACATCGGCTCGGACCTCATGAAGATCGCGTTCAAGATCAAGGAGGACGACGCCCGCAACCCCGGCGTCATCGCCGACTGCACGGGCGACAACGCGGGCGACTCGGTGGGCCCGAGCGCCGACGGGTTCGAGACGTACGGCGTCACCGGCGTCGCGCTCGTGACGTTCGTGCTGCTGGCCGTTCCCGACGCGACCGTGCAGGCGACGCTGCTCGTCTGGATCTTCGTCGTGCGGGCCGTGATGATCATCGCCGCGGCCGCGTCGTACCAGGTCAACGACGCGTGGACCAAGCGGAAGTACCGGGACGCCGAGCGGATGGACTTCGAGGCGCCGCTGTCGAGCCTCGTGTGGCTCACGTCCGCCGCCTGCATCGTCGCCACGTTCGTCACCACGCTCGTGGTGCTCGGGGGCGGCGAGGTCGACGCCCAGTGGTGGCGGCTCGCGCTGATCGTCTCGTGCGGCACGATCGCCGGCGCCCTCATCCCGGAGCTCGTCAAGGCGTTCACCTCGACGCAGAGCCGGCACGTCCGCGAGGTCGTCAAGAGCTCCCGCCAGGGTGGGGCGTCGCTCAACATCCTGTCCGGCCTGGTCGCCGGCAACTTCTCGGCCTACTGGCTGGGGATGGTCGTCGTCGGGCTCATGGGCGGCGCGTACCTCATCAGCACGCAGGGTCTCGGCGACCTCATGGTGGCGCCGTCCGTGTTCGCCTTCGGACTCGTCGCGTTCGGGTTCCTCGGCATGGGCCCGGTCACCATCGCGGTCGACTCCTACGGTCCCGTGACCGACAACGCCCAGAGCGTGTACGAGCTGTCCGTCATCGAGGACATCGACGACATCGACGCCGAGCTGGACAGGGACTTCGGGTTCACGCCGCAGTGGGACAAGGGCAAGCGGATGCTCGAGGAGAACGACGGCGCCGGCAACACGTTCAAGGCGACCGCCAAGCCGGTGCTCATCGGCACCGCCGTGGTGGGTGCCACGACGATGATCTTCTCGATCATCGTCGGCCTGACCGACGGCCTCACGTCCGGCCTGGAGAACCTGTCGCTGCTGCACCCGCCGTTCCTGCTCGGTCTCATCACCGGCGGCGCGATGATCTTCTGGTTCACCGGCGCGTCCATCCAGGCGGTGACGACCGGCGCCTACCGGGCCGTCGAGTTCATCAAGGGCACCATCAAGCTCGACGGTGAGACGAAGGCCAGCGAGGAGGACTCCCGCAAGGTCGTCGAGATCTGCACCCAGTACGCCCAGCAGGGCATGCTCACGATCTTCCTCGGCGTCTTCTTCGCGACGCTGGCCTTCGCGTTCGTCGAACCGTCGTTCTTCATCGGCTACCTCATCTCCATCGCGATCTTCGGCCTCTACCAGGCGATCTTCATGGCGAACGCGGGCGGCGCCTGGGACAACGCGAAGAAGATCGTCGAGGTGGACCTGCACGCCAAGGGCACCGCGCTGCACGATGCGACGATCGTCGGCGACACCGTCGGCGACCCGTACAAGGACACCTCCTCGGTGGCCCTCAACCCCGTGATCAAGTTCACGACCCTGTTCGGCCTGCTCGCCGTGGACCTCGCCGTCGACATGACCGCCCGCGGCCGGCACACCCTCGTCGTCATCCTCGCCGCGGTGTTCTTCCTGACCTCCGCGTACTTCGTGCACCGGTCGTTCTACGGCATGCGGATCCGGAGCTCGCTCGACGAAGGGCCGTCTGCCGTCGACGACGGTGCGCCGCCCCAGCCCGGGCCCGTCGAGACGGCGGAGCCGGTCCTCGAGAGCCCGGCCCGATGACCAGGATCGCGATCCGCTACGGCCAGCTGCTCGTGGAGAGCGGGCGGGTCGCCGGGCACGACGCCGGCGCCACCCTGGTGCGGCGCCTGCTGCGGGTGTTCCCCGGGGCGCTCGTGATCGGCGACGGGCCGCGCCGCTGCGACGGGTTCGACATGCTCCCCCTCGCGTTCGTCGACGGGTCCGACACGGTCGTCGTCAACATGGACGTCGTCGACTCCGTCAGTGTGTGGCGGCAGCTGCGCGCTGGTTGCGACGAGCCCAAGGTCATGAACTTCGTGTGGTGGGACACCGCCCAGTTCGACCATCGCGTCGAGCGTGCCGCCCTCGCCCTGTCGTGCGCGCTGTTCCCGACCTTCGCCAACTCCGAGCGCACCGCCACGGAGGTCCGCGAGATCGTCGGGCAGTGGACCGTCCAGCAGCTCGCTGAGCAGGCATGCACGGGCTGGGTCAATCTCGGCATCCGCCTCGAGCACGTCCGGCCCCGGCAGGAGCCACCGATCCCGGTCGTGCTGTACCCGGCGATCTACCTGTCCGAGCGCAAGGCCCCCGCGACGTTCATCGACGTCGTCGAGCGCGTGCACCGTCGCACCCCGATCCGCGTCGAGGCGCGGCTCGTCGAGTCGCACCTCGTCTCCGAGCAGGCCATGCGGCTGTCCCGCCGCCCGTGGTGCTGGATCGGCCCGCTCACCGCGAGCCGCGACGACTACTGGGAGGCCCTGTCCCGCACGACCGCTTTCCTCGCGACCGCCACCGAGGAGTCCTACGGCCTGGAGTACATCGAGGCCCTCGTGGCCGGTGCGGTCGGCGTCTTCCCGGACCTGCCCTGGGCCCGGGCCCTCCTGCCGGCCGCGTTCCCGTTCTTCTACCGCACACCCGCCGAGGCGGAGGCGCTGCTCCTGCGCGCGGTCACGGACACAGCCGCGTGCCGGCGGGAGCTGGACGCCGCCGCCGCCGGGGAGAGCTTCCAGGAGTGGCTGCGGGAGCGGCACGACGACGACGCGTTCGACCGCGCGATCGTCGAGCACGTGCAGCGGTGGTTCCCCGGCTGACACACGGTGCGACGGCGGATTGCGGTCTTTGCGGCATTGGGGTGAAATCGTCCTTTTCTGCTGTCCCCCCGTTCCGCGCGACCCATAGGTTCGTCCCACACGCGCGCATCTCCGGGGGGAACCGATGGGCGTCCGCATCGTCGCCACTGCCGTCCTCTGTCACGCCCTGGTGGCCGCAGGACTGGTCACTGCCCCGGCCGCGATCGCCGCTCCGACGAGCGCCGCGCTGATCACGGCCGTCGACGCCCCCGCCGGCACGGTCACCGGGGTCACGCTCGACGCGGACCCAGCCGCAGTCGCGGTGGGCAGCAGCCCGGTCGTCGACTTCCCGACCAGAGCCGGCACCTACCTGGTGCTGTCGACCGGAGACGCGACCGCGGTCGCGCCGGGCACTGCGGACACGTTCGTGTCCACCGACCTGCCGGGGGCGCCCGCCGGCGCCGACGGCAACGACCTCACCCAGGTCCGGCTGCGCCTGGCACCGCCGGCCCGCGCCACGTGCGTCCTGTTCGACTTCACGTTCCTGTCCGAGGAGTACCCGGAGTTCGTCGGGACCGAGTTCAACGACATCTTCACCGCCGAGCTCAACGACTCCCAGTTCACGCTCGGCGAGAACGAGGTCGTCGCGCCGTTGAACTTCGCGTACGACAGCTCGGGCAACCCCGTGAGCATCAACACGGTCTTCGGGATGTCCCCGACGCCGGGCACCACCATGGACGGCGCGACACCCGCCCTCACGGCGAAGAGCCCACTCCAGAGGGGCACCGACGGCGGATACCAGCTCATCTTGTCCGTCCAGGACCTCGGCGACCCCGACTTGGACTCCGCCGTCATCATCGACCACCTCCGGTTCGGCAGCGGCACGAGCTGCAAGGAGGGAGTCACCGAGATCACCGACACTGCGGCGCGGCTCGGGTTCGTCGACCAGTCCGACGAGCTGAGACAGCTGTCCCGGTCGTCCGCCGGCACGGGCGACACCGGGCTCGCGGATGCTCTCCCCGGCGCCCTTGCTGCTGCCGGCACCGGGAGCGGGACCCTCGACGGCAGCGCGGCTGCCGCCCGACCCACCGCGATCGTCGACCCCACGCCGCCCAGGGACTCGAACATGCCCGCCGTGTTCACCGAGGACGCGGAGACCTCCGACAGCCCGTTCCGACGTGGTCACGGCCACGACGGGGAGGCCACCGGCGGTACCACGAGCACGCAGGGCACCTCCGCAACCACCGTCACCTGGGTCAGCACGGCCGCACGGGAGGACCCGGACGCGCCGACCGGGGCCGAGGACCCCGGCGAGGTCTACTTCCAGCCCGAGCTGTCGGGGAGCGGCGGCCCCGACGCGCGAATCACCTGTGACCCCGCCCAGGAGACGCACCCCTCGATGTCCCCGGACGGCAAGCGCATCGCGTACGCGAGCAACGCCCACGGCACCTGGGACATCGTGGTCGCGAACGCCGCGCCGGCCGGTGTCGACTCCTGCCGGCAGGCCGACCCGCAGTGGGTGACGAACGGCGAGGGCGACAGCTCCTGGCCGACGTGGCTCGACGCCGACACCGTGGTGTTCTCGAGCACGCGGGACGACCCGCTCGGCGACCTGTATCGCATCGACATCGACGGTTCGGACCTGCTGCGACTCACCACCGACGTCGGTGTCGCCGACACGGAGCCCGACGCCCGCGTCGTCGGCGAGGACGACGGGTGGGTGATCGCGTTCACCACGACCCGCTGGGAGCCGGACGGGTCGCTCGCGTTGCTCGTCCTGGACGGCGCCGCCCTCCCGGACCCGGTCGAGGACCCCTACGCCGGGTTCCCCGAGCTCCGGGTCCAGGCGGACGAGCCGTCGTGGAGCCCGGACGGGTCGCCGTGGGCGCTGGCGTTCACCTCGACGCGGGACGACCCCGCCGGAGGCATCTGGGTGGCGGCGTGGACGAACGACGGCGAGCTGTTCTTCGACGGCCAGCGCTCGCAGGTCGACGTCTACGGCCGGGCCGAGTCGCACGCCACCTGGACGTTCTACGACCGGTTCCCCTCGGGCACGTTCGCGAACCTCGTCTACACGTCCGAGGTGGCCACCACCGACGTGAGCGACGCGTTGGCGGCCGACGGTTCGGCGGTGCGGGAGATCTACCGGAACCAACCCGTGGACGAGGACCACGTCAGTCGCCGGCGGGACATCAGCGAGGCCGGGATCGACTACTCGCCCGACGGCAGGTTCGTCGCGTACAGCGTGCGATCCGACGGGGGCGGTGGTCCCGGATGGCGGCTGGCAGTAGCACGCGCGGACACGCTCGAGGCGGTCGACTTCCCGTACGACCGGTCGAGCCGTGACATCGACCTCAACCCGACGTGGTCGCCCGACGGCTCCACGGTCGCGTTCGTGCGCCGGCAGGCGATCGGCACCGCCGGCTACGACCCGCCGCGGATCTTCACCGTGCCCGTGGCGGAACCCGGCAACGGGGGCAGCCGTCGGACCAGCACGATCACGTCGCACGACCGACCGGAACGTGGCACGCCGTTCGACGTCGACCCCTCGTGGTTCCCCGACAGCCGCCACATCGCCTTCGCGCGGGCCTGGGGCGACACGCAGACGCGTCCGACCGAGCGGTTCACCGTCTGGACGGTCGACACGCAGACGCGCGACGCCACGGAGCTGACCTACTGCATGCCGTCCGGGTCCGGCCCGGAGGGCTGCCGCACGCCGGTGCTCGGCACGTCGGTCTCGGTGTCGCCGGACGGCGCCGAGATGGCGGTCGCGTCGCTGGAGCTGTCGGTCCCGCCCGACGACCCTGCGCGGGTCGACGCCCGGGGAGGCATCGGCGTCCTCGAGCTCACCACGTCCGCCGTCGGCATCGACGTGGCGGGCGCGCGCACCCTCACCGGGCTGGACGCGACGCGCTCGGCCACCCCCAGCCGCACGCTGATCGCCCGGTCCGACCAGCCGCAGTGGTCACCCGACGGCACCGAGATCGCGTTCTCCGGCGTGCCCGCCGGTCAGCCCCAGGTCCGCGGCATCTGGGCGGTGTCGGCGGACGGCACCGCGGTCCGGCGGGTCGTCGACCGTCCGGGGCCGCAGCACCAGCCGGCGTACCGGCCGTTCACCGACCTGGTGCTGACCATGGCGTCGGGGCCCGTGTCCTCGAGCGGCGCGACGGTGACGGCGACCGCGACGAACGCCGGACCCGCGCTGGTCACCGACGGCTCCGTGACGGTGCAGCTGCCGGACGGCGTCAGCACGCTGGGGGCCACCGGGTGCACGGTCTCGGGCACGCTCGTGACGTGCCAGCTGCCCGACTCCTTCGCTGCGGGCCAGGCGGCGCAGTTCTCGATCCCCGTGGAGGGCGTCCGCGACGGGGTCACCACGACCGTCGCAGGGGTGGTCGCCAGCTCGACGCCCGAGCGGGTGGTCGCCAACAACGCCGCACAGGTCGAGCTGCACGGGACGGGAGGTGTGGCGGTCACGGTCGCCCTCTCCTCCCCCGACGTGTGGGCCGGCGGACACGGGCTGACGGCGACGTTCACCGTCCGCAACGTCGGCACCCAGCCCGTGCAGGACGTGCGGCTGACGACCACCTTCCCGGCGCCGCTCGTCGTCCTGCCGACGGGCCAGCCGTGCCTCGACGGTGCGGGGACCTGCGCCCTCGGGGCGCTCGCGGGTGGCGCGGCCACCGTGCTGACCGCCACGCTGAACCCGCCGCCCGTGCCGTCGCTGCCCTCGCCTGCTCCCACGCCGCCCGTCACCGTGGCGGTCACCGGCAGCGTGACGACGACGTCGCCCGACGAGAGCGCCGCGGACGACACCGCTGCGCAGGAGGTGACCGTGCGACGGCCGCGCGTCGTCGTCACTCCGGCCGTCGCGCGACCCGGCGACACGGTGTTCGTGATCGGCACCGACTTCCCGCCCGGCCAGGACGTCGACCTCCGGTGGTCGCAGGGCGTCATGAGCGTGCACAACCCGCTCGTCGCCCGTCCGGACGGACGCTTCACGCAGTCGGTGGTCCTGATCGCGGACTCGCTGCTCGCCGAACGCCGGCTGCGGGCGAGCAGCCGCCCCGCGTCTCCCCTGTACGGGGAGGTGAGCGCCCGGTTGCTCGTCGTGCAGACCTCGATCGACGCCCCGACGTTCCTCTACCGCAAGTGACGCCGTGGCCGCAGGCGGACGTGGAACGGTCCGACGCTCTCCCTGCTCAAGGCACCGCAACCGCGTCGTGGAGCAGCCCCTCGGTGACGGCGGTGATCGACTCGGTCGTCGCGTGCAGAGCGCGCTCCAGGCCGCAGACGTCCACCAGGCTGAGGACGCGGATCGGAGCGGCGACCCGGTCGGCGACACCGACGACGGCGAGGCACGGCACTCCGGCCCGCGCGCAGCGCTGAGCGACGCCTCCGACGACCTTGCCCTCGAAGGACTGCTGGTCGAGCCGGCCCTCCCCCGTGAGCACGAGGTCGGCCTCCGCGATGGCGGCGTCGAGCCCGAGAACGTCGGCGACGAGGTCGATGCCCGGCACCAGGCGGGCGCCCAACGCGGCGAGCCCACCGGCGAGCCCTCCGGCCGCCCCGCCCCCCGGCACGTCCTGGACGTCGCACCCGGTGTGCCGGAGGTACTCGTCGCGGAGGCCGACGAGCCGCCGGCTGAGCGTCTCCACGTCCGCCGCGGTCGCGCCCTTCTGCGGGCCGAACACCCGTGCGGCGTCCAGGAACCGCGTGGTCACGTCGCACGCGACCCGCACGTCGACGTCGTCGGGCATCCTGCCGCCGAGCGCGTGCCAGACGCCGTCGCCGCCGTCGGTCGTCGCGACGCCGCCGACGGTGACGAGGATCCGGCGCGCCCCGGCAGCGACAGCTGCCAGCAGCAGCTCGCCGACGCCGTGGGTGGTGGCCTCGAGCGGGCGGTTGCCTGTCGGGCCGCCGGCCAGCACGAGGCCGGCGCAGTGGGCGGCCTCGATCACCGCGAGGTCACCGTCGAGCCGCCAGCCGGCCGTCACCGGCGAGCCGAGCGGCCCGGTGACGGTGCTCGTCCTGGTGGGTCCGCCGAGCGCGGTGAGCGTGCCGTCGCCGCCGTCGGCCATCGGCATCAGCACCGCGTCCCAGCCGCGCCGCTCGACCGCGCGGGCCATGGCGCGGGCGACCTCGTCGGCGGACGCCGTGCCCTTGAACTTGTCGGGGCAGATCAGGACATGCACCGGAGCTCCTCGTGAGGTGGGTCGCGCACAGGCGGAGGTGGGGACAGGCGCGCCGGGGGGTCGACCGCCCGGCGCGCCCGCCGTTCGGGGCGTCGGTCAGGCGACCGGCAGGGGCTTCACCAGCGGCTCCACGCGTCGCAGCATGACGCCGAAGATCAGCGCACCGGCCACGGCGACCGCGCCGGCCAGGACCAGCGGCACCTCGAAGGCGCCGGTGGCCCCGTACAGCGCGCCGATGACGATCGGGCTGAGGGCCGAGCCGATGTTCGCGAAGAAGTTCTGCGTGGCGCCGAGCGAGGCGACCGTGCCTGTGGGGGCGACGTCGGCCGGCAGGCACCAGATCGTGACGATCGTGAAGGCGGCCGCGCCGTAGGAGATCGACATGAGCGCCAGCGCCTGCCACGCCTCGGGGGCGACGGCCGCCAGCGAGATCACCGCGCACAGCAGCATGCCCGCGACCAGGCAGGTCTTGCGCACGCGGGTGACCGACCAGCCGCGCGCGAGCAGGAAGTCGCCGGTCAGGCCGCCGATCCACGAGCCGAGGATGGCGGCGATCGGCGGGATGGCGCCGAAGATGCCGAGCTTGAGCAGGTCGAAGCCGCGCTCGTCGACCAGGTACGACGGGAACCAGGTGAGGAAGAACGTCACCATGAAGTTGACGCAGAAGAATCCGAGCATCATGGCCCAGACCGTGCGGTAGCGCAGCAGCCGGCGCAGCGCCATCGGACGCTCCGTCGCGGCGGAAGGGGCTGCGACGCCGCGGTCCTCGTTGATGACGGCCAGCTCGTCGGCGTTGACCCGCTTCATGGCCTCGGGGCGCCGGTACAGCGCCCACCAGCCGATCGTCCACAGCGCACCGAGGACGAAGGCGATGGCGAAGACGGCACGCCATCCCCACACCGCGATGATCACCGCGATGACCGGGGTGGCCACGGCGCTGCCGATGCGGGCGCCGGAGTCGTAGACGGAGGTGGCGCGTGCGCGCTGGCGGCTCGGGAACCACCGGGAGATCGTCTTCGCCGACGAGGGGTAGGCGCCGGCCTCCCCGACGCCCAGGCCGAGCCGCAGGCCCATGAGGACCCCGAACCCGGAGGCGAGGGCGGTCAACCCCGTGAACAGCGACCACACCAGCACGGACGCGCCGAACATGATGCGCTCGCCGAACCGGTCGATGAGGCGGCCCGCGGGGATCTGCATGAGCGCGTACGACCACGAGAACGCGGAGAGGACGAGTCCCTGCTGCGCCGGGGACAGCGCGAAGTCCTCCGACATGAAGGGCAGCGCGACCGAGACGGCCGACCGGTCGATGTAGTTGATGGCCAGGCCGACGGCACACGCGATGGCGATGAACCACCGCACCCGCGTCGCGCGGCTGGAGACGCTGGGGACGGTCATCCGTCCCTGAGCCTGCGTTGTGCTGCTCACGATTTCCTCCCTAGCACCGAGGCAGAGGCCAGGCGACCTGTGCGTGATCCGCTCACCAAGCGGGAAGGCGATGGCGCGATCGAGAGCCGCTGCTTGACGCGTCCGCGCATCCTGTCGAGAGCACGATGATCGTTTCAATCATCCACGTGCGTCAAGGGTCACTTTCGCCAGATCTTCGGTGCTCGGTTCCCTCACGTGAAGCGCGCGATCGATGTTCAATGCGCGATTCGCGCATCTAACGCTTGACTGAGCGATCCGCGCACGGTAGAACTTCTCTCATGACGAACGACGCCACTCAGCGCAGGACCGACCACAAGGGCGCGGCCCGCCGCGCCCAGATCCTCCGCATGCTGCAGGACGACCCGGAGGCGGACCTGTCCGTCGAGGAGATCGCCCGCCGCTTCGGCGTCTCGTTCGCCACCGTCCGGCGCGACCTGACGCGGCTGCGCGAGCGGCACGGGGTGGCACGGACCTACGGCGGCGTCGCGCTCCTGCGCACCGTCGAGGTCCCGACCCGAGAGCGCCGGACCACGTTCCGCCGCGCGAAGGACGCCATCGGCCGGGAGGCGGCCGGCTTCGTCTCCGACGGCGACCTGGTGATCCTCGACGCGGGCAGCACCACGAGCTGCCTCGCCGAGCATCTCGGCGACCGCGACCCGCTCACCGTGGTGACGAACGGCATCGGCGTGGTGAACGCGCTCATGGCCGCCGACGGCGTCGACCTGGTGGTCCTCGGCGGCCGGCTCCGCGGCATCAACGAGACCATCACCGGTGGCGTCGCGGAGGACATGCTGCGCCAGGTGCACGCCGCCACGGCGTTCCTCGGCACCGACGGCCTCGACCCCTCGACCGGCCTCGCCTGCCGCACGCTCGAGCAGAGCCGGCTGAAGACGGTGATGATGCAGCGCGCCGCGCGCGTCGTGCTGCTCGCGGACTCGTCGAAGCTCGACGGCGGGGCCTTCCCGTTCTGGTCCCCGCTCGACCGCCCGTGGGAGCTCGTGACCGACTCCGGCGCCTCCCCCGCGCAGCTGGAGCGCATGCGCGACGCGGGCGCCACCCACATCCATCTCGCCCCGGTCGACGGCCTCGTCGACGTGGGCGAGACCGCCACCCCCCGACAGGAGATCTCGTGATGCGCCACGCCGTCCTTTCCGCCCCGCTCGACCTGCGCATCGAGGAGGTGGACGTCCCCGAGCTGGAGCCCGGCGACGTCCTCGTCCAGGTCGACGCGACCCTGCTCTGCGGCACCGACCTGCGGATCTACAACGGGACCAAGAGCCGCAACGTCTCCTTCCCCACGGTGCTCGGCCACGAGTTCGCCGGTCACGTGGTGGACAGCAACGGCCCGCTGCCGGCAGGGCTCGAGGTCGGGACGCAGGTGTGCGTCTACCCGATCGTGGCGTGCGGAGAGTGTGCCGCCTGCCGCAAGGGCCACGAGAACATCTGCCGCAACCGGGTCGCGTTCGGCTACCAGCTCGCCGGCGGGCTGTCGCAGTACGTCCGCGTGCCGGCCCGTGCCGTCCGCAACCTGGTCCCGCTGCCGGGCGTGTCCGCGGCGGAAGCGGCCATCGTCGAGCCCACGGCCTGCGCGTACAACGCACAGAAGCTGGTCCGCACCACCGAGGCGGAGACGCTGCTCGTCGTCGGCTGCGGACCGCTCGGGCTGCTGCACATCCGCCTCGCCAAGGCGCTCGGCGTGCCCCGCGTCGCCGCCGTCGACCCGATCGAGGCCCGGCGCGAGGTCGCCGCCGCCTCGGGCGCCGACCTGGTGCTCGCGCCCGGTGACGACACCGCGACGCAGATCGCCGAGTGGAGCAAGGGCGGCGTGGACGTCCTCATCATGGCGATCGGGCGGACCGACGCGTTCACCCCGTACACCGCGGCGCTCGCGCCCGGGGCCCGCGTCTCCGTCTTCGCCGGGTTCCCCTCGAGCGCCGAGCTGTCGGTCGTGGCGAACGACATCCACTACAACGAGTGGGAGATCGTCGGCGCCTCGTCCTGCCGGCTCGACGGTTTCCACGCCGTCGCCGGTCTCATCGCCGACGGCCGGCTGAAGGTCGCCGACCTCATCGGCTCGCAGCTCCCCCTGGACCGCACCGCCGACGCGCTCGAGCTCGCGGCCTCCGGCAAGGACATGCGCGTCGGCGTCGACCCCTGGGCCTGACGCGTCGCCCGCCACTCTCCCAGCCTGACCACGGTGCCGGCACGGCGCCGACCACACCCAGGAAGGAAGCATCATGAGCACCAGCACCGCATACTCCCTCAACACGACGGGGACGACCGCCGGCCTCGGCCGCGAGATCCGGCTCCGCCGTCTCTTCGGCCTCGACGGCCGCACGGTCACCGTCGCCCTCGACCAGGCCGTCCCCCGCGGCGTCTCCCCCCGGCTGGCCTCCATCGGCTCGACGTTCGCCGCGATCTCCGAGGGCCGCCCCGACGCCGTCACGATCACGAAGGGCATCGCCGGCCACGTCTTCGGCGGCAACCCCGCGCCGATCCCGTGGATCCTCAAGGCGTCGATGTTCTCCGTCGACTTCCACCCGACCTACGACGCGACGATCGCCACCGTCCAGGACGCGCTGCGCCTGGGCGCCGACGGCATCGCGGTGGGCATCTCGGCCGGGTCGTCCAACCAGGTGGCCATGCTCGAGATGCTGACGAACGTCGTCGAGGAGGCCCACCAGTGGGGCATCCCCGTGGTCTGCCACGCCTACCCGAGCGGTGAGCTCTGGGGTGACAGGAAGGGCAGCACGGAGTCGGTGCTCTACGCCGCCCGCGCGGCAGCGGAGCTCGGTACCGACATCGTGAAGACCTGGTACACGGGCTCGGCCGACGAGTTCCGCACCGTCGTCGACGGCACCCCGGCCATCGTCGTCGCGGCCGGCGGGGCGCCGGTCTCCAACCCGCGCGACGTCCTCGAGCAGGCGGCCGCGGTGGTGGAGGCCGGTGCGCACGGCATGACGGCCGGCCGCAACGTCTGGGGCGCGCAGGACCCCGCCAAGATGGTCCGGGCGCTGCGGGCCGTCATCCACGACGGCGCCAGCCCGGCCGACGCGGAGAAGCTGCTCACCGACTGAAGGCGGGGGGCCCAGCGGCCACCCGGGAAAGGTCTCGACGATGAGCACGTACGTAGGGGTCGACCTGGGGACGACGGCGACCAAAGCGGCGCTGATCGACTCCGACGGCACGGTCCTGGCCCGCTCGCGCGTGGCCCACTCCGACGCACGGAAGGTCGGGGTGGGCCGCGCGGACCCCGTCGCGTGGATCGCCAGCGTGACCGGCGCATGCCGGGCACTGGGTCCGGCAGCGGAGTCCGCCGTCGCCCTCGGACTGGCCGTGCACTGCCCGACCGCGGTGCTCTTCGACCCGGACGGCGTGCCGCTCGCGGCAGGCCTGACGTGGGACCACCCGGAGAACGTCGGTCACAGCGCCCGCGCGCACAGCGCCCTCGGCGCCGAGGACCGGCGCCGGACGGGCAACCACCTGTCGCCCGCCACCACGATGATCGGCGCGCACTCGTTCTTCGCCGAGCACGAGCCGGAAGCACTGCGCGACGCGCACCGGCTCGGCCTGGTCGGCAGCTGGCTGGGACAGTGGTTCACCGGGGAGTCGGCCCTGGACCGCACCCAGGCGTCCTACACGGGAGCGTTCGACGTGAGCTCCCCTGCGGGGGACTGGATGCACGACGTCCTCGCACGCCTCGACGTGCCGGCGGAGCTGCTGCCGCCGATCCGGCCGTCGTTGTCCGTCCTCGGCGCCCTGCGGCCGTTCGTCGCGGAGTCGCTCGGGCTGGCTCCGCACATCCCGGTCGTCGTGGGCTCGGCCGACACGCCCGCCGCCTCGTTCTGCCTCGGGGTGCGGCCCGGCGGCGCGCCGCTGTTCATCATGGGGACGACGCACGTGATCTCGAGCTGCATCGCGGCGCCGGACACCCGGGCGCAGGCGCTCCAGCGGGCGGACGTACGGCCAGGGCAGTGGCTCATCAACGGGGTGACCAACGGCGGCGACGCGCTCGCCATCGGCGCCCGGCTGCTCGGCTACGGGAACCACGGCGGATCCGTGCAGAGCCTCATCGAGGACGCGTGGGCCGATCCCCGGCGCGACGTCGGCGGTGCGCCCGTGTTCATCCCGCACGTGGTGCCCGAACGCGGTCCCCTCTGGCTGACGGAGCCGCGCACCGCCCTGATCGGCATGGTCGCCGGCACCGGTGAGCGCCAGGCGGCGCGTGGAGTGCTGGAGGGTGTCCTGTTCGCCGACCGGATGATCATCGAGAGCTGCGTGTCGCCCGACCAGGGACCCGTGCTGCTCTCGGGCGCGTTCGGCTCCGACGTCGCGGTCCCCCAGCTGCTCGCCGACCTCCTCGACAAGGACGTCCGCGTCGTCGACGAGAGCCACCTGCCGTCGATCGGGGCCGCGGCCATGGCGGTCGAGACCCTCGAGGGGCACACCGTCGCTCCCCCGTCCTCCCGGCTCGTGCACCCCCGGGAGTCGTGGCGCACGGCCATCGAGGACCGGTGGCAGCACTACCAGGAGCTCTGGCAGCTGGTCGTCGGCCGGCCGCCTCTGACGCCCCTGCGCACCCCGTCCGACCTGACCACGGTCGCCTAGACCCGTCCTGCGAGGAGCTCGTCGTGACCCAGCCTCATCTGTACGTCGCCCGCACCCTGACCGACCCCGCGATGGAGAGCCTGGCGGACCTCGGCCTCCCGGTCGTCACCGGTGAGGAGGCGCCCCCCGAGCGGGACCGCCTGCTCCGCGACGTGGCGGGCGCCGCTGCCGCGGTCGTCACCCTGACCGAGAAGGTGGACGCCGAGCTCCTCGACGCCGCCGGCCCGCAGCTGCGCGTCGTCGCGAACGTCGCCGTGGGGTACGACAACATCGACGTCGCCGAGGCGACGCGGCGCGGCGTGGTCGTGACGAACACGCCCGGCGTGCTCGACGACGCCACCGCCGACCACACGTTCGCGATGATCCTGGCCGTCACCCGCCGCGTCGTGGAGGCGGACCGGTTCGTCCGGTCGGGCGAGCCGTGGATCTGGGGCCCGCGCATGCTGGTCGGCCTGGACGTCAGCGCCGGCGCGACCCTCGGCATCGTGGGCCTGGGCCGCATCGGCCGCGCGGTGGCGAGGAGGGCGCAGGCGTTCTCGATGAACGTCCTCGCCCACGACCCGCACCACGCACCCGGTGACCGTGTCGACGGCGTGACGATCGCGGAGCTCGACGACCTCCTCGCGGGCTCGGACGTCGTCAGCCTGCACGTGCCGCTGCGGGACTCGACGCACCACCTCATCGACGACGACGCGATCGCGGCCATGAAGCCCGGCTCGTACCTGGTCAACGCCGCGCGTGGCGGCGTCGTCGACGAGTCGGCACTCATCCGCGCCCTGCGTTCCGGCCGGCTCGCCGGCGCCGCCCTCGACACGTTCGAGGGCGAGCCGAAGGTGAACCCCGAGCTGGCGACGCTCGACAACGTGGTGCTGCAGCCGCACATCGCGAGCGCGGGCGACCGGACCCGCGACCGCATGTGCCGGCTCGCCCTCGACAACGTCCGCGACGTCCTGGCCGGGCGCGACGCCCGCACGGCCGTGCCGGTCAGGTGACGCGTTCCCCGGACGGAGCGGTGCAGGCGCCCTCGACGCCCCGGCATCAGCCACCGAGAGCGACGCGCAGCACCTTCTCGTTGCTGTTGCCCGCGATGCTGTCCTTGTCACCGTAGTTCGTCGTCGTGAGCCACAGACCCTCGGGCGCGGGCTCGACGGTCCGCAGGCGCCCGTACGTGCCGGTGAGGTACGCCTCGACGTTGACCAGCGAGGTGCCGCTGATCTCCGCCCGGTAGAGCCGGGCGCCGCGCTCGCAGGCGACGTACAGGACGTCCCGGACGATCGCGATGCCGGAGCAGGAGCCCTGGGCGGTCGGGTACGTGTGCTTGGGTGCGACGTAGCCTGCGGTGCCGCAGGTGCCCGTCGTGCCCTCGCACGCCGGCCACCCGTAGTTGCCGCCCTTGGTGATGAGGTTCGTCTCGTCCATCACGGAGTTGCCGAACTCCTGCTCCCACAGCCGCCCTCGGGAGTCGAACGCCAGGCCCTGCGGGTTGCGATGGCCGTAGCTCCAGACGTAGTTGCCGAAGGGGTTGTCCGACGGGACGGACCCGTCGGGGTCCAGACGGAGCACCTTGCCGTTGAGGCCGTCGATGTCCTGCGCGTACGCGCCGTTCTGCGCGTCCCCGGTGGCGGCGTACAGCTTGCCGTCGGGGCCGAACCGCAGGCGGCCGCCGTTGTGGTACTTGTTGCGCAGGATCCCCGTGAGCAGCACCTGCAGGCTCGACGGCACGAGCGCGCCGTTCTCGTAGCGCACGCGCACGATGCGGTTGTCGGTCGCCGACGTGAGCATGAGGTAGAGCCAGTGGTCGGTCGCGAACGTCGGGGCGATGGCCAGGCCCAGGAGACCTCCCTCACCGTCCGTCCCCTCGACGCCCGGCACCGTCCCGGCCGTCGTCCTCACGCCGGTGGTCGGGTCGAGGCGCACGATGTCGTGCGCGTCGCGCCGGGTGTACAGGATGCTGCCGTCCGGCAGGGTCGTCAGACCCCACGGGATGTCGTTGTCGGTGCCGACCTGCGTCACGCCGCACACGGATGCGCCGCACGCCGCACCCGTCGTCACGGCGACCGCTGCGCTGTGCGCCGAGGCGTTGTCCTGACCGTCGCGCGCCACGACGTCGTAGCGGTACGCCGTGCTCGCCGCGAGACCGCTGTCGACGAAGGACGTGCCCGGCGGCACGGTCGCAGTGCCCGTCACCGTCCCGACCTTCGTCCCGCCGCGATACACGTCGTAGGCGCGCACTCCCGTGTCGTCCGTCGAGGCGGTCCACCGGAGGGTCACGGTGGTGCCGGAGACCGAGGCGACGAGGCCGGTCGGCGTGGTCGGAGGCGTCGTGTCGACCTGGCACTGCGGAGGTGTGACGAACACCGTCGTGCTCGCCTGCGACACGTTGCCGGCCGCGTCGCGCGCATTGACGTACAGACCCCAGCGCACCCCCGCCACGACCGCCAGCGTCGTGGACAGGGTCGTGCCGCTGACGGTGCTGACCAGCTGGCCGTCGTGGAACACGTCGTAGTACGCGACCCCGACCGCATCGGTGGACGCGTCCCACGAGAACGTCACCGAGCTGCACGCCAGGTTGCTCACCCGCGGGTTGGCGGGGACCGTCGGCGGGACACCGTCCGGAGCGCCGAACCCGCTGGTCCACCGCTGGTTCGGCAGTCCGTGGCAGGTCGAGATGATCACCGGCGTGCCGTTGGCGGTGCCCGCGCCCCTGACGTCGAGGCACAGACCGGTGCTGGTGTGCGTGATCAGGCCGTCGGCGTCGACCCGCCACCGCTGGCCGGCGGAGCCGTTGCACGCGGAGATCCGCGCGGCCGCGCCTCGCGCCGGCGACTGCCCGGCGTCGAGGCAGGTCTGCGAGTCGTAGACCGTCAGCTCGCCGGCCGGCGTGAGCGTCCATGACTGGTTCGACGAGCCCTTGCAGTCGTAGATGATCACCCTCGCCCCCGGGGTGCGACTGCCGCCGTTCACGTCGAGGCACCGGCCGGAGCCGACGCCGACGACCGGTGACGGCGACGCCGCCGAGGCGGGCGACCCGGTCGGCACGATCGCGAGGAGGGCGACGGCCATGACCAGCGCGAGCACACGGCGCCAGTGACGGGTGGGGGCGGGACGCACTGCGGGCATCGGAGCGGACATGGCGATCTCCGTCGATCGAAGGGCCGGCCAGCCCATGGTTCGCCCGCTCCTGCGGTGCCGCAACTGGTTGCCCCGGACGCGGTCGCAGGCCGGCGCTCCGGCTCCGGCGGCCGGACTCCGGCAGCGGTCCATGAGCTCGTCGGGGCGGAAGAACCTGCTCAGGTCACCCGTACCCCTCGGCGTGCAGCTGTGCCCGCGGCAGCCCGGCACGGGTCAGGTCCGCCATGAGCATCCGCGTCATCGCCGGCGGCCCGCACACGTACACGTCGCGCCTCACCAGGTCCGGCACCCGGCCCAGCAGCGAGGCGGTGGTGAGCTGTCCTCCACCTGGCTGGGTCAGATAGCGGAGCCGCGCGCCGGCCCGCGTCGCGAGCCGGTCGAGCTCGTCGCCCAGCAGCGCGTGCTCGGCATCGGCCGTGCGATAGAGCAGGAGCACGTCGCCCCCGGGTGGGATGGCCAGCGTCTCGAACAGCGCTCTCATCGGGGCGATGCCCACCCCACCGGCGATGAGCACGACGTCACGCCGGGTGCGCCGGCGCTCGGTCAGGATCCCGTACGGGCCCTCGGCGACGACCCACGTGCCCGGCTCGACCGACTGCAGCGCGCGGGTCCCGTCGCCCCGGTCGCTGACGGTGAGGCGGAAGGCGTCGTGACGCGGTGGCGCCGACAGGGAGAACGGATGGGCGCTGAGCCATGTGTCCGGTGTCAGGAAACGCCACCGGAAGTACTGTCCCGGCTCGGCCCGGAGCTCGTCGAGACGGTCCCCACCCACCGTGATGGAGACGGTGCCGACGCCTTCCTCGACGACGGCCGCCACCCGGAACCGATGCCGCATCGCGGCGCGGACCGGCACGAGGACCCGGTGGTGCACGACGAGCGCGAACACCGCCGTGTAGAGCAGCGACCAGCCCACCTGTACCGCCCGGTGCCCGGCCAGGTCCGGTCCGGCCAGCTGGTGGACGAACCCCGCGGCGACCGCCAGGTAGCTCAGCAGGTGGATGCCGTGCCAGGTCTCGTACCTGACCTTGCGCCGGGCACGGCGGACGGAGGTGCCGGCGACGGCCAGGAGGAGCAGGACGGCGACCACCGCAGCGGCCACGCCGGGCATCCGTACCACCTCGACCATGGCGTTCCCGGCATCGAGACCGCGGACCCTGCCCCAGACCGCGACGGCGGCGCAGGCGTGCGCGACGACGAGGGTCATGACGAGCCGGCCTCCGCGTGCATGCCACCGCGCGAGCTCGTCGGCACCGATCGCCCGCTCGATCACCGGCCACCGTGACATCAGGGCGACGAGGACGATCGCGCCGTATCCCGCGAGCATCCCCGACACGTGTGCGACGACGGCATCGACGCCGATCCCCGCTCCCCCGGCACCGGTCGACGGACGAACCGGCCAGGCGGCGACCAGCGCACCGAGCACGATCAGCACCGTCGGCAGGGCGGCGTGGCCCGCCCGGCGGTCGGTGCTCATGGCCCGTGGACGGGCGCCCCCGCCGTGCCGGGCGCGGCGGGCCGCCCCTCGCTCACGGGGGACGTGGCGGGTGCGGTCAGTCCGAGGCCGAGGGCCACGGCGAGCGCCACCGACGCCAGCGCGACCGTCGCCCGATGCCTCCGGTACCACTGACGCGGCGCCACCCTCATGGCACGCTCCCCGCCAGTGACAGGGCCGGGCCGGGGTGATCGGCGTCGAGGCTGGTGAGGTAGCCGGCCATGGTGCGCTCGGCGCCGTACGTGCGCAGCAGCCACCGGTAGTACAGGAAGGCAGCGGGGCCGAACGCCGCCTGCGCCGGCACGATGACGTCGGTCCGTGCGTCGATGAACACGTCGGTGAGCACAGGGAGCAGCGCCGGCACGACCGCACCGCAGGTCACGGCGATGACCGCCGCGCCGCGTGCCGCTCGCGGACCGTACGCCTTCAGCGCGGCGATCACGAACAGGCCGTAGATGAGCAGGTCGCCCAGGCCGACGGTCGCGTTGTAGATGCCGACGCGGAAGCCCACGGACGGGTCGAAGGGCCACCCGATGAACCGTTGCGCGAGGGTGTTGGTGACGGGCCAGACGAAGGTGAAGACGGCGTCGTACACCGCCAGGACCAGCCCGAACCAGGCGACGTGCCGCAGCCGCATCCCGCCCTGCACGTAGAGGTTCGCGGTCGTCACGGCCGCACAGACCACGAGCACGTCGTTCTCGAGCCAGAACAGCTGCCAGCCGGTCACGGTGCCGAGCATCGTCCGGCCCATCCACACGTTCGCGGCGACCACCGTCCCGACGACGATCCACGTCGCGCCGGCTCCGATGAGCGGCCGCAGGCCGAGCACGAGGGCCGAGGTGAAGGTCAGACCCAGGACGACGAGCAACGGCGTCAGCGGCAGGACCAGGTAGAGCAGCGGCAGCGCGACGATGAAACCGAACACGACGACGACGTCGACACCGTTGAACGTCCCGATCGCGGGACGGTCCAGCCGCACACGGCGCAGGTAGGCCACCGAGAGCGCGATGGTGACGAGCGTCCCCGTGAGGGCCACGCTCAACGCGAGCACGGTGGGCAGAGTGGAGGAGGTCGGCGTCGGCATGTCAGGCTCGCACCGGCTCGGGCGCGGCGAAGGTGAGCTCCCGCAGGTCGCTGCGGACCCGTCGCAGGCGTGACGCCTCGTGGTCGTCGAGGACCCGCACCCGCGCGTCGAGCCCGTGTCCGGCGAAGTGCTCGGCCAGCCCGGCGCTGCTCAGGCCGGCCACCGCACCGGCCGGCAGGTCGATGCGCAGGCGACCATGGTCCGGCTCCGCATGGAAGCGCGCCGGCCAGGGTCTGCTGGGCAGGTCCTCGACCGCCTCGACGAGCTCGCGCGGGGTGACGACCCGTTCCGGCGTCACCTCGATCAGCTGGCTCGCCTTGCCCAGCACGGCGCTGGTGGCGGGGATGCCGGCTTGCTCGCACACCGCCGGGCCGGCGAGCTGCCGCACGACGTCTCGGGTGTCGTACCGCAGGACCGGCATGCACTCCCGATAGGGGAAGTACGGGGTGACGACGAGCGAGCCCAGCTCCCCCGGGCCGGCCGCGACGCCGGACCCCAGACCGAGGACCTCCACGTGCCCCATGGTCAGGTCGTGGTGGAGGTGCCCCGCCGAGCAGCTCGTGCCGGTCACCGGGATGACCTCGGTCATGCCGAAGTTGTCCGACACCGGTGCCCCGAAGGTCTGTTCGGCAGCCTCGCGCACCGCAGGCGAGAGGATCTCGCTGACGCAGTCGATGCGGCGCAGCCGGAAGTCGGCAGGGCCGAGGCCGCAGCGCTGGGCGGCGACGACCAGCTCGGCGAGATAGCTGGCGTTGACCGACATCGTGGTGGCACTGCCGGCGAGCGCGTCGAGCGCATCCTCGGCGGCGATGATGCCCAGGACCCGGCAGCGTGCACCCACCAGCCGGCACGTCATGGACGCGAGCTGCACGGCGGCGGTCGCCCGCGAGCTGACGTGCACCTGCATCAGGTCGTCGACGTGGAGCTCGTCGTGCAGGACCGCGCTCAGGGCGCCGAGCGCCGCCGCGACCTCGAGCTCGTACCGGGACAGCCAGATCTCCAGGGCACGACCGGTGGTCCCCGTGGTCCGGGTGGCCAGGTGCGGGCGGCTCCCGTGGCAGATGAAGTCCTGCGGGCGGCTCATGAGGTCGTGCTTCGTGGTCACGGGCACATCGAGCAGCGTGGTGGCGTCGGCGGTACCCACCTGGAAGCCGCCGGCGGCGAACCGTTCGGCGTAGAAGGGCGACAGGTCCGCGAGCCGACGGACGGTGCGCCGGAGCGAGCGGTCCGCGTGGTCGGCCCGGTCGGCGGCGTCGGCGAAGGGCGTCTCGATCACCTCCCGCGCCTCCAGGCCGAGCTCACCGAACTCGGCGATCGTGGCGACCGCGTCGGCGACGAGCCGGGTGAGCGAGTCGGTGTTGAACGGTCGACCCCAGGTCATGCTCAGCGCCATGCGCAGCTGGCGGACTCCGGTCTCGAACACGGCGTGCTCCTGTCCTGGTGCGGAGGTGGGGAGACTGTCCGCCCGGATGGTGCCCGGGCGGACAGTCTGGGCTGACGGTCAGAAGCCGTTCCCGGCGCCGACGGCGAACATGACGGCCGACAGCGAACCCAGCACGTACTTCGCGTGCTTGGCGCTCTTGAGCAGAGACTTCATGGCGTTACCTCCCTTCGCAGCGAGAATGGCGGTGGCCGATCTGGTGACCGGCCGGCTCTGTGGACGGCACCCGTCAGGGCAGGACGACGACCTTGGCGTTCATCTCGGGGTGCACGGTGCAGGTGAGGAGAAAGGTGCCCGCCGTCGTCCACGGGGGCGTGGTGTACACGTCGTTCTCCTCGAGCATCTTCAGAGCCGCCATGGCCCCGTGCCCCGGATCGGTGAGCAGCCCGCGAGATCCGGGACCGATGATGTGCACCCATCGCGAGTCGTTCTGGAAGCTGAGCCGGTCCCCGCGATGGATCCTGATCACCGGGACGCCGTCGGCTCCCAGCCGGGCGTCGTGGACGCCCTTGATCTCGTACCCCTCATGGCCCATGCCGACCATGCCGGACGGCAGCGGGTCCAACGGTGGCGCCGCAGCGGGGATCGCCATGGCGGCCACGACGAGAGCCGCCGCGACCATGAACCGGGGAATCCTCATCAGCACCTCCGTCCCGACCACCCGGCTCGCCGGGCGGCCACGAGTGCGTGCGGCACCGGAGGAACTCGGCGTGCCGCACCCTGCCGACCTTGGACGAGGCGCGGGTGCGGACCCCTGATACGCGGTGGTGCCCGGAGGGGCCGCACCGTGCCCGGACGGTCCCCCGCGGTGCCCGCGAGGGCGCTCGGACCTGCCCGCGGGCGCGAGTGGACCTGCCCGACCGCCGGCCCGTCCGGTTCGCGCAGCGCCGGTTCGGGCAGCGCCGGTTCGGGCAGCGCCGGTTCGGCAGCGCCGGTTCGGGCGGCGGCGGGCCGTCCTCCGCGCGGCCTGCCGCCGGAGGACGGCGTGATGTCGTCTGGCTCGACCGGCGGCGCCGGTCACGACCGCCGGGACGTGTCCGCGGTCAGCCGAGCTCGAGCGCGACGGTGACGTACGAGTGCGCCGGCAGGTCGATCTCCAGGCCCCGCGGGTGGGCCCGGACCCCCGCGTGGGGCGCGGGCGCCACGGCGTCGCGCTGCTCGGGGGTGTTGTGCGCGTCGAGCGTGGGCGCCGTCAGGACGCGTGCCGTGTGACCGACGACGTCGCGGCCCCGCAGGTCCAGCACCAGGGTGCGGGCCGCGTCGGCGTCGAGGTTCGACAGCGAGACCAGCGCGGTGTCGTCCTTGACGGAGGCGGACGCGGAGACCAGAGGCAGGGCGGTGCCGTCGACGTCACGTGTCTCCACGTCGCGCAGGTGCACGGTGAGCGCGGCGGCGTCGTGGTGGCCGACGTTCATCGAGAACACGTGGTACGTGGGCGTCAGGACGAGGGCGCCCGTGTCGGGGTCCGTGAGGATCATCGCCTGCAGCACGTTGACGGTCTGGGCGATGTTCGCCATGACCACGCGGTCGGCGTGGGCATGGAAGGCATCGAAGTGGACCGTGGCGACGAGGGCGTCGCGCAGGGTGTTCTGCTGGTACAGGAACCCGGGGTTCGTGCCAGGCTCGACGTTCCACCAGGTGCCCCACTCGTCGACGACGAGCCCCACCTTGCGGTGCGGGTCGTGACGGTCCATCACGGTGGAGTGCCGCGTCAGCAGCTCGTCCATGTAGTGGGCGCGCGCCATCGTCCGGTACCACTCGTCGGTGGTGAACACGGTCGCGGCACCCTTGTCGGACCAGGGGCCGCTCATCGTGTAGTAGTGCAGCGAGACGGCCTGGAACGGGCCCGCGGGGGCAGCAGGGTCGGCGGCGAGGTCGCCGAGCGAGCGCATCAGCGTCTCGGTCCAGTGGTAGTCCGCGTCAGCCGCCCCGGCGGCGATCCGCAGGAGGGTGTTGCCGCCCTGGTCGCGGGCGTAGGTGGCGTACTGGCGGGCCAGCGAGGCGAACTGCTCCACGCGCAGGTTCCCGCCGCAGCCCCACGCCTCGTTGCCGAGGCCCCAGAACGGGACCCGCCACGGCTCCTGACGCCCGTTGTCCCGGCGGAGCGCCGCCATCGGCGAGTCGTCCGCACGGGTCAGGTACTCGACCCACTCGCTCATCTCCCGCACCGTGCCCGAACCGATGTTCGCGGACACGTACGGGTCGGCTCCGAGCAGCTCGCACAGGTCCATGAACTCGTGCGTGCCGAACGCGTTGTCCTCCACCACGTCGCCCCAGTGCGAGTTCACCATCCGGGGCCGGGCGTCCCGCGGGCCGATGCCGTCACGCCAGTGGTAGTCGTCGGCGAAGCAGCCGCCGGGCCACCGGAGGTTCGGGATCGCGATCGCGCGCAGGGCGTCCACCACGTCGGAGCGAATTCCCCGCACGTGCGGCACCGCGGAGTCCTCGCCCACCCAGAACCCGCCGTAGATGCAACGGCCGAGGTGCTCGGCGAAGTGGCCGTAGACGTGCCGGGAGATCGTCGGGCCCGGCAGGTCCAGGTCGATGACGGCGGTCGAGATCGTGCTCACAGTGTTCCTCTCGATGACTTCCTGCGGGCGCGGCGGGGACAGGTGATGCCGCGCGCACGGTGGCGCTGTGCGTCGGTGCCGGCTACCCGCCGCCCCGCGTCGACCCGCGCACCACCAGGCTGACCGGTGCCACGACATGCTCGGCGGGCCCGGCGCCGCCCGCCATCCGCTGGTCCAGCAGACGGACGGCATGCTGCGCGACCCCGCGGTGGTTCGGGTCCACCGACGTGATCCCGGGAGGGACGAAGCTCGAGACGTCGAGGTTGTCGAACCCTGCGAGCTGGACCTCGTCGGGCACGCGCAGCCCTCGATCGGCGAGCCCTGCGACGGCCCCGAGGGCGATGACGTCGGTCGCGGCGAAGATGCCGTCGAACGGCAGACCCGACGCGATCACGTCGAGGACGGCTCCACGTGCACCGTGCGAGGAGAAGGACGGGACCGGCACGACGTACCGCTCGTCCACGGGGAGGCCGGCCTCCCGGTGCGCGTTCTCCCAGCCGAGCCGACGGTCCGACGACATCATGTGGGCGCGGTCGAGCGTGCATCCCAGCGCCAGGATCCGGCGGGAGCCGCGCTCGATCATGTGGGCCGTGGCGAGGTGCGCCCCCTGCTCGTTCGCGAGCCGGACATGGTCGAAGTGGTCGGGGACGTCGCGCTCCCCCAGGAGCACGATCGGCTTGGACGTCCGTACCCGTCCGAGCTGCTCGGGATCGAGACCGGCCACGGAGAGCAGGACGCCGTCGTACAGCTGGAGCCTGGCGACGCTCAGCGACTCCATCTCGTGCTCGGGGCTCGCGCTCGTCCGTTCCAGGACCAGGTGGCGCCCGTGCTCCTCGACGAGGGGCGCGATCTGGTCGGCGACCTCGCCGAAGTAGTCGTGGAAGCTCGGCACGATGAGGGCGACCGTGTCCGTCCGTCCCGCCCGCAGGTGCCGGGCGGTGAGGTTCACCTCGTACCCGAGCGACTCCACCGCGGCCAGGACCCGCGCGCGGGTCGGCGCGCCGACGGGGAGGCGGTCGTTGAGGACGTTCGAGACGGTCATGACCGACACGCCGGCCTCGCGCGCGACGTCAGACATCCTCACCATCGGCATCCTCCTGCGGGCATTGTGTCAGGCGGGAGACCCCGCGAGGCCTCGACCGTCCGACCGCCGCGCCGCGAGGGTGCAGATAATATCGTTAAAATCTGCCGCCTCGGAACACCCGACCCCCGAGCCCGGGACGACGGCGGTGGCGCCTCTCGCTCCGACGTCCGCGGACGGGCTGGCGTCCCAGCCACGAGAGCCCCTCCCGGCAGCCACGACGAGGCGCCCGCCGTCCACCTGCGGGACCGCGGCGGCGACCAGGGGGGACCCGGCTCGGTCACGGGCTGACGGAGGGCGACCGCAGGTCCTGCACGACCGACACGACAGCCCACGGACGCAGCTCCAGCCGGAGCTCCAGGACCCCCGTGTCGGGGACGACGAGGGTGTCACGGTGCAGGCCGTCGGCGACGTCGCGGAGCCGCTGTGTCTGCTGCGGCGTGAGGTTGAGCGGCTCGCCCATCTGGTGCCACGCCTCGGCGACGTTGCCGTGATCCCAGTCGAGCACCTCGACGGCGAGCGTCGTCCCTGGTGCGAGCCCGCCGACGGTGTGCTGGACCACGCGGGTCGGGCCCTTGTCGGCGAGCGGGCGTGTCGCCTCGTAGGTGATCCGCGAGCCGATCGCCGTCGTGCCCATGTCGTCCGGGTAGTTGAAGAAGACCGCGGCGAACGCTCCGTCCGTGCTCCGGCGCGTGACCACCCCGTGCGGCGTCGACGACAGCAGCCTGTCCCCCAGCCGCGCGAGCATCGCCATCGCGTGGAACGTGGGCTTGTGGATGCCTTGCTCGTTGACCAGACCGAAGCCGCCGTGGAACGGACCGATGCCGGCGCCGCCCTCCTCGAAGACGTCGGTGAAGGTCCAGTACGAGATCGAGTCCGCCAGAGCGGCGCCCCGCAGGAACGCCCGGGTGATGTAGGTGGCGGCGAAGAGGGTGTCGTGCATCCGGTCCCGGCTCGACGGCGAGCTGGACCACTCGCTGATGTGCAGCTCGGCGTCCGGGAACGGGCTCCCGTCGATGATCGCGCGCATCACGACCAGGTCGTCGTAGGTCGCGTCGACGTGCCGCTCGATCGGGTGTCCCTGCCCGTCGGCGTCGAAGGCGTAGTCCGTGGGGTACAGGTGGGTGGACAGGAAGTCGACCGGCACGTCACGCGTGGCGCACCAGTCGACGAACTCGTGGATCCACACCGGCTTCCAGTGGAGCGCGTCGGGGTCGGTCGTCTCGGCGGTCCCGACCTCGGCCGACCTGTCCTCCGTCTCCCCGTCGTAGCGGGCGTCCGGGACGAAGACGCTCGTCGACGGTCCGCCGACCCTGAGCCGGGGATCGATGTCCTTGATCGCCCGGGCCGTGGCCTCGTACAGCTCGAAGTACTGCGTCCGCGTGCCGGTCCAGAAGTGCGGGACGAGGTTCGGCTCGTTCCACACCTCGAAGCGCCATTCCCGGACCTCGTCGATGCCGTACCGCTCGATCCAGTGCCGGACCGTCGTGCTGACCAGCTCTACCCATCGCGCCATGTCCTGCGGCGGGCTGGCGTGCGCCTTCCACCAGAACACCGTCCCGGTCTGCGTGGCGAGCTCGCTGGGCATGAAGCCGAGCTCCACGAACGGGCGGGCCCCGGCAGCGAGGACGGCGTCGAACACCTTGTCGACGTAGGAGTAGGTGTAGAGGGGCTCGGCCAGCGGCTGGGGCGGTCCGAAGCCACCGCCGTCGCTGACCCGGTACACGAACATGTCGTCGTGGAAGACGCCGTGGAACCGCACGTAACGCGCACCCAGCACGTCGACGGCCTCGCGGAAGTGGTGCTGCCAGTCGGCGCGCAGCACCTCGTTCGCCCGGCCCGCACCGAGGCAGGCGCTCCAGACGTGCCTGAGCTCGCGCTCGTCCGGTACCCGGCCGTCGATCTGGAGGAGGGACGGCTCGGCAGAGGAAGGCATCGGAGCTCCGAAAGGATGTCGAAAGATTTCGACCTTGGTCGGTCGGCGCGACTAGGGTAGGCGACACTGCGGGCGGTGGCGAGAGGGACGCAGCCTGCCGGGAAGCGAAAACAGTTTCGAAGGGATTCGGCCCATGGTCGGTCGTCCGCAGCGGGGCAAGCCCACGCTGGCCGACGTGGCGACGGCAGCGGGTGTGTCACCGGCGACCGCCTCGAAGGCGCTGAACGGGCGCCTCGACGTGGCCACCAGCACGCGGGAACGGGTGCTCGCCGCCGTGGCGGAGCTCGGGTACCGGGCCGGCTCGCCGGCGGCCTCGGGCAACGCGCGCCGAGCGCTCACCGTGGTCTTCGACATCCCCGCGTCGCCCTACGTCCTGAACGTGCTGCAAGGGGTCCTCGCGTCGGCCACCGACGCCCACCTCGACCTGCTCACCCGTCTGGCACCCGACCGAGCGGCCCGCACGCAGCGTGCGGCAGCCCGGGCCTGGATCGCCGAGCAGCGCTCGTCCGGTGCCGTCGGGATCGTCGGTCTGACCCTGTCCGAGCCGGACGCGCTGCTGGGCGCCGCCGCGGACGCCGGGCTGCCCTTCGTCATGGTGGACCCCGTCGACGCCCGGCACCGGCGGATGGTCAGCGTCGGGTCGAGCAACTGGGCGGGTGCCCGCGCTGCAGCGGACCATCTCATCGCGCTCGGCCACCGACGCATCGCGTGGGTGGGAGGCCCGGAGACCTCGGACGCCGCCCGGGACCGGTTCCACGGGTATCGCGCGGCCCTCGACGAGGCGGGCATCGACCTGGACCCCACGCTGGTGCGGAGCGACCGTTTCGATGTCGACACGGGCGTCCGGCATGCCAGGGACCTGCTCACCATGACGGCACCGCCCACCGCCGTCATGGCGGCCGACGACGAGATCGCCGTCGGGGTGCTGGCCACGGCCCACCGGCTCGGGGTGCAGGTCCCGGGCCAGGTGAGCGTCGTGGGCTTCGACGACACCCCGCAGGCGGCGTGGACCACTCCCGCCCTGACGACGGTCCGCCAGGACCTGGACGGGATGGGACGGCTGGCCGTGCAGACGGTCCTCGCCATGTCCTCGGGAGCACACCCGCCGTCGCGGCACGTCGAGCTGGCGACGTCGCTGACGGTGCGGGACACCACCGGGCCGGCCTGGACGGCAGAACCGTCCGGGCAGCGGTAGCGGCGAGCAGGCGGGCTCGTCGCTCCGTTCGTCGAGCGCGCTCGCCCCGACGAACGACCGCACCGTCGTCATCCAGGCGGTGAGGTGGACCGGCGCGCGCAACCCTCGTCGACACCGGGCGAGGTCGCCGCGCGACGACGGGTCGCGGGCTGACCCCGGCCGGCGCGACACTGAGCGCATGAGCGACTGGAACCAGCAGATCATCGACGAGTTCCGCTCCAACGGCGGCGTCGTCCAGACGAACGGGTTCGGCAAGGGCCTCATCCTGGTGCACCACCGCGGGGCGAGGACGGGCACCGAGCGCGTCAGCCCGGTGGCCGGCATCCGGGACGGTGACGGTGCCTGGCTCGTCGCCGCCTCGAAGGCCGGTGCACCGGAGAACCCCGCCTGGTTCCACAACCTGCTCGCGCACCCGGACGTCGAGATCGAGACACCGGACGACGGCACGGTGCCGGTCCGCGTGACGCAGCTGACCGGCGCCGAGCGCGATGCGGCTTGGGCCCGGTTCACCGCCCTGTCGGAGGGCTTCCGTTCCTACGAGGAGCGCACGACGCGGACGATCCCCGTGCTGCGGCTCGCGCGTCGAGACGCCTGACAGCACCGGGCGGACGTCGGCCGGCGTCGACGGCGTACGACCTGCCGACGCGAGGGGAGCGACGTGGACGGGACGCACGACCGCCTGGGTGCCACCGCGCGGACCGCCCGCGCGGCACTCGTCGTCCTCCCACCTCGGCGACGCCGACCGGGGCTCTCCACGCGGGGGCTGCCCGCAACCTCGGGGCACATCACGTCGGGAGACCTGCTCCGGCTGCAGCGGCTGGTCGGCAACACCGGGGTGAGCAGTCTCGTAAGCGGGGGCGGGCCGGAGGTCGTCGTCCAGCGCACGGAGGCCTACGACAAGCCCGCGGTCCACCAGAACATGAACGACGTGATCTCCGCCCTCGGTGAGGCCTTCGCGACCTTCGGCGCGTCGAGGAAGAAGGACCCGGACAAGGCCGCGCTGGCCCTCGACGCACAGACCCGCCTCCGCTCTGTGCTCAAGGCGGCGACCGGCAAGGGAAGGATGACCGACACGCTCGACGGCGCCTCGGTGCTGCTGGGAACAGGCGGGGGCGCGGCCGTCGGCCTGGAGGTCAGGTCCGACGCCTCCCTGGGCGACTCGGCGGTCACCGTCGCGCACGCCGACGGCGTGTCGATCACGTTCGGCGACTCGGCGCTCACGTCGGCGAGCCGGTTCCGCTCGGTCATCTTCCACGAGTTCGTGCACGCCCTGCAGAGCGCCGACCAGCCGGACGAGCTCCACGTGGATGGGCGCGACATGTGGGTCCACAACCTCGAGACCGTCGAAGGCCCGGACAGGACGGAGCACCTGAGCCTCGGGAGCACGCCTTTCGACGCCGCGAAGGTCAAGAGCCTGGACGACAAGGTCAACGACCACCCGGGCTATGCGCTCAACGACGCGCTGCGCGAGATCCAGTCGTACGCGTACGAGCTGAAGTACGCCGCCGCGACCGGGATCTCCGCCGGTGGCGCGAAGGTCTACCGGGACGAGACCGTCCGGAACCTCAACGTGTACTCGGACGCCGTGAAGCGTGCGCTCCAGGTGCTGAACGTGGTCAGGGCCGACACCGCGACCGTGGCCTACTGGGCGGGCTACGTGGACAAGGCCCGGGCACTGGTGCTCGACGCGGGCAAGTCCTTCCCGGACGTCGTGGCACCGAAGTTCTGAACGGTGCCCGAGCCGACCACACCGCCGTCCCCAGGTCACGCAGCGACGGATGCCGCACGGGCTGCCAGCGTCTCCGACACGACCGTCGACCACGGTGTCGCCGTGGTCTGCAGGACCTGCTCCGACGCCGCCGTGCTCATCACGTAGGGGCGCGAGAAGTGGTCACCGACAGCGGCGATCTCGCGGACCACGGGCGCGACCAGCCCGATGGCGCGCACGGCGCCGGCGGGCAGGGGGCGCACGCGAGCCGGCGGCGCGCCCGCGGCGCCGGCGAAGCGGTCGGCGAGCTCACGGAACGTGAGCGGCTCGGCCGTGGGAACGTGCCAGGCGCGCCCCCAGGCCTCGGGCGTGGCGCCGGCGGCGACGAGCGCACGGGCGAAGTCGGGGAGGTAGGTCCAGCTGTGCGGCTGGTCCACGGCGACGAGCGTCCGGACGACCTTCCCGGACAGGACCGGGCCGAGGAGCCGTGGCCCGGCGTGCGCCTGCGAGTCGGCGAGCGGTCCGAGGTAGTCGCCCCCGCGCACCTCGGTCGCCCGGACCTCGCCCCGCCGATGACGCCGCTCCGCCTGGCGCCACATCTCGGCCCGCACGGCTCCCTTGGCGTCGGTGGCCGCGAGCGGCGACGCCTCGGTCATGACGGCGCCCTCCGTCGCGTACCCGTAGAGGTTGCCGGCGGTGACGAGCACCGCTCCGGTGGCCGCGGCGGCGTCGAGGACGCCGGCCATGAGCGGGGGCCAGTCCCGGGGCCACCGGTGGTAGGGCGGGGTCGCGCAGTTGTAGAGGACCTCCGCACCCGCGGCGGCACGGGCGAGCGCGGTGCCGTCGGTCGCGTCGAGCGCCACGTGCTCGACACCGTCGACGACACCCCGTCCGCCCGAGCGGCTCACGACGAGCACCGACTCCCCTCGCTCGACGAGCAGGTTCACCAGGGTCGAGCCGACCGCACCCTTGCCGAGGACCACGTGACGCGCCATCAGTTGTTCTCCCTCTTTCGAGAGCGCTGCTCTCTATTGTGAGCGATGCTCTCTTGTGGGCACACAGTTGCACGAATGGCCCACCGAGCACAAGAGCGGTGCTCCGACATGAGATCAGTGCTCGCACGCGGCGGCGGCACCCGGCACACTGGGCGCATGACGCCCTCGGAAGTGCAGTCCGTCCCGGCGAGCGCGCGCGAGCGGGCGCGAGCCCAGGTCATGGCCGAGCTGCTCGCGGCTGCGCGCGTCCGGCTGGAGGCCGACGGTGCGGCCGCGCTCTCGCTGCGCGCCGTCGCCCGGGACCTCGGGGTCACGTCCTCGGCCGTGTACCGGTACGTGGAGTCGCGGGACGCGCTCCTGACGCTGCTCATCATCGAGACCTACGACGCCGTGGGCGCCGTCGCCGAGGCGGCCGCCTCCGACGCCCGCGCCGCAGGGACCGCGCCCTCGCAGGCGTGGCTGGAGGTCGCCCGGGCCGTCCGCCGGTGGGCCCTCGCCCAGCCGTACGCCTTCGAGCTCGTCTACGGGACACCCGTGCGCGGCTACCGCGCACCTGACGACACCGTGGCGTCCGCGCTGCGGTTGTGGGGCGTGATCGCCGGGATCCTCAGGCAGGCCGTGGCCGAGGGCGGGCTCGAGCCGACGGGACCGGACTTCGACCCGCACGGCGCCGTGAGCCCCCAGGTGGCGGCACTCGGCCGGGTCGATGCCCATCCGCTCCCGGACGACGAGCTCAGGACCGCCACCCGCTCCGCCACGTTGTTCTGCTCGCTCGTCGGGGCCGTCTCGGCCGAGCTGTTCGGCCACCTGCGCGGCTTCGCCGACGACTACGCGGTCCTCTTCGACGTCACCGTCGCGACCGCGGCAGCCGGCGTGGGCCTGCACGCCGACCTCTCGCGGTCCTGACACCGCCGCCCGGCCGGCTCCCGCCGCCGTGGGCGGCGCGGCCGGTCAGACCTGTGCCGGCGGGTCCCAAATGAGCACGACTCGTGTCAGTGGTCGCCGCTACGGTCGACCGTGCCGCACAGCGACGTCCTGCGGCCGTCGCGGGCTTCGCCCGCATCCCGTGGCCGTCACGGCCCGGAGGCAATCTGCCACGATCTCCCCAGGGGGCTACGCCATGAAGCAGTCCATCACCCGCGCCAGTCTCGTCCTGGCTCTCGCGTCGAGCGCCGCACTGCTCGCCGGGTGCTCGTCCGACAGCTCAGGCGACGACTCGGCAGCCGAGACGACGTCGACCGCGGACGCGCAGGTGACCACCGACTCCGGCTCTGTCGAGGTCATCGACCAGACGCACCTGCTCCTCGCGACCGCCCAGGAGACCCTCGAGGCGCGCGGCCTCCAGGTCGAGGCCACCGATGCCACCGGCCAGGGCCGCACCATCGACGACCCGACGCTGTGGGTCGTCGTCACCCAGGACCCGACCTCGGGCGAGGTCGACGCCGGGAGCACCGTCGCGCTCACGGTGAAGAAGACGGACGACCCGGCCGGCTGACCGCGCGGGACCGGCCGGAGGCTCCCACGCCCCCGGCCGGTCCGTGGCCGGTCCGTGGCCCGGCCCTCGCACCACCAGCGCGAACGCCCTGTGGTGTCCATCTGGCGGGGAACCTTTGCGCCCACCGCCACGCAGGCGCTACGGTCGGCCCGACTGCGGTCGCGCATCCGTGCGGCCCCACCTGCGGCACCGGTGACACACCTGGTGGCTGCGGCACAGAAGGAGGGCGATGAGCGTGCATCACAGCACCGCCGCCTCCGCCCCGCACGCCCCCGCGGCGCGCGCCTGTTGTCGCTGTCTGTAGAGCGCTGGCTGCTCCTCCGCGTGAGGAAGCCCCCGACCGGGGTGCGCCCCGTGCGCCAGCGCTCGCCCCGCGGCCCCACCACCGCATGACGTCGCTCCCGAGCCCGGCGCGCGGTACTCCCGTCCTCGCAGGACCACGTCCCCCCACTCGTCGCCGGACCACCCGGCGGCTCGACCGAAGAGGAACCATGGCACGCATCTACGACGACGCGACGGCGCTCATCGGCAACACCCCGCTCGTCCGCATCAACAAGATCACCGACGGCGCCCCCGCCACCGTGGTCGGCAAGCTCGAGTTCTACAACCCCGCCAACTCCGTCAAGGACCGCATCGGTGTCGCGATCATCGATGCCGCCGAGCAGTCCGGTGAGCTCAAGCCCGGCGGCACCATCGTCGAGGCGACCTCCGGGAACACCGGCATCGCGCTCGCGTTCGTCGGTGCGGCGCGCGGGTACAAGGTGGTCCTGACGATGCCCGAGACGATGTCGAAGGAGCGGCGCCTCCTGCTGCGCGCGTTCGGCGCGGAGCTCATCCTCACGCCCGGTTCCGAGGGCATGAAGGGTGCGGTCAACAAGGCCGACGAGATCGTCGCCGAGCGCTCGGGTGCGGTCCTGGCCCGCCAGTTCGCCAACGAGGCCAACCCGGCGATCCACCGCCGCACGACGGCCGAGGAGATCTGGGCCGACACCGACGGCGAGATCGACATCCTCGTCGCGGGCATCGGCACCGGCGGCACCATCACCGGCGTCGGCCAGGTGCTCAAGGAGCGCAAGCCGGGCGTGCAGATCGTCGGCGTCGAGCCGGCCGAGTCGCCGATCCTCAACGGCGGCGCCCCCGGCCCGCACAAGATCCAGGGCATCGGCGCGAACTTCGTGCCCGAGATCCTGGACACGACGATCTACGACGAGATCATCGACGTGGACGCCGAGACGGCCGTGTCCGTCGCCCGCCGGGCTGCTGCCGAGGAGGGCCTGCTGGTGGGTATCTCGTCCGGTGCCGCCCTGCACGCCGCGACGCTCCTGGCGCACCGCCCCGAGAACGCCGGGAAGCTGATCGTCGCGATCATCCCCTCGTTCGGTGAGCGTTACCTGTCCACCGTGCTGTACGCCGACCTGCTCGACTGAGCGACGCGAGCAACAGGACCACGACAGCCACGCCGACGGGGGCACCCATCCACATGTCCGAGCCGCTCCACTTCTTCGCCGTCCTCCGGGAGGACCTCGAGGCTGCCCGGCACCGCGACCCCGCGGCCCGCAGCATGCTCGAGGTCGGTCTGGCGTACCCGGGGGTGCACGCGGTGTGGGTGTACCGGCTGGCGCACCACATGTGGCGGACGCCTTCCCTGCGGCTGCCCGCGCGACTGGTCTCCCAGCTCGCGCGGGCAGCCACCGGCATCGAGATCCATCCCGGGGCCCGGCTGGGCCGCCGGTTGTTCATCGACCACGGCATGGGCGTGGTCATCGGTGAGACGGCCGAGGTCGGGGACGACGTGGTGCTGTTCCACGGGTCGACGCTCGGCGGGAAGACCATGCGGCACGGCAAGCGGCACCCCACCCTCGGCGACCACGTGGTCGTCGGCGCCGGCGCGAAGATCCTCGGTCCGGTGTGGATCGGGTCGGGTGCACAGATCGGGGCGAACGCCGTGGTGATCCACGACGTCCCGTCCGGTGCGATCGCGGTGGGCGTACCGGCGCAGATCCGGCTCCGGCCCTCCAAGGCGGCGTTCGACGTCGAGGTCGACGACCCGGCGATCTACATCTGACGGCCTACTTGTTCTAGTTGTCGCCTAACAACTAGAGTCGCCGTCGTGCTGCTGCGCATCGACCCCACCTCGACCGAGCCCCTGTTCGCGCAGCTCGCCGCCCAGGTACGTGCCTCCGTCGCCCGCGGCGACCTCGCACCCGGCACCCGGCTCCCCGCCGCGCGGGACCTGGCCGCGGCGCTCGAGATCAATCTCCACACCGTCCTGCGGGCGTACCAGGACCTGCGCGACGAGGGCCTCATCGAGCTGCGCCGCGGCCGTGGCGCCGTGGTGAGCGAGCACGCCGCCCTCGACTACGCCCCGCTGCGCTCCGCGCTGACCGAGGTCGTCCGCGCCTCCCGCGCGCTGGGCCTCGCGCCCGAGACGACGACCGCCCTGCTCAAGGGCGCATTCACCGAGGAGTCGACCGCATGACCTCCCCCAGCACGCCCATCGACGTCCGCACGGTCCCTCACCGCGTCGCCAGCACCGCGCTCGCGCTCGTCGTGCCGCTCGTGATCACCGCCGGGACGGTCGTCGTCGCACTGCCCTGGTGGGGGGACCTGCCCGACCCGGTCGCGGTGCACTGGGGACCGGACGGGCCTGACGGCTCGGGCTCGGCCGGCGGTTTCCGTCGGGGGCTCGGCGATCGCCGCGACCGTCCTGAGCGCCGGTGGCTGGGCGCTCGCGTTCTTCGCCGGCCACGCCGCCCTCACCCGGCGCCTCGGCGCCGGCTTCTCGCTCGGGTGCGCAGGATTCATGAGCACCCTCGTGCTCGGCACGCTCGGGCTGCAGCGCGGGATCGCCGACTGGACGCAGGCGCCGTCGGCAGACGGCGTGGTGCTGCTGACCCTCCTCGCCGGCATCGTGGCGGCGGCGCTGGGTGCGGTCCTGACACCGGGCGACCGACCGGCTCCCACCACGGACCACGTGCCCGACGACGCTGCCCGACTTCCGCTCGGCGCCGCCGAACGGGCCGGATGGGTCCGGCACGTCCGCAGCCGAGGCGTCCTCGTCGTCGTCGTCTCCGTCCTGCTCGTCCCCGCGCTCGTGGTGGCGGTGGTCCTGCGGACGCCGGCCGCACTCGTGCCCGCCGTGCCCGTGGCCACGCTCCTCGTCGCGTCGATGGCGTCGTTCACCGTCAGGGTCGACGGTCGAGGGCTCGCGGTGCGCTCCGGGCTCGGCTGGCCGCGACAGAGCGTCCCGCTCGACGAGGTCGTCCGTGCCGAGGTGGTGCAGGTGCAGCCGTTCCGCGACTTCGGCGGCTGGGGCTACCGCGTCGGCCGGGCAGGCCGCGTCGGCATCGTCGTGCGCAGCGGTGACGGGCTGCTCGTGGAGCGCACCGGCGGCCGGTCCCTGGTCGTCACGGTGGACGACGCGGCGACGGCGGCCGCCCTGCTCAACACGCTCGCCGACCGCGCCCGGGTAGCGTGACGCGCGCGTCGACGTGGACGCTGGACGCTGGACGACGAGGAGAACCATGCGGCTGGGTTATCACACCGGGTACTGGTCGGCAGGTCCCCCACCCGGCGCACAGGAGGCGGTCCTCGCCGCGGAGCAGCTCGGCTTCGACTCCGTCTGGACCGCCGAGGCCTACGGCTCCGACGCGCTGACCCCGCTCGCCTGGTGGGGCGCCCGCACGTCCCGCATCCGGCTCGGCACCGCCATCGCGCAGCTCTCCGCACGGACGCCCACCGCGACCGCGATGGCCGCCCTCACGCTCGACCACCTCTCCCGCGGCAGGTTCGTGCTCGGCCTCGGCGCCTCCGGCCCGCAGGTCGTCGAGGGCTGGTACGGCCAGCCGTACCCCAAGCCGCTCGCCCGGACCCGGGAGTACGTCGCCATCGTGCGCCAGGTGCTGGCCCGCCAGGCGCCCGTGACGTTCTCGGGCGACTTCTACACGCTGCCGCTGCCGGCCGACCAGGGGTCCGGGCTGGGCAAGGCCCTCCGCTCGACGGTGCACCCCCTGCGAGCGGACCTCCCGATCCACCTCGCCGCCGAGGGGCCGCGCAACACCGTGATGACCGCCGAGATCGCCGACGGCTGGCTCCCGCTCTTCTACTCGCCGCGGATGGACGACGAGTACCGGGCACTGCTCGCCGAGGGGTTCGCGCGACGGGCGCCCGAACGCGGCCCCGCGGACGAGTTCGAGGTGACCGCCACCGTGCCCGTGGTGCTCGGCGACGACGTCGAGTCCGCGGCGGACACCGTGCGGCCCTTCGTCGCCCTCTACGCGGGAGGCATGGGCGCCAAGGGCGCCAACTTCCACCGCGCCGTGCTCGACCGGCTCGGGTACACGGAGGCGTGCGACGAGATCCAGGCGCACTACCTGGGAGGCGACCGAGCGCGCGCCGTCGCCGCCGTGCCCACCGAGCTCGTCCAGGACATCGCACTCGTCGGGACGGCGGACGACATCCGCGCCCAGCTCCCGGCGTGGCGCTCCACCGCGATCACGACGATGCTCGTCCAGGCCGACCCTCGGACCCTGCCTGCCGTGGCGCAGGTGCTCGCCCCCTGACCGTGGACGACGAGTACGTCGAGGCGGTCCTCGACCTCGTCGCCGCGATCCCGGCGGGGCGCGCGATGACGTACGGCCTGATCGCCGAGGTGCTCGCCGACCGCGCTCTCGCCGCAGGTCGAACGCCGCGAGGCGGACCCCGGCAGGTCGGACAGGTCATGGGTCGGGCGGGGTCGCAGGTGCCGTGGTGGCGGGTCGTCAACGCCACCGGGAGCCCGCCCGCCCGGCACGCGGCGCGTGCGGTCGCGCTGCTCGTCGCCGACGGCACGCCGATGGTCGCGGACGGCACCCGGGTCGCGCTGCGGCGAGCCGTGTGGTTCCCCGACGACTGACCTCCGCGCCGTCCCCGACGGGCGGTCAGTCCCGGTGCACCAGCACGAGGGCACGGTCGTCGTCGTCCGCGGCTGCAACCCGCGCCAGGACCGCGGCCGCTCCTCCGCGCCGAGGGCCGAGCACGGCGTCCGCGGCACCCATGAGGCGGTCGAGCGCCCGGTCCAGGTCGGTGCCCGGTGCGTCGACCAGCCCGTCGGTGTAGAGCAGCAGCACGTCACCGTGGTCGAGGCGGCCCAGCTGGGGAGGGCACGCGATGTCGCTCACCACGCCGAGCGCGGGGCTGCCGACCGTGTTCACGACCTGGATCCGGCCCGCGCCCGCGTGCAGGTGCAGCGGCGGAGGATGACCCGCCGAGGCGGCCCAGTAGGCGCCCGAGTCGAGGTCGACCGCGACGTGCACCGCGGTCGCGAACCCCTCGTCCCAGTGCTGGTTCAGCAGGTAGGCGTTCGCGGCGGGCAGGAAGCCCTCGCGGGGCATCGCGCCCAGCAGGCCGCCGAACGCTCCGGAGAGCTGCAGCGACCGCACACCGGCACCCTGCCCCTTGCCGGACACGTCGACGAGCGCGATCTCCAGCAGCGACGTCGACCGCAGGACGGCGACCATGAAGTCGCCCGAGAACGCATCGGCGTGCGCCGACCTGATCTCGCTGTCGACCCGCCACCCCGGTGGGAGCGGAGGCACCCGCCCGTGCGCGGACAGCCGGTCGCGCAGGTCGACGAGCATCCGGTCGCCCGGTGCGCCCTGCAGCCCGATCTGGTGCCGGCGCCACCCGAACGTCAGCGTCAGTACCACCGAGATCACGATGACGACGACGACACCAGGGATCATGCTCGGCGGACCGTCGACCCACAACCACCAGGTGAGGACCAGGATCACGACCCCCAGCACCACGAGCATCCGCTGCCGCAGGAAGAAGACGGCCACCACCTCCAGCAGGAGGAACGTCGACGGCGGGACCCACTCCGGGGCGAGCCGCACGCCCAGCCCGATCGCGACGGCGCTCGCGAGCAGCACCACGCTCGCGACGGCGTGGACCCGGGACGAGCGCCGGTGCACCGCCCGTCGCGCGCCCGCCAGCAGCCGCCCAGGCGTCGGCCAGCCCGGGGTGCTCATCGCCCGAGCGTATCCGCAGGTCGTGAGCGTGAGACCAGGCCGCTCACGGATATTGCCTCCGTACGGAGGAGGCTCCTGGGCCACGATGGGGCCCATGAGCCCGCTCCCGGACGGATACCGCGTCGTCGAGGTCGCCGAGTCCCGCCGGCAGGAGTTCCTCGAGGTGGACCGCCTCGCCTTCGCGTTCGACTCCACCCCGGAGACCGATGCGCTCGTGCCCCTGACCCTCCCGTGGGACCGCACGATGGGCGTCGAGGCACCCGGCGGGGCGCTGGCCTCGGTGCACGCGTCCTTCCCGTTCCAGCTCCCCGTCCCCGGCGCCACCGTGGCGTGCTCAGGGCTGACGTGGGTCGGCGCCCGGCCGGACCAGCGCCGCCGCGGGCTCCTGCACGCGATGATCGACACGCACTTCGCACGGTCGCTCGGCCGCGGCGAGCCCGTGTCGGCGTTGTTCGCCGCCGAGCCCGCGATCTACGGGCGGTTCGGGTACGGCTCCGCCGCGTCCGACGTGCGCGCCACCGTCGGCCGGGGCGCCGTGCTGCGGCCGGTGCCGGGCAGCGAGGACCTCACCGTCCGGTTCGCCACGGTCGACCGCACGGCGCACACCGACATGGTCGACGAGCTGCACCGGGCGGCAGGGCAGGGCCGTCCGGGATGGATCACCCGCGACACCGACGTGCTGCGCGTCCGTGCGATCGTCGATCCCCCCGCGTGGCGCGACGGCGCCGAGCCGCTGCGGATCGTCTCCGTGCACACCGCGGACGGCGAGCCGCGGGCGTACGCGCTGTTCCGCCGCAAGGAGAAGTGGGAGCAGGCCGGGCCGCGGCACACCGTGGCGGTCCGGGAGGCGGTGGCGCTCGATCCGGCCGCGGCGCACCGGCTCTGGTCGTTCCTGCTGGACCTCGACCTCACGGCGAGCGTCGAGAGCCCGATGCTGGCGGCCGACGACGCCCTGCTGCACCTGCTGGTGGACCCTCGTGCCGTCGTCCCGAAGCTGACCGACAACCTCTGGGTACGCCTCCTCGACGTGCCAGCGGCGCTGGAAGGTCGCCGGTACGCCTCCCCGGTCGACCTCGTGCTCGAGGTCACCGACACCAGGCTGCCCACCAACGCGGGTCGCTGGCGGCTGCGCACCGAGGACGCCGGTGACGGGTCGTGGTCGGCGTCCGTCGGGCGTACCGAGGACCCCGCCGACGTCGAGCTGGACGTGCGCGAGCTCGGTGCGGCCTATCTCGGCGGCCGGTCGCTGGAGGCGCAGCGGCGCGCGGGTCTGGTCACCGAGCGCCGGGGCGGGGCGGTGCTGCGAGCCGCCGCCGCGTTCGCGTGGCCCGTCGCACCGGTGTGCAGCTGGGTGTTCTGACGGCCGTCTCCCGAGCACCCGTCCCGGACACGCTGGTCGGGCGCCCGTCCCGAGCGCGGGGTCTCAGGCCCCGGCCCGAGCCGGTCAGGCGCGCTGCTCGTAGGCCGTCATCAGGTCGATACGGCGCTGGTGGCGCGGGTCCCCGCTGAACGACTCCGCGACGAACGCGTCGACGAGCTCGAGCGCGTCGTCGACCGAGTGCTGCCGTGCCCCGATCGAGACGACGTTCGCGTCGTTGTGCTGCCTGCCCAGGCGGGCGGTGTCGACGTTCCAGGCCAGCGCCGCACGGACGCCCGGCACCTTGTTCGCGGCGATCTGCTCGCCGTTGCCCGAGCCGCCGATGACCACGCCGAGCGAACCCGGGTCGGCGACGACGGCCTCTCCCGCGGCGAAGCAGAACGGCGGGTAGTCGTCCTGGGCGTCGAACGTGTCCGCGCCGTGGTCGACGACGTCGTGGCCCTCGGAGCGGAGGTGCTCGACGAGCGCGACCTTGAGCTCGTAGCCGGCATGGTCGGAGGCGACGTGGATGCGCATGGGTCCATCCTGCCGCAGGCCGACGCCTGTCGCGGCTGACGCCCACCGTCCGGTCGCCGGCGGCGCGCCGGTTCGCTCCGAGCGGGTGACCACGCGCGCCCCTTCCTCCGTAGGCTGTGCGCATGACGCGCAGTGGCATCGACCTGACGGCCCTCGACCCCGCCGTCCGCCCGGCGGACGACCTCTTCGCCCACGTGAACGGACGATGGCTCACCAGCCACGAGATCCCCGCGGACCGCGCCATGGACGGCGCGTTCAGGGCGCTGCACGACCAGGCGGAGGAGCAGGTCCGCGACATCATCGTCGAGGCCGCCGCCGCGGCGGCCGGTCGGGCGGACGACGGTGACACCGACGACGTGGAGGCCAAGGTCGGCGCCGTCTACGCGTCGTTCATGGACACCGACGCGGTCGAGGCGGCGGGCGTGCAGCCGCTGCGTGCCGACCTCGCTCTCGTCGAGGCCGCGACGTCCGTCGCCGAGCTCACGGGCGCCCTGGGCGCGCTGCAGCGGACGGGCGCGGGTGGTGCGGTGGGGTTCTGGGTCGACAACGACGCGAAGGACCCGGACCGGTACGTCGTGTACCTCTACCAGGGCGGGCTCGGGCTGCCCGACGAGTCGTACTACCGGGACGAGCAGTACGCCGCGGTCCTCGCCGCCTATCGTCCGCACGTCGCCCGCATGCTCCTGCTGGCGGGAGCGGCGACCGACGAGCACGCGGCCGACGAGCTCGCGGGCCGGGTCGTCGCGCTCGAGACCAAGCTCGCCTCGCACCACTGGGACGTCGTCAAGGACCGCGACGCCGACCTCACCTACAACCCGACGACGCTCACGGACCTCGCCGAGCGGGCACCCGGCTTCGACTGGCACGCGTGGGCGCTCGGGCTGGGGGCACCGGCCGGCTCGCTCGACCAGGTCGTGGTGCGCGAGCCGTCGTTCGCGGAGGGCTTCGCCGCCCTCTGGCAGAGCGAGCCGCTCGAGGACTGGAAGGCCTGGTTGACCTACCACGTCGTCACGGACCGGGCGCCGTACCTCTCGCAGGCCGTGGTCGAGGCCAACTTCGACTTCTACGGCCGCACCCTGACCGGCGCGCAGGCGATCCGCGACCGGTGGAAGCGCGGCGTCGCGCTCGTCCAGGGTGTGCTCGGCGAGGCCGTCGGCAAGGTGTACGTCGAGAAGCACTTCCCCGCGTCCCACAAGGAGCGGATGGACGAGCTGGTCGCCAACCTCGTCGAGGCCTACCGCGAGTCGATCAGCGGGCTCGAGTGGATGGGCGAGGAGACGCGCACGAAGGCGCTCGCGAAGCTCGACGCGTTCACGCCGAAGATCGGCTACCCGGTGAAGTGGCGGGACTACTCGTCGCTGGTCGTGTCCCCCGACGACCTCCTCGGCAACGTGCGACGCGCCTCGACGTTCGAGCTGGACCGTGAGCTGCACAAGATCGGGCGGCCGATCGACCGCGACGAGTGGTTCATGACGCCCCAGACGGTGAACGCGTACTACAACCCCGGGATGAACGAGATCGTCTTCCCCGCAGCGATCCTCCAGCCGCCGTTCTTCGACGCCGACGCGGACGACGCCGTGAACTACGGCGGCATCGGAGCCGTGATCGGTCACGAGATCGGGCACGGGTTCGACGACCAGGGCTCCAAGTACGACGGCACCGGCCGGCTCGAGGACTGGTGGACGGCCGCGGACCGGGCCGAGTTCGAGAAGCGGACCAAGGCGCTCGTCGACCAGTACGGGGAGTTCTCCCCGCAGCAGCTCAACGGCTCGCACAAGGTCAACGGCGGCCTCACGATCGGCGAGAACATCGGCGACCTGGGAGGCCTGTCGATCGCGCTCAAGGCGTACCGGATCGCGCTGGGCAGGCCGCTCGAGGAGGCACCCGTGCTCGACGGTCTGACGGGCGTGCAGCGCGTGCTGCTGGGCTGGGGCCAGGTGTGGCAGGCGAAGGGGCGCGACGAGGAGGTCATCCGCCGGATCGCCACGGACCCGCACTCCCCCAACGAGTTCCGGTGCAACGGCGTGGTGCGCAACCTCGACGAGTTCTACGAGGCGTTCGACGTGCGGCCCGGCGACGCGCTCTACCTGGCCCCGGACGAGCGCGTGCGGATCTGGTGAGCCGCCCGACGGGTCAGGGGACCTCGGCCCAGGCCGCCCGCGCGAGGCGGAAGCCCCGTCCCTGGCCGTTCGTGCACGTGACGCCGTCCGTCGCGCTCGTGCACGAGTAGTCGCCCGCGCTCGAGGACGAGCCGTACTCGAGCGTGGGGACGTCGTCGCCCGCCGCCTCCGGCGCGGGACCGGTCTCGCACTGGAACACGACCCCGTCGGCGTCGAGCACCAGCACGTGCCCCGTCGGCGCGGTGCAGCCCTCCACGACCGGCGGCGCGTAGGTGTACGAGGCGATCGTGCAGGTGACGCCCTGCTCGGACACCACGCAGGCGATGTTGCCGCTCGGCAGGCGGAATGCCGCCGGACCGACCGTCCCCTGTGAGCCCGAGCCCGTCGGGGTGCCGCTGGGTGCAGAGACCACCGCCGCGTCGCCGTCGCGGTGGTCGGACGTCCCGCTCGTGGCGAAGGCCACGAGCATCACCACGAACGTCAGCACGAGGACGACGTCGACGACGACCATCGCGCGGATGGTGCGCGTCTCGGTCATGCCGCTCCTGCCGTCGTGGACGCCGACAGGATCACACGGGACGCGCCGGACGTTCCAGTCGTACGTCCAGGAGCCGCCGGGGCACGCCCGGATCGCGCACGGTCCGACCGGTCCGCCGGCGCGCTCAGAACTGCGGGCCCGAGGTGCGTGAGCGCTTCAGCTCGTAGAAGCCGGGCACGCTCGTCATGAGCGCGAGCCCGTCGAAGAGGCGTCCGGCGGTGTCGCCCGTCGGCGCGGGGGTGACCACCGGGCCGAAGAACCCGACGCCGTCGATCGCGACGACCGGCGTGCCCACGTCGTCACCGACGAGCTCCATGGCCTGGGCGTGCGACGCGCGCAGCAGCACGTCGACCTCGTCCGTGGCGCCGACCGCGGCGAGCTCGGCAGGCAGGCCCACCTCGTCGAGCGACTCGATGATGATCTGCGCGGTGTCCTTGCGCCCACCGGGGTGCCGCCGGGTGCCCATGGCGTCGTAGAGCGGCTTGACGACGTCGCTGCCGTGGTCCCGGGCTGCCGCGACGATGGTGCGGACCGGGGCCCAGGAGTCCGCCATCACCGCCCGGTAGTGCTCGGGGAGGTCGCGCCCCTCGTTGAGGACGGACAGGCTCATCACGTGCCAGCGCACGTCGACCTCGCGGACCCGGCTCACCTCGTCCATCCAGCGCGACGTCATCCACGCCCAGGGGCAGGCGGGATCGAACCAGAGGTCGACGACGGGTCGTGCGGTGGGCGTGTCGGTCACGGGTGCTCCTCGGGTCGGCCAGGCGAGTCTGCCCGGTCGTGGGTCGTCTGTGCACATCGGTCCGTCCACAGCCCCTGGATCGACCGGGCTCCCCCACGCGGGCCGATATCACCGCAGGACGATCCGCCCTGCATGGGATGATCGAGCCGGCCACGAGCCACCACCGATCTCGTCCGAGGAGGACCCGCGTGCCCGCTGAGAACCTGACCCGTGCCGAGGCGCGCGAGCGTGCCGCCGTCGTGACGACGCGGTCCTACGACGTGACGCTGGACCTCACCACGAGCCCGACCTCGTTCGGGTCCAGGAGCGTGGCCCGGTTCGAGGCGACTCCCGGTGCGAGCACGTTCGTCGACCTCATCGCCCCGGCCGTCCACGAGGTCACGCTCAACGGTCGCAGCCTCGACGTCGCCGAGGTCGTCGCCGACTCGCGCATCCGGCTCGACGACCTCGCCGCCGAGAACGAGCTCGTGGTCGTGGCCGACGCCGCGTACATGAACACCGGTGAGGGCCTGCACCGTTTCGTCGACCCGGTCGACGACGAGGTGTACCTGTACTCCCAGTTCGAGGTCGCGGACGCCCGCCGGGTGTTCGCGGTGTTCGACCAGCCCGACCTCAAGGCGACGTTCACCTTCACGGTGACCGCACCGGCACACTGGAAGGTCGTGTCGAACTACCCCCAGGTGGGCGAGCAGGCCGCTGTCGAGAACGGCGTGAACCGCAACGGCGGAGTCGACAAGGGCACCGCCACGTGGACGTTCGAGACGACCCCGCGCGTCTCGCCGTACATCACCGCGGTCATCGCCGGCCCGTACCACGAGGAGCGCGGCGAGCTCACGAGCAGCGACGGCCGGACCATCCCGCTCGGCGTGTACTGCCGCGAGTCGCTGGCCGAGCACCTCGACACGGACAACATCCTCGACATCACGCGCGCCGGCTTCACCTTCTACGAGGAGAAGTTCGACTTCCCCTACCCGTTCGCCAAGTACGACCAGCTCTTCGTGCCCGAGTTCAACGCCGGCGCGATGGAGAACGCCGGCGCCGTGACGTTCCTCGAGTCGTACGTGTTCCGGTCCAAGGTGCCCGAGGCCACCGTCGAGCGCCGCGCGGTGACGATCCTGCACGAGCTCGCCCACATGTGGTTCGGCGACCTCGTCACGATGCGCTGGTGGGACGACCTGTGGCTGAACGAGTCGTTCGCGGAGTACGCGTCGACCCTCGCGACCGCCGAGGCCACCCGCTGGACGAGCGCCTGGACCACCTTCTCCTCGCTCGAGAAGAACTGGGCGTACCGGCAGGACCAGCTCCCCTCGACGCACCCGATCGTCGCCGACATGCGCGACCTCGAGGACGTCGAGGTCAACTTCGACGGCATCACGTACGCCAAGGGCGCGAGCGTGCTCAAGCAGCTGGTCGCCTGGGTCGGCCAGGACCAGTTCTTCGCCGGGGTCCGGGCGTACTTCGCCAAGCACGCGTGGGGCAACACCGAGCTGCGCGACCTGCTCTCGGAGCTCGAGACCACGAGCGGTCGCGACCTCTCCGCATGGTCGGGGCTGTGGCTCCAGCAGGCAGGCGTGACCCTGCTGCGCCCCGCGATCGAGGTCGACGAGCACGGCGACATCACGTCGTTCGACGTCCTGCAGGAGGTCCCGGACGAGCACCCCGTGCAGCGCCCGCACCGCCTCGCGGTCGGCGGCTACGACCTCGATCCCGCCACCGGCCGGCTGGTCCGCACCACGCGCGTGGAGCTCGACGTCGACGGCGCCCGCACCCCGGTGCCGGACCTCGTGGGCCGTGCCCGGCCGGCGCTCCTGCTCGTGAACGACGACGACCTCGCCTACGCCAAGATCCGCCTCGACGAGCACTCCCTGGCGACCGCGATCGAGCACCTGTCGGCGTTCGACGACTCGCTCCCGCGCACCCTGGTCTGGACCGCCGCCTGGGACGCGACGCGCGACGGCGAGACGCCCGCCCGCGACTTCGTCGACCTGGTGCTGCGCAACATCGCCCACGAGTCGGACTCGTCGGTGGTCCTGGTGCTCCTGCGCCAGCTCTCGACGGCTCTCGACCTGTACGTCGCCCCCGAGCACCGGGCGGCGACCGAGGTCGCCGCAGCCGACCGGCTGCTGGACCTAGCCCGGGCCGCGGTCGCCGGGTCGGACACGCAGCTCCAGCTCGTCAAGGCGTTCGCCGGCCGAGCCTCGACGCCTGCGCAGCTCGACGCCGTCGTGGCCCTCCTCGACGGTCACGACTCCCTCGAGGGCCTGCCGATCGACACCGACCTGCGTTGGGAGCTGCTGACGTCGCTCGTGACGGGCGGCCGGGCGGCCGAGCTCGACGTCGCCGCGCAGCTGTCGGTCGACGCCACGGCCACCGGTCAGCGGGCGGCGGCCGCCGCCCGTGCGGCTCTGCCGACGCCCGAGGCCAAGGCCACCGCGTGGGCAGTGGTCGTCGACGGCGACGAGCTCCCGAACGCGCTCCAGGCGGCCACCATCGCCGGCTTCGGACGGGTGCACGACCGCGGCCTGCTCGTCCCGTTCGTCGAGCCGTACTTCGCCGCGCTCGAGCGGGTGTGGTCGGACAAGACCAACGAGATGGCACAGAACATCGTGGTCGGCCTGTACCCGACGGACCTCGCCGACGACGACCGCGTCGACGTGCTCGGTGCGACGGACGCGTGGCTCGAGGAGCACCCCGACGCCGCTCCCGCCCTGCGCCGGCTGGTCGGCGAGTCCCGAGACGGAGTCCGGCGGGCGCTGCTCGCGCAGGAGGCGGACCGCCGCCGGCCGTGACAGCGGCGGACGACCGGCACCTCCGTGAGTTGCACGACGGCGCCGTCAGTGCGCGGCGGTCCTCTCGAGCCACGCCCTGGCCTCTCGCGGTGAGGTGAGCCGGACCATCCTGGTCCGGCCTGAGTCGTGGAGCGCCTGGTTCCGCGACCGCATGGTGTGGTGCGCTCGCCACGAGTACAGGACGACGTTGTCGTGGACGTCGCGCGACAGCAGGTTCCTGCCCCGCTCACGATTCCCGTGCCAGAGCTCGCGGCGCAGCACCACCCGCTGCAGCGAGCGCCTGACGACCCGGGACGTCACCACCCGTCGCGGGAAGTCGAGCCACACGAGCACGTCCGCGTCGTCCAGCAGACCCGCCCTCGGCTCGTCCCAGTTGCCGTCGGCGACCCACCCGGTCACGGCCTCCGGGGAACTCAGGAAGTCGCGGATCAGGCCCCGGGCCTCCTCGACGTCCCGCTTGCGCCAGTCGGCCGCCCAGAACACCGCGTCCAGCTCCAGATGGCCGACGGCGAGCCGCCCGGCCAGCGCGCGGGCGAACGTCGTCTTCCCCGCCCCGGAGTTGCCGACCACCCTGATCCGCCGGTCCGAGGTCCGCAGGGCCGGGGGGAGAAGGGGAGGCGTCGACGGCATCCCGGCATCTTGCCAGGTCACCGCCGTGGTCTCCGCACCGCTCAGCCGGCGCACAGGAACGGATTGGGCATGCCGGTGCGGTGTGGGGCACCATGATTCGTCGTCGTCCCCGTCGGCAAGCCCGACGACCACGCTGGAGGCTTCGCCCCGATGACCCGCCCACCCCGTGACTGCCGCGCCGTGCACGACCAGCAGGCTGTGGACGCCCACCAGCGGCGCGCGTCTGCCGCGCGCTCCGGCCGGGTCCGGGCGGTGCGCCGGTCCACGGTGGCGACCGTGGCCGGGGTCGCCGCCGTGCTGGCGCTGACGTCGGCGTGCGACGGCTCCCCGGACGCCTCCGAGCAGCCATCGGGCAGTGCGTCGGCGGCACCAGCGGGCGGCCCGGAGAACATGCTCAGCGACGGTGCGGTGTTCGTCGGCGAGGCCGGCACGATCGCGGTGCGACCCACGGCCGCGCTGGCCGAGGGAGCGGCGCCGGTCGCGACGTCGACCCTGCGCGACGGCGGCCTCATCGACGTGGTGCTGTACGTCGACTACCGCAGCCCCGAGGCGGCGACGTTCTGGTCGACGAACTCCGCGATGCTCGAGGACTGGCTCTCGGGCGGCCACGTGACGTTCGAGGTGCACCCGGTGGCCGTCATGGACGGCGCCGGCGCGACCGCGACGCCCGGAGAGGACGCGACGGCGGGCGCGGGAGCGACCGCCGGCGACTACTCGGCACGGGCCGCCGGTGCGTTCGCGTGCGTCGCGGCGACGGATCCAGAGCACGCGTACGCCGTCAACGCGGCGCTGCTCTCGGCCCAGCCCGACCTGCCGGCGGAAGGGTTGACCGACGAGGCGCTCGTGGACCTCGTGGCCGAGTCCGGCGCGACCGGCGAGGACGTCGCGAGCTGTATCGAGAACGGCGACTGGACGGACTGGGTCGCGCAGTCGACCGCCCGCGCCGAGGAGTCGGTGCCGTTCGACAACGTGCCTGCGCTCGACGTCCCGATGCGCCTGTTGATCGGCGGCGTGCCCTACCCGGGCAAGGTCGACAGCGGCGAGCAGTTCTTCACGTTCATGGCCCAGACGTACAACGGGATCATGGCAGCCGCCCAGCAGAAGGCGCTCGGAGACCCGGGGACGCCGCCCACGCCGGCACCAGGGGGCTGAGACCGGGACCGTCGAGCGCTGCGACAGGCCCCGTTCACCGGATGTCGGCGTTCAGCACCGCCGCGAGGGAACGGAGGCGGGCGCTCGTGAACAGGTCCTCCACGAGGACGACCTGCCCCGAGCTGTCCGCCAGCGGCACCTTCCAGTTCGGGTACTCCTGGTCGGTGCCGGGCTGGTTCTGCGCGCGACGCTCGCCGACCGCGTCGGTCAGCGCGACGCCCACGAGGACGGACGGCGTCGCCGTCACGTAGCGGTGCAGCGCCTCGACGATCTCCCGCTCCGACGGGTCCTCCCCCAGGAGCCCCCGGTCCCGCAGCACGCCGATCATCTGGTCGCGCTCGGCCCGCGCGGCGGCGCGCACCACGCTCACCGGCTCGGCGAGGAGGCCGAGACGGTCACGGATCGTCACGTGCTCCCCGGCGAGGTACCCGGCCGTCGGCGGCAGGTCGTGCGTCGTGACGGTGGCGAGCACCAGCGGGCGGTAGTGCTCGGGGGCGAGCGGTGCTCCGTTCATGTCCCGCTCGAACCAGAGCACCGACGTGCCGAGGATGCCTCGCTCCGAGAGGTAGTCCCGCACCCACGGCTCCACGACACCGAGGTCCTCGCCGATGACGACCGCCCCCGCGCGGTGAGCCTCGAGCGCCAGGATCCCGACGAGGGCCTCGTGGTCGTACCGGACGTAGGCCCCCTGGGACGGCGGGGCTCCCTCGGGCACCCACCACAGCCGGAAGAGCCCCAGCACGTGGTCGATGCGGATCGCCCCCGCGTGCCGCAGCACCGTGCGGAGCATGTCCCGGTAGGGCTTGTACGCGGCGCGAGCGAGCGCGTCGGGCTGCCACGGCGGCTGGGACCAGTCCTGGCCCTGCTGGTTGTACATGTCCGGCGGGGCACCGACGCTGGCACCCGTCGCGAGCACGTCACCGAGCGCCCACACGTCCGCCCCCCGCGGGTGCACGCCGACGGCGAGGTCGTGCATGATGCCGATCGTCATGCCGCCGTCGAGCGCGGCCCGGTGGGCGTGCGCGATCTGCTCGTCGGCGACCCACTGGAGCCACTTGTGGAAGTGGACACGGTCGGCCAGCTCAGTGCGGGCCGCCGCCACGAGGTCCGACGACGGGTCGAGCGCCTCGTCGGGCCACTGACCCTGCCCGTACCGCTCCGCGAGGGCACACCAGAGCGCGAAGGTCTCGAGCCCGCCGCCCTCCTCCTCGACGTAGGCGTCGAACGCGGCCTGCCGTGCTGCGGACCGCGGCGCCGCGAAGACGACCTCGAGCGCCCCCCGCTTGGCGGTCCATGCCGCGTCCCGGTCGATCGGACCCGGGTCGGTGTCGAGCGCACGGACCGGCTCGCCCGCCCACTCGAGGAGGGCACGGTCGGCGGCGGGGAGGTAGGCGGCCTCGCGGACGTCCTCGACGCGGATGTACAGGGGGTTCACGAACCGGCGCGTGGTGGGCAGGTACGGGGACGGGGTGAGGGGTGCCTGCGGCTCCGCGGCGTGCAGCGGGTTCACCAGCAGGAAGTCGGCGCCGAGCTCCCGCCCGGCGAGCCAGCTCACCTCGGCCAGGTCAGCGAGGTCGCCGACTCCCCACGAGTCCCGCGAGCGCACCGAGTAGAGCTGCGCCATCAGACCCCACGCCCGCGTGCCCTGCAGGGCCGGTGGCAGCTCGAGCCGGTCGGGGGTCACCACCACCGGGCTCCGCGCGACGGCGCTGGGCCCCTCGGCGCGGATCTCGTGCCAGCCGAGCGGGAGGTCGACCGGGAGCGTGAACGTCGCGCGCCCGATCATGCGCCCGTCGACCGACCGCGGGGGCACAGGCACGTCGGCCTGGGTCAGCTCGCGGCGCCCGCCACCCGCTTCGGGGTCGAGCTCGAGCCAGACGTCGACGGGATCGCCATGGGCCACGTGCACCGGAACGTGCGCCAACCGGCCCGACCGGACCACGACGACCGGCGGCAGGGTGCGCCGCCATGGCGTGTCCTCGACGAACGCCGCAGCGAGCGTGATCCGCTCGGGCGACGAGGCGTCGACCCCGAGCGCGGCGAGGACGGCACGCAGCGTCTCGGCGGACGCGACCTTGTGCGTCCCGTCGAAGCCCCAGTACTCGGCCGTCACGCCGTAGGCGGTCGCGAGGCGCAGCAAGGCGTCGGACGGGAGCTCCGGGTCGTCTGCCACGTCCCGATCCTGCCAGAGCCCATGGCCCCGGTGCGCGGTGACGCGGCCGGTCGGCGTGGTCCGCGACCTGCGGGGACGCCGTGCCGGGCGGCTCGCTCACAGGCCGGCCGCATCCGTCGGGCCCGCGCCGCGCCCGTGACGACGAGCCGCACCCCGGTCGGTCGGACCGGCCGGCGGGTGCCAGCAGGCACCATGACGGGTGGCCCGTGAGCGCGCGGGTCCGCGCGTCGTAGCCTTGCGGACCATGACCGCACGCACGCTGCGCACCTACCCCACCGCCCGGCGCGAGGACCTCGTCGAGGACCTGCACGGGCACCGCGTCGCCGACCCCTACCGGTGGTTGGAGGACGCGGACCGTGACGAGACACAGGCCTGGTCGACCGCCCAGGACGCCCTGTACGCGGGCTACGTCGAGGAGCTGCGGCTCACCGGCCCCTTTGCGACGGACACCCTGACCCGCAGGATGCGCGAGCTGCTCGGTGCCGGCGTCGTCGGGGCGCCGGCGTGGCGGGGTGAGCGGTACTTCTTCTCCCGCCGGGCCGGTGACCAGGAGCACGCCGTCGTGATGGTGTCCGAGCCGGGGCCGGAAGGCACGGGACGCCGCGAAAGGGTCCTCGTCGACCCGATGGCCCTCGACCCGGCGGGCACCACGACGCTCGACGCGTGGCAGCCGTCCAAGGAAGGACTGCTCCTCGCGTACCAGGTCTCCACGGGCGGCACCGAGGAGAGCGTGCTGCACGTCCTCGACGTCACGACCGGCGAGGTCGTCGACGGCCCCGTGGACCGCGCCCGGTACTCCCCCGTCGCGTGGGTGCCCGGCGGCGAGGAGCTGTACTACGTGCGCAGGCTCGCACCCGAAGGGCTGCCCGAGGACGAGCACCAGTACCACCGCCGCGTGTGGCTGCACCGCGTGGGCACGTCGGCCGAGGACGACGTGGAGGTGTTCGGCGACGGCCTCGACATGACGAGCTACTACGGCGTCTCCGTCTCGCGCGACGGGCGGTGGCTCATCGTGTCGGCCTCGGCCGGGACGGCGCCGCGGACGGACGTGTGGATCGCCGACCGGCACACCGGCGCACCGCCGGTGTTCGTCGACGTCGCGGTCGGGCTCGACGCCCAGACGGGCGCGTGGGTCGCACGGGACGGCCGCCTGTACGTGCACACCGACCTCGACGCCCCGCGCGGCCGGCTCGCCGTCACCGACCCGGAGCACCCGGGCGTCGACACCTGGGTGACGCTGCTCGACGAGGACCCGACGGCGGTGCTCGAGGACGTCGCGTTCACGGACGACGGCGGCCCCGGCACGACACCCACGCTCCTGCTGGCCTCGTGGCGCCGGCACGCGGTCTCCGAGATCACGCTGCACGACCCGGTGACCGGCGACCGGCTGCCTGGCGCGAGCGGCACGCTGCCCCTGCCCGGGCTGGGGTCGGTCTCGGGACTCGTGACCAGGCCGGACGGCGGGCACGACGTGTGGTTCTCGTACACCGACCACACCACCGTCGCGAGCGTGCACCGGTTCGACGCCGCGACCCGCGCGACGAGCCTGTGGGCCGCCCCTCCCGGAGCGGTCGCCGACATCCCCGCGATCTCCACCCGCCAGATCGAGGTCACGAGCCCCGACGGCACCACCGTGCGCGCGTTCGTGCTGGTCCGCAGCGACCGGCTGGACGCCCACGGCCGTCCTCTCGCACCGGCACCGACCGTCCTGTACGGCTACGGCGGCTTCCAGATCTCGCTCGATCCGGGGTACTCCGCGACCACGCTCACCTGGGTCGAGGCCGGCGGCGTCTACGTCGTCGCCAACCTGCGCGGTGGCGGCGAGGAGGGCGAGGACTGGCACCGCGACGGCATGCGCGCGCACAAGCAGCACGTGTTCGACGACTTCCACGCCGTCGCGGAGGCGCTCGTCGCGGACGGCTGGACGACACCCGAGCAGCTCGCCTGCTGGGGCGGGTCCAACGGTGGCCTCCTCGTCGGCGCGGCGCTCACCCAGCGCCCGGACCTGTTCGCTGCCGTCGTGTGCTCCGCGCCGCTGCTCGACATGGTCCGCTACCAGCGGTTCGGCCTGGGCGTGACATGGACGGAGGAGTACGGCGACGCCGACGACCCCACGGAGCTGGGCTGGCTGCTGGGCTACTCGCCGTACCACCGGGTCGTCGACGGCACCGCGTACCCCGCGACGCTGTTCACGGTGTTCGAGGGCGACACCCGGGTCGACCCGCTGCACGCCCGCAAGCTCGCCGCCGCGCTCCAGGCCGCGACGTCCGCCGACCCGCTCGAGCGGCCGGTGCTGCTGCGCCGCGAGACCGGAGTCGGGCACGGCGGCCGCTCGCTGTCGCGCACGATCGGGCTGACCGTCGAGCAGCTGCAGTTCGTCGCCGACCGGACGGGCCTCGCCCGATGAGCCCGGTGCCCGCCGTCCTGCCCTCCGCCGCGAGCGCCGCGGGAAGCACACCCGAGCCGACGGCGGGCACCGGACACGTCCCCGACGACCTGACCGACCCGGGTTCCTGGGTCACGTGGTTCGTCGGGACGCCGCTGAAGATCATGCTCATCGTCGTGATCGGCGGCATCGTGCTGGTGCTGGTCCGCCGGTCGATCCGGGGCGTGACGAACCACATCGCCGAGGGCACCCCGCTGCTGCAGCGCGGCGTCATGAGACCGATCGGCGAGACCGGCGTGGGCAGCGTGCTGCTCAAGGCCGACCCGCTCGCGAGCGCCCGCCGCGCGCAGCGCGCCCGCACGATCGACTCGGTGCTCCGCTCGTCGGCGACGATCCTCATCGGCAGCACGATCGTGTTCATGGTGCTCGCCGCCCTCGGCGTCAACATCGCGCCGTTCATCGCGTCCGCCGGCATCATCGGCGTCGCGCTCGGCTTCGGCGCGCAGAGCCTCGTCAAGGACTTCCTCACGGGCACGTTCATGCTGCTCGAGGACCAGTACGGCGTCGGTGACGTGGTCGACGTCGGGCCTGCGACCGGCACCGTCGAGGCGGTCACGCTGCGTGTCACGAAGATCCGCGACGCCGACGGCACCCTCTGGTACGTGCCGAACGGGTCGATGCTCCGTGTCGGCAACAAGACGCAGGGCTGGGCGACGGCGGTGGTCGAGATCGACGTCGACTACTTCGCCGACCTCGACGAGGTGCGGGCGCTGCTCGCCGAGGCAGGGGCCCGGGTGGCGCGCGACCCTCAGGTGGGGCACTACCTGCAGGGTGAGCCCGCCATCACCGGCATCGAGCGGCTCGCAGCAGACGCCGTCTCGCTGCGCCTCAAGGTGACGACGTCGCCCGCGATGCAGTGGGAGGTGGCGCGTGCGCTGCGGGTGGCCGCCCGCGACGAGCTCGAGAAGGCCGGCGTGCCGCTCGCCGGGCAGCGTGACCTGCTCGCGGCGCACCGGGCGGCGGTCGCGGCGACGGACGGGCACGCGGGCTCCCCCGAGCACGACGAGACCGTGGAACCGCCGCCACCCTCGGAACAGGACGGGCACAGGCCGGCGGACGACGGCACCACCGTCGTCCGGGACCCGCACGACACCCCGCTGGACGACGTCGTGAACCAGCAGGACGCACGACGGGCGTCGCCACCGACGCCGTGACGGTCAGTGCCAGTCGAGCAACGGCTCCCCCGCCTGCACGCTCGTGCCGTCCTCGACGAGCAGCTCCAGCAGCTCCCGGTCCGCCTGGAGGGCGACGACCGGGCACACGGTGGCGAGCCCGGACGCGGCGACGTCCACCGGCGACCAGGTCACGAGCCGGTCTCCCACCGTGACCCGCGCACCGCGCTCGACGTGCAGGGTGAACCCCTGTCCGGCCAGCCCGACGGTGTCGATGCCCAGGTGCACGAGCAGCGACCGGTCGTCGGGCAGCTCGAGGGCGAAGGCGTGGGCGTGCAGCGCTCCGACGACGCCGTCGGCAGGCGCGACCACCGTCTGGGTCTGCGTCCGCCGCGGCTCGATCGCCACGCCGGGCCCGACGATCTCCTCGGCGAAGACCGGGTCGGGCACGCTCGACACGGGGCGCACCACGCCGACGAGCGGGCTCATGATCCGCAGCGTGCTCATGGTCCGACGCGCCGCGGCCGTGAGGTCAGCGCAGGGTGTCGAGCTCGGCCGCGAGGTTGTCGGCCTCGGGACCGACGATCACCTGGACGATGCGGCCGGAACGGACCACACCGAATGCCCCGCTGGCCTTGAGCGCCGCCTCGTCGACGAGATGGGCATCAGTCACCTCGACGCGCAGCCGCGTGATGCACGGCTCGAGGTCGACGACGTTCGAGTCGCCGCCCAGCGCTGCGAGGATCTGCTCTGCCTTGCTCATGGAACTCCCCGGCTCGACCGGCGCCGGCTGGTCGGCGCGCAGGATCAGCCTAACCCTGACCTGCCCGTCGTTCTCGGGTTCCTGCTTTGCACCGGTGCCTCCGGAGGGACGAGACTGCCTCAGGTCGACGAGGAGGTCTGTCCAGGTGAGTGCACGCCCCGCCACGGTCGTCACCGGCATCGGTGTGAGCCCCGGCCGGGTGGTCGCCCCCGTGGCCCTGCTGCCCGACCCGGTCGCCGAGCCCCCGTCCGGCCGCCGGCTGCCTCCCGGGTCCGACTACGCCGCGGAAGCTGCGCGCATCGGCCAGGCGTCCCTGCGCGTGCAGGCCGACCTCGAGTCGGCCGCCGACGGTGCGACGGGCGACGCGGCGGGCGTGCTGCGCGCGACTGCCGCGATCGCGACGGACCCCACGCTCGTCGCCGACGCGGCGCAGCGCGTGCTCGAGGACCGGCTGGTGCCGGAGCGTGCCGTGTGGGAGGCCGCCGATGCCGTCGCCGCGCAGTTCGAGGCGCTCGGCGGGCACCTCGCCGACCTCGCCCGGGACATCGCCGACGTCCGGGACCGCCTGGTCGCCGTCCTGACCGGCCGCCCCGCGCCCGGTCTGCCGGCCCGCGACGTGCCGTACGTGCTGGTCGCGACAGACCTCGCGCCCGCACTGGTCGCGACGCTCGACCCCCAGCGCGTGCGGGCGGTCGTCACGTCCGAGGGCGGTCCGACGTCCCACACGGCGATCCTCGCCAGGTCGCGGGGCATCCCGGGTGTCGTCGCCGCGCGGGGCGTCGACCTGCTGGTGGGCGAGGGCGACATGGTGCTCGTCGACGGCAGCGCCGGGACCGTCACGCTCGCGCCCGACGACGGCCAGGTCGCCGCGGCGCTCGCCCTCGCCGGGCAGGTCCGCACGTTCGACGGGGTCGGCCGGACGGCGGACGGGCACCGGGTCGAGCTGCTCGCCAACGTCGGCGACCCCGCCGACGCCGTCGCCGCCGCCGCCGCCGGCGCCGAGGGCGTCGGTCTGTTCCGGACGGAGTTCGCCTTCCTCGACCGGGCGGAGGCGCCCGGCCTCGACGAGCAGGTCGCCGCGTACCGGCAGGTCCTGGCCGCGTTCCCCGGCCGCAAGGTCGTGGTGCGCACGCTCGACGCGGGTGCCGACAAGCCGATGCCGTTCCTGGCGGGGGATGCCGAGTCCAACCCCGCGCTCGGGGTCCGTGGGCTGCGGACGGTCGCACGCCACCCCGGCGTGCTGGAGGACCAGCTCGTCGCGATCGCGCAGGCCGCGAACGCCGAGTCCGCCCAGGTGTGGGTCATGGCGCCCATGGTCTCGACCGTCGACGAGACCGAGCAGTTCGTCGCCGCGTGCGCCCGGCACGGGCTGGCCAGCGCCGGCGTCATGGTGGAGGTGCCCAGCGCCGCGCTGCTGGCCGGCCCGATCCTCGCCCACGCGACGTTCGCGAGCATCGGCACCAACGACCTGACCCAGTACGCCATGGCGGCCGACCGGATGCTCGGAGCGGTGGCCCACCTCTCCGACGCGTGGCAGCCGGCGGTCCTGCAGCTCGTCGCCTCGACGTGCGCGGGGGGCGCGGCACAGGGTCGGCCGGTGGGGGTGTGCGGCGAGGCGGCCGCCGTGCCGGCGCTGGCGGTCGTGCTCGTCGGGCTCGGTGCCTCGTCCCTGTCGATGACCCCGCGCGCGCTGCCGGACGTCGCCGCCGTGCTGGCGGCGACGACCGTCGACGAGTGCCGGCGGCTGGCGCGGCTGGCGCTGGCGTCGTCGACCGCCGAGCACGCGAGGGCCGTGGTGCGACGAGGTCTGCCGGTGCTCGACGAGCTGGGCCTGTAGGGCCGGAGGTCCGCGTCCGCGACACGTCGGGACACGCTCGGGGCGTGTGAGGATGGTCGGCGTGAGGCCCGACTCCTTCTACGCCGCGGTCGGCGGCCACGCCACCTTCGTCCAGCTGGTCGCCGAGTTCTACCGCGGCGTGGCCGACGACCCCGTGCTGCGCGACATGTACCCCGAGGACGACCTGGGCCCGGCCGCCGAGCGGCTGACGATGTTCCTCGAGCAGTACTGGGGCGGCCCCACCACTTACTCGGACCAGCGGGGCCACCCCCGCCTGCGCATGCGGCACGCGCTGTTCAAGGTGAACCCCGATGCGCGCGACCGCTGGCTCGCGCACATGCGCGCCGCGGTCGACACGCTGGACCTGGCCCCGCTGCACCGGGCGGAGCTCTGGGACTACCTGGAGCGCGCGGCGCACTCGATGCTCAACACCTTCGAGGACTGACCGATGACGACCGACCCCACGGCGCCCGTGCTCGACATCCTGGACCTGCAGGCGGACGCCGGGTCACCGGACGTGTTCGCCGGGCGCAGCCTGCAACAGCCCGGCGGACGGGTGTTCGGCGGCCAGGTGCTGGCCCAGGCACTCCTCGCCGCAGGGCGCACGGTCGACGTCGACCGGCTGCCGCACTCGATGCACGGGTACTTCCTGCGTCCCGGCGACGTCCGGGACGCCATCACGTTCGCGGTCGAGCGGCTGCGGGACGGGCGGTCGTTCTCCGCCCGGCGCACGCACGCGCTGCAGGGTGGCGTGCCGATCCTCTCCATGATCGCCTCCTTCCAGGAGGACCAGCAGGGCCTCGACTACCAGGACGCGGTGCCCGTCGACGTCCCAGGACCCGACGGCCTGACGTCGGTGCACGAGCGGCTCGCCGGTGTCGACCACCCTGTCGCACGCTTCTGGGCGCACGAGGCGGCGTTCGACGTCCGGCACGTCGGCGACAACGTGAACCTGCAGCCGGCACGCGACGGGTCGGGCGAGCAGAAGGTCTGGTTCCGGTCCCGCGGCCCGGTGCCTGCGGACGACCAGCTGCTGCACCGCGCGCTGCTCGCGTACGCGTGCGACCAGGTGATGCTCGAGCCCGTCCTGCGCCGCGCGGGCCGGGCCTGGGTCTCGCCCGGCCTGTCGATCGCGAGCCTCGACCACGCCATGTGGTGGCACCGCGACGTCCGGGTCGACGAGTGGCTGCTGTTCGTCCAGTCCACGCCCAGCGCACAGGGCGGACGAGGGCTGGGCGCCGCACGCGTGTTCACCCGCGACGGGGTGCTCGTGGCGTCCATCGCCCAGGAGGGCATGGTCCGCTTCACCGACTGAGCTCGGAGCTCACGACCGGTCGGCCGGGTGCTCCGGCCCGGTCGGCAGGGCCCGGTCACCTCCCCGCGCGCAGCCGGCGACCCCGGGTGACACTGTGCGGCATGGTCCGGCTCCGACGCGTGCGCATCGACGGACCGGGCTGGACGCGGCGGCGCACCGGCCGCGGGTTCGTGTACCTCGACACCGACCGTGCCCGCATCACGGAGGGCGACCACCTCGACCGCATCGCGTCCCTGGCCATCCCGCCCGCATGGCGGGACGTGTGGATCAGCCCGTGGCCGAACGGCCACATCCAGGCGGCGGGGCTCGACGACGCGCGTCGCCGGCAGTACCTCTACCACCAGCAGTGGCGCGTCAGGCGCGACCGGCTCAAGCACGACCACGTCCTCCAGGTGGCGCGACACCTGCCGGCAGCCCGCCGCCGGGTCCGCAAGGAGCTCGCGCTCGACGGCATGCCCCGCGAGAAGGCGCTCGCCCTCGCGTTCCGGCTGCTCGACCTCGCCTACCTCCGCGTCGGCGGAGAAGGCTACGCCGCACGCCACGGGTCGTACGGCCTCGCCACGCTGCTCCGCGAGCACGTCACCGTGCTGCCCCCGGCGCAGGACGGCGTCGAGGGCAGGGTCCACCTGCACTTCCCCGCGAAGTCCGGTCAGGTGCGGGACACCGTGGTGGAGGACGACCAGGTCGCCGCCGCCGTCCGGCTCCTCGTCCGGCGCGACGACCCGGGGACCGAGCTGCTCGCGTGGCACGACGCGGCCGGGTGGCGTGACGTCACGAGCGCCGACGTGGGCACGGCGGTCAAGGAGCGGCTCGGGCCCGACGCGACACCGAAGGACTTCCGGACCTGGCACGCGACGGTGCTGGCCGCCCGCGGCCTGGCCGCCGTCGGCCCGGCGCCGAGGTCCGACCGTGCCCGCCGACGCGCCGTCACCCAGGTGGTGAAGGAGGTCGCCGAGGAGCTCGGCAACACACCGGCCGTGTGCCGCGTCTCCTACGTCGACCCGCGCGTCATCGAGCTGTGGGAGCACGGCACGACGATCCGACCGACCCGCTCGCAGGCGGTCGCCGAACGCGAGACCTTGAGGATGCTGACCGATGACGACCGACGACACCGCTGACCGGCCTGCCGAACCGGCCGCCGGCCACCGCACGCCCGTGCCCAAGCCCGGGCCCGAGCGACGAGCCGGTGTGCAGGAGGTGGCGGCGGACGACCTCGCACCCGAACCGGTCGCGGCGACGTTGACCGGCCTGGTGCCAGGTGTCGGACCGGACGGCCGGCCGCGCCCCGACGCACCCCTCGCCGCCGTCACCGGCGTCACCGGGTACGTCGGGGGGCGACTCGTGCCCGAGCTCCTGGCGGCGGGTTACCGGGTGCGGGCCGTCGCGCGCAACCCCGACCGGCTGCGGTCCCAGCCCTGGTACGACCAGGTGGACGTGGCGACGGCGGACGCCTCGGACCCCGACGCGATCCGCGCCGCCCTGGACGGCGCCCAGGTGGCCTACTACCTCATCCACTCGCTCGGCTCGGGCCGGTCGTTCGAGGCCCGTGACCGGCACACGGCCCTGGTGTTCGCCCAGGCGGCGCGCGAGGCGGGCGTCGGTCGTGTCGTCTACCTCGGAGGGCTCCACCCGGAGGGCGAGGAGCTGTCTCCGCACCTGCAGTCCCGCACCGAGGTCGGCGAGATCCTGCTCGCCTCCGGCGTGCCGACCACCGTGCTCAGCGCCGCCGTCATCCTCGGCTCCGGGTCGGCGTCGTTCGAGATGATGCGCTACCTCACCGAGCGGCTGCCCGCGATGACGGTCCCGCGGTGGGTCGAGAACCGGATCCAGCCCATCGCGATCCGGGACGTGCTGCGGTACCTCGTGGGGGCGGCCGCGATGCCGTCGGACGTGAGCCGCACGTTCGACATCGGCGGTCCCGAGGTGCTGACGTACCGCGACATGATGCAGCGCTACGCGGCGGTCGCGGGCCTGCCACGGCGGCTGATCGTCGGCGTCGGTGTGCTGACGCCGCGCCTGTCGAGCCTGTGGGTCTCGCTCGTCACGCCCGTCCCGTCGGGGCTGGCGCGGCCCCTCGTCGAGTCGCTCGTGCACGAGGTCGTCTGCGACGAGCACGACGTCGCCGCGTACGTTCCGGACCCTCCTGGGGGGCTCGTCGGGTTCGACCGCGCCGTCCGGCTCGCGCTGCAGCGTGTCCACGACGCCGCCGTGGCGACCCGGTGGACCTCGGCCGCCGTCCCGGGTGCGCCCAGCGACCCCCTGCCGACGGACCCGGACTGGGCCGGCGGCTCCCTGTACGTCGACGAGCGCCGCACCGACGTGGACGCGTCCCCGGCGGCGCTGTGGCGGGTCCTGGAGGCGGTCGGCGGGGAGCGAGGGTGGTACTCGTGGCCGCTCGCGTGGCAGGTGCGCGGCCTCGCGGACCGCCTGGTCGGTGGCCCCGGCCTGCGGCGGGGACGGCGCGACCCGTGGACCCTGCTCGTCGACGACGCGGTCGACTTCTGGCGGGTCGAGGCCGTGGAGCCCGGTCGGCTCCTGCGGCTGCGGGCCGAGATGCGCGTCCCCGGGCTCGCGTGGCTCGAGCTGCGCGTCGAGGGCGACGGCGATCCACGGCAGGCGCCGACCAGGTTCGTCCAGCGCGCCCTGTTCCACCCGCGCGGACTGGCCGGACAGCTGTACTGGTGGTCCGTCTACCCGTTCCACGGACTCGTGTTCGGGGGCATGCAGCGCAACATCGCCGGGGCCGCCGAGCGGCTCGAGCGGGCACGCACCGACCGGTGACGGTCGTCGGCCGGTCGCCGGACCTCCGGCTTCACCGGCGCCGTCGGAAGGCCACCGGCTCCTCGACGAACGGAGACCACGCGGCACGCTCCGCGGGACCGATGCGCTGCGGCTGCCCCGTCGCGGTGTCGACGAGGACCACCGTCGTGACGGCCCGTGCGTACACGGCGCTCCCCTCCTCGTCCCCAGGGCGGTCGCGCACCTCGTAGCAGACGTCGAGGCTCGCGCCGCCGAGCCGCCCGATCCACATCTCCACGACGACCGGCCGGCGCTGGTAGCCCAGCGGGAGCAGGTACTCGATCTCCTGCCGGGCGATCAGCGTCGACATCCCGGAGTCCGGCCCGGCGTCGAGCACCGCCGTCGACCACGCGCCGTCAGGCCGGGTGCCGTCCGGCCCGGCAGGGTGGCTCCAGAACGCCTGGATCCGCGCCTCCTCGAGCAGCCGCAGCATCTCGACGTTGTTGACGTGCGCGTACGCGTCCATGTCGGACCAGCGCAGCTGCACCGGGACCTCGAGCCGAGCCATCCGACCTCCTTCGACCGGGTGATCCTATGCGGGCCCGGACAGCCGGTGAGCACCGGTCAGCCCGGGCGTCCACCGGTCAGGCCCGGTCAGGCTTCGGTCAGCCCCGGTCAGGCCCGGTCACCTGCGGTCAGCGGCGGTCACCGCCGTCCGGCCGCCCGGAGCGCGGCAGCGCGGCACCGGTCGCGCGCGGCCCGGTCGGTCGCCAGGGGGTCCACGACGAGGCGACCGGCCACGTCGTCGACCGCGGCGCGCAGGGCGCCCCGGATCCGCCGGGCCCGTCGCCCTGCACCGAGCGAGGCAGCGACCCGTGCGAGCAGGGCGACCGCCACGCCGACCAGCGCCCCGCCGACGGCCAGGACGGTGGGCCACGGCACGGTCCCCCACACGGGCGTCGGGGGCTCGGGCAGCCGCAGGTAGCCCACGAGGGCGAGCGCCCCGAGCCAGAGCAGACCGGCTACCGCCACCGCCAGCACCGCCCACTGCACCGTCGCGACGGAGCGCCACCACCGGGGGTCGGCACCGGACGCGGCGTCGACGCGGACGACGGCCCGGTCCAGCGCGTCGACCAGTCCGCCCGCCTGGACGGTGCCCCGGGCCTCCAGCACCCAGGCGTCGGGCGCCCCGGCCGTCGCGGCGTCCACGTAGTCGCGCACCGCCAGAGCCGCCCGTGCGCGGGCCGCGGGACCCGGGTCCTCGAGCGAGCTGCGCCGGGTGGCCGACGGGTCGACCTCCGCGCCCGTGTCGGACACCGCAGCGTCGGCGCGCGGGTGACGCGCGACCGTGACCCCTCGCGGGCCGACCGGCGGGCGCGCCCGGCCCAGCCCGAGCCGGCGCAGGGGGTCCGCACGCCAGCGACCGACCCATCGGGTCGGCGGCCAGCCCGTCGCTGCACGGGCGCGACGGACGGACGACCTACGCGTCGCGTCGACGACGGCCGGCACCCCGGCTGCGGCCTCGAGCGCGTCCACCAGCGCCGTCCGGGCCCGTTGCGGCACCGCCTGAGGGCCGGCATCACCGCACGCCGCCACGACGCAGGACGCGCTCGACCGGACGTCGGCGAGCACCCGATCCGTCGCTGCGCGTCGCCGTCGTGCCGCATCCGCGAGGAGCGAGCGCAGCTCGTCCACGCCCTCACCCGTCCTGGCGCTGACGGCGAGCACGCGTGCCGCCGGCAGGCCGTCCGCCGCGACGATCCGCCGCAGGTCCGCCAGGCACGCCTCCGCGTCGTCCGGAGCCAGCCGGTCCACCTGGTTGAGCACCAGGACGACCACCGCCTCGTGGTCGGCGAGCGGTCGCAGGTACCGCACGTGCAGCGCCGCGTCCGCGTACTTCTGCGGGTCTACCACCCACACCATCAGGTCGACGCGCTCGTACAGCCGCTCCGCGACCGCACGGTGCTCGGCGACCACGGAGTCGTGGTCGGGCAGGTCGAGCAGCACCAGCCCGGTGGCGAGCGACAGCGGCGAGCCCGCACGGTCGGTGACCACCCGGTCATCGACCCTCAGCCAGTCCAGCAGCGCGTGCGGACCTGATCCCGCTGCGCCGGCGGTCACCGGGGCGGGCCCCGCGGCTCGGCGGGACCGGCGTGGCCACCGACGGTCGGGCACGGTTCCCGTCGTCTCGCGCGGGACGGGACCGGCGGTGCCGGACTCGGGGTCGGGGACGACGAGTGCGAGCGGACGGCCCGTCGTGGGCCGCAGGATGCCGGGCCTCGCCACCGCCGTGCCCGCGAGGGCGTTGACGAGCGACGACTTTCCGGCGCCGGTCGGACCGGCGAGAGCCACGACGGTGTGGTCGCCGGACAGCGTGAGCCGTCGCCGAGCGCGCTCGACGACGGCCTCGGCATCCGCGAGCACGTCCTTCGGCAGCCACCGGCGCCCGAGCGAGGCCGCGTCGTCGAGCGCCTCCACCCGACCGAGCGCGTCGGTCCCGTCGGCGTCGCGGGCCGCGCTCACCCCGGCCGCCCGAGACGCCACCACCGCCGCCGGACGGCGGGCCGCGCACCGGCCTCGGTCGACCCGTCGTCGACGGTGGCGCGCCCGCTCACGCGTTGCCCGGCACCGCGCAGGCCGACCCCTGCCGAGACGGGCGGGCGGGCGTCCGCGGCCTCCCGCGGAGCAGCGGCTGCGGCGCGAGCGGCCGCCTCGACCAGCGACGCACGGGAACGCACGGCACCGCCGTCCCGCACCTGTGCCGCCACCGGATCGAGCAGGGCGAGGAAGCGTGCGACCTCCGCATCGAGGAGCCCGCCCACCCGCTCGTCGAGCCGTTCGTGGGCCGTGCGGGTCAACCGCCGCACCGCGTCGTCCCCGAACACGGCCTCGAGGAGCCTCTGCGCCAGCAGCACGGTGCCGCCCACGATGCCCACCTCGGCGCCGGTCAGGCCGCCCGTCGACGCGAACACCGCCACCATCAGCGCAGCGCCGAGCCCGTTCACGCCGAAGGACAGCGCGCGCGCGGCGGACCGACGTCCTGCTCCCTCACCCCGGACCAGCTCGAGCACGTCGCCCTGCCAGTCGCGCACAGCCGCATCGACGCGTTCCCGCAGGTCGGCCGACGCACGCGAGAGCGCGAGCCCGCCCAGCAGCGCGTGCCCGGCAGGGTCGTGGTACCAGTCGGCGTGCGCCCGGCCTGCGGCGTCCTGTGCCGCGTCCAGCACCACCGCCTCCAGCCCGTGACCGACCGCCTCGACGAGACCTGGGTCCGCCGCACGCCGACCGCGCACGGTCGCCGCGAGGCGGTCGCGCAGCCGTGAGACGCCGCCCTCGATCGCCCGGACCCACTCGCCCGTGCCGACGACGTCCTGCCAGCGGGCCAGCACCTCACCGCGGAGCATCGAGCCGTCGGACGTGCGCTCCGCGACCAGCTCACGTGCCGCCGCGTAGGAGGCGAGCGCCGCCCCCCGCAGCCGGTCGGCGGCGGCCCGCTGGTCGTCCGCGGCGTCTGCCAGGGTGCGCGCGGCGCGCGCCGCCTCGAGCGCGGACCCGTCACGGGTCGCTGCGAGCGCCTGCTCGCGCGTCGTGGCGTCGAGAGCGAGCGCGGTCACCCACGTGGCGACGGCCGCGACCGCCGACTCCGGGAGCAGCCCGTCGTCGTCGGGGCGGGACTCGGGGACCAGCAGCACGGGGGTTCCGCCGAGGCCGCGCTCGTCGAGCATCACGGTGAGGTGCGCTTGCACCGCGGGGGCGTCGGCGGCGTCGACCCGGTCGAGCACGAGGGCCAGGTGGGTGCGCCGGCGCGCGGCGTCGCCGAGCAGCTCCCAGGGCACCGCGTCCGCGTACCGGGCGGCCGTCGTGACGAAGAGCCACGCGTCGGCCGCACCCAGCAGCTGGACCGCGAGGGTGCGGTTCGCGTCCTCGACCGAGTCGATGTCGGGTGCGTCCAGAAGAGCGAGACCCGGTGGGACCGCCCCGGACGCGACGAGCCGGACGCCCCGGCTGACGGAGGCATCCGTGCCCGCGGGGTCCCCCGGGAGGGTGCCCGCGGGACCGGACGTAAGAGCGCCGGTGACACCGCCCGCAGCACTGCCCGAGACGCGGGGCAGCCCGGGCAGCACCCGGTCACCGGTGAACTGGTCGGCGTCGACCGGGTGGTGAACCAGCACGGGCCAGCGGGTGGTCGGCCGCAGCACGCCGGACGGGCTGACCACCTCACCGACCAGGGAGCTGACCAGGGTGGACTTGCCCGCACCGGTCGACCCTCCCACCACGAGCAGCGTCGGGGCGTCAGGGTGCCGCAGGCGGGGCAGCAGGTGGTCGTCCAACCGGTCGAGCAGGCGGCGACGCTCGTCCCGCGCCGCGGGGGCGGACGTGACCTCGAACGGCAGGGCGACCTCGTCGACGGCGGTCCGCAGCGCGGCGACGGCGCCGACGAGCGCCGCGATGTCGCTGTCCGTCACACGCACGCTCCCAGGGCCCCGCGACGCTCCGACAGCGCCGCTCCTTGGTGGCTCAGGATGCCGTGCCGACGTGCTGGCTGCCCGTCGGGCGTGCCACACCCACCGGCGAGGCCGGCGTCACGCCCTACGTGGTGGCTGCCCGCCGGGCATGCCGCACCCACCGGCGACGCCCGGTCACGCCTCAGTCACGACGCAGCTTGCGGTACGTGACCCGGTGCGGACGAGCGGCGTCGGCACCGAGCCGGCTGACCTTGTTCTCCTCGTACGAGGCGAAGTTCCCCTCGAACCAGTACCAGGCCGACGGGTTCTCCTCGGTGCCCTCGTAGGCGAGGATGTGCGTCGCGACCCGGTCCAGGAACCAGCGGTCGTGGGACACGACCACCGCGCAGCCCGGGAACTCGAGCAGCGCGTTCTCGAGGGACCCGAGGGTCTCGACGTCGAGGTCGTTGGTCGGCTCGTCGAGGAGCAGCAGGTTGCCGCCCTGCTTCAGCGTGAGCGCGAGGTTCAGGCGGTTGCGCTCACCACCCGACAGGACGCCCGCGGGCTTCTGCTGGTCCGGGCCCTTGAACCCGAACGCGGCGACGTAGGCCCGCGAGGGCATCTCGACGTTGCCGACCTTGAGGAAGTCCAGGCCGTCGGACACGACCTCGAAGAGCGTCTTCTTCGGGTCGATCCCGCCCCGGGACTGGTCGACGTAGCTGATCGACACGGTCTCGCCGACCTTCAGCTCGCCCTTGTCCAGCGGCTCCAGCCCGACGATCGTCTTGAACAGCGTGGTCTTGCCGACGCCGTTCGGGCCGATGACCCCGACGATGCCGTTGCGCGGCAGCGTGAAGCTCAGGCCGTCGATGAGGACCCGACCGTCGAATCCCTTCTCGAGGTTCTTGGCCTCGAGCACGATCGACCCCAGGCGCGGGCCCGGCGGGATCTGGATCTCCTCGAAGTCCAGCTTCCTCGTGCGGTCCGCCTCGGCCGCCATCTCCTCGTAACGCGCGAGACGCGACTTCGACTTGGTCTGGCGGCCCTTGGCGTTCGACCGGACCCACTCGAGCTCGTCCTTGAGTCGCTTGGCGAGCTTGGCGTCCTTCTTGCCCTGGATCGCGAGCCGCTCGCCCTTCTTCTCGAGGTACGTCGAGTAGTTGCCCTCGTACGGGTACAGCCGCCCGCGGTCGACCTCACAGATCCACTCGGCGACGTGGTCGAGGAAGTACCGGTCGTGGGTGACGGCCAGGATGGCGCCCGGGTAGTCCTTGAGGTGCGCCTCGAGCCAGAGCACGCTCTCGGCGTCGAGGTGGTTGGTCGGCTCGTCGAGCAGCAGCAGGTCCGGCTTCTCCAGCAGCAGCTTGCACAGCGCGACGCGGCGGCGCTCACCACCGGAGAGCACGGTCACGTCGGCGTCGGCCGGCGGGCAGCGCAGGGCGTCCATGGCCTGTTCGAGCTGCGCATCGAGGTCCCAGGCGTCGGCGGCGTCGATCGCCTCCTGGAGGGCACCCATCTCGGCGAGCAGGGCGTCGAAGTCGGCGTCGGGCTCGGCCATCAGCGCCGAGATCTCGTTGTACCGGTCGAGCTTGCCCTTGATCTCGGACACGCCCTCCTCCACGTTCCCGAGCACCGTCTTCGCCTCGTTCAGCGGCGGCTCCTGCTGCAGGATGCCGACGGTGTACCCCGGGCTCAGCCGGGCCTCACCGTTCGAGGGCTGGTCCAGGCCGGCCATGATCTTGAGGATCGTCGACTTGCCGGCGCCGTTGGGGCCGACGACACCGATCTTGGCGCCGGGCAGGAAGTTCAAGGTGACGTCGTCGAGGATGACCTTGTCACCGTGCGCCTTGCGCGTCTTGTACATGGAGTAGATGAACTCAGCCACTGGCTCTTCGTCCGCCTCGGTGCTCGGGTGCCCGACCGGCGCGCGCGGACCGGCGCGGCGGGGCAGGTGGGGCTGTCTCCAGCTCACGGTCCTGCCCGCAGTGTCGTCCGCTGCGACGTCGGGCGTCGTCGGATGGTGGTTGCCGGTCCCCCAGCCTAGGCGATCACGGCTGGGGACCCCGGCTCCACGACGTCGGCGCCGGTCGGCGCGCGTCGACCTGCTCAGCGGGCCCCGACGAGAGTCCGCTCCTCCTCCACCGCCACGTGCTCGGCGGGGACCAGAGCGTCGCCGTCGGCCACCTCGGCGGGCTCCCCGGGCTCGGTCACCTCGGCGAGCCCGGTGAGGTCCGCCACGTCGGCCGGAACCGCACCGACGTCCGCACCGTCCTGCTCGGTCGCGCCGGCGGTGACCGTGCGCCGGAAGTGGCTGGTTCCGAAGGTCAGGTCGTGGCCGACGGCGGTCGCCTCGATCACGAGCGTGGTCCGCGGACCCTCGGGCGCCGCCCACTCCTCGGTGGACAGCCGGCCGTGCACCACCACGGGGTCCCCCTTGCGCAGGCTGTGCCCGGCGTTCTGCGCGGCCTGCCGCCAGAGCTTGACGGTGAACCACTCGGTCCGCCCGTCCTTCCAGACGTTCTCGCGGCGGTCGAACCACCGACGCGTGCTGGCCATCCGGAACGACGTGAACTCCGTCGAGCCGTCCGTGCTCGGGTAGTTGCGGACCTCGCTGCCGATCCAGCCGACGAGGGTCAGGTCCAGGGTGTGGGTGCTCATGGCGTCCTCCGTGCCGCGTGCCCCGCGGGGTGCGGGACGGGTACGGCCAGCGTCGGTGAACCGGCGTGGCCACCGTCGGGAACGCACCGTGGCCGGGGATCACGACCGCGGGAAGCGGGGGTGTGGGCGGCTCACGGCGGAGTGCCGTCCAGGCGGCACACCCTCGACCTGGACCGGGAGCTGCCGGTGCCTCGAGCCCGGGCGTCCCCGCGACCCAGGTCCCCCGGATCAGTCCCGGGCGACCGCGACCAGCTCGCGGACCCGTCGGTGCTCGGCGAGCACCGCCTGCGTCGGCTCGAGGAGCCGCGCCCGGGCCACCCCGTCCAGCGCCGACCGGCCGTCCCGCAGGACGCGCGCGGCCCGTCGCCGGGCCGCCGCCCGGCGCGTCGACGCCGCCGCGACCGAGACGAGCACCGCGGCGACCGCGAGCACGACGGCGGCCACCGGTGCCCACGGGTTGGCCCGGACCGACGCCATCCCCGAGCCCAGCGCCACCGCGCCGGTCACCACGGCCCCGAGCCCCAGCAGCAGCGCGACCGCGACGAGGCCGGCAGCCAGCAGCGACCGCCGCGCAGCGACCGTGACCTGCGTGAGCGCGTCCGACACCGCGAGCCGCAGCTCGGTCGTCGTCGCGACCCGGCTCGCGACGTCCTGTCCCCAGCGGCGCGGCAGGCCGGGCGTGACGGCGTCGAGCCACTGGCCGCGGGCCAGTCCGACCGTGTCCTCCTGCACCGCGCCGAACGCGGGCCGGTCGGACGAGCCGCCGCGCACCACCGCCGCGACCGCTCCCGCCACGGCGGTCAGGCCGGCGGCGTCCGCGAGCGTGTCGACGACCTCCGACACCGAGAGCGCCGACGGCGGCGGTTCGCTCAGGGCCACCTGGGCTGCGAGCAGCACGGCGGCGTCGTGGATCTCCGCACCGGCGCGGCGGGCGGCGAGCGAGCGGGTCTCCACCCCGGCGGCGAGCCGCGCACGCAGACCCGCGACACCTTCACCGGTCCGCGCGGACACCTCGTGCACCGGCACTCCGACGAGCCCGTCGTCCACCAGCAGGCGCGCCACGTCGAGCGCGAGCTCGGGACGCACGTCGGACGGCACCGTGTCGACCTGGTTGAGCACGACGAGCATCGACGCCTCGTGCCCGACCAGACCGCGCAGGTACCCGGTGTGCAGCGCGTCGTCGGCGTACTTCTGCGGGTCCACGACCCAGACGAGCAGGTCGGCCTGCGGCAGCATCCTGTCCACGGTCTCCCGGTGCTCGGGCGCGATGGAGTCGTGGTCCGGCAGGTCGAGCAGCACGAGGCCGCGCAGCACCGCCTCGGACTCCCCGTCGAGCAGGCTCTCCCGCTCGATGCGCCGGTCGGGCACCACGCCGAGCCAGTCCAGCAGCGGCCCGCCGTCGTCACCCCAGACACAGGCGGTGACCTGTGACGTCGTGGGCCGCTTGACCCCGACGTCCGCGAACTGCAGTCCGCTGATGGCGTTGAACAGGCTCGACTTCCCCGACCCCGTCCCGCCGACCAGCGCGACGACGGTGTGGTCGACGCCGAGCTCGAGCCGCTCGCGCACCCGGTCGATCGCGCTCACGACCCGTCCGACGACCGGCTCCTCGAGCCGCGTCCCACCCACCACGAGCGCACTGTCGAGCGCGTCGACCCGGGCGTGCAGGAGCTCGGTCTCGCGTCCGTGCAGCACCCCGTGCAGCACGTCGCGGTGCACGCCGTGGGACGTCGTCGACACCTCGATCCCGGTCGCGTCGTCGCCCTGCCTCGTGTGCGTTCCGGTCACGTCAGTCCCTTCAGCACGGCGAGCCGCAGGCGCAGCCGGGACGCGGCGTCCTCGGCCAGGTCGGGGTCGTCGAGCACCGCACCCACCGACGTCCGCTCCAGCGCCACCTGCGCCACGACCCGGTCGGCCAGGTCGCTGCGGAGCTCCGCGACGGCCTGCTCGCCGGCCGCACCCAGGAGTTCGACGAGCAGCTCGCGGGCCTCGTCGACGCCGGCCGCGGCCGCGAGCGCGACAGCGCCCAGCCCGGCCTCGCCGAGCGCCCGCTCCGCCTTCTCCCGACGTCTCGCCTCCCGCGCGACGTCGCGTGGCCGGCGCGGCTCGTCGTCGCGCCCGGGCGCCGCGACGAGCGCCGCGCGGACGGCTCGTGCACCCTGCGAGGTCCACCCACGGGCGGCGAGGTCCGCCGCGTGCGCGCGGGTCCGCCGCAGGCCGTCGGTGGTCCAGGCGGCGTCGACCGACGCGCCGCCCTCGGGAGCGGACGGTCCCGACAGGGCTGCACGCAGCACGTCCTCCGTGTGGGCGCCGGCCGCAGCGAACGACGCGGCAGCCGACCGTGTGAGGTCCTCCACGAGGGGCGCCACCGCCGCCGAGCGCACCCGTCCTTCCCTGGCCGACCCCCGGACCCGCCCGGAGGAGCTCACCACGGAGGCGAGCGCCGCGCCGTCGGTGGTCAGCTCGGCCCACCGGGCACGCACCGCGCCGTCGGCCAGGGCCCCGCCGCGCAGCGACGCGGCAGCCTGCCGTGCGGGGCCGTCGACAGCCTCGTCGAGCGCGCGAGCGATCCGGGTGGCGGCGTCCGCCTGCGCCTGGACCGCCTCGGCGAGCTCGTCGACCCACGGTCGCAACGCCGCGAGCGACCCTCGCAGGGTGCGGCCGATGACGGTCCGCGACCGGTCCGGACCCGCGAGCATCATGAGCCACCGCTGCACCGGGGCGACGACGGCCGGCGCGAGCATCCCCTCGTGCGGGCCGAGGTCGGGCACCACGAACAGCGGTGAGCCGGCGAGCCCGTGGCCCCGCAGCCGTTCCAGCAGGTCACCCCGGACGGTGGGCAGCGACGCGGGCGGCACCCTGTTGAGCACCATCGCGATCGAGGTGCCGCGTTCGACCGCCGCCTCCAGCACCTTCCAGGGGAGCGCGTCGCCGTACCGCGCCGCCGTCGTCACGAAGAGCCACAGGTCGGCGGCCTCGAGCAGGCGGTGGGCCTGCTCGCGGTTCGACTCGAGGACGGAGTCGAGGTCGGGGGCGTCGAGCAGCGCGATGCCTCTCGGGACGTGGTCGTCGGCGACCACCTGCACCGACTCGAGGACCGGGTGGTGCGAGAGGAGCTCGGTGTCGGCCGGATGATGCACGAGGACGGGCTGCCGGGTGGTCGGTCGCAGGACGCCGGCCTGGCTGACCTCGGTGCCGACGAGCGAGTTGACCAGGGTGGACTTCCCGGCACCCGTCGACCCCGACACCACCACGACAGCCGGCGCCGACAGCTCGGTCAGTCGCGGTACGAGGTGCTCGCCGAGCTGGTCCACCAGCCGCGCGCGGGACTGCCGCGCGGACACCGTGCCCTCGAGGTCGAGCGGGAACCGGGTGAGCTCGACGTCGCGACGCAGGTCCTTGACGGCGTCGAGCAGCGACTGCGCCGCGAGAGGCCGCGCCAGCACGTCCCTCGGGTCGCTCGCGACGTGGCGCGCCTGGACCACCAGGGGCTGCTGCGCCAGTGGCGCAGGGTTCGCTGGCTGCGCTGGCACGATGCCGGGCTGCGCACTCACGGGCCCATTGTCCCGGGCACATCTGACCAGGCCAAACGCAACGCGCGGAGAATCTGTCCCGACCGAGGGGAACACGGGCGGTCAGGCAGGCCTGCGGGAAGCCGCGACGTCCCCGCGGGATGCGCCGCGGCTGCCCGCCGGTCCGTCTAGGCTTGGCCCGCACCTCAGGCCCCCGTAGCTCAACGGATAGAGCAACGGCCTTCTAATCCGTCGGTTGCAGGTTCGAGTCCTGCCGGGGGCGCCAACCCACCTCGAGGCCGAGGAGCCATCGCGCGTCGACGTCGGTGGCCGCCTCGACGCGCTTGGCGATCGTCACGAGGTCGCGCGGCGTGGCCCGGCCGGCCTCCCACTGTGCGTACGCCGACGAGGTCACGCCGAGCTGCTCGGCGAACGTGCGCTGATCGGCGCCGGTGCGCTGCCGCGCCTTCCGCAGCTTGTCGGCGAGCGTCCAGTCCGGGATCACGGTCATGGTGGGAAGGGTCCCACCGCTGAGCGACCTTGAGCAACCATGCAGCCCGACGCGGCGTGTCGGGTAGCCGATGCTCGCCGACACAAGTTGAGCATGCTTGCCTTGCCGCATGGTTCAGGACGAACGTGTACCCGTGGCGACGGCGGCACGAATCCTCGGGGTTCACCCCCAGACAGTCAGACGCTGGTCGCGCGCCGGGATGCTCCCCACGAGCTGGACACCCGGCGGTGAACGCAGGTTCCTGGTGAGGGACCTCGACGACTTCGCACGCAGCCACCAGGCCCCTCCACGAAAGACGAGGACGGCGCCGTAGCCGCGGCGCCGTCCTCAAGGGGTCTTCACATGAACGCTAGTCCAGAGCCGGGCTACGCAGGCAGAACCCGAACGGGCGACTGCCTGCTGCCCGAGGTCGCCTGATGGGCGCCCGCAACGTCTCAGGCGCCCTCGCCATGTACCCGCAACTCGGCCATCGAGCTATGCGGTTGCTCGTCGGGATGAGCCTGAGGGCCCTCGACGGACCGACCGAGCTGCACCCTGCCCGGACGTACTTCGCCGGCCGTGACGACCTCGCCGAGATCTTGGGCTACCGCTTGCCGGCAGCTCCCGACACGTCAGAGGCAGCGGCGAAGCAGCGCACGAGCGCGTACGTCCAGGTGCGCAAGGCCCTGGGTGAGCTCATCGCCGCCGGCGCCATCGAGCGCACGGTCGACGGGCGTGGCGGCCGCCGCAGCGAGTACGTGCTGAACGTGTCGTCGCTGCCTGTGGACGGCGTACCGCAGGGGTACCGAAACGGTGCGCCTGAGGGGTACCGATTCGGTGCGCCATAGGAGTACCGAATCGGTACGCACAGGCGAACCGAAACGGTGCCCCCTAGGAAGGAAGAGGAGCCACGGAGGAGAACATGAGGAGCAAGATCACCCCGCCGACCCGACCCAAGACCGCGCGCGAGGCGCGCTGATGGCCCTGTTCGCACGGATCGACTTCGACGACGAGGACCCGGAGATCCACGCCAGGCCCTACCAGCACGCCCGTGCCCTCCTGGACGACGACCCGGCCGAGTTCGTGCGTGTCCAGCAAGTCCTCGCTGACTCCCTGCGGGACTACGCCGCGCGCGTCGACGCCGACGCGGCCAAGCTCGGGGACCGCCTCGAGCACGAGGCCGCTGCCCGCGCGCAGCTTGGCCGCGACCAGCACCCCGCGGACCAGCCGTGGTGAGCGAATGCTGCGGGGTCGGGTGGGTGTACGACGGGCAGTTCAGGTGCTCCCGCTGCTGGGCGGTGCTAGTCGACGCCCACGACATCGCGACCGCGGACGACGCCATGCGCGCCCACTGGGACAACCCGTGAGGACCGAGTGGGTCACGTGGGACTGCTTCGCGGGCGAGCACCACTGGTGTACCGGCACGGCGTGGGACGAGGAGAGCCGGGAGTGGACGCCGTGCCAGTGCCGCTGCCACACGCCAGGCGTACGTCCGTGACGTACGTCGCACACCCGTTCGATACTGGACGGGTGAGGTATGGCAAGGCCGAGTGTGAGCACGGGATGCCCGGCGGCACCCCGGCCACGTGCGCGCTGTGCCGCATCGCCCAGCCCGACCAGCTCGAGCTCGAGGTCGACGACGTCGTCGACGTGCGGATGCTGGCCGCGGGCGAGCGATGAACACCAAGGCCCCACGCTGCCCGCGCTGCAGCAAGCGCCACCTCACCGCGCTGCCCTGCTGGCGTGGGCGGTACGTGCAGCGGGTGGCCCTGGCCGTGCGCGAGCGGCACGGCGACGTGTGCGTGCACTGCGGCCAGGCCGGCGCCACCAGCGTGGAGCACGTGGTCCCCCGCAGCTACGGCGGCCTCGACACCCTCGAGAACTGCAGGCCGGCCCACCTCCTGCACAACCTCGAGCGTGGCACCAAGCCCATGCCCGGCTTCGCCCTGCCCACCACCTCGAGGAGCTGGTAGCCGTGGCCGCCCCACCGAACCTGACCACGGGCACCTACTGGGTGGACCTGCCCTGCCCACGGTGCGGGGTGCTCGCCGCCGTGTCCGTGCACCTCGGCTCCATCCTCACCACACCCGACGACGCCGGCGCATCGCTGCGCCTCAAGGCGAAGTCGAAGCCCGTCGACCACTGGTGCGGTGCACGACCGATGATCAACGCCCCCGACCTCTCACTGTTCGAGGACGACGAGGTCGAGCGGGGCCGACACCCCACATGACCTGACCTGCGGTTTTTTGGTGGGGTGAGGGGCCCGGAAGCCCCGCGGCTTCCTCGTGTGTGTCCCGGTCGGCCCCAACCCGTTCCGAACGAAAGGTAAAGGCTAGGTAAAGCGAACATCTGTACGAATGGGACAGGATGGTCTGATGAGCGACGGCGCGGGTGAGCTGTTCGGCATGCCGGCCACCCGCCTGCCCACCGGGCGCATCCGGCACGGCCTCGACCACGACATCGCCGCGGCGCGCGAGGGCGGCACGACCCTGCAGGGCGCCGGCGTGGCGGCGCTGCGCAGCATGGCCGACCAGCTCGACCTGATGGAACGTGGACTGCGCACCAACCCCAAGCCGTACGACCGCATCCCGCTGGCCCAGCTGCAGAGGCAGTTCGATGACACCTACGACCGCGTCTTCGCCGCCGTCGCCGCGGCCGCCGACCCGTTCCTCGCCGCCCTCGAGGCGTTCGGTGCCGCCGAGGCTCGCGACACCACGCACACCGGGTCGCCCGACTGACGCCGCCGCCGGCGCGTTCGTGGCGCACGTCCTGGGCCGCCCGTGGCTGCCCTGGCAACGCCAGGTCGCCGACGTCATCGGAGAGCGGCTGCCCGACGGCCGCTACGCCTACCCGATCGTCGTGGTCCTCGTGCCGCGCCAGTGCGGCAAGACGACGTTCGTGTTCGACCTCGCCCTCGGCCGCGGCTTGCAGCAGCACGACTACAGGGCCGCGTACACGGCACAGACCGGCCACGTGGTCACCGAGAGGTTCGGCGACCGGTTCACCGAGCTGGAGGGCACCCTGCTGGGCTCCCGGGTGCGCACCAGGCGCTCGGCCGGCACCGAGCGGATCACGATGTCCGGTCGCTCGTACGTCAAGGCGTTCCCACCCAAGGACGGCGCGCTGCGCGGGTCCGCGCTCGACCTGGTCGTCATCGACGAGGCCCAGGAGCACGACGAGCTGCTCGGCGCCGCCCTGGACCGCACCGTGCTGCCCGTGTTCACCACCCGCCCGCGCCGTCAGCTGATGCTCGTCGGCACCGCCGGCACCGACGCCTCCGGCTACCTGCACCGCTACCTCGAGGCCGCCCGTGCCGGCGAGCCCGGGTTCGCCCTGTTCGAGTGGGGCGCCCACGACGACGACGACCTCGACGACGAGGACGTCTGGACCGCCCGCCACCCCGGCCTGGGCACCCTGACGGACCTCGACATGATGCGCACCGCCCGCGCCGCGATGGGCGCCGCCGGGTTCGCCCGCGAGTTCCTCAACGTGTGGACCCGCACGACCTCGCACGCGATCCCGCCCGACGCGTGGCGAAGTATCCAGCACACCACCGACATGCCACCTGGGCGGCTGTGCCTGGGCGTCGACGTCGCCGCCGACCGCTCCGCCGCCTCGATCGCGATCGCCGGCCCCGGCCGTCACCTCGAGCTCATCGACGACGGCGTCGACGTCGACGCCGCCGCCGCGCGTGTCCTCGAGCTCGCCGAGCGCCACGGGGCGCCGATCGCGATCGACTCGGTCGGGCCCGTCGGCACGGTGCTGGACGAGCTGCGCCGGCTCATCCGCCCCGACGAGCACGAGCACCGGCTGCTGGTCATGAAGATGCAGGACGTCGCGAACGCCGCCGCAGGGTTCCTCGACGACGTCACCGCGACCCGGCTGTCCGTGTGGCCGCACCCCGCCCTCGACGAGGCCGTCGCCGCGGCGTCGACCCGGCCACTGGGCGACGGGTTCGCCTGGTCCCGGCGCCGGTCCGCCGGCCCCATCGCGCCGCTGGTCGCCGCGTGCGCGGCCCGCTGGGGGCACGACCACCTCCCGCCCGTCGCACCCCGCCCGATCGTCGCGTCCGCCTGACGTACGCCAGACGTACGCCGGGCGCGTCGCAGCGGCGCGTGTCCCCCCTGCGCGCGTACACCTGTTCGCATGGCAGCGCGGCACGGCCGAGTGGACTGCTCGGCGGAGACCGCCGTCGCGGTGTGCGACTGCGGGTTCGTCGGTGCACCCCACGCCCGCAAGGCCTCCGCCATGGCCGACCTCGAGGCGCACCGCCGCCGCATGCACCCCGCCCAGGCCCGCGACGCCCAGAAGAAGCGCCGCCGCCGTGAGCTGATCGAGACCTGATGGGCTGGTTCAGCCGGCCGGTCGACCTCATCGACCAGACGACCCGCCTGCAGCCGCAGGTCGAGGCGTGGGTCGACCGCTCGAACCTCGAGGAAGTCGCGTTCTACGACATCACCGGCGAGTACCTGCGGATCATGTCGCGCGCCGCCGGCATGCGCGTACCGGCCGTCGCACGGGCGCGGCACCTGACCTGCGGGGCGATCGCGAAGGCGCCGCTGGTCGCCTACCGTGCGGACGTCGCGGTCGCCCCGCAGCCCTACTGGGCGTACGGCACCGACGGGCAGCTCGGCGACCTGTCCGCGACCGAGGCGCAGCGTCTGGGTCTGACAGCGCAGTCGCCCTGGTACCGGATGCTGTGGACCGTCGACGACCACATCTTCTACGGGTCGTCCCTGTGGTACTCCACCGCGCTGGCGCCGGCCGTCAACGACGACGACCGGCGCCGGCCCGCACGCATCGCACGTATCCCCTGGGACTACTGGGCGTTCGAGGACGGCGCGTTCGTCGACCAGGACGGCCGACCCCTGGACCAGGCCCGCTGCATCCTGATCCCCGGCCCGCACGAGGGCATCCTGCGGTTCGGCGAACGCACCATCCGCATCGCCGCCGACCTGGAGTCCGGCGCCGCCGACGTCGCCCAGCGACCGTTCCGCCTTGAGCTGCACCAGACCTCCGGCGCCGAGCTGAGCAGGGAGGAACGTCGGGAGACGATCGCCGAGGCCCGCACCGCGCTCGCGGCCAACGACGGCGTGCTGTTCACCAACCAGGCGATCGAGACCAAGGACCACCCGCTGACCTCCGAGCAGCTGCTGGTCGAGGCCCGCAACGCCTCCGCCGTCGACATCGCCCGCCTGGTCTCCACCCCAGCGAGCCTCATCGATGCCGCCAACGCCGGGTCCTCGATGGACTACTCGAACCTCGACCACCGCAACCAGCTGTGGCTCGACTTCTCCCTCGCGCTGTACATGGACGCGATCACCGCCCGCCTGGGCATGGACGACGTGCTGCCAGCCGGGCAGCGCGCCGCGTTCGACACCACCGAGCTGACCGCGACGCCCGCGGCCGCGACCGGATACCCGACGGAGGACTGACCGATGACCATCCCGCTGCTGACGTTCTCGCAGGCGACCGAGGCACGCCCGCGCCTCGAGCTCGCCTTCGCCGAGCAGACCACCACGATCGACGCAGCCGGCCGCCGCATCCGCGGCACCGTCGTCCCCTACGGCGTGCCGTCCGCACCGACCCGCAACGGTCGCCGCTACCGGTTCTCCGGACCGCCCACCAACGTCGACGAGCTCGTCGACGTCGTGCGCGAGCACGACGAGGACGCCGTCGTCGGGCGCCTCGAGGCGTGGGAGCCGACCGAGGGCGGGCTGGCCGCGTCCGTGCGCGCGTTCACCACGACCGCCGGTAACGACGCGCTCGTCGAGGCCAGCGAGCAGGTCCGCACCGGCTTCTCCGTGGGCGCCGAGGCGCTCGAGGCGACCCTGGGCGACGACGGCGTCTACGACGTGAACGAGTGGCTCGCCCGTCACGTCGGGCTCGTGCGCCGGCCCGCGTTCGCCGGCTCGAAGTTCTCCTCGATCGCCGCTTCCGAGGCCGAGCCGGAGCAGCCCGAGGAGGACACCGACGAGGACGAGGACGACGAGCCGGCCCCCCCGAAGCCCGCGGCGCCGCCCGTCGAGCTCTCGCGCCGGCCGCGGCGCGCCTCGCAGCTGACGTTCGCGAGGGCCCGCGACGAGCTCGCCAACGCGATCCGCCGTTCGCCGGACGCCGCGTTCGTGAACGCCGCGCTGTCCGACATCGTCCCGGCCGCCGACGCCGGCGCCGGGTTCCTGCGCCCGCAGTGGCTCGACGAGCTGTGGACCCCGGTCGCCGTGCGCCGCGACTACATCGAGTCCATCAACCGGCAGGCCCTGACCACCGGGACCCGCGTGTACGGGTGGCGGTGGGTCACCTACCCCGAGGTCGACGACTACGCCGGCAACAAGACGGCGATCCCGTCGAACCTCGCCGCCACCGAGCCGGCCGAGGCCCCGATCAGCCGCCTGGCCGGCGGGTGGGACGTCGACCGCATCTACGTCGACCTCGGAGACCCCGGGTTCCTCGAAGCGTTCTTCCAGGCCGCCACCCGCGACTACGCGATGAAGACCGAGGCGAAGGTGTCCGCGGCGCTGCAGGCCGAGGCGACCGACGCCACCGCGACCGACCTGGTCGGCGCGCTCGGTGTGATCGCCACCAGCCTGTCCGCGGTCGGCGCGACGCCCTCGTTCATCGGTGTCGCCTCCGACCTGTGGGGCGACTTCCTGACGATCACGGCGGACGCGGCGCCGTTCTGGCTGGCGTCCTCGACGAGCGTGTCCCTGTCCGGGTCGGAGGGCACCGTGTCCGGGATGCGGTTCTTCGTCGACCCGAGCCTGCCCGCCGGGCACATCCTGGGCGGCGACCGCAACGCGGCCACCTACTTCGAGGCGTCCCCCGCACCGCTGCGCGTGCAGGCCGTGAACATCCCGAACGGCGGCATCGACATCGCCGTGTTCGGCTACCAGGCCGTCCTGGTCAACGACCCGCGTGCCCTCGTCGACGTCACGGTAGGCCCGGTCCTCCCGCTGGCCGAGGCTGCCCCGGGCAGGAACGCGAAGGCCGCGGCCGGCAAGTGACCGAGCCGCCGACGCTGCCGCAGCCGCGCATCTTCACGCCGACCTGGCTCGCGCCGGCCGACGTGAAGGCGTGGCTGCGCATCAACGACCAGGACGCCGACGACGACGACCTGGTCGTGCGGTGCTGCGCCATGACGGAGATCTACGCCGCGCGGTGCCGCCCGGAGTTCACCGACCTGACCGTCGACCCGGCCGTCTACGAGCCGGACGCCGAGACCTACCAGGGCGCCGTGATGTACGCGGCGCGCGAGGTGCGCCGGCGCAACTCCCCCGCCGGCCTGCAGGCGTTCGCCGACGGGCAGGTGTCCTTCGTCGCCCGCTACGACTCCGACATCGAACGGGCCCTGCGCACCGGGGCGTGGACCCGCCCGGGGGTCGGCTGATGCAGCTCGGGCAGGCGATGCGGGCCGTGGTCGACCAGCTGACCGCGGCCGGTCTGCGCGCCACCGCGGACTCCCGCAGCCTGAACCTGCCGGCGGTCCTCGTGCGGCCCCCGACCCTGGACTACCGGTTCAAGGGAGGCACCTGGGAAGGCGGCTGGACCGCGTACGCCCTGGTCCCCGACAACGGGCCGGTGCCGACCGCCGACGCGCTCGGCGACCTGCTCGAGCGCACCCAGGCCGCCCTGGACGGAGCCGTCCGCACCGCCCGCCCCGTGGACTTCCTCACCGAGGAAGGCGTCACCGTGCCAGCCCTCGAGCTGACGTTCACCACCCGCATCCGCTGAAGGAGGACTGACCCATGCCCACCACCGACGACGGCACCGGCAACCTGGGGCCCGGGACGCTGAAGATCGGGCAGACGGCGACCATGATCGACGTGTCCTGCCTGGTGAACAACGCTGCGATCGAGCCCAACGTCACCGCCGGCGACACCAAGACCATGCTGTGCGGCAACCAGAAGTCCGCCCCCGACGAGACCGAGTGGACCCTGTCCGGCAACGTCGACGTCGACGCCGGCCTCGCCGACGGGCTGTTCGCCCTGTGCAACGAGCATGCCGGCGAGACCGTCGACTTCGAGTTCACCCCCTCGACCGCGGTCGGCACGATGGCGGAGGGGCAGCTCAAGCTCACCCCGCTGAAGTTCGGCGCCGACAACCAGGGCGACTACCTCAACGCCGACATCGCGTTCACCCTGATCAACTTCGACCCCAAGACGGCCTACACCTACGGCGGCGCGGCGCCCTTGGCCGACGACGTCGTCGCCGACGACGAGCTGGTGTCCGCGTGAGCTCGCCCGTGTTCGTGGTGCACGGCGGGCGCGAGCTGCGCCGCACGTTCAAGGAGGCCGGCCAGGACCTGTCCGACCTGAAGGCCGTCAACAAGAGGGTCGGAGACGTCATCGCCGACGCCGCCCGGTCCCGCGCCCCCATCCGGACCGGTCGCCTGGCCGCCTCGCTGCGACCCGCGGCCGCGGCCGCCAAGGTCACCGTCCGCGCCGGCGGATCGTCGCTGCGCTACGCCGGCCCGATCCACTGGGGCTGGCCGGCGCACCACATCGCCGCCAACCCGTTCATCTCCGAGGCCGCCACGAGCACCGAGCCGACCTGGCTGGAGCTCTACTTCCGGGAGCTGCAGGACATCGTCGACGGGGTGAAGGGCGCATGAGCGGCAACCGGCTGCGGACCATCCGCCAGCACCTGCACGTCACGATGCCCGCCGGCGTCGTCGACGTGCACACCCGCCCCGACGACTACCACCAGTTCGCCGCGCTGCGGCAGCGCCACGGGTGGCCGACCGCCGAGGAGGACCCCGTCGGGTTCCTCATGTTCCTGACGTGGCACGCTGCCCGACGCGACCCCGAGACCGACACCGGCCTGACCCTGGAGAAGTTCCGCTCCGAGGCCCTCGACGTCGCCGAGCTCGAGCCCGAACCGATCACCCCTACGCCGCCGGCACCTGGGGCCGGCTGATCGCGCAGCTAGCAGTCGCCACCCACACGCACCCAGGGCCGTGGTGGCACGAGGACCCGGAGATGGTCCTCACCGTGCTGGACGTCCTGCAGGAACAGGCCGACGAGGTCGAGAGGGCATCGAAGCGGAGGTGAGCTCGTGGGCAAGACCGCCGTGCTGTCCGTCGACATCCTCGCCGACGCCCGCGACGCCACGAAGGGCTTCGAGGACGCCGGCAAGGCGGCCGGCTCGGCCGCGGAGAAGATCGACGACGTCGGCGGCAAGGCCGGGGACACCGCGACCGGGCTCGGCGCCCTGGCCGGTGCGCTGGACGCGGCCGGGTTCGGGCCCGCGGCATCCGCGCTGCAGCTCGTCGCGACCGGGATGGACGCCGCCGAGGGCGCGTCCATCCTGTTCAAGGTCGCCCAGGAGTCCCTGGCCGTCACCACGCTGAAGGACACCGCGGCCCGGATCGCGAACACCGCCGCCACCGTCGCGCACACCGTCGCGTCCACGGCCGCGTCGGCGGCGACCAAGGCGTGGGCCGCGGTGCAGTGGATCCTCAACGCCGCGATGACCGCCAACCCGATCGGCCTCATCATCGCCGCGATCGTGCTCCTGATCGGGGTCGTCGTCCTGATCGCCACCAAGACGACGTGGTTCCAGGACCTGTGGGCCGCGGCGTGGGCCGGGATCCAGGCCGCCGCCGGCGCGGTGTGGAAGTGGCTCGTCACCGCCGCGACCGGGGCGTGGAACCTGATCATCGCCGGCGTGCGGCTCTACATCGGCATCTGGGTCGGCATCTTCGAGGGCATCAAGACCGCCGCCACGACCATCTGGGACGCCGTCAAGGGCGCCGCGACGACCGCCCTGGACGCGATCCTGCACCCGATCGACGCTGTGAAGACCGCGTTCGACCACGTCGTCGCCGCGATCCAGTCGGTCATCGACTGGCTCGGGCGGATCAAGATGCCCAAAGTCCTGACCGACATCGGCAACGCGATCGGCAACCTGTTCGGCAAGTCCGGCCCCGGAGCCGGCACCGCATCCTCGTCGGCCCCCGGCGTCGCACCGGCCACCCGTGCGCTGCGGGCCGGGTCCAGCTCGAGCGGCGCCGGCGTGGTCAGCATCACCCTGAACGTGCCCGAGTCCTCCGACCCGGTCGCCACGGCCCGCTACCTCAAGGCGCTGCTGCGCCGCGGGCAGGCCGCCGGGGTCCGGTTCGGGGTGACGTGATGCCCGGGACAACGACCTACGGCGTCGACCTGTCGGTGCAGCTCGCCGTCGGCCGCGCCGTCGACGCCGCCGTCTGGGGCACCTCGAAATGGGGCCAGGCACGCTGGGCGACCGCGGACACCGCCCTGGGCGACTGGCTCGACGTGACCTGCGACGTCCTGGACGGGCTGCGGCTGACGGCCGGGTCGAACACCGAGGACGGCGTCGCCCGCCGCTGGGAGTCAGCGTCGGCCGCGTTCACCCTGGACGGCCGACAGTGGGACCCGTGGAACGGCCCGCACGCCGGCATCATCGGCGACCGGACCCCCGTGCGAGTCCTGTACCGCACGACCTCCCCGGTGGGCGCCTGGGCGGCCGCGTTCACCGGGTACGTCGCGACCCGCGGCTACTCGTGGGACCCAGGCGAGGCGCAGGCCGACGTGCAGTGCGTCGACGGCACGTCGATCCTGGTCGCCTCCGACCTGGTCGCCTCACCGGCGGCCGGCGCCGGCGAGCTCGCCGGCGCCCGGGTGACCCGGATCGCGGCCGCGGCCCGCTGGCCGGGCGCCCTGGACGTCACCGCCGGCGGCACCGCGCTGCAGGCGACCACCCTGGACGCGCCCGCCTGGGACGAGCTGCTGTCCGTCGCCGACTCCGACCTCGGCCTGCTGTGGGTGACCCGCGCCGGCGCCCTGGCCTACCGGCCCCGCGGCCGCGTCGGGCAAGGCGTGACGCTGGCCGGGCGGCTCGTGGTGTGCGCGACCAAGCCCGGCGACGTGGCCGTGATGACGATGGGCGCCAACCAGCCCTCGGTCACCCGGAACCGGGTCACGATCTCCCGCAAGGTCGACGTGTCGGTCCCGGGTGACGTCCCGGTGCCCGCACAGCGCGAGGACCGCGAGTCGATCGCCCGCTACCAGCCGTTCGCGTTCAAGGACGTCGAGCTCCTGCACACGAGCGACGCCTGGTCGACGACGATCGCCGAAGCCGTCCTTGGGCAGGGCGCGTGGCCCTCACCGGCCCCCGGGCAAGCGCTGCTCGACACCATCAGCGAGGACCCGCGCGTGCCCGCGGTGCTGCTCGGCATCGAGCCCGACCGCACGTTCGACGTCGTCGACGACGCCGGCAGCATCTACCGCCAGGCCGTCACCGGCTGGGACGTCGAGGTGCGGCATGACTCCCTCGAAGGGCTGCTGCTGCTCGAGGACGTGTCCCGCTGGACGAACGTCGCCAAGTGGGGCACCGGCAAGTGGGGCATCGACCGCTGGGGCATCGGAGGGATCTGACATGGCAACCGGACGCAAGACCGTCGTCGTCGGGCAGGTGATCGACCCTGTCACCTGGGGCAACCCGCTGTGGGACCAGTCGGTGCAGACGTTCGCGTCGGCCGCGGACCGCACCGCGCAGTTCCCCGCACCGCTCAAGGGGGCCAAGACCTACCTCGAGGACGTCGCCCGCTGGGAAGGGTGGGACGGCACCCGGTGGGTCCCCGAGGTCGTGTTCATCCCGCCGGGTGGCTGGCCGGCGCCCGTGGTGGGAGCGAACAACGGCAAGCCGATGGAGACGTTCTCGTGGACGTTCACCGCGTCCACCAACGCCGGCGGCGACGTGAACCTCAACATCCCCGCCGGCCTGACCCTCGCGTCGATCTACTACCTCAACGTGGTGGGCCGTGGCTCCACCGCGTTCCCGATCACCGCGTTCTTCTACGGGGTGTCGAACCTGACCGCGCCGTCGGTGCGCCTCTACAACGCGGGCACCCCCGCCGCCAGCACGTCGGTCGCGATCGCGGTCACCCTCACCGGGCAGCGCGCATGAGCCAGCAACCACACCAGGAGGAGACATGACCTACCAGGACACCGCCGAGCTCGTCGTCGACCCCGCGTCCCAGGGGCGCGTCATGGCCGCGGCGACCGAACAGGCGCTCATCTTCGTCGACGACGCGCGCCCCGAGTTCATCGCGCCCGCGCAGCTGATCATCTTGTCTCCGGGCAACGCCGTGCCGTTCGTGAACCTCGTCGCCGGTCAGCCCGGCATCACGGCCGCGTCAGCCGACGCCGACATCCTCGCCGGCGTGCAGGCCGTCTGGCCGAAGTACGGCACCGCGATCCTGCAGCCGACATGACGCGGCTCGGCGACGACGCGGTCGCCTACGCGCTGTCCCGGGTCGGCGGGGCCATGCCCGACTCCGGGCTGTGCCTGCAGTGGACCCGGGAGCCGTTCGCGATCGGCGCCCTGTACGGGTCCGCCGTCGACGCCTGGTACGGGTCGAACCACCGCGTGCCCGGCGACCGCAACCCACCGCCGGCCGTGCCCGTCTGGTTCGACTCCTCGAGCATCTACGAGCACGTCGCGTTCCACTGCGGCGACGGCGTGATCGTGTCCACGTTCAACGCCGAGATCCGCCGGTTCGAGTCCATCGGCGCGATGGAAACCGTGTACGGCCCGTACGCGGGCTGGGGTCCCGGGCTCAACGAGGTGCAGGTGTGGTGGCCGCCGACGACGCCGGCCCCGGAGATGGAGGACGACGTGAAGGCGCTCATCTACACCGACGGCACCCCCACGTGGTGGCTGTACGACGGCCTCACCAAGCGCGAGCTGCGCCCGGGCGAGCCCGACCAGCTCGTCGACCTCGGGCTCATCACCCGCGAGCAGCTCGACGCCGGCCCGAAGTGGCTGCCGGCCACCACCATCGACGGCATCCCGGACGCCTGATGTCCGCCCGGGACGCCGTCGCGCTCGTCCTGGCAACCACGGTCGGCGTCGCGTGGGTCGTCGCCGTCGTGGCCGCCGTGACCAACCCGGGGTCCCTGACGTTCAAGGGCTCCGTCGTGCTGTACGGGCTCGGCGGGACGCTCGTCGGGGCCGTCGTCGGGTGGCTCGCCCGCTCCACCAGGAAGGACGAGGAACGATGACCCACCAGGACCGCGGAGTCCCTGAGCCGCGGGTGCGGCTGCGCCGGCTGCTCGCCCTCATGCGGGCCCTCGCCGGCCCCCGCGGCGAGTCCGCCGTCGCATGGCACGGCGCCGGGTTCACCTACGTGCTGTCCGTGAGCCGGGAGCCCGACCCGCCCTACGAGCTCGACATGGACGTCGACCCGAACGCCGACCACCTCGACGTGCTCGTCGAGGCGGTCCGCGACGCCCTCACCGTGCAGCCCTAGAGACCGGCGAGTCGGCGGATCGTCGCCAGCGGGATCACCCAGGCACGCTCGTGGTCCGACAGACGGCGCCCCCACTGCCGGCCGTCGAGCTCTACGGCGTTCTCGCGTACGACGTCCGCGGGAATGCCGAGCAGCCGCGCCGCGGTCACCACGTTGACGAACGCCGGCAACGTGGCGATGGCGTCCGCCAGACGGACGTCTGGCGGAGGGGGAACCACGTCAGGCTCCGCCTGGCGGACGACAGCAGTAGACGGCAGTAGCCGCGCATCGGCAGGGATCCGCCACGCTCCCCGCGAGTCCTTCACCGCACCCTCGATGCGCCCCTCGGGCAGGTACCGGTCCAGGGTCCGCGGCGCGATGCCCGTCTTCTCCGAGTACTTCTCCTTCGAGAGCATCGTCGTCATCACCTCGATGGCGGACGCCTGGCGGACGTCTGGCGCGGTCACTCCGTCGAGTCTGCTCATGCGGGTCTCCTTCGGGGTCGGGGCCGTTCGGGGTGGGTGATCTGCCAGGCCGCGTCAGAGACGGCCTCGGCCACGCGGTACGCGGTACGGGCCTGCATCGCCACGACGACCTCGTCCTCGACGACGAGCACGACCAGGTCCCCATCGACGACGATCTCGACCTTGGTCACGCCGGCCGCCGGCGAGAGACCACAGATCTGGAGGTTTGTGGTCTGGCGTCCGGTACGCGATGGGGTGTGACATTCGCTGCGAAACTTTCACTCGGGCTTTCACTAGCGACTCGGAACCCGGAGGCCGTCCGGATGCGCCGGGCAGTGTCGTCCGGGAGCTGCACGTAGCGCAGCGTCGTCGCCGGCGACGCGTGTCCCAGGAGCGCCTGGACACCGAACACGTCGGCCGACTGCGCGTAGGCCGCCGTCGCGAACCTGTGCCGCAGCGTGTGCGTGGTCCAGCCCTTCGGCAGAAGCCGCTGCACGAGCTTGCCGACCCACGCCGGCGACAGGTGCCCGTCGACCTGCCCAGGGAACGCGTAGCCGGCGGCGTCCAGGATCACGCCGGCGACGACGTCGTCGAGCGGGACCATCCGCGTCCGGCCGCCCTTGCCGTGCACGACCAGGGAGTACCCGAGCAGGTCCGCCACGACGTCGCGGGTGTGCACGACGGCGATCTCGGCACGCCGCAGCCCGTGCTCACCGGCGAGCCGGACCATCAGCGCCTGGCGCTCGTCGGCCGCCGCCAGCGCGGCGAGGGCGTGGTCCTCCGGCAGCGGCCGGGCACGCGGCGGCGTACGGCGGACGCGCGGCAGCTCGAGCGCGGGGTCGACGTCTACCAGGCCCCGGCGCTTGGCCCAGGCGTAGAACCCGCGCAGCGCGCCGCGGTGCGCGTGGCGGGTCTCGGCGGCCCACCGCTGGGCACCGAGGTAGGCGAGCAGGTCGTCGAGCGTGACCGCCCACGGGTCGGGGACGCGCTCGGAGGTCGCCAGCTGCGAGAGCTGCTGACGACGGGTTCGGATCGTGGTCTCAGGCTGTCCTGCGGCGCGGAGGCTCACCAGCCACTCGTCGATCGCGGACGCCCACGGGGCTGTGAGTGTCATGGGCCAGGCGTACCGGGTCCAGGCTGTCGCGGCATCGCCTCGATACGAGCCATGAGCTCTGCGAGGAAGTCGGGCCCGACACGTCCGGCGAGCCCGAGCAGCTCGCTGATGATGGTGGCGGCGCCGTCGCTGTCCATCAGGTAGAGCACGTCGACGCGCGTCGTGCCCTTGTTCAGGCGACCCTCAAGGTTCAAGGCGAGAGCCCGACCAGCGCCGGCCGGGTTCGCCGTGCCCACCACCGCGACTGAGACCGCATCCAACAGGATCGCCCGTGTTACGTCGATCGAGGCGTCCCCGATGCCGAACGCGTCGCCGCCCCTGATCTTGCTCATGCGGCCAGGGCCCAGCGGGAGGAACTCGAACCTGCAACCATGCGCAAATCCGTCGGTTGCAGGTTCGAGTCCTGCCGGGGGCGCTCCGGGTGGTGGTGCGACGCCTCGTCCCACCACCGCACGTCTGCCTCGGGACTCGCCCGACGCCGACGTGGCGTCACGGCCGGCAGCATGCACCTCGGCTACCGGGCCGCGGCCCAGCCGGCCACGACCTCGGCGAGCAGCCGGGCGCCGTACCCGGTCGCGCCCTTCGTCCGCCACGCGTCGTCCTTCTCCGACCGCATGGGCCCGGCGATGTCGAGGTGCGCCCAGGGCACGTCGCCGACCCACTCCGCGAGGAAGAGCGCCGCGGTGATGGCGCCCGCGAACTCACCGCCCAGGTTCTTGATGTCCGCGACCTCGGAGTCCAGCAGGTGCCGGTAGCGGTGGTCGAGGGGCAGCCGCCACACCCGCTCGTCGGTGCGGTCCGCGGCGGCCTCGACGAGCGCCGCCAGCGTGTCGTCGTTCCCGATGAGGCCCGCGCTCAGCGGGCCGAGCGCCGCCAGGCAGGCACCGGTGAGGGTGGCGATGTCCACGATCGCGTCGACACCGTCCTCGCGTGCGAGCGCGATCGCGTCCGCGAGGACCAGGCGGCCCTCGGCGTCCGTGTTGACCACCTCGATCGTCCGCCCGCTGCGCGTCGTCAGGACGTCGCCGAGCTTCGTCGCGGACCCGGACGGCATGTTGTCGGTGCAGGCGAGGTAGGCGCTGACCCGGACCGGCACGTCGAGGTCCCGCAGGACCGTCATGGCGGCGAGCACCGCACCGGCGCCGCTCATGTCCATCTTCATCGCGGCGTGCATCGCGTTCGACGGCTTGAGGCTGATGCCGCCCGAGTCGTACGTGATCCCCTTGCCGACCAGCCCCAGGTGCCCCGGAGCAGCATCGTCCGGCGTGTGACGCAGGACGATCATGCGGGGCTCCTCGACCGACCCGGCGTTCACGCCCAGCAGCCCGCCGCACCCCAGCTCGACGAGCGCCGCCTTGTCGTGGACCTCGATCTCCAGCCCGGTCGCGGCGGCGAGACGCGTGGCCACGTCCGCGAGACCGGGTGCCGTCAGGTGCCCCGCCGGCGTCCCTGCCAGGTCGCGGGACAGCGCCGCCGCCCGGGCCAGGACGAGCCCGCGCTCGGCGCCGCGCTGCGTCTCCGCCAGGTCGTCGTCGACGTCGACCACGAGCACGATCTCCGAGACCGCCACCGCGTCCGACGACGACCGCAGCACGTCGTAGCGGTACCGGCCCAGCAGCACGCCCTCGACGACGGCCTGTGCGGCGGCCGCCACGTCACCGTCGCGCGTCGGCACGGAGGCCAGGTCCGAGACGAGGACCGCCTCCCGCGCCGCAGCCCGCGCGAACGACGCCGCCGCATCCCGCAGCACCGCCGGCGTGACCTCGCCGGGCGCCCCCACCCCGACCGCGACCACGGGCGCCTGGGCCCGCGCCACGGTGAACGTGCTCCCCGCCTTTCCGGTGAACCCCCACTCGCGGAGCACGCCGCGGGACAGCCCGACCACGCCGGGCACCGGCCCTGCGCTCGCGACGGCGACGCCGAGCACGTCGTGCTCGCCGCGTCCCACGGCACGGACCCGGACGTCCCGGGTGGCACCGACGGAAGGGGTGGGGTCGAACGTCGTGCTCATCGCGCGCTCCTGCGGGAGGTCGGTGTGGACGGTCGGCACGCCCGGACGGGCGCCGGCTCCTCAGCACCGTAGCGAGACCGGAGGTGCGTGGCGCTCCTCCGCGCCGCGGCACCGGCGAGCGCGCCACGACCATGTCCGGGCGCCACCCGAGCGAACTGGCCCCGACGGCGCTAACGTGCCGGACATGGGACGCCGAGCAGCCGTGCTGGCCCTGGTCACCGCCCTCGCAGTCGGGGCGCTCGCCGCCTGCGCGGACGACGGCGGAGGGTCCGGGGGCGACGCGAGCGCGGCCGTGAGCACGAGCCCGTCCGGCGCCGCCTCGTCGGCGAGCTCGGGCGACCCCGTCGGCACCTGGGGCACGTCGAGCACGGGCGAGGCGTACCTGGTCCTGGCCAAGGACGGGACCGTGACCGGTTCCGACGGGTGCAACCAGCTGTCCGGCACGTGGAAGTCTGCGAGCGACGGCGTCACCTTCTCGCCGTTCGCCGCCACCCAGATGTTCTGTGCGGACGTCGACACGTGGCTCGGCCGCGCCACCTCGGCCCAGGTCCAGGGCGACGAGCTCGTCCTGTCCGGCGAGGACGGCACTCAGATCGGCACCCTGCAGCGCACCGCCTGACCCCCGGCGCCAAGGGCCCGGTATGCCCGAAAAATGATGTGACGCCCCCGTCGGCGGGGTGGTCTGGTTCTCCTGCACACCGATCACCAGGGCCGCTCGGGCCCTGGTTCGCCATGTCCAGGAGACGACCATGCATCCCACCATGACGTTCGAGCTCGCACGGCAGGACGCCGCGGCCCGCCTCGAGCATGCCGAGACCATGCGGTCCCGGGCACGCATCCTGCAAGCCCGCCATGCGAGCGACGCCTCCCGTCGCCCGCCGGATCCGCGGCGCGTGACCGTCCCGTCGTGGCTCCTCGCCGGTGTCACGTCGGGCACGGCGCTCGCGCGCTGACCCAGCTCCGTCATCGAGCACGAAGGGACGACGCACTCCGGGTGTCGTCCCTTCGTGCTCGACCCGTGTCCCGCACAGCCACGTCCCCACGGGCACCGCCCGGGCGCACGCCGCGCGGTCCGTGCCCGTGCCACCATGACGCCATGCCGCAGCGCGTCTCCGCCCCGAACCCGCAGACCGGGGCTCGTTGATGGGGCGTCATGCCACCCCGGCACCGGGCGCGGCGCGCCCACCGCGCGAGCGCTTCCTCTCCCGGGTCGTCACGTGGCTCGAACGGCTCGTGCTCGGCATCGCGGCCGGCGCGGTGACGCTCGGCGTCCTGCACTGGTCGGGAGCCGACTCGACCACGGCCCGGTGGTGCGCGGGCATCGCGACGGTCGTCGTCGTCGCCGCCGCCTGGCTGGCCTCGACGGTTCCGGGGCACGAGGACACCCGGGCCTGAGCGCCACGTCCCCGGGCAGGTCACGGCCGCGCCGGGCGTCCGCACGGCGTCCCCGCCCTGCGGGACCCGATGGGCTCGATCCGCACAGCGGCACGCTCGTCACCCCGTAGGCTGACCGGGTGACGAGCGCGACGACGCCTGGGGGCGCACCCTCGAACGGCCACGAGAGCGCGGAGCGCATCGTCTGGATCGACTGCGAGATGACCGGACTGGACCTGGGTGCCGACGCGCTGGTCGAGGTCGCCGCGGTGGTCACCGACTCCGAGCTGCGGGTGCTCGGCGACGGGGTCGACGTGGTGATCGCCCCACCGGTGGAAGCCGTCGACCAGATGAGCGACTTCGTGCGGACCATGCACACCACCTCCGGGCTGCTCACGGCCCTGTCGGCCGGTACCTCGCTCGCGGACGCGGAAGCGCAGGTCCTCGACTACATCCGCACGTGGGTCCCGGACGCCGGGAAGGCGCCGCTCGCCGGCAACTCCGTGGGTACGGACAAGGCGTTCCTCGACCGGCACATGCCCGAGCTCGTCGCACACCTGCACTACCGCGTGATCGACGTCTCGTCGATCAAGGAGCTCGCACGCCGCTGGTACCCGCGCGTCTACTTCGCGTCGCCGCGCAAGAACGGCGGCCACCGGGCGCTCGCCGACATCCTCGAGTCCATCGACGAGCTGCGGTACTACCGGGCGGCGCTGCTCCCCGCGCAGCCGGGACCCGACTCCGCGTCCGCCCGGCGGATCGCCGCGGAGATCGTCGCGACGTCCGTCAAGCGCCCGGCGACGTCCGCCTGACCTCCATCGGCCCCGGGCACCGGGCCGGGACGACGAGAGGCGCCGACCGTGACGGTCGGCGCCTCTCGCCATCATGGGGTGGCTAACGGGACTTGAACCCGCGACCCCCTGGACCACAACCAGGTGCTCTACCACCTGAGCTATAGCCACCACGTGACGGACCAGGCGCGAACGCCTGGGCCGTCGAAAAGTGTACCGGGTGCCACGGCGTGCCCCGGACACCATTGCTCAGAGACGCGCCGCCAGGGCGTCGGCGAACCGCTCGACCGACCCGGGAGCGAAACCGAAGAAGAACGACGGCTCGGTGAGCTCCACCTCGAGGATCACCGGCTCGCCGTCGTCGTCCGGGATCAGGTCCACCCGGTTGTACAGCAGCGGCCCGGCGTCCGGGAAGATCTCGGACAACGCGGCCACCACCCGGTCGCCGACCTCCCGCTCGGCGTCGCTCGCCTCGCGAGGGGTCATGACCTCCCGGCGGTACAGGACTCCCTCGGTGTCGCCCTCGCGGTACGGGCCTTCCAGCAGCGCGCCCTTGCGGACCGCGTGGCTGTACTGGCCGTCGACGTACACCAGTGCCGTCTCGCCCGCCGTGTCGACCTGCCGCAGGTACCGCTGGATCATCACGCGGCGGCCGACGCCCAGGAGGTTCTTGGCGTGCGTGATCGCGAGCGACCGGCTGGACGTGACACCGGCGTCGTACCGGCCGGTGTCACGCGAGCCGGCACTCACCGTGGGCTTGACGACGAAGTCACCGAACGCCGGGAAGCGGGTGTGGATCGCGCGCGCGTCGAAGTTGCGCTCCGGGTCCAGCCAGATGGTGGGAACGATCGGGAGACCACGCTGCTCGAGGTCGCGCAGGTAGGTCTTGTCGATGTTCCACGCGACCACGTCGGCCGGGTTGAGCAGCGTGCTGCTGCGCGTCACGCGGCGGGTCCAGTCCGCGAACTGGGCGGGCCGCTCCGTGTAGTCCCAGGTCGAGCGGATCACGACGTGGTGGTACGTGGCCCAGTCGACGGTCGGGTCGTCCCACACGACGACGTCCGTCGGGATACCGCGTGCCACCAGCAGCTTCAGCAGCGGGTGGTCATCGGGGTCGAGCTCGGGGAGCTCGGCACAGGTGGCGAGCGCGAGTCGTGCGGTCGGAGTCGTCACGTGGGAAGCGTACCGACGGGGTCCTGCTCCGCATCAGGTGCGCGGCGGGCGTCCTGCGTCACACTGCCCGGCTCGCCCGGGGCACCGTCCGTCAGGCGCCGCAGGGCCTCGAGCACGCTCCGAGGCGTCACCCAGCCGATGGTCCGACCGCCCTGCGTCACCGGGAGCCGACCGTCCGGGCGGCCCACGAACGACGCCAGGACGTCGCCGAGCTCGGTCCCCAGCGGGACCGAGGCCGCGTCCGTGCCGAGCGTGACGACGGACCCGCCGGCGCCGGCCGCCGGGGAGCGCGTGTCCGCGGCAGCCTGCGCCGTCGCGGGATCGTCGACCACGGCACCGTCGACGGTCTCGGCGAGGTCGTCGTGCTGCAGCCGCCCGAGCGCGAGGAGCCGCGCCATCCGGCCCCGTCCCACGAGGTCGGCCACGGCCGGGCTCGCCGGACGGGCCACGACGTCGAGGGGCGGTGCGAGCTGCTCGACGTGCGCGCCGGTGCTGAGCACCGCGACCCGGTCGCCCATCCGGACGGCCTCGTCGATGTCGTGCGTGACCAGCATCACCGTGGTGCCGACGGCGCGCTGGATCCGGGCGAACTCGGTCTGCAGACGCCGACGTCCCACCGGGTCCACCGCACCGAACGGCTCGTCCATCAGCAGCACCGGCGGGTCGGTGGCGAGCGCTCGTGCGACACCGACGCGCTGCCGCTCCCCGCCGGAGAGCTCGTGCGGGAAGCGGCGGGCGTACCGGTCGGGGTCGAGCCCGACGAGCTCCAGGAGCTCGTCGACGCGCGCCGACGTGCGGCGCCGGTCCCAGCCGAGCAGCTTCGGCACGGTGGCGACGTTCTGCGCGACCGTGCGGTGCGGGAACAGCCCGACGTTCTGGATGACGTAGCCGATGCGGCGGCGCAGGGCGACGGGGTCCGTGGTCGTCACGTCCTCGCCCTGCAGCAGGATCCGGCCGGACGTCGGCTCGACGAGCCGGTTGGCCATCCGCAGCGTCGTCGACTTGCCGCAGCCCGAGGGGCCGACGAGCACGAGCACCTCGTGCTCGTGCACGTCGAGCGTCAGGTCGTGGACGGCGGCCTGCTCACCGCCCCGGCCGACCGCGCGCCCCTGCTCGGACGCGTAGTCCTTGCTGACGTGCTCGAACCTGATCGCGCCGGCTGCCACTCGAAGGACGCTAGCCCACAGGGTCGACGGGCGCCGTCGCAGGCGGCACCGCGGCGGGCGGCGAAGTCGGCGACCGTCGACGCAGCGCGGGTGTCGGGGCGTGCCGGTACGTTCGCTGGATGCGGATGGCAGCACCGTCCAACCCCTGGTTCTCCTGGGAGTACCTGCAACGCAACAGCGCGGACGTGCTCGCCGCGCTGCAGCAGCACACCACCCTGACGCTGGAGGCGGTCGTGGTCGCGTTCGCGCTCGCGCTCCCCCTCGGCGCGCTCGCGCACCTGCGCCCACGGCTCGGGGGGCCGCTGCTCGGGGTCGCGGGAGTCATGTACACGATCCCGTCGCTCGCCCTGTTCGCGGTGCTCGCGCCGTACACGGGCGTCGGGCGCACCACCGTGCTCATCGGCCTGGTCGCCTACGCGCTCCTGGTGCTGATCCGCAACGTGCTGGTGGGGCTGCAGGGCGTGGATCCCGCTGTCCGGGACGCCGCCCGCGGCATGGGGTACGGGCGCGTCCGGCTGCTGCTCACGGTCGAGCTGCCGCAGGCCGTGCCGAGCATCGTGGCGGGTCTGCGACTGGCCACCGTGTCGACCGTGGCGCTCGTGACGGTCGGCGTCGTGGTCGGCTACGGCGGGCTGGGGCAGCTGATGTTCCGCGGGTTCCGCAGCAACTACCACGCGGAGATCATGACGGCGACGGTGCTGTGCCTCCTGCTCGCGCTCCTGTGCGACCTCGTGATCGCGGGCGTCGGCCGTCGGCTCACCCCGTGGGCCCGCAGCACCAGGCCGGTGTGACGTGGACGTCCTGCAGGAGGCGTTCGCCTGGCTCAACGACCCGCTGAACTGGACGGGACGCAACGGGGTCCTCGCGCTCACCGTCGCGCACGTCACGGTGTCGGTGCTGGCGGTGCTGCTCGCCGCAGCGGTCGCGCTGCCCGTCGGCCTCTGGCTCGGCCACCGGGGCCGGGGGGCGACGGCGGGCGTCGTGGTCGCGAACACCACGCGCGCGCTGCCCACCCTCGCGCTCCTCACCCTCCTGGCGGCGAGCGGGTTGTTCGGCAGCACCGCCACGGTGATCGCGTGCGCCGTGTTCGCGGTGCCTCCGCTCCTGTCCGGCGCGGTGACAGGCCTCGGTGACGTGGACGCCGACGTCCGCGAGGCCGCCCGGGGCACGGGGATGTCGGGCGCGCGGAGCCTGTGGTCGGTCGAGATGCCGCTCGCCGTGCCGCAGCTGGCCGCAGGCATCCGGACGGGGGCGGTGCAGGTCATTGCCACCGTCCCGCTCGCGGCGCTCGTCGGAGGCCGCAGCCTCGGCACGATCGTGGTGGAGGGCTTCGGCACGCAGAACTACGGCCAGGTGGTCGCCGGCGGGTTCCTCGTGGCCGCGCTGTGCCTGGCCGCCGAGGGTCTGCTCGCTCTCGCCCAGCGCCTGGTGACGCCAGCAGGCCTGCAGGCCCTCGGGCGTGACGGACGCTCCGCACCGGGTCGCCGCAGCTCCCGACGCACCGGGCGACGCCCCACACCACCGAGCCCAGCGCCGACACCGGTTGCCATCGACGCACCGACCGGCTCGAATGGGTCACGCTCCCCCGTCTGACCGGCCCACCCTCCCGTCCCCTGCCCCAGGAGTGACCGATGAACGCCAGACGTACGACCGCCCTCAGCCTGCTCGCCGCCGCGACCCTCGTGCTCGGCGCCTGCGGTACCCCCGGGTCGGGCGGCGGAGAGGCCGACGCCCAGGTCAGCGGGACCTCCGGGCTGCCGACGTGCGACCCGGTCGCAGGCGAGAAGCTCGTGGTGCTGACGGACGACCAGGGCCTCCAGAACGCCGACAACATCATCCCGGCCGTCAACAAGGCGGCCGCTGACGCCAACCCGGCGATCCTCGCGACGCTCGACAAGGTGTCCGCAGCACTCGACACCGACACGCTCATCGAGCTCAACAAGGCCGTCGACATCGACCGCCAGACGTCCAGCGAGGTGGGCGGGAAGTTCGTGACCGACGAGGGCATCGCGGCCGACGACGCCACCGCGGGCTCCGGCACGTCCCTCGTGGTCGGCGCGGCGAACTTCTCCGAGAGCGCCACGCTGGCGGAGATCTACGCGGCCGCACTGCGCACCGCCGGGTTCAGCGTCGAGGTCCGCACCATCGGCAACCGCGAGCTGTACCTGCCGCAGATCACCGACGGCACGCTGACCGCGGTCCCCGAGTACGCGGCGACGCTCGCCGACTTCCTCAACGCCCAGCAGAACGGCGCGGACGCCGAGTCCGTCGCCTCCGACGACGTCGACGCGACCGTCGCCGCCTTGACACCGCTGGCCGCGACGGCCGGTATCAAGGTCGGGAAGCCGTCAGCGGCCCAGGACCAGAACGCGTTCGCCGTCACCGAGGCGTTCGCACAGGAGCACGACGTCACCACGTTGAGCGATCTCGCCACGAAGTGCGGGGGCCTGGTCCTCGCCGGTCCGGCCGAGTGCCCCGACAGGCCGTTCTGCCAGCCCGGTCTCGAGGAGACCTACGGTCTCGAGTTCGGCGAGTTCAAGTCGTACGACTTCGGGCTCATCGGCGAGGCGATCCGCAAGGGTGACGCGGCGATCGGCCTGGTGCTGTCCAGCGACGGTTCCCTGGCGGCCGACTGAGGCGGCACGGGCGCCCCGTCACAGGGGCTCGCGGCAGCAGCCCGCCGTCAGAGGCCCGCGGTCTCCAGGAACCGGAGCCACACCTCGCTCAGCGTCGGGTACGACGGCACGGCGTGCCAGAGCCGGTCGAGCGGCACCTCGCCGACGACCGCGATCGTGGCGGCGTGCAGCAGCTCGGCGACGTCAGGCCCCACGAACGTCGCGCCGACGACGACACGCCGCGCACGGTCGACAACGAGCCGCCCCGTGCCCTCGTAGTCGGGTGACAGGACGGTCGCGCCTGCGACGTCCTCGAGCGCGTAGTCGAGGACCTGCACGTCGATCCCCGCGTCGCGCGCCTCGGCCTCCGTCCGGCCGACCCAGGCGACCTCGGGTCGGGAGAACACGACCTGGGGGACGGCACCGTGGTCGGCGGTCGCCCGGAAGCGGCTCCACGGAGGCGCGGCTCGCTCGTCGTCGCCCCCGCCGGGCCCGAACCGGTGGGCGATCACGTCGCCGGCCACCCGGGCGTCGTACTTGCCCTGGTGGGTCGTCGCGGTCCGGCCGGAGACATCACCCACGGCGAACAGCCAGCCGTCCGTCACGGCGGTGACGCAGAGGGCGTCGTCGACCTCGGCCGGCTTCCCCGGTTCGAGGCCGACGAGGTCGAGGCCGAGGTCGTGCGTGCTCGGGCGCCGGCCGGTGGCTGCGAGCACCTCGGACACGGTCAGCCGCTCGGGTCCGTCGGGGGTGCTCAGGTCCAGGTGCACGCCGTCGTCGTCGCGTGTCGCCGCCGTCACCTCGGAGCCGAAGAGCAGCCGCACACCGGCCGCACGCAGGGCGCCCGCGACGAGCTCGCCCGCGGAGGGCTCCGCGCCGGTGAGCAGCCGGGACCCACGGACCAGGAGCGTCACCTCGCTGCCGAGGTCCGCGAACGCCGTCGCCATCTCGACGCCGACCACACCACCACCGAGGACCGCCAGCCGTGCCGGCACCTGCTGGGCGGACGTGGCCTCCCGGCTGCTCCACGGCGCGACCTCCGTGAGCACGGGCGGGACGACGGGTACCGACCCGGTGGCGAGCACCACGGCGTGCCGGGCGACGACGGCGCGATCACCGTCCGCACCGTGCACGGTCAGGACGCGCGGCCCGGTGAACCTGGCGTGGCCGCGCAACAGCGTGATGCCCGTGCTGTCGAGCCAGCCGACCTGCGAGCCGTCGTCCCAGTGGTGCGTCACCTCGTCGCGCCGCGCGAACGCCGCCGCCACGTCGACCGTCCCGGTCACCGCCGCCGCCGCACCCGGCACCGCACGGGCCGCCGCGAGCGCCGTGCCCGGTCGCAGCAGCGCCTTCGACGGCATGCAGGCCCAGTACGAGCACTCACCGCCGACCAGCGCGTGCTCGACGACCGCCACGCTCAGGCCCGTCCGGCCGGCGCGGTCGGCGACGTTCTCCCCGACGGCGCCGCCACCGATCACCACGACGTCGAACTCCTGCGCCTGCTGCTCCATCGTCGCGCTCCGTCCGTGCCGCGGGACCGCCCCGGGACGCCCCGGGCGGTCCCTCCATGCTGGCGGGGCCCGCGGCCCTTCGCAGGCCGAGCCGGTCCTCCAGCCCTGCCTCGACGGTGGGCCCGGTGCTGCGGGCCGGCCGGCAGCACCGGCCGACCCGCTCGCCCGAGGAAGTCCCCCGACGGGCGTTCGGCCGGGGACTTCGTCGTGCGGGGGGAGGTCAGCTGATCGCCACCAGGCGTGGCCAGCTCATGAAGTTGCTCCCGAGCGAGCCGTCGCCCACGACCGCGATCTGCCCCTTGGCTTCCACGACGTTGCCGGCCTGGACCCCGCTGCCGAACGTGAAGGTCCGCACCGGCGCGCCGCTCGTGCTGTAGCCCACGAGGCGACCGGCGTCGTCGTTCGCGAAGGGCTCGCCCACGAGCACCCGGCCCCCGGCGATGTCGACGTCCGTACCGAACGAGTAGCCGGTGCCGTTCCGCGCCGTCAGGTCGTCCTGTCTGACCCATGAGGTCCCCGACCGGCGGTAGACCCGCACCTCGCCGGCGACACCCCGCGGGGCGTAGCCGACGGCGAGGGTGTCGCCCTCGACGGCGACCGACTGGCCCAGCGGCGAGGACTTGGCGTCCTCGCTCCAGACAGCTTCCGACGACCACGTGCCGTCGTCGCCGCGGTGGTACACGTGGACCGCGTGCTGCGGGTTGGCTCCGTAGAACGACCCGACGGCGGCGACGTCCCCGTCGATGTCGATGTCGCCTGTCGCGTACGTCCAGTAGTCGATCCCGGAGGAGCTCAGGTCCTGCGTGTGCGTCCAGGTCTGACCGGTGCGCTCGTAGACCCGGACGACGCGTGACATGTCCCAGAGCTCGTCCTGGACGGCGTCGGTGAACATCAGCGTGTCACCGTCGAGGGCCACCTCGTAGCCGATCCCCGTGAACTCCCAGGTGGTGCCCGGCGCGGTGAACGTCTGGGTGCGGGTCCACGTGCTCCCGGTGCGCGTGTACAGCCAGAGCTCGTACGGCCCCGGGGTGTACGCGCCCGAGGTGACCACGATCGTGTCGCCCGAGATGGCGACCTCGAAACCGGCCTGGGTTTCCTCGACGCCGCCGGCGAACGGTGTGACGCTGTCCAGGTTCCAGCTGTCGCCCGCCCGGGTGTACACCCCGAAGTTGCCCACGGTGTCCGTGACGACGACGGAGGTGCCGTCGGTGGCGAACGCACGGGCCTTGCCCGACCCGAACGTGCTGATGCTCATCCACGTGGTGACGTCCGGGTCGTCGCCCGGGTCGCTGCCACCGCCGCTGCCGGTGCCGCCGCCACCACCCGTGCCACCACCGCCAACGCCACCGCCGGCGCCGCCACCACTGCCACCGGTTCCGCCTCCCCCGTCACCCGGGTCGCCGCCCCCTTCACCGGGGTCGGTGTCGGAGCTCTCCCAGGCCGACGTGTGGGTCCACAGCCGCGCGGTCTTGGTGGGGAAGTCGAAGTGCTTGTCCGCGAGCGCCTTGCCCGCGACGGTCATGCGGGCCCCCACACGCAGCGTGTACTCCATGTCGACGGTCTGCAGCGCGGTGAGCGTGATGAGGTCGACGTCGATCGCGTACCGCGGGCCGACCTTGAGGCCGACGTACGGTCCGGCGAGGTCGTAGATCCTGATCACGAAGTCGAGGGTCACCCCGGCACTGGCGTCGAGCTTGATGTGCGCGTCGGCGGCCGGCTCGGCCGTGAAGCTCAGGTCGTCGACGGGCTCCCACGTCCCGTCCGCGTAGATCATCCCGATCGTGGACACCATCGACAGCTCGTACGTCGCCGTGATCGAGCCCTCGGCCGACGCGTCGACGTAGACGCCGGGGTCGAGGTTGTACGTCATGACGAGGGGGACGGGACCGATCATGATGGTCGAGGCGCCCAGGCGCACAGAGCCGAGCGTCTTCTCCTTGTCGAGCTCCCACTTCTTCGTCGCGGTGATGTCGACGTCGATGCCGGCACGCGTGCCGAACATGTAGCTGAACTCCGTCAGCTCCGGGTCGGGGCCCGTCCAGTCCCAGTGGGCGTCGATGTCGAGCTTGAAGGTCAGGCTGATCGAGGCGCTGGCCTCGACGTGGGCCTTGAGGATGGGCTGCGGTGTCGTCGAGATGTCCACCGACGCGATCGTGAGAGTGTCCTTGAACTCGGCCTCCGCGGTCGCCACAGCGGCCGGCAGAAGCACGGTGGACAGGCCGAACCGACCGCTCGGGGACGGTGTGCCGTCGCCGGCGAACACCCGCGACCCGCCGTCCAGCGGGAGGTCCTCGATGTCGACGTGCGCTTCGAGGAAGACGTCGGTCAGAGTGGCCGGTGTCGTGTGCACGACCGTGGTGTCCCCGAGCCGCTCGACGCTGGCGACGCGGCGGAGCAGGCCTTCGGGGGTGGCGTCGCTGATGCCCGAGACGAGCACGTCACCGCTGTGCACCGGCGTGACCGCCGTGAACACGACCGTGTCGTCGTCCACCGTGGTGATCGCGGCCTGCTCCGCGGGGGTCAGGACGTCGGCGTCGGGATCGATGACGACATCGAGGCCCGCGGCTGCCTGGACGGTGTAGGTGCGGGTCGCGGTCGTGCTGCGCCCTGCCCAGTCCGTCGACCTCACCGAGAGGGTGTGCTTCCCTGCGACCGCGGGCACGTCCAACGACCAGGACTGCGTGGCGCTGCCGGTGGACCTCAGAGCAGCGACGCCGATCAGGGTGCCGTCGGCGCTGACGGTCACCTCGCGCACGCCCGAACCGGCGTCCGAGGTGCTTCCGGCCACGGTCACCTGTGCGGAGTCCGACTGCCGCAGCGTGACGCCCGCGACCGGTGTGGTGATCGCCAGGACCGGCGCGACCGTGTCCACGGACGCTGTCACCGGCCGCGACTGGTAGCCCGTGAGAACGACCCCGGTGAGGGTCGACCCGAGGGGCACGGCGAGGAAGGTCTGGCCCGTCTCACCGACCGGCGCGACCACGGTGACGGTGGTCGTCGTGAGGCTGGGGACGAACGCCCGGACCGAGGGGTCCGACAGGGACTGTCTCGCACTGTCGCCGACCTGCAGCTGGCCCGGCAGCAGTCCCGAGCGGACGCTGACCTGGAGGACGGCGGAACGGACGGAGCCAGGGACCTCCTTGCCGGTCACCGTCACCGACCGCGTCCCGTAGGCCGCCACATCGGCGAGAGAACGTCCGGGGACCACGACGATGCCGTCCGTCATCGGAGCACGCACCTGGCCCGCGCTCTGCCCCGCGACCCACCCGACCACCGTGATCCGCAGCCCGGCCGGCGCGGCGCCTCGCACGGAGTACGAGAAGGCCCCGTCACCGTCGATGGCAGTCAGCACGAGCGATGTCGACCAGGCGGAGGTGTAGGACACGCCCGACGTCCCGGTGAACGACAGGGACCCCGGCCCGGCGCCCTGCACCTGCACCGACAGCCACACGGCCTGCGCACCCTGCGCGGGAACCCCGGCCAGGCCCGCGAGCGGGACGGTGGACACCGCGCCGGGCCCGGGGACCGTCCCACCGGCACCTGTCGCCCCGTCCACGGCCGTGCCTGCCGGTACGACCGTCGTCCCACCCAGACCGACAGGGACCGAACCGTCACCGTCGACGTACCCCACGACGGTCATCGAGACCAGCGTCGGCGCCGAGGACCGCAGCGAGACGGCACCCGCCGGACCCGTGCGCAGCAGTGTCGTGGCGGACGAGGTCCCCGCGGGGAACGACACCGCGGACCCGTCCGGCTCCGTCTCGCCCGCCGGCCACACCGTCATCGCCCCGGCGGTCGACGTGATCACCTGGACCTGGACGACCAACGACCGGGTGCCCGCGGGCACCTCGCGGCCCGGAGCCAAGGCCGCGTCGCGCTTCTCGCCCGACCGCAACGTCACGCCCAGAGCGGGCGTCGGGTCCACCTGGTGCCACGCTCCGGCGGGCGCCGACGGCCGTGCCGCGGCGTGCGGCGACAGCCGGTCGAGCGCCGAGGCGCCACCTGCCATGGGCCCGGCCAGGGCCACACTGACCGCGATGACCGTGGCGGCCACCAGACGACCCGCACGGGGTCCCCACTTCTTCACGAATTCCTCCGACGACGGCGCAGCGCCGGAGAGGATCGGTCGCCCCGGGCCGGTGCATCGTGCCAACCCGCCGACACCGCCACGGCGCGATCGACTGGAGGTTCACTCATCCGCCGCCGGACATCACCCGGTGTGCGGCCTCTGCCACCGACTGCGGCGTCTGCCACCGAATGCGCGGATTGACGCACGCCGGCGGCCAGGGCCCCCGGCCTAGGGGAGCTCGACGACACGGCGGAGCCGGCACAGGAGCCGACGGTGGCGGGCACTGCCCGGGGAGGGGTCGTCCACCCACAGCCACACCCACGACGAGAAGGGCACCCGACCGGCGTCTCCGCTGGTCAGGTGCCCTCGATGGTGCGCCATCAGGGACTCGAACCCCGAACCCGCTGATTAAGAGTCAGCTGCTCTGCCAATTGAGCTAATGGCGCGCGGTTGAGAACGTTAGCAGGCTCTGGGCCCGGCAGGCGAACCAGACAGCCCGGCAGTGACGACCGTCACGCACCGGGCTCGTCGGAGGTGCCGGGGGCCGGTGGGTCCGCCTCCCACCAGGCGGTGTCCGGCAGTCCCTCGGCCTCGAGGATCTCCGCCGAAGGGGGCGCGGCGTCCGTGAACAGGTCCACCAGCAGCGTCAGCGGCACGTGGGCGTCCAACAGGTCCTTGACCGGCTCGATGTCGTCGGGGGCGGCGTCGGGATGCACGTCGTCTCCTCCCTGGTCGGTGTCTGGGTCGTCGCCCGTCGTGGAGCGGCACTGGGCGCGACTGGCCGCACCCGCGCGGACGCGAGGCTCACAGGTACAACCCCGTTCCCTCCCCGATCGTTCCCGGGGCCGCGACGGCGTGCACGTCCTTCTCCCTGAGCAGCAGGTACGTGGTGCCGGCGAGCTCGACCTCGGCGCGGTCCTCCGGGTCGAACAGGACCCGGTCGCCCACCGCGACCTGCCGGACGTGCTGGCCGACGGCGACCACCGCCGCCCACGACAGGCGCTTGCCGACCGCCGCCGTGGCCGGGATGACGATGCCCGAGCTGGAGCGTCGCTCGGCCGTCTCGCGGTCGATCGTGACCAGCAGACGGTCGTTGAGCATGCGGATGGGCAGGGGCGGCTGGGCGTCGGTGTCCTGTGCGCTCACGAGCCCGACGGTACCCGTCCGACGTAGGCTGACGCCGTCCTCGCACCGCCTCGTCAGGAGTACCCGTGCCTCGTCTCGCCGTCGGCGACCTCGCCCCCGACTTCACGCTGCCGACCGCCGACGGAGGGAAGCGTCACGCTGTCCGCGCTGCGCGGCCGGCACGTGATCGTGTACTTCTACCCGGCGGCGATGACACCGGGGTGCACCACGCAGGCGTGCGACTTCCGCGACTCGCTCGCGTCGCTGCAGGGCGCCGGGTACGCCGTCGTCGGGCTCTCCCCGGACCCGGTCGACAAGCTCGCGACGTTCGTCGAGCAGGAGCACCTCACGTTCCCGCTGGCGTCCGACCCCGACCACGCTGTCCTCGAGGCGTGGGGCGCATGGGGCGAGAAGTCGCTGTACGGCAAGACCGTCACCGGGGTGATCCGCTCGACCGTCGTCGTGGACCCGGAGGGACGCGTCGCGCTGGCGCAGTACAACGTCAAGGCCACCGGGCACGTCGCGAAGCTACGACGGGACCTCAAGGTCGCCTGAGGTCGATCCCCGCGGGGGCCGGGCGGCCCTCGTGGGAGACTCGGCCGCGCGGGAGTGGTGAAACGGCAGCCACGCCAGGTTTAGGTCCTGGTGCCCGAGAGGGCGTGCGGGTTCGACTCCCGTCTCCCGCACCAGCACGTTCAGGACGACGGCAGCCGCAGCTCGCCGACCAGCCCGCCCTCCGGGCGTGGCGTGAGCACCAGGACACCGCCGTGATGGTCGGCCACCGCACGGACCACCGTGAGACCGAGCCCCACCCCGTCGCCGTTCGCCGTACGGTCCGCGGCGCCTCGACGGAACGGCAGGACGAGGTCCGCGGCGGCGTCCGGTGGCACGGCCGGCCCGGTGTTCTCCACGACCACGCGGGCACCGTCCGGCGCGCCGGTCAGGGACACCACCACCCGGCCCGCGGCGACGTTGTGGTGGGCGGCGTTGTGCACCAGGTTGGCCACGGCCCGGCCGATCAGGGCCGGCTCCCCCGGCACGGTCACGTCGGTGAGCCGCACGTCCCAGGTCAGGCCGTCGTCGGGTCGTCGCACCTGCTCCACCGCATCCTCGACGGCGACCCGCAGGTCCACGGGGACGGGTGGGCCGACGGCCTCACCGGACTGCGCGCGTGCCAGCACCAGCAGCGCGTCGATGGTGCGGGCCGCCCGGCGGCTCTGGTCGAGCGCGGTCGACGCCGCGGTGCGCAGCTCGTCGGCGTCGGCTTCGGGGTCCGCGAGCGCCACGTCGAGCGCGGCCTGCTGGTTGGCCAGCGGCGTGCGCAGCTCGTGGGACATCGTCGCGACGAGCCGCCGCTCCGAGCTCACCGTCTGCTGCACGCGGCCGAGCAGGGCGTCGAACGTGTCAGCCAGCTCCCGCAGCTCGTCACGGGGGCCACCGAGCGCGATGCGCTCGTCGAGGGAGTCGGCGGAGATCCGCTGCGCCCGCGCGGTAATGGTGTGCACGGGCCTGAGCACCCGGCCGGCGACCAGCCAGCCGATCCCGACCGACGCGCCGGTGACGAGCACGAAGCTGAGCCAGGAGTTGCGGACGAGCTGGTCCATCGTCGAGCCGACAGCCTCGTCGCGGACCTCGTTGACGACGGGGCCCGGCAACGGCACGGTCTCCGGCAACGGCGCGGTCCCCGGCGCGTCGCCGGGCAGCCGGTGGGTCTCGACGTTCATCGACCGGCTCTGAGCCTGGGTGACGAGGCCGTAGACCAGCAGCAGGAGCACCGCACCGGAGAGCGCCACCAGCAACGTGTAGAAGATCGTGAGCCGCCAGCGCACGCTCAGTGAACGCCTCATCGCATGACCAGGCGGTAGCCGGCGCCACGGAGCGTCTCGATGAGGGGTGGGTCGCCGAGCTTGCGCCGCAGGCCGACCATCGTGACGCGCACCGCGTTGGTGAACGGGTCGGCGTTCTCGTCCCACACCCGTTCCAGCAGGTCCTCGGCGGACACCGTCGCGCCGCCGGACCGGACGAGCTCGACGAGGACGCCGTACTCCTTGAGGGTCAGCTCGACGGGACGCCCGGCCCGCGTCACGGCGCGGCGGGCCACGTCGACGCGCAGGTCGCCCGTGGACAGGACCGGTGGCTGGGCCGGGGCGGTGCGCCGGGCGAGCGCCTGGACGCGCGCGAGCAGCTCCGCGAACGCGAACGGCTTGGCGAGGTAGTCGTCGGCACCCAGCCCGAAGCCGTCGACCTTCTGCTGCAGGCCTCCGGCCGCCGTCAGCATGAGGATCCGCGCGGACGAGCCTGCGGCGACGAGCGCACGGCACACCTCGTCACCGTGCACCACCGGCAGGTCGCGGTCCAGGAGCACGACGTCGTACCTGTTCACGGCGGCCAGCTCGAGGGCGCACCCGCCGTCGGCGGCGACGTCGGCCGCATACCCGGCCCGGCGCAGCCCGCGCGCGAGCGCGTCCGCCATGACCTCCTCGTCCTCGGCCACGAGCACCCGCACGTGCACCTCCGTCGCGATCCGCATGGTCTGCGCAGCATCGGACCCCGTGTGTTCAGCCAGCGTAAGCGCCCGGGCGGCGCCGGGACCTGCAGCCAACGCTGGCGGAACGGGCGCGGCGGTGGGCTGGGCACACCTGACCGCTCGAGACGAGGAGCACGACCATGGACACCGCCCGCCATCTACCACGCCGCCTCGGCACGTCCGCGCTCGCGGCCGTCGGCGTCGTGCTCGTCGCCGCGGCGTGCACCGCGAACCCGCCCGGCTCCGCGCTCCCCGGCGCCACCGACGGCCCGGTCCCGGACGGCGCATCGTCGGCGCCGGCCTCCATGGACCCCGACGACGCGATGCTCCAGCTCGCCCGCTGCATGCGTGAGCACGGGATCGACATGCCGGACCCGGTCGACGGGAAGGTGACAGTCAAGGGCGACGGGATCACGGACGAGCAGATGGAGGCGGCCGAGAGCGCCTGCGCGAAGTGGCAGCAGCTCGCCGAGCCGCAGGACGGCGGGCGCGAGCTCTCCGAGCAGGAGAAGCAGGCGTTCCTCGACCAGGCGCAGTGCATGCGGGACCGCGGCTGGAACGTCTCCGACCCCGAGTTTGACGGCGGCCGCGTGAGCCAGAAGTTCCATCGGAGCACGGAGGGCGCTGCCGGTGACCCGAAGCCCGGCGACCCCGCGTTCGAGAAGGACCTGCAGGAGTGCGCCGACGAGGCCGGGGTCCGGCCCCCGGAGGACGGCGACACCGGGACGGGTGGGGAGTGACCATGACCAGCCGCGCACGCATCGGTCCTGCCGTGGCCCTGGTGGCGATCGGCGGCCTGCTCTCCGCGTGCGGTGCGCCTGACGAGCCGGCCGCAGGCGCCTCGCCGTCGGCGTCGACCGAGCGCCCGACGGTGTCCGTCGAACGGACCGACCTCACGTCGAGCATCACGACGAGCTGCGCGCTGGGCCACGGCGAGAGCACGCCGCTGCAGGCGGCGACGGAGGGCACACTGACCGCGCTCGCCTCGGCCGGTTCCACCGTCGGCGAGGGCCAGGTGCTCTACGCCGTCGACACCCGGCCGGTCGTCCGGCTCACGGGCACCCTGCCCGCGTGGCGGGACCTCGGCCCCTCGTCCACGGATGGTGCCGACGTGCAGCAGCTGGAGCAGGCGCTCGTGGACCTCGGGTACGCGACCACCTCGGCCCTGACCGTGGACGAGGACTGGACGTCCGCAACGACGACCGCGGTGAAGGCCTGGCAGAAGGCGCTCGGCGTCACCCGGTCCGGCACCGTGCGGCTCGGCGACGTCGTGTTCACACCCGCCGACCTGCGGGTCGCCGAGCAGGTGACGGACCTCGGCGAGCACGTCGAGCCGGGGATGCCGGTGCTCGACGTCGGCGCCACGGCTCAGGTCGTGTCCTGCACGCTGCGTCCCAGCCAGGCGGCCGTCGCCCCTGTCGGCGCGACCGCCCACCTCACCCTGCCCGACGGCACCACGACCGACGGCACGGTCGCGGCGGCGGACCTCGTCACGGTCGACGAGCAGCGGGACCTCGACGTGACGATCACCGCGGCGGGTGACGTGATCGGCACCCTGCTGGAGGGCGCCCCGATCCAGACGGTCCTCGACCAGGTCGTCGCGACCGGCGTGCTCGTGGTGCCCGTGACCGCGCTCGTCGCGCTCTCCGGTGGCGGGTTCGGCCTCGAGAAGGTGCTCGCCGACGGCTCGACCCAGTACGTGCCGGTGACGGCGGGTGCGTTCGCCGGCACGTCCGTGGAGGTGTCCGGCGACGGCGTCGTCGAAGGCGACGAGGTGGTGGTCGCACCATGACGGTCCTCGACCTGCGCGGCGTCACCAAGACGTACGGGACGGGGCCGGCGGCCCTCACGGTGCTGCACGACGTGGACCTGGTCGTCGAGGCCGGCGACTACCTGGCGGTGGTCGGACCGTCCGGCTCGGGCAAGTCGACGCTGCTCCATGTCATGGGTGCGCTGGACCGGCCGACGACGGGCCGTGTGCTGCTCGCGGGCGACGACGTCACCGCGATGTCGGACGCCGCCCTGTCCCGGGTCCGGGCCGTGCACCTCGGGTTCGTGTTCCAGCAGTTCTTCCTGCTGGACGGGCGGTCGGCCGTGGAGAACGTGGCCGACGGGCTGCTCTACCAGGGCGTCCGGCGGCCGGAGCGGCTGCGGCACGCCCGCGAGGCGCTGGACCGGGTCGGGCTGGGTGCGCGCGCCGGCCACACCCCGGCCGAGCTGTCGGGCGGGGAGTGCCAGCGCGTCGCGGTCGCACGGGCGCTCGTGCACGCGCCGCGGATCCTGCTCGCGGACGAGCCCACGGGCAACCTCGACCAGGCGTCCGGCGCCGCGGTCCTCGACCTGTTCGACACGCTGCACGACCAGGGGGCGACGATCGTGGTGGTCACGCACGACGAGCACATCGCGGACCGGCTGCCCCGCGTGGTGTCGATGCGCGACGGGCGCGTCGAGCACGACACCGGTCCGGTACCGGCGCGGTTCGCGGCGACCGGGGTGGCGCCGTGACCGGGACCCAGACGGCCGTCCGACCCTCGGGTGGGGCGCCCGCACCTGCCACGGTTCGACGCATGTCCGCCGGGGACAGGCTCCGGCTGGGTGCCCGCGGGCTGACGGTCCGCAAGGGCCGCACGGCGCTGTCGGCACTCGGGGTGGCGATCGGGATCACGGCGCTCGTGGGCGTGCTGGGGCTGTCCGAGTCGTCGCGGGCCGACCTGCAGGCGCAGCTCGACGCGCTGGGCACCAACCTGCTCACCGTGTCCCCGGGACAGGGGCTGATGGGCGACGACGCGACCCTGCCCGACGAGTCGGTCGCGATGCTCGCCCGGGTCCCCACCGTCCAGGCCGCCGCCGCCGTGCGGGCGGTCGAGGCCACGGTCCGGCGCAGCGACCGGGTGCCGGAGAGCCAGACGAGCGGGATCCGGCTCGTCGCCGCCGACCTCGGCCTCCCGGACGCCGTGGCGGCCACCGTCCGGGAGGGTCGCTGGCTCGATGCGGCCGTCGAGCACTACCCGGCCGTCGTCCTGGGGGCCACCGCTGCACGGCGGCTCGCGATCGGGCCTCTGACCACGGGGGTCGACGTGTGGGTCGACGGACGGCCGTACACCGTGATCGGCGTTCTCGAGCCCGTGGTCCTCGCACCCGAGCTCGACGACGCGGCGATCATCGGCACCCCGGTCGCGGACGCGCTGTTCGACGACGACCTTCCCCCGTCCGCCGTGTACCTGCGGGTGGACCCGGGCCAGGTCGCCGCGACCCGGTCGATCCTCGGCCGTACCGCGAACCCCGCAGCGCCCGACGAGGTCCGGGTCTCCCGCCCGTCCGACGCTCTCGCCGCACAGGACGCCGCGAACCGGTCCTTCACGCTGCTGGCGCTCGGCCTCGGTGCGGTCGCCCTGCTGGTCGGCGGCGTCGGCATCGCGAACGTCATGGTCGTGTCCGTGCTGGAGCGTCGCCGCGAGATCGGCGTGCGGCGCGCGCTCGGGGCCACCCGGGGGTCGATCGGCGGACAGTTCCTCGTGGAGTCGGTGCTGCTGTCGCTGCTCGGCGGCGCCGCCGGTGCTCTGATCGGCGTCGCCCTGACCTGGGCGTTCGCGGCGGCGCAGGGATGGGCGCTCATCGTGCCGTGGCGTCCGGTCGCGGCCGGGCTCGCGTGCTCGCTCGTCATCGGCTCGCTCGTGGGGCTGTATCCGGCCATGCGGGCCGCGAGCGTGCCGCCCACCGAGGCCCTGCGCACCGTGTGACGCGCGGACGAGCCGCCGGTCCTGGGAAGGTCCGGCGGCTCGTCCGTGCGGCTCCCGCGGTCAGTGCAGCGGCAGCCGGATCACCGTCTCCGGCACCCCGACGCTCGTGGCGCCCGAGCCGATGGCGTTCCACAGGGCGACCCTGACGCGCCCACTGTGCAGAGCGCCCAGCGTGCCGGTCTCCGACTGCAGGCCGACGGCCTGGGTCAGGTGCTCGAACCCGGGCACCGGGTCGGTCGGGAAGTACCGGTAGATCTCCACCCGGTCCCACGTCCCGTCACCCGTGAGGTCGTAGGAGATCGAGATGCGCGTCCCATTGCCCACGACCGCTCCCGCGTCGAGCGCGACATCGAACGTCGCGGCTGCGCCCGTCGGGGTACCGGTCAGCCCGCCGGCCGTCCAGACGAGCGCGTTCGACGACTCCTGGCCCGTGTCGATGCCCAGCGCCTGCGGGACCACGACCGTGGCCGGGCTGGTCGGCCGCTGCGTCACCAGTGCACCCGACGCACCGAGGTACCGCGTGAACGGGTCCCCCGGGACGACCGTGGGGGTGGGCGTCGGCTTCGGCGTCCTCGTCGGCGTGGGCGTCGGCGTCCTTGTCGGTGTCGGCGTCTTCGTGGGCGTCGGCGTCACCGTCGGCGTCGGTGTCGACGAGTCGGTCGGTGTCGGCGTCGACGTCGGACCGCCGGGGGCTCCCCCGCCGCTCCAGGTGAACGCCCCCGACGTGACCGTCTTCCCCGCAGGCACCGCGAGCCGAGTGCCGTCGCTGAACGCCACGGTCAGCGCCGCGGAGGTGACGTTGGACGCGACGTAGGTGCGGCCGGCCCCGCTCTTGAACACGACGGCCAGGGGGTGGTCCGCGTGCACGGTCGCGTCCACGGTGCCGAGCGAGGCGAGGTTGGCGACCCAGTGCAGCGTGTGCGCCCGGCTCTCCCCCTCCTCGACGGGGTACCCGGGATGCGCCTGGAGCGCGGCGAGCGCGGCGGGCCCGTCGGCCAGCGCCAGGTAGCTCCACAGGATGTCCTGCCAGACCGACGGCTGGCCGCCGTTGGCCTGGACGAGCTCGGCGTAGTTCGCCTTGACGTCGTCGGGCCGCAGTCCGAGGTAGAGGTGACCGCCCGTCACGGGCAGGGTGTTGATGCCCTGGATCATCTCCGGCTCGGCGCTGAACCAGGTGGCATAGGCCGCGCCGTCGCCCCAGACCATGCCCACCGTGGAGTGCCCGAAGCCCTGCGGCATCGCCCCGGACCCGTCGAACCAGTAGTCCTGGATCGCGGCCGCCTGGGTGGCGTACAGGTAGACACCGGCGTCGCGGACGGCCGTGTCACCGGTCGCCTCGCCCCACTCGACGAGGCCCGCGGCGAAGTTCATGCCCTCCGAGCTGGACTCCTGGTTGTTGCCGGCGACGAAGGCGCCGTGGCCGGACGCCCAGTCGTGACCGGCGTAGATGTCGAAGTCACGCAGGTACGGGAACCGGGTCTCGCTGCGGTCGTAGCTGTTCGCGTCCCGCACGAGGGTGTCCACCATCCCGCCGTACGCGCTCTTGCGGGCCCAGGCGGGGTCGAACCTGGCGAGCGTCGCGGCCGCCACGACGAAGTAGCCGTAGTGGAAGTGGTGGTCGTTGAGCTCGGTGTCGGAACCGTACGAGGCGGGGTAGCCGATGAGCGTGCCCCAGTCCTTGTCGTACGCGAACACCTGCTCCGTCTTGCCGGGCGTCGCGGTGAACCAGTTGGTGAGCGTCGACTTGATCGTCGCGAGCGTGCGGTCGCGGACGTCCGTGTCCCCGAGCTGGTCGGCGATCTCGACGATGCGCGTGGCGCGACCCAGGGCCTTGCCGGTCCAGTACGTGTCCGCCTTGAGGGCCGGCAGCGTGTCGGTCACGGCGTCGGCGAGCAGCTTGTCGAGCTGCGTGCGCAGCGGGCCCGTGGCCGTCGCGACGGCGGGGACCTCCGGAAGCACCCCGGTGAACGGCGTGGAGGTCGTGAAGGACGACGAGCCGACGTAGGCGGTCATGGCCCCTCGCGGCGACACGTACGTCGACGACAGCTTGCTGCCGCCACCGGTGCCCGTCACGTGCTGCTGCTGGTGCGGGTAGAGCGCGACGACCGTGCCCTTCGCAGATCCTTCGAGAGCCGTGGTGGTGAGCGCGTAGGAGGTGCGGACCACCGAGCCGGCCTCGTCGTAGGCGTAGGTCGCCTTCGTCCCGGTGACCTCGGAGTACGCGTACGGGGCGAAGGCGGTCGCCTGCGCGACCCGGTCCGCGTTGCTGCTGGCGGCACCGGTGGTCAGCGAGGCGACCGACAGGTAGCCCTTCCCGGCCAGCGAGCTGCTCAGCGTGCTGCCGGACGCGGTCCAGGAGGACCCGGTCGGGGCGTACGCCACGTAGTCGTGGCCGGCGGCGGTGAAGCCGACCGTGGGCCCGTTCTGCAGCCAGACGGTGAGCGCTCCGCTGCCCGTCAGCACGGCGTTGCCGCCGCTCACGTGGTACCAGCTGAACGGGAGGCCGTGCCCGATCGTCGCGGTGAGCTTGCGGGTCCCGTCCGTCCAGGACGGCGTCACGGTCCAGTCGGTCCAGCCCGCCACCTTCACCTCCGGTGCGGCCAGGCCGGCGACACCGACGAGGACGTCCTGCGAGTACATGTAGTGGAACTCGCCCACGCCACCGGGTGTCCCGGTGATCACGGGGACACGCGTCGACGAGAGCCCGAGCCCGCCGGCCGACGGCTTGTAGGACACGGGGTGCGCGTGCAGCGGTTCGCTCCAGCGGCAGTCGAGGCGCTTGTACAGCAGCGACGACCACCAGTCGTTGGTGGGGAGGGGGCCTTGCGGAGCGTCGGTCGTCACGGCGGAGCGGGGGTCGGTCTCGATGGCGTCGCAGCCCTCGGGGGTGGGCCCGACGGGTGTGGCGACGTACCCGCCCTGACCGACGGGGACGATGTCCCCGTTCGCGGCCGCGAGCGGTGCGGTCGTCCCAGAGGCCGCGGGTGCGGCCGTCAGGGCGAGCGCCACAGCGGCGATCAGTGCGACGAAGAAGACGAGCGGACGTGACGTCCGTGGCGCAGGTTGCATGGCTCAGGCCCCCAGAAGAGGGCAGGCGTCACCGCCTCGGCATGGAGGGCGGCGGCGTGCTGCCGAGGTCGGGAGACCACGCCGACGCGGTCTCCCGCGGATCGCCCCCCGCACGGCCCCCATTGGACGTGCTGCGATGACGGCGATCTTCGACACGGTAACCACGCAGGTGAAGTTTAGGCAAACTCAACACAAAGGGAGCCGGTGACTCGTGTGATCACCGGCTCCCTTTGGAGGTGACTCGTGTCAAGCAGACTCGGACTTCGAGGCGGCGATCTTCTCCCGGACCTCGTCCATGTCGAGGCCCTTCACCGCGTTGAGGACCTGCTCGAGAGCGGGCGCGGGGAGCGCACCGGCCTGGTTGAACACCAAGATCCCGTCACGGAACGCCATGAGCGTCGGGATGGAGAAGATCTGCAGCTCCTGGGCGAGCGCCTGCTCCGCCTCCGTGTCCACCTTGGCGTGCACGACGTCAGGGTGCTCCTGCGACGACGCCTCGAAGACCGGCCCGAAGCGGAGGCACGGGCCGCACCACTCCGCCCAGAAGTCGACGAGGACGATCTCGTTGTCCTTGATGGTCTGACCGATGGTCTCGGCGGTCAGCGTGGTCGTGGTCACGTGCTACCTCCCGTGATGAGTGTCGCGTGGTTCAGCGTCACGCCGATCAGGACTATTCCCCTGCCGGTCCTCGCCCGCGCGCCCTTGACCTGACTGGGCCGGGCGCACGGTAGAACTGCACGGTGACCGAGACCGCCCACTTCCCCACCGGCCCCGAGCGACCAGCGGGCTGGTTGAGCCCCGAGGAGATCGGTGCGGTCCGGCGCCAGCTCCCGATCCTCTACGTGGACGCGGTCCCGGTCCGGGTGGACGACTCGGGCGACGTCGTCGCCGTCGGTCTCCTGCTGCGCGTCACCCCCGAGGGCGTGATGTCGCGGGCTCTCGTGTCCGGGCGCGTCATGTACCACGAGCGGGTGCGCGACGCCCTCGTGCGGCACGTCGAGAAGGACCTCGGACCGGTCGCCCTGCCGCAGATCCCGTCCTCGCCCCAGCCGTTCACGGTCGCCGAGTACTTCCCGACGCCCGGCGTGACCCCGTACCACGACCCCCGCCAGCACGCGGTGTCGCTCGCCTACGTCGTACCGGTGCTGGGCGACTGCCGGCCGCAGCAGGACGCCATCGACCTCGCGTGGATGACCCCCGAGCAGGCGTGCGCCGAGCAGGTGCAGGTCGAGATGAACGGCGGCCAGGGGCTCCTGCTCCGGCAGGCGATGGCGTACGTGGGGCGCCTGCCCTGACGGCCGCGGCCGACCGTCAGGCGAGCGTGAGCTCCGGCCAGTCGGCGAGGTCCGCGCGCATCCTGCGGTCGTGCGTCGCGACGACCACGGCGGCCGACGTGAGCCGCAGGGCCTCCGTGAGCTCGTCGACCAGGCCGACGGACAGGTGGTTGGTGGGCTCGTCGAGGAGCAGCACGTGCGGCGCGGCCAGCAACGCGCACGCCAGGTCGAACCGGCGGCGCTGACCGACGGACAGGTCGCGCAACGGCCGGTCGAGGTCCTCCTCCGTCAGCAGCCCGAGCGCCGCCACGGGCACGAGCTCGGCCGGGTCGAGCAGACCACCGCGGAGCAGGTCGAGCGCATGCCGGGCGTAGGCGTCGAACGCCGTCACCGGCGGCTGACCCGTCTCGAGCTGCCCAGGCCTCTCCGGTCCCACGCTCTCGAGGCCGGCCCTCCCCTGCCCGGTACTCCCCTGCCCGGCCCTCCCCTGCCCTGCCCTGTGCTGCCCGGCCCGCTCCTGCCCGGCGTCGCGCGCGTGCTCCGTCGGGCCCTCCTGCGCGAGCACCCCCAGCCGGACGCCCGGTGCGAGCGACCGCGTCCCGCGGTCGAGCGCGATCCGGCCGGCGAGGGCGGCGACGAGCGTCGACTTGCCGGACCCGTTCGGTCCGGTGACCAGCAGGCGCCCGCACGGCGGGACGTCGATGCGGACGCCCGGCAGGTCGAGCCGGCCATCCACGCGTGGTGCCCGGACCTCCAGGAGCGGCCCGCGGGGCTGCGGGACGGACGTGGTCGGGTCGTCGTCCCGGGACGGCCGGTCCGGGTCCTGCACCGTCGCGTGACGAGGGATCGACGGCAGGTCGGGGAACGTCAGGGTCAGCGGGGGCGCGGGCACCTCGACGGCCTGAGCCTCCAGCCGCTCGACCAGCCGGTCCGCGGCCTTCACGTGGATGCGGGCACGTGTGGCCCGACGGTGTGCCTGCGAGCCCTTCGGGGGCCGCCACTCGTCCGACAGGCCCTCGTAGGCGGCGTCGAGGCGCTCGGCGAGCTGCACCGCCCGCTTCCGTTCCGCCCGGTAACGGGACCGCCAGCGCCGCAGCATTTGGTCCTTCGCGAACCGGTAGTCCGCGTACCGGGTCGCGCCGTACAGCGCGGGGCGGCCGTCCATCGACGGGTCCAGGTCGAGGATCGCCGTCATGACGTCGTCGAGCAGCCGGCGGTCGTGCGTGACGATGACCAGCGCCCCCGGCCATGCCTGGAGCTGGCGCGTGAGGTGGTCGATCCCGCTGGCGTCGAGGTGGTTGGTCGGCTCGTCGAGCAGCAGCAGGTCCGCCCGCTCCCCCAGTCGGCACGCCAGCCGCACCCGGTAGCGCTCGCCGACGCTCAGCTCGGCCAGGCGCCGTCCGGGGTCGCGCGGCGCACCGAACCTGGTCAGCGCCTCGTCGATCCGCCGGTCCGCGTCCCACGCGGCGAGGTGCTCGTACTGCTGCATCGCGTGCGCGAGCGCCGCGAGGTCGCCGGACTCGTGGTCGAAGGTGGCGACGGCGTGCTCCACCGCCTCGGACGCCCTCCGGACCGTCGTGAGCGCGCCCGCGACCATCGAGCGGATCGTGTCCTCGGCGGCCACGTCGAGCTCCTGGTCGACGACCGCCAGGCTGCCGACCCGACGGACCGTGCCCGACGTCGCGACGAGGTCGCCGGCGAGCAGCCGCAGCAGCGTCGTCTTGCCTGCGCCGTTCTCGCCGACCAGCCCGATCCGGTCCCCCGCCGAGACCACGAGGTCCACGTTGTCGAGCACGGGGTGCCCGGGGTATCCGAACGTCAGACCCTCGGCGACGAGCTGGGCCTCCGCGGCGCCCACGTCAGCCACGGCGACCCGCTCGCGTCGTCCGCCGGGGGGTGCACCTGGCCGTCGTGATGGCCGGTCTGGTCGTCCGCCCGGTCGTGCACCTGGCCGTCGTGATGGCCGGTCTGGTCGTCCGCCGGACAGCGCGGCCGGCCGTCGTCACCGTGCCCGGCCTCGTGGTCCGCCCGCTCGTCCGTCCGGTCATCCGCCCAGGGCCCGGACCACGACCGGCGCGAGCGCGCGGAACGCCTGCCCACGATGGCTGATCGCGTTCTTCTCCTCCGGCGGCAGCTCCGCGCACGTCCGCGACTCCCCGAGCGGCACGAGCACCGGGTCGTACCCGAAGCCGTGGTCCCCCCGGGGGGCCGTCGCCAGCGTGCCGAGCAGCGCTCCCGTCTCCACGTGCTCGAACCCGTCGGGCGTCACGAGCGCCGCCGCGCACACGAACCGTGCACCCCGGTGCGGGGACGCGATGTCAGCGAGCTGGGCGAGGAGCAGGTCGAGGTTCGCGGCATCGTCGCCGTGCCGACCGGCCCACCGCGCCGAGAAGATGCCGGGTGCACCGCCGAGCACGTCGACGGCGAGACCGGAGTCGTCGGCCACGGCCGGCAGCCCCGTGAACGCCGCCAGCGCCCGCGCCTTGAGCAGGGCGTTCTCCGCGAACGTCACCCCGTCCTCGACCGGCTCGGGCGCGCCCACGTCCCGGGCTCCGACGACCGCCGCCGGGTCCAGCCCGGGCAGCAACGGCGTCAGGATCGCGCGCAGCTCTCCGACCTTGTGGGCGTTGTGGGTGGCGAGGACGAGCCGTGCGCCGGTGGGCAGGGTCACGGCAGCGCGATGCGCGTCGCCGAACCGTCGCCCGCCGGCGCGGCGAGCACGGCGGCCTGAAGCTCGGAGAGGCGGGCGGTGCCGGCGACGGCCAGGTCGAGCAGCACGTCGAGCTCGGCACGGTCGAACGGCGCGTGCTCGGCGGTGCCCTGCACCTCGACGAACGTGCCCGACCCGGTCACGACCACGTTCATGTCGGTCTCGGCGCGCACGTCCTCGACGTACGGCAGGTCGAGCATCGGGACACCGTCGATGATGCCGACGCTGACCGCGGCGACCGAGTCCTTGAGGACCGTGCGCCCCTTGGGCACGAGCCGCTTCTCGGTGGCCCACGCCACGGCGTCGGCAAGTGCCACATACGCGCCCGTGATCGCCGCGGTGCGCGTCCCTCCGTCGGCCTGGAGCACGTCGCAGTCCAGCACGATCGTGTTCTCGCCGAGCTGCGCGACGTCGATGATCGCGCGCAGCGACCGCCCGACCAGGCGAGAGATCTCGTGCGTCCGCCCGCCCACCCGGCCCTTCACCGACTCGCGGTCCGACCGGCTCGACGTGGCCCGCGGCAGCATCGAGTACTCCGCCGTGACCCAGCCCTCGCCCGACCCCTTGCGCCAGCGCGGCACGCCCTCCGTGAACGACGCGACGCACAGCACCTTCGTGCCGCCGAACTCGACGAGCACGCTGCCCTCCCCGGCCTCGAGGAACCGGCGGGTGATCGTCACGGGGCGCAGCTCGTCCGGCCGGCGGCCGTCGGCGCGCAGCGCGGGGGTGGTGGCAGTCATGCGGACGAGCCTAACCGCGGGGGCCGACAGGCCTGTTCTCGACGCAGGTCAGCGGGGCGGAACCGTCGAGGTTCCGCCCCGCTGACCGTGATGGCACTCGTGGTCGGGGCACGCTCCGCGCACCGCGGCCCGGTCCGAGGCGCCCGCCCCCTGCTCAGGCGCCTCGGACCGCGTCCCCGACTACGTCACTTCGTCTTCCAGACCCCGACCAGGGGAACGTCGCTCGGACTGCCGTACGCGAACGAGTGCTCGGGTGCGGAGCTGTCCGTCTGGTTGTTCAGGTGCCAGGTGCCGGCGCGCCACACGCCCACGGAGTCCGAGCCGTCGCCGTCCCAGTCCCCGACCACAGGAGTGTCACTCGAGACGCCGTACAGGAACGTGTACTCGGGTGCTGAGTTGTCGTTCTGGTTGTTGAGGTACCAGGCCCTGCCACGCCAGACACCGACGGTGTCGATTCCGTCGCCGTCCCAGTCCCCGACGAGGGCGGTGTCACCCGAATTGCCGTACATGAACGCGTACTCGGGTGCGGAGCCGTCGTTCTGGTTGTTCAGGTACCACCACGCGCCACGGTGCACACCGACGGTCTCGATCCCGTCGCCGTCCCAGTCCCCGACGATGGCGGTGTCACCCGAATTGCCGTACATGAACGCGTGCTCGGGTCCGGAGCTGTCGTTCTGGTTGTTCAGGTACCACCACGTGCCACGGTGCACACCGACGGTGTCGAGTCCGTCGCCGTCCCAGTCCGCGAGCAGAGGGGTGTCTGTCGGATTCCCGTATCCGAACGGGGCTCCGGTGTCCTTGAGGTACCAGGCGCCGCTCTGCCACACCCCGACGTTGTACGCCGATCGGGGCACGTACCTGCCGATCCAGCTCCGCAGGTTGTCGAGTCGGGTGTCCGTGGCGCCCTGCAGGGTGTTGGTCTGCCCGAGGCAGCCGCCCTGGTAGGCGCTGTGGTGGATCCCGACCAGCTCGACGCCGGTGCTGGTGGTGCGCAGCGTGGGACCGCCGGCGTCGCCCTTGCAGATCGTCGCGCCGGTCTCGCTCGCCTGGAGGTCGGCCGTGCCTGCCGTGACGTTGGTGACGGTGTAGGCGGCGGCGTGCGCCGTGTCGGGCACCAGCGCGGTGGCCGTGCGCCCGTAGCCGGTCACCGTCACCTTGTCGCCGACCGCCGGGGCCGCGGATGCGACCTTCACCGGAGCGACATCGGTCACCGGCGAGACCAGCCGGGCCAGGACCACGTCCTGGCTGCCATGGGGCACCAGCCGATCGACGCGCACGACGTGCCCGGCGGTGCCGGTCAGGTCGACCCGCCCGACCGTCACGGTCGTGGTCAGCTTCGGAGCCCCCGCGCTGACAGCGGCACCCGACGTCTCCGCGAAGCACGACGTCGCCGTGATCACCCACCACGGGCTGATCAACGCACCCGAGCAGGCACCCTTCCCACCGATGTCGACCGTCACCGTCGCAGCCGCGACCGCCCCGGTCGGCGTGGAACCGGCCACCGCAGACGCAGCCGGCACCCCCACACCCACCAGCACCGCCGCCGTCGCACCGACGCGGACCACCCAACCCTTGCGCACGCCCATCAACCCTCTGCTCCCGTTACGCCCGCTCACCAGGCACCGAACCGCAGCTCGACCAAGATCGCCTGCGGCGTCTCTGCACCATCACCCGGGTCCACGGCCACCGACGCGTTCGCCGGCACCGCATAGGTCTCCAACGCCTCACCCGGCAGCTTCGCCGTGGCCTTCACCGGCTTGTCCCCACCACGCAGCAAGAACGTGTTCGGCACCTCCAGGGTCAAGAACCCGCGAGCCCCCGAGGTGGCGAAGCAGAAGTACCCGAGGTACGGCTCCACATCGGGCATCGACTCCACCTGGATCAGACCCGGCGCGCACGGCTCCCCCGAGGACACCACCTCGATGTGACCGTCACCCTTGAACACCTTCAGACCGTGCTCGGCCAGAATCACGTCAGCCCCGGGGTAGGCGAAGTCCTCCACCAACGACGACTGCACCTCGGTCCCCGGCTCACCGGCCGCAACAGCCGCCCCACCGCCGTTCAACACCACCACCACACCGGCCACGATCACCGGCAATCCGAACCAACCCACAAACCTCTTCACCATCACTCCGATCCGTCATAGATGAGTACCGCCAGAACCTATCCGTGGAGCCAATTTTCGGCCACATTCTCGAGGAGCGAATCGATCGCCACCAATTCTCCGCCGCTCGAAACGCCGATCCGGATCGACTCCACCTGCAAGAACTTCGCTATAGGCTCATCGGAGAACCAGATGACCAACCGGTTGTGGCTGGAGGAACAGGCGAGGCTACTCTCGATGTCGATATCAAGACGCTCCGGCTCGCTGTAGTCGGGGGTCACCTTCCACGGCCAATTCCCCAGATCAAGCAATGCGATCTGTCGGTCCCGAACAATAGCAGGCTCCAACTCCCGGTCGACCATCGCCGGCAGGTTTATAACTACAAACCCGCGGAGCGCACCCGAGTCTGGGTCGATCTTTAACTCCACATAACCCTGTCTCGGATCAGAAACGAACAGGTACAGTCGCGGAGCCGGCGCCAGGTCGCCCCAAGTGACCTTGAGCGGTATCCACGGGTCAGGCTCGGAAAAGGCTGATTGACATGAAACCGTTCCCACGATCTTGATCATCGCATTCACCCTACCTGCCGTCCGTGCACCAGCGCCGGCAAGATGTCGCTCGCCCGCTGACGAAATTCGAGTTCCCAACCGCCGACCGTTACTGGATCATCTAGCCGCAATCCATTGCTTGTCGCTTCGGCGATCGCCGCCTGCAGGCTGCGGAGCTGCTGCTGGGTCCCGAGAGCCAGCATCTCAGGGCTCTTTCCCCGCCGGACTGCTCCTGCGGCCTGCTCTGCCATGTGGTCCGTCACGTTTGGGCTCACCCACACGCGGACATCCCCAGCTGACATCTCGAATGATTTCGGAAGGCCGCCCGTGCCGGGGATTATATCCTGCGTCGCAGCAATGTCGTCCCATACCGTCGATCCGGACTTCAAATACTCTTCGATCTTTTCGGACGTGCGGACCATGCTTGTGATGTCTTGGCCGATCTTGGCCCCTCCAGACCCCCAACCGGCGAATGGGATCATCGCGGCGGCCGAAAGCCCAGCCCCTAGCCAATCGCCCCGCAGACCGGAGATGACCATGTCGACGCCGTCGCATGCCTCCCCCAGCCCGGGCGCAAACCCGCAGAGGCCGAGGAGCGTTTGGAATACATCCAGGCCCAACGAAACGAGGAGTTCCGGATGGCTCTCTGCGATCTCGACAAAGGTCCGGATCCCGTAGTCGAGCACCTGGCAGGAGCCGGCCTGCCGGTCCCGGGAGTACGGGGCGCACTTGCCACCGGAGACGACCACTTCGGTAGCTTCAATCGCGACCGCCTTGCACGCGGGCCATGGGTCCCGGGTGGCCACAGAGGTCAGGCAGTTCCTGTACCGGTGGGCGTCGTTCGCCGTGCCGGTGCCGTCTGGCCCGGTGCCAGCGGCGGTGCTGCGGTCCGCGGCTTCCTCCTGGGCGAGCCGCAAGGTATAGGTCACAGCGGCCTGCAGCGCGGCCGACGTGGCCGTGGCCGCGTCCAGGCCTGCGGCGGTGGCAGAGGTCCGTGCATCCCGCTTCGCCCATTGAGCGGATTCGGCGTCCGTCTTTGCGCGCTTTGCCGCCGCCGACGCGGTGACGACAGAGCGGGCTGCGTTGTCGGCGCTGGCCTGTGCCTGTGCTGCTGCGTTCTTGGCGGTTTGTGCGGAGGTGGCGGCTTGGTCGGCGGAGGTTTTGGCGGCTGCGGCGGACTGGTTGGCCGCGGCAGCGTAGCCGGCGGCTTGTTGCGCGGCGGCGGCGGCCTGGTCGGCGGCAGCGGCTGCCTCGGTGGCGGCGCCAGCGGCGACGGCGGCGACCCGGCGGGCCTCGGCGGCGTCACCGACGGCTTTCTGGGCGTACTGCTGGGCCTGGGCGACCAGGCCTTGCACGGCCTGGACGTGCGCGGTCTGTTCGGTGTCGCGTTGGGCGGCTTTGAACTGGCCCACGGTCAGGAAGTACGACCCGTACGAGGCGGGTCCGGCCAGGGCGACCTGGGCGGCGGCCTTGACCTCCGGGCCGCCGGCGTCCAGGACCCGGGCGATCTCGACGCGCTGGTCGGCGGCCCGGGCGGTGTACTGCCCGGTCCGCAGGAACTCGTGCGCCGCCGCGGCGGTCCCGGCCAGTGCTTTCTGGGTCGCGGCATACAAGGCAGGTCCGGGCTTGGCGGCCAGGATCCGGGCGAGCGCGAGCCGGTCGTCGGCGGCCTTGCGCGGGTAGGCCCTCGTGCGCAGGAACGTGGCCACGGCGGCGTCGTCACCGTCCAGGGACGCCCGCGCGGCGACCTTCTGCTGCCCCTCGGGCAACGTGTCGACCAGGTGCCAGACCCGGGCCCGGTCGTCCTGCCCGGCCGCCGCCACCCGGCCCTGGCTCAGCCAGGACCGCAGCACGGTCTCGTCACCGGCCAGCGCCTCGGCCGCGGCGGCCTTGGTCCACTCCCCACCGGTGGACATCAACGCCAACGCCGCCCGACGCCCCTTGTCGAGCACCGTCTGCGTGGACGCGCCCGACGCGGTCGCCTCCGTGAGCAGCGTCTGGGTGGCCGCCGGGATGCGGGCGTCCTCGGCGGTGTCCCACAGCACCGCCCGGTCCCACCCGGCCAGCTCCCCACCCGCCGCCGCGGCGGCCTGCTCGTCGGCAACCGCGGCCTGGGCGTCGGCGACACCCTGCTCGGTGGCCTCCGCCAACCGGGCCGCGTCCGCCTCCCGGGCCAGCTTCTCCACCTCGACCGCCGCCGCCGCGGCAGCGACCGCGACCTGCGAGGCCGCGGTCGCGGCCGTCGCGTGCTCGGCGGACTTGGCGGCAGCCACCGACGCGTCCCCGGCCGCACCGGCCGCCTCGTCGGCGGCCAACGCCGCCAGCCGGGCGTGCTCACCGGCCTGCCGGGCGAACTCGAACGCCTCATCGGAAGCCGCCGCTGCGTCCTCGGCGAAGCCCAACGCCCGCTGCGCCGCACTCGCCGCCCGCGCCGCCTGCACCTTGGCCGAGGCCGCCGCGGCCCGGGTCCGCTTGGCCTGCGCCGCCGAGACCCCCGCCTGCCTCGAGGCCGAGTCGGCCGCGACCGCCGCCGCATCAGCGTTCACCGACGCACTCATGGCCGCACCCGCCGCGGTGCGGGCCTGCGCCAACGCCGCGTCCCGCTGCGCCTTCACTTCGTTGAGGACCACCAGCTGCGCCGCCGCGTCCCGGGCGGCCTGCGCCGCGACCCGCGCCGCGGACGCCTTACCCGCATCCGTGCGGGCCGCCGCCGCCGCCGACTGCGCCGCCGCCGCCGCCCGCGCCGTCAACGACGCCGCCGCCGTGGCCTGCCGGGCCCCGTCCGCCGCGGTCTGCGCCGCCCGCAACGCCGCCGACGACGCCGACACCGCCTCCGCAGCAGCACCCTCCGCCGCCGCCGCCGCGTCGCCAGCCCGACCCGCCGCCGCGGACGCCCCGTCCGCCGCACCACCGGCCGCACCCGCCTGCGCCAACGCCTCACCCGCCGCGGCCTTGGCCCGCTCCGACGCCGACACCGCCCGCGCCGAAGCCTCCGTCGCGTCCGCCGCCTCGGTCGCGGTCACCGCACCGGCCTGCCGGGCCTGCTCGGTCAACCCACGCACCGTGGCCAGCTCCGCATCCCGGGCCCGCGCCACGAACTGACCGTTCGCCAAGAACTCGTGCAGATCCTCCGCGGTGCCCGCCAACGCTGCCTGCCCCGCCGCGTCCAACGCCGCACCGGAGTTGTTCGCCGCACCGGTCAGCATCGTCGCGGCCATCAACCGCTCATCGGCATACCGCGCCGCCGCCAACCCCGAGGACAAGAACTGCGACCACGCCGCCGCATCCCCCGCCAACGCCGCCTGCGCCGCCGCCCGGGTCGCCGGCCCGCCACTGTCCAGCGCCCGCGCCACCCGCAACCGCTCGTCCGCGGTCCACGCCGACCGGAACCCGCCGTCGACGAACTCCCGCAAGGAGGCATCCGAACCGGCCAACGCCGCCACCGCCGCAGCCTTCAACGACGGACCGTCCGTGCTCGCCAGCACCTGCGCCGAAGCCCGGTAGTCCGCGCCCAACGCCGACTCGAACCCGGCATCCACGAACGCCGCCAGGTCCTCATCCGACCCCAGCAACGCCGCCTCAGCCGCACGCCGCATCGACGGCGTCCCCGACCCCACCAACGACACCACCCACGACCGGTCAGCCACCCCAGCGCCGTCCTCGACCCCCACCGCAGGCAACCCGCCCACCGTGCAGCCCAGAACCACCGCCACCACACCAGCAACCAACGACCGCAAAGCAGTGCGAACCACGAGCTCCCCTTTTCGAACCAACACACCTCGACGACCGCCGAACCGGCGACCGCCCGTTGAACACCACAGGACCCACCCGCACACCACCCGCCGGATCAACAGAACTGGCGCGCGAGAGCCCCCATCGAGGGGAGCGGACCAGGTCACCGTAGAGGGCCCGATCCGTGACAAACCGGCCATTCGGCGATGACTTTGGACCAATGTGGAGGACCTCAAAAGGGTTGTGCTCGAACCCGACAAATTTCCTTTGGATTGACGGGGGGGCTCCACAGCAACCATCGGCCAGGGTTGCCCGCCGCACGGTCGCAGCATCCGCACAGGTCAGCGACGCACGCCGCCAACGAGTACTCGATGACGGCCGGGCCGGGCCCTCTCGGTCACCCGGCCGTGTCGTCCGGCCCCGCGCCCATCTGGAGGGGACGCGCATCCGGGTGACGTCTGTGACTCCGTCGAACCGCCGCGTCGTCTGCTGCAGGGATGCCGTGGGGCAGCAGACAGCCGGTGGGCGCGGCGGGCTCCGGCCCGGCGATCTCCGACGCGTTCGACGAGTCGACCGGGCCGACAGGTCGACGGGGCCAGACCGCCGCTCAGGGATCCGACCGTCGACACGGTCGCCGTATCCGTACCAGCAGACGTCACCACGACGGCAGGACCAGCGGGGCGCCGGACCCGATCAGTCGCGGCCGCTCGGCCGTCGACCGGTCGGCTCGTAGACCACCGTCGTCGCACGGTCCGGGTCCGGCCGGAAGTAGACGTCGCCGTTCCGAGAGACGTACAGCTGGACACCCGCGATCAGCGACGCGCCGCCCACGACCTCGTCGATCGACAGGTAGACGAAGTCGGCGCCGCTCGTCTCCAGGTACTCCCACCTGCCGGACAGGTCCACGCGCTCGGCGTCCATCACGTCGCCCAGGACCGACGAGGGCACCGAGACCGCGGTGAAGGTGCTGTCGTCGGCGAGGACGAGCTCGCCGTCCGTGTCTACGGAGGCGTAGGCCCCGACGAGCGACTCCGCGTCGACCGCGCTGCCGGTGCAGCCGGTCGCGGTCACGACTGCGGCGAGCGCGATGGCCGCCGCCAAGACCGATCTCCTCAGTGCCGCACCAGAAGTGCGATGCCGGTCACCGGGAAGGCGTCCCTCAAAGAACGTGCACCGCGCCGGGCACGGCGACGTCCACCGGCCCGTCGTACACGTCCCGCGCCTCGGCCACGGCCACCGCTGGGTCGTTCCAGGCCGGGATGTGCGTCAGCACCAGACGCCCGGATCCCCCGCGGGCGGCAGCCTCGCCGGCCCGTCGACCGGTCAGGTGGATGCCCCGCCACGAGTCGTCGCGCCCCTCGACGTACGCGGCCTCGCTCAGCAGCAGGTCGGCACCGGTAGCGAGCGCGTCCAGCCCGGGGCACCCGTCGGTGTCACCGGTGTACGCGAGGGTGACGGTCGCGGAAGGGTCGATGTCGGACGGCCCGGTGACGCGCACCCCGAACGCGGGCAGCGGGTGCTCGACGGGCACCGGGGTCAGGGTGAGCGGCCCGACGACGACCGGAACCGACGGGTCCCACTCGCGCACGTCGAACTGGCCACCGACGTCGGTGGCCGGGTCCTTGCCGGCCATCATCGCGAGCCGGTCGGCGGTCCCGGCGGGGCCGTAGACGGGCACGGGGTCGCACGGACCCTCGGGGCGGTACCGGCGCAGCACGTTGAGCACCACCATGTCGGCGACGTGGTCGGCGTGCAGGTGGGACAGCCCGATGGCGTCGAGCGCTGTCGGGTCGCCGTACTTCTGCAGGGGCCCGAGGGCGCCGTTGCCGAGGTCGAGCAGCACGGTCCAGGTGCGGCCGGCGTCGTCGTCGGCCTGCACCAGGTACCCGGACGCGGCGGAGTCCGGGCCGGGGAACGACCCGGCGCAGCCGAGCACCACGAGCCTCATCGCAGCGATCCCGCGGGCTCCACGGCGCCCACCTCGGGTCCGAGGAAGCGGCGCGCCAGCGAGTGGAAGGCGACGGGGTCGCCCGTCGCGAGGAACCGGTGCGCGGGCGGGCCCGCCAGGGCGTCCCGCTCCAGCTGGTGCGCCACGAGCGTGCGGTACACGTCCTTGGCGGTCTCCTCGGCGCTCGACACGAGCGTCACCTCCTCGCCCATCACGTACGAGATCGCGCCGGTGAGCAGCGGGTAGTGCGTGCAGCCCAGGACGAGGGTGTCGACACCGGCGGCCCGCACGGGCTCCAGGTACTCGCGGGCGAGCGCCAGCACGTCGGGCCCGGACGTGATGCCCGCCTCGACGAGCTCGACGAAGCGCGGGCACGCCTGCGTGGTGAGCTCGACGCCCGGCGCGACCGCGAACGCGTCGTCGTAGGACCGGCTCTCCACCGTCGACTTCGTCGCGATGACGCCGATCCGGCCCGAGCGGGTGGCGGCGACCGCGCGACGGGCGGCGGGCAGGATCACCTCGACCACCGGGATGCCGCGGCGCAGGGTGTACCGCTCCCGGGCATCCCGCAGCATCGCCGACGACGCCGTGTTGCACGCGATCACGAGCACCTTCACACCGGCGTCCACGAGGTCGTCCATCACCTCGAGCGCGTGTGCACGGACGGCCGCGAGCGGCTTGCTGCCGTACGGGGTGTTGAGCGTGTCACCGATGTAGAGGGTCGACTCGTGCGGCAGCTGGTCGAGGACCGCACGGGGCCACGGTGAGACCGCCGACGCCTGAGTCGAAGATGCCGATGGGGGCGTCGTTCACGGAGCCGAGCCTAACCGCTGGGAGGGTTCTCCCCCGTGTCGGCGGGCCCGGGCGGCACGTCACGGCGGGTCCTACGGGCCTGCCGGGCGTCCGCGAGCATGAGCACCACGAGCGACTCCTGGAGCCAGGTCAGTGCCCCGTACACGGAGACGAGGTACCGGCGAGTCTCGTGTTCGCCATGCGCGGCGGGCGTGCCCGGTGGCGGGTCCCCCAGCACGGCGTACATGGCGTCGGCCTCCGCGTCCGTGTGCACGCCGAGCCGCTCGGCGAGCACGAGGCGCAGGTCGGTCAGGGCGGCGGCGACCGCCGGTGCGTCCTGCGACTGCACCACCAGCTCGTCGCGGCGGCGGCCGCCGCCCGGCGCCATCAGGGCCTGCCACAGCGCCACGAGCCGGTCCACCTTCTTCGCCCGCAGGTCGTCCTCCGTGAGCCGGCGGAACTCCGCTGCGACCGCCGGGTCGTCACGCGAGGCATCAGGAAGCAGGCGCCTGACCGCGGGGTCCACGGGCGCCGCGGGCGTGTCGCTCCGCAGGTGCGGCATCTCCCCGTCGGCCACGGGAGCGGGCGCCGTCCGCTCACCGGCGGCGTGCTCCTCGTCGGGGCGGGCTGCACCGAGGAGCTCGAGGACGTCGGCGACCACCGAGGCCACCACCTCCCGCTCGCCCTGGTCGACGCGCGCCACGAACCGGCCCTGCCGGGCCCGGAAACCGTGCATCACTGGCCGCTGCGCTGCAGGGTCGCCCACAGGCCGAAGCCGTGCATCGCCTGCACGTCGACCTCCATGGACTCCAGCACGCCCGTCGACACCACCGCGCGACCCTCCTCATGGACCTGGCGCATGAGCTTCTCGGCCTTGGCGTGCGGGTGGCCGAAGTACGACTCGAACACGTACGTGACGTAGCTCATGAGGTTCACGGGGTCGTTCCAGACGATCGTGACCCAGGGGTCACCGAGCGCCGTCTCCGCGACGGCCTCGACGCGCTCGTCGGGCGTGGTCTGCACTGGCACGCCCACCACTGTAGGTGTGTGGGGGCGGCTCCTTCCGCCTTCGTGCACCTGGGTGCACCAGCCGTGCCCCGCACCTACGTTGGCGACATGACCACGTCCCCTGAGCAGGGCACGAGCGGCACAGCCCCCACGGAACGCCCGAGCGCCGCGCTCCTCACGGACCGCTACGAGCTGACCATGGTGGAGGCCGCGCTGCGGGACGGCACAGCGGACCGGCGGTGCGTGTTCGAGGTGTTCACCCGGCGCCTGCCGCCGGGGCGCCGGTACGGGGTGCTGGCCGGCACGGGACGCCTGCTGGAGCTGCTCGACCAGTTCCGGTTCTCGACCGCAGAGCTCGACTGGCTCGCGGACGGTCACGTGGTCGACGACGCCACGCTCGACTTCCTCGCCCGCTACCGGTTCTCGGGGTCGATGGTCGGGTACGCCGAGGGCGAGGTGTTCTTCCCGTCGTCGCCCGTGCTCGTCGTGGAGGGCACGTTCGCGGAGGCGGTGCTGCTGGAGACGCTCGTGCTGTCCGTGCTCAACTACGACTCCGCGGTCGCCTCCGCGGCCTCCCGCATGACCAGCGCGGCCGTGGACCGGCCCTGCCTCGAGATGGGATCACGCCGGGCCCACGAGGAGGCGGCCGTCGCCGCGGCCCGCGCCGCGGTCGTGGCGGGCTTCGCGGGCACGTCGAACCTGGAGGCCGGGCGACGGTACGGGCTGCCGACCATCGGCACCGCCGCGCACGCGTTCACGCTGGTGCACGACGACGAGCGCGCGGCGTTCGCCGCGCAGGTGGCCGCCCTCGGCACCGGGACCACGCTGCTGGTGGACACGTACGACGTGCGGCAGGGCGTCGAGAACGCGCTCGCGGTCGCGGGCACCGGGCTCGGGGGCGTGCGGCTCGACTCGGGCGACCTGGGGGTGCTCGCCCTGGAGGTCCGCGCGCAGCTCGACGCGGCGGGCGCGGTCGGGACGCGGATCACCGTGACGTCCGACCTCGACGAGTACGCGATCGCGGCGCTGGCCGTGGCACCGGTGGACCTCTATGGCGTCGGCACGTCCGTCGTGACCGGCTCCGGGGCACCGACGTGCGGGATGGTCTACAAGCTCGTCGCCCGCGAAGGGCTCGACGGGTCATGGGTACCGGTCGCGAAGGCGTCGCGGTCCAAGACGAGCGTGGGGGGCCGCAAGGCTGCCGCGCGACGGCGGGACAGCGAGGGCCGGGCGGTCGAGGAGGTGCTCGTGAGCGGCCCCGAGGCGCAGGTGGTGCGGTGGGTGCCCGACGGCGAGGAGCTCCGCGCCCTGCACGTCCCGCTGGTGGCCGACGGGAGCGTCGACCGTGCCTGGACGGGGGCGTCGGGCGTGGCCCGGGCACGAGATCGGCACCGCGCCTCGCGTGACGAGCTGCCGCGGGGGGCGCGGCGGCTGTCGGCCGACGAGGCCGCGGTGCCGACTGTGACGCTGCGGCTGGGTGACTGACGGCACCCGGCAGCGTCGAGAACCAGGCCGCTCGCGCGGCGGAGCAGTCAGGGGGTGTCTGCTCCGCCGGCGGCGGCCCGGTCAGACCCTGGTGCGACCGCGTCCCACCAGTCCGAGGATCAGGCTGACGACGAGAACGATCACGCCGATCCAGATCAGGAATGAGCCGATGTTCGTCGCGACCCCGAGGACGAGGAGGACGACACCGACGAGGATGAGGATGAGCCAAGCGGGCATGGGTTGACCTCTTTCTTCTGGTCACCGATACGGCCTCCGGGGGTACCCGGCGCCGTTGGGCACACCAAGAGAGTTCCAGCCGCCCGGGCCGTCGGCACGTCGAACGCGAAGTTGCGCCACCGTCGACGCCTGCTATGTGGTCGCGCGTCCAGCGCCGTGACCTGCACCAACGCACCGAGTACCGCGCGTCCGCATCATGAGACAGGGCTTGTGCCTGGGTGCCGGCAGTGCATGCATCGGGCGATGCTCATCCACCCGAGGCGCAACATCAGCGCTTGCCGACGAACCAGCCCCGGACCATCTCGACCCGCGCGGTGAGCTGGTCGGGGTCGGCCAACGCCACCTCGGGTCCGCCGCACCGTCGCCGGAGCTCGTTGTGCACCGCGCCGTGCGGCTGCCCCGACCGTCGTGACCACGCCCCCACCAGCTGGGACAGCTCCTTGCGGAGCTCGGCCTGCCGACGGTGGTCCATGGCCTGCAGGTCGGCCGCGGCGGCCGCCGACGCGGTCCGGCGCTTGCCGCTCTGCTGGTCCGCCTGACGCTGCCGCAGCAGTGCGGACACCTGGTCGGCGTCGAGCAGCCCGGGCAGGCCCAGGAAGTCGAGCTCCTCCTCGGAGCCCACCTCCGCACCCGTCCCGAACTCGCCGCCGTCGAACAGCACCCGGTCGAAGGACGCCTGGGCCTCGAGCGCCTCGAACGCTCCCTGCTTGCCGTCCGGACCGAGTGCGTCAGGGCCGTTGCGCTCCTGGTTCGCCGCCGCGAGCAGCCCGTCCTCGGGGTTGTAGTCGAGCCCTTGCTCCTCGGCGGTCTTCGGCCGGTCGAGCGCGTGGTCCCGCTCCAGCTCCATGCTGTTCGCCAGCACCAGGAGCTGCGGCACGGACGGCAGGAACACGGACGCGGTCTCGCCGCGCCGGCGTGCCCGCACGAACCGGCCGACCGCCTGGGCGAAGAACAGCGGCGTGGCCGTGCTCGTCGCGTACACCCCGACGGCGAGGCGGGGCACGTCCACCCCCTCCGAGACCATGCGGACGGCGACGAGCCAGCGCGAGTCGCCCGCGGAGAACTCGTCGATCCGGTCGCTCGCGCCGTCGTCGTCCGACAGCACCACCGTCGGTGACTCGCCGGTGAGGCGCGCCAGGTGGCCCGCGTAGGCCCGGGCGTCGGTCTGGTCGGTCGCGATGATCATGGCCCCCGCGTCGGGCACCGACCGCCGGACCTCGGTGAGCCGGCGGTCGGCCGCCGCGAGGACGCTCGGGATCCACTCGCCGTTGGGGTCGAGTGCCGTGCGCCAGGCCTGGGCCGTCATGTCCTTGGTCAGCGGCTCGCCGAGCCGGGCGCTGATCTCGTCGCCCGCCTTCGTCCGCCAGCGCATCGACCCCGAGTACGACAGGAAGATCACCGGGCGCACGACGTGGTCACGCAGGGCGTCCCCGTAGCCGTAGCTGTAGTCCGCCACGCTGCGCCGGATGCCCTCCCGGTCCGCCGCGTACTGGACGAACGGGATGGCCGCGGTGTCCGACCGGAACGGCGTGCCCGTGAGCGACAGCCGCCGGGTCGCGTCCTCGAACGCTTCCCGGACCGCGTCTCCCCAGGAGAGCGCGTCGCCGCCGTGGTGCACCTCGTCCAGGATCACGAGCGTCGGCGCCGCGGTGGTGCGCGCAGCGTGCAGCGCCGGCTTGCTGGCGACCTGCGCATACGTGACGGCGACGCCGTCGAACCCGTGACCGTGGCGCCCTTGGGCGTTGCTGAAGTTCGGGTCGAGCGTGATGCCGACCCGCGCGGCGGCGTCGGCCCACTGCCGCTTGAGGTGCTCGGTGGGCGCCACGACCGTGACGCGCCGGATCAGCCGGGCCTCGAGCAGCTCGGTGGCGATCCGCAGCGCGAACGTCGTCTTGCCCGCGCCCGGCGTGGCGACCGCCAGGAAGTCGCGCGGCTCACGCGCGCGGTAGGTCTCCAGCGCCTCCGCCTGCCAGGCGCGCAGCTTGCCCGCCGTACCCCACGGCGCACGCGACGGGAACGCCGGTGGCAGGTGGGAGGCCGCCGACGACGACGCGTGGCTCGAGCTGACGGAGGACGGGCGCGGTGTCGGGCTCACTCGCCGGACGAGCCGCGGCCGAAGCCCCAGCGGCGTCCACCGGACCCGCCGGCACCGCCCGAGCCCCCGGCCCCACCGGAGCCGCCGGACCCGCTGCCGCCGCCCTCGCCGTCCTGCGGCGGGCGCAGACCGTCGTAGATCTCCTTGCAGACGGGGCAGACGGGGAACTTGTTCGGGTCGCGCCCCGGCACCCAGACCTTGCCGCAGAGGGCGACGACGGGCTTGCCGCTCATCGCCGACTCCATGATCTTCTCCTTGCGCACGTAGTGCGCGAAGCGCTCGTGATCCCCCGGCTCGACCTGCTCGTGGGTCTCCTGACGCTCCAGGACGCTCGTCGAGGTGCCCTGGTCCGGGCCGAACGGGTCGTCGGGTCCGGTGCTCGGCGGGAAGGGCTCACTCATGCCGACGAGTGTACGTCGGAGGCACGCCGCTCCCCCGGAGCACCGCTCGGCGCTCCCTAGGTAGCCAGGCTGACTAGATAGCCGTACTGTCTAGCCCGTGACGGCTCCTTCCTGGCCCGGCGAGTGGCTCCGCGGCGTGCTCGACGTCTGCGTGCTCGCCGTGCTCGCCGACGGCCCCACCTACGGCTACGCCGTCTCGGCCCGGCTCGACGAGCTCGGTCTCGGGGCGGTGAAGGGCGGCACCCTCTACCCGCTGCTGGCCCGGCTGGAGCAGGGCGGGCTCGTCACGACCCAGTGGCGGCCCGGCGACGGTGGCCCGGGCCGCAAGTACTTCGCGCTGACGCCGCAGGGGCGGCGCGAGCTCCGCAGCCGGGGAGAGTCCTGGCGTGCCTTCGCCGCCCTCACGGCGGAGATCACGACCGGCACCGGGGCAGGCACCGCGGTAGGCACCGCGGCAACCACCGCTGCGGGCGGCCCGTCCGGGACCACGACCGGCACCGCCGCCGGTACCACCAGCAGCATCCACGCCGGCGGCACCGGCACGACGACCGAGGAGATGCACCGATGACCCAGGAGGACCTCGTCCCGGCGCCCTGGCGCGACGCGTTCGTGCTGGCCATGCGGGAGCGGGACGCGGACGGCAGGCGGATCGGCGACGCGCTCGCCGAGGTGCGGCAGTTCTGCGCGGACAGCGGCCAGCAGGCCGCAGAGGCGTTCGGGGCGCCCGCCGAGTTCGCCGCCGGGCTCGTCGTGTCCTCGCCGGAGCCGTCCGCACTGCGCGACCTGCGACGGTCGGTCCCGGACCTCGTCGGCCTCGTCGGCATGCTCCTGGTGCTGTGGGCCGGGCTGGCGGACGGTGACGTGCTGACCGTGACCGTCGGACAGCTGGCCGGTGCCGCGGTGATCGCCGTGAGCTCCGTCGTCGTCGCACGTCTGCTGATGGCCGGGCGCGCTCTCGTCGTGACGTGGCTCGTGTGCGCGGCCCTGCTCGCCGTCGTCGTCGCGCTGCTGCTCCTGGCGACGGCGCCGGTCGTCGCGATGCCGGTCCCCGTCGCCGTGGTCACCGGTGCGGTCCTGCTCGTCGGCGAGGCGACGTGGCAGACGCTGCGGGAGCGGAGCGCACCGACGGCCGACGTGGTGGCAGACCCGTTCGAGCCCGCCGAGCACGTCCGTCGGCGCAACGTGCGCTGGAGCGTCGCCGGCGCCTGGCTGATGCCGGCACTCACGGTCCTCGTGTCGCTCGTGCTCACGGTCCTCGACCGGCTGCTCGACGCCGCGGCCTGACCGCCGGGCTACAGGCCCTGCCAGGCCGGTTTCGCGGCGTAGGTCTCGCGGTAGTAGTCGGCGAGCTGCAGCCTGCTGGCCGCGGCGTCGTCGACGAGCACCGTCACGTGCGGGTGGTGCTGCAGGACCGTCGCCGGCCACAGGGCGCTCACCGGCCCCTCCACGAGCTGGTGCACGGCCTCCGCCTTACCCCGGCCCGACGCGAGGAGCACGAGGTGGCGGGCGGACACGATCGTGGCGAGGCCCTGCGTCAGGCAGTGCGTCGGCACCCGGTCCAGGTCGCCGCCGAAGAACCGGGCGTTGTCCTCGCGGGTCTGCCGGGTGAGCGTCTTGATGCGCGTGCGCGACGCGAGCGACGAGCCGGGCTCGTTGAACGCCACGTGCCCGTCGGTGCCGATGCCGAGCAGCTGGAGGTCCACGCCACCCGCGGCGACGATGGCCCGCTCGTAGGCCGCACAGGCCTCGGCCACGTCCGACGCGAGGCCGTCGGGCCCCTGGACGGCACCGCGTGCGAGGTCGACCCGCGACGCGATCTCCCTCTCGATGACGTTGCGGTACCGCTCCGGGTGGTCGGCCGGCAGGCCGACGTACTCGTCGAGCATGAAGGCGCGCACCCGCGCGAACGACAACCCCTCCTCGGCGTGCCGGCGCGCCAGCTCGTCGTAGACCGCGAGCGGGCTCGACCCCGTCGCGAGGCCGAGCACGGCCTCGGGGCGCGCCCGGACGAGCGTCTCGACGGCGTCCGCCGCGAGCCGCGCGAGCTGCTCGGCGGGGGCGATCACGACCTCCATCAGGTGGAACCTCCTCGACCGACGACCGCCGCCCCGAGCGCGCCGACAGGCACGCCCCGCGGAGCCAGGCTCACCCGCTGCGCCAGCCCCATCGAGCGCAGGAACGGCGACACGGCGGCCTCCGTCTCGAGCTCCGCGCGGACCACCGTCAGCAGCTGCTCGCCGAGCGAGCTCACACCACCGCCGATCACCACGTGCCCGACGTCGCACGTCAGCACGAGGATCCGCACCGCCGCCGCGACCGCCCACGCGAACCGGTCGCGGATCTCCACGGCACGGGGGTCCCCGTCCGCGGCCGCGGCGAAGATCTCCACCGGCGCAGGCAGCCCTTCACGGCTCGCCCACGCCGCGTCGAGCGCCGAGCCGGACGCGTACTGCTCCAGGCAGCCGGACTGCCCGCACTTGCACGGCAGGCCACCGGGGACGAGCGTCAGGTGCCCGATCTCGCCGGCCGCGCTGCCCCAGCCGCGGCGGAGCCGACCGTCGAGCAGCAGCCCGGCCGCGACGCCTGTCCCGAGGGCGAGGAACGCGATGTCCTGACCGGGTGCCGGTGAGTCGTCGGACCCGGCACCCAGCACGTGCGCCGACCCGACGACGGCGACCGTGAGGTCGTTCTCGACGCGCACGGGCACGCCGCCGAGGGCGTCCGAGACGAGCGCGGCGAGCGGTACGCGGTCCTCGATGCCCAGGTTGACGGCGTGCTCCACCGTGCCCGCGGCCGCGCGCACCGTTCCGGGCACCCCGATGCCGACGCCCACGAGCCCGCCGACCGGCACCCGCGCGAGCGCCGCGAGACGCCCGACCACCCCGACGATGCCGTGCACGACGCCTTCGGTGCCGCGCACCGTCGGCGCGCGCACCTCGTGCCGTACGGCCCCCGTGCCGTCGACGGCGACGCCGAGCACCTTGGTCCCCCCGACGTCGAGGCCGACGGACCACCCGTCCTGCACCGTCACGATCAGCCCTTCACCGCTCCGGAGACGAGGCCGGAGGTCATCCGCCCCTGCACGCAGAGGAAGAAGATGATCACCGGCACCGCGATGAGCGAGGACGCCGCCATGACCTGACCCCAGTCGATGTCGCGCGCGGCGCTCGTCTGGACGAAGGATCGCAGCCACAGCGGGAGCGTGGCCGACCGTTCCGACTGCAGGACCACGAGAGCCACGGTGAACTCGTTCCACGCCTGCAGGAACGCGTACACGCCGGCGGCCACCAGCCCGGGGGCGAGCAGCGGGAACGTGATCCGCAGGAACGCCTGCGTGCGGCTCAGACCGTCGACCATCGCGGCCTCCTCGAGCTCGGCCGGGACGCCTGCGACGAAGCCGCGCAGCATCCAGACGGTGAAGGGCACCACCGCGGCGACGTAGACGATGGAGATCCCGATCACCGAGTTCAGCAGGTGCAGCGACCCGATGAGCTTGTACTGGGCGATGAACAGGCCCTCCGCCGGCAGCATCTGGATGAACAGCACCGCCAGGATGAAGCTCCGCCGGCCCTTGAAGCGGAACCGGCTGATGGCGAGCGCCGCGAGGAACGCGAACAGGATCGTGACGACGATGGTCAGGAACGTCACCGCGAGGCTCATGCGCAGCGCCGGGAAGAAGGACCCCGAGTCCAGCACGGACCGGTAGTTCGCGAACGAGCCACCGACCGGGAAGAAGATCGGCTTGCCGGACTGCAGCCGCACGTCGGGAAGCAGTGACGAGCTGAGCATCCAGTAGACCGGGAAGACCCACACGAGGGCGACCACGAGGCCGACGACGCTCAGGACGACCCGGGCGAGGCCGCCGGGCCCGCGGCTCTCTCCGCGGCTCTCTCCGCGGCTCGACCGGCGGCCCGAGCGGCGGCCCGACCGGCGGACGGCGGCACCGACCGGGGGCAACGTGGTGGTGGCCTGGCTCATGACTCGTCCTCCCGCAGCAGCGTCCGCACGTACCCCCAGGAGAGGGCGACGGTGAGCACCAGCACGAAGATGGAGACGGCGGAGGCGGTGCCGAAGTCACCGGCGCCCACGCCGAGCTGGTAGATGTACGTGCCGAGCAGGTTCGTCTCGCTCGGCGTGCCGCCCGCGTCCTGGAGCAGCTTGATCTGCGCGAACACCCGCAGGTCCCAGACCACCTGCAGCAGCAGGACGATCGAGAGCACGGGGCGGACCATCGGCAGGAGGATCCCCCAGAAGCGGTCCCAGGCGTTCGCGCCGTCGATCTCGGCCGCCTCGAGCACCTCCCCCGGCACCTGGGTGAGCCCGGCATAGACGGAGAACGCCACGAACGGCACGGACATCCACACGACGATGACGGTGGCGACGAAGAAGAAGGACAACGGCTCCTCCAGCCAGCTGTGCCCCTGGAAGTCGAGCCCGAGCTGGGTCAGCAGGTAGTTGACCGCCCCGCGGCGGTAGTCGAACAGCCAGCGCCACACGGTCATGACGGCGACCACCGGCATGGCCCACACCAGCAGCATCGAGACCTGCAGGACGATCCGCACGGCCTGGGGCACGGCGCGCATCAGGAGCGCCACCAGGACGCCGAGGAGGACGGTCACGAACGCGTTGACCAGGCAGAAGACCAGCGAGCGGACCACGACGGTCCACAGCTCGGAGTCGGTGAACAGCCGCGCGTAGTTGTGCAGCCCGACGAACTGCGCGGGGGCGCCGAACTGCTGCTTGAGCCCGAACTCGTGCGTCGAGGTGAAGACCTGCCAGCCGAGCGGGTACGCGAGCGCGAGCAGCAGGATCGCGACCGACGGGACGAGCAGCAGGTACGGGGTGCGGGGCGCTCGGCGGCGGCGCTGCGCCGGCGCACCGGCGGTCGTGCCGGCGGGGTCGGCGCCGGGAGCCGCGCCCGCGGGGGCGGCGACCGCGGGGGTGCTACGGGACATGCGGGGGTCTCCTTCGTCCGCCTGCACGGCGCTGGGCCGTGGGACCCGGGGCAGGGCAGCCCCGGGTCCCACGACCGGGATCAGCTGGACTCGCCGTTGAGGATCGGCGTGGCGTCCTTGTCGAAGGCCGCCGCGGTCGCCTTGACGTCCGCACCCTCGGCGATCTTCTGGAAGAACTCCTCGAGCTTCTTGGAGTTCTCGAGCGCGGCCCAGCCCGGGGCCGCCGGGGTGAGCTTCGACGCCACGGCCGACGCGACGAGCGCCTTGGCGAACTGGTCGTCGCCGAGGGAGCTCGTGTACTCGGTGTTGGCCGGGCCGAGGCCGTTCTTCCCGAGCATCTGCTGGTACTCGGGCGAGAAGATGATCGTCATCAGGCTCTTGGCCAGCTCGGGGTGCTTCGACGTGGCCGAGATGCCGATGTTGGAGCCGCCGGCGAACACGGGGGCCGCACCGCCGTCGACGCCCGGGAGCGGGAACGCGCCGAACTTGTCGTCGTTCCACACGCGCTTGTCGCCCTCGAGGTCACCGATCGACCAGTGGGCCCAGCCCGGCGCCATGATCGTCGCCGCGTCGAGCGAGTAGTCGGTCGTGGTGCCGTCCTCCGCCTTCACCTGGTCGGCGTCGTTCAGGTGGTTGTACGTGTTGGCGTCCGTGGCGTCGCGCGGAGCCTTGGAGGCGTCCGTCCAGATCTTCTGGAGCTGCTGGAGGCCCTCGATCGACTTCGGGTCCGACATCGTGGACGTCCACGTGCCGCCGTCCTCGACGGCGAGCTCACCACCGTTGGCGAAGATCCACGAGATGCCGTTGCGCCAGTCCTGTCCGCCGAGCCAGAAGCCCGAGAGGTTCGGGATCCCGTTCGGGTCCGCCGCGGCGACCTTCGCGACGTCCGCGTTGTAGTCGGCCAGCGTCGTGGGCGGCGTCGTGATGCCCGCGGCCGACCAGAGGTCCTTGCGGTAGAACACGTAGCGCGAGCCGAAGTAGTACGGCAGCGTGTAGTTCTTGCCGTCGACCTCGCCCGCCGCGACGAAGCCGGGCAGCAGGCTGTCGCCACCGAGCTCGTCGTACATGTCGCTGATGTCGAGGAACGCGCCGACGTTGGTGAACGTCGAGGACTGGGTGTTCCCGAGCTCGGCCACGTCGGGCGTGTTGTCGGCGTCCGGCAGGGCGGTGGTCAGCTTGGTGACGAGGTCGCCCCAGCCCTGCTCCTCGATGACGAGCTTCGAGCCCGGGTTCTCCTTCTCGAAGGTCGTGGTCAGGTACGTGCGCAGCTCGTCCGGTGTGTCGCCACCCGCGAGCCACAGCTTGATCGTCGCGGCCTCGGGCGTGCCGGCTGCCGTGGCGTCGTCTCCGGCGTCACCGGAGCTGCAGGCGCTCAGCGTCAGCGCAGCCGCCACGCCGACGGCGGCGAAACGTAGGATCTTCACGTTGGGGTTCCTCCCGTGAACGAGGCGTCCGCCGGACGGCGGCGCCGGGTGGTGAATGCCGACTGCAGTCGGTCGGCTCGGGGTCGTCACGTGACCCCGAGCTGACCGGACAGGACCAGGACCGCCGCACCGGCGAGAGCCCCGTCCTCGTCCAAGGAGCCCATCCGCATGTCCAGTCCCTGCCCGATGACCGGCATGGTGCGTGCGCGGAGGGTGGCGAGCGCCGACTCCCGCAGAGGACCGTCGAGCAGCTCCGGGGGGCCGGAGAGCAGGACCTCGGCGAGGTCGAGCGCGGAGACGACGGGCGCGAGTGCGATCCCGAGCAGTCGTCCGACCGACGCCAGCGCGGCGTCGGTGTCCTGGGGGGTGAGGCCCTGGGTGCGGCGGCGCAGGGCCGGCACGGAGAGCACGGTCTCGAGGCAGCCCACGCGGCCGCAGGCGCACTCGAGCGGCGTCTCGTCGCGCGGGTCACCGTCGACGACGGTGACGTGGCCGATCTCACCGGCGGCGTGGTGGCGGCCGCGGACCAGCGCCCCGTCGACGACGAGGCCGGCGCCGACGCCCTCACCGACCGTGACGACGATGGTCCCGGTGTCCGCGGCGTGGCCGTACGTGAACTCGCCCAGCGCCCGCGTGTTGGCGTCGTTGGCGACGTGCACCGGGACGTCGAGGCGGGCCGTGAGCAGCGCCGCGAGCGGCAGGTCGTACCAGCCGCGGTTGGGCGCCTGCACGACCACGCCGTCCGGGTCGATGACGCCGGGCGACGCGATGCCGATGCCGAGCACGGGGCGGTCAGCGGCGGCGAGCAGGTCGCGGCACAGGCTCTCGAGCAGGCCGAGCGCCCGCTCCCCGGTCTGCCCGTCGAGCGGCACCTCGCGGCGCGCGACGACCTGGCCGGCGAGCGACAGGACGCCGCCCAGGATCCGCGACTCGCTCGTGAGGTCGACGGCGACGATCTGGAAGGCCGCGGACCGCATCGCGACGAGCGTCGCGGGCTTGCCGACCTTGCCCTCGATGCGCGGGCCCCGCTCCTCGACGAGTCCTTCCGCGACCAGCTCGGCGACGAGACCGGACACGGTGACCCGGGTGAGTCCCGTGCTGCGGGCGATGTCGGCGCGGGAGGCGGCGGTCTCGTGGAACAGGTGCCCGAGGACCAGCGACCGGTTGTGGGCCCGTGCGTGCTCCGGCAGCACCTTCCCGGTCGGGCGCAGTGCCCGGCCGACTCCTCGCGCGGTACCCGCGGGCGGCGCCGTCGTCGCTCTCATGTTTGTTAGTAGACCTTCCTTACTAATCGCGAGTCAACGCCCGGGGGTGACCGTGATCACATCGTGACCGGCCGGTGACCGGCGGGACCCAGGGGACGTATCGGGTGCGGCGTCCGGGCCCACCTGCACGGCCGCCGGAACGGCACCCGCGTGCCGTTCGTTCCACTGCGCATGGAGCTGGGCCTCTACACGTTCGGTGACGTCCACCCCGATCCGGTGAGCGGAGCGGTCACCTCCCCTGCCCAACGCCTCCGGGACGTGCTCGAGCGGATCCGGCTCGCCGAGGAGGTCGGTCTGGACCACGTCGGGATCGGAGAGCACCACCGGCCCGACTACGCCATCTCCTCGCCGTCCACCGTCATCGCCGCCGGCCTCGCACAGACGAGCCGGATCACGGTCGGCTCGGCCGTCACGGTGCTCTCGACCGAGGACCCCGTCCGCGTCTACCAGCAGTTCGCGACGATGGACCTCTACTCGGGCGGGCGGGTGGAGCTGCTCGCCGGGCGCGGGTCGTTCATCGAGTCGTACGCGCTGTTCGGTGCGTCGCTCGACGACTACGACGACCTGTACGACGAGAAGATCGCGCTGCTCCTCGAGCTCGACCGGGCGGAGCGCACCACCTGGTCGGGCCGCTTCCGGCCGCCGCTCGAGGACGCCCTGGTGCTTCCCCGCCCGGCCGACAAGCCCGGGCTCGGGCCGCACCTGCGGATCGCCGTCGCCACCGGTGGCAACCCCCGGTCGTCGGTCCGCGCCGGCGCGCTCGGTCTGCCGGTCAGCTACGCCATCATCGGCGGCCGCCCCGCGTCGTTCGCGCCGCTGGCGGACCTCTATCGGCAGGCGCACGAGCAGGCCGAGGTCAAGCGACCCGGCAGCCCTTTCGTCTCCGTCGCCGGCATGGGGTTCCTCGCCGACGACGGTCGGTCCGCGCGCGAGCTCTTCTACCCGTACTGGCGGGACACGATGGCCCGCATCGCCTCCGAGCGCGGGTTCGCCCAGCCCAACCGGATCGCGTTCGAGTCGCAGGCCGCCCGCGGTGGCGCCTACTTCGTGGGCGGACCGGAGGAGGTCGCCGAGCGCATCGTCGACCTGCACGCGGTGCTGGGGCACGACCGGCAGTCGTTCCAGATGGACCTGTCCGGGGTGCCGCAGCGCGAGTCGCTGCACGCGATCGAGCTCCTCGGCACCCGCGTCGCTCCGCTGGTCCGCGAGGCCTTGAGCGGCTGACGCGCCACCCGAGCCGCGTCAGGACTGCGCGAGGAGCCCGCTCGTCCGGCGGTCGACCAGCACCCACGTCGCGATGCCGAGGACGGCCGCGACGAGGAGGACCGACGGCCACGCGCCGAGGACCGGCGCGAGGAGATGTGACGCGACGAAGCACAGGGCACCGATCACCACGACGGCGAGGGTCCGGGCCGGTCCGGCCGGCCGCCACGCCCGCACCGCGCACCACCCGACGCCCGCCAGCAGCACAGCCCCGCCGAGCGCACGGACGCCGGTCACCTGCGCCACCGCGAAGCCGACGACGAGCGTGAGGGCGGCGATCAGGGCGGTGGGGATGCGAGGCACCCCGTCACACTAGAGCGCCTCCGCCGACTCCTGGTCCGCGGGTGCGTCCGCTCCGTGCGCTCCGCGCGCTCGCACCACGTCCGTGCGCACCGACCCCTCGAGGAACGCGTCCGTGAGGTCCGCGTCCGTCAGGGCTCCAATCCGCCGGGCACGCCGCCGTCGCCAGGGAGAGCGTCGCCGGGACGGGCCGGGAGGTCGGCGCCCGCGAGGTGCCGCCGCCGGTCGTCCGGTGCGACCCCCGACCCGGGCGCAATAGGTTGGGACCTCGGCCGCGCGGCGATGCCCGGCACCGACCCACCCCGGCAGAGAGGGAACCCCGTGTCCACGCACCCCATCGACGCGACCACCACGAGCGCCTGGCAGGACCTCAGCACCCACGAGTCCGCCCTCGCCCCTGACCTGCGCGGTTGGTTCGCCTCGGACCCGCAGCGCGCCGAGCGCCTCGCGTTCCAGCTCGCCGACCTGCACGTCGACCTCTCGAAGAACCTGGTCACCGACGAGACGCTCGCGCTGCTGGTCCGGCTCGCGCAAGGACGTCGGGCTCGCCGACCGCCTGCAGGCGCAGCTGCGTGGCGAGCACATCAACGTCACGGAGGACCGGGCCGTCCTGCACACCGCCCTGCGCCGCCCGGAGGGTGCGCAGCCGCGCCTCGTCGTCGACGGCCAGGACGTGGACCACGACGTGCACGAGGTCCTCGGACGGGTCTACGCGTTCGCCGAGAAGGTGCGCTCGGGGCAGTGGACGGGCGTGACGGGCGAGCGGGTGCGCACGGTGGTCAACATCGGCATCGGTGGCTCGGACCTCGGCCCGGTGATGGCGTACGAGGCGCTCAAGCCGCACGTCCAGGAGGGCCTGGAGCTGCGGTTCGTCTCCAACATCGACCCGTCCGACCTGGCCGAGACGGTCAAGGGACTCGACCCGACGACGACACTGTTCATCGTCGCGTCCAAGACGTTCGGCACCCTGGAGACGCTGACGAACGCGCGCCTCGCCCGGACCTGGCTGTGGGAGCAGCTCGCCGCCGCCGGTCACCTGGCCGACGACGACGCCGCGCGTACAGACGCCGTCGCGAAGCACTTCGTCGCCGTGTCGACGGCCCTCGACAAGGTCGCCGCGTTCGGCATCGACCCGGCCAACGCGTTCGGCTTCTGGGACTGGGTCGGCGGCCGCTACTCGGTGGACTCCGCGATCGGCACGTCGCTCGCCATCGCCATCGGGCCGGACGGGTTCCGCGACTTCCTCGCCGGGTTCCGCGCGGTCGACGAGCACGTCGCGACCACGCCGTTCGAGCGCAACGTGCCCGTCCTGATGGGCCTGCTCAACGTCTGGTACGTCAACTTCCTCGGCGCGCACACCCATGCCGTGCTGCCGTACGCGCAGTACCTGCACCGCTTCCCGGCGTACCTGCAGCAGCTGACCATGGAGTCGAACGGCAAGTCGGTCCGCTGGGACGGCACGCCCGTCACCACGCAGACCGGCGAGGTGTTCTGGGGCGAGCCCGGCACCAACGGCCAGCACGCGTTCTACCAGCTCATCCACCAGGGCACCCGGCTCATCCCGGCGGACTTCATCGCCGTCGCCAACCCCGCGCGCCCGCTGCGCGACGGCGACACGGACGTGCACGCGATGTTCCTCGCCAACTACTTCGCGCAGACGAAGGCACTCGCCTTCGGCAAGACCGCCGACGAGGTGCGGGCCGAGGGGACCGACGAGGCGATCGTGCCGGCCCGCGTGTTCTCCGGGAACCGGCCGACCACGTCGATCCTCGCGCCGTCCCTGACCCCGTCGGTGCTCGGTCAGCTCATCGCGCTGTACGAGCACATCACCTTCGTCGAGGGCGTGGTGTGGGGCATCGACTCGTTCGACCAGTGGGGTGTGGAGCTCGGCAAGAAGCTCGCCACCGAGATCGCCCCCGCCGTCGAGGGTGACGCCGCAGCGCTCGACGCGCAGGACCCCTCGACCAAGGCGCTGATCGCCAAGTACCTCGAGCTCCGGCGCTGACTCTCGGAATGACGTCCGCACGAGCGGTCCCGGCACGCTGGACCGCTCGTGCGGCGGACCGCGGCGCCACCGACCGCAGCGCGACGGACGGCACCGCCCGGGGCGGACCCAGGGGCGGTGCCGTCGTGCGGTGGACCGGGTCAGCGCGGCGTGCAGCGCGTGCCCACCACGAGCCCCACACCGGTGCACTGGAACCCGAAGCCCGGGTGCGGGGCACGCCAGAGCCTGCCTGATCGTGACGCGTTTCGACGGCGTGAGATCGTCGGTGCATGGCAGAGGTGGTGCGTGCCCGGGTCGACGCGTGGGCGTGGGCGGTGCGGCTGTTCCCGACACGGTCGGCCGCGGGCGCGGCGTGCCGGGCGGGTCACGTGCGCGTCAACGGCGACCGCGCCAAGCCCGCCACGCAGGTGGTGCCGGGCGACGAGGTGCACGTGCGCGGCGGTGCGCGGGAGCGGATCGTCGTGGTGCAGCGGACCATCGTGAAGCGCGTCGGCGCAGACGTGGCGGTCGCCTGCTACCTCGACCGCTCCCCCGCCGTCCTGCCGCGCGAGCAGGTGGCCGTGAACGCGCAGCGCGACCGCGGCGCCGGTCGGCCGACCAAGCGCGACCGGCGGCTGATCGAGCGGCTGCGCGGGCACTGACGGACCGTCAGGCCACCGGCAGGGCGGCTTCGGCGGGCAGGATCCCGAGCCGGGACTCGAGCCCCATGGCGTCGACGGGCGCCCGGACCTTGACGTCGTTGTCGAAGTAGACGAACACGTCGCGGCCGCCGGACGCCGGCGCCGGGCCGGCGATCCGTCGTGCGTCGGCGGGCTCGCCCCCGTCGGCCCATGCGCGCACCTTCGCCGCCCACCGGTCCAGCGCCGGGTCGTCGTACCCGCTCACGTAGAGCTCCGAGTCGCCGTGCAGCCGCACATAGACGACGTCGGACGTGACGTCCTCGAGGAACGGCCACCGTCCGGCGGTGTCGGCGACGACGAGCCCGATGTCGTGCGCCCGCAGGAGCTCCACGAGCTCGGGCCGCTCGAACGTCGCGTGCCGCACCTCGAGGACGTGCCGGAGCGGACGGTCGGCGTCGGTGCTGGTCCAGGCCCTGTTCTCCACCCGCTCGTCGTGCTCGGCGGCGAGCGCCGCTGCGGCGACCGTGGTGCGCGGCAGGAGGTCGAAGAACCGGGCGAGCCGCTCGGCGTCGTAGCCCAGCGTCGGCGGCAGCTGCCACAGCACGGGTCCGAGCTTGGGACCCAGCGCGAGCATCCCGTTCGCGAGGAAGTTCGCCACCGGGGTGCGGGCGTCGGCGAGCTTCTTCATGTGCGTGACGAACCGCGGGCCCTTCACGGAGAACACGAAGTCATCAGGAGTCTGCGCGGCCCACGCCTGGTAGCTCTCCGGGCGCTGGAGCGAGTAGAACGAGCCGTTGATCTCGATGGACGTCATGCGGTGGGACGCGAACGCGAGCTCCTCGCGCTGCACCAGGCCCTTCGGGTAGAACACACCGCGCCACGGCGCGTACCGCCAGCCCGAGATGCCGATCCGGATGGTCACCCGCGGCAGTGTGCCCGCCCGGCGGTCCCGCGGCATCCCGGCGCGGCGCATAGTGGTGACGTGACCGCCGTCGCTGCCCACCCGGACGACGCGCCCGCGTCCGCGCCGGTCCAGGCCGCCGTCCCGCCCGAGGCCGGGGGCGACGAGCGCGCGGTCAGCACCGTCTACCGGCCGGTCGCTCCCGTGGACGTCCGGCTGACGCTCGCACCCTTGCGACGTGGCGCCGGCGACCCGACCTGGGCGACGACGCCGGACGGCACCCTGTGGCGCGCGACGACCACCCCGGCCGGCCCGACGACGATGTGCCTGCACGTGCGCAGGGACGGCGTGCACGTGACGGCCTGGGGGCCCGGTGCCGAACGGGCCCTCGCCTCGGTGCCGGACCTGCTCGGCGCTGCGGACGACGACACCGGGTTCCGCGCCGACCTGCACCCCGTCGTCCGCGAGGCCCACCACCGGCTCCCCGGGCTGCGGGTGCCGCGGTCGGGGAACGTGATGGAGGCGCTCGTCCCCGCGATCCTGGAGCAGCGCGTCGTCGGCCTCGACGCACGGGCGTCGTGGCGGTGGCTCGTCGAGCGCCACGGCACACCTGCGCCCGGTCCCGCGCCGTCCGGCCTCCGGGTCGCACCGTCCGCGCACACCTGGCGGGACCTGCCCGTGTGGGAGTGGCGACGCGCCGGGGTCGACGAGGCCCGGTCCGGGACCGTGCGCCGGGCGGCCGCGGTCGCGCGCGGCCTGCAGGCGGGCGCGGACCTGCCGCTCGACGAGGCGCGGCGCCGGATGCTGACCGTGCGGGGCGTCGGACCCTGGACCGTCGCCGAGGTCGCGTCGCGCGCGCTCGGGGATGCCGACGCGGTGTCCGTCGGTGACTTCCACCTCGCCCACCTGGTCGGGTGGGCGCTCACCGGGCGACGGACCGACGACGCCGGGATGCTCGAGCTCCTGGAGCCGTGGCACGGTCACCGGCAGCGCGTGGTCCGGCTGCTGGAGATCACGCAGGCGTCCCGCGCGCCGCGGTTCGGGCCTCGGGCACCCCGCGCCCGGCCGCTGGCCTGACGGGCACCGGTCCTGGTGCGCAGTGGACACTCCGTGGACGCGGTGGCGCTCGGCGCCGTCCACGGATCACACTCGACGTCAGGACCCCGGCCGGTCCGTCGACGACGAAGGAGCCCTGCCATGACCTACCCCGTGATCGAGCCTCGAGACGAGCAGAGCAGCGAGTCCGCGGGACGGGTGGTCGGCGCCTTCTTCGCGTTCGTGCTCCTCCTCCTCGGGTTCGTCCTGTTCGCTCTGTCGTTCAGCGGCGGCGAGGACGTGTCCTGGGTGTTCCTGGGCGCGATCGCCAGCATCACGCTCGCGTTCATGATCCCGACCACGATCCTCCCCGCGATCGAAGGCGAGTAGCCGTCGCGGTGCCCGTACCGCTGACCCTGCGCGACCTGCGGGCGGACTGCGCCCGGTGCGTCGGCCTGTGCTGCGTCGCGCTGCCGTTCGCGGCGTCCGCCGACTTCGCCGTGGACAAGCCGGCGGCCGTCCCGTGCCGGCACCTGCAACAGGACCACGGTTGCGGCATCCACGCGCAGCTGCGGGAGCGCGGCTTCCCCGGGTGCACCGTGTTCGACTGCTTCGGCGCCGGCCAGCACGTCACGCAGGGCACGTTCGCGGGCCGGTCCTGGCGGGACGGTCCCGACGTCGCCGGGCCGATGTTCCTGGCGTTCGCCGTCGCCCGGCAGCTCCACGAGCTGCTCTGGTACCTCACGGACGTCCTCGAACGGGACGCGACGGCACCGCTGCACGACGGCCTGCGCCAGGCCGTCGACGAGGTTCGAGCGCTCAGCGACCTCCCCGCGGACGAGCTCGTGCGCGTCGACGTCGCCCCCCACCGCCTCCGCGTGGACGAGCTGCTGACCGCCGCGAGCCGGCTGGTCCGCGGGGCGGCCGGCGGCCGGGACCGGCGGCGCGCGGACCTCGTCGGGGCGGGGCTGGCCGGGGCAGACCTGCACGGCGCCGACCTGCGCGGCGCGCTCCTGCTCGGCGCCGACCTGCGGCGCGCCGACCTGCGGGACGCCGACCTGCTCGGCACGGACCTGCGCGGGGCCGACCTGCGGGGTGCGGACCTGACCGGCGCGGTCTACCTCACCCAGCCGCAGGCGGCGGCGGCGCGGGGTGACCGGACGACGCGCCTGCCCGGGCGGGTGGCGCGTCCCGCTCACTGGACGTGACGACGGCGGCCGGTCAGGGCCGGTCGGCGCCGCGGCCAGGGCCGGTCAGGGCCGGTCAGGGCCGGTCAGCGCCGCGGCCAGGGCCGGTCAGGGCCGGTCAGGGGCCGGTCACGGCCGGTCGGGGCCGGGAACGACCAGCTCGGCCCGCAGGCCGCCGAGCGCGGACGCGCCGAGCAGCACGTCGCCCGCCTGCTCCCGGGCGATCTCCCGGGCGATCGACAGGCCGAGGCCGCTGCCGCCCGCCTCACGCTCCCGGGCGTCGTCGAGGCGCACGAACCGCTCGAACACGCGCTCGCGGTCTCCTTCGGCGATCCCCTGACCGTCGTCCTCCACCACCACCGCACCGTCGGCGACCGTGACGAGCACGCGGGTCGCCGCATGCCGAGCCGCGTTGTCGACGAGGTTGCGGACCACCCGTCCGAGGGCGGCACCCTGCCCGCGGCCCGCACCGGAGCCGACCACCGTCACCGGGGCACCGGCGCGCGACAGCACGGCGACCTCGCGGGCCAGCGCGCCGAGGTCGACGTCGGTGCGGGACGTCGGTGCCGACCCGACCCGGGCGAGCAGCAGCAGGTCGTCGACGAGCGCCTGCATCCGCAGGAGCTCCCGGTCGAGGTCACCGGCGAGCTCGCCGGTGGCGTAGGACTCGGGGTGCGCACGCGCGACGTCGACGGAGGCGCGCAACGCGGCGAGCGGGGAGCGCAGCTCGTGGGCGGCGTCGGCGACGAACGTGCGCTGCCGGGCGGCGGAGGTCTCGAGCCGGTCGAGCATCTCGTTGAGGGTGCGGGCCAGGGCGGCGATCTCGTCGTCCGCGTGCGGCACCGGCAGCGAGCCGGGCCCCCCGCTGCGGGCGACCTCCGCAGCGGCCCGGCGCATCCGGTCCACAGGTCGCAGCGCGCGGCCGAGCACCACCCAGATCGTCCAGGCGAGCAGCAGGGTCAGGACCGGCACCACACCCACCAGCGACAGGCGCAGGGCCCGGACCAGCCCGCGCACCTCCCCCAGCGGCACGCTCGCGACGACCGTCGCAGGTTCGCCACGGAAGGTGGTGCCCCGGAGCGCGACGAGCGCGTCGGTGTCGTACCCCGTCGTCGTGGTGGTGACGGTGATGCGGTCATCGGCCGGCCGGAGCCGGTCGAGCCCACCGCGGTCCAGGAGCGGGAGGGTCGCGCTGGCGTTCGGTGAGGTCGCGAGCACGTGGCCGCGCGCGTCGAGCAGCTGGGCGATCTCCCCGGGCTCCTCCACCGGCAGCGTCGACGGCAGCCGGTCGGCCGCTGCGAGGTCGGCGACCGTCGTCGACCGTGCTGTCACCACCTCCCGCAGCGCCGTGACCCGGCTCGTCGAGACGACCGTCGTCAACGCCACCGCACCCGCGACGAGCGCGACACAGAGCAGCCCCGAGGTCAGGACGGTCAGGCGCAGCCGCAGGGACCTGCCGCGCCATCCCCACCGCCGCCCGCGCCCCGGTCGGTCCCGGGTCGCGGGTTCCTGCACAGGTTCGGTCACGGCTCGCTCACGGTCGCGCCCGCACGCCCGTGGTCATCCGGCGACGCGGTAGCCGGCGCCCCGCACGGTGGCGACGGTCGCGCGCCCGAGCTTGCGCCGCAGGTAGCCGACGTACACCTCCACCACGTTCACGTCCTCGCCCGTGCCCTCCCAGACGTGGTCGCGGAGCTCGACCTTTCCCACCACCCGGTCGGCATGGCGCATGAGGTACTCCAGCAGGGCGAGCTCGCGGACGGTCAGCGCGACCTCGCGGCCCGCCTGCGTCACCGTGCGGGCGGACGGGTCGAGCAGCACGTCGCCGACCTCGAGCACCACCGGCCGGACCTGTGCGGGGCGCCTCAGCAGGGCGCGGAGCCGGGCGACGAGGACCACGAACGAGAACGGCTTGGTGAGGTAGTCGTCGGCGCCCACGTCCAGACCGTCCGCGACGTCGTACTCACCGTCCTTGGCGCTCAGCACGAGCACGGGCGTCCGCACGCCCCGCTCGCGGAGCTCGGTCACCACGTCGTAGCCGTTGCGCCGCGGCAGCATGATGTCCAGGACGACCGCGTCGTACTCGTTGTCGGTCGCGAGGCGCAGCCCCGTCTCCCCGTCGAACGCGACGTCCACGGCGAACCCCTCGGCGCTCAGCCCACGATGCAGCGCACGGACCAGGCCGCGCTCGTCGTCCACCACGAGAACTCGCACGTGAGCAGCATCCCACCCGGGGGCGGCGCCGGCCGGGAGGCGTTCTCAGGATGCCCTCAGGGGCCGTGCAGCAGCATGGAGCCATGACCGAGACCACTCCCCTGAGCCCGCCGCCGCGGCGCACCCCGTCCACCCGCGCCCGGTGGGCGGTGCCCGCGGTCGTCGCCGTCGGCGTCGGTGCCGCGTTCGCCGGACCGGCCCTCATGGCGTCGGCCGACAGCGACGGCCTGCCGCCCGTCACCGCCGAGGAGCTCGTCGCCGCCGTCGCGTCGGCCGAGCCGCAGGCGCTGTCCGGCACCGTCGTGCACACCGCGCGCCTCGGGCTGCCGTCGCTCCCGTTCGGCCCCGAGACGGCTGACCCCGTCAACCTCCTGGACGGCAGCTCCACGCTGCGCGTGTGGACGGACGGCGGCGAGCGCAGCCGGGTGTCGCTGCTCGGCGACATGTCCGAGTTCTCCGTGGTGCACGACGGACCCGAGGCCTGGACCTACGACAGCACGGCCGACGAGGTCGTCCACTACACGCTGAGCGGCGCCGACCAGGACCGGTACACGGCGCTCGAGGGCGCGGCCGCCGCCGGTCAGGTGCCCGGCGCCCCCGAGCTGCCGACCCCCGCCGAGGCCGCCCAGCAGGTGCTCGACCAGGTGGAGCAGTTCTCGACCGTCTCGCTCGACGCCGAGAGCACCGTCGCCGGCCGCAGCGCCTACCAGCTCGTGGTCACCCCCACGACGCCCGGGACGCTCGTGTCCCGCGTGGTCGTCGCGATCGACGCCAAGACCGACACACCCTTGCGGGTGCAGGTGTGGAGCGTCCAGGACGCGAAGACACCCGCGCTCGAGCTCGGGTTCACCGACGTCACGTTCGGCACACCGTCGGACTCGGTGCTCGCCTTCTCGGCGCCGGCCGGCGCGACGGTGACCGACAAGGAGGTCGCGCTGCCGACCGACGAGCAGATCGCGGCGGACCGCGCGGCGCACACCGAGGCGAGCGCCGCGCTGCCGCCCGGGGTCACGGTGTCCGGCACCGGCTGGGCGACCGTCGTCGAGGCGTCCGACCTGGACGTCCCCGGTCTCGTCGCCGGCGACCCGTCGGCGCTCGCCGGCCTGCCCGACGCGGGCCCGACCATCGGTTCGGAGAGCGCTCAGGGCCTCCTGGACGAGTTCGGCCCGCAGGACGGCGAAGGTCCGGCGAGCAAGTTCGACGGACTCGACCCGGCCGCCCTCTACGACTCGCTCACCACGGTGGTCCCGGAGGGCCACCTGATCAGCTCCGCGCTGCTCAGTGTGCTCATCACCGACGACGGCCGGGTGCTGGTCGGCGCGGTGCCCGCCGCCACCCTGCAGGCGATGGCGTGAGCGCAGGGGTGCTCGACCCGGCGCGGGTCGACCAGGGGTCCGGTGACCACACCGGGCCTCTGGCCGTGCGCACGGAAGGACTGACCAAGCGGTTCCGGTCCGGCCAGGTCGCCGTCGACGGGCTCGCGCTGCGGGTGCCGCGCGGGGCGGTCTACGGCTTCCTCGGCCCGAACGGCTCCGGCAAGACGACCACCATCCGCATGCTGCTGGGGCTGGTGCGCCCGACGAGCGGGCAGGCCTGGTTGCTCGACCAGCCGATGCCGGACGCGGGCGCCGCGGTGCTGCCACGGGTCGGCGCCCTCGTCGAGGGGCCCGCCTTCCACCCGTACCTCAGCGGTCGCGCGAACCTGGACCGCCTCTCCGCGGTCGACGCGACCGCGGACCCCCGCACGTCCCCACGGCGGCGGGACGAGGCTCTCGAACGGGTGGGGCTCGGCGCTGCGGCGGACAAGCGGTTCCGGCAGTACTCCCTCGGCATGAAGCAGCGGCTCGGCCTGGCCGCGGCCCTGCTGCAGCCGCGCGAGCTGCTGGTCCTCGACGAGCCGACGAACGGCCTCGACCCGCAGGGCACCCGCGAGGTGCGCCACCTGGTGCGGGAGCTCGCGGACGGCGGCACCACCGTGCTGGTCTCGTCGCACCTGCTCGCCGAGATCGAGCAGGTCTGCAGCCACGTCGGGATCATGAGCCGCGGGCACCTGGTGCTCCAGGGTGACCGGGAGGCGCTCGCGAGCCGCGGCCAGGCCCGGCTCTCGGTCACCACGACCGCAGGGAACGTCGGTGCGGCCGCCCGGGTGCTGCGCGGACTGGGGCTCGACGAGCCCGTGGTCGACGGAGTGCGGCTCGACGCGCCCGTCGACGGGCTGGCGGCGCAGGAGGTGTCGGCCGCGCTCGTACGCGCCGACGTCCCGGTCGTCGGGTTCGAGGTGCGACGGCCCGGCCTCGAGGAGATCTTCGTGGAGCTCACCGGGGAGGGTTTCGATGTCGCACGCTGAGACCGTGGTCCAGGCACCGGTGGCCGTCCGCGGCTCGTTCGGGCGCCTGCTGCGCAGCGAGCTGCGGCTCGTGCTGGGGCGCCGGCGCAACGTCGTGCTGCTCGCCGGGCTGGCGGCGGTGCCGCTCCTGCTGGGGCTCGTGCTGTTCCTCACGCGCGACTCCGCACTGGGCGAGCAGGGCCCTGGCTTCGTCGGGAAGGTCACCGAGAACGGCATCTTCCTGGTCGTCGCATCGATCTTCGTGTGCCTGCCCTTCCTGCTGCCGCTGACGATCGGGATCGCGTCGGGGGACGCCGTCGCAGGCGAGGCCTCGGCGGGGACGCTGCGGTACCTGCTCGTCGTGCCGGTGACCCGCACCCGGCTGCTGGTGGTCAAGGCGCTCGCCGCGCTCGCGTTCGCCGGGTCGGCCGTGCTGGCGATCGCGGTGGTCGGCCTCGTGACCGGGGCCACCTTCTTCGGGCTGCACGACGTGGTGCTGCTGTCCGGCGACACGGTGCCGCTCGGCGTCGGCGCCACCCGCATCGCCGCGGTCGTCGCGTACGTGGCCCTGTCGATGACCGGGTTGGTGGCGGTGGGGTTGTTCTACTCGACGCTCACCGAGGTGCCGGTCGGGGCGATGGCGGCGACCGTCGTCACCGCCATCGTCTCGGGCGTGCTCGACACGCTCCCCGCCCTGTCCGCGATCCATCCGGGGCTGCTCACGCACCACTGGCTCGACTTCGCGGAGTTCCTGCGCATCGAGCCCGACTGGCAGGTCGTCGCCGGCGGGCTGGCCGTGCAGGCCGCCTGGGTCGCCGTGTTCTCCGCGCTGGCGTGGGCCCGGTTCACGACGGCCGACGTGTCGTCCTGACCTACCGGACCACCCAGTCGGAGGCGACGAGGAGCACCACGTCGAGGGCGGCGACAGCGATGGCCGCCGCGAACGGCAGCCGGCTCCGCGACGCCCGCAGAGCCACGAGCGTGCCGGTCACCGTCAGCGTGGCCGCACCGGCCAGCGCCGCGACGGCAGCCGCGGACGGACGGCCCGCCGGGGCGACGACCACCACCACGGTCGCGGCCAGCAGGAGTCCCGCGGCAGCAACGCTCGTGGCCGTCCGGCCGATCCGGTGCGCCGCGCCGCGCACCCCGGTGCCCTCGTCGTCCTCCAGGTCCGGCAGCACGTTCATCGCGTGCGCGCCGACACCGAGCAGGGCTCCTCCCGCCACCGCCCACCAGGCCGCCGGCGGCCACCCGGGCAGTGCGAGCGCCACGACCATCGGGAGAAGCCCGAACGAGAAGGCGAACGGCGCCCAGGACCACGCGGTGCTCTTGAGCCGCACGTTGTACGACCAGGCGGACGCGACGGTCGCGACGTTCAGCAGACCGGCCCGCCACCCGAGCGACGCCGACACGACCACGCACGCCGCCGCGGCGGACCAGGCGGCCGACCGCACGGCGCGGACCGACACCCGCCCCGCGCTCACGGGCTTGTCCGTGCGGCCGACCGCGGCGTCGCGGGCGGCGTCGACCCAGTCGTTGGACCAGCCGACCGAGAGCTGGCCGGCGAGCACCGCGAGGGTGACGAGCACCGCCGTCCGGGCCGGCGCGCCCGCGCCGAGCGCCATCGCCGCCGCGAACAGGGTGACCGCGACCGTCGGGCCCGGATGGCTCGCCAGGGCGAGGTGCAGGAGCGCGCGCCGCGGTCGCACGTCCACCTGCGTCATGGCCCACCTCCCCGGTTCCGCGCCATCGTCGCAGGTGCCGGGGCCGGGCCGACAGACCGGGCGGCCGGTCGTGGGCGTCGGCCCGGGCGACGGACCGGACATCGCGTGACACGATGCCCCCATGGCGCGGATCGCCTCGATCGCCCCCGTCCTGCCCCCGTACTCGTACCCCCAGTCCGACATCACCGCCGCCATCGCCCCGCTGCTCACCGCTGACCCGCGGCGCCGGGCGGTGGTCGAGCGGGTGCACGCCGGCACCGGGATCGCGACGCGGCACACGGCGCTGCCCCTCGACGCGTACGCGTCCCTGACCTCGTTCACCGACGCCAACGACGCGTTCCTGCGCGAAGGGCTCGCGCTCGCGGGCGCGGCGTGCCGGCAGGCCCTGGACGACGCCGCCCTCACGCCGGCCGACGTCGACTTCGTGCTGTTCACCTCGATCACCGGCATCGGGGCCCCGTCGCTGGACGCGCTCCTGGTCGACCATCTCGGGCTGCGGAGCGACGTGCGCCGCATCCCGGTGTTCGGGCTCGGGTGCGTGGGCGGGGCCGCGGGGATCGCGCGGGTGCGGGACTACCTCCAGGGCCACCCGGACGACGTCGCGCTGCTCGTCTCCGTCGAGCTGTGCTCGCTCACGCTGCAGCACGGCGACGACTCGATGGCCAACGTCGTCTCGACCGGGCTGTTCGGCGACGGTGCGGCCGCCGCGGTCATGGTGGGCGCGGCCCGAGCACCGCACGTGGGCGGCGTGGACGTGGTCGACAGCCGCAGCGCGCTGTACCCGGACACGGCCGGGATGCTCGGCTGGGACATCGGTGGCACCGGGTTCCGCATCGTGCTCGCCGCCAGCCTCGCGGACGTGGTCGAGCGGCACCTCGGGCCCGACGTCACGGACCTGCTCGCCGCCCACGGCCTCAAGGTCAACGACGTCGACACCTGGGTCGCGCATGCCGGCGGCCCGCGGATCCTGGAGGCCGCCGCGCGGTCGCTGGACCTGCCCGACTGGGCGTTCGCGGCGAGCTGGGACTCCCTGGCCCGGGTCGGGAACCTGTCGTCCGCCTCGGTGCTGCACGTCCTGGCGGCGAGGATGCGTGAGGGTGACCACGTGCCCGGGTCCGCCGGGGTCCTGTTCGCGTTCGGGCCGGGCGTGAGCGCCGAGGCCGTCCTGCTCCGCTGGCCCGAGGAGGCCGTGTGACCTGGTACGACGCGTTGCTGCTCGCGGTCGCCCTGGAGCGCCTCGCCGAGCTCGTCGTCGCGTCCCGGAACGCCCGGTGGGCGTTCGCACGGGGCGGGGTGGAGAGCGGGAAGCGGCACTACCCGCCGATGGTGGCCCTGCACACCGCGCTGCTCGCCGCGTGCTTCATCGAGGTGCACGCCGCCGACCGGCCGTTCCTGCCCGTGCTCGGGTGGACGGCGTTCGTCGCCGTGCTCGCCGCGCAGGGGCTGCGATGGTGGTGCATCAGGACGCTGGGCCCGCAGTGGAACACCCGCGTCATCGTGGTGCCCGGGGCGGACCTCGTGCACCGTGGGCCGTACCGCTGGCTGCGCCACCCCAACTACCTGGCCGTCGCGGTCGAGGGCGCCGCGCTCCCGCTCGTCCACACCGCGTGGGTCACGGCCCTGGCCTTCACCGTGCTCAACGCCGTGCTGCTGCTCGGCTTCCGCATCCCCGCCGAGGAGCGCGCGCTCCGCGCGGCCGACCCCGCGGTCCGTACGACGCACCGATGACGTCCGACGTCGACGTGCTCGTCGTCGGCGGCGGTCCCGTGGGGCTGGCCGCCGCCATCGAGGCGCGGCTCGCCGGGATGTCGGTGGTCGTCGTCGAACCACGTGCGACTCCGATCGACAAGGCGTGCGGCGAGGGCCTGATGCCTGGCGCGTTGGCCGCTCTGGCCCGGCTCGGCGTGGATCCGGGCGGGCACGTGCTCACCGGCATCCGGTACGTGTCGGGTGAGCGGGTCGCCGACCACCTGTTCGGCGGTGGTCCGGGCCGGGGTGTGCGGCGGACGACCCTGCACGCGGCGCTCGCCCGGCGGGCCGAGGAGCTCGGCGCGCGGGCCGTCGCCGGGCGGGCGGGGGTCGTCCAGCAGGACGCCACCGGTGTGACGGCGGCGGGCGTGCGCGGCCGGTGGCTGCTCGCGTGCGACGGCCTGCACTCCGTGGTCCGCCGTCACGTCGGGCTGGACGCGCCGTCCGGCCAGACGCCGCGACGGCGCAGGTTCGGTGTCCGCCGGCATGTCCGGGTGCCGCCGTGGTCGGACTTCGTCGAGGTGCACTGGGGCCGCACCGCCGAGGCCTACGTCACGCCGGTGTCCGACGACCTGGTCGGGATCGCCCTGCTCGGCCCGCCGCGCACCGATGTCGACGGCACGCTGGCGGCCCTCCCCGCACTGCGCGACCGGCTCGCCGGCGCACCGGTCGTCGGCCCGACGCGGGGTGCCGGCCCCCTGCGGCAGCGCACGACGGCCCGCACCGCGGGACGGGTGCGTCTCGTCGGCGACGCCTCGGGATACGTCGACGCGCTGACCGGTGAGGGCCTGCGCGTAGGGCTCGCGCAGGCGCACGCGGCCGTCGCGACGCTCGGCTCGGACGTCGCCCGGTCCAACGCGGCCTACGAGCGCGCCTGGAGCGCCGCCACCCGGGACTACCGAATGCTCACCTCCGGCCTGGTGTCGGCCGCGGGTTCGCCCCTGCGCGGCGGGATCGTGCCCCTCGCGTCCGCCCTGCCCGCCCTGTACGGCGCGGTCGTCGAGCGCCTCGCCCGCTGAGCGGACGCCCGTCCGCCGCACCGGGCGGGCGAGGGACAATGGGCCATTCCCGAGCCGAAGGATCTGAGCCGTGAACCAGCCCCGCATGAACGTCGAGTCCTTCAACCTCGACCACCGCACCGTCGTGGCCCCGTACGTCCGCCTCGCCGACACCAAGGTGCTGCCCGCGGGCGACGTCATCCAGAAGTTCGACGTGCGCTTCACGCAGCCGAACGTGGCCCACCTCGAGATGCCGACCGTGCACTCGTTGGAGCACCTGTTCGCCGAGCACTCGCGCAACCACTCGGACCGGGTCGTCGACTTCTCCCCGATGGGCTGCCAGACGGGCTTCTACCTGATCCTGCAGGGCGAGTGGGCCCACGACGACGTCCTCGACCTCGTGCAGAGCACGCTGCAGGACATCACCACCGCCACCGAGGTCCCCGCCGCCAACGAGGTGCAGTGCGGCTGGGGCGCGAACCATACGCTGGCCGGCGCCCAGGAGGCGGCTCGCACGTTCCTCGCCGCACGCGACGAGTGGAGCCAGGTGACCGCGTGATCGCCGTCGACGCCGTCATCGTCACGGCGATGGCCGACGAGGCCGCGCCGTTCGTCGAGCGCGCGGACTTCGTCGGACCCGCGACCCGCGTGGGTCACGCCGAGCACCGGATGGCCACCCTCGCCGGGCGACAGGTGCTCCTCGTGACCTGTGGCATCGGCCTGGTGAACTCCGCGACGGCCGCTGCGGTCGCGATCAACGCGACCCACCCGCGGGCCCTCGTCAGCGCCGGCTCCGCGGGCGGCGTCGGGGTCGACGTCCGGGTCGGCGACGTGGTCGTCGGCTCGGAGTACCTGTACTCGGGTGCCGATGCCCGGGCGTTCGGCTACTCGCTCGGCCAGGTGCCGGGGATGCCCGAGGTGTACGCCGCCGAGAAGGCGCTGCACGACGCCGCCGCGACGGCCGCCGTCGACCTGACGGTGCACTCGGGCACGGTGCTGTCCGGCGACGCGTTCATCGACGCGACCCGCGTGGACCGGATCCGCGAGTCGTTCCCGGGAGCGCTCGCCACGGACATGGAGTCGGCGGCCCTCGCCCACACGAGCCACCTGTACGGCGTGCCGTTCCTGTCGGTCCGCGGCATCTCGGACCTGTGCGGCCCGGTCGCCGGCGTGGACTTCCTCACGCACGTCGACGACGCGGCGGACCGGTCCGCGTCCGTCGTGATCGAGGTGCTGCGCTCGCTCGACGCGACCGGCTGAGGGTCCTCCGTCGGCCTGACGCAGGCCTGTGCACGCCCCCGGTCGGACGCGCGTCAGGCGCGCGTCAGGAGCCAGAGAATCGTGTCGTGGATGTGCTTGGCCTTCTCGTCGCCGCGGAACGTGGCCTCGCGGACCGTCGCACCGGCCGTGATCGCGATCGAGGCCGAGGCGAAGAAGCGGCCGAACATCGACTTGTCGGAGAGGAACGACACCGACGAGACGGACTTGATCGGCAGCGACGTGACCGCTGACTTCCCTCCGACGAACGAGTTGTCCTGGAGGATGACGCGCAGGTTGGTCACGGCGACGAAGCCCGTGCCGGCGCCGGTGCAGTCGTAGACGGCGAAGACCTGCTCACCCTCGATCAGTCCGGCGAGGATCTTCTGCAGCTGGTCCGGCTTGTCGTGCGGGATCGTCGTCTGCTGGCTCATGGCTCGGTGGCTCCTTCAGGGGACGGGAGCGGACACGTCCTGTGCATGTCCGGCCCCCGAGACATCGGGATGTCTCGTCGAACCCTTGATGGGACCTCTCCCACATCGGCGGCCCGCGGTCACAGGTCGCGGAGCCGCTCCACCGCCTCCGGCGTCACCGCGTCGCGGACCCACGCGGACAGGCTGGTCGCCGGTGGCCGCAGGATCACCGTCTCGACGCCCAGCGCGGCGTACGGCGCGAGCTGGTCGACGAACGCGCCGACGTCCCCTGCGATGAGCGCTTCGCTGCCGTGGAGCATCGTCACCCGGATCGTCGAGTAGTCACGGCCGACGTCGTCGCAGTGCGCCCGGAGCACGTCGAGCTTGTGCGCGACCTCGTCGGGCGAGGTGGCGAACAGGTTGCAGGCGTCGGCGTACCGGGCGACGAGTCGCAGCGTCTTGCGCTCTCCACCGCCGCCGACCAGGATCTCGGGCCGCCTCAGCGGGAGAGGGCGGCACAGCGTCTCGGCGAGCTGGTAGTGCGTGCCCTCGTACGGTCCGTCGTTCTGCGGGTCCCACATCTGACCGGCGATCTGCAGCGCCTCCTCGAGGCGTTCGAACCGTTCGGCGAGCGGCGGGAAGGGGACGCCGAGGGCATGGTGCTCGCGGTCGTACCAGGCGGCGCCGATGCCGAGGGTGGCCCGTCCGCCGGAGAGCACGTCGAGCGTCGCGACGGTCTTGGCGAGCAGCGCCGGGTACCGGTAGGTGACGCCGGTGACGAGCACGCCGAGCTGGGCCTGCGAGGTGACCCCCGCGAGATAGCCGAGGGTCGTGTACGCCTCGAGCATCGGGTCCTCGGCGGGGAAGCCGGCGCGCTCCATCTGGAACCAGTGGTCCATCACCGAGATCCACGAGACGCCGGCGGCCTCGGCAGCGGAGGCCGTGTCCGCGAGCTCCTGACGCAGCTCCCCCGGTTCGACGGAGTCGAAGCGCATGAGGTGGATGCCGACTCGCATGGAAGATCCTTTCTCGATGGTGCTGGCAGCGTGCCGGTTGGAGTGCGCTCGAAGTCAAGCCGCTACGGCCGGATCTCGAACGCGCGCAGGTGCTCCGGCGGCTCGTCGTGCTCCTCCACGTCGGTGACCGCCGCGCCGGCGGGACCCCGTCGCGCCCAGAGGACGAGCGCGTCGACGACGTCCTGCTCGCCCTCGAGGACAGCCTCCACGGACCCGTCGTCGCGGTTCCGCACCCAGCCGTGGGCGCCACGCCGGTCCGCCTCGCGGGCCATGGACCAGCGAAAACCCACACCCTGGACCATGCCGTGGAGCACGAGCCGGCGCCGCGTGGTCCCCATGCGGCCACGCTGCCACGGCCCAGGCGCACGCACGAGCCGGCGTCGCGCGGCCGGAGGGCCCGCCCGCAGGCGCCGGCGTCAGCCGAGGCGGTCGTCGAGGTAGTGCCGCAGCACGGGCGCGATCGCGGCGGCGACCGTCTCGGGTGACGCGGACGCGAGCGGCTCCACCGCGATGACGTACCGCGCCATCATGAGGCCGAGCAGCTGGCTGGCGAGCAGGGACGCGCGCAGCTCGGGCGTGTCACCGCCGAGCTGTGCGGCCACGGGTGCGAGCACCTCGCGCACCAGGAGGTCGCGGAGCAGCGGCGCGGCGGCGGGCTCGGTGGCGGCCGCCCGGATCAGCGGCACCATGCGGGACCGGACCGCGTCCGTCTCCATCTGGGCCACGACGAACGCGGCGAGCCGGTCGGGCAGCGTGGCGGGGTCACCGGTGCTGCGCAGGTCGGCCAGAGCGACCGCCGGTCGGATGGGCAGCTCCACGACCTGCAGGAAGAGCTCCTGCTTCGATCCGAACCAGTGGCCGACCAGCTTCGGGTCGCAGCCGGCCTCCGCGGCGATGCCGCGCACGGTCGCGCGGTCGTAGCCCAGGTCCGCGAACTGGCGCCTGGCGGCCGCGAGGATCGCGTCGCGGGTGGTGCTCGGCCCGCGGCGGCGCCCCCGGCGGGCGGGCTCGCTCTTGACCATGACACCCCACCCTCGTAGATTTCCACACACGTGGATATTTCTCCCGATCGTACGACGAGGGAGTCGACATGCGGGCCATGATCCTCAAGGAGTTCCGCGAGCTGCGGCGCGACCGCCGCACGCTGGCGATGCTGGTGGTGCTGCCGGTCGTGCTGCTGGTCATCTTCGGGTACGCGGCGAACTTCACGATCGACACCATCGCCACCCAGGTGGTCGGGCCGCAGGCGGCGGCGGTGGCCGCAGCACTGCCGGAACCGTTCGACGTCACCGGCACCGACACCGCTGCCACCACGCAGGACGCCCGCGACCTCGTGCAGGACGACGTCGCCGACGTCGTGGTCGACACCTCGACGACCCCGCCCACCGCGTTCGTCGACGGGTCGAGCCTCTTCGTCGCGCAGACCGCCGACGCGGCCCTCGGCCGGGCCGGTGACCAGGTGAGCGTCGAGATCCTCTACAACCCCGACCTCGAGACCTCCTGGGTCATGGTCCCGGCGCTGGTCGGGCTCATCCTCACGTTCATCGGCACGATCATCACGAGCATCGGGCTGGTCCGGGAGCGGCAGGCCGGCACCCTCGAGCAGCTCGCCGTCATGCCGTTCCGGCCGTCCGACGTGATCGTCGGCAAGATCGCGCCGTACTTCATCCTGGCGGCGATCGACATGCTCCTGGTGACGGTCCTCGGCGTGTGGATCTTCGGCATCCCGTTCAACGGCAGCCCGTGGCTCTTCGCGCTCGGCGGCGCCGTCTTCCTGTTCGTCGTCCTCGGCATCGGCGTGCTCATCTCGACGGTGTCGCAGACCCAGGGGCAGGCCATCCAGACGGCGATCCTCGTCCTCATGCCGCAGATCCTGCTGTCCGGCTTCATCTTCCCGCTGCAGGCCATGGCCCCGGCGATCCGCTGGATCGGCTACTGCCTGCCGCTCACGTACTTCGTGAAGATCTCCCAGGGTGTGATGCTGCGCGGCTCCGACCTCGCCGCCCTGTGGCTCCCGTTCACGGTGCTCACCGGCATGGCACTCGTCGTGTTCACCGCCGCCGTGCTGCGGTTCCGCCGCGACCTCGCGCCCACCACCGGCCGCGAGACGCCCGTGGAGGCGGTGAACGCATGACCGGACCGACCTGGGGGCTGCAGGGCGTGACGGTGCGGTACGGCCGGACGACGGCCCTGGACGACGTGTCGCTCGCGGCCCCGTCGGGCGCCGTCGTCGCGCTCGTCGGGGGCGACGGCGCGGGCAAGACGACCCTGCTGCGCGCGTTCGCCGGCGCGCTGCGGCCCGAGACCGGCGCCGTCACCTCCCCGCCGTTGGCCGAGACCGGGTTCATGCCGACCACGTCGGGGGTGTGGCGTGAGCTCACGGTCGACGAGAACGTCTCGTTCGTCGCAGCGGCCTACGGGGTGCGGGGCGCCGAGCTGCGACGCCGTCGTGACGCGCTCCTGACGACGGCCGGACTGGAACGGGTGGGCGGGCGGCTCGCAGGGCACCTGTCCGGCGGGATGCGCCAGAAGCTCGCGTTCTGCTTGGCGATGCTGCACCAGCCCCGGCTGCTGGTGCTCGACGAGCCGAGCACGGGCGTGGACCCGGTGAGCCGGGTGGACCTGTGGCGGATGATCTCTCAGGCCGCGGCCCAGGGTGCGGCCGTCGCGATGGCGACGACCTACCTGGACGAGGCCGAGCGCGCCTCGTCGGTGCTCGTGCTGGACGCCGGTCGGGTGCTGCTCTCCGGCCCTCCGGCGGACGTCGTCGCGCAGGCTCCCGGGGCCGTGTTCCGGACCGAGCGGCCCACCGTGCGCGAACGCGCGTGGCGTCGCGGTCGCGAGTACCGCGAGTGGTCGCCGGACCCGACGAGCAACCTCGGCACGCGGCTCGTCCTCGACCTGGAGGACGCCGTGATCTCGGCGTCGCTCGCGAAGGAGGCGGCCCGTGCCTGACGCCCTGGTCTCCGTCGAGCGCGTGACCCGCCGGTTCGCGGACGTCGTCGCGGTCGACGACGTGACCCTCGAGGTCGGGCCTGGCGAGATCGTCGGCCTCCTCGGCGCGAACGGTGCCGGCAAGACGACCGTCATCCGGATGCTGCTCGGCCTCGTCCCGCCGACGTCCGGCGTGCTGCGCCTGTTCGGCGAGCGACCTTCTCGCCGGACGCGGCAGCGGCTCGGCTACGTGCCGCAGGGCCTCGGGCTCTACGACGACCTGACCGTCGACGAGAACGTCGCGTTCGTCGACCACGCGTTCGGCTCGCCGACCACCAGCCTGCCCGCCACGCTCCTCCCTGTCCGGGGTGAGCTCGTCGGCACGGTGGGGCTGGGCCGGCAGCGCCAGCTCGCGTTCGTCACGGCCTTGTCGCACGCCCCGGAGCTCCTGGTGCTCGACGAGCCGACGTCCGGCGTCGACCCGCTGGCCCGCGCCCGGCTGTGGGACGCCGTGCACGACCAGGCGGAGCGCGGTGTGGGGGTGCTGGTCACGACGCACTACATGCACGAGGCGCAGCAGTGCGACCGGCTCGTGCTCATGTCGCACGGCCGCTGCGTCGCCACCGGCAGCGAGCGCGACATCATCGGGGACACGACGGCCGTCGAGGTGCGCACCGAGCGGTGGCAGGAGACGTTCGTCGCCCTCGACGCGGCTGGTCTGCCGGTGACGCTCGCGGGGCGGCACGTGCGGGTCGCCGACGTGCCGGCCGCCGCCGTGCGGCACGTGCTCGACGACGCAGGGGTCGACGCGCAGGTCGTCGACGTGCCGGCGACGCTCGAGGAGGCCATGACGGCGCTCGACCGGGTGATGCTGGGCGCCAGGCGATCCTGATCGATTGGTACCCCTTGCGGTCGTTCGTCCAGGTCGTCATGCTCGGCAGGTGGTGCCCCGGCTCGCTGGAGGCACCTGTACGGCACCGGCCATCCGACAACGACGTAGGAGCTCCCCCGTGGCCAGATCTCTGTCCCGCCTCCGCACGACCCTGCTTGCCACGGCCGTCGTGGTAGCGCTCCCACTAGCCGCCGCCCTGCCCGCCTCCGCGCACGGCGGACCGGCGCACCCCCCGCAGCCTCCCCACCACCCGAAGCCGCCGGTGACCCGGCTCTTCACGCCGCCGCCGAACGACGGCGCCGTCACGCAGATCAAGCAGCTGGTCAAGTCCCACCAGCTGTCCGACGCCGCGCTCGTCACCAAGATGGTCGCCACGCCGTCCGCCGTGTGGTTCACGTCCGGCTCGCCGCAGGACGTCCGCAAGTCGGTCGAGAAGACGATGAAGCAGGCGAAGCAGACCCACTCCGTCCCCGTGCTCGTGGCGTACGACCTCCCGTTCCGGGACTGCTCGCAGTACTCCGCCGGCGGCGCCGCCGACACCGCGTCGTACCTGGCGTGGATCGACGGCTTCGCCAAGGGCATCGGCGACGGCGAGGCGATCGTGCTCGTCGAGCCCGACGGGCTGGGCATCATCCCCTGGTACACGTCGATCACCGGCGCCCAGGAGTGGTGCCAGCCCGCCGAGGCCGACCCCGCGACCGCCGCGAGCGACCGCTTCGCGCAGGTCAACGGCGCCGTCGACCGGCTCGCCGCGCTCCCGAAGACGTCCGTGTACCTCGACGGCACCCACTCCGGCTGGCTCGGGTCGGGCGACGCGGCCGACCGCCTGCACAAGGCGGGCGTCGAGCGCGCCGACGGGTTCTTCCTCAACGTCTCGAACTACCAGGTGACCGAGAAGCTGCAGAAGTACGGCTCCTGGGTGTCGCAGTGCCTCTGGTACGGCACCAACGACGCCGAGGGCGGCTGGCGGCTCGGCCACTTCGACTACTGCGGCAGCCAGTACTACCCGGCCGACCCCAACGACTTCAGCACGTGGGGCTTGACCGACCAGTGGTACCTGGACAACGTGACCAACGCGGCCAACCCGCCGAGCAGCCCCGACGCGCTCGCCGGCTTCGTCATCGACACCAGCCGCAACGGACAGGGTCCGTGGACCGCGCCCGCCGACCACCCGGCCGGTGACGCGCAGGACTGGTGCAACCCGCCGGACCGCGGCCTCGGCCTGCGCCCGACCACGAGCACCGGCGTGCCGATGCTCGACGCCTACCTGTGGGTGAAGATCCCGGGTGAGTCCGACGGCGAGTGCACGCGGTGGGACCCGGCCGGTGGCATCGACCCGGTCCGCGGGTACGCCGACCCTGCGGCGGGCTCGTGGTTCCCGCAGATGGCGCTGGAGCTCGTGCACAACGCGAACCCGAGGCTCTGACGCGCGTCCGTCCGGCGACGACGTGACTTCGGGGTGAGAACGGCAGCTCTGACTGCCGTTCTCACCCCGAAGTGCCGCGCTCACGCCCCGGGCCCCGGGGCCGGTCGCCCGGGCCCGGGGATCAGGCCACGTGCTCGGCGAGCACCTCGAGTGCCGAGACCCAGCCGTCGTAGTAGCTGCCGTCGCCGGGTGCGCCCGGCACGCCGTCGAGCCGGAACGTCATGCGCGTCCGGTCGCCCAGGTCGTCGAGCGTCACGGTCGCGACGGGCGCCTCGTCGTCGCCGGGGTCGCCCCACGTGAACACGAGCCGCTCCGGCTCGACGACCTCGCGGTACACGCCACCGGTGGGGTACGCGGTGTCGTCGGGCGCGACCATCGTGTAGCGGTACTCGCCGCCCGGTCGCAGGTCGACGGCGACGGACTCGCGCGGCGTGGTGAGCCCGCGCGGGTGGTACCAGTGCGTCATCTCGTCCGGGTCGGTCCATGCCCGCCACACCGCCGCACGTGGCGCGTCGAGCACCCGCGTGATCGTGAACGTCTTCTCCATCGTGCGGTTCTGCTCACTCATCGGTTCTCTCCTCCTGCGCCCGTGAGGTCGCCGGGGCGTCGCGCGTCGCGCGGAGGCGGTCCTCCAGGAGGTCGAACCGCTCGTCCCAGTACCGGCGGTGCCGGTCGACCCACGACGCGATCTCGTCGAGGGGCTCGGTCCGCAGGGCGCACGTGCGCCACTGCGCGGTGACGGTCCGCTCGATGAGGCCGGCGGTCTCCAGCACCCGCAGATGCTGGGAGATCGCCGGGCGGCTCATCGCGAACGGCTCCGCGATCTGGCCCACCGTGGTGGGCCCCTGGGCGAGGTGCGTGAGGATCGCGCGCCTCGTGGGATCGGCCAGGGCCGCGAACACGATGCTCAGCTCGTCCCGGTCGGCCATGTAAGCAACTCCTTAATTAAGGAATGGCTTCACGGTAGGTGGGACAGGAGAAGGCGTCAAGGGCAGCGCACACGACAGCGAGGCCACACCCCAGGGGTGCGGCCTCGCTGCGTGCGTAGGTCAGCCGACGACCGCGGGCGTGATCGGGAGCGGGACCGAGTTCACGAACAACGCCACCGGGCCGGTGGCCGCAACGGCGCCGTACGCGGGTGTGCCGTAGGAAGCGGGACCCTCGAGCAGGAGACCTGCCACCGGGTCGTGCGCCACCAGGTCGTTCGTCAGGTCGGTGACCCCGGGGTTGCCACCGAGGCAGTCGGCCGGGTTCTCGCCGGGCTCGGCCTCCCAGCCGCCCCAGACGACCTCACCGAACGTGTAGTCCCCGAACGACCAGTCACCGTACGACGCCGCACCCCACGAGACGTCCCCGGACGCCGTGAACGAGGGCCCGGCGGCGTAGCCCTTGAGGTTGAAGCCGGTGAACTGGTTGGCCTTGCGGGCCTCGTAAGCGACGTCCGACGCCAGGACGCCGCTGAGGGCGCCGGCCCGGCTGCCCGCACGGGTGCCGGCACGGGTGCCGTCGCTCACCCCGGCGCGCTCACCGTCACGGTGGAAGGACTTCTTGCCGGTCACGAGCGTGCATGTCACGTCCTGCGAGACCGTCTGGCTGGCGAGCTGCTGCCCGGTCTGGCTGACGCCCTGCGTGACGGACTGGGCCGCCGCCTGCCGGCTGGTGAAGGTCAGGGACTCGGCGTTCTTCTGGAGGACGGCGTTGTTCCACCCCAGGGCCGTCTGGACGTCGCCCTTGCCGACGAAGCCGGCGCCGGACGCGGCGTCGAGCGTGACGGAGGCCTGTGCGGCACCCGCGCCGGCGACGACGAGGGTGGACGCGCCGAGGAGGGCGAGGGATCGACGGACGGTCGTGCGCATGTGGTGCTCCCAGCTGCGAGTCGTGTGCACGGGGATCGGGTGCACAGCGCCGGGTTCGCCACTAGCTCCCTCGGGCCCAGGCGACCAGGTACAGGACCGAGATCAGTGCTTCGCTGGCACGAACCATGGCAGAAGCGGACGATCCGGTGGTCCCGGGACGCCACGGTTCACTCCAACGAGGACCGACCCTCACCGCGTTCGGCCCACGACGAGGGTCGACACTCACCAGGTCGGCCCAGTGCGCCCGTCAGACGGCCGCGACCTCGCCGACAGCGCGCTCCGCCTCGTTCGCGGGCGCCTCGTGCGCCTGGTGCGCGCCATGTCCTCCGGGACCGCCACGCACGGCGAACGCCGCCGGGATCGCCAGCAGCGAGATGCCCGCGCCCACCAGGAACGCCACGTGCGCTCCCCCGGCGGTCGCCTCGACGACATCCGCACCGCCGCGGGCGAGCGTCGCCGCCTGCGCGGTGAGCACGGTGACGAACAGCGCGGTCCCCGCCGCGCCGGCGACCTGCTGGACGGTGCCGACCACGGCGCTGCCGTGCGAGTACAGGCGACCCGGCAACGAGCCGAGGGCCGACGTGAACAGCGGCGTGAACATCAGGGCGAGACCCGCGCTGAGGATCACGTGCGCCACCAGCAGCAGCCACGGCGAGCTCGTCGCGGTGAGCAGCGTGAACGCCCACGCACCGGCGCTCACGATGACGGCGCCGGGCACGAGGAGCACCCGCGGCCCGAACCGGTCGAACCCGCGGCCCACGCTCGGCGCCAACAGGCCCATGAGCAGCCCGCCCGGCAGGAGCAGCAGCCCGGTCTGCAGCGCGTCGAGCCCGAGCACGACCTGTGCGAAGAGCGGCACCAGGATCAGCGTGCCGAACAGGGACATCATCGTGATCGCCATGACCCCGACAGCCACGGCGAACGCAGGCGTCGAGAAGGTCCGTAGGTCGAGCAGCGCGTCGTCGACCTTCTGGAGGCGCAGCTGCCGGGCCACGAACACGACGAGCCCGACGACGCCGACCCCGAGCGCGACCCACGTGGCCGTCGCGACGCCGGTCGTGGCGGCCGCGCCGAGCCCGCTCAGCCCGTAGACGAGCCCGCCGAACGCGAGGGCCGACAGGATCACGGACGGGACGTCGACCCGGGCACGCCGCGGCTCCGTGAGGTTCGGCAACCGGGCCGCACCGAGGGCCAGGGCGCCGAGCGCCACCGGAAGGACGAGCACGAACAGCCACCGCCACGGCAGCACGCTCAGCACGAGCCCGGAGATCGTCGGGCCGAGCGCCGGCGCCACCGAGATGACGATCGAGATGTTCCCCATCGTCCGGCCACGGCTCACCGCCGGCGTCACGGTCATCACGGTCGTCATGAGCAGCGGCAGCATGATCGCCGTGCCGCACGCCTGCACCACGCGGCCCACGATCAGCACCTCGAACCCGGGCGCGAGCGCGCACACGAGCGTGCCGAGGCTGAACAGACCCATCGCGGCCAGGAAGGTGGTCCGGGTCGTGAACCGCTGGATGAGGAACCCGGTCACAGGGATGACGACCGCCATCGTGAGCATGAACGCCGTGGTCACCCACTGGGCCGTGCTCGCCGGGATCTCGAGGTCCGCCATCAGGTGCGGCAGCGCCACGCCCATCACGGTCTCGTTGAGGATGACGACGAACGTCGAGATGAGCAGCAGCCGCACGGCGAGGCGGTCACGGGCAGAGGTGCTCGTGGGTGGGGCGGAGGACAGGCTGGCGGCGGTGTCGGTCATGGTGGGTCGTCCTCACGGGTCGATGGCCGGGGAGAGGGGCTCACCCTCAGGTCGAAGCGCGAACCGCCATCTCGACATACTCACGCCCGCTGTGTCCCTCTCAATTCGCCGACGGGCCGGCTCATTCCGCCCGATCGGATGCCGAGACCGCCTTCGGGCGGCGGTCGCCTTGCGCAGGTCGCCTGGCGCAGGTCACCCGGCGCAGGTTGCCCGGCGCAGGTCACCTGGCGCGGGACACCGGCCGCCCTCACCGGAGGGAGCGGTCCAGGAGGCCTCTCACGTAGGACGCCTGGCCGGCATGCTGCAGGCAGTCGCCGAGGATGCTCACGAGTCGCACGCCGAGCGTGACGGGCGGGTCCCAGGACTCGTCGACGACGTCGTCGAGGTCCGCGGCGGAGAGCCGCGCCAGGAAGTCGAGCGTCTGGGCGGCGACGGCGTCGTAGTAGCCGAGCAGCAGGTCGGCGGGGGCGTCCACCAACGCCACCTCGTCGGACGACTGGCCATAGCCGGTCGCGGCGGACGAGAACGGCAGGCCGAGCCGTTGCGCCCAGCCCGCGACGACCCAGACCTGGCCGATCCCGGCGACGTCGGCGACCTGCGCGTCCTGGACACGGGCCGCGTGCCACACCAGCCAGGCCAGCGTGTTGGCCTCACCGTCGGGGCGGTACGTCAGGCCGCGGCTGTCGAGCCCCCGCGCCGCCCGGTGCAGGATCGGCCCGATCCGGCCGTACGACTCGGTGAGCAGCGCTGCGACGTCCATCCGGTGGCCCCCGACCTCGTCGACCGGCGCGACCGGTGGTCACGGTCGCGGATGCCGCCGACGCTACCGGCGACCTCGGCGGCCGGCACGGCGGCCACCTCTGGTCGGCGCTCGTCGGGGGTGCCAGACTCCGGGCAACGCCCGGGCTCCGGGCGTCGCCCCGACCTCGGGCGTCGCACCGCACCGGCGAAGGCTGACGACCATGTCCAACGCGTTCCTCAGGCTCGACTCCGTCCCGGGCGGATCGGTGGACCGGAGCCACCGGGACTGGATCGACGTCCGCAGCATGCGGTGGTCCGAGGCGGTGAGCGGCCCCGGGCTCGCAGGAGCCGGCGCCGGGGCGGGGAAGGTCGAGGCGCGGCCCGTGCAGCTCACGTCCTCCTTGGGTGTCGCGTCGCCGCTGCTGTTCCTCGCCTGCGCGCGCGGCACCCACGTCCCGACCGCGACGCTCGAGATCGTGCACGCGGGCGGCCGCCCGGCGGTCGTCCTGCGCTGGGAGCTGCACGACGTCACGGTGGCGTCGTACGAGCTGGAGGACGACGTCGGCGCCGGGGAGCCCGTCGACACGTTCTCCCTCTCGTTCCGGACGCTGAGCTACTCCTACCTGCCGCAGGGCAGCGACGGGAACGCGGGCGCGCCCGTGACCGCGGGCTGGGACTTCGGCCGGCACGTCCCTGTGTGACCCTCAGGTGCCCGCCGCGAGCGAGGCGAGGAGGGCCGCCGAGTCGGCGACCGCACCGAACACCCCGCCCTGCATGGTCACCATCTTGAGCGCCGCCTCGTGGTTGCCCCGGTCGGTGGCGCCGGTGCAGTCGCCGAGCACCAGGCACTCATACCCGCGGTCGTTGGCGTCGCGCATGGTGGTGTGCACGCACACGTCCGTGGTGATGCCGGTGAACACCACGTGCGTGATGCCGCGCGTGCGGAGCAGCAGGTCGAGGTCGGTCGCGTAGAAGGCGCCCTTACCCGGCTTGTCGACGACGAGCTCACCCGGCACCGGGGCCATCTCGGGAACGATCTCCCAGCCCGGTTCTCCCCGCACGAGGATCCGGCCGCACGGGCCGGTCGAGCCGATCGCCGCGCCGATCCGCTCCGAGCGCCACAGCTTGTTGGGCGGCAGGTCCGCGAGGTCCGGGCGATGCCCCTCACGGGTGTGCACCACGAGGAACCCCGCCGCCCGGCACGCGGCCAGCACCTCGGCGGCCGGCCCGAGCGGCGCCCGGGTCAGCGCCAGGTCGTAGCCCATCGTGTCGACGTACCCGCCCGGTCCGCAGAAGTCCACCTGCCAGTCGATGTTCACCAGCGCCGTCCGCGCCGGGTCGATGGTGCCGTCGTAGGGCCAGGCGTACGGCTCCGCTTTCACGGCTGCGTAGTGCGTCGTCACGTGCGTCTCCTCCGTCGTCGTCACTGCCCTGCGCTCGTCTCTGCGCCTGCGACCGCTCCGCCGGCGGCCGCCAGGTTCGCCGTGCCGAGCCGGTCGGCGACCGCACCGGACGACACGACAGCCCCGAAGATGCCCCCCGAGAACCGGATCGTCGACAGGGCTCCCGGCGCGAGTGCGGTGTCCCACGGTGTGCACAGGTCGGCGACCACGGCGCACTCGTACCCCATGTCGTTCGCGGCCCGCAGCGTCGAGTGCACGCCGACCTCCAGCCAGTAGCCCGTGAGCAGGAGCGTGCGACGTCGGGACGCCCGCAGCAGGTCGTCGAGCGGGCTCGCCGAGAACCCGTTCCAGCCCGGCGCCGCGACCGTCTCGTCCACCGGCGTCGGGCCCAGCCAGTCCGCCGGCAGCTGCCGGACGTGGCCTGCGCCGACGGAGACCCGGTACGTCGGGACGCCCGCGCGGCCGGTGTGGTCCAGCCAGGCCTGCAGCCGAGCACCGAGGCCTGCCGGTGCCGGCATCGCGCAGTCCACGACCAGCACCGCCCAGCACTCGGGCCCCGCGCCGTCCCACGGCCACGGATACGGCTCGCTCTCCGCCACGTGCATGTCCGTCCTCCTCCTGTCGGTACCGGTCGGCGCCGGGTGCGCCACCTGCGGAGCGGAGCACCCGGCGCCGCCGCGGTCCGGGCCGGTCAGCCCATGGCCGGGAGCGTCCCCACCACGCCCTTGACCAGGCAGGTGAACGTCGTGTTCACGTCCTCGTACGTCGCCACCTCGCCCGCAGCGACCAGGACCGAGCCGTCCTGGCAGTAGATGGGGCCGACGAACGTCGACGCGTCGGGCTTCTTGAGCTCGTCCTCCGCCGCCGTGATCTGGGTCTGCAGGTCGCCGGTCACCGCGGAGCCGAACGACGCGAGCTCGATCGGGTTGTCGCCCGTGGCGAACGAGCCGATCCAGTTGGCGTTGAACTCGCTCCCGGCGAAGTCGCCCGACTCGACCGTCTCGACGATCCGGGAGTACAGCGGCGCCCAGTTCCATGCCGACCCGGTGAGCCAGCCGTCCGGGATCAGCTCGTTCGCGTCGTAGTGGTAGCCGACGAAGTACTTCCCGGCCGACTTCACGGCCTGCACGATCGTCGCCTGGCAGTCCTGGTGGTCCGAGAAGACGTCGACGCCCTCGGCGAGCAGGGTGCTGACCGCCTGCTTCTGCTTGATCGGGTCGCACCACGTGGACGTGTTCACCACGTACGTCTCCGCGTCCGGGTTGACCTTCTGTGCGCCCAGCGCGAACGCGTTGATGTTGGCGATCGTCTGGGAGATCGGGAACGCGTAGATGAAGCCGAGCTTGTCGGTCTTCGTCGTCCCACCTGCCGCGATGCCGCCGAGGCTCACCGGGTCGTAGGACTCCCCCCAGTACGTGCCGAAGTTCGCCGGGAACGCCTCCTCGACATAGCCGCCCTGGTGCAGCACCACGACGTCGGGGTGTGACGCCGCGAACTTCTGCGCGTAGGGCAGGTAGCCGTAGCTCGTCGCGAAGATGACCTTGGCGCCCTTGTCCACCATGGCCTGCATGGTCTGCGTGACGTTGTTGTTCTCGGGGATCTGGTCCGCCGTGAGGACCTTCACACCGAGCTCCTTGCCGACCTTCGCCGCCGCGACGTCGACCGCCTGGTTGTACCCGGCGTCCTTCTTGGAGCCGACCATGACGAACCCGACGGTCATGGCGCCGGGGGACGCTCCGTCGTCGGAGCCGGCCTGGCTCCCGCCGGCGCAGGCACCGAGCAGGGACAGGCTCACGACGAGCCCGGCGGCCGCCGCGACGCGCACGCGCATGTGCTGAGGCATGACGTTCCTCACCTTCCGTGGGTTGGCAGTGCGGTCCAGCAGTGCGTCCGGCAGGGCAGCACCCGGGGACGCGGGGGACGTCCCCTCGCGGGTGGGCCTGGCCGGTGTGGTGCTAGGTGACGGCCCCGATGGCGTTGCGCAGGGACTCGGGACCCACCGACCGCCCGCGGGCCGACGTGAGGACCAGGACCACGACGGTGAGCACGTACGGGACCACGTCGAGCAGGTACTGGTTGATCGCGAGCCCGTTGGCCTGCGACACGGTCGCCGCCGCGAGCGCCAGGCCGAACATGTAGGCGCCGGCCATCACACCGAACGGGTTCCAGCGGGCGAACGACACGATCGCGACGGCGACGAACCCGTAGCCGTTGGTCATGCCGTCGCTCCAGTTGCCCACCGAGCCGACGGTCAGCATCACGCCACCGAGCCCCGCGAACGCCCCACCGACGGTCACCGCGACCAACCGCACGCGGGCGGGGTGGTGTCCGGCGGCGACCACCACCTGGGGACGCTCCCCCGTGGCCCGCAGCGTCAGCCCGGACCGCGTGCGCAGCACCCACCACCACACGAGCGGCACCACGAGGTACCCGAGGTACACGAGCACGTTCTGGGCGAACAGCGCCGGTCCCACCACGGGGATCGCCGACAGCAGAGGGATCTCGACCGGACCGAGCGGCTCGATCACCTGCCCGTAGAAGCTCGCGCCGAGCACCGACGTGACGCCGAGCACCAGGAACCACACCACCAGGCCGCTGGCGAGCTGGTTGGCGTGCCAGCGCACCACGGCGAACGCATGCAGGGCACCGCACAGCGCCCCGGCCACGATCCCGGCCAGGACGCCGAGCCACGGGTCGCCCGTGGCGATGGCCACGCCGATGCCGGCCATCGCTCCCGCGAGCATGCCGCCCTCGGTCCCGAGGTTGATGACGCCGCTGCGCTCGCCGATCAGCTCACCGACCGCCGGGAACAGCAGCACGGTGCCCGTGGCGACCGCACCCGTGACGAGCTCCTGGACCGCTCCGCTCACGAGAAGGCCTCCTTCTTGCGCCCGCTCACCACGAGCATGGTGAGCACGATGAGCCCGAGCAGCACGTTCACGGCGCTGCCGTTGAGGCCCTCGGACAGCTGCAGGCCGTTGCCGCTGTTCGCGATGGCGCTGAACAGGACGGCGGCGCCGAGCACCGGGAACGGCCTGCTGCCGCCCAGGAAGTTCGCGAGGAACGCGACATAGCCGAACGACGCCGTCATGCCCGGCCGCAGCGCACCCTCGGCTCCCATCACGTTGAGCGCGCCGCCGATCCCGGCGAGGGCGCCGCCCGCCAGCATCGAGCCGAGCAGGATCCGCCGCACCGGGAGGCCCGACCGCAGGGCGGCCGTCGGGTTGCCGCCCGCGACGGCCAGGCGGAAACCCCAGCTCGTGTACTTCAGCAGCGCCCACACGCCGACCACGACGAGGACCATGAGCGGCACGGCGAGCGTGAGCTGCAGCCCGCCGAACGTCGGCAGCATCTGGTCCGCGGTGAGCGGTTCGCTCTGCGGCAGGGACGTGGCGTCGCCCTCGCGCCACACCTGGTAGATGAAGAAGAGCATCACGTCGGCCGCGATGAAGTTGAAGAACAGGGTGGTGACGGACTCGCTCGCGTTGAGCCGGACCCGCAGGAACCCGCAGATCCCGCACCACACCGCTCCGGCCGCCGCTGCGCCTGCCACGACCAGCAACCACGCGAGGGGCCCGCCGAGCGACTGGCCGAGGAAGAGCCCCACGCCGACCGCGGCCACCGACCCCATGATGATCTGGCCCTCGCCGCCCACGTTCACGAGGCCGGCGCGGGCGGGGATGGTGCACGCGAGGGCGGCGAGCACGATGGGCACGGACCGGACGAGCGTCTGCTGCAGCGTGCCCCAGTCGAGGACCGAGGACTGCAGCATCGTCGAGAAGATCGACGTCGGGTCGGCGCCCTGCGTCGCGGCGAACGCCGCGAAGACCAGCAGGCAGAGCACGTAGGCGACCAGGACGAACAGCGCCCGTCTCCAGAAGGGCTGGTCGAGACCGGTCGAGCGGGCGGGCCCGACGACCTTCGGCGGGTCCTTCTCCAGGACGCTCATGCGGCACCCTCCGTCATCAGCAGGCCGAGCTGGTCGCGGTCGGCGTCGACGGCGCGGACCGTCCCCGCCACCCGCCCGTGGTGCAGGACGACGACCTCGTCGCAGAGCGCGAGGAGCTGGTCGAGGTCCTCCGAGACGAGCACGACCGCCTCGCCCCGGTCCCGTGCCTCGAGCAGCAGCTCGTGGGTCCGCTCGGTGGTCAGCACGTCCAGCCCTCGCGTGGGGTAGGAGGCGACGACGAGCTTCGCGTCCTCGGTCAGCGCGAGCGTGAGCAGGACGCGCTGGATGTTGCCGCCGGAGAGCTGGTCGAGGCGCCGGGACGGGTCGGCGGCGCGCAGCCCGGCCCGTTCGTTGCGCCGGACGAAGCTCTTGACCGCGCCCCGCACGTCGAACCGGCTGCGCCCCGCGGTCGTGGCCTCCCACAGGGCGGCGTGGTCGCTGATCGTCATGCCCCGGACCACGTAGTCGTGCACCGGGTTCGCCACCACGTCGACCACGCCCGCGACCCGCAGGTCGCCGGTCCCGGTGCCGCGGGCGTCGAGCCCGGGCACCTCCATCGAGCCGGACCTCAGCGAGGCGACCCCGACGAGGAGGTCGGCGAGCTCCCCCTGACCCGCGCCCGCGATCCCGGCGACGCCGAGGATGCGGCCCGCGCGGACGTCGAGGTCCACGCCGTCGAGCCCGAGCACCCCGTTGGGGCGCAGCACGCTCGCGCCGCGCAGGCTCACGACGGCAGGGGCCTCGGCGGGCTCGTCGGCGCGAGCGGGCCGTCGCTCGACGGGCTTGACGCTCGTGCCGACCATCGCGCGGACCAGCTCCGCGTCGGTCAGCTCGTGCGGGTCGGTGTCCGTGAGGACGGTGCGGCCGCCGCGCAGCACGGTGACCCGGTCGGCGATCTGGCGGACCTCGCGGATCTTGTGCGCGATGAGGATGACGCCCACGCCGTCGGCGGTGAGCCGGCGGAGCACGTCGAACAGCGCGTCGGCCTCCTGCGGCGTGAGCACGCTCGTCGGCTCGTCGAGGATCAGCACGCGCGCCCCGGCGAGCAGCACCTTCAGCAGCTCCGCGCGCTGCCACTCCCCGATCGACAGGTCCCGGACCAGCGCCGTCGGGTCCACGTCGAGGCCGTAGTGTGCACTCGCCTCGGTGATGGCGCGCTGTGCGTCACGGGGTCGGAGGATCCGGGGCGTGTCGCGCAGCTGGAGCGCGATGTTCTCCCACACCGTGAGGGCGGGGATGAGGCGCATGTCCTGGAACACCATGCCGATGCCGAGGTCGCGGGCGTGCGACGGGGAGCCGATGCGCTCCTCCTGCCCGTCCACCACCACGCGGCCGCCGTCGGTCTGGTGGATGCCGTACAGCGACTTGACCAGCGTGCTCTTGCCGGCGCCGTTCTCGCCCAGCAGGCCGTGTACCTCGCCCGCCCGGACGGTGAACGTGACGTCGTCGTTGGCGACGAGGGAGCCGAAGCGCTTGGTCAGGCCCTGCACCTCGAGGAGCGGCACGAGGAGTGCCGCATCGGCGGTCACCGGCCCGCCGCCGAAGCGGGGTGCAGCGCCGCATACAGGTCTGTATACCGCCATAGGCCGAGGGCCTGCGGGTCTCGCGGACGGTGGGACATGACCGAACGGTACGAATCGGACATTGCCGCGGCGTTTCCGCCCGGGGTCGACTCTGCAACGGTCTACGTGCCGCCTCGGCTGCCGCCCGCTGCCCACGAGCTCCGCTCGCCGCCCCCGTGGATCCCCCGCACTGGCTCCCGGCTCGTGCTCGTGCACGGCACGGCGACCGACGGGCGCGTCTGGACGTCCGGCCCGCACGGTGCCCGGGCCGCGACGTTGCTCGCCCACCTGCAGGCGCACGGGGTGGACATCCACACCCCCACCCGCCCCCAGTCCGGCGACCTCGACACCGAGGTCGCGTTCCTCACCCCGCTGTGCGAGGGCGCCTTCGTGATCGGGGTCAGCGGCGGCGCGACGCTGGGTCTCGAGCTCGCAGCGCGCGGCGTCGAGATGGCCGGAGCCGTGCTGCACGAGCCGGCCGCCGGATCGCTCGTGCCGGGGCTGCTCGCGCATGTGGTCGCCGGGCTCGACGCCGACGGCGTGCCCGGGTTCGGCCGTGCGCTGTACGGGGCCGCGTGGACGGCGCGGATGACGAGGGCCTCGTCGGCGACCGTGCGCGCGGAGCTGGCGATGTTCTCCGCGTTCGAACCTGCCACGCCGACCGCGAGCGCCGGCCGCGTGGCGCTCACGGTCGGCGGGCGCTCGCCCGAGATCCGCCACCGGTCCGTGACGGCGCTGTCGAGCCTCCTGGACCTCCCGGCGGGGACGGTGCGCGGCGTGGGGCACGCGGCGCACCTGGAGGGCGGGCTCGCCGACCTGCTCGGGGCGCTGCCCCGGAACGGCCTCGGCGGCCGCGTCCCCGACGCACCGGTGCGCCCGTCCGGCCGGTCCTGACCGCTCGGTCGTCCCGCGAGCGCCCTCAGATCAGGGCGCGCAACCAGACGTCCGACCCGGGTGTGAGCTCGAGAGTGTCCGCCTGCCCTCGGGTGAGCTGCACCCAGAGGTCGCCCTCGGCGGTGACCACGTCCGCACGGACCTCGAAGCCGATCCGCTGCAGCCGGGCGACCCGGCCGGGCACCGCACCGTCCACGTGCGCGCCCGACACCTGCACGTCGTGCGGCCGGACGAGCCGGCCACCGAGCCGCGTGACAGGACCCATGAACTCCATGACGAAGTCGTTGGCCGGCTTGTCGTAGAGGTCCGACGGGGAGCCCACCTGCTCGACCTTGCCGCGGTTGACGACCACGATCTCGTCGGCGACCTCCAGGGCCTCCTCCTGGTCGTGCGTGACGAACACGGTCGTCACGTGCACCTCGTCGTGCAAGGCCCGCAGCCAGCCGCGCAGCTCGCGCCGCACCTTGGTGTCGAGCGCCCCGAACGGCTCGTCGAGGAGCAGCACGGACGGCTCGGCCGCGAGCGCCCGGGCGAGGGCCATCCGCTGCCGCTGCCCGCCGGAGAGCTGCGCCGGCTTCCGGTCGGCGAGCTCCTCGAGGTGCACGAGCTCGAGCAGCTCCCCGACCCGGCGACGTACCTCGGCCTTGGGCCGGTGCCGGATCTCGAGCCCGAACGCGATGTTGCGGTACACCGACAGGTGCTGGAACGCGGCATAGTGCTGGAACACGAAGCCGACGTTGCGCTCGTGCGCAGGCACCCGCGTCATGTCGCGGCCGGCGATGCTGACCTCGCCGGCGTCGGGCGTCTCGAGCCCTCCGATGACGCGCAGCAGGGTCGACTTGCCTCCCCCGCTCGGACCCAGCAGGGCGGTGAGCGCGCCCGCGTGGACGTCGAGGTCCACGTCGTCGAGCGCCACGAACGCGCCGAAGCGCTTGATGACACCGTTCGCCTGGATGCTCATGAGAGCTCGTCCTTCCGACGCAGGTTGGCGGCGACCAGAAGGGCGGCGACCGTCGTGATGATGAGCACGAACGCGAGCTGGTACGCCCCCGGTTCCATCTGCTGGACCCGTTCGGCGATGACGAGCGTCGTCGTCTGGGTCTGACCGACGCCGCTGACGTTCCCGGAGACGACCGCGACGGCCCCGAACTCCCCGACGCACCGGGCGAGCGCGAGGACCACCCCGTAGGTGAGGGCCGGCTTGATCGTCGGGACCGTGATCCGCCAGAACGTGTGCCACCCGCCGGCACCGAGCACACGGGCGGCCTGCTCCTGGTCGGTGCCGACCTCCTGGAGCACGGGGACGACCTCGCGCAGGACGAGCGGCAGGGAGACGAACGTGGTGGCCAGGATCATCCCCGGCACGGCGTAGATGATGTCGATGCCGGCCGCCTCGAACGGGCCGCCGAGCCAGCCGTTGTGCCCGTAGACGAGCACCAGCGCGAGGCCAGCGACGATCGGCGACACCGCCATCGGCAGGTCGGCGAGCACCCCCAGGAGCCGCCGGCCGACGAAGTGGTACCGGGTGAGCAGGATGCCGAGCGCGACCCCGAAGGCAGTGCCCAGCAGCACGGACGCGAAGGCGACCTCGGCCGTGAGCCGGAAGGCCGTGATCGCCTGCTGGGAGCTGATCGCCGCCCAGAAGGCGGGCATGCCCGGGCTCAGCGCGCGCCACGTGATGATCCCGAGCGGGACGAGCACGAGGATGGCGACGTACAGGAGGCCGACGGTGCGCAGCGCGAGCCGGCTGCCGCGCCCCGAGCCGGCGACGGGACCGCTCCGTCCGGTCACGGCACGGGCAGGGGTGAGGGTGTCAGCCACGTCGACCTGCCCGGTGGGACACGATCTCGAACCCGGCGAGGACGGCGAGCGAGACCACGAGCAGCACGGTCGCGATCGCGGCGGCCCCCGGGAAGTCGTAGCTCTCGTACAGGCTGAACGCGTACATGGACGACACCTGCGTGCGGTCGAGACCGCCCGAGATGAGCAGCACCGACCCGTACTCCCCCATCGCCCGCGCGAACGCGAGCGCGGCACCGGCCGCGATGGCCGGGACGAGCGGCGGCAGCACGATGCGACGGAAGACGGTGCGCGGGCGGGCGCCGAGGGTCGCGGCGGCGTGCTCGGTGTCCCGGTCGAACGCCATGAGCGTGGGCTGCACGGTGCGCGCGACGAACGGCAGCGTCACGAACAGCAGGGCGACCATGACGCCCCAGCGGGTGCCGAACAGGTCGATGCCGACCGGGCTGTTGCGCCCGTACACGCTGAGGATGACGAGGCCGGCGACGATGGTCGGCAGCGCGAACGGGACGTCGATGACGAGCTCGAGCCATCGCTTGCCCGGGAAGTCGTCCCGCACGAGCACCCAGGCGAGCAGCGTTCCCATGACGACGTTGACGGCCGTGACGACGAGCGAGCTCGACACCGTGAGCACCAGGGCGTCGACGGCGGCCGGGGCGGTGACGGCGGCCCAGAACCCGGACCAGCCCGCGCTCGCCGCCTCGGCCCCGACGGCGGCGAGCGGCAGCAGGACCAGCAGGCTCAGGCCCAGCATGACCACGCCGAGCGTCAGACCGGACGCGCGCCCGAGGGGGGCACCCGTGCGCTCGGCACGCGCGCCTGTGGGCGCGACCGCTGCGGCGGCCGCGCCCACAGGCGTCTCGAGGGTGGTGGTCACCCGACCGACGCCTCGATCTTCGTCACGAGCCCGTCAGCCTTGTCGAAGTACTCCTTGTCGACCTTCGCCCAGCCACCGAGGTCCTCGACGGTGATGAGCGTCTTGACCGCCGGGAACGGGTCCTTCGGGTCCGTCGCGCCCTCGACCGTGCCGGGCTCCACCACGTCGGCGACCGGGCGGAAGCCGTGCGAGGCGAAGATCTTCTGGCCGTCCGCGCTGGTCACGAAGGTGAGGAAGTTCTTCGCTGCGTCGGAGGAGTCGACCGTCACGGCGCCGGGGTTCTCGATGAGGACGCTCTCGTCCGGGACCACGTACTCGACGTCGGCACCCTTCTGCCGGGCGGCGATGGCCTCGTTCTCGTAGGAGACGAGCACGTCACCGGTGCCCTGCGTGAACGTCGTCGTGGCGTCGGCACCGCTGTCCGGCTTGCTGACGATGTGCTGGAAGAAGCTCGTCAGGTAGGCGGACGCCTGCTCCGGTGTGCCGCCGTTGGCGATGACGTGCTGGTAGGCGGCGAGGATGTTCCACTTGGCCGAGCCCGACGTGGCCGGGTCAGGCGTCACGATCTCGACGCCGTCCTTGACGAGGTCGTCCCAGCCCGTGATGTTCTTCGGGTTGCCCTTGCGCACCACGAGCACCACGACCGAGCTGGACACGATGCCCTTGTTGGCGTCGGCGTCCCAGCCCTCCGCGACCTGGTCCGGCACGAGCCGCGTCAGGTCGGGGCCGACCGAGAAGCCGACGTAGTCGGCGGGCTGACCGGCGGCGACGGCCTTGCTCTGCGAGCCGCTGGGACCGTACGACGCCGAGAACTCGACACCCTCGCCCTCGTCCGTGCCCTGGAACGCCTTCTCGAGGTCGTCGTACGCGGGCTTGGGGACCGAGAACGCGACGATGTCGACCTTGCCGCCCGCTGCGGCGGTGCCGGTCGCACCCGCCTCGTCGGCGTCCGCCTGCGAGGAGCACCCCGCGACGGTCAACGCGGTGGCCGTCAGGCACGCGACCGCGGCCCAACGGCGGGCGGCGGTGCGAGGTCGGGGGGTGCTCACGGCAGTCATGGTTCTCGTTCCCTCGGGGGTAGGGGTGGAGCTTCGGTGGGAGAACCAAACCAGAGTAAGCCGACCAGGGCGATGGGGTATTCACCATGTGAGACAAGCGTCTCAGATCGCAGGCAGAGCGAAGATCCAGGTCAGAGCCGCGGGTCGACCGGCTCGGATTCGAGAGCCAGCACCCCGAACACCGCCTCGTGCACCCGCCACAGCGGCTCGGCCGCGACGGCCCGCTCCACCGCCTCCAGGCCGAGGGCGTACTCCCGCAGCGCCAGCCCGCGCTTGCGGCCCAGGCTCCGCGACCGCAGCCGGTCGAGGTGGGCGGGCTCGGTGTAGTCCGGGCCATAGATGATCCTCAGGTACTCCCGGCCCCGGACCTTGATCCCCGGCTGGACGAGTCCCCGGGAGCCGCGCACCAGGTTCTGGAGCGGCTTGACGACCATGCCTTCTCCCCCGGCGCCCGTGAGCTCCTCCCACCAGGAGGTCCCCGCAGCCACCGACGCGTCGTCCCCGAGGTCCACGACGACGCGCCGCGTCCGCTCGAGGACTCCCGCCGGGTCCGCATCGACGAGTGCGTCGGCGACGCCCAGGTGCCACAGGTGGTCGCGGTCGTGGAACGCCGCGGCGTCGGAGGCCACGACCTGGAACGGCGCCAGACGCACGCCGTCGAGGCCGTCGGTCGGCCACACGTACCGCCGGTAGGCGTCGACGAAGTCCCCGGCGTTCTCCTGGCGGCGACGGGTGCGGTCGAGCAGGCCCTCGACGTCCAGGCCGCGCGACGCCGCGCCCTCCAGCGCGCCCACCGCGGCCGGCAGGGCGCAGAGCGCGGCCGCCCCGACGCTGGCGTACTGGTGCCGCAACAGGTCGCCGGCCTTCGCCGACCAGGGCAGCAGCTCGCAGTCGAGCAGCAGCCAGCGCGCGTCCGTCCCGTCGGCCCCGAGCGCCCGCCAGGTGCCGGCCGCCTCGGCGGCCCGGCGCACCACGTCGATCAGCTGCTCGGTCAGGTCCGGACGGAAGAACGGGCGACCGGTGCGGGTGTGCACCATGCCCGTCACGCCGTCCGGCATGCCGAACCTGTCCCCCGCCACCTGCGCGTCGCGGCACACGAGGACGACCGCCCGGGACCCCATGTGCTTCTCCTCGCACACCACCGTGCCGACACCGTCCGACCGGTAGGCGTCGAACGCCTGCCGCGGGTGCTCGAGGAGGTCGCCGTCGGGCGCCGTCGTGCAGGGGCTCATGGTCGGCGGCAGGTAGAGCAGCCAGCGTGGGTCGACCGCGAACCGGCTCATCACCTCGAGCGCGCCGACCGTGCTCTCCTCGGCGATCGTGACCCGGCCGTGCAGACGGGTCTCGACCACGCGCTTGCCGAGCACGTCCGAGACGTCGAGGACCTCGGGGTCGCGGTGCGCCCCGGCCGGCACGTCGACCGTCTCCGTCCCCGCCGTGGGGAACGGCCGCGCCGGTTCGTACCAGACCTGCGCCGCCGGGACCTGCACGAGCTCCTTCTCGGGGTACCGCAGCGCGGTGAGGTGCCCGCCGAACACGCACCCGGTGTCGAGGCACATCGTGTTGTTGACCCACGTCGGCACGGGCGTCGGCGTGTGGCCGTAGAGGACCATCGCCCGCCCGCGGTAGTCGTCCGCCCACGGGTAGCGCACCGGCAGGCCGTACTCGTCCGTCTCACCGGACGTGTCCCCGTACAGCGCGAAGCTGCGCACGCGCCCCGACGCCCGGTTGTGGAACGCCTCCTTCAGGCCGGCGTGCGCGACGACGAGCCGGCCGTCGTCGAGGACCAGGTGGGCGACGAGCCCGTCGCAGAAGGCACGGACCTCGTCGCGGAACTCGGCCGGCTCCTCGCCGAGCTGCCGGAGCGTCTCCGCGAGCCCGTGCGAGGTCTGCACCTGCCGGCCGTCCAGCGCCCGGACCAGCTTGTTCTCGTGGTTGCCCGGCACGGCGAGCGCGTGCCCGGCCCGCACCATCCCCATCACGAGGCGCAGGACGCCCGGGCTGTCCGGGCCGCGGTCCACGAGGTCTCCGAGGAACAGCGCGCGGCGACCCTCGGGGTGCGCGGCGTCGACCGGCCGACCGTCCTCGTCGCGCGCCAGCACGTAGCCGAGCCGCTCCAGGAGCGCTTCGAGCTCCGTGCGGCAGCCGTGCACGTCGCCGACCACGTCGAACGGGCCGCGCTCGGTGCGACGGTCGCTGCGCAGCGGCTGGCGGACGATCTGCGCCGCGTCCACCTCGTCGGTGCCGTGCAGCACGTGCAGGCCACGGAAACCCTCCCGGCCGAGCCCGCGCAGCGAGCGGCGCAGCTGGTCGCGCTGCCGCCGGACCACGTGCGCGCCCAGGTCACGGTCAGGGCGGGCCGCGTTGCGCTCGACGCAGACCTGCTCCGGCACGTCGAGGACGACCGCGACCGGCAGCACGTCGTGCGCGCGGGCGAGCTCGACGAGCGCCCGGCGGGCGGTGGGCTGCACGTTGGTGGCGTCGACGACGGTGAGCAGGCCCGCGTCGAGCCGCAGAGCGGCGACGTGGTGCAGCGCGTCGAAGGCGGCGCGCGTCGCGTCCTGCGAGCTCACGTCGTTCGAGACCAGGCCACGGAAGTAGTCGCTCGACAGCGTCTCGAACGGGCCGAAGTGCCGGGCCGCGAACGTCGACTTCCCGGACCCGGACACTCCGACGAGCACCACGAGCGACAGGTCGGGAACGGTGATGGTGCTCACGCGACGGCCCCCTTCGTGAGGACGGCGAGCTGCGTCGGCGGTCCGACCTCGGGATCCTCGGGCCCGACGGGCGCGAACCGCACGGCGTACCCGTAGCGTTCGGCGGCGGCGCCGGCCCACTCCTGGAACTGCGCCCGCGTCCACTCGAAGCGGTGGTCCGCGTGCCGGAAGTCGCCGGCCGAGAGGCGTTCGTAGCGGACGTTGTGCTCGGCGTTCGGGGTCGTGACGACGAGCGTCCCCGGCGCCGCCGAGCCGAGGACGGCACGCTCCAGTGCGCCCAGACGCGACAGGTCCACGTGCTCGACGACCTCCATCAGCACCGCCGCGTCGAACCGCGCGACGCGGGCGTCGGCGTAGGTGACCGACGACTGCGCGAGGTCGACCCGCTGCCGCAGGCGGTCCGGGAGGGTGTCCAGGTGCAGCCTGCGGGCGGCCAGCTGCAGCGCCCGGTGCGAGACGTCCACACCGAGCAGCCGCTCGAACCGCGCGTCGGCCAGGAGCGCGCTGAGCAGGACACCCTCGCCGCAGCCCAGGTCGACCACGCTGCGTGCACCCGACGCGTGCAGCGCCGCGACGACGGCGTCGAGCCGCTGGGCGGCCAGCGGCCCCGCCGCTGCGGCGACCTCCTCGACGGGACCGGGCGGGGCCGCGTCGCCGTCGGGCGCAGGCTCCGGCCCGCCGGCCACCTCGGGCGACCGGTCGAGGACCGTGCCCGGCTGGACCTCGGGCACGGCGTCGTCGAGAACCTCCGGCTCGACGTCGTCGACCTCGGCGAGGCGTGCGAGTGCGGACCGCGCCAGCGACCTGCGGTGCGCGAGGTACCGGCGCGCGATCTCGTCACGCTCCGGATGGCTGCCCAACCAGCCCTCCCCGACGCGGACCAGCTTGTCGACCTCGTCGCTCCCCACCCAGTAGTGCTTCGCGGCGTCGAGCGTCGGCAGCAGCACGTACAGGTGGTTGAGGGCGTCGGCCACCCGCATGGTGCCGGTGAGCAGCAGGTCGACGTACCGCGAGTCGCCCCACGCGGGAATGGTCGGGTCGAGCGGCACCGGCCGGGCCCGGACCTGCCAGCCCAGCGGGCCGAACAGCCGCTCGGCGACCTCAGCACCTCCCCGGCAGGGGACGGCTGGTGCATGCACGGTGAGGGGCAGCGCCTGGTCGACGAGCTCGGGGCGGAGCTCGCACCGGCCGGCCATCGCACTGCGGAACACCCGCCCCAGCGCCACCGCGAGCATCGACGAGGCCGCGTACGGCCGGTCGTTCACGTACTCCGCGAGGCTGAACCCCGCGTCGCGGACCCCCTTGCCGCGCACCAGGGCGATCGGGTCCACCTCGAGCAGGAGCGCGACGGTGCAGGTGGTGGCCGTGGCGACCGGGTAGAAGACGTGCGCGCGTCCCACCGAGAGGTCGAACGACTGGGCCCGGTCGGGGTGCTTGTGCAGCAGGAAGCCCAGGTCGGTGGCCGAGGGCGCGGTCGACGTCAGGGTGAGCAGCACCGCGCGATCGTCGCACGGGCCGGGCTGCGTGGTGGGCTGGATTTCCACCGTCCGCCTGCGCGGCTGCAGCGGCGGGCACGACGCCGGACGTACCGCACAGTAACCTCGGGCGATGGTCGTCGTGCTCGACGAGGTGCGCGCGCGACCCGCCCGGGAGCCCACCGGCCGCCCGTGACGAGAGGCAGAGAGCACCGATGACCCAGCAGCACGACGTGCGTGTCCACCCGAGCGCCGACCGGCTGGCCCCGACCGAGCAGCTGGCCTGGAAGATCGCCGAGGTCGCCGCCGACCCGGTCGCCGTGCCGGACGACGTGACCGACATGATCGTCAACCGGGTCATCGACAACGCGGCGGTCACCGTCGCCTCGCTCGCGCGGCGGCCCGTCGTCGCCGCCCGCGCCCAGGCGCTCGCCCACCCTCTCGCTCCCGGCTCCGTGCGGCACGGCTCGACGGTGTCGGGAGTCGACCGGTCCACCCGCGTCACTCCCGAGTGGGCCGCGTGGGCGAACGGCGTCGCGGTGCGCGAGCTCGACTACCACGACACGTTCCTCGCCGCGGACTACTCGCACCCCGGCGACAACATCCCGCCGATCGTCGCGGTGGCCCAGCACACCGGCCGGTCCGGCGCCCAGCTGGTCCGGGCCCTCGCCACGGGCTACGAGATCCAGGTGGACCTCGTGCGGGCGATCAGCCTGCACGCGCACAAGATCGACCACGTCGCGCACCTCGGCCCCTCGGTGGCGGCCGGCCTCGGCACGCTCCTCGACCTGCCCACGGAGGTCGTCTTCCACGCCGTCGGCCAGGCTCTGCACACCACCACCGCGACGCGACAGTCCCGCAAGGGCGAGATCTCGTCGTGGAAGGCCTACGCCCCCGCCTTCGCCGGCAAGGTCGCGATCGAGGCCGTCGACCGGGCGATGCGCGGGGAGACGTCCCCGACGCCGATCTACGAGGGCGAGGACGGCGTGGTCGCCTGGCTGCTCGACGGCCCGTCGGCGCACTACGTGGTGCCGCTCCCCGGTCCCGGCGAGCCGAAGACGGCGATCCTCGACACGTACACCAAGGAGCACTCGGCCGAGTACCAGTCGCAGGCGCTCATCGACCTGGCCCGGCGCCTCCACCGAGAGCGCCCGGACCTGACGGACCCGGTGAACGTGGCCTCCGTCGTGATCCACACCTCGCACCACACCCACCACGTGATCGGCTCGGGTGCGAACGACCCGCAGAAGTACGACCCGTCGGCGTCGAGGGAGACGCTCGACCACTCGATCCCGTACATCTTCACGGTCGCCCTGCAGGACGGCGCCTGGCACCACGTCGACTCGTACGCCCCCTCGCGGGCGGCGCGCGCAGACACGGTCGCGCTCTGGCAGAAGGTCACGACGACCGAGGACCCGGAGTGGACGCGCCGGTACCACTCGACGGACCCGGCCGAGAAGGCCTTCGGCGGCCGCGTCGAGATCACGACGACGTCGGGCGAGGTGGTCGTCGAGGAGATCGCCGTCGCGGACGCACACCCGCTGGGCGCCCGACCGTTCGCCCGCGAGCAGTACGTCGCGAAGTTCCGCTCGCTCGCCGCCGGGGTTCTCCCGGACGCCGAGGTCGAGCGTTTCCTGGACGTCGCCCAGCGGCTGCCCGAGCTGCGGCACGACGAGCTCCTCGGCCTCACCGTCGTCGCGCCGTCAGCCGTCCTCGACGCCGTCCGCACCCCGGAGGGACTGTTCTGATGCTGTACGCCACCACCACCCCCGCCGACCGCCGGGCGACGCTGAGGGCCGAGCTCGCCAGCGGGCGGCTGCTGCAGCTGCCCGGTGCGTTCAACCCGCTGTCGGCGCGGCTCATCGAGCGCAAGGGGTTCGACGGCGTCTACGTCTCCGGCGCGGTGCTGTCCGCCGACCTCGGGCTGCCGGACATCGGTCTGACCACGGCCACCGAGGTGACGCAGCGTGCGGGCCAGATCGCCCGGATGACGAACCTGCCCGCGATCGTCGACGCCGACACCGGCTTCGGCGAGCCGATGAACGTCGCCCGCACCATCCAGGGTCTCGAGGACGCCGGGCTGTCGGGCTGCCACATCGAGGACCAGGTCAACCCGAAGCGGTGCGGCCACCTCGACGGCAAGGCCGTGGTCGACGACGAGACCGCGCTGCAGCGGATCCGGGCGGCGGTCGACGGGCGTCGGGACCCGAACTTCCTCGTCATCGCGCGGACCGACATCCGCGCGGTCGCCGGTCTGGCCGCGACCGTCGACCGTGCGCGCGCTCTCGTCGACGCCGGTGCCGACGCGATCTTCCCCGAGGCGCTCACCGGACCCGAGGAGTTCGCCGCCGTCCGGGCCGCTGTCGACGTGCCGCTGCTCGCCAACATGACGGAGTTCGGCAAGGGCGAGCTCCTCACCACGCAGCAGCTCACCGACGTCGGCATGAACATCGTCATCTACCCCGTCACGCTGCTGCGACTCGCGATGGGCGCCGCGATGTCCGGGCTCGACACCATCCGGGCGGACGGCACGCAGGCCGGCCTGCTGGACCGGATGCAGACCCGTGCCGAGCTCTACGAGCTGCTCGACTACGCGTCGTACGACCACTTCGACGCGGACGTCTTCAACTTCCGGCTCTGACTGTCCCTGCACCATCAACGACGATGGAGGCTGCCGTGAGCGACACCACCGAGATCCACAAGGGCCTGGCCGGGGTCGTCGTCGACACCACCGAGGTGTCGTCGGTCGACTCGGCGAGCAACTCGCTCCTCTACCGCGGCTACCCCGTGCAGCAGCTCGCCGCCCGCTGCTCGTTCGAGGAGGTCGCGCACCTCCTGTGGCACGGCGAGCTCCCGACGCCGTCCGAGCTGGCGGAGCTGCAGAGGACGGAGCGCTGGCACCGCGTGCTCGACGAGCACGTGGTCGCCGCCGTCCTGGCGCTCCCCGAGTCCTGCCACCCCATGGACGTCGTCCGCACCGCCGTCAGCGTCATCGGCGCGCACGACCCGACCGCGTCGGACTCGTCGCCCGAGGCGAACCTCGCCAAGTCGGTGCGCCTGCTCGCGCAGCTCCCCGGCATCGTCGCGCTCGACCAGCGCCGCCGTCGCGGGCAGGACGCGGTGGCGCCACGCGACGACCTCGGGTTCGCGGAGAACTTCCTGTGGATCGCGTTCGGTGAGGTTCCCGACCCCGTCGTCGTCCGGGCGTTCGAGGTGTCGATGGTGCTGTACGCCGAGCACTCGTTCAACGCGTCGACCTTCACGGCACGGGTCATCACCTCGACCCTGGCGGACCTGCACTCGGCGGTCGTCGGGGCGATCGGGGCGCTCAAGGGCCCGTTGCACGGCGGCGCCAACGAGGCGGTCATGGCGACGTTCGCCGAGATCGGCTCCGCCGACCGGGCGGCGGCGTGGCTCGACGACGCCCTGGCTCACCACCGCAAGATCATGGGCTTCGGGCACCGCGTCTACAAGCACGGCGACTCCCGGGTGCCCACCATGCGTGCGGCCCTCGACGAGCTCGTCGCACACTACGACAGCCCGGACCTGCTCGCCCTGTACGAGGCGCTCGAGACAGCGATGGCCGAGCGCAAGGACATCCAGCCCAACCTCGACTACCCCACCGGCCCCGCCTACCACCTGATGGGCTTCGACACCCCGACGTTCACACCGCTGTTCGTCGCGAGCCGGGTCACCGGGTGGACGGCGCACATCATGGAGCAGCTCGCGTCGAACGCCCTCATCCGCCCCCTCAGCACGTACACCGGACCGGAGCGCCGGGACGTGCCCGGGGCTTGAGTGGCACCCTCGATCGGCCGTGCGTACCGGCGGCGGCGAGGTGCCCGGCGGGCCGTCACCGTCCGAGGCGAGAATCGATCCGCTCCCGCAGCAGGTCGGCGTCGCGCTCGATCATCGGCGGGAGCACCTCGCGGAGTGACCTCGATCCCGCGCCGCTCCCCTGCTCGTCCGCCGCATCGTCGGCAGCGACGTCACGGCTCGGGGCCAGCTCGACCAACCGGGTCGCGAAGCCCACCTCCGCCCGCCAGGCCGGCCGCGCGTGCGGGACCACCTGCGGTCGACGACCGCACCATCGACGTCACTGTCACGGTCGGTGGCCCACCGCGGGGCGTCCTGGCCCCCCGTCACGCCCCGGAAGGTCACACGCTCCACCTGCGCGAGATGACGCACGAGCCCCAGGAGCGACGCCGTCGACGGCTCGACCGAACGGCGCGCCATGGCCTGGGCGTCGAGGCCCTCGCACGTCAGCCTCAGGGCGAGCCGCTGGAAGCGCGGCGGCTCCGACGGTGTGGTCCACCCGTCGCCCAGCCTCGCCCTGTGCGCGCCCTGGTCGTCGGTGGACGGCAAGCCGTCGGCGGTGAACACGTCGGCGCGCCGAGAAGTGGCCATGAGGAGATCCTGGGCACACGCCGTGCTGCCTCCAAGCCATTTCCGCCGCGTGCCTCGCCCCTGTCGCGGCACGCCGATCCGCTGAGGCCTCACGCCTCGCCGGGGGCCACCTGCATGGTCATCACGCAGTTGCCCTGCCCCTTGGACCGCTGGTAGACGAAGCCGAGCCCCTCGTACATGGTGCGCGTGGCGTTGTAGAGGAACGACGCGGACGTCTTCTTGCCGGGCGGCAGGTCGTGCGGGTACGACTCGACCAGGCCTCCCCCGGCGGCGGAGATCAGGGCGAGCGCGCCCCGGACCGCGACCGAGGCCATCCCCTTGCGCCGGTAGTCGCGGTCCACGAAGAGACACGTGATGCGGAAGTCCGGGCTGCGGGTGAGGCCCTTCTCCCACTCCTTGCGGTGGTGGATGTTGGGCAGCTCCTCGACGGGCCCGTACTCGGCCCACGCGACCGCAGCGTCGCCGTCGAGGACGAGCGCCGCGTGCGCGCGGCCGGCGATCACCCGCTGCCGCTTGAACTCGCGGTTGCCGATCGCCCTGCGCTCGTCCAGGGGGTCGGGGTACAGGTGGAAGTACGTGCACCAGCACCCGCCCCAGACGCCGTTGTGGCGTTCCGCCAGGGCCGCGAACGCGTCCCACGTCCCCTCGGACAGCGGCTCGATCCGGTAGCCGTCGACGGTCACGCCCGCAGCGCCCATGCCTCGCGACGGTAGTCCGGCCGTCGTCGTGCGGCAACGGAGCCCGGATCACCTCCTCCCGGCGTATCCCCCTCCCTCGTCGACCGCTCCTCCCCGATGACCGCCCTGCGAGGGCGGTCACTCGATGAGGAGGGGGAATCATGGCAGCGACGTTCGGCGTGGAGGCCATCCGGCACTTCGGCAACGCCCGGGCCAACGGCATCTCCACGGCCGCGGACCTGACGTACACGTTCAACCGCAGCAACGGGTTCGACTCCGAGCTCCGCGACGCCGGGCACAGCCGTGCCTGGTACTGGTCGGAGCAGGACGTCTGGGAGAACGACATCCAGGACACGAGCGGCGGCGGTGACGACGCCACGTGGGTCGACACGGTCGACCTGTTCTGGATCGAGACGCACGGCAACCACACGGCCGACGGGCAGGCCCGCCTGCTCTACGACGTGCCACGCGACCAGTGGCGCACGTTCTCCGGCACGTGGGAGCTGGGCGAGGACTGGAACGCCGAGTGGGTCATGGCCTACTCGTGCGAGACGGCACCGCTCGACACCCTGACGGGGCTCTGGAACATCTTCGACCGGCTCCACCTGTACTGCGGTGCCTGGGAGAACATGTACGACGGCATCACCACCGACGAGTGCGGTGAGGACGTCGCCGACAACCTCACGGACGGCGACACGGTGTCGTCCGCCTGGATCGACGGCGTGTCCGACTGGGCCGTCGACAACCACCCCGTCGTCGTGGGCCCGTCCACGAGCCAGACGTGGAACGGCGGCAACGTGATCTGGCCGCTGAGCACGCACAACCAGGACCACCTGTGGGGCGAGGGCTCCGTGACCGCCGACCTGTCCCCGTCCCAGCAGGGCTGCCTGCTGTGGCGCTGGGCCGAGGGCTGAGAGGGAGGACGACGATGACGACGACGAAGGAGCTCACCGAGAAGCTCGCGTCCCTGGTGGGCGACGTGCCGGACGTGACCGAGGTGGTCGAGCTGGCCGCGCTGCGACCCGAGGAGGTGCTGCGGCGCAACGAGAAGGTGCTCGCGGACCTGGCGCGGACGGCGGAGATCTCGCTGGAGGTGGAGAAGGGCGGCGAGCGGCTCAGGGAACGCACCGTGTACCGGGGCGAGGACGGCGGCCGTGCGGTCACGTTCCACGCCTCGGGTGCGTTCACGCTGCACGCCGGGGTCGACCCGCTGGACGACCTGTTCGCCGAGGTCGCAGCCGACGACGTGCTGCGCAAGGCCGTCGACTCGGTGGCCGACAGGCTCGGTCTGACCGGGTTCGTCGACCAGGAGGACGCCCTCGCGTTCGAGCGGCTGTGGAAGCTCAAGGCGGCGGGCGCGGACCGCGAGGGCAAGGTCAGCGACCCCGTGCTCACCCGAGCGGTGGGCGCGTACCGCCAGTCGGTGCGGGACCTCCCGGTGCTGGGCCGCTCGTCGGCCAGCGTCGAGGTGACCGGCACCGGTCGGCTCTCGCAGCTGACCGTCTCGCTGCGCCGGTTCGCCGGCGACGGCGGCGGGTCCACCCTGGACAAGGCCCGGTCGCGCCGGCCCGAGGAGGCCGCGGCGGAGGTCGCCGCCCGGCTGTCGCGGATGCTCGGCGGCCAGGAGGAGGACGTGGTCCTGGACGCCCAGTCGTTCGCGTTCGGGTACCTCAGCCTCGGCCGCCGTCGCGCACAGGCGCTGCTCGCCCCGATGTACGTCGCCGCGGTCGTGGTGGACGGCGGTCCGGAGCGGGAGCGGTCGGCCCACGTCGTGGCGGTCACCGGCAGCGAGCAGCAGTACCTGAAGCTGCCGACCGGGGTCCGGCCGACGGCGGCGCCGCGCGTCGCCTGAGCGGAGCACCACGAAGGCGGTCGTCCGTGCGGACGGCCGCCTTCGTCGCGCCCGGCGTCTACGCCGGCGGGTGGCAGGCCCGACGAGCCTCCTGCACACCCGTGACCCGCGTCACGCAGCGTGGCCCGGCGCGCCGGTGACGTGCAGCGACGTGCAGTGACGCGTCACCCGGGACCAAGGTCCCGCGCGCCCGGACGTGGACATCGGTCCAATTGTCATAACCCACGCGAACTCACCCGAGGTTCGCGTGCGCCCAGAAGTCCGACACGGACGCCATCTCAGCAGGGAGCACCCACCCATGACCGCACCGTCCCGCACCGCCCGCCGCGTCGTCGCGCTGGCCGCCGCACCCGTCGCCATCCTTGCCGCCGGCGCGCTCGTCTGGCAGTCGTCGTCCGCCGCGTTCACGTCCACCACGCGTGACGCGGGCAACGCGTGGAGCACCGGCCAGGTCACGCTGACCGACGACGACGCCGGCCGCGCCGGCTTCACCGTGACGAACCTCGTGCCCGGCCAGACCGGTGAGCGCTGTCTGGTCGTCAAGTCCGGCGCGACCGTCCCCGGCGAGGTGCGCGCGTACACCCAGAACGTGAACTCGTCCAACCCCCTGCTCGCCGACCGCATCATGTTCAAGGTCGAGAAGGGCACCGGCGGCACGTTCGACAGCTGCGCCGGGTTCGTCGCCGACCCGGGCGCCCTTCCCGCCCAGCCGCTGTCCACGCTGGCCACGGTGAACAAGGACTACGCCTCCGGCGGCGGCCGGTGGACCACCGCGGGCACCCCGAACGAGACCAAGGTGTACCGCGGCTCGTGGAGCTTCGACGTCACCGGCCTGACGCAGCAGCAGGTCGACTCGCTGCAGAACGCCCAGGTCACCATGGACATGGTGTGGGAGCTGCAGAGCACGGGCACCGGAGCGTGACCCCGCTCGGGTCCCTGGCTCCTGCGCGCCAGTCGTCGCAGGAGCCGGGGGGCGCCCGAGCCGAGAACGACCGCCGTCCGACCGTCCTGGGGAAGGACGGCTGGCTCGCCTTCGTCCTCGGCACGGTCGCTCAGTGCTACCTCGTCCTCCTCCTCGCCCTCACCGCCATCGGCACGCTGCCCCTGGCGTTCGGCTGGGACGCGTCCGTGGTGCAGACCGGGTCGATGCGCCCCGACATCGCGCCGGGCGACCTCGTGCAGACCAGTCCCCTGCCGGACAGCGAGCCGGTGCCGCTCGGTGCGGTCGTGCAGTTCAGCGCGCCCGCCGCCGGCGGCGGCGAGCACCAGGTCGTCCACCGGATCGTGGCGAAGGGCGACGCCACCGGTGAGTGGGTCACCCAGGGGGACGCGAACATCGACCCCGACAGCACGGCGCTGACCAGGGAGAAGATCACCGGTCAGGGCCGCCTGCTGGTGCGCTGGGTCGGTCTGCCGAGCCTGTGGTGGAGCACCGGACAGCTCGGGCCGTTCCTCGCCTGGCTGGTGGGCACGGTCGCCGCCACGTGGCTCACCCTGTGGACCTGGCCGGGCGACGACAGCCGCCGGACCGACGCTCGAGGGGTCCAGGTGCCTCGTGCACGGTCCGGTCTCGGCCGCGCACGACGAGGCTCGGCCGTCCCGCGCCCCGGCGCGCGGCGAGCCTGGGTCCGCACCTCCGCCGTCGTCGGGCTCGCCGCACTCGCGGCCGGCACTCTGGCGCTCGTCGGGCCGGAGCGCGCGTCGGCCGCGTTCACCGCGAGAACGACCAACGTGAACAGCACGTTCACCGTCGCCAGCTGGTCGAACCTGTCGCTCGGACGAGCGAGCACGTACGCGATCCTCGCGTGCACGCGCATCTCCAACGCCGACAGCCACAGCGTCGTCCTCGGGAACGTCGGCGTCACCCCCGGGACCAGCGTGTCGGGCTTCAACGCCGTCGACATCACGGGCAACGTCGACAAGAACACCCCGGGTGCCGCCAACGCCCGGACGGACGCCCTGGCCGTGTACGACGCGATCGGGAGACGGCCGGCCACCGGGAGCGCTCCGGCGACGGTCACCGGCACCCTCCTGCCCGGCACGTTGCGCCGGACCGGCCCGGTGACGCTCCAGGGCACCGTCACGCTCGACGCCCGCGGCGACGCCTCCTCGGTGTTCGTCGTCCAGGCGGACGCGCTGACGTTCGCGCCCGGGACCAAGGTGGTCCTCGCGAACGGTGCGGCGACGGACAAGGTCTTCTTCGTGAGCGGCTCGACCGCGACGGTCGGCAGCGCCGTGGCCCTGCGTGGAGTGCTGCTCGCGCAGAGTGACGTGAGCCTGGACAAGGACACGACGGTCGCCGGGCGAGTGATCTCGCTCCAGGGCGGGGTGTCGACGAAGAGCGTGTCGGTCACGCAGCCGTGACCTGGGTGCAACCAATGGGTTGCAAATAGCCGGTGCTGGTGCAACTGTGGAGTTGCACCAGCCAGGCACCCACCCAGGAGGACGACCATGACCACCCCTCAGCCGCCCGCCGTCGCCGACGTCGACGCCTTCACCGTGACCCGCACCGTGCACGTCGCCGCCCCCGCCGAGCGCGTCTGGCAGGCGCTCACCCGCGAGGACCACATGACCCGCTGGTTCGGCGCCCGTGCCTCGCTGCCCGAGGTGCACGTCGGCGCCGAGGGCTCGATCGGGTTCGAGGGGTACGGCGACTTCGTGATCCGCGTCGAGGAGTACGACGAGCCCCGCGCGTTCGCCTTCACGTGGGGGGCGCACCCCGGCGATCCCGAGCCGCTCGGCGAAGGCACGTCGACCCTCGTCCGGTTCAGCCTCGAACCCGAGGGCGACGGCACCCGGCTCACCGTCGTCGAGAGCGGGTTCGGCTCGCTCACCAGCCGCGACCCACGACTCGCGCTCGAGGACAACCGTCAGGGCTGGACGTCCGAGCTCGACGAGCTGCTCGCCTACCTCGAGCAGGACGTCGTGAGGTCCGTGTGACCGCGCCGGCGCCCGGCGCCCTCGTCCCCGTGTTCGCCGCGCTCGCCGACGACACACGGTGGCGGGTGCTCACGGAGCTCGGCCGCGGGGAGGCATCGGCCTCGGCGCTCGCGGCCGTGCTCCCCGTCAGCCGGCAGGCGATCGCGAAACACCTGGCCGTCCTGACCGAGGCGGGGCTCGTCGAACCCGTCCACGTGGGGCGGGAGATCCGGTACCGGCCCCTGGGTTCCCGGCTCGACGAGACGGCCCGGGCGCTCGACGCGATCGGCGCCGAGTGGGACCGCCGCCTCGACGAGGTCAGGCGGATCGCCGAGTCGCTCTGACCCGCGGGTCCCGGCGGTTGCTCCGGCCGGGCCGCGCTCCGGCCGGCCCTCGCTCCGGCGGGGCCGGCCGTCAGCGCCGACGAGGCCGACGGCTCGCGGCCCGGACAAGGACGGCCCCGAGGCCCACGGCGAGCAGCCCGGCCGCCACGAGCTGGGCCCACCCCTCGACACCGGTCGCCGACAGGGCACCGGCCGCAACGGACGCGGGCGTCCCGGGCGCCGCTACGGGCGGCATCGGGGTCGGCGACTCCGTCACGGGCGGTTCGGTGGGTGGTTGGGTGGGCGGTGCCACCACGGGCTGGACCACGACGACCACGGCCGTCTCGCTGCAGAGCGTCGTCGACTCGGCGCAACGCGAGTAGAGGAAGCTGTCCGGGCCGACGTAACCGGGCTCGGGCGTGTACACGAGCGGCTCGACGGCCGAGAGCTCGACGTTCCCCGTGCCGACGATCGCCCGGACGAGCTCGAGCCCGCCGCCGGTGACCGTGCCGTGCGCCGGCGGGCGGGTGACGACGGGCGTGCCGGCGTCGCCGAAGTCGTTGGCCGTGACGTCGATCTCGATCGACGTGCTCTCGACGGTCCTGGTCAGGACCGGGTTCACGTCCGGGGACACCTCGACGAGGACCTGCGCCTGTGCGCACACCGGCTGCACCGGGGCGCACACCTCGTAGACGAGCTGGTCGTGACCGGTGAACGTGCCGTCCGGCGTGTACGTGAGCACGCCGCCCGCGACGGTCGCCGTCCCGTGGGACGGACCCGAGAGGAGTGTCGCCACCGGATCAGGGCCGACCACGTCGTTGGCGAGCAGGTCCTCCGTGCCCGGGGCTCCGGCCTCGGTGGCGAGCACGTCCCCGGTCGCCAGGGGTTGGACCGCGACCTGGACGGTCGCGGTCGCGCACACGTCGGCGTCGACGGTCGAGCAGATCGTGTAGCTGAAGGCGTCGGTGCCGACGAACCCGTTGTCCGGTACGTACAGGACCGAGGCACTGACCTGCGCCGTGCCGTGCGGCGGCTGGGTCAGGTCCTCGATGCCGCCGACGGAGCCGACGTCGTTCGCCTCGACCGGGATGTCGACGGCACCGTTGGCCTCGACGACCGCGGTGTCGTCCTCGGCGACCGGGAGCACGGTCACATCGACGACGGCGGTCCCGCAGCTGGCCGGCTCGAGCACCGAGCACGCCTGCACGGTGAACCGGTCCCGTCCGGTGAGCTCTCCGATCGGGGAGTAGACCACGCGGCCGACGGCGTCGACGGACGCGGTGCCGCGGGTCGGACCCGAGGACACGGTGAACCGCAGGTCGGCCGCCGCGTGGTTGTACGTCAGGTCGGCGACCACCGGCACGGTCGCGATCGTCGTGAGCGCCTCGTCCTGGAGCTCGACCGGCGGCAAGGGCTGCGTGTCGACGTGCACGGTGGCGGAACCCGTGGCGCACAAGGTCGGCTCCGCCGTGGCACAGGTCGAGTAGCGGAAGCTGTCGTCGCCCGTGAACCCCGGGTCCGGCGTGTACGTCGCCCGGCCGTCCGCCTCGATGGTCACCGTGCCGTCCGCAGGACCGTCGACGACGACCGGCACCCCGACGCCGCCACGGTCGTTGACGGTCAGCGGGAAGGTCACCGGGACGCCCGCCGTCGTCGCTGCGGCGTCCGGGTGCGCGACGGGGGTGACGGTGACGGTCACGGTCGCCGGGTCGCAGAGCTGGTCGGGGTGGTCGTCGCACACCTGCACACCGAACGTCAGCACGTCGGCGGTGTCTGCCGGCGGGGTGAACGTGAACGAGCCGTCCGCATCGACCACTGCGGTGCCCGCGGACGGCGGCACGACGAGGACGACGGTCAGCTGCTGGTCGAAGTCGGCGTCGGACACGACGACCTGGCCGGACACCGGGGCGTCCGCGGGGCCCGTCACGCTCGTGTCCTGTGCGGTCGGCGGCTCGTTGGGCGGCTCGGTCACCACGACCGAGACCATGGCCGTCGCGCACACGTCGAGGTCGACCGTCGAGCAGATCGTGTACGTGAAGGCGTCGTCGCCGACGAACCCGTCGTCCGGGGTGTAGCGGACCGACGCGGTGACCTCGGCCGCGCCGTGAGCGGGGTCGGTGAGGTCCCGCGGTGCGCCGACGGCCCCGACGTCGTTGACCTCGACCGGGATGTCGACGCTGCCCCCGGCGATGGCGACCGCGGAGTCGTCCCCGGCGACCGGGAGCACCGTCACCGTGACGACCGCTGTCCCGCAGTTGGCGGGCTCAGCCAGCGAGCACGCCCGTACGGTGAGCTGGTCGCGGCCGGTGAACGCGCCTGCCGGGGCGTAGGTGACCCGGCTGCCCGCGACGCTCGCCGACCCGTGCTCCGGGGCGGTCGAGACGTTGACGTCCACGTCCGCCGCGTCGTAGTTGAGCCGGAGGTCCGCCACCACCGGGATCGTGGCCGTCGTGGTCAGGTCAGCCGGCTCGATCTGTACCGGCGGCAGCGGCGCCGCGCCGACGTTCACCGTCGCGATGCCCGTGGTGCACGACGCCGCGTCGGCGCTCGCGCACACCCGGTACTCGAAGTCGTCGTCGCCCACGAACCCGGCATCCGGGGTGTACGTCGCGAGGCCACCCGGCTCGAGGTCGACCGAACCGTCCGTGGGTCCGGGCGCGACGAGCGACGGCTCACCGACCCCGCCCCTGTCGTTCCCCGTCAGGGAGAACGTCACCGGGACGCCGGCCGCCGTGGTTGCGACGTCCAGGAACGCGACCGGGGCGATCGTCGCGGTGACGACCGCCTCGTCGCACAGCGGGTCGGCATGGTCGTCGCAGACCTGCGTTCCGAACGTGAACGTGTCCGCGGTGTCCGCCGGTGGTGTGAACGTGAACGTCCCGTCGGGGTGCACGACCGCGACGCCGGCTGCCGGTGGGGCGGTCAGCGTCACGGTCAGCACCTGACCGGCGTCCGGGTCGGAGACCACGACCCGCCCGGAGACCGGGGCGTCCGCCGGTCCCGCCACCGTCGCGTCCTGGGCGGACGGCGGCTCGTTCGGCGGCTCGGTCACCACCACCGAGACGGTCGCTGTCGCGCACACGTCGGTGTCGACCGTGGAGCAGACCGTGTACGTGAAGCTGTCGTCGCCCACGAAGCCGTCGTCGGGCGTGTACCGCACCGGGCCGGTCACGACCACGCTCCCGTGGGCCGGGTCGGACAGGTCCTGCGGTGGGCCGACCGCGCCGACGTCGTTCGCCCCGACCGGGACGTCGACGCTGCCGCCCGCCTCGACGACCGCGGTGTCGTCACCGGCGACGGGGAGGACCGTGACGGTGACCGCCGCCGTCCCGCAGTTGGCCGGCTCCAGGTTCGAGCACGCCCGCACGGTGAACCGGTCACGGCCGGTGAACTCGCCGGCCGGGGTGTACGTGACCCGCCCGCTGCCGGCGACGGTCGCCGCCCCGTGCTCCGGAGCGGTCGGCAGCGTGAAGGTCAGGTCGGCGGCGGCGTGGTTGAACTGCAGGTCGGCCACGACGGGCACGGTCGCCGTGGTCGTGAGGTCCGCGGGCTCGATCTGGACCGGAGGCAGCGGCGCGGCGTCCACGGACACGGTCGCGGTGCCGGTGGTGCACAGCGTCGCCTGCGCGGAGGCGCACACCGCGTACTCGAAGGCGTCCTGGCCGGTGAAGCCAGGGTCCGGGGTGTACGTGGCCCGCCCGTCGGCGGCGACGGCGGCGGTACCGTCCGCCGGCCCGGGCGCGACGACCGTCGCTGTGCCCACGCCGCCGCGGTCGTTCGCGGTCAGGCTGAACGTCACGGGCGTCCCGGCGACGGTGGACGCGGCGTCCGGGTGCGCGACGGGCGTGACCGTCGCGGTCACGGTGGCGGGGTCGCAGAGCTGGCCCGGGTGGTCGTCGCAGACCTCCACCCCGAACGTGAACACGTCCGCGGTGTCCGGCGGTGGCGTGAACGTGAACGACCCGTCCGGGTCCACCACCGCCTCACCGGCGGGCGGCGGCACGTCCAGGGTCACGGACAGCTGCTGCGCGAAGTCCGGGTCGCTCACGGGCACGATGCCCGAGACGGGCGAGTCGGCGGGCCCTGCGACTGCCACGTCCTGCGCCGTCGGTGCCGCGTTCGGGGCGGCGACGTCGACGGCCACGACCGCCTGGCCGCACACGGTGACCGGGTTCGAGCAGACCTTGTACGTGAACACGTCGGGGCCGACGTAGTCGAGGCCCGGCGTGTACTCGATCTCCTCGCCGACCACGGCAGCCGTACCGTGCGCGGGGTCGTCGACGACCTGGGGACCGCCGACGGTGTCGCCGATGTCGTTGGTCAGCACCGGGATGGAGACCGCCACGTTCTGGGTGGTCTCGGCCCCGTCCCGGACCGCGAGGGGCGCCACGACGACCGTGACCGTCCCCGTCCCGCACAGCACCGGACGCCCGTTGTCGCACCCCTCGACGGCGAACTCGTCGACGCCCGTGTAGCTGCCGGCTGGCGTGTACTCGAATACGCCGTCCGGTCCGGCGGTCGCGACGCCGTGCGCCGGCTGCCACGCGAGCGCGGTGACGACCTCCTGCCCCTGGTCCGGGTCGCTGACGGGAACCGCGCCGGCGACGGTCTGCGTCGCGCGGGTGGACACCACGACGTCGCCGACGGCCGGTGGCAGGTTCTCCGCGGGCAGGGTGCCGTTCACCTTGGTCACCACGGACTGCCCTGGCGTGGACCCGTCGTTGTTGGCGGGGTTCGGGTCGCTCGTCGTGCTCGTCGCGCTCACCGTGTTGGTGAACGACCCCGACCCGGGCGCGAACCCGCCGACCACCAGCGTGACGTCCCCCTGGTCCGCCAGGGACGCCACCGTCCAGGTGACCGTCCCGCCGGACACGACGCCACCGTTGCTCGCGAACGCGCCCGTCAGCTCGGGCGGAAGCGAGTCGGTGACCGTGATGCCCGTCGCTGTCCCGGGCCCGGCGTTGTGGACCGTGACCGCGTAGCTGACAGTGCCGCCCGCGGAGACGGAGGCCGGGCCTTCCTTGGTCATCAGGACGTCGGCGACGGCCGACGCCCCGGTGCACGTACCGACCAGCGCGCCCGGCGGTGGGCTCTCCACCACACCGGGGACCGTGTTGGCGACGGCCCCCGCCTGTTCGTCGAACACCTGCGGCGGCGGTGGAGGCGTGACGTCGTGCACGACGATGGGCTGGGCGTCACTGGCACCGGCGAAGACGAGCTCGGTGTGGGTGGTCCCCGTGAACCGGAAGCGACCGAAACCGTCGACGGTGCCGGAGCTGTCGAGCGACCCGGCGACCGTGATGCCGTCCGGGGTCTGGGTGAACACACCGTCCTTGCCGATCCGCAGGCCGCCGGCGAGCGCACGGATGATGCCGGCGTTCGTGACACCGGCCGCGCTGCCGCTGTTGACGGTGACGTCGCCGCTCGCGTCGATGACGCACTCGTTGCTCATCGTCGAGCCCACGTTCAGCTTGGACGCACCCCCGACCACCTGGATGTGCCCGGTGTTCCGCAGCGCCCCGTCGACCGCGAGCCCGGAGCGGGTGACCAGGTCGCCGGAGTTCACCAGCGTCGAGCCGGCGTCCGTGGTCAGCCGGACGTCGAGGACGCCGGCGTTGTCGATCAGCGAGCCGGAGTTCGCCCTCAGGTTCCCGGTCCGCACGGAGCCGGTCGTCGCGACCGTGAGCTCGCTCGAGTCGTCCAGGGTGAGGTTGCCGAGCGTGGCGGATCCCACGACCACCAGGTCGAACCCGGAGTCGGACGTGACGGCCGGCAGGTCCACCGACCCGAGGACGACCAGGTCACCGGCCGGACTCTTGACGTTCTGGGGTTCGAGGGCCGCGTCGGTGTCCACGCAGGCGGTGCCGTCGGGCAGCAGGTCCAGCCGACCCGTGTACGTCCCGCCGGTCAGGAGCAGCACCTCCCCGGCGCCGATCGTGAGGTCCATGCTGCCGCCGCCGTCGAGCGTCGACGTGGGCGAGGCGCACACCGTGACGGGCGGGGCCGCCGCGGCGGGCCGTGTCGGCGCGGTCATGGCGAGCGCCGCGACGAGCACTGTCACGACCACTGTGGCACCGTTGCGCACGCGCACGCCTGCCTCCCGTCTCGGGCACACGCCAGAACCCAATGTTCCTCATGCACACCGTCCGGGCGAGCGGAGCAGGACCGCCGGTTCACCTGGGCGACCGGTCGCCCTCGCGGTCACGACGTGACGCGACCCGTCTCGTACGCCCACATTGCGATCTCGACGCGGTTCCGTGCCCCGAGCTTCGCCATCAGCGAGCCGAGGTGCGTCTTCACCGTGCTCAGGCCGATGTGCAGCTCGTCCGCGATCTCGGCGTTGGTGAGTCCCCGCGCGACCGTCAGGAGCACCTCTTCCTCCCGGGCGGTGAGCGGGTCGATCGGCTGCTGCGGGAGCCGGGGCGGACCCGTGCCCGCGAACGCGGCCAGCAGCCGCACGGTGACGTTCGGCGCGATCAGCGCCTCCCCGTCCGCCGCCGCACGGACCGCCTGCGCAAGCAGCTCCGGCCCGGCGTCCTTGAGCAGGAACCCCCGGGCACCGGCACGCAGTGCGCCGTGCACGTACTCGTCGAGGTCGAACGTCGTGATGACGACGACCGCGGGCACGTCCTCGTCGCCGGAACCCACGATCAGCCGGGTGGCCTCGAGCCCGTTGACCTGCGGCATCCGGATGTCGAGGAGGCACACGTCCGGCCGGAGCTCCCGGGCGAGGCGGACGGCCTCCCGACCGTCACGGGCCTCCGCGACCACCTCGATGCCCGGCTGTGCGTCGAGGATCATCCGCAGCCCGGTCCGCACGATCTCCTGGTCGTCGGCGACCAGCACGCGGATGCTCACGCGGTCGCCCGGACACGCGGCAGGGACCCGTCGACGACCCAGCCACGGTCCGGCCCCGGCCCGATCGAGACCGTGCCACCGAGCAGCGCGGCCCGCTCCGTCATGCCGACCATGCCGTAGCCGGGCACCCGCGACGTCGCAGGGTCACCGTCGTCCGTCACCGTGAAGCACACCTGACGATCATCCCCGACCACCCGGACCACGATGCGGGTGGCGTGCCGCGCATGGCGGAGCGCGTTGGTGAGGGACTCCTGCACGATCCGGAACACCGCCGCCCCGACGGCCGGGCCCAGGTCGTCCAGAGCCCCGGTGAGCTGCACGTCGACCTGCGGGTCGCCGCCGAGCGACCGGGCCAGCGGCTCGATGTCCGCGATCCCGCGCGCGGGCGCCAGGTCGGCGTCCTCGCCGGCCCGCAGCGCACCGACCATGGTCCGCATCTCCCGGAGCGTCCGCGCCCCCTCGGCCTCGATGACCGCGAGCGCCTCCCCCGCCGCCTCCGGACGGGTGGCCGCGACGACCCGGCCGGCCTGGGCGCGCACCACCATCGCGGACACGTGGTGGGCCACGGTGTCGTGGAGCTCCCGCGCCAGCTGCTCGCGCTCGCGCATCCGCACCTGGTCGAGCTCGCGGAGCCGCGACGTCCGCACGAGCCGCACCGTGGAGCCGAGCGCCGCGGCGAACGCGACGACGACGAACCCGAAGACCGCGTCACCCCACGTCGTGTAGTCCCGGACCGTGCCCAGCGTGAAGGCCGCCGCTGTGACCGCGGAGCCGAGCACCACCTCCCTCCCGGCGCCCCAGCGGTACAGCGCGTACACGAGGATCAGCACGTACGCCGTGGTGCCGAGACCGACGGAGGCCGGGGTGCGGGCCGCCAGCGAGACCAGGTCGGTGACCATCACCGCCCCGAAGGCCACCGTGACCGCCGCCAGCGGCCGCGTCCGCCGGATCATGAGCACGGGAGCCAGCCCGAGCGCGAGCACGATCGCCACGGGCCGCCACGGCACGTCACGGCGGAGCGTCCCCTCCAGCACGGCTCCGACGACGACGAGCGCCAGCAGCACCCAGTCCCGCCAGACCCTCGTCGGGGCGTGCGGGGCGCGGGGTTCGTCCCAGAGCCGTCGGACCGCCTGCATGATCACGGGCTCAGCGTAGGGACACGGCACACACCGGGGATCGACCGAAAGGACCAGCGCCCGGCCGACCGTCCGGCCGGTGCCCGTCCGGCTCGCCGGCCGATGTGACCAGCCACGACGCCTCGCGACGATGGGTCTCGCGCCGGCCCGCCGCCGGATGCCTCAGCCACCAGGAGGACCCCATGCTGTCGCACGCCTTGTCCCGTCTCGGACGGTCCGCCGCCCGGCACCGCTGGACGGTGATCGGCACCTGGCTCGTCCTCGCCGCCGCCGTCGTCGGCCTGTCGAACGCGTACGGCACCACCCTCGAGGACTCCTTCCGGGTGCCGGGTCTCGACTCCCAGCAGGCCAACGACCTGCTCGCAGCGACAGGATCCAGCCGCGCCGGGGTCACGGCCCAGGTCGTGGTCACACCGGCCGACGAGGACGAGACGTTCGCCGGCTCCGCGGCCGCCCGCGAGGCGCTGGCCGCGCTCCAGGCCGAGGCCGCCGGGCTCCCGCACGTGCTCGACACCACCGACCCGGCCGGGGCGCTCGCCGACGGTGCACCACCGGGGGCGACCGCCGGCGTGGTGTCGCCGGACGGGCGGGTCGCGCTGCTGCGGCTGCAGTACCCGCCGCTCGACGAGCTGTCCGTGGCCGACCTCGACCGGCTCAAGGCCCTGGGAGCCGGGGTCGACACCTCCGTCCTGCGCGTCGAGATGGGCGGCGACCTGTTCTTCGCGTTCGACTCCGCACCCGCCGGCGTCGGGGAGCTCGTCGGCGTGCTCGTCGCGCTCGTCATCCTGCTGTTCGCGTTCGGGTCCTTCGTGGCCGCGACGATCCCCATCGGCATGGCGGTCCTCGGCCTCGCCGTGGGCGTCGCCTCGATGCCGCTGATCAACCACCTCGTCGAGATCCCCAGCTACGCCCCCGTGCTCGGCGCGATGGTGGGGCTCGGGGTGGGTATCGACTACGCGCTCTTCGTCATGACCCGGCACCGCGACTTCCTGGCCCGCGGCATGACCGTGGAGGACTCGGTCAGCCGGGCCCTCGCGACCGCCGGGCAGCCGGTCGTCTTCGCGGGCGGCATCGTCGTCGTGTCGATCCTGGGCCTCGCCGTCGCGGGCGTGCCCTTCATGACCGCCGGGGGCATCGCCATCGCCGTCGTGGTCCTGATCATGGTGGCCGCGTCCACGACCCTCCTGCCGGCCCTGCTCTCGCTCGCCGGACGACGTGTGATCGGTCGGCGCGCCATCGCGCAGGAGGGCCCGGGCTGGCAGCGGTGGGTCGGGCACGTCACCCGGCACCCGGCGCTGTACGCGGTCGGCGCCACCGCGGTGCTCCTCGGGCTGGCCGCGCCCGTCGTCGCCCTGCGCGTCGGCATCCCCGACGACGGCGCGCTGCCGCCCGACTGGACGCAGCGGCAGGCGTACGACCTGCTCGCGGACGGCTTCGGGCCGGGCACCAACGGCCCGCTCGTCGTCGCCGTCGAGCTGCACGGCGACCCCGGCGCGGTCGGGCCGCTCGTCACCGCGATCTCCGCCGACCCCGGCGTCGCGGGCGTCAGCGAGCCGACCGTCGACGAGGCCACGGGCATCGCCACGGTCGTGGTGCTCCCCACCACCGGACCGCAGGACGAGGCGACCACCGCCACCATCGACCGGCTGCGCGCCGCCGTGTTCCCGGCCGCGCTGGCAGGCACCCCCGCCGAGGCGCACCTCGGCGGGCAGGCCGCGAACTTCGCGGACGTCGGCGTCCGGGTCAACGACCGGCTGCCCGCCTTCGTCGGGGCGGTGCTCGCCATGTCGTTCGTGCTGCTCGTGCTCGTGTTCCGCTCGGTCCTGGTGCCGCTCAAGGCAGTGGTCCTCAACCTGCTGGGCGTCGCCGCCGCCTACGGCGTCATGGTGATGGTGTTCCAGTGGGGCTGGGGCGCCGACCTCATCGGACTCGAGGCCACCGTGCCGATCGTGTCGTTCATCCCGATGTTCATGTTCGCGATCCTGTTCGGGCTGTCCATGGACTACGAGGTCTTCCTGCTGTCGCGGGTGCGCGAGGAGTACGCCGTCTCCGGGTCGCCCACCGGGTCCGTGGTGCACGGCGTCGCCCGCACCGGCCGGGTCATCACATCGGCGGCGCTCATCATGGTCTCGGTGTTCTTCGCGTTCGTGCTCGGCGAGGACGCGGCCACGAAGATGTTCGGCGTGGGGCTCGCCACCGCGATCTTCCTCGACGCCACCCTCGTCCGGATGGTCCTCGTGCCGGCCACGATGACCCTGCTGGGCCGCGCCAACTGGTGGCTGCCGGGGTGGCTCGACCGGATCCTGCCGCGGGTCTCGTTCGAGGGCGAGGACATCGCCACCGCCGCCCGGGACCGGGAGCTGACGCCGGCGTGACAGCACGGACGCCGCCGCCCCTGTTGTCGTGAGGGGGCGGCGGCGTCCGCGTCAGCCCACCGCCACCGGCAGGCGGCCCACGGTCGGCTGGACCCGGTCCACGAGGTTCACAGCTGCGCGGCGGCGGCGTCCCGAGCAGCGCGCACCTGCGCGACGAGGTGCACGACGACCTCGCGGGACGCCGGCAGCAGACCGCCGCCCGCATACCCGCACGGCACCACCACCAACGTCGCTCCCGCGACCGTCTCCACGACGAGCGCCGGCCGTGGCGTCGACGCCGCCACCCCGGTGCCCAGCGTCACCGACGCGATCCCCGACCACGGCTCGGCCACCAACCGGTTCACCGCGCCGCGCGGGCCCGACCACACCGCGAAGCCTGTCGACGACCAGCCGACCGTCAGTCGGGTACCGGACCGCAACCCGCGCTCCCGGCGCCCCACCCGCGCCAGCTCGGCCTGCAGCGACGCGTCGGCCCAGGCTTCGTGCAGCGTCCAGCCGGGGAGCTCGGCAGCCAGCCTCTCGTGCCGGCCACGACCACGACGGATCCCCCACCGCATCCCGAGCGCGACACCGCCCAGGACCAGCGCCACGACCAACAGCGCGACGGGCATCGTCCCGGAGGCCGAACCGTCGGCGAGCCCCCGCCACGCCCTCAGCGACAACGCGACCACGCCCACGGCGGTCAGCCCCACACCCACCCAGCGAGCTGAGCCAGTCTTCATGAGAGCTCCTCCTGCTTCACGTCATCCCCCTTCTCCGGTACTCCGGAGTCGTCCGTGCTCTCGACGTCGATGGTGTCGACCACCGTCGGACATGCCCCTTCCCCGTCGGAGAACGGCGCCGGGCCGCCGTTGCGGCGGCCCGGCGTGCTCGGCTGCGTCAGGTCAGCCGCGCAGGCCGGAGGCGAGCTGGGTGTCGGCGTCCTCGAGGGTGGCGGCGGCCTTGCGCAGGTACTCCCCGAGGCTGGTCAGGGCGGCGACGGTGTCGGTGGCGCCCTGGGTGAACTGGCGGTAGGACTCGCCGAACGCGACGGAGGCCTGGTCGGTGACGAACCCGGAGGAGATCAGGGACTCGATGAACCCCTTGAGCTCGTTGAGCTTGGTGGTGATCTCGTCCTGCCCGTTGGTCAGGCGCGTCGCCGCATCCCGCATCTCCTGGTACGACACGTTCAGGTTGGCCATCGAAAACCTCCACGCTCGACCCGGCGGACCGGGTGCGGACCGGCGCCGCGCGGGGAACGCTAACCGGCATCTCGGACCGCGACCGCCACTTGTCCACAACCTTCAGTCCTCCGGACCGCCGAGATCACCCACTGCCGCGCACCGGTGCGAGGGCAGCCGCAGTGCGCTCACGCCACGAGGTCGGTCTGCCGATGCCTCCGCATGAGCCGCCTCCGCACGCCGTTGGTGGTCGCGCTCGTGGTCAGCGTCCTCGGCGCAGGTGCCGCCCTCGTCATGCCGGACGCCCTCGCAATGCTGGAGGCGAGTCGGCGTGAGCAGGCGTACGACGAGGCCCGGTCCGTGGCCCCGCCGGAGGGCGCGACACCGTCCATGGACTGCCCCGGGCAGGGGCACGGCGACGGGATCGTCGCCTGCTGGCAGTCGGACGGGACCGTCCCCGACGTCACGCGCGTGCTGCAGGAGTCGATGGAGGGTCGGATGGCCGAGCCGATCGAGCGGGTCTGCATCCCGGCCCTGGGGCCGCCGGCCCCGAAGCCGCCGCGGGGCTCTGTCGGGAGCTGCGTCCTGGCGCTGCGCCACGGCGATCGTCACGGGGTCTTCGTGTTCGTCGACCCGCGGATCGGCCGGGACGGAGCCGACGACGGCCCAGTCGTCACGGGATCGGTGGTCACCGTGGCCGCGAACTGACAGGCGGGTGTCGGTGGTCCCTGGAAGCATCCCGGCATGAGGTTCACTCGCACCCCCACCATCGTCTTCGACGCCGCAGACCTCTCCGCGGAGAGCGCGTTCTGGGCCGGCCTGCTCGGCGGGACGGTCGACGCGGAGGACGACTGGCACACCGTGTCGGTCGAGGGCGGCCCTCGGCTCGGTTTCCAGCTCGCGCCGAACCACGTCCAGCCGGACTGGCCGGACGGCGAACAGCAGCAGATCCACCTGGATCTCTACGTGGAGGACCTCGACTCCGCTCACGAGGAGGCCCTCGCACTCGGCGCTCGGCTTCTCCAGGCCGCCCGAGGACCGCACTGCCGCCGAGGGTTTCCAGGTCTACGCGGACCCCGCCGGCCACCCGTTCTGCCTCTGCTGGGGCCGACCGCCCGTCGTCGGGTAGGGCGATGTCAGTGGTCGGATCGAACATGTGTTCGTGCCCTCCAGCCCACGCACCGCCGCGATCCTGCACGCCGACCTCGACGCGTTCTACGCGGCCGTCGAGCAGCGCGATGACCCTCGGCTCCGCGGCCGCCCGGTCGCGGTGGGCGGCGGCGTGGTGCTGGCCGCGTCCTACGAGGCCAAGCGTCAGGGCGTGAAGACGGCGATGAGCGGCCGCGAGGCCCGCATGCTGTGCCCGGGCCTGATCGAGGTGCGGCCTCGGTTCGACGCCTACGTCGAGGCCAGCCGCGCGGTGTTCGACCTCTTCCACCGCACGACGCCGCAGGTCCAGGGCGTGTCGATCGACGAGGCGTTCCTCGACGTCGCAGGCCTGCACCACATCGACGTCCCCCCGGTGGACATCGCGGCGCGGCTGCGTGCCCAGGTGCTCGACGAGGTGGGCCTGCCCATCACGGTCGGCGTCGCCCGCACGCCGTTCCTCGCCAAGGTCGCCAGCCGGGTCGCCAAGCCCGACGGCCTGCTGCTCGTGCCGCCGGACGGCGAGGAGGCCTTCCTGCACCCGCTGCCTCTCGAGCAGCTCTGGGGCGTCGGTGACGTGACGGCCCGCAAGCTGCACGGGTACGGGCTCGTCACCGCGGGCGACGTGGCGTCGCTCCCGGAGTCCGTCCTGATGGGAGCCCTGGGAAGGGCTGCCGGGAGGCACCTGTTCGCTGTCGTGCACGGGCGCACGCCCGAACAGGTCGTCACCGGCCGCGCCCGCGGCTCGATCGGTGCGCAGCGGGCGGTCGGCCGCGGGCCGCACTCACCGGAGTTCGTCCGGGCGGCCCTCCTCGGGCTCGTCGACCGCGTGTGCCGCCGGATGCGCAAGGCGAACCGGACGACCGGGACGGTCGTGCTGCGCCTGCGGTTCGACGACTACACGCGTGCCACGCGGTCGAGGTCGTTCCTGCACAACACCACCTCGGGGGCCGACGTCGCCGCGGCGGCCGTGGGGTTGCTGGACGCCGCCGCACCACTGGTCCGAGACCGCGGGATCACGCTCGTCGGCATCGCGTTGACCCGGCTGGGGTCCGACTCGATCGTGCAGCCCACCCTTCCGCTGGACGGCCCGGACCTCGGCGGGCTCGACGCGGCGGTGGACGCGGTGTCGTCACGGTTCGGCAAGGGCGCGCTGGTGCGCGGCAGCCTGCTGCGGGCCGGCGAGGGCCTCGCCGTCCCGCTGCTGCCCGACTGATCCCCGGCCCTCGACTCCTGTGGATGACGCGCGAACGTCGCTGACCAGCGCTGCTACGTTCCACGTCACTCGACCACAAGGGGGACGTCATGCGCCGCACCTTCTCGGTGCTCTCCATCGTCGCGGGTGCGGCCCTCGCGCTGCTCGGTGCCGTCGTCGGGCTCGCCATCGGTCCCGACGACGTCGCCACGCTGCCGTCCACGACGACCGTGTCGGGCGGCGCCCGGACCGCGCTCACCGCGGCGGACCTGTTCCCGTACCGGAACGCGACGGTGGAGGTGGCGGCACGCAACGCCGGCGGCACGGTGTTCGTCGGCGTCGCCAACCCGGTGGACGTCGGCAGCTATCTCACCGACGTCACGCGGCTCCGGATCACGAAGGTCGACGCGAACGGCACGCTGTCGGGGAAGACGACGGTCGGCACGCTCACTGCGGCCCCGGTCGCCCCCGAGACCACCACCTTCTGGGACCACAGCACGTCAGGGTCCGGAACCCAGCGCCTCGACGTCGCGCTCACCGGTGAGCCGGTCTCGATCGTCGTGGTCTCCGGCCCGACCGGCGGCGCCTTGACGGTGACGCTGGGAGTGGCCGTCCCTCACGGCTTCGTCACGGCTCTCGCGACGACCGCTGCCGGACTGGTGCTGGTCGGCATCGGGATCGCGCTGCTCCGTCGCGGTGGGCGCACGCCGAGCGAGCCTGTCGGTGCCGACGTGGCGCCCGAGCAGGCACCGTCCGAGCCGGTGCAGAGCGGTTCCGTCTGGTCCCGGAGTGCGCGTGCAGGTTTCCGACCTCGCCTCACCGTCCTCGGACTGGCGGGCGCGACGATCCTGACGGGCTGCGCGGCACTCCCGGAGCGCGTCGACACGACACAGACCACCCCGGTGCGCACAGCCATCCTCGACGACGAGATCCTGCCGGCCTTCGCCTCCTACGACGAGCGCAACAACGCGGCGATCGCGCTGAGCGTGCAGAGCCATGACCCGAGCGGCTGGGAGGCGGTCGACTCGGGGGCACCCTTGCGCTCCGACGTCTTCTCGACGCTGCTCGCCAAGGCGAGGGGCGAGACGGCGGCTCCGTACGTCCGGACCACCTCGCGCTGCAGGTGTTCGCTCCGGCCTTCGACTCGTACCCCATGTGGTTCATGGCGACCACCACCACGGCATCCACCGGCGAGGCCAGCGGACTCGGTGACGTGGTCGAGCTGCGCGTGTACGAGCGCGGCTCGGTGCTCGAGCCGTGGCGTCTCGTCACCGACAGCGCGCTCGAGAAGGACGAGGTCCCGCGACCCCTGCCACCTGGTCGCGCCAGCACCGCGACGCCCGCGCAACGGGCAGCGGCGGTCGAGGCGATGACGGCCGTCCAGACGTACGCCACGACGGGTGACGCCGGGACACTCGTGCCCGACGACGGCCTCACCGCCTACCGCGAGGAGATCACGGCTGTGCCCAGCGACATCGGCACCCTCACGCAGCACGAGGTCCGCCCCCTCGGCGACGGCGAGGACCCCACGGGTCCTCGCGGTGCGGTACGGGTGGTCGCCGTCAAGGGCGGTGCTGTCGCGACCATCGCCTACGAGTACGTGGACACCGTGAGCGCGAACGCCGACGAGACGATCCGCCTGACCGACGAGGCCGTCGCCGGGGTCGTCGGTCAGGTGGGCGACCTCGATGCCATCACGACGCACGGCGTCCTCGCAGTCGCGGTGATGCTCCCGGACGGCGGGCCGCCCAAGGTTCTCAACTCATGGCACTCGACGACCGCGACGCCGTGACGGTTGCTCGGACCGAGGGGGGCGCGTGCGACCCGTGGTCGCACGCCGGTAGGGAGCCAACACCGGGGCGCCGGTCGCCGCCGGAGGATTGCGGCGGCCGGGTCGGCGCAGTCGCCCCCGGAGGATGCGGCGGCCGAGGGACCGCGGGGTGCCCTCAAGACAGGCGCTGCTCCAGGTGGACCGTCACCTCGTCACCGACCGCCTTGCCGAGACGGGCGCGCAGCTTCGCGCTGATCGACAGCATGTGTCCGCCGGTGCCCGTCGGCATGAAGGCTGCTGTCACCGGGACCGCGTCGACCGTGGCGACGACCTTGACGCTTCTGCCGGTACCGAAGAAGGCGGCCGAACCGGGCATCTCGACGCACGACCACACCTCACCCTTCACCTCGACGCCGATGGGTGCGGTGAACGTGTGGTCGAGCCGTTGTGGCAGTCCGGGTCCCGTGGTCACTCAGTCATTGTCCCGCCAGAGCAGCAGCGCCTCGCCCTGCCCTCCACCGCCGCACAGTGCGACCGCCGCGCGTCCGTGCCCCCGTCGTGCGAGCTCCATGGCGGCGTGCCCGGCCAGCCGGGCACCGGACGCCCCGATCGGGTGCCCGAGAGCGATCGCGCCGCCGTGCACGTTCGTCTGCGAGAGCGGGTAGCCGAGGTCCCCGAGCGACTGCACGACGACGGAGGCGAACGCCTCGTTGATCTCCACGAGGTCCACGTCCGAGAGCGACCACCCGGAGCGCTTGAGCGCGGCGTCGATCGCTGCGGACGGCTGGGAGTGCAGCGACGTGTCCGGCCCGGCGACCTGCCCGGACCCGCCGAGCGACGCGAGCCACGTCAGCCCGCGAGCCTCGGCGACGTCCCGGGCCGAGACCACGACCGCCGCTGCCCCGTCGGTGAGCGGCGACGCGTTGCCCGCGGTGATCGTCCCGTCGGCCGCGAAGGCCGGTCGCAGCGCGGCCAGCGACTCCACCGTCGTGTCGGGCCGGATGCCCTCGTCGGTCTCCACGCGCAGCGGCGACCCGCGCCGCTGCGGCGCGTCCACACCCACGATCTCCGCCGCGAACACCCCGGACTCGACGGCGGCGGCCGCACGGCGGTGGCTCGCCGCCGCGACCTCGTCCTGCTCCCGACGACCGATCCCCAGCGACGCGTTCCCCCGTTCGGTCGACGCCCCCATCGACGCATGGTCGAAGGCGTCGGTCAGCCCGTCGTGCGCCAGCGAGTCGACGGCCTGCAGGTCGCCGTAGGTCCAGCCGCGGCGCGACCCGGGCAGGACGTGGGGCGCCTGGCTCATCGACTCCTGGCCGCCGGCGACGACCACGTCGGCCTCCCCCGAGCGGATCAGCCGGGCCGCGTCGACGATCGCCGTGAGGCCGCTCAGGCACACCTTGTTGACGGTCGTCGCCGGCACCGTCCACGGCAGCCCGGCCCGGTGGGCGGCCTGCCGGGCGGGGTTCTGGCCGGCACCGGCCTGGACCACCTGACCCATGATCACCTGGTCGACCAGCGCCGGCGGGATGTCCGCGCGGGCCAGGGCGCCGCGGATCGCGACGGCCCCGAGCTCGGCGGCGCTCAGCCCGGACAGTGACCCGTTGAGCCGCGTCATGGGCGTCCGCGCGAACCCCAGCAGGACCACCTCGCGCCCGGTCATGAGTGGACCATCTCGGGGACGTCGCTCCTGGCCAGGGGCACGGACGGAGTCGCGGCGAGGATGTCGTCGACCGACACTCCCGGCGCCCGCTCCCGCAGCACCAGGCCGCCCGGGGTGACGTCGATGACGGCGAGGTCGGTGATGATCCGGTCGACGACCCCCTTGCCCGTCAGCGGCAGCGTGCACTCGGACAGCACCTTCGGCGAGCCGTCACGGGCCACGTGCTCCATGAGGACGACGATCCGGCGGGCGCCGTGCACGAGGTCCATCGCGCCGCCCATGCCCTTGACCATCTTCCCGGGGATCATCCAGTTGGCGATGTCCCCATTGACCGAGACCTGCATCGCTCCGAGGACGGCAACGTCGACCTTGCCGCCGCGGATCATCGAGAAGCTCGTCGCGGAGTCGAAGTAGCTCGCCCCGGGCCTCACGGTGATGGTCTCCTTCCCGGCGTTGATGAGGTCGGCGTCGACCTCGTCGTCGGCCGGGTACGGTCCGACGCCGAGCACGCCGTTCTCCGACTGGAGCACGAGCTCGACGCCGGGCGGCAGGTAGTTCGGCACCAGGGTCGGCAGCCCGATGCCGAGGTTGACGTAGCTGCCGTCGGGCAGCTCCTGCGCCGCACGAGCAGCCAGCTGCTCCCTGGTCAGGCTCATGACGGACCCCCCACGCGGACGGCGCGCCGCTCGATCCGCTTCTCGGCGGCCTGCTCGGGCGTCAGCTCGACGACCCGGTCGACGAAGATCCCCGGCAGGTGGATCTGGTCGGGATCCAGCGACCCCACCGGGACGAGGCGCTCGACCTCCGCGACGGCCACCGCTCCCGCGGCCGCGCAGAGCGGGTTGAAGTTGCGGGCCGACCCGCGGAACACCAGGTTGCCCGCCGGGTCGCCCACGGCGGCGCGCACGAGAGCGAAGTCCGCACTGATCGCCTCCTCGCGGACGAACTCCTGCTCGACGCCCCGCACCAGGAACCGTTCGACCGGCTTGGGCGGGGACGCGACAGCGACAGCGCCGTCGGCGTCGTACCGCCACGGCAGGCCTCCCTCGGCGACCTGGGTGCCCACGCCCGTCCGCGTGTAGAACGCCGCGATCCCGCTTCCTCCTGCACGGAGGCGCTCGGCGAGCGTGCCCTGCGGGGTGAGCTCCACCTCGAGCTCTCCGGCCAGGAACTGTCGGGCGAACTCCTTGTTCTCCCCCACGTACGAGGCGACGACGCGCCGGACGCGGTGCTCCTGCAGCAGCAGGCCGAGCCCCCAGTCGTCCACCCCGCAGTTGTTGCTCACCACCTCCAGGTCCTTGACGCCGGAGTCCAGCAGAGCGCGGATCAGCACGCTCGGGATACCGCACAGACCGAATCCACCGACCGCGAGGGTCGCCCCGTCGGGGATGTCGGAGACCGCCTCGACGGCGGAACGGACAACCTTGTCCATCGTCTGCCTCCTGTCGACGTCGTCATTGTGCGCCGTCCGGTGCACACCCGCCGCGCGCCCAGCACGACACCCGCCGCGCGCCCAGCACGACACCCGCCGCGTGCCCAGCACGACACCCACCCGGCGCATGGGCACAAGGTCCCTGCCGGACTTACATTGGCGGGACATCAGGCAATGGAGCCTCTGCTTCACAAGAGCGACGGGCTCCGCCGACCGACGGAGCGAAACATGTTGCGTTCAGATGTGTCCGACGGGCGCGCCCCACGTGCCCACGCCCAGAGCGACCACCTCCCCGCCCCCGACTGGGGAGCGATGGTCCAGCTGCTCTCCCCCGAGGGCACCCGCCACCCGGACCCCGTCTACGACCCGTGGGTCGAGGACGTCGACGACGACGCCCTCCTCGCGCTCTACGAGGACATGGTCGTGGTGCGCCGCTTCGACGTCGAGGCCGTGGCGCTCCAGCGGCAGGGACAGCTCGGGCTGTGGCCGCCGCTGCTGGGCCAGGAGGCCGCGCAGGTCGGCTCGGCCCGCGCCCTGCGGACCGACGACTTCGTGTTCACCAGCTACCGCGAGAACGGCGTCGCGTACTGCCGCGGTGTCACGCCGACGGACCTGGTCCGGACCTGGCGGGGCACCGCGCTCGCGGGCTGGGCTCCTCGCACGGTCGGCATGGCGACACCGCAGGTGATGATCGGCGCGCAGACGCTGCACGCCACCGGGTACGCGCTCGGCTGCCAGAAGGACGGCGTCGACTCCGTCGCCGTCGCGTACTTCGGCGACGGTGCGACGAGCAAGGGCGACGTGCACGAGGCGATGGTGTTCGCGGCGACCTTCGCCGCGCCGGTCGTGTTCTTCTGCCAGAACAACCAGTGGGCGATCTCCGAGCCGGTCGGTCTGCAGGCCCGGCGCCCGGTCGCGGACCGCGCCCCCGGCTACGGCATCCCGAGCGTCCGGGTCGACGGGAACGACGTGCTGGCCGTGACGGCCGCGACCCGCGTCGCGCTCGACCGGGCACGACGCGGCGAGGGCCCGACGTTCGTCGAGGCCGTGACGTACCGGATGGGCCCGCACACCACGTCCGACGACCCGACCCGCTACGCCGACCCGGAGGTCCGCGCGCAGTGGGCCGCCAAGGATCCGGTGGTCCGCGTCGAGAGACTGCTGCACGCGCACGGGGCGCTCTCCGAGGATCGTGCGCAGGAGGTCAAGGAGCGGGCCGAGGCGTTCGCGACGCAGCTGCGCGACGCCACCTACGGACTTGCCGCCCCGCCGCCGTCGAGCCTGTTCGACCACGTGCTCGTCGAACCGTCGGCCGAGCTGGAGCGGCAGCGCAGCCAGTACTCCGCATACCTCGCGATGTTCGAGGGTGAGGAGTGATGGCCGTCTCCACCATGGCCGCCGCCCTCGGGTCGGGTCTGCGGCACGCCCTCGACGACGATCCGACCGTGGTGCTGCTGGGCGAGGACATCGGCCGCCTCGGCGGCGTCTTCCGGGTGACCGACGGGCTCCAGCGGGACTTCGGTGCCGACCGCGTGATGGACACCCCGCTCGCCGAGGCCGGGATCGTGGGCGTCGCCGTCGGCCTGGCCTACCGGGGCTACCGGCCCGTCGTGGAGATCCAGTTCGACGGCTTCGTCTACCCGGCGCTCGACCAGCTGGTCACGCAGGTCGGGCGGCTGCACTACCGGACCGGCGGGACGGTGCGGATGCCGATCACCATCCGCATCCCGTACGGCGGCGGCATCGGCGCCGTCGAGCACCACTCCGAGTCGCCCGAGGCGTACTTCGCCCACACGCCGGGCCTGCGCGTCGTCACGTGCGCGAGCCCGCAGGACGCCCACACGATGCTCCGTCAGGCGATCGCGTGCGACGACCCGGTCGTGTTCTTCGAGCCGAAGCGGCGGTACTGGGTCAAGGGCGAGGTCGACGAGTCGCTCGACGACGCGCTGGCCCTCGACCGGGCGCGCGTGGTCCTCGAGGGCACCGACGTGACCCTCGTCGCGTACGGGCCGCTCGTCATCACCGCGCGGGACGCGGCACTGGCTGCGGCGGACGAAGGGCTGTCGATCGAGGTCGTCGACCTGCGCTCCCTGTCCCCGCTCGACCTCGACACCGTCGAGGCGTCCGTCCGCAGGACCGGTCGGCTCGTCGTCACCCACGAGGCGCAGCGCAGCGGTGGGCTCGGGGCCGAGATCGCCGCGAGCATCACGGAGCGCTGCTTCCCCGTGCTGCACGCGGCCCCCGTGCGCGTGACCGGCTTCGACACCCCCTACCCGCCCGCCCAGCTCGAGGAGCACTTCCTGCCCGACCTCGACCGCCTCCTCGACGCCGTGGACCAGGTCATGGGCCGCCAGCACTCCCTGACCGGATGGAGTGCGTCATGACCACCGACAAGCAGGTCACGATGCCCGACCTCGGCGAGGGCCTCACCGAGTCCGACCTCGTCGAGTGGACCGTCGCCGTCGGCGACACCGTCACGCTCAACCAGGTGGTCGCGGAGGTCGAGACGGCGAAGGCCCTCGTCCAGCTGCCGTCGCCGTACGCGGGGGTCGTCCAGTCGCTCGCCGTCTCCCCCGGGACCACCGTCGCCGTGGGTGCGCCGATCATGACGATCGCGGTCGAGGAACGGGTCGAGGCCACGGCCGACGAGCCGGCACCGGCGCCCGCCGTCGAAGCGGCACGGTCCGAGGTCGCGTCCCAGGGAGCCTCCGAGGTCGCGGCCGACACCACGGCCGCGCCCGAGCGCACCGCGGTGCTCGTCGGGTACGGCCCGCTCGTCGAGGCGTCGGACCGGCCGCACCGGCGGTCACGGTCCGCGGAGTGGGTCGCGGCGCACGCCGTCGCCGAGCACGAGGCCGGGCTGGCGCTCGCGGGTCACCGCATCGGTCCGAAGGTGCTGCCGCCGGTCCGCAAGCTCGCGCACGACCTCGGCGTCGACCTCAACCGGGTCGAGGGCACCGGGCACGACGGCACCATCACGCGGGATGACGTGCTGCACGTCGTGTCGAGCTCGGCACCCGCACCCGGTGCTCACCGGCCGGCGGAGGCACCGGCGGCTCCGCGGCGCAGGCTCGGGATCACGCCGCCCGTGCACCAGCCGGACTCGGCGGCTCCGACGTCGACCGCGGTACGGCCGACGGCTCCGCTCGACGAGGTCCACATCCGCGTCGCGGGCGTCCGCAGGCAGACGGCCGCAGCGATGGTGGCGAGCGCGTTCACCGCCCCGCACGCCTCGACGTCCCTGACGGTCGACGTCACACCGACGCTGGAGCTCATGGAGGCCTTCCGGGCCGACCCAGCCCTGACCGGCCACCGCATCACGCTCCTCACGATGGTCGCGAAGGCACTGACGATCGCCGTCGCCCACAACCCGTCCCTCAACGCCCGCTGGGACGAGGCCGCCGGCGAGATCGTCCAGCTCGGCTTCGTCAACCTCGGCATCGCGGCGGCGACCCCGCGAGGGCTGCTCGTGCCGACCATCAGGGACGCGGGCCACCTCCGCCTCGCCGACCTGGCCGACGCTCTCACCGCTCTGACGGAGACGGCCCGCACCGGCACCACGAGCCAGGCCGACCTCTCCGGCGGCACGATCACGATCACCAACATCGGCGTGCTCGGCGTCGACACCGGCACCCCGATCCTCGTGCCGGGCCAGGCGGCGATCGTGGCGACGGGCGCGGTCCGTCGTCGCCCGTGGGAGTACCGCGACGAGATCGCGCTGCGGCACGTGATGACGCTCAGCGTGTCGTTCGACCACCGCGTGGTCGACGGCGCCGAGGCCGCGCACTTCCTCACGGACCTCGGCGCGATCCTGGCGAACCCCGGGTCGGTGCTGCGGATGGTCTAGGGGCCCGAACCACGTCAGCGATGCGCAGGCGCCGGCTCCGTCGCCAGGTCGGCGCGCGCGCGCCGGCGCCGCACCGGGTACGGCAGGGGGTGGGCCACCATCCACGCCGCTCCGGCGCAGACGAGCTCTTTGTACCGCGCGGCCAGCCGACCGCCGGGTGCGAACGACCGGGAACGGTCGTCGCTGGTGACCAGCTGGATGAGGCCGTCACGCCGCCCCAGGCTGATGCACTGGTGCACGTAGCCGAGCGGCGATTGCGGGAGCCGGGCACCGGTCAGCCGGGCGCTGATCGAGTCGGCGGCCTGCCACGACATCGGCATCCCCGACGCGCAAGACATCCGCAGCGTGTTGCCGGCCGGCCCGTGGGCGAGCGCCGCGTCCCCCACGGCGTAGACGTCCAGGTGCGAGACGGACCGCATGGTCTCGTCGACGAGGATCCGCCCGCGGTCGTCGACCTGGAGCGACGTCGCCGCCGCGATGGGGTGGGTGGTGAACCCGGCGGCCCACACGGTCACGTCGGCCGGGAGATCGGTCCCGGAGTCTGTGCGTACCCCGGCGCCGTTCACGCCGACGACGGTGGTGTGCTCGTGGACCGTGATGCCGAGGCGGTCGAACGTGCCGCCCAGGTGTCGCCGGCCCGACGACGACAGCCAGTCGCCGAGGGCCCCGCGCACGGCGATCACGGCCTCGAGGTGCGGGAACGACTCGGCGATCTCGGTCACCGCCTCGATCCCGGTCAGGCCGCCGCCGACGACGACCACACGACCGCCGGGCGCGAGCGCACCCAACCGGTCGCGCAGGCGGAGGGCTCCAGGGCGGCTTGCGATCTCGTCCGCATGCTCGCGCACGCCGGGCACACCGTGGTCGTCGTGGGCGCTGCCGAGGGCGTAGACGAGCGTGTCGAACGGCACCTCGTCGCCGCCCACGAGCGCGACGGTCCTGCCGTCGACGTCGACCGAGGCCACCCGCGCCACGCGGACCATGACACCGGTCCCGGCGAACATGTCGTCGAGCGGGCGCGGCCGCAGGTCGTGCCCGGTCGCCAGCTGATGCATCCGGACCCGCTCGACGAAGTCTGGCTCGGCGTTGACCAGGGTGATCTCGACGTCGTCGGGGTGCAGGCGACGTGCCAGACGTCCGGCGGCGGAGGCCCCGGCGTACCCGGCTCCGAGGATGACGATGCGGTGCTTCATGGCTCGCTCCTGTCGTGGATCGGTGGTGCCTCCTGAACCGGACGGCTCCCGGATCCCTGACAGTCCCGCGGTGTGACCTCGGTCACTCACCAACCGGCGAGCAGCGGCTCCCCGTGATCCGAGGCTGCCCACCGGTCCGTAGCGCGGCCGAGCTTGTCGGGGTTGACCTGCGAGCGGACGGCGACGATCCCCTCGTCGGTCACCTCCAGGCTCATGACGCCGACGAGCCGGTCGCCGACCACCGCCAGCAGGGCCGGGCTGCCGTTGGCGGTCCCGGCGTAGAAGTCGGGGCTGCCGCCGATGAGCGCCCGCTTGGCGTCGGCGGGGCGGAACAGGCCGCGCAGGAACTGGGCGACCGCCGCGGCACCGAAGAACGGCTTGCCGCGCGCGGGGACGTGGCCACCGCCGTCACCCACGCCCATCGCGTCGGCGGTGAGCAGCCGCAGCAGCGGCTCCGTCCGTCCGCTCGTCGCGGCCGCCAGGAACTCCTGGACGACCTCCCGGGCGGCCCGGTGGTCCACCTCCGTGCGAGCCCTCGGCGTGGCAAGGTGCTCCTTGGCGCGGTGGAGGACCTGCTGGCTGCCCGCCTCGGTGAGGTCCAGCAGCTCGGCGATCTCGGCGTGCGAGTACGAGAACGCCTCCCGCAGCACGTAGACCGCCCGCTCGGTCGGGGTGAGCCGCTCCATCAGCACCAGGACGGCCGTCGAGACCGACTCGCGCTGCTCCGCGGTGTCCTCGGGCCCCAGCATCGGGTCGCCCGCGAGCAGCGGCTCGGGGAGCCACTCGCCGACGTAGACCTCCCGGCGCGCCCGCGCCGACTGCAGCTGGGTCAGGCAGAGGTTGGTCAGCGCCCGGGTCAGCCACGCGGCCGGCACCCGGACCTGCTCGCGGTGCGCGCCCTGCCACCGCAGGTAGGTCTCCTGGACGGCGTCCTCGGCCTCGGACGCGGAGCCCAACAACCGGTAGGCGATGGCCCCGAGACGCGGCCGGAGCTGCTCGAAGACGTCGACGTCGACGTCGACGGACCTGTCCGGGTCGGGCGCGCTCACGCCACCGACCCTACGACGCAGGCAGTCGCGGACCAGGGCGCGGCGGACGGCAGTCGCAGACCTCCTGCTGCGGGACCGCGAGGTCCACGAGGAACGCATCGACGGCGGTGTGCGCGCAGTCGGACGTGTAGTACGACGTGTGGCCGTCGCTCTCGCGGTCAGCACGCGGCTGCCCTCGATCTGCGCGGCCCGGCTGTGGGCCCGCTCGTAGGGCAGCCGGGAGACAGGCGCGACGAGATGGTCTGGGATGAGTCGGCCCGAGTTCGACCGCGCAGTCCTGGTCGACGTTCCTCGCGCAGCGCGGGCACGGTCAAGGTCTCGGCCGCCCGCCGTGCCGTGATCACGCGACGGCGACGGGCCTAGCGGCCGAGGGCGGCGAGCGCCATCTCCTCCAGCACGCCCCGGGTCCGGGCGGCGGACAGCGAGCGACCGCTGTGCGGTGTGGAGTTGAGCAGCCCGAACGTCGCCTGGGCGCGCAGCCGGAGCTCGGCGCGCTCGCTCGCCGGGCTGAGCCGGGCGAGCACGTCGACCCACACCTCGACGTAACGGCGCTGCAGGTCGCGGACGGCCTGCCCGTCGGGCTCGGAGAGGGCCGCGAGGTCGCGGTCCTGCACGCGGATGACGTCGGGCTCGGCGAGGGCGAAGTCGACGTGGAACCGCACGAGCGAGGCGAGGGCCTCGGCGTCGTCGGGCGCCGCCTGGACCACGGCCGCACCCCCCACGAGCAGCCGCTCGCTGACCCCGACCAGGAGCGCCCCGAGCACGGCCTGCTTGCTCGGGAAGTGCCGGTACACCGCGGGCCCACTGACCCCGGCGGAGGCCCCGAGGTCCTCGATCGACACCCCGTCGAACCCGTGCCGGGCGAACAGCCGGGCGGCGGCCGACAGCAGCGTGGCGCGCCGCTCGGCCTTGGCGCGCAACCGGGCCGTGGGCGGCTCGACGGCCGCGACGGACTGGTCGGTCATCTGCTCCCTGCTCACCCGTGGACAACGACGTGATCGCAGACTAGCGTCATTTCAGTTAGCGATCATTAACTCAGTGGTCGTCGCACCCGGCCGCACCGGAGCCAGCGTCGATGGAGACCCTCTGCACCGCCGCCGACCCGACCGCGCCCGCGTTCGTCGCGTACGAGACCGCCCAGCGCACGCTCGTCGCGGACCTGCGCGACCGTCTCCGCACGGCAGCCCTGGGCGGCCCCGAGAGGTCCCGACAACGACACGTCGCCCGCGGCAAGCTGCTGCCCCGCGAGCGCATCGACGCCCTGCTCGACGACGGCAGCCCGTTCCTCGAGGTCGCCCCGCTGGCCGCGCACGAGCTCTACGGCGGCGAGGCCCCCGGCGCCGGTGTCATCGCGGGCATCGGCCTGGTCCACGGCCGGCACGTCATGGTGCTGTCCAACGACGCGACCGTGAAGGGCGGCACGTACTACCCGCTCACGGTGAAGAAGCACCTGCGGGCGCAGGAGATCGCGCTCGAGAACCGCCTGCCGTGCGTCTACCTCGTGGACTCCGGCGGCGCCTTCCTGCCGATGCAGGACGAGGTGTTCCCGGACCGCGACCACTTCGGCCGGATCTTCTTCCACCAGGCCCGGATGTCGGCGGAGGGGATCCCGCAGGTCGCGTGCGTCATGGGGTCGTGCACCGCGGGCGGCGCGTACGTGCCGGCGATGAGCGACGAGACCGTGATCGTGCACGGCCAGGGGACGATCTTCCTGGGCGGCCCGCCCCTGGTGAAGGCCGCGACGGGCGAGGTCGTCACCGCCGAGGACCTGGGCGGCGGCGAGCTGCACTCACGCACGTCGGGGGTCACCGACCACCTCGCGGAGAACGACGCGCACGCGCTGCAGATCGTCCGGGACATCGTCGCGACCCTGCCGGCGCCGCGGACCTCTGCGTGGGAGGTCGTCGAGAGCCGCCCGCCGAAGGTCGACGAGGCCCAGCTGTACGGCGTCGTCCCGACCGACCTCCAGACAGCCTACGACGTGCGCGAGGTGATCGCGCGCCTCGTCGACGGCAGCGAGCTGCACGAGTTCAAGCGCGAGTACGGTCAGACGCTCGTCACCGGGTTCGGCCGCCTGCACGGGCACCCCGTCGGGATCGTCGCGAACAACGGCGTGCTGTTCAGCGAGTCCGCGCTCAAGGGCGCCCACTTCGTCGAGCTCTGCGACCAGCGCGGCATCCCCCTCGTGTTCCTGCAGAACATCTCCGGGTTCATGGTCGGCCGCGAGTACGAGGCGGGCGGCATCGCGAAGCACGGCGCCAAGATGGTCACGGCCGTCGCGACGACCCGGGTGCCGAAGCTGACCGTGGTGGTCGGCGGCTCGTTCGGCGCCGGGAACTACTCGATGTGCGGGCGCGCGTACTCGCCGCGGTTCCTGTGGATGTGGCCCAACAGCCGGATCTCCGTGATGGGTGGGCCACAGGCGTCGTCCGTGCTCGCCACCATCCGCCGCGAGCAGCTCGAGGGCCGCGGCGAGACGTGGTCGGACGACGACGAGGAGGCGTTCAAGGCCCCCCTGCGCGCGCAGTACGAGACGCAGGGCAACCCGTACTACTCGACGGCACGCCTCTGGGACGACGGGATCATCGACCCGCTCGACACCCGCCGGGTGCTCGGGATGGCCCTGGACGTGTGCGCCACCGTCCCGCTCGGCGAACCGCGCCTCGGTCTGTTCCGGATGTGACGACGATGTTCGGGACCGTGCTCGTGGCCAACCGCGGCGAGATCGCCTGCCGGGTGATCCGGACGCTGCGCCGGATGGGCATCCGGTCGGTCGCCGTCTACAGCGACGCCGACGGGGACGCGCTGCACGTGACGCTCGCCGACGTGGCGGTCCGGATCGGGCCCGCGGAGCCCCGCGCGAGCTACCTGTCGGTGGACGCCGTGGTCGACGCGGCGCGCGCCACCGGCGCGGACGCGCTCCATCCCGGGTACGGCTTCCTGTCCGAGAACCCCGACCTCGCCAAGGCCTGCGAGGCGGCGGGGATCGTGTTCGTCGGTCCGGGGATCGAGGCGCTCGTCGTCATGGGCGACAAGATCCGCGCGAAGAAGCACGTGTCGGCCGCCGGCGTGCCGGTGATCCCCGGCGTCGCCCTGCCCGGGCTCGCGGAGCCCGAGGTCGTCGCGGCCGCCGCCGCCGTCGGCTACCCGGTGCTCGTGAAGCCGTCCGCCGGTGGCGGGGGCAAGGGCATGACGGTCGTCGCCGGTCCCGCGGACCTCGCCGAGGCGCTGGTCGCGTCGCGTCGGGTGGCCGGAGCGGCGTTCGGCGACGACGCCCTGCTCATCGAGCGCCATGTCACGGCCCCGCGCCACATCGAGGTGCAGCTGCTCGCCGACTCCCACGGGTCGGTCGTCCACCTCGGCGAGCGCGAGTGCTCGCTGCAGCGACGGCACCAGAAGGTCGTCGAGGAGGCGCCGTCGCCGCTGCTCGACGACGCGACGCGCGCCCGCATCGGCCAGGCGGCCTGCGACGTCGCCCGCAGCGTCGGGTACGTCGGTGCGGGGACGGTGGAGTTCCTGGTCTCCGACGACGCACCGACGGAGTTCTTCTTCATGGAGATGAACACCCGGCTCCAGGTCGAGCACCCCGTCACCGAGCTCGTCACCGGTCTGGACCTCGTGGAGTGGCAGCTCAGGATCGCCGCCGGGGCGCCCCTCGGCCTGCGACAGGAGGACGTCCGCCTGACCGGCCACGCCGTCGAGGCCCGCGTCTACGCCGAGGACCCGTCGCGCGACTTCCTGCCCACCACGGGAACCGTCCTGGTCCTCGACGAGCCGAGCGGTGACGGCGTCCGCGTCGACTCCTCGCTGCGTCGCGGGCTGGAGATCGGCACGGCGTACGACCCGATGCTGTCGAAGGTCGCCGCCTGGGCGCCGACCCGTGCCGAGGCACTCTCCCGGCTGGACGGCGCGCTGGCCCGGACCACCGTGCTCGGCGTCCGCACCAACATCGCCTTCCTCCGCTCGGTGCTCGCGGCACCCGACGTGCGCGCCGGCCGCCTCGACACCGGGCTGCTCGCACGCCTGACCACGGGGGCCACCGCCACGCCTGCCGTCGACCACGTCCCCCTCGTCGCGGCCGTGCTGTGGCGGCACGAGTCGCTCTGCGTCGAGGGCCACCGTTCGTCGCCCACGTCCCCGTGGCACCCGGACGGCTGGCGGCTCGGCGACGCGCGACCGGTGCGCTACGAGGTCGCCTCAGGGGCGCAGGCAGGGACGGGATCGGGCACGGGCACGCTCGTCGAGGTCGCCGTCACCGGTCCGGCGTCGGCCGCGAGCGTCACCGTCGGCACCGACGATCCCGTCCGCGCGACGCTCACGCGGCGCGGGCCGGACGCCGCGTCGCTCGAGCTCGGCGGCGTCATGCACTCCCTGCGCCTGGCGACCGTCGGCCCGGTGACCTGGGTCGGCACCGGCGGCTCGTCCACCGAGCTCCGATTCCGCAGCCGCGTCGAACGCCTCGCGGCCCAGCTGTCCGTCCTGGTCCGCGGGGACCTCCCCGCGGACCCGGTGGTCCGCTCCCCCATGCCCGGCATCGTCGTCTCCGTCGACGTGGAGTCCGGCGACACCGTCGCCGCCGGCCAGACCCTCCTCACGATCGAGGCGATGAAGATGGAGCACCGGGTCGTCGCCCCTGGCGACGGCATCGTCACCCTCACGGTCCGACCGACCGACCGGGTGGCTCTCGACCACGTGGTGGCCACCATCTCCGGCCACCCCCACGAAGGGACCCCGGCATGAGCTACGACCTCACCCCCGAGCAGCAGAAGCTCCGCGACGAGGTGCGCGACTTCGCCGACACCGTCGTCGCGCCCGCGGCGTACGAGTACGACACCAAGCGGGAGCTGCCGTACGAGATCCTCGCGCAGATGGGCGAGCTGGGACTGTTCGGCCTGCCGTTCCCACGGTCGTTCGGGGGTCAGGGCCGCGACTACGTCGACCTCTGCCTGGCCGTCGAGCAGCTCGCGCGCGTCGACCAGTCCATCGCCGTGACGCTCGAGGCCGGGGTCGGGCTCGGGGCGATGCCCGTCTGGCGGTCCGGCACCCCCGAGCAGAAGGAGGAGTGGATCCCCATGCTCGCGCAGGGCCGGGCGCTCGCGGCATTCGGTCTGACGGAGGCGGACGCGGGCTCGGACGCCGCCGGGACGCGCACCACGGCCGTGCTGGACGGTGACGAGTGGGTCATCAACGGGACCAAGCAGTTCATCACCAACTCCGGCTCGGCGATCACCCGACTGGTGACGATCACGGCGGTCACCGGACAGACCGTGCGCGCCGACGGGTCCGTGAAGAAGGAGCTGACCGCGATCCTGGTCCCCTCCGGCACGCCCGGGTTCACGGTGCTGCCCGCCTACGACAAGGTCGGCTGGCACACGTCCGACACGCACCCCCTCGCGTTCTCCGACGTCCGCGTACCGGCCGCCAACCTGCTCGGCGAGCGCGGGCGGGGCTTCGCGCAGTTCATCCAGACGCTCGACGAGGGCCGCGTCGCCTTCGCCGCCCTCTGCACGGGCGCCGCCCAGGGCTGCCTCGAGGAGGCGATGAGGTACGCGCACAGCCGCAACGTGTTCGGCCACCCCATCGGCGACAACCAGCACATCGCGTTCACCCTCGCCCGCATGGAGGCCCGGGTGCACTCCGCCCGCCTGGCCTGGCTGGACGCCGCGCACCGGCTCGTCGCCGGCCTGCCGTTCAAGCTCGAGGCCAGCCTCGCCAAGCTCATCGGCAGCGAGGCGGCCGTCGCCAACGCGCACGACGCGACGCAGATCTTCGGCGGGTACGGCGTCCTGAACGAGAACCCGGTGGCCCGGCACTACCGCGACTCCAAGATCCTGGAGATCGGAGAGGGGACCACGGAGGTCCAGCTCATGGTCATCGCGCGCGAGCTCGGGTTCGCCGGGGCCTCCCGATGACGTCGGACGTCGAGCAGCGAGGGCTCTTCTACGAGGAGCTCGCCCTGGACGCGCGGTACGTGCACCGCCCGGGTCGGACCTTGACCGAGGCGGACAACGTGCTGTTCTCGACGCTCACGATGAACCCGCAGGCTCTGCACCTGGACGCCGCGTGGGCCGCGTCACAGCCCTTCGGGCAGCGGCTGGTGAACTCGTTGCTGACGCTCTCCGTGCTGGTGGGCTCGTCGGTCGCGCAGCTCACGCAGGGGACGATCGTCGCGAACCTCGGCTTCACCGACGTGCGGTTCCCGCACCCGTTGTTCCACGGGGACACCCTGACGTGCTCCACGGTCGTGACGTCGAAGCGGCTGTCCTCCTCGCGGCCCGGGCAGGGTGTCGTCACCCTCGCGCACACCGGGGAGAACCAGGAGGGTGTCGTGGTCGCGGTCGCCACCCGGTCGGTGCTGTGGTGGTGCCAGGACGCGGCACGATGAACACGCTCACCCTCGGGCCGGCGCTGCTCTTCTGCCCGGCCGACCGGCCGGACCGCTACGAGAAGGCCGCGGCCCGCGCCGACGGCGTGATCCTCGACCTCGAGGACGCGGTCGGGCCCGCCGCCAAGGCCGAGGCCCGGACGTCGCTGACGTCCGTCCTGCTGGACCCGGCGACGACGATCGTCCGAGTCAACCCTGTCGGCTCCCCCGAGTTCTCCGCCGACCTCGCCGCGCTGCGCGACACCCCTTACCGGACCGTCATGCTCGCCAAGTCCGCCGCCGCCGCGGACCTGCGCGCCCTGGCCGAGTACGACGTCATCGCCCTCGTCGAGACCGCCACCGGTGTGCTGAACGCCGCCTCGCTCGCCGCGTCCCCTCATGTCGTCGGCCTCATGTGGGGTGCGGAGGACCTCGTCGCGTCACTGGGTGGCACGTCCAGCCGCAGGCCGGACGGCCGCTACCGGCTGGTCGCCGAGCACGCCCGCTCGACCGTCCTGGTGGCGGCCGGTGCCCACGGCAAGGCCGCCATCGACGCGGTCCACGTCGACCTCGCCGACGTCGACGGGCTCGCCGCCGAGGCGGCCGACGCGGCGGCCAGCGGCTTCATGGCGACAGCCTGCCTCCACCCGTCCCAGGTGGACGTGATCCGCGATGCCTACCGGCCGCAGGACGCGGAGCTCGACTGGGCCCGGTCGGTGCTGCGGGCGGCGGAGTCGCAGCACGGCGTCTTCCGATGGCAGGACCGGATGGTCGACGGCCCTGTCCTCCGGCACGCGGAGCAGGTGCTGCACCGGGCCCGCCGAGCGACCGAGCGGTCGAACACGGGCCTTACGTCCCTCGATCCGGCCCGGACGCCGCGGGACGATCGATGACATGAACGCACCGTGGTGGCGCCTCGCCCCGACCCAGAAGTACGTCCCGACCAGCACCCGCCCCGACACGCTCCGGACGTCCCCTGACGAGCTCGAGACGGACCTGCTCCCGCCGTTCATGGACTGACCGGAGCGTGACCGGCCCACCGGCCGGCAGACGACCCGGTGGGCGACGTCGCTGAGTGCCGCGGCTCCCCTCGAGCTCCCGGCGGATCGGCGCCCAGAACGGGTGCAGCGCTCTAGGAGGACGACGCGTCCCGCTGCGGAACGCGTCTGATGGACAGCGGTGAACGGCTGGCATCTCGTCGTGGCCGCATGCCGGCCCCGGGCCCGCCAGGATGGCGGTACACGATGTCGGCGGCGTCGCCGCGGGCCGGATCGCTGCCGGCGACGCTGCGCCACGCGGCGTTCGCGGATCGCTCGGCGGCCGCCGTGGACGGCGCGCCGAGCCGCAGCTCCTCGTACAGCCGGAACCTGTTCAGGTCGGTGAGCGCAACCAGACCTTTGCCGTACTCGGCTGCGACCGTGACCGCGCCGCGATAGCTCAGCCAGGCGGCGCCGTACGGGACCAGCGCAAGCCCGAGCCACACGCCGTGAGGCAGCATGGCGACCACCGTGACCGCCGTCGCCATCAGTCCGACGGCGCTGATGCGAACCGCCAGGTCCAGGCTCGACCGTTGGTCGTTGATGTAGCTCACGTGCTCCGGCCGCGCCACCATGACCAGCGCCGCCGACTGGTCGAGGAGCGGCAGCCCGTATCCCGCCCCAGCGGCCGACTCATACCGTCGCAGGGTGTTGCCGAGCCGGGTGGGCATGATGTCGGCGACCTCGATCGGATAGCCCGCCCGCAGGGTCTGGCCCGTCTCGATGGCGATGCGGCTCCGGAGCGCCCGCTGCGCCCGCTCCGCCCCGTGCGCAAGCCCCTCAGCGTTGAGGATCTCCTCCATCACCTCGTTCTCGTCGTCACCGCCGAGCCCGACGGAGAGCCCGAGGTCACCGCCCGCGAACTGGAGCTCCTCGGCTCGGTTCAGCAGGCGGGCGTGCGCGAGCGACCGTCGGAGCCGAAGGGCCCTGGCCGTGCGTGACGGACCCCAGTAGCCCTCCATGAGCTGCACGATCGTGAACTGGAGCGGGTGCAGCGCGGCCGCGAGGGCGAGCGACGTCGCGACCAGGCCCAGGGCACCGACCACGCCGAGCTGCGCCACGGCCTGCGGGACGTTCCCCGGGTCGGGAGACGTGCTCCAGGCACCGGTCGCGCCGAGGAGGAAGACCCAGGTGACGAGCAGCACGGAGGGGAAGACGGAGACGATCCCGAAGTAGCGGCCGACCGATGTCGACGTGCCGAGGGTCGCGTCGGAGAATCCAGCCATCGACATGGTGGCTATTCCGGCTTTCGCTGGGCTTGTTGTTCCGCCCGGTCCGCGTCTGCGTCAGTGAAACGGTGCGAGTTCTTGCACCGGTACTTCCCATGGCGCACCGGAATGGCCCAGGTCCCGTCCGTGGGGCACGGCCGACCCTTTTCATACCGGTTTCCAGGTGGGCTCGCGCCCGGTCCAACCGTCATGGCGACCCCCGATGGGCGCAGATCTTGCCGTGAACCCGATGGTAGGGGCACGGTGTGGCGGCGTCGACAGCAGCGGCGCGCCGACGCCTGGAACGGCAGGACCCGGTGCGACGATCGAGGTCGTGGACGGCAGCTCCGAGAAAAGTCCGAGCGAGACGCTCGACCGGGATGTTCGTCGGCGCTCGCCGTGGATATGGCCCGCGGTCGGGATCACCGCCATGGCCATTGCTGGTGCCGCAGCCGGGCCCGTGGGCGCAGCCGTCGTTCTCAGCGCTCTGGTGGGTATGGCAGCGAGTGCCGTTCTGGACGTCGGGCTGCCTGCGTCGTGGACACGCGCTGCACCCGCGATCGGCGTGCTCGTCGGGCTCGCCGTCCTCGCCGCATCCCTCCTGTTCGTCGACGGGCGTGGCGGCGGACAGGAGCGGTCGGCGGCCCCGGCGTCGAGCACCGGCAGGTCCTTCGAGGACCTCAGGGGAGAGACCCTCTCCCAGTCCTTCACGGACTCGGCGGACCTTCGTGGTGCGGCACTCGGCGGCGCCGTGCTCGCGTCGCTCGACCTGCGGGGCGTCGACCTCAGCGGTGCCCAGGCCGCGGGGATCGACCTGCGCGACGCCGACCTCACCGGCGCGACCCTGGTCGGGGCGGACCTCCGGGGCGCTGATCTCCGCGGGGCGTGTCTGGACCGGGCGGAGCTCTCCGGCGCGAACCTCACAGGCGCCGACGCCTCCGGCGCCTCGACCGTCCGGACCGTGGTGACACCCGACCAGACGGCGGCGGCCTCCGCCTGGCCCGAGGTCGGCGCGGCGGTGCGGCCGTGCCTGTCGGACCGCTAGCTCCCACGCGTACCGGCGCTCAGTGCGCCGCGCCCTCCGTCACCAGCGGCCCGACCTGCCGGTCGGACCGGAGGTCGAACAGCGCGTACGCAGCGACGAACCCGAGGCAGGCAGCCGGCACGATGAACCCCGCGTTGGTGCTGGCCCGGTCCATGATCAAGCCCTGGATCGGCGGCATGAGCGCCCCGCCGAGGATGGCCATCACGAGGCCCGCGGCACCGAACTTCGTGTCGGGGCCCAGCCCGTGCAGGGCGACGCCGTAGATCGTCGGGAACATCAGCGACAGCGACACCGAGATCGCGACGACGGCGATCAGCCCGACCATGTTGGGCGACACCACGGCGACGAAAGCGAGCACCACACCGAGCAGCCCCATGGCGAACAGGAGCTTCGTCGGCCGGATGATCCCCAGCAGGTACGTCATCACGAAGCGCGAGACGAGGAACAGGATCAGGCTGGCCTGCAGGTACCACCCCGCCTGCGAGGCGGGCACGCCCACCACGTCCTGGGCGTACTGGATGGTGAAGCTCCACGCGCACACCTGGGCGCCGACGTTGAGGAACTGGGCGAGCACGCCGAAGCGGTAGTGCCGGTTGTGCCACAGCCGCCCGAACGCTCCCCCGCTGCGCTCCTCGACCCCGAAGTGGGCGTGCTCGTCGGGCACGTTGATCTTCCGGAACGCGATGAGCAGCCAGATGAGCAGCAACGCGATCGCGATGCCCGTGTACGGCCCGAGCACGAGGGCGAGGTCGTTCTCCTGCGCCTGCTCGAGCTGCTGCGCCGTCATGTCGGCCTTCTCGGCCTCCGTCGTGATGTTGGGCAGGATCAGCACGGCGCCGAGCAGCACGCCGATGTTCGCGCCGACCGGGTTGAACGCCTGCGCGAGGTTCAGGCGCTGCGTCGCGCTGCGCTCCGGACCCATGGAGATCACGAAGGGGTTGGCCGACGTCTCCAGGATGGAGAGCCCGGCGGCCAGCACGAACAGCGCGATCAGGAAGAACCCGTACTCGAGGAGCCTGCCCGCCGGGATGAACAGGAACCCGCCGACGGTGGCCAGCCCCAGGCCGGTCAGCACGCCGACCTTGTAGCCGAACCGCTTGTTGATCAGTGCCGCGGGGATGGCGAGCGCGAAGTACGCCCCGTAGTACGCGAACTGGACCAATGCCGACTGGAAGTTCGACATGAGGAAGATGTGCCGGAACACGCCGACCAGGACGTCCGTGAGGTTGGCCGCCGAGCCCCACGCGGCGAAGCACGCGACGATCATGATGAAGGGAACGGTCAGGCCCGGATAGACGAGACTGCTCTTGTTCTTCTTGCCGGTGCTGTCGACGGTCGGTTCTGGCTTGATCACGGTCGGTCGGTCCATGCGGAACTACCCCCCCGTCACACGTGCCCTCTACAAGGTCACTTCTCGTCGAACAGCCGCAGGTCCGACGGTTCGCGAAGCAGGTCCTCGAGGATGCGGTTGCCCTCCGTGTTGTACGGCTGCTGCATGTGCTCGTCCCAGGCCGCACGCGAGCGGAACATCTCCAACATGACCCACGAGTCGGGGTCGTCCTGCGGCTGCACCAGGTGCATGAACACGCACCCGGGCTCGGTGAGCGTGCTCCGACGCATCGACTGCAGCTGCGCCTCGGCCTCCTCGAGGCGGTCCAGGCGCGGCTTGATGGTCACCACCAGGAAAAGCGGTCGGTCCTCGTCGTCCGGTTCGCTCATACCCTGTTCCTACACCCGCTCGCGGATCGCCACCCTTTGTCAGCCGCGGTAGCGTGCGCCCATCGGGCAGGTGTGTGACCGGAGGTCATCATGCGGCGTTACCTGATCGTGGCGAACCAGACGCTCGACAGCGACCAGCTCATGAGCGTCATCCGAGAACGGAGCGCCGCCGGCCCGGCCGAGTTCCGGCTCGTGGTGCCGGCCACCCCCGTCAAGGACCTGGCCTCGAACGCCGTCGCCGTCCCCATGCCGGTCATGGGCGGTCCGCTCACGCTGCCTCATCCGCCTGCTGAGGCGGAGAAGCTCGCGCAGGCCAAGCTCGACGCTGCCTTGCACAAGCTGACCGCGGCCGGGGTGACCGCCACCGGGGCGGTGTCGGACCCTGACCCCATGCACGGTGTGGAGGCGGCCACGGCCGACGGGACGTTCGACGAGATCATCGTCGTGACCCTGCCGTCGCGGTTCTCCCACTGGCTGCACGCCGACCTGCCTGACCGCCTGGCCCACCGGTTCCACGTGCCGGTCACGCACGTGGCCACGCAGGACCTCTGACCGCGTCCACCGGCTCGCCGACGACGGGCCGCCAGGTGGCAAGTCGTGCCGTCGCCCGCCGCAGCGCCCGGCGGGCCGGAGCTCCAGCCCGCCGGGCGTCGCAGGTCAGCCTGCGACGAAAGCTGCGTGGATCGCGTAGCTGTCCTCGTACATGTGGAAGCGGGTGATCCGGCCGTCAGCGACCGAGAAGTGCAGGGCGAAGTCGTTGTGGAACGCCTTGCCGGTCGCCAGCGCCACGAAGTCGCAGGAGGCGAAGGCCACCGCGTCGCCGCCCTGCGTGACCCGGCCCGTGAGGTCGAAGGCCTGCGGCTCGAGCTGGTCACCGAGGATCCCGAAGAACTCGGCCACCTCGGCGGCGGTGCTCCGGGAGCCGGCCCACGGCACGTTCGAGGCGCCGGCGACCCGCAGGTCCACCGGGTCCGCGAACAGGCCGAGCAGCGTGTCGTGGTCCCCGCCGCCGAAGGCGGTGAAGAACGCGTCGACGGTCTCGTCGGTCGTGCGCGTCGTTGCTTCCGTGCTCTGTGTGACGGTCATGCGTCATTCCTCCTGTTGTCGAGCTGTGTGTCACGCCGCCGTGAGCACGCTCAGGTGCGGGGCGGCGTCCGGCGCGCCTCAGGCGCGCGGGTCGAAGGGGTCGCGCACGCCGAGACCGCGGTCCACCCACACCGCCTTGACCTCGCTGAACTCCTCGAGGCACCCCGGCCCGTTCTCCCTGCCGAGGCCGCTGGAGCGCATCCCGCCGAACGGGACGTTGTACGCCACCTTGCGGTAGTTGTTCACCCACACGGTCCCGGCGACGAGACGGCTGGCCACCCGGTCGGCGCGACCGAGATCCCGGGTCCAGCAGCCGGCCGCGAGCCCGTAGCGGGTCGCGTTGGCGAGTGCCACCGCGTCGTCCTCGGTGTCGAACGGCACCACGCAGACCACCGGGCCGAACACCTCCTCCTGGAAGATCTCGGTGTCCGGTGCGACGCCGGTCAGCACCGTCGGGCGGAAGAAGAGCCCGTCCGGAAGGTCGTCGACGACCTCGCGGTGACCTCCCGCCGCGACGGTCGCGCCGTCCGCCACGGCGCGCGCGACCATCGTCTCGATCCTCGCCAGCTGGCTGGGGCTCGCGATCGAGCCCATGTCCGTCTCGGGTGCGAACGGGTCCCCCAGCCGCATCGTGTCCGCGACGGCTACGAGCCGGGTCAGGACATGGTCGAAGACCTCCCGCTGGACCAGCACCCGGGAGCCGGCCATGCACGTCTGCCCGGAGGCGCCGAAGACCCCCGCGACGACGCCCCGCACCGCCTGCTCGAGGTCGGCGTCCGCGAACACGATGTTGGCGCTCTTGCCCCCGAGCTCCAGCGACACCGGACGCAGACCGGTCGCGGCGGCCCGGGCGACCGTCTCACCGGCCGCGGAGGAGCCGGTGAACGCGATCTTCGCGATGTCCGGATGCTCCACGAGCGCGCGGCCGACGGACGCGTCGCCCGTGACGACGTCGAGGACGCCCGGCGGCAGGCCCGCCTCGACGGCGAGCTCGGCGAAGCGCAGCGTGGACAGGGGCGTGACCTCGGACGGCTTGACCACCACGGTGTTGCCCACGGCCAGCGCCGGCCCGACCTTCCACATCAGGAGGTTCAACGGGGAGTTCCACGGCGTCAGGCACGCGACGACCCCGAGCGGGAGACGCTCGGTGTGCACGCGCATCCCGCCGATCGGTGGTTCGACGACGTACCCGCTCGGCATCGTCAGGAGGCCTGCGTAGTAGCGCAGGTGGTCGCCGAGCTGGTGCGCCTGGCCGAGCATCTCCTTGTGCAGCTTGCCGTTCTCACGGACCTGCAGCTCGGCGAGCTCACCCGCGGCTGCGTCGAGGACGTCCGCCAGTCGCAGGAGCGACCGACGACGCTCGGCCGTCGGCGTCTCGCGCCACGTCGACCAGGCCGCGGACGCGTCGGCGACGGCGGCCCGCACGTCGTCGTCCGACGCCGTGGTGACGGTGCCGACCACCGACCCGTCCCACGGCGAGCGGACCTCGAGCGGCTCGCCGTGGCCCGTGGCTCGCGAGCCACCCAGGAAGCAGCCGTCGACGGCTGCCACCACCCGTGCCGTACCGGTCATCGGGTGGCGACCGCCGGACGGGCCGACCGCTGTCCCCGCACCGCGGCCACGGCTGTCAGCACGAGCAGCAGGGTGGTCAGCACGAGTGCCAGTCCACCGGAGGCGCCACCCAGGACGGGGCCGAGCAGGCCGGCGGCCGAGCCACCGACGAACAGCGAGCACGTGAACGTCGCCACGGCGACCGGTACGGAGCGACGCGCCTCCATGACGACGAGCTGGATCGACGCCGGGACCATGAGCGTTGCACCGCAGGTGACCAGCGCGACGGCGACGAGCGGCTCACCGCCGAGCGCCACCGTGCCGGTTCCCGCCAGTGCGAGCGCCAGGCCCACGGCACGGCGCGCCTCCGCCGGGCGGCCCGCGAGGACCCGGGCGGACGCGAGCAGCGCCAGCACGCACACCAGCACGATCACGAGCGCGAGGGTGGGATGGTCGCCGTCGCGCGCGGCGGCGTTCACCGTGACGAAGGAGGCCATCAGCACCGCCGCGCAGACGGCGCTGAACGCCCCCTGCGGGCTGGCCACCTCGTACCGGAACAGCGGGTAGGGCAGCCCCAGCGCCGGGTTGCCGTCGGCCAGCCCGCCGAGCCGCGTCGCCACCCCGGCGACCGCCACGAGCGCCAGCCCGTACAGGACCAGCGTGGGGCGCCACCCGATGGTCGTGCCCAGCAGCGTCGACGCGAGACCGACGACGCCGGCCGAACCGAGCAGGCCGAACACCATCGACGAGTTCGCGAGCAGACGCTTCTGCATCGGCACCCGCTGGGTCGTGGCGACGAACGCCGCAGGCGGGAACCCGCCGAGCAGGATGCCCTCGAGCAGTCGCAGCGGGAGGAACACACCGGTCACGGGCGCCACGGCGCACAGGATGCTCACGACCCCGCCGCTGGCCAGGCTCAGCACCAGCACCCGCCGGGCGCCGAGGCGCCCGGCGAGCGAGCCGAGCAGGACCATGCCGATCGCGTACCCCGCCGCGAAGGCGGCGACGCCGAGCGCGGCACCGTGACCGAGCGACGTCGTGATCGCAGGCACCAGCGGGATCAGCCCGTAGAGCTGACCCGTGGCGAGCGTCGCGCCGGTCACGAGGAACAGGCAGAACTGGGCGACCGGCATGACGGGGGCGTCGACGCCCGGCGCGGGGGCGGTGCGCTCAGGCACCGCTCGCCACCGGGACGTCGTCCTCGGACGCCGGCACGCCGGCGGCGGCGGACAGTCGCGTCGCGAAGCTCAGCTCGTTGACGCGCGCCGAGCAGATCAGCTCGCCGACACCGGCTCGCACCAGCTCGGTCATGATCTTGGTGTCCCGCCGGATCTCGCCGCACACGAACGTGTGCACGCCGTGCCGGCGCGCCTGTGCCACCACGCGTCGCAGCAGGCTGAGGTTGGCGGGACTGTCGTGCACGACCTTCAGCCGGCGGTTGCTCCGGTCCACGCCGTTGAAGAGCGCGAAGAGGTCGGAGGTGCCGATCGCCATGAAGTCGACGTCCCCGCTGCCGAGGAGCGCGTCCAGATCCTCGGCGACGGCGGGGACCTCCAAGGTGAAGCCGAGCCGCACCTGGGACCGGTCGATGCCCGCCCGGGCGACGAGCGCGACGAAGTCCCGGTACTCCTGCGCCGAGGACACGAAGGGGGCGCAGATCTGGATGGGCGTCTCGAACTCCGCGAGGAACCGGCGGACCGCGGCGAGCTCGGGCAGCCATCGCTCCATCGCCCGGGGCCCACGCACACCCATGTCAGGGTTGACCTCGGCCTCCACGTGGATCCCGACCTCGTCCAGCTCGGCCGACGTCGGGTCCGAGAGAACGCACCGGATGTCCGTCCAGTGCTGCTCGCCCAGCTTGGTGAGCTCCTGGTACAGGTGCTGCTCGATCCGCGCAAGGTCGTCGTAGGCAGACGGGTCCGTGCTGAACAGCTGGAAGAGCTGGAACTTGAACCGGAAGTATCCGAGCGAGGTGACCCCGAACCGCCGGTAGGCGTCGAGGTTGCGCCCGCTCATGACCGAGCAGATGGCGGTGACCGGGACGCCCTCGTCGAGCACGATCAGGCCTTCGTCGCTGACCAGGCACCGGGCGTCGTCGGGTGCCTGCGACGCGTCGTCGACGACGAGTGCGATCCCCGCCTCCTGCAGCATCTTGCGGGCGTGGTCCGCGAACTCACCGCCCGTGACGACGACGGCGCCGATCCCGTCCGAGCTGATCACGCTGTTCACCACGCCGAAGTCCAGCGTGTGCGTGAACAGGATCCGCTCGGCGCCGCTCTGCGCGGCGTCGACCGTGCGGGTGACGGTGCCGATCGCGATCCCCTCCGGGGTCACGATGACCTCGCCTGTGGGGCCGTGCGCGTCGACCGATCTACTGAGTGGGGGCATGTCCTCAGTCCTTTCCGCTGGTTGTCGGCTGCTCCGGGAGGACGACTGTCCCCGGCTCGCCGCGAAGAATCCGATCGGTCGCCGCGAGGACCGCGGCGCAGTACCCGAGGGTGTTGTGCACGTACCCCTGCATGACGAGCTCCGTGACGTCACCGATGCGGTGGGTCACCAGGTGCTGCTCGGCGGTGAGGAGGACGGTCGAGGCGGGCACCGAGGCCCACGCCCGCGACCCGATGGTCGAGGCCGTGACGCGGAGCTGGGCGGGCTCGGCGTCTGCCAGGGCCTGCGCGGCCGCGACGATCCCCGCGCGGTCCACGTCGATCCCCCGCACGAAGAAGCGCTGCACCTGGTACCCGGGGGGCTGGACGAGGGTGCGCAGCGACACGTGGTTCGCCGACGTCGCGGGCCCGAACCGCCGCATCGACTCGGCGACCTGCGACACCCCCGGCCGGAGGTTGTCGCGCGGGTCCTCGGTGCGCGGGCCGACCCGCTTCATGCCGAAGGCCGACGACGCCGTGTCCGGGTGGACGATCTCGACCTCGGTGTGGACGAGGACGTCCTGGAGCAGCGCACCGCGCGACTCGGCGTGCTCGGCGAGCACGCGCAGCCCGGCGGTCCAGCCGGCGCACTGGCAGCTGCCCAGCGCGTACGCGCCCGCGAACCCGCCGGCCGGCTCGGTCTCGCCGGCGGCGAAGTGCTTCGCCGACGACGCGAGGAGCGCAGGGTAGACCGCGGGCAGCGCCGCGCTCTCGGCGACCCCCACGACCGTGCGCGCGATTTGCTGGACCCGGGCCAGCGTCTCGGCCGACCTCACGTGCCGCCTGCTGGTGGCCAGGATGGCGAGGTCGAAGGTCCCGATCGAGCCCAGGTCGTCCTCGAGGTCCTGGAAGTGGATCCGGAACCGTCGGTCGTCGATGCTGACGGAGCTGTCACTGGCGTCGACGCCGATCCTCCCCGCGAGCTGGGGGTTCGCGAGCAGGAGCCGGGCGGCGGCCTCCTCCAGGGACGCGGCCACGTCGACGCTCGTCCCGTCGTGCACGATCGGGTTGGTGAGGACGTCGGTCACCGGGTGCTCGACGCCGTCGGTCGCGGACAGGTGCAGCAGGTTCGATCCGATGTCGGCACCCAGGCCGATCAGCAGCACCCCGGTCACAGCCGGATACCGCCGAGCCGCGCGGTCATGGCCGCGCGGTACGCGTCGAAGTCGGTGACGAGGTCCGGGAAGTGCTGCCGCAGCTTCTCGGTGGGGAACCGCCCGGCGCGCACCAGGTACGGGGTGTCGAACGAGAAGTCGACGACGGTGTTGCTCTGGAAGTCGCCGGAGGCGTCGTCCCACACGATCGGACCCCCGTCGATCACCAGGTCGGCGTGCTCACCCAGGTCGTTGATCGCCTGCTCGCGGGTCACCTGCGCACCCCCGGTTCCGGAGATGTTCGACGACGTGAGGGCGATCGGGCCGAAGTCCCGCCCGATCTCCCACATGGGGCTCGTGCCGTGGCAGAACAGGCCCACCGTCGGAGCGCCCATGGTCATCTCGGGAGGGAACGCCTCGGACTCCCCCGCCTTGAGGAAGACCAGGGTCGTCAGGTTGAGCAGGAGGTCCGCGACGAGGTCCTCGGAGATGTTCGCCGGGATGTCGGCGTACTTGCGGGAGTCCGCCGGGTCGCCGATCCCGAGAGTGAGCGGGCCGAACTTGGACCGCTCCTTCATCTCGAAGATGCGCTCGATGCCGGGCTTGCTGGTAGCGGAGCAGAAGACGCCGTAGTTGGTGACGCTCGGCGCGATGATGACGCCGTCGCGGCCGAGCAGCTCGACCGCGTACCTGCGGGTGTCGTCGTCGTACGTGCGGATGTCGGGCATGCGGAGCACTCCGTGGGGTTTCAGGGTGGGTTCTCGGGGGCCGTGACTCTGGGGCACCCAGCACGACGTCTGTGCGCCAGGGACGACCGTCCCGAGGGGACGGCGGCCCGGGAGGGGCGAGCGACCGGGGCGCGGCGGGGCGACGTCGGTGCGAGGTGCGGGAGCCATCGTGTCCAGATGGACGAGCGGCTCGGCAGTGGTCACTTCCGGACATCGCCGGCGTCTCAAAGGTCGGCGCACGAACACTTTCGGGTGACACGGCGGCTAACGTGGACACGTTCCCACACCCGCCGAAGCCAACACGTCGCCGACTCGACATGGAGTACCAATGGTCCGGACCGCGGATGTGCTCGAGCTCGGGCTCGGGCTGCCCCAGGCTGACGCCGAGGTGATCGTCGGGATCGAGAACGTGAGGTCACGGATCGCCGAGATCGCGCGTCGGTGCACGCGGTCGCTGTGGGCGTTCCAGCCCGGCGGCGCGCAGTCCGCCGCCTGCCTCGAGGCGTGCCGACCCCTGGACGAGGAGTCGCTCGCCGGCGGGGTCGACATGCGCACGGTGTACCTCGACAGCGTGCGCAACGACAGGGCGACGATCCGGTACGCCGAGTGGCTCACGAGCCAGGGCGCGCAGCTCCGTACCGCTCCCGAGCTCCCGCTGCGCCTGCTCGTCGTCGACCAGATGCTCGCCGTGCTGCCCATCGACCCCGTGGACAGCTCGATGGGCGCCGTGGTCGTCACGTCGCCGACTGTCGTCCTCGCGATCTCGGCGCTGTTCCTCGCGGTGTGGCGGGACAGTCGGCCGTTCGCCGTCTCCCGACCGCGGCGCAGCAGCCTGCTCAACGACCAGGAGCGCACCGCGCTGGAGATGTGGGCGCAAGGGCTGGCGGACGACGTGGTCGCTCGGCGTCTCGGGGTCTCACACCGCACCGCACGGCGGATCAGCGAGAGCCTGGCCGCGACGCTCGGTGCGCGAAGCCGGTTCGAGCTGGGCCTGAAGGCCGGGGAGCAAGGGCTGATCCGCTCCACCGAGCTGTCATGACCGCCGCCTCCCCCCGGTCCGGGCCGCGCGACCCAAAGTAACCACTGGTCCCGCGCCCCCCGTCTTGATGGTCTTGTGCCGCAGTCGGACCATCCAGAGAGGCACGGACATGACCCAGCTCATCCATTCGGCACTGACGATCTTCGCCACCCCCGTCACGGCGGCCGGCGCGAACGAGGTGGCGGCACTCGCTCTGGCACTCCCGTCCAGCTGGGGCTGGGACTGAGCACCTCGAGCACGGCGGTGTGCGGCAGCCGAGGGGGCTGCCGCACACCGCGGCGCGACGTGTCGTCTGTCGGGTGAACCCTGCGGGAGCCTGAGGGGCCGACCTGCACGGACGTCCTCGCTCGTCCCGGCGCATTCCCGGCGGTGCGGAACGATGGAGCCATGAGGACCGACGTCCGCGCTCCACGATGAGCGTCACCCGCGCGACCAGGCGCCGCCCGAAGGAGACCCGGGCCCAACGACTCGCCCGCCACTCCGCTCCGGGAAGCGCGCTCCGGCTGCGGCTCGTCGCATCGGACGCGGCGTTCCGGGCCGATCGCCTCCGGAAGCGACGCCGAGCCGCTGCCGTCATCCTGGCCGGCGCCCTGAGCCTGTGCGGTGTCGCCACAGCAGCCACGGCCCGGATCGTCGCGGGGTACGACGGCGCAGACCTGACCTGGTGGATCGGATTCGGAGGCAAGCGAAGCCACGCGGTGCACCACCACGCCGTCCCCACCGGTGACGCCACCCGGTTCGCCATGACGGTCACGGCCGTGCCCGTCATGCTCGCCGTCCTGTCCCTGACCGCGCTGTGCGTACCGAGGATTCGCGACACGCTCTGGAGCACCGTCCCCGCGTGGGTCGGCGCCTGGCTGGCTCCGGGTCTCGCCGTGGGCGTCGTCGCCAGCTTCTTGGGCTCCGTCGCCGGGCAGGACGGGGACGACTTCCTTCCCGCGCTCGCCGGGGTCGCACCCCAGGGGCTCCCGCTGTTCGCGTTCTTCGCGGTGGCGCCGGTGCTGGTCTGGGCCGAGGACCGGCGCAAGGGAGGCAGATCGAAGCGCCGGCGCACAGCCCGAGCTCGCGCCTAGCACGGACGGCCGGCCTTGCGGCCGCCGGACGGCCCAGGTCGAGCCCGCACGGCCGACTAGGTTCGTGCGCGCCCGACGAACCGCGGACGGCACCGACAGGCGGGAGACGCTGATGGGACTGCTCGACGGCAGGACGATCCTGGTGACCGGGGTGCTCACCGAGGGCTCGATCGCCTTCCATGTCGCGCGGCTCGCCCAGGGGCAGGGTGCGCGAGTGGTCCTCACGTCGTTCGGCCGCCAGCAGCGGCTGACGGAGGCGATCGCCCGGCGGCTGCCCGACCCACCGCCCGTGGTCCGGCTCGACGTCACGTCCACCGAGGACCTCGCGGCCCTCGCCGGCGCCGTCGGCCAGCACACCGACCGCCTCGACGGTGTCGTCCACTCGATCGGGTTCGCTCCGCAGTCCGTGCTCGGCGGGCAGTTCCTGCAGGGCGAGTGGCCGGACGTGGCGACGGCTCTGCAGGTGTCGGCCTACTCGCTCAAGGCCCTCGCCGTCGCCGCGCAGCCGCTCATGGCGCGGGGTGGCGCGGTCGTCGGCCTGACGTTCGACGCCACGGTCGCATGGCCGGTCTACGACTGGATGGGCGTGGCCAAGGCCGCGCTCGAGTCGACGTCCCGGTACCTGGCCCGTGACCTCGGGCCCGAGGGGATCCGGGTCAACCTCGTCTCCGCCGGCCCCATCAGGTCGACCGCGGCCAAGGCGATCCCCGGCTTCGAGTCGATCGAGGGCGGCTGGGACGGCCGGGCACCGCTCGGCTGGGACGTCAACGACGCCGAGCCCACCGCCCGCACCGTCGTCGCGCTGCTGTCGGACTGGTTCCCGGCGACGACCGGCGAGATCGTGCACGTCGACGGCGGGGTGCACGCGATGGGCCTGTAGGCCTCGGTGCGCGGTGCTGCGGCGCCAGGGTCGTTCGTCCCGACCCGACCGGATCCATGGACCTACGTTGGCGTAGCTTACGCCGCCGTAGGTCTGGAGAGATCGAATGTCGACACCCGTGCCCGTGACGTCGCTGCGACGAGCACTCCCGACGATCATCCAAGGCGGGATGGGGGTCGCGGTCTCGTCCTGGCGCCTGGCGTCCGCCGTGGCCCGGCGGGGTCAGCTCGGCGTCGTGTCGGGCACCGCGCTCGACCTCGTCCTGGCCCGTCGCCTCGAGGACGGGGACCTCGACGGCTCGGCCCGTCGCGCGATGGCCGCATTCCCGGTGCGTGCCGTCGTCGACCGGGTCCTGAACCGGCACCTGCGACCCGGCGGACGCCGGCCAGGGGTGCCGTACACCCCGGTGCCCAGGCTCGGCCTGCGACCGCGCAGGGCCTCCCAGGAGCTGACCGTGCTCGGCAGCTTCGTCGAGGTGTGGCTCGCCAAGGAGGGTCACGACGGCCACGTGGGCATCAACTTCCTGGAGAAGATCCAGCTGGCGATGCCTGCCGCCGCGTACGGCGCGATGCTCGCCGGCGTCGACGCCGTCCTCGTCGGCGCCGGCATCCCGCGGCACCTGCCGCACCTGCTCGACGACCTGGCCGACCACCGCGCGACCCGGATGCCCGTGCAGGTCACCGGCGACGCGGGCGGCGACCACGCGGTGGAGATCGACCCGCCTGACCTCGTCGGGCGCGAGCTTCCGGCGCTGCGCCGACCGATGTTCCTCGCCATCGTGTCCAGCGAGGTCCTCGCCGCCTACCTAGCGCGCGACCCGGCTGTCCGACCCGACGGCTTCGTCATCGAGGGGCCGCCTGCGGGAGGTCACAACGCACCGCCCCGCGGCAGGCCGGTGCACGACGAGCGGGGCCAGCCTCTGTTCGGCGCGAGGGACGAGGCGGACCTCGGGAAGGTCGCCGCCGTGGGGCTGCCGTTCTGGCTGGCCGGCTCGCGCGGCACGCCCGAGGCGGTGCGGGACGCCCGCGCTGCGGGCGCGGCGGGCGTCCAGGTCGGCACGGTCTTCGCACTGAGCACCGACTCGGGCCTGACTCCCGCGCTCCGCGCGCTGCTGCTGACCAAGCTGCGGGAAGGCTCCCTCGAGGTGCTCACCGACGCGGCCGCCTCGCCGACGGGCTTCCCGTTCAAGGTCGCTCAGCTCGACGGCTCGCTGTCCGACCCGGCCGTGCGCGCGGCCCGGCCCCGGCTGTGCGACCTCGGCTACCTGCGGACGACGTACCTCAAGGACGACGGCCGGGTCGGGTACCGGTGCCCGGCCGAGCCGGTCGAGCAGTTCGTCCGCAAGGGCGGGGACATCGCGGACACCGTCGACCGCGTCTGCCTCTGCAACGCGCTCTCCGCCGACGTCGGTCTCGGCCAGACCCGGGCGGACGGGCGCGCCGAGGAGCCGCTCGTCACGCTCGGCGCCGACCTCACAGGCGCCAGCCGGCTGGCCGAGCTGCACCCTGGCGGGTGGTCCGCGGACCAGGTGCTCGACTGGTTGCTCGCGCCCGTGTGACGAAGGCTCGACCGCGACGCCACCCCCGGCGACCGCGTCGTCGTTCTGGTCAGCTGCGGGTGACCAGCGTCAGGACGGCGTCGTGGACGTGCCGGGCCTTGTCCTCGCCGCGGAACGTTGCCTCGTGCGTCGACGACCCGACGGTGAACGCGACGGTCGCCGAGGTCAGGAAGCGCCCGAACGCCGACTTGTCGGCGACGAACGACACGGACGAGATCGACCGCAGCGGCAGCGACGTGACGGCGGTCCGGCCGCCGACGAACGACTTGTCCTGGATGATCACGCGCAGGCTCGTCACGGCGAGGAAACCCGTGCCGGCACCGGTGCAGTCGTAGACCGCCAGGACCTGCTCTCCGTCGATGAGCCCGGCGAGCACCTTCTCGAGCTGCTCCGGCTTGTCGTGGGGAATGTTCGCGTCGGGAGGAGTCATCAGGGTTCCTTCGGTGTGGCCGCAGGAGCGGCGCTGGGAGGGGATACCTGGAAGTTCTACCGCGTGGCGGCGCATGGCGGGGTGGTTCCCGAAAGAACCGCCCGAGCAGTACCGAAACTCCCGGTCAGGATCCTCTGACCGGGAGTTTCGTCGTTGGTGGGGTGCTGTGGGCGCCTCGTCAGTTCGGGAGGCGGGGCCTCGAGGCAGGCTCGCGGCGATCGGGCATGGTGCGAGGTGCTCCGGGGCGTGCCGGAGTCAGGCTCTGTGCTAGTTCTTCGCGGTCCTTCTGGTCCTTCTGGTCCTTCTGGTCTTCGCGGTGGTTGCCGGCCTGTCTGGACTTCGTTGTCGGACGCCGCGGGTGCGGGTCTGCCGGTCCATCCAACGGTCGTCGTCCGGCTCGCCGAGCTGAACCTGCCAAGGATCGGGAAGCCCTCGGGACGTGTACCAGTCATGCAGACGCTCGGTGTTGCGGCCGGCGAGAGTGAACGCCAGGAGCAGCGTGGTCGCGCCGAGCCCGGTCATGTGGAAGAACCCGCGATTGATGGTCAGGTTGTTGTTCTTCACCTGGGCGTTGAGGCCTTCGACGAGCGACCGCCGGTTGTAGGACAACGTCCAGGGAGTTGACTGCCACGGCAAGGGCTGGCGGTCGCGTTCCCGGTCGGTGTCTCGGATGGTCACGACCTTGCTGCATCCGCAGGGCACGCCTTGGACGCAGGTCGTGGTCGGGAACTTGTAGGACAGGCGCATGGACTCGGGGTTGTTCGCGCACCGCACGTGCTTCGCGAGGGCGGGCCCCTTGAAGCGCTGGGTGCCACGGGAGTCGTTGTGGCTCGAGTGCGGCGTGAACTGGAACGGGGCGCGCTTGTCGAACTCGTGCCGCGCTGCAGCCTTCGTCGCGGCGGAGTCCCCAGGGCTCGACGGCTCGAGCTCGATGAGGCGGGGCGGGATGGCGCTGGTGTATAGGTGCCCGTCGCGCCACTCCGTCCCGGCGACGGGTCCGGGGTGGGTTTTGCGTTGGTTGGCGACGAGGTCCATGGTGATTGCGATGTTCCGCTCGCGCAGCGGCCGCGCCAGGCTGGGGGCGGAAGCGCCGCTGTAGCCGCGATCGACGAGCATCTCGTCAAGATTGCCGAGCACGTCGACGATCGCCATGGCGGCCCGGTACCGGTCGGTGACCCCTGGGCGTAGGGCCAGGCCGGCGGTCAGCTGGGGAATCGGGCTGCCGTTCACTGCTGGGACGTAGGTCGCCAGGTGGGCTTCGTACCCGATGTAGAACTCGGTCGGGTGCTGCTGGGTCGCGGTGCGCTTGCCCCACCGGGCGTCGGCGTCAGCGCAGCACCGCTCGCGGCCGCTTGTGTCGACGAACTTTGCGCGAGCCCTGGTGTGGGATTCGATGTCTGTCCCGTCGATGGCGACGGCCGTGCTTCGCGGTGCGGAGTCTGGCAACGACGCCTGGATGATTGCGGTCGCGACCTGGTCCAGGCTCCCGGGCTGAACCGGGCATGAGGACGGACACGGGAACACGTGGCCCGTCTTGGGGTCGGACTCGAGCGGATGGTTGTGGGCGACGGTGCTGCCGCTGGTAGCGACTTCGATCAGCGCGTGAAGACCGGAGAGCAACTGCCGGTAGGTCGGGCGCACCCCACCGGCGAAACCGAGTCGTTGCAGCTCGAACGGACGCAGCGACGCGATCGAGCGCACGACTTCGCGGATGTGCATCCACTTCGGAGAACACATCGCGTGGAAGAGGATGGCCGCCACGACCGCGTCCAGCGGCGCCTTGCGAGGCCGTCCGGTGCGCGCCGTCCGAACAGCGACCAGATCCTTGATCACAGGCGAGTCCGCTTGGGCGCGTGCACGCGCGATGCGCTGCTGCACGGTCATCGGGTTGGCGATGTGTACGACGTCGCTGCGCCCGCTGGCCGACTTGGTCGGCAGCGGGTACTGCAGAGAACGTCGTGGGGTCATCGACGCGCCATCGACTCGATCAGCTCGTCGGCCACAGCGGGTCGCATGTGTGCGATGGCCTTCTCGAATCCACTTGCTGACTTGACCGCGGCCATCTCGGCGAGCCCGCGCAGGTTCACGCCGTGGTCGAGGTGGGCCACGAGCCACGTAACGCGCAGCCGGTAGGTCGTCAGCCGTGGGCAGTGTTCGGGAAACTCGGCCTCCTCCAGCATCTGCGACAGGCGTGAGCTCACCCATTCGCTCTCGACTCTTCCGATGAGCCGTGAACCGCGGTCCTTGGCTGCGATCTCGAGTAGTGGCGCTTGGTAGGGGGCCGTGATGGGGACCGTGCGCGGATGGTCGCCGACGAGGCGGACGCACCACACCCCGGACACCTTCACGAAGTCACTGGTTGTCACATGGCCGATCTCGCCGGGGTGCACTCCGGCACCCAACCCGAGCGCGAGGATCACGTTCAGGCGCCGCCGGCGCACGGCAGTCGACTGCTGTCCGGCGACCTCCCACAGCCTGGCGATCTCGACCGGTGTGTAGGCACGGGACCGGGGCGCCTTCCGATCCGGTCGACCTCGGGCCACGGCGCTCTCCGGGTCAACTGCCTGCTGTAGCGGCGCATCTCCGAGCGGATCGTGGCGCGTGACTCCAAGCGGAGGGCATCGCAACCGACCTTCGTGTACCGGTCGACCTGGTCGGGGGTCAGCATCACCTCTCGGTCGAGCGGCAGCCCTTCGCCGTGAGCCCAGGCGACGAAGCGGGACAGCACCGTCATCGCGCGCCTCGCTTCCCCCTCGGCCCCGGCGCTACACCACTATCAGGGACTCCACTCGGTAGGCCTCGCCGTTGTCGTCAGGAGCGCGCAGAGTTCGGGTCAGACCGAGCGGCGTGCTGCTGGTGTCTGGCCACTTGACGTTGGTCCGCGTCGGCGGCCGGCCTGCAGAGGTCCGGCCCTTCTTCGCGGACGGCGCTCTCGGACCTGTGGACAACGGTGACCGACCCAGGTCCGCATTCGCTACGGTCCGCCCGGGATCGTGATGAATAGGGGCATACGTGCAGTTGGAAATGACGGAGCGGACCCGCACGGGCCCACCGCCCGAGTGGTGGGAGCATCTCGCGGCTCGTCCGGCGGCCTGGCTCGCGGCCCGGCCTGCTACGGCCGCGCGCCTGCGGCGCGTCCGGGCGGTAGGGACGTGGGTCGCGTTGCCGGTGCTCGCCGCGATGCTCGTGCTGGTCCCGAGCACCCGTGAGTCCGCCCGGGCGTACGCCTGGAGCTTCGCGATGCTGGTGGTGTGGTTCCTGCTGGTGCGCACCAAGACCGTGTCGTGGGCGGGGACCGCCCGGTGGTTCTCCCTGTGTGTGGCGTGGTCAGCCGTCATCGGCTGGTTCACGCTCCGGGTCGCCGACGCTCTCGACCTGTCCCCGAGTTCGGACGGGTCCGCCACCGCCCTGGCCGGCTTCCTTGAGGAGTCGGGGAAGCTCATCCCTCTGCTCGTCCTCGCGGTTCTCGCCCCCGGACGGGTTCGCCGGTTCGGTGCCGGTGACTGGGCAGTCCTCGGGTTCGCCAGCGGCGCGGCGTTCAACGGCTACGAGGACGCGATGCGCCAGCTCGCCGTCCAAGGCCAGTGGTTCCTGTGGCAGGACCCGTCCCGCGTGTACTCGTGGAATCCGTGGGCGTCGGGTCAGTTCGTGTCGACGGACGGTGTCGCGCTGAGCCCCGGGCACCACATCTGGACCGTCGCGGGTGCCATGGGCATCGGTCTGGGGATCGCCTTGTGGCGCACCCGCCGAGCATGTCTGCGCGCCCTCGCGGTCGTGCTGCCGACAGCTCTCGTTCTGTGGCAGATCGCCGACCACGCGTCCTTCAACGCGCACAACAACCAGTCGTCCTGGCCGGCCGAGCCGGCGCCGGGGTTCCCGACGATCCTGTCGGGCGTGTGGTCGGCCGGCGGACACGGACGGTTCCTCAGCATCGCGTCGGCCGTGCTCCTGGTCGCGTGCCTCCTGATCGACGTCCACCGTCGCCACCGAGCCGCTCGTCTGGCCCCCGCCGGGCTCGACCGGAGCCAACCCGGCGGCGCGGTGAACGACGACGAGCCCGGCCAGCGGGTGCTGGGGTGGTGGGCCACCACCGTGAACCCGCAGGTCGGCCCCGGCCGCACGCTGGAGCGGGTGGGGTCGATCGCGATCCGCGCCCTAGCCCAGTGGACGGCAGACATCGGTGTCGTCCTCGCCGCCCATGCACCGCTGGCTGGTGAGTCACGCCGCGCGGCAGTCCTCCGCGGACGCACGATCGCCGTCGGTGTCCGGCACATCCGCGGCGAGGCGATGGACCTCACCACGCCCGGAACGGAACCCGAGACCCGCCGACGGTTCGCAGCCGCCGCCGCCGTCCTCGGCTCGGTGGCAGTGGTGGTCTGCGTGCTGTGGGGTGCGCACGTGGCCGCGGCGGTCGGGACGTACCTGCAGCTGGACGGCGACGGCGTGTACCTGGCCGGGCTGCTGGACGGCGTCGGCGACTGGTGGAATGGCCTCAGCGGATGGCAGCAGATCGCCGTGGGTGCCGGCGTGGCTGCCCTCGTCACGCTGTCCGGCGGCTCCCTCGGTCTGGCGATGGGCATCTCCGGGGTCGCGACCTACGGCTTGTCGCACGCCGAGGGCGCCGCAACGTTCACGCGCGATCCCACCCGCGCGACCGCCGACTACCTCTCCACGACCACTCCCTTCGAGGCGAGTCTCGACGCCGGGGAGTTCATCCTGACCTTCCTGCCCGGGAACTTCGCGGGCGCCGCCGCGGGCCGCGGGGCGCGATCACTCCTGAGCCCGAGCGGACGCGTTCTACGACGTGCAGAACCACCCTTACCGTCGTCTGCGGCGATCGAGGAGTGGATCGGTGACGTCAACCCCGGATACACCGGAGATCCGTTTGATCCGCGGTCGGTCAACTGTGGACGGTGCGCCGAGTCGGTGCAGGGCGTGCTTCATGGGGGACCTCTCAAGCCCGCCGGCCCTGGGACCTACAGCATCGAGGAGATGGAAGCGATCACCGGCCTGCGCCAGATCGAGATGACGCCCGAGGAGATCGCGGAGGCACTCAGCTCAGGAGGGGCTGGGTCACACGCCGTCGTAGGGATCGATCGGGCCGCGGGCTCTGGCCACTGGTTCAATGCGTACTTCGACGGGGATCGCGTCGTCGCGGTCGACGGCCAGACGGGGCAGATCCTCGACTGGCCACCCGATTTCGGGGCCATCCGATGGGACGCGGCAATCTGGAGGGCGAACGGATGATCGAGGACCGGCTAGGCGGCGCCGTGCTTGCGAGCAGGCTCCTGCGCATCCCACTAGATGTGGCGTTGGAGAACTCGCGCGACCTTGACGACGTCGACGCCTTCTTCTACTGGGAGCCGACTCGCGGAGGAGGGCAGATCATCGTCGGGCACGACGAATCGGTGCTCTTCGGGATCTCGGCACTGTCGATGCAGCAGATGGTCGAGGCGTTCGCTGCCGGGCGACGTACCGACCTCTCGCTGTTCGAGTCCGGCTGAACACCAATCGGTCGCTCATGTGATCGTCGGCTCTGATATCTGTCGACGCAAGAGCGTCGAGGGAGGGTGTGCCTGCATTGCCGTTCTGGGTGTGCCCCGGCCGCTGGAACGGGCAGTCCTGCGCCAGGTCAGCGAGTTTCGGGAACCACCCATGGCGGTCAGGTTCCCGGTGTACCGCGCGTGGGCGACCCGGCGTCAGCGTGCGCTGGTGAAGCGCTCCCATCGCCACGCGAGCAGATCGCGCGAGGGCGCATCCACCGGCCGTCGCGGCAGAGTGATGCGAGTCCCGTGCATCTCCTGCAACCCATGCCGGAGCATCGGGCCGTCGATCTCGTCGAGAAGCCGACGATCGAGGTGGATGGTGTAGTCCGGGTTCACACCGAGCATGTTCTGGTCGTAGGCGGCGTGGTGAATCTTGCAGAGCGCCAACCCGTTGACCGTCGTCGGAACACCGAGCTCCTCGCCGTCAGGGACGATGTGCGCGGCGTCCAGCAGCGAACCGTGCGCCAGCCGACACATCGCGCAACGCGTCTCGTACGCGAGCAGCACTCGCGTACGGAACGCCGGCTGGTGCAACCGTTGCCTTGCCAGCCGCACCGCGTATGCCCGCTGCTCCACGGTGAGCTCCTTGAGGTCACCCATGAAGCGGAACGACTCGTCGAGAGCGACGAGAAATGTCCGTTCCTCCGGATAGTCGTCGACCACGTAGACCGGTGCGATCGGCGTGTAGTAGCTGGGGACCTCCTTGCGGAACAAGATCAGCGGCATGCCGGTCCTGATCGCCGCCCGGAGCTTGACGTTGTCGCCTCCGAACGGGTCCCCGTCGCGGTACGCGTAGTGCAACAGCCCGTCGGCCTCGCTCTCGACATCGTCGTACGGCCCGTGCACGGACGAGACGATCGCCAACGTCGAGCTGAAGCCGGCGGGATTCCGGATGCCGCGGGAGTAGTCGATGATCGGCAGCCGGGTGCCGTCGACCGTGAAACCCAACAGCTCGTCCCGGTGCAGGAAGCCGCCGTTGGCCTCGGCCCGCTCACGCACCCAGCGAATGATGTGGTCGCGGATCGCGGCTTCGACGGCGGTGTCCACGGAGGTCAGCTCATCAGACTTCGCACGCTCGAACAACGGCCGCGAGATTCCGGACGCTGTCGGTGGTAAGCATCACCATGGGGCGCCGGGTCCGAACGGTCGGGCAAGGCTGCACGAGACGGAGCGGGGTGCCGGAGTTGGACGAGGTCGACCACCATGGCGAGGTCGGTGACGCGCTCGCCCTCCTCATCGACGGCCTGGCGCCGTTCGTCGAGCGCACGTTCGCCGAGCTCCTCCCGGTCGAGGTTCCCTGGACGGAGCTGCTGCGGCGCAAGGACGCGACCGCCGGCAAGCGCGGCGGTGTGTACTCCGAGCGGGATCTCTCGCTGCTGCTGCGTGCCATGACCGAACGGCTCGGCGAGCTGGGGTTCCCGTTCAGCCGCTCCGTCTCCCGTCAGGGGCAGAACTACGCGAGCGAGCTCCGGCAGGTCCGCAACCAGTGGGCGCACAACCAGCCCTTCTCGGGTGCGAGCGCGTTCCGCGCCCTCGACTCCGCCGAGCTGCTGCTCCGGGAGGTCGGGGCCGAGGTGCAGGCGGACCGGATCGCAGCGGCCAAGGGCGGGCTGATCCCTGGCCCGGTCGCCGCTCCGGCAGTCTCGGAAGGAGGAGAACCCGCCGACGTGCAGTCGACGACGGACGCCGACCCGGCGTCACCGTCCGGTGCGTCGACGATCCGCGTCAGCGGTCTGCCGGTCCTCAGCTACGCGATGGCGCACTGCAGGGTGACGGTCATCGACGAGATCGCGGTGACACACCACGGTTCGGACGTCCGCGGCGCTTCGCTCGAGGTGGAGGTGACGTGCGCGGGCGGTTCGCTGGGCGGACCGAAGGTGCTCCTGCTCGACGTCGCCGACGGACAGACCACGAGCTTTCGCACGGTCGGGCTGGTGCTGGACCCGGCGAGCATGCTGGCTGTCGACGAGCAGCAGCCGGGCCGGATCGTCGCGACGCTGCGAGATCCGTCGGGACTGCCGCTGGCGACCACCGCGAAGGACGTCCAGGTGCTGGCCGCGAGCCAGTGGATGGCCCGTCCGGAGCACCTGGCGATGGAGATGCTCGCGGCCCACGTCCAGCCCAACTCCGCGTCGATCGCGCCCTTGCTCCTGGAGACCTCGGACCGGCTCAGGTCGGTGACCGGTGACTCGTCGCTCAACGGCTACCAGTCGGACGACCCCGCACGGGTGGACGCGATCGCCGCGTCGGTCTACGAGGCGATGCGCGGCCGGGACATCCGGTACGCGGAGCCTCCGGCCAGCTGGGGTGGTGTCGGCCAGAAGGTCCGCACACCGCAGGAGGTCCTCGAGGGGCGTCTCGGCACGTGTCTCGACACGACGCTGACGATGGCGGCGGTCCTCGAGCAGGCGGGCATCAACTCGACGTTGTGGCTGCTCAGGGGGCACATCTTCCTGGGGTACTGGCGGTACGACTCCAGCCTCTCGGTCGTGACGTCCGTCGAGGTCGACGAGATCGTCAACCTCGTCGACCTCGGCCTCATCACCCTCGTCGAGACGACGATGCTCACCGGCGGAGCCGACGGCGCACCGTTCGACGACGCGACCCGTGCGGCACGGTCCCGGCTGGGGGGTGACCTCTCCGACGTGCTCGGCGTCACCGACGTCCGTCAGGCTCGCCGGACCGAGATCTTCCCGCTCCCGAGCCGCACCGTCGCAGGGGACGGCCAGGTGGTCGTCACCGTCTACGAGCCGGGGGTGGGGCCCGTCGTCGCGCCGTACCTCGGCAGTCCGGCCGAACGCGCCGCGACCGAGCGGGCATCGGCGCCGGTGCGGGTCGCCCGGTGGAAGAACGCGCTGCTCGACCTGAGCCTGCGCAACCGGCTGATCAACTACACCGACCGGTCCGGGTACCACCTGGAGGTTCCCGGCCCCGCACTCGCTCACCTCGAGGACCTGGTCAACGCACGGAACCCGATCACGCTCGTCCCGTCCGACTCGGTCGGCAGCGTGGAGTCGGCACGAGGGCTCCGCTTCGGTCGAGACCTTCCCGAGAAGGAGCGCGAGGTGATGCTCGCGGACAAGCGAGCGGTCTTCGTCGACGTCACGGGAGCCAGCTACAAGACCAAGCTCCGCTACCTGGCGTACAAGGCGAAGACGATCGTCGAGGAGACGGGTTCCAACAACCTGTACCTCACGTTCGGGATGCTTCGGTGGCGGTTCGGCGAACGCGACCTCCGCTCACCGCTGATCCTCGTCCCCGTCACGTTGTCGACGACGAGCCGGGGCGAGACGTACCGCCTGAGCATCGACGAGTCCGGGGCGTCGACACCGAACTACTGCCTGCTCGAGAAGCTGCGCGTGAGCTTCGGGCTCGAGGTGCCCGACCTGGAGAGCCCCGTCGAGGACGCCTCCGGTGTGGACCTCCCCGCCGCTCTCAGCGCCCTCCGGGCGTCGGTCGCCAAGGCAGGGCTGCCGTTCCGGGTGGAGGAGACTGCGGAGCTCGCGATCCTCCAGTTCGCGAAGTTCCCGCTGTGGAAGGACCTCGACCAGAACTGGGAGACGCTCTCCTCGAACAGCCTCGTGACGCACCTGATCCACACCCCGCTGGAGAGCTTCGTCGATCCGGTCGAGCGTGCGGCCGACACCGACCTCGACGAGCTGGGGGCGCTCGTACCGGTCCCCGCAGACAGCTCGCAGCTCGAGGCCGTCGGCGACGCGGTCGCGGGCCACACGTTCGTGCTCGAGGGCCCACCAGGGACCGGCAAGTCACAGACGATCACCAACCTGCTGGCGCGAGCGCTCGCGTCGGGACGACGGGTGCTGTTCGTCGCGGAGAAGCGGGCAGCGCTCGACGTGGTGAAGAAGCGGCTCGTCGACGTCGGGCTCGGAGACCTGTCGTTGGACCTGCACGACAAGGGGGCTCGCCCTGCCGCCGTCCGCAGCCAGATCAGGACGGCACTCGACCTGCACGTGCGGGCCGACGAGGACGCGATGCGATCCGACGTGGAGACCGTCGACGCCGCCCGGCGGCGCCTCGGCCTCTACGCCGACCGGTTGCACGAGCAGAACGCGGTCGGCCACTCCCTCTACTCCGCCCGGGCGTTCGACCTCGCCTCCGACCACAGCGTGCCGGCCATGGACGTGCCGCACGCACTGGTGTCCGCGGGCTCCGTCGAGCAGGCCGACGAGCTCCGCCGCGCGCTCCGTCGGGTCCCGGAGCATGCCGACCTCGCCCGCCCCCGCCCTCGTCATCCGTGGCGCTTCGTCGACGAGGGGGCCACGCCGCTGGATGTCCCGGGCGTGCTCGCCGCGAGCCGGGATCTCGACGGCGCGCTCCGGCAGGTGATCGACGCCGGCGCGTCCCTCGACCCGCTGCGACACCTCGACCACCCCGACGACGTCCGGGCCTGGGCGCGGCTGGCAGAAGCGCCCAGACACCCGCTCGATGCCGTCGACGCGCTGCACGCTCCCGCGTGGCGAGGTCACCTCGAGACGTTGCACAGCGAGCTCGACGCGCTGTCGCAGGACGGTGCCGCGTGGCGTGCCGTCGTCTCCCCGGAGGTCATGGAGCGCGATGTGGCCGCGATCCACCAGGCCGCTGTCACGGCGGACGCGTCGGGTTTCTTCGGCCGCAAGAAGCGCAGAGCAGCAGTGCTCGCGCAGCTCTCCGACGCGCTCGTCGCGCCTGCGACCTCGGTGCCCCTGAAGTCGCTGTCGACGCTCACCGGCGACCTCGCGGACACGTTCGAACGCGTCTCGGCGGCACGCTCCGCCGCTCGGCAGGTCCCGCTCCCGTTGACCGACGACGCGTGGAACCCTGCGGTGCCCGAGCAGGCGGCGCGGATCCGTGACGAGATCGCCTGGGTCGTGTGGACCGGAGACGTCCTGAGCGACGCGGGCGCTCCCCGGTCGGCAGACCTGCGCGCGTACTACGCGTCGACGCCGCGACATGCTCTGGAGGTCGAGCTCGGCGCCCTGGCCGACGCATGGTCCGCGTTCACGGTCGCCGTCCCCGCGCAGCCCGACGAGCTCCGCAGGTGGCAGGGCGAGTCCGGTTTCCTCCCGTCGTGGCTGGAGTCCCGAGCCGAACGGAACCTCACGACCTCCGTGAGCCTCGAGCGCTGGCTGGACCTCACCCGAGCCGTCGAACCGCTCCGCACCCGCGGGCTGACCGCCGCCCGCTCGGCGCTGCTCGACGGGACGATGGCTCCCGACGACGCGGTGATCGCCTTCGACCGGGGGCTCGCACTCGCCTCCCTCGCCGAGCGGAGCGAGGCGACGGCGCTCGGCGACTTCGACATCGCCGCCCACAACCGGACGATCGAGCGCTTCACCACGGCGTCCCGTTCGGTCCGCGGTGAGCTCCCCAGGGCGATTCCCCAGGCGATCCTCGAAGCGCGACGGTTCAGCTCCGGCGCCGCGACAGGGCAGATGGGCGGGCTGCGCCGCCAGCTCGAACGGCAACGAGGCGGCATGACGGTCCGCGCCCTGATGGACAGCTACGGCGACCTCATCACGCAGATCATGCCCTGCACCCTGATGAGCCCGGAGTCCGTGGCCCGGTTCTTCCCCGCGCGGGCGGACCTCTTCGACATCGTCGTGTTCGACGAGGCGTCGCAGATCCGGGTCGCGGACGCCGTCGGCGCCATGGGGCGCGCGCACTCCGTGGTGGTGGTCGGCGACAGCAAGCAGATGCCCCCGACACAGTTCGCCGAGGCGAGCGCGAGCGCGGAGGACGACGAGGAGTACCTCCCCGAGAACGTGGTCGACGAGGAGTCGATCCTGAGCGAGTGCGTCCAGGCGAGGGTCCCGAGCAAGTGGCTGTCGTGGCACTACCGGAGCCAGGACGAGTCCCTCATCGCGTTCAGCAACCACCACTACTACGAGAACCGTCTCTCGAGCTTTCCCGCACCGCTCCCGCGCGACCCACGTTCGCACCCGGACGGCTACGGGATCTCGCTCGTCCGGGTCGACGGCACGTTCGAGCGCGGTGGCCGGGGTCGGTACCTGAGGACCAACCAGGTCGAGGCCCAGGCGATCGTCGAGGACGTCCGGCAACGGTTCTGGGCGGCGCCGGACCACGTGCCCTCGCTGGGCGTCATCACCTTCAACGCCCAGCAGCGCGACCTCATCGAGAACCTGCTGCGCGACAGCGGCGACGACCGGATCGTCCACGCCCTCGACCAGGCCGACGGGCTGTTCGTCAAGAACCTGGAGAACGTCCAGGGCGACGAGCGCGACTGCATCCTGTTCTCCATCGCCTTCAGCGCGAACGACAAGGGTGTGGTCCCGCTGAACTTCGGTCCGCTCTCCAAGCCCGGCGGTGAGCGCCGGCTGAACGTCGCCGTCACGCGAGCGCGACGCCAGGTGGTCCTCTACGCCAGCTTCGACCCCGGTCACCTGCGTGCCGAGGAGACGACCCAGATCGGCACCAAGCACCTCAAGGCCTACCTCGAGCTCGCCTCTCGCGGGGTCGAGGCGGTGCGCGACGACGGCCGGCGGGTCGCGCTCGTCGACCGTCACCGCGACGACATCGCCGGTGAGCTGCGGCTCGCCGGTCACGCGGTCGGCACGGACGTGGGGCTGTCGGACTTCCGCGTCGACATCTCCGTCGCCGACACCGCCGATCCCGACCGGCCGCTCCTCGCGATCCTCCTGGACGGACCGAGCTGGCGATCGCGCCGAACCGTCGCCGACCGGGACGGGCTTCCGGTCGACGTGCTCAAGGTGATGATGCGGTGGCCAGGGGTCGAGCGTGTCTGGCTCCCCGAGTGGATGAGGGATCGCCCCGGCACCCTCGCTCGGCTCGAGCACGCGATCGCCGAGGCGAAGGTGGTGGCCTCACGACCGGCGGAGCCCGCTCCGGCCCACCCGGTCACCACCCACTCGGAGCCGAGCAGCGTGGCGTCGGCGTCTGCGCAGCCGCCACCTGGCGGGCCGGCACCCTCGTCGGACGGGATCCGACCGACGAGGAGGCACCCGCTCGTCATCGAGTACCGCGAGTGGACACCACAGCGACAGGGCGAGCGGAAGGTCCTCGACGACCTGCCGTTCCACCATGCCGCTGCCCAGGTCGCCCGCGCGGCCCAGGCCGCGATCGAGGCGGAGGGCCCCATCCACCCCGACCGGCTCGCGAAGCTCGTCGCGAGCTCCTTCGGCCTCAGCCGCGTCAGCGAGGACCGCAAGCGCGCGATCCTGGGAGTCGTGCCTGCCGAGCACGCGCCGAGGAACGGCGACGACTTCTACTGGCCGAGCGGGATCGACCCCTCGGAGTGGCCGTACGCGCGTGAGCCGGTCGCCGGGGAGAGCAGGCCCCTGGACGAGGTGTGCTTGCGGGAGATCGCCAACGCGATGCGGATCGCGGCGGAGGAGTCGGGCGGCATGACGGACGACGAGATCATGCTCGCCGCCCTGAACCGCTTCGGTGGACGACGGCGGACCGACGCCATCAGGGAGCGGCTCGCCGGGGCGCTGGCGTTCGCGGTCGCGGCAGGTCACGTCGACCGCGGCGCTGACGGGGTACTTCGGACGGGTCCGCGATAGCTCACCCCCGTGCGGGACGGTGGATAAACTTCCCGGCGTCAGGTCCCCCGCTGAGAGGGTTCACGTGCCGTACGTCGTCGACTTCACAGATGTGTCCACCACCGGGCTGGAGTCCTCGCCGGTGCCGGACGCTCTCGCCGGCCTCAGGGCCAACGAGGCGCGCTACTTCAAGAACAAGTTCGACCACGTCTTCACCGTCGAGCCGGCGGCCGAGGCGGCGGAGACGATCGCGTGGGTGCACGGGATCCTGCAGGACGAGCGTGACCTGGTGATCTCCGCCCGGCCGCTCGAGGCGACGGAGTTCGTGGTCGACGGGACCCGGATGGCGTACGTCTTCTACGAGTCGGGTCTGTCGATCAACGTGATGTACGGCCTCGCGGACGGGACCAAGCGTGCGGTCGGGTTCAAGCTCTCCGACGGCATGGACGTTCCCGAGGAGCTCGCCGCGGCGGGCTTCAAGTTCGCTCGACAGAAGTCCAAGCTCGCGGGCACCATCCGCGGCTCGTACTTCGTGATCAAGCACGAGCACTGAGACGGCGGCTGCCTAGGCTCCGGACATGCCCACCGTCATCCTCGTCCGGCACGGCCGCAGCACGGCCAACGTCGCGGGGATCCTGAGCGGACGCGCCGCCGGGGTCCGGCTCGACGAGGTCGGACGCGACCAGGCCCAGCGGACAGCGCGACGGCTCGCCGACGTCCCGCTGGCGGCGGTCGTCTCGAGCCCTCTGGTGCGATGCCGGCAGACCGCACGGATCATCGCCGCGAGCCAGCGGGACTCCCTCGTACCGCGTCTCGACGCGGGCATCGTGGAGTGCGACTACGGCCGCTGGCAGGGCCGAGCCCTTCGTGAGCTCGCTCAGGAGCCGCTGTGGTCGGTGGTGCAGAACCAGCCGTCTGCCGCCGAGTTCCCGGGCGGCGAGTCGCTCGCCGCGATGCAGGCCCGGGCGGTGGCGGCGGTCCGCCGGCAGGGCGCGGCGCTGGAGGCGGAGCACGGTGCCGGCACGGTGTGGGTCGCGGTCACGCACGGTGACATCGTCAAGTCCGTCCTCGCGGACGCCCTGGGCATGCACCTCGACCTCTTCCAGCGGATCACCGTCGACCCGGGATCGGTCTCGATCGTCCGGTACGGCGCCCGTCGCCCCGAGGTGGTGTCGACCAACACGGACGCCGGTGACCTGTCATGGCTCCGCGCCCCCGCCCCCGTGGGCGACGCGCAGGTCGGCGGCGGCTCCGGCCGTGGCACCCCTGAACCGGTCGACGGCCCGTCCCCCTCGTAAACTGACCGGCATGCCGACCCTCGTGCACCAGTTCGACTGGCCCGACCGTGTCGTCGTCGGCACCGTCGGGCGTCCAGGTTCGCGCACCTTCTACCTGCAGGTCCGCGACGGCGCCCGGAGCGCGAGCGTCGCCCTGGAGAAGCAGCAGTCCTCGGTCCTCGCCGACAAGATCGACGAGATCCTGGACGCGCTCATGGCCGACGAGGGCAACCGGTTCAGCGTCCCGGCCACCACGCCCGCCGAGCTCGTCGACGACGAGCCCCTCGACCAGCCCGTCGAGGAGCAGTTCCGCGCCGGGTTGATGCGCCTGGGCTGGGATCCGGCCACCGCACAGGTGGTCGTGGAGGCGTTCCCGTTCGTCGAGGCCGACGACACCGACGACGAGGCCGGGAAGGACGAGACCGAGCCGACCGAGATGCTGCTGGTGCGCATGCCGGTGGGGACCGCGCGGGCGTTCGTCCAGCGCACCCGTCAGGTCGTCGCTTCGGGTCGCCCGCTGTGCCCGCTCTGCGGCAGGCCCGTGGACGACGGCGGCCACGTGTGCGGCGTCCTCGACGAGTCGTGACGGCCCAGCCCGTGAGGGCCCGGTCCGTGACGGCCCAGTCCGTGAAGGGCGACTCGTGACGGCGGGCGAGCTCGACCTCGTCGCCGGTGAGCTCGAGCTCGTCGGGCGCATCTCGACCGCGTCGAACGCGACCTTCCTCGCGAAGATCGGCGACACCTCCGTGGTCTACAAGCCGGCCGCCGGCGAGCGCCCGCTGTGGGACTTCCCGGACGGCACCCTGGCGTGTCGGGAGTGGGCGGCCTACCTGGTCTCCGAGGCGTTCGGGTGGGACGTCGTGCCGGCCACCTGCCTGCGTGACGGTCCGCTGGGCCGAGGCATGGTGCAGCTCTGGCAGGAACCGGACCGCGAGCAGGAACCGGTCGACGTGGTTCCTGCACGGGCCGCGCCCACGGAGGGCTGGCGCGCGGTGTTCCGGGGCGTCGACGAGCACGACCGGCCGGTGACCCTCGTGCACGAGGACTCCCCTGCCCTGCGGCGGATGGCCGTGTTCGACGTCGTCGTGAACAACGCGGACCGCAAGGGCGGCCACATCCTCCCGACGCGGCACGGTCACCGCTACGGCGTCGACCACGGCGTCACCTTCCACCCGGAGCACAAGCTCCGGACGGTCCTGTGGGGGTGGCAGGGCGACGCGCTCGACCCGGCCGAGGTGGCGGGCGTGGAGCGGGTTCGTGCCGATCTCGACGGCGAGCTCGGCCACCGTCTCTCCGAGCTCCTCGACGATGCCGAGCTGGGCGCGTTGGCAGCCCGCTGCGACCGGCTGCTCCGCAAGGGAGTGTTCCCGGGCCCCCGCGGAGAGATGCCGGCGTTCCCGTGGCCCTTCTTCTGAGCCGTCGGCTCACCACTCCTCGTCGCGACCCCATCCGCCGAAGGCGCCGCTGCGCCGGGAGCGCAGGTAGGAGCCGATGACCGCGGCGCCGAGGTCGTCGGCCTCGGGCGTCACGACGGTGCCTCCGGCCCGCTTGGCGATGGCATCGACGAAGCGGGCGAGGGCGGGGTCGTCGCCGAGGCGGAAGAACGTCGTGCGCGCGCCCAGGCGCGTCGAGGCGTCCAGCTCCCGGACCGCGAGCGCGATCGTCAGGGGGTGCGGCGGGTAGTCGAAGAAGACCTCACCGTCGGACTCGAGGTGCGACGTCGGCTCGCCGTCGGTGACCACGAGAAGCACCGGTTGAGCGTTCGGGTGCTTGCGGAAGTGGCGGTTCGCGAGCAGCAGCGCGTGATGCAGGTTCGTCCCCTTGTCCCACTTCTCCTCCAGCCCGACGAGCTGCTCGATCTGCATGACCGACGCGCTGCGTCCGAAGCCGATGAGCTGCAGGTCGTCGCCGCGGAACCGGCTCGTGACCAGCGTGTGGAGGGCGAGCGCCGTGCGCTTCATCGGGACCCACCGGCCCTCCAGCGCCATGGAGAACGACGTGTCGACGAGCAGGGCCACGCACGCCTGCGTCCGCGCCTCGGCCTCCCGGATCTCGACGTCCTCGACCACGATCTGGACCGGTCGCCCGTCCGGACGCCGCTCGGCGGACAGCCGGGTGAGCGCGTTGGTGATCGTCCGGGTGACGTCCCACGGCTCCGTGTCGCCGAACGCCCACTCGCGGGTCGACCCCGACGGCTCTCCGGCACCGCCGGACCGGCGGACCTCGTGGCCGCCCGTCCGGCCCGACATCGTCTCGGCGACGGAGCGCAGCACCGCCTTGCCGAGCTGCCGCATGGCCTTCGGCGTCATGGCGAGCTGGCCGTCCGTGCCACGACGGAGGGTGCCGGACTCGCGCAGGGCCTTCTCCAGCCGCTGCAGGGTCCGCGCGTCCACCACCGCGTCCGACCCCAGCTGACGCGCCAGCTTCTCCAGGTCGAGGTCGTCGAGCTGGGAGCCCTGGTAGGACTGCGCGAGCTGCTCGGCCAGCGCGTCGAGATCGGCGAGGTCCTGGAACACACCCGTACCGTCCCCGAGCCCGAGCCCGTTCTCCCCGTCCAGCCGCTCCGATCCTCCCCAGTCCTCCCCGGGCCGCAGGGAGCGCAGGCTGTCGTCCAGCCGACCGAGGCCGCTGATGAGGTCGGGAGAGCCGAAGGCCTGCTGGGCCAGTGCGTCGAGCTCGTCGCGCTGCTCGCGCGTCATGGAGTTGCGCATGCGCTGCGCAGCGGCGGCCCGGTCCGCGAGCGCGTCCAGGAGCTCGTCGAGGGTGCGTGGCCGCTCAGGAAAGTAGTCGCCGTGCTTGGCCATGAAGTCGTCGAACTGCTCCGGAGTGTCTTCGCCGCGCCTTCGGGCGTCGAGCAGGTCGTTGAGATCGGCGAGCATCTCGCTCAGGGCGGCCCGGTCGGCGTCGCTCGCGTTCTCCAGCGCCTGCTTGATGCCGGCGAATCGCTGGTCCAGGACCTCCCGGCCGAGGAGGTCCTTGATCTTGTCGAACTCCGCCCGCGCCTCACCGCTCCGCCAGTCGTAGGCGCTGAGGTCGTTGACGGCCGCCGCTGGTGAGGACGGCAGGTCGTCGAGGAGCATCTGCGCCAGGGCACGGTCGCCCTCGTCCATGTCGACGTCGCGCGCGAGCTGCTTGCGCTCGGCCAGGACCGCGCGGTCGAGCAGCTCCTTGACCTCCTGCAGCGTGCCGTCCAGGTGGTGTGTGCGCGTGAGCGTGCGGCGCCGTTCCACGACCCGCCGCGCCAGCTCGTCCAGCCCGGCGCGGTCCCGCCCGCCGCGCCTCAGGAACTCACGCACCGCCCGCTCGGGCGAGGAGCCCGCCATGACGTCCTCACCGATCGCGTCCAGCGCCTCGGCGAGGTCCACCGGCGGCGCGAGCGGGTCAGGCCCGTCGGCGTACGGGGTGTACCGGGAGCGCCGGGACAGCCGCCGGTTGGCCCTAGCCATAGATGGTCTCGCCGCCCCCCGACTCCTTGCTGATCCGGCGAGCCAGGTACAGGCCCTCCAGCGCGAGCTCGATCGCGGCGGCCCGCTCACCGTCGTTCGTCGCGCCGAGCCGAGCGCAGATCTCGTCGTAGAGCTCCGACTCCCCGAGCGCGGGCAGGCCGGTCAGCACGTGGCGTGCCGGCACCTGCTCGCCGGTCGACACCATGGCCCCGCCCTGGATCGCGTCCACCAGGAGCCCGAAGTCGACGCCCCGGAAGTGCGCCCGGACGGTCTCCGCCGTCGCGGTGCGCAGCAGGTGCTCGAGGATCTCGTCCTCGCGGCCCTCCTCGCCGGACTCGAACTCGATCTTGCCCGCCAGGACGTCCACCGCCGTCTCCAGGTCGACAGGCCTCGCCACGGCGGCGGCTTCGCCCTGCCGTGCGGCACGGTGCAGAGCCGAGGCGGCGACCGTCTCCGCCCCCGCGATGGCGAACCGGGCGCTCACCCCGCTGCGCTGGTCGACGGCGCTCGACTCCCGCAGCGCCCGGGTGAAGCGAGCCAGGATCTCGACGAGGTGGTCCGGCACCTGCGCGACGAGCGCTGCCTCCTGACGGATGACGGCGACCTCGTCGGCCAGCTCCGTCGGGTAGTGCGTCCGGATCTCCGCGCCGAAGCGGTCCTTCAACGGCGTGATGATGCGGCCGCGGTTCGTGTAGTCCTCCGGGTTCGCGGTCGCCACCACGAGCACGTCGAGCGGGAGCCGCACCACGTAGCCGCGGATCTGGATGTCTCGCTCCTCCATCACGTTGAGCATGGCGACCTGGATGCGCTCGGCGAGGTCGGGTAGCTCGTTGATCGCGACGATCCCCCGGTGGCCGCGTGGGACGAGGCCGAAGTGGATCGTCTCGGGGTCGCCGAGCGCACGCCCCTCGGCGACCTTCATGGGGTCCACGTCGCCGATCAGGTCGGCGACGCTCGTGTCCGGGGTCGCGAGCTTCTCGACGTACCGCTCGTCACGGTGGCGCCACGTGACCGGCAGGTCGTCGCCGAGCTCCGTCGCCCGACGTCTGCTGGCCGCGGTGATCGGCTCGAACGGGTGCTCGCCGATCTCCGACCCGTCGATGACCGGGGACCACTCGTCGAGCAGTCCCACCAGCGTGCGCAGGAGCCGCGTCTTGCCCTGGCCCCGCTCGCCGAGCAGCACCACGTCGTGACCCGCGATCAGCGCGCGCTCGAGCTGCGGGACGACCGTGTCGTCGAAGCCGTGGATGCCGGGCCAGGGATCGTGCCCTGCGCGGAGAGCAGACAGGAGGTTGGTACGGATCTCGGCACGCACCGACGTGTGCACATGCCCGGACGCACGAAGGTCGCCGACGGTTGCGGCTGTGGGACGCATCATCCGATCGAGCGTAAGCCCGGCGCGGCCGGATGCACCCGTGCGTGGCCCCCGCCGCTCGCCTGTGCGAGTTTTGTCCCGTGCACCGCCACGCGTTCTCGACGCACCGCCTCACCGCGCGCCTGCGTCGCACGCCGCGCTCCGGCGTGCACCTGCCGGCGATCGCCGGAGGCCTGAGCGACCTGGGCTGGTTCCTCACCGCGGAGCAGCGGGGCAACGACGCCACAAGGATCCGTCCCTGGACGGAGGGCAACGATGTCCGCCCGCTCGTGCACGGCTCCACGTACTTCGCGGTCCTCGCCAAGGCGCTGGCCCAGGCCGGCACAGGCGACCTGGTGCTGTTCAGTGACTGGCGAGGAGACCCCGACGAACAGCTGACGGACGGTGGTGCGAGCGTCACTGACGCGCTGTCGGCAGCGGTGCGGCGCGGCGCTCTGGTCAAGGGCCTGATGTGGCGTTCGCACCTGGACCGGTTGCGGTTCTCGAGCGAGGAGAACCGCAACCTCGCGGAACGCGTCAACGAGGTCGGTGGTGAGGTGCTGCTCGACCAGCGTGTGCGCGCGGTCGGCAGCCACCACCAGAAGTTCGTCGTCATCCGCCACGCAGAGCGGCCCGCCGACGACATCGCCCTGCTCGGCGGGATCGACCTGGCGCACGGCCGGCGGGACGACGCCGACCACCACGGCGATCCGCAGGCCCTGCCGTTCGCCCACCAGTACGGGCCACGGCCGCCCTGGCACGACGTCCACGTCCAGATCCGTGGCCCGGCCGTCCGCGACGTCGAGGACGTGTTCCGCGAGCGGTGGGAAGATCCCGCCGCCCTGTCCCGGCTGCCGTGGCAGGCGATCCCCGACGTGCTGCACCGGGAAGACCGCGAGTCCGGCCCGCTCCCGCCGCCAGCCGCCGACCCGCCCGAGGCGGGCACGTGCGCAGTCCAGCTCCTGCGCACCTACCCCCGGCGCCGACCCGGCTACCCGTTCGCCCCCGGCGGCGAACGCAGCGCCGCCCGCGGGTACGCCAAGGCGCTGCGGCGAGCCCGCCGCCTCGTCTACGTCGAGGACCAGTACCTCTGGTCGGCCGACGTCGCACGCGTGTTCGCCGCCGCGCTGCGCCGCGAGCCCAGGTTGCACCTCGTCGCGGTCGTGCCCCGGTACCCCGACCAGGACGACCGGCTCGGCCTGCCGCCCGTCCGGCTCGGCCACGCCCGGGCCCTGCAGATCGTGCGTGCCGCGGGTGGCGACCGCGTCCAGGTGCTCGACGTCGAGAACCGGGACGACGACCCCGTCTACGTGCACGCCAAGGTCTGCGTGATCGACGACGTGTGGGCCACGGTGGGCAGCGACAACTTCAACCGCCGCTCGTGGACGCACGACTCCGAGCTCACCGCGGCGATCCTCGACCGGCGTCTGGACGGACGGTCCCCACGGGATCCCGGCGGCCTCGGCGACGGTGCGCGACGGTTCGCCCGAGAGCTCCGGCTCGAGCTGTGGCGCGAGCACCTCGACCGTGACGACGACGCCGGGCTGATCGACCCCGGCGAGGCGGTCGAGGCCATGCGCTCGAGTGCGGCCGCCCTCGACGCGTGGCACGACGGAGGGCGCTCGGGCCCGCGTCCGCCCGGTCGGCTGCGGGTGCATCCTGCCGTGCACCTGCCGCTCTGGCAGCGACTGCTGGCGGCGCCGGCGTACCGCGCCGTCGTGGATCCCGACGGGCGGCCGGCGTGGATGAAGGTGCGCGGGGAGCACTGAACGTCACCGCTCGCACGACACGGGCCTGGACGACACAGGCTCGGCGCGCACGCTCGCGCCGACGTGGGCGGACCCCGCAGCTCCCTGACGTCAACGAAGCCCTCCCCGGTTCAGCCGGGGAGGGCTTCGTTGGTGTTGCGCCGAGTTCTATGTGAGCCGGCACAGATCTTTCATCCGTCGCCCAGCCCGGCATCGTTGCTGCGATCTGGCTCCACGCCACGGGCATCCAGGCCATTCACGATCGCCGGCCACCCATTGTCTCGGGGCCGATCGACGGGCCTTCGGTCGGACGTTCACCTTCGCCGACCCCGACGGGTACCACATCACGCTCCACGACCGCGGCTGATCGCCTCGACGGCGACCGCCTCCAGCGTTGCTGGACCATCGGCCGCCCAGGACATCCACCAGCTGCGCGTTCGCTCGACCAGCGTGTCGATTCCGGCAAGGCTCGTCCGTCAGAGTGATAACAGGTCACACGGGGCGCCGCACAGGAGGAGCGACATGACGCAGTACGCCATCTACTTCAACCAGCAGTGGGTCGGAGACCACCCAGCCGAGTGGTTCCAGACCCGCGTGGAGAGCCCAGCATGGCGGTCGTCCGTGACATGGAGGCGGCCGGGGTCCTGGTCTTCGCCGGCGGGCTCGAGGAGGACCTGGCCGACGCGTTCAGCGCCGACGCGACGAGCGGGACCGTGTCGATCACCGACGGTCCCTTCACCGAGACCACCGAGTACCTGGGCGGGATCACCGTCATCGACGTGCCAGACGTGGATACGGCCAAGATGTGGGCGGGCAGGGTCGCCGAGGGGTGCGGCTGGCCCCAGGAGGTCCGGGTCATCAAGTAGGTCTCCGAGGTCGGAAGCGTCGGCCGCAAGGGTCCGGCCTCCGACACCGGCAACCAGGAGCGGGGCGCCTGTCCCGTCCTCGTGGAACCCGGCGGGCGCGCGACGTGGATGAAGGTGCCTTGCCGAACGAGAAGCCATTCGCCAGAACCACGAGCGCCTCCGCCCCGCGATGTGCGGGGCGGAGGCGCTCGACTGAATGGTGGAGGTGGCGGGAATCGAACCCGCGTCCGATGACGCAGAACCAGGGATTCTCCGGGTGCAGTCTGCTATGAGTTTCTCGGCCCCCACGATTCACGCAGACAAGATCGTGGACGGGCTCAGTCAGCTAAAAGTCCCGGTAGCCCCACTGACGAGGACTACCAGCAGTGGCTCTCTAGATGACGCCAGTTACTGAGTCGAGAGCGTACTCAGGCCGACGGACTTCGAGGCTCGCTCAGGCGGCGAGGGCGAAGTCGGTGCTGTGTGTATTGGCACCTATAAGTTTGCACGGAGCGTTGACGAGATAACCGTGCGTCCTCGACCCGCTTCTCCTGGCTCGACGATCACCGTCGAAACCGATCACCCCCATGTTCAGTTGTCAACCACCGCCCGCCCCGCGAGGGACGAGCAGCGCGGCCAACCTTACCGTCCAACCGCCCTCGGGGCTCGCACATTCCCACGGCCGGACGGGCGACTCGACCCGCGGCGACGGAGGGCTTGTGCTCGTCAACCCTGTGGCCGTCGCAGCTGTAGCTGCGGGGCAGTACGTCCCAGCCTTCAGACGACGGTGGCGTCCACTGCCCGTACGGTTCCCATGCCGCCCCTGCGCCTGGGGCGTACCCGTCGTCTGGCACTCGTCAGCCACTTCATCGAGGTGCGGAGCTCCGACACCCCAAACCCCCCACGACCATCCCCTGCGACTACAGCCCGCACCTACCCCGCCGAAAGCCAGCCCTCGCGGCGCGGGCTACCGGGACGCGACCTTCGGCGGAGGCTGGTCCTTCAGCGCCGATGCACCGACTGGACCGGACCGTGACTTGCCGTCTGTTGCTCTCCCGCGACACTGCCCTCTTCAGCCGACCCATTGCCTAGGCGCTCTGGAGAAACAGGACACGGCGCGAACCAGGACGAGCGCTGGACTGTACGCATGAGCAACCTGTGGACCGTGACGGGCCGGCGAGACCGCTACGGAGAGACGATGCGGGCGCCATGTTGTCCATGTCGGCGACGCGTGAAAACTAACCCCGTGGCGTCGGATGAACACGGACCCCCTCGGCGACGCTGAGGAGGGTGATGACCGTGGAGGACTGGGCGGAGATCCGTAGGCTGCAACGGGTCGAGGGCATGGCGATCAAGGCGATCGCCCGCAAGCTGCGAGTCTCGAGGAACGCGGTGCGGCGGGCGTTGGCTCGTGACGCGCCGCCGAAGTACGAGCGCCCGGCGAGAGGCTCGCTGGTCGACGAGGTTGAACCACTGATCCGTGGGCTGCTGGTCTCGTGCCCGACGATGCCGGCGACGGTGATCGCGCAGCGGATCGGTTGGCAGCACTCGTTGACCGTGCTCAAGGACCGGGTGCGGGTGCTGCGCCCGTACTACCTGCCGCCGGACCCGGCCACGCGCACCACCTACGAGGCTGGGGCGCGGGTGCAGTGCGACCTGTGGTTTCCACCGGTCGACGTGGCACTGGGCGCCGGGCAGGTCGGCTCACCGCCGGTGCTGGTGATGGTCGCGGGCTACTCGCGGATGACGTTCGCGATCATGCTGCCGTCACGGCTGTCACCGGACCTGATCGCCGGGCACTGGGTCCTGCTGCAGCGCATGGGCGCAGTCCCCAGGGAGTTGGTCTGGGACAACGAGGCCGCGGTCGGGTCCTGGCGGGCCGGCAAGCCGAAGCTGACTGACGACTTCGAGGCGTTCCGCGGGATGCTCGGGATCGGGGTGCATCAGTGCCGGCCGCGGGACCCGGAGGCCAAGGGCCTGGTCGAGCGGGCGAACGGCTATCTGGAGACCTCGTTCCTGCCCGGGCGCACGTTCACCGGCCCGGACGACTTCAACACCCAGCTGGTCGACTGGCTCGTCCTGGCGAACGCTCGTCAGCATCGAGCGTTGGGCTGCCGGCCGCAGGATCGCTGGCAGGTCGACCGGGCGGCGATGCTCACGCTGCCGCCGGTGGTCCCTGAGCTGGGTTGGCGCACCCGGGTCAGGTTGCCGCGCGATCACTACGTGCGCCTCGGCTCCAACGACTACTCGGTCGACCCGGTCGCGGTCGGCCGGTTCGTCGACGTCGTCGCCGACCTGCAGCAGGTCACCGTCCGGCTGGGCACCAAGGTCGTGGCGACCCATCCGCGCTGCTGGGCGCGGTGGCAGACGATCACCGACCCCGCCCACCGGCAAGCAGCGTTGGCGATGTCCGCCGCCGCTGCCGTTCGCCGCTCGGCACCCGCGCCGGTCGACGACGTCGAGCAGCGTGACCTGAGCGCCTACGACGCGGCGTTCGGCCTGACGGACGTGGCGTGATGAGCCCGGTGAAGTCCCCGGCCCGGGACGTGAGCAGCGAACTGGCCTACCTCACCCGCGCGCTGAAGGCACCGAGCTTGCGTGAGGCCGTCGACCGGCTCGCCGAACGGGCCCGGGCCGAGTCCTGGTCCCACGAAGAGTTCCTCGCCGCCTGCCTGCAACGCGAGGTCGCCGCCCGCGAGGCCCACGGCGGCGAGGGACGCATCCGGGCCGCGAGGTTTCCGTCCCGCAAGTCGTTGGAGGACTTCGACTTCGAGCACGCCCGCGGCCTGCCCCGCGACCAGATCGCCCACCTCGGAACCCTGGACTTCGTGACCGCCCGGGAGAACGTGGTGTTCCTCGGCCCACCTGGGACCGGCAAGACCCACCTCGCGACCGGGATCGCGGTCCGCGCCTGCCAAGCCGGTCACCGGGTCCTGTTCGCGACCGCCTCGCAGTGGGTCGACCGGCTCGCGACCGCGCACCACGACGGGCGCCTGCAAGACGAGCTACGCCGCCTGGGCCGCTACCCGCTGATCGTCATCGACGAGGTCGGCTACATCCCGTTCGAGCCCGAAGCTGCGAACCTGTTCTTCCAGCTCGTCTCGGCTCGCTACGAACGTGCCTCGCTGATCGTCACCTCGAACAAGCCGTTCGGACGCTGGGGCGAGGTCTTCGGCGACGACACCGTCGCCGCCGCCATGATCGACCGGCTCGTCCACCACGCCGACGTCATCGCCCTCAAAGGCGACTCCTACCGCCTCAAGAACCGCGACCTCGGCCGCCCACCCGCGGCCACCACCGACTGACCACACCAACGAGAGGGGTTCACTTTCGCCCGTCGACAGGGGGTTCGTTTTCAGCCGTCGTTGACAGTCCACAGGGCGTGAGATCCCCACCACGAGTGGTGTCCCGCTTCGGTAGGTTCCCCGCCATGCGGATTCTCCAGGGGGCTCGGTTGTCGGCGGCACTCACCGTGGGATTGCTCGTGCTTGCAGGGTGCACCGGAACTGATCAACACGCCGCAACGCCGTCAGCGAGCCGCTCGCCCAGCCGAAGCTCGACTGCGTCGCCAGCCCTGCCGACGCCAGCCCAGCCGAGCGCGCCCTCACCGTCGGCTGCTATGGCTGAACCGAGCATCGATGGCGCGATAGCCGCGGCTCGCTACTTCCTGGAGTTGTATTCGTACTCGATGGCAACAGGCGACCTCGTCGCGTGGCGTGCGATGTCAGCAGACGACTGCATTATGTGCAACAAGGTCATCGCCGAAGTTGAGGGTCTGGCAGCGATTGGTCACACCGTCTCCTCATCCCCGCTGGAGATATCCACGGCAAATGGCATCGAGGTTTCGCCCAGCCAGTTGTACGGCGCCGACCTCGATGTCGTCCAGGGGGCTTGGAGCGAGATCGATAGGGCCGGAAATGTCGTCGACAGCGGTCCGTCCTCGGCCGCATTCATGCAGTTCGCGATCGGATGGGGCGCCGACGGATGGATCGTGCGACAGGTGGACGTCCATGAACCTCGGGCCCCGCGGTGACCGGATCGCATCGCCACCTCGGCTCGATCAGTGTCGTGGTACTCATGGCCGTCTTCTCGACCATCTTCAGCATGCCCGCTGCGACCGCCGCTGACCCCCCTCACAGCATTGGTGCGCTGATCGGCCCAAACCAGGCCTCGGTGGATCTGCTGGTCACTGAGGGCGAGGCACTACGGCTCAAGCACGCCGCCTCCACGGACCCGGAGGCCGCCCGTTTCGAGTACGAGCGGGCGCCCCTGTGCAACGTCAACGGCCCGGTGCCGACCACGCCGCTGAACGGGCCGTGCCCGCCGGCGATCGGTGACACCGGCCCCAATGCCTGCGGCGAGGACACCGTCGTGGACCCGCTGTGGATGCGGGAACGCTCCACACCCACCTCGCAGGACTGGGGACCGTGGACGCAGGTCGACCGGGGCGGCTGCGGCGCGGACCTGCTGCCCGTCCTGACCGCCGAGGACTTCCGCCGCCTCCCCCTGGCCGCCCCCACCCTGACCATGCAACCCGACCGCGGCTGGGTCCTGGTCAACATCGAGACCATCGTCATGACCGACCCGACCGAGCAGACCTTGCGCACCGAGCTGCTCGGCCACGGCATCGACGTGGTCGCCGCCCCCACCACCTACCGCTACGACTTCGGCGACGACCTCGAACCCCTGATCACCGACAGCCCCGGCCACCCCTGGCCCGACCACGACACGTTCCACATCTACCAACGACCCGGCACCCGGCAGATCACCCTGACCACCACCTGGCACGGCACCTACCGCGTCGACGGCTCACCGATCTGGCGCGACGTCGACGGCACCGCCCAGACCTCCACCACCAGCCCACCGTTCGAGGTCCAGGAACGCCGATCCCACCTCGTCTCCACCCTCTGCACCGACATCCCGAAACCCGACGACTGCCGGTAAGGCCCCCAGCCCTGCGGGGTGTGGGCGGCAGCGGGCAGGATGGTCGACATGCGCCTCCCCGTGATGCCGCCGGTCTCGCCGATGCTCGCCAAGTCGGTCCCGCAGATCCCCGACCTGGGCCACACCGAGCCGAAGTGGGACGGGTTCCGCACCATCGTGTTCCGGGACGGCGACGAGGTGGAGCTCGGAAGCCGCAACGAGAAGCCCATGACCCGGTACTTCCCCGAGCTGGTCGAGGCGATCAAGGCACACACCCCGGACCGGTGCGTCATCGACGGCGAGATCATCCTGGTCACCGGCGACCGGCTCGACTTCGACGCCCTCCAGCAGCGCATCCATCCGGCGGTCAGTCGGGTGAACCTCCTCGCAGAGCAGACGCCGACGAGCTTCGTGGGCTTCGACCTGTTGGCGCTGGACCACGACGACCTGATGGAGCGGCCGTTCCTGGAGCGTCGCGCGCGCCTGCAGGATGCGCTCGGTGACGCCGGTGCACCGATCCACCTGACGCCGGCGACCGCCGACCTGGCGGAGGCCCAGGACTGGTTCACACGGTTCGAGGGCGCGGGCCTCGACGGCGTCGTCGCGAAGCCGCTCGACGGCACATACCAACCGGACAAGCGGACGATGTTCAAGATCAAGCACGAGCGCACCGCCGATTGCGTCGTGGCGGGCTTCCGGTGGCACAAGACCGGGGACGTCGTGGGGTCGCTGCTGCTCGGCATCTGGGCCGACGACGGCCACCTGCAGCACGTCGGGGTCGCGGCGTCGTTCCCGATGGCACGGCGCAAGAGCCTGCTCGACGAGCTCGCGCCCTATCGCGACGTCGACCTGGGCAACCACCCTTGGGGCGAGTGGGCGGACCCGGCGGCGCACGCGGACAGCCGGATGCCCGGCAACGTCAGCCGGTGGAACGCCAAGAAGGACCTGTCCTTCGTCCCGCTCCGGCCCGAGCTCGTCGTCGAGGTCGCCTACGACCACATGGAGGGCAACCGCTTCCGGCACACCGCCCAGTTCCGCCGCTGGCGCACCGACCGCGACCCGCGGTCGTGTACGTACGAGCAGCTCGAGGAGCCGATCCGCTTCGATCTGGCCGAGATCCTCGGAGCTCGCTGACCCTTACCACGGCCGCCGTCAGGCGAGCCCTCCGCGGCACAGTCGAGCGACCAGCTCCGGGCGCGAGTACATCACCACGTGCGCGGCCCCCGGTACCACCACCGCGTGGCCGTCCGGCGCGAGCCCCGCCAACCGGGCGACCCAGGCCTGCGGAGCCACCATGTCGCGCTCGCCGCGCACGACGACCACGGGGCAGCGGACGTCCGGCAGACGTTCCTCGAGCCGGTACCCGAGCATGTGGGGCAGCTGCGCGAGGTACCAGCGTGGACCGGCGCGGAGGTAGTCGGTGAACGTGACCAGGTTCGCGCCCAGCGGCTCGCGCAAGGTGTCGCGGGCCAGACGCAGGCCCTGAGCCGGTCCCGAGCGGGCGTCGTCGTCGACGACCGGACTGAGCAGCACGAGCCTGCCGGCGAGATCGGGACGGCGGCAGGCGAGCTCGGTGGCGACCTGAGCGCCCATCGAGTGCCCCACGAGTGTCGCACCGCGCACGTCGCGTGCGTCCAGCTCCGCCGCGAGCCCGTCGGCGAGCTCGTCGACGCGCGGCGCCCGCGCCGTCCTGGGTGTCCGCCCACACCCGGGAAGCTCGGGCACGAGCACCCTGCCGTCGGTCGCCAGCTCCGCGGTGAGCCGCCGAAAGTACCGGGCCGACATCCCGATCCCGTGCACCAGTACGCGGGCGGACGACCCGCCCGGGTCACCGTGCGACTCGACCACCCACGTCCCGCACGCCGGGACAGCGGTCCGCGGATCGTTCATCGGCGCCTCCTCACTCAGCGTGTCGACCGTGGCGCCACACCGCGCGGATAGACCTGCGCCGGGCGCGACCCCAGGATGCGGGCCCACGCCGACAGCCGCATCCGGCACGCGTCAGAGGTCCCGCTTCTCCCGGATGGCCTTCTGGGCCTCGAGGTTGTCCTGCCGCTCGCGCAGCGCCTGCCGCTTGTCCCAGTCCTTCTTGCCGCGGGCCAGGGCGATCTCGACCTTCGCGCGCCCGTCGAGGAAGTACAGCTGCAGCGGCACGATGGTGTGCCCCTTCTCGCGGGTCTTCGTCGCCAGCCGGTCGATCTCCTCGCGATGCAGCAGCAGCTTGCGCTTGCGCCGCGGCGCGTGGTTGGTCCAGGTGCCCTGCGAGTACTCGGGGATGTGGACGCCGTGCAGCCAGATCTCCTGGCCGTCGATCTCGCACCAGCCGTCGACGAGGGACGCCCGGCCGAGCCGCAGTGCCTTCACCTCGGTGCCGGAGAGCACCATGCCGGCTTCGAGCACGTCCTCGATCACGTAGTCGTGCCGCGCCTTGCGGTTCGAGGCGACGACCTTGCGCCCCATCTCCTTGGCCACGTCACGGCCTCCGTCCCTGCGTCGTCGAACAGCGAGTCAAGCAGCGCCGTGGCGCCGCCGGACGAGCGTACCCGGGGCGTCCAACGGATTCCGGCACCCACCGCGGGGCGAGCGACGGCCCTGCCCGAACGGCAGGAGGACCCGGCTGGGAGCGAGACGGTCAGAGCCCGAGCAGCGGCCGCGGGTTCACCGTGGAGCCGTTGACGTACACCTCGAAGTGCAGGTGGCACGCGGCGGACGTGCCGGTGTTCCCGGCGTACCCGACGAGCTGCCCGGCACCGACGCGCTGCCCGGCCCCGACGGCGAAGCTGGTGAGGTGGTTGTACGACGTGGACAGGGCGTTGCCGTTGACGAACCCGTGGTCGACCATCACCTGGTTGCCGAACCCGGTCCGCGGGCGCGCCCACTGCACGGTCCCGGCGCGGCCGGCGTACACGGGCTGTCCGCAGTGGTCGCGCAGGTCGATCCCGGCGTGGAGACGCCAGTAGTGCAGGATCGGGTGGAACCGCTGGCCGTACTCCGAGGTCACCACGATCGGGTCGGTGGCCGTGGGGTTGCCGAACAGCGCGCCGGGGAGCGGCCCGGGCGTCTGCGCCTTGCCTGCGGCGGCATCGCGCGCGCGTTGCTCGGCGATCGCGGCCTCGAGCTCGGCCTGCACCCGCGCGGCCTCCGCATCGATCGCGGCGAGCTGGGCCGCGAGCGCCGCCTTCTGCGCCTCGAGGTTCGCCTGCGCTGCGACCTGTTGGGCGAGAAGGTCGTCGAGCGTCTTGCGGGCGGCGGCCGCGGCGGCACGGGCCGCGTCCGCCTCCACGACCTTCTGGTCGGCGGCGACCTTGAGCTCGGCGACACGGTCCCGCACGGCGACGAGCCGCGCCTGGGCGTTCCTGTTCTTCGCCTCGGTCGCCTTCAGCTCGTCGAGCACCTGCGCCTGGGTGCGCAGGGCTGTCGACATGAGCCCGTACCGCTGGACGAAGTCCTCGGTGCTCTGGGCGTCGAGGACGATGCCCACGCCGGACACCTCACCGCCGCTGCGATACGCCTCGCGCGCCATCTGGCCGATCGCCGCGCGCAGGTCGGCGGCCTTCTGCGCGTCCTGGTCGATGGTGGTGGTGATGCTGGCTTCCTGCTCGGTGGCGTCCTGGAGCCGGGCGGCGATGATCGCCGCCTCACGCTGGGCCTTCTCGAGCGCCGCGTTGGCGGCGTCGAGCGCGGCCTGCGCGGCGGGGATCTGCGCCTGCACGGCCTGGAGCGCGGCGACGACGGCCTGGAGGTTCGCGTCGAGGCCCTCCATGGCCTCCTCGGCGTCCTCGCGCGCCTGGGCGTTGGCGGCCTGCTTCTGCTCGGCGGCCCTGCGCTTGTCGTCGACCGGGTCGGCGCCGGCCGCGGTCGCGAGCGCGATCCCGAGCACGAGGGTCATGGCCGCCGCCACGGCGGGCAGGCGGAGGGGGCGGAGGCTCATGTCACACCTTCGTGTAGCGGCTGAGGGTGACGAGGGAGGAGATCGCGGCCAGGAGGATCGCCACGCCGACGAGTGCGGGCGCGACCGTCATGACGTCGGCGGTGCTCACGTACGGGATCCACGTGACGGAGGCGCCGAGCCAGTCGGTGACGAGGTACTCGACGCCGACCCACAGCCCGGCGACGGCGAGCAGCGCTCCGACGGTCGCGGCGATGGCCCCTTCCAGCATGAACGGCAGCTGGATGAACATCGTCGAGGCGCCCACGAGCCGCATGATGCCCGTCTCGCGGCGACGCGAGAGCGCGGACAGCCGGATGGTCGTGGTGATGAGCAGCACCGCGGCGACGAGCATGACGGCCGCGAGCCCCGACGCGAGCAGCGTGGCGCGGTCGAGGACCAGGAACAGGTTGTCGAACAGCTTGCGCTGGTCCTGCACCTCCTCGACGCCCTGGCGGCCGGACACGACGTCGGCGACCACCTGGTACTTCTCCGGATCGGTGAGCTTGATCCGGAACGAGGAGTTCATGTCGTCAGCGGTGGCCGCCGAGGCCCAGAACTGGTCCTTGAACTGCTTCTGGAACGACTCGAACGCCTGCGCCTTGTCCTCGAAGTAGACCTTCTCGACCCACGGCTTGATCTCGGGGGCATCGAGCGCGGCCTGGATCGCGGCCTTCTGCTCGTCGGTCACCTCGCCGGCGGCACAGGTCGGCTTCGACGAGTTCTGCGGGCACAGGAAGACCGAGACCTCGACCTTGTCGTACCAGTCGTCCTTCATCTTGCCGATCTGGATCTGCAGCAGCGCCGCCGAACCGACGAACGTCAGCGAGACGAAGGTGACGAGGATGACGGAGATCGTCATCGACAGGTTGCGCCGGAGCCCCTGGCCGATCTCGGAGAGGATGAACTGGAGGCGCATCAGCGGTCCGACCCGTACACGCCGCGCGACTGGTCACGCACCATCTCGCCGGTGGACAGCTCGATGACCCGCTTGCGCATCTGGTCGACGATCTCGTCGTCGTGCGTGGCCATGACCACGGTGGTGCCGGTGCGGTTGATGCGGTCGAGCAGGCGCATGATCCCCAAGGAGGTCGTCGGGTCGAGGTTTCCCGTCGGCTCGTCGCAGAGCAGGATGCTCGGCCGGTTCACGAACGCCCGCGCGATGGCCACGCGCTGCTGCTCACCACCGGAGAGCTCGTGCGGCCGCCGCTTCTCCTTGCCGGCCAGCCCGACCATCTCGAGCGTCTCGGGAACGGTCGACAGGATGTGGTGACGCGGCTTCCCGATGACCTGCAGCGCGAACGCGACGTTCTCGAACACCGACTTGTTCGGCAACAGGCGGAAGTCCTGGAACACGGCCCCGATCTGACGGCGCAGGTGCGGCACCTTCCACGACGAGAGGTTGCCGAGCTCCTTGCCTGCCACGAACACGCGCCCGGCCGACGCCCGCTCCTCACGCAGCACCAGCCGCAGGAACGTGGACTTGCCCGAGCCCGAGGCCCCGACGAGGAACACGAACTCGCCCCGCTCGACGTCCAGGGACACGCGGTCCAGCGCCGGTCGGGCGCCGCGCGCGTAGACCTTGGTGACGTTCTCGAATCGGATCACGACATCGGTGGCCAGTGCTCGGGGACAGGCGGGGAACTGCTGCTGGCCTCGTCGAGACTAGGCACCGTGAGGTGCCCCGCCCGCACGTGACACGCCGACTGTCGCCCGTGAGAACCAGTGCCCGTCCGGTTCGCCCGGGTTCGTCGCCCGTCGCCATCCCCGCTCGGGTGTCAGGAGACGTGGAGCTCCTGCGACTTGCGCCAGCGGATACCGGCCTCGATGAAGTCGTCGATGTCGCCGTCGAACACGGCGCTCGGGTTCCCGACCTCGTGCTCGGTCCGCAGGTCCTTGACCATCTGGTACGGCTGCAGCACGTACGACCGCATCTGGTCGCCCCAGCTCGCCTTCACGTCGCCCGCGAGCGCCTTCTTCTTCGCGTCCTCCTCCGCCTTGCGGACCAGGAGCAGGCGGGACTGCAGCACGCGCAGCGCCGCGGCGCGGTTCTGGATCTGCGACTTCTCGTTCTGCATCGAGACGACGATGCCCGTCGGGATGTGCGTCATCCGCACGGCGGAGTCGGTCGTGTTGACGGACTGGCCACCCGGACCGGACGAACGGAACACGTCGACCTTGATCTCGGACTCCGGGATGTCGACGGAGTCGTTCGACTCGATGAGCGGGATGACCTCGACCGCTGCGAAGGACGTCTGGCGACGGCCCTGGTTGTCGAACGGCGAGATCCGCACCAGGCGGTGCGTGCCGGCCTCGACCGACAGGTTGCCGAACGCGTACGGAACCTTGACCTCGAAGGTCGCCGACTTCAGGCCCGCCTCCTCGGCGTAGCTGGTGTCGAGCACCGACGTGGGGTAGCCGTGCCGCTCCGCCCAGCGCAGGTACATCCGCAGGAGCATCTCGGCGAAGTCGGCGGCATCCACGCCACCGGCGCCCGAACGGATCGTCACGACCGCCTCGCGCTGGTCGTACTCGCCGGAGAGCAGGGTACGGACCTCGAGCTCCCCCAGGTCCTTGGTGATCGTGACGAGGTCGCTCTCGGCCTCGGCGAGGGTGTCCTCGTCGCCCTCCTCGGTGGCCATCTCGACCAGCGTCTCGAGGTCGTCGATCCTCCCGCTGAGCTTGCTCATGCGGTCGAGCTCGGCCTGCGTCGCCGACAGTGCGCTGGTGATCTTCTGCGCGGCGTCGGGGTCGTCCCACAGGTCGGGCGCCGACGCCTGCTCCGAGAGCAGCGCGACCTTCGCCTCGAGCGCCGCCGGGTCGCTGACCGCCTGGATCGTGCCGAGGGTGCTGCGCAGGTCATGGATCGCGGTGCTGAAGTCGGTGGCTGCCACGACCGTCCAGGCTACCGGAGTCGGTCGGACGCCCGCGCAGCCCGCTCGGCGGCCGTGCCCCAGCGCAGGGCGGCGGAGATCATGGTCCGCCCGTCACCACGGGGACCGGCCCCGCCGAGCCCGCTCTGGCCACGCGGGCGGCGCCTCGTGGCGCGGTCAGCGCAGCGCGTGCAGGCGTGGGCGGCGATGGAGGGTGGCGCCGGTGATCGCCGCCAGGATCTCCTCGTGCGTCGTCGTCGCGGCGTCGATCACACCGTTGTTGCGCCCGTGCCGCAGCACGACGATCCGGTCCGAGACCGCGAGGACGTCGGTCATGTTGTGGCTGATCAGCACCACTCCGAGGCCCAGGTCCCGCAGGCGCTCGATGTGGATGAGCACCTCAGCCGTCTGGGCGACCGACAGCGCCGCGGTCGGCTCGTCGAGCACGACGATCCGCGGGTCACCGATGAGCGTGCGAGCGATCGCGACGGACTGCCGCTGTCCGGCCGAGAGTGTCCCGAGCATCGTGCGGACCGACGGGATCCGGCTGTTCAGCTCGTCGAGCACATGCCGCGCCTTCGCCTCCATGTAGCCGTCGTCCCGGAGCGGGCCGATCCGCACCTCGTGCCCGAGGAAGATGTTGCTCGCGACATCGAGGTTGTCGCAGAGCGCGAGGTCCTGGAACACGGTCGCGACTCCCAGCGCATGCGCTGCCGCCGGGGTCGGGATCACCGTCGGCTCACCGTCGATCTCGACGAGCCCTGTGTCGGGCGCCACAGCGCCCGCGATCACCTTGGCGAGCGTCGACTTACCGGCGCCGTTGTCACCGACGAGGGCTACGACCTCGTGCGCGTGCACGTCCAGATCGACGCTCACGAGCGCCTCCACGGCGCCGAAGTTCTTGCTGATGCCGCGCATCGACAGCAACGGCGGCTGCGGCCCAGCGGTCATCGTGTCGGGTGCTCCTGACCTCGTCGAAGGCATCGCGTGCAGAGAGTGTCCCACCATGTGGCCCGTCACAAGGCTCTTCCGACGTCCACGGTCTCGTCGACGCTCAGCGGCACGTCGGTCGACTGCAGCGCCAGGACGAGCGCCCCCACCATCTCCGCACGGGTTCCGAGCCCGGCGCGCACCACCTCGAGCGGCGCGATCCGGTTGGGCAGCAGCCCGCGCACGACCGCCCCGCGCAGTGGCGCGATGAAGGTCTCCCCGGTCTCGGCCAGCTCCCCTCCGACCACGACGACCTGAGGGTTCACAGCCAGACCCAGGCCTGCGACCACGGCACCGACGATGGCTCCGGCGTGGGCGACGACGTCCCCGAACCTCTCGTCACCGTGGTTCGCGCGCTGCACGATGTCCCGCAGTCCCGACACCCCCGGGATCGGCCCGAGCTGTTCCAGGAGCCCCGCCGCGCCGACGACGGTGTCCAGGCAGCCGCGCCCGCCGCAGCGGCACTCGGCGCCGTCGGGCTCCACCGTGAAGTGGCCAATTTCACCCGCGGTCCCCGCGAAGCCGCGCAGCACCTGCCCACCGATGATGATCCCCGCTCCGACGCCGTACGAGGCGCGGACGAAGACGCTGTCCGTGTACTCACGAGAGGCACCTCCGGTGCTCTCGGCGATCGCGCCGAGGTTGGCGTCGTTCTCGACGTAGACGGGCAGGTTCAGCCGCTTGGACAGCACCTGACCGACGTGGACGTCGTCCCACCCCGGCATCACGCCGTGCACCGAGATCATCCCTGTCCCGACGTCGACCGGGGCCGGTACGCCGACCCCCATCCCGACCACGTCGTCGAGCGACGCGCCGACCCGCTCGAGCAGATCCACCACGAGGAGCGCGACGCGGTCGAGCGTCGTGTCGACCCGGTGCTCGACCGGCAGCGGGAGCGACTGCTCCACGAGGATCTCGTGGCTGAAGTCTCCGAGCGCGACGCGCAGGTGGCGGTGCCCCACCTGAACGCCGACCGCCAGCCCCACCCGGCGGGCGAGCGTGACCATCTGGGCACGCCGCCCGCTCCGGGTGGTGCTGGCGGTGTCGACGACACCGGCGGCGAGGAGCTCGCGGACGATCGTCGAGACCGTCGCCTGGGAGAGACCTGTGGCCGACGCGAGCTCGACCTGCGTCAGGCCGCCGTACCTCTTGACCGTCTCGACGACGAGCTGGCGGTTGGCCTCCCGCAGGGACGACTGGGATCCGGCCGTGGCCGCCCGCCTGGTCACCGGCCGCTCCTCATCGACGTCGACCTCAGCGCGTCAGCTCGTGCCTGCGCGCCGCTTGCTGATCAGGTCGAACGCGACGGCGAACAAGAGCACCATGCCCTTGATCGCCTGCTGCCACGACGGGTCGACGGACAGGATCGACAGGCCCATGTTCAGCACGCCCATGATGAGCGCTCCGACGATGGCTCCGGAGATCTTGCCGATGCCACCGGTGACCGCGGCTCCACCGATGAAGCACGCGGCGATGGCGTCGAGCTCGAAGCCCGTGCCCGCCGCCGCGATCGCGGCGCCCGAACGGGCCGTCGTCACGATCGCCGCCACGCCGGCCAGAGCGCCGATGTTGACGAAGATCAGGAAGTCGACACGCTTGGTGTTCACCCCGGACAGCCCTGCGGCAGCCCGGTTGCCGCCGATCGCGTAGATGTGCCGGCCGAAGACGGTACGACCCATCAGCAGCGTGTAGATGACGATGAGGACGCCGCAGATCACCAGCACGATGGGCGTGCCGTGGGCCGACATCGACAGGAGGACCGTCAGGAAGCCGATCGCGAGCGCGATGCCGATGATCTTTCCGAGGAAGGCGCCCCTGGGCTCGAGCTGCAACCCGTGCTTGCGCATCTGGCCGCGGGCGCGCGTCTGCGAGATCGCGAGCGCCGCGATCGCGAAGGCGCCGATCCAGAGGGTCACGACGTCCATGCCGTTGAGGAAGCCCAAGAAGTTCGGGATCGAGCCGGTGGCGATCTTGATGAACGACGGCGGGAGCCCGGCGATGGTCTCGCCGACGACGACGAGCGCGAGGCCGCGGAATATCAGCATCCCCGCCAAGGTGACGATGAACGCTGGTACTCCTACGTAGGCGACCCAATAGCCCTGCCAGGCGCCGACCAGCGCGCCGAGGGCGATGCCGAGGGCGACGGCGAGCAGCCAGGGCATCCCCCAGTCGCGCATCGCCAGCGCGATGACGCCACCGACGAACGCGACCACCGACCCGACCGACAGGTCGATGTGGCCCGCGACGATCACCATCACCATGCCGATGGCCAGGATCATCACGTACGCGTTCTGCTGGAACAGTGCGACGACGTTGTTGGGCTTGAGCAGCTTGCCGTCGGTCAGGACCTGGAAGAGCAGGACGATGACGATCAGGGCGCCGAAGATGCCGTACTCGCGGGCGTTGCCCCCGAACCCCGACAGGCGTTGGCGCAGCGAGGAGCTCCCCCCGGACGGCAGGGTGGGCGAGAGCTTGGTGTCGGTACTCATCGGCGAGTCACGTCCTTCTCCATCGTCATGTAGTGCATGAGTCGCTCCTGGGTCGCGTCCTCCCGGGCCACCTCGCCCGTGATGCGGCCCTGCGACAGGGCGTAGATGCGGTCGCAGACACCGAGGAGCTCAGGAAGCTCGGACGAGATGACGATGACGCCCCTCCCCTCGTCTGCGAGCCGGTTGATGATCGTGTAGATCTCGTACTTGGCGCCGACGTCGATGCCACGGGTCGGCTCGTCCAGGATCAGCACGTCCGGGTCGGAGTAGATCCACTTGCTCAGGACGACCTTCTGCTGGTTGCCACCGGAGAGCTTTCCGACGAGCGTCGCGACGGTCGGGGTCTTGATGTTGAACTCCCGGCGGTACTGCTCGGCGACCTTGAGCTCTTCGTTGCTGTCGATGACGCCGAGCCTGGCGACCTTCTCGATCGCGGCGCCGGAGATGTTGGCCTGGATCGTCGAGATGAGGTTCAGGCCGTACCGCTTCCGGTCCTCCGTGGCATAGGCGAGGCCGTGGCGGATGGCCTGGTGCACCGAGCCGAGGTGCACCTCCTCGCCGTCCTTGAAGACGCGACCGGAGATGTGGGCCCCGTACGAGCGACCGAAGACCGACATCGCGAGCTCGGTCCGCCCGGCGCCCATGAGGCCGGCCAGCCCGACGATCTCGCCACGCCGCACGTTCAGCGACGCACCGTCCACCACCTTGCGGGTCTGGTCGATCGGGTGGTAGACGGTCCAGTCCTCGATGCGCAGGACCTCGTCGCCGATCGTCGGGACGTGGTCGGGGAAGCGCTGGTCGAGAGACCGGCCGACCATCCCGCGGATGATCCGCTCCTCGCTGACGGGCTCCTCACCGCGCATGTCGAGGGTCTCGATGGTCCTGCCGTCGCGGATGACCGTCGTGGTGTCGGCGATCGCCTCGATCTCGTTCAGCTTGTGGCTGATGATGATCGAGGTGATGCCGTGGTCGCGCAGCCCGTCGATCAGCCCGAGGAGGTGCGCGCTGTCGTCGTCGTTGAGGGCGGCGGTGGGCTCGTCCAGGATCAGCAGCTTGACGTCCTTGGACAGCGCCTTCGCGATCTCGACGAGCTGCTGCTTGCCGACCCCGATGTCCTTGATCTTGGTGTCCGGCCGCTCGTCCAGGCCGGCACGGGCGAGCAGCTGTGCTGCCTCGGAGTTCGTCGCGTTCCAGTCGATCAGGCCACGCGAGGCTCGCTCGTTGCCCAGGAAGATGTTCTCGGCGATCGACAGGTACGGCGAGAGCGCGAGCTCCTGGTGGATGATGACGATGCCCAGGTGCTCCGAGTCCCGGATGCCCCTGAGCTCGACGGGCTCGCCCTCGAAGACGATCTGCCCGTCGTAGGTGCCGTGCGGGTAGATGCCCGAGAGCACCTTCATGAGGGTGGACTTGCCCGCCCCGTTCTCGCCGCAGATGGCATGGATCTCGCCGCGGCGGACCTTCAGGTTGACGTCCGACAACGCGAGCACACCAGGGAAGCGCTTGGTGATGTCGTGCATCTCGAGGATGTAGTCGGTTGGTGCAGTGGTGTCCATCTCGACCTCGGTTCCGTGTGCGCCCGCACTAGAGGCGCTGCGGGCCGTCGGCGCGCCCAGGACGAGTCCTGCGCGCGCCGACGGCTTCTGCTGTTGCGAACCTCTCGGTCAGGTCAGAGACCGAGGTCCTCCGCCTTGTAGAAGCCCGAGTCGACGAGGACGGACTCGACGGTGTCGGGCAGCACGACCTGCGGGTCGAGCAGGAGGGTCGGGACGTTCTTGACACCGTTGTTGTAGGTGTCCGAGTCGTTGGTCGTGACCGTCGCATCGGTCAGGATCTCGTCGACCATCTTCGCCACCGCGTCACCGAGAGCGCGGGTGTCCTTCCACACGGTCATCGACTGCTTGCCGGCGAGCATGTTCTGCACGTTCGCCTTGTCGGCGTCCTGGCCGGTCAGCAGCGGCCAGTCCGTCTTGGGCACGTAGCCGGCGCCCTCGAGGGCCTGCGAGATGCCGAGCGCCAGCGAGTCGTTCGGAGACAGGACGGCCTGGACCTTGGTCCCACCGCTGTAGAACGAGTTGAGGCGGTTCTCCATCTCGGCCTGCGCGTCGTCCGAGCCCCAGCCGAGGATGCCGATGCTCTGCCAGTCGTCGTCCGTGGCCGGAGCCTTGCCCGACGGGACGACGAGCTGGCCGCTCTTGACGTACTCGTTCAGCACGTCCCAGGCGCCCGAGAAGAAGAACTTGGCGTTGTTGTCGTCCGGCGAGCCGGCGAAGGGCTCGAAGTTGAACGGGCCCTTGCCGTCCTTCAGGCCGAGCGCGTCGCGCAGGAACTCACCCTGCAGCGTGCCGACCTTGTAGTTGTCGAACGTCGCGTAGTAGTCGACGTTCGGCGTGTCGTTGATCAGTCGGTCGTAGGCGATGACCTTGATGCCGGCGTCGGCTGCGGTCTGCAGCACCGGGCCGAGGGCCGTGCCGTCGATCGACGCGACGACGAGCACCTTGGCGCCGTCGTTGACCATGTTCTGCAGCTGCGTGATCTGCTGCTCGACCTTGTTGTCCGCGTACTGCAGCGACGTCTCGTACCCGTCAGCCTCCAGCAGCTCGACCAGGTGCGCACCGTCGCGGTTCCACCGCTCCAGCGACTTGGTCGGCATCGCGATGCCGATGAGGCCGCCGCCCGCGCCGCTCTCGGATGCGGAGTCGCTCGTCGTGTCCTCGCTCGTGCACGCCGTCAGGGCGCCGCCGAGCAGGACGACCGTCGCCACGGCCGCACCCAGCTTCTTCCAAGTGAATGACATCGTTGTCAGCTCCTCTGGTCCCACCGTCCGGGATGCGCCGAGCCGGCACTTGCGCCGGCACGAAAGTGGGGCTCGGACCGTCCGTGGCCCGCCTCCCGGTGTGACGGTTGAATTCAAGACTCAAAGACAGGGTCAGCGCAAGCGGCGTTACCAAAGCGTGTCCTGACCGATATCCGCAGATCTCGGACCGGACCGGCGACTTCAGTTCACGACGCGAAGCCAACGGCGGCCTCATGGTGAGGCCCCGCCGGGCTCGCGACCGGTCCACGCCTGACCCGGGGTCGTCAGGACGCCCGGGCGACGGACTCCGCCTCGAGAGCGATCCCGTCCGACCACGGCGCCAGCACCCAGCTCAGGACCGCAGGCTTCGCCAGAGCCCCGAGGCGCACCCTCGCCGACTGCCCGTCGGGCGTGGTGGCCGACAGGACGGTCAGCTGGTCCAGGCCGGCGGCCGCGCCCGGGTCGTCGCGCAGGTAGTCCTCGACGGCCGCCCGGACGCTCGCGTCCGACAGCGGCAGTCCGCCACCACCACCAGGACGGCCACCGCTCGGGAAGTACCCGTTGTCGGCGAGCGCATCCGCCGACTCCAGCGCGACCAGGTCCGCCAGCGCCAGGAGCCGTTTGCGCTCGAGATGTACCGCGGTCGCGGAGGCGACGACCGTGACGAGCAGCAACGCGATGACGACGTAGCCGAGCGTGAGAACCAGGATCTGGCCGTCGTCCCCTCGCACCTCTCGCCGCCGCGCCGCGAGCCGGACCAGCCATGCCCTCACGAGCGGCTCCGAAAGACGTCGACGGCCGCCACCCGATCGGCGCTCACGGGCACCTCGAGCGGTATTGCGCCCCGGACGAACTCCGGCACGAACGGCAGCGGCACCAGGATCTCGACGCGCGCGCGGACCCGGCCACCCGGCACCAGGCACGGTGTGGCCGAGCAGGTCAGCGTCAGCGCCTCCGCGGCATCGTCGTCGAACGACTGGTCCCGCAGGGCAAGCCCGACCGACGCGACCGCGCGCTGAGCGCCCACGGCCTCGGAGTCCGACGTCACGTACGTCCGCGCGGCCTCACGCGCCGCGCCCTCCGCGGCGAACGTCGCGGCCTGGACGCGACCGAGCACGAGGGTCAGGTAGACGATCGGGACCAGCAGCACCACCGACAGACCGAGGAACTCGAGGATGCCGTTGCCCTCCTCGCCGTCGCCGGCGCGCACGCGTGCCAGAAGATCCGACCACCCCCGACGCCATCGGCTCACGGGTTCTCCTCGAGCGCGTGGCCGTGCACCGTGAGCCGCCCACCCGGGCCGATCAGGCCGAGCACGGGCAACGGGCTGCTCACCCTGACGTCCACGACGTCCAGCCCGTCGAGCGTGGTCCGTGCGACCGTCACGTCACCCGAGTACGCCGCCGAGAGGGTCTGCTCGATCAGCATCCGCGTGCGCTCCTCGCCGTCGGCCGGGGTGTGACCGGCGAGCGCCGCGTAGCGGGCACCCTCGGCCGCACAGTCGACGAGGGTGTTCCGGACGTGCTGAACCACTGCGAGCTGCAGCACGGCTGCGAACAGCACCGTGACGAGGGCACCGACCAGCGCGAAGTCGACGATCGCGGAGCCGCGGTCCGGGTCTCTCAGGGACCGGTGACGCCCGAGATCGCCCGCTCGAAGACCTCGCCGAGCTCCCGACCGGCCACCACCCACAGTGCGGTCACCAGCCCGGCGGTCATGAGCGTGACCAGCACCCAGCCGGGCACGTCCCCACGATCGGCCGGACCTCCGTGTCCGCGGACCCGGTCGCGGCACCGATCCACGACGGCGCGGCTCCAGTCCGTCGCGCGCACGGCGAGGCGCAGGCGCCAGTCCGTCGTCCTGACGTGGGTCATCGGTGTCTCCTTCGTTGTCATCCACCTGCCGTCGCACCGCGCCCGCGCGCACCATGGGCGCCTCGACGGGACACAGCCGACCAGTCACAGACCGAGCCTCAGCACGACGAGGCTCGGGAACACGGCGAACACGACGGTGACCGGGAGGATCAGGAAGACCACCGGCACCATCATCAGCACTTCCTTGCGGCCGCCCGACTCCATGAGCGCCCGACGCCCTTCCTCCCGCACGTCCTGGGCCTGAGCGCGCAGGACCTCGGCGAGCGGCGTCCCGCGCTCGACCGCCACGGCGACGCCCTCCGCGAACCGCGCCAGCGCGGCCAGTCCTGTCCGGTCGGCGAGCCCGTCGAGCGCCGCCGTGAGCGGGGCGCCCGCGCGCGCGTCGGCGAGTGTCCTGGACAGCTCGCCCGTCAGCTCACCGTGCGTGGAGCGGACCACTCGCTCGAGCGCACCCACCGCTCCCTCACCGGCGCCGACGGCCAGCGCGAGCAGCTCCGCGACGGTCGGCATCTCCGCCAGCATCCGCGCTTCCCGCTGCGTGACCTCCCTGGTGAGCAGCCAGTCGCGCCCGAGCACCCCCGTGATGCCGCAGAGACCCACGAGGACCACGAGGGCGAGCGGGGAGGTCTGTCGGACGGACAGCAGCGCGAGGGCCAGCCCGAGACCGGCGGCGAGCCCGACGACGCCCCACACGACCTGCCCGGCCCGGAACTGCTCGACGGTGTCCGGGCGACCTGCCCGCGAGAGCCGCCGCCGCAGGTCAGGTGCCGTGGACCCGATCCGCGCGACGAAACGCACGGCGTCGGCCATGACGGGGGCGATCAGGCGCTCGACGGTCGGGAGCGCGGTGTGCGCGACGGGTGCCCGCAGCAGCCGCGAGCCGGTAGCCCTCGGCCGCAGGTACGGTGCGAGCCGCTGGTCGAGGCCGATCCGGCGCGCACGCAGACGCGCGACGACGAGCAGCATCCCGAGGCCGCCCAGGAGGCCCACGAGCGCACCCTGCAGCGTCGGGCTCACCGGAGCACCCGCGGGTCCTCGGGCAGCCGAGCGATGCGGAGCATCGCCAGGTACGCCACCACGGTGCACGCACCGCCGATCAGCAGGACCGCCAGGCCCTGCGGCGTGTCGTAGGCGCGGGCGGCCTCGGGCCGGCTGGACAGCAGCGCCAGCACGATCCACGGGGCGGCGACCGCGAGCCGGGCGGCGTAGACGGTCCAGCTCTGACGCGCCTCGAGCTCGCCGCGGGTGCGCAGGTCGTCCCGCAGGAACGTCGACAACGTGCGCAGCAGCCGGCCGAGGTCCGTGCCGCCGACGTCCCGCGTCAGGCGCAGGGACTCGACGATCCGGTCCGCGACGGGATCGGCGAGCCGCACCTTGAGCGCGTCGAGGCACTCGCCGAACCGCCCCGTCGAGCGGTAGTCCTCGGCGAACGCCAGGAACGGCACCCGCAGCTCGACCGGCCCGCGCTCGGCGACCTGGGCCACCGCCTCGGGCAAGGAGAGGCCCGCCCGGATGCCGGACGCCAGGTGGTCGACGACCTCGGGCCACAACGCCCGCAGCCGTGCGCGCCGCCGACGTGCCCGGCCTCGCACGAGGGCCGACGGGGCCAGTCCCGCGAAGACGCCGAAGCACAGGGCGATCGACGGCACCCTGGTGAGCACGACGCCGACGAGCAGAGCCAGGACGCCGAACCCGACGCTGGTGAGAGCAAGACCGCCAGGCGTCACGCCGTCCATCCCCGCCTGCACCAACGTCTCCCGGGTGCGGGTGGTCCATCCCGGCCGCGCGGTGGCCGGCCGCTCGACCGGCGCCCACCACGACCACCAGACGCACGCGAGACCGGCGCCGAGGAGCAGGCCGACGACGACACCCATGGCGCCTCAGCCCCGTCCACGCAGCAGAGCGGCGAGGTCCGTCCCGGTGCGGGCGAACCGTTCCGGGTGCGGCGGGAAGCCCTCGGCGCGCACGAGCTGGCCCGCACGCGTGGTGAACACGTCGGCCGTCTCCACCACCCCCTGCTCCACGCGCCCGGGCACCGCGACGATCTCCCGCACCAGACGACGGCCGTCGACCTCCACGCCGAGGTGCACCACGAGGTCCACCGCGGACGCGACCGTCGGCACCACGAAGCGGTCCGACACGTTCTCCCCCGCCAGCAGCGGCAGCGTGCACAGCTTCGTGAGCGCCTCACGGGCCGAGTTGGCGTGGATGGTGCACATCGCCGGCACGCCGGCGTTCAGCGCGATCAACAGGTCGAGGGCCTCCGCCTCTCGGACCTCACCCACCAACAACCTGCTGGGTCGCATGCGCAGCGCCTCCTTGACCAGGCGGCGCAGCGGGATCTCTCCCGTCCCCTCGAGGCTCGGCTGCCGGCACTGCATCGCGACCCAGTCACGGGCGCTGAGCCGGAGCTCGAAGACCTCTTCGCACGAGATCACGCGCTCCCGCGGCGGGATGGCGCCGCAGAGCGCGTTGAGCATGGTCGTCTTGCCCGCCTGCGTGGACCCGGAGACCAGCACGTTGAGCCCGGCACGCACGGCAGCGTGCAGGAACGCCCCCGCGTGCGGCGTCAGCGAACCCAGCGCGACGAGGTCGTCGAGACCGGTCGCCCGGACAACGTACTTGCGGATGTTGACGCTCCAGTGCCGCCGGGTCACGTCCGGGATCACCGCATGCAAGCGCTCCCCGCCCGGCAGCGACGCGTCGACGAACGGGCTCGAGAGGTCGAGCCGGCGGCCGGACACCTTGAGCATCTGCTCCACGAGGTCGCGCACCTGCCCGTCCGTCAGCATCGTGGTCGTGAGCTCCGCCTCGCCCCGCCGCGCCACGAAGACCTGGCTCGGCGCGTTGATCCAGATCTCCTCGACCTCGGGGTCGTCGAGGTAGCGCTGGAGCGGTCCGAGTCCCGCGACGGCGTCGACGACCGCCTTGTGCGCCGCGGCGGGATCGGCCAGCGGAGGCACCGCGCCGACCACCGAGCGCTCGTCGTAGTCCGCGATCGCGTCCGACACGAGGGCGACCACCCCGGCCCGATCACGCGCAGGGTCGAGGCCCGTGCGTCGGATCAGCTCACGGACCTCGGTCTCCAGGATCGCCACCCCGTCCACGGTCACCCCCCTGCCCGATTCGCCCGGTTCCTGTCCCGGGTGAAGGTAGAGCAACGCGCGCCGCCTGCTGCGGCGTTGTCCACAGTCCAGACCCGCACGGCCGTCGGGACGACGACACGAAGGTCCGCAGGACGACACGACACCCGCCTGCGGACGGCAGTCCCGTCCTCCGGCACTACCGTGTGAGCGTGAACACCAGCTCCACCACCACGCCTGCCCAGAAGGTGCTCCCGTCCGGCACCCAGCACGTCCTCGCCCGAGGCGGCCATCGCGTCGTCGTCGCGGCCGTCGGAGCGAGCGTGCGCGAGTACTCGGTCGACGGCCGCGACGTCGTGCTGCCGTTCGACGAGGACCGCATCGCCCCCGCCTTCTCGGGTGCCGTGCTCGCCCCGTGGCCGAACCGGATGCGGGACGGCGAGTACACGTTCGACGGCGTCCACCACGAGGTTCCCGTCACCGAGCACGCGCGGCACACCGCCCTGCACGGCCTCGTCGCCTACGTCGCGTTCACCGAGGTCGCCTCGCGCCCCGACCTCGTGACGCTCGAGCACGTGGTGGTCCCGACGCCCGGGTACCCGTGGCCGCTACGGCTGCGCGTGACGTACTCGCTCGGTGACGGCGGTCTGACGGTGCACGTCGCCGCGACGAACCTGGGCACGACTGCCGCCCCCTACGGGATCGGCTTCCACCCGTGGCTCTCCCCCGGTGACGCGACGGTCGACGAGTGCACGCTGAGGGTCGACGCCACCCGTCGGGTCACGGTCGACGACCGCCTCCTGCCCGTCGGCGACGAACCGGCCGCCGGCCAGTTCGACCTGCGCAGCCCCACCGCACTGCAGGGGATCGTCCTCGACGACGCCTGGCTGGGGATGCTCCGGGACGAGCAAGGGCTGTCGTGGATCAGGCTCACCGGACCGGACGGACGCACGGTCGCACTGTGGGCCGACGAGTCGCTCGACACCTGGCAGGTCTGCACGGGTGACGGCATCCCGGGGATCGAGCGGGGCGGCGTGGCGGCCGAGCCGATGACCTGCATCGCCGACGCCTTCCGCACCGGCGACCGTCTGGTCCGGCTGGAGCCCGGCGACACGCACGAGGTCACCTGGGGCCTGACGCTCCTCTGAGGCCGCTGCTCGACCTCGGGCGTCCGGGACGTCCGGGCCCCGGGTCAGCCGTCGTAGTACTCGCCGTCCTCCTTGACGCCCTTGACGTACTCCCAGTGCCACTTCTCGAAGGGCCCGCTGCCGCCCGGCTTGGCCCAGCTGGGGTTCTGCCAGCCGTAGGTGGGGCCGTTCTCGTTGAGCCACGCCCACCGGGCGCCCGACGTCTGGTCCTGGCACAGGTCGACCGCCAGACCCCAGCCGTGGTTGCTCTTGCCGGGGGCAGCGGCGAGGCCGCCCTTCTGTGCCTTGACCGCCCGCTGCTGCGCGAGCGTCCGGTAACCGGAGCTGAGGCACAGATCGGCGCCGAAGCGCGCCGCGAACGCCTGGTCGAACTCGGCGAGCGAGACGGCGGCGTCGGCGCGGAGCTGGGTGTGGCCGTCCCACAGGGTGCAGAGGTCCGCGACCTTGAGCAGGCCGTTCTCCCCGGAGGCACGGGTGGACCCGTCGCAGCCCGCAAGGATCGAGCGCTCCTCGTCGCGGCTCGCGCTCACGGCGCCACGGTCGACCAGGGCGCCGTCCGTCGCGACGAGCGAGGCCGGCGGGAGCGCGGACAGCGACGCACCCGTGAGGGCCGACACGGTCGAAGGGAGCGTCGAGTCGGCGAGGGCGTCGTAGCTCGCGGTGCCGTCACCGGCGAACGCCCCCTGGCTGATGAACGGGATCACGACCGTGCCGCCCGCCAGGCAGCCGAGCACGCCGAGCCGCACCACGAGCCGGGACGGCAGACCGGCGCGGCGCACGGGCGCCTCGGGCCGGCGGGGTGGACGGTGCCGGCTGGACGCGGCCCGCGCCGTCTCGACCGGGGCCTGGGCGACGCCGGTCGGTGCCACGGACGGGACGCGCTCCGTCGGAGCGGGTCCGGCCGGCGGCGCCGGGGCCACGCGGGCGGCGTTCGGTGGGACCGCAGAGGCCGCAGAGGCCGGTCGGACGGACGCCCACGCCGGCGTCGAGGGGGCCGAGCCGTTCGGCACGGCCGGAGCAGCGAGAGGAGCCTGGGCGGGCGCGGCGGCCGGAGCCGCTCGCACGACAGTCGCCGCCGAGGGCGATGCCGTCGCGGCACGCGCTCCGCCGGCAGGGTCCGGGCGGGAAGCAGGCTCGGTACGCCGCACGCCGGGCGACGGAGACGTGGGGCCGGGCGACGGGCACAGGCTGGTGATCCGCGGCAGGCGGTCGGTGGCTGGCGCGAAGCCGGGCGCCGATCGGTGGGCGCTGACGGCCCGGGGGCGGTCGGCGGCGGGCGGGAGGCCGGGGCCCGCCTGGAGGGGGCGGTCGACCTGGGCCGGCAGCACCGCCACGGAACGCGGCGAGACCGAGGAGGAGGACGGGGCGACGGTGACGGGGGCGGGACGGGGAGCGGGCGACTGCGGGCCCTGCGTCTCGACTGCTCGCCGCTCAGCCTCCCGGAGGCTGCGGCGTGTCGGGAGAGCCGTGCTCGACTCTGCTCGATCAGACGCCACGACACCTCCAGTCCTCGTTCGATCGCATCCTTCGCGCGAAGCACCGCGGTCGTGCGCGGCACCCTGGTGCGGATGCCTCGTCGACCGCGGTCACGAAACCATAACGGGTCGCGGTCACGCTTCCAAGCCCCTGGACAGGCGTCCAGTGGGCCAGGGCGCGCGGATTCGCGCGACACGCCCGGACACAAAGGAGCGACACGCCGTCGGCGGCACCACTCAGGCCCGCTGTCCGCGCTGCATGGCGTCCCGGACCTCGCCGACGAGCTCCTCGAGGATGTCCTCGAGGAACACCACGCCGACGGTGGCGCCATCGGCGTCGACCCGGGCCAGGTGCGACCCGGAGCGCTGCATCGCCGACAGCGCCTCCTCCACCTCGTCCAGCGGACCGACGACGGCGAGCGTCCGCACCCGCCACGACGGCACGGGGACGTGCCTGCCGGGACCGTCGGCGTACAGGACGTCCTTGACGTGGAGGTAGCCCGTCGGGCGGCCGTCGTCGTCGAGCACAGGAAACCTGCTGAAGCCGGTGCGGGCGACGAGCCGCTCGATGTCGTCGGGCGTGCTGTCGTGACCTGCCGTGACGAGCCGCGGGACCGGGATCATGACGTCCTGCGCCGTACGGTCGGAGAACTCGATGGCGCCGGTGAGGAGCCCTTGCTCGTCGGCGAGCAGCCCTTCCGCCTGCGAGCGCTCGACGATCGACTGCACCTCCTGCGCGGTGAACGCCGACGCGACCTCGTCCTTCGGCTCGACGCCGGCGAGCCGCAACGCGTGGTTCGCGAGCCAGTTGAGGACGGAGATCACGTGGCGCACCAGTCGGGCGATCCACACCAGCGGAGGGCCGAACAGCAGCACGGCCCGGTCAGGGCCGGCGACCGCGAGGTTCTTGGGCACCATCTCGCCGAGGACGACGTGGAGGTAGACGACCAGCGCCAGCGCGAGGACGAACGAGATGACGTGCGTGAGGTCCTCGTCCACGCCGAGCGCCGCCAACGGGCCGGCGATGAGGTGGGCGATCGCGGGCTCGGCCACGACACCGAGGCTCGTCGAGCAGATGGTGATGCCGAGCTGGGCGCACGCCAGCATCAGCGACACGTGCTCCATGGCCCAGAGCACGGTACGGGCCCGCCGGTCCCCCGCCTCCGCGAGGGGTTCCACGGCGCTGCGGCGCGCGGAGATGATCGCGAACTCGGCGCCCACGAAGAACGCGTTGCCGGCGAGCAGCAGCGTGGCGACGACGAGCGCGAGGGCGCTGCTCACGGCTCCTCACCGACCTCGTCGGGCTCCTCGGAGACACGCACCCGTTCCACCCGCCGGCCGGCCATGCGCTCCACCTCGACGCGGACGCCGTCGACGACGACGGCGTCGCCCTCGTCGGGCACGCGCCCGAGCCGGTACATGAGCAGCCCGCCGAGGGTCTCGTAGGGGCCGTCCGCCGGCACCCGCAGGCCCGTGGTCTCGACGAGCTCGTCGGGCCTCAGGACGCCGGGCAGCAGCCACGAACCGTCCTCGGACCGCGCCGTGGAGGTACGCCTGCGGTCGTGCTCGTCCGCGACCTCGCCGATGAGCTCCTCCACCACGTCCTCGAGCGTCACCACACCGGAGGTCCCGCCGTACTCGTCGACGACCACCGCCATCTGGAGCCCGAGCCCGCGCAGCTCGACGAGCAGCGGGCCGAGGTGCACGGTCTCGGGCACGCGGGGCGCGTCGACCATCAGTGCCGCAGCGGGGACCTCTGCCCGGCGCTCGAACGGCACGGTGACCGCGCGGCGCAGGTGCACCAGACCCTCGATGTCGTCCGCGGACTCGCCGATCACAGGGAACCGGGAGTGGCCGCTGAGGCGGGCGAGCGCGAGGACGTCCGCGGCCGTGTCGTCGCGGCGGACGACGACGACCCGCTGCCGGTCGGTCATCACGTCGACGGCGGTGAGCGCGGTGAAGTCGATGGAGTTCGTGAGGAGCGTGGCCGTCGACTCGTCGAGCGTCCCCACCTGGGCGGACCGGCGCACCAGTGCGGCGAGCTCCTGTGGCGAGCGACCGCCCGAGAGCTCCTCGCGGGGGTCGACACCGACGGCGCGCAGGAGCGCGTTCGCGCTGCCGTTGAACAGGTTGATCAAGGGCCGCAGCGCCGTGGTGAACGCGCGCTGCATGGGGGCGACCGCGCGTGCGGTGGCGAGCGGCCGGGCGATCGCGAAGTTCTTCGGGATGAGCTCGCCGACCACCATCGAGAAACCGTTGACGAGGACGAGCGCGAGCACCGCGGCGAGGGCGCCGCTCCAGGGCGACTCGTCGAACGGCGCCCGCAGGAGGCGGGCGACAGCCGGTTGCGTCGTGTACCCGAGCAGGATCGTGGTGAGCGTGATGCCGACCTGCGCGCCCGAGAGCTCGGTCGAGAGCCGGCGCAGGGCGGCGACGACGGACTGTCCACGACGGTCGCCCGGCCGCAGCTGCTTCTCGACGACCCCCGGGTCCAGGGTGACGAGCGAGAACTCGCTCGCCACGAACACCGCCGTGCCGAGCGTGAGGAGCACTCCGAGGCCGACGAAGAGCCAGTCGGTCATGAGTCACCACCGGTCACTCTGGTGGGCAGCGGTGCGGCGGACAGAACCATCGAGGGGCCGGCGCGGTTCCCGCCGGGCACGCACACCCGGCCGGGGGGCCGGCAGCTACTTGAGCTGCTCATCGTGGCGACAGCATACGAGGTGGGAGCCGTCGAGGAGCGACCCGGTGCGCGCCCGGCCTGCACGGGACCCCCACGAGTCTCGCACTCCTTCCCAGGTCGTCCCGGGAGCGCTGTGCCACGCTGACCTCATGATGAACAGCATGGGCGCCTCCGGCAGCGCGGCCGGAGGACAGGCCACCACGGTGCTCGTGGTGGAGGACGAGCCGGCCATCGCGCAGGCCATCGCCCACCGCTTCTCGGCGGAGGGATGGCGCGTCGAGGCGGCGGGCGACGGCCTCACGGCCGTGTCGGCAGCGGCGAGGCTGCGCCCCGACGTCGTGGTGCTCGACGTGATGCTCCCCGGTATCGACGGCCTCGAGGTGTGCCGTCGCATCCAGGCGGAGCGTCCGGTCCCGGTCCTGATGCTGACGGCACGGGACGACGAGACGGACATGCTCATCGGTCTCGGCGTCGGCGCCGACGACTACATGACGAAGCCGTTCTCGATGCGTGAGCTGGTCGCCCGGACGAAGGCGCTGCTGCGTCGGACGGAGCGCGCCGCCCGAGCGGCCGAGCTCGCCCAGGCGGCGGCCCCCGACCCGCCGATGGTCATCGGCGACGTCACCGTCGACCGCGCCCAGCGCCGGGTGCTGCGCGGCGAGGACGAGGTGCACCTGACGCCGACGGAGTTCGACCTGCTGCTGGCGCTCGCCGGGTCGCCGCGTACCGTCCTGACGCGTGAGCGGCTGCTCGCCGAGGTGTGGGACTGGGTCGACGCGAGCGGCACCCGGACGGTCGACTCGCACGTCAAGGCGCTGCGTCGCAAGCTCGGCCCGGACCTGATCCGCACGGTGCACGGGGTCGGCTACGCCTTCGAGCCCGCGGGCAACGGTGGCCAGGAGCCCGAGGACGCGTGAGCGCACCGCGGCACGTGCGGGGCGAGCTCGGACGCTCGCGCCTGCCTGACGTCCGACCGCTGGACCGCTTCCGCTCGATCAAGATCAAGCTCGGCATCCTCGTGGCGGCCAGCGTCACGCTCGCGTCGTTCGTCACGTGGGTAGGGCTGTCGCGGCACCTCGGCCCGAGCCGGACCCTCCCGCTGGCGATCGCGGCCTCCCTGGTGGTCACCCAGGTGCTGGCGCGCGGCATGACGTCGCCGCTGCGCGAGATGACGCAGGCGGCCCGCCTGATGGCCGCCGGCGACTACAGCCGCCGCGTGACCGCGTCCAGCGCGGACGAGGTGGGACAGCTCGCGGACGCGTTCAACACCATGGCGGACGACCTGCAGCAGGCGGACTCGTTCCGTCGCGAGCTCATCGCGAACGTGTCGCACGAGCTGCGCACCCCGGTGACGGCGTTGCAGGCCCAGCTCGAGAACATCGTCGACGGGGTCTCGGACCCTGACCCGACGACGATGCAGGCCGCCCTGGCGCAGACCGAGCGCCTCGGGCGGCTGGTGGCGTACCTGCTGGACCTGTCGCGCCTGGAGGCCGGCGACGTCCCGCTGGAGATCAGCGACGTGCAGCTCGACGACTTCCTGAACGAGGCCGCCGACGGCGCCGCGCTGGTGGGGGCCAGCAAGCGGCTGCGGTTCCCTGTCGTGGTGACACCGCCCGACCTCACCGTGCCGGCAGACCCCGAGCGGCTGCACCAGGTGGTGGCGAACCTGCTGCACAACGCGGTGCGGCACTCGCCCCCGGACGACGAGGTCCGGCTCGAGGCCTCACGCGTCGGGAGCGAGGTGCGGATCGACGTGGTGGACCACGGGCCAGGCATCGCCCCCGCGCAGCGTCCGCACGTGTTCGAGCGGTTCGTGCGGGGCAACACCCCGGCCATCACGGGCCAGGGTTCGACCGGCGGGACCGGCCTCGGCCTCGCGATCGTGCGCTGGGCGGTGGAGCTGCACGGCGGCAGGATCGAGGTGGCGGACGTGGAGCCCGGCTGCACCATGCGGGTCACGCTGCCGGCGGGTCCGTCGCTGGGGTCGGCCCGGCCCGAGCGCACACCGTTGTTCTAGCCCGTATAGAACAGTAGTCTGGCGGCCATGCCTCCGAGCACCCGCCCTCGCCCCGACGTGCGGCCCGCAGGGCAGCCCGACGACCTGACGATCCGCGTGACGCGCCTGTCGAAGTCGTTCGGCGAGGTGCTCGCGGTGGACGACCTGTCGTTCGACGTCGGCCCCGGGAGGGTGACGGGCTTCCTGGGGCCCAACGGCGCCGGCAAGACGACCACGCTGCGCATCCTGCTCGGCCTGGTCCGTCCCACGTCGGGCACCGCCACGATCGGCGGCCGGACCTACGCGGACATCCCTCACCCCGGCCGTACCGTGGGAGCGGCGCTCGAAGCGGCGAGCTTCCACCCGGGCCGCACCGCGCTGGACCATCTGCGCGTCTACGCCCCTCAGGTCGGCGTCCCCGACGCACGTGCCGCCGAGGTGCTCGAGCTCGTGGGGCTCGGCGCCGTCGCGGACCGCCGGGTGGGCGGGTTCTCCCTCGGGATGCGGCAGCGGCTCGGCCTGGCGACGACCTTGCTCGGCGACCCGCCGGTGCTCCTGCTCGACGAGCCTGCCAACGGTCTCGACCCTGAGGGCATCCGCTGGCTGCGGGTGCTCCTGCGGACGCTCGCCGCCGAGGGCCGCACCGTCCTCGTGTCGAGCCACGTCCTGTCCGAGGTCGAGCAGACGGTCGACGACGTGGTGATCATCGCGGGCGGCCGGCTCGTGCACGCGTCGTCGCTCGGCGACCTCGCCCGGCTCGCCAGGCCGCAGGTCCGGGTCGCCTCGCCCGACGTCGCAGGGCTGGCCGCGCTCGTCGACCGGCACGCCTGGACGCGTGCCGCTCCCGACGGACCGGGTACCGCGCAGCTCGTGGACGTCGCCGCCGGGGTCGTGGGCGCCGCGGCGTTCGCCGCGGGCCTCGAGCTCCACGAGCTCTCCAGCAAGGACGCGGGCCTCGAAGGGCTGTTCCTCGAGCTGGTCGCGCCCCCGGGTACGGGCGGCGACGCGGGCACGGGCACAGGCACCGGCACCGGCACGGGGACGGGCACGGGCACGGGCACGGGCACGGACGGGACGGCCGCCTGATGCGCGCCGCCCTCGTCACGGAGTACCGCAAGGTGGTCACGACGCGGCTGTGGTGGGTCCTGCTGATCGCGATGGTCCTCTACATGGCGTTCCTCGCGGCGCTCCTCGCCTGGGGCGTCTCCGAGGGAAGCGGCATGTCGAGCACAGGCCCCGGCGGCTCCGACGACCTCGCCCTGACCCCGGAGGGTGTGACCAGGGCGGTGTACACGATCGCGGTGACCTTCGGGTACGTCTTCCCGCTCGTGGTCGGCGCGCTCACGTACCCGGCCGAGCTCCGGCACCAGACCATCACGCCGACGTTCCTCGCGGAGCCCCGCCGGACCGTCGTCCTGCTCGCCAAGCTCGTGTCGGGGACGGCCGTGGGGCTCGTCTTCGGCGTGGCGGGCACCGCGGCGGCGGTCGGCGCCGGCGCGAGCGTCCTGAGCCTGCTGGGGAGGCCTACCTTCCTCGGCGCCGGCAGCACGTGGCGCACCCTGCTGCTGTCCGCGCTCGCGCTGGCGCTGTGGGCGTTCGTCGGGGTGGCGCTCGGCACCGTACTGACCAACCAGGTGGCCGTCGTCGTGGTGGTGCTCGCGTTCACGCAGTTCGTCGAGCCTGTCCTGCGGTTCACGCTCGCGCAGACGTCGTGGGGCGCGGGGGTCGTGTCGTTCCTGCCAGGGGCGGCGGGTGAGGCGGTGTCGGGCGGCAGCTTCTACTCGGAGTCGGGCCTCGGAGAGCTGCTGCCCTGGTGGCAGGGCATGCTGCTCCTGCTCGGGTACGGCGTCCTGTTCGCGGCGATCGGCCGGTTCACTCGCCTCGCCCAGGACATCACCTGACACGCGGGCGTATCAGCATCCGAGACCGTGATCTCTCGCCCATCGACCGCTGCCGGTCGAGGCATGACCTCGTCGGGCGCGCGCCGCACCCTCGCTTGAGCCTGCGCGTGGGACTTCGTTGCCCCGCATTGACCCCTGCCGTGCGGACCAGGTGAAACCCTCGTGAGAACGTCCCGCGGGCGGCTCCCCGAACGGGCCGGACCGTCCTCACGTCGTAGTGTTGTCGTCAACAGATCCGGCGACGACGCGGTCACCAACCGCAGGCGGAAGTGGGCGATCCCAGCGTGACCCAGAAGGCGGAGCCTGACTCGACGCGTGCCGATTTCGGCGCGAACGAATGGCTTGTGGACGAGCTCTACCAGCAGTACCTGCAGGACCGGAACGCGGTCGACCCGGCGTGGTGGGACTTCTTCGAGGGCTACAAGCCCGAGGAGTCCGGCTCGGACGCCGCTCCCGCCCCGGCCGGTACCAACGGCAGCACCTCGGCGCCACCGGCGCCCGTGGCCCCGACCGTCCCCGCACCGGCCCCCGTCCAGGCCGGCCCCGCACCGGCGCCGGCGCCTGCCGAGCCCGCGGCCCGTCCGGTCACGTTCGTCGAGCCGCCCGCGACCACGTCCCCCATCGCGACCGCCCAGCCGGCCACCGCACCGTACGCGGAGGTCGCCCAGCGCCCGGCCCGTGCCGACGAGCCGGAGGCCGAGGACGACGTGCAGAAGCTGCGCGGGCCCGCGGCCAGGGTCGTGACCAACATGGAGGCCTCGCTCGACGTCCCGACGGCGACGTCGGTGCGTGCGATCCCGGCCAAGCTCATGGTCGACAACCGGATCGTGGTGAACAACCACCTGTCCCGCGGCCGCGGAGGCAAGATCTCGTTCACGCACCTCATCGGCTTCGCGCTGGTCGAGGCGCTGGCGGAGATGCCGGCGATGAACGCGTCGTACACGCTGGTCGACGGCAAGCCCGGTGTGAACCAGCCCGCACACGTCAACGTCGGCATCGCGATCGACCTGGCGAAGCCGGACGGCACCCGCCAGCTGCTCGTGCCGTCCATCAAGAAGGCCGACACGTTCGACTTCGCGCAGTTCTGGACCGCCTACGAGGACGTCGTTCGCCGGGCGCGGGGCGGCAAGCTCACGGTCGACGACTTCGCCGGCACCACGATCTCGCTCACCAACCCCGGCACGATCGGCACCGTCCACTCGGTGCCGCGCCTCATGCAGGGACAGGGCACGATCGTCGGGGTCGGCGCCATGGACTACCCCGCCGAGTTCGCGGGCACGTCCGAGGACCGCCTCAACATGATGGGCGTCTCGAAGGTCCTCACGCTGACCTCGACGTACGACCACCGGATCATCCAGGGTGCCCAGTCCGGCGACTTCCTGCGGATCCTGTCCGTCAAGCTGCTCGGCCAGGACGGTTTCTACGACCGCGTGTTCGCCGCCCTGCGGGTGCCGTACGAGCCGGTGCGCTGGGTGCGGGACTCCTCGACGGACCCCGACGCCGAGGCGATCAAGCCGGCGCGGATCGGCGAGCTGATCCACTCCTACCGGTCGCGCGGTCACCTCATGGCGGACACCGACCCGCTGGCCTACCGCCAGCGCAAGCACCCGGACCTCGACATCCAGAACCACGGCCTCACGCTGTGGGACCTGGACCGGACGTTCCCGACCGGCGGGTTCACGGGAAAGCCACGCGCCAAGCTCCGCGACGTGCTCGGCCTGCTGCGCGACTCGTACTGCCGCACCATCGGCATCGAGTACATGCACCTGCAGGACCCGCGCCAGCGGCGGTGGCTCCAGGAGCGGCTCGAGTCCGGCTACGCCCGCACACCCCGCGAGGACCAGCTGCGGATCCTGCGCCGGCTCAACGCGGCCGAGGCCTTCGAGACGTTCCTGCAGACCAAGTACGTCGGGCAGAAGCGGTTCTCGCTCGAGGGCGGCGAGTCCGTCATCGCGATCCTCGACGCGATCCTGTCGAAGGCCGCGGACGCGGGGCTCGACGAGGTGGGCATCGGCATGGCGCACCGCGGGCGGCTCAACGTGCTCGCGAACATCGCCGGCAAGTCGTACGCGCAGATCTTCAGCGAGTTCGAGGGCAACCAGGACCCGAAGTCCGTGCAGGGTTCGGGCGACGTGAAGTACCACCTCGGGACCGAGGGGTCGTTCACGGCCGAGTCGGGCGCCACCACGTCCGTGTACCTTGCGGCCAACCCGTCGCACCTCGAGGCCGTCGACCCGGTCCTCGAGGGGGTCGTGCGGGCCAAGCAGGACCGCATCGACCTCGGCGGCGACGGCTTCTCCGTGCTGCCGATCCTGATCCACGGCGACGCGGCGTTCGCCGGCCAGGGTGTCGTGTTCGAGACCCTGAACCTGGCGCAGCTGCGGGGCTACCGCACCGGCGGCACCGTCCACGTCATCATCAACAACCAGGTCGGCTTCACGACGGGCCCGTCGTCCTCCCGCTCGTCGCAGTACGCCACCGACGTGGTGAAGGGCCTGCAGGTCCCGGTCTTCCACGTGAACGGCGACGACCCCGAGGCGTGCGTGCGTGTCGCGGAGCTCGCGTTCGAGTACCGCGAGCAGTTCGACCGCGACGTCGTGATCGACATGCTGTGCTACCGCCGCCGCGGCCACAACGAGGGCGACGACCCCTCGATGACGCAGCCGCTGATGTACAACCTCATCGAGGCGAAGCGGTCCGTCCGCAAGCTCTACACCGAGACGCTCGTCGCGCGTGGCGACATCACGATCACCGAGGCCGAGCAGGCGCTGCAGGACTATCAGCAGCAGCTCGAGCGTGTCTTCAGCGAGACGCGGGAGGACGGCTGGACGCCGCCGCCCGCCGAGGCGGAGGCCGTCGCCGGCCTGGAACGGCCCGAGTCGCAGCTCGAGGACGCCGGCGTGATGGTCGGCTGGAAGACGGCCGTCGACGCGTCGATCCTCCAGCGCATCGGCCGCGCCCATGTCCGGCCGCCCGAGGGCTTCACGGTGCACCCGAAGCTGCAGCAGGTGCTCGGCAAGCGCGAGCAGATGTCGCGCGAGGGGGGCATCGACTGGGGCTACGGCGAGGTGCTGGCGTTCGGCTCCCTGCTCATCGAGGGCACGCCGGTGCGGCTCGCCGGGCAGGACTCGCGACGCGGCACGTTCGTGCAGCGGCACGCCGTGATGCACGACCGGGAGACGGGTGCCGAGTGGACCCCGCTCCTCTACCTCTCGGCGGACCAGGCGAAGTTCTGGGTGTACGACTCGTCCTTGTCCGAGTACGCCGCCCTCGGCTTCGAGTACGGCTACTCCGTCGAGCGCCCCGATGCCCTCGTCCTGTGGGAGGCGCAGTTCGGCGACTTCGTGAACGGAGCCCAGACGGTCATCGACGAGTTCATCTCGTCGGCCGAGCAGAAGTGGGGCCAGCGCTCGTCGGTCGTCATGCTCCTGCCGCACGGGTACGAGGGCCAGGGGCCCGACCACTCGTCGGCCCGCATCGAGCGGTTCCTGCAGATGGCCGCCGAGGACAACATGGTCATCGCCCAGCCGTCGACGCCCGCCTCGCACTTCCACCTGCTGCGCCGCCAGGCGTACAACCGGCCGCGCAAGCCGCTCGTGGTGTTCACACCGAAGTCCATGCTGCGGCTCAAGGCGGGCGCGTCGGCCGTCGAGGACTTCACGTCCGGCACGTTCCGGCCGGTCATCCCCGACGACCTCGCCGCTGCCAAGGCCGGCCAGGTCAACCGCGTGCTGCTGTGCTCGGGCAAGGTCTACTGGGACCTGCTCGCCGAGCGGGTGCGGTCCGGGGACGAGCACACGGCGATCGTCCGGCTCGAGCAGCTGTACCCGCTCGACGAGGACGGTGTGAAGGCGGCGCTCGCGCCGTTCGACGGCGCCGAGCTGGTGTGGGTCCAGGACGAGCCCCGCAACCAGGGGCCGTGGACGTTCCTGTCCATGCATCTCCCGCAGGTGCTCGGCCGGACGCTGCACGTGGTGTCGCGTCCGGAGTCGGCGTCGCCGGCTGCAGGGTCCGCCAAGAAGCACCAGGCACAGCAGGCCGAGCTGGTCGCGACCGCGTTCGCGCGCTGACGTCCGACGTCCCGAGGCCCGCACCCCCGACGAGGGGTGCGGGCCTCCGTCGTGTCAGCCGACGGGCACGGGCGCCGGCGCGAACGTCCGGCGGTAGGCCTGCGGGCTCGTGCCGAGCGAGCGCGCGAAGTGGTGGCGGAGCACCGCGGCCGTGCCGAACCCGCACAGCCGGGCGACCTCCTCGATCCCGGCGTCGCTCTGCTCGAGCAGCTCCTGCGCCCGGACGAGCCGCTGCCGGGTGACCCACGCGGCAGGCGTCGTACCGGTCTCGGCGCGGAACCGCCGGGCGAACGTCCGCTCCGAGACGAGCACGCGGGCGGCGAGGTCCGGGACGGAGAGGTCCTCGTCGAGGTGCTCCACCATCCAGCCCAGCAGGGGCGCGAGGGTGTCCGCGTCGCACGGCAACGGGGTGTCGACGTACTGCGCCTGCCCGCCGTCGCGGTGGGGCGGCACGACCATGCGCCGAGCGACGGCCGAGGCGGCCGCGGCGCCGAGCTCACGCCGGACGAGGTGCAGGCACGCGTCGATGCCCGCTGCGGTTCCGGCGCTGGTGATCACCCGGTCGTCCTCGACGTACAGGACCGCGGGGTCGACCTCCGCGGCGGGTACCCGGCGGGCGAGCTCGTCGGTGTACAGCCAGTGCGTGGTGCACCGGCGACCGTCCAGCAACCCCGCCTCACCGAGTGCGAACGACCCGGAGCAGATGCTCAGCACCCACGCGCCACGCGCGTGCGCGTCACGCAGCGCCTGCAGCACTGCCTCCGGCACGGGGCCCGTGTCGCCGTAGGCGGGCACCGCGACGAGATCGACACCCTGTGTGGCTTCCAGGCCGTGCTCGACGACGAGCGAGAACCCGGTCTTGGTCGGCACGACGCCCGGCTCGAGCCCGCACACCGTGAAGTCGAAGGACGGCCCACCGGTGTCCGACCGGTCGATCCCGAAGACCTCGCAGAGGACGCCGAGCTCGAACGGCGCGGTGTTCGGGAGGGCGATCGCGGCGACGGAACGGAGCATCCCGCCAGTATCGGTCCTGGTTGGCAGAACATCAACGACCATCGTCTGTTCTGCCACTCGTGGCAGGTCCTGCACGGGTGAAGAGTTTCCGCCATGACGACCATCTGGATTGTCCTCGGCCTCCTCGTCGTGGCGTGGTGGCTTGCCCGGCTCCTCTCGACGGTCCGTCACGACGGACTCGGCCACCGCAGCGGACCGCGCTCGCACCACGACTGGTCCGACCTCGCGACGGACCTGCCGAGCCGCCCGTACCGCTGACCCGCCCGACTGTCGCTGCTCACCGGCCGACCGCGCGGCACCCGTCGGACCTCGAAAGCGTGACAGGGCCGGAGATGAGCCGACGCCCTGTGCCCCGCACTGCGACACTTGTCCGCGGGCCCCGACCGGGCCCGCGCAGGGGAGCGGACGGCGAGGAGTGGTGCACGTGGGTGAGCTGCCGTTGCGGCTCGCGGTGGTCGGCGACGAGCTGGCCGCCGGCGTCGGCGACCCGAAAGCGCTCGGCTGGGTGGGGCGCGTCGCGGCCCGCACACCGACGCCGGACCCTCTGACGGTGCTGACCCTCGCGGTTCCCGGCGAGACCAGCACGGGGCTCGGCGCCCGCTGGGAGGACGAGGTCTTCCGCCGGCTGGCTCCGGACGCGGACAACCGGCTGGTGGTCGCCCTGGGCCGGGCGGACGTGGCGGCGGGGCTGTCGCTCGCACGCAGCCGGCTCAACCTCGCCAACATCCTCGACATCGCCGACCAGCGGAAGATCCCCGCGTTCGTGGTGGGCCCGCCGCCCGGCAGCACGGCCGACGCGGACAAGCTCGCCGATCTGTCGGCGGCGTTCGCCGACGTGGCGAGCCGTCGTCGGGTGCCGTTCGTCGACACCTACAGCCCTCTCGCCGCGCACGACCAGTGGCTCGGTGACCTCGCCGCCGGGAACGGCGTGCTGCCGGGTCAGGCCGGATACGGGCTGATGGCCTGGCTGGTGCTGCACACCGGCTGGCACTCCTGGCTCGGGCTGCCCGAGGACGGCTGACGGCCGTCGTCCGGAGGTCCCGTCGGCCGCCAGGTCGCCGGCCCGGTCGGCCGCGTGCGCGGCCCGCCAGGAAGGAGGAGCCGGCGCCACCGCCACAGGAGCATCGTCACCCTCAGCGCAGCGTCGCCCGGACCGCCGTGAGGGCGGTGTCGAGGACCGTGCGCAGGGTGTCGACCGTCAGCTGCTCGACCGCACCTCGTGCGTCCGCCCGGCGCAGGTCCGCCCGGATCTCGTCACGGAACCGCTGGAGCATCGCCTCCGCGTCGGCACTTCGCAGGTGCGACGCGAGCCGCGGGTCGTCCGACGGCGTCGGTGCGTGCGGGACCGCGGACGCACGGGCCTGCTGGGCGGCGGCCGCGAGGTCGGCGCGCAGACCTCGCATGGAGCCGCGCACGTCCGCCCGCACCTCCTCCGCACGCTCCCGGACCGTCTCGGCGATCCCGTCCTCGAGGTGCGCCAGGTCGTCGCTGCGTGCGGCGAGCTCGGCTCTGCCCGCGTCGGTCAGCGAGTACGTGCTCTTGCGATCCTCGTCGACCCTGCGGACGAGGCCCTCCTCCTCGAGGCGGGCGAGCCGCGGGTAGACGGTGCCCGGACTGGGGCGGTACGTGCCGCCGAAACGGTCGGACAGGTCGGTGATCAGCTCGTACCCGTGCTTGGGCCCCGACTCCAGCAGCGAGAGCAGGTACAGCCGGAGCTGCCCGTGCGCGAACACCGGCGCCATCATCAGCCGACCCCCGTCCCCGCGCCGCGCAGCACCGTGACATGCCCGGACACCGTGTTCGCCTGGACGAAGCACGCGCCGTCCCCGGTGCGCAGGTCGACCTTGCGATGTCCCGGCGTCGTGCCCTTGTAGTCCTGGTCGTCGATGACGATCCGTCCGGAGGCGGACTGCGCCTTGACCTGCACCCCGTGTCCCTGCGGCAGCCGCACGGTGACGTCCCCGGAGACGGTCGAGGCCGTGACGGAGGAGGTCCCGGAGGTGACGTCGAGCGTCAGGGCGCCCGACACGGTGCTCGCCTGCACGACGCTGAGCTGCCCCGACGCGGCCAGGTCACCGGAGACCGACGTGAGCCGAAGGCCGCCGACATGGTCCCGCACGACGATCTCCCCCGACACCGTGTTGGCGCCGAGCCGGCCCCGCGTCCCGTCGACCACCAGCGACCCCGTCACGGTCGAGACCGACGAGTCCTCGGACACACCCACGAGAAGACCTTCGGCGCTGACCGTGCCGAGCTTGGCGGCGATGTGGCGCGGGACGGCGATGTGCACGTCGGCACGGTCCTTGTCGCGGAAGTTGAGGAACCGCTCGACGAAGCCCTCCCAGCCGCTGAGGGTGAAGGAGTAGCCGACGCGGACCTCGCCGTTGGCGAGACCGATCTCGAGCGGACGCCCGTCGACGCTGTGCACCTCGATCCGGGCACCCGGCTGGTCGTGCGCGACCACGTCGACGCGCCCGCCGACGAGCTGCACCCGCAGGGACTCGACGTGTTCGATCTCGATGATCTGCGGGCCGGCGACGACCCAGGTCTCGGTTGCCATGACGCCTCTCCATTTCGCGATATATCTCGTGTGGAGACACGATATATCGCGTTGTACGGCATGGCAAGGTACGCGTCACGTCGCGTCCGCCGGCACCTCGGGTGCGGGCGAGCACCGGCCCGCCCGCACCCGATGTCACATCGCCAGACCGGCCTGGCGGAGCTCGACGGTGAGGTCGTGCGGGTTCGACGAGGCCGCCATGGCCTCCTCGTACGTGACGACGTCATCCCGGACGAGGCGGAACAGGTGCTGGTCGAACGTCTGCATCTTGTAGAAGTCGCCCTCGCGGATCAGGTCGAGCAGCGGCGGGGCGTCCTGCGGGTCGAGGATCGCCTCGGCCGTGCGGCCCGTGTTGACCATGACCTCCACCGCCGGCTGGCGGCCGTTGCCGTCGGCCTTGCGGACGAGGCGCTGCGAGATGATGCCGCGCAGCGCCTGCGACAGGGCGACTCGCACCTGCTTCTGCTCGTGGGGCGGGAAGAAGTCGATGATGCGGTTGATCGTCTCGGGCGCGTCGATGGTGTGCAGCGTCGAGAGCACCAGGTGACCCGTCTCCGCCGCGGACAGGGCTGCCCGCACGGTCTCGACGTCCCGCATCTCGCCGACGAGGATCACGTCGGGGTCCTGCCGCATCGCGGCGCGGAGCGCGACGGTGAAGTCGGCGGTGTCCTGGCGCACCTCACGCTGCGAGACGATCGCCTTCTTGTCCTGGTGCAGGATCTCGATCGGGTCCTCGATGGTCACGATGTTGACCTCGCGGTACGTGTTGATGAGGTCGACCATCGACGCGAGCGTCGTCGTCTTGCCGGAGCCGGTCGGGCCGGTCACGAGCACGAGCCCGCGCGGCTCGAGCGCGAGCTCCCCCACCACCTCGGGCATCCCCAGGTCGCCCAGCGACTCCGCGCCCACGGCGACCCGGCGGAACACGAGACCGTACGTGCCGCGGGCCTGGTAGGCGTTGACCCGGAACCGTCCGACGCCCGACAGCGAGTAGGCGAAGTCGGCCTCACGCGACTCGCGGAACTTCTCCACGAGATCGTCGGGCAGGACCTCCTCGAGCATCCGCTCGGTGTCCGCGGGCTTGAGGTCGGGCACCTGCAGCTTGCGCAGGCGCCCGTCCACGCGCACCCGCGGGGCCGATCCCACCTTGCAGTGGAGGTCGGAGCCACCCGTGCTGGCGAGGGCGTGCAGGAACGGGATCACGGACTGCGTCGCAGGCTTCGTCACGTCAGTGGTCATCGGCCGATCGGCTGCCCGACTTGAGGGCCGGACTCGAGGACTCGCCGGATGTGGGACGATGGGGCGAGTCCGGCGCGCAGCACGGGCGCCAGAAGCAGAGGAGACACCGATGAGCAAGCGCGGCCGCAAGCGTCGTTCCCGCAAGGGCAGCTCCGCGAACCACGGCAACCGCCCGAACGCCTGAGTCGTCCGGCGGTCCCCGCACAGCGGGCCCGGTGCGTTGCACCGGAAGCACGAAGGCCTGGTGCCTCGCACCGGGCCTTCTGCATGCCGCGGGTCAGTCGGGGACGCTTACCCGCATCACGGTGAGCTGCTCGTGAATCCGCACGCGCAACGCGTCGGGCGCAACCTCCTGGCAACCGCGCTTCACGAGGTGCTTCACCACGACGTCCAGGTCGTACTCCTCGAGGCAGACCTGGCACTCGGCCAGATGTGAGCGCACGGTCGCGGCGTCGAGCTCCGGGAGCTCGGAGTCGAGGTACTCCCACAAGCGGTCCAACGCGTCGGTGCAGTTGTTGCCACAGCCGCCGGCAAGTTCTGCCGGCTCCTTGCGCTCGCTCATCGAGCACCCTCCGGTGCCGTCGGCGCCGAGGCGACGAGCCCACGACCGCGCGCGTAGTCCGCGAGCAGCTCGCGCAGCTGTGCGCGGCCACGGTGCAGCCGGGACATCACCGTCCCGATCGGCGTGCCCATGATCTCGGCGATCTCCTTGTAGGCGAAGCCCTCCACGTCGGCCAGGTACACGGCGATCCGGAACTCCTCCGGGATCCGCTGCAGGGCGTCCTTGACGTCCGAGTCGGGCAGGTGGTCGAGCGCCTCGGCCTCGGCGGAGCGCAGCCCGCTCGCCGTGTGCGACTCGGCCCTCGCGAGCTGCCAGTCCTCGATCTCCTCCGACCGGGACTGCTGGGGCTCGCGCTGCTTCTTGCGGTACGAGTTGATGTACGTGTTGGTGAGGATGCGGTACAGCCACGCCTTGAGGTTCGTCCCCGGCCGGTACTGGTGGAACGCGGCGAACGCCTTCGCGAAGGTCTCCTGCACGAGATCCTCGGCGTCCGCGGGGTTGCGCGTCATGCGCAGCGCAGCACCGTAGAGCTGGTCCAGGTAGACCAGCGCCTCGGCTTCGAACCGTTCGGTGCGTGCCGCGTCGTCCTCGGACTCGGGGGCGCGGTTGAGGTCCTCGCTCATCGCCCGCGAGCCTAGTCCGTCTTGCTGAGGGCCACCTGAGGGAGGGGGCCACGGACCGAACACGTCGTCGATGGTGGGCACGGTCCCCGTGCGGGCCAAAGGTCGCGTCGGCGCGGCGCAGCTCATGGGGACCTCAACCACGGCCGGACGGCGACCATTCCCGCGGTGCGTCAGCCGTGCGTCCCGTGCGACAGCCGTGCGTCGGCGGTGAGCGGGCGCGGCGGCGACCGCGGGCAGGCGGTGCAGCGGTACGGCGGTACGGCGGTACGGCGGGGCGGCGGTGCGGCGGTGCGGGGACGGGACCCCGGCACTAGCGTGACCTGCAGGGCGTGCACCGTGCGCCAGAGGAGGAGAAGCCGTGCTGCTGCGCCGTGTCGCCCGTCCCCTGTTCGCCTCCTGGTTCGTCTCGGAGGGACTGGGCGTCGTCCGCCACCCCGCGTCCCACGCGGCCGACGCGGCCGCCGCCCTCGCCGGGTGGCGCGCTCGGCTGCCGGACGCGGCGGTCGACGTGGTCCCCGGCGGGTTGCTGCGTCGCGAGCTGACCCAGCGGCAGCTGACGACGGCTGTCCAGCTGCACGGTGCGGCTCTCGCGGGTGCCGGCGTGCTGCTCGCCCTCGGCAGGGCGCCGCGGACCGCGGCGCTCGCGCTGGCCGTCCTGATGGCACCTCTGGCGGTCGTGAACCTGCCCGACAAGCGCGCCGACGCGGGCGATCGTGTTCTGCGCCGGCAGCGGCGCGACCGCCTGGTCCGGGCGCTCGCCTTCGGCGCTGGCGCGGTGCTCGTCGCCGCCGACCGCGAGGGCAGGCCCGGGATCAGCTGGCGCGTCCACCACGCGCTCGAGGAGCGGGCCGCGGCGAGCGCCGACTGAACGCGCCCCGCACACGATGGACGGCCGCGGGACGCCCGTGACCGGGGCACTAACCTGGTCGACATGACGCTTCTCGACGCCGGGCCGCACCCCGCCGCTGCGCTGTGGCCGGCCCCGCAGGCCGACGGCCCGCTCGACGCGCTCGTCGACGTCCCCGGGTCGAAGTCGCTGACCAACCGGTACCTCGTGCTGGCTGCGCTCGCCGAGGGTCCGGGCAGTCTGCGGGGAGCTCTGCGGTCGCGTGACACCCTGCTGATGGCGGCGGCGCTGGGCAGGCTCGGCGTCACCGTCGAGGAGGACGGGGCCGACTGGGTCGTCACGCCCGGGACGCTCACCGGCTCCACGACCATCCACTGCGGTCTCGCCGGCACCGTCATGCGGTTCCTTCCGGCGGTCGCGGCCCTCGCCGACGGTCCGGTCCGCTTCGACGGCGACGCCACCGCGCTCGTCCGGCCGATGGGCCCTGTCCTGGCTGCCCTGCGTCAGCTCGGCGTCCGGGTGGACGAGCACGGCGAGCCCGGGCACCTGCCGTTCACCGTGCACGGCCGCGGCGGCGCGCTCGGGGGGCAGGTCGACGTCGACGCGTCGGCGTCCAGCCAGTTCGTGTCCGGGCTGCTCCTCGCTGCCGCGCGGTTCACGAACGGGCTCACCGTCCGGCACACCGGCCGTACCCTGCCGAGCCTGCCCCACATCGAGATGACCGTCGCCGTCCTGCGTGCGGCGGGCATCTCGGTCGACGACTCGCGGCCGGCCATCTGGCACGTGTCCCCCGGTCCGGTGGCGCCCCGTGACGTGCGGGTCGAGCCGGACCTGTCGAACGCCGCACCGTTCCTGTGCGCCGCCCTCGTCGCGGGTGGGACCGTGCAGGTCCCGGGGTGGCCGACGTCGACCACGCAGCCCGGCGGTCTCCTGCCGGGGATCCTCGAGCGGATGGGCGGCGCGACGCGCCTCGAGGGCGGCGTCCTGTCGGTCACCGGGACCGGCGTCGTCCGCGGCGTCGACCTCGACCTGCACGCGGCCGGCGAGCTCGCTCCCACGATCGCCGCCCTCGCGGCACTCGCGGACTCCCCCACCCGGCTGCGCGGCATCGCGCACCTGCGCGGGCACGAGACGGACCGCCTCGCCGCGCTCGCCAGCGAGATCACACGGGTGGGCGGCCAGGCGGAGCAGACGGCCGACGGTCTGGTCATCACGCCGCGCGCCCTCACGGCGGGCACCTGGCGGACGTACGAGGACCACCGGATGGCGACGGCCGGTGCGCTGGTCGGGCTGCGCGTGCCGGGCATCGACGTCGAGGACGTCGCCACGACGAGCAAGACGCTGCCCGACTTCGTCGGGATGTGGACCGGGATGATCGCCGCCGGCGCCGGGCCGGGGACGGCGCCCGCCTGATGCCGGCACGGCGCTACGACGAACGGGACGTCCGCATCCGTCCCGGACGTGGGTCGCGACCGCGCACCAAGCAGCGCCCGGAGCACACCGACGCGCGGACGGCCCTCGTCACCGGCGTCGACCGGGGCAGGTACGCCGTGCTCGTGGACCCGGACGGTCCGGACGAGCGGCGGGCCATCGCCATGAAGGCCCGTGAGCTGGGGCGCGAGCGCGTGGTCCCCGGGGATCGGGTGGACCTCGTGGGTGACACGTCGGGCGACGACGGGTCGCTGTCCCGGATCGTGCGCATCGGCGACCGTCGGACCGTGCTGCGGCGCACCGCGGACGACACGGACCCGGTGGAGCGGGTCATCGTCGCGAACGCCCAGCAGCTCGTCATCGTCACGGCCCTCGCCGACCCCGAGCCGCGGACCCGGATGATCGACCGGTGCGTCGCGGCGGCGTACGACGCACGGATGGACGCGCTGCTGGCCCTGACGAAGGCGGACCTCGCCGACCCCGCCGAGCTGGTGGCGATGTACGCACCGATCGGCGTCCGTGTCGTCGTCACACGCACGGAGGGACCCAAGGAGGCCCGCACCATCCACGGTCTCGAGGACCTGCGGGCGGCCCTCGACGGCCGCACGTCGGTGCTCGTGGGGCACTCCGGGGTGGGGAAGTCGACGCTGGTCAACGCGCTCGTCCCCGACGCGTACCGGGCGGTCGGCGTGGTGAACGACGTCACCGGCCGGGGGCGCCACACGTCCACCTCGGCCGTGGCGCTGCGGGTGCCGGCGACGGCCGGGCCCACGTGGGTCATCGACACCCCGGGGGTGCGCTCGTTCGGTCTCGCCCACGTGGACCCGCAGCACCTGCTCGGCGCCTTCACGGACCTCGCAGAGGTCGCCGCGGAGTGCCCGCGTGGCTGCACCCACGCGGACGACGCCCCCGACTGCGCACTGGACGACTGGGTGGCCGACTCCCCCGACGACGTCACCCGGGCCGCCCGGTCCGCACGGGTCGAGTCGTTCCGCCGTCTGCTCGCGAGCCGGCTCGGCACCACGGACGACCCGCGGGAGCCGTCCCGTCCGTGACCAGCGCGCCAGCCGCTACGGTGAGCGGCATGAGCCTGCGCCCCGGGTACGACGACGACCTGCGCCTCGCGCACGTGATGGCCGACCAGGTGGACGGCCTGACGATGTCCCGGTTCAAGGCCCAGGACCTGCGCGTCGAGACCAAGCCGGACCTGACGCCCGTCTCGGACGCGGACAAGGCCGCCGAGGAGCTGATCCGCGGGCAGCTGTCCCGGGCCCGCCCGCGGGACGCCGTGCAGGGCGAGGAGATGGCCGACACCGGTCACGGGCCGCGCCGCTGGGTCGTGGACCCGATCGACGGGACGAAGAACTTCGTCCGCGGTGTTCCCGTCTGGGCCACGCTCATCGCGCTGCTCGACGGCGACGAGGTGGTCGTCGGGGTGGTCAGCGCACCAGCCCTCGGCCGTCGCTGGTGGGCAGCGCAGGGGAACGGTGCCTGGACGGGCAAGTCGCTCGCCGCGGCATCGCGTCTGCGGGTGTCGCAGGTGGACCGGCTGGCCGACGCCTCGCTGTCGTACTCGAGCCTGTCCGGGTGGGAGAAGCAAGGGCGGCTCGACGAGTTCCTCACGCTCGAGCGGACGGTGTGGCGCTCCCGCGCGTACGGGGACTTCTGGTCCCACGTGCTCGTCGCGGAGGGTGCCGTCGACCTCTCCGCCGAGCCGGAGCTGGCCCTGCACGACATGGCGGCGCTGGTGCCGATCGTCACGGAGGCCGGCGGGAGGTTCACGTCCGTCCGCGGCGTGCCCGGCCCGTTCGGCGGGTCCGCGCTGGTGACCAACGGGCTGCTGCACGAGGCGGCGCTCGAGATGCTCGACCCGATGCCCGGGGACTGAGCCGACCGGCACCTGCGGTGCTGCGCTGCCCCTGGCAGCATCGCCGGCATGACCGACGAGCACCGCGACGCCCGCGCCGCGTCCTTCAAGCTCGGGGCGGACGCCTATCACGCCGCACGTCCGGACTACCCCGAGGACGTCGTCCGGTGGGCGGTTCCCGAGGGCGCCCGGGACGTGCTCGACCTCGCCGCGGGCACCGGCAAGCTCACGGCAGGGCTCGTGCGGCTCGGCGTGCACGTCGTGGCCGTCGAGCCGTCAGACGCGATGCGCGCCGAGCTGGTCCGCACCGTCCCTGCCGCCGACGCCCGGCCCGGCACCGCGGAGGCCACCGGCCTCCCTGACGGGTCGATGGATGCGGTGACCGTCGCGCAGGCCTGGCACTGGTTCGACCCGCCGGCTGCGACCGGCGAGATCGCGCGTGTGCTCCGGCCGCACGGCCAGGTCGCCGTGATGTGGAACATCCGCGACGAGGACGTCGACTGGGTGAGCCGCTGGACGGAGATCGTGCACCGCGGCGACGCCCTGACGATCGCGTACGCGGAGCCGGCCCTGGGGGACGCCTTCACGGTGCCGGAGCACCGGACGGTCCGGTGGGTGACCACGGTGCGTCCGTCGGACCTCCGGTTCCTCGCCGCGAGCCGGAGCCACCTGCTGCTGCTCCCGCCCGACGAGCGCGACGCGCTCCTCGACGCGGTCGACGAGCTCACCGCCACCCATCCGGACCTCCGCGGCCGCGACAGCATCGACCTGCCCTACCGCACGGAGTGCTGGCGCGCGCGGCTCCGCGACCTCAGCGTCGGTACACCGGGGTGGCGAGCGGTACCGGCTCGGGGTTGAGCAGGACCCACCGGACCGTGAGCTCCGTGAGCCGGCCGAGGTCGGTGGTGTCGGCGTCGCCCGTCCGGACCGTCGACGCCAGTCGCGTCGCGTCGTCCAGCTCCGCCGGCGGGAGCGCCGTCCCGCTGCGCACGTGCACGACCAGCGCGTCGCACATCTGACGGTGGTCGCCGTCCCAGTTCGCACCGCCGTTGCGCAGGATCTCGTCGGCGAGCCGACCGCAGATCCGGACCGCCTCGCCCTGTGAGGTCGCCGCGGCGCCCGAACCCGGCACCAGCAGGCCCCAGAGCTCGTCGAACTGCTCGTTCCACCGCGTGGCGGTGACCTCGATCCTGGACCGCCCGTCGTGCTTGTGCAGCGCCGCCACCGGGGGGACGCCGAGCAGCGCGTACAGGTCCCGCAGGGCCGCGTCGGCCTCGTCGAGCGAGTCAGGATTGAACGACGTCCGGAAGAACTCGAACGTCTCGCCCATCTCCCGGACCCGCGCACGCATGCCCTCGTCGACCACCGCACCGGCCTCCACGAGCAGCCGCGCGAGCGGCGCCACGTACGCGATGTCCGCGTTGCGACAACGCGCCAACGCGTTACCGAGCGGGGTGCGGCCCTGCCGGTCGGTGGCGTGCGGGTCGGCGCCCGCACGCAGCAGCGCGTCGACCGCCTCGACCCGCCCGTGACCGGCCGCGCAGTGCAGCGGCGTCGCCCCCTCGGTGTCTCGCACCGCGACGTCAGCACCCAGCTCGGTGAGCACCTCGATCCCGGCGCGCCGTCGCCGGTGGTACAGCGCCGTACGGGAGTACCGGTCGTGGGTGTCCACGTCGAGGCCCTGCCCGACGAGCCAGCGGGCCAGCTCGTCCGGGCAGTCGTCGAATGCCAGTGCCGTCCGGTGCAGCAGCTTGTCGGTCGCGTCGAGCGCGCGACGCTCGTACACGGCCTGCAAGGCCGGCAGGTCGCCCGACGCGAGCAGGTCCTCGAAATCCTTCGGCAGGTGCGCCCGCTTCGCCTTCATCACGGGCGCGATCATAGAGGCGGCCGACGACACCGGGATTTCAGAGCCCGAGCACGGCCGGCAGCTCGTCCAGGGCGTGCACCACGGTGACTCCGGCCGCCTCGATCTGCTCGTCGGAGATGGTGTGCCGCCGGCCGCCGGGCCTGTCCAGCCACACCCCGAGCAGACCCGCAGCGCGTGCCGCCTCGGCGTCGACGTCGAGCTCGTCGCCCACGTAGGCCGTCCGGGCGGGGTCGGTGCCCAGCCGACGGCAGGCCTCCGTGAAGACGTCGGGGTGCGGCTTCCCGTAGCCGAGCGTGTCGACACCCACGAGCATCGGGACCCGGCCGATCAGCCCGACCCGCTCGAGCTTGGACGTCTGGTACGCGACCGACGCGTTGGACAGCGCCCCGACCGCCAGCCCGGCGGCCAGCAGCCGGTCGACGACGGTGACGTCGGGGTGGGCCGTCCACGCTGACGTGAAGCCGTCCTGGAACACCTCGTCCCACCGCGCGAACGCCTCGTCGTCGAGCGCCGGTCCGCCGAACTGCGCGTGCAGCTCGTTGGCGCGCGCCAGCCGCTGAGCGACGAAACCGACCTCGCCGCGGGTGTACGCCGCGTAGTGCCCGTTCACGTCGGCACGCCAGGTGGTGACCAGCTCGGCGTCGCGGTCCGCCGGGAGGTCCGGCAGGTACCGCCGCGCGACGACCCCGAGCGCCACGGCGAACGCGCCGCGCGTGTCGACCAGGGTGTCGTCGATGTCGAACAGCACCCCGTCCACGAGGGGCGAACCGGTCACAGCGTCGCGCGCAGCGCAGCGAGCCGGGCCAGGGTGGAGGCCTGGCCGAGGATCTCCATCGACTCGAAGAGCGGGGGCGACACGCGGCGGCCGCTGAGTGCCACGCGCAGCGGCGTGAACGCGAACCGGGGCTTGAGCCCGAGGCCGTCCACGAGGGCCGCCTGGAGCGCCTCCTGCGTCGCGGCCGTCGTGAACCCGTCCTCGGGGATCGCGGAGAGTGCGGCGTGTGCGGCGTCGAGCGCAGCGGCGGCGTCGTCGCGCAGGGCCCCGCGTGCGTCGTCCTCGACGGTCAGCGCGTCGTCCGCGACGAACAGGAAGCCGAGCATGGGCACGGCCTCCCCGAGCAGCGTGATGCGCTCCTGGATCAGGGGCGCCCCGGCGTCGAGCAACGCCCGGTGGGCGGGCTCCAGGTCGGCGTAGGAGTCCGTCGGGACCAGGCCACCGCGGTGCAGGTACGGGACCAACCGGTCGCGGAAGTCGTCGCCCGCGAGCATGCGCACGTGCGCCGAGTTGATGGCCTCCGCCTTCTTGAGGTCGAACCGCGCGGGGTTGGGGTTGACGTCGGCGATGTCGAACGCGGCGACGAGCTCGGGCATCGTGAACACGTCGTTGTCCGGCGAGATGCCCCAGCCGAGCAGGGCCAGGTAGTTGAGGAGCCCTTCGGGGGTGAAGCCACGGTCACGGTGCAGGAAGAGGTCGGACTCGGGATCGCGCTTCGACAGCTTCTTGTTGCCCTCCCCCATCACGTACGGCATGTGGCCGAACTGCGGGAGGACGCTCGCGACCCCGAGGTCCAGCAGGGCGCGGTACAGGACGACCTGCCGCGGGGTGGACGAGAGCAGGTCCTCGCCGCGCAGCACGTGGGTGATCCCCATGAACGCGTCGTCCACCGGGTTGACCAGCGTGTACAGCGGGTGGCCGTTGGCGCGCACGATCACGTAGTCCGGCACCGAGCCGGCCTTGAACGTGATGTCACCGCGGATGAGGTCCGTGAACGTGATGTCCTCGTCGGGCATCCGCATGCGCAGCACCGGCTCGCGACCCTCGGCACGGTAGGACGCCCTCTGCTCGTCGGTGAGGTCGCGGTCGTACCCGTCGTAGCCGAGCTTCGGGTCGCGGCCGGCCGCCCTGTGCCGCGCCTCGACCTCCTCGGGCGTCGAGAACGACTCGTACGCGTGACCGCCCTCGACGAGCCGCCGCACCACGTCCTGGTACAGGTCGTAACGCTGCGACTGCCGGTACGGCGCGTGCGGGCCGCCCACCTCCACACCCTCGTCCCAGTCCAGGCCGAGCCAGCGCAGCGCGTCGAGCAGCTGCAGGTAGCTCTCCTCGGAGTCGCGCGCCGCGTCGGTGTCCTCGATGCGGAACACGAACCGGCCGCCCGTGTGGCGGGCGTACGCCCAGTTGAACAGCGCCGTGCGGATCATGCCGACGTGCGGCGTCCCGGTGGGCGACGGGCAGAAGCGGACGCGCACGGCGGAGCCGGCAGAAGCGGGGGTGGTCACAGGGACAGGCTAGTTGGCGCGAGCCACGTGGTTCCGCTGGTCATGGAGCCAGGCCCGGGTGCGGCACGTCGGTGCCGGCCCCGGTGCGGCGACGGCGGCGCACCGCGACGGCCGCGACCGTGATCGCCGCCGCCGCGACGCCGACGAGCGGGAAGAGCACGAGGACCGTCCAGATCACGTCGTACGCGGACGGCAGGAGCGGGTTCGGCAGCTCCTCGGCGCTCACCTGCGGCGCAGGACCGGGTTGCGGAGCACGCCGATCTCCTCGACCTCGACCTCGACGACGTCCCGGTCGACGATCGGGCTGACGCCCGCGGGGGTCCCCGTGAGGATGACGTCGCCCGGCAGGAGCGTGAACACCTCCGACACGTACGAGACGAGGTAGGCGGTGTCGAAGATCATCTGCGACGTCCGGCCGTCCTGCTTCGTCTCGCCGTTGACGCGGGCGGTGACGGCGAGGTCGTCGACGTCCAGACCGGGCACGATCCACGGGCCGATGGGGCAGGAGCCGTCGAACCCCTTGGCCCGCGTCCACTGCTCGTCGGAGCGCTGGATGTCGCGGGCAGTGACGTCGTTGGCGACCGTGAAGCCGAACACGTGCTCCAGGGCGCGCTCCGGGCTGACGTCCTTGGTGACCTTGCCGATCACGACGGCGAGCTCAGCCTCGTGGTCGACGTGCTCGGTCCAGTCGGGCAGCACGATCGGGTCGTCGGGGCCGATCACCGACGTGTTGGGCTTGAGGAACAGCAGCGGCGCGGCGGGGACGTCGTTGCCGAGCTCCTTCGCGTGGTCCGCGTAGTTGCGGCCGACGCCGATGATCTTGGACCTGGGGATCACCGGTGCGAGCAACCGCACGCTGTCGTCGTCGAGGGGGACGCTCTCCCCGGTGGGCTGCACCGGCGTGTACAACGGGTCCCCGGTGATGACGACGAGCTCCTCCGCTCCGGGCTCACCCTCGACGAGGGCGTAGCGGGGGTCTCCTCCGGTGGTGAATCTCGCGATGCGCACGCTCGAAGCCTAGGGCGTGCCTCGGGCTCCGCGACGACGCCACCAGCAGGGGCGCCGCTCAGACGCGCGCGAGGACCTCACCGTGCAGCACGGCGAACCAGCCGTCGGGCTCTTCGCCCCACTCCCGCCAGGCGTCCGCGAGCAGCTCCAGCCCGACCTCGTCGGCCAGGCCGTGGTCGATGGCCTGCGCCGCGAAGTTCGACTTGACCGACCGGTCCGCCCACAGGCCCGCCCACCACGTGCGGTCCTCCGGCGTCGCGTAGCACCAGACGGCCGCGCTCGGCACGATCCTGGACGGGTCGAACCCCGCCTCGCGCACCCACGAGAGCAGCTTGCGCCCGGCGTTGGCCTCGGCCCGGTTGGCCTGCGTGACCTCGTGGTACAGCGCGAGCCACTCGTCGAGCCCGGGCGACGGCGGGTACCACGTCATCCCGGAGTAGTCGGCGTCGCGGACGGCGACCACGCCGCCGGTCCGGGTGACGCGACGCATCTCGCGCAGGGCGGCGATGGGGTCGGTGAGGTGCTGGAGCACCTGGTGCGCGTGCACCACGTCGAAGGTGCCGTCCTCGAAGGGCAGGTCGTACGCGTCGGCCACCTCGAAGGTGACGTTGGACGCCCCGGCCTCCTTGGCGGCGTCACGGGCGATCTCCACGACGGCCTCGGACGCGTCCACACCGATGACCTCACCCGGCTCCAGGCGGGCGGCCAGGTCGATCGTCACGGAGCCGGGTCCGCATCCCACGTCGAGCAGCCGGGTGCCGGGCACGAGGGCGGGCAGCAGGTACCCGGCGGAGTTCTCGGCCGTCCGCCACCGGTGGGAGCGCAGCACGGACTCGTGGTGCCCGTGCGTGTAGACATCGGGGTTCGCCGGCGTGTTCACATCGAACTGTAACCATTTCGGCCCGGGGTATTTCAATGGTCGGGACGACTCGTATCGAGTGGTGAGATTCCGGCTATCCGGCCAGGGCGGCCACGGAGCAGAGCACCGCCAGCAGCGGGACCAGCCCTTGCGTCGCTGCCGCGCGGGCCATCCGCCCGTCCGTCGCCACGAGGACCACCGCCGCCGCCAGCATCGACCCGCAGGCCAGCAGCACGAGCGACAACCCGACGGTCTGGTCGGAGCCCGCCGCGAAGGCGATCCCGACGACCGCTCCCACGGCGAGGAACAGGTTGTAGAAGCCCTGGTTCAGCGCCCAGGGCCGGACTGCCGCGACGTCCTGCGGCCGGGTGCGGAACCGGGCGTACACGTCGGGGCGTGTGAACAGCACGGCCTCCAGCACGAAGATGACGGCGTGGAGGGCGGCGGCGAGGGCGGCGAGGACGAGCGCGACGGTGAGCACGCGTCAGTCTCCTCGGTGCCGGGCCGGGCGGGCAACGACCGTCCCGTGCCTACGCTGGTGGCATGACGACGGCCCTGGGCACCACCGCGCTCGACGCGCCGGCCTGGGTGGCCCTCGCGGCCCGGCACGCCGAGCGCGCCGACGGCCTGACCGCCGCCCACCGCGCCCGCAGGGCGGCCGGGGCGAGGCACGCCGTCGAGGACTTCCTGTTCGAGTACTACCCCACCAAGCCGGCGGCGCTGCGTCGCTGGCACCCCGGCGTGGGCGTGGTGCTCCTCGCCGGCGAGGACGGGTCGGCACCCCACGCAGCGTGGCGGTGGTACCGCGCGGACGACGGCGCGGTCGCGCTCGACGCCCACGCCTTCCTCGCGGACCGGGGCGACACGGTCTCGGTTCGTGGTCGACCTGCTGTCCGCGACCTCGTCACGCCCGGCGTTCACGGGCTGCTTCGGGCTGCACGAGTGGGCGATGGTGTACCGCGAGGACGAGCACCGCCACGCCCTCCCCCTGCGGCTCGGCGGCGCGGGGACCGACCACGTCGTCGAGTCGCACCGCATCCGCTGCTCGCACTTCGACGCCTTTCGGTTCTTCACCCCGTCGGCGGCACCGCTCAACGCCCTCCGGCCGACCCGTGAGTCCCAGGTCGCGCTCGAGCAGCCCGGATGCCTGCACGCCGCCATGGACCTGGTTGTAGGTGAAACAGGCAGCGCTCAACTTGCTGGTGATGTCTCGCTGACCAGCGACGACGGCGTCAGGACTTTGCTGCCGCTGACCCGCGAGACGCAGGTGGACTACGAGCAGCCGGGATGTCTTCACGCAGCTATGGATTGCTACAAGTGGGCAAGCAAGCTCGGCCCGATCGTGCCGGGCGAGCTGCTGCTCGATTGCTTCGAGCTCGCGATGGAGATCCGCTACACCGACATGGCGGCGTCCCCGTACGACTTCACGTCCTACGACCTCGCACCGATCAAGATCGAGACCCCCGAGGGCAAGTCCGAGTACGTGCGGCGCCAGCGCGACTACGCCGAGCGCTCGAACGCGCTGCGCGGGCGACTGCTGGACGCCTGCCGGATAGTCCTGCCCTCCGTCGCGAACGAGTGAATCGGAGGGTGTTTAGCGCAGAACTGCGTTAAGTCGCCTAGGGTGAGGTCATCGCGGAGCGCGATGCACCGAACGGAGGCTGACGAGCATGGCTGTGCAGACGGATATCGACACGGCGGCCGGTGGGCGCACCGGCTGGTCGCGCTCCCCCCAGCGCGACATGGTGATGGCGATCGGCGCGGCGGCACTCCTCACGCCCGCGAGCTACGTGCTCGGCCGTCTTCTCGGTTGGACCTCTGAGGTCGAGTGGCTCGAGGTCCTCGCGGTGGCGACGTCGTACGCCAGCACCGCGCTCTGCATCCTCCAGCGTCGGTTCAACTATGTCTTCGGAGCCGTGAGCACGGTCCTGTACGCGGCGTTGTTCTTTCGGCACGGTCTGATCGCCTCGGCGCTGCTCAACGTGTACCTGACTCCGCAGCTCGTCTACGGCTGGTTCCGCTGGCGCCGGGACGCCGACACGCGGCCCGTCACGTGGCTCGTCAAGGAACGTCGATGGATCCCGGCGTACGTCGGGGTGACGATCGCCGCGTACGCCGGCGGCGTCTGGCTCGTCGGCGTCCTCGGCGGGCACCTCGCCTGGGCGGACTCGGCGATCCTCGCCGGCTCCCTCCTCGCCCAGTTCCTGCTCGACAACAAGCGCATCGAGACCTGGTTCGTGTGGATCGCCGTGAACGTCATCGCCGTCTGGACCTACATGGCGTCGGGACTCGTCGTCGCGGGCATCCAGTACGTCCTGTTCATCGCGACGGCCGTGCTCGGCTTCGCCGCCTGGCGCCGGAGTATGCGATGAGCGAGCGCGCGTGGGTTCTCCTGACGGCACTCCCACCGACCACGGGTCACGGCGACTTGATCTCCTTCGCCACCCGGGCGGCCCGGACCGTCCACGTGGTCCTGTGCACTCAGCCGAGCGAGCCGCTCGCCGACGCGCGTCATGCCGCACTGCTCACGCTGGCACGCCGGCCCGAGCTCGGCGGTGCCGTCGTCGTGCACCGCATCCACGACGAGCTGCCACAGGAGCCGGCCGACGCGGCCGACTTCTGGCCGATGTGGCGCGGCCTCCTTCGCGGCCTCGGTGCGCAGGACGGGGACCTCATCGTGACCTCGGAGGCCTACGGCGCCGACCTCGCGTCGGCGATCGGCGGCCGGTTCCTTCCCTACGACCCGTGCCGCCTGGTCAACCCGGCGAAGGCCACCCGGGTGCGCGAGCACCCGATCGACGCGTTCTCCGAGCTGCTCCCCGAGTTCCAGCCGTACCTGCGCAAGCGAGTCACGGTGTTCGGTGCCGAGTCGGTCGGCAAGACGACGATGACGCGACGCCTGGACGAACTCGGTCTCGCCGTGGCGCTCCCCGAGTGGGCCCGCCCGTACCTCGAGCTCGACGTCGTCGGGCCCGAGGTCACTCCCGAAAAGATGTACACGATCTGGCAGGGCCAGCTCGCCCAGCAGCTAGCCGCGGAGGCGATCGCGACCCGGCGCGGCCGGCCGTTCATCGCCCAGGACACCGACCTTTTCTCCACGGTCGGGTACTGGCTGCTCAAGGGTGTCAAGTTCGGCGAGCCCGAGGTGCCACCCGCGCTCTGGGCCGACGCCACCCAGAACGCCAGCGACCTGTACCTCATCCTCGGCCAGGACGCCGTGCCCTTCGAGGCTGATCCGCTCCGATACGGCGGCGACCGGCGGGAGTCCAGCGACGCTTTCTGGGTCGACCTGTGCGAACGTACCGGTCTGAACTGGGTGCTCGTCGACGACACGACCGTCGCCGCGCGCGAGGAACGGGTCGTGGCAGAGCTCCGTCGCGTGTTCGGTGCCCCGCTCAACTATCGACGCCGAGGGCGCGAGTACCAGGCCGCGGGCGGTCGGGCATGACGCTCCCTCGCGACGACTCGGGCCGGGCGCTCGAGGACTACCCGCGCCCGTCGGTCGCCGTGGACACCGCCGTCCTCACCGTCGATCGGGGACTGCTCTGCGTCCTGCTCGTTCGGCCGACCAGCTCCGAGCCCGCTGCGGCGTGGCGGCTCCCCGGTACGTTCCTGCACCCCGGAGAGACGTTGTCGGACGCGGTCGTGCGCTCGCTCACGGCAAAGGCCGGAGTCACCGGTCTTCGACCGGAGCAGCTCCACGTGTTCGACGACCCCCGCCGTGACGACCGCGGGTGGGTGCTGTCAGTCGCCCACCTCGATGTCGTACGTGCTGACCGCATCCCGTCCCGGCCCGAGAGCCGGCTCGTGCCTGTCAGCGAGGTTCCCGACCTGCCGTTCGACCACCGCTCCATCATCGACTTCGCAGTCGACGAGCTTCGCAGCCGCTATGAGTCCTCGGCCGACCCGTTCTCGCTCGTCGAACACGCAGAAGCCGACGGCGCATTCACCCTACTGGAACTGCGAGCGGTCCACGAGGCGGTCGCCGGTCATCGCCTGCTACCCGACACCTTTCGTCGCGCGATGCGCACGTCTCTCGTCGAGACCGGACGGCGGAGCCAAGGGCGACGCGGGAAGCCAGCGGAACTGTTCCAAAGACGAGTCAACTGAGTGTCCATGTCCACCGCGTTGATGGGCCGGAGCCCACGAGATGCATGTTGGCGGCACGCATTGATAGACGTGTACAAGTGGGCCACCAAGCTGGGCCCGGTCGTGCCCGGCGACCTGCTGCTCGACTGCTTCGAGCTCGCCCGCGAGATCCGCACGCTCGACATGCAGGCATCGCCGTACGACGTGAGCTCGTACGGGCTCGACGCCGTGGCGATCGAGACCCCCGAAGGCAAGGCGGAGTACGTCCGTCGGCAGCGGGACTTCGCGGTCCGGTCCGACGGCCTCCGGACGCGCCTGCTCGCCGCGTGCGACGCCGTCGGCCCGTTGCACTGAAGGGCTGGGGCGCTGAGGCGCTGCGCGCTGCCGCGCTGGGGAAGGAGTTCACCCCCCAGATCGGGTCGAAGCGGTTGTTCTCCGGCGCCCGATGCGAGGACGGTTCGATGCGTACGCCGGGGCGCGGCCCCAGCGGCGTCATGAGAGGCCAGTCATGCACCGTGGAGCCGCTGTCATGTCCTGCGTCGCCCTCTCGGCGGCTGCCACCCTCGTCGCCGCACCGGCGACGGCCGGACCGCCGCCGGTGTGCGGCTCGACGCTGACCGTCGACACCCGGCTCACGGCCGACCTCTGGTGCCCGGCCGACGGGGTGCGGCTCGCCGCCGGAGTGACGCTCGACCTGGGCGGGCACACCCTCGGCGGGTCGGCCGGTGGCATCGGCGTCGCGGTGTCCAACGAAGGTGCGGTGGCGGTCCGCGACGGGACGCTCTCGGGGTGGAGCAGCGCGGTGCACACCTGGGCGGTCGGCGGCCCGGACGCGACCAACGGCCCGCTCACAGTGCGCGGCGTGACCTTCGAGGAGAACGGCGTCGGCCTCGACGCCTCCGGCGAGTCGAGCACCGGGCTGTACGTCAAGCCGACGACCGTCAAGGGCTCCACCTTCCGGCGCAACGACCTGGGGCTGAGCACCAACTGGTTCGGGCGGGCCCAGGTCGAGCTGTCCACGTTCGACGGCAACACCATCGGCCTGTTCGACGGGGGCGACGTCGACGTGCGCCGCTCCAAGTTCCGCGACAACACGTACGGGGTGGTCGTCACCGAGGCCTCGGGGCACATCCAGGACTCGACGTTCACCGACAACCGGACGGCCGTGCGCCTGAACGAGGTCGGCGCCGTGACGATCGCCGGGAGCCGCTTCGCCGGGTCGGACGTCGCGGTCGACGGGAGCGGCTGGGCCGTCGACGTCGCGGGCTCGACGTTCGTGTCCAACACGACCGGCGTGGACGTCGGCGAGTACGGCGGCGCCGTCGTGCGCAGCACGTTCTGGCGGAACGGCACCACGATCCGGCTGCCCGACATGCCGTCGGGGCCCACCCTCGTGCAGGACAACACGTTCCGGCAGAACACGGACGGGCTCTACGTCGCGGCCGGGGACCCGTCGTTCCAGATCGGTGGGAACGTCGCCCGCGCCAACACCGGCTGGGGCCTGCACGTCCCGGGCGCCACGGATCTGGGCGAGAACAGGGCCGCTGCCAACGGCAGCGTCCCGCAGTGCGTCGGGGTGGTCTGCGCCGCGCCGTGACCCGGTCGACGACGGGCGGGCTCCCCGCCGGGGCACTGGCCCGCGGATACCATCCGGGGCATGCGCCGCATCGTGGGGATCGACGCCGCCCGGGGGCTCGCCGTGCTGGGGATGATGACGGCGCACGTGGGTCCCGACGACCACGGTCCGGTCCCGCCCGGCGGCTTCGCACAGCTGGCCGACGGGCGGCCGGCCTCGCTGTTCGTCGTGCTGGCGGGAGTCTCCCTCGCCCTGCTCTCCGGCGGGCCGGACGTCGTCACCGGCACTCGGCTGGTGCAGGCGCGCGTGCGGATCCTGGTGCGGGCGCTCCTGCTCTTCGGTCTCGGTGAGCTGCTCGTCCTGCTCGGCACGCCCATCGCCGTCATCCTGCCCACCTACGGGCTCATGTTCACGCTCGGCTCCGTCGCGCTGCGATGGTCACGCTCCGCACTTCTCATGGGTGCCTTCACACTGGCCGTCCTCGGCCCGCCCCTCGCGCAGTCGCTGTCTGCGACCCTGGTACGCGGACCCGTCGCGGAGGTCGCGGACCTGGCGATCGGGCACTACTACCCCGCACTCGTCTGGACGGCGTACCTGCTGGTCGGGATGGCCGTCGGACGTTCGGACCTGCGTTCCCCGCGCCTGCGGGCGAAGGGCGCCCTCCTCGGTGCCGGCCTGGTGGTCCTCGGCCACGGCGGCTCCTGGGTCGCGCTCCACGTGCTCGGCTGGCCCGACCGGCTCGCCACCTCCGAGCCGCACTCGTCGACCACGTTCGAGGTGGTCGGCAACGTGGGCGTCGCCCTGATCGTGCTCGCGGCGTCGCTCGTCGCAGCCGAGAGGTGGCCGCGTGCACTCGCCCCCCTCGCGGCCGTGGGGTCCCTCGCGCTCACCGCGTACACCGTGCACATCGTGGCCATCGCCGTCCTGGGCGACGCGGTGGTCCGCGAGCCGACGGTCGGTGGGTGGATCGCCTTCCTCGGCACGACGGTGGCCCTCTGCTGGCTGTGGGCGTCGACAGTGGGGCGTGGACCGTTCGAGTGGCTGCTGCACCGGGTGTCCACGGCCACCGCCGACGTCGGTGTCCCGGACGACACGACGGGTGAGCCGACGCACGCCGCCTGACCGCGCCGTCCGTCGTCGACACCCGTGCCTCTCGAGCTGCGGGCGCACCCGTCGAAGAGTGCTCGGCCCGGTCAGCCGTACCGCTCGACGAGCGCGCCGCCGATCGAGGCCAGGCGGCCTCGCACGGCCGGCGGGCCGGTCACCTCGACCCATTCGACCAGCCCCGAGAGCTCGCCGGCCATCACGTACTCGTCCTGCCCCCGGATCACGAGCTCGATGCGGCCGTCGGCCGTGGCACCTCCGACCTCGAGCCGATCGCCGAACGCCATCCGGAGCACGCCGATGCCGTGCGGGGCGCACACCGCCTGGACCTCCAACGGCGTGCGCCTGCGGTCGACCTCGTCGGCGATCTCGTGCCAGCTCTCGGCGAGGTCGAAGTCCTCGGGCCGCTGCGCGGGATCGTCGGTCAGGTCCACGGAGGACACGCGATCGATCCGGAAGCTGCGGCGGCCGGCGTCGGTGTGGGAGACGAGGTACCACGACGGACCCTTCGCGACGATGCCCAGCGGGTGGACGGTGCGCTCGGTCTCGACCCCCGTGCGGTCCACGTAGCCGAGCCGCACCTGGACGCCACGGATCACCGCGTCCTGCAGCTCGTCGAGGAAGCGCGGCGGCCGGTGCTCGACCCGGCTCGACCCCCACCGTCGCGGGTCCGTGACGACCGACGACGCTGCAGCCTCCGCCTGCACCCGGAACGGCTCCGGGAGGGCACGGACGAGCTTGCGCAGAGCCGCCTTCACGGCGGGTGTCGCAGCCGAGGCCGGGCCGGCGACGAGGAACAGAGCGCGAGCCTCACCGGCGGTCAACCCGGACAGGTCGGTGCGGGCACCGCCCACGAGGCGCCAACCACCGCTCCGGCCCTGCACCGAGTACACGGGCACCCCGGCCATCGCCAGGGCGTCGAGATCACGGCGGGCGGTGCGTTCCGACACCTCCAGCTCTCGGGCGACCTCTGCCGCGGTCACCTGCTCGCGGTGCTGCAGGAGCAGGAGGGTGGCCATCAGCCGGTCGGCTCGCACCCCGGCCACACTTCCACAGAAAACCGGTCACAAGGTGACCGGTTTCGGTCCGCACGATGGCTGCATGACCTCACAGACGAGCCCGACGACCCACGACCGCATCGACACGACGTCCGATCCCGCCGAGTTCCCCGCGCCCACCCGGGTCGCCCTCAACGGAGTGGAGCTCGAGGTCTTCGAGGCGGGCCGCGAGAATGCCGGAAGGCCCGTCGTGCTGTGTCACGGCTGGCCGGAGCACGCCTTCTCCTGGCGCCACCAGGTGCCTGCCCTCGTCGCAGCGGGCTACCACGTCATCGTCCCGAACCAGCGTGGGTACGGGAGCTCGTCCCGTCCGACGGAGGTGACGGACTACGACATCGAGCACCTGTCGGGCGATCTCGTCGCACTCCTCGACCACTACGGGTACGACGACGCGACGTTCGTCGGGCACGACTGGGGCGCGATGGTCGTCTGGGGCCTGGCCTTGTTGCACCCCGGTCGTGTCAACAAGGTGATCAACCTGAGCCTGCCCTACCAGGTACGTGGTGAGGTGCCCTGGGTCGAGCTCATGGCGAGCGTGCTGGGCGGCGACTTCTACTTCGTCCACTTCAACCAGCAGCCTGGCGTCGCGGACGCGGTGTTCGAGGAGAACACCTCCCGGTTCCTGCGCAACCTGTACCGCAAGAACGAGCCCCCCGCAGCGCCGGCACCGGGCATGGCGCTGATCAACCTCGCCCGGGCGGACACGCCGCGCGGCGAGCCCGTCATGAGCGACCAGGAGCTGGCCGTGTTCGTCTCCGCCTTCGAGTCGTCCGGTTTCACGGGCAGCATCAACTGGTACCGCAACCTGGACCGCAACTGGCACCTGCTGGCGGACGTGGATCCGGTGATCCACCAGCCCACCCTCATGATCTACGGCGACCGTGATGCGGTCCTGAGGTCGGAGAACCTGAGCGAGCTCGTGCCCGACGTGGAGGTGGTCAGCCTGGACTGCGGCCACTGGATCCAGCAGGAGATGCCGGACGAGACGAACCGCGAGATCCTCCGGTGGCTGCACCAGCGGGACGCGGGCTAGCGAGCTGCTCGGGCCGGGGGCGGCCCCTCCGCGGGCCGCGGAGGTGACGGTCGGCGCGGCGGCGCTCCCGGCTCCCGGCTTCCCGCTCCGGCTCCCGGCTCCCGGGGAGAGCACCGGTTCGTCCTGAGACGGTCACCCGTCCGACGCGTACCGCCGGACGAACGCCGCGAGCACCAGCGGGGGCGCCCACACGTGCGACCGCCGCACCTGCTCGCGGAGGGTGTCGTGCTCGGCCGGACGGAAGTATCCGTACTCCCGGTAGACGGCGATGCGGGTGACGATCCCGGCGACGTCGAGCTCGGGGTGGAACTGCGTGGCGTACAGGTTCTGCCGCACGCGGAACATCTGGACCGGGCAGGTGGCGGACGACGCCAGCAGGGTGGCCGACGGCGGCAGGACGCTGCACGCCTCCTTGTGGCCGACGAACGCGTCGAACGTGTCCGGCACCTGCGCGAGCAGCGGGTCCGCGCGCCCCTCCGGCGTGAGCCTGATCGTCACGGCACTGATCGGCTCCGCGTAGGTCCGGTCGATGACGCCGCCCTGGTGCACGCCGAGCGTCCCGACCCCGTAGCAGGCGCCGAGGAACGGCAGGTCGCGGTCCACGAGCTCGTCGAGCAGAGCGGACACCTCCTCCTCCACGCGTCGCTGCACCGGCGACTTGTCCTCGTCCGGCGTGCTCGCGTCGAACGGGCTGCCACCGACGAGGACCCCCGAGATGTCGTCGAGCGCGAGCGGCGGGATCGGGCCGGCCTCCATGCGGATCCGGCGCAGCTCGTCGGGCTGCAGGCCGCCGTACCGCAGCATGGCCGCGTACTCCCCGTCGGCGGCCGCGTCCTGCGCGCGGGAAGCCAGCAGCACGAACGGCTTCATGCACCGAGGCTAGCCAGGGGTCCCCGGCGCGACGCTCCGAGCGCCCTGCCGGTGAGCTGCCGGTGCACTGCCGGTGCACTGCCGGTCCCTGTCGGCGCACGGTCACGTGCGAGGATCGGGCGTGCCCGCCATCTCGACCCCGACCCTCGCCGACCGGATCCCCGCCGACCCGACCGACGCCGACGCGCTGTACGGGGCGTTCACGCAGTGGGCCACGGAGCGCGGCCTGTCGCTGTACCCGCACCAGGACGAGGCGCTGCTCGAGCTGGTCACCGGTTCGCACGTGATCCTCTCCACACCGACCGGGTCGGGCAAGTCGCTCGTCGCGACAGCCGCCCACTTCGTGGCCCTCGCCCAGGGGCGCCGGACGTTCTACACCGCTCCCCTCAAGGCCCTGGTCAGCGAGAAGTTCTTCGCGCTCGTCGAGGCGTTCGGCTCGGCGAACGTCGGCATGATGACCGGCGACTCGTCGGTGAACCCGACGGCGCCGATCATCTGCTGCACGGCGGAGATCCTCGCCAACCTCGCCCTGCGTGACGGCGACGACGCCGACGTCGGTCAGGTCGTGATGGACGAGTTCCACTTCTACACGGACCCGCAGCGCGGGTGGGCGTGGCAGGTGCCGCTCCTCGAGCTGAGCAAGGTCCAGTTCGTGCTGATGTCGGCGACGCTCGGCGACGTCAGCTTCTTCGCCGAGGACCTCACCCGCCGCACGGCACGCCCGGTGGCCGTCGTCGCGAACGCCGAGCGGCCCGTCCCGCTGACGTTCGCCTACGCGATCGAGCCGCTGCACGAGCTGCTCGACGAGCTGGTCAAGACCCGCCGGGCACCCGTCTACGTCGTGCACTTCACGCAGAAGGAGGCGGTCGAGCGTGCGCAGTCCCTGCTGTCGACCCCGCTCGCCGGCCGCGAGCAGCGTGACCTGATCGCGGCCGAGCTGGGGGCGTTCCGGTTCGGGCCGGGCTTCGGCCGGACGCTGTCCAGACTGCTCCGGCACGGCGTCGGGGTGCACCACGCCGGGATGCTGCCGAAGTACCGCCGGGTCGTGGAACGCCTGACGCAACGTGGCCTGCTGCCGGTCGTGTGCGGTACCGACACCCTCGGCGTCGGTATCAACGTCCCCATCCGCACGGTGGTGCTGACGAGCCTCGTGAAGTACGACGGCGTCCGCATGCGGCACCTGTCCGCGCGCGAGTTCCACCAGATCGCGGGCCGGGCCGGCCGGGCGGGCTTCGACACCATCGGTGAGGTCATCGTGATGGCCCCGGAGCACGTCATCGAGAACCGCAAGCTCCTGGAGAAGGCCGGCGACGACCCTCGCAAGGTCAGGAAGATCGTCCGCAAGAAGGCCCCCGAAGGCGCCGTCAACTGGACCGACAAGACGTTCGAGCGGCTGCGCGACGCCCCGCCCGAGCCGCTGACCTCGAGCTTCCAGGTGTCGCACGCGATGGTGCTGCACGTGCTGGCCCGCCCTGGCGACCCGGTCGCGCACATGGTCCGCCTGCTCACCGACAACCATGAGCCCGAGGGAGCCCGGGGCCGCCACGTGCGCCGTGCCGTCGCGGTGTACCGGTCGTTGCGCGCCGCGGGCGTCGTCGAGCGCGTCTGGGTGGAGGACCCGACAGCGCCGCGCGGCCGTCGACGCGCCGTCCGCCTGACGCTCGACCTGCCGCCGAACTTCGCCCTGAACCAGGCCCTGTCACCGTTCGCCTACGCCGCACTCGACCTGCTCGACCAGCAGGACGCCGCGTACGCGCACGACGTGGTCTCCGTCCTGGAGGCGACGCTCGACGACCCCCGTCAGGTCCTCGCTGCGCAGGAGAACCGCGCCCGTGGCGAGGCCGTCGCGGCCATGAAGGCGGAGGGCCTGGAGTACGACCAGCGGATGGCCCTGCTCGAGGACGTGTCCTACCCCCGTCCGCTCGCCGAGCTGCTCGAGGCCGCGTTCGCCATGTACCGGACCACGAACCCGTGGGTCGCCGACCTGGCCCTGTCCCCCAAGTCCGTGGTCCGCGAGATGCACGAGCGGGCGATGACGTTCGCCGAGTACGTCTCCCACTACCAGCTCGACCGCACCGAGGGCGTGCTGCTCCGGTACCTCGCGGACGCGTACCGGGCGCTGCGGCAGACGGTCCCGGAGGACGCCCGCACGGAGGAGCTGTGGGAGGTCGTCGAGTGGCTCGGTGACCTGGTCCGTCGCACCGACTCGAGTCTGCTCGACGAGTGGGAGAGGCTGAGCAACCCGCTCGACGAGCACGGCGCCGACGCGCCCGGCGCGACGGACGACGACACCCCCGAGCCGATCACCGCGAGCCCTCGGGTGTTCCGGGCGCTGGTCCGCGGCGCCCTGTTCAAGCGCGTCGAGCTGGTGGCCCGCGAGCAGTACGGGGCGCTCGCTGCCCTCGGTGACCGCGACGCCGACGACGCGCCCTGGACGTCCGAGCGGTGGAGGACGGCGATGGACCCGTACTACGACGACCACGACGAGATACTCACGGGGCCGCCCGCGCGTGGTCCGGGCCTGTTCCAGGTGACGCCCGGGGCGGCCACGTGGCAGGTGCGTCAGCTCCTCGACGACCCGGAGGGCGACCACGACTGGCGGATCGACGCGACCGTGGACCTCGCGGGCTCGGACGAGACCGGCGAGGTGCAGCTCCGGGTGGTTGCCGTCGGACCTCTCTGAGGCAAGGCTTGCCTGTGTTTGCGCTGGTCAGGGCAGCCTTTCCTGCGATGACAAGCCGCCGCGCGAGGCCTACGGTGGCCGCATGACCGTGCTCTCGAACGCCTTGGTCGGCACATCCCGTCCGGCCGACGTCCCTCCGTCGGCGGGCACCCTCAACCAGCTGCGCGCCGGGGTGCTGGGGGCGAACGACGGGATCGTGTCCGTCGCGGCGATCGTCGTGGGCGTCGCCGGCGCCTCCCCCTCCCGGTCCGTGCTGCTGACCGCAGGCGTCGCCGGTCTCGTCGCGGGGGCGCTGTCGATGGCGAGCGGCGAGTACGTGTCGGTGAGCTCGCAGCGCGATGCCGAGCGTGCCGGTTCGGCCCCCGAGGACGAGCAGACGAACCCGTGGCACGCAGCCGTCGCGTCGCTCGGTGCCTTCGTGCTCGGCGGTCTGATCCCCCTGCTCGTCGTGCTCCCGCCGTGGGGCGCGGCGAGGATCCCCGCGCTCGTCGTCGCCGTCGTGCTCGCGCTCGTCGCGACGGGCGCCGTCAGCGCCCGGATCGGCAACGCACCGGTGCCCCGTGCCGTGCTGCGCAACGTGCTCGGCGGTGGGATCGCCATGGCCGTCACGTACGGCGTGGGGACGCTCGTCGGCCGGTCCGACCTGTTCGGCTGACGCCTACCCTGGCGTCGTGGCCAAGCACGCCCCCACGGGCACCCCGGCGCTCGTCGCGCTCGCGACCGCGGGAGTCCCGCACACCGCCCACCCGTACGAGCACGACGCGGCGACCGACCTCGGCTACGGCCTCGAGGCGGCGCAGGCCCTCGGAGTTCCGCCGGAGCAGGTCTTCAAGACGCTCATGACCGTCGTGGACGGGATGCTCACGGTGGCGGTGGTCCCCGTGACCGGCAAGCTCGACCTCAAGGCGCTCGCGCAGGCCGTCGGCGGCAAGAAGGCGGTGATGGCGCCCAAGCCGGATGCCGAGCGCGCCACGGGGTACGTGGTCGGCGGCATCTCGCCGCTGGGCCAGAAGTCCACCCATCCGACGGTGGTGGACGAGACGGTGTGGCTGTTCGACACCGTCCTGGTGTCGGGCGGGCGTCGCGGCCTGGACGTCGAGCTGGCGCCCGACGACCTGGTCCGGCTCACGGCCGCGACGGTCGCCGACATCGCGCGCGACTGACCGCCGGTACCGTCTGACCCCATGATCGACGTGCCGGAACGCGACGTGGTCGTCGCGCGCCTCGTTGCCGTCCGCGAGCGCATCGAGCGGGCCGCTTCGGCCGCAGGACGACCATCCGGCCAGGTCAGGCTGCTGCTGGCGACGAAGACGATGCCGGCGGCGGTGGTGCGCGCGGCCGTCGAGGCCGATGCCGCTCTGCGTGCCGCCGACGACCGGCTCGCTCCCGTGCTGGTCGGGGAGAACCGGGTGCAGGAGCTCGTCGCCAAGGGGCCCGAGCTCGCCGACCTCGCCCCGACGACGCACCTCATCGGACCCCTGCAGTCGAACAAGGTCAACGCCGCCCTGCGGTGGGCCGGCTGCATCGAGTCGGTGGAGAGCCTGGACCTCGCCCGGCGCCTGTCGACCCGCGCGGGAACCCGACGGATGGACGTGTGCGTCCAGGTGAACGTCTCGGGCGAGACGACGAAGCACGGGGTGCCGCCGGACGCCGCCGCGGACCTCGCGATCAGCGTGGCGGCACTCGACGGCGTCCGGCTCGTCGGGTTCATGACCGTCGGGGCGAACTCGTCGGACGCCGCCGCGGTACGCGCCGGTTACGCGCTCCTGCGCCAGGTGCGCGACGAGGTGCTGGCTTCCGGTGCCCCAGGGACGACCGACGCACGCGAGCTGTCGATGGGCATGAGCCGGGACTTCGAGGCCGCGGTCGCCGAGGGCGCCACGATCGTCCGGGTCGGCACCGCCGTGTTCGGCAGCAGGACCACCTGACGCAGGGCGACCAGGCGGGCGGCACGGTTCAACCTCCGCGCCCCTCGTGCGCGACGGGACGCCGCGAGCTCGCGCTCGTGCAGCACACTCATCCGGCGCAGCGCGCGGTCGAGATCCGTGCGGTCGTGGTCGTCGTCCATCCCGTCCCCCTCCGGTCGCTGCACAGGAGTCCTGGACGGACCACCAGATACACGTGACCGCCGAGCATGGTCGATGACCAGCAGGCTTGACACTGCGCCGGGTGTCAAGCACGCTTGTCACGTCAAGGAGGCTTGACACACGGACGGCGGGAGGGCCACCGGTGAGGAACGAGATCCGTCGCCTGCGGGACGAGACCGGCCTCTCGCAGGCCGGTCTCGCCGAGGCGCTGGGCGTGTCGCGCCAGACCGTCAACTCGCTCGAGACGGGCCGGTACGACCCGTCCCTCCCCCTCGCCTTCGCCCTCGCCCGCTACTTCGACACCACCATCGAGGAGCTCTTCCATGTCGACGAATGACAGCGCTGCGCGCCCGCCCCGCCTCGTCTCGAGAGGCCGGTTCCTCGTCGCACTGGTCTCCGGTGCGGTCGCCATCGGCGTCCTCGTCGTCGTGTTCGTCGCGATCCACCAGCCCGACGCCGCCAGGGGGGCGGCCATCAGCGGCACGACGATGCTGTTGCTGCTCACGCTCGCCCGCCTACGGTCACGTCGCTCGCCCGCCAAGGTCAGCACGGCGGCACGGCTCGGAGCGGGGGTGCCCGACGAGCGCGACAAGGCCATCGTCAACGGCGCGCTCTCCCGTGTCGGTGCCATGTCCTTCCTGTTCGCGTCGGCGGGCCTCGCGTGCGTGATGGCAGGGCTCGATGCCCGCTCGGTCCTCACGCTCACCGTCGTGGCCCTGGCCGTGACCCTCGTCGTGTCGCTCGTCGTCCTGGAACGGCGGGGCTGACGCCAGGATGGGGTCCATGGACGACGCTCCCCCGCTCCGCCGGTCCCGCTTCCCCCGCTGGGTCTACGGCGTGGGTTCCGAGCCCGACGCCCGGTTCTCCCTCGCCAACGAACGCACGTTCCTGGCCTGGGTCCGCACGGCGCTCGCCCTGCTGGCCTCCGGCGTGGCGCTCGAGGCGCTCGACCTGCCCATCGAGGAGCACCTGCGGTTCACCGCGGCCCTCGTGCTGGTGGTGGTCGGGGTCGTGGCACCGGTGCTCGCCTGGCTCGGCTGGGCACGCGCGGAGCGCGCTGTCCGGCTCGGCGCCCCCCTGCCCGCGCCGTCGTCCTTCGGGCTGCTCGTGGTCGGTGTGCTCGTGGCCGGCGTTCTCGTGCTCGTCGGCATGGTGCTCGCATGACGACGGACCACGACCCCGGTACGGGACTCGCCGCGGAGCGGACCCGGCTCGCGTGGCGTCGCACCGGTCTGTCGCTGGCCGCCGGCAGCGTCGCCGCGGCCCGGCTCTTCCAGGAGGTCGTCGGAGGCGCCGCCTGGTCCCTCGGCGCCGCGGGCCTGGCCGCGAGCGCGGCGTTGCTCGTCGCTGCCTACCGCCGGCACACCGGCAGCCTGACGGGCGGTGGCGGGCTCGTCACGGTGTGCGCGGCCGGCGTGGTGGTGATCGGGGTCTGCTCGGTCCTCATGGTGGTCGGCCGGCTCTGACCGGCCGCCGGCGACGGTGCGGCCGCACGCCATGGCGACGGACCGCCGGGTCAGGGAACGCGAGCGGTCCACGACGGGTCGGTGAACTTGGACTCCATCAGCTCGGCGGCCCGAGCCAGCTCGTCGGGTCGGAGCTCGCCGTCGACCGTGGTGTACCGCCGCCGGAAGTGCGCCACGAACGCGGCGACCACGTCCTCGCGAGGAAGCCCGGTCTGGGAGCGGACCGGGTCGACGCGCTTGTTCGCGCTGGTGGTGCCCTTGTCCGACAGCTTCTCCCGGCCGATGCGGAGCACCTCCAGCATCTTGTCCGCGTCGATGTCGTACGACATGGTCACGTGGTGCAGCACCGCGCCGCCGACCATGCGCTTCTGGGCCGAGCCGGCGAGCTTGCCGGCCGCGGAGGCGATGTCGTTGAGCCCGCTGTGGAACGCCTCGACACCGACGTCGGCGAGCGCGCCGAGCACCCACTCGTTGAGGAAGGCGTAGGACTGCTCGAACGTCATGCCGTCCACGAGCGACACGGGCACCACCAGCGAGAACGTGATGCAGTTGCCCGCCTCCATGAACATCGCGCCGCCGCCCGAGATGCGCCGCACCACGGTGATGGCGTGGCGCTCGGCCGCCTCCAGGTCCACCTCGTTGCGGAGCGACTGGAACGACCCGATGATCACCGCCGGCTCGACCCACTCCCAGAACCGCAGGGTGGGTCCGCGACGTCCCGCCGCGAGCTCCTCGGTCAGGACCTGGTCCAGCGCCGTGTGCATCGCCGGCGGCAGTGGGCCAGGATGCAGCAGCTCGACGGTGTGGTCGGACCACGACGTCGAGCGGCCGAGGGCCCGGCGCACCGCGATGCCGACGGCATGGGCGTCGAACCCCACCATCGCGACCGGGCCGACGAGAGAGCCGTCCACCTGCGCCGCGGTCAGCGCCGCGCTGATCGCAGCGGCCAGGACGTTCGCCGGGGAGTCGGCCGGAAGGCCGTCGAGCGCCCGTGACACCACGGGGAGCGCGTCGTCCGGCTCCAGGAAGAAGTCGCCGCTGACCTCGACGGCCGTCAGGACGCCGTCGACGACCTCGGCGTCGACGGCGACGAGCTTGCCACCGGGCACCTTGTACTCACCGTGCACGCGCACCAACCTAGGCGACGGTCCCCGCGCGCAGGTGGTGGCGGCCCCATGCGCCTCAGCGCGGCGCGACTCCCACGTTGCGCAGACCCCAGATGGCCGAGTCGGTGAGCGCCTCCCAGGACGCCTCGAGCAGGTTGGGCCCGACGCCGACGGTGCTCCACGACGCCTGCCCGTCGGTCATCTCGATGAGCACGCGCGTGACCGCGTCCGTGCCGTGCATCGAGTCGAGGATCCGGACCTTGAAGTCGATCAGCTCGAAGGACTCGAGCTCCGGGTACACCCGCGCGAGCGCCTGTCGCAGCGCATGGTCGAGGGCGTTGACAGGACCGTTCCCCTCCCCCGTGCTGACGATCCGCTCGCCGCCGGCGTGGAGCTTGACGGTGGCCTCGGCGGTCGCCGGGGTGCCTCGGCCGCCGGCCCGCTCGACGATGGCCCGCCACGACTCCACCGAGAAGTACTGCGGGCGCCGGCCGTCGAGCTCCTCGACGAGGAGCAGCTCGAACGACGCGTCCGCCGCCTCGTAGGTGTAGCCGTTGGCCTCGGCGTCCTTGACCCTCTCGGTGACGCGACCGAGCACCTCGGGACGGCCGGACAGGTCGAAGCCGAGCTCGCGGCCCTTGAGCTCGATGGACGCCCGGCCGGCCATCTCGGACACGAGCATGCGCATGTCGTTGCCCACGTCAGCCGGATCGATGTGCTGGTAGAGGTCGGGGTCCACCTTGATCGCCGACGCGTGGATGCCCGCCTTGTGCGCGAAGGCGCTCGCTCCGACGTACGGCTGCCGGGCGAAGGGCGAGATGTTGGTGATCTCCGCGATGGCGTGCGCGAGCCGCGTGAGCTCCGGCAGGCCGCCGGGCCGGTCGCCGTCGGTCCGCAGGACGTGCAGGCCGTACTTCAGCTGGAGGTTCGCGACGATCGAGAGCAGGTCCGCGTTCCCGGTCCGCTCGCCGTAGCCGTTCACGGTGCCCTGGACGTGGGTGCAGCCCGCCTCGACGGCCGCGAGCGAGTTCGCCACCGCGCACCCCGAGTCGTTGTGGGCATGGATCCCGAGGATCGCCTGCGGCCCGGCGGCGTCGCGGACCTCGTGCACGATGTCCGCGACCCAGGTGGGCACCATGCCGCCGTTCGTGTCGCACAGGGCGACCACCTCGGCCCCGGCCTCGAAGCCGGCGAGCACCGCCGCCGTCGTGTACGCCGCGTCGAACCGGTACCCGTCGAAGAAGTGCTCGGCGTCGACGACGACCCGGCGGCCCTCCCGCACCAGGAACCGCACGGTGTCGGCGATCATCGCGATGTTCTCGTCGCCGGTGGTGCGCAGCGCCCTCTCCGCGTGCCGCAGGTCGTGCTTCGCGACGAGGGTGACGACCGGCGCTTCCGAGTCGACGAGCGCGCGCACCTGCGGGTCGTCGGCCGCCCGGTTCCCGGGCTTGCGCGTGCTGCCGAATGCCGCGAGCTCGGCGTTGCGCAGGTCGAGCTCCTTGGCGGCCCGCTTGAAGAACTCCGTGTCCTTCGGGACCGCGCCCGGCCAGCCGCCTTCGATGAAGCCCACCCCGAGCTCGTCGAGCATCGGCGCGATCGCGAGCTTGTCGGCGACAGAGAGGTTGATGCCCTCCTGCTGGGCGCCGTCGCGCAGGGTCGTGTCGTACACGTGGAAGGGGGTGGGGCTCGTGGTCACGATGAGCTCTCTTCGCTGCTGTGGTGCTTCGTGTGGTGCTCGTGCGTCCTGCTGATCCTCGTACCTGTCGAGCGGCGGCCGGCCGGACGGGGGTGGTGTCCGACCAACAAAAAGACCCCCCGGGGTACGGGAGGTCTGCGCGTCGGTAGGTTGCCCGACGCGCTACTCGATAATGAGCGTGATGGTGGTCACGACGTCATGGTGGCACACAGGGTGGGTCGTGGTCATCCGTTCCACGCACTGGACACCGTGTCGCGGTCGCACCTGACGGCAGACCAGGCGCCGGGCCCGCCGCTTCGCTACCTTGGCGAGTGGCCCACGACGCCGGCCCGACCGGCGTCCCGCGTGTCGAGGAGGTCGCATGACCGTCCCGTCCGGTGACCCGCACTACCCGAACCAGCCCCCGGCGGTGCCACCACCGGTACCACCCGCCCAGGTCCCCGCCTATGAGGTCCCCGTCGCCCAGGTGCCTGCCCAGGTGCCCGCCGCCGCGGTACCTGTGGCTCCGGCGGCACCACCACCCCGGCCGCGTATCGCGATCGACGGCGGACGCTACTGGGCGGGCGTGGCTGCGACCGCCGTCGTGGCCGCGCTCGTCGGAGTCGTCGGCGTCGTCGTCTTCGAGCGCATCTTCGACATCCCGCTCGTGAACAAGGACCCGTTCGGCACGGGCTCCTCGATGGGGGCGTACGTGGTCGGTGCGGTCGCGACCACACTCGTCGCCGCGCTGCTGCTGCAGGCGCTCGTGCTCTCGACACCGGAGCCGTCGACGTTCTTTGGCTGGATCATGGGGCTCGGCACGCTGGTGGTGGCACTCCTGCCGCTGACGTGGACCGACGACAAGACCGCGGCACTGTGCAGCGGGCTCGTGAACCTGCTCATCGGCATCGCCGTGTGGTCGCTGCTGACGGGCGTGCTCGCCCGCACGTCGCAGCGCACGATCCCGCTCGTCTGACAGGTCGACGGCCCCGTCCCGGCGGTGTGGGGACGGGGCCGTCGACGAGACGTCAGACCAGCCGGGTCAGCCAGCCGTGCCGGTCGGTCGCCCGGCCGTACTGGATGTCCGTGAGCTCGGTGCGGATCTGCATGGTCACCGGTCCCGCGGCACCGTCGCCGACCGTGAGGTCGAAGTCGTCGCTCGCGAGCCGCCCGATGGGCGTGATCACCGCGGCCGTCCCGCAGGCGAACACCTCGCGCACCGTGCCGTCCGCCAGACCGGCGCGGAGCTCCGCCAGCGGCAGGGACCGCTCGCTCACCTGGTGGCCGGCGTCGGTGAGCAGCTGGATGATCGAGCCGCGCGTCACGCCTTCGAGGATCGAGCCGGACACGGGCGGTGTCACCGCGCTCCCGTCGGCCTGGATCACGAAAACGTTCATGCCGCCGAGCTCCTCGAGCTCGGTGTTGGTCGACGCGTCGAGGAAGCACACCTGCTCGAAGCCCTTGTCGTACGCGAGCTGCTGCGGCAGCAGGCTGGCGGCGTAGTTGCCGCCGCACTTGGCGGCGCCCGTGCCGCCCGCGCCGGCACGGTGGTACTCCTGGTCCACCCAGATGGCCACCGGCTTCACCCCACCCGCGAAGTACGGTCCCACCGGCGAGGCGATGACGAGGAACTCGGCCTCGAGCGAGGGCCGCACGCCGAGGAAGGGTTCGGACGCGTACATGAACGGGCGCAGGTACAGGCTCTTCTCCTCGCCGGAGGGCACCCACGCGCGATCGGTCTGCACCAGCGCCGTGATGGCGCCCATGAAGTCGGCCTCGGACACCTCCGGGAGCGCCAGCCGGTGCGCGGACCGCGCGAACCGCGCCGCGTTCGCCTGCGGCCGGAACGTCCACACCGAGCCGTCCGCGTGCCCGTACGCCTTCAGCCCCTCGAAGATCTCCTGCGCGTAGTGGAGCACCGCCGTGGCGGGGTCGAGCTGCAGCGGTCCGTACCGCTCGACGCGACGGTCGTGCCAGCCCTCGCCGTGCGCGTACGTGATCCGAGCCATGTGCTCGGTGAAGACGGTGCCGAACCGCGGCGCGGCCAGCGCGGCCTCCCGCACCGCGTCGGGCACCGGGGTGTCCGTGCGGTGGATCTCGAAGAGGTCGGCGGACGTCGGTGTCGCAAGAGTGCTCATGGTCGAGGGCCTTTCACCAGGGTCGAGTCAGACGCTACCTGGGCGTGCGGCCGGGTGGACAGTCACCGTGCGGCTCACGGTGAACCGTGCCGCCCCGGACCTCCGCCGGTGCACGTGCGGGTCCGGTGAGACGGCTGAGGTGGTGGTGTCGGGGTCGCCCAGGTGGCCCGGGTCGACGACGGCGGGGATCAGCCGGCGATGCGCGCGGCGAGGTCCTTGCCCACCTCGGCCGTCGACCGTACTCGGTCGGTGGACCGCTCGGCGATGTCGGCGGCGACCGCCGCCTCCACCCGCCGGGCGGCGTCGGTGTGACCCAGGTGGTCCAGGAGAAGCGCGACCGACAGCACCGTGGCCGTCGGGTCCGCCTTGCCCTGGCCGGCGATGTCCGGGGCCGAGCCGTGCACGGGCTCGAACATGCTCGGGGTGGTGCGGTCGGGGTTGATGTTGGCGGACGCGGCCAGGCCGATGCCGCCCGTGATGGCAGCGGCGAGGTCGGTGAGGATGTCGCCGAACAGGTTGTCGGTGACGATCACGTCGAACCGGGCCGGGTTCGTGACCAGGAAGATCGTCGCGGCGTCCACGTGCAGGTAGTCGACGGTGACGTCCGGGAACTCCGCGTTCACGGCCTCGACGGTGCGGCGCCACAGGTGGCCGGCGTGCACGAGCACGTTGTGCTTGTGCACGAGCGTGAGCTTCTTGCGCGGACGCACCGCGGCCCGGGCGAACGCGTCGCGGACCACGCGCTCGACGCCGAACGCGGTGTTGACGCTCACCTCGTTGGCGACCTCGTGCGGCGTGCCGACGCGGATTGCGCCCCCGTTGCCGACGTACGGGCCCTCGGTGCCTTCGCGGACCACGACGAAGTCGACGTCCCCCGGGCTGGCCAGCGGGCTCGCGACGCCGGGGAAGAGCTTGCTCGGGCGCAGGTTGACATAGTGGTCCAGCGCGAAGCGGAGCTTGAGCAGCAGCCCCCGCTCGAGGACGCCCGACGGGACGGTCGGGTCGCCGATGGCGCCGAGCAGGATCGCGTCGTGCGAGCGGATCGCGGCGAGGTCGGTGTCCGTGAGCGTCTCGCCCGTCGCGTGCCAGCGGCGCGCACCCAGGTCGAAGTCGGTCGTGGAGACCGTCACCCCACCGCCGTGCAACGCGGACTCGAGGGCCAGGAGACCCTGCTCGACGACCTCCGTGCCGATGCCGTCCCCGGCGACGACGGCGAGGCGGATGTCCTGGGCGGGGGCGCTGTCGACCATGCGTTCCAGCGTAGACCCTGTCCCACCTGGCGGGACCGCCGTCTCATGTTGCGGTCACGCCGCAGACGTCGTTCAGTCCACGGCGGGCGTGGCGCCGACAGTCGGATAGATCAACTCGAAGCGCTCCGCCACCACCTGCAGGTCCGTGCTGAACCGCTCGTCCCCCAGCACCCGGCGCCAGTACCGCTCGTGCTCCGCCCGCCACGAGTCCAGGCTGAGGTCGTCCTCGCCCTCCGCGGCGGCGTGGGCCGCGTCCACCTGGTCGAACGGGACCACCTCGACGTCCGTCGTGCGCAGCAGCGCCCTCGGCTCGCCGTCGGCGTCCACGACGATCGACAGGTCTCCCGGCCGCGGGACGTCGAGGTCGGCCTCCTGGAGCTCCAGCAGCGCGGTCGACGTCGCCGACTTGCGGCCGTCCAGGACCAGACCGAGCAGCTGGCTCGCGAGCTCCGGGCTGTCCCCGAACGACCACGACGGCGGCGGCACGGCGTCGTTGGGCGACGACCCCAGGACAGGGCCCAGGTCTCCCATGCCGACGTGGCCGCGAGCGGCCCTCCAGAACGCGGCGACCCTGTCGTCCTCGACCCCGTCGCCCTGCACGCTCTCCGCCATCGTCGTCCTTCCGTCGTGGGTGCGCCCCATCATGTCGGGAAACGCGACGAGCGTGCGACCCGGCGGTGGCCGGGGCGCACGCTCGTCACGTCGGAGCGGGTCAGCGCGCGGCCGAGCCCTCAGTGCTTCTTGGTCGGGGTCGGCCGCGCCCTGCCCTCCGGCAGGTGCCGCGCTGCGCGGGGCCCCTACCTCCGGTCAGCGCGCCGCCGACGCCTCAGTGCTTCTTGGTCGGGGTCGGCCGCGCCCTGCCCTCCGGCAGGTGCCGCGCTGCGCGGGGCCCCTACCTCCGGTCAGCGCGCGGCCGAACCCTCAGTGCTTCGTGGTCGGGGTCGGCCGCGCCCTGCCCTCCGGCAGGTGCCGCGCTGCGCGGGGCCCCTACCTCCGGTCAGCGCGCGGCCGAACCCTCCACGTAGTCGCTGTCCGAGGGCTTGACCCAGGCGAAGAGCTTGCGCAGCTCGCGGCCGACCGGCTCGATCGGGTGGTTCTGGCCCTTGTCGCGGAGCTCCTTGAACTCGGGAGCGCCGGCGTCCTGGTCGTTGATGAACCGCTCGGCGAACGCGCCGTTCTGGATGTCCGCGAGCACGGCCTGCATGTTCGCCTTGACGTCGGGCGTGATGACGCGCGGCCCCGAGACGTAGTCGCCGTACTCGGCCGTGTCGGAGACCGACCAGCGCTGCTTGGTGATGCCGCCCTCGAAGATGAGGTCGACGATCAGCTTGAGCTCGTGCAGCACCTCGAAGTACGCGACCTCGGGCTGGTAGCCGGCCTCGGTCAGGGTCTCGAAGCCGTACTGGATGAGCTGCGACACGCCACCGCACAGGACGGCCTGCTCGCCGAACAGGTCGGTCTCGGTCTCCTCGGTGAACGTCGTCTTGATACCGGCGGCACGCAGGCCACCGATCGCCTTGGCGTACGAGAGCGCCAGGGCCCAGGCGCCGCCCGACGCGTCCTGCTCGACGGCGACGATGACCGGGACCCCACGGCCGTCCGCGTACTCACGACGCACGAGGTGGCCGGGGCCCTTGGGGGCGACCATGAGCACGTCGTGCTGCGCGGCCGGCTTGATGTAGCCGAACCGGATGTTGAAGCCGTGGCCGAAGACGAGCGCGGCGCCGTCCTTGAGGTTCGGCTCGATCTCGTCGCGGTAGACGATCCGCTGCACCTGGTCGGGCGCGAGGATGACGACCACGTCGGCCTCGCGGACCGCGTCGGCGACCGTGGCGACCTTGAGGCCCTGGTTCTCGGCCTTCTCGCGGGACGCCGAGCCCTCGCGCAGGCCCACGGTCACGTCGACACCGGAGTCGCGCAGGTTGAGGGAGTGCGCGTGCCCCTGGCTGCCGTAGCCGATGACGGCGACCTTCTTGGACTGGATGACCGACAGGTCGGCGTCGTCGTCGTAGAACAGCTCAGCCACGGTGGTTCTCCTCAGATGATGTGGTGGTCGTGCGGGACGAAGGATGTCAGGAGGCGCGCGAGACGCGCTCGAGCGCCCGGTCCGTGATCGACCGCGAGCCGCGGCCGATGGCGACGGTGCCGGACTGGACGATCTCGCGGATGCCGAACGGCTCGAGGGCCGCCAGCAGCGCGTCGAGCTTGCCGGGGCCGCCGGTCGCCTCGATGACGACCGTGTCGGGCACGACGTCGACGACGTGGGCGCGGAACAGCTGGACGACCTCGAGCACGCTGGTGCGCTGCGTGGTGTCGGCCTTGACCTTGACGAGCAGCAGCTCACGCTGCACGGACGCGGCATCCTCGAGCTCGACGATCTTGATGACGTTGATGAGCTTGTTGAGCTGCTTGGTAACCTGCTCCAGGGGCAGCTCGTCGACGTCGACCACGACCGTGATGCGCGAGATCTCCGGGTGCTCAGTCGGGCCGACCGCGAGCGAGTGGATGTTGAACGAGCGACGCGCGAAGAGGCCCGCGACGCGCGTCAGCACGCCGGGCTTGTTCTCGACGAGCACCGAGAGGGTGTGGCGGCTCATGGGTCAGTCCTCCCGGTCCCACGCCGGGCTGATGCCGCGGGCGTACTGGATGTTGTCGTTGCTCACGCCGGCGGCGACCATCGGCCACACCATCGCGTCGCGCGAGACGGTGAAGTCGACGACGACAGGCTGGTCGTCGATCTCGAGGGCGCGCTTGATCGTCGCGTCCACGTCGGCCTTCGTCTCGCACCTCAGGCCCACGCAGCCGTAGGCGTCGGCGAGCTTCACGAAGTCGGGGATGCGCGCCGTCCCGTGGCCGGTGTTCAGGTCCGTGTTGGAGTAGCGCGACTCGTAGAAGAGGGTCTGCCACTGCCGGACCATGCCGAGCGACGAGTTGTTGATGATCGCGACCTTGATCGGGATCTCGTTGATGGTGCAGGTGGCGAGCTCCTGGTTGGTCATCTGGAAGCAGCCGTCGCCGTCGATGGACCACACGGTGCGGTCGGGCTGCCCGACCTTCGCGCCCATCGCCGCCGGCACGGAGTAGCCCATGGTGCCCAGGCCGCCGGAGTTCAGCCACGAGTTGGGCCGCTGGTACTTGATGAACTGCGCGGCCCACATCTGGTGCTGGCCCACGCCCGCGACGTAGATCGCCTCGGGGCCGGAGAGCTCACCGATGCGGCTGATGACGTGCTGCGGCGCCAGGTGGCCGTCGGCGGGCTCGTCGTAGCCGAGCGGGAACGTGCCGCGCCAGTCGTCGAGCTGCTTCCACCACGCCTCGAGGTCCGGCTTGCCGTGCTGGGCGTGCTCGCGCGCCAGCTCCGGCAGCAGGTCCGTGAGGACCTCCCGCAGGTCGCCGACGATCGGCACGTCGACCCTGCGGTTCTTGCCGATCTCGGCCGGGTCGATGTCCGCGTGCACGATGGTCGCGTTCGGGGCGAAGCTCGACAGCTGCCCGGTCACGCGGTCGTCGAACCGGGCGCCCAGCGCCACGATCAGGTCGGACTTCTGCAGCGCCGCGACCGCGGCGACCGTGCCGTGCATGCCGGGCATGCCGAGGTTCTGCGGGTGCGCGTCGGGCAGCGCGCCGCGGGCCATCAGCGTGGTCACGGCCGGGGCGCCCGACGCGTCGACGAGCGCCTGGAGCTGCGCGGCGGCACCCGCACGGATCACGCCGCCGCCGACGTACAGGACGGGACGACGCGCCGTGGCGAGGAGCCGGGCCGCCTCGCGGATCTGCTTCGCGTGCGGCTTGGTGACCGGGTGGTAGCCGGGCAGGCTGAGCTCCTGCGGCCACGCGAACGTGGTCTGGGCCTGCATGGCGGACTTCGAGATGTCGACGAGCACCGGGCCCGGGCGGCCGGTCGACGCGATGTGGAACGCCTCGGCGATGACGCGCGGGATCTCGTTCGCGTCGGTGACCAGGTAGTTGTGCTTGGTCACCGGCAGCGTGATGCCGACGATGTCGGCCTCCTGGAACCCGTCCGTGCCGATCAGCGACGCGACGACCTGACCGGTGATCGCGACCAGCGGCACGGAGTCCATGTGGGCGTCGGCGAGCGGGGTGACGAGGTTCGTCGCTCCCGGGCCGGACGTCGCCATGCAGACGCCGACCCGGCCGGTCGCGGAGGCGTAGCCGGCCGCCGCATGCCCGCCGCCCTGCTCGTGGCGCACGAGGATGTGGCGCAGGCGGGTCGAGTCCAGCAGCGGGTCGTACAGCGGCAGGATCGCGCCGCCGGGGATGCCGAACACGACCTCGGCACCCGCCTCCTCGAGCGAGCGGACGATCGACTGCGCGCCGGTGACCTTCTCGACGCTGCCGACGACACCCACGCCGGCCGGGGCCGGCGCCGTCCGGGCGGGGGCCGGGACGACGGTCGGGGTGGCGGGCGAGACGGTGGGACCGGACGAGCGCGGCGGTGCCGGGTGGGGACCCTGGACCATCGATGTCTCCCTGGGTGGTGCTGGTGGCGGGAAGGAGCCGGACAAACGAAAACCCCTCGACGCCATGATCGGCCTGCCGAGGGGTGAGCGCGCTGACGAGACCTGGACGGGTGGCCTCAGCCGGCGCGCTCAGGGCGTACTACGAGGAGGATCGTCTGCACCTGGCCGACAGTACGCCGCGCGCCCAGCGATGTCACGTCGTCTCACATCGTGGTTCACGGGACCACGTTGTGGACATCCTCGTCGACGGGATCCATGTCGAACGCCGGGAGACCGTCGATGCTGCGACGGTTCTTGAGCCTGCGGTAGTCCGCCTGCCCCTCGACGCCCTTGCGCTCCATGTACGGCGGAAGCAGGTCCCGCTCCCCCACGTACTCCATGAAGGGCACGCCGTACCCGCACGAGTCGCTGACCCGCTGGACGTCCACGACGACGACCGCCCGGGCGCCGCGCGTCTCGGGGAACATCGCGACGAGCTCGTCGAAGCCCTCGTCGTACAGCGTGACGAACCGTCCGTGGCCGTGCAGGCGGAGGATGTTCGGCGGACCCTCGAACGCGCAGAACATCAACGTGAGCCGGCCGTTGTCCCGCAGGTGCGCGATCGTCTCCGCGCCGCTCGCCGTGAGGTCGACGTAGGCGACCGTGTGGTCGTCGAGCACCACGAAGGAGCCGCCGATGCCTTTCGGGGACACGTTCACGTGGCCGTCCGGGCCGCTGGGGGCCGTCGCGACGAAGAACATGTGCTGCCTGTCGATGAACGCGCGGATCTTCTCGTCGATCCGCTCGTGGACCTTGCCCATCGTCGACCACCTCTCACTGGCGTGCCGGTCGTGTCGACCTTAGCCAGCCGACCCGTGCGCGCCTCGCGCATATGTGCCGTCGTGACGGGCGCGACGTCGGCCCGGTGACGCGTCACGCGCCTGGCAGGATGCCCCGCTCGATCGCGACGGTGACGGCCCGCGTCCGGTCGTCCACCCCGAGCTTGGCGAACGCGCGCAGCAGGTGCGTCTTGACGGTCGCCTCGGTGATGAACAGCTCTCGCCCGACGGCCGCGTTGGACAGCCCGCGGGCCACCCCGGCCAGCACCTGCTGCTCGCGGGCGGTCAGCCGCTCGGACGGGACCCGGACCTGCTCCACGAGCCGCCTCGCGACCGACGGCGACAGCGCCGACTCCCCGCGGGCGGCCGCGCGGACCCCGGCCACGAGCTCGTCGCGCGGTGTGTCCTTGAGCAGGTAGCCGGTGGCGCCCGCCTCGACGGCACGCAGGATGTCGGTGTCCGTCTCGTAGGTGGTGAGCACCAGCACCCGGACCCCCGGGACGGTGCCGACGATCCTGGCCGTCGCCGCGGCGCCGTCGAGCACCGGCATCCGCAGGTCCATGAGCACGAGGGCGGGGCGCAGGGTGCTCGCGAGCGCCACCGCCTGCTCGCCGTCGCCGGCCTCCCCGACCACCTCGATGTCGGGCTCGACCCCGAGCATGCCGGCGAGCCCCGAGCGGACGACCGGATGGTCGTCGGCGAGCACGACCCGGATGCTCACCGCGCACCCCCCGTCGGCAGGGTGACGCGGACCCGGGTGCCGCCTCCGGGCACGGCACCGACCTCGAGGGTCCCGCCGCCCGCGTCGGCGCGGTCACGCATACCGCGCAGGCCCACCCCCTCGGAGACCTCGTCGGGCAGTCCGCGCCCGTCGTCCGTGACCTCGAGCCGCACGTGCTCCTCGCCGCCCGTCAGCGACAGGCGCACCCGGCGGGCGCCCGCGTGCCGGCGGACGTTCGCGAGCGCCTCCTGGGCGGCGCGCAGCAGCACCACCGACGACTCGGCGGCCACCGCCCCGCCCGCGGCGAGCTCGACCTCGACGCGCACGTGCGTCTCGGCCTGGAACCGCCGCGCCAGCCGGTCGAGGGCGTCCGCGAGCGACGCGTCCTCGAGCCCCGGCGGGCCGAACGCGGCGACGAGGGCCCGCGACTCGGCGAGGTTGTCGCGCGCCACCTGCTCGATCTGTGTGAGCCGGTCGTGCACCGCGTCCGGCCGTCCGCGCTCGAGCTCGGCGGTGGCGGTCTGGGCGAGCATGACGACGCTGGTGAAGCCCTGGGCGAGCGTGTCGTGGATCTCCTGGGCGACCCGGGCCCGCTCGGCGAGCACCCCGGTGTCGTGGTGGGTCGCGGCGAGCTCGTCCTGCACGGCTTCCAGCCGTTCGAGCAGGACTGTCCGCTCCTCGCCGTGCTCCGAGACCCACGTGATCCACAGGCCCAGCACGATGCTGAAGACCAGACCCGCGGCGGCCTGGCCGATCGTGACGGGAAGCTCCGACGCGGGCGCCTGCTCCTCGAGAGCGAGCACCGTGACGAACGCCACCGTGAGCGAGACGGACCACAGGACGCCGTACAGCCGACGGGTGTTGAAGAACCAGATCTGCGAGTACGCGACGAACAGCAGGACCGGGCCGAGGTCGACGAGCCAGACCTCCACGCACAGCACGACGCACAGGAGCACCAGGTACGCCGTCGTCATGCGGATGTCGGCGCGCAGGATCCCGCGGCGACCGACTGCCACGTACCCGGCGACCAGGACGGCGACGGCGCCGAGCACCGCGGCGGCACGGGCGGCGCTGCCGGCGTCGAACGACATGGACACCGCCGCGACCGCGACGAGCGCGTAGAAACCGATGTCCCAGCCCCGGAGCGACCTGGCCCAGAACGCCCGCCGGGCCAGCAGGTCGGGCGGGGCGGTGCGGGTCATGGCCGTGAGCCTGCCACGTCCGCGCCCCGCACCGGCACACCGTCAGCCGTCGTCACGCCGGCGCCACCGGAAGGTGCGGACGCCCACCACGAGCCCGGCGACGAGCCACGCGCCGAGCACGAGCGCGGTCGTACCGTGCTGCGACGACCCGGCCGCGTCGGGCAGGAACACCGAGCTCATGCCCTCGACGAGCCAGCGCAGCGGGAACACCGACGCGAGGTGCTGCATCCAGGACGGCAGCTGGTCGTACGGGAAGAACACCCCGGACACGAACTGGAGCACGAGGACGAAGGGCGTGACGACCGCGCTGGCGGACCGGCCGGACCGCGGCACCGACGAGAACGCCACCCCGCACACCGACCCGCAGGCCGTGCCGAGCACGAAGACCCAGACGAAGGTGGCCCACGCGGTGGCCGTGCTCGGCAGGGTCACGCCGAACACCGAGGCCGCCACCACGAGGAGCACCGCGTTCTGCAGGAGCGAGACGCCCAGCACCTGACCCACCTTGCCGGCGAAGTAGGACGTGGCCGGCAGCGGCGTCCCCCGCAGCCGCTTCAGGCCGCCCTCGTCGCGCTCCACGGCGATGGAGATCGCGAGCGCCTGGAAGCTGGACAACATGATCCCGGTGGCGACCATGCCGGGCAGGAAGTACTGCGCGAACGGGATCTCGACGCCGCCCTGCGTGACGGTGGCGCCGTCCTGCCCGAAGACGGCCGCGAAGATCGCCAGCATGATCACCGGGTAGGCGAACACGAACACGACCGCGTCGCGCCCCCGGAAGAAGACCCGGAGCTCGTACCGGGCGCGCGTCAGGCCGAGAGTGAGCGGGCCGGGCAGCGCACGCGCGGGCCGGGCCGGGGTGGTGGCCGGGGTGGTCCTGGTCGTGGTCAGCGTGCTCATCGTGCGCCCTCCTGCAGCGTGGCGGTCGGCACGTGGGCGTCCTGGAGGAGCCCGAGGTAGACGTCCTCGAGCGTGGGGCGCAGCACCTGCAGGCCGGGGATCTCGTCGAGGCGGGCCGCCAGCTGGGCGACCGCCCGGGTCGGTGTGTCCGTGCGGATCTCGCGGGGGCCGCCGTCCTCGTCCCACCGGACGACCGCGCGGCGTGCGGTGCGCCCGCCGAGCTGGTCCGGCGGACCTTGCGCGACGACCTTGCCGCCTGCGACCACGACGACCCGGTCGGCGAGCCGCTCCGCCTCCTCGAGGTAGTGGGTCGTGAGCAGGATCGTCGTGCCGTCCGCCCGGAGGCTTTCGACGAGGTCCCAGAACGAGCGGCGGGCCTGCGGGTCGAACCCGGTGGTCGGCTCGTCGAGGAACAGCAGCTCGGGGCGGCCGACGATGCCGAGCGCGACGTCCAGGCGGCGGCGCTGCCCGCCGGACAGCTGCCGGGCGCGCGTGCGGACCTTCTCGCGGAGGCCGACCGCGTCGATCACCTCGTCGGGGTCCCGGGGCGACGGGAAGAATCGGGCGAAGTGCCGGACCAGCTCGCCGACGCTCGCCTCCGCGAGGTCGTCGGTGCCCTGCAGCACCACCCCGATGCGGGACCGCCACGCGCGCCCGGCGGTCGCCGGGTCGTCGCCGAGGACGCGGACCACGCCGTGGTCCCGATGCCGGTACCCCTCGAGGATCTCGACGGTGGTCGTCTTGCCTGCGCCGTTGGGGCCGAGGATCGCGACGATCTCGCCGCGGTCCACGTGCAGGTCGAGGCCGTCGACGGCCTGCTTGTCGCCGTACCGCTTGCGCAGGCCGGTGACCTCGATCGCGGGGGTGATCGGGTGTGGGGTCATGCACCCAGCGTCGTGCGCGGGGACCCGCCACCGGGACGACCAGGACACCGGTACCCGTGTCCACCGATCGGTGGACAGGCCCGCTCCCTGGGGCGTGCCACCGTGGCGACCCGTGGGACCGCCCCACCGACACGAGCGAGGGGCATACCTACCATCTTCGACATGACGACCACCTCGACCGACGCCCGACCGGTCCGTCCCGAGCGGCCACCCGCGTCCGTACGACGACGTCGCCGGGTGACCGGCCGCGTCGGCTGGGCCGCGGTCCTGCTCACCTCGCTCGCGATCGTCGCCTACTCGGCGGTGCCGTACCTGATGGGCTCCCTCGAGGACCTCGACCCCGGCCGGGCGCCGCTCGCCGCGGCGTACTCGCAGACGCCGCCCGTCGTCCGGGTCGCGTTGGTCATGCACATCGTCGGGGCCGGCATCGCGCTGCTCACCGGCCCGTTCCAGTTCTGGGCGACGTCGCGACGACGGTTCCCGGGCCTGCACCGGTGGCTCGGACGCACCTATCTCGTCGCCGTGTGGATCGGTGGCGCCGCGGCGCTCGTCATGGCGCCGTACAACACGGCGGGGATGGTCGGGTTCCTCGGGTTCGGCACGCTCGGCGTGCTGTGGGTCTGGACGGGGTGGTGCGCCTACCGGGCGATCCGCACCGGGGACGTCCGATCGCACCAGGCGTGGATGATCCGCAACTTCTCGCTCACGTTCGCCGCGGTCACGCTGCGGACCTGGGTCGGGGTGCTCGTCGCCGCACAGGCCTTCGCGGCCGGCGGCAGCTTCGACTTCGACGCCGCCTTCGAGAACGCGTACGCCGCCGTCACGTTCCTGGCGTGGGTGCCGAACATCCTCATCGCCGAGTGGATGGTCCGGCGACGCGGCCTGCCGACGCTGCAGATCGTCTGAGGTCCCGCCCACCCCGCCGTCCCGGTCAGGCGGGCAGGAGCACGACGACCTGCCCGTCCTCGACGGCCACCGGGTACGACGCGACGTCGTCCTGGCCCGAGCGGCACGCGCCCGTGCCGAGGTCGAACACGTGCGCGTGCAGCGGGCAGACGACCACCTCCGCGTCGGTCTGCCCGTCGGCGAGCGGACCCCCGCGGTGCGGGCAGACCGCGTCGAGGGCGCGCACGCCGCCGTCGCGCAGCCGGAAGACGGCGACCTGCCTGCCCGCGACCGCGTAGGCCCGGCCCTCCCCGGGTGGGATGTCGGCCAGCGGGCCGAGCACGTGCGCGACACCGACCGCCCGGGCGTCCGTCCCGGCGCTCATCGGACCGGCACCCGCGGGAGGACCGTCAAGGGCAGCGCCGTGCGGAACTGGCCGGGCTCGGCAGGGTCGTTGCGTTCCTTCCACGGGTCGCGGTAGGCATCGACCGACGCCTGCACCGCCGCGTCGAGCTCCGCGGCGCGGCCCTCGGCGTCGTCGACGACGACCGCCCGGACGTGGTCGATCCCGATCCGCGGCACCCACGCGTAGGTCCGCTCCAGCCAGTTGGCGGTCTCGCGGTAGTACTGGATGAACCGGCCGGTGAGGGTCAGCACCTCCTCGGGGCTGTCGACGGTCGTCAGCAGGTCGCCCTTGCGGATGTGCGCGCCGGCCGCGCCCCCGACGTAGATCTCCCAGCGCCCGCCGTCCACGGCGACCACCCCGACGTCCTTGACGTACGCCTCGGCGCAGTTGCGCGGGCAGCCGGTGACGGCGAGCTTGAGCTTCGCCGGGCTCTCCAGGCCCTGGTAGCGGGTCTCGATGGCGATCCCGAGCGCGGTCGAGTCGCCCAGGCCGAAGCGGCAGAAGTCGCTGCCGACGCACGTCTTCACGGTGCGGAAGGACTTGCCGTAGGCGTACCCGGACGGCATGTCGAGGTCGGCCCAGACCTTCGGCAGGTCCTCCTTGGGCACGCCGAGCAGGTCGATGCGCTGACCGCCGGTGAGCTTGATCATCGGGATGCGGTGCTTGTCGGCGACGTCGGCGATGCGACGCAGCTGGTCGGCCGTCGTGACACCGCCCTTCATCTGCGGGACCACGGAGAACGTGCCGTCGCGCTGGATGTTCGCGTGCACGCGGTCGTTGATGAACCGCCCGTCGCGCTCGTCGACCACGTCCGCGCCCCAGATGGTGCGCAGCAGCGAGGTCAGGCCCATCTTGGAGCGGGCGTCCTCGACGCCGCCGGGCGCGAGGGTCGCGAAGACCGCCGACACCGCACGCAGGTCGTGCTCCCGGATCAGCGCGACGAGCTCGGCCTTCGGGTACGGCACGCCCGGCACGTACCAGGATGCTGACTCGTCGACCTCGAGCGCTCCGCCCGCGGCCCACTCGACGACCTGCCCGACGAGCTTCTTGCACGACCCGCAGCCCTTGCCGGCACGCGTGGCGTCCATGACGCCCGAGACGGTCGCCACGCCACCGCGCACGCACGCCGCGATCGCACCCTTGCTGACGCCGTTGCAGTTGCAGACCGTCGTCTCGTCGGGCAGCTCGGCGACGCCGACCTCGGCGGGCGCCGTGCCGAGGTCGAACAGCAGCTTGATGCGGTCCTCGGGCAGGGGCGAGCCGCGGTCGAACGCCTGGATGAGGGGCGCGACCTTCTCCAGGTCCCCGACGAGCGTGGCGCCGACGAGCCGGTCGTCGCGCACCACGACGCTCTTGTAGAGGCCGCGACGTGGCTCGGAGACGACCACGTGGTCGTCGTCCGGCCGCTCGGGCGCCGTGACGCCCATCGACGCGACGTCGATGCCCGCGACCTTGAGCTTCGTGGCGGTCCGCGAGCCGTGGTACTGCGCGCCCGGGTCGGCGCCGGTGAGCACGTCGGCCAGCACCCGGGCCTGCTCCCACAGCGGGGCGACGAGCCCGTACACCTGGTCGCGGTGCTGCACGCACTCGCCGACCGCGAACACGGTGGGGTCCGGCGACCCCTGGTCGTCGAGCACCCGCATCTGGTCGTCGACGACGATGCCGCGCTCCACCAGGAAGCCGCTGGCCGCGGCGACCGACGAGTTGGCCCGGATCCCGGCCGCGACCACCACCATGTCGCACGGCAGCACGCGCCCGTCGGCGAGCTGCACACCCTCGACCTGCGCGCTGCCGAGCACGGCGACCGTGCGCGCGCCGGTGACCACGTCGATCCCGAGCGCCTCCACGCCGCGCCGCAGGACGTAGCCGCCCGCAGGGTCGAGCTGCTGGTTCATCAGGTGACCCGGACCGTGCACGACGGTCACGTCGACGCCGTGCGACTGCAGCCCGCGCGCCGCCTCGAGGCCGAGCAGACCGCCGCCGATGACGACGGCCCGCTTGTGGGTGCGGGCGTACCGGATCATCGCGCGGGTGTCGTCGAGCGTGCGGAACCGGAACACGCCCTGGTGGAACCCGCGCCCCGTCGTCCGCATCCCGGGGATGTCCGGCACGAACGCGCTGCTGCCCGTCGCGATGACGAGCGCGTCGTACGGCGTGCGGCCGTTGTCGCTGGTGCGCACGGTGCGCGCGTGCCGGTCGATGCGGCCCACCCGCACTCCCGCGTGCAGCGTGATGGCGTTCTCCCGGTACCACGCCATCGAGTTGAGGAAGATCGCGTCCTCGCTCTCGACCCCGGCCAGCACGTTCGAGAGCATGATCCGGTTGTAGTTCCCGTAGGGCTCCTCACCGAACATCGTGATCCGGAACTGCTCCGCACCGCCGCGCTCGAGGATCTCCTCGACCGTGCGCGCCCCGGCCATGCCGTTGCCGACCACGACGAGGTGACGGCGGCCGTCGTCGTCGCGTGCGCGCCGGGCCACGTCAGACCTCCACGAGGCCGAGGTCGACGATGACGACGCCCGAGACGCCGGCCGCCCCGGCCGCGTGGACCTCGAGCGTGGTGCCGGGCTCCAGGTCCTCGACGACGCGCAACGGCACGTGCACGTCGCCCTTGGCGCCGATGGGGAAGTACCGCATGGGCGTGCCGTCGCGCACCAGCACCACCACGATGAGCTCGTCCGCGCTGTTGCCGCCGCGGAAGTAGACCGTCTGCGCGACCGCGCCGTCGGGGACGGTGTAGCTGAGGCTGACGTCGAGCAGCGCCGGTGCGGCGAGCCCCTTGCCGGTCAGTGCGTAGACGCCCTGCAGGAAGGTCGGGTGGCTGTCCAAGGCAAGTCCCTTCGGTCGGGCCGGGGGCCACGGTGCGCGGGTGCGGCCCGTGGTCGTGCCGGCCTGCGGTGCAGGTGTGGGTGGTGCTGCGGGAAGCGGGGCGACGGCCACGGCGCACGCCTTGAACGCCGGCATGCGGGAGACCGGGTCGAGGGCGGCGTGCGTGAGGCTGTTCGCGCGCGACGCACCGGACCAGTGGAACGGGACGAACACGGTGTCGCTGCGGATGTCCGGGGTGACCCGCGCGCGGAACACCGCGGTGCCGCGCCGGGTCCGCAGCTGCACCGGCTCGCCGTCGACGACGCCGCACCGCCGGGCCAGGTCCGGGTGCAGCTCGGCGTGCGGCAGGACGGTGCCGTCGGGGCCGACCTCGTCGCCCGCGAGCGCCGCGACGCGTCGGGTCTGCGTGCCCGACTGGTACTGCCGCATCAGCCGGCCGGTGGTCAGCACGTAGGGGAACTCGGGGTCGGTGCGCTCCGCGGGCTCCCGGTACTCGGCGCGGTAGAAGCGCGCGAGGCCGTCCGGGTGCGCGAACCGATGCGCGAACAGCCGCGGCGTGCCGGGGTCGTCCGGGTCCGCGCACGGCCAGAACACGCCCTGCTCGTCCTCGATCCGGGCGTAGGTGATGCCCGCGTAGTCGGCGACGCCGCCCGCGCTGGCCCGGCCGAGCTCCTCGAACGCCGCTGCGGGGTCCGTCGTCATCAGGTGACCGTGCCCGAGCCGGTCCGCGATCCCCGACAGCACGTCGAGGTCCGTGCGCACGCCCGGTGGCGGGTCGAGCGCACGACGCCGCCGCAGCACGCGCCCCTCGAGGTTGGTCGTCGTGCCGTCCTCCTCGGCCCACATCGCGACGGGCAGCACGACGTCGGCCTGCGCGGCCGTCTCCGAGAGGAACAGGTCCCCGACGACGAGGAAGTCCAGCGCGTCGAGCCGGTCCGTGACAGCGCCCGCGTCCGGAGCCGAGACCGCGACGTTCGACGCGAGCAGCAGCAGCGTACGGACCCCGCCCGGCGTGCCCATCGCCCGCAGCATCTCGGTCGCGGACACGCCGGGGCCGGGCAGCCGCGTCGGGTCCACGCCCCACACCGCCGCGACGTGCGCCCGGTGCGCCGGATCCGTGAGCTTGCGGTACCCGGGCAGCTGGTCGGCCTTCTGCCCGTGCTCGCGGCCGCCCTGCCCGTTGCCCTGGCCGGTGATCGTGCCGTAGCCCGACCCCCGGCGGCCCGGGAGCCCGAGCGCCAGGGAGAGGTTGACGAACGCCTGCGCCGTCGCCGTCCCGGACGCGTGCTGCTCAGCCCCCCGGGCGGTCAGGACCATCGCCGTCGACGCCGTGGCGAGCAGCTCTGCGACCCCCTCGAGGTCGCGGGCCGGCACCCCGGTGATCCGCTCGACCCGGTCCGGCCAGTAGCCGGCGACGGACTCGCGCACGGTCTCGAACCCGACGGTGCGGGCTGCCACGTAGTCCTCGTCGACCCAGCCTCCGCGGACCACGAGGTGCAGGAGGCCGTTCGCGAGCGCCGCATCCGTCCCGGGGCGCGGTTGCAGGTGCAGGTGCGCGGTCCGGGCGGTCGCCGTCTTCCGCGGGTCGACGACGACGTGCCTCGCCCCGCGAGCACGGCCTGCCTCCAGGTGCTGCACCAGCGGGGGCATGGTCTCGGCCGGGTTCGCGCCGACGAGAAGCAGCACGTCGGCCAGCGCGAGGTCCGTCACCGGGAAGGGCAGTCCGCGGTCGATGCCGAAGGTGCGCGTCGCGGCCGCGGCCGCCGACGACATGCACCAGCGCCCGTTGTAGTCGATCGACCGGGTCCGCAGCACGGTCCGTGCGAACTTGCCGAGCAGGTACGCCTTCTCGTTCGTCAGGCCGCCGCCGCCGAAGCAGCCCACGGCGTCCCGCCCGTGCCGGCGCTGCGTGCTCCGCACCGCCTCGGCCACGGCGTCGAGCGCCTCGTCCCACGTCCCGGCGCGCAGCGGCGACGTCCGGTCCCCCGGGACCGATCGCACGAGGGGTGACGTCAGCCGGTCCGGGTGCTGCAGGAGGTCAGCCGCCGACCACCCCTTGGCGCACAGCCCCCCGCGGTTCGTCGGGAAGTCCGCGGCCGCGACCCGCACGTCGGGCCGTCCGTCCCCCGCCCGTGGGGTGACCTGCAGCTCGATGCCGCACTGCAGTGCGCAGTAGGGGCAGTGGGTCGCGACGGTGCGGCCCGCGTCAGGGCCACGGACGACCGTCGGCGACGCGAGCTCCTGCCCCATCGGTCGATCGTGCGGTGTGCCTGTTACGTCGGCCCGTGCGACCGGTTACCGCCGGGTTTCCCTTCCCTCTCAGGCATGGCACCTCGGCGCACGGCGTGTCGGGCGGTCCGGTGCTACCGCTCAGGACTGCAGCTGGCTGCCGGGCTCACTCGCGTGAGTCGGCGGCCGGCGTGGTCGACATCGCTGCCCCGACCACCAGGGAGGCGAGGAGGGCCGCCGCCGCTGGGAGGAGCCAGAAGTACCCGAGCGCCACGTCATCGGGTGGCACGTCACGGGCGAGAACGAGGGCCACAAGAGGGACCGTGGCGGCGAGGGCGACCACCAGCACGGCGTTCCACCGGACGAAGATCCCGCGTCGTCGCGACGCCAGAGCACCGAGATCGACGAGCGTCCGGCGCGCGAGCGTGTGACCGACGACCAGCCCCAGTCCGCCGGCAAGAACGACGACGACGGCCAGCGCTGCGCCGGCGACGCTCACTGCATCGGCCAGTCCGCGGATGCGGTCGTAGGCGGTGGGGTCGGTGCCGTCAGCCGTCTGCGCGCCGGGGGCCAGGCGCGTCGCCGCAGCGCGGATCAGGAACTGGTCCTGCGGCTGCAGCTCATGGAAGTCGAGCAGCACGACCTCGCTCGTCCCGCCGGCTCGCAGGCCGAACGTCGTCGCCACCGAGCCGTCGCTGGGCACGACGAGGCCCGGCAGGTTGCCGCCCAACGTCGGGTCGGGATCCGCGTGGGTGTCCGCGACCTGCCGCGCGTCGGCGTGCTGGGCGGCGAAGAGCAGGAGGCCCACCTTGCCGTCGTCGAGAAGCTCAGGGTCGGCCAGGGGACGCGAGCCGGGGGGGCCGAGCAGGACTGCGTTGACGGGTGACGCCGCGCGCTGCGGGAAACAGCTGGCCGGCAGGTCCTGGGGCGTCCGGATGTCCTGCTCCGCCATGCACGAGGCGAGTCGGGTGCCGGTCACCCGGAGGTTCGCCGTGGACTCGTCAGGGATCCGGTAGTCCACCACGTCCGAGCCACCGACGTCTGCATAGACGGCGACGAGCGTCGCGATCGTCGAGTCCGGCATCTCGCTGATGACGAACGAGCCCGCAGGTTCCAGTGGACTCGACTCGGCTTCACCGACGTTGGCGCTGAAGGTGGTCTGGGCAGCCCACAGCCCGCTGCCCAGCACCACGACGGAAGCGACGGCGGCCACCGCACCCAGACCGCCGAGCAGGTTCCGGAGCAGGGCGCTCGTCGCGGGCGCGAGCCCGATGAGGACGATCGGAACGAGAAGCAACGGCACACTCGCCGCCAGGACCACCGCCCCGGCGGGTGCGATCCACAAGGGCTCGGCCGGCCCTGGCCCCACCCCGGGCCGTGGGCCGAGATACAGCGCAGCCGCGCCGGTGACGGCCATGGCCAGCCCCACCGCCGTCAGGCGGCGGGGACGAGGGCGCCGCGCACGCACCAGCACCACGGCCTGCCCGCCCCGTCTCAGCGCCGACGGGGTCACGGCCGCGACAGCCGCTGTGAGAAGCACCAGGACGGCCACGGTGGACCACGGCACTGCAACGCCGACCCAGTACTGGCCGAGAGCGCCGGACACCGGCTCCCGGAGCACCAGGAGCGCGCTGACCGCGCCAGCCGCCCCGAGCACCTCACCCACGACGACCACGCCCGCGATGACGACGACGAGCCGATGCCACGCCTCCTGTCGGGACATCCCCGCCGCGACGAGGCTGTCGCAGTCCGCGCGCCAGCCCCGCGACAGCAGCGCGGCGACCGACACCAGCACCAGGCCGAACAGCAGTCCGAGGCCGACGGGGACGAGCTGCAGGGCGCTGATCAGCTGCGGGGTGTTCTGCGTCGCCTGCTCGAGCAGCGAGCCGATCGACCGGTAGCTGGCATCGCGACTGTCCAGAGCGGCCCGCAGCGCCGGGTCCGCGTAGAAGTCGGTGTCGCTCAGCCAGATCCCCGGCCGGTCCACCGCCTGCGGCGGCACCACGCGGACGAGCACGCTCGCCGCGACGTCGGCGGGGTCGACGACGAGGCCGACGACCGTGACGTCGCTGCGGTCGTCGTCGACCTGCACCCCGATCGTGTCGCCGATGCCGACCCCCAGCGCTGCCGCGGTCCGCCGGGAGAGCAGCGCTTCACCGGCGACCCGAGGGCGGGCTCCGGCTGTCAGCACGCCCAGCGCCAAGGACGGGTCGCTCGTCGTACGCACGAGGACCGGCCCGGCCAGGGGACCTGCCGACACCGTCCCCGACCCGTCCTGCACGGGGGCGGCCCCCGGGAGCGCGCGCACGGTCTCAGTGACCTCGGCACGGCCGGTCTGCAACGCGTACGCCCTGCCCCCGAGGTCGGCTCGCACGGAGTCCAGGACCGCGCGCTGCGCGCTGTCGTGCACGGCCGCCAGGCCGACGACCAGCGCTGCGAGCACGAAGCCGAGCAGCGCGAGCGTGCTCGTCTGGGCGATCCTCCGCCGCACGAAGGCGACGTACAGAGCCGAACCGTCGACCCGTCGTGTCATGCGGCGACGGCCTGGGTCAAGATGCCCGACGCGAGGGCGAGGCGCGCGTCGAGACGTGCCGCCACGGTCGGGTCGTGCGTCGCCACCACGACCGTCAGCCCGTCGGACGAGCCGAGATGGACGAGGATCTCGGTGACCCGCTCCGTGTTCTCCACGTCGAGCGCGCCCGTGGGCTCGTCGGCGACGATGACGGGCGCCCCGACGATCAGCGCACGTCCGATCGCGACGCGCTGCTGTTCACCTCCGGACATCGACGCCGGATAGCGGTCACCCATCTCCGAGCCGAGGTTGACGCGGGCGAGAACCGCGACGACATCGGCCGCGCTTCGGCTGACCCCTCGGATCTCGGAAGCCAGGAGCAGATTCTGCTCGACCGTCAAGAACGGAACCAGCCGGTAATCCTGGTGAATGAGTGCTACCCGGGGATCGCTGGCCGTCCGCCACGTCGCCGTCACCACCGGACTGTCATTGATCGTCACGGTGCCGGAATCAGGTCGCTGGAGCCCGCCGATGACTCGCAGCAGCGTGCTCTTTCCGCTTCCGGACGGGCCCATGACCGCTGTGGTGCCCGAGCCGATCGCGATGGTCACGCCATCGAGCGGCGTCGACGTGCCGTAGCGGACGGTCACGTCGTCGAGAACGATCATGCAGCAGCTCCACTTGTCTGGCTCCTTGCTGACAGGTGCCCGTCAGAGGAAAGAATGCCCTCAGGCCCCAGCGCGGCGGTAGACGCGCGCCTCCCACGGGCGCAGCTCCGGGGTGGAGTCGTCCTCGTAGTTGCCGAGCAGGAGCATGCTGCGCTCGTCGAACGTCCATGCGTCGCCCACGTCGAACGACTGCGGCTCCCCGGTGAAGTTTCCCAGGACGAGCAGGGCGTCGTCACCGAGGCGACGTGTGAACGCGTAGACGTGCTCGTCGTCGGGGAGCAGCATCGTGAAGTCCCCGAGGGCGACGACCGGTTCGTCGTGGCGGAGCCGGATGAGCCGCCGGTAGTGGTGGAACACGGAACGGGGGTCGGCGCGCTCCGCGACCGCGTTCACGGTCGTGCGGTTGTCGTTCACCGGGAGCCACGGTGTGCCCGTCGTGAACCGGGCGTGCTCCGAGTCGTCCCACTGCACGGGGGTGCGGGCGTTGTCGCGGCTCATCCGCGCGAGCCCTTGGAGCAGCTCGTCGTCCGTGGAGTGGCCGCGGGCGCGGGCCTCCGAGATGTGCCGCAGCGACTCGATGTCCTGGTAGTCGGCGAACTGCGTGAAGTGCGCGTTCGTCATCCCGAGCTCCTCGCCCTGGTAGACGTACGGCGTGCCCCGGTGCAGGTGCAGGACCGTGGCCAGCATCGTCGCCGACTCCCGGCGGTACCGGTCGTCGTCGCCGAACCGGGACACCACCCTGGGCTGGTCGTGGTTGTCCCAGTAGAGCGAGTTCCAGCCCGTCTCCGCCAGACCGGCCTGCCAGCGGCCGAAGGACCTCTTGAGGTCGGTGAGCCGCAGGGCGCGGGTGTCGAACTTGCCGCCCGGTCCGTGGTCCAGCCCGACGTGCTCGAACTGGAACACCATGTCGAGCTCCGCGCGGGCGGGGTCGGTGAACAGGACGGCGTCGTCGATCGTCACGCCCGGCATCTCCCCCACGGCCAGCAGGCGCTCCGGGCGGCCGGCGAACACCTCACGGTGCATCTCGGCGAGGAACTCGTGGATGCGCGGGCCGCAGATGTAGGACGGCGAGCCGTCGCCCCACAGGCCGCCGTGCACCACGCCGTCCGGCAGGGTCACGTCCTTGGACACCATGTTGATGACGTCCATCCGGAAGCCGTCGACCCCGCGGTCGAGCCACCAGCGCATCATCGCGTAGACCGCCTCGCGGACCTCCGGGTTCTCCCAGTTGAGGTCCGGCTGCTTGCGGCTGAACAGGTGCAGGTAGTACTCCTGCGTCTCCTCGTCCAGGTCCCAGGCCGGTCCGGAGAAGAACGAGGCCCAGTTGGTGGGCTCGGCGCCCGGCTGCCCCGGCTCCATACCCGCGCGCGGCGGTCGCCACCAGTACCAGTCCCGCTTGGGGTTGTCCGTCGAGGAGCGGGACTCGACGAACCACGGGTGCTCGTCGGACGTGTGGTTGACGACGAGGTCCATCACAAGCCGCATGCCGCGCGCGTGCAGGGCCCCGATGAGCTCATCGAGGTCTTTGAGCTTCCCGAACACGGGGTCGACGTCCTGGTAGTCGCTGATGTCGTACCCGTTGTCGTCCTGCGGGGAGCGGTACACGGGCGACAGCCACACGACGTCCACCCCGAGCTCCGACAGGTGGTCGAGGCGGCCGAGGATGCCCCGCAGGTCGCCGATGCCGTCACCGTCGGAGTCCGCGAAGGACCGGGGGTAGATCTGGTACACCACGGCCTTCGTCCACCACGGTGCGTCGTCGACGGTCCAGGTCATGCGCGTCCTCCAGCTGCTGCTCGACGGCTCACGCGACGGCGAGCGTGTCGTTGGTGTCGAAGGTGCTCTGGAACCGGTGCTCCTGCAAGGGGAGCGTCGCGCCGCGGTTCGGACGCCGTGGTCGTTGCCGTGGATCGCTCCCTTGCGAAAGTGCTTTCCGTCGTGGAAACTAGTTTCATGAGCATCCACGACGAGACCCACGCCACCGACGGACCGACCCCCGAGGAGGCGCGTCAGCTGCTGAACGCCTCCGCCGGCGCCGCAGGCGCTCTGCGCGCCGCCGGCCAGAACCGGCACGCGCAGTGGCTGACCGGCCTCGCGACCAGCACGTTCATGTTCTACGTCGCGCTCGCGTCCGGGCCCGACGACACCTTCGCCCTCCTGCTCATCGGGTCCTACGCGGCCACGTGCGCCACGCTCTGGTTCTCGCTCGTCCGCGGCGCCCCGGTCACCAAGCGCGACATGGGGACGCGGTGGGACCCCGCGATCCGGCTCTGGGGTCTCGCGTACATCGTCACGTTGATCGTCGGCCTCACCTGGCTGCGCGACTCGTCGCTGTTCTGGCTGCTGTCCGCCGTCGTCGTGACCGCCCCGCTCGCCGTCGGAGCGTTCCGGGAGGGTCGCGCCTGATGCCCCCGCTCCCCGACAGCGACTCCGTCGGCGAAGGCGCTCGCGCGCGGCTCGACGACGTCCTCCAGTCCCCCGTCCGGCTGTCCGTCGTCGCCGCGCTCGCCGCCACCGACGAGGCCGAGTTCGCCGCGGTCCGTGACGCCGTCCAGGTCAGCGACTCCGTCCTGAGCAAGGCCGTCACCGCGCTCGAGCAGCCCGGGTACGTGCACGTGCGGAAGGGATACGTCGCCAAGCGACCCCGCACGTGGCTGTCCGTCACGTCCGCCGGCCGTGACGCGCTCCAGGCGCACGTCGAGGCGCTGCGGGCGATCGCCGGACAGTGAGCCCGACGGGCGTCCCCCGCGCCAGCGCGCCGGCTCGTCGCCGGCGCGCTGCCGTCTCCCACCTCAGATCAGGACGGCACCCTTCGACGCCGACTGGACGAGCTTGGCGTACTTGGCCAGCACACCGCGCGTGTACGTGGGAGGCAACGGCGCCCAGCCCTGCTTGCGCGAGTCGAGCTCCGCGTCCTCGACGAGGACGTCCAGCGTGGCGTTCGCGACGTCCAGCCGGATCCGGTCGCCGTCCCGGACGAACGCGATGGGTCCGCCGTCGACGGCCTCCGGGGCGACGTGCCCGACGCACAGTCCCGTGGTGCCGCCCGAGAACCGGCCGTCGGTCAGCAGGAGCACGTCCTTGCCCAGACCGGCGCCCTTGATCGCGCCCGTGATCGCCAGCATCTCCCGCATGCCCGGGCCACCCTTCGGGCCCTCGTAGCGGATCACCACGACGTCACCCGCGACGATCGTGCCGTCCTCGAGCGCGTCCATCGCGGCCCGCTCGCGGTCGAACACGCGGGCGGTGCCCTCGAAGACGTCGGAGTCGAACCCGGCCGACTTCACCACCGCCCCCTCGGGCGCGAGCGAGCCGTGCAGGATCGTGATGCCGCCCGTCTGGTGGATCGGGTTGCCCATCGCGCGGAGGATCTTGCCGTCGGGGTCCGGCGGGTTCACGTCGGCCAGGTTCTCCGCGATGGTCTTCCCCGTCACCGTGAGGCAGTCGCCGTGCAGCAGGCCCGCGTCCAGGAGGGCCTTCATGACGACCGGGACGCCCCCGATGCGGTCGATGTCGTTCATGACGTACCGGCCGAACGGCTTGAGGTCACCGAGGTGCGGCACCTTGTCCGCCACGCGGGAGAAGTCGGCCAGCGTCAGGTCGACCTCGGCCTCGTGGGCCATGGCGAGCAGGTGCAGGACCGCGTTCGTGGACCCGCCGAACGCCATGACGACGGCGATCGCGTTCTCGAACGCCTCCTTCGTCATGATCTGGCGCGCGGTGATGCCCTGCCGGAGCATCTCGACGACGGCCTCACCGGACTTGTGTGCGAACGCGTCACGGCGGCGGTCGGCCGACGGCGGGGCGGCAGACCCGGGGATCGACATGCCGATCGCCTCCGCGACCGACGCCATCGTGTTCGCGGTGTACATGCCGCCGCAGGCGCCCTCGCCCGGACAGATCGCACGCTCGATGCGGTCGACGTCCTCCCGGCTCATCAGCCCGCGCGCGCACGCGCCGACCGCCTCGAACGCGTCGATGATCGTCACGTCCTTCTCCGTACCGTCCTCGAGCTTGACCCAGCCCGGCGCGATGGATCCGGCATACAGGAACACGCTCGCCAGGTCGAGGCGGGCGGCCGCCATGAGCATGCCCGGCAGCGACTTGTCGCAGCCCGCCAGGAGCACCGAGCCGTCGAGGCGCTCGGCCTGCATCACGGTCTCGACCGAGTCGGCGATGATGTCGCGGCTCACGAGGGAGAAGTGCATGCCCTCGTGGCCCATCGAGATGCCGTCCGACACCGAGATGGTGCCGAACTCCAGCGGGTAGCCGCCCGCGGCGTGCACCCCCGCCTTGGCGGCCTGGGCGAGCCGCTGGAGCGACAGGTTGCAGGGCGTGATCTCGTTCCAGGAGCTCGCGACGCCGATCTGGGGCTTCGCGAAGTCGTCGTCGCCGAGGCCGACCGCCCGGAGCATGCCGCGGGACGCGGTCGCCTCCAGGCCGTCGGTGACGGTGCGGGAACGGGGCTTGATGTCCGGCGTGCTCATGTCGCGAGTCTAGGGACGCGCGCCCGATCCGCCCGGCGCCACGACCGTCCGGCGGGGCGCCGGACCTGCGACGACCCGGCGACGCGACCGCTCAGCGGCGACGCAGCCGCGACACGTCGCGCACCGCACCCCGGTCCGCCGACGTCGCCATCGCCGCGTACGCCTGCAGCGCCGGGGACACGTACCGGTCGCGGTCCAGCGGCTGCCACGGGTTCTCCGAGGCCTCCATCTTGGCGCGCCGCACCGCGAGCACCTCCTCGGGCACGTTGACCCGGATGAGGCGGGTCTCGACGTCGATCTCGATCTCGTCGCCGTCCTCGATGAGCCCGATCGTGCCGCCGGCCGCGGCCTCGGGTGAGATGTGCCCCACGGAGATGCCGCTCGACCCGCCGGAGAACCGCCCGTCCGTGATGAGCGCGCACACCTTGCCGAGGCCGCGCCCCTTGATGAACGACGTCGGGTAGAGCATCTCCTGCATGCCGGGTCCGCCGGCAGGGCCCTCGTAGCGGACGACGACCACGTGGCCGGGCTGTACCTGCTTGGTGAGGATCTTCTCGACGGCCTCGTCCTGCGACTCGCAGACCAGCGCGCGCCCGACGAAGTGGAAGACGTCCGGGTCGATGCCGGCGGTCTTGAGCACCGCACCGTCCTCGGCCAGGTTCCCGCGCAGGACCGCGAGTCCGCCCTCGACGGTGTAGGCGTGCGCCAGGTCGCGGATGCAGCCGTTCGCCGCGTCGGTGTCGAGGTGGTCCCAGCGGTTGGTCGTCGAGAACGCCTGCGTGGTGCGCACACCCCCGGGCGCGGCGTGGAACAGCTCGACCGCCTTGTCCGTGGCCCGACCGCCTCGGACGTCCCAGTCGTCGAGCCAGGCGCGCAGCGTCGGGGTGTGCACCGACGTCACGTCGTGGTCGAGCAGCCCGGCCCGGTCCAGCTCGCCGAGCAGCGCCGGGATGCCGCCGGCGCGGTGCACGTCCTCCATGTGGAAGCTCGGGTGGTTGGGCGCGACCTTCGACAGGCACGGCACGCGGCGGCTGAGCGCCTCGATGTCGGTGAGGTCGAAGTCGACCTCCCCCTCCTGGGCCGCGGCGAGGATGTGCAGCACGGTGTTCGTCGAGCCGCCCATCGCGACGTCGAGCGTCATGGCGTTGGCGAACGCCGCCTTCGTGGCGATCCCACGCGGGGCGGCCGAGTCGTCCTCGTCCTCGTAGTACCGGCGGGCGAGGTCGACGACGGTGCGGCCGGCCTCGAGGAACAGCTCCCGGCGGGCCGCGTGCGTCGCGAGGGTCGAGCCGTTGCCTGGCAGCGACAGGCCGAGCGCCTCCGTCAGGCAGTTCATCGAGTTCGCCGTGAACATGCCCGAGCACGACCCACAGGTGGGGCAGGCCGACTCCTCGACGGCCGCCAGCGCCTCGTCCGAGACGTTGTCGTCCGCCGAGTAGTTGATCGCGTTGATGAGGTTGAGCGGGGTCGACGCGACACCGTCCGCGACGACCGCCTTGCCGGCCTCCATCGGGCCGCCGGAGACGAACACGACGGGGATGTTGAGCCGCAACGCCGCGTTGAGCATGCCGGGCGTGATCTTGTCGCAGTTCGAGATGCACACGAGGGCGTCCGCGCAGTGCGCGTTGACCATGTACTCCACCGAGTCCGCGATGAGGTCCCGGCTGGGCAGCGAGTAGAGCATCCCGGCGTGGCCCATCGCGATGCCGTCGTCCACGGCGATCGTGTTGAACTCCTTGGACACGCCGCCCGCCTGACGGATCGCGGAGGCCACCAGGTCACCCATGTCCTTGAGGTGCACGTGGCCGGGCACGAACTGCGTGTACGAGTTCGCGATGGCGACGATCGGCTTGCCGAAGTCCTCCGACCCCATGCCCGTCGCGCGCCACAGCGCACGGGCGCCGGACATGTTGCGGCCATGGGTGGATGTCCGAGAGCGCAGGGGGCGGCTCATACCGGTCAGCTCCTTCGACGCACCTGAGCAGCCGCACCTCGCGGTCGCCGCGTCAGGCTATGTCCGCCGACGGGCGCGGACCGAGGGCGTCCGCCCCGTGGTCCACCGCGGGACGGACGCTCCCCGACGCACGCCGGGCGGGGACCGTCGGCTCGGCCGACGGTCCCCGCCCGGAGCGGAGGGGCTCAGTCCTGACGTCAGGCGCCGCCGGCTGCCGCCGTCATCGCGGCGACGATGTCCTGCGGCGTGCCCTGGCCCCCGAACATCGCACCGATGGCGTCGTTCATCGCCCCACCGATGCTGCCGCCGTAGGCGACGTCGAGCCAGACCTGCACGAAGGTGGCGCTGTTCCGGTACTGCAGCAGCGTCTGCATGTTGGGGTCCGAGACACCGGCCTCCGACCCGAGCGTCACCGGCAGGCCGGCGCCCGTCTCGGCATAGCGCTTCTGCACGTCCACGCTGGCGATGTACTTGAGCAGCTCGACGCACTCCGGCGGCGCGGAGTACGAGCACGAGAAGCCGTCACCGCCGCCGAGCGCCGCGGCCGGGTCCCCCAGACCGCCCTCGACGATCGGGAACGGGAACCAGCCGAGGTCCGCCCCGAGGCCGGCACCGCCGGTGAGGCTCTCCATGATCCCGGGCTCCCAGTGGCCCATGAGCTCCATCGCCGCGTTGCCGTTGGCCACGAGGCCGGCCGAGCTCGCCGACCCCAGCTGGGCGGGCGTGGCGAGGAAGTCCTGCTGGAACGGCTCGGTCGCCAGGAACGCGGCGAGGCGCTCCCCTGCCTGCGTGAAGCACGGGTCCTCGAACCGGAAGTCGACGCCCGCGTTCTTCATGGTGTCGGTGCTGCACTGGCGCACCGCGAAGTTGTACCAGTAGTGCGCGGCGGGCCAGGTGTCCTTGGCGCCGACGGCGATGGGCGTGATGCCCGCCTCCTTGAGCCTGGAGACGACCTCGTCGAGCTCCGTCATGGTCGTCGGCGTGGCCTCGATGCCGGCCTGGGCGAAGAGCGCCTTGTTGTACCAGAAGCCCTCGACACCCACGCTGTACGGCAGCCCGTAGGTCGCGCCGTCCACCTGCCAGCCGGCGGTCGACCCGCCGATGAGGCCGACCTCGTCCAGCACGTCGCGGCTGATGTCCTTGACCTTGCCGTCGGCCACCTGGGCCGCCAGCTCGCCGCCGCCCCACTGCTGGAACAGGTCCGGCGGGTCGGCGGACTGCAGCGCGACGGGGATCTGGTTCTTCTGGAGCTCTTCGTTCTGGACGGCGCTCACCTCGACGGTGACGTTGGGGTGCGACGCCTCGAACTCGCGCGCGACCGAGTCCCAGAAACCCTTGAGAGGCTCGCCCGTCCCGTTGTGCCACCACGTCAGAGTGACGTCTTCGTCAGGCGCGCTGGCCTCGTTGCCACCGCCGCCGCTGCAGGCAGCCAGCAGTGCGGTCGTGGTGGCGAGCGCCATCATCACGCTCATCCGGCGCTTCGTCGCCATCGGGGTCCCCTTGTTCGTCATCGTCTACGTGCTGATCAAGCCGGGAGTTTTGCAGCAGACGAGGCAAGGGTCAATCGTTATCGACAACGTTATCTATCGAAACACGGAATGCCCGGAGCACGATGTCGGGTTGCTCCGCAAGCATACCCAAAAGATGTCACTCGACCGGCGGAAGCAGCCATCGCACGGAGCGGGTGATCATCTGCCCGGCGGCCCGGGCAGGCACTCCGCCGAACGGGGGACGCGGCCGCAGACCGAGCTCCGCCCGAGCCCACACCGGGAGCGTCGCCGACGCTCCGGCAGCCAGGCCGGCGTACGCGGGGCGCAGGGCGAGCGGCAGGGGCGGCGTCCGCAGCAGGAAGTCGACCGTCTCGCGCGAGGCGTCCGTCGATCGCAGCTCCGGCCGGTACGAGCGCAGCACCGCGCCGACGTCCGCGATCGTCAGCGGCGGATCGACGACGCCGAGCCCGCGTGCGACGACCGCCGACTGCGCCACGTACTCGTCGTAGCCGGCCCCGTCGAGCGGCCGCAGGCCGAACGTGCGGTGCGCGGTCACGAAGCTGTCGACACCCGCGGCGTGGATCCACGCGAGCAGGTGCGGGTCGTCGGCCGAGAAGGGGACCCCGTCGGGTGTCACGCCGCGGACGTAGCCGTGCACCCGTCGGACGTGCTGCACGGCCGCCTCGGCGTCGTCAGCCGTGCCGAACGCCGTCATCGCGAGGAACGTGCTCGTCCGGGCCAGCCGACCCCACGGGTCCTCGCGGAAGTCCGAGAACGACGCGACGGCGGCCATCGCGACGGGGTGCAGCGCCTGCAGGAGCAGGGCGCGCAGGCCGCCGACGAACATCGAGGCGTCGCCGTGCACCACCTGGACGGCCGAGCCCGGCGGGAACCACCGCGGGCCGGGCGAGTGGTGGATGCGGTCACGCGTCGAGAAACCGTCCGGCCCCGACACCCGGATGAACAACGCCTCGCCCGCCCGGCGGCGCAGGGGTCCACGGGGGTGCGCCGGCTCGGTCGTGGCCCCGCGCGCGTGCGGTGTGGTCGTCATGCCTCGATGGTGCGCCCTCCGCGCCGGGCGACGCGCGCCGGAGACGCCGGCGGCGGCGCGTCGGGCGCCGTCGCGCCGCCCACACGGAGGCACCCGGCCACTCACCGGGCGACGCCGAGCACCCCCGGCGCACGCGGGCGCGACGGGCCCGGTCCCTCGCCGGCCGCCCGGCCGAGCGCACCCGTGACGGCGGAGGTAGCGTCGCCCGGTGCCCGTGGTTGCTGTGGTTCCGCCGAGACCTGCGTCTTGCGGACCACCCGGCGCTGCTGGCCGCGGTGGGCCAGGCGCGCGCGGCCGGCGACGAGGTCGTCGCCCTCTTCGTCGTCGACCCGGTGCTCTGGCGGAGCGCGGGCACTCCCCGCCTGGCCTACCTGGCCCGGTCGTTGCGGGCACTCGACGACGCGACAGGTGGACGGCTCGTCGTGCGCGGCGGCGCGCCGGAGCACGTCGTGCCCGCGCTGGTCCGCGAGGTGGGTGCGACGGCCGTGCACGTGACCGCGGCGACGGAGCCGTACGGGCGGCGGCGTGACGACGCGGTCGAGCGGGGCCTGGCCGTCCCGCTCGTCCGCACCGGCTCGCCGTACGCGGTCGCTCCCGGGCGGCTGCGCACGCAGGCGGGGACACCGTTCCAGGTGTTCACGCCGTTCCGCACGGCATGGCTCGACCACGGTTGGTCAGCACCCGCCCCCACCCCGCGCGACGTGCCGTGGGCGTCCGTCCGGTCGGACGGCGCACCGGACGTCCCGGGGACGGACGTCGACCTGCCGGACGCCGGTGAGGATGCCGCCCGTCGCCGCTGGGCCCGCTTCCTGCGGGACGGGCTCGACGACTACCGCTGGGCGCGGGACCGGCCCGACCTGTCCGGGACATCGGCCGTCTCCCTGCACCTCAAGTACGGGGAGCTGCACCCGCGGACGCTGCTGGCCGACCTCGCCGGCGCCGCCGCCGATGCGGGGTCGGTCGCGACGTACCGCTCGGAGCTCGCCTGGCGGGAGTTCCACGCCGACGTGCTCTGGCACCACCCCGGCGGTGCGCACCGGTCGCTGCGCGACGTGGTGCCGGACGACGCGTGGGCCTCCGGTGCGCCCTCCGACGCGGCGTTCGCCGCGTGGGCCGACGGGCGGACCGGCTACCCGTTCGTCGACGCGGGCATGCGGCAGCTGCGCGCGACCGGGTGGATGCACAACCGCGTCCGGATGGTCGTCGCGTCCTTCCTGGTCAAGGACCTGCACGTGCGCTGGCAGCGCGGTGCGGAGCACTTCATGGCGTGGCTCGTGGACGGGGACGTGCCGCAGAACCAGCTCAACTGGCAGTGGGTCGCCGGCACCGGGCGGGACGCCGCACCGTACTTCCGGGTGTTCAACCCCGTCACGCAGGGCGAGCGGTTCGACCCGGACGGCGACTACGTGCGCCGGTGGGTGCCCGAGCTGCGCGGGATCGCCGGGGGCGCCGTGCACCAGCCCTGGCGGCTGGGCCTGGTGGCGCCCGACGACTACCCCGCGCCGATCGTCGACCATGCGACCGAGCGGAAGGTCGCGCTCGACGACTTCGGGCGACGCTAGGCCCCGCTGCCTCGAGCAGCCGCCGGGGACGGCGAGCCCGTCACGCCGAGCCCTTGGTCGCCCGGTACTCGTCCTCGAGCATCGCCATGTCGATCCCGTCGCACCACCCGTCGCCGTCGCGGTACGCGTCCCGGCGCCTGCCCTCGAACCGGAAACCGATGTTCTCGTACAGCGACGTCGCGCGGGCGTTGATCGACAGCACGTCGAGCTCCACCCGATGCAGCCCCAGCCCGTCGAACGCGAACCCCAGCACCAGCTCGATCCCCTCGGTGCCGTACCCCCGGCCCCGGTAGGCGGGCCGCATGACGAGCCGCATGTTCGCCTTGCGCACCACCTCGTCGATGTCGTTGAGCACGATCTCGCCGCGCAGCTCGTCGGAGCCGTTCACCGTCACCGCGAAGTCGTAGCGCCCCTCGGCCGTCGCGCGGCTCTCGCACCAGGCGTCGATCTGCTCGCGGGTGAACGTCTCGGTGGTCCCGGTGAGCCGGCGCCCTTCGGGGTCCGCGAGCAGGTCCCACATCGCGTCGGCGTCGTCGGCGCGGATGGGACGCAGCACGAGCATCTCGCCCTGCAGGGTCGGCTTCTCCATCGGACCTCTCCCGTCCGGCGCCCGGGCCGGGGTGCCGCGTCCGATCGTAGGGACGTCGTGTGACGCCCGTGTTGCACCGCGCCGGTTCCGGCCGGGACCCGCCGGGGACCGTCGTGTGCAGGGCCGACGTCGTCGACGCCCGCGCCACACCCGGCGGCCTGCCGGCGGGACCGTGGATCAGCCCTGGGCGACACGCTCCAGCAGCAGCTCGCGGACCCGGCCCGGGTCGGCCTGGCCGCGGGTCGCCTTCATGACGGCACCGATGATCGCACCGACCGGGCCGAGGTTCCCCGAGCGGATCTTCTCCGCGATGTCCGGCTGGGCGGCCAGCGCGGCGTCGATGGCCTCGAGCAGCGGGCCGTCGTCGGACACGACCTCCAGTCCCCGGGCGACCACGACGGCGTCCGGGTCGCCCTCGCCCGCGAGCACGCCCTCGAGCACCTGCCGCGCGAGCTTGTCGTTGATCCGGCCGTCGTCGACGAGCTTCTGCAGCGCGGCGATCTGCGCGGGCGTGATCGGGAGCGCCTCGAGCTCGACCTCCTGCTGCTTCGCGGTGCGGGCCAGCTCGCCCATCCACCACTTGCGGGCGGCGGCCGGGCCGGCGCCTCCGGCGACCGTCGCCTCGATGAGCTCGACGGCACCGGCGTTGACGACGTCGCGCATCTCGGCGTCGGCGTAGCCCCACTCGCCCTGCAGCCGGCGGCGACGGGCCGCGGGCAGCTCGGGCAGGGTCGCACGGATCTCCTCGACCCACGCGCGGTCCGGCGCGATCGGCACGAGGTCCGGCTCCGGGAAGTACCGGTAGTCCTCGGCGTCGGACTTGATGCGGCCCGACGTGGTCGTGCCGGTGTCCTCGTGCCAGTGCCGGGTCTCCTGGACGATCGCGCCGCCCTCGTCGAGCACGCCCGCCTGCCTGCTGATCTCGTAACGGACCGCACGCTCGACCGAGCGGAAGGAGTTGACGTTCTTGGTCTCGGTCCGGGTGCCGAGCGCGTCCTGCGGCGTGTTCCGGAGCGAGACGTTGACGTCGGCGCGGACGTTGCCGCGCTCCATGCGCGCCTCCGAGACGCCCAGCGCCCGGAACAGGTCCCGCAACGTCTGCACGTAGGCGCGGGCGACCTCCGGTGCCCGCTCCCCCGCGCCCGTGATGGGACGGGTGACGATCTCGACGAGCGGGATGCCGGCACGGTTGTAGTCCACCAGCGAGTACTCGGCGCCGTGGATGCGCCCGGTCGAGCCGCCGACGTGCGTGTTCTTGCCGGCGTCCTCCTCCATGTGCGCGCGCTCGATCTCCACGCGGAAGATCGACCCGTCGTCGAGCTCGACGTCGACGTGGCCGTCGAACGCGATGGGCTCGTCGTACTGCGACGTCTGGAAGTTCTTCGGGACGTCCGGGTAGAAGTAGTTCTTCCGCGCGAACCGGCACGTCTCGGCGATCTGGCAGTTCAGCGCCAAACCGATGCGGATCGCGTACTCGACGGCCGTGCCGTTGACCACCGGGAGGGAGCCCGGCAGGCCCAGCGACACCGGCGTGACGGACGTGTTCGGCTCCTCGCCGAAGCCCGACGGCGCACCGTCGAACATCTTGGTGCGGGTGCCGAGCTCCACGTGGACCTCGATGCCGATGACCGGGTCGAACCGGGCGATCGCGTCGTCGTAGTCGACCAGCGTGCTCACCGTGCTCATCGGGCCACCTCCAGCTCGGGCGCCCGCGACAGCAGCGGACCGCCCCACGTGTTCTCCAGCAGCGCCTCCAGCGCGGCCCCCACCCGGTACAGCCGGTCGTCGGCCTTGGCCGGGGCGAGCACCTGGAACCCGACGGGCAGGCCGTCGTCCGACAGGCCGTTCGGCAGCGACAGACCCGGGACGCCCGCGAGGTTCGCGGGGATCGTCGCGACGTCGTTGAGGTACATGGCGAGCGGGTCGTCGAGCTTCTCGCCGAGCTTGAAGGCCGTGGTGGGCGCCGTCGGGGAGACCAGCACGTCGGCCTGCGTGAACGCGGCGTCGAAGTCGCGCTGGATCAGCGTCCGGACCTTCTGGGCCGAGCCGTAGTACGCGTCGTAGTAGCCCGCGGACAGCGCGTACGTGCCGAGGATGATCCGGCGCTTGACCTCGTCGCCGAAGCCCTGCCCGCGGGTCGCGCTCATCACACGCTCGGCCGTGGGGTTCTCCTCGGGGACCACGCGCAGGCCGAAGCGCATGCCGTCGAACTTCGCGAGGTTGCTCGACGCCTCGCTCGGCATGATCAGGTAGTACGCACCGAGCGCGTACTCGAAGTGCGGGCAGGAGACCTCGACGATCTCGGCGCCGGCGCCCTCCAGGACCGCGAGCGACTCCTGGAACCTCGCCAGCACGCCCGCCTGGTACCCCTCGCCCTGCAGCTCGCGGATGACACCCACCCGCACGCCCGTCAGGTCGCCCTTCGCGCCGTGGCGCGCTGCGGCGACGAGCCCCGGGAGCGGCTCCGCGATGGACGTGGAGTCGAGCGGGTCGTGGCCGCCGATGAGCTCGTGCAGCAGCGCCGAGTCGAGGACGGTGCGGGTCACCGGGCCGGCCTGGTCGAGCGACGACGCCATCGCGATGAGGCCGTACCGCGACACCGAGCCGTACGTGGGCTTCACGCCGACCGTGCCGGTCACCGCCCCCGGCTGGCGGATCGAGCCGCCGGTGTCCGTGCCGATGGCGAGCGGCGCCTCGTACGCCGCGACCGCCGCCGCGCTGCCGCCGCCGCTGCCGCCGGGGATGCGCGTGAGGTCCCACGGGTTGTGCGTGTTGCCGTACGCCGAGTGCTCGGTCGACGAGCCCATCGCGAACTCGTCCATGTTCGTCTTGCCGAGAATCGGCAGGCCCGCCGCCTTGATCCGCTCGACGAGCGTCGCATCGTACGGGGGCAGCCAGTTCTCGAGGATCTTCGAGCCGGCCGTCGTCGGCAGGCCCTTCGTCACCACGACGTCCTTGACGGCGATCGGGACGCCGGCCAGCGGGTGCAGCTCCTCGCCCGCTGCCCGTCGGGCGTCCACGTCGGCCGCGGCCGCGAGCGCCTCGTCGGCGCTGACGTGCAGGAAGGCGTGAACGGCACCGTCCACGGCGGCGATCCGGTCCAGGTGCGCCTGCGTCGCCTCGACGCTGGACACCTCCTTCGTCGCCAGCTTCTCGGCCAGCACGGCCGCGGAGACCCGCGTCAGGTCGCCGCTCACGCGTCCTCCCCCAAGATCTGCGGGACGAGGAACTTGCCGTCCTGGGACGCGGGGGCGGCGGCCAGGACCGCGTCGCGGTCCACGGGCGCCACCGGCACGTCGGCACGGAACACGTTGGTCAGCGGAAGGGGGTGGCTGGTGGCCGGCACGTCGGGCGTGGCGATCTCGCTCACGCGGGCGACCGACTCGACGATGACGTCGAGCTCGCCCGCCAGGCGGTCGATCTCCGCCGGCGTGAGGTCGATCCGTGCCAGGCCCGCCACGCGCGCGACCTCGTCGCGAGAGAGGGTGGACATGCCGAGGAGTCTAGACGGGGCACCCGGCCGCACCGGCAGCCCCAGGATCCGGTCAGCCGGCGCGCTCGACCGCCGCCGCGACCAACGAGAGCAGCGCAGCGGCGTACGCGTCGGGCGCGTTGTCCGCCGAGAACACCTGCTCCGGACGGCCCGGCCGCTCGACGAGCACCTGGTACGTGCCGTCGGTCGAACGAGCGAGGCTGCGGAACGTGGTGCCGAGCAGGTCCCGCAGCTGGTCCTCGCGGGGCAGCCAGATGGCGTCCTCCTGGGCGACGGAGTCGAGCGCCCACTCCGTCGTCCCGTTGAACCCCAGCACCGTGCCGGTCGGGTACGTCCGCGCCTCGATCGTCATCTCGCTGATGGTGAAGATCTCGCCGTCCATCTCCGGCTGCAGCACCGCGAACCGGTCGCCCGACGACGGGCGCCAGCGCAGGCCTGCGTTACGGAGAAGGAGTGCGAAGTCCAGGGAGATCATCGAGCCAGTATCACTCCCGACGAGCGCCGCGCGCCTGACGTGAGCCTGCCGTTCCCCGGGCGCCCGACGGTGCGTCGCCGCCGGCAGGCCGTCCGGAGCGCACCGGCCGCCGGCGCCTCGGCGTCCCGGGCGTCCGGTGCCTCCCGGCGTCCTGGCACCCCGCACAGATCGGCGACGTCAGGAGGAATGGTTCACTGTGCGCATGGACGAGCTCCTCAGGGTCGCGGCCAGGCCGACGGGCGCCGGGGAGATGTTCCAGCTCCTCCGGGACGGGCAGCCCCGCACCCGCTCCGACCTGGCCGTTCTGACGGGTCAGGCCCGCTCGACGATCGCCGCGCGCATGGACCTGCTGCTGTCCTCCGGGGTCGTCTCACCGGCCGGCGAGGCGAGCTCGACGGGGGGCCGGCCGCCGGCGAGGTTCGCCTTCAACCCGTCCGCCCGGGTGGTCCTCGCGGTCGACCTCGGCGCCACCCACTCGCGGCTCGCGCTCACGGACCTCGCGGGCACGGTGCTCGCCGAGCACCACGAGCCCATCGCGATCGCCGAAGGGCCGGTCCCGGTCCTGGACCGCGTCGTGGAGCTCGGCCTCGGGCTGCTCGCGACGGCCGGACGGCCGGAGAGCGACCTCGCCAGCGTGGGGGTCGGCCTGCCCGGGCCCGTCGAGCACTCGACCGGCCGGCCCATCAACCCGCCGATCATGCCCGGCTGGGACGACGCCGACGTGCCCGGCCTGCTGAACCGCAAGCTGCGCGTCCCGGTGCTCGTCGACAACGACGTCAACGTCATGGCCCTCGGCGAGCACACGTCGCAGTGGCCGGGGGTCGACCACCTCCTGTTCGTCAAGGTGGCCACCGGCATCGGCGCCGGCATCATCTCCGACGGCCGGATCCGCCGCGGCGCCCAGGGTGCGGCGGGCGACCTCGGCCACATCGCCGTGCACGGCGGGCCCGACCTGCCGTGCCGCTGCGGCAACACCGGCTGCCTCGAGGCCGTCGCGAGCGGGCCGGCGATCGCGAGCGCGCTAGGCGACGCGACGACCAGCGCGGACGTCGTCGCCCTCGTCCGCGCCGGCGACCTGGCGGCCTGCCGCGAGGTGCGCCAGGCCGGCCGGCACATCGGCGAGGTCCTCGCCGCCTGCGTGAGCATGCTCAACCCGTCGGTCATCGTCATGGGCGGCGTCGTGGCCGAGGCCGGCGAGCACCTCCTGGCCGGCATCCGGGAGGTCGTCGACCGCCGCTCCCTGCCGCTCGCGACCCAGCACCTGCGCATCGTGGCCTCACGCACCCAGGGCCGCGCGGGCGTGCTCGGAGCGTCCGCCATGGCGTCCGAGCACGTCCTGTCCGCCGCCGCCATCGACGCCCTGCTCACCTGACACCCGCTGCCGCCCGTCAGCGCTCCCGGTACAGGTACCGCTCGGAGGGCTGGAACCCGAGACCCGCGTACAGCGTCGCCGCGCCGGTGCTCTCGGCCTCGACCTGGAGGAACGCACGTCGCGCCCCTCTCCGGGCCCCCTCGTCGAGGGCGAGCACCGTGAGGTGACGGCCCAGGCCGCGGCGGCGGGCGCGCGGCGCGACGACCAGGCACGACAACGCCACCCAGTCCTCGGCGAACGCCGCCCGGACGACCCCGACAGGTCCGTCCGGGTCCGTGGCCAGGAGGTACACCGCAGGCGCTCCTCCGAGCACCACGCGGGCCATGGCCAGGGCCGTGCCGTCGTCGGACGCCGCGCCGGTCGCGTGCAGCCGGGCCTTCGATCCCGCCCAGAGCCCGAGCCAGGAGTCGTCGGGCCGGGCCGCGGACGACACCCGCACCGGTCCGGCGTCCGTGTGCACGTCGGCCGTGTGCAGGTCAGCGGCGCGCAGGTCAGCGGCGTGCAGGTCGGCCATGTGCACGTCGGCCCTGTGCGCGTCGGCCGTGTGCGGGTGGGCCGTGTGCGGGTCGGCCGTGTGCGGGTCGGCCGGTCGCCGTCCGAGGCGCTCGATCCCTCGTACCAGCACGTCGGCACGTGACACCGCCACATACCCACGCCGTTCGAGCCGGTCGTCCAGACCCGGGGTCGCCGCGCGGCACACCCGGAACACCGACGGCTGCCCGGCGTCGGCGTAGATCTCCTCGACACGGTCGATCGCGGCGTCGACGTCCGCCGGCACGCCGAGCGGCAGCACGCTGTTCGCCCGGCGGGTCATGCCGCCCGACAGGCCCACCCGCCAGCCGTCCACCTCCACCACGCGGGCGGGCGGCCACGTCGCAGCCTCGACCAGGGCGCCGGGAGCGTCGGGCGGCGTCCAGGTGTGCACCCGCAGGTGCACGACGACGTGGCCCCAGTCGCGCTCCGGGGCCGCGACGAACCCGAGCCGCCCGTAGAGCCGCCGCGCGGCCTCCATCGAGTCGAGCGTCGAGAGCACCACCCGACGGGCGCCGTGCGCGACCGCCTCGCGCAGCGCCGCCGCGACGAGCAGCTCCGCGATCCCCTGCCGCCGCGCCTCGGGTGCCACCGCGAGCATCCGGATCTCCAGCTCCCCGGGCTCGGCGACCTCCGCGTACGACGTGCCGTACGGCGCGAGCGTCACGGTGCCGACCACCACGAGGTCGTCGTGGTCGGCACCCGCGTCCGGCACGCGGGCGTTCGAGGCGTCACCCTCACCGGGCGGCAGCAGCGCGACGAGCAAGCACCCCTCGCGTGACCTCCGTTCGGCGTCCCGCAGCTCGTCCGCATACGCGTCGGTGGCGTCCACCAGGCGGTCCGCCAGGTAGGCCTCGGCGGTCAAGGCGCCCGCGTCGGCGACCTGGCGGCCGCGGGCCACCCGGACCACGGCACCCGCCACGTCAGGCCTCCCCGACGGCGGGCGCACGGTCCTCGGTGCCCTCGACCTCGCTCGCGTCGCCCACGCCTGCCGGCCCCTGCGCGAGCAGCCGCTCGAACCCTGCCTCGTCGAGGATCCGCAGGCCGAGCTCGCGTGCCTTGGTCTCCTTGGACCCGGCGTTCTCCCCGACCACCACGTAGTCGGTCTTCTTCGACACGCTCCCCGCCGACCTGCCCCCCCGGGCGAGGATCGCCTCCTTCGCCCCGTCGCGGCTGAACCGCTCGAGCCCACCGGTGACGACCACGGTGAGGCCCTCGAGCGTGCGCGGCGCCGACTCGTCGCGCTCCTCCTGCATCCGCACCCCGGCGGCGGCCCACTTCTCGACGATCGCCGCGTGCCACTTGTCGTCCTCGCCGGGCTGGTCGAACCAGGCCCGCACCGCTCCGGCGATGGTGGGCCCGACGCCCTCGGCCGCGGCGATCTCCGCCTCCGTGGCCTGCGCGACGGCCGGGACCGACCCGAAGTGCTGCGCGAGCGCTCGGGCGGCTGTCGGACCGACGTGCCGGACGGACAGCGCGACGAGCACCCGCCACAGCGCCGCCTGCTTCGCCTTCTCCAGGTTGGACAGGAGGGCGGTTCCGACCGCGTTGAGGTCGCCCGCCTCCCGGGCGACCCCGCCGACCTTCGAGCTGGTCGAGAGCGTGAACAGCGGCACCCGGCGCAGCTTGTCGGCGGTGAGGTCGAACAGGTCCCCCTCGTCGGTCACGACGTCCGCGGTGAGCAGCGCGCCGGCTGCCTCCCAGCCGAGCGCCTCGATGTCGAACGCCCCGCGCGACGCGACGTGGAAGAGCCGCTCACGCAGCTGGGAGGGACAGGACCGCTGGTTGGGGCAGCGGATGTCGACGTCGCCCTCCTTCGCGGGGGCCAGCGGCGTGCCGCACGACGGGCACTCGGTCGGCATCACGAACGCCCGCTCGGTACCGTCCCGCAGGTCCACGACGGGGCCGACGATCTCGGGGATCACGTCACCGGCCTTGCGCAGCACCACGGTGTCGCCGATGAGCACGCCCTTGCGCACCACCTCGCTGGCGTTGTGCAGCGTCGCCATCTCGACCGTCGACCCCGACACGAACACCGGCTCCATGACCCCGAACGGCGTCACGCGCCCGGTCCGCCCGACGTTGACCCGGATGTCGAGGAGCGTGGTGTTCACCTCCTCGGGCGGGTACTTGTACGCGATCGCCCAGCGCGGGGCCCGGCTCGTCGACCCGAGCCGACGCTGCAGCGCGATCTCGTCGACCTTCACCACGATGCCGTCGATCTCGTGCTCGACGTCGTGCCGGTGCTCGCCGTAGTACGCGATCATCTCCCGCACGCCGTCGAGCCCCTGGACGATCCGGGTGTGCCCCGACACGGGCACGCCCCACGACGCCAGCAGCTCGTAGACCTGCGACTGCCGCTCGATGCCCGTGCCCCGGCCGGCGCCCCACACGAGCGCGCCGATCCCGTGGGCGTACATCCGCAGGTCCCTCGACGCGGTGACGCGCGGGTCCTTCTGCCGCAGCGACCCCGCGGCCGCGTTGCGGGGGTTCGCGAACGGGCTCCTGCCCGCCTCGACCTGCGACGCGTTGAGCTCGGCGAAGGCCGTCACGGGCAGGAACACCTCGCCGCGGATCTCGATCCGCTCGGGGTGGGTGGCCGGGTCGCCCGCCAGCACGTCCGGGATCGTGGAGATGGTCCGGACGTTGAGCGTCACGTCCTCGCCCGTGCGCCCGTCTCCGCGGGTCGCGGCCCGCACGAGGCGGCCCTTCTCGTAGAGCAGCGCGATCGCGAGACCGTCGATCTTGAGCTCACAGAGGTAGTGCAGGGCGGCGTCGGTCTCCAGGTCCCGGTGCGCGCGCGCGGCCCAGGTGTCGACGTCCTCGTCCGAGAACGCGTTGTCCAGCGACAGCATGCGCTCCACGTGCGCGACGGCGGCGAACTCCGTCGAGAACGTGCCGCCGACCCGCTGGGTCGGTGAGTCCGGCGTCCGGAGGCCGGGGTGGGCGTCCTCGAGCGCCTGCAGCTCCCGCAGCCGCGCGTCGTACTCCGCGTCCGACGACGTGGGAGCGTCCCGGACGTAGTACGCGAACTGGTCGGCCTGGATCAGGTCGGCCAGCTCGGTCCAGCGGTGCCGCGCGTCCGCGGGGATCTCTTGGTCGGCGGAGGCCGTCACCTGCGCGGGCACGTCGTCGGTCACGCCCCCATCATCGCGCGGACCACCGACAGGCGCGGACCCCGGACCGGCGCGCGGACCGGCACCCCAGCGGGACGAGCGCTGCCCGACGACGTCGCTGCGTGCGCCTTCGTGGCGGTCGCCCGCCGTCCGCCGGAGCGTGCCGTCAGGCGGCCGACGCTCGGCGGGCCCGGACCCACGGGACCACCACCAGCACCACCGACGCGACGAGCCCCGCGACTGCCAGCGTGCCGCCCACGGTGACCAGCGGCCCGGACGCGCTCGCCACGACCACCGACTCGCGGGTGCCGTCGACGTCCCACTCGCACACCGATCTCGGCGGGAAGACCTCGTAGTGCACGTACGCGTCGGCCGTGTCCGCCGCGTAGGCGTCCAGGCACGGATCGCCGCCGGCCCGGGGGGCGTTGAGCGTGTCCACGCCGACCGAGACGAACGCGACGACGAGCGCCACGATGCCGACGATGGCCAGCCCCGACGCCACCAGCAGCGCCACCGCACCCCCCGTGCTGCGCCCCTTCGGCCGGTCATGTGCGCGTGCGGCTCGCGCCCCACCATCCGTCACGGTCAGTCCTCCGCTCGTTCGGCGACGATCGTCGCCGCCTTGACCACGCCGGCCAGCCCGGCGCGGGCGTCGTCCGGGGTACCGCCCTCGTCGCCGGCGAGCAGCACGACGCCACGCAGCCCGGCGGACGGCAGCCCGACGGACCGCCACGGCCGCAGGAGCACGTCCGCCTGCCCGGCGACGTCCGGGCCGGCGCACTGGGACGACCCCTGGCGCGGCACCTCGGCCCACAGGTCGAGCCCGCCCTCCACCGCCTCGGCGACCCGTTCCCACGCCCGCTCGTCGAACCCCGCCACGGCGAGCCCGACGCCGTCCACGCCCGCGTGCCGGATCGCCGGGAGCGACACCCACGCGGACCCGCCGTGCACGACGACGGCCGAGGCACCGCCGTGCCGTGCGCCGTCGGCGACCGCACCGATCTGCTCCGCCGCCACCGGGCCGGGCACGGCGCGCAGCGCGGAGTAGCCGGAGAACGTGGGCAGGACGCCCGCGAGGACCTGCGCGAGCAGCGGCTCGTGCACGAGCACGGTGGGCTCGGCGCCGGGCACAGCGACCCGCAGCGCCGCCAGGTGCTCGCCGACACCGGCGGCGAGGGAGGCGGTGACCTCACGGACCGCTCCCGGGTCGGCGAGGACGCGGTCACCACGCGCCAGGTAGACGGTCGCGGCGAAGGTCAGCGGGCCCAGCACGGGGACCACGAGCGGGCCGGTGTACCCGTGCGCCGCGACAGCGAGCGCGTCCAGGTCCTCGCGCAGGTACGCCCGTGCGCGGCCCACGTCGCCGCCGGGCCGGTCGGCCAGCTTCCAGCCGTGCGGTCCGAGCTCCGTCGGCAGCTCGGCGAGGACGGCGGCGGCGTGGCCGGCCCGGTCGCCCCACGGCCCCCGGCCGGGCAGCAGCACGGTGAACGGCAGCCCGGTGATCCCGGAGGGCGGGTCGGCCAGGTCGCCGACGACCACGGACGCCGCGTCGAGCGCGTCGAGGCCGGGCCAGGCGCCGGTGCCGCTGACACCGGTCACGAGGCGCGGCCGGTGGCGGTCGCCGGTCGCACGGGTTCGGCGTCGCGTCGGGTCCCCGTCACCGTCGCCTGGCCGAGCACGCGGCTGCCCGCGTAGAGGACGAGCGACTGACCCGGCGCGACACCGCGCAGCCCGGACCCGACGGCGACCGAGAGGCAGCCGTCGTCGAGCACCGTGGCGGTCGCCTGGACCGGCGCGCCATGAGCCCGCACCTGCACCTCGCACGTGAACGACCCCGCGGCCGGGACGAACCAGACCGCTCGGTCCGCCTCGACGAAGGACACCGCGAGCTCCTCGGCCCCGCCGACCACCACCCGGTTGCGCACGGGCTCGACCGCCAGCACGTACCTCGGCCTCCCGTCCGGGGCCGGGCGCCCGAGCGACAGGCCGCGCCGCTGGCCGACCGTGTAGGCGTAGGCGCCGTCGTGCGTCCCGAGCACCTCGCCCGAGGCGTCGACGATCTCGCCCGGCCGCTCGCCGAGCCGCGACCGCAGAAACCCCTGGGTGTCGCCGTCGGCGACGAAGCAGATGTCGTAGGAGTCCGGCTTCGCGGAGACAGAGAGCCCTCGGGCGGCCGCCTCGGCGCGGGTCTGCTCCTTGGACGGCACGTCACCGAGCGGGAACATCGACCGGGCGAGCCGTTCCGGGCCCATCACGGCGAGCACGTACGACTGGTCCTTGGCCGGGTCGAGTGACCGGTGCAGCGCCCGCGCCCCGTCCGAGCCGACCTCGACGCGGGCGTAGTGCCCGGTGCACACCGCGTCGAAGCCCAGCGCGACCGCCTTGTCGAGCAGCGCGCTGAACTTGATGTGCTCGTTGCACCGCACGCACGGGTTCGGGGTCCGCCCCGCCTCGTACTCGGAGAGGAAGTCCGCGACGACTGTCTCCTCGAAGCGCTCGGACAGGTCCCACACGTAGTACGGGATGCCGAGTACGTCCGCGGCCCTGCGCGCGTCGCCCGCGTCCTCGATGGAGCAGCACCCGCGCGAGCCGGTGCGGAACTGGTCCCGGGTGCGGGACAGTGCCATGTGGACGCCGACCACGTCGTGCCCGGCATCGACCGCGCGGGCCGCCGCGACGGCGGAGTCCACACCTCCGGACAGGGCGGCGAGGACGCGCATCAGGCCCGCACCGCGGTGCTGTGCCCGGCCAGGCCCGCCGCGCGGGCGCGTTCGACGACACCCGGGAGCGCCGCCAGGAGCGCGTCGACGTCGGCTGCCGCGCTCGTGCGCCCGAGGCTGAACCGCAGGGCGCCGCGCGCGTCGTCCTCGTCGACGCCCATCGCGAGCAGCACGTGGCTCGGGCGGGGCACCCCTGCCTGACACGCCGACCCGGTCGAGGCCTCGACGCCCGCCGAGTCCAGCAGGTACAGCAGCGAGTCGCCCTCGCAGCCGGTGAACGTGAAGTGCGCGTTGGCCGGGAGCCGGCGGGCGGCGTCGGCGGGGCCGCGCAGGATGGCGCCCGGGACCGCGGCCTGCACCCGTGCGACGAGGTCGTCCCGCAGGCCACCCACCCGCGCGGCATGCTCGGCCCGGCCCGCCACCGCGAGATCCACGGCCGCACCGAACGACGCGACGAGCGGCGCGTGCAGCGTCCCCGACCGGACACCGCGCTCCTGACCGCCACCGTGCAGCACCGGCGTCAGGTCGAGTCCGCGGCGCGCCAGCAGCGCGCCCACACCGCCAGGGCCGCCGAGCTTGTGGGCGCTGACGGTCAGGGCGTCCAGTCCTGACGACGCGAAGTCGACCGGCACCTGCCCGACGGCCTGCACCGCGTCCGCGTGCACCGGCACGCCGAACCGGCGACCGAGGGCCACGACCTCGTCGAGCGGCTGCAGGGCGCCGACCTCGTTGTTCGCCCACATCACCGACACGAGCGCCGCCTGCTCGCCGTGCGCCTCGAGCTCCTCGCGCAGCGCGTCGACCACCAGCACGCCGTCGGCGTCGACCGGGAGCAGCACGAGCTCGGCGCCCGCGTGCTCCGCCATCCAGAACGCCGGGTCCAGCACCGCGTGGTGCTCTGCGGCCGACACGAGGATGCGGCGGCGGGACGGGTCCTGCGTGCGACGGGACCAGAACATGCCCTTCACCGCGAGGTTGTCCGCCTCCGTGCCACCGGCCGTCCAGACGACCTCGCTCGGCCGGGCACCGAGCGACGCGGCCGTCCGTTCGCGCGCCTCCTCGACCACGCGCCGGGCCGCTCGGCCCGACGCGTGCAGCGACGACGGGTTGCCCGTGCGGAACAGCTGGTCGGCCAGCACCCGCGCCGCCTCGGGGACCATCGGCGTGGTCGCCGCATGATCCAGGTAGACGCTCACCCGCAGCAGTCTACGAACCGGAGGGCCGCCGGCTGGAATCACCCACCCGTGGAGGGCAGGGCACCTGGCAGGATGTGCGCGTGACTGCCGACGACGTCATCGCACTGCCGCCCGCGTTCAGCGGTCAGCGGCTCGACTGGCGCGACCTCCCCCGGCACGTCCGCACCCGCATCGCGGAGCTGGCAGGTGCGCAGGTCACGGCGGAGATCAGCGCCACCAGCGGGTTCAGCCCGGGCTTCGCCGCCGTCCTCGAGCTCGGGGACGGCCACGGGGTGTTCGTCAAGGCGGTGTCCGCCGAGCAGAACCCGGTGTCCCCGCACCTGGCGCGCAACGAGATCCGCGTCGCCGCCGCACTGCCGCCCGAGGTGCCGGCCCCGCGGCTGCTCTGGTCGAGCGACGACGGCGACTGGGTGATCCTCGGCTTCGAGGTGGTGCACGGCCGCTCGCCCGAGCTGCCGTGGCTGCCGGACGACCTGCGGCTCGTCGCGGACGCGGTCGGAGCGCTCGCTGACGTCGAGCCGGTGCCCGGCAACGGCCTGCCCCGCACGGACGACCTGCTTGCCGAGGACTTCACGGGGTGGCGGCGGATGCTCGGCGTCGACGAGGCGACCCGTCAGACGGTGGTGGCACGATCCGGCGACGTGGGCCGCTGGGCGGACCAGAACCACGAGCGGCTCGTGCAGTGGGAGCAGGAGGCGCTGCGCGTGTGCGCCGGCGACTCGCTGGTGCACGGCGACCTGCGCGCCGACAACGTGATGATCGACCAGGACCACCGCCACGTCTGGCTCATCGACTGGCCGCACGCCAGCGTCGGCGCGCCGTGGCTGGACCTCGCGTTCATGCTGCCCAGCGTCGCGCTGCAGGGCGGCGGCGACCCGGCGGCGGTGTTCCGGTCCCACGCCGTCTCGGAGGGCGTCTCCGACGACGACCTGCGCGCCGGCCTAGCGGGGCTCGCGGGCTACTTCGTCGCGAGCTCGCTCCAACCGGCCCCACCCGGCATCCCCAACCTGCGCCGGTTCCAGGCCGCGCAGGGCGTCGCCACGCTGCGGTGGCTCCGCGACCTGTCCTGACCGCCTGGCCGCGCGCCAAGCGCCTGCCCGGCGTGTGAGCGCCTGCCCCGCGCGGGGTCGGTGCCCGGTCAGCCCTTGAGGCGGCGCAGCTCCGCGGCGGCCTGCGGGAGCACCGTGAACAGGTCGCCCACCACGCCGAAGTCTGCGATCTCGAAGATCGGGGCGTCGGGGTCCGAGTTCACGGCGACGATCGTGCCGGACGCCTGCATGCCACCCCGGTGGTGCACCGCACCCGAGACCCCCGCGCCGACGTACAGCCGCGGCGCGATCGTCACACCCGTCTGACCGATCTGGGCGTCGTGGCCGATCCAGCCCTCGTCGGTCGCGACGCGCGTCGCCCCCACGGCGGCGCCGAGCGCGTCCGCGAGGTCCTCGACGGGCGAGAAGTCGCCTTCCGTACCGCGGCCCCCGGCGACGACGACGTGCGCGCTCCCGAGGTCCGGCCGCCCGCTCGCCGGCCGCTCGACGCGCTCGACGAGCGCGACGCGCCGGGCGGCCTCGCTGACCGCCACGACGTGGTCCTCGACGTGCGGCGAGGCGGGCGTGGCGGCCTCGAGCGCCTGCACGGCGTTGGCCTTCACGGTGACGACGGCCAGCGGCGTGGTCACGGCGCAGCGGGTGTTCCAGGTGCCGGCGAACACCGTCTTCGACGCGACGTACCGCCCGTCCTCGATCGCGAGACCGTCGACGTCCGTGACGACCCCCGCACCGGCGCTCAGCGCGAGCCGGGCGGCCACCTCCTTGTTCTCGAAGGAGGAGACGGTCAGCACCAGCCCCGTACCGGTGGCGGCCACGAGCGAGTCCAGCGCCTCGGCGAGCACGGCGGACAGGTGCGTGTCGGCGTCGGCCACGAGCCGGTGCACATGGGTCACCCCGAGGGCCCCGAGGTCGGCCAGCACGTCGGCGTTCAGGTCGGCGTCGGCCGCCCACGCGGCGTGCACGGCGACACCGGCGGCGAGCCCACGGGCGAGGGTGACCACCTCGCGGACCGGCCCGCGCAGGGCACCGTCCGGGGTGTGGTCCAGCAGCACGAGCACGGGCGCGGTCGTGGGGTCGGTCACGGCGTCTCTCGATTCCTTCGCGGTGGCGCGGACGGCAGCAGTGAGGCTCAGACGAGCTTGTGCTCGACGAGGTAGGCGGCGAGCCGGACGCCGGCGTCCCCCTGGTCGGTGAGCAGCACCCGGTTCTCGCGCGGCGGCCGGGCGGCCGCCTGGACGACCTCGGTGCGCGCACCGGCTTCGCCGACGGACGACGGGTCGAGGCCGAGGTCGGCGAGCGTGAGCGTGGTGACCTGCTTCTTGCGGGCGGCCATGATGCCCTTGAAGTTCGGGTACCGCGGCTCGTTGGCCTGGTCGGTGACGGACACGAGCGCGGGCAGGGACGCCTCGAGCACCTCGGTCGCGTGGTCGAGGTTGCGCCGGACGCGCACCGTGGTGCCGTCGATCGTCAGCTCCGCCGCGAGCGGCAGGGCCGGCAGGTCGAGCAGGTGGGCGAGCGCGGTGGGCAGCAGCGACGTGAGCCCGTCGAGTCCTGCCATGCCGGTGACCACCAGGTCGACGGGTGCACCGGCGCCGACGTGCCGCACGGCTGCGGCCAGGACGCGTGCGGTACCGATCACGTCGGACCCTGCGATCGCCTCGTCGACGACGTGGACAGCCTCGTCGGCGCCCATCTGCAGGCCCTTGCGGACCGCGTCGACCGCGTCGTCGGGCCCGACCGTGAGCACGACGACCTCGGCGTCGCCGTGCGCCTCGGCGACGGCGAGCGCGGCCTCGAGCGCGTTCTCGTCCAGCTCGTTGAGCGTCCCGTCACCGCCGTCCCGCACCACGCGGCGGTCGGCGCCGAGCGCCCGCTCCGACTGGATGTCCGGGACGTGCTTCACACAGACGACGATCCTCACGCGCGGAAGGTTACCTCCCTGCGCCGGCCGGCCGGACCTCCGTGTCGCCAGCCGGAAACCCGCTGGACCCACGAGCGGCCCGACCGTCCCCCACAATGACGGGGTGAACGCGACCCCCGCCCGCAGACGACCCCCGCGGCTCGGCGTCCACGTCACGGACGAGGGCGTGGACGTCGCCGTCCTCGCCTCGCACGCGACCTCGGTCCAGCTGTGCCTGTTCGACGGACCGGCCGACGCCCCGCACGAGCGCACCGTCCCGTTGCACGGCCCCGCGCACGGCGTGTTCAGCGCCTCCGTGCCGGGCGTCCGTCCCGGGCAGCGCTACGGGTTCCGCGTCCACGGCCCGTGGAACCCCGAGCAGGGGCTGCGGCACAACCCGGCCAAGCTGCTCGTCGACCCGTACGCGCGAGGCCTGGACGGCGAGGTGACGTACGGACCCGAGACCTACGGGCACGCCGTGGGGCCGGACCTCGTGGGCGACCCGTACGGTCCCGCCGACCCACGCGACTCCGTCGGTCACGTGCCGTACTCGGTGGTCGTCGACACGCGTGCGCTGCCGGGGCCCGACCCGACCGCGAACCGGCCGTGGCACCCGTGGTCCCGCACCGTCGTCTACGAGGCGCACGTCCGCGGTCTGACCCACCTGCACCCCGGCGTGCCGCCCCGCCTGCGCGGGACGTACGCCGGCCTCGCACACCGTGCCGTCATCGACCACCTGCTGGGTCTGGGCGTCACCGCGATCGAGCTGCTGCCCGTGCACGCGTTCGCCTCCGAGCCCCACCTGGTCGCCAAGGGGCTGACGAACTACTGGGGCTACAGCACCCTCGGGTTCTTCACGCCGCACGCCGCGTACGCCACGAGGGCCGCTCAGGACGCGGGACCCGCCGCCGTGCTCGACGAGGTCCGCCGCGCCGTGCACGCCTTGCACGACGCCGGCCTCGAGGTGCTGCTCGACGTCGTCTACAACCACACCTGCGAGGGCGGCCTGCCCGGCCAGCACCTGTCGTTCCGTGGGCTCGACAACCCCCTGTACTACGCGCACGACGGGACCGCGCCCGCGGCGCTGGCCGACGTGACCGGCACCGGCAACTCCCTCGACTTCCGGCGCAGCGAGGTTGCCCGGCTCACGCTCGACTCGCTGCGGTACTGGGCGGACGTGGTCGGCGTCGACGGCTTCCGGTTCGACCTCGCGGTGACCCTCGGCCGGGACTCGGAGGGCTTCAACCCGCACCACCCTGTGCTCGTCGCGGCGCGCGCCGACCCGAGCCTGCACGGGCTCAAGCTCATCGCCGAGCCGTGGGACGTCGGCCCGGGCGGCTGGCGCACGGGTCAGTTCGGGCTGCCGTTCGGTGAGTGGAACGACCGGTTCCGCAACGCGGCGCGCTCGTTCTGGCTGGCCGACCCCGCCCGCGCGGCCCACGGGCTGCCCGGCCACCGGGTGCGGGACCTCGCGACCCGGCTCTCGGGGTCGGTGGACCTGTTCGGCCACTCCGACCCGCCGCTGGCCCGGGGCCCGGTGGCGAGCGTCAACTACGTGACCGCGCACGACGGCTTCACGCTGGCCGACCTGGTGGCGTACGACCACAAGCACAACGCCGCGAACGGCGAGCAGAACCGTGACGGCAGCGACGACAACCGCTCCTGGAACCACGGGCTGGAGGGTCCCGTCGCCCGGGACTCGCCTGGCGCGGAGATCGTGCCGCTGCGCCGGCGGTCCATCCGGAACCTGCTCGCGACGCTGGTGCTCGCCGCGGGCACCCCGATGATCACCGCCGGTGACGAGATGGGTCGCACGCAGCGGGGCAACAACAACGCGTACTGCCAGGACAACGAGCTGTCGTGGGTGAGCTGGGACCTCTCGGAGTGGCGGCACGACCTGCTCGCGACGGCGAGGTGGCTGCTGACGCTCCGACGCGAGCACCCCGCCCTGCGCACGGAGCAGTTCTACGCGGGCCGCCCGGTGCTGCCGGGTGGCCGCCAGGACCTCGCGTGGTTCGACACGCTCGGGGCGCCGTTCGACCACGAGCGGTGGCACGACCCGTCGGTGCGCACGCTGCAGATGGTGCGGACCGCGGCACCGCCGGACGACGACACCGTCCTCCTCGTGATCAATGGTGCGCTCGACGCCGTCGAGGTCGTGCTCGGCGACGGACACCCGGGACGCTGGCGACTGGCGTGGGACTCCGTCTGGGAGAACCCCGGGGACGAGCGGGCCGCGGCGATAGCGAACGGGCTGCACGCCGCGACCGGCGACGTGGCGGTCATGGAGCCGCTGAGCATGCGCGTGTACGTTCTCGAGGCCTGAGCCGGGAACGGTCAGGCGATCGTCGCTGCGACCGCCCGCCCCGTGGTCCGCCCGGTGAACAGGCAGCCCCCGAGGAACGTCCCCTCGAGCGCGCGGTTTCCGTGCACCCCGCCCCCGCCGAACCCGGCGGCCTCCCCCACGGCCCAGAGACCGGGCAGCACCTCGCCGTCGGGCCGCAGCACGCGGCCCTCCAGGTCGGTGTGCAGCCCGCCGAGGGTCTTGCGGGTGAGCACGGAGAGCCGCACCGCGAGGAGCGGACCGTGCGCGGGGTCGAGCAGCCGGTGCGGCTTCGCCACCCGGATGAGCCTGTCGACGACGAACCGGCGGGACATCGCCGTCGCGGTCACCTGCAGGTCCTTGCCGAGGCCGCTGGCGACCTGCCGGTCCCGCGCGACGATCGTCCGCTCGAGCTCGGCCGCGTCGATCCGTCCGGTCCCGCTGAGGGCGTTCATCCGGGCCGCGAGCTCCGCGGGCGTGTCGGCCCAGAGGAACTCCTCCGACCGCTCCGCGAACGCCTCGACGGGCCCGACCGCGCCCGGCAGGACCCGCTGCAGGAGCTGGGCGACGCTCCTGCCGGTCAGGTCGGGGTTCTGCTCGGACCCCGACAGCGCGAACTCGGAGCCGAGGATGGTCCGGTCCAGCACGAACCAGGAGTGGTCGTCGCCCCGCTCGGTGATGTGCCGGAGGGCGCCGAGCGAGTCGAACCCGGGGAACAGCGGGACCGGCAGGCGGTGGCCGTCGGCGTCGAGCCACAGCGACGAGGGGCCTGCGAGGATGCGGATCCCGTGCTGCGACCACACGGGCGAGTGGTTGGAGATGCCCTCGGGGTAGTGCCACATCCGGTCCTCGTGGACCACCGCGGCGCCCGCGGAGCGCGCGGCGACGATGCCGGAGCCGTCCACGTGGTCCGGCACCCCGGACAGCATGCGCTGCGGGAGCCGGCCGGCCGACGCCGGCCACGTCGCCCGCACGAGGTCGTGGTTCGCGCCGATGCCGCCGGTCGCGACGACCACGGCCGACGCGGTGAGCTCGAACGGTTCGAGGACCTCGCGGGAGCTGGGCACTGCTCGCTCCACGCCGGAAGGCGCCAGCACCTCACCGCGGACACCGGTGACGCGGCCGTCGGTGGTGACGACCTCCGTGACCCGGTGCCGGAACCGGACGTCGGCGCGGCCCTCGCGGCGGGCGTCGAGCAGCACCCGCACGAACGGCTCGAGGATGCCGGGGCCGGTCCCCCAGGTCACGTGGAACCGTGGCACGGAGTTGCCGTGCCCGTCCGCCAGGTAGCCGCCGCGCTCGGCCCACTGCACGAGCGGGAACCACCGCACGCCCTGCCCGTGCAGCCACGGCCGCATCTCCCCCGCGGCGAAGTCGACGAACCCCTCGGCCCACGCGCGCCCCCAGCGGTCGGAGCCGTCGTCGACGAACGCCGCCGAGCCGAGCCAGTCCGCGAGCGCGAGCTCGGCGGAGTCCTGGATGCCCAGGCGGCGCTGCTCCGGCGAGTCGACGAGGAAGAGCCCGCCGAAGGACCAGAACGCCTGCCCGCCGAGCGACGCCGCGGGCTCCGCGTCCAGGAGCGTGACCCGCCGCCCGGCGGCGAGCAGCTCGGCGGTGGCGACCAGGCCGGCGAGGCCTGCGCCGACGACCACGACGTCGTGGGTGTCCATGAGGCCGACTGTACGACGTCGGACGCTCGTCCAGGAGCGCGCTCAGGCGGGCGCGTTGGCCACGAGCGCCAGCTCGGCGACGGTCGACAGGCCGGGCCGGTACGGCACCACCCGGACGGTGTAGCCGAACGGCCCTGACGACTCCAGCCGCACGTCGCCGCCGAAGGCGTGCCGACCTGCCTCGAACGACTCGACGAGCCGGAGCGCGTCGACCGAGCAGCCGTCGAGGTCGTCGGTCTCGGTGACGCGGCCGTGCACCACCTGGACCTGCACGTCGTCCGGGTCGAGGGAGCCGAGGGCCACGTACGCCTTCACGTGCAGCTCGTCGCCGACCTGCGGCACCTCGCCGATGCCGCCGGTCTCCACGTGGTCGACGTGCACGTGCCTCCACGCCGCGCGCACGCGCGCCTTCCACGCGGCCAGCTCGCGTGCGCCGCCATGGTCGGACGCTGCGAGCGTGCGGCCGGCCGTCGTCGCGGGCACGTAGAGGAACCGCACGTAGTCGGCGACCATCCGGGTGGCCTGCACCTTCGGGCCGAGCGTCGCGAGCGTGTGCCGCACCATCTCGAGCCAGCGGACGGGCAGGCCGCTGCCGTCCCGGTCGTAGAACCGCTGCGCCACCTGGTGCTCGACCAGGTCGTACAGCGCTGCCGCCTCGAGGTCGTCGCGCCGGTCGACGTCGTCGACACCGTCCGCGGTGGGGACGGCCCAGCCGTTCTCGCCGTCGAACCACTCGTCCCACCACCCGTCGAGCACGGACAGGTTCAGGCCGCCGTTCAGGGCCGACTTCATCCCGGACGTGCCGCACGCCTCGAGCGGCCGCAGCGGGGTGTTCAGCCAGACGTCGCAGCCCGGGTAGAGCGCCTGCGCCATGGCGATGTCGTAGTTGGGCAGAAATACGATGCGGTGCCGGACGTCCGGGGAGTCGGCGAACCGGACGAGCTGCTGGACGAGCCGCTTGCCCTGGTCGTCGTCGGGGTGCGACTTGCCCGCCACGACGAGCTGGACCGGCCGTTCAGGGTGCAGCAGCAGGGCCCGCAGCCGGTCCGGGTCCCGCAGCATCAGCGTGAGCCGCTTGTAGGTCGGCACCCGGCGCGCGAACCCGATGGTCAGCACGTCGGGCGACAGGACGTCGTCGACCCAGCCGAGCTCCGCCCCGCTCGCCCCCCGGCGCAGCCACGACCGGCGCAGCCGCGCACGCGCCTCGGTGACGAGCTCCGCGCGGAGCGACCGGCGCAGGGCCCACAGCTCGTCGTCCCGGATCGCGTCGCCGCGCAGCCAGCCGCTCCCCGTGGCGACCTCCTCCGGCCGCAGCCGCCGCTGCACCAGGTCGACGAGCGAGGGGTGCACCCAGGTCGGCGCGTGCACGCCGTTGGTCACGGACCCGATGGGCACCTCGGCGTCGTCGAACCCGGGCCACAGCCCCGCGAACATGCTCCGGGAGACCTGGCCGTGCAGGAGCGACACCCCGTTGGCGCGTCCACCGAGCCGCAGGCCCATGACGGCCATGTTGAACACGAGCGGGTCACCACCTTCGTGGTCCTCCGCACCCAGGGCGAGCACGCGCCCGACCGGCACACCCGGACGCTCGTTGTCACCGCCGAAGTGCTGCGCCACGAGCGTGGCCTCGAAGCGGTCGATGCCCGCCGGGACAGGGGTGTGCGTCGTGAACACGGTCGCGGCCCGGACCGCCTCGAGTGCCTCGTCGAAGTCGAGGCCCGTCGCGACGAGCTCGCGGATCCGCTCGACGCCCAGGAACCCCGCGTGCCCCTCGTTGGTGTGGAACACCTCCGGCTCCGGCGCACCGCTGAGGCGCGACCACGCGCGCAGCGCCCGCACGCCGCCGACACCGAGCAGCAGCTCCTGGCGCAGCCGGTGCTCCCCGCCACCGCCGTACAGCCGGTCGGTGACGCGGCGGACCGCGTCGTCGTTCTCGGGCACGTCCGAGTCGAGGAGCAGCAGCGGGACCCGCCCCACGGCCGCCCGCCACACGTGGGCGTGCAACGTGGCGCCCCCGGGCAGCTCGACGGTCACGACCGCGGGCGCCCCCTCCGGCTCGCGCAGCAGCGTGAGCGGCATGCCGTCGGGATCGAGCACCGGGTACGTCTCCACCTGCCAGCCGTCCCGTGTGAGCGACTGCGTGAAGTACCCCGCGCCGTACAGCAGGCCGACCCCGACCAGCGGGACGCCGAGGTCGGACGCGCTCTTGAGGTGGTCGCCCGCGAGGATGCCGAGCCCGCCCGAGTACTGGGGCAGGACCGACGTGATGCCGAACTCCGGCGAGAAGTACGCGATCGACCGCGGCAGGTTCTCGGCCCGCTGCTGCTGGTACCAGCGGGGTGCCGTGAGGTACGTCCGCAGGTCGTCGACAGCGCTGCGCACCCGGTCGACGAACGCCTGGTCCGCCGCGAGCGCCGCCAGCCGGTCCGGCCCGGTGGCGCCGAGCAGTGCCACCGGATCGCCGCCGACCGTGGCCCACCGGTCGCGGTCGATGTCGGCGAACAGGTCGCGGGTCGCCGGGTGCCAGCACCAGCGGAGGTTGTGCGCGAGCTCGTCGAGGGGCGCGAGCTCGTCGGGCAGCACGGTGCGGACGACGAACCGGCGGATGGCCCTCACGTCTCCCGACACTACGCAGATCGGACAGCGGGGGCCGCGCTCCGGCGCACCGGATGCCCGGGGGGTCGCCGTGCGGATAGGTTCAGGAACGTGACGACTTCCCCTCCGTCCCGCGCCCCCGGGTCGCCCTCCCGCCGCACGAGCGCCACGCCGCCGGCCTCCGGTGTCGCGGCGACGCCGGTCCCTGCCGCACCGCTCGGTGCCTCCACCGAGCCGCAGGCCGAGCGCCCGGCCGAGACCCCCGCTGAGACCGCCGCTGAGACCGCGGCTGAGACACCGGCGACGGCGACGACCCGGGCGACATCACGGGCGGCGGCACAGGCCGGGACACCGTCGGGGACGACTCCCCCCGCCCTGGCGCCCCGGATCGGCCGCATCCCGGTCGTCGACGTGGCACCCGTCGCCGAGGAGGGCCGGTTCCCGGCGAAGGCCGTGGTCGGCGAGGCGGTGCCGGTCCGCGCGACCGTGTTCCGCGAGGGCCACGACGCGGTCGCCGCCACCGCCGTGCTCACCGACCCCGACGGCGTCGACCGGGTCCGCACCCGGATGGTCGACATCGCGCCCGGGCTGGACCGCTTCGAGGGGTGGGTCGTCCCGGACCGCACCGGTCCGTGGACCTTCCGCGTGGAGGGCTGGTCGGACCCGTTCGGCACGTGGGCGCACGATGCGGCGATCAAGGTCGAGGCGGGTATCGACGTCGAGCTCATGCTCACGGAGGGGGCGCGCGTGCTGTCCCGCGCGGCCACCCGGACGGGCCCGGAGGCGATGTCGCCCGGTAGCGCCCAGGTGCTCGTCGACGCTGCGCACGCGCTGCGGGACACGGGCCGGCCGCCGCTCGCGCGGCTCGCGGCCGGGCTGTCCGCGGAGGTCCGTGCCGCCCTCGCAGACGAGCCGCTGCGCGACATGGTCACCTCGTCCGAGCGATACCCCCTGGTCGTCGACCGACCGCTGGCGCTCGCAGGGGCGTGGTACGAGCTCTTCCCGCGCTCACAGGGCGCGACGGTGGACCCGGACACCGGCACGTGGCGGACCGGCACGCTGCGCACCGCCGCGCTCGAGCTGCCGCGGATCGCCGAGATGGCCTTCGACGTCGTCTACCTGACGCCGATCCACCCCATCGGCAGCACGTACCGCAAGGGCCGCAACAACTCGCTGGACGCGCAGCCCGGCGACCCCGGCTCGCCGTACGCGATCGGCTCCGAGGCCGGCGGCCACGACGCGATCGAGCCGAGCCTGGGCACGTTCGACGACTTCGACGCGTTCGTCGCCGCCGCCCGTGGTCTCGGCCTGGAGGTGGCGCTCGACGTGGCCCTGCAGTGCTCGCCCGACCACCCGTGGGTCACCGAGCACCCCGAGTGGTTCACGACGCGCGCCGACGGGACCATCGCGTACGCCGAGAACCCGCCGAAGAAGTACCAGGACATCTACCCGCTCAACTTCGACAACGACCCTCAGGGCATCGCCCAGGAGATCCGCCGGGTGCTGCAGGTCTGGATCGACCACGGCGTGACCCTGTTCCGGGTGGACAACCCGCACACCAAGCCCCTGGACTTCTGGTCCTGGCTCCTGGCGGACGTCCGCCGCGCCCACCCGGGCGTGATCTTCCTGTCGGAGGCGTTCACGAAGCCCGCGATGATGCAGACCCTCGCGAAGATCGGCTTCCACCAGTCGTACACGTACTTCACCTGGCGGAACACGAAGGACGAGATCACCGAGTACCTCACCGAGGTGTCCGGCGACCAGGCGGCGTGGATGCGGCCCAGCTTCTGGCCCACGACGCACGACATCCTGCCGCCGTACCTCCAGGCGACGGGGGTCCGCGGCTTCGCCGTCCGGGCCGTGCTCGCGGCCACGGGGTCCCCGACGTGGGGCATCTACTCCGGCTACGAGCTCGTGGAGGACGTGCCCCGCCCCGGTGTCGACGAGCAGATCGACAACGAGAAGTACGAGTTCAAGCCGCGCGACTGGTCGAGAGGCGACGCGCTCGGCATCGCGATGCTGCTCGGCCGGCTCAACGGGATCCGGCGCGCGCACCCCGCGCTGCAGCAGCTGCGCAACCTCCGGGTGCACCCCACGACCGACCCGGCGGTCCTCGCCTTCTCACGTCATCTCGACGCCGCGCACTCGCCGACCGGACGGCCGGACACCGTGGTCGTCGTGCTCAACCTCGACACCTGGAACACCCGCGAGGCGGGCGTGGAGCTCGACATGGCGGCGTTCGGGCTGCCCACCGACCGTCCGGTGGTCGCCCGCGACGTCCTGTCGGGCGACACGTACGCGTGGGGCTCGACGGTGTACGTGCGGTTCGACCCGAGCGTGCGCCAGGCCCACGTCGTCTCGCTGGACGCCCCGTGACGACGCCGGAGCCGCCCTTCCCTCCCGTGCGCGTGCGGGAGCCGGCCCCGACCACCGGGCAGATCGCGCTGACCGCCCTGCCCCCCCGGCGCCAGCCGGCCGTGCCGGCAGCGGGTGAGACGCCCACCGGCCTGGTCCACGACCCGGAGTGGTACCGCACGGCCGTGTTCTACGAGGTCATGCTGCGCTGCTTCTCCGATGCGACGGGTGCCGGCAGCGGTGATCTGCGCGGCCTCATCGACCGCCTCGACTACCTCCAGTGGCTCGGCATCGACTGCCTCTGGCTGCCGCCGTTCTACCCGAGCCCGCTGCGGGACGGCGGGTACGACGTCGCGGACTACACGGCCATCGCCGCGCAGTACGGCACCGTCCAGGACTTCGTCGAGCTCATCGAGAAGGCGCACGCCCGGGGTATGCGCCTGGTGGTCGACCTGGTGATGAACCACACGAGCGACCAGCACCCGTGGTTCCAGGCGTCGCGGTCCGACCCCGAGGGCCCGTACGGCGACTTCTACGTGTGGAGCGACGACAACACGCGCTACCAGGACGCCCGGATCATCTTCGTCGACACCGAGACGTCGAACTGGACGTTCGACCCCGTGCGACGCCAGTACTTCTGGCACCGGTTCTTCAGCCACCAGCCCGACCTCAACTTCGAGAACCCGCGCGTCGTCGAGGCGATGAAGGACGTCGCCCGGTTCTGGCTCCGGCTGGGCGTCGACGGCTTCCGGCTCGACGCGGTGCCGTACCTGTTCGAGCAGGAGGGCACGAACTGCGAGAACCTCCCGGAGACCCACGCGTTCCTCCGGGACGTCCGCGCCATGCTCGAGGAGGAGTTCCCGGGGCGCATCATGCTGGCCGAGGCGAACCAGTGGCCCGAGGACGTCGTGCACTACTTCGGCACGGAGGACGAGCCGGAGTGCCACATGTGCTTCCACTTCCCGGTGATGCCGCGGATCTACTACGCGATCCGCGACCAGCGGGCGACGCAGATCATCGACATCCTCGCCGACACGCCGGCCATCCCCAAGGGCGGGCAGTGGAGCACGTTCCTGCGCAACCACGACGAGCTGACGCTCGAGATGGTGTCCACCGAGGAGCGCGCGTCGATGTACGGCTGGTTCGCGCCGGACTCCCGGATGCGCGCCAACGTCGGCATCCGCCGGCGGCTCGCCCCGCTGCTGGACAACTCCCGCAAGGAGATCGAGCTCGCGCACGCCCTGCTCCTGAGCCTGCCGGGCAGCCCGTGCCTGTACTACGGCGACGAGATCGGGATGGGCGACAACATCTGGCTGCCGGACCGTGACGCGGTGCGCACGCCGATGCAGTGGACGCCGGACCGGAACGCGGGATTCTCGACGGCCGACCCGGGCAAGCTCTACCTGCCGCTCGTCCAGTCGCTCGTGCACCACTACAGCCACACGAACGTCGAGGCACAGCTGGCGCAGCCCACGTCGCTCCTGCACTGGGTCCGCGGCATGCTGACCGTGCGGCGCCGCCACCCCGCGCTCGGCAAGGGCGACTTCCAGGTGGTGCAGAGCGACAACGACGCCGTGCTCGCGTTCCTGCGGACCACGGCCGACGAGCAGCTGCTGTGCGTCGCGAACCTCGCCTCGACGGCCCGGGCCGCGATGCTGAAGCTTCCCGAGCTCGCCGGCTGGTCGATGCGCGACGTGTTCGGCGGCGCGGCGTTCTCGACCGTGTCGGACGCCGGCACCGCGTTCTTCACCCTGGGCTCGCGCGACTTCTACTGGCTCGAGCTGACGGCGCCATGACGACGCCCGACGTGGCACTGCTCGAGCTGCTGCGCGGCTGGCTGCCGGCACGTCGGTGGTACCCCGCGAAGGGCGCTGAGGCGACGCTCACGGTCGTCGAGCGCCGGCCGCTGGCCGACGACGTGGAGCTCGTCCTCGTCCGGGTGCGCGCCGGCTCGATCGACGCGGTCCTGCAGGTCCCCCTCGTGCACGCGCCCGCCGGTGCCGACGTCCCGGACCACGCGCTGGGGGTGCTGGACGGCCGTGCCGTCCTGGACGGCGCAGCGCACCCGGCGTTCGTGCGGGCGTGGCTGGCGGCCGCTGACGGTCCGGGCACGTCCGCCGACCCGGAGACGGCCCGTGCCGTGTCCGGTGAGCAGTCCAACTCGTCGGTGATCCTGGGCGGGGAGCAGCCGACGGCGATCCTCAAGGTGCTGCGGGCGGTCCAGCCCGGGGAGAACCCGGACGTCGAGGTCCCCCGCAGGCTCGTCGAGGTCGGCTGGACGCACGTGCCCGCGCCGCTGGCCTGGTACGAGAGCGGCTGGCCGGCACCGGACGGCGGCACCGAGCGCGGGTACCTCGGGGTGCTGAGCGCGTTCGTGCCGCAGGCGAAGGACGGGTTCGTGCTGGCATGCGGGTACGCGGAGCGTGGTGAGTCGTTCGCCGCGCTCGGGCGCGAGCTCGGCGAGGTGGTGGCGACGATGCACGCGGCGCTGGTGCGCGGTTTCGGCACGGACTCCACGACGCGCCCGGAGGACGGCCCGGAGGCGGTGGCGTCCTCGCTGGCCGGCCGGTTCGCGTGGTCGACGTCCGCGGTACCGGCTCTGGCACGCTTCGCCCCGGCGGTCGAGGCGGTGCTCGCACAGGTCCGGGCCCTGTCGACGGCGCCGCCGCGGCAACGCGTCCACGGTGACCTGCACCTGGGCCAGGTGCTGCGGTCGACCGACCGGTGGTTCGTCACGGACTTCGAGGGCGAGCCGTCGGCGCCGCTGGAGCAGCGCACCCGGCCGGACCTGGCGGTGCGCGACGTGGCGGGGATGCTCCGGTCGTTCGACTACGCGGCGGCGGTGGGCGGCCTGACCGGTGAGGCCGCGGCGGCCTGGACTGACGGGGCCCGGGCCGCCCTGCTCGACGGCTACGCGGCCGGTGTCGACGGCACGCCTACCAGCCCGGTCCTGCTGCGGGCCCTGGAGCTGGACAAGACGCTGTACGAGGTCGTGTACGAGTCCCGCAACCGGCCGTCGTGGGTGTCGATCCCGATGGCCGGGCTGGACCGGCTGCTCGGCTGAGCAGTCACGTCCCGGTCGGCACCTCGAGAGACCGTTCGGGCATCCGCATCCCGGCCCGCCGAGGAGCGAGCTCGCTCTGCAGCACGAGTGCTGCCGCACCGACGGCGGCGGCCTCGGGCGCATTCGTCGAGATGGCCACACGCACGGGGTGGCTGCCGCGTGCGAAGAACGACCGCGCCAGACGCCTTTCCACCTCGGGCACGTACAGCGAACCGGCGAGCGCGAACGCCGGCCCGGTGAGCACCACGAGCTCCAGGTCGAGGACGTTGGCGAGGGTCTGGGCGGCGACGCCGACGTAGCGGGCGGACCGCTGCAGGAGCTCCATCGGTTGCTGCTCGCCCCTCGCCGCAGCACGGGCGAGCACCGCGAAGTCCTCGGACACCACCCGACCGGGTAGCTCGACGCCGGCTTCCCGCGCGGCCGCCACCACGGCTGCGGGGCCCGCGAGCGCCTCGACACAGCCGACGCCACCGCACCAGCACGGCGGCCCGTCGAGGTCGACGCAGATGTGGCCGATCTCGCCCGCGTTCGAGCTGGACCCGCGGTAGACGGTGCCGTCGACGATGATCCCGGCGCCGATCCCGGTGCCCATGTAGAGCGCCGCGAACGCCGCCCCCGCGGCGATGCCGCCGGACCAGTACTCCCCGATCGCGGCCGCGGTGGCGTCGTTGTCGAGCAGCACGGGCAGGCCGACCGCGTCCTCGAGGGCGGCGGCGAGCGGGAACTCCGTCCACGCCTGCATGACCGGCGGCGTGAGCGTCATGCCGGTCGACGTCGAGATCGGTCCCGGCGACACCACGCCGAGCCCGAGCAGCCGGGCGGGGTCGACGCCGACGCGCGCGACGGTGGCGGAGATCTCGCCGGCGATGCGGTCGACGACCTCGCCCGGGTCGTCCGAGCCGGCGCCGGGCCGCTTCCAGCGGGCGACGATGGCGCCACCCAGGTTGGCGATCACGTAGGTGATGCCGGCGTGGTCGAGGTGGACGCCGACGGCGTACCGGGCCAGGGGGTCGAGCTCGAGAAGCATGCGCGGCTTGCCGCCGGTCGACTCGGCGCGGCCGACCTCCAGGACGAGCCCGTCGTCGATCAGCCGGCGGACGACGGTGGAGATCGTCGCTGCGGTGAGCCCCGTCGCGCGCGTGAGCTCGACCCGGCTGATGGTGCCGGACGCCCGGATCAGGTCGAGGATCGCTGCACGGCTGGACGCGTGGGCGGCGCCGAGCCCGGGCTGCGATCTCCTCACAGGTCTCCCCTTCCAACGATGCACGGACCGCGCCCACCATAACGACCGGAGCCGGCGACGTCGGTGGCCGCGACACGAGCGTTGACTTACTTTGTTCACTTGCCGAACAATGCCGTCCGGCAGCCGCACGAGCCATCGGCAACCCGGCGTTCGTGCCACAGCAGCGCCCCTGCCACGACCTGGAGCTCCCATGCACACGCACGCCCTGTTCGACGGCTGGACGGTCACGGCCGTCGGGAGCACGGTCCCCGAGGACCTCGTCGGCCGCCGCGTCCGCACGCACGTGCCGAGCACGAGCCACACGGCCCTGCTCGGCGCGGGCCTGATCCCGGACCCCTACCTCGACCGGCACGAGGAGACCGTGGCGTGGATGCGTCGCGCCGACTGGCTGTACGAACGCGACCTGCACCTCGCCCCGCCAGAGACCGACGAGCGCGTCGACCTGGTGCTCGAGGGCGTCGACACCGTCGCGGTGATCACGCTCGACGACCACGAGCTCGGTCGCACCGCCAACATGCACCGGTCGTTCCGGTTCGACCTGCGCGACCTCGTCCGCCCGGCCACCCAGCGGCTGCGGGTCGCGCTCACCTCGGCGCTCGGGCACGCCGAGGCCGAGGCCGAGCGGCTGGGCGCCCGCCCGCTCGCGTACGAGCAGCCGTTCAACATGGTCCGGAAGATGGCCTGCTCGTTCGGCTGGGACTGGGGACCGGACCTGCAGACCGCCGGCCTGTGGCGGCCGGTCACGGTGGAGCGCTGGCGGGTGGCGCGGCTGGCCTCCGTCCGCCCCCTGGTGACGGTCGACAGCGAGGGCACCGGCCACGTGGCCGTGCACGTCGACGTCGAGCGTTCCGGCCTGCCCGGAGCCGACGTCCCGCTGGTCGTGCGCGCCCAGGTGGGTGGCGCCGAGGCGACGATGACCCTCCCCGTCGGCACGTCGTCGGGCGTCGTCACGCTCGAGGTCCCGCACGTCGCGCTGTGGTGGCCCACCGGCCATGGCGCGCAGCCGTTGTCCGAGCTCTCCGTGGTGCTCGTGGACCCGGACGCCGAGCGGCCCGCTGCGCTGGACACGTGGACCCGACGCGTGGGCTTCCGGACGGTCGAGCTCGACACGGCGCCGGACGAGGACGGCACGCCGTTCACCTTCCGCGTCAACGGCCGGCCGATCTTCGTCAAGGGCGCGAACTGGATCCCGGACGACCACCTGCTCACCCGCATCACCCGCGAACGGCTGGCGCACCGCATCGACCAGGCCGTCGACGCCCACCTCAACCTGCTGCGCGTGTGGGGCGGCGGGATCTACGAGTCCGAGGACTTCTACGAGCTGTGCGACGAGCGAGGCGTGCTGGTGTGGCAGGACTTCCTGCTCGCCTGCGCGGCATACCCCGAGGAGCAGCCCCTCTGGGACGAGCTGGAGGCGGAGGCCCGCGAGCACGTCGCCCGGCTCACGCCGCACCCGTCGCTCGTGCTGTGGAACGGCGGCAACGAGAACCTGTGGGGCTTCGTGGACTGGGGCTGGCAGGGGGCGCTCGGTGGCCGCACCTGGGGCTACCGGTACGCCACGCAGCTGCTCAAGGGCGTCGTCGCGGAGCTCGACCCGACGCGTCCGTACTCCGACGGCTCGCCGTCCTCCCCCGGCCACGCCCTCGACGACGTCCACCCCAACGATCCCGCCCACGGCACCCACCACCAGTGGGAGGTGTGGAACCGCGTCGACTGGACCGCGTACGGCGACGAGGTGCCGCGGTTCTGCTCGGAGTTCGGGTTCCAGGGTCCGCCGACGTGGGCCACGCTCACCCGAGCCGTCCGCCCGGTGGTCGGCGACGCGCTCACCAAGGACGACCCCGCCTTCCTGCTGCACCAGAAGGCGGACGACGGCAACGGGAAGCTCGACCGGGGTCTCGCACCGCACCTCGGCGTGCCCGACGACTTCGTCGACTGGCACTGGGCCACCCAGCTCAACCAGGCGCGTGCGGTCCGGTTCGCGATCGAGCACTACCGGTCGTGGTGGCCGCGCACGGCAGGGGCGATCGTCTGGCAGCTCAACGACTGCTGGCCCGTGACGTCCTGGTCCGCGGTCGACGGCGACGAGCGCGCCAAGCCGCTCTGGTACGCGCTCAAGCACGCGTACCGGCCGAGGACGCTCACGGTCCAGCGCCGCGACGGTCGGCTCAGGCTGGCGGTCGTGAACGACACCCCAGCCATCTGGCAGGGTGCCGTCCACGTCTCACGGCAGCAGCTCGACGGCACCGTGCTGTCCGGGGTCGATCTCACCCTCGCGGTCGGTGCGTGGTCGGTCGGCCTCTTCGCCCTGCCCGACGACGTCGCTGAGCCCGAAAACGCGACGACGGAGGCGCTCGTCGCCGTGCTCGCGGACGGGCTCCATGACGTGAGGACGGTGCACACGTGGGTCGACGACGTCGACCTGCGGCTGGACCCTCGACCGCTGCGCGCCACCGTGAGCCCCGAGCAGGACGGCTACCGCGTCGACGTGCACGCCACGTCGCTGGCCCGGGCGGTCACCCTTCTCGTCGACCGCCTCGATCCGGACGCCGTCGTGGACGACGCCGTGGTCGACGTCCCCGCCGGGACCTCCGTGAGCTTCCACGTCCGCACGCTCGGCCGGTTCGACCCGCAGGCGCTGACCCGCCACCCCGTGCTCCGCACGGCCAACGACGTCGTCGTTCCTGCACCACCGGCGTCCGCCGTCGCGAGCGCGCGCTCGAACGGGTCACTGCCACGGCCCGGCACCGCCTGACGCCCACCGGAGGGGCGCGGGCCAGGTGCGCTCCGCCGTTACGCTGGCGAGCGTGACCCCACGGATGGACGCGGTCGGCCTGGTGCTGGCCAGGCCCGCCCGGATGCTCGGACTCGAGCCCTTCTTCATGGAGCTGATCGCCGGCATCGAGGAGTCGATCGCCGTCGAGGGCCGCTCGCTCCTCCTGCACGTGGTGCCGGACCAGGAGGCGGAGATCCGCGCGTACCGCCGGTGGGGCGAGGGTCAGCTCGTCGACGCCGTCGTGGTGGTGAACGTGGCCGTGGAGGACACCCGGCTGGACGTGCTCCAGGAGCTCGGCATCCCCACGGTCGTGGTCGGCGGACCGACCCGCGAGATGCCCGTGTCCCACGTGTGGATCGACAACGCCCAGGCGATGCGCGACGCCGTGGGCCACCTCGTCGCCCTCGGCCATGTCCGGCTCGGACGCGTGTCCGGGCCGCGCCGCCTCGCGCACACCCAGGCGCGCACGGAGGCGTTCGTCAGCGAGTGCGCCCGGCTGGGCGCCCAGGGCAGCGTGCTGGAGGGCGACTACGGCGAGGAGTCGGGCGTCCGTGCGACGCGCACCCTGCTCGGCCGCGGTTCGGCACCGTCCGCCATCATCTACGACAACGACGTCATGGCCGTCGCCGGACTCCGTGTCGCCGGCGAGCTCGGCATCACGGTCCCCGAGCGGCTCTCGCTCCTGGCCTGGGACGACTCCGCCCTGTGCCGCCTGTCGCACCCCCCGCTGTCCGCCATGAGCCTCGACGTGCACGGCATGGGGGTGCAGGTCGCCGACAGCGTGCTCAACCTCCTCGCCTCAGGGGCCGTCGTCTCGTCGAGCGCTCCCCTGCCCTGCCTCATCTCCCGCGGGAGCACGGCGCCCGCACGTCGCCCGCGGTCTGACCGCCCCGCTGCCCCGTCCGACGCCGGGGGCCGGCCGAGCTGACCCGCCCAGGCACCGGGCGTCCTGTCCGCGCGATGACCGGCGCGTTCGTTCGGCAGGTCCACCTGCACGTACCCCCTCCGGGTGGTTGGGTAGGGGGATGAGCCAGGCCGCGCCCTCCCCGGTACCCGTCGACCCCGACACCCTGCGCACCATCGCCGAAGGCGCCCACTACGACCCCCACGGCGTCCTCGGTCCCCACGTCGCGGACGGTGGCGTCACGATCCGCACGCTGCGCCCGCTCGCCGAGAAGGTCGTGGTCATCACGCCCGACACCCGGGTGGCCGCCCGGCACGAGCAGGACGGCATCTGGGTCGCCGTGCTCCCGGGTACCGACGTGCCCGACTACCGCATCGAGGTGACGTACGACGGTCGCGCGACGCTCGTGGACGACCCGTACCGCTTCCTGCCCACCGTCCAGGAGCTCGACCGCCACCTCATCCGTGAGGGCCGCCACGAACAGCTGTGGACGGTGCTCGGCGCGAACGTCCGGACGTACCCGGGGGTGCTGGGCGAGGTCCAGGGCACGTCCTTCGCCGTCTGGGCACCCAGCGCACGGGCCGTGCGCGTGGTCGGCGACTTCAACCACTGGCAGGGCGCGACCCACGCGATGCGCTCCCTCGGCGACAGCGGCGTGTGGGAGGTCTTCGCACCCGGCGTGACCGCCGGGGCACGGTACAAGTTCGAGATCCTGGGCCAGGACGGGTCGTGGCGGCAGAAGGCCGATCCCCTCGCGCAGGGCACCGAGGTCCCGCCCGCGACCGCCTCCGTGGTCGTCGAGACCCGCTTCGAGTGGTCCGACGACGAGTGGATGACCGCCCGCGCCCAGCGGGACCCGCACACCGGACCCATGAGCATCTACGAGGTCCACCTCGGCTCCTGGCGCCTCGGCCTGTCCTACCGCGAGCTCGCGAACCAGCTCACCGAGTACGTGCTGGCCCTCGGCTTCACGCACGTCGAGTTCCTGCCGGTCGCGGAGCACCCGTTCGGCGGCTCGTGGGGATACCAGGTGTCGTCGTACTTCGCGCCGACGTCCCGCTTCGGCCATCCCGACGACTTCCGGTTCCTCGTCGACACCCTGCACCGCGCCGGCATCGGCGTCATCGTGGACTGGGTACCTGCACACTTCCCGAAGGACGAGTGGTCGCTCGCCCACTTCGACGGCACGTCGTTGTACGAGCACCCCGACCCGCTGCTCGGAGAGCACCCCGACTGGGGCACGTACGTCTTCAACTTCGGACGGGTCGAGGTCCGCAACTTCCTCGTCGCCAACGCCGTCTACTGGCTCGAGGTGTTCCATGTCGACGCCCTCCGCGTCGACGCCGTCGCGTCGATGCTGTACCTGGACTACTCCCGCCGCCCGGGACAGTGGCGGCCCAACAAGTACGGCGGCCGCGAGAACCTCGAAGCGATCTCGTTCCTCCAGGAGGCCAACGCGACCGCCTACCGGCGCGCCCCCGGCACCATGATGATCGCCGAGGAGTCCACCGCCTGGCCGGGCGTCACCGCCCCGACCAACAGCGACGGACTCGGGTTCGGCCTCAAGTGGAACATGGGCTGGATGAACGACACGCTCCGCTACCTCGCCGAGCAACCCATCCATCGTCGTTATCACCACCACGAGATCACGTTCTCGATGGTCTATGCCTACTCCGAGCGCTTCATCCTCCCGATCAGCCACGACGAGGTCGTGCACGGCAAGGGCTCCCTGTACGGCCGCATGCCTGGTGACCATTGGCAGAAGCTCGCCGGCGTCCGCCTCCTGCTGGCGTACCAGTGGACCCACCCCGGCAAGCAGCTCCTGTTCATGGGCTCCGAGTTCGCACAGCGCACCGAGTGGGCCGAGGGCAAGTCGATCGACTGGGGCGCGCTGGACTTCGACGCCAGCCACCACGGCGTGTGGGACGCCCTCCGCGACCTCAACGCCCTCTACCGGAAGACGCCGGCGCTGTGGGAGCTCGACCACACGCCAGACGGATTCGAGTGGATCGACTCCGACGCCGCGGACCACAACCTGCTCGCGTACCTGCGCAAGGGGACCGACAGCCCGGACGTCGCGGTGGTCGTCAACTTCTCCGGCGTCCCGCACGAGAGCTACCGTCTCGCCCTGCCGAAAGCCGGGCGTTGGCGCGAGGCCTACAACTCCGACTCCGTCGCCTACGGGGGTTCCGGCGTCGGCAACCTCGGGGAGATCGAGGCCACCACCGAGCCGCACTACGGCCGGCTGTACTCCGCCACGATCCGCGTACCGCCGCTGGGCGCCGTCCTGTTCATCTCCGACCCCGCCTGACCGGCACGTCTGGCCTCGTAGCCTGGAGCCCATCAACCTGAACCCCGGGCTACGGGGCAACGCCCCGTCCGCGGCGAGCCTCACCGGCCATCCCTGGCGTCCTTGTCGCGATGGATGGGACCGGTCCCCGATGCATATGCATCTCTCCGGCCGGCCCGGATTGTCCCGGGCGCCCTTGGGGAAACCGACCTCGGGACGTTTGGGTAAACAGAAAGAGCCACCCCCGGAGGGGTGGCTCTTTCTGAATGAGTGTCCGGCGGCGTCCTACTCTCCCACACCCTGGCGAGTGCAGTACCATCGGCGCTGAAGGGCTTAGCTTCCGGGTTCGGAATGGGACCGGGCGTTTCCCCTTCGCTATGACCGCCGTAACGTTGTCGAGTTGTCAAACGGGTTCCCGTTCGTCTCTCGGGAACCGCACAGTGGACGCGTAGCAATGAATGAAGGTGGTGAAGTTGTCGGCATATTAGTACCGGTCAGCTGCGAGGGTCTTTCGTCCCCTCTTCCACATCCGGCCTATCAACCCAGTGGTCTAGCTGGGTGCCTCTCAGGGATCAAGTCCCCGTGGAAACCTCATCTTGAAGCAGGCTTCCCGCTTAGATGCTTTCAGCGGTTATCCCTTCCGAACGTAGCCAACCAGCCGTGCTCCTGGCGGAACAACTGGCACACCAGAGGTTCGTCCGTCCCGGTCCTCTCGTACTAGGGACAGCCCTTCTCAAGTTTCCTGCGCGCGCAGCGGATAGGGACCGAACTGTCTCACGACGTTCTAAACCCAGCTCGCGTACCGCTTTAATGGGCGAACAGCCCAACCCTTGGGACCTACTCCAGCCCCAGGATGCGACGAGCCGACATCGAGGTGCCAAACCATGCCGTCGATATGGACTCTTGGGCAAGATCAGCCTGTTATCCCCGGGGTACCTTTTATCCGTTGAGCGACGGCGCTTCCACAAGCCACCGCCGGATCACTAGTTCCGACTTTCGTCCCTGCTCGACCTGTCAGTCTCACAGTCAAGCTCCCTTGTGCACTTGCACTCGCCACCTGATTGCCAACCAGGCTGAGGGAACCTTTGAGCGCCTCCGTTACATTTTAGGAGGCAACCGCCCCAGTTAAACTACCCACCAGGCACTGTCCCTGGTCCGGATCACGGACCGAGGTTAGATATCCAGAGCGACCAGAGTGGTATTTCAACGTTGACTCCACCGACACTGGCGTGCCGGCTTCACAGTCTCCCACCTATCCTACACAAGCCGCACCGAACACCAATACCAAGCTATAGTAAAGGTCCCGGGGTCTTTCCGTCCTGCTGCGCGTAACGAGCATCTTTACTCGTAGTGCAATTTCGCCGAGTTCGCGGTTGAGACAGCGGAGAAGTCGTTACGCCATTCGTGCAGGTCGGAACTTACCCGACAAGGAATTTCGCTACCTTAGGATGGTTATAGTTACCACCGCCGTTTACTGGGGCTTAAATTCTGAGCTTCGCCTTGCGGCTGACCCGTCCTCTTAACCTTCCAGCACCGGGCAGGCGTCAGTCCGTATACATCGTCTTGCGACTTCGCACGGACCTGTGTTTTTAGTAAACAGTCGCTTCTCCCTGGTCTCTGCGGCCCTTCACGCTTCCCCGAGCTAGTCGGTTCACGCTTCAGGCCCCCCTTCTCCCGAAGTTACGGGGGCATTTTGCCGAGTTCCTTAACCACGATTCTCTCGATCGCCTTGGTATTCTCTACCTGACCACCTGAGTCGGTTTGGGGTACGGGCGGCTAGAACCTCGCGTCGAGGCTTTTCTTGGCAGCATAGGATCACCATTTTCCCGCGTTCGCGGTCACCATCAGCTCTCAGGCTTCATGAGAGGCGGATTTGCCTACCTCTCGCCCTACGACCTTGGACGTGGACTACCATCGCCACGCACGGCTACCTTCCTGCGTCACCCCTGTTAATACGCTTACCTACTACCGGTTCGGGTCACGAGCTCCCCGGCACGGTACCCCCGAAGGGGTGGTGTGCCGGCTCGGTCGTTTAGCATCACCGGGCTCGGTATGGGCGGTTCTTCGCCGGTACGGGAATATCAACCCGTTGTCCATCGACTACGCCTGTCGGCCTCGCCTTAGGTCCCGACTTACCCAGGGCGGATTAGCCTGGCCCTGGAACCCTTGGTCATTCGGCGGACGGGTTTCTCACCCGTCATTCGCTACTCATGCCTGCATTCTCACTCGTGTAGCGTCCACCGCTGGGTCACCCCGCGACTTCACTCGCCACACGACGCTCCCCTACCCATCCACACACCTGAACCACGAAGGCTTAGTTATCGTGTGAATGCCACAGCTTCGGCGGTATGCTTGAGCCCCGCTACATTGTCGGCGCGGAATCACTTGACCAGTGAGCTATTACGCACTCTTTCAAGGGTGGCTGCTTCTAAGCCAACCTCCTGGTTGTCTGTGCAACTCCACATCCTTTCCCACTTAGCATACGCTTAGGGGCCTTAGCTGGTGGTCTGGGCTGTTTCCCTCTCGACTACGGAGCTTATCCCCCGCAGTCTCACTGCCACGCTCTGGCTTACCGGCATTCGGAGTTTGGCTAACGTCAGTAACCTGGTGGGGCCCATCGGCTATCCAGTAGCTCTACCTCCGGCAAGAAACGCGTGACGCTGCACCTAAATGCATTTCGGGGAGAACCAGCTATCACGGAGTTTGATTGGCCTTTCACCCCTAACCACAGGTCATCCCCCAGGTTTTCAACCCTGGTGGGTTCGGGCCTCCACGCGGTCTTACCCGCGCTTCACCCTGCCCATGGCTAGATCACTCCGCTTCGGGTCTAGAGCACGCGACTGAGACGCCCTATTCGGACTCGCTTTCGCTACGGCTTCCCCACACGGGTTAACCTCGCCACGTACCACTAACTCGCAGGCTCATTCTTCAAAAGGCACGCCGTCACCCCTGCTAGGGAGGCTCCGACGGATTGTAGGCACACGGTTTCAGGTACTATTTCACTCCCCTCCCGGGGTACTTTTCACCTTTCCCTCACGGTACTTGTCCGCTATCGGTCACTAGGTAGTATTTAGGCTTACACAGTGGTCTGTGCAGATTCACTCCAGGTTTCTCGGGCCCGGAGCTACTTGGGATCCCTCACGGGAGGCCACGCCATTTCGTCTACGGGGGTCACACCCTCTGTGCCGGGCCTTTCAATGCCCTTCGACTATGACGCGACTTTCTGACTCCCTGTCGGTTCGGCAGAACCAACAGCAAGGTCCCACAACCCCGCATACGCAACGCCTGCCGGCTTGAACACGTAGACGGTTTGGCCTGATCCGCTTTCGCTCGCCACTACTCACGGAATATCTCTTCCTGGCGGTACTGAGATGTTTCACTTCCCGCCGTTCCCTCCACACACCCTATATATTCAGGTGCGGGTCACACGACATGACTCGTGCGGGGTTTCCCCATTCGGACATCCTCGGATCACGGTTCGTTTGCCAACTCCCCGAGGCTTATCGCAGGCTACAACGTCCTTCTTCGGCTCCTAGTGCCAAGGCATCCACCCTGTGCCCTTATAAACTTGACCACAAAGATCATTCAAAGATGCTCGCGTCCACTGTGCAGTTCTCAAGCTACGACCGGGTGACTCGCCCTTACACTCCCCCGCCTACCCACCACACGGTGAGCGGTTCGAAGGACCAGGCGGCCCGCAGGCCGACGCGCACCACCCCCACCCACAGGCGGCGACAGTGCGCGACTCGACCCCAAGTTCCCAACCTTCCGGCTGTTCCCTCAGGACCCAACAGCGTGCCAAGCCCACCCAGATCATCCGGCGATCCACTCGTTCCCTCCCCACCGCGAACGGCAGGCGTACTAGAGCAACCACCGGCACCAGGCCGGCCATAGTCGATGTTCCACCCTCGAGCACCACCACACGATCGTTCGCCGTGTGTGCGGGCCTGGACACCCTGCACCCACCCATGACAGGCGAGCACGGCTGCCAGATGCTCCTTAGAAAGGAGGTGATCCAGCCGCACCTTCCGGTACGGCTACCTTGTTACGACTTAGTCCCAATCGCCAGTCCCACCTTCGACAGCTCCCTCTCTTACGAGTTGGGCCACCGGCTTCGGGTGTTACCGACTTTCGTGACTTGACGGGCGGTGTGTACAAGGCCCGGGAACGTATTCACCGCAGCGTTGCTGATCTGCGATTACTAGCGACTCCGACTTCATGGGGTCGAGTTGCAGACCCCAATCCGAACTGAGACCGGCTTTTTGGGATTCGCTCCACCTCGCGGTATCGCAGCCCTTTGTACCGGCCATTGTAGCATGCGTGAAGCCCAAGACATAAGGGGCATGATGATTTGACGTCATCCCCACCTTCCTCCGAGTTGACCCCGGCAGTCTCCTATGAGTCCCCGGCATAACCCGCTGGCAACATAGGACGAGGGTTGCGCTCGTTGCGGGACTTAACCCAACATCTCACGACACGAGCTGACGACAACCATGCACCACCTGTACACCGACCTTGCGGGGAGCGCATCTCTGCACTTTTCCGGTGTATGTCAAGCCTTGGTAAGGTTCTTCGCGTTGCATCGAATTAATCCGCATGCTCCGCCGCTTGTGCGGGCCCCCGTCAATTTCTTTGAGTTTTAGCCTTGCGGCCGTACTCCCCAGGCGGGGCACTTAATGCGTTTGCTGCGGCACGGAACTCGTGGAATGAGCCCCACACCTAGTGCCCAACGTTTACGGCATGGACTACCAGGGTATCTAATCCTGTTCGCTCCCCATGCTTTCGCTCCTCAGCGTCAGTTGCGGCCCAGTGACCTGCCTTCGCCATCGGTGTTCCTCCTGATATCTGCGCATTCCACCGCTACACCAGGAATTCCAGTCACCCCTACCGCACTCTAGTCTGCCCGTACCCACTGCAAGCCCGAGGTTGAGCCTCAGGTTTTCACAGCAGACGCGACAAACCGCCTACGAGCTCTTTACGCCCAATAATTCCGGATCAACGCTTGCGCCCTACGTATTACCGCGGCTGCTGGCACGTAGTTAGCCGGCGCTTCTTCTGCAGGTACCGTCACTTGCGCTTCTTCCCTGCTGAAAGAGGTTTACAACCCGAAGGCCGTCATCCCTCACGCGGCGTCGCTGCATCAGGCTTGCGCCCATTGTGCAATATTCCCCACTGCTGCCTCCCGTAGGAGTCTGGGCCGTGTCTCAGTCCCAGTGTGGCCGGTCGCCCTCTCAGGCCGGCTACCCGTCGTCGCCTTGGTAGGCCATTACCCCACCAACAAGCTGATAGGCCGCGAGCCCATCCTTGACCGATAAATCTTTCCAGACGCCACACATGCGTGTACGTCTCATATCCGGTATTAGCCACCGTTTCCCGTGGTTATCCCAGAGTCAAGGGCAGGTTGCTCACGTGTTACTCACCCGTTCGCCACTGATCAGACCAGCAAGCTGGCCATCACCGTTCGACTTGCATGTGTTAAGCACGCCGCCAGCGTTCGTCCTGAGCCAGAATCAAACTCTCCGTAAATGTCTACATGGCACCGGCACCACCAAAGCGGACCGGCAACCGACACACGAAACAGTCCCGAAGGACCAATCAGATTCGGCTGTATTCGAGCCGCCCACCCACGGAGGCGGGTATCACGACTCGCATCTCAACCAAGACCCACCACATCACTGCGATGGACCATCTTGGCATCGACTACTTGGCACACTGTTGAGTTCTCAAGGAACAGACGCGCATCCGTTTCGGTCTCTCGACCCGCCCGGAGGCAACTGCTCTAACTTAGCGGAGCCGGCCCACCGCGTCAAACTTCCCTGTCAGGCAAGCTTGTGGCGAGGACGAGGTCCCTGGTCCGGACACTCTCGATGACCGACGATCGTGTCGCCGGTCGAGGTGTCCGAGGCTGTCTGCCCGGGGGACCAGCCACCGAGTTGATCTTCGGTGTCCGTTCCTCCCTGCCGGGCGACATCGAGAACATTACGCAGCCGTCGAGCCGAAGAGCAAATCCGGTCAAGGTGACGCCCGTCACCGTCCCGTCGGCACCGGTGCGGGCGCGCCGTCGGGGACCTCGGCCCGCCGGGATCGGCCCGGACGGGGCCCGTCCCGAACGGGTCAGTACAGGGCGCTCGCCATCGCACGGCGCGCGGTGACGACCCGCGGGTCGTCACCGCCCACCACCTCGAACAGGTCGACGAGGCGCAGCCGTACACGCTCCCGGTCCGGGCCGAACACCGAGCGCAGCAGGTCGACCAGGCGCGCGAACGCGTCGTCCACCTGTCCGCCGAGCACATCCACGTCGGCGACCGCGAGCTGGGCGTCCACGTCGGCCGGCTGTCGAGCCCCCAGCTCGCGCGCCGCACGTGGGTCGACGTCACGCGTCCGGTCGAGAAGAGCGACCTGCGCGAGGCCGGCACGGGCGAGGGCGTCCCGCGGGTTCTCCCGGAGCGCCTGCTCGTATGCGGCCGTCGCCGCCGGGAGGTCGTCGCGCTCGATCGCGTCGTAGGCCGCCTGGTGCAGGGGCGGGAGGGCCGGCTCGGGCTCGGCCGCGGGCTCCGTGGGCGCGCCGGCGGGGGGCACACGACCGGTGATGCCGTTGGCCTCCGCGGCGGCGAGGACCTGGTCGATCACCGCTCGCACCTGGTCCCGCGGGTAGGCGCCCTGGAAGAGCGGCAACGGCTGACCCGCCAGCACGGCCACCACCGTCGGCACCGACTGTGCCTGGAACGCCGCCGCGACCTGGGGGTTCGCCTCCGAGTCGATCCGGGCCAGGAGCCAGCGTCCGCCGTCCTCGTCGGCCAGCGCCGCCAGGTCGGCGGCGACCGTCGAGCTGACCTCGCTCCACGACGCCCAAAGGACCACGACGACCGGGTACGTGGTGGACTGCTGGACCATGTCGCCGAAGGACGCCTCGTCGACGTCCTGGACGTAGGCGCCTGGCGCCGACAGTCCGCCCGGGCTGCCGGGTGGCGGGGTCGCGGGGCGGGCGAGGGCCGACAGGTCGACCGCGCCGCGGGCGTCGAGTCGAGGCCGTGGTCCTGTGGGCTGCGACATGGGGCGTCTCCCTTCGGCGGCGCGGACGCACCGCCCGTGGCTCGGGTGGGGTCGTGAAGTTGTGGTGGGCGCGCGGTCAGGAGGCGGTCGCGGACGTGACCGCGTGCTCCGCCGCCAGCACCTGGACCGGTGCGCCGCTGCCCGCGGGGGGCACGTACATGACGAGGACGTCGCTGAACGTGCGGACGAAGCTGGTGCCGGCCGACTGGGTGCCCGCCAGCGCGGCGTAGAACGGGTCCTGGATGGGGATCGTGCCGCCGGCGACCGTGAGCGTCACGGTGGAGACCGTGGTGAGGTGGCCGACGACGAGCGCACCCCCGTCCACCGTCGCGAGGCTCACCTGGGGAGCCGGTTCCGGCGTGTAGGTCTCGGTCGCCGTGCCGGCGGCCTCGACGCCCGACGCCGTCGCGGCCCGGGCTGCCTCGATACCGGCGCGGAAGGCGTCGGGCGCGAACGTCGGCGCGAACGTCGACGCGGCGCCGTTGGTCAGCACGTCCGCGTACTGCGCCATCGCCTCGGCCGGCGTGACGACCAGACCTGTCGCGTCCGGCGCCAGCACGGGGCTGCCGGTGGCCGGTGCGGCAGTAGGTGGCATCTGCACACCTTGCCCCATCCGCGCCCAGCCCCACAGCCGGTACGGCTCGCGGGGCGCCGACTGCTCCAGCGCCAGGATCCGCGGCGCCTGCAGATCGTCGGGCTGCGTCGTCACGATGAGCTGTGTCCGGGGCCAGGTGGTGGTCTGCGGGACGATCTGCACCTGGGCCGTCGTCGGCAGGGCGGTCGGAGGCTTCGCACCACCGGTCGCCCCGGCGCGCACGTACTCGGCAGACCGGATCGCGAGTGCGGGCCCCTCGACCCGCCGCGGCAGGCCGCTCGCGTCGAGGATCGCGTCGCCCTCCTTGAGGACGGCGCCCAGGTCGGTCAGCACGTCGTTCGACTGCGCGACCGTGACTGCCGCCGGCGCCACGGGCGGCACGGGCTCGGGCGCGGGCTGCGGCAACGGGCTGCTGCAGGCTGCGAGGGCCATCGACAGCAGCAGGGCTGCGCCGATCCTGCGATGCCACTGCCGGACTGAGCGCGGGGTCATCGGTCCTCCTCCCTCGTCGGTTCCTGCGGACCGTCGTGCTCCAGCGGAGGCAGACCCCACGCCCGACGCCAGGCATCGCCACGCGACCCTGCCTGGTCTCCCGGGCCCTCGTCCGCGGGGCCCTGCGGTGCGGAGGCGTGCGGGACCGTGCTGCGCGACGGCTGCCCGGCGGGGCTCTGCGTGCCGGGCTCGTGCAGCCATGCGGGACGGTGCGCGACGTGCGACCGAGGCCCGTCAGGTCCGCTCGAACCGCTCCCGCTCCCCTGGACGGACCGCGGCCCGGGGGCCGGTGGAGCTGCGGACCATGCGGTCGGACGGCCCGACGCGCCGGTGCCCGGCCCCGCCGCAGCAGGTCCCGACGCGGCCCGTCCCGCCGGGCCAGGACCTCCCGCAGCCGCACCGACCGCGCCCGCACGGACCGCGCCCGGTCCGGAAGTGCCTGGCGCGGCAGGGCGGGGAGAGCCCGACACGGCGCCGGGCGCCGGCTGGCCAGGGCCGGCCGACGCCGGTCCGGGACGGGTGACGGGAATCGGTCCGGTGGCCCAGGCCGGGCGGCCGTGGACGGCCTCGGCGGGCTCCGTCCGGCCGCCAGGGCGTGACCCGGACCGGTCGGCGTCCCCGCCCGGTCCGCCGGCGCCGGTCGGCACCCCGGGATGCGGTGCCGTGGCCGGAGCCGGGCCTGGGGTCCAGGCGCCGGTGCGACCCTGCGTCGTGGAGCCCGGCCTCGACGAGGCGGAGCCCCACGCGGCTGCTGACTCGCTCGGCGGTCCGCCCGACGGGGCCACCGGCACGCGCGCCTGGTTGGCCTGGCCGGCGACGCGAGCGGCCGCGGCGGCGTCGGGCGGTTGGTCGGTCACGTGCCCGGCAGGTGCCACCGCGGGCTGGGAACCGGTGCGGAGCGCACGTCGGGTCGACGCCGCCGTCACGGCGGTCAGTCCGGGTCCTTCCGCCGTCCGCGCCGGGACCGGCGCGGACGTGCGGGCTCCCGTCGTGCTGACCGGAGCGGGCATCTCGGCTCCACGGTCGCCCGACGGGTTGTGGGGGGCCGCGGGCTCGGTGAGCCGGGACGACCCGGCCGCGGCGCCCTCGCGCAGCTGACGGCGGGTCAGTGCGGGCAGCCCTGCGCGGCTCGGCTCCACCGTGGGAGTCGGACCGGTGCCGACGTCCCGCCACTGGGGGCCGACGATGCCCGCCCGGCGACGGAGCGCCCCGCGCAGCACGAGGCCCAGGGACAGGAGCACGAGCAGGCCGCCGACCACGACGCACGGCCAGAGCCACGGCGTGGTCACGACCCGCGGCCACGCCAGGGAGAGCGTCGGGACCGCGTCGCCCTCGGCGCTCACGGCGAGCAGGCTCCAGCGGCCCGGCTGCGCATGCCAGACCAGCGTCGCGCTGCCCTTGCCCTCCGCCTCTGCGACCCACATGTCGGACCCGGTCGGGTCCGCGACCGTGGACGCGTCGGCCGCCGTCACCCCCGCGGCGTCGGTCGGTGCGGGGGTCGGCGGTGCCGCCGCGTCCGACGGCGCCGGGGAAGGCGTCACGTCCGGCTCCACACCCTTGAGGGCGAGCTGGTCCCACGAGGACAGCCCCGTGACGCGGTCGTGCGCGTCCGGACCCACCCACCCCTCGACGTCGGTGTCCCGACCCACGGCGAGAACGACCCGGCTCTTGTCCGGCACGCGCACGGTGACGGTCACGGGATCGCCACCGAGCTCGAGCACGCCCGGGTCCGTGACCAGCGTCCGGGCATCTCCGTGGGACTGGGCGACGAGCACGTCGTCCGCACGCCAGACCGTCGCCGAGGCGATGCCGAGCGCGACGACGACGAGTCCGACGACGCCGATGGCGGCGGTGAGCAGTCGCTTGAGCACGCAGGATCCTCCCGGGAAGAGAAGCCCCAGGATAGGCAGAGGCGCCCGCTCCGTCCGAAACGGGCGTCTTCACGGGCCGAGGGTGGACCTGATGTCGGACCTCTCGGAGGCCGGGCACGCGAGGCGACGCCGAGCCTGTCACGCGTATTCTGACAGGCGGGATCCGGCCGTCGACGAGCGGCTCGACCGAGACTGCACCGCGCCGGGACCCGCGCGACCTGGAGGACCCACCGTGCCCGACGCCCGGACCCCGTTCCCCGTCGTCAACTTCCGCGGATACGAGCGCGAGTCTGTCGACACCCGTATCTCCGCGCTGGAGAAGGCGCTCGCCGACGCACGCCAGCAGGTCGAGGCCCTCGACGCCAAGACGCTGCAGGCCGCAGGCGAGCTCTCCGAGGCGCACCGCCAGCTCCGCGAGGCCGAACGCCCCACCTACTCGGGCCTCGGTTCTCGGATCGAGCAGCTGCTGCGCTCCGCGGAGGAGCAGTCGTCCGACGTCGTCACCCAGGCGAACGCGCAGGCCGCTGACTCGCTCGCTCGCGCCAAGCTTGCGTCGGGCCAGCTGCGGGCGCGTGCCGAGAACGAGGTCGCCGAGCTGCTGGCCACGGCACGCCGCGAAGCCGACGAGGTGCGCACCACGGCGACGTCGGAGGCCGAGAGCACCCTGCTCGCCGCGCAGCGCCGCGCCGAGGAGCTCGTCGGGTCGGCGGAGCGTGAGGCCGCCCGGATCCAGAGCGCCATCACGACCGAGGAGGCGGAGCGGCGAAGCTCGCTCGAGCGCGAGCTGGGCACGCTGCGGGCGAGCGTCGAGCACGAGGCGACGCAGCTGCGGGTCGCCACGGAGCGCACCGCGAGCGAGCTGCGGTCGCGGACCGAGGCGGAGACGACGGCCACCCGCGAGGAGGCCGAACGGTACGCGCAGGACCTGCGACAGAGCGCCGACGCCGACACCACCGAGCTGCGTCAGCGCGTCGAGGCCGAGCTCGCAGCCGCCCGTGCCGAGGTCGACCGGTACGTCGCCCAGCAGCGGTCCGAAGCCGCGCTGGAGATCGGCACCGCCCGGCAGGCGGCCGCCGCCGAGGTCACGTCACTGCGGGTGCAGACCCAGGAGTACGCAGACACCGTGCGCGCCACCGCGGAGCGTGAGGCTGCAGCCCTGCAGCAGCGCGTCGCCGCCGAGGTCGCGGCGCTGCGGGCGGAGGCCGAGCAGTACGCCGCGTTCGTCCGGGCCAGTGCCGAGCGAGAGACGGGCGAGCTGCGGGCGGCGACCTCGGACGAGCTCGCCGCCGTCCGCGCGGAGTCGGAACAGGCCGTCGCGGCGGTGCGGACGGAGGCGGAGCAGTATGCGGCCGAGCTGCGTGCGCAGGCCGACCGGGAGACGGGTGAGCTCCGCGAGCGGACGGCCCACGAGACGACCGCCCTGTGGGACCACACCGACCGCGAGACGACCGAGCTGCGCGAGGTCACACAGCGCGAGACGAGCGAGCAGCGGGCCGCGACCGAGCGCGAGACGACCGAGCTGAGGGAGCGGACCCGCCTCGACGTGGAGCGGGCGCTCACCGAGGCACGGCGCACGGCCGGGGAGCTGCTCGCCTCCGCGAAGGCCCAGGCCGACGAGCAGATCGGCTCCGCGGAGCGTCAGCTCGCCGACGCAGAGCTGACGATCGCGTCCCGCCGCGAGGCCGCCGAGCGGGACGACGCCGAGCGCCACGAGGCTGCTCGGGCCGAGACCGAACGCCTGGTGCGCGACGCCGAGGCCCACGCGGCCGAGGCGGAGGAGCGCGTCGCGAAGGCACTGGCCCAGGCCGAGAAGGTGCGGACCGACGCCGAGTCGCACGCCCGCGAGCTGCTCTCGAACGCACGACGGAACGCTGACCGGGTGGTCGCCGAGGCCCGCGAGCACGCCGAGAAGCAGATCAACGACGCCATGACGGAGTCCGAGCGGGAGCGCACGACGGCGAACCGGCAGGTGGAGGACCTCAACCGGCAGCGCGAGTCCATCACGTCGTACCTCGACGAGCTCCGGAACCTGCTCGGACACAACCCCGACCGCGCGACGCTCGACCGGGCGGCGCGAGCCGAGGCGGCGTTCGAGAAGGACAAGGGTGGTGCCGGCTCGGGGAAGGGCTCGGGGCCCGGCAAGGCCTCCGCGCCGAGCAAGGCCCCCGCGGTGAGCGCGAACGGTGGCGCACCGGCGGTGAGCGCGACCGGTGGCGACACAGCGGGCGCCGCGGCGACCCAGGGAGGGGCAGAGTCCGCCCCGGGGGACGCACCTGCGCGCCAGGGCGGCGCACCTGCGACCGGGAGCGACGCGGCGACCGCCTCCCCGAGCGCCCCGGTGGACACCCCGTCCGCAGGGGACCGCAGTACCTCGTCGGACACCGCGTCCCCGGCGGACAGTGGTACGCCGGCGGACACCGGGTCCGCGGCGGACAGTGGAACTCCGGCGGACAGTGGCACCACGTCGGGCAGCGGAACTCCGGCGGACAGTGGGACTCCGGCGGACGGTACGACCGGGTCGGACGCCGCGGCACGGAAGGCGGGTGCGCCTGCGGCGCGCGCCACGTCCACGGGGAGCGGTGCACCACGGCCGACGTCGGCCGGTGGCGGCGACAGGCCGCAGCAGGCGCCCTCGAAGGCAGCCCGGCCAGCGCCGCGGACGAAGTCACGTCCCGCACCGGTCTCCGCGGCGATCCCCGTGGTGCCGGCACCCGCCGGAGCCTCGGCCGCCGAGGTGCCGGACGGCTCGGCGGCCGGCACCCCGGCGGCGTCCGAGAAGGCCGGGTCCGCGCCGCACGACTCTGGTCAGCAGGGTGCGCGTCCACACGGTGCGCCCGAACCGGACGCGGCCCTCGGCGGTGACGGGCAGGGGTCCGCGGAGGCACACGGCGACGCGCCCGCCGTCCGACACTGATCATCCGGTCGTGACCTCGGAGCGCGACGCGGCCGCACGCTGGCGTGACGACCGCCGGGTCGCGGCCCAGGCGCACGCGGACGCCCTGGAGCAGCGTCGTCTCGCGGAGTCGGCCCGCGCCCGCGCGCTCATCACGGCGTTCGTGGAGCAGGCGCTGGCACGCGGACCGGCACCCGTCGAGCTGCGTGCGCGCAGCTACGACGGTCGGTCACGCTTCCGGACGCCGCTGCGCGGCTGGTACCTGCGGCGCGACGAGTCGGTCGCGGTCGACGTGGGCGGTGCGTTCTACGTGCTGACCGCACCGCCGAGCCTGGCGGCCCGGTTCCGCGGCGTGACGCCGGTGCCGTCGGACCCGCCGCTCGTGCTGGGAGCCGGCGGCAAGGACGGCGAGTCGCTGGACCTCGTGCAGGCGCTCGACCGGGTGCTGAACGCCTGACGTCGCCGGGTGGGGCGCCTCCCGCCCGCATCATGGCGGGGGTGTCCAGGGCCGGGCGGGATCGGCGGGCGTGTCGGCCCGTCCTCCTCGGGCCGTTGTGGAAGCGGGACGACCCGCGGCCGCAGCGCGTGCCCGACGCCGGCCGGTCAGGCCGTCGTCGACGACCCGGTGTCCGCGCGCTGTGCGAGCTCGGCGAGCGCGTCCGCGACCGAGCCGGGCTCCTCCAGGGCTGTCATGTGGCCGGCGTGCGGCACGACCACGAGGACAGCCTGCTGCGCCGCGGCCAGCATGTGCTCGGCGGCCTCCACCGGCGTCGCGGTGTCCTCGTCACCGACGACGACGAGGACGGGGCCTGCGAACCCGCGCAGCACCTCCGTGCGGTCCGGGCGGGCGGCCATCGCGCGCTGCGACCAGGCGATCCCGTCCGGCCGCTGCTCGTCGATCCAGGCGGCGATCGTCGCGACGATGTCCGGTCGTGCCGAGCGGGTGGTCTCGCCGACGAGCGTGGCCGCCATCGGCCGGACCGGGGCGACCGTGCCGCCCGACTCGGACTCGTCGGCGATGCGCAGGCGCTTGGCGCGGGCTTCCTCGCCGTCGGCCGTGGACTTCGTGCTGACCAGTCCCGCGCCCGCGACGAGGTCCGGGTGCCGTTCCAGGAGCGCGAGCACGACGAAGCCGCCCATGGACAGGCCGGCGACGACGGCGCGGTCGATGCCTGCCGCCCGGAGCGTGCTGGCCACCCGGTCGGCGGACGCCTCGATCGACGGGCCGGGCAGCTCGCCACGGTCGGAGATCGTGCCCGGCAGGTCGACGGCCAGCACGGGCCGCTCCCCCGGCACCAGCTCCGCGGCGGCGTCCCACATCCGGTGGTCGAGCGGGAAGCCGTGCAGGAGCACGAGCGGCAGCCCGGAGCCACCCGTCCGGTAGGTGTGCAGCGTCATGCGTCCTCCTCGCCGGCGGGCGCGAGCCCGCTGGTAGCAGTGCTGCTGGGGCCGTCCCAGAGCGTCGGGAGCGGGCCGTGCCCGGGCAGCACGTGGGCGACGACCTCGTCGAGCACGCGGCGGACCGCGGACTCGCCCACCCACAGGTGCTTCGCGCCGTCCACCCCGATCACCTCGGCCTGCGGGACACGGGCGAACCTGGCACGAGCCTCGTCGGGTCGCAGGTAGTCGTCGTGCTCGGGCACGAGGACCACGAGCGGTCTGCCGAAGTCCGCCCAGGCGTCGAGGTCGGCGTCGGTGGCGCGGTGCAGCGGTGGGGACAGCAGGATCGCGCCCTCGACCGACGGGTCCCGTCCGTGCATGAGGACGAGCTCCGTGCCGAACGACCAGCCCACCAGCCACCGGCGGGGCAGGTCGCGGAACTCGGCGAGCTCGATGGCCGCGTGCACATCGAAGCGCTCGGCCGCACCGCCGTCGAACGTGCCCTGGCTCGTGCCGCGCGGGCTGGAGGTGCCACGCGTGTTGAAGCGGAGCACCGCGAGGCCCGCGAGGGCGGGGAGCCGCCACGCCGCCTTGCGGTAGACGTGCGAGTCCATGTACCCGCCGTGCGTGGGCAGCGGGTGGAGCGTCACGAGGGTCGCAGCCGGTGTGGTCGGAGCGCCGTCCGGGCCGACCGGGAGGGCGAGCTCACCGACGAGCGTCAGGCCGTCGGCCGTGTGCAGCTCGATGTCCTCGCGCGCGGCCGGCAGGACGGTGAGTGAGCGGATCGGTGCGCCGTGTCGCTCGCCCCGCTGGGCGGCAGGTCCGGTGTGCGTGGTCATCGGCACGAGCCTAGGTCAGCGGCGGCCGGCGCTCGCGTCGGCGGCGAGGGACGCGGCGAGCTCGAGCACGTCGGCCGCGCCGTCGTCGGCGTTCGAGGCGCACCGGTCGGTCGCGGCCGCGAGGACCTCGGGGAAGGCGTTGGCCACGGCGAAGGACCGCCCCGCCCAGGTGAGCATCGGCAGGTCGTTCGGCGCGTCACCGAGCGCCCACACGTCGTCGGCCGCGATGCCGCGCTCGCCGGCCCAGCGCGCGAGAGTGGCGGCCTTGGTCACGCCGGGGCCGGAGATCTCGCCGAGGTCGGGCGCGCCGGAGTCGGAGACGACGGCGACGTCCCCGAGCACGTCGGCGAGGTCGAGCGAGAAGGACGCTCCCCCTGTCCGGGAGGAGCGCACCAGGAGCTTGAACGTCGACGACGTCAGGACGTCCTCGATCCGATGGACGACTGCGCTGCCGGCCGGCACCGGATGCTCCGACCGGTAGCCCACCTCGGCGGCGAAACCGGCGGCGTTCTCCACCGCGAGGTGCACGTCCTCGGCACCCCACGCGTCCCGCAGCCGCTGCGCGACCTGTGCGACGAGACGCGGGGACATCCCGTGCTCGCTGATGACCGAGTCGCTCGCCACCTCGACGACCGCTGCGCCGTTGGCGCAGATGGCGATGCCGTGGCCCGCGACGTGCGGCGCCAGGTCCGCGAGCCAGCGGGGTGGTCGAGCGGTCACGAACACGACGTCGATCCCGAGCTCCGCCGCCCGGACCAGCGCGGTGGCCGTGCGGGGCGCGACCGTGCCGTCCGGTCGTAGCAACGTGCCGTCGAGGTCGGACGCGACGAGCCGGGGCGGCCGGTTCCGGTCCGGGTGCCGGTCTGGGTGCGGCTCGGGAGTCACGCGGTCACGCTAACGCCTCGTCGGGCCACGCCGGTCACGTGCCTGCCAGCACGACGAGTGCCAGTGCCGTCGGTCGTCGACGGCCGCGCCGAACAGTCCGTCGACGCGCCACGCGACGACGTGGGGCGTACCCGGCGCGACGAGCTGGTCGCAGCCGGGGCAGCGGTACTCGCGCTCCGAGCCGCGGACCTGCTGGACGACCCACTCCCCGTCCGGCGCGGTCTGGACGGCGCGGCCCCCGGTGGCCCGGTCGACGTCGAGCTCGGCGTGCGCGGTGCCGTACGGGCGCTTCGTCGAGCGTCGGCTACGCGGCATGGGTCCATCCTCCCCGGTCCTCGCCCGACGGTGCGCGCCGGCACGGCGGTGCCTGCCGGCACGGCTGACGACCCGTCCCCGCGGCGGCAGGGACGGGTCGTCGACACCGGGCGTCAGAGCGTGGCGGCCGACTCCGCGGGCGCGATGGTGCCCGTCCGGATGAGCTCGCGGTACCAGAGGCCCGAGTCCTTCACGATCCGCTCGTGCGTGTCGTAGTCGACCCGGACGACGCCGAACCGGCGGTCGTAGCCGTACGCCCACTCGAAGTTGTCGAGCAGCGACCACACGAAGTACCCGCGCACGTCGGCGCCGGCCTCGATCGCCTCGCCCACCGCGTCGATGTGGTCGTGCAGGTAGGCGACGCGGTCGGCGTCGTGCACCCGGCCGTCCTCGCTGACCGTGTCGTAGAACGCGGCGCCGTTCTCCGTGATGGCGAGGGGCTGGCTCGGGTAGCGGTCGCGCAGCTCGAGGAGGAGGTCCACCAGGCCCCTCGGCTCGATGTTCCAGCCCATCGCGGTGTGCGGGCCGGGCTGCGGGAGCCACTCGACGTCGTCGGCGCCGACCCACGGGGTGTGCTCGGAGACGCGGTGCCCGTCGGGGCCGGGCGTGCCGGGCTCGAGGTCCGGACCGCTCCCGTGCTTGACGCGGCCCGTCGAGTAGAAGTTCACGCCGAGGACGGAGAGCGGGATCTTGATGAGCTCGAGGTCGCCCTCCTGGACGAAGCCCCAGTCGGAGATGTGCTCGGTGTCGGCGAACACCTCCTTGGGGTACTCGCCGTCGAGCACCGGGCCGAGGAACACCTCGTTGGCGATGGTGTCGATGCGACGCTTGGCCTCGACGTCCTCGGGGGCGTCGGTCGCCGCGCGCGTGACGTGGAGGTTGAGCGTGATGGAGATCGGCGTGTCGTCGCCGAGCACCTCGCGGATCGCCCGGCCTGCGAGGCCGTGGGCGAGGTTGAGGTGGTGCACGGCCGCGAGGGCCTTGGCGGCGTCGGTGACCCCCGGGGCGTGCACGCCCGACGCGTACCCGAGGAACGCCGAGCACCACGGCTCGTTCAGGGTGGTCCAGAGGTGCACGCGGTCACCGAGCACCTCGGCGAGCTTGCGCGCGTACTCGGCGAACAGGAGCGCCGTCCGGCGGTTCGCCCAGCCGCCCTCGTCCTCGAGAGGCTGCGGCAGGTCCCAGTGGTACAGCGTCACGACGGGCTTGATGCCGGCCTCGATGAGGCGGTCCACCAGGTCCGAGTAGAAGGCGAGCCCGGCGTCGTTGAACTCGCCCGAGCCGGTGGGCTGGACCCTGGGCCACGCGACCGAGAACCGGTAGGCCTGGAGGCCGAGGTCCTTCATGATCGCGACGTCCTCAGGGACGCGGTGGTAGTGGTCGACGGCCACGTCGCCGGTGTCCCCGTCGAGCACCTTGCCGGGCGTGCGCGAGAACGTGTCCCAGATGGACGGCAGACGACCGTCCTCGTCGTGCGCACCCTCGATCTGGTACGACGCGGTGGCCGAGCCCCAGAGGAAGTCGGCGGGGAGCTGGCGTCCGGACGGGCGCGTGGTCGGCATGGCGGTCCTTCGTGGTCGGAGGAGAGCAGAGCTGGGCGCCGACGGCGTTGAAGCAGCGGACGCGGCGCGGTGACAGGGCGACTCTGCGCTGTCGAATCGATACGATACACGGCTCGACGCTTCCACGGGTGCGCAACGGGCTGCGGGCGAGCTCCGGCGTCGTCCGTCGCGACGCCACCTCGTGCCGGCCCGCCCGCGCACGTCACACGTCGGCCTCCTCCGCCGCCCCGTCGGCGGGCACGGACACACCCACCCGGTGTGCGTCGGGCCGCCTGAGCATGGGCCTGCCGCGCACGCCGAGGGAGAGCCGGTCGAGAACGTGGGGTTCCCCGCAGCGTCGGTGACGACTCCGACGCTGCGGGGCGTCGAGGCCGCGAGCACACGGCCGCCGGCCTCGGCTCGACATCCCACTCCCTCGCGTGCCGACCTTCGCAGACGTACCGCCGGCGCGCGACCTCGCCACGCCGTCGTTGAGCCGGTCGGGTCACCGCCGTCGAGGGACCTCGTCACGCCGTCGTCGAGCCGCTCGGGTCCGACCACCTTCACGACCGTGCCGGCCCCCGGGTCCGACGCGCGCCCTACGCCCCACCGCCGCTCTCGTACCCCCACGGGGACGCCGATGACCTCGTCCGTGCCGCGGCTGAACCGTCCTGTCTCTCGGAGCGCTTCGATGCAGGTCACGGACCTGGTACGGCCATTCTGGAGGAATGTCGTGACTCGTCCGGTCATACCAGCACGCCGTCGCGTCGAAGCGCTTCGGTGAGGTGGCCGGCGCCGCGACGCGCTCGGCCGTCACCGACACACGGCCCGCTAGGGTGACTCCCGACCAGGGCAGGTCGGCCGGAACAGGACCGTCGGAGGTGCCGCCGTGACCACGATCGACGACGTCGCGCGCGCGGCCGGGGTCTCCGTCTCGACCGTGTCGTACGCCCTGTCCGGGAAGCGGCCCATCTCCGCCCCGACCCGGGCCCGCGTCGAGCGGGCGGTGCGCGAGCTCGGCTACCGGCCGCACGCCGGGGCCCGCGCGCTCGCCTCGCAACGCACCAACGTGCTCGCCCTCATGGCACCCCTGCGCGTCGACGTGAACGTCGGCGTCATCATGCAGTTCGTCACCGGCGTGGTCACGCGTGCCCGGGACTTCGAGCAGGACGTCCTCCTGCTCACACAGGACGACCTCGCCGGCGTCGACCGCGTCGCGGCAGGCTCGATGGTCGACGCGCTCATCATGATGGACGTCGAGGCGGAGGACGCCAGGCTCCCGCTGCTCCGTCGCCAGAAGCAGCCCGCCGTGCTCATCGGCCTCCCGCGCGACCCGCACGGGCTGTCCTGCGTCGACCTCGACTTCGAGGCGGCCGCCCGGCGCGCCGTCGACCACCTCGCCGACCTCGGCCACCGGCAGATCGCGCTCGTCGGGTCGCCGCACCTCGTCCTCGAGCGGCGCACGACCTACGCGCAGCGGATGGTGCACGGGTTCACGAGCCAGACGACCCGTCGGGACGTCAGGGGGCTGTTCGTGCCGTGCGAGTCGTCGCACGCGGGCGCCGTCGACGCCGTCGACCGCGTCCTGGACCAGCTGCCGGACGTCACCGCGCTCGTCGTGCACAACGAGGTCGCCCTGCCGGCGGTGCTCGCCACCCTGCGCGAGCGCGGACGCGAGATCCCGCGGGATGTCTCCGTCGTCGCCGTCTGCCCGCAGGACGTGGCGCTCGGTCAGCCCCAGCCGCTGACGTCCGTCGACATCCCTGCCATGGCGATCGGCTCCGTCGCGGTGGACATGGCGGCGGCCAGGCTCGCCGGCGACCAGCCCGCCGAGACCCGGCTCCTGTCCCCCGTGCTCACCGTGCGCGAGAGCTCGGGACCCGCGCCGGCCTGACCGGTCGATCAGGCCTCCTGCAGCCACCGGCCCGCGCGCATCACCCGGACCGGCCGCAGGTCCGCGTCCGTGACCAGCAGGTCCGCCCGGCGCCCGGCGACGAGCGCGCCGACGTCCCGACGACCCAGCACCTCCGCCGGTGTGGTGGCCGCGGCCCGGACGGCCTCGACCAGTGGGACCCCGGCCGCGACCACGGACCGTAGGACGTCGACGAGATGAGCCACGCCGCCGGCGACGGCGCCCGGTGCCCCTGCCTCGTCGACGACCCGAGCGACGCCCCGTGCCACCCGGACGGCGACGGGGCCGAGCCGGTAGTCGCCCTCCGGCATCCCCGCGGCGGACATCGCGTCCGTGACCAGCGCGATCCCGTCCGCTCCGACGAGGTCGAACACGCTACGGACGGTGCCGTCGGCAAGGTGCGTCCCGTCCGCGACCAGCTCGACGACCAGCTCGCCCCTGGCACCCGCCGCCAGGCAGGCCGCCACCGGTCCCGGGTCGCGGTGGTGCATCGGACGCATGCCGTTGAACAGGTGGGTGGCGGTCAGGCGCACGGCACGCGTGGTCGACGAGCCGGCGAACAGGTCGAACCCGCGGTCGACCGCCGCGTCCACCTGCTCCGCGGACGCGTCCGTGTGGCCGATCGACGGGACGGCGCCGGCAGCGACCAGCGCCGCCAGCACGTCGTCGGCGTCGCCGCTCCCGTCGGCGACCCCCGGCACCTCGGGAGCGACCGTCATCGTCACGAGGTGTCCCCGCGCAGCCCGCGCGATGCTCGCGACCAGGTCGGGGTCCCCCGGCAGCATGTCCGCCGGGTGCTGTGCCCCGCACCGGGCGGCAGACAGGAAGGGCCCCTCCAGGTGGATCCCCGCGATGTCGCCCGCGTCGGCGAGGTCCGCGAGGAGTGCGACGCGGGCCAGCAGCACGTCGGGCGGCGCCGTGACGAGCGAGGCCACCACGCTCGTGGTGCCGTGTCGACGGTGCTCGTCGACCGCCCGCTGCGCCGTCGCCGCGTCCGTCGCGTCCGGGAAGCTCGCTCCTCCGCCACCGTGGCAGTGCAGGTCCACGAGGCCGGGCAGCACGGTCGTCGTCGTCGCGTCCGGCGCGGGCCCCCAGTGCTCCGGCAGGTGCTCCGCCGGGCCGACCCAGCTGATCACGCCCCTGTCGACCACGACGACACCGACCTGGAGCACGCGGGACGGGGTCACCACGCTCCCGCGGACGAGGAGAGGGGCTGGCTCCGTCGCGTCCGTCACGTCGTCATCCTGCCGCACCCGGCCCGGTGGGCGCCGTGCCCTGCGTCGGCGCCACCACCGGGCCCGCCGGCCGGTGGGGTGTCGCCGCGCGACGTCGGCTCGACCACCCTGCCCACCAGCGTCCGCCGCCCGCACCGACGGCCCCTTCGACGGCTGCGACGCCGGTCCGTGCCGCACCGGACGCAGATCGCGGTGACTGCTCCGGGCCCTCGCAACGTGTTCGCGTCGACCGCCGGCGCGGCCGCCGACCACTCCGCCGCGCTCACCGGGCAGCCCCCGCCACACTCGCTCGCTGCGCCGTGATCCGCCGCGCCCCCTTCGCCAGCTGCCGGAGATACAGGCGTTGTGCCACGACCACGAGCGGTCCGAGCGCCCTGACCCAGCCGACGGCCGGCACGGAGTACGCGACGACGACCAGCCAGAGCGCGCCCCCGTCGAGCTCGACCGTGAACGCCTCCTCGCCGTGGAAGAGGTGGCCCGGGAGCGTGCCGTAGCCGAACCCGTCGGGCGTGGACCAGACCACCTCGCACGGCTCGCTCAGCCGGAGACCGGGCACACCGATCCGGGTGACCACGCGGACGCCCGGCTCCGCCAGCTCGGCGTCGGCGAGCAGCTGCACGTGCGCGGCCGAGTGGACCTGCCAGGTGCGCAGCGCCTCGCCGAGGCGGGCACGGTCGTGCTCGCCGGCGTCGGTCAGGATCCGGTGCCGGACGGTCAGGTGCCGGAAACCGGAAGGGAGCACCCCCGAGCGTGTGCCGCCGACGGGGTAGTACGTCACGGCATCAGGTGTCTCGTGATCGGGCTCGTCGACGAGCCCGGCCCGGAGCTCCCGCCGGAGCCCCAGGAGCGTGCAGAGCACGAAGCCTCCTGCGTTGAGCACACCGTGAGTCGCCACCATGGCGGACGGGCCGGGGTGCGCCAGACCCGTCGCCTCGCCGAGGGCCCACCACACGGCGAGCACCATCGAGCCCGCGACCGCGACGCTGCCGACCTGCAGGAGCGAGCGCGTCCGGCGCTGCGAGCCCACCCGCCACGCCGCCGCTGCGGCGGCCCACAGACCGACCGTCAGCAGGACCGCACCAACCAGCTCGACGGCGTCCGTCGCGAAGTACCCGACGAGGACGACGACGACCCCGACCGGGGTGGCGACCGCCGCGACCCTGACCGCCCGCGGCAGGACACCGTCGGGCGCCACGACGGCCCGGGCGAGCAGGCCGACGACCAGGCAGGCCCCGAAGCCCGCGAAGAGCATGTGAGGGACGGTCAGGGCGAGATACTCCTCCGAGAAACCGAGCAGGCTCTTACCGGCACGCTCCGCCACGAGCGCGACCGCCCCCACCACCGGCGTGCCGAGCGCAACGGCGGTCGCCGCGACCACCAGGCCGCCGTCGGGACGTCCCAGGAGCAGGCGGACCGCGCAGCCGGCCAGCACGGCGCCGGCCACAGCGAACGGGACGGCGAGGAGTGCCGCCACCGGACCGACGGGGAACCACACCGACACGGCGGCGAGGGCCCCGACCAGCACCCACGCGGGCGACGTGGGGACCGGCACCGCACCTCGCCGCAGCAGCCGCAGCCCGGTCGGGAGGACGACGACCGCGCCGAGCGCGACGGCGACCCGGACCACCCCGAGCGCCGCGGGTGTGAGCTCCTCGCTCAGCACGGTGCTCATCGAGGCGCTCACGGGCGCGCCGCCCGCACCAGGCCCAGCACGTCGTCGACGACGCCGCGGAGCACCGGCAGCCTGCTGAGCCGGACGAGGCGTGCGACCAGTGGCGCCGCCCCCTCCGCCAGGGCCCTGGTCCGCCGGGCGTCCGGCGACGTGTCGTAGACCCAGAACAGCGTCAGGCCCAGGTGGGCGAGCCACAGCAGCTCCGGCAGGTCGGCGCGCAAGGCCGCCGGGACCGCGGGCACCGCTCCCTCGACGACCTCTCGGAACAGGCCCTGGCTCAGCTCGCGCGCGTTCGTCGAGGCCGGCGAGAACGGGTTGGCAGCCGACCCGGGACGGATCGCCACGGTCACGAACTCGCTGCCGAACGCGTGGTACTCCGCGAACGCCTCCACACCGGCCAGCATCACGGCCAGCAGGCGGGACCCGAGGTCCCCACCGGCGTCGAGCGCCGGCCTGGCACGCGCGGCGTGCTCCCGGTTCACGTCGAGGTACAGCTCCTGGACCAGGTGGTCCTTGGACGCGAAGTGGTAGTACGCGTTGCCGGTCGCGACCCCGGCTTCCTGCGCGATCGCGCGCATGGTCGTCGCGGCGTAGCCACGTTCACGGAACAGCCGCAGCGCGGTCGCCCGCACATGAGCGCGGGTATCTGGCGGGTTCTCTGTCATGCGCCCAGTTGAACACGTTCAGTTGAACGCGTTCAAGTAGCCGGACCGAGATCAGCGCCACACCGGACGAGCCGTCCGCGTCAGAAGAGACGGGCGTCCACGTCGTCGACGCCGCGCATCGCGTCGTAGTCGAGAACGAGGCAGCCGATGCCGCGGTCGGTCGCCAGGACGCGGGCCTGCGGCTTGATCTCCTGCGCGGCGAACACTCCCCGCACCGGTGCGAGCAGCGGGTCGCGGTTCAGCAGGTCGAGGTAGCGGGTCAGCTGCTCGACGCCGTCGATGTCGCCGCGCCGCTTGATCTCGACGGCGACGGTGCCGCCCGACGGGTCCTTCGCCAGGATGTCGACCGGCCCGATGGCGGTCGGGAACTCGCGCCGGATCAGGCTGTGTCCCGAGCCGAGCAGCACGATCTGCGCCGCGAGCAGCTCCTGGAGGTGGGCCTCCACCCCGTCCTTGACCAGCCCGGGGTCGACGCCGAGCTCGTGCGCCGAGTCGTGCAGGACGTCGTACAGCTCGATCTCGAGCCGGTCGTCCGACTTGGCGTGCTGCACGACCCAGGTCTGCGAGACGCCTGCGGCGCGCGACTCCTCGTCCGGCGCGCCGACCACGAGCGTGCACGGCGGGCTCATCCAGTTCAGCGGCTTGTACGAGCCGCCGTCCGAGTGCAGCAGCACGCTGCCGTCGGCCTTGACGACGAGCAGCCGCGTCGCGAGCGGCAGGTGCGCGTTGAGCCGCCCGCTGTAGCGAGCCGCGCAGCGGGCGACGACGAGACGCATGTGGGAGTCCTCGGAGAGCCGGGTATCAGATGACGGAGCCCGCGCGCGCCGGCGTGGCCTCGATCCAGGACGTCATCCCGGCGTACGCCTCCGGGGACATCTGCAGGAACACGTCCTGCGCACCGGTCCGGCACGTCACGACGACCTGCCCCGTGCCCTCCACCGGACGGCGCTCGACGACGGTGAGGCCGACCCGCTCCCAGCGGATCGCGGGCCGGGGTGCGAGCGAGGCGCGACGCCACCAGTAGAGCTGGCGCGAGCCGTACTGCGCGATGCCCGCGGACCAGGGGCCCTGCCCGCTCCGCGAGAACGCGCAGTGGAACGAGCCGACCCGCCGGTCGAGCGTGTGCGAGCGGGACAGGGCCAGGCCGACCAGCACGAGGACGATGACGACCGCCCCCACCACCAGACCGACCTGGAACCCGGACACGTCGGGCGAACCCTCAGTGTCCGGTGGTCGCGGCGGCCGGGCGTCCGCCCGTGACCACCGAGTCCACGACCACCGTGGCCTGGTCGGAGTCGAACGAGAGGAACCCGCCCTCGACCTGCCAGCGCATGACCTCGCCGCCGCCGGCCGGTGTCACCCGGATCTCACCGGGCTTCAGCACCGTCAGCACCGGCGTGTGACCGGCGAGGATGCCCATCTCGCCGTCCCCCGCCGGGGCGATGATCCGCTGGGCGGTGCCCGACCAGACCTTGCCGTCGGCGGCGACGACGTCGACCTCGATGTCAGCCACTGACCTTCTCCTTCATGTTCGGGCGGGGGCGGGAGGCGCCGGTGGGCGCCTCCCGGTCGTCGCCCTGCGGACGACGACACCCCATGGGCTCAGGGACCGACTCAGACGCCGTATTCCTTCTGGATGCGGGCCCAGTTGCGCTCGAGGTCCTCGAGCCCGCCGATGTTGAAGAAGGCCTGCTCGGCGATGTGGTCGAACTCGCCGTCCGCGATCTTGCCGAACGCCTCGACCGTCTCCGCCAGGGGCACGGTCGATCCGGCGACACCCGTGAACTTCTCGGCCATGTACGTGTTCTGCGAGAGGAACTGCTGGATGCGGCGGGCGCGAGCCACGACCGTCTTGTCCTCCTCCGACAGCTCGTCGACACCGAGGATCGCGATGATGTCCTGCAGCTCCTTGTTGCGCTGCAGGATCGACTTCACGCGCGTCGCGGCGTCGTAGTGCGCCTGGCCGACGTAGCGGGGGTCGAGGATGCGGCTCGTCGACGACAGCGGGTCCACGGCGGGGTACAGACCGCGGCTCGCGATCTCACGGCTGAGCTCGGTGGTCGCGTCGAGGTGCGCGAACGTCGTCGCCGGCGCGGGGTCCGTGTAGTCGTCAGCAGGCACGTAGATCGCCTGCAGCGACGTGATCGAGTGCCCACGCGTCGAGGTGATGCGCTCCTGGAGGAGGCCCATCTCGTCAGCGAGGTTCGGCTGGTAGCCCACCGCGGACGGCATGCGCCCGAGCAGCGTCGACACCTCGGAGCCCGCCTGCGTGAACCGGAAGATGTTGTCGATGAAGAGCAGCACGTCCTGCTTCTGCACGTCGCGGAAGTACTCCGCCATCGTCAGAGCCGACAGGGCGACGCGCAGACGCGTGCCCGGCGGCTCGTCCATCTGGCCGAAGACGAGCGCCGTCTTGTCGAAGACGCCGGCCTCCTCCATCTCGACGATGAGGTCGTTGCCCTCACGGGTGCGCTCGCCGACACCGGCGAACACCGAAACACCGCCGTGGTTCTGGGCGACGCGCTGGATCATCTCCTGGATGAGGACGGTCTTGCCGACGCCGGCACCGCCGAACAGGCCGATCTTCCCGCCGAGCACGTACGGCGTGAGAAGGTCGATGACCTTGATGCCGGTCTCGAACATCTGCGTCTTCGACTCGAGCTGGTCGAAGGCCGGGGCCTTGCGGTGGATCGGCCAGCGCTCCGTGATCTCGAGCTTCTCGCCCTCCTGGAGGTTGAGCACCTCGCCGATCACGTTGAACACGTGGCCCTTGGTGACGTCACCGACAGGCACGGAGATCGCGGAGCCGGTGTCACGCACCTGCGCGCCGCGGACCAGGCCGTCGGTCGGCTTGAGCGCGATCGCCCGCACGAGCGAGTCACCCAGGTGCTGGGCGACCTCGAGCGTCATGGTGAACGAGCTCTCGCCCTCACCCTGCGCGGACAGGTCGATGTCGACCTGCAACGCGTTGTAGAGCTCGGGGATCTGGTCCGCCGGGAACTCGATGTCCACGATCGGACCGATGACCCGGGCGACCCGTCCCACGCCGGGCGTGTCGGCGGTGCTGGCCGTCTCGTCGACGGTGGTGGCGGTCATGTCTGGCCTCGCTTCGTTCGTCCGGAGCGGGGCTCCGGCAGGGGCTGTGTCGTGCGGTCGGTGTTCAGGCGGAAGCGAGTGCGTCGGCGCCCGACACGATCTCGCTGATCTCCTGGGTGATCTCACTCTGGCGGGCCTGGTTGGCCAGCCGCGTGTACATGCGGATGAGGTCTTCGGCGTTCTCGGTCGCGGTGTGCATCGCACGCTGGCGCGCAGCGAGCTCGGAGGCGGCAGCCTGCAGCAGGCTGGCGTAGATCCGGCTCCGCACGTAGCGCGGGAGCAGCGCGTCGAGGACGACGGCGGGCTCCGGCTCGAACTCGTACAGCGGCAGCGTGTCCGTGTCCTCGACGGGCGCCACGCCCTCGACGACCTCGAGGGGCAGCAGCCGGATGACGCGCGGACGCTGCGTCACCATGTTCACGAACTGCGTGTAGACGATGTGCACCTCCGCGATGCCGCCCGCGTCGGCAGGGGCGCGGTACGCCTCGAGCAGCGTCTCCGCGATCTCGCCGGCGACGTCCGAGGACGGCGCGTCCGACGAGCCGGTCCACACGCCCGCGAGCTCACGCCCGCGGAACGAGTAGTAGGCCGAGGCGCGACGACCCGAGACGTACAGGGCGACCTCCTTGCCCTCCCGCTCGAGCCGCCCGATGAGCCGCTCCGTCTCGCGGATGACGCTCGCCGAGTAGGCGCCTGCCATGCCCCGGTCCGACGCGATGAGCAGCACGGCGACACGCGAGGTGTCGGTCCGCTCGACGAGGAACGGGTGCGTGACGTTCGAGTGCGTCGCCACGGCCGACACCGCGCGAGTGATCGCACGCGAGTACGGCGCCGCGAGGCTCACCCGGTCACGCGCCCGTCCGATGCGGGACGCAGCGATCAGCTCCTGTGCCCGGAACATCTTCTTGAGCGACTGCGTGGACTTGATCCGCGCCTTGTAGATCCGCTGGGAACCGGCCATCTCAGGACCGCTTCTGCTTGACGATCTGCTCCTGCTCGACCTCGACACCGGGCTGGCCGTCGTCACCGCTGACCAGCGGCGTGCCGTCCGAGACCAGGAAGCCGTTGCGGACCTCGTCCACCGCCTCTGCCAGCGCCTTCTCGGTCGCGTCGTCGAGCTTGCCCGTCGAGGCGATCGTGGTCAGCACGTCCGTCTTGCGGCGCAGGTGCTCGATCAGCTCTGCCTCGAAGCGGCGGACGTCCTCGACCGGCACGTCGTCGAGCTTGCCCTTGGTGCCGGCCCAGATCGACGCGACCTGGTCCTCGACCGCGAACGGGCTGTACTGGCCCTGCTTGAGCAGCTCGGTCAAGCGGGCACCACGGGCCAGCTGCGCACGGCTCGTCGCGTCGAGGTCCGACGCGAACATCGCGAACGCCTCGAGCGAGCGGAACTGCGCCAGGTCCAGCTTCAGCGTGCCGGAGACCTGCTTCATGGCCTTGACCTGGGCGGCACCACCGACGCGGGACACCGAGATGCCGACGTCGACGGCGGGGCGCTGGTCCGCGTTGAAGAGGTCCGACTGCAGGAAGATCTGGCCGTCGGTGATCGAGATGACGTTGGTCGGGATGTACGCCGAGACGTCGTTCGCCTTGGTCTCGATGAGCGGCAGGCCGGTCATCGAGCCCGCGCCCAGCTCGTCCGAGAGCTTGGCACAACGCTCCAGCAGACGGGAGTGCAGGTAGAACACGTCACCGGGGTAGGCCTCGCGGCCCGGCGGGCGGCGCAGCAGCAGCGACACGGCGCGGTACGCCTCCGCCTGCTTCGACAGGTCGTCGAACACGATGAGGACGTGCTTGCCCTGGTACATCCAGTGCTGGCCGATGGCCGAGCCGGTGTACGGGGCGAGGTACTTGAAGCCGGCGGGGTCGGACGCCGGAGCCGCGACGATCGTCGTGTACTCCAGGGCGCCGGCCTCCTCGAGCGCACCGCGGACGGCGGCGATCGTTGAGCCCTTCTGGCCGATGGCGACGTAGATGCAGCGGACCTGCTTCGTCGGGTCGCCGGTCTCCCAGTTGGCCTTCTGGTTGATGATCGTGTCGATCGCGATCGCCGTCTTGCCCGTCTGGCGGTCGCCGATGATCAGCTGACGCTGGCCACGGCCGATCGGGATCATCGAGTCGATCGCCTTGATACCGGTCTGCAGCGGCTCGTGCACGGACTTGCGCGCCATCACGCCGGGAGCCTGGAGCTCGAGGGCACGACGACCCTCGGTCTCGAGGGCACCGAGGCCGTCGATGGGCTCGCCCAGCGGGTCCACGACGCGACCGAGGTAGCCGTCGCCGACGGGCACCGACAGGACCTCGCCGGTGCGGCGGACCTCCTGGCCCTCCTCGATGCCGGTGAACTCACCGAGCACGACGACACCGATCTCGCGCACGTCGAGGTTGAGCGCGAGGCCGAGCGTGCCGTCCTCGAACTTGAGCAGCTCGTTCGCCATCGCGCCCGGCAGGCCCTCGACCTGCGCGATGCCGTCGCCCGCGAGCGTGACACGGCCGACCTCTTCCGAGACGGCGCCCTTGGGCTCGTACGTCTTCACGAAGCTGTCCAGCGCGGCGCGGATCTCCTCCGGTCGGATCGTCAGCTCAGCCATTGCTTCTCTCCTGTCGTGGCGCACGCGGTGCGTGCGGTCTCACATGTCTGGTGCGCGCGGGCGCGCAGGTCAGCCCGCCAGCTGTCGGCGGGCGTCGGCGAGGCGGGCGAGCACGGTCGCGTCAACGACCTGCGGTCCCACCTGCACGCGCAGGCCACCGAGGATCTGCGGGTCGAGCACGGTGTTGAGCTGGATCACGCGACCGTAGGCACGCTCGAGGATCTCTGCGAGCCGGTCGCGCTGCACCACGGTGAGTGGCGACGCCGAGTGCACGGTGGCCACCTGACGGTTGCGGCGGTCCGCGATGAGGTCGGCCAGGTGACCGAGGCTCGCCACGTACCGGCGCCCGCGCGGTGCGGCCGCCACACGCTCGGCGACGAGCAGCGTCACGGGCGACACACGGCCGCCGATGATCTGGTCGACGAGGTGCACGCGGGCCTCCGCCAGGACGCTCGTGTCGAACAGCACCCGGCGTACCTCACGCTGCCCGGCGAGGGCGCGCGAGAACCGGAACAGCTCGTCCTCGACCTGGCCGAGCGTGCCGTCCGCCTCCGCGGCGGCGAGCACGGCATGGAACGCCAGGTGCTCGACCGCGTCGGCGACGTCGGCGTCCGCCGACCACCGTGACCGGACCAGGCCCTGCGCGGCCTCGACGACCCTCGGGTCGGCCGAGTCGAGCAGGCGGCCCACGAGCCCCGCCTTCGCCTCGGCCGCGATCGACGGGTCGGCGAGGACCCGGCGCAGCGAGCCGGAGGAGTCCAGCGCGTCCACCAGGGCGAACAGCTGTTCACCGAGGACCGACGACTGCGCACCTGCGGCGCTGACGACCGGCTCCCACCGCTCCTCGGCGGCGGCGAGCGACGCCCGACTCGTCCCGCGCATCAGTTCCCCTTACCTGCGTCCGTCGCGCCCGCCGTCGTCGCCTCGAGGTCGTCGAGGAAGCGGTCGACGACGCGCGAGCGCCGCGCCTCGTCCTGGAGCGACTCGCCGACGATCTTCGACGCGAGCTCGGTGGCCAGCGTGCCGACCTCGGCGCGCAGCGAGACGCTCGCCTGCTGGCGCTCCGCCTCGATCTGCCGCTGAGCGTTCTCCACGATGCGCGCGGCCTCGGCCTGCGCCCGCGTCCGGGACTCCGCGATGATCGCGGTGCCCTCGTTGCGCGCCTCCTCACGGATGCGCGCGCTCTCCGTGCGAGCGTCCTGGAGCTGCTGCTGGTACTCGGCGAGGGCAGCCTGCGCCTCCGCCTGCGCCGTCTCGGCGAGCGCGAGCCCGCCCTCGATCTTCTCGGTCCGCTCGTCGAGCACCGCCTGGATCTTCGGCAGCGCGTACTTGAGGAACACGAAGCCGAGGATCACGACGATGAACAGCGACCAGACGATGTCATATCTCTCCGGGAGGAGCGGGTTCGGCAGCTCCTCCTCGGCAGCGACCACCGCGCCGTGCGCGGCGGCGATCAGCTGCCCGGCGATCACGGGAAGATGAAGGGGGTGACGAGACCGAGCAGGCCGAACACCTCGATGAAGGCGAGGCCGATGAACATGGTGGAACGCAGCTGGCCGGACATCTCCGGCTGGCGGGCCATGCTCTCGATCGTCTTGCCGAACAGGATGCCGAGGCCGATGCCGGGGCCGATGGCGGCGAGGCCGTAGCCGATGACGGCGAGGTTGCCGGTCATGTTGTGGTTCCTTTCATCTGCGCGCCGCGCGGCGCGTCCGGGGTGGGGCGACGATCCGGGACCGTGTCCGTCGCCGTCGGGCGAGCGATTGCTCAGTGGTCGGGTTCCAGCACCATCTGCAGGTACACCGCGGTGAGGATGGCGAAGACGTACGCCTGCAGGGCGGCCACGAAGATCTCGAGCAGGAAGAACGCGAACCCGCCCGCGAGCGTCACGACGCCGAGGACCTTCATGCCGTTCGCAGCCTGGAAGAAGAAGAACGACGTCGCCGAGAAGCACAGGGCCAGCAGCAGGTGGCCGGCCATCATGTTCGCGAAGAGTCGGATGGTCAGCGTCGCCGGGCGCAGCAGGAAGACCTGCAGGAACTCGACGGGCGTCAGCAGGATGTACAGGCCCTTCGGGACGCCGGCCGGGAAGAGCGCACCCTTGAGGAAGCCGCCCGGGCCCAGCTTCTTGACCGCCGCGCCGATGTAGAGGAAGAACACCCACAGCGCGAAGATCAGCGGGAGCCCGATGACCGAGGTCCCCGCGACGTTGAGGAACGGAACGACGCCGGTGATGTTGAAGAAGAAGATCGTGAAGAAGATCGTCGTGATGATCGGCGCGTACTTGTTGCCGAGCTTCTCGCCGAGCGTCTCGATCGCGATCTGACGACGGCAGAAGTCGAGGACGAGCTCGATCACGACCTGGAACCTGCCCGGAACGAGCTTCGCGCGGCGCGCGGCGAGCACGATGAGGAGGATGGAGACCGCGGCCGCGATGAAGCGGACGATCATGATCCGGTTGATCTCGAACGGCGTGCCCTCGAACGCGACCGCGGGCGGGAAGAAGTCCGCCAGCGTCGGCGCATGGAAGCCGCTGTCGCTTTCTTCCGCGGCGAGCGGGAGGATCGTCGCAAGGCTGAACAGGGCGGTCTCCTGAGATCGAGGGTGGCGCCCACCCGCGGCTGCGCGGGCACGCTGGCGACACCTGGCCGTCGTGTATGCGGGGAAGCCTAACCTATGAGTCGGCTTGTCCCGACCGGTCGTTCACCCCACCGGACGGGCCGTCCGGTGACCCCGTCCCGGCGCTCTCGGAGGCCCCTGGTGCAGCGGCCGGCTCGACGTACGGGATGTGTCCCCGCTGCACCGCACGCAGGTCGAGGACGGCCGAGCCGAGGACCCCGGCGAAGAGCACGAGCCCCAGGACGACCCGGTCGTAGAAGTCGAACCTGCTGAGCACGGCCAGGGCCACGAAGACCACCACGACCTTGGCGAGCCAGGCCCCCATGATGACCGCCGACGTGCGGGCGGGCGAGCTGCGGACCGTCGCCAGCACCGACAGGACCGTGGTCCCCGAGAAGATCAGCGCGATCGCGACGCCGAGCAGCGCGCCCCACGCCCCCGGGGCACCGGCGACGAGCACGCCGATGCCCACGCCGAGCACGAGCAGGACGCCGAGCAGCACGAGCATGTCCCGGAACGCCTGGCGGACCACGGCCTCGACCGCCTGCTCGCTGAGTGGGGGGCGGGCGCCCGGTGCGGGGGCGTGCGTCATCGGACTTCCTCCGGGGTGGGGACGGGCAGCGGGGCCGACGGCACGGGGTCGGCAGACGGGTCGGGCGACCCGTCGGGCGTCGACCGGCCCCGCAGCGGGCCCAGGGTGAGCAGCGTGGCGACGACGACGCCGACGCCGAAGCAGATGAGCACCACGGTCGTCGACCACAGGACGAGCGCCGAGACGCCGAAGGCGAAGACGGCCGTCCAGATGTACATGATCGCCACGGCGCGCCGGTGCGAGTGGCCGAGCGCGAGCAGGCGGTGGTGCAGGTGCATGCGGTCCGGGTGGAACGGCGACTTGCCCGCTCCCACGCGACGGACCACGGCGAGCGCCATGTCCAGCAGCGGGAGCAGCAGGATCGCGAACGGGAGCAGGATCGGCAGGAACGCGGGGAACCGCTGCCTGTCGAGCACGGACTCCGTGTCGATCTGGCCGGTCACGACGATCGCGGCGGCCGAGATCACGAAGCCGAGCACCATCGCGCCCGAGTCCCCCATGAAGATGCGTGCCGGGTAGAAGTTGTGCGGCAGGAAGCCCAGGCACGCCCCGACCAGCGCGGCCAGCACGAGGGCAGCCAGGCTCGCATAGTCGCCGCCGCCCGCAGGCGTCCGGGTGAGCAGGTACGCGTAGAGGAAGAACGCGGTGCCGCCGATGGCCAGCACACCCGCCGCCAGGCCGTCGAGGCCGTCGACGAAGTTCACCGCGTTCATCGCGATGACGACGGTCAGCACCGTGAGGAAGGTCCACATCCGCGTGGAGCTGATGACGTTCACGTCACCGAACGGCAGCTGGTAGAGCTGGACGCCCTGCCAGGCGAGGAACCCTGCCGCGAGCAGCTGGCCCATCAGCTTGGTGAGCCAGTCGAGGTCCCAGATGTCGTCGGCCACGCCGAGCGCGCACACGAGCGCCGCTCCCCCGACGATCCCGACGAGCGGGCGGGGGTTCCCGTACAGGGCGTGCAGGAACGGCAGCCGGCTCGCCATCAGGATCGCGACCAGGAGGCCCGCGAACATGGCCATGCCGCCGAGACGCGGCGTGGGGATGGCGTGGACGTCGCGGTCGCGCACGGCGGTGATCGCACCCCAGCGCAGGGCGCACCACCGGGCGAGCGGCGTCACGAGGTAGGCGACGGCCGCGGCGATGAGCAGGACGAGGAGGTAGACCCTCATGCCGTCGAGCCCCCCGGGGCCACCGGTGCGTCGGCCTCCGCCGTCCCTGCCTCAGGGCGGTCGACCGGGCCCGATGCGGGCGCGCCGGAATCGGGTCCGTCCACCGCGGTGACCTCCCGGAGCCGCTCCAGCGGGAGCGCACCCGCGCGGACGAGCCGCAGGCGGTCGCCCGTCGCGTCGACGATGGTCGAGGCGACACCGCCCGGTGCCGTCCCGGCGTCGAGATACACCGTGACCGACTCGCCGAGCTGGTCGTAGGCGTCCTGCGCGGTCACGGCGGCGGGAGACCCCGTCCGGTTGGCGCTCGAGACCGCGAGGGGGCCGGTGCGCCGCAGGACCGCGAGCGCGGTGGCGTGGTCCGGCACGCGCAGCGCGACCGTGCCGCGCGTCTCGCCGAGGTCCCAGGCCAGGGACGGCTGTGCCGTCACGATGAGCGTGAGCCCTCCGGGCCAGAACGCCTCCGCCAGAGCGCGCGCGCCGGCAGGGACGCCGGTCGCGAGGCCGTCGAGGGTGCGGACGTCGGGGATCAGGACCGGCGGGGGCATCTGCCGGCCACGCCCCTTGGCGTCGAGGAGTGCCTGCACGGCGGGGGGCGTGAACGCGTCGGCGCCGATGCCGTACACGGTGTCGGTGGGCAGGACGACGAGCGCGCCACGGGCGACCGCGTTGACCGCCTCGTCGATCGCGGGTCCCCAGGTGCTCGGGTCGTCGGCTGCCGAGATCCGCTCGCTCACGCCTGCGATCCTCCCACGCTGCCGGGGGCCGGCTCGCCGGACGTGCCGGGGACGGCGCGGTCTGCCGTGGGCTCCGTCGCGGACGGCGCCCGACGCGCGACGAGCATCCGCGGGCGGCCCGTCAGGTCAGGCCGGGTGCCGACGTCGACGAACGCGCCGGTCGCGTCCGCGTCCCGGCGTGCGGCGGCGTCCTGGACCTCCGCGTGCTCCATCACGAGCAGCCCGCCCGGCACGAGCAGCCGGGCGGCAGCGGCGAGCACGGCCCGGGGGATCTCGAGCCCGTCGGCCCCGCCGCCGTACAGGGCGAGGTCGGGGTCGTGGTCGCGGACCTCGGGGTCGACGGGCACGGCGTCGGGCGGGATGTACGGCGGGTTCGAGACGACCACGTCGACCCGTCCGGCGAGGTCGGCGAGCAGCGCGGGGTCGCACACGTCGCCGACCTCCGCGCGCACGTCGGTCGCGCCGTGGGCGACCGCGTTGCGGCGGGTCAGCGCGACGGCAGCCGTCGAGGCGTCGACCGCGGTGACCTGCGCCGCCGGCACCTCGGTGGCGACGGCGACCGCGATCCCGCCCGCCCCGCAGCACAGGTCGACGACGAGCGGCGCGCGCCCCTCGGCGGCGACGCGGTCCGCCTCGTCGATCGCGACCTGGGCGACCTGCTCGGTCTCGGGCCGCGGGACGAACACCCCGGGCTCCACGTGCATCGTCAGGTACCGGAAGCCGGTCGAGCCGGTGATGTGCTGGAGCGGCTCACGCAGCCGACGACGCTCGACGAGGTCGGCGTACCGCTCCGCGAAGCCCGTCTGCACGGGCGGCGGGAGGACCAGCTCGAGCCGCTCCACACCGAGCGCGAACGCGGCGAGCACGGTCGCGTCGCTCCGCGGGGACGGGACGCCCGCGTCGTCGAGCACGCGCGCCGCGCCCTCCACGAGCGCCCGCAGGCCCGGCGCGGGCCGGCCGTCCCGCATCGGTGCCCCGCCCGGCACGCTCACGCCCCGGCTGCCGCAGCCAGGCGCGCCGCCTCGTCGGCGTCGACGGCCGACTGCACGACCGGACCCAGCTCACCGCCGAGCACGGTGTCGAGGTTGTACGCCTTGTACCCGGTGCGATGGTCGGCGATGCGGTTCTCGGGGTAGTTGTAGGTACGGATCCGCTCCGAGCGGTCCACCGTGCGGACCTGGCTGCGGCGCGCCTCGCTCGCCGCGGCGGCGGCCTCCTCCTGCCGGGCGGCCAGGAGTCGCGCGCGCAGGATCCGCATGGCCTGCTCGCGGTTCTGCAGCTGCGACTTCTCGTTCTGCATGGACACGACGATGCCGGTGGGCACGTGCGTGATCCGGACGGCGGAGTCCGTGGTGTTGACCGACTGGCCCCCCGGGCCCGACGAGCGGTAGACGTCGATCCGCAGGTCGTTCGGGTCGATCTCGACCTCTCCCTCGTCCTCGGCCTCCGGGAAGACGAGCACGCCGGCGGCCGACGTGTGGATGCGCCCCTGCGACTCGGTCACCGGGACGCGCTGGACGCGGTGCACGCCGCCCTCGTACTTGAGGTGCGCCCAGACGCCGTCCTCGGGAGCGACGACGCCGCGGGACTTCACCGCGAGCTGGACGTCCTTGAACCCGCCGAGGTCCGACTCGGTCGCCTCCAGCAGCTGCGTGGACCAGCCCATCTTCTCGGCGTAGCGCGTGTACATCCGCAGGAGGTCCCCGGCGAAGAGCGCGGACTCCTCACCGCCTTCCCCGGCCTTGATCTCGAGGATCACGTCCCGGGCGTCGTCCGGGTCGCGGGGGATCAAGACGTTGCGCAGGCGCGCGGACGCGGCGTCGGCGGCCTCCCGCAGCAACGGCAGCTCCGCAGCGAAGGCCTCGTCGACCTCGGCGAGCTCCGCGGCGGCGTCGGCGTCGTCCGCGGCGGAGCGCCAGACGCGGTACGCCTGCGCGACGCGGCCGAGCTCGGCGTACCGGCGGCCGAGCCGGCGGGCGTGCGCGGCGTCGGCGTGCACCCCGGGGTCGGCGAGCTGCACCTCGATCAGGGCGTGCTCGGCGAGCAGCGGCTCCGCAGCCGCGAACGCGTCGCTCATGGGATCTCCTCCGGTGCACCCGGCATGGCTGCCCGACCGTCGGGCGGTGACCGCGGAGCGGGCCGGTCGCCGGTCGGGACTTCCTGACAACGCCACAGCGCCGGTGCCCGCGCGGACACTGCCATGGAGGGCAGTCGTCCGCGCCGGGCACCGGCGCTGCGAGGGTGCTAGTTGGCCGGCTTCTTGCCGTACCGGGCCTCGAACCGGGCCACGCGGCCACCGGTGTCGAGGATCTTCTGCTTGCCCGTGTAGAACGGGTGGCAGGCGCTGCAGACGTCGGCGTGGATCTTGCCGCTCGTCACGGTCGAGCGGGTGGTGAACGTGTTGCCGCAGGTGCAGGTGACCTCGGTGACCACGTACTCCGGATGGATGTCAGACTTCACGGGAATCTCCTCGATGGTTTGTCCCCGGGTCCCGCACGCAGCGCGCGCAGGTGAACCGCGGACCAGCAGGACATTGTGCCAGAACGGTTCCCCAGCCCGAAATCTTCCCGGTGGACGCCCGACGTCGGTGCGGCCTCTCGGTCCTACGATGACCCGACAAGTCGTTGCCCCGGAGGACAGTTTGCCCAGGACGCTCGTCGTCACGAACGACTTCCCCACCCGCCGGGGCGGCATCGAGGCGTTCGTGGCCGCGCTGAGCGACTCGTTCCCGCCCGGCGAGGTCGTCGTCTACACCGCCTCCATGCCCGGGGACGCCGCCTACGACGCCGAGCTGCCCTACCCGGTGCTCCGCGACCGCGCGACGACGCTCCTGCCCAGCCGGCGCGTCCGCCGCGACGTGGTCGCCGCGTTCCACGAGCACGGCTGCGACCGGGTCCTGTTCGGCGCGTCCGCCCCGCTCGGCCTGCTCGCCCGCGCGTTGCGGGCCGCCGGTGCCGAGCGCGTCGTCGCGCTCACGCACGGGCATGAGGTGTGGTGGGCCCGGATGCCCGGCACCCGCCGGCTGCTGCGCCGCATCGGCGACGACGTCGACGACCTGACCTACATCTCCGACTGGTGCCGCGACGAGATCGGGCGCGCGCTGTCCCCCGCAGGCCGGGCGAAGCAGCGCCGCCTCGCGCCGGGTGTCGACTCCGACCGGTTCCGCCCCGGCTGTGGCGGGGCGGAGGTCCGCGAGCAGCTCGGCCTGTCGCCGTCCACGCCGCTCGTCGTCACGGCGTCCCGGCTCGTCGAGCGCAAGGGACAGGACGTGCTCGTCGAGGCGTGGCCCGCCGTCCGGGCGGCGGTCCCCGACGCCCGGCTCCTCGTCGTCGGCGACGGACCGCACCGCGCGACGCTCGAACGCCAGGTCCGGACCCTCGAGCTCGACGATGCCGTCACCTTCGTCGGCGCCCGCGCCTGGAAGGACATGCCGCCGTACTTCGACGCCGCGGACGTGTTCGCGATGCCGTCCCGGACGCGGCTGCACGGCCTCGAGCCCGAAGGGCTCGGCATCGTGTTCCTCGAGGCGGCGTCGTGCGCGAAGCCGGTCCTCGTCGGCCGCAGCGGCGGTGCGCCCGACGCCGTCGATGACGGCGTCACCGGGTACGTCGTGGACCCGACCGACCCGGCCGAGGTCGCCGCGCGGCTCTGCGACCTGCTGACCGACCCGGAACGCGCACGTGCCATGGGCGCCCTCGGACGTGCCCGGGTGGAACAGCACTGGCAGTGGGAGCAGGTCGGCGAGACGTGTCGGCAGTACCTCGGGGCGCAGCCCGTTCCCGACGTGGTCTGAGGGCCACCCTCGACGCGGTCAGGGTCGATCCCTCCAGCTGTCCGAGCGGGCACTCCGGGCTGGTGCTGACCGTGTCCGTCGTGCGGCTGCTCCTGGTCGCCCGGCTGCACCGGCGGTGGGTCCGGCGGGGTGGCCGCCGCCGTCGGCGGGGTGGCCGTCGCCGTCGGCGGGGTGGCCGTAGCCGTCACCGCGTCGCGGCTGGTGGCGGGCGAGCACTACCTGACCGCCGCCGCCGGCACGACGGTCGGGGTCCTGGGACTCCTGCTCGTCCTCGCCGTGCTCCTGCGGCTGTTCCCGGTCCCCGACACGGCGACGAGCGGCACCCCGTGGGACAGGGCCGGGCGCCGTGCCCGCCGGGCGGACCGACGCCGACGGGCCCGCTCCCTCAGGGAGGCGGGGCCGTCGGCCGTGCGGACCGTCAGTCGGTGCCGGGCGTCGTCTTCTGCACCTGGAGCAGGAACTCGACGTTGGACTTCGTGTCGCGCAGCTTGCCGAGCAGCAGCTCGATGGCCTGCTGCTGGTCGAGGGCGCCCATGACGCGACGGAGCTTGTAGATGATCTTCAGCTCGTCGTTCGCCATGAGGATCTCCTCGCGGCGGGTACCGGACGCGTTCACGTCGACCGCCGGGAAGATCCGCTTGTCCGCGAGCGAGCGGGAGAGCCGGAGCTCCATGTTCCCGGTGCCCTTGAACTCCTCGAAGATGACCTCGTCCATCTTGGAGCCGGTCTCGACGAGCGCGGACGCGAGGATGGTGAGCGAGCCACCGTTCTCGATGTTGCGGGCCGCGCCGAAGAACCGCTTGGGCGGGTACAGCGCCGAGGCGTCGACACCGCCCGACAGGATGCGCCCGGACGCCGGGGCCGCCAGGTTGTACGCCCGGGACAGTCGCGTGAGCGAGTCGAGCAGCACGACGACGTCCTGGCCCAGCTCGACGAGCCGCTTGGCCCGCTCGATGGCGAGCTCGGCGACGATCGTGTGGTCCGACGCCGGACGGTCGAAGGTCGAGGCGATGACCTCGCCCTTCACCGTGCGCTCCATGTCGGTGACCTCTTCGGGGCGCTCGTCGACGAGCACCACCATGAGGTGGACCTCGGGGTTGTTCGCCGTGATCGAGTTGGCGATCTGCTGCATGATGATCGTCTTGCCCGCCTTGGGGGGCGCGACGATGAGGCCGCGCTGGCCCTTGCCGATGGGGGCGACGATGTCGATCACGCGCGACGTGATGCGCGTGGGGTCGTACTCCAGCCGCAGCCGGTCCTGCGGGTAGAGCGGCGTGAGCTTGGTGAACTCCGGCCGGTTGCGGGCCTCCTCCGGGTCCATGCCGTTGACCGCGTCGAGGCGCACGAGCGCGTTGAACTTGTTGGGCCGGTTGCCCTGCTGGGGTGCCTGCTGCTCGCCCTCGCGCGGCTGGCGGACGGCGCCCGTGATCGCGTCGCCGCGGCGCAGGCCGGACTTCTTGACCTGACCGAGGGAGACGTACACGTCGTTCGGTCCGGGCAGGTAGCCGGTCGTGCGGACGAACGCGTAGCTGTCCAGCACGTCGAGGATGCCCGCGACGGGCAGCAGGACGTCGTCGTCGGTCACCTCGAGGTCGTCGAGGCCCGCGACGTCCGGCGCACCCGGTCGCCCGCGTCCGCGCTTGCGGTCACGGTCGCGGTAGCGGTCGCGTGACCTGCGGCGACGTCCGCCGCGCTCGTCGTCCTCGTACCCGGCCTGGTCGCCCCGCGGCTGGTTCGCGTTCTGCGCGCCCTGCTGGCGGGTGGCCTGCTGAGTGCCCTGCTGCGCGGGCTGCTGAGCGGGCTGCTGGCCGCCCTGCTGCTGGTCACGCTGCTGGTCGGAGCGCGGCTGTTCCGAGCGCGGCTGGCGCTGCTGGCTCTCCTGCTGACCCGCCGGCTGTCCCGTCTGCGGGCGACCGTCGGTCTCGTCCTGGGGCGAACCCTGGCCCCGGCCGGCGCGACGTGAGCGGCGTTCGCCGGTGACCGTGCCGACGGCGTCGGCGGCACGGTTCGCACGGTCGTCACGCTGTTCGCCGGGCGCCAGGCGCGCGTCGAGGGCGGCCTCGAGGCCGGCGAGGGCGTCGGCGCGCGGCGCCCGCTCGGTCGTGGTCTCGCTGCGGGTCGCGGTCCGGACCTGCGGCTCTGCGTCCTGGCCCTCGGCCGGTGCCGCTTCGACCCGGGTCGCGGAGCGCCCCCGACGAGCCCGGACCGGCGGCTCGGCGACGGCGACGGTCTCCGTACGGCGCGGCTCCAACGCCTGGGGCCGGGAACCGGTGCGGGCCGCAGTGATGGCCTCCACGAGGTCGCCCTTGCGCATCTTGGAGGTGCCCTTGACGCCGAGCTCGGACGCGAGCGCCTGGAGCTCGGGCAGGCGCAACGCGGACACGGAGGCGCTGCGGGCTGATCCGCCGGTGGGGCTCACGGCGGGATCGATGGTGTCTGTCACGAAGGACCCTTCCCCTCGTCGATAGGCCGAAGCCCCGGGGGGACGGGGGTTCGGCCAGCGCCCGGTCTCTCTGACCGGAACGAGCTGGCACGCGCGGCGTTCGACGACGTCTGCGACATCTGCGCGCGTGGGCTGGAATGCTCCCGGATCGTCGACTCTCGCTGGACACCCGGGCGATGGACGGCGCGGGCGACCCGGAGGACGAAATCCGGGGAACGCGTCGATGCTACCACTGTCGGTCGCTCGTCCTGGGTGCCTGACGACCCGACGACGCTTTCACCCGATGGGCTGTTGCCTCGTCGCAGAGACCTTCTCCCCGAGCGCACCGACGGTGTCCACAGCCAGCGGGAGGATCCGCCAGCCACCCATCGCGCCACCGAAGGCCGCGTCGAGCGCGGCGTCCGCGTCGGTGTGCGCAACACCGCTCTCCGCGGGTGCACCACCCGTCCGGCGGGCCAGGACCAGGACCGTCGGACCGGCACCGGAGACGACAGCAGCGACGCCCCGGGAGCGCAGCATGTCGACGAGCGCCATGGAGTCGGGCATGACCGACCGGCGGTACTCCTGGTGGAGCCGGTCCTCGGTGGCGCCGAGGAGCAGCGCGGGGTCGGACCCGAGGGCGTGCACGAGCAGGGCCGCACGGCCCGCCTGGAAGGCGGCGTCGACGTGCGGGACGGTCCGGGGCAGGACACCTCGGGCCGCCTTCGTGGCCAGCTGCGACGCCGGGACGACCGCCACCGGCACGACCTGTGGGTGCACGGCGATCCTGGTTGCCTCGACCGCGCCGGTGGTGGAGTCCGTCCACGCGATGGTGGCGCCGCCGAGGATCGCCGGAGCGGCGTTGTCGGGGTGGCCCTCCATCGCGGTGGCGAGGGCGAGCAGCGTCTCGTCGGGCAGCGCGTCCGGCTCGGCGACGAGCTCGCGGGCGGCGACCAGGCCCGCGACCACCGCCGCGGCCGAGGAACCGAGACCGCGGCCGTGCGGGATGCGGTTGTGGCAGACGAGGTGCAGGCCGGTCTGCGGGGCGCCGACATGGTCGAGCGCGACGCGCAGGGCCCGGACCACGAGGTGCGTCTCGTCGTCGGGGACCGCACCGGCACCCTCACCCGTCACCTCGACCGTGACGCCGGCCGAACCCAGGGCCCGGACCTCCAGCTCGTCGTGCAGCGCCAGGGCGACGCCCACCGCGTCGAAGCCCGGGCCCAGGTTGGCGCTCGTCGCCGGGACGCGCACGCGGACCCGGTCCGTCCCCAGGCGCACGGCGGTCAGTCCAGGCCGAGCGCGGACGCGATGGACATGACGTCCGCCGACACCCGGACGGGCTGCACGTCGCTGCCGTCCGCCGTGCGCAGCGCCCACTGCGGGTCCTTGAGGCCGTGGCCGGTGACGGAGATGACGATGCGTGCACCCTGCGGCACGCGGCCGGCCTCGGCGAGCGCGAGCACTCCGGCGACGCCCGAGGCCGAGGCGGGCTCGACGAAGACGCCGACCTCCGCCGACAGGATGCGGTGCGCCGCGAGGATCTGCTCGTCCGTGACGGCCTCGATGAGACCGCCCGACGAGTCCCGTGCGTCCTCGGCCTGGGCCCACGAGGCCGGGTTGCCGATGCGGATCGCGGTCGCGATCGTCTCCGGGTCGTCGATGGGGTGGCCGGCGACGATCGGTGCGGCGCCGGCGGCCTGGAACCCCCACACGACGGGCGTCCGGGTCGCGACGGCGGTGTGCGCGGCGCCCGCGTCGAGGCCCGCGTACTCGCGGTAGCCCTTCCAGTACGCGGTGATGTTGCCGGCGTTGCCGACGGGCAGGACGTGGATGTCGGGTGCGTCGCCGAGCGCGTCGACGATCTCGAACGACGCCGTCTTCTGGCCCTCGATGCGGTCGGGGTTCACCGAGTTCACCAGCTCGACGGGGAACGCCTCGGCGAGCTTGCGCGCCGCGATCAGGCACGCGTCGAAGTTGCCGTCCACCTGCAGGAGACGGGCACCGTGCGCGATCGCCTGGCTGAGCTTGCCCATCGCGATCTTGCCGTCCGGCACGAGCACCGCGCAGACCATCCCGGCGCGCGTCGCGTACGCGGCGGCCGACGCGGACGTGTTGCCCGTCGAGGCGCAGACGACGGCCTTCGCGCCGCGTCCGGCGGCGGCCGAGATCGCCGTGGTCATGCCGCGGTCCTTGAACGAGCCGGTCGGGTTCATGCCCTCGACCTTGACGAACACCTCGGCGCCCGTGCGGTCCGACAGCACCGGCGCCGGGACGAGCGGCGTGCCGCCCTCCCCGAGCGTCACGATCGTCTCCTGGACGTGCGCGGGCAGGCGGTCGGCGTACTCGGCGATGACGCCGCGCCACTGGTGGGCCATCAGGCTCCTTCGACTCTCAGGACGGACACGACCCGGCGGACCACGTCGAGCGCCTCGATGGCCTCGACCGTGCTGCGCAGCGCGTGCTCGGTGGCGGTGTGGGTGGTGATGACGAGCATGGCGAGGTCGGTGAGGACCCGGCCGTCGCCCTTCGGCGTCTGGCGGACCGACTCGATCGAGACCTCGTGCCCAGCGAGCACGGCGGCGACCTGCGCGAGGACCCCCGGACGGTCGGCGACCTCGAGCCGCATCTGGTACCGCGTCCGGGCAGCCGACGCGGGCAGCACCGGCAGCGCCGCGTACGACGACTCGACCGGCCCTCGCCCGCCGAGCACCCGGTGCCGGGACACCGAGACGACGTCGCCGAGCACGGCCGACGCCGTGGGCTGGCCGCCCGCCCCGCGCCCGTAGAACATGAGCTCGCCCGCCGCGTCCGCCTCCACGAACACCGCGTTGAACGCGCCGCGCACGCCCGCGAGCGGGTGGTCGGCCGGGACCAGCGCGGGGTGAACACGGACCTGGATGCCGGCGACGGCGGTCCCGTCCGGCGCGGCGCTCTCGCCGCGCTCGGCGATGGCGAGGAGCTTGATGACGTACCCGGTGCGCTCGGCCCACGCGACGTCGTCGGCGGTGAGCGCCGTGATGCCCTCGCGCTCGACGTCGTCCATGGACACCCTGGTGTGGAAGGCGAGCGACGCGAGGATGGCCGCCTTGGCCGCCGCGTCGTAGCCCTCGACGTCCGCCGTCGGGTCCGCCTCCGCGTACCCCAGGGCCTGGGCCTCCTTGACCGCCTGCTCGAGGTCGAGGCCCTCGGTCGCCATGCGGTCGAGCACGTAGTTGGTGGTGCCGTTGACGATCCCGAGCACTCGTCGCACGTGGTCGCCCGCGAGCGACTCGCGGACCGGGCGGACGATCGGGATGGCCCCGGCCACCGCAGCCTCGAAGTACAGGTCCACGCCTGCGGCGTCGGCGGCCGCGTAGAGGACCGGACCGTCCTGCGCGAGCAGCGCCTTGTTCGCGGTGACGACCGAGGCGCCGTGCTCGATGGCCCGCAGCAGCAGGCGCTTGGCGGGCTGCAGGCCGCCCATCAGCTCGACGACGACGTCGGCCTTCTCGACGAGGCCGTCGGCGTCGGCGGTGAGCAGCGACCGGTCGACCACCGGGTCCCGCTCCGCGTCGACGTCGCGGACCGCCACGCCCACGAGCTCGAGCCGCGCGCCGACCCGCGACGCCAGGTCGTCGGCCTGCGTGGTGAGCAGCCGGACCACCTCCGTGCCGACGACGCCGCAGCCCAGGACGGCGACGCGCAGGACCGGGCGGGTGTCGCCGGGCGACGAGGGCGCAGACACGGGTGGCTGCCTCCAGACGGGGTAGGGCACCGTCCCCGACGATCCCGGGGCGGGCGCCCCCAGGATAGGGGTGCGGTCCACCACGTGGGCCGCGAGGTCCGCCCTGTGGGAGCACCACCGTGCGGGCCGTGCCGTGCAGCGCTCGGCCGTCAGCCCTCGTCGAGCGCGAGCAGGTCCTCCACGGTCTCGCGACGGACCAGCACGCGCGACGACCCGTCACCGACCGCGACCACCGGCGGGCGGGTCAGGAGGTTGTAGTTGGACGCCATCGACCGGCCGTAGGCACCCGTCGCCGGGACCGCCAGCAGGTCACCGGCGCGCACGTCGCCCGGGAGCTGCACCTCGTGGACCACGATGTCACCGCTCTCGCAGTGCTTGCCGACCACCCTGGCGAGCACCGGCTCCGCCGTCGAGAGCCGGCCGACGACCTCCGCGTGGTACTGCGCGCCGTACAGGGCCGGGCGGATGTTGTCGCTCATCCCGCCGTCGACCGAGACGTACGTCCGGGTCCGGCCGTCGTCGAGCCGGACGGGCTTGACCGTGCCGACCCTGTACAGCGTGAGGCCGGCAGGGCCGACGATCGCACGGCCGGGCTCGATCGAGAACCTCGGGAGGGCCGTGCCGAGCTCCGCGGCGGTGGCGGCCACCGACGCGGCGACGTCCTTCGCGATGCGGTCGGGGTCCAGGGCCACCTCACCGGGCAGGTAGGCGATGCCGTAGCCGCCGCCCAGGTCGACCTCCCCGACGAGCACGCCCGTGCGCTCGGCGAGGTGGGCGCGCAGCGAGAGGACGGCTCGCGCGGCGACCTCGAACCCGGAGGGGTCGAGGATCTGCGACCCGATGTGCGAGTGGATGCCCAGCAGGTGCAGCTCGGGCCTGGCCAGGACGGCCAGCAGCGCGGTGACCGCGGGGCTGTCGGCGCCCTGGTCTGCCGCCAGGGACAGGCCGAACTTCTGGTCCTCGTGCGCGGTCGAGATGTACTCGTGGCCGCCCGCGTGCACGCCGGTGGTCACGCGGACCATCACGGGTGCCGGGTCTCCCCCGCGCTGCTTCACGAGGTCGGCGAGACGGTCGATCTCCACGAGGGAGTCGACGATGATCCGGCCCACGCCCGCGTCGAGCGCCGCCGCGAGCTCGTCGTCCGACTTGTTGTTGCCGTGCAGGCCGACGTGCGCGCCGGGGACGCCCGCCCGCAGGGCGACCGCGAGCTCGCCGCCGGACGCGGTGTCGACGCGCAGCCCCTCCTCGTGGACCCAGCGGGCGACCGCGACGGAGAGGAACGCCTTGCCGGCGTAGTAGACGTCGACGCCCGTGCCGATCTCGGCGAACGCCGTCTCGAACGCGCGGCGGTAGCCCCGGGCCCGTTCGCGCAGGTCCTGCTCGTCGATCACGTAGGCGGGCGTGCCGTAGGTGGCCGCGAGCGCGTGCACGTCGACGCCGCCGACGCTCACCGTGCCGTCGTCGGACCGTGCGACGCCCCGGGACCAGGGCTCGCCGGGGATGGCGCTCACATGCGCTCCGGGGCGCTCACGCCGAGCAGGGCCAGGCCGTTGGCGAGCACCTGGCGGGTGGCGTCGTTGAGCCACAGGCGGGTGCGGTGCACGTCCGACACCTCCTCGTCGCCGAACGGCGTGACCCGGCGCTGGTCGTACCACTTGTGGTACGCCCCGGCGAGCTCCTCGAGGTAACGGGCGACCCGGTGCGGCTCGCGCAGGTCGGCGGCCTGCGCGACGACGCGCGGGAGCTCGGCGATCTGGCCGAGCAGCACTGCCTCGGACTCGTGGTCGAGCAGCGACGCGTCGAACCCGTCCTCCGTGCGGACACCTGCGTCCGTCGCGTTCCGGGCCACGTTCACCGTGCGGGCGTGCGCGTACTGCACGTAGAAGACCGGGTTCTCGTTCTTCGCGCTCGCCAGCAGGTCGAGGTCCAGGTCGATCGAGGAGTCCGCCGACGAGCGGGCCAGGGCGTACCGGGCGGCGTCGACGCCCACGGCATCGACCAGGTCGTCCATGGTGAGGACGGTGCCGGCGCGCTTCGACATCCGCACGGGCGCGCCGTCCTTGACAAGGTTGACCATCTGCCCGATGAGGATCTCGAGGTTGACGTGCGGGGTGTCGCCGAACGCCGCGCAGACGGCCATCATCCGGCCGATGTACCCGTGGTGGTCGGCGCCGAGCATGATGACGACCCGGTCGAAGCCGCGCTCCCGCTTGTCGAGGTAGTAGGCGATGTCGCCCGCGATGTACGCGGCCTCGCCGTCCGACTTGATGATGACGCGGTCCTTGTCGTCACCGAAGTCGGTGGTGCGCAGCCACACGGCGCCGTCGGCCTCGAACACGTGGCCACCCTGGCGGAGCCGCTCCACCGCGTGCTCGACGGCGCCGGACTCGTGCAGCGAGTCCTCGTGGAAGTACATGTCGAAGTCGACGCCGAAGTCGTGCAGCGACTGCTTGATCTCGCCGAACATCAGCTCGACGCCGCGCGCGCGGAACGCCTCGGTGGCCTCGGGCCGCGGCAGCTCACGGGGGTCCGGCTCGCCGGCGGCGAGAGCGTCCGCGACGACCTGCTCCGCGATCTCGGTGATGTAGGAGCCGCCGTAGCCGTCCTCGGGGGCGTCCTCGCCGAGCGCCCGGGCGACGAGCGAGCGCGCGAACCGGTCGATCTGCGCACCGTGGTCGTTGAAGTAGTACTCGCGGGCCACCTCGGCGCCGGACGCCTGGAGCACGCGCGCCAGGCTGTCGCCGACCGCGGCCCAGCGCACGCCGCCGATGTGCAGGGGGCCGGTCGGGTTCGCGGAGACGAACTCGAGGTTGACCTTGACGCCGGCGAGAGTCTCGTTCTGCCCGTACGCCGTGCCCTGCCCGACGACCGTGCGGGCGAGCTCGCCCGCGGCGGCGGTGTCGAGCCGGATGTTGAGGAAGCCCGGCCCGGCGACCTCGACCGACGCGATGCCGTCGACGTGCGCCAGGCGGTTCGCCAGCTCCGTGGCGAAGGCCCGCGGGTTGGTGCCGGCCTTCTTGCCCAGCTGCATCGCGACGTTCGTCGCCCAGTCGCCGTGGTCGCGCTGGCGGGGTCGCTCGAGGTGCACGGTCGCGGGGACGTCCGCGACGTCGAGGTCGAACGTGCCGTCGTCGACGGCGTGCACCAGGGCGGCCCTCAGGGCCTCGGAGAGCTGTGCGGGAGTCACGCGTCAAGGGTAGGGGACCCCGCCGAGGCCTTGAGCCCGCTGGAGCTGCGGCCGCTCGTCGGCGGTACGGCCCTGCGTGGGGGCGCCGAGCGTGCCCGGCCGGCACGCCCGCCAGGCCGTGCCGAGCTGGACGACCAGCAGACCCGGGCGTCCCGCGGACGGCGCCGCCGCGCCCCCGCTCCACCCCCGGCCTCGCCGCCACGGCGTGTCCCCTGGTCGGAGGTCTGGCGGAGGCGGGTCCGCCCGGTGTTGACTGCACGGCATGCCTGGACTGGGAGTCTGACCCGATGGCGCGTCGCACCGGTCTGATCGACACCGCCGTCGACGAGCTGCGCAGCCGTATCACTGCGGGCGACTGGCCGGTCGGGGCACGGATCCCTCCGGAGCCCGCGCTCGTCGACCTCCTCGGCGTCGGCCGGAACACCGTCCGGGAGGCCGTCCAGTCGCTCGTCCACGCCGGGCTGCTCGAGCGCCGTCAGGGCTCGGGCACGTACGTGCTGTCCACGTCCGAGCTCGCCGTGTCGATGGGGCGGCACATCGCCGACGCCCGCCAGCGGGACGTCATCGAGGTGCGCCGGGCGCTGGAGGTCGAGGCCGCGCGCCTCGCCGCACGCCGGCGGACCGCCACCGACGCGTCCGGCCTGCTGGAACGTCGCGACGAGCGCGCCGCCGCCTACCTGTCCGGCGACCTCGACCGCATGGTGGTCACCGACCTGGACCTGCACCGGGCGATCGTCCGCACCGCCGGAAACCCGGTGCTTGTCACGCTGTACGAGAACCTCCTCGACGCGATCGGCGAGAACATCCGGTTCAACTTCGTCGCCGACACCCACGGGCACGACGCGCACGACGGGCTCGTCGAGGCCATCGTGGCGGGCGACGACAAGGGGGCGGTGGACGAGACCAGCCAGTACCTGTCCGCGCTGCTGGGTGAACGCTGAGGGGCTGGTAGTGTCGTGCACCGCGCGAGGCGACTCGCGCAGCGCACGACACGGCACGCCCGCGTAGCTCAGTGGATAGAGCGTCTGCCTCCGGAGCAGAAGGTCGAAGGTTCGAGTCCTTTCGCGGGCACACATCAGTGCAGGTCACGGTCCGCCGCGTGACGACGGCGCAGTGAGCATCGGTTGCGCCTCGATGCACGCGTCGGCCGGTTCGCGAGCCTCGTCGCGGCCTCGCCGTCGAGCGCGGCGAGCGCGGCGCGGCGGCGAGCGCGGCGCGGCGGAGGACTTCGAGCATCGCGACCTCCGTCGAGAGCAGGCCGCGCCGCCGGTGCGTCAGCGAACCTCCGTACGCTGCCGTCATGGCTCGAGCGAACGGAGCACCACCCCGGCCGATCGCCCCCGGAGACGTCGTCACCGGTTGGTCCGTGGACCTCGGAGAGTGGACGGCCGTGCAGGTCACCCCGGGCTCGCCTGGGGAGCACGGGTATGTCGGCGTACTTGCGCTGGGCTGGTCTGGCACGCGTCCGGCGACCATGGCGGACCTGGACCAGGTGGCGCCGGTGCGCCTGAGCTCCGGTCAGTTCGACAGCTCGCTGGCGCATCACAACGCACCCTGGCTGCTGCCCCGGAGTGCGCAGGTCATCGGTGCACTTCCTCTCCTCGCGACCCGGCGGTCGTGCACCTTCGGTGCCGACTGGCACATGGGCGCTGACCTCGCATGGCAGCGGCTCCATGAGGCCGGTGTCGAGGATGCGGACTGCCGACCCTGGGCCGCTCGCCTGAAGGGTGACGACACCATGGCGCGGCCGGCGGGCACATCGGACGGCGTGCGCGAGGTACTGGTGACCGAAGCCGACGAGCTCGACTGTGCATGGCTCGTCGATACCTTCCCAGCGGCCCAGCGGCTGTTCCTCTACGCGCGCAACCTGGGGACGCTTCGCCACGCCCGCCGCCTCAACGAGCTGAGCGACCTCCGCGAGATCTCCATCTTCAACTTCTTCGAGATGGATGCCGAGGACGTGCTTCAACCTGCTGCGGTCCCGCGACTGGAGATCCTGACCCTCGTGGGCATCCCCCGGGACTACGCGACCGCCACCCGTGCCCGGTGGCGCCGCGAGGTCCGGAACGGCACGGCGCTCGAGGTGCGAGGCGCGCGGACGCCGGAGTGGATCGTCGAGAACAGGGCGAACCCGCTCCGCGACTGGGACCAGCGCGAACACATCACTGCTGGGGAGTACCGCCGCTCGCTGGAGGAGTACCGCCGCGCCCGCGCCGCGATCTGCGAGGCCTTCACGAGCTTGCCTGCAGCGGAGCTGCCGGTGGCGATGGAGCGGATCGGTGTGCGGTTCGCCGAAGCGATCAACGCTGCCTGCGCCCGGACGGCATTCGTCGAGACCGAGGAGCGCGACGACCTGCTCGATGCACTGGCCGCAGCGGTGGAGACCGCGGGCGGACCCGGGGCGGCCGAAGGGCCGATCGGCCATGCACTCCTCCACGCGGTGAACGCCCACCGGGAGTGGTGATCCATGTGCTCCGCACCAGGATCGCGCGGCGTCGCAAGCGGCCGGAGGAGCGGGGCCCGCGGGCACCGTCCGACGTGCGACGTCCTCGCCGACCCTCTGCGCGCGCCGACATGGCCGTAGCCCGCGGTCACCCGTCCGGGTGGTCAGCCGCTCCCGCCGTGCGCCTTCTCCGACCTCTTCGTAGCGTGGGCGACCGCATCCCCACCCCACGAAGGAGGAGACCGGCATGGCAACCATCGAGCAGACCGTCGAGGTGCGCGCCCCGATCCGCACCGTCTACGACCAGTGGACGCAGTTCGAGGAGTTCCCGCGCTTCATGGGCGGGGTCGACGAGGTCACGCAGCTCGACGACCGTCTGACGCACTGGCGGACGTCCGTCGGCGGCGTCACGCGCGAGTTCGACGCGGAGATCGTCGACCAGCACCCCGACCAGCGCGTCGCGTGGCGCAGCGTCGACGGCACGACCCACGCAGGTGCGGTGACGTTCGAGAAGCTGGACGAGGGCCGCACGCGGGTGGCGGCCCGGATCGACTGGGAGCCCGAGTCGGCCGTGGAGAAGGTCGGCGCGGCGGTCGGTCTGGACGACCGGCAGGTGCGGGTCGACCTCGAGCGGTTCCGGAAGTTCGTCGAGGACCGGGGCGTCGAGACGGGCGCCTGGCGCGGCACGGTCGACTGAGGTCGTCACGACGCCGGCGCGGGGACAGTCGTCCCCTCGCCGGCGTCGTCGCGCGTGGGCCCGTTGTCGCCCCACGACGCGCGGCCCGGACTCCCCGACGACCGTTGCATCTCGGCGGAGGCCTCAGGGCGAAGGAGTGGCAGGGCGCCGTCCGGCGTCCGCGCGGCGTGGCGCCCGAGGCGTCGGCCGCGACCGTCGTCCGCAGGAGCACACCATGACGAACCGCCGCGCGCTCTCCGTCCTCGTCGTCGCCGCCCTCACCGCCGGGGCGGGCGTCGCGCTCGCGCCCGCCGCTGCCGCAGCCCCGACCGGCACGTCCAGCCTCGCCGCCCTGCTCGCGTCGGACGGCGACACGTTCGACCGCAGCTGGCGGGACTTCGACGTCCTCGACCAGGCCGTCGGTGCCGTCCTCGCCGCGAAGCCGTCGAGCCCGGTCGCGGTGCTCGCCGACGGCTCGGTCCCGCTGACCGCCTTCCTGCCGACCGACCGCGCGTTCCAGGTCCTGGCGAAGGACCTGACGCACCGGTGGTACCCCACCGAGGAGCAGGTGTTCACCGCGCTCGCGGGGGCCGTCGGCATCGACGCGCTCGAGCAGGTCCTCCTCTACCACGTGGTCCCGGGAGTCACGATCGACTCCGCGACCGCGCTGGCCAGCGACGGCGCCGCGCTCACGACCGCGCAGGGCGGGACGTTCACGGTGGACGTGCTCGCCCCGCGGTGGGCCGTGGTGCAGCTGCGCGACCAGGACCGCAACGACCTGAACCCGTTCCTCGTCCCCGGTCGGCTCGACCTCAACGCGGGCAACGTGCAGATCGCGCACACCATCACGTTCGTGCTGCGTCCCACCGACCTCTGAGCCGTCACTGACGCGTCCCCGCGCCGGTGCCCGACCGGCTCCCCCGCGAACGGACGCCGGGCCTGCCCGTCCGCCGGCCCGGCGTCCGTTCCCGTACCCGCGCAGATCCGGTTCCGGCGGGTGCATCCGCAGGGCGCGCGACGGCGGAAGAGGTGGTGTCAGCACATCGGCCGCCCGGCGCTCCGCACCGGGCCAGTCCTCGAAGGACGCACCATGCGCGCACGACCTCTTGCCGGCCTCGCCGCCGGAACGCTCGCCCTCGTCACGCTCGCGGCGGTCCCCGCCTCGGCCGCCGACACCGCCCAGCTGTCGGTGTTCCACGGCGTGCCGGGGCTCACCGTCGACGTGTGGGTCAACGGCGAGCGCACGCTCGACGACTTCACGCCCGGGTCGATGGCCGGACCGCTGGACCTCCCCGCCGGCACCTACACGGTGGCCATCACCGCCGCGGACGCCGCGGACGCGAGCTCGCCGGCCATCGGCCCGGTCGACCTGGCGCTCGCGGCCGGCAAGAACTACACCGCCGCCGCGCACCTGGACGCGGCGGGCGCCCCGACCGCGACGCTGTTCACGAACGACATCTCCACGACCGCCGCCGGGCAGGGGCGTCTGACGGTCCGGCACGTCGCCGCGGCCCCCGCGGTCGACGTCGTCGCCGGTGGTGCCGCGGTGGTCAGAAACCTCACCAACCCGAAGGAGCAGGTGCTGAACCTGCCGGCAGGGACGGTGTCCGCGAGCGTGACCGCGGCCGGGACGACGACGCCTGCGCTGCTCGGCCCCGCCGACGTGCCGGTCACCGAGGGCACGAACACCATCGTGTACGCGTGGGGCAGCGCCACCGCCTCGCCCGCGACGCTCGCGCTCGCCACGCAGACCATCAGCGGCCTGCACGGCAACCCGTCCGGCGTGAACGCCGGCCAGGTCGGCCTCGCCGCCGACGGCGGCACCCCGGTCTGGCCGTTCGCGGTCGCCGCCCTGGCCGTCGCAGGTCTTGCCGGCCTCAGCATCGCCCGTCGGCCCGTGCCCGAGCGGGGCTGATGCTGCCGACCCGCACGTCGAGGCCCGGGGAGCGCGGCACGCCTCCCCGGGCCTCGGCCCGCGCACCGCGAGGGCGCCGGCTCGCGGTCGTGGTCGCCCTGGCGGCGGCGCTCGGTCTCCTCACGGCCTGCAGCACGCCGGCAGGCCCGGTCGGACCCGCCCCTGCGCGGCCGTCGTCCGCGCCCCCGGGGCCGTCAGCGGCGTCGCCCCCGGTGCCGTCGGTCCCGGTGCACGACGCCGCCCTGGGCGCGCAGACCGCACCCGCCGCCCCACCGCCCCCTGCGCGGCTCGTGGTGCCGGAGGTGTCGATCGACATGGCCGTCGACGCCGTCGGCGTCCTGGACGACGGCGAGATGGAGATCCCCGAGGATGCCGACCGGGCGGGCTGGTACCGCTTCGGGCCAGCGCCCGGCGACGCCGCGGGAGCGACGGTCCTGGCGGCCCACGTCGACAGCAGGCGCACCGGGATCGGCCCGATGGCGCGGCTGCGGGAGGTCGAGGTGGGCACGACGCTCACGGTCACGACCGCCGACGGTCACGAGCACGGCTACCGCGTCGTCGACGTGGCGAAGGTCTCGAAGGAGGGGGCACCGGTGGACCAGTGGTTCGACCGCGCAGGGCCGCCGCGGCTCGTGCTCGTGACCTGCGGCGGCACGTTCCGCCGCGACATCGGGCACTATACGGACAACGTGGTCGTCACCGCCGAGCCGCTGGGTGGGTAGCCGTGACGATCGTCGAGCGGACGCCGGCCGGACGGGGGCCGACGAGTGAGGAGCTGCCGGTGAGCGCAGCCGGGTCCCCGGACCCGTCCCGCGCGCCCACGGGCCGGCGGTCGGACCCCGACGGCGAGGGCGTCGAGGAGCTCGGCGCGGCGTTCCTCGCGGGGGACGAGACGGCCGTCGCGGAGGCGTACCGGCGATGGTCGGCGCTGGTCCACACCGTGGCGCTGCGGTCGCTCGGCAGCGTGTCCGACGCGGAGGACGTCACGCAGCAGGTGTTCGTCGAGGCCTGGCGCAGCCGGCTCCGGTTCGACCCGGAGAAGTCCCGACTGCCCGCCTGGCTGCTGGGCATCACGCGCCACGTGGTCGCCGACGCCCACGAGCGGCGCGCGCGGGAGCGCCGGCTGCGGGACAGGACCGGGGCGTCGACGCACGGCGACCCGGTGACCGCCGTCGACGAGGTGGACGGCCGGGTCGTCGACCGGGTGCTCGTCTCCGACGAGTTGGACCGCCTCGGCGACCCGCAGCGCACGATCCTGCGGCTGGCGTTCTACGAGGACCTCACGCACGACCAGATCGCGACCCGGCTCGACCTGCCGCTCGGCACCGTGAAGAGCCACGTGCGGCGTAGCCTCGCCCGGTTGCGGACCCGATGGGAGGTGGATGGTGCCGTTCGATGAGTCGCACGTGGACGACGACGTGCTCGCGCTCCTCGCCCTCGGGGAGAGCACCGGGTCGGCGTCGGACGTCGCGCACGTCCAGGAGTGCGAGCGGTGCGCCGACGAGCTCGCCGCGCTGCGGGACGTCGTGGCGCTCGCCCGGTCCGGGGGCGCGTCGGCGCCGCTCGTGGCGCCCGACCCGGCGGTGTGGCACCGGGTCGCGGACGAGCTGAACCTGCGGCCCGAGGTCCGTGCGCTGGTCGCGTCGCCGGCCGCCGAGCCGCCCGTCGCGCAGCCCCACGAGCCGTCAGGGCCGGTGGAGCGGGACCCGGTAGGACAGGCGGGGCCGGGTGCGGCGGTCGTCGCCCTCGACTCGCGACGTGTCCGCCCGTGGGCGGGGCGCTGGGTCGCCGGTGCAGCCGCTGCGGGCCTGGTCGTGGGCGGTGTCGGTGCCTGGTGGCTCGCGCACCGCGAGCAGCCCGCCACGGTGCTGGCCACCGCGACCCTGGAGCCGTTGCCCGGCTGGGACGCCGCCGGGTCCGCAGTGGTCGAGACGTCCGCCGACGGTGCCCGCGTGCTCGTCGTCGACCTCACGAAGAGCGGCACGGGCGACGACGGGTTCCGTGAGGTGTGGCTGCTCAAGCCCGATGTGAGCGGGCTCGTCAGCCTGGGCACCCTCGACGGGTCGACCGGTCGGTTCGACGTGCCGGCCGGCCTGGACCTGCACGAGTACTCGGTCGTCGACGTCTCCGAGGAGCAGTTCGACGGCGACCCGGCACACTCGGGCGACTCGATCGTGCGGGGTCCCCTGCAGGCATGAGGTCGCGCCGGCGTGCTCGGCCGCCCGGTCGACGGGTGAAGAACGGTCGCCGGCAACGCCGCTCCGTCCCGGTTCGCCCCGCTTCTCCGGCCCCTGGCCCCGGTGTGGCTGTGACTCCTGACACAGGTGCCCAGGTGGCGTTCCTACACTGCGCCGATGCCCCGCTCCCCCCGACCCTGGCCGTCGCTCGTCGCGGCGCTCGTCGTGCTCGCGCTCGGCGTCGGCGTCGCCCTGGGGGTCGGGCAGGCGCTCGGCCTCAGCTTCGAGCCTGCCGACACCCCGGAAGCGGCGCAGGCGGGAGGTGCGGCGACGGCCGTCGTCGCACCTCCCCCGATCGCGCGCATCACCGTCCCGCCCGGTGAACGGGTCGCCCTCGCGGCGACCGCCGTCGCGGACGCCCTGGCGGGTCGCGGGCTGCCCGCGCCGACCGTCACCTCGGGGACCGCCGACGCCGACCTCAGAGTCCGCGTCGTGCCCGCGTTCGACGACTCGCCCGAGGCGTACCGGGTGCAGGAGACCGACCCCGGGCGGTACGCGCTGGAGGCCGCCGGACCCGCAGGGGCCGCCGCGGGGCTGTACGCGGTCGCGGACCGGATCCGCTCCGGCGCGCCCGTGGTCCCGGCCGGCACCGGTGGCACCACGCAGTCACCGCGCCTCGGGCTGCGGCTCACCGACTCCGGCTCCGTGGGCCGGGAGGCCGACGAGGACGCGTTCGCCGCCGGTGACGACTACTCGCTCAACACCGACGTCGTCGCCGGGGCCGTCCTCCCCGCCGCGCCGTGGGTGGACGCGCAGGCCGTCGCGCGGATCGACGGGCAGTTCCGCCAGCTCGTCCAGCACGCGCTGCGGGAGGGGTACAACGGCGTCGTCGTGCCGGGCTTCCTCGAGTACGTGTCGTTCAGCGGCGTCGGCGACGGGCACGACGTGTACCCGGCGGGCGACCCGCACGTGGAGCGGGCCGCCGCGATGGTGAAGGCGTTCGGGCCCGTGTTCCGGTACGCGCACGACATGGGCATGCACGTGTACCTGCTGACGGACATGCTCGCCGTGTCGCCGCCGCTCGAGGAGTACCTGGACCGCGCGGTGGGCGGGCTCGACGTCGAGGACCCGGCACTGTGGTCCGTGTACCAGGCAGGGCTGTCCGAGCTGTTCGACGGCATGCCGTTCGTGGACGGGCTCATGGTGCGGATCGGCGAGGGCGGCGGCGTGTACCAGGCCGGCTGGGACTACTCGTCGCGGCTCGCGGTCACCTCGCCCGCGGCGGTCCGGACGATGCTGCGGGCCCTGCTCGAGACCGCCGGTGCGCACGACAAGGACCTGATCTTCCGGTCGTGGACGGTCGGCGTCGGCGCCGTGGGCGACCTGCACACCAACCCCGCGTCCTACGACGCCGTGCTCGGTGGTCTCGACGACCCGCACCTCGTCGTCTCGACGAAGTACACGATGGGCGACTTCTACAGCCACCTGCCGCTCAACCCGACGCTGTCGGTCGGCTCGCAGCGGCGCATCGTCGAGCTCCAGGCCCGCCGGGAGTTCGAGGGGTTCGGCGCGCTGCCCAACGACCTCGTCGCCGAGCAGGGGCAGGCGCTGCGGCACTTCCTCGCGGCGAACCCGCACGTCGAGGGGATCTGGAACTGGACGCAGGACGGCGGCCCGCTGCGCGCCGGGCCCATGACGCTGTACCTGCGGACCGGGTTCTGGCAGATGTACGACCTCAACACCTACGGCGCCGCCAGGCTCGCGTGGGACCCGTCCCTGTCCGCCGCGCAGGTCACGGCCGACTGGGTACGGCAGAACCTGTCGGAGGACCCGGCCACGGCCGACGCGGTGGCGGCCGCCTTCGCGACGTCCCGGGAGGCGATCACCCGCGGCCTCTACATCGGCCCGTTCGCGGACCAGAGCGTCAAGGCGCTGGGTCTCGAGCCGCCGCCCATGATGTGGATCTTCGAGTGGGACGTGGTCACCGGCGACTCCGCCGCACTCGACAGCATCTACGCGGTGAGCCGCGACGACCTCGACGGCGCCATCGCCGACGGGACCCGGGCGGCCGAGCTCGCCGCGGGCATGCGCGACCAGGTGGCACGGACCGACCCGTCGACGTGGCGCTCCCCCGACCTCTACCGGTCCTTCGTCGACGCGCTCGACTACGAGACGAACCTGCTGGGGACGCTCGCCGCCTACCGCACCACCGTGCTGCGGCACGCGCAGTGGCTCGACACCGGCAGCGCGACCGCCCACGACCAGTGGCGGCAGGCCGCCCTGCAGTACGAGACCGCACGGGCCGAGCACGTGTCCCGCTACTCCGGCGACCTGGCCCTGCCCGCGTACAGCTTCACCGCCGCCGACCTCGGCAGCGCGCGCGCCGTCCGCGACCCTGCGATGGCGTGGCTCGCCCGCGCGCTGCTCGGCATGACCGTCGTCGTGCTGCTGCTCGGCTCCGGGGCGGTGCAGGGCCGGCTCCGGCTGTCCCGCGCGCCGGGCGCCGCGGCGCTCCGGGCGCTGCTCGTGGCGGTCACCCGGCCGTGGCGGATCGGGCAGGTCGCGGCGCCGGCGGGGCGCACGGACCGGCTGCTCGTCTGGGCGCTGCCCGCGGCGGTGCTCGTCGCGAGCAGGGCCGTCTACACCTGGTTCGCCGCGCCGGCGCACCTGCTCGTGACACTCGGCGCCTGGGTGCTGCTCGCCGCGCTCCTGCGCGTCGTGGTCGGGCGGCGTGACCCGTTCCACCTCTGGGCCGCTCTCGGCGGCGTGGTGCTGCTGCGGACCGTCGTGCTGCTCGTCGCCCTCGCGCTGCGGGGCCCCGGGCACTACTGGTTCGCCTTCTGGACCGCGCCGGGGTCGCGGACCGTCTACGTCACGGTCGCGTTCGCCGCCTTCTGCTGGCTGTTCGTGGTCGTGGCGCTCGTGCTGCGGCACGCGTACGGGATGGCGTCCGTCCGTTCGGCCGGCACCACGGCGGCCGTCGGCGGGCTCGTGCTCGCCCTCGTCGCCGGGAGCATCGCCGCGATCGGGCTCGAACGTGCCCTCACCGTGTGGAACGACCAGATGGCGCTGCTCCCCTGGGGGCTGTCGCGGATCCTCGGCATCACCGTGTACCTCGGCATCCCCACGTCGCTGCCCGGTGCGCTCACCGTCGTCGGCCTCACCGTCGCGGTCGGGGGTGCCGGGCTGGCCCTGCTCGGCCGTCGTGGCGCCCGTCCGGACGCCGCCCGAACCGGATCCCGCGGACCTGCCGTGCCGGCACGCGTCTGACCAGGGCGAACGTCACCGCACACCCGACGACGGGCAGGTCGGGACCTTCGCCCCATCAAACGGCGCCCCTGGGTCAATAGCGTCGTGGTTGTCGCATTCCACGATCTCCAGCGTCGGAGCGACACCCACCACCCGTTGCCAGCTCAAGGGGAGCCCACGGTGACCGTCACCGAGTCCAGCACGTCGCGCACGTCCAAGGGCCGCAAGGCCGACACCGCCACCGCAGCCGTCGGCGCCGCGGTCACGCCAGCGAGCGCCGCTGCACCGGTCCCCACCGAGGCCGAGATCGCCGGCGCCATCGACGAGCTCGTCGCGAACGCCACCAAGGCGCTCGCGGAGTACGCACGGTTCACGCAGGAGGACGTCGACCGGCTCGTCAAGAAGGGGTCCGTCGCGGCGCTCGACCAGCACGGCCAGCTCGCCAAGCTCGCCGTCGAGGAGACGGGCCGCGGCGTGTTCGAGGACAAGGCCGTGAAGAACATCTTCGCGTGCGAGCACGTGACCAACTCGATGGCCGACCTCAAGACGGTCGGCGTGATCAGCCGCGACGACCTGCGAGGCATCACGGAGATCGCCGAGCCCGTCGGCGTCATCTGCGGCGTCACGCCGGTGACCAACCCGACGTCGACCGCGATCTTCAAGTCGCTCATCGCGCTCAAGACGCGCAACCCGATCATCTTCGCGTTCCACCCGAGCGCCCAGAAGTCCTCGATCGCCGCCGCGAAGGTCGTCCGCGACGCCGCTGTCGCCGCGGGTGCGCCGGAGCACTGCATCCAGTGGGTCGAGACCCCGTCGATCGGCGCCACCAACGCCCTGATGAACCACCCGGGCGTCTCCACGATCCTCGCCACCGGTGGCAACGCGATGGTCCGTGCGGCCTACTCGTGCGGCAAGCCCGCGCTGGGCGTCGGGGCCGGCAACGTCCCCGCCTACATCGAGAAGACGGCCAAGCTGAAGCGCGCGGTCAACGACGTGGTGCTGTCCAAGGCCTTCGACAACGGCATGATCTGCGCGTCGGAGCAGGCCGTGATCCTGGACGACGTCATCTACGACGAGGCGATGCGCGAGTTCGCCGTCCTGCACGCCTACCGAGCCACCCCCGCCGAGAAGGCCCAGCTCGAGCAGTTCATCTTCGGCGTCGACGCCGAGGGGTCGAACTGCGCGGAGGCCAAGCTCAACCCGACGGTCGTGGGGCAGTCGCCCCAGTGGATCGCCGAGAAGGCCGGGTTCAGCGTGCCGGCCGACACGTCGATCATCCTCGCCGAGGTGTCGAGTGTCGGGCCGCAGGAGCCGCTGACACGCGAGAAGCTCGCGCCGGTGCTCGCGGTGCTGCGCGCGACCTCGACCGAGCACGGCATCAGCCTGGCCGAGCAGATGGTCGAGTTCGACGGGCTGGGCCACTCCGCGGCCATCCACACCCGGGACGACGCCCTCACCGAGGAGTTCGGCAGCCGGGTCAAGGCCGTCCGGGTCATCGCCAACGCCCCGAGCTCGCTCGGAGGCATCGGCGACATCTACAACGCGTTCATCCCGTCGCTCACGCTGGGCTGCGGGTCGTACGGGCACAACTCCGTGTCCAACAACGTCTCGGCGGTGAACCTCATCAACGTCAAGCGGGTCGGTCGGCGCAACAACAACCTGCAGTGGTTCAAGGTCCCGGCGAAGACGTACTTCGAGCCGAACGCCATCCGGTACCTGTCCGACATGGCCGACGTCGAGCGCGTCACCATCGTCACGGACGCCACGATGACCACGCTCGGCTTCGTCGACAAGATCATCGACGTGCTGAACCGCCGGCCCAACAAGGTCGCGCTGCAGATCATCGACCAGGTGGAGCCCGAGCCCTCCGTGCGGACCGTCCAGTCCGGGGCGGCGCAGATGCGCCACTTCCGGCCGGACACGATCATCGCGCTCGGTGGCGGCTCGCCGATGGACGCCGCGAAGGTCATGTGGCTGCTGTACGAGCACCCGGAGATCGACTTCTCCGACCTCAAGCAGAAGTTCTTCGACGTCCGCAAGCGGGCGTTCAAGTTCCCGGTCCTGGGCGAGCTGGCCCAGCTCGTCTGCATCCCGACCACGTCGGGGACCGGCGCCGAGGTCACGCCGTTCGCGGTGATCTCCGACCCGGACGCCGGCAAGAAGTACCCGCTCGCCGACTACGCGCTGACCCCGTCGGTCGCGATCATCGACCCGGTGCTGACGTCGAAGATGCCCGCGTCGCTCGCCGCCGACTCCGGCTTCGACGCCCTCACGCACGCCACCGAGGCGTTCGTCAGCGTCTACGCGAACGACTTCACCGACGGCATGTCGTTGCAGGCCATCCGCCTGATCTTCGACAACCTCGCGATGTCGGTGAACGGCGACCCCGCCGACCCGGCGACCAAGGACGCCCGGGAGAAGATGCACAACGCCGGAACCATCGCGGGCATGAGCTTCGGCAACGCGTTCCTCGGCATCGTGCACGCCATGGCCCACGTGGTCGGTTCCACGTACCACCTGGTGCACGGCCGGACCAACGCGACGCTGCTCCCCCACGTCATCCGCTACAACGGCACGGTGCCGACCAAGCTCACGAGCTGGCCGAAGTACGAGCACTACGTCGCACCGGAGCGGTTCCAGCAGATCGCGGCGATGCTCGGACTGCCCGCATCGACGCCGGACGAGGGCGTGGAGTCGTACGCGCTCGCCGTCGAGGCGCTCCGTTCCAAGGTCGGCATCCCGTCGTCCTTCCAGGCGCAGGGCGTCGACGAGCGGGAGTTCGTCGCCCGGCTGGACGAGGTCGCCATGGGTGCGTACGAGGACCAGTGCGCCCCGGCCAACCCGCGGATGCCGATGATCGACGACATGAAGGACCTGATGACCGCGGCCTACTACGGAACGTCGCTGGAGGACGTCCGTACGCGCCGCAGCGAGCAGCAGGAGGCCTGACCCTCCGGCGAACGCCCCGGCTCCCCCTCTGCCGGGGCGTTCGCACTGCTCGCCCCTGATGCCTCGCCCGGCCGACCACACCCGCCGGGCGAGGCATCGCCGGGCCGACCACACCCGCCGGGCGAGGCATCGCCGGGCGAAGCCGGCGACGGGCAGGCAGACTGTGCGGACCCGACCCCCAGGAGGACCCCGTGCCCCCGCTCGGCCCCCATGCCACGCGCACGACGCGCACCCGCACGATCGCCCGCCTCGCAGCCCTGACGCTCGGCGTCGGAGCGCTCACCGGCCTCACGGCCTGTTCCGACTCGGACATCGACGACGCCGCCCAGCAGGCCAAGGAGGCGGCGAGCAGCGCCCGCAGCGCCGTCGACGAGGCGCGCCGGTCCATCGACGACGCGCGCAGCCAGGCGCAGGAGGCGAAGGACGAGATCGACGCCGCCAAGGAGAAGCTGGGCTCGCTCGACGCGAACGCCCGGGCGCAGGCCGACGAGGCGGTCGCTGAGTCCCAGCAGGCCGTGACCGACGCGCAGGCGGCGCTCGACGCCGCGCAGGCGGACGGCACGCAGCAGAGCAAGCAGGCCATCGCCGACGCCCAGGCGGAGGTCGACGCGGCCCGGCAGAAGCTCGACGCCGCCAAGGCGGACGCGGGCGGGGACGCGGCCGACGCGCTCGACGACCTCTCCCAGGAGCTGGCGACGCTCGGCGACGACCTCAGGACCGCGTCGTCCAGCTGAGCACCACGCCTCGGGCGGGGGTGGCGCGGGCGGTCGACGCCTGCGCCACCCCCGGTCGGCGGCCACCCGGGTGACGGACGCGCCGTTTCGTCGTGAATGCCCCCGCGCACCTGGGTGATTCCGGGGCTTCGCGGCGCGGGACGTTGTTCCGGCCGTCGCGGGTGCCGATGGTGGAGGTATGGCTGACAGACATCCGGTGCGCGTCCCGCGCAGGCACCACGTGGAGTGGTGGGTGCTGAGCGCCTGGGCATCGATCGCGATGCTGGTCGTCGTCGGCGTGATGGCGGCGGCGGGCATCGTCTGAGGTCGTGACCAGGAGGCGCCGCGACCACGAGGCGCACCTGCACCGGCCTATCCTCGCCGGGTGAGCATCCCCACCGCCCTGCACCCGCGCTGGCGGGACGTGGCCCGTGCGACGGGCCTCCTGACGCCGACGGGTGACGTCCGCGCGACCGTGTTCGCGGAGATGTCGGCGCTGGCCGCCCGCACGGGCGCACTCAACCTCGGGCAGGGGTTCCCGGACGTCGACGGGCCCGCGTCCGTCGCGCAGGCGGCCGCGGACGCCATCGCCCGCGGCGACAACCAGTACCCGCCCGGGCCGGGCATCCTCGCTCTGCGCGAGGCGGTCGCGGAGCACCAGCAGGCGCACTACGGTCTGCGGTTCGACGTGGACCGGGAGGTGCTCGTCACGGCCGGCGCCACGGAGGCCCTGGCGGCCACGGTGCTCGCGCTCGCCGGGCCCGGCGACGAGGTGCTCACGCTGGAGCCGTTCTACGACGCCTACGCGGCCGTGGTGGCACTCGCCGGCGCCACGCACACCACCGTGCCGCTGCGCCCTACGCCCGACGGCTTCCGCCTCGACGAGGAGGCGCTCGCGGCCGCATTCACGGACCGGACCCGTCTGGTGCTGCTCAACACGCCGCACAACCCGACAGGCACGGTCCTCACGCGCGACGAGCTCGCCGCCGTCGCCCGGCTCGCGGTCGCGCACGACGTGGTCGTCCTCACCGACGAGGTGTACGAGCACCTGCTGCTCGGTGACCGGCGGACGCGCCCGCAGCACGTCCCGATCGCCACGCTCCCGGGGATGGCGGAGCGGACCCTGACCGTCTCGTCCGCGGGCAAGACGTTCTCGTTCACCGGCTGGAAGATCGGCTGGGTCACCGGTCCCGAGCACCTGGTCACGGCCGTGCGGACGGTCAAGCAGTTCCTCACGTACGTCTCCGGGGCGCCGTTCCAGCCCGCGGTGGCGTTCGCGCTGCGGGACCCGGCCGTGGCGGCCTGGGTCGACGGGCTCGCCGACTCGTTGACCAGCCGGCGGGACCGCCTGTGCGCGGGGCTCGTCGACGCCGGGTTCCGGGTGGTCCGGCCCGACGGCACCTACTTCGTGCTCGCCGACGCCGGGCCGCTCGGGTTCGACGACGGCGAGGCCCTGTGCCACGCCCTGCCTGAGCTCGCCGGCGTGGTCGGCGTCCCGGTCTCCGCCTTCACGCACGCCGGGTCGGAGGCGGACCGCGCGCTGCGATCCTGGGTGCGCTTCACCTTCGTCAAGCGGGACGACGTGCTCGACGAGGCGGTCCGCCGGCTGCAGGCGCTCCGGACGCGCTGAGCCCGACGGGCACGGACCCGGCGGGCGGTCGGGTCAGGCCGCCCAGGCACCGCCGCGGCGGTAGGCGGGTGTGGCCACGGCGAGCACGAGCAGCGCCGCGACCGCGGCACCCACCATGACACCGGCCATCGCGGTGGCGTCGCCCCCGAGCAGCCCGGACAGCGGGCTGATCACGGCCGACACCCCGATGCCGACCGCACCGATGAGGGCGGCCGCAGTGCCGGCGATCTCGCCGTGCCGGCTGAGCGCGAGCGCCGAGGCGTTCGGTGGCGCGAGGTTCACCAGGGCTAGCACGAGCCAGAGGGCGACGAGCAGGCCGACGAGACCTCCCCATCCGGTGATCGCGACCGCGAGCAGCCCGAGGGTGCACGCCACGGAGAGCGGCAGTGCCACCCGGATGATGCGGATCGGCGCGACGCGGCGCACGAGCGCGGCATTGACCTGTGCACCACCGACGAGCCCCAGCCCGTTCACGGCGAACAGCAGCGAGAACTCGTGCGCGGAGAGCCCGTACCCCTCCTGGAGGACGAAGGGGGAACCGACGACGTAGCTCATGAGCACCGCGTTGCCGAGCCCCGGCATGAGGGCCAGCGCGACGAAGTGCCGGTCGCGGAGCAGGCGCAGGTAGCCGGACATCGCGGTGCGCATGCCGCTGCCGCGCCGCCGCTCGGGCGGCAGCGTCTCGGGCAGTCGGCGCCACACGACCAGCCACAGGGCCACGCCGAAGAGCCCGAGCGCGCCGAACACGCCGCGCCAGCCGACCTCGCCGGCGATGAGCCCGCCGACCGACGGCGCGAACAGCGGCGCGACCCCGATGACGAGCATGAGGCGGGAGATCAGCCGTGAGGCGTCCGACCCGACGAACCGGTCGCGGATCACCGCCATCGCCACGACCGTCGCCGCGGCGTTGAAGAAGCCCTGGGCGGCCCGGATCCCGATGAGCGGCACGATCGCCGGGGCCAGCGCGCACAGCACCGACGTGACGACGTGCAGCGCGACCCCGATGAGCACGGGTCGACGCCGGCCGAACCGGTCCGACAGGGGCCCGATCACCAGCTGGCCGACCGCGCCGCCGACCATCATCGCCGTCATCGTCAGCTGGGCGGCCGTGGCGGACGTGCCCAGGTCCCGCGCGACGTCCGGGAGCGACGGCAGGTAGATGTCGTTCGAGATCGCCGGGAGCGCGCACATCATGCCGAGCAGCAGGACGTACCTCGCGTCGGGCCGGAACGCCGGGGCGGCGGCGGTGTCCGAGCCGCCGTCGAGCGCTGGACCGGCGCCGTCGAGCCGGCCGGTGGCCGCAGCGGCGTCGTCGAGGTCCGGGCGGGACGGGTTCGGGACCGCGGGCTGACGGAGGGGACTCAGGTGCGTGGTCATCGGCTGCTCGGCGAGGGTCGGTGGCGGGTGGGTCGGGGGACGGTTCGAACACTCATCGTGATCCAGTCTCACACCGCCGCCCCCTCCGACGCGAATCGATTCGACCCAGACGGACCAGAGGTGTTGCGCACGTCACGCCGTGGTCGACGACGCGGTCGCCGGGACGTCATGCGCCGGTCAGGCGCCCGTCAGGACGACGTCACGCGCCGGTCACGACGTCGACGAGGTCACGACGCCCGGACCGCCTCGGCCAGCCGGGCGACCGCCTCGGGCAGCAGCGCGTCCACCAGGTTCCCGTATCCCAGGACGAGCGCCGCAGGTCGACCGTCGGGCACGACGCGGTACCGCCCGGCAGGGACGACGTGCACGTGCCGCCGACCGGCAAGCCGCACCACCCGGCCCTCCTCGACCCCGTCCGGCAGCGCGAGCACCGCGTGCAGACCGGCCGCGACACCGGTCACGGGGAGCGCGGGCAGGTGAGCCGCGAGCGCCTCGAGCAGCGCCGCGCGGCGCCGGCGGTACCGGGTGCGGGCGGCGCGAAGGTGGCGGTCGTAGGAACCGTCCCCGACGAGCGACGCGAACGCCAGCTGGTGCAGGACGGACGGCGGGCTCACCGACGGGTCGAGGCCCGGGCCGCCATGGCGCGTGCTGGAGCCAGCTGCACCCGCGGGGGGCGAGCTGTTCAGGAGCCAGCGAGGGCCGACGAGCCAGCCGATGCCGAAGGCGGGCGCGAGGGTCTTGCTCACCGATCCGATGAGCACGACCCGGTCGGGAGCGAGGCCCTGGAGGGCGGCGACCGGCCTGCGGTCGTAGCGGAACTCGGCGTCGTAGTCGTCCTCGAGGACCACGCCGTCGACGCTGCGCGCCCAGCGCACGAGGGCCTCCCGCCGGGCGGGTGCCAGGACGCTGCCTGTCGGGAACTGGTGTGCCGGGGTGACGAGCACCGCCCGCGCACCCGAACGCGCCGCGGCCACGGCCAGCGCGTCGGTGTCGATCCCGTCGGTGTCCACCGGCACCGGGACCGGCGTGAGGCCGACGTGCTCGGCCACGTGACGCAGCACCGGCCACCCCGGGTCCTCGACGAGGATCGCGCGATGGCCGTCGGCGACGAGCGCGCGTGCGACCCGCGCGAAGCCGTCACTCGACCCGTGCGTCACCACGACGGCGTGCAGATCCGCCACGACCGCCCGCGACGTCGCCAGCCGCGCCGCGAGGACGGCGCGGACCTCGGGTGCGCCGAACGGGTCGGTCGTGAGCAGGTCCGACGCCGGCGCCGTCATGACGGCGTCCCGCGCCGCTCGCGCCCAGGCCGCGCGCGGGACGTGGCGCAGGTCCGGGACGCCCGGTGCGAGGTCGTAGCGCGGACGCGCCGACGGTCGTGGAGCCACGGCACGCGACCCGCTGCCCACGTCCCGCGGCCCGCCCGACCACCGGCCGGCCGCCGGCGGCTCGAGCCATGCCGCCGCGCCGACCCGGGTCGCGGAGCCGGTGCGCGCCTCGAGCACCCCGTCGGACACGAGCTCCGCGTACGCCTGCGTGACCACCCACCGCGACACACCGAGGCTCTCGGCGAGGGTCCGGCTGGCCGGGAGCGTGGAGCCGGTCGCGAGCCGACCGTCTCGGATCGCCGTCCGCACGGCGCGCGTGAGCTGGTCCCGCAGCGGGCCGGTCCCGTCCAGCGCGATCAACGGGTCACCGCCGGCGGCCGAAGCGGTCTGGCTTAGTGGCATGGATGTGGACCGTAGCACCGAGCCGCTTCCCTCGTACGGTGGACGGGCCGCACCGAGGAAGGGCGGCGGCGCAACCACGAGGAGTCCCCATGGAGTACCGCACGATCGGCACCGGCAGCGCTGCCGTCGAGGTCAGCGCCCTGTGCCTGGGTGCCATGAACTTCGGCACGAGCACCCCCGAGGCCACCGCCTTCGCGATCCTCGACCGCTTCGTCGAGGCCGGCGGCACGTTCGTCGACACCGCGAACAACTACAACGCGTGGATCCCGGGCGGCCACGGCCGCGAGAGCGAGGACGTGCTGGGCCGGTGGATCCGCTCGCGAAGGGCCCACGACCTCGTCCGGGTGGCGACCAAGTGCGGCGCCGGCAAGAAGGACCCCACCCTGCCCTTGTCCGGGGTCCCCCCGACCAACTTCGAGGGCCTGGGCGCCGACGTGGTGAAGCGCGAGGCGTTCGAGAGCATGCACCACCTGGGCGTCGACCGGCTCGACGTGCTGTACGGGCACGTCGATGACCGCGCGACCTCGCTGGACGAGACGGTCGGCGCGTTCGGCGAGCTCGTCTCCGACGGAGTGGTGAGGGTCCCGGGCATCTCGAACGTCACGGTGTGGCGGGTCGTCGAGGCACGCGCAGCAGCCGAGCGGCTCGGGGTCGCGCCGTACGCCGTCGTGCAGCAGCAGGGCGGCTACCTGACCCCGTCCCCGCACCCCTTCCGGTCCAACTGGATCACCGGCGACCTCCTCGACTACGCGGCGTCGACCGGCACCGAGGGCCGCCCCCCGCTCACCGTCGTCGCCTACTCGCCGGTGCTCAAGGGGGCGCTGTCCCGGGACGACAGACCGTTGTCAGGAGGCACCGACCACGTCGGTGGCCGGCACCGCCGCCAGGTGCTCCGCCAGGTCGCGCACGAGCTGGGCGTGAGCCCGGAGCGGCTCGCGCTGGCGTGGCTGATGGGCGGTGACGTGCCGGTGGTGCCGCTCGTCGGACCCAGCACCGTCGAGCAGCTCGACGACGCGCTCGCCGCCGTCGGCCTGGTGCTCGACGACGAGGTCCGGGCCCGGCTCGAGGAGGCCTGAACCCGCCGCCCGCGCCGGTGCGGACCGCGGCCGACGGGTCCGGAGGCGATGGTCGCGTGCGCTGCGTGGGTGGCGCCTGGGAGCCTGGTGCCATGTGCGGGCGATAGGCGTCCTTCCGCGAGGACCAGACCCTGGCCGACGAGTTCGCCGTCGCGACCGTCGCCGACGACGTACGGCTGCTCGGGCCGTCGTGGAACGTGGCACCGACGGACGGCGTCCGGATGGTCGTCGAGCGGGCCGACAAGCAGACCGGCGAGGTGACGCGGCAGCTGCGGGTCGCCCGATGGGGACTGGTGCCCTCGTGGGCCAAGGACCCGTCGGTCGGCAGCAGGATGATCAACGCCCGCGTCGAGTCGGTCACGGACAAGCCGGCGTTCGCGCGGCCGTTCGCGACCCGACGCGCCCTGCTCCCGGCCGACGGGTACTACGAGTGGAAGAAGCCGGGCCCGGGCGCGACGACGAAGCGCAAGCAGCCCTTCTACCTGCACCCCGAGGATGGCGGGGTCGCCGCGCTGGCGGGCCTGTACGAGTTCTGGAAGGACCCGTCCCGGTCCGACGAGGACCCCGACCGCTGGGTCGTGAGCACCACCGTCATCACCCGGCCCGCCACGGACGAGCTGGCTCACATCCACGACCGGCAGCCCCTGATGCTCCGCCCGGAGGCGTGGGACGCCTGGCTGAGCCCTGCCACGGGCGCCGACGAGGCGGCCGCGCTGCTCGACGCCGAGCCCCCGCGCATCGTCGTCACGCCGGTGTCCACGCAGGTCAACGCGGTGGCGAACAACGGGCCCGAGCTCGTCCACCCGGTCGAGCCCGATCCCGAGGTCTGATCCCGGCACCGTCCCCGCTCGTCGAGACGTCGTCCGGTGCGGGGCCGCCCGAGCCGTGCGCACACCCGGGCGCGCTCCGCCGGCGCCGCCCGGTCGCTGCGGTCAGGGCCCGCCGGGCAGGTCAGTCCGCTGCGGCCGTGAGCCGGACCGGCGTGACGCTCCCGATGCCCGCCAGGTCCCGCGGGGCCAGCTCCTCGACCACGAACCTCCTGTCGCCCGCGAGCGCCTGGGCGGTGCCGAGGTCGGTGAGGACGGTGCTGGGGTCGGCGATGTCGGTGAGCCGGGCCGCCAGGTTCACGTGCGGCCCGAACACGTCGCCGAACCGCGACAGCACGCGCCCCCAGACGAAACCCACCCGGACGGGGGTGACGCCCCGCGCCCCGTCGGCGAGGCCCGAGATCTGCTGCGCCACCCCCACGTCGAGCCCGCGGCCGAGCTCGTCGGCGAGGCCGAGCGCGACGCGGGCGCCCGTCGCGGCGTCGTCGGCGACGAACAGGACCGCGTCGCCGATGGTCTTGACGACGCGGCCGCCCGCCGCGGTCACGACGTCCCGCGCGGCGGCCTCGAAGCGCTGCACGAACTGCGACAGGTCGGTGGAGCCGAGGCCGGCCGTGCGCCGGGTGAAGGAGACCATGTCGGCGAACCCGACGGCGCGGGCCAGCGGCAGCACGGTCCGGTCGGGGTCACCCGTGCGCAGGTGCCCGAACTCGGCGGCGTACCGTCCGGCGATCGCCGACAGCTGCCGCCGGTACGAGTGCACGAGCTGGGCCTCGAGCACCGGGACGAGGTCGGCGAGCCGGTCGAGCACCAGCAGCCGGGCGGTGGTGTCGTCGAGCTCGTACCGGTCGGCCATGTCCTCGACGAGGGCCTCGACCTGCCAGAGCGCGAGCCGGTCGGACGTGTGGCCGAGGGCGCGCGTGACCGTCATGACGGTCTTCAGGTCGAGCCCGTGCTCCCGGACGAGCGCGGCCGCCCGGTCCACGGCCTCGGCGTCGCTCTCGGTGTAGACGGCATCGTCGGCGGCGGCATGGGGAAGACCCATCGTGCTCCAGAAGCTGCGCACCACGTCGAGGTCGACGTCGGCGCGCGCGGCGAGGTCGCGCACGCTCAGGGTCCGGGGACCGCCGAGCAGCTCCGCGTCGAGCTCGCCCACGGTCGACTCCACGACCTCGAGGTCGAACCGGTCGGGAACCTCGTCCCTGACGGCGTCCGGCACGTCGGGACGTGGGTCGGTGCGGCCGCTGGGAGGGTCGTCGGGCACGCGTCGAGGGTAGTTCACCCGGCGTCGCGGACGTGGCGGACGTCACCCGCGAGGACGTGGTGGGTGCCGCCCTCGTCGTCCACGACCACGAGCGCCCCGTCGTCGTCGAGCGCCCGGACCACGCCCGTGGTGAACCCTCCGCCGGGCTCCTCGACGCGGACCCTGCTGTCGATCGTGCCGCACACGGCCGCCACCTCGTCGGCCAGGCCCGACGCGCGCGCGTCGCCGCGCACGGCGCCCCACCGGCTCACGACCGCGTCGAGCGCGGTGACGAGGGCGACGACGAGCCCGAGGCGGTCGACGTGCCGGGCACCGGCGAGCGCCAGGGAGGAGGCGGACTCGACGGGCAGCTCGCCGGCCGACTGCGAGACGTTCAGCCCGATCCCGATGACGACGGCCGGGTCGTGCCCCGGTGACGCGGGGACGACCTCGGTCAGGATGCCCCCGACCTTCCGGTAGGCGCCCCAGCCCTCGACGACGGTGTCGGCAGGGACCAGCACGTCGTTCGGCCACTTCAGGAGCGCGGGTACGCCGGTGGTCGCGCGGACGGCGGTGACGGCGGCCAGCCCGGCGAGCAGCGGCAGCCAGCCCCACCGGTCGGCGGGTGCCTGCGGGCGCACGACGAAGGAGCAGGTCACGGCGGTCCCGGCGGGCGTCTCCCATGTCCGTCCAGCCCGTCCGCGACCACCGGTCTGGTGGTGCGCGACGAGCAGGCCACGGTCGGGCCACGCCTCGGGATCGGCGCGGAGCGCGGCCACCACGTCGGTGTTCGTCGACGCGGTGTGCTCGACCACCTCGACGCGGGCGAGCGGACCGGCCGGGGCCAGCAGGAGGCGGCCGAGCTCGTCGGGGTCGAAGGGCGCGCGGGCGTCGTCGGAGGGCATGGCGCCCATGATGACGTGCGGCCGTCCACCACGAGAAGGCGCGCACATTGTGGGATGTCGACGACCGTGGCCCCGCAACACCGTGATCGACCTGCACGCGCACGGCCGGGTTCCACAACTAGCCTCGGTCGGGTGACCCAGATCGACGACGCCGCCACCCGGTCCCCGGCCGCCGGACCCGGACCCGGACCGGGAGACGGCACCGCCGCGAGGCTGGCCGACCTCGCCGAGCGGCACCACGCCGGAGACGTCGCCGAGCAGGCCGCCGTCGACAAGCAGCACGCGCGCGGCAAGAAGACCGCCCGCGAGCGCATCGACGCGCTGCTGGACGAGGGCTCGTTCACGGAGCTCGACGCGTTCGTGCGGCACCGCTCGACGAACTTCGGCCTCGACAAGAAGCGGATCCCGGGCGACGGCGTCGTCGTGGGGCACGGCACCGTGGACGGCCGGCCCGTGTGCGTCTACTCGCAGGACTTCACGGTGTTCGGCGGCAGCCTCGGCGAGGTGCACGGCCAGAAGATCACCAAGGTGATGGACCTCGCGCTGCGCACGGGTGTCCCGCTCGTCGGCATCAGCGACGGCGGCGGCGCGCGCATCCAGGAGGGCGTCGCGGGCCTCACGCAGTTCGCGGAGATCTTCCGGCGGAACGTCGCGGCCTCCGGGGTGATCCCGCAGATCAGCCTCATCCTGGGCCCGTCGGCGGGCGGCGCGGTGTACTCCCCCGCCCTGACGGACTTCATCGTGATGGCGGACGGCACGTCGAACATGTTCATCACCGGGCCGGACGTGATCCGCGCGGTGACCGGTGAGGACGTGGGCTTCGAGGAGCTCGGCGGCGCGACGACGCACAACACGCGCTCCGGTGTCGCGCACTACATGGCGACGGACGAGGACGACGCGATCGACTACGCGCGCTCGCTCCTCGCGTACCTGCCGGCGAACAACCTCACGGACCCGCCGGCCTACCCGCACGAGGCGGACCTGTCGGTCACGGCGGAGGACGAGGAGCTCGACGCCCTGGTGCCGAACTCGGACAGCCAGCCGTACGACATGCGCACCGTGGTCGAGCACGTGCTCGACGACGGGATGATGCTCGAGGTCCAGCCGCTGTACGCGCAGAACGTCCTCATCGGGTTCGGCCACGTCGAGGGGCACCCCGTGGGGGTGGTCGCCAACCAGCCGATGGCGATGGCCGGCACGCTCGACATCAACGCCGCCGAGAAGGCCGCCCGCTTCGTGCGCACGTGCGACGCGTTCAACGTCCCGGTCCTGACGTTCGTCGACGTCCCGGGCTTCCTGCCGGGCACCGACCAGGAGTGGAACGGCATCATCCGGCGCGGCGCGAAGCTCATCTACGCGTACGCCGAGGCGACCGTCCCCCTCGTCACCGTCATCACCCGCAAGGCGTACGGTGGCGCGTACATCGTGATGGGCTCGAAGCAGCTCGGCGCGGACGTCAACCTCGCGTGGCCCACCGCGCAGATCGCCGTGATGGGTGCGGGTGGCGCGGTGAACATCCTGCAGCGCGGGGCCCTGGCCGCCGTCGCGAAGGACGGCGGGGACGTCGAGGCCGAGCGCCGCCGCCTCACCGCGGAGTACGAGGAGGCGATCGTCAACCCCTGGGACGCTGCCGACCGCGGCTACGTCGACGCGGTCATCGAGCCGTCGCGGACCCGCACGGAGATCGTCAAGGCGCTGCGGCTGCTGCGTACCAAGCGCGCGAGCCTGCCGCCGAAGAAGCACGGCAACATCCCGCTCTGAGAGGAACCCTGTTGAACGACGAGCAGCACGACCACGACGACCACGAGCACTCCCACAGCACGGAGCCGCTGTCGGGCGTCGACGCCGCGGAGCTGCACGCCGCCGTCGAGCAGCTGAGCGCCGTGCTGCACGGGTACGTCGACACCGCGGTCGGCGTGCGGGCCGAGTTCGGCGCGCACGAGGCCGACGAGGACCCGCGCGTGCTGTCGCTCGAGGGCGAGATCGGTGCGCTGAACGCCCAGCTCTACGACCTGCTGCACGACCGGCTCGGCATGCACGCGGACCTCACCGGGATGTCGTGGGGGGACGAGGACGAGACCGACGCCGACGCACCGCCGGCACCCGACGCGGTGGACACGTTCCACCTCGGTTTCGTCGTCGGACCGCAGGCCACGACGTCGGACATGTCGCTCGACTCCGTCCTCGACCTCATCGACGGTGGCGGTGCGGACATCGCGCAGCACCTCGTCGACGCCGGCTTCGCGGTGTCGGAGTGGGGCGTCTCGCGCGGCGCGCCGGTCGTGTTCGAGGAGGACGAGGACGACGAGGGCGACCGCCCGTGAGCGACGCGCACGTCCAGGTGGTCCGCGGCACCCCGGACGACGTCGAGCTCGCCGCGCTCGTCGCGGGGCTCATCGCCGCCGGGTCGGAGGAGGACGTCCGTGTGGACGCCACGCCGACGGTCCTGTCGGCGTGGAACGACCGGGGCCGTGCCGTGCGCGGCGGCGACGCCACCCGGCCCGGTCCGGACGCGTGGCGCTGGAGCCTGCGCGGCTGAGCCGTGCGGGCGTCGCAGATCCCCTTCAGCGCGTCCCGTACCGCCCAGTAGGGTCGGCGGGGTGACGACGACGCACTCCACCCGTGAGCCCTCCGCCATCGACGCCGTGGCCGAGGCCTACCTCGGCACCTATGCCACGCTCGACCCGTTCGCGGCGACCAGCCTCGGCATCGCCGGCCACGACCACGAGTCGACCGACTACTCGCCCGAGGGCCATGCCTCGCGGGCCGAGGCGGCCCGCTCGACGCTGCAGGCGCTGGACGGGCTGTCCCCGGCCGACGACGTCGACGACATCACGCTTGCCGCGATGCGCGAGCGCCTCGGCCTGTTCGTCGAGCTCGACGCCGCCGGCGAGGCGCTGCGGGACCTGAACAACATCGCGTCGCCCGTGCAGGGCATGCGCGAGGTGTTCGACCTCATGCCGACGGGCACCGTGGAGGGGTGGGAGAACATCGCCGCCCGCCTCAACGCGCTCCCGGGCACCGTCGACGGGTACGTCCGGTCGCTGCGTGCCGCCGCGGCCGCAGGGAACGTCTCGGCGGTGCGACAGGTCGTCGAGGCACTCCGGCAGGCCGAGGAGCTCGCCGACCCCGCGCAGTCCTTCTTCACGTCGTTCGTCTCCGGCGCGGAGGCCGCGGCCGTGCTCGACGACTCCGCCTCCTGCTCGCTGGTGCGCGCCGAGCTCGAGCGCGGCGCGACGGCCGCCCGCGGTGCCTACGCGACGCTCGCCGCCTTCCTGCGCGACGAGCTCGCGCCGCAGGCCCCGGACGTGGACGCCGCCGGGAGGGACCGCTACGCACTGTGGTCGCGCACCTTCCTCGGTGCCACGGTGGACCTCGAGGAGACCTACGCCTGGGGCGTCGAGGAGCTCGAGCGTGTCATCGCCGAGCAGCAGACGGTCGCCGCGCAGGTCGCCGGACCGGGCGCGACCATCGAGGAGGCGGTCGCCCTGCTCGACGCCGACCAGGGCCGGGTGCTGCAGGGCACCGAGGCGTTGCGGGCGTGGATGCAGGAGACGTCCGACGCGGCCATCGAGGCGCTCGACGGCCGCCACTTCGAGATCCCGGCGCCGATGCGCACCCTGGAGTGCCGGATCGCCCCGACGACGCACGGCGGCATCTACTACACGGGCCCCAGCGACGACTTCAGCCGACCGGGCCGCATGTGGTGGTCGGTGCCGCCCGAGGTCACGACGTTCAACACGTGGCGCGAGAAGACGACCGTCTACCACGAGGGGGTCCCCGGCCATCACCTGCAGATCGGCCAGGCGGTGTACCAGCGCGCGACGCTCAACGGCTGGCGCCGGCTGATGTGCTTCACGTCGGGGCACGCGGAGGGCTGGGCGCTGTACGCCGAGCGGCTCATGGCGAGCCTGGGCTTCCTGGACGACCCGGGCGACCGGCTGGGCATGCTCGACGCCCAGCGGCTGAGGTCCGCCCGGGTGGTGTTCGACATCGGCGTGCACCTGGGTCTGGAGGCGCCCGAGCGCTGGGGTGGCGGCACGTGGGACGCGGACAAGGGCTGGGAGTTCCTGCGCGCCAACGTCAACATGCCCGAGCCGTTCGTGCGCTTCGAGTGGAACCGCTACCTGGGCTGGCCGGGCCAGGCGCCCTCCTACAAGATCGGCCAGCGCCTGTGGGAGCAGACGCGCGACGAGGCGGCCGCGGCGGCCTCCAAGCGTGGGGAGGAGCTCGACCTGCGGGCGTTCCACGCCCGGGCGCTCGGCATGGGGTCGCTCCCGCTCGACGTCCTCAAGGCGGCGTTCGCCCGCTGACGGCGCCACCGGTCGGCCCGGTGCGAGAGGGTGCGAGCACGCACCCCCTCGCACCGTCCGGCGCCGGAGGCGGACGTCAGAGCAGTGAGCTCCCGTACTTGGCGACCACGAGGATCGCGATGACGACGAGGAACGCGATGGTGACGAACCAGTCGTTGCCCGACGCCACGAACCGGCGCAGCGGCGCCCCGCGTGGACCGGGCAGCAGATGCCCGTCCCGGATGCAGATGCGTGTCAGCCCCGCCCACACGACGGTCGTCGTCAGCGTGATCAGCAGGCACCACGGGCACAGCGCACCGATCTCCGCCCACGCCTCGTAGAACAGCCAGATCGCGAACACGAAGCCCGCGGTGTAGATGGCCTCGGCCGCGAGCATGAACCAGCGCGGGAACGTCACGCCGCCGATCATCGCGATGGCCACGGTGATCACGACGGCCTCCGCCGCGATGCCGAGGAACGCGTTCGGGAACCCGAAGAGCGACGCCTGAGGGCTCTTCGCGACCGTGGCACAGCTGATGACCTCGTTGAGGTCGCAGCCGAGCACGGCGTCCGCGTCGCCCGCGAGCGTGATGGCCTCGATGGACAGGACGAACGACGTGTACAGACCGATCGCACCGGAGACGGCCATCTCGGTCGCCGTCCGCCGACGCCAGGCCAGGGACGCGGGCCGCAGCAGGTCGGGGTCGTCGTCGACCAGGTCGAGGTCGTCCTCGTCGTACCCGTCGTCGTGCAGGTCCGAGTCCAGGGCGTCGAGGCCGGGGTCGCTCCCCCGGGCCGGCGTGGCCGCGTCAGTCACAGCGTCTCCTTCGTTGCCGTCCGCGACCCGGTCCGTGCCGCGTCGTCGCTCACCAGCCGCCCATTCTGCCCCGCTGACCTGTGCGGCGGGGCGAGACCGAGGTCCTGGTCCGCGGGACGTGCGAGTCCGGGTCGTCGGCACGACGTGGGGACCTCCGGGCCGCGCCTGCCGCGCCACGACCGGTTCGTTAGGCTCGCGGTTCGTGACCCGCCTGCTGCTCGCCTCCGCCTCCCCCGCCCGCCGCGCCACCCTCCTCGCTGCCGGCATCGACCCGCTCGTGGCCGTCTCCGGTGTCGACGAGCTCGCCGTGCTCGACGCCGCCCGCGCCCGGTTCGGGGAGCTCGACCCGGCCGACGCGGTGCTGGTGCTCGCGCAGGCCAAGGTCGACGACGTGGCCCGCTCGCTCGCGGAGGGCGAGCTGACGGAGCGCCTGGGGCTCGACGCGGACGACGCGGACGACGAGCTGGTGCTGCTGGGCTGCGACTCCATGCTGGAGCTGGACGGCGAGATCCTCGGCAAGCCGCTGGACGCGGACGACGCGGTGCTGCGCTGGCGGGCCATGCGCGGCCGCACGGGGACGCTGCACACCGGGCACTGGCTCGTCGACGAGCGCACCACCGGCGACGGCGGGGCGGGCACGGGCGGCACGCTGGGCGCGACGTCGTCGACCGTGGTCCACTTCGCCGACCTCTCCGACGACGAGGTCGCGGCGTACGTCCGCACGGGTGAACCGCTCGCCGTCGCCGGGGCGTTCACCATCGACGGGCTGGGCGGCCCCTTCGTCGAGCGCATCGAGGGCGACCACCACGGGGTCGTGGGTCTGAGCCTGCCGCTGCTGCGCGAGCTGCTCGGCGAGATCGGCGTGACGATCCCGAGCCTCTGGCGCGACCACGCCTGAGCCGCTCGTCCGACGCGCTCCCGAGGGCCCGTCCCGGACCGAGGCAAGACGCTCGTCGAGGTCTCGGCGGTTGTGGCGAACGGACAACCGCAGACCCGCACAGAGCGGCTCGCCCAGGTGTCCTCGTCTGGTTCCTACAAATCGCTCCGGGGCCAGGTTGGGCGGTTCCCCAATCTTGCAGAGGCGGCGACCGTCGGCCGCGGTCGGGCACCCGGTGCAGGTTACGGTGAGCCGTGCCCGTGATCTCGAAGGTCCTCATCGCCAACCGCGGTGAGATCGCCGTCCGCATCGCCCGTGCCTGCCGGGACGCAGGCATCGCCTCCGTCGCCGTCTATGCCGACACCGACCGGGAGGCCCTGCACGTCCGGACCTCCGACGAGGCGTTCGCGCTCGGCGGTGCGCGCGCGGCCGAGACGTACCTCGACATCGCCAAGCTGCTCGACGTGGCGCGCCGCGCCGGCGCCGACGCCGTCCACCCGGGCTACGGGTTCCTCGCCGAGAACGCCGAGTTCGCGAAGGCCGTCATCGGCGCAGGGCTCACATGGATCGGCCCCCCGCCGTCGGCGATCGAGTCGCTGGGCGACAAGGTGAGCGCGCGGCACATCGCCCAGCGTGCGGGTGCCCCCCTGGTCCCGGGCACCTCCGACCCCGTCGCCGGGCCGCACGAGGTCCACGCGTTCGTCGCGGAGCACGGGCTGCCGGTCGCGATCAAGGCGGCGTTCGGCGGCGGCGGCCGCGGGCTCAAGGTGGCCCGCACGGTCGACGAGATCGACGAGCTGTTCGAGTCCGCCGTCCGTGAGGCCACGGCCGCGTTCGGTCGGGGCGAGTGCTTCGTCGAGCGGTACCTCGACAAGCCGCGGCACGTCGAGACGCAGTGCCTGGCCGACGAGCACGGCACGGTCGTCGTCGTCTCGACGCGCGACTGCTCGCTGCAGCGCCGCCACCAGAAGCTCGTCGAGGAAGCCCCCGCGCCGTTCCTCTCCGACACGCAGCGCAAGCAGCTCGTCGAGTCCAGCATCGCGATCCTGCGCGAGGCGGGCTACGTCGGCGCCGGGACGTGCGAGTTCCTCGTCGGGCTCGACGGCACCATCTCGTTCCTCGAGGTGAACACACGGCTCCAGGTCGAGCACCCGGTCACGGAGGAGATCAGCGGTATCGACCTGGTCCGCGAGCAGCTGCGCGTCGCGGCAGGGGAACCGCTCGGCTACGACCGCGTGGAGACGCGCGGCCACTCCATCGAGTTCCGCATCAACGGCGAGGACCCCGGCGCCGGCTTCCTGCCCGCGCCCGGACGGATCAGCACGCTGCGCTTCCCCGCCGGACCGGGGGTCAGGGTGGACTCCGGCGTGGTCGAGGGCGACAGCGTGTCCGGCATGTTCGACTCGATGATCGCCAAGCTGGTCGTCACCGGAGCCGACCGCACGCAGGCCCTCGCCCGGGCGCGGCGGGCCCTCGCGGAGCTGGAGGTCGTCGGCATCCCCACGGTCGTGCCGTTCCACCGGGCCGTGCTGGACGCCCCGGAGTTCGCCCCGGCGGACCCCGACCAGCCGTTCGGCGTGCACACCCGCTGGATCGAGACGGAGTTCGCCGACCGACTCGCACAGCTGGCTGCCGCCCCCGCGGCGACCCCGGCGGAGGACGAGGAGGAGCCCGCGACGTTCGAGCGGGTGGTCGTGGAGGTGGGCGGCAAGCGGCTGGAGGTCGTCCTGCCCGCTGCGCTCGCCCTGGGCCGCGGCCCTGGCGGGTCCGGGCGACCGGGAGCCTTCGGCGCCCGCGGGGCCGCCGCGCGGCGGCCTGCAGCCCGCCGCGGTCCCGCGAAGGCGGCGTCCGGCAACGGCACCACGCTCGCGTCCCCGATGCAGGGCACGATCGTCAAGGTCGCGGTCGAGGAGGGCGCGCAGGTGGCCGAGGGCGATCTCGTCGTCGTGCTGGAGGCGATGAAGATGGAGCAGCCGCTCGTCGCGCACCGCGCCGGGACGGTCACGGGTCTCGCCGCGGGTGTCGGGTCGAGCGTCAGCGCCGGGACCTCGATCTGCGAGATCGTCGGCTGATCCCGGGTGGAGGACCGCACGTCGGCCGCTGCGCGGTCGGGCGCGTCACCGGACGGCGACACGCCCGGTCGGCTCCCGCCCGGAGGCGGTCCTCCCGGCAGCGGCCCGTCCGGGAGCGGACCGCCGCCCGGCGTGCAGCACCACCGCCAGCCCGGTGACGGGTGGGTCGAGTGCGCCTGCGGCCGCCGCCACTGGGGCCTGCACGGCGCCGCCGGGCTGCTGCTGGTCCGTCGCGACGCACGCGGCCGGCCGGTCGCTGTCGTGCTGCAGCACCGCGCTCCGTGGAGCGACCAGGGCGGCACGTGGGGGCTGCCGGGCGGCGCGCGGACCCCGGACGAGTCCGCGGTGGAGGCGGCGCTGCGTGAGTCGGCGGAGGAGGCCGGGGTCGACCCGGCCTGCGTACGGGTGCGCGGCACCAGCGTGCTGACGCACGCCGACTGGTCGTACACGACGGTGCTCGCCGACGAGCTCGTGCCGGTGGTGCCGGTGGCGACCGACGCGGAGAGCGTCGAGGTGCGCTGGGTCCCCGTGGCGGAGGTCGCGGCCCTGCCGCTGCTGTCCGCGTTCGCCGATGCGTGGCCCGACCTGCGGCGACGGCTCTCGACCGGCAGCGAGGTGCCGGACGGCGTGGCCGACGACGCCGGCGACGACGTCACGGACGTGCCCGGCGTGGGCCCGACGGCGTGACCGGATTCACGTCCCCGTCCTCGGACGACCGTCGCGCAGCGGCGTCAGCGGGGAGTATGGTCACCGCACAGTGAGGTAAGCCTGTCCTCACCGTCGTGCACGAACCGCCCCGGCGGTCGCCGTCGCCGCGGACCTCCGCCCGGCACGGCGCCGCCCCTTCGACGGAAGCATCCATGGTCGCCAACTACCTGATCGGACTGCGCGAGGGCCTCGAGGCCGCGCTGGTCGTGTCGATCCTCGTCGCCTACCTCGTCAAGACGGGGCGCCGTGACCTGCTCGCCGCGCTCTGGGCAGGGGTCGGCGTCGCCGTCGCCGCGTCGCTCGCGTTCGGCGCGCTCCTCACGTTCGGCCCGTCGGGGCTGTCGTTCGAGGCGCAGGAGGCGATCGGCGGCACGCTGTCGATCCTCGCCGTCGGGCTCATCACGTGGATGATCTTCTGGATGGCCCGCACCGCGCGCCACCTCAAGGGGAACCTGCAGCACAAGCTCGACGACGCGGTCGCCGCCGGCCGCCGGGCCGTGGTCGTCATGGCGCTGCTCGCCGTCGGCCGGGAGGGCCTCGAGACGGCGCTGTTCCTCTGGGCCGGCGCGCAGGCCACCGGGGGCGACGCCGGCACCGCCGGTCCGATCGTCGGCGCAGCGGTGGGACTGGCCTCCGCGGTCGCGCTCGCCTGGCTGCTGTACCGGGGCGCGGTCAAGCTGGACCTCCGGGTCTTCTTCGGCTGGACGGGCATGTTCCTCGTGCTCGTCGCCGCGGGCGTCCTGTCGTACGGCATCCACGACCTGCAGGAGGCGGGCATCCTGCCCGGCCTGCACAACCTCGCCTTCGACGTCTCGACCACCGTCCCGCCCACGAGCTGGTACGGCACGCTGCTCAAGGGCGTCTTCAACTTCACGCCGGAGACCACCTGGCTGCAGGCGGTCGCATGGGTGCTCTACGTGGTGCCGACCATGGTCTTCTTCGTCCGCATCGCGTGGGCCAAGCCGCCCGCCCGCCCGGCGCGAGCCGCTGCCCCGGCCGGCCTGCCGGTCGCCGCCGCCTGAGCCGTCCGGCCGCGGACCGGCCCCACCTCAGCATCTCTGCACCCTCCGACCGTCGCGTGTGCACGCCCCGCGCAGCCGTCACCTCAGCCGTACCTGACTCGTCACCCCGAGGAGCTCGATGTCCCGCCGTACCGCCACCGCTCTGGCCCTGGCCGCGCTCGTCGTGCCCGTGACGACCGCCTGCGTGCCGAACGACACCGCCGGCGCCGGCGCGAGCAGCTCCGCCACCGGTCCCCTCACCGTGACCTCGACCGCCGACGGGTGCGAGGTGTCCGCCGCCACGGTGCCGGCCGGTCCCGTGACGTTCTCGGTGTCGAACGCCGGCGACGACGTCACCGAGTTCTACCTGCTCGGCGAGGACGGTCTCCGCGTCGTCGCCGAGGTCGAGAACATCGGCCCCGGCCTCAGCCGTGACCTCGTCGCACAGGTGCGGCCGGGGAAGTACTACACCGCGTGCAAGCCGGGCATGGTGGGCGACGGCATCCGCGCCGAGTTCACCGTCACCGACTCGGGCACGACGGTCACGCCCCCGGGCGACGCCGCCGAGCAGCTCGGCGCTGCCGAGAGCCAGTACGTCGCGTACGTCAAGGACCAGGTCGGGGCCCTCGTCGCGGCCACACAGGAGTTCGCCGACGCGTACGCCGGGGGCGACGACGCGAGGGCCAAGGAGCTCTACGCCTCGACCCGTGTGCACTGGGAGCGCGTCGAGCCCGTCGCCGAGTCGTTCGGCGACCTCGACCCGCTGCTCGACCTGCGCGAGGCCGACGTCGAGGAGGGTGACACCTGGACGGGCTGGCACCTCGTCGAGAAGGACCTGTGGCAGCCCGCCCCGGAGGCCAACGGCGGCGTCGCGTACACCCCGCTGACTCCCGAGCAGCGCACGGCCGCCGCCGCCGACATCGTCGCGAACACCGCGAAGCTGCAGGACCAGGTGTCCGACCCGGCGTTCACGTTCGAGGCGTTCCAGATCGCCAACGGCGCCAAGGAGCTCCTCGACGAGGTCGCCACCGGCAAGGTCACGGGCGAGGAGGAGATCTGGTCGCACACGGACCTGTGGGACTTCCAGGCGAACGTCGACGGAGCACGGGTGGCGTTCGAGGTCCTCGAGGACGTCGTCGCCGAGAACGACCCCGACCTGGCCGAGCAGCTGACACAACGGTTCGCCGCGCTGCAGACGCTCCTCACGGCGCACGGCACGACGGAGTCCGGCTTCACCGCGTACACCGACCTCACCGACGCGCAGGTCAAGGACCTCGCCGCTGCCGTCGACGCCCTGTCCGAGCCGCTGTCGCAGCTCACCGCCGCCGTCACCGTCGCCTGAGCCCACACCACACCACCCGGAGCCGCCCGTGTCCGCCTCCACGGACCCGCACGACGACCCCACGTCGGGCCACGACCTCACGTCCGGCCAGGACGCCGCGACGACCCCCGGCCCGGGGATGTCCCGGCGCGCCCTGCTGGGGCTCGGCGGTGGCATCGCCGCGGGCGTCGCCGCCGGCTTCGGCCTCGCCCGCGCCACGGGCGTCGCCCAGGCCACGACAGCCGCAGCTCCCCCGTCGGCCCGCCCCGGCACCTTCCCGTTCACGGGGACGCACCAGGCCGGGATCGTCACCCCGGCGCAGGACCGTCTCTACCTCGCGGCGTTCGACGTCACGACGACGTCCCGTGACGAGCTCGTCGCGCTCCTGCGCCGGTGGACGACGATCGCCGCCCGGCTCACCCAGGGACTGTCCGCCGGGCCGTACGGTCCGGCCTCCGGTCCGTACGACGCACCGCCGGACGACACCGGTGAGGCCGCCGACCTGCCGCCCGCGGGCCTGACGATCACGTTCGGCTTCGGGCGCTCGCTGTTCACCGGCCCGCGCGGCGACGACGGCACCCCCGGGACCGACCGCTTCGGGATCGCCGGCCGGCTGCCCGGCGGGCTGGTGGAGCTGCCGCACTTCGCGGCCGACAACCTCGACCCCGCGCGCAGCGACGGTGACCTCGTGGTGCAGGCGTGCGCCGACGACCCGCAGGTGGCCGTGCACGCCATCCGCAACCTGTCGCGGGCCGCGTTCGGCGCGGCGACGATCCGCTGGACGCAGCTCGGGTACGGCCGCACGTCCTCGACCAGCACCAGCCAGCGCACCCCACGGAACCTGTTCGGCTTCAAGGACGGCACCGCGAACGTCAAGGCCGAGGAGACGGACGCGCTGGCCGCGCACGTGTGGGTGCCCGCCGGGGCCGCGGCCGCGGACGCCACGGACTCTGCGTGGCTCACGGGCGGGAGCTATCTGGTCGCCCGGCGCATCCGGATGCGGATAGAGACGTGGGACCGGACGTCGCTGCGTGAGCAGGAAGGTCTGGTCGGCCGCACCAAGGGCGAAGGGGCACCGCTGTCGGGCGGCACGGAGCACACGGAGCCCGACTTCTCCCGCACGGGTCGCGGCGGCGCCCCGCTCATCGCGGTCGACTCGCACGTCCGGCTGGCCCACCCGGACCAGAACGAGGGCGTGCGGATGCTGCGCCGGGGGTACAACTTCACCGACGGCAACGACGCCCTGGGCCGCCTCGACGCCGGGCTGTTCTTCCTGGCGTTCGTGCGGGACCCGCGGACGCACTACATCCCGATGCAGACACAGCTCTCGAGCCAGGACGGGCTCATGGAGTACCTGGAGCACACCGGCTCGGGCCTCTTCGCGGTGCCGCCGGGGGTCCCTGACGGGTCGCTCCCGCTCGGTCCCGACGGCACGCCGGTGACGACCGAGGACGGCCCGTACGTCGGTCAGGAGCTGTTCGCCTGAGGCGACGGCCCGCCCGTCGGGACAGCCGTCGACCTCGTCGGGCGGACCGGCGGGAGTAGCGTGCGGCCGTGACGACGCCGCATCCTGCTCCCCGCCCGGCCGACGGCGACGCGGCGGCGGTGCACGGCGCCGGTGCGCCGCGCTCACCACGGCAGACCCGCAGCACTCCCCCGGACGCGGGCACGCCCACGAGGGTCTGGCTCGTCGCGTCCCTCACGGTGCTCGGTGTGGAGCTCCTCCGTGCCAGTGGCCCGCTGCTGGACCGCTGGTTCGCCGTCGGCACCGCCTCGGCCGCCGTGGCCGCCATCGGCACGTACGCGGGTGCGGGCGTCGTCGCAGCGGTGCTCCTGCTGGTCACCGGCAGGACGTCCGGGGTGCCCGGCGGACGGACCCTGCTCGTCGGCGTCTCGGTGCTCGCCGCCGCGCGGCTGGCCCTCCAGGCTCTCGACGGGCTCGCGCTCGACGTCGCCGGGCTGCTGACGGTCGCGCTCGCGGTGGGGGTGCTCACGCTCGCCGTGGCCTTCGTGGCGGGGCGCCCAGCGGGTGGCCGGCAGGCAGCGGTCGGGCTGGTCGTCGGCACGGGGCTGTCCGTGGGTCTGCAGCTGGTGCTGGGCACGTGGGACGCCGTGTGGCGGTCCGGCGGCGTCGGCTGGCTGGTCGCCGCCCTCGTCGCGCTCGCGCCGCTGGGGGCGGCCCGCGCGCTCGTCGGCCTGCACCAAGGACCCGCGCTCCTGGCCGACATCGAGGCGACGGGGCGTCCCCGACGGCTGTGGGCGCTCGGTCCGTACCTGGCGCTCGTGGCGATGATCCTCGCCAACCCGGCGTTCGCCGCGTCCCAGTCGGGCGTCGCGCTCGGGGTCGCCGGGCTCGTGCTCGTGGTCGCCGGGACGGTGGGTGCCTGGCTCCTCCTGCGCCCGGACCCGTGGCCGGCCGCCGTCCGCGTCACGTCGGCCGTCGTGCTCGTCGCCGGCACGGCCGTCGCCCTGCTCGCCACCGGTCCGGCCGCGCTCGTCGCGGTCGCCGTGGTGGAGGTCGTCGTGGGCATCGTGCTCACCGGCACGCTCAGCGCGCACCGACCCGCGCCCCGGGGGATCGCCCGCACCGCCGGCGCCGTCGCACTCACCGGCCTCGGGGTGATCGGCCCGCTCCTGCTGTACATGCTCGACTACGACGTGCCGCTCCGGGTCGACAACGCGTGGGTCATGGTCGCCGCCGCCCTCGTGCTCGCGCTGACGGGGCTCCGCCGCCGCACCCCCGGCGCACCGAGGACCCCGCACGAGCGGATGCCCGCGCGGGTCAGCTCCGTGCGGCTGCTCCTGCTCCCCGCGGTCGTGCTCGCGCTCCTGGGGCTCGTGCCGTCGACGACGAGCACCACCGGGTCGTCCGTGCCGGAGCGTGCCGCCGGCGACAGCCTCGCCCTCGTCGACTGGAACCTGCACTACGGCGTCTCGCCCCTCACCGCCGTGGACCTCGAGGCTGTCGCCCGGACCATCGAGGCGCAGCATCCGGACGTGGTGACCCTGCAGGAGGTCGAGCGGGGCTGGATCCTGGGCGGCGGCGCGGACGTCGCGACGTGGCTCTCGCACCGGCTCGGCATGACGATCAGGTTCGCCCCCGCGGCCGACCACCAGTTCGGCAACGCCGTGCTCGCCCGTTCCGGACTGACCGACGTCGTGGTCCATCCCCTCCCCTACGGCGCGGGTCCGCAGGACCGGTCGGCGCTGTCGACGACGATCACGACCGCCACCGGGCACCCCGTCCGCGTCACGTCGGTGCACCTGCAGCACCGCGCCGAGAACACCGCCACCCGGCTGGAACAGCTCGAGACCCTGCTCGCCGCCGAGCCGGTCACCGGGCCATCCGTCCTGGCGGGCGACCTCAACGCCGTGCCCGGCTCGCCCGAGACCACGCTCCTCGAGGACGCCGGCTGGGTCAGCGCGATCGACTCCGTCGGCGACCCCGACGCCCTCACCCAGCCCAGCACCGGGCCGACCGAGCGCATCGACTGGGTGTTCGGGCAGGGCGTGTCGTTCGCGTCGGCGGCCGTGCTCACCGACCCGCGCGAGTCCGACCACCTGCCGCTCGTCGTCGTCCTCTCCGTGCCCTGAGCCGGCGGGCGGCCCCGGGTGGGCCGTGAGCCGCACCGACGGGGCCTCAGCGGCTCTCAGCGGGCTCGGCGGGCGTCCGTGGCCCCTCGGTGACGCGTTCCCCGGACGCCGCAGGGGCGCACCTCCCGGCGGATGCCGAGGGGTACGCCCCTGCGTCGTGCACGTCGGTCCCCGGGGGGAGGGGACCGACGGGTCAGCGCGGGGCCATCACGGCCCACGTCAGACGACCCACGACGCCGTCGGCGACGAGGCCGTGCGCCCGCTGGTACGCCTGCACCGCAGCACGCGTCCTCGGGCCGAAGATGCCGTCGGAGTTCGCTCCGACGATCCGCTGGACGATCCTGACCGGCTCGCCGCGGGCACCGGAGGAGATGCCCCGGTTGATGACCGACTGCGGGATCGACGCCGCGGACACCGGCGCCACCGCGGTGCGGCCGTTGGCCGCGTCCACGAGCGCGGCCCACGTGAGCCGGCCGACGACGCCGTCCGCGACCAGGCCGTGGGCACGCTGGAACGCGCGGACCGCGGCGGCGGTCTGCCGGCCGAAGATCCCGTCAGGCGTGACGCCGACGACGTTCTGGATGATCGCGACGTACGGGCCGGTGGCGCCCACCGAGATGCCGTGACGGATCACGTCGGCCGGGATCGCGTCGATGCTCAGCACGGGCGTGGCCGGCGGGGCCGGTGCGGCCGACACGACGTCCCACTCGTAGTCGAGCCGCTCGGAGCGCGCCCCGTCACGGACCGCCGAGACCATGATCTTGTGGTGGCCGAGGGCGAGGTCGGTCAGCGTGAACTCCAGGCCGTCCACCGACACCACGTCGGCGTACTGGGCGCCCTCGGGCAGGTCCAGGACGTACTCGACCGTCGAGCCCTCCGACGCGGCGAACGCGAAGCGGGCGCTCGTGGACGTCGTCGACGCGTCCGGACGCGCCACCCATGCCACCGACGGCACCGGTGCCTCGGACGGCACGGGGGTCGGCACGGGGGTCGGCTCCTGGGTCGGCTCCGGGGTCGGCTCGGGCTCCGGCACCGGCTCGTACACGACCTCGAAGTCCACGACGAACGGGTCGGACGGGTTGCCTGCCTCGTCGGTGGCGACCACGACGAGCTCGTGGCTGCCGACCTCGAGGTCGTGGACCGTCACCTGCGCGTCGTCGCCGCCGACCGGCACGCCGTCGAAGGAGTACGACCAGGTCGCGCCGGCCTCCGACGCGAAGCCGAACGTGGGCGACTGGCCGTAGAGCACGTCGTCCGAGCCGTCCGGGCCGGAGACCTGCTCGACGGACGGGCCCTCGAGGTCGACGGTGAGCGTCCGGGTGACCTCCGTCTCGTTCCCTGCCTCGTCCACGGACCGCACGACGACGGTGTGGTCGCCGGCCGCGAGCTCGCCGACGGTGAGGTCGCTGCCGTCGACCGTGACGGGGGCGCCGCCGTCGACCCGGTAGGTGACGCCGGCGCCGATCTGGGAGAGCACGACGTACGACGGGGTCGTGTCGTTGGTCCGGGCACCGTCCGGCAGGCCCAGCACGTCCAGCGTCGGCGCCGTGGTGTCGACGGTGACGTCGAGCATCGCCATGAGGGAGCCCTCGACGTCGTTGCCGACGATCTGGATGTTGTGGGCGCCGTCCGACAGGTCCAGCGTCAGGGTGTCCACCCCGTCCGCCCACATCGGCGTGACCTGCACGCCGTCGACCCACACGTCGCGTCCGGTCCGGCCCGGCAGGCTCAGCGTGGGTGTGCTGTCGCGCGTGAGGATCGCGCTCGGGAACGAGGCGACGTCGATGACGAGCTCGTCGACCGGGGCGGCGAGCGCCGGGGTCATCGCGCCGGCGGTCAGCGCCACGACGATGACCGCGCTGGCGGCGGCCGCAGCACCACGCGAGGCGCGCAGCGGCGCCTTGCCCGTCGGCTTCGCGTGGTGGGTGCGGGTGGTGCGTGCAGACATGGAGACGCCTTCCGGTGGGGGGCGGGCCGGAGGGCCCGCACTGCGTCCATCGACCGGCGTCGCTGAGTTACGAGGACTCGGTCGTGTGACGCAGCGCGCACGGGTGGTGGCCGCCGCCGGCCGCGCGGATGCTCGGGTCCATGGACTCCCGGTACCGCCTGCCGTCACGGCCGATCGCCGACCCTCGTGCGGTGGTCCAGGGCGACGGGTTCCGGGTCACGGTCCTCACCGACGGCCTGCTGCGGCTGGAACACTCCCCGGACGGCGGCTTCGAGGACCGGGCGTCGACGTTCGCCCTGAACCGCGACCTGCCGGTCCCCGAGTTCCGCGTCGTCACCACCGAGCGGCACCTGGAGGTCGTGACGGACCGGCTGCACCTGGTGTACGACCGGGGCGCGTTCAGCACGAGCGGCCTGTCGGTCGCAGTCCGTGGCGGGGTGAGCTCGTACCACTCGGTGTGGCGGTTCGGCGAGGACGGCGGCTCGCTGGGCGGCACGGTCCGCACACTCGACGGCGTGGACGGCGCGGTCGGCCTGGAGCCCGGCATCGTGTCCCGCGTCGGCTACGCCGTCCTCGACGACTCCCGGTCCTTCGTCTTCGACGACGGGTGGGTCGCGCCCCGTGACGGGTCCCGCACCGACCTGTACGTGTTCGCGTACGGCCTGGACCACCGCGCCGCCGTCGACGCGTTCCACGCCGTCTCGGGCCCGGTCCCGCTGCTCCCCCGGTGGGCCCTCGGGAACTGGTGGAGCCGCTATCACCGCTACTCGGCCCAGGAGTACACCACGCTGCTCGACCGCTTCGAGCGCGAGGGCGTCCCCTTCTCGGTGGCCGTGGTCGACATGGACTGGCACGTCGTGGACGTCGACCCGTCGATCGGCAGCGGCTGGACGGGCTACACGTGGAACCGCGAGCTGTTCCCCGACCCCGCGGCCTTTCTCGCCTCGGTCCACGACCGGGGGCTGCGGGTCACGCTCAACGTGCACCCGGCCGACGGGGTGCGCGCCCACGAGGAGGCCTACGGGGACATGGCCGCGGCGCTCGGTGTGGACGTGTCAGCCGGTGACCCGATCGCGTTCGACGTCACCGACCCCGAGTTCCTCGCCGCCTACTTCGACGTGCTGCACCGCCGCCTCGAACGGGACGGGGTCGACTTCTGGTGGATCGACTGGCAAGTCCGGCCCCCACAGCCGGGTGACCGGCATCGACCCGTTGTGGATGCTCAACCACTTCCACTTCCTGGACTCCGCGCGCGACGGCCGCCGCCCCCTGACGTTCTCCCGGTACGCGGGCCCGGGCAGCCACCGCTACCCCGTCGGGTTCTCCGGCGACACGGTGGTCTCCTGGGCGTCGCTCGACTTCCAGCCGTACTTCACGGCGACAGCGGCCAACATCGGCTACGGCTGGTGGAGCCACGACATCGGCGGCCACTGGCACGGCAGCAGGGACGACGAGCTCGCCACCCGGTGGCTGCAGCTCGGGGTGTTCTCACCGGTGCTCCGCCTGCACTCGTCGGCGAACGCGTTCATGACGAAGGAGCCGTGGGCCTTCGAGCCGGCCGCCCGCGAGGTCATGACGGCCCACCTGCGCCTCCGGCACCGGCTCGTGCCCTACCTGCACACCATGAACCACCGCGCGGCCCGGGAGTCGCGTGCGCTCGTCGAGCCGCTCTACCACGCGTGGCCCACCGACCCGGAGGCGTACGACGCACCGAACCAGTTCCTCTTCGGCACCGAGCTGATGGTCGCGCCCGTCACGTCGCCCGCCGACCCACGCACGCAAACCGGCCGGGTCCGGGCGTGGCTGCCCCCGGGCACCTGGGTCGACGTGCTCACCGGCCTCGTGTACGACGGCGGGCGCGAGCTCGTCCTGCACCGGGACCTGTCGACGGTCCCGGTGCTGGCCCGGGCGGGAGCGATCGTGCCGCTCGACGCCGCGCCGGTCCCCGGCAACGACCCGATGAACCCCGACGCGTTCGAGGTGCTCGTGGTGGTGGGAGCGGACGGGTCGTTCACGCTCGTCGAGGACGACGGCACGGGCGACGGGCTCGACGAGGCCGGCGTGGCGCGGACCCCCCTGCGGCTCGACCAGGAGCACGGCACCGTGGTGCTCGGCCCGGTCACCGGCAACCTGTCGTGCGTCCCGGCCCGACGCGCCTGGACCGTGACCTTCGTGGCCCTCGACGAGCCGAGCCACGACGTCGTCGTGCGCGTGGACGGCGAGCCCGTCCCCTGCCGGGTCGAGCGGGCCTCCGACCGGTTCGAGGTCCTGGTCGGCCCGGTGGCCGTCGGGGCGACCGTGACGGTGGACGTCGGCCCCGATCCACAACTCACCTCGAACGACGTGCCCGGCCGCCTGTTCGCCGTGCTGGACCGCGCCCAGGTCGAGTACGACCTCAAGCCACGGGTGCACGCGATCGCGACGTCCGACGCCCCACTGGCCGTGCGGGTGTCGCACCTCGTCGCGCTGGGCCTCGACCCGGCGCTCACCACCGCGCTGCTGGAGGTGCTCCTCGCCCGGTCGTGAGGGCGGAGCGGCAGGGTCGGCGAGCCGGACACCATGCGCGGATCGGTACCGACTCGTCATCCGGCTGACGCAGGAACGAGTCCTGGCGGCGACGGCCTGACGCGATACTCGCGTCCATGACCGCCCAGGTCCCCCCCGCCGCGCCCCCCGTCACCGTGGCACGTCGGCGCCGTCCGTCCCACCGGTGGACGGTGCTCGGGATCGTCCTGCTGGTCGTCGGGTCCGCCGCGACGCTCGTCTCGCTCTCCCCCGCCGACGGGATCTGCCGGTTCGTGCCGTGCGACCCGGCCAGCCCGTCCGTGGGGTTCACCGCCGGGACCGACGGCGCGGTCCGCATCGAGTTCGGTCCCCAGGCGGCCCGCCGGGTGGACGAGATCCTCGTGGTGTCCGGGCCGGACCCGGACTGGACGGGCTCGCCGGTGCTCTGGCGCGCGGTGCGGACGGGGCATGTTCCCGACGGGTGGACGGGCACCGTGACACTCGGCCGAGCCCCGGAAGGCTTCGTGGACACCGTCCCGCTCACTGCACCGCTCACGGAGGCCACCGCGGTCGGCGTCGGCAACCGCTGCTACGGCACCCTGTCCGCCGTGCCCGCCGGGCCGCTCCCCACCGACGCGGTGGTCACGCAGTACGAGGAGGTGTCGTCGCTCGACGCCTTCCGGGCCGTCGCCGGGGATCTGAGCCCGTGTCCCGACACCACTCCCCGGCGGCCCTGGCCGCCGGGCCTCGCCGCAGCAGCCCTCGGCGCAGGAACCGTCCTGGTCGTCCTGGTCAGGAGACGGGCGACGGGCCGCGGCCCCTCGACCCCGTGAGCTCAGTCCTCCGACCGGTGGTGGAGCATGCGGGCCACCTCCGCGATCGTGCCCGACATCGACGGGTACACCGTGACGGCCTCCGCGACCTGGTCGGCGGTCATCCGGTGGGTCACGGCGAGCGTCAGGGGGAAGACGGACTCGCTGGCCCGCGGCCCCACCAGGACCGCACCGAGCACGGTCCCGGACGCGGGGTGGGCGAAGATCTTGATGAACCCGTCCCGCACGCCCAGCATCTTCGCCCGCGGGTTGCGGGCCAGCGGCAGCATGCTCACCGCGTAGTGCACACCCTGCGCCTGCAGCGCCGCCTCGCCGAGACCGACGGTCGCGATCTCGGGGGCGGTGAAGATGTTCGCGGACACCCCCCGCAGCGCCAGCGGCGTCACGGCGTCACCGAGGGCGTGCGACATCGCGATGCGGCCCTGCGTCGCAGCCACGGACGCGAGCGGCAGCACGCCGGTCACGTCGCCGGCGGCGTAGATGTTCCGCACGCTGGTCCGGGACACCTTGTCGACCTCGATGTGCCCGGAGGGCCGCAGCCGCACCCCGGCCTCCTCGAGACCCAGGCCGGTCGTCGTGGGGATGGACCCGACGGCGAACAGCACGTGCGACCCCTCGACGACACGGCCGTCGGCGAGCGTGACCTCGACGCCCGAGGCGGTCCGCCGCGCCCCGGTCGCCCGCGACTTCGACAGCACCGTCATGCCGCGGGACCGGAACACCCGCTCCAGCAGCTCCGCCGCGTCGGCGTCCTCCCCGGGCAGCACGCGGTCCCGGCTCGACACCAGCACGACGTCCGCACCGAGCGACGTGTACGCGCCGGCGAACTCGGCGCCGGTCACGCCGGACCCGACCACGATGAGCCGCTCGGGGAGCTGCTGCAGGTCGTACAGCTGCGTCCAGGTGAGGATCCGCTCGCCGTCCGGCACCGCCTCGGGCAGCACGCGCGGCGTCGCGCCGGTGGCGACGAGCACCACGTCGGCGTCGAGCGTGAGCTCCTCCCCGGTCGTCGTGGTGACCTGGACGTGCTGCGCGCCGTCGAGCCGGCCGTGCCCGAGCACCGTGCGGACACCCTCGCGGTCGAGCCGGCCGCGGATGTCGGCGGACTGCGCCGCGGCGAGCGCCTTGACCCGCGTGTTGACGGCGGCGAGGTCGATCCTGTGCCGCACGAGCGTGCCGAGGCCACCGGCTCCCTCGCCGGGCGACCCGGCCATCGGGAGCCCGTCGAGCTGGATGCCGAGCTCGGGGGCGCGGTCGGCGATCGTCATCCACTCGGCCGTCGCGATGAGCGTCTTGGAGGGGACCACGTCGGTCAGCACCGCGGCGCCGCCCAGACCGGACTGCTCGACGACCGTGACGTCGGCACCCAGCCGCCGGGCGACGAGCGCCGCCTCGTACCCGCCGGGCCCGCCGCCGACGATGACGACGCGGGTGGACTGAAGATCCTGGTCGGGTGCGCTCGAGGTGGTCACAAGCCACCATTGTGCCCGCCTGCCCGGGACAGGACGCGGGCTAGCCTGTCGACCATGAGCGACGTCACACGCGGCCCCGAGCTCGACGACCCGCGGACCGACCCGACCGACGTGGCCACGCACGCGGCGATGCACCTGGCCGAGGCGACGGGCGTCGCCCGGCACGACATCGCGCTCGTGCTGGGGTCCGGGTGGGGCGGTGCGGCGGAGCTCCTCGGCGAGACGGTCGCGACGATCCCGAGCCACGAGATCCCCGGGTTCACCAGGCCGGCGGTCGTCGGGCACGTCGGGACCATCCGCTCGATCCGGCTGCCCGACGGCCGGCACGCCCTCGTGCTCGGCTCCCGCACCCACCTCTACGAAGGGCGGGGCGTCCGCCACGTGGTGCACGGCGTCCGGACCGCGGCCGCCGCGGGCTGCCGCGCGATCGTGCTGACCAACGGCTGCGGCGGCCTGAACCCGTCGTGGGGGCCGGGTACCCCCGTGCTCATCAGCGACCACATCAACCTCACCGGCACGTCGCCGTTGGAGGGTGCCACCTTCGTGGACCTCACGGACCTGTACTCGGCGAGGCTGCGGGACGTGGCCCGCTCGGTCGACGCGGACCTCGACGAGGGCGTGTACGTGCAGTTCCCCGGTCCCCACTACGAGACGCCGGCCGAGGTGCGGATGGCGGGCGTGGTCGGCGGTGACCTCGTCGGCATGTCGACCACGCTGGAGGCCATCGCGGCGCGTCACGCCGGCCTGGAGGTGCTCGGCATCTCGCTGGTCACGAACCTCGCGGCGGGCATCAGCCCCGTGCCCCTGTCGCACGCCGAGGTGATCGAGGCGGGTATCGCGGCGGGGCCCCGCATCAGCGCGCTGCTCGCCGAGGTGGTCCGGCGCATCTGACAGTACGTTGGGCCCATGACCGGCGAGGACGCGTGGGCCGCGCTCGAGGCGCGGGTGCAGACCTGGATCGACGACGACCCGGACCCGCAGACGGCCGAGGAGCTGCGCCGCCTGCTGAGGATGGCCAAGGACACCCCTGAGGGGCTCGCGCCCGGCAGGGAGCCCGATCCCACCCAGCGGCAGGCGATCGACACGCAGGCCGCCGCGCGCGCCGAGCTCGAGGACCGGTTCTCGGGGCTGCTGCAGTTCGGCACCGCCGGGCTGCGGGGCCGGCTGGGCGGGGGTCCGCACCGGATGAACCGTGCCGTGGTGATCCGGGCGGCGTCAGGGCTCGCGGACTACCTGATCGGGGAGCTCGACGGCGTCAGCCCGGCGCCGCGCGTGGTCATCGGCTTCGACGCGCGGCACAACTCGGCGCGGTTCGCCCTCGACTCGGCCGCCGTGCTGACGGCCGTCGGCATCGACGTGCTGGTGCTGCCGTGGGCGCTGCCCACGCCCGTCCTCGCGTTCTCGGTCCGCCACCTGGGCGCGGACGCCGGGGTCATGGTCACCGCGTCGCACAACCCCGCGCACGACAACGGCTACAAGGTCTACCTGGGCGGCCGTGTGGTCACCGGCTCCGGCCAGGGGTCGCAGATCGTGCCGCCCGCCGACTCGGCCATCGCGGCGGAGATCGCCCGGGTCCCGTCGGTCGCGTCCGTCCCCCGGGCGGACGCCGGCTGGACGGTGCTCGGCCCGGAGGTCGTCGACGCGTACGTCCAGACGGTGCTCGAGCTGGCGGACACGAGCCCGGAGGCGCTCGAGGCGGCCCGCCGCCTGCGGATCGTGCTGACGCCGCTGCACGGCGTCGGCGGCGAGGTCGCCGCCCGGGTCCTCGCCGGCGCCGGTTTCACCGACGTCCTCGTGGTCCCCGAGCAGGAGGCCCCGGACGCGGACTTCCCGTCGGTGGCCTTCCCGAACCCGGAGGAGCCCGGAGCCATCGACCTCGCGCTCGGTCTCGCTGCCGACGAGGTCGCGGACCTGGTGCTCGCGCTCGACCCGGACGCGGACCGGTGCGCGGTCGCGACCCAGGACCCGCGGGCACGCCAGCACCGCGGGCCGGACACGGCGGGGGCGGACGGCTGGCGGATGCTCCACGGGGACGAGACGGGATCGCTGCTCGGGGCGGCGGCGGTGGCCCGGCTCGAGGGCGACGCGTCGACCGCGGTGGTGGCGAGCTCGATCGTGTCGTCCCGCCTGCTCGGGCGGATCGCGGAGCAGGCCGGCGTCGGCTACGCGCAGACGCTCACCGGATTCAAGTGGATCAGCCGGGTCGAGGGCCTGGTGTTCGGGTACGAGGAGGCGCTCGGGTACTGCGTCGACCCTGCCCACGTGCGCGACAAGGACGGCATCTCCGCGGCGCTCGTGGCCGCCACGCTGGTCGCTCGCCTCAAGGCGTCGGGACGGACCGTCGTCGACGCGCTCGACGACCTAGCCCGCGCGCACGGGCTGCACCTCACCGACCAGGTCTCGGCGCGCCTGGCGGACCGCGACCAGATCGTCGCCTCCGTCCGGCGGATCACCACGTCCCCGCCGGCCGCGTTCGGCGGCTCGCCGGTGACGTCGGTGGTGGACCTCGCGGCCGGCACGGACGACGACCGCGACGGCCTGCCCGCCACCGAGGGCCTGCGGATGTTCACCGCCGACGGCACCCGCGTGGTGGTCCGGCCGAGCGGTACGGAGCCGAAGGTGAAGTGCTACCTCGAGGTCGTCGAGCCCGTGGCCGCCGACGCCGACGCCGCGGCGGTCGGCCACGCGCGTGCGGTGGCACGGCACCGGCTGGACGCGGTCGCGGCGGACGTGCGGGTCGCCCTCGGGATCTGACCGGGGCGGCGGGCCGCGGTCGGCTCCGCGCCGGCGTGGCCCGTCAGCGGGTGCGGGTGCAGGTGAGCTGCGGGACGTTGCGCGCCACGCCTGCGGGACTCGTCCCCTGCAGCCCGAACACCGCCTTCTCGCCGGGCCTGAGGGTGCCGTTGTACGACATGTTCTCCGCCGTCACGGTGGACCCTGACGTCCCGAGCTGCGCGTTCCACACCGCGGTGACCTGCTGACCCGACGGCAGCGGCCAGGACACGGCCCAGCCCTCGACGCCGCTGCTCCCCGCGGTCACCTCGAGCTGCGCCTGGAAGGACGTCGCACCGTCGTTCGCCGGCCACGTGTTGGTCACGACGTAGGTCGCGGAGCACGCGCCCGCAGGTACCGGCTCGGGCGGGTCGACGACGCCCGAGGTGGGGCTCGGCGTCGCCGGCACGACGGGGTCCGTCGAGGGCGAACCCGTGGACGTCGAGGTGCCGCCCGGGTCGGTGCTCCCCGCCGGGTCGGGCGAGCCGCCGGTGGTCGCTGTGGCGTCCGGGGTCGCGACGGACGGGTCCGTCGGTCCCGGCGGGTCGACCGAGAGCGCGGTCGGCTCTCCGAAGGCCAGGTCGGCGGCCCCGAACGGCGCCACCGGCAGGTTGACGTCCGGCGGACCGGCGAGGCCGTCGCATCCCCGGTCGGTGGAGAACGCGGCGTACGTGCCGGCGGTGCACGTGAAGTCGACCACGGCGTCACCACCGACGACGACCGTCCCCCCGAGCCGCGCGCCGTCGTGCACCACGGCCATGTCGCGGACCACGGCCTGCCCGTCGAGCACCGCACCGCCGTCCACCCAGGCCGCACCCTCGACCCGGGCGGAGCCGAGGACCTGGGCGCCCCCGCGGACCACGGCGTACGGCCCCACGTACGCCGTGTCGTCGACCGTCGCGTCGTCGTCCACCCAGCCGCCGCCGTTCGCGTGCAGGTGACCGCCGGCGACCGCGCCGGCGGTGCCGTGCTCCGACACGGTCGCACCCGCGACCCGGAACTCGTACGGGTAGCGCGGTGTGGCGCCGAAGGGTGCCCCGCCCGAGAGCCGGTGCGTGACGGACGGTGTTCCCACCACCACGAGGTACGCCTCGGTCTCACCGTCACGGAGCGTGAACTGGACCTCCTCGTCCTGACCCTCGACGACGGGGCTGTACCGCGGGACACCGTTGCGCAGCGCCACGACCCCGAGGCTCCACCCGGCGTCGGGCGACCCGACGTGACCCTTCAGGCGCACGTGGATCGTCGACATCGGCGCGTCGGGGGTGAGCCGCACCAGGTTGAACCCGTAGTCGGACGGGGCGAACCCGTCGAGCACCTGGTAGTGGCCGGGGTCGTCCGGGACCGCGGTCACCGGCGTCGACCGCCCCGCGAGCAGCACAGGGTCCAGCCGGGACACCGCGTCGAGGATCTGGGCCTGGTGCGTGTAGTCCCACGTGACCGTGCGCAGCGCGTACTCGGCGACGCGCCTGTTGAGGCTGGCCTGGTCGATCTTCGCCAGCCGGCGGTACGTCTCGACCGGCGACTCCCCGTCCCTCGCCCCGCGCCAGAGCCGGCCGAGCAGGTCGCTGCCTTCCCGGTCCGCGAGGTACTGCAGCAGCAGCCACCCGCCGTCACCCGTCCGCGCGCTCGACCACGGCAGCGAGGGCGACCGGACGAGGTCCGACGGGTCGCCGATGCCCGTGTCCGACGTCGCGGTGGCGAGGAAGGCCGCGCTGGCCGCCCGGAACGCGTCGCCCGGGTCGGCGGCCCCCTCACCCTCGGTCGCGGCGAACTCCAGGACGGTCTCCGCGACACCGTGAGCGAGGTCCCACGACGCGTTCGGCACGCCACGCATCGCGGACACCTGCGCGCGGACGAGCCCCACGCCGTCGTCGACGGTGCCGACCGCCGTGCGCTCACGGGACGCCACTCCGCCCAGGGTGACGATCGCGGGAGCGTCCGGGACGGAGCCCGACCACGTGCCGTCGGCGAGCACCACGAGCTTGTGCCTGCCTGCGGCCCCGCGCTCGTCCGCCACCTGCAGCTCGCGCACGTCGGCGGCGTACAGCGCGTCCAGGTCCGCGACGGTTGCTGCGGGGTCGAACCGGAGCTCGGAGGGCGCGTTCCGGGGGTCCTCACCGGCGAGATCACCCCATGCGAGCACCACGTCGTCGCCCTCGAGGGTATGGCTCCGCTGCCACACCGCCGACCAGGCGGTGGGCACCACGACGTCCTTGGTGCGGTCGTCGGCCCGGCTCAACGTCGTCACGACGAGGACGGCCACGACGACGGGCACGAGGAGCGCGGCGACGAGCGTGCCGCGTCGGATCCTGCCCATGCGGCGTGCGTCTCCTCCCGTCGTGGTCCTGCGCACGCCGCGGTCGAGCTCGGGATGAGGCCGGTCGGAGGTCGGGTGCCTGGTTTTCGCGCCCCACTGTCGTCTGGGTGGGGTGCCCGCGTCAATCGTCCGAGCGGTGCCCGAGCGGGTGACGTCTGCCTCAGAAGGGCTCCGCCAGCTCAGTAACCCTCCGCCGACTCGAGCCCGGCGAGCACCGCGGCCGTCCCCGACAGCCCGAGCCGGGTGGCGCCGGCCTCGATCATCGACAGCGCGTCGGCGGCCGTCCGGACGCCACCGGAGGCCTTCACACCGAGCCTGCCGCCGACGGTCTGGGACATCAGCCGCACCGCGTGCACCGTCGCACCGCCCGCCGGATGGAAGCCCGTCGACGTCTTGACGAAGTCGGCACCGGCCGCCTCGGCCGCGCGGCACACGCCCACCACCTGGTCGTCGGTCAACGCCGCCGACTCGATGATGACCTTGAGCAGCGCGGGCGCAGGGGCGGCGGCACGCACCTCGGCGATGTCCGACTCGACGTCCACGTACCGGCCCTCCCGGGCGGCACCGACGTCGATGACCATGTCGACCTCGTCCGCACCGTCACGCACGGCGCGCGCGGCCTCGGTCGCCTTCACGTCGGTGTGGTGCTTGCCCGACGGGAAGCCGCACACCGTCGCGACCTTGAGCCCCGGTGCGGAGGACAGGTCGAGCGGGAGGAACGACGGCGAGACGCACACGGAGTACACGCCGAGCCGCGCCCCCTCCGCGACGAGCGCCGCCACGTCGGCCGGGGTCGCCTCGGGCTTCAGCAGGGTGTGGTCGACGTAGCGGGCCAGGGCGGCCGCGTCGAAGGGGGTGCCGGTCATCGTCGTGCCTCTCGTTCCGATCCGGCCGGGTGGGCCTCTGGTCAGGCCCGGTGCCGGCTGCCGCGCGCCGCCGCGAAGGCCGGGCGGATCACGGTGTCGATCAGGATCGTTCGCTCGTCGTGGTGGAGGAAGGAGCTCGCCGCCGCGGCGACGGTGACCTCCTGCAGGTCGTCCAGGGTCCAGCCCGCTTGCTCGACGAGGAGGGTGAGCTCACGCGTCAGCGACGTCCCCGACTGCAGCCGGTTGTCGGTGTTCACGGTCACCGTGAAGCCGAGACCCTTCAGCCGTGTGACCGGGTGCGCCGCCACGGACGCCGCCGCTCCCGTCTGCACGTTCGACGACGGGCACAGCTCCAGCGGCACGTGCCGGTCACGGACCCAGCTCGCGAGCCGGCCGAGCCTGTCGCCCAGCTCGTCCTGCGTGACGTCGTCGATGATCCGGACGCCGTGCCCGAGGCGGCAGGCGCCCGCCACGTGCAACGCCTCCGAGATGGAGTCGAGCCCGGCGGCCTCGCCGGCGTGCACCGTCGCGGGGAAGTGGGCCGCGGCGAGCGCGCGGAACGCCGCCTCGTGCCGCGACGGCGGGAAGCCGTCCTCGGCGCCGGCGATGTCGAAACCCACCACGCCCTCGTCCCGGTTCGCGAGCGCGAGGGCGGCGATCTCCTCGCCGCGGTCGGCGTGGCGCATCGCCGTGATCAGCGTGCCGATCCGGATCGACCGGCCCTGCGCGTGCGCCTGCGCGATCCCCTCGGCGAACCCGGCCTGGACCGCGTCGACGACCTGCTGCAGCGTCAGGCCGCGCTGCAGGTGCTGCTCGGGTGCGTACCGCTGCTCGGCGTAGACGACCCCGTCGGCCGCGAGGTCCAGCACGGACTCGCGGGCGACGCGTCGCAGCGCCTCCTGCGTCTGCATCACGGCGACGGTGTGGTCGAACGTCTCGAGATAGCGAGGCAGGGTTCCGGACGACGCCGCCTCCAGGAACCAGCGGCCCAGCTCGCCGGCGTCCGTGGTGGGCAGCTCGTGCCCGGCCTCCGCGGCGAGCTCGACGATCGTGGCGGGCCGCAGCCCTCCGTCGAGGTGGTCGTGCAGCAGGACCTTGGGCAGCGAGGGGATCAGGGCGACGAGGGCGGCGGTCCCCGCGGCGGGCTCGGCTCCCGTCGGGGCCGTGCGCGTGTCCTGCGTCGGGACCGCGGCGTCGGACGAGGTGTCCGCCGGGAGTGCCGGTTCCGTCGGTGCTGCGGAGGGCGTCATGCGGACACCGTACCTGCGGGCCCGCACCGCACCCCGTGGCCGTAGGGGCGGCCCCGGCGGTACGGGACCGTCATGCCATGCCGTCCGGGCCGTCGTCCCCGGCCGTGACCTCGGTGTCCTGCTCCACGACGTCGGCCTCGTCGGCCGTCCCCTCCCGGTCCGCGCGGGCGAAGCCCGGCTCGTACTCCTCGGGGTCGGGCGGGAGGTCGCCGGGGTCGTCCGTGAGGCGCAGCGGCTGCTCCGGGACGGCGGGCTCGAGACCTGCGTCGTGCCAGGCGTCGGATCCGGGGACGGTGCTCATGGCTCCTCCTGCCACGTCGTCGAGCTCGATCCCGACCATCGTGCTCCGTGCGGGTGCCGGTCGCCAGACGGGGACGGCGTGGAGCGCCGCAGTCGATCTCTGTTGCTCTCGTTCCACAGGTTGCTCAAGCTCGTCGACGTCGAACCGATGTGCGTTCTTGTACATCGATCGATGTGCGGTCGGAGGGACCGTCCACGACCTGCTCCCGAGGGCGGGCGACGACTCGGTCATAGCTCAGGCAGGAACACCGCGCCATGAAGAAGATCCTCGCTCCCATCGTCGGGGCTGCCCTGCTCGTCACGTCCCTCACGGCCTGCGCCGACTTCAAGGCCGGCATGGAGGCAGCGGCCTCCGAGGCCGCCAGCGCCGAGGCCAAGGTCGAGCCCGCCAAGGTCCCGGTCCCGAACGTCGTGGAGATGCGGACCGCCCAGGCCCAGGCGGCGCTGGACGCGGCCGGCTTCAAGTACACGCTCAAGAACTCCGACAAGTCGACGGTGGAGTCCCAGAACCCGGCAGCGGGTGAGATGTTGACGGCCGGCAAGGCGGTCGTCCTCACACTGGGCATGTCGGCTGAGGAGAAGCTCGCCGACGCTACCGCGAAGGCCGCCGCAGCGCGGGCCGCAGCCGACGCCAAGGCCGCCGCAGCGCAGGCCGCAGCCGACGCCAAGGCCGCCGCAGCGCAGGCCGCAGCCGACGCCGAGGCCGCTCGGATCGCGGCGCTGGGAACGGTCTCGCAGCAGAACGCCACGCGCAAGGCGGAGCACTACCTCTCCCACACCGCCTTCTCCCACGACGGCCTCGTCGGACAGCTCGAGTTCGAGGGCTTCCCCAACGCGGACGCCGTGTGGGGCGTCGACCACGTGACCGTCGACTGGAACGAGCAGGCAGCACTGAAGGCGGCGCACTACCTCAGCCACACCGCCTTCTCCCACGACGGCCTGGTCGACCAGCTCGTCTTCGAGAAGTTCACGCCCGAGCAGGCCGAGTACGGCGTGAGCACGACGGGACTCTGACCCGGACCCCGTCAGCGACCACCCGGACTGCACCCGTGCCACGCCGAGCCGGGTACCCGCACGCCGACGATCACGAGGGGGGTGCCGGGCGGGCGGAGCCCGCACACCCGCCCCGGTCGAGACGCCGGCGTGAGGACCCGTGGGGCGGTCGGCATCGTCAGGTAGACGACCCTGGCGGACACCGGTCACGGCCCGGCGTCGAACGGGCCGCGACCCTGCGTCGGGCGGGTCATGCGTCGATGCGGTCGATGACCAGGGGGCCGACCTCCACGGCGGTGCCGGGCGGCGCCACGACGACCGCACCGGCGAGGGCGTCACGGGCCCGGGCGAACCGGTCCGGGGTGTCGGTGTGCAGGGTGAGGACCGGCTGCCCCGCGCGGACCTGGTCCCCGGGCCGGACGTGCAGCTCGACACCGGCACCGGCCTGCACGGGGTCCTCCTTGCGGGCCCGGCCGGCGCCCAGCCGCCACGCGGCCACGCCCACCGCGTACGCGTCGAGGCCGGCGAGCACGCCGTCGCGCTCGGCGAGCACCTGGTCGGTCTCCCGGGCGACGGGGAGCGTCGCGTCGGCGTCGCCACCCTGTGCCTCGATCATGCGCCGCCACGCATCCATCGCCCGCCCGTCGGAGAGGGCGACGGCCGGGTCCGCGTCGGGCCGGCCCGCGGCGTCGAGCATCTCCCGGGCGAGGGCGAGGGTGAGCTGGACGACGTCGGCAGGACCGCCGCCGGCCAGCACCTCCACCGACTCACGGACCTCCAGGGCGTTGCCCGCCGTGAGCCCGAGCGGGGTCGACATGTCGGTGAGCAGGGCGACGGTCCGCACGCCCGCGTCCGTGCCGAGCGCCACCATCGTCCGCGCGAGCTCACGCGCGCGGTCGAGGTCCTTCATGAAGGCCCCCGAGCCGACCTTGACGTCGAGCACCAGCGCTCCGGTCCCCTCCGCGATCTTCTTGCTCATGATCGAGCTCGCGATGAGCGGGATGGCCTCGACCGTCCCCGTGACGTCACGCAGCGCGTACATCTTGCGGTCGGCAGGGGCGAGCCCGGAGCCGGCCTGGCAGATCACGGCGCCCACGTCGTCGAGCTGCCGCATCATCTCCTCGTTGGAGAGCGCCGCCCGCCAGCCCGGGATGGACTCCAGCTTGTCGAGCGTCCCGCCCGTGTGGCCCAGGCCGCGGCCCGACAGCTGCGGCACGGCGACGCCGAACACCGCGACGAGCGGGGCGAGCGGCAGGGTGATCTTGTCGCCGACGCCGCCCGTGGAGTGCTTGTCGGCCGTCGGCCGGGAGAGGCCGGAGAAGTCCATCCGCTCGCCGCTCGCGATCATCGCCGCCGTCCAGCGGGCGATCTCGGCCCGGTCCATGCCGTTGAGCAGGATCGCCATGGTGAGGGCGGACATCTGCTCGTCGGCGACCACGCCGCGGGTGTACGCGTCGATGACCCAGTCGATCTGCGCGTCCGTCAGCCGGTGGCCGTCGCGCTTGGCGACGATGACGTCCACCGCGTCGAGCTGCTCGATGCTCATGATCCGGCCCTCATGCCCGCTCCTCCAGGTCGGCCGGCCCGAACGCGTCGGGCAGCACCTCGGTCATCGGCTTGACGCCGCGCACGGTCTCGACGAGGAGCCGCGCCCCGCCGTGCTCCCAGAGCAGCTGGCGGCAGCGTCCGCACGGCATCAGCACGGTGCCGTGCCTGTCCACGCAGGTGAACGCGACGAGGCGCCCCCCGCCCGAGACGTGCAGCCCCGACACGAGCGCACACTCCGCGCACAGCGTGACGCCGTAGGACGCGTTCTCGACGTTGCAGCCGACGACCACGCGCCCGTCGTCCACGAGAGCGGCGGCGCCGACAGGGAACTGCGAGTACGGCACGTACGCACGGCGCATCACGTCGGTCGCGGCGGCACGCAGGACGTCCCAGTCGATCTCCGGCTGCAGGTCCGGCATGTCACTCCTTGACGTAGGGCTCCCCCGCGGCCGCCGGCCCGCGGACGCGACCGACGAGCCCGGCCACGGCGACGATGGTGACGAGGTACGGGAGCATGAGCATGAACTGGTTCGGCACGGGGGTCTGCAGGACGCCGAGCACCTGTTGCAGCTTGTCGGAGAAGCCGAACAGCAGCGCCGCCGCCAGTGCGCCGACCGGCGTCCACCGGCCGAGGATCATCGCCGCGAGCGCGATGTAGCCCTTGCCGGCGGTCATCTCCTGGCTGAACGCGCCCACGGAGCCGATGGTGAAGAACGCCCCACCGAGACCGGCGACCATCGAGCCGAGGAGCACGTTGCGCCACCGCGTCGCCTGCACGTCGATGCCCACGGTGTCCGCGGCCAGCGGGTGCTCCCCGACCGCACGGACGCGCAGCCCCCACCGGGTCCGGAACAGCGCGACCGTGACGACCACGACGGCGACGTACAGCAGGTAGACGAGCAGCGTCTGCCGGAACAGCACCGGTCCGACGACCGGGATGCCGGACAGCACGGGGATCTCGATGACCGGCATGCGCGGCGGCGAGTTCAGCGTCGCCGCGTTCGGCTTGAGCACCGACGAGAACAGGAAGCTGGTCAGGCCGACGGCGAACACGTTCAGCACCACGCCGACGATGATCTGGTTGACCCGGTACTTGACCGTGAACAGCGCCAGGAGCGAGCCGATGAGCAGGCCCGCCACGGGTGCGGCGATCAGCCCCGCGTAGACCGACTGCGTGATCGAGGCCACGACGGCCGCACCGAAGGCACCGGTGAGCAGCTGGCCCTCGATCGCGATGTTCACGACGCCGGCGCGCTCGTTCAGCAGGCCGCCCATCGCGCCGAACGCCAGGGGCACCGCGAGGATCAGCGAGCCCTGCAGCAGGCTGACCAGCGACATCGACTTGCCCGCGACCGCCCACACGAGGAACGACAGGACCCACAGCACGGCGAACAGCGCACCGACCCAGCGGCCGAGACGTGCACGGTTCCACGCCCGCCAGGCCGCGTACGCGGCGAGCAGCAGGCACGCGATCCCGAGGACCGTCGCGGTGGCCTTGGACGGCGCCGCGACCGGGCCGAGCTGCACGAAGTCGTCGTCGGTGGAGATGACGAAGGTGGTCTCCTCGCCGCCCGGCGCGAGCAGGCCGAACAGGACGAGGGCGGCGAGCCCGAGCACGCCGAAGGCGATCGGCGCCTTCCACGACCGGCGGGTCAGCGTCTCGTTCGGCGCGTGCGCGGCGGCAGCGGGCGCGTGCGTGTCGACGGCGGTCACGCTGTCGCTCCCTTCGCGACGGCCGTCCCCGGTACGGGGAGGCGGAAGATGGCCCGCACGAGCGGCGGGGCGGCGATGAACAGCACCACGAGCGCCTGGATCACCAGGACGATGTCGATCGGCGTGCCCGTCGCGGCCTCCATGACCCGGCCGCCGACGTTGAGACCGCCGTACAGCAGGCCGGCGAAGAAGATGCCGAGCGGTCGGGACCGGCCGAGCAGCGCGACCGTGATCGCGTCGAAGCCGAGCGACCCGGCGATGCCGCCGGTCAGCTGGTGCTCGGTGCCGAGGATGTGCACGCCCCCCGCGAGGCCGGCCAGCGCACCCGAGACCAGCATCACGAGCACGACCGTGGTGGGGATGCCGATGCCCGCCGTGCGGGACGCGTGGGGGTTGGACCCGACGGCGCGGAACCGGAACCCGACCACCGAGCGGCTCATCAGCCACCACACGAACACGGCCGCGACGATCGCCACGAGGAACCCGGCGTGCAGCCGCGACCAGTCGCCCAGCAGCAGCGGCAGCTGGGCGGTCTCCTTGACGCCCGGGCTCGTCGGCTGGTTCGACCCCTCACGCGTGAACGCGTCCGTGGTGAGCAGGTACCCGAGGAGGTACAGCGCGACGTAGTTGAGCATGATCGTGACGATCACCTCGTGGGCGCCGGTGCGGGCCTTGAGCACGCCCGCGATGCCGGCCCAGAGCGCGCCGCCGAGGATGCCGCCGAGGAGCGCGAGGAGCAGGTGCACCCCGGCCGGCAGGCTGAACGCGAAGCCGATGTACCCGCCCACGGTCGCGCCGAGGATGATCTGTCCCTGCGCACCGATGTTGAACAGCCCCGCCCGGAATCCGACCGCCACGCCGAGCGCCGCGATGATCAGCGGCGTCGCGACGGTCATGGTCTCGGTGAGGGGCTTGATCGACTGCTGGAACGTGTCGGCGGTGCCGTTGTAGACGGCGCCGCGGAACATCGCGGCGTAGGCGTCCCACACGGCGTTCCACGCGGCGGAGATCGTGTCCATCGGCCGGGCGAAGAAGTAGTGGGCCGCCTCGGTCACGTCCGGGTTGGTGACGGCGATGAGGACGCCGCCGATGGCGAGCGCGAGCAGGAAGGCGAGCACGCTGACGCCGATGTCGCCGCTGACGATCTCGCGGAGCACCGAGGCGCCACGGTCCTCCGGTTCCTCGACGCGCTCGGGCTCAGGCATCCCTGCCGTCGGGGTCACCCCCTCGCCCAGGATCTCCTCACTCATGCCCGGCCTCCGTGGGGTGCTCCGCGGCCTGCGCCGTCGCCTCGTCGTGCGGGACGCCGGCCATCATCAGGCCGAGCACGTCGCGCGGCGTGTCCGACGGGACGATGCCGACGAGACGGCCGCGGTACATCACCGCGATGCGGTCGGCGAGCTCGACGACCTCGTCGAGCTCGGTCGAGACGATGAGCACCGGTGTCCCGCCGTCGCGCTCCCGGACGATCCGCCGGTGCAGGAACTCGATGGAGCCGACGTCCACGCCACGGGTGGGCTGGCTCGCGATGAACAGCTTCAGCGGCCGCGACAGCTCTCGCGCGAGGACGACCTTCTGCTGGTTCCCCCCGGACAGCCGGCCGGCGGCCTGCGTCGCGGACTGCGTCCGGATGTCGTACTCCTCGATCCGGTGCTCCGCGTTGCGGCGGATCGCCGCCAGGTCGAGCGCACCGGCCCGCGAGTACTCCGGGGTCTGCACGAGATCCAGCACCAGGTTCTCCGCGACCGAGAAGTCCCCGACCAGCCCGTCGACCGACCGGTCCTCCGGCACGAACCCCACCCCCGCCGCCAGGACCTGCCGCGGGGAGAGCCCCACGAGCTCGCGGCCCTCGAGCAGGATCGACCCGGCGGCCGGCCGCTCGAGCCCCAGGAGCGCCTCGCAGAGCTCCGTCTGCCCGTTGCCCTGCACGCCCGCCAAGGTCAGGATCTCGCCCCGGGCGAGCTCGAAGGACACGTCGTCGACGACGGCCGCGCCGGTGGCGTCGAGCACCGTCAGCCCCCGGACCTGCACGGTCGTGGCCCCCGGTGTCGCGGGCGCCTTGCCGAGCGAGAGCGACACCGCACGGCCGACCATCATCGAGGCGAGCTCCGTCTCGCTCGCCTCCGGGGAGGCGGACCCCACCACGGCCCCGCGCCGGATGACGGTGATGACGTCGGCGACGGCCCGCACCTCGCGGAGCTTGTGCGTGATGAACACGATCGACGTCCCGGCGTCCCGCAGCTGCCGCATGATCCCGATGAGCTCGTCGGTCTCCTGCGGTGTCAGCACGGCGGTGGGCTCGTCGAGGATGAGCACCTTGGCGTCGCGGGCGAGCGCCTTGACGATCTCGACCCGCTGCTGGACGCCCACGGGGAGGTCCTCGACCACCGCGTCGGGGTCCAGCTCGAAGCCGAACCGGGCGGCGAGCGCCCGCACGCGCGTGCGGGCCTCGTCGAGGTCGAGCAGGCCGATCCCCCCCGGCCGGGTGGCCTCGTGACCGAGCATGACGTTCTCGGCGACGGTGAAGACGGGCACGAGCATGAAGTGCTGGTGCACCATCCCGATGCCCGCGCCCAGCGCGTCACGCGGCCCGTCGAACGTGCGCGGCTCGTCGTCGAGCAGGATCTGCCCGGAGTCCGCCTCGTACAGGCCGAAGAGGACGTTCATGAGGGTCGACTTGCCGGCGCCGTTCTCGCCGAGGAGCGCATGGATCTGACCGGGCTCGACGACCAGGTCGATGTGGTCGTTGGCCACGAGCGGCCCGAAAGACTTGGTGATCCCCCGAAGCTCGAGCTTCACGGCGGCGACTCCTTCATCGCAGTGGCAGAAGCGACACTATCGCCGGACCGGCAGGCAGGGGGCCGGCACGGACTGCGTGTCCGTACCGGCCCCGTGCCTGGTGGTCAGGACTGCGACGGGGAGCTCGGCGAGCTCACCTTGACGGTGCCGCTGATGATGTCCTGCTTCAGCTTGTCCACCTCGGTCTTGAGGTCCGCGGGGACCTTGGAGTCGAAGTCGTGGAACGGCGCGAGGTCGACACCGGCGTTCTCGAGGGTGCCGACGTAGGGCGAGTTCTCGAACTCGTCCTTCGAGGCCGCCGTGACGACGTCGTTGACGGCCGTGCCGATCTGCTTGAGGACCGACGTGAGGATGACGTCGGAGGAGTCCGGGTTCGTCTCGACACCGTCGGAGTCGACCCAGATCACGGCAACGCTCTTGCCGGCCGTGTTCGCGTCGTGTGCCGCGGCGAGCGTGCCGCCGCCGACCGGACCCGCGACCGGGAGGATGATGTCCGCCCCCTGGTCGATGAACGTGTTGGTCAGCTGCTGACCCTTCGACTGGTCCTCGAAGTCACCGGTGAACGAGCCGTTCTGGGCCTTGCTGTCCCAGCCGAGCGTCTTGACCGCGGTCCCGTGCACCTCGTTGTACTTCGCGACGCCGTCCACGAAGCCGTCCATGAAGATGGTCACCGTCGGGATCTGGATGCCGCCGTAGGTGGCGACCGTGCCGGTCTTGCTCATGCCCGCCGCGAGGTAGCCGGCGAGGTAGGAGGCCTGGACCGTGTCGAAGCTCAGGGGCTTGACGTTGTCGAGCTCGATCGTCTTGCCGTCCGCGTCCTGCGCCGTCGAGTCGACGATCGCGAACTTGGTGTCGGGGTTCGCCGTGGCGGCGTCGCCGGTGGCCTTCGCGAGCAGGAAGCCGACGGTCACGATGAGGTGGCAGTCCTGCCCGACCATCGTGTCGATGTTCGGCGCGAAGTCGGACTCCTGCTTCGACTCCGCCGTGGCGGTCTCGATGCCGAGTGCGTCCTCGGCCTCCTTCAGACCGTTGTAGCCGGACTCGTTGAACGACTTGTCGTTGAAGCCGCCCGAGTCGGAGACCATGCAGGCCTTGAAGTCGGACGCGCCGGCTGTCCCGGTCCCGTCGGACCCGGCCTCCTCCTCGGGGGCGCTGCCGCACGCCGCGAGCGCGAGGGCGACGGCACCGCTGAGCGCGGCCACACGGATGATGTTCTTCACGCGGATCTCCTGGATCTCGTCGGCACGTCGGCGCAGGTGGTGTGGACGGCGCAGCAGCGCCCCCTCGCGCTGGCGGCTCGTCCGGCATCGATGTGTCGGACACTACTGAGCCGTACGTGACGCGCACGTTACCGATCGGTATCCGTCGGTTTCCGTTACCTAGTTGGAATGTCCTCCCAGGTGACGGACGTGTCGTTCCGACATGCGAGACCAGCCGCCCAGCGGACGCTCGTTCAGGCGCGGCCCGCGAGCACCGCGACCCGGGCGAGCAGCAGGGCACCCGCCTCCACCGCTCGCTCGTCCACCTGCAGGTCGCCCTGGTGGATGTCGTACGTGCGGCCGCCCGGCGTGCGCGTGCCGAGCCGGGCCATGGAGCCCGGGACCCTCGTGAGGTACCAGGCGAAGTCCTCGCCGCCCAGCGACTGCTCCGTCAGGAGCACCGAGTCCGGCCCGAGCACGTCCCTCGCGGCGGCCTCCAGGAGCCCGGTGGACCGCTCGTCGTTCTCCACCGGGGGCACGCCACGCAGATGACGCACCTGCACCTCGACACCGAGCGGCGCCACGACCTGCTCGACGGCGGCGTGGAACACCTCGGAGGCCTTCTCCCACGCCCGGACGTCCAGGCAGCGCAGCGTGCCCTTCACCGTGCCGGTCGACGGGATCGCGTTGTGCGCCGACCCGGCCTGCACCGCGCCCCACGTCAGGTTGACGCCCGACCGTGGGTCGAGGCGCCGGCCGAGGATCGCGGGGACCTGAGTGATGACCTGACCGAGCGCGAACACCACGTCGCCCGTGAGGTGCGGCCGGGAGGTGTGGCCGCCCGCGCCGGTGACGGTCACCGTGACCTCGTCGCTCGCCGACGTGATCGGACCGATGCGGGTGCCGACGTGCCCCACGTCGACCTTGGGGTCGCAGTGGACCCCGAAGATCTGCGCCACGCCGTCGAGCGCGCCCGCGGAGATCAGGTCGAGCGCGCCGCCGGGCTGCACCTCCTCGGCCGGCTGGAACACGAGCCGCACCCCGGTCGCCAGCTCGCCGGAGGCCGCGAGGTCCGCGAGCGCCAGACCCGCCCCGAGCACGGCCGTGGTGTGCACGTCGTGCCCGCAGGCGTGCGCGATCCCGCGCACGGTGGACGCCCACGGCAGGCCGCAGGTGTCCTGGACCGGGAGCGCGTCGAGGTCGGCACGCAGGGCGATCCGGCGGCGGCCCGTGACGGCCGGCCCTGGACCGAGGTCGCAGAAGAGGCCGGTCCCGGGCGTCAGCCTCGGTGTCAGGCCGGCGAGGCGCAGGCGCTCGGCGACCACGCGGGTGGTCCGCTCCTCGGTGCGGCCGAGCTCCGGGTGGGCGTGCAGGTCCCGCCGGACCTCGACGAGCTCGTCGCGCAGGGAGGCGATGAGTGCGGCGAGCCGGCGGGCACCCGGGTCCGCCGGCCGCGGGCGCAGGTCGTCCAGGGCCGGCACGGCGGGGAAGGTGGTGACGTCGTCGGACACGCCCTCGACCTTAGTCCGCAGGTGGGGACGCCCGTCCGGCACGACCGCCCCGCAGACCGGCCGCCGGGTGGGGAACCGTGGGGCGCGGCGCCCCCACAGCCGGTCAGAGGAGCTCGTCGCGCCCGCGGGCCCGCCAGCCGTCGACCGCCGCCTTGACCTTCTGGGCGTGCTCCCGCGTGGTCACCAGGACCGCGTCCGGGGTGTCGACCACGACCGCCCCCGGGAGCCCGACCACGGTCACCGTGCGGCCACCGGTCGGCACCACCAGGGCGTCCGGTGCGTCGATCCGCAGCACCGCCCCGTCGTCGCCGAGCGTCGTCCCTGCCGTGCCCGGCAGACCGGCCGGCAGCCCGCGCAGCAGCTCGCCCAGCGACGCGAAGTCGCCGACGTCGTCCCACGTGAAGTCCCCGGGCACGACGGCGACCCCGCCGGCCGCCGCGACGGGCTCGACGATGGCGTGGTCGATCGCGATCTTCGTGAGTCCCGGCCAGACCGCGGACAGCACCGCGTCCCGACCTGGCCCGTCCCACGCGGCCGCGATCGTGCGCAGCCCGTCGTGCAGCGCGGGCAGCTGCGTCGCGAGGTGGTCGAGCAGCACGCGAGCCCGCACGATGAACATGCCGGCGTTCCACCGGTACTCGCCGGTCGCGAGGTAGGCGGCGGCCGTCTCCTCGTCGGGCTTCTCGGTGAAGCCGGAGGCGATGCGCACGCTCGGCGCACCGTCGAGCCCGAGCACGTCGCCCGCCCGCACGTAGCCGAACGCGGTCGAGGGGCCCGTCGCCCGGATGCCGATCGTCACCACGTGCCCGGCGCGTGCGGCCACGACACCCTCGCGCACCGCCCGCTCGAAGTCCGGGGCGCCGTCGATCACGTGGTCGGCGGCGAACGACCCGAGGACCACGTCCTCGCCGTGCCGCTCGAGCAGGACGGCGGCCGCCAGCCCGATCGCCGCCATCGAGTCGCGCGGCGACGGCTCGGCGAGCACCCGGTCGGGTCCGTTCCCGGCCACCACCTCGGGCAGCTGCGCGGCGACGGCGGCGGCGTGCCGGGCACCGGTGACGACCAGCACCCGGTCGGGACCCGTCAGGGGGACGAGCCGGTCGACTGTGCCCTGCAGGAGGGTGCGGCCGGACCCGGTGAGGTCGAGCAGGAACTTCGGGTGCCCGGCCCGTGACAGGGGCCACAGCCGGGTTCCCGCACCCCCGGCGGGGATGACCGCGTGGAAGTCGGGGACCGGTCCGTCGGGCTGGGCGCTCATGGTCGGCAAGGCTATCCGGGCGGCGGCGGCCTCCAGCGCTGTGGAGTTCCTCACAAAAGGGGCCCGGACATGGGACCGAAGCCCCTGGCGCGGACCTCGTGACCGCCCTCGGTCTATACAGTGAGACGGACGCACGAACGGCTGCTCTCGTCACCCGCCGCCGTCGGGCGTCGTGCCGCAAGGACGACGACGTCCTCACACCCTGACCCGCCAGGAGGCCCCTCCAGTGCCCGCAGCGCCCACCAAAGCGCCCGCCGGAACTCTCTACCGGGGGCGCGAAGGCATGTGGTCGTGGGTCGCGCACCGCGTGACCGGCGTCCTGATCTTCTTCTTCCTTCTGGTGCACGTCCTCGACACCGCGCTCGTGCGGGTGTCGCCCGAGACGTACAACGACGTGATCGGCACGTACAAGAACCCGGTCATGGGCCTCGGCGAGGCCGGCCTCGTCGCCGCCATCGTGTTCCACGCCTTCAACGGCATCCGGATCATCCTCGTGGACTTCTGGGCCAAGGGCACGAAGTACCAGCGCGTGATGCTGTGGATCGTCGTCGGCCTGTTCGTCGTGACCATGGCCGGCTTCCTGCCCCGCCACCTCATGCACGTCTTCGGAGGTGAGTGATGACCCTCGTCGCCGACCCCAAGGCCCCGCGCCCGCCCCGGCCCGGCCCCGGCCGCCGCACCACGCGCGGCAACACGGAGCTGTACGGCTGGATCTTCATGCGCGCGTCGGGCGTGCTGCTGCTCGTGCTCATCTTCGGCCACCTGTTCGTGAACCTGGTCGCCGGCGACGGCATCTCCGCGATCGGCTTCGGCTTCGTCGCCGGCAAGTGGGCCTCGCCCTTCTGGCAGGTCTGGGACCTGCTCATGCTCTGGCTCGCGATGATTCACGGCACCAACGGCGTGCGGACGATCATCAACGACTACGCGGAGCGGGACGGCACCCGGCTGGTGCTCAAGGGCCTGCTCTACCTCGCGTTCGTCATCGTGGTGATCCTCGGCACGCTCGTGATCTTCACGTTCGACCCGTGCCCCTCGGGCTCGCCGGCCGACCTGCTGCCGTCGTTCTGCACGGCCTGACCTCTCGGTAAGGACCTCACCTCTGATGCAGACCCACCAGTACGACGTCGTCATCGTCGGCGCCGGCGGCGCGGGCATGCGTGCGGCGCTCGAGTCGTCGACCCGCGTGCGCACGGCCGTCATCTCGAAGCTCTACCCGACGCGCTCCCACACCGGTGCGGCGCAGGGCGGCATGTGCGCCGCGCTCGCCAACGTCGAGGAGGACAACTGGGAGTGGCACACGTTCGACACGGTCAAGGGCGGCGACTACCTCGTCGACCAGGACGCCGCCGAGGTCATGGCCAAGGAGGCCATCGACGCGGTGCTCGACCTGGAGAAGATGGGCCTGCCGTTCAACCGGACGCCCGAGGGCCGCATCGACCAGCGCCGGTTCGGCGGGCACACCCGCAACCACGGCGAGGCCGCCGTGCGCCGGTCCTGCTACGCCGCCGACCGCACCGGCCACATGATCCTGCAGACCCTCTACCAGCAGTGCGTGAAGAACGAGGTCGAGTTCTTCAACGAGTTCTACGTGCTCGACCTGCTCGTGGACCACGATCTCGCCGCCGGGCACGTCCCGGACGGCGAGGAGGTCAACGTCTCGGGCGTCGTCGCGTACGAGCTGGCGACGGGCGAGATCCACGTCTTCCGGGCCAAGTCCGTGGTCCTGGCCACGGGTGGTGCCGGCAAGATCTACAAGACCACGTCGAACGCGCACACCCTCACGGGCGACGGCATGGCGCTGGCGTACCGCCGCGGCATCCCGTTGGAGGACATGGAGTTCTTCCAGTTCCACCCGACGGGCCTCGCGGGCCTCGGCATCCTCCTGTCGGAGGCCGCGCGTGGCGAGGGCGCCATCCTGCGCAACTCCGAGGGCGAGCGCTTCATGGAGCGCTACGCCCCCACCATCAAGGACCTCGCGCCGCGCGACATCGTCGCCCGGTCGATGGCCAACGAGGTGCGCGAGGGACGCGGTGCCGGTCCGAACAAGGACTACGTGCTGCTCGACCTCACGCACCTCGAGCCCGCGCACATCGACGCGAAGCTGCCGGACATCACCGAGTTCGCCCGGACGTACCTCGGCATCGAGCCGTATACCGAGCCCGTCCCCGTCTACCCCACCGCGCACTACGCGATGGGCGGCGTGCCCACCAACATCGACGCCGAGGTGCTCCGCAACTCGACCGACGTCATCCGTGGGCTGTACGCGGCCGGCGAGGTGGCGTGCGTGAGCGTGCACGGCTCCAACCGGCTCGGCACCAACTCGCTGCTCGACATCAACGTGTTCGGCAAGCGGGCCGGGATCTCGGCCGCCCTGTACGCGTCGACCGCGTCGTTCGTCGAGCTGCCCGAGGACCCCGCCGCGACCGTCGTCGCCGGCCTGGAGGAGATCCGGACGCGCCCCGACGGCGAGCGCGTGGCGGACCTGCGCAAGGCGCTGCAGGAGACGATGGACAAGAACGCGCAGGTGTTCCGCACCCGCGAGTCGCTCACGGAAGCCCTCGACGACGTCAAGGCCCTGCAGAAGCGGTTCCGCGCGGTCAGCGTCCAGGACAAGAGCCGGATGTTCAACACCGACCTGCTCGAGGCCGTCGAGCTCGGGTTCCTGCTGGACATCGCCGAGACCGTGGTCGTCGGCGCCCTGAACCGCGACGAGTCGCGCGGCGGTCACTTCCGCGAGGACTTCCCGGACCGGGACGACAAGAACTACATGCTGCACACGATGGCCTACCGCCGGCCGCTGCCCACGGAGGGCCACCGCCGGTCGGGCACCGACCACGACGGCGACCGCAAGGGCCCGTTCTCGCACACCACCGTGTTCGACGGGTACCAGCTCGTGCTGGGCTCCAAGCCCGTCACCATGACCCGCTACCAGCCGATGGAGCGCAAGTACTGATGACCGCTGTCGCCGACGCCCCCGCGAAGGTGGGCGAGATCCCCTCGTTCGAGGTCACCCTCAAGGTCCTGCGCTACCTGCCGGACGAGTCCGGCGCCACGACCGTGGCGCACTGGGACGAGTTCCGCGTGCAGGCCCACGGGACCGACCGGGTCCTCGACGCGCTGCACCAGGTCAAGTGGCAGCAGGACGGTTCGCTGACGTTCCGCCGCTCGTGCGCGCACGGGGTGTGCGGGTCGGACGCGATGCGGATCAACGGCCGCAACCGGCTCGCCTGCAAGACGCTGCTCAAGGACCTCGACATCACCAAGCCGATCACCGTCGAGCCCATCAAGGGCCTGCCGGTCATCAAGGACCTCGTGGTCGACATGGAGCCGTTCTTCGCGTCGTACCGCGAGATCATGCCGTTCCTCATCACCACCGGGAACGAGCCCACGAAGGAGCGCCTGCAGTCCGCCGCACAGCGCGAGCGGTTCGACGACACCACCAAGTGCATCCTCTGCGCCGCGTGCACGTCGTCCTGCCCGGTGTTCTGGACCGACGGGCAGTACTTCGGCCCCGCCGCGATCGTCAACGCGCACCGGTTCATCTTCGACAGCCGCGACGAGGGCGGCACCCAGCGCCTCGAGATCCTCAACGACAAGGAGGGCGTGTGGCGCTGCCGCACGACCTTCAACTGCACCGAGGCGTGCCCGCGCGGCATCGAGGTCACCAAGGCGATCCAGGAAGTGAAGCGCGCGATGATCACGCGCGCCTTCTGACCGGACCTGACGGCGTCCGGCCCGGCTGCTCCTGACGAGGGAGGTGGACGGCCCAAGAGCCTCGGGACGCCTCCGGGTAGCCTCACGCGAGTGACCGGCACCCTCCCCTCGCCCTCGCCCGCCGGGACCGCGGCTCCGCCCGCCGACAGCGGTGACGTCGCCGTCGAGGTCGCCCTGCCCGGCGGCAACGTGGGCGGCGCCGTGCGGGTCGGGGACACCGTGCGCCGGCCCACCGGGCCGTGGACCCCTGCGGTGCACGAGCTGCTGCAGTTCCTCGCGGACGCCGGCCTGCCGCACATCCCCCGCGTGCTGGGGATCGACGACCGCGGCCGCGAGGTGCTGACCTTCCTCCCTGGCCGGGTCGTCGAGATCGGCGTCGAGGAGCTCACCGACGGCCAGGTGCGCTCGGCCATGCGCTGGCTCCGCGAGTACCACGCGGTGGTCCAGGGGTTCGGGCGCGAACGGCGGCGTTGGAGGTTCGTGGACCGTGCCCTGGAGGACGGCGAGATCCTGTGCCACCACGACACCGCGATGTACAACATGGCGTTCGACGGCGACGAGCTGGCCGGCGTGTTCGACTGGGACGTGGCAGGTCCCGGCGTGCCGCTCGACGACGTGGCGATGTTCGCCTGGAACGCGCCCCTGCTGCGGCTCGGCGACGACCCTGTGGCCGCAGCCGACGGCTTGCGCGTCGTCGCGGACGGGTACGGCGGCCTCGACCCCGCCGAGCTGCTGGACCACGTGCAGGTCCGGATGGCGCAGGCCTGCGACCGGATCGAGCGCGGTCAGGGCGTCGGCGACCCCGGGATGCTCCGGCTCGGAGAGATCGGTGAGCCGGCGAGCACCCGGCGCCGCCTGGCCGTCCTGCGGGACCGCGCCCCTGCAGTCCGGTCCGCGCTCGCCTCGGCCCGCTGAGCGCCGCTCACGTCTGAGCGAAGGGGCGAGCGCCGTCGCCCTTCACCTGCCGGCAGGTCTCGGCACTGCACCCGGCGCGCGCCTGCCTGCGTCCGCCTCCGGCCGGCACGGCCCGGCGCAGCCCGTCAGCGACGCTCCACGCGGACGCTGCGCTGTCCGAACCGGATCGTCGAGCCGACCGGCGCCCCCACCCGCGCACCCGCCGGGAGCACCACCCGCGACCCGTCCGGACCCACCAGCACGGTGCCGTTCGTCGAACCGCGGTCCATGACCCACAGGCCGCCGTCGGGCACCGGCCCGAACGCCAGGTGTACCTTCGAGATGGACCGCTCCGGGTCGTCGATGGCGACCACGTGGTCGACACCCTCCTCGGCGGTCGGGCGACGGCCCACGAGGCCGTCCCCGGCCACCTCGAGACGCTCCCCGGTGTCGAACACCAGCCGCAGGCCGTCCGGCGCCGACGCGGGCGCCGGGCCGCCGGGTCGCAGCCGGGTGTGCTCGAGGTCGCCGAGGTCGCCGACCTCGCCCGGCGTCGACGGCCGCGCCCGCGGGTCCTGCGACGGGCGCTCGTCGAGCCGCAGATCACGTCGGCTCCGGACGTCCGACGGAGGGCCTTGGATGAGCCCCGCGGCCGCGTGCGGAGGGGAGCTCGAGGCCGGGACAGCCGGGGAGGCAGGTGGTGCACCGATGACCGCTCGGGGCGCCACAGGAGCGTCCGGCAGCGGGTGCACGTCGGCCGGCACGTCGATCATCGGGGCTGTCCGCACCGGTTCGTCGGTGCGGGGCAGCGGACCCACCGGAGCGGGCGGCTGGACGGAGGTCGGTGGCGTGGCGTGCGCGGCCGGCGCACCGAGCACGGGCGGAGCACCGGGCACGGGACGCGAACCGGCCGCCGGTGGAGCACCCGGCACCGGACGCGAACCGGCCGCCGGTGGAGCACCCGGCACCGGACGCGAACCGGCCGCCGGTGGAGCACCCGGCACCGGACGTGAACCGGACCCCGGCGGCGCACCCGGCACCGGACGTGAACCGAAGGCCGGCGGCGCACCCGGCACGGACGGTCCGCCCGGCGCCCCTGAGATCGGGACCGGCGCGACCGGTCCGGGCAGCCCCTGCCCCTGGCGCCCGCCGCCCGGGTTGCCGAGCGCCCTCGCCACGGCGTTGTCCCAGGCGGCGTCCGCGACAGGCGCCCCACCGGTGGCCTGCCGAACGGCCGCCGCCCGCAGCACCAGGGTCCCCGCCAGCTTGTCGTGCCAACCGCGTTGCGCGGGCGACGGGTCCCACACGCCGGAGACGACCACCACCCACTGCCCGACGAGGCATGCCAGCGCGCCGGCCCCGACGACGAGCTGCCGCACGAGGATGGCGACGAGCCCGGCAGGCCGGCCGGTGCGCACGGACACGGTGCGGGTGCCGACGAGAGCACCGCCTGCACTGGCGCCCGTGAACGACTCGGCCAGCCACTGCGCGACGGCGACCACGAGGCACAGCGCCGACGGCAGGAACGACCTCGCGCCGCCCACCACATAGCCGGCGACGAACGCGAGGACCAGGAGCAGCGCGTCGACGGCGTAGGCGAGCACCCGCCGGCTGATCGGGGCCACGGCGCCCGGGGCCACGACGAACCGCCCCGCGCCCGCGGGCGCCACGCGTCCGGCGTCGGACGAGCGAGCGCTCATGGCAGCCTCCCGGTCACCTCTAGGGGCACGGTCTACGGGCACAGGAACAGGCACGGAATGCGCAGGCACCACCGGTCGACGAGCGGGCCCGCGCCGACATGGTGCCAGAGTCCCGGCGGCGCGCAGGGGTTCGTCCACCGTGGGTCCCTCGTCCGGCGGCTGAGCCGCGCGGGAGACGTCAGGACGCGCGGTCGACCAACGCGTCCGCGAACGACACGAGCGCGTCCTTCACCGGCCCCGGCGGCAGCCCTTCGAGCTCACCCACGGCGGCACGAGCCGCCTCGACGGCCCGCGTGCGCGTCTCCTCGACGACGGGATGGGCCCGCAGGGCCGCGACGGCGCGGGCGAGCGCGTCGTCGTCGGTCAGGTCCGCGTCGAGGAGGGCGAGCGCGGCCAGGTCGTCGGCCGTCGCGTCAGGGCCGGCCGCCCGCGCACGCAGGAGCAGCGTCGGCATGGTCGGCACCCGGTCGCGCAGGTCGGTGCCCGGGGTCTTCCCGGAGACGTCGCCGTCGGACGTGAGATCGAGCACGTCGTCGGCGAGCTGGAACGCGATGCCGATCCGCTCCCCGAAACCCGTCACGATGGCGACGGCGTCGGGGCGGCAGCCGGCGAACATCGCACCGAACCGCGCCGACGTCGAGATGAGCGACGCCGTCTTGTCCGACAGCACCTGCAGGTAGTGCGCCACCGGGTCCTCGTCGGGGCGGGGGCCGACCGTCTCGTGCAGCTGCCCGAGACAGAGCCGCTCGAACGTCGCCGCCTGGATGCGGACCGCCTCCGGCCCCAGCCCGGCCACCGTGGCCGACGCGCGGGCGAACAGCAGGTCACCGGTGAGGATCGCGACGGAGTTGCCCCACACCTCCTGCGCCGCGGGAGCTCCGCGGCGCAGCGGCGCCGAGTCCATGACGTCGTCGTGGTACAGCGTCGCCAGGTGCGTCAGCTCCACGACCACGGCGGCATCGAGGACCTCACGCCGGGCACCGTCTCCCAGCTCGGCGGCGAGGAGCGTCAGGAGCGGTCGCAGGCGCTTGCCGCCTGCGTTCACCAGGTGCCGGGAGGCGTCGTCCGCAAGCGGGTCCGCATGGGTCACCGCGTGGCGGAGCCGCTCCTCGACGAGGGCGAGCCGGGCCGTCAGCCGTTCCGCGAGGACGGGGTCCCCGAGCGGGATGGCGGTGGTCGTTGTCACGGGACGAACCTATCTTCCCCGCACGTCCTCCACGGACACGGGCCCGACCGGCGCCGACGCACCGGTCGCACGGGCCGCTCGCCCGAGCGTCCGGCCCCAGGCACGCGCGGGGTCCGCCGACAGGTCACGGGAGGAACTGCGCGACGCTCCCGATCAGGTCGAGCAGCCAGGAGGGAGCCACGCCGAGGATCACGGTGGCTGCGGCACACACCGCGATGGCCACGGTGGCGAAGCCCTCGGCGCCGACGACGGTCGTGGTCGTGGTCGCCGCCGGCCGCACCTGCACGGCCGTGGCCAGCGTGTTCGCCGGGACGTCGGGCACCGGCTCGGCCGGCACGTCGAGCGGGACGGCGACCTCCGCCGCGACAGGCTCCACGGCAGCGCCGTCCTCGGCGGTCTCCGGGGAGCCGGCCGGCGCCGTGAAGAACATCAGCACGATGATCCGCACGTAGAAGAACGCCGCCGCCGACGACGACAGGACACCGATGAGCGCGAGCGGCCACGCGCCGCCCTCGATCGCCGCGGAGAACACGGCGAACTTGCCGGCGAACCTGGCGGTCAGCGGGATGCCCGCGAACGACAGCAGGAACAGCGCGAACGTGAGCGCGAGAGCCGGGTTCGACCGTCCGAGCCCCGCCCACTGGGACAGGTGCGTCGCCTCGCCGAGGATCGCCCCGCCGGAGCCGTCCGCCTCCACGCTGCGCTCACGCACGAGCCAGACGATGCCGAAGGCGCCGATCGTCGCGGCCCCGTAGACGAGCAGGTAGAAGAGCACCGCGGTGACGCCGGCCTGGTTGAGCGCGACGACGCCCGTGAGGATGAACCCCGCGTGCGCGATCGACGAGTAGCCGAGCACGCGCTTCATGTCGGTCTGCACGAGCGCACCGACCGTACCGATGACCATCGTGAGGATGGTGACCGTCCACAGCACCACGCTCAGGTCCCAGTCGAGACCCGGCAGCACCACGTACACGATCCGCAGCAGCGCGCCGAACGCGGCAACCTTGGTGCAGGCCGCCATGAAGCCCGTGATGGGCGTAGGGGCGCCCTGGTAGACGTCCGGGGTCCAGGTGTGGAAGGGCGCCGCACCGACCTTGAACAGCAGTCCCGCGAGGATCAGCACGGAGCCGACCAGCAGCAGGCCGTCCAGCCCGCTTGCCTCCTGCGTCGCCTCGCCGATCGCCGAGTAACGCAGCGAGCCGCTGTACCCGTACACCAGCGCGATGCCGAAGAGCATCAGCGCCGACGTGAAGGCACCGAGCAGGAAGTACTTCATGGACGCCTCCTGCGACAGCAGGCGACGACGACGGGCCATGCCGGTGAGCAGGTAGAGCGGCAGCGACAGCACCTCGAGCGCGACGAACAGCGTCAGCAGGTCGCCGGCCGCGGGGAAGATCAGCATGCCGCCCGTCGCGAAGAGCAGGAGCGGGTAGATCTCCGTCTGCTCGACACCCTTGCGCCGCGCGAGCTCCTCGTAGTCCGAGCCCGGGACGGACGACGCCGAGGGCGCGAAGGCGTCCTCCCCCGTCTCCGTGCGGTCCACGACCACGAGCAGCGCCAGCAGCGCGAGGAGGGCGAGCGTGCCCTGCAGCACGAGGGTCGGCCCGTCCACGATGAGCGAGCCGCCCAGCACGGCGGTGCCTCCGTCGTCGGCCACGCCGCTCCAGAGCGCCGCCACGGCGACGAGCGCCCCGGCGAGCGCCGCGACGGCGAGCCCGAGCTGCACGGCGCGGCGCCGACGCGCCGGCACGAACGCCTCGACGAGCACGCCGGCGACGGCCGCGAGCAGCACGATCAGGACCGGGCTCAGCTGGGCCCAGTCGACGGTGGGTGCGGTGAAGTCGCTCACTGGTCACTCCCTTCCACGGACGGGGCGGACGCCGGGACGTCCGTCACGCCGACCTGCTCGAGCGTGACCTGCGCGGGCGGCCGGACGAGGTCCAGCGCGGGGCCCGGCAGGAACCCGAGGACCACCATGAGCGCCAGGAGCGGCGCGACGGCCCACTTCTCCCGCCCGACCAGGTCCGGCGCCGGCGCGAGCTCGTCGCGGACCGGTCCGGTGAACACCCGCTGGTACGTCCACAGCACGTAGATCGCGGCGAGCACCACACCGAGGCTCGCGACGACCGACGCCGCGGGATGCCGGGCGAACGTGCCGACGAGCACGAGGATCTCGCTGACGAACGTCGAGAGGCCCGGCAGCGACAGCGCCGAGAGGCCGGCGACCAGGAAGAAGCCGGCCAGCACCGGTACGACCCTCTGCAGCCCGCCGAAGTCGGCGATCTGCTGCGACCCGTGGCGGGCCACCAGGTAGCCCGCCACGAGGAACAGCGCCCCCGGTGGAGAGCCCGTGGTTGACCATGTAGAACGACGAGCCGGCGATCGACGTCGACGTGAACGCGAAGATGCCCAGCACGATGAACCCGAAGTGCGACACCGACGTGTAGGCGATGAGCCGCATGAGGTCCTTCTGCCCGATCGCGAGCAGCGCGCCGTACAGGATCGAGACGAGCGCCAGCACGATGATGACCGGTGCGGCCCAGCGGGACGCCGACGGGAACAGCGGCAGGCACAGCGTGAGCATCCCGAACGTGCCGACCTTGTCGAGGACGCCGACCAGGAGCGTGGAGGTCCCGACCGGCGCCTGCTCGGCCGCGTCCGGCAGCCACGTGTGCACCGGGAACATCGGCGCCTTGATGGCGAACGCCAGGAAGAACGCGAGGAACAGCCACTTCTCGAGGGTCGGGTCGATCGTCAGGCCGGTGAGGTTCTCGGTGAGGAAGCCCTGCGGCCCGCCGGGTCCCTGCAGGTACAGGCCGATGACCGCGACGAGCATGATGAGCCCGCCCGCCAGGCCGAACAGCAGGAACTTCACGGCCGCGTAGCGACGCTGGGCGCCGCCGAACCCGCCGATCATGAAGTAGACGGGGACCAGCATCGCCTCGAACAGGACGTAGAAGAAGAACACGTCCCGCGCGGAGAACACCGCGACGATGAACGCCTCCAGCACCAGGATCAGCGCGAGGTAGTGGCGCAGGCGGTCGGTGGCCGCGCTCGCCGAGCCCTGCTCACGCCAGCCGGCGAGGACCACGAGCGGCACCAGCACCACCGACATGAGGATGAGCGACAGCCCTACGCCGTCCACGCCGACGGCGTAGGAGACGCCGAACGCGGGGATCCACCCGTGCGTCTCGGTGAGCTGGTACGTCTGCGCGGACGACCGGTCGAAGGCCACCAGCGCACCGACGGCCAGTAGGAGCTCGGCGACGGTGATGCCGAGGGCGACGGCCCGCGTACGGCCGCGCAGCGACGAAGGCAGGACCCAGAGGGCGACCGCACCGAGGAGCGGCAGCACGATCAGGGCGGTCAGCCAGGGGAAGGAGGACGACATCGTGGGCTGGGCTCCTTCAGCTCTGGGTGGCCAGGACGACGACGACGAGGACGACGAGGCCGAGCAGCATGGTCGCGGCGTACGACCGGACGAACCCGGTCTGCAGCCGGCGGGTGATCTCGCCGAGGCCGAGCTGCGACCGGGCGATCCCGGTCACCGCGCCGTCGACGACCGCGCGGTCCGCGAACACGAGCGACCGGGTCAGCGCCTGGCCGGGCTCGACGAGGGCGACGTCGTTGACGGTGTCCTGGTACAGGTCGACGCGGGCCGCCCGCGTCAGCGACGTGCCCAGCGGCGGGACGACCGGGACGGTCGAGGCTGCGTAGCGACGCCACGCGACGACCGTGCCGACGACGACCACGCCCAGCGTCAGCGTCACCAGCGCCCACACCGGCAGCACCGGCTCCTCGTGCTCCGCGTGCCCGGTGACGGGCTCGAGCCACGTCACGAAGCGACCGCCGAGCGAGAGGAACAGGCCGATGCCGACGGACCCGACCGCGAGGATGATCATCGGCCACGTCATGAGCCGAGGCGCCTCGTGCGGGTGCTGCGCGGAGCCGTCGGACCGCGCCGACCACCGCCGCTCGCCCTCGAACGTCATGAAGAACAGGCGGGACATGTAGAACGCCGTGATCCCCGCGCCGAGCAGCGTCACCGTGCCGAACACCCAGGCCCGCCACTCGGCCCCGTCGACCGGCATGAACGCGGCCTCGATGATCTTGTCCTTGCTCCAGAACCCCGAGAACGGCGGGATGCCGAGGATCGCGAGCCACCCGGCCATGAACGTCAGCCACGTGATCTTCATGTACCGGGCGAGCCCGCCGAAGCGGCGCATGTCCACCTGGTCGTCCATGCCGTGCATCACGGACCCTGCGCCGAGGAACATGCCGGCCTTGAAGAAGCCGTGCGTGACGAGGTGGAAGATCGCGAACGCGTACCCGACGGGCCCGAGCCCGGCCGCCAGGATCATGTAGCCGATCTGCGACATGGTCGAGGCGGCGAGCGCCTTCTTGATGTCGTCCTTCGCGCAGCCGACGATGGCCCCGAACAGCAGCGTGATGGCACCGACGATCACGACGACGAGCTGCGCCGTCGGCGCCTCGTTCATGATCGGTGCGCTGCGCACGATCAGGTACACGCCCGCCGTCACCATGGTGGCGGCGTGGATGAGCGCCGAGACCGGCGTCGGGCCGGCCATCGCGTCACCGAGCCAGGACTGCAGCGGGAACTGCGCCGACTTGCCGCAGGCGGCGAGCAGCAGCATCAGCCCGATCGCCGTGGCCGCACCTTCGCTGATCTGCGACGACTGCTCGCCGAGCACGTCGAGGAATCCCACCGAGCCGAAGTTCGCGAACATCAGCCCCAGGGCGATGATGAGGCCGAGGTCGCCGATCCGGTTGGCGACGAACGCCTTCTTGGCGGCCACCGCGTAGTCCGTGCGGTAGTTCCAGAAGCCGATGAGCAGGTAGGACGCCAGACCGACGCCCTCCCAGCCGACGAACAGCAGCAGGTAGCTGTTGGCGAGCACCAGCAGGAGCATCGCCGCGACGAACAGGTTGAGGTACGCGAAGAACCGCCGGCGGTCCACGTCCTTGTCCATGTACGCCACGGAGTAGATGTGGATGAGCGTGCCGACGAACGTCACGAGGAGCACGAACGTCATCGACAGCGGGTCGACCCGGATGCCCGCGTCGACCTGGAACGCGCCCGCGTCGATCCAGCTCCGCACGCTCAGGTCGAGCACGCGCTGGTCCGCGGGTCGGCCCAGCAGGGCGGCGAACACGGCCGCGCCGCACAGGAACGACAGCGCGGAGGCGGCGACGCCGAGCCAGTGCCCCCAGCGGTCGGTGCGCCGGCCGCCGAGCAGCAGCACGGCGGCGCCCAGCACCGGGATGCCGACGAGGGCGGGGGCCACGAGGAAGATGCCGCCGCTCACCGGCTCGGCGGCCGGTCCGATCACGTCGGCGGGCAGGCTCGCAGCCAGGGTGGTCAGGGTGTGCACGGGGGCCGCCCCTCAGCTCTTCAGGAGATTCACGTCGTCGACCGAGGCCGACCGGCGGGTACGGAAGATCGCCACGATGATCGCGAGACCGACGACGACCTCGGCGGCGGCCACGACCATGACGAAGAACGCGAGCACCTGGCCGGTGAGCGTCCCGTGGATCCGGGAGAACGTCACGAGGAGCAGGTTCGTGGCGTTGAGCATGAGCTCGACGCCCATGAACACGATGATCGCGTTCCGGCGCAGCAGCACCGTCGTCGCGCCGATCGAGAACAGGATCGTGGCGAGCACGAGGTAGTGGGTCAGGCTCACGCGTGCTCCTCCTGGCTCTCGGATCCTGCCGCCGCGGCGCCGGGCAGCGGCGCACCGTGGCGCCCCGACCCGGGTTCCGCGGCGGCCGGAGGATGTGCTCCGTCCACGGTCGGGGCACCCGGGGCGACGACCGGGCGATCTGCGCCGCCACCGGCCAGCACCCGGTCGATGCGCGCCGCGTACTCGCGCGCGTCCGCCTCCTGTCCACGGATGCGCAGCACGCGAGGCACCGAGTGCTCCAGCGGGCGACCGTCGGGCCCGAGCGCGGGCACGTCCATCGCGTTGTGCCTCGCGTACACGCCGGGCGCCGGGAGCGGGGTGAGCACGCCGCCCGACGCGACGCGGGCGTCCGCCCGCTCCTTCTGGCCGACGTGCGGCGTCAGCCGCCCGCGGTGCGTCAGGACCAGGGCGCCGAGAGCGGCGGTGACGAGCAGTGCACCGACCACCTCGAACGCGAACACGTAGCTGCCGAACACCAGGTGGGCGATGGCCGTCGGGTTCGACCCGGCGTTCGCGTCGTCCAGGCCGGACGGCCTGCCGTAGGCGGCGCGCCCGACGACCCCGGCGAGCACGACCGCGAGTCCGCTGCCGGCGAGCAGACCGATCCAGCGCTGCCCGCGGATGGTCTCCACCAGCGAGTCGGACGCGTCCACGCCCACGAGCATGAGGACGAACAGGAACAGCATCATGACCGCGCCGGTGTAGACGACCACCTGCACGACTCCGAGGAACACCGCGTCCTGCGCGACGTACATGAAAGCCAGCGAGATCATCACGACGACCACGGCGAGGGCCGCGTGCACGGCCTTCTTCGCGAACAGCAGGCCCAGCGCGGCCAGCACCATGATCGGCCCGAGCGTCCAGAACAGGACCGCCTCGGCGGTGCTCGTGGTCCCCGCGTCGGTGAGCGAGGCGGAGACGACTGCGTGCACCGCGCTCATCGGGAGCCCTGCTTCGTGGCGGCGGCCACCGTCGCCGCCATGGTCGCGGCGGTCGGGGCCAGCTCGTTCGCCACGTCGAGACCGGCGCCGCCGGGCAGCGTCGGGTCGTCGGGCCGGTGCTGCGAGACCCAGGCGCGCTGCGCGTCCGTGGCGTGCGTGACCTCGCCGCGGTAGTACTCCGTGTCGGTGGTGCCCTCGACCATCGGGTGCGGGGAGGCGAGCATCCCCTCGCGCATCGGCGCCAGGAGGTCCTCCTTCTCCCAGATCATCCCGGCGCGCGTGGGCCCGGCGAGCTCGTACTCGTTGGTCATCGTGAGCGCCCGGGTGGGGCACGCCTCGATGCACAGGCCGCAGAAGATGCAGCGCAGGTAGTTGATCTGGTAGACGCGGCCGTACCGCTCCCCCGGGCTGAACTGCGTGTCCGGGGTGTTGTCGCCGCCTTCCACGTAGATCGCGTCCGCCGGGCACGCCCACGCGCACAGCTCGCAGCCGATGCACTTCTCGAGGCCGTCCGCGTACCGGTTGAGCTGGTGGCGGCCGTGGTACCGGGGCTTGGCCGGCACCTTCTCCGACGGGTACTGCTCCGTGACGGTCTTGCGGAACATGTTCGAGAAGGTCACGCCGAACCCGCCGACCGGGGCGAAGAGCTCGGCGAGGCCGGTGCGCGGCTCGATCATCGAGCGGTAGCCCTCGGGAGCGGGCGCCGCGACCTCACCGCCACCGGAGCGTCGGGTGACGGCCTTCGACGGCTGGGCCGCGGGCGTACCCGCGGCTCCTGCCGTGCGCGGCGGCGTGGCCTTGCGGGCGGGCTTGGGCTTGTCAGCCACCGTGCACCTCCTGGGTGACCTGGGGGACGTCGGTTCCGGCGTCGCTCGTCGAGGCGGCGCTCGCGGCGGCGCGCTGCTTGCGGGGCGACGGCGGCAAGGCCTGCCCCGGGAGCGGCGGCACCGGGTAGCCCCCTGCGAACGGGTCGATGACCTCGGGCCCTGGTGGTCGTCGAGGGCCGGTCGGCTTCTTCTTCTCGGGGATCGCGAACGACACCAGGAGCCCCAGCAGCACGACCCCCGCGAGCACGAACAGCATGGTCCGCAGGTCGAGCCCGGAGAACTGCCGGACGCCCTGGACGACCGCGACGCACACCACCCAGACGAGGGCGGCGGGGATGAGCACCTTCCAGCCGAGCTTCATGAACTGGTCGTACCGGAAGCGCAGCACCGAGCCGCGGATCCAGACGAACAGGAACATGAAGAACCACAGCTTGGCGAGGAACCAGAGCACCGGCCACCAGCCGGTGTTGAACATCCCGTCGTTGATCGTGGAGATGGGCCACGGTGCCCGCCAGCCGCCGAAGAACAGCGTGGTGGCGACGGCCGAGACGTTGAGCATGTTGATGTACTCCGCGAGGAAGAACCACGCGAACTTCATCGACGAGTACTCGGTCATGTACCCGGACACGAGCTCGCCCTCGGCCTCGGGGAGGTCGAACGGCAGCCGGTTCGTCTCCCCCACCATCGAGATGATGTAGATGACGAACGCCGGCAGCAGCGGCAGGAACCACCAGATCTGCGTCTGCGAGGACACGATCTGCGACGTGGACATCGAGCCCGCGAGGATGAACACGCTCACCAGGGACAGGCCCATGGCGAGCTCGTAGGAGATGACCTGCGCCGTGGAGCGCACGCCGCCGAGCAGCGGGTAGGTCGAGTTCGACGACCAGCCGCCGAGCACGATCCCGTACACGCCCACCGACGCGCACGCGAGGATGTACAGCACCGCGACCGGGAAGTCGGTCAGCTGCAGCGGCGTGATGTGGCCGAACATGTTCACGGCCGGTCCGAGCGGGATCACGGCGAACGTCAGCAGCGAGCAGAACACCGCGATCATCGGCGCGACGATGTAGACGAGCTTGTCCGCCGCCTTGACCGTCACGTCCTCCTTGACGAGCAGCTTCATCGCGTCGGCGAGGGACTGCAGGAGGCCGAAGGGCCCGTGCACGTTGGGTCCGGGACGGACCTGCATGCGGGCGACGACCTTGCGCTCGAACCAGATGGCGATGAGCACGCTCGTCAGCAGGAACACGATGATGCCGACGGCCTTGATGACCCAGATCCACCAGGTGTCCTGGCTGAAGTCGGCCGTCACGGGTGCGACGGCGCCGCTCTCGGCGAACAGCAGCGGGCTCATGCGCGGACCTCCTTGTCGCGGCCAGGTGCGTCGTCCTCGCCGGCACGCCGGGCGGACGCGACGTCGTGCCGGCCAGGTCCCACGTCACCCGGTGCGGCGGCGATCCGCACGAGGTCCCCCGCGTCGGCGTGCAGCGTGTCACGCACGGCGCTCCCGACGGAGTTGGTGGGCAGCCAGACCACGAGGTCGGGCATGTCCGTGACCGCGACCGGCAGCGCGACCGTCCCGGCGTCGGTCGAGACCGCGACCCGGTCGCCGTCGACGAGCCCGAGCTGCGCCGCGGTGCCGGCGGACAGCCGGGCGACCGCACGCTTGGCGGTGCCCGCGAGGAACGGCTCCCCCGTCTGCAGCCGACCCTGGTCCAGCAGCTGGTGCCACGTCGCGAGGACCGCCTGGCCCGGTGCGACGGCCGGTGGCTCGGGCGCGTGGACCTCGGGCGCCCCGACCCGGGTGCCGTCCCAGCCGCCGAGCTGGTCGAGCTCGCCGTGCACGGCCTCGAGAGAGCCGAGCCCGAGCTCCACGCCGAGCGCGTCCGCGAGCCTGTCGAGCACCCGGTGGTCGGCCAGGGCGCGGGACGTGAGCGCCTGCGGGAACGGCCGGGGCCGACCCTCCCACGTCACGAACGTGCCGGCCTTCTCCACCGGCGGCGCGACCGGGAACACGACGTCCGCGAGGTCGGTGACCTCGGACCGACGCACCTCGAGCGACACCACGAACGGCACCCGCTCGAGCGCCGCGCGCGCGAGCGCCGGGTCGGGCAGGTCGGCGAGCTCCACGCCGCCGACGACCAGGCCACCGACACGACCGGCTGCGGCCTCCGCGAGGATCTCGTCCGTGGACCGTCCGGGCGTCTCGGGCAGGTGCTCGACCCCCCAGACCGCGGCGAGGTCGACGCGGGCCGCGGAGTCGGCGACGGGCCGACCACCGGGCAGCAGCGAGGGCAGCAGGCCGGCCTCGACGGCAGCCCGCTCGCCGACGCGGCGCGGCACCCAGGCGAGACGCGCACCCGTCCGGGCGGCGAGGCGCAGCGCGGCGGAGTAGGCGCCCGGCGCGGACGCCAGACGCTCACCGACCAGCACGAGCGCACCGTCGGCCCCGAGGGCACCCGCCGCGTCCGCGAGCAGGTCGTCGTGCGCACCGGCGACGATCCCGTCGAGCACCTCCGCCTCGGTCCCGGGCGCGGCCGCCAGCAACGTGCCGGCGAGCCGCTCCAGGCCCCGGCTGGCCAGCGGCGCCACCGACAGCACGCGCGTGCGGCGCTTGACCACCGCAGAACGCAGCCGCAGGAAGGCGACACCCGCCTCCTCCTCGGCCTCGAGCCCCACGAGCAGCACGGCGGGTGCCCGGTCGAGGTCCGCGAACGTGACCTCGAGCGTGCGGCCGGCGACGTGGTGGCCGAGGAAGGCCTCCTCCTCGGCGGAGTGCGGGCGGGCGCGGCCGTCGACGTCGTTGGTGTCGAGCGCCACCCGGGCGAGCTTGGAGTACGCGTACGCGTCCTCGAGCGTCAGCCGTCCGCCGGGGAGCACGGCCACGCCGACGGCGGACTCGCGCGGGTCGACGGGCGCCTGCGCGCCGAGCAGGCCGGCCGCGGCGACCTCGAGCGCCTCGACCCAGCTCACCGGCTCCAGCTCGCCCCGCGTGCCGTCGGCGTTGCGGGCGCGCACCAACGGCGTGGTGATGCGGTCCGGCGCGGACTGCCACGTGAACGCGAAGCGGTCCTTGTCGGTGACCCACTCCTCGTTGACCGTCGGGTCGTCGCCCGCGAGCCGGCGCAGCACGACGCCGCGGCGGTGGTCCACCCGGATCGCCGAGCCCTGCGAGTCGTGCTCCGCGATACCGGGCGTCGACACCAGGTCGAACGGTCGCGACCGGAACCGGTACGCGGCGCTCGTGAGGGCTCCGACCGGGCAGATCTGCACGGTGTTGCCCGAGAAGTAGGACGCGAACGGGCGACCCGTGGTGTCCTGCGTCGCCGCCCCCGTGGGCGTCTCGCCCGCGAAGCCGAGCACCTCGGTGTCGAACGCACCGATCTGCTGGTGCGCGCCGCGCTTCTGCAGGTCGATCCACACGTCGCCCGCGACCTCCTCGGAAAACCGGGTGCAGCGCTGGCAGAGCACGCACCGCTCCCGGTCGAGCAGGATCTGCGTCGAGACGTTGATGGGCTTCGGGAACGTGCGCTTGACGTCGACGAACCGGGTGGTCGCGCGGCCGTTCGACATCGCCTGGTTCTGCAGCGGGCACTCGCCGCCCTTGTCGCACACCGGGCAGTCGAGCGGGTGGTTGACGAGCAGCAGCTCCATGACGCCCTGCTGCGCCTTGTCGGCCTCGGGCGACGTGTGCTGCGTCTTGACCTGCATGCCCGGGGTGGCCTCGAGCGTGCAGGACGCCTGGGGCTTGGGCATCTTGGCGAGGCTGCCGTCGCGCCCCGGGGCCCACACCTCGACGAGGCACTGCCGGCAGGCGCCGGCGGGGGCGAGCAAAGGGTGGTCGCAGAACCGCGGGATCTGGATGCCGAGCTCCTCGGCGGCCCGGATCACGAGCGTGCCCTTCGGCACCGACGTCTCCAGGCCGTCGATGCTGAACGTCACCGCGTCGGTGACCTCGGGCCTCGGCTCCACCGGGGCGGCCGGGACGAGCGGCGTGGACCCGGCGACGTGCTGGGGCGACGTGATGGTCATGCGTGGACCCCCGCAAGCTGCGCACCGCTGTGGCGGGGCGTGTAGGCGAACAGCGAGCTGCGCTCCGGCGGGAACAGCACGTCGGCCGGCGTGTGGGTGCCCGCCTCGAACTCGTCCCGGAAGTACTGGATGGCCGACGTGATCGGGCTCGTCGCGCCGTCGCCGAGCGCGCAGAACGCCCGGCCCAGGATGTTGTCGCACAGGTCCAGCAGCAGGTCGATGTCGGCCGTGGTGCCCCGGCCCGCCTCGAGGCGCTGCAGCACCTGAAACAGCCAGTAGGTCCCCTCGCGGCACGGCGTGCACTTGCCGCAGGACTCGTGCTTGTAGAACTCCGTCCAGCGGGTCACCGCCCGGACCACCGAGGTGGTCTCGTCGAAGATCTGCAGCGCCCGCGTGCCGAGCATGGACCCGGCGGCGCCGACGGACTCGTAGTCGAGCGGGACGTCGAGGTGCTCGGCCGTGAAGATCGGCGTCGACGAGCCACCCGGGGTCCAGAACTTGAGCTCGTGGCCCTCGCGGACCCCGCCGGCCATCTCCAGCAGCTCGCGCAGCGTGATGCCGAGCGGCGCCTCGTACTGTCCGGGCCGGGTGACGTGACCGGACAGGCTGAACAGGCCGTGGCCCGTGGACCGCTCGGTGCCCATCTGCTTGAACCAGTCCGCGCCGCCCACGACGATGCCGGGCACCGACGCGATCGACTCGACGTTGTTCACGACGGTCGGCCGGGCGTACAGGCCCGCGACGGCCGGGAACGGCGGCTTGAGCCGCGGCTGGCCGCGCAGGCCCTCGAGCGAGTCGAGGAGCGCGGTCTCCTCACCGCAGATGTACGCGCCCGCCCCCGAGTGCAGCGTGATGTCGAGGTCGTAGCCCGAGCCGAGGATGTCCGTCCCGAGGTAGCCGGCCGCGTAGGCCTCCTGGATCGACTTCAGTAGGCGGCGGTACACGTGCAGCACCTCGCCGCGGACGTACACGAAGGCGTGCCGGCAGCCGATCGCGTACGAGGTGATGATCATGCCCTCGATGAGGTGCTGCGGGCTGGCCATCATGAGCGGGATGTCCTTGCAGGTCCCCGGCTCCGACTCGTCGGCGTTGACCACGAGGTAGCGCGGCCCGCCGTCGGGCGCGGGCAGGAAGCCCCACTTCATGCCCGTCGGGAAGCCGGCTCCCCCGCGACCGCGCAGGCCGGAGTCCTTGACCATCGTCACGACGTCGCCGGCCTGCATCGCGAGCGCGCGGCGCAGCCCGCGGTAGCCGCCGTTGTCCTCGTAGGTGGCGAGCGTCCAGGACCGGTCCTTGTCCCAGACGTCCGTGAGCACCGGTGCCAGGGTCGTCGCCATCACGACTCCTTCGCGTCGTCGGACTGCTGCTTGGTCTGCTGCCGCTCGGGCGACACGTCGCCCGAGGTCGTCGCCGGGCGCTCCGCGCTCGACTGCTCACCGCCGGGCTGCGGCGCGTGCGACGGGCCGGTCGCGGTCGTCGTGCGCGTGCCCCGCGGCGGGGTGGCGGTGCTGGCCTCGGAGCCGACGGGCCGCTCCGCCACGGGCTTGCCGGCGTCGTCACCACCCGGGAAGGGCGGCGCCTCCCAGCCGTTCTCGCGCGCCAGGACCGTCCCACGGAGCGTCGGCACACCCGCGCCGACGCCCTCGTCGGCGCGGCCGTCGTCGAAACCGGCGAGCACGCGGGACATCTCCTTGAAGGTGCACACGCTGTCGGCGCCGCGCGTCGGCGTCACCGGCCGGCCCGCTGTGAGCTCGTCGGCCAGCTCCACGGCGGAGCCGGGCGTCTGGTTGTCGAAGAACTCCCAGTTGACCATCACGACGGGCGCGTAGTCGCAGGCGGCGTTGCACTCGATGCGCTCGAGCGTGATCGCCCCGTCGTCCGTCGTCTCGTCGTGGCCCACGCCCAGGTGGTCGGAGAGCTCCTCCCAGATCGCGTCGCCGCCCATGATCGCGCAGAGCGTGTTGGTGCAGACGCCCACCGTGTACGTCCCGTTGGGGTGGCGCTTGTACTGGGTGTAGAACGTCGCGACCGCGGACACCTCCGCGGTCGTCAGGCCCAGCTCGGCCGCGCAGAACGCGATGCCGCGCGGGCTGACGTAGCCGTCCTCGGACTGCACGAGGTGGAGCATCGGCAGCAGCGCCGACCGCTGCTGCGGGTACCGCGCCTTGATGGCCGCGCAGTCCGCCGACAGGCGGGCACGCGTCTGCTCGTCGTAGCCCACGCGGTGGGTCTGCCCGTTCGTCCGGGGCACCGGAGCCTGCTCGACCGACATCAGCGGTCCACCCCTCCCAGCACCGGGTCGAGCGACGCGACGGCGACGACGACGTCGGCCACCTGCCCGCCCTCGCACATGATCGACGTGGCCTGCAGGTTGTTGAACGACGGGTCCCGGAAGTGTGCGCGGTACGGGCGCGTGCCGCCGTCGGACACGAGGTGGACACCGAGCTCGCCGCGAGGGTGCTCGACGGTCTGGAACACCTGGCCGGCCGGCACCCGGAACCCTTCCGTGACCAGCTTGAAGTGGTGGATCAGGGCCTCCATCGAGGTGCCCATGATCTCCCGGATGTGGTCGAGCGAGTTGCCCATGCCGTCCGAGCCGATGGCGAGCTGCGCCGGCCAGGCCACCTTCTTGTCCGCGACCATCACCGGCTGGCCCGTGGTGCGCTGCAGCCGGTCCAGCGTCTGCTCGACGATGCGCATCGACTGGTAGCACTCCTCCATCCGCAGCACCAGGCGCGACCACGAGTCGGCCTCCTGCGCGACGGGCACGTCGAAGTCGTACGTCTCGTACCCGCAGTACGGCGCGGCCTTGCGCACGTCGTACGGCAGCCCCCGCCGAGCGCAGCACCGGGCCGGTGACGCCGAGGGCCATGCAGCCGGACAGGTTGAGGTAGCCGACGTCCTTGAGCCGCAGGTGCAGGATCGGGTTCGCCATCATCAGGTCCTCGAGCTGGCGCAGGTAGTGCCGCACCGACGTGAGGGTCTCCCGGATGGTGTCGATCGCCCCGGGCGGGATGTCCTGGGCGACGCCGCCGGGCCGGATGAACGCGTGGTTCATGCGCAGGCCGGTGATGAGCTCGAAGACCTTGAGGATCTCCTCGCGGGCCGTGAAGCCCACGGTCATGATCGTCGTGGCGCCCATCTCGTTGCCGCCCGTGGCGAGGCACACGAGGTGCGACGTGATCCGGTTGAGCTCCATGAGCAGCACCCGGATGACGGTGGCCCGCTCGGGGACGTCCTCGGTGATGCCGAGCAGCTTCTCGACCGCGAGACAGTAGGCCGCCTCCTGGAACAGCGGGGCGACGTAGTCCATGCGGGTGCAGAACGTCACGCCCTGGGTCCAGGTGCGGAACTCCATGTTCTTCTCGATGCCGGTGTGCAGGTAGCCGATGCCCGCGCGGGCCTCGGTCACCGTCTCACCGTCGATCTCGAGCATCAGCCGGAGCACGCCGTGGGTCGACGGGTGCTGCGGGCCCATGTTGACGACGATGCGCTCCTCGCCCAGCCGGGCCGCCTCCTCGGCGATGTCCGACCAGTCGCCGCCGGACGCCTCGAAGCTGGGCAGCCCGCTCGTCTCCCCGTCGGAGACCGGACGGGTGGCGTGGGGGGTGGTGGTGCTCATGAGTAGGACCTCCGCTGGTCCGGGGGCGGCACGGTGGCGCCCTTGTACTCGACCGGGATGCCGCCGAGTGGGTAGTCCTTGCGCTGCGGGTGGCCGGGCCAGTCGTCCGGCATCTCGATGCGCGCCAGACCGGGATGACCGTCGAACACGATCCCGAAGAAGTCGTAGGTCTCGCGCTCGTGCCAGTCGTTCGCCGGGTACACCGACGTGGTCGACGGGATGTGCGGGTCGGCGTCGGGCACCGCGACCTCGAACCTCAGCCGGCGGCCGTGCGTCACCGAGACGACGTGGTAGACGGCGTGCAGCTCGCGGCCGGTCTCGTGCGGGTAGTGCACGCCGCTGACGCCGAGGCTGAGCTCGAACCGCAGGTCCGGGTCGTCGCGCAGCGCCTGGGCGACCGCGACCACGTGCTCGCGGGCCACGTGCAGCGTGATCTCCTCGCGGTCGATCACCACCGACTCGACGGCGGCCGCGAAGCCGGTGCCGTTCTCGTCGAGCACCTCGGCGAGCACGTCGACCACCTCGTCGAACCAGCCGCCGTACGGACGCTCGCTCGCCCCGGGGAGCAGCACCGGGACGACGAGCCCGCCGTAGCCGGAGGTGTCCCCCGTGCCGTGCGCGCCGAACATGCCCGTGCGGACGTCGACCACCTCGAGCGGTGTGCGGGCGGCCGGGACGTTCTGGCCACCTGCCTCGAGCGCGGCGGCCGTCGTGCGCTGCGCCCCCGGCGTCGCGTCGCCCGGCTTGACCGCGTCGGCCGCGTCCTGCTTCGTGGCGTCGTCGGTCACCGCAGCAGTCCCGTCATGTGGTGGGTCGGGGTGGCCTCGAGGGCTGCGGCCTCCGCGGCTGCGACGGCCTCCGCCCGGTTCACGCCGAGCGGGCTGTTCCGGATCTGGTCGTGCAGCGCGAGGATCGCGTTGATGAGCATCTCGGGCCGCGGCGGGCAGCCCGGCAGGTAGATGTCCACCGGGACGATGTGGTCCACGCCCTGCACGATCGCGTAGTTGTTGAACATGCCGCCGCTGGACGCGCAGACGCCCATCGACAGGACCCACTTGGGCTCGGACATCTGGTCGTAGACCTGCCGCACCACGGGCGCCATCTTCTGGCTCACCCGGCCGGCCACGATCATCAGGTCGGCCTGGCGCGGGGACGCGCGGAAGACCTCCATGCCGAACCGCGACAGGTCGTACCGCGGCGCGCCGGCGGCCATCATCTCGATCGCGCAGCACGCGAGGCCGAATGTGACCGGCCAGAGCGACCCCTTGCGGAAGTAGCCGACCAGGTCCTCGATCGTCGTCAGCAGGAAACCCGAGGGTGCTTCCTCGATCCCCATGTCAGTCCTCCCCTCGACAGCAGCCGGTCCGTGTCACCGCGCGCGACCCCGTCCCCGTCAGTCCCACTCGAAGCCACCCCGCCGCCACTCGTAGACGAACGGCACCGTGATCAGCACCAGGAACCCGAGCATCGCGACCAGGCCGAACACCGCGAGATCGGCGAAGCTCACGGCCCACGGGTAGAGGAACACGACCTCGATGTCGAACACGATGAAGGTCATGGCGACCAGGTAGTACTTGATCGGGAAGCGCCCGCCGCCCACCGCGTGCGGCGTCGGCTGGATGCCGCACTCGTAGGCCTCGAGCTTCGCGCGGTTGTACCGCTTGGGTCCGATGATCGCGCTCGAGCCGACCCCGCCGAGCGCGAGCACGGCGGCGACGGCCATCAGCACGAGCAGCGGCACGTACGGGTTGCTCATCGTGCGACTCTCCTCTTCCTCGAGGTGGCCCGGCGGGCCAGGCAGTACAGGTGGCAGGTCGACGGGCCGGTGCGCCGGCCGGACCTCACTGGCGGGTCATGCGTCGGGAGCGATCCGGGCCAGCCCGGCGATCACCCTGTCGATCACGTCGCCGCCCTTCGGCTCGTAGCAGTCGGACAGGAGCTTGAGCACGAACTGCATGAGCAGCGGCCGGGGCAGCCCGTACCGGGTCAGGAGCCGCATGACCTGCGGGTGCTCGATGATCCGGACGAACTGGCGGCCCAACGTGTAGTAGCCGCCGAGGTCGTCCTTCATGCGGCGCTGGTACGTCGCGAACGCCCGCTCGCGCCCCGCCGCCGTGCCGCGCGCCAGGCCCTGGCTGATCGCGTCGGCGGCGATCCGGCCCGCCTGCAGGCCGTACGCGATGCCCTCGCCGTTGAAGGGGCTGATCATCCCGGCGCTGTCACCGGCGAGCATGAGCCCGTTGCCGTACAGCGGTCCGCGGTTGAAGCCCATGGGGAGAGCGGCGCCGCGCACCGGCGCGAGCTGGTTGTCCTCGGTGAACTCCCACTCCGCCGGAGCGTTGCGCATCCACGCCGCGAACAGCGCCTTGTAGTCGACCTTGGTGGCAGCCGCCGTGGAGCTGACCGACCCCAGGCCCACGTTGGCGGTGCCGTCGCCGAGCGAGAAGATCCAGCCGTAGCCCGGCATGAGGTTGCTGCGGCCCGGCTCGCCGTCCCACAGCTCCAGGTGGCTCTCCATCCACGGGTCCTCGTGCCGAGGGGTGCGGAAGTACGTGCGGACCGCGACGCCCATGGGCCGGTCCATCCGCTTCTCGAGGCCCATCCCGGTGGCGAACCGGGCGGAGACGCCGTCGGCCGCGATCACGACCGGGGCCCGGTAGACGACCTCGTCGCCCGCCCGCCGGCCGTCGTCGTCCACCGGCCGGGCGCTCACGCCCACGACCCGACCGGAACGCTCGTCCCGGAGCGGACCCGTCACGTTGGTGCGCTCCAGCAGCTTGGCGCCCGCCGATCGGGCGTGCGAGGCGAGCGTGTGGTCGAACGACATCCGCGACTTGGCCAGCCCGTAGGACGGGTAGCTCGACAGCTCCGGCCACGGCAGCTCGAGCCGGTGACCGCCGCCCAGCACCCGCAGGCCCGTGTTGCGGATCCAGCCGTCCTGCTCCCGTATGGGCACACCCATGCGCACGAGCTCGGCGACGGCGCGGGGCGTCAGGCCGTCGCCACAGATCTTGTCCCGGGGGAACGACGCCTTCTCGAGGAGCAGCACGTCGAGGCCCGCGGAGGCGCAGTGGAACGCGGCGGCGGACCCGGCTGGGCCCGCGCCCACGACGATGACATCGGCGTCATCGTTCGCTGCGATCACCACGGAAGGCTCCACTTGTGACGTTGTTCACGTGCGGCTCTCGGCGAGTGTAATCACCGTCACTCGGGCTGTCTGCGAAGGCTATCCTTACCCGGTGTCCGGAGGGTCGCTCCGGCCCGTGATCTGGCGGTTCGCCGCCTCGGACGCGCCACGACGGGGTCGAGGACAGGCACGTCAGACCGGCTTCGTGCCACGGTGCAGGGCCACCACGCCGCCCGTGAGGTTGCGGTAGGCGACGTGCGTCCAGCCGACCGTCTTGATCTGCAGACCCAGCTGGTGCTGGTCCGGCCATTCCCGGATCGACTCGGCGAGGTACACGTAGGCGTCCGGCTCCTTGGAGACCGCGCGGGCCACCGGCGGGAGCGCCTTCATCAGGTAGTTGGTGTAGACCATCCGGAACGGCTTGAACGTGGGCCGCGAGAACTCGCACACCACCAGGCGCCCACCCGGCTTCGTCACTCTGTACAGCTCCTCGAGCGCCGTCCGGACGTCGGTCACGTTGCGCAGCCCGAACGACATCGTCACCGCGTCGAACGACTCGTCGGCGAACGGCAGCCGCAGCGCGTCGCCCGCCACGAACGGGAGATCGGGACGCCGCTCCTTGCCGACCGTCAGCATGCCCGTCGACAGGTCGCACGGGATCGCCCGCACACCCTTGTCGGCCAGCGGCTCCGTGGACGTGCCCGTCCCCGCGGCCAGGTCGAGCACCGTCTCGCCCGGCTGCGCGTCGAGCGCGGCGAGCGTCGCCTTGCGCCACGCGCGGTCCTGGCCGAGCGAGATGACGTCGTTGGTGCGGTCGTACCGCGGCGCCACGGCGTCGAACATCTTCGCGACGTCGTGGGGTTCCTTGTCCAGGTTGGCGCGGGGCATGAGGTCATCGTGGCAGGTCCAGGTCCGTCGACGCACGGGCGGGACGCCGCGCGTCGTTCCTGTGAGGGTGCTGAGGACGTCGCGCACGCCACAACGCGCCCGGCGGGCAGGCCGGTCGGCAACGCCTACGCTGAGGAGCGATGAGCTCGCTGACCTCCGCCCCCACGGACGTGGTCCCGCAGCCTCTGGTGGTCCGGACGGTCGCGCTCGACGACCTCGCGGGCGGCCGTGGCGCGGCCGACCCCGCCGACCTCCTGGACCTGCTGCCGTCCGAGGCGCCCCTGGCGTGGGTACGCCGCGGCGACGGTCTGGTCGCCTGGGGCGAGACGCTCCGGATCCCGGTGACCGGGCCCGACCGGTTCGCGGACGCCGAGCGCGCCTGGCAGCAGGTGCTCCGGCACGCGGTGGTCCGCGACGAGGTGCGGCTGCCCGGGACCGGGCCCGTGGCGTTCGGCTCGTTCGCGTTCGACGAGACGTCGCCGGTCGGCGGCGTCGTGGTGGTCCCCCGCGTCGTGGTCGGCCGGCGCGGCGGGCGGTCCTGGCTCACGACCATCACGCCCGGCGCGCACCTGTCCCCCGCCGCCCGGCTGTCCGACGTCGTCGGGCCGCGCGTGCCGCCGATCGACCCCGGTGGCGTGGTCTACAGCGACGGCGCCGTGAGCAGGGACGGCTGGCGGGACGTGGTCGCGCAGGGCATCGCCGCCGTCCGGGGCGGAGAGGTGGACAAGGTCGTGCTCGCCCGGGACGTGCACGCCCGCACCGAGCACCCGCTCGACGTGCGGTGGGCCCTGGACCGGCTCGCGGAGCGGTACCCGTCGTGCTGGACGTTCAGCGTCGACGGCCTCGTCGGCGCCACGCCCGAGCTGCTGGTCAGGTCCGAGAAGGGGCTGGTCACGTCACGGGTGCTCGCCGGCACGATCCGGCGCACGGGGGACGACGACGCCGACCTGGCCCGGGCCGCGATCCTTGCGCACTCGTCGAAGGACCTCGAGGAGCACGAGTACGCGGTGTCCTCGGTCGCACAGGCGCTGGAGCCGTTCTGCTCGTCGACGAACGTGCCCGACGTGCCGTTCGTGCTGCACCTGCCCAACGTGCTGCACCTGGCGTCCGACGTCACCGGCGTGCTCACCGCGCCGAGCGGGACCGCCGCGCACCCGTCGTCGCTCGCGCTCGCCGCCGCGCTGCACCCGACCGCCGCCGTGTGCGGGACCCCGACCGAGGCCGCCCGCAACCTCATCCGCCGCGTCGAGGGCATGGACCGCGGCCGCTACGCCGGACCGGTCGGGTGGTTCGGTGCCGACGGTGACGGCGAGTGGGGCATCGCACTGCGCTCCGCTCAGCTCGACGCGGACGACCCGCGCCGCGTCCGGCTCTTCGCCGGCTGCGGCATCGTCGCGGCGTCGGACCCGGCTGCGGAGCTGGCCGAGTCCGAGGCGAAGCTCGTCCCCATGCGGCACGCCCTGGGGCGGGACGCGCGCGACCGCTGAACCGTCGAGCGGGTGCGTCCGCCGGCTCTCGGGCCCGCGTCGGGACCGGACCGGGCCCACCGCCGACCACCTCGAGGGCGGTCGGCGGTGGTGCGGTCCGGATGGGACCGCACGAGCGGCTCGGGGATGGCGAGCGGCTCGTGGTGCACGACGACCGGCCGCCGCGTCGGGGCGGCAGCGGCCGGTCGCCGGGTCGTGGGTCAGCCCTGGCCCTGCTCCTGGTACCACTTCCAGAGCTGCTCGGGGTCGAGCCCGCCCGGCAGCCCGCTCGGGCCACCGTCCTGGCCGGGCTGGCCCTGCGGGGCCTGCGGGTCCTGCGGGTCCTGGCCCTGCGGGGCCGACTCGGCCGTCTCCTTCTTGACCGCGAGCGTCACGTCGACGTCCGTCGCCTTCCCGTCCCGGACCACCGTGAGCGTGGCCTCGGCACCGGACGCGAGCGCCCGGACGTAGGCCGTGAGCGACTCCGCGCCGCCGACGGGCTTGCCGTCGACCGCGACGATGACGTCGTCGGCCTTCAGGCCCGCCTTCGCGGCGGGCGAACCGTCGGTGACCTCCTCGACGACCGCACCGCGGCGGGTGACGTCGTCGGCGGTCGCGGTCCCGTCGGTCAGGCTCACACCGAGGAAGGCGTGCTCCGCCGTGCCGTCGTCGACGAGCTGGGTCGCGATGTTCTTCACCAGGTCGACCGGGATCGCGAAGCCGAGGCCGATCGAGCCCGACTCCGACGAGAGGGTCGCGATCGACGAGTTGATGCCGATGACCCGACCCTGCGCGTCGAACAGCGGACCGCCCGAGTTGCCCGGGTTCACCGCGGCGTCGATCTGGATCGCGTTCGTGACGGTGGCGGCGCCGCCGTCCTCGCCCGTCGTGGAGACGGGACGGTCGACGGCCGAGACGATGCCCGTGGTCACCGTGTTGGCGAGGCCGAGCGGGTTGCCGACCGCCATCACAGGCTGGCCGACGACGACCTTCGCGGAGTCGCCGAGCGCAGCCGGCTTGAGGCCCTGCGGCGGGTCGGTCAGCTTGATGACCGCGAGGTCGGTGGTCGGGTCGGTGCCGACGACGGTGGCCTTGAACAGGCGGCCGTCCGTGAGCGTCACCTGCACGTCGCCCTGCGCACCGGCGACCACGTGGTTGTTCGTGACGATGTGGCCCTGGTCGTCGATGATGACGCCCGAGCCCTGAGCGCCGCCCTGGTCCATCGTGACCTCGATCGCGACGACCGCCGGGGCGACGGCCTTCGAGACGGACTCCCAGCTCGGGTCGTCGTTCGTGGAGCCCGACACCGGCACGGTGTCGTTCGAGGTCTGGCCGATCGTCGCGAGGGACGCGGGGTGCGCGACGCTCGCGGCGTCGTCGTCGTCCAGCGCGTGCGTCACGCCGGCCGTCAGGCCCGCCGCGAGGATGGCCGCCGCGGCGGCGGCACCCGTCACGGGGAGCCACATGCTGCGCTTGCGCGGGTTCTGGTTGCGCGGGTCCTGCGTCGAGCCGGAGGCGGGGAAGGGGCCGAACGACGCGCCGGTGTGCCCCGGCTGACCGGGCTGGCCGGGCTGACCCGGCTGCTGGCGCTGGCCGGCGACCCACTGCGCGTAGGCGGCCTGGCGGTGCGCCTCCTGCTGGGCCGCGTACGAGGCCCGCTGGTCGACGGGCACCCCCGGGTGCAGCGGCTGGAACGGGTTGCTCGGCTGCGTCGGCGCCTGCGCCTGCGCGGCCGCCGGCTGCGCCGCCGGTGCGGTCGTGGGCAGCGGCTGGGTCGCGTCGACGGCGCTGGAACCGGTGGCCGGCAGCGGCTGCGTCGCCTCGACCGGCGGGATCGGCTGGGTCGGGTTCGTCTGCGGGTGCTGCGCGCCGTGCTCAGGGGTGCTGGTCATCGTCAATGCCCTCCTTGGTCGATGACCATCACACCCGGGCGGCCTGGAGGGAGGCTTCGGGGAACCTGGGAATCTCCTGCGAGTTCCGCATGTGGCGCGCCGAGAGGTCAAGACCGGCGCTCCGGAAGCCGTTCAGGACGTCACGTCAGGCCAGTGCACCCCGCACCGCGACCTCCACCGCGGCCTGGAGCCGCTCGCCCAGCCCGCGTCGTCCGGCGCGGTCCACGCGGACCTCGACGAGACTCAGCCCGGGCCCCGGGGCGGCGAGAGCGGGCAGGAGCCCGTCGACGTCACCGACCCGGGTGTGCCGCACCCCGTACCCGGCGCACAGCGCTGCGAGGTCGACGCCGTGCGGGGTGCCGAACACGCGCTCGAACACCTCCGCGCGCGCGGGCTCGCCCGGCTCGAGCGTCGAGAAGATCGACCCGCCGTCGTCGTTGGCGACGACGAGCTGCAGGTCCACGGTGCGCTCGAGCGGGCCGCGCAGGAGCCCGCCGACGTCGTGCAGGAAGGTCAGGTCGCCGAGCAGCGCCCGGGACCGCCGGTGCGGCAGGCCGAGGGCGACACCGACCGCGGTGGACACGGTGCCGTCGATCCCGGCCAGCCCCCGGTTGGCCAGGACCAGGGGCGGGACGTCCCAGCGCGCCATCAGGTCGAGGTCGCGCACCGGGTTCGACGAGCCCACCACCAGCACGTCCGCAGGGATGCTCACCTGCGCCACGGCACGGGCCAGCGCTGGGCCCGTCACCCGCGGGCCGCTGCGCGAGCGGGGACCGTGCTCGCCGGCGTCCAGCACCTCGTCGATCGCGGCGCACGCGGCGGCGTCGGCGGCCTGCCAGGACGCGAGCCAGCCCTCCGGCGCACCCATCCGTCCCTGGCGCATCCGGGGTGGGGCCTCGAGGAGGACGTCGGCGGCGTTCCGTGCGGCGTCGGGCCAGTCCCCACCTCGCGGTGCCAGGACGACGACCTCGACGTCGGCGCGGCCGAGCAGCAGCTGCACCGGACGCGACAGCGTCGGGCGCCCGGCGACCACCACGCGACGCACCTCGCCACCGAGGCGGTGGTCGGTGAGCAGCAGCCGGTAGGCCGAGAGGGCGTGCGAGCCGCCGCGAGCACCGGACGACGGCTCCGCCAGCAGCGGCCACCCGTTCGCCTCGGCGAGCCGGCGCGCCGACGGACCAGCGCCGTCGCCCGCGACCAGCACGGTCGGGACTCCTCGGCGGCGCGAGCGCGACGGCGACGGGTCGTCGACCTCTGCCGCAGTGCGGGCCTGCTCGAGCAGCGCGGCGACCACACCGGTGGCCGCCCCGCCCGCCGGCAGCGCACGGCCGTGCACGTGCGTGAGGCCCGCCGTCCCGGCCGGCGGCCACGGCGCGTCGAGCGGCACCAGAGGCTCGCGGAACGCGAGGTTGAGGTGCACCGGTCCCGGCTCCCCCGTGCGTGCACCGGTCGCGGCCGCGACGGCGCGGGCGGCGAGCCTGCGCAGGTCGCGCGGCTCGCCGGGCAGACCCGTGGGCGCGGGCACGTCGACGGCGAGCCGCACGGCGCCGCCGAAGACGCCCGGCTGCTCGGTGGTCTGGTTGGCGCCGGTCCCCCGGAGCTCGTGCGGTCGGTCCGCGGTGAGAAGGAGCAGCGGGACACCGCTGTGGTGGGCCTCCAGCACGGCGGGGTGCAGGTTGGCCACGGCGGTGCCGGACGTCGTGACGACCACGACGGGGCGCGCCGCACCGGGGGCGTCCCCGACGTGGCCGCTCGCCCGGGCCAGCCCGAGCGCCAGGAACCCGGCGGACCGCTCGTCGACCCGGACGTGCAACCGCAGTGCTGGGGCGCCCAGGGGGCGCGCGCCGTCGGGAGCAGCGGCGTCGGCGAGCGCGTAGGCGAGGGGTGCGCTGCGCGAGCCGGGTGCCAGGACGACGTCCTGCACCCCGAGCGTCGCGAGGGCCTGCACGAGGACACGGGCGGCCTCGACGGACGGCGCCTGACCCGGCGGGCGAGAAGGGTCGGGCGTCGTCGTCACGTGCGCCATCATGCCTGAGGCGTGGCCGTGCGCCCGCCGTTCGTCCCGCCGTGCGGCCTGTCGTCGACCCCTCCGTGCGTCTCGCCGTGCGCCCCGTCGTTCACCCCGCTGCACGCCCCGGAGTGCGCCCCGCCGCGCGTCCTGCCGCGATCACACCGAGCACCTCGTCCCGCCGGCGGCTCCACCGCTCGGCGAGGTCGGGCGGTGCGGCGCTCGCTGCGAGGAGCGCGGCGTCGGGCTCGGGACGACGGACCGCGATCGCGCCGTCGACCGGCAGGAGCGGGTCGGTCACGAGGTCCGCCGTGAACAGCTGTGCGGTCGCCAGCCCGCACGCGTACGGCAGCTCGGGCAGCGCTGCAGCGAGAGCCACGCCGGCCGCGAGGCCGACGGAGGACTCGAGCGCCGACGACACCACGACCGGGACCCCGAGCCGCTCGGCGAGCTCGAGGCACGCGCGCACGCCCCCGAGGGGCTGCACCTTGAGCACGACCACGTCCGCCGCGTGCGCGCGCACCACCGCCAGGGGGTCCTGCGCCCGGCGCACGGACTCGTCGGCGGCGATCGGCACGGACGTGCGGCGGCGCAGCGCGGCGAGGTCCGCGACGGTCGGCACCGGCTGCTCCGCGTACTCGAGGCCCCCCGCGGCACGGTCGAGCAGCGCGAGGCGGGCGGCCGCCGTCTCGACGTCCCATGCGGCGTTCGCGTCGACCCGGATCGCGCCGCCCGGACCGAGCGCGTCCCGGACGGCCTCGAGACGGGCGATCTCCTCGTCGACCGACTGCCCGGGCTCGGCGACCTTGACCTTCGCCGTGCGGCAGCCCCCCGACGCGGTGACCATCCGGTGGGCGGTCGTCGCGTCGACCGCGGGCACGGTGACGTTGACGGCCACCCGGTCGCGGACGGCCGGCGGCCAGCCCTCGTCGGCCGCCTCGCGGGCGGCCCGCCACCACGCGGCGGACTCGACGGCGTCGTAGTCCCAGAACGGGCTGAACTCACCCCAGCCGGCATCGCCCCGGACGAGCGCACCGTCCCGGATGGTCAGCCCACGGAACCGGGTGCGCAGCGGGACGGCGTAGGTGAGCAGCTCGGTTCGCACCGGTCCAGGCTAGGTGGCCGGCCCAGCAGGCACAGCGGCCGGCTGCCCGAGCACGGAGGCCAGGAGTGCGCGGGCGTGGTCATGCACCGGGCGGCCCTCGGAGAGAGCGGCGACCACGGCACCGTCGACGACCGCGATCGCGAGGGCCGGCGGGACCGTGCTGCGTCCGGTCAGCAGCAGGCGGGCGACCGCCGTGTCGAGGCGGGTGCGTCCGGCCGCGTAGGCCCCGGCAACCACCGGGCTGCGGCCGGCCGAGACGAGGTGCTCGTACACCGCACGGACGGCGGCGTCGCTGCCGGACGGCAGGACCGCGTCGACGACGGCCGCGACGAGGTCGTCGTCGGGTCCGGCGAGCTCCGCGACCCGTTCGGCGTGGAGGGCCGACTCGTCCGCCAGCAGGAGCGCGGCCTCACGGAGCAGGTCGTCGAGCCGCTCGAAGTAGTAGGTGGTGGCCGCGAGCGGCACCCCTGCCCGCGCGGCGACGGCCCGGTGGCTGACGGCTCCGGGCCCTCCGACCAGCAGCAGGTCGGCGGTGGCACGGACCACCAGTGCGGACCGCGCCTCGCCCCGCGCCCGGCGTGCCGTCATGCGTGGCCGGAGCCGGCGAGGTTCAGGCCGACGACGCCGGCAAGGATGAGCACGATCGAGCCGATCCGGAGCAGGGTGACCGGCTCGTCGAACCAGAGCATCGCCAGGACGGCCGTGGTGACCGCGCCGATGCCCACCCACACGGCGTAGCCCGTGCCGACCGGCAGCGAACGCAGCGCGTAGGCGAGCCCGCCCATGCTCACCACGAGCAGCACGACGAAGGTGACCGTGGGGACGAGCCTCGTGAAGCCGTCCGACGACTTGAGCGCCAGTGCCCACCCTGCCTCGAGCAGGCCGGAGACGACGAGGACGAGCCATGCCATGTGCGCGGTACCTCCGTGCGGAGCCGTGGTCCCTGTGCCACGGCGAGCGTTTCTGGTACGACCGTACCCGAAACGCCATCGCGCGTAGGGTGACCGCCGTGAGCGCACTGCCCGAGACCGTCTCCGACACCTTCGACCCTCACCGCTGGCGCACCGTCGACGGCTTCGAGGGCCTCACCGACGTGACGTACCACCGCGCCGTCGAGCGGACCGGTGCACAGTCCCGCGACCTGCCCTGCGTCCGCGTCGCGTTCGACCGTCCCGAGGTCCGCAACGCGTTCCGGCCGCACACCGTCGACGAGCTCTACCGCGTCCTCGACCACGCCCGGACGAGCCCGGACGTCGGCACCGTGCTCCTGACCGGCAACGGCCCCTCCCCGAAGGACGGCGTCTGGGCGTTCTGCTCCGGGGGCGACCAGCGCATCCGCGGGCGCGACGGCTACAAGTACTCCGACGGCGACACCGCGGCACAGGTCGACCCGGCACGCGCCGGCAGGCTGCACATCCTCGAGGTCCAGCGGCTCATGCGGACCATGCCGAAGGTCGTCGTCGCGCTCGTCAACGGCTGGGCCGCCGGCGGCGGGCACTCGCTGCACGTCGTCGCGGACCTCACCATCGCCAGCCGCGAGCACGCCCGGTTCATGCAGACCGACGCGAACGTCGGGTCGTTCGACGGCGGCTACGGGTCCGCCCTGCTCGCGCGGCAGATCGGCCAGAAGCGGGCCCGGGAGATCTTCTTCCTCGCCCGCGAGTACTCGGCTGACGAGGCCTACGCCTGGGGGGCGGTCAACGACGTCGTCGCGCACGAGCAGATCGAGGAGGCCGGGCTCGAGTACGCGCGGATCATCGCGTCGAAGTCACCGCAGGCCGTGCGGATGCTCAAGTTCGCCTTCAACCTCGCGGACGACGGGCTCGCCGGCCAGCAGGTGTTCGCCGGGGAGGCGACCCGGCTGGCGTACATGACCGACGAGGCCGTCGAAGGGCGCGACGCGTTCCTCGAGCGGCGCGACCCTGACTGGTCGGGGTTCCCGTACGCGTACTGACGTCGACCCGCCGGGGTCTCGGGCGTCGCGCCGGTCAGCTCGACGCCATGGCCCAGGTGGCGAGGTCGACGAACATCCCCGCGACCCACGCCACGCCGACGAGCAGCGCGACGAGGGTCACGGTCGCCCCGACCACGGCGCCGAGGGACCGCAGGTCGTGCTCGGCCGCCGTGCGGATGTGCTCCGAAGTGGTCATGACCTCAGCCTGGCCGCGCACCGCCCACCGCCGCGTCGACCCGTCGTCGCGACCTGGCCCGCCGCCGTCATCCTCGCGGCGCTCCCACGGCGCCGAGCCGTCCACCCCGGGACGGACAACGGTGCCGGCCACGGTGCTGGGCACGTGGGCGGGTCCGGCGACGGGTGCTGCGACCGGCACAGCGACCAGCACGGCGACGGGCACTGCGACGAGCACTGCGACCAGCACGGCGCCGGGCACCGTGACGGCCGCGGCGGCAGTCAGGCGGGCGTCAGCCGATCGTGAGCGACCCGCCCCCCGCGGGCACCAGCTCCACCCAGGTGTTCCCGGGCGCCAGGTTCGCCGGGCTCCCGTCGGCCAGGAACAGCCGCATCGGCGCGTCCTGCGAGTCCTTCTGCCAGCGCACCGCGATCGTCTTGCCGCCGGTCGCGACGACGCCGTCCCCCGCACCGACGAGGTTGTAGGTCGGCACCGGCGTACCGCCCTGGGCGCCGAACTCCGTGATCGGGTGGTCCGCGGTGATCGACACGACGTTGACCGCCGCGAGCTGCGCGCCGCTGCGGGCCGTCGCCGGGGACGGCCGCCTCCGACCGCAGCCACGTGCCGCTCGCGGCGTCCCACGTCCACGCGGGGTTCGAGGCCGGCGACAGGTGGAACGACAGCGTGCCGGCCGGGGTGCCCGCGAGGACGGCTGCCGCCTGGTCGGCGGACCGGGCGAACAGGAACTGCTCGGCAGGGGGCGCCTGGTGGTCGGCGTCGGCCTGGTCCCAGAACGTCTGCGGCGTGCCGTACACGTTGTGCGGGGCCGAACGGTCCTTGGTCCGGTACATGCCGGGGGCGCCGGCGTCGTGGCTGATCATCTGCACGCCGCTCGCCGCGACCAGGTCGAGGATCCCCGGCTGGCCGCCGGAGAACGCGAGCAGGCCGTGCATCGGCGCCAGGATCACCGGGTCCATCGGACGCACGGAGCGGATGGGCCCGACCTCGGCGGGGACCTGGGAGTGGAAGACGGCGATGAACCGGGACACGTCGAACTCGACGATCGTCTCCCACACCACGTCGGTCTGCTCGAGCCCCGTCTGGGGGCGCGCGACCGCGGTGTTCTCGATCTTCACCGCGAGGGCGGGCCGGGCCACCGGGTCGCCCAGCACACCGGTCAGCGGCCACGTGGGCGGCACGACGGGCGCCGGGACGCCGGACTTGTCCACGCCTGTGCTGGCACGGGCGGTCACGTCGGTGGGCGTCGGCTGGTCGGAGCCGCCGGACGAGCAGGCGGCGAGCCCGAGCACGGCGGCGGCGGCGAGGCCCCACGAGGCCCGGCGGAGCCTCCGCGCCACGGCCGACGGCCGCCCGTCCCGGACGCCTTCGAACGCGGTTCCTCGCGTCATGTCGTTTCCCCCTGCTCCTCGTCACCGACGCGACCAGGGTGCCACGCGCCGGCCCGCCGAGGCGCGCCCGGGCAGCGTCTGACGGCGTCCGGAGACGTTTGCGACCTCCGGAACACCTCCCGGCGCCGTCAGGCGGAGGTCAGGCGGCGGTCAGGTGCAGGTCATGTGGAGGTCAGATGGAGGCCGGCCGGACGGACGTCGGGCCGAGGGCGGACGGACGTCGGGTTGAGGGCAGACGGACGTCGGACGGGGGGCGGACGGACATCGCCCGGAGGTCGCCTGGACGTCGGTCGCCGGTCGGGCGCCGGTCGAGCGCCGTTCGCGGTCAGCGCGTCGTGACGCTGCCGCTGGTGCCCGGCACGAGCTCGACCCAGGTGATCCCCGGGGCGAGCGACACAGGTGCCCCCTCGGCCGTGGTGAGCACGACGGGCGCGTCCTGGGCCGCCTTGGACCAGTTGACGGGCAGCGTCTTGCCGCCGGTCGCGACGAGTCCCGTACCCGAGCCGTCGAGCACCGTCTCCGGCACGGGGTTGCCCGCGGGGTCGGTGGTGCCCGAGTCGACGAGCCGGACGGAGAGCGTCACGACGTTCGTGGCCGCGAGCCGCGCCCCGGACCGTGCCGTGGCGGGCTTGGCGCCCTCGGAACGCTGCCACGTGCCCGATGCGGCGTCCCACGTCCACTGCGGGTGGGAGTAGCCGGACATCGTGACGTCCACGGCGCCGGCCGGGGTGCCGGAGAGCGTCGCGGTGGCCTGGTCGGCCTGACGGGCGATGGTGAACTGCGCGGGCGGGGCGGCACTGTGGGCGCCGTCGGCCAGCCCCCACAACGTCTGCGGCGTGCCGTACACGTTGTGCGGCGCCGGGGCCACGCCCTGCTTGCGGTAGAAGCCGTCGGTGCCCTTGTCCTGGCTGAGGATCTGCAGGCCCGAGGCGGCGAGCGCGTCGACGAACCCCGGCTGGCCACCGGAGAACGCGACGAGACCGTGCAGCGGCGCCGCGATGGCCGGGTCCATGGGGCGGACCGACCGGATCGGGCCGATCTCGGCGGGGACCTGGGAGTGGAACACCGCGACGAACCGCGTGATGCCCCCCTCCACCACTTCCTCCCACACCACGTCGGCCTGCTCGAGACCGGTCTGCGGGCGGGCCTCGCCGGAGTTCTCGATCTTGACCGCGAGGGCGGGTCGCACCGCCACGTCAGTCGCTCCCTGACCGGTCAGGGGCCAGCGCGGCGGGACCACCGGTGTGGGGGGTGCGGCCTTCGCCGGCTCGATCTGCGGAGCCATCGTCACCGGCGGCGCGGCCGTGGGGTCGTCGGACGCGGCGCTGCCGCACGCGGCGAGGACGACGGCGACGACGGACGTCAGTGCGGCGACGCGGAACGGTCGCCGCGACACACCGGGCAGGGCAGAGGGCACAGCGGGCTCCTTCGGGGTCGGACCGCGCGTCACTCTACGGGTCGGGCAGCCCCCGACCTGGCAGCACGGCACGACCACGCGACCGCCCCGCGTGCCGGCACGCACCTGGGCTGCACCTACGCTGTCCGGGTGAAACACCCCCTGCACGACGTCCCGGCCCGGCCGGACGCCCTGCTCGCGGTGTTGGCTGGCGCACTCGACGGCACGGGACCCGCCCTGAGGCCGATGCAGGTGGGCGGTCCGGACGTCTCGGTGCCCGACGGAGTGGCGGTGGTGGTCCGCACGTCGGGCTCGACCGGCGAGCCCCGCGACGTGATGCTCTCCGCCGACGCGCTCCGGGCGTCGGCCGACGCCACGGCACGCCGGCTCTCGGGGCCGGGCCGCTGGCTCCTCGCGCTGCCCGTGCACCACGTCGCCGGCCTGCAGGTCCTGGTCCGGTCGGTGCTCGCCGGCACCCGCCCCGCGGTGCTGCCCGAGGGCCCGTTCCGGGCTCCGGCATTCGTCGCGGCGACCGACGGCCTGCCGGGCGATGCGCCGCTCTACACGTCGCTCGTGCCGACGCAGCTGGTCCGCCTGCTGGAGGACCCGGCCGGCCGTGAGGCGCTCCAGCGGTACGACGCCGTGCTCGTGGGCGGTGCGTCGACGCCGCCCACGCTCCTGGAGGCCGCCCACCAGGCGCACGTGCGCGTCGTCACGACCTACGGCATGACCGAGACGTGCGGCGGCTGCGTGTACGACGGCCGTCCGCTCGACCGTGTGGAGGTGGCGCTCGACGACCTCGGTCGGGTGCTCCTCGCGGGGCCGGTCCTCGCCGAGGGGTACCTGGGCCGACCCGACCTCGACGCCACGACGTTCCTCGGTGAGCCGCGGGTGCTGCGCACGCAGGACCTCGGACGCCTCGACGGCGGCAGGCTGACGGTGCTCGGACGCGCCGACGACGTCATCGTGTCCGGCGGCGCCAACGTCGCACCGGCACCCGTCGAGGCCGCGCTCGCCGAGCTCCCGGCCGTGGCGGAGTCCTGCGTGGTGGGGGTGCCCGACGCCGAGTGGGGCCAGCTCGTGGTGGCGGTGCTCGTGCTGCGTCCCGGCGCCCGTCCTCCGGCGCTCGACGACGTGCGGGGCCTCGTCGCCGACCGGGTCGGGGCGACGAGCGCACCGCGCCGCATCGCGGTGGTGCCGGCCCTGCCGTCGCGCGGACCCGGCAAGACGGACCGGCGCGCGACCGCCCTGCTCGCCGCGGAGGCGACCGGAGCGCCGGCCGGCACCACGGCCACGACCACGGCCACGGCCACCGCCGCCCAGGCGACCACCACCGCCCGCGACGGCGGCACGAACCCCAGGGCGCCCCGAACGCCCGTCCCCGAGAAGAGGAGCCAGGCGTGACGACAGCCAGCGAGTGGGTCGCCGGTGCGCGACCCCGCACCCTGCCGGCGGCCGCAGCACCGGTGCTCGTGGGCACGGGTGCGGCCGCACAGCTCGACGCGGCCGTGCTGGGGCACGCGCTCCTCGCGCTCGGCGTCGCGCTCGCCCTGCAGGTCGGCGTCAACTTCGCCAACGACTACTCCGACGGCATCCGCGGGACCGACACCGAGCGGGTGGGCCCGCTGCGCCTGACTGCGTCGGGGACCGCCAGCCCGGGCTCGGTGAAGGGCGCGGCGTTCGCCATGTTCGGCCTGGCGGCGCTCCTCGGGCTCTGGCTCGTGCTGCTGTCCGGCCAGCTGTGGCTGCTGCTGGTCGGAGCCGCGGCGATCGTCGCGGCCTGGACCTACACCGGCGGTCGCAGCCCGTACGGGTACAAGGGGCTCGGCGAGGTCGGCGTGTTCGTGTTCTTCGGGCTGGTCGCCGTGCTCGGCACGACCTACACGCAGGCAGGCACGCTGTCGTGGCCCGCGTGGCTCGGCGCGGTCGCCGTCGGGCTGCTGGCCTGCGCGCTCCTGATGGTGAACAACCTGCGCGACGTGCCCACCGACGCCCTCGTCGGCAAGCGGACGCTCGCCGTCCGGCTCGGGGAGCACCGGGCCCGACGGCTGTACGCCGTCTTCGTGCTCGTCCCGATCCTGCTGGGGTTGGCCTGCGCGATCGTCGCGCCGTGGTCGCTGCTCGTCACGGTGCTCCTGCCACCGGCGCTGGTGCTGGTGGTCGTGGTGCAGCTCGGCGCACGCGGGCGGGCGCTCGTGCCGGTGCTGGCGGGCACCGGGATGCTCGAGCTCGGGTTCGGCCTGCTGCTCGGCCTGGGGCTCACGCTCTGAGCGAGACGCTCAGGCGGTGCCGCCGTCCTGCCGGGACGCCTCGTCCACCGCGTCCTCGAGGTCCGCGTCCTCCTGTGCACGGCCTCCGAACCGCTCCCGACCGGCGAGCGCGCGCCGCCGCTCCGCACGGTCCGCGAGCTGCCTCGCTGCCGCGTCCCGTGGGCCGCGCAGCAGCACGTAGGACAGCCCCCACGCGACCAGGGCGGCGACCACCACCACGAGCCACGACCGCATGCCCGCCCACCACAGCAGGCCGAGGCAGACCGCGAACAGGGCGAGACGCAGCACGGAGTAGGTCACCAGAGGCACCGGACCAGGGTAGGACCGCCACAGACCGCCCCGGCACGCCTAGGGTGGACAGATGCTGCGGAACCTGGGTGTGCTCCTGATCATCGGGCTCGTGGTGTACAGCGTCCTCGACATCGTGCGCAGCGATGACGACGAGCGTCTGGGCGCTCCCCGCGTGCTCTGGGTGCTTCTCGTGCTGCTGGTGCCCCTGTTCGGGTCGATCGCGTGGATCGCGATCAGCCAGATGAGGCGCTCGGCCGCGGCGACGGGCGGCGGACCGTCGCGAGGCCCGGGCAGGCCCGTCACGCGCCGCAGAGGACCCGTGGCGCCCGACGACGACCCGGACTTCCTGCGCAAGCTCGACCAGGACCGCCGCCGCCGCGAGGCGGGCCCCACCGACGAGGAGTCCCCGCAGGTCTGACGGCTCGCCCGCCCCCTGCCGTCGCAGTCGAGCCCGGGGACGGCGGGTCAGAGCCCCAGGGAGGCTGGTCAGAACCCAGGGACCGCTGGTCAGAGCCCGGAGTACGAGTGCTTCCCGGTGACGAACAGGTTCACGACCGTGAAGTTCGCCAGGACCACCGCGTAGCCGACGAACACGAAGTAGGCGGCCTTGCGCCCGCTCCAGCCGCGCGTGGTGCGGGCGTGCAGGTACGAGGCGTACACGACCCACGCGACGAAGGTGCCGACCTCCTTCGGGTCCCAGCCCCAGTACCGGCCCCAGGCGTGCTCGGCCCAGATGGCGCCGCCGATGAGCGTGAACGTCCACAGCACGAACCCGATGGCGTTGAGGCGGAAGGCCTGGGCCTCCAGGTCACGCGCCGACGGCGCCTGCTGCAGCCAGCCGAAGCGCGGCCCGCTCACCCAGCCGCGGAGCACGTCGGTGCGGCGGGCCGGCTCGTCGGCGGGGCGGGGGCCACCACCCTCGCGGACGTCCTGCACCACCTGCAGCACCGACGCCGCGAAGGCGACGGTGAACACGCCGGTGGCGGTGATCGCGACGCCGACGTGCAGGATCAGCCAGTAGCTCTGCAGGGCCGGCTGGACGGCGTCGGCCCGGACGAAGAACACGAGGAGGCCGAGCGCCAGCGCGAGGACCGCGATGCCGAGCACCAGCACCCCGACGAAGGCGATGACGCGTCGGCGCTGGACGATCGCGAGGACGGACGTGGCGACCAGCGCACCGACGATCGTGAACTCGTACATGTTGGCGGTGGGCCAGCGCCCGGCTGCCAGGCCGCGCGTGACGACCGCGCCGAGGAGCAGCACGATGCCGACGTACGTGGTGGTGCGGGCGATGCCCTCGGCGCGCAGGGACCGGCCGTCGTCGGGCGTCGTGGCCCGCCCGACCGCGGCCGTGCCGGAGGGCGGGGTCGCCACCGTCGTCGATGCCCCCGTCATGGTCCCGCCCCCGACGGCTGCGGCCGGCTCCTTCGCGGGCGCCCGGCGCTGGGCGCGCTCGGCGATGCCGGCCAGGTCGACGGCGTACGCGACGAGCGCGACGGTGAGCGCCGTCATGGCGCCCCACACGAGCAGGGTGCTGAGGTCACCGGTGGTCATGGCGTGCTCTCTCGGGTGCTGTCGGGGATGCCGTGCGGGGTGCTGCCGGAGGTACTCGGCCTGGTGCCGGGGGGCGTGCCGGGCGGCGCGCTCTGCGACGCGGCCAGCGTCGCGGCGAGCACCCTGTCCAGCTCGGGCTGCAGCCCGACGTCGTCACCGCGGGCCAGGCCGGCGGCGGTCACCACTGTACGGCCGCCGCCACCTGCGGTCCCGGTGTCGGTGACCGTCCCGGCTCCGGTCCCGGCGTCCGCGGCCGCGGGAGCCGCCCGCAGCCACAGGCGACGCCGCGGCGCGAAGAGCGACGCTGCCAGGCCTGCGAGAGCGAGCAGGGCGAACACCAGCACGAACGCCAGCGCGGGGTCGTGCCGCAGGTCCAGCGCGACGTAGCGCGGCAGGCCCTCGAACGTCAGGGAACCGAGGTCGTCGGGCAGCTCCACCGTCTCGCCGGGCCGCACGTAGAGCGTGACCGGTGCGCCGGCGCCGTCGACCGACTGCGTGAGCCGGGACTCGTCGAGCTGGTAGACGTTCTGCGGTACGCCGGTGTCCAGGCCGAGGTTGCCGGACCACACGGACAGCACGAGAAGCGGGTCGTCCGGCTGCGGGTCGACGGACCGGAACAGGTGGTCGCCGACCTCCTGCGCGGTGGGCAGCAGGTAGCCGATGATGCCCACCTGCGGCTGGTCGCCGGAGACGTCCGGCACCTTGAGCACGCCCCGGGACGTGTAGACCTCGTCCTGCGGCAGGAACGGCACCGGCCCCGCGTAGGCGACCTCGCCCGACCGGTCCCGCACGGTGATGTCGGGCGCGTACCCGTTGCCCTGCAGGTAGACCTTGGCGCCGCCGGCGTCGAGCGGGTGGTTGACCTTGATGGTGCGGGCCTCGGGGTCCGATCCCGGCTCGGTGAGCGTGACGTGTGCGGTGAAGTCGCGGGACTGCAGCGTGTCGGGGTCGAACCGGGCCTCGAAGTCGTCCAGCCGCAGCGTGAACGGCACGAGCGTGGCGGGCCGGAACGCGGTGCCCTGCTCGAACGTGTCGTAGTCCACCTGGGCGTTCGCGAAGCCGCGACCCTGGACGACGATCGCCTGGCCCCGGTAGTGCAGGAGCTGCCCGGTCGCGACGGAGACCAGCAGGCCGACGAGCGCGAGATGAAACAGCAGGTTGCCCGTCTCACGCAGGTAGCCGCGCTCGGCGGAGACGGACCAGGCGCCGCCACCCTCGTCGTGGGTGTCCACCCGGTACGTGGGCCAGAACGGCAGCCACGACCGCCCGCGGCGCAGCAGGGCGGCGGCGCGCTCGACGACCACGCGGGGCGCGTCGTCCGTGGCCCCCTGCCCCTGCGCGGGGAACCGGCCGAACCGGCGGGGGGTGCGCGGTGGGCGTCCCTGCACGCCCCGCAGGTGCACGGCGGTGCGCGGCAGGATGCAGCCGACCAGGGACACGAACAGCAGGAGGTAGATCGCCGAGAACCAGATCGACGAGTACACGCCGAAGAACCCGAGGCGGTCGAGCCAGGGGCCGGTGGTCGGGTGGTCGATCAGGTAGGCGGCGACCTTCTCCGGGCTCTGCACCCGCTGCGGCCACACGGTGCCGGGCACGGCGGCGACGGCGAGCAGCATGAGCAGCAGCAGGGCCACCCGCATGCTGGTGAGCTGACGCCACGCCCAGCGCAGCCAGCCGGTGAACCCGATCGACGGCAGCACGGGGGCGGGCGACGGGTGGTGGTCGTCGGTCAGGGTGGCGGTGAAGGCGTCGTCGAGACCCTCCGGGCGGTACGCGCTCACGTCACACCACCGGCACGAATCCGTCGGTGCCGGTCAGGCGGCCCTGCAGCCAGGAGGCCCAGTCGCCCCACACGCCGGTGACGAGCGCGAGGCCGAGGAGCACCAGCATGGCGCCGCCGAGCCGCATCATCGCGAGCCGGTGCCGCCGGAGGAACCCGAGCATCCGCGTGCTGCTCTCCACGCCGAGCGCGACGAGCAGGAACGGCAGGCCCAGGCCGACGCAGAACGCCACCGCGAGCAGACCTCCGCGCACGGCGGACCCGTCCCCGAGGGACAGCGTGAGGATCGCCGCGAGCGTCGGGCCGATGCACGGCGTCCAGCCGAGCCCGAACGTGATGCCGAGCAGGGGCGCTCCCCACAGCCCGGCGCGCGGCGCGAGGTGCAGGCGTCGCTCGTTCTGCAGGAAGGGCACGAGCCCGAGGAACGCCAGGCCCATGAGGATGACGACCACGCCGAGCACGCGCGTGACCGGGTCCTGCCACCGGTGCAGGGCGCTGCCGAGGGAGCCGGCGAGCACGCCGTAGACGACGAACACGGCGGTGAAGCCGGCCACGAACAGCACGACGCCTGCGAGCACGCGGCTGCGCTGCGGTGCCGTCCGGACGGCGGTCGCGGTGGCGCCACGCGAGGAGCCTCCGTCCGGCGCGCCGGTGCCGGACGGGCGGGTCCCCGACGACCGGGTGGCGGACGACGTCGAGCCGGCCATGCCGCCCAGGTAGCCGAGGTAGCCCGGCACGAGCGGCAGGACGCACGGCGACGCGAACGAGACCAGCCCGGCGAGGACCGCCACGGGGACCGCGAGGAGCATCGAGCCGGACGTGATGGTCCGGCCGAACGCGTCACCCGCGCCGGCGAGGAGCACGCTCGCCGCGAGGCTCACGACGGCTGCTCCGCGAGGAGCTCGTCCACGATGGCCGACAGCGTCGAGGCGTCCGCCAGCCCGAGGACCCGGGCCGCGACCTTGCCGTCGCGGTCGAGCACGACCGTGGTGGGCACGGCGTTGATCGGCACCGTGCCCTGCAGGTCGGCGACCGCGGTGCCGTCGCTGTCCGCGATGCTCGGGTACGGCACCTCGAACTGGCGCTGGAACGCCTGGGCGGCCCCTGCGGCGTCGGTCCCGTTGATGCCGAGCACGTGCACGCCCTGGTCGGCGTACTCGGTGGCGAGCGCGACCAGGTCGGGCGCCTCCGCGCGGCACGGCGGGCAGTTGGCGTACCACGTGTTGAGGACGACGACGTCGCCCTTCCAGCCGGCCGTGTCGACGGGGTTGCCGTCGAAGTCGGTCCCGGCGAGCTCGACCGGGCCCTTGCGGTCCGACGACGCCCACTTCGTCGCGCTGCCGTCGCCCGACTGGTAGTTCTGGTCGGTGACGTCCTCCGGGGTGCCCGACCCGTCTCCGCCGCCGGTACAGGCAGCGAGCAGGCCGACGAGCACGACGACTGCGGCCGTGCGGGTGCGCGCGTGACGGAGCCGCACCTCAGGCCCCCGGGACCGACGACGTGCCGGGCAGCAGTGCCGCAGCCGGCTGGGTGTAGGAGATCCGCACGAGCGTGTCGTCCTCGAACACGAGGCTCGTCAGCGACGCCACGGAGCACTGCCGGCGCCGGGGGTCGTGCCAGAGCGGGCGCTTCTCGAGGGCGAGCCGGGTGACCCACACCGGGAGCTGGTGGCTGACGAGCACCGCCTCGTGGCCACGGGCCTGCGCGCGCGCCGTGTCGACTGCGGCGAGCATGCGGTCGACCTGGTCGCGGTACGGCTCGCCCCACGACGGGCGGAACGGGTTGCGGAGGTAGGGCCAGTGGTTCGGGTGGCGCAAGGAGCCGTCGCCCACACCGAACGTCATGCCCTGGAAGTGGTTGCCCGCCTCGATCAGCCTCTGGTCCGTGACGATGCCGAGACCGAACGCCGCGGCGATCGGACCGGCGGTCTCCTGCGCGCGCTGCAGCGGGGACGCGACCACGGCGACCACGTCGTGCGCAGTGCCCGGTGTCGCACCCGCGCGGTCCGACGCGCCCGACAGGTGGTCGGCGACCACGCGGGCCATCTCGTGCCCGCGCTCGGACAGGTGGTATCCCGGCAGCCGCCCGTAGAGCACGCCCTCGGGGTTGTGCACCTCGCCGTGGCGCAGCAGGTGGATGGTGGTGGCGACCATGGGGGTCAGTCTCGCAGCCCCACCTGGGTGCTCCCGACGGATCGGACGGTCACTCGACGTGACACGGGCCACCCGTGAGGTGCGCCCGGACGGCGTCCATGGCCTCGCCGAGCGCCCGGAACTGCTCGGGCGTGAGCACGTCGACGAGGTGGTCGCGGACCGACCGGACATGCCCGGGCGCGGCCGCGACGAGCACGTCCCACCCCTGGTCGGTCATGGTGCAGTTCACGCCGCGGGCGTCGTCGGAGCACGGCGTCCGGACCACGAGGCCCGACTCCTCCATACGACGGATGGTGTGCGTCAGCCTGCTGCGCGAGTGGGCGAGGTTGTTGGCGAGCTGAGCCATCCGCAGCGTGCGGTCGGGCGCCTCGGACAGTCGCACCAGCACCTCGTACTCGTGCGTCGACAGGCCCGACTGCGACTCGAGCTCGTGCGCGAGCACATCCGACAGGCGCTGCGCCCCTTCTCGGAAGGCGCGCCAGAGCACCTGCTGGTCGGCCGTGAGCCACTGCACGGCCTCGGCGGTCGCGACCGGGCGGCCGCCGGCCACATCGGGTGTGCTGGTGGTCACGGGCGATCCTCCAGGGGGTTGCGCTGGTGCGAGAAGTCTAGTACAACTAGAAACTATCGATGGTTGATCGTTCAACAAACTTGTGGAGGACCTCATGAGCACCACCGCGACCGCACTGCCGGCCGGCCTCACGACCGGCACCTGGGTCATCGACGCCTCGCACACCGAGGCGGCGTTCACGGTCCGCCACGCGGGCATCTCCAAGGTGCGCGGCACGATCGCGGTCACCGAGGGCACCATCACCGTCGGCGAGGACCTGGCTGGCACCTCGGTGTCCGTCACGCTCGACCCCTCGACGGTCTCCACCGGCGACGCGAACCGCGACGGGCACCTCAAGGGCGGCGACTTCTTCGACGTCGAGAAGTTCGGCGCCTGGACGTTCGTCTCCACGGAGGTCCGCGAGACGGGCAGCGGGCACGTCATCGCCGGAGACCTCACCGTCCACGGCGTCACGCAGCCGGTGGAGCTCGCCACCGAGTTCAACGGCACCGCGGTGGACCCGTTCGGCAACACCCGCGCCGGCTTCGAGGCCGGCGTGACGATCTCCCGCAAGGACTTCGGGCTGACGTGGAACGCGGCCCTCGAGGCCGGCGGCGTCCTCGTGTCCGACAAGGTCGTGATCGCGCTCGACGTCTCGGCGATCCACCAGGGCTGACCCCCTCAGGACCCTGGCCGGAGGCCGGCGGCACCCCGACAGGGGGCTGCCGGCCTCCCGCGCGTCCCGGTGGCGACGACGGCCGGGTCCCGTCACGCCAGCGTCGCCGAGCGCCACTGGTCGTGGAAGGCCAGGATCGCGAGCTCGGAGGCGACGTCGACCGCCCGCACGTCCACCCCGTCCGGCACCCGCAGGGCGCGCGGCGCGAACGTGAGGATCCCGCCGATCCCCGCCTCGACGAGCGCGTCGCAGACCTCCTGGGCGCCGGGCGCCGGCGTCGCGATCACGCCGATGCTGGCGTCCGTCGACGACACCAGGGTGCGGAGCCGGTCGAAGGGCTGCACCACCAGACCGGCGACGGTGGTGCCGACGACCGCGGGGTCCGCGTCCACCAGGCCGACCACTGCGAACCCTCTCTCGGCGAAGCCGGAGTAGTTGGCCAGCGCGTGCCCGAGGTTGCCGATGCCCACGATGACCACACGGCGCTGCGTGGTCAGGCCCAGCACCGTGCCGACCTGCTCCGACAGGTGCGCGACGTCGTAGCCGATCCCCCGCCGACCGTACGAGCCGAGGAACGACAGGTCCTTGCGCAGCTGCGCGGGGTTCACGCCCGCCCGGCCGGCGAGCTCGTCCGACGAGGTCAGGACCACACCCTCGGCGGTGAGCGCGTCGAGCGCGCGCAGGTACCCGGGCAGGCGCACCACCGTCGAGGGCGGCACCGGTCGGCCGTGGGCGCCACCGCGCCCGGCTCCGCGCTCACCCGTACGTCCAGGCTGGTTGTCCACGCCGACCCCCGCACCCCGCCACCGGCCCACACGGACCGTGGACGTCAGGTTAGGTGGTGCGGGGGGCCGCAGCCAGGGCCCGGCGGAGGCGAGATTCGTCGATCCGCCAGTAGCCGCGGCGGACGCCGTCCACGTCGACGACGGGCACCATCTCGCTCAGCTCGTTGCGCTCCCCCGCCGTGAGCGCCGCCGCCGGGTCGTCGACGTCGACCTCCACCCACGCGTCGCCCGTCTCGCCGCAGACGCGCACGACCAGCGCGCGGGCGTCGTCGCACAGGTGGCAGCCCGCACGGCCGTACAGGACGACCCGCGCGGACGGGACAGAGGAGGCGGACACGTGCTCACGGTAGCGACGCGTCGCGCGACGGTCAGCCTCGTTAGAGTTGCGGCGTGCGTCACACGAACGGCCCTGTGCCGCCCCCGTCCCGGGCGGGCCTCGTGGACGCCGACCAGGCGCTCGCCGCGGCCGAGCCGGGCGCCCCGCCGATCGGCGCGTTCTTCGACGTGGACAACACGATCATCCGCGGCGCCAGCGCGTTCCACCTCGCCGTCGGCCTGTACCGGCGCGGGTTCTTCCGCAAGAGGGACATCCTCGAGTTCGCCCTGCACCAGATCCGCTACCGCACCTTCGGCGAGAACAAGGAGCAGATCGACGAGCTGCGCAGCCGGGCGCTCGCCATCATGACGGGCCACTCCGTGGCCGAGGTGACCGCCGTCGCGGAGGACGTCTACGACGAGGTGCTGTGCCTGCGCATCTACCCCGGCACGCAGGCCCTGCTCGACGCGCACGTCGCAGCGGGCCACGAGGTGTGGCTCGTGACGGCCACGCCGGTGGAGATCGGCGACCTCCTCGCCCGCCGGCTCGGTGTCACGGGCGCCCTCGGCACCGTCGCGGAGCACGCCGACGGCTACTACACGGGCCGGCTCGTCGGGGACATGCTGCACGGCACCGCCAAGGCGGCCGCCGTCCGCGAGCTCGCTGCTCGGCACGGCATCGACCTCGCCCGGTCGTACGCGTACGGGGACTCCACGCACGACGTGCCGATCCTCTCCGAGGTCGGCAACCCGTGCGCCATCAACCCCGACCGGCGGCTCCGCCACCACGCGCTCGAGGTGGGCTGGCCCGTCCGGGAGTTCCGCGGCGGTCACCGGCGCGCGAGCGCCAACCGGCACGCGGTCAACCTGGCGAGCCTCGCGGGCCTGGCGTGGGCCCTGGGGATCGTCGTCCGCATGGTCAGACGCTCGCTCCGCAACCGCCTGCCCTGACTGGCCCGGCACGGCGGTGGCCGGCGCGAGGGTGGCCCGGCGCGGGGGTGGCTCGGCACGGGGGCCGGCACGGCGGTGGCCCGGCACGGCGGTGGCCCGGCCACCGGAGGGCCCGGCACGGCGACGGCCCGGCACCGGCCGGCACCGCGAACGAGCCCAGTCGTCCCCGTCCGCCCGCGGGCGCCGGCCCCCGGTCGGCCGAACGTATGCTGCCCGGATGCCGCTCCGCACCCGCCCGGCGACCGCCTCCGACATCGTGCCGCTGGCCGAGCTGGCGGCGCTCACGTTCCCGCTCGCCTGCCCACCCGGGTCGACCGCTGCCGACCAGCAGCAGTTCGTCGCCGCCGTCCTGTCCACCGCCAGGTTCGCCGAGTACCTCGCCGACCCGTCGCGCGCGGTGCTCGTCGCGGAGGTCGACCGGGCGGAGAACGGGTCCGACGACCGGGCTGACGACCAGGGCGACGACCGGGCGGCCGAACCTGACGACCGCACGGGTCCGGCCCCGCTGGCCGGCTACACGATGCTGGTCGAGGGCGAGCCCACCGACGACGACGTCCGCGCCGCCCTCACCCTCCGGCCGACGATCGAGCTGTCCAAGTGCTACGTGCATCCCGACCACCACGGCAGCGGTGTCGCCCACGCACTCATGGGTGCCTCGCTCGACGTGGCCCGGGACCGGGGCGCCCACGGCATGTGGCTCGGCGTGAACCAGCAGAACACCCGTGCCCAGGCGTTCTACGCCCGGTCGGGGTTCGCCGTGGTGGGCACCAAGCACTTCAGCGTCGGCAGCCGCGTCGAGGACGACTACGTGCTGGAACGGCCGCTCTGACCGCGACCACCGGGCCGGGGAGGCCCAGCAGGGGCGACGCCCACGCGCCGGGCACGACGGTCCCTGCGGGGGGTGGGCCGTCGGCTCGCGGTCATCGGCTCGCGGTCATCGGCTCGCGGTCATCGGCTCGCGGTCTGTCGGCGCCCGGTCAGTCGGCGCGGCGGGGCGTGTCGCCGGAGACACGTCGGGCCCGGCATCAGCCGGGCCCGATCGGGTCACTTCTTGTTGCGGCGCTGGTGGCGCGTCTTGCGCAGCAGCTTGCGGTGCTTCTTCTTGGCCATCCGCTTGCGGCGCTTCTTGATGACGGAACCCATGGGTCCTCAACTCGCTTCCGGTGGAGGCCCGGTCACGGGCCCTGCCTGCTGGTGGTCGATCGACGCGGGTGCGCCGATCGCCAGGGAACTGGCAGCTTCGACGGAGTCGCCCACGCACGGAGAAAGTCCGAGGCCCCACCTTACGCGATCGGCGGGCGTGGCCGCGACGCTCGGCCGCCGCACCGCCTGGCGGTGCCCGGACGACGTCCCAGCGGCGCCCGCGAGGCGCCTCACGACGAGCGTCTGTGCTCGCCTGTGGAGGGCGGCTCGACGGTCATCGACGTGGCGAGGTAGTGGTCCAGCGCATCCTGCGGGACGCGGAACGAGCGGCCGACACGGACCGCGGGCAGCTCGCCCGAGTGCACGAGCCGGTACACGGTCATCTTGGACACCCGCATGATGTCGGCGACCTCCACGACCGTGAGGAATCGCGTGCGGCCCGGCTGGTCGCTCATCGCTCGGCTCATCCGTCCTGTCCGGCTGGCGCGTCGGACTCGCGCACCCGACAGCGGGGTGCCGAACCACCCTAGTGGCGCCTGGGACTGGTGTGGAAGAGGGGACTGCTGGGACGTCGCCCGACCAGCCCCGCACCCGCGCCGGCTCCTGACGACCGTGGCGTCCGTGCAGCGCCGCGCCCGCTGCTCAACCGACCCGGCCGAGCTCCAGCAAGGCGTACATCAGGGCGGCGACCGTCTCACCGTCCGTGATGCCGCCCGACCGGACGAGCGCCAGGACCTCGGCGACCGGGACGGCGCGGACCGCGGTGATGCCCTCCTCGGCACGAGCGCCGCCCTCGTCGCCGCCGACGAGCACCAGGTCCCGGGCGAGGAACACGGTCTCCGGCGCGCGGCAGATGCCGTTGAGCGCGGTCATCGTCCCCACGACCTGCCAGGACGAGGCGGTGTACCCCGTCTCCTCGAGCAGCTCGCGCCGGGCGGCGACCTCGGGGTCCTCGCCGTCCGTGCCGCCGGCCGGCACCTCGACCGACGTGCCGACGGTGTGCCGGTCGACCGTCACGAGCAGGATCTCGTCGTCAGGGGTCAGCGCGACCACGAAGACCGCCGGGTGGCGGACGGTGACGACGCCGTACGGACCGGTCCCGCCGTCGGGCCGGACGACGGTGTCCTCGACCACCTGGATCCACCGGTTCTCGTAGACGGTGCGTGACGTGGTGACCGGCCAGGGCATGACGCGATCCTGTCACGCGCGACCGTCCGCCTCCGGACCGGGGCGGCGTGCCCCTCAGTCGTGGTCGGCATCCAGGCCGAGGGCGGGAAAGGCGGCGACGCGCGCAGCTCGGATGGCGCGGTCGACGTCGCTGGCCGGGTCGTAGCCGGCGGACCACGGGCTGAAGACGGGGTCACGGCCGTCGGTCATGCGGTCCGGCCCCTGCCGCCCGTACCGGTCACGGACGAGGTCGCGGTACGTCTCGGGTACCTCGGTGCCGAGGGGGACGGGCCGGTGCGTGGCGACGCCGAGCAGATGGGCCCACGACCGGGGCACCACGTCGAGCACCGCGTACCCGCCGCCGCCCAGTGCGACCCACCGGCCGGCGGCGACCTCGTGCGCGAGGTCGTGCAGCAGCGTCGCGGCCGCGCGCTGGCCGTCCACCGACATCCGCAGGTGCGTGAGCGGGTCCATCGTGTGGGTGTCGCAGCCGTGCTGCGAGACGACGACGTCCGGCGCGAACGCACGCAGCACCGCCGGGACGACGGCGTCGATCGCCCGCAGCCAGCCGGCGTCGCCGGTCCCGGACGGCAGGGGCACGTTCACGGCCGCGCCGGGAGCGCCCGGACCACCCGTCTCCCCCGCGTGCCCCGTCCCCGGGAACAGTGCCTGCCCGGTCTCGTGCACGGAGACGGTGAGCACGCGCGGCTCGTCCCAGAACACCGTCTGCACGCCGTCACCGTGGTGCGCGTCCACGTCGACGTACGCCACCCGCTCCGCGCCCGCGTCGAGGAGGGCGCGGATCGCGACCGCCGCGTCGTTGTAGACGCAGAACCCCGAGGCCGCACCGGGCATCGCGTGGTGCAGCCCGCCGGCGATGTTCACCGCGTGCTCCGCGCGTCCCTCCCAGACGGCCAGCGCCGAGTCGACCGATCCCTGCACCACCCGGGCCGCCGCCTCGTGCATGTGCGGGAACACGGGGTCGTCGCTCGTGCCCAGGCCGCGCGACAGGTCGGGCGTGCCGTGGTCCGCGGCGGCGTGCACGGCGGCGACGTACTCCGGCTGGTGGACCGTCGCCAGCAGCGCGTCGGTCGCGGGGCCGGCCCCGTGCAGCTCCACGTCCGGGTGGTCGAGCAGGCCCAGCGCACGGGCGAGCCGCATCGTGAGGTCCAGCCGCTCGGAGGTCATGGGATGACCGTGGCCGAAGTCGTAGCCGAGCATCTCCGGGGACCACACCACGCGCACGGGCAGCGTCGAGCTGCGCTCCCCCGGCGACGTCATGCGCCCACCGTGGCACCCGACCGGCAGCGCTGTCGATCCGACACCTGGACGACGGTGTCGAACCCGTGCGACCGGCGTGTCAGAGTTGTCCCGTCCGGCGAGGCCGGCCGGTCGATGGAGGTGTGATGGCGCGCGGTGGCCCAGGCGTCGGCTGGCATGCCCGCGAGCTGGTGGACCGGCTCGCCAGGCAGTCGCCCGCACGGCTCGCCATCGGAGTGTTCGGCGGCGTCATCGGGATCATCACGGTGCTCCTGTCCGCGCCGTGGGCGACGTCGCAGGGGACACGGGCGCCCTTCATCGACGCCCTCTTCACCGCCACGTCCGCCACCACCGTGACCGGCCTGATCACCGTGCCGACGGGGTCGTACTGGTCGTCGTGGGGGCTGGTCGTCATCCTGGTCGCCATCCAGATCGGCGGCCTCGGCGTCATGACGCTGGCCTCGCTGCTCGGCATGGCCGTGTCCCGGCGGATCGGCCTCACGCAGAGGCTGCTGGTCTCGTCGGAGACCAAGACCACCCGCCTCGGCGAGGTGGGGTCCCTGGTCCGCACGGTCATCGTCACGTCCCTGGTGCTCGAGGTCACGATCGCCGTCATCCTGTTCCCCCGGTTCCGCCTCGACGGGCAGAGCTGGGGCTCGTCCGCGTGGCAGGCCGTGTTCTACGCGATCTCGTCGTTCAACAACGCCGGCTTCGTGCCGACCCTCGACGGCCTGGCGCCCTACAAGTCGGACTGGTGGGTGCTCCTGCCGATCATCGTCGGCGTGTTCGTGGGCTCCCTCGGGTTTCCCGTGATCCTCAACGTGGGCCGGCGCCTGCGGGAGGCGCGCCGCTGGAGCCTGCACTCGAAGCTGACGATCACCACGAGCATCGCGCTCGTCGTGGCCGGGTCCGTGCTCGTCGCCGCCTTCGAGTGGACCAATGCGCTCACGTTCGCGCCGCTCGACGCCAGCGCGACCACGCTCGCCTCGCTGTTCGCCGGCGTGATGCCGCGGTCCGGCGGCTTCTCGACGGTGAACATCGGCGACATGCACGAGAGCACCTGGCTGCTCATGGACGCGCTCATGTTCGTGGGCGGCGGCTCGGCCTCCACGGCCGGCGGCATCAAGGTCACGACGCTCGCCGTCATGCTCCTCGCCATCGTCGCCGAGTCGCGTGGCGACCGCGACGTCGAGGCCTACGGGCGGCGGGTCCCCCGTGAGGCGCTGCAGGTCGCCATCGCCGTCTCGCTCATCTCGGCCACGATGGTGCTGATCTCGTCGCTCCTCCTGCTGGCGATGACGGGCGACACCCTCGACCGCATCCTGTTCGAGGTGATCTCCGCGTTCGGCACGTGCGGCCTGTCCACCGGCCTGACCGCCGAGCTGCCGACCCCCGCGAAGTACGTGCTCACCGTCCTGATGTTCACCGGCCGGACCGGCACGATGACGCTCGCCGCCGCGCTCGCGCTGCGCAACCGTCGTCGGGTCATCCGGTACCCCGAGGAGAGGCCGATCATTGGCTGAGAGCCTGCGCGACTCGAGCGGCACGCACAACGCGCCGCGCACCCCCAAGAAGGACAGCGGCGTGCTCGTGATCGGCCTCGGCCGGTTCGGCTCGGCCATCGCTGCGACGCTCGACCGGCTGGGCCAGGACGTGCTGGCCGTGGAGCGCAGCCCCGACCTGGTCGCCCAGTGGGCCGGGCGGATCGCGCTCGTCGAGGCCGACGCCACCAACCCCGAGGCGCTCGAGCAGCTCGGCGCGCGGGAGTTCCCCGTCGCCGTGGTCGGTGTCGGGTCCTACCTCGAGGCGTCCGTGCTCATCACCGGCAACCTCGTGGACATCGGCGTGCCCCAGATCTGGGCGAAGGCCATCAGCTCCGAGCACGCGCGGATCCTGCAGCGGATCGGCGCGCACCACGTGGTGCTGCCCGAGGCCGACGCCGGGTCGCGGGTGGCGCACCTGGTGTCCGGCAAGCTGCTCGACTACATCGAGGTCGAGGACGGGTTCACCGTCGTGAAGATGCGGCCGCCGAAGGAGATCCAGGGGTTCACGCTCGCGCAGTCGAACATCCGGCAGCGCTACGGGGTGACCGTCATCGGGGTCAAGAGCCCCGGCGTCGAGTTCGTCTACGCCACGCCGGCGACACGCATCTCGGCGAGCGACCTCATCATCGTGTCCGGTCACGCCGAGCTGCTGGAACGGTTCGCGGCGCGGCCCTGAGCGCGGCCGACGGCGGCCCCGGACGTCTGCCGGGGCCGCCGTCGACGTCAGCTCATCGCCGTCGTAGCACCAGGAGGCGCTGCAGCACGACGAACACGAGCAGCAGCCCGCCGATGACGATCTTGGTCCACCAGGAGCTCAGGGTGCCCTGGAACGTGATGATCGTCTGGATGAGCCCGAGCACCGCGACCCCCAGCACCGACCCGAGGACGAACCCGGTGCCGCCGGTGAGCAGCGTGCCGCCGATGACGACCGCCGCGATCGCGTCGAGCTCCATGCCGACGCCCGTCAGGGAGTAGCCGGACCGGGAGAAGATCGCGAACAGCAGCCCCCCGAGGCCGGCGCAGGTGCCGCTGATGACGTACACGAGCACCTTGGTCCGTGCCACCGGCAGGCCCATCAGCCGCGCGGACTGCTCGTTGCCGCCGATCGCGTACACCGTGCGACCGAACCGCGTGTAGTGCAGCACGACGAACGCGACCGCGACGACGGCCAGCGCGATGAGCCCGCTCGGCGTCACCACCAGGCCGTCGGCCGTGCCCCACCGCGTCTGCGACAGCTTCACGATGGTCGGGTCCGTGATCGGGATGGACTCGGGGGCGACGAGGTAGCAGAGGCCACGGGCCAGGAACATCGCGGCGAGCGTCGCGATGAAGGGCTGGATCTCGAAGACGTGCACCATGACGCCGACCGCGAGACCGATGAGCGTGCCGACGAGCACGCACACCGGGAGGGTGACGGCGGCCGACCACCCGTGCGTGAACATCCACGCGGAGATGCACCCGGACAGCGCGACGACGGCGCCGACGGACAGGTCGATGCCGCCGGTGAGGATGACGAACGTCATGCCCACCGCGAGGACCACGAGGAACGAGTTGTTGATGAGCAGGTTCGCCATGATGCGGCCGGTGAGGAAGTTCTCGTACCGGGAGCCGCCGACGGCGAGCATCACCGCGAGCACCACCCCGGTGCCCAGCACGGGCTGGTAGCGCGCGTCGAGCCGCCACCGGGGAGCCGGCTCCGGGGCGGAGGTGCCGGAGGACCGGGTGGGCGTGAGCTGGTCGGTCGCCATCAGGCCGGTACCTCCACGGGGACGGGCGCCACGGGACGTCGCCGGCTGCGCATCCTGCGCTGCACCACGGGCGACTGCAGCAGGCACACGGCGATGACCACGAGGGCCTTGAACAGGGACACGGCGTTCACGGGGATACCGAGGATCGTGATGGACAGGGTGAGCGTGGTGATGACCAGGCTGCCGATCAGCGTGCCCGTGAGCGAGAACTTCCCGCCCGCCAGCGACGTGCCGCCGATGACGACCGCGAGGATCGCGTCGAGCTCGATGAACAGCCCCACGTTGTTCGAGTCGGCCGCCATGATGTCCGAGCTGCGGATGAAGCCCGCGAGGCACGCGAACAGGGCGCAGATGACGTAGACGGTCCAGATGATCGTCCTGGCCCGGACTCCCGCGAGGCGGGACGCCGACGGGTTGATGCCCACGGACTCGATGAGGACGCCGAGCGCGGTGCGGCGCGTGAGGAGCGCCGTCACGGCGAACACGAACGCGGCGATGAGCGCCGCGACCGGCAGGCCCAGCCAGTAGCCGGACGCGAGCGTCTTGTACGGCGGGCTCGTCACCGTGGTGATCTGCCCGCCCGTGATGAGCATGGCGATACCCCGGCCGGCCGTCATGAAGATGAGCGTCGCGACGATCGGCTGGATGCCGACCACCGCCACGAGGAACCCGTTGAAGACGCCGATCGCGAGGGCGACCGCGACGGCGGTCAGCATGGCCACGACCACGGTGCTCAGGGCGCCGGGGTCGGGCGACGCGGCGATCTGCGTGAGCGCGACGGCCCCCGCGATGGCCATGACGGCGCCGACCGACAGGTCGATGCCGCGCGTCGCGATGACGAGGGTCATGCCGAGGGCGACCAGGAGCAGCACCGACGACCGACGCAGGATGTCGACAGGGCCTCCGAACAGGTGGCCGTCGAGCACCGTGAGGTCCAGGAAGGAGGGGGACTTGAGCGCGCTCGCGACCAGCAGGACGGCGAGGGCGACCAGCGGCCAGAACAGCCGGTGACGTGCGATCGCACCGAGGTTCATGCGTCCTGCCCTCCGCTCGCGATGAGGTCGACGACGTCGTCGGTCGTGACGTCGTCCCCGTTGATGAGCTCGCCGATCTTGCGCCGGTCCCGGAGCACCGCGATCCGGTGCGACAGCCGCAGCACCTCCTCGAGCTCCGCCGAGATGAACACGACGGCCATGCCCTGCTCCGCGAGCTCGGCGACGAGCCGCTGGATCTCGGCCTTCGCCCCGACGTCGATGCCGCGCGTCGGCTCGTCGAGCAGCAGGAGGCGCGGCTGGGTGGCGAGCCACCTGGCCAGCAGCACCTTCTGCTGGTTGCCTCCGGAGAGGTTGCCCGCGATCGCGTCCGGGTTCGCCGGCCGGATCCCGAGCTGCTCGACGTACTGCGCCACGACCTCGTCCGCCTTGCGCTGCGGGATCCGGCGCAGCCAGCCGCGCTCCGCCTGCAGGCCGAGCACGATGTTCTCGCGCACGGTGAGGTCGCCGATGATGCCCTCGGTCTTGCGGCTCTCCGAGGAGTAGACGATCCGCCGGGCCAGGGCCGAGCGGGGGGTGCGCAGCTTCGTCGGCTGCCCCTCGACGCGCAGCTCGCCGACGTCCGACCGGTCCGCGCCGTACAGCAGGCGCGCGAGCTCGGTGCGCCCGGAGCCCAGCAGGCCCGCCAGCCCGACGACCTCGCCGGGATAGACCTCGAGGTCGAACGGCTCGATCGACCCCTTGCGGCCGAGGCCGAGGGCCTGGACGTACGGCTGGACGTCCCCGCGCTCGGCGACGACCCGCTTCGGCGCCTCCTCGAGCTGCTCGAGCACCTCCAGGGAACGGCCGATCATCTTCTGCACGAGCTCGACCCGCGGCAGGTCGGCCGTGCGGTACTCGCCCACGAGCGTGCCGTTGCGCAGCACCGTCATGCGGTCGCTGATCGCGTACACCTGCTCGAGGAAGTGCGACACGAACAGGATCGCCACACCGCGGTCGCGCAGGTCGCGGACCACCGCGAACAGGCGCGCCACCTCGGCCGCGTCGAGGCTGGACGTGGGCTCGTCGAGGATGAGCACGCGAGCGTCCACGACGATCGCGCGGCAGATCGCGACGAGCTGCTGGACGGCCAGCGAGTGCGAGGACAGCGTCGACGCCGGATCGATGTCGAGGTTGAGCGCGCGCAGGTGCTCGCGCGCCGCCCGGCGGGTGGCCCGGAAGTCCACCAGCCCGGCGCGGCGCACCTCGTGGCCGAGCATGACGTTCTCGGCGACCGAGAGGTTGTCGCACAGGTTGACCTCTTGGTACACGGTGCTGATCCCGGCCAGCTGGGCCTGGGCCGGACCGGCGAACGTGCGGTCGGTGCCGTCGACGACGATCCGGCCCGCGTCGATCGCGTACACGCCGGTGAGCGCCTTGATGAGGGTGGACTTGCCGGCGCCGTTCTCTCCCATGAGGGCGTGCACCTCACCGGGGAACAGGCGCAGGTCGACGCCGTCGAGCGCCTTCACGCCCGGGAACGTGACCGTGATGCCCGACATCACGACGACCGGCGAGCGGTCGGGTCCGTCGGGCGGATCTGCGGGGCCCGCGGGCGGGTCCGCGGGGACGGCGGTGGGGGTGATGGTCATCGTCGACCTCTCGTCCGGACCGGAGGGACACCTCCGGGGTGCTGACCGCTCGCCACGGTCAGCACCCCGGAGGCGGGCTTGCGTCAGTACTGCCGCGTGGGCAGTGCCGCCGTGGCCGCGGCCTGGTCGAACGCGTCGTCGTGCGTGACGATGCGCGGCTCGACGGTCCCGCCACCGTGCAGGGTGTTGATGATGTCGGCGAGGTCAGGGCCCAGGAGCGGGTTGCACTCGACGATGTAGTTGATCTTGCCCTCCGACAGCGCCGTCATGCCGTCCTTGACGCCGTCGATCGAGACGATCTTGATGTCGGTGCCCGGCTTCTTGCCGGCGGCCTCGATAGCCTCGATCGCGCCGAGGGCCATGTCGTCGTTGTGCGCGTAGACGAGGTTGATGTCGGGGTACTTCGTCAGGAAGCCCTCCATGACCGTCTTGCCGCCGGCCCGCGTGAAGTCGCCCGTCTGCGAGTCGAGGAGCTTGACGTTCGCGTTGCTCTTGGTGGCGTCCTCGAAGCCCTGCTTGCGGTCGATGGCCGGTGCGGAGCCCGTGGTGCCCTGGAGCTCGACGACGTTCGTCGGCTGGGTGGCGACGTTGTCGTTGACCCACTCGCCGATCCGCTTGCCCTCCTCGACGAAGTCCGAGCCGATGAACGTCTTGTACAGGGAGGTGTCCTCGCTGTCCACGGCCCGGTCGGTGAGGATCACCGGGATGTTCGCCTGCTTGGCCTCCTCGAGCACGCCGTCCCAGCCGGACTCCACGACCGGCGAGAACGCGATGTAGTCGACGCCCTGGGCGATGTAGGAGCGGATCGCCTGGATCTGGTTCTCCTGCTTCTGCTGCGCGTCGGAGAACTTGAGGTCGAACCCGGCGTCCTTGGTGAGCGTGTCCTGGATCGACTTCGTGTTGGCGGCACGCCAGCCGCTCTCGGCACCGACCTGTGAGAAGCCGACGGTGATGAGGTCGCCGCTGCCGCCGCCGTCGCCCGCCGCGTCGGTGGAGCCGTCGCCGCTGCCACCGCTGCTGCTGCAGGCGGCGAGGCCGAGGGCGAGCGCTGCGACGGTCGCGGCGATCGCCCGCGTCCTGAGTGTCCTGCTGACCATGCTTCTCCTCCTTGAGAGCGCATCCTGCCGCGTCGCCGTCCCACACCGGACGGCACGCGTCGTGCTCCCCGGGGGCCGGGGACCGAGCTGTGGAGACGTTGACAGTCTTGGTGGAACGGCCCGATGTTAGCGCTCACATCTGGTGATCCGCACCGGTTCGTGTGTTGCATTCCGGTCACGGTCGGTCCCGGCACCGCGACCCGCGGGCCATGGGGCACCTCGCGGGCCAGGCCGAGGCGCGACCGTCGCACCCGGCCTAGGGTGAGGCGTGCACACCCCTGCGGCCCGGCGCCACGCCTCCGCCCTCGGCCTGGCCCTGCTGCTGGGCGGATCAGGCGTCCTCCACCTCGTCCGGCCGCAGGCGTACGCACCGCTCATCCCCCACCGGCTCGGTCCGCCCCGGCCGTGGGTGCTCGGCAGCGGGATCGCCGAGCTCGCGTGCGCCGCCGCCGTCGCGGTCCCGGCGACCCGGCGGCTCGGCGGGTACGCCTCCGCCGCGCTCCTGGTGGCCGTGCTGCCGGGCAACGTCACGATGGCCGTCCGCTCGGACCCCGGCGCGCGGCCACCGGCGATGCGGCACCCTGTCCTCGCGTGGGCGCGGGTGCCGTTGCAGGTGCCGCTGGTGCGGTGGGCGCTCGCCGTCGCGGCGGACGGGTAGCGGCCACCGGTGCGATCCGGCTCGACTGTCGGGCCCTCCACCCGGCCGGTCGTTGCCGGCCGTCGACGAGGTCGTCAGACCTGGCCGTGCCACGTGCCGATCACGACGGTCGCGTCCAGGTCCGCGTCCACGACCACGTGCGCCGCCAGGCCGTGCCGCGCGAACGCGTCGAGGGTCCGAGCGGCCTGCCGCTCGCTCGTCTCGACGAGCAGATGCCCTCCCGGACGCAGCCACCCGGGGGCGAGCGCGGCGATGCGCCGGTGCAGGTCGAGCCCGTCGCCGCCGCCGTCGAGCGCCACACGCGCCTCGTGGTCGCGCGCCTCCGACGGCATGAACGCGACCTCGGCGGTCGGCACGTACGGCGCGTTGGCCGTGATCACGTCCACCCGACCGCGTAGCTCCGCCGGCAGCGGTGCGTCGAGGTTCCCCTCGTGGACGCACCCGCCGACCGGCCCGACGTTGCGACGTGCGCAGCGGACGGCGGCGGGGTCGACGTCCGCGGCGTGCAGTTCGACGCCCGGGACGCGGGCCGCGACGGCCAGCCCGACCGCCCCCGTGCCGCAGCACAGGTCGACGAGGACCCCACCCGCGTCCACCCGGCTCGCCGCCTCACGGACGACCAGCCCCGTGCGTCGACGCGGGACGAACACCGTGGGCTCGACGAGGACCCGCAGCCCGCAGAACTCCGCCCAGCCGACGATCTGCTCCAGCGGCTCGCCGGCCACCCGCCGGGCGACCCTGGCTTCCAGGTCCTCGCGCGACGCCGCGGCCTCGACCAGCAGGGCCGCCTCGTCCTCGGCGAAGACGCAGCCGGCGGCACGCAGCTCGGCGGCCAGGGTCGCGACGTCCGGGAGCATGCGGTCAACCTAACCAACCGACATCCCACAACCCGGGCGAGACCACCATCAGGGCCGACGGCAGACGTCCGGTCGACCCAGATGTTGGTCTCGTTCGAGGTTCGACGTTCGACGTTCGACGTTCGAGGTTCGACGACCGGTGGCCGACCGCCGGGAAGCCGGGCGGCCGGACGGCCGGCCCGCCGGGAGCCGTCGGCGTCGCCGGCGTCGTCACGACCGGGCCCGACGGGTACGGCCGTCGGGCCCGGCCCTCCCCGGTGACGACGGGTCTAGAGGCCCTGGGCCAAGCGGTAGTAGGCCTGGTTCCAGCGGACCTGCTCGCGGAACGCGCGACGGGTCGTCGACTCGTCGATGACCAGCAGCTCGGTGCGGGCGATCTCCGCGAAGTCCTCGAACGCCTCGACGCCGACCGCGGTGGTGAGCACCGTGTGGTGCGATCCCCCGGCCGTGAGCCAGGCCTCGGCGGACGTGCGGAAGTCGGGACGCGGCTGCCAGACGGCGCGCGCGACGGGCAGGTTCGGGAGGGCCTCGGTGGGCGGGACCACGTCGACGACGTTGGCGGTGAGCCGGAAGCGGTCGCGCATGTCGGCGAGCGAGACGACCACACCGGTGCCCGGGTCGGCGGAGAACACCAGGCGGACCGGGTCCTCCTTGCCGCCGATGCCGAGCGGGTGGATCTCCAGGGCGGGCCTCGACGTGGTGAGCGTGGGGCAGATCTCCAGCATGTGCGCGCCGAGGATGCGTTCGTCGCCGGGCGTGAGGTCGTAGGTGTAGTCCTCCATGAGCGAGGCGCCCCCGGGGAGGCCCTTCCCCATCACCTTCGCGGCCCGGACCAGCAGGGCCGTCTTCCAGTCGCCCTCCGCGCCGAAGCCGTAGCCGTCCGCCATGAGGCGCTGCACGGCGAGGCCGGGGAGCTGGCGGAGGTCGCCGAGGTCCTCGAAGTTCGTCGTGAACGCCTGGGCGCCGACGGACTCGAGGAACGTCCGCAGCGCGATCTCCTGCCGGGCTCCGTAGCGGAGGGCGTCGTGCCGGTCCCCTCCGCGGCGGAGCGCGGGGACGACGTCGTACAGGTCCTCGTACTCGGCGACGAGCGCGTCGACGTCGGCGTCCGTGACGTCCGCGACGGCCGCGACCAGGTCGTTGACGCCCCACGTGTTGACGGAGACGCCGAACCGCAGCTCGGCCTCGGTCTTGTCGCCCTCGGTGACGGCGACGTTGCGCATGTTGTCGCCGAACCGGGCGAGCACCAGGTCGTGGGTCGCGGCCCAGCCCGCGCACGCCCGCACCCAGGTGCCGATCGACGCGGTGACCGCCGGGTTCGACGCGTGGCCGACGACCGTCTTGCGGGACGTGCCGAGCCGGGTGGCGAGGTAGCCGAACTCGCGGTCGCCGTGCGCGGCCTGGTTGAGGTTCATGAAGTCCATGTCGATGCTGTCCCACGGCAGCTCGACGTCGGCCTGCGTGTGCAGGTGCAGCAGCGGCGTGCGGAGCGCGTCCAGGCCGGCGATCCACATCTTCGCCGGCGAGAACGTGTGCATCCACACGATCACGCCGATCACGGAGTCGTCCGCGTTGGCGTCGAGCGCGGCACGTCGGATGGCGGCGGAGTCCTTCAGGACCGGCTTCCAGACGACCTTCGCGGGGAGGTCCGACGACGCGTCGAGCAGTCGGGCGACCTCCTGGGACTGCGCGGCGACCTGGCGCAACGTGTCCTCGCCGTAGAGCCCTTGGCTCCCGGTGAGGAACCAGATCTCGCGGTCGGCGTAGGGCTTGGTCATCGGGTGGGCTCCTGGTTCTGGCCGTAGACGTGCTGGTAGCGAGCGTAGAGCGAGTCGATCTGGGCGGGCTCGATGGGCAGCGGCTCGCCCAGCTGGCGGGAGATGTGCACCGTGCGCGCGACCTCCTCGACCATGACGGCGGCCTTGACGGCGGCCTTGGCGTCCGGGCCGATGGTGAACGGGCCGTGGTTGCGCATGAGCACGGCCGGGCTGCGCGAGTCGCGCAGCGTCTCGACGATGCCGCGGCCGATCGAGTCGTCACCGATGAGCGCGAAGGGGCCGACCGGGATCTCGCCGCCGAACTCGTCGGCCATCATCGTCAGCACGCACGGGACGGGCTCGGCACGGGCCGCCCAGGCCGTCGCGTACGTCGAGTGCGTGTGCACCACACCGCCGACCTCGGCCAGGTGCGTGTAGACGTAGGCATGGGCGGCGGTGTCCGACGAGGGCGAACGGTCGCCGTCGACGAGGCGGCCGTCGAGGTCGCAGACGACCATCGCGTCGGGCGTGAGCTCGTCGTACGTGACGCCCGACGGCTTGATGACGAGCAGGTCGTCCTGGCCAGGGCCACCGGCGGGGTCGACCAGGACGCGCTGCGACACGTTGCCCGCGGTCCACACGACCAGGCCCCAGCGCGGCAGCTCGGCGTGCAGACGCGCGACGACCTCCCGCGTGCTCGCGACCGCCGCGCGCACGCTGCTCGGGTAGTCGTCCAGCGTCCTCGTCATCTCGTCCCTCTCTCCTGTGGTGCTGTCCATGCCGTCCGGGGCTGTCCTGTGGTGCTCTGCACGCCGTCCGGGGCGCGGCGACGGGCCGGACGGTGTGCGGCTCGGCGTGCGACCAGGGCGGCGTGAGCGCCGTCAGAGCGCCTCGGTGGCGGCCCGCTCGACCGCCAGCCCCGCGGCGTACCGCTCGAGGTAGGCGGTGAAGCCTCGGACGTCGTCCGCGTCGGGCTTCTCGACGTCGAGCATCGCGTCGCTGAACACCTGCGTGCCGAGGTACTCACCGAGGCCGTGCCCACCCGAGACGTCGAGATAGGCGGCCAGCAGCGCGATGCCCCAGGCACCCCCCTCACCCGCGGTCCGGCCGACGGCCACAGGAGCGCCGACCGCGGCGGCCAGCAGCCGCTGGGCGACGCCGGCGGTGCGGAACAGGCCACCGTGCGCGAACAGGGAGTCGACCTCGACGCCCTCCGCGGCCAGGATCCGCATGCCGAGGCTCAGCGTGCCGAACGCGCCGTACACCTGGCTGCGGACGAAGTTGGCGAGCGTCAGGCGGCTGTCCGGCGTCCGGACGAACAGCGGCCGCCCTTCGGTCAGCCCGGTGATGGGCTCCCCCGACAGGTAGTTGTAGGAGACCAGGCCGCCGCCGTCGGAGTCACCCGCGAGCGCCTCGCGCAGCAGCGTGCCGAACACGGTGTCGCTGTCGACAGGGCTGCCGAGTGCCACGGTGAACTGCCGGAACACCTCCGCCCAGGCCCCGAGCTCGCTGGCGCCGTTGTTGCAGTGCACCATCGCGACCAGGTCGCCGGCGGGCGTGGTGACGAGGTCGATCTCGGTGTGCACCCGCTGCAGCGGCTTCTCCAGCACCACCATCGCGAAGATGCTGGTCCCGACGCTGATGTTGCCCGTGCGCGGCGTGACCGAGCCGGTGGCCACCATGCCCGTGCCGGCGTCGCCCTCGGGGGGGCACAGCGCCGCGCCCGGCCGCAGGGTGCCCGTGGGGTCGAGCAGCGCAGCACCTTCGCCGGTCAGCCGTCCGGCCTGCCGGCCGGCGACGAGGACCTCGGGGAGCACGGTGTCGAGCCGCAGGCCCGGGTGGCGGTCCGCGACCAGCGCGTCGAACGTGTCCACCATCGCGCGGTCGTAGCTCCGGGTGGCCGGATCCACGGGGAACACGCCCGACGCGTCACCGACGCCCAGGACGCGACGCCCGGTGAGCCGCCAGTGGACGTACCCGGCGAGCGTCGTGATCGCGTCGACCTGCGGCACGTGCGGCTCGTCGTCGAGGACCGCCTGGTACAGGTGCGCGATCGACCAGCGCTGGGGGATGTTGTGGCCGAGCAGCTCGGTGAGCTCCGTGGCGGCGCGCTCGGTGGTGGTGTTGCGCCAGGTGCGGAACGGCACGAGCAGCTCGCCGCCGGCATCGAACGCGAGGTAGCCGTGCATCATGGCCGAGACGCCGAGGGAGCGGAGCGTGGTGAGGGGGACGCCGTACTGCTGCTCGACGTCGGCGAGCAGCGACGCGACACAGTCCTGCAGGCCTGCCCAGACGGCGTCCAGCGAGTAGGTCCACGTGCGGTCGACGAACTGGTTCTCCCAGTCGTGGCTGCCGGACGCGATCGGGACGCCGTCAGGGCCGATGAGGCACGCCTTGATGCGCGTCGAGCCGAGCTCGATGCCCAGGGTCGTCTCACCCGCGGTGATCGCCGCGCGGGCGCGGGCGGGGCGGTCGGCCATGTCACGGCTCCTTCGTCGCCGGCGTGCGGCGTGGGGCTCCTCGGGACCAGCGAGCCCGAGGAGGACGGCGGACGTTCACCGGCCGCGCGGCGGACGCCGGCGGCCGGGGCAATGTTAGCGCTCACATCAACCCGGGCGTCCAGGACCTCGAGGAGGTCCATGTGGGACCTCCATCATGTCGGCGGCGGCACGCCCGCGCCCAAGGTACCGGCCGTTCGGACGACTCCACGGCCCATGCCACCCGGATGGACGTGTCGCCCCCTGCCGGGCGACGCGCGCCGATCGTCGCGAACCTGCGCGCCCCGTGGGCATCGGGCGCGCGCCGCGGTCGGCGCGGCGTCGCCGGGCAGCGGCCGGCTGGGGAGTGGCCCTCAGCGCTCGGCCGCGGACACCGAGCTGGCGCGCACCACGAGCTCCGCGGGGATCTGCTGCCGGGCGACGTCCGTCCCGGCGAGCGCCGCCTCGAGCGAACGCACCGCCAGGCGACCGAGCGCCCCGAAGTCCTGCCGGACCGTCGTCAACGGCGGCGTGTAGTGCGCCGCCCCGACCTCGTCGTCGAAGCCGACCACCGCGACGTCGTGCGGCACCCGCACGCCGTGCTCCCAGAACGCGTGCAGCAGTCCCAGCGCGAGCTGGTCGTTCGCGGCGAAGATCGCCGACGGCAGCCCGTCGCGGACCATCCGCAGCCCCAGCTCGTACCCGTCGGCCGCGTCCCAGCCCGCCTCGACGTGCTCGGGCGCGCCCGAGCCGGACACCTCCCGCCACCCGGCGAGCCGGTCCTGGGCGTCGAACCAGTCCTGCGGGCCGGCGACGTGGACCACGGCGGAGTGGCCCTGGTCGAGCAGGTGCTGGGTGGCGAGGCGCGCGCCGTGCCGCTGGTCGACCCCGACGGCGTGCAGGTGCGGGACGGGTGGCACGTCCGACGCCGACGAGATGAGCACCACGGGCGCCGGCGACGCGATCGCCGCGATGGCCTGGGCGACCTCGGTGGTGGGCGCGATGATCGCGATGCCGTCGACGCCCTGCCCGAGGAAGTGCTCGACCGCGGCGTGCATCGTCTCGCCGTCGAACTGCCGGATCGTCGCCACGGACACGTACCAGCCGACCACCCGGGCGGCCTCCTCCAGACCCACGAGGGTGCTGGTCGGCCCGTACAGCGCCGTGGCGGGCGTGACGACGCCGAGCGTGCCCGACCGGCGGGTGACGAGCGCCCGGGCGGCGCTGTTGCGGCGGTACCCGAGGCGCACGATCGCGTCGTTGACCCGGTCGCGGGTCTCCGGGCGGACGCTCGGGTGGTCGTTGAGCACGCGGGAGACCGTCTGGTGGGAGACACCGGCCAGCTGAGCGACGTCGCTCATGGCCGGAGGTCGCACCGGGGTGTTCATCGTCGTCAGCCGGCGTACTGCGCGCCGAGCTCGCGCGAGCGGTCCCGCGCCGCCTGCGCCGCCGCCACGACGCCGGCCCGGACCCCGTGCGCGTCGAGCTCGCGCACCGCCGCGACCGTGGTGCCGCCGGGTGACGAGACCCGTTCGCGGAGCACCACCGGATGGTCCCCGGACTGGGCCGCGAGCGCAGCCGAGCCCTCGACCGTGGCCACGGCGAGCCTCGTCGCGAGGTCACGCGTCAGCCCCAGCAGGACGCCGGCCTCGGCCATCGCGTCGATCAGGTAGAACGCGTACGCCGGGCCGGAGCCCGAGATCGCGGTGACCGCGTCGAGGTCCTTCTCGGCCACCCGGACCACGAGGCCCGTCGCCGCGAGCATCCGCTCGACGAGGGCCAGGTGCACCTCCGACGCGTGCGCTCCGCCCGCGACCGCGCTCGCGCCCTTGCCGACCACGGCGGGGGTGTTCGGCATGACGCGGACCACCGGGGTGCCCGCCGGGAGCCGGCTCTCGTACGCCGAGACCGGCAGCCCGGCCGCCACGCTCACCACGAGCTCCCCGGCCCCGAGCACGGGCGCGATCTCGTCGAGCACCGACGCGACGACGTTCGGCTTCACGGCCACCAGCACCACGTCCGCCCGGCCGGCGGCGTCACGGTTCGACGCGCCGGTGCGGACCGCGTAGCGCTCGGCGAGCACGTCGGCACGGGCGGACGACTGCTCGGTGACCTCCACCTGCTCCGGCGCCCAGCCCGCGGTCAGCAGCGCCGCGAGGAGCGTCTCGCCCATCACGCCCCCACCGAGCACCGCGACCCTCGGGGTGCCGGGTGTCTGGTCGGTCATCGTGGTCCTCCCGTCGCGCCGCCGGCCGACGGCGACGCCGCGAGCCTACCGACCGCCGCCGCCTCCCCCTGCGGTCCCGCCGTCCGGGCCCGTGAGCTGGCCGGGGACGGCGCCGCCGGGCGGCCCGAACCCGCCGTCGACGACCGTCCCCGCGCCTCCGTCGTCGCCGAGTCCCGACAGTCCGCCGTCGGCGCTCGACCCACCCTCGTCGATGGTCTGAGCCGTGTCGGCGAGGACCACCTCGTCGCCCAGGGACACACCGGAGACGATCTCCGTACGCTCCGCGCCGACCGCGCCGCGCTCGACCGTGACGCTCGTGGGGGTGCCGCCCTCGAGCACCTGGACGGTCGCGACCGTCCCGTCGACGTGCACCGCCGACGTCGGCACCGTCAGCACGTCGGCACCGCCCGCCACCGTGATGGTGACCTGCGCGGACGCGTCGTCGTACAGGGTCTCCGCCGTCGGGTCGAGCGCGAGCTCCACCGCGTACGACGGCTCGGACGTGTCCGACTCGTCCAGCAGCCCGATGCTCGTGACCGTCGCCGTGAGGATCTCGTCGGTGGTCGGCGTGGTGACCGTCGCCGGCTGGCCGACCTGGACGACCTCCACGCCCGTGAGCGGCACCGTCGTCGTCACCGTGTGGCCGTCCGTGCCGAGCACCGTGACGGCCGCCGTCGTGGACGACCCGTCGACGGAAGCGCCCGGGGCGACCGAGACTGCCGCCACGGTCCCCGTCACGGGGCTCGTCAGCGTGACGAACGTGAGCCTGTGCTGCGCGACCGCGACGTCCGCCTCCGCCAGGTCGACCGCCGCCCGGTCCGCGAGGACCGTCGCCGCCGACGCCGGGCTCGACGAGTCCGCGCCCTCGTGGTCCTGCGACGACTCGTCCGCGGCGGTGGTCGTCTCGCTCGACGTGGGGGCGCTCGAGGAGGAGTCCGGGGTCGACGGGTCCGGCGTCGACGGTTCCGGGGTCGGGGTGCTCGGGGCCGACGGGTCTGCGGTGGTATGGCCGGTCGACGCGGCCTGGGCCCTCTGGAGGGTCTTCACCGCCTCGTCGAGTGCCGTGGCGAGCCCGAGGAGCGCCCGCTGCTCCGCGTCGGTGGCCCGCTGGGAGTCGAGGGTGCCGCTCACTGCGGCCTGGCAGTCGGTCAGCGCCTGCCTGACGGCCGTGGACGGGTCGGTCGCCGGGTCGGTCGTCGGACCGTCTGCCTGGTCGTCTGCCTGGTCGTCGGCCGGACCGGTCTGCGGATCGGTGGCCGGATCGGTCGGGTGGTCCGCCGGCACATCGGTCGGGGTGGTCGGGACGTCCGTCGGGGTGGGCGGGACGTCCGTCGGGGTGGGCGTCGGGCTGGAGGTGGGAGCAGGGTCGGCACCGTCGCCGACGACGGCCAGGAACGCCGCGCACGTCGCCTGGGCGGACGTCACGCTCGCGCTGCTCGACTCCAGCGCGGACGAGGTGGCCGCGTACTGGGCGAGCAGGTCCTGCTGCGCCCGCTGGACCGCCGCGACCGCAGCAGCGACCCGCGGGTCGGTGGTGTCCGAGCCGCCGGACGGCTGGTCGTCCGTCGGGGGCGGCGCCGACGAGTCGTCCGACCCGGTCGACGAGTCGGCGGACGAGTCGGCGGACGAGTCGGGAGTGCTCGACGAGGAGGACGAGCTGGACGTCTGCGACTCCAGGTCGTCCTCGAGCCGCTGCTGGGCGTCGGCGAGCGCGGAGGACGCGGCGTCGACAGCGTCCTGCACCGAGGTCCTGTCGAGGGTGGCGACCGTCTGGCCGGCGGTGACGGCGTCGCCGACCTCGACCGCGACGGTGTCGACGGTGCCCGCCACGGAGAACGTGAGGTCACGGCGCGTGGCGGAGGACACGGTGCCGGTGGCGTAGATCGTCTGGGTGACCGCGTCGCGGGTGACCTCGGCCGTGCGGTACCGGTCCGGGCCGGAGCTCTCGACCGCCAGCGCGACGCCCCCGCCGGCCGCCAGGAGGACGACGCCGCCGGCCGCGGTGAGCACCATGACCCGGCGGCGGTGGGCCCGGCGGCGCGCGGAGGGCGACGGGCGGTCGTCGGCGGCGACCCGTGCCGTGGTCACCCGTGCGTCAGACATCGGTGCCGCCGTGGGTCTCGCTGCCGCCGGAGCCGCCGGAGCCGCCAGAGCCCCCCGAACCCCCCGAACCCCCCGAACCCCCCGAGCCCCCCGAGCCCCCCGATCCGCCGGAGCCGTCGGTGCCGCCCGGTCCGCCGGCGCCCGCGTCCGGCCGCTCGCCGCGCGCCATGAAGCCCGTGCTGCAGCCGTCGGTGCCCTTCTCGGAGAGCACGAGGGCGCTCGCGGTCACCTTGCCGCTGTCGTCCGCCTCACCGCGAGCCACCGCGCACAGCCCGACCGCGATCGCCGACGCGTCCGACGGGACGTCCCGGGTGTACGCGGTGGTGTCGTCCACGGTGACGGTCACCGTGCTGGTGGCGCCCCCGTCGGCCGGCGCGGAGGTGCTGCCGTCCGGGTCGAGGCCCTGCGGGGCGGTCCGCTCGATCGTGATGGTGCTGCCGTCCACGGCCGTCACCTTTCCGGACGAGAAGCCACCGGGGCCCCCGACGAAGCCAGGAGCACCGGACGGCAGGTCGGTGGGCGCACCGTCGGGCCGGTCGGTGGGCCCGGGGCCCTGCGGCAGGTCGTCCTGCGCGCCGCCCCGGGGGCCGGTGCCCGGGCCGCCGCCCGGACCCCCACCCGGACCCCCGCCCGGACCGCCGCGGGACCCGTCGAACGCGCATGCGCCCTGGTCGTCGGCCGCGGTGATGCGCACGGTGCTCACCGGGTCCGAGGAGCTCGTGGACGACTCCGCGTCGTCGCCGGTCGACGCGGAGGTCGCCGTGACGCACGACCCGACCGCGACGTCCGTGAGCGCCGCCGTGACCGTGCGCGTGATGGTGGTGGCGTCGGTCCAGGTCACCGTGGTCTGGGAGCCGTCGCCGCGCAGCTGCATCACGGCGCCGTCCACCGCGACGATCTCGCCACTCGTGCCTCCACCACCGCCGTGCCGGCCGTCCTGCGGTGCCTGGGCGTCCACCTCGCTGCCTTGCGGGGCCGCGGTGGTGGCACCCCCCGAGGAGCAGGCGGCGAGCAGGAGCACGCCGACGGTGGCGAGGGTGGGCAGCGCGAGCGCGAGGGCCGGGCGGCGCGTGGTCGACGGGAGGTTCACGGGGTTCTCCTTGACGGGGTCGTGGCCGGGCACGTCACTCGGCCCGGAGCGCATCGATGGGAGCGAGCCGGGCGGCCCGCGTGGCGGGGTACACGCCGAACACCAGGCCGATGGCGACGGCGACGACGACCGAGCCGACGACGGCGGCGACGGACACCACGACCGACGCACCGAGCAGCCCGGGCAGCACCTGGGCCGCGACGATGCCGAGCGCGGCGCCGAGGATCCCGCCGCCGAGGCCGAGCACGCCCGCCTCGACGAGGAACTGGCGGCGGATCGCCCACGGCGGGGCGCCGAGGGCCTTGCGCAGGCCGATCTCGCGGGTCCGCTCGGTGACGGACACGAGCATGATGTTCATGACCCCGATGCCGCCGACCAGCAGCGACAGCGCGGCGATGCCGGTGAGCAGCACGGTGAGCGTCCGGTAGACCGCGGTTGCCGTGGACACGAGCGCGTCCTGGCTGTTCACGGTGAAGTCGGCGCTCCCGGCGTCGGTGATGCCGTGCAGGTTGAGCAACGTCTGCGTGGCCTCCTGGTAGGCGGCGCTGAGCTGGTCGTCCGACTCGGCCTGCAGGTACACAGTGGAGACGGCCTCGCGGGACCGGCCGCCGACGAGCGTGTCGGCCGCGGTGCCGAGCGGCACCACCGCGACGTCGTCGAGGTCGCTGTCGCCGCTGGCGCCCTGCGGCTCGAGCACCCCGACCACCTGGAAGTCGTGGCCGGAGATCGTCACCGTCTGGCCGACCACCCGGGTGGTGCCGAACAGCTCGGTGGCGGTCTCGGGACCGAGGACCACGACGTAGGCGCGCTCGTCGTCCTGCTGCTGCGTGAAGAACCTCCCGGCTGCGAGCGTCCTGGCGCGGACGTCGAGCCACTCCGTCGTGGTGCCGACCACCTCGGTGGTCCAGTTCGTGTCTCCGGCCTCCAGCGACACCGAGGTGGTCTTCTCGGGCGCCACCGCGGCGACGTCGGGGGTGTTCACGTCGGAGGCCAGCGCCTCGGCGTCGGCGCGGGTCAGCGTGGTGCGGGTGCCGAAGCCACCCCGCAGTCCGGACGCGTCGGTGCTGCTGCCGGGCCGGACGATGAGCAGGTTGCTGCCCAGCGAGCTGATCTGCGCGGACACGTCCCGCTGCGTGCCGAGGCCGAGGCCGACCGTGAGGATCACGGCGGCGATGCCGATGAGGATGCCGAGCACCGTGAGGGCGGAGCGCAGGCCGTGGGTACGCACGGCGGACCAGCCGGTCCGCAGCGTCTCGGTCCAGGTCATGCGAGCACCCCCGCAGGACGGTGGGCGGCATCCTCGACGACCAGCCCGTCGCGCACCCGGACCACGCGCTGCGCCCGGTCGGCGACCTCGGGCTCGTGGGTGATGAGCACGATGGTGCGGCCCTGTGCGTGCAGCTCGTCGAAGAGGGCGAGGACCTCGCGGGACGAGGCCGTGTCGAGGTTGCCCGTCGGCTCGTCCGCGAGGAGGAGGGCCGGCTCCCCCACGAGCGCCCGCGCGACGGCCGCGCGCTGCTGCTGGCCTCCGGACAGCTCGCCCGGCCTGTGGTCGAGCCGGTCGCCGAGCCCCACCCGCTCGAGCGCCGCGGTGGCTCGCGCCCGCCGCTCGACGCCGGTCACCCGGCCGTACACGAGGGGCAGCTCGACGTTGCGCAGGGACGACAGGGACGGCAGCAGGTGGAACTGCTGGAACACGAACCCGATGCGCCGGTTGCGGATGTCGGCGAGGTCGATCTCGTCGAGCTCGCCGACGTCCTCCCCTGCCAGCCGGTAGGACCCGCCGGTGAGGGTGTCGAGGCAGCCGAGGATGTTCATCAGGGTCGACTTGCCGGAGCCGGAAGGGCCCATGACCGCGACGTACTCGCCCGCGTCGATGCGCAGGTCGACCCCGCGGAGCGCCTCGAACTCGAGGGCGCCGGTGCGGTAGGTCTTGCGGACCGCCCTGAGGTCGATGACCGGCGTCGTGTCAGCCATCGTTCGGACCGCCCTGGAAGCTCTGCGTGGAGCCCTGGGGCGGGCCGCCCTGGAAGCCGCCCTGCGGCCCGTAGCCGCCCTGCAGCTGCGGCGGCCCGTCGTCGCCCGTCTGCCCGGAGCGGTTGCCGCCCGGCGTGAACACGGCGAGCACCACCTCGTCGCCCTCGGCCAGGCCGGCGGTGATCTCGGTGAGGTTCCCGGACGTCTCCCCGACGGTGACCTCCGCCGTGCTCTGCGTGCCGTCCGCCGCGACCTTCGTGACGGTCGACGTCCCGTCCGTGGTGGTCACGGCGAGGCTCGGCACCGTGAGCACGTCGGTCCGGCGCTGGTAGACGAGCTCGACGTCGGCGGCGACGCCGTCGTGCAGGCCCTCCTGCCCCGGCGTGAGGGCGACCGTCACGGGATAGGCCGCGACGCCCTCGGTGCTCGTCGACAGCAGCCCGATGGTCGCGATCGTCCCGAACACCGGGTCCGTGGCGCCGTCGGGCGTGACCTCCGCCTGGTCGCCGACCTGGAGGCTCGCGACGTCGGCGTCGGACACGTCGACCTCCACCTGCCAGGCGTCCGTGCCGACGATGACGAACTGGCCGGACGTGTCGGAGTCGCCGTCCGACTGGTCGGGCTCGTTGCCGCCGCCCGAACCGGTCACCGCGTCGCCCACCTCGAGGTTCACCTCGATGAGGAGGCCGGCGACGGGGGCGGTGAGCGTCGAGCCCGTCATCGCCGACTGCGCGGCGTCCACCTTCGACTCGGCCACGTCCACCTGGGCCCGGGCGGCGGCGATCTGCGCCTTCGCGCTCGTCGAGCCGTCGGAGCCGTCCGTCGCGTCCGACAGCGTGGCCTGCGCCTTCGCCAGCGTCGCCCGGGCCTCGAGCAGGTCGGCCTGGAGCTGCAGCGTGTCGACCGTCGCGAGCGTCTGGCCCGCGGCGACCGTCTGGCCCGTCGCGACGGGGACCGCCGTGACGGTGCCACTCACGGTGAAGGACACGTCCTGGCGCACCGCGGGGGCGATCGTGCCGCTCGCGCTCACCGACTTCTGCAGCGTCGTCAGGCTCGCGGCGACGGTCCGGGTGGTCGGGCCTGCGGCGTCGGACGCGGACGCGTCGCGGACGCCGAACCACCACACGAGCGCGGTCGCCACCCCGAGCACGGCGACGCCCGCCACGATCCTCAGCAGCGGACCTGTCCGCCTCCACAGCCGCAGCATGTTCTTCCTCACGACGAGCCCGTTGTCCTGTCCTGGGCCGAACGTAGGAAGCGCCCCTGGGGTGCTCGTAGCACGGGCCTGTGCCCGACCTGTGAGGCGGCGGGGGCGTGAATCGTTACGACGTCTGGCCGGCGTCGGTCTCCGCGACTTAGTTCTTCATGTTGAGAAAGTCCCGACATGCCGAGGTTCGGCTGCCCGCCGGCCCGGGCCACCAGGAGGTTCGATGAGGAACCGCACGTCCGCCCGCGCCCGCACCGGCCGCGCACGGGGTCGCACGGCCGCCCTGAGCACGGCAGGCGCCGCCCTGGCCACCCTCGCCCTGCTCGCCGGTGCCGGCGTCGTGGCGCTGCCGGCCCAGGCCGCGACGCCGGCCGAGCCCTTCGGCGACGCCGCGTCCACCGACACGGTCGACCTCGTCGACGCCGACGCCACTCCGGAGACCCGCTCCCTGTTCGCGTACCTGCGCGACGTGCGCGGCGACGGCATCCTGTTCGGCCACCAGCACACGACGTCGTACGGCCTGACCTTCGACACCGACGACGGCGCGAGCTCGGACGTGAGGAGCGCGACGGGCGACCTGCCGGCCGTGTTCGGCTGGGACACCCTGATCATCCAGGGCGACGAGCGGCCCGGGAAGTTCGGCGGCACCGCCGCGGAGAACGTCGCGATCCTCGCCGACTCCATCGAGGAGGCCGACGCCGCGGGCGGCATCAACACGCTCTCCGCCCACATGGAGAACTTCGTCACCGGCAAGTCGTTCTACGACACCACGGGCGACACCCTGCGAGCCGTGCTGCCCGGCGGCGCGAAGAACGCCGACCTCGACGCCTACCTCGACGACATCGCGCTGCTCGCCCAGTCCGTCCACAGCGCCGACGGCGCGCTCGTCCCGATCGTCTTCCGGCCCTGGCACGAGAACGCCGGTTCGTGGTTCTGGTGGGGCGCCGCGTTCGGCTCCCCCGGCGAGTACGAGGAGCTCTACCGGTACACCGTCGAGTACCTGCGGGACGTCAAGGGCGTGCACAACCTGCTCTACGCGTTCTCGCCCGGCGGCGGGTTCGGCGGGAACGCCGAGCAGTACCTGCGCACGTACCCCGGCGACGACTTCGTCGACCTGCTCGGTTACGACACGTACGACGACACGGGCTCGCAGTCGTTCCTCGACGGCCTCGTCGCGGACCTCGGGATGATCGCCGACCTGGCCGACGAGCGCGGGAAGATCTCGGCGGTCACCGAGTTCGGGGTCTCCGGCGGCGTCGGCTCGTCGGGCAAGAACCCCGAGGGCTGGTTCACCAAGGTGCTCGGCGCCATCAAGGGCGACGCGCGTGCCGCGCGCAACGCCTACATGCTGACGTGGGCCAACTTCGACGCCGGGCAGCACTTCGTCCCCGTGCCGGGCGACAGCACGTACGAGGACTTTCAGGCGTACGCCGCCGACCCGTTCACGCTGTTCGCCCCCGAGGTGGAGGGCGCGTTCGAGCGGGTCACCACCGCGGTCCCGGCGCGGCCGCTGGTCCACCTCGTCTCGCCGGCCGACGGCGCGCGCGTGGCGACCGGGCCGACAACGGTCCGCGTGACGGTGCAGGGCGTCGAGCCGGACCGCGTCTACGTGACGAGCAGCAAGGGCGCCACGGTCGAGCTCGGCAGAGGGGACGGCCTGTGGTGGACCGGCGAGTGGGCGATCCCCGCCGCACAGCTCGACAACAGCAGCCAGGACCTGGCCGTCCACGTGGTCGTCGACGGCGCCGAGGCGCTGACCGACGACGCGTCCGTGGTCGTCGGACCGCGCCCCACGTTCCCGGTCGGCGTGGTCGACGACTTCGAGGGCTACGGCGACGACGCCGCGCTGCGGGCCGAGTACGTGTCCCACGGCGCGAACACCCTGTCGCTGGAGACGGGCGTGCACGGCGGCGGCAGCAAGGCGCTGCGGATGGACTACGACTTCGCCAGCCAGACGTATACCGGGCTCGGCAAGCAGGTCGGTGCCGACTGGTCGGGCCTCAACGAGCTGTCGCTGTGGGTCCAGCCCGACGGCTCGAACAACACGATGGTCCTGCAGCTCGTGGCCGGCGGGGTCTCGTACGAGGCGTACCCGTCGCTCGCCGGCACCACCGCGTCCGTCGTGACAGTGCCGTTCCGCGACTGGCGGCCGGCACCGTGGGACACGTCGCACGCCGACCGGCGCATCACCGCCGAGGACCTGAGGTCCGTCTCGCAGCTCAACGTGTACGTCAACCACGCCGACGGGGGTGCGCCGAGCGGCAGCATCGTCGTCGACGACATCGCCGCGAAGGCCGGGCCGCCGACCTTCTCCGACGTGCCGCGCGGCCACCCCGTCGAGACGGAGATCCTCTGGCTCTACGGCCAGGGCCTCGACACGGGATACCCGGACGGCACGTTCCGCCCCACGAGGACCGAGACCCGCCGCGCGGCCGCGTCGCTGCTGTACCGGTATGCGGGCGCCTCGTTCACGCCGACCGTGAGGAAGCCGTCGTTCAAGGACGTGCCGAAGAAGGACCGGGACTACGCGGCGGTCGAATGGCTCGTGGACCAGAAGATCGTCTCCAACAAGCCCGTCCCGCTCTTCCTGCCGGACGCCCCGCTCGACCGCTCGTCGGCCGCGCAGCTCCTGTGGAAGCTCGCCGGCTCGCCGGAGCCGGAGGCAGCGGCGACGTTCACGGACGTCCCCTCCTGGTTCCCGTACGCCCAGGCGATCGCGTGGGCGACGGAGACCGGCGTGGTCACGCCCGTGTCGGCGACGCAGTACGGCGTGCTGCGGCTGGTCACCCGGCAGGACATGGCCGCCTACCTCTACCGGTACGACCACCTGCCGACACCCCTGGAGCCGCAGCTCCTGTACGACTTCACGGACGGCGCGCAGGGGTGGTCCTCGTTCTCCGGCACCGCGACGGGGACGGGCGGCGCGCTGGCCGTGGACAGCCCCGCCCCCGACGGCACGTGGGCCGGGGTGCAGCCCGGGGCGATCGACCTCACGGGCCGCACCGAGCTGCGGTTCGACCTCGCGCAGACCACCGGGACCGACACCAAGGTGGCTCTGCAGCTCGGCGACAGCTGGACGTGGTGCGAGACCGCCACGACGGGCTGGATCGCCGGGCCGCGCGTCGACGCGGACGCCGTGGTGGTCGACCTGACGACGCTGAGCGCCGACTGCCAGGCACTGCTGGGCGACGTCAAGGGGATCAACATCTACCTCAACGCCGGGCAGCACGTGCTCGACGACGTCGAGGTGCGCTGACCTCCGCACCCGCGGCGGGCCCGGTCCAGGCGGCCGGGCCCGTCGCTGTCACATCACTCCTTCGACATCCACGTTCTGCCCTCACGGGCCCCGCGGGTCGCCTACCCTCTCCCGCATGCCCGATTTGCCCCTGCCGCCGCCTGGAGCGCCCCGCTCGTACCGGGACACCGACCCGGTCGCGATCTGGGGGTTCGTGCTCACCTTCCTGTGCTGGCCGCTGGGCCTGCTGCTCTCGTTCGTCGCGCTGCGCCGGGTCCGCCGCACGGGGCACGGCGGCTGGGGGCTCGCCGTGGCGGGCGCGACGCTCTCGACGATCGCCGCGGTGGCGACGGCGCTCGCCGGGGCCGTGCTCGTGGCCCGCACCGACCTGCCCCAGCAGTGGGTCGCGCGCAGCGCCGCGCACGGCGACGTGACGGCGGCCGAGCGGGTGGCCCGCGACGTGGCCGAGGATCTCACCGCGCGGCACGAGAAGAACGGGGAGTGGCCGCACGACGCCGGTCACCGGGTCGTCGGCGACGTGCGCGTCGACGCCTACCGCACCGACGACGAGCTGTGCGTCGACGCGTCGCGCGGCGACCACGAGGTGTCGATCGTGGACGGTGACGTCCGGCCCGGGATGGGCTGCCCCGACCGCGGCTTCGCGCAGAGCTTCCGCGCCGCCCACGACGAGGACGTCGCCGCCTACGAGCGTGACCGGCAGGCCGCGCTCGTCGACCAGCTGCGCGCCCGTGCGGCGATCGTCGCGGACCGGTCGTCGCTCGGCGGGAAGCCGCAGCTCGGCCTCCTGCACGTCGACCGCGCCGACCTGGAGGTCTGCTCGGCCGTGGTGGTCACCTGGGACCACATCGACGACGTGCGGGCGCGCGAGGCGTTGTTCCGCCTGCTCCAGCAGGTCGACGGGTACGTCGCGATGACCACCTACACGGACGACTTCGAGGAGTACCAGCCGCACGACCCGAGCTGGGACCCGTTCGCCCGGACGCTGCTGTACCTCGAGGCCGACTGCTGGCGGGGCGGCTTCGTGGGGCCTGACGGTCCCGCCACCGGGCTGCCGGCCAGGTGGACGGTCCCGCTCACGCAGGAGGCGATCGACGCGGACAAGGCCCTCGTCGCCGCCACCAGGACGGGCGACCCGGCCGCGGTCGCCCGGTCCGAGGCCCTGCACGACGAGGAGGAGTCCCAGATCGCGGCGGCCATCGCCGCCCGGACCTGACAGCGGCGCCCGCCGGTCCTCAGGTCATGCGGGCACGACGAGCCCGTCGAGCACCAGCCCGCGCAGCGACGGCAGCACGTCCGCCGCCACGGCGTCGGCGGCGACGTCCAGGAGCGCGCCGAGCGCACCGACGATCTGCCCGACGGTCAGCTCGCCGTCGCACGCCCCCACGAGGCCGGCGAGAGCCGTGCCGGCCTGCACGGCCCGGCCGAACCCGCCGCCCTGCCGCAGGAGGACCACCTGCGGGTCGACCTCGCCCGGGGTCAGGTAGCGCTCCTCGGTGACGTCCGGGGCGACGACCAGGCGGGCGGCGAGGAGCGCGTCGACGTCCCTGTCCAGCCACTCATGGGCCGCGAGGCTCGCCGCGATCGCCGGCCCCAGCGGCTGCCGGACGCTGCCGGTGACCTCCTCGAGCCGGTGCAGCGTGGGTCCGCCCGAGACGGGCCGTCGGAGCGTGACGACGCCGAACCCGATCGCCTCGACGTCCCGTGACGCGAAGTCGTCGAGCCACGCGCCGTAGCGGAGCGCCCACGCGTCGCGGTCCCGGTCCGGCGTGGTGCCGCCCGTCCCGGATCCAGGTCTCGGCGTACTGCGCGGGGTCCTGCAGCTCGCGCTGCACCACCCAGCCGTCCAGACCGCTGGCGTCCAGCCACGCGCCGACGCGCTCGTGCCACTGCTCGCCGCGCCGGACCTCCCAGTTGCCCAGCAGCTGCGCGACACCGGCGGGCTCGAGCACCGCGCCGACGCCCTCGACCAGCTCCTGGACGATCGCGTCCCCGGACCGGCCGCCGTCGCGGTACTCGTACTCCGGCACGCCGGCCTCGCGGGGCGTGATGACGAACGGGGGGTTGCTCACCACCAGGTCGAACCGCTCGCCCGCGACCGGCTCCAGCATCGAGCCCGAGCGCAGCGACACCACGTCCTCGCCGAGCCCCGCCAGGGTGGCGTTGAACCGGGCGAACGCGAGCGCCCGGGCCGAGATGTCCGTCCCGAGCACGTGCGCCGAGTGCCGGGAGGCGTGCAGCGCCTGGATCCCGCAGCCCGTGCCGAGGTCGAGCGTGCGTCGACGCTCGTCGCGGACGGTGACCTGGGCGAGGGTCGTGGAGGCACCCCCGACCCCGAGCACGTGGTCGGTCCGCAGGGCTCGACCGGTCGCCAGCTCCCCGAGGTCGGACGCGACCCACCACGCGACCTCCCCGCCCCCGTCCAGCGCGGCGTACGGGCGCAGGTCGACGCAGGCCCGCGTCTCGTCGTCGGGGCCCGACCCGGACGACGTCACCAGGCCGAGCCGCTCGGCCCCCACCACGCCCACCCGCGGCAGGGCCGCCGCGAGGAGCCGCCGGGGCACGGGCTCGCCGAGGAGGAACAGACGCGCGAGGACCGCGACGGGCTCGGTGCGGCCTGACGTCGCCCGACGGGCGGGGACCGGCTCCTCGCGGTGCAGCGCGTCGGCGGCCACGGTGCCGAACACGGCCTCGACGCCCGGCACGGAGTAGCCGGAGCCGGTCAGGTCCGCGCGCAGGTCGTCGAGCAGGCCGCTGTCGGTCAGGGGGGCGGCCGGGGTGTGGTTCACGCCGCCATTGTCCCGGACCCGTCCGGAGGGCTGACCACGAGGTCGGCGACGACGGGCCGGTGGTCGCTCCCCCGGCGGACGGGCGCCCCGTCGGGGACGTGCACGCCGTCGGCGGTGATGCGGCCGGAGACGAACACGGCGTCGATGCGCTTGCGCGGGACGCCCGCCGGGAACGTCGGGGCACCGTCGGGCGCGACGTCCGTGAGCACCCGGCCGAGCCGCACCCACGCGGGACCCCCCGGCAGCTCGTTGACGTCCCCCATCACGACGGTCGGCGGCTCACCGGTGCCCGGCACGGTCGCCTCGACGACGAGGTCGAGGTGCTCGGCCCGTTCCTGCCGGTGCAGGCTGAGGTGCACGACGACCACCCGCACGCCGTCGACCGTGGCCGTGCTGACCCCCCGGCGCGTGGTCCCCGGCCGCCATGGCAGGCGGATCGCATGGGCCCCCGCCACGGTGTGCCGTGGTGCGGCGAGCAGCGCGGTGGTCCGCGATCCCCACCCGTTCACGACGACCACGAGCCCGGCCGCCGCGGCGAACCTGCGCAGCCTGCGCCTTCCGAGCGGTCCCCGGGGCGGTTCCTGGATGCCGAGCACGTCCGGCCCCTCCGCGCGGACCACCTGGGCGGCCGCCGCGCGGTCGAGCTGGAGACCCTTGAGGTTGTACGTCATGAACCGCAGCCGGCATCCGTCCGTCACGCGGGCCATCCTCCTCGGTGCGGACCGGCGACGCCCGACGGGTGGGCCGGTCAGCCCGCGAGCCAGCCGATCGCGGAGCGCAGCAGGGTCCGGTGCGACGGTGACGCGTAGGACCGCAGGTCGTGGCCGAGCGCCGAGTAGACGACCCGGCCCGGGTCCTGCCGGGCCCACACCACCGGGTGGGCGGTGCCGTCGTGGTCGGCGACGGCCAGCACCTGGACCGGCGCGGACAGCTCCAGGTCGAGGTAGCTCTCGTCCACCGCGTGGAGCCCGTCGGCGACGTCCGCCGTCACGGGGTGCGCGGGGTCGACCACCCGGAAGGACGCGTCACCGAGCGGCGGGTGCCACGACGTGCCGTCGACCCACCGCCCGCCGAGCGTCGCCGCCCAGCGCGGGTCGTCCTCGAACGTCATCGACGCCTGGTGGACGGCGAGGACCGGGACGCCCTGCGTCATCAGCGCGGTGCGGCGGTCGTGGAACGCGGCCCACGCGTCGTCGGCACCGTCGAACCCGGGGTCCACGCGGCCGGTGCCGGCGTTGACCACGAGCAGGTCGGGCGTGACGTCGTCGAGCGCGTCGGGGAACGTGCCACGGAGCGACGCCGTCCACCCGCACTCCTCGAGCAGCGACGCGAGGACCTGGGACGTGGCCACGTGGTCGTGCCACGGGTCCTCGTAGCGGCCCCGGCCCACCAGGACGAGCGCGTGCGGCATGGCTCTCCTCGACCCGTCCGTCGTTCCGGTGAACACCTGCGCCCCTCGCCCGGGACCGTCCGGGCGAGGGGCGCAGGGTGGCGCGTCAGCGCGTCAGCGCCGTGTCGCTCTCGTCGGCGTCGTCGTTGGCGTTGCTCGCCACGGCGGGCGTCGACGACTTCGCCGCGAGAGCCTGCGCGGCCTCGTCCTGCAGGCCGCCCTCGCGGTCGACGCGGGCGGCGCGCAGCCGCGACGCCACGACAGCACCGAACGCGATGAGCGCCGCCGTGGTGGCGATCGCCAGGCGACCGGTCTGGCTCGCGCCGTCGCCGACGGAGATCGTCACGACCGCCGGGGCGATCAGGACCGCGACCAGGTTCATCACCTTGATGAGCGGGTTGATCGCCGGGCCGGCGGTGTCCTTGAACGGGTCGCCGACGGTGTCGCCGATGACCGCCGCGGCGTGCGCGTCGGACCCCTTGCCGCCGAAGTTCCCGTCCTCGACGATCTTCTTCGCGTTGTCCCAGGCGCCGCCCGAGTTCGCGAGGAACACGGCCATGAGCACACCGGCACCGATGGCCCCGGCGAGGAAGCCGGCGAGCGGCCCGACACCCAGGCCGAAGCCGACGGCGATGGGCGCGAACGCCGCCAGCAGACCGGGCGTGGCGAGCTCACGCAGCGAGTCCCGGGTGCAGATGTCGACGACCTTGCCGTACTCCGGCCGGACCTCGCCGGTCATGATGCCGGGGTGGTCGCGGAACTGGCGCCGCACCTCGAACACGATGGCGCCGGCCGCCCGGGTCACGGCGTCGATCAGCAGACCCGAGAACAGGAACACCGTGGCGCCGCCGAGGATCACCCCGACGAGCGTCATCGGGCTGATGATGTCGTACGCCAGCATCGACGACACGAGGTCGCCGACGGGCCCGCCCTGCACGTCGTCGAGCGTGGTCTGCACCGAGTCCGCGTAGGACCCGAACAGCGCGGTCGCGGCCAGCACGGCCGTCGCGATCGCGATGCCCTTGGTCACGGCCTTGGTGGTGTTGCCGACGGCGTCGAGGTCCGTGAGGATCTGCGCGCCCTCCGGCGTCACGTCGCCCGACATCTCCGCGATGCCCTGCGCGTTGTCGCTGACCGGCCCGAACGTGTCCATGGCGACGATCACGCCGACGGTCGTCAGCAGGCCGCACCCGGCCAGCGCGATGAGGAACAGCGCGAGCGCGATGTTGCCGCCCGCGATGAGGAACACGCCGCAGATGGCCGCCGCGATGATGCCGGCCGTGTAGACCGCGGACTCGAGCCCGACGCCGATGCCGGACAGCACGACCGTGGCCGCACCGGTGAGCGTCGTCTTGGCGACGTGGATGGTCGGCTTGCTCGTCGTGCCCGTGAAGTAGCCGGTGACCCACAGGATGATGCCCGCGAGGACCACGCCGATGGCCACGGCCCCGGTCGCGATGAGCCGCGGGTCGCCCGCGTGCGTCTCCAGGCCCACCCGGCCACCGTCCAGGTCGGCGAACGTGGACGGCAGGTAGACGAACGCCGCGACGGCCGCGAGCACGACGCCCACGAGCGCCGCGGTGTAGAACCCGCGGTTGATCGCCGCGAGCCCGCTCTCCGAGCCACGCACGCGCGTGATGAACACGCCGAGCACCGCGACGAGCGCCCCGACCGCCGTGACGATGAGCGGGAACACGAGGCCCTGCTCACCGAACGCGGCCTTTCCTAGGATCAGCGCCGCGACGAGCGTCACCGCGTAGGACTCGAACAGGTCCGCCGCCATGCCCGCGCAGTCGCCGACGTTGTCGCCGACGTTGTCCGCGATGGTCGCCGCGTTGCGCGGGTCGTCCTCCGGGATGCCCTGCTCGACCTTGCCGACGAGGTCGGCGCCGACGTCCGCGGCCTTGGTGAAGATGCCGCCGCCGACGCGCATGAACATGGCGAGCAGCGCGGCCCCGAAGCCGAAGCCCTCGAGCACCGACGGCGCGTCGCCCTTGTAGATGAGGACCACGCTCGCGGCCCCGACCAGGCCCAGGCCGACGACCGACATGCCGACCACGCCGCCGGTCCGGAACGCGATGCGCGCGCCCTCCGCGCGACCACCCGGCTCGGAGGCCGCCGCCGCGACGCGCACGTTCGCACGGGTGGCGAGCCACATGCCCAGGAACCCGATCGCCGCGGAGAACACCGCGCCGACCAGGAAGAACAGTGAGCGGCCCAGCTTGATGCCGGTGTCACCGGGAAGCAGGAAAAGCAGACCGCAGACGACGACCGCGAAGATCGCCAGGGTCCGGAACTGCCGGCTCAGGTACGCGGAGGCACCCTCCTGGACGGCGCGCGCGATCTCGCGCATCGACGCGGTGCCTTCGCCGGCCGCGAGCACCTGCCGGCGCAGCGCCACCGCCACGAGCAGGGCCGCCACTCCCAGGGCCGCGATGACACCGACGATCATGAGGCTCGTGGATCCGAGCTCGACCATGCATCCTCCTCGGACGTTCGGCGCGGCCCCCTGACCGCGTCTGCCCGTCGGCCCCGTTGCCGTCGGACCCGGGCAGTCTAGCCAGGCGATGTGACGTAGATCCCACATGTGGGTGTACTTCCAGGTCACCCCCAACCATTCCGGTGCCACACGCGTCATGAGAGGTATGACGCACACTCACGATGGGGACAGCCGGTGACCTGGGAAGACGACCTGGGTCGGCTCGTGCACGACCGCGGCTCCGCGCTCGTCGCGTACGCCCACCTGCTCACCGGAGACCTGCACAGCGCCCAGGACCTGGTCCAGGACGCCCTGGTGAACACCTTCTCCCGGCGCCGCCCCGGCGAGGTCGACTCCGTCGAGGGCTACGTGCGCCGCGTCATCCTCAACGCCTACCTCGACACCTGGCGACGCCGCCGACGCCTCGACGCCGTCGCCCACCTCGTCGACCTCACCGGTCCCGGCCGCGACCAGCACACCGAGGCCGCCGACCGCGCCGACGTCGCCGCCGCCCTGACCGCCCTGTCCCCCCGCGAACGCGCCTGCGTCGTGCTGCGCTTCTACGACGACCTCACCCTGCCCGAGATCGCCCACCAGCTCGGCATCTCCACCGGCGCCGTCAAGCGCTACCTGTCCGACGCCCGCCGACGCCTCGAACCCCTCCTCGGCCCCCAACCCGGCCTGCTCACCGAAGACGTCTCCACCATCACGAACGGAGGCCGGCGATGAACCGCGACCTGAGCACCGCCCTCGGCGAGCTCGCCGACCGCGTCGAGCACACCCACCGCACCACCGGCCCCGCCCTGCCCCTCGAACGGATCACCACGCGAGCCCGCCGCCGCCGCCACGTCCGCACCGCGCTCGTGTCCGCCGCCTCCGCGGCAGCCGTCCTCGTCCTGGCCGTCGGCACCGCCTACGCCGTCCGCCCCGACACCCACCCCGCACCACCCGCCCACACCACCAGCGCCACCACGACCCCGACACCCACGCCGACCCCCGACCCGATCGTGCTGCCGACCGGCGACGCCGCGAAGTCGTTCGGCACCTGCGGCGCCCTCGGGACCACCGTGCCGGAGCACCCGGCGGGCGACGACTACTACGTCAGCGCCGGGATCACGACGACCACGGTTCGCCCCGGTGACACGCTCGCCGTGGACGGATCCTTGGCCGCCTTCATCGTGGGCGTGACCCCGGCCCTGATGCCCGCCGCGGGGCCGTCGTTCGCGGTGGTCCACGACGATGTCGTGGTCGCCACCGGAGAGCTCTACGGGGGGGTGACGCCCGGCTGGGCGACGATCCTCTCGGACCCCGACGCGCCGATCGACACGTGGTTCGGGCGGCTCCCGCTGACCGTCTGCGACGACGGTTCCGACGCCACCACGACCGGGCGGGCACTGCCCGACGGCGAGTACCAGCTGGTGCCGTGGGCGGACGTCGTGAGCATGGATGCCTCGACGTACTCCCAGGTCGAGGACGGCAGGCGCACACCCGACGATGCGGCCTCCGCCGCCTCGTCGGTCCACGCGACAGCGACCGGCCCGGCGACCGCGTTCACGATCTCGTCGTCCGCGGCCTCGACCATGGACACGACCTCCGAGACGTTCGACGCCTCCGCGACGGTCGTGCCGACCTGCGGCGCGCCGGCACCGCAGGCCCCGGCACCTGCGTGGTCGACGGCGCTCGACGTCGTCCCGCTCGACACGACGGTCCCCGCGGGCGCGCCAGTTCACGTCGACAGCACCATGCGCTACCTCGGCCCGAGCCACATCGCGGTGTCGATGGGTTGGAACCCTGAGTACCTGGTCGTGCAGGGCGGGGTCGTCGTCGGCACCACGGTCGAGTTCGTGGACGGGCTCCGGGGCCCTGCCGACCTCGGTAGCGGCGCAGTCCACCACGTGCAGAGCGACCGCGTCCTGACAGGCTGCGTGGACGACTCTGCGTCCGAGGCCCTGCCCGCGGGCGACTACACCGTCTACCCGTTCGTCCTCATGAGTGCCGCGCGCAGGTGGAACGGGTCCGCCTGGACGCCTGTGGCGGGCGCCGACGGCATGACTGCGCTCTTCGGCCAGCCGTTCCCCATTACTCTCACGCCCTGACCGATCACGCACGACGGAGGTGAGCGATGACCTGGGTGGGGACGACCGCGGCGCGCGCCCGGCACCGCCGTCACGTGCGCACGGCCCTGATGTCCGCCGGGGCCGTGCTCGGGCTCGCCGTCGGCACGGCCTGCACCGACCATTCCGACCCCACGCCCACGCCCTCGGCCCGCACTGTCACCCCGACACCCACCGCCGACCCCGTCGTGCTGCCCACCGGCGACGCGACCCGCCCCTATGGCGCCTGCGGCTCCTGGAGTGCGGTGCACCGGCACCGGCACCGCCCACGGGTCCGTCGCAGCTCGAGCTCTCCGCCATGCCGCGCAGCCTCACGGCTGAGCAGGGAGGGTCGATCCGCCTCGACGGGACACTCTCCTACACCGGCGGGCGCCGAGCTCGCACTCTCCGGGACCGAGCTCGCGCTCGTCGGCTGCGACGACCGCCAACCACTCGCGCCCGAGGTGTACACGTTGTATCCCCGGGTGGCCCTGTCCGGGCTCCGACTCACGGGAGACGACCTGTTCCGCCACGGCGCGGTCTACGGCCGGCCGTTCGACGTCATCGTGACGGGCGACTGACCACCCTCGCGACCAACGATTCGCACCCCCCGGTCGTCCTGGATCATGACGGCCACGACAGGGAGGTCCGATGCCGGCCTGGGAACAGGTGCTCGACGAGCTGGTCCGCGTCCGCGGACGGGCGCTGGTGCGGTACGCCGCACTGCTGACCGGTGACGAACGTGCCGCCGAGGACCTGGTCCAGGACGCCCTCGTCCGCTGCTTCACCGGCGGGCGGGCCCTGCGGGACCCGATTGCCGCGGAGACCTACGTGCGGCGGGCGGTGCTCTCGACGTTCCTCGACGGGTACCGTCGCCGGCTGCGCTGGTCCGCGGTGCGGCACCTGGTCGCCCGCGACGACGAGGTCGCGGGTCACGAGGCGACGGTCGGGGCCCGGCTCGACGTGCGGGCGGCGCTGCTGACGCTGCGACCCCGGCTCCGGGCGTGCGTGGTGCTCCGGTACTACGACGACCTCACCGTGCCGGAGATCGCCCGCCGGCTCGACGTGTCCGACGGGACCGTCAAGCGGTACCTGTTCGACGCGACCGCCCAGCTGGAGGCCCTGCTGGGGCCGCTGCCGGACGGGCACGACATCGATGTCGACCTGCTCGCCGATGGGAGAACGAGATGAGCGTGGAGCTCGGTCGCGCGCTGCACGACGCGGTGGACCCCGGCCCTCAGGACGCGCCGTTCGAGACGGCGGGGCTGGTCCGGCGGGTGCGCCGGCGGCGGGCCGTTCGCCGCGGCGTGCGGGCGACCGTCGCGGTCGGCGCCGCGGGGGCCATCGTGCTGGGTGCAGGGCACCTGGCAGGTGGGCCGTCGGGGCTGCCCGCCGCACGGCCGGACGCCGCACCGGGGACGTGCGGCTCGGACGTGGCCCGCCTGGGTCCGGCCGGCGGGTCGGACGAGCTGGGCGTGGTGTACCGGCGGGGCACGGACCGTGAGGTGGGCTGGACCTCGGAGCAGCTGCGGGACGCCGGTGCGACCCTGGGGTCGTTCTCAGGGCGGCGGCTCGCCGTGCAGACGGTGTCACCCATCGCCGACGAGTCCCTGCAAAGCCTCGACGGGCCGGACGTGACGGCCCTGCGCGTGCAGGCCGCCCAGGTCGCCGTCGACGCGGCCGATGACCCCGTGCTCGAGGTCGAGGCCGAGCGGCTGTCCGCCACCGTCGCGCGCCTCGACGCGCTCCGCGGGGGTGCGACACCGACGCCGGCACCGGCGCCGGCTTCCGAGCCCGACGTGCGGCTGCTCGTCACGCATGCCGGGACGGTCGTCTCGACGGCGGGCCTGGACCGCATCATGAGCGGACCGTTGCTCACTCATGGGACGGGCACGCTCACGACCTTCGCGGCGGACCTCACCTCGTGCGCTCCTGGGGGTGGCGACCTCCCGCCCGGGGCGTACGACGCGTGGCTCACCGTGCCGGGGAAGGACGCCGGGCGCACGCTCGTCGGCCCGCTCGCGCTGGACCTGCTCGCGCCCGACGCACCCGTGTCGGGCCTGCCCGACGGCTTCCCCGCGGAGGTGCCGCTCGTCGCCGGCACGCTGGTGAACGCCGGCCGGCTCGACGGCGGCGGGTGGACCGCGGAGGTGGCCGTCCCGGGCGACGACCGCCTCACGGGTGCGGCGTCCGCGCTCGGCCTCGATCCCGACGAGGCGGCGACCTACCAGACGTCGATGGACGGGCTCAGCGACTCCAGCAGCTTCTTCGTGTCGGACGTCGGCCGTTGGCAGGTCACCGTTCATGACCTGCCGGGGACGGCGCCGGAGCCGACCGTGCTCTACCTGATCACCCCCGTGGCGACGGGCTGAGACCCGGCTGGCGGGCGGACGGTGGAGGGAACCGGACGCCCGCCGGCCGACCTGGCGGTCCGAGCCTGGGCCGTGAACCCACGCCCGACCCGCGAGTCCACGGTCAGCCCGTCAGGGCGTCCTCGAGCGTGGCGTGGACCGTGAACACCTGCAGCAGCGCGGTGATCCGGAAGACCTTCAGGAGGCGCTCGGAGTCGATCACCAGCTGGAGGCGACCGCCGAGCAGGCGCGCCTTCTTCAGCGTCCCGACGAGCACCCCGAGCCCGGTGGAGTCCATGAACCGGACCCCGCGCAGGTCGATCACGAGGTCGGTGCGGTCCTGGTCGAGCAGGTCGAGGAGTCGTTCGCGCAGGACGTCGGCGGTCGAGACGTCGATCTCGCCGACCACGTCGACGACCGTCTGCGCACCCACGTCCCTGCTGGTCACCTTGACGTCCACAGGCTTGCCTCCCGGGCTGATTCAAACAGACGGCGCCCGGCCCGACGACCACCCGAAGGGGTGTGCGTCGGGCGGGCCCACCGTCAGGCGGCGGCGACGGAGGCCAGGGCGGCCCGGTACTCGGCCGTCGTGCCGTCCGTGCGGACTTCCTGCAGCACGTGGTGGCGGACCCCCAGGTCGGCGAGCAGGCCGGTGAGTGCCACCACGTCGGCCGGCCCGAGCACCGTGGGGTCCACCGTCGTCCTGACCTGCACGTCGACCCCGGACCCCAGCACCAGCCGGAGCGACGCGAAGGCGGCGTCCGCGCTCGTCGTCGGCCCGCCGACCTGCGTGACGGCACGGTACAAGGGGGCGGGGGCCTTCACGTCGAACCCCACCCAGTCCACGAGCGGCAGAATCTCGGCCAGCCGGCCGGGGTAGGCGCCCGACGTGTGCAGACCCACCGCGAACCCTGCCTCACGGACCTCGCGGGCGGCGTCGACGAGCGCCGCCTGCCGGAGCGGCTCCCCGCCGGAGAAGACCACGCCGTCGAGCAGGCCGCGCCGGCGGGCGAGGAGGTCGCGCACGTCGTCCCACGGCACGGTGCCGGGCGTGCGCGGGTCGAGGATCGCCGCGTTGTGGCAGTAGGTGCACCGCCACGGGCAGCCCTGCAGGAACACCGTTGCGACGAGCCGGCCCGGCCAGTCGCACGACGAGAGCGGCGTGAGGCCGGCGATCGCCAGGTCGGTCGACGAGGTCATCGCGCGAGCGCCCGCTCCTGGAACGGCAGCCGCTCCGCGTGCTCGCCCTTCTTGCCGATGTTGAACGAGCTCACGGGTCGGTGGTACCCCATGACCCGCGTCCAGACCTCGCACGTCGCGTCGCACCGCGGGCACGTCGGGTGCTCGCCCGCGACGTAGCCGTGCCCGGGGCAGATCGAGAACGTCGGCGTGACCGTGAGGTACGGCAGGCGGAACCGGGACAGCGAACGGCGCACGAGCTCGCGTGCCGCGTCGGGCGTGGACAGCCGCTCGGCCATGTAGAGGTGCAGGACCGTGCCGCCGGTGTACCTCGTCTGCAGGTCGTCCTGGCGCTCCAGGGCCTCGAACGGGTCCTCGGTGAATCCGACGGGAAGCTGCGACGAGTTCGTGTAGTACGGGTTCTCGTCGGTGCCGGCCTGCAGGATCGTCGCGAACCGGCGGCGGTCCTCCTTGGCGAACCGGTAGGTGGTGCCCTCCGCGGGCGTGGCCTCCAGGTTGTACAGGTGCCCCGTCTCCTCCTGGTACCGCACCATCCGGGCGCGCACGAAGTCCAGGAGCCGGACGACGAGCGCGTGGCCCCGCGGGTCGGTGAGGTCGTACGCGTCGCAGGCGAAGTTGCGGACCAGCTCGTTGAGGCCGTTCACGCCGATCGTCGAGAAGTGGTTGTCCAGCGTGCCGAGGTAGCGGCGGGTGTAGGGGAACAGGCCCTCGTCGATGTACTTCTGGACGACCTCGCGCTTCAGCTCGAGCGACGTGCGCGCGAGGTCGAGCAGCGTGCCGAGCGCGTCGAACAGCGCATCCTCGTCCCCCGGGTGCAGGAACCCGAGCCGGGCGCAGTTGATCGTCACCACCCCGACCGACCCGGTCTGCTCCGCCGACCCGAACAGACCGTTGCCGCGCTTCAGGAGCTCGCGCAGGTCGAGCTGCAGGCGGCAGCACATCGAGCGCACGTCGCCCGGCCTCATCTCCGAGTTGAGGAAGTTCTGGAAGTACGGCAGGCCGTACTTGGCGGTCATGGCGAACAGCCGGTCGGCGTTCTCGCTGTGCCAGTCGAAGTCCGGGGTGATGTTGTACGTCGGGATCGGGAACGTGAACACGCGCCCCGACGCGTCGCCGTCGGTCATGACCTCGATGTACGCCCGGTTGACCAGGTCCATCTCGGCCTGCAGGTCGCCGTACGTGAAGTCGCACGGCTCCCACCCGACCAGCGGCACCTCCTCGCGCAGGTCGTCGGGGCACACCCAGTCGAACGTGAGGTTGGTGAACGGCGTCTGCGTCCCCCACCGGCTGGGGACGTTGAGGTTGTAGACGAGCTCCTGGATGCCCTGCAGCACCTGCTCGTACGTGAGGCCGTCCAGCCGGACGTAGGGAGCCAGGTACGTGTCGAACGAGCTGAACGCCTGCGCGCCCGCCCACTCGTTCTGCATGGTGCCGAGGAAGTTGACGATCTGCCCGATCGCCGAGCCGAAGTGCTTCGGCGGGCGGGCGTCGACCTTGCCAGGGACCCCGTTGAGCCCCTCCTGCAGCAGCGTGCGCAGCGACCACCCGGCGCAGTAGCCGGACAGCATGTCGAGGTCGTGGACATGCAGGTCCCCCTCGCGGTGCGCCCGGCCCACCGCCTCCGGGTACACGTGGCTCAGCCAGTAGTTCGCGACCACCTTCCCCGCCGTGTTCAGGATGAGGCCGCCCAACGAGTAGCCCTGGTTCGCGTTGGCGTTGACCCGCCAGTCGCGACGGTCCAGGTACTCGTCGATCGACGACCCGACCTCCACGACGACCTGCTCGGACATAGTTCCCCTTCCAGATGATGTGGTGATCACCGGTGTCCACCACAAGATGTGGGAATTTGTATGCCCGGGTGGCGGTCGGGACCGGGACCTACGTCCCGGATCCCGCGCGGCCGTGCGGCCGGTGGGACGGATGTTCCGGCGTGTCGCTGCACGCGTCGCTGCTCGGTCGTCGCGCGCGTCGCTGCCTCGGTCGTCAGGCGCGTCGCTGCCTCGGTCGCCGCACGCCGCGCTCAGCCGCGCGCGAACCACACCCGCTCACCGGGACGGACCTGCGCGAGGGCCCCGAGCGCGCGTCCCCGGACGACGGCGACGACCGGGTAGCCGCCCGTGACCGGGTGGTCCACGCCGAACACCAGTGGCAGGCCGTCGGGCGGCACCTGCACCGCTCCCGGCACCAGCCCGAGCGACGGGAGCTCCCGGCCGAGGGCCCGGCGGTCGCGGGGGACGACCGGCCCGTCCAGACGCACCGCGACCCGGTTGGTGGCCGGGGCCACCGTGTACCCGGCCGCACCGCACAGCACCGCCATCCCGTCGTCGAACGAGTCCACGTGCGGTCCCGGGACGACGGGCAGCACGACCTCGTCGGGCCAGGGCCGCACCGGCGCGACGTCGACGACCGGCCAGGCGTCCGGCGGTGAGCCGACCGGGAGCTCGTCGCCCACGGCCACCGCCGCCGGCCCGATCCGGCCCAGCACGTCCGTGGAGCGCGATCCCAGGACCGCGGGTACGTCCACGCCGCCACGGACCGCCACATAGGTGCGGAGCCCGCGGTCGGGCGGTCCGAGGCGCAGCTCGGCACCGTCCCGCAGCTCCAGCGGCGCATGCGGGCCCACCGGCACGCCGTCGACCCACGCCGGCGCCGGCGCCCCGGCCAGCGCCACAGTGACCGGGCCGTGGGGCCGCAGTCGCAGGCCGCCCATCAGGACCTCCAGGCCGGCCGCCCCCTCCGCGTTCCCGACCAGCCGGTTCGCCAGGCGCAGCGCCGCAGGGTCCGCCGCTCCCGACCGGCCCACGCCCACGTGCGCCCAGCCCGGTCGACCCAGGTCCTGGACGAGCGTGAGAGGCCCTGGGACGAGGATCTCAAGACGGGGTGCGGATGCCGGTACCAGGGCCGGCTCGCGGGCCGGTGGAAGGGCCCGTTCGGAGGCCGGCTCGCGGGCCGGTGGAAGGGCCCGTTCGGGGGCCGGTTCGCGGGCCGGTACGCCGGCTGATGCGGCGGTCTCTGGCGGGTCTGCGCCGCCGACCGTCGTCACGCCGGACCGACCGTCGGCACGAAACGCACCGCCGTCCCCGGCGGCAGGAGCGCCGGCGGCGTCCGGCGGACGTCGAAGAGCGTGGCGTCGCACCGGCCCAGCAGCCGCCATCCACCGGGCGTGTCGGCGGGGTACACGGCCGAGTACTCGTCGGCGATCGCGACCGAGCCCGCCGGGACCCGCGGGCGCGGGGAGTCGCGGCGCGGGACGCGCAACGCCGGGTCGAGGCCCACGAGGTACGCGAACCCGGGCATGAAACCGCCGAACGCGACCGTGTACGTCGGTGCCGAGTGCAGGGCGACGACCTCACCGACCGAGCGCCCGACCAGGTCCGCGACCTCGGCGAGGTCCACGCCGTCGTAGACGACCTCGAGCGTGACGAGCCGGGGCGGCTGAGCGCCGGCCGGGGCGTCGTTCTCGTCGGCACGGGCACCGGCACCGGCGCTCGCACTGGCCCTGCCGCTCGCACTGGCCTTGCCGCTCGCACTGGCCCTGCCGCTCGCACTGGCGCTGCCGCTCGCACTCGCACCCGCACCTGCAGCCGCACCGGCACTGGCACTGGCACTGGCACTGGCACCCGTCGATGTCTCCCACACCCGGACCACGGCGCCCGCCAGGTCGGCGAGCCCGGCACCGGTCGACGCGCGCAGGAGGACCGTCCGCGCCGCGGGCACCTGGTCCACGACCGCGCCCCACGGGCCGTCCCCGATCCGTCGGGCCTCCCTGAGCGCGTCGTCCAACCGTCGCACCGCGGCGAGGTCGGCGACCTCGACGAGGAGCGCGTCGTCGCCGAACGGGACGACCCGCACACCCGCGTGGTCGGTCATGTGCCCGATCCTGCCGCGTCCGGGAACCGGACCGCACGACCGCCGGGGCACTGCGAGGGCGCCGAGGTCAGGTGCGGCGACCGTCCGGGTCACCGCGGGGGCGCCGTGCTCACCGCGGCGGCTCAGACGAACGGCTCCACCACCACGCCGGAGCCGACGAGCGCGTCCCGGACCGCCGCCGCGAGAGCCGTGGCACCCGGCGTGTCGGAGTGGACGCACACCGACTCGGCGTCGACCTGCACCACTGCACCGTCCACCGCGACGACGCGGCCACGCACCACGAGGTCCAGCACCCGAGCCACGACTGCTCCGACGTCGACGACGAGGGCACCCGGCTCGGTCCGGGGCACCAGGGTCCCGTCCGACCGGTAGCCACGGTCGGCGAACGCCTCCGTCACGCCACGCAGGCCGCGGTCGTGGGCGACGTCGAGCACGACAGCCCCGGGGAGCCCGACAACGGGCAGGTCACCGCCCGCAGCGACGACGGCGTCGACGACGGCCGACGCCTGCTGCTCGTGACGTACCACGGCGTTGTAGAGGGCCCCGTGCGGCTTGACGTACGCCACCCGGGTACCCGCCCCGTCCGCCGCCCGCCGCAGGGCGGCCACCTGTTCCGCGACGTCGGCGCGCAGCACGTCCGGCGGCACGTCCAGGAACCGCCGCCCGAAGTTCTCCCGGTCCCGGTACGACACCTGTGCACCGACCGCGACACCGCGCTCCGCGGCCGCCCGGCACACCGCCGCCATGACCCGCTCGTCGCCGGCGTGGAATCCGCAGGCGACGTTGGCGCTGGTCACCGCGTCGAGCAGCAGCGTCTCCGGGCCCCGGACGCCCGGGAGCCAGTCGTCGAGGCCTTCGCCGAGGTCACAGTTCAGGTCGATGCGTGCGCGCATGGCCTGATCTTCGCGCGCCGACGGGGTCGTGCGCCGCCGACAGGAGTGCACCCCGACCGGCACGGTCGCGTCCGGCCGGCAGGGTCGTGCGGTCAGCAGGGCGTCGGCCGGTGCGAGGATGGCGCCGTGGTCCGGACCGGCGAGCTGCTCGACGTGCTGCTCGCCTCGGGGCGGCGGGCGGACCGGATGACGCACGTGCGCCACCTTCCGGCCAGGCCCGGCGAGCAGGTCGACTGGCCGGCCTGGGCCGACGGCGACCTCGTCCAGGGCTACCGGTCGCTCGGCGTCGACCGTCCCTGGCGCCACCAGGCCGAGGCGGCCGAGATCGCCCGGTCGGGCCGGCACGTGGTCCTCGCGACGTCCACCGGCTCCGGCAAGTCGCTCGCGTTCTGGCTGCCGTCCCTCACGGCCGCCCGCACGGCCGCGGCGTCCTCCCTGCTCGACCCGGGGCGCGTCGAGTCCGTCGGCCGTCGCGCGAGCACCCTGTACCTCTGCCCGACCAAGGCGCTCGCGGCCGACCAGCTGCACGCGCTCGACCGGCTGCTCTCGGCCGCACGGATCCGGGACGTCCGGGTGGCGACCTGCGACGGTGACACGTCGCTCGACGAGCGGCGCTGGGTACAGGAGCACGCGGACGCCGTGCTCACGAACCCCGACTTCCTGCACTTCGCGCTCCTCCCCCAGCACCGCCGGTGGGCACGGCTCCTCGGCTCGCTGCGCTACGTGGTGCTCGACGAGTGCCATGCCTTCCGCGGGGTGTTCGGCGCGCACGTCGGGCTGGTGCTCCGGCGGCTGCGGCGCCTGGCCGCGGCGTACGGCTCGTCCCCCGTGTTCCTGCTGGCGTCCGCGACCACCTCCGACCCGGCCGCGAGCGCCGCCCGGCTGCTCGGCGTCGACCCGTCCGACGTCAGCGCCGTCACCGCCGACGCGTCGCCCGTCGGGCGCAAGACCTTCGTGCTGTGGCAGCCGCCCGAGCTGCCCGGCGGCGAGCCGCCCTGGGCCGCGCTCGTGCCTGAGGACGATCCCTGGGCCAGCGCCCTGCCGGCGCCCGCCGCAGCGACCCGCGCCGCCGACGACCTTGCGCCACCTGGACCCGACGATGTGTGGCCGGTCCCCGCCACCGTCCCTGCCACAGTCCCTGCCACAGTCCCTGCCAGGACCCGTGCCACGGCCGCACTCCCCGGGCCATCGGCCGCCGACCGAGCCGGGCCGCCTACCCCCGCCGGCCGGGAGGGGATCGGTCACGCGCCGCCCGGTCACGCAGAGCCCGGTCCGACTGAGCCCGGTCACGAGCCCGGGCAAGCGGCGCCCGCTCAGGCACCGCCCGGTCACGCAGAGCCCGGTCCGACTGAGCCCAATCAGGAGCCCGGGCAAGCGGCGCCCGCTCAGGCACCGCCCGGTCACGCAGGGTCCAGCCAGGAAGGCTCGGGCCCCCTCGGCACCGGCGAGCGCCTCGTGGCCGGTCCCGTCGACCGTCCGCGACGCACCGCGACGGCCGAGATCGCGGACCTGCTCGCCGATCTCACGGTCGCCGGCGCGCGCACGCTGGCCTTCACCCGGTCCAGGCGCGGAGCCGAGTCGGTGGCCGCGTCGACGCGAGCTCATCTGGAGGAGATCGACCCGGACCTCGCGCGTCAGGTGTCCGCGTATCGCGGCGGTTACCTGCCCGAGGAGCGGCGAGCTCTCGAGGCGGCGATCCGCAGCGGTGACCTCCGGGCACTCGCGACCACCAACGCGCTCGAGCTCGGGGTCGACATCTCGGGTCTGGACGTGGTGCTCATCGCGGGTTGGCCTGGCACCCGCGTGTCCCTGTGGCAGCAGGCGGGCCGGGCGGGCCGGGCGGGCGCGGAGGGGCTCGTCGCACTGGTGTCCCGGGAGGACCCGCTGGACACGTTCCTCGTGCACCACCCCGAGGCGATCTTCGAGACGCCCGTCGAGGCGACCGTGTTCGACCCGACGAACCCCTACGTGCTCGCCCCGCACCTGTGCGCCGCGGCGGCGGAGCAGCCGTTGCGAGCCGAGGAGCTCGACCTGTTCGGTCCACGGACCGCGGACCTGCTCGCCCAGCTCGTCGATCGGGGCGCGCTGCGTCGGCGCCCGTCCGGCTGGTACTGGACGCATGCCGAGCCCGCGAGCCGGCTCACGGACCTGCGCGGCTCGGGCGGCGACCCGGTGCGCGTCGTGGAGTCCGTCACCGGGCGCCTGCTCGGCACGGTCGACGCAGGCTCCGCGGACTCGACCGTGCATCCGGGCGCCGTGTACGTGCACCAGGGTGCGACGTTCGTCGTCGACGACCTGCATCTCGAGGACGGCGTCGCCCTCGTGACGCGTCGGGACGTCGACTACGGCACCTGGGCACGCTGGCTCACCTCCACGGAGATCCGCTCGGTCGACGAGGAGGTGCCCTGGGGGCCGGTCACCTGGGGGTTCGGCGCGGTCGACGTGACGACCCAGGTGCTCGGCTACCAGCGCAAGCGCATCCCCGACCTGCAGGTCGTCGGCAGCGCCGAGCTCGACCTGCCTGCCCGGACGCTGCGGACGACGGCCGTGTGGTGGACCGCGCCGACGGCGGTGATCGAGGCAGCCGGTGTCACCGTCGAGGCGCTCCCTGGTGCGCTGCACGCCGCCGAGCACGCGTCGATCGGCCTGCTGCCGTTGCTCGCGACGTGCGACCGCTGGGACCTCGGCGGGCTGTCGACGGCACTGCACGTCGACACCGAGCAGGCGACCGTCTTCGTCCATGACGCCTACCCCGGCGGAGCGGGCTTCGCCGAGCGGGGCTTCCACCTGGGGGCGACGTGGCTCCGCGCGACACGCGACGCGATCGTCGCCTGCCGGTGCGCCGCCGGATGCCCGGGGTGCGTGCAGTCACCCAAGTGCGGCAACGCGAACAACCCGCTGGAGAAGGCCGCGGCAGTCCGCCTGCTCGACGCCGTCCTCGCGCACTCACCCCACCCCTAGCACTGCGGCCCGTCACCGCGCGGAGCCCCCAGCGCGCGGCGCGCAGCGCGTGTCACCGTGCAGCCCTCGCCACCGGGCAGCACGCAGCCCCGGTCACGGCCGAGCGTGCAGCGCTCGCAGCGCGCAGCGCTCGTCACGGCGCAGCGCGCCGCGCTCAGCACGGCACGGCACGGCACGGCACGGCGCCGCACGCAGCACTCGGTACGCAGCGCACGGCACGGCACGGCACGTCCAGGAGCGCTCGTCACGGCCCGGGCTGGAGCGGCCCGGCACGTGCACGCGCCGAGGCCGTCCCCCATGCGGCCGACCGTCGCGCGTCGACCGCCAGGACGCCGCCGCCCTCGTCGTCGCACGTGGCGAGCCGGGCGCCGTTGCGGCGAGCGACCTCGGCGGCGACCGCACACGGTTCCGCACCAGCGGCCGTACCAGCCGCACTCGCCGCTGCAACGGCCCCGAGGCCCGACGTCGCGTCCTGCATCGCACCGGCGCCCGCGAGCGCTGCGAGGTCCGCCGCGGACTGCGCCTGAGCGCGAGCCACCTGCGCCGACACGAGCAGGGACAGGGCGACCCCGAGCATCAGCACCACGGCGACGACCCCGAGAAGGAGCACGGTCCCGGAGCCCTGTTCGCGGTCCTCCGCGGCTGGATCGTCGGGCGTCACGACCGCCCCGACAGTGTCGGTTCGCTGCGAGCGACCGCGTCCGCCCGGACGTGCACCAGGCCCAGCCGACCGCCGAGCCCGGCAGCCGCATCGACCCGTACGGTCACCCACCCGTCCTCCCGTGTGACGCCGACCTCGGCTCCGGTCCCGGCCACCCGCCGCACGATGCGGGCGACGGCCGCGTCGTCCTCTCCGAGCGCGGCCTCCCTCGCTCCTGCCCGCGCACCGTCCGTGCACCGGGTCTGGGCGATCGCGGTCGACGCCACGGCGAGCACCATGACGAGAACGAGCACGACGGCAGGGAGCCCGACAGCCAGTTCCGCCGTGACGCTGCCATCATCGCGGGGCTGGTCCGACCGACGCCGCCGCACGGCGTCGGTGCCCGCCCTCCACCTCACGGCGTCGGTCCCTGTCGGGCTCCGCCTCACGACGTCAGTGCCTGTCGGGCTCCGCCTCACGACGTCAGTGCCTGACGGACCAGTGCCATGAGCATCGACTTGACCTCGTTCCCCTTGAGGATCACGACGAGCAGGCCGGCGAACCCGACCGCGGCGAGCGTCGCGATCGCGTACTCGGCCGTCGCCATCCCTGCGTCGTCGCCCAGCCGGCGCAGATGTCTGGCCGTCTGGACGACCGTGCCGGTCGCGACGCCCGTTGCGAGCGACGGACGAACAGCGCGCCAACGACCGCGTCCGACCTGCCTGGCCGGTCCGACCGGCCCGGACGTCGTGCCGGTCGGACGCGGTCCGGGCGCCGGCGGCTGGGGCCCTGTCGCGTCGGGGTACGCGGTCGCCCGCTGGGTCGTGCTCCGGGCCACGGTCTGTGCGGTCATGATCTCTCCTTCGACGTGGTGTGCGCCGCCGTCCTGCGGCGCACCCCAAGCCTTTCGGCCCAGCGCCCGCCTCCGACCTGGACGAGCCGGGCCCGTGGAGCGTCGTCCACTGACGTCGGGCTGTGGGCGGCTGGCGACCGACCAGGCGCCTGCCGCGTCCGCAGGACCGGGTCAGAGCACGAGCCCTCGCGCCAGCGACAGCACGACCGGGACGATCCCGAGGAGGACGAACGCCGGCAGGAAGCACACGCCCAGCGGCAGCACGAGCCGCACACCCAGGCTTCCCGCCGCCTCCCGGACCCGCCCTCGACGATCCCGTCGGACGGCTTCCGCACACGCGCGCAGCGCGGGACCGGGCGCAGAGCCGCTGGTCCACGCCGGCTGCAGCGCGTCGGCGACGAGCCGCAGCTCACCGGAACGCCCGGCCCACGCGGTGGACCACGACGCGCCCAGCACGAGCGCAGCAGCGACATGGGCCAGCTCTTCCCCCAAGGTCCCGCCGACGGCGGATCCGACCGCGCCGAGCGCCCTGGGCAGCGCGACACCAGTGGCGACGGCCGACCCGACGAGCTCCAGGACGAGCACGACGTCCACTCTCACCGGTGGTGCTTGCCGGGAACCGGGGTCCGAGCCGGTCGTCCCGGCAGGACCCCGGTGGTCCCCTCGGACCCGCTGCCCCCGGCCGCCCACGCCGGTCAACCACCAGGGCAGGAACGCTCCGTACGACGACGCCGCCAGCACCAGCCAGAGCGTGACGGCCCGGGTCACCACCTGGGCCACCACCTCGGACGCCGAGTCGCACCCCACGGACGCCCCGTCCCGCCCGCCCGTCCCCCTCGCCCGGGCGATGCCACCGAGCCGGCTGCCCGCTCGGCGACGGACCAGGTCACGGTTCCCTGCTGCGTCCCGTCGCTCGCCCGTCTCACGACGCCCGTCCCCCGTCGGCGGCACGCCGCAGCAGCGCCCGGGTCCATCCGCGTCCCGCGAGGAGCAGCCCGACACCGAGACACGCCGCGCCGGCCCCGAGCCCGCCCTCCCGGACGGCGGCGACGGGCTCGGCACCCAGCGCCGCACCGACGAGCAGCCCGAGCACGGGCAGCCACGTCAGCACCCCGGCGGTCGCACGTGGCCCCGCGATGGCCGCACGCATCTCCGACTCCGCCTCGGCATCGGCCGCGATCGCGCCCGCGAGCCGCTCGAGCACACCCGCGAGCGGCGCCCCGAGGTCGTCCGCGAGCGCCGTCGCGGCGAGCACCGCGGCGACCCGCTCACGGTGAGCGCGGGTGTGCTGCACGAACGGGCCGCCGCGCGCGCGGACGAGCTTGGTCTGCCACGCCCGCAAGCGGCGCGGCAGGGCTCCGGCAGGCTGCGGGGTCGTCGCGACCAGCAGCTCCATGGCGGTCGGGACGTCCCGCCCCAGGTCGACCGGCCCGAGCGCTCGTCCCCATGCCACGGCCGGCCGCGCACCGGCCCGGAGCTCGGCGACGACCACCAGCAGCGCTGCGGCGAGGTCCACCGTGGTCCGTTCGGGCGCCGGGCTGCGAGCGATCCGGCTGGACGCATCGCCGGCCCGGGGCACCGCGAGACGCACAGGCGGTCGCCCCGGCGGCCCGGTCACACCGACGACGGCGCAGGCCACCGCGATGCCCACGAGCAACGCGTTCACGGGGTCACCCTCCGGGTCTGTGCCTGGCTCTCGATCGCCGGACCGAGTCGGGCCACGAGGGCACCCCACGCCGGACCTCGCTCGCTGGTACCGCCGGCATCGCACCGCATGGCGCACCCGACCTCGAGCGCACCGTCAGGGCGTCGCCGGAACACGCCGACCTCGGCCAGGTACCGGACCGACCGGTGGGTCCCCGACCGCCTCAGGTGGAGAACGGCGTCGAACGCGCTCGCAGCCTGCGCGGCGACCGCCTCCCGCGACAGGCCCGCGAGGGCGCCGAGGGCCTCGAGGCGTGCGGGCACGTCGGCCGCCGTGTTGGCGTGCAGGGTCGCGCAGCCTCCGTCGTGGCCGGTGTTCATCGCGGTCATGACCTCCCGGACCTCGGCACCGCGGCACTCGCCGAGCACGATCCGGTCGGGTCGCATCCGCAGTGCGTGCCGGACCAGGTCGGAGAGGTCCACCCGACCGGCGCCGTCGACGTTCGGGCGCCGGGCGAGGAGCCGAACGACGTGGGGGTGCGCGGGCGCGAGCTCGCCGGACTCCTCGATGACCACGAGCCGCTCGTCGTGCGGGACGAGCGACAGCAGGGCGGCGAGCAGCGTCGTCTTGCCCGACCCGGTGCCGCCGGTCACGAGCAGGTTCGCGCGGGCCGCGACGATCGCCCGGACGACCGGCACGGCGGCGTGCGCCAGGGTGCCGAGGCGCACGAGCTCGTCGACGGTGAGGGCCCGGGCGCGCACCACCCGGAGGCTGAGCAGCGTCCCGGCGCCCGCGACGGGCGGCAGCACGGCGTGCAGCCGGGTGCCGTCGGGCAGCCTGGCGTCGACCGCCGGAGAGGCGTCGTCGAGCCGCTGACCGCCGGCCGCGGCGAGCCGGACCGCCAGCGCGCGCACCTGGTCGTCGGAGCCGAGGTCGACGTCTGCCCTCGTGAGCCGGCCGGCCCGCTCGACCCACACGTCGTGGGGGCCGTTGACCAGCACGTCCGACACCGCAGGGTCCTCCAGGAGCGGCTGCAGCAGGCCGGCGCCGAACAGCTCGGCCCGTGCACGCCCGGCGATCTCGGTGAGCGCACGGGACCCGAGGACCGTGCCGTGCTCCCGCGCCGCGTCGTCCACGGCCGCCCTCATCGCGCCGTCCCCCGGCACTCCCGCGGCACCACCGAGATGCTCGCGCATGCGGTCCCGGACGACGTCCAGCACGGGTGCGAGGACGGAGTCGGGGATCCAGACAGGGGCCGAGGCGGGGATCGTGGCGGAGACAGGGGCAGGCGCAAGGGCAAGGACAGGGGCAGCGGCGGCGGCGGGAGCGGCTCCCGTGCCCCGGGGACCGTCGTCGACGGTCACGCGACACCGGCGCGCAGGTCACGGGCGAGGCGTTCCGCGAGCCGCACCACCGGGCCGGTGCGCGGCGGGCCACCACGTTCGGCCGCCGCCGCGAGCCGCCGGTCGTGGCGTACCGTGCCGACGAGCGGCAGGTCCACCGACTGTGCGAGCTGGGCGGCGCCCAGGCCGCCGGGCGCCGGGCCGCGCACGAGCAGCCCGACGTCGGCGCCCGACGCGATCAGCGCGGGCCGCATCGCCAGGACGCCCGCCACGCTGCGCAGGTCCCGAGGGGTCACGACCAGCACCGTGTCGCACGCGTGGACCATCGACTCCCCGGCGACCACGCCCGCGCGGTCGAGGTCCAGCACCAGGGCTCCGACCGTGCCCGTCAGGGCGTGCAGCACGTCGGCGGCCACCGCCGGCTCCGGCGGTGCCGGACGCGACCGGTCCGCACTGAGCACCGCGCACGCACCCCACCGCGGCAGCAGCGCGACGACCTCGCCCCCTGCCACGTCGCCGCGCGCCGACGCGAGATCGGGCCACCGCACCCCGTCGACCGCCTCGAGCCCGAGCATCAGGTCGATCCCTCCGCAGCCCCGGTCCAGGTCGACGAGCACCGTGGACGTCCGCCGGGCGAGCCTCCCGGCGACGGCCGCGGCGAACGTGGACGCTCCGCCTCCTCCTCGCGCGGCGACGACACCGACGACCACGGCGCGCTCCTGAGATCCCGCCGGGCGCACCGCGGTCCGGCCGACCGCCGGCCATCGACCGGTGCCTGCCTCCACGACGTCGGACATCCGCACACTCCCTCCACCAGGCATGCGACGGGACACTGCCGCACGCCTGTGCCACGGGAGATGGCGACCGCACGGAACGGGGAGACCCGGGCGACCGTTGCGGGCTGTGGACGCGTCGACGCACGTCAGCCCTGCCTGTCGTCGGTGCCGCCCACTAGGCTCGCCGCGACCAGACGACGAGCCGACCAGACCTCACCCAGACCCGACCGACGGGGCGCGCCTGCAGGCCGGCCCGCGACACCCGGAGCAGCATGGACGAGCACCCGACGCCCGCGGCGTCCCCACCGGTGTCCCGCACCCGCGAGGCGGCGTTCTTCGACCTCGACAAGACCATCATCGCCACGTCGTCCGCGACGGCGTTCTCGCGGTCGTTCCTCGCCGAGGGTCTGCTCACGCGCCGGTCGGTGGTCCGGACGGCCTACGCGCAGCTGCTCTACCTGGTGGGCGGTGCCGACGAGGGCCAGACGGAGCGTCTGCGCGTGCAGCTGTCCCGGATGGTGACGGGCTGGGACGTCGCGCAGGTGTCGGCGATCGTCGCGGAGACGCTGCACGAGTCGATCGACCCGACGGTGTACGCCGAGGCCGTCGCTCTCATCGAGGAGCACCATGCCGCAGGCCGCGACGTCGTCGTCGTGTCGGCGTCGGGCAGCGAGATCGTCGAGCCGATCGCCGCGGTGCTCGGTGCCGACCACGTGATCGCGACCCGCATGGCGGTCACCGACGGCCGCTACACGGGCGGGATCGACTTCTACGCGTTCGGCGAGAACAAGGCGACGGCGATCCGGGACCTGGCGGCCGAGCAGGGGTACGACCTCGACGCGTGCTTCGCCTACTCCGACTCGATCACCGACGCGCCCATGCTCGCGGCGGTGGGCCACGGCTTCGCCGTCAACCCGGACAGGGCGCTGCGCCGGCTCGCCGTCACGAAGGGCTGGGGGACGCTGTCGTTCAACCGGCCCGTCGCCCTGTTCGCGTTCGCGCGGCCACCCGCGCGGGTGATCAGCGCGGGCGCCGTGGTGGTCGCCGTGGGCGTGGTCGTGCTGGCGTGGTGGCTCGTGCGGCGGCGGCGGCGCCGTCGGACCTGACGGACCCCGCCGGCAAGGACGCGGATGCCGGTCCGCCTTCCGGACCGACGTCCCGGCATGCGGACAGGCCGGATCGTTGACCAGGGCGATCGTCCCCGGGGGTGTGCATGGGCTGCCGGGTGGGGTACCAAGGATCCACAACTGGATCGCCGTGAGGGTACCCACGCGCAGGGCAGCCCACCTATGGGCAGGTCGACCGGGCTGGTCCCGTCGCGACCGAGACAACGCACGCCTGATCACCCTCCCGGCACCGTTCGGCGACGGCGCCCCCGCGGGGGCGCCGTTGTTCGTCCCGCCCTGCCGACGCGAGACGTCAGCCGGGAGCGATCCGGCCGGCGAGCACGGCGTCCGCCACCCGGCCCGCCTGGCCGGCGCCGTCCACCACGCCTGCTGCGCACGCCCGCACCCACCCGGCGACGCCGTCGGGCGTGCCGGTCGCGAACCCGGCCGCCGCAGCAAGGTAGGGGTTCGGTGCCGACGACCAGCCGGCCTCGGCGACGACGGACCCCGTGGGGTCGAGCCCTCTCGAGGTGAGGAGCAGGCGGGCGACGGCACGCGCCACGACCCCGTTCCCGGCGACGAACGGCCGCACCGCGAGCAGCTCGCCGTGCACGACGGCCGTGACGACGAGTGCCGGCGCCTGCGTCGACGCCACCACACGGCCCAGCAGGTCGAGCCGCGCGGCGACGTCGTCCCCCCGGGGTGCGGGTCCGAGGCCGGTGAGGTCGCGCGGGGACTCGTCGTGCCGCAGCCGCCCCACCGCGGACCGGTCCAGCCACCCCTCGGTCGCCGCGGCGTGCACGCGCGCGAGCAGCTGACCGAACGGGGGCAGCGCGACGTGGCCTCGCGCGCCGAGGTCCGGCATCAGCCGTTCCACCAGGGCCGTGGCGCGGACCGTGCCCCACACGACCGCCCTGGTGACGTCCGAGAGGCCCGAGACGTCCGTCGCTCCGGCAGCGTCCGGCAGCCCCGTGGGCTCCGTGCGGACGGCCGAGGACTCCGGTGCGCTCGTCGCGAGCGCCCGGACCACGCCGAGCGGCACCCGTGCACCGTCCAGGGCCGCGCTCGCCCGCGCGCCCCGCAGGCCGGCCTCGGCACGGACCTCGCGCCACCGCCGCCGGTAGGCCTCGTGCCAGCGCAGCTCCTCGCACGCGGTGCGTGCGGCCTCCACGGCCGCCATGACGCCGGGCAGCTCGACGACACCGGCGAGCGGGTCGGCGGGCGCCGCGGACGGCTCCCCGGCACGCCCCGCAGCACCTCGACCCGCATCGAACACGGCGACACCCTACGCATACGTGCGTGGAACACCCTCGCAGCCGGACAATGGCGACATGTCAGCGCCGAGCGTCTCGTCGTCCATCACGGCCCGGCTGGAGGTGCAGGCCCGACCCACCGCGGTGAGCGAGCTCACCACCGCGATCGAGGCGGCGGGAGGCGTGGTCACCGCGCTCGACGTCACGGCGTCCGGGCACGAGCAGATGACGGTCGACGTCACGTGCGCGACGCGGGGCGAGCAGCACGCCGCGGACATCGTCGAGGTGCTCAAGGGCCTGCACGGGGTGGTCGTCGAGCGGGTCAGCGACCGGACGTTCCTCATGCACCTCGGCGGCAAGATCTCGATCGAGTCGAAGGTCCCGCTGCGCAACCGCGACGACCTGTCGATGGTCTACACCCCGGGCGTCGCACGCGTGTCGGAGGCCATCGCGGCGCACCCGGAGGACGCCCGCCGGCTCACGATCAAGCGCAACACGATCGCGGTGGTGACCGACGGCACGGCGGTGCTGGGCCTCGGCAACATCGGGCCGCTCGCGTCCCTGCCGGTGATGGAGGGCAAGGCGGTGCTGTTCAAGCGGTTCGCGGGCATCGACGCCTTCCCGATCGCGCTCGACACCACGGACGTCGACCAGATCGTGGAGACGGTCTGCGCGATCGCGCCGGTGTTCGCGGGGATCAACCTGGAGGACATCTCCGCGCCGCGGTGCTTCGAGGTGGAGCGGCGGCTGCGGGACCGGCTCGACATCCCTGTGTTCCACGACGACCAGCACGGCACCGCGATCGTGGTGGTCGCGGCGCTGACCAACGCGCTCAAGGTGGTCGGCAAGAAGATCGACGAGGTGCGGATCGTGCTGTCCGGCGCGGGCGCCGCGGGCACGGCGGTGCTGCGGCTCCTGCTGGCGGCCGGTGCGCGCGACGTGGTCGCCGGGGACATCGAGGGCATCGTGCACGCCGGCCGGCCCGGTCTGGCGCCGTCGCTCGAGTGGTGTGCGGCGGTGACGAACCCCCGGGGCGTGACGGGGTCGATCGCCGCCGCGCTGGCCGACGCCGACGTGTTCATCGGCGTCTCCGCGCCCGACATCCTCACGGGCCAGGACATCTCGACGATGGCGCCCGACTCGATCGTGTTCGCGCTGGCGAACCCCCGGCCGGAGGTCGACCCCGACGAGGCGGCCCAGTACGCCGCGGTGGTGGGCACCGGCCGGTCGGACTTCGCGAACCAGATCAACAACGTGCTGGCGTTCCCGGGGGTGTTCCGGGGCCTGATCGACGCCCGGTCGCACCGCATCAACGACGAGATGCTGCTGGCCGCGGCCTTCGCTCTCGCCTCGGTGGTCCGGGACGACGAGATCAACCCGACCTACATCATCCCGAGCGTGTTCAACCCCGAGGTGACCACGCAGGTCGCGGCAGCCGTCGAGCGCGCCGCACGCTCGTCGGGCGAGGTCTGAGGGCCGTCAGCGCCAGGTGCCGCGCGCGTACTGCGGCTGCCACCCGGTGACCGTGGCGAAGCCGTCCACGTCCGCCGTGGGCTCGGCGACGGGCAGCTCGACGGTCGGCGCGCCGAGCTCGTGCGCGGCACGCAGCGGCCAGTGCGGGTCGCGCAGCGCACCTCGCCCGACGAGCACGGCGTCCGCCGAGCCGTCGGCGATGGTGGCCTCCGCGAGACGCGGGTCGTCGAGCAGCCCGACGGCCGCGACGGGCAGCCCGGACGTCTCCCGGACCGCGCGCGCGGCCGGCACCTGGTAGCCGGGCCCCACGGGGATCTCCGCCGGCGCGTTGCCACCGGTGGACACATCCACGAGGTCGACGCCGTGCCCGGCGAGCTCCTTCGCGACGAGCGAGACGTCCTCGACCGTCAGCCCGCCGTCCACCCAGTCGGTGGCCGACAGACGGGCGAGCAGCGGACGGTCGTCGGGCCACACGACCCGGACGGCGTCGGCCGTCTCGACGAGCAGCCGCATCCGGTTCTCGAGGCTGCCGCCGTACTCGTCGTCCCGCTCGTTGGACAGGGGCGAGAGGAACTGGTGCAGCAGGTACCCGTGCGCGGCGTGCAGCTCCACGACGTCGAAGCCGGCGTCGAGCGCCCGGCGCGCGGCGGCGGCGAACTGCCCGGGGACCGCCTCGACCTCAGCGGCGGAGAGCGCGTGCGGGCCGGCGTAGCCCGGGAACGCGGAGGAGGACGGCCCCACCGTCTGCCACCCGCCGTCCGCCACGGCGACCGAGCCGCGCCCGGCCGAGAACGGCCGGTAGGTGGAGGCCTTGCGTCCGGCGTGCGCGAGCTGCACGCCGGCGCGGGTGCCGCGGGCGTGCACGAAGTCGGTGACGCGACGCCACGCCCGCACCTGCTCCTCGCTCCACAGTCCGGTGTCCTGCGGGCTGATCCGCCCCTCGGGCACCACGGCGGTCGCCTCGGCCAGCACCAGCCCGAACCCACCGGCGGCGCGTGCGCCGAGGTGCACGAGGTGCCAGTCCGACGGGACGCCGTCCGTCGCGGAGTACTGGCACATGGGCGCGAGCCACGCGCGGTTGGCGAAGGTGGTGCCCCGGAGGGTGAGCGGTGCGAAGAGTGCGGTCATGTGCCGTCGCAACCCGCACAGATGCCGCTCGCATTCCCGACCGGCCCTTTCGTCCCAGGAAACGGGCGACAGGGACCGGCAGGCTGGGTGGGTGCTCACCATCCCCGAGGCCGTCGACGCCCAGGCCGACGCCGCCCACCACAAGGTGGACCTGCTCGCGACGCCTGCGCTGCTCCTCGTCCGGACGATGCTCGCCGGCGCGTTCATCGGCATCGGCGTGCTCATCATGGCGACCGCCGGCGGTCCGCTCGTCGTCGCCGGCTCCGCGTTCGCACCGCTCGTCCAGGGGCTCGTGTTCGGCGTGGCCCTGACGATCGTCGTGGTCGCCGGCGCCGAGCTCGCGACCTCGGCGATGATGATCCTGACCCAGGGCGTCATGCGCGGCACGGTCGGCGCGCTGCGCGCCGGCGTGACCCTGTTGGCCGTGCTCGTCGGCAACCTGCTCGGGTCGATCGTGTTCGCGACCCTCGTGCACCTCTCCGGCGTCCTGGCGCCGGGCACCGCGGGCGGCACCGTGATCGCCGGCATGGTGGAGCACAAGGCCGCCGAGACGAACGGCCAGCTCTTCGTCCGCGGGATCCTGTGCAACCTGCTCGTCTGCCTCGCGATCTGGTGCGCGGGGCGGCTGCGCAGCGAGGGAGCGCGGATCGCGGTGGTCTTCGCGTGCGTCATGGTCTTCATCACGTCGGGCTTCGAGCACGTGGTCGCCAACATGACGACCTTCTCGCTCGGCATCCTCGGTGGGCTGCCGGGGGCGAGCGTCGCCGAGCTCGGTCGGAACATCGTGGCCGTCGGGCTCGGCAACCTGGTCGGCGGCGCCGTGCTCGTCGGGGCCGCCTACGCCTACGGCACGGGACGACGAGCGGCGCACCCCGCCGCTGACGAGAGCCCGTCGGACGCGTGCCCGGCCCCCGGCCCTGCCGTGGTGGACGACCCGCCGCGCCTCGCCGTGCCGGCCGGCGGCAGCCCGGCACCGGCCGGCGGCAGCCCGGCACCGGCCCGCGAGCCGGTGCGCGAGGCGGTGGCGCTCGCCTTACGGTGAAGCGAAGGGCGACGCCGGCGACGGCGACGCACCGCGCGACGAGCAGCCGAGGAGCAGGCCATGAGCACCTCCGACCCGCACGCCACCGCCGACGGGACGACGGGCGCCGGCGGCTCCGCGCCCGGCTCCCAGCAGCCCGCCACGCCTCCCCCCACCACCGCACCGCAGGCCGAGGCCGCCGCGGTCCGGACCGGCACACCCACCGAGACCAGCACCGACACCGGGCGACACGCGGTCGTCCGGCCGAACCCCCTGCCGCCCGCCCCGGCGCCGGCCCCGGCGGACGCCGCAGCGGCCGAGCGCCGGCCGGCGGTGCGCCCTGCGACGCACGGCCCGGCCGCACCGTCGACCGGGACGCCACCACCCGCCACGGACGCCATGACCTCGGGCCCGGCCACCCCGGACGCCGCCGTTCCGGACACGCCGGACACCCCGGAGGCCTCCGGCCCTCCGACCGCCCCCGAGGACCCGCGGCTGTTCCCCGACCCGAACGCCCCGCGCAGCACCAGTCTCGGCGCGCACGTGCTCGGCGTGGTCGTCGGCCTGGTCCTGGCGCCGATCGGGATCGCGACCACCTTGCTCGGCCAGTCGCGGATCCTCGCCGCGCAGGTGGACGGCTGGGACGGGTCGACCGAGGTGCTCGGGATCGTGCTGGTCACCGCCGGCCTGCTCCTGCTGGCGGTCGTCGTGCTGCTGGGCCTGTGGACGCCGTCGGTCCCGCTGACCGGCGGGGCGGCCCTCGCTCTCGTCGGCTCGGTCTACCTGTATGCGCCGGCGCTGGCACGGGAGCAGACGCTGAACGTGCTCTCGTCGTCGGGCTGGCGGCTGACCGTCACCCAGGTGACGGTCGCGGGGACGTCGGGCACGCTGGTCGTGGCCGGGGTCCTGCTGCTCGTCGCGGGCCTGGTCACGGCGCTGGCCCGACGCTTCGGCGTCCGGCTCGGTGCGTTCCGCGAGCGGCACCGCGTCTGAGCTGCTGCACCGGCGCCGGACGGACGCCCGCCTCCGAGGCCCCGCGCGGGCACCATGTGAGCCGGTTCACCCGTCCCGCTAGAGTGCGGTGCCGGGTCGGACCGCTCCCCGACCCCCGCCCGCACCGACGTCGTTGCACAGGAGGTCGCACGTGACCGACACCACCCCCGTCCCCGCAGCCGAGGCCGGTGGCCTGGAGAACCTGCTCTCCGAGAGCCGCCGCTTCCCGCCGTCCGCCGAGTTCGCCGCCCAGGCCAACGCGCAGAGCGACCTGTACGCGTGGGCCGCAGCCGACCGGGTCGGCTTCTGGGCCGACCAGGCGCGCGAGCTCCTCGACTGGTCGACGCCCTTCTCCGAGACGCTGGACTGGTCCGGGGCCCCGGTGGCGCGCTGGTTCGCGGACGGGACGCTGAACGCGGCGTACAACGCGGTGGACCGCCACGTCGAGGCAGGTCGCGGCGACCGGGTCGCCCTGCACTTCGAGGGCGAGGGCGGTGACACCCGCACGCTCACCTACGCGGACCTCCAGCGCGAGGTGTCGAAGGCCGCGAACGCGCTGGTGGCGCTGGGTGTCGGCACCGGTGACCGGGTCGCGATCTACCTGCCGCTGATCCCCGAGGCCGTCGTCACGATGCTGGCGTGCGCCCGGATCGGCGCCCCGCACTCCGTGGTGTTCGGCGGCTTCTCGGCGGAGGCGCTGAGCTCGAGGATCAACGACGCGGAGGCGAAGCTCGTCGTCACCGCGGACGGCGGCTACCGCCGGGGAGCGGCGTCCGCCCTGAAGCCGGCCGTCGACGAGGCCATCGCCAAGGGCACGCCGTCCGTGGAGCACGTCCTGGTCGTGAAGCGCACCGGGCAGGATGTCGCGTGGACCGAGGGCCGGGACGTGTGGTGGTCGGACGTCGTCGACACCGCCTCGGACCAGCACACGCCGGTCGAGGTCGAGGCCGAGCACCCGCTGTTCATCCTCTACACGTCGGGCACCACCGGGAAGCCGAAGGGCATCTTCCACACCACGGGCGGCTACCTGACGCAGGCCGCGTACACGCACCGGACCGTCTTCGACCTGAAGCCGGAGTCGGACGTGTACTGGTGCACGGCCGACATCGGCTGGGTCACCGGGCACACCTACGTGGTCTACGGGCCGCTGGTCAACGGCGCGACGCAGGTCATCTACGAGGGCACGCCGGACACGCCGCACCGCGGCCGCTGGTGGGAGATCATCCAGAAGTACGGCGTGACGATCTTCTACACCGCCCCCACCGCCATCCGGACGTGCATGAAGTGGGGCGAGGAGATCCCGGCCCAGTTCGACCTGTCGTCGCTGCGGGTGCTCGGCTCCGTCGGTGAGCCCATCAACCCGGAGGCGTGGATGTGGTACCGCCGGGTGATCGGCGGCGACCGCACCCCGATCGTCGACACGTGGTGGCAGACCGAGACGGGCGCCATCATGATCAGCCCGCTCCCGGGGGTGACCGAGACCAAGCCCGGCTCGGCGCAGGTGCCGCTCCCGGGCATCGCGGCGGACGTCGTGGACGACGAGGGCCACCCGGTGCCCGACGGCGGCGGCGGCTACCTGGTGCTCACGGAGCCGTGGCCGGCCATGCTGCGCGGCATCTGGGGCGACCAGCAGCGGTTCGCGGACACGTACTGGTCCCGGTTCCCGGGCCTGTACTTCGCCGGCGACGGCGCCAAGAAGGACGAGGACGGCGACATCTGGCTGCTCGGCCGCGTGGACGACGTCATGAACGTGTCGGGCCACCGGCTGTCCACCACCGAGATCGAGTCGGCGCTGGTGTCCCACCCGTGGGTCGCGGAGGCGGCCGTCGTCGGTGCGACCGACGACACGACCGGCCAGGCCGTCGTCGCCTTCGTCATCCTGCGTGGCGGCGGCGGTGGGGTCGACCAGTCGGGCCAGGACGTGCAGAAGGAGCTGCGCAACCACGTCGCGAAGGAGATCGGGCCCATCGCGAAGCCCCGGCAGATCCTCGTGGTCGCGGAGCTCCCCAAGACCCGGTCCGGCAAGATCATGCGCCGCCTGCTGCGCGACGTGGCCGAGCACCGCCAGGTGGGCGACGCCACGACGCTCGCCGACGCGTCGGTGATGGACCTGATCGCGACCGGCCTCGCCGCGGGCTCCGCGGCGTCCTCGGAGGACTGACCGTCCCCTCGGTCCACGTGGGCCCCCGCCGACCGCCGGCGGGGGCCCACGCGTCTGTGCCCGGGGGCACCGTGGCGAGCGACCGCGGCACGCGCGGCCGTCCCACCGGACGAGCACCTGGGCATGCCGGAAGGACCGGGCGGCCGTCAATGGCGGCAAAGCGTTTAGGCCGATGGAGTGCGTCTACCGCCTCTGATTGTGTGACCGCGCACCCGCTCGTCGACCGGCCGGCGGAACGGCGGGCGGGTGCATCCACCCACGAGAACCCTCGGGCTGTCGCGCGCCCGCGAACGCCCGAAAACTCAGGAACGAGGATGTCCATGAGGTCTCGACTCCCCTTGCTGTCCGTCGCCGTGCTGGCGTCGGCAGCCGTCGCGCTCGGCGCGACGTCGCTCGTCCCGACCGCGGCCGGCGCCGCCACGCCGCCCGGGCTGCACGTCTCCGGCACCCAGCTCGTCGAGAAGGACGGCACCCCCTTCGTCGCACGCGGCGTCAGCCACGCGCACACCTGGTACACGTCGCAGACGCCCACGGCGATCCCCGCCATCCGCGCCGCCGGGGCCAACGCGCTGCGGGTCGTCCTGTCGGACGGCACCCGGTGGACCAAGAACGACGCCACGGACGTCGCGAACATCATCAGCCTGTGCAAGGCGAACAAGCTCATCTGCATGCTCGAGGACCACGACACCACCGGCTACGGCGAGGAGAGCGCAGCCGCGAGCCTCGACACCGCCGCCAGCTACTGGATCTCGCTGGCGTCCGTCCTCAAGGGCCAGGAGGACTACATCCAGATCAACATCGGCAACGAGCCGTTCGGCAACAACGACACCGCCAACCTCAAGTGGGCGTCCGACACGTCGGCGGCGATCCAGAAGCTGCGCGCCGCCGGCCTGCACCACAACATCGTGGTGGACGCCCCCGCGTGGGGCCAGGACTGGAAGAACGTCATGCGGGACAGCGCCGCAACGGTCGCCGCCGCGGACCCGGACGCGAACACGCTGTTCTCGATCCACATGTACGACGTCTACTCGAGCGCCTCGACGATCACGTCGTACCTCGACGCGTTCAAGGCCAAGGGCCTGCCGCTGATCGTCGGCGAGTTCGGCTACCGGGCGACCTCGTCCAACGTGGACATGGACACCGTGATGTCGGAGGCCGTGAAGCGGAACATCGGGTACTACGGCTGGTCGTGGTCGGGCAACACCGACCCGATCCTCGACATGGTGACGAGCTTCAACCCCGCGCAGCTCTCCGCCTGGGGCCAGCGGGTCCTCAACGGCACGAACGGCATCAAGGCGACGGCTGTGACGGCGAAGATCTACGGCGGCGTGCAGCCCACCCCCACGCCCACGGTGACGCCGACGCCCACGCCGACGCCCACACCGACGCCCACGCCCACAGTGACCCCGACGCCCACCGTGACCCCGACGCCGACGCCGACCCCGAACCCGGGCGGCAGGTGCTCCGCGTCGCTCAAGGTGCTCAACGACTGGCCGGGCGGCTACCAGGCGACGGTCACGGTCAAGGCCGGCAGCGCGATGATCAGCTCGTGGACCACCGCGTTCACCCTCCCCTCCGGCGGCTCGGTGGCGAGCGGCTGGGCGGGCACGTACTCGTCGTCCGGGTCGTCCGTCACCGTCTCGAACGCGGCGTGGAACGGGCTCCTCGGAGCCGGCGCGACCGCGGAGTACGGCTTCGTGGCCAACGGTCCGGCACCGACCGGAGCCGTCGCGGTGACCTGCCGCTGACGTGAGGCCCGGCCGGCTGCCTCGGAGGCGGCCGGCCGGGCACCGCGGGAGGGGGCGCCGGGCCTGCGGGGACCCGGGAGCGCTACATCCCCAGCAACCGGCCCAGGTTGCGCACGGCCTCCCGCCCGGCCCGCGTCGCGCCGACGGTCGACGCGCTGGGTCCGTACCCGACCAGCTGGACCCGCTGGTCGGCCACCACCTCCGTGCCGTCCATGACGATCCCGCCACCACCGCCGCGCAGGCGCATCGGGCCCAGGTGGTCGAGCGAGGGACGGAACCCGGTGCACCACAGGATGGTCCGGGCCTCGACGTGCGGCGGCCCTGCGACCCAGCCGTCGGGTGCCTCGGCGGGCGCGTCCGTCCAGGTCACACCGTCGGGCTCGATCAGGTCGAACACCGGACGCGCACGGAGCACCCCGTCCGCGATCCCCTGGCGGTAGGCGGGTGTCAGTGGCAGCCCGGTGACGGAGACGATGCTCTGCGGCGGGAGCCCGGCCCTCGTCCGCTCCTCGACGAGCGCCACCGCGTCCCGCCCGACCTCCGGCGTGAAGTCCTCGTCGCGCCACGCGGGCGGTCGACGGGTGACCCACGTGGTGGTGGTGACGCGGGCGAGCTCCAGCAGCAGCTGGACCGCGGACGTCCCGCCCCCGACCACCACCACGTGCCCGTCCGCCAGCTCGTCGGCGCTCCGGTAGTCGTGCGTGTGCAGCTGCCGGCCACGGAACGTGTGGCGCCCCGGATAGGTCGGCCAGAACGGCTTCCGCCAGGTACCGGACGCGTTGACGAGACCACGCGCGCTCCAGACGACCGTCTCGCGCGGCCCGACCACGCTCTGCGACCTCACGAGCAGCCGACCGTCCGGGCCGGGCTCCACGGACGTCACCCGCACGGGACGTTGCACGTGGAGGTCGAACTCGCCCTCGTACTGCGCGAAGTAGTACGGCACCGCCCGCGCGGCCGGCTCGTCCGGGTCCGGCACGACGAGCGGCATGCCGGGCAGGTCGTGCACGCCGTGCGCGTCGGCCATCGTGAGCGTCGGCCACCGGTGCTGCCACGCTCCGCCCGGCTGCGCGGCGTCGTCGAGCACCACGAACGTGGACCCGGCCGTCTCCCAGCCGCGCTCGCCGACCGCCACCAGGCCGCGCCGTCGCAGGTGGTACGCGGACGACAGCCCTGCCTGCCCGGCACCGACGACCACCACGTCGACCTCGACGACGTCGGCACCGGTCCGCACCGACCCGGCTCCCGCGGCGTCGGCCGACACCGTCCGACGGCGTGCCGCCCGACGACTCTGGATCGGCACGACCGGCACGTCTGGCTCGACCGGCACGTCTGGCTCGACCGGCACGTCTGGCTCGACCGGCACGTCTGGCGCGACCGGCTCCCCCGGCTCGACGGGCACGTCTGGCGCGGCCGGCATGACGGGCACGACCGGCACGTCTGGCGCAACCGGCACGTCCGGCGCGACCGGCACGTCTGGCGCGACGGGCGCGTCTGGCGCGACCGGCTCGCCGACGCCTGCCGAGGCACCCATCGGGACGCCGGTCGCGGCACGGGGCGAGGGCACGGCCCGGACGCCGGTCGCCGCACGGGGCGGCTTCACCGCCGGGATGATCGCCGTGACGTCGGTCCGCGTGCCGGCCGTGATGTCTCGCCGCCGGGCCAGCACCGGCCGGCCCGGGTCGGTCACGGCTGAACCGGCCGCTACACGCACACCCGGGTCGGCGGGTACGGGCAGACCCGCGTCAGCCTCCCGAGGCACACCCGGGTCGGCGGGCACAGGCAGACCCGCGTCAGCCTCCACGGCGGGTACAGGCACACCCGCGTCGGCCGGCAGGGGCGCACCCGCGCCGGCCGTGCCGGGACCGCGCTGCGTGATCGACAGCCCGTCGGCCTGCCGCAGCTCGCGGCGCGTCCGCGGGGTCCGCTCACCTGCGCCCTGGGTGATCGGCGAAGCATCCATGTCCGACCCAACGTACCCGCTGCACGGAGGGCGCACGGCTGGTCGGCGTGCGCGGCGTCGGCCGCGGCGCGGTCGGCAGCCCTCGCCGCACATGGTGGGATTGGGCCATGCCGGACGACATGACTGCGCAGGTCACGGTGACTGCCACCGCGGGCCCGCTCCGGAGGGAGACCGCCGGGGCCGTCCGCCGGCTCGCGGACCGGGCGGCCGTCGTCGACCGGGTGGCCCCGCTCTCTGAGCAGCCCCTGCTGTGGCTGACGGACCCAGAGCCGCCCGCCGTCCACCTGTGCGCCACGGACCCGACCGGTGAGCTGGTCGGTTACGCCCAGGCGGACGTCGGCGCGGCCACCTCGGCGTCCGCCGAGCTCGTCGTGGACCCGGCCCGTCGCCGCACGGGCATCGGCGCACGCCTGCTGGACCGGCTCGGGTCCGAGGCGGCCGTCGTTCCGGGGCGCAGCCTGCGGGTGTGGGCCCACGGCGACCTGCCGGCGGCGCGGGCGTTCGCGCACCGCGCCGGGATGGTCGTGATCCGTGAGCTCTGGCGGATGGGACTGGACCTGACGGCGGACCGGCCCGGCCGCCCGCTGCCCCAGGGCGTGACGGTCCGCACGTTCGTCCCGGGGCAGGACGAGGAAGCCTGGCGTCGGGTGAACGCCCGGGCGTTCGCGTACCACCCGGAGCAGGGCCGCATCACCTCGAACGACCTGCGCGCCCGCGAGGCGGAGCCGTGGTTCGACCCGGCGGGCTTCCTGCTCGCCGAGCGCGAGGGCACCCTGCTCGGCTCGGTCTGGACGAAGGTGCACGCGGCCGGCGCCGGCGCCGGCGGGCACGCAGCCGCCGTCGGTGAGATCTACGTGGTCGGGGTGGACCCGGACGCGCAGGGACTAGGGCTCGGCGGCGCGCTGACGGCGCTCGGCCTGGACCACCTCGCGGGCCTCGGGCTGGCCAGGGCGGTCCTGTACACCGGCGCCGAGAACACCGTCGCGATCCGCACGTACGGCCGTCTGGGATTCGTCAAGGAGGCGGCCGACGTCATGTTCGGCTACGGCACCCAGGCTTCACCCTCAGGTGTCACGATGGGCTCATGACGGACGCCCCTGCCATCGACCCGTCCCTCGCGGCACACATCGCCGAGCACATGGCGAGCGCCGACGTCCGGGAGACGAATCCGGAGCTCGAGCCCTTGCCCGACGACCGGTTCCTCGACCGCGAGCTCTCCTGGCTGGCCTTCAACCAGCGCGTCCTCGAGCTCGCCGAGGACCCCGAGCTGCCCCTGCTGGAGCGCGTGCGGTTCCTGGCGATCTTCGCCTCGAACCTGGACGAGTTCTTCATGGTCCGGGTGGCCGGGCTCAAGCGCCGGATCGCGACGGGCATCGCCGTCACGGCGGCGTCAGGCCTCTCGCCCCGGCAGGTGCTCGAGGCGATCAGCGACAAGGCGCACGAGCTGCAGGACCGGCACGCCCGGGTGTTCGCCGAGCGCGTGCAGCCCGAGCTCGCCGCCGACGGCATCACCCTGGTCCGCTGGGACGACCTGGGCGAGAGCGAGCAGGACCGGCTGCGCAAGTTCTTCCGCCGGCAGATCTTCCCGGTGCTCACGCCGCTCGCCGTGGACCCGGCGCACCCGTTCCCGTACATCTCGGGGTTGTCGCTCAACCTCGCGGTCGTGGTGGTGAACCCGACGACCGGCAAGGAGCACTTCGCGCGGGTGAAGGTGCCGCCGCTGCTGCCGCGGTTCATCGCGGTCGACGCGAGCGGCCGCCCGTCCGCGCCCGACGTGCAGGCGGCGTCCGTGGAGAAGGGTCCCATGTCGTTCGTGCCCGTCGAGGACGTGATCTCCGAGCACCTGGAGCACCTGTTCCCGGGCATGGAGGTCATCGAGCACCACACGTTCCGGGTGACCCGCAACGAGGACGTCGAGGTCGAGGAGGACGACGCCGAGAACCTCCTGAAGGCCATGGAGAAGGAGCTGCTGCGGCGCCGCTTCGGTCCGCCGGTACGGCTCGAGCTGGCCGACGGGATCAGCCCGCGCATCCGCCAGCTGCTCATCAGGGAGCTCGGCATGGCTCCCGAGGAGGTGTACGAGCTGCCCGCGCCGCTCGACTTCACCGGCCTGAACGTCATCGCCGACCTGGACCGGGCCGAGCTCCAGTTCCCGCGGTTCATCCCGACCACGCACCGGCAGCTCGCCGAGGTGGAGAGCGCGACGCCGGCGGAGGTCTTCGCCAAGATCCGCGAGCGGGACATCCTGCTGCATCACCCCTACGACTCGTTCTCGACGTCGGTGCAGACGTTCCTCGAGCAGGCGGCCAACGACCCGCAGGTTCTGGCGATCAAGCAGACGCTCTACCGCACCTCGGGCGACTCCCCCATCGTCGACGCCCTGATCGACGCCGCCGAGGCGGGCAAGCAGGTGCTGGCCCTCGTCGAGATCAAGGCACGGTTCGACGAGCAGAACAACATCTCCTGGGCCCGCAAGCTCGAGCAGGCCGGCGTGCACGTCGTGTACGGGATCGTCGGGCTCAAGACGCACTGCAAGCTGTCGCTCGTGGTCCGTCAGGAGCCGGACGGGCTGCGCCGGTACAGCCACGTCGGCACCGGCAACTACCATCCGAAGACGGCCCGGCTGTACACGGACCTCGGGCTGCTCACGGCCGATCCCGAGGTCGGCCAGGACCTCACCCGGCTGTTCAACCAGCTGTCCGGCTACGCCCCGAAGTCGCGGTTCCACCGGTTGCTCGTCGCCCCGCGCAGCGTCCGCGCCGGACTGGTCGAGCGCATCGAGCGGGAGGCGCGCGCCGCCCGCGCCGGTGAACGGGCGTGGATCAAGATCAAGGTCAACTCGATGGTCGACGAGGCCGTCATCGACGCGCTCTACCGGGCGTCCCAGGCCGGCGTGTCGGTCGACCTGGTGGTCCGTGGCATCTGCGCGCTCCGGCCCGGCGTCCCCGGCCTGTCGGAGAACATCCGGGTCCGTTCGATCCTCGGCCGCTTCCTCGAGCACTCGCGGATCTTCGCGTTCGCGAACGCGGTCCCGGACCCGGACGCCACGTTCGAGGGCGCCGAGGTGTACATCGGCTCTGCGGACCTGATGCACCGCAACCTCGACCGCCGCGTCGAGGCGCTCCTGCGCATCGCCGATCCCGACCAGGTCACGGAGATCGTCGACCTGGTCGACGAGTCGATGGACGAGCGCACGTCGTCCTGGTACCTCGGGCCGGACGGCACGTGGGTCCGCCACAGCCGCGGGCCCGACGGACCGCTCATGGACCAGCAGGGTGCGCTGATCCAGCGGCAGCGCCGCCGCCCCGGGACCGGCCGGTGAGGGCAGCCCGTCCGCCGGTTGTCGTCGAGGCGGCCGGAGCGCTCGTCTGGCGGGTCCGGACGGGACGGCTGCAGGTGGCTCTTGTGCACCGGCCGCGATATCACGACTGGTCGTGGCCCAAGGGAAAGCTCGACCCGGGCGAGTCCACGGTGCAGGCGGCGACCCGCGAGGTCGCCGAGGAGACCGGCCACGAGATCGTGCTCGGCCTGCCGCTGCCAGGTCTGGAGTACGAGCTGGCCGACGGGCGCCTCAAGCGCGTGCACTACTGGGCGGCGCAGGTGGCGGGCCGTCCCGACTCCGCCGCGCTGCGCGCCCGCCCGCCGGTCCCGCGGGCCTCCCGCGAGGAGGTCGACCAGGTGCGCTGGCTCGACGTCGACGTCGCCGCGAAACGGCTCACCCGGCAGGAGGACCTCGCACCGCTCGCCGCACTGGTCGAGGACAACGCGCAGGGCCGGCTCGACACGCGAGCCGTCGTCGTCGCCCGGCACGGGACGGCCCGCCGCCGCGCCGACTGGGACGGCTCGGAGCTCGACCGCCCGCTCACCGACGCAGGACACCGGCAGTCTCGCGCGCTCGTGCCGATCCTGTCCGCGTTCGGCGTGTCGCGCGTGGTCACGAGCGCGTGGGCACGGTGCACCCAGACCGTCCAGCCGTACGCGGCGGCCACCGGCCTGGAGCCGGAGGTGTCGACCGTGCTCACCGAGGCGGCCCACTCCACGTCGCCGGCCCAGGTGGCGGCCGAGGTGGCCGGGCTGTTCGCGTGGCCTGCCGACTCCGTGGTCTGCACGCACCGGCCGGTGCTGCCGACCGTCGTGGACGTGCTGGCGCAGCACGCCCTGCGGCCGGTCGCCGACGCGCTGCCGCGGCTCGACCCGTTCCTGCACCCCGCGCAGGTGCTCGTCGCGCACGTGGCGCAGACCGAGAAGGGTCCTCGCGTGGTGGCGACCGAGACGCACCACCCGGAGGACTGAGCACCCTGCTCAGCGCAGCAGCGGGCTCAGGACGAAGTAGATCAGCGCCGCGACGAGGGCTGCTGCCGGGATCGTCAGGACCCATGCCGTCGCGATGTTCCCGGCCACGCCCCAGCGGACCGCGGACGCCCGCTTGGTCGCCCCGACACCCATGATCGACGCGGTCACGGTGTGCGTGGTGGAGACGGGCGCGTGCAGCACGAACGCGTTGAGGTACAGGACCGTCGCGGACACGGACTCGGCGACGAAGCCGCGCGCGGGGTCGACCTCGATGATCTTGCGGCCGAGGGTCCGCATGATGCGCCACCCGCCCGAGTACGTGCCCGCGGAGATCGCGGCGGCGGCCGAGACCTTGACCCACAGCGGGATGCCGGTGTCGGGGTCGGCCCACCCGACGGTGAGGAGCGCGAGGTAGATGACGCCCATCGTCTTCTGCGCGTCCTGCAGGCCGTGGCCGAGCGCCATGGCAGAGGCGGACACCGTCTGGGCCCCGCGGAAGCGGCGGTACGTCTTGCCGGGCGGACGGTTCCGGACCAGCCAGAGGACGCCGACCATGATGAAGAAGGCGGCGGCGAACCCGACGACCGGCGAGACGACCATCGGGATGACGACCTTCTCGTACACCGACGACCAGTACACCCCGAGGTTGCCGGCGAGCCCGGCGCCGACGAGCCCGCCGATGAGGGCGTGCGTCGAGGACGACGGGAGACCGAGCCACCACGTGATGAGGTTCCACGTGATGGCCCCGACGAGCGCGCACACGATGACGACGAGCGCCTGGTGCGGCGGGGCGTCGCTGAGGTCGACGATCGAGGTGGCGATGGTCTCGGCGACGGCGGTGCCGAGCAGCGCACCGGTGAAGTTCATGATCGCCGCCATGGTGAGCGCCACGCGAGGGGTCAGCGCCCGCGTGGACACCGACGTCGCGATGGCGTTGGCGGCGTCATGGAAGCCGTTGGTGTAGTCGAACCCGAGCGCGAACAGGACGACGACGACGACGAGCGCGGTCTCCACCGGGCTCAGGACTCCTTGAGCGCGATGGTCTCGACGGTGTTCGCGACCTTCTCGAACGCGTCCGCCGCATCCTCGAGCTTCTCGACGATCTCCTTGAGCTTCATGAGCAGGATCGGGTCGGTGATCTCGTCGAACAGCTGCGCGAGCAGCTTGCGGTGCGACTTGTCCGCCTGGTTCTCGAGGCGGTTCACCTCGACCCAGTACTCCGAGAGCGAGTCCATGGAGCGCAGCCGCGGCATCGCCTCGGCAGTGAGCTCGGCGCACCGCTGCAGGACGGCCACCTGGTCGGAGACGCGCGCGGGCAGCTCCTCGACCTTGTACAGCACGATGAGGTCGGCGGCCTCGTCCATGAAGTCCATGCAGTCGTCGAGGCTCGACGCGAGGTTGTAGATGTCGTCCCGGTCGAACGGGGTCACGAACGTCTGGTTGAGCCGACGCATGATCGTGTGCGTCGCCTCGTCGGCCAGGTGCTCGGCCTCGTTGATCCGCTTGCCGATCTCCTTGCGGGTCGGGCGGTCGGCGCCGAGCATCTCGCCGAGCAGGTTCGCTCCGGTGACGAGGTGCTTCGCCGAGTCGGCGAAGAGGTCGAAGTACGTGGTGTCGCGCGGGGTGAGGCGCAGGCGCACAGCAGTCTCCGTGGAGGGGGGGACGGACGGGGATCAGGCTAGGTCACGGCCGGGGTAATGCCTAACGGCCGACGACGACCACATGGACACATGGTGACAGCCCGGCGACGCCCCGGGGCCCGGTTGAGCGACGACCAGCCGATCGCCACGCCGGCGACACGGGATGCGGTCGACGGCGCACGCTCCGACACGGTCGGCGCACGCCGACCGCAGCGCTGCTGGGGGAGAGGTGAGCGACGCCGGACCGCGGAGCGCCTCTCGGCGCAAGGCCGCTCGAAGCGGCTTGAGATGGAGCCCGGGGCTACCGCGGCCCGACGTCGTGGTCCACGATACGCCGCCTCACCCGGTCGCCGCGTGTGCGTGAGATCACCAACCCGCGCGCCACCCGGTCGGGTGTACTGCCACGCGGCGCGGGCGGGACCTACTCCAGCCGTCCCGCCCGCCAGAGGGAGGCGGCGTGGCCGAGCTCCTCGGCCGTGCGCACCAGCGAGGCCGCACCCCGGGTGGTCCGGAGCGCCCCGGCGGGGTCGACGTCGTCGAGGTGGTCGGCGTCGAACGCGGCACCGGTCGCGAGCACCTGGCAGAACGCCGCCGCCCGCTCGAGCGCCACGGCGAGGTCGCCCGCGTAGACCCCGGACAGCACGGCGTCCGCCACGTTCCGCACGTCGGCCGGCCCCGGGGCGTCGGCCACGCCGGCGACCACGTCGTGCACCGGCGCGGCGTGCACGCCCAGGCGGTACCGCTCGGCCACCGTGGCGGGGTCGCGGAGCACCCACTCGCGCAGCACGTACAGGCGCCACAGCGCGCCGGGGAGCGAGTCGGCGGGGCTGTCCGACCAGAGCTCGGCGACCATGTCGAGACCCTCGGTCTCGACGAGGGCCACGAGCCGGGCCACCACGTCGGGGTCCGCATGGGCGCGGCCCTGGTGCACGAGCGCGGCGGCCGTCGCGTGCGCGATCTCGTCGCGCACGGCCGGGTCGAGCGCGCCCGGGAGGGCGTCTGCCTGCGCCGGGTCGAGCATCGCCGGTCGACGGGGTCGACGCGGTCCGCCGGGTTCCGTCATCGCCGCCTCCGTCTCCCCGTGGCCGTGCCCGGTGCCGGCCCTGTCGTGCCGACCGGACGATCCTGCCCTGCGGGCGGGCCGGGCGGAACCCTGCTCGACGTGCGTCGCCATGGCCCGCGGGCCACAGTAAGGAACATCTCCCGGGACGGGCTCGGGGGCCAGGAGGTGCCCATCATGTCCCACGCGTCAGCGTCGCCGCAGGGGCCGGCCGCAGGGAGCGGCGACTACCGCAGCCCGCACCACAACAAGGCGATCGCGCTCGCGGTCGCCGCCGCCGTCGGCGGATTCCTGTTCGGGTTCGACAGCTCGGTCATCAACGGCGCCGTCGACGCGTTCGGGGTGCACTTCGACATCGGCTCGGCCCTGCAGGGCTTCGCCGTCGCCGTGGCGCTCCTCGGCTGCGCGGTCGGCGCATGGGCCGGCGGGCGGCTCGCGGACCGGTGGGGCCGGCCGCGGGTCATGTTCCTCGGCGCAGTGCTGTTCTTCGTGTCGTCCGTGCTCACCGGTCTGTCCTGGACCATCTGGGACTTCATGCTGTGGCGGACCCTCGCGGGCATCGGCATCGGCATCGCGTCCGTGATCGCCCCGGCGTACATCGCCGAGATCGCACCGGCGGCCCTCCGGGGCCGGCTGGGGTCGCTGCAGCAGCTCGCCATCACGCTCGGTATCTTCGCCGCGCTGCTCTCCGACCAGCTCATCGCGTCGTCGACGGACCCGGCGGAGGGCCAGCTCGCGGCGTCGGCCGAGCTGTGGGGCCTGCAGGCGTGGCGGTGGATGTTCATCGTCGCCGTGGTCCCGGCGACCGTGTACGGGATCCTCGCGCTGCGGATCCCCGAGTCGCCCCGCTACCTCGTGTCCATGCGGCGCGAGCCCGAGGCGCTCGCCGTGCTCACCGACGTGCTCGGGCCCGACGAGGACCCGCAGGTCCGTATCGACGAGATCAAGCGGACGATCGCCGAGGACAAGGAGCACGCCCAGCACGCCACGCTGCGCAGACCGAACGGCCGCGGTCTGCTGCCCGTCGTGTGGGTGGGCATCCTGCTGTCGGTGTTCCAGCAGTTCGTCGGGATCAACGTGATCTTCTACTACTCGAACACGCTGTGGCAGGCCGTGGGCTTCGACGAGAGCGACTCGTTCATGGTCTCGACGATCACGTCGATCACCAACGTGGCCGTGACGTTCATCGCGATCGCCCTCATCGACAAGATCGGGCGCCGCCCGCTCCTGCTGATCGGCTCCGCGGGCATGGCGGCTTCGCTGGCCACCATGGCGGTCGCGTTCACGCAGTCGACCGGCACGGGTGACAACCTGACGCTGACCGGTTCGTGGGGCACCATCGCGCTCGTCGCGGCGAACGCGTTCGTGGTGTTCTTCGGTGCCACGTGGGGCCCGCTGGTCTGGGTGCTGCTGGGCGAGATGTTCCCGAACCGCATCCGGGCCGCCGCGCTCGGGCTCGCGGCCGCCGCTCAGTGGATCGCCAACTTCCTCATCACGATCTCGTTCCCGCCGATGCTCGACCGGTTCGGCGCCTCGATCCCGTACCTCATGTACGCGATCTTCGCGACGCTGTCGTTCTTCTTCACGCTCTGGAAGGTGCCCGAGACGAAGGGCGTCCAGCTGGAGGACATGGAGGACGTCAAGGTCGTGCGCGGCCGTCGGGGCGCTGCGACGACAGCTGTCTGATCGGCTGACGGGGCCGCAAGGGGCCTTTCGGACCACCAGGGTCCCCGCTCACGCGCCGCGCGTGGGCGGGGACCTTTGTCGCGCCATGGCCGGAGCTCGGTACCTGCGCCATGCAGAAGTTGTCCGACGCAACCTCTTAGGCTACGGTGGTTGCTACAGGCAACAAAGGAGCAGGATGTCCGCCGCGCCACAGCTCGCCCCCGCCCTGGGGACACCCCCATCCGTCGACAGCGCCCGCCAGGAGCTGCTGCGGTCGGTGGAGCGCTTCGCCAGGTCGGTCCGTGAAGCCTCGTACCTGGTGTCCAGGCAGCTCCCCTGCTCCCGCGGGTCCGTGCCCGTGGTCCGGATGCTCGACCGGCGCGGAACCATGCAGGTCGGCGACATCGCCGACGTCCTCCACGTCGACATCTCCGTGGCCAGCCGGCAGGTGAGCAACCTCGTCGCCGAGGGCTACGTGGAGCGCACCGTCGACGACGGCGACCGCCGCGTCCGGACGTTGCGGCTCACGCCGGCCGGCAAGGCGCTCGCGGCCCAGATGCGCGCCGCCCTCGACCGGCGGACGGCCGAGATCCTCACCGATTGGGACGCCGCCGACGTCGCGGCCTGCACCGATGCCCTCGACCGGCTCACGGCCAGCGTCGACGCCTCGACCCGCGCCCACCACCTCAGCGACCACACCGGCTAACGACTCGCCCCCCTCGGCCCGCCGGGCCGCTGCCCCACGATCCCCCGCCACACCCCGAACCTGCCGACGACGCCGGGTCCGCCCACCGTCCGCACCAGCACGAGAGCGAGCACGACGAGCATGAGCCAGAACCCCAGCACCCCACCCGACCAGGCCGCCCGCGCCGCCATGACCCACCGCGAGATCCTCGAGTCGATGTCGGGGATCCTCCTCGGGATGTTCGTCTCGATCCTCGCGACGAGCGTCGTGTCGTCGTCGCTCCCCCGCATCATCACCGACCTTCACGGCGCCCAGTCCGCGTTCACGTGGGTCGTCACCGCCACGCTGCTGACCACCACGATCTCGACCCCGATCTGGGGCAAGCTCGCCGACCTCGTCGACCGCAAGCTGCTCATCCAGCTCGCGCTGGTCATCTCCGTGGTCTCGTCGGCGCTCGCGGGCCTGTCCCACAGCACGGGCATGCTCATCGGCATGCGGGCCCTGCAGGGCATCGGCGCCGGCGGGCTCACCGCGCTCGGCACCATCCTGATCGCCGACATCATCAGCCCCCGCGAGCGCGGCCGGTACATGGGCCTCATGGGCGCGGTGATGGGCATCGGCATGGTCGGCGGACCGCTGCTCGGCGGCGTCATCACGGACAGCGCCCTGGGCTGGCGGTGGAACTTCTTCATCGGCCTGCCGTTCGCGATCGCCGCGATCGTCGTGCTGCAGCGCACCCTGCACCTGCCCGCCCGGACCCGGCGCACGGTGAAGATCGACTACCTCGGCGCGTTCCTCATCTCGGCCGGCATCGCGACCCTCCTCCTGTGGGTCACGTTCGCCGGGGACAAGTTCGAGTGGGCGTCGTGGCAGACCGCGGCCATGGTCGGCGGCTCGCTCGTGCTGCTGGCGCTCGCGGTGCTCGCCGAGTCGCGGGCCGCCGAGCCGATCCTCCCGCTGCACCTGTTCAGGAACCGCACCCTGGTGCTGTCCGTGATCGCCTCGATCGCCGTCGGCATCGCCCTGTTCGGCACCTCGGTGTTCCTCAGCCAGTACATGCAGCTCGCCCGCGGCAAGACGCCCACCGTGTCCGGCCTGCTGACCATCCCGATGATCGTCGGCATGCTCGCCTCGTCGACCGTCAGCGGGCAGCTGATCAGCCGCACCGGCCGGTACAAGCGCTTCATGGTCGCCGGCGCGACCGTCCTCACCGTCGGCCTGGTCCTCATGGGCACGATCCACTACGACACGAGCTTCCTGCTCGTGGGCCTCTACATGGTCATCCTCGGCGTGGGTGTCGGGATGCTCATGCAGAACCTCGTGCTCGCCACCCAGAACACCCTGGACATCAAGGAGGTGGGCTCCGGCACCGCGACGGTGGCGTTCTTCCGGACGCTCGGTGGTGCGCTCGGCGTCGCCGGTCTGGGGGCCGTCCTCGCGGCCCGTTCGCAGGAGCTGATCCTGTCCGGCGTCCGCAAGCTCGGCATCGACCCGTCGGCGCTCGGCGGCTCAGGCGAGCTGCCCGACGTCTCGACCCTCCCGGGGCCGATCAGGACCGTCGTCGAGCAGGCGTTCGGCGACTCGATCGCCGACCTGTTCCTCATCGCGGCGCCGATCGCGCTCGTCTCGCTCGTCGCCGTGCTGTTCCTCCAGGAGGTGCCGCTCGGTCGCCGGTCCGGCATCGAGCAGCAGCTCGAGGACCTGGCCGCCGATCAGGAGGCGACGACGGGCGCCTCGGTGCCCGCTCCAGCCCTGCCGACCGGCCACGCCGACGAGATGGCCGACGAGCGGGTGGACGCTCTGGGACCGCGCTGACCCCGGGGGGTCCGCCGCCCGGTCCCTCGTGCGCCCGGTCCCTGCGCGTACCCGGTCAGTCCGTCGGCTCGTCGGCGCGCCGAACCTCGGCGAGGTCCGCGTTCAGCCGGGCGAGCTGGGCCGCGAGCCGGTCGACGTCCTCCGAGGACCAGGACGCCAGCGCGCTGTGCAGGTACGCCCTCCTCGCGGACTGGGCGGACTCGAAGCGCCGGTGGCCTTCCTCCGTGAGGTCGAGCAGCTGGCCGCGGAAGTCCTCCGGATCGGGTCGGCGGGACACCAGCCCGAGCGCCGAGAGCCGGCTGAGCTGGCGCGAGATCGTGCCGCGACCGACGCCGATGAACGTGGCCAGATCGCTGGCGCGGACGCCCGGGGTCGCCACGATGTGGCCGAGCAGCACGTAGGCCGAGGGCTCCAGGTCGGGGTGGACCCGGCGGGACAACGCCGTCGACGACGCCTGGGCCCGGCGCAGCAGGAGGCCCAGCTCTCGCTCGAGCTGGAGGAAGTTCTCGTCGACCACGGGCACATCTTGACTGACGGGCACGCCCCGCGGGCCGGTCTCGGGAGACGACCTGTGCACACGTCCAGTCCGTCCTGGGTGCTAGCACCCAGGTGATGCCGTGGACACGTGCAAGCCGAGGGCGCGCCGAACCGCCCGGAGCCGGCCGCGAGGTCGGGCTTCGCCCCGTGACCTGCGGCTCAGTGCGACCAAGTACGCCGACGGCGGGCGATCTGGGCGATGGCACGGGCCCGCGCGGGGTCGAGCCGCACCGGCATCTGACGGAACAGGCCGGGCACGTCCGTGCGGTGCACCACGAGCGGGTCCTCGGGCCCGACGACGCCGACGATCTCGAGATCGCCGTGCACCACGATGACCCCGCGGACGCTGATGCCGGGGATGGCCGCGGCGAGCAGGTGCCCCTGGACACGGGACGCCTCGAGGCGCGCGACCCGCAGGGCGGCGACCGGGACGCCGTCGACGATCATCTGGCGGCCGTCCAGGACCACGGTCGACGCGGAACCGGGCCGGCCGCGATGTCCGGGCTGCACGTCGACGTCGTCCTCGTCGGTCAGGCCGTCAGCGTGGCAGGTGCGTCCCGCCTCACGGCGCTCGCTCACGGTGAAGATGCCGCCGGGCCCGATCAGCAGGTGCCCGACCATGTCGCCCTGCCGACCGAGCGGGACGTCGCGGACGACCTCCCAGCCCTCGTCGGTCAGGCGGTCCAGGCGGGTACGGACCGAGCTCGCACGGCCGGAGCGGTACCTGTCGTCGGGGACGTCGCGGGAGTCGGAGCCGAGCCAGGCCTCCAGCGCCGCCTCGTCGAAGGCGTCGAGCGCGTCCGAGGGGGCGGTCGGTACCGGCAGCACGAGCTCGGTCACGTCGGCCCGCGCGTCGGTGCGCAGCCACGCCTGCGCGGCACGGCGCAGGCCGGCCTCGCGCTCGGGGTCGTCCGCGACGACCTCGCCGGACTGGAGATCGACCGATCCGAGCATCGCCCCGGTCTCTTCCGTGACGAACAGGCGGTCGGCGCCGTAGCGCCTCCACCTGCGAACCGTCAGGACCTCTTCCACGCAGGCATTATCGGCAACGCAGGGCCCGACCTTCAGTCGCGTCAACCATCTGGACGCCACGCGTCAGCGTGTCGAGCACTGACACGCCGCCCGGTTCGAATCGCTTCGAACCGGGCGACGGTGCACGTGAACGCTCACATCGCCGACCGTCCCCGCCTGGCGGTCGCCTGCCGGCGAGTCATTCCTCCGGAGGTGCCGTCGGCTCGAACGTCAGGCTCACCGAGTTCATGCAGAACCGGTCGCCCGTCGGGGTCTGCGGGGCGTCGTCGAACACGTGCCCCAGGTGGGAGCCGCAGCGGGCGCAGCGCACCTCGGTCCGCACCATGCCGAGCGTCCGGTCGGTCAGCAGCTCGACGCGGTCACCCGCCAGCGGCGAGAAGAAGCTCGGCCACCCGCAGTGCGAGTCGAACTTGGTGTCGGACCGGAACAGCTCGTTGCTGCACGCCCGACAGCGGTACACGCCCTCGCGCTTCTCGTCGAGCAGAGCCCCCGTCCAGGGGCGCTCCGTGCCGGCCTTGCGCAGCACCGAGAACTCCTGCGGCGCGAGCTCGAGCCGCCACTGCTCGTCGGACTTGGTCACCTCGTAGGTCATCGGAACCTCCTTCGTGTCGCTGCAACACCACGACCCCGCCGGGAGTTCCCGGGCGCACGCACCGGCGCGCCGCCGCACCGGAATGCCTGCCACGCGGCACTCTGACCAGGTATGTCGTGAGCTCACATGTCGACCCCCTACCCTTCGCCGTAGCGCATGCCGCCCCGGCGCGCCCCGACCGTCCATCCCGAGGTGCTGCGTGCCGCCGTCCGCTGCTCGCCGACGCTGGTCCCTGACGCGCTACTTCGCCGTCGTCTCCGTCGTCGCGATGGCCGCGCTCGGCTGCGCCCTCGTCTGGGTGACGTCCAACGTGATGCGGGGCCAGGCCCTGCGCGACGGCACGGCGTCCGCCGAGACCCTGATGGCGTACACCGTGGGATCGCTGCCCTCGGACGCGTTCGCCGACGGGCTCGTGTCGCCCGAGGAGCAGGCGCGCGTCGACGGTGCCGCGAACGGGTTCGGCGACCGGCTCGTCGAGGTCCGGCTGTGGAGCGCGACCGGCACGCTCATGTACTCCTCCACCACGGGCGCACGGCCGGGCTTCCCGGACAACGACCGCTTCGCGCACGTCCAGCGCTCCGGCGTGGCGGACGCGCAGGTGCTCGTGGACCTGCGGGACCACGAGGCACCCGGAGACGGCGGGTCCGCCATGCAGCGGCAGGTGCTGGACGTGTACGTGCCCGTGCGTGCCTCCGACACGGCGGGACCGCGGCACACGGAGGGCGGGGCCGCCCCGGCCGACGCCGCGGCGCCGGCTGACGGCGCTCCGGCCGACGGCGCGCCGGCCGACGAGGCGCCCGCCGGCGAGGCGTCCCCGGCCACCACCGGTGACGGCGGGACGCCGGAGGGGGCCGACGCGACCGGTCGCGACGAGGTCGTCGGCGCCGCCGAGATCCTGCTCGACCACACCGCGTCGGAGGCCGCGCTCTCGGACGCGGTCCGGACCGTGGGCCTCGTGGTCGGCGGGGGGCTCGTCGCCCTGTGGCTGCTGCTGTTCCGCACCGTGTTCACCACGTCGCGGCGCCTGCAGTCGACGGCGCTCGAGAACGCCCGGCTCGCGCTGCTCGACTCGCTCACCGGCCTCCCGAACCGTCGCCTGCTCGCGGAGCGGATGCTGCGCACGGTGACGGCGGCGCACGAGGACGGGTCCCGCGTGGGGCTCGTGCTGCTCGACATCGACCGCTTCAAGGACATCAACGACTCCCTGGGCCACGACCGGGGCGACGAGCTGCTCGAGCAGGTCGCCGAGCGGCTCCGCGGTGCGCTGCGCGACGAGGACGTCGTGGCTCGCCTCGGCGGCGACGAGTTCGCGATCCTGCTGCCCGACGTGCGCTCGATCGCGAACGCCGAGCGCCTCGCCCGGCGGGTCCGGGCGCTGTTCGTGCCGCCGTTCACGCTCGGCGAGCTGTCGCTGCACGTCGAGACGTCGGTGGGCGTCGCGTGCCTGCCCGACCACGCCCACGACCCGTCGTCCCTCATGCGCACGGCGGACGTGGCGATGTACGCGGCGAAGCACCACCGCACCGGCGTCTCGGTGTACTCGGCCGACGAGGACGACTCGTCGCCCGCGCGGCTCGTGCTCCTCGGCGACCTGCACCACGCCCTCGACACCGAGCCGGACGCCGAGCCGCAGCTCGAGATGCACTACCAGCCGAAGATCGACCTGAACAGCGGCAAGATCGTCGGCCTCGAGGCGCTGATGCGCTGGCGGCACCCCACCCGCGGGCTGCTCGGGCCCGGGATGTTCATCCCGCTCGCCGAGCAGTCCGGCCTCATCCACGACGTGACGCGGTTCGCGCTCTCGCAGGCCGTGGCGCAGCTCGCCCGGTGGCGCGACGAGGGCCGCGTGACGCCCGTGGCGGTCAACCTGTCGGCGCACGACGTGACGACCTCCACCGTCGTCGACGTCATCGAAGGGCTGCTCGAGCGCCACGGCGTCCCGCCCGAGCTCCTCGAGGTCGAGATCACCGAGACCGCGCTGGTCGCCGACCCGTCGCGGGTGGTCCCCGTGCTGCAGCGGCTCGGCACCATCGGCGTCAAGGTGGCCATCGACGACTTCGGCATCGGCAACACCTCGATCGCGCAGCTGCGGGACCTGCCCGTGGACGAGCTCAAGATCGACCGGCTGTTCGTCGCCGACCTGCGCGACGGTGGGCGGGCGGGATCCGAGGTGGTCGTGCAGGCGATGGTCGACCTCGCGCACTCGTTCGACCTGCGCGTCGTCGCCGAAGGCGTCGAGGACCAGGAGACGGCGACCGTCCTGCGGCGGCTCGGCGTCGACCAGGCCCAGGGCTTCTGGTACTCCCCCGCCGTGCCGGCCGCGCTGCTGCCCACCCTGAGCGACGTCCCGCGGCAGCGCCGGGCGCGCCCGCCGGCAGCCCCCGCGGCGCCGACCGGCCCCGGTCGAGCGGAGTCGGCGACGGGCTCGCGGGGCGGCACGGCGACCGCTCGACCGCCGCGGGCCGCCCGGTCCGACCCGTAGGAGAAGAAATCGTGCAGAAACGCTCAAGTCCCCCGCAGCGCCTGCCGATAACGACCGATGTGCCGTGTTCTGTCGGTACACGACGAGGACCGGGACGGACACCCCGCCCGACGACGAAGCCCGGAGGAGCACACCGCCGTGATGGACGACCTGCTGCAGGAGATGATCGACCCCGCGCCTGCGCCCCGTGACGCACCCCGCCGGCGACGGCTCTGGATGACGGTCGCGATCGTGGGTCTGGCGGTGGTCGGGGTCACGAGGCTGACGACGGCGGCGTTGTTCACGGACAACGCCACGACGGGCTCGGCGATCGCCTCCGGCACGATCGACCTCACGACCGACCAGCTCACGCTGCCGGTGCTCGACGGCAACCTCATGCCGGGGGACGCGGTCGTCGCCCCGGTGACCGTGACGAACGCCGGCACGCTGTCGTACTGGTACGCCGTCACGTACACCGCCACCGACACGGACACGCAGACCGGTGCCGGCACGGGCGCGGACGACGCGCACCTGTCCGACCGCCTCGTGCTCGACGTGTACGCCGGGCTCGCGCGGTGCAGCGCACCGTCGGACACCGACGGTGCCACGCCGCTCGCGACCGTGACCGATCTGAGCACCGGCGAGGACGCGCTGTTCGGCGACCGCGCGCTCGAGTCCGACGCCGGGAACCGGGTCCTCGGCTCCACCCAGGACGAGACCCTCTGCGTCAAGGTCTCGTTCCCGTCGACGGCCGACGACAACGCCTACCAGGGCACCGCGACCGCGGTCTCGCTGAAGTTCTACGCCTCCCAGACGACCCACGGCGCCCAGAGGTCCTGATCAGGGACATGACGCGAACCGCCCGACGCGCGCGTACCGAACCGGTGGACCGCCGGCTCGAGCACGCGGCGGTGCTGCACGCCTCGACCCACCGCCCGCCGCTGCCGCCGCTGCGCCGGCTCGTGTCCGTCGCACTGTGGACCGTGGTCCTGGTGTGCGGGCTGGGGTACGCCACGTCCCTCGCCGTCCCGCTCTGGTTCCAGGCCCACGAGCAACGGCTGCTCGTGGTGACCTCCGGGTCGATGGCCCCGAAGTTCGACGCCGGGGACGCGGTGGTGATGCGGCGGATCACCGACGCGTCGCAGCTGAAGGTCGGCCAGGTCGTGTCGTTCTGGCCGCTGGGCTCGGAGACGCTGGTGACGCACCGCATCGTCGAGCTGCGCAGCATGCCGGTGCTCACCCAGGACGAGTCGACGGGCACGATGGTCGCTCCCGGCGGCGCGGGGGCCGCCCCGGAGATGCGGCAGTACATCATCACGAAGGGTGACGCGAACCCCGTCCCGGACCCCAACGCGACCCCGTACACCCGGGTCCGCGGCGTGATCCTCGGCGTGCACCACGGGTGGGGCTGGGTGCTGCAGTGGGCGGGCTCGGCGACCGGACGAGCCGTGATGCTCGTGCCGCCGCTCCTCGCGCTCGCCACCCTGGAGGTGCTCTCGACGATCGACGCCCGCCGACGCGCCCGGCGGGCGAGGACCAGCGAGGAGAGGCGGCTCGATGCGCTCCTCCTCGGCTGACCGCGCCTTCCCTGTGCCTGGCCGGACCTCCGCGCGCACCGACCGGGCCGGCTGGACCCGGCTCGGGGCCGCCGTGCTCCTCGGACTGGTCGCGGCGGTCGGGCCCCTCGTCGGGAGCACGTCCGCGCAGTTCACCGACACCGACGAGGTGGGGGTGGTGTCCGTCACCACGCCCGACGACTTCACGGACCCCACCCCGAGCCCGACGTCGGGGCCGACCTCCCGCGTCCCGTCCGGCCCGATGCCGGCCACGCCGTCGGCCCCTGCGGCCGGACCAGGGACCGGACCAGCGGCCCGACCAGGGGTCGGTCCTGCGCCCGACCCGCGAAGCGTGCTGCTGCCGCGCCCGGGGCCCGGGCCGGCACCGGACGGACCGGCACCGCTGCACCACGACCCTCGGCTGCCGCTCGTCCGCTGAGCGCCGAGCGGCCTGCCATCACGACCGCACGGCCCGAGCGCCGTGACGTCAGGAACGCATGCCGCGAGCGGCGAGCAGCACTCCCGCCGGGTCGTACGCGAGCGAGAGCACGCGCAGCCGGCGCGCGACCAGCGGCGTGAACACCCGGTCGGCCCAGGGGCGGCCCGCCGCGTCCGTGAAGTTCGGCAGCGCCCCGAGCCGGGCCCACGGTGCGAGCCCGGCGGCGATGCGGGCGGCGTCGCGCGTGACCGCATGGGCGGTGTCCGGGGCCATCAGGCCGAGCGTGAGCACCGTGAACGCCGCGTCCCGGTGGGCGAACGCGCACTCGTCGCCCTCCCGGACCCGACCACCGAGCTGACGGACCTCCACGAGCACCTGCGCCGTCTGCGCCTGGGTGCCCACGAGCTCGATCAGCCGGTCGACCGCGTCGGGCCCGAGGTCGTCGAGCAGCATCGTCGTCCGGTGCAGTGGCATGGGGTGGACCGCGTCGGCGTGGATCTCACCGATGGAGGAGTACGGCATCCGGTCGACGGAGTCGAGGACGGCGTGACCGGCCGAGCGGATCGCCTGGACCATCTGCTCGCCGACGCCGGCGTCCCCGGTCCAGGCGAAGCGCACGTGCAGCGCGACCCGTCCGCGCAGCGGATCCGGGAACGGGTCCACGTCGGGCATCCGCAGGACGGCCACCGACGTGGTGCCCTGCTCGGGCAGCAGCTCGCACCACACCGCCCAGGTGCGCAGCACCCTGTCCACGTCGTCACCGACGAACCACAGCCCGCCGGCGTAGACCTCGGGCAGCTCGACGAGGTCGATCTCGACCGCCGTCACGATCCCGAGCGCGCCCTTGCCGCCGCGCAGGCCCCAGAACAGGTCGCGATGCTCGGTGGCGGACACGCGCCGGAGCACGCCGTCGCCGGTGACCACCTCGAACGCCCGGACGGTGTCGGACGACAGGCCGTGCGACCGGGCCACCGGGCCGATGCCGCCGCCCGTGAGCAGCCCGACCACGCCCACGTCCGGCGACGAGCCCGCGAGCGCGGCCAGCCCGTACGGCGCGCACGCCTCGAGCACCTGCCCCCACCGCACGCCGGCACCGACCCTGGCCCAGCGCTCCTCCGGGTGGACCGTGATCTCGTCGAACGCCCCGGTGTGCACGAGGATCGCGTCCCGCATCTCCTCCGTCGCACCGTGGCCGGTGCTCTGCACCGCGACGGCCGTGCCGAACGCGGCGGCGAGACGGACGGTGCGGCTCACGTCCACCGGGCTGCGCGCCTCGACGACCGCGACCGGGCTCACCGTGCGCACGAGGTCGGTGGTGCGGGTGAGCGTCGCGTACCGGGCCGACCCGGGCAGGTGCACGTCCGGCACGAGGTCCTGGAGCGCCCGGGCGGCGGCCGGCGCTGCCGGACGGAAGTCGGGGCCGGTCTGGGAGCTGAGGATCGTCATCGTCGCCCTTCGTCGTCCTTCGTCGTCCTCGCCGAGCCGTCGGCGCGTGCTCGTGCGGTGCGCCCGGTCCGCCGGTGGTGCTCGAGGCGCCGCGGCCCGGCGCACGGGCAGAAGGGGAACTGCACGTCCGTCCAGATACATCGGGACGAGGGTGCGCGGGCGCGGGGGCCCTTACCGGGAATACCGTCGAGAGGGGCACGGTTGGAGCGGCAGTACATGCAAACGCATGAACCTGTCAGTCAGGACGAGACGAGCGAGGCGCACCATGCAGTTCGGGATCTTCTCCGTCGGAGACGTCACCACCGACCCGACGACCGGCCGCACCCCGGACGACACCGAGCGGGTGCGCGCGATGCTCACCATCGCCCAGCACGCGGACCAGGCCGGGCTGGACGTGTTCGCGACCGGCGAGCACCACAACCCGCCCTTCGTCCCCTCGTCGCCGACCACGATGCTCGGCTACCTGGCGGGCACCACGAAGCACATCACGCTCTCGACCGCGACGACCCTCATCACCACGAACGACCCGGTCCGGCTGGCCGAGGAGTACGCGATGCTCCAGGTCATCTCCGACGGGCGGATGGACCTCATGATGGGCCGCGGCAACACCGGCCCCGTCTACCCGTGGTTCGGCCAGGACATCCGCCAGGGCATCCCGCTGGCCGTCGAGAACTACGCGCTGCTCCGCCGCCTCTGGGAGGAGGACGTGGTGGACTGGCAGGGCAAGTTCCGCACGCCGCTGCAGGGCTTCACCTCCACCCCCCGCCCGCTGGACGGCGTCCCGCCGTTCGTCTGGCACGGTTCCATCCGGTCCCCCGAGATCGCCGAGCAGGCCGCGTACTACGGCGACGGGTTCCTGCACAACGCGATCTTCTGGCCCATCGAGCACGCCGCGCAGATGGTCGGCTACTACCGGCAGCGCTTCGAGCACTACGGGCACGGGCAGGCCGACCAGGCCATCGTGGGGCTCGGCGGCCAGGTGTTCATGAATGCGCGCTCGCAGGAGGCCGTGCGACAGTTCCGTCCCTACTTCGACAACGCCCCTGTCTACGGGCACGGCCCCTCCCTGGAGGACTTCGTCCGGGACACGCCGCTGACCGTCGGCAGCCCGCAGCAGGTGATCGACCGGTACGGCGCCCTGCGCGAGAAGGTCGGCCACTACCAGCGCCAGCTGTTCCTCATGGACCACGCCGGGCTCCCCGTGAAGACCGTGCTGGAGCAGATCGACCTCCTCGCCACCGAGGTGGTCCCCGTGCTGCGTCGCGAGGCCGAGGCCGCGCGGCCCGCCCACGTGCCGGCGAACCCGCCGACGCACGCCGAGCGCGTCGCCGCGGCCCGTTCCGCGGGCACCCTGCCGGTGCAGGCCGTGGGCGCCACCGACCACTGGACCGGCCGGACGGCGGAGGACGACGCGGAAGCAGCCGACGCCGTCACGCGTTGAGCACCATCACCACCCATCGGCACGAGCACCCTCAGCGCGGCCACGGCCGTCGCACCACGAGCACCAAGGAAGAAGGACAGATGAACGACCGCTCGATCGTCGTCATCTCCGCCGGGCTCAGCCAGCCGTCGTCCACCCGGCTGCTGGCCGACCGCCTCGTCGAGGCGACCGTCACCGAGCTCGCCGCCCGGGGCATCACGGCGCGCGTCCGGCACGTGGAGCTGCGCGACGTGGCCCACGAGGTGGTCAACATGACGCTCACCGGCTTCCCCTCGGGCGACCTCGTGCCCGTCCTCGAGCAGGTCGCCGCCGCCGACGGCCTCATCGCCGTCACCCCGGTGTTCTCCGCGTCCTACTCCGGGCTGTTCAAGTCGTTCATGGACGTCCTCGACAAGGACGCGCTGGTGGACCGGCCGGTGCTGCTCGGTGCGACCGGCGGCACCGGACGGCACTCCCTCGCCCTGGAGTACGCGATGCGACCCTTGTTCGCCTACCTGCGGGCCGACGTGGTGCCGACGGCCGTGTACGCGGCGACCGACGACTGGGCCACGGCGGGCGGCGACGGCACGAACCCGCTGCCCGACCGCATCCGACGCGCCGGACGTCAGCTCGCCGAGGAGGTCGCCGACCGCGAACCGTCCGCGCCGGTGGGGTTGTACGACGCGGTCCCCTCCTTCGACCAGCTCCTCGGCGGCGGCTGAGAAACAGGTCCCCGGGCGGACGAAGGGGGCGAGAGGCCGGTGACGGCCCTCGCCCCCTTCGTCGTCCTGACAGCGTGCGGCTGGGTGTGCCGGTCAGAAGTCCGGGAACGTCTGGCGGGGTTCCGACCACTGCGGGGCGAGCGTGAAGCTGGCTCCGGGGGCGGCCGTGTCGACGTCGAGCTCCTGGTCGGTCAGTGCGGCGGACGCCGCCTGGTCGACGTACACGCGGGCCGTGCCGTCGGTCACCAGGTCGTCGCCCGGTGCCGGCCGCGCGACGAGGGCGAGCTCGAAGCCGCCCGCCTCCTGCTCGGCGATCCGCAGGCCGCCGGTCTCCTCCGGCAGCCCGGCCTGGGTCGTGAGGTCACGGACGGTCGAGCGGGCGTTCTCGGTCAGGGTGAGCATGGCGCTCTCCTCTCTTCCGGGGGGACGTCGCCGGGGGGACGACGCCGTCGGACGACCCCACCGGACCATCAGCGCGAGCAACCGGCAACCGGAGCCCGCTGCGCGAGACATCCTGTGGAGATCTGTCCGGAGCGGTCGCGACCGCCGCCCGTCGGCACTACGGTCCGCACGCGGGCTGCGGCGGAACCCACCCGTCGCTACCGTCGGACGATGCCCATCCCGCACTGGGTGACCGACGTCAACCGCCGGTTCACCAACCCCCTCCTGGGCCGGGTCTCGGACGCCGTCCCACCCTTCGCGACGCTGCACCACGTGGGCCGGTCCTCGGGCCGTCGGTACCGCACGCCGATCATGGCGTTCCCCACGGCCCGCGGCTTCGCCGTCGCCCTCACGTACGGCCCCGACGTGCAGTGGCTGCGCAACATCGACGCGGGCCGGCCCGCCCGGCTGGTGCGCGGGCGGCGCGTGTACGCCGTCGCCCATGCCGTCCGACGGCGCGGCGAGGACGGTGCACGGCTGGTGCCCCGCTGGACCCGGACGGCTCTGCGCCTCCTGCGCGTGGACGAGTTCGTCGAGCTGGACGTCGTCGAGCCGGACTGATCACCCCCTTCTCACCCGGGAAACGTTTGCACCTCCGACGTGACGCAGGTCACAATTCAGACATTCGTCACATCAGGGACACCGTGCGGGGGCGGGCGATGACGGGCGCGAAGGACGACGGCTGGCAGGACATCCGGTTCGCCGTGGTGCTCAGCGGCGGGGTGAGCCTCGCCGTGTGGATGAGCGGCGTGGTGCTGGAGCTCCACAAGCTGACCTTGGCGAGCCGGAGCGACGAACGAAGCCCCTACTCCGACGTGCTGGCCCTGATCCGGGCGACCGCGGAGGTCGACGTCGTGGCGGGCACCTCGGCCGGCGGCCTCAACGGTGCCTTCCTCGCTCTCGCCCAGGCGCACGGCACCGACCTGGACTCGCTGCGCGACCTCTGGAGGGACCACGGCTCGCTGGCCGCGCTCCTGCGGCCCGCGCTCGCCAAGATCCCCCCGTCGCTGCTGCGGGGTGACGAGTACTTCCTGCCCAAGATCGAGCAGGCGCTCACGACGCTCACCCACGGCTCGCAGGCGAACCCCGCGTTCGTCGACAGCGCACCCGACCCCGAGCGGCCCATCGAGCTCATCCTGACCGGCACGCTGTGGGACGGGCACGCCGCCGTGTTCAGCGACGACCTCGGTGCAGCCCTCACCGAGCGCGACCACGACGCGACGTTCCACTTCACCGGGACGGTCGGCGCCCCGGACGTCCCCGACGGCAAGGCGCCGCCGACGCTCAACCAGCCGGCCGTCGTCGAACAGCTCGCCCGCGCGGCACGCTGCTCGGCCTCGTTCCCCGGCGCCTTCGAGCCGCACTGGGTGGACGTCCCGTCCGCGACCCCGGTCACGCCGGAGCGGTGGAGCTCGTCGGCCGGGACCGCGACGTTCTCCACCTCGCAGTTCGTGGTGGACGGCGGGGTCCTGCGGAACAAGCCCATCCGCCCGGCCCTGCGAGCGATCTACCGGCGGCCCGGGGCTCGCCAGGTGCGGCGGGTGCTCGCCTATGTCGTCCCGTCCGCGGGCGAGCCCGTGCCTCCGGACCAGCAGACCACCGGCCCAGGGCCGGGAGAGGCGCCCACGCCCATGGCGGCAGACGTCCTGCTCGGGGTGGTCAGCCGCCTGCGGAGCACCGACTCGGTGTCGTCCGAGCTCAGGGAGATCCGCGACCGCAACAGCGCCGTCCGGCAACGCCGGCGCAGCCGCGCCGCCCTCGTCATGGCGCTCACTCCCGAGGACACCTCCGACCCGCTCGCCCCTCAGGAGTCCCCGGCCCGGGTGTCCCCCATCGCCGGAGCCGTCTGGACGAGCTACCGGGCCGTCCGCCAGGCCGACGCCGCCGAGACGATCGCCCGCCTCGTCCACGCCGGCCAGCCGCAGGGGGAAGGTGCCCGCGCCTGGAGCGAGCGTGAGCTCGCCGACGCCGTGCTCCGTCTCGCCCAGCGGCCGCACGGCCTGCCGTTCGTCCCCGAGGGGACGCTCGCGGACGCCGTGCAGACCGAGGGCAGCACCTGGCGATGGGGCCAGACGACCGTGAACCGGCTCGCCGACATCACCGTCGACGTGCTCAAGCGGGCGGTGTGGCTCGCGGGCACCCACGACGCACCCGACGTCGTCGAGCGACGGCGCGCCCTCTCCCACACGCTCGACGCGATCATCCGGGACGGCGACGCGCTCGTGCGGTACTGGTCGTCGGCGCCGACCACCACGCCGATCCCGCCCGCCTCCCGCTCCGGTACCTCGGGCAGCGCCGGCAGGATGGGCACGTCGGGCGGCGCCCTCCCGGGATCGACCTCCTCCGCGCTCAACCGCAGCGAGCTCGACGCCTGGTTCGCGGAGCGCATCCCCGAGTGGGACGCCCGAGGCGCGAACGGCAAGCCGGGAGCGGGCGCACGCCGGACCGCGCTGCACGCCCAGGCCCTGCAGCTCGCCCAGCACCTGCTCGACTCCCGGGACGTGCTGCACAGGGTCGTCACGTCCCCGTCGGCGGGCGTGGACCGCGGTGGCACGGAGGTGGGCGAGCTCGCGCGGATCGTCAGGTGGCTCGTCGACGACCTGGCGGACCGGCAGGAGGTGCTGTCCCGCCTGCTCCAGCTGGACGTCATCCAGATGGCCACCGCCGGTGCGCTGCAGGTGACCGAGCAGGAGGTCGAGCTCGTCCAGGTCTCCTGCGGCGACCCGGGGTCGGTCACCGGGTTCCAGCTCAACCACTTCGGCGCGTTCTACCGGGCGTCCTGGCGGCTCAACGACTGGATCCAGGGCCGGCTCGACGGCAGCACGCAGGTCATCCGGCTGCTGCTGGCGCCCGACAGGCTGCGCCAGCTGTCGACGTCCGCCGAGGACATGCTCCGGGCGGTCGAGCGCATCGCGTGCGCCGCCGACCTCGACGAGGACTGGCGGGCCGCGCAGTGGGAGGCGATCAAGCCGGAGGTGCACGCCGAGATCGCGGCGGCACTGGACCCCGACTGCTCCGGCGTGGTCCTGCAGCGCACCGCCGAGGCGCTGGCCTGGCCCGTGCAGGTCGCCGGGCTGCGGGACGACCTCCCGGAGCTCGCCCGGGCGATCAGCGCGGAGGGCGACGACGCGCCGCCCGCGAGCCGTGCCTGGCTCGAGGTGCACGGGCCCCGGCTGGTGGTGGACCGCCCGTCGACCAAGGACCTGTGGACCGCAGCCCAGGCCATGCGCCTGATCGGCCACGAGCGCCTGCTCGACGACCACGGGTCCGACTCGTTCGCCACGACCGTCACGCACGCCGCGGCGCTCAGCACGGCACTCGTCCGGATGAGGTCCGACAAGGCCTACCTCCGTCCGCTGAGGTTCGTGATGTCCGCGCTGCGCGGGTACACCGGCGCACTGTGGGTGTTCGTCACCCTCCTCAGCCGGCAGAGCTCCGTCGGTCGGCACGTGGTGCTCATGACCACGTCCGCCGGGCTCGTGCTCACCGCGCTCGGCTTCGTCGTCCCCGGGATCCCGGTGGCGCTCACGCTCGTCGGGGTGCTCGCGGTCCTCGCGGGGATCAGCGCGTCGGCCCTGTACGGGAAGCAGAAGGCGCTCGCCGCGCGCCTCGTCGTCGTGGCCCTCCTGGCCGCCTTCGGGCTGTGGCTGCTGTGGAGGCAGGACACCCACCAGTTCGTGTCGGCGATGGTGACGGGGCTCGTCGCGCTGGGGGCGGTGTGCGTGGGCTGGTTCCTCGCGTGGCCCTACCAGCGACGGCCCGGGCGACGAGCCCGGTCGAGATCGCCGATCGGGCCGCCCACCCGCTCCGAGGACGCCCCCGCCGCAGCGCAACCCCGCGCCCCAGAACGACCTCCCGCCGCAGACCAACCACCCGTCTCAGACGACCCCGCGCCGGTCGGCGGTCACGGTCCCTGAGACGGTGTGACCCGACCAGAGCCTCGTGTCGGCACACCCCTCGGCGCAGTGCATGCCGCAGGCCGGGCAGACCCACAGCGTGTGGTGCCGGTCGAGCGTGCAGCCGCAGGTGACGAACCGCTCGGACGGCCGGCCCGGGCCGTCCGCGGTCCATCGGTGCCCCGCAGGGCAGCCACCTGGGGGTACGCGGACCCAGCCGCGTGACGTGTGCTGCCACTTCGACCAGTCGACGATCCGGACCATCGAACAAGTGTACGAGTGGCACGGCTCCATGGACATCGCCACCATGGGTGACATGGACGAGGGGGACGTGCGACGGCTCGCGCTCGCTCTGCCCGACGTCACGGAGCGGTCCAGCTGGGGGCGGCCCGCATGGTTCCACCACCACATGGTCGCGAGGATGTGGGACGACGACCGGGTCACGGTGCGCGTCGAGGACGACGGGGAGCGCCGGGCGCTCGTCGGGCAGGAGCCCGACCTCTTCCAGACGACGGACCACCACGCCGGGACGCCGTACCTGCTGATCAGGCTCGCGGCCGCCGACGAGGAGACACTGAGGGCGATGCTCGCGGAGTCGTGGTGGTGGGCGGCACCGCGGTCGTGGCGGCGCACCCGCCCGGAGCTGGGCCCGCCGACCGCGCGGCCGGGCTGACGCACACGGTCGCCTCACGCAGACAGCCGACGCACCTCGTCCCACACCTCCGCCCACGATCCTCGCGGCCCCGCGCAGGCCCACACGCGAGCGCCCTGCTCCTCGTTGTCGACGTCGACACCGTCGTCGACCGTCGCGACCTGCTCGCAGCCCACGACCCATGCCGGCGCGGCGTCGAACCCGACGAGCACCACCGGCCCGTCGTCCGACGGTGGCGGGCCCCAGTCGGCGTACCCGTTGTGCCCGCTCAGCACCGGGACGGGCGACCCGTAGAACTCCAGCGCGCCCGCCTCGCCGTAGTTCTCCGTCACGACGAGGGCGGCGCCCGACGACGACACCGCCTTGTCGACCGTCTCGACGAGGCGGGGCCAGCCGATCGTCTCGGCCTGGTCCTCGTTCACGTCGGCGAAGAACGACTCGCCGAAGTCCCGCTCGGGCAGGATCGGCAGCGCCGCCGGCCACACCACGAGCCCGCTCAGCGCCACCACGGCCCCGGCGACCCACAGGCCACGCGTGCTCCAGCGCTCGGCCAGCCCGCACGCCCCCGCGGCGAACAGCACCGGCACGAGCCCCGCGAGGTAGTACGCCTTGCCGCCCGTGACGAAGAACCCGACGAACAGCAGCACGAACGCGAACGCCATCGGTCGCGCCCGCACCAGCGCGGGCGCCCGCAGGAGTCGCACCAGCCCGTAGACCCACAGCACGGCGGTGACAGGGCTGAAGAGGACGAGCACGAGCACGACGTAGGTGATCCGCTCCTCGAGCGTCGAGTACTCGTCCCGGATGTCGGCGGCGAGCTCGAGCTGCGGCCACCCGTGCGTCCCCTGCCAGGCCAGGTTGGGCAGCCACAGCAGGAGCGCGACACCCACGCCCAGCCAGGCCCACCGCGACCGCAGGTGGTGCCGGACGGCCGGTGTCAGCGCCACCCCCACCACGATGCCCGCCAGCAGGAACGCCACCAGGTGCTTGTCCTCCAGCGCGACCCCCGTGAGCAGCCCGACCACCACCCACCCGCGCGGCTGGTCCCGCTGCAGCACCCGGACGGTCACGTAGACGACGGCGGTCCAGAACAGCAGGTCGAGGGTCGCCGTCGACAGCATGTGCCCCAGGATCGCCGTGACCGCACCGGACGCCGCCGTCACCGCGGTGAGCACCTGTGCGCCCGTCCCACCGCCGAGCTCACGGGCGGTCAGGGCTGCGAGCAGCACGAACGCGGCCATCGCGACCGCGCTCGGCAGGTGCAGCGCCGTCACGGAGCCGGGCGCGACGAGGTCGCTGACGCGGGCGACCAGCGGGGTGAGCGGTGGCTGGTCGGGGTAGCCCCACGCCAGCCGGCGTCCTGCGGCGACGAAGTACAGCTCGTCACGGTGGGGACCGTAGCGACCTGCGAACGTCACGAGGACGACGAGCAGCGCGCCGGCGACGGCGAGGACGGGGACCCAGGCCACTGCCGGCGGCTCGAAGGGGCTTCGGGCGGCTTCGGCGGCGGCCACTCTCGGAGGGTAGCGACGGGCGACCGCGCACGTCACGCCCGGCTCAGGCGCGGCTCAGCTCAGGCGCGGCGCAGCTCAGGCCCGGCGCACCTCAGGCCTGACGGACCGGAGCGAGGCGCTCCTCGGCCGGTGGTGGTGCCGGCGTCGGGATCAGCGCCGCGCCGCCCAGGAGGGTGCCGAGCTCGTCGGCCGGCACGGGACGGCTGAACAGGTAGCCCTGGCCCTGCAGGCAGCCCAGGACGCGCAGGGCGTCGGCCTCTTCGGTGGTCTCGATCTGCTCGGCGACGGCGGGCAGGTCCAGGCTCGCGCACAGGTCGACGATGGCGCCGGCCAGCGTCCGACGCCGACGGGCCTCCTGGCCGGCGCCGGCCGCGAGCCGGGTGAACGCCCCGTCGATCTTCACGATGTCGACCGGCAGGTCCTGCAGGTAGGCGAGCGACGAGTAGCCGGTGCCGAAGTCGTCGATCGCGACCCGCACGCCGTGCGTGCGCAGCTCCGCGAGGTGCCCGATGCCGAGCGCCGTCTCCGCCCGCCCGGGGCCGAGCAGGGCCGTCTCGGTGAGCTCGAGCACGAGGGCCGCGCCCGGCAGGCCCGCCGCGTCGAGGGCGTCGAGCACGGTCGAGACGATCTCCCGGCCCCGCAGCTGACGGCCCGACACGTTGACGTGGAGCGCGACACCGTGCCGGTCGAACCACGGCCGTGCGTCCAGGCACGCGCGGCGCAGCACGTGCTCACCGATGGGCACGATGAGGCCCGTCTCCTCGGCGACGGGGATGAACTGGTCCGGCATGACGAGGCCGCTCGGCGGGTGCCACCGCGCCAGGGCCTCGACCGCGATCACCTCGCCGCCGTCGAGGGAGACGACGGGCTGGTAACGCAGCACGATCTCGTCGCGGCTCACGGCGTGCCGGAGCCCGTCGACCAGCTGGAGCCGTCCGACCTGCTGGGCGCGCAGCCCCGGCTCGAACACGCAGACCTGGTTCTTGCCCGACGCCTTGGCGGCGTAGAGCGCCAGGTCGGCGTCGCGCAGCACCTCCTGCGGCGTGGCGGTGCCGTCGACGAGGCGGACGCCGGCGCTCGCAGTGATCCGCAGGTCACGCCCGTCCACCATGAACGGCTCGGCGAGAGCACGCACCACCCGCCAGGCGACCTCCGTGGCGTCCTCCTCGCCGATCCGCTCGAGCACCACGGCGAACTCGTCACCGCCCAGGCGGGCGACCGTGTCCGTGCGGGCGACGACCTCCTGCAGCCGATGCCCGACCTGTGCCAGCAGCTCGTCCCCGACCGGGTGGCCGTGGTCGTCGTTGGCGTCCTTGAACCGGTCCAGGTCCACCATGAGGACGGCCCGGGTGGTCCGGTCGCCGGACGGGAGGTCCGAGAGCCGGTCGGTGAAGTAGGCACGGTTGCCGAGCCCGGTGAGCGGGTCGTGGAGCGCCTGGTGGCTGAGGAGCTCCTGGAGCCCGCTCTGCTCCCGCAGGGCCTGCGACAGCTCCGCCGCCTGACGGTCGAGCTGGATCGCGCGGCGCTGCGCCGTGCTGGTCCCCGCGACGAGCCGTGCCACGAGGAAGGCGGAGAGCATCGTGACGGTGAGGAGCGGCACCGCGAGGTCGGACCAGGCCATCGTCACGAGGGAGCCGGGCCGGAACGTCAGGAGGAACGTCACCGGGCCCACCGTCGAGACGGCCACGAAGACGCCGCCGCGGGCGACGGTCAGCCCCACGCTGGGCGTGGCGTCGTCCGATCCCGCGACGCCGGGGTGCAGGGCGGCGGTGCCGAACAGCACGAACCACAGCAGCCAGCTCGCGCTCCCGACACCCTCGGCGAACGAGGTGTCGAGCAGCGAGATCCCCGGGCTGCCGTCGCCCATGAGCGTCACCGTGTAGAGCATGTCGCCGAGCGTGGACGCGCCGATGCCCCAGCCGAGCAGGGCGTAGGCGCCGTTGCGGTTGCCGTACCGGAACCACAGCCGCGCACCCATGAGGAGCACGCCCAGCCCCATCGCGAGCGAGACGACGGCGATGAGGCGGCCCGGGTCGGCGAGCACGTCGGCGCCGAGGAAGCTGCGGTACACCAGCGCCCAGTAGAGGAGCCCCATGCCGACGACCACGACGACGGCGTCCTTCGACGCGCTCTCGTGCCGGCTGCGCAGCGAGTTGCGGGGCAGCAGCGCCAGGCCGACCGTGAGCAGCAGGTACGTGAGCGCGTAGACCGCGTCGAACCACAGGGGGACGCGTTCGGCGTCCCCGCCGACGGCCACGTACCAGGCGGTCCAGGCGACATCGGTGACCGCCCACCAGGCCGTCCCGGCGATCAGCCACCACCACGCGGCGGGGGCCGCCGGGCGGCGCCGGCGGACACCCGCCACCATCGCAGCCACGGCAAGCACCGGCACGACGTCCCAGAGCAGCTCTCCGGCCCAGCCGGGCACGACCATCACCGCCGCGGTCAGCAGGAGGCCGGCGGCGAGGAAGGTCTTCCACGAGACGGCCGGGAGGTCCCGAAACCGGCGGCGCGCAGCTGCAGCCATCGTCACCTCCGGACATCCGTCGAGCTCGTGGGTCGGGCACGGCTCCGACCTTGCCGACCCCACCGGGGGGCCTGGCGTCCGATCGGCTGTCGGCGCACCTGCCTGAAGGGCCGCGCGGGGTGAACCGGTGGACCCGGCGGGCCGGAGCGACCGGGTCGAGCGCCCGGGCCTGCGGCTCGCCGGCCCCCGGGTCCGGACGCGCATCGTCGGACGTCGGGTGAAACTGGGCCGATGACGACCACCAGCATCCCCACGCTGCCCCTGCCGGGCGGCCGCATCCCCGTGCTCGGTCTGGGCACCTGGCAGTCCGAGGCCGACGAGGCCGAGCGTGCGGTCGTTGCCGCGATCGAGCTCGGCTACCGGCACGTGGACACCGCCACGGCCTACGGCAACGAGGGCCAGGTGGGCCGCGCGCTGTCGACCGTCGGCCTCGGCCGGGACGACGTGTTCCTCACCACGAAGCTGCCGCCCGACCACGCGGGCCGCGAGCGCCAGACCCTCATGGAGTCCCTGGTGCTGCTCGGCGTCGACCATGTGGACCTGTGGCTCGTGCACTGGCCCCCGCACCGGCAGGCCACGCCGGAGACGTGGCAGGCGTTCCGGGAGGCCCGGGACGAAGGGCTGGTCCGGTCGATCGGGGTGTCGAACTACTCGATCGAGCAGATCGACGAGCTCATCGCCGTGACGGGCGAGGCGCCGGCCGTGAACCAGATCCCCTACGGCCCCCGGGACCACGACCTGGGGCTGCTCGCCGCACACCGCGAGCGCGGCGTGCTCGTCGAGGGCTACAGCCCGCTGAAGCGGGTGGACCTGGGTGCCGACGCCCTCGTGCGGGCGGCCGAGGCGCACGGCGTCACGCCCGCGCAGGTGGTGCTGCGATGGCACCTGCAGCACGACGTGGTGGTGATCCCGAAGTCGGTGCGCCCGGAGCGGCTCAAGGAGAACCTCGACGTGCTGGGGTTCACGCTCGACGACCAGGAGATGGCGGCGATCGACGCGCTCGGGCACTCCTCCTAGCGCGGCGCGCGTCGTCGGGACGGGGGCGGGGTGCGGACGAGTGCGGGGCTGCTGCTCTACCGCCGGGTGCCGGGCGGCGTCGAGGTGCTGCTCGGGCACATGGGCGGTCCGTTCTGGGCCCGCAAGGACGAGGGCGCCTGGTCGATCCCGAAGGGCGAGCCCGGGCCGGACGAGGCGCTGCACGACGTCGCGGTGCGGGAGTTCACCGAGGAGCTCGGCAGCCCACCGCCACCCGCGCTGGTCGACGACCTCGAGCTGGGGCAGGTACGGCAGAGCGGCGGGAAGACGGTCGTCGCGTGGGCCCGGGAGGGCGACCTCGACGTGACGACGGTGCGGAGCAACCTCGTCGAGGTCGAGTGGCCGCCGCGGTCGGGGCGGCGGCTGCAGGTGCCGGAGGTCGACCGGGCCGCCTGGTTCCCTCCCGACGAGGCGCGTCGCGTGGTGGTCCGCGCACAGGCCGAGCTCGTCGACCGCCTGGTGGAGATGCTCGCGGCCCGCGGGTGACCCTTGGCGTCCCTGCCGGCGGAGGCCACCATCGACGCATGACGACCGGCTCGCGCAGCACGGCGGCACGCACGTTCGGGGACGTTCCCGCGACCACCGTCGGTGCGGATCACAGCGCCCTCCTGCGGTGGGCCGCGGAACGGCTGGGGACGGACCGGCTCACCACCGTCCCGGGAGCCACCCGGGAACGGCACTGGTCCTTCGTCACCGCCGCCGACACCGCGAGCGGCCGGGTGTGGATCAAGGCGAACGCCCGGGGCTTCGCGCACGAGGCGGCGATCGTGGACCTGGTCACCGCCGCGGGCCTCGACGTCGCCGTGCCGGCGCTGGCCGTGGACGTCGAGCGGCCCGATGGCTCCTGATGCCGGACGGCGGCCCGACGTTGCGTGAGCAGGGCCCGGCAGGAACGGTGGCGTGGGACGGGCTGCTGGCCCGCTACGCGCGGACGCAGCACCGGCTGGCCGGGCTGGCCGACGGTGCCGCCCGGGCCGGCGTCCCGGACATGCGGGGCAGGTTGCCGCTCGCGGTCCTGGAGCCGGCCGTCGCCGCCGCTGCCGATCCCACCGTCCACGGCGCTCACCGGCTGACCGAGGCGGAGTCGGCCGCCGTGCTGGCCCTGGCTCCTGTGCTGGAGGACGTCGCCGACCGGCTGGCCGCGAGCCCGCTCGCCCCGACGCTCGAGCACAACGACCCGCACCGGGGCAACGTCTTCGCCCGTTCCGGGATGCTGTTCGACTGGGCGGACGCCGTCGTCGGACACCCGTTCCTCGGCCTCGCCAACGCGCTGCCCCATGCGGCGTCGGACCTGGGCGTGCCGGTCGGGTCGGCGGAGGTCGAGACCTTGGCCCGGGCGTACCTGCAGCACTTCGCCGAGGTCGCGGACCTACCGCAGCTGCGCGCCGACGCCGAGGCTGCCGCGGTGCTCTCGCACCTTCCGCGCGCCGCCGTGTGGCTGCGGATGGTGCCGGCCGGCCGTCGCGACTTCCCGGCCGTGCTCCCCGACCGGATGCGCGCGCTGCGTGACGCGACGGGGCGCTGGGCACGGACCGCTCGGCCCTGAGACCCCTCAGCCGTCGCGGCCGGTGACCCGCACCCGCCCGACGGCACCCCGCTGGGCGTCGGCCATCGCGTGCGACACGAACGCGTAGGTACCCGGCTCGGGGAAGATCAGCTCGACGAACCCGCCCTGCGCGGGCGCCAGGTCGAGCACCTGCGCACCGCCCGTCCCGGTGGAGCCGCCGTCGCGCAGCGTCCAGTCGCCCTCGCGGTAGACGGTGTCGAACTGGCCGCCGACCACGTGGAAGGCGCTCGACAGGTTCGGCCCCGCGTCGAGCACCCAGAACCGGACCCGCTCCCCGGCCACGGCGGCGAGCGGCCGGTCGCGGTACTGGTTCGCGTACCCGTTGAACACCACGAGGTCCGGGGTGCGCGCGGCGATCTTGGCGGCGTCGGCGACGTCGCCCTGCGGGCCGAGGTACAGCTCGGACTGCACGACGACGTACTCGCGGTCCACGGCCGGCAGGCCGGGCGGGTCGATGACGACCGCACCGAACATCCCGTTGGCGATGTGCATCGCCATGGGCATCGTCGAGCAGTGGTACATCCAGATCCCGGAGCGGGTGGCCGTGAACCCGTACGTGAGGGACTCACCGGGCTGGATCGTGCGCATCACGTCGTCGGGGGCGAGGGCGCCCGCGTGGAAGTCGACCGAGTGCCCGATCGAGGCGTCGTTGACGAGCGTGATCTCGAACCGGTCGCCGACCTGGCCGCGCAGCACCGGCCCCGGGGCCCGGCCGCCGAACGTCCAGAGGGTCTGGGTCACGCCGGGCGCGACCTCGCGGACGACCTCCCGGACCTCGAGGGTCACCCGGTGGGTCGTCGGGCCCGGAGACGCGGGGGCGAGGGTCGCGTCGCGCGGCGTGAACGACGGTCCCGGGGCGGCCATGAGGTCGATCGCGGCGGCGGCGGATCCGGCGTCCGTCGTCGTGGGCGGGGTGTGCCCGGTGGACCCGGCGTCCGTCGTGCCGGGCATGCCGTGCCCGGTGTGCGCGGTCGCTGCGCTGGTGGGCGCCGCAACGGGAGCACCCTCGACCTCGATGGCCAGCACCATGCCCATCTGCCGGTGACCGGCCACCGGGCACCACGCGTCGAGGTCGGCCCCGACGACGCCCACGTCGACCGTGCCCTCCCCACCGGGCGACAACCGGCCGGAGCGTGCGCCGTTCTCGACGACGAGCTCGTGGACGTCGTCGTCCTCGTTCGTCACGACGATCACGAGCCGGTCCCCGACGGGGACCTGCACCGCTGCCGGGCTGAACCGCATGTCGCGCGCACGCACCGCGACGGTCGTGGTGTGCCCCGTCGCGGCAGCGTCCACCTGGGGAGCGACGCCGATGCCGGCGGCCGCGGGGTCGACGGCGACCCCCAGCGCGACGGCCATGGCCAGCACACCGGTCGCGACGACGGCGGCGCCGCTGCGCGTCGACCCCGCGACCGGCTCCGGGACGGGCACCAGGGCACCGTCCGGGCGCAGGGCCGCCCGCGCGGCGCGCCCGGCGAGCGCCAGGAACGCGACGAGGGCACCGAGCGCCACCACCGAGGAGAGCACCCGGACCGCGCTGGGCACGGGCGCGGCGAACAGCATGAGCCCGCCGTTCACGAGCACCACCCGCACCAGCCCGCCGCGGTCCAGCTCCGCGGAGGTGCGCCGGGCGACCGACGGGCCACCGCCCAGCACCACGGGCAGGAGGTAGGACAGCGAGCCGACCAGCACCTGCGCCGCGAAGCCCACCGCGAACGGCGCGACGAGCACCCGCACGCCGTCGGCCGCCTCCACCCAGCCGGGTGCGGCGACCACGATCCCGCCGAAGGCGAGTGTGCACACCACGAGCCACAGCACGGACGCCGCGAGGCTCCAGGCGGCGTAGGTGCGCGGCGACGCCGTCCGGGCCTGCGCGACCATGACGACGGCGCCGAGCACGGTGCCGGCCGCCACGACGACGGCACCGAGCCCGACGAGCGGCCGCCACCCGGTCCCGGCGCCCGCGGCCACCAGCAGCAGCCCGCCGAGCACCGACGGCAGCTCCCGGCGGCCGGCCCGCTCGTGCGACGGCTCGATCCGGGCGTGCAGGACCGTCGGCCACAGCACCACGAGCGTGCCCAGCACCGTGAGCCCGACCCAGCCGAGCAGCGCGAGCGCCACGTGCGTCACGTACAGCCGGGCGTGCACGTCGTCCGAGACGTGGCCGCGGGCCATCACGACACCGCACGCCGCCGCGACGGGCAGCACGAGACCGGCCGCCACGTAGTACCGGGCGGCGTGGCCGAACCGGGAGGGCAGGGCGGCGCGCGACTGCACGACGATGACGAGGACCTGGCCGAGCGCGGCGGCGGCGACGAGGACGCCACCGACGACGACCGGCACCGTGGACGACCCGGCGATCCCGACGACGACGGCCAGCGCGCCCACGGTGTGGGCCGCGAGCCGCACGGTGAGCGCGGTGCGCCCGCCCGGGGCCGGGTGCCGGAGGAGGGTGTCCGCGAAGTGCGCGCTCCACACCAGGATCGCGGTGCTGACGGCACCGAGCAGGAGCAGGTGCACCATCAGCAGGGTCGCGGCGGGGACCGCGCGGTGCCCCAGGGCCAGCAGGACGGCAGCCATGAGCCACACGGCCACGAGGGCGTTGGCGCGCAGGTGCCACGACGCGCGGCTCATCCGGGGCTCACCGAGGTCACCGGCTCCGTGCGGACCGTGATCCCGACCGGCGCGGCGGGCGGGTGCGGCCCGGTTGGCCGGTGTGGTCCGGCCGGCGGGTGCGGTCCCACCGGCGGGTGCGGTCCCACCGGCGGGTGCGGCTCGGTGGCGGCGGTTGCGACGACCGCCGCTGCGGGTTCGTCGGCCGCCTCGCCACGGCTCGCGGCGCGGGCGGGTGGACCTGCGGCGACGCTGCACACCGCGACCGCGAGGAACCCCAGGACGGCGACGACGTTCGCCACGCCGCCGACCCGGACCGCGGTGACGCTCCCCCACGCGTCCCCGGCGAGCAGCCGGTACGCGAGGGACACGTGCAGGAGCACCAGCGGCGCGAACATGACAGACCGGTACGGCAGGGGGCGGCGCAGCACCGCCGGGAGGATCACGGGCGCGTGCGCCATCACCATCGACATCACGAACCCCAGGAACACGGCGTGCAGCACGGCGTCGTACACCGGCCCCTCGGTGACGGCCCCGGCGACCAGCCAGATCGCGCCCGCGACGGTCAGCCATGCGAACCCGGCGAGCATGGCCGCCGCCATGAACCGCGGCAGTCCCGTGGAGCGGATCGTCCGGCGGGCCACGTCGTGGCGGGCGAGGAGCACCGCGAGCCCGACGAGCGCCACGCCCAGCGCGGCGCCACCCGTCCGCGGGTGCAGCAGCGCCACCGCGGCTCCCGCCACCAGCAGGAGCGAGGCGACGACGAGCGCCGCACGGACGGCCACGGACGGTGCCGCGAAGCGCATGAGCTCGATGCGCTCGCCGACGACCGTGAGCACGAGGAACACGACGAACCACGGCGTGGCGACCGGTACCGGCACGCCCGCGAGGACCAGCAGCGCGGACCCGGCCGCAGCCAGCGCCCCGGCCCCTTGCACGGCGACCGCGGAGGCCGGTTGGCGCTGCCACACGAGCACGTAGATCCCGACGAGCGCGAGCATGCCGGCCAGGTGGAGCGCGCGCCCGACGGCCGCAGGAGCCGGGCTCAGCAGCGCGAGCGACCCGGCGGCGAGCAGCACGGGCGACGCGTAGGCGGCGACGCGCCGCACGGCGACGGCCCTCTCCAGCGCGACGAGCGTGCCGACGACCCCCAGCACCATGAGCTGGCCGTGCACGTCGGCGAGCCGGTCGGTGCGGACGGGCGCGCCGACACCGAGCAGCACGAGCGCGCCGTCGAGCCCGGCGAGCAGCGCGAGCCCCGCCGGTGCGAGCATGAGGACGCGCAGCGGCGGGCGCATCCGGCCGGGATGGTTTTCCACGGGGCCGACGCTAGTTTTCCACGACGCAGTCCGCCTGGGTCGGAGGTCCCGGTGTCCAGGACCTCCGACCCGCGCACCCGACCCCGTCGGGCGACCGATACTTCATGCATGTCCGTCCGCCGCACGTCCGCCGCGCGCACCCTCGCGTCCGGCAGCCGCGTGGACCTGCTGCACCTGCTCCAGGACGGCGGCGAGCACACCATCGGCGAGCTCGCCACGGCGACCGGCCTGCACGAGAACACCACGCGCGAGCACCTCCAGCGGCTGGTCGCCGACGGGTTCGCGCAGCGCGCGCCCGAGCACCGCACGGTGCGAGGGCGGCCGCGGATGGTCTACCGGGCCGTGTCCGCCGACGACCTGCGCTCCGACCCGCAGGCACAGCGCCGCATCGAGGAGTCCATCGCGCGGGTCGCGCTCACCCGGGTGCTGCTGGAGGGTTACGGCCGGGAGGTCCCCTCCGCGCCTCGGGCCGCGCAGGCGGCGGGCCGCGCGATGGTCGACGATCTCCCCCCGCACGAGCCGCCGGCCGCGACCTCCGGCACGCCTCAGGCCGACCGCCAGCTCGACGCGCTGGAGGGTCACCTGGACCGGCTCGGGTTCGACCCCGAGCTCGACCGCGAGCACCTGTCGTTCCACCTGTACCGGTGCCCGTTCATCGAGCTGGCGCGGGAACGGCCCGAGGTCGTGTGCAACGTGCACCTCGGCCTGGCGCAGGGCGTGCTCGACGCCGTGCCGGGACCGGTCGCGGCGCGCGAGCTCCTGCCGTTCGTCGGGCCCGAGCACTGCGTGCTGCAGCTCCGACGCGACGACCCGGACGGCCCGGTCGACCCGCTCTGAGCCGAACGGGTTTTCCACGGTGCTTTGACGTGCACCGCCCCCGACCCGGTGGACATGCTCCGGGGGAACCCGAAGACGGGCTCACGGAGCGAACCACCGCGGGAGGTCCCGATGCCCACCCTCACCCTGCTGCGCGGGCCTGACCTGTCGGCGTGGGACCCCGAGAACGAGTCCACCTGGGACCGGCGGCTGGCCTGGCGCACGCTGTGGATCACCACGTACAACCTCACGCTCGCGTTCTGCGTCTGGTACCTGGTGAGCGCGATCGCGCCCCGCCTCAACGACATCGGGTACGACCTGACGAAGGGCGAGCTCTACTGGCTCGCGGCGATCCCTGGCCTCGCGGCCGGCCTCTCCCGGCTGATCTACACGTTCCTGCCGCCTGTCGTCGGGACGCGCACCCTGGTCGGCGGCTCGGCGACGCTGCTGCTCCTGCCGATGGTCGGCTGGGTGCTCGCCGTCCAGGACCCGACCACCCCCTACTCGATGCTGCTGCTGCTGGCCGCGGCGTCGGGCGTGGGCGGCGGCGCGTTCGCCGGCTTCATGCCCTCGACGAGCTACTTCTTCCCGCGCCGGATGGCCGGCACGGCGCTGGGCCTGCAGGCCGGGATCGGGAACTTCGGCGTCAGCCTCATCCAGTTCCTCGTGCCGTGGGTCATCGGCTTCGGGCTGCTCGGCACCGCGGCACTCACGCCGCAGCAGAAGGCGGACGGCTCGACGATCTGGCTGCACAACGCGGGCCTGGTGCTCATCCCGTGGGTGGTGCTAGGCATGGTGATGGCCGCGGTCTGGCTGCGCCGCGTGCCGGTCACGGCCAACTTCCGCCAGCAGCTCGACATCTTCGGCGAGAAGCACACCTGGTACATGACGGCGATCTACCTCATGACCTTCGGCGCCTTCTCCGGCTTCGCCGCCCAGATGGGCCTGCTCATCAAGAACCTGTACGACGGCATGGAAGGTGCGCCCGACGCGCTGAAGTACGTGTTCCTCGGCCCGCTCCTCGGCTCCCTGACCCGGGCCGCCTGGGGACCGCTGTGCGACAAGTTCGGCGGGGCGGTCTGGACGCTCGTCTCCGGCATCGGCATGACGATCTCGACGGTGTTCACGATCTTCTACCTGGACCCCAAGGACACCAGCTCGTTCGGGCTGTTCCTCGGCGGGATGCTCGCGATCTTCACCTTCGCCGGGATCGGCAACGCGGGCACGTTCAAGCAGATGCCGATGATCTTCGACCGCCGGCGGGCCGGTGGCGTCATCGGCTTCACGTCGGCCATCGCGGCGTTCGGCCCGTTCCTGGTCGGCGTCGGCCTCTCGCTCGTCGCCCCGCAGGCGTTCTTCATCGGCGCAGCGGTCTACTTCGCGGCCTGCACGGTGCTCGTGTGGCTGCAGTACGCCCGCCCCGGCGCACCCCGCCCCAGCTGACGCACCACCCCCAGAGGAGAACGCTGTGACCGCACGGACGGACGGGCCCGGGACCGACAACGCCGCCGTCGACGCGCTCCTGCGCCTCGGCTCCCACCTGCGGCCCGGCACGATGTCGCCGGACAAGCGGGCGCTGTTCCTGGAGGGCGGCCGCTCGGGCGACTCGTTCTACCGGGACCGCTGGTCGCACGACAAGGTGGTCCGCTCCACGCACGGCGTGAACTGCACCGGCTCGTGCTCGTGGAAGGTGTACGTCAAGGACGGCATCATCACGTGGGAGACCCAGCAGACGGACTACCCGTCGGTCGGCCCCGACTCCCCCGAGTACGAGCCCCGCGGCTGCCCGCGTGGTGCGGCGTTCTCCTGGTACACGTACTCGCCGACGCGGGTGCGGTACCCCTACGTCCGCGGTGCGCTGCTCACGGCCTACCGGGCGGCGAAGGAGCGGACGGGCGACCCCGTGCTCGCGTGGGCCGCGGTGACCGGCGACCCCGAGACGGCCCGGTCGTACAAGTCGGCGCGCGGCAAGGGCGGGCTCGTCCGGGCGTCGTGGGACGAAGCCTCCGAGATCGTCGCCGCCGCCCACGTGCACACGATCAAGACGTACGGCCCGGACCGGGTGGCCGGCTTCTCCCCGATCCCGGCGATGTCGATGGTGTCGCACGGGTCGGGCGCGCGGTTCGTCTCGATGCTCGGCGGCACGATGCTGTCGTTCTACGACTGGTACGCGGACCTGCCGGTCGCCTCCCCGCAGGTGTTCGGCGACCAGACGGACGTCCCGGAGTCGGCGGACTGGTGGAACGCGAGCTACCTCATGATGTGGGGCTCGAACGTGCCGGTGACCCGCACTCCCGACGCGCACTTCATGACCGAGGCCCGCTACCGCGGCCAGAAGGTCGTCACCGTCTCCCCCGACTACGCGGACAACACGAAGTTCGCCGACGAGTGGCTCGCCCCGCACCCCGGCACGGACGGTGCGCTGGCGACCGCGATGGGCCACGTGATCCTCCGCGAGTTCCTCGTGGAGCGCCGCACGGAGCGGTTCTCCGACTACATGGCCACGTACACCGACGCGACGCACCTCGTCACGCTCAAGCAGCGCGGCGACGCCTGGGTGCCGGACAAGTTCCTCACGGCCGACCAGCTCGACGGACCGGTCGCCGGTCCGGACGGCACCCCGCGCGACACCCACGGCCGGGACGCCCAGTTCATGACCGTGGTGCTCGACGCCGACGGCTCGCCGCGCGTGCCGAACGGCAGCCTCGGGCACCGGTTCGACCCCGCGCGTGCCGGGTCCTGGAACCTCGACCTCGGCACGATCAGGCCCGTCATGTCCGTCGCGGACCTCGCCTCGCACGACGGCGACGCCGTCGCGGTCGACCTTCCCCGGTTCGACCTCGCGGCGGACGGTGCCGACGGCGAGCACACCGGCGGCGCGGGCGTGGTCCGCCGTGGGGTCCCGGTCACCCGCGTCGGCGGCGCGCTCGTCACGACGGTCTTCGACCTCCTGCTCGCCCAGTACGGCGTCGGCCGCGACGGCCTGCCGGGCTCGTGGCCGACCGGCTACGACGACCCGAGCACTCCCGGCACGCCCGCCTGGCAGGAGGAGATCACCGGGGTCCCCGCGTCTGCCGCCGAGCGGATCGGGCGCGAGTTCGCCGAGAACGCGGAGGCGTCGGGCGGCCGCTCGATGATCCTCATGGGCGCGGGCACCAACCACTGGTTCCACTCCGACACCATCTACCGCACGTTCCTGGCGCTCGTCACGATGACCGGCTGCCAGGGCGTCAACGGGGGTGGCTGGGCGCACTACGTCGGCCAGGAGAAGTGCCGGCCGGTGACCGGCTGGGCGCAGTACGCGTTCGGGCTCGACTGGGTCCGTCCGCCCCGGCAGATGATCGGCACCGCGTTCTGGTACCTCGCCACCGACCAGTGGCGGTACGACGGGCTGCCCGCCGACGCGCTCGCCTCCCCGCTCGCCGAGGGGAAGTTCGCGGGCCGGACCACGGCCGACTGCCTCGTCGAGTCCGCGAAGCGCGGCTGGATGCCGTCGTACCCGACGTTCGACCGCAACCCGCTGGACCTCGTCGACGAGGCGCGCGCCGCGGGGGTGGACCCGGCGGCGTACGTGGTCGACGAGCTGCGCGAGGGCCGCCTCCGGTTCGCGTGCGAGGACCCCGACGACCCGAAGAACTTCCCGCGGGTGCTGACGATCTGGCGGGCCAACCTGCTCGGCTCGTCGGGCAAGGGCAACGAGTACTTCCTGCGCCACCTGCTCGGCACCGACGCGGCTGTCATGGCGGAGGAGTCCGGGCCGGACCGCCGCCCCGCGAGCATGACGTGGCACGACGAGGCCCCCCGCGGCAAGCTCGACCTGCTCGTCACGAGCGACTTCCGGATGACGTCGACCACGCTGTTCTCCGACGTCGTGCTGCCCGCAGCGACCTGGTACGAGAAGCACGACCTGTCCACGACGGACATGCACCCGTTCGTGCACTCGTTCAACCCGGCCATCGCGCCGCCGTGGCAGACCCGCACGGACTTCGACATCTTCGTCACGCTCGCCAAGGCCGTCTCGAAGGCGGCCGTGGGGCACCTCGGGAAGCGCGAGGACCTCGTGGCCGTGCCGCTGATGCACGACACCCCGGACGAGATGAACACCCCGCACGGCACCGTCGAGGACGTGCACGACCTGGTCCCCGGCGTGACCATGCCGAAGCTCGTCGTCGTCGAGCGGGACTACACCGCGCTGGCCGACCGGCTCACGTCGCTCGGCCCGCTCACGGCGACGGCGGGCATGGTGACCAAGGGCGTGAAGTTCCTGCCCGACGTCGAGGTCGCCGAGCTGGGACGGCTCAACGGCGTCGTCACCGACGGCCCGGCGGCGGGCCGGCCCCGGCTCGCCACCGCCCAGCACGTCTGCGAGACGATCCTCGCGCTGTCCGGCACCACCAACGGCCGCCTGGCCGTGCAGGGCTTCGAGAACGTCGAGCAGCAGACCGGCACGGAGCTCGCCTGGCTCGCCCGCGAGCACGAGGGCAAGCGCATCACGTTCCCCGACGTGCAGGCCCGGCCGGTCCCCGTCATCACGTCGCCCGAGTGGTCCGGCTCGGAGCACGGCGGCCGCCGGTACACCGCGTTCGCGATCAACGTCGAGCAGCTCAAGCCCTGGCACACGCTCACGGGCCGCCAGCACTTCTTCCTCGACCACGACTGGATGAGCGAGCTCGGCGAGAACCTGCCCGTCTATCGCCCGCCGCTCGACCTCGGCCGGCTGTTCGGCGACCGCACCCCCGGCTCGACGGCCCCCTCGGGCGCACCCGGGTCCGAGGGCCACGCCGAGGTCACCGTGCGGTACCTGACCCCGCACTCCAAGTGGTCGATCCACTCGGAGTACCAGGACAACTTGTTCATGCTCTCGTTGTCCCGGGGCGGCCCGACGATCTGGATGTCCCCGCAGGACGCGACCGCGATCGGCGTCCGCGACAACGAGTGGGTCGAGGCGTACAACCGCAACGGCGTGGTCGTGGCGCGCGCCATCGTCAGCCACCGGATGCCCGCCGGCACCGTCTTCATGTACCACGCGAAGGACCGCACGGTGGACGTCCCGCGGTCGGAGACGTCCGGCCTGCGCGGCGGTATCCACAACTCGCTGACCCGCGTGCTGCTCAAGCCGTCGCACCTGATCGGCGGGTACGCCCAGCTCTCGTTCGCCTTCAACTACCTGGGCCCCACGGGCAACCAACGCGACGAGGTCACGACGATCCGCCGCCGCTCGCAGGACGTGACGTACTGATGGGCCGCACCGGAGGGAGCCTCGCATGAAGGTCATGGCGCAGATGGCGATGGTGATGAACCTCGACAAGTGCATCGGGTGCCACACGTGCTCGGTCACGTGCAAGCAGGCGTGGACGAACCGCACGGGCGTCGAGTACGTCTGGTTCAACAACGTCGAGACCCGGCCCGGCGTCGGCTACCCGCGCGGCTACGAGGACCAGGAGAAGTGGGGCGGCGGCTGGGTCCGCACCAGGCGGGGGCGGCTGAAGCTGCGGTCCGGGGGCCGGTTCACCAAGCTCGCGCACATCTTCAGCAACCCGAGGCTGCCGGAGATCCGCGACTACTACGAGCCGTGGACGTACGAGTACGACACCCTGCTCTCGGCCCCGCAGGGCGAGCACACGCCGGTCGCGCGGCCCATGTCGCTGCTCACGGGCAAGGCCATGCAGATCCACTGGTCGGCCAACTGGGACGACAACCTGGGCGGGTCGATGGAGACCATGCAGGACGACCCGGTCCTGAAGCAGATGAGCGAGAGCGTCACCGCCGAGCTCGAGCAGGCGTTCATGTTCTACCTGCCGCGCATCTGCGAGCACTGCCTCAACCCGTCCTGCGTCGCGTCGTGCCCGTCGGGCGCCATGTACAAGCGGGCCGAGGACGGCATCGTGCTCGTGGACCAGGACCAGTGCCGGGGCTGGCGCATGTGCGTGTCGGGCTGCCCGTACAAGAAGGTCTACTTCAACCACAAGACCGGCAAGGCCGAGAAGTGCACCATGTGCTACCCGCGCCTCGAGGTCGGCCTACCGACCGTGTGCTCGGAGACGTGCGTCGGCCGGCTGCGCTACCTCGGGCTGGTGCTCTACGACGCCGACCGGGTGCTCGAGGCCGCGTCCGTGGAGGACCCCGCGGAGCTGCTCGACGCCCAGCGATCCGTGCTGCTCGACCCGCACGACCCCGAGGTGGTCGCGGGCGCGGAGCGTGAGGGGATCCCGCGCGACTGGATCGACGCCGCACAGCGCTCGCCGATCTGGGCGCTCATCAGCACGTACCAGGTGGCCCTGCCGCTGCACCCGGAGTACCGCACGATGCCGATGGTCTGGTACATCCCGCCGCTGTCGCCCGTGGTGGACGTGGTGGCCGGGTCCGGCAACGACGGGGAGGACGCGAGGACGCTGTTCGCCGCGATCGACCGGCTGCGCATCCCGGTGGAGTACCTCGCGGGCCTGTTCACCGCGGGCGAGACCGCACCCGTCACGGCCGTCCTCCAGCGGCTCGCCGCGATGCGGGCCCACATGCGCAACGTCAACCTCGGCACCGCGCAGGACCCGCGCATCGCCCAGGCCGTCGGCATGACGGCCGAGGAGATCGAGGCCATGTACCGGCTGCTCGCCATCGCGAAGTACGAGGACCGCTACGTCATCCCCGCCGCGCACGCCGAGAGCGCGGCCGCGCTGGAGGAGACCGCGTCCGGCTGCTCGCTCGACGTCGACGGTGGCCCGGGCATGGGCGGCGGCGGGCGGTTCGGATCGTCGTCGGGGCGCCCGGTGCGTGCCGCCGTCGAGACGTTCCATGCGCTGCGCAACCGGCAGACCGCGGACAACGCCGCCGGACCGTCGCAGCCCACCCGGGTCAACCTGCTGAACTGGGACGGCAACGGCGCACCGCCCGGTCTGTTCCCCCCGGAACCCGGCCAGGACGGCTACGGCGACGGGCCGGAGGCGGACGCGTGAGCCGCCGTCCCGGCACCGGCCGGCCCCCGTCGCTGCCGTTCCTCGACCCCGTCGTCGCCCACCCGAGGGAGCGCGTCGTCGCGCACATGGCCGCGTCGCTGCTGCTCGACTACCCGACCTCCGAGCTGCGCGACCGGCTGGGGCTCCTGCGCGCCTCGACCGCGATCCTGTCCGCACCGGTCGCGTCGGCGTTCGCCCGGTTCCTGGACGCCGCCGACGCGCTCGACCTCCACGCCCAGCAGGTGCACTACGTCGAGACCTTCGACCAGCGCCGCCGGTGCGCGCTGTACCTCTCGTACTACGCGGCGGGTGACACCCGTCGCCGGGGCATGGCCCTCGTGACGTTCGTGGAGGCGTACCGCGCGTGCGGCTGGGTGCCGCGGGACGACGAGCTGCCCGACCACCTGCCCACGGTCCTCGAGCTGTCGGCGCGCGACCCCGGGCCGGTCGCGGACACGCTGCTCGGCACCCACCGCGCCGGGATCGAGCTGCTCCGCTCGGCGCTGCACCACGTGGGCAGCCCGTACGCGCACGTGGTGGACGCGGTCTGCCTCACCCTTCCCGAGATCGACGAGGCGACGGCCGCCCGGTTCGCCGACCTCGTCGCGAGCGGGCCGCCGAGCGAGACGGTCGGCCTGTCCGCACCCCTGCTCCCGTTCCCGACGGTCCGCCCCATCCACCGGTCGGAGGTCCCGGCATGACCACGCGTGACGTGCTCCTCTGGGTGGTCGTGCCCTACATCGCGGGCGCCGTGTTCGTCGTCGGGCACCTCTGGCGGTACCGGTACGACCGGTTCGGCTGGACCACGCGCTCGTCGCAGGTCTACGAGTCGCGGCTGCTGCGGGCCGGGTCGCCGATGTTCCACATCGGGATCCTCATGGTGATCGGCGGGCACGTGGTCGGGCTCCTGGTGCCGCGCTCCTGGCTGGAGGCCGTCGGGGTGACGGAGCACGCTTACCACTTCGTCGCTACCTTCGCGGGCACGCTGGCCGCGGTGCTGACCCTCGCCGGGCTGGCGATCCTGATCTACCGGCGACGGACCGTCGGGCCCGTGTTCCTCGCGACGACCCGCATGGACAAGCTCATGTACGTGGTCCTCGGCGCCACGCTGGCCCTCGGCACCACCGCGACCGTGATGTTCCAGCTCCTCGGCGACGCGTACGACTACCGCGGCTCCATCTCACCGTGGATCCGCAGCCTGCTGACGTTCCAGCCCGAGCCCGCGCTCATGGCCGGCGTGCCGCTCGCGTTCCAGCTGCACGTCCTGTGTGCCATGGCGCTGTTCGCCCTGTGGCCGTTCACCCGGCTCGTGCACGTGTTCTCCGCGCCGCTGGGCTACCTCACGCGCCCGTACATCGTCTACCGGACCAAGGACACCACCCACCTGGGCAACCGGGCACCCCGACGTGGCTGGGAGCGCGTCGAGCGGCCCGGCGCAGGCCGCTGACCACCACCACGCGGTCCGGCCGGGCCGCGCCGCCTCACCGAAGGAGAGACCCATGACCGCCGAGAACATCGAGATCCTCCCGACAGCGCCCGAACCCGCGGGCCACTCCTGCGGCTGCGGCGGCCACGACGAGGCCGACCCTGTGCTCGACGTACGGCCGATCCCCCACGCGATCCGCCACGCGACGGTCTTCGGCGCTTTCGACGCCATCGCCCCCGGCGGTTCGCTGATCCTCGTCGCGCCGCACCTGCCCCGCCCTCTCATCGCCCAGCTCCGCGAGCGTGCGGAGCTCGACGTCGAGGTCCTCGTCGACGGCCCCGACGCCTGGCACGTCCGCCTGACCCGCGTCAGCTAGGACGCCGGCGGGCACCACGGACGGGAGCCCCTGATCCGCCTCGCGCGTGGCAGATCGGGGGCTCCTCCTCGTCCCGGTCAGGCCGCCTGCGGGCGGGTGGCCGCGTCGAGGGCGCCGCGCAGCCCCGGAGCGTCGAACCGCCGCCCGTACCCGGGGGTGTCGGGCTGGATCCGCCAGCTCTCGGCCAGCGGCCCGCCGTCGACGGCGTCGAACCCCAGCGTGTCGATGAACGCCGCCGCACCGACGTTGGCGTCGTGGTCGTCGCCGAAGATCGCGAGGGCACGACGGTCGGGCGTGCCCGCGCGCGACCCCTGAGAGCCGAGCTCGGAGAACAGGATGTGGTTGAACGCCTTGACCACGTGCGCGTCGCCGAGGTGCTGGGCGAGCAGCTCCGAGCTCGTGAGCTGCTGGGCGTCGAGCTCGGCGATGTGACCGTCGCGCTGCGGGTAGTAGTTGCCGGTGTCGATCACGAGCTTGCCCGAGAGGGGCGCGACCGGGATCTGGTCGACGGCCTTCACCGGGACCGACACGACGACGAGGTCGCCGGCCTCGGCCGCCTCCTGCGGCGTCCCCGCACGCGCCCGGTCACCCAGCTCCGCGACGAGCTCGACCAGCGTCTCCGGCCCGCGCGAGTTGCTCACGACCACGTCGTACCCCGCCGCGACGGCGAGCCTCGCGAGCGTGCCGCCGATCTTGCCGCTGCCGATGATGCCGAGTGTCGTCATGCCAGGCTCAACGGCCGCCCACCGACCGGTGTTCCGCGATCTCGGTCACCGCCGGCAGGTCGGCCGTCCCCGTCGGTCACCCGCCGCGGTTCGGGGGCTCGAAGTGCATGCCGTCGTGCCCCGCGTGCTCCTCGGCGCGGATGACGTGCATGACCGCGTTGATGAGCGCCAGGTGCGTGAACGCCTGCGGGAAGTTGCCGAGGTGCCGCCCCGACTTGGGGTCGATCTCCTCGGCGTACAGGTTGAGGGTCGACGCGAACGAGAGGAGCCGCTCGCACAGGGCCCGCCCCCGCTCGAGCTCGCCGATCTCGACGAGCGCGCTGACCAGCCAGAACGAGCAGATGGTGAACGTGCCCTCCTTGCCCTCGAGCCCGTCGTCGGTGTCCTCCACGCGGTACCGGAGCACCAGCCCGTGCTCCGTGAGCTCGTCGGCGATCGCCAGCACGGTGGCGCGGACGCGCTCGTCGTCGGGTGGCAGGAACCGCAGCAGCGGCATGAGCAGCAGCGACGCGTCGAGCGCCGTCGAGCCGTAGCGCTGGACGAACACGCCGCGCTCGTCGACACCGTGGGCGCAGATGTCGGCATGGATCTCGGCGGCGATCTTCGACCACTCGGTCGCGAAGTCCGGCTCGTCGTGCATCTTGGCCAGCCGCGCACCGCGGTCGAGCGCGACCCAGCACATGAGCTTGCTCGACACGAAGTGCTGGGAGTCGCCGCGGACCTCCCAGATGCCGCGGTCGGGCTCGTGCCAGTGCTTGATGGCCGCCTCGACCTGGCGCTTCAGCACGGGCCACAGGGCCTCGGGAAGCTGCTCACGGGAGCGGGTGTGCAGGTAGACGGAGTCGAGCACCGCCCCCCACACGTCGTGCTGGCGCTGGTCGTACGCGGCGTTGCCGACGCGGACCGGCCGGGCGCCCTCGTAGCCGGACAGGTGGTCCAGCTCGACCTCGTCGAGCCTCTCCTCCCCCCCGACGCCGTACATGATCTGCAGGTCCTTGTTGTCCCGGCACACGTCATGGATGAACGCGAAGAAGTCGTTCGCCTCGCGGTCCAGGCCGAGCGTGTACAGACCCCACAGAGCGAACGTCGAGTCGCGGATCCACGCGTAGCGGTAGTCCCAGTTCCGCTCGCCGCCCGGGGTCTCCGGCAGGCTCGTGGTCGCGGCGGCCAGCAGCGCGCCCGTCGGGGCGTACGTCAGGCCCTTGAGCGTCAGCGCGCTGCGCTGCAGGTACGTCCGCCACGGGTGGTCGGGGAACACGCCCTGCGTGATCCACTCGCGCCAGAACTCCTGCGTCCGCCACAGCTGGTCGGCGGCCTGGTCCCACGTGCGGGGGTTCGGCAGCGGCGACCACGCGAGCGCGACGAACGCCTTGTCCCCGTTCACCATGCGGGTGCGCGCCGACGCCGTGCGACCGTCGACCCCGAGCCGCAGGCTCGACGTCAGGCGCAGCGTCGGGCCCGTGCTGCCCTCGGCCGGCGGCGCGACGAGCTCGTTGTAGCCGGACTCCGAGTACTCCCACCTCGGCTCCTGGCGCCCGTAGTCCGGCGCCGGCGCGCACTCCACCTCGAGGTCCACCGTCCCGCTCACGCACGTCACGGTGCGCAGCAGGATGTGCTCGGCGTCGTTGTCGGTCGGCGTGCGGCGGTGGGTCGCGGAGCGGTCCTCGGTGTTGTGCCACGGCCCCATCACCATCGCGTCCCGGACGATGAGCCACCCGGTCGGCGTCTGCCACGTCGTCTCCAGCACGAGCGTGCCGGGCAGGTAGCGGCGGGCCGACGGGACCCGGATGCCGTGCGGACCCACCCGGAACGATCCGGCCCCCCGGTCGAGGAGCGATGTGAAGATGCTCGGCGAGTCCGGGCGCGGCACGCACATCCACTCGACCGCACCGCTCGGGGCGATGAGGCAGTTCGACTCGCAGTCGGACAGGAACGCGTAGTTCGCGATCGGCGGGAACGGCGACCGGTGGGTCGGGTCCGGGCGGTGGTCGGTCACGAGCGGGGCCATGACTCAGCGTGCGCTCCGAATGTGCCGGCTGTCTTCCCCTGCAGGTAAATTCTGGTCGCTGACCAGCGCCGCGACCGGGCGGGCATGCGGGGCCGGCGCAGGCGGACCAGGGCCGACGGCACCAGGTCGCAGGAGTGCGCTCAAGGGATGATCGGTGTGCGCCGATGCTGAAGACGTGCGTTGGAGACAGCCAGACCCGGAAGACAGAGCGCCCCGCGGAGGCGCCAGCAACGTGACGCATCGGGTGGAGACCCTGGCAGAGATTCTCATTCCGGCACCGCGGCTCGCGGTGTGGGACGCGCTCGTCGCAGAAGCGGCCGACGGTGTCGCGTCACATGTGGAAGGAACTCCCGAGTTCGGCCCCGGCACTCGCGCCGTCTCGCTGGGACCTCCGCTGCCACCCGACGGGATGCGTACGGTCATGCTGCACGAGATCGATGCTCTGCTTGAGGGCTATTGGCTCACCGCACGCACTTATGCGACCGCATGGGAACACACCGAGACGCTGACACTGCGTGACGTCGACGGGGGCACGCAGGCCCGGCTCGCAGGGTGGTGGCTCAGGCCCGCACCCCCCAACGCCAACCTGCAGCACATGCGAGAGCCCCTCACCAGGCTCGCGTTCGAGCACCTCGAGCGAGTGCGGGCCCGGACGATCCCAGGAGGCTGACGGAGGCCAACGGGGCTCGCTCGCCCGTCCCGTACTCGCAGGGTCGGGCTCGGGCTCGGGCCAGGACTGAGGCTGAGCCTGGCGTCGCCCGTCGGGCCGGGTCCGTGTCCGTGTCCGTGTCCGTGTCCGTGACCGTGACCGTGACCGGTCGTAGCCTGCCTCGATGGCAGTCCACGAGCTCTCGCGGGCCGAGGCGCGGCGGGTCGCCGTCCGCGCACAGCGGCTCACCGCCCACCGCCCGGCCGACCTGCACGCCACGCTCCGGGAGCTGTCCCTGCTCCAGCTCAACCCCACGAGCGCGGTCGCGCCCAGCGCCGACCTGGTCCTGTGGAGCCGGCTCGGCCCGTCGTACGACCCTCAGGAGCTCGTCGACGCGCTCGACGACCAGTCCGTCCTGGAGTACCGCGGCACGCTCCGGCCCGCCGAGGACCTCGCGCTCTACCGGGCCGAGATGGACGTGTGGGCCGCGGGCGACCTGACGGGCTGGCAGCGGGCGAACGTCGACTGGCTGCGGACCAACGAGGCGTGCCGCCAGGGCATCCTCGAGCGCCTGCGCGCCGACGGCCCGCTGCCGATCAGCGAGCTGCCCGACCTCTGCGTGCGGCCGTGGCAGTCGTCGGGCTGGAACAACAACCGCAACGTCACGATGATGCTGGACGTCATGGTCCGCACCGGCGAGGTCGCCGCCGCGGGCGGGACGGGCAAGGAACGCCTGTGGGACCTCGCCGAGCGTGTGTACCCGGACGGCCCGGTGCCGCCGCTGGAGGAGTCGCTCCGGCTGCGCGACGAGCGCCGTCTCGGCGCCCTCGGCATCGCCCGCTCCCGTGGGCCGCAGTGCCCGGTCGAGCCGCTGGACGTCGGCTCGGCGGGCGAGCCCGCGGTCGTCGACGGGGTCCGGGGGCAGTGGCGCGTGGACCCGAAACACCTCGACGGGGTCCGCTCGGGGCCGTTCGACGGGCGGGCGGCGCTGCTGTCGCCGTTCGACCGGCTGCTGCACGACCGCAAGCGGATGACCGAGATCTTCGCGTTCGAGTACGCGCTGGAGATGTTCAAGCCCGCCGCCGTGCGTCGCTGGGGCTACTACGCGCTGCCGGTGCTGCACGGCGACGAGCTGGTCGGCAAGCTCGACGCGACGGCCGACCGTCGGGCCGGTGTGCTGCGGGTGCACGCCCTGCACGAGGACGGGGACTGGACCGCCGCCACGCGGGCGGCCGTCGCGGACGAGATCGCCGACCTGGCCCGGTGGCTCGACCTGGACCTCGTCGGGGAGGCCTGACCGTCACGGCATGACGGTCAGCGGCGTGCCGCCGGACGTCAGGCGCCAGTCGGGGTTGGTCGACGAGAACACCGCCGGGTCGACCACCTGGGCGGCGGTCACCCAGTCGATGAGCAGCTGCCGGATCTCGACCTGCCGGTTGTACACGACGGGGGCGCCGACCACGCCCGGGAAGTTCCCGCCGCCCGACTGCCGGTAGTTGTTGATGGCGACCACGAACTCCTGGTCGGCCGTCACCGGGACGCCCCCGTACGCCAGGCCGACGACGCGGCTGCCGACGGGCTGCGCCAGGTCGATGTCATAGGTCAGGGGCTGGTCGAGCCCGCCCATCACGTCGTAGTTGTAGTCCGGCGTGCCGTTCGGGGCGGTGGGTGTCACGGCGTTCGTGAGGTCCGCGGCGGCGTACGTGCCCGGCGTCGCCGCCGGCTTGAAGTACTCCGCCGACTTCTCCAGGTAGGCCTTGACCTGCGCCCCCGTGAGCTTGATGCCCAGGAGCGTGTTGTCGTAGATGTACAGCCCGGCGATGTCCCGCACCGAGACGTCACCCTGCGGGATGGCGGCGTCCTTGTTGAACGGTGCCGCGATCGACAGCACCGGCAGGTCGGCGTCGGCGCCGGTGAGCTCCGCCTTGACCGCTCCGGCCTGGACGTGGTTGATGAAGTCGAGCACCGCGGTGTCCTCGTAGCGAGCAGCCGCCGCCGACATGGCCTCGGTCGACGTGCCGATGACGCTGTTGACGTAGTCGACGACCTTCTGGTGGTCGGCCTCCAGGAGGCTGACGATCTTCGGGTCCTCGGGGACCGTGTTGGAGCTCAGCACCTGCGCGTGCACCGTCTGCACCGCCCAGCGGCCGCGCGCGAACGAGAGGTCGATGTCGAACACCGACAGCCGCTCGCCCCACTTGAGGGGCTCGGACAGCACGACGGGCTTGCCGGTGGCGGTGTTGGTGACGACCCGTTCGGCGATCTCCTGGTGGGCGTGACCCACGAGGATCGCGTCGATGCCGGGCACCTGCTGCGCGACGAGCGTCGCGGCGTTCTCCGGGAACGGCAGGGTGTCGCCGTACGACGAGGACGTGTCGGCGCCCGAGTGCGCGGCGACCACGACCACGTCGGCACCCTTGCGGCGCAGCTCCGGGACGTACTTGGCGGCCTGCTCGACGAGCCCGTCGAAGTGCATCCTGCCCTCGACGTTGGCCTTGTCCCAGATGGCGATGCCGGGGTTGGTGAGGCCGAGGATGCCGACCTTGACGGGCTTGCCGTGCGCGGTGTGCACGGTCTTGATGGTGTACGGCTGGAACGCCGGCCGGCCGGTGCCGTCGTCGAGCGCGTTCGCGGCGAGCAGCGGGAAGCGGAGCTGCTTCTGGAACGTGCGCAGGTACGGGATGCCGTAGTTGAACTCGTGGTTGCCCACTGCGGCGGCGTCGTAGCCGATCGCGTTCATCGCGGCGGCCATCGGGTGCTCGACCGTCCGCGAGATCGGCTCGACCTTCGCGTAGTAGTACGCGAGCGATGTGCCCTGGATGGTGTCGCCGGCGTCGAGGAGGAGCGTGTTGCGCGCCCCGCGGTCCGCCCGCACCTGGTTCACGAGCGTCGAGACCTTCGCGAGCCCCACGTCGTTGTGGGCGCTGTCGTCGTACTCGGCGTTCTTGAAGTAGTCCCAGTTCAGGGCGCTGCCGTGCAGGTCCGTCGTGCCCATGACCGTGAGGCGGTAGTCCTCGGGGTGCCCGGGTCCGTGCCCGGGCCCTCCGGCCGTCGCGGGCGTCGCGAGCCCGACGAGGAGCACCGTGGCCGCCGCCACCACTGCTCCCCGGGCGCTTCCCCCGCGACGCTGGTGGGTGATCCTCATGTCCGGGTCCTCCCGTGCTGTCGGTGGTGCACCGGGTTGCGGTGCGTCGCGCACGGTACCCCGATCGGGTGACACCGGCGCGGCCGGCAGGTGACGCGTGGGCAACCGTCCAGGTCAGCGGCGTGCCGCGCCGGTCGAGGCGTCCTCTGCGGCTCTCCTGCGCAGTCGCTCGAACCCGTCGAGCAGCAGGTCGAGCGCGAACTCGAACTCGGCCTGGTCGTCGCACCCGGACCCGACCACGGACGCGTCGTCGTGCGCGACCGCCAGGGCGATCTCGGCGAGGTGCGGGAAGGCCGGGGCCATCGCGCGGGCACCCGCGGCACGGACCTCGGGGTCGACGTCTGCGGAGTCGTCGAAGAGCTCCTGGCTGAAGCCGAGGACGCGGCTGCCCATCGCGTGCATCACGTGGTGGGTGAGGTCGACCGAGAAGCCGGCCGCGCGGAACATCCCGACGACCGAGTTCATGTGGGCCAGCACCGCCGGGGTCGGGATGCCGCGGGAGGCGATGACCTGAGCGGCCCACGGGTGGCCGAGCAGGGCGCGCCGGGCGCCGAGGATGCGCCGGCGGACGGCGGCCTGCCAGTCGATCTCCACGTCGCCGGGGGCCGGTTCGGGGATCTCGGCGACCACGAGGTCGACGACGCCGTCGAGCAGCTCGTCCTTGTTCGCCACGTGCTTGTAGAGCGCCATCGGGACCACGTCGAGCACCTGGGCGAGCCGGCGCATGCTGAGCGTCCCGATGCCGTCCTCGTCCGCGAGCGCCACCGCGGCGCGGAGCACGCGCTCGCGGGTCAGCGGTGCGCGGCGTGGCGCCTCCGTGTGCTCCGCGGTCACTCCTGCCTCCGGTCGCCGGCCGACACCTTGACGGGGTGTACGGCGTACACCTACTGTCTCATCACCGCAGGTGTACGTCGTACACCACGTCGACGGGCTGCTCCGGCCCACCGTAGACGCCCGCGCCACCTCGTCCGAGGAGCCCACCATGAAGGCGATCACCCAGGACCGGTACGGTCCCCCGGACATCCTGCGGTTCGCGGACGTCGGCCGCCCGCTGCCCGGCGACCACGACGTGCTCGTCCGCGTCCGGGCCGCGTCCCTCAACGCCCGCGACTGGCACGTGCTGCGCGGCGACCCGTACCTCATGCGCCCCACCTTCGGGTTGCGTCGGCCGACGCAACCGGTCCTCGGCACCGACTTCGCGGGCACCGTCGAGGAGGTCGGACCGCAGGTCACCCGGGTTCGGCCCGGCGACGAGGTGTTCGGGGAGCACCCGGGAGCGTTCGCCGAGTACGTCAGTGCGCCCGAGGGCGTCGTGGCGAGGCGACCGGCCGGGACGTCGTTCGAGGAGTCGGCCGCGCTGCCGCTCGCCGCGACCACGGCCCTGACCGCCCTGCACGACGCCGCCCACCTCCAGCCCGGGCAGTCCGTCCTGGTCAACGGTGCGTCGGGCGGGGTGGGCACGTTCGCGCTGCAGATCGCCCGGTCCACGGGCGCCCACGTCACCGCCGTCTGCAGCGCACGGAACGCCGAGCTGGCCCGCTCCCTCGGCGCCGAGCACGTCGTCGACTACCGCGCGCACGACTTCACCCGGGACGGGAAGCGGTACGACGTCGTCTACGACCTGGTCAGCAACCGCTCGCTCAGGGACCTGCGACGCACCGTCGCGCCGGGCGGGACGCTGCTGCTGTCCGGTGGCGGCACCTCCGAGGGCGGCAGCCTGACCGGCCCGATCGGCCTGGTCGTCCGGGGGCTGCTCGCGCGGCCGTTCCTGAGCCACCGCCTCGTCGCGCCCGGGTCGACACCCGGCGCGGACCGGCTCGACATGATCCGGGAGCTCGTCGAGCAGGGCGCCCTGACACCGGTCGTCGACCGGACCTACGCCCTGGCGGACGCCGCGGAGGCGATCCGGTACCTCGAGGTCGAGCACGCCCGCGCGAAGGTCGTCCTCACCGTCTGATCGGGCGGCGCACCAGGTGCGCGGTGCGGCTCAGGACGGGCGGCCCGCCGTCGCCGGTCCGCTGGTGTCGGCGGGGGTCCGTAGCCTGGTCGCCGACAGGTACCCGAGCCGAGGAGGGGCCATGACGGAGCAGCGGACCTACCCGGAGGGCGTCACGTCCTGGGTGGACGTCGAGCACGGCGACGTGGAACAGGCGAAGGCGTTCTACGGCGGGGTGCTCGGCTGGACGTTCCACGACGCGACACCGCCCGGCCTCCCGTCGCGGTACGTCATCGCGCAGGTCGACGGGCGCGACGCCGCGGGCATCGGCGGCCCGTCCGACCCGACCGGTGTCGCACCCGGGGCTCCGGCGTGGCAGACCTACGTCGCGGTCGACGACGTCACGGCGGCCCTTGCCCGCGTCGCCGCCACCGGCGGCACCGTCACGACCGGCCCGACCGTCGCGGGCGAGGGCGGCACCTGGGCGGCGTTCACCGACCGCCAGGGCGCCGAGCTCCGGCTGTGGCAGGCGAACCGACGCCTCGGCGCCCAGGTCGTCAACGAGCCGGGCGCCTGGAACTTCAGCGACCTGCACACCCTCGACGTCGCCGCCGCCCTGGACCTGTACGAGCAGGCGTTCGGCTGGCAGGTCGCCGACCTGGGCTGGGCGACGATGATCCGCGTCCCCGGGTACGGCGACCACCTCGCAGCAACCGTCGACCCGGGCATCCATGCGCGGCAGGCGGAGGTGGACGCGCCACCCGGGTTCGCCGACGCGATCGGCTGGGTCCTCCCGCTGCGGGTGGGCGAGGCGCCGCACTGGCACGTGTCGTTCACGGTCGCGGACCGCGACCGGACCGCCGAGCTGGCCGGCAAGCACGGCGGTGTGGTCGTCACGACCGAGGACGGCGGGTGGACCCGGACGGCCACGATCCGCGACCCGCAGGGCGCGGTGTTCAGCGTGAGCCAGTTCACCCCCCAGCGCTGACAGCCTGGCTGGTCGACGTCGTGGCGGGTTCACACCCTGGCGAGACGAAAGGCGACGACCATCGTCGCCGCAGCCGAACGCGACCCTCGTGCCGACACACCGGTGAGCCAGGCTGCGGCGGCCCGCGCCCGTCGGAACGGGGACCCGATCGCCCGGCGTGCCGCTGCGGGTGCGTCGGCGATGATGAGGCCATGACCGACGGCACGACCGAAGGCACCGCGCTGCAGGGCCGGCTGCTCGTCGCGGCGCCGCGCCTTCGCGAGGACACCTTCTACCGCACCGTGATCCTGCTCCTCGACCACGGGGACCACGGTGCTGTCGGGGTCGTGCTCAACCGCCCGTCGGCGGTCGACGTGGCCGAGGTGCTCCCGGCGTGGCACTCGCACGTCAGCACACCACCGCACCTGTTCCAGGGCGGCCCGGTCGGCCTCGACGGTGCGATGGGGGTGGCCACGCTCCGCGCCGGCTCGGGCCCGTGGTCGGGCGTCGACCGCATGACCGGCCCGTTCGGCCTCGTCGACCTCGACGCCGACCCGGACGCCGTCGTCCCGCACGTCGGTGGGGTCCGGGTGTTCGCCGGGTACGCCGGGTGGGGCGAGGGCCAGCTCGAGGACGAGATCGAGGAGCGCGCGTGGTTCGTCGTCGACGCCCTGCCCGACGACCTGCTCACCCCCACGCCGTCGCAGCTGTGGCGGCGGGTCCTGCGCCGGCAGGGCGGTGACCTGGCCATCGTCTCCACGTACGCCGAGGACGCGAACCTCAACTGACGACGTCGCCGGAGGCCCGTGACGCGCGGCAGCACCGGCCGGTCGGGCCGGTGCTGCCGCGGTCGTCGGACCGGTGGGCGGTCAGTGCGCGAGGGCAGGTGCCGCCTCGGCAGCCACCGGGTCGGTGCCGGACTCCGCGGCCTGGGCAGCCCGGGCAGCGCGGTCCGCCCGCGTCCGGAACAGCGTGGCCGTGAGGACCGCGCCGAGCAGGAAGATCCCCGCCGACCAGCCGTAGGCCACGGCGAAGCTGTGCAGGGCCCCGTCGGCGACGACCTGCGGGGTGACGGGCGCGTGGTCGGTGACGTACGCCGCCGCGGCGGTGGCGGCGAGGGTGTTGAGCACGGCCGTGCCGATGGCCCCGCCGACCTGCTGGCTCGTGGACACCATCGCGGATGCCGCGCCGGCCTGCCGCCGCGAGACACCGAGGGTGGCGATCTGGAACGACGCGGGCATGATCGAGCCCATCGCGATCCCCATCAGCACGAGCCCGACGAGCACCCGGGGGTACCCGCTGTCGAGCTCGAGCGTCCGGAACCACAGCATCGCGAGCGCCGCCGTGCCCATGCCGATCGGCACGAGCAGCTTGGGCCCGAACCGCGGCACGAGGATGTTCGACTGGACCTGCGCCGTGATGACGATGAACACGACCATCGGCAGGAACGCGGTCCCCGTCTGCATGGGCGTGTACCCGAGCGTGAGCTGCAGGTAGTACGTCAGGAACAGGAACACGCCGAACATGCCGGACCCGGCGACGAGGATCGCGAGGAACCCGGCGCCGCGGTCCCGGTCGAGCACGATGTCGAGGGGCAGCAGCGGGTACTGCGCGCGGCGCTGGCGCACGACGAAGCCGACGAGGAGCACGACGCTGGCGGCGAGGGAGCCCCACACCGCGGGTGCGTCCCAGCCCTGCGGCTCCGCCTGCGAGAAGCCGAACACGAGGGCGAACAGGCCGCTGGACGCCAGGAGCACGCCGGGCACGTCCAGCCGGGTCTCGTGCCGCTCGTCGGTGCGGGAGAGCAGGACGGACCCCGCGACGAACGCGACGACGGCGATGACGACGTTGACGTACAGGTTCCAGCGCCAGTTGAAGTTCTCGGTGAGGTAGCCGCCGAGCAGCAGACCGATCGCCCCTCCCATGCCGGCGATCGCCCCGAACACGCCGAACGCGCGGGCGCGCTCCTTGGCGATGGTGAACGTGGTGGTCAGCACGGACAGGGCCGCGGGTGCGAGCACGGCGGCGAACACGCCCTGCAGGGCGCGGGCCCCGACGAGCAGCTCGAAGCTCTGGGCGGCGCCGCCGAGGGCGGAGGCGACGGCGAAGCCGACGAGGCCGACGAGGAACATGCGGCGGCGCCCGAACATGTCGGACAGCCGGCCGCCGAGCAGCAGCAGGCTGCCGAACGCGAGCGCGTACGCGGTGACGACCCACTGGCGGTCGTTGTCGCTGAAGCCGAGGTCAGCCTGGGCCGACGGCAGGGCGATGTTCACGATGGTCGCGTCCAGCACGACCATGAGCTGGGCGAGCGCGACGGTCGCCAGCACGAGCCAGCGACCCCGGCTGGTGGGCGGACCGGTGGGCGGCTCTGTGGACGGCTCCGTGGGCCGCTCGGTCGACGTCGGGGTCGACGCCGGTGCGGGTGGTGGCGCTGCGGTGGAGGACATGGGGATGCTCCTGGGACGTCGTGGTCGGTGGAGCGAGCGTATTACAGAACCCACCAGTTCCGGAACCCTACGGTTTCGCTTTATCGTGACCCGGTACGGTGTGCGCGACGGGTCCACGACGATGCGGCGGGCTCGCGGGAGCGACGGAGAGGCGGGACCACCGGTGGACGACACCAGGGCGGCTGCACCCACCCTCCGGCCCACCCCCCAGCGCGCTCCCCAGGCCCCCCTCCAGACCGCCGCCCAGCCCGCGCGCCGGCCGGGCCGCCGCAGGGACGACTCCAAGGACGACGCCATCCTGGAGGCCGCCCGCGAGCTGCTCGCCGAGCGAGGCTTCGAGGGCATGACGATGGACGCCGTCGCCGAGCGCGCGGGCGCCGGCAAGGCGACCGTCTACCGCCGCTGGCCCTCGAAGGTCCAGCTCACGGTCGACGCCGTGATCTGCGGCCGCGGCGTCGCCACGACGATCGACGACGTGGCCGACACCGGCTCGCTGCGCGGCGACCTGCTCGGGATCACGTTCGGCCGCCGCCGGGAGAGCGACAGCGCGCTCATGTCCGGCCTCATGTCGGTCGTCAAGGAGGACCCCCAGCTCGCCGCGGTCTTCCACGAGCAGTTCGTCCGCGCGAAGGTCGGCCTCGTGCGCGCGGTCCTCGAGCGGGCCCGGCTCCGGGGCGAGCTGCGGCCGGACGTCGACCTCGACATGGTCGCCGGCGTCGCGCCGGCCATGGTCATGTACCGCAAGGTGGTCGCCGGTCAGCCGGTCGACGACGCCTTCGTGACCCGGATGATCGACTCGGTGATCCTTCCGCTGGTCACCCCCCACTCTCCGTAGGGTCGGTCAGCGCGTCAGGGAGCTGGTCGGGGAGCCGGTCGGACGCCGGCGAGGGGGACCGCGTCGCGAGGTCGTCCGACACGAGGACGGTCCAGTCGCCCCGGATCGCGACCGCGGTCGAGGGGCAGGCTCCGCCGTCGAGCTCGGCGACGACCGTCCCGTCCTCACGGGTCACCACGATCCCGGAGCCGATGCATCCCCGCTGCGTCATCGCGACGTCCGAGCTCGGGCCGACGACGAGCACCCTGTCGCTGCCCTCGATGGTCACGGTGACCCGCTCACCGGTGTAGTTCGAGAACTCCGCACCGGGCCCGCTCCCGAGACAGCCGGACGTGGTCATGACCACGCCCACACCGATGACGACCACGTTGCGCGCGCGCACACTGCACCTACCTCACGACCGGGGACGGGGGCGGCCCAGGGCCGTCGGGACCGGAACGGTCCGCGGCTTCTTTGCTTCCGGGCCTGACGTGCGGATCCTGCCAACCCGACGGACCGCCTGTCCGGCATACCGGGACGTATCGCCGCACCGAAACGATTCGGATCTGCGGCGGTCGCCCGGCGCCAGCACTGCTGACCGCGACCGGCACGCGGGCCGGCGCTACGCGGGCGGCGCAGGTGGCGGCACGGACCCCCGGTGCGCCTCGACCGCGCGGTGCACGCTGCCGTGGATGCGCTCCGCTCCCAGCCGACCGACGACGCCGTCGCGCGTGAGCGTCGACCGTACTGCCGGCTTCACACGGGCGAGCCGGACCACGACGCCCGCGTCCTCGGCGAGGTCGAGGAGCTCGTGGAGGGCCGCCGCACCCTGCGCGTCGACGATCGTGATCGCCCCGCAGTCGAGCACGATCAGGCTCGCGTCCGGGTGCGACTCGGTGACCTCGCGCACCCGGTCCTGCAAGGCGTCGGCAGTCGCGAAGAACAGGCCCCCGTCGATACGCACGACCGCCACGCCAGGCTCGGGCTCGTCGCCCGGGTGCTCGCCCAGCTCACGGAACACCTGCGTTCCGGGCTCGCGTGCCATCAGCGGGAGGGACGGCCTCGTCGCGACGGACACGAGCCACAGCAGCGACAGCGCGATCCCGATCAGCACCCCGGCCAGGACCCCGACCACGAGCGTGCTGACGAGCGCCGCGACCGCGATCCAGAAGTCGAACCGCTGCACCCGGAACAGCCGTCGCATCCCGGCGACGTCCATCATCCCCATGACGACGGCCTCGATGATGACGGCCGCCAGCACGGCCGTCGGCAGGCCGGAGAACAGGGGCGCGAGCAGCACCAGCGTGAGCAGCACCATCACGCCGGACGTCAGTGACGCGACCGGCGACCGGGCGCCCGCCCGGTCGTTGAGCGAGCTGGCCGACAGGCTCGTCGACACCGGCATGCCCTGCAGCAGGCCGGCCCCCAGGTTCGCGGCGCCCTGCGCGAGCGACTCCTGGTCGATGTCCACCCGGTAGCGGTGCCGCGCCGCGAACGTCCGCGCGTCCCCGGCCGTCTGCGAGAACCCGATCATGACGAGCGCGACGGCGGCGAGCGCCACGGTCGCGACGTGGTCGAGCAGCAGCGCCGGGTCGGGCACCTGCACGGAGGGCAGCCCGCGGGGCACGTCCCCCACCAGCGCGACCCCCCGCTCCCCCAGGTCCAGCAGCCGGCTCGCGAGCAGGCCGCCGACGACGAGCACGAGCGCGCCCGGCACCCGCGGTGCCAGGCGGCGCAGCCCGAACACCGTGACCAGCGCGCTCACGCCGACCGCGAGGGTGGCCCGGTTCGCGTCCCCGATCGTCCCCAGCCACGACACGAGCTCCTGCGGGGGCGAGGAGCCCGACGCGCTGGTCCCCGTGAGCTTGGGCAGCTCGCCGACGACGACGTCGATGGCCGCGCCGAACAGGAACCCCGTGACGACGGCCCGCGAGAGGAACTGTGCGATCCACCCCATGCGCGCGACGGCCAGCAGCAGGAACACGACGCCGGAGACGAGCGTGATGCCCGCGACGAACGGCGCCACGTCGTCGCCGACGACACCGGCGGTGAGCACGGCGCTCGCCGCCACCGCAGCCAGGCCCGAGCTGGGTCCGGTCGAGATCTGCCGGCTGGTGCCGAACACCGCGTAGAGGATCGCCCCGGCCGCCGCGGCGTACAGGCCGTTCTGCAGCGGCACGCCCGCGATCCCGGCGTACCCGAGGTTCTTCGGGACGATGAGCGCGGCGACCGCGACCCCGGCGGCGACGTCGGTGCGCCACCAGGCACGGTCGTAGCCGCGGAGCACGCCGACGAGCGGCACCCGGTCGGACCACCGGCGCCGGCCAGCGCCGCCCGGGGCGCTCACGGGTGGTGGCTCATCTGCGGCTCGTGTGCGACGCCCGGATCACGACGACTCCCACCGATCACTCCGAAAGGGCTGGTCAGGGCATGCTGCCCGGTCCCGGCGTGCGTGGCAACGACCGGCCCCGTCGGCTCGACCGGGCGAGCCCCGTCCGGGACGGTGCCAGGTGACGCAGGTCACACCGCATTAATGGTCGATCTGACCAGAAATGGCCGCGGATCCTCGCGCGGCGGGTCATTATGGTCAACATGACCACAACGACCGCGCTGCTCACGGACCACTACGAGCTCACGATGCTGCGGGCCGCCCTCGCCGACGGGACGGCCCACCACCAGGCCGTCTTCGAGGCGTTCGCCCGCCGGCTGCCCGAGGGCCGCCGCTACGGGGTCGTCGCCGGGCTGGGCCGCGTCGTCGAGGCGGTCGAGGGCTTCACCTTCGACGCCGAGCAGCTCGCCTGGCTGCTGGAGTCGGGCGTGATCGACCGGCGCACCACCGACTACCTGGGCGGATACCGGTTCCGCGGCAGCATCGACGCCTACCGCGAGGGGGACATCTACTTCCCGCACAGCCCGGTCCTGACGGTGTCGGGCACGTTCGCGGAGTGCGTCGTGCTCGAGACGCTCGTCCTGTCGATCCTCAACCACGACACGGCCATCGCGTCGGCCGCCGCGCGCATGGTCAGCGCCGCCGACGGTCGCACGCTCGTCGAGATGGGCAGCCGCCGGACCCACGAGCAGGCGGCCGTCGCCGCCGCCCGCGCCGCGTACGTCGCGGGGTTCGACGCGACGAGCAACCTGCAGGCCGGGTTCCGGTACGGCGTGCCGACTCGGGGCACCGCCGCGCACGCGTTCACGCTCAGCCACACCGACGAGCCCACCGCGTTCGCGTCGCAGGTCGCCACCCTCGGCGACGCGACCACCCTCCTCGTGGACACGTACGACACCGAGCAGGGCATCCGCAACGCCGTCGCCGCGGCCGGCCCCGACCTCGGTGCCGTCCGCATCGACTCGGGCGACCTGGCCGACGGGGCCCGCAAGGCCCGCGCCCTGCTCGACGCGCTCGGCGCGACGGGCACGAGGATCGCCGTCACGTCCGACCTGGACGAGCACACCATCGGCGCGCTCGCCGCCGCGCCGGTCGACATCTACGGCGCGGGCACCAAGCTCGTCGGCGGCTCGGGCCACCCGACCGCCGGGATGGTCTACAAGCTGGTCGCCGTCGCGGACGAGGACGGCCCGTTCGCCCCGCTCCGTCCGGTCGCCAAGAAGGCCACGAGCAAGGGCAGCGTCGGCGGCCGGAAGGTCGCCTACCGCGCCCTGGACCACGCGGGGCACGCGACGAAGGAGGTCGTCGTGGTGCGTCACCTGCCCGGCGCCCCCGAGGCCGGGCTCGGCCGGGCGCTCCAGGTCCCCGTGGTCCGCGACGGTCACGTGGTCCACCGCCCGAGCCTCGACGAGGTCCGCGCCCACCACCGCGGCGCCAAGGCCGAGCTGACCGACCTCGACCTGGCCCTCACGCCGGGAACCCCCCGCCTGGTCGCTGACCCGACCGCCATCGGCAACCTGATCGGAGCCACCGCATGAACCTCCTCGCCGGCAGCCCGCCCCTCGTCCTCGTCGACATGGACGGCGTCCAGGCCGACCTCGCCACCGCGTTCTGGGCGGAGCTCGAGCGCCGGTTCCCCGGCGGTCCCACGCGGGCCGACGCGGACCTGACACGGTTCAAGCTCGACACCCAGCTCGCGCCCGAGTGGGCCGACGCGGTCCACGCCGTGACCACCACGCCGGGGTTCTTCTCGACGTTCGCACCCGTCGAGGGCGCGGTCGAGGCGATGAACGCGATGCTCGACGAGGGCTGGGACGTCCGCATCTGCACCGCTCCGCTGCTCACCAACCCGACCTGCGCGTCGGACAAGCTCGCCTGGGCGGAGGACGTCCTCGGTGCGGGGTGGTCGCGACGGGTCGTGATCGCGAAGGACAAGACCCTCGTGCGCGGGGACATCCTCATCGACGACAAGCCCGTCGTCGAGGGCGACTGGACGCCGACGTGGAAGCACGTGGTGTTCGACGCCACGTACAACCAGACCGCCCCGTCGCCGTTCCGGCTGACCGGGTGGGCGGACTGGCGCCGGACCCTGACGCCGCTCCTCGGAAGGACAGCAGCATGAAGAGCGCGCTGATCGTCGTGGACGTGCAGAACGACTTCTGCGAGGGAGGCACGCTGGCGGTGGCCGGCGGGGCTGCCGTCGCCGCCCGGATCAGCGAGTACCTCGCCCGACGCGGTGACCAGTACGACACGATCATCGCCACCCGCGACTGGCACGCCCCGCTCCCCGACACCAACGACGGCCACTTCGCCGCCGACGGCACCGACCCGGACTACGTGACCACGTGGCCCGTGCACTGCGTCGCCGGCACCGTCGGCGCCGAGTACCACCCCGACCTGGTGCTGCCCGAGCGGACGGTCCACGTCGTCAAGGGCGAGTCGAGGCAGGACTACTCGGGCTTCCAGGGGCGCGTGGTGGACGCACCGGCCGGGCAGGCGTCGCTCGGCAGGCTGCTGGTGGCCCGCAACGTCGCCCACGTCGACGTCGTCGGTCTCGCCACCGACTTCTGCGTCGCCGCGACCGCCACCGACGCCCGCCGCAAGGGCGCCACCATCGTCTCGGTCCTGACCGACCTCACCGCCGCGGTGTCCGCCGCGACAGCGGTCCGGGCGCTGACCGAGCTCGCGCAGCGCAAGGTCAACCTCGAGGAGTCACGGTGACCGCCGTCGTCGACCCCGAGCAGCACAGCAGGACGGCCCCGACCGGCGCCGAGGAGGAGAGCTGATGGACCCCAAGGCACCTGAGGGCTACGACCCGCACGCGTACCCGCCGTTCGCCGTGACCGTCGACCTGGCCGTGTTCACGGTGCGCGACGGTGCGCTCAAGGCGCTGCTCATCGAGCGGGTCGACGACCCGTACGCCGGCGCCTGGGCGCTGCCGGGCGGCTTCGTCGACATCGACGAGGACATCCCCGACGCGGCGTGGCGCGAGCTCCACGAGGAGACCGGCCTGGAGCAGTTCGCCGGCCACCTCGAGCAGCTCGGCACGTACGGCAGCCCCGGCCGCGACCCCCGGATGCGGGTGGTGTCCGTCGCGCACGTCGCGTTCGCACCGAACCTGCCCGACCCCAGGCCGGGCTCCGACGCGCGCAACGCCCGCTGGTGCGACGTCGACGACCTCGACCTGCCCGGGCTGCGCGGCAGCCACGCCGACGCGGAGATCACCCTCGCGTTCGACCACGCCCGGATCCTGGCCGACGCCGTCGACCGCGTCGCCTCGAAGTTCGAGTACACCCCGCTGGCGACCTCGTTCGTCCCGGAGCACTTCACGCTCGGCGAGCTCCAGCACGTCTACGAGGCGGTGTGGGGCACCCGCCTGGACCGGTCGAACTTCCGCCGCTGGGTCAAGGACACGACGGGCTTCGTGCGGCCCACCTCCGGGACGGAACGGCGGCGCACCGCCGGCGCCGGACGTCCCGCCGCGCTCTACACGGCCGACGACGACGGACCGGCGACCCTCACGCCACCGCTCATGCGCCCGGACGACGCCCGCGCGATCCGCCCCCACGAGGAGAACCGATGACCCACCTGCGCGTCCTGCTCTCCCAGCTGCCGGTCCGGGTCGGGGACGTCGCCGGGAACGCCGGGGCCGTCCGCGACGCGATGGTCCGCGCCGAGCAGGTCGCCGCCGACGTGCTCGTGACCCCCGAGATGGCCGTCACCGGGTACCCGTGCGAGGACCTGCTCGCCGAGCCGGCGTTCGTCGTGGCCGCCCAGGACGCCACCCGTGACCTCGCGGACCACGCCGCCCGCACCGTCACCCTCGTCGGAGCTCCCTGGACCACCGTGGCCCTCCCGGCCGCGGGAGGAGCCCGTGCACAGGCCTGGACGACCGACGCCGCCCCGCGCGCGCTGCGCAACACCGCCCTCGTGCTGCACGACGGCCGGCTGGCCGCCGCCCACGCCAAGCACCTCCTGCCCACGTACAGCGTCTTCGACGACGCCCGCCACTTCGGCGCCGGTGTCCGGGACCAGGCGCTGTACCGGCTGGAGACGCCCGACGGGCCGGTGGTGCTCGGTGTGCTCATCTGCGAGGACGCATGGGACGCGGCCCTGGTCGCCGAGGTCGCCGCCGCAGGTGCGCAGGCCGTCGTCGTGCTCAACGCCTCGCCGTACACCGTCGGCAAGCCGGCCCTGCGCCTGGCCCAGCTCCGCACGGCGGCGGCCGCCGCCGGTGTGCCGATCGCGTACGTGAACGCGGTGGGCGGGCAGGACGACCTCGTGTTCGACGGCGGCTCCCTCGTCGTCGACGCCGGCGGGACCGTGCTCGCTCGCGCAGCGGCGTTCACGGCCGACGAGCTCGTGGTCGACGTCCCCGTCGCAGCCGCCAGGCCCGTCACCCGTGACCTCGTCGACCTCGGTCCGACCCACCCGCACCGGGCCCCGGTGGCGACGCCGCCCGTCGCGGAACCGATGGAGGTCCACGCGGAGGTGTACGCCGCCCTCGTCACCGGGTTCGGCGACTACTGCCGTCGCGTCGGGCTCCCCCGCGTGGTCCTGGGCCTGTCCGGAGGGATCGACTCCGCCCTCGCCGCCGTCGTCGCGGTCGACGCCCTGGGCCCGGACGCGGTGTGGGGCATCGGGATGCCCGGCCCGTACAGCTCGGACGGCTCGGTCACCGATGCGCGCACGCTCGCGGACAACCTCGGGATCCGCTTCGACGTGGTGCCCGTCAAGGACCCGTACCTCGAACGCGAGACCGTCCTGGGCGCGCTGCTCGTGGACGCGATCGGTGACACCGGCCACCCCGTCGCCTGGGAGAACCTGCAGGCCCGACTGCGCGGCACGACGCTCATGACGATCGCCAACGCCGCCGGTTCCCTGGTGTGCACCACGGGCAACCGCTCCGAGTCGGCAGTCGGCTACTTCACGCTCTACGGCGACTCCTGCGGCACCGCCCCGAACCCGCTCGGTGACCTCCTCAAGACCACCGTCACCCTGCAGGACGGCACCGTGCTGCCCGGCGTCTACGGCCTGGCGCGGTGGCGCAACGACCAGGCGGCCGCCGCCGGCTCCGTTCCCCCCATCCCGCTCCCCACGCTGACCAAGCCCGCCTCCGCCGAGCTCGCACCGGGCCAGCAGGACAGCGACTCGCTGCCGCCCTACGAGGTCCTCGACGCGCTGCTGGTCGGGTTCCTGGAGGAGCACGCGAGCGCCGACCAGCTCGCCGAGGGGCTCGTCGAGCAGGGCTGGGACGCCAGCGCCGCGGCGGCGACCGTGAACCGGGTGCTCGGGCTGGTGGACCGCAGCGAGTTCAAGCGCCGCCAGGTGCCGATGCGCGTGAAGGTCTCCCGGCTGGCGTTCGGGCGCGACAGGCGCATGCCCGTCGCCAGCCACTGGTCGCACGCGACGGCGTCGGCGGCGACCAGGGCCGAGCCTGCCCGGCTCTGAGTCCATGAGCCCGTCCCTGAACGGCCGAACCATCGGCGTGGCCGGGACGTGGCCCCCGCCGCCGGTTCGGTGGCGGGGGGCTTCGCACGCACTGGCGGCCCGGTCAGGGCAGGCCTTCCTTGCCCGTGAGGTAGTGGAGCCTGACCTGGTTGTCGGTGAGCACCTTGTTCGCGTAGATCGAGACCTCGTCGATCTCGCCCTGGAAGTGGTCCGAGTCGTCGGCCCAACGACCTCCGATCTGCAGGGACTCCGTGACGGGCCTGAGAGCGTCCGGGGCGGGCACGGTCATTCTCAGGGTGCCGTCGTAGTACATGCGGGAGTAGGCGCCGTCGTAGGTGCCCACGGCGTGGTGCCAGTTCTGGTCGGTGACGGGCTCTGTGGAGCCGGCCCAGGGGACAGAGCTGTCGAGCGTCCGGGCAAAGTTCACGCCCCCCGGGGTGAAGACGAGGCACCAGCCCGATCGGCTGGTGTCCGAGACGTAGTTCTCCTTGCTGATCAGCCGCATGTAGCCCCCGCCGGGCCCGAGCTGCCTGAACCAGAGCTCGACGCTGAACGCCTGGTTGCCGGCAAAGGTGTAGTTGTTCCCGAGGTTCGTGTCCTGGCGCTTGTTCGCCTGCACGCCATACATGATGGTGGTCGCTTTGTCAGCCGTGCCGATCGCACCGGTCACGGCGACGGGCGCGAGCGAGTACGTGCCCGGGACCGCATTGGTCACGTCCTTGAGCACCAGTCCGGAGGTCTCGTTCAGCCGCCAGTACGACGACGGGGAGTCGGCCATCACCGTGTCGTAGTACGACTTGAGGACGGCGGTCTCGAACGACGACGCACCGTTCTGCCGCGAGCTGGTCAAGGCGGCGGAGGTGGTCGGCGCCGGTAGCGCGGCCGCCACCAGCACCAGGACGGTTCCGTGCGCGACCACCGTCGCGTTCCGCGCGCGCCTCGACAGGCGCGCCGACCTCGCGGAGCGAGGGTCGCGGCGGCGCAGGACGGCGACCAGTGCCAGCCACGTGCCCGTGCTCACCAGCAGCAACGGCAGGTACGTGCCGTGCCGCAGCCAGACGATGGGCAGCCCGATGCTCGGCACGACCAGCCGGGTACGGCCCAGCACCTGGGACGGCGGAGCCGGGGCATCCTCCGAGGAGTTCGCGTCGCCCTTGGTCACCACCTGCCCGTCGGCGTCGAACCGGGCGACGCGGTGCAGCCGGGTGCCGTCCTGGCGGGCCTCGTCCGCCATCAGCGCCACGTCGCCGAGCTCCAGCGGCCACTGGTCGGGACCGGTGTCGTGGCTGATCAGCACGACGTCACCGGCGGCGATGCTCGGGCGCATCGAGTCCGAGACCACGACGTACGGCTTCCACCCCGCGACCGTGGGCGCCGCGGTCCACACCGCCAGCCCGCCGGCCAGCGACAACCACGCGACCGCCAGCCCCAGCACCACGGTCGACAGCACCAGCGGGCTGCCCAGGCCGGCGAGGGTGCGGGCGAGCCTGCGCAGGCGGGAAGGCGCGGCCGGCGAGACGCCGTGGCCGAGCCTTCCGAACGCGCTGAGCTGCATGGACCAGGGCTCCATCGGATGCGAGGGCGTACCTACCAGGTGCTGTCGTCGTGCCTCAGCCGACGGCTCGACGCGGGACGACGGTCGACCACCGTGGGGGTCGACCGTCGTGTCGCGGTGCGCCGGCGAGCCGGCGCACCGCGGTCATCAGGAGGACTGGGCTTCCCACTTGAAGGTCGCGGTCGCGCCGGCGGCCTGCAGGGTCGAGGCCGCGGGCATGGTGACCATGAACCGGTACATCTTGGTCGCCGGACCGGTCGGGGCCCACGTGCTGACGCCGCTGGCGTAGGTGGTCTTGGCCGTGAACGCGGACAGCTTGTCCGTGGGGAGGCCGCCCTGGATGACGGTGCCGGGGGTGAATCCCGTGCACGCGGCGTTGGCGGCCGGGGTCCCGGTGCCCTCGTTGATCTCGAACGTGAGGTCGTTGAGGAGGCCGGGCGTTCCGTTCTCCGCGGAGACGGACGTGTACAGCTTGACGTTGGCGGCGACGTCACCCGTGTAGCTGACCTGGATGCACTTGGTCAGGACGGTTCCGGGCTTCATCTTGCCGTCCTTGCCGACGGCCGAGTCGAACATGACCACGCCGGCCAGGTCCGTGCTGATCGCGACCGAGCCGGTGTTCCAGCTGTTGGAGCCGTTGGTCACGTTCGCGCTGAAGACGGCTTCGGTGCTGCGCAGCACGAGACCGCCGCTCGCGATCAAGCCGACCACGACAGCGGCCGCCATGACGGTCGTCCTGCGCGTGGACTCCTTGGGAGCGGTTCCACTCATGATGTTCGACTCCAGAGGTCTCGGTTCGAGGGGACGTATGCCCGGCATATCGGCACCTGAGCCGGCGATGTGAGCACATGAGTGACGCCGATGCCGGACGCACCGGTGCGCCATGACGAGCCACCCGAAGACGAGCGGGACCACCACGGCGGTTGGTCCGGACCGTCCGGTCGACCTCCACGGCGGTCTCGCCGCGGGCCGGGCGCCCCGCCCCGCCGTCCGCGCCCCGGTCCGTCGCGTCCTGCCACGTCGGTCACGTGGGGCGCCGTGCAGTCAGGTCCGAGGAGCCACCGCGTCGGTCACCCACGTCCGCCAGATCTCGAGCGCCCGCCGGGTCGCGGGACGCAGGCCGGGGTCCTCGGCGACCGGGCCGGGCGCCGCGAGCCGCGGGTCGTACGGCACGCGCAGGACGTGGTCGTAGGGCGGCGCGGCCACCCGGAGCGGTCGGCCGTGGACACCGGTGAGCACGAGGCACGACCGTGCCGCGAGCGCGCCGTCCACCCGTGCCAGCTCCGCGAGCACGGCCTCGGCGTCGGTGATCCCCCGGGGGGTCGCGGGCGCGACGAGCGCCACGGTGATCTCCGGGGTGACGAGCTGGGCGAGCGCGGCGTCCGGGCGGAGCACTCCGGCGTCCCAGACGGCCGATCCGACGTCGACCTCGGTCGTCTCGTCGCTCCTGGACCGGGTCCTCGCGTCCCCGCCGTCGGGGCCGAGCACCCAGGGCGCCCCGGCGGGCGCGACGCGCAGCCCGGTGTGGGCGAGCGCGACGAGCGTGGTCACACCGACCCCGCCCGCGGTCCCGCCGACGGCGACGGTCCTCATCCGTCCTCCGGCAGCGGCGTCTCGGCGACCTGCACGATGAAGGGGTTGGCACCGCGACGCACGAACCGGCCGCGGCCGGGCGGGAACCGCTCGGCGTGCACGCGCCCCACGAGCGGGCCTTCGCTGCGCTCCCCGGACATCACCAGCGTGGACCCGCCGGTGTCACGGGTGACCTGCAGCGACCGGGTGTACAGCGCACGACCGGCACCCGCGACGGGACGTGCGACCACCAGGTGCAGCTTGAGGTCGCGGGCGCTCGGCAGGTACGGCAGGAGCGGCTCCAACGGGTCGGCGCCGGCTGCGGCGACCACGTCGTGGTCGTCGACGAGGAGCACGATGCGCGGTTCCTTCGCGCGGGTCGCCGCGTCGCGCGCGGGGCGCTTGTCGAGCTCCGCGGCGATGGACGTGGCGAGGCCGCGCGCGTGCTGGGCGGTCCGGGCGTGCGCGGCGAGGTAGTCCTCCCCCACGACGGCCGGCACGTGCCCGCGCACGTCCACGACGGCGATGGTCACCTCGTCGGACGTGAACCTGTCCTGCAGGCCCATCGCGATCGTGCGCAGCAGGGTCGACTTGCCGGACCTGGCGTCGCCGAGCACGAGGAGGTGCTGGTCGTCTCCGAGCAGCTCCCACAGGGCGGCGTCCATGGTGTCCTGGCGCAGCCCGAACGGGACGGTGTCGGGCTCGTCGAACCGGTCCGGCAGGTCGGCCGGATGCACCACGCCGGGCAGGAGCCGGATCGGCGCCGCCGCCGGGCCGGACCACGAGGCGGCCGTGCGCGCGGCGAGCGCCTCGAGGTGCTCGCCGACCTCGTCGTCGGGCACCACGTCGAGCACGGGCAGCGCGACGTGCGCGAACCGCCTGTCGTCGAGCAGCACCCGCCCGGGGGTGTCCGGCGAGATGGTGGCGGACAGCTTGCGGTCGACGCTCGACTCGGCCGGGTCGTTGAGCCGCAGCTCGACGCGGGTGCCGACGAGCGACTGGTGCGCCATCCGCAGGTCGCTCCACCGGGTCAGCCCGAGCACCAGGTGGATGCCGAACGTCGCGGCCCGCTGCATGACGGAGACGAACGCGTCCTCGAGCTCCGGGAAGTCGGCGCGGAGCTGGCCGTAGCCGTCGACCAGCACCACGACGTCGGCAGCGGCGAGCTCGGGCACCCGCCCGGCGGCGTGCCATGCCCGCAGCTGGCCGACCGAGTCGATGTCGTGCGTGCGGAACACGTGCTCGCGGGCAGCGAGCATCCCGGTGAGCTCCTCGACGAGCCGGACCAGCCGTTCCCGGTGCGACCGGGTCGCGACCCCACCCACGTGCGGCAGGCCCTCGATGCGCGCCAGCCCACCGCCGGACAGGTCCATGCCGTAGATCGCCACCTGCCGCGGGGTCGCCGTGAGGGCGAGGGAGACGGCGAGCGTGCGCAGCACCGTGGTGCGGCCGGACTGCGGCGCCCCGATGACGGCGACGTGCCCGCCCGCGCGCGTCAGGTCGAGCCGCCACGCGCCCTGCGACTGCCTGGCGGGATCGTCGAGCAGCCCCATGACCACGGAGAGGCCGGCCGCCGACCGGTCCGCCTGGTCGACGACCGCCCCGAGCCCGACCCGGTCGGGCAGCGGCGGCAGCCACACCGGCGACACGGCCCGCTCGGGCGTGCGCAGCCGGCGGACCACCTCGTCGACCAGCGACGGCCCCTCCTCCGGAGTGGAGGGACGGTCGTCGGCGACCCGCCGGCCGCGCATGCCGTTGAACGTCGGCAGCACGAGGACCTTCCCGCCGGTGCCGACCAGCGGCGCCTCGGCGCGGCCCGCGGGACCGGACACGTACCCGGCGCGGAACCGGGTGTACACGCTGGTGTCGACCTTGAGGAACCCGAAGCCCGGCAGCGACGGCAGGTGGTAGGCGTCGGCCGTGCTGAGCACCACCTGCGACTCCGCCTCGCTGAACGTGCGCAGGCCCAGCCGGTACGACAGGTACGTGTCGAGGCCCCTCAGCTTGCCGGCCTCGACCCGCTGGCTGGACAGCAGCAGGTGCACCCCGATGGACCGGCCGATGCGGCCGATCTGCAGGAACAGGTCGACGAACTCGGGCTCGGCGGTGAGCAGCTCGCCGAACTCGTCGATGACGACGAACAGGTGCGGCAGCGGCGGCAGCTCGGGGCGGTCCGTGGCGCGCAGCCGCCGGTACGCCGTGATCGACGGCAGCGAGCCGGCGTCCTTGAGCAGCCGCTGCCGGCGCACCACCTCGCCGGTGATGGATGCCCGGGCCCGGGTGGTGAGCTGTGGGTCGTCCGCGAGGTTGTCGATCAGCCCTGCGAGGTGCGGCAGCGGAGCCAGGGGCGCGAACGCGGCACCGCCCTTGTAGTCCACGAGGATCATGGCGAGGTCCTCGGGCGGGTGTGTGAGCGCGAGCGCCAGCAGGAGGGTCCTCAGCATCTCCGACTTGCCGGACCCGGTGGCGCCCACGCAGATGCCGTGCGGACCCATGCCGAGCTGTGCCGACTCCTTGAGGTCCAGGTGTACCGGTGCGCCGCTGTCGTCCCACGCGAACGGCACGCGCAGGAAGTCCGCCTCGTCCCGAGCCGCCCACAACGTCGCGGGGTCGAGCGTCTGCGGCCCTTCGATGCCGAGGAGGTCGTGCACCGACGGGGTGCGGTCGTCCTCCTCGTCGGGCGCGGTGACCTGGGCCGTGCGCAGGGCGGCGAGCACGCGGGCGACGGCCGCGAACACCGGGCCCGTCACCGCGTCGGGGTCGAGGCGGAGCTCGGTGGTCGCCGCGGTCCCCGGCGCCTGGACGAGGACGGCGCCGTCGTCGTCCAGCACGATCCGCACGTCGACGTCGTCGGGCTCGTCGAGCCGGTCGTCGAGCAGGTGCACCACGCTCACCCCCAGCGAGCGAGCGTCGGCGGCGGGCACGGGGAGCCGCTGCGCCCGCCCGCCGTGCGCGTCGTCCACCACGACGAGCCGGGACGCCGGGCCGCCCTCTCCCCCGGTGCGCCGCGACGCCCTCGCCTGCTGCGCCCGGTCGGCCAGCGTCCGGGCGAGCACCCGGGAGAGGCTCGCGAGGTCGGGGGCGACCCGGCGGGCGGGCACCGGCCCGTCGAACGCGTCCAGGTCGGCGACGTGCGGCAGCAGGTCGAAGCCCGACCAGGCGGCGGCCCGCTCGGCCGGATAGGCGGCCGCGAGCAGCAGGTCGTCGGGGCTGTGCGCGGCGGCGAGCTGCAGCACCAGGGCCCGCACCAGGGGGACGGTCCGCGCCCGGTCGCCGACCACCGCGACGACGCCGGCGCGGCGCAGGTCGACCGTCACCGGCATCGCGTCGACGTGCGCGTACTGCTCGACGACGAGCCCGACCTCGGCGGACATCAGCGGGTCGTGCGGCTGCACAGGCGACTCGGGCGGGGGGACGGCGAGGCCGAACCACGGCACCGCCCCGGTGCCCACCCTCGCCGCCAGGAAGTCGCCGTCGCGCCGCCGGCGCTCCCACACGCGGGACGGGTCGCGGGCGACGTCGGTGAGCGCCGCCGGCTCGGGGTGCAGGGTCGTCGCCTGGGTGCGCGCCTGCGCCGCCTCGCGGGTCAGGTCGGCGCGCAGCCGCTCCAGGTAGTCGAGATAGGCCTCGCGCCGCTCCCGCGCACCGCGCGCCGCACGACCGCGGGCGGTGAGCGCGAAGCCGACGCCGCCGATGATCGCGACGACGAACACGAGCGCCGCGACCACGAGGAACAGCGGCTGCCCGTTGCGCAGCACCACCATCATGATGACCGACGACATGGCGCCGACGACCGGCAGGAGGAACTGCAGCGGCGTCCGGGAGCCCCGGTCGTCCTCCATCGGCGGTGGCGCGGAGAGCGTCCGGACCTCCGGTGGGGCGAGCGGCACCGTCGAGCGGGTCGGGCGGTGCACCACGGTGACGGTCACGACGCCGCCCTCCGCCCCGCGAGGACCCGGCCGGACGCCTCGCGGGTGGCCGACCCCGCCCGGCCGGAGGTCTCGCTCATGGTCTCGGGGGTGGTCTCGCGGGTCGCTGGAAGCCCTCCGCGGGCGGCCGGCCCGGCCGCGGAGACCAGGGCCGCGGCGAGCCGCAGGACGGCGACGCCCGTCACCGTGCGCAGCTGTGCCGCCTGCACCGGCGCCACGGCGCCGTGGGCGCGGTCGTGCGGGACGAGCACCACAGGCACCGGCGAGAGCCGCGCCGCCTCCGCGCACCAGGCGGCCGGGCGGGACCGCAGCGCGTTCACGGCGAGGACGCCCGGGACACCCGCCGCGGTGAACCGGTCCACGAGGTCCACGCCGAGCTGCCACGACGAGCGCTCGGCCTCCGCGACGACACAGACGACGGAGCTCGACGCCGCGACCGGTGCGGCCCGGCCCGCGGACCGGGCGCCCCAGTCGGTGGTGATGACGTCGAAGAACCGGCCCGCCGGCCCGAGCGCCTGCCACCAGCGCGAGTCGGGCACGGGACCGCCGTCGACCGCCAGGTCGAGGCAGTGCAGCCCGCCGGCGGTCAGCGCGAGACCGTCGACGGCCTGCGCACCCGTCCGGGCGGCGAGCCTCACCTCGTCGGTCGCGGGGGCCGCGGGGACCACGGACGTGATCCCGGCGTGCCAGAGCAGCGAATGCCCGCCCGCGGACGCGTTGACGGCGAGCACCCGGTGCGGCCGCCGGGCGGCGAGGGTCGAGGCGAGGAGGCCGGCGACGACCGAGCAGCCGACGCCGCCCGCCACGCCGACGACGCCGACCCGGGTGCTGAGCGGCAGGGGCGCACGCAGGGCCTCGTCGAGCACGACGAGCTCACGCACCCGGTCGGGCACCGCCGACGCGAGCACGTGCTCGAGCACACCGACGCCCCGCCTCATCCGAACGTCGCCAGCAGGTCGTCGAACACCCCGAGGTGGGCGAGCAGCAGCGGGACGGTGGCGAGCACGGCGACGAGCTCGACGAGGGACGCCGCACGCCGCAGGCGGGCCGCGAGCGGCGGGGTCGGCCGAGCCCCGGCGGCGACGGCGGCGACCACGACGAGCCCGACCGCACCGGCGACGACCGTCCCGGGCGACTCCGCCGCCCGCGCCGTGACCCAGCCGAGGGCGATCGCACCGCCGGCCGCCCACAGCGCCAGGCGCTGCGGCACGAGCGGCAGGACCCGGGCACGCAGCACCACCAGCGCGACGACGACCAGTGCGAGCCACGACGACCACGGGCCGTCGTCGACGGCGAGCACCCAGCCCGTCACGGCGACCACGCCGCTGGTCGCCACGGTGGCCCAGGTCAGCGCGCGGTACGTCTCGTCGACGGCACCCTCGACAGCGGCCCGCACCGGCCGGTGGCCGGCGACCACGCGGTCGTCGAGTCCGTTGAGCCCGCTGACCGTCATGGCGACACCGGGCAGCAGCCCGAGCACGAGCGTGCCGAGCACGGCCGTCACCGCCGCCGCCCCGGCCGGCCCGGAGAACGGGACCAGCGCCAGGGCGACCACGGCGAGGCCGACTCCCGTGAGCGCACCGACGGCCGTCGCCGTGCGCCGGAGCCCGACCCCGGCGAGCAGCGCGACCACCAGGCACAGGGCCGCCCACATGACGAGCGCGATGCTGCCGGGGGCACGGTCCACGGCCCGCTCGGCCATCGTGGGCGCGAGGCCGACGCCGGCACCCACCGCGGCCGCCCCGAGGACCGTCGCGGGACCGGTGGCACCGACGCGCGCCACCGCCGTCGCCACCAGGACGGTCGCGGCGGCCAGGCCGACGAGGACCGCGAGGTCCGTCCCGAGGTAGGTGGTCGCAGCGAGCGTCGCCGTCCACCCGGCGGCCGCCGCGACGACCGCCGTGACTGCTCGCCCCCACACCGGGCGCCAGCTGTCCGGCCGCGCGTCGCGCGCACCGGCGACGACGTCGGTGACGTCGGCGACCTCGGGCGGCGGCGGAGCCTGGTCGACCCGCACGACGCGCAGCAGGGTGCCCTGCACCACCTCCTGGTCGGCGAGGCTCCGCGTCGCGTCGACCTGCCGGCCCAGGACGTCGACGAGCGTGACGGGCCGCGCGCCGGCCACCCGCTCCTCGGCGAGCAGCTCCAGGATGGAGGGCAGCAGCGCAGCCACCGCCTCGTCGTCCGGCACGACCACCTCGGCCTTGCGGTGCGCCCCCTGCACGGTCAACCGCGTGTACCCGCCGCTCACTCGTCCTCCTTCACCACGCGCATCGTCGTGGGGTCGACCGTGACGCCGCTGGCGGGGTCGGTCAGGTAGCCCGTCGCGGGGTCGACGAACCATCCGGTCCGCGGGTCGGTCCAGCGGCCGTCCGGGGTCCGGATGAACCCGGTGTCCTCGTCGACGGGGAACCCGGTCCGGGGGTCGACGAGGTCCCCGGTGCGGGCGTCCCGGAGGAAGCCGGTCTGGGGGTCCTTCACGAGGTCGGCCGTCGCCGGCAGCGGGTTCGCCGCCATGGCCGCGGTGAGGGACTGCACGGCCTGCTCCTGGCGCCGGTCGTCCAGCAGCCCCACCACGAACGAGAACCCCACGCACCCGACGCACGCGACCGCGGCGAGGACCACCGACACGACGAACCGCTTGAGGTTGGTCGGCGCCTTGCGACGCTCGTCCAGGGCGCCGAACAGCAGCGCGGCGGCGACGCGCTCCCGGTGCGTCGCCGTCGACTCGAGCAGGACCTGGTCGCGGTCGATCACGGCACCTCCACCGCGGAGCGGTCGGCGACCACCATGGTGCGGTCCCCGATGACGAGCCGGCCGCCGACCGGGACGACGGCCGTCGCACCGGGCGCCAGCATCTCGAACTCGGCCCCGGGCATCGCGACGGCCGTGCCGTTCGCCGAGCCCAGGTCGGTGACGAGGAGGCCGTCGTCGTGCGGTGCGACCTCGACGTGGCTCCGGGACAGCGTCCGGCTGAGGTCGGTCACCCGGACGGCGACCGCGCCGGGCCCCGACGGCACCGGGTTGCGGCCGAGCACCGTCGGCACGGGCACGGTCACGACCGTGCCGTCGTCGAGCATCAGGACGGCCCGGGCCGTGCGGCCGCCGTCCGCGGCCCACGGGTCGACGCGGACCACGGGCACCGCCGCCCGGGGTCGCGGCTCGAACCGGAGCGGGTCCGTGCCCTGGCGCACGTCGAGTGACACGGCGTCGGCGCCGAGGAGCTCACGGACGGTCGGGGGGAGGGCGGTCGTGCGGCCGACCGTGCGCAGGCCGAGCACCCGGTGCGCGGGCGTCCTGCCGGTCCGCAGCAGCCCCGCCACGCCGGCGGTCACCGCGGCGACCACGGCCACCACGCCGACCCACACCTGCGCCACCCCCAGCGCGGCCGGGACGACGACGAGGAGCACGACGTCGAGCAGGAGCCATGCCCGCCGGGCACCGGCCGCGGGGACGAAGGCGTCGAGCTCCACGGGCACCGGCACGCGCGACCCACCCGACCGTCGTGCGAGGTCGGGCGGGTCGTCGACGGGCGCGAACGCCCCCTGCCGGGCGCCGGTCATGCCTGGCGGGGCCTCGGCGGTCCGGCGAGCTGCATGACGACCGCGAGGTGCTCCCACAGGCCGCCGCGGTCGAGGTGCGAGGGGTCGGAGCTGCCGCCGAGCGCGAGCAGCGGCACGTACCCGTAGCACTCGTCGATCCCCGGCACACCGAGCCGCCCGACCGCCTGCGTGTACGGGCCGCGCTCCAGGACGCCGTCCAGGACCTCGTCCTTCTGCACGTCCGCGAACAGCAGCGCCGCGTCGAAGTGCAGGGTCTCGATGACGCCCCACCGGAACCGGGCGATGTGGAACAGCGGCTCGATCCAGAACACGAGGTCCGCCAGGGCCGTCGCCAGCACGGGGACCGTGCCCTCGGGCATCCCGACCACGCCGTCGAGCATCTGCCGGGCGTGGTCGGGGTCGAGCAGGCGGACGTATCCGTCACCGACGAGACCGGCACCGTGCTCGCGCCAGGCGGTGACGACGGGCGCCGGCACCTGGTCCGCGAAACGGGCGATCGTGTCGTCCGCGATCGGCGCCACCGTCGTGAAGTGCGAGAAGGTCGGCATCTGTCCTCCGTCGGCCGTGGAACGCCATGACGCTACCGTGCGGGACCGACATGGACGCGGCCACGAGCCGATCTGCGGAATTCGTCGTCCCCGCCGGCACACCTCCCGATGAACCGGGTGAAACCGCCCCTCTCCCCGTCCCGTGCATCGCTCCTGATGGGGTGCGGAATCCGCAGGTGCGCAGCCGCCCCGGGCGCCCGACACACCCTGAGAACGCCCTGGCGGGCCGGTCCGGTCGCCCCTAGCATCGGGACGAATCGACCCGCCCGGTCGCTCCCCGAAGCGGCCAGGACCGATCAAGGGGGATCCATGAAGTTCGCGATGGAGGCCGACGCGCTGCAGGTGCTGGGCCGTAAGACGTCCACCGAGTCCGACGACCTGGCCCAGCTGGTCCGCAACCTCGTGGAGGCGGCGGAGCCGTTGGAGGGGACGTTCAACGGGACCGCGAAGGCGGCGTTCAACTCGTTCAAGTCCCGCACCGACGAGGTCGCGGCCACGTTGAGCAACGCGCTGGTCGGGATCACCGAGTCGATCGCCGGGCAGAACCTGGCGTTCGTGACCGCGGCCGACGAGGGCGCCGACGCGCACGCCTCGGCCGAGGGGTCGGCGGACTTCGCCGGCGCCGACACCACCAAGTTCGCACCGCGCTGAGAGGGGACCGGATCATGTCGAGCAACCAGATCGACCGTAACGACTTCGACATCGCGTCCTCGCAGTCGGCGCAGGCCAACTTCGAGCGGGCCGCCGCCGCACTGGAGGCCGCCCTGGCGCGCCGTGACCAGGACGTGAAGGCCGCCCTGGCCGTCTACCAGGCCGACGGTGTCTCCGACCAGTACGCCGGCGTCGAGCACCAGTGGAACGCGGCCGGCACCGAGGTCCGCGGCATCATCTCGGCCATCCGCAACTCCCTGGCCGACAACGACGAGATCGCCCGCCGCTCCCTGCAGCGCGCCGCCTCGTACATCCCGGGCTGAGCATGCACGTCGTCCACCCGGTGGCCGACGAGTGGACCGAGGAGTACGTCGCCTGGGCGGCGCAGACGCGGCACGTGCTGCTGACCGCGCCCCTGGCGGCGTTCCTCGACGTCGCGGTCACCGACCAGCTGCGCCCGGTCCTCGTGACGCTCGACGGAGCGTCCCTGAGCCCGGCCGTGTCGCTCGCCCTGCGCCGGGCGGGCGGCTACTGGGCCGTGCGCACGGACGCCGGCGTGTTCGACGGGCTCTCGGGCTACCGGATCGACGCGTTCGAGGAGCTGTGGCGCCGCTCGGGCACCGACCGTGACCGGCTCCCGGGCTACGACCACGCGTCGCCTGACGGCGTGGGCGTGCTCATGTTCGACGTCTACGCGCACTCCCGTGCGACGGAGGCGACGACTGTGGGCGACCTCGCGCAGGCGGCGGTCACCGCTCTCGGCGGCAGGGACCTCACGCTGTGGGGGCCGCACGAGCCGTTGCTGGAGCCGTGGAGCGTGCCCGCCGTGACGGCGGCCGCCCGCGCCGGGATGCCGGTGACGGCCACGCTGCACGCCTGGGCGCCCGACGGGTCGTTCGTCGATGTGTCGGCGGCCCGCACCCGCCACGGCGTGCTGGAGCAGGCGAAGGGCGGCGTCGTCCTGGGCGCGTACCCGCGGCACATCGCCGGCCCGGTGCAGCGGGCGTCGGACGCGCTCACGGCCGTCGCCGAGCGGTTCAGGCCCACCATCGGGTTCGTCTCGCTCACCCAGTTCGACCCCGGCCCGTCGCAGACCACCACGGGCAAGCGTCCCGAGGTGCCGCTCGCCGTGCTGATCGGCCCGCGCGGGGTGTACGACCTGGAGCTCGACCTGACCGCCCTCGTCGAGAAGCACGACGTCACGGTCCTGGGCACCGGCCGCTCCCCCGCCGTCGTCGTGCGGTTCAGCGACCCGGACGTCGGCCTCTGGGCGCAGCTCATGGCGTTCGCGTACGACGTGGGCCCGGAGCGCATCGCCGCGGCCGCAGGTTTCGACGGGGAGGTGTGATGCCCACCGAGCTCGTGCTGCTCAGCGACGTGGCGCCGACGGCGGACACGATCGTCCGGGCCGCCGCCGACACCCACCCGGACGGGTCCTTCCTGGACTACCACGACGGGCTGATCCGGCAGGTGGTCGACGTCGAGGGCCACGCCGTCCTGCAGGTGTACCCGTCGCGCCCCGTGCTCGACCCCACACAGGCCGCCGCCGCGGTCGTCGACCCTCCGACGACATTCGGCCTGTGGACCGACATGACCATCCCGTTCGGCGACCCCGCCCCCGGACGCGCGCTGGCCGACGCCATCGCCGTCGCTGTGGGTGGCGTCGTCAAGGATCGGGTCTAGGCCCCGACATGCCAGAAGGAGACCCCCGATGACACGGTGGAGCATCCAGCCGGCCGACGTGCAGTCGGTCCTCACCGACGTGCAGGAGACCGCGACAGAGCTCGGCGAGCAGCTCACGGAGCCCAAGTTCCAGGCAGTGCTCGACGGGCTCACGTGGGGCGGACCGCTGACCGCCGACGTCGGTGCGGCGGTCAACGCGGTGCTGAGCGACCAGTCGCGCAACCTCACGAACATCGGCAACCGGATCAACGCGGGCACCGTCGGTGTCGCGAACGCGGTCATCGCGTACAACAACGGCCAGGAGGAGATGGCGGGCTCGTACCAGACGCAGCTCGTGCGCGCGGCCGAGACCGGCGACTTCACGTACTTCGTCGAGCACGGCTACAAGGGATGAGGGGGCGACGATGAGTGGTGCTCTGATCGACCCCTCGAAGTTCCCGGCGAAGTCGGCCGACCTGGACCCCTCGCACGTCACCGCGTCGGCGACGTCGCTGCGGACCATGGGCCACGCGGTCAGCGAGAAGACCGGTGACGTCAAGACGAGCTGGGACCGGCTCTCGGGCTGCTACCGGGCACCCGAGCAGGAGAAGGTGTTCGCGGTGATGGGTCCTGCGGTGACGTCGGCGGCGGACCTGAAGTCGCGGTTCGACGACGCCTCACGCCACCTGGACACCTACGCGGGCGCGCTGTCGGCGATCAAGCCGCGGCTGGCGGACCTGGAGCGGCGGGCGCGGGAGTTCCGTGCGTCGGTGGTCGACGGGGTGTGGGTGGACGCGTCGGACTCCTCGGACGCCTCGTTCGGTGACCACATGAAGTGGGCGTTCGACTGGGTGCCCGGTGTCGACGAGCGTCGCGTCAAGGTCCCGTGGAACCAGGACGGCGAGACGTTCGAGAAGAACCAGGACCTGCTCGAGGAGTACGCCCGCATCCTGGCGGACATCTCCACGGCTGCGTCCACCTGCGCGAACGCGGTCAACGGGCTCGTCACGAACATGTGCATGACCCCCGTGGAGGCCATCCCCGCCGAGGCGTTCACCTCCGGCGAGGTGGACATGCCCTGGGGCAGCCCCGGGCTCGAGGACCGCAACTGCCGCGAGTCGGTGGGGCACGGCACCTACGAGTGGGGCAAGGGCCTCGTGCAGGGCGTCGGGATGCTGATCCTGGGGTACAACCCGGAGAACGGCGACTGGTTCAGCGGCGACGCCTACGGGCAGTCCTGGGGCGGGCTGGGTGACCTGGTCGGGTCCGTGGCGCTGATGGCCTCGCCGGCCGCGTGGGTCGCGATCGGGATGGGCGCCACCGGTCAGCAGAACGGGTTCACCGACTTCATGTACGACCGGGCGGTCGTGGTCCGCAACGCGGGCGGCAGCCTGGTCGGGTGGGACCCGAACGCGAAGGACGGCTGGCACGCCTGGAAGGAGGACGGCGTCGCCGCGGGGACCGGTGCCGTGCTGAACATCGGCACCCTGTTCATCCCCGGCGCCGGTGAGGTCTCCGGCGGGCTCAAGGCCGCCAGCATCGGCGCCCGGCTGGTCAAGATCAGCGCCGGTGTCACCGAGTTCGCCGTGCAGGGCGGGTCCTGGATCATCAAGGGCGGCGTCAAGGTCGTCGTCGGGATCAAGCTCGCCGTCAAGGGGTTCGACCTCGACGAGCTGCTCTCCCGGATGCCCGGCAACCGGCTCGCCGTCGCCGGCGCCGGTGGCGTGCGCCTCAACGGCAGCGCACTGGTCGCGGCCATGACCGACGCCGGCCGCGCCACCCCCTCCGTGCACCAGCCCCACACCCCGGTCAGCAACGGCCTGTTCGGACACGGCGGCGGCGTCCCCGACGTCACCCCACCCACCCACGCCAGCGCCGGCGCTGGCGGCGGCACGACCGTGCCGCACGTCGAGACACCCACCACGAACGGCACCCCGCACACCCCGCCGGTCCACGACCCCCACACCGGTGCCGGCACCGGAACCGACGGGACGACGCCGCACCAGCCCACCACCAACGGGCACGCCCCCGAGTGGGAGGGCGGCACACACCCCGACGGACGCCCTGACGTCACGCAGGTGCCGCGCGAGCACTGGAACGACCCCGCCTACGACCCGTCGCACCCTCACTATGACGGCACCCCGCGCGGCGAGCACGGCAACATCGGCACCGTCGACCCCGACGTCCCCTCCCCCTCCGGCCTCACCGACAGCGGCCGCCTGCTCGACCCCAACGTCATCCCCGAGGAACTGCGCCCCTACGTCGACAACGGCACCGTCATCAACGACAACGGCGTACTTCGGCTCGCCGACGACGTACAACTCACATTCGAACGCAAGAAGGCGTGGCACGACCCCGCCGAGTTCCTGAGGCAACTCGACCTCCAGGAGAGGGCCATCAACCAGATGTCCCTCGGGAACTGGACCGAGCGGTTCGACGCGTTCGTCGAACGTCTCAACAACCAGGGCCCCTACCGTGCCCAGCAGATCACTCTGCTCGCCGATCGGATCATGGCCGAGCGGGGCGTTAGTCACGGGCAGGCGGTCGAGCTGGCCGGACAGGAGCTGGCACGACAGGATCCCTTGCACGGACCCGATCAGCGAGCTGGTGGCGACCCATTCCAGTTCACCGGCATGGGCGAGCGCGGCGTCAACCGGTCAATAGGATCGCAGTGGAAGACGCTGGCCGACGACATGCGACTTGGAGTGCGCGACGCCCTGAGGGCCTCGGGTCTCGACCCGAAACTCTGGGGAGATGTACGGATGAGCGTGAAGTTTGACCTCAGGGACGTCGCCCCGGCTGTCGCCTGACAGAAAGGTGGTCTCCGTGCCGCAGAGTTTCGGACCGCACGCTGCACTCGTCGAGCAGTTCCTCGACGAGGTCCGCCAGTGCACGACCGGATGGCCAGACATCGCGGCGAGGGCGGACAACCCTGGACAACGGCCGGCGGTCGCCGCGCTCACGCGAGTGTCCTGGCCCGCGGCAGTCCTGTCAGCAGTCGACAAGGCCGCTCTACGCGCCTACGGATCACTCGGTCTGACTCGCGCAGACTTCGACGATCCCTTCGCGCTCGGCACGATCAAGGTGGCGATCTCGGCAGCGGCGAAGGCGATCGCAGTTCAGGACAAGCTGGCCAGGGAGCACGTCGAGGAACTCCTGCGGCCGTTCGCCGACGAGGGATTCCCCTCGGCCGTCAGCACACTCTCCGCCGCCAGGCCCACCTGACCCTCGCGTACGAGGTTGATGGCCAACGTTCGGGCTCAGACGCGCAGATCCGGTGCTCCAGCCGAATATCTCGACGAAGTCCAGTCGGGCAGCGTCGACTCGGCAACGCCCGCCGCCCAGGACAGGTGCAACGAGGCCGCCAGTAGCGCCGTGCACGCCATCGCGGTGATGGGGCCTGCGGTGACGTCGGCGGCGGACCTGAAGTCGCGGTTCGACGACGCGTCACGCCACCTCGACACCTACGCGGGCGCGCTGTCGGCGATCAAGCCGCGGCTGGCGGACCTGGAGCGGCGCGCCCGGGACTTCCGGGCCTCGGTCCCCCGCGGACGCACTGGCGCAGGCCGAGCGCCAGATGTCCGACCAGGCCGCGCTCCACGGACCGGACCAGCGTCCCGGAGGGAACCCTCTGCAGTTCACGGGCATGGGTGACAGGGGTGTCAACAGCTCGTACGGATGGGGCTGGGGGCGCGGCGGGAATGCCGTTCGTCTGCGGCGACAGATGGACCTCCTGCTGGACTCCGTGGGCCTCCCTGACGAACTCTTGGGCGACGTTCGCATGAATGTCAGGATCGTCGTCCAGGACGGCCTGCCGTGAACAAGGAAGGAGGACGCATGGACAAGTACGGTCCCCACGGGCAGGACGTTGCGGACTTCCTCGCCGAGGTGCGTGCTAGCAAATCGGCAACCTGGTCGGCACTGCTGGAGCGGGTGCGACCCAGCCAGGCCCAGGTCGAAGCGACGGATGCCGTGATGGCCGTCCGGCTCCCGGCATCGGTGCGGACTACGGTCGACGCCAACGCGGTCGCTGCGTTCCGGTCACTCGGGCTCTCGCCCGACGACTTTCCGGGCCGCCGTCAGCTGATGCGGATCGATGACGCCATCAACACAGCTGCCTTCGCACTCGCGGCGGGCGACCAGCTCGCACCCGAACATGCCGTCACGCTCCTGCGTCCGTTCGCAGCCGTCGGGTTCACCTCGGTCGTCGAGCCGCTCGCCTCCCACACCGGCTGACCGAGGCTGGCCGACATGGTCTGCCGGAACACCGCCTCGGGGCTGTGCCGTTGAGTGTCAAGCTTGGTCCGATCGACCTGGTGCGGGGAGGCGTCTAGTCGTGGTCCAGTCGCAATACGGAACACATGGTGACCTGGTCGAGAGGTTTGTCGTCGAGGTACGCCAGTCGACTCCTGCCGACTGGAGCAGGTACCTCGACCGCCTCGCGCAAGGAGTCCCCGGCCGCCGCGGCCTCTTCAGAACGTTGGACCCCCGCCTGGACGCGGCAATGGACCACGCAGTCGACAGTGCCGCCGACGATGCCTTTCGAAGTCTTGGCCTGACCCGAGCAATGTTCCCCGAGAACTGGGCCCGATTCATCGCGCTCGAGACCGACGTCATTACCGCGGCCAAGGTCATCGCTGCTGGCGACAAGGTGCCTCACGACTCGCGTCGCGCCCTCCTCGGTCCGTTCGCCGACGTGGGGTTCACCGCCGCCGCCGCCGCATTGGAGCGCCTCGATCGGTGACCACGCGTTCTCGCCGAGGTCCGAAACAAGACATCCGGAATCGCCTGGCCAACTGTGGTGCAGAACAGCCGTAGTGAGGCCGCGAGCAGCGCCGTACGTCCGATCGCCGAGGTGTCGCGAACACCCGGGTCCCTGTCCCGTCGACCCCCTGAGAGCCAGGTAGTGATGACCAACGGCAAGTTCGGTCCCCACAGTGAGGTCGTCGCCCGGTTCGTGGCCGAGGTCCGTACACGGGACGTGGACTGGTCACGCTTCGTGGAGCTTGCGGATCAGCCGGGCGTCGACGATGCCGTCAAGGCTGTGGGGTATGCCAGGTGGTCGGCCTCGCTGCAGAGCGCCACCTCCAAGGCGTCGCTCGACACCCACAAGGCGTTGGGCCTGTCTCGCGCCGACTTCTCCGGGCCGCTGGACCGGGCCCTCGTCAGAGGCATGATCCAGATGACGGCCAAGGCGATCGTCCTCGGTGACAAGGTCCCGGCGGAACACACGTCGTCGCTCCTGCGGCCGTTCGCGGAGGTCGGTGTGGAGTCGGCCGCTGCGGCGCTGGCGTCGCTCACGGGCAGCGAAGCCTGAGCGTTCACGACAGCCCGCCGCCGTGACGCTCAGCGCGGCAGCCCGCGCCGTCGCCTCGCGATATCCAGCCCCACCGCCAGGTTCACGACCCCGAGGACCAGTGGCATCACGCCCGACCCGCCGCCGGGTGTCAGCGCGAGTACCAGCCCACCGGCGGTCGCGACGGCTCCACAGCCCAGGTAGGTCCACATCCTGCGCGCCGACGGTGCCGGCCGCAGCGCGTCCCGCGCGGACGGAAGGGGTCCCTCCGGGACCGGCTCGGGGCTCCAGGCCCGCGCCAGGTCGGGCGGGTCGGGCGAGCCGAGCTCGTCGTCGTACGCGGGGTCGGGCTCGGTGCGGGTGAGGGCGTCGAGCCAGAACCGGTCGACGACCTCGGCGAGCCGGATCGTCTCGACGCCCGGTGCGCGCACGAGCAGGACCTCGCGGTCCTCCTGCCACACGTCGACGACGCCCGGCACGGCCGCAAGCACGTCGACGGTCTCCAGGACCAGCGCCTCGTACGGGCCGGCCGCCATGTCGCAGAACCCGAGCTCGAAGTCGGCGACCGGGTCGCCCGGGTCGGTGCGCCTGATGTCGTAGAGCGACTCGTCGTCGCTGAAGACCCCGAAAAGTCGATCCATGCCGGCTGATCGGCACGGCGGCACCGACGCCTGAGGCAGCGGGTGCGCGGTCCACCCGCTCGGCGGCGTCAGGCCGGCCCGTGGTCGTCCCGCCGGACGAGCCGGACACCGAAGATCGTGTCCTCGGGCACCGGGAGCGTGTCGAGGCCCGCCGGCGGCTCCCGCAGGCCGTCCGCCGGGCCGTCGCCCACCCACACGCGCCAGAGGCCGTGGGCCTGGTGCACCACGCCGCGCACGGTGACCCCGGCGCGCGGACCGGCGGGCAGGGCCGCCTCGATCTGCGGCGCACGCTCCGCCGGGACGAACCCGACGACGAGGTTGCGCCAGATCACGACGAGCCGGTCCCCTGCACCCCGACCGATCTCGAGGAGGTCCGGCACGTCCGCGTGGTCGTGCCGCTCACGCGGGTGGAGTGCCGCGACGAACGACCGTTGCAGGGCGGGAGCCTCGGCGGCGAGGAACCCCTCGGCCACCCGGATCTCCAGGGGCGGGTCGGCGCGCGGCCGGAGACGACGGAACAGGTCCACCTGCCCAGCCTGACACGGCGCCCGGCGCCGCCCGTCGAGCGGTCTGCTCACCTGCCGGTCTATCGTCGAAACATGCCGACGGCGACACCGGCGGCAGCACCCGAAGGGGGCCGCCGATGTCCGACCAGGTGCCCGCGGCGGGCGCGCGGCTGACCGTACGGGGCGCGGTGGTGCTGGGGATCGGCGCCATGGTGGGTGCCGGGATCTTCGCGCTGCTCGGGCAGGCCGGCGCGGTCGCCGGCTCCGCGGTGTGGATCTCGTTCCTGCTGGCCGGGACGACCGCGACGGCGCTCGGGTACACGCTCGTGAAGTTCGCGATGCGCTGGCCGTCGTCCGGTGGGCTCGTCGTCTACCTGCAGCACGGGTACCGCAGCCGCCGGCTCGTCGGGGTGGCCGCCTGGCTCGGGTACCTGACCGCGATCGTCGTGGTCGGTGCGATGGTCGCCGCCTCGTTCGGCGACTACGCCGCCGTCGTGATCGCCGACGGGCCGCCCGGCGGGTGGCTGTCGAAGCTGTGCGCCGCGGCGCTGGTGGTCGGGGGTGCGTGGGTCACGGTGGCCGGACCCCGGCTGGTCGACCGGGTGCAGTCCGCCGTCGTCGGCCTGCTGCTGGCCGTCTTCGTCGTCTTCATCATCGGCACGCTGCCTTCCGTCGACCTCTCGCTGCTGGCGCCGAGCACCTACCCGGGCGTGGACGCGATCGTGGCCAGCGTCGCCCTCACGTTCTTCGCGTTCCTGGGCTTCGCGGTCATCTCCTTCGCCGGCGACGACCTCGCCGAGCCACGGCGCGAGCTGCCCGTCGCGATGTACACGGCGCTGGCCGTCACCACGGCGCTCTATGTGGTCGTCTCGGTCTGCGTGTTCGGCACCCTCACCGTCGCCGAGGTCGTCGAGGCCGGGCCACGGGCGCTGGCGGTCGCGGCCGAGCCGACGCTCGGACAGGCGGGGCTCGTCATGATGACGGTCGCGGCGCTCCTGGCGACCTCGTCGAGCGTGACCGCGGTGCTGTACGGCTCCCGTGGTCTGACCAATGCGCTCGCCGCCTCCGGGACCTTTCCGCCGGTCTTCGGCTCCGGCACCCGGCTGGGACGGCACGGCGGCCTGGTGATCACCGCCGCGCTGATGGTCCTCTTCGTGACCGTGCTCAGCCTCGGCGCGCTCGCCTCGGTCGGCAGCGCCGTGTCGCTGGCGGTGTTCGTGCTGGTCGCCGTGGCGGCGTTCCGGCTGCGGGCCGAGCTGCGCGCGTCGACGTGGCTGACCGCGGCCGCGGTGGGGATCTCCGGCGTCGTGCTGGCGTGGTTCGTGGTCGACCTGTTCATGTCCGACCGGCGCTCGTTCTGGTTCATGCTGGCGCTCGTCGCGTTCGCCGTGGTCGTCGACGAGGTCTGGACGCGACGACGGCACGCCAGGAGAGGCTCCTAGCAGCCGCAGGCGATCCGTCGATGTGGGCGACCGGGTGGACGCGACGGGGGCGCCGCAGACCCGCAGGGGCCTGCAGCGCCCACCAGCGACGACGTCAGACCGACGCGGTCCGCCAGCGTGAGAACCGGCGCTCGAACGCCAGCAGCACCCCGTTGATCGACACCCCGACGAGCGCGATCACGACGATCCCGGCGTACATCTTCGGGATCTGGAAGTTGAACTGCGTGTAGGTGATGAGGTACCCGAGCCCGGCCTTCGCGCCGACCATCTCGGCCGCGATGAGCACCAGGATCGACGCGGCACCGGCCATCCGGATACCCGTGAAGATCGTCGGCAGGGCCGCCGGGAGCACCACGTGCCGGAACAGCCGCACCGGTGACAGGCCGAGCGAGCGCGCCGACTTCACCAGCAGCGGGTCCACGGTCCGTACGCCCGTGATCGTCGTGAGCAGCACCGGGAACGAGCACGCGTAGACCACGAGCGCGATCTTCGACGTCTCACCGATCCCGAGGATCAGGATGAACACCGGCAGGAGAGCGAGAGCGGCGGTGTTGCGGAACAGCTCGAGGATCGGGTTGAGCAGCTCGGCGACCGGCCGGTACCAGCCGATCAGGAGCCCGAGCGGGATGGCGACCGTCACCGCGATCGCGAAGCCCGCTCCGGCCCGGGCGAGGCTGGCGCCGACGTGCGTGGCGAGCTCGCCGCTGGTCGCGAGGTCCGCGAGCGCCCCGAGCACCGTCGAGAACGGCGGCAGGAACACCGGGTCCGTCAGGCCGACCCGCGGCGCCACCTCCCAGATCGCCAGCAGCACGACGATCGCGATCGAGGAGCGCGCGGCCCGGACCGCGACGGCGGCGAGCCGCCGCCCGACGGAGACGGGTGGTGCGGAGACGGCCGGTCGACGGCCGAGCGTGGGCGGGTCGGCGAACGCGACGGTGTCGTCGACCGGCGTGCCGGGTGCGGGCGCCGCGTCGAGCACGGCCGTGGGGCGGTCAGACACGGGAGTCCTCCAGCTCTCGGGGCGGCGCGTCGGCCGCGGTGGACGCGTCGGGCGCGGTGGACGGGTCAGGCGCGGACGGGTCGGGCGTGGACGTGTCCGCGACCCTCAGCTCGGACCAGATCTCGTGGCGCAGGCGGCCGAACCGGGCCGTCGAGCGCACGTCGGCGTCGCCGTCCCTGTCGAGGTCGATGGTCCGCACCGACTGCAGGCGACCGGGTCGGGGCGTCATGATCGCGACCCGCTGGCCGAGGTACACGGCCTCGTCGATGCCGTGGGTGATGAACACGATCGTCTTGCCCGTGGCGCGCCAGATGCGCAGCAGCTCGTCCTGCAGGGACTCGCGCGTCTGGGCGTCGAGGGCCGCGAACGGCTCGTCCATGAGGAGCACCTCGGGGTCGAACGCGAGCGAGCGGGCGATCGCGACACGCTGCTTCATGCCGCCCGACAGCTCGTGCGGGTAGCGGTCCCCGAAGCCGTCGAGGCCGACGAGCTCCAGGTACTCCTGCGCGACGGCGGCACGCTGACGGCGACCGACGCCCTTGGCCTGCAGGCCGAACTCGACGTTCGCCCGCGCGGTCCGCCACGGCAGGAGCGCGTACTGCTGGAAGACGACGCCGCGGTCCAGGCCGGGGCCGGTGATCGGCTCGCCGTCGAGCAGGATGCGGCCCGACGTCGGCTCGGTGAGCCCGCCGAGCAGGTCCAGCAGCGTCGACTTGCCGCAGCCCGACGGGCCGACGACGGTGAGGAACTCCCCGGCCGGCACGTCGAGCGTGAAGTCGTCGAGCGCGGTGAACGCCGTGCGCGAGCCGCGGCCGGCGCCGGGCACGCGCACGTGGAACTCCTTGTGCACGTGCTCGAACCGGAGCTTGGGCGGCGGTGTGGTGGTGGTCATGTGCGGCTCCCTTCGAGAGCGGTGGACCGTCCGTCCGGTCCTGCGGCCGGGCCGGCAGGGATCGGGACGTCACGGGTCGGGAACGGGATGAACGTGGGGATGGACCGCCAGAGCACGACGGCCCCGAGGCCGGCGAGACCCGCGATGGCGAGGCTGGCGCCGACGAGCGTGTGGAGCGCGATGACGGCGATGGCGAGCGGGCCGCCGAACATGCCGGCGTCGTGCAGCAGCCGCCAGGACGCGAGGAACTCCGCCCGGTTGGCCGCCGGCGACACGTCGGCGCCGATGGTCATGACGACGCCGTTGCCGAAGCCGTTGCCGACGCCCAGCACGGCGGCGACCAGCCCGAGGGCGACCGCGGACCCGGTGAACGGCAGCAGCAGGTACGCGGTGCCGAGCAGCGCGAGCGAAGGTGTCGCGACCGCGCGTCGCCCGTACCGGTCCATGAGGTGCCCTGCGGGCGACGACACGATCACCTCGAGCACGCCCGCCGCGCCGAACAGCAGGCTGATCTGCGCGGGCGCGAGACCGATGTGGTCGCCCCACAGGGGGACGACCGCGTCGCGCGACGCCCGCGCGGCCCCGAGGAGCACCGTGCCCATCCCGAGGGTGAGGAACATCCGCCGGTACGCGGACGCGACCGCGAGCGGGGTGACGGGCGCCGACGGGTCCCGCAGGCTGCGGCCCGCGGAGTCCGGGAGGCGGGCCATGAGCAGCCCGGAGACCACCACGGCCACGAGCTGCACCGCGAAGCCGCCGCGCAGCCCCACGGCGGTGATGGCGACCGCCCCGACGAACGGGCCGGCCAGCGCCCCGGTCCGCCACGCCGTCGCGAACACCGACATGGCCCGCGCCCGCAGGTGCAGCGGCACGGCCTCGGTCAGGTACCGCTGCCGGGCGAGCGACCACACCGACATGGCGCTGCCGGACAGCAGCACGCCCACGGCGAGCGTCCACAGGTTCCCCGCCACGAGGCACAGCGCCACGCCGACGGCACCCGCTGCCGCGCCGCCCAGGATCGAGCGGCGCTCGCCGAACCGGGCGACGATCCGCCCGGCCGGCAGGTCCCCCGCCAGCAGCCCGGCCCCGGTGAGCGCGGTGACCAGGGCGGACACGGCGACCGAGGCCCCGAGGTCCCGCGCGGTCAGCGCGACGATCGGCAGCGCGGCCCCCTGGCCGACGCCGAAGATCGCGGCCGGGACGTACACGGGACCGACGAGGTCCCGCAGAGCTGCCGGCGGGGTCGTGGTCACGCGCCGACCAGCTCGTCGACCTGCGCGCCTGCCTGCGCGTCCGCCTGCGCGTCCGCCGGCTGGGCGCCCGGCGCCACGTACCGGTTCACCGGCCGGGGCAGCCCGAGGTGGTCGCGGAGCGTGCTGCCCGTGTACTCCGTGCGGAACAGGCCGCGGGCCTGCAGGATCGGCACCACCTGGTCGGCGAACACCTCGATGCCGGTGGGCAGCGCGGGCGGCATGACGTTGAAGCCGTCCGCCGCCCCGTTCTCGAACCACTCCTGGATCGTGTCCGCGACCTGCTCGGGCGTCCCCGCGATCACCCGGTGACCCCGCGCCCCGGCGAGCCGGTGCAGCAGGCCGCGCACGGTGGGCCGCTCGCGCTCGACGATCCCCGCGACGACCTGCAGCCGCGAGCGGTTGTTGTCGGTGACGTCCCCGGCGGCCGCGAACAGCTCGGCCGGCACGGGCTTGTCGAGCAGGTCCTCGCCGAGCTCGACGCCCGTGAGCACGGAGAGCTGCCGCAGCCCGTACGCCGGGACGGTGAGCTCGTTGAACTCCCGCTCCAGGGCCTGCGCCTCCGCCTCGGTGGACCCGAGGAACGGGCTGATGCCGGGCAGGATCTTGACGTGTGACGGGTCCCGGCCGAACGCGGCGGCCCGGGCGCGGATGTCCGTCGCGAACGCCTGCCCGTCCTGCAGCCGCTGGTGCGCGGTGAAGATCGCCTCGGCCCAACGGGCGGCGAACGCCCGGCCCTCGTTCGACGCACCGGCCTGCACGAGCACCGGGTGCCCCTGCGGCGAGCGCGGCGCGTTGAGCGCCCCCTGCACCTGCACGTGCCGCCCGGAGAACTCGGCGTCGTGGATCTTCGCGGGGTCGGCGTACCGGCCGTTCTCGACGTCGAGGACGATCGCGTCGTCCTCCCACGAGTCCCACAGCCGGGTGACGGTCTCGACGAACTCCGTGGCCCGCGCGTACCGCTCCTCGACGTCCGGGAACGACGTGAGGCCGAAGTTGCCGGCCGCCCCGGCCGACGCGGTCGTGACGATGTTCCAGCCGGCGCGCCCGCCGCTGAGGTGGTCGAGGGACGAGAACAGCCGCGCCAGGTTGTACGGCTCGTAGAACGTCGTCGACGCCGTGGCGATCAGGCCGATGTGCTCGGTCGCCGCCGCGATGGACGCGAGCGTGGTGATCGGCTCCAGCCAGCCCGCCGCGCCGTGCTCCACGTTGGCGGCGAGGTGCGGCACGTCGGCGAAGAACACCGCGTCGAACTTCGCGGCCTCGGCCCGGCGGCCGAGCTCCTGGTAGTAGCGGGCGGTGTGGATGCGGTCCGGCCGGCTGGACGGGTGCCGCCACGACGCCTCGTGGTGGCCGGTCGGGTGGATGAACAGGTTCAGGGTGAGCTGACGGGCGGGCATGATGCCTCCTCGGTCGGGCGTGCAGGGCACGGGCGGTCGGCGGACGTCAGGACAGCGGCTTGCCGTCCGGGCCCGAGTCCGGGTCGTAGGTGCCGTTCGAGTAGGGGTTGAACTCGTTGGTGTAGAGGTCGTCGAGCTCGATCTGGCCCTTCTTCAGCTCGCCCTCGCGGACCAGCCAGTCGACCCACGTCGAGATCTCGTCCTCGGCGATGACGCCGCCGGGACCGGCGATGCCGGTCGACTTCCACACCGGGATGAGGTCGGTGGACTCGCCGCGGCCACGCTCCGTGATGATCTTCGTGAAGCGCGCACGCACCTCGTCGACGGGCGTCACCTGCGCCCACCGGATCGCCCGGGCCACGCCCTGGACGAAGTCCTTGACGGCCTCCGGGTTCTTCTCGATGAAGTCGTCGCGGAACACGAGGCTGCCGTAGGTGAACTCGCCGAACAGGTCCTTCTCCGAGAACAGCGAGCGCAGGCCGCCTCGCGCCTCGGCGACGTCCTTCTGCACGAAGCTGAGCGCGGACACGTCGACCTGGCCCTCGCGCAGCACCTGCTCCGCGTTGATCGGCGGGACGACGGTGAGCTCGACCTGCTTGATCTCGTCCTTGCTCAGGCCCTCGCGGGTCAGCCACTCGCGGATGACGAACTCGGACTGCGCGCCGAGCGTGTTGACGCCGATCTTCTTGCCGATCAGGTCCTTCGCGCCCTTGATGGGGCTGTCCTCGGTGACGTAGTAGCCGCCGTACGTCTTGTCGTCGGAGCCGTAGTAGCCGATGACGGACGTGATCTTTGCGCCCGACGAGCGCAGCTTGACGATCGCGCCGTTGAACGCGCCGCCGAAGTCGGTCTCTCCGGTGGCCGTCGCCTGGATCGACGCCGGACCGCCGGTGACGTCCCCGATCCACTCGAGCTTCACGTTCTCGAAGTAGCCGAGGTCCTCGGCGAGCTCGGGGAAGCCGACCTGGCCGACCGAGCCCTGGTAGCGCAGGACGGTCGCGCCGGACGCGTCCTCGGTGGAACCTGCCGAGGCGGGTGAGCAGGCGGCGGCCGCGGCGAGCAGGGCGACGATGCCGAGGGCGGCACCGAGACGACGAGGTCGCAGGTTGCGGGCGGTGATCGGGGGACGGGACATGATTTCTCCTGGCGATGGGCGTGTGACGGCGCGCGGCGGCGCTCGGCCGTCGCGAGAGGGATGGGAGAGGGACCACGACGACGTCGTGGCAGTGGTGGTTCGAGGATCGGTCGTCGGTGCCGGACGCCACGTCGGGACGTCGACGAGACAGGTCCGGTCAGCCGCGGACCTCGGGACAGCCGATGTGTCGACAGGACACGATCGCCTCCTGGGTGTCGGGGAGGGCAATGTGTAGCAGCGGGACCCAGGGGTGTCAGCCCTCGAACAGGATCGTCTTGCATCGCGGACAGAGTGAGGGCGCCGACGCCGCACCACGACCGGCCGGCGGCTCCGCCGAGGGTCGGGACCCGCCGTGGCGCGCGAACCGCCCCCCGCTAGGGTCGCCACATGGCTGCCGACGACGCCGACACCCGATCCGTCCCCGCAGCGGCGTCCACCTCGCCGCGCCTTCCCATGCCGCAGGCCGGAGGGCTCCAGGCCGAGTCCCTGACCAAGTCCTACGGGCGGCGGCCGATCCTGACGGACGTCTCGTTCCGCGTGCCCGCCGGGCGCTCCCTGGCCGTCGTCGGCGCCAACGGCTGCGGCAAGTCGACCCTCCTCAAGATCTGCGCGGGGCTCGTCTCGCCCGACAGCGGCACGGTCCGGGTCCAGGGACGGCTGGGCTACTGCCCGCAGGAGATGGGGCTCGACGGGTTCCTCACCGCCGACGACCACCTCGCCTGGTTCGGCCGCGGGCGGCGGCTGTCCCGCCGGGCGGCCGTCGCCGAGGGCGGCCGGATCGCCGCTGCGCTCGACTGGACCGTGCCGCGCCGGCAACAGGTCCGCCACCTGTCCGGCGGCACCCGGCAGAAGCTCAACGTCACGACGACGATGCTGTCGGACCCCGCCGTGGTGCTGCTCGACGAGCCCTACCAGGGCTTCGACCACGGCAGCTACCTGGACTTCTGGGGCCTCGTCGACCAGTGGTGCAGCGAGGGCCGTGCGGTCGTCATCGTCACGCACATGCTGCACGAGCTGAACCGCGTCCACGACGTGCTCGACCTGTCCGGGACGGAGGTCGCCTGATGCGCGGGCTCGCCGTGACCGCGGAGATGACCGTCCGCGACCTGCTCGGCCGTCGCACGGTGGTCCTGCTGCTCGTCGTCGTCCCGCTCGTCTTCTACGCCGCCCGGCGGGACGACTTCCAGGGGCAGGCCATCCGGTTCGCGAGCCTCGGCCTGGCGTGGGCCGTCAGCACGGTGTCGCTGTTCGCCACGAACAGCGTCCGCCCGCTCGAGCCCCGGCTCCGCCTGGCCGGGCACGGCACCGCCGGGCTCTACCTCGGCAGGCTGACCTCGACCGTGGGCCTCGGTGCGTTCGTGGCGGGCCTGTACGCCGTGCTCGTCACCGTCGACCAGGAGACGGTGCACCCCTGGTCCGCCGTCCTCGCGCTGGTCGCGTCCGGGACCATCGCCGCCGTCCTGGGGCTGCTCGTCGGTGCCCTCGTCCCGCGCGAGCTCGAAGGCATGCTGGTGCTCATCACGATCGTGGGCCTCCAGATGATCATCGACCCCACCAAGGCCGTGGCCGAGGCACTGCCGCTGTGGTCCACGCGCGAGCTCGTGGGGCACGCCGTCGACGGCGTCGGTGACGTGCAGGCCGCGATCGTCCACTGGGTGGCGTACGGCGTCGGCATGGCGGCGGTCGCGCTCGCGATCACGGCGGTGCGCCTGCGGCGGCGCCGGCACGTGGTGCAGGTCCTCGTCCCCTGAGCGCCCGGGCTCAGAACGCTGAGATCACGGCCATCGACAGCGGCACGTCGATCCCGCCGCGCGGCACGTTCGGCGACCAGGGCGGCTGCTCGTACCGGACCACGTCAGGGTGGTCTGGATCGACCAGGTAGCCCGTCCACGTGGCGCCGTCCCAGTACCGCAGGCGGGTGGGCTGATGCGGGTCCGGGTACCAGTTGGCGGGCGGCACACCCTGACGGTACCTCGCCGGAGGCTGACCGGCAGGGGCGCGCTGCCCCGACCACCTCCGGGGGCGTCTATCTGCTCGACGGGCCGGCGTCCCGACGGTCCAGGTACGCCTGTCCGCGCGGCGAGAGCCGGTAGCCGACCTCGAGGCTGTGCGTCAGGCCGAGCTCCTTGAGCCGGCGGACGTCCCGCTTGAAGGGAGCGGTCTCGCGTCCCACCGAGGCGGCCAGGTCCGGCGCACGGGTGCCCGGACGGTCGCGGATCAGCTCCAGGGTCTGCCGCGTCCAGGGCGGCGTCCGGGCGTCCCAGCGAGCGAACGTGGCGGCGAGGTCCGTCAGTTGCTCGACGGTGAACGACGTGTCGGCGGAGAGCGCGTGGCGCGGGTCGGGACCACCCCACGACAGCCCGATCCGGTACAGCGGCAGCTCCGTCCTGCCGCCGACCACCTCGTCGACCGACGACGCACCGGCCGCGCGCGCCTCTTCGGGCGTCGCGTCGCTGACCTCGTCGACGGACCCCACGAGGACCATGCCCACCTGCGACAGGAACGAACCACCAGGCTTCACCCGGGGCGCCGACCAGCGTCGGAACGCCAGCGTCACCTCACCGCGTCGTATCCCGTCGGCGGTCCGCTGGTTGAGCAGCATGCCCACGATGGTCGCACGGGCCTGTCAGCCCGTCGTCGTGAGGTGCACCGTCACCCGGTTCCACGCCTGGGCGTCCAGGTCGTGCGCCGAGAGCTCCGCGTCCCGGTCCGCGATGACGATCGTGAACCGTCCCCGCGCCCAGCCGTAGTCCAGCCGGCGCCAGCCGTGAGCGTCGAGCGCCGCAGCGAGCACGCCATGGGGCTCGTCGCCGGTCACGGGCGTCGAGTACGTGCGCGTCAGGCTCGGGCACACGTCGAAGCACAGGCTGTTGCCGTGTGCCACGTTCTCGATGACGACCCAGTCCGGCGGGACGGGCAGGCGGTCCGCGGTGAGCTGGACCCGGTCCGGAGCCGGCGTCGAGACCGTCGGGATGACGAGCGCCGCCACGACGACCACCAGGCTCGCCGCGCCCAGCGTCAGCATCGGTCGCCGAGCCCGGGCCAGGACCCACCAGGTCACCAGGACCCACGGCGCCTCCACCAGCAGCACCCACCAGAACCCGTACCGCGACCCGGCGAGCTCGAGCATCGTCAGGCCGAGCCAGAGGAACGGCTGGGCACCGGCGAACAGCGCAGCGAGCACGACCACGCGCCACACCAGACCTCTCCCGGACAGAGGCCTGCGTCCGGGCCCGGCCGGGTCCGGCGCGGTGAGGGCGCCGAGCGGGGCGCTCATCGGGCAGTCGGCAGGTCGGGCATGCGCGATCTTCGCCCGACCTGCCGTCACAGGGAAGTGCCGCGGGTGGGCCTACGCCCGAGCGGCGTAGCGCCGAGGAGCCGGCGGGCCCGCTGAGCCCCGGTCAGCCGTCGATGCGTCCATCGCCGGCGGGACTCGCCGATACTTCTGGGCATGACAGATCCTTCACCGACCATCCCGGCGAACCGTCCCTGGTGGAAGAACCGCTTCCTGTGGACGTGGCATGGGACGTTCGCAGTGATCGGCCTGTTCCTGCTGCTTCTGCGCGGCTCCCCCGTCGGTCTGGTGGTCCTGGGGGCGGCCGCCATCTCGTTCACCTTGATGCTGCTGGCCTCCCGCTCCGTCAACAAGGAGAACGACTGGGTGCGGGTGAACTACCCCGACGCGCTCGTGTGGACGAGCCTGCGCGTGCGGAGCCCCGGTGCCGCAGAGCTCGGCCTCGCCGTCAAGGGAAAGAATCGGCCGGTCGAGGTGTTCCTCGTCGCGCACCCCGCCGGCGTGCGCCTGTTCACCGGTCGTCGCCGGGAGCTGGCGGTGACGCTTCCCTGGGACGAGATCGTGGGGGCACGGGCGGCGAGCGGCGCGGAGGGGTCGACACCGACCGACCTGCTGACCCTGATGCTCGCCGACGAGCGGCAGGTCGAGCTCTACAGCTTCGACGTCAGCACCCGGTGGCCCGAACGGATCATCCTCTCCCGGCCGGCGGCCGTCCCGTGGCCACCGGTGGCGGACGTCGACGCCTCGTAGCACGCGCGGGTCCACACGCCACGGGTAGTGACCCCACAGACGCGCGTCGGTACGCTGGCGAACGGCTTCCAGGCAGCCGACCGGTCCGCGGGCAGGGCAGAGCCCACCTGGGTCCGAGAGGCACCGCTCCTTCACCCGCCTCCTTTCGGCCCGACCACGCGGACGACCGGGCGGCGAGAGGGGGTCGCTGTGGCGACCGTGTCACTGCCCGAACAGCCCGACCTCGGACACCTGCGCCGGCAGGCCCGAGATCTGCAGCGCGCCGCCGCGGCGGGTGACCCCGCCGCCGCAGCCCGGATCGCCCGGCACCATCCGAACCCCCCGGCAGACCTGTCCGCTCTCCCGCTCAACGCCGCGCAGCTCACGCTCGCCCGCGAGTACGGCTTCCTGAGCTGGCCCCGGCTTCGCCACTACCTCGACGCCGTCGCCGAGCACGGTTGGGCGCCGGAGGACGAGTCGGCGCCCCGGAGCGTCGCCGCTGAGCTCTGCCGGCTGGCCTGCCTGACCTACTCCGCGGCCGACGGCCCTGGCCGGTGGGCGGCCGCGCGTGCGCTGCTGGAGGCGCACCCGGAGGTCGTCGACGGCGACATCTGGGCCGCGTCCGCCGCAGCGCGCCCCGACGCCGTGGCACGGCTCCTCGCCCGCGACCCGAGCCTGGCCCAGCGCCGCGGCGGTCCGCGCGGCTGGCGTCCCCTGGGTTATCTCGCGTACTCGCGGATCAGCGGCGGGGACGCCACGACCACGGCCCGGATGCTGCTCGACGCGGGTGCGGACCCGGACGAGGGGTACCTGTGGAACGGGCTTCCGACACCGTTCACGCTGCTCACCGGTGCTTTCGGCGAGGGCGAGGGCGGCCCGCAGCGCCAGCCGCGGCACCCGGAGTCGGTCGCCCTCGCCACGCTGCTGCTCGACCGGGGCGCGGACCCCAACGACAGCCAGACGCTGTACAACCGCATGTTCGGCACCGACGACGGCCACCTCGAGCTGCTGTTCGGCTACGGCCTCGGCCAGGGCGACGGCGGCGTCTGGAGGCGACGGCTCGGGCCCGATGTGGTCGACTCCCCCCAACAGCTCGTCCGCGACCTCCTGCGCTGGGCCGTCGAGCACGGCCAGGCAGCCCGCGTCCGGCTGCTCGCCGAGCACGGCGTGGACGTCCGCTCGCCGCTCGACGGAGGGCCGTGGCCGGCGGCCGGGCGGCCGTCGACACACGAACCGGTCGCGAACCCGCCGAGCCCGTGGGGTCTCGCGATGATGACGGGCGACCGCGAGATCGCCGACTACCTGGCGTCCCACGGCGCGACACCGGGCAACCTCGCCCCGGTCGACGAGTTCGTCGCGGCAGTGATGACCGGGGACCGCGACCGCGTGTCAGCGCTCGGCGACGACGTGCGCGCCTCGGCGGTCCGGGCCCGACCAGGACTGGTCGTGTGGGCAGTGTCGCGGCGCAAGGCTCCGGCCGTCACGCTGCTGGTCGAGCTCGGCTTCGACGTCAACGCGTTCGGGCGGCGCGACGCTCCCGTCGAGCAACCGTGGGAGACGGCCCTGCACGCGGCAGCGGCGGACGACGACCCCGAGATGGTGACGCTGCTGCTGGCCCTCGGCGCGAACCCCTCCGCGCGCGACGCCCGGTTCGGCGCGACGCCGCTCGAGTGGGCGCGCCACCTCGGCTCGACGTCGGTGGTCCAGCTGCTCGACGGCCGCTGACCGGTCGCCCAGCCCGAGGACGTGCTCCTTGCGTACGTCGACGTCGCGTCCGCGACAGGGCGCGGCTCGTCAGCCGCCCGCCCGGGCCTCGAGAGCCAGGCGAGCGTCCCCAGCCGACCCGTCGCGCGTCGTCCCCGTCATGCCCCAGCGGTGTCGGCGGGCATCAGCGCCCAGAACGGCCATGGCTCGATGTCGAGGTAGTTCCGCTTCACGATCGCCCGGATCGTCGCCTCGTCAGCACGCAGCGCGTACCGGTTGTTCGCGACCTTTCGCGTCACCCGGTCCACGACCTCGTCCTCGGGGGGTAGCGCCTGGTCGGGCAATGGGCGCCCTTGGAGCGGGTGCGCGAGCCCGAGCTGGACCATCGCGACGCACGTCTCGACGGTTCGCCGGCGGACACCGGTGCGACTGTCCAACGCCTCGTGTTCACGGGTCGCAAGGTCATGCAGGAACGCCGCCACGCGGTGCGGGTCGGCGAGCTGTGGGCGCCATGTCGGTCGTAGCGCGAGGGTCCGGCACAGGACGCCCATCGCGTCGGTGTCTGCTTCGACCCCCGGACGGACGAACGACGACGCGAACAGCGGGGCACGGTCGCGCGTGGTCGAGACGGCATTGAACGCCGTCACCGCTGTCGACCGTCCTGCTCGCAGGGCGGCAATGTCCCCCAGGTGCGTGCCGGTGCCGCCGATGGCTGCCCCGATCTGGTCGCCGCCTCGGGTTGAGCTCCACCGGGTGATCAACCACCCGTGGTCGGGGTCGCCGTACTCCTCGTAGGGGAGCTCGATCCGCACGTCCCCCATGGTGACCCGGGCGCCGGCCGGAGCCAGGAGCAGGTCGCATCCCCGACCTGTCGGTGTACCCGGAACGAGCAGCCCGCCGTCGGCCGCACGTGCCGGGCGCATCCACACGCTCAGGCTCATCGCGACACCACCGCACCGGGATGACCTGCGGCCACACTCACCTGGGCATGCTCTCTGCTGGGGGCCCCGGCTCAGCGGAGCCATCGTGTGCCGGGAGGGTATCCCTACGGCGGCCCACCCGGTAGGCGAATGGGCGCCGAACGGACGTTCATCCATCGAACGCCGCAGGGCCCCGACGGAGGTCAGCGTGGAGCCCACCGGGCGTGCAGCGCTCCGAACATCGCCACGTTCACCGTCCGGCACCCCATCGGGGTGTTTCCCCCGGACGTGGCGTCGATCGCGTACAGACAGACCTGGTGCGTCCCCCGAAGGGCCTCGAACCCCATGCTGAACCCGTGCTGGTCACCCGTCCCCGGGTAGGCCCGGCCCACATCCGGCCGCCACGATTGGGCACTCTCGGCGCCGCCCCAGCCGCCGTCGACGTAGTAGTGCACGTCGACCGAACCGTTCACGTCGGGGTCCAGCGCCCACCCCGACAACGTCACCCACGAGCCCTTCGACGTCAACGACTCGAAGTTCCCCACCGGGAGCTGGTTCGCCTGCGGGACCGCGGTCACCGTGCGACAGCCCAACGGGGTGTCCCGGTCGTACGTGGCGTCGTAGGTGGACAGGCAGACCTCGTGCTTTCCCGGCACCGCCGGCAACGATGCCGAGTAGCCGTGCAGGTCGCCCGTCCCGGGGTACGCCCGTCCCACGTCGCCACGCGCCGTCGTCGTGCTCACCGTCCCGACGAGGCTGCCGTCGAGGTGGATGTCGACGTCGATCGGACCAGCCGCCTGCGGATCGACCGCCCAGCCCGAGAACGACAGCCCCGCCGGCGTGCTCGCCAGGGACTCGAAGTTCCCCACCGGGACTGTCGGGTCCACCCCGAGGAACCGGCACCCGAGCGACGTCCTCGTCGCGGTGTCCGCCCACTCGCGCAACGCCCACAGACACACCTGGTGCTTGCCGGGGTCGGACCGGAGGGTGACCGTGAAGCCGTGCTCAGCACCGGTGCCCGGGTAGGCGGCGGCCACGTCCGGCCGCACGACGTCCGTGTGGAGGTACGCCGTCCACCTGTCGGTCACCACGTCGTCGTCGACCTCGACGATGACGACCACGTCCTCGCCGCCCGACGGCTCGAGCGACCAGCCCGCCACCGTGATGCTGGATCCGGACCTCGTGAGGGCGTCGACGTTGCCGACGAGAGGCTGCGCAGGCTTGATCGTGACGCTCCTGCAACCGAGCTTCGTCTCACCCAGCTGCCACGGCTCGTTCGGCTCCTGGGTCCAGAGGCAGACCTCGTGGGTGCCGACGATGCTGCTGGGGACAGCCCACCACCACGTGTAGTCGATCCCGTGCAGGTCGCCGCTCCCCGGGTGCGCCGCACCGATGTCAGGTCGGTTCCGGTTCGCCACCGCGCGGTCCACCCGGACGCCGTCGACCCGGACCTCGACGTCGAGCGGGTCGGCGGAGTCGACGTCCAGCGCCCAGCCGACGACCCGCACGCCGGCTCCGCCCGGGATCACGGCCACCGACTCGAGGGCACCCTCGGGCCGGTGGTCGGTCAGCACCGTCCTCGCGACGTCGTGCTCCGCCGCCGACAGCCCCGCAGCGGTGACGGTGGCCACATCGACCGAGTACTCCGTGCCCCTCTTGAGGCCGGTCGCGACGAAGCTGCGGGTGCCGGCGTCGACAGTCAGGTCGAGGACCTGGGTCGTCCCGTCCCAGGCCCGCTCCCAGACCCACACGCGGTACCCCGTCGGCGTGGCGCCCCCGACGGGCTCGGTCCACCCGATCGTGAACCGGTCGACGCCGGGCTCCGTGATGCTGACACCGCGGGGCGGGTACGGCGTGCTCGCGTCCTGCGCCTCCAACGGCTGCGACTCCGGTGCGAGCTCCGGCGCTCCGGTGCTCGCGGCTGTCGCCGTCGGGCCGGCCGTCGTCGCCCCGGTCGGCCCAGCCGCCGCACCACCGGTCCGAGGCGCCGCCGGTTGTGGCGCTTCGGGGCCGTCGCCCGTCGTGGAGGGCGCGGGCGACGTGTCCGACCCGGATCGCCCGTCGTCCGCGACACCCACTGCATGCGCCGACGCGTCGGAGGGATCGGACGACGCCGCTGCGACCGGGACCATGGGCGTCAGCACCTCTCCTCCGACCACCAGCGCCAGCGTCACCGCCAGTGCGCCAAGACGCGCTCGGGGGCGGCGAGGGGGATGAGGCGACATGGTGCTCCAGCTCGACGACGCGCGGACGGACCGACCAACCGTTCCGGGCGACGGCAGCGGCCTGAAAATACACCAGCGCTGCACCGGCGCGCGGTCGACGAGTGAAGCGACCATCCGCCCGTGGGTCGACGAACGCAGCAGACCTTGTCGATCGGCCGTCAGAGCGCGCCCTTCCTGATGGCTGGTGATGAGCGGGCGTCTGTGCGGTCCGGGACGCGACCATCGACCAGGCCGGAGGTGCGCGCAGAGTCCCACGCGACGCTCGGCGGTCGCGTTTCTGGTCGAGCTGGCTCCGACGTCGACACGTTGGGGCGGCGCGATGCGCCCGTCGCCGTGCGGAGCCGTCGACCGCACACTGCCGACGCAACGTTCAGATTCGTCCGGCAGCTGTCGATATCACCGGTCATGGCGGTGTCAACGAGCAGCGAGGACCGGGACGTCAGTGGCGTCGGCAACCGGCCTCGTCAGCCGACCATCGGATACATCGCCCCGAACGTCCACGGGTACTTCTTCGGGAGCATGCTCACCGGCGTGATCGACACCGCGAGCGCGCACGGAGCGAGGATCGTGGCGATCCAGACCCACGACGCGGGGTTCCTCGACTTCGAGGACGAGCTGTTCACCGCGCAGGTCGGCTGGGACAACCTCGACGCGCTCGTCGTCGCGCAGGCGTCCGTCGACGCCTCCTACCTGCGGGAGTTCGCCGCGAGCGGCAAGCCGGTCGTGACCGTGTACGAGGCGCCGTCCGGGTACGCCTGCCCGACCGTGGTCCCGGACAACGCCCAGGGCATCACGGCGGCCCTGGACCACCTCGTGGGCCACGGGCACTCGAACATCGCGTTCACCGGGCGGGAACCGGCCAACGCCGACGACGCGATGCGGTACGAGGCGTACTGCGAGGCCATGCGCTCCTACGGCCTGACCCCGACGGAGCCGTTCCCGATCGCCTGGACCCTCGACGAGCAGTACGAGGCGACGGCCGCCGTGCGGAGCCTGCGGGAGCTCGACGAGATGCCGACCGCCGTGGTGGCCTGCACCGACGTGACCGCGATGGCGCTCATCGAGGCGCTCGCCGCGGACGGCTTCGTGGTGCCGGACGACATCGCGGTGGTCGGGTTCGACGACATCCCCGAGGCCGCCGAACACAACCCGGCGCTGTCGACCGTGGCCCAGAGCTTCACCACGGCCGGCGCCGTCGCGTGCTCGCTGGCCCTGCGTGGTCTGGCCGGCGAGCACGTCGAGCCGGGCCTGCACTGCATGCCGGTCAGCTTCGTCGTACGGGAGTCCTGCGGGTGCCGCGGGTCCGAGGTCGACGAGGCCGCCACCGGGTCCGGCCTGGACAAGCTGAGCCGCCCCTTCATCGTCGAGCTCGGCAGGGCTCTGTACGGCCAGCAGATCCTGACGGGCACGAAGCTGGACGGCCTGCGGGCCGCGGTCCAGCACCTCGTCGCGCTCTCCACCGAGACGCTCCTGGCGGAGGCCGACCCGGGCACCGTCGACGGGCTCAACAAGGCGGACAAGGCCGCTGGGGACTCGTTGCGGCACGTGTCCGCGGGGTCGCCCTACCCCCTGAACGCCCTCCACGTGGTGCGGCAGCTCGCCGAGGCCGTCACCGCCCACCTCCGTCCCGGCGACGCACTCGCCGCCGCCGCGGTCGACCGGCGGTCGGTGGACGTCGCGACCCGCGCACTCAAGTTCCACCGGCGCAACGAGAGCAACGCCGTCGTGAACCAGCACGTCGAGATCCAGCGCCGCTTCAACCTGGTCAGCACCGAGCTCGTGCGCCGCCAGGACCGGGACGTCCGTTCACTGGCCTGGCTGGACGGCACCGACATGCGAGCCGCCGCCCTCGCCCTGTGGGACGACGCGGGCGAGCTGCAGCTCGCCGGGGTCTACCCCCACGACACGGCAGGCGTGCACCTGGGCGAGCGTGTGGACGTCCGTGCCTTCCCGCCGGCGTCCCTGGCACGGCTCGACGAGCCGGACCGCGACGAGCTGACCTTCGTGCTGCCCGTCCGCTTCGACGGCAGCGACCACGGCTTCCTCGCCCTCAGCGCACCCTTCGACGTCATGGAGGAAGCGGTCTTCGAGCGGTTCAACCACTGGGTGGTCCTGCTGTCGGTGGCGCTGGACCAGGCCCGCGCGGTCGAGCGGCTCCAGGTCAGCGAGGAGCGCTACGCCCTGGCCGCGGAAGCCGCCAACGACGGCATGTGGGACTGGGACCTCAGATCGGACACCGTCTACTACTCCACGCGCTGGAAGGCGCTGCTCGGGTACTCCGACGACCAGCTCGACGCCACCGCCCAGGAGTGGCTGAGCCGCATCCACCCGATCGACCGGTTCCGCGTCGACCGGGCACTCTCGAACCACCTGACCGGTCTCGACGCGTCCCTCGAGGTCGAGTACCGGCTGCGCACGGCGGACAACACCTACCGCTGGATGATCACGAACGCGCTCTCGGTCCGGGACCCGGACGGCAAGGTGTCGCGGCTCGTGGGGTCCATGACGGACGTCACCGAGCGCAAGAAGCTCGAAGAGCGCCTGCGCAACGACGCCCACCACGACCTCCTGACGGGACTGCCCAACCGGGCCCTGTTCCTGGAGCGGCTCGACCGGGCGATCCTGCGCACTCGGCGCCAGGCCGACTTCACGTTCGCCGTGGTCTTCCTGGACCTGGACGGCTTCAAGGTGGTCAACGACAGCCTCGGCCACCAGGTCGGCGACGAGCTCCTCGTCGAGGTCGCCAAGCGGCTGTCGGCCGAGCTGCGCGTCAGCGACACGGTCTCGCGGTTCGGCGGCGACGAGTTCGTGCTGCTCCTGGAGGATGTCCGCGACGTCTCCGGCCTGCCGGACATCGTCAAGCGCCTGCTCACCGCCATGTCCGTCCCGGTGGCCCTCGCCGAGGGGACCCGGGCCGTCAGTGCGGCGGCCGGCATCGCCGTGACCGCGGCCGGCTACGCCTCCGCCGACGAGTACCTGCGCGACGCCGACACGGCCATGTACCGGGCGAAGGCGCAGGGGCCGGGCTCGGTCGTGATGTTCGACGAGGCGATGCACGCCCGCGCGATGGCCCGCCTGCAGCTCGAGTCCGCTCTCGACCAAGCCATCGCCGAGGGCCAGTTCGAGCTGTACTACCAGCCGATCGTGAGGCTGGACACCCGCCGCATCGTCGGCCTGGAGGCGCTGATCCGCTGGCACCACCCCCAGCGCGGCATGGTCCCTCCCGACGAGTTCCTGCCCGTCGCCGAGGCCACGGGCCAGATCCGGCCGATCGGCCAGTGGACGATCATCGAGACCTGCCGCCAGATCCGGGAGTGGCTCGACACCGTTCCCGGCTTCGACGAGTCCACCGTGAGCGTCAACCTGTCGAACCGTCAGTTCTGGGACCCGGACCTGCGCCCCACGTTGCACTCGGCCCTCGGCCGTTTCGGGGTCCCGGCGTCCTCGGTGGTGCTCGAGGTGACCGAGGGCGTCATCATGCACAGCCAGGACGTCGCGGTGAGCTTCCTGGGCCAGCTGCGCGCCGAGGGCATCGAGATCCACGTGGACGACTTCGGGACGGGACACTCGTCCCTGTCCGCCCTGCACGAGCTGCCGGTCGGCGCACTGAAGGTCGACCGTTCGTTCGTCCAGCGCATCCTGACCAGCCAGCGCAGCCGGGAGCTCGTGGGCCTGATGGTCGCGATGGGTGACCGGTTCGGCCTGTCCGTCATCGCCGAGGGCGTCGAGACCGAGGCAGAGGCCGCCGCCCTGGTGGAGCTGGAGTGCCCGCTGGTGCAGGGGTACCTGTTCTCCCGGCCGGTCCCCGCCGCCGAGGCCACCCGCCTCCTGCTCGCCCAGGCCGCGGGCGACCTCAGTGCAACCCGGGGTCTGCCCGTCGGGTCCTGATCCGGTCGACGTGGACGACGGTCCCGTTGACGCACTGCCGCCAAACACCGCTCGACTCCGCCGTGGCCCACCTGCGAACCTCGCCCCTTGCTGGTCGGCCCGACGGCATGGTCTCGGCGCTGCTTCTGCGGTCAGGGGTGCCCGTCGCCCGTCGCGAACGGATTGGTAGGCGGTCAGGACGCGGGCGATCTGGCTGTCGGGGTCGCGCAAGTAGTCGGTCGACCAGATGCGCACCAACGCCGGGCCCGCGCCTCGAGCGACTGCTGTCGTAGCCGGTCACGCTCGCGGGCGAAGACGCCCGAGTGGTGCGCGGCGCCGTCCGCTTCGACGGCGAGCACGAACCTGCCAGGTCGCTGCGCGTGCCGGACCGCGAAGTCGAGCCTGTAGCTGCCCACCTGGTCATGCGCGGTGACGTCCACCGAAGTCCTCCCCGCCGGTGGATGCGAACGTGACGAACCGTCGCACCAGTCGGAAACCGTCGGCTGCGCCAGCGCGCTCGTCGACGTCTGCGGCTGGCCAGCCGTACAGCGGCCTGGTGAGCCACGTTCCATACCGGGCCTGGCTCGGAGACAAGCCAAGGTCAGTCGAGACTCTCGCCGATCTGCAACAAAGAGCAGCTGGTCCCGTTGCTTGACGTGACCCAGAACTCTGGAAAGAGCCACGCCGTCGCGGCAGCGATCAGACCCGCGACGATCACGAAGAAGCCACACGCGACCCAGAACCTATGTCGCGTCACCATCGGTGGGACGAAGCGGAAAAGTAGAACGCCCATCCCGCCGAACAGCAAAGGAACCAGTGCGAAGGCAGTGCCCCAAAACAGAGATGCGGGGCCGTTGCCGTTGGGCGCGCCGATCGTGCAGTCCCATGTATCCAGCCATCCGCCCGTCAAGGTCTGCAGCGAGAACCACGTGCAAAACGTCGCGCCAGCCAGCCAGATGAGTAGGCCGAGCGCCACGTGCCCAGGCTCCGAACCACGCCGATCCGCCGTCATGCGATCCTCTCCGGTGACTGTGGCAGCCACCCAGAAGCGGCACGAACTCGTCCTGCCCGATCGGCAACGTTCGGTCGGGTTTGAGCACTCGGGCCGCCTGCACATTGGGTGGACACTTCGCGGTTCGTGTTGACCACGGCGCCCGATGGGGCCACCGCGACCCGTGGAACCTGGAATCCTCGTTCGGCGGGTCCAAGACGGACCTCGCCGCCCGACCCTTGTTCACCCGCCGGCACGATGCGCTCGAGACACACGTGACCATCGTTGTCCGTCGGACTTGGCCATCCAGAGTGGCCTTCACGCCTTCTTCAGGTGGGGCTCGGGCAGACCGGTCGTGTCCATCGCGGACTGCCGCTCCACACCCGACAGCGTCGTGCCCTGCGGCTTGGGTTCAATGACACCGACGACCCGGCGGTCGACGCACAGCGAGCAGTCGGCCCGCCCGTGTCCGGCCGCCATCACGGTCTCCCGCACGGCGACGCGGGACCGGCGATCAGGTTCAGATCCCTCTAGTCCTGGACCAGCCATCCTGCCGCGGCGAGCTGCGCGTCGACAAGCACCCGTGCGCGCTGCTCTGCAGCGAGGCGCGAGGCGTCATCGGCGGGCATGCACCGAGGGCAGGGCACCGTACGACGTCCCCGCACGTTGCGCGAGTGTCGGTCGGTCAGGACACGAAGGACGGCATGGCGAGCACGTAGCCTGTCCTCGGCGACGCGCAGGACGCCGGGTTGTCCCTAGCCTTCTCCCTAGGGTTCTCCCGATGAATTGCCGCACGTCGGGGCCTCTAGCTCAATTGGCAGAGCAGCGGACTTTTAATCCGCGGGTTGTGGGTTCGATCCCCACGGGGCCCACCACCTGACCGCCGTGTCGTCGAGGTCGCAGACTTCGACGAGCGCACCCACGGGCGATCCGCTCGCGAGGCGGTCACGGTGACTCGGTCGCGGCTCGTCCGCGGGCTCAGCGGCGGTCGAGCTCCCGCACGTGGACCAGGCCGCGAAGGTGGAGCGCACGTCGGTCGGCTGAGTTCTCCAGGGCGTCCACGACGACCGCGGCACCCAGCCACCGAGCCTGTGCGTCGTCGACCAGCTGCTGGCATGCCAGCGCCTGCCCGCCTCTCGAGGCCCATTCGTCCACGAAGAGCACCCGGTCACCGGAGCGGAGCACGGCGCGGCGGACGGCGAGGTCGAGGTGCCGGTCCCGGTCCCGGTAGTCGGGCGGAGTCCTCCGGACCAGCCACACCTCGTCGTGCGAGGCGCGTTCGGGCTCCTTCCGCACGGCGGCGAAACCCGATGCCGAGGTGCGCGCGACCAGCGGTCCGAGCAGAAAAGCCGTGCGCCTCGGTTCCGAGGATCACGGTCGGCTCGGCGTCACGGAACAGCCCGGCGAGGGCGGGACCGATCTCGGTGAGGACAGATGCGTCACGCCACCATCCGCTGTAGTCGGCGTAGTACTGACGGCGCGGGCCACGAACCGGCCCGACGGCTCACCGGTGCCCGTGGTGGCGGTGCTCCATCCCGAGCGACAGCAGTGCCCACAGCGCCACGCTCCCCGCCGTGACGGACACGGCGACGCACGCCCAGTCGCCACGGCCGACCTGGCCGGTCACGTGGATCACGTCCCGGACGAGGGCCGCCGCGGCGCACACGGCGACGGCAGCCGCGGCCACCCACGCTCGACGCACACGCAGGACCGACCGCACACGAGGCATGCGCCCGACGCTAGGCCCCCGCCCGGCCGCTCGTGAGGGCCCTTCGTCCCGCATACACGACCACGGTGTGGTGGTGGAGCCGGGCGGTCCCGAGCCCCGCGTCACCGCTTCTCCGGTGCCCGTCCCCGCACCTCGTCGGCCACGAACCGCCGGTGGGAGTCGGCGAGCTTGGCCCGGGCCGCCGCGCCGAGGTCCACACCGAGCACGTCGGCCAGGCACACGAGGTAGACGAGCACGTCGGCCATCTCCTCGGCGGCGCGCGCCCGCCGGTCGGGGGCGTCGAACACCTCGACGGCCGAGGCCGCCGGGACCCACTGGAACAGCTCCGCGAGTTCCCCCACCTCGCCGACGAGGGCGAGGATCACGGACTTCGGGTCGTGGAACTGCTGCCAGTCGCGTTCGGTGCTGAACTCGCGCACCAGGCGGGTCAGCTCGGCGAGCTCCGGCTCGTCCCGGGTCCCCGCGGCGGCCAGGTCGGAGGCGTCGTCCACGGCGCCAGCCTGGCACGCGGCACGGCAACCGCGCTGCCGCCACGTCGCGGTCAGGCCGCAGCGTGCTGACCGGCCGCGATCGTGCCATGGTCGCTGGGACGGGCACCGCGCGGCACCGTCGCCGCAGGACGGGAGCCCTCTCGGCACTGTCGCCGGGCCGTGACCATCTCGATATCTGGATGTTACGCACCAGTAAGACGGTGGGATCCTGCGTCACATCTGTGTGTTAGACATCCGTCCACATAGAACACACGTGGCCTGCCACAAGCAGGCCGCCGGCTCCTGACGAAAGAGGTAGCGGATGTCCTCCGTTGCGCAGAACCGTCGCCGCATGCTCGCGGCCACCGCAGGTATCGCGGCCACCGCCCTCGTGCTCACCGCGTGCAGTGGCAGCTCCGACGACGGTGGCAGCACCGCCGACAGCGGCAGCGGCGGCGGTCCCATCACGATCGGCACGACAGACAAGATCGTGACCATCGACCCCGCCGGCTCGTACGACAACGGGTCCCTCGCCGTCCAGACCCAGGTGTTCGAGTTCCTCATGAACGCGCCGTACGGCTCCTCCGACGTGGAGCCCGACGCCGCCGAGTCCGCCGAGTTCACGAGCCCGACGGAGTACACCGTCAAGCTCAAGCCCGGCCTCAAGTTCGCCAACGGTCACGAGCTGACGGCCTCGGACGTGAAGTTCACGTTCGACCGGCAGCTCAAGATCGCCGCCCCCGACGGCCCGTCGTCGCTGCTCTACAACCTCGAGAGCACCGACGCCGTCGACGACACCACGGCGGTGTTCCACCTCAAGGCGGCTGACGACCAGGTGTTCCCGCAGATCCTGTCGAGCTTCCCCGGCGCGATCGTCGACGAGGAGGTCTTCTCCCCCGACGCCCTCACGCCCGACGACGACATCGTCAAGGCCAACGCGTTCGCCGGCCCGTACGTGATCACCGACTACGACTTCAACAACCTCGTGTCCTACAAGGCCAACCCGGACTACCAGGGCCTGCTGGGCAAGCCGAAGACCGACGAGGTCAACGTCAAGTACTACGCGGACTCCTCGAACCTCAAGCTCGAGATCCAGCAGGGCGACATCGACGTCGCGTACCGCAGCCTCGCGGCCACCGACATCGAGGACCTGCGCGGGGACGACAACGTCAAGGTCGTCGACGGCCCCGGCGGCGAGATCCGCTACATCACGTTCAACTTCGACACGCAGCCCTACGGCACCAAGACGGCCGAGGCCGACCCGGCCAAGGCGCTCGCCGTCCGCCAGGCCGTCGCGGACCTCATCGACCGCGACGCGCTCTCGGAGCAGGTGTACAAGGGCACCTACACGCCGCTGTTCTCGTACGTCGCCGACGGCCTCACCGGCTCGACCGACTCGCTCAAGGGCCTCTACGGCGACGGCGAGGGCGGCCCCGACGCCGACAAGGCGAAGCAGGCCCTGGCCGACGCGGGCGTCACCACGCCGGTCAAGCTGAGCCTGCAGTACTCGAACGACCACTACGGCCCGTCGTCGGGCGACGAGTACGGCCTGATCAAGGACCAGCTGGAGAAGGACGGCCTGTTCGCCGTCGACCTGCAGACCACCGAGTGGGTGCAGTACTCCAAGGACCGCGTGGCCGACGTGTACCCGGCCTACCAGCTCGGCTGGTTCCCGGACTACTCCGACGCGGACAACTACCTGACGCCGTTCTTCCTCAAGGAGAACTTCCTCGCCAACCACTACGACAACCCGACCGTCAACGACCTGATCCTCCAGCAGGCGTCGACGCCGGACCCGGCCGAGCGCACCAAGCTCATCGAGCAGATCCAGGACGCCGTGGCGAAGGACCTCTCGACGGTCCCGTACCTGCAGGGCGCCCAGGTCGCGGTCGTCGGCAAGAACGTCAGCGGCGCGGAGGACACGCTCGACGGGTCCTTCAAGTTCCGGTACGGCGCCCTCTCCAAGGGCTGAGGACCACCCTGCCGGTCGGCTCGTCCCCGCGCACCGCACGGGACGAGCCGACCGGGCCAGCACGGTGCCGACCCGGCCGCAGACCGCAGCACAGGCAGGATTCCCATGACCTCCATCACCACGGGCGCGCCGACGGACGCCGCACCCGTCGAGACCCCTGACGCCCCGGGCAAGCGGCGACCACGTACCGGCGGGGGCCTCGGCCGCTACCTGCTGGTCCGCTTCCTGCTGATCTTCCCCACGATCTTCATCCTCGTGACGACGGTCTTCGTCCTGATGCGCGCCACCGGCGACCCGATCACCGCCGCGCTCGGTGGACGGCTGACGCCGCAGCAGCTCCAGGAGCGGATCCACGACGCCGGGTACGACCGCCCGCTGCTCACGCAGTACCTCGACTACCTCGGCGGCATCGCCCACGGCGACTTCGGCACCACCATCTCGGACCACCGGCTCGTGACCGACGTGATCCTCACGTACGGCGCCGCGACGCTCGAGCTGACGTTCTACGCGCTGATCGTGGCGTTCGCCGTCGGCGTCCCGCTGGGCCGCATCGCCGCAGCGCGCCGGGACAAGGTCCCCGACGCGGGCCTGCGAGTGGGCGCGATCCTCGCGTACGCGACGCCGGTGTTCTTCGCCGGCATGCTGCTCAAGCTGACGTTCTCCGTGTGGCTCGACGCGCTGCCGGTCTCCGGACGGGCCTCCACCGGCACCGAGATCGCCCTGCGACAGGGCGCCGGCACGGGGATCTACATCGTCGACGCGATCAGCACGGGCAGCAGCGAGGCCATCGTCGACGTGCTCCAGCACGCGATCCTGCCCGCAGTCACCCTCGGGCTGCTGACCGCGGGGGTGTTCCTGCGGCTGGTCCGCACCAACGTCATCGGCACCCTGTCGTCGGGCTACGTCGAGGCGGCCCGCTCCCGCGGCGTCGCGGAGCGACGGCTGCTGAAGAAGCACGCGTGGCGGCCGGCCCTGGTGCCGATCATCACCGTCATCGGCCTGCAGATCGCGCTGCTGCTGGGCGGGGCGGTGCTGACCGAGACCACGTTCGAGTGGAAGGGCCTCGGGTTCCAGCTGGTGCAGTACCTCCTGGCCCGTGACTTCGTCGCCGTGCAGGGCCTCGTCGCGCTGCTCGCCGTCGTGGTGGCCCTGACCAACTTCGTCGTCGACGTGATCGCGGCGCTCGTCGACCCGAGGATCCGGTACTGAGATGAGCACAGCGATGACGACCACGACCCCTCCGGCCAGGCTGCCGCTGTACAAGCGCCTCCCGGTCGTCCACCAGCTCCGCACGAGCGTCGGCCTGCAGCGCGGCATGCTGATCGCCGGCCTGGTGCTCGCCGCGATCTTCGTGCTCACCGCGATCTTCGCCCCGCTGCTCGCGCCCTACGGCTACGCGCAGATCCGCAGCGGCGACGCGCTGTTCGGGTCGCAGCAGCCGCCGTCCGCCGAGCACTGGGCGGGGACCACCGTCGGCGGGTACGACGTCCTCTCGCGCGTGATCTGGGGCGCCCGCACGGCCCTCTACGTCATGGTCGTGGCCGTCGCGCTGTCGAGCGTCGTCGGCGTCCTGCTCGGCCTGGTCTCCGCGTACTTCGGCGGCTGGCTCGACCGCACGCTCGTGGTGGTCGCGGACGCGATCTACGCGTTCCCGTCGCTGCTGCTCGCCATCGTCGTCGCCATCGCCATCAGCGGCGGCCAGTCCGGCATGTGGCCGGGGATCCTCGCGGCCGCCATCTCGATCACGGTCGTGTTCATCCCGCAGTACTTCCGGGTGGTCCGCGCCGAGGTGATCCGGATCAAGTCGGAGGCGTTCGTCGAGTCGGCGCGCGTGATCGGCGCGAGCCACACGCGGATCATGACGCGCCACGTGCTGCGGAACTCGACGCGGACCCTGCCGCTGATCATGACGCTGAACTGCTCGGAGGCCGTCCTCACGCTCGCCGGCCTGGGATTCCTGGGCTTCGGCATCGAGCCGACGTCCGCCGCCGAGTGGGGCTACGACCTGTTCAAGGCCCTGTCCGACGTGACGAGCGGCATCTGGTGGACGTCCATCTACCCCGGCACGGCGATCGTCCTCACGGTGCTCGGCGTGACGCTCGTCGGCGAGTCGCTCAACGACCTCGCCGACCCCCGCCTGCGCACCCGGCGTGCCGCCGCCCAGCTCGCGGGCGAGGTCGGGACCGCCTCCGTGGTCCCCGGCGGGGTCATCACCGCAGGTCCCGAGGGCTTCGAGGGCCTGCGCGCCCTCGAGGGCCCGTCCGACACCCCGCTCGCCGGCCCCACGGCCGAGGACGGAGCACGCTCATGAGCACCACCCCCGTCGTGGACATCCGCGACCTGAGGATCACGTTCGCCACCGACCGGGGGTCCGTGGCGGCCGTCTCGGGCGTCAGCCTCAGCGTCGCCCCCGGCGAGATCCTGGCCATCGTCGGCGAGTCGGGTTCGGGCAAGACCGTCACCGCCCGCTCGATCCTCGGTCTGCTGCCCTCGACCGCCACCACCGAGGGCGCGGTGCTGCTCTCGCGCCGCGACGGCGCCCAGCAGCAGGACGTCACGCACCTGTCCGGCGCGGCGCTGCGGGACGTCCGCGGCCGGGACGCCGCGATGGTGTTCCAGGAGCCGTCGAGCGTGCTGAACCCGGTGTACCCGGTGGGCTGGCAGATCATCGAGGGGCTGCGGGCACACGCAAAGCTGTCCCGCGCCCAGGCCCGGGAGAAGGCGGTCGACGTGCTGCGCCGCGTCGGCATCCCGGACCCCGAGCACCGCATCGACTACTACCCGCACCAGTTCTCCGGCGGGCAGAAGCAGCGCATCGTCATCGCGCAGGCCGTCTCGCTCGACCCGGGCCTGATCATCGCCGACGAGCCCACCACCGCCCTCGACGTCACGGTCCAGGCGGAGATCCTCGAGCTGCTGCGCCGCCTGCCGCAGGACTTCGGCTCGGCGGTCGTGATCATCACGCACAACATGGGCGTGGTGGCCGACCTGGCCGACCGGGTGGCCGTGATGTACGACGGCGAGATCGTCGAGCAGGCGGACGTCCGGACCCTGTTCGCCGCCCCGCAGCACCCGTACACGCGCGCCCTGCTCGACGCGGTCCCCCGCGTCGGCGGTACCCGGCTGCGCACCCGCGAGCCGCTCGACGTGGACGGCACGAGCGCCGCGTTCGCCACCCCGGCGGTCGACCCGACGGCCACCCCGGTCGTCGAGGCGAAGGACCTGCGCATCGTCTACCCCGGCCGGTTGCGGCAGCCGGGGTTCACGGCCGTCGACGGCGTCGACCTGGTGATCCGGCCCGGTGAGGTGCTCGGCCTCGTCGGCGAGTCGGGCAGCGGGAAGACGACGATCGGCCGGGCCATCGCCGGCCTCACGCCGATCAGCGACGGGTCTCTGCGGGTGCTCGGCGTCGAGATGCGTGGTGTCCGCGAACGGACCTTCAGGCCGGTGCGCAAGCGGATCGGCTTCGTGTTCCAGGACCCGGCGACCAGCTTCAACCCGCTGCTGACCATCGCCCAGTGCGTCGCCGAGCCGCTCGTCGTGCACGGCGTCGCGAGCGACCCGCACGACGCGCGAGCACGGGTCGACGAGCTCATGGAGGCCGTGCAGCTGCCCAAGGCCTACGGAGACCGTTTCCCGCACGAGCTGTCGGGCGGGCAGCGGCAGCGCGCGTCCCTCGCACGCGCGCTCGCCCTCGGTCCCGAGCTGCTGGTCGCCGACGAACCGACGTCCGCCCTGGACGTCTCGGTGCAGGCCCGGGTGCTCGACCTGTTCGCCCGCCTCCAGGCGGAGCTCGGCTTCGCGTGCCTGTTCATCAGCCACGACCTGGCCGTCGTCGACCTGCTCGCGGACCGCATCGCCGTGCTGCACCGCGGGGTCCTCGTCGAGGAGGGCACCGGCGACGAGGTGCTCGGCGCCCCGAGGCACCCGTACACGCAGCGCCTCCTCGCGTCGCTGCCGGTCCCCGACCCGGTGGAGCAGGCCGTGCGCCGGGAGGCCTGGAACCAGCTGCGCAGCAGCTGACCGACCGGCGGCCGCGGGCGCCTCCCTGACCAGGCGCCCGCGGCCGTCGCCCTCCCGTCCGCTGCGGCGGCCGTACGCGCCGGCCGCCGGGACCTGCACCTCCCTGAGCCGGCACAGCCTGTCGTCGCGCGCCGTGGCCGCCGCGGCCTCACACTCGACGCATGCCGGCCGTGCCTCTCGCACCCGACACGGTCCGCGCCGCCGTCCTCGGTCCCGCGGACGCCTCACGCACGCCCCGCGTGTGCGTGCTCGCACCGACGCCCCTGCTCACGGTCACCATCGAGGCGCCGACCAGCGAGGACTCGCACCCCGAGGTGCACGTGCACGCCGGCGGCCAGGGCCTGTGGGTGGCCCGCATGGCGGTGTCGCTCGGGGCCGACGTCGTGGTCTGCGGCCCGTTCGGCGGCGAGACGGGTACCGTCCTCGCGCACCTGGCAGAGGTCGAGCGGCTGCGCGTGCGGCCCACGGCCTACTCGGGCGGCAACGGCGCCTACGTGCACGACCGGCGGGACGGCGACCGCCGCGAGATCGCACAGACGCCGCCGCACACCCTGGACCGGCACGAGCTCGACGACCTGTACGGCACCGTGCTCGTCGAGGCGATGGACGCCGACGTCACCGTCCTCACGGGCGCCAACCCGCCGAAGATCCTGCCCGCGACCGTCGTCGGCCGCCTCGCCGGAGACCTGCTCTCCGCCGGACGGACGGTCGTCGCGGACCTCTCCGGCAAGGCCGCCGCCGCCTTCGCCCGCGCCGGCGGCACGGTCCTGAAGATCAGCCACGAGGAGCTCGTCGACGGCGGGTTCGCCACCGGCCACACCACCGAGGAGCTCACGCGGGCCGCGCGCGCCCTGCTCGACGGCGGGACCGCCGGCGGCGACGGGTCCGGCGGCCGGCTCGGCGCGGTCGTCGTCTCGCGGGCGGGCGACGCGGGTCTCGTGGTCACGGCCGACGACGTGCGCGCGGTGTCACCGCCTCCCATCACGGTGGTCGACCACCGGGGCGCCGGAGACTCGATGACCGCCGGCATCGCGGTCGGCATCGGCCGGGGGATGCCGCTCGACGAGGCGGTCCGGCTGGGCGCGGCTGCGGGGGCGCTCAACGTGACGCGCCGGGGGCTGGGCACCGGCCGGCGGGAGCAGATCGAGCGGTTCGCCGGGCGCGTCGTCGTGCGTCCCCTGTCCGACCTCTGACGCACTCCGGTGGCGGGGGACGGGCCGCGACGGTCGGATGGTGCCATGCGCGTGCTCGTGACGAACGACGACGGCATCGACTCCCCCGGTCTCACCGTGCTGGCCAGGGTGGCGCTCGACGCCGGCCACGAGGTGGTGGTCGCAGCCCCCGCACGCGAGTCGTCCGGGGCCAGCGCGTCCCTGCTCGGCGCCGAGCAGGACGGCAAGCTCCTCGTCGAGCCGAAGCCGTCCCCCGGTCTGCCCGATGGCGTGCTGTCGTTCGCGGTCCGTGCCGCGCCCGGCCTCATCGCGTTCGTCGCCGCCTACGGCGGGTTCGGTCCCAAGCCGGACATCGTGCTCTCGGGCGTGAACCGCGGCGCGAACACGGGCCACGCCGTGCTGCACTCCGGGACCGTCGGCGCGGCGCTGTCCGCCGCCACCCACGACATCCCCGGCCTCGCCGTCTCGATCGCCGAACAGGACCCCCGGCACTGGGAGACCGCCGGCTGGTTCGCCCGGCCGGTGCTCGACTGGCTCGTGGCGCACGGCCAGCGCAACCGGGTGCTCAACCTCAACGTGCCCGACCGCCCGGTCGAGGCGGTGCGCGGCCTGCGCAAGGCTCCGCTCGCCTCGTTCGGCGCGGTCCAGGCTCGGGTCCACGAGGTCGAGCACGGCAACCTGCAGCTCACCTACGCGGACGTCGAGATCACCCGCGAGCCGAACACCGACGCGGGTCTCCTCGCTCGCGGCTGGGCCACGCTCACGCAGCTCCGTGCGCCGTGCTTCGACGCGGACGCGGACCTCCCCGAGCTGCCGGCACACACCGGTGACGAGGTGACCGACCGCACCGCCGACGAGGCGTCGATAGGCTCGGCACCATGACGTGGCTGGTCACCGGTGGTGCGGGGTACATCGGGTCGCACGTGGTGCGGGCGCTCGGGCAGGTGGGGCTGGGCACGGTCGTGCTCGACGACCTGTCGAGCGGCCACAAGGAGTTCGTGCCCGCGGACGTGCCGCTGGTGGAGGGCTCGATCCTCGACACCGACCTGGTCGCGGACACCGTGGCCACGCACGGCATCGTGGGGGTCGTCCACCTGGCGGGCTTCAAGTACGCCGGCGTCTCGGTCGACCGGCCGCTGCACACGTACGACCAGAACGTCACCGGCACCGCCCACCTCCTCGAGGCCATGGCGTCCCAGGGTGTCGACGCGATCGTCTTCTCGTCGTCGGCCGCCGTGTACGGCACCCCCGACGTGGACCTCGTCACGGAGACCAGCGCCACCCGCCCGGAGTCCCCGTACGGCGAGTCGAAGCTGGTCGGCGAGTGGCTGCTGCGCGACCAGGGCCGCGCGGCCGGTCTGCGGCACACGTCGCTGCGCTACTTCAACGTCGTCGGCTCCGGTACGCCGGAGCTGTACGACACCAGCCCGCACAACCTCTTCCCCCTGGTGCTCGACGCCCTGGCGGAGGGCCGCACGCCGCGCATCAACGGCGCCGACTACCCGACGACGGACGGCACCTGCGTGCGCGACTACATCCACGTGGCGGACCTCGCCGACGCCCACGTGGCCGCCGCTCAGGTGCTCGCCGACGGCGGGCAGCTCGAGCCCGTGTACAACCTGGGCTCCGGCGTCGGCGCGTCGGTACGACAGATCATGACGGCCATGGCCGACGCCACGGGGATCGCCTTCGAGCCCGAGATCGCTCCCCGCCGACCCGGCGACCCTGCGCGGATCGTCGCCTCAGGCGAGCTCGCGGCCCGCGACCTGGGCTGGCGCATGACCTACACCCTGGACGAGATGGTCGCCACGGCCTGGGAGGCCCGCAAGGCCCACTGACGACGCTCCACCGCTGTCACCTGGTGGTGGCCCGCAGCGCGTGCAGGTCGCCCAGCCGGCTCGCGAGCCCTTCGAGGACGGCCTGCCGCCCCGCGTAGATGCCCTCGGCGCGCGGCCAGTGGACGACGACGTCGGTGAACCCGAGCGCGGCGCCCCGCCCGATGCCCTCCACCGCGAGGTCGAGCGACGTCAGCGCGAAGATCGGCGCACCGTCGAGGCTGAGGTAGCGCCGGAGCGGCTCGGTACGTCCCGATGCGGCCTCGGCGGCGTCCATGGCGGCCGACACCTCCGCCAGGCCCGTCCACCACTGCTCCTGCGCGACCACCGGGTCGGGGTCGACGTCCTCGGTCGCGTAGCTCGGCCCGTAGGTGATCCACCCCTGCCCGTACCGGGCGGCGAGCCGCATGGTGCGCGGCCCGGCGGCGGCGACGAGGAAGGGCGTGCGGGGCCGGGCGATCGTGCCGGGGATCATCCGCGCGTCGTCGGCGGCGTAGAACTCGCCCTGACGGGTGGTGACGGGCTGCGTGAGGAGCGTGTCCAGCAGCGCGACGAACTCCTCGAACCGTCGTGTCCGCTCCCCGCGCGTCGGCGGCGGACCGGTGACGGACGCGTCGAACCCCTCACCACCCGCGCCGACACCGAGCAGGAAGCGGCCGCCGCTCACGTCGTCGAGGCCCAGCACGTCCTTGGCGAACGGGACCGGGTGCCGGAAGTTCGGCGACGCGACGAACGTCCCCAGCGCGATCCGGTCGGTCACGGCGGCCGCCGCCGCGAGCAGCGGGACCGTCGCGAACCACGGCCCGTCCGCGAGCGTGCGCCACGCCAGGTGGTCGTAGGTCCACGCGTGGTCGAACCCCCACTCCTCGGCCTGCCGCCAGCGTGCGCGTGCCTGCGACCAGCGTTCGTCCGGGAGCAGCACCACACCGACGGCGACCATGCGGCCGACCCTAGCGGCCCTGCCCGAGCGGCCCCCGCCCGCCCGCCGACGGGACAGCGCCGGCGGGGTGTGCGCCGCTCGGGCTGCGGTGTGCGGCCGCCCGCTCAGGCGTGCGCGTGCGCCTCGCGTCCGGCCTGGGACGGCGGCTCGAGCTGGAACGTGCAGTGGTCCACGTCGAAGTGGCCGGCGAGGCAGCGCCGCAGGTCGTCGAGCACCCGACCGGCCTCGCCGCGCGCGAGCAGCTCGTCGGGCACCTCCACGTGGGCGGACAGCACGGGGACGCCCGACGTGATGGTCCACGCGTGCAGGTCGTGCACCCCCAGCACGCCCGGTACCCCGCAGATGTGCGCCCGGACCGCGTCGAGGTCGACACCGGCCGGTGTGGCCTCCAGCAGCACGCTGCCGACCTCCCGCAGGAGCGTGACGGCCCGCGGCACGACCATGAGGCCGATCAGGACCGACGCGATGCCGTCCGCACGCAGGTACCCGGTCGCCAGCACCACCACGGCGGCCGCCACCACCGCGACCGAGCCGAGCAGGTCACCCAGCACCTCGAGGTAGGCGCCGCGGACGTTGAGGGACTCCGCCTGCCCCCGGTGCAGGAGCGCCAGCCCGACCCCGTTGGCGGCGAGCCCGACGAGCGCGACAGCCAGCATGAGCCCGCCCTCGACCGGCACCGGCGAGACGATCCGCCGCACCCCACCCACCAGCACCCCGACACCCACGACCGCGATGACCAGCCCGTTCACCAGGGCGGCGAGGATCTCGGCCCGCTGCCACCCGAACGTGCGCAGCGCGGTCGCCGGGCGCGCGGCCAGCGCCGTCGCCGCGAGCGCGAGGCCCACGCCGGCCGCGTCGGTGAGCATGTGCCCGGCGTCGGCCACCAGCGCGAACGAGCCGGACACGAGTCCGCCGACGACCTCGACCACCAGCACCACGAGCGTGAGGACGAGGACGGCGACGAGTCGGCGCCGGTGTGCGTACGCGGCGGTCGCCGTACTGGTCCCCGGGTCGCCGTGGCTCCCCCCGCGACTCCCGTGGGTGTGCCCGGTCACCGCATCAGCCCCACCCGAGCGCGTGCAGCCGATCGTCGTCGATGCCGAAGTGGTGGGCGATCTCGTGCACCACCGTCACCGCGACCTCCTCGACCACGTCGGCCCGGTCGTCGCAGATGGCGAGCGTGGGGTTGCGGAAGATCGTGATGCGGTCCGGCAGCGACCCGGCCGCCCAGAACTCGCCCCGCTCGGTGAGCGGCGTCCCCTCGTAGAGCCCGAGCAGGTCGACCTCCCCGGGTGGCACGTCGTCCTCGACGAGCACCACGACGTTGTCCATCATCGCGGCCAGCTCGGCCGGGATCTCGTCGAGCGCGTCGCGCACCGCGTCCTCGAACTCGGCCCTCGTCATCTCGACCACCCGACCATCCTGCCTGCTCAACGCCGCCGTTTCACCGCCCGCCCACCGGCTCGCCGGAGTCACTTTGGAGTTCGGGCCCGACAACCCGTATGCTCATCACCGGTCATCCGGCGCCTCGACGTCAGGGGCGGGACTCGCCCCCATCGTCTAGCGGCCTAGGACCCCGCCCTTTCACGGCGGTAGCACGGGTTCGAATCCCGTTGGGGGTACGAGCAGTTCAGCACGAGTCAGTACAGCAGTGCAGGTCTCGCAGTCAGCACCACACGAGGCCCCGTAGCGCAGTTGGTTAGCGCGCCGCCCTGTCACGGCGGAGGTCGCGGGTTCAAGTCCCGTCGGGGTCGCTCGAAGCGCCGGTCTTCGGACCGGCGTTCTCGTTCCAAGGCTCTGTAGCTCAGTTGGTAGAGCGTTCGACTGAAAATCGAAAGGTCACCGGATCGACGCCGGTCGGAGCCACCACCAAGAACCCCCGGGGAACCGGGGGTTCTTCGCGTCTCGGAGCCGGCCGGCCGTCGGACCCGCCGGCGATCCGGACTCCACCGCTGCGCCTCCGCCGTTGGTCCCGAAGACGGGACGTGTCGACGCCTACGCTGGTCGCACCGCAGTTCGACCGTCCGACGGAGGACCCCCCGTGAGCAGCACTTCCGGGCCGGAGCGCCCGCGCAACCGCTTCTTCGACCGCTTCACCGAGCCGTTCGCGGAGATGGCCCGCGAGAAGATGGAGAACGCCGAGGACCGCGTCCGCGAGGCGATCCAGGCTGAGATCGACGCCGTGAGCGCGAGCGTCAAGGCGCGGGCGATCGAGGTCCGCCCGTCGGCGGTCGCGTTCGGAGTGGCGTCGTTGCTGGGCTTCTTCGGTCTGGCGCTGTTCGTCGCCGCCGCCGTGCTCGGCCTCGCGCACGTCGTGGAGCCGTGGCTCTCCGCCCTTCTGGTCGGCACCGCGCTCGTGCTGCTGGCCGGCGGGTTCGCTGCCTGGGCCCGCCGGCACCTCCCGGAGGCGACACCCATGTCGGTGGTGCGGGCGCGCGAGCCGGTCCACCCGGCCGGCGAGCAGGTCCACCCGTGGGCCGACTGAGGCGAGCGACGCACCCGCGCTCGGATCGCGTCACACGCGTCTGACCAGCACACTGAGAGTCCGAGCGACGAGCGAAGGGTCGTGACGATGTCGACGCAGTCCACGCCGCCCGCCGGCGGCAGGTCCGTGGGTGAGCTGGTCAGTGAGCTCAGCGAGCAGGTCACCCGGCTGGTGAAGGCCGAGCTCGACCTGGCGAAGGCCGAGATCAGCGGTCGAGCACAGCAGCTCGGCATCGGCGCCGGGCTGCTCGTGGCCGCAGGAGTGCTCTCGCTCTACCTGCTGGCCGCCGCCATCGCGACGGTCATCCTCGCGCTGTGCACCGTGTGGGATCCGTGGCTCGCCGCGCTCGTCGTCACCGTCGCCCTGCTGCTGGTGGTGGTGGTCCTCGCGCTGATCGGCATCCGCAGGCTGAAGAAGGGCGCTCCCCCCACCCCGGCGCGGGCCATCGAGAACGTGCACCAGGACATCGACGCCGTGAAGGCAGGGATCAGCTCGTGAGCTCCGACAAGCCCCAGAGCCAGGCACCCATCGGCCAGGCGCCCTCCGACAAGCCGGCGCCACCCCCCTTCAGCACCCCGCGCATGGTAGAGCTCGAGGCCGAGGTGAGCGCGACCCGTGCACAGCTCGCATCCACCGTCGACGAGCTCACTGACATGCTCGACCCACGCGTGCAGGCCGGCCGTGCTGTCGACAGCGGCAAGCGGCTCCTCCAGGACGCCGTGAGCTCGGAGGCCGACCCGAAGGCACGCACCCGCGCACGCATGGTGCTGGCCGGGGCCGTCGCCGTCGTGGCCGTGCTCGTGGCGGCCCGGCTCCGCGGGCGCGACTGACCGCTCATCAGCTCCGGCGAACGCACATCGCCGGCACCGCACATCGTCGGCTCCGGCAACCGCACATCGCGCCAGGCGGCACTGCCGGGCTCGACGTGCGGCACGCCCTGCCGGGCTCGGACCTGAGACCGTGCCTTCGGGCTGAGCACACAAGAACGCCGGTGCCAGGCACCGACGTTCTGCTCGCGGCCCGGGCGGCCGCGAGGTGGTGAGGGCTCCGGCGAGGAGCGCGCTCAGTCGTCCGCAGGGCGCAAGGGCTGGGGAACGCCGTTGAGCAGATCCCGCACCTCGGACTCGCGGTAGCGGCGATGCCCTCCGAGCGTCCTGATCGACGACAGCTTGCCGGCCTTCGCCCAACGGGTGACGGTCTTGGGGTCGACGCGGAAGAGCGTCGCGACCTCGGACGGCGTGAGCAGGGTCTCGGACTCTGCGGGATGCGTAGTCATCAGCTTGCCTCCTGGCGAGCGAGCGGCCGACAAGGGACCCGAGCTGCTGTCGGGCCCTCCGACCACGACTGGAGCGGGTGGAACCTGGGGTCGAGCGGGTGATGCTGGTGCCACGTGGTGGCGCTGTCGGTCTGTCAGGCACCTAGCATGAACGAACGGAACAGAAGCCGCATTCCAGGACAGGGCGTGACAGGTGAACCTTCACATCTCGTCCACCAGCCACCCGTCTGCCACGGGATCCTGACTGCACTGTCAGCCTAAACCCGACAAATGGTTCCACATACCCCCTGCGACACGAACCTCGTCGCGCCGGGTACGTGACGAGCGTCGCCGCCGGGCAAGTGGTCGGAATGCCGGAGGACCATGTACCGTTGCACCGCGAAGAGACGATTCAGCACCCCGGGGCCGCACGTGTCAGCACGGAGCCGCCCCGCATCCACGTAAGAGGGGGTCGATGCCATGGGGCGCGGCCGTCAGAAGGCTAAGCAGACGAAGGTGGCACGGGAGCTGAAGTACTTCAGCCCGGAGACCAACTACCGAGCCCTCGAGCAGGAGCTCACGTCGCACGGCCACAACGATGTCGTCGCTGACAACCGCCCTCGTGCGGCTGTCGACACCGACACTGACGACGACAGCGACGACTACCGGCGCTGGTCTGACGACGACCGCTGACGCAGCCTGCTCCGGCTCGTGCCGGCCGGAGCGCGACCACCCTCCCGGTTGATCCGGTGCCGGTCGTGCGCGCACGGGCGGAGGCGTCGGCTCCGGGTGGCTCGCCGCCCGGTCGTGGCGAGGCGGGTGCGTCGGGGCACGTCCCGGACGTGTCCCGTCGCACGGCGCTGCCACGCCAGGCACGGCAGCCCGACCGTCGGCTCGGTCTGAACGCGCCCACCGTGGGGCCCGTCTCGGCGAGCACGCGCGTCAGCCCGGACCCCGGTGCTAGTCCTGGCCAGGTCTTCGACGAGGTCCTCGACGAGCCGGGCATCGGGCTGTCAGACCCGACACGGGGCTGTCAGACCCGGTACGAGCCGGTCAGCTGGACCGCTCCGCCGTGGACGCCCTTGGTCCCGGCCACGAACCCGGGCGAACCCGCGACGTCGGTCGACCGGTCCGCGTGGCGCACCCTGCCGAGCTCCCAGGCCGGCAGGCCGAGCTCTGCGGCATGCGCGAGCACGCCGTCGACCGCGTCCACAGCCACGATCGCGACCATGCCGACGCCCAGGTTGAGGGTGCCCTCGAGGTCGCTCCACGGCACCTGGCCCAGGCGTTGCACCAGCGAGAAGACGGGCGGCAGCTGCCATCCACCGCGGTCCACGTCCGCCACGAGCCCCGCGGGCAGGACCCGGGCCACGTTGGACGCCAGGCCGCCTCCGGTCACGTGGCTGAACGCGTGGACACCGGCGACACCGGAGCGCCCGACGAGCGCGAGGACGTCGCTCGCGTACACCCGGGTCGGCTCGAGCAGCTCCTCGCCCAGCGTGCGACCGAGCTCGTCGACGTGCCGCTCCAGGCCCCAGCCGGCGACCTCGACGACCTTGCGGACGAGCGAGTAGCCGTTGGAGTGCAGCCCGCTCGACCCGAGCGCCACGAGCACGTCGCCTGCACGCACCCGGTCGGGACCGAGCAGCTCGTCGGCCTCGACGACACCGGTGGCGGCACCTGCGACGTCGTACTCGTCGGGCCCCAGCAGGCCCGGGTGCTCGGCGGTCTCCCCGCCGACGAGGGCCGTGCCCGCGGCGGAGCAGGCCGCCGCGATGCCGCGCACCACGTCCGCGATCCGCTCGGGCACCACCCGCCCGCACGCGATGTAGTCGGTCATGAACAGGGGCGTCGCGCCGACCACCACGATGTCGTCGACGACCATGCCCACCAGGTCGAAGCCGATGGTGTGGTGGATGTCGAGCGCCTGCGCGATGGCGACCTTGGTGCCGACGCCGTCCGTGGACGTCGCGAGCAGCGGCCGGCGGTAGCGGGTGAGCGCCGAGGCGTCGTACAGACCGGCGAAGCCGCCGACCCCGCCCAGCACCTGGGGGCCGTGCGTCGCCCGCACGGCGTCCTTCATCAGCTCGACGGCCTTGTCGCCCGCCTCGGTGTCGACGCCGGCGGCGGCATAGGTGACCTGGGGGCCGTCGGGGACGACAGCCGACGTGGTGTGGTTCACGGGTGCTCCAGGGCGGACGCGCCGCCAGGTCCGGGGAGAAGAGTCAGCAGACCGTCCTCCGGGGCGCCGAGCGGCAGCTCGCTCTGCTCGAGCAGGTGCTTGCCGAGGCGGTCGGCGGGGGGAAGCTCGATGGGGTACTTGCCGGAGAAGCACGCGGTGCACAGCTGGGAGGCGGGCTGCTCGGTGGCGGCGACCATGCCCTCCTCCGAGATGTACCCGAGCGAGTCGGCGCCCAGCGACGCCGCGATCTCGTCGGGCGAGAGCCCGTTCGCGATGAGCTCGGCTCGCGACGCGAAGTCGATGCCGTAGAAGCACGGCCACTTGACGGGGGGCGCGCTGATCCGGATGTGCACCTCCGCGGCGCCAGCCTCGCGCAGCATCCGCACGAGGGCGCGCTGGGTGTTCCCGCGCACGATCGTGTCGTCGACCACCACGAGCCTCTTGCCGCGGATGACCTCGCGCAGCGGGTTGAGCTTGAGGCGGATGCCGAGCTGGCGCAGCGTCTGCGACGGCTGGATGAACGTGCGGCCCACGTACGCGTTCTTGGTCAGGCCCTGGCCGAACGGGATGCCCGACGCCGCCGCGTACCCGACGGCGGCCGGGGTGCCGGACTCCGGGACCGGGATGACCAGGTCGGCGTCGACCGGGTGCTCGACCGCCAGCCGGCGACCCATCGCGACCCGCGCGGCGTGCACGGACTTGCCGGCGATCGTCGTGTCAGGACGGGCGAGGTAGACGTACTCGAAGACGCAGCCGGCCCGAGGCTGTCCCGTCGCGAACCTCGTGGAGCGGAGCCCGTCGGCGTCGATCGCGATGAACTCGCCCGGCTCGACCTCGCGGACGAAGGATGCGCCGACGATGTCGAGCGCGGGCGTCTCGCTCGCCACGACCCAGCCGCGCTCGAGCCGGCCGAGCACGAGCGGACGCACACCCTGCGGGTCGCGGGCTGCGTAGAGCGTGTTCTCGTCCATGAACACGAGGCAGAACGCGCCGCGCAGCCGGGGCAGGACCTCGAGCGCCGTGGCCTCGAGCGTGTGGTCCGGGTCACCGGCGAGGAGTGCCGTGATGAGCGCCGTGTCGGTGGTGTTGCCGCGGGCCAGCTCGCCCCGCCGCTGGTTGCCGTACCGCTCGGCGACGAGGTCCACCAGCTCAGCGGCGTTGGTGAGGTTGCCGTTGTGCCCGAGCGCCACGGTTCCGGCGGCCGTGGGGCCGAGCGTGGGCTGGGCGTTCTCCCAGGTGGACGCGCCGGTGGTGGAGTACCGCGTGTGGCCGATGGCGATGTGGCCCTGCAGGGCGTTCAGCGCGGTCTCGTCGAAGACCTGGGACACGAGGCCCATGTCCTTGTAGACCAGCAGCTGCTGGCCGTTCGACGTCGCGATGCCGGCGGACTCCTGCCCGCGGTGCTGCAGCGCGTACAGGCCGAAGTAGGCGAGCTTGGCCACCTCTTCGCCGGGTGCCCACACACCGAAGACGCCACAGGCGTCCTGCGGGCCCTTTTCGTTCGGAAGGAGATCGTGGTTCAGATGTCCGTCTGCGCGCGGTGCCACGGCCCTATGGTCGCACACGGCCCGGGGGGACCCGAGGAGCGCCCGCCGTCCGGACAGCCGGTCCGGCGCGCGGCCCGGTCCTCCTTCAGTCGGCGCGACGAGCGCGCCGCACGCTCCGGCGGTCCGCGACGACGGCGAGCAGGCCGCCGACGAACCCACCGAGGACGGCACCCGCGACGGCCATGACGGTACGGACCGCGTTCTCGCCGTCGAGGAACGGCAGGAAGCCCGAGCCGTCGGACCGGCGTGGCACGTCGGGCTGGATCACCAGGGTCACGGCCAGGGCGAGCACGATCCCCAGCAGCGCACCCGCGGTGATGAAGGCACCGAACTTGGGGGCGCGGCGGACGACGGCCGGCTGCGCCTCGCGGGCGAGCTCGGCCTCCGTCGGCACGGGCGCCTCCGCCGGCACGGGCGCCTCGGGCGTCATGGGGCCGCCCGCGGGGACCGGTGGCTCGACCGGTGCGTCCGCCACGCGCGGCTCACCCGGTGCGGAGGGCTCGACGGGCGCGGAGGACTCGACGGGTGCGGTCGGCATGGGCGGCTCACCCGCTGCGGAGGGCTCGACGGGTGTCGTCGGCGCGAGGGCGTCGTCCGGTCCGGAGGGGGTGGTGGGCTCGGTCGACGACACCCGGCGATCCTAGGTCAGCCGCCCACAACCCCTCGCCGGGCGGAGCCTCAGGGGCGGGCCCGGGCGGCCTGCAGCGGGAGCCAGGCGCTCAGGTCGGCCCGCTCGCCCGAGGCGCGCACCCGACCTGCCGCCACGGCGTCATCCCAGGTCAGCTCGCCGGTCGCGAGCCGGAGCCAGGTCTGCGGATCGGTCTCGACGACGTGGGGCGGGGTGCCCCGGGTGTGACGAGGACCGTCGACCGCCTGGACGGCTCCGTCGGGCGGCACCCGCACCTCGACGGCGTTCCCGGGTGCGACCTCGGCGAGCTCCTCGAGCGTGAAGCGGACGGCGGTCCGACGGGCGACGACGGGCACGTCGTCGGGCGCGGCACGCCACGTGGCGAGCGCGGCGCGCCCGTCGGTGGGCTCGGTGCGACGGCGAGGGGGCATGCCACCCATTCTTGTCGCGCACCTGCCCGGACGTGGAAACCGCAGGCCCGCGGACGGCTCGAGGCACATCCGCGGGCCCGCGGTAGTCAGGGCCCTTCTTCGGTCAGCAGGTGCTCACCAGTGCGCGTTCTTCGCGAGCTCCAGGGCGATGTCGTTGTACCAGGCGCCGGCCGTCGGGCCGCCGTTGCAGGTGCCGTCCGACTCGCCGGGCAGCTTGACCCACAGGAGGGCGTCGAGACCCGAGCCGTCGTTCACGACCTGGGACTTCTCACCGAGGGCGCGACCGCGGGGGTTGCACCACTCGCCGTTCGAGCCGTTGCCGTTGCGCGACGTGTCGATGACGAACTTCTTGCCACCGAGGCGCTGGCTGATCTGCTGGCCGTAGGACTTGCTGGCCGCAGTGGTCTGGTAGTTCGACGTGTTGAGCGCGAAGCCGACCGCGTACTGGAAGCCGATCTGGTTCAGGCGGCTCACCGCGGTGTCGACCGACAGCCACGCGGAGTGCCCGGCGTCGATGTAGACGCGGCCACCGGCGAGCGTCAGCGACTTCGCGGCGTACTGCAGGAAGCCGACCCGGTCGCCCTGGCCGCTGCAGTCGCCGAGCATGGCGAGCGCGTCGGGCTCGAGGATGATGTACGGGTTGCCCTTGATGCCGGACGCGATGGTGTCGATCCACTGCGCGTACTCGCTCGTCGCGACGCCGCCGCCCGAGTACGAGCCGCAGTCACGGCCCGGGATCGCGTAGACGGTGATGATGCCGGTCTTGCCGGCGGCCAGCGCGCGGCCCGTGTAGTCCGAGAGCTCCTGCTTGGCGTGGCTCGCGTCGGACCAGTTGCCCACCCAGTAGGACGCCGGGTTGAGCGCGATCTTGGCCAGCAGGTCCTTGTTGCTGCCCGACGCGGACTGCCACGCCGCGTAGGCCTGCGTCTTCGTGTCGACGTAGAAGCTCGACGCCGTGGTCGGGGTCGGCGTGGGGGTCGGCGTCGGGGTCACCGTCGGCGTGGGGGTCGGCGTCGGGGTCACCGTCGGCGTGGGGGTCGGCGTCGGCGTGGGGGTCGGCGTGGGCGTCGGCGTCACGGTCGGCGTCGGCGTCACCGTCGGGGTGGGCGTCACGGTCGGGGTGGGGGTGCTCGTCGGCGTGCTGACCACGCCGGAGCAGACCGTCCCGTTCAGGCTGAAGGACGTCGGGACCGGGTTGGAGCCGCTCCACGACCCGTTGAACCCGAACCCGGTCGACGCGTTGGTGCCGAGGGAGCCGTTCCACGACGCGTTCGTCACGGTGACCTTCGAGCCGCTGGACGTGACCGAGCCGTTCCAGAGCTGGGTGACCGCCTGACCCGCACCGAAGGTCCACTCGACCTTCCACGACGTGATCGGGTCGCCGAGGTTCGTGATGTTCACCGCGGCGCCGAAGCCGGGGTTCCACTGGTTGGTCACGGAGTAGTCGACCTTGCAGCCGGGAGCGGCCTGCGCCGTGGTGGCGGCGGCGAGGCCGGTCACTGCGACAGCGGCCGCCGACAGCAGTGCGACGACGTTTCTACGGGTGGACATGCGGGCTCTCCTCGGTGTTCGGCGCGCGCTGGTACCGGTGACGGGCAGCGCGGGCGCCGGGGACGGTCGGTGCCAGGGGCGGGACGGCGCCCGGAGTCCGACGGCTCCGCAAGAAGTCGTCCATGACCGGGCGGGGACATCGGGGGGCCAGGAGCACCACCGGACCTGTCGAGGAAACCCGACGACCAGTACCCAAGGCGAGCACTTCGGCCCTACCAAAACGATTAGTAGCCGATCCGGGTGTCATCGAGGCACCTCCGCGCCCGCGGGGCACGGCAGGGAACGTGTGTGCAGGGTCAGCCCCGCGGTCGGCCCACGCCGCGCAGACCTCGGTGCATGTCCTTGGTGATCCTCTTCCAGCGCTCCCGCTCGAGCGCGGCCAGCCGGACGTCCGAACGTCGAGCCTGGTAGGCCGCCTCCCGCTCCAGCCGCCGCCAGCTGTCGAGGCGTCGTGGCGCGAGCTCGCCCGAGGCGAGCGCGTCCTGCACCGCGCAGCCCGGCTCACCGGTGTGTCGGCAGTCGGCGAAACGGCATCGTGCGGCGAGGTCCGCGACGTCCGCGAAGGTGGTCTCCAGCGCGTGGGCGTCCGCCACGAGGCCGACCCCCCGGATGCCGGGCGTGTCGATGAGCACCGCTCCCCCGGCCAGCGGGACGAGCTCGCGGTGCGTCGTGGTGTGTCGCCCGCGGCCGTCCGCCCGGCGGCCGCCCGTCTCCATGACGTCTCGCCCGGCGAGGGCGTTGACGAGCGTGGACTTCCCCGCGCCGGACGGCCCGACGGCGACCAGCGTGACGCCCGGCGCCAGCAGCGCACGGACCCCGTCGAGGCCCTCCCCGGTCGGGACCGCCACGGTGTGCACGTCGACCGCGAGCGCGACCGCCGCCACCTCGTCCGCCATCTCCTCGGGGTCAGGCACCAGGTCGGCCTTCGTCAGGACGACCACCGGCTGCGCGCCCGATCGCCACGCGAGCGTGAGCAGCCTCTCGACCCGCCCGAGGTCGGGCTCGGGGTCGAGGTGCTCGACGACCAGGACCACGTCGACGTTCGCGGCGAGCGCCTGGGTCTGCGACGTCCTGCCCGCGCTGTCGCGGACGAGGGCCGTGCGGCGCCGGATCAGGGTGCGCACGTGCGGCCCGTCGGGCGCCTCGTCCAGCAGCAGCCAGTCGCCGACCGTCGGGACCGTGCGTTCGTCGTCCGGGCCCGGCACCAGCCCGTCACGGTCGAGCGCGACGCGCCAGGGGTGCTCGTCGACTCCTTCCACGTGCCGTGACACCGCGTCGCCGTGCGGCGCCAGCGCGCGCGCGGGCAGCACCATGACCGCACCCCTGTCGGCGCGGACCACACGGACGGCGTCCAGGACGCCGGGTTCGTCGAGCACGTACCCGACGGTAGGCCGACGTCCCGGCCCGCTCACGCGATTAACGCGTCCGCGCGTGCACCCGACCGTTCGCGGTCCAGGCGGAGCAGGAGGTCGGCGAGGGCGGCCGCGATCGGCTGGCCCGTCGCGTACTCGACGAACAGCCACTGGCCGGCCGGGTTGACCTCGAGGAACACGTGGTCGCCGTCCGGAGCCACCCGGAAGTCGGCCGCGCCGTAGTACAGGCCCAGCCGCCGCATGAGCGCCAGGAGCCGCTCCTGGACGGGCTCCGGCAACCGGTACTCCGAGATCGGGGCGTGCACCGTGTCGATGCGGAAGTCGAACTCGTAGGCGGACTGGTCGGCGCGGATCTCGGCGGCGAACACCTGGTCGCCGACCACCGTCGCCCGGATGTCCCGGCCGCCCGGCACGAGCTCCTGGAAGATGACCGGAGCGAACCGGACCTGGTCCATCAGGCCGAGGTCGACCTCTCGCACGGGACGGGTCTCGCGCCACGTGGTCGGGGTCGCGGAGAACGACTTGAAGATGACGCCGTCCGGCTCGGTCCCCACGAACGCGCGGGCCTCGTCGGGGTCGTTCGTCATCAGCGTGCGCGGCACCCGCAGACCGGCCCGGGAGGCGAGCTGCAGCTGCCACATCTTGCGGGACGCCGCCTCGTCGCGGTCCGGGTCGTTGACCCACTCCGCGTCGATGCACGACCAGATGCCGGCCACCATCGCGGCGCACTCGCCGAGCGCGAACTGACGGTCCTGCGGGCGGGTGAGGTCGCCGTGCAGCGCGAACGGCTGCGGACGGCGCCACCACATGGCGTGCAGCTCGGCGAGGTCCAAGCCCTCCCAGGTGCCCGTCCACGTGCCGTCCGGACGCTGGCGGGTGGTGAGCGTGCTCGCGGTCGGCACGCGGGAGGTGTCCACGAGGTGGTGCCCGGCACCTGCGGCGTCCAGGTGCCGGGTCACCTCCTTCGTGTGCAGGTCGTCCGGGTGGGAGACGATGCCGATCACGTCGGCCTCACACCTCGCCGGACGCGAGCAGCTGGTACAGCGCCTGCAGCGAGGCCAGCACCTGCGTCTGCGTCGCGATGAGCGCCTCGAGCTCGGCGAGCACCGGGTTCTGCACCTGCAGGCCCTCGTCGACCGGCGTGTACGGACCGGCCTGCACGAACGGGCGCTGGCCGCCGCCGAGCAGGCCGCTCAGGCCCGGGAAGCCCGGGTTGACGACGACCGAGCCGGGGTCGAACCCGCCGGGGTCGTCGGCGCCCGCGAACGTGCCGGGCTGGTCGGCGAGGCCGGTGTCCACCGAGAACGGCGTCCCCGGGTGGTCGGCGACGAACGACGTGCCCGGCTGGTCGGCCTTGAACGCGGTGGCGACGTCGACCGCGATCGGGGTGCCGATGTGGTCCAGCGCGACGTTCGTGACGGTGTCCGCGAGGGTGTGCGTGTCGGTCTGGAACAGGGTCGCGATCTGGTCCTGGATCGTGTTGCTGTCCGCAGCCTTGAGGGTCGAGTCCAGGGCGATCGGCGTCCCCACGTCGGCGAGGGTGTGCGAGTCCGCCGCGTTGATCGTCGTGTGGATGTCCTGGGCGAGGGGCGTCGCGACGTCCTGCACGAAGCCGGTGTCGAGGGCGTTGACCGTGTCGGAGCCGGCGAGCGTGCCGCTGACGTCGGCCGCCAACGGCGTGCCGACGAAGTCCATCCCCACACCGGTGCTGGCGCTCGGAGTCGTGGCCTGCAGCGTCGGCGACGCCGCGAAGATCGCCGCGATCGCCGTGCCCGTGTTCGACCCGGTGCCCTGCGGGTTGCAGCCGCCGTTGGTGTGCACGCCGACGACCCGGCCGGTCGACGCCTGCAGGATGCCCGAGCCCGAGTTCCCGCCCAGGGTGTCGATGTCGTTGTAGCCGATCGTCGCGCCGCTGATGCTCGTCGCCGGGCCCGCCTCGATGCGCTTCGGCTGCCCGGCGGGATGCCCGATGATGGCGAGCATGTCGCCGACCGCGGCGTTCGTCGTCCCGAACTCCGTCCAGCCGTAGGTGTTGCCCGGGTTGCCGCCGATGCGGCACAGCGCCATGTCGAGGCCGCCGAGCCGGTACTCGATGAGGTCGGTGATCGGGAAGCTGACCTCGGTCTGCAGCACCCCGGTCGAGTTCACCTGGTAGTTGAAGTTCAGGTGCATCTGCTGCGCGGCCTGCTGCGGCGTGATGGCGTTCGACGTGCCGTTCTGCCGCGGGATCGTCCAGCCGTTCGGGTCCTGGTCGAACAGGTGGCCGCACGTGAGGAACAGGTCCGGGCCGATCATGGTCCCGCTGCCCCAGCGGACGCCCGAGACGTCGCCGGGGTTGGTGAACACGCTGGCCAGGTTGCTGTTCCACTGCACCTGCACGGCAGGTGCCTGATGGGCGTTGACGAACGCCGTCGTCACGCCCAGGGTGCCGTCGTACTGCTCGACGGGCTGCGAGTCGTCGGTCGCCCCGCAGATGGTCTCGAGGATCGTGCCGTAGTCGGGGCCGGCCCCGGCCATCCGGTCCTCCGGGAGGACCAGCTTGTCGAGCCGGGGTGGGTACAGGCCGTTGTCGAGACTCGCGTTCGCTGGCTTCTTCGCTGAAGGCATCGCTGGCTCCCTGACGGTCGGCGACAGTCCCCCTGTCGCGCCGTCAGGAAGGAGCCTCGTCCGATTTGTCCAGATACGCCAGAGATGGGGAGATCTGACGCCACGCGCCAGTGCCCCACCCGCGTCCTCGAGCCACGAGACGCTCGGGGTCGCGGCCACATGGCCGCGACCCCGGGGTCAGGCCCGCGTCGCCGTGGGCCGGACGATCAGCCGAACCAGCGCGGCAGGGTGCCCTCCCACGCGGGACGCGCCTCGGCGAGCGGCAGCGTGAACAGACCCGCGACCTCGACCGCGGGACCGTGCTCGTGGTCGGGCTCGTCCACATGCGCGCCCGCACCGGGCGTGCAGGACTCCGCAGTCTCCCCCAGGCGCAGCACGGGAACGCCGCGCGCGGTGCACAGGTCGGCGAACCGGACCTCCTCCGAGCGCGGGACCGCCACGAGGGCCCGGGCCGTCGACTCCGAGAACAGCGCCTCGAACGGCGTCACTCCGTCGCGCTCGCACAGTGCGTCCAAGGTCACCTGGGCGCCGACGCCGTACCGCAGGCTCGACTCGACGAGCGCCTGCGCCAGGCCACCCTCGGACAGGTCGTGCGCGGCGTCGACGAGGCCGTCGCGGCTCGCGCGCTGCAGGACGGTGGCCAGCGCACGCTCGGCGGCGAGGTCGACCTTCGGCGGGAGCCCGCCGAGGTGGCCGTGCACGACGTCGGCCCACGCCGACCCGTCGAGCTCCGCACGCGTGGTGCCGAGGAGGTACACCGCCTGACCGGGGGCCGACCAGCCGGAACGGGTGGCCGACGCGACGTCGTCGAGCACGCCCAGCACGCCGACGACGGGGGTCGGGTGGATGGCCGAGTCGATCCTGCCGGGCTCGCCCGTGCCGTTGTAGAGCGAGACGTTGCCGCCGGTGACAGGGACCTCGAGCTCCTGGCAGGCGTCGGCGAGGCCGCGGATCGCCTCGACGAGCTGCCACATGGAGTCCGGGTGCTCCGGGCTGCCGAAGTTCAGGCAGTCGGTGACGGCGAGCGGGCGGGCGCCCGTCGTCGCGACGTTGCGGTACGCCTCTGCGAGGGCCAGCTGGGCCCCCGTGTACGGGTCGAGCTTGCCGTAGCGGCCGTTCGCGTCCGTGGCGAGCGCGACCCCGAGGCCGGTCTGCTCGTCGACGCGGACCACACCACCGTCGTCCGGTTGGGCGAGGGCCGTGTTGCCCTGCACGAAGCGGTCGTACTGGTTCGTCACCCAGGACTTGTCGGCGAGGTTCGGGCTGGCCAGGAGCTCCAGGACCGTCGCGCGGATCTCGGCCGGCGTGCCGGGCCTCGCCAGGTTGGCGGCCGAGTCGGCGTTGAGCCCGTCCTGCCAGGCCGGGCGCGCGTACGGCCGGTCGTAGACCGGGCCCTCGTGCGCGACCGTCTTCGGGTCCACGTCGACGATGCGGCTGCCGTGGTGGTCGATCGTCAGGCGTCCCGTGCCGGTCACCTCGCCGATCACGGCCGTCTCCACGTCCCACCTGCCGGTGATGGCCAGGAACTCGTCGAGCTTGTCCGGCGCGACGACCGCCATCATCCGCTCCTGCGACTCCGACATGAGGATCTCGCCGGCCGTCAGGGTGGGGTCGCGCAGCAGCACGTTCTCGAGGTCCACGTGCATGCCGCCGTCACCGTTCGACGCGAGCTCGCTCGTCGCACAGCTGATCCCCGCGGCGCCCAGGTCCTGGATGCCCTCGACGACCTTGGCGGCATACAGCTCGAGGCAGCACTCGATGAGCACCTTCTCCATGAACGGGTCGCCGACCTGCACCGACGGGCGCTTGCTCGGCTTGGTGTCGTCGAACGTCTCGGACGCCAAGATGCTCGCGCCGCCGATGCCGTCGCCGCCCGTGCGGGCGCCGAACAGGACGATCTTGTTGCCGGTGCCGGACGCGTTGGCGAGGTGGATGTCCTCGTGCCGCAGCACCCCGAGGCACAGGGCGTTGACGAGCGGGTTGCCCTGGTAGGACGCGTCGAAGACGAGCTCGCCGCCGATGTTCGGCAGGCCGAGGCTGTTGCCGTAGCCCCCGACGCCCGCCACCACGCCGTGCACCACGCGCGCCGTGTCCGGGTGGTCCACGGCGCCGAAGCGGAGCTGGTCCATCACCGCGACCGGGCGGGCGCCCATCGAGATGATGTCGCGCACGATGCCGCCGACACCCGTCGCGGCACCCTGGTACGGCTCCACGTACGACGGGTGGTTGTGCGACTCGACCTTGAACGTCACCGCCCAGCCGTCGCCGATGTCCACGACGCCCGCGTTCTCGCCGATGCCGACGAGCAGGTGCTGCTTCATCGCGTCGGTGGTCTTGTCGCCGAACTGGCGCAGGTGGTTCTTGCTCGACTTGTACGAGCAGTGCTCCGACCACATCACCGAGTACATGGCGAGCTCGGCGGCCGTGGGGCGGCGGCCGAGGATGTCGCGGATGCGCTGGTACTCGTCGGGCTTGAGCCCCAGCTCCGCGAACGGCTGCTCCTGGTCGGGCGTCGCCGCGGCGTGCTCGACGGTGTCGGTGTGGGGGGCGGTGCGCGCAGCTGCGGTGGTCATCGATTCCCTCGGTGGGGGCGGGGACCGGGGGCCGACAGGCCTCTCCTGGTCCGCGCCCGGGTCGGCAGACGAGGACAAGGGTACCGGCGCCCCGGACGGCGTCCGTCGGGCGTCCGGCGAGCGTCCCGCGGGGTCGTGATCGTGGGCAGCGACGTCCGGCCGAACACCGCCGGTCCGGCGGCCGGTACCGTCTGCCTCATGGCGCGACCCTCCCGGCGTACCGGTCGGCGGCTCGTCGGTGGTGCGTCGTTGCTGGTCGCGGCCGTGCTGGCAGGGTGCTCCGCGCCGACGCCCGGGCCGGACACCACGCCGACGGGCGCCGGACAGTCGCCGCCGGCCACACGTCCGGCCACACCGTCGGCCGCGGTCGCCGACCTCTCCGCCGAGGCGGTCAGGCGCGACGGCGTCCCCGTGACCTCCGGACCGGTGACGCTCGCCGTGCACGCCACCGCACCGGGCACGGTGACACCGGTCCCCCAGGACGACGGCTCGGTCCGGGCGACGTTCCCCACGGTCCCCCCGCACGACACGACGGTCGCCGCCGTCGCCGCCCCCGAGGGCACGGTGTGGGACGTGCTCGCCGGCGGGTCCGCGGTGGTGCGCGACGCCGCCGGGGTGCTGCTGGCGGGCGTGACGCCGACCGGTGGGCGGCTCGAGCGGCTCGACGACGAGGTCGTCGCGCTCGTCACGCCCGTGCCTGGCTCGACGCCGGTGGAGCTCTGGGTCGCCACCGTCGCCGTCGAGTCCGCCGCCTGGGGCGAGCGGGAGGGTGGGACGTCGCTCGCGGTGACGCCCAGCGCCTGGGCGCGTGCGGGCGGGCTGGCCGCCGAGGCTGCCGTCGCCGAGCAGCTGGTGGCGCTCGAGCCCGAGGCGGCGACCGCCACGATGCAGGCGCAGCTCGAGTGCCACGAGCTCGGCGCGCCGGACAAGGCGACCTGGAACCTCGAGCCGTGGCGGCCGGACGTGGGGCCGCTCGACATGATCGCGGCACGCTGCAACCCGTGAGCGGCTGCGGCGCGCTCCCGCCGTCCGCCGCCGTCCGCCGCCGTCTGCCGCCGTCTGCCGCCGTCCGCCGCCGTCCGCCCCCGTCTGCCGCCGTCCGCCGCCGGAGGCGCGCTACTCGTCCGCGCCCTCGGGGTCGTAGCGCGTCGTGAGGTTCCCGACGATCCCCTCCGCACTGGTGCCGACGGACCGCAGAAGGCGGGCGTGCTCCAGCATCCACTGCTCGCCGTCGGGCAGGAGCGTGATGGCGGTCGGGACCGCCGACGGGCTCTCCGCCACGACCTCCAGCACGTCCTTGCCCGCGTCCTTGACGATGTAGGTCGGCATGCCGCCGATCCTCGCACCGCTGCTCGGTCCACGATGGTGGTGACGACGCCACGACCCGACGAGAGGACCGGCCCGTGACAGAGCCCCGCACCGCGCTCGTGACCGGTGCCGCGCGCGGCATCGGGGCCGCCACGGCCCGCAGGCTCGCGGCCGACGGCTTCCGGGTGGCCGTGCTCGACCTGCGGGAGGAGGACGCCTCCGTGACCGCCGAGGCCCTCCGGGCGTCGGGCGGGACCGCGTTCGCCGTGGGTGCGGACGTCGGCGACGAGGCTGCGGTCGGCGCGGCCGTCGCCCGGGTCGCCGACGCGCTCGGGCCGCCGACCGTGCTGGTCAACAACGCGGGGATCCTGCGCGACAACCTGCTCTTCCGGATGAGCGTCGCGGACTGGGACTCGATCATGTCCGTGCACCTGCGCGGCGCCTTCCTGGTGAGCCGTGCGGTGCAGGAGCACATGGTCGCGGCCCGCTGGGGGCGGGTGGTCAACCTGTCGAGCACCTCGGCGCTCGGCAACCGGGGACAGGCGAACTACGCCGCCGCGAAGGCCGGGATCCAGGGGTTCACCAAGACGCTCGCGATCGAGCTCGGGCCGTTCGGGGTGACCGTCAACTGCGTCGCGCCGGGGTTCGTCGAGACCGACATGACCCGGGCGACCGCCGACCGGCTCGGGCTCGCGCACGAGGAGTTCTTCGCGACGATCGCCCGGGACGTGCCGGTGCGTCGGGTCGGCACGCCCGCCGACATCGCCGCCGCGGTGTCCTTCTTCTGCTCCGACGAGGCCTCGTACGTGTCCGGTCAGGTGCTGTACGTCGCCGGCGGGCCGAAGGCATGATCGGGGCATGGGCCTCCTGCACATCGACCTGTTCGTGACTCTCGACGGCGTCGCGCAGGCGCCGGGCGGCCCCGAGGAGGACTCGTCGGGCGGCTTCCCGTTCGGCGGCTGGCAGGCGCCGCTGTTCGACGACGTGGTCGGCCGCGAGGTGAGCGCCGGCATCGCGAGCATGGACGCCCTGCTGCTCGGCCGCCGGACGTACGACATCTTCGCCGGCTACTGGCCGCACCAGGAGGCCGGCGACGACGCGAGCATCGCCCGGCGGCTCAACGCCGTGCCGAAGTACGTTGCGAGCCGCGGGACGCCCGACCTGTCCTGGGCGGGCAGCACGCTGCTCGGGCCCGACCTCGCCGCCGAGGTCCGGGCGCTGCGCGACCGGCACGAGCACGTCCACGTGATCGGCAGCATCGACCTCGTCCAGACGCTGCTCGCCGAACGGCTCTTCGACGTGCTGACCCTGTGGACGTACCCGCTGGTCCTCGGGCAGGGGAAGAAGGTCTTTCCCGACGGCGCCCGGCCCTCGGGGCTCAGCCTGCTCGAGCCGCCCGTCGCGGGGAGCTCCGGAGCGGTCCAGCTGCGCTACGGCCCGACGGGCACCGACCCCGCCACGGGTGACATGACCCGTCCCGACCGCGGGGCCTGACGGGGGACCATCCGTGGGCGCCTGTCGCGGCCCGCAGACCTCAGCTGTCGCCGGGCACCACGGCGGGCGCGACCGTTGGGAGAAGTCCGCTCGGTGCGGGGCGCGCGGGGGCCGGCCGGGCGAGCGTCGACGAGGCCGACGGTGTCGGCGTCGGCGTCGGTCCCGCAGATGACGTCCACGTCGGCGCCGACGACGGCGTCGATGACGGCACAGGTGTCGGTGTCGGTGTCGGTGTCGGTGTCGGCGTCGGCGTCGGCGTCGGCATGGGGAACGAGGGGTGCGGGTCCGGGTCGTTGCACGAGGTCATCGTGTCGAGGCGGTCCGCCGCGCAGGTGTCCGGACCGTCGCCGCCGTCGAGGCGGTCGTTGCCCTCGACGCCGTCGCTGCCGCGCAGCGTGTCCGGACCGCCACCGCCGCGCAGCAGGTCGGCACCGAGCCCGCCGACGAGCGTCTCCTCCCACCGGGAGCCCGTGAGCACGTCGTCGCCCTGGCCACCGAGCACCTCCTCGATGTCGGGCGACGCGTTCCACGGCGCCGGGACGCCCACCGCGTCACCCTCTCCAGGCTCCCCGTCGCCGCCGACCCCGTCGAGCGTCACGGTCACCGGGCCGGTGCGGGCGCTGTAGTCGACGACGTCGTGACCCGGTCCGCCGACGATCTGGTCGGCACCGGCAGGCGCCGCACCCATGAGGAACCGGTCGGAGCCCTGCCCTCCCTCGGAGCGGCCGCTGTCGGCGCCGCCGTCGAGCACGTCGGAGCCCCAGCCGCCCTGCAGCAGGTCGTGGCCGTCGCCGCCGAGCAGGGTGTCGTTCCCGTCGCCCCCGACCAGCACGTCGTCACCGCCGAGTCCCGACACCCGGTCGTCACCGGCGCCCGCGCAGATCACGTCGGCGCCCGGCGTACCCGTGAGCACGTCCGGCCCGTCGGTGCCGCGGATCGTGCACGGCCGCCCCGGCGCGGTGTCGTAGCGGACGTAGTCCCAGCTCGAGCTGCCCTGGTGGGTCTCGAAGCCGAGGCCCACGGTGCCGGCACCGCGTGCGGTGAGCGTGCGGTCGAGGACGGCCCGGCCGTCGACCAGGATCCGGAGGTGCTGCCCGCGGGCCTCGAGGTGGTAGCTGTGCCAGCGGTAGGTGTTCAGCGGGACGACCTCGCGGTCCTCGAACGGGTGGGCCAGGCACAGCTCACCGGGCCCGAACCCGATCTGCAGCAGGTCGGTCGTGTCGCCCACCCAGAGCAGCGTCGCCGGCGGGTTGCCGCTCTCGTTGTCGAGGCACTGCTGGGTCGAGTCGGCGCCGAGGCGCATCCGGAAGTCGACGTCCCAGCCGCTCAGGCGGTTGGCCGAGCCCGTCCACTCCGACGGCGCCGCGTAGTCCAGCACCATGACGAGGGTCTGCTCGCCGATCGTGATCCTGCCGCCGCGGGTGGTGGCGATCGGGTTGCCCTGGAAGCCGATCACCTGCCACGGGTCCGCTGGTGGCCGCCCGAACTCCTGACGCTGGACGTCGCCCGCCCACGCCGGGGCGGGCAGCAGCAGGGCGGCCGCCAGGGCCACCGCGGCGGTGAGTACGATCCGGGTCCGGCGCATCGTCGAGCTCCCCCTGTCAGCGTGCATCGTCAGCACTGTCGGCTGCACTGTCGGCCTGCTCGGTCGGCAGACGCGGCCGACCTGGTCGGCACACTAGGGGCCCGACGGCCTCGACAGGGCAGACGTGCGAGCACGAAACGGTTCATCGGCAGGTGCCGGGCCAGGCGGCGGCGCGGCACCGGGGATGGAGCACGCGAGGGGTGCCCCGCCGGTACGCCCTCCGGCGGTGTCTTCCTCGTCGTGCACCGAGGCGTTGCACTGGACGCGTCGCCGACACGAGCCGCCGACCGGCGGACGACCACGGCGCACACCGACGAAGGGCGAGGACGTGAGCCAGAAGCAGGTGTGGCTGGTCACCGGGGCGACCCGGGGCATGGGCGTGGACTTCGCGCGGGCTGCGCTCGCCGCCGGGCACGCGGTCGTCGCCACGGGACGCGATGCGCAGAAGGTCGTGCGGGCCGTCGGACCGCACGACGGGCTCCTCGCCGTGACGCTGGACGTCACGAGCGCGGCCGACGCGCGGGCGGCGGTGGAGGCGGCCGTGGCCAGGTTCGGGCGCATCGACGTGCTGGTGAACAACGCGGCGAGCTTCGTCGCGGGGTTCTTCGAGGAGATCACCGACGACGACTTCCGCGCGCAGGTCGAGACGAACCTGTTCGGGCCGATCAACGTGACGCGCGCGGTGCTGCCGGTGATGCGAGCGCAGCGCTCGGGCCTGGTGGTGACGATCTCGTCGACCGCGGGCCTGGTCGGTGGCGAGTTCACCTCGGCGTATGCCACCTCCAAGTTCGGCGTCGAAGGTTGGATGGAGTCCCTGACGCCCGAGGTCGCGCCGTTCGGCATCCGCACGATGCTCGTGGAGCCGGGGTTCTTCCGCACCGACCTTCTCACTCCCGAGTCGACGACCTACGCGGCGCCCTCCATCGACGACTACGCCGAGCGCACCCGGCAGACCGTGACGGCGTGGACGGCGATGAACGGCCGGCAGGCCGGCGACCCGGCCCGGCTCGCCGCCGCTCTCGTGCGGCTTGCCGGTTCGGCGCAGCCGCCGCTGCGGTTCGTCGCCGGTGCCGACGCGGTCGACGCTGTGGAGCAGAAGGCTCGGGCCCTGCTCGCGCAGGCCGGGACGCACCGGGCCCTGTCGTCGTCCCTCGCGCACGAGGACGCGTGACCCGCAGGCCTCGCCGCACGTCGAGAGGGCGACAGGCCGGCGCCTGACCCGTGACGATCTCAGGGCAGGCGCGGCCGGCGCCCGCTCAGCGCACGCGCTTCTCCGGCAGCGGGGCCTCGCCGGACGCCCGCTGCGCCTTGAGGTAGGCCCGCGCCTCGTCCTGCCGTTGCGCCTCCGCGCCGGACGCGATCGGCGCGCGCAGGTGCTCGGGGCCGTAGCCGAACGCGTCGACGAGGTCCTGCGCGTGCGGCCGGAGCCGGGTGAGTAGGCGGTCGATGTACGACGTCACGGTCCGGGCCCGCCCTGCCGACAACCGCCCGTTGACCAGGTACCAGGCCAGGTGCCGCTCGATGAGCGAGAGGCCGAACAGGTCCCGCACCCACGTCAGCACCTGGCGGGTGCCCGGCTCGGTGACCCGGTCGAGGGCGGCCGTGAACGACTCCCACTGGACGAGCTCGGAGTGCGCCCGGGCCGCCTCGACGAGGTCGTGCTGGTGCTGGTTGAACAGCGCCGCCGCGGTGGCCGGGTCGGCCTTCTGGGCGGGCCGCAGGGCCTGGGCGATCTCGGCGACCATCGTCTCGACGCGGTCGACGAGCAGCGCCCGCTGCGTCGCAGTCTCCCTGAGCTGGCCGGCGGAGCGGCGCACGTCGCCGACGTCGGCGATCGTCTGGACCGCGCGGTGCAGCGGCGTGCGGAACCGGGCGGCGTCGGCAGCCCGCTCGGCCACCATCCGCGCGACCTTGACGGCGTCGAGGTGCTGGAACGACGTGCCGTAGTCGGTGAGCAGCCGCTTGCCGACGAGCTGGAGCAGGACCGTGTTGTCGCCCTCGAACGTCGCGTAGACGTCGAGGTCCGCCCGCAGCCCCGTGATCCGGTTCTCCGCCAGGAACCCCGCGCCGCCGCACGCCTCCCGGCAGGTCTGCAGCGTCCGCAGCGCGTGCCAGGTGGAGGCCGGCTTGAGCGCTGCCGCGAGCGTCTCCAGGTCCTCGCGGGTCTCCGGCGTGTCGTTGCGTCCGCTGAACACGTCGTCGAACGCCGCGAGCAGGTCCTCGTGCGCGAACCCGGCGGCGTACGTCTCGGCGAGCAGGGGCAGCAGACGACGCTGGTGCTCGGCGTAGTCGAGGAGCACGACCTCCTCGGTCGGGGCGGAGGACGCGAACTGCCGGCGCTGGTTCCCGTACGTGACCGCGATCGCCAGGCCGAGCCGCGACGCGGTGACGGCGGCGCCGTCGAGGGAGACGCGGCCCTGCACGAGCGTGCCGAGCATGGTGAAGAACCGGCGGCCGGGGCTGGCGACGGGCGACGAGTAGGTGCCGTCCTCGGCGACGTCGCCGTACCGGTTCAGCAGGTTGGTCCGCGGGACACGCACGTGGTCGAACCACAGCCGCCCGTTGTCGATCCCGTTGAGCCCGCCCTTGAGACCGTCGTCCTCGCCCCCGACACCGGGCAGGAACTCCATGGTCTGCGGGTCGCGGATCGGCACGTAGACCGCGTGCACGCCGTGGTCGACGGCCTTGCCGCCAGGAGGCGCCGTGATGAGCCGGGCGAACACGACGGCGGCCGTGCCGTGCTGACCGGCGTTGCCGAGGTAGTCCTTCCACGCGGCCCGGAACGGCGTGTGGACGACGAGCTCCTGCGTGGCCGGGTCGTACGTCGCGGTGGTGCCGATCGCGGCGACGTCCGAGCCGTGGCCCGTCTCCGTCATCGCGAAGACACCCGGGACGGCGATCGACAGGGCGTCGGCGAGGAAGTCGTCGTGGTTGCGCTCGGTGCCCAGGTGGTAGATCGCCGAGGCGAACAGCCCCCACTGGACCCCCGACTTGATCTGCAGCGACGGGTCGGCGTGCGTGAGCTCCTCGAACCGGGCCAGGAAGCCGCCGTGGTCCTCACGCCCACCGAAACGCACGGGGAACGACCGGTGCACGTCGCCCTCCTCGGCCAGCAGCCGCAGCTGGGCCAGGATGCGCTCCCGGTGCTCGGCGAGCGTCTGGCCGGGGATCTGGTGGAACCGCTCGTCCGCCATCAGCGTGCGGGCCGCGAGGCGCAGCTCCGGGTAGTGGCCGAGGAGCACGTGCTGGAGGTGGGTCACGTCGACGCCGGCGAGCTCCGCGTCGAGCCGGGGGTCGCCCTGCTCGGTGGACGCGGTGGTGCTCGTGCGCGGGGTGGTGGTGGTCATCGGTTCTCCTGCGAGGTGTCGGCCGGGTAGGCGTCGGGGAGCGGGTGCGACAGGTCGGCTGCGGTGGGGTCGGCTGTCGCGAGGTCGGGTGCCATGGGGTCGGGTGCGGTGCGGTCGGGGGCTGCTCTGCCGCGGTCCCGGGCCAGCAGGCCGACCGGCCCGGCCCACAGCCAGGCGGCGACCTGCGCGGTGGTGGTCTCCCGGTCGGGGCTGCCGGGCTCGTCGCGATGGGCCAGCCACCACTCCCCCGCGCCTCGCACGAAGCCGACGGCGCCGGCCGCCCAGAGCTCCGCGAGCGCGACCGCCCGTGCCGAGGAGTCGTCGGGGCTCCGCTCGAGGCCCTGCTCGGAGACCCGCTCGGGACGACGGGCGGTGCGGCGCGCGTCGTCCTCCGTCAGCCCCCGGGCGAACGGCGCCGCGACGAGGGCGGTGACCGAGTCGAGGAAGTGCCCGAGCGGGCCGCCCGACTCCACGGACCCGTCGCGCGTCACGAACGCGTACACGTGCGGCGAGGACTCGATCATCTCGAGGTAGACGGCGACCATCGCCCGCAGGCCGTCCCGGGGCGTCGGCGCGACCCGGAGAACCCCTTCGAGGGCGCCCTGGATCTGCAGGACGACGGCCTCGGCGACGGCGATCTGGAGGCCCGTCTTGTCCGTGAAGTAGCGGTAGACGATCGACTTCGACGTCCCGGCCGCTGCGGCGATCTCCTCCATGGAGACGTCGGGCCCGTGGTGGTGGACGGTGCGGCGGGCGATGCGGACGAGCTCGGCGCGACGGGCCTCGCGGTGGTCGGCCCACCGGGTGGAGCGGCCGTCCGCGGCGAACGCGTCGGTGGCCGCCGCCTCCGGTCCGGTGGGCGGGACGGGCGGGTGGGCGCCGCGGCCGGGGGCGGAGGCGTCGGTGCTCACCAGGGTGAGGGCCGGCGTCGCGGCCGGACCGGGTGTGACAGGGCTCACGAGACCGAAGGTATCAGGTACTGTCGGTCTCGGACACCAAACCCGGGACTTCGGTCCCTTCCACCACGGACGATGCGAGAGGAAGGCCTGATGGCAACCTCCACCCCGAACTCCCCGGCCACCGGCTCCAGCCAGGGCACCGGCACGGCACCGCGACGTGCCCTGGTGCTCGGCGGGAACCGGATCCCGTTCGCCCGTGCCGGCGGCCCGTACGCCCATGCGAGCAACCAGGACATGCTCACCGCCGCGCTCGACGGGCTCGTCGCCCGGTTCGGGCTGCAGGACGAGCGGATCGGCGAGGTCGCCGCCGGCGCGGTGCTCAAGCACAGCCGGGACTTCAACCTCACGCGCGAGGCGGTGCTCGGCTCCGCGCTGTCCCCGGAGTCCCCGGCCTACGACGTGCAGCAGGCCTGTGCGACCGGGTTGGAGACCGTGGTCTCCCTGACCAACAAGATCCGCCTCGGCCAGCTCGATTCCGCGATCGCGGGCGGCGTCGACACCACGTCGGACGCCCCGATCGCCGTCTCCGACCGGCTGCGCCGCGTGCTGCTCGACCTGTCTCACGCCAGGACGCCCGCGCAGAAGCTCGCCGCCGCCGCGCGGCTCCGGCCGAAGGACCTCGCCCCCTCCGCACCCCGCACCGACGAGCCGCGCACCGGCCTGTCGATGGGCGAGCACCAGGCGCTCACCACCGCGCAGTGGGGCATCACCCGCGAGGCGCAGGACGAGATCGCGCTGCTCAGCCACCAGCGGCTCGCGGCCGCCTACGACGCCGGGTTCTTCGACGACCTGGTGACGCCGTTCCGCGGCCTGGTCCGCGACGCGAACCTGCGCACCGACACGTCCATGGAGAAGCTCGCGAAGCTCCGGCCCACCTTCGGTCTGAGCCTCGACACCCCCGCGACGATGACCGCCGGGAACTCCACGCCGCTCAGCGACGGCGCGTCCACCGTGCTGCTCGGCTCCGACGAGTGGGCCGCGGCGCACGACCTCACGCCGCTCGCCGTGGTCGTCGACGCCGAGGCCGGGGCCGTCGACTTCGTGCACGGCGTGGACGGGCTGCTCATGGCCCCCGCGTTCGCGGTGCCGCGGCTGCTCGCCCGGAACGGGCTGACCCTCGACGACTTCGCGTACGTCGAGATCCACGAGGCGTTCGCGTCGACCGTGCTCACCACGCTCGCCGCCTGGGAGTCCGACGAGTTCGGCAAGGAGCGGCTCGGGCTCGACGGGGCGTTCGGGACCGTCGACCGGGCCCGGCTCAACGTGCACGGATCCTCGCTGGCCGCCGGGCACCCGTTCGCCGCGACGGGCGGCCGGATCGTCGCGACGATCAGCAAGGAGCTGCACCGCCGGAAGGCCGCCGACGGCGGGACGCCGCGGGCGCTCGTGTCCGTGTGCGCAGCCGGTGGGCTGGGCCTCACCGCGATCCTCGAGGCGGCGTGACCATGAGCTCGTCCGACACCTACCTCACGCTCGTCAACAACGGGGTCACCGGCAAGATCGCCCAGCAGCTCGGGCTGCCGCAGCCCGCACCGCTGCGCCGGTTCCGCCCGGGGCAGCCGCTGCTGGACGGTCCCGCGCTCGTGCTCGGGGACGGTGCGGACGCGGACACCGTCGCCGCGCTGCTCTCCGGCGGCCCGGGGGCCGGCTGGGACCTCGACGTCCACCGGCACCCTGGGCCGGACACCCGGTACGCCGCGGTCGTGCTCGTGCTGACGGAGGTCGTGCACCCCACGGACCTCGGCGCGCCGGTGCTCGCGGCCGCCGGCGTGCTCAAGGGGCTGGCTCGCGGTGGTCGCGTCGTCACCGTGTCCCGCGAGGCGGCTCCCGACGACGCCCCCGCCGTGGCCGCTGCCCGGCAGGGCGTCGACGGGCTTGCTGCGGTCGCTCGCGAAGGAGCTCCGTGGGGGTTCCACGGGCAACGGCGTCGTGCTGCGCGCCGACGTGCCGGTGACGGCACCGTCCGCCCTCGGGGCGCTGCGGTTCTTCCTGTCGCGGCGGTCCGCGTTCGTCGACGGGCAGCTGCTCGTCGTCGACTCGGAGGCGGGCACGCTCCCCGCCGACTGGGACCGGCCGCTCGTCGGGCGCGTCGCGGTCGTCACCGGGGCGGCCCGGGGCATCGGTGCGTCGATCGCGGACACGCTCGCCCGGGACGGCGCGACCGTCGTGGCCGTCGACGTGCCCGCCGCAGGCGAGCAGCTCGCCGGTGTCGCCAACCGGGTGCGCGGCACGGCCCTGCAGCTCGACGTCACGGCCGACGACGCCGGAGCGCGCATCCTCGAGCACACGCTGCAGCGGCACGGCCGGCTCGACATCGTGGTGCACAACGCCGGCATCACGCGGGACAAGCTGCTCGCCAACATGACGTCCGACAAGTGGGACTCCGTCCTCGCGGTGAACATCGCGTCCCAGCTGCGGATCAACGAGGCCCTGCTCACCTCCGGCGACTTCACCGACGCGCCGCGGATCGTCTCGCTCGCCTCCACGTCGGGCATCGCGGGCAACCGGGGGCAGACCAACTACGCGGCGTCGAAGGGCGGGGTCATCGGCATGGTGCGGGCGACCGCGCCGCTGCTCACCGCGTTCGGAGGGACCGCCAACGCGGTCGCCCCCGGCTTCATCGAGACCGACATGACGGCCCGCATCCCCGCGCTCACGCGGCAGGTCGCCCGGCGGCTCAATTCGCTCCAGCAAGGCGGGCTGCCGGTCGACGTGGCGGAGACCGTGGCGTTCCTCGCGTCGCCCGCAGCAGGCGGGGTCGTCGGACGGGTGCTGCGCGTGTGCGGGCAGAACCTGGTGGGCCAGTGACATCGACCGTCGTGCTGCCCGCCGTTCCCGGGCTCGGCGGGCTCTACGCCCGCGGTGCCGGCGCGTCCGGGCGGCTGGCCCTCGCCCGACGGCTGGGCCGGGCGCCCGACGTCCTGCCCGACGTCGCGTACGAGGTGCACGGGGTGCAGGCCGACGCCCGGCAGCTCACCGAGTACCAGCACCTGCTCGGGGAGGCCGCGTCCGACCGGCTGCCCGCCGGGTACGTGCACGTGCTCGCCTTCCCCGTCGCGACGGCCCTGATGGCCCGCACCGACTTCCCGCTGCCGCTCGCCGGGCTCGTGCACCTGGCGAACACGGTCACGCAGCTGCGTCCCGTGACGCTCGGCGACATCCTCGTCGTCCGCGCGTCCGCGGAGCGGCTGCGGCCGCACCGCAGCGGCACGCAGGTCGACCTCGTCATGGAGGTGCACGTGGAGGACGAGGCCGTGTGGCGGGGGGTGTCGACCTATCTCGCGCGCGGCGTGCGCCTGCACGGTGACGACCCGACCACCACCCCTGCGAACACTCCGGCGGCCGCCCCGGACGACGAGCGTCCACCCTTCGTCCCTCCGGCGCCCACCGGGTGCTGGCGCCTGGCCTCCGACACCGGACGGCGCTACGCCGCCGTCTCCGGCGACCGCAACCCGATCCACCTCTCGGCGCCGACCGCCAGGGCACTCGGCTTCCCCCGGGCCATCGCGCACGGCATGTACACGGCGGCCCGCGCGCTCGCCGACGTCGGCGCGGCACGCGGTGAGGCGTTCTCCTGGTCGGTGGACTTCGGCAGCCCGGTGCTGCTGCCCGGGACGGTCACCGTGCGGGTCGCGCACGACGACGCCGGCTTCCGTTTCGCCGGCTGGGACTCCCGCTCCGGCAAGCCCTACCTGACGGGCACGGTCAGGCCGCTGCCGGCGCGACCGGCGGGCGACCGCCCGGCGGCGCCGACCGGTAGCTCGGGCTGAGGTCGCCGGCCCGACGTGGCCGACCGTCGACCGCGCGGCGTGTGTGGCGGTGCGGCGCCCGTCAGACGAGCCCGGGGGTCGTCGTGAGGCGCGCCAGGAGGGCGTCACGGGCCGCCGGCCACTCGTCGGCGAGGATCGAGAAGTAGGCGGTGTCACCGCGGGTGCCGTCCGGTGCGAGCCGGTGGCTGCGGAGCACCCCTTCCGGCGTGGCACCGAGGCGGGTGATCGCCGCGATCGACCGGGCGTTGCGGGCGTCGGCGCGCAGCGCCACCCGGGCACATCCCCACGTGTCGAACGCGTGCGTCAGCATCAGCAGCTTGCACGCCGGGTTGTTCGACGTGCCCCACCACCGCGGTGCGTAGTACGTGTGGCCGATCTCGACGCGCGCGAGCCGGGGCTCCCAGTCGTAGAACGACGTGCTGCCCCGGACCTCGCCGGTCGCTGCGTCGAGCACGGCGAACGCGAGCCGGCCGGGCGTCGCGGTCGCGTCCGCGATCGCCGACGCGACCGCCGCCGCACCGACCGGCACAGGGGACGTCATCCCGCGCCACAGGTCGTCGTCGATGAACGCCGCGAGCTCGGGGGCGTGGCACGCGGCCAGCGGGACCAGCCGCGCGCCGAAGCCCTCGAGTGTCAGGTCGTGCAGCATCCGGCGATGGTGCCACAAGGCGCCGGACGGTACCCGGTGCTCTCGTCAGCCGCCGACGAACGACAGGAGGTAGACGAGAGCGCCGAGGCCCGAGAGGACCAGGCCCGTGACGGCCCGCGCCGTGCCGACGGCCTTCGGGTACCCCTCGGCCTTGATGCGCCTGGCCTTCTGGAGGGCCTTGATGCCGACGAACACGGCCAGGCCGGAGGCGATCGCGTAGCTCGTGAACACCAGGATCAGGACCACGGCGATGCCGGCGATGAGCGCACCCGTCGCCAACCCGTTCTTGGGCGCCTCGACCGGCCCGGTCCCGGCGCCGGCGCCGGACCAGTCGGCCACCGACGGGCCGGACGGGTAGGCGGGGACGCCGGTGGGCTGCCCCGCGGTCGCCCCTGCGGGCGCCGGGTACCCGGGCACGCCGCCCGTGATGCTCGGGTAGCCGGGGACCCCCGCGGGCACCGTCGGCCGGTCGCTCGTGCCCGGCGCCTGGAAGCCGCTCTGGGCGTAGGCGGCGGTCGCGCGTGCGTCCTCCTGCTGGTGGGTCGGCTGCCCGTGCGGCGCCACCGGCGCGGTGGGCGCCTGCTGCGTGGGCTCCTGCTGCGTGGGAGCTTCCTGCGTGTGCTCCGTCCACTGGGCGCCGTCCCACCAGCGGTGGGTGCCGGGGACGTGCGGGTCCGGGTACCACCCGGCGGTCGGGGTGCTCTCGGCCTGGCCGTACACGGTGCTCATGCGGTTGTTCCTCGTCTCATGTGGTCGCCGGGGCCGGCGTCTGACGGAGCAGGTGATGCGGTGACGGTCAGGGGCGATCGTCCGGACGCCGGTACCGGAGGTCCGGGCGGCAGCCGCACACCCTCGCATCGGCACGTCGGGTCGGGGACTTCACTCAGGTCGATGTGGGGAACGGCAGGACGGCCATCGGGTCAGTCGTCGAGGGCGGGGCCGCACGCGGCCGCGGCGGGTCGCGGCCAGGTGGTCCAGGCCGTGCACCTCGACGAGGGGGCGGGTGTCGTCCACGACGGACCAGCACGCGTCGACGATCTCGTACCGCGACGTCGGCCCGGTCGTGAGGTACGCCTGCAGCGCGGCGACCAGCCGGTCGACCGCCTCGCTCGTCGACCCGACCCCGACCGACGCACGGATCGCCCCGCCCGATGCGCCGAGGTGCGCCAGCAGCGGGTGCGCGCAGAAGCGTCCGTCGCGGACGCCGATGCCGTGCTCGGCGGACAGGTAGGCCGCCACCAGGCCGGCGTCGTGCCCCGGCAGGGTGAACGTGACGACCCCGACCGGCTGGGCGGAGTCGGGCCAGATCCGCGCCACCTCGACGCCGTCCACGGCCGTCAGACCGTCGACGAGCCGGGTCCGCAGCGCGTCCTCGTGGGCGGCGAGCGCTCCGGCGGGAAGGGCCGCGAGCTGGTCACAGGCCTCCGCGAGCGCGATGGCTCCGAGCACGTTCGGCGAGCCGGCCTCGTGGCGGGCCGGGGCGGGCTGCCAGATCGTCCGGTCGGACCGGACGTCCCGCACCGCACCTCCCCCTGCGAGGTAGGGCGTCCCGGCGTCGAGCCAGTCGCGGCGGCCCACGAGCGCGCCCGCACCGAACGGCGCGTACGTCTTGTGGCCGGAGAACGCCACGTAGTCGGCGTCGGTGGCGGTGAGCGAGAAGCCGCGGTGCGGGACGAGCTGTGCGCCGTCCACGGCGACGCGGGCGCCGGCCGCGTGCGCGAGAGCGACCACCTCGTCCAGCGGCAGCGCCTCGCCCGTCACGTTCGAGGCACCCGAGACGGTGACCAGCGCGTAGGGCAGGCGGGCGAGCTCGGCGCGCAGCGAGTCGAGCGTCGCGGCGACGGTCGACTCGATCGGCAGGATCGTCGTGGTGTTGCCGTGGCCGCCGCCCGAGTGCACCCAGGGCAGCAGGTTCGCGTGGTGCTCGACGTCCAGGACGAGCACCCGGCCGCCGGCGGGCACGACGCCGGCCAGCAGGTTGAGCGAGTCCGTGGTGTTGCGGGTGATGATCGCGACGTCGTCGGACCGCGCGTCGACGAACCGGGCGATGGCCTGCCGGGACGACTCGTACAGGGCCGTGGACACCTGGGACAGGTAGCCGGCGCCGCGGTGCACGGAGGCGTACAGCGGGAGGACCTCGGTGACGCGGGCCGCGACGGCCTCGAGCGCGGGGGCGCTCGCGGCGTAGTCGAGGTTGGCGTAGACGCGCTGGGTGCCGTCGACAAGCGGCACGGTCGTGTCGCCACCGACGACGGGGAGCAGCGGCTGGACGGTCGGCGGGGTCGACGCGGTGGCGGCGACCCCGGCACACGACGAGCGCTCGGCGGTGACGGTCATGATGGTCCTCCAGAAGGCTCAGGGGGACACCGTCGGTGGTGGACCCCGCGCTTGCCGGACACCGGGCGGCGTCCAGCCAGGTCGTCACCCGGGGCACCCCACCGCGGAGGAGGGTTGCCGGCCAGCGAGCCGGGGCTTGACGCTGGCACTCATGACCTGGGACGAGGGTCGCCAAGGTCCCCCGGTCGTGTCAACGACACGCCCGGGCTGTCTCGGATGGCGGGACACTCTGTCCACCAATTGGAGCGTGTTGTCCGCTCCGCGTAGCATCGCCCGCACCATCCAGAGCGGCCGAGAGATCTGGCTCGACGACGCCGCAGCAACCCGCGGGCACACCACGTGCCCGGCCGAGGGTGCTACCGCCAGGACCGATGGAGGCGACATGGGCTACGCAGGTGACCTGACCCCGCAGCAGGCGTGGGAGCTGCTCACGACGGACGAGCGCGCGGTCCTCGTCGACGTGCGCACCGATGGCGAGTGGCGGTCGATCGGCATCCCGGACGCCGCCGCGATCGGCGGGCGCGCCGCGCTCGTCGAGTGGGTGCAGGCACCGTCGGGCCGCCCGAACCCGCAGTTCCTGCAGCAGCTCGGCGAGGCGGGCCTGGAGCCCGGCGACGAGCGTCCGGTCGTGTTCCTGTGCCGCTCCGGGGTCCGCTCCATCGCCGCGGCGCAGGCTGCGACGGCTGCGGGCCTCGGCCCTGCCTACAACGTGCTCGAAGGCTTCGAGGGCGACGTCGGCCCCGACGGGCAGCGCGGGCACCAGGGCTGGCGTGCCGCCGGCCTGCCGTGGCGGGCGCTGTGAGCGGCCGGCAGGACGGCGTCCGCGTCCCTGGTCCGCTCGACTGGGACGACCGCCGGGTCGACCGCTCGTCGCTGCGTCCGGACACGCTCGCCGTGCGCGGCGGGCAGGTCCGCTCGGAGTTCCACGAGATCTCCGAGCCCGTGTTCCTCACGCAGGCCTACGCGTACGACTCGGCCGCCGAGGCGGAGGCCGCGTTCGCCGGCGAGCGGGACCGCTTCCTCTACTCGCGGTACAACAACCCGACGGTCTCGACCTTCGAGGAGCGGCTGCGGCTGATCGAGGGCGCGGAGGCGGCCTACGCGACGGCGACCGGGATGGCCGCCGTGTTCACCGCGCTCGCCGCCGTGCTGCAGCAGGGCTCGCGCGTCGTCACCGCCCGGGCGCTGTTCGGCTCGTCGGTCGTGATCTTCGACGAGATCCTCGCCAAGTGGGGCGTGCGGACCGACTACGTCGACGGGCACGTGCTCTCGCAGTGGGAGGAGGCGCTGTCCACCCCCGCGGACGTCGTGTTCTTCGAGACGCCGTCCAACCCGATGCAGGACCTCGTCGACATCGAGGCCGTGAGCCGCCTCGCGCACGCCGCCGGGGCGCTCGTGATCGTCGACAACGTGTTCGCCACCCCGGTGCTCTCCCAGCCGCTCACCCTCGGGGCGGACGTCGTCGTGTACTCCGCGACCAAGCACATCGACGGTCAGGGACGCGTCCTCGGCGGCGCCATCCTGGGCAGCGAGGAGTACGTCCGCGGTCCCGTCCAGACGCTCATCCGGAACACGGGCCCGTCGCTGTCGGCGTTCAACGCCTGGGTGCTGCTCAAGGGCCTCGAGACGCTGTCGCTGCGCGTGCGCCACCAGACGGCGTCGGCCCTGCGGCTGGCCACGTGGCTCGAGGAGCAGCCCGGGGTGTCCCTGGTCCGCTACCCGTACCTGACGTCCCACCCGCAGCACGAGCTCGCGCTCGCGCAGCAGTCCGGCGGCGGCACCGTGGTGACGTTCAACCTGCGCGTGCCCGAGGGGGCGTCGGTGGACGTGGCGAAGAAGGCCACGTTCGGGGTGCTCGACTCGTTGCGGATCCTCGACATCTCGAACAACCTCGGCGACGCGAAGTCGATGGTCACGCACCCGGCGACCACCACGCACCGCAAGCTCGGAGCCGAAGGCCGGGCCAGGGTGGGCATCGCGGAGTCGACGGTCCGGCTGTCCGTCGGGCTCGAGGACCCGGACGACCTGATCGACGACCTCACGCAGGCGCTCGGACGGCTGCCGGACTGACGCGACCGGTCTCCGGCTCTGACCCGGCCGGCGCGCTGCCGCGGGTCAGAGCCGGCGCGACGGTGGGGTCAGAGCCGGACCGTCTCGTTCTCGCCGCCGTCGTAGCGTTCGTGCTTCACCTTCGCCTTGACCAGGCTGAGGACGGTCGCGAGCCGGCCGCCGGCCGAGTCCCAGTACTCGGCCGTCTCGCCGTGCACGACCACCAGGACCAGGCCCGGCGTCTCCGGACCGTCGGGGTACCACGCCTCGGCGGTCGCTCCCCACAGCTCGCGGGCCTTCGCCGTGTCGCGGACCACCTCGGCGGGCCCGGACACCGAGACCCACGACGAGCGGTCGGCGAACGCGGCGTTCGCCGGGCTGCCGTGCTCGATCTCGTCGACCTTGTGGCTGTCGGCGTCGGCGAAGAACCACAGGTCACCGTCGAAGTCGACGTCCTGCACGCCCATCGGCCGGCTCACGAGCCTGCCGTCGGCCGCGACCGTGGTGAGCATCGCGATGCGGGCGTCCTTGATGAGCTCGGCGACCTTCGCCACGTCGTCCTGCGACATCGCGACCTCCTCGTCGGGGGCCTCCGGGCGGAGGCGGTCGGGCCACCGTAGGTCGACGGGGGCCCTCGCGCATCCGCGCCGGAGGATCGCCTCAGAGCGTCAGCGCACCCACTGCTCCCCCGCCTCGACGGACACCGTGAGGACGTTCTCCGGGGGCGGCACCGGGCAGGTCGCGAACTGCGTGAGGCCGCACGGCAGGTTCGCCGCGTGGTTGAGGTCGAGCGTGACCGTGCCGTCGCCGGAGACCGGGCCCAGCGTGAGGGACCGCGACGCCGGGTAGGTGGTGACGCCGCTCGTCGCGTCGCGGAACAGCACGCCGAGCCCGCGGGCGCCGTGGTCGAAGACCGTGAGCGCCTGGTCGATGCCGTCGATCGCGAACCGCACCACACCGACCGCGGTGTGGTGGTGCTCCAGGCCGTCGACGACACCGCCGGTCGTCACGCGGCGCGGCTCGTCGAACCGCTCGAGGCGGCCGGTCACCACCCAGCGCTCGTCGGGCGCGTAGGCCGGGATGCCCTGGAACGCGGCGAGCTGCGGTGCGAGCGGGTCGTGCACGCGCACGATCACGTGGCCCGTGCGGCGCGCGACCTCCAGCAGCAGGTCGCCCGAGCGGACCTGCAGGCCCGGGGCGCCCTCGACCGGGTCGAGCTCCGCCCGGCCGTCGACGACGCTGCCGTCGGGCAGGGTGAGTCCCTCGGCGTCGAGCGCCTCGATGCGGGCCGGTCCGCCCTGGGGTGCGGACCACCGCCCGGGGATGCCGGCCAGGACGACGGGCTCCTCGGTCAGCCAGTGCAGCGCCGTGATCGCGACCCAGCCGTGGGGGTCGCGGTAGTAGGCCTCGCGCTCGTCGTGCCAGGTCTGCCAGTCGGCGGCGAAGGTCGAGGTGCGGTCGGTCGTGGTGGTCATGGCGGTCCTCCGAGGGTCGAAGCGGCAGAGTTCTTCAGGAGACGGTCAGGAGGCCGGCGGCCTCCCGCGTCCGGCCGAACGCGTCGGCGGGCGGCAGGCCCAGGTGCTCGCGCAGCGTGGCGCCCTCGTACGAGGTGCGGAACGACCCACGCTCCTGGAGCAGCGGGACCACGCGGTCGACGAACTCGTCGAGCCCGTGCGGCGTGAGGTGCGGCACGAGGATGAAGCCGTCCGAGGCGTCCTCCTGCACGTACCGGTCGATCTCGGCGGCGACGTGCTCCGGGGTGCCGACGAACGAGTGCCGGCCGACCACCCGGATCACGAGCTCGCGGATCGACAGGCCCTGGGCCTGCGACAGGGCCCGCCACTGCGCGGCGACGGCCAGCGGGTCCTTGAAGAACCCGGCCCTGCCCTGCGTGATCGACGGCGCGTCCACGACCGGGTCCACGTCGGGCAGCGGGCCGTCGACGTCGTACGCCGACAGGTCCTGGTTCCACACCTGCTCGACGAACGCGCGGGCGACGCTCGGCCGGATCTGCTGGAGCTGGATCTCGCGCAGCCGCTCCTCGGCCTCCGCGGCCGTGTCGCCGAGGACGAAGGACGAGCCGGGGAGGATCAGCAGGTCCTCGGGCCGACGGCCGTAGCGCTCCAGCCGACCCTTCACGTCGGCGTAGAACGCCTGCCCGTCGGACAGCTCGGTGTGCCGCGAGAACACGGCGTCAGCGACCTGCGCGGCGAGCTCGCGGCCGCCGTCGGAGTCGCCGGCCTGGATGATCACCGGGTGCCCCTGGGGCGGTCGGGGCAGGGACGGGACGGCCTCGATGTCGACGAGCCGGCCACCGGTCCGCACGGTCGACAGCGACCCGGGCCGCACGAACTCCCCGGTGGCGGCGTCGGCACGGAGCGCGTCCGGCGCCCACGCGTCCCACAGCGCGCGGGCCGCCTCGACGACCTCGCGCGCCCGCTCGTACCGGTCCTCGTAGGCCAGGTAGCCGCCGCGGCGGAAGTTCGCGCCGTGGAACGGGTCCGACGACGTCACGACGTTCCACGCCGCCCGGCCGGCGGAGAGGTGGTCGAGCGTCGCGAACTGCCGGGCGAGCTCGTACGGGTCGTTGAACGTCGCGTTGATGGTGCCCGCGAGGCCCACGTGCGTGGTGACGCCCGCGAGGGCCGCGAGCACGGCGTACGTGTCCGGGCGGCCCACCACGTCCTGGTCGACGAGCCGGCCGCGGTGCTCGCGCAGGCGCAGACCCTCGGCGAGGAAGACGAAGTCGAACAGGCCACGCTCGGCGGTCGCGGCGAGGTGCTGGAAGGACGCGAACGACGACTGGGTCTCCGGACGGTGGCTGGGGTCCGTCCACACGGTGTGGTGGTTGACGCCCGGGAAGTGGGCGGCGAGGTGGATCTGCTTCTTCGGCATGGGGGTCGCTCTCAGCGGTCGGGGCGGGTCGTTCGGGTCAGCGCGTCGTCGCGTAGCGGCTGGCGGGGCGCGCCAGGCCGAGCGCGTCGCGCAGGGTGCCGGCCGCGGCGGGCTCGACGAGCAGCCCGCGGTCACGCAGCAGCGGGGCGACGCCGTCGGCCAGCAGCGGCAGGTCGGTGGCGTGCGCGAGCGAGCGCACCGTCACGCCGTCCGCTCCCGTGCGGGCCACCAGGTCGACGAGCCCGTCGGCGACGCCGAGGAGACCGCCCACCAGCTCGGTGGAGGTCGGCGTGCGGCGGGCGAGGTCGTCGAGCGCGCGGAGCCGCGCACCCGCCTCGGAGTCGACCCCTCCGAGCAGCACGTCGACGTCCAGGAGCACCGTGACGGTGGCAGGGTCGCGTCCCGCGTCGGCGACGGCGGTCCGGACCTCGTCGACGCGGACCGGCGTCCGGTCGTCCACCGCGAGCCGCAGCACGTCGGCGCGCCGGGCGGCGACCGCGAGGGCGTGCGGGTCGTCGCCGCGCAGCACCACCACCGGACGTCCCTGCGGCGAGCGCGGGGTGATCGACGCGCCGTGCACGGAGAAGAACTCCCCGGCGAACTCGATCGCGTGCACCTTGTCCCGGTCGAGGTACCGGTCGGCGGCCTCGTCGAGCACGATCGCGTCGTCCTCCCACGAGTCCCACAGGCGGGTGACGACCTCGAGCACGTCCTCGGCCTCGCGCCACGCGGCGTCGACGCCCCGGGGCGTGCGCTCGTCGTACCGGCGGGCCACGTCGTCCGCGCCCGGGGTGTCGGCGGGCGCCGCGATGCCGACCTGGACCGCGCCCCGGCCGAGACTGACGTGGTCGACCGTCTGGACGGCCTTGCCGACGTGGAACGGCTCGAGGTAGGTCACCGGCACGACAGGCGTCAGCCCGACCCGGGTCGTCACCGGGCCCAGCAGGGACGCGACGCCGATGGCGTCGAGCCCGCCGACGAGCGCACCGGGCTGCTGCCGGACCGGCGCGCTCGTGTCGTCGAGCACCACGAGCGTGGCGCCCGCCCGTTCCGCGTGCCGCGCCAGCCGCACCCAGTAGGGGGCCGTGAACACCTGGCCGGCGTCCGCGTGCGGCAGCCGCCAGGCGGCCGGATGGACCCCCGCGCCGGACAGCTCGACGGCGAGGCGGAAGGGGCGTGCGCGACTCATGCGGTTCCTCCATCGGCCCTGGCAGGAGCACCCGCACCCGCTGCCCACGGGGGTTGCTGCGACGTCGACGAGCCAGGTCTCTCGGTCGCTCGGGATGGGCGCGCACAAGATAGGAACGCGATGCCGTCCTGCCTAGGGTTCGGGCCGGTCGTCCCGCGATCCGAGACGGCTCGCACGATGTCCCTGGGTCATCGACCCTCAGCCGGCGCCCGGACCGGCCGATGTTCCGGTCAGGACCAGGGAAGGATCCGCGTGAACGCCCGTCGCTTGCTCGCCAGTTCGGGAATGCTGCTGTGCCTGGCCGTCGCGGGATGCGCCGGCTCTCCCGGTGAGCACCTCGCGGCGTCGCCTTCGGTGTCGGTGACCGCCGAGCCGACGCCGACACCCGTGGCACGGACGTTGACCGGGGCGCTGACCGTCACGTCGGTGTCCATCTCGGAGCGGGCGACCAAGGACGGCTGTTCGCTGCTCAGCAGCTCCGCCGCGGCCGGCTTCGATGACGTCGGGCCCGGTGCGCAGGTCACGGTGACGGACGAGGCGGGGACCATCGTGGCGACGTCCCAGCTCGGGCCGGGCCGGTTCGTCGGCACGCACACCGAGCAGCAGGCCGACTACTCCGCCATCGGTGACTCGCCCGAGATGCCGGAGTACGACGTCGACGCCGACTCCCAGGCCGAGCTCGACGCGTACGACGCGGCGATGGAGGAGTGGCGCGTGGCGAACGACGCGTGGACGGACGCGTTCGACGCGGCTCCCATGGTCGACGTGACGTTCGGCAACTGCGTGTTCGACTTCACGGTCCCGGAGCTGGCCGACGCCGCGTTCCTGTCGATCGAGGTGTCCCACCGCGGCAAGGTCACGTACTCCCGCGCCGACCTGCAGGCGAACGACTGGACCGTCGGTCTGAGCCTGTGACCACGCGCCGCGCGTGGTGATGCAGGAGCCGGCTCCGGGGCCGTCGTCCCCGGTCCCGTGCTACGCGCCCAGCAGCCACCGCAGCGTCCGCGCGTTGCGCACCGCGTGCCCGCCGCCGTCGTTGTTGAAGTAGGCCAGCACGTCACGGCCGCCGTCGTGCCACTCACCGATCCGGTCCGCCCACCAGCGCAGGTCGTCGTCCGAGTACGAGCCGCCGTACAGGTGGTCGTGGTCCGGGCCGTGCAGCCGGACGTACACGAACGGGGCGGTCGCCCGCAGGACGCACGGCAGGTGCGCACCGCTCATCACCACGTACGCGGCCCCGTGCCGTTCGAGGAGGGCGTACACGGCGTCGTCGTGCCACGACGGGTGCCGCAGCTCGACGGCCACGCGGACCCAGCCGGGCAGCGTGCCGAGGAACCAGTCGAGGCGGGCGTCGTCCCGCTCCTGGTCGGGGCGCAGCTGGACGAGGAGCACCTCCCTGCGCTCGCCCAGCTCGTGCCACGACCGGGCGATCCGCTCGGACCACACCTCCGGCGAGTACAGCCGCTTGGCGTGCGTGAGACCGCGGGGGGCCTTCACCGACATGCCAAACCCCGGTGGGAGGCGACGACGCCAGGACGCGAAGGTGGCCTGTCGCGGCCACCGGTAGAAGCTCGCGTTGAGCTCGACGGTGTCGAACTCGGCCGCGTACCGGGCGAGCCGGTCCGCCGCGGGCAGGCCGGGCGGGTACAGCACGCCGTCCCAGTGGTCGTACGACCACCCGGAGGTGCCGACGCGGATCGTCATGGCTGCGGGTGTCGGGGCCTCAGAGCGTCTTCGCGAAGCAGAGCGAGAGCAGATCGTCCTGGTAGGGCCCGAACGGGACCACCGGGCGGTACCCGCACGCCACGTAGAGCGCGACCGCCTCGGGCTGCCGGATGCCCGTCTGCAGCACGACGCTCGTCAGGCCGAGGCCGCGGGCGTCCGACTCGACGGCCGCGAGGAGGGCGCGAGCCGCCCCGGCACCACGGGCCGACTCGTCGACGAACAGCTTCTTGAGCTCGCCGGAGCCCTCCGGGTAGCCGTCACGCCCGGCCCGCAGCGACGCGCAGCCGACCGCACGCCCGTCGACCCGGGCGACCACGGTCGACAGCACCCCCACGCCCTGCCGAGCGTCGTCGTCGTCGAAGCCCGTGCCGTCCTGGACCTTCGCGAGGAAGTCGGCATACCGGTCGCGGCTCCAAGCCCACATCGTCCGGCGCAGCGACACCGCCTCGGGGTCGTCCCAGCCGACGTGGTCGAGGGTGACCAGCGGCGGGCGTCCCTCGTCGCTGCGGGCTCGTGGCACGGCCGGGGCGAGACGCTTCTCGAAGCAGCGCGAGTCCACGACATCCACGTACTCACCGAAGCTGTCGATCGGCAGGTAGCCGGACCGCAGGTACAGGCCGATGGCCTCCGGCTGCAGGACGCCGGTCTCCAGGATGAGGCGGCACAGGCCGAGCCGGGTGGCCTGCCGCTCGAGCTCCGCGAGCACGAGCCGCGAGTAGCCGCGGCCGCGGTGCTCGGGGACCACGTACATCCGCTTGAGCTCGCCCGTGCCAGGAGGTGTCGCGTCGTCCGCGGGGCCCTCACCCAGGTCCCGCAGGGCGCCCACAGCGACGGCCTCGCCGTCGACCCGCACCAGCACGACCGCGACGATGTCCTCGCCCGTCATCTCGTGGCCGATGTCGTCGTCGCCGTACCGGCCGCGCAGCTCCGCCTGCTGTGCGTCGCGCAGCCGGGCGACGTCCGGGTCGTCCCAGCCCACCACGACCAGCGCGAGGGCCGCGGCGTCCTGCCCTGTCGTCGTGCCGGTCATGGGGTCAGCCGACGAGGGCGTGCAGGACGGACGTGAAGAACCGCAGCCCGTCCGTCCCCGTCCGGGGGCCGTGCGCGCCGTCCGGGCCGAAGCCCTGCTCGACGGCGTGCTCGGGGTGCGGCATCAGTCCGACCACGTTGCCGGCGGCGTTGGTGATGCCCGCGATGCCCCGGCGCGACCCGTTCGGGTTCACGTCCTGGTACCGGAACACCACGCGGCCCTCACCCTCGAGCTCGTCCAGGGTGCGCTCGTCCGCGACGTACTGGCCGTCCTGGTTCTTCAGCGGGACGGTGATCCGCTCGCCCTGCGCGTAGTCGCGCGTCCACGCCGTGTCCACGTTCTCGACGGACAGGACCTGCTCGCGGCAGACGAAGTGCAGGTGGTCGTTCTTGATCATCGAGCCCGGCAGCAGGTGGGCCTCCGTGAGCACCTGGAAGCCGTTGCAGATGCCCAGGACCGGCAGCCCCTTGCCCGCGGCCGCCACGATCTCGCCCATCACCGGCGCGAACCGGCTGATCGCCCCGGCGCGCAGGTAGTCCCCGTAGGAGAACCCACCCGGCAGCACCACGGCGTCGACCCCGTGCAGGTCCGCGTCGGCGTGCCACAGCGGGACGGCCTCGGCACCGGCGAGCCGGACCGCGCGGGCCGCGTCCCGGTCGTCCAGCGTGCCGGGGAACGTGACGACGCCGATGCGGGCCATCAGGCGCCGACCTGCGCGCTGCCCGTCGCGGCAGCGGCGTCGACGTCCTCGTACACCGCGACGACGTCCTCGATCACGGGGTTGGACAGGACCTGCTCCCCGGCGGCGCGGGCCGCCGCGAGGACCTCGTCCGTCACCGGGCCGTCCACCTCGAGCTCGAACCGCTTGCCCTGGCGCACGCCGGCGAACTGGGCGAAACCCAGCCGCGGCAGCGCACCCGCGACGGCCTTGCCCTGCGGGTCGAGGATCTCGGGCTTCGGCATGACGTCGACGACGACTCGTCCCACGGGTGTGCTCCTGTGCTCGTGCGGCGGTGGGGGGTCGGCGGTCAGTGTAGCCAGTCGGTCCCGGGGGCTTCGGCGTGGTCCGGGACGACAGGTCCGGGCACCGCGGCGCCGCTCGCCGCCCGGTGTGCGGCGAGCGCGACGGGCACTGCGACGAGCCCGGTCGCCCGCTGGTCCACGGCCGGTGGGCGGCCGGTGCACGCCATGCGGCACACGTCGGACCACGCCAGGTCGGCCGGCCCGTGCCGCGCCGCCCGCCACCCGACGACCGTCGCCGGCAGGAGCGCGAGCGCGAGCACGGCGACGACCGGCGCCGCCCACAGGTCGATGCGTCCCGTCGCCTCGGCGAGGAGGTCGGCGAGCACGAGAGCACCCACGGATGCCGCCGCGGCCGTGCGTCGCACGCCGAACCCGACCAGCCGCCGGTCGGTCTGGACCGGCCGCCGGGCAACGGTCCGGCGCAGCCGCCCGGCGGCGAGCCACGCGGCCACCGCGCCGACGGCCACCGCCACGACGAGCGCGTCGAGCCCGACGGGACCGATCCCGTCGCGCAGCCTGCTGACCGTCTCGACGCAGGCATCACCGGGTTCGCCCGGGCACGCCACGAACACCACGCCGTGCCGGGCGAGGATCCCCGCCGACGTCGCGACCACGCCGACGACCGCCGTGCACAGCAGCGCAGCAAGAGTTCCGGGGATGGCGGCCACACGGTCCCGCGGCACCCAGTCGTACACCCTGGTCCCCCCGACGACCGGCTCCCCCTGCTGCGGCACGAGGTGTTTGCGCCGCAACGACTCGAGGCGGCGGGGACCGAAGGTGAGCCACGTCGCGGCGAGCACCGTCACGAAGATGCCGACGAACGTCAGGTCCGTCGGCAGCCGCCCGTGATCTGTGACGACCGTGGCGATGAGGACCGCCAGCGCCGGCCCGCGAAGAACGAGGCGGAGAGCGAAGAGCGGACCTTCGAGGTCGTCGGCCGCCCACGCCCGGTAGCGGGCCGGGATCCGCCGGTCGAAGCCCGCGTACAGCAGGTAGTCGTGCAGCGGCGGACGGGTGCGCCATCGCGTCGCCCAGCCCCCCACCACCATCCCGGCGGCCGACCGAACGTCGAGCCGGGCCGCTCCCGGCCCGGCCAGGTCGGCAGCGACCGACTGCACCTCCGCGCTCCGGGCGGCCCGCCAGCGGCGCGGGTACGCACGCAGCCAGAACGCCACCGAGCGCTCGAACCTCCGGTCCACGCCGGTCATCGATCCTCCTGCAGAGGGAGACACGGCTGGAAGCGGCCGTGGCGGGTCGGTGTCACGAGGCACCCCCGAGCGCCGGTCGGCCCGCCGGGCCGCCCAGTGCGCGCTGCGCGCGCTGGGCGAGCTCGGCCAGCCGGAGCGTCTCGCCGCGGACCGCAGCCAGGCCGGCCGGCGTGAGCCGGTAGTACCGCCGCGTCCGCCCGTCGACGACCACCTCGCCCGACGCCTCGGCGTAGCCCGCCTCGACGGCCCGGTCGAGGATGCCGTAGAGGGTCCCGGCACCGAGCCGCACGTGGCCGTCGGTCAGGGCACGCACCGCCTGCACCACCCCGTACCCGTGCCGCGGCTCCTCGCCGAGGGCCACCAGGACCAGGTACGCCTGCTCGCTCATCCGGAACGTCATCGCGCCACCCACAGGACCTCGGCGGTGTCCGGGCGCAGGGGCCGGCCGGTGACGGCCACCCGGACGAGGTCACGGCTGACCAGCCGGACGTCGTCGGGCGCCCGGCGCGCATGCCGCCACACCACCAGCGCAGCCGGCACCGACGCGACGCAGGGCGGGGCGCCGACCACCGACAACCGCGGGAAGCCCCAGGCACCGATGAGCTCCAGGACGGCCACCGCCAGGAGCAGGATCGAGGCCAGCGCGAAGCCGGCGGGCGCCTGGGGCTGCAGGTCCACGGCGACGCGCCGCGGCTGGTCCGGCAGGTCGACGAGCGCCCCCAGACGCCGGGCCACCAGCACGGCGCCCAGCAGGCCGGCGGCCAGCGCCACGACGAGGACGAGCGGCAGCCAGCCCGGACGGGGGACGCCCACGTGCGTGCGCGTCCGCGGAGCCCACCACGCCGTCGTCGTCCAGACGACCGCGCCGAGCGTCACGGCGGCCAGTACGGCCGTGGAACCGGGGCGGGCCCGCAGACGTCGCCGGCAGACCCGCACCCGGACGATGCCGTCGTCGGCGCGCCGGCCTGGGGGCGGCGCGAGGTGCCGGACCATCGCCGCACGCCGCAGCCTCGACGGATCGGTGACGAGCATGCCTGCGACGACCGCCAGGGCGGAGAACGCCAGGTAGGCGACGGCCTGCGCGAGGTCGGACATCGCCATCGAGGTGGCGGGGAGCACCAGGAAGGCGGCGGACCTGACGGCCCTGCGCACCCGGTAGCGAGGGCCCTGGATGTCGCGCCACGCCCACCGCCGGTGCTCGGCGGGCAGCCGCGCCTCGAAGAGGACGTAACCCGCGTACGCCACGAGCGGCGGTCCGGTGCGCCGACGTGTGGCCAGCCCTCCGCACACCAGACCGATCACCGACCGCAGGTCGAGCCTCCGGGCTCCGGAGGCCGAGAGGTCCGCGAGGACACCGGCCACCTCGGCACCGCGCTGGTCGCGCCAGTCCGGGGGTAGGCCCGGAGCCAGAACCGGACCGACCGGGCGAATGCCTCGTCGGCGGGCCGGGTCACGGTCGACCACCGGGGACGCGACGACACGGGGTGCACGCAGGGGACGCGGTCGGCAAGGTCACCGGCGATATATATCGCGCGGCGACCTATGACCACAACTGCGTCCCGCCCGACGGCGCGGGCCGGGTCGTGTCACCGCGCGTGGGCCGACAGCCGTCGTTCCATGTTCGCGAACAGGGGCGACTCCTGGGCCGCCCCGAGCTTCCCGAGCAGACCCACGGCCAGGAGCAGCCACGGCAGGACCTGCTGACCCGGCCGGCCCGAGAGCCCTGGCGAGAACACGACCTTGACGGTCAGGAGGGTGCCGCCGTCGTGCGGGTGGATGGTCGAGGTGATGGTCTGCCGGACGCCGCGCTGGGACCCCACCTCCACCAGGGACGAGCCGATGGACGACGCGACGACCCGCCAGGGCACCCGGTCCCCGTCGCACTCCGCACCGTGCACCTCGGTCCACCGGTCGCCGACGGTCACCGGTGCGCTCACCAGCGGCTCGACCCGGGAGCCGTGCTCCTCCAGCTCGACGATCGTGACGGGGTCCACGAGCAGGTCCCACACCCGGTCCGGCTCGGCGGCGAACCAGTGCACCTGCTCGAACGACCTGTAGGCCACGTCGACTCCTTCGTCCGCGCGGTCCCGACGACCGCGGCGCGCTGACGCTAGCGGAACCCACCCACATCGGGGCAGACCCGCCCAGCTCGACCCGGCGGCACCGAGGTGTCACACCGCCCGGTGCGCCCATCCCCCGGCGACGATCGTCCCGGCGACGGGCACCGACCGCAGCGCCCCCGGCGTCCGTGCCAGCGCCAGGGGGTCCTCGTCGAGCACCGCCAGGTCCGCCGGGTCCCCCACGCGCAGCGCGAGCGGCCGCCCGTCCACCGACGCCTCGAGCGCGGCGAGCACGTCGATCCGCTGCTCGGGGTGCCAGGGGTCCCGCCCGTCGCGCTCGCGCCACACGGCGGCGTCGATCGCGGCCCACGGGTCGAGCGGCGCGACGGGAGCGTCGGACCCCAGCGCGAGCCGGACGCCCGCCCTCCGCAGCGCGCCGAACGCGAACGCCCGGTCGGTCCGGCCGGCCCAGTGGCGGTCGGCGACGTCCCGGTCGTCCATCGCGTGCTCGGGCTGCACGCTCGCGACGACGTCGAGCCTGGCGAACCGCGCGACGTCGTCCCGGGCGAGCAGCTGGGCGTGCTCGATCGACCCGTGGGCGCCGGTGGTGGCGAACGCGTCGAGGGCGAGACCGTTGGCGGCGTCGCCGATGGCGTGGACGGCGCACCGCAGGCCATGGGCGCGGGCGTACGACAGGAGGGGCACGAGCCGTTCCGGCGGCACGGCGAGGACGCCCGGGCTCGTCGTCCCGGCGTAGGGGTCGTGGCAGTACGCGGTGCGCGTGTTGAGGGACCCGTCGGTGATGACCTTGAACGGCCCCTGCTCCACCAGGTCGGCCACCCGGTCGCCGGTGTGCAGGTCCTCCCGGACCACCCGGTCGAGGTGGTCCTCCCAGACGCCCGCGCGGACGCGGACGGCCGGCGTGGCCCGGCGCCGCCAGACGGCGAGGTTGTCGGCGAGCTCCAGGTCCACCACGCCGACGACGCCGCGCGACGCCGCCGCGCGCAGGGCGTCGGCGACCAGTGCGTCCGCGTCGTCGTCGGGGACGTGGTCGACCACGCCCTGCAGCGGGAGCCACTCGTCCTCCCGCAGGAGACCGGTGGGGTGGGTGACGCCGAGGAACCGCAGACCCGCCGTCGACGCCCACGCGCAGTGCAGGTCGCCGGAGACGAGCACGACGGGCACCTCGCCCGCCACCTCGTCGAGCACGCGCGCGGTGGGCTCGTCGGGCCACAGGGCGTCCCGGAACCCGGCCCCGACGAGCGCGAGCCGGGGCGGCGGCGGGGCGTCCGCCAGGCGCCGGGCGACGAGCGACGCCGCCTCCGCCGCCGACCGGGCGCCGGACACGTCGAGCCGCCGACGCGCCAGCGCCCACTGGGTCAGGTGGGTGTGCGCGTCCCACAGCCCTGGGACGAGGACGCGGCCGTCGAGCGCGATCCGTTCCACCCGGGGACCGGCGTGCAGCTCCGTGCCGATCGCGGCGACCCGGCCGTCCCGCAGCAGCACGTCGACGTGGCCCGGCCCGCCGACGCGCCGGGCACCCGTGAGCACGACCGGGTGATTTGTCCGTTTTGTGATGTCGCTCACACCCCTGACCTCGCTAGCGTCTCCTGTGACAGCACGGTAGGGGGATGCAACATGACCGGCTACGACCCGCTCTTCCTGGGACCCGACGTCCCGTTGCCCGTGGTGCCGCGCGAGGTCCGCGTGCTGCCGTCGACGCACTTCACGGTGCAGCTCGACCCGGTACGCAGACTGGCCGCAGCCACCGCGGTGAACATCGACGGCAGCCGGCTGGTGTCGCTGCCACGCGCCGACAAGTGGCTCTTCGACACGCGAGCGCCCGAGTCCGAGCAGACCGGCCCGCACGTCTACGACCACAACGACCTCGACCGCGGTCACCTCGTGCGACGGCAGGACCCCATCTGGGGCGAGGCCGCCGAGGCCGCACAGGCGAACATCGACACGTTCACGTTCGCCAACGCCGCGCCGCAGGCGGCCAAGTTCAACCAGGGCAAGGAGCTGTGGGTCGGCCTCGAGGACCACGTGCTCGAGTACGCCGGCCAGTGGCACCACCGCGTCAGCGTGTTCACCGGCCCGGTCCTCCTGGACAGCGACCCGGTGTACCGCGGCTGCGGGATCCCCCGGCACTTCTGGAAGGTCGCGGTGTGGACCGTGCCCGCCGACGAGGAGCCGGGCGTCGCACCGGCCGACCCGACGGACGGCCCGACCGACGGCCCGGCTGACGGCCCCGCCGAGCCCGGCGAGTACCCCTTCGACGCCGACGACGGGGCGACGTCGCACCACGAGCCCGACTCCGACCCGTCCGCCGATGGCACCGAACGCCGCCCGTTCACGGAACGCCGCCCGTTCACGGAACGCCGCCCGTTCACCGAGCGCCGCCCGTTCACCGAGGGAGCGGCACGTCGGCTCGTCTCCGCGGCGTTCGTGCTCGACCAGTCCCCGCTGATCGCCGGCCTCGACCTCGACGAGGCCACGCGCGCCGCCCGCGAGGTCGACGCTCCCCCGCCGCTGGGCCCGTTCCGGACGTTCCAGGTGCCGGTCTCCACGGTGGCGGCGCTCAGCGGTCTCGACCTCGGGCCGCTCGTCGCGGCGGACGTGCTCGGCGCACAGCCCGCACCCGAGGGCCGTCAGGCCTGGATCACGCTGACGTCGCCGGCGGACATGGTCCTGTACTGACCGCGCGCCGCAGCGGCACCACCATCGGCATCCCGGTCTCGGGGTCGGGCACCACCCGGCAGGCGAGCCCGAACACGTCCTGGACGAGGGGTTCGGTCACCACGTCCTCGGGGCGCCCCTGGGCGACCACACGGCCGTCCCGCATCGCGACCAGGTGGGTGGCGTAGCGGGCGGCCTGGTTGAGGTCGTGCAGCACCGCGACGAGCGTGCGGCCCTCTGCGTGCAGGCGGGCGCACAGGTCCATCACCTCGACCTGGTGGGCGATGTCGAGGAACGTCGTGGGCTCGTCGAGCAGCAGCAGGTCCGTCTCCTGCGCGAGGGCCATCGCCAGCCACACCCGCTGGCGCTGACCGCCCGACAGGTCCGCGACGAACCGGTCGCGCAGGTCGTCGACCTCGGTCGCGGCCAGCGCGGCGCCGACCGCCCGCGCGTCCGCCGCGGACCACTGCCGCAGGATCCCCTGGTGCGGGTACCGGCCGCGGGCCACGAGGTCGCCGACGGTGATCGACTCGGGCGCGATCGGCCCCTGCGGCAGGAGCGCGAGCCGCTTGGCCACGTCCTTGCTCCGCATCCGGCCGATCGGCACCCCGTCGAGCAGCACCCGGCCGGAGCGTGGCGTGAGCGTGCGGGCGAGCGCGCGCAGAAGCGTCGACTTGCCACACCCGTTGGGCCCGATGATCACGGTGAACGACCCGGGAGCGACGGCGAGGTCGAGGTCCCGGGCCACGACGAGCCGGTCGTACGCGAGCGTGACGCCCTCGGCGACCAGCGGGCTGGCGGCGGCAGTCATGCGGCGCTCCTCCTCCACTCGCGGACCAGCAGGAACCCCAGGTACAGGCCGCCGAGCCCCGCGGTGACCACCCCGACGGGGAGCTGCTGGTCCGGCAGGGCGTGCTGTGCGACGAGGTCCGCGACCACGAGCACCGCCGCGCCGGTGCACGCGGCGGCGATCATGCCGGGACCCGCCGACCGGGTCAGGCGACGGGCGATCTGCGGGGCGGTGAGCGCGACGAAGGCGACCGGACCGCAGACGCCGACGGCCGCGGCTGTGAGCAGGACCGCGACGAACACGGCCCGCGTCCGGGTCCGGTCGGTCCGCACCCCGACGGCGGTCGCCGCCTCGTCGCCCATCTCGACCACCTGCAGGGGCCGCGTGAGCAGCAGGGCGAGGGGCAGCAGCACCACGAGCGCAGCGCCGACGAGGCGGACGTCGGCCCACGTCCGGCCCGCGAGGCTGCCGTTGAGCCACTGGGCGACGACCATCGCGTTCTCCCGCGACGCCCGGGCCAGCGCGAGCTGGACGAACGCGAGCGCCATGGCGCCGACGGCGATACCGACGACCACGAGCCGCTGGGGCCGGGCGAAGCCGCTGCCCGACCCGAACCACACGGCCGCCACCGCGACGAAGGCCCCCAGCACCGCACCGACGGGCACGGGCACCGCCCCGGGCCAGACGAGGCCGGCCGCGGCCGCCCCCGCCGCCGCACCCGCCCCGAGCCCGATGACGTCCGGGCTGCCGAGCGGGTTGCGGGTCACCGACTGGAACATGGCCCCCGACACCGCGAGCGCCGCCCCGGCACCCGCCCCCACGAGCAGGCGTGGCAGCCGGGTGGTCCACAGCACCCAGTGCTGGATCCTCGTCCCGTTGCCGGCGACCACCGCGGGCAGGTCGGCGAGCGGGATGCCGAGCTGACCGACGGTCACCGTGACGACCGCGGCGACGAGTGCGACCACGAGCGCGACGACGCAGACCACGACCGGGCGCCGCCGCCAGACGAGCACGACGCCGCGGTCGCCGCCGGGCCCGCTCGCGACGCGCACGGTCCGGGGTCCTGCGGCACGGACATCCGTGGGGCGCGCCTCCGCCACCGTGCTCACAGCACCACCCGGCCCCGCCGCACCGCGGCGATCAGGAACGGCGCACCGACGAACGCCGTCACCGCCCCGACCATGAGCTCGCCCGGCCGGGCGACGACGCGGCCGACCACGTCGGCGCCGAGCAGCAGCACCGGACCGAGCAGGGCGCAGTACGGGAGCAGCCAGCGGTGGTCGGACCCCGTGAACGAGCGCACCACGTGCGGCACGGCGAGGCCGACGAACGCGATCGGCCCGCACGCGGCGACGGCGGCGGCGCACAGGACGGTGGCGACGGCGGCACCGAGGAGCCGGGTGCGGCCGGCGCGGAGCCCGAGGGACGTGGCGGCCTCGTCACCGAGGGCGAGCGCGTCGAGCGGCCGGGCCAGCAGGACGCACAGCACCAGGCCGGTGACGACGAACGGCGCGATCTCGCCCACCGTCCCGGGCGGCCGTCCGGCGAGGGAACCGACCACCCACGCGCGGTAGGAGTCGAAGACCTCGGGCCGGGCCAGCGAGATCCCCTCGACGAGCGCCACCAGCACCGCGGACACCGCCGCGCCGGCGAGCACGAGCCGGACCGGGGTGGCGCGTCGTCCGCCGGACCCCACGAGGTACACCGCGAGCGCCGCGAGGAGCGCACCGGGGATCGCGGCCCACACGGACCGGCCGGCGCCGGCCCCGAGGAAGGCGGCGACGACCACGACCGACGCGGCCGCACCGGCGTTGACGCCCAGCAGGCCCGGGTCGCCGAGCGGGTTGCGCGTGAGCCCCTGGATGACCACGCCCGCCACCGCGAGCGCCGCCCCGACCAGCACGCCGAGCTCGGTGCGCGGGATCCGGGAGGCGACCACCGTCGACGTGTACGACCCGTCGGGATGACGCCACGCCGACCACACGTCACCGAGCGGCACCGGCTTGGCGCCGACGGCGATGCTCAGCGCGACGGCGAGCAGGAGCAGCGCGGCCGCGCCCAGCAGGCCGAGCATCAGCAGCGCCGCCCGCGAGCCCCGCGCGCGGGCGGCGCGCGGGGCTCGCGGGATCGTGGTGGTGCTCATGGGTGCACGGTGCGGAGGGCCCCCGGCCGGGTCCCGGTCAGGCCTTGGCGGCGGCCGTCGCGATGAGCGGCACGTACGCGTCGAGGGCCCACGGGACGCTCAGCGGCGTCGCGACGGAGACCGCCATGCCCAGCCCGCGGTCGAGCATCGGCACGTAGGCGCCCTGCTCGAACGCGGGGATCCGGGCGAACAGCGGCTGCTGCTCCGTGGCGGCCTGCTCGGTCTCGTCGTTGAACCAGGTGAACAGGACCTGCACGTCGTCGAGCTGGTCGGCGTTCTCGAGGCCGAGCGTCGCGGCGAACGTGCCGGGCGACGCGCTGAGGCCCGCCACGGACGGCGCGAGGGTCATGCCGAGGCTCGTCAGCAGCTCGACGCGCGGGTCCCCGGGCAGGTACACGGCCAGCGAGCCGGGCTCGGTACCGGCGTAGACGTACGCGAACGTCTTGCCGGCGAGGTCCGGGTTCGCGGCGGCCGCGGCGTCGATGGCGTCCTGCCGCTCCTTGAGCAGCGGGGCGGCCGCGTCGGGCACCCCGAGCGCGTTGGCCGCGATCGTGACCTGGTCGCCGATCGTCGTCTGCCACGGCTCCCCGGGGTAGGCGACGACCGGCACGAGCTCGGAGAGCTGGTCGAACGTCGCCTGGTCCAGGCCGGACTGCGGCGCGAGCACGAGGTCAGGGTTCAGGGCCACGATCGCGTCGACGTCCAACGGGTAGCCCGCGATGGTCGTCGGCAGCGCGGCACCCTGCTTCTCGACCGCCTCCCGGAACCACGGCTGGTAACCGTCGGCGTCGCCGCCCCACGTGTCCGCCTCGATCCCGACGGGCACCGTGCCGAGCTCGAGCGCGATGTCGGCGGCACCCCAGCCCAGGGTCACGACCCGCTCGGGCTTCGTCTCGATCGTCGTGGAGCCGAGCGCCGAGACGATGGTCACCGGGAAGGCGGCGTCGGCGGCCGCGTCCGGGCTCGCGCTCGCGTCGTCGGGGCCCGACGAGCCGCCGCACGCGGCCAGGGAGACAGCGAGGGACAGGGCGGCGGCGGTCGCGGTGGCGACGACGGCGAAGCGGTGCGGGAGGCGCACGGACAGGCTCCGATCGAGGTCAGGACGACGGGCAGGGTCCCGGTCGTGATGAGGTAAGCCTAACCTCGGTGAGGGTTGCCTCATCACGCAGGTTCTGTCGGCCGCGTCACACCCCGTCCGCGCCGACGACGGTGCCGCCGCGCCATGCCGTCACACTGCGAGCGGCGAACCGGTGAGACGTTCGAACGCCTCCAGGTAGCGGTCCCGCGTGCGAGCGACGACGTCTGCGGGCAACGAGGGCGGCGGGGTGTCGCTCTCCCGGTCCCAGCCGCTGGCCGCCGACGTCAGCCAGTCCCGCACGAACTGCTTGTCGAAGCTCTGCTGCGGGTGACCCGGCTGCCAGCTCTCCGCCGGCCAGAACCGCGACGAGTCCGGGGTGAGCACCTCGTCGCCAAGAGTGAGCTCGCCCGTCACCGGGTCGGTACCGAACTCGAGCTTCGTGTCCGCGAGGATCACGCCGCGCTCGCGGGCGATCGCCTCGGCCCGGGCATAGACCGCGAGCGTGAGGTCGCGCAGCGTCGCCGCCGTCTCCTCGCCGACCGTCGCCACGACGGCGGAGAAGGGCACGTTCTCGTCGTGCTGGCCGAGCTCCGCCTTGGCCGCCGGCGTGAAGACCGGCTCCGTGAGACGGGACCCGTCGACGAGCCCCGGTGGCAGCGCGATGCCGGTGACCTCGCCGGACACCCGGTAGTCGGCGAGCCCGGAACCGCTCAGGTACCCGCGGGCGACGCACTCGACGGGCACCATCTCCAGCCGACGGCAGATCATGGCGCGCCGGGCGACCGCCGGCGGCACGTCCGTCGAGACGACGTGGTTCGGCACCAGGTCCGTGAGCTGCTCGAACCACCACAGGCTGAGCTGCGTGAGCACCGTGCCCTTGTCCGGGATGCCGGGGCTGAGCACGTGGTCGAACGCGGAGACCCGGTCGCTCGCCACGACGAGCACCACGTCACCGTGCGTCTCGGAGACGGCACGTCCCGCGGGCGAGCCGTCCGGCACGTAGAGGTCACGGACCTTGCCGGAGGAGAAGGGCGTCCAGCCGGGCAGGTCGCGGGCCGGGTCGGCACGGAGGTCGAGGGTCACCGGCACAGTGTGCCGCCCGCGGCCACCGGGTCGCTCCTCTGTCCACCCGGCGAGGTCCGGACCGGCACGACCGACGCCGCCCTCCGTCAGGAGAGCTCGTCGTGGACCGTCAGCTCGTCCGGGACCGGAAGGCCCACCAGCCGGAGCAGGCGCTCGACGGTCTCCTCCACGAACGTGTCCTGCGGCTCGTCCACGTGCTCCTCCGCGAGGAGCTTGCGGACGCGCGGGGCGCCGACGTCGTCGGTGCCGGCCAGCTCCGCCCACTCCGCGAAGCCCTCGGCCTCGGCGGCGAGATCCACCGGCGCACTCTCGGCCGGGTCGTCGAAGTAGTCCCGCGGCTGGAAACCGAGGTAGAACCGTCCGCACCCCTCGGGCGCGGGGCGGTACTCGACGGTGGCGATGTCGCTGTCGTGGATGTCGATCGTCAGGCTCGGCGTCACCGCCGGGTCGCCACCCCACCGGCCGTCGCCGTAGACGAGCGTCTCGAATGCGCCCATGCGTTCCTCCTGGGGTCGGGTGGCGTCTGCTCGGGTGCGGTCCGGCCGGAGCCGGGTCAGACGGCTGCGGCGGCGGCGGCGATGTCGGACCGGTGGTGCGAGCCTGCCAGGGCGATGCGGTCGACGCCCTCGTAGGCGGCCGCGCGGGCAGCGCCGAGGTCGACGCCCGTGCCGACGACCGACAGGACACGCCCACCGGCAGAGACGAGCGTGCCGTCGGCGGTGGCCGTGCCGGCGTGCAGGACGTGCACGTCCGGCAGGGCGTCGGCATCGGCGACCCCGTCGATCGGGTCTCCGGACCGGGGCGACGCCGGGTAGCCGGCGGACGCGACGACCACCGTGACGGCCGCGTCGTCCCGCCACCGCAACGGAGGGAGCGCGGCGAGCGTGCCGTTCGCGGCAGCCAGGAGGACGCCGGCCAGCGGCGTCACGAGCCGCGCGAGCACCACCTGGGTCTCGGGGTCGCCGAACCGCGCGTTGAACTCGACGACCCGCAGCCCCTTCGAGGTGAGCGCGAGGCCGCAGTAGAGGACGCCCGAGAACGGCGTGCCACGTCGGGCCATCTCGGCGACCGTGGGCTTCGCGACGCGCTCGACGACCTCGTCGACCAGCCCGTCCGGGGCCCACGGCAGCGGCGTGTACGCGCCCATCCCGCCGGTGTTGGGCCCCTCGTCGCCGTCGTGCACCCGCTTGAAGTCCTGCGCCGGCACGAGCGGCACCACGTCGGTGCCGTCGCACAGCACGAACAGCGACACCTCGGGCCCGTCGAGGTACTCCTCGACGACGACCCGGCCGCCGTCCTTGGCGAGGCAGGCCTCGGCGTGAGCGAGCGCCTCGGCGCGGTCGGACGTCACCACGACACCCTTGCCGGCGGCCAGGCCGTCGTCCTTGACGACGTAGGGGGCGCCGAACGCGTCGAGCGCAGCACCGGCGTCCGCGGGGTCGGCCACGACGCGCGGCTCGGCGGTCGGCACGCCCGCGGCGGCCATGACCTCCTTGGCGAACGCCTTCGAGCCTTCCAGCCGCGCACCCTCGCCGGACGGGCCGAACACCGGGATGCCGGCAGCCCGGACCGCGTCCGCGACGCCCGCGACGAGCGGCGCCTCCGGGCCGACGACCACCAGGTCCGCGGCCAGCTCCGTCGCGAGAGCAGCCACGGCCGAGCCGTCGAGCTGGTCGACCTCGTGCAGCGTAGCGAGCGTGCCGATCCCCGGGTTGCCCGGGGCGGCGTGCAGCGCGGTCACGGACGGGTCGAGCGACAGCGCGCGGACGAGGGCGTGCTCACGGGCACCGGTGCCGACGACGAGGATCTTCACGGGGGGCGAGCCTACCGACGCCCACGGTGCGCTGCGCGACCGTCCACGGGCTTCACGGGACCGTCGAGAGGCCACCGGTCGACGGCCTCGCTGACGCCTTCTGCCGTGCCCACGCCTGCACCCGGGCGTGCACGGCGGTCGCCTCGTCGACCATGCCCCACGGCATGTCCGAGAGGCGCTCCCGCGTCACCGCGAGGTGCTCGACCGCCTCGTCGGGCTGCTCGGCGAGCCAGTACGCGAACGCGAGCAGGTTGTGCGCCGCGGCACGCCCGACCGGTGAGGGACCGCCGTCGCCCGCCCGCCACCGGTCGACCGCGGCGGTGATCTCGGCCCTGGTCGCCGGGGCCTCCATGTGCTTCGAGGCGAGATGGGACGACTTCCCGCTGAGTGCGAGCCAGTGCTCGACGTGCGCCGTGACGACGAGCAGGTTCAGCGCGGATCCGGGATCGGCCTGCGCCGACGCGGCACGCGCGAACGTGAACATCTCGTCCGTCGAGCCGAACCACTTCGCAGCCTTGTACTGGAGCGCGTGCTCATGGGCCGCGAGGTGCTGCGGCGCGAGCGCGAGCACGTCGGCGAGGCGGCGGTCGAGCTCGTCGTGATCGACCTGCTGGCCTCGGGCGATGAGCACCAGGGTCGTCCGGGGCGACGGGTCGGCCGGCGCCGCCGCGACGGCCTCGCGGACGATCGCCTCGGCGTCGTGGATCGCCTCGAACCACCGCGACGGGTCCTGGACCTCGTACGCGGACCCCCGCACGCTCCACGCGTACGCCGCGGCGAGCTGCGCACGCACGGCCAGCGCCTGCGGGTCGGACGGGTGCTCGCGCAGCCACGTGTCGAGCCACGTGCGACGGCGCAGCGCGGCGTCGGCGAGGCCGACGACGCGGGCGTACCTCGCGTCGTGGTCCGCGGTCGCGCTGAGCAGGTGGGCGGCAGGCCGCCAGTCGCCTGCGAGCGCCGCCGCGCGGGCCGTCCGGAGGTCGACGTCGTCCAGGGCGTCATCGGGCTCGACGAAGTCCTGCTCCTGCGGGTCGTCCCACGTGGCACGGCCGTCGGTAGCCACGTCGACGATCTTCCGACCTGCCCGCGTGATGGTCGCCCAAAGGGCCACCGCGGCGCTCGACCAGCAGCACGTCCATGAGAAGGGCGCCGGGGCGCCGACCGAGCGGGCCGCGAGGAACACCAGCGCGCCGACCGCCACGAGTCCCGAGAGGTAGGCGAAGACGAGCCCCTGCGTGCGGCCGCCGGCCGGGTTGAGGAACCACGGCGCGTCCTGGCGGATGCCGATGAGGAACGCGGCGCGGCTGCCTGCGAGCCAGTAGACGAGCAGGCCGATGACGGCGAAGACCAGCGCGCCGAGGGCGACCGTCCCGGCGGGGGTGTCGAAGTTCACGCGGCGGATCATCTCAGACGCGCGTCCAGCTCGACACAGCTCGTCACCGGATCGGCGGACCCGCGTGAGGTCAGCCTCCGCCCGGCACATCCGCTCCACCGGCGGCGTCCGGGCCGCCGGGCTCGTCCCCGTCGCCCCGGTCCGTGGGCGCCGGGAGCGGCAGGACGTCGAGGTAGATCCGCACCGTGCGACGGCCGGCATTGTCGCCGGCCTTCTTGCGCGCCTTCGCCGCGTCGATGTGCTCGGCAATCACGCTCTGCACCTCCTCGATGAGGTCGTGCGCCTCCTGGGGCGTGAGGTCGGTGGTGATCCGGTCGTTGACGACGGAGTCGTCCCATCCGGGGATGTCGTCGGGCTGGGACATCCACCGGGTGAGCACCTCGGCACGGTCGGCGACGACGGACTGGAGCAGCGCGCGTGCGGCGGGAGCCGTGGCGGGGTCGCGGAGCATCTGTCGGCCGTCGACCGAGAACCCCACCGGGCGCCACCACCGCTCACGACCACCCGGGTGGTCGGGGTCGTCCTCGACGAAGCCGTGCTTCTCGAGCTGGCGCAGGTGGTAGCTGGTCTGGCCGCTGCTCTCCCCCAGCAGCCTGCCCAGCTGCGTCGCGGTGGACGGGCCCTGCTCGCCGAGCAGGTTGTACATCGCGGTGCGCAGCGGGTGCGCGAACACCTTGAGCGCCTCGGGCCCGATCGAGCGCTGCGCGAACACAGGGGGCTTGCCGTCGACCATGTGCAGAGGTACCTTTGCAGAGGCTTCTTTGCAGAGCAATGTCTGCAGAACTTTCCCGTCGATCGTATGCCTCGGAGGACGTCATGACCGGGACCGCCGGGCGCGAGCCCCTGGGCCGCGCGTTCGCCGCACACCTCACCTCGTCCGGTCTCGCGAACCTCGGCGACGGGGTCCTGCAGACCGGCGCCCCGCTCGTCGCCCTGACGCTGACCCGGTCCCCCGCGCAGATCGCCCTCCTCACCGCGGCCGCCTGGCTGCCGTGGCTCGTGGGCGGGCTGATGGCCGGCGTCGTGGTCGACCGCCGCGACCGCCGGACCACGCGGGCCGCCGCACTCGGCGTCCGCGCCGCGATCCTCGCCCTCGCCGTGGTCGTCGTCGCGACGGGGCACCTGACGATGCCGTTCCTCGTCGCCCTGTGCCTCGCGTACGGCGTCACCGAGGTGTTCGCCGACCTCGCCGGCGGGGCCATCGTCCCCGACCTCGTCCCCCGGTCCCGCCTCCAGGCCGCCAACGGCCGGCTGCTCGCCGTCGAGCAGGTCGCCAACGCGTTCCTCGGCGCGCCGATCGCGGGCGCCGCCCTCGCGCTCGGCGCCGGCTGGGTGTTCGGCATCCCCGCCGGGCTCGCCGTCGCAGCCGTCGCCCTGATGGTCCTCGGCGTCCGTGGCAGCTACCGGCACGAGGCCCCGGCCGACGGGCCCCAGCAGGTGGGCGCCCAGGTCCGCGAGGGCGTCGCGTTCCTCGTGCACCACCCGGTGCTGCGTCCCGTGCTCGTCGGTGGCGGGCTCATGAACCTCGCCTCGACCGCCTACTTCTCGGTGTTCGTGCTCTGGGTGGTCGGCGACGGGTCGCGGATCGGCATGACCGCGCAGAGCTACCCGCTGGTGCTGACCGTCCTCGCCGTCGGCGCGGTGCTGGGGTCGTTGCTCGCCGAGCCGCTCCACCGGGTGGTGCCGGACGTCCGGCTGATGCTCGCGTGCTGGCTGTCCAACGCCGCGCTCCTGGTCGTGCCGGTCGTGGCACCCACCGTCCCGGCGCTGTGCGTCACGGCCGCGCTGCTGGGGCTCACCAACACCCTCGGCAACGTCGTCGGCCAGTCGGTGCGGCAGCGCATCGTGCCCGCCGGGATGCTCGGCCGGGTGGGCGGCGCCGGCCGGACGATCGGGTTCGGCCTCATGCCCGTCGGTGCGGTGCTGGGCGGCGCCGCCGCAGAGCGGTGGGGGCTGCCGACGGTGTTCCTCGGGGCCACCGTGCTCTCCGTGCTCGCCGCCGTGTACGTCTCGCTCGTGCTGCGACAGCGCATGGTGGACGAGGCGGAGAGGGCGCTCGTGCCGACCGGTGGCACGAGGCCCGACGCGGACGTCCCGGTGACTCCCGGCCCGGCGGTCGCGGCGGCCTGACCCGCGGCGCCGGCACGACGACGGCGGCCGGCCCCGGAGAGCTCCGGGGCCGGCCGCCGCGCTGCGTCGTGCGTGCTGCTGAGTGCTGCGAGCCCGGCTCAGGCCAGCAGGTCGTGACGGATGATCGTCGCCTCGCGCCCCGGACCGACGCCGACCGACGAGATGCGCGTGCCGCTGATCTCCTCGAGGTGCAGCAGGTAGCGCTGGGCGGCCTTCGGCAGGTCGTCGAACTGGCGGGCGCCGCTGATGTCCTCGGTCCAGCCGTCCAGGTGCTCGTACACCGGGGTGGCGTGGTGGAAGTCCGACTGGTCGTCGGGCATCTCGTCGAACCGGCGGCCGTCCACCTCGTACGCGATCGCGACCGGGATGCGGTCCCGTCCCGTCAGCACGTCGAGCTTGGTGACCACCAGGTCCGTGAGGCCGTTGACGCGGCTCGCGTAGCGGACCACGACCGAGTCGTACCAGCCGGTGCGGCGCGGCCGGCCCGTGGTCGTGCCGAACTCGCCGCCCGTCTGGCGCAGCCACTCGCCGTCGTCGTCCAGCAGCTCGGTGGGGAAGGGCCCCTCGCCGACCCGGGTCGTGTACGCCTTGGCGACCGCGACCACGCGGTCGATGCGCGTGGGCCCGACGCCCGAGCCCGTGCAGGCGCCGCCCGCCGTCGCGGAGGACGACGTGACGAACGGGTAGGTGCCGTGGTCGATGTCGAGCATGGTCGCCTGGCCCGCCTCGAACACCAGCGTCTTGCCGGCGTCGAGGGCGCGGTTGAGCAGCAGCGGGGTGTCGGCGACGTAGGGGCGGAGGCGCTCCGCGTGCTTGAGCAGCTCCTCGACCGTCTCGTCCACCGTGATCGCGCGGCGGTTGTAGACCTTGACCAGCAGGTGGTTCTTCCCGTCGAGGGCGCCCTCGACCTTCTGCCGCAGGATCTTCTCGTCGAACAGGTCCTGGATGCGGATGCCGACCCGGTTGATCTTGTCCGAGTACGTGGGCCCGATGCCCCGGCCCGTGGTCCCGATCCGTCGCTTGCCGAGGAAGCGCTCCGTGACCTTGTCGACCGTGCGGTTGTACGGGGCGATGACGTGGGCGGCCGACGACACCACCAGGCCCGAGGTGTCCACACCGCGGCCCTCGAGGGCGTCGATCTCCTCGAACAGCACCTCGATGTCCACCACGACGCCGTTGCCGATCACCGGGACGACACCCGGCGAGAGGATGCCTGACGGCAGCAGGTGCAGCGCGTACTTCTCGCCGCCGATGACGACCGTGTGGCCGGCGTTGTTCCCGCCGTTGAACTTCACGACGTAGTCGGTCCGAGCGCCGAGCTGGTCGGTCGCCTTGCCCTTGCCCTCGTCGCCCCACTGGGCGCCGAGCACCACGACGGCCGGCATGTGATCACCACTTTCCTGCTGCCTGCGGGCGGGCGCCGCGGCTGAAGCGTCGTCGCTTGCACGCGGACCCGGGCACGGGCGGCAGGGACCCAGTACCTCCGAGAGGGTACCGGACGGTCAACATCCGGTCATGAGCCGTCCGCTGCACGGGCGCTCAGGCCGGCCACCGCGCCGCCGTGCAGGCCAGTCAGCGCAGCGCGGCCACCTCGGCGGGCGACGTGCCCGAGTCGACGAGGAACTGCGCGCACCTCGCGGCCTCGTCGCCCTCGCCGATGGCCTCGGCGGCCTCCGACAGTGCGAGCAGCGCGCGCAGGAACCCCTGGTTCGGCGCGTGGTCCGCCGGGACGGGGCCGCTGCCGCGCCAGCCCGAACGCCGCAGGGCGTCGAGCCCGCGATGGTAGCCGGTCCGGGCGTACGCGTACGCCGCGACCGGGTCGCCGTCGTCCGAGAGCGCCCGCTCCGCCAGCAGCGCCCAGACGAGCGACGACGCCGGAGCGACGCCGACCACGTCCCGCGGCGCCGAGCCGGACGCGAGGGCGGCGCGGGCGGCACCGTCGGGGCCGTCGGCGGGGAGCAGGGTCGGGGCGGGACCGTCCAGGAGGTTCTCGTGGCTCATCCGGCCAGTCTCCCCCAGACGGGGGCGTGGTCGTGGCCTGGCGCCAGGTGAGGACGGGTCCGGCCCGGACGTCGCCCGCCTGCGATCTCGACGACCTGGACGGCCGTCCTCTCCGGTACGCCGTTCCGGGTGCGGACCGGTGGGAGCGCAACTACAGTCGTCCCGCCGACACCCCCCGGTCGGCGCCCGCTGCTCCAGCTGGGCACCCCCGACCCCGGGTGACCACATGATCGAGATCTCCACGTCCTCGACGACCACGACCCTGGTCGTCTCCGGTGACCTGGACCTGGCCGAACGCGACCAGTTCCCGGAGATCGCCGCCCGAGTCGTGGGTCTGCGCCGGCAGCTCCTGGTGATCGACATGTGCGGCGTCACGTTCATGGACTCCACCGGTGCCGCGTTCCTCATCTCCCTGGCGGACGCCGGACGCAAGCGCGGCGGCGCGACGGTGCTGCGCGGTGCCGACAGCCGGGACCTGTTCGTCCTGGAGATCTGTGGGGCGCTCGAGCTGTTCCGGGTGGACGGCGACCACCGCTGCGCCGAGGGCGCCGGAGCCACCGGGTTCGTGCGGCCCGCGCCCAGCCCCGTCTGAGAACGACGCGCCGGCCGGGCCCGTCTGAGAACGACGCGCCGGCCGGGCCCGCCTGAGAACGACGCGCCGGCCGGCCGGCTCAAGAGAAGGCGCTGAGCGAGCGCGAGCACGCCGAGCGACCCTGAACGTGCTGAGCGACGGGGAACGTGCTCAGCGACCCGCCTGGGGCAGCGCGCCGGGTCGCACCTTCGCCCACACGAGCTTGCCTTCTCGCGACTGCCGCCAGCCCCAGTCGGCCAGCCGCTCGACGATCTGCATCCCGAACCCGCCGACGCGCCCCGGGTGACCGTCCGTGGTGACCGGCGGCGCCGGGTTGCCGTCCTCGACCTCGATGCGCAGCCCGTCACCCGTGTCGTACAGCTGCAGGGACACGTGCCCGTAGCCGTGCAGCACGGCGTTGGCGACGAGCTCGGACACCACGAGCTCCGCGTTGGCGGCCTCCGGGATGTCCCATGCCTGGCACGTGCGCACCACGGCGTGCCGGGCGCGGCCGATCGACGCTGGCTCGCTCGGCAGGGACCACCGGCGGCGGCGCGGGCTGCGGGCCCGCTCGAGGTGGTCGCGCGGGTCGGGCACCCGGACCACCACGACCGCGACGTCGTCCTCGGGGTGGTCGGCCAGCCGCGAGAGGAGCTCCTCGCCGATCCCCGCCGCGTCGAGCGCCGTCACGTGGGCGGCGACGCCGGCGAGCGCCGTGAGACCGTCGCGCAGACCGCGGTCGCGACGCTCGATGAGCCCGTCGGTGTAGTAGACGAGGAAGTCGCCCGGCTCCAGGTCGAGCCCTGCGCTGCTGCGGCCCTGCCCGCCGAACCCGATGAGCGGGCCGCCGGCACCGCGCAGCTCCACCGCCTCGCGGTGGCGGACGTGCAGGAGCGGCAGGTGCCCGGCGCGGGAGTACTCGAGCCTCCAGCCGCCGTCGGACCGGGTCAGGGTGGACAGCACGAGCCCGGCCGACCGCGGGATGCGCATGCCCGCGACGAGCTGGTCGACGCGTTCCAGGACCGGCCCCGGAGCGGTGATGTCGAACGCGTACGACCGGACCACGGAGCGCAGCTGGCCCATCGCGGCGGCGGCCTCGACGTCGTGGCCCACGACGTCCCCGATGACCACGCCCACCACGTCCGGGGCGATCTGCAGCACGTCGTACCAGTCGCCGCCCACCTGGACGTTCTCGGAGTTCGGCGCGTAGTAGGTCCACACGTCGAGCCCGTCGACCTCGGCCTGCTCGGGCAGCATGGCGCTGCTGCAGCGTCTCGGCCAGCCTGTGCTCGCGGTCGTACAGCCGGGCGTTGTCCACCACGAGGCCCACCCGTCGGGCGGTCAGCTCGAGGACGGTCATGGTCGACGGCTCGACCGCGGCCAGCCCACCCGCCTCCCGGGGGAGGACGACGAGCACCCCGAGCACCCGCCGTCGGCCCGGGACCGGGTAGACGACGGCACGCCGGTCGGCCGTCGCGCGCCTCTCGTGTCCCGGGTCCTGCCCCACGTGCCCCGCCAGCCACGCCGACGCGCTCCCGGGCGCGAACGCGGCGTCGAGATCGAGCTCGACGGGCCGTTCCCGCTCGCCGTCGAGCAGCAGCTGGACCGCGTCACGCGGGTAGCGCGGCGGTGGGCCCTCGACCTCCTGCTCCGGGCTGTGGGGCTCGTGCGGCGCGCCCCGGGGGGTCTCGCCGTGGTGGCTGTCGCCGTGGCGCTGGCCCTTGCCGCTGGGCGGGTGACCCGGGTCCACGCCCTCGGCCGAGCGCAGGCCGCCGTCGTTGAGGTAGAACGCCGCCCAGCCGACGACGGCGCGCCGCAGCAGCATCGCGATCTCGCGGAGGGCGTGCGGGTCGTCGACGTCCATCAGCAGGTCCGACACCTGCGCGATGAGCCCGAGGCTGCGCCGCTCGCGACGCTCGACCTCGACGAGCTCCGCCTGCGCGGCGTCGTGCGACAGCTGCTCGGTGAGGTCCTGCAGGGCGACCACCCAGTGCGACGGCGGGCCGTCGCCGTCCCGGACGGGCGACAGGTGCGCACGGCAGGTGAGGGCGCTGCCGTCGGACCGTTCCAGGGACAAGGTCTGCGACACGGCGCGCTCGGCGCGGATCGCGGCCGTCAGCGCGTCCCGGTCGGCCAGACGCAGGCCACCCGCACCGACGAAGTCCCGGTGCCGGTCCTGCGCGCCGTCCAGGCCGTACCCGGTGGCGCTCTCGAACGCGGCGTTGACCCAGACCACCGGAAGCTCGGGGTGCCCGGCATCGAGGATCGCCATCGGCACGGCGGTCGACGCCAGGGCGAGCTCCCGTACCCTGTCGAGCGACTGGTCGGAGATCGGATGCGTGTGGGAGTTGACCACTACCACCTCCGATCGTCTAGCGTGCCGAACGGGCGAACGTCGAATCTACGGCGCTGAGCCTTCCAGGACGGTAGCGGAAGGAGCACCGTGCGCGACGGTAACAGCACCACCCCTGAGGAGCCCGCGGACACGGGCTCCCTCGACCCGACCACCACCGTGGTCGGCGAACCGGGGACCGTCCACGTCATCGTCGGTGCCGACCGGACCCGCATCGTGCTCTCGGGGGAGGTCGACGCCGATCTCGGTCCGGAGCTCCAGGAAGCCACGGCCGAGGCAGAGCAGCTGGGGCTGCCGATCGAGGTCGACGCGCACCACGTGACGTTCATGGACTCGTCGGGCGTGGCGTTCCTCGCCCGCCTGTCCATCCGCTCCCAGCACCGCGTCCGGCTGCTGCGCGTCCCCCCGACCGTGCGGTTCCTGCTCGAGGTCACGCGCATCGGTGAGCTGGTCGACGTCGTCGAGGGCGACGACGAGGCCGCGTTCCAGCCCGTCGGCGACACCGCCGGTGGCGACACCGGCCCGGGAGCCTGACCGCGTCCTCCCGCACGCGTCCCGACACACGCGCAAAGGCCCCGCACACCGAGGTGCGGGGCCTTCGCTGCGCAGCCGTCAGCCGAGCTTGTTGCCCGCCGAGCGCAGCTGCTGGGCGGCCTCGATGATGCGCTGGGCCATGCCCGCCTCGGCGAGCTTGCCCCAGGCGCGCGGGTCGTACGCCTTCTTGTTGCCGACCTCGCCGTCGATCTTCAGGACGCCGTCGTAGTTGGTGAACATGTGGCCGACGACCGGACGGGTGAACGCGTACTGGGTGTCGGTGTCGATGTTCATCTTGATGACGCCGTTGTCCACCGCCTCGCTGATCTCCGCGGCCGTGGAGCCCGAGCCGCCGTGGAACACGAGGTCGAACGGGGATGCCTTGCCGAGCTTCTCCCCGACGGCCTTCTGGATGTCCGCGAGGATCGACGGACGCAGCTTGACGGCGCCCGGCTTGTAGACGCCGTGCACGTTGCCGAACGTGAGGGCCGTCAGGTAGCGGCCCTTCTCGCCCGCACCGAGCGCGGCGACGGTCGCGAGGCCGTCCTCGGCCGTGGTGTAGAGCTTCTCGTTGATCTCGGCCTCGTGGCCGTCCTCTTCGCCGCCGACGACGCCGACCTCGATCTCGAGGATCGTGCGGGCGGCCTGCGACAGCTCCAGGAGCTCGGCCGCGATGACGAGGTTCTCGTCGAGCGGGATGTCCGAGCCGTCGAACATGTGCGACTGGAACGTCGGGTTCTCGCCGCGCTTGACCTGCTCGGCCTCCAGCGCGAGCAGCGGGCGGACCCACGAGTCGAGGTTCTTCTTGACGCAGTGGTCCGTGTGCAGCGCGACGGTGATCCCGTAGCCCTTCGCGACCTCGGACGCATAGGCGGCGAGGGCCAGCGTGCCCGAGACCCGGTCCTTCACGGTGGAGCCGGAGGCGTACTCCGCGCCACCGACGGAGACCTGGAGGATGCCGTCCGACTCAGCCTCCGCGAAGCCCTGCAGCGCGGCGGTGATGGTCTGGGAGGACGTGATGTTCACGGCGGGGTAGGCGAACTTGCCTGCCTTCGCCCGGTCGATCATCTCGGCGTAGACCTCAGGGGTGGCGATGGCCATCTGCAGCATCTCCTGCGTGTGGGTGGGGCGGTGTCGGTCTGAGTTTGCCACTACTGGGTGAGGTGGCGGTCGGGACGTCCCGCCTACGGACGGCCGCCCGGTTGCGGCAGGATGGACCGGGCTGCGAATCGTTTGCCCCGCGCACCGACCATCGCCCCGCCGGGGCCCCCTCCCCTACGCTCTGCCCCGGGCAGCGTCCGGTGAACGGCGGGGGATCTCATGGGGGCGGCAGCGGCGAGGCTGGCCGAGGAGCTGTGCGACCTGCGTCGCACCGCGGGCAAGAGCCTCAAGGAGCTGGAGCGGGCGACGGCCACGAGCGACTCGTCGCTCTCCCGGTACTTCGCCGGGACCGCGGTCCCCCCGTGGTCCGTGGTCGAGGCGCTGTGCCGCACCGGAGAGCGGAGCCCGCAGGAGCTGCGCGAGCTCTGGGAGGAGGCACGCCGAGAGCGCCTCAGCCGTTACGACCGGGCCGAGGCGCGGGCCGAGCCGCCGGCCGACACGCGGGCCGAGCCGCCGTCCGACACGCGGGCCGAGCTGCCGTCGGACGGCAGACAGGCCGACGCCGTGCCACCGCCGCCGACCGGCTCCGAGGCGCCACCGCCCCACTCCACAGCGCCGGCCGACCGCGCAGCTCCGGCCGGCGACCCGCACGGCAGCATGGGGCCACCCAGGGGTGTCGCGTCACGCCCGTCGGTCCGGCGCCTCGTTCTCTGGTCGGGGGTCGTGGTCGTCGCGGCGGCGGCCGTGGTGGGCGCCGCCGTCCTCCGCGACCGGCCGGACGCGGTGCGCCTGTGCCCGTGGCGCTACGTCGTGACGGACGGGGACCCTGCGCCGGTGCTCCTCTCGGACAAGCCCGGCGAGGGTCGGCGGGTCATCGATCGGACCTACGCACCGGACGAGGTGTTCCTGGTGACCGAGCCGCCCGAGGTCGTCAACGGGCACATGCGGACCGTCGACGGCTGGGTCTCGGTCGGCGACTGGATCCAGCGCGCGCCCGGCCAGTGCGTGCAGCAGGTCCCGGCGCGGCGGTAGACCGGCGTCCCACATCCGTCCCCGAACCGTCCCACGGTCTTCCTGCTGGTCAGCGCCGCGCCCCAGGCTGTTGGTGCGGGCCAGGACGTGCGCCGCTCGCCGGCCGTCGCCCCGTCGGGCGTCGTCCCCGGGACGTGGCGCACGCACCGGCCGCAGACCATACCGACGGGATCGAGTGAGGAAACCCAGTGAACTCAACGGATGCACAGCAGGGGACACCGACGGTGGGCCGGGAGCAGGGCATCGGCAGGACGGGCGCGCTGCACCGGCGCCGCCTGCTCCGGACGCTCCTGGTCGCGGTCGCCGCCATGGTGGCGACGGTCATGGGAGTGACGTCCGCGCAGGCCGCGCCGGGCTGGTACGGCGGGTACGGGAACCTGCCGCACGAGGGGGTGTACCCCACCGGGAACCACGCGTGCGGCGGCACCGGGTGGAGCCAGCCCGTGGCGTCGAAGAAGTACGTCTTCGAAGGACGGACGCTGACGGTCCGCCTCTGCTACAACGACAGCTACGGCGCCTACGCGCGGCTCGACGGCGCGAAGGTCAACGACGGCCGGTGCGCCGCTTACACCGACCGCAGCTTCTACGCGTACGACACGTCGAGCTTCGCGACGGTGACCGAGACGGTCGACGGCGGCGTCGGCTACGCCTACACGATGGTGGCGAACAACCTGAACGGTCGCCTCGCACGCGCGGCCGTGTACTGCCAGGGCGGCCCCGCCGTCGCCCAGACCTCCTGGTACTGAGCACCACCACCCGTGGCGCCCTGGCCTGCCGTGCAGGCGAGGGCGCCACGGCGCGCCGGGCGTCCGGTCAGCCGTCCAGCCGCGCGTGCTGGGCGATCCAGGCGTGCATCGCGATCGCCGCGGCGGCGGCGGCGTTGATCGAGCGCGTGGACCCGAACTGCGCGATGTGCAGCACGTCGACGGCGGCCGCGCGCGCGGCGTCGGACAGCCCCACCGACTCCTGACCGAACAGGAGCACGCAGGACCTCGGCAAGGGGTAGCCCTCGAGCGGGACGGAGCCCGGGAGGTTGTCCACACCGAGCACCGGGACGGGAGCGCCGTGCGGGCCGCCCGTCGCTGCCCAGCCGAGGAGGTCGTCGACCGTCGGGTGGTGCCGGACATGCTGGTAGCGGTCGGTGACCATCGCGCCGCGACGGTTCCAGCGGCGGCGTCCGACGATGTGCACCTCGGCGACCGCGAACGCGTTGGCCGTCCGCACCACGGAGCCGATGTTGAGGTCGTGCGCCCAGTTCTCGACCGCGACGTGGAAGGGGTGGCGGCGTGTGTCGAGGTCGGCGACCACGGCCTCCACGGTCCAGTACCGGTACCGGTCCACCACGTTGCGCCGGTCGCCGTGCGCGAGCAGCTCGGGGTCGTAGCGCGGGTCGTCGGGCAACGGGCCCGGCCACGGCCCCACGCCGACGGCCTCGAGGTCCCGCGCCTGGTGCGCAGGCTCGTGGGACGGTGCGTCCACGGTCTCGTCCGGCTCGGCGTCCACGCGCGCCACCGTAGCCGCGTGGCCGCACAGGCCGCGCACAACCCGGTCACACAGCCGCACGTGGCGCTCACAGGCCGCACCGTAGGCTGGTGCGCATGCTCACGACGACGGCCCTCGCGGCCGCCCTGCCTGCCGTCCAGGCGGGCGCCCCCGTGCACGCGCTCCTGCCCGACTTCCTCGACGCCCAGCACCTCATCGACTCGTTCGGCACGGCCGCGCTCGTCGGCATCCTCGCGGTCATCTTCGTCGAGGTCGGCCTGCTGTTCCCGATCCTGCCGGGCGACTCGATGCTGTTCACGGCCGGCGCGCTCGTGGCGCAGGACTCGCTCGACGTCCCGATCGGGATCTGGCCGCTGTCGCTGATCCTCATTCTCACGGCCTTCGCCGGGACGCAGTGCGGCTACTGGATCGGCCGAGGCCTGGGTCCGAAGGTGTTCAGCAAGCCCGACTCGCGGTTCTTCAAGCAGAGGTACATCGACCAGACGTACGCCTACTTCGACAGGTACGGCGGCCGGACGCTGATCATCGCGCAGTTCATCCCGTTCGTGCGCACGTACGCGTCCGTCGCGGCCGGCGTCGGCCGGATGCCGTACGGCCACTTCGTGAAGTGGAACGCGATCGGCGTGGTGCTGTGGGCGGGTGGCGTCACCTGGCTCGGCTACGGGCTCGGGAACATCACGTTCATCAAGGACAACATCGAGGCGCTGCTCGTCCTCGTGGTGCTGTTCTCCCTGACGCCCATCCTCGTCGAGCTGTGGCGCAAGCGCCGCAAGGACCGGGCCGCCGCGGCCGCAGGGGTGCCGGTCACCGAGGGCGACGCGCGGTACGACGACCAGGCCGAGCGGGAGGCCGTCGAGCGCAAGGCGTTCGGGGCATGACCAGGGAGATCCGCTCGTGGCTCTCCGACATGGACGGCGTGCTCGTCCACGAGGGCACCGCCCTGCCCGGGGCGGCGGACTTCGTGCGCGCCCTGCGGGACGCCGAGCGCCCTTTCCTCATCCTCACCAACAACTCGATCTTCACGACGCGTGACCTGCGCGCACGGCTGGCGACGTCCGGCATCGACGTGCCCGAGGAGGCCATCTGGACGTCGGCGCTGGCCACCGCCCAGTTCCTCACCGACCAGATGCCCGGCGGGTCCGCCTACGTCATCGGCGAGGCAGGCCTGACCACGGCGCTGTACGAGGTGGGGTACACCCTCACGGCGGCCGAGCCCGACTTCGTGGTGCTCGGCGAGACCCGCACGTACTCGTTCGAGGCCATCACGCAGGCGATCCGGCTGATCCAGGGTGGCGCCCGGTTCATCGCGACCAACCCGGACGTCACCGGACCGAGCGCCGAGGGCGACCTGCCGGCCACGGGCGCGGTGGCCGCGATGATCCAGGCGGCGACCCGTCGTCAGCCCTACTTCGTCGGCAAGCCCAACCCGATGATGATCCGGTCCGCGCTGAACCGGATCGACGCCCACTCCGAGACCACGGTCATGGTGGGCGACCGGATGGACACCGACGTCGTCGCCGGCATCGAGGCCGGCCTGCGCACGTTCCTGGTGCTCTCCGGGTCGACGAAGGAGTCCGACGTCGCCCGGTTCCCGTTCCGGCCCAACGAGATCGTCGACTCGATCCAGGACCTGGTCGACCGGGTGTAGCCCTCGCGTCGGTCTGCCGCGGGCTCAGCCCGCGAGGGGCAGTGGGCGGACGAACGGGTCGGGGTCGGTGGTGAGGCGCGCGTGCGTCTCGACGTCGTACCGCTCCGCGCCGTACCGGAGCTTGGCCCGCTCGACGCCCTCGGCCGCGAAGCCCGCCCGGGTCGCGACCGCGCAGGACGCCGGGTTGTTCAGCCGGTGGCCCAGCTCCAGCCGGAACAGGCCCAGCTCGTCGAGGGCCCAGCGGGCGACGGCCGCCAGGCCACGAGTCGCGAGACCCCGGCCGCGGGCGCTCGCCGTCAGCCAGTAGAAGGTCCATGCCGTCTCGTGGACGCGCTCGACGCTGCCCACGCCGACGTTCCCGACCACCGTGCCGCCGGCGACCACCGCGAAGTGGTGCACCGACAGCGACGAGGGTGCGAGCTCCGTGTCGATGAGGTGCGCGCACGCCTCGACGCTGGCCAGGTCGGCGCCGCCGGCGAGCTGGCGGGCGACGTCCGGGCTCTCGAGGACGGCCGCGTGCAGCGCCGCTGCGTCGGCCGGTCTCCACGGGCGCAGGTGGGGACTCGTCATGCCGGGAGCCGTGCCGTCAGGCGAGACCGAGGTCCGCCAGGCCGAACAGGGCGTGGTACGGGACACCGAGCGCCTCGATCCTCTCCCGCGCCCCCGTCGCCCGGTCGACGATCACGACGACGCCCGCCACCTCGGCACCGGCCTCCCGCACCGCGTCGACGGCCGTGATGGCGGACCCGCCGGTCGTCGACGTGTCCTCGACCACGACGACGCGACGACCCGCGACGTCCGGCCCCTCGATGCGGCGCTGCAGACCGTGGGCCTTGCCCTCCTTGCGGACGACGAACGCGTCGAGGTCCTGCCCGCGGGAGGCCGCGGCGTGGAGCAGGGACGTCGCGACGGGGTCGGCGCCGAGCGTCAGGCCGCCGACGGCGTCGACCTCCGCGGTGCCCAGGCCTGCCTCCTCGAGCAGGTCGAGCAGCAGGTGGCCGATCAGCGGAGCCGCGCGGTGGTGCAGCGTGACGCGCCGCAGGTCCACGTAGTAGTCGGCTTCGCGGCCCGACGACAGCGTGACCTGCCCGTGCACGACCGCGAGGTCCTGGATGAGGGCGAGGAGCTGCTCGCGGGGCGTCGGGGAGAGGTCCTGGGTCACGGCCGACAGGTTACCGGCCGCGACCGCTACTCGGCGCTGGCCTCCAGGGCCTTGCGGTACCCGCTGACGGCGCGGACCGCCGCGCGTGGCGCGAGCCGGACGATGCCCGACAGGAGCTGGTAGCGCAGGCTCGGCGTCGAGATGACGGCCCCCCGGCGGACGTCCGCGAGCGCGGTGGCGACGACGTCCTCCGCGTTGAGCCACCCGATCTCGGGGTACGCGCTCGTGTCGATCCGCCCGCGCTCGTGGAACTCGGTGTGCACGAAGCCCGGGCACAGCGCCGTCGCCGTGACGCCCGTGCCGCGCAGCTCGACGGCGAGGCCCTCGGTGAACGAGCGGACCCACGCCTTGTGCGCGGAGTACGTGCCGGAGGCGAGCAGCGCGGCCACGGACGCGACGTTGAGGACGGCACCCCTGCCACGCCCGACCATCGCCCCGGCAGCCGCGTGCGACAGGACGAGCACCGTCCGCACCATGACCTCCAGGGCCTCCTCCTCCCGTGCGAGGTCCCCGCCGACGAACGTCTGGTTCAGGCCGAGGCCCGCGTTGTTGACGAGCAGCCCGACAGGCTCCACGTCGCTGCGCAGCCGTTCGGCGACGCGCTCCGTGTCGCCGCGGTCGGACAGGTCGGCCACGAGGACCTCGGCGCGGACCCCGGCGGCGGCGCGGAGCTGGTCCGCGAGCCGGGAGAGCCTCTCTTCGTCGCGGGCCACGAGGACGACGTCGTGCCGGGCGGTGGCCAGCTGCCAGGCGAACTCCAGTCCGAGGCCGGCGCTGGCGCCGGTGACGAGTGCGGTTCCCATGCCGTCACCCTACGGACCGTCGGCGACCGGCCGCACGACTTCGCGCCCGGCGGGTCAGCCGGTGTGCTCCTCCTGCGACACCGACCGGTCGAACCGCCCACAGCCGGCGGCGTGTCACAGGTCCCCACGACGCGCCCGGCCGGGTGCGGGCCGGCCTGCGCGCCCTCGTAGGCTGGGCGCGTGCCTTCCCGACCGTCCGACGAGTCCACGCGCGCTGCCGTCGACGACCTCCCGGTGGCCGCCGAGGTCGAGCCGCTGTTCGGTGCGCCGGGGTCCGGTGCGCCGGGGTCCGGTGCGCCGGGGCTCGGTGCGCCGGGGTTCGGTGCGCCGGGGTTAGGCGCACCGGGGTTCGACGAGCCCTTCTTCGACGAGCCGCCGTTCGGCGAGCCCCCGTACGACCCTGCCTACGACGACGTCCCACCCGACCTGGTCGAGCCGTGGCCCTCCGGGGCGGAGGTCTCCGCGAGCCGCACGGGCCGGGCGTCGCGAAGCTCAGGCGCCGGTGCCGGCCTCCCCGTCCGGGCCGCCGCCCACCCGGTCGCCACGCTGCTCGACGACGGGCCGGCGCCGTCGGCCCTGGAGGTGCTCCACCGCGTCTGGGGCTACGGCGAGTTCCGCGGCGACCAGGCCGAGATCATCGACACGGTGGTGACCGGCGGTGACGCGCTGGTCCTCATGCCCACCGGCGGCGGCAAGTCCCTGTGCTACCAGGTTCCCGCGCTCGTCCGGCCCGGCACCGGCGTCGTCGTCTCGCCGCTCATCGCCCTCATGCAGGACCAGGTCGACGCGCTCTCCGCGCTCGGCGTGCGGGCGGGCTTCCTCAACTCCACGCAGCAGCCGCACGAGCGCCGGGCCGTCGAGCAGGCGTACCTGTCGGGCGACCTCGACCTGCTCTACCTCGCGCCCGAGCGGCTGCGGGTCCGGGAGACCGTCGAGCTGCTCGACCGGGGCCGGATCGCCCTGTTCGCGATCGACGAGGCGCACTGCGTGTCGCAGTGGGGGCACGACTTCCGGCCCGACTACCTGCAGCTGTCGATGGTGCACGAGCGGTGGCCGGAGGTCCCGCGCATCGCCCTGACCGCCACCGCGACGGAGGCGACCCACGGTGAGATCGCCGAGCGGCTGCAGCTGCGCGACGCACGGCACTTCGTGGCGAGCTTCGACCGGCCGAACATCCAGTACCGGATCGCCCCCAAGGACAACCCCCGGGCCCAGCTGCTGCACCTGCTGCGCACCGAGCACCCGGGCGACGCCGGGATCGTCTACTGCCTGTCCCGCGCGTCCGTCGAGCAGACCGCTGCCTACCTCGTCGACCAGGGCATCGAGGCGCTGCCGTACCACGCGGGGCTCGACCGGCAGGTCCGGGCACGGAACCAGTCCCGGTTCCTGCGCGAGGACGGTGTCGTCATGGTCGCGACCATCGCGTTCGGCATGGGCATCGACAAGCCGGACGTGCGCTTCGTGGCCCACCTCGACCTGCCCAAGTCCGTCGAGGGCTACTACCAGGAGACCGGCCGGGCCGGCCGCGACGGGCTGCCCTCGACCGCCTGGCTCGCGTACGGGCTCGCCGACGTGGTGCAGCAGCGCCGCATGATCGACACCTCCGACGGCGACGCCGCCCACCGCCGCCGGCTGACGCAGCACCTCGACGCGATGCTCGCCCTGTGCGAGACCGTCTCCTGCCGGCGCGTCCAGCTGCTCAACTACTTCGGCCAGAGCGGTGCCGAGGCCTGCGGCAACTGCGACACCTGCCTGGTGCCGCCGGAGTCGTGGGACGGCACCGTCGCCGCGCAGAAGCTGATGTCGACCGTCGTGCGGCTGGAGCAGCGCGGCCAGCGGTACGGCGTGGGGCACCTGGTGGACATCCTGCGCGGGAAGCCGACCCCGCGCGTGCAGCAGCTGGGTCACGCGTCCCTGTCGACGTTCGGTGTCGGCACCGACCTGTCCGACGGTGAGTGGCGGGGCGTGGTCCGGCAGCTGCTCGCGATGGAGCTGCTGGGCGTCGACACCGACGGGTACGGCACCCTCCGGCTCGCCCCCGCGAGCGCCGAGGTCCTCCGCGGCGAGCGCGAGGTCCGGTTGCGGCGCGAGCCCGAGAAGACGCCTCGCGCGCGGGCGTCGCGCGACGACCGCGGCGGCCGTCGACCCGCCACGGCGGACCTCGACGGACCGGACACCGAGCTGTTCGAGCGCTTGCGGGCCTGGCGGGCCGGAGCCGCGCGTGAGCAGGGGGTGCCCGCGTACGTCGTGTTCCACGACGCCACCCTCCGGGCCGTCGTCGAGCGGCGTCCCGCGACGCTCGCCGAGCTCGGGACGATCAGCGGGGTCGGTGCGGCCAAGCTGGAGCGGTACGGCCCTGGACTGCTCGCCGCCCTGGAGGGCACGGTCGACGTCGCCTGACCGGGTCGCCGTGCCGCGGCGGGTCGACGTCGCCTGACCGGTCGCCGCGCCGCGGCCGGTCGACGTCGCCTGACCGGGTCGCCGCGCCGCGGCCGGTCGACGTCGCCTGACCGGGTCGCCGTGCGGCGCACGCGCACGTGGATGCGGTCTCGTCCGGCGCGGCCGTCGTGCCGGGCGGGTCGCTCGCGGTGCGACCAGCGTTCCGCTGGTCGCCCGGAAAGTGCCGGTTGTACCGTTCAGATATCCGGGGGGACGGTGGGGGCCCGTGCCCGCCCGGGGAGCAGCTCTTCGATGTCGGCCTCCCGTCGACGATCGGAGAAGCTCGTGACGACCAACCAGGACCCGCCGGCCGACGAGCCGCGCCCACCCACGGGACCGGACGTACCACCCTCGGGCGCGTCGTCGGGTCCTCCCACCCCGCCCGCACCGGCGCCACCTCCCGCACCGCCCTATCCCGCGTCCGGGTTTCCACCGCCCGCGCCGGTCCCGACGTACGGGACGGGATCCCCGGGGCCCCAGCCGCCCCAGCCGGGCGGGTTCGGTGGCCCGCCGCCGCCCGCGGGCTATGGCGCCCCGGGCTACGGCGCACCGGGCTCCGGCGCACCTGCCTTCGGGGCTCCCGGCTACGGGGGCCCGTCGGGGGTGGACCCGGGTGTCTCGGACAAGTCGTTCATCGCCACGTGGTTGTTCTCCTGGTTCCTCGGGTACTTCGGCGTCGACCGGTTCTACCTGGGCAAGGTCGGGACCGGGGTGCTCAAGCTCGTCACCCTCGGCGGCTGCGGGATCTGGGTGCTGGTCGACCTGGTCCTCACGCTGGCGGGCGTGCAGCGCGACAAGCTCGGGCGGCGCCTCGCGGGGTACGAGGAGCACAAGAAGCTGGCGTGGATCATCACGGCGGTCGGGATCGGAGTGGGTCTCGTCGTCTCGGCGGTGAGCGGGGCACTCACCTCCGGTCTGGAACAGGTGAGCGGGAGCGACAGTGCCGTCGTGGAGCCGAGCGTCGACGCCGCGCAGCCGGAGGACGAGGGGGACGACCCGGCCGACGACCAGGCCGATGAGCCGGCCGACGAGTCCGCGGAGGAGCCCGCAGCCGACGGGGACGTGGGCACCCGGACCAACCCGGCGCCGTTCGGCGAGACGGTCACGTTCAGCGAGGCGGGCACGGAGACGTGGTCCGTCGCGCTGTCGAACGCGGTGCTGGACGCGAACGCCGCCGTCGCCGCCGCCAACCAGTTCAACGAGCCGGCGCCGGAGGGCATGGTCTACGCGATGGTGACGGTGAACCTGACGCGCCTCGGCGAGGAGGCCGCGACGCCGTGGGTCGACCTGTCGGTGGAGTTCGTCAGCGCCGCCGGAACGACACACACCCCCGGGGACGCCTCCGTCGTCGCACCCGCGCCGACGATGAACGACCTCAACGACATGTACGCAGGGGCCACCGGCTCCGGCAACGTCGTGATCGCCATCCCGCAGGCCGACGCCGCTGCCGGGACCGGCAACTGGACCGTCTCCACCCTGTTCGGCGACCCGACGTTCTTCACCGTGGAGTAGGCCACACGTCGCCGAGGCCGCCCGAAGCCGTCGGGCGGCCTCGACGCGCGTCTCCTGAGTCGGCCGGCCGGCCCGACCGGCGCGGCGGAGTGCGGCGGAGTGCCGCGGGGTGGAGTGCGGCGGGGTGCGGTGCGGCGGAGTGCGGCGGGTGGAGTGCGGCGAGGTGGAGTGCGGCGGGGTGCGGCGCGGCGGCCGCGGCCACAGGGCGGTCAGCGGGGAGCGGCGGGCCCCGTGGACTCGCGCACCACGAGGTGCGTGGGCAGCTCGTCGTACCGGTCGGCCGGCCGCAGCGGCCGCCCGTCGATCGCGGCGAGGAGCAGGTCGGCGGCGCGGTGCCCGGCGCGTTCGAGCGGGGCGGCGACGGTGGTGAGCGCGGGCCGCACGAGGTCGGCGCCGAACACGTCGTCGCAGCCGACGACGCTCAGCTGGCCCGGGACGTCGACGCCGCGCGACGCGAGGCGTTCGAGCATGCCGAACGCGAGCAGGTCGTTGAACGCCAGGACGGCGGTGGCCCCCGACTGCCAGGTGGCGTCGGCCGCTGCGGCGCCCGCCTCGCGCTGCGGCGCGTAGGGGCCGAGGGCGACGACCTCGACGCGCAGCCGCCGGGCGGCTGCGCGCAGGGCTGTGCGTCGGCGGCTGTCCGACCACGAGGTGCGCGGCCCTCCCGCGTAGGCGATGCGCTGGTGGCCGAGGGAGGCGAGATGCTCGAGGGCCTGGACGGCGCCGCCGGGGGTGTCGATGACGACTCCGGCACCGTTGACCGGGCGGTTGAGCGTGACGAGCGGCAGCGCGGACGACCACGCGACGAGCCACTCGTCGCCGAGGCGCGGGGCGGCGAGCACGGCGCCGTCGGCGCTGGTGCGCAGCATCCGCAGGGCCCGTTCCTCGGCCTGGACGGACTCCTCGGTGTCGACCAGCACGTGCGTGTACCCGGCGGCGCGCAGGGCGGCCTGGGTGCCGCGGACGATGCCGAAGAAGAACGGGTTCGTGACGTCGGGGACCACGAGCGCGATCGTGCCGGTGCGCCCGCTGCTGAGGGCCCGGCCGGAGGCTCCGACCGTGTAGCCGAGCGCGGCGGCGGCCTCGCGGACGCGGACGGCGGTCTCCTCGTTGATCCGGCCGGGCCGGGACAGCGCGCGGGACGCCGTGGAGATCGCGACACCGCTCGCTGCGGCGACGTCGCGCAGGGTCGGCGGCTTGTCGGTCACGGGCTCATGGTGACGGCCGCTACGCGCCTTGGCAATTGATGGCAAACGATTGCCATCCCGCGACGGCCGACCGTAGGCTCGCCGAGGCGCGCAGCACCCCGTCGACGACGACCGGCGCGTGACTGCCGCGGATCGGAGACACGACAGCCATGCCCGCGCAGCAGGACGACCCGACCGGCACCGCCTCGCCCGAGCACAGCGGAGCAGCCCGCACGGGCAGCGCGATCCGGTCCGCGGAGGTGCTCGTCACGAGCCCGGACCGCAACTTCGTCACGCTCCGGGTCACCACCGAGGACGGCGTGGTCGGTCTCGGTGACGCCACGCTCAACGGTCGCGAGCTCTCGGTGGCCAGCTACCTGTCGGACCACGTCGTGCCGCTGCTGGTCGGCCGGGACGCCCACCGCATCGAGGACACGTGGCAGTTCCTCTACCGGTCGGCCTACTGGCGTCGCGGACCCGTGACGATGGCCGCGATCGCCGCGGTCGACGTGGCCCTCTGGGACATCAAGGCGAAGGTCGCCGGGCTGCCGCTCTACCAGCTGCTCGGCGGGGCCAGCCGCACGGGGATCATGGCGTACGGGCACGCGAGCGGCAGGGACGTGCCCGAGCTGTTCGACTCGATCCGCCACCACCAGGAACAGGGCTTCCGCTCGATCCGCGTGCAGACCTCCGTGCCGGGCATCGACGCGGTGTACGGGGTGGCGGCGCAGCCGTCGTCGTCGGGCCGCTACGACTACGAGCCCGCGCAGCGCGCCCCCCTGCCCGCCGAGGAGGACTGGGACACCCGCGCCTACCTGCGGCACCTGCCCGGCGTGTTCGAGGCGGTCCGGAACGAGTTCGGTCCCGAGCTGCCGCTGCTGCACGACGGCCACCACCGGATGACCCCGATCCAGGCCGCCCGCCTCGGCAAGGACCTCGAGCCCTATGACCTGTTCTGGCTGGAGGACTGCACGCCCGCCGAGAACCAGGACGCGCTGCGCCTCGTCCGGCAGCACACCACGACGCCCCTCGCGATCGGCGAGGTCTTCAACACCGTGTGGGACTACCAGACGCTGGTCCGCGAGCAGCTCATCGACTACGTCCGGTCCGCCGTCACGCACACCGGCGGCATCACGGCGCTGCGGCGGATCCTCGACTTCGCCGCGCAGTACCAGATCAGGTCCGGCATCCACGGGCCGACCGACATCTCCCCCGTCGGCATGGCCGCCGCGCTGCACCTCGACCTGGCGATCCACAACTTCGGCATCCAGGAGTACATGCAGCACGGCGCGCGGACGAACGAGGTGTTCCGCCAGACGTTCACCTTCGACGACGGCTACCTGCACCCCGGCGAGGTGCCCGGGATCGGCGTCGAGTACGACGACGACGCCGCCGCGCGGTACCCGTACCAGGCCGCCTACCTGCCGTTCAACCGGCTCAAGGACGGCACGGTGCACGACTGGTGAGCGAGGTCCCTGACCAGCACGTCCACCCGATGTGGCTGCCCGACGAGGCCTTCCGGCCGCTCGGCCGACGTCGCGTGCTCGTCGCCGTCGGACCGGACGACGGTCCGGTGGCGGCGACCGTCGTCGCGGAGGTCAGGACCGCGACGGCCCGTTTCGGCGGGCGTGCCACGTCCACGCTGGACGGACCGGTGTCGGCTGGCGACGTGCAGGCCCACGACGTCGTGCTCGCCGTGGTCGGCAGCTCGGGACGCACCGGGACGCCGTCGGCAGACCTGGCCAACACTCCCCCACCGACGCGGACCGACCCGTACCTGCCGGCGGTCGAGGCAGCGCTGGACGGGTTGCTCGTGCTGGGCCGCGGGACGCCGATGGAGCCGGGCTCGGCGATCCACCTCCACCATGACGGGCGCACCGTCGTCGCCGCTGCGGACGCCGCCGGGCTGCTCTACGGTCTGCACGACCTGGTCCGTCGCGGCGAGGCGGCCTTCGCGGCCGAGGACGACGTGGTCGTCGCCGATCTGCCGGCGAACGAGATCCGGATGCTCGACCACTGGGACAACGTCGACGTGCACCCGGTCATGGGCCAGGTGGAGCGCGGCTACGCCGGCGGATCGCTGTTCTACGCCGACGGCCGGGTGCGCGACGACCTGTCCCGGGTCGGGCAGTACGCCCGGCTGCTCGGGTCGGTCGGGATCAACGCCGTCGGGCTGAACAACGTCAACGTGCACGCCACCGAGGCCAGGCTCCTCACCGACGGGCTGCCGGACGTCGCGCGGCTGGCCGACGTGTTCCGGCCGCACGGCATCCGCACCTACCTGTCGGTGTCGTTCGCGGCGCCGATCACGGTCGGCGGCCTGCCGTCGTCGGACCCGCTCGACCCCGCTGTCCAGGCGTGGTGGGCCGGCGCCGTCGCCCGGGTCTACGCGACGATCCCCGACTTCGGCGGCTTCGTCGTCAAGGCGGACTCCGAGGGTCAGCCCGGCCCGTTCGCCTACGGTCGCGACCACGCCGACGGGGCCAACCTGCTGGCCCGCGCGCTCGCGCCGTTCGGCGGCACCGTGTTCTGGCGGGCGTTCGTGTACGACCACCGGCAGGACTGGCGGGACCGCTCGACGGACCGCGCCCGCGCGGCGTACGACCACTTCACGCCGCTCGACGGCCGGTTCGACGACAACGTCGTCCTCCAGGTGAAGTACGGCCCGATGGACTTCCAGGCCCGCGAGCCTGTCTCCCCCGTCATCGCCGCCATGCCGCAGACCCGGCTGGCCGTCGAGCTGCAGGTCACCCAGGAGTACACGGGGCAGCAGCAGCACGTCTGCTATCTCGGGCCGCAGTGGTCGGAGATCCTCGGGTTCCCGCTGGCCGCGGACGGCCGGACCGTCGCGCGGCTCGCGACCGGTGGGCTCGCCGCCGTCTCGAACGTCGGCACCGACGGGTTCTGGACGGGCCACCCGCTGGCACAGGCCAACCTCTACGCGTTCGCCCGGCTCGCCTGGGAACCGTCGGCCGACCCGGTCGCTCTGCTCGACGAGTGGATCGGCCTCACGTTCGGCACCGACCCGACGGTCCGGGAGGTGCTGCACGACCTGATGGACGGCTCGTGGCGCACGTACGAGGACTACACGGCACCGCTCGGCGTCGGCTTCATGGTCACGCCCGGCACCCACTACGGCCCGTCCGTGGACGGGTACGAGTACAGCCCGTGGGGCACGTACCACTTCGCCGACCGGGACGGCATCGGGGTGGACCGGACCCGGGCGACCGGCACCGGCTTCACCGGCCAGCTCCCGCCGCCGTGGCGGGACGTCTACGAGTCGCCCGACACCTGCCCCGACGAGCTCCTCCTCTTCTTCCACCACGTGCCGTGGACGCACGTGCTGCACAGCGGCGTGTCCGTCGCGCAGCACGTGTACGACACCCACTGGGAGGGTGCGCGACGCACGGAGCAGCTGGCCGACCGGTGGGGCGCGGTGCAGGGCCGGGTGCCCGACGACCTGTTCGACCGGGTCGTCGAGCGGCTCGCGGAGCAGGTGCGGTGCGCGCACGAGTGGCGCGACCAGGTGCGCACCTACGTGTGGCGGACCAGCGGCGTCCCGGACGCCCACGGCCGGACCATCTACTGACCCGGTCGCCTACTCGACGACCTCGACGTCCTTCCAGAAGGCCACGTAGTCGGTGAAGTCCTTGCCCACCCGCTCGAACGCGCTCGGGTAGGGGGCCGGATAGCGCCACGCGCGGTCGGGGAGCACGCGACCGTCGACGGTGACCGTGAGGTACTGGCACTCGCCCTTCCACGGGCACGTGTACGGCGTCGGGCTGGTCGAGACGAGCTCCTCGTTGACGCTCGACGGCGGGAAGTACCAGTTCCCCTCGATCTTGATCAGGTCCTCCACGGCCGCCTCGGCGACCACCGTGTCGCCCACCACTGCCCTCATGACTCCCCCTGTCCGCGCACCGTCGGTCCGTCCTCGCCATGAGACGTCCCTCCGGCCCCGCGCGCAAGGCGTGGGGAGGGACCGGGGCCGTCGTGGGTGAACCGCTCGGTCACGTCCGCCACGACCGGGCCGGCGTTCCGGACGAGCATCAGCACGAGGACCGACGCGAGCAGCGCGAGCAGCAGGTCGGTCGCGGACACGGCGACGGCGACCCCGACGACCAGCAGCGACACCACCCCGAGCGTCACCAGCGGCTTGGCGGCGAGGTAGTACGCCGCGAGCCGGGCGACGTCGCGCGTGCGGAACGCGAACAGCGACGACAGGACGAGCGCGTTGCCGGCCCACACCAGCACCCCGGCGGCGAGCACCAGGGAGACGATCGTGAACGCGCCCCCGGCCGACGCGTTCACGCCGAGGACCGCCAGCACCACGAGGGTCGGCACCCACCACAGGAGCACGTCGCGCCAGCTCTGCCGGTAGCCCCGCCAGTAGTGCCGCGCGGGGGCGAGGTCACGGTCACCCGCCGCAGCGTGCAGGTAGTCCCGCCACGCGAAGACGGCCGCGGCGAGCGCGGGCCCGATCGGCACGGCCGCGAGGGCGACGAACGGCACGTTGCCCAGGGAGCGGTCCAGGGCCGCCACCAGCAGGAGACCGGGCAAGGACGTGAGGACGACGAGCACCTCGATGACGAGGGCCCAGTAGACGCCGGCGGACCAGCGGGCGAGGGGGCCGCGCCCGACCTCGGAGAAGTGCTCGGCGTCCCGGCTCATGGTGGTCACGGTGCCGTGTCGCCGGAGAGCAGGCGCGCGGCGCGCCCTCGGCCCGGCAGGTCCGCGACGAGCCGGTCGTCGTCGACGCCGAGCAGGCGGCGGTCGTCGAGACCGTCGTGCCGCTCGGCGCGCACCGGCCGGACCTCGAGGAACGTCACCTCGTGCCGGGCGAGGTGCAGGTCGAGGGTGACCCTGCCGTCGACGACCGGCAGCGCGGCGTGGGACGTCGCCGGGCGCGCGAGGTCGCGCAGCACGTCGAGGTCGCGCTCCGTCGGGGACGCGGGCCGGCCGAGCTCCCGCCAGGCGGTGAACGCGTTCCCGTCCTGCTCGTTGACCCGCTCGCGCACGACGAACGCGGTCCGTCCGTCGTCGGCACCGTCGTCGCCACCCCGGCCGTCGGGGACGGACACGGACAGGCGGAGTGAGTGCCGCTCGTCGACGGCGGGCGCGTCGGTCCCGCCGACGGGCTGCCAGGCGAGGACCGTGACGCGCCCGTCGGGGTCGGCGCACACCAGGTGGTCGTCGCCGCGGGCCAGCACGTGCCGGCCCATCCGCGCCATGAAGGCGTACAGGTGGTACGTCGGCTTGGGCACCTGGCGGTGCGTGAGCAGCCCGAAGCCGCCGTGGAAGAGCGACGTGGGGATGCCCTGCTCCTCGAACACGTCGGCGAACGTCCAGTAGGAGAACGAGTCGACGAGGTCGCCGCCGCCCGCGAGGACCGGGGCCAGGTAGGCCGCGTTGTAGGCGGTGTCGTGGACGGGGTTGTCGGGGCGGTACGACGTGTTGAACTCCGTGATGTGCACCGGCAGGTCCGCGAGCTTCGTGCCCGCGAGGTGCCGCCGAGCCGCCCCGAACTGGTCGAGCAGCGTCTGTGGGGCGGTGAGCGTCTGGTAGGCGCCGAACGGCACCGGCTGCGCCGGACCGGAGCTGTAGGCGTGCCGGCTGACGAAGTCCACGGGCACGTCACGGCTGGTGACGAACTCCGCGAACGGCGCCCACCACTCGTCGGACCCGGGCGAGATCGCCGGGCCGCCGACCTGCAGCGACGCGTCCACGTCCTTGATCGCCCGGGCCGTCGCCTCGTACAGGCGCAGGTACTCGGCCTGGTCGGCGCCCTGCCAGAAGACGTCGAGGTTCGGCTCGTTCCACACCTCGATCGGCCACGTGCGGACCTCCTCGATGCCGTACCGGTCCACGAGGTGCCGCACGACGGCGACGACGAGCGCCCTCCACTCGTCGTACGACGCGGGCGGCGTGACGTTGCCCTTCCACCAGAACACCGTCTGGTCCCCGGACGCGAGCTCGGACGGCATGAAGCCGAGCTCCACGAAGGGCTTGATGCCGAGCTGCAGGAACGCGTCGTGCACCTGGTCGACGTACGAGAAGCCGTAGCGGACCCGGCGCTCGCCGTCATGGTCGTAGGGCCGGTACACGCCCATGTCGTCGGACAGCAGGCCGTGGCCGCGGATGTAGCGGAAGCCGATGTCCCGCTGGACCTGGGCGAGGGAGTCGCGGTAGTCGGCGCGCAGGGCGAGGTTGAGCCGGCCGGTGCCGACGCAGGCGCGCCACGCCTCGGAGAGGGGGCCGACCGGCTCGGCCGGGACGACGACGGTGCGGGTGCTCATGGACGCTCCTGGGGCGACGACGGGTGGACGGGTCGGTGCTCGGTCCTCATGGTGGCGCGTCGTGGTCGGCGGTCAGTCGTCGGTCCGCAGCACGAGGACCGCGGCGGGCTCGAGGGTCAGCGGCTCACCGGCACGGACGTCCTGCCCGGTGAGGAGGTCCGTGCCGGAGACCTGCGCGGTGACCGTGACGGGCGACGGCCCGTGGTGCAGCACGAAGCGGTACGTCGTCCCGTCCGGGGCGACGCGGTCGACGACCTCCACGCCGTCGTCCGCGGCGTGCGGCCCGGTGAGCCCGTGCCGCCCGAGGACGTGCCGCACCACGCGGGCGACCCCGCGGTCGTCGAGCAGCGTGGCCACGTACCAGGCCTCCCCCGCGCCGCGCTGCGCGCAGGTCACGGCGGCGCTGCCGGCGTAGAAGTCGGCGGTGTAGGTCCCGACGACGACCGTGTGGGCGTCGGGCACCACGACCTCGAACACGTGCCGGGCGTCGTGCACCGCCGTGGTGCCCGGGCGACCCAGGGTGAGGGCGACCGGGTTCGAGACGTCGGGCTGCTGCGCGTCCGTCTCCTCGACCCGCAGACCGAGCAGGTCGCGCAACGGGCCGGGCGCGTCGGCGAGGAACGCGGAGTCGTCCTCGTCGACCCGGCCGGACAGCGTGGTCGTCAGCAAGGTCCCGCCGCGCTCGACGAACGCCGCCAGCCGTTGCGCCAGGTCGCCCTTGAGCAGGTGCAGCACGGGGGCGACGACCACGTCGTACGCGCCCAGGGGCGCGGTCACGGGGACCACGTCCACCAGGGCGTTCATCCCCCACAGCGCCCGGTGGTACGACCCGAGCACGTCGAGGTAGCGCACGTTCCGGTTGGGCCCGTCGGACATCTCGAGCGCCCACCACGAGTCCCAGTCGAGCAGCAGCGCCACCTTCGCGGGCGTGCGGGCGCCGAGCGTCGCGTCGCCCAGCGCGGCGAGCTGCGCCCCGAGATCGGCGACCTCCCGGAACACCCGGGTGTCGGTCCGGCCGGCGTGGTCGAGCACGGCGCCGTGGTACTTCTCGCACGCCCCGCGCGACTGCCGCAGCTGGAAGTACAGGGCCGCGTCGGCGCCGTGCGCGACCGCCTGCCACGTCCACAGCCCGAGCACGCCGGGGCGCTTGACCGGGTTGACGTCGCGGCTGGCCGTGGTGGACGGGGTCTGCTCCATCACCCAGAACGGCTGCCCGCCGCGCAGCCCGCGGACCACCGCGTGCGACAGCGCCATCCGGGCGGCGGTCCGCACGGGCGAGGGATCCTCGGGCGGGTAGTTGTCCCACGCGGCGAGGTCCAGGTGCTCGGCCCAGCGGTGGTAGTCGACCGGCCGGTACAGGCCCATGAGGTTCGTGGTGACCGGGGTGTGCGGCACGTGCTCCCGGATCGCCGCCTTCTCCGCGACGAAGCCGCCCAGGAGCGCGTCGGACATGAACCGCCGGTAGTCGAGCGTGATGCCCTGGAACGCGGTGTGGTCGGGTCCGCGCCAGTGCTCCGACAGGGCGGTCGGGGGCTCGATCTCGTCCCAGTCGGTGAAGGTGTGCGACCAGAAGGTCGTGTTCCAGGCGTGGTTCAGGCGCGCGAGCGTGCCGTACCGGGCGCGGAGCCACGCCCGGAACGCCGCCGCGCACAGGTCGCAGTAGCAGGCGCCGCCGTACTCGTTCCCGACGTGCCAGGCGACGATCGCCGGGTTGCCGCCGTAGCGCTCCGCGAGTCGCCCCGCGAGCGAGACGGACAGCCGCCGGAAGGCCGGCGAGGACGGGCAGTGGTTGTGCCGCTGCCCGTACACGTGCCGGCGACCCTCGAAGTCGACACGGCACACGTCCGGGTGCGCCCGCGCGAGCCACGGCGGCATCGCCCCGCTCGGCGTCGCCAGGACGACGTCCCGCCCCTCCTGGGCCGCCCGGCCCACGATCGCGTCGAGCACCGTGAAGTCGTACCGGTCCTCGGCGGGCTGCAGGTGCGCCCAGGCGAACACCCCGACGGTCAGCGTGGTGATGCCCGCGAGGTCGAACGCACGGTGGTCGGCGTCCCACACCTCGGCCGGCCACTGCTCAGGGTTGTAGTCGCCGCCGTAGCGGACCTGGGACGCAGAAGGCATGGGAGACGGCTCCAAGGAGGGGGACGACGAGAGCCGGCCCCGCGCCAGGGGGGATGGGAGCGCGGGGCCGGCCGTCAGGGGGCGCGGGTCAGCTCACTTGGCTGCCAACGCCTGGTTGTACGTCTCGACGTACTGGTCCACGTTGAGGCTCTTGAGCTCGGTCTGCCACTTGTCCCAGTCGGACAGGGGGCGCTGGCCGAGGATGAACGCGGCCGTGTTCTGCGTGACCGAGTCGTTCAGCGCCGCCTGCCAGAGCGTGATCTGCTCCTGCTGCATCTCGTCGAGCGGCGCGGCCGGCGGCAGCGACAGCTCCTCCTTGTCGGCCATCGCCGCGATGAAGTCGTTCGTCGCCGGGGTGTTGAGGCCCTGGACGAGCTCGTCCGACGAGCCGTTGGCCAGCATCCAGACGCCGTTGCTGAAGCCGAAGTCGGCGTTGAGCTTCTTGGTGCCGGCGGGGTTCACACCGTTCCAGTCGACGTCGGCCGCGAGCGCCCGCGTGTCGCCGTCCTTGGTGAACGTGGTCCCCTCGACGCCGTACTTGGCGTACTCGATGCCGCTGTCGGAGTAGTACAGCCAGTCGGCGAACTGCAGGAGCGCGAGGAAGTTGGGCTGCTCGGCGGCCTTCGACGAGATCATGAAGCCCGACGCGACCCGCCCGCCCGAGGCGACGCTGTCACCCGCAGGGCCCTCGGGCACCCGGATGAGGTGCACCTTCGCCTCGGTGTTGCCGGCGTCGGTGAACGTCTTGGCGTACGAGGTGATCTCCTGGGTGTTCCCGGAGATCGCGAGCGACTGGCCGCTGCCGAACTTCTGCTTGGCCGTGTCGTCGTCCTGCGTCACCGACTCCGGGTCGAGCAGGCCGTCCTTCACGAGCGACGCGAAGTACGAGACGAGGTCCTTGTAGCCGTCGGTCGACGCGGCGTACTCGTACTTCTTCGTGTCCGTGTCGTACCAGAGGCCGTTGCCGAAGCCCCAGCCCGCCACCGTGCCGAAGTTGGGTGCCGCGAGCTGCAGCGTCGCGCCCAGCGGGTTGTTGTTGGTGGTGGACCAGCGGTCCGACATCGGCCAGACGCCCGGGTTCGCCGTCTTCAGCGTCTCGAGGTCGTCCTTCAGGTCGTCCCAGGTCTTCGGGTCCTCGGTGATGCCCGCCTTCTCCCACGCGTCCTGCCGGATCGCGATGGAGTACTGCGGCTGGGGCGACTGGTACAGCCCGGGCAGCATGTAGTACTTGCCGTCGGCCTGCTTGAGGTTGTCGATGTAGGGCTGGAGGTCCCAGTCCTTGACCTTCTCCTGGAAGTTCGGCATGTACTTCACGTAGTCGCTGATCGGCAGCAGCGTGCCGCCCGAGACGAACTGCGTCTCCTGGCCCGGGTACGTCACGGGGATGAGCTCGGGAGCGTCGCCCGCGCTGATGATGAGCGACTTCTTCGCGTCCCAGTCGCTGAGCGGGGCGCTGGTCAGGTCGAAGCTGACCTTGTTCTTGTCCGCGAGGTTGCTGAAGAACAGCCAGTCCTTGTTCAGCGGGTAGTTCGGGTGGTCGCGGTAGAGCACGCTGAACGTCACAGGCTCGGTCGCCACGAAGTCGGTGCCGGCGGCGAAGTCCTTCATCGCACCGACGCTCTGCGCCGCCGGGATGCCGCTGGCGGTCGCGGACGGCTCGGACGTGGCGCCGTCGTCCGACGAGCACGCCGCCGTGAGCGTGAGCGCGAGCACCGCGACCGAGGCGGCCGCGACCGAGCGCTTTCTTGCTGACCTCATGGTTCTCCTTGGAAGAATGAGTGGGGGAAGTGGCAGGGCGTCGACTTCTTCGTCATTGCTTGACCGCGCCGAGCATCACGCCCGACACGAAGTACCTCTGGATGAACGGGTAGAGGCAGATGATGGGCAGGACCGTGAGGAGCATCGTCACGGACTGCACGTTGGCGCCGATCTGGCTGAGGTTGTCCGTCCCGCCGCCCTGGATCGAGGTGCCGCCGGAGACGCCCGCCATGAGGTTGCGCAGGTACACGGTCACCGGGTAGAGGTTCGGGTCGTCCATGTAGAGGAAGGCCCCGAACCAGCCGTTCCAGAACGACACCGCGTAGAACAGCAGCATCGTCGCGACGACGGCCTTGCTGAGCGGCAGGACGACCTTGAAGAACACGCCGTACGTGCTCATGCCGTCGATCTGCGCCGCCTCCTCGAGCTCGCTCGGGAAGCTCTCGAAGAACGACTTCATCACCAGCAGGTTGAAGATGCTGATGGCGTTGGGCAGCACGATCGCCCAGAGCGTGTTCCGGAACCCGAGGTGGCTGATGAGGATGTAGTTCGGGATGAGGCCACCGTTGAAGAACATGGTGGCGACGGCGACGCCGATGAAGAACCTGCGGCCCTTGAGGTACGACTTGGACAGCGCATAGGCGTACGTCGTGGTGAGGGCCATCGCGATGGCGGTGGCCACGACCGTGTACTCGACGGTGTTCCGGTAGTTCCGCCAGAACATGTCGTCGCCCAGCACCACCTGGAAGGTCGTGAGGTTGAAGCCCCGAGGGACCAGGTTGACCTGGCCCGTCGTGATGTAGCTCTCGGAGCTGAACGCCTGCGCCACGATGTTGACGAACGGGTAGAGCACGAGCGCCGCGAGGACGACCAGGAGCGCGCCGTTCACCACGCGGAACCACCGGTAGCCCCGGCTGTCCTTGACGCGGGTCCCCTTGCCCGGCCGGGCGGCGGGGGCCTCGGGCGGCGTCGGCCGGCCCGGGAGGTCGGTGGTCACCACAGGCTCGCCCCCACGGTCCTGCGCGAGATCGCGTTGGCGGACAGGATCAGGGTGAGGCCGATGACCGCCTCGAACAGACCGATCGCGGTCGCGTACGAGATCGAGTTCGACACGATGCCGACCCGGTACAGGTACGTGGAGATCACGTCGGCCGTCGAGTAGATCAGCGGGTTGGACAGCAGCAGGATCTTCTCGAAGCCCACCGCCATGAACGTCCCGACGTTGAGGATGAGCAGCACGACCATCGTCGGCCGGATGCCGGGCAGCGTGATGTGCCACGTCTGCCGCCACCGGTTGGCGCCGTCGATGCGGGCCGCCTCGTACAGCTGCTCGTCGATCGTCGTGAGCGCCGCGAGGTAGAGGATCGTGCCCCAGCCCACCGTCTGCCAGACCTCGGACGTCAGGTAGATCGTGCGGAACCAGCTCGGGTCCTGCATGAACGCGACGGCGGTGCCGCCGAACCGCTCGACGATCTGGTTCACCGTGCCGTTGACGGACGTCAGCTGGAACACGATGCCGGCCACGATGACGACCGACATGAAGTGCGGCAGGTAGGAGATGGTCTGCACGCTGCGCTTGAAGTGCCGGGACCGGACCTCGTTGAGCATGAGGGCCAGGATGATCGGCAGCGGGAACACGACCAGCAGCGTGAGGAAACCGAGGATCACGGTGTTCGTGAACGCGTGCCAGAACTGCTGGTCGTTGATGAACATCTTCACGTAGTAGAGGCCGACCCACTCGTCGCCGAACATGCTCCCGCCCGGCCTGAACCGCCGGAACGCGACGACGTTGCCGAGGATCGGCCAGTACCGGAACACCGCCAGGTAGGCCAGCGGCAGGACGAGGAAGGAGTAGAGCCGCCAGTCGCGCCGCAGCGCCACGCGCCACGTCTGCGTGGCGGGCCGGACGACCTGGCCGTCGTGGGTGGTCCACGTCTGGGTCCGGGACCTGCGGGACCGCCGCTTGCGGGGCCGCTCGGGGCCGGCGCCCTCGCGCGGGCCGAGACCGGTCTCGGTCTCCGTCTCCGTCTCCGGGAGGACCGTGGGGACAGGCACGATGCCGGTGGCGGCGACGGCGACCGGTTCCGCGACGGTGCCGGCACTGCCGGCACGTTCGGCACGGCTCACGCGGTGGTCCCGGGCTTCCGCGGTCATGGCTTTCACACCTCCTCGCCCACATCGTCGTGAGCCGCAAGTATCGACATCGGTATCGATAGCAACCGAGTATCGACACTAGGTCGGTGCGGAGAAGAGCGTCAATCCGGTCATGACATTTGGCAAACTCCCCCATGTTTTCAGTCATCTCGACCTCGAAACATCGCACGGCGGGCGTGGGAGGTAGGCGCGGGCGGAAGGCGATGCTAGGTTCGAACCCGAAACTTGCGGCGACCAAGGGACCGACGAGCGCGATGACCATCACGGAGACCGGCGGCGACCACCGGACACCGGACGAGCCCGTCCCGACGGGCCCCGAGGACGAGCACGCACCGCGCCCGGGCGGGACGGCGACGATCGCGCTCATCGCCTCGGAGGCGGGCGTCTCCATCCCCACCGTCTCCAAGGTCCTCAACGGCCGCACGGACGTCGCCGCGGTGACCCGGGCACGGGTCGAGGAGGTCATCGACCGGTACCAGTACCGCCGCCGTCGCGGGCGCACCCCCAGCGGCCCCGGGCTCATCGACCTCGTGTTCCACGAGCTCGACTCCGCGTGGGCCGTGCAGATCATCAAGGGCGTCGAGGAGGTCGCCGGCCCCGAGCGCGCGGGCGTGGTCCTGTCCGAGCTCGGCGGCGCGCACCGCCCCCGCCAGGAGTGGCTCGACGACGTCCTGGCCCGCCGCCCGCGCGGCGTCATCCTGGTGCTGTCCGACCTGGACCCGGCCCAGCGCCGCCAGCTCGAGACGCGCTCCATCCCGTTCGTCGTCGTCGACACCGCCGGCGAGCAGCCGCCCGGCGTCCCGACCGTCGGCTCCGCCAACTGGGCGGGCGGCCTCGCCGCGACCCGGCACCTGCTCGGCCTCGGTCACAAGCGCATCGCCGTCATCTCCGGGCCCGTCGACGTGCTGTGCAGCCGCGCCCGCATCGACGGGTACCGCTCCGCGCTCGACGAGGCCGGCGTGGCCATCGACCCCGCGCTCATCCGGTACGGCGACTTCTTCGTCGGCGGCGGGTACAAGCACGGCATGGACCTGCTCGACCGGCCCGACCGGCCCACCGCGATCTTCGCCGGCTCCGACTTCCAGGCGCTCGGCGTGATGCGTGCCGCCCGCGAGCTCGGGCTGGGGATCCCCGAGGACCTGTCGGTCGTCGGCTACGACGACCTGCCGGTCACCGAGTGGATCGGCCCGCCGCTCACCACCATCCACCAGCCCCTGCAGGAGATGGCCGCCACCGCCACCCGGATGGTGCTGGCCCTCGCCCGAGGCGAGGTCCCCACCAACCAGCGCATCGACCTCGCGACCGAGCTGGTCGTCCGCGAGAGCACGGCCCCTCCCCGCACCGTCTGACCCGGCGAGCCACCCGCCGCCCACGGACCACAGCGCGGGAGCCCGCGAGCCGGGCCCATCCTGGCCGGGCACGTCCGGGCACGTCCGGGCACGTCCGGGCCGACGGGCGGGGCCCAGCAGGGCCGGCCAGCCGCGAGACCAACGTGCGTGTCGACAGGGCTTCAGGGGTCGACGCCGATGTTGGGCTCGCCACCGAGCCGGCGAGCCGGTGAGCCGGTGAGCCGGCGAGCCGGTGAGCCGGTGAGCCGGTGAGCCCGGGAGCCGGGAGACCGACCTGGGCGTCGACGCGCACCTTCCGGTCGAACCCCACGTTGGTCTCGCCGTTGACAGCTCTGGCGCGGCCCAGCTCCCCTCCCACCTGCGCCAGGCGGGACTCGGCCGCCACGGCCGCGCGACAGAAGCTGAGCGCCGACCGGAGCGCGGCCTGGCCCGGCGGGTGGGTCAGCGGCCGGTGCCGTGGACCGCGTGGGGCTCGATGGCGGCGATCTCGTCCGGGGTCAGGGGTGGCGCGGCCAGGGCGGCGACGTTGTCCTCGAGCTGCGCCACCGAGCTCGCACCGACGAGCGCGGACGTGATGCGGTCGTCGCGCAGCACCCACGACAGGGCGAGCTGCGCGAGCGACTGACCCCGGCCCGCCGCGATCTCGTTCAGGGCCCGCGCCCGGGACAGGTACGGCTCGGAGATGGCGTCGCGCGTGAGGAAGTGCCCGAGCGCCGCCCGGGAGTCCGACGGCACCTCGCCCGACAGGTAGCGGCTGGTGAGCAGGCCCTGCTGGAGCGGGGAGAACACGATCGTGCCCAGACCCAGGGCACGCACGACGTCGAGCAGGGTCTCGGTCTCGCCCTCGGCGACCTGCTCGACGTGCCGGTTGAACATCGAGTAGCTCGGCTGGTGGATGAGCAGCGGGGTGCCGAGGTCCGCGAGCGCCTCCTGGGCGGCCCTCGTCTGCGACGGCGAGTAGTTGGAGATGCCGGCGTAGGTCGCCTTCCCGCTGGTCACGGCCGTGTGCAGGGCGCCCATCGTCTCCTCGACGGGCACGCTCGGGTCGGGACGGTGGGAGTAGAAGATGTCGACGTGGTCGATCCCCATGCGGGTGAGCGACTGGTCGAGCGACGACAGCAGGTACTTGCGTGAGCCGCCGTCGCCGTACGGCCCCGGCCACATGTCGTAGCCCGCCTTCGACGAGATGACGAGCTCGTCGCGGTACGGCCGCAGGTCCTTCGCCAGCACCCGGCCGAAGTTCTCCTCGGCCGACCCCGCGGGCGGGCCGTAGTTGTTGGCGAGGTCGATGTGCGTGACCCCGAGGTCGAACGCGCGGCGCAGGACGGCGCGCTGGGTGTCGAACGGGGTGGTGTCGCCGAAGTTGTGCCAGAGGCCCAGGGACAGCGCGGGCAGGTCCAGCCCGCTGCGACCGGCGCGGCGGTACGTCATGGTGTCGTAGCGGTCGTCGGCGGCGCGGTGGACGGGCTCGGTCGGCATGCGGGGAACGTCCTCTCGGGATGGGGTGCGCGTCCACGCTAGCCGCCGCTGCGGCCCCACCGGGCCGTGCCGGCAGATCCGCCACGGCCGGTCCGCACGTCGTGGCAACCTTTGCGTGCCGTCGTGCGTGTGAAGGGTGTGACTGCGCTCGTGTCCGACTCAGACCCTCCCCGGTCGCCGTCCTCGACGGTCGGGCCCGGGCTCGCCGCCGACGAGACCGGCGTCCTGACCACCGGCGGGCGACGCGCCGACCGGGACGCGGAGTTCACCGCGTTCGTCGCCGCCGCGAAGGGGGAGCTCGGCAAGACCGCATGGCTGCTCACGGGCGACGCGCACCTGGCCGCCGAGCTCGTGCAGGACGCGCTCGTGCGGACCTACGTCGCATGGCCGCGGGCCCGCGACGGGGACCCGCTGGCCTATGCGCGTCGCGTGCTGGCGAACTCGCGCATCGACATGTGGCGCCGGCGGCGCCGCGAGGTGCTGAGCCCGCCCGCGTCGTTCCCCGACTCGGCGCGCCTGGACGAGTCGGTCGTCGTCGACCACCGTGACGAGCTCGTCCGGGCCCTGGCGCGGCTGACCACCCGGCAACGGCGGGTCGTCGTGCTGCGCTACCTGGTCGGGCTGACCGAGCGGGAGGTGGCGGCCGACCTCGGCGTGAGCGTCGGCACCGTCAAGTCCCAGTCGTCCCGGGGGCTCAGCCTCCTGCGCACACATCTGGGGCCGTTGGACGACAGCGAGGGCAGGACTCGATGAGACAGGACACGTCGCCCGACGACCTCTGGGTGCGCCGGCTGCGCGAGCGTGCCGACGAGGTCGTGCCCGACATCCCCACGGACGCCGCTTCGGCCCTGCGCGGAGGTCGTCGCCGCCGCACCCGGCGCCGGGCCTCGGTCGTGACGGGGGTCGCGGCCCTCGCCGTCGCGATCGCGCTCGGCGCGGCTCCCGCCGCCCGCCTCCTCACCGCCGACGCCCTGCCGGCGGCGCTGCCCGAGGACCTGGAGGTCGTGATCGACAGGACCGACGGGACCATCACCCTGCCGCTGGACCGCTACTCCCTCACCGAGACCGAGCGTTCCGAGGTGCTGCACGCGAGCGCGCTGGCGATGCGCGCGTGCGCCGCCGAGCGCGGGTACGACGTCACCGACTTCTGGTCCGGGACGTACCTCACGCCGTCGACGGTGCCGGACCCGATCGGCGACCTCCGGTTCGGGGTGTGGTGGATGCCCTCCGCCAGGGAGTTCGGGTACGTCACCAGATCGGTGCCGCACCAGCGCTACGGCGTGTCCACGAGGGACATGGACGACACCCGGACCCGCGCGCAGCAGACGATCCTGGACGAGTGCGGCCGGACGCCGACGGTCCAGCAGTTCTGGCCCAGCACCGACCTGGGCGAGCCCGCCCCGGACTTCGTGAGGCAGGCGGCGCAGAGCCCAGCGGGGCAGCTGGTGATCCGCGACTGGGACGCCTGCCTGCAGGCCCACGGGCTCCGGAGCGAGGACCTGGGCCTCTCCTGGGCCGTGACGGACGCCGAGGGCCGGCGCCGGTCCGGGGACACGCCCACCGAGTACGGCGAGCCGCTGGGCCCGGACAGTGCCGTGGTCGACGCCGGGTGCAAAACGGACGTCGACCTGGTGCCCCGGCTCACGCGGATGGTCGCCGAGAGGCAGGCACCGTTCATCGCGGCTCATCGCGGGGAGCTGACGGCCGTGCGTGCGGCGCTCGACGAGTCGCTGCGGCGGGCACGGGCCTACGTGGCCCAGCACGGGTGACGTCGCACGGCCGTCGGCCCGCCCGGGTCCGGCAGCCGGAGCAGGATCGCCTGGCGCCCGGCCGTCGCCGGCCGCCTACGATCAGCCGCGTGCTGCACGTCGTGTTCTTCGAGCCGCGGATCCCCGGCAACACCGGCAACGCGATCCGGATGGTCTCGGGCACGGGCGCCACGCTGCACCTGGTGGAGCCGCTCGGGTTCGACCTCTCCGAGGCGAAGCTGCGGCGTGCGGGCCTGGACTACCACGACCTCGCGCACGTCGTGGTGCACCCCTCGTTCGACGACCTGGTCACGGCCCTCCCGTCGTCGCGCGTCCTGGCGTTCACCACCCACGCGCAGCGGTGGCACACCGACTGGACGTACGAGGACGACGACGTGCTGCTGTTCGGGCCCGAGCCGACCGGGCTGCCCGACGACGTCCTCGCCCACCCCCGCGTCACCACGCAGGTCCGCATCCCGATGCTCGCCGGACGCCGGTCGATGAACCTGTCGAACGCGGCGGCGGTCGCCACCTACGAGGCCTGGCGCGGCCTGGGGTTCCCCGGCGGCGTCTGACCCGGCCAGATGTCGACGATCAGATCTCGACGGATGTCGCCGGTCAGATGTCGACGATCTCGAGGAACCCCCGAGGGTCCGGCACTCCGGGGGTCGGTGACCCCTCGAGCCAGCGCTGAGCGAAGCGGGTCCGGGCCTGGGCCTTCGCCGTCCTGATCGTCGCCTGCACGTCTCGGACGAGCTCCTCCGGGTCGCTGCCGCCCTCGGCGGAGACGGCCACCGCGGAGTGCACGGTCGGCCACGCCGACGGGTCGATGCCGCCGGCGGGCTCGCGGATCGCGGCCACGAGATCCTGCCGGAGCCCGTCGGCGAGCGCCGCGGCGTGCCGGTCGTCGGCGGCGCCGGGCATCGTCGCGACGACCGCGAACTCGTCGCCTCCCGTCCGCCCGGCGTCACAGCCGGGAGGCGTCGCGGCGCGCAGCCGGTTGCCGACGGCGGTGAGCACCACGTCGCCGAACGCCTGCCCGTGCGCCGCGTTGAGGTGCGCGAAGCCCTGCAGGTCGAGCAGCACGAGCACGGTCCTGGCGCGCGTGCCCCCGCAGGACGCGCTGCGCAGGCCGAGGGAGTGCATGAGCATCGAGCGGTGCATCAGGCCGGTCAGCGGGTCGTGCAGCGACCGGACGGCGAGCAGCGTGGACAGCGACCGGACCAGGGCGGCGGTGCTCACGACGAGCCACCGGTCCGCGCTGACGAGCACGTCGTCATAGCGCCGCTCGTCGTGCCGCTCCATCGCCCGCACCGCCACCTCGGACACCGGCGTCGACGGCCCCACCACCATCGGTGCCCAGTCCGCGATCTCACCGGTCGACCTGCGCGCGAGGACGGCCCGGCCGAATCCCAGGCGCCCGGTCATGGCGGCCGTGTACCGCGGCCTCGTGATGAGCCCGATCCGGGAGTCGTCGCCGGGGTCGCGCACCGCGACGCTCACCACGTGCGGGGAGCGGAACACCAGCTCCAGACGGGCGACGGCGAGATCTGCGTCGACGACGTCGACCTCGTGCGCCAGCTCCGCGACGACCGCCGCGGCACTGGCGCGATAGTCGCCGACCGCCTGGGACAGCCGCTGGGTGAGGTGCGTGAGGTCGCTGGACACCGGACGAGTATCGATGCAGGTCAGCGAGGTGAAACGCTCAGGAGACGCGGATTCGCGTTCCGTTCGCCGCGCGTTCACCGCGGAGCCGTCCGGGCGTCGCCGTACCACCCGCCCGGCGCGGTCGGCAGGCCGGCCCGACAGCCGTCGTCGACACGCGGGCGCAGGTCGCGGGCGTGCGGGAGGATCGGCGGATGTTCACCACGAGGCCCGAGCTCGTCGGGACGTTCGGCATGGTCGCCTCGACGCACTGGCTCGCGAGCGCCGTGGGCATGCGGGTCCTCGAGGCGGGCGGCAACGCGTTCGACGCGGCCGTCGCCACGGGGTTCACGCTGAGCGTCGTCGAGCCGCACCTCAACGGGCCCGGCGGCGACGTGCCGATCCTGGGGTACCGGGCGTCGGACGGGCACACGTTCGTGGTGTGCGGGCAGGGCCCGGCGCCGGCGGCGGCGACGACGGCGGCGTTCGAGGACCTGGGGCTGGACCTCGTCCCCGGCACCGGGCACCTCGCGGCGGTCGTCCCGGGTGCGTTCGGGGCCTGGCTCGACCTGCTCGCGCGGTACGGCACGCTGCCCCTGGAGGACGTGCTGGGTCCCGCGATCGGCTACGCGCGCGACGGGTTCCCGCTGGTGCGGGCCGCGGCGGCGACCATCGCGACGGTCGCGGACATGATGGCGGAGCACTGGCCGACGTCGGCCGCGGTGTACCTGCCCGTCCCGCAGGCCGGCGCACGGTTCCGCAACCCTGCTCTGGCGGCGACGTTCGAGCGGCTCGTCCTGGAGTCCCGGGCGGCGGGCGGCGGCGCGGGCGGGACGAGCGGCGCGGGCCGTGGCAGGACGGGTGGCCGGGAGGCCGGGATCGAGGCGGCTCGGCGCGCCTTCTACACCGGCTTCGTCGCCGAGGCGGTCGACGCGTTCCAGTCCGGCACGGCCGTCATGGACTCGTCGGGCCGGGCTCACACGGGGTTCCTCCGAGGCTCCGACCTCGCCCGGTGGCACGCCACCGAGGAGCCGACCACGTCGGTGCGGTTCGCGGGCCGCACCGTGCACAAGACGGGCCCGTGGGGGCAGGGACCCGTGCTGCTGCAGCAGCTGACGATGCTCGACGCGCTCGACGTCGGCACGCTCGTGCGGGACGCGGGCACCGACGACGGTCTCGTGGAGCTCGTGCACACCGTCGTGGAGGTGGCCAAGCTCGCCTTCGCCGACCGGGAGGCCTGGTACGGCGACGTCCCCGACGTGCCTGTCGCGGCTCTCCTGTCCCCCGCCTACGCGGCGGCCCGGGCGACGCTCGTGGGGTCGACGGCGGTCGCGGAGCTGCGGCCGGGTGCACCCGAGGGGCGGGCACCGTCGCTGCCGTCCGCGCTGGCCGCCGGTGCAGACCGCTCCCGTCCCGGCGCCCCGGCGGGGGCGGCCGGGGTCGGCGAGCCCACCGTGTCCCCGCTCGGCCTGAGCCCGGGCGACACCTGCCACGTCGACGTCGTCGACCGGTGGGGCAACCGCGTGTCCGCGACCCCGTCGGGCGGCTGGCTGCAGTCGAGCCCGGTGGTGCCGGGGCTGGGCTTCCCGCTGCCCACGCGGGCGCAGATGTTCTGGCTGCAGCCGGGGCTGCCGAACAGTCTTGCCCCCGGCAGGCGCCCGCGCACCACGCTGAGCCCGGCGATGCTGCTGGACGACGACGGCCACGGGTTCGCGTTCGGCACACCCGGCGGGGACCAGCAGGACCAGTGGACCGTGCCCTTCCTCCTGCGGCACCTGCTCGCGGGCGACGACCTGCAGGCCGCGATCGACGCGCCGTCGTGGCACTCGTCGGGCGTGCCGAGCTCCTTCTACCCGCGGACGTCCACCCCGAACGGTCTGGTGGCCGAGTCCCGGCTGGGCCCGGCCGTGCTCGCCGGGCTCGCTGCCCGGGGGCACGTGGTGGAGGACGTCGGGCCGTGGCAGCTCGGTCGCCTGAGCGCCGCGGGCGTCCGCGCGGACGGGATGCGGGTCGCGGCGGCCAACCCGCGGGGGATGCAGGGGTACGCCGTCGGGCGCTGATGCGACGCGCGCGAGGGCCGCTCACGTCCCGACGAACCACCCTGAGAGGTGGCACACATCGGGACATCTCGGACGTCAGAAGCGTCTAATTATCGAAAGTCATCTGACGAGTGCCGCCGGATACGCCGCTTCCATGAGGATCTGATGAGGAATCGGCTCCGACAAGGATTCAGACATCGGACCACTGCTAGCGTCCGAAGCATGCCCGATGTCGTGGATGCCCACCTGCACGTGTGGAACCCGGATGCGGTGCACTACCCCTGGATGACGAAGGACGTCTCTCCCGTCGCACGCGAGTTCCGGCTGTGCGACGCCCTCCCCGAGCTCGATGCAGAGCGCGTGGACAAGGTCGTCCTGGTGCAGTCCGCGGACAACCGCGCGGACTCCGAGCTCATGCTGTTCCAGGCCCTGTGCTCGCCGCGAGTCGCCGGAGTGGTCACCTGGGTGCCGCTCCTGCACCCCGAGGACGCCGCCGCCCAGCTCGACTCCTGGCGACGTGAGCCGGTGGTCGGTGTCGGCCACCGCGTGCACGAGGAGCCTGACCCGGACTGGCTGCTGCGCCCCGCGGTCGACGAGGGCCTCACGCTCCTCACGGAGCGCCGGCTCACCCTGGACCTCACGGCCGACACCCCGACGCTGCTCGCGCACGTCGCCACGCTCGCGGAGCGGCACCCCAAGCTGACGTTCGTCGTCGATCACCTCGGTGCCCCGCCGCTGGCGGCGCTCCGGGCCGGTGAGCGGGACGGCTGGTCGCGCTGGTCGGCGCTGCTCGGCGCCGTCGCGCAGATGCCCAACGTCGTCGCGAAGCTGTCCGGCCTGGCCACCGCCGCGGGACGCGGCTGGACCACCGAGCACCTGCAGCCCGCCGTCGACCGCGCGCTGGAGCTGTTCGGTCCCGACCGGCTCATGCTCGGCAGCGACTGGCCCTACGCGCTGCTCGCCGGCGACTCGTACACGCACGTGTGGCACGGCCTGCGCCGCACCATCGACGAGCTCCCCGAGCACGACCGGGACCTCGTGCTCGGTGGCACGGCCAACCGCGTGTACGGCCTCCCGCTCGACGACATCTGAGCGACCAGGTTCACCGCCGGGCCGGAACACGAGGAATACTGCGCAGGTGGCCCGCTCCGATGATGTCGTCGACGGCATCAAGCAGCTGATCCTCGACGGCGCGCTCGGTGCCGGTGACCGACTGCCCGCCGAGAAGGATCTCGCCGCGTCCCTGGGCGTCTCCCGTGGGTCGCTGCGGGAGGGCGTCCGTGCGCTCTCGACCCTCGGCATCCTCGACTCCCGGCACGGCGACGGCACCTACGTCACCAGCCTCGATCCGGGCACGCTGCTCGCACCGATGCTGTTCGTCGCCGACCTGCCGGACGAGCACGGGGCCGCCCACGCGGTCCGCAGGCTCATCGAGACCGAGGCCGCCGGTCTCGCGGCGCTGCACATCGGGGACGAGGACCTGGCCTGCGCGCGCGCCGCGCTCGACGAGACGGCCCGGGCCCTCACCTCGGACCCCGTCGACGCCGAGCGGCTGGCTGCCGCGGACCTCGCGTTCCACTCGACGATCGCCCGCGCGTCGGGCAACGCGGTGCTCACGGCGCTCGTCGCAGGCCTCGCGGGGCGGTCCACCCAGCTGCGGTTGTGGCGCGAGCTCGCCCGCGACGGGGCGGCCGACCGCACGTTCGTGGAGCACGAGGAGATCCTGGCGGCCCTGGCCGCGCGGGACCCCGACCGGGCGCGGCTCCGGATGGGCATGCACCTCCTGCGGCTGGAGGACGCGTTCACCGGGCCACGGCACGCCGACGCGCCGGAGGAACCGGTGGACCTGGGGTCCGGCATCTGACGCGGCCGTCGACGACCCGGGTGCCCGTCGCACGACCCGTCCGGGGCGTCACCGCCGGCCCCGGCCGCCGGCAGCGCGAGGGGCATGATGGTGCGATGAGCCTCGGCCACCGACGCACCCCCGCCCGATCCACGCAGGAGTCACCGCCGGAGGGGCCGGGCGCGCACGTGCTCTTCGACCTCGCCGTCCAGGACGGCTGGCCTCCGGTGAGCGGCGAGCGCGTGTGGGCCTACGAGCTCGGCGACGACCGCTTCCGGATCGACAACGTGCCGTGGTTCGTACGGGACATCGCCGTCGGGGACGTGGTCCTCGCCCATGCGCCCGACCCGGGCTCGCACCCGAAGTTCGTCCGCGTGCTCGAGCCGTCCGACCACATCACGATCCGCATCGTCTGCTTCCGCTCGGGCCCGCTCGCGGGAGAGCTCCAGCCCGTCATCGACGCGTTCACCCCCTACGGGATCGAGGCCGAGGGTGTGACGCAGCACGGCCTCGTGGCGCTGGACGTCCCGCCGACCGCGCCCCTGGAGCTCGTGCACCGGCGACTCCTCGACGGTGCGGCCGACGGCAGCTGGGAGTGGGAGGAGGGCCGCATCACGCCGGCCTGGGAGGCCGCGACGCTGCCGTGACACGGGCGGCGGCCCCACCATCGAGCGCAGGAGCACCGCTGCGCGCGCACGAGCACCCGCTGGAGTCTGAGCTCCGGCAGGTCAGCGGTCGACGCGGGCGCCGCCCCCGCCGGCGAGCCTGAGCACCTCGGCCTTCGTGGCCATGGACGTGTCCCCCGGGGTCGTCATGGCGAGCGCGCCATGGGCCGCGCCGTACTCGACCGCCGTCTGCAGCTCCTGCCCGGCGAGCAGGCCGTAGGCGAGACCCGACGCGAACGAGTCGCCGCCGCCGACCCTGTCCAGGATCTCCAGCCGCTCCCGACGGGTCGCGCTGACGAGCCCCGTCGAGCGGGACCAGGCGATCGCGCCCCAGTCGTTGACCGTCGCGCTGTGCACGGTGCGCAGGGTCGTGGCGATCACGCGGAAGTTCGGGTACGCCTCCGCGACGCGGTCGATCATCGCCGCGAACGAGCCGACCTCCAGGGTGGACAGGCTCTCGTCGACGCCCTCGACCTCGAACCCGAGCGACGCGGTGAAGTCCTCCTCGTTGCCGATCATCACGTCGATGTGCGGGGCGATCTCCCGGTTGACCTCCTGCGCCCGGGCACGGCCGCCGGCCGCCTTCCAGAGGCTGGGCCGGTAGTTGAGGTCGTAGGACACGACGGTGCCGTGGCGGCGCGCGGCCGTGACCGCCTCGACCACGGTCTGCGCCGCCGTGTCCGAGAGGGCCGCGAAGATGCCGCCCGTGTGGAACCAGCGCACGCCGACCTCCCCGAACAGGTGGTCCCAGTCGACGTCGCCGGGGGCGAGCTGCGACGCGGCGGTGTGGCCGCGGTCGCTGACGCCGACAGCACCGCGCACGCCGTGGCCGCGCTCGGTGAAGTTGAGCCCGTTGCGGGCGGCCCGGCCGACGCCGTCGTACGGGACCCACCGGACGAGGGACGTGTCGACGCCGCCCGTCAGCATGCAGTCCTCGACCAGCCGGCCGACCTCGTTGTCCGCGAGCGCGGTGACGACCGCGGTCCGCAGGCCGAACGTCCGGCGCAGGCCGCGGGCCACGTTGTACTCACCGCCGCCCTCCCAGACGCGCAGCGAGCGGGCGGTGCGGATGCGCCCCTCGCCCGGGTCCAGGCGGAGCATGACCTCGCCGAGGGACACCGCGTCGTAGCCCGTCCCGGCGGCCGGGCGGATGGTGAGGTCGGGCACGGCAGGCTCCTCGGGTGCGTTCCGGGCGGGCGGGCGGTGGTGCGGGCGGTGGTGCGGGCGGGCGGGCGGTACAGGGGTGGTGCGGGCGGTACAGGGGTGGTGCGGGCGGTGGTGCGGTGGGTGTGCGGCGGGGTGGATCAGCCCGCCGCGAGGGCCACGGCGGTGGCCGTGAGCGCCTCGACGGACGTCAGCTCGCCGGCCCGCACGAGGTCGCGCGGGACCATCCACGAGCCCCCGACGGCCCGCACGGAGGGGATCTTCAGGTACTCGTGCAGGTTGCCCGGCCCGATGCCACCGGTGGGCACGAAGCCGACGTCGCCGAACGGCGCCCCCAGCGCGGCGATGGCCGGTGCGCCGCCGGACGTCCCCGCGGGGAAGAACTTCACGGTCGTCACACCGAGCTGGAGCGCCGCCATCACCTCGGTGGCGGTGACCGCGCCGGGCAGGGCGAGCACGCCGTGCTCCTGGCAGCGTTCGACGACGGCTCGGCTCGTTCCCGGCGAGACGACGAACGACGCGCCCGCGGCGACGGCCTGGTCCACCTGCGCGACGGTCAGCACGGTGCCCGCCCCCACGAGGATGTCGCCGCGGTCCGCCATCGCACGGATGGCGTCGCCGGCGGCGGCGGTACGGAACGTCACCTCGGCGACCGGCAGCCCGCCCGCCACGAGGGCGCCGGCCAGACCGTCCGCGTGGCGGGAGTCGTCGAGGACCACCACGGGGACGAGCCGGTGGGTCGCCAGGCGCTGGAGGATCTCGCTCATGGGGACACCGGAACCGGAGGCTGCACACCGGACCGCTGGCCGGCGCGTGCTGACGCCGGCGGGGCGTACGCCTGCTGAGGGATCCGGTACGCGAGATCCACGGCCGTCTCGACCGCCTCGTCGAGGTCCAGGCGGTGCTCGGCGACCAGGCGTGCCAGGTGGCCGGCGTCGACACGGCGCGCCAGGTCGTGACGGGCGGGGATCGAGCAGAAGGCGCGCGTGTCGTCGACGAATCCGGTGGTGTTGTAGAAGCCGGCCGTGTCCGTCACCGCCTCGCGGAACCGCCGCATGCCGTCGGGGGTGTCGAGGAACCACCACGGCGCCCCCAGGCGCACCGCCGGGTAGACCCCGGCGAGCGGGGCGAGCTCACGGCTGAGCGTGTCCTCGTCGACCGTGAACAGGACCATCCGCAGGCCGGGGTGGTGCCCGAACGCCTCCAGCAGGGGCCGCAGCCCGTGCACGTAGTCGGTCGGCACCGGGATGTCGTAGCCGACGTCGGCTCCGCGTACGTCGGCGACCCCGCGGTCGTGGTCGCGCAGGACCCCGGGGTGGAGCTGCATCACGAGCCCGTCCTCGCTCGCCATCCGGGCGGTCTCGAAGAGCATGTGGCCCGAGAACGCGGCCGCGTCGGCGGCGCTCACCGTGCCGCGGCGGGCGTCGTCGAAGATCCGCTCCGCGTCGTGGAGCCCCAGCGGGGTGGTGTCGGCGGACAGGTGGCCGTGGTCGCTGGAGCGCGCGCCGGCGTCGACGAACGCCGCGCGGCGGGCCTCGAGCGCCCGCAGGTAGTCCGCGTAGCCGGAGACGGTGACGCCCGAGCGCTCCTCGAGCAGCAGCAGGTCGTCGGGCCACGACGCGCGGTCGAGGTGCAGCAGGGCATCGGGCCGGAACGTCGGGACCACCCGGTCGCCCCAGCCGTCGGCCGCCAGCGCGGCGTGGTCGGCGAGCGCGGAGGTCGCGGCGTCCGTGGTGGACAGCGTCTCGATCCCGAACCGCTCGAAGAGCGCCCGGGGACGGAACGCCGGGGAGGCGAGCCGGTCGGCCAGGTGGTCGTAGAGGCGGTCGGCGCTGTCCGCGGACGGCTTCTCGCCCACCCCGAAGACGTCGACGAGCACGTGCTCCATCCAGTACCGGGTCGGCGTGCCGCGGAACAGGTGCCACCGGGACGCGAACGTCCGCCAGACGGCACGGGGATCGGTCACGACACGGCCGCCGTCCAGGCGGGGCACGCCCAGGTCGTCGTGCGGGACACCCTGGGACACCAGCATCCGCACGAGGTAGTGGTCCGGCACCACGAGCAGGGACGCCGGGTCGGCGAACGGCTCGTCGCGCGCCAGGACGTCGGCGCTCACGTGACCGTGCATCGACACGATCGGCAGCCGCCGGGTGGCGGCGAGGATCTCCCGGGCGAGCGGTCGGACCTCCGGGTCGCTCGGCAGCACGCGGTCGGGATGCAGCGACCAGGCTGGTCCTGAGGTCATGCCGATGCTCTCCTCGTCTCGACGACAGGCGGCACTGCAAACGCATTCATCCCACCAAACCAGCAAACCGGCCCGGAAGGCAAGGGTCGACTCGAGCTCTTGCCCTCGGCGGGTCGACCATGCTGCAATCGCATTCATCCCGTCCCGAGACCTCGGGCGCGTCGCGACGACCGGAGGACCACTGTGCCCGTGACGCTGCAGGACGTGGCACGCGAGGCCGGCGTCTCCCCCGCCACCGCCTCCCGGGCACTGAACGCCCCCGAGCTCGTCGCCCCCGCGCGGCGCGAGCACGTGCGGCAGGTCGCCGCCCAGCTCGGCTACCGGCCCAACCGGGCCGCCCGCGAGCTCATCACCGGCCGCACCGGCAACCTGTGCCTCGTCGTGCCGGACCTCGAGAACCCGTTCTTCGCCGCCGTCGCGAAGGGGGTCCAGGCCCGCGCCCGCGCGGTCGGGCTCGCCGTGGTCGTCGCCGACTCCGAGGAGGACGGGCGGCTCGAGGCCGACCTCGTCGGCCGGCTCGGGGCGCAGGTCGACGGCGTGGTGCTCTGCTCGCCGCGGATGCCGGACGAGGCGCTCGACGAGGCCCTCGCCCGCGACGTGCCGCTGCTGCTGGTGAACCGTGAGCACCGCGGTGCCGCGTCGGTGGTCATCGACAACGCCGACGGCGTCCGGCAGGCCGTCGCCCACCTGTACGCGCTCGGGCACCGCCGGCTCGCCTACGTGGGCGGTCCGGCCGGCTCGTGGTCCGACGCCCGGCGTCGCGAAGGGCTCACCGCGGCGGCCGCGACACTGCCGGGCACGGAGGTGGTCAACCTCGGTCACGTCGCCCCCGTGTTCCCCGGCGGCGTCGCCGTCGGGGACCTCGTGGTCGCGAGCGGCGCGACGGCCGTGCTCGCCCACAACGACCTCGTCGCGCTGGGCATCCTGCACCGCCTCACCGCCCGCGGCGTGCGCGTCCCCGAGGACGTGTCGGTCGTGGGCTACGACGACAGCCCCGCCGCCACCCTCGTCGCGCCCGCGCTCACGACGGTGCGCGTACCGCTCGCCCGGCTGGGGCGGGACGCGGTCGACGCACTCGTGAACCATGCACCCCGCGCGGCCCGCCGGCGCGTCGACCCGGGTGAGCCCGAGGGGGACGCGCCGGCACCCGTGCGCCTGCCCGTCGAGCTCGTCGTGCGGGACTCCACCGGCGTGCCGCCTCGACGGCCGGCGGACTGAACCGGTCCCCGGACACCTCCGCCCGCCCCGGCGGCCGTCCACGTGACCCGCAGCTTGCCCTTCGCACGACCCGTCGACCGCAGGAGTCCGTCCGCATGACGCCGCGCCGCCTGTCCGACGCCACCTGGCGGTCCGCCGCCGGGCGGCCCCACGTCACGCTGCCCGCCGTCGACCCTGCCGACCTCGGCACGGGCATCGTCCATCTCGGCCTCGGCGCCTTCCACCGGGCCCACCAGGCCGTGCTCACCGAGGACGCCTCGACCGCGACCGGCGACGGGCGATGGGGCATCCTCGGCGTCACGCAGCGCAGCGCACGGGTCGCCGAACAGCTCGCGCCGCAGGACGGGCTCTACGGGGTGCTCACCCAGGGCGCCACGGAGACGTCGCTGCGCGTGGTCGGCACGATCCGCGGCGCCGCGTCGCCGGGCACCGAGACCCCGCGGGTGCTCGACGCCATCGCGGCACCCACCACGCACGTCGTGACCCTGACCGTCACCGAGAAGGGATACCGGCGGGCGCCCGGAGGCGGGCCGGACCTGTCCGACCCCGACCTCACGGCCGACCTCGCGGCCCTGGCGTCCGGGTCCGATGCGCCGGCCCGGACACCGGTCGGGATGCTCGTGCGGGGGCTCGCCCGACGGTGGCACGCCGGCGCCGGGCCGCTCACGGCGGTGTGCTGCGACAACCTCGGCGACAACGGCGCGGTGCTGGCCTCGCTCGTGGACGCGACGCTCGCGGCGGCTCCCGGCTCGGACGCGCTGCGGGCGTGGGTCTCGGAGAACGTCCGGTTCCCGTCCACGATGGTCGACCGGATCGTGCCCGCCACCGCCCCCGCGCACCGCGCGGAGGCCGAGCGTCTCCTGGGCCTCGTCGACGAGGCGCTCGTGGTCGGCGAGCCGTTCTCCCAGTGGGTGATCGAGGACGCGTTCGCCGGGCCGCGTCCCGCCTGGGAGGTCGCGGGTGCCCTGCTCACCGCCGACGTGGCCCCTTACGAGCGGGCCAAGCTGCGGATCCTCAACGCCAGCCACTCGACGCTCGCGTACCTCGGTGCGCTGCGGGGCTACGCGACGATCGCGCAGGCCGCCGCTGACCCGGACCTCGACGCGGCGGTCCGCGCGCTCGTCGACGACGACGTCCTGCCGACCCTCGCCGCGCCGGAGGGCATGGACCTGGAGCGGTACCGCGACGACGTGCTCGACCGGTTCGCCAACCCCCACACCGGGCACACCACCGTCCAGGTCGCCATGGACGGGTCGCAGAAGGTCCCGCAGCGGCTCCTGGGCACCGTGACCGACCGGCTCGCCGCGGGTGCGGTCCCCGTGGCGGCGGCGGGCGCGATCGCCGCGTGGATCGCCTACGTGCGGGCTGCGACGCTCGGGGAGCTCGTGGTGGACCAGCGCGTCGTGCCGCTCGACGACCCGCTGGCCCGGGAGCTGGCCGACGCGGCCCGTGGGCCGCAGGACGGGCTCGCCGAACGGTTGCTCGGCGTCCGACGCGTGTTCGGGGACCTCGCGGAGTCGGCGGAGCTGGTGGGCGCCGTGCGGTCGGCGCTCAGGGAGCGCGTCCGGACCTGAGACGGTGGTCGACCGCCACCTCGCCGGGCCGCCGCCCGTGGGGTGGAGCCGTCATCGCAGCGTGCCGGGGACGAGCCTGACGCCGGGCTGGTCGGCCCAGGTCGGGATGAAGTCCGGGCCGGCGGCGCCGTTGGTGACGTTCCACCCGCCCGAGCCGTCGGCGAACGCCACCGGGATGGACCCCCAGCCCGGTGTCTGGCGGACCAGGGCGATGTCCGTCAGGCCGTTGCCGTTGAAGTCCCCGGTCACGATCTTGACCCCGGGCTGGTTCGCCCACGTCGGGATGAAGTCCGGTGCCGCCGCGCCGTTGGTGATGGTCCAGGTCCCGTCGCCGTTGGCGAACGCCACTGGGATCGACCCCCAGCCGGGGGTCTGCCGGACCAGGGCGATGTCGGTCAGGCCGTTGCCGTTGAAGTCCCCCGTCACGATCTTCACCCCGGGCTGGTTGCCCCACGTCGGGATGAAGTCCGGGCCCGCGGCACCGTTGGTGATGGTCCAGGTTCCGTCGCCGTTGGCGAACGCGATCGGGATGGACCCCCAGCCGGGCGTCTGGCGGACCAGGGCGATGTCGGTCAGCCCGTTGCCGTTGAAGTCACCGGTCACGACCTTGACCCCGGGCTGGTTGGCCCACGTCGCGATGAAGTCCGGTGCCGCCGCGCCGTTCGTCACGTTCCACCCACCCGAGCCGTCCGCGAACGCGACCGGGATCGAGCCCCACCCCGGCATCTGCCGCACGAGCGCGATGTCGGTCAGGCCGTTGCCGTTGAAGTCCCCCGTCACGACCTTGACCCCGGGCTGGTTCGCCCACGTCGCGATGAAGTCCGGGCCCGCGGCACCGTTCGTGATGGTCCAGGTCCCGTCGCCGTTGGCGAACGCCACCGGGATCGACGCCCAGCCCGGTGTCTGCCGGACCAGGGCGATGTCCGTCAGGCCGTTGCCGTTGAAGTCCCCCGTCACGACCTTGACCCCGGGCTGGTTCGCCCACGTCGCGATGAAGTCCGGGCCCGCGGCACCGTTCGTGATGGTCCACCCACCCGCGCCGTCGGAGAACGCCACCGGGATCGACCCCCACCCCGGCGTCTGCCGCACCAGGGCGACGTCGGTGAACCCGTCACCGTTGAAGTCACCCGCCACCACCCGCACCCCGGGCTGGTTCGCCCACGTCGCGACGAAGTCCGGCCCCGCCGCACCGTTCGTGACGATCCACCCGCCCGAGCCGTCCGCGGCCGCCACCGGGATCGACGCCCACCCCGGCACCTGCCGCACCAACGCGACCGAGTTCCCGGTCGACGGCGGCGTCTCCTCGACGACGGTCGCGGCGGCGGCCACCCCGAGCGCGACGACGCCCGCGGACACCTCGCGGATGACCTGCTCGGCCTCCGCCCAGGTCGGCTGGAAGCTGTGCCCGCACTCGATGGTGAACGCGTCGATCTCGGCGGCCCCCGGCCGTGCCCGGTGCCGGCTGGCGGCGTAGTCGTCGCTGGCACCGGACGTCGGGTAGAGGCCGTACGCCTGCTCGACGCCGTAGGAGTCGCCGCGGACGGCGCGGATCGCGTCGTGCATGCGGTCGGCCAGCGTGCGGACCCGGTCGAGGTCGTCGGCCTCGATGTACTCGCCGTACGCGGCGTCGTGCGGGCGCCCACGGACCCCGTCGAACGCGGCGTTGAGGAAGTTCTGCTCGGGGTGCACGCTCTGGTTCTCGTCGCTGCCCCAGCTGTAGAGGATGACGGGCACTGCGCTGTGCACGTCGACGTGCCACCGGATCCGCGGGTAGGTGTCGGCGAGCCACACCACGTTCTGCGTCTCCGGCTCGGACGCGCTCGACGGGCCGCGGTAGGTGTTCGGGTCGCACGGGTTCGCGGACGTCGCGACCCCCGAGTCGGGCGCGAAGTGCGCCGTGTGGTCCCAGAGGAAGTCGAAGTTGCGGTTGATGTCGACCCCGGCGCAGCTCGCACCACCGCCGGAGGCCGGCCGACGGTTCTTGCGCCACATCGGGCTCGTCGTCTGGCTGAAGCTGCGCCCGTCGGGGTTCACGCACGGGTAGACGAACAGGTTGACCCGCTCGACCACCTGCCGGACCTCGTCGGCCGTGAATGACTGCCCTCCGTAGCCGAGGCCCGTGCCGAGCTGGTGCGCCTCGAGGAGGTCGGCGGCGAGGGCGACGAGCGCGTCCGGGGGCACCCACTCCCGGGCATGCACGCCGCCGAGCACCAGCACGCCGTCCGCGTCGCCGCTGCCCTGGACGCCGATCCGCAGCACGTGGCTCTGCCGGCCCTCGTGGCTGAGGTGCGGGAGCGTGACGAGCTCGGACGTCTGCGGGTAGGCGGCCTGGAGGTTGACGAGCGCCGACTCGATCTCGACGACGTTGAGGTAGCTCATCGCGGGGGCTCCTTCGTGCCGAGGCCGCGGGGGACCTCGCCCCGGGCGGCGAACCGGTCCCCGCTGCCCACCTCCTGCTGGCGCGCCCGTCCGTTGGCCGTCTCGTCGGCGACGACCGTGACGGTGACCTGGGCGGCCGACCGGGCACCGCGTGCGGCGTCGAGCCGGGACCGTTCGAGGTACACGTCGAGCGAGTAGCCCGTGTCGGTCCGCTTGGCGACCGCCCGGCAGCCGGGGTCGGGCTGCACCTCGTCGGCGAACGCCCGCAGGTCGTCGAGCGTGGCGCCCTGCACCTGGACCCGGAGGACGGGGTCGCCGTCCTCCGGGGTCAGGTCCGCCGCCGGGCCGGTCATCGCAGCGTGCCGGGGACGAGCCTGACGCCGGGCTGGTTGGCCCAGGTCGGGATGAAGTCCGGGTCCGCGGCACCGTTGGTGACGTTCCAGCCCCCGGAGCCGTCGGCGAACGCGACCGGGATGGACCCCCAGCCGGGGGTCTGCCGGACCAGGGCGATGTCGGTCAGGCCGTTGCCGTTGAAGTCACCGGTCACGATCTTGACCCCGGGCTGGTTCGCCCAGGTCGGGATGAAGTCCGGTGCCGCCGCGCCGTTCGTGACGTTCCACCCACCCGAGCCGTCCGCGAACGCGATCGGGATGGAGGCCCAGCCCGGCGTCTGCCGCACCAGGGCGATGTCGGTCAGGCCGTTGCCGTTGAAGTCCCCGGTCACGATCTTCACGCCCGGCTGGTTGGCCCACGTCGGGATGAAGTCCGGGTCCGCCGCGCCGTTGGTGACGTTCCAGGTCCCGTCGCCGTTGGCGAACGCCACCGGGATCGACCCCCACCCCGGGGTCTGCCGGACCAGCGCGATGTCCGTCAGCCCGTTGCCGTTGAAGTCACCCGTCACGATCTTCACGCCCGGCTGGTTGGCCCAGGTCGGGATGAAGTCCGGGTCCGCGGCACCGTTGGTGATGGTCCAGGTCCCGTCGCCGTTGGCGAACGCGATCGGGATCGACCCCCACCCCGGGGTCTGACGGACCAGCGCGATGTCCGTCAGCCCGTTGCCGTTGAAGTCCCCCGTCACGATCTTCACGCCCGGCTGGTTCGCCCACGTCGGGATGAAGTCCGGGTCCGCCGCGCCGTTGGTGACGTTCCAGCCACCGGAACCGTCCGCGAACGCGACCGGGATGGACCCCCACCCCGGCGTCTGCCGCACGAGCGCGATGTCCGTCAGCCCGTTCCCGTTGAAGTCCCCCGTCACGATCCGCACCCCGGGCTGGTTCGCCCACGTCGCGATGAAGTCCGGACCCGCGGCACCGTTCGTGACGGTCCACCCACCCGCGCCGTCGGAGAACGCCACCGGGATCGACCCCCACCCCGGCGTCTGGCGCACCAGGGCGACGTCGGTGAACCCGTCACCGTTGAAGTCACCCGCCACCACCCGCACCCCGGGCTGGTTCGCCCACGTCGGGACGAAGTCCGGCCCCGCCGCACCGTTCGTCACGACCCACCCGCCCGAGCCGTCCGCGGCCGCCACCGGGATCGACGCCCACCCCGGCACCTGCCGCACCAACGCGATCGAGTTCACCGCACCCGCCTCCGTCACCACGTCGCCGGCGGCCTCCACCGCCCGGGCGGCGTTGACCCGCCCGAACCCGTAGTCGTCGTTGTGCCCGTTCGCGTCATAGGCGACGCCGCCGACCTTGTCGGCGGAGTCGTGCATCACCGCGCGGAGCTGGTCGCGCGTCAGGTCGGTGTTCACGGACAGGGCGAGGGCCGCGACCCCCGCGGCGCACGGCGCCGCGAAGCTGGTGCCCGTGCTCGGTCCGTAGCCGCCGCTGCCGGTGGTGCTGACGACGTTCACGCCGGGCGCGATGAGCTCCACCTCGGAGCCGCGGGCGGCATTGTCCTCGTGGTCGTTGTGGTCCGAGCGGACGACGGCGATCACGTCGGGGTGCGAGACGACGTGGTCCGCCAGGATGTCGACGTTCGCGCCGTTGCTGGCCGCCCAGAAGATGGCGAGACCGCGGCCCTGACGTCCCTGGGTCCCGGCGAACACGAGTGCGAGACGCAGGGCCTCCGTGAGGTCCCAGGCTGCGCCGTTCGGGCCGAGGCTCGACACGAGGACGTCCGCCCCGGCCGACGGGTCCGCGCCCGGGACGACGGTCGACGGGTCGGCGGCGTAGCTGACGGCGCGCGCGAGCGTCACCTGCGTGCCCACCTGGTCCGCGAGCGCCGCGACGAGCATCAGGTCGCTCTCGGGTGCGGCGCCCGAGCCACCGTGCGCGTTGTTCTGCCGCGCGGCCGCGATACCGGCGCAGAACGTGCCGTGGTTGCTGCCGGGCATCCCCGCCGTGCCCGCCACCCACACGGCCGGGCTGGCACCGCTGGACTGGAAGTGGCCCGACGTCGGGACCACGGCGGCCTGGAGGTCCTCGTGGGCGGCGTTGAACCCGTTGTCGATGACGGCCACCGTCACGCCCGCACCTCGGGTGACGTCCCAGGCCGGCTCGGCGTGCACGTCGGCACCCGGCGTCCCGCCCGTCTGGCCGGTGTTCAGCCACTGCCACTGCTCGCCGTAGCGGGGGTCCGTGGGGTGCAGCCGCTGGTCGACGTGCTCCACGAAGCTGGGCTCGGCGAACACGACGCGCGGGTCGCCGTCGAGGGCGGCCGCGGCGGCGACGGCGTCGTCGTGCGCGACGGTGTCGACCTCGAACAGGTTCGGCGCCCACCCGAGCGTGAGGAGGTGGACCAGGCCCAGCTCCTCCAGCGTGGCCCGGGCCTCGTCGGCGGTCAGCGCCGCATCGAGCTGCACGGTGAGCCGCCGGGTGACGATGGCGACCCGGCCGCTCGGGCGCCGCACGAGCGCCCCGGCCCGCTCGACCTCGGCAGGGGCCTCCCGGGCCCGCAGGTCACCCGTCCCGGGTGCCGGCTCGACGAACACCCACCCGGCCTGTCGGAAGGCGTCGAGGTCCTGCTCGCTGAGCCCCGCCGCACGTCCCGCGTCGACCGACTCGACCTCACGGGCACGCCCGGCGCGGTCGCCGGTCTCGTCCGGAGCCACCTTGACGGCCGCGACGTCGTCGACCTGCTCCACGGTCCGCCGCTCGCCCCGCACGAAGTACTCGCGTTCCATGTCCTGCTCCCCCGTCGTGGTGGGCGCGACCCCGGCCGCGTGCCGTGCCGTCGGGACTCAGGAGCGCGCTGGCGGAGGCAAGATACCGGCGCCCGGCGACACGCGGCTCTGCGTCGGGCCGCTGACCAGCCGACACACCGGTCGGCGCGCTGGTCAGCACGCCGGTCGGCACGCTGGTCAGCACGCCGGCCGGCACGCCGGGACCCGGAGCGGGCCGCGCCGTGCACGTCCGGTCAAACCGGGACGGATGGGTTGCATCTGGACGCATGTCCCAGAGAGGATGCGCCCCATGTCCGCTCCGTCCCCGCCCGACGTCGTCGTGCCCATGCGCCCCGAGGACGTGCGCGCAGCCGCGACGGTCCTGGCGGCGGCGCTGGCGGACGACCCCGGGTTCGTCCACCTGTTCCCCGTGCGCCGCCGCCGCGAGCACGAGCTGCGGGCGATGTACCGCATGACGCTCTCGGACTCGGTCCGGTACGGCCTGGCGTTCGTGACGAAGCTCGACGGCGCGGTCACCGGCGCGATCGCCCTCTACCCGCCCGGCACGTACCCGATGACCAGGGCGCGGTGGTGGCGGCAGTCCGGCCGCATCGTGCGGATCGCCGCGTACACGCGCGAGCACAGCCTGGGCATCATCCGGTTCGGCGACGTCACCGCCTCGGGCGTCCCCACCGACACCTGGTACGTCGAGGCGCTGGGCGTCCGGCCCGACCTGCAGCGCGCCGGTCGCGGCAAGCGGCTCATGGCCGAGGTGTTCGGGTTCGTCGACGGCGCCGAGGCGCCCAGCTACCTGGAGACCACGAAGCCCGACAACGTCGGGTACTACGAGGCCCTCGGATACGCGCCCGTGCGCGCGCCGCTGCCGCTCGCCGAGGGCGGCCCGTGGATCTTCGCGATGCGGCGCAACGCGCAGACCGCCCGGACGGCGATGGCGCAAGCCGGCTGACACCGCGGCCCGGTCGGGCCGGCTGCTCGCACGAGCCGGCTCCGACCGGCCGCTCGCGGGAACGGCCTCAGGGTCCGGTCCGCCGGAGCGGCCCGCCGGCGTCGGGTGTCGGTGGCGGCGGCGACAATGTGCCGTGCCCTTGCAGATCGTGCTGGACGACCCGTCCCGCCCGGGCGCCGTCGTGCTGGCCGAGCTCACGGACGACGGACGCCCCGTGGCCCGCACGGAGGTGCCCGCGGACGGTCTCGCGGAGGCGGTCGCCGCCCGGGAGCGGGACCGCCCGCGCTGGGTGTGGGACGACACGTCGCGCCGCTATCCGCCGCTGCTCGACGCCGGGGTGCGCGCCGAGCGGTGCCACGACCTGCGGCTGTGCCACGCGATCCTCCGGCACAGCGCGTACAGCGCAGCCTCGGACCTCGCGACGGGGCCGCGCACCGCCTGGGACCGACCCCGCCGCACCGCCCCGGCTCCCGTCGAGGCGAGGCTGTTCGACGACGAGACCAGCCCCGGCCCGGCCGCCGGACCGATCCTCGACCCGGCGCCCGAGCTCGCCCGCCAGCTCGCCGCCGTCGCCGGCGCCACGCACCCCGGGCGGCTGCGCCTCCTGCTGGCCGCGGAGTCCACGGGTGCGCTGATCGCCGAGGAGATGCGGCACGACGGCCTGCCGTGGAGCGCGCAGGCGCACGACGAGATCCTGACGACGATGCTCGGCCCCCGCCCGCGCGCCGGCAGCCGCCCCGCCCGGCTGGAGGCGCTCGCCGAGGAGGTCCGCACCGCGCTCGACCAGCCGACGCTCAACCCGGACTCGCAGCCCGAGCTGCTGCGCGGGCTGCGCCTCGCCGGGTTCGACCTGGCGAGCACGAGCAAGTGGGAGATCCAGGCGCTCGACCACGCCGTCCGGGAGCCGCTGCTGGAGTACAAGAAGCTGTCCCGCCTGCTCAGCGCCAACGGGTGGACGTGGCTCGAGACGTGGGTGCACGACGGACGGTTCCGCCCGGAGTACGTGCCGGCGGGCGTGGTGTCGGGGCGGTGGGCGACGAACGGCGGCGGTGCGCTCCAGCTGCCGGCGGCGATCCGCGGTGCCGTGCGGGCGGACCCGGGCTGGCGGCTCGTGGTCGCCGATGCGGCGCAGCTCGAGCCCCGGGTGCTCGCGGCGATGTCCGGCGACCTCGCGATGGCGGCGGCCGCCCGCCGCGCGGACCTCTACCAGGGTGTCGTCGAGGCGGGGATCGTCGAGACCCGCAAGGACGCCAAGTACGCGATGCTCGGCGCCGTCTACGGTGCGACCACGGGGGCGAGCGCCGCGCTCATGCCGCAGCTCACGCGCGCCTACCCGCGGGCGGTCGGGCTCGTCGAGGAGGCGGCTCGTGCCGGTGAGCGCGGCGAGGTGGTGACCACGTGGCTCGGCCGGTCGGCGCCCGCACCGGACGCGGAGTGGCAGGACGCCCTGCACGCCGCCGCGGCCGAGGGTGCCGGGGCCGACGAGGTCCGGGCCGCCCGACGACGAGGCCGCGACTGGGGCCGGTTCACGCGCAACTTCGTGGTGCAGGGCACGGCGGCCGAGTGGGCGCTGTGCTGGATGGCGGCGCTGCGGCGGCGGCTCCTGGCCGTGGAGGTGCCGGCGGCGGGCGCGGTCCACGGACGGCCACACCTGGTGTTCTTCCTGCACGACGAGGTCGTGGTGCACGCACCGGCGGGCGTCGCGGAGCAGGTCGCGGAGGCCGTCCGGGAGGCCGCCGCGGAGGCCGGGCGCCTGCTGTTCGGCGGGTTCCCCGTGGAGTTCTCGCTCGACGTGTCCGTGGTCGAGAGCTACGACCAGGCCGACTGACCGCCCGTGGACCGCACCAGGTGGAGTGCCTAGGGTTTCCAGGCGGACCGCCTCCGTGCAGCCCGACCACCCGCCACTCCCTGGAGCTCCGGTGACCGACCGTCAGATCCCGTCGTGGGCCGAGCTCAAGCCGCTCCTGCGGCCCAAGCCGGTCCGGCTCGACCCCACCCGCCGGCGCCTCGACGACGCCCTCACCATCGCCGACCTGCGCCGGGTCGCCCGCCGCCGCACCCCCCGCGCGGTGTTCGACTACACCGACGGCGCCGCCGAGGCCGAGATCAGCCTGCGCCGCGCCCGGTCCCTGTTCCGCGACCTCGAGCTGCGGCCGTCGATCCTGCACGACGTCTCCGAGATCGACACCTCGACGCCGATGCTCGGCACGCGGGCGGTGCTGCCGTTCGCGTTCGCCCCCACCGGGTTCACGCGGCTGATGCACCACGAGGGCGAACGGGCCGTCGCCCGCGTCGCCGAGCGCAGGGGCATCCCCTACGCGTTGTCGACGATGGGCACCACGTCGATCGAGGAGGTCGCCGAGGCGGCACCCGGCGCCCGCAGGTGGTTCCAGCTGTACGTGTGGAAGGACCGGGCCGCGGGCGAGGACCTCATGGCCCGGGCCAAGGCCGCCGGGTACGAGGCGCTGATGCTCACCGTCGACGTGCCTGTCGCCGGCGCGCGCCTGCGCGACGCCCGCAACGGGTTCTCCATCCCGCCCGCACTGACGGCCACGACGGTGCTCGACGCCGCCGCCCACCCCTCCTGGTGGCTCAGCCTGCTCACCACCGAGCCGCTGACGTTCGCGTCGCTGAGCAGCTGGTCCGGCACGGTCGCGGACCTGCTCGACACCCTCTTCGACCCGACGATGACGATCGCCGACCTCGAGTGGCTGCGGGCCTCCTGGGACGGGCCGCTCATCATCAAGGGCATCCAGACCGTCGAGGATGCCCGCCGCGTCACGGACGCCGGTGCCGACGCGGTCGTGCTGTCCAACCACGGCGGGCGGCAGCTCGACCGCGCCCCCGTCCCGCTGCGGCTCGTCCCGGACGTCGCGGAGGCCGTCGGCGACCGCACCGAGGTCTGGGTCGACACCGGGATCACGAACGGCGCCGACGTCGTGGCCGCCGTCGCGCTCGGCGCCGACGCGACCCTGGTGGGTCGCGCCTACCTGTACGGGCTCATGGCCGGGGGCGAGCGCGGCGTCGACCGGGCCGTCGAGATCCTCGCCCGCGAGGTCCGCCGCACGATGGCGCTGCTGGGGGTCTCGTCCGTGGACGAGCTCGGCCCTCAGCACGTCCGGCTGCCCTGAGACGCCGTCGCCGGCCCACCGTCACCGGCGCCACCTTCTCCGGCCGTCGGGAATGTCCAGGTCACCGGCGGTGCTGGGACACGACATGCGAGCCATCACCTATCCCCGCTACGGCGGCACCGACGTCCTCGAGCTCACCGAGCAGCCCACCCCGAAGGTGGGTCCGGACAGCGTCCTGGTCCGCGTCAAGGCGGCCTCCGTCAACCCGGTCGACTGGAAGGTCCGCGAGGGCCGCCTCGACCAGCGCTTCGACGTCGTCTTCCCGGTGGTGCCGGGCTGGGACGTCGCCGGCGTCGTCGAGGAGGTCGGCGCCGACGCTCCCGAGCTGGAGGTCGGCGACGAGGTGTACGGGTACGTGCGCAAGGACTCGATCGGCGGCGGGACGTTCGCCGAGTACGTCTCTGCACCGGTCCGCACGCTCGCCCGCAAGCCCACGTCGCTCTCGTTCGAGGAGGCCGCCGCGGTGCCCCTCGCCGGCCTGACGGCCTACCAGAGCATCCGCCGGGTGGGTGTCTCGGCCGGCCAGACGGTCCTCGTGCACGCCGCGGCGGGCGGTGTCGGCGGTTTCGGCGTGCAGCTCGCGCGGTCGCTGGGCGCCCGGGTCATCGGCACGGCGTCCGAGCGCAACCACGACCACCTCCGCGAGCTCGGCGTCGAGCCGGTCACCTACGGAGCGGGCCTCGTCGACCGGGTGCGGGCGCTCGCACCGGACGGCGTCGACGTGATCCTCGACTACGGCAGCGACGACGCCCTGGCCACCGCGCCGCAGCTCCTCGCGCCGGGCGGCACCATCGTGTCGATCGTCGACCGCCGGGCGCTGACGGACCTCGGTGGCCTCTACGTGTTCGTCCGGCCCTCGACGAGCGACCTCGAGGTGCTCGCGGATCTGGTGGACGCCGGGACCCTGCGCGTCGACGTGGCGCAGGTGTTCGACCTGGCCGACACCGCGGCGGCGCACGAGGCCAGCGCCACCGGGCACCTGCGCGGCAAGGTCGTGGTCCGGGTCTGATCGATGGGCAGGCCCGCCGGACCGGCAGCGGTCCCGGTCCGGCGGCCGCTCACGGGGCGGCGGCCCCGCACGCCGTCCCCACGAACGCGTGCAGGGCACCGCGGAGCGTGTCGTCCGCGCCGACGTAGAACACGGCCTGCTCCAGCCCGTCGACCCGGGCGTGGACCCCGAAGAACGTCCCGCGCTTGTCCTCCGCCACGGCGTGCGCGTCGCACCGGGTCGGCACGACGAGCAGCGGGACGGTCCGCGCGGCGCCGCCGGAGGTGTCGACGTCCACCGCCCAGCCGGTGCTCCCGTCCGGCGGCGCCAGCAGCACCGTCCCGTCCACCCGCGTCACCTCCACCCGGGGGCCGCCGGCGACGGGATCCACCTCCAGGGCGACCTTCCCGACGAGCCGGCCGTCGACCTCCTCGGTGCCCAGGTCGTCGGCCAGCGTCAGGGTGGCCCCCGCGGCGACCGCCGCCGCGGCGCAGTCCTCGCCGTGGATCCGGGCGAGGTGGCCCTGCGGGTCGGCGGGCTGCACGGCGAGCGTCGAACGCCTGCCGGACGGGTCGACGAGGTCCAGCTCCGCCCGCGGAGCACCGGACGTGGCGCGGGCGCAGACGGGCGTCCCGAGCGCCACGGACACGTCCCGGTCCACGCCGGCCCGCACCGGTCGCTCCCGGTCGCCCGTCGCGACGCCCTCGTCGTCCGGCGTCACGAGCCGCGCCCCGGTGACCGTCACGTCACCGGGACCGACGTTCGTGACCCGCAGCTGCACCACCCGCGACGCCCAGTCGCTGCGCGCCTGCCGCACCTCGACCGACAGGCCGGCGAGCACGTCGGCGGGGATCGGCGCCGCGGACCGGGTCGCAGGAGCCGACGGCGTGCCGCCGGAGGAGGACGGGCTGCAGCCCGCGAGCGCGAGCACGCCCCCGACGACCAGCGCGACCACCCGTCGTGACATGCACCGATCGTGCCGTCCGCGGCCGGACACGTCATCCCTGCGCGGCCCGACCGCACGCGCCCGTCGCCACGGCCGCCTCTGCGGCTTCCTCCTCGCCCGCGCCCGTGCCCTTGCCCTTGCCCGGCCGCGACGCCGGCCCCGGTCCCGGCCGCGACGCCGGCCCCGGTCCCTGCCGCGACGCCGGCCTCGGTCCCGGCCCTGGCCCTGGCCTGGCCCTGGCCCTCGCCCCGGCCCTGGCCCTGGCGGTATCAGCTCGGCACCGCCGGGCTCCTCCTGGAAGAGTCGGCGCGGCGGGCACGACGCCGTGCCGGCAACCTCACCCGGGAGGCAGCGATGACCAGCGGGCAGGCCGCGGGCGGCCCGACGACCCGCGCACAGGCGCGCCGGGTGCCGGGCTTCGACCCGGCGGTGCACGGCTTCGCGTTCGCCAACCGGTTCGTCGACGTGTTCCTCTCCGTCGGCACGTTCGAGATCACGACCGCCGGCCGCTGCGGCGGCATGGCGTACCTCGCCCTCGACCACTGGACCGCCGGCCGTCCCGTGCCCCGCTGGCCCGGCGGGCTGTGGGCGCCCGGGCACGTGCCTCCCGACGGCCACTGGCTCGCCGACGACATCCGCGGCCGCCTCTTCGACTCCTTCCGGACCGGCACCGCCGCGAAGTTCGTCACGTGGACGCAGAGCTCGGACCACGCGACCTGGATCTCCAAGGGCGTCAGCCGCTGGACGTCGGAGGACGAGCTGCCGAAGGTCGTGGCCGCCGTCGACGCCGGCCGGCCGGTCCCGCTCGGGCTCGTCGTCGCCCGCTCGCTCGGCGACATCGGGAAGAACCACCAGGTGCTCGCGTACGGGTACGAGAAGGAGCCGTCCGGACGCGTCACCGTCCTCGTGTACGACAGCAACAGCCCTGGCCGGGAGGTCCGCCTGACGTCCGAGGCCGGCGAGCCGGGCTGGGCGGCGAGCAACGGGCCGCGGTGGCGAGGCTTCTTCGTGCAGGCGTACTCGGCGAAGCACCCGCGCACGATCGGCTCGACCCCGGTGGACGCCGCCGCGCGGCTGACCGTGGGCACCACGGTGAAGCTGTCGCACGCCTGGACCGGCAGGACGTTGCACTCGCACCCGGCGGTGTACACGCACCCCGGCAGCTCCGGGCAGCAGCAGGTGACCACGTTCGGCGGGTCGGACGACGGCGACCTGTGGCGGCTCACCGGTCCGCACGGCTCGGCACCGGACGCGCCCGGCGGGGGCGGGAATGCGTTGACCGACGGTGACGTCGTGCGGCTGCGACACGTCCGGACCGGCCGCAACCTGCACAGCCACGCAGGCTTCCCGTCCCCGCTCACAGGTCAGCAGGAGGTCACCGCGTTCGGGACCGACGGCGTGGGCGACCACAACGACGACTGGCGCGTGGAGGTCGACGGAGGCGGTCCGTGGCTCGCCGGGTCACGCCTTCGGCTGGTGCACGTGGCGACCGGTCGGGCGCTGCACTCCCACCACCGCTCGGACGCCCGGCTGACGTCGGGTCAGGACGAGGTCACGGGCTTCGACGGTCGCGACCAGAACGACTGGTGGACGGTGCTCGAGGTCCGCTGACGGGTCGGAGCGTGCCGGACGCCGGTCTCACGATCCGGAACATGCGGGTCTGACCCTTGTCACTGACCCGAGTCACTGGCATGGTCCGGCGCCATGTCCACGAGTCGAGTGACCGACCGCGCAGCCCTGCTGCGCCCCGTCGTCGACCCGTCCGGCGCACGTGGCGCCTGTCGGCCCCGCGCCGGCTGTCGACCCTGCCGCTGACCGTCCCGGCTCGCCCGAGGCGGACGCCCGCCTGAGACCCAGGCGCCGGCGCCGCCGTCCCCCACCGCGAGCGGCCCGACCTCGGGCCACCACACCACCGACGCACCGTCCGGCCGCGCCCACGCGCGTCCGGTCACTGCCCCTTCGCCGCACCCGTCGTGCGCGCGCACCCTCATCCCCTCGAGAGGCCCTCTCCATGCCTACCCATCTGCTCGCCCGCCGCCGATCCCGCCCGCCGCTGGCCGCGGCCGCCCTGCTCGTCGCCGTGACGGCGCTCGCGGGCTGCGCAGGCGCCCAGGCCGCGCAGAGCGACGGCCCCGCCTCGAGCGCCGCCGCACCCGACGCCACGCTGCCCACCGCCGTGCCCGCGGGCACGAAGCTCGTCGTCGGCGACCCCACCACCCAGAAGGCCGTCGCGCTCGCGGGCGACGACATCGACAGCACGGTCGACTTCGACCTGGAGTGGGCCAACGTGTCGGGCGGCCCGGCGACCACCGAGGCGTTCCGGGCGAACGCCCTCGACGTGGGCGCCGTGGCGGACATCCCGCCGATCCACGCCACCTGGACCGGCCTCGACGTCAAGATCGTCGCGGCGTCGTACCGCCAGGACTGGAAGGAGCACCCGATCTACCAGTTCGGCGTGCGGCCCGGCCTGCCGGACGTCACGACGCTGAAGGACTTCCGCGGCAAGAAGATCGCGTACAGCCCCGGCCAGGCCCAGGGCGCCATCGTGCTGCGCGCCCTCAAGAAGGCGGGGCTCACCGAGAAGGACGTGACGCTCGTCGAGCTGCCCAGCACGGGCGACGTGTACCCGACGGCGCTCGCCGCCAAGGAGGTCGACATCGCGCCCATCGGCGGGGTCCAGGTGGCCCGCTACGTCGAGCAGTACGGCAAGGACGGCGCCCACACCGTCGAGCACGGCCTGCGCGACGACCCCAGCGACCTGTACGCGCCGACGAGCGTGATCGACGACCCGGCGAAGGCGGCGGCGCTGCGCGAGTACGTGCAGATCTGGGCCCAGGCGAAGCTGTGGGTCGAGGACCACCCCGACGAGTGGCGTGACGGCTACTACGTCAAGGACCAGGGGCTCGACCCGAAGGACGCCCAGTACCTCGTCGACCACGCCGGCATCCCGGACCTCCCCGCCGACTGGACCGAGCCCATCGCCCGGCACCAGGAGACGATCGACCTCCTCGCGAAGGCCACCGGCAACGAGCCGATCCACGCGGAGGACATCTGGGACCAGCGGTTCGCGCCCGTCATCGCCGAGGCCGTGGACGCCTACCGGAAGGCGAACCCCTGATGTCGACACTCACCCTGCCCCGCCCGCTGCACACAGGTGCGCGCACGGCCACGGCACCGGCACGGCGCCGGACGACGAGGCGGCTCGGACCGGGCCGGCCCGTCCGCGGCGGCGCCGCGCTCGGTCTGGTCACCCTCCTGGTGGTCTGGTCGGTCGGCAGCCTCACGGGCCTCATCGACACCCGCACGCTCAGCGCTCCGTGGACCGTCGTGTCGACGGCCGGCGACCTCATCGCGGACGGACGCCTCCAGACGAACCTGGCCGTGTCCGCCCAGCGCGCGTTCCTCGGCCTGCTCATCGGGATCGCCGCGGGGACCGCCCTGGCGCTGGTGTCCGGCCTGAGCCGGCTCGGCGAGGCGTTCGTCGACGGGCCCATCCAGGTCAAGCGGGCGATCCCCAGCCTCGCGCTGCTGCCGCTGCTCATCCTGTGGCTCGGCATCGGGGAGCCCATGAAGGTCGTGACGATCACGCTCGGCGTGATGGTCCCCGTCTACATCCACACCCACAACGGCCTGCGCACGATCGACGCGCGGTACGTGGAGCTCGCCGAGACCGTCGGGCTGTCCCGGTGGGGGTTCGTGACCCGCGTGATCCTGCCCGGCGCCCTGCCCGGGTTCCTGCTGGGCCTGCGGTTCGCCGTGACGGCGGCGTGGCTGTCGCTCGTCGTCGTCGAGCAGATCAACGGCACGGCCGGGATCGGCTACATGATGGAGCTCGCGCGCACCTACGGGCAGACGGAGATCATCGTCGTCGGCCTGGTGCTGTACGGGATCCTCGGCTACGGGTCCGACGCGGTGGTCCGCCTCGTGCAGAGGAGGGCCCTGTCATGGCGGCGCACCCTCGCGGACTGACGGCCGCGGCGTACCCGGCGGCGGACGCGCCGAGCGGCACCGCGGACGCCGCCGTGCCGGACGCGGCGGACGTGGCGGACGCGGCGGACGCGGCGGACGCGAGAGTGGCCGAAGCGGCACTGGCCGACGCGCTCCACACGGTCGCCACCGATCTCGCCCTCTCGCTCGACGACACCCCGCCGGCCGTCATGGTCCGGGACCTGACCCGCACCTACGGCGTCCCGACGAAGGCGGACGGGCAGACCCCCGTGCTGCTGGGCGTCGACCTGACGATCCGGCAGGGCGAGTTCGTCGCGATCCTGGGCCGCAGCGGCTCCGGCAAGAGCACGCTGCTGCGGGCGCTCGCCGGCCTGGACCACGACGTCACGGGCTCCGGCACGGTCACCGTGCCGGAGCGGGTCTCGGTGGTGTTCCAGGACTCGCGGCTCCTGCCGTGGGCCCGGGTGCTCGACAACGTGACGCTCGGCCTGCGTCACGCGGACGCGCTCGGCCGGGAGCGCCTCGCCGAGGTCGGGCTGGCCGGCCGTGAGCGCGCGTGGCCGACGGAGCTGTCCGGCGGGGAGCAGCAGCGCGTGTCGCTGGCCCGGTCGCTGGTCCGCGAGCCGCAGCTGCTCCTCGCCGACGAGCCGTTCGGGGCGCTGGACGCCCTCACCCGCATCCGGATGCACACCCTCCTGCGCGAGCTGTGCGCCCGGCACCGGCCGGCCGTCCTGCTCGTCACGCACGACGTCGACGAGGCCATCACGCTCGCCGACCGCGTCGTGGTGCTGGACTCCGGCCGCATCAGCCTCCACCTGCCCGTGGACCTGGAGGGCACGCGGTCGCCCGCCGACCCCCGGTTCGCCGCCCTGCGTGCGCGCCTGCTCGACGCGCTGGGCGTCCCTCCCGTCGATCGTCCCGCCGAAAGGACCGAGCCGTGACCCACCGACCCGGACAGCTCCACCTCAACGCGTTCCTCATGAGCACCGGCCACCACGAGGCGTCGTGGCGGCTCCCCGAGAGCGACCCGTCGTCGGTCTCGACGAACATCGCCTACCTGCAGCAGCTCGCGCGGACGGCCGAGCGGGGGCACCTCGACTCGATCTTCTTCGCGGACGGCCCGGCACAGTCGCGGGACGTGGGCCGCCGCCCGTCGGGCACGTTGGAGCCGACCGTGGTCCTGGCGGCCATCGCGGCGGTGACGTCGCGGATCGGGCTGATCGCGACCGCGTCGACGACCTACAACGACCCGTACAACCTGGCCCGCCGGTTCGCGTCGGTCGACCACATCAGCGGCGGCCGGGCGGGCTGGAACATCGTCACGACGGCGTTCGGCGACGCGGCGCGGAACTTCGGCCTGGAGGACCAGCCCTCGCACCACGAGCGCTACGAGCGGGCCGGGGAGTTCCTCGAGGTGGCCCTCAAGCTCTGGGACAGCTGGGAGGCCGACGTGGAGGTCGGCGACAAGGCCGAGGGCGTCTGGGGCGACTCGTTGAAGGTGCACCCGATCGAGCACGTCGGCGAGCGCTTCTCCGTGGCCGGCGCGCTCACCACGCCGCGGTCGCCGCAGGGCCGGCCGCTGCTGGTCCAGGCCGGTTCGTCGGAGGACGGCAAGGACTTCGCCGCCCGGTACGCCGAGGCCGTCTTCACCGCGCAGCAGACGCTCGAGGACGCGCAGGAGTTCTACGCCGACCTCAAGCGGCGGGCCGTCGAGTGGGGACGCGACCCCGCGACGGTCCTCGTGCTGCCCGGCATCGTGCCCGTCATCGGTGCGACCGAGGCGGAGGCCCGCGAGAAGGAGGACGAGCTCGACCGGCTCATCAAGCCGGAGTACGCCCGCGTGCAGCTCGCCAAGACGCTCCGGGTGGACCCCGAGGACCTGCCGCTGGACCGCGAGCTGCCCGCCGACCTGCCGTCGGAGGACGAGATCGAGGGCGCCAAGTCGCGGTACACGCTCATCGTCAACCTGGCCCGGCGCGAGCACCTCACGGTGCGCCAGCTCATCGGCCGGCTCGGCGGTGGGCGCGGCCACCGGACGTTCTCCGGCACCGCCGTGCAGGTCGCCGACGCGATCCAGGACTGGTGGGACAACGGCGCCGCCGACGGGTTCAACATCATGCCCGCCGTGCTCCCGTCCGGGCTGGACGACTTCGTCGACCAGGTGCTCCCGATCCTCGTCGAGCGCGGGCTGTTCCGGTCCGGCTACACGGCGACCACGCTGCGCGGGCACTACGGGCTGGCCGTGCCGGACAACCGGTGGACCGCGGCACGGACGGCCGAGGTGGCGCGATGAGCCGAGCGGCGGGCGCTCGCGAGCTCCATCTCAACCTCTTCGTCTATCCCGGCGGCCACCACGAGGCGGCCTGGCGGTACCACGGCTCGGCGCCGGAGCGGGTGCTCGACGTCGACTACTACGTCGAGCTGGCCCGGGCGGCGGAGGCGGCGACGTTCGACGGGCTGTTCCTGGCCGACGGCCCGTCGCTCGCGGACAACATCGCCTACGCGACGAGGTTCCGGCTGGAGCCGTTCACGCTCCTGTCGGCCCTCGCGGCGTCGACCACGCACCTGGGTCTCATCGGCACCGCGTCCACCACCTACTCCGAGCCGTACAACCTGGCCCGGCAGTTCGCCGGCCTGGACCACGTCAGCCGCGGCCGGGCGGGCTGGAACATCGTCACCACCGGGGCGCCGGGCGCGGCGCAGAACTTCGGGCTCGACGAGCACCCGACGCACGCCGACCGGTACGCCCGCGCCGACGAGTTCCTCGACGTCGTCACGGCGCTGTGGGACTCGTGGGAGGACGACGCCGTCGTCGCCGACCCGGTGACCGGCCGGTACGCCGACACGGACCGCATCCACCGGATCGACCACGTCGGCCCGCACTTCTCGGTCCGCGGCCCCCTCAACACGCCGCGCACCCCGCAGGGCCGCCCGGTGTACGTGCAGGCGGGGACGTCCGAGGACGGCCGCGCGTTCGCCGCCCGGTGGGCCGACGCGGTGTTCGCGGCGCACCAGACGCTCGACGAGGCGCAGAACTACTACACGGACGTGCGCTCGCGCGCAGCGGCGGCCGGCCGGAACCCGGACCACGTGCTCGTGCTGCCGGGGATCAGCCCGTACCTCGGCTCCACCGAGGCGGAGGCGAGGGCGCTCCAGCGCGAGCTCGACGAGCTCACGCAGCCGGCGTACTCCATCGACCTGCTGCGCCGGCTGGTCGGGGTCGAGCTCACCGAGGCCGAGCTCGACCTCCCGTTCCCGGTCGACGCGATCAGCGTGGAGGGCGACCGTGCACAGTCGTCCCGCTTCCGGCTGGTCCGGGACCTGGCCGAGCGGGAGCGCCCGACGTCCCGGCAGCTCCTGCACCGGCTCGCCGGCGCGCGCGGCCACAAGCTCGTCGCCGGGACCCCCGAGCAGGTCGCCGACGTCATCGAGACGTGGTTCACGCGCGGCGCGGCCGACGGCTTCAACGTCATGCCGCCCTACCTGACCGGCGGGTTCACGGCGTTCACGGAGCACGTCGTCCCGATCCTGCGTGACCGTGGGCTGTTCCGCCGCGAGTACACGGGGACCACGTTGCGCGAGCACTACGGCCTGCCGCGCCCCATCAGCCAGTTCACCACCCGCACCCTCGAAGGAGCCCACGCATGACCACGTACCGCCCGCTCGGCCGCACCGGTGTGCAGGTCACGCCCCTCACGCTCGGCACCATGAACTTCGGTGCATGGGGCAACGTCGACCACGACGAGTCCGTCGCGATCATCCACCGGGCCCTCGACGCCGGCATCAACATCGTCGACACCGCGGACGTGTACTCCCGCGGCGAGTCGGAGACGATCGTCGGCAAGGCCCTGCGCGGCCGCCGCGACGACGTGATCCTCGCGACGAAGGTCCACGGCCGGCTCTCGGACGAGGTGAACCACGTCGGCAACTCCCGACGGTGGATCATCCGTGAGGTAGAGGCGTCCCTCACCCGCCTGCAGACCGACCACGTCGACCTGTACCAGGTGCACCGCCCCGAGCCCGGCACGGACATCGAGGAGACCCTCTCCGCCCTGTCCGACCTGGTCCACCAGGGCAAGGTCCGCTACGTCGGCACGTCCACGTTCCTCGGGTCGCAGCTCGTCGAGGCCCAGTGGGTCGCCCGCGACCGCCGGCTCGTCCGGCCGGTCACCGAGCAGCCGCCGTACTCGATCCTCGCTCGCGGCGTCGAGCGGGAGATCCTGCCGCTCGCACAGGAGCACGGCCTCGGCGTCCTGCCGTGGAGCCCGCTGGCCGGCGGCTGGCTGTCCGGCAGGCCCGTCGGCGCGGACGCCCCGGCGTCCCCCCGCGTCGCGCGCGACCCCGGACGGCACGACCCGTCGCTCCCCGAGAACGCCGCGAAGGCGACCGCGGTGCAGGCGCTCGCCAAGCTCGCCGACGCCTCCGGGCTCACGCTGGTGCAGCTCGCCCTCGGGTTCGTCCTGGAGCACCCCGCGGTGACGTCGGCGATCGTCGGCCCGCGCACCGCCGAGCACCTCGACGGCGCCCTCGCCGCGCTCGACACCCGCCTCCCGGCGGACGTCCTCGACGAGATCGACGCGATCGTCGCCCCGGGCACCACCCTCAACACGGCGGACGCGGGGTGGACGCCGCCCGCCCTGACGGACCCGGCGCTGCGTCGCCGCCCGCGCTGACACCGCACGCCTCACGGCGGCCCCGGCCCGGCGGGGCTGGGGCCGTCGTGGTCCTGGCCACGGCCGGCACCAGTCGTGGCGACCCTCGACCTGCCCGTCTCACCGGTGATACGGTCGGTGCCATGGCGAGGGTGAGCGTGCGCGACCTCCGCAACCACGGAGGTGACGTCCTCGAACGGGTCGTCCGGGGCGAGAACCTCGTCGTGACCCGGGACGGCGCCGAGGTCGCGGAGCTGCGACCGCTGCGACGTCGTGCGGCCACCGCAGCCGACCTGGTCGCGCGTCGCGCACACCTCCCGTTCGTGGACCCGGACGGCCTGCGCCACGACGTCGACGCGTGGGTCGACCCGAGCCTGTGAGCCGCGGTCTGCTCGACACCTCGACCTTGATCCTCCTGGGCAGGCTGAGCGCCGACGACCTTCCGGACGAGCCGGTGATCAGCGCCGTCACCCTCGCCGAGCTGAGCATGGGTCCGCTCGTCGCCACCGACGAGCGCGAGGGTGCCGCCCGCCAGGCGCACCTCCAGCAGGCGGAGGCCGACTTCGACCCGGTCCCGTTCGACGCGGCCGCCGCCCGCGCGTTCGGCCAGGTCGCCGCCTCCCTGCGTCAGGCGGGCCGGAAGCCCGCCGCCCGCGCCTACGACGCGCTGATCGCCGCCACCGCCCTCGCGAACGACCTCGACCTGTTCACCTGCAACCCCGCCGACTTCACGGGTGTCGACGACCTCCGCGTGCGCCCTGTGCCGCACCCTGGGAACGCACGCGACTGACCCCATGTTCGCCCGCCGCGGGTAACCGTGTCACCGTCGCGCGGTCAGCACCATCCACACGAGCTCGCCCGACCTGGCGCGCTCGAGCGTCGCCGTCCACTGCTCGAGCAGGGCGGCGTACTCCTCGTCGGACCCCAGCGTGCGCAGCTCGTCCCGGCGCTCCTCGAGCACCTCCAGCCCGTGCTCCTGGGCCGCCACGAGGTCGACCGTCCGGTCCGCGGTGACGACGTCGACGAACCCGCACCGGGTGAGCAGCTCGGCGTAGGCGGAGACGGTCGTCAGGTGCTGGCCTCGCTCGCGCATCCACGCCCCGAGGTCGGCAGACGCGGTGGACGTGCCCAGGCAGTGGTCGGTCGCGAGCACGGCTCCCCCGGGCCGGAGCGCCGCGTGCAGGCGACGCCAGGCGATCCGCTTCTGCGCGGGCGTGAGGAACGCTCCGCAGTCGCGCGTCCACACCACGTCGAACGCGCCGGGGCGCACCGCGGGCGAGGTGAGCACGTTGCCGCACACGAGATCCACGTCCGTGCCCGGGGCGTCGACGTACTGGCGCTCCCGGGCGAGCTCGGTCAGGTCCTCCGACGCGTCGAGCGCCACCACGTGGGCGCCGTGCCGGGCCGCCAGGCTGAACGCGTCGCCGCCCAGGCCGGAACCGACGTCCAGCACGTCCGCGCGCGGCGGCAGGGGGACGCGGGCGACGAGCGAGTCGAAGACCTCCTGCTCCAGAGGGCTCTGGTAGTCCCGGTCGTAGAGCAGCGCGTGCCGCAGGGCCACCTCGCGGCTGAACCGGTAGGCCCCTGCCTCGGGCCGCTCGTCCGCCATGTCGTCCTCCCCGGCAACCACATGCGGATGGCGCATGGTGCGAGCATTCTGGACCGCTCGCACGCAGCCTCGGCGGATGTCCAGGACGACCTGGACACACGCTCAGGAGCGCCCCGGCGCACGGCCCCACGGGCGATGTCGTGGTCGCGCCGCGGGTCGCCTCATCCGTCAGGACGGGTCAGCGGTGCTCTGGCCAGCCGAGGGAGGCCGCGATCTGCCTCGCGACGACGGACGGCCGCCGGTCGTCGTTGTCGACCACCAGCTCCTCGACGTCTGCCCTGGCGAGGATCTCCGCGAGCACGTCCGTGCGGGCCAGGTGCCAGTCCTGGTCGGGGCCCGGCCGGTGGCGGGCCAACAGCCGGCGGTGCCGGGTCGGCCCGGAGGCGTCGATCCTCACCACCCGGACGGTCCGGCCCAGTGCCGCCGCGTAGGCGTCCCGCTGGGCTGCGGACTCGACGACCCGGGGCAGGATCAGCACCCTGGTGCCGGCGTCCTCCCAGGTCGACCGCATCGCGCGCAGGTGCTCGACGACGAGCCGCTCGTTGAAGGGGTCGTCGGGCGGTGCGGGCGCCTGGCCTGCGATGCCGTCGACGTCGAGGTCGACCGCGTCGATCCCGCGCGCGGCGAGGTCGAGACGGAGCGCCCGCGCGACGGTCGTCTTGCCGGCGCCGACAGTTCCCGAGAGCACGACGACGTCCACGGGAGCCATCCTGCCCTAGCGAGCACGACGAAGCCCCGGCCCCCTCCGCAGAGGGGACCGGGGCTCTCGTCGTGAGGAGCGGGGTCAGCCGGCGATCGGCTGCGTGCCCGTCCCGGCGTCACCCCGACCGGAGACGGTCGGCGCGGCCGGCACGTCGGTCCCGGACCCGGGGGTACCGACCGCGGCACCCACCGTGACGGGCTCCGCCGGGCGTTCGCCCTTCGGGACCCCGCGGAAGTGGAACTCCCCGAGCAGGCCCTCGCCCTCGGCGTCCACGATCACGAGCTGGCCCGCCTTGAGCTCCCCGAACAGGATCTTCTCGGACAGGGCGTCCTCGATGTCCCGCTGGATCGCGCGGCGCAGCGGCCGGGCGCCCAGGACCGGGTCGTAGCCCTTCTCGGAGAGCAGCTTCTTGGCCGCGGTCGTGATCTCGATGTCCATGTCCTTGTCGCGGAGACGCTTGGCGAGCTTGGCGACCATGAGGTCGACGATCGCGAAGATCTCCGTCTGGGACAGCTGCGGGAACACGACCACGTCGTCGACGCGGTTGAGGAACTCGGGACGGAAGTGCGTCTTGAGCTCGTCGTTGACCTTGGCCTTCATCCGCTCGTAGGACGTCGACAGGTCGCCACCGGCCTGGAAGCCGGTCTGCAGACCCTTGGCGATGTCCCGCGTGCCGAGGTTGGTGGTCATGATGATGACGGTGTTCTTGAAGTCGACCACCCGGCCCTGCGAGTCGGTCAGGCGACCGTCCTCGAGGATCTGCAGCAGCGAGTTGAAGATGTCCGCGTGGGCCTTCTCGACCTCGTCGAACAGCACCACCGAGAACGGCTTGCGGCGCACCTTCTCGGTGAGCTGGCCGCCCTCGTCGTACCCGACGTAGCCGGGGGGCGAGCCGAACAGCCGCGACACGGTGTGCTTCTCCGAGAACTCGGACATGTCGAGCTGGATCAGCGCGTCCTCCTCGCCGAACAGGAACTCCGCGAGCGCCTTGGCGAGCTCCGTCTTCCCGACGCCCGTGGGGCCGGCGAAGATGAACGACCCACCGGGACGCTTCGGGTCCTTGAGGCCGGCGCGCGTGCGGCGGATGGCCTGCGAGAGGGCCTTGATGGCGGCGTCCTGGCCGACGACCCGCTTGTGCAGGTTCTCCTCCATGTGGAGCAGGCGGCTGGACTCCTCCTCGGTGAGCTTGAACACCGGGATGCCCGTGGCGTTCGCCAGCACCTCGGCGATGAGCTCCTCGTCCACCTCGGCGACGGCGTCCAGGTCGCCGTTCTTCCAGGACTTCTCCTTCTCGAGGCGGCGCAGGCCGAGCTGCTTCTCCGTGTCGCGCAGGCGCGCGGCCTTCTCGAAGTCCTGCTCGTCGATCGCCGACTCCTTGTCGCGGCGCGTCTCGGCGATCTGCTCGTCGAGCTCGCGCAGCTCCGGCGGGGCCGTCATGCGGCGGATGCGCAGGCGGGCGCCGGCCTCGTCGACCAGGTCGATCGCCTTGTCCGGCAGGTACCGGTCGTTCACGTACCGGTCGGCCAGCGTCGCGGCGGCCACCAGGGCGGCGTCCGTGATGGACACCCGGTGGTGCGCCTCGTAGCGGTCGCGCAGGCCCTTGAGGATCTCGATGGCGTGCTGCAGGTTCGGCTCGGCGACCTGGATCGGCTGGAAGCGACGCTCCAGGGCCGGGTCCTTCTCGACGTACTTGCGGTACTCGTCGAGCGTGGTCGCACCGATGGTCTGGAGCTCGCCGCGGGCCAGCATCGGCTTGAGGATGCTCGCCGCGTCGATGGCGCCCTCGGCGGCACCCGCACCCACGAGGGTGTGGATCTCGTCGATGAACAGGATGATGTCGCCGCGCGTGCGGATCTCCTTGAGGACCTTCTTCAGGCGCTCCTCGAAGTCACCGCGGTACCGGCTGCCGGCCACGAGAGCGCCCAGGTCCAGCGTGTAGAGCTGCTTGTCCTTGAGCGTCTCGGGGACGTCGCCGCGCACGATGTCCTGCGCGAGGCCCTCGACGACGGCCGTCTTGCCGACGCCGGGCTCCCCGATGAGGACCGGGTTGTTCTTGGTGCGGCGGGACAGCACCTGCATGACCCGCTCGATCTCCTTCTCGCGCCCGATGACCGGGTCGAGCTTGCCGTCGCGCGCCGCCTGCGTGAGGTTGCGGCCGAACTGGTCGAGGACGGCCGAGCCCGAGGGCTGGCCCTCCTGCGGGCCGCCGGCGGCGACGGGCTCCTTGCCCTGGTAGCCGGACACGAGCTGGATGACCTGCTGGCGCACGCGGTTGAGGTCGGCGCCGAGCTTGTTGAGGACCTGGGCGGCGACGCCCTCACCCTCGCGGATGAGCCCGAGCAGGATGTGCTCGGTCCCGATGTAGTTGTGGCCGAGCTGCAGCGCCTCGCGCAGCGACAGCTCCAGCACCTTCTTGGCGCGCGGCGTGAAGGGGATGTGACCCGACGGGGCCTGCTGGCCCTCGCCGATGATCTCCTGCACCTGGGCGCGCACGGCCTCGAGCGAGATGCCGAGCGACTCGAGAGCCTTGGCAGCGACGCCCTCACCCTCGTGGATCAGTCCCAGGAGGATGTGCTCGGTGCCGATGTAGTTGTGGTTGAGCATCCGTGCCTCTTCTTGGGCAAGGACGACCACGCGACGGGCTCGGTCCGTGAATCTCTCGAACATGTGCGCTCCTCACGACGTGCTCGCTGCGTACCCGGGGCGGCGGCCTGTGGGCGACGACGAGCGGCGTTGTTCGATGCTAACGGCGGGGTGGGGCCACCACTGCCCGTGTTCGCCGCAGGCGTGACACGTCACCCGGTGGCCGGCCGGCCGGGACGACGGCCTACGCTCCGGCCATGAGCACCCCCGGCCCGTCGACCGCCCCCCGACGCACCTCGCTCGTCGCGCCGGTGACCCTCACCGTCGTCGGCGTCGCCCTGCTGCTCGTGGCGGGTGTCGTCACGGTCTTCGTCGTGCGGATCTTCATGGGCCTGCTGCCCCTCGACGTGCTCGACGCCCGAGGCGAGCCCGGCCCGGCGGTCCTGGCCGTCGTGGACGCCCCGGGCACCGCCACCGTGGTGCTCGACGCCGCGACCAGGTACGCCGTGTACCTCGTGGTGCCGGACGACGCGGAGCAGGACGGCCTGGACGGCCGGCTCGCGGTGACCGCGCCCGACGGGTCGCCGGTGGCCGTGCGCGACTCCGCCGACGTGTCGGTCAGCGCCTCACGGGGCGACGTGACCGCGTCCACCGTCGCGGGGTTCGCGTCGGACGGGGCCGGCACGTACACCGTCGACGTGCCGCCTGCGTCCGTCGACGGGGCACGGGTGCTGGTGGTCAAGGACGACTCGGCCGTGTCCTTCATCTTCGGCGTGTTCGGCGGCATCGCGGGCGTGCTCGTCATCTGCGTCCTCGGCGTGCTCGGCCTCGGCATGACCGTCGGCGGAGGCGTCTGGTGGGGGCTGCGCGTCCGGGCACGGCGCGCGCTCCGGCTCCCACCGGCCGGTCCCCCGCCCGGCCACCTGCCCGGCTACCCGCCCGCCTGAACCGGGACCCCGTCGAGGCGGGGACGACGCGGGCGCCGGTGCACGCGCACGGTCCCGGGGCCGACGGCCGGGGGGCTTGACCTCACATCGATGTCAGGGCGCAGCATCGCGGTCGACGAGCCAGTACCCGCGGCGCACCGGAGGCAGCAACCTCGATGACTACCCGGATCTCACTCCTGTCGTTCCTGGTGATGCTCGTGATCGGGACGGACACGTTCCTCGTGGCACCGCTGCTGCCGACCCTCACCGACGCCTTCGGCAGCGACCCGGCCCGGGCGGGCTGGATGGTGTCGGCCTACGCGGTGGGCTACGCGGCGCTCGCCCTGGTCGCGGGGCTGATCTCCGACCGTCTCGACCGCAGATCCGTCCTCGTCGGCGGTCTGACGGCCTTCTCGCTGCTGACCGGTGCCTGCGCCCTGGCGCCCGGCTTCTCCGCCATGGTGGCCCTGCGCTTCGCCACCGGTGTCGCCGCCGCCTTCGTCACCCCGCAGATCTGGGCGTCCGTCCCCGTCCTGGTCCCGCCGCAGCACGTCCTGCGCACGATGGGCTACGCCACCGGCGGCCTGTCGGTCGCGCAGATGCTCGGCGTACCGCTCGGCGCCGCGCTGGCCGGCCGGACCTGGCACGCGCCCTTCGTCGCCCTGGCGACCGCCGGGCTCGTCGCGACCGTGGTGGTGCGCCTCGCCTTCCCGCCCGTCCCCGCGCTGGGCGCCGGGTCGCACGCGCGGCGTCGTGGCGACCTCGGCGCGTCTGCTCAGGACACCGTCGGCACCGTCGTACTTCCTCGGCTACCTCCTGTTCCAGGCCGGGAACTTCACCGCGTTCTCGTTCATCGGCACCTGGCTGACCCAGGGTTTCGGCCTGTCCGTCACGGCTGTCGCGACGGCCATCGTGCCCCTCGGCGCCGCGAGCGCCTGCGCGTCGTTCTTCGGCGGTGGCATCGCGGGCCGGCTCGGGCCGGTGCGGTCACGGCGGGCGGCCATGGGAGCGCTCATGGCCCTGTACGCCGTGCTGCCGTTCGCACCGGACCTGGGCGTCGCCCTCGCTCTGCTGTGCAGCACGTCGCTGGTCGGCGGGTTCGTCTTCCCTGTGCTCATGGCGACCATGCAGGGCCTCACGACGACCGCCCGAGGGACCGTCTCCGCGCTCACGAGCTCGACGATGTACCTGGGCACCACCGTCGGAGGGGTGATCGGCGGCGTGCTGATCACCCGGTACCCCGGGTTCCACGGCATCGCGTCGGCGGTGATCGTCCTCCTGGCCCTGTCCCTGGCGAGCTACGTCCACGCCGACCGCACGCAGGCACGGCACCAGCGCGCCGCCGACGAGACCGCCCGTACCGGTGCGCAGGAGAGTGGCGCGTCCCAGCGGGGATGATCCGCACGTCCCGTCGCCCCGGCCCGCAGGGATGCACGACAGCCGTCAGGATGGACCCGCCGCACGATCGGACGGGATCGACACAGGGGGACCGTGATGCGCATCGGGGAGCTCGCGGAGCGCTCGGGGGCGAGCGTGCGCTCGATCCGGTACTACGAGTCGGCCGGCCTGATCACGTCCCGACGGGCGGGCAACGGCTACCGCGAGTTCGAGACCGACGTGCTGGACCAGGTCGCCAGCATCAGGCTGCTGCTGCAGGTGGGGCTGGACGTGCGGGACATCGCCGCCGTCCTGCCCTGCGTCGACACGCCGGAGGCACCCCGCTGCTCGCACGCGCAGCGGCGCTACGACGAGCAGATCGAGCGCATCGAACGCCGGCAGCAGGTCCTGGACCAGGCGAGGTCGCTGCTGATGGACCTGCGCGCAGGGCGGCCCCGCCCGGTGCCGGCCGACGGCGGGACGGTCCGGGTGGTCAGCGGCAACGTGACCCTCGGCCTCTGATCGAGAGGTCGACGGCCGGGCGACGGGTCCGCCCGCTCTCGTCGACCGCGCGCCGCACGCCGTTCCGCCGCAGTGCGGCTCCCCCAGCCCTTACGCTCACCGTCGTGAGCGACGACGCACCACCCCGCCGGCCCCGGCGCCGCCTCGTCATCGTGGTCGCCGCAGCCCTGGTCGTGCTCGTCGCCGCACCCGTCCTGTGGGTGCAGGTCCTCGGCCAGTCCCGGGTGCGGGACGCCGGCGACGTGCCGGACCGACCCGTGGCGCTCGTGTTCGGTGCGGGCCTGCGCCCGGACGGCAGCCCGTCCACCTACCTGCGGCGCAGGCTGGACGCGGCCCGCCGCCTGTACGAGGACGGCACCGTGCGCGTGGTGCTGGTCAGCGGCGACAACACCACCGTCTGGCACGACGAGCCGACCGCGATGCGGGACTGGCTCGTGGCTCACGGGGTGCCCGGGCGTGCGGTCGTGCAGGACTTCGCCGGCGTCGACACGCACGACACGTGCGTCCGCGCGCACGACGTGTTCGGCGTGACGGGGGCCGTCGTCGTCACCCAGGACTACCACCTGCGCCGCGCGTTGTTCTCGTGCGTCGAGGCAGGCATCGACGCCGTCGGGGTGGGGGTCTCGTCGCGCAGCGTGGAGCCCGCCAAGGCGCTGCGGTACCGCGTGCGGGAGCTGCCGGCATCCGGACGGGCCGCCGTCGACGCCGTCATGCGGCGGTCCCCGCGGTTCGGCGGGCCTCGCGAGACGGGCGTCACGGACGCGCTCGCCGCGGCGGGCTGAGCGGCGCCTGCGAGGATCGTCGGGTGACGACCTCACCCGGCCCGCGTCCCGTGCTCGACCCGCCCGACGTCGGCACCACCCCGGACGTCCGCCTGATCGCGCTCGACCTCGACGGCTCGCTGCTCGACGACGCCAAGCGGATCGACGACGGCTTCTGGCCGCTGCTCGACGAGCTCGACCGTCGCGGCGTCCTCGTCTGCCCCGCGAGCGGGCGCCAGTACGCCACGCTGCGCCGGGAGTTCGCCCGTGACGACCTCGTCTACATCGCCGAGAACGGCGCGTACGTGGTGCGGCACGGCCAGGAGGTGAGCTCCGACCCGCTCGCCCTGACCACGGCCCGGTCGATCGCCGAGGTCGTGCGGGGATCCGCGGGCGACGTCGGGACGGTCCTGTGCGGCAAGCGCTCCGCGTACGTCGAGCGGACCGACGACCGGTTCCTCGCCCAGGTCCGCCCCTACTACGCGCTCCTGGAGATCGTCGACGACCTCACGGCCGTCGACGACGACGTGCTCAAGGTCGCCGTCTACGACTTCGGGCCCGCCGAGGAGGGCGCCGGTCCGCTGCTCGCGCCGTTCGGCGAGGACGACCGGGTGCTGGTGTCCGGGCAGCACTGGGTCGACGTGATGAGCCGGACCGTCGACAAGGGCACCGCCCTGCGCAGCGTCCAGTCCGCGCTCGGGATCACCCCCGAGCAGACCATGGCGTTCGGCGACTACTTCAACGACCTCGGCATGCTCGCCGCCGCGCACTGGTCGTTCGCGATGGACAACGCCCACCCCGACGTGCGGGCGGCCGCCCGGTTCGTCGCGCCGTCGAACAACGCCAACGGCGTGGTCCGGACCATCCGGTCGGTGCTGGCCGTCTGAGGTCCGCGGGACCAGGTGCGGGACGAACGCGACATCCGCGACACTGGACAGTCCGCCCTGTGCGGCGGTGGCAACCGACGGGAGGGGCGGGCGTGCGACAGCAGCCACGTGCGGGTGCGGACGACGACTGGGGCTGGTTCGACGCGGCGCTGCTCTACAGCTGCCACGTGGTGGCGGCGATGCGCGCGGGACGCCCGGACGCGATCACCACCACGCTCGCCGTGTCGTTCCCGCCGAGCATCGCCGCGGGCGAGCGCCTCCTCGCCGAGGGCGGGTTCGTGCTCAACGAGTTCGCGGCACCCGGCGACGGCACGTACGTGCGGGACAACGGGTTCTTCTTCGCGACCGGCGGGATCGGCATGGCCGTCACCGCCGTCGCCCTGGGTGCCCGCGCCGCGGGCAACTCCGCACGACGGCAGGCCGCCGCGGCGGCGGCCGTGCCGCGGTGGCTGGAGGTCGACCGCGGAAGCGTCGTGGTGTCGAGCCACGGCTTCTACCTGCACTCGCACCTCGGTCACCGCACCTGGCCCTGGGAGCCGATCCACGTCGCGCAGATAGTCGCACCCGACGTCGTCGAGCTCTCCGGGGACTCGACGAACGGGCGGGTGCACTGGCGTCTGCAGTCGCCGTGGGCGCCGCTGGTCTTCGCGCTCTGGTGCCTCCGGCGCCATCCCGACCATCCCCAGCTGGTCACGAACGCATGGCTGCCGCAGGGGTGGTGGGAGCGGGCGACGGCCCACGGTCACCGGCCGGCGATCGGCTGGTCGCAGGCCTGACCTCAGGACTCCGTCCACGTCACCACGGCGTCGTGCCCGTCGGCGGCCGCGGGCAGGACCGCCCACCCCACGTCGACCACGCCTGCGGGGCCGTCGACCGCGATGGTCCGGCGCTGCGGGTCGAGCCCTCGCACCCGCAGGGCGCGCGGCACGGGCAGCCCGGTGCCGGCGGCCTTGCCGACCGACTCCTTCGCGGACCAGAACGCCGTCCGCACGAGCGCGTCGTCGAGCGCGAACCGCTCCGCGACCGTGCCGGCGAGGTCCCGCTCGACCGGGTCGAAGGCGAGCCGCCCGGCCGCGTCGGGCACCTCCCGGACGCGCTCGACGTCGATCCCGACACCGCCCGTCGTCCGCGCCCGCGCGACCGCGAGCCCGGCGGTGTGGGACACGCTGACCTCCACGCCGTCGAGCATCCGGCCGTGACGTCCCCGGACCACCGGCCGCCCGGACGGCTCGTTGTCGACGACGATCTCGGCGGGGAACACCTCCTTCTCGCCGTGCGACCACAACAGGTAGCGGACCGCGTCCTTCACGGCGATCCGTCCCAGCAGCCAGTCCCGCCGGCGGTTCGGCACCACCCGCTCGAACTGGTCCCGCTCGGGGCCGCCCAGGTGGTTGCGCATCACGATGAGCCGCGACGGCAGGTCCGGCCAGCCGTCGCGGACCAGCACCCAGCCGTGCCGGGTCAGCTGCGACACGGCGCGGTACTCGGGCCACGTCTCGGCGGCCTGCGTGCGGGGGTCGTTGGCGAAGCGGCGGTTCGTCCAGCCGTCGATCGCGACCACCACCCGGCCGTCCACGCTCAGCACGATGTCGGCGGACACCACCTCGTCGGTCAGCTCGACCACGTGCACCACCGCGTCGACCCGCCGGCCGGGCCCTGGCAGCGGGCCGAAGAACCGGGCGCTGCGGATACCGACCGGCAGCATCCGGTTGTCGCGCTGCGTGTGCGTGATCAGCCAGCAGCCGAACAGCTGGCCGGCGCTGTCCAGCAGCGCGCCGGGCACGTCCGACCCGATGAGCACCCCGCGCACGTGGCGCTCACCCATGGCCTCGATGCGCTCGATGCAGCGGAACGCCGGGCCGTGGAACAGGCGGCGGCTCTCGTAGATCTCGTCGCTGGTGAGCGGGCTGGGACCCTCCACCGGCCACGGACCGCCCGGTGCCCGGGGCGCCTGGGGGTGCCGCGCATCGACGCGGACGACCGCGCTCGCGTACCGCCCGAGCGCGGTGTGCACCCGGCCGTCGCCGTCCGGGCGGGCCGTCAGCTCGACGACCTGCGGCGGGCTCGCCACGAGCCAGTCGCGCAGCCGCAGGTCGGACACCTCGACCGCCCGGCCCCCGGGGGCGACCAGCTCCGCGGCCTGCCGGAACAGGTGCAGGATCGTGGTGCCCGGGACCACGGGCCACCGGTCGGACTCGTCGGGCCAGCCCTGGCGCTGGTGGAAGAAGCAGTGGTCGAGCAGGAACGGCATCGACGCCGTCGAGACGGGCACCGTGCAGACGAGCCCGTCGCCGTCCGGGCGTACCGCCGACCACAGCGGGCGCGGACCGGTGGAGCTGCCACCGGAGCCGTCGGCCGGCGGCGGCACGTGCGGTGCGGAACCCGTCGGCACGGGTGGTGCGGAACCCGGCGACACGGGCGGTGCGGAACCCGGCGACACGGGCGGTGCGGAACCTGTCGGTGGCGGTGGGACAGCCGTCGCAGGCGACCCGTCGGCCGGGTCGCCCAGGGTGAGCAGCGGCGAGCCCAGGGCGACCTCGATCCGCACCCGGCGGCCGGCAGCCACCTCGTCGTCCGTGTCGTCCCGGCCGCGACCGACCCAGAGGGCGGCGTCGACCCACGCGAGCTGGTGCTCGTCCGGCGCGTCCCGGTTGCCGACCGCGACGCTCACGTGCGGCCGCGATGCCAGCGACTGCGCGACGAGCGTGTGCGTCGTCCCCGGCCCGAGCGTCACCACGGTCCGCACCCCCTGGTCGGCGAGCGCCAGCGCCAGCTCACGCAGCCGCACCGGCCGGGCGAGCTGGCCGAGTGCGACGTCGCGCATCCCGGCGGGGTCCGCCGGGTAGGGCGCCACCTCCGACCCCGACCACAGCGCCGCCGAGGCTGCGCCGAACCCGTCGACGGGCAGGCGTGCCACGAGCTGCTCGACGACGGGCCGGGCAGCCTCCTGGTGGAACCGGTCCGGCAGCGGCAGCGCGTGGCCCGCGATCCCGTCGGCCAGCAGCGTCGCCAGCACGCGGCGCACCTCGTCCTGGTCGCCGGCGACGATGCACTGCGACGGCGAGTTGTCGTGCGTGACGACCAGGGAGGTGCCCGCGAGCGCCTGCCGCACACGGCTGACGGGGGCGGCGACCACGGCGTAGTCGCAGCCGGGCCGGTGCAGGGCGTCCCACGGCATCGCGTCGAGCACCCGCAGGACCACGTCGGGATCCGCGACGCCTGCGCTCGCGAGCGCGGCGATCTCCCCCATGCTGACCCCTGCGACCACGTCGGGGACGACCCCGGCGTCGCGCAGCCGCCGGTCCCACGCGATCCCGCCGAGGAACAAGGACCGCACGACGTCACGCAGACCGTCCCCCGACCCCGGCCCCGGGTGCGTGGCCAGCGCCGCTTCCGTGCCGGGGAACAGGAACGCGACACGCTCGCGTCCGGTGCCGGGCCCGCACACCAGCAGGTCGTCGGCCGGGGGCACCGGGCCGCCGGTGGCGACCTGGCGCGCGAGCAGGCGCCGACGCGCGGGCGTCATGTCGCGCACGGCCGCGCGGAACGGGCCCGTGCCGGACGGGTCACCGCCCGCAGGGGCGTCGAGGCACGCCGCGAGCGCCTGCTGCGGCGAGTCCCCCGCTCCGCGCCGCACCTGCGCCGGGACGACCGCCCGCCGGCGGCGGCCGGGGACGCGGGCCGGTGCGGTGGCACCGGAGTCGACGTCGGCCCCCTCGAGGACGACGTGCACGTTGATGCCGCCGAAGCCGAACGCGTTGACGCCCGCACGCCGCGTGCCGACGGCCGGCTCACGCCAGGGCCTGGCGTCGCCGACCGCCTCGACGCGGGCGCCGTCGAGCAGCGCGTGCGGCTCCTCGCAGTGCAGGGTCGGGGGGAGCGTCGCGTGGTGCAGGGCGAGCGCGGCCTTGATGATGCCGAGCACGCCGGCGGCCGGCATCGCGTGCCCCACCATCGACTTGACCGTGCCGATCGCAGGCCGGTCCTCGTCGGTGCGTCGGTCGCCGAAGACGGCGCGGACCGTGCGCAGCTCGGCCGCGTCCCCCGCGGGAGTCGCGGTGCCGTGCCCCTCGACGAGCCCGAGCGCACCCGGTGCGGTCGGGTCCGCCCCGGCCGCCGCCCACGCGGCCTCGACGGCACGCTGCTGCGCGGCGGGGTTCGGGTTGACGAGCCCCGACGTGCGCCCGTCCGACGAGACTCCCGTGCCGGTGACCAGCGCATATACCCGGTCCCCGTCGCGCAGGGCGTCCTGGGCGCGCTTCAGCACCACGACGCCGGTCGCCTCGCCCACGAGCGTGCCGTCGGCCCGCCGGTCGAACGGCCGGATCTCGCCGCTGCGGCTCAGCGCCCGCAGCTCGGTGAACACGGACCAGAACGACGGCTCCTGGCAGTGGTGCACCCCGCCGGCCACCACCACGTCGCACCGGCCGCGCAGCAGCTCCGTGACGGCCTGGTCGACCGCCAGCAGCGACGACGCGCACGCACCGTCGACCGTGTAGGCCGCACCCTGGAGGTCCAGCCGGTTCGCGATCCGCGAGGCGCACAGGTTCGACACCAGCCCGATGACGTCCGTGCCGGGACCGTCCGCCGCGGCCTCCACGAGCGCACGCAGCGCCCGGTCCCGGTCCTCGTCCGACAGGCCCGGGCCGACCTCCTGCAGGGCACGGGCCACCTGACGGGTGAGCCGCACCCGGTTGGAGAAGCGGATCGCCGCCGGAGCGAGGTAACCGCCCCGCCCGAGGACCACGGCGATCCGGGCCGGGTCGACCCGGGTCCGGTCGACTCCGGCGTCCCGCAGCGCGGCCTCGGCGACGGTGAGCGCGATGAGCTGGTCCGGCTCGATCGCGCGCGCCGACGCCGGGGCGATGCCCAGCGCGGCCACGTCGACCGTGACGGTCGGGTCGACGAACCCGCCCCGACGGCTGGTGAGCGGCGCGACCTCGCCCGTGGCCCCGTTGAGCACGGGCGCGAAGAACTCCTCCGGGATGCGCCCGTCCGGCACGGGACCGACCGCGTCGACGCCGTCCCGCACGTTCGCCCAGAAGGTCCCCAGGTCGTTCGCGCCCGGCGCGCGGACGGCCATCCCGACGATCGCGACCGCGCCCGCCACGCCGTCAGACACGGACCGGCTCCGGGGAGGCCGCGCGGACCGTCGTCATCCAGCCGGGCGGCGCCCACACCACCGACGACGGGCCGTCCCCCGCCTGGGCGATCTCGTCGAGCAGGCACGCGGTGGCCTGCTCGGGGTCGAGCAGCCGCTTGCCGCGCCGGGCGAAGTCCCGTTCGAGCTCCTGCGAGACCATCCCCGGCCGGTGCCCGCGCGGCGCCCACGGCCCCCAGCTCACCGTGACCGTGCGAGCACCCCGCGCGGTCCCCCACGCGGCGAGCTCCTGCTCCATCGCGTCGTTGCCGGCCGTGTAGCCGATCTGGCCGCGGCTGCCCTCGACCGCCGCGATGCTGCCGAACGCGACCACCGCGTCGGGCACGACGCCGGTCGCGTCCAGGGCGCCGAGCACGGCCCGCATGCCGACGGCCTTCGTCTCGAAGACGTGCTCGAACGCCGACTGCGACGTCCGCCCGATCAGCTGGTCGAGGTTCACGCCTGACCCGAACACGACGAGCGACAGCCGTCCGTGCCGCGCGTGCACGTCCCGCAGGTGCTCCTCGACCTGGACCGCGTCGCGCACGTCCACCGACGCGTACGACGCGCCCGGGCCCGTCGCGGCCAGGAGTGCGAGCGTCTCCCGGATCTCCCGCTGGGCCATCAGCAGCCGCACCCGCACCTCCGCGTCCCGGACCGACAGTCCCTCCCGGGTGACGACGGCGGTGCGCAGCGCGTGCAGGTCGGGGGCGTCCGGGTAGGGGTCGTCGTCGGGCGGGGCCGGGGTCGAGCCGACGAGCTCGAGGTACGCGCCCGTGCGCCTGGCCAGCGCCAGCGCCACGTGCGACGTGATGCCGCGGGCGCCGCCGTAGAGCACCACGACGTCGTCCCGGCCGAGCCGAAGACCGTCCGGGACCGGCTCGATCCCGCGTTCGTCGAGCAGGTCGACGTGGCGGCCGGCCGGCGTCCGCGTGACGACGGGCGGGCCGGCGGCCGCGGTGAGCTCGGCGTGCACGATGCTCGGCAGGTCCGCGCGCGGCACGTCGGCCGTGACCACGACGAGACGCACGTCCACGTCGAGGAACTCCTTCGCAGCGGGTCAGCACGAACCCGCGCAGCCCTGCGGTCCGCGGCTCGGCCGACGCCTCCGGTCGCCGCACCACCACGAGCAGCCGCCGGGTCGCCGGCGAGCTCAGCGCCGCCTTCAGCGGGTCGTACAGGCCGGGCAGCACCGGTTCCCCGCACAGCATGTCGTCGACGACGTAGACCACGGACCGGGGCTCCGCGGGCTCCTCCGCCACCACGTGCAGCAGGGGTCCCCGGGTGACGGCACCGCCGGCGCGGGTGAGCTGGTCCGCGACGTCGTCGGCCTGGCCGTCGTCCGCCAGCAGCAGGACGGGCGAGGTGAGGTCGCCCGGTTCGACGTCCGGCAGCGGCTCCGTGACGGGCACGTACCGGACCGCGCGGGTGGGGTCGGGGGGCGCCGGGGTGGTGGCCGGGGATGCCGTCGCTGCGCGGGCCGGGGCGGGCGCGGGGGCGGCGGCCGGCGCGGGGGCGGCGGCCGGTGCGGGGGCGGCGGCCGGTGCGGGGGCGGTGGCCGGTGCGGAGGCGGGTGCGAAGGCGGTGGCCGGTGCAGGAGCGGCTGTCGGTGCGGCGGCTGCAGGTGCCGCGCCGGTCCGGGCCTGGAGCCAGTCGACGATGGTCGTCACGGTCCGCGCCTTGGACAGGTCCTCCACCGCGTCCGCGCCCAGCTCGTCGACCACCAGGCCCGCCCGGTCCACCAGCTCGCCCGCGATCTCCAGCCGCTTGATCGAGTCGATGCTCAGGTCCGACTCCAGGTCCAGCGTCGGCTCCACCATCGCCACCGGGTACCCGGTGCGGGCCGCGATCACCTCCTGGACCAGAGCCTGCACCTCGGCGCCGGAGCTCCGCGGCGTGGGCACGTCGACCGGCACACCGACCGGCACGTCGGCCGCCACCGTGGCGGGCGTCGGGTACGTCGCCCCGGCGGGAGCAACCGGCGCCCCGACCGGTGTCGGCACGGGCGACGCAACGGAAGCCCGTGCGCTCGCAGTGCCGGTCCGGGCCTGGAGCCAGTCGACGATGGTCGTCACGGTCCGCGCCTTGGACAGGTCCTCGACCGCGTCCGCACCCAGCTCGTCGACCACCAGGCCCGCCCGGTCCACCAGCTCGCCCGCGATCTCCAGCCGCTTGATCGAGTCGATGCTCAGGTCCGACTCCAGGTCCAGCGTCGGCTCCACCATCGCCACCGGGTACCCGGTCCGGGCCGCGATCACCTCCTGGACCAGGGCCTGCACGTCCGTGCCCGCCCGGGCGGGCGCCACGGACGCGGTCGGCGGCGGGGTGGGCGCGGCCGGTTCGACGACAGGGGGCGCGGCGACCGCGGGGCTCCACGCGGTGGCGGGCGGAACCCCCGTCGCGATCGGCGCGGTCACGCCCGGCGCAGCGGAGGCCACGAGGTCCGCGACCGCGTGCACGGGCGCCAGCGGTTCGGCCAGCGGGTCCGGCACGGACGTAGGCACGACCGTGGGCACGCCGGTGGACCGGACGGGCACCAGGCCACGCGTCGGCGCGGGGGCGGGGACGTGACCGGGACGGTCGTCCGCCGTCTGCTCGGCGGCCGGCACGGCGACGCGGCCCGATCCCGTCGCCGCGATCGCTGCCAGCGCCTTCTCTCCCGCGCGCAGTGCCGCACGGGGCACGCCGGCCGGCGCCTCGACCGCCGACGCCGGACGCTCCTCCTGCGGAGCCGGCACGTCGACGCGGTGGGCGAGCGAGGCGAGCACCACCCGCTCCAACGACTGCTGCATGGCGAACGTGGCACCGAAGAACTGCCCGAGCAGGTCGGTCATCCCCGCGCCCGACGGGGCCGCGTGCGGGGCCGGGGCGTAGGACGGCGCGGCGTAGGAGGGCGGGGCGGCAGTGGGGACCGTGGTGAGCGCCACCGTCGTCACCGGGACGGTCGTCACCGTGGGAGCGGTGGGTGGGGCGGTGGGTGGGGCGGTGACGAGCGACGCGGTGGTGGCCGGGGCAGTGGTGAGCGGGGCGGTCTGAGGGTGCACGAGTTCCTCCTCGACGAGCTCGACGTCGGAGTAGGGGCGGGGGGGTGCGGCCGTGGTGGTCGCGGTCGTCGCGGCGGAGGTCCCGATCGCGGCGTGGCTCGCGCCGACCCCACGAGGGTCGGTCGCGACAGCGCGCTCACCGGCACCCCGAGGGTCAGTCGCGACAGCGCGCTCACCGGCACCCCGAGGGTCGGTCGCGGCGAGGCTCTCGAATGCCCGCCGTGAGGCGGTCCCCGCGGCGAGCTCGGCGCCGTCGGCCGGCCACAGGGCGACGGGCGGTGCACCGGCGGGCCTGGCCCCGCCGCCGTCGACGAGGTGCACCGCAGGGCTGTGCCGGACGATGGGCGGTGCGGGCCGCTCGAGGTGCCGCGTGTCGAGGTCGACGCCCTCGGCCGCGAGCCGGGCCAGCAGCAACAGGTACCCCTCGGTGCCCTCGCCGCCGTCCTCGAAGCCGACCGCGACGTGGTCCCGGTCGGCGAGGATGCGCCGCACCAGACCGGTCAGCACCGTGCCCGGACCGGCCTCGACGAAGACCCGTGCGCCCGCCTCCCACATGGCGAGCACCTGGTGCCGGAACCGGACGGGCTGCGCGACGGCACCGGCGAGGGTGCCCGCGACGTCATCGCCGTAGGGCTGGGCGGTCGCGTTCGACCAGACGGGCACGTCGGGCACACCGACCACCGAGGCGAGCCGGTCCCGGAACGGCTCGATCGCGCCTGCCAGCGCGGGGCTGTGGAACGCGCAGGCCACCGGGAGCCTTCGGACGCCGAGGCGGTGCGCCCGGCACAGCTCCTCGGCGCGGTCGACCGCGGCCGTCGGCCCCGACAGGACGTGCTGGTGCGGACCGTTGTGGTTGGCGATGACGAGGCCGGGCTCGTCGAGGTCGGCGACGAGCAGCTCGACCGTGTCGGGCTCGGCGGAGACGGCGAGCATCGCTCCGGGGTCGTCCCCCACGGCGGCGAGGATCGACTCGGCGCGGGCCCGGCTGACGGCCACGAGGTCGGCGGCGGGCAGCGCCCCGGCGGCGGCGAGCGCCACGACCTCCCCGTAGCTGTGACCGGCGAGCAGGTCGGCGCGCACCCCTGCCCGCTCGAGGAGCCGGTAGGCGAGCAGGTCGACGACCCCCAGCGCAGGCTGGGCGTTCTCCGTGCGGGTGAGCGCGGCCTGCCTCTCACGCCGGGTCTCCTCGTCGAAGGCACGACCGGGGTACATGACGGCGGCGAGCGCCGGGTCGACGGCAAGGTCCTTCACGACGTCGGGGAACTCCGCGAGCAGCGAGCCGAGCATCCCGGTGCGCTGGCTGCCCTGCCCGGGGAAGAGCACGGCGACCCGCGGCGACGTCCGGCCGGACCTGACGAACGTCCTGGCGTCGGGCGTCGCCCCCTCGGCCACCGTGGCCAGCGCGCCGCGCAGCGCCGCGACGTCCGGGACGACCAGCGCGACCTGCACAGGCCGTCCCGCCGCGAGCGCGGCGACGGTCCGCGTCGCGTCGCGCAGGTGGTGGCCCGGGTGCTGGGCGTCGAGCGCGACGAGCGCCGCGGCCGCGGCGGTACGGGGGTCGGTTCCGCGGACGAGGACGAGCTCCGGTCCGCCGGTGCCGCGCGTGCGGGCGGGCGCCACCTGCCGGACGTGCTCGCGCACGACCGCGTGGAAGTTGGTCCCGCCGAACCCGAACGCGCTGACGGCGGCGCGCCGGGTGCGGTCGCTGAGCCACGGTGCGGGCTCGGCGCGGAACGCGAAGCCGGCGGCGAGCTCCGCGTCGACCGGCGCGTCGATCCGCATCGTGGGCGGGAGCACCCCGGTGTGCAGGGCGAGGGCCGACTTGACGAACCCCGCGAGCCCCGCGGCGCACTTGGTGTGGCCGATCTGCGCCTTGACGGAGCCGAGCGTCCGGACCCGGCCGTCGACGGGCGCGTAGGCGGTGGCGGTCGCCGTGAGCTCGGATCGGTCGCCGACGGCCGTGCCCGTGCCGTGCGCCTCGACGAGGTCGACGTCGGCCGCGTCCACCCCCGCCCGCTCCAGGGCCCGGCGCATCGCCGTGACCTGGCCGCTGGTCCGGGGCGCGGTCAGCCCCTGGGACCGCCCGTCGCTGCTGGACCCCACGGCCTCGACGACGCAGTAGATGCGGTCCCCGTCGCGCTCGGCGTCCTCGCGCCGCTTGAGGACGACGCACACCACGCCCTCGCCGAGCACGATGCCGTCGGCGGCCCGGTCGAACGGGCGGCAGGTGCCGGTGCGGGAGAGCGCGTTGAGCGACGAGAACATCACGAAGTCGCCCACGGCGTTGTGCAGGTCGACGCCACCGGCCAGGGCGACGTCGCTGGCACCCCGCCGCAGGTCGTCGCACGCGAGGCCGAGCGCTGCCAGGGAGGACGCGCAGGCGGCGTCGACGACGAAGTTCGCTCCCCCGAGGTCCAGGCGGTTGGCGACGCGGCCGGCGATGACGTTCGACAGCATCCCGGGGAAGGTGTCGCTCGTCATGGTGGGCAGCAGCTCCGCGACCCCGTCGGGGAGCCGGCCGTACAACGACGGCAGGTGCGTGCGGACGCTGAGCGCGCTGGCGAGGTCGCACCCCGACTCGGCGCCGAAGATCACCGCGGTCCGCTCGCGGTACGGGTTCTCGTGGGCCAGCCCGGCGTCGTCGAGCGCCCGCCGGCTGACCTCCAGCGCGAGCACCTGCGCGGGGTCGACGTGACCGAGGCTCGCGGGCGGGATGCCGAACGCCACGGGGTCGACGGGCACCGGGGGGAGGAAGCCGCCGACGGCAGCGTGGGCCGCGGGCACCCCATCGGCGGGGGCGTCGTGGTAGATCCGCCGGTTCCACCGCTCGGCGGGCACCGGCCCGATGGCGTCGCGGCCGTCGAGCACGGTGGACCAGTAGGCGTCGAGGTCGGGCGACCCGGCGAACATGCAGGCGATGCCGACCACGGCGATCTCCACGGACCCGGCCGGGCGTGCGTCGGCGGGCGCGGCGACGTGCCGCAGCTCCTCGACACGTCGCCGGAGGTGGGCCACGGCCCCGACGGTGAGCCGCTCGTGGAGCTCGGCGAGCGTGAGCGGCTCGTCCTGCAGGGCGACGACCTGCCCCGCCATGAACATCCCTTCGCTCTCCCGCCGCCGGGCGGTCACGGGAACCGTGTGCGCGCCGTCGCGCTCGATCCCCTTCGTCGCGATGCGCAGCCGCCCGACGTTGAGCTGCTCGAGCCGTGCGCCGACCTCCCGCCGGTCGAGCCCGTCGCGCTCGAGCTCCTCGCGCACCCGCGTGAACTCGTCGACGTACGGGCTCGGCGCGCAGCGGCTCGCGTGGCCGGGGGCGGTCTGCAGCACACACGTGCGGTCGGCGGCGAGGAGGTGCTCCTGGAACGACCCGGTGACCGCGCCGCACTCGACGGCCTGCCGCGTGAGGGCGTAGGCGGTGCCGACGAGCATCCCGACCGCGACACCGGCCGCCGCGAGCGGTGCGGTCATCGCGGCCACCATCGCCGCGCTCCTGGACGTCGCGATGCCGCCCGCGAACAGCACGCACAGCGGCTCGGTCGTCGTCTCCGGGGACAGTGCCGCGAGGTGCTCCAGCAGCACGGCCGTCTGCATCTCCCACAGGGCGAACCCGTACGTCGGGCCGATGTGGCCGCCGCACTCGGCCCCCTCGAAGATGAACCGGGTGGCCCCCTGCCGCAGGAACTGGCCCAGCAGCACCGGCGAGGGCACGTGCAGGAACGACGGCAGGCCGCCCGAGGCGAGCTCCGCGGCCTGCGCCGGGCGTCCACCGGCGAGGACCGCGAGCGACGGGCTCCCCGCGGCGAGCGCGCCGATCTGCTCTCGCCGCACCTCGTCGGGCAGGAAGCCGAGCAGCCCGACGCCCCACGGGCGCGCACCGAGCAGGTCGGTGGTGCCCCGGACCACGTCGGTGACCTGCGCCCCGGTCATCATCGCGAGCGCGATCGTGGGGAGCGCACCCGCCTCGGAGACGGCCTGGGCGAAGGCCGGCACGTCGCTGACCCTCGTCATCGGGCCCTGCACCAGGGGCAGCCGCGTGCCGAGGGCCCGCGCGGCTGGTGACCCCTCCATGAGGGTGGTGACCGCCGCCTCGACGTCGTCGGCCACGCGGTCGATCCGGTGCCGCACGTCCGTCAGCAGGTCACGGGCGCTGGCGTAGCGGGCGCCCAGGTCGAGGGCGAGCAGGAGGTCCTGGCCCGCGCGGCCCACGTCGTCGGTCGGACGGGTGCCGGCCGCCGCGTTCGCCGCCTGCCGCACCCGGTCCCGGTCCGCCGCCGTGAGCGGGGACTCCGGGAACAGGGCGAGCTGCGTGTCGAGCAGCACGCCGTGCGCTCCACCCGCGACCGCGGCGGCGGCGGAGTGCGGCCCGATGCCTCCTGCCGCCCACACGGGGACGCCGAGCGACGCGTCGAGGACCCTCTGCAGCAGCACGAACGTGCTCTCGGGTCCGCCGCGGGCCCCGCACTCCACGCCCCGCACCACCAGGCCGACGGCACCGCCGTCGACCGCGAGCCGCGCCTCCTCCACGCTCGTCACCTCGGCGACCACCTGGCGCCCGGGCACCGCCGTCCCCGGAGGCGCGGTCACGACGGCCAGCTCGACGGACGACCGCCCGAGCGCCGCGGCCCCGGCCTCGTCGACCACCCGCGCCCCGACCGGGCCGGCCGCCCGCCGTCCGAGCCGCTCCAGCGCCTCGACGTCCCGGGGCCCGCCGACGTCCGCCAGGGCGACCGCGCCCGCGCGTGCCGCCGCCGCGGCCAGGTCGGCACCGAGCCTCCCGAGGGGTGCCCCGGCCAGTACCACGTTCCGTGCCTCGCTCATCGTCGCCTCCGCTGGTCCGAAGATCTCGGTGCCGGGGGCGGTCGGCGACGGTCACCGCCGGACGCCCTCGGTGGGGGTCGTGCGTGCTCGTGGATCGGGTGCAAGTGCCCGTAGTTCACCGTTGAGCGACGTCCTTGCGGTGGTGCGGTGGTGCGGTCATGCGGTGGTGGTCGCGGCGGTCCCCTCCCTCAGGTGCCGTAGGCGAAGAGCACGGTGCCGGCGTCGTCGCGGACGACGGCGCGGTGGCCGTCGGTCACGTCGAGCTCGACGTGCAGCGCGCCAGGACCGGTGGCCGGGCGCGCGGTGTAGGCGTAGCGCGTGTTGGTGAGCTCCGTGGTCTTTGTGGTCGCCCGGACCAGCCAGGGGTGGCGGCGGCGCAGGCCGACGAGGTCCTGGTGGACGCGGTACATCCACTCCCCCCACGGTGCGAGGCCGGCGGGCGTGGGCGGCATCGCGGGCCGCACCTCGTCGTCGCCGCCGAGCCGCTCCTCCTTGACGCCGAGGAACGCCTGCTCGTCGCCGTAGTACACCGACGGCACCCCGGCGACCGTCATGAGCACGACGAGCGCGAGCACGGCGCCGCCGGGTCCGACGGTCGTCGCGATGCGCGTGACGTCGTGGTTCCCGACGAAGGTGGTGGGCAGCACGTCGCGGCAGAACTCGCCGTGCCGGGCGAGCGCCCAGTCCAGCTCGAAGTAGTTGCGGTCGACGAGGCTGCTCCAGATCGCCTTCCACAGCTCGTACTGCGTGATCGAGTCCATGCCCGACGCGGCCGCGATCGCCCCGTAGTCGCCGTGGATGACCTCGCCCAGGAACCACGCATCGGGATGCGCGGCCCGCACACGCGGGAGCACCTCGGCCCAGAACGACGGGGGCACGGCGTACGCGGCGTCGAGGCGCCAGCCGTCGATGCCGCGGTCGAGCCAGGTCGTCATGACGTCGGCCACGTAGTCGGCGACCCGCGGGTCGCCGTGGTCGAGGGCGACGAGCGAGGAGTGGCCCTCGAAGTCGCCGACCCGCGGCGCGTCGGGCGTGGACCAGTCGACGCGGAAGAAGTGGGCGTACTCACCGTCAGGCCCCTCGTCGAGCGCGCGCCGCACCCACGGGTGCCCGGCCCCGACATGGTTGAACACGCCGTCGAGCACCAGGCGCAGACCCCGTTCGCGGCATGCGGCGACGAGCTTGTCGAGGTCGTCGTTGTCACCGAGCCGCGGGTCGATGCGGTACTGGTCGACGCTGTCGTAGCCGTGCGACTCGGAGGCGAAGACCGGGCCGAGCACGAGGCCGGAGACGCCGAGCTCCACGGCGTAGTCGAGCCACGAGCCGAGCTGCCGGAGGCGGGGTGCCGAGTCGTGCGCCTCCCGGATCGGGGCGCCCGTGAACCCGAGCGGGTACACGTGCCACCAGATGCAGCTCTCGACCCAGCCCATGGCGCCCCCCACTAGTGAGCCACGTTCAGTAACGGACGACGCGACGCTATTGCCCGACGGATAGGCTGCGCAAGTGCCGGACAACGATCGTCCACGCGTGCGTCTGCATCCCGACGCGCGCCGCGAGACGATCCTTGCCGCCGCACGCACGGTGTTCTCCAAGCAGCCGTTCGACCAGGTGAGCGTCGCCTCGGTCGCCGCCGCGGCCGGAGCCTCCGAGGCGCTGCTCTACCGCTACTTCCGCAACAAGGCCGACCTGTACGCGCAGCTGGTCCGCGAGGTCACCGACGAGCTGCTCGACCACCGCGACCGCGCCCTCGCCGCGCTGCCACCCGGGGTCTCGGCCCGCGACCAGGTGCGTGCGACCTTGCTCGTCTACCTCGAGCACCCCGCCGGCTGGGTCGGCACTCCCCTGGGCGCGACCGCCGAGCCGGAGGAGGCCGTCGCCGTGCGCCGCGAGGCCCGTGCCGCCTGGGTCGAGGGCGTCCGCGCGGTCCTGCTGCCGGACCAGGGCCTGCGCCACGAGTTCGCGCTGTGGGGGTTCCTCGGGTTCCTCGAGAGCACGTGCCGGCACTGGGAGGACGCGGGCCGGCCCGAGGAGCAGCTCTGGTCGCTCGTCGACGCCTGCCTCGGCGCCCTCGAGGGTGCCCTCGGCGACTGGGGGCGGTGACGGCAGCCGGGCGGTGACGGCAGCCGGGCGGTGACGGCAGCCGGGCGGGCGGTGACGGCAGCCGGGCGGGCGGTGACGGCAGCCGGGCGGGCGGTGACGGCAGCCGGGCGCGGGCGCCGTCAGCCGGCGGGCCCGCGCCGTCAGCCCGCCGCCGGCGTGCCCGTGACCAGGTGCACGGCCCACGCGGCGAGGAGCAACCCGAGCGTCCCGACGCACAGCACGATCCCGACGATGACGAACCACCAGCCCGCACCGGTCCGGCCGGTCGGCCGGGTCATCACGTCCGACGGGTCGTCCCGGTTCACGTACGCCCAGCCGGCGAACGTGGGCGTCGCACCGAGGCCCGTCCGCACCACCGCGTAGGTGTCCGCGCGCAGCGGGCGCCCGTCGGGCCCCGGGTACTCGATGGTGAGCATCATGCCGCCGGGCGCGAGCCACCGGGAGACCAGCCGGGCGGGGACCGCGACGCGAGGGACGCGTCGGGCGGCGGCCACCCGCCTGCTGCCGAGCACGACGAGCACCGGCCCGACGAGCCCGGCCGTCACGGCGAGGAGGAGCAGCAGGACGTCGACGGGCACCGCGCGACCCTAGCCGCACCGGCGGCGCCGTGTGGGTGGTTCGTCCTACGGTCGGGCGATGGACACCACCGTCTCGTTCCTGCGCCCTGCCGGGCTGGTGCACAGCCCGGCGTTCAGCCACGTCGCCGTCGTGCCCCCGGGTGCGACGACCATCCATGTCGGCGGCCAGAACGCCGTCGACGCCACCGGCGCCCTGGTCGGTGGTGACGACATCGCCGCCCAGACCCGCCAGGTCATGGCGAACGTCGTGACCGCGCTCGCCGCCGTCGGTGCGACCGTCCGGGACGTCGTGGCCTGGACGATCCTCGTCGTCGAGGGTGCCGACCTCGGTGCGGCCTACGCCGCAGCCTCGCCCACCCTCCAGGTGGAGGGCGACCCGTCGCTGGTGACGGCCGCCCGGGTGTCAGGGCTGGCGTTCCCCGGGGCGCTGATCGAGGTCGCGGCAGTGGCGGCCGTCTTCCGCTGACCACGGTCTACCGCGCGTGGGTTCCACGGCCCGCCGCCGCGGACCACTTCCCCGGAGGTGGACGTTGTGCGCCGCCGCGCGCCCGACGACCATCGGGGCATGACCGCCTCCGCCACCCTCGGCACGATCGACGCCCTGCGGGCCCGCTTCGAGCGCGTGCCCGGCTACCTCGACGCGGCCACGTGCGGCTTGCCGTCCCGTGACACCGCCGACGCCATGCGGGCGGGCATCGACGCCTGGCAGGCGGGCCGGGTCGACATGGCGGGCTACGACGAGGCCGTCGCCCGGTCGAGGCACGCGTACGCGCGGATCGTCGGCGTCGACCCGGGCGCGGTCGCGATCGGCGCCCAGGTGTCGTCGCTCGTGGGGCTGGTCGCGGCGGCACTGCCCGACGGGTGCGAGGTCCTCACCGTCGACCAGGACTTCGCGTCGGTGGTGTTCCCGTTCCTCGCGCACGCCGACCGCGGCGTGACGGTCCGGCACGTCCCGGTGGAGGCACTGGCCGACGAGGTGCGGCCGTCCACCGGCGCCGTGGCGTTCTCGCTGGTGCAGTCGCGGGACGGCCGGGTCGCCGACGCGGACGCGGTGTGCCGGGCGGCGCAGGCCGCCGGGGCGCTCACCGTGTGCGACCTGACGCAGGCGGCGGGGTGGCTGCCCACCGACGCAGGCCGTTTCGACGTCACGACCGGGTCGTCGTACAAGTGGCTCGCCGGGCCGCGCGGCGCGTCGTTCCTCACGGTCGCCCCGGACGTGGTGGACCGGCTCCGGCCGCTGCACGCCGGTTGGTACGCGGGCAAGGAGATCTGGGCGTCGATCTACGGCCCGGAGATGACGCTCGCCCCGGACGCCCGCCGGTTCGACGTCTCGCCCGCGTGGCTCGTCTGGCTCGGCGTGGCCCCGGCGCTCGAGGCCTTCGCCACGACCGACCCGGCGGCGCTGCACCGCCACGCGGTGGGTCTGGCGGACGCCTTCCGGGGTGCCGTCGGGCTCGGACCGTCGGACAGCGCCATCGTGTCGCTGGAGGACGACGAGCGTGGCACGCTCCGAGCGGCGCTCGACGCGGCCGGGTGCCGGGTCGCGGGCCGAGGGGGGCGGGTGCGGCTCGCGTTCCACGTGTGGAACGACGAGGACGACGTCGACCGGGCCGCGAGCGCCGTCGAGCGGCACGGCACGCGGCCAGTGACGCGATGACGGGCCCCACCGGCGACGACGCACCGGCAGCCGGCGGGACCACCGACCCGAGCGGCCCGGCCCCAACCGTCTCGCGCTCGACCTGCCGGTCCCCGGACGACTGCGAACCGACCGTCCGCGAACCGACCGGCCGTGAACCGACCGGCCCGGCGCAGGTCGCCGGCGTCCTCCTGACCCCCGGTGCGAACGCGAGCCGGGACAACCGGACCCTGGTCGTCCTCGAGCACGCGCTCGCCCCGCTGCCGGTCCGCCGGGTCGACTTCCCGAACCGCCGCGCGGGCCGCGCCGGGCCCGACCGGCCGGAGCCGGCGATCGCGTGCGTGGTCGAGGAGGCAGCGGCGTTCGCGGCCGAGCTGGGTGTCGGCACGGACCGCCTGGTGCTGGGCGGCCGGTCGTTCGGCGGCCGGATGTGCTCGATGGCCGTCGCGCGGGGGCTGCCGGCGGCCGGCCTGGTGCTGCTCTCCTACCCGCTGCACCCGCCGGGCCGTCCGGAGCGCCTGCGGGTCGAGCACCTGCCGGACGTCACGGTGCCCGTGCTCGCCGTGTCCGGCGCGCGGGACCCGTTCGGCACGCCGGAGGAGCTCGCCGCGCACCTGGCGGTGATCCGCGCTCCGCTCACCCTGGTGACGGTCGCGGGTGACCACGCCCCGCGTGACGACCGGCCGGTGACCGACGCCGTCGTCGCCTGGCTCCGGGCTGAGAGTTCCCTGAGAGAACCCGGGTGACTCCGCACGCCTTCTGAGGGAACACTCGGGGGTATCCCTGATGGCCGCCGGTGCACCTCCACGAGGAACCTAGGATCTGTCCGGCGCGCGACGTGCAACTCCGTCCCCCGTCGGTCAACTCCACGTCGTCGTCGACAACCCCTGAGGAATCGTCATGTCCAAGGTCGCGGGCTGGATCACGCACCGCTATATGAAGTTCGTCGTCATCGGGTTCTGGCTCGTCGTCGTCGCCCTGCTGGGCCCCCTCGCCGGCAAGCTCACGGGCGCCCAGGACAACGACGCGAAGAGCTGGCTCCCCGGCAACGCGGAGTCCACCGAGGTCATCGACGTGGCGAGCACGTTCGTCTCGTCGAACACCATCCCCGCCGTCATCGTGTACGACCGCCCGGGCGGCCTGACGAAGGACGACCTCGCCTCCATCCAGTCGGACGTCGACGAGTTCTCCTCGCTCGGCACGCTGGACGGCGACGTGATCGGGCCGGTCCCGTCGAAGGACGGCGAGGCGGTGCAGGTCATCGTGCCGCTCGACCTCGGCAAGGACGGCTGGGACCTCGCCGCCGACGCCGTCGACGACCTGCGGGCGACCGCGGAGGACGGCGCGGACGGCATGCACGTCTACGTCACGGGGCCTGCCGGCCAGGCGGCCGACTCGTCGAAGGCGTTCGAGGGCATCGACGGGACGCTGCTGTACGCCGCGGGCGGCGTCGTGATCCTCATCCTCCTGCTGACCTATCGCAGCCCGATCCTCTGGCTCCTGCCCCTGGTGTCCTCGGTCGTCGCCCTGACCGTCTCGCAGGCCGTCATCTACGTGCTCGCGGACAACTACGACCTCACCGTCAACGCGCAGAGCGCCGGCATCCTCACGGTCCTCGTGTTCGGCGCCGGGACGGACTACGCCCTGCTGCTCGTCGCGCGATATCGGGAAGAGCTGCGGCACCACTCCGACCGGCACGAGGCGATGGCGGTCGCCCTGCACCGGGCCGGCCCGGCGATCATCGCGAGCGGCGCCACGGTGACGATCGGCATGCTCTGCCTGCTGTTCGCCACCATGAACTCGACCGCGGGCCTCGGCCCGGTCGCGGCCGTGGGCATCGTCGTGGCGCTCCTGGTGATGACCACGCTGCTGCCCGCCCTGCTCGTGACCTGCGGCCGCTGGGTGTTCTGGCCACGCGCGCCGCACGTCGGCGACAGCGAGCCGACGGAGCACGGCTTCTGGGCCCGCGTGGGCGGCCGCATCGAGAAGCGTCCGCGCGGCACGTGGGTCGTCACCGCGGGGATCCTGCTGCTGGCGTGCATCGGGGTCAGCCAGCTCAACGCGGTCGGTCTCAGCAACCAGGACTCGTTCACCACCACGCAGCCGTCGATCGAGGGCGAGCAGGTGCTGTCCGAGCACTTCGCGGGCGGCGCCGGCACCCCCGTGGTGGTCATCGCGAACGCCGACCAGGCCGCCGCGGCGCAGACCGCACTCGCCGGCGTCGACGGCATCGAGGCGTCCAGCGTCTCGGAGCCGGTCGTGAAGGGCGACGTCGCCTACGTCGAGGGCACCCTGACGTCCGCGCCGGACAGCCAGGACGCCTACGACACGGTCGACCGCGCCCGGGAGGCCCTGCACGCCGTCCCGGGGGCCGACGCGAAGGTCGGCGGGACGACGGCGACCAACCTCGACGTGCAGCGGGCCTCCGCGCACGACAGCAAGGTGATCATCCCGATCATCCTGGTCGCCGTGTTCGTCATCCTGATGATCCTGCTGCGCGCGGTCGTCGCCCCGCTGGTGCTGGTCGGCACCGTGGTGCTGTCGTTCGGTGCCGCGGTCGGCGTCAGCGCACTCATCTTCCGGAACGTCTTCGACTACGCCGGCGCGGACACGTCGTTCCCGCTGTTCGTGTTCGTGTTCCTGGTGGCCCTGGGGATCGACTACAACATCTTCCTCATGACCCGGGTGCGGGAGGAGGCGATCCGGGTCGGCCACCACCGCGGCTCGCTCGTCGGCCTCGCGGCGACCGGCGGCGTCATCACCTCGGCCGGCCTGGTGCTCGCCGGCACGTTTGCTGTGCTCGGCACGCTGCCCCTGGTGTCATTCGCGGAGATCGGCTTCGCGGTGGCGTTCGGCGTGCTCCTCGACACGATCATCGTGCGGTCGGTGCTGGTCACGGCGCTCAACCTCGACATCGGCCGGCAGATGTGGTGGCCGAGCGCCCTGGCCAAGCGACCCGACCCGTCGGACCGGACCACGGCGAAGGAGCCGGAGCAGGAGGTCGTGCCGGCCTGATCGCCGGCACCGTCCAGCGGCGGGCGCGCACCGGAGGGGTGCGCGCCCGCCGTCGTCATCTGATCTCATGGAGCCATGCAGACACGCACTCTCGGAGACGTCCAGGTCAGCGCGATCGGGCTCGGCGGCATGCCGATGTCCATCGAGGGCCGCCCGGACCGGTCCCGTTCCCTGGCGACGATCCACGCGGCCCTCGACGCGGGCGTCACCCTCATCGACACCGCCGACTCCTACCACCTGCTCGCCGGGGAGGTCGGCCACAACGAGGAGCTCATCGCCGAGGCGCTGCGCACCTGGCACGGCGACGCGTCCGAGGTGCTCGTCGCGACGAAGGGCGGCCACCTGCGCCCGGGCGACGGCTCGTGGACGGTCGACGGCTCGCCCGAGCACCTGCGCGAGGCCGTCGAGGGGTCGCTGAAGCGGCTCGGCGTCGAGGCGATCGGCCTCTACCAGTTCCATCGCCCGGACAACCAGGTGCCCTACGCCGACTCCGTCGGGGTCCTCGTCGACCTGCTCGACGAGGGCAAGATCCGCATGGCGGGCGTCTCCAACGCCAACCCCGCGCAGATCCGGGAGGCCCAGGAGGTCCTCGGTGGCCGGCTGGTCTCCGTCCAGAACCAGTACTCGCCGGCGTTCCGTTCCTCGCAGCCCGAGCTCGACCTGTGCGCGGAGCTCGGCATCGCGTTCCTGCCGTGGAGCCCGCTCGGCGGCATCTCGCGCGCCGGCGAGGTGGGCGACCGGTTCGCAGCGTTCGGCCGCATCGCGGCCCTGCACCACGTCAGCCCGCAGCAGGTCACCCTGGCGTGGGAGCTCTCGCAGGCACCCGTCGTGATCCCGATCCCCGGGGCGTCCCGGCCCGAGACCATCCGCGACTCGCTGCAGGCCACCGAGCTGATCCTCGGGCCCGAGGAGCTCGCGGAGCTCGACGCCGCGTGACCCGCCGACGGCGGCCGGTGCCCCGGGAGGCGCGCCGGCCGCCGTCGAGTCAGTCGCGGGGCCGGTCGCCGGCGGCGAGCACGTGCTCGAACGCGGCGAGGGCCGCCGCCGAGAAGAGCACGAACCGCACGAGCTCGACGCCGTGCGGGCGGGGGTGCCCGTCCTGCCACCCTGCCTCGACACCGCCCTGCCAGGTGCGTGCGGCGCCGACGCCGACGCGGGCGACCTCGCGGACGTCCCACCCGTACACGCCGGCGCTGACCGCGGGGAACGCGATGCTGCGCGCGTCGAGCTGGACCGCGATCTCGAGCGATCTGGTGAAGCACGAGGCGAGCACCCATGGGTCCACCTGTCCGGCGTGCCTGTTGGGCCCGACGGTGTGGACCACCCATCGTGCGGGCAGGCCGAACCCGGGGGTGGCGACGGCGTCGCCGGGTGCCAGGCCGTCCGGGTAGGTGGTCCGGCGCACCTCTCGGCATGCGGCGAGGAGCTCCGGTCCGGCGGCGGCGTGGATCGCTCCGTCGACGCCGCCCCCGCCGAGCAGGGACGAGTTGGCGGCGTTCACCACGACGTCGACGTCCTGCGTGGTGATGTCGCCCTGCACCGCTTCGATACGCATCTCGACATCATGTCGGGGGCCACTGCGGGCCGACACCGGAGGGCAGCGGGCCGCGGATCACGGCCGATCCCCGCCCGGTTCCCAGGCCGGGCAAGCCGAAGGCCCCTCGGCGCTTACTCCGAGGGGCCTGTCGCTGCGTCCAGGGTACCGGCGACGCGCACCCGGCCGGGTGAACGGCGCGCGAACCGTCCACAGATGTTGTGCACAGCCCTGTGCTCGCCGCGTGTTCATGCAGGCCATCCTGTGGACAGGGCTGTGGGCCAACCTGTGGACAAACATTCCCTCATCAGGCTCTTGCAGCCCCTCGACGGGCAGGACTAGACATCACACATCGACCTCGACGGTTCGAGAACCGCAGGCCAACGTGACCCTCTCGGGGGGTATCGGAAGCCGGCGGGGACAGGCGGTCGAGGTCAGGCCGACCGGAGAACGGGCGACCGTATCGGAGGGGCGACCCGCCGACCTGCGGATGGCGACGCAGGGGTCGCAACGGACCGGAGAGCCGATCGCAGTCCCCCCGCCCGCGGCGGAGAGCAGGCACCGGAGCCCCTCGGGGCACCACGGCCGGCGAACCACCGGGTGTCGGGACGGAGCCGCACCGTCACGGCGGCGTCCGTCACCGGTCAGCCGGTGACACGCGACCTGCGGTCAGGAAGGGCCCCTCGGACGCTTACTCCGAGGGCCCTTTCCGTGCGACCCGCACCGAGCGTCGACCCGCACCGGGCTCAGGGCGCCGACTCCAGCAGGATCGTCACCGGCCCGTCGTTGACCAGCTCCACGGCCATGTCCGCCCCGAACACGCCCGTCGCCACGTCGAGCCCGCGCGCCCGCAGCGCCTCGACGACGGCGTCCACCAACGGCTCGGCCACGGGCCGCGGCGCGGCGGCGTTCCACGTGGGCCGCCGCCCTTTGCGGGTGTCCCCGTAGAGCGTGAACTGGCTGACCACGAGCACGGGCGCACCCGCCTCCACGGCGGACCGTTCGTCGCGCAGGATGCGCAGCTCGGCGATCTTGCGAGCGACGACCTCGACCTGGGCGGGGCCGTCGCCGGGCGTCACGCCGACGAGCGCCACGAGCCCGGGCCGGTCGATCGCGCCGACGACGACGCCGTCCACGGTGACCGACGCCCGCGTGGCCCGCTGGACCACGGCCCTCACGCGTCGGGCCCGAACGTCGCGACGACGGCACCGACCGGCTCGCCGTGGCCGAGCACCGGAGTCGCTCCGAGCGGCCCGACGACAGCAGGGTCGACGCCCGCGACGGCGAGCGCCGCCGCGAGGACCACGTTCCGCGGCCGGGCGGAGCCGTCCGCGATCTTGACCGCCACGGCTCCGCCGTCGGGCAGCCCGGCGGCGTACACGCCGTCGGCGCCGTCCTTCGCGACGAGCCCGGGCACCGCCTGCATGAACCGGGTGGCGTCGCGCCCGGTGCCGGCCACGTGCCAGGGGTGCTGCGACATCGCCCGGGCGACGCGCCCTTCGACGCTCCCCGCACGGGCGGTGGCCAGCCGGCTGAAGGCGCCGGCGAGCCCGGCGAGCGTGGTCGAGAACAGAGGCGCACCGCACCCGTCGACGGTCGTGTGGTCCACCGGCACGCCGGTGAGGGAGGCGACGGCGTCGCGCAGCGCGACCTGCAACGGGTGCTCCGGCGAGAGGTAGTCCTCGGTGGACCAGCCCGCCCACACGGACGTGGCGAGCATCCCGGCATGCTTGCCGGAGCAGTTCTGCGCGAGCGGCGACCGCTCCTGCCCGGTGGCACGCCACTCGTACGCGGCCTCCGGGTCCAGGGGCCAGTCGGGGGTGTTGCGCAGGTCGTCGGCCCGCAGGCCCGCCCGGGAGAGCAGCCCGCGCACCACGTCGACGTGGCCCGCCTCGGCGTTGTGGCTGGCGCAGACGAGCGCCAGCTCCTCGTCGTCGACGTCGAGGCCGAGCCGCAGCATACCGACGGCCTGCAGCGGCTTGAGCGCCGACCGCGCCCAGACGGTCGTCGACGGGTCGCCGAGCGCGAGCCGCACCGACCCGTCGGGGGCGAGCACCACGACGTGCCCCTGGTGCACCGACTCGACCAGGTCGCCGCGCACGACCCGGGCGACCGGGACGGCGTGCGTGCCGACGTCGGACGGGGTCACCAGCCGCGCCCGCTGTCCCACGAACCACCGGAGCCGCCGGAGCCGCCGCCGCGACGCTTCGAGTAGGGCTTGATGGCCGGCCGCACGTCGACCAGGTACACGATCGCCGCGACGGCCGCCAGCAGCCCGAGGAACTGGGGGAACGGGATGACGTTGAGCGGGATGGAGAGGAACGACACCACGACCGCGGCGGCGAGGATCGCGCCCCAGAACGGCTTGGTCCGCTTCCCGCCGTTCGTGAACGCCGACGCCGGACGCGTCATCAGGTCGACGGCCGCCCACACGCACAGCGCGAAGATGGCGAGGTAGAAGAGGAGGAACATGACGACCTGGATGGTGGCGATGGACACGCGCCGAGCCTACGAGACGCACCGCCGACCGGCTGCGTCAGATCTCGGGGAGCCGCTCCCGGGCGTCCCCCGCCGGTACGCCGGCCGTCTCGAGCAGGTCGACGGCCAGCGAGCGGTGCAGCAGGACCAGGCTCTGCGCCTGCCAGTCGTCCGCGGCCAGCACGAACGGGTCCAGGTGGTCGGCGACGTCCAGGAGCCGCTCGCGCGCGCGGTCCGGGTCGCGGCCGCCGCCGAGCGCCGCCGCCAGGTCGTCGGCGGCGCGTGCCGTGGCCTCGACCTGGGCGGCCACGGCGTCGAGGGCGTGCGGCTGCTCGGCCTCCACAGCGGCCCGCGAGCGCCGCACGAGCACGCGCGCGTTGCGCATCGCCCGGTCGACGAGCACCGACGCCTGCACCAGCGACCCGAGCTCGTCGTGGTACCGGCGCCCGGCCGGCGAGAGACGCGCGAGCTCCCGGGCGTTCGTCGACGTCTCCGTCCAGTCGTCGAGCACCGGCTGCGACGCCCTCCCGCGCACCAGCGCGTCGTCGATGTCCGGCAACGACCGCCCGCCGAGGCCGCGGGCGAGGGCGTGCAGCACCGCGGCGAGCTCCTCGGTGGCGGACCTGGCGAGGGCGCGTGAGTGCCGGCGCGGGTCGCTCGGCGTGAGCAGCGCGACCGCGAGCGCCACCGCACCGCCGACCGCGGCGTCGACCCACCGTCCGAACGGTCCGCCGCTGGACATCGGGAGCCCCACGATCACGATCGCCTGGACTCCCGCCTGCGTGGTGAGCATGGCGCCGCGGTCGAGGAACCGGCCGATGAGCGCCGCGACGAACAGCACGACCGCCATCTGCCACGCGCCCGACCCGATGAGGTGGACCACGACGTCGCCGAGCGCCACCCCGAGGGCGACCCCGACCGCCAGCTCGGCCACCCGGCGCACCGACCGGTCCATCGAGAAGCCGAGAGCCACCCACGCGCTGACCGGCGCGAAGAACGGGTAGGGGTGGCCGACGAGGAAGTGCGCGATGCCGAACGCGATGCCGCCCGCGACGGCGGCCTGCAGGATCGGGAACCACGACCCGACCACGCGCGCCCAGCCCTGCCGCACGCGGGCCTCGACGAGCAGCCGGGCGTCGGACCGCGACTCGGGCTGGGCGGCAGCGGTGCTCATGGGACCTCCCCGTCCGGGACCCGCAGGTCCGCGCGTCGTCGTGCAGGACCGCGAGGGCCGGTCACACGCCCAGGGTCACAGGCCGCGGTCACGAGCCCGCGGTCACGAACCCGCCGGCACCAGCCTCGTCGTCACAGGCTCGGGTGCACCCCGAGGCCCCGGGCCACCGGGCCGCGCGGGGCGGGACGGTCCACGGACACGCCCTCCCCCGGCACGACCTCCTCCTGGCCCGCGGCGACGCCTCCGCCCTCGCAGTCCACGACGAGCGTGGCATCGACGGGCGCGGACCGCTTGACGACGGCGAGCGCCACGGGCCCGAGCTCGTGGTGGCGGGCGACCGTGGTGACCTTGCCGACGACGCGGCCGGTCTCGTGGTCGGCGGTGGCCTCGTGGACGTCGGCGCCCGGCTCGGGCAGGAGGTGTCCGGAGCCGTCGAGGTGCAGCAGGACGAGCCGCCGCGGAGGACGTCCGAGGTTGTGCACCCGCGCGACGGTCTCCTGTCCTCGGTAGCAGCCCTTGTGCAGGTGGACCGCGGTGCGCAGCCAGTCGAGCTCGTGCGGGATCGTCCGGTGGTCGACCTCGCGGGCGGCTCTCGGGCGGAACGCCTCGACGCGGACGGCCTCGGAGGCCCAGGTGCCGACCAGCGGCCAGCCGGCGGCCTCCCGGGCGCGGACCTCGTCGACCAGCCGCGCACGCGGGACCAGCACCAGCCGCCACGGGCGGTCGCCACCGGGGTGCTCGTCGTCGGGCGGGCCGTACCGGGTGCCGCCGGGCGCCGTGGTCGGCCACGGGTCCCGCCAGGTGACCGGCTCGTCGGGCGTGCCCTCGGCGGAGACCGGCTCGCCGATCGCGGCCCACTCGTCGGTGACGTCGGCGATCTCGACGCGCAGCGTGAACTTCATCCGGTCGAGCCACGACGCGAGCCCGGCGGGCGTCTCGGTGACCAGCCAGGTCGCCTCGCCGTCGTCGACCACGGCGGCCGCGTGCTCCACGTGCCCCTGGGGGCTCAGCACGAGCAGCTCGGTCGAGGTCCGCGGCGGCAGCGCCGTGAGCTCCTGCGACGTGATGGAGTTCAGCCAGCTCAGCCGGTCGGGGCCACCCACGCGGACCACGCCGAGGTGCGACTGGTCCACGACGGCGCCGCCGCGGGTCAGCGCGCGCTGCTCGGCCGTCGGGTCGCCGTAGTGCCACGCCACGCCGGCGTCCGGTCCGGAGCCGCCGACCGCGCCGCGGCGCTGCAGCAGGGGGCTGACGTGCCGCGGCGGCTCGCCGTGGGCCGTCCCGACCTCGGCCGGTGCGTCGGTGCTCACAGGGCTCTCAGCTCTCGTCGTCGGACGTGGGGGGCTCCGCGCGGGCCAGCCGGGCGGACGCATAGGACTGCATGGGGTGGCCGAACGCGGCGATGTCGTGCGCCCACATGAGCTCGCCCTGCACCAGCCCGTACAGCCGCTTCTCGGCGCTGACGTCGGCGCCGGTCGCGGTCCGGGCGATGAGGTCGCTCACCAGGTCGACCCGCCCCTTGCCGACCGCACCCACGTACAGGGCGACATGGCCCGACGGGTCCGCGACCAGCAGCTCGACAGGATGCTGGTCCTCGGTCAGGTCGTGGGGCCGCTCGGGCGGCACCCGCCAGTAGCCCGACTCCGTGGCCCACACGGGTCCCTCGTCGACGGCGGCGTCCTCGTCGAGCGCCGCCGTGTCGTCCGGTGCGACGACCAGCCGGATGGTCGACGTGTACGACAGGTACGGACCGCCGTCGTGGTCGAACACCACGTCCTGCGTGAACGCCGTCTCGTCGATGCCCGGGTAGCCGACCACACCGGGTCCGTGCCACCGGCCGACGAGCCACGCCAACGGGTAGACCTCGGGGGCGAGGCCCTCGGGGTCCGGCAGGACGAACGGCATGGGTCAGGTCCTCCTGGTGATGAGGCGGGCGTTCAGCGCTGGCCCTTGTAGAGCTTCCACACGACGTACCCCGCGAACCAGCCGATCGTGAGGGCGCTCGCCACGAGCAGCCCGATGAAGACGCCCTCTGTGACAGTCATGCAGCGATCCTAACGAGCACGCACCCCTACCCTGTTCCGGTGAGCACCCCGACGCGCAGCCTGGTGATCAAGACCACGTCCGGCACTGAGCGCCCCGAGTCGACCAACCAGGCGTTCACCGTGGCGGCCGCCGCGGTCGCCGCGGGTGCCCCGGTCAGCCTGTGGCTCACCGGCGAGTCCGCGTGGTTCGGCCTGCCCGGACGGGCCGCCGACCTCGTGCTGGAGCACGCGACCCCGCTCACCGAGCTGCTGGACGTGCTCCTGGAGGGCGGCACCGTCACGGTCTGCACCCAGTGCGCCGCCCGCCGCGGCATCACCCCCGACGACGTGCTGCCGGGCGTGCGTATCGCCGGCGCGGCCGTGTTCGTCGAGGAGTCGCTCGCGGAGGGCGCGCAGGCGCTCGTCTACTGACGGAGCCGCACCGCCGCTACGCCAGGGCGAACAGCCGCTCCCACGTGACGGCGTCCACCTCGCCGGTCCGCGGGACCCGTTGTTGCGCCTGGAAGGCGGCGACGGCCTCGGCGGTGATCGGTCCGAGCTCGCCGTCGCCGTCGAGCTGGGACCCGAAGACCACGTTGAGCCGCATCTGGACGCGCTTGACGTCGTTCCCGGTCGCGCCGGCGGACAGCGTCACCCCGGGGAAGGGTCTGCTCCCGGCAACGAGGTACCACTCGGCCGACTCCTCGTCACCGGCGCGCGTGCAGAACCACAGCCGGCAGGTCGCGCCGGTCGTCGTCGCCAGCAGCTCGCCCCCGGCGCCGGCCACGTGGCCCTCCGGCGACACCATCGGGCGCGGCAGGAGGCGGACCTGGGGGCCGTCCCTCGACTCGAACACGCCGCCGACGCTCCGGGCGCTCGAGCCGTGGACTCCCCAGCCGGACTCGCTCGTGCCCAGAACGCCGGTGCTCTCGGCGCTCGCGCCGTGCGAGCCGAGGCCCGTGGTGCTGGTGCCCAGGACCGCGGTGCCGCTGTCGCTCATGCCGTGGACGCCGAGGCTGGACCCGCTCCTGCCGAAGACCCCCGTGCCGGAGCCGGCACCGAGAGCGTCGAGCTCGAAGGTCTCCGGCGGCACGTGGAGGTTCATGATGCCGGCCGTGCTCTGCACGCTCACCCCGACGACGCCGATCCGCGGCGCGAAGGCTGTGCCCAGCACACCGAACTGAGCGAGGTGGCCGTTGCCGTACACCCCGGCGATCCCGCCTCCCGACGTCTGCCCGACCACGCCGCAGCGTCGGGCGAGCACACGGACACCCCAGTCGGTCGTCGTGCGGTCGTGCGGCTCCGTCGAGAAGGCCGCCCCGGGGAAGCCTGAGGACGGGTGTGTTCCGGTCGCGGTGAACTGGTCGTCGTGCATGGGCGTGGTGCCCCTCTCCGTCACGCCGGCAGGGAGCTCGACGGGCGCGAGCCCGTCTCGATCCTTCCGCTCGGCCAGGAGCGCGTCGAGCACTCGCCGGGGTGGGGCCGGGGCCCGCGAGTGGCTACGCGCGCGCCCGCAGCCGCACACCGAGCAGGTACATCTCGCAGCCCAGGCACAGGCCGAACACCGCGTTGAGGAACGCCGCGACCAGCGCCACCGCCGCCGCGACCGGCACCGCCGCCGGCACGCCCACCAGGGCGAGCACGAGGCCGGCGCCCGTCACGACGAGGCCCACGAGCTGGGCGAACCGCGGCGGACGCGGGTCCTCGAGCTCGGTCGGGGGCGCCAGCCGCGGCCGGACGACCTTCCGGAACACGTTCCCCTGCCAGGTGCCGCCCACCCCGGACGCGACCCCGAGAGCGAACCCCGCGGCGACGACGGCGAGCAGGGCGGTCGCGGCGGGCGACGAGCCGAGGAGCAGCACGCCGACCAGGAGGACGGCGGTGAGCGCGGCGCCGAAGCGGGGGCCGCGGGGGTCGATGCCGGCGGGGGCCGGGACGACGGGATGCGGGACGACGGGGGCCGGGACGACGGACGAGGGGGCAGCAGCGGACGGGACAGGCTCGGACATGAGGGGTCTCCGGAAGGTGGGACGCCCCGGTCGGGGCGCGGCTGGACGGTGGCGGGGCCGGGGTCCTCACCGCCCGACGTGGGCACCGGCTCGCGGTGCTCCGGCAGCCTCGGCGCAGGAGCCGCGGCGCTCGGTCGTCAGCGGGGCGTGACCCCGTCGGGACACGAGCCCCGACACGACGCCAGGGCTGCGAGCACCTGCCGACGGTCGGTCGCGCCGGAGAGGCGGCCGACGACGACGCCGTGGGCGTCGACCAGCAGGGTGGTGGGCGTGCGCATCACGTCGAAGCGTCGCACGAGGTGGAGGTGCTGCTCCACGTCCAGCTCCACGTGTGAGACGCCGTCGTGCTCGGCGGCCACCTCCTCGAGGACGGCGTGCGTACGCCGGCAGGGCGTGCAGACCGCGCTGGAGAGCTGGACGAACGTCAGCTCCGACCCGAGGGGCGCCCCGAGCTCGGCGGCGGTCAGCCGCGTGCCGTCCCCCGTGTCGGGGGTGCGCCCCGCCTGCTCGACGACCCGCGGGTCGACCGCGGTGAACCGGCCGTTGCGCGCGCGCCACCACAGCCCGAGCCCGGTGGCGAGCACCAGGACGGCGAGGACGAGCAGCACGCGACCCACGTCAGCCCCCCAGCACCCGTCCGACGACGTACACGAGCGTGCCCGTCACGGTGACCGGGAGGGTGACGGCGGCGAGCGCCGCCGTCCTGCGCGACAGCGCCGGCAACCGGTCGAACAGGGCGTGCAGGGCGGCGACCAGCACACCGACGGCGAAGCCCGTCGCGGCACCGGGCAGCACCTTCATGTCCGGCAGCAGCGCGCCGGCGAGGGCACCCGCGGCCGTGGCGGCCGCCGTGGTCACGATCGCGCCGAGCCACGGCACGAGGGAGACGGCGACGACGGCGGACCCGACTGCCAGGGCGGTCGCACCGGCGACCACGAGCGACGCGCCGCCGGGCGACCGCCCCGTGGCGACCCAGCCGGTCACGGCGACCGCGACGGCGGTCCCGGCGACCGTGCCGGACACGGACTCCACGAGCCGTGGGCGGCCGTCGCGGCGCAGCAGCTCGTTGACGAAGGCGAGCCCGATCGCACCGGCGAGGACCACCGGCAGGTCCCGCAGGTAGGGCTCGCCGAGCACGAGGTGCACCACCGCGACGGCACCGAGGCCGCCCAGCGCGATGACGGCGGCGGAGCCGGGACGGAAGGGCAGCCCGGCGAGCGTCGGCCAGCCGATGGCGAACAGGAGCGCGAGGAGGCCCGCGGCGCCGGCGACGTAGATCCCCCCGAAGTACCCGGCGACTGCGACCAGGGCGGCGAGAACGGCCGTGACGACCGCGCGTGTGGCGAGCTGCACGGGCCGCTACCGGCGCACGCTGGTCGGGGACGAGGGGGTCTGCACGGCGTCGATTGTCGCAGACCCGCCGCCGCCCCCTGGTCGGTCGGCGCGAACCGCGCGAGCCAGGCGGTACCGTGTGCACCACTCGCACGCGGGGAGGTACCAGGTGGCGGATCTGCTGCTGCTCACTCCAGCGTCCGGCGGCTCCGCCCAGGTGCTCCCGGCCCTCGGTCTGCTGTCCCATCGTGTCCGGGTCCTCCCCGTCGAACCCTCGGCGCTGGTCGACGCACCGGACGCGGACATCGTGGTGCTGGACGCGCGCCGCGACCTCGTCACGGCCCGCACCACCTGCCGCCTGCTGCGCGCCACAGGCCTGACGGTCCCGCTCGTGCTCGTCCTCACGGAGGGCGGGCTCACCGTGGTGACCGCGGAGTGGGGCGCGGACGACATCGTGCTCGAGTCCGCCGGGCCGGCCGAGGTCGAGACGCGGTTCCGGCTCGTCATGGAGCGCGCGGCGACCACGGGGTTCGACGACGCCCCGCAGGAGATCTCCTCCGGCGAGCTCACCATCGACGCCGGCGGCTACACCGCACGTCTCCGTGGCCGCCCGCTCGACCTCACCTACAAGGAGTTCGAGCTCCTCAAGTACCTCGTGCAGCACCCCGGCCGGGTGTTCACCCGTGCCCAGCTGCTCCAGGAGGTGTGGGGCTACGACTACTACGGAGGCACCCGCACGGTCGACGTCCACGTGCGTCGGCTGCGCGCCAAGCTCGGCCCGGAGCACGAGCAGCTCATCGGCACGGTGCGCAACGTCGGGTACCGGTTCGACCCGCCGAAGGACCGGCGCGGCCCGGTCGACGACCGGTCCCTCCCCGAGCCCGCCGACGCCTGACCGTGCGACGCCCCGCTGAGCGCCTCTTCGCGACGCTCACGCCGGGCGGCGAGCGCAACCTCGCCGACACCCTGCGTGAGGAGCGCACCGGCGGCGTGCTGCTGCTGATCGGCACGGTCATCGCCCTGACCTGGGCCAACGTGTGGCCGACGTCGTACCACCAGGTGTCGGACCTCGTGATCGGCCCGGCCGCGCTGCACCTCGACCTGTCGGTCGCCGGCTGGGCGACGGACGGGCTGCTGGCGGTCTTCTTCTTCGTCGTCGGCCTCGAGCTCAAGCGGGAGATCGTCGCCGGCGAGCTGCGTGACCCCCGCCGGGCGGTCGTGCCCATCGTGGCCGCGGTGGGCGGCATGGTCGTGCCCGCCGCCCTCTACGTCGCCGTGAACGTCGGCGCCGACGGCGGCGACCTCACCGGCTGGGCCGTGCCGACGGCGACGGACATCGCCTTCGCCGTCGCGGTCCTCGCCATCGTCGGACGGAGCCTGCCCAACTCGCTGCGCGCGTTCCTGCTCACGCTCGCGGTGGTCGACGACCTGCTCGCGATCATCGTGATCGGCATCTTCTACACGGACCACGTGGCGTTCGGACCGCTCGTCGCGTCCCTTGTCACGGTCGTCGTCTTCGCCCTCGTGGTCCGACGGGGCTGGACGTCGGGATGGCTCCTGCTCCCGCTCGGTGTCCTCGCCTGGGCGCTCCTGCACGCGTCAGGGGTGCACGCGACCATCGCGGGCGTCCTGCTCGGCCTCACCGCCCCCGCGACCGTGGCCGCGACCCAGCGGGCGCGCCGGCTGCCTGAGCCGCCGCAGGAGTCGCTCGCCGAGCAGTGGGAGCACCGGTGGCGCCCGTGGTCCGCCGGGTTCGCCGTCCCGGTGTTCGCGGTGTTCGCCGCCGGGGTGACGCTCGGCGCGGGCGTGCTGCAGAGCACCCTGTCCGATCCCGTCGCGCAGGGCGTCGCGCTCGGACTGGTGGCCGGGAAGCCGCTCGGCATCGTGGCCGCCACCTGGCTCGTCGCCACCTTCACGCGTGCCACGCTCGCCCCGGGGCTCGGCTGGGGGGACGTGCTGGCGGTCGGGCTCGTCGGCGGCATCGGGTTCACCGTCTCGCTGCTCGTCGGTGAGCTCGCCTTCGGCGAGGGCAACCCGCACGACGAGCACGTCGTCGTGGCAGTCCTCGTCGCATCGCTCGTCGCCGCGCTGCTGGGCGGCGCCGCCCTCTGGTGGCGGGACCGGCACCACGCCGGGGACGACGGCACCGGACTCGGTGTCGGCATCGACACGGTCGGGTAGGTTCGCCTCGATGACGACCGTCGACTCCGCCGCGCTCTTGATCGACGGCCCGTGGCAGCACCGGTTCGTGGCCGCGAACGGTGCGCGCTTCCATGTGGCCGCGTGCGGACCCGAGGACCGTGACGCCCCTCTCGTCGTGCTCCTGCACGGCATCCCGCAGTTCTGGTGGGCGTGGCGCCACCAGCTGCCTGCGCTCGCCGAGGCCGGCTACCGGGTCGCCGCGATGGACGTCCGTGGGACCGGCGGGTCCGACAAGCCGCCCCAGGGCTACGACGTGCCGACGCTGGCCACCGACGTCGCCGGTGTGGTCCGGTCGCTCGGCGCGGAACGGGCCGTCGTCGTGGGCAACGGCACCGGCGGTGAGATCGCGTGGGCGCTCGCCGCACTGCACCCGGAGGTGGTCCGGGCCGTCGCCGCTCTCGGGGCGCCTCACCCCCTCGACATGCAGGGCCACCCACGCGCCGCGCTGCGACCGCGGGCGCTGCGCCGGCTGGCGTTCGCACAGCTCCCGTCGTTCCCCGAGCGCGCCCTCGTGCGGGGCGACCTGGTGGTGCAGCTCCTCACCGAGTGGGGCGGCACGCCGGGATGGCTCGACGCGCACACCGAGCGGACGTACCGGGACGCGATCCGGGTGCCGTTCGCCGCCCACAGCCAGATGGAGCAGCTGCGCTGGCTCGTGCGCTCGATGCCCCGGCTCGACGGCCGCCGGTACCACTCGGCGCTCGAGTCGACGCGCCCGCTACCGGTGCTGCAGGTGCACGGCGCCAAGGACGGGCTCCGACCGGCCGCCGGCGCCGCCCTCTCCGCGAGCACGGCCCGGCTCGTCGGTCCGAGCTATCGGTACGAGCTGGTGTCCTCGGCCGGCCACTACCTGCCCGACGAGGTCCCCGAGACGATCACCGAGCTGCTGCTCGACTGGCTCGACGAGACCGTGCGCCCCGACGCTCCTCGTCCCTCCGCCTGACCCGGACGCCGGTCCCGTCACTCCTTGACCATCGCCGCGGCCTTGACCGGGTCGACCTCTCCCACGCCGTACGACGGGCACAGGGACGCCACCGGGCAGGCGCCGCACGCCGGCCTGCGGGCGAAGCAGGTGCGCCGGCCGTGGAAGATCAGCCGGTGGCACGCCATGGTCCAGTCCGCCCGGGGCAGCAGCGCACCGAGCTCGCGCTCCACCACCAGCGGGTCGTCGCTCTCGGTGTAGCCCAACCGCTTGGAGAGCCGCAGCACGTGCGTGTCCGTCGTGATGCCGGGGACACCGAACGCGTTGCCGAGCACCACGTTCGCCGTCTTGCGACCGACCCCCGGCAGGGTGACGAGGTCCTTCAGCCGGTGCGGCACCTCACCGCCGAACCGCTCGACGATGGCCTGCGACAGGCCCGTGACCGAGCGCGCCTTCGCCCGGAAGAAGCCGGTCGGCCGGAGGATCTCCTCGAGCTCGTCCGGGTTCGCCGCAGCGAGCGACTGCGGGTCGGGGTACCTGGCGAAGAGTGTCGGCGTGGTGAGGTTGACCCGGACGTCCGTGGTCTGTGCCGAGAGCACCGTCGCGACGAGAAGCTCGAACGGTGACGTGAAGTCGAGCTCGCAGTGCGCGTCGGGGTACCGCACCGCGAGGGCGCGGTCCACCCGTCGCGCCCGCCGCGTCCGCGCCAGCGGGGACTCCTGCGATGCGGTCGTCGTCACACCGGGAGCCTAGGACGAGCCGCTGACATGCGCGTTCGCTGCCCGGCCTCGGCACGCACGGGTGACACGTGCCCGGTTGCTCCCGTCGGGGGACGTCGGCACGAGTGGGCTCAAGTCGGACGCCGGCGACACCGAGAACGTGGAGGAACACTCCCCGAGGAGGACCTGGCCCATGACGCCACCCGTCGAACAGCGGGTACGTGACCTGCGTCTCGACCGCCGCGCGCTGCGCGTCGAACGCGCCAGGGTGGCCTGGTGGCGGCGGATCGTCCGCGCACGGCTGGACCTGGCTGTCGCCCGGGCCGCCCGTCCGGACGTCCTCGGCGAGGACGTCGCGTTCCAGCTGCCGTTGGAGGTCGGCGTGAGCGTGCCGCGTCCGGCGGAGCTCGCCGCCGTGCTGGGCACGGGCCAGGCCGGTGCCGACGTGGCGCAGCTCGACGAGCTGCACGCGCTCGACGCCCGGCTCGCGACGTACCAGGCGGGCGTCGAGGACGCCCTGACCCACGCCACGGACGAGCTCATCGCCAGCCTCGCGGTCGACCCCTCGACCGCGGCCCAGCTCATCCACCGGCCCCTCGGCCGCAGCTAGGCCGCAGGTCCGGCCCCGCATGGGGCAGACTTGTGGTGGCTGTGGTGGCTCGTCGCCGCCGCCCAGGCTCGATGCCGTCACCGCCCGACCGGGCGTGGACGGCCGGCTGGCCGCACAGCGGCCGGGAAGGTGTGTGCCACGGTGGAGGACGACATCGTGCTGGCGGCCCCGTTGTTCGCTGGGCTCGACCCGGAGGCCTCGTCGGCGCTCGTCGACAGCATGAAGCCGATCGAGGCGGTCCGTGGCGACACGCTCTTCCACGAGGGTGACCCCGGCGACCGCCTCTACGTGGTCCGTGAGGGCAAGATCAAGCTCGGCCGCCGCTCCAACGACGGCCGGGAGAACCTGCTCGCGGTCCTCGGCCCGGGCGAGATGTTCGGCGAGCTCTCGCTGTTCGACCCGGGCCCGCGCACCGCCACCGCGACGGTCGTCGCGGACGCCGTCGTGCTCGAGCTCGGCCACACGGAGCTGGTCCGCTGGCTGCACGACAAGCCCGCGGTCGCCCAGCAGCTGCTGCAGGCCCTCGCCCGCCGGCTGCGCCGCACCAACGAGGCGCTGGCCGACCTCGTCTTCTCGGATGTGCCCGGACGCGTCGCGAAGGCGCTCCTGGACCTCTCGACGCGGTTCGGCGAGCCGGTCGACGAGGGCGTCCGCGTGGCTCACGACCTGACGCAGGAAGAGCTGGCCCAGCTGGTCGGAGCGTCGCGCGAGACCGTGAACAAGGCGCTCGCCGACTTCGCCGCCCGCGGCTGGGTCCGGCGTGAGGGCCGCGCCGTGGTGCTCCTGGACGTCGACCGCCTGGAGCGCCGCGCCCGCTGAGGTGGCCGTGCCGGCCCGGGCGTCCGCGGCCGGCCGCCGGCTCACCGCCGTCGGGCGTACGCCGGCGTGCGGTCAGGCCTCGAGCTCGACGACGATCTCGATCTCCACGGGCGAGTCCATGGGCAGGACGGCCACGCCGACCGCCGAGCGGGCGTGCACCCCGGCGTCGCCGAGCACGTCGTGCAGCAGCAGGCTCGCGCCGTTCACCACCGCGGGCTGCGCGGTGAACCCGGGGTCGCTGGCGACGAAGCCAACGACCTTGACCACACGGGTGATCCGGTCGAGCGCGTCAGCGCCGGCCGGGCCACCGTCGGCTGCGACGACCGCCGCGACCGCGGCCAGGGCGTTCAGCGCCGCCGTGCGGGCGTAGCCGGTGGCGTCCTCGAGCGGGATCCCGGCGCCGACCTTGCCGGTGGCCGGCAGGGCGCCCGCGACGAACGGCAGCTGCCCCGACGTGTGCACGTAGGCGCCGGACCGGACCGCGGGCACGTACGCCGCCAGCGGCAGCGCGACCTCGGGGAGCTCGAGCCCGAGCTCGGCGAGGCGGGCCGCGGCGCCCATCACGACTCCTTGGGCCGCTTGAGGTACGCCACCAGGCCGGCGTCCGGTCCCTGGATCACCTGGACGAGCTCCCAGCCGTCGGCTCCCCACTGGTCGAGGATCGCCTTGGTGGCGTGGATGATGAGCGGAATCGTCGCGTACTCCCACTTCGTGGCCATGCGCCACACCCTAGTGCGGGCCCGGCCGACCTCGTGCGAGCGCTCTCACCGCACGGGCATCGCCAGGCTGTCGGTGCCGACGAGCTCGGACCACCACGACCGGACGTCGGGCCGCCGCCGCAGCAGCGCCCGCCGCTCACGCTCCGTCATGCCACCCCACACCCCGAAGTCCATCCGGTTGTCCAGCGCATCGGCGAGGCACTCCAGGCGCACGGGGCAGCCCAGGCACACGGTGCGCGCCTCGCGTTGGGCAGCACCCTCGACGAAGAGCGCGTCGGGCGAGATCTTGCCGGTGCCGCACGCGGCGACGGCCGTCCAGTGTGCGTCGTAGGTGACTGTCGACACTCGCCCTCCTGGCGCCATGACGGGAGCGTGCCGCAGCGAACGCACCCGGGTCCTGCCGGGAAACTAGCGGGTGCCGCAGGCATCTGGCGAGCCTCCGTTCGGGTCATATCGACTGGTGGACGGGTGACCATGTTCGCCACGGCTCCGACGCATGTGGACGCATGTGCAGGTTGAGTGCAGGTCCCGAGGGCCTGCACCCGTCCGGCGCAGTCCTGACAGGGGCCCCGACTACCCTGTCGGCATGCCGAACCCTGCTCGCTCGCGCGGCCGACAGGTCAACGTCTTCCAGGCGTTGGCCCTTCTGCTGTCCTTCGTCCTGGTGGCGGGGGTCGGTGGCGTGCTCGCCGCAGGCCTGGTCCTGCCTGGGGTGGCCGCCGCGAACGGGGTGACCGACCTGTCGGTGACCGCGTTCGACGGGCTGCCCACCGAGCTCGGCGAGACGACGCTCCCGGAGAAGTCGACGATCCTCGCGGCCGACGGCAGCCTGCTGGCCACGTTCTACAAGCAGAACCGCGTCGTCGTGCCGCTCACCGACATCTCGGTGCAGCTGCAGCACGCGGTGATCGCGACCGAGGACAAGCGCTTCTACAAGCACGCGGGCGTCGACCCGCAGGGCATGGCCCGCGCGTTCGTGCGGAACCTCGGCGGCCAGGACGGCCAGGAGGGCGCATCGACGCTCACCCAGCAGTACGTCAAGAACGTCCTGATCGAGAAGGCCCTGTCCACCGGGACGGAGGCTGAGCAGCTCGCCGCCGTTCAGGCCGCCAAGGAGGCGGACGGGACCGAGGGGTACGCCCGCAAGCTGCGCGAGGCGAAGCTCGCGATCACGCTCGAGAAGACGATGACGAAGGACCAGATCCTCGAGAAGTACCTGAACATCGCGCAGTTCGGCGCGTCGGTGTACGGGGCGGAGTCTGCGGCGCAGCACTTCTTCAGCAAGCCCGCGAAGGACCTCAACTACCTGGAGGCGGCGGCGATCGCCGGCATCACCCAGAGCCCCACGAAGTGGGACCCGGTCGTCAACCCGGAGCCGTCGGAGAAGCGGCGCAACCGCGTCCTGCTCCTCATGTACCAGCAGAAGTACATCACCAAGGCCGAGTACGACGCGGGCATCACGACGCCGCTCGCCGCGACGCTGCACGTGCAGACGCTCCGGCAGGGCTGCATGACGGCGGGCGACGTCGTCGCGGGGTCGGGCTACTTCTGCGACTACGTCACCAAGGTGATCGGCAACGACCCGGCGTTCGGCGCCACGAAAGAGGAGCGGATCACGAACCTGCTGCGCGGGGGCCTGACCATCACCACCACGCTGGACCCGCACCTGCAGGCCATCGCGGACGCCGAGGCGAAGGCCGCGATCCCCGTCGACGACGCGTCGAACGTCGCCGACGCCCTCGTCACCGTGCAGCCGGGCAGCGGCAAGATCCTCGCGATGGCGCAGAACCGGAACTACTCCGCCGTGGCGACCAACCCCCGCGACGAGCCGATCAACTACAACACCGACTTCCAGTACGGCGCCTCGCAGGGCTTCTCCCCCGGCTCGACGTTCAAGCCGTTCACGCTGCTCGAGTGGCTGAAGGAAGGCCACAGCCTGAACGAGACCATCGACGCGACGCCCCTGCAGTACCCGATGAGCGCGTTCCACGGGAGCTGCACCCGCCTCTCCGGTGGCACGTACAAGTTCCACAACTCGGGCAGCGGCGAGACGCACCCGATGTCGGTCGTGGACGCGACCCGCAACTCGGTGAACTCCGCCTACATCGCGATGGGCACCAAGCTCGACCTCTGCGGGATCATGCAGGGCGCGACCGACCTGGGCATCCACACGCCTGGTGACCGCAAGACCGACCCGGCGCCCTACCGGCCCTTCCCGGCCAACATCATCGGCTCGGAGTCGGTCGCTCCGCTGACCGTCGCCGCGGCGTACGCCGCGTTCGCGTCCGGCGGCGTCTACTGCGCGCCGATCGCGATCACGAGCGTCCAGGACGCGGCCGGGAACGAGCTCCCGATCCCGCAGGCGAACTGCCACCAGGCGATCGAGCCCCGGTACGCGAACGCGCTGAACTTCGCGCTCAAGAACGTGTGGACCGGCACCGCGAAGCAGGTGGGCGCGCCGCCGTTCCCGGCCGCCGGCAAGACGGGAACCACGTCCGAGAACGAGTACACCTGGTTCGCCGGGTACACCCCGATGCTCGCCACCGTGACCTGGATCGGGTACAGCGCGAAGCCGACGCCGGTCCAGGACGTGACCATCAAGGGCGAGTTCTACGAGCGCCTGTTCGGCTCCACGTTCGCGGCGCCGCTGTGGAAGTCGTTCATGGTGCAGGCGCTCGACGGCCAGCCCAACCCGGACTTCGCAGCGCCCGAGGACAAGCAGGTCTTCGGCGAGAAGAAGTTCGTCCCGAACGTGGTCGGCAAGTCCGTGGGTGACGCGACCGCGGCGCTCAAGGGTGCCGGGTTCTCCGTGTCCGTCGACCCGAACCAGATCCCGTCCACGGTGCCCGCCGGCTCGGTCGCCGAGCAGAGTCCCACCGGGACCGCCACGCTCGGAGCGGTCGTCACCCTGAAGATCTCGAACGGCCAGCCGCCGACCGGGCAGCCGGGCTTCCCGGGGCAGCCCGGCAACGGCGGCGGGGGCGGGGGCGGGGGCGGCAACGGAGGCGGCGGCAACGGCGGCGGTCCCGGCCGCGGCAACGGCTGATGGGCTCCGTGCCCGGCGGTGCAGGCGCCCTCGCCCGCACCGCCGGCGGGCTCGCCCTCGCAGGGGTGGCCGCGCTCGCCTGGGCGTCGGTCGTCGAGGTGCGCTGGTACGCGCTGCGCGAGCTGACCGTCCCGGTGCTGCCCCCAGGGCAGGCTCCGCTGCGGATCCTGCACCTGTCCGACCTCCACCTGATGCCCGGTCAGCACCGGAAGGTCGACTGGGTCCGTGACCTCGCCTCGCTGGACCCGCACCTGGTCGTCGACACGGGCGACAACTGGGCGCACCTCGACGCCATGCCGGCGCTGCTGCACGCGTTGGAACCGCACCTGGCGAGGCCCGGCGCGTTCGTGTGGGGCTCGAACGACTTCGTCGCGCCGGTCCTGAAGAACCCGGCCCGGTACCTGCTGCCCGACGCCCGCGGGCCGCACCGGCCCCAGCCTGCCCACCTCCCCTGGCGCGAGCTCCGCGCACGGTTCCGTGACGCCGGATGGGTCGACCTCGACAACCGTCGGGACGTCCTCGACCTCGACGGCCGCCGGGTCTCGCTCGTCGGCACCAACGACGCGCACCTGGACCTCGACCGGTACCCCGGTGCGGGCGGCCCGGACGACGCACGCACCGGCGGCACGGCCGTCGACCTGCACCTCGGCGTCACGCACGCGCCGTACCGCCGGGTGCTGGACTCGATGCACGACGACGACGTCGACGTCGTCATCGCGGGCCACACCCACGGCGGCCAGCTCGCCGTCCCCGGCTGGGGCGCGCTCGTCACCAACTGCGACCTCGACACCAGGCGGGCCAAGGGCCTGCACGGCTGGCCCGGGCCGCGGCCCGACCGCCCGGGCGGCGCGGGGTCGACCTGGCTGCACGTGTCGGGCGGCCTCGGCACCTCGCCGTACGCCCCCGTGCGGTTCGCCTGCCGCCCTGAGGCGACGCTCCTGACGCTCGTCGCCGGCTGAGGGTCCCGGTTTCGTCCGAACGGCACCCGTCGGCTATCCTTACGGGGCTCCACGGGGTGTGGCGCAGCTTGGTAGCGCGCTTCGTTCGGGACGAAGAGGTCGTGGGTTCGAATCCCGCCACCCCGACAGTGTGAAAGGCCCTCACGGTCAGCGGAAACGCTCGGGCGTGAGGGCCTTTCGCGTGACGGTGGTACCGGCAGGATCGTGCTCGGGCCACCCCTCGGTGCGGGACGGAGAGACCTGGTGGACAGCGAGAGCGCCTGGCTGCAGCTCCTTGCACTGGGTGACCGGCCGGCGGACGAGCTCGATGACGATGCCGCGTTCACGCTCGTTCGGCTTTTGCAGAAGCGCGGCGAACCGGTCGTGCTGGAGTGGGCACTCCCAGCCCTGACAGAGGAAGACCCATGGTCGCGACAGGCGGCGGCCTGGGTGCTGGGCGAGCTGGGATACGAGCACGGGCGTCCGTTCGCGGAACAGGTCGTGCCTGCCCTGTCCTCGGCGGCGCGGCATGAGCGCGACGCGGAGACCCGACGATGGCTCGTCTCGGCGCTCGGCCGCGCCGAGGACCCCGCCTGGGTGCCGGAGCTGCTGCTGTACGTCGACGACGACGACCCGATCGTGCGCGAGCACGTCGCACGGTCGCTCCCCATCATGTTCTGCGGCGAGGAGCTGTCCCCGCAGGCCGTCGCTGCGCTCATCAGCCTCTCGGGTGACGTCGACCCGGGCGTGCGCGACTGGGCCACGTTCGGCCTCGGGACGCTGAGCACGCTCGATGGCGAGGAGATCCGTCATGCCTTGGCGGAACGGCTCGACGACGACGGCGGTGACACCCGGTTCGAGGCGTCCCTGGGGTTGGCGCGCCGGGGCGACGATCGTGCCCGGGCCGCGATACGGCGCCGGCTCGACGAGGGGGCATCGACCATCTACCTCCTGGACCTGGTGGCCGCCGCTGCGCTTGCCGACCCGGCTCTCCTGCCGGCGCTCGGCCGGCTCCGGGAGGACTGGGCGGGCGATTCCGACCCGCACACCGAGGCACTGGACCACGCCATCGACCGTTGCGATCCCGCGGCCCATCTGCGCGCGGCCGCCGTGCAGGTCGCCCTCGCCGAGGGCGTCAACCGAGGCTTGGCCGACATCGGGTGGACCGTCGCCGCCGACGGCGCGTACCCGATGACGGTCCTCACGGTCCGCCGTCCGGACGGGACCGCCGACGGCGCGGAACGGCTGTGGGACGGGGTCGGCCCCTCGTCGTTCGAGATCGACGACGAGATCGCACGGTGGACCGCGACCGTCAGGCTCGCGGCGGCCGCCGGTGCACCCGACGCGTGACGGACGTCTGCGCCACCCGCTCACACAGGTCGACGGCGCACGTGCAGCACCCGGTCGCCCTGGATCGCCGCGTCGGGGTCCCAGCCGTCAGGCTGCGGCCGGTGCGTCACGACGACCACGTGGTCGACCCGCCCGGCGCGGGCCGCGCTCAGCCGTTCGGGCCCAGGTAGGCCACGTTGCCGTCGCTGGCGTGGATCCGCACGTGGACGCTCGCGCCCGGGTCGGTGGTGCCCGTGACGGTCTGGTGTCCGTCCGCGACGGAGATGTCGAGCGCCACGGGCTCCCCCGTGCCGTAGACGGTCACGTCGCCGTCGCTCGCCGAGGCGTCGACGTCGCCGTGCACCGCCGAGAGCTCGATGCGGCCGTCGCTGGAGTGCACGTCGGCACGGCCGGACACGTCGGAGACGTCCACGCGGCCGGCCGAGGACGACACGTCCACGTCGCCCTGCACCGAGGACACGTCGATCCGCCCGTCGCTGCCGTGGACCGACACGTCGCCGACCACGTCCTCGACCACGGTCGCGCCGTCGGACGTGTGGGCGTCGAGCGACCCGCGCAGCGCCTGGGCGGACACGTCGCCGTCGGACGCCTCGATCTCGACGTCGGTGCCCTCGGGCACCTGCACGACCAGCGACGCGGAGCACACACCGGGGCTCCACCAGTCGCACCTGTGCTGCACCAGGAGCCGGCCGCCCACCACGTCCACGCTGTAGCGGGGGGTCGCGAGCGCGCTGCGGGACTCGCGGCGGACGACGACCTCGGAGCCGCCCGTGGTGACCGTGACGTCACCGTCCGCGACGAGGCGGACCACCGGCAGAGCGTCGTAGGTGGCGGTGCGCGCCGTGGACTCGACGTCGACGTTGGCGGCGACGAGCTGGCCGGTCGCGCTGTACGCGCTGCCGAGCAGGATCAGCCCGCCGAGGACTCCGCCGGTCCAGACGAGCGCCCGTGAGCCCGGCGAGCGAGGAGGTGCCGGCGGTGGCGGCTGAACAGGACTCTCGAGCGTGGCGGTCATGGCCGTTCTCCTGTCGAAGGCGTGTGCTCGAGCCAGCGCAGCACCGCGAGGACGCGGCGGTGGTCGTCGCCGTCCGGGGGCAGCCCGAGCTTGGTGAGGATGGAGGTGACGTGCTTCTCGACGGCGGGGAGCCCGACGACGAGGCGGTCGGCGATCGCCGCGTTCGATCGCCCCTCGGCCATCAGGCCCAGGACGTCCCGTTCGCGCGGGGTGAGCGTCTCCAGCCCGGACCTGCGGGTCCGGGCGAGGATCTGGGCGACGACCTCGGGGTCGATCACGGTGCCGAGCCCGGCCACCCGCGCGAGCGCGTCGAGGAACTCGTCCACGTCCGCCACCCGGTCCTTGAGCACGTACCCCAGGCCGCGGACGTCGCCGGCGAACAGGTCCCGTGCGTAGCGCTGCTCGACGTACTGCGAGAGCACCAGCACCGGCAGCCGCGGGTGCAGGCTGCGCAGGTGGACGGCGGCCCGCAGGCCCTCGTCGGTGTGCGTCGGGGGCATCCGGACGTCGGTCACGAGCACGTCGGGAAGCGTCGCGCCCGGGCCGAGCGCGGCGACGAGCTCGTCGGCGGTCGGGTAGCCGGTCACCTCGTGCCCCTCCGCGGTCAGCAGGCGCGTGAGCCCGTCGAGCAGGAGGACGGAGTCCTCGGCGATCACGATGCGCACGGCACCTCCACGGTGAGTCGGGTGCCGGCTCCGGCCGGGCTGTCCAGGTCGAACGTGCCGTCCAGCGCCGCGACCCGGCTGCGCAGGCCGTCGAGCCCGCTGCCCGGGTGGGCGGTGGCACCACCGACCCCGTCGTCCTGGACCACGAGCCTCAGCCGGCCGTCGTGCACGCCGGCCTCGACCCGGACGAGCCGGGCGCGGGAGTGCTTGGCGGCGTTGGTCAGCGCCTCGGCGGCCACGAAGTAGGCGGCGGCCTGCGCCGACGTGCCGGCGGTGCCGAGCAGGGTGGGGTGCGGGACGCTCACCTCGACGGGCACCGGGCTGCGGGCGGCGAGTGCCGACAGTGCCGCGTCGAGGCCGCGGTCGGTGAGCACGGCAGGGTGGATGCCGCGGACGAGGTCGCGCAGCTCGGCGAGGGTCTCCTTGACCTCGCGGTGCGCGTGGTCGAGGGCTGCCGCGGCCGCCTCGGGGTCCGCGGTCGCCGTCCGGCGGGCCACGCCGAGCTCGACGCCGAGCGCCACGAGCCGCTGCTGGGCGCCGTCGTGCAGGTCGCGCTCGATGCGGCGGCGCTCGTCGTCCGCGGCACCGACCGCGGCGGTCCGGGTCTCCTGCAGGTGCTCGGCACGGCCCTCGGCTCGCGCGGCACGCTCCTGCGCCGCGAGGACCGCCAGGTCCCGTGCGGACGCGCCCAGCGTGAAGCGTGCGAGGCGGACCTGGGCGAGCGTGCTCGCCTGGGCCACGAGCGCCGCCAGCCAGATCGCGACGACGCCGCCGACCATGGTCGCCGTCCAGTGGCCCGGCAGGTGCACGTCGGGCAGCGCCGCCGAGAGGATCGGGTACACCACGAGCGCCAGCCCGCCGGAGCCGAGGGCCGTCACGAGCACGGTCGCGACGGTCATGAGGAGTCCCGCGACCACGACGTACGCCACGTGCCCCCACGTCCTGGCGTCCGCGAGGATGGCGACCCACTGCGGCCACCAGCCGTCCCGGGACGGTTGCCGGTACCGAGGTGCGGGGATCTCGACGAGCGACTGAGCGGCGAGCCTGGCCCGCTCCAGCTGGGCGTACGGGCGCGTGGTCCACAGCGTCAGGACCAGGACCGGGACACCCACCAGGAACACGACGCCGAGGCCGGCCGCCAAGGACAGTGCCACCGACAGCCAGAAGCCCATGATGAAGAGGGCGACGCTGCCGACCACGATCTGCGAGATCGCGCGCCACGTCGCGGCCGACACGGGCGCGGTGACCAGGGCTCGCACGCCGGCCAGCGCCGGCGCGACGACGCGGAGGTCGTCGTCCGTGGTCACCGGGGTCGGGGCGGTGGTCGCGGCGGCGGCGGTCGCCGCCGGGGGCCGGCCGGCGGCCCGGGGGTGGACAGCGGTCGGCGCGTCGGCCGCGCCGCGTGCCCCGGGCGGCGGCAGCGGCGTCGTCGTCGTGGCGGTGTCGTCGAAGCTCATGCTGACGACGCTAGGCCCCGGCCCCGGCCCTCGGACACCAGGGGCCCCCACCGACCCACAGGTGGGACACCCCTACCCCTCCGGAGACGGCCGAGGGGCCGGCCCCGGGAATGTCCCGGGACCGGCCCCTGGTTGCCGCTCGAGGCGGCGGAGCAGCTCGATCAGCTGCAGGTGGCGCCGTTCAGCGTGAACGACGTCGGGTTGTTGTTGGTCCCCGAGTGGGAGCCGTTGAACCCGATGTCGACCGACTGGCCCGCACCGAGCGAGCCGTTCCACGCCGCGTTCTTCGCCGTCACGGCCGTGCCCGACTGCGACCAGTCGGCGCTCCAGCCCTGCGTGACCTTCTGGCCGTTCGCGAACGAGAAGCCGAGGCTCCAGCCGTTGAGCGCCGTGGTGCCCGTGTTGGTGACCTTCACCGACGCCGTGAAGCCGTTGTTCCAGCTGTTGGCGGTGTAGGACACCTTGCAGGTGGCGGTCGTGGTCGTCGACTTCGTGGTCACCGACAGGGCGGACGAGGCCGCCGAGACGTTGCCCGCGTTGTCACGCGCCCGGACGGTGTACTGGTACGCCGTCGCGGCCGTGAGACCCGAGTCCGTGTACGAGGCGGAGGTCGGGGTACCGACCTTCGTGGTGCCCCGGTACACGTCGTAGCCCGCGAGGCCGGAGCCACCGGTGTCGGTGGACGCCGCCCAGGTGAGGGTCACGGCCGTCTGGGTCACCGTGGTGGCGACCAGACCGGTCGGGACGCTGGGCGGGTCACCGTCGGTGACCTGGGCCTTCGTCGTGACGGGCAGCGCCGAGGACGCCGCCGACACGTTGCCCGCCACGTCCTTCGCCCGCACGGTGTACGAGTACGCCGTGGACGGGCTCAGGCTCGTGTCGGTGTACGACGTGGTGGTCGAGGAGCCGACCTTCGTCGTGCCGCGGTAGACGTCGTACCCCGCCACGCCCGAGCCACCGGTGTTGTCGGTGGACGCGGTCCAGGACAGGGCGACCGTGTCCGACGTGATCGTGCCGGCGGCCAGACCCGTCGGGACGCTCGGAGCGGTCGTGTCGGACGTCCCGGCCTTCGTCGTGACCGTGAGGCCCGACGACGCCGCCGAGATGTTCCCGGCCACGTCCTTGGCCTGCACCGTGTAGGTGTACGCCGTCGACGGGCTCAGGCCGGTCTCGGTGAACGACGCGGTGGTCGAGGAGCCGACCTTCGTCGTGCCGCGGTAGATGTCGTACCCCGCCACGCCCGAGCCGCCGGTGTTGTCCGTCGACGCCGTCCACGTGATCGTGGCGCTGGTCGACGTCAGGGTGCCGGCTGCGAGGCCCGTCGGGACCGACGGTGCCGTGGTGTCGTCCGTCGGCGTGGTGGTGCCGAACAGACGGTCGTAGTCCGCCAGTGCCGCCGCGATGGCCGTCTGCGCCCAGAACCGGTGGAACCGGAGCGTGGGGGCAACACCCGTGTCGAGGGCCGTCTGGACCTTCGACCACTGCGGGTCCTGCTTGTACCAGGTGCGGATGTCGAGGAACGAGACACCCGGCTTGATGACGTCACCGTTGGGCATCTTGCCGGTCCAGCCGGACGGGACGTAGACGCCGTCGCCACCGGCGACGTAGGTGTCGTCGAACCGCAGGAAGTCCTTGCGGGTCTCGTCGGTCGTGATGCCGACGGCGTCCTGGTCGGAGTTCCAGATGGCGTCGAGCAGCGCCTTGGCCTTCGCGGCCGTGGCGGTGTCGCCCGCCTTGGCGGCGTAGAACAGGAGCGCACGAGCGGTGTCGCCGGCGACGCCGACGTCCTGGCCGGTGCTCTTGACCGTCACCGAGAGACCGGAGTTGCTGCCCGGGTTCGTCGAGCTCCAGGTGTCGGGCTTGCCCGACCACGTGAGCTCGGACGGGACGGACCAGTTGTCGCCCGAGACCGAGATGTTCTTCACGACCCAGGGGACCCACCTGTCGAGGATCGCCTTGGCCTGCGTGTTGCCCGACGCGTTGTAGAGCTCCGCGACGCGCTGCATGCTCCACGCCTGCATGCCGAACCACTGGTTCGACGGCGGGTCGTTGTAGACCGGGGCCTCGGTGTACGCCATGCCGTAGAACGTCGGCGTGCCCGACGGCGGGGTGGCGTACGCGCCGTCCCAGCTGTTGGTCGCGCCACCGGCGATGCCGCCCTCAGGGGCCTGCAGCCACTTGTAGAACTCGAGCTGACGGGTCAGCGACTTCGACCAGTCGTCCTTGGCGGTCGGCGACTTGGGGATGAACGAGGTGTCGTTCGACAGCGCGTAGGCGGCCATGGGGTTCTGGTAGCCGAAGTGCATGTGCGACGAGCCGATGCGCCAGGCCCAGCCGGCCGACGAGTCGAGCGCGCCACCCCAGGCGTAGTACCAGCTCAGCAGGTAGTGCTCGCTGCTGCGGCCGGAGCCCGCGGGGCAGGACGGGCTGGTGCACCCGATCTGCTTGAAGTACTTGTCGAACAGGGAGTAGCGCAGGTAGTCGCCCATCTTGGACGCCTTGGCGACCGTGGTCGCGACGTCCGCCTGCTTGCCCTGGGCGGTCGCCCACTTGTTGGCCCAGTAGACGGCCTCGATCGCGCGTGCGTCGGCGTCGGGGGCGTTGGTGAACTTCCACTGCTTGGCGGGGGTGCCGGTGTCCTTGGTGAACAGGTCCAGGAAGCCGTTGGGCCCGCCGTACTTGAACTCCTCGCAGGACGGCTGCGGGATGGTCTCCCAGACCGACTCCTGCGGACCGCGCTGGAAGGTGTTGATGTAGGACGTGCCGGTCGCTGTCGGGCCGAGCTCGCAGCCCGCGCCCGGCGTCGAGCCGAAGCCGTACTTGTTGTCGACGTCGGCGAGCCAGTGCATGCCGTAGATGTCCGGCGTGCCGTAGGCGGACTTGAGCTCGGCCGCGATCGGGTCGCTGCCCGAGGTGACGCCGCTGCTGAGCTGCGACGGGTACTGGCTCGGGTGGTTGAACTCGGACGCGTACGTGGCGGGGCTCGACGCGTTGTAGAACGAGTTGGTGGGCTGGTCCGCGCTCGTCGGGATCATGTACTTCTCGAGCGTGTCCCAGGCGTGGTTGATCGGTGCCCAGTCGCCGGTGACCTGGCCGTACAGGGCCTCGAGCCACACCCAGTAGGAGTAGGCCTCGGAGGTGGTCTCGTGGCCGTAGTCGGGGGCCTCGACGAGGAGCGTCTCGACGGAGTGGTACGGGATGCCCTGCGGGCTGAAGTAGCCGTTCGCGGGGTCCTTGATCTTGTTGTACTGCGCGAGGAACCTCTGCGCGTACTCGCCGTTGGAGGCCGCGAGCTTGACGGGCGAGGCCGCGGGGACGACGACCGAGGCGGGCAACGCGCCGCCGCCGGTCGCGGCGAGCGCAGGCTGCATGCCGGCGACCGCCAGGAGCGACGAGGTACCGAGGGTGGCCAGTGCCACCCAGGTTCCTCGCCGTCGGGTCAATGAGGACATCTCTCGTACCTTTCTGGCTTGCGGGGCGGCGAACCGCAGCATCGCGGGACGACGGCCCGCCGTCCGGCACGTGCGTGTGCGCGAGCCGGACTGTGGCGGGAGGTGCACGAAGGACCGGGCCGGCGCGGACCCGGACGCACGCAGCGGCGCGGGCGGTCGGAGCGACGGTCGGGACGGCGACCACCCTCGTGTCGCGCACAAGGGGCGTCCAGACTCCTAAACCTTTTAGGAGAGGTCCGGCTGGGAGCGCGACCACATGCCGTGACGAGCGACGACGCCGCGGCGCCGGGTCGCGCGCGCGGGCCGGGCGCCGGGGTGGCGGACCCAGCGGCCGACTGGCGAGACGAATCACCCGAGGACGGGACATTTGCCCCGTCGACCTGCCAGGGTGGGCGTGCGCCCGGCAGCGACGCCGCGACACCCCCGTCCCGACACTGCAGGAGGCCCCCGTGCGCGCTGCCCTTTCCGTCCGTGCCCTGACCGCCGCCCTCGTCGTAGCCGCGACCGCCACGGGATGCGCGAGCGCCCGTGCCGCGGCAGCCGACCCCCCCGCCGCCGCGGCGCCCGCCGCGCCGGCTCACCACGTCGCCCACTTCACGTGGGACCGCCTCACCCCCGACAACCTGGTACCGACCTTGGCCAGGCCCATGGTCGAGGCCGGCTCGCTCACCTGGACCACGCGCACGAGCGACGCGACCGGGCCGATCGAGAGCGTGGTCGACGTGGACCTGACCCGGTCGAACACCCGGGTCCGCCTCACTCTGCCGGAGGGCGAGGTCGAGATCCGGTCCGTCGACGGACGCCGGTACGTCATGTCACCGGTGACCGAGGGGCAGTTCGTCGACGTCACCACCGAGGACCCGGGCCTGGTCCGGCTCCCGGTGGCCGTGGACCCGGTCCGGCCGGTCCGCGCCCTGTTCGGTGCCGTCGTCGACGTCCACCCCGCAGGCCGCCTCGTCGTCGTCGACGGCGTCATGACACAGCCGTACGAGGTCGTCGTCGCCACCGCCAAGCTCGCCGACAGTCTCGGCGCCCTCGGCGGCGGCCTGACCCGCGACCAGCTGCCGCCCACCGTGACCCTGACGTACTGGGTGGACCAGCAGAACCGCCTGCGCCGGGCGACGTCGGACGTGGCAGGCGCCTCGGTCCAGACGGACCTCACGAACTGGGGCGAGAACTTCGGGATCGTGGCACCCACGAAGGCGGAGATCAGGACCGAGCCGCTGGACTCCTGACGGGACGCCGTATCTCCCGCGTGACGCCGCGCCCCTGGTGGGGCGACGCCGTCGTCACGACAGGAGGAGCTCGACATGCCGCACGGAGATGCTGACCAGGGCGTTCGCACGCCGAGGTCGACGTTCTACGACCAGGGCCGCTTCGGCCGCCTGTTCCCTTCCCTGCCCGCCTTCGCGGCGGACACCCGCACCGTGCGGGCCGCGCTCGTCGAGATCGGGCGGCCCGGTGGGCTGATGGACGCCGGGGACAGCATCACTGCCACCCCCGCACAGCTCATCACCGACCCCTCGCTCAGCCTCGGCAACCCGGACAACCCGCATCTCGTCGCCGGCATGACGTTCCTGGGCCAGTTCCTGGACCACGACATGACGTTCGACCCGACGTCCAGCCTGGCCCGCGCCCAGGACCCGGAGTCGATCCGCAACTTCCGGATCCCCGCGCTCGACCTCGACAACGTGTACGGCAGCGGGCCGGGGGTGTCGCCGCACCTGTACGACCAGACGGTCGACGGCGGGAGGACCACCCTGCTCGTCGAGCCGATCCCCGGCTCGGACACCGTCTGCACCGACCACGCAGTCCGGTTCGACGTGCCCCGCAACTCGCAGGGCACCGCCCTCGTCGGAGACCCGCGCAACGACGAGAACCTCGTCGTCGGCCAGCTGCAGCTGGCGTTCCTGCGGTTCCACAACCGGGTGGTCGACGACCTGCGGACCGACCTCGGGACGGTCACCCCGGCCGAGCTGTTCGCCGAGGCGCAGCGGGTGGTCCGGTGGCACTACCAGTGGATGATCCTCCACGAGTTCCTGCCGTCCACCTGCGGTGACGCCGTCGTGACCGACATCCTGGCGAACGGACGGAAGTTCTTCGACTGGCGCCACACCCCCTACATCCCGGTGGAGTTCTCGGTCGCGGCGTACCGGTTCGGCCACACGCAGGTGCGGCCGAGCTACCGGGCGAACTTCGGCACCTCCGCGACCGACGCGACGCAGCAGTTCTTCGCGCGGATCTTCGACCCGGCGTCGTCAGGGGCGGACCCGGACGACCTGCGAGGCGGCTGCCGGGCGGCCCGCAGGTTCATCGACTGGCAGACGTTCTTCGACTTCGGCGACGGCCGGGTCCGGCGGAACAAGCGCATCGACACGACCCTGTCGTCGGCCCTCTTCCACCTGCTCGGCCAGCGCTCCGACGAGCCCGACTCGCTGGCCATCCGCAACCTGCTCCGAGGCCTGACCATGCAGGTGCCGTCCGGCCAGCGGGTCGCCGCCGCGATGCAGGAGCCGGTGCTGTCGGCCGCCGACCTCGCGGACCTCGAGGAGCACAACCTGCACCTGCGGACGCCACTGTGGTTCTACGTGCTGCGGGAGGCGGACGTGCACGCCGACGGGCAGCATCTCGGAGCGGTCGGCGGCCGGATCGTCGCGGAGGTGCTCCACGGGCTGATCGACGGCGACCCGTCGTCGTACCTGTCGCAGGACCCCGACTGGACGCCCACCTACGGCCGTGGCCAGACGTTCGGGATGGTCGACCTGCTCACCGCGGCCGGTGTGGTCGGTGCCTTGACCTGACGCCGGGCCGGGCGCCGTCGGCCGACGCTGTCCGGGACCGGACCCAAGAGGACGCAGACCCGCCTCCGGCTGACCGGGGGCGGGTCTGCGTCGTGCTGCGTCGTCCTGCGTCGTGCGAGGTCAGGCCGGGGTCGCCGCCGAGAGACGGGCGGCGACGAGCTCCGCGATCTGCACGGCGTTGAGCGCGGCGCCCTTGCGCAGGTTGTCGTTGCTGACGAACAGCGCGAGGCCGCGCCCGTCGGGCACACCCTCGTCCTGGCGGAGCCGCCCGACCAGGGACGGGTCCTGGCCGGCGGCCGCGAGCGGGGTCGGCACGTCCGTGAGCTGTACGCCCGGCGCGTCGGCCAGGAGCTCGCGGGCCCGCTCGGGCGTGATCGGGCGGTCGAACTCGGCGTTGATCGACAGCGAGTGGCCGGTGAACACCGGGACGCGCACGCAGGTGCCGCTGACGAGCAGGTCGGGCAGGCCGAGGATCTTGCGCGACTCGTGGCGCAGCTTCTGCTCCTCGTCGGTCTCGAACAGGCCGTCGTCGACGATCGAGCCCGCGAGCGGGATGACGTCGAACGCGATCGGGGCGACGTACTTCACCGGGTCCGGGAACGTCACCGCCGAGCCGTCGTGCACCAGGGCGAGGGTGTCCTGCTCGACCGCGGCCCTGATCTGGCCGTCCAGCTCGGCGGCGCCCGCGAGACCGCTTCCCGACACCGCCTGGTACGTCGAGACGACGAGCCGTCGCAGGCCGGCCTCCTCGTGCAGCACCTTGAGCACCGGCATCGCGGCCATCGTGGTGCAGTTGGGGTTCGCGACGATGCCCTGGGGCACGTCGTCGAGCGCCTCGGGGTTCACCTCGGACACCACGAGCGGTACCGCCGGGTCCCGGCGCCAGGCGGACGAGTTGTCGATGACCAGCGCACCTGCCGCGGCGAACCGCGGGGCGTGCACCTTCGACGTCCCGCCCCCGGCGGAGAAGAGGGCGATGTCGATGCCCGACAGGTCCGCCGTCTCGACGTCCTCAACCGTGACCTGCTGGTCCCGCCACGGCAGCGTGCTGCCGGCCGACCGGGCGGACGCGAAGTACCGGATGCTCGCGACGGGGAAGCCGCGCTCGTCGAGCAGGCGCCGCATGACGCTCCCGACCTGGCCCGTGGCACCCACCACGGCGATGTTCAGCCCGCTCATCGTCCCGACCCTCCGTAGACCACTGCCTCGTCCTCGCTCGAGTCCAGCTCGAACGCCGTGTGCACCGCGCGGACCGCCTCGTCGAGCGAGTCCGCCCGCGTGACGACCGAGATGCGGATCTCCGACGTGGAGATCATCTCGATGTTGATGCCCGCGTCCGACAGGGCCGCGAACAGCCGCGCGCTGACGCCGGGGTGCGACTTCATGCCCGCGCCCACGAGCGAGATCTTGCCGATCGTGTCGTCGTACTGCAGCGAGCGGAAGCCGATGTCCGGCTGGTGCTCGGTGAGCGCAGCCGTCGCGGCCGCGCCGTCCGTGGCAGGGAGCGTGAACGAGATGTCCGTGAGGCCCGTCGCGGCCACCGACACGTTCTGCACGATCATGTCGATGTTCACGCCCGAGCCGGCGACGACCTCGAAGATGCGGGCGGCCTTGCCCGGCACGTCGGGGACGCCGACCACGGTGACCTTGGCCTCGCTGCGGTCGTGCGCGACGCCGGCGATGATCGGCTGTTCCACTTCTTCTCCTTCGGAAGGCTGGTCCGTCACCAGCGTGCCCGTGTGGGTAGAGAACGACGAGCGGACGTGCACCGGCACCTGGTACCGGCGGGCGTACTCGACGCAGCGCGGCATCAGCACCTTGGCGCCGCCGGCCGCGAGCTCGAGCATCTCGTCGTAGCCCACCCGGTCCAGCCTGCGCGCGCTCGGCACGATGCGCGGGTCGGCGGTGAACACGCCGTCGACGTCCGTGTAGATCTCGCAGACGTCCGCCTTCAGCGCAGCCGCGAGCGCCACCGCGGTGGTGTCCGAGCCGCCGCGCCCGAGGGTCGTCACGTCGTTCGTCGACGGGTTGACGCCCTGGAACCCGGCGACGATCGCGACCGACCCCTCGGCCAGCGTGTCGGTGATGCGGCTCGGCGTGACGTCGATGATCCGCGCCTTGCCGTACGTCTCGTCGGTGATCACCCCGGCCTGCTGGCCGGTGAACGACTTCGCGTCGACGCCCAGGTTGTGGATCGCCATCGCGAGCAGCGACATCGAGATGCGCTCGCCCGCCGTCAGGAGGATGTCCAGCTCACGCTGGGGCGGCAGCGGCGTGACCTGCGTGGCGAGGTCGATGAGCTCGTCCGTCGTGTCACCCATCGCGGAGACCACCACGACCACGTCGTTGCCGGCGCGCTTCGCCTCCGCGACCCGCTTGGCGACCCGCTTGATGCTGCTCGCGTCGGCGACGGAGGAACCGCCGTACTTCTGCACGATGAGGGCCACGGGGTTGCTCTTTCGCGGTGCGCGGACGGGGTCCAGGGACGGGTCCGGGCGAGTGTACGGCCGTGTCCGCCTGCTGGGCAGCGAGTTTCGAATGCCGGATTGAGGGGAAGGTGAAGCGTTTGAGGGGGTTCCACCCACCCCCCGCAGGTGGGGACGCTTCCAGGCACGAGTCGACGGGGGCAGCCGTCGCACGCCTGTGACGTCGGCTGACGCCGCGGGCGCCCTGCCGAGAGGACATCACCCATGCGGATACCCACCACCCGCGCGCGCTGGCGCGCCGCCGTCGCGACAGTCGCCGTCATCGGCGCCGCGACCGCCGGCGTCGTCGCCGGCGTGACCGCCCAGGCGGCCGGCGCGTGCCAGGTCGCATGGGCCACGAGCAGCTGGCCCGGCGGGTTCACCGCCGACGTCAAGGTGACGCCCGCGCAGGCGGTGCACGGCTGGACACTGAGCTGGACCTGGCCGTCCGGCCAGAAGGTCACCCAGGCGTGGAGCTCCACGGTCACGCAGTCCGGCACCGTGGCGACCGCGACCAACGCCACGTGGAACGGCGACCTCGCCGCCGGGCAGAGCACCTCGTTCGGGTTCCAGGGGACGTGGTCCGGGTCGAACGCCGCGCCCACCGACTTCACGCTCAACGGTGCCTCGTGCAGCGGAGGGCCCACGGTGACACCGACGCCGACGGTGACGCCCACCCCGACCGTGACGCCCACGCCGACCCCCACGCCGACGCCGACGCCGACGCCCACGGTGACGCCGACGCCCACGCCCACCGTGACGCCGACGCCGACCCCCACGCCGACGTCCACCACCCCGGTCACCTGCGGCACCGCCCTCTTCTGCGACGGCCTCGAGACCCAGACGGGAAGCACGCCGTCGGGCAGCTGGACGGTCACGTACCCCGACTGCTCCGGCTCCGGCCGGGCCGCGATCGACTCGTCGGTCGCCCACTCGGGCAGCCGTTCGCTGCGGATCGACGGCACCGCGGGCTACTGCAACCACGTGTTCGTGCAGGCCGCGCAGAGCCTGAGCAGCCTCCCGCAGCAGTACTACGTGCGGTTCTGGGTGCGGCACACGACCGCGCAGCCGACGTCGCACACCACGTTCCTCGCCATGAAGGACGCCAACGACGGCAACCGCGACCTGCGGATGGGCGGCCAGAACTCGGCGCTGCAGTGGAACCGCTCGTCGGACGACGCGACCCTTCCGGAGCAGAGCCCGTCCGGCGTCGCGCAGAGCAAGCCGCTCCCGACCGCGTCATGGCACTGCGTCGAGGTGCAGGTCGACGGGACGGCGGGCAAGCTCACCACCCGGCTCGACGGTGACGTGGTGCCGGGCCTCGTCGCCGACGGCACGCCGACGCACGACCTCGACGGGCAGTGGTCGAACAAGGCGTGGTCGCCGCGCCTGACCGACCTGCGGCTCGGCTGGGAGAGCTACGGCGAGGGCAGCGACACGCTCTGGTTCGACGACGTGGCGGTGGCCAGCAGCCGGCTCGGCTGCTGAGACCGGGCCTCGCGCCAGCACGGCCGGGACGGGTTGCCTCGCGCGCCTGTCCCGGCCGTCGCCGTTCCCGCACAGCTCCACACCGCGTTCAGCCGTCCGTCTCCCCGGGCACCGGGACGCCGCAGGGCGACGCGTGGGGTCAGGGCTGCAGCGCGTCGTACTCCGCTTCGGTCGCGACGTCGTCCGGCACGTCCAGGCGCAGGTGGGCGAGCATCGTCTGGACCGTGCGGAGCACGCTCGACGCGCGCTCGCCCCAGTCGGACAGGTAGGAGAACTGCCACCACCACAGGGCCTCCAGGACGGCGCCCGTCTCGTAGTGGCGCAGGCCCTGCCCGAGGGCCCCCGCGATCGCGACGAGGTCGCCGGACACCGACGCGTGCTCGACGTCCCCGCCGAGCAGCGGGTCCACGACCTCGACGTAGTCGTCGATCCCCTCGAACACGTTGGCCAGGTTCGCCCGCAACGGGTCGACGTCCGGGTCCGGGCCGATGTCCGGCTCGAACCGCTCGGACGGCACCACGTCGGTCGTGGCGCCGAGTCGCGCGCCCGCCGCGAGGATGTCCGACACCGCGAGCAGCACCAGCGGCAGGGTCGCCTCCGGGTTCGTGCCCGCCGCGACCTCCGTGACCGTGCTCAGGTAGCTGCGGGCCTCGTCGGCGACGGACCGGGCGATGTCGCGCAGATCGGCGTCGTCGGCGCCGCGTGAGCTGCTGGTGTCCATGACCTGCTCCGTTCGTCTGGCTGGTGGCTGTCGCGGACGCCCGTGCTCCCGGCGCCCGCGTCGAGGAGCGCGGTCAGGCGCTGATCCGGCGGCGGCCCTCGAACGCCCGGCCGAGCGTCACCTCGTCGGCGTACTCCAGGTCGCCGCCCACGGGCAGCCCCGATGCCAGGCGGCTCACCGTCAGGCCCATCGGCACGAGCATCCGCGCCAGGTAGGTGGCCGTGGCCTCGCCCTCGACGTTCGGGTCCGTCGCGAGGATCACCTCAGTGACCGTGCCGTCCGCGAGCCGGGTCATGAGCTGGGCGATCCGCAGGTCGTCCGGGCCGACCCCCGCGATCGGGTTGATGGCGCCGCCGAGCACGTGGTACGTGCCCCGGAACTCGCGGGTGCGCTCGATCGCGACCACGTCCTTCGGCTCCTCCACGACGCACAGCGTCAGCGGCGACCTGCGGGGGTCACGACAGATGCGGCACCGGTCCTCCTGCGCGACGTTGCCGCACACGTCACAGAACTTCACGCGCGCCTTCACCTCGACCAGCGCGTCCGACAGCCGCCGGACGTCCGCCGGGTCCGCGGCGAGGATGTGGAACGCGATCCGCTGGGCGCTCTTGGGACCGACACCGGGCAGCCGCCCTAGCTCGTCGATCAGGTCCTGGACCGCGCCCTCGTACACCCGGCCAGCGTACGTGGTCGAGGTCGCCGCACCCGTCGCGCCACCCTTCGGTCCGGGGTGCAGGTCCGGTGCCTCACGACCGCGCGACGAGCTCCACCTCGAACCCGTCCGCGTTCTCGAGGTACGCCGCGTAGTGCGCCGGCCCGCCCGCGAACGGGTACCGGTCGGCGAACAACGGGGTCCAGCCGTGCTCGGGCCCGGCCGCCACCAGCCTGTCGACGTCCGCCTCGCTGCCCGCCCAGAAGGCCAGGTGGTTGAGACCCGGCCGCCGCCGGTCGAGGCGTCCGGCGAGCACGTCCGGACCGCACTCGACGACGACGTACACGCCGCCGGGACCCGACCAGCTCAGACCGTCGGCCCACCGGTCGCGGGGCCGGAAGCCCAGCTCGCCGAGCAGCCATGCCCACGCATCGGCGACCGCCGGCAGGTCCGCCACCCAGAGCTCCAGGTGGTGCAGCCGACCAGAGCCCGCAGCGGCGGCGTCGTCCTGGGCCGGCTGTCCGGAGGCGTCCGCCGGACCCGCTCGGGACGACGCGGTCTCGTCGGGCATCGCGCTCGGGTCCCTCTCCTGGGGGTCAGGGCTGGTCGTCGACCTGCTCGTCGATCACCGTGCCGCCCAGCATCTGTGCGACCAGCGGTGCACCCACGAGGCTCGACCCCGAGATGTCGGGGTCGTCGGGCGACGGCTCGTCCACGACGCCCGGGGCAGCTGCCCGCGCGGCCGAGCTCCGCGCCGCCGCCGCCATGCCGCGCTCGCGCACACTCAGCCGGGTGTCGCCCTGGGGTGCCGGGTCCTGGTGCCGTCCAGGGCCGGCGGCGGTCGAGGCCGGCTCGGCCCGGACGGTGGCCGACCGGGGCGCGTCGGCCGCGACGACGGGGCGATCAGCAGGCGGTGCGTGGTCGTCGGGGTGCGGCGGCTCGTCGTCGGGCGGCTCGGGCAGGGGTGGCTCCTCGTCCCACGACGCGGCGGCCTGGGCCGGCGAGACGGCCCGCGGTGCCGAGACGGCCTGCGGTGCCGAGACGGCCTGCGGCGTGCCGGCGCGGCTCGTCGGTGAACCGGCCGGGGCGGTGGCGGGCCCGGGGCCGGTGGCCGACCTGGACACCTGCTCGTTGACGATGCCCTCCACACGGACGTCGAACCCCAGCGTCTCCCGGACGGCGCGCGCGACGACCGCGTCGTGGCCCCCGTTGCGGAACGTCGTGGCGAGCTGGCTCGTGCCGAAGGCCAGGCGCAGCGTCGTCGCGTCGAGGTCGGCGACCTGGGCGTTGCGCGGGTCGACGAGGGCCCACGTGACGCGGCGCAGGCCCTTGACGGTCTCGAGGACCTCCGGCCACCGGCGCCGCAGCATCTCGGTGTCCTGCCCGGCACCTCCAGCCGGCGGCGTCACGGGTGGCACCGGGGGGGCGGCCGGGACGGAGGCGGTGGGCGGCGCGGCACCGGCAGGGGCCGGGGTCGGGGTCGGTGCGGCACCGGCAGGGACCGGGGTCGACGCGGCACCGGCGGGGACGGGGGTGGATGCGGCACCGGCGGGGACGGGGATGGGGATGGGTGCAGCAGCGGCGGGGGCGGGTGCGGCAGGGGCCGGTGCGGCGGGGGCCGGTGCGGCAGCGGCATGGACCGGGGCAGGCTCGGGCGCCGCCACGGCCGGAGCCGGAACCGAGATAGTCGGGACCGAGGTGGTCGGGACCGAGGTAGTCGGGACCGAGGTGGATGGAACCGGCGCGACTGCCGGCCGGACCACGGGTCCCGCCGGTCGATGCGGCTCGTGGGCGGCCTGGCTCTCGTCGGGGCCGCCGGGCCCGGCGTCGGGCTCCACCCGAGAGACGTCCGCGGGCCCGGTGTCCGGGGCGACGACCTCCCGGGCCGCCGTCCCGTTCGAGACCGGGCCGACCGGAAGCGGGGCGGGGGCGCTCGGTGTGGCCGACGGCGCCACGGCGCGGACGACGGCGGGTGGGGCCGGCGGCCGGGCGGCTGCCGTCGCCGTCGCGGCCGACGTCGGTGCCGGGGCGCGCGACCCGTCGGCGTCCTCCTCGGGGCGGCCGCTCGTCGCGACGGGCAGCCCGCGCTCCAGGCGGTCGAGGCGGGCGCCGAGGCCGGCGCGCGAGTCGTCGGCCGCAGGAAGCAGGAGGCGGGCCATGAGGAGCTCGAGGTGCAGGCGCGGTGACGTCGCCCCCGTCATCTCGGTGAGGCCGGCGTTGGCGAGGTCGGCCGAGCGGGACAGCTCGGACTGGCCGATGTTCTGCGCCTGCAGGCGCATCCGCGCCAGCTGGTCGGCCGGCACGTCGCGCAGGGCGGCGTCGGCCGCGTCGCCGGAGGCGGCGATGACGATGAGGTCCCGGAGACGCTCCAGGAGATCCTCGACGAAGCGGCGCGGCTCGTGGCCGGTCGCGATGACCCGCTCGACGATGCGGAACACTGCGGCGCCGTCCCTGGCAGCGACCGCCTCGACCAGGTCGTCGAGCAGCGCCGCCGGGGTGTAGCCCAGCAGGGCGGCGGCGTTCTCGTACTCCAGCCCGTTGCTGGACCCGGCGATGAGCTGGTCCAGGACCGACAGCGTGTCGCGCACCGAGCCTGCTCCGGCGCGGACCACGAGCGGCAGCACGCCTGAGCCGACGGGCACGCCCTCCGCCGCGCAGAGCTGCTCGAGGTACGGCACCAGCACGTCCGGCGGCACGAGCCGGAACGGGTAGTGGTGGGTGCGCGACCTGATGGTGCCGATGACCTTGTCCGGCTCCGTCGTCGCGAAGATGAACTTGATGTGGGGCGGGGGCTCCTCGACGATCTTCAGCAGCGCGTTGAAGCCCTGCGGCGTCACCATGTGCGCCTCGTCGAGGATGTACACCTTGAAGCGGTCGCGGGCCGGGGCGAAGGTCGCCCTTTCCCGGAGCTCGCGCGCGTCGTCGACGCCGCCGTGGCTCGCCGCGTCGATCTCCACCACGTCGAGGCTGCCGGAGCCGCCACGGGCGAGCTCGACGCAGGACAGGCACACGCCGCACGGGGTGTCGGTGGGGCTGGCCTCGGTGTTCTGCTCGCAGTTGAGGATGCGGGCGAGGATCCGCGCGGAGGTCGTCTTGCCGCAGCCGCGCGGGCCCGAGAACAGGTACGCGTGGTTGACCTGACCGCTGCGGAGCGCCTGCCGCAGGGGGGCCGTGACGTGGTCCTGACCGATCACCTCGGCGAAGCTCTCGGGCCGGTAGCGGCGGTACAGGGCTGTCGTCACGCACCGAACCCTAGACGCACGGGCCGACACCCGCCGAGCCCCCAGGCCACGCGCACAAGGGCCCTCCCCCGACCGGCGGGCCAGCTCGGTGAACCCCGCCGGGAGGCCGCCGGGCGGGGCTCAGCCCATGGCGAGGGCCACCGCCAGGGCCACGACCACCAGGGCACCGACGAGAGACGCCCGGGACCGCCCGACAGGCCCCAGCCGGCCTCCGAGCCCACCGCCGACGACGGCGAGCGCGAGCTGCCAGACCAGCGAGGCGGCGGCGGCCCCCAGGACGAAGGCCACGGCTCCTGCCGCACCGGGCTGCTCACCGGCCCGCTCGCCGACCTGCGTCGCCAGCCCGACGGCCACGGTCGCGAACGTCACCGCCGTGAGCGGGTTCACGGCGGTCAGCCCGACGAACCTCCCGTACGCCCCTCGCACCGACGCCGGACCGCGCGGCCCGGCGGCCTCCGTCGGGGCGCCGTGGGTGGGTTCACCGGGCCCGTGCGGCCGGTCGCCCCACCACTGCCGGAGCGCCACGACGCCGACGACGAGCAGCACCGCGCTGCTGACGAGGCGTGCGACGTGGGCGTGGGTGGTGGCGAGGTGGCTCACGGGCTCGCCGGCGACGACGGCCAGCACGGCGTAGGCGGCGTCGACGGTGGCGATCCCCACGGCGGCGGCGACGGCCACCCGGGTGCCCTCCAGGAGGCCGGTCCGCAGGAGCAGGATGCCGACCGGCCCGACGGGCATGGCGACGGCGAGCCCGGCGAGGGCGCCGAGCACGAGCGCGGTCGTGGTCGCAGGCATGGGGCCAGCGTGGCGAGATGCGGCGGCGCGACGCGAGCACGCACGGCGGACATCGCCGTGACACTGCGAGAATCGCCGGGTGGACCCGATCGACGACGAGATCCTCCGTGAGCTGACCGCCGACGCGCGGCTCCCGTTCCGTGAGCTCGGCGCGCGCGTCGGGCTCAGCGGCAACGCGGCGGCGGCGCGGGTGCGCCGGCTGCAGGAGGACGGGACGATCCGCGGGTTCACGGTGGTCACCGCACACAGCCGCGGTCGGGGCAGCGAGACCGGAGCGGGCGGCGCGCCGGGACTGGAGGTCTTCGTCGAGGTGCGGCTGTCCCCCGGCACCTCGAACGACGACTTCGCCGCGGCCCTCGCACGCCCGCCTGGCTTCCCGCAGGTGCTCGACGCGGTGCACGTGACCGGCTCGTACGACTACCTCGTGCACGCCACGGTCGCCGATCCGGCCGCGCTCGACCACCTGGTCCGCCGCCTGAAGCGGGAGGCGGGTGTCGCACAGACCTTCACCCGCCTCGCCCTGCGCGAGCCACGCGGCTGACGACCGACCGCGGCCACCTCGGGTCGGAGGGCTGCCGGTCACCGACCCCCCGGTGACCGGCAGCCCGGCTCGGCCCGGACCTGCGGGCGCTGCGGTGGTCAGTCCGCGCGGACGACCGTCTCGGACAGGACCCACCTGAGCAGCGGCCGGGACGCCTCGGTGGCCGCGAGCACGAGCCCGCACCCGAGCGCGAGGCACCCGACGAGGAGCACCACGCCGGTCACGGACGTCAGTGCGAGGAAGCCGAACATCGGCGACACCATGACCAGCGCCAGCGCGGCGGAGCCGACGGACACGAACACCAGCGGGCCGAGGACCTCGCGGCGCCGCACCCGGTCGAGCAGCTCGGTGGGCAGGCCGGCGAGCCGCTGCAGGGCGTACTCCCGCCGCCGGTCCAGCACGGAGGCGGCCTGGGTGATCCCCGCGGAGACGGCGGCGACGACGAACGTGAGGGAGAGCGTGAGCATCCCCCCGGTGGTGAGGTCACGCGCGATGACCAGCGCCACCGGGTCGTCCTGGGACTGCGAGGCGACGAGCGCCGGGATGAGGGCCAGCGCCCCGGCGACGAACCCGGCCAGCCCGACACCCCCGACCACGCGCCAGGCGGCCTTGGGGTCGTCGAGCAGGCGACGGGCGGCGAGAAGCTGCTCGGCGGTGCGGGCGGCCCGCAGCCGCCGCCTGCCGTACAGCCGCAGCACCCACGGCCCGATGGCGTTGAGCGCGAGGAACGCGACCGCGAACGACCCGACCAGGACGGCGAACAGCACCGCGCCGAACAGGCGTGCGGCGGCGCTGACCAGGATGAACGCGAGCACCAGACCGCCCGCCACGACCACGCGCACGGCCCTGAGGCCGGGCTTGCGGACCCGACGGGAGACACCGAGGGGCGAGACGACGACCTGCCGCAGCGACACCGCACCCGAACCTGCGGCGAGCAGCGGGACGACGACGAGGAGAGCCGCCAGCACGAGCGGCCCGACCCACAGCTCACCGGGCGTGAACGGCCGGTCCTGGAACACGAACAGCGTCCAGAACGGGATGAGCAGCGCGTACAGGAGGCAGCCGGCGACGGCACCGACGAGCCCCTGCCAGGCGGTCTCGACCAGGGTGAGCGCGACGACCTCGCGCGGGGTGACGCCGATGAGCCGCAGCGCGGACAGGCGCGCGTCCCGTCGGGCGACCCCGAGCCGGGCGGCCGCGCCGCCGAGGGTGACGAGCGGCACGAAGAGCAGCGCGAGCGCGATCCAGGACAGCGACACGTACAGGTACCCGTAGGTGAGGTGGTGGTCGTCGACCGGTTCGGCGGCGCGGCCCTGGAACGCCAGCAGGGCGCCGACCACGCTCAGCGCGAGGGCGGTCACGACCGCGAACGCGGTGCAGGCGAGCACCGTGATGATCCGGGCGTCGCGGCCCCCGGCCCGCCGCAGGAGCGGCGACAGCGCGCGCACGGTCCTCATCGCGCGCCCGCCGCGCCCTCGTCGGCGCCCGTCCCGGAGACGGCACCGGCCCCCGCAGGACCAGGAACGCCGGCGCCCTCGATCGGGACCGTGAGGGCGCCACCCGTGCGCCGCGCCTCGTCCACCACCCGGCCGTCGCGCACGGTGATCCGGCGCTCGCACCAGGCCGCGACGTCGGCGTCGTGCGAGACGACCACGAGCGACGCCCCGGCGGCCCGGGTCGTCTCCGTGAGCACCCGCATGACGTCGTACCCGGTGGCCTGGTCGAGGGCACCCGTGGGCTCGTCGGCGAACACCACGGCGGGCCGGGTGACGAGCGCACGGGCCACGGCGACGCGCTGCGCCTGCCCGCCGGAGAGCTCTCCGGGACGGCGGTCCCCCATGCCGTCGAGCCCCAGCCGATCGAGCCAGCCGGCGGCGACCCGTTCGGCGTCGGACCGCGACGACCCGAGCAGCATGGAGGGCAGCGCGACGTTCTCGAGCGCGGTGAGCTCGGAGAGCAGCTGCCCGAACTGGAACACGAAGCCGAAGTGCTGCCGCCGCACGAGGGAGCGGCGCCGCTCTCCGAGCGTCCCGAGCGGGAGCGGTTCGCCGTCGGCGGGCTGGAGCACCACGTCGCCCGCGTCGGGCTGGAGTATCCCGGCCAGGCAGTGCAGCAGGGTCGACTTGCCCGAGCCCGACGGGCCCATCACGGAGAGCGACTCCCCCGGCCGCAGGGTCACGTCGACGCCCGCGAGGGCGGTGGTGCTGCCGAAGCTCTTGACCAGCCCCCGCGCCGTCAGGCGGTCGGGGCCCGCGAGGGGTGGAGTCGTCATGCCGACCAGACTGCCGTTCGGGGGCGCCCACCGCGTCGGTCGTGGGTCGCGTCCTCGCGCGGGTGGACGTCCGTCCAGGGTCGTACGGGTGCCCCACCTGCGGTCGCGCGGGGAGCAGGTGACGACGGGCACGAGCCGGGAGGACGGGCATGAGAGGACCCCCCGCACACCCGCCAGAGCTCACCTGCCCTTGCTGCCTTCCGGCCCTGGGGGAGTTCAGCGAGATGACGCCGCACGAGGGGTCTGCCGCCAAGCCTAACCCAATGGTTCAGTCCTCCAGGACGTGCCGGAGGTACCGCCGGGGGTCGTCGAGGAAGCCGCGCCAGCTGATCACCAGGTCGAGGTCCTCCCACGCGCTCTCGCGCATCCCCCACTCGCCGACCTCCCACAGCGTGGCCCCGGGGAGCGCGGCGAGGATCGGCGAGTGGGTCGCGAGGAGGACCTGGCTGTCGGTGGTCGTGACCATGTGGTGCAGGTGCGCGACGAGGGCGAGGCAGCCCGTGAACGACAGCGCCGACTCCGGCTCGTCGAGCACGTAGAGGCCCCGGCGCCACATGCGGTTCCCGACGAGGCTGAGGAAGGACTCGCCGTGCGACATCTCGTGGAACAGCGGGTCGCGCCCGCCGGGGTTCTGCTCGAGGTACGTGTAGAAGGAGTGCATCGTCTCGGCGCGCAGGAAGAACCCGTTGCGGGGCGCACCCGCTCCACGGCTCAGCCGCAGCGCCTCGGCGAGGCCCGGCTCGGTGGGACGGGTCGAGTGCATGGAGCCCGTCGAGCCGCCCTCGGCGCCCAGCCCGAACGCGAGCGCGACCGCCTCGACGAGCGTCGACTTCCCCGCGCCGTTCTCCCCGACCAGCACGTTGACCTGGGCCGGTTCCCAGCCGTCGCGGAGCACCTGCTCGATGACCGGGACGCGGGCGTACCAGGCGTCCGGGGGGACCGGCTCCCCCGACCACGAGACCCGTCGCAGGGGGTACGACGAGAACGCCGGCGTGGGCGAGGAGGAGGCGGGCACGGTCGAGATGTACCGCGTCGGCCCGAGGACGTCCAGGCGTGACGAGGGTCCTGCACCCCCCTACGGTGCAGGACCCTCGTCGGTCGGTGGGATGTCAGGGCGTCAGGGCGTCGTGGCACCGAGGGTGTAGGCGCCGGAGCCCGCGTAGGCGTAGACGGTGTACCGGTACTGGCCGGCCGTCCCGTTGTAGCTGAGCGTCTCGTCGGCGCTCGCCGACGTGGCCGACGCGACGCTCACCCACGACGACCCGTTCCACCTCTGCAGGTACAGGTCGAAGTCCGTGCCGCTCGGGCCGTCGAGGCACACCCGGATCGTGCCGCTCGCGTTGACGGTCACGTAGCTGCCGGTCGGCTGGACCGCCTGCTGACGGGCGCCGAGCGAGCCCGTGTAGGTCCGGGCGTAGCCGGTGCACCCGGTCGGCGTGCCGCCACCCCCGCTCGAGGTGAGGAGGGTCAGCCCGAACGCACCGAGGGCCTCGTTGACCGGCTGGAAGTACGTGGTGCCACCGGACGTGCAGCTGCCGGACCCACCCGACGTCATGCCCTGCGCCTGGTTGCCGGCCAGCAGCGAGCCGCCGGAGTCGCCGGGCTCGGCGCACACGTTGGTCCGGATCAGGCCGGAGACGCTGCCCTCCGCGTAGTTGACCGTGGCGTTGAACGCCTGGATGGTGCCGCAGTGCCACCCGCTCGTGGAGCCCGACCGGCACACCGAGGCCCCGACGGCCGCCGGCGTGGAGCCGGCGACGGCGACCGTGCCGCCGCTGTAGTTGTTGACGGCACCGACCGGGGTGCTGCCGGTGGCGACGCGCACCCAGGCGTAGTCGTTCCCCGGGAAGCTGGAGCCGGCGAAGACCCCGGACGGTGTGGTGGTCGTCGCTCCCGTGGCCCCGCAGTGCCCGGCGGTGACGAAGCCGCCGCTGACCGCGAAGCCGACCGAGCAGCGGAACTGGCTGTTGATCCGGTAGGCGTTCCCACCGACCACGTCGGCGAGCGTGCGGGGCGCCTCGGTGGTCTCGACGACCTGCACGGCGTCGTCCGGCACGCCGGCCGCGAGCGCGAGGTCCCGCGCCTGCGCGGCCGCTCCGACGGTGGCGTTGACGACGACCGTGTTCGTGGTGACGTCGACGTACCAGGAGGGCACCGCCGACGCGACGGTGCCGAGCGCGCCGTCGAGGGCCGCCTTCCAGGCGTCCAGGTCGGCGAGCGAGTGCCGGGCGGCCACCGGGTGCGCGCCGGCTGCCTGCACGGCGGCGGCGCCCGCCGCGTCGACGACCCCCACGTGCAGCACGTTCTTCGTGGTGTCGAACCAGGCCCCGGCGTAGCCGGTGCCCAGCCGTGCGGCGAGGTTCCGCTCGACGTCGGTCGCGCCCGCCTGGAAGGCCAGGCGCTCGCCGGCCGCGGCCTTCGAGAGGCCGAGGTCGCGCTGGAGCGCGCCGAGCACGCCGGCGGGGACCTTGGCGGCGGTGGTGGGACCGGGTGCACTGACATCGGGGTCGGACGTCGCCCAGCCCGCCGTGGGGGTGAGGGCCAGTGCTGCGGCCAGTCCGATCGTGACGAGGGCGCTCCCGCGTGCGCTCATGTCGCCTCCCCGTCAGTCTGACGATGACTCGTGTCATCAGTTGAGTCACGGATGCTACCCGCGGGTAGGCCCTCCCGGAAAGAGGCAAACGGCTGCCAGGTCCGACCGGCCGCGCCAGACTGCGAGCATGGCCACCACAGCCGTCCCCGACCCGCAGCCCACGGCACCGGGCGCTCCCGAGCCGCGGTACGACTACGACCTCGTCGTGATCGGCTCAGGGCCCGGCGGGCAGAAGGCCGCCATCGCCGCGGCCAAGCTGGGCCGCCGCGTCGCGGTCGTCGAGCGCCGGCACATGATGGGCGGCGTGTCGGTGAACTCCGGGACGATCCCCAGCAAGACCCTGCGCGAGGCCGTCCTGTACCTCACCGGCATGGCGCAGCGGGACATGTACGGGGCGAGCTACCGCGTGAAGAGCGACATCACGGTCGACGACCTGTTCGCCCGCACCCAGCACGTCGTGGGCCGCGAGATCGAGGTGGTCCGCGCCCAGCTGCTGCGCAACCACGTCGACATCCTCCAGGGCACCGGTCGCTTCCTCGACCCGCACACCATCGAGGTGCTCGACGACGACGGCCGCCGCGCCACCGTCACCGCCCTGTTCGTCGTCGTCGCCACGGGCAGCACCCCGCACCGGCCCGACACCGTGCAGTTCGACGAGCGCACCGTGGTCGACTCCGACGGAGTGCTCGCGCTCGACCGGGTGCCCGGCTCGATGGTGGTGGTCGGCGCGGGCATCATCGGCATCGAGTACGCCTCCATGTTCGCCGCCCTCGGCACGCGCGTCACGATCATCGACAAGCGGCCCACGATGCTCGAGATGTGCGACCCCGAGGTCGTGGAGTCGCTGAAGTTCCACCTGCGCGACCTGTCCGTGTCCTTCCGGCTGGGCGAGGAGGTCGCCGGTGTCGACTCCGGCGCGCACGGCACAGTGACCCGGCTGGCCTCCGGGAAGAAGATCGCCGCGGACACCGTCATGTACTCGGCCGGCCGGCAGGGCCAGACCACGGCCCTGGCCCTCGAGGCCGCCGGGCTGTCCGCGGACGCACGCGGCCGCATCACGGTCGACGCGGACTACCGCACCCAGCAGCCGCACATCTTCGCCGTCGGCGACGTCATCGGCTTCCCCGCCCTCGCCGCGACCAGCATGGACCAGGGCCGCCTCGCCGCGTACCGCGCGTTCGAGGAGCCCGCCCGCGAGCTGGCGTCCGTGCAGCCCATCGGCATCTACACGATCCCCGAGATCTCCTACTGCGGGCGCACCGAGGACGAGCTCACCCGCGACGTCGTCCCCTACGAGGTCGGCGTCGCGCGGTACCGCGAGCTCGCCCGCGGCCAGATCGTCGGCGACTCCTACGGCATGCTCAAGCTCCTCGTCCACACCGAGACGCGCGCGCTGCTCGGCGTCCACATCTTCGGGACCTCCGCCACGGATCTCGTGCACATCGGGCAGGCGATCATGGCCTGCGGCGGCACCGTCGACTACCTGGTCGACACCGTCCTCAACTACCCGACGTTGTCCGAGGCGTACAAGGTCGCGGCCCTCGACGCGACGAACAAGATCCGGGCGGTGGCCCGGTTCAGCGAGCTCTAGCCCGCGTCCGTGGAGCCCTCGTACAGGCCGATCTGGTTTCCCTCGGAGTCCTCGAACGAGGCCCACCAGCTCGTCGGCGAGATCTCCACCTTCTCCTGGACCGTCCTGCCGCCCAGCTCCGCGACCTTCTTCAGGGTGTCGTCGATCGAGTCGACCTCGACGTAGCTGCGGGTGACCTGGAGGTTCCCGTCCCGCTGCCCCAGGCCGCCGCCGCTGATGCCGTTGGGGGCGCGCCACATGGGGTAGCCCTCGTAGCCGGGCGTCTCGTGGATCTCCCAGCCGAACAGCTGCGAGTAGAACCCCACGGCCCGCTGGAGGTCGTCCGCGGGGATGTCGATGTGCGTGATGTCGCCGTGTGCCATGACTCGCTCCTCGTTCGCGTGGTGGCCCGCCGCCGTCGGGCGAGCCCGGACCTTCGCAGGCTAGGACCGACCACCCACAGAGGCACCCGACGGGGTCGACGGTCCGGTCCCGGCAGGACGTCGGCGGCAGCATGGGGTCGCCGAGCTGCGTGAGGACTCCGTCCGGACTCAGAGCAACGGGACACCGGACGGTTAGCGTGACCCCGTGGAACGGAACCGCTACGACGCGGTCGTCGTCGGCGGCGGCCACAACGGGCTGACCGCCGCGGCCTACCTGGCCAGGGCCGGCCGCAGCGTTCTGGTGCTGGAGCGCGCGGACCGGCTCGGCGGCGCCACCGGGTCGTACCACGCTTTCCGGGGGGTCGACGCCCGGCTGTCCCGGTACTCCTACCTCGTCTCCCTGCTGCCGCGCGCTGTCAGGGACGAGCTCGGGCTCTCGCTGGAGCTCCGGCGCCGGCGCGTCGCCTCGTACACGCCGCTGCCCGGTGACCCGGCCCGCGCTCTGCTCGTCGACACCGGAGACACCGGCGCGACGCAGCGGTCGTTCGGCACCGTCGGCGCAGCGGCGGACCATCGCGCCTGGCAGGAGCTCGGCGCCCGGACGCACGCGCTGGCACGCTCCGTGTTCCCGAGCGTCACCGGGCCGCTGCCGACCCGCGCAGAGGCTCGCGCGGCCATCGGCGAGCGGTGGTGGGCGGACCTGCACGCGCCCGTCGGGGAGCTCGTCGAGCGCTCGTTCGGCCACGACCTCGTCCGCGGCATCGTCCTCACGGACGCGCTGATCGGGACCTTCGCCGGCGCCCACGACGCGTCCCTGGCGCAGAACCGCTGCTTCCTCTACCACGTGATCGGCGGCGGGACGGGCGACTGGGACGTCCCCGTCGGCGGCATGGGAGCCGTCGTCGACGCGCTCGCGGACGCGGCCAGCTCGGCGGGCGCGGAGCTGCGGACCAGGGCCACCGTGCACGCCATCGACCCGGACGGCGGGGAGGTCGCGTGGACCGACGGCGACGGCACCCGCCGCTGCGTCGCCGCGACCCACGTGCTGGTCAACGCCGCGCCGCACGTGCTCGACCAGCTCCTGGGTCTCGAGCCCGACCAGGGACCCGAGGGCAGCCAGCTCAAGGTCAACATGGTCCTGCGCCGGCTGCCCCGCCTCCGGGACACGACGGTGGACCGGAGGACGGCCTTCGCCGGAACGTTCCACGTCAACGAGTCCGCCGAGCAGCTCGCCGCGGCACACGCGGAGGCCGCCGCCGGCCGGATCCCGACGCTGCCGCCCGCCGAGATCTACTGCCACACCCTGACCGACCCGTCGATCCTGGGCGCCGACCTCCGGGCGACGGGCCATCACACCCTCACGCTGTTCGGCCTGCACATGCCGGCCCGCCTCTTCCGCGCCGATTCCGACGGGTCGCGGGCCGCCGCACTGGCGGCCACGCTGCGGTCGCTGGACTCCGTGCTCGCCGAGCCGGTCGAGGACTGCCTCGCGCTGGACGCGGACGGCCACCCGTGCCTGGAAGTCCGCACGCCCGTCGACCTCGAGCAGGAGATCGCGCTGCCCGGGGGCCACATCTTCCACCGCGACCTGCAGTGGCCGTGGCGGGAGGACGACGGGCCGACGACCCCGGCCCGTCGATGGGGTGTCGCCACCGCGCACGAGCGCGTCCTGCTGTGCGGTGCGGGCGCCCGACGGGGCGGCGGCGTGAGCGGGATCCCCGGGAGGTCTGCCGCCATGGCGGTGCTCGAGTCGACGCGGGGCCGCTGAACCCGGTTTCAGGATGGCTCCCGGGGTCCGGTACTCTTGTGCGGCCCCCCAGGGGGCACGGCCTGGAGGATTCGCCTAGTGGCCTATGGCGCACGCTTGGAAAGCGTGTTGGGTGAAAGCCCTCGGGGGTTCGAATCCCCCATCCTCCGCCGGTGAAGGGCCCGTGACCTGCAGCGATGTGGGTGGCGGGCCCTTCGACATGCACCCGTCGCCAGCCGCTTTCACCCGGCTCCATCGCGACATATCGGAGTAAACCGGGCATGGTGGGACAGGTCGAGGGTGCGACTTCGCGGGCCACCCGTGGACCTCCGGTTTCCTCGCCACCTTCCGACACTCGTCCGAACCTCACCGTGGAGGACCACGTGCGCGTCCCGGTCGTTCTCTCCTGCCTGGCGCTCGCGAGCGCCTCCGTCCTGGTCGCCGGGCCCGCGAGCGCGGCACCCACCCCTCCTGCGTGCGGGTCGACGCTCACCGTCGACACCGTGCTGCGGGCCGACCTGGTGTGCGCCGGTCCAGGCCTGGTCCTGGGTCCTGACGTCAGTCTCGACCTGCACGGTCACACGCTGCGGGGCACGGCCGGCGGCGTCGGGCTGGCGGTCACGAGCACCGGTGAGGCGACCGTCCGGAACGGGACGATCACCGGGTGGGACACCGCGGTGCGCACGCTCGTGGACTGGGACGGTCCCGGGAGCGGACCGCTGCACGTCGACCGTCTGGCGGTCGACGGCAACGGCACGGGGATCGACGGTACGGGCGACGGCGGCATCGGAGCCAAGAGCGTCACGGTCACCCGTTCGACGTTCACGAACAACCACGTCCTCGCTCTGAGCGCCCAGTCCATCACGGTCGACCTCGACCACACGATGTTCGCCGACAACGCGGTCGGCTACTGGGGGGACACCGGTTCGAGCGCGTCCGTGACCGACGTGCGGTTCGTGCGCAACGACCGCGCGCTCATCGTCACCGAGGGGAGCGCCACGGTCGACCGGTCGACGTTCGTCGACAACCCCGCCGCCGTGTCCAGCGGCGGCATGATCAGCGGGCTCGAGCTCACGAACAGCCGGATCACCGGTTCGGACCTGGCGGTGGACGGCATCGCAGCGGTGAGCCGGATCAGCGGCTCGACGTTCGTCGGGAACACGACGGCGGTGCAGGTCGGCCAGTGGGGCGCGACGATCACCGCGAACACGTTCCGGGCGAACCAGACCACGGTGTCGTTCGCCGTTGCCCCGGCGGAGAGCGACGGCGGCTCGGTCGTGCAGGACAACACCTTCCGTCTCAACGGTGACGGCCTGCGGCTCGAGAACGCGGACGCTGCCGTCAGCATCGGCGGCAACGACGCCCGGAACAACACCGGCTGGGGAATCTACGCCCCGGGTGCCACCGACCTGGGCGGGAACACGGCCAGGCACAACGGCAACGAGCCGCAGTGCGTGGGGGTCGTCTGCCCCTGACCGTCGGGCCCTCGCCGACGCCGCGCACGGGCCGGTATCGGGACGATGCGCGCGCCGGACCGTGAGGTGCCTGGTCGCCGAGAACGGCCGCACCGGCCGGCGTCTGGCGGGGGCCGGCACGCCGCGCGACACTCGACCTGCACGATGCCGGAGCCACCCGACGTCGCCGCTCATCGGAGGTGCCCGTGCGGAACGGAGCCCGCATCGCGCTCGGGGTGCTGCTCGCGGTCATCGGGTCGATCTGGACGCTCCAGGGACTGGGGTACGTCGCCGGCAGCGCGATGACCGGGGTGACGGTGTGGGCGATCATCGGCCCGGTCGTCGCCATCGCCGGGGTGATCCTGGTCGTGCGGTCGTTCCGGGAGCGCCGGCGCGGTCGACGTCCGGCGGACGACCTCAGCTGAGGTCGCCTTCGTTCGGCGCCCTCGGTCGTCCGATGCGCCTCGACGGCAACTGGCGGGGGCCGCCTAGGGTGACCGGCGTGACTGTGGAGCAAACTCTGGCGCGGGTCGACGAGGACCTTCTCAAGGGCGACGTCACGATGGCGCGGCGACGTCTCACGAGCCTCGTCGGAAGCCTGCCGCACGCGCTGGCCGCTCGTGAGCGTCTCGCCGACGTCTGCCGTCTCGAGGGGGATCGCGTCGAGGCCGGGCGCTGGTCGTATCTCGGCGAACGGCGCGAGCCGGACGAGGTGGCGGCGTTCGAGCGTGCCTGCGGCCATGACCCGGTCAGGATCATGCGTGGACTTCGTTGGCTGGGGTCCGAGGACGAGGCGGCGACGGAGGTTGCTCGGCAGCGACTTCTGGACGTCCGAACGCGCGCCGAGGCAGCTGCCGGCAGGACGCTCGACTGGTCGGCTCGCGGACGCGACGTCGGCGGGCCCTGGTGGGAAGACGCATTCGCGGTCGGCTGTCTCTTCGGAAGCCTGGTGCTGGTCGCCTTGGCGGTCGCGGGCGGCAACGAGCCGCAATGCGTCGGGGTCGTCTGCCCCTGGCCGACGAGAACCGCAGCCTCGACCCGGCCGCGACGACGCGGCCTCAGACCAGGTCCCCGTCCTGCGGCCCCCGCGCGAGCGCCGCCGCCCCGTCCAGGCCGACGAACCGCACGATCGGGTCTGCGTGCCTGTGCACCAGCACCCAGCCGCGACCGTCGCGCCGGTACACCTCGGTGACGCGCACGGACCAGTCCTGGTCGGGGAGCCCGCCGACCTCCCCGTGCTGCCGCTCGACCATCGCGATGACCACCGTGTCGCCCCACGCCTGGGTCTCGACGGATTCCAGCGTCGCCTCGCCGCGGGTGAAGTAGCCCGCCGCCGCCCGCACCCCCTCCGCGCGGTCCTCGAACCGGACCGGAGGGCCGCCGAACGGCGGGACCAGCGTGTATCCCGGCGCGTGGTCGACGAGCTCGAGGTAACGGTCCATGTCGCCCCTCACGTACGCCGCCGCTGCGGCACGTACCCGGTCGACCAGCGCGGCGACCTCGCCCTGCGTGACGCTCCCGTCGTCCACGGCGGCCTCCTCGGTCTCGAGACAGATGCCTGGTGCCGGATCCAGCATCCCCGGTGACCTCGGACCCGTCCAGCGCGACAATGCCGCTGACGTGCGGGGACGCACCCGAGCTCGGCCGCATCCGCGGTGCGGCGGTCAGCGCTCGCCGTCGCCCTGGAGCCGCGCGAGAGCGCCCCGCGCCGCCAGCACACCGGTGCTGAACGTCGCCTGGAGCAGGTAGCCGCCGGTGGGCGCCTCCCAGTCGAGCATCTCGCCCGCGACGAACGTGCCCGGCAGGCGCCGGAGCATCAGCGACTCGTCGACCTCGGACCACGCGATCCCCCCGGCCGTCGAGATCGCGCGCTCGATCGGCATCGTCCCGGTCACCACGACCGGCACCGCCTTGACCAGGTCGGCGACGTCCGTGGGCTCGTCCGGCAGTGCGCCGCCCAGCGACTCCCACAGCAGCGCGACGGCGACGGGGTCCAGGCCGATCGAGCGCCGCAGCCAGCTGGAACGGGTGTCCTTCGGCCGTCGGCGCCGCAGCCGCTCCGCGAGGTGGTCGACGGTCAGGCCGGGCCGGAGGTCGACCTCGAGCACGCACCGCCCGTCGGCGTCGAGGGCGTCGCGGATCGCGGCGCCGATCGCGTAGACCGGACCGCCCTCGATGCCGGACCGGGTCACCATCGCGTCGCCGCGTGCCGGCCCGCCGTGCCCGCCACGGACGCTCAGCCCGATGTTCTTCAGCGGGGTCCCCTGGAACCGGTCGGCGAAGACGTCGGTCCACGGCACCCGCGCGCCGACGTTCGCCGACCGCAGGGGAACGACCTCCACACCCCGGTCGGCGAACATCTCGACCCATCCACCGTCCGAGCCGAGCCGGGGCCACGACGCACCGCCGAGCGCGAAGACGGCCACGTCGCTCGCGACGACGTTCGTGACACCGTCGGTCCCGACGAACCGCAGGGCATCCTGCGCCTCCCACCCGGTCCACCGCTGCCGGCGCTCGACGCGCACCCCGAGCTCGGTCAGCCGCGCCAGCCAGGCCCGGACCAGCGGCGTCGCCCGGAACGACTGCGGGAACACCCGCCCGCTGGAGCCGACGACCGTCGGCTCGCCGAGTCCCGCGCACCAGTCGCGCAGGTGGTCCTGACCGAACGCGTCGAGGGCGGGGTCGGAGCCTGTCCGTCGCGCGGCCGTACCGTTCCGCGAAGGCGTCGACGGCTTCGGTGTGGGTGATGTTAAGCCCGCCGTGGCCTGCCAGGAGGAGCTTGCGGGCGGGCGACGGCATCCGGTCGTACACCGTGACGTCGACGCCGCCCCGGGCCAGCACCTCCGCGGCGATCAGCCCGGCCGGCCCACCACCGACCACGCTCGCGGTGCTCATCTGCGGGCCCGGGTGGGCTGCGCGGTGCGTGTCGGCACCGGGCGAAGATACCCGACGGCCGCGCGCAGGGCGGCGGCCGAAGCCGCGCAGCAGGATGCGGCGCGGCTCACGAGGCCGTGGCCGCGGTGGGGCCGGGCGCGGCTGCGACGCGTTCCCGCAGGTCATCGAGGGCCGAGCCGGGGAACAGCTGCGCGGGATACACGACCCAGGTCCGCGTCGCGCGCTGCTGGAGGAACAGGAACCCGCCGCGGACGCGCACCCTGGTGATCTCGCTGTACCGCTTCTCGGTCGTCACCACGGGCCCGGCCAGCCAGAGACCGTCGTCGTCGGCGGCGGCGAGGTAGGTCGAGCCGGCGGGCACGTCGGCGGCGACACGCCGCCGCAGCCCCACGTAGGCGCGCCACCACATGGCGGCCATCGCCAGGGGCAGCAACAGCACGACGGTCATGACGGCGACCACGCCCTTCGTGCCCGCCACGGCGGTACCGACCAGGGCGACGGCACCCAGCACCCCCAGCTTCACCGGGGTGAGGACCAGCTCGCGGAACGTCGCGCGCGTGAGCCGCTGCGCGAACCCCTCGTCCGTCGTGTACGTGGCGATCCGTCGTCCCTCCCTCGCCCGGGAACCGGACCTTGCCGCACGAGCCGCCGAGGGCACCCCGGGGGCCTGCGAGGTCCGGACCCGCCGCCGGAGCTCGTCGAGCACCGGACCCGGGAACAGCACCAGCGGGAGGACCATGACCTGTCCCCCGCTCCGCAGCTCCAGGACCACGAGCCGACCGCGCACGGTGACGTCCTTGAACGCGGAGTAGTGCACCTCGGCTTCCTTGACGACCGGCCCTCGCACGTGGAGGTGGTGCGTGCCGATCGCCGCGCTGATGACCGTGCCGGTCGGCACCTGGCGGACCGCCCGGACGTACCCGAGGACCACGAGCCCGGCGACGACGACCACCGCGCCCGCGAGGAACAGGCTGGGCCCGCCGGGGTCGACGACGAGCGCGGCGACGACCACCGCGAGCAGCGCGGTGAGCAGCCACACCCGCCTCCCGGCGAGGTGCCGGTACTGGGTGCGGGTGACGGCACCCACGTAGCCCGGCTCGGTCCGGCACGTGTGCCACTCCAGCGACGGGGGCGACGCGATGTCCACGGGTGGAGCGTAGGGGCACGGCGCACCGCACGGGGGTCGGACGTCAGTCGGACGGCCGGGCCGCGGCCTCCGCCAGGTGGATCCCCCACTCGCGCGCCCGCTCGAGCTCGCCGGCGGCCAGCGGACCCTTGGTCCCGGTGACCCAGAAGCTCTCCACGTCGTCCACGTCGTAGCCCGCCCGGCGCAGGCGCTTTCCTGCGCCGGAGGCCGCGGAGCCGGGCACGTGCGGGTTCTGGATGCGCGTGTCGAACGCGGCGGCATGCACGGTGCGCCCAGGCCGGTCGAGGTGCCAGAGCCACTCGCGCACGCCCGTCGTGCTGGGCTCCGGCGGCCGGCCGGCCTGCACGGCGGCGTCGGCGCGCGTCCGCGGACGGCTCAGGCCGAACGCGTGCGTGGGCGCGCCCACCACGAGCAGGTCGACCGCGTCGGGAAGGTGCTCCGGTGCCGCGCGGACCTCGACGAGCTCGACGTCGGGCCGTCGGGCGAACATCCCCGCCCACACGGCCCTGGCGAGCTCGGCGGTGTTCCCGAACGACGACTCGTAGACCACCAGCGCGGTCACCGCTCTGCCCTCGTGCCCCGTGCCGGTCCGTCGGTACGCATCTCGGGAGCCTCCTCGATCCCTCGGCAGGCACCGTCCGCCGTCTGAGGACGAGCTGTCCGATGCGCCCAGCCTCCTCCTCGACGCGCCGGCGCGTCGAGGGACCTCCGTCCCGAACGTCCGGCCCGGATCCCCGGCCCGGGGCCCCGGGACCTTCGACCCTGGGAGCGGCCGATGTGAGGGAGTTGTGTAGGGATCGTCAACAGCTCCACACACACAGGGCCCGACGACGAGCCCGCTGACGAGGGAAGACAGTCATGGCCATCCACCCTGAGGTCTCGACAAGCACCCAGCCCGCGACGTTGGTCGAGGACGACCTCGTCACCACCGGCACCGGCCGGCGCGTCCTGGCCGCCACCCGCCTCGCGACGGGCTTCATCTTCCTGTGGGCCTTCCTCGACAAGACGTTCGGCCTGCACTACAGCACAGGCGCACCCGTCGCCGAGGGGGCACCGAGCCTCGCCTGGATCAACGGCGGCACCCCCAGCCAGGGGTTCATGAAGTTCGCCGCCATCGGCCCCTTCAAGGACCTGTTCGCCTCGATGGCCGGGCCGGTCACGGACTGGCTGTTCATGCTCGCGATGCTCGGCGTCGGGGTGGCGGTGATGCTCGGCATCGGCCTGCGGGTCTCCGCCGTCGCCGGATCGTTGGTCATGCTGCTCATGTGGGTCGCCGAGTGGCCCCTCATCCAGGGGTCGAACAACCCGCTGGTCGACTACCACGTCATCTACGCGCTGGTCCTCGTGCTGTGCGCGACGCTGCTCGCCGGAGACACCTGGGGCCTCGGCCGCCGGTGGGCGAGGCTGCCGATCGTCCAGCGGAACGGCTGGCTGCGCTGAGCCGGACCGCACCCACCCGCGCGAGCGGGCCGACCGCCGACGGGCCCATTCCCGTCGGCGGTCGCATGCGTCAGCCGGTCCGCCGCGGGTCGGCCGCCGGTCAGGCGCCCGCGAGCGCGCGCACGGTCTCGATGGTGTCCGCCTCGGCGGCGGTCTTGTCGTCGCGGTACCGGACCACCCGCGCGAACCGCAGCGCCAGGCCGCCCGGGTAGCGCGTCGAGCGCTGCAGCCCGTCGAACGCGATCTCCACGACCTGCTCGGGCCGCACGTGCACCACGTACCCGTCGCTCGGGCCGTCGGCGAGCTCGGTGAACCGCTCGGTCTGCCACCGGAGCATCTCGTCGGTCATGCCCTTGAACGTCTTGCCCAGCATGACGAACCCGCCGCTGCCGTCCCGGGCGCCCAGGTGGATGTTCGACAGCAGCCCCTGCCTGCGCCCCGACCCCCGCTCGACGGCCAGCACCACGAGGTCGAGCGTCTGCCGTGGCTTGACCTTGAGCCAGGCCGCGCCACGACGACCGGCCTCGTACGGGGCGTCGACCGCCTTCACGACGGCCCCCTCCTGGCCGGCTCCGACGACGGCGTCGAACCTGGCCTGCGCGGCCGCGGGGTCGTCGGTCACCAGCCGGTCGACGGCGAACGCGCCGGCCACCGCGTCGAGCGCCTCCAGACGGCACAGCAGCGGTGCGTCGAGCAGGTCCTTGCCGTCCACGTGCAGGCAGTCGAAGAAGAAGGGCGTCAGGGTCGTGACCGCCGCGACGTCCGCGTCGCGGGTCGCGCTGCGGGCGGACGTCTCCTGGAACGGGCGCGGTCGGCCGTCCGGTCCCACGGCCAGCGCCTCGCCGTCGAGCACCACGTCCGTGGCGGGCAGGCCGCGGACCACGGTCACGATCTCCGGCACCCGGACCGTGATGTCGTCGAGGCTGCGGGTGAACACCCGCACGTCGTCGGCCGAGCGGTGCACCTGGATGCGGATGCCGTCGAGCTTGGTGTCCACCACGACGGGACCGCCTCCCAGGGCCGTCAGCGCGGCGGCGACGTCGGGTGCGGACTGCGCGAGCATCGGCCGGACGGGACGACCGACCACGAGCCCGAACTCGCCGAGCGCGCGGAGCGCGAGGTCCGGCGTCGACGCCCCCAGCGCCGCGACGGCCACGGGCTCCGTCGCGCCCGCCATCATCGCCGCCCGGCGCACGGCCTCGGGCGGCACGCCGGCCGCCTCTGCCACGGCGTCGAGCAGCAGCGCGTCGAGCGACCCCTGCCGGAGCTCGCCGGAGACCAGGCCGGCGAGCAGCCGCTGCTCGTCGGCCGTGGCGGCCCCGAACAACGCGTCCGCCTGGGCCGCCCGGGCGGTCCCGGACCCCGACCCGGCGAGCCGTGACATCCGCTCGAACGCGGCGTCGACCTCCGCCACGGTCAGCGTCGGCTCCTCGGCCGGCGGCGGCAGGCTGCTCAGCGAGCGCCAGCCGAGCCCGGTGCGTCGCTGCCGGAGCTCGCCCCCCAGATAGCGGGAGACGACGGCGACGTCCTCGGGCGGCGTGCGCCGCAGCACGTCGACGAGCAGTGCGCGCTTGGCCAGCCGCGAGCGCGTCGTGGCGAGCGCGGACGATGTCGCCGCGAGGTCGGCCAGCAGCATGCCCGCATCCTGCCGCGCCCCACCGACACCCGCCCGTCGGCACCTGCCCCTCGGCACCCGCCCGTCGGCACCTGCCCCTCGGCACCTGCCCGTCGGCACCTGCCCGTCGGCACCTGCCGCCGCCGGGCCGGCTCTCCGAAACGGTCGGTGCGCCGGAGCCGCCAGGACCTTCGTCGCCGGAGCCGGACATCGCCCGAAACTACCGGGTGCTCGCCGCTCCATCGGCTGCCCGTCCGGCCGCCCGATCGGGCACAGACCCCCTCTGACCTGCTGCGTACCGTGTCAACGCACCCCCGACCGACCCCCGACAGCCCCGTGACACCCACGCCACCCATGACGTCCGGGAGGGCCGCCATGCCGAGGACCGCGGGCTCGTCTCACGACGCGGCGCACGACGGACATGACCCGAGGTCGGTCCCGCCCGCCGTCGCCCGTCCCCAGGACCGAGCCGCTGCGACGCCGGGCCCAGCGCGGACGGATCCGGCGCTGACGGCGACCCCCGGACGCTCAGCCCCCGGGTTGACGGCGCCCCGCTTGACGGCACTGCAACGGTCCGCCGGAAATCGTGCCGTGACCCAGCTGCTCACCGCGCAGCGCCACGGACCGCCGCCGGTGCAGCGCGCCATCGAGAACGCGACCTACGCCGCCGACATGTCCGCCGCCGACCGCGCAGCCGTCGATGCGTTCTACAACGAGTTCGAGCGGTTGACGCGCGAGGCGTACGAGTCCGTCCTGGCGGTCCCGTCGCTCGCGAACGCGCTGGCGCTCAGCTCGAACGGGACCCTGCCGCACTGGGTGAGGGTGTGGAACCAGTACCTGTCCGGCCAGGTGACGGGACAGATGGCAGCGGCGTTCGGGTACGCCGTCGAGACGATCGCGTGCGAGGTGCTCCCGCAGGTCGCACCCGCGGGCTGCTACCTGTCCTACCAGGTCTCCACCGGGGGAACGCGTCCCGACGTGGTCCTCCGTCGCACCTCCGACTCGAAGATGCTGGCGTGGATCGACCTCACCGCACAGGCCAGCGCCGGCCACATCTTCACGAAGGACAGCTGGCACACCAAGGTCGCGTCGTTCGCGGAGATCACGTACCCGTCGCTCGACGCGGGCACGCTCGCGGTGATGAAGGCGAACGCCGCGAACACCGGCCCGATCAGCACGACGGCCCTGGCCGCGCAGAAGGCGGCGGCGGACGCGGCGTACCGCCAGAAGAAGGAGGAGTGGCACGGGTGGGGCGAGCAGTACACGCGCAGGAGGAACAGCGAGTACCTGCGCAACGTGCCCGAGTACATGCGACCGTGGTTCGTGCAGGAGGCCCTGAAGAAGGACTTCGGCACGGAGGCCCCGGAAGATCTCGTGCCCAGCATCCTCAGGGCGATGGGCGTCGACCCGGGTCCCTGGGGCTACACCACCGGCACCACCGAGAGCATGAGCGCGGGCGACGCATGGCTCGACACCCACCGACGGGTGACGCAGAGCCGCGCGTGGGTCCGGGAGTGGCGTGACCTCTACGTCCCCAGGCCCGAGCCCGCCGGCTCGGGCGGCGGCCCGATCCGCCGGGGCGCCGACCGCAGCAACCGGGGTAAGCCGTACTGACCCCAGCAACCGGGGTAAGCCGTACTGACCGCCGCGTGCCCGGACCAGGCCACGGACCGCGCTCAGCCGTCGTCGCGCCGCATCCACCGGAACGTGCGCGTCCCCCACACCAGCCCGACCACGAGCCACGCCACGAGCACGGCCGCCGTGGCCGCGTGCTGCCACGACCCCGACACCTCCCAGCTCTCGGCCGAGGGCGGCAGGAACACGGACCGCATGCCCTGCGCCATCCACTTGAGCGGGAACACCGACGCGACGGACTGCATCCACGGCGGCAGGTCTTGGAACACGAAGAACACGCCGGAGATGAACTGGAGCACCAGCACGACGGGGATGACGACGGCGCTGGAGGACCGCCCGGAGCGCGGCACCGACGAGAACGCCACGCCGAGCACCGACCCCGTGGCCGCACCGAGCACGAACACCCAGGCGAACGTCCCCCACGCGGCCGCCGTCGCCGGCATCGGCACCGAGAACAGCACCGCCGCGACCACCAGCAGCAGCGCCGTCTGCAGCAGCGACGACATCAGCACCCCGCCGGCCTTGCCGAGGAAGTACGAGATGGCGGGCAACGGCGTGCCGCGCAGCCGCTTGAGCCCGCCCTCGTCACGCTCGACGGTGATCGCGATGGCCAGCGACTGGAAGCTCGACAGCATCAGACCGGTCGCCACCATGCCGGGCAGGAAGTACTGCGCGAACGGGATGCCTGGCTCCGGCCCGACGGTGGCGCCGTCCTGCCCGAACACGGTCGCGAAGATCCCCAGCATGATCACCGGGTAGGCGAAGCCGAACACGACGGCGTCGCGCTCGCGGAAGTACAGGCGCAGCTCGAGGCCCGCACGGGCGGCCCCGAGGTGCAGCGCCCCGGGCAGGGTGGACCGGACCGCGGGGGCGGTCACCCCGCGACCTCCAGGAGGTCGGCGTCGCCCACGTCGCCGATCAGGTCCAGGTACACGTCCTCGAGCGTCGGCCGGACCACCTCGAGGCCCGCGACCTCCCCGCCCGCGGTGGCGGCGAGACGGGTGACGACCGCGGTCGGCGTGTCCGTGCGTTCCTCGTGCCGCGTCCCGTCGCTGCTCCACCGCACCACGGCCTGACGGGCGGACCGGCCGCCGAGCTCGGCGGGGGCGCCCTCCGCGACGACCCGACCGTCCCGCACCACGACGACGCGGTCGGCGAGCGCCTCCGCCTCCTCGAGGTAGTGGGTGGTCAGCAGGATCGTCGTGCCGTCGGTGCGCAGTCCGCGGACCAGATCCCAGAACGCGCGGCGCGCCTCGGGGTCGAACCCGGTGGTCGGCTCGTCGAGGAACAGCAGCTCGGGCCGCCCGATGATGCCGAGCGCCACGTCGAGCCGCCGCCGCTGGCCGCCGGACAGCTGCCGCACCCGGGTCCGCGCCTTGTCCCGCAGGCCGACGGCGTCGATGACCTCGTCGGCGTCGCGCGCCGTCGGGTAGTACCGGGCGAAGTGCCGCACGAGCTCGCTGACGGTCGCCTCGGCCAGGTCGTTGGCGCTCTGCAGCACCACGCCCACGCGTGCCCGCCACGCACGCCCTGCGGCCTCCGGGTCCTCGCCGAGCACCCGGACGTGCCCGTCGTCACGGCGGCGGTAGCCCTCGAGGATCTCGATGGTCGTGGTCTTGCCGGCTCCGTTGGGCCCGAGGACGGCGACGATCTCGCCGTCGGCCACCGTCAGGTCGAGCCCGTCGACCGCCTGCTTGGTGCCGTAGCGCTTGCGCAGGCCGCGGACGTCGATGGCCGCATCTGTCGCGTTCATGGCGACATGCTCCCCTATGCCCCGCTTCGCCGGAAGGGACCAAAGGGCACGCTCTACGCGTCCACCACACCGTCGACGTACAGCCACCGGCCGTGCTCACGGACGAAGCGGCTCGTCTCGTGCAGGCGTCCCCGACCTGCGGGTTCGGCGTAGTGGGCGACGAACTCGACGAGCCCGGCGTCGTCCCACGGGCCGCCTGCGTCGGTGCGGAGCACCACGAGGCGGCGCCAGGTCACCTGCTCGTCGAGGTCGAGGGTCTCCGGGCGGGTGCTGTCGTGCCACGTCGCGAGCAGGTACTCGGCGTCCCGGACGGCGAAGCCGCTGTACCGGGCGCGCATGAGCGCCTCGGCCGTGGGAGCAGGGTGGCGGCCGGCGTGCAGGGCACCGCAGCAGGCGTCGTAGTCGTCGCCGGAACCGCACGGGCAGTCGCTCATGGCCGTCCTCCTGGTCGCCCGGACCTGCGTCGCCCCCTGTGGCATCACGGTAACAACGCGGCGCCGGCGGGACGGCTCAGGCGACGACGTCGCGACGCCGGAACCCGAGGACCCCGAACGCGGCGAGCACCACGGCGATGCCGGCGAGCACGAGCAGCGGTCCAGCCGTGACGTCCTCCAGCGGGTACCCGGGCACGTGCGCGAACGGGGAGAGCTGCTGGAGCCAGGACGGCAGCCCGAGCAGCTCGCCCAGCAGGCCGACGAGCACGGACCAGACGACCAGCGCCCAGCCGAGCACGACGAGCCGCGGCACCCAGCCGTACAGCGCGGTCATGAACCCCACGACGACGAGCACGGCCGGCACCTGCACGAGCCCCGCACCGACGATCGGCCAGAACGACGACCCCCACGTCCCGGCGACGATCCCGTACCCGGTCCCCATCGCGAGACCGGCGGCGAGCGCGAGCACGACGGTGCCGACGGCGACCACGACCACGTTGACCAGCAGGTACGTGGCCCGTGGGACCGCACGGCCGAGCAGCAGCTCGGTCCGTCCGGCGGACTCCTCCCCGTGCAGCCGGGCGAGCGCGGCGACCACGTAGGCGGCGGCGGCCAGCCCGACGAAGCTCATGATCGTCACCACGAACACGTCCTGGAGGGCGCCCTTCCCGCCGATCTGCTCGACGATCTGCTGCATCTGCGGGCTGTCGCCGGCGATGTCGTCGACCGAGTCGAGGATGAAGCCGACGAGCAGGGTGTACGCCGCGACGGGCGCGACCCACGTGCCGAGCGTCGTGCCCTGCAGCCTCCAGGTCAGCGCCGAGACGGAGCCGAGGCGCGGGTCGCCGGCCGGGCCCGGACGATCCGCGATCAGACCCGCGCCCAGGTCGCGGTGCAGGGCGATCCGGTAGGCCACGCCCGCACCGACCAGCAGCGTCGCGACGCCGAGCAGCACGAGACCGAGGCGGTTCTCGCCGAACGGGTCGATCTTCTGGCCCCACCCGATCGGGCTGAGCCACGCCATCCACGAGAGCGGGTCGGAGAGGTCGGCGACGGCCCGCAGCACGTACGTCAGGGTGAGCACCGAGACGGCGATGCTGCTCGCGGTCCGTGCCACGGACGCCACCTGGACCGCGACCGCGGCGACGGCGACCCCCGCCAGGCCGGACACGAGGTTCTGAAACGCGAACGCCAGCGCGCCCTGCGCCCCCTCGCCGAGCACCGGGACGGCGACGGCGAACGAGGTCACCGTGACGAGCACGAGGGCGGTCAGCAGCCCGGCGGTGAGGGCGGCGAGCCGGCCCACCCGCAACGCCCCGACGAGCTCCAGCCGGCCGGCCTCCTCCTCCCGGCGGGTGTGCCGCACCGTGGTCATCGCACCGAGGATGCCGACGACGAGCGCGAGGAACGCACCGATCCGCCAGCACGCCATCGCGGCGAGGGACTCCGGGTGCAGTGCGGGGCCGAGCAGGGCCAGGAACGCCGTGTTGGTGCTCACCGTCGCGGCGAGCGCCTGACGCTGCTCGGCCGTCGGGTAGGCGGTCTCGATGGCCGAGACGGTCGCCGCCATCATCAGCACGAGGATCGCGACCGTGACCGGCAGCCGGACCCGGTCACGGCGCAGCGCGAGCCGGAGCAGGAGGCCCGTCCCGGTGAGCAGGCCGCCGGACCTGCCGGGTGCCGCGGCCGTCGGCGCGAGCGCGGTGGCGGTCATCGGGACGTCGCCGTCGCGTCCGGCGCCGGCTCGCCCTCCAGCGCCGCCAGCTCGTCGCCGTACTCGCGCAGGAACAGCTCCTCCAGGGACGGCGGCGTGATGGTCAGGGCGGAGGGCGCCAGGTCGGCCAGGGCCCGCGTGACCTGCGGGAGCGCGTCGTTGTCGACGTGGAACGTGACGTGGCCGTCGCCCGTCGCGAGGTCGTGCACGCCGGCGAGGGCAGCCAGGGCGTCCGTCGGGCCCGCGACCACGGCGCTGACCCGCGCCCGGGTGAGGTGGCGCAGCTCGGCGAGCGTGCCGTGCTGGACCGCCTTGCCCTGCCGGATGATCGTCACGGTGTCGCACAGCTCCTCCACCTCGGCGAGGATGTGGCTGCTGAGCAGCACGGACGCCCCCTCGGCGGTCGCCTCCCGCACGCACCGCTGGAACACCGCCTCCATGAGCGGGTCGAGACCCGACGTCGGCTCGTCGAGCACCAGCAGCTCGACGCCGGGGGTCGCCAGCGCGGCGACGAGCGCGACCTTCTGCCGGTTCCCCTTCGAGTAGGTGCGCGCCCGTTTGGTGGGGTCGAGCTCGAAACGCTGCAGGAGCTGGTCCTTGCGACGCTGGTCGAGCGGGCGGCCGGACAGCCGCACCAGCAGGTCGATCGCCTCGCCGCCGGTGAGGTTCGGCCACAGGGTGACGTCGCCCGGCACGTAGGCGAGGCGGCTGTGCAGCGCGACCGCGTCGGCCCACGGGTCGCCGCCGAGCAGGCGGACGGTGCCGCTGTCGGCCTTGAGCAGGCCGAGGAGCACGCGGATGGTGGTCGACTTGCCCGCGCCGTTCGGGCCGAGGAAGCCGGCGACCTGGCCGGCGGGCACGACGAGGTCGAGCCCGTCGAGGGCGTGCGTGGTGCCGAACGACTTGTGCAGCCCGGCGACCTCGATGGCGAGGGTGGTCATGGTCGGTTCCTTCGGTGGACGGCTCGGGGTGGCGGGATGGTGGTGACCGCTCACGGTGGCGAGGTGCGGCGCTCCGCCCTCACGGTGGCGCAGGCCGGGCCGCGCGCGGGTCGGTGGCCGTCGCCGGCGCCCGTCCGTCGACGGCCGCGCGGTACTCGTCGAGCAGGTCGCTCGAGGTCAGGAGGCCGTACGTCATCATCTCGAGGGCGGGCACGAGGGTCGTCCGCCAGATCTCCTGCAGCGCCCCCGCCGGGTCCACGGTCGGCGAGACACCACGGCCCGCCTCGGCCTCCAGCTGCGCGACGAGCAGCATGCCGACGCTCGTGGCGATGAGATAGCGCGCACGTCCGGCCGGGTCGGTGGTGGGCCGGACGGTGCCGCTCACGACGGCCTCCTCGAGGTACGACTCGGCGTCGGCGACCAGCCCCTCGACGAACGTCGCCGCGACCGCACCGCCCTCGAGCAGCGCGCGGACCACGTAGCCGAAGATCGTCGCGTACCGACCCGGGTCGTCGATCGCCCCGACGACCTGCATCGGCGACCACTGCGTCATCGCCTCGGCCTTCTGCTCCCGGATGGTCCGGAGCACGTAGGCGTCGCACTCGGCGCGCAGGGCGTCCTTCGAGCCGAAGTGGTGGATGACGAGCGCGGGGCTCACGCCGGCGTCTGCCGCGACCGCGCGCAGCCCGGCGCGGAAGCCGTCCCGCCCGAAGCGGGCGATCGCGGCGTCGCGGATGCGGGCGCGGGTGGTCAGGTCGTCGGTGTCGACTGAACGCACGTTCACCACTCTAAACGCGCGTTCAGCCGACTGCCAAGGGATGCGCGAGGCCGGTCGTCATCGATGAGACGAGGTGTTGCCCTGTCTACCGGGAAGGGACGCGCGGCTACACCCACGCAGGCAGCCGCCGATGTTCACACATTCCGTGCCGGCGACCGTCCGGAGCCGGTCTGCACCGGACGGTCGCCGTCGCGGCCCGGCGGGCCTCACCCCGCGAGCAGCGCCGCCAGCACGTCCGCGGACTCCAGCCGGGCGATCCTCGGAAGGATCACGTCCAGGCTGCGGGCGTGCGCCGAGGCGACGAGGTCGGTCACGGCGTCGTGCGCGACCACCACCTCGTACCCGAGCTCGCGGGCCGTCCGTGCGGTGGACTCCACCCCGATGCTCGTCGCGATACCTCCGACGACCACCGACCGCACGCCACGCCTGCGCAGCCGCGAGTCGAGCTCGGTGCCGGTGAACGCGTCCCACCCGCGCTTGATGACCTGCAGGTCGCCGGCCGCCTCGGGGACGCGCGGATCGAGGTCGGCGAAGTCCGCACCGGGCGTGATCGCCGGCCCCGGCGAGTCGGTGCGCCCGCGGAGCAGGTCTCCCCCGTCCGGGGAGAACTGGACGCGGACACGCACGACAGGGCGGCCGCCGCGGTGAGCGGCGTCGGCGAGAGAGGCCGCGCGAGCGACCACGGCTGCGGCGTCGTGGACGGTCGGAAGCGCGGTGATGCCCTTCTGGAGGTCGACGAGCACGAGGGCGGTGGCGGGGTCGAGGGTGTCGACGGGCATGGGGGGCTCCTGGCTCGGGGCGGTGAATGACAGCAAGACTGTCTATTCGTCGCGGTCTTGATGTCAAGCCAGCCTGCACAGTTCTGCTGTGCACCGGGCTAGGCTTCGCCTCATGGACGACGCCGCGCTCGCCGCCGACCTCCGGCTCCAGCTGGGTCGGCTCGTCCGGCGCGGGCGGGCCGAGGACCCTCGACCGCAGGCGGTCACCGCCGTGCTCGGGCTGCTCGGGCGAGACGGCGCTCTGACCACCAGCGAGCTCGCCGCCGCTCAGCGGGTCCGACCCCAGTCCATGGCCCGCACGGTCGGCCTGCTGGAGACGGAGGGGCTCGTCGAGCGCTCCGCGGATCCGCGGGACGCCCGCAAGTCGCCGCTGGCGCTGACGGCCCAGGGTCGAGCCGCGCTGGAGCAGGAACGGCGACGGCGGACGGACTGGCTCACCCTCGCGCTCGCGGAGGCGCTCGACCCACCGGAGAAGGAGACGGTCGCGGCCGCCGTGCCGCTGCTCGCCCGCATCGTCGCCTGGGACGAGCGTCGCTCGGAGCGGCGCCCCGGAGCCTGACGGTCGGGCCCCGGAGCGGTCGCGGCGCGGTCGCCCTGCCCCCGCGCGCCTCGCGGACTCGTTGGTCCTGGTGGCAGGGCCGCATCAAAGCAGGACATATCGGGCGACCAGGCGTCGAAAGTGCCCTCCGCGGCGAACTGATCTGCGGAGGATCTTTCCCATCTGGGGCATCCGTGCCGTAGGCTCAGTTCCGTAGTCGCTGTGCATCGCTTGTCATGACCGCCGCGGGAGACCCGGCACGACGTTCTCGAGGTTTCCTCGTTGGACGGACGACGACCACCGTGATCACCGGTCCCGGTCAGACGGGGTTGTCAGTACGCATCCTGAGAGAAGAGAGCATCATGCCTGTTGGCACCGTGAAGTGGTTCAACGCCGAGAAGGGCTTCGGCTTCATCGCCCCGGAGGACGGCGGCCCCGACGTCTTCGCGCACTACTCGGCCATTTCGACGAGCGGCTACCGCACGCTCGAGGAGAACCAGAAGGTTCAGTTCGACGTCACGCAGGGCCCCAAGGGCCCGCAGGCCTCGAACATCACGCCTCTGTGATCCACGCTCACCACTGAGCATCCGTACGAGACCCCGGCCCGCGCGGCCGGGGTCTCGTCGTATTCAACCGGACGACGAGGCTCGCACGTCACGAAGTCCACACCTCCCAGGGCCCTCACCAGGGACGACAGGACGGACAGCTATGACGATCGACACCACCGTCGAAGCACCGATGCGGCCTCGTGACCGCGCGGTCAGCGACTTCACCGAGCTCACCCGCTCCGTCCAGGCTGCAGGCCTCATGCGCCGCCGGCCGGGTCACTACACCGCGCGGATCAGCGCAGCCGTCCTCGCGATGGCAGCCCTCATCACCGGGATCGTCCTCGTGGGCGACTCCTGGTGGCAGGTGGCTCTCGCGGCCGGCGCCGCCGTGGTCCTGACGCAGGTCGCGTTTCTCGGGCACGACGCCGCGCACCGGCAGATCTTCACGAACGGCAAGGCCAACACGTGGACGAGCCTGGTGCTCGCCGACCTGTTCGTCGGCCTGAGCTACGGGTGGTGGCAGCACAAGCACACGCGGCACCACGCCAAGCCGAACCAGATCGGCGCCGACCCCGACATCGACCTCGAGGTCATCGCCTTCACGCCGGACGACATCTCTCGGCACCGCAGCCCGCTGTCCCGGTGGTTCCTCAGCAAGCAGGGCTGGTTCTTCTTCCCGCTGCTGTTCCTCGAGGGCCTCGCGCTGCACGTCGCGGCCATCAAGCGCGTGGTCTCGCGTGAGCCGATGGAGCGCCGCGGCGTCGAGATGTCGATGCTCGCCGTCCGCCTGCTCGGTGGCCTCGCCCTGGTGCTGCTCGTCATGTCGCCCGTCAAGGCCCTGGTGTTCCTCACCGTGCAGATGGCCCTGTTCGGCTTCTACATGGGAGCCTCGTTCGCCCCGAACCACAAGGGCATGCCGCTGATCCCCAAGGACGCGCGCATCGACTTCCTGCGCCGCCAGGTGCTGACCAGCCGCAACATCGGCGGTGGCCGTTGGGTCGACGTCCTCATGGGCGGCCTCAACCACCAGGTGGAGCACCACCTGTTCCCGTCGATGCCGCGGCCGAGCCTGCGCAAGGCGCAGCCCCTGGTGAAGGCGTACTGCGCGGCGCACAACATCCCGTACGCGTCGGTGTCCCTGCCGAAGTCGTACGCGATCATCGTCCGGCACCTCAACAGCGTCGGTCGCCCGGACCGCGACCTGTTCGCGTGCCCGATCACCGCCGCCTACCGCGTCTGACGAACCACCGAGGCGACTGCCGGCCAGCACCGTGCCGATCGCCGCGCCTGGCGGTCCGCCGAGGCTGACGGTCGGCCCAGACGTGCCGCACCGTGGAACGGCCGAGCCGCGTGGTCACTCACCAGACCGCGCGGCTCGGCCGTTCCTCGCGCTCCGGGGCGAGCCGCGCCGTCACTCACCAGACCGCGTGGCTCGGCCGTTCCTCGTGCTCCGGCGCGAGCCGCGCCGACACCCGCATCGTGAGCACCGAGCCGCCGACGACCGCCGCACCGAGCGCGACGAGCGACATGAGCGCGAGCAGGACGGCCCCCGTCGGACGCCCGTCCAGGCCCCCGACGCCCTCCGCCACCGCGGTGACGGTCGCGGACCAGCCGAGCAGCAGCACCGAGGCCGTGGCCCCGACGACACGCGACGTCCACCGGCCGAGCGCCCCGCCCACGGCGGCCGGTCCCATCCCCACCACGAAGAACAGCACGATGAACGCCGACGCGAGCACGCTGAACGTCGGCCGCTCGCCGAGCGCCACGGCGAGCACTCGCATGAGGGCCCGCGCGACGACGCCCGTGGCGGCGCCGACCACGACCGCCGCGCCGGCGGCCGCGCCCAGCCGTGCACCCAGCCGTGCACCCAGCCCGTGCATGACGTCGCCCCCTCGGTCCTGCTGCTCGTCGCCTGTCGGTCGACCACTGCCTGGGAGGAGCCGCGCGACCCCGGCCGGATACGCGGGCCGGAGGACGTGCGCCGTATCAGGGCCGCCTTCGCCGACCTCCTGGGGCATGGGCGCCGACCGGTGCCCCGTGGTCCGGGCACCGGCCCGGACCTGCTGGGACGAGGAGGACGACGATGGCGTTGACCAAGGCGGCGATCAGTCTGATCGGCCGCATCCACCCGGAGATCTTCGACATCCTGGGCAACCCGTACGGACCGTACGGCCACGTCGGCGGGCTCCACGCCGGGCTCCAGCTCCATGCGGCGCACGCGGCCACCGAGCTCAACCCGCAGCCGCTCCCGCCGCTCGCGGTCGGCTTCCAGGCCGGTCAGGACCTGTTCCGGCTGGCCCGGACGGCGAGCCAGCTGCGGGTCGCCTTCGACCCGGACCTCGACGACTGGTGCCCCACGCCGCCGCGGCCGCCCGGCGGCTGGGGCCCGTGGCCGATCGGCCCGCGACCCGAGCCGTGGCTCGCCGAGTACAACCTCGGCCTGGCGCTGTTCCTGGAGGCGTCCCAGTCGGCATGGGAGCAGACCGACGCCGCGCGCGCCCTCGAGAAGGCTCACGACATCGCGTTCGACGCTGCGCAGCAGGGCCTGGCCGGGTGAACCCGGGCACCCGTCGGTCGGCTCACCCTGGAGCGGGCCGACCGACGGGTGCCCGTCCCCCTAGACTCCCCCCGTGATCTTCAAGGCGGTGGGCGAGGGCAGGCCCTATCCGGACCACGGGCTCGAGACCCCCAAGCAGTGGGCCGAGGTCGCTCCCAGGGTGGTGCGCCTCGACGAGCTCGTGACCACCAAGCGCACGCTCGACCTCACGGCGCTGCTGGCGGAGGACTCCACGTTCTACGGCGACCTGTTCGCGCACGTCGTGCAGTACAAGGGCGTGATGTACCTCGAGGACGGTCTGCACCGGGCCGTCCGCGCCGCGCTCCAGCAGCGCCCGGTCCTGCACGCACGGGTCCTGGTGGTCGAGTGAGCGAGCAGGACCGCGGGCGCGCCCTGCGCCGCCGACACATGCACGAGCGGCAGGCGGTGATCTTCGGCGTGCTCCTCGCGGGGCTCGCCGTCGCCGCGCTCGGTGCGGCCGCGGTGTACACCGGCAAGCTCGACCTGCCCGTCGTCGGCCGCGGTTTCAGCACGGCACCCGCGACCGCCACGGTGGCGAACGCGGCCGGCCCGTGCCCCCCGGAAGGTGCGGCGCCGGTGCCCTACGACCAGATCACCGTCAACGTCTACAACGCCACCAGCCGCGTGCGCCTCGCGGCCGCCACGGCCGAGGCGCTCGCGGAGCGGGGCTTCCACGTGGGGACGGCGCAGAACGGGACGCCCTACTCGGGGGTCGCGCAGATCTCGTTCGGCCCGGCCGGCGTCGCTCAGGCGTACACGCTCGCCGCGCACGTCGAGGGAGCGACCCTGCTCCTCGTCGCCAAGGACCCCGCCGACCCCAGCGTCGACCTGGCGCTCGGCAAGGAGTACGGCGAGCTCAAGCCGATCGACACGGTGCTGCTCGACCCGGCGGTGCCGTTCATCCCGCCGCCGGGCTGCACCCCGCTCAGCGAGGCCACGCCCGCGGCGCCGCCCACGCCCACCGCCGCACCGGCCGGCTGAGCGCGCGGTCCGGGACACGTCCCGGGAAGCGAGCATGCTCGCCAGCCGAAGCACGCACGCTCGCCGGGCGCAGCACGCGCACGTCGGGCGCAGCACACGCTCGTCGGTGCAGCACGGGCGCTCGTCGGGCGCGCGCCGGGTCGTCGTGCCACGGTGTCCTTGAGGGCGGCGCCCGACCAGCGGTGCCGGCGACCCGCGACACGAGGAGGACCGATCGTGACCGACGACCAGATGCGACCGCCGCCACGCGAGGTGGTCCCGGGCGGAGCACCCGATCCCGTCAGCGACACGGCACCGAGCGCACCGCCACCGCCTGCCCAGGAGGTGCACGGGTCTGTGCTCAGCGACGAGGAGAACTCCGAAGGCCTGCCTCCCGCCTTCCCGCCCGTGGCCGGCAACAGGGTCACGTAGCCGCGCACGCAGGCGGCACGACCCCGTGCGGTCACGCCCGTCGGTCCGCCCACGGGCGTGACCGCCAGGTCACAGGCGCGCGGGCTACTCTGACGTCTCCTGATGCCCGCCGCGTCGACCCGGCGGCCCTTCCCGCCGGAGGCGCACCCTGTTCTTCCGACTGTCACGCTCGCTCACCGCCGTGTGGGTGGCCTTCCTCCTCGTGCACGGCTGGCTCATGTACGTGGGCGTGGTGCTGATCCCCCAGCGCGCGTTCTGGGACCTCGAGCTGTACCGCTACTGGGTCTACCTGGGCGTGCACGACGGCCAGTGGCCGGTGCTCTCGGGCTCCTGGGTGTACCCGGCGGGCGCGGTCGTCCCGCTGCTCGTGGCCGGGGTCGGTGGCATCGGCGACGGGTCCGGGTACATGGTGGCGTGGTCCGTCATGGTGACAGCCCTGGACGCCGCCGCGCTCGGCGTCCTGCTGCACGCGCCGCGGATCGCCCGGCCGGTCGGCGCGCCCTCGGGCCGCGGCGCCGGCGCTCGGGGTCCCTCCGCTCACGAGCCCCGGACCACGGCGGGCGCGTGGTGGTGGATCGGGTTCCTCCTGCTGCTCGGACCGATCGCGATGGGCCGGCTCGACGCCGTCGTCGCCCCGGTCGTGGTGGCGGCGCTCGCCGTGACGCTGCGGCACCCGAAGGTGTCGGCCGCCCTGCTGACGGCAGCCGCCTGGGTCAAGGTCGCGCCGGGTGCGCTGCTCCTCGCGGTCGTCGTGGCGGTGCGCAGGCCGTGGCGGGACGTGGTGGTGCCTGCGGCGCTCGTCTCGGTCGGCGTCGTCGTGGCGGTGGCCGTGGGCGGCGGGCTCTCGCACGTCGCCTCGTTCCTCCTGGAGCAGGGCGAGCGCGGCCTGCAGATCGAGTCTCCCGGCGCCACGCCGTGGCTCGTGGCAGGGCTGGGCACCGACGACGTGGTGCGCTACCTCAACGAACCGATCGTCTCGTGGGAGATCCGTGGACCCGGCACGGTCGTCGCGGCCGACGTGCTCGGCACCCTGTTCCCGTTCGGGCTCGTCGCGGTGACGGTCCTGCTGTGGTGGCGGCGGCGGTCGCTCGGGTCGGGGTTCTGGTCGGACCCGGTCGCGCAGCGCGAGCTCGTGGTGCGCGGAGCGCTGCTGCTGACCCTCACCATGCTCGTGCTCAACAAGGTCGGCTCGCCGCAGTACATGGGGTGGCTGGCACCGCCCGTGGCGGTCGCGCTCGCGCTGCGGCTGCCCGGGTGGCGGGCCACGGCCTGGTGGGTGGCCGGCGTCGCCGCCGCGACGCAGGTGGTGTTCCCGTGGGGGTACGACGAGGTGCTGAACGCGGGCCCCGGCGTCACTCTCGTGCTCGCCGCGCGCAACGTGGCCCTCGTCGTCCTGGTCGTGATCACCGTCCGGGCGCTGCTGCGGCACCCGGTCCGCGTGCCGGACGAGGCACCGGTCGTGACCTCCGGCGTCGAGGCGTCGGTCGTCCCCTAGGGCGCCTCCCCACCGTTGTCGGCTCACATCGGCCGGTCCCGATCCACGTCAGCGTGTCCGAGTTCTGTCCGCTGGCCGTTTCCGGGGAGCAGGTCGCCGTTCAGGTCACGCCCACGACGGTACGGGGCTCGCCTGACAGCGCCTTCGGACGCGCCCGGAAACGGTCGCCTCACGTCGCCCTTGCAGCTAGGCCGGGCCGTGGGCGACCGTGACCTGCGGGAAGCGACGGGCGACGGCGGCCGGGTCCACGCTCCCGTCGTCGTGCACCGCGCGCTCCAGGAAGCTCGTCACGATCGCCGTGGTGATGTCCAGGACCTGCCCTCGGGGCAGCGAGCCGACCGGGAGCAGGGCTCGCAGCGGCCAGGCGAGCCGGTAGACGGAGTAGTCGCTGAAGTCGAAGTGGCGGGCGTCGCCCAGGGTGACGGTCCAGGCAGGGCCGGTGCCGGCGGCCAGCAGCGCCCGGCCGGTGCGCTCGTCGCTGCGATCCGCGTCCGACGCCGGTGTGCACGTCCCGGTGAGGCAGCCGCGCTCGCTCGCCATCAGCAGGTACGGGTGCGTCAGGCCGGTGGTGACGACGTCGCCGAACTGGGTGCCGTCGAGATCGACGGCACCTGCGCACGACGGGTCGCGCCGGCACGCCTCGAGCGCGGTGGCGCCGCCGAACGAGTGCCCGACGTAGGCCGTGACGTCCGGGGCGACGTGGTCACCCAGCGTCGCGTCGTTCCGTACCGTGCCGGCGGCGAACAGGGCGTCGTCCGCCCACACGTCGAGCAGGTGGTCCGCCGCGCGCTGGGGGCCGGGGGCGTGCAGGTCGGTTGCGTCGAAGGCGGCGGGGTTCCCCGCGGGCGACGCCGTGACCACTTGGTCGCCGACGACCGCGGTGTTCGCGCTGTAGGTCGGCGTCACGCCCACGACGACGTACCCCCGGCTCGCGATCGCCTCGGCCAGGACCGTGTACTGCGGCGCCGCGAGCCCGAGCCCCGGTTCGAGCACGACGACCGGGAACGTCCCGTCGGCGGGGGTGGCGTCGGCGCGCGAGCGGGTGGTGATCGCGGTGAAGGCCGTCTCGCCGCCACCGATCGGCAAGGGCAGGTGCTGCTGCTGCCATGCTCCGGGTGCGTAGGCGGCGACGTCCCCGGTGGACCCCTCGGCCGGGTACCAGAGCCACACCGGCAGCGAGCGGTGGCCGGTGGGCGTGGGGGCGAGCTCCTCGGCGCGGGCCGTGTCGGTCCAGGTGGTCGTGCTCCGGCCGACGGCGAACGGCCCCTCGGGCTCGGGCAGTGCGACGGCTCGGCGCCCGGTCTCGGCGACGTAGGCCGCGTACGCGCCGACGACCAGGACGCCCACCAGCGCGACGACGCCGACGACCCGCCACCGGCGCCGCCGCCGGGACCGCTTGTCGCTCACGTCCACGACTGTGGGGGACCCTCGCTGAGGGGACCCTGAGAACCGCGGGTTGCGCACGTCGTCGCCACCATGGCGGTGAGCGCTCTGCGTCCCGTCGACCGGGGTAGTCCGCTCACCGCCGCAACCGCCGCTCAGTCGCGTCCGAGCAGTCCGTACAGCTCCCGCAGGTCGGTCACGACGGTCTCGGGGCGCTCGGACGGCTGCTCCGCCGCGGTACCACGGTCGATCCAGACGGGGCGCAGTCCGGCCGCGCGTGCTCCGTGGACGTCGGCGACGAGGTTGTCGCCCACGTGCAGCGTCTCCGACGCCGTCGACCGCAGCCCGGAGAGTGCCAGCGCGAAGATCGCGGGATCGGGCTTGGACACCCCGTGCTCTCCCGACACGATCACCACGTCGAAGGCGTCGTCGATGCCCGTCGCGACCAGCTTGGCACGCTGCAGCCCGCTCGGGCCGTTGGTGATGAGGGCGGTCGGGACACCCCGCTCGCCGAGCCGCCGGAGCACCTCGGCGGACTCGTCGTACAGGCGCAGCGCCGCGGTCTCGGTCGCAGTGTGCAGTGCGTGCGCCGCTGAGGCAGCAGCTCCATCAGTGATCCCCACCGTGGCGAGCGCACGCCGCCAGACCTCCGTCGGCAGCGACTCGGGATCGATCTGTCCCCGCATCCAGGAGTCGCCGACCTCAGGCCAGTACTCCCACCAGGCCGTCTCGTTCGCGGCGGCGAGCGCCTCGGCGTCGACCCCGAAGCGTTCGGCCAGGCGCTCGGACACCGCCCGCACGACACCGTCAGCATGGTCGTCGCGCAGCAGCGTGCCGTCGAGATCGAGGCAGACCGCTCGCGGCAGGCTCATGCCCTCGACCTAGGCACGTGCCCGGTCCGACCGGCGCGCAGCACCCAGAGCGCCGCACACGACGACGCCGAGGACCCCCGCCAGGAACACGACCCAGGGCAGCACGTCCTCGGCGGTCGACTGCGTCACCTCCGGGTTGTCCGCCCGGTAGCCGGTGACCGTCAACGCGACGACGCCGACGAGCAGCAGCCCGGCGAACACCGCACCCACCACCCGCAGCCGGCGTCCCGCTGGATCCGGCCGGGCCCCTGTCGTCACGTTCTCCGTCATGTCGCTCCTCCGAGCCTGGCCGGCCATCACCCGCACGGGCGGCTCCGCTCGGACCGCGGCCCTGCCAGGCGTCAAGGTTCCACGTGGCCTCGAGATGCGCGAACCGGTCCCGGTCCGTGGTGCGGCCGAGGGTGGCGTGCTCGTCCGTCCCGAGACACGGCGACGCCCGCTCCCGGGGGCGGTGGGAGCGGGCGTCGCTTCGTGCAGCCGGTCGTTGCTGCTGGTCAGCGACCGGCGGTCGGGTGTGCCTGCGCCGAGGCGATGAACGCGAGCGTCGCGGACCGCGAGGTCCCGTCGTCGATCGCCGTGTCGGGCAGACCCGTCGCCTCCGTCCAGGCAGCCGCCGCGTCGTCCGCGCCGGCCAGTGCCTGGTACATCGCCAGGTACCCGCCGAACTGGACGTCGAAGCCCTGCGGCGTGGCCTCCTTCACGGACGCCCGGATCTGCTCCGGGTCCACGCCGGCAGCCAGGTACGTCTGCACCGGGCCCATGGGGATGAGCTGGATGCCGAGGATGGCGCTGGGCTCGGGACTGAACCACGTGGCGTAGTCCCGCTTGCCGCCCCAGTTCAGCGACACCATCGTGTGGTCGAACCCCTCGAACTCGCTCAGGTCAGGGTCCGTCCAGTAGGTCCGAGCCGTCGAGGCCTCGGTCGACGCGAGCCACGTGGCCTCGGTCGAGAGGGCCTTCTGCCCCGATGCCTGCGCCCACAGGCCCAGGCCGTTCCAGGCGTTGACCGCCTCGGACGACGACTCCTGGTTGTTCCCGTCGGCGAACGGGGACGTGCCCGACGCCCACGAGTGGCCGGCGTACGGGTCGAACGACCGCAGCTGCGGCAGCTCGTCCGTCGCCTTCGCGGCGGCGATGTCCTGACCGAGCAGGTTCATCACGGGCGCCAGCTTCTTGGCGAGCGACGCGTCGTCCTTCGCCAGCAGACCCGCCGCGGCCAGCAGGTAGCCGTAGTGGAAGTGGTGGTCGTTGAGCTCGTCCGACCCGAAGGACGGCGTGAGCCCGATGGCGGAGGCGGCGGCCGCGTCGTAGACGACGCACCGGGCGTCGCGCTGCGTGCACCCGTCCGTCTCGGTCCACTCCACGAGCGCGTCGACCGTCTTCTTCTTGAGGTCGGCCACCTCGTCCGGCACCCCGAGCTGCTCGCCGAGCACCACCAGCGACGCCGCGCGGTTGAGCGCCTTGCCACCGAAGTACGTGTCGGACGGGAACGCGGGGGTCGCCGCGACGTCGGCCTTCAGGGCGTCGACGATCGCCGACTTCTGGTCGGCCGAGATGCCCTCCAGGTTCAGCTCGCCGGCCGCCGGCAGCGCCGGCGCGAACGACGTCAGCTGCGAGCCGGTGCAGAGCTCCAGGTCCCCGTACACGCTCGGGTACGCGCCCAGGTCGCAGCCCTCGCGGTCCGGCTGGTCGCCGGTGCGGTGGTGCGGCATGGTCACGTACGCCGTGGGCGAGCCGCCGGCCGTCTTGTACGTGAGGGTGGTGCGGGCGACGTCGTCGCCCACGCCGTAGGTCACGTCCACTCCGGTGACCGGGTCGGCCGCCGCCGTGGCGAGGGCCTTCTCCGCCGCGGCGGACGCCTTCGGCGGCAGGGCGTACCAGGAGGCCGACTCGCCCTTGCCGAGCGACGTCGAGCCCCCGTCGGTCTTCCCGCCGACGAGACCCCACTGCGACGTGCCGGCGTCGGCCGTGGCCGCACCGTCCGAGCCCGCCGAGAAGGAGCCGCCGGTGACGGCCGACGAGAGCGTCACGTCCTGCTCGGCCGTGAAGCTGACGAAGGGCGAGCCCTCCGCGAGCACCACGTGGCCGAGCACCGCGCCGGACGCGTCGAGCAGGTCGACGGTCACGCTCACCGGGTCCGCGGCACTCACCTGGGCCGAGGCGGCCCCGGCGTCCACGGTCACGGCCGGCACGTGCGGCGCGATGATCGTCTTCTCGCTCACCGTCGGTGCGGGGAGCCCGAGCGTGAAGCCCGAGCCCGTGAGGCCGAACGAGAGCGGCTCGGCGAACACCGGCTGCGGCTCGTCGCCGAACACCAGGCCGCTGTACCAGCGGTTGGTGGGCGGGACGACGCCCTCGGCGAGGCGCACCGGCGCGATCTTGGCGACCTGCTCGGCCGGCACCGCCGCGACGAGCGCGGCGGTGTCGACCTTCGGCGGTGTGGCGTCCTGCGGCCCGGCGACGTCGCCCGCGGGGGCGGAGCCGTCGCCGTCGGACGCGGTGTCGTCCGCGGCCCAGGGGGCCCAGAGAAGGACGACCGCACCGAGGACCAGCACGAGCCCTGCGGCCACCGCGGCGACGAACCAGCGCCGCCGGGAAGCGGGCGGGGGACGCACCTCTGTCGTAGGTTCCGTCAGGCGTGTCGTCATCCGAAGATTCCTCCCAGGTAGCCCTTCACGTCAGCGGCCGTGCGGGTCACGAACCCGTCGTTCTGCAGCTGCAGCTCGGCCGTGACGGGGGTGCCGGCCGAGACGAGCCCGTTCTGGGCGCCGTCCTTCAGCGCGTCACCCGTGAGGGTCATGACCGCCTGCGCCTCGCCGGCGACCGTCTCGACCTTCACCTTGTCCACGTGGGCCGTGACGGCCCGCTGGTTCGGGAGCACCACCTTCACGGCGGCGTCGTCCTTCACCCGTGCGTACTCCTTGGCCGTGAGCGTGTACTCGGCCTGGACGTAGAGCGTGTTCGCCTTCTGCACGGTCGCGAGCTCCGTGGCGGACTGGACGAACGTGCCGCGCTCCGAGGCGATCTTGGTGACGGTGCCGTCACCGGTGGCCAGGACCACGAGCCGGCCCTGGTCGTCGATCTGCGTGGCCTCGGTCGCCGGCTTGGCGAACCCGTTCTTCACGTCGTACTGCAGGGTGGCCGAGTCGATCACGAACAGCGGCTGACCCGTGGTCACCTTGTCGCCGACGTCGACCTTCTGGTCCACGACGAGGCCGGCGTACGGCGTGCCGACGGTGTACTCCTTCGCGAGGATCTGCGCGGAGTCGCTGGCCGCGACCCCCTTCGTCTCGTTGAGCTTGTAGGTCGCCAGTGCGGCGAGGACGAGCACGAGGATCGTGCCCACGATCAGTCGGATTCGGCTGGCCCAGGTCATGCGGCACCTCCGGTCAGTGCGGTCTCGATCTCGGGGACGGCGTCAGGGCGCGGTGCGCGCTCGGCCTTGGCGGTGGCACGGGCCTTGCGGCCCTCCCGCCAGGCGGTGACGACGAAGCTGCCGAGGATGACGGTGTTGGTCGCGTTCCAGGCGACGGCCAGGCTCGGATACCCGTTCCCCATGTCCTTCCACACCCCGACGACGGTCGTGATGAGGAGGAACTGGAAGAACAGGATCTGCGGGAGCATGAACGCGAACGGTGATCGGTACGCGCCCTTCTGCCCCGTCACGTGCCACTTCTGCTCCTTCTTGAAGATGGCGTTGATGAGTGCCCGGGTGTAGATCGGGAACGACACCGCCGCCAGCAGGAGCACCTGCCACCGGAACGAGCCGAGGGTGTAGAACGCCACGAGGATCTGCATCACGTAGAAGCCTGCGTAGTACAGGAACCACTGGAGCGGCGTGATCGTGAGGTTCATCGGCGTGAGGTTGAAGTAGATCTGCAGCGGCGGCACCAGGATCAGCAGCAGTGGTGCGATACCCGTGAGGTAGTGCGTGGCCGTCACGAGGTACTGCAGCCGCTGGTCCATCGTGAGCGTGCGCTTCCGGGACAGCGGGTTGTGGGTGAGCATGATCTCGAACCCGCCCGTGGCCCAGCGCAGCTGCTGCTTGGTGTACGCCTCGACCGTCTCCGGGGTGTCTCCCACGGCGAGCTCGGTCGGGATGTAGACGGTCCGCCAGCCCTTCTCGTGCAGCATCAGGGACGTCCACACGTCCTCCGACTTGGAGTCGGAGTAGATGCCGCCGATCGAGTCGGCCGCCGTCCGCCGGTAGATGACGTTGGTGCCCACGGAGAACGCCGCGTTGAACCGGTTACGACCCGGCTGGACGAACTTGTAGAACACCGACTGCATGTACCCGGCACCCTTGGAGATGACGGAGTGCAGGTTGCCGTACACCTGCGGCGTCTGCACGAACGCGACGTCCTCGCTGGCGAAGAACGGCACGGTCTCGTGCAGGAAGTTCGGCTTGGGCACGAAGTCCGCGTCGAAGATGACGAAGAAGTCACCCTTCGCGAGCGTCAGCGCGTGGTTGATGTTGCCCGCCTTGGCGCCGTTGCTCGACAGCCGGCGGACGTACCGGGCGCCCAGCTCGGCCGAGAGGTCACGGACCTCGTCGGACCGGCCGTCGTCGAGCACCCAGGTCTCGTGCTTGCCCTGCATGGCGACAGCTGCGGAGACGGTCTTGCGGATGGTGTCCAGGTCCTCGCCGTACGTCGTGATGAACACGTCGACGGTGATCGGCCACTCCTGCAGGTACATCCGCCAGTCCGACGGCGTCTTCTCGTTGCCGTCGCGGAGGATCTCGCCGACGTCGTACAGCCGGTCCTGCGCGTGGTGGAACACGAACCCGCGCGGGTTGTGGCCGCTCGACAGCACGGTCCACATCGCCAGCAGCGCGTGGGCCACGAGCACGGACTCCGCCAGCATGACCAGCACGTACGGCAGCCAGTCGCCCCGGTTGGCCGGGTTGAGGAGGAACACCGCGTAGATGATGACCCCAGCGCAGGCCAGCAGGACCAGCAGCATGAGTGACGGGCTCTGGGACGACTCGTTCTCGTTCATCCCGGTCGACTTGATCTTGACTTGCTCGGTTCTTCTCGGCTCCATGACGAGCCTGTCGAACGTGGTTGCCACGTCCAGCCCCCTTCGGTCGTCCGGTCGGACGGCCGGGCGGCCCAGAGAGGGGCCACCTGACCGATGCGACGGCGACGTTGGCGCCGGGCGCACAAAAGGCGACGGGCCGCGAGGACCTTGGGGCGCGGTCTGCGTCCCTGTCCTCGACGGGCGTCGCCGCCCCTGTGGGATGCCTCTAACCTACGAACCCCTCCTCGGGGGAGTCGAGGCCCACGTGGAGTGCGTCCCGTCACACCGGGACGGAGGTCCCGGGTGAGAGGCCTGTCTTCGCAGGTGGGGGCACACGGCGGGACCGCTCCCATGGACGGCGAAAGTCTCGAACTGCACGGCCGTCCATCTCGCGATATGGGCGCTTTACCTGATCTGGGGGGCTACCTGACTCGCCACCAGCTCGAGGTGATCCAGGTCACCCAGATCGAGAACCTGCAGGTAGACGCGGGAAACGCCCTGAGCGGCCAGCTCGCCGAGCCGGTCGACCGCCTGCGCCACCGAACCCGCGATCCCCTGCCCGCGGACCTCCTGCGGGTCGCGTCCGATGGCCCCGGCACGACGGGCCACCTCGGCGTCGTCCCGCCCCACGCACACGACCAGCGCCACCGACAGCGTGAGGCTCGCGGGATCCCGGCCCGCCTCGTCGCACGCCCGCCGTGCGTTCGCCAGCTTCTCCCCCACCACGTCGAACGACGGGAACGAGAGGTTGAGCTCGGCGGCGAACCGGGCCGCGAGCGCAGGGGTCCGTCGCGGCCCCAGGCCACCGATGATCAGGGGCACGCCGGGCTTCGTCGGGTCGAGCGGCGAGCGCTGCACCGGCTTGGGGAGCGCCGGCGAGTCGACGAGCGTGTACTCCGCGCCGCTGTGGCTGAACGTGCCACCGACGGGGGTCCCCCACAGGCCGGTCACGACCTCGAGCTGCTCCTCGAGGAGCCCGAACCGCTTCTCGGGGAACGGGATCCCGTACGCCTCGTGCTCGCGGGCGAACCAGCCGGTGCCCAGCCCGAGCTCCACCCGCCCGCCCGACATCTGGTCGACCTGCGCCACCTGCACCGCGAGCACCCCCGGGTGCCGGAAGGTCGCCGACGACACGAGCGTCCCCAGCCGGATCCGGCTCGTCTCACGCGCCAGGCCCGCGAGCGTCGTCCAGGCGTCGGTGGGCCCGGGCAGACCGTCCCCGCTCATCGCGAGGTAGTGGTCGGACCGGAAGAAGGCGTCGAACTCGAGGTCCTCGGCGGCCCTCGCGACGGTGAGCAGCTGGTCGTAGGTGGCGCCCTGCTGGGGCTCGGTGAAGATGCGCAGATCCATGCGGCACACCCTCGCACGAACCCGCACGGCACGTGCGCGGTCGGCAGGGGACGACGCAGCGTGCCGGCATCCGGCCCCGGATGCGCTGCGACGGCGGGTACCCGCCGACGGGCCGGGCCCGTCCGCGCGTACCCGCTGACGGGCCCGGCCCGGCCGTCCGTGGCACGGTGGGCCTGTGCCCCACCGACCTCGCACGTTGCCCGGGCCTGCCGCCGACGCCCTGGCGGTCGCCGACTGGCGGCGCCGGGTCGCGGAGGCGTACGCGGACGTGCGGCACCTGGCGTCCCACGACCCCGCGCAGGCCCACGCCGTGTGGGTGCAGCGCCGGGACGAGCTCTTCGCCGAGCACCCCGCGTCGCCGCTCGACGCCGCCGCGCGGGCGTTCTTCGCCGGTCTCGACGTGGCCCCCTACGACCCGGCGTACCGGTTCGAGGTGGAGGTGCGGCCGGCCGAGCCCCAGCGCCTCGAGATCAGCACCGAGACGGACGGCCTGATCTCCTACGAGCGCATCGGCACGGTCGAGCTCGGCGACCTGGGGCATCTGGCGGTGTGGGCGCTGCACGGCTACGCCGGCGGCCTCTTCCTGCCCGTGCGGGACGGGCTGGCCGGGCACGACGGCGGCACGTTCGGCGGCGGCCGCTACCTCCTCGACACCGTCAAGGGTGCCGACCTCGGCCTGTCGCACGGGCTGCTGGTCGTCGACCTCAACTTCGCGTTCAACCCGTCGTGCGCCTACGACCCCTCGTGGAGCTGCCCGCTGGCCACGCGCGCCAACACGATCGCCGCACCGCTGCCGGTCGGCGAGCGGGTGTTCGCAGCCGCGGTGTGAGCGGCGCGCGCTCCTGACACGGGTCAGCGCTGGCACACCGGGCAGCGGTACAGCTTGCGCCCGGCCATCTCCTCGACGACCACCGGCGTCCCGCACACCCGGCACGGCTCGCCGCCGCGCCCGTACACCCAGTGCCGCAGCGCCGGGTCGACGACCGCCGCCACCCGGCCCTCGTCGTCGAGGTCCTCCCGCGTGAGCATCACCCCGGTGCGGATGCCGTCCGCGAGCAGCACCGCCCAGTCCTCCCACAGGGCCCGCCCGACCTCCCGAGGGACGAGCCGGCCAGGCGTGTGCGGGTCGAGGCGGGCGCGGAAGAGCAGCTCGGCGCGGTAGATGTTGCCGATCCCGGCGACCACCGACTGGTCCATGAGCAGCTGGCCCACGGCGACGGACCTCGACGTGAGCCGGTCGACGACGACCTCGCCCGCCGCCGCGAGGTCCGTCGCCGTCGCCGGGTCCGGACCGAGGCGATCGACCGCGGCGCGGGCCGCGTCGGGGTCCAGCACCTCGCAGGCCGACGGCCCCCGCAGGTCGGCGACCGTCTCCGTGGTGGCCAGCCGGACACGCACCTGCCCCACCGGGTCCGGCGGGAAGTGCGCGAGCAGACCGCCCTCGGCGGACGGCTGCTCGCGCTCGTCCTCGCCCATCCGGACCGCCCGGCGCAGGCGCGGGGCGCCCATGCTCCCGGAGGAGTCGCCGTCGCCGACCGACGAGACCGTGCCGTAGAAGTCCCACGCGCCGTACAGGCCCAGGTGCACCCGCAGCACGTCGCCGGACGCGAACGCGCAGAACAGCTGCTTGCCCACGGCCGACGCCCGCACGAGCTGCTGCCCGTCGAGCCGTCGTGCGCCCGCAGCGAACCGGCCCTGCGGCGAGGAGACGGCGACCTGCCGGCCGACGAGGTCGCGCGTGAAGCGGTGGGCGATGCGGTGGACGGTATGACCCTCGGGCACGCCCGCAGGCTAGTTCACGAGCGAGCCGCGCAGCCCTCCGGCGGTCGGCGCGGCCGACGAGGCCGCCACCCGGACCCGCTCGAAGGACGACGCCTCCTCGAGCTGCGGCACCGGCGGCAGGTCGCCGCCCGTGAGGTGCGCCGCGAGCAGCACGTCCGTGATCTCGTCGCCCAGCAGCTCGTGACGCTCCAGGAGCGCGTCACGCAGCGCCTCGACGAGGTGGCGGTTGCGGGACAGGAGCCGGCGGACGCTGGACCGGGCGTCGTCGAGCACGGTCTCGAGCTGCTCGCGTGCCTTGCCGTCCGCCAGGACGGCGTTGACGAGCGGGCGGTCCGTCGCGAGGAACGACACGAGCGAGCCCGTCATCCCCGCGGCGCCGACCATCTGCGCCGCCGTGCGGGTCGCCGCGGCGAGGTCGCTGGCCGGGCCGGTCGTGGTCTGACCGAAGAACAGCTCCTCGGCGACCCAGCCGCCCATCGCGATCTGCACGAGCCCGCGCAGGTCGCCCTCGGACCGGGTCCACACCTCCTCGCAGTCACCGTGCGCGAGCAGCCCGAGGGCCTCGCCGCGGCGGACGATCGTCAGGACCTCGAGGTGCCGGTTCGGCGCCACGAGCCACGCGGTCACCGCGTGCCCGGCCTCGTGCGTGGCGATGAGGCGTCGCTCGCCCTCCGTGTAGCGGACGGGCTGCCCGATGCCGACCATCTCGGTGATCCGTGCCGTCTCGACGTCCGCGAACGACATGGTCAGCGAGCCGCGGCGCAGCGAGTTCACCAGGGCCTCGTCGAGCAGGTGCTCGATCATCACCGGCGTCCAGCCGTTCGTCGCGGCCGCCACCCGGTCGCGCGCGACCGGGTCGTCGAGCTCGGCGTCGTGCGAGCGGCGGGACAGGAAGTGGTCCACGAGGGCCCGGCGACCGTGCGCGTCGGGCGACACGAACGTGAGGTGGCGGTCGAACCGGCCGGGACGCAGCAGCGCCGGGTCGAGCGAGTCGGCGCGGTTGGTCGCGGCGATGAGCAGGATCGGTGCCTTCGAGGGGCGGCTGCGCGGGATCTGCCGGTGGGCCGGGAGCAGCAGGTTGATGCGGGCCACCAGCTTGTCGCCGAGCTTGGCGGCACCGGTGGGCTCGTCGAACGACTGCATCTGCACGAGCAGCTCGTTGACGACGCCGCCGGTGCCCTCGCTCGTCATCAGGTTCAGGACGGACCCGCGGTGGGGGTCGGAGCCGCTGGCCGACACGCCGGCCGACGAGCTCGCCGACTGCATCCCGCCACGCCGCAGGCCGATCGCGTCGATCTCCTCGATGAAGCCGATGGCACCGCCCTCCGCACGGGCCGCCTTGCGGAGCGCCTTGAAGTACGCGCGGATCTTCTTGGCGGTCGCGCCGTAGTACATGGACTGGAACGACGTCGCCGACACGAAGAGGAACGGCACCCCCGCCTCGGCCGCCATGGCCTTCGCGGTCATCGTCTTGCCGGTGCCGGGCGCTCCCTCGAACAGCAGCCCACGACGCGGGGTGCCGCCCATCTGGTCCGCGAACTGGCGGTGCGTCTGGAACAGGTCGATCGAGCGGCGCACGTCCTCCAGCACCGGGTCGATGCCGATGACGTCGTCGAGCCGCACGTCCACCTGCTCCGGCCGGTACATGACGTGCGGTGAGCGCGACGTGCCGACGGTCGTCAGGAGCATCACCCCGAGCAGGCCCGCGAAGAACAGCGCCGGGACCAGCACCAACGGGTCGACCGCGGGAACGGCCGGCACGATCGAGCGGCCCATGAGGGCGCTGACGATGACGTAGGCCTCCGCGGCGATCAGGACGGCGGCGAGCCGGTACACCCGGCGGCGGCGCATCCGTTCACGGTCGACGGCGATGTCGTGGGCGCCACGGCGGATCGGGGAGACGAGCTCTTCGTTCACGGGGGCGCCTTTCACGGTCCGGCACGCATGAGCGGTCGCGCATGCGGGTCGCCGCACGACGAGCGCGGCCAGCCCATGGTGGAACCGGGCGAACCGGACAGCAATGCGGGAGGAAACGGACCACTCGAACGGCTCAACGCCCCATGCGGTGCCGCGCACCGTCCGCTCGGACGGCCTTCCGGGTGTCCGCACTGCGAGACATCCCGCACAAGCCCTTGCCGCCGCCGCAACCGCTGGTACAAACCGCGGCGAGGTCACGAGCACCAGCGCGAAGCCCCGGCTCGCTGGTCAGCAACCCCTGTCACGACGGGGTGCTCCGGGAGATGACCTGGTCGTACCCCACCCGGGGTGCGGCAATCGTGATCGTGAAGGAGCTGCACCGTGGTCCACCCCCATCCGTCCGTCGTGGCGCTGGTCGGCAACCCCCGACCGGGGTCGCGCACTCGCGCCGCCGCCGAGCACCTCGCCCGGCGGCTGGGTCCGGCGCTCGCCCCCGACCCGTCGGACCTGTCCGGCCCGGCGGTGCCGTTCGCGACCGTCGACCTGGCCGACCTCGCACCGGAGCTCTTCGCCGCCGACCGGCCGCGCGTCGACGAGGCGCTGCGCCTCGTCGCGTCCGCCGACGTGCTGCTGGTCGCGACGCCCGTGTACAAGGCCTCGTACACCGGGCTCCTCAAGTCCTTCCTCGACCTCTACGGCCCCGACGGGCTCGCCGGGGTCGCCGCCGTGCCCGTCGTGGTGTCCGGCAACCCCGCGCACGCGCTCGTCGGGGAGGTGCACCTGCGCCCCCTGCTCGTGGAGCTCGGCGCGACCGTCCCGGCCCGCTCGTTCACCGTCACCGAGGCCGACCTGGCCGACCTCGACCCGGCCGTCGACCGGTGGATCGACCGCGCCGGCGAACCCCTGCGCCGCTCCCTGGGCGGTGTCGCGACCCTCGCGGAGGTGCTCCGATGACCACCGAGATCCTGCGTGCCCTCGACGCCGACCTGGCCGAGCAGGACGAGCCGCAGCTCACGCCCGACGAGTACAAGGACGTGTTCCGCCGGCATCCCGCGGGCGTCGCGGTGGTGGCGCTCGTCGACACCTCGCCCGAGTCCGACGACGGCCGTGACTCGTTCGAGGGCGTCGACGGTCCCGGCCGGCTCGTGGGCTTCACCGCCACCTCCGTGATCTCGGTGTCGGCCGAGCCGCCGCTGCTCGCCTTCTCGCTCGCGTCCACGTCGTCCTCCTGGCCTGCGGTGTCCCGGGCCCGGACGCTCACGATCAGCTTCCTGTCCGGGTCCCAGGACGACGTGTCCGCCCGGTTCGCCACCCACGGCATCGACCGGTTCGCCGCCGGCGGCTGGACCGCCCTCGACACCGGGGAGCCCGTCATCGACGGGGCCGTGTCGTGGGTCCGCGGCCGGGTCGTGCAGCGCACGCCCGTCGGCGGGTCGTACCTGGTGTCCGTGCGGGCCCTGTCCCACGGGACCCACGACGTCAGGCCGCTCGTCTACCACGACCGGACGTACCACCAGATCGGCGACGACTACTCGATCTGACCGCCCGACCCACGACGCCCGCCCCCTGGCCGCACGGCCGGAGGGCGGGCGTCCCGCTTCCCACCAGCCACCCGCACCCGGCCGCCCGGCCACCGGGCCACCCGGCCGCCCGGCCACCGGCCGCCCGGCCCACCGCCCGCCCGGCCCACCGGCCGCCCGGCCCACCGGCCGGCCGTGACACCGGTGCTTGGTGGTGAAGGGCGGCAGGAACTGCCGGTCTTGCCCCCCTGTGCCGTTCTCACCAGCGACGTGCCGCGGCCGGCCCAGGGCACGCGCGGGTCCGCGGAAGCTGGCGTCAGGCGGTCGTGGTGGCCAGCGGGCGGGTCGACGTGGCCGGCCAGGCGGCGGCGAGGAGCTCGTACGAGCGTGCCGTGTCGGCCGGGTCATGGGTGATGGTGGTGAGCAGGAGCTCGTCGGCGGCGGTCACGCGGGCCAGCGTGGCCAGTCCGGCAGCGACCTCGTCGGGCGTCCCGACGAAACGGGTGTCGACGCGGTCACGGACGAGGTCCTGCTCGGCCGCGGGGCGGTCCGCCCACCGGGTCGTGGTGCCGGGTGCCGGGTACGGGATCGCGCCCTCGCCGCGCCGGATCGACAGGACCCACTCGGCGAACGGGTCGGCGAGCGCGTGGGCCCGCGCCGCGGTGCCGGCGGCCAGCACGTCCGCCGAGACAACCACGTAGGGCTCGTCGAGCACGCCGGGCCGGAACGCGGCACGGTACTGCTCGACGGTCTCCAGGACCGTCGACGGGGACACGTGGTAGTTCGCCGCGAGCGGCAGGCCCAGCTCACCGGCGACCCGGGCGCTCTCGCCGCCGCTCGACGCGAGGACCCACAGGGCGAGGTCCGAACCCTGGGCGGCGGGGACGGTGGCGGGGCGGCCGACGTCCGTCCGGGCGGCGCCGCGCACCACGTCGAGCACGGTCGAGAGCTCGGCGGTGAACGACCCGGCGGCGCGACCCGCCCCGACGAACCGGACCTGCGCGAGGATCCGCTCGAGCAGCGGACCTTCGTCGAACGCGACGGGCGGTGTCGCGGGGACCAGGAGGCCGTCGACCACGCGCTCGGGCGTGGGTGCCGGTCGGGTTCTGCGGGCGGTCGGTGCCGCACCCGCACCGTCCGCGGTGCCGGCCGGGGCCGGCGGCGGGAACGACGACCGGCCGAGGCCCAGGTCCACGCGGCCGGGGTGCAACGCCGCGACGGTCCCGAACTGCTCCGCGGCGACGACAGGGCTCGTCGAGCCCAGCAGCACGGCCGCGGACCCGACCCGGATCGTCGACGTGGCACCCGCCACGAGCGCCGCGAGCACGGCCGGCGCGGCGGACGCCACCCCGGCCGCCAGGTGGTGCTCGGCGAACCACACGCGGCGGTAGCCGAGCCGTTCGACGAGCCGCGCCCGGTCGACGGCGGCCCGGAGCGCCTCGGCACCGGTGCCGCCCGCCCGGACAGGGGCGAGGTCGAGCACGGACAGCGGGACGGGGCGGTGGCCGGTCATCGGTTCTCCAGGGGGGCGGTGCTGAGCGAGCGGACGGCGCCGGCGGTGCTGACGCGGCGGACAGGGCCCGCGAGGCGGGCGGGGCGGACGGCGCCGGCGAGGCGGGCGAGGGCGAACGCGGGGTGTGCGGCGTGCGCGGGCTCGTCGGCCGGTTCCGTCGCGAGGTCGGCCAGCAGCCGGCCGACGGCGGGTGCGAACTTGAACCCGTGGCCGGAGAACCCGGCGGCGACCACCACGGGCCCGCGGCGGTCGAGCACGAAGTCGCTGTCCGGTGTGGTGGTGTACGTGCAGGAGACGGGCGCAGGGACGGTCGGGTCGACGCCGGGCAGCCACAGCTCGGCATACCTCTGCAGGTCGGCAAGCTGAGCGGGCTCGGCCGTGAACGACCGGTGGTCGGGGTCCGTGACGGGTCCCACGCCGTGGAAGCCCACCTTGATGCCCTCACCCGGCGTGGCGAGCCCGTAGGTGCCGCTCGGCCAGGGCGCGGGGTCGAGGGGCTGATGGGTGAACGACGGCCACGCGCCCTCGTCGGGTGCGCCGGGCAGCAGCGGGAAGTGCGCGGGCTGCTCCTGGGTGACGATCAGCGACGGGGCCAGGTCGAGCCCGAGCAGCGGCCCCACGAGCCCCGCCGTCCACGCGCCCACCGCGACGACGGCCGAGCGTGCCCGGACCGCTCCGGCGGACGTCTCGAGCAGCACGCCGGACCCGTCGGCGACGACCCGGTGCACCTGGACGCCGTGCCGGACGTCGGCGCCGTGCGCGCGCGCGGAGGACTGCAGCGAGGTGACGGCACGGTCCGCGTGGAGCCGTCCGGCGGTGGCCGTCTCGTGCAGCACGGACCCCTCGAACCGCAGGCCGGGCCAGCGTTCCTGCGCCGCCGCCGGTGTCAGCCACTCGTGCGGCACGCGTCGGGCCGCGAAGGACGCCGCGATGCCGTCGTGCCGCACGCCGTGGCTCACGCCGCCGGTCAGGGTGAGGACGGTGGGATCGTCGAGCGTGCGCCACAGGTGGAGCGCCTCGACGGCGAGGTCCACGTACTCGGGCCGGTCGTAGGTGGTGCGGTAGATGCGCGACGCCCCGTGCGAGGCACCCCGCACGTGGCCCGGCTCGAACCGTTCGAGCAGCAGCACGTCCCGCCCCGCGCGCGGCGAGCTGCCAGGCGGCGGCGGATCCCATGACACCGCCGCCGACGACGACGTGATCCACGACGTGCACGAGCTCCTCCGGGCGTTCGCGAGAGAGAAAGGTGGTCGGCCGGGTGTCCCCCGACTCCGGCCGACCACCGCGAGCGACCGGTCGGGTCACTCGGTCTTGGGGAGCCCCGGCGGGTTCGTCTCGGGCTTCTCGATGGCCTCGGCGGTGAGACCCCAGCGCGCGAGGACGTCGGCGTACGTGCCGTCGTCGAACGCGTGCTGCAGGGCCGCCGTGACCGCCGGTGCGAGCTCCGAGCCCTTGAGCGTGGCGACGGCGATCTGCGCCGTCAGGGGCCAGCCGCCGTTGAGCGTGCCGACCACCTTGTACTGGTCCGGCGCGGTCGCGGCGCTGTAGGCGAGGCTCGCATTGGGCCCGACGTAGGTGTCGAGGCGGCCCGACTGCACCGCCAGCAGCACGTCCGAGTAGGCCTCGTAGTACTCGGGCTCGCCGCCCTTGATCGGGTCGAGGCCGTTCTTGATGTTCTCCTCGTTCCAGGCGAGCAGGATCTTCTCCTGGTTGGTGCCCGAGCCGACACCCACCGTGAGACCGGCGATGTCCTTCGGCTCCTTGATCTCCTTGATCTTGCTGTTCGCCGCCGTGATCCAGCCGAGCTGGTCGTTGCGGTAGGAGGAGAAGTCGTACAGCTCCTTGCGCTCCTCGGTGACGGTGACGTTGGAGACCACCGCGTCGACGTCGCCCGACTGCAGGGCCAGCGGCCAGTCGGCCCACGCCTTCTGCTCGAGCTCGAGCTCGAGCCCGAGCGCGTCGGCGACGAGGCTCGCGATGTCCGTCTCGTTGCCGATCGGCGTCTTCTCGTCGTCCGCGAGGAACCCGAGGGGCGGCGCGGCACCGGCCGTCGTCGCGACCTTGAGGACGCCGGACGCCTTGACGTCGGCGGGCAGCAGCGCGACGGCGTCGTCCGCGACCGTGGTGTGGATGCGGTCCTGGTCGGGGCTGGTGTCGACCTGGAGGCCGCCGGCGGCGGCCGGGCTCGCGGACGAGCCGGCGGGCTCCTCGGCAGCGCTCGATCCCGCGCACGCGGCGAGCGCCAGCAGGGGCACGACCGCGAGCGCGGTCAGGAGCCTGGTGCGTCGGAAGGGGGCAGTCACGGGGGTGTCTCGCTTTCCTGGGGTCGATCGGGGGGCGATCGGGGGTGGGGGCGGTCAGAGGACCTTGTCGAGGAACGCGCGGGTGCGGTCCTCCTGCGGGTCGTCGAGCACCTGGGCGGGGCTGCCCTGCTCGACGATCCGTCCTTCGTCCATGAAGACGACGGTGGTGGCGACCTCGCGGGCGAAGCCGATCTCGTGGGTGACGACGACGAGGGTGGTGCCGGTCGCCGCGAGGTCGCGGATCACGTCGAGCACCTCGCCGACGAGCTCGGGGTCGAGCGCGGACGTCGGCTCGTCGAACAGCACGACCGACGGCTTGACGGCGAGCGCGCGGGCGATGGCGACGCGCTGCTGCTGCCCGCCGGACAGCTGGCGCGGGTAGGCGTCGACCTTGTCGCCGAGCCCGACCCGGACGAGCAGGTCACGGGCCTCGACCTCGACCTCGGACCGCCGCCTGCCCTGCGCGGACACCGGCGCCTCGACGACGTTCTCCAGGGCCGTGAGGTGCGGGAACAGGTTGAAGGACTGGAACACGAACCCGATGCGGGTCCGCTGCCGGAGGATCTCCTTCTCCTTGAGCTCCTGGAGCGCACCGTCGGACCGCGTGCGGTACCCGATGAGCTCGCCGTCGATCTCGATGAACCCGCGGTCCACCTTCTCGAGGTGGTTGATGGCCCGCAGCAGGGTCGACTTGCCGGAGCCCGACGGCCCGAGGATCACGGTCACCTCGCCGGGACGGACCACCAGGTCGATGCCGTCGAGCACCTCGAGCGTGCCGTAGGCCTTGTGGACGCCGCGGACCTCGACGAGCCCGGCGCTCATCGCGCACCCCCGACCTGCGCGGAGCGGCGGGTCCGGACGAGCGCGCTGCGGGCGGACCGCGAGCCGTAGCCCGGCGGGAGGCCGGCGGGCAGCGGCGCACCGGTGACCCGGGACCAGCCGACGCCGAGCCCCCACCGGGCACGCTGCAGCGGGGTCGGCGGGAGCTGCCGCAGCGCCCCCTTCGCGTAGTGCCGTTCCACGTAGAACTGGATCACCGTGAGCACGGTCGTGATGACGAGGTACCAGATGCCCGCGACGACGAGCAGCGGGACGACGCGCTGGTTGCGGCCGTAGATCACGCCGACGATGTAGAACAGCTCGTTGTACGCGAGGACGTAGACGACGGACGTGCCCTTGACCAGGCCGATGATCTCGTTCACGGCGGTCGGCACGATGGTCCGCATGGCCTGCGGCAGGATGATCCGCCGCTGCTGCACGGACCGCGGCAGGCCCAGCGCGGCGGCGGCCTCGTGCTGGCCCTGGTCGACGCCGAGGATGCCGGCCCGCACGATCTCCGCGGAGTAGGCGGCCTGGGACAGCCCGAGGCCGAGGATCGCGGCGCCGAACTTGTCGATCACGTCGAGCGTGTCGAAGCCGGTGAACGACGGGCCGAAGGGGACACCGAGCGTGATCGTCGGGTAGAGGTACGCGAGGTTGTACCAGAGCAGCAGCTGGAGGATCAGCGGCACCGACCGGAACACCCAGGTGTACGCCCAGGACACGCCGCGCAGCAGCGGCGACCGGGACAGCCGCATGAGCGCCAGCACGGTGCCGAGGCCGAACCCGATCACGGCCGCGGCGGCGGTCAGGCGCAGGGTGCCCCACAGCCCTTCGAGCACGGAGGGCCAGGTGAGGTACTGCCCGACCACGCCCCACTCCCACTTCGAGTTGGTGAGGAGCGAGCTCAGGACCATCGCGAGCAGCACACCGACGACGGCGGTGGCGACCCAGCGGCCGGGGTGGCGGGCGCCGACGACGCGGGGCTGGTCCGTCGTCGGGCGGGCGGGGGTGCGGTCGACGACCGTGCGCGGCTCGTCGTGCGGCAGGGAGACCGTGGACACGGCGGTCACCTCTCGGTGGGCTGGGGGTCGGGGACGAGCCACTTCTCGAACGGGAGGGGGCCGATCTGCTCCGGGTCGGCCGCGGTGTCGAACAGCGGCGTGTAGCCGGCGCGGACGTACAGCGCCGCCGCCTCGGGCTGCCGTGGCCCGGTGGTGAGGTAGAGGCGCGGGTAGCCGGCCGCGAGCGCCCGGCGCTCCAGCTCGGCCAGCACCCGCCGGGCGAGGCCACGCCGCCGGTGCGCGGAGTGGGTCCAGATCCGCTTGAGCTCCGCGGTCGGCACGACCGGGACGCCACGCTCGTCACGTCCCCCGGGCCGGGCGGACCGGGCGATGTCCCCCAGCTCGGGCTCGGTGCGACGGCGGAACGCCCCACCGGCGACCGCGCCGCCGTCCTCGACGAGCAGCACCAGCTCCCCGCGCGGCGGGGCGAACTCGTGGGCGGGGTACCGCTCCAGCTCGGCACGCAGGTCCGCGACGCGCAGCCGGTCCGCGTACCTCGACGCGTACTCGACGGCGAGCTCGTCGAGCATGGGGCGCACGCTCGGGTGGTGCAGGGGCACCGACCGGAACTCGGGCGCGGTGCCAGCGTCACGGGCGATCTCGGTCGCGGTCGCCCTGGTCAGGGTGCTCATCGGGCGGCCGCCGAGCGACCGGCGCCGACCCGCGTACCCGCACCGGACGCGGCGGCAGGCCGCGCGGTCCTGGACGCCCGCTGCACGGTCACGCCCGCACGGACACCGGCGCGACGCACCGGCCGGGGCAACCCGAGGGTCCCGCGCAGGGTGCCGCCCCGGGGGTACCTGTCGCGGAACACGCCCGCACCGCGCAGCCGCGGCACGACGGCGTCGACCAGCCCCGGCAGGTCGGTGTGCACCGAGGCCGGCCGGAACGTGAACCCGTCGGCGGCACCGAGCGCGAACCACTCGGTGACGAGCGACGCGACGTCGACCGCCGTGCCGAGGGCCACGAGCACGCCCGCCTCGGGCCGCACGTCGCCGATCTCGGCGAGCAGCTCCAGCCGGGCGCGGGCGCTCGCGGCGTCCGGTGCCAGCAGCAGGAACGCGTCGACGAGCACACGCACGGCGTCGGGGTCGCGGCCGTGCGCGACGGCGGCGTCACGGACCCGCCGCCGCACGGCCGCCGCGACGCCGCGGTCGTCGACCCGGACGCGGACCACGTCGGCCACCCGCCCCGCGATGTCGACGGCGTGCGCGTCGATCCCGTCGGTCGCGTCGAGACGGACCACGACGGGTGGCCGTCCCTGCGGCGACCGCGACGCGCGCTCGGCCTGCGGGGCCGCGAAGTGCACACCGTCCACGTCCACGAACCGGGTGCCCCGCCCGTCGACGGGCTGCGGCACCTCGCGGACGGGGCCGTCCCACTCGCCGCCGACCGCGTCGACGGCGACGTCGTCGAGCGCCCCGATGCCGACCTGCCACGCCGCCCGCCCACCGCTCGCGCGGTCGATGGTCGCGACGGCCTGGGCGACGTGGCCCGGCTCCGTGCGGGTCGCGTCGAGCTGGGCGACGAGGCCGATCCCCGAGCTGCGCGGGGCGAGCCGCGCCGCGACGAGCGCTGCGTCGAGGCGCCCCTGCAGCGTCGTGTTCCGGCTGGGGTGCAGCGCGAAGGACTCGTCGAACACGACGAAGTCGAGGGTGCCGCGCTCGGCGACGGCCACGTGGTCCGTGAGCTTGTCGAGGTCGAAGAGGCGCTGGCCCTGCGAGCCGTGGTCGCGCCAGGCGGCGGCGCGGGCGCCGGTGTCGCTGAGGTCGATACCGATGTGGGCGTGTCGGGAGAAGGGCACGGCGAGGGTCCGTTTCGCTGCATGGGGGTGCGTGGGGTGCGCGAGGTCGCTGGAGCGGCGCACGTCGGTGCGCTCAGGTGCGCCGCGCCGAAGGAAGCGGGCGCGGCGTCAGGGGGCCGGCGGCGGTGCCGGCGCGCTGCTCAGGTCAGCGGCGACAACAGGACGGGCACGCGAGCGTGCGGGTGCTGCTCACGGAGCGGGGAACGCTCATGGTCCGTCCTCTCGTGCACCGGCGCTGCCGGTGCGATTCGCGTCGCTTGCCGCGGTCCGGGCGTCACCGCCCGTCCACGACCAGGTCCTCACCCGGGGCACCCCGCCGCGCGGGAGGGTTGCCGTCCAGCAAGCCGGGGCTTCGCGCTGGAAATCTTGACCTTGTTAGTCGGAATTAAACGCCGGACGTCCTCACTGGTCAAACCGGCGTTCGCATGATGAGACGGCATGATGGACCGATGCCCGACGCCGGCTACTTCGACACCTGGTACTCGAACATCGAGCAGTTCCCCACCCGCGACCGCCTCCAGGCCCAAGCCCTGGGCCTGCCGCCGGGCGTCCAGACCGACGGCGTCCTCACGTGGTCCGCGGTGCCGACGGTCGCGGACGCGCTCGCCCTGCGACCGGGCGACACGCTGCTCGACCTGGCCTGCGGGCGCGGGGCGCCTGGGGTGTCGAGCTCGCCGCCCGCTCGGGAGCGGACCTGGTCGGTGTGGACTTCTCCCGCGTCGCCCTGTCCGTCGCCTCGCGGCGCGCTGCCGACCGCGGCGTCGCGGCGCGCTTCGTCCTCGGGGGCCTCGACGCCACCGGGCTGCCCGACGCCTCCGTCACGGCCGCCGTCAGCGTCGACTCCGTCCAGTTCGCGGAGCCGCTCTCCGCGGGTCTCGCCGAGCTCCGCCGCGTCGTCGCACCGGGCGGCCGCATGGTGCTCACGGGCTGGGTCGCACACGACCTCGACGACGAGCGGGTGTCGCCGCGCCTGCGCCAGGACGTGCGCGCGGAGCTCGTCGCGACCGGGTTCACCGACGTCGTGGAGCGGGACGAGCCCGGGTGGCGGCGCTTCGAGCAGGCGATGTGGCAGGCCGCCGCGGCGCACCCCGAGGACCCGGCGGACCCGGCGCTCGTCTCGATGCAGGGCGAGGCACGTCGCTCGCTCGACGTGTTCGACCGGATCCGCCGGTCCTGGTGGGTCGCGCGGGCCTGACGCCCACGCTCCCTCTCAGACCCGGGTACGTCCGCGGTTCACCAGCGACATGATCAGGCTGACGACGAGCAGGACGATGCCGATCCACAGGAGGACCTTCGCTGCGGTCACCGCGACGCCGATCACGATCATCACGACGCCGACGATGATGAGAATGAGCCAGAGACCCATCAGGGCCACCTCCTCGGGGGGACGGCCGACGGGGTGACGACCGTCCCCGCATCGTCCCAAGACCGTCCGGGTCCGGCATGTCGACCGCAGCGGGCTCCTCAGGCGGGCAGCTCGACCTCGATCCGCACGACGTCACCCGTCCGGCGGAACACCTGCCCGCTGACCTCGCCGTCGAGCGCCCCACCGGTACCGGCGACCTGCGACCCGTCCGCGAGGTTGGCCACCACCCGCAGCACGGCACCGCGCCGGTACACGACGGGCACCTGGCAGAACGTGAACGCCAGCGACCCGGCCGGCAGCACCACCGACTGCCGCCGCTGCGCCACGTCGAGGTACCGGAACACCTCCCGCCCAGCCGTCCACTCGGAGGCCCGCAGGAGCACGGGCCGCACGACGACCCGACCGTGCTCCACGCGCAGGCCGAGCTCGCCGAGCCGGGTGAGGACCTCCTCCTTGACCTGGCCGGTCATGCCCGGCTGCCGCGCCCCCCGGCCCGCCGGGGTGTGCGAGTACGGGTCCACCGGGAAGGCGCCGTACACCTCGGGCGTCTTGCAGTACCCGAGCCCGAGCCGCACGTCCTCGTAGGCGTCGCGCAGGCCCTGGACGACGTCGGGACCGGCCCCTGCGGCCACCGCCCGCTCGACGTTCTCCTGCACCGCGAGCAGCAGCTTCGACACCATGTGCCAGTAGATGCTGCCCAGCCCCTCGTAGGCGAAGAACGACCCCGACCGCCCGGTGAACTCGGCATGCCGGAACACCTGCTCCCACACGTCGAGCAGGGCGGCCCGCCCCTGGTCCACGGCGTCCGACGGCGGGAGCGCGTCGAGCCCCGCCTCGACGTCGCGAGCGTTGTGCAGCCCGGGCGCGAACCGGTGGTCGCCGCGCACGTCACGCAGCACGAGCGACGTGTCGCCGGCGCGCACGAGCGCGTCGACCAGAGGGCACGCCGCTGCCTGCTCGGCGGTGATCCGGTTCCGCTCCAGGAACGTCGGCAGCACCTTGTCGGGGTACAGCGTGTAGCTGTGCTGGTCGGCCCGGTAGAGCCGGCTGCGGCGCACCGCCTGCACCAGGTCGAGCGCCTCCTCCGGCGACAGGAGCCCCGCGGACAGCACCGCGACCTGGCCCTCGATCATCTCCTGCAGCCGCCCGACGGCGGCGCGGCCGTCACGCAGGTCGAGCAGGTTGTACGAGTGGTACAGCCCGTCCTCACGGCGGTTGGCGCGCAGCGCGGCGTCGACGTACCTCTGCGCGACGTCGAGGAACGCCTGCACCGTCCCGGCGTCGACCGTCGTGCGCCGGCCGTCGAACCCGGCGTACACCCGCGTCCGGTACTCCGTGCCGGCGGCGCCGAGCGCGTCCATCACCCGGCGGCGCCCGTGGTCGTCGAACCCGTGGTCCACGGCTCCGACGTGCGCCTCCAGCGCGGCGTGCACGTCGTTCAGGAGGCCGGCGAGCTCGGTGGTCACCGTCAGGTCGTCGCCGAGCAGGTCCCGGGCCAGGGCCAGGAAGCGCCGCACGTACCCGAGGGTGACGACCGAGAGGCCCTTGCCGACGAGCGCGTTGTTCGCGTCGTTCCACTCCGGGCGCTGGGTGTTCATCCAGATGCCGCCGTCGGGCACGAGGTTGACGACCTTCGCCAGGAGGAGGAGCAGCAGCTTCTCGCCGAGCGTGACGCGCACGAGGTCGCCGTCGAACCCGTGCACGAGGCGGCCGTCGGCGCCCTCCGTGACGATCCGGGCCTCGACGCGCTCCTCGGTCACCGTGTCGAACGCGATGGTGTCGACCGGGTCGCGCAGCGTGTCGGTGTAGGACGCGATGCGGTACGGCACGTCGGCGTGCGTGAAGACCGCACTGTCCACGAGCGCCTCCAGCCGGCCCGGGTGGAACCGGCGCGACGCCTCCAGGAGCTTGACCAGGTAGATGACCTGGTGGTCGCTCCAGTAGCCGATGTTCGCCCACGGGTTCGACGGCTCGGGAACCTCCCAGTCGATGCCCGACCGCGAGATGCGGTAGGGGTTGTAGCCGTCGGCCGTGGTGGCGTCGAGGAACACCGCGGCCATCGACTCGACGTACTCGGGGAACGACCAGGCGAGCGCCTCCCAGTTCTGGAAGATGTCCCGCCAGTTGCCCTGGAAGTCGACCCGGGGGCTGCCGTGCTCGTCGGTCAGCGCGATGCGGAACTTGTTCCAGGGCCGGCTCGGGTCGCCGTGCCGGCGGCTGAACGTGAGCGGCAGGTACTCGCGCACGAGCCGCAGCAGGTCCGGGTCGCCCGTGCCCTCGGCCCGCTCGACGAGCGCGTCGATCTGCTCGGTCTCCGGCAGCGCGGCGAGCGCGGCGGCGCAGCGGGCGGCGGTCCTCGGGCTGCGCTGCGCCACGAACGCGCGCAGGTCCGCCGTCTGCACGGTGTACCCGTCGACCGGGACTCCCCCGCGCATGATGTTGAAGAGCACGTTCGCACCGTGGTGCGCGGCAGCCAGCTCCTCGCCGGTGAGCTGCGCGGCGTCGGCGGTCGCGACCAGGCCCTCGAGGTCCTCCCGGGTGCGGTCGACGTCGGCGGTCAGCCGCGCGGCGAGCTCGTCGCGGTCGGCCAGCTCGACCTGGAGCCGCACCACGTCGGCGGCGCTGTGGTCGACGTCCGCCACCACCCGCCAGCGCCGCTGCTCGCCCGCCGCCAGGGTGAGGCGCGCGTGCACCAGGTGGGCGCCCTTCTCCCCCCGGACCTCGCGCTCACCGGTCACCGGGCGGCCCGCCGTGAAGGCGCCGACCTGACGCGTGGACAGGAGGTGCTCGACGGGGGCGAGCCCGACGTGCCAGGAGACCGTCGCGGCGAGCGACTCGCTCGGGTCGGACTTGTCGGTCAGCGAGGAGTTCATGTACAGGATGCCGAGGCCGGTCGCAGGGTCGATCTCGGCCCGCTTGTAGGCGTCGATGAGCACGCTGAACTCGTTCTGCGTCTGCGCCGTGACGCCCGAGGGCAGCAGGTCGACGAAGCCGTCGAGCACGTCCACGTCCACCGGGCCGTCCGTCAGCGACGTCAGCTCGACGCCCCGGACCACGCCGTACCGCGCGCTGGTCTGCCATGACACCCGCGCGCGCAGGCCGAGGTCGGCACGCTGCTCCTCGAACACGAGCGTGCTGCCGAGGAAGTCCTTGTAGAGATGGCGCTCGACGTCCGGGTCGCCCGGGCGGCGCTCCGCGAAAGGCTGCCAGAGCAGGGTCTGCCCGGCGGGCGTGGACACCCGCAGCAGCGTGAGGCCGCCCGTGCGGCCGGCGCCGTGCGCGACCTTGTCCTCGGTCGTGTACGGGAACAGCGCCCGGTCGGACTCCTCACGGCCCGCCGTCACACCACCGGTGCTCGAGATGAACAGCCACAGGTCGCTCGCGCCGATGAGGGTCATGAAGAACGGCGGCAGCTCGTCGTACGCCGTGATCCGGTAGAACCGGCGCCCGTCGAGGTCCACGGGCCCGCTCATCGGGAGATCCATGCCCTCAGCGTGCACCTCCGCTCCCGGAGCAGAGTGGGCGGACGTCATTGTCTGCGACGACATGCGGTGTCCTTCGCTCGGGGACGTCGCTGCGCTGGTCCGTCCCGGCCGGGCGCGCGGCCGCCGGTGGACGCGCTCCCACACCTTTGCACGGTTGGGTGTCACGTGTCACCTGTTCTGGCTTGCCGCTCCTGGCGCCCACCGGCGACCCCGTCAGCCGGCGGCTGGCCGGGCCTCCTCCTCGGCGAGCGCTGCCAGCGTCAGCAGCTGCTTGCGCATCATGACGAGATCACCCCACGCCAGCACCGGCCTGGTCCACCGCCTCCAGCGCTGCCCGCCGTCGGCCCCCCGCAACGCGGCGACGAGCCGCGAGCGCCCGCCAGGCTCGTCCTCCACCTGGTACGTCACGACGACCTCCCCGAACACCCTCAGCGCCCGCGGGTCGTCGATCCGCACGGTCAGGTCGCGGCCGGGCACAAACGAGTCGAGCACGAAGATCTGCATGAACCGCTGCCCGACGGCCAGGTCCTCGCAGTGCGGGTCCCGGGTCCGCGGGCTGCGCCGCCCACCGTTGTCCACCAGGTCGTAGCTGTACGGGGCGAGCCGCAGCTGGCACAGCCAGCGGTAGACGGCCGGCGCCGGCGCGTCCGCGTCGACCGCCCGGAACCACCGCACTGGCGAGCCGGGCAGCACGTCGTCGCACGGGTAGGTGCGCGCGACCTCATCAGGCCGCGCTCCCCACGACGTCGGCACCCCCATCCCGGCGACGCTAGCGACGGGGACACCGGGCCACCCGCGTCCCTCAGGCCGCTCTCAGGTGGACAGCGCTGTGCAGACTCCCCTGGGCGGCGCACGATGGAGCGGACGGAGGGAGGTGAGCGGTGCGACGCCAGGCTTCCGCGACCCTCGGGCTTGCCGCCGTCCTCGCGCTCGGGACCTCGCTGCTCGGCGGGTGTGCCGGCGACGTCGACCCGGCACCACCCGCCGCGGTCGTCGTGCACGCACCCGTCGCGGTGGCGAAGGCGGCCGCGCCCGCACCTCCGCCGGACCTCGCGACACTGCCCGTCGTCGACCCGCTGAGCGTGGTCGCCGGGCTGCCCGGCACCGACGGCCTGCAGCCGCGACGCAACGCGGACCCGGCGCTCGGCCTCTGGCAGACCGCCGTGGTCGCCCGGCCCACGGCCGCCTACGACCGGCCCGACGGGACGCCCGTCGGCGTCCTGCCGACGACGACCCTGTCGGAGCCGACCACGCTGCCCGTCCTCGACGAGCGCGACGGCTGGCTGCGGGTCCTCGTCGCCACCCGCGGCGCCCTGCCCAGCGAGGACCGCGCCCAGGTCAACGGCCGCACCGCGTGGGTCCGCGCCGCCGACACCACGCCGTCGGGCACGGACTGGAGCATCCACGTCGACACCGCCGCCCAGACCATCACCGTCACGAACCCGACCGGCTCCCAGTCCTTCCCGGTGAAGGCCACCGGGAGCACCGGCACGCCCACCCCGGCGGGGCTCTCGTTCCTGCTGGGGGTGCGCTGGCTCGAGCCCGGCACCACGACGCCCCGGGTCCTGCCGCTGTCGACGCAGAGCGAGACCATCGACCACTACGACAAGCCGACCGGCACCGCCGTCACCGCGATCCACACCACGACCCTGCGCGGCACGGGCCCGGTGTCCAACGGCTGCGTGCGGGTCGACGACGAGGTGCTGGACCTCGTCTGGCAGGCACCGGCCGGCACCGTCGTCACCGTCGGCTGACGTCGGTGGAGCCCGGCGAGTGCCGTGCCCGCTTCGCGGCCTCCCGCCGGGCCGTTCTCGGCACCGCCGGCAGCGACCAGGTCCCGCACCTCGTGCCGGTCACGTTCGCGCTGCTGGACGACGGCGTCGTCGTCCACGCCGTCGACCACAAGCCCAAGCGGACGACCGCCCTGCGCCGGCTGCGGAACATCGCCGAGAACCCGCAGGTCACGTTCCTCGTCGACGGGTACGACGACGACTGGACCGCCCTCTGGTGGGTGCGCGCGGACGCCGACGCGGTCGTGGTCACCGACGGTCCACGGCACGCGTCGGCCGTTGCCGCCCTCGTCGGGCGGTACCCGCAGTACGACAGGACCGAGCCCACCGGCGCAATCGTGTGGGCGACCGTGCGCCGGTGGTCGGGGTGGAACGTCAGCCCTGGGTCGTGCGGGTGATCGTCGCGAGGAACGCGCCGCTGTTGTTGTCCACCCCGCGGTCGTTCACCCCGAGGTACAGCCCGCCGTCCCGCGGGCAGATGTAGCTCGTGCCGTCGCCCACCACGAAGAACGTGTTCGGGTCCTGGTCGAGGCTGCCGATGACGGTCATCGTGTTGGCGTCGGGGAAGCCCTCGACGTTGTACTGGTGGAAGACCGGGTCGAGCAGCCCGCTCGGCCCCACCGTCCCGCTCGGGGTCTGGTCGTGCGAGGCCGACCCGCTCATGGCGATGCGCAGCACGTCGCCCTGGGCGCACGTCACGCCCATCGCCGTCCACACCTGCGTGGCGGGCAGCGTCCGGTCGACGTTCGTCACCACCGGCGGGACCGCCGTCGGCGCGGCCGAGGTCGCGGTCGACGTCGCGGACGTGGTGACGGCGGCGTCGGCACCCGAGTCGCCGCCTCGGTCCGGCCACAGGGCGAACAGGACCGCACCGAGCACGACGACCGCGCCGGCGCCGCCGGCGATCCCGATCAGCAGGGACCGGCGGTCGGTGGGCGGCGGTGGCATGGCGGGCCCGGACCAGCCGCTCCCGGATGCGCCGTCCTGCCACTCACCGGAAGCGGCACCCGTGCCCGTGCCCGTGGCCGTGCCCGTGCCCGTGCCGGTGCCCGTGCCCGACGAGCCGACGGGGGGCGGCGGCGGGGGCATGGCGGGGCGGACGTCGTCAGCTGTGGGCCCGTTCCCCGCCGCGGCAGCACCGGGGAGCGGCGCCGTCGGGTCCTCGGGACCACGTCCGGCACCGTCGTCGGGGTCGTTCGTCGTGTTCACAGCGTGCCTCCCGGTCACGGGCGCACCGCGCACCGCACGCGGCGCCAACAGGAAGGAGGCCGGCCGGACGGGTCCTGATACGTCCCCGGCGGCCGGTCAGGCCGCTCCCTGCCGAGCGGCCGTCCGGCCCGCCGTTCCTCGGGCGCTCCGTCCCGGTCCTGGACGACGGCTTGACGCGAGCCGCACGCACCGCCACGATGCCGACATCCCACTCCGGCTTCGGCGCACAGGACCGGACGATACGTCTACATCGGTGTAGAAGCGTCCGATCCGGTGTCCGAGATCGGCGTCTACATCGATGTAGGCGGGGACGCACGTCGTGGACGCCGCCTGGCGCCCACGTTCTTCCGGGGGGACGGTTGGCGTGGCTCCGGCCTCGTGCCGGGGCGGGACCGCGCGCGTCGCATCCCCGGGTCGGCGACCGAGGAGAGCACGTATGCGGACCACTCGCAGGGGGGCGCGCAGCCCGCGCGCAGGACAGCGACGGACGGTGGCGGTGATGACAGGAGCGGCACTCGTGGTAGGGACAGCCCTGGCGGGCTCACCGGCGGCGGCCGACGACGGGCCGGGGCCCGACCCGTGGGTGTCGACCATCCCGGAGGGCTACCACCGGTTCACCGCACCTCAGGCCGAGGTCGACGGGATCGTCGGCTCGCGGCCTGCGGTCGTCGAGCTGCAGGGCAACATCGGCCCCAGCGGCACGTGGTCCAACCTCGCCATGGACCCCAGCGGCACGAGCTACCAGACGACCGTCGGCCCCCTCGCCGCCGGCCTGTACTACTACCAGTACATCGCCACGTCGGCCGACCGGACCGTCCACGCCTTCAAGGAACCGAGCAGCCCGGTCGCGGTGACCTCCCACCCCACGTGGAACACCCTGTTCGTGCCGGGACCGTCGGTCCAGTGGATGTCCGACGTCCCCTCGGGTGGCGCGGTCGACGAGCTCACCTACGACAGCCCCGTCACCGACGACCAGCGGACGACGCTCGTCTGGACCCCTCCCGGCTACGACGCCGACCGCGCCGAGCCGTACCCCGTGCTGTACCTGCTCGCCGACGGTGACCAGTCGTACCGCGAGTGGGCCGAGCTCGGGCGGGCACCCCAGGTGCTCGACAACCTCGCCGCCGAGGGCCGCCTCGAGCCGATGGTCGTCGTCATGGCCGAGGCGGGCGGGTCCGACCCGCGCACCGAGCTGCTCGACGGCATCCTGCCCGCCACCCGGGACGCGTACCACGTGTCCGACGACAGCCACCGGCAGGCAGTGGCCGGCATCGGCGACGGCGGTCAGCAGGCCCTCACCGTGCTGCGCAGCGACCCCGGCACGTTCGGAGCCGTCGGGTCCTTCTCGGGGCGCCTCAGCGGCTCCATCAGCGCCTCCACCGCCGAGGACATCAACGAGGGCACCGACCTCCTGCGCATCTACGTCGGCAACGTCCTCGACCCGGCGTACAACCAGAACCACGCCCTGCTGCGCACGCTCGACCGCGCCGGCGTCGACCACGACTTCGACGGCGTCGACCCCGCCTCGGGCGGCACGTGGGACACCTGGCGCTCCGGGCTGCGCGACTTCGCGTCCCGCGCGTTCCACGAGGACGCCGAGCACGGCCCCCGCGACGGGCACCTGCCCCTCGACGCGCCGTACACACCGCCGGCCGCCGGGTCCATCACCACGCCGCACATCGGCGAGCACGGCATCGTCACCTTCGAGACCGGCACGCAGTGGGCCGACGCGAAGGACGTCACCGTCTGGGCCAACTGGGCACCCAACGGCGCCTGGTTCCGCGTGCCGATGACGAAGGTCGGCGACCGCTGGCGCGTCTCGATGGGCCCGCTCGACGGCTTCTACTACTACCGGTACGTCGTCGACGGGGTGGACCAGAAGGACCCCGAGGACAAGGTCAACACCCTCACCGGCGTCAGCCCGCTGTTCGTGCCGGGCACGACGGACCGGATGCTCAGCGACGTCCCCGAGGGCAAGGGCGGCACGCTGTCCGTGCTCACCTACGACAGCGCCGTCGCGAACGAGGAGCGGTCCGCCTACGTGTGGACTCCCCCGGGCTACGACGCCGACCGCGCCGAGCCGTACCCCGTCCTCTACCTCAACCACGGTGGCGGCCAGAGCTGGGGCGACTGGGTCGAGGTCGGCCGCGCCAAGCAGATCCTCGACCACCACTCCCTGGACGGCGCGATCGTCCCGATGGTCGTCGTGATGGGCAACGGCAACGTCTCCGACTACCCCGCCGAGCTGCTCGACAACCTCGCACCCGCCGCTCGGGCGAAGTACAACATCGCCTCCGACGCGGACCACCAGGCGCTCGCGGGCCTGTCCCTGGGGGCGATGCGGACGCTCGTCACGTGGCTCACCCACCCCGGCGAGTTCGGGTGGATCGGCACGTTCTCCGGCGGCCTGTTCTTCGGCACCCCGGAGTTCGACGCCGCCGCCGTCAACGAGCACACCCGGCTGGCCCGGATCTACAACGGTGACGTCAGCGACTTCGCGTACCAGTCGGTCATGGACACGCTGGGCATCCTCGACAAGGCGGGGGTCAAGCACGAGTTCGCGGGCCTGACCGCCGGTCCGCACGGGTTCGACACCTGGCAGCAGAACCTCATCGACTTCCTGCCGCGCCTGTTCCGGACCGAGCCGCCTGAGGGCATCTCGCTCACGGCGGTCGTCCCGGAGCAGGCCGACGGGGTGCTCGCGCTCTCCGTCGCCGCGCACGACGTCACGCTCGCGCCGGCCCAGAACGCCGGCGACCGGCTGCGGTTCACCGGCGCACTTCCCGCCGTCACCGTGACGGACTCCCGGTCGGTGTCCCAGGCCGGTGCCAGCGGCTGGGCCGTGGCCGGGCAGGCGTACAGGTTCTCCTCCGGCACCCGCATCCTCGGGGCCGAGCACCTCGGGTGGTCGCCGCGCGTGGAGACCCCACGCGCCGGGCTGGTCGCCGGTGCGGTGCGGGCGACCACGCTCGGTGGCGGTGAGGGGCTCGTGGTCCCGGGCCGGCTGGCCTGGGCCACCCCCGAAGGCCGGTTCGGCTCGGCCACGCTCGGCGCGGACCTCGCGCTCGAGGTGCCCGTCGACACCACGCCGGGCAGCTACCAGGGCACCTTGACCCTCTCGCTGTTCCCCGTCGACTGACCCCGACCCTCCGAGGACCGGAGCCGGCGCGCGGCGGGGCGACCCGCCGCGCGCCGGCCTGGGGAGACACCATGCACATCGCTTCGTCGCGGCCCGCTCGGGTCGCCGTCCTGCTCGCGCTCGGCGCGTCGGGGCTCGTCGTGCCTGCCCTCGCTCTGCCTGTGCTCGCTCTACCTGCGGTCGCAGCGCCTGCGCTCGCTGTGCCTGCGGTCGCCGTGCCTGCGGTCGCGGTGCCTGCGGTCGCCGCGCCTGCGGTCGCCGCGCCCGCACGTGCCGTGCCTGCGCTCGCTCTCCCCGCGGTCGCCGCAGCCGCGGTCCCGGCGAATGCGGGCTCAGTGCCGTCGGTGTCGGTCCGCACCGGCGCCGCTTCCCCGCCCCCGGCTCCGCAGCCGGCCGCGGCCGATCCGGCCGGCACGGTCACGTGGACCGTCCAGCCCGCCACGGCCGACGGGCCCGACGGGCGGGTCTCGCTCCGGCACTCGCTCGACCCCGGCGCCTCGGCGACGGACCACGTCACGGTGACGAACTTCAGCGACCACGACGCCACGTTCGTCGTGTACGCCGGCGACGGCACCGTGAACGACACCGGCGACTTCGACGTGCCTCCCGGCGAGGACCGCCGCAAGGACGGTGGCGCGTGGATCGAGCTCGGCCAGCCGGACGGCACCGAACGGCTCGACGACGGTCGCCTGCAGCTCACCCTCGGGCCGGCCGCGACCGCGACGATCCCGCTGACGATCACGGTGCCCACCGACGCCACACCCGGCGACCACCCGGCGGGCGTCGTCGCCGAACTCGTCGACGACGGCGCGTCGGTGCGGCTCGCCGCCCGCGTCGGCACCCGCGTGCACCTCCGGGTCACGGGCGACCTCAAGGCCCGGCTCGTCCCCGCGGACGTCCGTCCCCGGTGGGAGCCCTCGTGGAACCCGTTCGCCCCCGGGACGGTGCACGTCCGCTACGTCGTGCGCAACGCGGGCAACGTGCGGCTCGGCGCCCGGTCGACGGTGTCCCTCGCCGGGCCCGCCGGCGCGGGCGCGGTCGAGGCCACGACCGAGGTGCGCGAGGTGCTGCCCGACCGATCCGCTGTCGTCGAGGCGACCCTGCCGGCCTGGCCGCTGCTGCGCTTGGCCGGACGAGTCGACGCCACGCCCGTCGTCGTGGGTGAGGACATCGTCGACGCTCCCCTGCGCCACACCTCGGCGGCCGTCACCGTGTGGACACCGCCCTGGTCCCAGCTGCTGCTCGTGCTCGTGCTGGCCGGTGTGGCCGTGCTCGTTCCCTGGCAGCGCCGACGATCCGCGCGGCGCGTCCAGGCCCAGGTCGACGCGGCCCTCGCGGCGGCGGGCGTCGCCCGGGAGACGCCGAGCGAGACGGTGGACGCGGGCGGGACCTGACCGGCCTCGCCCCGCAGCGGGCGCCTGCTCCAAGTGTCTGCCCCCCGCTGTCGCGGAGGCAGACGGCTCGAAGACGGCCGGAGCGACTGACGTCCGACCGCGCCCCGCTCCAGAACGCCTCCGCCGTCCACCCACGCGACGAGAAACGGTCCAAGCGGCACTCAATGCCCACGCGAACTACGCCGACCGGGTACGGCTCCGTCACACGCTGAACATCGGCGCAGCTCCTGACGATGAGGCAGGCGTGACCCCGAGTGAGCTGTCTGACGAGCAATGGACGCGGTGCGAGCCCGTCCCCCACCGACCGGGGAAGCGGCCGGTGCGCAGCGCGGTCGCGCACCGCGCTGTCGGCGGGGCCCTCGCAGCCGCGCTCGTCGCCGCCGCGCTGACCGTCCCGCTCGCAGGTCCCGCCAGCGCAGCCACCGACGGAACGCTCGACCAGACCCTGACCGGGACGCTGCTGGTCGTGCAGGCGGACGGCTCCGCCGTGGACTCGTTGCAGTACGCCATCCGCACCGACGACGGGGCGATCGTTCCCGTCGACCCTGCCGGTCAGCAGGCGACGTTCGACGCCGCACAGTCCGGCGACTCGGTGGTCGCCGTCGTCCAGGGTGACGTCGACGCGGCCGCCCAAGGCGACCCGGCACAGGTCGTCGCTGCGTCCGTGGCGCCGCAGGTCCAGGCGACCGGCGGGGTGACCCCGCTGAAGCTGTACGTGGTCGCCGACAACGACTCGTCCGCGACCGGTGACGTGACTCTGGCACAGGCCCTGACCAGCGTGCAGCACTCGTTGGACTACTGGGACCGTGACGGCCAAGGTGTGTTCGCCACCGGCACGATCGCAGCCTCGGCGACCTGGAACTCCTCCAACGTGTGCTCCCTGGACTACTGGGGCCTGTGGAACGCGACCGACGACCTCTTCCCCGGCGTCGACTTCCAGAGCGGCCTGGGCAATCACCTCGTCGTGTTCACCCCCAGCTCCTGCACGAAGCCGTACGCCGGCATCGCGACCGTCGGCGGTGGAGCGGCGACGGGCGGCACCGTCGAGATCGTCGGGAACCTGCCCGCAGCCGTCACCCACGAGCTCGGGCACAACTTCGGCCTGGGTCACTCCGACCTGCAGTACTCGAACGCCAGCAACGTGTGGACCACCGCGGCCTACTACGGCACGTTCGGTCCGATGGGTCCCGTCATCGCCAACGAGGAGCCGAGCTCGTTGGACGTGGCCTTCCAGGAGAAGCTGAACGTCACCGGCGCCGCCGCCGCCGTCCGGACCGCGACCGCGGACACGTCAGTGACGCTCACGCCGTCGAACGCCTCCACCGGCACCCGTGCGCTGAAGTTCGTGGACCCGGGCACCAACGAGGTGTACTTCGTCGAGTACCGGGCCGGTACCGGCTCCGACGTGCCGTCGTTCTACACCGGCCCCTACGCGAGCGGCGGGCTGTCCCAGGGCGGGCTGCCCATCTACTACAACCCGGGCGTGCGCATCTACAAGCACGACGGGTACGCCGTCACGACGCAGAGCCAGCGTCAGGGCTCGACCGTGCGTACGACGTTCCAGGCGGGGCAGTCGTTCACGCCGGCGTCGGGCAGGTTCACCGTCACGGTGAGCTCGACGAACGGTTCGGTTGCGGGCGTGGACCTGAAGTTCAACGGTGGCATCACGCCGCCGCCGGCTGGTCCGAAGGCATCGACCACGACCGCGACCGTGACCGCCAACCCGTACGGGACCGCGTCGATCGTGAACGTCAAGGTGACGGCGACGGGTGCGACCGCCACCGGAAGCGTCGGGGTGTACTCCGGTGCGACCCTGCTCGGGACCGGTGCACTGTCGGCCACCGGAACGGCGTCGATCAGCCTGTCGCCGACGTTGGCAGCCGGCTCGTACGCGCTGACGCTGAAGTACGCCGGTGACGGAAGCGTCGCGGCGTCGACCGGGTCGGTGAGCCTGGCGGTCCGCAAGTCGGGCTCGACGACCACGCTGGCGCTCGCGGGCTCGACCGCCACCGTCGCCGTGAGCACCGAGACCGGCGTACCGGCCAGTGGCACCATCGAGGTCTACGAGGGCTCGACGAGGCTCGCGTCGGGCTCGGTCGCGTCGCCGGCCACCCTCGCGCTGCCGGAGCTGGCGGCCGGGTCGCACACCCTGACCGCGAAGTACCTGGGCACGGCGAACATCGCCGGGTCGCAGGCGTCCGCGTCCCTGTCGACCTCGAAGGTGGCCACGACCACAGCAGCGACGGCCTCGGACACCACGTACGGCACCGCAGGCGGCGTCGACGTCACGGTCACGGCCGCCGACGGCCGGCCGGTCACGGGCACGGTCACCGTCCTGAACGGGACCGCCAGCATGGCGTCCGGCACGTTGACCGCAGGTTCGGGCCGCATCAAGCTGCCGACGACGCTCGCAGCGGGCACGTACAACCTGAGCGTCCAGTACGCGGGCACCGCCTACCTGTCCCCCTCGAGCGCCACGGTGTCCCTGACGGTCACGGCCGCCGCATCGAGCCTGGCGCCGAGCACCACCACCTGGAAGTTCGGTCAGCCGACGCCGATCAAGGTGCCCGTCACCAGCGCGACCGGTGGGCCGGCCACCGGCAAGGTCGGCATCTACGACGCCGGCGGGAACCTGCTCGGAGAGGCGAACGTCCTGTCCGGCGCGGCGAACGTCAACCTGCCGGCTTCGACTCCTGTCGGGACGTACGCGCTCGAGGCCCGGTACTCCGGCAACGCGACCATCGCCCCCGCGACGACGTCGGTCACCGCGGTGGTGACGGCAGCGAAGTCCACGCTGTCCGCGTCGATCAAGTCGAGCGTGATCGGTGCCGCCGCCATCGACGTCGTCGTCGACGTCGACACCCGGATCCTGGCGAACCAGGGCACCGCGGAGATCTGGTCGGGCGGGGTCCTGCTCGGCTCGGCACCCGTGGTGAACGGTAGGGCGCTGGTCAGCCTGGCGAACCTGCCGCTCGGGACGTACGCGTGGTCGGCGGTGTTCACCGGGGCGCCCGACATCGCTACTGGGACGTTTGCCAGCACCATCGCGCTCAGGGTCCACTGAGTCGCACGGCGACGACGCCGGCCCTGGACGGGGCAGAGGGCCCCACTCGCATGATGATGCGGGTGGGGCCTTCGGCTTGCTGGCGGACGAACCGTCAGAACCAGTCCGAGAACAGTCGGCCCAGCCCCCGAACCACCAATGCGATCCCCCGCCCGATGTTGACGATCAGGCTGACGAAATCGATAAATTCCCCGGCGCGGGTGATGCCGCGGCCGACAGCGCGGAACGGCCGAGTGACCAGCTGCCAGAAGCCGGTCTGGGGGCCCTCGCCTGTCGTCACGGCCGAAGAGTCGCACCTCGACCCGGCGGGATCAACGAGGGATAGGCCACTCGGAGGCATCGGACCGATCGTGGAGCTCACCGGGTTGTCGCTTGGCTGGGCCGTTACTGCGGCCCTCGACCGAGCCGCTGACCTTCCAACGCCGGGCATCCGACACCGGCGTCGTGACGGTACCCGGCCAGCGGGCCGCCCTCGGCGGGTCTCACGCCACTGCTGCCGGGTCCGGGCCTCCCACGCTTGCCACTAGATGAAGCAATGCCGAGCCAAATCGGAGCAGCGGGAACGACGAAGGGCCCCACTTCCGCATGATCATGCGGGTGGGGCCCTTCGACTGGCGGTAGCGGTGGGGTTGATTGGCAGTAGTTGGATGGGGTCGACGGGGGTCGATGAGGTGTCACTGACCTGGGCTTACGTGTTGTCTGGCCGTGTAATGCGTTGCACGATCTCGGGCTTGCTGGGGCTCGAAAGCGGAGAGCAACGGCGACCAATTCAGCGGCTGCGGCAGTTCGAGGTCATGAACCGATAGCGGAGCAACCTCGGTTGTCGGAGGTCCGGGTCAAGGGTGGCGCCAGCCATCGCGGAGCGACGCCGTAGGCGCCCTTGACGTGGGCCGGAGACGGCCGGACGATCGGCGGTCGGTGCGGGGCCGGGCGGTCAGGACAGTGCAACTCGGCGGTGGTAGCGGCGGTTCCGGGGATGACCTCGGGGCCGCCTTCGTCGTGTGTGGGAGGCCGTACGGGTGGGGTGCGCGCAGCGAGCTTGCGAGCGCAGCGCGGGGCCCCGCCCGGGAGGCCGACCGCGCGCGGCGGAGCCGCGCGCCTTGAGTCAGTAAGGAAAGTTCTCACGAGCGCGCGGGCATCCCGAGGCACGAGCCGCCTGGCAGAGCGAGCGCGAGAGGCGGCTCGTACCGTTACGGCGCGTGTGAGCGTCTGCTGGCAGTTACTCCGATGGGGTGAAGCTTCAGGGATTTAATCTTAATCTATGTCGATCTAGCTAGTTGCCTGGTTAGCTACCTCCATCGCCAGTTCAGCTCACACCCAGGAGGTTCCGATGAACGACTCGCCCATCCTTCCCACGGGGTACGACCCCTTCGAGCGGTTCTTCGCCAGCCGGTACAAGCAGGGCAGCCGGACCGTCTACTCGGTGGACTTCTCGGTGCGTGAGCTCGTGACGTTCCTGCCGAAGCCCGACCCGGACAAGCCGCTCGACAGCAAGTCCACGCAGCGGCGCATCGTGCCGAAGCACGCCCAGGACTTTGCCGAGTACCTGCTGGAGCAGCCGGAGTGGGTCTCGCCCGCTCTGCTCCTGCGGGCTCCCGCAGACATCTTCAAGTTCGAGTCCTACGACGCAATCGCGACCAGCACCACGCAGTTCGGCATCCTCGCGGTTCCGAAGGACGCCAAGAACGAGATCCAGATCGTCGACGGCCAGCACCGCACCCTCGGGTTCCACCTTGCGTGGGAGCTCCTGGGTCGCCGGATCGAGGAGGCTCGCGCGAACCTGGCGGCGGCAAAGCAGCAGGGCGAGCCGGCTCTCGTGGAGCACCACCAGAAGCACCTGGACCGCATCCTGGCCGTGCGGGACCGCCTCGGCTCGGAGCGTGTGTCCGTCCAGATCGTGCTGGTGGAGACGCCGGAGGTCGCGCGACGCATTTTCGTCGACATCAACGACAACGCCAAGGGCATCACGGGCTCGGTGCGGGACCGCTTCAACGACCGGACGGCCGTCGGCAAGGCCCTCAACGTGGTCCTGGACACCTCCGAGCTGCTGCAGGGGCGGGTTGACCTCGAGCAGGACCGTGTGGGCGGGTCCTCGCCCTACCTGCTCGGCGCCAAGCACGTCGCAGACGTCATCCGTGCCCTAGCCGTGGGTAACGGCCGGATCGGCAGCGTCGTGGCGAAGTCGCTCAAGGAGATCGACCTCGTCAAGTCCTTCGACGCCTTCGAGGACGCGATCGTGGAGGCGTTCCCGCTGCTCGCCGACGTCATCGACGGCGACCTCGCGGCCGGTGAGCTCCGTCAGCAGCACCTCATCGGCTCCAACGTCATCGTCCGCGCCTTCGCAGCGGCGTGGCACGAGCTGCGCCTCGCCGGTATGACGCCGGAGCAGATCACCAAGGCCTGGGCGAACTTCGATGAGCACATGGCGCTCCCCGTCTTCGCGAACACGTCGGACAGCTGGTTCGCTCTCGGTGTCATCGAGCCGCGCGAGGGCGGGTCCTTCGCCACTCGCTCGCGTGCCCAGGACTTCAAGGTGCTGACCAAGTTCATCGTCGGCCAGAGCCACGCCGGCGACGCCGCGACCTGGCACCGAGCTGACTCGGAGGACAAGGCCATCATCCCGGCTAAGTGAGCGAACCTCGTTGGGCAGCCCGGGCTCGGAGGGGTCACCTCTGAGCCCGGGCGCCTTGGCGTCGCACCAATTTCGACGCACCTGTGCCGGTCGGCGCCCCCCCAGGCTGCCCCCTAGACGCGTTCCGCCCGGGCGCAGCACGTCGTTGCTGGTGGATCGGACGGGCGTCATCGCGGAGTCCTCGATGGCGTCGTCGTAGGCGGTGGCCGTGGGGCCGCGTGACGCAGGCGGAGGTTCCTGAGGATCCCGAGAACGATCCGAGTCAGCCGCCTCTGTTCGAGATCGAGCCCTTTCGAGGCCTCGGCTTGCACGACGGTTTAGCTCGTCACGCCATCCGGCGACTGGTTCAGGTATTCGTAGATCGACTCCGCAATCTTGCGGCCGAGCGGGACCGGCACCGCGTTGCCGATCTGCTTCGCGATGTCGAGCTTCGACCCACACCACTTGAAGTCGTCGGGGAACCCCTGGAGTCGCGCCGCCTCGAAATGGGTGATGGGGCGATGCTCGGTCGGGTGGAGATATCGCCCCTTCTCGGGCTTGAAGAACTCCGTGCGGATCGTCACCGAGGGCTCTCCGCACCGGAGCCGGCCCATGACGTCCCCAGCACCTGCGTCGTGCGCGTCCCAGGCTTCCGTCGAGAGGTACTCGAGCTCAGCATTGCGGTCGACATCCCCGTCGCTGACGACGGCCCGGAACTTCTCGGACTTGCTGCGGCGAGTGCGGGTCTCGGCTGCCCATTCGAACGCGGCGATGGACGTCACCACGATCCGTCGGTTTGTGGTCGCCCCAGCGTCAACAACGAAGTGCGCACCAAGGACGTTCAGCTCACCTTCACTGCCACGAGGCTCGCCATCCTTTTCGATGATGATCTCTGCCCCGTCGTCAAACCTGCATGCATACCTACCTCGCAGGTTCTTTCGGTTCCCGCTCGTTGGGATCGCCTGGTAGCGCGAGACCGAAATCGTCTCCGGTCGTCGTCCGATGTGCAAGTCAGTCGTCAGGAACGGGCCGGCGAACTTGCCGTCGACACCTTGGACCGGCTTCCGATCGGAGGTCGGCAGGTCTGCGGCAATCGCCATGCGAGCACTGTCGGCGAAGACTCCGTCAACGCTCTCCCATGCCGTCTCCGCGCCAAGAGGGAGGTCGAGTCCCTTGAGCGCCACCTTGTGGCGCAGAACGTCCTTTGAGTGCGTCGGCTTGGGGTAGCGCAGCAGGTCGACGCGGAGGTCGACGTCAGTGCGAACTCCGATCACGATGGCCCGACGTCGAGCCTGGGCAGCTCCATAGTTGGCTGCGTTCAGCAAGTAGCGACGGTCGTGCTCCCACTCGGTCTCGCCAGGCTTTGAGCCCGGGTCGACCAGGCGGTAGTTCGTGAGGTCGGCTCCCCCGATGCGCTCCTTCAGGTCCTTGAACTCCACGGACCGCAGGAACCTGTCGACGTTCTCGATGACGAAGACCTTTGGCTGGAGTGCGACCACGACGCGGATGAACTCCTGCCACAGGGTGTTTCGCGTGGCGCGCACCTTCTCGCGGTTCAGTCCCGAGAATCCCTGGCAGGGCGGACCGCCCACGACGACGTCGACGTCGCCGGGTATCCACTTGGGTTCCCAGCCGTCGATGTCGCGGCAGACGATCTCCGGGGGGTCGAAGTTGCCGCAGCGCGTCGATCCGCCACCGAAGTTGGCCGCATATGAGGCGGCTGCAGCTGGCTCCCACTCCACGGCACCGACGGTCCGGAACACGGGTCCGGCGCCACCTTCGGGCCGGTACTGGTGGAACCCCTCGGTCAGGCCCCCACAGCCCGCAAACAGGTCCAGGACCGTGACGGGGTTGGGGCGGAGTTCCACGCTTGTCATTCGCCGATTCTAGCTGCTGCCAGCCTGTCTCTGACCAGGGGAAACGCGGTTCTCTCTCTTGCGCACACAAGCTGGTCGTGCACTGTGGGTACCGTGGCAGCCATGGCGTACGTCGGTCCCCATCCGGGGGCGTCCAGCCCCTCGGTTGGCCGCCGCATGAGCACAGCACGGCGTCGTGACACGAAGCCCGAGCTCGACGTTCGGAGGCTCCTGCATGCCCACGGTTTTCGGTACCGCGTCGCCTACCCCGTACCCGGGGCGGCCCGACGGAGTATCGACATCGCGTTCACCAAGGTGAAGGTCGCGGTGTTCCTCGACGGCTGCTTCTGGCACGGTTGCCCCGAGCACGGCACGCAGCCACGGGCTAACGCCGACTGGTGGGTCGTCAAGCTCCGTCGAAACATGGCGAGGGATGCCGAGACGGACGACATGCTCGAGGCGGCCGGATGGCGGGTGATGCGATTTTGGGAGCACGAGAGCCCGGAAGTGGTCGCCGACCGAATCTGCTCAGTTGTCCGGACGCCTGGCTGAACGCCAGCGCGGAAGCCAGTCGAGTCCCGCCGCCCAGCCCGGGCCACGCGGCGCCCGAGGCGGCACCCAGGCTGCGCGCGGCGTGCAGAACTCTTCCGGCACAACCGGGGCAACCACGGCAAGGCCCACGTTGGCCCGGCCTTGTGTGGAATCCTGACGTGGGTCCTCGACGACGAAGGGTGCTGTGCGCTGATGCGGTGGCAGTGGGGAGAGCAGGGCCGGGCGTACGCAAACTACGGGAACGCGAACCAATGGACAGTGAGCGCAGGGCTCGGTTCATTGGCTCGCGAGGCCACACAGAACACCAACGACGCGCGGCGTCCAGGCGAAGCGGCCGAACTCGTGTACACGTTCATCCGACTGACGGGTGAAGCCCGGCGCGATTTCGAGCATGCGGCGGACTGGGACGAACTCGATCGTCACCTCGAAAGCATGGGGCAGTCGGCAGACGGCGCGATCTCAGCGGGTCAGATTGCGGAGGGCCGCACGGCGGTGCGAGATCGGGAGGACCTGGTCCTTCTTCGTATCGCCGACTACGGCTGCGGGGGCCTTACGGGACCGGAGTTTGAGGACGAAGCCGCCAGCCCCGAAGAGTTCGGCAACTTCATCAAGCTCTGTCGTATGGACCTGTACAGCGGAAAGGCAGAGGCGGCGGGCGGCAGCTTCGGGCTGGGCAAGGCGGTCTACTGGCGTTTCTCTGCACTTCAGACGGTGTTGTTCAACTCCACTGTGGCAACGGTTGACGCAGTAGGCGGACGCGCGAGCACACGCATTTTCGGCGTGCAGCAGGGCGTCGTTCATATCGTCAACGGCACCCGTTACCAAGGACGGGGGTACTTCGGAGTCGCGGCGCTCAGCCCGGGCGAGGGGGACGATGTGACGTCTAGCTGGGGCGACATCGAGCTGGCTCGACGCTTGCGTCTTGAGCGTCAGGACGCACGGCCGGGCACCTCGGCCCTCCTGCTCGGGTTCTACGATCCGGACGGCGAGTTGGATGAGGATCCCGACACACGGATGACCCGCTACGTCGAGCACCTGCGCCAGGGTGTGGAGGAGAACTTCTGGCCGCTGATCACCCGCGGCCGCCTCTCGGTTCGCATCGAGTCATTCGACAACGACGCACTCGTGGTGTCGAAGACCATCGATCCCGAAGAGACCTTCGCCGAGCTGTCACGGGCGCTCACGAGATACGACGCCGGGGATGTCGACGCTTCACTGGAGCAGGTCGGCGATGTCGTGGTGCGGGATATCCCGATCGAGATCTCGAGCCGGAAGGACGGCCACGAGGCGTTCACCCACACGGCAAAGCTCGTCGTGACCTTGTCGGACGAGTCGCCCGACTCGCTCGAGGATCAGGTTTGCCTGCTTCGACGCTCCGAGATGGTCGTCGAGACCATCGAGCGCAAGTACGAGGGACACAAGTACCACGCCTTTCTTCTCGCGGGCGCCGCGGTCGCGAAGGACAGCCCAACGACGCATCAGATGCATGCAGACGACTTCCTCCGTTTCGCGGAGCCGCCGGCGCACGATCAGTGGATCCCGCGTTCGGGGCGCGCTCAGGCGTCGCAGGTCAACGTCAGCACTCGGTACTTCCAGCCGTGGAGGAAGAACCTGACGGACATCCCGGAGTCGATCCGCAAGGAGCTTCGAGCGCTGTTTGGTCCGCCGCCTGTCGAAGCCGGTCAGCCGCCCGAGTCGGTCCTCCGCAACATGCGCTTCCTTCGCGGTGGACCCGGGACGGGCGGCGGGACAGGTGGCGCTTCTCATGCAAGCCCGAAGATCGAGATCCTCAAGGAACAGATCGTCGACGGGCGATGGGAGCTTGATTTCAGAGTCAGCGCCCCGAACCGAGAGGCAGGATGGTCGGTCCGTCCCGTGTTCGTGGCGTTGGGTGCTGACGGTTCGCACACAGAGATTCCATGGGATCGAGATCTGAGGATCGTCGAGGGCGGACGGACGGTCGACGGCTGCGTTCAACTCGACCACATCCCCAGGAAGCGCCGCCTGAGCGCGGTCGTCAGTGCACGCGGAGGATCGCTGCCGCTCCGCGCGACGGAGGTCGTCGTCGACGTCTTGGTCAAGGACGTTCGGACAGCTCAAGCGCATCTCACGGAGGTCGACGCATGAGCCCGCTTTACCCGTGGCCGACGTATCGCGAACCCTGGGATCTCGAGATCGAGGCTGTTGAGATCGACGGCCAGGACTCCACCGCCCTCGCAGATGCCGCGAGGTACCGGATCGAACTTGACGGCCGCGAGTGGACGAACGCTGCACTCCGTGTCCGTGCACACGCCCGTGATTCGGTCGACGGGCTCGTACCGACGGCCGGGTACGTGATGGTCTCGACACGGCAGAGCGCGTCGCGCGCCTCGTTCGTTCTGACACCTGATGGCTCAGGCTGGGTCGGGACCGTCCATCTCACCAAGGACACCCTCGCAGGTAAGTCCGTCGTCGAGGCGCACCTAACTGCGCGCATTGGCGACAGGCTGCGGGTCATCGCGAGATCTCACTCTTGGGACGTGGTGGCCGACGCCGGAAGCGCTCCGAGGCCACCGGGCGCTCCGCCGCTCGACTTCACGTGGGTCGACTTCCGGAAGCCTGACGCGCCAGAGCTCGCACGGTTGGATCCCGCCGCCTACTGCGTTGTTGACGTAACCGACGGAGGGGCGACTCTCCTGCTCAACGAAGGCATCGAGGGATTCAAGGAGATCCTCTATCTCAAGAGCCCAAAACTCGAGAAGCGGCGTCTCCAGGACCTCCTGGGCGCGGACGTCGCACGTCAGGCGACGACGGCGCTGCTCCGAGCCGCGGTCGACGAAGTGGCTTCGACCGCGGACGACGATGACGCGCAGCTGCCCGGGAACTCCCGTCTGGTGGAGGTGCTCGACGCGGTGTCGAGCGGCATGGGCTTGAATTCCACTCACGACCTAGTTGCACGCATTGCGACGGCCCGCACGATCGACGAACGAAACCGACTATGGGCCGACATGGACACGACCGTTGCGCGCCTGACGGGCGTCTCGTCTGCCCTCGCCCTCGCCTGCAAGGGAGCTATCGATGCCTAGGTCACTGGGCACTTACAGCAGGGACCTGACGACCGACGAGCGGAATCGCGCCCGGGCAGACCATGGCTCCGCGAACCCGTACGAGACGGACGTCATACGTTCCGATGCATCCAGGATCTCCCTCGCGTCGTTCGAGTCACTCATGCAGTCGTTCTGGACCCTCGAGGAAGAAGGTTCGTGGTCAGATGCTCCGTCGAGCGATCGTTGGCTCGCGCCGCGACTGCATGCAGCCTTGCGACTCACTCGCCGGGAGGCATCGGATCAGCTCACGTGGCTGTGGCTCGCTCTGCACAACGACCGGTACGTCACGTGGCGTTGGGGCCAGGATGCACCGGCCAACCGCTGGAAGGGTGCGATTCACAAGCAGGCATTCGCGCGACTGTGGTGGAGTGCGGAACTGCTTCGCGTCGGCTCCGACTACCGCCCTGTCGAGCGAGCGCTCGTGAAGCAAGACTTTGTAAACTCGTATCTGCATCGTCCGGCGATACGGAACCGCCCACTCGCAACCGAGCTCGTAGCCCTAACGGACGGCTCGCGCCCGGGCTTTGGACCCATGTCGGCGGATGACATCAATCTTCTGGCCGTCACCGTGAATCTTGCTCTGGCCGGCACGCCCCCAGAGGTCGAAATCGGCCCGCAAGACGACGACACGGGCAGCTATGCCGAATGGGTCCGCTCGGGCGCCGCGATCGGCGACTGGGCGACGCTACCTCCAGGGCCGCCCACGCAGGACGTGACCGAGCAGCAGCTCAGCGCCGCACGGACGGTAGTGGACCGCTGCTGGTCCTATCGTTCCGACCTAGTGGAGGCGCACGCCAGCCGCGCGGCTCAGCGTGCCCGGGACTCCGACGAGCGCGAGGCCTCTTCCACCTGAGAACGTCGCGGACGCTCGGCACCGGCGGACCGCTTCTCGGGCAGGGCGAGCGGGGTGGGGAAGCAATCGGCCACCTCCCCACCCCGCGTTGCGCCCCTACCGCCCGCGACCGCCGGGCACCCGCTGACACCAGCGGGGCACACCCAGCGCCCTGGCGACTACACCCTCGAGCCGACGCACCTCGGCCGGGTCGAGCGTCGGCCTGAGGGGCAGAACGACCTGGCAAGTGAAGACCTGCCGCTTGGCCGGCACGTCGAGGTGGGAACGGATCCGTGCCGACACGTCGGTCTTCAGCCGCACTGCGCTTCCGACATAGTCCGCGAGGAACACTCCCGACGCCGGGTGCCGGTGCCCCAGAACGTAGATCGCCACGGGCCACTTGACGAGGGCGCCGACCTCGGCGAGCTGCGGGCGAGGATGGTCGAGTGCCTCACCCACGAGAGCACAGAGGTCGCGGTATCGGCTGGCGGTCAACTGGCTCACTTGTTGACCTCGTCCTCGTCCTCGAACTCGTCCTCGAGCTCGTCCTCGAACTCGTCGTCGCGCTCGTCCTCGTCGCCGGAACCTACGTCGCCGTCCGGCAGCTCGTCCTCGTCGAACGCCGAGAGCACGTCGTCCTCGTTGCCGAAGCGCGCGTAGATCTTCGACAGCTGGCTGGGCAACGTCTCATAGACCGCTGCGCTAGTGAGACCGAGCTTCTCGATGAGCTTCGCACCGTGCTCGTCCTTGGCTGCCACGAGGTCCATGAGCGTGGTCTGCGCCGCGAGGAGCCTCTCCAGCAGCTCGACCTCGTCGCTCTTGTACCGCTCCTCCGGAGTCTGCTTGACCACGGTCGGCGTGGTCCGCTTGGCCTTGGGCTCAGGGATCTCTCCGTCATCGGTGAAGGCGAGCGCGCGCACGCCCTTGTTGCCTCTCTGCCAGGTGGGCGGAAAGTGCAGCGGGTCTCCATGCGGGTCCAGCTTGACCGTGCCGTCGATGTCGAACTGGCGCGGCTTCTCGCGCCGCTCACCATCCGCCCAGGCGATGGCGTCGGCGAGCAGGTGAACGCCACCGACGCGCTTCGCCAGCGCTTCCACCACCTTCTCCACGCTGCCACGGAGCTCCGTGATCCCGTCGACGGTGGACCCCTGGTCACCCAGGAGCAGACCGGAGGCGCACAAAGCCGGACCACCGCGGGCCACCAGCTCAGCCAGCGCCGAACTGTCGGAGTTGCCCGCCAGGACGTCCGCGACGCAGTCCTTCCGCAGCTCGTCGCTGGAGACACCGGTCAAGTTCCACGTCGACATCAGGATGTCGGGCGTGAACGCTCGCATCAGCGCGCGCTCGGCCGAATCCGCCGCCTGGTCGAACTGCCGGACAACGAGGGGGGCGATGAGCGTGGCCCGCTTAGCCTTCGTCAGCCTGGCACCGGGCTCTGTGATGAGGAACTCACGTAGCACGGGGTCGTTCTTGGCGTCGCAGGCGGCCCGCACCAGGGTGGCCGCCCGCACCGAGGGCTTACCCGCGACGTTCGGGTCGCGGCCGAGGATGGCCGCCGCGTCGTTCTCCGCCAGCCGACCCGCGGTTTGCAGACGAAGCACGAAGCGCTCCCCGATGACATTGCTCTGAGCCACCTCGGTGAACGGCCGGGGCTGCACGTGGACGCTCTCGACGTAGTCGTTGACGATCATCGGGAAGTTGGCCGTGATCGGCGTGACCATGTCGTCCTCGACGGCACCAACGACGATCAGCGCCGGCATGTGCGCGCCCCGGGCGGCGGCCAGCGTCTTCGACGAGGTCGGCGTGGTCGAGAACCGGTCCGTGAGCGTCTGGTGCGACTGGCGGAGGTACGCCAGCGGCTCGTGGCTGTGCTCCAGCGGATCGGCAGCGTCGACTTCCGTGAGCTCATGACAGGCTTCGACACGGGTGCTGCCCTCGATGGTGTGGAGGAACCAACGCTCCTCGAGCGTGCCATCGGTGTGGGAGACCCGAGCGCGCGCGAGCACCACGACCGGCGGGTTCCAGACTCCGCGAGGGTTCGTTGCGATCTGGATCAGCAGGTCGTGCGAACGGATCTCCGACGCACTGAGGCGCACTGCTGTGGCCAGGTCGGCCAGCGACGGCGTGTGGTAGTCGACGACCGCCGGCATGTGGTGGCGGCCGATAGGCCAGGGGCGCGGGCGCGCACCGGCGCCGGTAGCCGTCTGGATCTTGTAGCGGCTACGACCATTACCACCGTCACCCGAGATCATGGACGTCCACACCCGGGTCTGCTGCGCGAGCAGGAAGTACCCCGCAGGGGTCTGGATCGCCTGGAGGTGGCCGAAGGGCGACTTGGCGTCGATCTGGTTGCGAACCTCGGACGGGTCCACCGTCGCCGTTGCCATTGCGAAAGCGGCGTCAGCGGGCAGTCCGAACGCCGTCTCGAGACGCCTAGCAGCGTTCTTGATGGCCTGGCCGGCGGCGAGGTCGGGGAAGTCGACCGACACGCCTCCGAGGATGAAGTTTGTCGTGGAGTGCGACATGAAGAAACGAGTCCTCTCGAACGGAACTATTCGGCGCCAAATCAGGGGCGCAGTCCCGTGAGACTCGTCCCAGGTGGCCCTTCCATCGCGTGGCGTGGGTCCGATCTGGCGATCGAGCTGACTCGGTGAACATCCTCGGATACTCGGGCTGACGACCGAGCGGCGACACGACAGTCCCTAGGACTTCTTGACGCTGCCCGACCCAAGGCCCACCGATGATGTCCCGAACAGGTCGATCACCTGCAGGGTAGCAGGCGACAGGCATTCGGTACGGAGTCGAGGAACTCCGTCTTACAGGCGAGACGAACCGGACTGGAAGGCGCGCCAGCTTCCGGACGCTGCGCTATCGGGACGACAGCCTGTGTGGTGGTTCCCGCAACCCGCCGACGTCGCGCGACGGAAGCCGCCCCGCGGAGACAGGGCGAGGTAGGAGGCCCATCCGCATGATCGGGCTCGCGGGCCGGAACCTTGTGAGGCACGCGACTGTACGGGGAACCGACTCAGGCACCTGCCATGCGCTGGTTTAGAGAGGGTCGGAGGCCCGTGCGGCGTTTCCCGAACTAGGCCTCGAGGGTGGTGCATGCCGGGCACGACACGTTGCCGTTGTCGGAGACCTCTTCGCGTGTAGCACTCGCCCCGTGCTGCAGGTGGACGTCCAGGATGCCCGGACCGTGCTCGACGTACATACCGCCTCGGGCGCCCTCGAAGCCGCAGTTCCAGGCCGCTAGCTCCTGGCCGTACTGAAGCGCGTCGGCGACGCGCTCCAGGCTCGAGGCCTCTAGGCCTTCGCGACCGTTGGTCGCCAACCTCGACAGGAGTCCGGCGGTGCACCAGTCACCCGACCCACATGTATCGACGATGTCGTCGCGGTCGACGGCACTCAGTGCGCTCCACCCGGAAGCGCGCCCGTTGATCTTGCGGCGGAATCTCAACCCATCCGAGCCGAGGGTCTGTACCTCCAAGAGGGTCGCGGTGTCATCGCCCATCGTGCCGCCTGCGTCGCTCAGGCGCTGGTCCGCGTACTTAACAACGTGCGCTAGACGCAACGCCTCGGCGAACAACTTCGGGTCGGACCGGCCAGATGGTTCGAACATCACGACCGCGCCGCGGTTGCTCGCGATCTGGGCGAGGGTGAGCGTCGCGCGCGAAAGTCGATCGAGGAAGAAGACGTCCACGGCTCCCATGGACCGCTCGACGTCGGGAACGACAGTCCGGGTAATGGCACTGAAACGTGGTAGCCAGCTGCCACATCGACGGCACTCCCACTTGAACCGGTGCTTCCGGGAGCCGTCGGGGCGCACCTGGTTCTCCTGGATGATGATCGGCGTGCTGACCTGCGGACCGCTATGCAGGAAATCGAGCTTGACGCCCCATCGGTGCATGTCGGCGGCGACTCGAGCCGCGGCAGAGTCGGAGTTTAGGCGTGCAATCGGATAGGAGTTCCATCCGACGTACGACAGGATCGACAGGACATTGCCGCAGGTTCCTCCCGCCCACGATCGGACGGGCCGGTCGAGGTCGGCACTAACCACGAGGTCGAGCGCGACCAGTCCTGCACCGAAGACGGTGGGGCATCCCGTCGTGGCCGGCATGCTATTCCTCTGCAATCCGTGTCGCGGTCGTCTGTTGATCCTTGTATGGCTCACCTTCGAGCCATACGTGGGCGAGCGTCGGACCGGATTCCGGCCGGTCCTTCTCGTTGTACTCATAACTGAAATCTTCGCGATACATCACGGCCAGGTTGAGCTCGATGGCGGCGAGCAGGACCCCGACGGCCATGATCTTACTCCCCAGCGGTGACACGACCAGTCGGGACCCACCCATTTCGTCAAACACTTGAACTCGCAAACCGTTTAAACGCACGATCGCGCGGTACAGGTCGAGAGGGTCACCTTCGTCAGCATAAACGATAGAGCGCGGCTCGACGTCCGGGATCGGCGCGTCACTTCCAAGCAGTTCATGGAGGAGATTGTCGCCCGTTCGTGGGTCGCGTGCCGGAAAAGGAAACACAGGGCACACCTCATCTGGCCGAATGTACTCGTTCAGAGAGGCGAGAACGGCTTTTCGGCCCGGCGCGATCAAGGGCATCCACAACGTCACCGGATCAGGTGACGCGGTGAGGAACGAGTCGGGCCTAAATCCATGCACGGCAGTCACGCGATCTGACGCGGTCACCTATATCTGCGCGTCAAGGTCAGGCTGGTGCGCGACCACGAGGTGCAGGTTTGCCGGTCTTCCGCTATCGCAGTGCATCGTCCTAAGTAGCCGCACCAACGGGTAGCTGATCCCGACCGACATTGCCGATAGATCGACGACCACGTCGGTGTAGTCGTGAAGGTCCAGGCGGCTGATGGCATCTGCGACGACACGGCCTCCTTGCACAGCGCCATCTTCTTCGAACACGTCGATCTGAATATCACGGTGCGACTGAACGGCCGCCTTCAGTCGAGCGTAGTTGTCCTCGGCCAACGGCAGCAGTGACAGGTTAGGCGGAGCGGAGCGCTCCTCCCGCACGAAGACGCCGTCGAGCGTTCCGGTGTTCACCTCGGCAAGCTTCTCGCAAAGCAGACTCGTGCGCGGGTCGAACCCGACGCCTGCGATGACCAGAGTGCGCCTATTTGACGCGCCGAAGTACTCAACAGCGAACTGATCGAAGGCCGCTTCGTAATGTGTGACGGCCAAGTCCCACCGTGGGTCGACACGCATTTTAGCGCTCCACCATGGTTAACAAGTCCGCAACTGTGCCTTCGACGGACCCGCCTCGCCGGAACGTCAGCCGAGATTTGAGAAGCGCGTTCCCACCGAGTTCCAGGAGGCACCACTCGCGGTTCTTGGTCTTGTGATGCTGCTGGACGGTGATGGCGTTATATGCGATCGCGAACTGGATGACCTCGGCCAGTAGTCGGTCGCGATGGATCAGACCGTCGTACTGGTGCTGCGGGACGCCAAACGCGATCGCACCGCCGCCCAGGGGCGCGTTTGGCTCGAGGCTGCGTTCGACGCAAAGCGCGCCGATCTGCTCGGTCAGCCGACGGACCGCACCGGCGTGCGGAAAGTCCCACTCGTCGATCGTCTGCGTTGCGCGCGCGTGCAGGATCCGATCCTGCTCACGCGCCGTCAGGCTGGGCGCATGGCCTCGGATCATCTTTGTCTCTATCTGACTGAGCAGGGCCGCCGCCAGATGTAAGAATTGCTCCGCGTTCTGACCGGCAGCATCGCAGACCTTCGTCATGCCGAAGTAGTACGGACGATTGAACTGATGCATCAGGTGGATCCGCGCCCCGTCGATCACCTCTGCGTTGACGCTAAGCGGCACGCTCGGGGTGAGATCAAGCTCGAGAGGGTGGGTATCGAACAAGTCCAACTCCGGCACCTGCGCCTTGGTGCGCAGCCGATACCGCTCCATGGTGATCGCCAGCGCCGCAAGACGCAGATCCGGCTCAATGACCTGGTCGTTTACGAGCTTCTCCAGCTCACGCCGGCGCCGGTCGACGAGTCCGATCCGGTCCTGTAGCGCATCGACACGACCACGCAACTCGGTGAGCTGAGCCGCGGGGAGGCTCACCTCGCGTGTCTGGAGCATCGCTGACAGGTCGTGAGCACCCCGATTTGCGAACGTGTCCCACCGGCGCAGATAGCGCTGGCTCATGTTCATGGCCAGCTCGCGGAACGCTTTGCGTTCAGCACCCCGGTCGGAAGCGCTCTGCATCGGGATTTCGGTGATGTCACGGCCGACTGTAGGACCGGTCTCCTGCAAGACCTGATCCGGTGTGAGGGCATCCAGCCTGGTAATGACCCATCTGCCGATCTTCGGTTCGCGGCGCCCTAGCCACTGCCGCAGCCGAGCGAACTGGTCGCGGTGCAGCGTGTGTGCGTCGTCGAGGATGATCAGCGGCCGCAACTGCAGGTAGGCGCCGTCGAGTCGCACATCGATGCGCTCGATGACGTCGAACGGCTGATACGCGGACACTGCGGCTTCCGGCAGATCGCGAACGGATGGCGGAACGAGCGCCGCGGACACGCTGTACAACGCACGCTCCAGCTCGCGCGCCCGGGTGGCGATGCCATCCGTTTCGGGCCCGCCGATCGCCTCAGCGCCGGCGAAGACTCCCTCTCTCGCGACTACCTTCACATCCTCGAGGTCGGCTCCCGCTGCCTGGAGACTGCGCATCCATCCCAGGACGGCGCGCGCCTGGACGAGTGCCGTCATCAGTCCGAACTTAAGGTCGTCGTCGTAGGGCAGTTGCCAAAACTCGCGGTACTCAGACTCCAGCGGGATGCGATATCCGAGCACGGCGGGCTCGCCAGCGCGTACTGCGCCGCATTGGCGCAGCGCGTCCAGGATGGCGCGGTAACCATCCGAGGAAGGGCTGCGCCGAAGCGCAGTGATCGCGGAGAACTGAAACAATCGGCTCAGCGTGGTCTTGCCACTTCCAGGAGTGCCATAGATGACCACGAGCCGGTCGAGCAGCGTGCCGTTACGCGCGTGGCCGCCGAAGTAAGTCGTCAACGGTTCGGGCGAGACGACGGAAAGGAACGCCTCGTCGTCCCGCAGGTACTCACTCGCCCGCTTCTCGAACGGGTTGACCACTAGATTTGTCCCTTCACATGGCGCTGGCGTCGACGGAACAATGCTCGCATTGCCGCGCCCCCGTTTTGCCCGTCAGTCTCGGCCCAAAGCAGCGCCACGGAGTTGTTCGGGGTATTGTGCTCCAAAACAATTGGCAGGGCGCATCCGCCGTAACCGAGATCGACCTTCTCGGTGCCGCCTTTGATCGTGTGCTCATCTTCGAGATCTCGGTCATAGTACTTTTCCGCAAGTCGAATGAATGGCTCATCTGAAGGCGATTCGACTGACAGCTTCGTCTTTGCGGGCAGTCGCATGCCATAGGTCGAGCGGGGCTTTGACCAACCCTTCCCCTGAATCCAGCCGTCGGCCTCCGTAAGGCTTTCTTCCAAACGACACGTTGCGTCGTGAGACGCGATGTAATGGTGGATCACTAGCTTTGCATCGTCCGAGAATAGGTCGACATGCCGGCTTCCAATGGATTTAAAGAACTTTGAAAGCTTGCCGGTCCACTCATCGGAGTCTTCTTTGGGACGCAAGAAAGTGGTGCCAGTGCCGACAAAGTCGTCGATGAGGTATACGATCTCGAAGCGTGCGTCCGGACCTTCGACCTTGCGCAAGTCGTCGAGGACATCTTGCCACTTGTGCTCGTCGAGTTGCGTGGTCGGTGCGACCTGCTCATTCGTGATCCGACCGACGTTGTGGTGTCGGAACACGTCGATGCGGGCGCCGTCGCTTAGACCAAGGAACAATGTCTTTCGGCGCAACGACGCCACGTCGTCCCGGAACTGTGGGGTGGTCATTGTCTGCCAAGCGGGAATGTCATTTCGGGCCGCGATCTCATTGACGATCGTCGGATGCGCAAACTTTGGGTAGAACTGGTCGATAAGACGGTGCATCTCCCGCGGTCCGATGAAGAGCAGACGATGGCGCACGAACTCATACGCTGCCTGGCGCTCGGCTTTCTCGAACTGCTGAATCCACCGTGCCAGGCTCTCCATAAACCGCATGCCAGCTTCGAAGTCGCGGTAGGTGTCGTACTTTATGCTCGCGATCAATTCGAGCCAGGCGTATTCTCGGTGGGCCTCGTCCTGGTCCCAATCCATGACGTGTCCGAGCAGCCGGAGGGTCACGTCGCGGTTCATCGGAGGCCACCGCTGGTGAAGAAGGCCCGACCGGTATCGTCCACCGTCAAGGCGCGCAGGTACTCCAGCGTCACCGCGGTGCCTCGTTGTCCAGGGGAGCCTAGATTCCAGCAAGAACTCGGGTCGGTTGAGCACTCGTCGGCACTCAACGCGATCGGCACCGACAGCAGCTCGTGGTCGTTGCCGGGCCGTTCACCCCGATCCCCGATCGCGAGAACGTCACCCGTCCCCAGTGAGCGCAGACGGTCGACCACATGCAGCTTCGACGCCTGCGGCGTCACCACATCGATCGAGTGGCTGGAGCGGATGACTCTGAGCTTGGGCACGCGCGAGGCGATGAGCGTGTCGACGATCCGCCAAAGTCGCGTCTCGTCGTAGGCCTGTCTCATCGTTACGGTCAGCTGGTTTGCGCGGGTCTCCGGGTCGGCGATACCTGCAAGATCTGGGTGAGCTCGCAGCAACTGTTCGGCTTCGACGAGGTCCGGATGGCGCGGCGCGTTCGAATCGGGACAGCTGGTGACGGTGAGGTCGCTGATCTCGGAGCCGTTGTAGTACCCGACGAGGACCAGGTGGTGCAGCTCGCGCGGCAGCACCTCTCGCAGGTCCTTGCTAACCGACCCGCCGCGACCGGTCGCGATTCCGACGCGAACACCGCCACGCAAGAGTCGGACAAGTTCCGCGACGATCTCGGGCCGCGGTGGCTGGTAGCGCGCGGACGTGTCGACGAGCGTTCCGTCGTAGTCGAACACCACGCTGGTGAATCTCGACCGAAGCAACGCTCGACGGAACGCCTTGTACGCCTGAGTCCAATTCGGCAGCGTTCCAGCCGTCGCCAGATGCTGGAGCGGCTGGCCGGCCTTCCGTTCGATCGCGGCCGCAACGTGCGCATTGACATGCGGGCGGGTCGCGGTTCCCGGGCGCCCGGGCGCCAGATGGAACAAGCGCCGACCGAACGGGGGCACGCCAGGATCCCCGGGGTCGATGCCACGTGCCTGACCCGCCCATCTCGTTAGGTGGAAGGCTGCGAGCAAGGACAGCAGCGCCGCTCGGCCACCGCTGCCCGGCAAGGACAGCTTCACGACAGGGACCGAACTCGGCAGCAGCCGCAATGTCCGGTCGGCGATGTCGGCATCAGCGTCGGCAACCAGCGCGAGGACCGCTGTCGTGTCGGGATGCTTGGCGATCCAATGGTGACGTCCGTGCGCGAAGTTGCGATAGTCCGCTACCTGCACCTGCCCGAGCGCCGCTTCCGTGAACTTGGATTCCAGATCCACGGCGCCCACTGCGGAGTCCGCGCCGTGGAGCACAATCAGGGTTCCTGCATCCCAGAGCGTGGCGCTGTCTTGGCGCCATTGCCCTACGAGCGCGGACTCAACATCCGCGGCCTGCATCAGCAGACCGCGTACCCCGGAGCTGCTGAGCGCGTCGGTCGCACCATCAGTCGTATAGGCGCGGGTCAGGAGGGTCACGGCCCCAAGCAATGAGTTGGTCGCCAGGAACCCGTCCTTGCCTGCAGGCCCGCTGTAGGTGAGCACGTCAGCGTAGGGATGCTGCGCGAGTAGGTTGCCGACCTTGCTGTTCTCGCGGCCGACGAGCGCTGCCATCTGGCGGTGCTCGCGAGTCACGACAGCCTTGATGGCGTTGACGATGTCGACGTTGTTGCCGCTCGCGCTAAGCAGCCAAACGGCATTTGCACGTTGCAGTGGGGTACTCGCTGCCTCGTAGGGCGTCAGCACCGCCGCCAGGTGCCCGGTGCGCGAACGGTGCAGGTAAGCCAGGGCGTGTGCCGTGGAAAGGGATCCGCCGGAGCCGATAGCGGCCAGCGGACCCGTACTCGCCCGGCCGACAGCGGCGGCGAGCGGAGCCAGCTCAGCGTCGAGCGCCCATGACAAGGTGTCCGCGAGAAGCGCCATCTCCTGTCGGTACGGCCTAGCCATCTCGTGTCCGTCCCCCTAGCCTTTCGGCGAGTTGCGCGACCTGGCGGTTCGCACGCTAGTCCCTGCCGGGTGTCGTCGTGTACAGCGACGCTCGCCCTTGCTGACGATGTCGGTAATTACACGCAGCAGCTCAAGTCGTCCGGCGATTGAGCCGCCGACGGATCGATGTAGGGTCTCACCGCGCAAGGATGAGGACCCTGGCGGGCACCGAGGAAGTATCCGGACGAGCTTCGGCGACATCCCAGCATCCGAGCGCGAAGCTAGCTACTGCCGTCGAAACCCGGTAGCTGAGACGGTCAACTCAGCACAACCGAACCTGCACTGAACCCGGGCGGTTCAAAGTGCGGTCGCGAGGTCGAGGTTCAAGTTCGCGCACAGCGGTCGGCGCCACGCCTGGCGTAAGAGCCAGTCTCTATCAGGTGAACGTGATCGCACCGTCAGGAAGAATGTCCACGCCGTCATGGGCTCGGACGTGCACATCCTTACCCAGGGCGTCAAGCACCCGAGCAGAGTACGCCGGTGTCATGAGGCGAGGGACGTCGTCGATGTCGTGCCAAGCGACAGTGGTCGCTTCGTCGGTCTGCGATAGCGGGTCGGACACTAGTCGGCAGCGGAACACGAGGGCGACAATTCCCTGGCGCATGTTCTTGTAGACGCCGGTGAGTCGCTCGACCTCGACTCTGGCACCGGTCTCCTCTTCAACCTCGCGGCGGACTGCGTCTTCGATTGTCTCGCCGAGCTCGAGCACGCCCCCGGGTGGTTCCCATCGGCCGTTGTCGCGGCGGTGGATCAGCAGGACGCGCTTGCCGCTGGCGTCGAACACGATCCCCGCTGCGCTGACTGAGTGCTGGGGCGTTGGCATCTGTGGTCCACCTCCCGTCTGTGCCAGTGTAGGAACTACACACGTCTACAGGAGTCTGAGTGAGCAGCCAAGAGAGTCGGGCGACGCGCCTGCACGTCGTAGGTTCCTCCGGCACGGCCCTCGACAAGGACTCCGACCGCCCGCTGTTCAAGCAGATCGCCGATTCGCTGCGTGCTCAGATCATCGCGGGACAGCTCGGGCCCGGCGACAAGGTGCCCTCAGAGACGCAACTGATGGAGTCGTACCAGGTTGCGCGCATGACCGTGCGCCAGGCGCTTGCGCTCCTGAAAGCCGAAGGGCTGCTGGTCGCTGAGCATGGCCGCGGCGTGTTCGTCCGCGCGCGGCCCGTCGTCCGGCGCGTTGCGTCGGACCGATTCGCACGCCGCCAGCGCGAGGCCGGCCAAGCGGCGTTCATCGCGGAGGCGCAGGGAGTGGGTGCTCCGAGCGTCGACGAGCTCGAAGTGGGGTACGAGACTGCGCTCCCCCATGTCCGCGAGGCTCTGACTCTCGGACCGCGCGCCAAAGTGCTCGCCCGGCGCCGGCGGTACCTGCTCGACGGTGAACCCGTTGAACTGGCGCAGACCTTCGTGCCGGCTGACCTGGCCAAGGGGACCGCGATCGAGGAACGCCACACCGGTCCCGGCGGCGTGTACGCGCGGCTCGAGGAGAACGGGCACCACCTCGCAGAATTCACCGAGGAGGTTGCCGCGCGGATGCCGACGCCGGAGGAGCGGCAACGTCTCCGGCTTCCTGACGGCACGCCTGTGCTCACCGTCCGGCGAATAGCCTTCCGCAAGGACGGGGTACCCGTGGAGACCACGGACACCGTGAAGGCCGCTCCGGCTTACGTCCTGGAGTACCGGTTCCCCGCTAAGTGATCCCCAACCCTTGCCACTCCTCTAGATGAGTGGTTCTCTGGAGTCGAGCAGAGAACTGCTCTAGTCGAGTGAAGGAGTTGGGATCATGGCCATTGCCAAGCGTTTCGGGATCGCCCACGAGACGGTGTTCCCCAACGGGGCCTACCTGCGCGGGCTGGTGGAGCCAGTGACGGACTTCCAGGCCGAGCAGCGTCCGGACGGGTCGCGGCCCCAGCAGCACGACAAGGAGACCGGCCTGCGGCTCTGGCAGTGCACGGTCATCGACGGCGACAACGAGGCCGGCCGACGGGAGATCGGCGTGACCGTGAAGTTCGCCGCGGAGGTCCAGCCGGTGCCGCCGAAGAACACTTCGCCGCTTCCGTGGACGCCGGTGGAGTTCGTCGGATTGACGGCGCTGCCGTACGTCGACGACTCGGGCAAGCGGCCCCGGATCGCGTGGTCGTTCCGCGCGCAGGGCTTCGCCACGCCTGGCCAGCAGGTCAAGCTCGGGGAGCCGAAGGCGGCGGCGTGATGTCCGAGCTGGCCGCTGCTGGACGGACCGAGAGCACGTCGGTCGAGGTAGGGCCGGCGATCCTCGAGCTGCTGACCATGGCCTCCGACGTGGTGGCGATGGTCGACGGTCACGTGCGATCGACCGACGTCGGGCACGGGATCGTGTCGGTGCACGTCACCTGCCAGGCAGCCGCGGAGTACCTGGCGTGGCGGCTCGCGCTCGACCACGTCACTACCTACGAGGCGACCAGGACCTGCCACGGGTTCGCGGTCTGGAGCGGCGGGAGCTGGCCCGAGGCGGAGTTCAAGGTGTTCTGCCGGGGCGACCTCGTGCCGCCGCTGCGAACGTTCCCGTCCCTCGAGCTCCAGGCAGGTGCGGTGACAATCGCTGGCCGGGCTGCGTGATGGCTGGCTTCCGGGTCGCCTGGCTCGTGCTGAGGCGGTTGTGCCGAGCGTGCCGGCGCTTCGTGTCCTGGACCGTCCAGTCATGGCGCGCGGTGCTCGTCTGCCTCGTGATCGGCAACGTGCTGGTGATCGCCGATCACGAGGCGGCGGGGCTCGTCGCCTTCTGGCTGGTCCCGGCGTGGAGCCTCATCCGGGCGGTCTGGGAGGCCGTGAGCCCGCTGACGTACGAGGCGGTGCTCGGTGGCCCGCTCCGTCGGCGTGCGTGGCGGCGTCGGGTCCGGAAGGGATGGGATCGGGTTGCTGAGCGGTGCGGTCTGGCGTCGCGCCGGACCATCGAGGAGCCTCCGACGATCTCCCGACTGCTGAAGGTGCAGACGAGCGGGAACACGCTGACGCTGCGGGTTCGTGCCGCTGTCGGTCAGACCGTGGACGACGTGGATGGCGCGGTCCAGGCTATCGCCACGGCGTTCGGGACGGAGTCTGCGGACTCACGTCGGGTAGGGCCCGGCGTCGTGGAGATGGTCCTGGCGATGCGCGAGCTGCTGCACGAGCCAACGACCGCGCCGGTTCCCTCCGAGCTCGAGACGGAGGCCGTGACTCTCGGCCGGCGCTCGGACGGCTCACCGTGGCGGCTCGAGCTGAACGGCCTCCACACGCTCGTGGTCAGTCGGTCGGGCGCCGGCAAGGGGTCGATCCTCTGGGGCATCGCCGGGAACCTCGCGCCGGCCGCACACGCGGGCCTGGTGAGGCTGTGGGGCATCGACCTCAAGGGAGGTGTCGAGGTGGCGGTCGGTGCCGGCATGTTCTCGTCGGTCGCGATGGACGAGCAGACAGCGCTGCGGCTGCTGCACTCCTTGCATCAGGTGATCGTCGAGCGGCAGACGGTCATGCGCGGTCTGTCGCGCCAGTTCACGCCGTCCCAGGGCGATCCAGTGCACCTGCTCCTGATCGACGAGCTCGCTGTCCTGACCGCGTACGCCTCGCGGGACGTCGTGAACGAGGCGAGCTCCCTGCTCAAGCGGATCCTCACGCAGGGGCGCGCACTGGGCGTGATGGTCGTGGCGTTCGTGCAGGACCCGCGAAAGGAGACCGTGGGCATGCGCGAGTTGTTCACCCAGACGATCGCGCTGCGGCTGGCGTCGTCCTCCGAGACACGGATGGTGCTGGGCGACGGCTACGGCGACCTGGCCCCGGCTCATCGGATCGACCGGACGATGCCGGGCGCCGGCTATGTCGTGAGGGACGACGGCGCCGTCGAGCGGGTCCGTGCCGACTTCTGACCTGGTCTTCCCGACGACGAGGCCACGCCGCGCGCTCCGAGTCATGTCCGCGACCACCTCAAGCAGGCGCTTGAGGACGTCGACCTCGATGTCACACCCCACGACTTCCGCCGCACCGTAGCGACCCAGGTAGCGCGTGCCACCACCCTCGCGAACGCGACGACCCTCCTCGGGCACGCCGACGAGACGACGACGGCACGGCACTACGTGCAGCGAATCAGCGTCGCTCCGAACCTACGCGTCGTCATCGACCAGCTGGTGTCGCAGGCGTCCCAGAGCACATCGGGGGTGAAGAGGGAGTGGCCCCAACGACGAAGGACCCCACTTCCGCATGATCGTGCGGGTGGGGCCCTTCGACTGGCGGTAGCGGTGGTGTGCTGTTTCAGGACATAGGCAACGGATGTCTCAGGACATAGGAAACGTCGACCGGGATGCTCGGGCATGTCGCGTGCCCAGTTGGTCATCACCGCTGTCGTGCTCGAGGGCCGTCCGCAGGCCGAGGTCGCCCGGGCCTACGGGGTCTCACCGAGCTGGGTCTCGCGCCTCGTGGCCCGCTACCGCCAGGACGGGGAAGCCGCGTTCGAAGCCCGCTCCCGGCGCCCGCGGACCAGCCCGACCCGCACCCCGGACGCGACCCTCGCGCTGATCGTCCACCTGCGCGCCAAGCTGACCGCCGACGGCCTGGACGCCGGCCCGCACACCATCGCCTGGCACCTGACCCACCAGCACGACCTGACCGTGGCCCCCGCCACGATCTGGCGGCACCTCAAGGCCGCCGGCCTGGTCGAACCGACCCCGTCCAAACGCCCCCGCTCGTCCTACGTCCGCTTCGAGGCCGACCTGCCCAACCAGCTCTGGCAGAGCGACTTCACCCACGTGCGCCTCGCCGACGGCACCGACACCGAGGTCCTGACCTTCCTCGACGACCACTCCCGGCTCGTGCTGGCCTGCACCGCTCACCACCGGGTCGGCGGCCACGACGTCGTGACCACGTTCCGCGCCGCGATCAGCGAGCACGGCGTCCCGGCCGCCGTGCTGTCCGACAACGGGATGGTCTTCACCACCCGCCTGGCCGGCGGCCGCGGCGGACGCAACGCCTTCGAGTCAGAGCTGGCCCGCCTCGGCATCGAGCAACGCAACTCCCGACCCAACCACCCCACCACCTGCGGCAAGGTCGAACGCGTCCAGCAGACCCTCAAGAAGTGGCTCACCGGACGACCCCGAGCCGCCGACCTGAACCAGCTGCAGACCCTGCTCGACACCTGGCGCGAGCACTACAACAACGCCCGTCCACACAGCTCTCTGCACGGACGCACACCCACCGCCGCCTACACCGCCAAAGCCAAGGCGCACCCCGTCGGCGGCGCCGGGACCCACCAGCGCGTCCGCCACGACCGCATCGACGACAACGGCAAGCTCACCTTGCGGATCGCCGGCCGGCTGCACCACATCGGCATCGGACGAACCCACGCCCGAACCCCCGTGATCATGCTCATCGCCGACCTCCAGGTCCGCATCGTGCACGCCATCACCGGCGAGCTCCTGCGCGAGCTCACCATCGACCCCACCCGCGACTACCAGCCCCAGAAACAACAAGACCCCGAACCCTGAGGGTTCGGGGTCTTGCTGATGTCTTGCAACATCACATGGCGGTAGCGGTGGGATTTGAACCCACGGTGGACTTTCACCCACACACGCTTTCGAGGCGTGCTCCTTAGGCCGCTCGGACACGCTACCTCGCGGAGAAGAGTACCCGGTCGGAGGGGGTGCTCCGCCACTCGGGCCTGCGGTGTGGCCGCAGTCAACGGTCCTTGAGCGCCGCCAGAGTGGGCGGACGCCAGAGCCCTACCAGCACGACGGCGAAGAGCGCCACGGTCAGGGCAAGCAACCCTCCACGCAGCACGATGTCCACGCCGACGCCCAACGGCAGGTCGACGAACGATGCGGCCACGCTGAGGGCCAGGGCAGCTCCCCAGAGTGTGCCGAGCGTGACGACGCCGGCGCCCTCGGTCCACCGGATCAGCACCCCAGCGCTGTACGGCACTCCGACGGACGCGTACAGGGCGGAGCGCCCCCGACGTGTCCAGGCCACGACCGCCCAGAGCAGCCCGACGACGAGCCCTGCCGCCGCGGACGCCCAGCGCGTCGCGCGGCCGTCCCAGGCGGCGCGCGGGTCCTGCGCGAACGCGCCCGCCGGAAGTCGGTCGGACACGTTGACCGCGGCGTTGCCGGTCTCGCCGAGGACGGCCGGGAGGGTGTCCCGCAGCACCTTGCCGTACTGCGGCTCGATCCGCACGAAACACTGGTCGATGTCACCCGCCGGCTGTCGCACGAGCAGGACACCGGTCGACGCGCCTTCGGAGAGGAGCCCGAGGTCGCGGACGGCGGCGACGGTGAGGACGCCGTGCGGCACCCCGGGGGCGTCCGCGAGCTGGAGATGGGACCCGGGCGCCCACTGCCATCGATCGGCGATGACGGTGGACACGACGACCTCGTCCGTGCCGAGGTCGGGGAGGCCGAGCAGGTCGACGATCCCCGCGGTGGCCTGGACGACGGTCTGCGCGCTGTCGGGCCGGCCGGTCAGCGCACCGGCGGCCGGCGTGATGCTGACGCCCGCTGCGGCGACAACCCCCTGCACACCTGACAGCATGTCGCACCGGGCTGCGTCCAACGGCCGGTCGGTCGTGGGCTGGGCGACGAGCAGATCGCCGCCCGCGTGGAGATAGGCGCGCTCGGCGGCCAGGACGTGACCGGCGGCCGTGACGTCGGCGAGCAGCGCCCCGCCGACGACGAGCGTGGCGATCGCCACGAGTGCCGCGCTTGACCAGGCGCCGTCGCGGAGGTTCGCGAAGCCCTCGCCGAGGGATGCACGTGCCCGCCACCGGCTGCCGACGGACGTCGTCGTGGCAGCACGGGTCACGGTGGCGGTCATGCGGCGACCACGACGCCGTCCTGGATCTGCACGGTCCGTGTGCAGCGGGCGGCCACCGCGGGGTCGTGCGTGACGATGACGACCGCGGCTCCGCCGGCGGAGGTGAACAGCGCGTCGAGGACGACGTCCGACGTCGAGTGGTCGAGCTGGCCCGTGGGCTCGTCGGCGAGGACGAACGGCCTTCGCGTCGCGAGGGCACGGGCGATGACGACGCGCTGGACCTCACCGCCGGAGAGCAGCCGGACGGGGTCGGCCAGCCGATCGCCGAGACCGACGAGGGCCAGGCGTTCGGCGGCCTCAGCCTCGGCCTGCCGCCGTGTCACGCCGCGGACGAGCGCCCCGATCGCGACGTTGTCGAGCGCAGTGCGCTCGGGGAGCACGTTGACGGTCTGCAGCACCCACGCCGAGACGTCACGCAGCGATGCGTCGGCGCCGTCCACGCGTGCGGACCCACCAGTTGGGGACACGAGGCCACCGAGCACGGAGAGCAACGTGGACTTGCCCGACCCGGATGGCCCGAGGATCGCGATGGTCTCGCTCTGCTCGACGGTCAGCCGCGCGCCGTCGAGCACACACCGGGTTGTGTGCGGGTAGCGAACCACGACGTCGTCAGCTACGAGCCGCACGGTGTTCCCAGCGCGACACGGCCCGGGTTGGCCAGCACATGGTCGAGCGCGAGGTCGGCGGGCAGCTGCACACTGCCGACTCCGCCTCCGACGGGCGCCACGACGACCGGGGAGGCGTCCGGTGACGCGTAGAGGCACAAAGTGCCGTCCGGGCCCTGCACCAGTGCCGACGCGGGGACCACAGCCACGGGCAGCGCTGCAGCGGCCCGCACCTGAGCCGTCCCGTCCATGGCCGGGGCGAGCGCAGCCCTCACCGCCTCGACCGCAGCCGGGTCCGACACCGCACCCGATCCTGGCGCGTACGCCACCGCGGCGGACCCGACGACGAGCTTGGCCTGCTCCCCGAACTCCCCGACCGTCCGGATGCCTCCCTGCGGCTCGGTCACTGCGATCACGTCGTGCCGCGCGGGGCCGCGCAGCACAGGGGAGCCGGGCGAGACCGCCGCCCCCTCCGGCGCGAGCACTTCCGCGACGGTGAGCGCCTGAGGACCGACCCAGACGACGGTCGCGGGATCGAACGACCCGACGCCCTTGCCCAGACCGGCGGCCACGTTGAACTTCTCGACCGCCACCCGCACCGCCGTCGAGAACACCCCGTCGAGCTTCCCGCGGTAGTAGCCGGTCGTCGTGAGGAACTCCTGCAGCCGGACGACGTCGGGGCCCTTGTCACCGGCGGCCAGAGACCGCCACGGGGGTGCCGTCGCCACCATGGCGCGCAGCGGCCGGTCGTCCACGCGTAGCACCTCGACCCCGTTGTCGAGCACGGTCCTGGGGACAGCCGCGACGGTCACGGTACCGCTCGCCCCGACCCCGACGTCTCGCCCGGGCGCGTCCCCCACCTTCACGGCGACGCTCGTCTCCGCGCGTACGTCCTGACGCGTCACCGGCGCCACGACCGCGTCGACCGGTGCCGCTGCGCGGGTCGGGTTGTCCGCATCCGCGACGACCCACCACGCGCCGAGCACCAGCACCGGTACGACGAAGAGCACTCCGAGTACCAGCCACGGGGCGGTCGACCCGCTGTCGGAACCGTCACGCACCCCTGGGCTCAACCGTTCCACGTCATGTACCCCGACTCCGTCACGCAGTCGATCGCGGGATGGCCCACGGAGTACGTGCTTGCGGTAACCAGCAGGTCGTCCATCGACGCGTCTGCGGTGAAGTCCACGCCGTTGCGTCGCAGGCACTCCTCCAGCGCGGGGCGCGTGGCGGCGTCACGGCGCTCGTCCCAGTCCGCCTGGCCCGGCTGCAAGGTCTGCCACGCCTGGTCCACGAGGACGGCGTACTTCTGATAGCACCCGTCGGCCGCTCCGTTGCTGTCGAGCTCGTAGGTGTACATCAGGCGTGTCGTGCCGTTGACGACCGACGTCCCCTCGACGTTCACGTCGATGCCGGCGTCACGCATGCAGTCCAGTGCCCGGTTGATGGCGCCCTCGTACTCCTCGTAGTCGACAGCCCCGTCCGCGAGGGCCTGCTGCTGGCTCGCGTCGTACTTCCCGGTGTCCTGCGCGTCGTCGCTCAGCGCACCGGCCCGGGCCTCCCGCGAGTCCTGCGTGGCGGACGCAGCCGATGGCGCGGTCGCACTGCATCCTGACATCGCGACGGCGCCGACCACGCCTATCACGAGCGCCAGCGTGAGCCTGGTCGTCGGTCTCATGGGTCCTCCTGTCCTCATCACAACCCCACGGCGTGGCGCGCCAGGCGCGCCACGCCGTCCTCGGTCAGCTGATACGAGGGCGGCTCCGCCGCTGTACCGGACAAGATGGTCAACCGTTCGCGGCTCCGGTCAGGTCACCGTCGAAGCAGCCCTGAGGCCAGGCGTCCGAGTCACCGGAGCATCCGGCGAGCACCGCCATGGCAGCCATCACCCCGCAGAGATAGGCAAGGCCTCGGGCCCGGTCGAGCCCGATCCGGGGGACGGTCCGCGCCGCCTCCGCGCGCTCGCGGGGAGACCGAAGTCGGCGCCGGCCGGCAACGATCCTCCCGATGTTCGCAGGTCAGAGGACCCTATCGGCGCGCACGGCGCACGTGCTGGCGTTTCCACAGGGCCGCGGCACCGAGTTCCGACGGCCCGACCCGCCGCACCGCAACTACCGTGAGGAGATGAGCACCGCCGACGCCCGCCCCCTGACCGCAGGCTCCCTGGGAGACGTGCTCGACGTCCTCCACGGCCACCGCCTTGCGGTCCTCACGGGCGCGGGCGTCTCGACGGACTCGGGCATCCCCGACTACCGCGGCCCGGACTCCCCGCCGCGCACCCCGATGACGTTCCAGCAGTTCACGGGCGACCAGGGCTTCCGCCGGCACTACTGGGCCCGCAACCACGTCGGTTGGCGGCACGTGCACCGCACCCTGCCGAACGCGGGCCACCGGGCGCTCGCCGACATGGAGCACCGCGGCGTGGTGCACGGCGTGATCACGCAGAACGTGGACCTCCTGCACGAGGCGGCCGGCTCGAAGCACGTCATCGACCTGCACGGACGGTACGACCGCGTGGTCTGCCTGAGCTGCAAGGCGGTCATCTCCCGCGGCGAGCTCGCGGCACGGCTGGACCAGCTCAACCCGCACTTCGTCGACGACGTGGTCGCCGACGTCGAGATCGCCCCGGACGCGGACGCCGTGATCGAGCGGACCAGCCACTTCGTCATAGCGGACTGCGCCGTGTGCGGGGGCATGCTCAAGCCGGACATCGTCTACTTCGGCGAGAACGTGCCCAAGGAGCGGGTGGAGCGGGCGTACGCGCTGGTCGACGAGGGCGACGCGCTGCTCGTCGCCGGGTCGTCGCTCACCGTGCAGTCGGGGCTGCGGTTCGTCCGGCACGCGGCACAGACGGGCAAGCCGGTGGTCGTCGTGAACCGGGGGGCGACGCGTGGGGACAAGTACGCGACGGTCACCCTCGACGCGGGCACGTCCGAGACGCTCACCGAGCTGTCCGAGTCCTTGCCCACGCCGCGGCCCCGCTCCGCAGGCCCCACCCCGTAGACCCCGCTCCGCAGGCCCCACCCCGTAGACCCCGCTCCGCAGGCCCCACCCCGTAGACCCCGCTCCGCAGGCCCCACCCCCTAGACCCCGCTCCGCAGGCCCCACCCCCTAGACCCCGCTCCGCAGGCCCGACCCGTAGACCCGCTCCGTAGGCCTCGCTCCGTAGGCCCCGCCCCGCAGGCCCACCCCGTAGGTCCCGCGCCGTCGGCGGACAGGGACGCCGGACCCGCAGTCCTCACCCCGCGGGCCGGACGCGTACACCCGGTTACCAGGACTCAGAACGTCCCGTCCCGCTGCGCGTCGAAGAACGCCCGCAGCAGCCATCCCGCCTCGTCGGCCCGCACGCCGCCCACCACCTCCACCTGGTGGTTGAGCCGCCGGTCGCGGACCACGTCGAACTGCGACCCGCACGCCCCTGCCTTCGGGTCCCACGCGCCGAGCACGAGCCGAGGGACGCGCGCAAGGACGGTCGCCCCGGCGCACATGAGGCACGGCTCGAGCGTCACGACGAGCGTGCAGTCGTCGAGCCGCCACCGGCCGAGCCGGTCCGCTGCGGTCCGCAGCGCGACGATCTCCGCGTGCCCGGTGGGGTCCGCAGCGGCCTCCCGGACGTTGTGCCCGCGCCCGACGACCGTCCCGTCCGACCCGAGCACGACCGCGCCGACCGGCACGTCTCCGGCGAGCGACGCCTTCCGCGCCTCGTCGAGCGCGAGCCCCATCGCCCACCCGTCCTGCTCCAGCACGACCCGTCGTGGCTCGCCGTCCGTCATGCGCGCCATGATCCCCCACGCACTCCAGATGGGAAGGGGGGCGGCGAGCCGAGCACCGATAGGTTGTGGCCATGCGCCTGCATGTCGCGGACCACCCGCTGGTCGCCCACAAGCTCACGGTCCTGCGGGACAAGAACACCCCGTCCCCCACGTTCCGGCTCCTCGTCGACGAGCTCGTGACGCTTCTCGCGTACGAGGCGACGCGGGAGGTGCACACCCGCACGGTCGACATCGAGACGCCCGTGACCGCCGCGCAGGGCGTCAAGCTGGCGTACCCCCGCCCCATCGTCGTGCCCATCCTGCGCGCGGGCCTCGGGATGCTGGACGGCATGACGCGGCTGCTGCCCACGGCCGAGGTCGGCTTCCTCGGCATGCAGCGCGACGAGACGACGCTGGAAGCCATCACCTACGCCAACCGGCTCCCCGAGGACCTGTCCGGCCGGCAGTGCTTCCTCCTCGACCCGATGCTCGCCACCGGCGGGACATTGGTCGCCGCCATCGACTACCTGCTGGTGCGGGGGGCCCGCGACGTCACCGCGGTGTGCCTCCTGGCCGCTCCGGAGGGGCTGAAGGTGGTCGAGGAGTTCGTGGGCGACCGTGCGGACGTCTCCGTCGTCGTCGCCGCGGTCGACGAGCGCCTCAACGACAAGGCGTACATCGTCCCGGGCCTGGGAGACGCGGGCGACCGCCTGTACGGCATCGTCTGACGGCCACACTGCCTGACGGGCCGCACTGCCTGACGGACCACAGCACCCGAAGGACGGCCGAGGGCGCACGCCTCCGGATCCGGTCCACGCCGTGAGACCTTCACGAATCTCCTTGGCGACCCGTCGCGTGCGTGCCACGATGCCCGCGTGACTCCCCCCGCATGCACGACGAGCGCCCGATGGCTGCTCGTCGCCGTATGCGCGCGCTATGCGTGTCATCGGTCCTGACCGCACCCGGACCGATTCCACCCCCACGGCACCACCGCCGTCCGCAGCGCCTTCCCCGGAGACCACCATGACCGTTCCTGCCGAGCTGACCGCACCGAACCACGAACCCGCCGCCCGCGCCGGCCTGGTCCTGCACGTGAGCCTGCCCCCCGAGGGCGGTCCGCACCCGTCGAGCGCCCAGCTCGCCGAGGTCGCGGACCTGCTCCGCGAGATCGCGGAGGACCTGCTCCCGGGCGCGCAGACGTCGACGGCGCTGTCGTTCGTGCCCGGCGGCTCGGGCGACGTCCGACGCGTGGGCGAGCGCCTGACCCACCTGCGCCTCCTCGACCCGCCCTGCGACTGACCCGTCGCGCGACTGACTCGTCCTGCGACTGATCCGTCCTGCGACTGACCCGCCCCGGGTCGCCGCGCGGGAGCGTCCTGCCTACCGTGGACGACATGCGGATCGCGATCGCGGGCGGGCACGGCAAGGTGGCCCGACTCCTGTCGCGCGCCCTGAGCGACCGGGGAGACGTGCCGGTGGCACTCGTGCGCCGGCTGGAGCACGTCGAGGACGTCGAGGCGGACGGTGCGGAGCCGGTGGTCCTCGACCTCGAGCGCGCCAACGCCCGGGACGTCGCCGAGGCGGTCTCCGGTGCCGACGCGGTGGTGTTCGCCGCGGGTGCCGGCCCGGGCAGCGGGGCCGAGCGCAAGGACACCGTGGACCGCGCAGCGGCGGGACTGCTCGCGGACGGTGCGGCGCAGGCGGGGGTGCGGCGCTACGTGCTGATCTCGTCGATGGGTGCCGACGCGGAACCGCCGGACGGGACGGACGGGGTGTTCGCCGCGTACCTGCGGGCCAAGGCGGCGAGCGAGGCCGACGTCCGCGCACGTGACCTGGACTGGACGGTCGTGCGGCCGGGCCGGCTGACGGACGACGAACCGACGGGGACCGTCCGCCTGGACTCGACGGTGCCGCACGGCGCCGTGCCGCGCGGGGACGTGGCGGCGGTGCTGGCGACGGTCCTGCACCAGCCGGACACGGCGGGACTCGTCCTCGAGCTGACGTCGGGCGTCGTGCCGGTCGAGGCGGCCGTCGCGGCCGTGCTCGAGCCGGCCGACTGACCCGTGAGGCCGTCGCGGCGGTGCTCGACCCGGCCGACCGACCCGTCGGGACGACGCGTCAGCGCTGCGGGCTGGTCCGCAGCGTGATCACGCCGATGAGGTACTGGTCCCCCGTGGTCCGCGCCTGCAGGGTGCTCACGTCCTGACCGAGGACGGCCGGGAGGAACCCCTTGGCGTCGGTGCCGAGCGAGCTCGCGGCCCGCCACCCCGTCGCGGTCGAGTCGAACGCGTTCTCGGCCACGCCCCCGCCGGCCGGGCCAGTGCCGCCCCATCGCTGCGGCACGAGTGCCGTGCCGTCGAGCTCCAGGCGGTCGCCGACGTTCGTCCGGTCCCCCTCCCAGCCGACCACGCCGACGCGCGCGGACGTCCCGGCCTCGGCGGCGAACTGGAACGCCGGCGGCTCGGCGGACGTGCCGATCCAGGCGCCGCCGTCGTACACCGTGACGGAAGCGTCCGAGCCGGGGTCGGCGTACACGACCACGAGCGCCCAGCCCGCGTAGTATGTGCGGTCCGCATCTCGCCGGGACGCGCTCACGGCGACGTCCGCGACGGACCACGCACCGGACCCGCCGGCGGCGACCTGCGCCGTGACGTCGGCGAACGACTGGTAGTACTGCCGCCCGGCGTTGTCCTTGGGCGTCGCGACGAGTGCACCCTGCACGTCGACGTAGGAGCCCGACGGGCCACGGAGCCGGGCCGTCTCCCGTGCGCTGCTCCACGTGTCGTACGGACCGATGTTCGCCGACCAGTACAGGCCCGCGAACGCGATCTCGCGGCCGGCCGGGACGGTGAGCTGCGTGGTCGACGACACGGCGACGGCCGGGTTCGGCGGGACGAGTCCGTACGGGCGGGCCTCGTCGAGCGGCACCATGTCGAGGTTGTTGTTGTCGCGGTCACCCTTGTCCAGCGCCGACCTGCACGCCGGGTCGGTGACCTTGCAGGTGAGCAGCGGCGCGCCGACCTCGGTGACGGCCCAGCCGCCGTCGAACCGCACGCGCGGGCTCAGGCCGCCGGACGACGTGACGACCTCGGTGCTCGCGGCCACCGGGTCGCTGCCCGCCGCCCGTGCCTCCACGGTCACGGCGCCGCGTGCGCTGCCCGCCGCGAGGACGTCGACGAGCGCCTGGACGGAGCCGCCCGCCTCGACACGACCGAGGTCGCACCGGAGCGTGCGGGCGGTGAGCACCGCGCACGCGGACGTGTCGGGGCCCCCGACGGGCGGCGTGGCGGTGAGCTGAGGGGGGAGGGTCACGGTCGCGACGACGTCCGCCGCGTCGGCCGCACCCGCGCCCCCGTCGACGAACACCGAGAACGACACGGTCCCGGGCGCGTCGTCCACGACGTGCACCTCGGGGTCGTCGGCGGCGAGGTGCAGCACGGGTCGCGTCCCCGTCAGGACGACGGCGTGCGGGCCCACGACGTCGGCGTCGTCGGCACCGACGGCGGCCGAGAGCGCACCGAGGTCGTCCACCGACCCGGGGACCGCCCCGAGCGGGACCGTCAGGTCACGGGACTCTCCGGGAACGAGCGGGCCGGTCGCGCAGTCCACGGAGGTCTGGCCCCGGGTTCCGGAGCACGTCCACCCAGCCGTCACGTCGCCGGGCTCCCAGGTCACGGTGTCAGGCCGGAGGAGTGTGACGTGCACGCCGGTCGCGTCCAGGTCCCCGTCGTTCGCGACGGTGAGGGCCACGGTGGTCGCCGTGCCGAGCGCGACCGCGGCTCCCGCGTCGCCCGTCACGGTCAGGCGGGCCGGCCGCACCACCGAGAACGGCACCACGAACGACTCCACCGGACGGGTGCCGCTGGGGGCGAGCGTGACCGCGAGCTCACGGGTGACGACCTGCTCCGGAGCCGCGGCACCCAGGGCGAGGGAGAGCGGTGCGGGCGCGCGGGCGGCCAGCGTCGACATCTCGCAGCGCACGGTGGTGGCCACGGTCGCGACCGACGTCGGCTCGGCGCGGAGCAGGCCGCGCGCAGGCTCCGCCGCGGCACAGGTCCAGGGCGCCGACCCCGCGGCGACCTGCCACGTGACGCCGTACGGCACCTGGATGGTCGCGCTCGCCGGCGTGTCACCGACCGCCGAGCCGCCCGCGTTGGCGAGCGGCAGGGTGAGCACCCGGTCCCGGCCCGACACGAGGGTCAGCTGCGGCGCGGCGGCCGCCAGGGTCAGCCGGGCGGCCGACGGGCTGATCCTGACCGGGATCGGTGGGGCGACGTAGTCGATGCCGCCGCCCGTGAGGTGCAGGCCGATCTGGCCGTCGATCGCGTCGAAGGACTCGTCGATCGACACCGACAGCACGAGCTGCGTCGCGGTCTTGGGAGCGAGCGACGGCAGGGTGCACCGTGCGAGGCCCGTGTCCGCACCGTCGGTGCAGATCCAGCCCACGGCCGAGACCGGCGCGAACCGGCCCGTCGTGAGGTTCTCGATCGCCGCGGGCATGGCCGCGTCCACCGTGACGCCCTGGGGCAGCGTCACCTCGGCGAGGAGGTTCGCGACGGCCGTCCCACCGGTGTTGCGCACGGCCAGCGCGAGCTGCTGCCCGGTGACCCCCGCGGCCAGCACGAGGCCGCCGTCGGGGACGTCCACCGCGACCTGCGCCGGTCCTGGCTCCGGGTCGACCGGGGGGGCCGTCGGCTCGACCGGGGGCGTCGTCGGCTCCACCGGCGGGGTGGTCGGCTCCACCGGCGGGGTCGTCTCCGGGCTCGTCCGCGGCTCGACGGCGCCGTCGTCGTCCTCGTCGTCCGCCGTCGCCGACAGGCTGCCCTTCGTGCTCTTCGACGTCACGCCGTCGGTGTCGTCCTCCGACGGCAGGGTCGGGAGGTCGGTGGGTGACGGGCCGGTGGCCGTGGCGGAGCTCCGGGTCGGCGTCGGCGTGGGCGTCGCCGGCGCGCTCGAGGACGCGCTGGACGTGGGGCCGGGGTTCGCTGCCGGGTCGTCGCCGCTGGTGAGCGCCAGGATGCCGGCCGTCGCGGCCACCGCGACGGCGACCGCTCCGGCGGCGATCGCCGCGGTCGCGAGCGGGATGGATCCCAGGAACCCGGCGACGCCACCGGCCGCCGCCGCGCCCGCACCGGCGGCACCCGCACCGACGGCCGCCGTCGTACCGGTCGCGGCAGCACCCGCCCCTGCCGCCGCACCGGCCTCACCGGCCGTCGCCGCCGCGACACCACCCGCGGCACCACCCGCCGTCCCGCCCGCGGCACCGGCGGACGTGCCCGCCGAGGTGCCCGCCGCGTGGCCGGCGCCCAGGGCAGCCGCCCCGGCCGCGAGGCCGCCGCCCACGGGAAGCAGGGTGGCGAGCGCACCGACGCCGGCGAGCCCGAGCACGAGCGGGGCGATCACGGCACGCATGCCGTGGTTGACGTCGCTGAGCTCCAGCACCAGCGCCCGGCACTCGCCGCAGCTCTCGAGGTGCTTCTCGACCTGCGTGGTCTCCCGCGTGCCCAGGCCCCCGCGCACGTAGGAGCCCAGCTTGCCCGCGACCACGCGGCAGCCCTCGTCCATCGGGTCCTGCAGATGCTGCTGGAGGTACCCCTGCCGCAGACCCTCCCGCGCCCGGTACGCGAGCGCCGCGACGCCGTTCGCGGTCAGCCCGAGCATCGGGGCGATCTCCGCAGGGCTCAGGCCCTCCACCTCGGTGTGCCACAGCACCGCCTGCCAGCGTTCGGGCAGCGAGTGGAACGCGCGCGCGACGACCCCGCGCTCGAACCCGTCGAGGGCGGGGTCCTCCGCGGTGCCGGCGAGCGCCGTGCCGGCCTCGAGCGTGGCGAGGTCGTCGGTGGGCTCGACGCGGCGGGCCGAGGTCCGCCGTGCCGCGGCGACGCGGCGGACGACGGTGAACAGGTAGGCGCGGAAGGCCGCGTCGGGCCCGTTGCCACGCTGCAGCGCGTTGAGGACGGCGGTGAACGAGTCGGCGACCACGTCGTCGGCGTCGGCCGACGAGTCCGTGTACTGGCGGGCGACCACCAGGGCAGCCCCGGCGTGCCGCTCGTACAGGGCGCTGAACGCCGAGGAGTCCCCTGCCCGCACGGCCGCGAGGAGCTCGGCGTCTGCGACGACGCCGCTCTCGAGGTCTGCGCTGGAACTCACACCCGCTCCTGTCAGCGGCCCGTCGACCCGGCCAGAATCATCCGTCACTGTTCGGGTGAATCAGCATGAAACGCCCCGTGCACACTAACCGACAACTTTCGCAACGAAACCGTTGCCCGTGCAACCGATCGGGTGAACGCGGGTGAAAAATCGTCGACCCGCGTCACACCTGCGCATCTGCGCTCTCTCATCCGGCGTGACGATGAACATCGGCCTCGACTCCGCCGTGCCAACGGCACTCCGCGACCGCTGGCGCGACGAGAGCGTCGCGTCGGTCTGGCTGCGCCCCGCGGACTGGTACCACCCGGCCGTCGACGCGCTCGCGCTCGCGCTCCTCACGGACCAGGACGCCACCGCTGCCGCGGAGCAGCTCGGCCGGGCTCGGGGGCACGACGGCGTGGGCGTCGGCGAGACGATCGACGACCTCACCTGCCTCTACCGCACCACCGGGCGGTCCCAGCCGCCGCGCGCAGTCCTGCGCGCGCTCTGCGAGGGCTGGGCCGACGCCCAGGCTGGTGCCGTCGCGTTCGGCACCAGCCTCGACCCGGAGTCCGGCCTGCCGACCCGGCAGTACCTGGCCGTCCGCCTCGCCGAGGTGTACCGCGACGCCGAGACCCGTCAGGACGAGCACCTGGGCCACCACCTCCTGCTCGTCGACGTCGCGAACGGGTACGTCGACCCGTTCGCGCGGGCCGCCCGGTCCGCCGCCGTCGGCGCCGCGATGACCAGCACCTTCGGTCACGGCCACCCGATGGCGACCCTCGGCGGCGGGGTGTTCGCCGTGCTGTCGCGCCCCGAGGACGACCTCGGCGCCCACCTGGACGACCTCCACGCGGAGATCGGCCGCAGGGTGGCGACGCTCGACGTCGGGCACGCCACCCGACGTCCCGTGCGTGTGTGGGTGGAGCTGCTGCCGTCCACGCACGAGCAGGCCGTGGAGACGCTCACGCGCGTCGCGCGGTCCTGACGGGCGCGTCCGGCCGCCCATCAGGTCAAGCGTCCGTGTGTCTCTGTTCATGGACACCCCTGTCCCAGGTCAGGGACCGATCGGTACGGGACGGGGGACACATCGGGTCAAACCGTCTACCGTCGTTCTATGACCCCTGCGGAACTGGCTCCGAGCGACCCCGCGAGGCACCCCTCGCCGACCGGAGGGACGGCGCCCGCAGGAGCCGATGCTCCCGACGTGCCGACCCAGACGGAGCACGCCCCGCACACCACCCCGACCGGCGGCGTCGCCGCAGACCAGCCCGGTCCCCTGCTCGCCTCCGGCACCGCAGCCGACGTGTTCGCGCTCGACGACGCGACCGTGCTTCGTCGCTACCGGTCCGGGCGTGACGCCGCCCCGGAGGCCGAGCTCCTCCGGCACGTCGTCGCCCACGGCTTCCCCGCTCCCGCCGTGCTCGGCGTGGACGGTGCGGACCTGCTGCTCGAACGGCTCCACGGCCCCACCCTGCTCCAGGCGCTCGCCGCGGAGGAGGTGTCGCTGGCCGACGGCGCCGCCATCCTCGCGGACCTGCACGGGCACCTCCACACGATCCCCGCCCCGGAGGGCTGGGCCGAGCGCGTCCACGTGCCGTGGCCCCGGGTTCCCGCAGGACCGACGGTGGTCCACCTGGACCTGCACCCCGGGAACGTGATCCTCTCGGACACCCGCGGGCCCACCGTCGTCGACTGGTCCAACGCCCGCACGGGGACGGCCGAGCTGGACGTCGCGCTCACCGCGCTGATCCTCGCCGAGGTCGTGGTCGACGCCGGCGGCATCTACTCCCAGGCCGCGCGCGTGCTGCTCGTCGACTTCCTCGCCGCCACCGACGTCGACCCCACCAGCGCGGTCTCCGACGCCGCCGGCGTGCGCGCGCTCGACCCCTCGCTCGTACCCGGCGAACGCGACCTCGTGCCCGACGCCGCCGTGCTCGTGGGGCAGCTCATCGAGATCGCCCGCCACCCGGCCTGACCTCGGCTCGTTCGACGCTCGCCGGGCGCTTGCTCGGCGTCCACTCGGCCGCGGCGCCCACTCGGCTCACTGGGCCGCGGCGCCCACTCGGCTCACTCGGCCGCGGCGCCCACTCGGCTCACTGGGCCGCGGCGCCCACTCGGCTCACACTGGGCTGCGGCGCTCGGTCGGCGCTCACTCGGCCGCGAGCGCCTGCCGGCTGCGGCGGTCGTTCTCCTTCTGGATGGCCTCGACGAGCTGGTCCTTCGACATCCGGCTGCGGCCACGGACGTCGAGCTCGCGGGCGACGTCGAGCAGGTGCGCCTTGCTCGCGTTCGCGTCCACCCCGCCCGCCGTCGGCGCGTCCGTGCCCAGTCCGCCCTCGGCGCGCGCGTCGGACGGCCCGTACTCGGCCTTGGGTCGCCAGCTGTCGCCGACCTTCTCGTGCGTGTGCTTGAGCGCGGCGAACGCGACACGGGCGGCCCGCTCCGCGTCCCCGTACTGGTCCATCGCCGCGTCGTAGGCGTGGGCGAACGTGACCTGCGCCTTCTCGTCCGACCGGCGCAGGGTGCTCGGGAGCTCGGACTGCTTCGGGGCGCCCGACCGGGCCGTCTTGGGCGTCATGGCCCTCAGTGCGGCTCGGGCGCGAACGTCAGGCAGTCGGCGATGTCGTGGCCCGCGCCGACCCGGACCGACGCCGCCGTGCACTCCAGGTGCGAGTTGTGCGTGCAGTCCTGCCGCTGGCAGGCGCCGACGTGCGTGATGACCTTGTCGAGGCCGCCCTTCACGCCGAGCGGGATGAAGGTGGCGCACTGCGCGTCGCCACCTGCCACCCCTCCGATGGTCACGGCGGCGGCGTGGCAGTGCGAGTGGTCGTTGTACGAGCAGCCCGCGACCGAACACTCGGACACGGTGGGCAGCTCCATCAGCTCCGTCATGACGACCTCCGGGATGGCATGGGCACACAGGCACGTGCTGCGACGTTCCCTCCCGACGGTAGACCCGGCGAACGGCCCGTGCCTACCCGTGCGGCGCGTGAAAGCGCAGGTCAGAGGGCACATGAGGTGAGGCAACCCTCACCTGGCAGCCACCCCGCCGACGCCTGCGAGACGTCGTCGCAGGTCACCGGCCGACCCGCGGGTCACATCTGCGGATCTCCTGCACGGCTAGCCCGCCGCGCCGGCGGATCTGCTGGCCGGCCCGCCGCCGGTGTCGTCGCTCCGCCTGCGACGACCGGACGACCGAACGGCCGACCCCTGCAGGGATCGGCCGTTCGCTGCTCGTGGTCGAGCGCCGGTCAGAAGTCCCAGTCGGCGTCCTCGGTGTTGACGGCCTTGCCGATGACGTAGGACGAGCCCGACCCCGAGAAGAAGTCGTGGTTCTCGTCGGCGTTGGGCGACAGGGCGGACAGGATCGCCGGGTTGACGTCCGTCTCGTCGCGCGGGAACAGCGCCTCGTAGCCGAGGTTCATCAGGGCCTTGTTGGCGTTGTAGCGCAGGAACTTCTTGACGTCCTCGGTGAGCCCGACCCCGTCGTAGAGGTCCTGGGTGTACTCCACCTCGTTGTCGTACAGCTCGAAGAGCAGCTCGAACGTGTAGTCCTTGAGCTCGGCGCGCTCCTCGGGCGAGAGCTTCTCGAGGCCCTTCTGGTACTTGTAGCCGATGTAGTACCCGTGCACGGCCTCGTCGCGGATGATCAGGCGGATCAGGTCGGCCGTGTTCGTCAGCTTGGCGCGGCTCGACCAGTACATGGGCAGGTAGAAGCCCGAGTAGAAGAGGAACGACTCGAGCAGCGTGCTCGCGACCTTCCGCTTCAGCGGCGAGTCGCCCTTGTAGTAGTCCATGACGATCTCGGCCTTGCGCTGGAGGTTGGGGTTCTCCTCCGACCAGCGGAACGCCTCGTCGATCTCCTTGGTGGAGCACAGCGTCGAGAAGATCGAGCTGTACGACTTGGCGTGCACCGACTCCATGAACGCGATGTTCGTGTAGACGGCCTCCTCGTGCGGCGTGATCGCGTCCGGGATGAGGCTGACGGCGCCCACCGTGCCCTGGATCGTGTCGAGCAGCGTCAGGCCGGTGAAGACGCGCATGGTGAGCGTCTTCTCCTGCTCGGTGAGGGTCGCCCACGACTGGATGTCGTTGGAGACCGGCACCTTCTCCGGCAGCCAGAAGTTGCCGACGAGACGGTCCCAGACGTCGGCGTCCTTGTCGTCCTCGAGCCGGTTCCAGTTGATCGCCGACACACGGTCGATCAGCTTCAGCTTCCCCGTGGGGGTCATCTGCCTTGTCCTTCGTCTTTCGTGAGCATGAGTGGGGCGAGACGATCAGTTGCCTAGGGCTACAACATGCAGCTGACGCAGCCGTCCACTTCCGTCCCCTCCAGGGCGAGCTGGCGGAGGCGGATGTAGTAGATCGTCTTGATGCCCTTGCGCCAGGCGTAGATCTGCGCCTTGTTGAGGTCGCGGGTGGTGGCGGTGTCCTTGAAGAACAGCGTCAGCGACAGGCCCTGGTCCACGTGCTGCGTGGCCTCGGCGTAGGTGTCGATGACCTTCTCGTAGCCGATCTCGTACGCGTCCTGGTAATACTCCAGGTTGTCGTTCGTCATGAACGGCGCCGGGTAGTAGACGCGGCCGATCTTGCCTTCCTTGCGGATCTCGATCTTCGACGCGATCGGGTGGATCGACGACGTCGAGTGGTTGATGTACGAGATCGAGCCGGTCGGCGGGACCGCCTGCAGGTTCTGGTTGTAGATGCCGTGCTCCTTGACGAGCTCGGCCAGCGCACGCCAGTCGTCCTGCGTCGGGATGTGCACGCCGGCGTCGGCGAAGAGCGTGCGGATGCGCTCGGTGCGGGGCTCCCACGCCTTGTCGATGTACTTCTCGAAGTACTCGCCCGTCGCGTACTTCGACTCGTCGAACGTGTAGAACGCCTGCTTGCGCTCCTGCGCGAGGAGGTTCGACGCCCTGATGGCGTGGTACGCCACCGTGTAGAAGTAGATGTTCGTGAAGTCGAGGCCCTCGTCGGAGCCGTAGAAGATCCGCTCGCGCGCCAGGTACCCGTGCAGGTTCATCTGGCCGAGACCGATGGCGTGGCCCCCGGCGTTCGCCTTCTTCACCGACGGGACCGACTCGATGTCCGTCTGGTCGGAGACCGCCGTCAGGGCGCGGATGGCCGTCTCGACCGACTTGCCGAAGTCCGGCGAGTCCATCGACAGCGCGATGTTCATGGAGCCGAGGTTGCAGGAGATGTCGCGGCCGACCTCGGCGTAGGAGAGGTCCTCGTTGTACGTGGACGGCGTGGAGACCTGCAGGATCTCCGAGCACAGGTTCGAGTGCGTGATCTTGCCCTTGACCGGGTTCGCACGGTTGACCGTGTCCTCGAACATCACGTACGGGTAGCCGGACTCGAACTGCAGCTCGGCGAGGGTCTGGAAGAACTCGCGGGCGCTGATCTTCGACTTCTTGATCCGCGCGTCGTCGACCATCTCGTAGTACTTCTCGGTCACGTCGATGTCCGCGAACGGCACCCCGTACACGCGCTCCACGTCGTACGGGGAGAACAGGTACATCGGCTCGTTCTTCTTGGCGAGCTCGAACGTGATGTCGGGGATGACGACGCCCAGCGACAGGGTCTTGATGCGGATCTTCTCGTCGGCGTTCTCGCGCTTGGTGTCGAGGAACCGGTAGATGTCCGGGTGGTGCGCGTGCAGGTACACGGCACCGGCACCCTGGCGGGCGCCGAGCTGGTTGGCGTACGAGAACGAGTCCTCGAGCAGCTTCATCACGGGGATGACGCCGGAGCTCTGGTTCTCGATGTGCTTGATCGGCGCACCGTGCTCGCGGATGTTGCTGAGCAGGAGCGCCACGCCGCCGCCGCGCTTGGACAGCTGCAGGGCGGAGTTGATGCCGCGCGCGATGGACTCCATGTTGTCCTCGATGCGCAGCAGGAAGCAGGAGACAGGCTCACCGCGCTGCGCCTTGCCGAGGTTGAGGAACGTCGGCGTCGCCGGCTGGAACCGGCCGCTGACGATCTCGTCGACGAGGTTGATCGCGAAGTCCTGGTTCCCCTCGGCGAGCGAGAGGGCCACCATGCAGACACGGTCCTCGAAGCGCTCCAGGTACCGCTTCCCGTCGAACGTCTTCAGCGTGTACGACGTGTAGTACTTGAACGCGCCGAGGAACGTCTGGAACCGGAACTTCTTCGAGTACGCGTACTGGAACAGCGTCTTGATGAACGTCCGGTCGTACTGCGCCAGGACCTCGGGGTCGTAGTACTTGTTCTCGACGAGGTAGTCGAGCTTCTCGTCGAGGTCGTGGAAGAAGACCGTGTTCTGGTTGACGTGCTGCAGGAAGTACTGGCGCGCGGCCTCACGGTCCTTGTCGAACTGGATCTCGCCGTCCGGACCGTAGAGGTTCAGCATCGCGTTGAGGGCGTGGTAGTCCAGCCCCGTCAGGTCTACGCGGGTATCTGCGACTGTCGAAGCCAAAATGTCCTCAATCCCTCACGGACGCGGGTGACGTCCTCGTTCGTTCCCATGAGCTCGAACCCGTACAGGTAGGGGACCCGGCACTTGGCCGCGATGATGTCCCCCGCGATGCAGTAGGCCTCGCCGAAGTTGGTGTTCCCTGCCGCGATGACGCCGCGGATCAGAGCACGGTTGTCCTCGTCGTTGAGGAACTTGATGACCTGCCGGGGTACTGCGCCACCCTCGACACCTCCGCCGTAGGTCGGGACGACCAGGACGTACGGCTCGGTGACGCGCAGGAACGGGTCGGTCGGTCGCAGCGGGATGCGCTGTGCCGGCAGGCCGAGCTTCTGCACGAAGCGGTGGGTGTTGTCCGAGGCGGAGGAGAAGTAGACGAGCGAGCTCATCGCGCTGCTCCCTCACTCGGGTCGAACGTCGGCACGGCCGTCCGGGCGTGCCGGAGGATGCCCGCCGGGCCGGCGCGGTGGTGGCCTGCGCCGGCCCGGGGCGTCCGTGGGTGCGGCTCGCGCCGCCCTCTGTGTGCTGCTCGGTGTGCTGCTGCGGTGTGCTGCGCTGTCGGACGAAGGTCAGGCGACCGCGGTCGCCAGGCGCTCGCCGAGCGCCTTGATGCGGTCCGGCCGATAGCCCGACCAGTGCTCGCCGTCGACGATCACGACGGGCGCCTGCAGGTGGCCGAGCGACATGACGTAGTCACGGGCGTCGGCGTCCTCGCTGATGTCCACGACCGTGTACTCGGCATCGAGCTTGTCGAGCGCGCGGTAGGTGGCATTGCACTGCACGCACGCCGGCTTGCTGTACACCGTGATCGACATCGTGGCTCCCTCTTGCCTGTCTGCGCGGCGCTCCACGAGGGTGCTCACGCGAGTTCTCTGGGCCCTCCCCGGGCCGATCACGGCTCCCCCGCCGCGTCGTCCGCAACACTACACCTGGTGGTCCGGCCCGCAAACGACCACTAGGGCTTGTGTTACATCCGTGTCGTTCTTCACCCTGTGCGTAAGTTTCGAGGGTACCGTCCACCTCTGACACGGCCGCTGGCCTGCACCTTCGCGGCCGTCCACATCCGGCCCACAGGACGGTGCACACCGACGTCCACAAGAGCACGGTCCGCCCGTTCCCGACGCGCCGGGCGACGACACGCCGGACCGCCGTCGACCTGCTCGCCGGGTCCCCCGGACGGACGCACCGGCAGGGTCCTCCGTCCGGGGGACCGCAGGCTCACCATCACCGGCCGTGACCGAACTGATGCACGAAACGCCCCACTTCGCACCTCGGGGACCGCTACGTTCCGCGCATGCACACACTTCTCGCGGTCGCGGCGGACGCGACCCCCAGCATCGGCCCGGGCGCCTACATCGGCGGCCTCATCGGCTACCTGATCGGCACGCTGCCGCTCTTCGGCATCTTCAACAAGGCGGGCGAGGCCGGCTGGAAGGCGTTCGTCCCGATCCTGAACGCGCTCGTGCTGCTCAAGATCACCGGCAAGCCGATCTGGTGGATCATCCTGCTGCTCATCCCGTTCGTGAACATCGTGTTCGGGATCATCGTCCTGCACGCGCTCTCCGTGTCCTTCGGCCACGGCGCCGGGTTCACGGCCGGTCTCTTCTTCCTGAGCCTGATCTTCCTGTACATCCTCTGGCTCGACGGCAGCACGTACCGCGGCGCCGACAGCAACGCCGCGCCGGCCCGCGCCTACGCCTGACACACCCCTCCCCTCCCCGCGGAAACGCGGGCACCGGGCCGGTCGCCTCGCGCGACCGGCCCGGTGCGTCGTCCGGCCACGGCACCCCCGCCGCATCTCTCGTGAGGGATGCTGTCCCGGTGCAGATCACGACCCTCGGGACGCTGGCCGTCGACGGCCGGGCCGTCCGGGGCGACCGGCTTGTCGCCGTGGTCCGTGCGCTCCTCGACGCCCGCGGCCGCACGGTCTCGTCCGCGGCTCTCGTCGAGGACGTGTGGGAGGGCGACCCGCCCGACGACGCGACAGGCGCCGTCCAGGCGCTCGTCTCCCGAGCCCGCCGGCTCGGGCTGCCCGTCACGGCGGCCTCCGGCGGCTACCGGATGCCCCGGGACGACCTGCAGGTGGACACCGACGAGGTGGCCGAGCTCGTCGCCCGCGCCCGCACCGCCCTCCGGTCGGACGACCCGCGCCCGGCCCGCCCGCTCGCCGACCAGGCGCGGGCCCTCGTGCCACCGGTGCCGGACCTGACGGACCACGCCACCGCTCGGCTCCTGGCCGACGTCGCCACGGTCCGGGCCGATGTCGGCCTCGCGCTCGGCGACACCACGGGAACCGTCGACGACCTGCGCGCCGTCGCGCTGCGCACCCCGCCCGACGAGCCGCTCGTCGCCCTCCTCGTGCGGGTGCTCGCCGCCCAGGGCCGGGACGCGGAGGCCGTCGAGGTCGTCGACCACCTGCGCACCGACCTCGCCGAGCGGTACGGCACCGACCCGTCGCCCGTGGTCGCCCAGGCCCACCTGGCCCTGCTCCGCGGCGAGCTCGCACCGACCGCCCCGGCCCGCCCGCGCACCGGGCCGCCCCTGCCCCCGGCGACCGTCGCGCTGCCCTCGTCGTGGCGGCGGCCGGCGACCGTGCTCGTGGGGCGCGACGCCGACGTCGGCGCCGTCGAGACCGCGCTGACGGAGGCACCGCTCGTCACCGTGGTGGCCACGGGGGGTGCGGGCAAGACGAGGCTGGCCACCGAGGTCGCCCGGCGGGCGGCCGCGCTCGGCACCTCCGTGCGGGCCGTGGAGCTCGCGGGCGTGCACGACCCGGCCGAGGTGCTGCCCACCGTGCTGGCGGCGATCGGCGGCGGGGAGACGGCGGCCACGCGCCCCGACCTCGCTCCCGGACGACGGCTGCTCACGCCGCAGGAGCGGCTGGGGTTCGCCGCCCAGGACCTCGACGGACTCGTGGTGCTCGACAACTGCGAGCACGTGCTCGACGCAGCGGCGGCCGTCGTCACCGACCTGCTGGCCTCGGCGCCGCCCGACGTCGTGGTGCTCGCCACCAGCCGGGCACCGCTCGGGATCGTCGGCGAGGCCGTGCACCGGCTGCGGGCGCTGCCCGACGACGACGCCCTCGCCCTGCTCGAGTCCCGGGCACGCGCCGGCCGCGACACGCTGGGCTGGGACCGCGAACGCGCCCGGGAGCTGTGCCACCGCCTCGACAACCTGCCGCTCGCCCTCGAGCTCGCGGCGGCGCGGCTGCGGGCGATGCCGGTCGACGACGTCCTGGCCGGCCTGTCGGACCGCTTCGCGCTGCTCGACGACGCCCTGCGCGGCCTGCCGGAACGGCACGCCAGCCTCTGGGCGATGGTCGACTGGAGCCGTGAGCTGCTCGACCCGCAGGACCGTGACCTGCTGGAACGGCTCGCGGTGATCCCCGCGCCGTTCACGGCCGACACCGCGCTGGCGGTCTCCGGGCAGGGCACCCGGGCCGTCCGCCGGGGGCTCGCGATGCTCGTCGAGCAGTCGCTGCTCACGCTCGACGAGAGCGACGACGGGCCCGCCAGGTACCGGATGCTCGAGACCGTCCGGGAGTACGGCAGCGCACGGCTCGACGCCGTCGGGCACCGGCCCGACGCGATGACCGGTCTGGTGCGCTGGTCGGCGGCCGAGTGCGCCCGGCTGCGGGACGACTTCATCGGGCACAGCCAGCTCGCCGCGTTCACGGCGTGCGCGACCGAGCAGGACACGTTCCTCACGGCGCTGCGGTGGGCCGTGGCGCACGGCGACGAGCCGCCCGCCGTCGACATCGCGGCGGCGCTGTTCCAGCTCTGGACCGTGCGGGGGCTGCACCTCGAGGTCGTCGCCTGGTCGGGACAGCTGCTGCACGCCGACGACCCGTCCGCCCGGCGGTCGTCGAGCATCCTGCAGGGCCGCGCTGCCGGCGGCCCCCTGCCCCACGGCGACCGGCTCGCCGCCGTGTGCCTGTTCGCCGCCGTGAACGCGGGCGCCATCGAGTCCGTGCGGCTCATGGCGCTCGCCTGGCGCGGCGCGCGCCTGGTGATGGCTGATCGCCGGCACGAGGTGAGCGGCCGGACGGCAGCGCTCGTCGCCGCCCTCCCGGGGCTCGACTGGACGCGGGCCGACGACGCCGAGGCGTCCCCCTTGATCGCGTCCGACGACCCGTACCTCCAAGGGCTCGGCCTGTTCCTGCGGGCGGCGATCCGCGAGAACGGCGGCAACGCCGAGCAGTCCGCCACCGACGCCCGGGAGGCCTACGCGCGGTTCGAGTCGATCGGCGACCACTGGGGCATGGGCATGGCGGCCCAGGGGGTCGGGCAGTGGGACGGCTCCCGGGGTCTGGAGGACTCGGCCCTGTGGCTGCGCCGCGGCGTCGAGCACCTCGAGCTCGTCGGGGCGATGCAGGACGCCCGGTCCGCGCGCGTGCTGCTCGACGTGCAGCGGGCCATGGGCGGCGACGTCGAGGCGCTCCGGACGCTGCAGGAGGTCGTCGACGCCCGCGGGGACGCCGTGGACGTCGCCCAGGCGCTGCTCGGGCTCGCGCACGTCGACTGGCGGCAGGGCCGGTACGACGACGCGGAGGCGCACGCGGACCAGGCCGCCGCCGCCGTAGACGGCGTGGACCTGCCGATCCCGCAGGCCCGGGCCGTGTTCCGCGTCGCGTGCGCCATGGTGCACCTCGGGGTCGCCGACAAGGTCCCCGGGCGGTCCCCCGCGGCCCAGGAGCGCGCCGCAGAGCTCATCCGGCTCGCGAGCCCGGAGGCGTCGAGCACGTCGGACATGCCCGTGATCGGGTCCGTGGCGCTCGGTGCGGCCGACCTCGCTGCGCACCAGGGCAAGGACGACGCGGCGCGCGAGCTCTGGGCGCTCGGCACGCGGCTCGGCGCGAACCTCACTGCCATGTTCCAGCTGGGCCTCAGCGGCCACCTGTCCGCGCTCCTGGGTGACGACGACGCCCGGCAGGCCTCCGTCGCAGCGCTGCGGGCGACGCCGGCGGCCGTGCTGGCCCGCCGTATCCGCACGCTCGTCGACGAGGTCGTCGGGCCGGTCCACGGGCCGCCCGGCACGTACCTCGACGGGCGCTGAAGCGGACGGGACCGACGCGGACGGGACCGACGCGGACGGGACCGACGCGGACGGGCGGCCCGGCTGCGCGCCGGACCGCCCTTCCCGTGGTGCTCGCGTGCGTCAGACCTTCTTGCGGTACGCCCGCATGGCCAGCGGCAGGAAGACCGCGACCAAGGCGACGCACCAGGCCAGCGTCCACCACACGTGGTTGCCGAGCGGTTCGCCGAGGAACAGGCCGCGCATCGACGCCACCAGGTGGGTCAACGGGTTGTACGTCACGAACGTCTGCATCCAGGACGGCAGCGAGTCGGTCGGGACGAACACGTTCGACGCGAAGCTCAGCGGCATGATGATCAGGAACATGATCCCCTGCACGGCACCGGACGTGCGGACCTTCATCCCGACGAACACCGACACCCACGACAGGCACAGGGCGAACAGGATCGCGAGCAGGCAGCCGGCCGTCGCGCTGAGCGGGTCCGTGGTGATGCGGAAGCCCATCAGGTAGCCCACGGTGAACGTCGAGACGATGACGATGACGTAGCGGACCACGTCACCGGCGACCGCGCCGACCAGTGGTGCGGACCGCGGGATGGGCAGCGACCGGAAGCGGTCGAAGATGCCCTTCTCGAGGTCGGTGTTGAGGTTCACGCCGATCGCGATCGCGCCCTGCGCGATGGTCTGGGCGAGGATGCCCGGGAGCAGGAACTGCAGGTACTGCGTCGTCCCGCCGGCGACCGCGCCGCCGAAGATGTAGACGAAGATCACCAGGAAGATCGCGGGCTGCAGCGTCACGTCGACCAGGGCCTCGGGTGTGCGCCAGGTCTTGATGAGGCTGCGCTTCGCGAGCGCCGCCGAGTGGCGGACCAGGGCGAACGGGCGCTTGGCCGGACGGGCCGTGGCGGCCTTCGGTGCGGGCGGGCGGCCGCTCGTCGGGACCGGGGCGTCGATCGTGGTGGTGCTCATGCCGCCACCTCCTTCGTGAGGGTCGTGTCGTCGGCGGACGCGGTGCGACCCGTGAGGGTGAAGAACACCTCGTCCAGGCTGGGCAGGTGCAGGGACAGCTCGGTCACCGTGATCCCCGCGGCGGCGAGCCGCGCGACGGTGGCCGTGAGGGCCTCGTCGCTGCTCACGGGCACCGCGAGGACACCCTTGCGGATCTCGTCGGCGCGGCCCGTCGACACCTGGCCGAGGATCGTCGCCGTCTCCTCGAGCCGGGTCGCGTCGGACGGGCGGACCTCGAGGGTCTGGCCGCCGACGATCCGCTTGAGTCCGTCAGGCGTGTCGTGCGCGATGACGCGACCGTGGTCGATGACCGTGATCTCGTCGGCCAGCGCGTCGGCCTCCTCGAGGTACTGGGTGGTCAGCAGCACCGTCGAGCCGTCGTCGACCAGCGAGCGGACCACGTTCCACATGTCCTCGCGCTTGCTCGGGTCGAGACCCGTGGTGGGCTCGTCGAGGAAGATGACGTCCGGCCGGCCGACGAGGCTCGCGGCCAGGTCGAGGCGGCGGCGCATGCCGCCCGAGTACGTCTTGGCGGGACGGTCGGCGGCGGCGGTGAGGTCGAACCACTCGAGCAGCTCGGCGCCGCGGGCCTTCGCCGCCGCCTTCCCGAGGTCGAGCAGGACGCCGATGAGCTGGAGGTTCTGGCGGCCCGTGAGGTCCTCGTCGACGGACGCGTACTGGCCTGTGAGGCCGATGGTCTGACGGACGCGCTCGGCGTCCTTGACGACGTCGAAGCCGCCGACGCGCGCACTTCCGCCGTCGGGGGTGAGGAGCGTGGACAGGATGCGGACCGCCGTCGTCTTGCCCGCCCCGTTGGGGCCGAGCACGCCGAGGACGGTGCCGCGGGCGACGGAGAGGTCGACGCCCTGCAGGGCCTTCGTCTCACCGAAGTGCTTGAGGAGGCCTTCTGCCTCGATCACCAGGTCTGTGGTCATGGCCGTCAGCCTGCCCGGGGCGCCTGACACGGCACCGACACGGCGCTGACACGCCCGCCGACACGGGCTGACGAGCGCCGACATGGCCTGACGTGCGCCGACACGGGCCGACGTGCGCCGACACGGGGTGGCCCCGGGGTGCCGGGCCTGCGGGTTGCGAGGCTTCTGGGGTGCCGGGGTCAGGCTTGGGTGGTGCCGAGCGCGGCCAGGGCGGCCACCAGGCCCGTGCGCGGGGACGTGAGCACCGGGACCGGCACCGCCGCGCGGTCGGCGGCCGCGGCCATCGTGGCCTGGGCCAGCACCACCACGTCGGCACCCGCCGCGGCCCGGACCACGGCGTCGGTGACCAGGCGGTCGGCCGTGTCGTCGTCGCCCGCGTCCCGGGCGTCCGCGGCACCGGGCACCACGACGGTGTCCACCTCGACGTGCACGCCCGCCGCCCGCGCGGCCTCCGCCACCAGCCGGCTCGTGGGGCCGACCGTCGACGACAGGGTGGCGAGGACCGCGACCCGGCCACCGTCCCCGGCGACGGCGACGGCACGGGCGGCCATCGGGCGGTCGACCCGCAGCACCGGGACGCCGGCGACGGCAGCCGCCTCGTCCACGACCTCACCGATCGACGAGCACGTGACCAGCACCGCCGACGCGCCCGACCGTTCGAGGTCCCGGACGTGTGCCAGCACCGTCGCCCGGACGTCGTCGGTCACACCCTCCCGCCGGACCGTCATGAGCACGTCGGCGTCGACGACGTGCACCGCCTCGACGCGGGGGGCCCGGTCGGCGAGCAGCGCGTCGAACGTCGGGGGGTGCACCGCACCGGTGTGCAGGAACCCGACGACCGCCCGGGCCCCGTGCACGGCCCGCTGCGCGGCGGGCGCATCGGCGGGCGGGTAGGCGACGGGGCCGTTCGGGTGGTCCACCGCGACGGGTGTCCCGGCGGTCCGGGCGGCAGCGACGAAGCGCGCGAACACCGCGCCCACGGCCTGGTCGTCGGCCCGCGGGCGGGACGGGGGGCCCGCCGCGAGCGCAGGGGCCGGTCCGTCCAGGAGGCCGGAGCGGTCGGCGGCCAGGAGCGCGGCGCCGGCGGCGACGGGTTCGGCCGCCTGCACCAGACGGGTCGGCGCGGGCGTCACGCGTGCCTTCAGGCCCAGCCACGCCGGGTTGCTCGTCATCGGCGCGCCGAGCAGGGCGACGTCCGCGGGCGAGGCCCCGCCCGCGAGCGCGAGCTGCGTCTGGAGCATCCAGCGGGCCTGCAGCGCGAGGCCGAGCAGCAGGCCGTGGGTGCGTTCCGCCGGCGTGCCGGTGCCGAGCTCCCGTACGCGGGCGGCCGGGTCCGGATCGGGGGTCTGCCGGCCGTGGAGGTACGGCAGGACGACGACCGGGCCGGGGTCGTCGCCGAGCGCGCGCACCTCGGCCATGAGCCGGTCCGGGTCCTCGTCGGGCACCTGCGTGCGCAGCCACCACGCGACCGTGGCGCCCGCGCTCGACGAGCCGGCGAGCAGCGCGGGCAGCCGCCCGGTCACCGTGCGGACCAGGCTCATGCCGGACTCCGCCACCGGGCCGGGCGCCGGGTCCACGGCCAGGACCGTGCAGACGGCCTCGGCGGTCCCGACCGAGTCGGCCACCTGGCCCGGCGCCCGGACGCCCGCTGCCCACGCTCCGACGGCGTGGTCGTGGCCCGCGATGGTGACGGGCGTCCCGGCAGGCAGCCCGGCCTCGGTGAACGGCCCGGGCCGGACGCGCCCGAGCACCTCGTCCGGTGCGAGCACGTCGGGCACCTGCGGACGCCGCAGGCCCACCTCGGCGAGCAGGTCGGTGTCGAAGCCGTCGGGCAGCGCGCCCGGGGTGCCGAGCCGGTACGCCATCGTGCGGCCCGCGAGGGTGTGGTCGGTGGCCAGCCGGCCGGTGAGGAGCAGGCCGACCAGGTCCGCGGCGCCCGCCCAGCGTCCGTCCCGCAGGTGGTCCGGCCGGTGCTCCGCCAGCCACGCCCACGTCGCCATCGGCACCTTGGCGCTCGCCCGGACCCCTGTCGCTGCGAAGAGCTCGGCCCGGCCCAGCCGCTCCGCGAGCACGGCGGCCTCCGCACCGGCGCGGTGGCCGTCCCAGCGGAGCCAGCCTCCGCGTGGCTCGCCGGACGCGTCGAGCGGGACGCCGGTCTCGGCCATCGACGCCACACCGACCGCCTCGGGTGCCGGACCGGAGGGGAGTACCTGGGCGACCAGGCCGGCGAGCACCGCACCGAGGGCGTCGGGCGACGGCGTCGGTGCGGAGGCCAGGCCGAGGACCCGGCCGTCCGCGACGTCGACGACCGCGACCTTGATGTTCGTCGTCCCGACGTCGACCCCGAGCGCTGTCCGTGGCACCCGAGCATTCTCCCGCCCCCGGCGCCGGCGAGGGCACCCGTCCCGGCTCGTCCGGTTGCCGGACGTCCCGGACCCGGAGCCGCACGAGTGAAGTGCGTCTCGGCGGAGCGAATCACCCGACGGCCACGGACGCCGGGCCGGTAGCCTTCCGACGCGCCCGCGCCGTCCACGGTCCGGTGCGTGATCCGTCCGCCGCACCGCATGTCCCGGTGCACGCTGCCCTCCGGGCGGCCTCAAAGGAAAGGGCCGCCCATGTACGAGCCTGATGCCTCGTCGTCGGCAATCCCCATCGTGGGGATCATCCTGATCGTGCTGTTCGAGGCGGCCATCGTCGCGTTCGCCGTCTACTGCTACGTCCGCGTGGCCCGCAAGGCCGGCTACTCCGGCTGGTACGCGGCACTGTGCTTCGTGCCGATCGCGAACATCGTGGTGCTCATCATGTTCTGCTTCCAGGAGTGGCCCATCGAGCGTGAGCTGCGCGAGCTGCGTGCCGCCGTGGGCGGCTATCCAGGGCAGGTCGGGTACCCCGCGTACGCGGCGCCGGGCACCAGCCAGTGGGGCCAGCCCGCCGCGCCGGCGTCCTGGGACACTGCGCCGCCCCAGTACCCGCAGGGCTACGGCCAGCAGGGACCCGGCACGGGCGGGCAGCCGCCCTCGGGTCCGCAGTACTGACGTCCGACGCGCACGCCCCCGGTGAGCCTTCACCGGGGGCCGTGGCGTCTGAGCGCCGGGACGCCGCGTCCTGACGCCGTCGGGCGCCTCCCGCGGCGCCGCCGGCCAGTCCAGGCCGGGCTCGGCGCCGCCGGCCAGTCCAGGCCAGGCTCGCCGCGGCGAGCCCTGCGAGGACGTCAGTGCCGGGGCAGGGCGCCGACCGCCCGCTCCAGCTCGTCGTCCGACGTGTAGTAGTGCGGTGACGCCCGGACCACCTCCGTCAGCCCACGGGAGGCCAGGTCGAGCTGGGACGACGACGACCGGGTGATGCTCACGTTGACCCCGGCGGCGTGCAGCGCGTCACGGACGTCGGCCGCAGGGACGCCGTCGACCGTGAACGTGACGATCGCGCACCGGTCCACGCCCTTGTCCCGGAGGGTCACGCCGGGAACGTCGGCGAGCAGGCCGCGCAGCCGGCCACTGACGGCACGCGCCTGCTCCTCGATCGTCCGAGTGCCCCAGCCGAGCGCGTACTCGGCCGCCGCACCGAGCCCCAGCACGTTCGCCACCGACCGTTCCCAGGTCTCGAACCGGCGGGCGTCGGGGGCGGGTTCGTAGGTCGTCGCCGACGTCCACGTCGCGGCGCCCAGGCCGAGCACCGGCGGGACCAGCCGTGGGGTCACGGCGCGTGACGCGTACAGGAACCCGGTACCTCGTGGTGCCCGCAGGAACTTGCGCCCTGTCGCCGCGAGGAGGTCGCAGCCGATCTCCTCGACGTCCACGTGCAGCTGGCCGACGGACTGGCAGGCATCGAGCAGGAACGGGACGCCGGCCGCACGCGTCAGGCGGCCCACGGCGGCCACAGGGTTGACCAGCCCCCCACCGGTGGCGACGTGCGTGAGGGCGACGAGCGCGACGTCGTCGTCGAGCCGGGCCGCCAGGGCGTCGACGTCGACCTGGCCGTGCTCGTCGTCGTCGACGACCTCGAGCACCGCACCGGTGCGCTCGCACGCCTGGAGCAGCGCGATGGCGTTGCTGACGTACTCGGTGCGGGCGGTGAGGATGCGCTGACCGGCTCGCAGGGGGACCGACGCGAACGCGACGTCCCAGGCGACCGTCGCGCTCTCGACGAGCGCGATCTCGTCGGCGTGGCCGCCGACCAAGCGGGCTACCGACCCGTAGACGGCCTCGACCCGGTCGGCGACCTCGTCCTCGGCCTCGTACCCGCCGATCTCGGCCTCCCGGCGCAGGTGCGCGACGACGGCGTCGGTGACCACCTGCGGACGGAGCGCGCTCCCCGCGTTGTTCAGGTGGGCGACGACGGCGGTGCCGGGCGTGTCACGGCGGGCGCGGTCGAGGTCGAACGTCACCCGGTGGAGTCTAGGCAGCACCAGCCGGGCTGTCGGCGCCTTCCCGCAGGTCGTGGGCCTGTCTCAGGCCAGGACCGCTGCCCGGAACGCGCCGCCGAGCACCTTCCCCAGCCCGTCGGCACGGCCGGGCGCGACGCGTCTCGCGACTGCTCCCGCGAGCACGTCGAAGTGCGTCGCGAGCGCCTCCGACCCGTGCTCGGCGAGCTCGGAGGCCGGGACGACGACGTTGGCAGTGACCCGCCGCTGCTTCGCCGAGAAGCCCACGTGGTGCACTCCGAACGAGCGGCGATCTCCATGCCACACCACCTTCGTACGTCGGGCGGATCGCCGGGCGACGGTCCACCTCAGGGCCGGACGACGGTCAGCGTGGCGTCGGCCGCCACAGGACGACGGCGCCGGTCTCGGCGGTGTGGCCGCTCCGTCGGGCCCGGAGCCCGCGCGGGACGGCCACCACGTCGCCACGGGCATCCGCGGTGAACACCCGCCGACCGGGCTCGACGAACGCCCGCAGGTACTCGACCTGCCGGCGCAGGCCGTCGATCTCGGACTCGAGCTCGAGGATCCGCTTGATCCCTGCGAGGTTCACGCCCTCGTCCTGCGAGAGCCGCTGGACCTCCCGGAGGGTGGCGATGTCCCGGAGCGAGTAGCGCCGGCCACGCCCGCTCGTCCGGCCCGGCGACACGAGTCCGAGCCGGTCGTACTGGCGCAGGGTCTGCGGGTGCATGCCGGCGAGCTCGGCCGCCACGGAGATGACGTAGACGCGGGCGTCGTCGGACGGCACGTCAGGTCACTTCCTGGCGGCGTCCAGCAGGCCGGCCCGCACGTCCTCGCTGGACGTCGCGATGCCGAACGCCTGGACGGCCTCGCGGGCGGCGCCGTTGAGGCGCTGCGGCACGACGACCTGGACCGTGACCAGCAGGTCACCGGTCACCTTCCCCCGCGTGATGCCCTTGCCCTTGACCCGCAGGACCCGCCCGGACGGGGTGCCCTCGGGCACCTTGAGCCGCACGGTCGAGCCGTCGAGCGTCGGGACCTCGATCGTCGCGCCCAGTGCCGCCTCGTCGAACGCGACCGGGACCGTGATCCGCACGTTCTCGCCGTCGAGGGAGAACACGGGGTGCGGGGTCACGTTGACGGTGACGACGAGGTCACCGGCGGGCGCGCCGCCGTCGCCGGGGCGCCCCTTGCCGGCCAGCTTGATCTTCTGGCCGTCGCGGACACCCGCGGGGATGCGGGCATTGACCGTGCGGCCCTCGACGCCGAGCGACACCGTGGAGCCCTCGGCGGCCTGCCGGAACGGTAGCGTGACGCTCGCCGCGAGGTCGGCACCCTGCTGCGGGCCGCGCTGGAACCCGGCACCGCCCTGCTGGCCGAACAGGCCGCCGAGCAGGTCCTCGAAGTTGGCACCGCCCGCGCCGCTCGTCGAGTACCGCGTCCGGCTGCCCGGCTGGCCACCGAACATCCCGCCGAACACGTCCTCGAAGCCACCGGCACCGCCGCGGCCCCCGGCGGTGAACCGGGGACCGCCGGCCATGGCCCGCAGCTGGTCGTACTGCTGGCGGTGCTCGGGGTCGGACAGGACCGAGTAGGCCTCGCCGACCTCCTTGAACTTCGCCTCCGCCTGCGCGTCACCCGGGTTGTGGTCGGGGTGCTTCTCGCGGGCGAGCTTGCGGTACGCCTTCTTGATCGTCGCGGCGTCCGCGTCCTTGGGGACGCCGAGAACCGCGTAGAAGTCCTTCTCCAGCCAGTCCTGCCCGGTCACGGCGCCTCCCTCCTGTTGTCGATGATTCTCAGGCCTCCGGGTCGACGACGGCGACGCGCGCCGCCCGAAGCACCCGGTCGGCCGTGCGGTACCCGTGCTGCAGCACCATCTGGACGGTCGGCTCGGTGACCTCCGCCGAGTGCGAGTGCATGAGCGCCTCGTGGACGTTCGGGTCGAACGCCTCGCCGACCTCGCCGTACTGCTGGATGCCCACGCGGGACAGGGTGGCCTGCAGCTTCTCGGCGATCGACGCGAACGGGCCGGTCAGGTCACCGTGCTGGCGGGCCAGCTCGATGTCGTCGAGCACCGGGATCAGGGCCTCGGCGAGGCTCGCGACACCACGGTCGTGGGCCGCGATCGCGTCCGCCTTGGCGCGCTTCACGTACGACGAGTACTGCTGCTCGAGGTTGTAGTACGCCGCCTGCGAGCGCTGCAGCTCGTCGAGCCGCTCGGCCGCCAGCTTCTGGGCCTCGACGAGCCCCTCCAGCACGACCTCCTCCTCGGCACCCGCCGCGATCTCCTCCGCGTCGGCGAGCACCTGCTCCTCGGGCGTGCGCACCTGGCCCGTCTCCGGGTCGATGCGCCGCTTGTCGACGAACCGCGGGGCCCCCTCCTCGGGGTCGGGCTGACCCGACCCCGAGGAGGTCTTGTCGGTCACTTGGCCGCCTCGTCCTCGTCGTCGACGATCTCGGCGTCGACGACGTCCTCGTCACTGCCCTGGCTCGCGGCCGGCTGCTCGGCGCTCGCGTCGGCGGACTGGCTCGACGAGTAGATGGCCTCGCCGATCTTCTGGCTGACCTGGGCGAGGTGCGCCGTCTTGGCCTTCACCTCGTCGGTGTCCGTGCCCTCGAGCGCGACCTTCAGCTCGCCGACCGCGGCCTGCACGTCCGTCTTCACGGCGTCCGGCAGCTTGTCCGCGTTGTCGACGAGGAGCTTCTCGGTCGAGTAGACGAGCTGCTCGGCGGAGTTGCGGGCCTCGGCGTCCTCGCGGCGGGCCTTGTCCTCGGCCTGGTGCTCCTCGGCCTCCTTCACCATGCGGTCGATGTCCTCCTTGGGGAGGGCGCTCCCGCCGGTGATCGTCATCGACTGCTCCTTGTTCGTGCCGCGGTCCTTGGCGGACACGTGCACGATGCCGTTCGCGTCGATGTCGAACGTGACCTCGACCTGCGGGACGCCACGCGGGGCCGGCGCGATGCCGGTCAGCTCGAACGTGCCGAGCGGCTTGTTGTCCCGTGCGAACTCGCGCTCGCCCTGGAACACCTGGATGAGGACGGACGGCTGGTTGTCCTCGGCCGTGGAGAAGATCTCCGACCGCTTGGTGGGGATGGCCGTGTTGCGCTCGATGAGCTTGGTCATCACCCCGCCCTTGGTCTCGATGCCGAGGGACAGCGGGGTCACGTCGATGAGCAGGACGTCCTTGCGGTCGCCCTTCATGACACCGGCCTGCAGCGCCGCGCCGACGGCCACGACCTCGTCCGGGTTGACGCCCTTGTTGGGCTCCTGGCCGCCCGTGAGCTCCTTGACGACCTCCGTGACCGCGGGCATGCGGGTGGAGCCGCCGACGAGCACCACGTGGTCGATGTCCGAGAGCTTGATGCCCGCGTCCTTGATGACCGAGTGGAACGGCGCCTTCGTCCGGTCGAGCAGGTCCTGCGTCATCTGCTGGAACTGCGCGCGCGTGAGCTTGGTGTCCAGGTGCACCGGACCGTTCTCGCTCATGGACAGGTACTGGAGGCTCAGGTTGGTGCTCGTCGCGGACGACAGCTCCTTCTTGGCCTGCTCCGCGGCCTCGCGCAGACGCTGCAGGGCGATCTTGTCCTTGGACAGGTCGACGCCCGTCGTGTTCTTCACCTCGGAGACGAGGTGCTCGACGATGCGGTTGTCCCAGTCGTCGCCGCCGAGGCGGTTGTCGCCGGACGTCGCGCGGACCTCGATCGTCGAGAAGCCGTCCTCGTCCTTGCCGACCTCCAGGAGGGACACGTCGAACGTGCCGCCGCCGAGGTCGAAGACGAGGATGAGCTCGTCCTCCTTGCCGCGCTCCAGGCCGTACGCCAGGGCGGCCGCGGTGGGCTCGTTGATGATGCGCAGGACGTTGAGGCCCGCGATCGTCCCGGCGTCCTTGGTGGCCTGGCGCTCGGCGTCGTTGAAGTACGCCGGGACGGTGATGACGGCCTCGGTGACCGGCTCGCCCAGGTAGGCCTCGGCGTCGCGCTTGAGCTTGGAGAGCACCCGCGCGCTGATCTCCTGCGCGGTGTACTTCTTGTCGTCGATCGCCGTCGACCAGTCCGTGCCCATGTGGCGCTTGACGGACGTGATCGTGCGGTCGACGTTGGTGACGGCCTGGCGCTTGGCGATCTCGCCGACCAGCACCTCACCGGTCTTGGAGAACGCCACCACCGACGGCGTCGTGCGCGACCCCTCGGCGTTGGCGATGACCGTGGGCTCGCCGCCCTCGAGGACAGCGACCACCGAGTTGGTGGTGCCGAGGTCGATGCCGACTGCTCGTGCCATGTGAGTGCCTTCTTTCGTGTCGTGCTGGGTCTGAGGTGGCCCGTGGTGTGCGGGCCGCTCTTGAGTCCGCCGCGCTCAAGTTTGCGTGCCGTGGTGGGCGGGCGCAAGTTCGAGGCGGGCGAACTTGAGTCTGACTGGCTCAACTCTTGGCGGGGAAGAGGCATTCCCGTGGCTCGTGACGGGAGTCGCCCGTGATGTGTGTGGGTTCGCACGCCCGTGAACGACCACGCCGGTGTGGGTCGGTGCCGGTACGTTGCCTGGGGAATCAACGACGCAAGGGGGCGGCATGAAGTTCGCGATGGAGGCTGACGCGCTGCAGGTGCTCGGCCGCAAGACGTCCACCGAGTCCGACGACCTGGCCCAGCTGGTCCGCAACCTCGTCGAGGCCGCCGAGCCGTTGGAGGGCACGTTCAACGGGACCGCGAAGGCGGCGTTCAACTCGTTCAAGTCCCGCACCGACGAGGTCGCTGCGACGTTGAGCAACGCGCTGGTCGGGATCACCGAGTCGATCGCCGGGCAGAACCTGGCGTTCGTGACCGCGGCCGACGAGGGCGCCGACGCGCACGCCTCGGCCGAGGGGTCGGCGGACTTCGCCGGCGCCGACACCACCAAGTTCGCACCGCGCTGAGAGGGGACCTGACCATGTCGAGCAACCAGATCGACCGCAACGACTTCGACATCGCCTCCTCGCAGTCGGCGCAGGCCAACTTCGAGCGGGCCGCCGCCGCCCTGGAGGCCGCCCTGGCCCGCCGTGACCAGGACGTCAAGGCCGCCCTGGCCGTCTACCAGGCCGACGGTGTCTCCGACCAGTACGCCGGCGTCGAGCACCAGTGGAACGCCGCCGGCACCGAGGTCCGCGGCATCATCCAGGCCATCCGCAACTCCCTGGCCGACAACGACGAGATCGCCCGCCGCTCCCTGCAGCGCGCCGCCTCGGCCATCCCGGGCTGAGCATGACGGGGTGGCGGATCGTGTCCGCGGACGTCCAGCAGGTGCTGCTCGACGTGCAGGGCACCGCCGGGGAGCTGCAGGCCGAGCTGTCCGACGTCAAGTTCGCGTCAGTCATGGACGGGGTGGCCACGGGTGGGCCGTTGACCGGTGACGTCGCGACCGCGCTGGACGCGGTGCTCGGCGCGCAGGCGGCGAACCTGACGCACATCGGCAACCGGATCCGGGCCGGGATCGTCGGGGTCGCGAACGCGACGATCGCCTACGACCAGTCCCAGCTCGACATGGCCGCCACGTTCCAGGCGGCCACGGTCGCCGCGGCGGACAGCGGTGACCTGGCGTACTTCGCGCAGTTCGGGAACCCCGGCTGATGGCCGCCAAGGGTGTGCTGATCGACCCGTCGCAGTTCCCCGCGACGTCTGCCGACCTGGACCCGTCCCGAGTCCGGGACTCCGCACGCGACCTGCGCACGATGGGCGCGGCGGTCGGACAAGACCGTCACAGTCAAGGCGACCTGGGACCGGCTCGGGGACTGTTACAACGCCCCCGAGCAGGACCAGGTCCTGTCCCTGATGGCACCGGCGGTGACCGCGGCCGCCGACGTGCGGGCCGCGTTCACCGCGGCCGGCAAGCACCTGGACACCTACGCCGGCGAGCTGGAAGCGATCAGGCCACGGCTGGTGCGCCTGGAGGCCCGGGCGCGCACGTTCCGGGCCGCGGTTGTGGGCGGGGTGTGGGTGGACGCCGCCGACGCGGCGGACGCCTCCTGGTTCGACCACCTCGACTGGTTCTCCCACGGGGGCAGGACGGGGCGTCAGGTCAAGGTCCCGTGGAACCAGGACGACGCGACGAACGCGAAGAACACCGCGCTGGTGACCGAGTACGGCCAGATCCTGGCCGACCTCAGCGCCGCCGCCGCCGCGTGCGCGTCCAGCCTGGAGTCGTTGGCCGGGGTATGCCTGCCGTTGACCGGTGCCATCCCGGTCGAGGCGTTCGTGTCCCCGGAAGCCGACCTGCCGTTCGGCAGCCCCGCCGTCGAGGACCGCAACTGCCGCGAGTCGGTCGGCAACGGCATCTACACGTTCGGCAAGGAGCTGGGCCAGGGGGTCGGCGCGCTGATCTTCGGGTACAACCCGCAGACCGACGACTGGTTGGACGGCGGCACCTACGGGCAGGCGTGGATGGGCGTCGCGAACCTGGTGACCTCCATCGCGATCGTCGGGTCCGCGACCCTGCGGCCCGGCGGGATCAAGAACCCCGACGCGATCACCGTGGATGCTGCCTACACCGTGCAGGCCGCCGCAGGGGCGTTGGTCGGGTGGGACCCGAACGCGAAGGACGGCTGGCACAAGTGGCACGAGGACGGCATCTCCACCGGCGTGAGCAGCGTGCTCGGCATCGCGACGTTCTTCGTCCCCGTCGCCGACGTCGGCGGCGCCCTGAAGGTCGGATCGGTCGGTGCCCGGGCCGCGGTCATCAGCGGCACCGCCGCTGAGTTCGCGATCGCCGGCGGGTCCTGGGTGGTCCGCGGCGCGGCGAAGGTCGTCGTCGGGCTGCGCGACGCGGTCAAGCTGTTCGACCTCGACAGCGCCCTGGCCACCGCCCGCCCCGGGGTGGTCCTGGACGCCGCCGCCGGCCTGCGCCTCAACCCGGCCGCCCTGGTCAACGCGATCGACGACGCCTCACACGCCGCCACCCGCCTCGACCCGTCCACACCGCTCAGCGACGCCGCGTTCGGCCGCGACACACACGCGACCACCGCCCTGGCCGATCCGCGGGTGCACGCCTCGGGCGGCGAGAGCGGTGCAGGGCCCCACACAGGCTCGACACCCGAGACCGGCGCTGCTCCGCGAGGCGACGCGCCTGCTGCCGCCACACCCGACGACGGGGCACCCGCGGGCCACTCGGGCGATCCGGCCGGCACCGCTGGGGACGTGTCCGAGACTGGACGACTCCAGACCGACGCCGACGTCGGGCAGCCCGGGACTGACGCTCCGGCCAACGCCGACGGTCGAGCTGTCGAGAACGGCACCGCCGAACCGCTGACCGCCGCTCGCGCCGAGGCGCCTCCGTCGCGCGACAACTGGGAGCCGCCCTCGACGAACCCTCGCCCTTTCGTCGAGCGCACGGTCACGCTCGTCGATACTGCTGGGGAATTGCCCGGGCCTCAGACACCGTTCGCACGAAGGTCCGACCTGCTACCTGACACCCTCTACCAGGTCACGACCCGGTCCGGCATCGAGAGCGACTTCTACACCGATGCCTCCGGAAAGGTCGTCTACGTCGAGACCACGTACGGCAAGAGCGGGGCGCTCAACTGGGACCTGGTGAAGCCCCAGCCCGAAGTGACCTACGTCGTGCACCCGCATACGGAAGGCGGCTCCGGCACCTACACCCACGTCTTCCGAATGGACGAGGCCGGACGTACCGTCGCCGCATCGACCGACGACCTCCAGCGTGGCCTTGCAGACCGCTCACCAAGCATCCAGCAGCGCGTCGGCAGCGTAGGGACTGCGCAGTACGGCATCCCCTACGAGGGCGGGCATCTGCTCGCGAACATGTTCGGAGGCGGGCCGGAGTCGGCGAATCTCGTCGCGATGATGGAGTCGGTTAACCGAGGGAAGGCACCAAGCTTCAGCAGCCTGGAACGGCTGTGGGACGAGAGCATCGCGCAGGGGAAGAAAGTCGAGGTCGACGTCATTGCCCGCTACGGCGACCCTGGCACGGTGCCGACTCGCGTGACTGTCAGATGGACGATCGATGGCGTCCCGTACCGAAGGGTGTTCGGAAATGTCCCCAGCTGAGCTCGGCCATCCGAGCCCTCTGATGGAGCAGGCGCGGATCGTCAACGAGGTCGCCCGGCTTGTCCTGGACGAGGTCGCACAGCCGTGGGAGCTCGCCGTCCTGGAGTTCCGGGTGCTGACGACGTCCGCTGAGGACGGCCTGACGATCATCCATGCGGGGCAGCCACGCAAAGACTTCCCACCAGACGACACTGTCGACCTCCTGCTCGACCTGCGGCGTGTGATGTACGTGCCGGGGTCGGGTACCTGGTTCAGCATGGAGCTCGAAGTTCGGCCGGACGGACGGACAGCGACCCGCTTCAACTACGACACTGAGCCGTCGTGGGCTCTCGTCCCCGATGATGCGACCTACGTCGAGGACCTGGAGCTGTTTCCGCGCGACGCTGAGCACCAGCCCGACTGGCTGCGCCAGAAGCTTGAGCGCGGTCGGGGCTTCGCTCGCGGGCGAACTCGGTGCGGATGCATGGGTAGGGGTGCGGTTCCAGGAGTCGTTCACCGCGGACGGTGGGCTCCCGACCGATCTGGACTTCACTCCGCCGCCCGCCGCGACCCGCTGGGCTCACGAAGTCGCCGCGAAACTCGTCGAGGCCGGCATCGCCGCGCACGTTGATGAGGACACGGACGACGAGAGCGACGCCCGCTTTCCCACTGTCGACGTAGCCGTGGGGCCCCGCGGGTCTTGCCAACTCGCCTTTTGGAACCCGCAGGTGTTCTGGAGCGTAGAGGTGACCTCCTCAGAGGTCGACCTGGCAACGGCTCGCCAGATGCTTGCGACGGTACGGCAAGTCGTCGAAGACGTGACGACCTGGAAGTTCGTCGATTCAATAGTGACGAGCGCGTACGAGAGGACGCTGCTGGGCCTACCTCCGCACAGTCGGTGACCCAAGCACGCGCACGGGCTGTGGCAGCCGCCAGCTGCGCGGACCGTGTCCAGATGCATGGGCTACTGCACAGATAGGTGACACCTTTGACGGCTCATCACGAATGAGGGTGTAGTCGGGGTCGGAAGCCGCCGGTCTCGAGCAGGGACCTGGCGATGTAGTTGGTGAGGTTGCGGAAGCCGAGGGCGGAGCCGCGGAGGTGTTCGAGGCGGCCGTTCATGGCCTCGGTGGGTCCGTTGCTGGTGCCGGGGCGGTCGAAGTAGGCCAGGACGTCCTCGGCCCGCTTGTTGAGGGTCCGCCCGAGGGTGCGGATCTCGGTGAGCGCGGCCGGGACGCCGTGGCTGACGGACTCGATCAGCTTCGTCATGAGCTGCTTGCCGCGGCTGCGGTCGGGTTCGCGGTAGGCGTCGATCATGCGCTGGTAGATGCCCCAGGTGGCCTCGACCTGGACGTGGTCCTCGAGGCTGAACAGGGCGGTGAGCCGTTGGCGTTGGCGGTCGGTGAGTAGGTCGTGGCCGGTGTGCAGGGTCCGGCGGGCCCGGTAGAGCGGGTCGCCGGCGCGGCCGCGGTGCCCGTGCAGGTCCTGCTGGACCCGGCGCCGGCAACGGTCCAGGGCGTCGCCGGCCAGGCGGACGACGTGGAAGGGGTCCATGACCGCGGTCGCTTCGGGCAGCTCTTCGGTGGTGGCGGTCTTGAAGCCGGTGAAGCCGTCCATCGCGACGACCTCCAGGCCCTCACGCCAGGGCGTGGGTCGCTCGGCGAGCCAGGTCTTGAACGCTTGCTTGGAGCGGCCCTCGACCATGGCCAGCAGCCGCGACGGGCCCGTCTTGTCGCGGACCGGGGTGAGGTCGATGACCACGGTGACGAACTTGTCGCCGCGGCGGGTGTGGCGCCAGACATGCTCGTCGACACCGATGACCCGCACACCCTCGAAGCGCGCCGGGTCGTCGATCAGGACCCGCTGCCCTTCGGCCAGTACGGCGCTGTTGGCGGTGTCCCAGGACACTGCGAGTGCTGCGGCGAGGCGGGCGATGGTGAGGTGTTGGCAGACCAGGGCGACCAGGGCCCAGCGCAGCGCGGTCCGGGACAGCTTCGCGCGGGGCTCGGCTGCGCGGCTGGTGTCCTGGGGCCACACGTGCCCGCAGCCCATGCACTTGTAGCGGCGGATGGTGACCAGCAGCGTCGTGGGGCGCCAACCCAGCGGCTCGTGCGCCAGGCGCCTGGTGACGGTGTCCCGCGGGCTGCCTTCGCAGCCGCAGCGGCGGCACCAGTGGTCGTCCGCGTCGGCGTCGACCCGACAGGCGAGCACCGCCTTGTCCGGTTGCAGGTGCTGGCCGACCACGACCAGACCGAGCTCGTCGAGGCGGCAGAACGTCGTCAGGTCAGGGGTCGCGAAGGTAGCGTCGGGCACGTCGAGGTCTTCCTGGATGGGCAGTGTGAGAACTTCCATCCTCGGGAGGCCTCGACCTCTACCCAGGCATCGACGCGCCAACCCTTCCCGCGCCCACCGCGCCTCCAGCTACACCCTCAACTGGGAAGAGCCCCCAAAGGTGCAGACCCGTATCGGAGGCGAGGGCGGGGTCGGCTATGACGGCGGGCACCTGTTCGCCAAGATGTTCGGCGGCGGCGGAGAAGACATCAACATCGTCCCCATGCTCGACGAGGTGAACCGAGCCGGGACCGGTAGCTTCTACGAGCTCGAACAGCAGTGGAGGTCGCTGATCGGGCAAATGCCACCGGTCGACGTCAGCGTCCGGATCGAGCCGGAGTATGTCGGAGCCAGTCGGGTTCCGGACCATTTCGTCGTGCTCTGGTCAGAGAATGGGGTTTGGAAGGACAGGGAGTTCGACAATGTCGCTAGTTGATGTCGATGGCATGCCGCCGATGATCGCGCAGTCGCGAATCATCGAGGCGATTGCTCGTTCGCTCGCGCTGGTCGTCGAACCGGGATGGACCGGGATCGACTACCGCCGCGCCGTCCTCTCGCCGGTGAGCGAGGGGCATCTGCACGTCGTGTATCCGGAGCGAGAGGCCTACCCGCCCGCGCCGCGCGAGGTCGCCAAGTTGGTGAAACAGCTTCGCGACGTGATGTACGTGGAGCGGTCGGGGACGTGGTTCACGTTCGAGCTGTGGATCGAGGCGCCGGGCTCGGTGAGGTCAAAGTTCAACTATGACGACGAACCGGCATGGGACGCGCCCGTCCCCGCTGGCGCGTACGTGACGGACCAGCACTCCTACCCTCGTGACGTCGAGCACCAGCCAGCTTGGCTGCGGGACAAGATCGCCGCCGGGTGGGCTCGGATCAACGACCTGGCGCCCGGCGAGCGACCGGAGTGGGTGCGGCGCCGCATCGACGAGGGCACACACCACCTGACCGCGGAAGGCCTCGTGGCCAAGCAGTAGGCCCAGATTCAGAATGTCGGTGGCTGATGTGGACGGGTTGCCGCGGACAAGAGGCGAGGCCCGACTGATCGAGGCGATCGCCAGGTGCATGCCCCACGGGCGACGCCGACCGCTCCCCGAAGGTGCAGACCTGCGTCGGAAGCGAAGGGGGACCCGGCTACGACGGCGGACACCTGCTCGCCAACATGTTCGGCGGCGGGGGCGAGTACCTCAACACCGTCCCCAGTGGCGATCACTGATCGGGCAGACCCCGCCGATCGACGTCAGCGTGAGGATCGAGCCGGAGTACGTGGGCACCAGCCGGGTACCCGACAGCTTCCTCGTCGAATGGTCCGAGAACGGAACCTGGAAGGAAGAGGTGTTCAAGAATGTCGCCGGTTGATGTCGACGGACTGCCACCGATGATCGCGCAGGCACACCTGATTGAAGCCATTGCCCGATCGCTCGTGTTCTCGGTGGAGCCGGGGTGGACCTCGATCGAGTACCGGCGGCTCGTACTCTCGCCCGTGAGCTACGGCGCTCTCCGCGTCACCTACCCGGACGGGGTGAAAGGGCCGCGCTCGCCACGCGACGTCTACAAGATGGCAGAGCAGCTGCGCGACGTGATGTATGTCGAGGGACCGGGGACGTGGTTCACGTTCGACCTGCGCATCGAGGCGCCCTCGTCGGTAACTTCGCGGTTCAACTACGACGACGAACCGGAGTGGGACGTCCCGGTCGACCCCATCGCCTACGTGGTCGACCAGCACTCCCATCCCCGAGATATCCAGCATCCGCCAGCATGGCTGCAGGAGCGGATCGCGACAGGGTGGGCTCGCATCAATGAGCTGCCGGCCGACAAGCGACCTGCCTGGGTGCAGCGCCACATCGACGAAGGCACACACGACCTGACCGCGGAAGGCCTCGTGGCCAAGCAGTAGGCCCAGATTCGGAATGTCGCTGGCTGATGTGGACGGGTTGCCGCGGACAATTGGCGAGGCCCGACTGATCGACGCGATGGTCAGGTGCATGCCCGTGATGTCGAGGATGGGCAGCGACGCGCGGTGACTGCATCGGAGTCGGCCGAGCTGCGGAAGGCCGATCGCAGAGTCCGGCTGCTCGGGCACGAGAACGAGCCTGGCGCCGCTCGGAGGCCCGCTTGTTGCAGGCGGACCTTCCGGGACAGGGTTCTACCCGAGCACTCACCGGCGACCGTCTCCCGTCGCGGTGACGTGTCGAGGAGGCTCGCAATCACCCACGAACCGATGGTCTGCTAGGTCGCACATGACCGCGGGCGGAGTGGGTTCGCCCGATGTTCTCAGGCGAGGACCGTAGGTTGCGACGTATGCGCTTTGAGGTGGACGCGATCCTGTTCGACATCGACGGGACGTTGGTGGACTCGACCGCTGCGGTCGGGCGCTCGTGGCGGGCATGGTCCGCTGTCCGCGGGATCGACGCCTCGGAGGTCCTCCGGGTCTGTCACGGGCGCCGCTCGGAGGACACCGTGGCCGAGTTTCTGCCGGGCGACCAGCGCGCCGCGGCGGTCGCTGAGCTCGAGCGGCTGGAGATGGCAGACCTCGATGACGTGATCGCGCTCCCCGCCACGCGAGACGTCTTGTCGCGCGTCCCATCCGATCGATGGGCCGCAGTGACGTCGGGGTCGCAACAGCTGATGCGTGCGCGGCTGGCCGCCGCGGGGCTGCCGGTGCCCGGCGTGCTGGTAGCGGCAGAGGATGTCCGGCTGGGCAAGCCTGACCCGCAGGGATATCTGGACGCGGCCCGCCAGCTCGGCTTCAGCCCTCGCCGGTGCCTCGTCGTGGAAGACGCACCAGCCGGCCTGGAGGCGGGACGTGCAGCGGGAGCGCACGTGCTCGGGGTGGCTACCTCCCACCCGGCCCACGACCTGAGCACAGCGCACGTGGTCGTGCCCGACCTGGCGGCCTGCGTCGTCGAGGTGACTGTCGAGGGCCTGGTCATCAGCACGGGAGCCTGAGGCGACAGCACCTTCAGCGCTTCACTACCGTGGCGCGACCTCGGCGACGAAATGGGCTGACCGCTCGCTTCTTTCCCACGTGCTCGGCCGAGCTCCACACTACGAGGCCCACGATCGACGCCAACGCGGCGACCAGCCACGCCAGAACCGCTCCGAGCAACATCCAGTCCTGTACCTGCCCCCCGACGGCGGTGATGACCAGGCTGCGCTCGGGCCCGGCGTCGTCGACGTCGGGCACCACCGCGCCCGTCGCGAAGATCGCAATCCCGAGCACCCACGCCGCCGCGAGCGCCCACGGGCGTGTCCGAGCCGCGCGGCGGGCTCCGACGAGTGCCGATGTGAGGAAGCACGCTCCGGCGAGGGGTACGCCCAGCAGCACCGGGGAGCCGAGCAGGGCCATCGCGAGCATCCAACCCGGGAACGCAACCTTGACCACGACACCCGCGATGAGCAGGAGCCACATCGCGATGACCGCGACGGACGCCGCCACCGGCTTGCGGAGCCCGCCCGCGGCCGGAGGCGGAAAGGCCTGCGTACTCATGGTCGACGAGGCGTCTGCGGACGGCATGGCTGGGATCGTAGGGCGGCTTCGCCGCCCGCGCCCGGACCACCCCCAGGCGAAGCGGCGGACCGCCGGATCAGCCCGCGCGTCCGTCGTCGACGATGGAGAGGCCCTCAGCGACGATCGCCTCCGCGAGAGATCGGCCCGGACCCAGAATCTGGCTCCTCCTCTCTTCTCGTGGACACCTGCTTGACGACCGCAGGTCTGCGGCCGCCGGACGAAGCTCGGTGCTGGACCGGGGACCGTATCCCCCGGTGGCTCACGAGCGAGCCGATGCGGCCGCGACGAGGCCGCCCGAGACATGGGCTCGGTGACGCCGGTGGGGCGCGCCTCGCAGCGCGCCGGCGAGGATTCGGACAACGGGGTGAGACGACGGGCGTCCCGGCAAGCTTCCCGGTGCAGGTCGACGGCGGCACCCGGTTTGCCGACACGATGGGAACGTGGATCTCGACATCGAACTGCGTGCTGCCGGCGAGTTCACCGATCCCGAGCTCAATGGGTTGCACGCCGAGGCGTTCGGCCATCCGCTCACGGAGGAGCCCTGGGGACAGCGCCTGGCGCACCACAGCCTCACGTGGATCACCGCCCGCCTGGAGGGTCAGCTGGTGGGCTTCGTCAACGTGATCTGGGACGGAGGCCGTCATGCGGTCCTCCTGGACACCTGCGTCGCACCCGATCTCCGGGGGCACGGTATCGGAACAGCTCTGGTCGCGGCCGCGGGGCACGAAGCGAGACGTTCAGGCTGCCAGTGGCTGCACGCGGACTACGAGCCGCACCTGGTCGACTTCTACGAGGGCGCGTGCGGCATGCGGCACAGCGAGGCGGGTCTCCTGCGCCTGGAGGGCAACGACTGAGACTGGCGGTCGCGTACGATGTCCGCAGTCCGCGCTGAAATCGGGCGTCGGTCCAGCAGGACCCGAGGGCCGGCCCTGTTCGCGTCGACACCCGTCGGCACCCTACCGGCGGTGCAGGTTCTTCAGGCCGACGACGGCCGCCGCGGGCTTGATGAGGGTGATCTCGCCGACGCGATGGTCCTCACCCCGTCGCAGACGGCTCGCCAGGTCTGGACGGAGCCGCCAGAGGTAGGCGCGCCCCTTCTCCGCGTGCACGGAGCTCGAGACGACCTTGATCGTGTCGGCGTCCTCGATGAGGGGGATCGCGTTCTGGATGTTCTCCCACGTGGACCGACTCCCGCGGTCGAGGAGGACCGGACCCGCGTACCCGAGATCGCGGGCGTAGCGCTCCAGGAGCTCGGCCTCGGGGACGTCACCCCCGACGGCCCCGCCGCACAGCACGAGGACGCTCTCGCTCGCCGCCGGATCCAGCGACCGGAGACCAGCGCGCACCCGGTACCGGTTCACGTAGTTGGCGCGCGCCCCCCGGTTCCGGTAGCCGAGCACCACAACCGCTTCCCTGCCGCCCGAGCTGCGGCCGTCGCCGAGGCGGCGCCAGCTCGCTCTCCAGTGCGTGGCTTCACCCCAGACGAGGATCGCCACGGCACCCGCAACGCCAGCGATGATCGGGATCGGGCCCACACCGCCACGATAGTGAGCAGGACACCGGCGCCGCGCTCTCCGAGGATTCGGACGACTTCGTGAGACCTGCGCCGGTACGACTACGTGTCCAGTCGCAGGTCGCGACGCCGGGCCCCGGACAACTTCGATGAGCTCCTACATCACGTGTGGGATCCCGTTCTGGTTGTCCGAATCCACCTACCTGTCCGCGGCGTGTCCGAATCCCATCTGTCTGTCCGCCCGGCATGCTCGGGGCGCGGGCACAGGAGCGGCTCGCTCCGCCTGGGGGCGGTAGCCCCGGCGCGTCACCGAGGCCGGCGCGGTCCTCCGCACGAGCCCGAACAGCAGCCCGCGAGCCACGAGCCGAGGAGCCCGACCCATGGCGTCCGCCCCGCAGTCACCCGCACCCCCGCCACCCGCACCTCAGTCACCCGCGGCCCCCGGAACGCCCCCAGGCCCCGGCGCGCCCGGCGCCCTCGACGTCGTGGCCTTCGCCGGGGAGCTCGTGCTGGTCGCGCTCGTCGCCGTCTCGGGCTGGCGCCTCGGCGGTGGCGGGCTCGCGTCCGCCCTCCTCGCCGGCGGTCTGGTCGCGGTCCTCGTCACCGCGTGGGCCGTGTGGGTGGCGCCCCGCAGCAGCCGGCGGCTCGGCCGGTGGGGACGCTGGTCGGTCGTCACCGTCCTGGTGATCGGGAACGCGGTGCTCGCCGGGCTCGCCGGGACCGCGCTCGCGCCGGCGATCGTGCTCGCCGGCGTGATGTCCTGGCTGTTCAGTCGCGACGCCTGAGTGCCGGGCTCAGCGAGGCTGGGTTTCCCGTCACCCGCGTCTGGGGTGGGGCGACCCGCACACCCACGACAGCCGACTCGCCTCTCCTGATCTTCGAGGCTTGGAGCAAGATGAGCGCGTCCCGCCGCAGGTCCGAGCGCTGAGCACCGGACAACTCTGACCACCTCGGCCACGACATCGCGCAACGTCGGCGCCCTCCGGTCCGCACGCTTGAGGACGTGGACGCGTAGGAGGACACGCACTGTCGCCTGCTTGTCCCATCGCAGGTCAGGAGCGTGCACGTCGGACAGTGACGATCAGCTCCTATGGCGGCAGGTGCTCCCGGGAGGACGCCGGCTCGTGGTCGCTCGACCTCATCGCCGCCGTCGACGCATGGGCAAGGGCTTCGTCGTTCCTGGGGTCGAGTGGGCTCACGTGCTGTCCGGCAAGCGACGTCCCTCACGTTCGACGCCGGTGTGGTCGTCGTCGGCCGAGAGCGGGCCGGGGTGCTCAGGAGCCATACGGCGACATCCCCTGCAAGGATCGAGACCGTGATCGCGTTGCTCGACCTCGACGAGACGCTGGTCAACCGCGCCGCGGGGTTTTCCGCGTGGGCTCGGTCCTTTGTCGACCGGTGGTCGCTGAACGACGATGAGCTGGCCTGGATCGAGCAGTCGGACAGCACCGTCAAGCAGCGTGACCAGTTCTTCAGCATCCTCTGTGAGCGCTTCCCGCAGGCGGGACCACCTGACCAGGTCTGGCAGGACTACCGCACCCAGATGCCGCTGCTCACGCCGGCCTTTCCCGGCGTCCTCGAACGGCTGCAGTCACTGCGGTCCGCTGGCTGGCGCCTCATGGTGGTCACGAACGGGCGTGTGGACAACCAGGTCGGCAAGCTGCGGCGAACCGGCATCGCCGACCTCGTCCACGGCTGGTGCGTCTCCGAGGAGGCCGGGGTCCGCAAGCCCGACGCGGCGATCTTCGCCATGGCCATGACACGACTTGGTGCACGCGACGACGACGAATGCTGGATGGTCGGCGACGATCCGGCCGCCGACATGGCAGGCGCGACCGGCGCGGGCCTGCGAACGATCTGGATCAGCCACGGTCGCTCGTGGCCGTCGAGCGACTTCCGGCCCGACCGGACCCAGGTGTCGCCGAGCGACGCACTGGCCGCTCTCGAGGCCTGAGTGGCATTGGTCTCTCGGGTGCACCGCCCGCCCTGAGGGACCGCATGACCCGAGGATTCGGACAGGGGCGGTCGTACCCCAGGCGCGACGAGCTCAGCGCTGTCCCCCCGAGACGAGGATGACGTCGCCTGTGATCCAGCGGGCTGCGTCCGAGGCGAGGAAGGCCGCGACGGGACCGTAGTCGTCAGGGCGGCCGGAGCGGCCGAGCGGGGTCGCGAGGACCGAGGCGGACTCCATGTCCGAGCCGACGAAGCCGCTGGCCCTGGTCCCTTCGGTGTCGGAAGGGCCGGGGGCGATGCCGTTGACGCGGATGCCGCGCGGGCCGAGCTCCTTGGCGGCGATGATCGTGAACGCTTCGACGGCACTCTTGGTGGCGACGTACATGCCGCCGCAGGCGGGGTGCTGCAAGGTGCCGCCCGTCGAGACGTTGATGATGGATGCGCCGTCGATGTCTTCCTGGGCGGCGAGCGCCTGGGTGGTCTGGACCACGCTCCAGAAGTTGGTGTCCATCTGGCGGCGGTAGTCCTGCGCCGTGATCGCCGTCAGGGGAGCGAAGGTGACGACGCCGGCGTTGTTGACCAGGATGTCGACCGGCCCGAACTCGGCGCGTGCCGCGCGGAACAGCGAGTCGACGTCTGCGGCTACCGAGACGTCGCCGGCCACGGCGATCGCTCGGCCGCCGGCAGCGCGGATGTGCTCGACCACGCGCTCGGCGCCTGCTGCGTCAGAGCGGTAGTTCACGGCGACGGCGGCGCCGGCCTCGGCGAGCGAGCGTGCGATGCCCGCTCCGATGCCTTTCGATGCTCCGGTGACGATCGCGGTCCGGTGGGGCGTGTTCATGGTCCTCTTTCCGACGAAGGAGCTTTCACGCTACGGATCCGATAGGAACCGTTTGGTACCTTTCAGGACATGAGTGCGACGCCGGGAACGATCTTCTTGGCCGACTGCCCGGCTCGGACCGCGATGGAGGTCATCGCGAACAAGTGGGCGGTCGTGACGCTGTATGCGCTCCACGACGGGCCGAAGCGGTACGGGGACCTCGTGGAGATGTCCGGCGGGATCTCGCGGAAGGTCCTGACGCAGACACTGCGCCGGTTGCAGGGGAACGGGCTCGTGCTCAGAACTGCGTTCGCGGAGGCGCCACCACGCGTCGAGTACAGCCTGACCGGGCTCGGGATGTCGCTGCAGGAGCCCATCGCAGCCCTGACGAGGTGGGCGCAGGAGCACGGTGAAGCGCTCGTCGAGTTCCAGGAGAGCGTCGAGCCGTCGGCCGACGGCGTGTCCTGAGCGGGCAGGTCTTCCTGCGCCCCGGAGAGACCTTCTGGGTCGACGACCGGACCTCGTACATCCGGAGGCTGGACGGTGCAGTGCGGCAGGTGACCGCGCGACCGTCGCGTCCCGACGACGCCCGCTAGCGGCCGAGCCGTCAGAGGGGGCGCGGTCGGTAGGCGTCGAGAAGGCGCTCCGTGAGCGCCTCGTACTGCGGATCGATCGCCCGGCGCGTGGGGTCGGCATCGTGCCAGGCGACGATCTCGCGGGCGCCCTGCGCGAAGGGGATGCGGGGCGAGAACTGTGGGACCAGTCGTCGGATCTTCGTGTTGTCGAAGATCATCGTGTGCGCCTTGTCGCCGAGGATCCCTGCGCCGACCTCGGGGTCGGCGGCGGCGATCGCGTCGGATGCGACATGAACGAGGCGCGGCTCGTGGACGCCGGCCGCCCTGGCCATCGCGAGGTAGATCTGGTCCCACGACGGCGCCTCGTCGCCGGTGATGTGGAACGCCTCGCCGATCGCCTCCTCGCGCCCCAGCAGGCCGACCAGCCCGACCGCGACGTCGGCGCTGTGCGTGATGGTCCACCGAGACGTCCCGTCCCCGGGGACCACGACCTCCAGGCCTCGACGCATCCGGTCGATCACCGTCCAGCCGCCGTCCATCGGGACGAGTGTGGCGTCGTAGGTGTGTGAAGGGCGCACGATCGTCATCGGCAGGCCGGTGGCGCGGTACGTGCGGACGAGGAGGTCCTCGCACGCGATCTTGTTCCGGGAGTACTCCCAGAACGGGTTGCGCAGCGGCGTCGACTCGACGACGGGCAGGTGGGTCGGCGGCGTCTGGTAGGCCGAGGCGGAGCTGATGAACACGTACTGATCGGTGCGGCCGGTGAACAGGTCCAGGTCGGCCTGGACGTGCTCGGGGGTGAACGCCATGAACTCCACGACGGCGTCGAACTCGAGGTCACCCAGCGCGGAGCGGACGGACCTGGGGTCGCGGACGTCGGCGTGAAGGACGCGGGCGTCGTCGGGCACCGCCTGCGTCGACGACCGCCCGCGGTTGAGCAGGGTGAGGTCGACGCCTTCCGCGATCGCCCGCCGGGCCGCCTCCGAGCTGATGATGCCGGTCCCGCCGATGAAGAGTGCGCGCAGTGCCATGCCTCGGAGGATACGAACAGCGGACTGCGGTGTCGCGGGAACTCGTCTGGGCGCGAGCGCGTGGGGTCCTCCGTCAGCTGACCTCGCGGCCCGCCGTGCCTGGACCGGACGCTCCGCCGTCAGATCGCGTCGGGCCCGTGCTCGCCGGTCCGCACGCGGACGATGTCCTCGACGGACTGCACCCACACCTTGCCGTCGCCGATCTTGCCGGTCCGCGCCGAGGCGACGATCGCGTCGCTGACCGCGGCGGCGTCCGCGTCGTGCACGACGACCTCGAGGCGGACCTTCGGCACGAACTCGACCTGGTACTCCGCGCCGCGGTACACCTCGGTGTGCCCGCCTTGGCGGCCGTAGCCCTGCACGTCGGAGATCGTGAGGCCGCGCACCCCGAGGGCGTCGAGCGCGTCGCGGACGTCACCGACCTTGAACGGCTTGACGATGGCGGTGATGAGCTTCATCAGTGGAGCCTTCCCGTGCTGGACGTGGACGAGAGCTCGTAGGCCGTCTCGGCGTGCTGCGTGGCGTCGAGGCCTTCGGACTCCTCGTCGGGCAGCACCCGTAGCCCCATCGCGGTGTGCAGGACCCGGGAGATGACGTAGGTCACGACGAACGCGAACGTCGACGCGGCGACGACGGCGAGCAGCTGCCGCCCGAGCTGGAGCAGTCCGCCGCCGAGCAGCAGTCCCTCGTGGTGGACTGCCGGATTGACGACGGCCGCGGCGAACAGCCCGATGAACAGCGTCCCGATCACCCCGCCGACGTAGTGGACTGCGACGACGTCGAGGGAGTCGTCGTACCGGAACCGGAACTTCAGGCGGATCGCCAGCAGGCACACCGCGCCGGCGACGACGCCCAGCAGCAGGGCCGGCAGCGGCTGGAGGTAGCCGGACGCGGGGGTGATCGCCACGAGCCCGGCGACAGCGCCCGACGCGCCGCCGAGCGTCGTGGCCTTGCCGGTCAGGCGCTTCTCGAGCGCCAGCCAGCCGATCATGCCGCCGACGCCCGACAGGTGGGTCGCGAGGGCCGCACTCGCCGCGAGCTGCCCGGCGCTGAGCGCGGACCCGGCGTTGAAGCCGATCCAGCCGACCCACAGCAGTCCCGCCCCGAGCAGGGTCAGGGGCAGGTTGTGCGGCGCCATCATCTCGCGCGGCCAGCCCCGACGTGGACCCACCACCAGCACGATCGCCAGCGCCGAGGCGCCCGAGCAGATCTCCACGACGGTGCCGCCCGCGAAGTCGAGGACGCCGAGCTTCGCCAGCCATCCATACGGCGACCAGGCCCAGTGCGCGAGGGGTGCGTAGACCACGACGGACCAGATCGCGATGAAGGTCACGAAGGCGCCGAATCGCATGCGGTCGGCGGTCGCGCCGGTGATCAGGGCGGCGGTGAGGATCGCGAACATCATCTGGAACAGCACGAACGCGTACGGCGGGAACGTGAGGTCGATCCCCGGGACGGCCACCTCGGCGTGCGCGAGCCCAGCCAGGTGCAGGCCGCCGACCAGCCCACCGCCCGCGTCGCTGTCGAACGCCAAGGAGTACCCGACGACCACCCACGTCACCGACACGACCGCGATGCAGACGAAGCTCTGCATGATCATGCTCAGCACGTGCTTGGAGCGGACCATCCCGGCGTAGAAGAACGCCAGCCCGGGTGTCATCAGGAGGACCAGCGCGGTGCAGACGATGATCCACGCGGTGTCGCCGGTGTCTGCTTGCGCGGCCGCGGACAGGGGGTGCATCGTCGTCGAATCACTCTCGCCGGTGGCCGCCCGCCGCGTGCCGGGAGCGTGCCGCGGGCCAGGGTACCGTCGCGGCGTCCCGTGCCGGTCACAGCCCTCGCGCCGGCAAGACGCTCAGGTCCCGTGGGGGATACGGCAGCTGGCGTGCCGGAGGGCCCTCCACTGCGCGGCGATCTCATCTGGGCGGCGGGACTGCCCGACCGGCGAGGTGGGCCGTCAGTGGGTGGTTTGTCCGGCCCGGTCCGCGGCGGCCTGAGATCGTCCGCGCCCGCGGCGCGCGGCGATCCAGCACCCCACACTGGCCGCATGACCCGATTCGCCATCGACGCAGCCACAGCCGTGATGCTCGCGCGGGAGAACGTCACGGTCCCCGTCGAGCACCAGCTCGTCGCACCCACCCTGCTGCGCTCCGACGTGCTCTCGATGCTCTACCGCGAGGTCCGTCGGGGCGAGCTCGACCCCCGGGAGGGAAGAGCTCTCCTGGACCGGGTGACGACGACCCGCATGCGCCTGCTCGGCGACCGCGTGTCGCGCGCGACCGCGTGGCGGATAGCCGAGCAGCTGGGCTGGGAGGACACCACCCGCGCTGAGTACGTCGCCGTCGCGGCGCTGCAGGCGGACTTCTTCGTCACGGCCGACGACGAGCTGGCGGCAGCGGTCGCGGGCACGGTGGCGCTCGCGCCCTTCGACGCGCTCAGCAGTCCTCGTGGTGGCGGAACGTCCTCGCTGTGATCTCCACCTCGAGTGGATCAACCTGCGGCCTCGCCGATCGCCAGATCCCCGACCCCGAAGCGGCCGGTGAGCTCGAGCCCGTGCATCTGGGGAACGTCGAACGTCGCACCGGCACGGGCGCACCAGCGCGCCCGGCCCGCATCGACAGTCGGGTTCGCCGTCGGGACGGATGGCTCGGTCGCTACCGATCCTGGGGGCCCCGTCAGAGCCGGCAGCCAGCGTCTGCTGGCCGCCGGCTCTGATGGTGTCGTTCGTGCAGGTCAGAGCGCAGCTGCACCCGCCGTGCGCCTCCGCCGGACCTGGAGCAGGAGGAGACACCCGGCGACCAGTGTCAGCACGGCGCCGATCGCAGCCATCGGGGTGTGCACAGTCGGGCGAACGTGGTTCGTCCCGAGAGGTGACGTGCCCGGGACGAGCGAGCGCGGGCTGCCCAGGAGGGTTTCGCCCGGCTTGATCTGGCCCGCATCGAGAGCCTCGTGGTAGTCCTTGTCGTACGCGGCCACTCGCGCCGCTTCCTGCGTGGCCTTGACGTCCCGGAACTTCTCGACCGGCATCGCGCCGTTGCCGATGATGTCTCGGGCCACCGCGTTGAGCGGTCGAACCTGCTTGAGGTTCTTGGACACCTCGTAGAGGTCACCCTCAGGTCCGCCCGACGCGAGCATCTCGGTGGGCCTGACGTGTTCCACGTCCTCGATGTCCTCGAACATCCAACCCAGCTGCATGAAGTCCCCGTTCTCGTGCATGACGACGACGCTGCTGGCAACACCGTCCACGTACTGCACGGCCGCGTACATCACGGTCGGGTACAAGTCTTCCGGCGACAGGGCCTCGGCGGTCGAGCCCGCGACAAGGTTCATGAACACATACCTGACCGGGTCGCCGAACGTCGTTCCTGCGACCTTCTTCCTTGCGGCTGCGGAAGTGTTCGCCGTGCCGTCAGGGTTGGTCTGGTCGAGCTCGGCCACCTTCTTGGCGCCCTCGCCACCGTGCACGCTCTCCAGGACAGCCTGCGGGATCGGTGGGTTCTCCGACCAGTCCTGCGATGCGTCCGCCATGGCAGGCGTGCCGATACCTGCCACAAGCAGAGCAGCTCCGACCGAGACCGCAGCAGCGGCGAGTCCTCGCTTCACGCGTCGAGCCCCCGTCACTTGTGCCCCATAGGCCAGGAGGGAGTGTAAGCCGTCCATGCACCCGTGCCGGCGATGTAGGAGCTGTAGGTGATCCACACCCCCGTCGCGCTGGGCCCCACGCATCAACGACGCGGTCGATCGGGGTGAGCGGGTCTGGCGAGCGGGTCTTCGCCGGCAGGCCATCGGGATGTCGCCGATGTGGTGGCCGAGCAGCGACGCTGGCGCCCCCTCAGCGAAGGGACCCGAGCTGCTGCGCGTCGTAGAGCTGGACGAGGTCGTCGTAGTCGGTCCAGAAGTCGCCGATCGGAAGGTCGGCACCCCGGAGGTGCGCCTCCAGGTAGTGGAGATGACGGTGCCAGCCGGCAGCGTAGGAGACCGCATCGTCCAGGCCCTGATGATGCACGGACAGCGTCGCCGCGGACGAGCCTGCCTCGTCCAGTGCGAAAGCAACCTGACTCTGCCGCTCCTCGGGAAAGTCCCACGTCAACGTCAGCAGGCGTGCAGGGCGCCACTGCAGCACGGCGTGCCGTGACCGGACGTCGTCGTCGTGCCAGAGATCGAAATGCGCGCCGCTGGTCACGGCGTCGACGTCGATGCGTCCGAGCCACGTGGCGGTGTGCTCACCGTCCGTCAGCGCTTTCCACACATCCTGGACGGGCGCCGGCAGCGCGACGTGCATCCGGACTTCTCCATGGGCCTTGTCGGCATGGCCGACTGTCGCGGATGCCTGCACGCGCCGATCGTACCCAGAGCGGTCGGAGCTGAGAGCCGGCCGCGACGGCTCACGCCGTGCGCGTGGCCAGGAACTTCAGCACGGCGAGGACGCGGCGGTTGTCGGTGTCGGTGGGGGGCAGGTCCAGCTTGGCGAGGATGTTGCCGACGTACTTCTCGACCGCGCTGTGACTGACCGACAGGGCCTCGACGATCCCGGCGTTGGAGCGGCCGTCGGCCATGAGCCGCAGCACCACCAGCTCGCGTGGCGTGAGGCGGTCGATCGGGTCGTGGCCGCGGCGCACGAGCAGCTGGGCGACGACCTCGGGGTCGAGCACCGTCCCCCCGGCGGCGACCCGGCGCAGCGCGGCGAGGAAGTCCGGCACGTGCGCGACGCGGTCCTTGAGCAGGTAGCCGACACCGCTGGTCTGCACGGACAGCAGATCGGTGGCGTAGCGCTCCTCGACGTACTGGGACAGCACGAGGATGGCGACCTCGGGGTGCTGGTGGCGGATCAGGAGGGCGGCGCGGATGCCCTCGTCCGTGTGGGTGGGCGGCATCCGGACGTCGATCAGCGCCAGGTCGGGGCAGTGCTCCTCGACCGCACGCAGCAGCTCCTCGGCGTCGGGCACAGCCTCCACCACCTCGATGTCACCGCCCGTGAGCAGCGTGGTCAGGCCGGCACGGAGCAGGACGGAGTCCTCGGCGATCACGACTCGCACGGCAGCTCCACGGTGATCGTCGTCGGCCCCCCGGGCGGGCTGTGGAGGCGGAACGTGCCGTCGACGGACGCGGCGCGCTGAGCCAGGCCGCGCAGCCCGGTCCGGTCGGGGGCGGCGTCAGGGTCGGCGCCACCCTGGCCGTCGTCGGACACGACGACCCGGAGCCGGTCGCCGACGCGCTCGACGACGACCTCGGCGCGGTCGGCCCGGGCGTGCTTGGCGATGTTGGTGAGCGCCTCGGAGACGGTGAAGTACGCGATCGCCTCGATCACCGGGGAGCAGCGTGGGGTCACCGCGACGGTCAGCCGCACCGGTAGCGGCGCCCGCGCGGCGATCCCCGACAGGGCGGCGTCAAGCCCCCGGTCGTCGAGGACCGCCGGGTGGAGGCCGCGGACCAGCTCGCGGAGCTCCGCGACGGCCTGGACGGCCTCGTCGTGAGCCGCCTCGATCGCCCGCCCGGCGGGTCCGGACTCGTCCGTGAGCCCGGCGCGGGCCATCCCCAGGTTCATCGCCAAGGAGACCAGCCGCTGCTGCGCGCCGTCGTGGAGGTCCCGTTCGATCCGCCGTCGCTCGGCGTCCGTGGCGGCGACGATGTCGGCCCGGCTCCGCGACAACGCCTCCACACGCCCGGACAGCGTCTCCCTGCGGCTCGGGCCGAGCAGGGCCCCGGCCGCGGCGGTGTCCACCCTGGCCACTCCCCTGGCGACCCACGGGGCCGCGAGCAGTGCCGCCACCGCCAGCGCCGTCAGCGCGGCGGTGCGTGCCGGTGGCTGGGCGCCGCCGGACGCCAGTGCCGTGGCCACCCCGACCCAGGCCAGCCAGGACACCGCCACCGCGCCGGCGCCGAGCGCGCCGAGGGGCAGTGCCAGCCCGTGGTACGCGATCTGCCGCCAGGTGCCCGGCGCGACCCGTTCGCGCAGCAGCGACCGCGACCACCGGCCGTCGGGGCTCGGCGGCGGCAGGTCGACCCCGAGGAGAACCCGGAAGCGCCGGCGCTGCAGTGCGGTGAGGGCCCGGACCGCGGCCAGCACTGGGAGCGGGACGACGACGGCCACGGCCACCAGGGCGACGGTCCGCACCCGGTCCTCGGGGGCGGCGTAGATCAGGCTCCACACCGCGCAGTACACGGCGGCGACCGGCAGCACCCAGGCGAGCGCGAACGAGACCACACCGAGGGGCAGCCCCACGAGCGCGTGCGCGGTGCCCCCTCGGCCGCGCGCCGACCACCAGGCGCCCAGCACCGCGGTGAGGGCCGATCCGCGTCGCCGGGCCACGGCCGCTCCAGTCGAGGTCACGGGGTCACCGTAGAGGCGAGGCCGGCCGTGCAGCCATGAGGCCACCCCGCCGCCGGGGTGCGGACATCCCCACCCCGCCGCGACCGTCAGCCCCACCGACAAGGCCCCGCGGTCCCGGCAGCCTGACAACGCGGCCGCCGAACGGGCCCGCCATGACACAGGAGGAACCCCCACCATGCGCACGAGCTCCCCACGGCACCGACCCTGGCTGCTGACCGCCGCACTCCTCACCGCGGGGCTCGGACTGGTCGCCGGCGCCGCGCCGGTCGCCGCCCAGCCCGGCCACCCGCCCGTCACCGCCGGCTACCGCCTCCCGGCACCGAGCGGTCCTGAGCGCCTCGGCACCGTCTCGCTGCACCTCGTCGACTCCGCGCGCACCGACCCGTGGGTCCCGTCCCACCCCGTGCGCGAGATCATGGTGCAGCTCTGGTACCCGGCCCAGCGGACCCACGGGTACCCGGTGTCGCCGTGGTTGTCGCCCGGCGCGGTCCCGCACTTCGCCGAGGCGTTCGGCCTCCCCGCGGACACGGTGCGGTCCACCGTCACGCACGCCTACGACGGTGCACCGGTGCACCGGGCGCCGGGCGGCCGACCGGTGGTGCTCTACTCACCGGGCCTCGGCGGGGACCGCGGCACCAGCACCGCGCTCGTCGAGGAGCTGGTCAGCCACGGCTACGTCGTGGTCACGATCGACCACACCCACGACGCCAGCGAGGTCGAGCTCCCCGACGGGCGCGTCGAGGTCGGCGCCATCCCCGAGATCGACGACGCGGTCATCGCCCAGGTCGCGGCCGTGCGCGAGGCCGACACGCTGTTCGTCCTGGACCAGCTCGCCGTGCTGAACGCCGGGCGCAACCCCGATGCGGAGGGACGCCGGCTGCCGACGGGCCTGCGCGGTGCCCTCGACCTGGACCACATCGGCATGTTCGGCCACTCCCTCGGTGGCAGCACCGCCGCGGCGACGATGCACGACGACCCGCGCATCACGGCCGGCGTCGACCTGGACGGGACCCTCGTCGGCACCAGCGCGACCTCCGGCTCGGACAGGCCGTTCCTGCTGCTGAGCAGCGACCACGGCGCCGAGCCACGGGATCCGAGCTGGGACACGTTCTGGGCGAACCAGACGGGGTACGGGCGGGAGCTGAGCCTGAGCGGCTCGACGCACGGCTCGTTCAACGACGGTCTGGTGCTCTACCCGCAGGCGGCCTCGACCATCGGGCTCCCCGCCGACGTGCTGGCCGGGCTCGTCGGCACCCTCGACCCCGACCGCTCGCTCACGATCCAGCGCACGTACCTGCGGGCGTTCTTCGACGAGCACCTGCGGCACGGGAGCGGCCGGCTGCTCCGTGCGCCACACCCGCGGTACCCCGAGATCCAGTTCGTCCGGTAGCACCGAGCCGGGTGCGCGGCGGGCCGGTGGCGCGCCGCGCGCCCGGGGTCGGGGAACCTGGAATCTGGAGGACACGCTTCGTCGGGCGCCATAACGTTCGGCCATGACTGTCGAGTCGCACCACCTCATCTGGCGCCCGCTGGCCGTGTCCGACGCCGCGGCGATGGCCGACCTCATGAACGCGATCGACGCGGAGGACCACGTCTGGGGGCAGTACACCGCGGAGGACGCGGCCGAGGAGCTGAGCTCACCGGTCGACGACCTCCCGACGTCCACGCTGGCGGTGTTCGACGGTCCGACGATGCTCGGCTTCTCGGCGGTCCACCACCAGCCGACAGCCGAGATCGTCCACACGGTGCAGGCGGCCGGCGCCGTCCGCCCCACCCATCGTCGCCAGGGGCTGGGGACGACGCTCATGCAGCACGGGCTGGCCACCGCCGAGACGCTGCACGCACGGCATCACCCCACGCTCCGTCTGGTCGTCGAGTCCATCTACGGGGAGCACGTCGACGGTGCCGTCGCCCTCTACCGTGCGGCAGGCATGACGGCCACGAAGTGGACCCGGCACATGAGGCATCCGCTGGGCACCGCCGTTCCGGACGCACCCCTTCCCGCCGGCATGCGGATCGAGGGCTACACGGCCGAGGCCGACGAGGAGTTCCGCGCGGTCCGCAACGCGGCCGTCCAGGTCGACCCGACCAGGTCGCAGCTCACCGCCGAGCAGTGGAAGGTCTCGGTGGTGGGCTCGAGCTTCCGGCCCGAGCTGAGCTTTCTGCTCCGTGACGGCGAGACCGGGACGGCGGCCGGCGTGCTCCTGGTCGTCTCGTGGGAGGCGGAGACGGAGGCGACCGGCACCCCTGACGCGTACTTCAGGGTCATCGCCACACGGCCCGCGTACGAGGAGCGCGGCGTGGCCGAAGCACTGATCTCGCACACGCTCCGGGCTGCGCAGGACCAGGGCTACGGACGTGCCAGCCTCAGGGTCGACGCCGACAGCTCGAGCAAAGAGCTCGGAGCCTACGAGAGTGCCGGGTTCGTCACGCAGGACACCCAGGTCCACTACCGCCTCGAGCTCTGACGCGCTGGGTCTTCCGCAGCTCAGTGCATGGCGGCGAGCAGCACTGCGGTCTCCGGGTAGGTCTCGACGGGGCCGAAGCCGTGCTCGACCAGCCACGGGATCGCCGTGAGGGCTCGGTACGACCACCACCCCTGAATCAGCTCGAGGTCGGCTTCGCCGTACCCGGCAAGGACATCGTCGAGGTGTTCCGGATGTCCCAGCGTGAGGACGGCGAGGTCGTGCAGGGGGTCCCCCGGCCCGGCGCTGGACCAGTCGATGATGCCGGTCACCCGGTCGTCGACGACGAAGATGTGGTCGGGCTGCAGGTCGCCGTGCGCGAACACAGGCGTGTGAGGCCGCAGCACGAGCCGCGCCAGCCGACGATTGTGCTCGAGGACGTCGACGGTGACGGCCTCGTTCGTCAGGATCCATGCGCACGCCTCGTCGAGGCGCTCGACGAGCTCGTCGACGGATCGGCCACCCCATGACGGCAGCGGGGTGGTGTCGTGCAGTGCCCGCACCGCGGCGCCTGCGGCCGTCCACGAACCGGGACCCACCGGCGACCGGTGGCCGTACTTGCCCAGCGCCGTCCCCGGCACGAGCCCGATCGCGAGCACCGGATGGTTGCGCCACAGGATCTCCGGGGTGGGTACCGGAACCAGTGCCATCGCCGCGACCTCGGCGTCGATGCCGGCTCTGTCAGGGTCGACCTTCAAGAACACGTCGCCGACCCGCAACGTCGCTCGTGCCCGGTGGGCGACGACGACGTGGACCTCAGGCACGGCCTCGGTCTTCATGGCGCGATGGTGTCAGCGGCCTCCGCGCCGTCCACAGTGCTTTTCCTCGGCGGTCGAGGGAGCTCCATCACAGGTCGGACAGCATCCCGCACGGCATCGGCCAAGGACCACTCGCACCGCACGGTGGCCGCCGTGGGCGCATCGACGCCGCGATCACGCACCTTCTCGGCAGCGCCGGAGTCCTCTCCCTCGATGAGCTAGGAGGTCGCCGCGGGAGCGACCACGCCGGCCGGTAGCTCGCCCTCGGCCAGCTGGGAGCCGCCGCGGCGCTTCGCTGTGTACATGGCGGCATCGGCCCGGTGCAGGACCTCCTCGATGCACCCGGTACCGCGGTCGTCGTCGTGCAGCGACGCGACGCCGATGCTCGCACCGACGTGGGCGGACGACCCGTCGCGCAGCACGTACGGCGCGTCGAGCGATGCGAGCAGCCGGGCGGCGACTGCCTGGGACGCCTCGGGCGGTCCGGGGACCAGGACGGCGAACTCGTCGCCGCCGAGACGCGCTGTGGTGTCGCCGTCGGCCACGTGGGCGCGCAGCCGCCGGGCGACCTCGACGAGGAGCTGGTCGCCGGCGTCGTGCCCGTGCTCGTCGTTGACCTCCTTGAAGCCGTCGAGGTCGATCACCAGGACGCCGACCGGTCGGGTCGCGGTGGTGAGGTGCTCGAGCAGCAGCGCGCGGTTCGGCAGCCCGGTCAGGACGTCGTGCGAGGCGCGGTGGCGCAGCTCGGCCTCGCTCGCGGCGAGCCGGGCCACGAGGTCCCGGTTCTCGGCGAGCGTGACGAACTGCCGCAGGAGCACGAGCGCGACGAGCGCCGCGGCGCCGACCTCCTCGGGGGCGCTGAGCGCGCCCGTGCGCAGTCGCGTGCCGAGCAGCACGACAGCCGCGGGGGCGGCGAGGACGTACGGCGCGAGACTCACGAACCACGCGCTCGGAGAGACGTCGCGGCGTGGGGAGGTGCCGGGGTAGACCAGGCCGGCCGCGAGGACGAGCAAGAAGCACAGCACCCACGCCCCCGCTGCCGTCCGTGACGGGTCGCCGCCCGTGAGCGCCTGGACGGAGCGTGCCGTCTCCGCGCCGGCGGCGACCGTGAGCGCGCCGCTGAGGAGCAACGGCATGGGCCACCGCTGCACCGGGATCTCCGCGACCATGATGCAGAGGTAGAACATGGCGAGCAGAGCGGGTACGACGGGCCGGACGAGCGGCATCACGTCGAGCCGCCCGGACGCCTCCCACAACGGGCCGAGCAGGACGGCGTAGGTCAGGGTCACGGCGGCGACGGCGGCCGTCGTGCCGTCGAGCAGCATCCGGACGCGCGAGCGGGCGTCGGCGCCGCGGGAGGTCAGCCACATCCCGGCCGCGACCAGGGCGGGGGCGGTGACGTCGAGCAGCGTTCGCGGGACGGCGGTCAGGGGCAGAGGGCCGAGCCAGCCGACCGCCGCCCCCAGCGCCCACGCGAGGCACGCGGCGGCCTGGCAGCGCCACGCGAGCGCGCCCCGGGACGACGCCCGGGCGGCGGCGCGCAGGCAGACGACGGCGGCGGTGACCGCCGTCACCGCTCCCGCCACGTCCAGGGTCGACACCGTCTGAGCTCCTCCGGGCGCGCAGAAGGCGCGCGCACGTCCACCCTCCCTATCGGCACGTGCGGCGCGGGACTGATGCCTCGGGAGGTGCGGTCCGCCACCCGCGCTGGACGGGCCGACGGGAATCCGGCACCTGCGACCTGCGCCGTGAGATCGTCGCGCCATGCCGAGCACTGCCGCGCTGCTGCACGCCTACGACGCCCAGCTGCGCACCGACGCCGAGACTGCCGGCGCCGTCGCAGTGGAGCGGCTCGGCCCGCTGCGCCTGGTCACGTTCGCCGCGGGGCGTGGTTTCATCACCTATCCGGACCTCGCGGGGGCGAACGCCGGGACCATCCGTGGATGGGTGGGCGCTGCGATCGACCACTTCCGGGCGGACCCCGACGTCATGCAGGTGGAGTGGAAGTCGCGCGGCCACGACGACGCGCCGGGTCTGCACGACGCGTTGGTGGAGCACGGCTTCGTGGAGGGCGAGGCGGAGTCGGTGATGATCGGCGAGGCGCGGCGCCTCGACGTGGACGTCGCGCTGCCGGCCGGCGTGACGCTGCGGCGGGTGACGGGCGAGGCAGACGTGCGGGCGATGGCCGCGATGCAGGACCTCGTGTTCGGCGGGTCCGGCTCCGACGCGATCGCCGACGCGCTGCTCGGTCGGCTCGCACGACGCGACGGGATCGAGCTCTGGGTCGGTGAGGCCGACGGGCACGTCGTCAGCGCGGGGCGGCTGCAACCGGTCGAGGGCACCGAGTTCGCCGGGATCTGGGGCGGTGCGACCCTGCCCGGCTGGCGCGGCCGGGGGATCTACCGCGCGCTCACAGCCGAGAGGGCGCGCTCGGCGCTCGCCGGCGGCAAGACGCTGATCCACAGCGACTCGACGGAGTACTCCCGCCCCATCCTCGAGCGTGCGGGGTTCGTGCGGGTCTCGACGACGACGCCCTACGAGTGGCGCCGCTGACCGCTCGGGCGCCGTGTCGCCGGCCCAGCGCCACCGCCGGCTCGGGCAGGCCGTTCCTGCTGCTGAGCAGCGACCACGGCACCGAGCGACGCGATCCCAGCCGGGACACGTTCTGGGCGGACCGGACGGGGTACGCGCGCGAGCTGAGCCTGAGCGGCTCGACCCACGGCTCGTTCAACGACGGTCTGGTGCTCTACCCGCAGGCGGCCCCGACCATCGGTCCGGCCGCCGACGCGCTGGCCGAGCTCGGCGGCCCCAGCGCCCGGGCGGGACGGCTCCCGCCCGGGCGCTGCGCAGTCAGGCGGCGCGCTGGAGCCCGACCCGGGGGAAGTCGACGGGCACGGCGAGTGCGACGTTGACGTAGTTGGTGAACAGGTTGAGCGCCACCTGCGCGATGGTCTCGACGATCTGCTCGTCGTCGAACCCCTGGTCGCGGACGGCCCGGACGTCGTCGGCGGTGATGTGCCCACGCTCCTCGACCACGCGCAGCGCGAACGTCAGCAACGCGGCGGTGCGGGGGTCGTCGGACTCGCCGCTCTGCGCGGCGGCCATGGCCTCGCCCGTGACCCCCGCCTTGCGACCGAGGGCGGTGTGGGCGGCGAGGCAGTACTCGCAGGAGTTGCGGTCGGCGACGGCGACGGCGATCTGCTCGCCGAGCGCAGCCCCGAGAGAGCCACCCCCGAACGCGCCGAACGAGGTCCACATGCTCGTCAGGGCGGCGGGCGAGTTGGCGACGGCCCGGAACATGGCAGGGACGGTGCCGAACGTGGCGTGGATCTGGTCGAGCTGGTCCTTGACGGTGCCGGTAGCGGACTCGCGGTCGACGAGGTGGACGTGAGACATGTGTGGCTCCGTGGATCGGGATTCGCCCTCTTGCTGGGGCACTCCCTCATCTTGTGGGCGCTGACGAGACGGAATGACTCGCATCGTCTCCAATACACGTCTGATCGTCTGGCACACTGCTCCCGTGGCGTCCGTCGACCGTCTCTCGGCCCTCCTTGATGTCTTCCGCGCCCACACCCGCGTGTTCCACACGGGTCCCCTGTGCGGCGTGACGACATTCGCCGCGCAGCCCGGCCGCGGCTTCCTGCACGTGCTGCGCCGCGGCGAGATGCAGGTGACCCACCAGGGCCCCGGCGGGTCGCTCGTGACGCGGCAGGTCGACGAGCCCAGCCTCGTGTTCTACCCGCGGCCGCTGGAGCACGCGTTCCGCAACGCCCCCACCGAGGACTCCGACTTCGCGTGCGCGACGTTCGAGTTCGAAGGAGGTCGCACCCACCCGCTGGTCCGCACGCTCCCGCCGGTCCTGGTGCTCCCCCTGGACGCTGTGGTCTCCCTGGAACCTGCGCTGGACCTGCTGTTCTCGGAGATCGACAACGTCCGGTGCGGGAACCGGCTGCTGGCCGACCGTCTCTTCGAGATCGTCCTCATCCAGCTGTTCCGCTGGATCCTGGAGCACACCGAGGAGCTCGCGCTGCCTGCCGGGCTGATCTCGGGCCTGTCCGACGAGCGGGTCGCGCGCCCGCTGGTCGCTCTGCACGAGCACCCGGGCCGCCCGTGGACGCTCGCGTCGATGGCCCGTGAGGCGGGGATGTCGCGCAGCTCGTTCGCCGCACGGTTCAAGGAGCTGGTCGGCCAACCACCCGCCGAGTACCTGACGCACTGGCGCCTCACCATCGCCCAGGAGCGGCTCCGCTCCGGGGCGTCCGTGGGGCGGACGGCGACCGAGCTCGGCTACGCGACGCCGGCCGCGTTCTCCCGCGCGTTCACCCGCGCGCTCGGGTCGTCCCCACGAGCCTGGCTGGCGGCGTCGCAGGACCTGGTCGTCCGACCGCACGTCCGGACAGGCCGGGCGACACTCGGCCAAAACGGTGAACTCGCCGGAGTCTGAGCACCCCGCCTGCCGAACGGCTCACGGATGGGTCGCCATATGCCGACGACTCGGACACAACCCGCGCACGTTCGTCGCGGGATCGGCACACCTAGGAGGACCCCTGTGCGCACTCGCACACTGACCGGGCTCGCGCTCGGTCTTTCACTCACCGTCGCCCTGACGGGCGTCGGCGCCGTGGCTGCCTCGGCCACCCCCCACTCCTCGCACGGCGCGCTCCTCCCGTCGTCGTCCTGGGACACCGCCGCAGCGGCGCCCGACGCGTCGGCGGACGGGACGCAGGCCGCCATGTCGGCCACGGTCGACCGCACCGTCAAGGGCCTCGACTGGCCCGCGTTCCGGAGCGTCAACCTCGCCCGCCTCTCCGGCGGACACGAGCCGGTCAGCCGCCGCGCAGAGCTCGACTCCGTCGCCGGGGACTGGGCCAGCCGGCAGGCGGAGCTGGGCTGGACCCAGAACGACGAGGGCGAACCCCAGCAGGACCCGGACCTCGAGTCGAAGGTGCCGGCCGGTTCGCTGGACGGCACGTCGGGCCTCGTCTACTGGTGGGGCACCTGGGAGGACGGGTCGCCCGTCACCCAGGCCGACTTCCTGGACGAGGTGGCGTTCTGGCTGGACGAGTGGGAGTACGAGGGCTGGGCCCCGAACATGACCGATGCGGGCGTCGCGATCGCGCACTCCGACTACGGCTGGGTCGCCAACATCGTCCTGGTCCAGTACCCCCACAGCACCGCCGCGGCGGATGAGATGCCCCTCTACCGCTTCTACGTGCCGAGCACGGGGACGCACTTCTACTCGACCTCGGACGGCGAGCGCAACACCGTCATCGGCTACCCCGAGTACCTGTACGAGGGCCGGGTGGCCTACATCAAGTCGCCCTACGCGACCTCGTCCACCACGCCGCTGTCCGACCTGAACCGCTTCCAGCTCAAGGGCACCGCCTCGCACTTCTACACGGCGAACACCGTCGAGTACGCGCAGGTCGTGGGCTTCCCGCAGTACCAGCTCAACGGGATCGCCGGTCGCGTCTTCTCCGCGAACGGCCCCGGCCTGAGCGCCATGCACCGGTTCTACCGGCCCGCGTCCGGCACGCACTTCTACTCGGCCAACCCGGACGAGATCGCCCTCGTCAAGACCATGCCGGAGTACCAGTACGAGGGTCCCGCGTTCTACCTGCGCCTCGCGAACTGACGTCCGGGCCCGACGGTACGCCGACGTCGTAGCTCACGACTGTCGGCGGACCACGTCACCCCTGGTCAGGCCCGGGTGTGATGGTGCAACGCTTCTCGCGCCGTCACACCCGGGCTGGCGACGGCCGGCCCGCGCGCCGGACGCCCACCGCCGTGCCTGGGCATGACGGGACCACCCAGATCCGCCTGATTCCCCCTTACGGTCGCACACATGACCCGTGACCGAGCTCAGCTGGCGGCGTTCCTGCGCTCGCGCCGGGACCGGCTCACGCCCCAGCAGGCAGGCATCAGCCCGGTGCCCGGTGAGCGCCGGGTACCCGGTCTGCGCCGCGAGGAGCTCGCCATGCTCGCCGGTGTCAGCGCCGACTACTACAGCCGCCTGGAGCAGGGCCGCCAGGCCAACATCTCCCGCGAGGTGCTCGATGCCCTGGCCAGGGCGCTGCGCCTGGACGAGGTCGAACGTGCCCACCTCGACGACCTCGCCGCACCCGGGGCGGCGCACCCGCTGCGCGCGACCGCCTACCGGCCGCAGCGGCCGGATCCTGGTCTGCTGCGCGTGATCAGCATGCTCGACCACCTGCCCGCCCTCGTGATCGGACGACGCGGGATCGTGCTGGCCCGCAACGCCTTGTTCTGCGCCGTCTACGGGCACCCGATGGAGCCGGGCACGTCCTACACGCGCTACCTGCTGCTCGACCCGGACGCACGCGAACGGATCGTCGACTGGGCCGCTTGTGCCCGCGCAGCCGTCGCCGGGCTGCGACGCGAGGCCGCGCGGTACCCGCAGGACCGCCGCCTGGAGCACCAGATCGACGAGCTGCGCCGAGCCGACCCGGACGTCGCACGCTGGTGGGACGACCATCGCGTCAGCGAGTACTCCTCGGCCCCACGCCGCATCCGGCACCCGGTCGCGGGCGACCTCGTCTTCGACGTCGAGCTGCTCGTCGCCCCGCAGGAGACCGACCAGCACCTCGTGCTCTACACCGTCGAGCCGCACTCCCGGACGGCGCGCACCTTGCCGCTGCTCGCCGCCTGGGGCGCGGAGCCCGCCGCGTCCGTCGTGATCACCGAGCAGACCCGCGAGCCGTGACCAGCGCAAGCGCACCCATCCCGTGTCGCCCCCGTCGGCGACTGCCGGTCCCAGCTCAGGAGTGACATGAGATCTCCCCTCGCTCACCCGTCCCTCGGCGGCGCGACGCACCCCGGTGCCCGGTCTCCGGCGAACCGCCGACGGGTCGTGGGTCTCACGCCGACGTGGATGCCGGCCGTGGCCATGGGGATGGTGCTGTGCCTGCTCGCAGCCGTCCTGGTCGCGCTGCACGCCGCGCCCGCTGCGGCTGAGGACCGGCCGCTGTCCAGCACGCCGTTGGTCACCTGGAACATGCGGGGCGCCAACGAGGACGAGGCGGACACCAACAAGTGGTTCAACAACGTTCGCGGGTGGGCGCGGCAGTACCCGATCGTCCTGCTGCAGGAGGCGGGCGCCACTCCGGCGTCCTCGTCCACCCAGCTGACGGGCCTGACCCGCACGACCGTGTCCAGGAACGGCACCATCACCGCCCACCAGATCCAGCGCTACAGCTGGAACGTCGGGACGGAGAACACCGCACCGGCGTACCGCACGGTGTACTTCGTGCTCACCCAGAACGGTCGGGGTGGCCGGGTCAACATCGCCGTCGTCGTCGACCGCGAGCCCGACGAGGTGAACGTGGTGGAGAACCCGATCGACGCGGGCCGCATCGCCCTCGGCGTCCGGTACGGCGCGCACTGGTACTTCACCGTCCATGCCCTCTCCGGTGGCGGCGGCGACGCCGGCCTCCTGCTCGACGAGATCGACAGCGAGGTGCTCCGCTGGGGCGAGGACCGAGGGGTCGACTACCGGTGGACGGTGGGCGGGGACTTCAACGTCGAACCGCAGGTCCTCGTCGACCGCGACTACTTCCCGCCCCTGGCCGGCATGATCGCCACGGACGTGAACACTCCGACCCACGACAGCGGGAACCGGTACGACTACTTCGTCACCAACGAGCGCAACACCGACCTCGGCGACGCCTACGTGCTCGGCGGCCCACCCTCCGACCATCGCCCCGTGGGCATCGGGCGGCAGCGGGCCGCTGCCGAGCCGCCGTCCGGGCTCCGGCTGATGCCCCTGGGCGACTCGATCACCGAGGGCTACGGCAGCAGCAACGAGTCCGGCTACCGCGACAAGATGCAGGACGACCTCGGCAAGGTCACGTTCGGCCAGCTGCTCGGCACCCTGGCGGCCACGCTCGTCTTCGCGTCGATCCTCAAGCGGGACCTGGTCGGCAGCCGGAACCACGGTCGCGACATTCCCGACACCGACCACGAAGGGTGGCCCGGGTACACGATCGACCAGATCTCCCAGAAGGCGTCGACCGCCGTACCGTCGAAGCGCCCGAACGTCGTGACGTTGCTCGCCGGCACCAACGACATGGTGGGCAACGTCGACGTGGCGAGCGCCCCTGCCCGGCTGAGCGCGCTGATCGACCGGACCTTCGCCGGGTCGCCCGGCGTGGCCATCGTGGTCGGTACCCTCCCGCCGGCGCAGGACCCGAGCGTCCAGGCCCGGATCACCGCGTACAACGCGGCGATCAGGACGATGCTCGACGACCGGATCAACCGGGGCGACCACCTGGTCCGGGTGGATCTCGACGCGGTCACCCTCGGCGACCTGGCCGACGGGCTGCACCCGAACGACGAGGGCTACCGCAAGATCGCCGACGCCTTTGCGGGAGGCGTCCAGACCGCCCTCGTCATGGGCTGGGTGGGGGAACCCGGGACGCCGTCCACCCCCGGCGGACCGGTGCGGGGCTGGGCACCGCAGGGCGTCGTGGCGAGCGGCACCATGGCGCCCGGCGCGTACCCCGGTGGCCTGGCCCTCGGCAGCGGTGACGAGGTGCACTTCGCCGACCTCGACGGCGACGGCCGCGCCGACTACCTCGTCACCCACCCGGACCAGACGGTGGAGCAGTGGACCAACGGCGGCGTCAACAACGACGGCACCGTGACCTGGCACTCGCACCGCACCGTGAGCACCCCCGCGTGGGACGTGCGCCCCGTGTGGCGGTTCGCCGACTTCGACGTCGACGGCAAGGCCGAGATGATCAAGTACGACCCCGACCACGGGGACATCGCGACCTACAAGGCCGACGGCACCGCCACGTCGTACCTGCCGAGCCGCGGCATCGCCGGCCGGCACTACTTCGCCGACATCGACGACCCCGGCCCGGCCGACTGGCTGACCGTCGCCGACGACAGCTCGGTCACCGCACGGCTGTACGTCAGAGGCAGCGTGGGCCCGGTACTGAAGATCGCCCCGGGCGTCGGGGTCCCCGGCGACCGGGTCCGGTTCGCCGACATGGACGCCAACGGCACCGCCGACTACCTCGTGGTCAACCCCGACAGCTCGGTGCGGGCGTGGCTCAACGCCGGCTTCAAGCCGTCGGGCGGCGAGGAGCTGGCCTGGCGCGAGGAGGGCACGGTCGCGACCGGCGTCGGCGTGTCCGGCGACCGTATCCAGTTCGCCGACATCGACGGCGACGGGCGGGCCGACTACCTCGACGTCGACCCGACCACCGGCAACACCCGGATGTGGCGCAGCACCGGCGTCTGGCAGTGGGAGCCCCGCGGTTCCATCACCACCGGCAGCGCCAGCCGGGTCGTGTACGCGGACCTCGACGCCAACGGGTCGGCCGACTACCTGCAGGTCAACGCGAACGGCTCGGTGCAGGCCTGGCTGAACGGCGGCCGCAACCCGTCGGGCGGCGATGAGTGGATCTGGCGCCCGCAGGGCACGATCGCCAGCGGGGTGGGCGCGCCCGGCAGCAGGGTGCGCTTCACCGACCTCGACCGCAACGGCCTCGCCGACTACCTCGTGGTCAACCCCGACAGCTCGGTGCAGGCGTGGCTGAACGGCGGCCGCAACGGGTCGGGCGGCGAGGAGTGGATCTGGCGCCCGCAGGGCACCATCGCCAGCGGGGTGGGCGCGCGCGGGGACGAGGTCCGGTTCGCCGACCTCGACTCCGACGGCCTGGCCGACTACTGGCGGGTGAACGACAACAGCTCGGTCCAGGCGTGGCTCAACGGCGGCATCAAACCCACCGGCGGCGACTGGTCCTGGACGCCGCAGGACACCATCGCCAGCGGCGTCGGCGCTCCCGGCAGCCAGATCCGGATCGCCGACCTGACCGGCGACCGCCGACCCGACTACCTGGTGCTGCACGACGACAGCTCCGTCGACATGTGGACCAACGGCGGCCCGAGGCCCGGAGGCGGCGAGTGGATCTGGCAGCCCCAGGGCCAGGTCGCCTCCGGGGTCGGCGTGCCGGGCAGCCAGGTCCAGCTCGCCGACCTCGACGGCGACGGGCGCGACGACTACCTCGACGTGGACCCCCACACCGGTGCGACCCGGGCGTGGATCAACACGCCCTGACCTCGGCCGCGCTCTCCTGCCGCCGTCTGGCACCGCGTGGCCGCCTCGACGTCGGCGACCCCCTCACTGGACCCGGTGCCCCGGCGGCCGCGATCATCGAGCCGAGGTGATGCTCATGACCACCCTGCGTCACGGCAAGATCTGCCACGTCGAGCTGCCGGCAGACGATCCGCAGAAGGCGGCCGAGTTCTACGCCCGCGTCTTCGACTGGAAGGTGCGTGCCGAGCACGGCACCTACTTCTTCGAGGACTCGACCGACGAGGTCAGCGGCCACTGGGTCCCCCACCGGGACGCGGCCGCGCTCGGGGTCCTGGTGTACGTCTGGGTCGACGACCTCGAGGCGGCGGTCGGGCGCGTGATGGCCGAGGGCTGCGAGATCGTCCAGCCGGTGGGCGGGGACCCGGGTGAGCTGACCGCTCGATTCCGCGATCCGGGAGGGAACGTCGTCGGCCTGTACCAGGAGCCGCCGGCCTGAGCGTCGGCGACGGCCTGTGGTCGGGGAGCGCCGGTCGGTGACCGGCTCTCACGTCGCGGGCCGCGCGCGCCGACATAGTCCGTATGCGTCGCTACCCGGCACTGCATCTTCTCTGGTCGCTGCCGATCACCTGCGCCGCGGGGTTCGCCGCGTGGCTCGTCGCGGACCTCGCGCTGTGCGGCATCAGCGGGTGCACCGGCGGTGGGTTCGGTGTCGATGACGCCGACCGCCTGTACGTCCTCCCCTTTCTGCTCGCGTCCGCGCTCGTCGCGCCCGTGCCGGTCGCGGTCGTCCCGTGGACGACCCGCGGTCGCCGCGTGGCGGTCTACCTCGCAGTCGCGTTCGGCATCTTCGCCCTCACCGGCGTGCGCATGCTGTGGATCTTGTCGAACGCGGCCGCTCCGGCGAGCTCCTGAAGCGGACGTCCCCGACCACCTCGTCCCCACACCCACTGCCGACGGCGCGTCAGCGACGCAGCCGCACCTCGGCGTCCAGGACGTCCGTGACGACGACGCCGGACGCGTCGTCGGTCGCCTGCGCCGTCGCGTCGAGCTGCGCCAGTCCGCGGCCGAACGGGACGCTCCCGGCGGGGACCACGGTCGCCGTCCAGGTCGTGGCGGTGGGCCCGCACGCGACGTCCTCGAGGGACCAGGAGCCGGTGGCCAGCTTGCCGCGGGAGATGCGCTGCGCGAGGGTGCCCGCGAGGTCCACCTGGGTCTCGCGGCTGCACGTGAGCGTGCCGGTCAGCTCGGCGCGGCCGGACACCCGCGAGACCGTGCCGGAGGTCACCTCGGCGTCGACGGTCAGCTCGACCGGCGCCACCTCGTCCGCGATGACGACCCGACCGGTCGCGACGGACGTGGTGCTGTTCTCGCAGTGCTGCTCGAAGGTGGCCTCGAACTGCTCGACCGACCCGTCGGGGTTGAAGTCGGCGGCGAGCACCGTGAACGACCCGCTCAGCTCGTTGCAGCCGCGGCCGTCACCCGACAGGCTGAGCCCGGGCTCCTCGGACTCCTGGAACGGGTAGCGGGTCGCGCCGTCGTAGGTGACCCCTGCGGTCAGGCTCTCGCCCGCCGGCGCCGCGAAGTCGAGGTACCACCGGGTGTCGCCGTCGATGCCGAGGTTGAGCCGGTTGCCGTCGGCCGATGCCGTGGCCGTGATCGTGGCGTCGCTCGTGTCGTAGGACCAGGCACGGTCCTGCGTGATGTAGTCGCCCCCGCTCCCGGAGAAGTCGACGGTGCTGCCCGCACCGACGGGCGCGGCGGAGGCGGGAGCCGCGCCGGCGAGACCGGCCGTGAGGACGGCTGCCAGGACGATCGGTAGACGCAACGAGGACAAGCCCGACATGGACGAACGCATAGGTAGAGCCCCCTGACCGTGGGGCGCGCCCCGGGTGGGCGGCCACCGCGGAAGGCTAGTGGAGGTGCTGCGACCGCGCATCGGCTCTGGGGGGCCGCCGGATCGTCGGCCGTGGTCAGAGGCCGCCGGAGGTCCGCGACGCGGGTCGGCGTAAACGATTCGTCCCCGAGGAAAGACGCGACCGCCCCCACGCGACCCCGACACCGAGGTGCACACTCGGGGCGATCCGTCGCCCACCGGGAGGAACCGTCATGTCCGCGCAAGGGAAAGTCCGTCCGTGGAGTCGTGTGCTCGCCGTGCTGCTGGCGGGCGCGGCGCTCGTCGTCGCGCAGGTGCCTGCGCACGCCCTGACCCCCGGCGGTGAGCCCGCGCCGGTGACCGGCAGCGCGACGTGGTTCGACAACCTCGGCGCACCGTACGGGGGCTGCGGACTGCCGCAGGACCAGCTCGAGACCCAGAACTGGATCGCGCTGAACGTCTTCAACACGCCGCGTGACTACGCGATGTACTCGCGGCCGATGGCCGCGAACGACCCCAAGGTCGGCATGTGGAACAACGGCCTCAACTGCGGCCGCTGGGTGCGGGTGTCGATCTCCGACTACTGCACCGGCATCAACGACGGCGCCGCCGGGCAGGCGTTCTGCCGCAACGGCGCGTGGGTGCAGGACAAGTACAACGGCGCGACGCTCGACATGCTCGTCGCCGACAGCTGTGGTGACCCCAACGCGTGGTGCCGTGACGACCCGTACCACATCGACCTGGCTCACCAGGCCATCAACCTGTTCCAGAAGAACGGCACCGCGGTCGGTGACCTCGAGCCCGCGCACTGGGGCAACCGCAAGGTGACGTGGGAGTTCATCAAGGCGCCGAACTACTCCGGCGACATCGAGATCGGGTTCATCCAGGGCTCGGAGAAGTGGTGGGCCGGGGTCTCCATCAACCACCTGCCCAACGGCATCCACGGCGTCGAGCACTTCACCGACGGCGCGTGGGTGACGACCCCGATGAACATCGACATGGGGCAGTCGTACCTGGTCAAGCCGACCACCGCGGGCGGCACGGACTACCGGATCAGGGTCAAGGACGTCACCGGCGCGTACCTCTTCGGCGGTCGGGAGTACTCCTTCTCGTTGCCCTCGTCCTGCGGCGGCAAGTGCTCGGCGGCACGGACGGTCGTCACGTACAAGACGGCGGGCGGGGACGGCTCGACGCCCACCCCGACGCCGACGCCCACCGTCACGCCGACGCCCACGCCCACGCCCACCGTCACTCCGACCCCGACCCCGACCCCGACGCCCACCCCGACGCCGACCGGCGGTTCGTCCGTGTGCACCGCCACCTACCGCACCGTCAGCGCGTGGCAGGGCGGCTACCAGGGCGAGGTCACGGTCACGGCCGGCAAGTCGGCGATCACCTCGTGGAACGTGACCCTCCCTGGCGCGTCCGTGAGCTCCACGTGGAACGGGGTCGCGACGGGCTCCGGCGCGACACTGACCGTGCGGAACGCGCAGTACAACGGCAGCGTCGCCGCCGGCGGATCGACGAGCTTCGGCTTCCTCGGCAGCGGGTCGCCCAGCACGTCGAGCCCGACCTGCTCCTGACCCGCTCGATCCCGGAGAGCGGGCCGTCACGGCGCTGAGCCGCCGTTCCGCTCTGCCGTGGTCCATGCGTGGGTGACGCGAGAGGCCGCTCCCTCAGGAGCGGCCTCTCGCCTTGCACCATTCACCCGGCCACGCCGTCATCCAGGGTGAGCCGCGCGCGGCCCCGACGAGCGATCGTCGGGGCCGCGCTCACACGGTGTGCACCACCGGTGGGCGGTGGATCATCGCGAGACGACCACCTTGCCGATGCCCGGACCGTCCGGGTCCGTGAGAGGCCTCGTCAGAAGGACGGTCGCCTGGCCCGTGGCCGGGTCGTGCCGGGTGACGGACCGCGTGACTGCATCGGAGCCGCACTCGGACTCCCCGGTGTAGAGGAACCCGTCGACCGCCCCGATCGCGGACGTGGACCCGTCGCCCGCGGACGGGACCGGCGCCGTCGCCCGACCCTCGCCGTCGAACCACACGACCCCGGGACAACGAGCACCGGGCCAACCACGGCCTTCCCCGGCCCACGCCGCGAACACCCCGTCCGCGACCCGCACGGCGTTCGCCGGGTACGGCTCGCCGTCGTCGTACTCCCGCGTGGACACCACCACGGGGTCCCCGCCCGAGACGTCGACGACCACTGCGGTCTCGACCACCGACTGGTCCTCGCCCAAGGAGACGCAGTTGACCAGCAGGCGTGTCGCGCTGAACCAGACCCCGGAACCGCACTGGTCGCCCGCCGGCCGCTCCACGCTCATCGGCGCGCCGAGCGTCTCGGACGTCAGGTCGAGCACTCCGGGGCCCTGCCCCGTGCTGACCGCCGCGTACCGGCCGGAGGGGTCGACCGCAAGGACGTCCGTGTCGTCGTTCTCGCCGCCGGGCCCCACCTGCCGAGCCTCCCCCGACGCCGGGACCACCCACACGCCGCCGAGCGGGAACGCACCCGGCGACCTCTCCCAGACCTCGGTGCCGTCGGGCGTCACGTCGACGAGCTGCATCTGCTCCGGAAGGCCGCGGTCGTCCTCCGTGACGACTCCGGTGAGCAGGTCGAGGCGGCCACGGTGCTGCCACTCACCCAGGCCGCTCACCACGGCGTAGGACGCACCCACGGGCCATCGTTCCAGGGTGAACGCGACCTTGGACCGAGGGCCGACGGCGGACGGGTCGGGAGCAGCCGCGCGGTAGACGTCGCCGGTCGGCGACGACACGAAGATCGCGGTGCCCTCCGCCGGGACGAAATCGGACTCGTCCGTCCCGGGCAGGTCGAGCTCGCTGACGACCCATCCGGCACCTGCGGTCGCCAGCACGTCGGCGGTCAGTGGCCGGTAGGGCGGCAGGCCGGGCTCCTCGATCAGCGGCACCGGCGGCGTCGACGGCACGGCCGTCGCGGTCGGTGTGGTCGACGGGTGCGGGCTGGTCGAGACGTGCGGGCTGGGCGTCACCGCCGGGTCCACGTGCGGTCGGGCCAGGTTGCCCGCCAGCACCACCGCGACCCCCAGGGCGGCGACCGCCGCGACGCCGAGCACCGTCTGCTGGGAGTGCCGGACCCGGCGACGGTGCCGCACACCGGCCAGGGCGCGCCCCATCGGACCCTCGGTGCCCACGTGGGCGAGCGTCGCCTCGTCCGCATCCGCTGCGACACGCATCAGCTCGTACAGATCACGCTCCACGACCAACCTCCTTCACGTTCGCGAACTCCAGATCGCTCGCCGAGGTACCGAGCGCCGCGTTCAGCGCGCCGATGCCGTCAGCGGTGTACCGCTTGACCGACCCCTCCGTGAGCCCGAGGGCAACCGCGGTCTCCCGGATCGACAGGTCGTCCAGGAACCGCAACGCCACACAGGCCCTCGCACGCGGCGGCAAGGCCGCCAACGCGCCGACCACGTCGCGCGACAACCCCTGCGGCTCCACCAGCACGGCCGGCGCCGCGTGTCCGGCCAGCCGCGACCGCGCACCCCACTCACGCCGCGCAGTTCTCGCGCGGTCCACCGACCTGGTCGTGATCGCCCGGCGGACGTACGCCTCGGCCTCGTTCACCGAGCCGAACCGCGCCCGTCCCGAGAACGAGGCCACCAAGGCCTCCTGGACCAGATCCTCCGCATCCTGACGCGACCCCGTCAGGAACGTCGCGCGCGACAACAGCCGCGCGTACCGCTCCTGTACGAGCTGCTCGAGCATCGGCTCCCACCGAGCCATCAGCACACCCACCTCTCCATCGGTCAACGCCCACAAGAACGGCGCAACCGCCAAAAAGGTTGGGGCACCGGCGGAAGACTGTCCCAGACCGGGTCAGTGAGGGCTCCTGGCATCCACGACGGATCATCGGCACGCACGTCGTCACGGGCGCCGGGCCGTCGTCGACGCATCGACCCGTCGCGGTCCCCCGGGCACTTGCCGGTGCCTCCGTGCCGCTGCCAACCTTGAGCTCCCGTCCGGTCGGAGGCAGTCATGGGCAAGCTGATCTACGCAGCCAACACGTCGCTCGACGGCTACCTGGAGGACGAGGACGGCTCCTTCGACTGGTCGATGCCCGACGAGGAGGTGCACGCGTTCTGGAACGAGCACGAGCGGCACATCGGCACCTCGCTGTACGGCCGCCGCATGTACGAGACGATGCGCGTCTGGGAGGACGACGAGTGGTTGACGGACGAACCGGCCGTCGTCCGGGAGTACGCGGGGATCTGGCGCGACGCCGACAAGGTCGTCTACTCCACGACGCTCGACGCGGTGTCCACGGCACGGACGACCATCGAGCGACAGTTCGACCCGGAGGCGGTCCGACGGCTCAAGGAGACGTCCGGCTCGGACCTGAGCGTCGGCGGCGCGACCCTCGGGGCTGAGGCGTTCCGGCACGGCCTCGTCGACGAGTGCGTCCTGCTGCTGGGCCCGGTGCTCGTGGGCGGCGGCAAGCCCGCGCTGCCGCGGGGCGTCCGTCTCGACCTGGAGCTGCTGGATCACCGAGCGTTCGGCAACGGCGTGATCTACGTGCGCCATGCCGTACGACGCTCCGCCTGACACCGGTGGTGGTTGACGTCGTCGCATTGACCACGGCTCGTGCCGGCATCCCCCGAGCGAGCTACAGGCCAGTGTCCACCGAGCGGTGACGCGCCGGAGGCACCCCGTTTTCTAGCGTTCCCAGGAGCCGCAGCACCCCGCCGCGGCATCTGAGGAGGGCTCGTCATGCGTCTGGTGAAGCAGCTGGGGACAGTCGGGAGCGTCGCCGTCGCCGGCGGCCTGGCGGTCGGTGCGGCCAAGGGGAGCTGGCTCCTCGCGCTCGTCCTGGGGCTGGCGACGGCAGTGCTGGCGCTGCTCGCGTACTCGTGGGTGGTGCGCAGGACCGAGCACCGCGAGCCGGTCGAGGTCGGGCTGGCCGGGGCCGGCTCGGCGCTGGTCCGAGGTCTGGGGATCGGCCTGGTGATGTTCTCGGTGGTGATCGGCGGCATCACGATCGCCGGCGGCTACGACATCACGGGCTGGGGGTCGGTCCCGGCGGCCCTGGCGTTCGCGGGTCTCACGGCCGCCGCCGCGGTGTCGGAGGAGCTGGTGTTCCGCGGCATCGTGTTCCGGCGCCTCGAGGAGCGCACCGGCACGTGGGTGGCCCTGGCGCTGACGTCCGTCCTGTTCGGCGCCGTGCACCTGGTCAACCCCGACGCCACCCTCTGGGGAGCGGTCGCCATCGCGGTCGAGGCCGGCGCGATGCTGGGTGCTGCCTACGTCGCGACACGCAGGCTGTGGCTCCCGATCGGCATCCACTTCGGCTGGAACTTCGCCGCGGGCGGCATCTTCGGCACCGTCGTCTCGGGCGCCGGCACCCCTGCGGGCCTGCTGCACGGGGTCACGTCGGGGCCTGTCCTCCTGTCCGGAGGCGCGTTCGGCCCGGAGGCGAGCCTGTTGTCCGTGCTGGCAGGACTGGCGCTGACCGCCGGCTTCCTGCGGCTGGCCCACCGGCGCGGCCGTCTGGTACCGCGGCCGCGGCGGGCGGCGCGGGCCGCATCGACCGTTACGGTCTGACCGTGATCGAGCTCCGGCGGGCGTCCGCGACGTGGCAGGGCTACGACGTCGTCGTCCGGGACCTCCCGCTCGCGGTGGCGCTCCTGCTCGGGTCGTTCGTCGGGGCTCTGCACGACCAGGGGACGCAGCTCGGCAACCTGCCGGACCGTGCCACGGACGGGGTCGCCGTCGTGGTCGTCGTGCTGCAGTGCCTGCCGCTGGCCGTCCGCCGACGGTCGCCGGCCCTCTGCCTGGCGCTGGTGTCGCTCGGCTTCGCGATCGACCAGCTCCGCGGCTACCACACGGTCGCCGGCGTCGCGCTGCTCGTCGCGCTGCTCAGTGCGGCCGCGCACCTGGAGCGCCACCGGCGTCTCACGGTCGTCGCCGCCTCTGCCGCCTACGCGGTGCTGGCACTCCTGCTCGCCCGGCTCGGGTCGTCCGAGGGCGGTTCCGGGTTCGTGACGTTCTACCTCGTGCTGACGGTCTCCTGGGGCATCGGGGCGTGGCTCCGGCAGACGAGGGTCGCCGAGGCCGAGCATCGCCGCCACGTGGCCGAGACCGCCCGTGCGGGCGAGCGCACCCGCCTCGCCGCCGAGCTGCACGACGTCGTGACCCACCACGTGACGGCGATGGTGGTGCAGGCCGAGGCGGCCCGGTACCTGACGGCCGACGCGGACCGCCTCGACCGGACCCTCACGGCCGTCACCGACACCGGGCGTCGGGCCATCAGCGACCTCCGGCACCTGCTCGACGTGCTGGACCCCGGCCACGACCCCCACCCGCGCACGCCGACCGTCGGCGAGCTCGGTGGCCTCGTCGAGCACGCCCGGCAGGCGGGCCAGCCGGTGGAGTACGTCGAGGAGGGTGTGCCGACGGCCGACGACAGCAGCGGGGCGATCGCCGCCTACCGGGTGGTGCAGGAGGCCCTCACCAACGCGCTCAAGCACGCGCACGGCAGCCGCACCGTCGTCCGCGTCCAGCACGGCCCGGACGACATCCTGGTCGAGGTCCGCACCGACGCCCCCGGCTCGCTCACCGTGTCTCCCGGGGGGAGCGGCCGGGGCCTGGCCGGGCTCCGGGACCGCGTCGGCCTGCTCGGCGGCGAGCTCACCGCGGGACGCCAGGTGGGTGGCGCGTTCGTCGTCCAGGCTCGCATCCCCGGGCCGGGTCGGCCGTGACGGCACCCGTCCGCGTCGTCGTGTGCGACGACCAGGCCCTGATCCGCACTGGCTTCGCGACGATCATCGACGCCCAGCCCGACCTCGAGGTGGTCGGCGAGTGCGGCGACGGTCGTGCCGCGGTGGACCTGGCGCGAAGGGTGCGGCCCGACGTCCTCGTGATGGACGTCCGCATGCCCGTGCTCGACGGCATCGAGGCGACCCGCCTGCTGGCCGGCTCCGGCGTGCCCGACCCCGTCAAGGTGCTCGTCGTCACGACGTTCAACCTCGACGAGTACGTGTACGAGGCGCTCCGCGCCGGTGCGAGCGGGTTCCTGCTCAAGGACGCCCCACCGGCCCAGCTGCTGAACGGCATCCGCACGGTCGCCACCGGGGCCGCTCTCCTGGCGCCCGAGGTGACCCGACAGCTCGTCGGCCGGTACGCCAGCCGGATCAGCCCGCCCGCGTCGGCGCCCGACGAGGCCCGGCTCACCCCTCGCGAGCTCGAGGTGCTCCGCCTCATCGCCGCCGGCCTGTCCAACGGCGAGATCGCCGCCACGCTCGTGCTCAGCCCGGAGACGGTCAAGACGTACGTGTCACGCATCCTCGCGAAGCTGGGCCTGCGCGACCGGGTGCAGGCCGTCGTCTACGCCTACCGGCGCGGGCTGGTGACCTGAGCGGTCGACTCCTGCGAGCGTCAGCGCTTCTCCACGTGGGCCGCGCGACGCGAGGGGCGCTCGTCGAGCGGTCGTCGGGACGGGCGGATCCGACCATCGGCCTCGGCCTTTCGGGGGAGCCGCGTCACCGGCGGCTTCGCGATGATGGCGCGATGACCTCCCCCGCAGGAACGGTTCGCCGGACCGATGTCCGGGTCTGGCCGCTCGTCCTGCTGCTGATGGTCGTCGCACCCGTGTCGGCGGAGTACCTGACGGCCTACGACCCGGAGGTGACCGGTCGGCCCTGGCAGCTGCTGGGCGGGCTCCTCGTGCTTGCACCCCTCTACGGAGGACCGGCCGTGCTGATCCGCGAGGTCGCGGCGCGCACGAGGATGCACTGGACCGGGATCCTGGCGCTCGCGGGGGCGTTCGGCGTCCTGGAGGCGGGAGTCGTCGACCAGTCGCTGTTCGCCCGGTACTACATGGAGTACGCCGACTGGGGGGACTGGATCGGACCGACCCTCGTCGCGCCGATCGGTGTGAGCGGCGCCTTCGCACTGAACTTCCTGGTCGGGCACGTCGTCTGGAGCATCGGCGCGCCGATCGCCCTGGTCGAGGCGTTCGACCGACGGCCCGGTCGGCAGCCGTGGCTGCGCGTTCCGGGCATCGCGGTGCTGACGCTGCTCTGGGTGCTGGCCTCGGTCGCCGTGTGGTCGGACAGCCGGACGTCCGGCAGCGACCCGGCCTCGGCGGCCCAGCTGGCCGGCGCCGTGACGGTGGCGGCGGTGCTCGTCGTCGTCGCCTGCACGTTCGGCCGGCGCACCCTGCCGGCACCGGCGCCCACGCGCGTGCCCTCTCCGGCCCGGGTGGGGGGTCTGGTGCTCGTCCCGGCGCTCGGCTACGGGTTCATCCCCTTCACCTGGGTCGGCGTGGCGGTCGGGGTACTCATCCTGGCGATCACCGGCGTCGTCGTCACGGCCTGGTCGCGTTCCGCCGCGTGGGGACCTCGCCACGTCGCCGGGGTCGCAGGGGCAGCGGTCGTGGCGCGGGCGATCAGCGGGTTCGCGACGGTCGCGTCGGCGAGCCCGCGCCCGGCCGGCGGCTTCGCGCAGAACACGGTCCTGCTCGTCCTGTCGGCCGCGCTGGTCCTCGCGGCGCTGCGGGCCGCCTCCCACCCGGGCCGGGCCGCAGCCGACGGGCTGAGCGAGCGCGAGGCGGGCGGCTGACAAGCGTCGGATGGCACGGTCAGGGCCAGCGACAGTGCGTCGCCGTCGTCGACGACGGCCCGCCCGCGGCCCTGCGCCTCCCGGGCCGGTGCACCGGCTCGGCCGCGCGCCGCCCGGTACGGCGTCTCGTCGGGCACGCTCCGGGCGATGTGGTTACCGTCCGGATATGAAGCGCTCGCTGCGGACGGCGAGGTCCGCCGTCGTCGTCATGGCCGCCACGCTCGCCCTCGCCGGCGCCAGTGCCAGTGCGGCCCCGGCCGCCGCCCCGCGCGTCGTCTACGACGCCCTCGGCGACTCGTACGCCTCCGGTTACGGCGTCCCGCCCTACGCCGCGTGCGGCCGCTCGCAGAGCGCCTACCCCGTGCAGCTCGACGGGCGCCACCACCTCCGGCTCGACGACTTCGTCGCCTGCGCAGGCGCCACGACGACCTCGCTGGTCAGCGGCGGCCAGCTCACCGCGCTGGGCGCCGACACCGATCTCGTGACGGTGAGCGTGGGCGGCAACGACATCGGCTGGTCGACCGCCGTCACCGCCTGTCTGGGCGGCACCGACGCCCAGTGCGCGGGTGCGGTCGCCCTTGTCGACAGCCGCATCACGAGCCAGCTGCCGCTGCTGCTCGACACCGTGTACGCCGGGATCGCCGCGGCGGCCCCGCACGCCCGCGTCGTCGTGACCGGCTACCCGCGGCTCTTCTCGACGAGGGACGGTGACTACCTCGCCGCCTCGCCGGCCGAGCTGGGTGCCCTCAACGCCGCTGCCGACAACCTCGACGCGGTGATCGCCGCCGCGGCCGCCCGTGCCGGGTTCCGGTTCGTCGACGTCCGCAAGCGCTTCGCCGGCCACGGTGCGAACTCGCCGGACCCGTGGATCCTGGGGCCGTCCGACCCCGCGGCGTTCCACCCGACGGTCGAGGGCTACGAGGCCTACACGGCCGCCGTGACCTCGGCGCTCGGTCCGGTCAAGCCGCGAGGCGGCAGGCACCACCACTGAGCGACCGACGGCGCCCGGGCCCCCTCACCAGGGCAGGGTGCCCGTGTCGTTGCGGAACGTGCCGTTCGGGCCGCCGTCGGGCAACGTGGCGAGCTCGAGGAAGACGGCGGCTCCCTGCTCGGGCGTTCGCGTCCCACGGTGGCCGTTGAGGTCGGTCGCCACGTACCCGGGGCACCCGGCGTTGACCAGGATCCCGGACCCGGCGAGCTCCTTGGCGTACTGCACCGTGACGGCGTTGAGGAACGACTTGGACGGGGAGTACGCGGCCGAGATCGGGCCGACGGCCTCGGCCTGCGCTGTCTGCAGCGCGAGCGACCCGACCGTGCTGGACACGTTGACGATGCGCGGGGACCGGCCTCGGCGCAGCATCGGGAGCATCGCGTTGGTGACCCGCAGGACGCCGACCACGTTCGTGTCGACGACCCTCAGGACCTCGTCGGCGCTGACCTTGCTCGGCTCCTGCGGCACGCCACCGGTGATGGCGGCGTTGTTGACGAGCACGTCCAGGCCACCGTGCTCCTCGAGCTGCGCGGCGGCGGCGGCGACACTGGCGTCGTCGGTCACGTCGAGCGGTACGCCGAAGACGTCGAGCCCCTCGGCCCGGAGCTTCTGCACGGCGTCCTCGCGTCGACCGGTGTCGCGCGCACCGACGCCGACGCGGAACCCGAGCCGAGCCAGCCCGGCGGCGATCTCGTAGCCGATGCCCTTGTTGGCACCCGTGACGAGCGCGGTCCTCTTGTTCGCGGTGCTGTTCTCTGTCATGCGTCGATCGTGCGACCGTGGGGGCGTCGCCCTCCAACACCGATCAGGTGGGGCCTGATACCGCGCCGGTATCGCACGAGGCCAACGGCGTACGCTGGCTGGCGTGGAGACCCGCGAGCTGCGCTACTTCGTCGCCGTCGCCGAGGAGTCGCACGTCGGGCGGGCCGCCCAGCGCCTCGGCATGGCGCAGCCTCCCTTGTCCCGGGCCATCGCCCGGCTCGAACGCCGGATCGGGACCCACCTGTTCGAGCGCTCTCCCCGCGGCATGACGCTCACCACCGCCGGCGAGACCCTGCTGCGCGAGGGCCGGTCGGCCCTGGCTGCGGTCGAGGCGGCCGAGCGGCGCACCCGCCGCGTCGCGGAAGCGGCCGGCCGGGCTCCCGTCGTGCTCACGGCGAAGGCCGGCGCGTCCAGCGAGCTGATGGTCAAGCTGCTCGACGCGTATGCCGCCGAACCCGATGCCGTCGACGTCGAGGTGGTGCTCAGCCCGCCGGGCCATCAAGGACCGATGCTGCGTGACGGGCGCGCGGACGTCGCGATCCTGCACCACCCCTTCGACGACCTCAGCGGCTTCGACGTGGACACCCTGAGGGTCGAGGGCCAGGTCCTGATCCTGCCCGCCGGCCATCCCGTGAGCCGCGCGACGTCGCTGACCGTCGCCGAGGCGAGCTCGATCCCGCACCTCCCCCTGCCGCGCTGGCCTCGGCTCGACGGCACCTACCCCGACGGGCCGGGCCCGGAGCTGCGCGACCTGACACAGGTGCTGCAGCTCGTGCGGCTGGGCCGCACCGCGATCGTGATGCCGGAGTCGGTGCGCGACGCCGTGCGCGACGGGGTGGCGGTCGTCCCCGTCTCCGACGCCGCGCAGGTCACGACCGTCATCGCCTGGCCGCCACAGAGCGTCTCGCCCGGCGTCGCCGGCCTGGTGCGCACCGCATCGCGTCTCTCGGAGACGCCGGGCGACTGAGGGCGCCGGGCGCGGAGCTGCGGTCGTCCACCGACACAGGGGGCGACACGGACGGCTCTCGCCGTGCCGCCTCCCCTGCCGCCTCGCCTGAGCGCGCCAGGAATGGGGAGACACCTCCTAGGCACACCGCGGCATCACGGATAGCGTCGTCGGGCATGGACATGCTGACGGGTGGCGAGATCGCCGAGGCCGACCTGACCGACTGGCGCCAGCTGGCTCAGGGGCTGCATGCCCGCTACCTGGTCGACGACTTCGGCGCCGGCGCCCGGTTCGTCGCCGCGGTGGGCGAGGCGGGCGACGCGCTCGGGCACCACCCGAGCGCGTCGATCGGCCACGGGTACGTCGACCTCAAGCTGATCAGCGCCGACGCCGTGTACCGGGACGGCGAAGGTACCGAGCACGTCGTCGAGTGGGTGACCCACAGGGACGTCGACCTCGCTCGACGGATCACGGAGATCGCCGCCGAGCACCACCTCGACGCCGACCCTGCCTCGGTCAGCGTCATCGAGCTCGGCCTCGACACCGCGCACCCCGGGGTGATCGCGCCGGTGTGGGCCGCCCTGCTGACCGGGAACGCCGAGGCCCAGGGTCACGGTTCCCCCAGCGACGAGGTCCGGGACGCCACCGGACGCGTGCCGAACCTGTGGTTCGGGGACGCCGACGAGGACGAGACGGCCCCCCGGCAGCGGTTCCACGTCGAGGTCTACGTGGCGCCCGAGGTCGCCGAGCAACGGGTCGCCGCCGCCGTCGCCGCGGGCGGGACCGTCGTCGACGACAGCGACGCGCCGTCGCTCACCGTGATCGCCGACCAGGACGGCAACACCGGCGTCGTCTGCGTCGCCTAGGCGGGTCTCGCTCGGTCGGTCGCTTCCCACGCCCCTGACGGCACGCAGCGGCCACGTGACGCTCGCGCGCTGAACACCGCGTGCGTATGCCGATAGCGTGACGTCAGCAGCGAACGCTTGGAGGTCAGTCACGTGCCCCAGCTCCCGCCGGTGCGGCGTGCCGACGCCACCGTGACGGGCGCGTGTGCTGCGCGGGTGGCCGCGGCCGTGCCGCTGGTGGTGGCGGTGCTGGTCGCTCTGGGCGGCGCGATGACCTCCCACCCGCAGCTCGTCCTGAGCGCAGCGGTCGGTGTCGCCGGCGCGGCCGTCGTCGCACGCCTGTACGGGCTCGTCGTGGCCGTCGCAGTCGGTGTTCTGCTCCTCACCGGACCGCTTCGGCGTCCGGACCTCCTCGTGCGGCGCGGGCCGGCACGGCAGAGCGACCCCAACAGGCCGGGCCGTGCCCGACCACGTGCGCCCGGGGCATCGACGCCCCCGTGCGCCGCCTGACTCACTCCACCGGAACGACTCACCCACCTCGGTGAGCGGGCTCGCGCACGGGACTCCCGTCCCGTCCCGTCCGCCTGAGGAGTTCCGTCATGCCTGTCATCCACCTGCTCTCCGCCCTCACCTTCCCCGTTCGCTGGCTCGTCGCCTCGCTACTGGTGGGCCTGCACGACCTCGTCACCGCCCTCGGCCTGGAGCCGGCCAGCGGCGCCGCCTGGGCGTCGGCCATCGTCGGCCTCGTCGTGGTCGTCCGCGCCGTCCTCGTCCCGCTCGCCGTCCGCCAGGTGCGCGCCGCCCACGCCATGAGCGCGCTGCAGCCCGAGCTGCGCCGGATCCGGCACCGGCACCGCACCGACCCAGCGGCCGCGCGCCGTGAGCAGCAGGACGCCATGCGGTCGGCCGGGGTCAACCCGGTCGCCGGCTGCCTGCCTGCCCTGCTCCAGGCGCCGGTCCTCTACGCGCTGTACGCCACGTTGTCGGGGCTCGGCCGGCGCTCGACCATCGGTCCGCTCGGAGCGGCGTCGGTCGCCCAGGCGGGAGCGGCGACGATCTTCGGTGCGCCGCTGGGCGTCGCGGTATCCGCCGGCGGTGCGGGGAGCATGGCCGGCGGGACTCTGTTCGTGGTCCTGATGTGCGTCGCCCAGCTGTGCGCCGCGTGGCTGGCGGCCCGGAACCGTCCCCCTGTCGGCGACGACGTCCCGTTCGCGCAGCAGACCCGGTGGCTGCCGTACCTGGCACCGCTCGGGATGGCGGTCGCGGCGGTGCACCTGCCTGTGGGCGTGCTCCTCTACTGGGCCACGAGCGCCGTGTGGTCGGCCGGTCAGCAGCTCGTCGTCAACCGTGCCCTGCCGTACCCCACACTCGCAGCACCGTGACCTCGTGGTCCCTGCGACGACGAGCCGGCCCTCGCGCCCGCGGACGGGCTCAGCAGCACGGCATCGGGTCCCGTCGGGAGCGACCGGCGTCGGCACGCGGCGGCCACGGTCATCCGGCGCTCGACGGAGCGCGGGCGGATACCCTGCCGACCGTGCTCGCGGCAGCGGAGCTCCAGGTCGTCACAGTCCCCGTCGGGGCCCCCTCCCGCGCCGACCACAGTCGAGGAGGGCTCCATGGCACGGGCCGACGACCTGCGAGCCCTCCGCGCGCGCTGGTCAGGGGTGGATCGGGCCGAGATCGCGCGTCTGGTCAGCCACCTCGTCCGAGGCGTCCCGATCGTCGACGGACCGTTCGGGCACGTCGACGATCGGGTGGACCTGCGTGGATGTCCCGTGACGCCGACGTCCACGCCGGCCCAGCGCACGACGGTCGGTGCACGTGCGGAGGGCGCTGCCGACCTGCCGACCTGGTCGGGCCTCGACCTCTCGGGCGCCCACCTCGACGCGATGTCGTGGATGGAGCTGTCGGTCCGGGACTGCGTCCTCGACGATGCCGACCTGGGCGGCCTGCGCTGCTGGGGTGTCGAGGTGGCCGACACCTCCCTGCGCCGGACGAGCCTGTCCCACGGCCAGCTCGGCACCGGGCTCGAGTCGTACCACCTGCCGAGCTCGTGGACGGACGTCGACCTGCGAGGCGCGGACCTGCGCGGTGCACATGCCCAGGTCCGGTTCGAGCGCGTCGACTTCCGCAACGCCCGGTTCAGCGCGACGGACTGGGGATGGAGCGACCTCGTCGGCTGCACGTTCGCGGGCGTCGTCCACGGTCTGACCATCGGCGGGAGACGGGCCGCGGACCGGCCTCCGGGATGGACGCTGCGCGAGGTCGACCTCACCTCGGCGCGACCCCGTGACCTGGTCCTGAACGGTGTCGACCTCGGCGCTCCCGAGGTCGACGTCCGTCTGCCGGCCGACGACGAGCACTGGCGCGTCGAGGGCTGGCCGGCGTTCCTCGACCGCGTCGCGTCCGCCGTCGCCGACCTGCCGGACGGCGACGACAGGACGGTCGCCGCCATCTGGCACGAGTACGAGGTCGGGTACCTCGGCGCGCGCCAGCAGCAAGGCTTCATCGCCACGTGCGACGTCCTGAGGCTCGGCGGCCCACCGCTCCGCGAACTCCTGCGGGCCTGCCTCGCGCCCGACGCGTGACGCGCACGGCGCCGGGCGGGGACTGAGGTCGGTCCGGGCGCCTAATCGATTCCGCCTGGCCCCAGGCGTCCGTCGCGGCCGCCGGCCGCCCTACCGTGGCGCGAGCGCTCCCACGACGGCCGTGTCCAGCGCTGGGCAGAGGGCCGTGCGTGGTGGGTCGCCGTCCACCACGTCGCCCGCCCAGCAGAGGACAGCCATGTCACCGAGTACCCACCACGGAGGCCGGTTGACCCGGCGCCGCGCCGCCGGCCTGGCGGTGGCCGCCGCACTGGCGGTCTCCGGCCTCGTCGTCGCCCCGCAGGCCGCCGTCGCCGCGACCGACCCGGGCTCCCCGGTCAAGGTCAACCAGGTCGCCTACGTGCCCGGCGTCGCCAAGGTCGCGACGCTCGTGAGCACGTCCACCGCCCCGGTGGCGTGGACGCTGCGGAACGCGGCCGGCACGGTCGTCGCGTCGGGCCAGTCGACGGTCAAGGGCACCGACGCGCTGTCGGGCGACTCGACCCACCTCATCGACTTCTCGACGTTCGACACACCCGGCTCGGGCTACGTCCTGTCGGCGGCGAACGCCAGCAGCTACCCCTTCGACATCTCCGCCGACCCGGTGAAGAAGCTGCGCTACGACTCGCTCGCGTTCTTCTACCACCAGCGCAGCGGCATCGCGATCGACGCCCAGTACGTCGGCAGCACCTACGCGCGCGCGGCCGGTCACCTCGGCATCTCGCCGAACCAGGGCGACACGAGCGTCCCGTGCCGGCAGTCGTGCGGCTACAGCCTGGACGTGCGGGGCGGCTGGTACGACGCGGGCGACCAGGGCAAGTACGTCGTCAACGGCGGCATCGCGACGTGGCAGCTGCAGAACGCCTACGAGCGCACCCTCTACGTGTCGGGCGCCGACAAGACCGCGCTGGCCGACGGCACGATGGCGATCCCGGAGCGCGCCAACGGCGCGCCGGACATCCTCGACGAGGCGCGCTGGGAGGTCGAGTTCCTGCTCCGGATGCAGGTGCCGGCCGGACGGACGAACGCCGGGATGGTGCACCACAAGATCCACGACGAGAACTGGACCGCGCTGCCGACGATCCCCGCGCAGGACAGCCAGCGCCGGCTGCTGTCGCCGGTGAGCACCGCAGCGACGCTCAACATGGCCGCCGTCGCGGCGCAGGCGTCGCGGCTGTGGAAGACGCTCGACCCGACGTTCTCCGCGCGGGCGCTCACCGCGGCGCAGACGGCCTACACCGCCGCCAAGGCGAACCCGAACCGGTTCGCGTCCGCGGACGACGGCGCGGGCGGCGGCGCCTACGGCGACCCCTCCGTGACGGACGAGTTCTACTGGGCGGCCGCCGAGCTCTACGCGACGACCGGCTCCGACACGTACCGCGCCGACGTCACCGGGTCGTCGCTGTACAAGGGCGCCAGCTTCGCGCAGCGCGGGTACGACTGGGGGTGGACCGGCGGGCTCGGCGACACGACGCTCGCGTTGGTCCCGAACGGGCTGCCGGCCGCCGACGTCGCCGCCACCCGCGCGGCCGTCGTGGCGTTCGCCGACGCGGCGCTGGCCCGCGCCACCAGCCAGGCCTACCCGGCACCGAACAACCCCGGCGCCTACAACTGGGGCTCCAACGGCCAGGTCGCCAACAACGCGAACGCCCTCGCCCTCGCGTACGACTTCACGGGCCAGGCGAAGTACCGCACCGGTGTGTACGCCGCGCTCGACTACTTCCAGGGCCGCAACCCGCTCAACCAGTCCTACATCGCGGGCTACGGCGAGAAGGCCGTCCAGAACGTGCACCACCGGTTCTGGGCCCACCAGGCCGACGCGTCACTGCCCACCGCCCCGCCCGGATCGTTCTCCGGCGGCCCGAACAGTGAGCTCCAGGACCCGAAGGCGGCGGCCGCGGCCGCCGGCTGCGCACCGATGAAGTGCTACGTCGACGACATCGAGGCGTACTCGGTCAACGAGGTCGCGATCAACTGGAACTCCGCGCTGGCGTGGCTCGCGAGCTGGGCCGCCGAGCACGCGGGTGCGACCCCTGCGGTCGACACGACCCCGCCGAGCGTGCCGGGCACGCCGGTCGCGAGCACCGTCGGCGACACCTCGGTGACGCTCACGTGGTCGCCCTCCACGGACGCGGAGAGCGGGGTCGCCGGGTACGACGTCGTGCGCGTCGCCGGGGACTCCCTCGAGATCGTGGCGACGACCACCACGACGTCCGCCACGGTCACCGGCCTGCGTGCGGGCACCGCCTACACGTTCGTCGTCGTGGCCCGCAACGGCGCCAAGCTGTCCTCCACGTCGCCGTCCACCACCGTGACGACCACCGACGGCGTCCCGGTCGACCAGTCGCCGACCACGCCCGGCACCCCCGTGGTCTCGGGCATCACCCAGACGGGCGCCACGCTCACCTGGACGGCCTCGACCGACGACAAGGGCGTCGCGGGGTACGACGTCCTGCGTGTCCAGGACGGCACGTCCACGGTCGTGGCGAGCTCGACGAGCACCTCCACGACGCTCACCGGGCTCACCCCGGACACCAACCAGGTGTTCGCCGTCCGCGCCAAGGACACCGCCGGACAGCTCTCGGCGGTCTCGACGACCGTCACGTTCCGGACCCTGCCCACCGTCACCACGCCGCCCGGCGGGTGCAAGGTGACGTACTCGGCGAACTCGTGGGGCAACGGGTTCACCGCGAACATCACGCTCACGAACACCGGGTCGACCGCGTGGACGTCGTGGAAGCTGGCGTTCACCTTCCCGGGCGACCAGAAGGTCACCCAGGGCTGGAGCGCGACCTACAGCCAGTCCGGCTCGGCCGTGACCGTGGCGAACGCGGCGTGGAACGGGAACCTGGCGGCCGGCGGCTCCACGAGCATCGGCTTCAACGGCTCGTACAGCGGCACGAACTCCGCGCCGACGGGCTTCACCGTCAACGGGGCGGCCTGCGCCTGAGCCCCCGGCACGTGCGGCGAGGGCCGTCGGTCACGAGACCGGCGGCCCTCGCCGTCTGCGTCCTACGCGGTGAGGTGGTCGATCGCCTGCAGGATCACGGCGACGACGGCGTCGGGCTGCGACACCATGACGGAGTGCGACGCCCCGGGAACCTCGGTGGTCGTCACCGCTCCGGCACGGTCGGCCATGAAGCGCAGCCCCTCGACGGGGATGTTCCTGTCGGCGTCGCCGAACACGAACCACGACGGGAGCGACGCCCAGGCCGGAGCCGACGGCTGCGCCTCGGTCAGGGCGACGTCCCTGACCGGTCGCTGGGTCCGGGCCTGGATTGCGGCCTCGGCGGGGGCGACGTCGGCGGCGAACTGGTTCGGGAACAGGTCCCGGTCGACGAGGAGGTCGTGAGTGCCGTCCCCGAGCGGGTAGGACCGCAGGGTCTCACCCAGGGTGCTGCCGGGGAACTGCCCGGTGAGCTGCAGCGCGTTCTCCCCGAGATCGGGCGCGAAGGCGGCCACGTAGACGAGGCCGACGACCGCGGGGTTGTCGACGGCCGCCTCGGTGATGACGGCGCCGCCGTAGGAGTGCCCCACGAGCAGCACAGGGCCGCCGATCCCGTCGACCGCACTGCGGACGTTGGCGGCGTCGGTGCTGACGCTGCGCAGCGGGTTGGGCGTGGCCACGACGTCGACACCGCGCTCGGCGAGCAGCTCGATCACCGCCGACCAGCCGCCCGACTCGGCGAACGCACCGTGGACGAGGACGACTGTGGGTTCGGTGGACATCGGCTCTCCTGTGGTTCGAGCGGTGACAGGACGGTCGGCTCGATCCATCAGTCGTCCTTCGCGCCCGGGGAGGCGTCCGGCCCGGCGTGGTCCGCGCCGAAGAACGGCGTCGTGAGGTCCTGGTCGAGCTGCGAGGCGCCGTTCAGCACCCCGGTCGACCGCTACCCTGCGCGGTGGAACAGACCCCGGTCCCGTCGGAGATGGTGATGTACGGAATCTCGCTCGTCCTTCGTCTGGATGTCGGCGCCCTTCTCAGGGCACCGCTCCGCGGGCCGACCGTGAGACCCATTGGACCGACGGGGAGCGCCGCCTGACCAGGCAGGAAGCAGGCAGAACTGCGGACTTGCCTGCTGTCGGTGCGTCCCGCTCGCTCGCCGAGCGGCTCCGGGAGCTACGGCTCTCCGCCGACCTGACCCTGGAGGGCCTGGCCGAGCGCTCAGGCGTCGGCGTCCGCACGCTCAGCGACATCGAGCGCGGCGTCAGTGCCGCGCCGCAGCGCAGGACGGTCGAGGCCATCATCGGCGCGCTGGGCCTGGCACCGCAGGAACGTGCCGGTGTGCTGCGCGAGGCCCGCGCCCGGCGAGCGGCATCGGCTCAGAGCCGAGAGGGGTCGGCGGTCGCCCCGCACCGGGTCCCGGACTTCACGGGACGGGAGCGCGAGCTGGTCGAGCTGCTCGCCCTGCTCGCCCGGACGCCGACCGGGCCCACGTCGCCGGTGGTGATCTCCGGGCCGCCCGGCGTCGGCAAGACCAGCAGCGCGTTGGAGGCGACGCATCGCGTCGCAACCGGCCGGCCGATCCTCGTCGTCGACCTCGCCGGGCTCAGTCCGGTTCCCCTGTCACCGCTGCAGGTGATTCGCACGCTGCTGCGCCAGGTGCCGGGAGCCCGGGCAAAGGTGCCGCCGAACCTGGACGAGGCGACGGCGATGTGGCGCTCGACCGTGGCGGACCACCCGGCAACCGTCCTGCTCGACAACGCGGCGACCGAGAGCCAGGTCCGGCCCGTCCTGACGGCCGGCCCCGGCACCACGGTGGTGGTGACGTCGCGGCGCACGCTCGCCGGGCTCGAGGGTGTACGCCGGATCACGCTGGGCCCGCTGGACCACGAGGACAGCGTGGCACTGCTCGCGAAGCTGATCCCCTCGGCGCAGTGCGCGCCGGGCGACCTGCGGGAGCTCGCCGAGCTGGCCGACCACATGCCCCTGGCCCTGCGGATCGCCGCGAACCGCATCGCCAGCCGCCCCGCGCTGCGGGTGGCCGACTTCATCGACCGGCTCCGCACGAGCGAGAACCGCCTGCGACTGCTGGTCGCCGGCGACCTCGCGGTCGAGGCGGCGTTCGCCCTGTCGTACGACGACCTCGAACCGGAGACCGCGGACCTGTTCCGGTCCATCTCGGTGATCGACGTCGGGACGTTCGACGCGCGTGTCGCCGCCGCCACCCTCGACCACGACGACGGTGACGTCGACCTTCGACTGGACGAGCTCGTGGACCTCGGCCTCGTCGAGGCCCGCGGCGGGAACCGCTACCAGCTGCACGACCTCCTGCGCCTGTACGCCGCGGCACGGCTCCTGTCGTCGGAGGGAGCCGACGCGGTGGAGCGGCGCCGCGCCCGGCTCCGCGCCTGGCTGCTGGGCACGCTCGAGCGCGCGGGCGCCTGGTTCGAGCCGGCACGCACCCCCACGCGGCCCGGTGGGACGGGGACCGGCTTCCCGGACGCCACGACCGCCGAGGCGTGGATCCGGCTCGAGGACCACCAGTGGTGGCCCGCGATGCAGGCAGCCGCCCACGCCGGCGACCACCTGCTCGTCGTCGACGTCGGCGACGCCCTGCACTGGTTCTCCGAGAAGTGGCTGGAGTGGGGCAGCTGGCGGGAGCTCTTCAGCCTGGCCGTCGACTCGGCGCGTGCGCTCTCGGACAAGCGGCTCGAGGCCATGCACCTCGGGTACCTGGTGTGGGCGACGATCCTGGAGACCCGGGACGGCGCGGAGTCGCTGCGGATCGCGCGCCTCGCGGTCGACGCGGCAGAGGCGTCCGGCGACCACCAGCAACGCGGGTGGGCCTACTTCTACCTCGCGTGGATGCTCACGAGGACCGAGCCGGACGACGCACTCGCCGCGTGCCGCGAGTCGCTGGCGCAGTTCGAGCTGGCCGGGGACACCGACGGCGCCGCGCAGTCGATGATCCAGCTCAGCCAGATCCTGCACCACTCCGGCGACGACGCACGGGCCATCGAGGAGTACCAGCGGGTGCTCGAGCACCTGGAGGCGAACCGGTCGACGACGCACGACCTGGTGCAGTCGATCACGACGCTGAGCCTGCACCAGCGCCTGTCGCAGACGTACCTGGCGCTCGGCAGGAGGGCCGAGGCCGTCCGGTCTGCGACCACGGCGATCACCGCCGCCGAAGCGGTCGGCTCGCCCACGAGAGTGGCGGAGATGCTGCGGCTCCGGGCGACCGCGCACCTCGCAGCAGGAGCGACCGACGAGGCCGGAGCCGATGTCGAGCGTGCCCTCGGCGCCCTCGACGCCGGCTCGACGAGCCCGTACGTCGTGGCCGAGCGCGGGAGGCTCGAGGCGCTTCGCCACGAGATCGGCTCCGCGGCCGCCGCCTCTCCGCCGGCCTGACGCAGACCTTCGCTACCGTGGCGCCGTGACGGTGACTGCGCGGCAGGTGGCGGAGCGGATCGGTGCGCACGTGGGGGTGCCGCCGAGACCGACCACGGTCGACGGCTTCCTCGCCGGGGACCCGGACGCCCCCATCAGCGGGGTGGCCGTGACGATGATGGCGACGCTCGACGTGCTGCACCGCGCGGCGGCGCGAGGCCTCCACCTCGTCGTCACGCACGAGCCGCTCTACTTCGACCATCACGGCGCCTCCGACGCGGTCCTCGCCGCGGAGGCCGACCCGGTGTACGCGGCGAAGTCGGCGTTCGTCGCCGAGCACGGGCTCGTGGTGCTCCACCTGCACGACGCCTGGCACGACCGCGAGCCGGACGGCATCCTGACCGGCACCGCCCGGGCCCTCGGCTGGCTCGACGCCGAGCGGACAGGCGACCCGGGGGTCTACGACCTGCCCCGGACGACGCTCGGCGCCCTGGCCGCGCACGTCGCACGGACGCTGGGGGCAGGCGCGCTGCGCTACGCCGGCGACCCCGAGACGGCCGTGTCCACCGTCGGCCTGCAGCCGGGCTTCCAGGGCTTCGAGCGGAACCGGCACCTGCTCGCCCGGCCGGACGTCGACGTGGTCGTGATCGGCGAGGGCCACGAGTGGGAGACCGGCGAGCACGCCGCCGACGCCGTCACCGCGGGCCTGTGCGCCGGCCTCGTCGTCGTCGGGCACGTGCCGTCGGAGCAGGAGGGCATGGCCGAGCTCGGCCGCTGGCTGACGGACCTCGTGCCCGAGGTCCCGGTCGAGCTCGTCGCGACCGCCGACCCCTTCCGGACGGTCGCGGTCTAGGGGCGCTGCCGGTCGCCGGCGGTGAGGCGGGGTGGCAGCGCGCTCGACGGCCACCTGTGCCGGCCGGGTCAGCGCCCTGCTGCGTACCCCTCGGACGCCTCGCCGAGCCAGGCCGTCAGCAGCGGCCCAGGCGGGTTGAGCCGGCGGGCGAACCCGGCGTCGGACTCGTCAGGCGGCATCGTCGCGACCAGCAGGAGCACCTGCCGGCGGGCCGACCCGGTGCCGAACACGCCTTCGTCGTCGAGCAGCCGCAGCGCGGCCTCCATCGACGCGAGCCGGAGCCCGTGCTCGCGCTCCGCGTCCTGCGGCGCCAGGTCGCGGACGTCCCCGCGCTCGGCGTAGAGCGGCTGCACGCCGGCGAGGTGCTCGTCACCGTAGATCGCGAGGGGGCTGTCGGCCAGGTCCCACCGCTCGGGGCCGTCGAGGGTCACGCTGAGGTACGGGCGCAGCGCCTCTCCGGTGGTCACCAGCGCGAACACGCAGAACGGGCCCGCATGCTCCTCGCGGAGCCGGCCCACGGCCCGCCGCGTCGCGTCGGCGAGCGCGGCGGTCAGCACGGGGTCACCGTCCGGGTTCATCGCCGTGGCTTCGACGCTCGACACCCCAGCCTCCTGTGGACGTTCGCCCCGCGACCCACGCCGCGGGGACGGCACACGATCAGACCAGCTCGACGCCGTCGGCCTGCGGTCCCCGGTCGCTCTGGCGCACCTTGTACCGGACCCGGTCGCCCTCCTGCAGCACGACGGCGCCCCGGACGACGGAGACGTGCACGAATAGGTCCGCACCGCCGGCGTCCGGCGTGATGAAGCCGAAGCCGCGGTCCGCGTCGTAGCGCGCGACGACGCCCTCGCCACCGCGCACGGAGCTCTCGAACGCCGGCGGCCGCCCGGTCCGACCGCGGTCCGGCGCCGCCGGTGCGCCCCGACGTACCGGGCCGCCCACGAGCCGCACGTTGCGGGCCTGCAACCCTCGCTCGCCCTCGGCGACGTCGAACGTCACCCGGTCGCCCTCCGACAGCTCCGTCAACCCTCCGGCCAGCGACCGGACGTGGACGAAGATGTCCTCGCCGCCGGACTCCGGCGTCACGAACCCGAAGCCCTTGCCGTCGTCGTACCACGACACCGTGCCGTCCGCCCCGTCGGACGCCACGACGTGCCGGGCCGCCTCGGCCCCGAGCGGCAGCACGTGGTCGGCCTGCGGCCCCTTCTCCCCGTCGACGACCAGGAACGCCACCCGTTGCCCGTCCGCGATCACGCCCCCGCCCACGATCGCGGAGCTGTGCACGAAGATCTCCGCGCCACCGCCGTCGGGCGTGACGAAGCCGTACCCCTTGCCCGGCTCGTACCAGGAGACGGTGCCGAGCACGCCCAGAGCCGCGTCCGGGGCGAGGTCGCTGGTGACGCGGACCCGGCGTGCCTGCGGGCCACGGTCCCCCTCGCCCACCTCGAACTCGACGACCTGCCCCTCGCGGAGGACCCTCGGGCCGTCGTCGCCGAGGATCTCGGACGCGTGCACGAACAGGTCCTCGGCGTCGCCCCCGAGGGACAGGAAGCCGAACCCCCGCTCGGCGTCGAACCAGCGGACAGTTCCCTCAGGCACGGTGGACTCCTCGTCGATGCAGGACGTTGCTGTCGCCCAGTCTCCCCCGACGGGACCGCGGACAGGTCACGCCCGGACCGCGACCCGTCGGTGACACGATGACGGCGTGACTCCGTCGACGGATGCGAGCGACCTGCGGTTCGTCGGCGTGTCCCTGGACTGTGCCGACCCCGCCGAGCTGGCGGACTTCTACGTCCGGCTGCTGGGCGGACGCCTGCTGTGGAGCCGCAGCAGCAGCGTCGGGGTGCAGGTCCCAGGACTGCTGCTCATCCCGCAGCGAGTGGAGGGCTATCGTCCGCCCCGGTGGCCGGGGGCCTCGATCGTCCACCTGGACCTGACGGCCGGCGATCGTCTCGAGGAACCGGTCCACCGGGCCGTGGCTCTCGGTGCCACGCTGGCCGACCCGCAGCCGGACCCCCGGTGGAGGGTGCTGCTCGATCCCGCGGGTCACCCCTTCTGCATCACCACCGTGGCACCACGCCCCGAGCTGCTCGCGTCGACGGCGGACCCGGCCCGCCGGCCATGACGGCGTGCGATCCCGCACCCACGACGGGGGCTCCCGCGAGATCGGTCGCGCCGGCCCGGACCGGTGGGCGCCCGCGTGCCTCGGCAGCCCGCGGAAGCGGCTGAGCCAGACCGCACACGCCCCACTCCTCAAGGTCGACGGCCGGCGGCCGAACTGACACCAGGAGACCTCGCAACGCGTGAGGTGCGATCTGGCGTCCCCTGCTGGGTCCGAGCGACGGGACCAGGGTGAGGAAGACGGTGAGGATGAGCAGGCCGACGACGCGCCGTCGTCCCTTCTCGTCACCCCTCGCCTCGGCCGCGGTCGCGACCGCCTGCGTGCTCGGACTGCTCTGGTGGTGGGCGCCTGCGTCGAGCGCCGAGGCCGGCGTCGACCTCGTGTCGGACACGGCGACCGCGTTGTTCACGCCCGACGTCCCGCTCGTGGTGGGGCAGCCCGTGGACTCCTGCGTGGTCGTCGCCTCCTCCGGAGCCTCGGCCGGGGACGAGGTGCGGGTGGGCGCCAAGGACGTCGTCGGGGCGCTGGCACCCGGCCTGCAGGTGGTCGTGGAGGTCGGAACCGGCGGTGGCGGCGGGTCGTGCACGGGCTACTCCCGTGCCAGGACGGTCTACGCCGGCACGCTCACGGACCTCGCGACGGCGTACGCCGACGGCGAGGGCGTGCCGACGGGCTGGCTTCCCGAGGCCGCGCCGCAGGTCACGTTCCGGATCGCCGTGACCGTCGCGGACGGGGCACCGCAGGACGAGACGGCGAACGCGCGCTTCACGTGGCGGCTGCTGCCCCCGAGCGCACCCCTGCCGACATCGACGCCCACACCGGAGCCGACGCAGCCGACCCCGACGTCGACGCCCACGCCGGAGCCGACGCAGCCGACCCCGGAGCCGGAGCCGACCCGGCAGCCCCAACCCACCCCGGAGCCGGAACCCACCCGGCAGCCGGAACCCACCCCGGAACCAGAACCCACCCGGCAGCCGCAGCCGACCCAGGCACCGCAGCCGACCCGCGAGCCGAGCGTCCCCGCACCCCGGCAACCCACCGCCCCCGCGACCGACCAGCCGACCACCGGGCCGACCACCGGGCCGACCACCGGGCCGACGGCCGCGCCCGTCCCGCCAGGGGGCGCGCCACCACCCTCCGGGCCCGCCGCCGGCACACCGGACGTCGAGATCGAGCCGGGCGGCATCGCGGGCGTCGTGCAGTCCGCACGCGACCTCGCCACCCGCACCGGCCGCGCCGTGGACCAGGCCCGGGCGGAGGTGGACCGTGCCGTGGAGAGGACCGTCACCGGCCTCCTGGGCGGGGTGGTCGACGAGGAGACCGCCGTGGCGGCCGGCCGGACGGTGGCGAACGTGGTGTCCCACCCCGAGTACCTGATCGCCAGCGTGCTCGCCGCCCTGGCCTTCCTCGCGCTGCAGGGCCGCGTCGACCGACGCGATCCCAAGCTGGCCCTCGCCGCGCGCTCCGGGCGCGACAACGAGCGGTCCTTCGACGATCTCTTCCCCGACGGCACGAACCCGACGAGCGAGGCCCACCCATGAACGTGATCCCCACCGGGCGCACCGCGCCGACGACCGACGACACCGGCTCCCGGGCCGACGTGGGCGGCGAGATCGTGCCCCTGGCCGAGCGGGCCCGAGCGCTCGCCGTCCTGCGGGTGGTCATCACGGTCGCCGTCCTCGGTCTCGCGGCGGCGGGCGGCAGTCTGCACGTCCGGGACGCCCTGGTCGTGGCAGTGCCCTACCTCGTGATCACCTCGCTGCTCGGGCTCGCCGTGTACCTCCCGCGGCGCTCCCTCGGGATCCGCGCGTTCGGGTTCGCGCTCCTGCTGGACGGCGCCTACCTGCAGAACCTGCTGCAGAAGGACGGGCACGGGTTCGCCGTGCAGTTCGCCATCGCGGCGTTCCTGGTCGCCGTGACGCTGCTGGGCTCGTTCCGTACCGGCATCAAGATCGCCGTCTGGAGCTCGATCCTGCTGGTCATCGGCCACCAGGCGCAGGTGAACGGCCTCATCGCCGCCGGGTCGGGCCGGCCGACCGACCTGGCCCTCGTGTCTGACCTGGTGCTCATGTGGATCGTCGTCGTGACGGCCGCGACCGCCGCCTCGATCAACGAGCGGGAGCTGCGCCGGCGCCGGTACGACGCCGAGGTCCTGCGGCGGCTGGCCACCGTGCAGCATCGCAGCGAGACGCCCGGGGACGTGCTCGGGACGCTCGTCACCTTCATCCACCACGAGCTGGACGCCGGTCGCGTCCTGCTGTGCCGCGACGCACCGGCCGGTCTGGAGGTGCTGCACGGCCTGGGGCTGTCCGAGGTCCCCGACGACACGGCCCAGCACGCCGCGGAGTCGGCGCTGCTCCGGCTGGTGACCAGCGCCGACCCGGTGCTGGTGCTGCGCATGGACCCCGCCCGTGACGCGTGGCTGGCCGGCCACCTGCCCGGCGCCAGCAAGCTCGTCGCCGTCCACCTCACGACCGGCGGTGAGCCGGTGTACCTGGTGCTCGAGCTGAAGGTCGGCGGCACCCGCGTGGAGCGACGCGTGGTCGACACGCTGGAACAGGCGGCAGCGACGACCGCCCTGGCCCTGTCCCGCGCCGAGCTCCTGGTCCAGGCCCGGCGGTCCGCGTCGACCGACGGGCTCACCGGGGCCTGGAACCGCCGGACGTTCGACGCCGAGCTCACCGCGAACGTCCAGCACGCCCGGCAGGCCTCCGTCCCGGTCTCCTTGATCATGGTCGACGTCGACCACTTCAAGAAGGTGAACGACGACCACGGGCACCAGGTGGGCGACGAGGTCCTCGTCCTCGTCGCGCACACCCTCGCCGCGACGCTGCACGCGCTCGACGACGTCGGCATGGCGTACCGCTACGGCGGTGAGGAGTTCTCCGTGCTGCTCCCCGGCGCGGACGCGAGCACCGCGGCGGCCGTCGGCGAGCACCTCCGCGCGGCGATCGCGAACCTGCAAGGCCCCGTCCCGGTCACCGCGAGCTTCGGTGTGGCCGCCTTCGGCCGTGCGGCGCACGACGAGGCGGGCCTCGTGCTGCATGCCGACGCCGCGCTGCTCCAGGCGAAGCAGCGCGGCAGGAACCAGGTGCGGCTCTTCGAGGGGGCGACGACTCTGGCTGCGGCGCAGATCCCGACGCCCCGCCGGCCGTCCGGCATCCCCACCTCGCACCCGTCGGCCTGACCGACGCCCGGTGCCGGCCAGCGTCCCGCGGGCCACCGGAGGGCCGTGCGCCCGGCAGCCAGGAATGCCTCAGCGACCCGGCACGAGCCGGTTCGCCCGTGAGCCACGCTTGAGTGGCGACCCGGCATGAACCGGTTCGCCCGTGAGGTCACGCCTGCGTGGCGTCCCACTTGAAGGCGGCGCTCGCCGTCTGAGCCGGCACGTTCGCGTCGTCGGGCAGCTCCCAGGTGAGCCGGTAGGTCCTGGACTCGCTGGCGGACGGTGACCAGGCGGAGAGTCCGCTCGCCGGGTCGTGGTGCGTCGAGCCCAGCCGGGCGAGCGTCGCCGGCCCGAACAGCGCCGGGCCGACCGGCGTGAACCCGGTGCAGTCGGGGTCGCCTCCCGTGCCTTCCTCGACGCTCACCTGCAGGGCCGACGCGAGGGGGCCTGACGTCTCGGCCCACAGCTTCACGTGCACAGCGACGTTCCCGGTGTACTCCACCCGGATGCACCGCGTACCGCTCTGGCCCGGCATGACGCGCTTCGCCGTGAAGAGGGCGGTGGAGGCCGCGTCGGTGCTCAGCACGACCTTGCCGCTGCGCCAGCCGTTCACCTCGGTGTCGTACGCGGCGGTCGACGCAGCTCGTGACGCCTGCACGACGAGGCCCGTGCTCAGCAGGGCGGCGAGCGGCACGGCCACGGCGACCGCGACGGGCGGTCGGCGGCGCGCCTGCTTGTCGGGGGTCACCGTCAGTGATTCGACCAGGAGGGGTCCGACCTTGAGCCCTGCCGGGCGGCAAACCTGCGCCGGCCGGCAGCGGTCAGACGCGCTCCAGCGCCTGCCACGGCTGCGGTGGCAGCTCGACCAGGATGTCGTCCCCGACGCGCACGTCCCCGCCGGCGAGGACGACGCTCATGATCCCGGCCTTGCGCCGGACCGTGCCGTCGGCATCCCGGGGCGTGAGCGCCTTGAGCATGCCGGGCCGGAAGGCGTTGATCTGCGCGCACGGGTTGCGCAGCCCGGTCACCTCGACGACGGCCTCCTCACCGAGGTGCAGCCGCGTTCCCCGGGGCAGCTCGAGGAGGGCCAGGCCCCGGGTGGTGATGTTCTCGCCCAGCTCACCGGGGCCCACCTCGAAACCGTCCTCGTGAAGCTCGTCGTGGAGCTCGCCGTGGATGAGGTGCACCTGGCGCAGGTTGGGCTGCGTCGGGTCGGCCGCCACGCGGCTGCGGTGCTTGACCGTGGCCCCGGCGTGCGCGTCACCCTCGACACCGAACCCGGCCACCAGGGTGATCGTCTCGACGACGGGCTTGCTGAACCGGTGCGTGCCGTCACGGGTGACGGCGGTGACTCGTCCTGCCTGCTCGGTGCTCACGGTCAGATCATGGCCTACGGCGCGTCGCCGTGGACCGGTCGGACCCGGGGTCGTCGTGGACGGGCGACACGGACGGTGACCTTGACGCCTCCCTGAGCCGTACCTACGTTGTCACCCACACGGCCTAGCGAGCGATCATTGTCGATGCGGTCCTCTACATCGATAGAGAACGTCCGGGGGCTGCGCCTGGGGCGGCTGTCGACAGTGCTGTGCGACGGCAGGGCCTCGGGGTGTCGTGTGCAGATGTCGGCCAGACGGGGGCTCACCGCCGCTGCGCCGACTCCGAGGGTGCCAGCGGGAGGAACGTGTGATGACGGGGCTTGCCACACGACGGCGTGGTGGTGGACAGCAGACGGTGCGGCGGGAGAGCCGGCGCTGGGTCGCACGGTGGGCCGGAGCGGCCACGGCGGTGGTGCTGGCGGCTGTCGGCCTGGCTGCGCCGGCCCAGAGCGCCGTCGCGCCCGACACGTTCGACGTCCAGATCCGGGTGTCCGGGCACGGGACCGTCTCCGGCGCGGGCACCTACCAGGCCGGTGACACCGTCGAGCTGACGGCCATTCCGGGCAAGGCGGACGTGTGGGGCGGGTGGACGTCGGCCGACCTCGACTGGATCGGCGCCCGGGTCGGCTCGTTCACGATGCCGGCGGGCGACGTCGTCCTCGACACCACGTTCCGGCACCGGATGGCTCCGCTCAAGGACGCGTACCGCGACTACTTCGACGTGGGCAACATCTACTCGGGCCCCTGGAGCTACGAGGACGGGTCGCTCCCGTCGACGACCATCGCGCGGCACTACAGCGTCATGACGGCCGAGAACGCCATGAAGCCGGACCAGCTGCTGCCGAACGACAACATCGACCCCGTGACCGGTGCGTTCACGTTCGACTTCGCGGCCGCCGACGCCTTCGTCGACCAGACCCTCGCCCGGGGCATGAAGGTCCACGGCCACGTGCTCGTGTGGCACGGCCAGACGCCCGCCCGCATCAACACCGGCACCACCGGCGGCGCCCGTGCGCTGGCCCGGGCCAACATGGAGCGCTACATCAAGGAGGTGCTGACCCACTTCCGTGGCCGCGCGGCCTCCTGGGACGTCGTGAACGAGGCGTTCGTCGACGGGCTCGACGAGTTCGACCCGGCGACCGAGGACTGGCGCGACTACCTGCGCGGCGGACCCCACGGCGGCTGGTCCAGCTGGTACGCGGCCTACGCCAACGGCACGGACGCGGCGGCCGGCGAGAGCCCGGCCGACTTCCTCTACGACGCGTTCGTCCTCGCCCGCACGTACGGGCCGGAGGTGCGGCTCGTGTACAACGACTTCAACGTCTTCCAGTCCGAGGGCAAGGCGCAGGCCATCATCGCGATGGCCACCGACCTGAACGCGCGGTACGCGGCCGAGCACCCGGAGGACCCGCGGCTGCTCGTGGAGACGATCGGCCTCCAGTCGCACAACTACATCAACCAGACGCCGGCCTTCGCCTGCTCGGACCTCACGCGGCTGCCCGCCCTCGTCCACGACGACGCCGAGGAGTGGCAGCCCGGCGCGTGCTCGGACCACGCGTCGGTCGAGCGGTCCCTCCAGCTCATCACCGAGGCGGGCCTGACGGCCGACGTCAGCGAGCTGGACCTGCAGGTGTGGGAGGCGTGGAACGGCCAGCCCGAGGGCGACGACCGGGCGGCGTACCGCGACCTGACCGACCCGTCGGTCAAGGACCGGATCTCCCGTGACGGGTTCACCTACTGGGTCGGCAAGATCACCAACCGTGCGGAGCTCGAGGCGATCCAGGCGCAGCGGTTCGCCGAGTACTTCGCCGTGTACAAGAAGTACTCGCAGGACATCGACCGCGTGACGTTCTGGGGCCTGACGGACCAGGCCAGCTGGCGGTCCACGCACAACCCGCTGCTGTTCAACAGCGACTTCTCCGAGAAGCTCGGGGCGGCCGCCAGCGCCGACCCGGAGCGCTGGCTCGGTGTCCGCGGGCAGATCACCGACACCTCGACGCTCGAGGCGACGGTCACCGGGGCCCGCGCGCTGGACGTGCGCGGCTACACGCCGAAGAGCGCCGCCGCGGTGAAGAAGGCACTCGGCCGCGCCGAGGCCGTCCTCGTCAAGGGCGGGCCTCAGGGCGAGGTGAACAAGGCGACCGTCGCGCTGGCCGACGCCGTCGCCGCGCTCGAGCGGGACACGCCGCGCCCGCCGAAGCCGGGGCCGCACCCGCACCCCCACCCGAGGCCGTGACCGCCTCGTGCTGACACTGCAGCCACCGGTGGTGCGGCCGTTCTGCACGCTCGAGGTCGAGCTCGCCCCGGTGCTCGACCTCGGGCTGGGCCGGTTCGCGCAGCGGCGGATCATCCCCGTCGTCGGCGGGCGCGTGACGGGGCAGGTCAGCGGCACCATCCTCGACCTCGGCGCGGACTGGCAGTCCGTCGCGCACGACGGCGTGGCCGAGCTCGACGCGCGGTACGCCTTCCGGACCGCGGACGGGGCGCTGGTCGAGGTCGTCAACAAGGGATACCGGCACGGTCCGGCCGACGTCATGGCCCAGCTCGCGTCGGGTGCGCCGACACCGCCGGAGTCGTACTCCATGCGGTCGACGGCGCGGCTCGAGAGCGGCCACCCGGACTACCGGTGGCTCAACCGGATGGTGTTCGTCGGCACCGGCGCACGCGACGCGAACGCCGTGCAGATCGACCTCTACAGCGTGGGATGAGGACCATGTCCGGACCGCACGTGCTGATCGCGGGTGGCGGCATCGGCGGGCTCGCGGTCGCGCTCACCCTGCACCAGCTCGGCGTCGGCTTCACGGTGCTCGAGGGTGCCCGGGAGCTGGCACCGCTCGGGGTGGGGATCAACCTCCAGCCGAACGCGGTGCGCGAGCTCGGCGACCTGGGGATCGGTGCGGACGTGCTCGACCGCATCGGCATCGCCACCCGCGAGTGGGCCCTGGTCGGACGCAACGGCAAGGAGATCTACAGCGAGCCGCGGGGCCTGCTCGCCGGCTACCGCTGGCCGCAGTACGCCCTGCACCGCGGCCGGCTCCAGGTGCTGCTCGCCGAGACCCTCCAGGAACGGGCCGGTGCGGACGTGGTCCGGCTCGGTCACCGCGTCACCGGCTACGAGACGCACGCGGACGGGTCCGTGACGGCGACCGGGAGGCGGGCCGACGGGAGCGCGTGGCACGAGCGCGGCACGCTGCTGATCGGGGCCGACGGCATCCACTCGGCGGTGCGGGCGCAGATGCACCCCGACCAGCCGCCGATCCACTGGGGCGGCACGATCATGTGGCGCGGCACGGCGCAGGCGAAGCCCGTCCGGACCGGCTCGTCGTTCGTGGGCCTGGGCACGGCTCGGCAGCGGGTCGTGGTCTACCCGATCTCGCCGGCCGACCCGGACACCGGCCTGGCCACCGTCAACTGGATCGCCGAGGTCACGGTGGACGACGCCCAGGGCTGGCAGAGCACCGGCTGGTTCCGGCCGGTCGCCGTCGAGGAGTTCGCGCACCACTTCGCCGACTGGACGTACGACTGGCTGGACGTGCCGGACCTGCTCAGACGCACCGAGGTGGCCTACGAGAACCCGATGATCGACCGCGACCCGGTGCCGACCTGGCAGGACGGGCCGGTGCTGCTCGTCGGCGACGCGGCCCACGCGATGTACCCGACAGGGTCGAACGGGGCGAGCCAGGCCGTCATGGACGCCCGCCTGCTCGGCGCCGCGATGGTCCGGCACGGCGTGACCCCCGACGCGCTCGCCGCCTTCGACGCCCAGCTCTGCGGCCCGGTCTCGGAGCTCGTCCTCCGGAACCGCGGAGCGGGGCCGTTCGGGCTGCTGGACCTCGTGGACGAGCGGTGCGGCGGCCGGTTCGACGACATCGACGACGTCGTCCCGCGGGCCGAGCGCGACGCGTTCATGGCCGGGTACAAGGCGGCGGCGGGCTTCGCCCTGGAACAGCTGGACGCGGCGGGGCCGACCATCGCCGCCGGTGCCGGCGCGGTGACGCGCCCGGGGTCCGCGCGCGTGCAGCCCCTGCACCCGTGACGGCGCCGGGTGCCCGGCGAGGTCACGTCGCTCGCAGGACGTCGCCGATGATGCGGGCGGCGTCGACGAACCGGTCCGCGTCCGGTCCGGAGTAGTTGAGCCGGACGTACGGCGCGGGCGCCTCCGCGGGGAACCACTCGTCCCCGGGGGCGATGGCGACGCCGCGGGCCTGGCAGTCGTCCGAGAACCGCGCGGCGTCGGTGCCGTCGGGCAGCTGCGCCCACAGGTTGAGCCCGCCGGCGGGGACGTGGTCGATGTCGAGCTCGGGGGCGTGCTCGCGCAGCGCGGCCAGGAGCAGGTCGCGCCGTGCACGCAGGGCCGGTGCGAGGGTGCGCAGGTGCGTGCGCCAGGCGGGTTGGGTGACGACGTCGAGGGCGGCGGCCTGCAGGAGGCCGCTGACGTACATGGTCTCTGCTGCGCGGTCGGCCAGGATGCGGTCCCGAGCGGGTCCGCGGGCGATGACGGCGGCGACGCGCAGCGCCGGGGAGACGCTCTTGGTCAGGGAGCGCAGGTAGATGACGTGCCCGTCGTCGTCGTGGGCGGCGACGGGGTGCGGTTCGGTGTCGATGGCCAGGTCGTGGGCCCAGTCGTCCTCGACGAGGAAGGCACCGTGCCGCACGACGATCTCGTGGATGGCGCGTGAGCGCTCGGTCGACCACTGTGCGCCGGTGGGGTTGGCGTAGGTGGGCTGGGCGTAGAACGCGCGGGCGCCGGTCTGCTCGAACGCCCGGTCGACCTCGTCCGGGTCGGGGCCCTGGGGGCCGGCGGGGACCGGGACGAGCCGTACGCCGGTCTGGGCGGCAGCGAGGACCGCGCCCCAGTAGGTGGGCGACTCGATGAGCAGGGGTTCGCCCGGCCTGACCACGGTGCGGAAGATCGAGCTCAGGCCGGCCTGGCTGCCGGACAGCACGATCACGTCCCGGGCGGTGGGGCCGCCGGACGTCGGGCTCACTGCGGCGAGCTCGGCGGCGAACCACGCCTGCAGCTCGGGCAGGCCCGCCGCGCGCGCACGGGTCGTTGCGGCGTCGGTGCGCGCCGCGCGGGCGATCGCCGCGCGCACGAGGCGCTCGGGCAGGAGCTCGCCCGCTGGGTAGCCCGAGTGCAGCGCGATCGCGTCGGGCGCGGTGACGCGCTGCGTGGATGAGAGCGTGGTCGCGTGCGACGGCGGCGTGCTCAGCGCGGAGGTCTGCCATCCGTAGTCGACCGGGCGACGCGTGCGACGGGCGCGGACGAACGTCCCGACCCCCGGACGACTCTCGACCAGTCCTTCGGCGGTGAGCCCGCGCATCACCTTCTGCACCGTCACAGGGCTGACGGCGAACCGAGCGGTCAGCTCCCGGCTCGACGTCACGCGGGCGCCGGCCGGAGCGTTCGCGATCCAGGCGCGCAGGTGGTGGGCAACCCGGCTGGTGCTATCGTCGCTCATGACGGGGCACAGTAGCACTATCGCCGATAGGCGCTCGGCGCTACCGGCGCCCGGTGCACCCACGGTGGTCGCAGCGGCCTGGGCTGAAGCTCGCTCGGGTGGCAGCGTGCGCGTGGCCGTCGGCGGGTCTGCTCCCGCAACGGACGCAGGACGGACCACCCCGATCCCCGCCGGGGAGAGCGGTCGCCGGCTCTCCGCCATCGACCGAAGGAGGACGACGTGCGCCAGACACCGCGTTATCTCATGACCGATCCGGGCGAGGTGAAGGCCCTGGTCCGGGCACACCCGTGGGCGACCTTCGTGTCGGCCACGAGCCACGGGCTGCTCGCGTCGCACTACCCCGTCCTGCTCGAGGAGGACGACGACGAGATCGTCATCCTCAGCCACTTCGGCCGACCGGACGACGAGCTGCACGAGCTCGGCCGGCACGAGGTCCTCGTGATCGTCCAGGGCCCGCACGACTACGTGTCCGCGAGCTGGTACGAGCCGGGAGAGCTCGTCGCGACCTGGAACCACGTCACCGCGCACCTGTACGGCACGCCGCAGATCCTGAGCGACGAGGAGAACTACGCCGTGCTGTCGCGGCTCACGGACCACTTCGAGGGCGGCCGTCCGGGCGCCCGGCACCTGTCGCAGGACGAGGCTGGGACCAGGCGGGTCGCGAAGGGGACCGTGGGGCTCCGCATGGTCGTCGACCGTTTCGACGCCCGCGCCAAGCTGAGCCAGAACAAGGCGCCCCACGTCGTGCGACGCATCACCGAGAACCTCGAGGCCACGAACCCCGAGCTCGCGGCAGCGATGCGGGACGCCCGTGAACGCGGGTCCTCGCCGCGGTGACGGCCCGTGGGTCCGCTGGTTCGCCGGCGACGTGACCCGCGCGCCGGCCGGAGCGCTCGCGACCCAGCGCCGAGGATGGTCGGCGATCCTGCTGGTGCTATCGTCGGCCATGAGAGAAGAGAGTAGCGCTATCGGCAGCGCGCCCGTGGCGCTATCCCGTCCCCGGTACCCGCACAGCATGCGCAGCGGCCTCGGCTGGGGCCTCCTCGCGGTGGTGGCGTTCTCGTTCACCATGCCGTTCACCCGCGTCGCCGTCGGCGGGCAGGCGCCCGTGTTCGTCGCGTCGGCGCGGGCCGTCGGAGCCGGCCTCCTCGCCGCCGGGGCACTCGCCCTGACCCGTCAGCGCGTGCCGTCGGGAGGGCAGTGGCGGCGCGTGGCCGTGGTCGCCGCCGGCGTCGTGGTCGGGTTCCCGTTCCTCACCTCGTTCGCGCTGCAGACCTCGCCCGCGAGCCACGGGGCCGTGGTCGTGGGTCTGCTGCCGGCGGCCACCGCCGTCATGGCGGTGCTGCGCGGTGGCGAGCACCCGCCGCGCTCCTTCTGGGCCTTCGCCGGCGCGGGCGCCGTCGCGGCGGTGGCGTTCACGGCCGTGCACGGTGGCGGCCTGGGCAGTCTGCACCGCTCGGACCTCCTCCTGTTCGGCGCGGTGCTGGCCGCCGCCGTGGGCTATGCCGAGGGCGGCCTGCTCGCCCGGGAGCTCGGCGCGTGGCAGACGGTCTCGTGGGCGCTGGTGCTGGCGTGGCCCGTGATGCTCGCCCTCACGGTCGCCTCCGCCGTGCAGCAGACGCCGACCGGCACCACCGGCCAGCGGCTGGCGCTCGCCTACCTGGCGGTGGTGAGCATGTTCCTCGGGTTCTTCGCCTGGTACCGCGGGCTCGCGATCGGACCGATGGCGCAGGTCAGCCAGGTCCAGCTCGTCCAACCCGTCCTGGGCATCCTGTGGGCGGCGGTCATCCTGCACGAGCAGATCGGCCGGCTCACCGTGCTCGGCGGTGTCACGGTGATCGCGTGCGCCGCCTGCGCCGTCCGCAGCCGCGCCGGGCGCGGGACGGACCGCCCCGAGCCCGCCCCACAGGGCGTCGGGGCGTGAGGCAGAGGATCAGGCGTCGGCGACGACGACCCGGTCCCGGCCCGCTTCCTTTGCCCGGAGCAACGCGAGGTCGGCCAGGTGCAGCGGGTGGTCGCCGGCGACCAGCGGTCCCACGCCCACGGAGACGGTCACGGCGAGACCGGGGACGAGCTCGCCCCACGCGCGGCGGCGGACGAACTCGTGCACCCGCCGGGCGACGGCCTGGGCGGCCACCGGCCCGTCGCCGGGCAGGATGACGAACTCGTCGCCGCCGTAGCGCGCCACGACGTCGCTGGTGCGGGACGCGGCACGCAGGATCTCGGCGACGGCCTGCAGGACGAGGTCCCCGACGGAGTGGGACAAGGTGTCGTTGACCGCCTTGAAGTTGTCGACGTCGACGAACACCGCCCAGGCGTCGGCCGCGGCCGCGTCGAACGCCGCCGACAGGGCGCTGCGGTTCGCGAGCTGGGTCAACGGGTCCTGCCCCGCCGTGCGGCCGACCCTGTCGGTCTCCGACGCCAGGCGGCGCAGGTCGTTCCGGTCGCGGAGCGCCGAGTACCGGGCCTCGCGTTCCGCCCACGCGCGCCCGAGGGCCGCCTGGGCGGTCTGCCGCCAGAGGTCCATCGCGGGCTGCGGCCCGTGCTCGGCGACCACGAGGTCGGCCAGCTCGGCGCGAGCGGCCGCCGCCCACACCTCCCGGCTCGTGCTGTGCGTCGCCTCGAGCAGGGCGTTCAACCGCTCGGCCGCCGCGGGGTAGTCCCTCGCCGCGCGGTCGGCCCGGGCCAGGACAAGGTGCAGCAGGTGCGTCTCGGGGAGCTCCGGCCGCGCCGAGAAGCCCTCCGCCGCACCACGGGCGCGGACGAAGGCCAGCTCCGGCTCGCCCAGGTGCAGCAGCGCGTACGCCTCGATGACGTCGGCGCGCGCGTGCATCGACGGCTGGGACGTCCGCTGCGCGAGCCGCCGCATCCAGGTCGCCCTGCTGGCGGCGCGCACCAGGTGGGCCGCCGCCTCCTGGCCGCGCCCCTGGATGAGCAGGGCCGTCGCCCAGTACGCGCTGAGCACCGCCGTCTCCTGCGCGACGTGGATCAGGGTCTCGGGCGCATGGTCCCGAGAGATCGCGGCGAACGCGGCCTCCGACTGCTCCACCAGGTGCGTCGACCGCATCGCCAGGGCCACCGCCATGCTGGCCGAGAGGTGGCCGAAGGTGTCGGGCGGGATGTCCTGGAGCAGCCAGTCCGCCTCGGCCATCGCGGCGATCGACACGCTGTGCTCACCGAGGTGACCGCTGGCCTCCGCCACCACGGCGAGCGCCCGGGCCCGCCAGTCGGGCAACGGGTCGTCCCCGAGCATCGTCAGGAGAACCTGGGCGGCCGTCACGGCGGCCCGGTGCTCGCCGAGCTCCAGGAGCACGATCGCCTCGCCGTAGTGCACGTACCGGGACGTGGACCGGTCACCGGTGGCCTCCGCGACGCACGCCCACTGGCGGCACTGGGCCACGGCGCGGGCGGAGAACCCGTCGATGTAGCTCTGGTGCGCGACCGCGGCGAGGTCGTGCAGAGGGCCGAGCTCGGACACCGGTACCAGCTCGCGCGACGCCGACGAGCGCCCGGTCGCCTGCACGCGGTCCGGCGCCGGCGCGGCGAGCGTGCTCTGGTCCAGCGCCGGCCCGGCGAGCGTGCTCTGGTCCAGCGCCGGACCGGCGGGCGTGCTCGGGTCCGGCGCGGCCCTGGTGGGCTCGGCAGCGGTGAGGGGCACGACCCTCCACGGGAGACGAGTGCGACGGCGGGTACGCCGACCGGCGCCCGCTCGACCCATCGGTCGCCGGGATCGACCTTCCAGCGTTCCCCGCGACGAAGTCGGCCGGGTCGGTGTCCACGGCCCGCGAGAGCGGGTGGTCACCGACCAGGACGCGTGCCCGATCCGTTGCCTGGAGGGGCACGTTCGACCGGCGCGGGTGCTGGCAGGCTGTCGCGGAGGCTTGTGCGGCCGCACGACGCGCGGTCGGCCGGAGTGCGACGCGGGGGGCGTCATGGACCGAGTCGGTGGTGCTGCGCGGTCGGTGACCGGTGGGCAGCGGGACGTCGTGCCTGCTCGGCGGGGCGCCGGGCGGGCGCTGGCCGCCCTCCTGAGCGCGCTCCTCAGCGTCGCGCTCCTGGTCGCGGTCGCCCCGGCGGCACAGGCCGCGACCATCAAGCCCAAGACGCTGTCGGTCGTCGAGGTGTGGGACGCGGCGCAGTCCCCTCCGTGGCAGCTCACCATCACCGCGACGGCGGATTTCGACCCGCCGTCCGGCCTGACGGAGGCGGACCTCTACTGTCGCGCCATCGGCAGCGGTCAGTGCACCGACCAGGTGCTGTTCGGCTCGGGCTCGAGCTCCACGGTGACGTTCCAGCTCGCGGTGCCCCCGGGCCACTACCAGTTCTGGGTCACCTGGTCCGGCAGCGGGCTGGCCTACACAGGCATGCACGAGGACTCGCCGGTCAAGGACATCACCCTGCCGGCGTACAGCCAGCTCTGCAACGCATCCTGCAAGGCGAGCATCCAGGCCGCCACGGTGGGGTCCGCCGCAGTGGGCCTCCTGACCTGCGCCGCCGCCGGGATCGCCGCCGGGGTGAGCGTGACCGGCGTCGGTGCACCGGCCGCCGCACTGCTGCCGTGGCTCGGTGGCGGGTGCGGTGCGGCCGCCATCGCGACGGCCGCCGGGGTCGGCCTCCTCCTCGCTGATCCACCGGACCAGGACTACGGCGAGATCGCGGAGCCCGGTTCGCTCAGCCCACCCGGCCTGCCGTCGCTGTGCGGGGCGCTCCCGGACCCGCCGTGCAGCGCGCTCGGCGCCGCCGGGGAGGCCTACCGGCAGGCCGCGTACGACGTCGCGAACCTCCAGGCGGCGATCTACCGGACCACGAACCGGTACTCGACCGCCGCCGACGCCCTCGACGCGGGCAGCGCGGGCCTGCAGGCGTCCGCGCTCGACACCTATGCGGGGCTGCTCGCCACGGCGCTGACGGCGCAGAACACGGCGGCCGCGGCGCTCGCACAGGAGCTGCGCCAGGCCGGCATCGACTTCGTCGCGACCGACCCGTCCGCCCTGGCGGCCGAGGCGGAGGGGGCCGACTGGCTCTCGGCGGCGGACCCGCAGGACAGGGCCTTCGCCACCGCGCTCGGCGTCACGAGCGCGGACATCGGCTCCGGCTTCCACTACGAGCTGGAACGGGAGCCCGGCATCGCCTCGATGACCTTCACGGACGCGCTCTCGCTGCCCGTCGACACGACCGGCCTCGACGAGGCGCTCGCGTCCTTGGTGCCGGGCGTGGTGCGGGCCCAGGTCGACGCGCTCCAGGCGCAAGGGCGGGTCGGCTCCGCCGCAGCCCAGGCCCTGACGGCCGACCTCGACCACCTGGGCGGCGTGAACGCGGTGCAGGGGGCGGCGGTCGCAGGCCCGTGCGCCGCCGCGGTCGCGCCCTTCCAGAACGACGTCACCAGTCTCGTCAGCGACGACTTCGCCCGGGCGTTCCTGCTGAGCAGCGCTCAGGGCCTGGCGCAGAACCCGGCGATCTGCCCGGCAGCCGGCGGGGTTCCCGTGGTCCTCGGCGTCTCCCCCCAGGTCGGCCCGACCGCCGGTGGCACGCCCGTCGTGATCACCGGCACCGACCTCGGCGGCGTCACCGAGGTGGCCTTCGGCGACCAGGTCGTCACGGGTGGCACCTGCAGCGACACCGAGTGCGACGCGACGTCGCCTCCCGGTGTCGCGGGCACGGTCGACGTCACGGTGACCGGCCCCGGCGGCACCTCGGCGACCACTCCCGCGGACCTGTTCACGTATGTCGCAGGACAGTTCGGCCCGACGCAGCTCCCGGCCGGCACGCTCGTGTCGAACGGCGGCTTCGAGCCCCCCGCGTCCACAGCGGTCGGCAGCTACGACACGCTCGGGACCGGTGACTCGGCCGAGCTCGGTGGTACGTGGACGATCTCGGCCGGCAGCATCGACCTGGTCGGACCCGACTCGGCCCAGGCGACCGAGGGCGTGCAGTTCGTCGACCTGGCCGGCAATGACGAGGACGCCGGCCCGGGCACGATCACCCAGACGATCGCGACGCAGCCGGGCCACCTGTACCGCCTGCAGTTCTCGCTGTCCGGGAACCCCAACGGCGACCCCGCCGTCAAGACGCTCGACGCCACCCTCGGCGCCGTCACGCGGACCTTCGGCTACGACACCGCGACGGCGTCCAACGTCGACCTGCAGTGGCAGGTGCAGACGCTCGACGCGGTGGCGTGCGCGGAGACCACCGCCCTCACCTTCACGTCGACGACCCCGGGCATCCGCGGGCCGCTGATCGACGCGGTGAGCGTCGTCGACCAGGGCGCGTCGGCGGAGCCGTGCACGCCCACGCCGACGGGCTCGCCGACCGCGGTCCCGTCGACGACGACCACCCCGGCGATCACGGTCGACACGACGACGGTGACGGCCGGCGGCACGATCCACGTGCGCGGCACCGGCTTCGCCGCCGGTGCGCCGATCACCCTCACGCTGCACTCGGCCCCGGTCCGGCTCGCGACCGCGCAGAGCGACGCCTCGGGCGCGTTCACGGCCGCCGTCGTGGTCCCCGTCTACACGGCGGCCGGGGCGCACGACCTCGTCGCGTCGGACGCCGTGTCCGATGCCGGCGTCCACCTGACCGTCGTCGCGGCGGCCGAGCCGGCGTCCACGCTCCCCACGACCGGCGCCGACGTCGCGCGGTACCTCGCCCTCGCCGTGGTCCTCACGGCGCTCGGCGTCGCCCTCCTCCTGACGCGGTCACGCCGGTCGGCCCGCTGAGGGCATCGCACGAGCGTCCCGGCGACCGCCCGTGCGACGATCCACGCAGAGACCTGCCGCAGGACGGGGGACGGATGAGCGAGACGACCGACGTGCTCCCCACGTTCGACTTCGCCGCGTTCATCGGCGCGGTCGACCGGGCACGCCGCGGCCAGGAGCTGCACTGGTACGCGCTCGCCGACGAGCTCTGGGACCTGTCCGTGACGCTCAACGCCCAGCGCGACGACCACCCGCTCTGCGGGGGCGCGGTCTCCCGGCTCGGGGCGCGTGGTGAGACGTCGTGCCAGTACGCGCTCTACCTCCTGCGCTGGCTCGGGGAGCCGCCCGAGGCGTTCCTCGTCGGCCCGGTGGTGGACGTCGGTGACGCCTCGCTCCCCGATCCGGGGCCCGACAGCCGGCTCCGCTGGGACCTCCCGCAGCTGCACGCCGCCGTCGACGAGCAGCGGCGCCGGCAAGGGCTCACCTGGGTGGCGCTGGCTGCCCACGTCGGCTGCACGCCCGCACGGCTGACGGGGCTGCGCGGCGCGCGGCAGGCCGACATGGCTCTGACGATGCGGGTGACCCAGTGGCTGCGCCGACCCGCCGCCGACTTCATCCACCCGGCGAGCATCCGGCACCGCGCCGACCTGCTCTGACCACCGGGCCCGGCTGTGACAAGGTCGACCCCGTGGACGCCACCCCGCTCCCACCGACACCCGGCCGGGTGCCGGCGCGCGAGCGCACCGTGAGCGTGGTGACGCACCCGGAGGCCACCCATCACGTCGACGGCCTGGTCGGCGGGCAGTTCGACTCGGCCCTGACACCGGCCGGGGAACGGCAGGCAGCGGCCATCGCCCGGACGCTCCGCGACCGCATCGACACGCCGGCACGGGCCGCTGTCGTGACGTCCGACCTGCAGCGCACCCGCCGGACCGCCGAGATCCTCGGGGCCGCGCTCGCGGTCGAGCCGACCCTCGATGTCCGGCTCCGCGAGAAGTCGTACGGCGAGGCCGGCGGGCGGCCGCAGTCCTGGCTCGACGCGCGCTTCGTGCCCCCGCCCGCCGTGGGCGACCGGCTCCGCCACCACGAGGGGATCGCGGGCTCGGAGACCCGGCTCGACGTCGCCGTCCGGGTCTACCTGTCGATGACCGACCACCTCGCGCGGGACGTCGACCACCTCGTCGTCGTGACGCACGGCTTCACCGCAGCGCTGGTCGTCGCCGCCTGGATCGGCATGCCCATCGAGGCTGCCGGCCACGTCGCCTTCCCGGTGCCGTCAGGGAGCATCACGACGCTCCGCGAGGACGGGTACTTCCACAACCGCGCCGTGGTCTGCGTCGGCGACACCACCCACCTCGCGGGCTGACGCACCACGCGGACGTCCCGGGTGGCCGTCCCTGAGCAGCACCACGCCGAGGACCAGGAGCCCGAGGTACCACACGGAGTAGACGGTCGAGCCGACCGCGGTCAGCCCGTCGTCGTCGAACCAGCCCGCGGGGACGAGGGTGACCGACCACGCCACGGCGAGCACGGCGAGCGACCGACGCAGCCAGGCGGGTGCGACGTCGGCCGCGCGCCAGGCGAGGACAGCGATCCCGACGGCCCAGACGCCCTGCAGGAGCCAGCCGAGGTGCTCGCCGAGCGCCCCGCCGGCGTAGGCGTTGAGCAGGTCGTAGCTCGCGGCGGTGGCCTCCTTCGCCGCGCCGGTGGTGGACGGGTCGAGGTAGTGCTCCGCGAGGGCGGGGACCACGAGCGGCCACCGGACCCACCCGAGGCACTGCACCACGGGCGCGACGACGCCGAAGGTGGTGACGGTCAGGAGCACGGCGTCGGTGCCGCGGCTGCGCGCGAGGATCCGGTGCAGCGCGATCACGCCGGGGACGAGGGCCAGGCTGGCGACCATCTGCAGGACGAAGAGCGCCTGCACGGTGGCGGCGACCTCGGCGAACGCGGGCAGCGCCTCGGTGGCGGGGGCGTCCAGGACGTCCGGCCAGCCGAACGTCACGCTCAGGCCCACGCTGGCGGTCGCGGCGATCGCGCCGGAGGCGACGAGCGAGACGGCGGCGGTGCGGCGGTCGCTGGGCATGGCGGCTCCTGTCGTCAGAACGAGAACACTGTTCTCGTATTTCCCGGCCAGCATCTCGTTCCCGCAGCCGCGTGTCAAGAACAGTGTTCTCGTTTAGAGTTCCGGACGTGCCCAGGACACCGCGTGAGCAGCGACGCCAGGAGATGACCGACGCGATCCTGAGGTCCGCACGAGCACAGCTGGAGACCGCGGGCGTCGAGGGCGTGACCCTGCGCGAGGTCGCGCGGGACATCGGCATCGCCGTCTCCGCGCTCTACCGCTACGTCGACAACCGCGACGACCTGATCACCGAGCTGCTCGTCGACGCCTTCACCGACCACGCGGACGCGGTCGACGCCGCGGTGGACGGCGTGGACCCCGACGACGTCGCGGGCGCGATCGTGGCCGCCCTGCGCGCCTACCGCTCCTGGTCGGTGCACCACCCCGCGCAGTTCGGCCTCGCGTTCGGCGCGCCCGTGCCGGGCTACCGCGCACCCGCGGGTCGCACGATCGCGGTCGCCGTCCGGCCGGGCAACCGCGTGATGGCCCTATACGCCCACGCCCACGCGGCCGGCCTGGTCGACCCCGGTGCCCTGGACCGCAGAGCCGCACGTCTCGACGAGGGGACGGCGGCGGGTTTCGAGGCCCTGGCGCAGCGGCAGTCGTACCCGTTGCCGGTCCCCGCGGTCGCCCTCGCCGTCGACGCCTTCGTCCGCGTGCACGGGTTCACCGTCATGGAGGTGTTCGGCCAGCTCCGCCCGCTGGTCAGCCCGGCCGACGCGTACTTCGACACCCTCCTCACGGACACGCTCGCCACCCTCGGCCTGCAGGTATGACGTCGAAGCAGGGCCCAGGACCTTTGCGACGGGTCCGCGGGCGGGACGTCGGGCATCCTGAGCCGATGGATCTGACGACCACCCGGCACCGCGACCCGGTCGCCGACGCCTACCGTGCCTTCGCCGAGCAGGAGGCCCGAGGTGTCTCGCCGACCTACGAGGCATGGGCGCTCGGGGTGAGCGAGGACGCCACCGTCACCGACCTCCTGCTGACGCTGCCGCCCGGCAAGCGCCAGCCGAACCTCGTCTTCGCGGCCGCGCGACGGCACGGCGCCCGAGGCGCGTACGACCAGCTCCGGTCCACCGTCCTGGAGAGGTGGCCGCAGGTCCGCGCGACGATCCTGGCCCGTGCGACCCAGACCAACGAGGCGAACCGCTGCGCGGTGCTCCTCCCCTACCTCGCGGAGCTGCCCCAGCCGCTCGCCCTTCTGGAGGTCGGCGCCGCCGCCGGGCTCTGTCTGCTGCCCGACCGCTACTCGTACCGCTACGACGACGGCACCGCCCTCGACCCCGACGCCGGCCGCAGCGACGTGGTGCTGCCCTGCGCGGTCGGTCCCGGTGTCGCCGTACCCGACCGGCTCCCGCGGGTCGCCTGGCGCGCCGGCATCGACCTGGCACCGGTCGACGTGCACGACGATGACGCGTGCGACTGGCTCGAGACGCTCGTGTGGCCGGAGCAGGACGACCGCCGCACCCGCCTGCGCGCCGCGGTCGACGTGGCGCGCCGCGACCGGCCGCGCATCGTGCGGGGCGACCTGCTCGAGGCGCTCCCCGCCCTGGCGGCGGAGGCGCCCGCCGACGCGACGCTCGTCGTCTTCCACAGTGCCGTCCTGGCCTACCTCGACCCCGAGGGGCGTGCGGCGTTCGTCGACCTGGTCGGCACGCTGCCCGGGCACTGGATCAGCAACGAGGGAGCACCGGTCCTGCCCGCGACCGCACATCTGGGCTCGGGCTCGGCCGGACGCGCCTTCGTCGTGATGGTCGACGGCGCGGTGCGCGGGTACGCCGACCCGCACGGACGCTCGCTGGTGGGGCTCGACGACTGAGCGCCCGGAAGCACCCGGACGCGGTCATCGACGCCGTCTGCCGCGGGACGGCGCGGCAGTCGACGCCGCCCGCGGTGCGCCGAGCCGCCTCACGCCTGCCACAGCTCCAGCAGCCACTCCTCGACACCGCTGTAGAAGAGCTCCCGACCCCGCCGTGCCGCGGCGTCGGCCCGCCCCCGGCACCGCACCCGCACGGCGTACCGGCCCGGCGCCGGCAGCCGGACGTCCTCGCCCGCCGGCAGCCCGTTCACCGACTCCAGCCGCAGCGACCCGCTGATCGCCTCGAAGTCGACCGTCGCCTCACGCTCCCAGGTCCCGCCCGCGTCGACCGGGTCCGCGGTCGGCTCGCCCGACAGCACCCGCAGCTCCACCGACGGCTGGAAGTCGTTGCCCGCCGAGTGCAGCACCGCGCCGTAGGGCGCCGTCGACACCAGCCGGTCCTCCCCTCGGGTGCCCCCGGAGCGCGACAGCGGGTTCTCGGGCGCGAGCACGTCGGTGAGCACGTAGACACCGAACTCGACGTCCGGGAGCTGCACGTACCGTGCCACCACCTCGGCCACCAGCACTCCTCTCGACGATCTCCCCGGCGGTCCCCCCGGACCGGCAGGTGCCCGGCCAGGCGGCGAGCCGGGCCGGGCACCTGTGTCCTGTCGGACCGCGGTCACGGGCGGCTGATCAACACCTGGCCCTCGCTCATCGTCCTCGGGTCGGCGATGTCCACGTCGAAGTCGGCGTCGGGCGAGTTGTCGAACAGCGTCCCGGTGCCCGGTGTCAGGCCCTCGGCCAGCGGCCAGACCAGCGTGCGCACCTTGCTCGTGCCCGGCTGGCACGGCGGGGGCGACTGGGCGCAGCCCTGGTAGCCGTAGACGACGAACCCGTAGCCGGGCTTGTTGTCGACGCTGCCGGTGCCCTTGGCCACCGTCTTGCCGTCCGGTGTCACGACCAGCCACTCCAGGTCGCGCGCCTCGAGCCGGAACGAGGTCGCCGGGACCCAGAGCGCGGCGCGTCCGGTCGGTGTGGCCGAGCCGTTGTAGTAGCGGCCGGTCAGGTGGTGCCACGAGGGGCCCGTGGCGGCGGACTGCGCCGCCACCGCCGATGCCGCCGCCGGTGCCTTCGCCGGTGCCGCCCCGCCGGGTGCGGTGGAGCCGCCGAGCGCGGACGAGCCGTCGAGGTTCGTCCAGCCCGCGTCCGGGTCGTACACGATGACCATCGTCTCGTCCTTGGCGCTGCCGCCGTCGTCGTCGGCGACCGTCGCCTCGATCGTGTACATGCCGGGTGCGGTGAACACGTGCCGCCGGTCGCACGTCCCGCCGGACGCCGGGTACCCGTCCGTCGACCCGTCGTCCCAGCTCACCGAGCACGTCAGCGGGTCGTTGCCGGCGTCGCTGACCGTGGCCGTCAGGTCGACCGGGGTGCCGGCCCGGAAGAGCGTCCACGGCGCCGGCCCGGTGAGCTCGATCTTCGGCGGCACGTTCCGCAAGGTCACCTGGGCGCTGTCCGAGACCGCACCGTCGGGCGAGTCCGCCGTCAGGGTCACGGTGAACACCCCGTCGTCGTCGCAGGTGAACGAGGTGGCCGCCCTGGCCGCGTTGCCGAACGAGCAGGAGGTGCCGGCGTCCGCCTCGACCGTCGAGTACGTCCACCGTGCGGCCGCACCACCCTCGGACAGCGAGTGCACCGACCCGTGCAGGGTGACCGGCGACCCCTCGTCACCGGTGACGTCGGGCCCCGCGTTGACGCTGGTGTGGTGCGCGGGAACGATCCCCCCGGCGCCCTGGCCACCGCCGCTGCCGGTGTAGCCGTCGTCCCCCCGGACCACGATGACGTAGTACGGGTCGTCGTGCAGGATGCGCTGCGTGCCGTACCAGTTCCCGATCCGCCGGCCCAGCTCCTGGTTGTCCCAGCCCGGTATCACGCGCGCCGAGTAGTTGCCGTTGGCGGTCGCGGCGCCCTGGTAGGTGGACGCCAGCGGGTACTCGTCGCAGTCGTTGCCGCCGTCCGCGTAGTTCGTGCCCCAGTACAGCCGGCAGGTGCCGCGGGCGGTCTCGCGGTTCGCGCGGTAGATCGTGCCCTCGTACCCCGGGTACAGCCGGTGCAACGGCGACGTGTTCGGTGCGAACGGGCTGCCCGGCATCGACTTGCCGTCCAGCGGTGGCAGCGTCAGCTCGGGCCGGAACTGGGCGTCGTAGACGTGCGCGGCCGCCTCCGGGTACTCCGGGTTGTCCGTGCTCACCGGGATCTGCTCGGTCACCCGGTTGAACATGCAGCCCCGCCGGCCCACCAGGTAGGTCGCCGAGTCGCAGCGCCACTCGTTGCCGCCGATCGTCACGGAGTCACCGTCCGGGCCCTCGACCGCGAGCTCGGTGTCGAACTCGAAGTAGGCGAGGGTGTCGCGGCCCTGGCCCTCGGTCGGGTCGTGCAGGAACCGGATGAAGGTGCCGCCGTCCAGCATCCACTGCGCCACCGTCTTCGTCTGGCCGTGGTCGAACGGGTGCTGCAGGCAGAGCGCGCCGTCCGTCTGGGCCTCGCACTGCATGCCGACGCGCAGCACCATCGCCGGGCCCACGCCGGTGGTCGTGAACTCGTCGAGCAGCGTCACGAACCGCATCTGGTTGTAGCTCGCGTCGACGTACTCGTCGTCGATCCGGGGCATCGAGCCGTCCCAGCCGTACCCGATCGTGGTCATCCGGAACGTCGCCGTCCCGATCACACGCCTGTAGACGCAGCGGAACGGACCGATCCGGGTGCACACCTCCGTCTTGGCGCGGAACCGCCCGGTCTGGCACCAGTAGTAGTGGCTGACCACGAAGCCGCCGGAGCCGCGGGCGAAGTCCTCGTCCTGGCAGTCGGTGATGTTCACCTGCTGCAGCGGCGCCAGCGCCTGCGGGGTCAGCCCCTGCGCCGTCGCCCCGTCCGACCCGGGCGCCAGCCTGCCCTCCGGGACGGCGTCGACCTGCGGGTCGTCCTGCGGCGGGTCGGTGTCCTCGGGTGGGTCCGTGTCCTGGGGCGGATCCGTGTCCTCCGGCGGGTCGGCGTCCTCGGGCGGCAGCTCGGTGCCTTCCGGCACGGGGGGCCGCGCACGGGTGCCGTTCTGCGTCACCCGCAGGCGCTCCTGCGCGTCGGCGGCGGACACGTCGTCCTCCTGCGCCGCCCGCAGCTGCGGCTCGGTCGACGACGCCTCGCCCTCGTCGCCGAGGTACTCGATCGTGGAGTGCGTCTCCTGAGCACCCGACGTGGCGGACGCGCTCGCGGCCGAGGGCGACGGCGCCCGTGCGGTCGACGACGCTGCTCCCGGTGCGGTCATGGCCAGCACGGTGGCTGCGCTCACCGCCAGCACGACAACGGCTCGTCTCACCAGTCATCCCCCCTCGAGCGGTCGGCGCGTCGAGGTGGCGAGGCCGGCTCGTTCCACTGGTGCCGGATCTGCCGGCACATGACGTGGCGGCGCCGAGCCTAGGGCGGGCGTCCGCACGGGCGGGACCCCCCAGGGGACGAGTTGGCGGAAACCCGCCGAATTTGGGCGTCCCGGACCGTGACGCCGTGGCCGAGGACCGGCGAGGGGTTCCGGCCCTGCGGCACATCGGGCAGGCTGAACGGGGCCGTCGGGTCGGGTGCGGCACGGACCGGGAGGGCGCGCGACGAGGGGGACCGGGCTTGTCCGTACCTGGGACGACGCGGCAACGAGAACGGCGGGCGGGGCCGGGGCGGCCCCCCGGTGGTGGTGCCACCGAACGCCAGCTCACCATCGTGCGGCTGCTGGCCGAGGGGATGAGCGACCAGGAAGCGGCCGCGGCGGCGTTCATCGGGGAGCGGACCCTCCAGCGGGACCTGGCCGGCCTGATGCTGACGCTGGGGGTGCGCAACCGGTTCCAGCTCGGCTGGGAGGTGGCACGGCGCGGCTGGCTGGAGGACTGACCCGCCGCGCGCGGCGTGGGAGACCTCGGGCACGGCGCCGGACTCCCGACGCCGGTGCGGTAGGAAGCACCCGTGACCTCACCTCCGGCCCTGCGCGAGTCACGCGGCTTCACCCGCCTGTGGACCGCCTCGACGGTGTCGTCCTTCGGCACCTACGTCACGATCCTGGCGGTCCAGGTGCTGGTGGTGGACGTGCTGCACGGCGACCCCCTGGACGTCGGTCTCGTCAACGCGGCGCGCTGGCTGCCGTATCTGCTGTTCGGGCTGCTCGCCGGGGTGCTCGTCGACCGGGTCCGTCGCCGTCCGGTGCTCGTCGCGACCGACCTCGCCAGCGCAGCAGCCCTGTCGGCGATCCCGTTGCTGGCCGCCGTCGGGTCGCTGACCGTCGGCCGGCTCGCCGTGCTGATGGCCGCGTTCGGGCTGTGCTCCCTGGTGGGCGACGCGGCGTTCCAGTCGTTCGTCCCCCGGCTCGTCCCTGCGCCGCTGCTCGGGCCCGCGCACGCCCGGCTGGACCAGTCCGACGCGGTCGCGCAGGTGAGCGGGCCGGCGATCGCCGGTGGTCTCGTGGTGGCCCTGGGCGCGCCGCTGGCGGTGCTCGTCGACGCGGTCAGCTACCTGGCCTCCGCCGTCCTGCTGTTCACCGTGAAGGTCGAGGAGCCCCCAGGTCGCTCGTCGCGGCGGGTGCGGGACATCGGTCCCGAGATCCGTGAGGGACTCCGGTGGATCTACCACCACCCGACGCTGCGGCCCCTCGCCGTCTCGACGCACGCGTGGTTCGCCTGCTCGGCCGTGGCCGGAGCCGTGATGTCGCCGTTCGCGCTGCGGACGCTCCGTCTCAGCCCTGGCACGTTCGGGCTGGCCCTCGCCGCCGCCGGCGCCGGCGCGCTCGCGGGCTCCTCGGTGGCGGTCCGGCTGGGCGACCGATGGGGCGCGGGGCACGTCATCATCGGCGCACGGTTCGGCACCGGGATGGCGTGGTGCCTGATGGCGGGTGCGTCGCTGCTGGTCCCCGCGGGGCCGGTCGACGGGACGTGGTGCGGGGGACCGGCCTGGGCGGTGTTCGCACTCGGTCAGCTGCTGCTCGGGCTCTGCATGGGGGCCGAGAACGCCAACGAGATGGCGTACTGGCAGACCGCCACCCCCGACCGGCTGCAGGGCCGGACCAACGCCACGAGGCGGTCCGCCAACCGTGCGGTGATCGTCGTCGCCGCACCCCTGGGCGGCATGCTCGGCAACGCGGTCGGCGCCGGGGCCGCGCTCGTGGTGGCCGGGTCCGGGTTGACCGTCGTCGCGGCACTGTCGGCGGCCACCAGGTTCCGGCGAGCCCGGCTCGGCGACGCGTACACGTCGGTGCCGGGCTGAGCGCCACGCCTGCGACCGGCGCGTCGGGGCGGTGCACGAGCGGGCCGACCGAGCGGACCACGACGGCGGTCAGGAAGGCGTCGGGCCGACCGAGCGGACCACGACGGCCGTCAGGAAGGCGTCGGGCCGACCGAGCGGACCACGACGGCCGTCAGGCGGGCGCCGAGCCGCCCGCGTGGCCACGGAGGGCGGCGACCACCGGTTCGATCGCGCCGCAGGCCTCGTCGAGGGAGTCGGCCTCCTCCCACAGCTCGCGCCACTCCGAGCCCTCGGCGACGACGCGGTCGACCGCCCGCAGCGCCAGGTCCACCTCGCCGGGGTCGAGGCGCAGGCCGACGAGCGTCTCGACGTCCGGGCCGTAGTTGTGGTTGACGTCAGGACCGTCCGGCAGTCCCGCGGCGACGACGGCGGCCGCCGCGAGCGCGACGCTGGCGTCGTCCAGGTCGAGGTCGTCGTCCGCCTCGACCGCCGCCAGGAGCGCGGTCCGCACGAGGGCGGGACGGTCCGCCGCCTCGGCGTCGTCGAGGCCACCGGCCCAGTCCGCGGCCGTGTCGTTGTCGAAGATCCCGCTTCCCCACGCTCCCATGGGCAGACCATAGCCGGGGGTGCGGCGCCCGCGGACCGCAGGCCCCACCGGCGAGCAGCCGCCCGACACCGTCCACGGTCTGCCGGACGCACCACCGCGTCCCGGCTCGCGCGGCCGGCCGGACGCCCGCCGCCCGTCTCCTCGTGAACCGTTTCGCCTCTTCCGGTCCCGCGTGGTAATCGATGTAGATTCGCTGGACCCGCGGGACTCGACCCGCGACCGCCGCCTCCGGCACCGTCGCCGGGGCCCGTCGAGGGAGAGACCCGTGCGACACCTCACCCCGTCCCGAGGCCGGCGCGTCCTGCTGACGGCCGCCGTCGCCGTGCTGGCGACCGTCGGGCTCACGGCGCCGTCCTCCGCGCTGACCGGCGGCGGCGTCCAGGCGGCCGCCACGGCCGGCTGCGGCAAGCCCGCGGGCCTGGCGACCGGCACGCAGACGATCACGAGCGGCGGCCAGTCCCGCATGTTCCGGCTCGACGTGCCGTCCGGGTACGACCGGAACCGTCCCTACCGGCTCGTGCTGGCGCCGCACTGGTGGCACGGCACCTCGGCGGACGTGGTGAACCAGGGCTTCTACGGCCTCAAGCCGCTCGCGGGCGACAGCACGGTGTTCGTCGCCCCGCAGGGCATCGACGACGCGTGGCCCAACACGAACGGCCAGGACGTCGCGTTCATCGACGACGTGCTGCGCACCGTCGAGTCCGCGCTCTGCATCGACACCACCCAGCGGTTCTCCACCGGCTTCAGCTACGGCGGCGGCCTGAGCAACGCCCTCGCGTGCGCACGGGCCGACGTGTTCCGCGGCGTCGCCGTGCTCAGCGGCGCTCAGCTGTCCGGCTGCGCCGGTGGCACCCAGCCGATCGCGTACCTCGGCTCCCACGGCGTCGTGGACAGCGTGCTGAACATCTCGCAGGGCCGTGCGCTGCGGGACCGTGCGCTGCGGAACAACGGCTGCCAGTCGCAGCAGGCACCCGAGCCGGCAGCGGGCAGCGGCACCCACATCCGGACCGCGTACACGTGCCGCGACGGCTACCCGGTGGTGTGGATCGCGTCCGACGCCGACCACCAGTGGGACGTGCGGGACCGTGGGCAGCAGCAGTCGTGGGTGCCGGGTGAGGTCTGGCGGTTCTTCACGTCCCTGACGTCGACGACACCGACGCCCACCGCCACGCCGACTCCCACGCCGACGGCCACGGCCACACCCACACCGACCTCCACCCCGACGCCCACCGTGACGCCGACGCCCACCGCGACTCCCACGTCCGGCCCCACGACTCCCGCGGGCGCCTGCACGGCGACCTTCCAGACGGTGCGGGCCTGGACCGGCGGCTTCCAGGCGGAGGTGACCGTCCGGGCAGGGGCCGCGTCCACCGCATGGAGCGTCAGCTGGCGCACGTCGGGCGAGCGCGTCGACCAGGTGTGGAACGGCACGGTGACGTCGCAGGGCGATCTCGTCGTCGTCCGGAACGCGGCCTGGAACGGCGGGCTGCCGGCCGGCGGCACCACCACGTTCGGCCTGCTGGGCAGCGGGACGCCGCCGACACCGACGCTGACGTGCGCGAGCTCCTGACGGAGCGCACGGCCTGACGGGCGCCTCCGCCTCCACCCGCGGTGGCGGCGGGGCGCCGGACGGCGCCGCCCACCTGCAGCGTGCGGACGTCGGCGGCCGCACGGTTCACACGCCGGTCAGCCCGGTCGGAGGGCCGAGTACAGCAGCATGTCGACCCGCCGGCCGCCGATCACCTGACGGCTCCGCAGGAGGCCCTCGCACCGGTAGCCGACCTTCTCGGCGGTCCGCGTGGACGCCACGTTCCACGGCTCGATGTCGAGCTCGACACGGTGCAGCCCGGTGATCGTCCAGGCGAACGTGGTCAGCGCCGTCAGGGCCCGCGCGGCGACACCGCGGCCGCGTTCGTCGGGCGCGACGCCGTAGCCGGCGGTGGCGCGTCCGTGCTCGATGTCCCGCAACCACAGGCCGGCCTGCCCGAGCGCACGGTCGTCCTGGACGTCGGCGATGCAGAACGAGTACCCGACGCCGGCCGCCAGGCGGCCCTGCTGCCGCGCGATCCACTCCCTGGCCTCCTCGATCGTGGCGTCGGCGACGAGGGTGCCGGTCAGGGGCACGTAGGGATCGGTGGAGAGGCGCCGCGCCATCGCCGCGTCACGCGGTTCGAACGGGCGCAGCCGGACGCCGGCGAAGGTCGGGGCGACTGCCGGCATGGTCAGCATGAAGGCCAGTATCGAGGGCGAGGCCTTGACCAGCTGCTTGTTTTTTGCAAGCGTGGTGCTCGTCCGCACGCCCATCTGACACGGGAGACCACGATGACCGCCATGTTCGTCAACCTGCCGGTGACCGACCTGGAGCGAGCCAAGGCGTTCTACACCGCTCTCGGGTTCACCATCAACCCGCTCTTCACCGATCACAACGCCGCGTGCGTGGTCGTCGAGGAGGACCACAGCGCCTTCATGCTGCTGGTGCGCGACTACTTCCAGACCTTCAGCAACCGGCCGATCGGCGACCCGGCGCAGGCCGTCTCGACGTCGACCGCGATCTTCCTCGACAGCCGGGAGGCGGTCGACGCGACGCTCGCCGACGGGCTCGCCGCCGGCGGCACCGAGGACCAGCCCGCCTCGGACTACGGCTTCATGTACCAGCGTCAGCTGACGGACCCCGACGGTCAACGTCCTCGAGTTCGGGTATTTCGACCCGGTCGCCGCCGGCCAGGGGCCGCAGGCCTTCCAGACGCAGCAGGCCTGAGGTCCGTGGCGGCACGCGAGTACGGGCAGTACGGCGGCGTCACGCGCGCCGTGGAGCTCGTCGGCGAGCGTTGGGCGCTGCTCATCGTCCGCGACCTGCTCGTCGGGCCGCGCCGCTACGGAGAGCTCGCGGCGGGCCTCCCCCGCATCCCGAGCAACATCCTGGCGGCGCGGCTCAAGGAGCTGCAGGCGGCCGGCGTCATCCGCCGGGCACCGCGCTCCCGGGTGATCGTCTACGAGCTGACGCCGTACGGCCGTGAGCTCGAGCCCGTGGTGCTCGCGCTGGGCGCCTGGGGCTTCAAGGCGATGGGAGACCCGCGCGACGAGCAGATCATCACCCCCGACTCCATGACGATCGACCTGCGGACCGCCTTCCGCCCGACGGTGGCGGCCACGCTGCCCGCCACCGCCTACGGGGCCCGCGTCGGTTCCACCCCGCTGCTCATCCGGGTGGACGGCTCGACGCTCGACGTCACGCGCGGGGACGGACCGGTCGACCTCGCGTTCGCCGCCGGCCCGGGGATCCACCGGATCATCTCCGGCGAGCTCGCGCCGGACCGCGCGATCGCGTCGGGCGACGTCGAGGTGCTGCGCGGGCGCGGCGAGCTGCTCGACCGGTTCGCGAGCACCTTCCACCTGGCCGCCTGACCGCCAGGGGCCGCGCGCCGACCGGCTCGACCCGGCCGGCGCGCGGGACGCCCGCGTCACCCGCAGGGGGGTGCGGTGGCACGCCGGGCGCACCCGATCGGGCGAAACCGGGCGAATCCGGCACCGTCGGTCCGGCCCACCACGCACACTCGAGGTCCGGCGCGGAGCGCGTCGTCGTCGAGCCAGGAGGATCGTCACGTGTTCGGCAGCCGCACCACCCTCCCCGACCCGCCGCTCCCTGCGCACGAGGACGACTGGTCCGAGGGCCAGCTGGCGGCCTTCCACCAGCAGCTCGCGGTGGCGGTCACGTCGGACCCCGGCTCGACGCACGTCGCGGCGCTGCTCGACGAGGTGCCCGACACCCCCCGGAACGTCGCGTTCCTCATCGAGCACCTCGTCGACGAGCACGCGCGGCGGGCTCGCGGCGAGGGCCGGGCGCGCCAGGTCGTCAAGGGACCGGTGCCCACGGGGCCCGTGCCGCGCGTCGGCCACATCCTGGTCGTGCGGTGGCTGACCCGACGCGAGGCGACGGGACGCCGGGTGATCCGGCACGTCGCGCACCCCCGGACCTCCGCCGTGCCACGGTCGGCACGGACCGGTTGGCTGGTGCTCCGGCACCTGGCCGACCAGCTCTCCTCGCCCGCGCCGGCCTGATCGCTCCTGCGGGCACCGGCCCGGTCGCTCTCGCGGGCACCGGCCCGGTCGCTCTCGCGGGCACCGGCCCGGTCCCGCGGCCACGCCGACGCCGGCGCGGGACCGGATCCGGGGACGGCCCGGCCCCTCACTCGGCCGGGCGGACGGCGCGAGCGGCCGCCTCGACCTGCGCGCGGTACGTCGCCCGGGCGGCCAGGGCCGCGTCGTCCAGGGCGGACGGCCGGCCCGGGACCTCACCGACGGCGCCGTCGAGCCCCTCGCGGAGGATGTCGGCGTGGCCGGCGTGCCGGCTGGTCTCGGTCAGGACGTGGACGACGACGTTGAAGAGCTTGACCTCCGGCCTCGGCCACCACGGCACGTGGCCCGGGGTGTCGACGGGCAGCGCGTCGATGGTCGCGTCGGCGTGCCGGCACGCCCGCTCGTAGCGTCCCAGGATGTCGGCGCGCGTCTCGTGCTGGGTCACCCACAGGTGTTCGCGGTTCGCGGCGGCGTCGTCCCAGCGCGGGATCGGCTCGGGGAACGGCCGACCGAAGATCTCGCCGAGGTAGCGGGCCTCCGCCACCGCCAGGTGCTTGACGAGCCCCAGCAGGTTCGTGCCGGTGGACGTCAGTGGCCGCCGGGCGTCGTACTCGGAGAGCCCGTCCAGCTTCCACAGCAGCGACTCCCGGGTCCACCGCAGCTCGTCGCGCAGGTACGCCTTCGCGAAGTCGTCGATCATGGCGCCAGCCTCCCAGCCGGGAGTAGGGACCGCGTCCTGACCTGTGGTTCCATAGCGCGGGTGAGAGACCGTGAACGCCCGGCGGGCGACTTCGACTACGAGCAGCACGGCACGGGTTACGCGGCGGTCCGCCGTCCGGACCCCCGGATCGCGGCACAGGTGCACGCCGCGCTGGGTGCCAGCCGGACGGTGCTGAACGTCGGTGCCGGGACGGGGTCGTACGAGCCCGCCGACCGGTACGTGCTGGCGGTCGAGCCGTCGGCCGTGATGCGCGCCCAGCGACCCGCCGGTGCGGCCCCCGCGGTCGACGCGACCGCGGAGCACCTGCCGTTCGACGACGACAGCTTCGACGCCGCCATGGCGACCGTGACCGTCCACCAGTGGAGCGACGTGGAGCAGGGCCTGCGCGAGCTGCGCCGGGTGAGCCGGGGGCCGGTCGTCGTGCTGACCTTCGACGCGCCCCTGCTGCACGAGTTCTGGCTCGCTGACTACGTCCCCGAGGTCATGGAGGCCGAGGTCGACCGGTTCCCCACGCTCGACCAGGTGACCGGCGCCCTCGCCCCGGGCAGCACGGACGTCCGCGTCGAGGTGGTGCCCGTGCCGTGGGACTGCATCGACGGGTTCGGCGAGGCGTTCTACGGCCGACCGGAGGCCTTCCTCCGTCCCGAGGTGCGCGGCGCGACGTCCGCCCTGGCCCTGGCCGACCCCGGCGTGATCGAGCGCGGGCTGGACCGCCTCGAGGCGGACCTGGCCAGCGGCGCGTGGGACCGGGCGTACGGGCACCTGCGCACGCAGCCCGAGCGCGCGGGCGCGCTGCGCCTCGTCGTCGCGCGGGCCTGAGAAGCCCCCAGGGCTTGACCTTCGAGCCGGGTCGAAGGTTTACCGTCGGGCTCATGAGCTACCGCATCGCCGAGGCCGCTGACCTGGTCGGTGTGCCGGCCACCACGCTGCGCTACTACGAGGAGATCGGCCTCGTGGCGGCGCCCGCCCGGGGCGGCAACGGGTACCGCAGCTACGACGACGGCGACATCGCCCGGCTCCGGTTCGTCACGGCCGTGAAGAACCTGGGCCTCCCGCTGTCGGACGTCGGCGACCTGGCCGAGGCGTACGACGCGGAGGACTGCTCGACCGTCGCCCACCAGGCCGTCGAGATGGTCTCCGCACGGCTGGCCGAGGCCCAGGACCGGATCGCCGAGCTGGTGGCGCTCGCCGCGCAGCTGCAGACCGTCTCGGCCCGCCTGGCCGTCGCGCCGGCGGCCGGCCCGTGCGGTCCCGACTGCCCCTGCGCGACGTCGGCGCCCGAGCCGCTCGCGGACCGGCGCACGTTCGTCCCGCTGACCCGCGGCGCGGTTCCGGCACCCGGGGCGGCCGCTGTGCCCGTGGCCTGCTCGCTGGACGCGGAGGCGGTGCCCGACCGGGTCTCGGACTGGCAGGCGCTGGTGCCGCGGGCGACCGCCCGGGAGGCGATCAACGGCGGCGTGGCCCTGACGTTCGGCGCGTCCCCCGAGCTGGCCGCGGAGGTTTCGCGGCTGGCAGCGGCCGAGCAGGACTGCTGCCCCTTCTTCACCTTCACCCTGCGCCTGACCACCGGGCAGCTCCGCCTGGAGATCAAGGCACCCGCGGACGCCGCCGACGTGGTGGCCGCGATGTTCGGCACGGCGTCACCCTGATCGTGCAGGCTCCACGCGGCACGGTGGCCTCCGACGCCCGACGGTGTCGCCCGCGTCACCCCTGCCGGTACCACCGGCCCCGCGGCAGTGCTCATCAACGGCCGCCGCGTGCCGATCAGACGGTCGCGAACATCGCCATCTCGCCGCACCAGTGCGGCCATGTCGACCGGACGGACCCCACCATGCACGACCTCGCACGCTGCGCCCTTGCGGCCGGTGGCCAGCTGCTCGACGGCCACGTCGACGCCTTCGACGACGACACGCTCACCTTCGGCGCCGAGCACGGCGTCATCGGCGCGGTCCGGGTCGGCGAGGACGTCGAGGTCCTGGTGCTCGACGAGGTGCGGGGAGAGGTCCGGTACAGCGGCTGGGTCGCCGGCGTCGGCGCGACGACCGTGCAGGTCTCGGGGCTCGAGCTCACGTCCATGGTGCAGAAGCGGAAGGTCGCGCGGGTCAGCATCGCGCAGCTGTGCACGGGCGTGGCGCGGACGCCGGGCGGGGCCTCCCGGCCGATCTCGTTCGTCGTGGTCGACGTCGGTGCGCACGGCATGCGGATCTCCACGACCGCGGAGCTGACGGAGCAGGACAGGATCACGTTCCAGTTCCCTGCCCCGGAGCGCGCCGTCGCCCTGGACGCCGAGGTGCTGCGGTCGCAGACCACCCGCAGCAAGTCGACGCAGTACGGGTGCCGCTTCGTCAACCTCGCGGAGAAGGACGCGGACGTCCTGTTCGCCTTCGTGCTCCAGACGCAGGGCGCCCAACGGCGCGCGCGTCTGCAGCCCTGACCCTCCCGGAGCGCTCGGCGGCCACGGGCCGCCGGTACAGGGTCGTCAGCCGGTAGTCCTTCAGCGGGCCTGTCGCGTGCCAGACCTCCTCGAACCAGTCGTCGCCGAGGAACCGTCCGGCCACCGTGTAGGTGTCCCGGCCGCACGAGTGCTCGGCCGCCCAGCGGTCGTCCACCACGTCGAACCGGTAGAACGGACGGCCGTCGCCGAACAGCACGTCGACCGACCGCGCGCCCGCGCTGCGCAGCAGGAGCCGCCGGACCGCCGGCAGGACGTCATCACCGAAGGTCAGGACCCCGTGCTCGACGTAGGCCACGCCCTCGTCCGCCGTCGGCTCGAACCGCGCCGTACCGCGCAGGCGTCCTTCCACCCCGGCACGGGCGTCCACGACGGCACGGTCGATCGACCACTCACCGAGGAACCTGTCGACGACCACGGTCGTGAGCCTGCCACGTGGTCCGCGCGCACCGCAGGGACGGGACGACTCTCAGTGCCAGACGGTCGCCTGGGTGTCCTGCTCGGCGGGCACCGGCGGGACCGGGGGCACCGACGCGGGGGCGGAGGCGGCCAGGTCCCGCACGTTCTTCTGGACGGCGACCACGGAGAACAGCGCCATCGCGTAGCCGAGGCCGAAGAAGCCCTTCTCCGAGAGCTCCAGCGACGAGTTGCTGAGACCCGTCGCCACCAGCACGAGGGAGATGAGGACCATGCTCCACGCCAGGCCCAGGAAGATCCCCGTGACCGGGATGCCCTCGGCCCGGTCCCGGACCGACTTCTGCAGGGCGATCGCCGAGAACAGGCCGAGCAGCAGCAGCGTGCCGTAGAAGCCCTTCTCCGAGAGCTCCATCTTCGCGTTCCACAACCCGATGCCGAACGCGCTGACGGAGATGAGGAGGGCGACCCACGACGCGCCGACGAAGGCGGCGGTCGGTCGGGCCGGGACGGGCTGCTGCGACATGGGATGCTCCGGAGGTCGGGCTGCCGGCATCGTGCCAGCCGCGCCCACGATGGTGATGGTCCGGAACGCCCGACCGCAAGCATCTCGCCGCACGCCCCTCGGTCGGGCTAGCGGTCCCGCCGGCGGCCACGTCGGGCGCCTAATCGTTTACATCGCGGCCCACGGCCGCGAAGGGGTGGCAGGGAGCGCCGCCACAGCGCACCCTTTTGCCTGCCGCCTGACGAAAGCCCGCGCACGGTCTCCCCCGAACGTGCCGGTCGTCGGCGCACACCACTCATCGACGAGGAGCTCTATGTCACAGCGCACCAGGGCCGCCGCCCTCCTGTCCGCCGCCGTGCTGGCGGTCACAGGGATCGGCGCCATCACCGCAACGTCGGCACAGGCTGCGGTCGGCTGCAAGGTCGACTACTCCATCACCAACCAGTGGGGAGAGGGCTTCGGCGCCAACGTCACGCTGACCAACCTCGGGGACAACCTCGACGGCTGGACGGTGGGCTGGACCTTCGCGTCGGGCCAGAAGGTCACCCAGCTCTGGAACGGCACGGCCACCCAGTCGGGCAGCACGGTCTCCGTGCGCAGCCTGAGCTGGAACAGCGCCGTCCGCAGCGGAGGCACGACCAGCTTCGGCTTCAACGGCTCGTGGAGCGGCTCCAACCCCGTCCCCACCGGCTTCACCGTGAACGGCACCGCCTGCACGGGCTCGGTCACCACCACGCCGACCCCGACGCGGACGGCGACGCCGACCCCCACGCAGACCCAGACGCCGACCCCCACCCCGACGCCGACGCCGACGGTGACCCAGCCGACGGGCTCGACGCCGCTGGCGATCAACGGCCAGCTGCACGTGTGCGGCGTGAACCTCTGCAACCAGTACAACAAGCCGATCCAGCTGCGCGGTGTCAGCACGCACGGGCTCCAGTGGTTCGGGGCGTGCTACAACACGAACTCCCTCGACACGCTCGCGTACGACTGGAAGGCGGACGTCCTTCGCATCGCGATGTACGTCAACGAGAACGGCTACGTCACCGACCCGGCCGGCTTCACGGCGAAGGTGAACAACCTGGTCGACCAGGCCGAGGCGCGTGGCATGTACGCGATCATCGACTTCCACACCCTCACGCCGGGTGACCCGAACGCCAACCTCGACAACGCGAAGACGTTCTTCAACAACGTGGCCACCCGCAACGCGTCGAAGAAGAACGTGATCTACGAGATCGCGAACGAGCCGAACGGCGTCACGTGGGACCAGATCCGCACCTACGCCAACCAGGTCATCCCGGTGGTCCGGGCGGCGGACTCCGACGCCGTGGTCATCGTCGGCACGCGCGGCTGGTCGTCGCTCGGGGTCTCCAACGGGTCGAGCTCGGCCGAGATCATCGCCAACCCGATCACGTTCTCGAACATCATGTACACGTTCCACTTCTACGCGGCGTCCCACACGGACAACTACCGCACCGAGGTGAAGAACGCGGCGAGCAAGCTGCCGATCTTCGTCACCGAGTGGGGCACCACCAGCGCGACCGGTGGCGGCACCGTGGACATCGCCAGCTCCACGGCGTGGCTCGACCTGCTCGACTCGCTGAAGATCAGCCACACCAACTGGACGTACTCGGACGCGAACGAGAGCAGCGCCATCTTCAAGTCCGGCACCTGCTCGGGCTCGAACTACGGCACGAGCCAGCTCTCGACCTCCGGCCAGTTCGTGCGGAGCCGGATCGTCACGGCGGACAACTTCCCCACCAGCTGACGAACGACACGACGCCGCCCCGGAAGCCCTGGCTTCCGGGGCGGCGTCGTGCGTGCTACAGGGTGAGCAGCACCTTCGTGGCGCGCCGCTCGTCCATCGCCTGGTACCCCTCGGCCGCCTTGTCCAGCGGCAGCGTGAGGTCGAAGACCTTGCCGGGGTCGATGGTGCGGTCCCAGATGAGCCGGATCAGCTCGGGCAGGAAGCGGCGCACGGGCGCCGGGCCGCCGTGCAGGTGGACGCCGGAGAAGAACAGCTCGTCGCCGGGCAGCGACACGTCGTGCGCGACGCCGACGTACCCGACGTGGCCGCCGGCCCGGGTGGAGCGGATGGCCTGCATCATCGACTCCTGGGTGCCGACCGCCTCGATGACCGAGTGTGCGCCGAGGCCGCCGGTCAGCTCCTTGACCCTCGCCACCCCCTCGTCGCCCCGCTCCTCGACGATGTCGGTGGCGCCGAAGTACCGCGCGAGGTCCTGCCGGTCGGCGTGCCGGGACATCGCGATGACCCGCTCGGCGCCGAGCTGCCGGGCGGCGAGCACGCCGAGCAGACCCACGGCGCCGTCGCCGACCACGGCGACGGTCTTGCCCGGCCCGACCTCGGCGGCGACGGCGGCGAACCAGCCGGTGCCGAGCACGTCGGAGGCGGCCAGCAGCGACGGCACGAGGTCGGGGTCCGGCGTGCCGGGCGTCGCGACGAGCGTGCCGTCGGCGAGCGGGACGCGCACGTACTCGGCCTGCGTGCCGACGGACCCCATGGGGACCGCGTGCACGCAGCGGGACTGGTAGCCGGCCCGGCAGATCTCGCACGTGTTGTCGGAGGCGAAGAAGGACCCGACGACGAACTCACCGACCTTGACCTCCCGCACCGCGGAGCCGACCTCCTCGACGACGCCGACGTACTCGTGGCCCATCGGGGTGTGGTCGACGTGGTCGGCGCCGCGGTACGGCCACAGGTCGGACCCGCAGATGCACGTGGCGGCGAGCCGGAGGATCGCGTCCGTCGGCTCGACGATCGTCGGGCGGGGGGTCTCGTCGACCCGGACGTCGCCCGGGGCATACATGACGACTGCTCGCATGGGTGGTGCCTTTCTCTCGGGGTGCTACCGGTGCGCGGTCGGCGCGACGGCAGGTGTGCGTGTCCGGCCCGTGCGGGGTCGGGCGGTCAGTGCCAGGAACGTCCCCGCGGCCAGCAGGAGGGACGTGACGGTGACGAGGCCGAGCGGCAGGATGCTCGCGGCCCCGGCGACGCCGACGAGCGGCGCGGCGATGCCGCCGAAGCCGAAGCGCACCATGCCCAGCAGCGAGGACGCGGTCCCGGCCATCTGCGGGTAGGGGGTCAGGGCCAGCGTCGTGGCGGGCGGTGAGCTGAACGCGACGCCGCAGGCCAGCACGAGGAGGGCGCCGATCACCACGCCGACCGGCACCGACGCGAGCCCCGCGAGCAGCAGCCCGGCCGCGCCGACGCCGGCGACCGTCGTCCCCGCGAGGAGCGTCGGGCGGGCGCCCCACCGGGCCGAGCAGCGGCCGGCCAGGTGGCCGGACACCATGTACCCGGCGGAGTTGAGCCCGAACGCGAGCGCGTAGCCCTGGGGTGACAGCCCGTAGACGCCCTGGAGCACGTAGGTCGCCCCGGCGAGGTACGCGAACAGCGCCGCGTACACGAGCCCCTGGCTGACCACCGCCCCACGGTAGGTCCGGTCGGAGAGCAGCACACGGTAGTCGCGGGCGGTCTGCGCGAACCCGCCCGTGGCCCGCAGCCCGGCCGGCAGCGTCTCCGGGAACAGCGCCAGGACGGCCAGCAGCAGCAGGACCCCGACGGCCGCGAGGACCACGAACATCCCGCGCCAGTCGGTCAGCGTGGTCAGCTGACCGCCGACCAGCGGGCCGACGACCGCGGCGAGCCCGCCGACGACCGTGAGCTGCCCGTAGAACCGCATCAGGCGGTCACCGTCGAGCACGTCCCGGCCGGCGGCCTGCGCGATCACGATGCCGACGCCGCCGGCGAGGCCCTGCACGAACCGGGCGGCCACCAGCAGCTCCACGCTCGGGCTCGCGGCGCACAGCAGCGACGTGGCGACGTAGGCCGCCACCCCTACCAGGAGCACGGGCCGCCGGCCGAGCCGGTCGGAGAGCGGCCCGGCGACGAGCTGGCCGAGCGCCAGGCCCACGAGGCACGCGGTCACCGTCAGCTGCGCCGTCGAGGTGGCGGCACCGAGCTCGGCCGTCAGGGCGGGCAGCGCGGGCAGGTAGAGGTCCATGGAGAGGGGGCCGAACACCGTCATCAGGAGCAGGAGCGTCGGCAGCCGGTGGGCCAGGTCCAGGCGGGGGGATCGCGACGAGGGCATGTCCACCAGGGAACCGGGCGCCCGGGACGGCCGGGAGCCCCTGTGGAGGGGTGTACCCGCGGTGCACCTCATGCCGTGGACTCCCGCACCGCCGGCGACCGGCCTACCGTCGGAGCCATGGACAACCGAGCGGACGTACGGGAGTTCCTCATGTCGCGGCGGGCGAAGGTCACCCCGGACGCGGCCGGGGTCGTCACGGCCGGCCACCGTCGCGTGCCGGGCCTGCGGCGCAGCGAGGTCGCAGTGCTCGCGGGCGTGAGCGTCGAGTACTACGCCAAGCTCGAGCGCGGGGCGATCGCCGGGGCGTCCGCGTCCGTGCTGGACGCCGTGGCCCGGGCCCTGCAGCTCGACGACACCGAGCACGCGCACCTGCTCGACCTGGCCCGCGCCGCCGACGGCATCCCGCCGTCCGGCCGGGCCCGCCGGCGCGGCACCCGGTCCACGACTCCCCGGCCGAGCCTGCAGTGGGCGCTGGCCGCGATCACGGACGGCGTCGCGTTCGTCCGCGACCAGCGCCAGGACCTGCTCGCGACCAACGCGCTGGGCCGTGCGTTCTACTCCCCCGTCATCGGCTCGGGCGGACGCACGCCCAACCTCGCCCGGTTCCAGTTCCTCGACCCGGCCGCGCGGGACTTCTACCCCGACTGGGACCTGTTCGCGGAGATGTGCGTCGCGATCATGCGCGCCGAGGCGGGGCGCGACCCGCACGACAAAGGGCTGCAGGACCTCGTCGGCGAGCTCTCGACGCAGAGCGAGACGTTCCGCCGCCTGTGGGGCGCGCACGACGTGCGCACCCACGGTGCCGGCACCAAGCGGTTCCACCACCCCGTCGTCGGCGATCTCACGCTGGCGTACGAGGAGCTCGCCATCACGGCCGAGCCGGGCCAGGTGCTGCTCGTCTACACCGCGGAGCCGGGGTCGCCCTCGGCGGAGCGTCTGCGGCTGCTCGCGTCGTGGTCGGCGGACGCCCAGACGAGCGGCCCGGTCCGGGCCGGGGGCTGACCGGCGGCTCCCCTCCCCAGCCGGGCTACCCCCGCACCGACCGCGTCCCCGACGCGTCGGGGAGCAGGCGCGCCCAAGCGGTGCGGACCAGCAGCCGGCGCACCGCACCCGTGCCGCTCGACGCGCCCAGGGCCGCCCGGGCCGCGTTCCAGCCGCACGCGCCGTGCACCCCACCGCCGGGGTGGGCCGACGCGCTGGCCAGGAACAGCCCGTCGATCGGCGTCTCGGGTCGACCCAGCCCGGGCGTGGGCCGGAAGAAGAGCTGCTGGTGGACGGCGGACGTGCCGCCGTTCACGGCACCGTCGCGCAGGCTGGGGTTCGCGGCCTGGAGGTCTGGTGGGCTCTGCACGTGGCGGGCGAGCGCGATGTCCCGGAAGCCGGGCGCCACGCGGCTGACGGCGTCCTCCATCCGCCTGACCTCGGCGGCCACGTGGTCCGCCGACCAGTCGAGGGCGTGCGGCACGTGCGTGTACGCCCACGCCGACTCGGTGCCCGCGGGCGAGCGGGTCGCGTCGGCCGTGGTCATCTGTCCGAACAGCAGGAACGGGCGCTCGGGGACGCGGCCGACGGACAGGTCCGCCGCGAAGTCCGTGAACCCCAGCCGGTCGACCCCGAGGTGCACCGTGCCGGCGCCCCGGGCGGCGGTGGACGTCCAGGGGACCGGACCTGCGAGCGCCCAGTTCACCTTGAACGTCGGGTGGTCCCACTGGAACCGGTCGAGCTCGCGCAGCAGCCGGGCGGGAAGCTGGTCGGCACCCACCAGCTCCCCGTAGAGCGCCGGGGCGGTCACGTCGGCGAGCACGGCTCGGCGTGCCCGGACGTGCCGCCCGTCCGCCGTGCTCACCCCGACGGCCCGGCCGCCCGCGACGTGCACCCGGTCGGCCGCGGCCCCCGTCTCGAGGTGCCCGCCGCCGGCCGCCAGGCGCGCGACGAGCGCTCCGGCGAGCTCCCCCGCGCCGCCCTGCGGCACCGGGAACCCCACGTCCTGCCCCAGCATGGCGAGCAGCCAGCCGAGGACGCCGCTGCCGGCCGCGTCCGGCGGGACGTCGGCGTGCATCGCGTTGCCCGTGAGCAGGAGCCCGCCCCCGTCACCCCGGAAGTGCTCGTCGGAGAGCCGTCGGACGGGCAGCACCGCGAGCCGCGCGAGGTCCACGGTGCCGGCGACCCCCAGCCGGCGCAGCAGCCGGGCGGCCGAGACGACCGGCGGGAACGGCGTGAACAGGGCGTCCAGCAGAGGGTCGCGGAGGTGCTGCCACGCCGCGCAGAGCGCGGCCCACGCCTCTCCGTCACCCGGCGCGAAGCCGTCGAGGCTCGCTGCGGTGTCCTCGACCCGGGGGTGCAGCACCGCGGCCCGCTCGTCGTCGAGCACGTGCGCGAGCACCTTCGGCGCGCGGACCCAGCGCAGCCCGTGGTCCTCCAGGTGCAGCCCACGGATGACCGGTGACGCCGCGGCCAGCGGGTAGAACGCGCTGAAGAGGTCGCTGCGGAACCCCGGGGCCGTCACCTCGGCGGTGCGGACGGCACCCCCCGGGGCGTCCTGCGCCTCGAGGACGAGCACGTCCCAGCCTGCGTCCACCAGGGCGTTCGCCGCGACGAGACCGTTGGGTCCCGCGCCGATCACCACCGCGTCGACCGTCCGCACCGCCATCCGCCCTCCTCCTGACCGGCGGACGTGGCCACCGGTCGCTCCTGTCACCGGCCGCTGCCCGTGCCGTCCCCGACGACCCGTGCGGACCACCGCCGGGCGACCACCGCGCCGCCGACGACCGCGCAGGCGCCGACCGCGCGCAGCCAGTGCCGACCCCAGCGCCCGTGCAGCGCCTCGCCGGCCGGCGTCGGTTCCCAGAGGTTGCCGGGGCGCGGCTCGACGCGCCCGGGCGCCAGGCCGGTGACCCACATGGCCGGCCGCACGAGCCGGTCGTACACCCCGGGCAGGTACCGGAACCCGGCCACCGCGACGGCGTTGGCCGCGCCGACGGACGCGTGGCGCCGCGGGTGGTCGAGGGCGCGCACCAGGGCCCGGGCGACCGCCTCCGGCCTGCTGACCGGTGGCGGTGGACGTCCGATCCGCCCGCCGTAGCTACCGGCCTGGGTGTACACCGGCGTGTTCACCGCTCCGGGGCTCACCATCGAGACGTGGACGCCCCGCATCCCCCGCGCCTCGATCTGCACCGTGCGCACCAGCCCGTGGAGCGCCCACTTGCTGGTCACGTACGTGCTCATCCAGGGCGTCGCGATCCGCCCGAGGAGCGACCCGACGACCACCAGGTGCCCGCCACCTTGTGCGGAGAAGGTCTCCAGGGCGGTGCGGGCCACGTTGGCCGCGCCGAGCAGGTTGACCTGAACGACACGGTCGAAGGCCTCCGCGGGGACGACGTCGAACCGTCCGTAGGCCACGACGCCGACCGTGTTGACGACGGCGTCGACCCGGCCGAACCGCGATCGGGCACGCGCCAGGAGCTGCTCGACCGAGGCACGGTCGCTGACGTCGACGGGGACGACCAGGACGTCCTGCACCGTGAGCCCGGACCGCGCCCCCATCGACCGGCACTCCGACGCGACGGTCTCGAGCGTCTCCGCCGACCGGGAGGCCAGCACGAGCGCCGTGCCCTGAGCGGCGAGCGCGTGCGCGGTCGCACGGCCCACCCCGCTCGAGGCTCCGACGACCACCACGACCCGCCGCGGGGCGTCCCCGCGCAGGTCACCCACGGACGTCCTCCGGGACCGGGTGCTGCTTCGCGCGGGCGGGCTGGGGCATCGTCGGGCGTCCTTGGTGACGTTCGATGCCGGAGGCTTCCTCCCCGCTCCAGCGATTGTGCGGTCGGACGCCCGGATCCGCCTGCCCAGCCGGGTGCGATGCCAGGATGTCGGCATGGAACGTGTGACCGGCATCGGCGGGTACTTTGTCCGCGCCTCCGACCCTGCCGCCCTCGGCGCCTGGTACCGCGAGTGCCTTGGCCTCGACGCCGACGAGAACGGGCTCTGGAACCCGGAGGCCGGACCGACGGTGTTCGCGACCTTCGAGCCGGGGACGGACTACTTCGGGTCGCCGGCCCAGCAGACGATGCTGAACTTCCGGGTCCGCGACCTCGACGCGATGCTGGCGCAGCTGCGAGCCCACGGGGCGGACGTCGCGGCCGACACGATGGACATGGACGGTGTCGGCCGGTTCGGCTGGGTCACCGACCCCGAGGGGAACCGGGTCGAGCTGTGGCAGCCGGCGTGAAGGTCGACCACAAGGCGCTGGTCCCGACGTACACCGCCCGGCTCGGCACGTTCGACGTCGTGACCGTGCCGCCGCTGCAGCTCCTCATGGTCGACGGTCACGGCGACCCGAACACCTCGCCGCGGTACGAGGACGCCCTGGCCTCGCTCTACCCCCTCGCGTACGCGCTCAAGTTCCTGAGCAAGGGCGAGCTCGGCCGCGACTACGCGGTGATGCCCCTCGAAGGGCTGTGGTGGTCGCAGGACCTGCACTCGTTCACGACCGCGCGCGACAAGTCCCGCTGGGACTGGACGATGATGACGATGGTCCCGGACTGGCTCGGGCAGGAGCACGTCGAGACGGCGCGCGCGGCGGTCGTGTGCAAGGGCGGCGCGCCCGTGCTCGACGCGGTGCGTCTGGAGACCTTCGACGAGGGTCTCTGCGTCCAGACGTTGCACGTCGGGCCGTACGACGACGAAGGGCCGGTGCTCGACGCGATGCACCACGAGGCCATCCCCGGCCGAAGCCTGCGGATGACCGGCAAGCACCACGAGATCTACCTGTCCGACGCCCGCCGGACGGCCCCCGCGAAGCTGCGGACGATCCTGCGCCAGCCGGTCGAGCCGGCGCCAGGCCCGGTCAGGCCGCCGCGTGCGTCAGGAACACCGTGAGCTGCGCACCGGGCTCGCCTGCCTCGCCGGTGCCCGGCGGGTCGACCTCCCGCACGGTCAGGCCCACCTGCGACGCCAGCGCAGCGATGCTCTGCGCGGTCTGCCAGTGGATCACCCACACGCGCTCCACCTGCTCGGGCGGACCGCTCGGGGGGATGCGCTCGTACCGCACGGTCGAGCGCCGGGTGCGCGAGGCGGGGTCGTAGTCCTCGGAGACGGGGGTGTAGCGCAGGACGGTCCCCGAGTCGTCGACGGCCTCGCGGGCCACCCCGAGCTCCTCGGCGGGCGTGGGTCCCGCGACCCAGAGGGGAACCATGGCCGTGCCGTCGGGGGCCAGGTGGCGGCGGAACGCGGCGAGCGCCCGGACGGCCACCTGGTCGTCGGGCAGCAGCTCGAACGTGGGGCCGGCCAGGTACACCGACCGGTACAGCCGGCCCAGGTCCATCTCCTCCATCCGGGCCACGTGCAGCCCGACCTCCAGGCCCCGCTCACGCGCCGTGACCCGGGCGCGGTCGATCATGTCCGGCGAGGAGTCCACCCCGTCCACGTCGAGCCCCTCACCGACCAGGTCGAGCAAGGGCTCACCGGCGCCGCACCCGACCTCCAGGCCCGGCTGACCGTGTGCCCGGACGAACGCGGCGTACGGGGCCGGGTCGAAGGTGTACGCCCTCAACGCCGAGTACGCCTCGGCGACGAGGCCCGTGTAGAAGTCGGCGGGGTCGGTCATGCGGGAATCATCCACGAGCCCGGCGCCGCCGCGTGCACCGCCCGGGCCGGACGGCCCGGACGGCGAGCACGGACCGCTGACCAGCGCCCCGACACCTCCCGGCCCGTGCTGCGCCCGGTTGCGGCGCCTTGTGCGCCGCGTACGGTCGGCTTGCTGTTCGCCGACGAGCCGTAGGGGGCCTCCATGGTTGCGCGCATCTCCGAACCCGTCCGCACCGATCCCGACCTCCCTCCGGTCGCCGTCGTCGAGAGCGGGCCGATGCCCGCGTCGAAGCGCGCGCTGTTCGTCGTCGTCGCCGTGGTCGGGGCCGTCGCGTGGTCCGTGCTCGCGCTGGCGCGCGGCGAGACGGTCAACGCGGTGTGGTTCGTGTTCGCCGCCGTGTGCACGTACGTGATCGGGTACCGGTTCTACTCGCGGCTCGTCGAGGCGAAGATCGTGCGGCCGCGGGACGACCGCGCCACACCGGCGGAGCTGCACGACAACGCCAAGGACTTCATGCCCACCGACCGGCGGGTGCTGTTCGGGCACCACTTCGCCGCCATCGCCGGCGCCGGCCCGCTCGTCGGTCCGGTGCTGGCGGCGCAGATGGGCTACCTGCCGGGGACGGTGTGGATCATCGTCGGCTGCGTGCTCGGCGGCGCCGTGCAGGACTACCTGGTGCTGGCGATCTCGGTGCGGCGACGTGGGCGCAGCCTCGGCCAGATGGCGCGCGACGAGCTCGGCCGGTTCGGCGGCGTCGCGGCGCTCGTGGCCGTGTTCGTCATCATGATCATCCTGATCGCCGTCCTGGCCCTCGTGGTCGTGAACGCGCTGGCGGCGAGCCCGTGGGGCGTGTTCTCGCTCGCGATGACGGTGCCGATCGCGCTGTTCATGGGCGTGTACCTGCGGGTCCTGAGGCCCGGGCGGGTCTCCGAGGTGACCGTCATCGGCGTCGTGCTGCTGCTGCTCGCGATCGTGGCCGGCGGCTGGGTCGCGGACACCGGCTGGGGCCAGGACTGGTTCTCGCTGAGCCCCGTCGCGCTCGCGTGGTGGCTGGCCGCGTACGGGTTCGCGGCGTCGGTGCTGCCGGTGTGGCTCCTGCTCGCCCCGCGCGACTACCTGTCGACGTTCATGAAGGTCGGCACGATCGTGCTGCTCGCCGTCGGCATCGTGGTCGCGCGGCCGGAGGTGCAGGCGCCCGCCGTCTCGTCGTTCGCCCGGAACGGCGACGGGCCCGTGTTCGCCGGAGCCCTGTTCCCGTTCCTGTTCATCACGATCGCGTGCGGGGCGCTGTCCGGGTTCCACTCGCTGATCGCGTCGGGCACCACGCCCAAGCTCCTCGAGAAGGAGAGCCAGGCCCGGCCCATCGGGTACGGCGCGATGCTCACCGAGTCGTTCGTGGCCGTGATGGCGCTGGTCACGGCCGTGATCATCGACCAGCACCTCTACTTCGCGATGAACGCGCCGGCCGGGGCGACCGGCGGCACCGCCGCGACGGCGGCCGACTACGTGAACGGGCTCGGCCTGAGCGGGTCCCCGATCACCCCCGGGGAGATCGAGCGGGCCGCCTCGGCCGTGGGCGAGGACTCCGTCGTCTCCCGGACCGGTGGTGCGCCGACGCTCGCGTTCGGGATGTCCCAGGTGCTCAGCTCCGTGATCGGCGGCTCGGGCCTGGCGGCGTTCTGGTACCACTTCGCGATCATGTTCGAGGCGCTGTTCATCCTCACCACGGTCGACGCCGGCACGCGCGTCGCACGGTTCATGCTCTCCGACAGCCTCGGCAACCTCCCCGGACCGGCGCGCCGGTTCCGCGACCCGTCGTGGCGCATGGGGGCGTGGTTCTGCTCGGTCGTGGTCGTGGTCCTGTGGGGGGCGATCCTGCTGATGGGCGTGACCGACCCCCTCGGCGGGATCAACACCTTGTTCCCGCTGTTCGGGATCGCCAACCAGCTGCTCGCCGCGATCGCGCTCACCGTGGTGACCGTGATCGTCGTCAAGAAGCAGCTGTACCGGTGGGTGTGGATCCCCGCCGTCCCGCTCGTGTGGGACCTGGCCGTGACGATGACCGCGTCGTACCAGAAGATCTTCTCCGACGAGCCGCGCATCGGGTACTGGGCCCAGCACCGGGCCTTCCAGGACGCCCGGAACGCCGGTGAGCAGACGTTCGGCGTCGCCACCTCCCCCGCCCAGATGGACGCCGTCATTCGCAACACGGCGGTCCAGGGGACGCTGTCGATCGTGTTCGCCGGGCTGGTGCTGGTCGTCGTGCTGGTCGGTCTCGTCGTGATCGTGCGGTCGGTGCGCGCCGGCGGCCTGCCCACCACGGAGGAGCCCGACGAGCCGTCGCGTCTCTTCGCCCCGCGGGGGATGATCCCGACGGCCGCCGAGCGGGAGGTCCAGGCGCTGTGGGACGCGCACGACCGGGAACACACGCAGGCCACGACCGGAACGCGGCCGTGAGCACGGTCCGTCGGGGCGGCGCCGGACGGGGCCGTGCGCTGGCGCGTCGGCTGGCGCGTCCGCCGGCGCGCGCCGGCCGGGCCGTGCACTGGTACGTCACCGCGCTCCTCGGCGACCAGGACTACGCCCGCTACGTCGCGCACGTCGAGCGGCTGCACCCGGGAAGCACGCCCGTGTCCGAGGCGACCTACTGGCGCGAGCGGCACGCGGAGCAGGACGCCCACCCCGGGGCGCGCTGCTGCTGACCGGAACGAGGACGAGCCCGCCGACGGAGCGCGATCCCCGGCTGATCACCGCCCGTCGAAGGGGGACGCCGACCGGTCAGTGCTGGCCGACCACGGCCTTGGCGTAGGCGCTGAGCTCCAGGCCGGCGGCGCGTGCGGCCGCTGTCAGCTCGCGACGGGCGGTCTCCGCGTCGGTCCGGTCGCGTGCCATGAGATATCCGACGGCGATCTCGACGGCCTCCCTCTCGGCGAGGCGGGCCGGACCTTCCCGGGCGTCGTCCAGAGCACGCATGGGGAGGTCGTGGTTCAGCACCGCCGTCTGCGCGGGGGCGCCGAGCAGCGGCAGCAGCACGTGGGAGCAGGCGGTGAACGCGTCGGGCCGGGTGGCGTAGGCGGTCAGCTGCCCGGTCATCTGGTCCTGCTCGTGCAACGCGATGGCGATGCTGGCGGCGCATCGGGCGTCGGCGTCGCCGGCCCGCTCGTGCTGCCAGCGTCGCTCCGACAGCACGTCACCGAGGTCCGGCCCTGCGGTGCGCAGGGGCCGACGCGCGAGGTAGACAGGCCCGGTGAGGGCGATGGTGACGCCCGACGACAGGGCCAGACAGATCGCGATGCACGAGGGCACCAGGTCGGCGATCAGCGCGGCGCGCACCGCCAACGCCTCGGCCAGCCCGGGGTTCCCACGGGCCTCGAGCGCGTCGAGGACGCGACGGCTCTCAGGGATCAGATGCATCGCGGCCCACCGCCCGGGGAGCACGTGGGCGGGGCGAGACGCAGCCGGGGGGGGTGTGCATGGAGCCAGTTCCTGGCGGACGACGATCGCCCGGCATGTTGCCGTTCATCGCAGACGGTCCGCTCGGACGAGCAGGCTCAAGAGAGCCGACGACCCCTCCAGCATGCGCTCTCTCCTCAGTTCGTCAACCCCCGGTGCCGAGCTCGTCAGGTCAGGCCGATGTCGGCGCTCACGGTCAGCCCGTCGGCGTCGGTGACCTCCACGACGACGGGCACGTACACGTCCTCGTGGCCGAGCCACCAGTCCTCCTCGACGAACACCCCGGTGGTCGCGTCGAACCGGACCCCCTGCGGCAGCTCCACGGACGCCCCGGGCACGGCCGAGGTCACACGGAACGTGAACGGCTCGCGGCCGCCGGTGATGACGGGCTTCGCCGAACCGTCGTAGACGACGTGCACGCTGACCGGGTAGTCGATCGAGAAGGCCTCCGCCGCGCTCGCGAGCGGGCACACCTCGACACGGGTCCGGCCCGACCTCGGGCCGCCCTCGTCGTGCCCGTGGTACCGGCCACGGACCGGGTCCCTCGACACGGCGCACACGGAGCGGTCCGTCGCGACCAGCAGCAGCGGCACGTGCCCGCCCGCCAGGACCGATGTGCGCGCGGTCGTCGCGAGCTCGTCCCCGCTGCCGTACATCCCCGAGACGGTCACCTCGCCGGCCGCCCGCGCGTCGAGCGCCACCCGGACCGCCTGGGCGGTGTCGCGGCGGGCGTGCGAGGCGTCGGCGCTCGTTGAGACCAGCCAGGACACGAGCACCACCACCGCGGCCGTGACCACGACGCAGAGCCCGACGACGCGCTTGTGGCGCATGCGGGCGACCGGGCCGACGAACAACGCCACGACCGCCAGGACCGCGCACGGCGAGCCGACGAGCGCCCCCCACCACGGCACCAGGAGAGCGGCCGAGGCGAGCGCCATGAGCACGGCGGGGACCAGCGCCCGGCCGGCTCTCCAGTACGCGACCGCGACCGCTGCACTGAGCGCGACGCCGGCGACGAACACCGCAGGGACGTACGCCGGGGCGGGTTCGGAACCCATCCAGCCGCTGAACGCCAGCACCACGCCGGCCCCCGCTGCGACCTGCGACACGACCAGGCCGACGACCGCGAGCGCCGCCACGACCCGCAACGGCCGGTCGCCGAAGAGCCGGTCACGGGTCGACCGAGGGGTCAGCTCCGCGTCGAGGCTCAGTGGGGCGAAGGTCACAGCAGCCGATCGTGACCCATCGGAGGGCCGACCGGCACCGCCACAGCCCTCAAGTCATGCGGACGGCGCAACACCGCCTCGGCCGGCCGGACCTCGCGTGCGACGGCTCCTACACTCGGGCGCATGACGGGGACCGAGGTGCTGATCGAGCGTGTCGAGGCCGTCGACGACGAGCTCGTCGAGGCGTGGCACCGGCTCCTGCCGCAGCTGTCGGCCGGCGCAGCCGAGGTCACCGCCGAGCACCTGCGCGAGATCGTCGGGTCCGCGACCACCAGCCTGCTCGTCGCCCGTGTCGACGGGAGGATCGCCGGGTCCCTGACGCTGGCGGTCTTCGCCATCCCGACCGGACGGCGGGCCTGGGTCGAGGACGTCGTCGTGGACGCCGGGGCGCGGGGGCGCGGCGTCGGCGAGGCCCTCACCCGGGCGGCGCTCGAACGGGCCACGGCGCTCGGCGCCCGCACCGTCGACCTCACCTCACGGCCGTCACGCGCGGCGGCGAACAGGCTGTACCAGCGGGTCGGTTTCGAGCGGCGCGAGACGTCGGTGTACCGGTGGTCGGGGAACGACCAGTGATCGTCGACGCCCCGGTCCCGCTGGGCGTCGCGCTCGCGGTCTCCCCGGACGCGGCCGGCTGAGGTCGCGCGAGCCGGTCACGGCAGCTCGGAGAGGTCCACCCGCAGCCAGCGGAACGCGCTCAGGTCGTCGTCGACGAGGGACCAGGGCTCCCCCACGTCGGGGTCCGGACGGAACGTCACCGAGGTGCCCGACGCCCTCGCGGCACGGACCGGCCGCAGCTCGCCGTCGGGGACGCCGTACCGGTAGGTCTGCGACCACGCTCCCGTGGCGCGGTGGTTCTCGTGGACGAGGACCGCGCTGAGCGCCGCGACGGTCGAGATCCCGTGCCGTGGCAGGCCGTCGGGCAGCCGAGGAGCGTCCGGGGCGCCGAAGAACCGGACGTCGCGCGTGGCCATGACCGGCTTGCGGACCACGTTGCCGGCGGTGTCCGTGCGGGTGTCGGTGCCGCGGCCGTCGTCCGCCACCGTGACCGACCCGTCGGCGTGCGTCGTGACCGCGGCCCGGCCGACGCGGCCGAGCGACTCGGCCTCCTCGTCGGCGTACGCGAGCACCTCCAGGATCAGGTGCCGCCGGCCGCCGGCCCCGTACACGGTCCGGCTCTGGCGGATGCCTGCCAGGTGCGCCCGGTCGACGTCCTGCGACCACTCGTGGGTCGTGACCGTCCAGGTCTCCCGCTCGCTCACCCGCCCGACCCTAGACGTACCGACCGGACGCAGGCGGCCCTGAGCGGAGGTCCCGCAAGAGCGCGACACACCGGGCTGCTGAAGGATGTTCCTGATGGAGTCGAGCACACGAGCACACGCCCGGCGGCCGAGCTCGGCCGTCGTGCCGCTGGCGCTCTCGTTGGTGCTCGTCGAGCTCCTGGCCGGGATGCAGCGCTACCTCTCGCAGACCGTCGTGCCGCTGGTGGCCGCCGAGCTGCAGGGTGCTCGCCTGTACGGGCCGCTCGACGCCGCCGCGCAGGCGCCGATGTTCCTGATGATGCCGGTGGGGGCCTGGCTGCTGTCCCGGTTCCAGGTCCGCCGGCTCATGGTGCTCTTCACCACGGTGACCGTCGTCGGGTCCGTGCTCTGCGCCGTCGCGCCGACCATGCCGGTCTTCGTCGCCGGGACGGCCGTGCGCGCCCTCGCCGCCGGGGCGCTGGCGACCGTGGGGATGGGAGCGATCAGCCAGGGACTGCCGACGAGGTACCGCCAGCTCGTGCTGGGGGCGATGTCGGGCGTGTGGGTGTTCGCGTCGGTGCTGGGGCCCGTGTACGCGGTCGCGGTGACCGAGATGCTGAGCTGGCGGTGGGCGATGGTGCTTTACCTGCCGGTTCTGGTGCTCGCGAGGCTGCTCGTCGCGCGGTACGTGCCGGAGCGCACCGAGGAGGCCGTGGGCGAGGACGCCCCCTGGGGGTGGGCCGTGGTCCTGGCGACGGGTTCCGCGGTGCTGGCGCTCCCGCTCGGCGGGTGGTCGGCGGTGGCGGTCGTCGTCGGTGCCGGGTCGATGCTGTGGGCCGCCCGCGCGATCCTGCCCACCGGCACCTTCCGGGCCACCCGCGGGCGCCCCGCCGCGCTGTCGGCACTCCTGGTGACGGCTGCCGTGTACTTCGGCGCCACGACGGTGCTGTCGGTCGTGTCGCACGACGCGTTCGGGCTCGGCGCGCGGACGTTCGGGCTCGTCATCGCGGCACCCGGCCTCACGTGGGCGCTCGCCGGGCTGTGGACCGGGTCGCACCCTGCAGCCGACGAGGACGCGTTCCGGCGTCGGGTGCTGCCGGCGGGGTCGGTGATCACGCTCGGTGTGGCCGTGGTCCTCGGGACGACGCTGCTGGCGACCGACGCGTCGCGCGCGATGGGCGGTCTGCTCCTCGGCGCCTCGCTCCTCGGCCTCGGGATGGGCTCGCTGTACCCCGACCTGCTCGGCCGGTGCCTGACCCGGCCGGCCGTCGACGACGGGATCTCCGAGGACCGGATGGCCGCGGCCGTGGTGGTCGCCGAGTCGGTCGGCCTGGCGCTGGCCACCACGGCGGCCTTCACCTGGCTCGGCACCGGCTTCGGTGTGGTCGACGAGCCGCTGCGACGCGCCCAGGTGCTGTACGTGGTCCTGCTGCCGTCGGCCGTGGCCATGGTCGGCCGCCTGGCGGCCGCCGGCCGGTCTGCGCGATAGCGTCCGGTGGGTGAGGCGGGCGGTGGTGCTCGGCGGGACGGGCGCGATCGGCGGCGCCGTCGCGTCGAGGCTCGTCCGCAGCGGCTGGGACGTGCAGGTGACCGGTCGCGACGTGCGCTCGATGCCACCCGAGCTGCAGCGAGCCGGTGTCGGCTTCCACGCCGTCGACCGTGCCGACGTCCGGGCGACGGAGGCCCTGGTCGGTGACCGGACGGACCTGCTCGTCGACACGCTGGCCTGGGGCTCACCCGACGTGCGCGCGCTCCTGCCGGTCATGTCGGCCGCGGGCTCGGTCGTGCTCGTCTCGTCCCGGGCGGTCTACTGCGACGGCGCGGGCAGGCACCTGAACGGACCGCAGGCGCCCACGTTCGAGCACCCGGTCCGCGAGGACGGCGGCACGGTGCCACCTGCCACGCCCGGGACCGATCCGCGGTCGCGTGCGGGGTACGCACCCTCGAAGGTCGCGGCCGAACGCGTCGCCCTCGACAGCGGGCTGCCCGTCACCGTCCTGCGTCCGTCCCAGGTGCACGGCCGCTGGGCGCGCAACGCCCGGACCCGGCCGTTCGTGGAGCGCATGCTGGCGGGCGAACCAGTGATCGCCCTCTGCGACCGCGGCGGCCCGGTCGTGCAGCTGACCGCCGCGACGAACGTCGCCGTACTCGTCGAGGTCGTCGCGGACGTGCCCGGGCGCCGCATCCTGAACATCGCCGACCCGGACGTGTCGACCGCTGCCGAGATCGTGGCCGCGGTGGGCGCCGAGCTCGGCTGGACGGGCCGCCTGGACCTGCTCGCTGCCGACGCCCCGGGGGGTGACCATCCCTGGCGGGCGTCGCACGGGCTGCTGCTCGACACCACGGCGGCCCGCGTGCTCGGCTACCGGCCGGCAGGCACCGGGCTGGAGCTGTTGGCGCAGGAGGTCCGCTGGCTCGCGGACCTCGCAAGGTGAGACGCAGGCTAGCCTGCCTGCTCGTGCGCGCACTCACGTGGGACGGCTACCGCAACGCCCGGGACCTGGGCGGCCTGCCCACGCCGCTGTCGTCGACGGGCACCACGACGCACGGGCGCGTCGCGCGGGGCCCGCGGCGCGAGTGGCTCACGGCTGCCGGTCGGCGGGAGGCGCGACGCTGGGGCGTGCGGACGGTCGTCGACCTGCGGAACGCCGACGAGCACGGCCCGCGCCCCGGCGACCCGGACGTCGCGGCCTCGCGGTGGGACGGGGTGACGATCGTGCACGCGCCGACGGAGGACCCGGCGCACGAGGAGTTCATGACCGTCTGCGGGCCGATCCTTGACTCGCCGGAGTACTGGACCCACAACGCCCGCCTCCTGCCGGACCTGCTGCGTGGCGCCCTGCTCGCCCTCGGCGACGCCGAGCCCGGCGTGCTGGTCCACTGCAGCGCAGGACGCGACCGCACGGGCATGGTCGTCGCGCTCCTGCTCGCACACGCCGGCGTGCCGCCCGAGGTCGTCGCGGACGACTGGGCGCAGTCGGTGCGCGCGATGGCCGGACGCGGCCACCACCCCGACGACCGGCAGTCCACGTGGAGCAGCGCGCAGGTCGAGACCTTCCTCGCCGCGACGACGCCCATCGTCGAGGACGTCGCGGACGGCGTCAGCACGGTGTTCGACACCGTCGGCCTCGGCGACGACGCCCGTGAGCGCCTGCGCGACCTGCTCGTCTCCTGACGGGCGCCGGCCGGTTCCGTGGCCTGACGCGCGTCCGGTCCCGGGCCCGGCTCCGTCCGGACCAGCCTGAACCGCTTCACACGCTGTGCCGGCGGACCGGCCTCCTGTACCAAGGGACGCTCCTGCCGACCGGCCGGCGCCACCTGACGAAAGGACCTGGTGTGCGACGACTGCGTACCGCCCTCACGCTGACCGCTCTCACGGCGTGCGTCGCGCTGCTCCCGGGCGGCGCCTCGGCGGCGTCGTCGAGCACGGACCTCTCCGCCACCGTGCACACCGCCGGACGGGTCTCCGTCGACGGCGCGACCTGGCAGCACGCGTGGCCGGGCGTCTACTTCGAGGGCCGGTTCCGCGGCACCGGTGTCGGCGTGGTCCTCGACGACGCCTACGGCGACTACGGGATCGAGGTCGACGGGAAGCCGTACGCCACGCTCGTCACACCCGGCCGCATCACGTACCGCGTGACCGGGCTGACCGCGGGCGTGCACAGCGTCCGGGTCGTCAAGCGCAGCGAGGTGCCGTGGGCCACCAGCACGTTCGGCGGCTTCGTCCCGTACGACGGCGAGATCCTGCCGGCCCCGGCGGCCCGCGACCTGCAGCTCGAGTTCGACGGCGACTCCTACACGGCCGGCTACGGCAACACGTCGACGAGCCGCGACTGCACGAGCGACCAGGTCACCCGCACCACGAACGCCGACCTGTCGTTCGGTGCGCTCACCGCCCGGGCCCTCGGTGCGGACTACCAGGTCAACGCGTTCTCCGGGCGCGGGATGGTGCGCAACTACGCGGGCGGCGAGCCCGGCACCAGCTACCGCACCTACTACGACCGCGCCCTGCCGGGCGTCGCCGGTGACGTGTGGGACCGGCCGGCCGACTGGCAGCCCGACGCCGTCGTGGTGGGCCTCGGGATCAACGACTTCTCGACGGCTCTCGGCAGCTCGGAGCAGTGGACCAGCACGACCGCCCTGCGGGAGGCGTGGGTGACGGCGTACCACGGGTTCCTCGACAAGCTCCGCGCGCACTACGGCCCGGACACCTACCTCGTCGTCACCGGGACCTACGTGTCGACCGGCACCGACCAGTCCGACCTGGCGCGCCGGGTCGTCGCCGAGGAGAACGCGGCGGGCGACGACCGGGTCCGGTACTGGTACTACGGCAACGAGGGGCTCGACTACAGCGGCTGCCACTGGCACCCGTCGGTGCACGACCACCAGGTGATCGCCGCGCAGCTCACCGACTTCCTCACGGCACTGCACCTCGACGGCGGGTCCACCCCGGTGCCGACAGCCACGCCGACGCCCACCGTCACGCCCACGCCCAGGCCCACGCCCACGCCGACCGTCACCCCGACGCCCACGCGCACGCCCACCCCCACCGTCACGCCGACGCCCACGCGAACCCCCACCCCGACGCCCACCGTGCCCGGCACGCCCACCGACCCGCCGTCGCCGTCGCCGACCGTCCGTCCCGCCGCCTGCCGCGCGACGCTCACCGTCGGCGGCACGTGGCCCGGTGGCTACACCGCCTCGGTCGAGGTCACCGCCGCGACGACGATCAGCCGCTGGGCGACCACGGTCCAGCTCCCCACGGGCGGCGCGGTCACCAGCCTGTGGTCGGGTGACGTCTCCACGTCCGGGACGCTCGTGACAGTGCGGAACAAGGAGTGGAACGGCTCCCTCGCGCCAGGCGTGTCGACCGTGTACGGCTTCCTCGGCACCGGCACACCCCCGGCCGACGGCACGGTTGCCTGCACCGCCTGACCTGCACCGCATGACCGGCCGACGTGCGCCGGACGTGGGACGGGCGCCGTCCCACGTCCGCACGCTCGTAGGCTTCGACGGATGCGGCCGCGCTTCGAGGACACCTACGTCTCCCGCGAGGAGTGGTTCACGCTCGGCGTCGACGTCGTGACCGGCGGCTTCTACGCGTCGGTCCCCGTCCGCAACCGCCGCGTCGAGTACTCCGAGTACTACGCCCTCTCCGCGGACGAGTACCGCGCGTACCTCGCCGACCCCGAGGCCGCGCTGCCGTTCGTCGAGGCGTGCCGCCGCCACGAGCACGACGACCGCCTGCTGCTCGCACCGGGCAGCGACCGCGGCAGCCCGATCTGAGCCCGGCACGGAGCACGCCGACCGCCCGGGCGCCCGTCACGGCGCGGCGGCCGCGAGATCCGCGTCGTGCTCCCACGCCGTGAGATGACGCAGCTGGGTGACGCAGACCAGGGCGGCGAACCCGAACAGGCCGCCGGCGACGGCGAACGGGACGAGGAACCCGAACGCCGACGCGAGCACACCCCCGACGACGGCGCCGACGGTCAGACCGAGCAGACCGAGCAGGCGGCTGACCGACCCGGCGCGGCCCATCATCGCGGCCGGCGTCGCCCGCTGGCGCACGGACGCGGCCATGACGTTCCACACCACGGCGTGCGCGATGTACGTGGCGAGCGCGACCGCCACGACGACGACGTCCGTGGTCAGCGACATCACCACGAACGACAGCGCCCCGACGGCGAGGGCCGCGACAATGGTCCGGCCGTAGCCGAGGCGGCGACGCAGCCGGGACGCGACGAGCGCTCCGACCAGCCCCCCGAGCGCCGAGAAGGACAGCAGCAGCCCGTAGCCCGTCGGGTCGAGCCCGAGCGCGTCGCGGGCGTACAGGACCAGGTAGGAGAAGGGGATCATGTAGGCGACGCTCGCGATCGCGCCGAGGACGACGAGCAGTCGCACGACGCGGTGGTGCCACGTCCACACGGCCCCGTCCCGGATCGACGCGAGCACGCCGGCCGGCGACGCCGCACCTGCGTCGCGCGGGACCACGTAGGTGCCGCGCAGCCGCCAGTAGGCGAAGCCGGCCACCAGGAACGCCGCCGCCGTGAGGGCGGACGGGGCGAACGCCGCACCCGCGAACAGGAGCCCGCCGAGCGGTGGGCCGACGAACTCGTCCACGACCGTCTGCGTGGCCGCGATCTGCGAGTTGGCGCGGTCGAGGCCGCGACCGTCGACCGCCTGCGGCAGGACCGCGAACGCGGCACCGTCGGAGAGCGTCTCGACGACCCCCATCACGGCGTAGACGGCGTACAGCGCGGCGAGCGGCACCGCGGACGTCAGCACCAGCGCCGCGAGCACGGCGAACACCGCCGCCCGGGAGAAGTTCGCCAGGTACAGCAGCCTGCGCCGGTCGGCCCGGTCGATCAGCACGCCGATCCCGAGCACCGACAGCACCCGCGGCGCCGAGTACGCGACGGCCAGTGCCGAGACGGCGAGGGGGCTGTCCGTCAGGGTCGCCGCCAGGAGCGGGAGCGCGACGAACGTGACCCCGTCGGCCAGGTTCGACGACGCGTTGCCGAACCAGATCCGGTGGTACTCCCGGCCGAGCGTCAGGGCGGCCCTCCCGTCTGTCGAGATGCAAGATAGCTCGACTGAACGGGCCTCGCGGTGGACCCGGAAGATCTCACCGTGGCAAGAACGGCGGGTCCGCGTCGAGGTCGACCACCAGGTTCTCGTCGTCCCCCACCCAGAGCCCTCCGAACCGGTGCACCTCCAGGTAGTGGGCCGACGGCCGCCGCCGCCCCAGACCGGACGGATCCATGAACGTCCCGCCGACGTGCGACGTGGAGAACCGTTCGGGCCCGTGACGGCGATAGCCGTCGGGCTGGGCGGACGTCGCGCAGTGGTGCAGCGGCTGACCGGTGCGGGGCGACCGCCGCCACGTCACGGGGTCGATCGCAGGCCCGCCGGACCCGACCCAGCCCACGTCGACCGGAGCCGGACCGTCGGGCCGGTGCGCCCGCGCCTGGTCGGCCGTCCCCACCACGAGGTCGTACGCACGCAGTCGGGACACACCGCCCATGCTGGCACGCAAGCCTGCGACGCCACACGGACCGCCCGGTCACTGCGCCCTGTGCTGGACTGGTCCGTGGAGGTCGCGGCATGGCGCACCCGTACTTCGGCGAGGCCGGTGGTGTCGCCGCGCTCGCGCACCGGGGGTTCTCGCCGGCCGGGCTGGAGAACTCGCTCGCGGCGTTCCAGGCGGCCGTCGACCTCGGGTTCCGGTGGGTGGAGACCGACGCGCACGGGACGGCCGACGGCGTCGCGGTGGCCCTGCACGACGCGACGCTCGACCGCACGACCGACGGGACCGGCCGGGTCAGCGAGCTCGCCTGGTCCGTCGTCGGCCGGGCACGGATCGGTGGGGTCGAGCCGGTCCCGCTGCTCGAGGACGTCCTCGGCACGTGGCCTGGGCTGCACGTCAACATCGACGTCAAGGAGCGGTCCGGCGTCGGGCCGGTCGCGGCGGCCATCGAGCGGACGGCGTCGCACGACCGGGTCTGCGTGGCGTCCTTCTCGGCCGCCCGGCGGGAGGCCACGCTCGCGCGGCTCACGCGTCCCGTCGCGACGTCGGCCGCGACCAGCGAGGGTGCGGCGTTCTTCGCGTCCGGATGGACGGGCCGGGTGCCGGTGTGGGCGGTGCACCGGGTCGACGCGTTCCAGGTGCCGTGGCGCCTCCGGGGCCGGCAGGTGCTCACGGAGCGGCACGTCCGGGCGGCGCACCGGATCGGCAGGCTGGTGCACGTCTGGACCGTGAACGACGCGGCAGACATGCGGGCCCTGCTCGACCTCGGGGTCGACGGGCTCGTCAGCGACCGCGCCGACGTGCTCCGGGACGTGCTCGTCGAGCGGGGCCGGTGGTCCTGAGCACGCACCTCCCGCACCGCTGGCCCGCGGCCCGGCAGGGAGCCCTCGTGCGGGCTGTACGTTGGGCGCCGGACCGGCGATGCGGGCCGCCGGGTCGTCGAGCGGGTGCGTGCGCCCCGCTCTCGGAGTTCCCGCCCGGCACCGGCCCTCAGGGAGGCGTCGCATGGCGAAGGCGACCGACGAGCAGAAGGAGCGGTTCCGGGCGCTGGTCCCCGACGGGCCCGGCGTGCAGGTGAAGCCCTTGTTCGGGCAGCTCGGGGCGTACGTCAACGGCAACATGTTCGCGGGCCTCTACGGCGACTCGGTCGGCGTCAAGCTCGACGACGTGGCACGGGCCGAGCTCGGCGCCCTCGAGGGGACCGGGCCGTTCAGCCCGGGCGGCAAGCCGATGGGCAGCTACCTGGCACTTCCCCCCACCATGTCTCCCGACGACGCGGCCGGCTGGCTGGCCCGTGCGCGCGACCACGTCGCCTCGTTCCCGCCGAAGGGCTGACCTCCGGTGACAGCCGGCTGACCCGCGCCGCCCCAGGGGTGCCCTGCCAGTGCCTCGCTGCCTTCGACGGACGGACGTACCGTCGAAGCCCCGGCACGAAGGAGGACACCATGCACACCCGCACCCTCGGACAAGGGCTCCAGGTCTCCGCGATCGGCCTCGGCGCCATGGGCATGTCCATGAGCTACGGTCCGAACCCGGGCTCGCGCGACGACATGATCGCGGTGCTGCGCGGCGCCGTCGACCTCGGGGTCACGTTCTTCGACACGGCCGAGGTGTACGGCCCGTACGTCAACGAGGAGCTCGTGGGCGACGCGCTGGCACCCGTGCGCGACCAGGTGGTGGTCGCGACGAAGTTCGGCTGGAACATCGTGGACGGCCGCATGCAGGGCACCGACTCCCGGCCCGAGCAGATCCGCCGCGTCGCCGACGCGTCGCTGGCCCGGCTGCGCACCGACGTGATCGACCTCTTCTACCAGCACCGGGTGGACCCGGACGTGCCGATCGAGGACGTCGCCGGCGCGGTGGGCGAGCTCGTCACCGCCGGGAAGGTGCGGCACTTCGGCCTGTCCGAGGCCGGAGCGACGACGATCCGCCGGGCGCACGCCACCTACCCGGTGACCGCGGTGCAGTCGGAGTACTCGCTCTGGACACGCGACCCCGAGCCGGAGGTGCTGCCGACGTGCGCCGAGCTCGGCATCGGGTTCGTCCCGTTCAGCCCGCTGGGCAAGGGGTTCCTCACGGGGACGGTCTCACCGTCCACGGAGTTCAGCGAGGGGGACATCCGCACGACGATCCCCCGGTTCACGGAGGAGAACCGCGACGCCAACCAGGCGCTGGTCGACCATGTCCGCGCCCTCGCCGGGTCACGGGGAGCGTCGCCGGGCCAGGTCGCGCTCGCGTGGCTGCTCGCGCAGCAGCCGTGGGTCGTGCCGATCCCGGGCACGCGGCGCCTGACCCGGGTCGAGGAGAACGCGTCGGCGACCCGGGTGGCGCTGTCCGCGGACGAGATCGCCGACCTCGACGCCCTGGCCGCCAGCGTGGGCGTCGTCGGCAACCGGTACAACGACGCGGGGATCGCGATGGTCGGCCGCTGAGCCGGCGTCGGGATCGCGCCGGTCGGCCGCCGAGGCGGCGCGGCGATCAGGCCCGCTCGGCCTCGATCAGCCGCGTCCGCAGCCGCAGCATGGCGGCGGTGTGCATCTGGGAGATCCGCGACTCGGTGACGCTGAGCACCCGGCCGATCTCGGCCAGGGTCATGCCCTCGTAGTAGTAGAGCACCACGACGATCCGCTCGCGCTCGCCGAGCTGCTCGATCGCACGCGCCAGCAGGTGCGTGGTCTCGGCCGCGTCGAGCGCGCCGCCCGGCTCCACGCAGTGCGGGTCCGCCAGGGTGTCACCCAGAGGCGTGCCGCCGCCGTCGTGGCTGCCGCCGAGCATCTCGTCCAGCGCAGACACGTTGACCGTGGCGAGCTGGGCGAACACCGCCCGCAGCTCGCGGACGGTCAGGTGCAGGTGCGCGGCGGTCTCCTCGTCGGTCGGCGAACGGTGCAGCATGGCCTCGAGCTCGGCGCGTGCGCGGTCCACCGCGCGAGCCTTGGTCCGCACGGAGCGGGGCACCCAGTCCATCGCCCGCAGCTCGTCGATGATCGCGCCACGGATGCGCGCGGAGGCGTACGACTCGAACTTCACGGCGCGGTCGGTGCTGTACTTCTCGATGGCGTCGATGAGGCCGAACATCCCGTAGGAGGCCAGGTCGGCCTGCTCGACGGTGCGCGGCAGCCGCATGCCGACCCGACCGGCCACCTGGGCCACGAGGGGCGCGTAGTGCACGATCAGCCGGTCGCGCGCCTCCTTCGCACCGGTCGTCTTGTACTCCTGCCACAGCAGCGCCGTGGCCTCGTCGAGGCTGTCGGAGCGCTGGGCCGGGACGTCCTCGACCAGGGTGAGGTGCGGCGCGTCGGCCGGAACCGCGAGCTCCGCGGTGACGTCGCCGTCCAGCGCGAGCTCCGCGACGACCGCACCCGGGACCGGGCGCGGCTGCGGGACGACCCCGTCGGGGGCCGGGTCCGCGAACCGCGTGCGCGGCAGGTGCAGCGCGTGGGGAGTGGTCATCGTTGACTCCGTTTCGACCATGAAGCCTGGGGTGAGCGAGCTGGGGACGAGCACGACGGCTCGACGTGGTTGGTGCTACCGCGGCGTGCCGGCCAGCTGGAGGGCCGGCGGCTCGCTTCTGCCTCACGCAGGTCCGACATGTACTGACCTGTCGGGAGGGGGTACACACGAGAATACGCGTATACACGCATTCGACTTGAGGGACCTAAGTCCCTCTCCTTGACACCGGACAGAGCCGTTTCTATCGTGCTGTTCCATGTTCTATAGAGACGAGGCGCCCTCATGACGATCGCTCCGGCCCAGGACGCCGTCGGCCTCGAGGCCGCCGAGCACGCCGCCCGCTCGTTCCTCGAGGCCCTCGGGGTGCCGTGCGACACGTCCGGCACCGAGCGCAGCCCGCGCCGCATGGCCGAGGCGTTCGCCGCGATGCTGACGCCGCGCCCGTTCGAGATGACGACGTTCCCCAACGACGAGGGGTACGACGAGCTCGTCGTCGTCCGCTCGATCCCGGTCCAGTCGCTGTGCGAGCACCACCTGCTGCCGTTCGTCGGCGTCGCGCACGTCGGCTACCTGCCGGGCGACCGGATCCTCGGCCTGTCGAAGTTCGCCCGGGTCGTCGAGATGTTCGCCCGCCGACCTCAGGTCCAGGAGCGGCTCACGCGTCAGGTCGCGGACTGGATCGACATGGAGCTCGAGCCTCGCGGCGTCGGCGTCGTGGTGGAGGCCGAGCACATGTGCATGACCCTGCGCGGCGTCCGCGCGGGCGGGGCCGTCACGACCACGTCCGCCCTGTCCGGGCTCCTGCGGGACTCCCCCGCCACCCGGGCGGAGTTCCTCGCCGCGGTCCGTCCATAGGGACGGGGAGGGACAGGTAGGCGAAGCCGGTCGCCGCGACCGTCACGCGAAGGCGGCGGGACTGCGAGGCGTCAGCATCGCCGCATACGTCCGGTTGGTCGCCATCTCGGTGAGCACCCGCACGTCGCGCGCCGGAGCGCCCGTCATGCTGCCCACCGCGCGGCACACGCACAGCAGCAACAGGTCCTTCATGGCCGCCGAGGTGGTCGCCGCCGCGATCTCCCCCGCTGTCGCCTGGGCGGCCATGAAGGCCCGCGCGGTGGCCTCCGTCGCGAGCTGCACCCGGGCGAGGTCCTTCGCGCGGGACACGAGCCGGACGAGCCCCTCGGACAGGGCCACGTCGGTCTGCGTGACGGGCGCCGTCGACGAGAAGGCCCCCGCGGCACTGAGACCGGGACGGTCGTGCACCGTCAGCGCCTCCACCTTGGACCAGTACGGCATGCAGTCCGCGAAGTGCGTCGCCGTCGCGCCGGAGTACGCGGCCGTCAGGTCGACGGAGGCCCAGTCTCCCCTGCTGAGGTTGAGCCGGACCCAGAGGCTGTGCAGGTTGAGGCCCATGTTCCAGGCGGACCGGGTCACCTCGGACGCGTCGCGGTTCGCCTGCTCGAGCGCGGTCAGCGGGGCCGCGGTGTGGACGACGCCCCCGACGGTGACCGACGTCCCCGCCTCGACGAAGACCGTGCCCGGGTACGCGTGGGCCATGCCCAGCAGTCGCCTGGCCGGAACCTCGTAGTGCGCGGCGTTGTCGAGCTTCACGGCGGGCGCCAAGGTCGTGAAACCGGGCGTCCCCAGGTACCCGTAGTCCTTCACCGTCGACGTGCCGGCGTGCATGGACTCGTGCAGCACCAGAACCGTCGCCGGGTCGTTGGCCGGCGAGTCGATCGTCCCCGGCGACAGGGCCATCCGTGCGCTGTTCGTCAGGCCGCCGAGCCCCACCTGCCCGGAGTACCCGGACCGGTCGGTGACGATCCGCCCGTTCGTCTGGAGCCAGGCCAGCCGGGCGGCACCGGCGCCGTACCGGGCCTGGGCGGTGGCGACGTTCGCCGCACCGAACACGTCGCGCAGGTGCGGGACCGCGGCCGGGGCCATGCAGAGGTTCATCAGCGCCGTGGCGTTCGTGACGAGCGTGGCGATGTTCGCCGTGTCCGCCGTCGAAGGACGGGCACCGATGTTGATCAGCGCCGGGTCGCCGAGCACGAGCGCCGGCCGGAACGCGCGCAACGCCGTGGCGAGCGTGCCCGCCCGGTCCGCCGGCGGCAGGGCGGCGTAGGCCGCGGCGGAGCCTGCTGCCGCGTGCGCGCTCGCCATCACGGTCGCCCGGTCCGCGGGGGTCAGCTCCGACAGCGCACGCTCGTTGAGGCGCTCCAGCCCGGCCACGTGCGCCGCGCGATCCATGGCGCCGGGAGCCGTCAGCGGGTTCGTGCGCGCGGCCGACGGGATCCGCCGCTGCACGGTGGCGGCCGGCCGGGACCGGTGCATCGCACCCGCCACGGCCCGGTTGCCGGCGAGCCGCTGGAGGCGGAGCGCCGTGAGCGCACCCCACGCCACCGGGGGCCGGACCGGACCGGCGCGGCCGTCGATCCTGGTGCCGAGCCCGGCGTCGAGCCGGCCGTCGAGCGGCGCGCCGAGCGGGCCGTCCAGCCCGTCGCCGAGCCCGCCGTCGAGCCGGCCGTCGAGCGGCGCGCCGAGCCCGTCGTCGAGCCGGGCGTCGCGCCCGTCGCCGGGACGCGCGTCGGACGGCCCGTCCGTGCGCGCGTCGGCACGGTCGGCCGGCCGTGGCGCTCGACCGGGCGGTGGCCCGTCGCGCGCGACCGACGCGGCCCCCGCTCCGGGATGCTGGTGGACCGGGCTCATGCGCTCACTCGTCCATGGGCGGATCGCCGATGGCGACCTCCGCCGGACCGGACCCGTCGTCGGCGGGGTCGTCGGCCGGCGCGACCGCCGGGGCGGTCGCCGGCACGGTGGTGAACGGCCGCAGGAGCTCGGCGACGTCGGAGGCCCCGGCGTCGAGTGCGTGCTGGAGCGCGGTCCGGCCCGCGCGGTCGACGAGGTCCGCACCGGCGTCGGGCCGCCGCAGCAGGGCCGCGACGACGTCGGCCCGGCCGTGGCGCGCGGCGTCCATGAGCGCCGTCGCGCCCTGGCCGTCCCGTGCCTGCGCGTCGAGGTCGGGTCGTGCGAGGAGTGCGTCGAGCGCGGCGGTCCGGCCGAGCCGTGCCGCGTGGTGCAGGGCGGTCGCGCCGGTCGAGTCACCGCGCCGGACGTCGGTGCCGTCCTGCGCGAGCAGCCAGTCCACCACGTCCTGCATCCCGGCGACGACGGCCGTGACGAGCGGCGTCCACCCGTTCCACGCGCTCGGAGGGTCCAGGTCCGCACCACGTCGGCGGAGCTCCGCGGCGAGTGCGAGGTTCCCGTTGCCCAGCGCGTGCGCGAGCGGGGTCGAACCGTCCTTCGCGCGCGGGTCGACCGGGACCCGGTCGAGCACCCAGGTCACGACGGCGGTCTCCGCGCCCGCGGACGCGAGCTCGTGGAGCAGGGTCATCCCGTCGGCATCGGGGTGGGTCGGGTCGACTCCGGGGTGCTCGACGAACGCCCGCACGACCTCGAGCGCCGCGCCGCGTGCCCAGCACCACGACCCGTGCTCCGGCAGCGCCCGTCCCGCCGACACCCCGGGGAGCGCCAGCACCGCGTGGAGGAGGTCGACGTCACCGGTCAGCAGGACCGACTCGAGGAGCGTGCGCGGCCCTTCCGGACCGGGGATGACGAGGAGGCCGAGATCGGTACCGGCGCGCGACAGGGCGGCGAGCGCGTCCGGGTCGCGCGCGTCGACGGCGGCGCGCGCCGCGATCACCGCTGCATCGACGGACACCGGCACCACCTCTCCTCGTACGACCGGGGGCAATCCCCTTGCGGCGCACCTCGCCGCGGCGGCCATGCCGTTGCGCCCTGGCTCGCCGCGGCCCGCACGCCGTTGCCGCCTGCACCCGCCGGGCCGGCACGCCGTTGCGCCTTGGCTCGCCGGGGCCGGCACGCCGTTCCGGCCTCGGTCCCAGCCTGTTCCCCGGGCGGTCGCGGGTCCAGGGCCTCCGGGGCACTCGATGGGCCACAACGTGGTGTTGACAACAGGTTGTTGAGGGCTTCTCCTGTCGGCATGACCACGGACGACCATGCGGCTGCTGCGGCGCTCGGGGCGGCCCGTGCCGCCCTGCACCGAGCCGGCGCCTCCGACCTCCCACCACGCCCCTGGCAGGCCCCGGGACAACCCCCGTCGGACACGGAGCTCGTGCGCTTCGCCGCCTGGGCGTCCCGCGACGCCGCCTCGACCGACCCCGACGTCGTCGCGGCGGGGCTGCGGCTCGTGGCGTCCGCCCGTGCCGAGCTCGACCAGGTCGAGATCGCGCTGCTGTTCGCGGGCCGAGCAGGCGGGATGACGTGGCCGCAGGTCGCCTCAGCGCTCGGACTCGGCAGCCCGCAGGCTGCGCAGCAGCGTCTCGACCGCACGCTCAGCCGGCTCGGCGGCCGAGATGAGCGGGACGGCCGCGACCCTGGCGAGCGGGCCCCGTGACCCGCGGCGAGGGCGAGCCGGTCAGCATCACCCTCGCCCAGGGCGAGCCGGCCCGCATCACCCGCGGCCAGCGCGAGCCGGTCCCCCTCACCCGCGGCGAGGGCGAGCCGGTCCCCATTACCGTCGTGCCGCTCGCCGAGGCCGATGCCAGGGCCGGCGCGAAGGCCGCCCACCTCGGCACCCTGCTGCGCGCGGGCTGTCCTGTGCCGCCCGGCGTCGTCGTGCTGGACCCACTCGGCGACGACGCCTGGGAGCGCACCATCGGCGGCGCGCTGAGCAGGCTCGGGACCGGACCGTTCGCGGTGCGCTCGTCGGCCCACGGTGAGGACGGTGCGCGCGCGTCGTTCGCCGGCCAGCTGACCACGGCGCTCGGCGTCGACGCGTCCGACGTCGTGCAGGCCGTGCGCCGCAGCGCTGCCTCCGGCGGGTCGGAGCGGGTGGCGGCCTACGCGGCGCGGACCGGCCGGCCGGTGCCGTCCGTCGGCGCGGTGCTCGTGCAGGTGATGGTCCGGCCGGACTGCGCGGGCGTCATGTTCACCCGGAACCCGACGACCGGTGCGGACGAGGTCGTCGTCGAGGCGGTGCGCGGGCTCGGCGACGGCCTCGCCGACGGGACCGTCACTCCCGAGTCGTCCGTGGTGGCCGGCGGGCACCTGCGGTCGGCCGGGACGGTGCTGACGGCGGTGCAGGTCCGCGAGCTCGCAGCCGTGGGGCGCAGGATCGAGACCATGCTCGGCGGCCCGCAGGACGTGGAGTGGGCGATCTCGGGCAAGGTGACCTGGATCCTGCAGTCCCGACCGGTCACCACCGGTCGTCCGTCGGTCCTCGGCGACGCGCCGACAGGAGCCCCGCTCGCCACCGGCGTCGCCGCGGGGCCCGGCACCGCCGTCGGGGCGGCGCGCGTCGTCACGGGTCTCGACGACGCCGCGTCCTTCCGCCCGGGTGAGGTCCTGGTGTGCCGCACCACCTCACCGGCCTGGACCCCGCTGCTCGCCCGGGCCGCCGCCGTCGTCACCGAGACCGGCGCGATGCTCTGCCACGCCGCCATCGTCGCGCGCGAGTTCGGCATCCCCGCCGTCGTCGCCGCGAAGGGCGCGACGACCGTCCTCCGTGGCCGGGTGGTGGCCGTGGACGGGGCCCGCGGTGTCGTGACGGCCGCCGACCATCAGTGAGAGGTCCGATGCCCGACGACATCCTCGTCCTGCACGCGCTCCGCGTGCTCGGCCACGGCACCACGGCACAGGTCGCCGCCCGGTTCGGGCTCCCGCCCGGACCGACCGCGGAACACCTCCTCGACGCGCAGGCGTGCGGGTGGGTCGGCGAGATCCCCGCCGTCCTCGGGGGCGGCTGGTCACTGACGGAGGCGGGCAAGGCGCGCGGCGAGCATCTCCTCGCCGTCGAGCTGGACGGCGTGGGCGGACGGGCGGCGCTGGCCCAGGTCTACGACGACTTCCTCCCGCACAACGTCACGGTGACCCAGGCCTGCACGTCATGGCAGCTCGCCGGGCTGGGCCTCGGACCCGCCGTCCGGCTCGACGAGGTCCTCGCCCGGCTCACCGTCGGGGCCGACGCGCTCCTGAGCCTGGAACGGCGTCTCGTGGCGATCCACGACAGGTTCGGCGGCTACCACCGGCGGTTCGCCGACGCGGTCGCGGCGGCGCGGACGGACAGCGCCTGGGTCACGGCGACCGGCCGGGACTCGTGCCACCAGGTCTGGTTCGAGCTCCACGAGGACCTGATCGCGTCCCTGGGACTGACCCGCTGACCACGAACGGGGATCGGTACCTGCTTCCACCGGACCTGGACAGGTGTTCCGTTCGACGATAACGATCCGATAACGTCGCGGGCATGCCTTCGCCGTCAGCACCACGCCGCCGGGATCTTCGGCGGTGGGAGCGGAGGCGACGCACGAAGGTCCGCCCCCGCCGTGTCCTCGTCGGGACCGTGCTGGTGTCGGCGCTGCTCGGTACGGCACCGGTGTGGGGACCGTTCGCGGCGTCGGACCTGCCGTCCACCAGGTCGGACGCAGTGAGCGTCGGCGCCGTGGTGGACCGGGCCACCGACGCGGTCAGCCGCGGCTTCAGCCGGGACACGGACGACGACGCAGGTCCCGACCCGGCCCCTGCGGGTCCGGCGACGACCTCCGCCGAGGCGACACCGTCGAGGTCGCCGTCGACCTCGGACGACGCAGGAACCGCACGCCCGGTCGCACCGGTCACGGAGCAGACGGAGACGGCGCCGGCTCCCGCCGCCCCGGCCCCCGCACCGGCCGCACCCGTCGTCGACGCCTCCCCGACGGTGGTGCTCGCCCAGGAGATCGTCGTGGCGACCAACGCCGAGCGTCGCAAGGCCGGCCTGAGCGAGCTGGTCGTGAACGAGTGCGCGACGGCGATGGCGGTGCTGCGCACGGACCGCCTGGTGGCGGAGGGCCGGTTCGAGCACGACCCGCTCGGCGAGATCGTCGACGCGTGCGGCATCGGCACGATCGGCGAGAACCTCGCCCTCGGCTACCCGACGGCAGCCGCCGTGCTCGCCGGGTGGATGGGGTCGGAGGGGCACCGGGCGAACATCCTGCGCCCCGGCTACGAGCAGATCGGCGTCGGTTGCACGTCCGGGCCGAAGGGCATGCTCTGCGGGCAGGTCTTCCTCGGCTGACCGGATCCCGGGCGAGCGACGGAAGTGAGCCGCTCACGCGGGCCGCAGCGACGGGAGTGAGCCGCTCGCGCCGGCCGCGGCGGCTGGCGCATGCTGAGCCGCGGTCTGGCGCGCCGGCGCGAGGCGGGGTCAGCCGGAGAGGGCCGTCGAGACCGCCCGGGCCACCGGCCAGGTGCCGTCCGACGTGTTGCTGACCACCGTCCAGGTCGTGCCCGTCGTGCGGTGGTGCGAGCTGCGGAACGAGACCCCGGCGTCGGCGCCCTCGAGCTGGACGCGGTCGTCGTCGGCGGCGTCCACCCAGAAGCCGAGCCCGTAGGAGGACGTCCTGCCCGGGCTGCGCGGCGCGACCATCGTGGCGACGGTCGCGGCGGGCACGATGCGACCGGCGTCCAGTGCGGTCCAGAACCGGTGCACGTCCTCGACCGTGGTGGAGGCGCCGCCGTCGCCGGTCGCGAGCACCGGCAGGTGGAGCACGTTGCTCCGTTCCACGCCGTCCACCTCGACATACCCGATCGCCGCGTCACCGGGCAGGTCGTCGCCCCGCAGGAAGTCGGTGCGGGTCATGCCGGCCGGGGCGAGCACCCGCTGCCGGACGAGGTCGTGGTACGACGCACCGGCCGCCCGCTCGGCGAGAAGGGCGAGGACCACGTACCCGCCGTTGCAGTAGGAGAACTGCTCGCCGGCTGGGAACCGGGTCGCGTGCCCGTCGAGCATGGGCAGGAACGCCTCGGTGGTCGCCAGCCGGTGCACGGGAAGGGTCATCAGGTACTCCCCCGAGCCGGCGTCGTCGTCGAGGTAGTCGCCGATGCCGGACCGGTGCGCGAGCAGGTGCTCGACGGTGACGTCGCCGGAGATCAGCGGCAGGTCCGTGCCGAGGAGGGACCGCGCGGTCGTCGACAGGCTGAGCATGCCCTCCTCGACGAGGGACATCACGGCCAGCGCGGTGAACGTCTTGGACCCGCTGGCCATACCGAGCCGGGTGTCGGGGGTCATCGCGATGCCGTGCGCCCGGTCGGCGAGGCCGAACGCCCGGACCAGGGGAGGTTCGCCCGGAACGTCGACGCGGACGACCCCCGAGAAGTCCGTCTCCGCGGCGGTGCGGGCCAGCTCGTCGTCGAGGGTCGGCATGCGTCGGACCCTAGTCCTGCCCCGGGCGCCTGATGCGGTCCGGCCCGGTGCAGGCCACGAAAACGGGCGATCACCCCTTCGGCGCAGAGCGATACTTGCGATACCGCGTCTGCCACGTTGTAAATGCCGCCTTAATCGATTCAGCACTCGATGTGATGGATGCGCCTGTCTTGCTGCAGGTCACAGGCCCCACCACACTCGGCCAAGTGCCTCCGCAGGTACCTGAACGGGCCAACGCGGATCACGCAGGGAAGGCCGACCGCTCCCTTCGAGGAGCGACAGCCCGACACTTTCGACGCCGATGTCGCAAGAAGGAGCCCATCTTCATGACCCCCAGCTCAATCCTGACCAGGGGCGCACAGACGCGCCGCCGGTCGCTGCGCGCCCTCGTGAGCGTCGCCGCCGCGGGCGCGATCGCCGCGACGGCCCTCGTCGCCGCGAACCCCGCCGCCGCCGTGTCGTCCAACGAGACCGGCACCAACAACGGGTACTGGTACTCGTTCTGGACCGACAGCCCCGGCACGGTCTCGATGACCCAGGGCTCGGGCGGCAACTACTCCACCCAGTGGTCCAACACCGGCAACTTCGTCGCCGGCAAGGGCTGGTCCACCGGGTCGCGCCGGGCCGTGAACTGGTCCGGCTCGTTCAACCCCTCCGGGAACGCCTACCTGTCGCTCTACGGGTGGACCAAGAACCCGCTCGTCGAGTACTACATCGTCGACAACTGGGGCACCTACCGGCCGACCGGCACGTTCATGGGCACCGTCAACAGCGACGGCGGCACCTACGACATCTACCGGACGCAGCGCGTCAACCAGCCCTCCATCGAGGGCAACAGCTCGACGTTCTACCAGTACTGGTCCGTTCGGCAGTCCAAGAAGACCGGCAGCGGCACCATCACCGCCGGCAACCACTTCGACGCCTGGGCCTCCAAGGGCATGAACCTCGGCACGCAGAACTACCAGATCCTCGCGACCGAGGGCTACCAGTCCTCGGGCAACTCCAACATCACCGTCAGCGAGGGCTCGAGCAGCGGCGGCGGCAGCACCGGCGGCGGTGGCACCAGCACCGGCTGCACCGTGAGCGTCACCAAGGGCAGCGACTACAACGACCGGTTCAACGTGAACTTCGCGGTCTCCGGCAGCACCGGCTGGGTCGTCACCGTCAAGCTCAACGGCTCGCAGTCCGTGCAGAGCAGCTGGAACGCCACCGTCTCCAGCAACGGCAGCACCGTCACCGCCAAGCCCAACGGCAACGGCAACAACTTCGGCATCACCGTCTACAAGAACGGCAGCACCACGCTTCCGACGGCCACCTGCGCCAAGGCCTGACCCGACGAGCGGGTGGGGTGCCCGGCATCCACCGGGACCCCACCCGCTCGACGCGCCTCCGGATCGCGGAGGCGTAGCTCGGCGTCGCAGCGGCTCTGTCCGTGAGGCGACGCCGTCCACGACCGCGACACCGATGTCGCCCGAAGGGAATCCCACCTATGTCCGTCACCTCCATCCCGAGCCGCGGCCTGCATGCACGCCGCCGGTCGTTCCGCGCCCTTGCCGGCGTGGCGACCGCCGCCGTCATGGCCACCGGCGCACTCGCCGCCGCGGCAGGCCCCGCCTCCGCCGCCACCTGGTCGGGCAGCTGCTCCGCCGGGTACGTCGGCCTGACGTTCGACGACGGCCCCACCCCGGCCACGACGAACACGCTCATCAGCACCCTGACGTCCGCGGGCGCGACCGCGACCGTGTTCCCGACCGGCTCGAACGCGACGAACAACGCGTCGCTCATGCAGGCCTACAAGAACGCGGGCCTGCAGATCGCCAACCACAGCTGGGACCACCCGCACCTGACCACGCTGAGCCAGAGCGACATCCAGTCGCAGCTGTCGCGGACCCAGACGGCCATCAAGAACACGGCCGGCGTCACGCCCACCCTCTTCCGCCCGCCGTACGGCGAGTCCAACGCGACCCTCAAGTCGGTCGAGGCCTCGCTCGGCCTCCGCGAGATCATCTGGGACGTCGACTCGAACGACTGGAACAACGCGTCTGCTGCCGCGATCCGCTCGGCGGCCGCTCGGCTGACCAACGGCCAGATCATCCTCATGCACGACTGGCCGGCTGCGACCCAGCAGGCGCTGCCGAGCATCCTGAGCGACCTCAAGTCGCGCAACCTGTGCCCCGGCCAGATCTCGTCCAGCACGGGCCGGGCGGTCGCACCGTCCGGCACGAGCACCGGTGGCGGCAGCACGGGTGGCGGCAGCACCGGCGGCGGCAGCACGGGTAGCTGCACCGTGTCCGTGACCAAGGCCGACGACTGGACCGACCGCTTCAACGTGAACTTCGCGGTCAGCGGCAGCAGCACCTGGGTCGTCACGATCAAGCTGAGCGGCAGCCAGTCCGTGCAGAGCAGCTGGAACGCCTCCGTCTCCAGCAGCGGCTCGACGGTCACGGCGAAGCCGAACGGGGCCGGGAACAACTTCGGCCTCACGCTCTACAAGAACGGCACCAGCACGGTCCCGACCGCGACCTGCGCGAAGGCCTGACCTGACCCACGGGTGGCGGTGCCGGCAGCGCGCCGGCACCGCCACCCGTCGTGTTGTCGAACCGGTACGACCGAAGACCGGCAACACTTTCGGCAACTATCGGCCGAACGATCCGCATGACCGGGCCGAAAACTTAATCGGTTCGACGTGGCATTCAGGTATTCACGAACTCTCGGACTCCACTGCACACTCGGCTCGATAACGATTTCGACGCCGCGGGTCGGCCCGCGACGTCGATGGTCGGCCGCCCACCCGCACCCGGGCGCCCATCCAGCATCGCCACCGTCGGTCAAGCAGCTGGCACAAAGGAGTGCATGATGTCCGATAGTTTCGCCCTCGCCCGACGCGCCCCCCGGCGTCGACGGTCCTTCCGAGCGCTGGTCGGCTTCGCCGCTGCCAGCATCACGGTGATCGGCGCCCTCGTCGCGGCGAACCCGGCCGCCGCCGTCTCGTCCAACGGGACCGGCACCAACAACGGCTACTGGTACTCGTTCTGGACCGACAGCCCCGGCACCGTGTCCATGGACATGGGCTCGGGCGGCCAGTACTCCACCCAGTGGTCCAACACCGGCAACTTCGTCGCCGGCAAGGGCTGGTCCACCGGCGGCCGCAAGACGGTGAACTGGTCCGGCTCGTTCAACCCCTCCGGGAACGCCTACCTCTCCCTGTACGGCTGGACGCAGAACCCGCTCGTCGAGTACTACATCGTCGACAACTGGGGCACCTACCGGCCGACCGGCACGTTCATGGGCACCGTCAACAGCGACGGCGGCACCTACGACATCTACCGGACGCAGCGCGTCAACCAGCCCTCCATCGAGGGCAACAGCTCGACGTTCTACCAGTACTGGTCGGTGCGTCAGTCCAAGAAGTCCGGCAGCGGCACCATCACCACGGGCAACCACTTCGACGCCTGGGCCTCCAAGGGCTGAACCTCGGCAACCACAACTACATGATCATGGCGACCGAGGGCTACCAATCCTCCGGCAACTCCAACATCACCGTCAGCGAAGGCACCAGCAGCGGTGGCGGCGGGAGCACCGGCGGCGGCGGCTCGACCGGTGGCGGCGGGAGCACCGGCGGCGGGACCAGCACCGGCTGCACCGTGAGCGTCACCAAGGCCGACGAATGGTCCGACCGGTTCAACGTGAACTACACGGTCAGCGGCGCCACGAGCTGGACGGTCAACACCACGTTCAACGGTGGCCAGACGCTCCAGAGCAGCTGGAACGCCAACGTCACGGGTAGCGGAAGCACGCGGACCATCACACCGAACGGCTCCGGGAACAGCTTCGGCCTGACCCTCTACAAGAACGGCAGCACGGCGCTGCCGACCGCCACCTGCACGGCGGCGGGCACCGGAGGTGGCGGCAGCACCGGCGGCGGCGGCTCGACGGGCGGCGGCGGCTCGACCGGAGGCGGGACGACCGGCGGCTGGACGGGCTCCTGCTCGGCCGGGTACGTGGGTCTGACGTTCGACGACGGCCCGACGGTCGGCAACACCGCCAACCTGACGAACATCCTCAAGAACGCCGGCGCCACCGCGACCGCGTTCCCCGAGGGCCAGTACGTCCAGGCGCACCCGGACCTGCTCAAGCTCTACCAGTCCGCGGGGCTCGCCATCGGGAACCACACCTGGGACCACCCGCACATGACGAACCTGAGCCAGTCGGACATGACCTCCCAGATCTCCCGGACGCAGTCGATCATCCAGCAGACCGTCGGCACGGCACCTCGCCTGTTCCGGCCGCCCTACGGCGAGACCAACTCGACCCTCAAGTCGGTCGAGAGCTCGCAGGGCCTGCGGGAGATCATCTGGGACGTCGACTCCAGCGACTGGAACAACGCCAGCGCCGACGCCATCCGTCAGGCCGCAGCACGCCTGACCAACGGCCAGATCATCCTCATGCACGACTGGCCGGCCAACACGATCTCGGCGCTGCCGAACATCCTGAACGACCTCAAGTCGCGCAACCTGTGCCCCGGCTCCATCTCGCCGGACACGGGCCGGGCGGTCGCCCCGTCCGGTAGCACCGGCGGCGGCGGGAGCACCGGCGGCGGCGGGAGCACCGGCGGTGGCGGGAGCACGGGCGGCAGCTGCACCGTCAGCGTCACGAAGGCGGAGGACTGGAGCGACCGGTTCAACGTCACCTTCGCGGTCAGCGGCAGCAGCTCGTGGGTCGTCACGGTCCAGCTGAACGGCAGCCAGTCCGTGCAGAGCAGCTGGAACGCGTCGGTCAGCAGCAGCGGCTCGACGGTGACGGCCCGGCCGAACGGTGCCGGGAACAACTTCGGCATCACGCTGTACAAGAACGGCAACAGCAACACGCCGACCGCGACCTGCGCGAACGGCTGATCGACCGGGGTGGGGTGCGGGCGGCAGCCGGCACCCCACCCCGGGAAACACATCGAGGTCCCCCGGGCGGCGCCCGGGGGACCTCGGTGCATGTGTGGAGCGGGCCGCGCACCTGCGGCGGCCCGTCCGGCGGCGGTGGTCGTCAGCCGGCGGCAGCCGGTCGACCGTCAGCCGGCGGCAGCCGTCAGGCGGTAGCCCTCGTCGGCCGGCCGCGCTCGTCAGGCGGCGGAGCGGGTGCGCGACCAGCGCCAGATCGCGGTGATGACCACCGCACCGACGATGGAGCCGATGATGCCGCTGGGTCGCAGCTCCAGCCCGTCCCCCGCCAGCAGGCTGGCGAGCAGGCCACCGACGAACGAGCCGACGAGACCGGCGACGATCGCCATGGTCCAGTCGACCCGGCCGGATCGCCTCCCGAGGACGAGCTGCGCTGCGGCACCGACGAGCATCCCGAACAGGATCAGGCCAAGGATCAGCATGGGCCGAGCGTAGAGCAGCAGGTCACGCCGCGCCCAGGGTCAGTGGACGGCCGTGTGCGGCATCGCGAAGCGTGCGTGGACGCCCGGCGAGTAGAGCACCGAGTCCGGCGGTCGGGACGTGACGCCCGGCAGGCCGCCGGCGGCGACGAGCTCGTCGTCCAGCGTCACGAGCTCGGCGCGGCGCAGCGGCCACGGCTGGTGCTCGACGGGCACGTACCGGGTGCGGCCGAGGATGCTCGTGTGCGCGCCCCATCGAGCGGTGAGGAAGTCGGCGAGCGGGTCACCGACGACCGGTTCGCGCGTGGGCCGCACCACGATGCGGGTGGAGGGATGGGTGCCGGTGAGCCTGGTCGACCGGTAGTCGATCGCGTCACCGGTCCGGCGGACGGACATCCGCGCCCACTCGTACGGCACGTTCGTCGCGGCGCGTGCGCCGAGCACGGTGAGGAGCCGCGTCGCCTCGAGGGAGCGGAACACGACCCCGCGGCGTCCGTCGTCGTCGACCGAGTACAAGCGCACGTTGATCTCGGGGAACGTGCCGATGTACGGCAGCGGCGGCCCGGGGAGGATCGCGAACCGCTCGACGCGGAAGGCGATGAGGCCCACCCACGACGTCCCGTCGTACAGGTCCGGGTGGGTGCCTGCCGGGAGCAGCGGCACGACGAGCGACGGGTCCACCCGCCAGTGCAGGAAGCTGAGCCGGACCCAGTCCTGCGTCAGGACCACACGACCGTCGAGCGGGGGCGCCGTCGGGCTGAGGGGATCCATACCGCCACCGTAGGTCCGGGCATCCCAGGCTGCTGCCGCGACCACGTCACACCCGGCACGGCGTCGGCCCCAGCCCGTCGGCGGTGCTGTCATGCGCGGGCGCGTGACGACCCGGCTCCCGGTGGCGGAGCACCGGCGCGCTGGAGCTTCAGCCGCCTCGCGACGCGGTGCCACACCACCTGCTGGACGAGCAGCGTCGCCCAGCCGGCCACCGCCATACCGACGATGTTGACCAGCAGCTGCAGCGCGCTGCCGCGGGCCTCGGACCACGCGCCGAACGTCAGGCTCAGCGCGAGGCTGCCCGCGGCCGGCACGGTCGTCACGGAGATGAACACGCCGGACAGGCCACCGAGCCGGGCGGATGTCAGGGACAGCACCCCCGCCGCACCCGCGATGACCGCGACGACGATCGACCACCGGTCGGGCGAGAAGACGAACGACGTGTCGGGACGCGGCCGCGCGAAGTCCTCGACCGTGACCCAGCCGACCGCCTCCCCGACGAGCGCCCACCCGGCGGTCACCACGATGGCCAGCGCGAAGCCGAGGAACAAGGTCACCACCGCCCGGCGCAGCAGCATCGGCCGGCGTCGCACCAGCCCCACGCCGAGGGCCACCACCGCACCGAACTCCGGGCCGAGGACCATCGCGCCGATCACGAGCACCTGCGAGTCCAGCAGCAGCGCGATGGCGGCGATCATCGTCGCGAGGCACATGAAGCTCGCGTAGGTCCAGTTGAGCTCCGAGTCCTCGTAGGCCTGCTGCGTGACCTCCGCCCACACCACCGAGTCGGCGCTGCTGCCCGGGGCCGCCCGCTCGGCGTCGAACCCGCGCTGCGACACCCACGTCTCGACCTCGTCGACGCGCAGGGTGCCCTCGCGGTGCACCCCCAGGCCGACGAGGCGCTCCACGACGCCGTCGGTCGCCTCACGCGCCACGTCGGCGATCACGACGTCGCCGACCGGCAGCACCGACGCGTCGCGCAGCACGGTCAGGCTGCTCACCGCCCGGTCGTCGGACAGTGCGTCGACGACCTGCGCGCTCAGGTCGTGCGGGACGGAGAGCGTCAGTCGTAGCACAGAGGCATTGTGGACCCCCCGCCGGCACGATCTCGGTGGTCGGGCGGGTGAGGGCCGCACGGGTCGCGGTGCGAGGGCGCGTGCCGGTGGTGGTGTGAGGGCGACGCGGGTGTGTGGCCGGGTGCCTGTGCGTCAGGCCGGCCGGGGCGCCGGCTCACCCGTCCGGCGGCGCGGGCCGAGCCGGCCTGACGGACGCGGCCCCGTCAGCAGCACGACGGCGACCATGCCACCGGCGAGCAGCCACACCACCGCCTCCGCAGCGGCCTCAGGCAGGACGAGCACGAGGGCCGACGAGACGAGCACGGGCGCCCCGATGCGCACGGCGCGGTCGAGCGCCGCCCGCCGGTCGGGACCGGACGCGCGCAGACCCACGGCCAGGTGGATCCCCACCGACTGCAACCCGTACAGCAGGTACGCCGCGACGGCGAGCACCCGGTCGTGGTCGCTCACCGGCGCGGCAGGGTCGGCGACGAGCCCGCCGAGCACCGCCGCCACGGTCGCGAGGGCCAGGGTCGCGCACAGGTGGGCCGCCCAAGCCAGGCGCGGGGTGATGCCGCCCTGCGGAAGCATCGCGACGCCGGCGTACCCGCGGCGTACGGCGACGGCCCACAGGGCGAACACCAGCGCGAACGCACCGGCGCCGGTGACCGCGAGCTGCCGGTCCCAGGTGGCCTCGCTCGCGGCGTCGATCACCTGCACCAGCCCTTCGCCGAGCACGATGAGGACGAACAGCCCGAGCCGCTCGCCCAGGTGCGGGGCGTCGGCGTCCATCGCGACGACCGTCGTGGGGAGCTCGCGGCCCTGGCGCCGGTCGTCGCGGCCGCCCTGACGGCCGCGGCCGCGCCCGCGGCCGTCGGCGACCCTCGCGAGCACCCGGTCGAGCCGCGACTGGCTGTCGGCCAGGAGCCGCTCACGGGTCGTCGTGAGCAGGATCAGCAGGTCCAGCGCGAGCCCGACAGCCCACAGGACGTACCGGGCCGTGCCGTCGACCCACCAGGAGGCGACCCACGGCAGCACCCCGACCGCGGCCTGCACGACCGGGAGGTCGACGACGACGGTGGCCTGCCGCCAGGGCCGCGCCGCGATCACCCGGCCGACCACGTAGGCGATCGCGAACGCGCGGGCGTGCTCCTCGCGGATCTCGGGCACGGCGGCCGTCATCACGCCGAGCACGACCATCCCGGCGAGCATCTGCGGCGTGTGCGTCTCCTCGCCCGCGATGTTGCCGTAGGTGGTGAAGCACGCCCACACGATCCAGAACGCGGTGAACGCGACCACGTACACGGCGAGGGCGCCGCCGGTCTCGTCCTCCTCCAGCAGGTGCGCGAGCATCCCGATGCCCGCCACGGCCACGAGGTCGAAGAACAGCTCGAGCCAGGACGCGTGCCGTTCCTCTGCCATGCCAGGCATCGTGCCGAAGGCGGGTGCCGCTCGTCGAGGCCGCCCCGGACGGTGCCGACGTGCGGCAGGACGTGCGGCACCGGTGTCCGACGTGCCAGGCTGGACGGCGGTGCGCGCGGCCGTCCCCGCGCGGCCGGGAGCGGAGGTCGACGTGGTCCTCGTGCCGGCCTGGGAGGCGCTCGGGGGCGATCCCGACCTCACCTCGCTGGTGCGCGTCATGGGCGACACCGGCCTGGACTCGGTCCTGGGCGTGGGCGACCTGGCCCTCGGAGCCGTCGCGGCGCAGCGGCTCGCCGCCGAGGAGCTCGGCACCGGGTCGGCCCCGACGGCGCCCGTGGCGCTGGACGCCCGGCACATCGGGATCGCGTTCCGCAGCGAGCGGTTCCTGCGGCTCGACGGCCACCCGGCGGGTGGGCGCTTCGCGCCGCTGTCCCGCTTCGCGGCGACGGCGGACGGCTGGGTGCGGCTGCACGCGAACTACCCGCACCACGTGCGGGCGCTGCACGACGCGCTCGGACCCGATCCGCTCGACGCGGCCGCGACCATGCCCGCCGCCGCCGTGGAGGACGCGGTCGTCGCGGCAGGCGGGGTGGCCGCACGCGTCCGGACCGAGGAGGACTGGTCGGCGTCGGACGCGGGCCGGGCCGTGCAGGACCTGCCGCTGCTGACGCTCGCCCGCGTGGGCGACGCACGGCCGACGGTCCCCCGGCTCGACGGCCTGCGCGTCCTGGACCTGACCCGCGTCATCGCCGGGCCGGTCGGCACCCGGACCCTCGCGTCGTACGGCGCGGACGTGCTGCGGCTCGACAGCCCTCGCCTGCCGGAGGACCCCGCGACCCTGCTCGACGTCGGTCCCGGCAAGCGGCACGCGCACCTGGACCTCGCGACGAGCGACGGACGCGAACGGTTCGAGGACCTGCTCGACGGCGCCGACGTGCTCGTGCAGGGCTACCGCCCGGGCGCGCTCGCCCGGTTCGGCCTCTCGTCGGCGGAGCTCGCCGAGCGGCGGCCCGGGCTCGTCGTCGTGAGCCTGTCCGCGTGGGGCACGGCCGGTCCGTGGGCGGGGCGCCGCGGGTTCGACTCGATCGTGCAGGCCGCCACGGGGATCGCACACGCCACCCGGGGGCAGGACGGCTCGCCCGGCGTGCTGCCCGCGCAGGCGCTCGACCACGCCGCGGGCCACCTCGTCGCGGCCGCGGTGATGCGGGCCGTGACGGAGGCCGGTCGCGGCGGCACGTGGCACGCCGACGTCTCGCTGGCGCAGCTCGCGACCTGGCTCCTCGCCGCGCCACGGTCGCCGCAGCCGGCCACCGCACCGCACCCCGACCCCGACCCGTACCTCGTCGACCTCGACTCCCCGTGCGGCACCGTCACGCTGGTCGCACCGCCGGGCTCCCCCATGTGGCGGCACGGGCCGGTGCCGAGCGGGTACGACGAGTCGGCGTGGTGAGCACCGGGCCCGTCGGTGCGGCGCGACCGGGGGTGCCGCGCGAGCGGTCCGACGTGACCGCGCACCGTACCGACGTGTGACGTCTGCGCCTCGTGAGCCGGATCCTCGACACCGTGGTGCCGCCCCGGCTCGGCCGTGGGTTCCGCTGGCTGCTCGCGTCGTCGTGGACGTCGAACCTCGGCGACGGCATCGTGCTGGCGGCGGGTCCGCTGCTGGTGGCCTCGCGGACGCAGGACGAGTTCCTCGTCGCGCTCGCGGCGCTGCTGCAGTGGCTGCCGCCGCTCCTGTTCGGCCTGTGGGCGGGGGCCCTGACCGACCGGCTCGACCGGCGTCGGCTCGTCATCACCGTCGACCTGGTGCGGGCGCTCGTGCTCGTGCTGCTCTCGGTCGCGGTGTTCACGGACGTCGCGTCGATCGCGCTCGTCCTGCTGGCGATGTTCCTGCTCGGCACCGCCGAGACGTTCGCCGACAACGCGTCCAGCACGCTCGTCCCGATGCTCGTGGTGCGCGACGACCTCGCCCTCGCCAACTCCCGCGTCCAGGCCGGGTTCGTCACCGTCAACCAGCTCGTCGGGCCACCGATCGGCGCGCTGCTGTTCGCGGCCGGCCAGGCGAGCCCGTTCGCCGCCGAGGCCGTGCTCGTCGCGCTCGGCGCCGTGCTCGTGTCCCGCGTCGAGCTGCCGCCGCACCGCGTCGAGCCCGCGCACCGCAGCCACCTCCGCGCCGACATCGCCGAGGGCGTCCGCTGGACGTTCCGCCACCCGGCCGTCCGCACGCTCGTCCTGACGATCTTCATCTTCAACGTGACCTGGGGCGCGGCCTGGTCGGTGCTGGTGCTCTACGCGCACCGCCGGCTCGGGCTCGGCGCCGTGGGGTTCGGGCTGATCACCACGGTCGGCGCGCTCGGCGGCCTGGTCGGGACCGCCTCGTACGGGTGGATCACGCAGCGGGTCAGCCTCGCGAACCTCATGCGGACCGGCCTCGTCGTCGAGACGCTCACGCACCTGGCGCTCGCGCTCACCACGACCCCCGCCGTCGCGTTCGGCATCTTCTTCGTGTTCGGCATGCACGCGTTCGTGTGGGGCACCACGTCGGTGACCGTGCGGCAGCGGGCCGTGCCCACGGCCCTGCAGGGACGGGTCGGGTCCGTCAACCTCGTCGGCGTGTTCGGCGGGCTCGTGATCGGGTCCGCGATCGGTGGGGTGCTCGCGCAGAACCGCGGGGTCACCGCACCGTTCTGGTTCGCGTTCGTCGGGTCGGCGCTGTTCGTCGTGCTGATCTGGCACCAGCTCCGGCACGTCGCACACACGGACGCCCAGGACGCGCCCGAGCCGGTGTGACGGTGGCCGGTCGGCCGCCGTCAGGAACCGGCGGCCTGCCGGACGAGGTCGGCGGTCAGCGGCCCCCACCGGTCGCTCGCGACGACGGCGCGCACGTCCGCGCGGGTGAGGAGGCGCCGGACGTCGGCGGGGAGCTGGTAGGCGGCCTGGGGATCGTCGACGGCCTCGGGGTGGGCCCGCAGGTGCTCGGCGAGCAGCGGCCACCGGACCTCGACGATCGTCCACAGGGCGAGCGGTTCCAGGCGGATCGGCACCCGGTCGTTCAGCCGCAGGAAGTGCAGGATCCCGAAGTGGTTGACGAACAGCTTGATGCTCCGGGGGTTCGAGTCGAGCAGCTCCGCGAACGGCTCGAGCGCGTGGGCGACCCGCTGCTGGAACTCCGGATCGTTGAACGTGCTCCTGACCTGCTCTTCGACGAGCCGGGCGTCGGCGGACGGCAGCCGGTCCAGGTGCTGCGCGACGTCGCCCAGGTCGTCGACGGTGGCCGGGTTCTCGGCTCGTGCCCGCAGCTCCGGACCAGCCGGCCGTGCGGTCTGCTCGACGTCGGCGTCCGCCGGCGCCCTGCCCAGCACCTCCGCGAGGAAGTCGGCGCTCGACGAGGCGGTCGGCGCGCTCAGGCGGACCCGGAGCTGGAACAGCTTCTCCAGGAACAGGTAGCCCAGGGGGCGACCCGGCTGGGCGGTGGCCGAGAACGTCTCGTAGTGCGTGTCGTAGCTCCTGCGGATCCACGCGCCGTCCGCGGCGACGACGAGGCAGATGCGCGGTGACGGCCCCCGCTTCGCCCGGGTGTCGCGCGCCCCGGCAGCCCGTCCCCCGGTCGGGCCGTCGGTCAGCCCGTCCGCCTGCTCGTCGGTCAGCAGGTCCGCCTGCCCGTCGGACAGCCCGTCGGTCGGGCCGTCGAGCACGTCGCGGACCAGCGTCTGCACCGCTTCGAGGAACTCGACCACGTACTCGGCGTCGCAGCGGTCGAGGTCGTCGACGAGGAACACGACCGGCCGCCCGGCGCGCCGGAGGGTGCGGCGGAAGAGCTCGCGGACCTCGTGCATGGGGTCGTCGGCCCGGGCGACGAGGCTGCGGGCGGCCCGTCCGGAGCTGGGTGCGACGTACTGCAGGGCCGCGAACACCGCGCCGACCGCGGCGATGACCACGCCGGACACCTTGAGCCACATCTCGACGTTCTGCTTGTCCGCCCCCAGCACCAGGGCGGCGACGACGAGCCCGAGGGCGAGGACCATGCCGACGATCAGCGAGGACCACCGGGCCCCCACCCGGTCGTACGCGATGCCGACCCGGGCCGTGAACCGCTTGCGGCCTGTCCGCGACCCGACGTGCGCGCGCTGCAGCGCGTTGAGCAACGTCCACCACTGGACGCCGACGCGCTGCTCCCGCCACGCGTTGATCTTGACCACGAGGAACTCGACGGGTGGCTCGTCGGCGTCGCGGTCGCCCGGCGGGGCCGGTGACCTGAGCGCACGTTCCAGGAACACGAACACCGACGACTTCCCGGCACCCCACGGGGCGTCCAGCAGCACGAGCAGGGAGTTGTCGGTGCGGTCGGCCGACCTGGCGAAGCTCCGCATGCGCAGGGCGAGGTGCCGCGCGAGCTGCTTGCGCCGGAGGGTGTCCCTCCGGGCCGGGCCGTCGCCCAGCAGGTCGGTCTCCTCGCGGACGCGTGGGCGCAGCGCCGACCGGTCCTCGATCCTGGACCGAAGACCGGTCCGGTCCGCGTACGCGGAGAGCGCCCGGTCCAGGACCGCCAGCCCGAGGAACGTCAGGCTCTCGTCGACCCGCGCGTGGTGGGAGCTCGCGACGGCGTCGAGGTCGTAGAGGGTGAGGATCTGGTCCAGCCACGTGTCGGTCGGCTGGGTGGAACCGGCGTCCACGTCCAGGGCCTGCGCCGGATCCACCTCGCCCACCACCGTGATCCGGAGCTGCTCGACGATCGCCCCGGCGGTCACCGGCACGGTCGGCCCCAGCCGGGCGCGCGCCGCGAGCACGGCGGGCGTGAACCAGCGCTCCACCTCGGACGGCTCGCCGGGGGGCGCCTCGTCGGTGGGCGGAGGCGGCGCAGGGACCGGAGCGAGCGGTGGTCTTTCTGCAGGCGGCTCAGAGGACGAGGAGGGTGCCCCCGACGACGCGCCGGCGAACGGCTCCGGGAACGGTTCGGAGAACGGTTGGTGGAACGGTTCGGAGAACGCCTCTGAGGAGACCTCGACGAAGGGTTCCGAGAACGTTTCGGTGGGCTCCTCGACGAAGGGTTCCGAGAACGTTTCGGTGGGCTCCTCGACGAAGGGTTCGGAGAACGGTTCGGCGCGCGGCTTGCCCGGCGGTCGAACGGGCGGCCCATCGGACGGGCCGGGCTCAGGGGACCGCTTCCCGACGGACCGCTCCGCCGCGGCCGCGGCCCGGTCCACGTCGAGCCCATGACGTGCGAGGCGACCGGGAAGCCGGCCCTCGTCCGGATGGGCGCGCACGTCGCGGAGGATCGCGAGGACGACGTCCCCGACGTCGATCGGCCGCCGCCCGCGCACGTGCGGCAGGTAGTCGTCGAGGGCACGGTGCAGGTCCTCGTTGAGCGTCGGCAGGGTGGCCCCTGGCGCCACTGCGACGTCGTCGAGCCGGAGCGCGCTCGTGAACGCAGCCGCGTCGAGCCCGCTCGACCGCAGGAGCCGGCGGGTGGAGGGGTCGAGCTGCATGGCGGCCCACAGGGCCGTGGACCGGTTGAGCGACAGGTAGCGGCTCGCGTTCCGGTCGCGCCGTACCGCCTGCGCAGCCGCGCCCGACCGCATGACCTGGTCGAGCTCGGCGGTCGCCTCCCGGCCGTGCGCGTGGAGGAGGGCGCCGATCGTGCCTGCGCCCTGGCCGGCGCCGCCCGGGGCCCTCGGGGATGGTGCCATCGTCATGAGTCGTCCCCCATGGGGAGAAGGAACGGGCGAGGCGCCCGGTGATACGCCGGACGCCCTGAGCGTCGTCCCGGTGCCCCGGGGACGGTCGGGGGCCCGGCCGGTCTGCACGGCCTCAGCCGAGCCGGACGCCAGTGCCCTCCGGGAGGTTCAGCGCCCCCAGACCAGCGTGGTCGAGGCGCGCCTGCCCGAGACGCGTGGGAATCGCGCCGGCCCCGACGCCGACCGCGCCGACTCTGGCGTCGAACAGGTCCGCTCCCCGGAGGTCCGCTCCGGTGAGGTCGCACCCGGCGAACGAGGCGCCCCGCAGCGATGCCCCGCGCAGGTCGGCACCCGACAGGTCGCAGAGCTTGAAATGAGCCCCGTCGAGAGTCGCGTGGCGCAGGTCGGCGCGGGTGAAGCGGCAGCGGTCGAACCACATCGACGTCGGTAGGGCCACGGAGCTCAGCAGCTCTCCGGTGAAGTCGGCGCGCCGGATCGACTGCCCGTAGCGCGCCGCGGCCAGGCGGGCCCTCGCCGTGGGCGGGTTCGTGTGGCGGGTGCTCACGCACGGCAGTATGCGCGGTCGCGGTCGTGGTCGGGGTGATGCTGACGACTTCGGGTCGCCTGGTGGGACGACGTCCTCAGCCGCCCGCCCGTCGGCGGCGCGCCACGACATAGGCCCCGGATCCGGTCCGGTTGCCGCACCCGGCGCCCTGAACCGGGAGGATGGGTCGGTGACCACCACCGACGCCCCGCCGAGCGGCTCCGACCGCCGCTACCGCTGCGCCCTGTTCGTCGACTTCGACAACGTCTACATCGGCCTGCGCCGCCTGGACCCGGACGCGGCCGAGGCCTTCGCGACGGACCCCGGCCACTGGCTGTCCGAGCTGGAGCAGGGCAGCGACCCCGAGGGCGACTTCACGCGCCGGTTCCTCATCCGGGCCTGCTACCTCAACCCGTCGGTGTTCTCGCGGTACCGACCGAACTTCACGCGCGCCGGCTTCCAGGTGGTCGACTGCCCGTCGCTGACCCAGCAGGGCAAGAGCAGCGCCGACATCAACCTGGTGCTCGACGCGGTCGACGCCCTCGCCGCGGACACCCGGTACGAGGAGTTCGTCATCGCGTCCGCCGACGCCGACTTCACGCCGTTGGCCCTGCGCTGCCGCGCCGCCGACCGGCGCGTCACCATCATCACGTCCGGGCCGGCCGCGAGCGCGTACCGGGCCGTGGCGGACACCGTCATCACGGCGGACGACCTCGCCGAGCTGGTCACGTCGTCGGCGCTGAGCGAGGACCTGCAGCCGGTAGAGGTCGTCGCGGCCGAGCCGGCGGTCGTTCCCTCCCCCGCCCTCGCGGCGGACGATGTCGCGACGTCGATCGTCGTCACCTCCCCCGCCCACCGGGCCGTGCTGCAGCGTGTCCGCTCGGCGGACCGACCGCTCCCGCTCGGCGTGGTCGCGCAGGCCGCCCAGAAGGCCGACCCGCACCTGGCGACGACCGGGTGGGGTCCGGGCGGGTTCTTCGCCTGGCTGACCCGGACGGTCCCCGAGGTCGGGGCGTCGTCGCGCCCGCCGGGCTTCGTGTGGGACCCGGCCCGGTTCGGCGAGGCGGACCTGCCGGGCGCGGTCGCGGACACGGACACGACGGCGCTGCAGCAGCAGGTCGTCAAGGTCACCGACACCCCGGGCCTGAGCCAGGCCAACTACCGGGTGCTGCTGGAGTCGTTGGCCGCGGACCTCAAGGCCCACCCGTTCGAGCGGGTGTCCACGTCGAAGCGGGTCCGCAACGCGTGCCAGGAGGCCGGCGCGGCGGTCGGACGGTCGACGGTCGACTACGTCATCTCCTGCGTGCTGTACGGGGGCCTCGAGCTGACGTCGGCGGTGGCTGCGCCCGACCTCGCGGCGGCGTGGGCGGACTACGTGGTCAGCCTGTGCCGGGGGGCCCGGATGGAGCTCAGCCCGGGCGAGGTGGCCGCGATCCGGTCGTGGGTGGGCGGCGGTCTCGTGGACCGCTGAGCCACGGGCGGCGGGCGGGTCGGCCTGGCCGGCCGGCTCACCCGTGGGGGTCAGGCCGACTCGCGCCGGATGAGGTGGATGATGTCCGACCCGGGTCGCCGCGGGGCCGCCCGGCCGGACAGTCCCCGGAGGACGAGCGCCGCGATGTACTCCGCGATGGTGCCCTGTTCGGCGTGCACCGTGGTCAGGGGCGGTGACGCGAACGGCGCGGCGGGGATGTCGTCGACACCGACGACGGCCAGGTCGCCGGGCACCGACACGCCCGCGAGCCGGGTGCCCGCGAGGACGGCGAGCGCGACGTCGTCGTTGTACGCGCACACCCCGGTGACCCCTTCGGCCACCCACGCCCGGACGGCGGCGGCGGCGGAGTCCGCCTCCATGGCGACGGTCCGGACCACCGGGGCGTCGAGGCCGAGCTCGGCGCACGCGGTGCGCACGCCCTCGAGCCGGGGCTCGGCGAAGCCCTTCACGCGCGGGTCGTCCGGGTAGGCGTAGCCGATCAGGCGGTGGCCGGTGGCGGCGAGGTGCTCGGCCTGGACGCGGCCGGTGCGCTGCTGCGGGACGAGGAGGTCGCCCCGCCGGCGGCTCGTGGGGCTGAGCAGCGCGACGGTGACGGCGATCCCGGCCGCGCGCATGGCGTCGAGCTCGGCGTCGTCGAGCTCGTCCCACAGGACGACGGCGGCGGGGCCGAGCGAGCGCCACACCTCGGACACGGGGCGGCCGGCGGCCCGCGGGTGGGCGTACAGGGTCAGGCCCTCGGCGGCCAGGCTGGTGGAGAGGGTCTCCAGGAGGCTGCCCATCGCGGGGCCGATGGGCCAGTCCGGCAGGAGGCAGAGCACCACGTCGGACCGGCCGCTCTGCAGGGCGCGGGCGGTGGCCGACGGGGCGTACCCGAGGCGTCCGACGGCGTCCATGATCCGTTGCCGGGTGGCGTCGGGGATCTTCTGGTGCGGCGTCCCGTTGAGCACGTAGCTCACGGTGGTGCGTGAGACCCCGGCCTCGCGCGCGACGTCCGCGCTGGTCACGCGCTTGGGGCGGTCGTCGACCGACATCTTCACAACCTCCGCGGTCCGGACATCTTGTGCTCCCGGGCATTCTTGTGCGATCTTACTTACACGCGCAAGTGACGCGTGTCAGTGACACGCAAAAGTGAGTGGCTGGAAGCCAACCGCCCTCCCCCACAAGCAGTTGCTCCCCCTCAGAAGACGGAGAACGACCATGCGCCACGACGCGGTCGAGCACATCAACCCGCTCATCGACGAGACCCCCAGCAGCAGCGAGCTGCCGGCGTCCATCGTCACGTCGGGCATCCCGGGCCACGAGCGCCCGGTCCCCCCGTACGCGATCGAGCCGCCCACACAACCCGTCACCACCAAGTTCGTGGTGACGTTCGCCTTCGCCCAGCTCGCGCTCTTCATCGCGCTGCTCGGGCCGGTGACCATCAGCATGGCCATCAAGGTCACGCAGATCGTCGGCGACGCCCAGGCCACCACGGCGCAGGGCCTCATCCTCGGCGTCGGCGCCCTCGCGGCCCTCGTCGCCAACCCGCTGTTCGGGCGGCTGTCCGACCGCACGATGTCCCGGTGGGGCCGTCGCCGCCCCTGGATGGTCGGTGGGTCCCTCGGCCTCGCGGCCTTCCTGTTCGTCATCGCCGTCGGCACCAACGTGCCGACGTTGCTGATCGGCTGGTTCCTCGCACAGCTCGCCGCCAACGCGTGCTTCGCGGCCTACCTCGCCACCATCGCCGACCAGGTCCCCCCGACGCAGACCGCCAAGATCAGCGCGCTGGGCGGCGTCATGCAGAACGTCGGCATCCTCGCCGCCACCTGGCTCGCCGGCATGTTCACGTCCCAGATGATCGCGCTGTTCATGGTCCCCGCCGCGATCGGCGTGGTCGGCATGCTGGCCTACGCGCTGGTGCTCCCCGACAAGCAGCTCCCGAAGCGCCCGCCGGCCATGACGCTCAAGGCCCTGGCGCACACGTTCTGGATCAGCCCTCGCCGCCACCCCGACTTCGCCTGGGCCTGGGTGTCGCGGTTCATGCTCGTCCTCGGCAGCTTCATGTTCTCGACGTTCCGGTTCTTCTGGATGAAGGACCACCTCGGGCTCTCCGACGCCGAGGCGGCGTCCGCGGTGTTCAAGGGCATCCTCATCTACACCCTTGTGCTGGTGGTCGTCGGCCAGGTGGCCGGGTTCGTGTCCGACAGGCTGGCGCGCCGCAAGGTGTTCGTGTTCGCGTCGACCGCCCTGTTCGCGATCGGCCTCGGCCTGCTGACGCAGGTGGGCACCGTCAGCGGCTTCTACGTGGTCGAGGCGATCCTCGGTGCCGCGTACGGCATCTACATGGGCGTCGACCTGGCGCTCGTCATCGGCGTGCTGCCCAACCCGGACGACTCCGCCAAGGACCTCGGCGTGTTCAACATCGCCAACGCCGGCCCCCAGTCGCTCGCACCGTTCCTCGGTGCTCTGCTGATCGGTGGGGCCGCCAAGAACTACGACCTGCTGTACCTCACGGCGGCGGCCCTGACGTTCGTCGGAGCCCTCGCGATCATCCCCGTCAAGAAGGTGAAGTGATGACGACCCAGCCCGCGATCGACCCCACCGTCCTCGTCTCCAAGCTCGACCTCGAGACCAAGGTCCGCCTCCTCACCGGCGCCAGCGCGTTCACCCTGGCGCCGGAGGAGTCGATCGGCCTCGGGGAGGTCAACCTGTCCGACGGCCCGACGGGCGTCCGTGGCCTGAAGTTCAGCGGCGGCCGCCAGGTGGCCCTGTTCCCCAACGCCACGCTGCTCGCCTCCGCGTGGGACGAGGAGACGACCGCCGAGGTGGGCCGCATGCTCGCCGAGGAGGCGATGGCCCAGGACATCCACGTGGTGCTCGGCCCGACCATCAACCTGCACCGCTCGACGCTCGGCGGCCGGCTGTTCGAGGCGTACTCCGAGGACCCGCTGCTCACCGGCAAGCTCGCCGCCTCGTACGTCCGGGGCCTGCAGTCGCTGGCCGTCGGCGCGTGCCTCAAGCACCTCGTCGCCAACGAGTCCGAGACGGCCCGCAACACCATGAACTCCGTGGTGGACGCCAAGACGCTGCGCGAGCTGTACCTGCTGCCGTTCGAGATCGCGACGGCCGAGTCGGACCCGTGGTCGATGATGGCCGCGTACAACGACGTCAACGGCGTCGCCGCCACCGAGCAGGACCACGTGATCAACGAGGTGGTCAAGGGCGAGTGGGGCTACACCGGGCTGATCATGTCGGACTGGTTCGCGACGAAGACCGCCGCGCCGGCCGCCGCGGGTGGGCTCGACCTCGTGATGCCCGGGCCGGACGGGCCGTGGGGGCAGACCCTCGTCGACGCCGTGCGCAACGGTGAGCTCGACGAGTCCGTGGTCGACGAGCACCTGCGCCGGCTGCTGGTCCTGGCGGACCGGGTCGGAGCCCTCGGCGAGCTCCGCGAGCTGCCGGCCGACCTGCCGGCGCCCGACTCCCCCGTCCGCCGCGAGCAGCTGACCCGTCTGGCCGCCTCCGGCATGACGGTGCTGACGAACGACGGCGCCCTGCCGCTGACCCGCGGCACGTCCGTCGCGCTGATCGGCCGGCACGCGCTGGAGACGATCGACATGGGCGGCGGCTCGGCGCAGGTCAACCCGCCGTACCAGGTCAGCGTCGCCGAGGGCCTCACCGCCCTGCTGGGCGACGCGGTGCAGGTCGTCGACGGCGTCGAGGTGCGGACGCGCCCCGTGCCCGCCCGGCCGGGCTTCGTGGTCGACCCGTCCACCGGGAACCCCGGGGTGCACGTCACGCTCCTCGCCGCCGACGGCTCGGTGCTCGACGAGCGGCACGACGCCCCGCCGACCGTGATGGTCGGGTTCGACGACGACTTCACCGAGCCGGTCGCCACCGTGCGGTTCCGGGCGCAGGTCGCCGCCGAGGGTCCCGTGGAGCTCGGCGTGATCGGCGTCGGCGCGTGGGACGTGCGGGTCGGCGACACGGTCCGCTCGTTCGAGCTGCGCTCGTCGGGCGGGTTCGCCGAGGAGATGCTCGCGCCGCCGGTCGAGACGGGCACGGTGGAGGTGGCCGCCGGGGACATCGTGGACGGCTCCGCGATGCTGCGACCGCCGACGTCGACGGAGGTCGTCGAGGGCGCCGCCGCGATCGAGGCCGCGGCCAACCCGCTCGCCGGGGTCGGCCTGTTCGGGATCGTCGCCCGCCCGGCCCCGCGCTCGGTCGACGAGGTCGTGGCCGAGGCCGCCGCTGCGGCGGCGGACGCGGACGTCGCCGTGGTCGTCGTCGGGCTCACCGAGGAGCAGGAGACCGAGTCCGTCGACAAGTCGACCCTCGCCCTGCCCGGCGCCCAGGACGCGCTGGTCAGCGCCGTCGCGGCCGCCGCCCGGCGGACCGTCGTCGTGGTGAACGCCGCGACCCCGGTGCTCATGCCGTGGCTCGACGAGGTCGACGCCGTCCTGTGGGCCGGGCTGCCCGGCCAGGAAGGCGGTCACGCGGTCGCCGCCGCGCTGCTCGGCGACCTCGAGCCCGCCGGCCGTCTGGTCACCACGTTCCCGGCCGCCGACGGCGCCGCACCCGCCTGGTCAGTGACGCCCGTGGACGGCGACGTCGAGTACGCCGAGGGCACGTTCATCGGCTACCGCGGCCACTGGGCCGGGACCGCCCCGGCACCGGCGTTCTGGATGGGTCACGGGCTCGGGTACGCCACCTGGGACTACACCGACGCGGCCGTGTCGCAGGACGGCACGTCGCCCGAGGTGTCCGTGACGGTGACCAACACCGGCGAGCGGGACTCGCGCGAGGTCGTCCAGGTGTACCTGGAGCCGTCGTCGTCCGACGAGCCCGTGCGGCTGGTCGGCTGGGCGGCGGTGCCGGTGGCCGCCGGCGCGTCGGCCCGCGTGCGGGTGCAGACGGACGACCGGCTGTGGCGGGCCTGGGACACGGGGTCGGGCACGTGGACCCGGATCGCGGACGGTGGCCGGCTGCTGGTCGCCCGCGGGCTGGGCGACGTGCGGGTCACGCTCCCGCTGTGACCTGAGGCTCGACCCCGGGACCGGGCCCCGGCGCCACCACGGCGTCGGGGCCCGGTTCCGCCTCCGGCACCGGGTCGGCGACGTCCGGGCAGGTCGGCGCACGTTCCTTGCGCGTCGCGGTGCGCGCCACTACGTTCGCGTCGTCCGGAGCGGGTGGGCCGGGCGCCACGCATCAGGGGGTTCGACGGTGAGCGGAAGCGGCCTGTCCGAGGACGAGCGGCGCGCGACGGTGCGGATGCTGGTCGAGTCGGCACCGGAGGGCGTGGACGTCCACAGGCTCCTCGGCGGCTCGCTGGCGGGCGCGGAGAGCGCCGACCGGCCGGACGTGCCCGTCTGGGAGTACGCCGAGCACGTCGCGACCCACCCCGACCTCACGCTCGACGACCTGGCGTCCCTGCGCTTCCCGTTCCGCAACGCACACGGCGACACCGCCCTGACCTCGCTCGACGAGCTCGTGGCGGCGGGGCCCGTCCCCGGTGCGGTGCATCCGACGCGCCACGACGTCGTCGACCTCTACGGCGCCCTGCACGCCGCCGGCCTGCTCCGGTGGGACGCCGAGACCCGCACGGTCGTCCAGGTGGAGGCGGCCCCGGCCGACGTGGCCGCCGTCGTCCGGGCCTGGCGCGACCGCGTCACGGGAGCCACCGGCCGCTGAACGCCGCCGGGCCGCGAGACAGCCGGCCGTTTCGCCCACGTCCGCAGCGAATCGTCGGTATCGTCGGCGACCGGTCGACGGCTGCGCTGGTCCTACCGGCAGTGCCTGCACAGGTGGCGCTGAGCCTCTCCGAGTGCTCGTCGTGGGTCATGGCTGTCCGCAGCCCCGTGTCCGTCGCAGGTCCTCCGCTCCATGGTGGGAATCAGATGAGATCCGTCCGTCCTGTCGCAGCCGCCGCCGTCCTCGCGGTGACGACCGGCCTCGCGCTGCTCGGCGCCTCGTCCGCGCACGCTGACACCGCGCCGACCATCTCCATCGCGCCGTCCACCGTGAACGCCGGCGGGGTCGTCGTCGTCTCGGGCACCGGGTGGGGGGACCTGACGGGTGCGCCCCCGCTCGCGAGCTTCTCCGTCACGGACCAGGGCGCCGGGTACACGATCACCAAGGGAACCTTCGCCGCCACCGCGGGCCCGTGGACGCAGAGCATCACGATCCCGATGTACATCGAGCCTCCCGACCCGGAGATCCACGAGCCTGGTGGGGACTACGACCTGTGCGTGTGGCTCGAGAAGGCCGGCTCGCGACAGAGCGGTGGGTGCGCCACCGTCACAGTGATCCCTGCCCCGCAGCGACCCATCCCGAGCATCCCCGTGTACCGGTTCTGGAGCCCGACCTTCTCCAACGCCCACTTCTTCACGACGAACGCCGACGAGGTGGCGCACGTCCGCGCGACCGACCCGAACTGGAGCTACGAGGGTCTTGCGTTCCACGCCGTCCCCCTCGGTGACAAGGGGTGCAGCTTCGGTTCAGCGGTGTACCGGTTCTACTCGGCGGTGGTCCAGGAGCACTTCTACACGCAGGACTGGGAGGAGAAGGAGCACATCATCGCGACGGACCCCACCTGGCACTACGAGGGCGTCGCCTACTGTGCGCTGTTCCACCAGGTCGACGGGTCGGTCCCGCTCTACCGCTTCTGGTCGCCGGGGTTCGGCAAGCACTTCTTCACGGCGAACCAGGCAGAGGCCGACCACATCCGGGCCGTCGACCCGCGATGGAGCTACGAGGGCATCGCGTACTACGTGCTGCCGTAGTCGCGCGGAGCTCCCAGCCGACCAGAGGACACCCGATGTCGAGCACGTCCGCGTCAACGGCAGCGCCGCGTTCGCACCGACGGCGGGTGGGGGCGGCCGCGACGATCGCCTCGATCGCGGTCTACGTCGCTGCGGGCCGGCTCGTCGGGTCCGACGACCCGGCGGCCGTCGCCGTGCTGCTGTGCGGCGTGCTGAGCATCGCCGCGGTCGTCGGCGCTGCGTCCGGCCTCGCTGTCGCGACCGCACGGCCCGAGGGTGCGGCGAGCCCGCCGGACGCAGCACCGGGCGGCCGCGGCGCGGGACGCGCAGGTGCCGCCACGCTGGTCGTCGGGGTCGCGCTCGCGGCGGCCTACTGGGTGCTCCGGGCGCTCGGCGTCGCCGACCTCGGCGCTCCCGCGAACATCGGCGGGGGCATGGTCCAGCTCGTGACCTATGCCGTGACCGCGGTCGGGGCATTCGTGTTCGTCGCTGCCCGACGCTGAGGGCATCGCCCGTCTCCCGGGTCGCCCGTGCACACGGGATCACCTGCGCTGCTTCTTCTCCGTTCCGCCGAGAAGGGGGTCGCCGGGCCGCTTGGCCACGGGGGCGTTGGCGGTGTTGTACCCGTACAGGTAGCCGCCGTGCTGGTGGACGGGCGCCGGCACGCCGTTCCGCTTGTCGGTCTCGCCCGCCGCGTAGTCGCCCCAGCCCTTGCTGAACACGACCCGCGCCGGCTGGTCGGGCTGCGCCGCGTGCCCGGCGGCGACCCCGGCCGCGTACTCGCGGAAGCCGCGCGCGGTGACGCGGCCTGCGGGGGCCGCTCCCTGCAGCTGGGCGAGGCCGGCGCGCGCGTGCGCCCGACCGGCCCGGAAGTGGTGGAAGGCGGTGTCGGCGGCGGCGTGCCCGCCGGGCGCGTTCACGCTGCCGACCGCATGGGCCTCGCCCGACCAGTAGTCGCCGGCGCCCTCCGCCCCGGCCGTCGTGGCGGGGGGCGGCGTGCCGGCCGCGTTCCCGACGGCGTGCACGACGCCGGCCTGGTAGTCGGTGACGCCCTGGGCGGCTGCGGTCGAGGCGGTCGCGACGGCGGCAGCGTGCGGCTGGGCCCGGGCGGCGTCGACACCGTTCCAGTAGTCCGTCACGGCGGCGTCGCCCGCGGCGCCACCGACCGCCTGGCGACGGGGCGCGGTCCGTGCCGCGGCGAGCGCGTTGCCGTACGCGTCGAACGCGGCGCGGTCCACCAGCCGGCCCGGCGGCGTGGCCAGGTCGCGGCGGGCCGCGTCCAGCCCTGCCGTGTAGCCGGCGTGGCCCGTGCTGCGGACCGCCTCCTCCGGTGTCGTCGCCGGGGCGTCCGGCAGCCCGGAGTGCGCCCGCGCCCCACCCTGCGCGTGCAGGTAGCCCGAGACGAAGCCGCCGTCGGTCCGGTCGGTCGCCGCGTCGACCTGCTCCTGGCCACGGGCCATGCCGTCGGCGCAGTCCTGCCAGCCACGGGCTCGCGCGCTGCGTGCCACGTCGGCAACGGCACCCGACTTCCTGTCCTCGACGCCGGCCCGGTAGTCGGCGAAACCGACCGCGGCACCGCCGCCTGCCGGGGCCGCGCCGGTCAGGCGGGCGAGGGTGGCGCTCGCCGCGTCGGCGCCGGCCCGGTAGTCCGCGTAGCCGGCGGACCCGGCCGAGCTCGCGCCGCCGTACGGGGCGCCCCAGACGGCGGCCTGGCCGCGGTCCACGCCCTGCCAGTACTCGGTCCAGCCGGCGGTCGTCGCCACGTTGTCCGCGCCGGGCGGGGCCGACCTCAGCCCGGCCCGCGCCCGCGCGATGCCTGCGACGAACTCGTCGAACCCGAGCCGCGCACCCGGTTCCGGCGGCGGGGTCGCGTCGCGGTCGGCGCGGGCGGCGGTGATCCCGTCGCCGTAGTGGCCGTGGCCCGCGGCGGTGAGCTGGTCCTCGACCGTCGCGGTGGTCGCGGGTGCGGAGCCGCCACCGCGCGCCGCCGCCGCACCCTGTCCGTACAGGTGCCCGCTCGTGAACCCGCCCTCGGTCCGGGCCGACGCCGAACCTGCCTGCCCCGCCGCGACACCCGCGATGGCGTCCGCCCAACCGGTCGCGTGCGCGGACCGGGTGGCGTCGGCGGGGCGGCCGCCGACGCCGTGCTCGACCCCCTGGCGGTAGTCCTCGAAGCCCTCGCCGCGGCCGCCACCCGCCGGTGCGGCGCCGGTCATCGACGGCAGGTCGGTCCGCGCCAGCACGGCCCCGGACCGGTAGTCGGCGTGACCTGCCGCCGCTGCCGAGCTCGTGCCCGCGTACGGCGTACCCCACGCCGACGTCCGGCCGGCGTCGACCCCGCGCCAGTACTCGGCCCACCCGGCGGCGCTCGCGTCGCTGCTCGCCGGCGCCGGACCGGTGCGGACGCCGGCCTGCGCCTGCGACAGCCCCGACACGAACTCGTCGAACCCTCGCGCGGCCGCGGTGCGGGTCGGCTTCGAAGCGTTCCGGTCCGCCCTCGCCGCGTCGACGCCGCTGCGGTAGTCGGCGTGCCCGACGCCGGTGAGTGCGTCCTCGACGACCCCGCCGCCGGTCGGCGCCACGTGGCCGGCACGGGCCGCCACGGCGCCGTGCGCGTACAGGTACCCGCTGGCGTAGCCGCCGTCCGTGCGGCTCGGCTTCGTCCCGGTGTCGGCCTCCGCCATCCCGTCGCCGGAGTCCTGCCAGCCGCGTGCCTGGCCGGTCCGCTTCGGGTCCGTGGCCGCGCCGGCCTTGCGGTCCTCGACGCCGTCGCGGTAGTCGGCGAACCCGAGCGCCGCCCCGCCGCCGACGGGCGGTGCGCCCGCGAGCGCCGCCAGGCTCGCCCGGGCGCCCTCGACACCGCTGCGGTAGTCCTCGTGGCCCGCGGACTCGGCCGAGCTCGACCCCGCGTAGGGTCCCGACGGCCCGGTGCGGGCCAGGTCGGCGCCGCGCCAGTACTCGGTCCACCCGGCGGTCGTCGCCTCGCTCCCGGTCGGGGCGGGGCCGGCGGGAACGCCCGCCTGGGCCTTGGTGATCCCGGTGAGGAACTCGCCGAACCCGAGCGCGGCACCGCGGTCTGCGGGCTTCGCCGACTTCCGGTCCGTCCGGGCCGCCGCGAGACCCTTGCGGTAGTCGCCGTGCCCGGTCGCACCGACCGCCTCCTCGGTGGACGCGCCGGTCGGGGCGGCGCCTCCGGCACGGGCGAGCGCGGCGCCCTTGCCGTACAGGTGACCGCTGGTGAACCCGCCCTCGGCCCGCGACGGGGCCTTCGCCGCGTCGCCCTCGGTGAACCCCTCCGAGGCGTCGGTCCACCCGCGCGTGTGCGCGGGGCGTGCGACGTCGGCGGGCTGGCCGCCGATGGCGGCCTCCACGCCCTGCTTGTAGTCGGTGAACCCCTCGGCGGCGCCGCCACCGGCGGGCGGTGCCGCAGTCAGCGTCGCGAGGCTCTTCGCCGCCTGCGCCGTGCCCTCGCGGTACTCGGTGAAGGCAGCCGCGGCGGGGGCGTCCTTGCCCGTGTACACGACGGGCGGTGCGGACTTGCGGGCGAGGTCGACGCCCTGCCAGTAGGTCGTCCACACCGCTGTCTGGACGAGCGTGGGCGTGGCGACCACGCCGGTCCTCGGGTTGGCGCGCGCGAACGTCATCGTCCCGAGCGCGTCGGTGTGCGCCGCCAGGCCGGCCTGCACGGTCGGGGCGGCGACGGCGAGGTTGGCGACCACCTTCTCGGCGGCGTCCCAGTAGGCGTCGTGCGCCTCCTTCTGGGCGAGGTTGTTGACCGGGGGCGTGCCCTTCGCCGACTTCTGCGCGTGCTCGATGCCCGCCCAGTAGTCGTCGTGGCCCGCCTTCTGGGCGGCCTTCGCGGCGGGCGGGCTGGCCTTCGCGTGGGTCCGCGCGTGCTTGACGCCCTCCCAGTACTCGGCGTGGCCCGCGATCTCCGCCCGGTTCGTCACGGGTGGCGCGGCGAGGAGCGCCGTCCTGCCCTTCGCGACGCCCGCCCACAGCTCGGTGTGGCCCGCGATCTCGGCAGCCCAGTTCGTCGGCGGGGTCGCCAGGGGGTTCTTCTTGCCGTGCACGATGCCGTCGTCGAAGTCCTTGTAGCCGAGGAGATAGCCCCGGCCGAACCGGGTCGTCGACTTCGGACCTGCCCGGGACCCGGTGACGCCCTCTCCGTAGTGCTGGTGCCCGAGCAGGTACACGGCGTTCCCCCCGGGATCCGTCGGGTTGCCGGCGCGCGCGTCGTCGTTGCCGCGCCACCGCTCCGCCAGGATGAACGTGCGCGCCGGGTTCGGCGGTGCGTTGGCGGCCCCGCCGGGAGGGAGCACACCGGTCCACACCCCCCGGTGGGTCTGCTTGAAGTTCTCGTGGTGCTGCCAGGAGCGGTTGGGGATCGCCGGGAACTCCAGGGCGCGGGTCGCGGGTTTCGTCGCCGACATCGGGCTCGGGATCGCGAGGCTGAGGGTCCCGCTGATCCCGGCCGGCTTGAGGACGGGGGCCGCGTTGGTGTGCGCGGTCGCGTCGACGAGCTCGTCCCAGTCCGCGAACAGCGACGACGCGTAGGTGAAGGTCGCCGCGGCCGGTGCGATGCCTGCGGCCGTCGCGACGCCCAGGTTGGCGGCGCCGAGCCGTTTGCGCAGCCGCGGCCCCGAGTCCGTGCTGTACCCGATGGTGACGCGGTACCGGAACCAGCTGCCCGCGGCGGCGGCCTTGACCCACTCCTCGATGCCGTTGCTGTGGTCGACGTTGGTGGGGACCTTCGGGAACGCGGTGAGGTTCTCGTCGGCATGGGCGGTGCCGGACCTCGCGGGGCCTCCGAGGTTGTCGTTCAGCAGGTGTCCCTGGACGTACGAGACGCCGGTCACGGTCTTGAAGAGGCGCATGTAGTCGTACGGCCGGAACCCGGGAGCCGCCCCGGTCTTCTGGCCGTACGTGAAGTGGGGGCCGACGATCGCGTCCACGCCGGTCCCCTGGCCTGTGTTCGGCTCGACGGGAGTCCAGGTCCTGTCGTTGACGTACGAGCGCTGCACGGCGGCGACCGGCGCGGCGGCAGCGGCCGGCGCCGGGCTGAACGCCTCGCCGAGCGCGCCGGTCAGGGCGGGCACGGCGACTGGCCCGGTTGTCACCGGGGCGGTCACGACCGCCGGCTGGGTCACGGGCGCCGCCCGCGCGAGCAGCCCCACCACCGCACGGTTCCCGGCGGAGCGCTGCAGACCGACGAGCCGGGTGGCGGCCGGCCCCGGCAGGGAGGGCCGTGGCGGTGCACCATGCGCGACGACCGGGGGTGTGCGCACGGACGCGCGGACGCCGTCGGCGCGCGAGGACGGCTCCTGCGCCCCGCGGGACGCTGCCCCTGGCCCCATGCTGCTCATCGTCACCCCGGCCGACGACGCCCGGAAGGTGCGCTCGCGCAGCGTCGGCGGCCCTTTCGGGCACGCCACCGGACTGCGGGTCGCGGTGACGACCGGCTGCGCCGCCGGCCGCCACCGCTGGACGGCGGTCGCGGTCAGGCGGTCCGAGCCCGCTGGGCGCGCCGGCGGGCGGCGAGGTCCCGACCGGCGACGACGGCGGTGAGGAGCCGCGGCGACAGCAGCAGGACGCCGAGCACGAGCGCCTCGTAGAACGTCCACGTCGTCGGTCCGGCGGCCACCAGCGAGTCCCGCATCCACGACAGCAGGTGCCACGTCGACGGCAGGAACAGCACCACGAAGAACCAGGTGGCCAGGAGCAGGCCGGCCACGTGCACGAACCGGTACCAGCGGGCCACCGCCAGGTCCCGCGCGGGGCTCGACGCCAGGGCCGCACGCTCGTCGGGCGTGAGCCGCCAGAACGTGCGCCGCAGCAGGAGCCGGGTGGTGCGCTGCAGGTGCGTGCAGCCGAGCAGGGCCGTCATGACGGCGTACACGTCGCTCCGCAGGAACACGAAGAACTGGGCGACGATCGCGGACAGCTCGACGAGCGCGATCGCGGCCCACAGCCGGTCCGGGCCGAGACCGGCCAGACGCAGCGCCAGGACGGCCGCGAGCACGATCGCGTCGAACGCCATCCCCGCCACGAGCGGACCGACCCGGCGGCGCGGCGGCAGCGCCCACAGGCCGGTCAGGTTCGTCTCGAACGTGAGGAAGTACAGGCGCCGCGTGATGCGCAGGCGGGCGGGCACACCGAGCGCCGCCGCACCCATCACGTGCGCGAGCTCGTGCACGCCCGCCAGCAGGTACGTGATCACCGTCAGGGCGGCGAGGCTCTCGGCGGGGGTGCGCAGGAAGAACACGTCGAGCGCGCGGGGCCGCACCTGCGGAGCAGCGACGAGCATGACGACGACCGCGACGGCGCAGGCGGCGGCCACGGCGGCGCCTGCGGGCGAGAAGAGCCAGCGGGCACGGGCGCGCGGGGCGACGACGAAGCCGCGCGGCGGGTGGACGGCGGTCCCGCCCGTCCTGCCGGTGGTCGTGCCGTCAGTCGTGCCGCCGGTCGTGCCGTCCGTCGGTGCGTCGTCGACCGCGGCGACGAAGCCGAGCCGGACCAGGCTCCGGGCGAACCCGAGCACGTCCACCGGGTCGGCGGCGTCCGTCGGGGTCACCGCACGCTCGACCTCGTCGACCGTGAAGCCGGCCTGCAGCAGCTCGAGGGCCTGCGCGCCGACGGCCGGGATCGCGACGAACCGGCCGGTGTCCGCCCGGCCCACGACCACCCGGTCGGCCTGCGCGGTGCGGGTCAGCGGTTGCAGACGCAGGACGGACGACGCGCGGACCTCCGGACCGGTGAGCGCTGCGGCGGAGGCGGTCCCGTCGGCGGGACGCGTGGTGTCGGTGGCGCTGGCGGGACGCATGGCGGCCGTCCCGTCGGCGGGACGCGCGGCGGCGGAGGCGGTCGCGGCGGCGGAGCGCGCTCCCTCGGCGGCGGCGGCCGCGACGGCGGTACGCGCTCCCTCGGCGACGGCGGTCATCACGCGGCCGTGGCCGCGAGCGCCCGGCGGGCCGGCGCGGTGGCGCACACGGGGCAGCCCGGGTCGGCGGGCCACGCGTCGCTCGACGTGCGGCCGTCGCCCGCGAAGTCGACGAGCTGGTACCGGCCGAGCGCCACGGGCGGGGTCAGCCCGGTGAGGAACCGCATGGCCTCCATCGCCACGAGCCCGCCCAGCACGCTCGTCACCGGCCCGATGGCCCGGTTGACCCGGTCCTGCACGAGGACGCGTGGCCGGTCGACGACCTCCCGGTCGATCCCGTCGGCGAGGCGGTCCCGGTGCCGTTCGAGGCACTCGCGGCACGCGCTGCGGCCGGGGTCGACGGACCAGTAGAGGCCCTGGGTGTAGGCGAGGCCACCACGGACGAACGGGACGCCGGCGGCGACGCATGCCTGGTTGACCCAGCGGTCCACCTCGTCGGGCTCGTCGATCGCGGAGACCACGAGGTCGGGCAGGGCGGAGAGCGCCGAGCCGCGGAGCAGCGCGGTGACGTCGTCCGGCGACTCGACGCGGCGGCGGACCGCCTCGACGCGCAGGGTCGGGTCGAACGCCGTCAGCCACTGGGCGACGCGCTCGGCCTTCGGCGACCCGACCTCCGCCTCGGTGTACGTGAACTGCCGCGCGAAGTTGCGCAGCTCCACCCGGTCCTGGTCGACGACCGTGACGGCGCCGACGCCGAGCCCGGCGAGGTTCATGAGGACGGCGGACCCAAGCCCCCCGGCGCCGAGGACCAGCACGTGAGCCGCGCGCAGCCGGTGCTGCGGCTGCTCCCGCGGCGTCGACAGGGTGGTGAACGCGTCGAAGAACGCGAGGTTGCTGAAGTACCGCTCGCGGTCGTGCGCGTCGAACGCCGTGGGGGCGGACGCGTCCTCCAACCAGCCGAGGCGGTCGAGCTGGGCGAGCACGGCGGAGACGTCCTGGTCGGTGGTCGCGGGCCACCGCTCACGCAGCAGCGCCGCGAGCGCCGGGACGTCGCGGGTGCCGTCGCGCAGCAGCGTGAGGAGCGCGAGGACCTGGCCGTCGGGGTCGGCGACCCGGGTGCGGACCTTCGGGTCGAGGCTGACGATCAGCTCGCCGTCACTGGCGAGGCAGTTGAGCGACTTGAGTCGGGGCAGCATGGTGCGGATCCTCAGGACGGTGCCGGCGGGAACGTGAGGAGCCGGCCCGGTCGTGGTGACCGGGCCGGCTCACGGGCGGGCTCAGGCGCCGCCTGCGTCGGGGTCGAGGTGGATCCGCGTAGCGGTGATCTCCTCGACGTCCATGATCTCGATCGTCATCTTCGTTGCACCTCCCCCTGGTTCCTTGCCGTTCTGCGTCGCTCTCGCGGCGACAACACCGGATCAGGAACGGGAGGGTGCCAGGCTGATACGGACGGTGGCGGTCTTCACCCGCCGCGCAGCAGAACCGCAGGTCAGACGGGGGTCGTGCCCACGGGGACCACGGGTGTCGGTGCCGTCGTGGCACCGCGTGCCTCCGGCGCGACCACGACGGCGGGCTCGCTGCTGCGGGCCCGGACCGGGCTCACCGCCTCCTGCGGCGTGAGCACGGACGAGGTGCGCAACCGGCGGCGCATGAACCACTTGTCGACCTCGGCCACCACGGGGAGCAGCAGGGCCAGCAGGAGAGCGACGGCCCACTGGTCGCCGGTCAGCTCCTGCGTGGTCAGCCAGTCCTGGAGGAAGTCCAGCTCGGTCGCGAGCCACATGAGCAGCGCCGGGATCGCGAGCACCTTGACGGCGGACAGCAGCGGCGGCAGCAGGCCGGACTCGGGCTCGCGGCGCAGCACCAGGCCGGAGAACGTGCTGCCCAGCCCCATCACCACGAACGCCATGGTCATCGACGCCGACGGGGAGTCCGCCGACGGCTCGTCGGGGCCGGCGACCAGCGGGATGAGCGTGGCGAGCATCAGGATGCCGCCGTACAGCAGCCACCGGCTGAGCGCGCGACCGTTGCTGATCCCGACCTTCGGGTCGCGCGGCGGCCGGTTCATGATCTCCGGACCCACCGGGTCGAGCATGATCGCGATGACGGGCGCCACACAGACGAAGAAGTTGAGGAACAGCACCATCATCGGCGTCATCGCGACGCCGTCGTTGAGGTCGGCGATGCTCGCGATGAGGAACAGGGACACGAGCCCGATGAGCTGGCTCATCTGGAACCGGATGTACGCGGTGATCTTCTGGTAGATGCTGCGGCCGAGCTCGACGGCGTGCACGAGGGTCGAGAAGTTGTCGTCCGTCAGGACGAGGCGGGCCGCCTGCTTGGTGACCTCGCTGCCGGACCCCATCGCGACCCCGATGTCGGCCTGCTTGATGGCGGCGGCGTCGTTGACGGCGTCCCCGGTCATCGCCACGACGAGGCCCTGTCGCTGCATGAGCTGCACGAGGCGCAGCTTGTCCTCGGGGGTCACGCGGCCGAACACGTGCAGGTGCGGGAGCCGCTCCAGGAGCTCGTCGTCGGTGAGCCGCGCGAGCTCGGCACCGTTGATGGCCCCGGTCGGCAGGCCGAGGTCGCCACCGATGGCGGCGGCGGTGACGGCGTGGTCACCGGTGATCATCCGCACCACGATGCCGGCCTTGTGGGCGATCTCCACGGCGACCTTCGCGGTCGGTCGCAGCGGGTCGACGATGCCGACCATGCCGACGAACACGAGGTCCTCGACGTACGACATGGGGTCCGCCACGAGCGGTCCCTCGTCCGCGGGCGTCAGGATCCGCACGGCGAAGGCGAGCGTGCGCAGCCCGCTCCTCGCCAGCCGCTCCTGCTCCTCGTCGATGTCCGCCCGGAGCTGCTCGATGCCCACGAACTCGCCGGGAGCCGCGAGGGCCCGGGTGCAGCGGGCCAGCACCACGTCGGGCCCGCCCTTGACGACCTCGACGAGCGAGTGCTCGCCGCGCCACGGCATCCAGTGCGCGGTCGCCATGAACTTGTACGCGGAGTCGAACGGCACCACGGCGACGCGCGGGTACGTGCGGCGGCTCTCCACCGCGTCGACCCCGAGCTTCGCGGCCAGCACCACGAGGGCGGCCTCCGTGGGGTCGCCGACCACGTCGCCCGTGTCGGAGACGGTCGCGTCGCTGGCCAGGCACAGCCCGTACGCGAGCGGTGTCAGGTCGGGGACCTCGGCGCCGGCCGCCGCGAGGATGCGACCGGTCTTGGCGTACCCGGCACCCTCCACCGTGTAGTGCCGGCCGCCCAGGTACAGCGCCGTGACCGTCATCTCGTTGAGCGTCAGCGTGCCGGTCTTGTCGGAGTTGATGGAGCTCGTGGCCCCGAGCGTCTCGACGTCGCTGAGGTTCGCGACGATGGCCTTCGCCGCGGCGAGCTGCTTCGCGCCGTACGCGAGCATCGCCTGCACGAACGTCGGCAGACCCGTCGGGATCGCGGATATCGCCACGGCGGTCGCGAGGAACAGCAGGTCGCCGATCGAGTCGCCGCGTGCCAGGCCGATGACGACGATGAGCGCCACAGCGGACCACGCGATGGCCCCGAGCACCTTGGTCAGGCTGTCGAGCTCGCGCTGCAGCGGCGACTTCGTCTTCTCGACGGACGACAGCAGCGTCGCGATGTGGCCGATCTGCGTCGACATCCCCGTCGAGGTGACCAGCAGCGTGCCGGTGCCGCGCGTGACGGCGGTGTTCTGGAAGGCCATGTTGTCCCGGTCGCCCAGCGGCACGTCCTCGTCCGCGAGCGGCTCGGTCGCCTTGCCGATCGGCGCGCTCTCCCCGGTGAGGGCCGCCTCCTGGGTCTCCATGGTCGCCGTCCGCACGAGCCGGCCGTCGGCGGGCACGATGTCCCCCGCCTCGAGCGCGACCACGTCGCCCGGCACGAGGTCGTGCGCGGGGATCATCGCGAGGACGCCGTCCCGCACCACGCGGCTGGTCGGCTCCTGCATCGTCGCGAGCGCGTCGACGCTCTTGCGCGCCTGCATCTCCTGCCGGGTGCCGATGACCACGTTGACGAGCACGAGGAAGGCGACGATCGCGGCCGTCGACCCCTGGCCGATCGCGACGCTCACCACGGCGACCGCGATGAGCATGAGGTTCATCGGGTCGGCGAGCTGGGTCAGCAGCACCGCCCAGACCGACGGCGGCGCCTGCGCGGTCAGGGTGTTGGGCCCGTACTGCCGCTGCCTCTTGCCCACCTCTCCGCCGGTCAGACCCGTCTCGGGGTTGGTCCCGAGCGCACGTGCGACCTCGACGGAGGACAGCGCCCACCACCGGGTGTCGTTCGCGGGCGCACCGGGCGGCGGAGCTGGGACGACCTGCGACGGCGACTGAGCCACGGAATACCCCCACACGTCGGCCCGGGATCTTCCGGGCTGTGGCGCCTTGTCCTGCTCGTCACCGTAGCAACGCCCCCGAAGGGCGCCTCACCCGGGGCGGGTGACCCGGGCCCGTCCGGGCCCAGTGCCGGCCCGTGCCGGTGTATCTCCCGACGGGACGACGACTCCTCCTCATGTCCGACGCCGCCGCGTGCGGCCCGTGGCCCGGAGGTGCACCGTGCGGAGCATGACGGCGAGTGCCGCGCGACTCGTCGCGGCACTGTGCGCGCTGCTCGCGCTCGTCGCCGGCTGCATCCGGCCGACGACCGTCGGACCGACACCCGCACCACCGGCCTCGTCGTCACCCGCGGCGACGGACCCGGTCGGGCCGTCGAGCTTCGAGCTCATCCGGGCGGCACGTGAGGCCGGCGCCCTCTCGCTCGACGCGGCGGTGCTCTACGAGGCCTACGCGACGTTCGACGCCACCCGGCTGCCTCGCCGGTACCGCGGCGACCCACGCAGTCCCGACCAGGGCGACTTCGCAGGCGAGGTGGAGGCGAGCTGGTCGAGCCTGAGCTCGTCCGCCCGACAGGCGATCCGGCCCTGGACCCTTCCGGCGTACACGGCGGGCAGCGCGTGGAACCAGCCGGAGAGCAGCACCATGCCGGCGGCCTCGCGCGCTCCGGACGCGAGTCCGTGGTGCTGGGGGCACGGGCCGGAGCTGGACTTCTCCACACGATGGACCAGCGTCGACGGCCCGGGCGGGTTCAAGGTCTGGTGGAACCGAGGTGACTCGGAGGACGAGGATCTGGCCAGGCACGTCGCCGAGATCGCCGCCGAGGCACGCGACCGGACGAGCAAGGCGCTGGACGGTCTGACCGCTCCCGCGGACGACGGCAGCCCGTGCGCCGGCGGGGACGCCTCGTTCGACATCGTCATCCTGAACCTGAGCCTCGGGGCCGGCCAGACCTATCCACGGACCTCCGCGAATCCCACGCCGTCCTACACGATCATCGACGCGAGGACGTCGTGGAGGTCCGACGACACGTGGCTGCGGTCGATCCTGGCTCATGAGCTCAGCCACTCCGTGCTCCTGGGCATCGCCCACGACTGGCCCGCCGCCGACGCGTGGTTCTCCGACGGCACCGCTGTCTGGGTCCAGCGAGAGGCCTACCCCCGGGCCCACGTGGAGCAGACGACCGGTCCCGACCTCGTCCAGAACCTGGACCGGCCGTTGGATGCACCCGCGCTGTCGGGCGGTGATCGCGCCTATGCCACGTGGCTGTTCTTCTACGACGTGGTCCGGCGCCACCATGATCCCGGGCTCGTGGCCGCGATGTACCGCAACCGCGCCACGCTGGGCGCCCTCCCGTCCGTCGCGCTCGCGCTCGCGCCGTCCGCGGCGGCACCGGACCGCAGAGGGCTGGCAGCCGACTGGCGGCAGTTCGTCCTCGATGCCCGCAACAAGGACGAGCACGCCGAGTGGGGGCAGTGGCTCCCGACGCTGACCTACGGTGCGTGGACCTCCGCACCGGACTCCGGCGGGCCGCCGACCGCCCCGCGTCCGACGGTCGTCGACCTGGCGCACGACCACGTCCGCACGTACCGCCTCGTCGACACCGCCACGGAGTCGTTGGCCCACCTGTCGGCGCGCTACTACGCCTTCGACCTGGCCGCCTCGACGACGGTGCACGCGATCGAGCTCCGCAACCCCTACTCCACCGGGTCCGCCGGGGACATCCGTGCGTTGATCATGCGGGACGGCACCTGGACGACAGAGGACTGGACCGGGAGGGCGACGGTCGACCTGTGCCAGGACCACGACGCGGAGCGCGTCGACCAGCTCGTCCTGGTCATCGGGAACCACGACGACACCCGCGCGGCGCCGGGCACTCCCGAGCTCGTCGCGCGAGATGCCTGCGACCGCGACTTCACCCTCACCGGCACCCACCGGTGGACGCACAACGCCCCCCAGGACGCGGTCCCCTGGGACACGGACGGCGACATGACGTTCGCCGGCGACATGCACTGCGCGCGTCCCGACCTCCCACCCTGGGCGGGCGAGTGGACGTGCACCGGACGCGTCACCGTCAACGGCGGCGGCACGATCTACGCCTACCGGGTCGGGACGTCGACCCAGCCACCCGACTGCCAGGAGCCGTACGTCGTCCTCGACCTGCCGATGAGGTTCTCGGGGAGGGCGCCCGCGGGTCCGCTGGAGAAGGTCGGGCTCACACGCGACCCGGCGGGCGTCCCGAAGGACTTCAAGTGCCGCACCAGCGCCAACGCCACACCCGGGCTGGCCGTCGACCGCGTCTATCTCGGTGGCGAGCTGCCCCTGCCGGACATCGGGGCCACTCTCCACGAGACGTTCCCGGCACTCGATCCTGCGTTCGGCACGCCGAACGGCCAGATCACGGTGACCGTCGCGGACAAGAACCGCTGACCCGGGCCGGCGCACTACCGATGTCCGCGCGGACGAGGGCCTGGGAGTGGGACACGACCTCGGTGATCGGCCCCTGTCAGGGCAGGAGGCCGAGGTCGCGCCCGCGCCGCACGGCCTCCCGGCGCGTGCCGACCTCGAGCTTGCGGAACAACGACTTGAGGTGCGCCTTCACGGTGTTCACGGAGACGAACAGCTCGGCGGCGATCTCGGCGTTGCTCTGCATCGTCGCGAGCGCCGTGAGGATGGCGAGCTCGCGGTCGGTCAGCGGCGTGACGAGCGGGGCGGGCTCGGCGCCGGGCGGGCGCCGGCCGAGGTGGGTGCCGATGGCGGTCGAGATCGCGTCGTGGCGGCCGGCGACGGCACGGTTCACCGCGGTGCGCAGCGGTTGCGGCGCACCCACGACGAACGGCTGCACCAGCCCGGTGCCGGCGGCCTCGTCGAGCGCCTGCCTGGCCCACGCGTCCGCACCCGCGGTGTCCCCGACCGCCTCGGACGTGCCCGCGAGCACCAGCAGCGCCTCGACCCGGGTGAGCGGGATGACGTCCACGCCGGCCGCGAGCACCTGGCGCGCCGAGTCCGCGGCCGTGGCGGTGTCGTGCCGGGCCAGCGCCGTGCGGGCGCGGCACACCAGCCGCACCTCCCGCGTGGTCCGCGTGTGGGGCGCGGGCAGCTCGACGCGCTGGTCGTGCAGGAGCGCGTGGACGGACAGGTCGGTGGCGGCACGGGCCAGCAGGTCCGCGGCCACCGGCGGCAAGGGGACGTCGGTGGCGTCCCGGCAGGCGGCGTCGAAGGCGGCCCGCGCGGCACGGATCCGCCCCGAGGCGACCGCGACCTGCGCCTGGAGCGCGTGCAGGGCCACCAGCAGCACCGGTTCCTCGCCGCCGACGTCGGCCGCGAACCCGTAGGCGAGCGTCCGGTCGGCGCCGTGCCAGTCGCCCCGCACCAGTGCGACGAGCGCCGAGGCGGCGTACGCGGGGCGCAGGTGCTCGTAGCCCTGCCAGCCGGCGTTCTCGGCGAGCACCAGCGTGCCCTCGGCCTGGTGCGAGGCGTCGTCGTAGCGGCCGTCGACCGCGTCGCAGAAGGCCAGGTACGCCCGCCCGTTGAGCGTCGTCAGGCTCGCCACCGTGGGGTCCACGTCGCGCAGCATCCGGCCGAGCTCGGCGCGCGCGGGCTCCAGGTCGCCCTCCCAGCACAGGCCGGTGGCGCGCAGGTCGTGCACCCAGGTGCCGTACTGCTCGAACGCGGGGAACGGCCAGGGGGTCTCGGTCAGGATGCGGTTGGCCGCCGTGGCGGCGGAGACGGTCCCCGGCAGGTCCCCACGGCCGAGGGCCACGTGCGCCTCCAGGATCTCGACGAGCACGTCCGCGGCGGCCCGGTGCTCCGGCGGGAGCTGGGCGAGCAGCGCGCGAGCACGCCGCAGGTGCACGTGGCCGGCGGGGATCCGCCCCCGCACGCACGCGTCGGTCGCGGCGCAGAGCTCCAGCAGGGCGGACTCGGGGGCGTCGACGAACGGGACGCGGCGGGCCGCGGACAGCACCGCCTCGCGCTGCGGCCCGACCACCAGCGCGGCTCCGGCCTCCACGAAGATCTCGCCGAACAGGTCCCACGACCCGGCCGTCGCGGCGTGGTCGAGGGCGTGCAGCGGGTCCCCGTGCTGCACGAGCCACCGGGCGGCCCGCACGTGCGAGTCCCGGAATCCCACCGGGTCCTCGAACCGGAGCGTGCCCATGAGCATCTCCCGCAGCAGCGGGTGGTAGCGGTAGTGCGCCGAGACGCCGCCCAGCGGGGTGACGAAGTCGTTCGACGCCACGAGCTCGGCGAGGTACCGGTGGGCCGGCGCGCCCGGCACGATCGCCTCCGCCAGGTCCGGGGTGAGCGTCATCGCGACACTCGTGCGGACCAGGAAGTCCCGGACCTCCGGCTTCTGCCCGGCCAGGACCTCCTCCAGGAGGTACTCGCCGACCGCCCGGTCGGGGTCGGGCAGGCCCGTCAGGGTGCCCGTGCGCGGGTCCGCGGGCTGCCGCAGCCCGAGCCGGACGCCCACCGGCCAGCCCTCGGTGCGGTCGAGCAGCACGCGGCTGCCCGCGGCGGACAGCGGCACGGCCTCGGCGGACGCGAGCGCCCGGACGTCCAGCGCGTCGAAGGCGAGGTGCTCGGCGCGGACGTGGTCGACGCGCCCGTCGAGCGACATCCTCTGCAGGGTGAGCGGCGGGTCCGCACGGGTCACGACGACGACATGCACGGGCAGCGCGTAGCGCACCAGGTCGCCGACGGCGGCGAGGACGTGCGGGTCGTGCACCACCTGGAAGTCGTCGAGCACCAGGACGAGCTGCTCGGGCAGGTGCTCCAGCGCCCGCAGGAGCCGGGTCGCGAACGGAGCGGTGACCGTCGGCGGCACCTGCAGCCCCGCGAGCTGGTGACCGCGCGGCACCGCACCGCTCGCCCGCACCGCCTCCACGACCCGCAGCCAGACGGCGCTCAGCGTGTCGTCCCGCGGCTCCAGGGTGACCCACGCCGTCCGGACGTCACGGCTGCGGCACCAGGACGCCACCGCGGTCGACTTGCCCCAGCCCGCCCCCGCGGCCACCACGGTCAGCCGGTGCGCGAGCACCCCGTCCAGACGCTCCTCCACCCGCGGGCGGACGATCGCGCCCGTGGTCGCCGGCACCGTCGACGTGCGCGCGCGCTCGGCGCCGCCGCTGCTCCATCCCACCGTGCTGGAGATGGTGCTCTCAGCGGCGTCGGAGGTCCGGCCGTGGGCCGGCCCGACGGGGGCCATATCGGGAGAGTAACCACATCAGTACCCATTTCGGGTGATGAGAGGTGTCCGGCCCGCGAACACACTTTCGGCACGCGGCGGAGGAGGGGGCATGCCCGCACAACCTGTCGAGGTGACCGTCCTCGGGACGCTGCCCCCGACGGCCGTCCTCCGGCTCCGTGCCCGCGGCGTGCGCGACACGCAGCGCCAGACCGTGGTGCACGGCACCGTGCAGGACACCGCGGCGCTGCTCGGCCTCGTCGAGCAGTCGCACGCGCTCGGGCTCGACGTCGTCGCCGTGCGGCGCACCACCCCGGTGGGCCGCCGCACCGAGGGCATGGGGGTGGCCCTCGTGGTCGCGGGCGGGGTCGGGGACCTGCTCCTGTCCATGCTCGACCACCTGCAGGACCGGGAACGGCTGCGCTGCACCGCCCTGAGCGTCCGGCCCGACGCGTTCGACGACGTCCTGGCCTGGCTGCGCGCGCACGCCGTCACCGTCCTCACCACCGCCGCGGGACTACCACCCGCCGCGGGTGATGCCCCGGCCAGGGCCGGTGACGAGGCTGGCGGTGCGACGGGACGCACGGCGCCGGCCCGCTCACGGGCGGGTGCCGTGCCTGCAGACGAGGAGGACGACGTGGTTGACCTGGACGACGACGACAGAGACCTGGGACCGATCGACTACATCGTGGTCGAGTTCCCGCACAACAAGCTCGACGGCACGGCGCTCCCGCTCCTCGTCGACCTCGTGGACCGCGGCGTCATCCGCATCCTCGACCTCGTGTTCGTGGAGAAGCAGGACGGCGTGGTCCGCGGGCTGCAGATGCACGAGATCGAGGAGGGGGGCGGGGTGGACCTGTCCATCTTCGAGGGGGCCTCGTCGGGCCTGCTGGGCGACGACGACATCGCGGAGGCCGCGAGCGCGCTCGAGGACGGCACGGCGGCCGCGATCCTCGTCTACGAGAACTCGTGGGCCGGCCCGTTCGCGGCGGCCCTGCGACGTGGCGGCGGCCGGCTCGTCGCCACCGGACGCATCCCCGTCCAGTCGCTCCTCGCGGCGCTCGACGACCTCGACGCCGTCTGACGCTCGCGTACCGCACCCAGCTAGCACGAGGAGGACACCATGCCTGGTCTGATCCGCGGGGTGGCCCGCACCGCCGTCGTCGCAGGGACCGCGAGCGCCGTCTCCGGTCGCGTGCAGCGCCGCCAGCAGGGGCGCTGGGCGGCGCAGGAGGCACAGCAGCAGGGCTACCCGCCCCAGCAGTCGTACGCCGCCCCTCCGCCGCCGCCCCCGCCGACCTACGCGCAGCCCGTGTACGTCGAGGCCGTACCGCCCGACAGCCCCGACATGGACGCCAAGATCGCCCAGCTCAAGCAGCTCGCCGAGCTGCGCGACGCCGGCATCCTCACGCACGCCGAGTTCGACGCCCAGAAGGCGCAGATCCTCGCCGGGTGACCGGACACCACGACGGGACGGGGCCCGGGACCGCTGACGCGAGGGGCTGACGCGGTCCACGAGGACCGTCCCGTCGTGGCGTCACGGTGCCGGCGCCTGCCCGCACCGACGGTCGTGCAGCACGCAGGGCTCACGGAGGACCCATGGACGTGTCGTTCGTGCTCGAGGCGGTCGTCGTCCTGGCCGCGATCGTCATGGGGACCCGCTCCGGCGGCGTCGGCGTCGGCGTGTGGGGCGGGCTGGGCGTCGCGGTGCTGGTGTTCGTGTTCGGGGAGCGGCCCGGTGAGCCGCCCATCGACGCGATGCTCATCATCCTCACGGTCGTCACCGCCGCGTCGCTCATGCAGGCCGCGGGCGGCATCGACTGGATGGTCAAGGTGGCCGCGAACGTGATCCAGGCGCACCCCCGGCAGATCACGCTGCTCGCGCCGTTGACCGCGTTCGCGTTCTCGATCGGCTCGGGGACGGGCAACATCATCTACCCGCTGCTGCCGGTCATCTACGACGTGTCGTACCGGAACCACATCCGGCCGTCGCGGCCGCTCACCGTGTCGGTGGTGCAGTCGGGGATGGCGCTCGCCGCGTCCCCGGTGTCCGCGGCGATGGCGGCGATGCTGACGCTCACCGACGTGCCGCCCTACGACTTCGGGCTCGCGCAGATCCTGTCGATCACGATCCCTGCCGCGCTCGCCGGCATCGTGGCGACGGCGGTCGTCGTCGGGCGGATGGGCACGGACATGGACGACGACCCGGAGATCCAGGAGCGCATCCGTTCGGGCGCCCTCCCGGACCCCGACGCCGCCTCCGAGTCCATCGAGCTGACCTCGACGACGGCCGGACGGAGGTCGGCGATCGTGTTCCTGCTGGGCGTCCTCGCCATCGTCGCGTTCGGGCTGTTCCCCGGGCTGCGGCCGTCGTTCGCGGAGGAGGGCGGCGAGTCGGTCCCGATCGACATGACGACCACCATCGAGCTCGTGATGTTCACCGTCGGGGTGCTGATCATCCTGGTCGGGCGGCCCAAGCTGTCCGAGGTGCCGAACACGTCGGTGTTCAAGAGCGGGCTCGTCGCCGCGATCGCGCTGTTCGGGATCGCGTGGCTGACCGCGACGTTCATCGCCGCGCACGAGGAGTACATCGTGTCGACCGTCGGCGCGTGGGTCACGGACTGGCGGTTCATCTTCGCGCTGGCCGTGTTCCTCGTCGCCGCCCTCACCACCAGCCAGTCGACCGCCACCCGCACCATCGTGCCGATCGGGCTGGCCGTCGGGCTCAGCCCCGCGCTCGTCACGGGCATGTGGGCCGGTGCGCTGAACGGCGTCTACACGCTGCCGGCCAACGGCACGCAGATCGCCGCCGCCAACTTCGACCTCACCGGGTCGACGAAGCTGGGCGGCAAGCTGCTCGACCACTCGTTCTTCGTCCCGATGCTCGTGATGAGCGTCGTGTCCGTCGGCGTGGGTGCGCTCATCGCCGTGATCTTCTACTGAGCCATCCTGCTGCTGAGCCGTCCTGCTGCTGAGCCGTCCTGCTGCTGACCCGTCCTGCGAAGGAGCACCACCGTGGACCAGTCCGAGGCCCGCACCCGCGTCGCTGCCGTCATGCCGGGCGTCCTGACCGACCTGGAAGGGCTCGTGTCCCTCCCGTCGGTCGCGTTCCCCGGCTACCCGCCCGAGCCCGTGCACGCGATGGCCGCCCGCACCGTCGAGCTGTTCCGCGGCGCCGGCATGACCGACGCGTACCTGGCCGAGGTGCCGACCGGGTACCCGCCGGTCGTCGGGGAGATCGCCGGCCCGGAAGGGTCGCCGGTCGTCACCCTCTACGCGCACTACGACGTGCAGCCGGCGCCGGTGACGCAGGGTTGGACGTCGGACCCGTGGGTCGCGACCCGGAAGGCCGACGGCCGCATCTACGGTCGCGGCGCGGCCGACGACAAGGGCGGCCTCGCCATCCACCTCGCGACGCTGCGGGCGCTGGACGGGCGGCCGCCCTGCACGGTCCGGCTCGTGGTCGAGGGCATGGAGGAGACGAACAGCAACCTCGAGGAGTTCGTCCTCGCCCACCCGGAGCTGTTCCGGTGCGACGTGTTCGTGGTGTGCGACGAGGGCAACCTCCGCGTCGGCGAGCCGTCGCTCACCACCACCCTGCGCGGTGACGTCGCCTGCATCGTGACGGTGTCCACCCTCGAGTTCCCCCTCCACTCGGGAGTCTTCGGCGGGCCCGCCCCCGACGCGATGATGGCGCTCGCGCGGCTGCTCAGCTCGCTGCTGGACGACGACGGCGACGTCGCCGTCGAGGGCGTGACCCGGTACGACTGGACCGGCGCCGAGCAGTCCGAGGACGAGTTCCGCGCCAGTGCCGGCCTGCTGCCGGGCGTCCGGACCACGGGCACCGGCTCGATCAGCACGCGGCTCTGGACCCGGCCGTCGGTGTCCGCCATCGGCGTGGACATCACGTCCGTCGCCGGCTCGTCGAACGTCCTGCACCCGTCCGCCCGGGCCAAGGTCTCGATGCGCATCCCTCCCGGGGCGGACCCGGAGGCCGAGCTCGAGGCGCTCGTCCGCCACCTGGAGACGCACGCCCCGTGGGGTGCCCACGTGGAGGTGGAGCGGACGAAGACCGCCCCGCCGTTCTCGTGCACGTCGGACGGCCCGGGGTACGCGGCGGCCCGCCGTGCGCTGCACGCCGCGTACGGGCAGGACGCGGGCGAGGTCGGGTCCGGAGGGTCCATCCCGCTGCTGCAGACCCTGGCCTCCGTGTCCCCCGGCGCGGAGTTCGTGCTGTGGGGGCCGGAGGACGTCGCGCTGTCCCGGATCCACGCGTCCGACGAGAGCGTGGACCCCTCGGAGATCGAGCGGATGGCGGTCGCCCAGGTGCTGCTGCTGGAGGAGCTCGCGCGCTCGTCGGGCTGACCGCGACCGCTCGGTGCCGGGGCCGGCCGCGCCCGGCCGACGGTTCGCCGACGGTTCAGCGACGGCTCAGCCGAGCGCCACGCCCTCGATCGCGCTGTTCGGCGACGGGTCCGGCAGCCGGCGCATCCGGAAGCCGTTGACGATGCCGGCCAGCCCCACGAGCAGCGGCACGAGCAGCGCGACCTGCAGCGCCCGGGGCCGCACGTCGGTGTTGATCCGGATGATCTCCGCCTGCACGTCCGGCGGCTCCTGCACGAGCAGCTCGTTCAGCGCGGTGTTGCTCATCAGCTGCGCGTCCTCCTCCAGCACCGAGGACACCTGCTCCTTCTGCGCCCCGTCGAGGACCGTGCTCGCGTCAGCCTGGGTGGTGAAGCCGAGCGACAGCGCCGCGAGCAGCACGCCGCCCGCGAACGCCAGGCCGAACGACAGCCCGAACGAGCCGGCGGCGGAGTTGACGCCCGCGGCCTCGCTCACGTGCTCCTCGTCGATGGGCGACAGCGTGTAGTTGTTGAGCTGCGACACCAGCAGGCCCAGCCCGGACCCGAGCACCACGAGCGGGATCGACAGGTACCAGCCGGACGTCGCCCGCGGCACCACCACGATCAGCCCGATGACCCCCACCACCACGAGCACGAACCCGGCGAGCACGATGTCCGCGGGCCGCCGGCCGCCCGAGCGCTTCCCGGCGAGGATGGCCAGCGCGAACATGCTCAGCGACAGCGGCGCGAGCGAGAGCCCTGCCGACATCGCGTCGTACTCCAGGACCATCTGCAGGAAGATCGGCAGCGTGATCATGGCGGCACCGAGCGTGATCTGCTGGAGCATCTGCTGGGTCACGCCGATCTTGAACAGCGGGAGCCGGAACAGGTCCGGGTCGATGAGCGCCGGCTTGCCCGCCCGCTTGCGGCGCACCAGCCACCGCGCGAGCCCGAACAGCGCGACGGCGCCGACCAGGATCAGCGCCCCGACGGCCTCCCCGCCCTCCTGCCACACCAGGATGCCGAGCACCACGCCACCCATGCCGAGCGCGGACAGCGACGCCCCGACGAGGTCGATCTCGCGCCGTCCCGTGTAGGGGACGTCCTTGACCAGCCCGATGCCGACCAGGACCACCGCGATGATCACGGCCTCCAGCCCGAACGCCACCCGCCACGACAGGTAGGTGGTGATGAAGCCGCCGAGCAGCGGCCCGACGGCCGCGGCGATCGCGGCGGACGCCCCGACGAGCGCGTACACCCTGGTCTGGGCCGACCCGGTGAAGTTGCCGTGGATGAGCGACTGCATGGACGGCAGCAGCAGCGACGCCCCGAGCCCGCCGATGATCGCCCAGAAGATGATCACCGCCGTCAGGCTCTGCGCCAGCACCATCGCCACCGCGCCGGTCGCGTAGGCGAGCAGGCCCACCACGTAGGCGCGCTTGCGGCCGGCCAGGTCGCCGATCTTGCTGCCGATGAGGATGAACGCCGCGGACACGAGTGCTTCCAGCGCGATCGCCGACTGCACGCCGCTCACGGTCGTATCCAGGTCCTTCACGACGGCCGAGATGGACACGTTCATGAAGGACGTGTCCACCACCAGGACGAACATGGCCATGGCGAGCAGCACCGCGAGGCGCTTGTCCAGGGGTGCTTCGGTCTGCGGTGCGTCGGCCACGTCGTGGCTCCGTTCGTCCGGTCCGATCCTCCGAGCCTCGGGTACCCGCGGGCGGCTGGGCGTCACCCGTTACGGGTGGTCCTCCGTGGGCGGCACGCTGCGAGGATCGCGGCGTGGGGACGGTCGCCGCAGGGTGGACGGAACGGACGGTCAGCGTCGGCGGCCGTCGGATGTTCGTGCGCACCAGCGCGGAGGTGCCCGACGCGGTGCCGATGGTGCACGTGCACGGGTTCGCGATCTCGGGGACGTCGCTCCTGCCGACCGCGCTGCGGCTCACGGGCCGGGCCACCAACGTGGTCCCCGACCTGCCGGGCTACGGCCGCAGCGAGGACCCCGAGGCCACCCTCGGGATCACGGCGCTCGCCGAGACGCTGCTGGAGTTCCTCGACGCCGTCGAGCTCGACAAGGTCGTGCTGGTGGGCAACTCGATGGGCTGCCCCGTGATCCTGGACGTCGCCCACACCGCCCCCGAGCGGGTGCAGGCCGTGGTCCTCGCGTCCCCCGCCGGCGGCGTCTGGAACCAGCCCCTGGGGCGCGGGCTCATGCAGCTCGCGCGGGACGCCGTGCGGGAGAGCCCCAAGATGGCGCGGCTGGCCGTGCCGGACTACTTCCGGTTCGGTCCGGTCAACGCGCTCCACCTGTTCAGCGAGCTGACCCGGTTCCCGTCGCAGGAACGCATCCTGCGCACGCCCGTCCCCACGCTCGCCGTGGTCGGCAGCCGCGACCCGCTGATGCCCCCGCCGTGGCGGGTCATGGAGGTGGCCCGCCTGGCACCGGCGCACGTGACGCTCGCCGTCATCCTCGGTGCCGCGCACGCGATGAACTTCAGCCACCCCGGGGAGCTCGCCCACGTGATCGGGTCCTGGCTCGACGGCCGGGAGATCGTCGACGACCCCGACGAGCCCGGCATCTCCCGCGTCCTGCAGGTCCCGCACGAGTGAGCCGACCGGCTCCGCTCGGACCTGACCTCCGACCTCAGCGGTGACCTACCCGCCGACCTGCGCGCCGACCTGCCCGCCGACCTGCCCGGTGACCTGCCCGCTGACCTGCCCGCTGACCTGGCACGACTACCCGCCACGGGTGAGGGACCGGGGACCTGCGAGGGCCACGGTGGTCCCAGACGCCGGAGCCCTACCCGGCGCGGACTTAGAGGAGGCCACACGTGGACAGCTTCTGGAGTTGGTTCTGGCTGCTCGTCTGGTGGTTCGTGTTCTTCATGTACCTGATCATCCTGTTCCAGATCTGCGGCGACCTCTTCCGCGACAAGACCACGGGCGGGTTCGCGAAGGCGCTCTGGGTCATCGGGCTGATCCTGATGCCGTTCCTGATCGCGCTGATCTACATCATCGCCAAGGGCCGCGGCATGGCCGAGCGCCAGACGGCGCAGATGGTCGAGTCGAAGAGGGCGACGGACGAGTACATCCGGCAGACGGCGTCCTCGTCGCCGGCGACGGCGATATCCGAGGCGAAGAACCTGCTCGACGCGGGTGTCATCGACCAGAACGAGTTCGCGGCGCTCAAGGCGAAGGCGCTCGCCTGATCCCCACCTGACCGCCGTCCGACCACGCTGCGGGCAGTCCGCCGGCCTCCGGGCCGTGCGGGCTGCCCGTCGTCGTGCCCGGATCCATGTCCGGCTCCTCCATTGAACGGAACGGAACGTTCCGTTACGCTCGGACCATGCGGAACAGGACGTTCCGTTCCGCGTGTCGACGAAGGAGAGACCGATGACCACGACCATCGCCTGGCCCGTCCTGGACGACGCCCACGCCGCACTGCGCACCGCCGTCGCGGACCTCACCGACACCGACCTGTCCCGCCCGACGCCGTGCACGGCGTGGGACGTGGCGCAGGTGATCCAGCACGCCGCCGGGGACCAGCGCGCCTACGCGGCCCGGATCACCGGCGAGGACGGGCCCACCGAGGACCCGTTCGCGCCCTCGGGCACGCTCGACACCACCCTGGCCGCGCTCGTCGAGCCCGCGCTCGACGCCTCGGCCCGAGCGTTCGCGACCGTCGCCCGCGGCGCCACCGCGCCGACCCCGCTCCCCCAGGGCGCCCTGCCGGCGGAGGTCGCGGCCGGCGCTGCGGCCCTCGACGCCGCCGTGCACGCGTGGGACGTCGCCGTCGCCACCGGTCGGCCCTCCCCGCTCGACGACGGGCTCGCCGCCCGGCTGCTGCCCGTCGCCCGCGCGATCGTCGAGCCGCTGCGGCCCTACGGCGCCTACGCGGCCGCCCTGGACCCGCAGCCTGGGGAGCGTCCGGCCGAGGAGCTCCTGCGGTACCTCGGCCGCGACCCGCGCTGGACCGCCTGACACGCGCCGAGCGGCGGTGGGGAGCCGCTCGGCGCGTGTCGTCAGCGGGTGTAGACGTTCGGCTGGGCCGGCATCGTGAACGGGCTGCCCAGGAAGAACCCCGGGTGCGGCGGCTGGTTGTACGCCGTGTTCTGCCACGCGATCGCCGTCCGGTACTGCTGGTCGTGCAGGAGCGTCCAGAGCCGGGTCGTGGTGGGCGTCGGCGTCGCGTAGATCCGCAGCGCGGAGTCGTCGGACGTCGGCCACACCACCTCCTCGCGCCAGTCGCCGAGCAGGTCGCCGGACAGGGACGGCGTCGACTTGGTGCCGTTGTTCGCGTGCACCCCCGACGCGGTCAGGAGGCGGGTGTCGCCGCTCGTGCCGTACTTGTCGACGTGCGTGCCGTCGAGGAGCTCACGGCTCGTGTCGGCGTCCCACCAGGCCAGGAAGTTCGTCGACCCGGGCTTGCGGCCGATCGTCGCGCCTGTGGTGTCCCGGAGCTGCGAGTCGGACGCCGACCACGACTCGGCCCCGGCGCTCCCCGGCCAGATGTCGCCGGACACCCCGCGGCCGTTGTCGACGGTGGCGGCCGTCTTCCACAGGATCTGGCCCGTGCGGGCGTCGGCCATCCACGAGTCGGGCTGGCTCGTCGACTCGGTCACCTTGTAGTACTCCAGGCCCGGACGGCCGGGGATCAGGTCGCCGAGGTGAGCGGCGTCACCGTGGCCCGTCTGGGTGTTCCACAGCGGCCGGCCGTCGTCGTCGATCGCCATCGCGCCGTAGACGATCTCCTGGCGGCCGTCCCCGTCCACGTCTCCGACGGTCAGCGCGTGGTTGCCCTGACCCGCGTACGAGCCGTTGCCGGTGCTGTCGGAGTCGAAGGTCCAGCGCCGGGTCAGCCTCCCGTCGCGCCAGTCCCACGCGGTGATGACCGTGCGCGTGTAGTAGCCGCGGGCCTCGATGATCGACGGCCGCTGCCCGTCGAGGTACGCGGTCCCCGCGAGGAACCGGTCGACGCGGTTGCCGTAGGAGTCGCCCCAGCTCGACACCGTGCCGCGCGCCGGCAGGTAGTCGGTGGTCGCGAGGACGGCACCCGTCCGGCCCGAGAAGACGGTGAGGTACTCGGGGCCCGACAGCACGTACCCGGACGAGCTCCGGTAGTCCGCGCTCGCGCTGCCGATCACCTGGCCGGTGCCGGAGACCGTGCCGTCGGCCGTCTTCATCACGACCTCGGCGGTGCCGTCGCCGTCGTAGTCGTACACCTGGAACTGGGTGTAGTGGGCGCCGGCCCGGATGTTGCGGCCCAGGTCGATGCGCCACAGCCGCGTGCCGTCCAGCCGGTAGCCGTCCACGACGACGTCGTCGGTCACCCCGGACTGCGAGTTGTCCTTCGCGTTGGTCGGGTCCCACTTGAGCACGACGTCGAGGTCGCCGTCGCCGTCGAGGTCGCCCACGCTCGCGTCGTTGGCCGTGTACGCACTGCCCGGCTTCTGTATGGGGACGTCGAGGTAGCCGTTCGAGAAGGGCAGCGACGGGGCCGACGACGCCTGCTCCGCGCCGTCGACCACCGCGCGGACGGTGTAGGTCGCGTCCGCCGGTGCGCCGTCGTCGAGGTAGTTCGTCGAGCCCGTGACCGGGCCCGCGATCCTGGTGCCGCCGCGGTACACGTCGAAGCCCGTGGCCGCCGGCTCCGTGCCGAGCAGCCGCCACTGGACCAGGTTGCCGGTGCCCGAGCGGACGCTGATGAGGCCGCGGTCCAGGTTCTCCGCCTGCCAGGCGCCGGACCGGGGCGTCGCGGTGGGGGTCGGCGTCGCGCTCCGGGTGGGCGTCGTCATCGGGTTCGACGGGGTCGGCGTCGCGCTCCGGGTCGGGGTGGTCATCGGGTTCGACGGGGTCGGGGTGGTGACCGTCCCCGTGCACGTGGTGCCGTTGAGCGCGAAGCTTGCCGGGACCGGGTTGCTGCTGCCGTTCCAGGAGCCGTTGAACCCGAAGCTCGTGCTCGCCCCCCGCGCGACGGCACCGTTGTACCCGGCGTCGGTCACAGTGACGGCCGACCCGGACTGCGTCGCCGTCCCGTTCCACGCCTGCGTCACGGTCTGGCCCGCGGCGAACGACCAGGTCAGCCGCCATCCGGCGACGGCGTCGCCGAGGTTCTCGATCGCCACGTCGGCGCCGAACCCGGTCCCCCACTGGTTCGTGACCGTGTACGTGACGCGGCAGCCCGTCGCCGCCGAGGCCGTGGACGCACCCGCGAGCCCGGCGGCGACGATCCCCAGCGCTGTCACCAGCACGGTGGCGCCGAGCCCTCGACCTCCGGACATCACGCGTCTCCCTCGACCGTGAGCAGGACGCCGCTTGCCGGCGCCCCGCTCGACGGTAGGGGCCGCCTGGCACGGCCGCGGCCCTCCGAATCGGTTAAGCAGTGCGGCCCCCGTCAGCCTTCGGCGCCCCGGGGACGCCCGCCGTCGGCCCGGTAAACGGCCCCGTGGCTGCCGTCAGGCCGCCACCGGCCGCCCGGCCGGGGTCAGAGCCGGGCGAGCAACGCCCCACCGTGGACCGCCAGCACCTGGCCGGTCGTCCACCCGGCGTCGGGCGCCGTCAGGTACGCGACGGCCGCCGCCACCTCGTCGACCGTGCCGGGCCGCCCCGCGGGGATCCGCGCCACCCGCGCCTGCCGCTCGCGGTCGTCGAGCCGGTCGTCCCAGAACTCCGTGTCCGGGACGAAACCTGGCGCCACGGCGTTCACCGTGATGCCGTCCTTCGCCACCTGCCCGGCGACCCCGGTGACCCAGGAGTTCACCGCGGCCTTCGCGGCCCCGTACGGACCGGCACCCCGCAGCGCGGCGACCGAGCTCATCGCGACGACCCGCCCTCCCGGGCGCGACAGGTGCGGCAGCAGCGCCTCCCCGAGCAGCACCGTCGTCAGGACGTTCAACCGGAAGTCGTCCGTCCACAGACGCGCGGTCGCGGCCAGCCCGTCACCGTCCCGCTCGAGCATCCCGCCCGCGTTGAGGACCAGGACGTCGACCGGACCACCCTCAGCCAGCCGGGCCGCGAGCGCCTCCACCTCGTCGGGCTCCTGCAGGTCAGCCGTCTGCACCGTCACCGCCGGCCGCCCCGCCGCCGCGTCGACCTCCGCGGCCGCCCGCTCCAGCACGTCGCGCCGTCGCCCGACGACCACCACGTCCGCGCCGTCGGCCACCAGCCGCCGCGTCACCGCCAGGCCGATGCCCGTCCCGCCACCCGTCACCACCGCACGCCGCACGTCGTCCCCTTCCGGGCGCCGGGACGCCCCCGGCGCGCGCGGACCAGTCTGTCCTCGACCCCCGGCCCGTGCCTGTCGATATCCGGGATCCTCGCGCGTCATCTCCCCGACGGGCACAGTGAGGGTGCTCGCGACGACGAGAGGACCGGCCATGACCACCGCGCGCTACGTCGTGCTGCTGCACGGCGACGAGAACGTCTGGGACGCCCGCGACGCGTCCCAGCGGCAACGGACCGACGAGGACCACCGGCAGTTCGGCGCCGCCTGCGCCGCCCAGGGCCACAAGATCGTCGGCGGCGAGGAGCTGCAGGCGGCCTCCACCTCCCTCCTGGTGCGCCGGGGCGACGGGCCCCTGCAGGTCACTGAGGGGCCGTTCGCCGAGACGGCCGAGCAGCTCGGCGGGTTCTACCTCGTCGAGACGGACGACCTCGACGGGCTCGTGCGGCTCGTCGGTGCGTTCCAGCGCGAGGCCGAGACCGCCGAGATCCGCCCCGTCGTCGACCACTCGGAGGTGTGACATGACCAAGTACCTCGTGCTGCTCTACGAGGACGAGCGGATCTGGGCCGAGGCCGACGACGCGCAGCAGGCGGAGTGGTTCGGACAGCACCGCGAGTACTCGGCCGGTGGCGCCGAGCACGGCGTCACCTTCCTGGCCAGCGAGGCGCTGCTGCCCGTCGCCACCGCCACCACCCTGCGGCGGCCGGACGGGACGACGACCATCACCGAGGGGCCGTTCGCCGAGACCGCCGAGCAGCTCGGCGGCTTCTACCTGGTCGAGGCGCCCGACGTGGACACCGTGGTCAAGCACGCGCACCTGCTGCCGTCGCACTACACGGTCGAGGTCCGCGAGATCATGCAGCTGTGATGCCGTCGATCAGCGGGCTGTCTGGTCGCCTCCCCGGAGGGCTCCCGTGAGGTTCGTGGTGCTCGAGCGGGGCGCGCCGGTCGACGAGGCCGGGCTGGCGGCCCGGGCGGCACGGTGTGGCGTCACCGTGCTGACCCGGGAGGTCGTCCGGCCCGCCGAGACCGCCACGACGGTGCTGGGCGGGCTCGCGCTCGACCGGCCGTCCGACGAGGGCGACGGGCCGCTCGCCGCCGTCCTGCTGCTCGACGCGCCCGACCTCGACGCGGTCCTGGACGTGCTGCCTGACCGCGGGACGGGCTCCTTCGAGGTCCGTCCGGTGGCCGGATGAGCGACGTGCCCGACGTGCTGCCCGACCGGCTGGCTGCGGCTGGCGCCGCGTCCGCTGCGGTGCCCGCCGGTGTGCCCGCGGCCGCCGTTGCGGGTGTGCCCGCAACGGCGGTGGCCGCGGCCGCGGGTGCGGGTGCGCCTGCGGACGTGCCCGCGGCCGCCGCCGTGACCGCGGCGTGGCACGACCACTGGTCGCGGCTCATCGGCCTGCTCATCGGCCAGTTCGCCCGGCCCGACCTCGCCGAGGACGCGGTGTCCGACGCGTTCGAGTCCGCCACCACGCACTGGCCGACCGACGGGATCCCCACCAACCCCGGGGCGTGGCTGCTCACCGCGGCCCGCCGCCGGGTCATCGACCGGCTGCGCAGCGAGTCCGTGCTGCGCCGGAAGGAACCCCTCATGGTCGTCGACGACGAGATGCGCGCCCTCGCGGCCGCCGTCGTCGACCCCGGCGCCCACGTGGCCGACGAGCAGCTGCGTCTCGTGTTCACCTGCTGCCACCCGGCGCTCGCGCCCGACGACCGGGTGGCACTGACGCTCCGCTTCGTCGTCGGGCTGACGACCGCCGAGATCGCCCGGCTGCTGCTCGTCCAGGAGTCCGCGATGGCCGCGCGCCTCACGAGGGCCAAGAAGCGGCTCGCGTCGTCGGGCATCCCGTTCGCCACCCCGCCGGCCGCGCGCCTCGACGAGAGGCTCGACGCCGTCGCGACCGTCGTGTACCTCGCCTTCACCTCCGGCTACCAGCCCGGTGTGGGGTCCGAGCCGCTGCGCGTCGACCTGGGCGACGAGGCGATCCGGCTGCTGCGCGTGCTCGACGGCCTCCTGCCGGGGCGGTTCGTGGTCCGCTCGCTGCTCGCCCTGCTGCTGCTCCAGCACTCCCGGCGCGACACCCGTCTCGACGGGGACGGCCGGATCGTGCTGCTGCCCGACCAGGACCGGGGCCGGTGGCACCGCGACGAGATCGCCGAGGCGGTCCGCATCCTCGCGTCGCTGCCCGACGACGCACCCCACCGGTCGGCTGCGGACCGACCGGCCGCCGACGACGAGGTCAGCCGCTCCGCGTACCGCACCGGCGCCCTCGCGCGGGAGTACCGGTTGCAGGCGCTGATCGCCGCGGAGCACGCCACCGCTCCGACGGCCGACGCCACCCGGTGGGACGTCATCGCCGCCCTGTACGCCGAGCTGGAGGTGCTCACCGGGTCACCGGTGGTCCGGCTGGCCCGCGCGGTGGCCGTGGCCGAGGCCTCCGGACCGGACGCGGGCCTGTCGCTGCTCGACGGCCTGGAGGACGCGCTGCCCCGGCACCACCGCGTCCCGGCGGTCCGCGCCGAGCTCCTCGCCCGCGCAGGGCAACCGGTCGCGGCAGCGGCCGCCTACCGCCGGGCCCTCGCACTCGTGACGAGCCCGACGGAACGCGCGTACCTCGAGCTGCGGCTGTCGGCGCTCGACGACGCGTGACCGCGGCATCCGTCGGGCACGGTGGGCGATCTTCGAGGGCCGGTCGGCTGAAGGTTGTGGACGAACCGGTCCCCGTGTTCGCTTTGCGGGCTACGGTTCCGGCGCGGCGGTCGGCCGTCGGCCTCGGGTTCCCGGGGTACACCGAGCTCGGAGGATCTGATGGCGAACCTGAACGTGTCGTACCAGGAGATGCGGGACGCGGCGACGCGCCTGACCAACGGCCAGGACGAGATCACCACCAAGCTCAACGAGCTCAAGGGGTTCATCGAGTCCCTGATCTCCTCCGGGTTCGTCACCGACCAGGCCTCCGTCGCGTTCGGCGAGTCCTACCGGCAGTTCACCCAGGGCGCCACCGACACCGTCGCCGCCCTGACCAGCCTCGGCGACTACCTGCGCAACGCCGCCGCCACCCTCGAGGACGCCGACACCCAGCTCGCCTCCGGCCTGCGCGGCTGACCCAACCGTCTCCGGCGTCGTGCCCGCCCGCTCGCGTGGCGGGCACGACGCCCCTGGTCCGGGTTCGCACGTGAGGGGAGAACGATGAGCGACGAGCTCAAGGTGGACACCACGGCACTGCGGGAGGCGGGCACGCTGCTGCGCTCGATCACGCAGGAGCTGCACACCGCCGGCGCGCACGCCGACCGGGTGGCGGACCTCGTCGGCCACCCCGGGCTGGCGCAGTGCATGCAGGACTTCGCCAGCAGCTGGGACGGCAGGCGTGCCCGCCTGGTCGACGAGATCGGCGCGCTGGCGACCGCGTGCGGGGACATCAGCGACCAGTTCGAGGCGATCGACACCCAGTTCGCCTCCGCCCTGGCCGGTGAGTCATGACCCGGCCCTACTCGTGGTACCCGTTGGCATCGTCCGACCCGGTCCCCGGCGACCCCGACGGGGTGCGGCGCGCGAGCCTGGAGTACGGCACGATCGCCGACACACTCAAGGACGCCGTCGACGCGCTGGCTCGGGTCGCCGACCAGTCCGCGAACCGCTCCAAGGCGGTGAACGAGGTCCGCGACCGGGTCAACGATGTCAAGAAGAAGGTCTTCAAGGCGATCGAACGCTACGAGGCTGTCGAGACGGCGCTGACCCGGTACGCCACAGCACTGACGGACGCCCAATCGAATGCTGACGCGGCCCTCCGGGATGCGCAGAACGCGCAGAATGCGATCGACCTGGGGGAACGTCACGTCGCTGCCGCGTCCCGTGCGCTGGACGACGCCGCTCCCGACGACGTGTCCACCGCACGAGGAAAGCTCCGCGCCGCTCGGGACGACGTACACGCCGCCGACGCCCGCCTCGAGTCGGCACGGCGAGCCCTCGAGGCGGCCGTCACGGACCGGGACCGGGCCGCGCAGACCGCGATCGACGACATCACGGCGGCCGTCGAGTCGGACGACCTGAACGACGGCGTGTGGCAGGCGTGGGCAGGTCTCGCGCACTGGGTGCACGACAACATCGGCAAGGCCGCCACCGTGGTAGGCGTCCTGGCACTCGTGCTGTGCTGGGTGCCCGTGCTCGGCCAGGCCCTCGCCGTCGCCGCGCTGCTGCTCACGGCCGTCACGCTGGTGGCGGACATCCTCCTTGCGATCAACCACGAGGGTTCCTGGACGGACGTCATCTTGGGGATCGTCGCCGTTGCGTCGTTCGGCCTCGGACGGGTCGTCGGCATGGGAGCCAAGGCTGCGGTCAGTGCCGCCCGCGGTGCCACGCGGGTCGCCGCAACAGGGTTACGCGCGGGTGGGCGGTCCACCATCCGCTCGCTGGTGGGTAGCGGGATCGGCCGGCTCAGCCTGAAGCAAGGTAAGGCCATGGCTGCGGCTGGCGGCTTCCGCACCGGCGCCATGCAGGGATGGCGGGCACTGCACCCCAAGGTGCTCTGGAAGGAGCTCGCCGACCTTAAGACGTTCCGCTGGTCGGATGTTGGCACCGGCTGGAGCGCTCTCCGTAACGGGCTGCGTTCGGCGAATCCGCTGTCTCTGTTCGCCCTCAGCCAAGGCGAGACGGCAGCAGCCCAGGCCTACGCGGAGCTGGACGACGTGGCCGCGTCGGTGCTTCGGGCCGACGGTGCACGGCAGGCCGCCGCCAGCGCCACAGGGGGCGCCGTGGCGTGGATGGCCGCGGTGGGCCACGACTCGTTCCACTCGGTCATCGGTGACAGCTGGGCTATCCGCACCGCCCAGGACATGCCGGCCACACCCGCCGTGGTCGACGCCTATCAGTGGATCACGTTCCAGCACGATCCGTCCGCGCCGCAGGTGCTGCACCTGACCGGGGACGCATCATGACGCTTCCCCCGCCCGGGATCCCGTTCGTCGACATCGGCTATTCGCCGAGCTCGGACCCCACAGTGCTGACGAACGTGCTGGCCGGCGTCAGCGCACTCGCGATTTTCTTCTTCGTGGCGGTGTGCATCGGGGCCGGTCCGACCTCCCGCAAGGGATACAGCCCTTACCCCCTCTTCCTGATCGCGCTGGTTGCCATGGTGCTCGCGATCAGCTCGACGTACGTCAGCTTTCGCATCCACGAGACAAGTTACGAACGCGCCATGGAAGCGCACGAGACCCTGGAACGGACCACCACCGAACGAGTACTCGGCCAACTCCAGGACGCCTACGGGGTGACCTTCCTCGACGACCACCAGCGCCTGCCACACCGGGCCGACAGTGAGCTCCTCGCGGATCTGCGCCTGCCGGACGGCACAGAGCAAACCTGCGCGATCGGCAGCTTCGATGACGTATTCGCGCTCAGGTGCGGCGACGCCTACTGGGAGGACCAGACTCCGCTCCCCATCGTCGAGGGCTGGACCGGCCCCGGCGAATGACCCAGATCACCACCGACTGCACGCTCGCCATCCGCACAGCCGAGGAGAAGCCGGCCGCTCCGGCCGTAGTCCAGGCACACCAGTGGATCACCGTTCCGCGCAAACCCTCCGCAGCCCACGTGCTGCACCTCACCGGGGCGACATCGTGACGCTTCCACCGCCCGGGATCCCGTTTGTCGAGATCGGCTATCAGCCCAGCGCGGATCCCGGGACGCTGGGCTGGGTGCTCCTCTGGATCAGTACCGTCGCGATCATCTTCTTCGTCGCGGTGGTCATCGGAGCTGGCCCCACGGCCCGCAAAGGGAACAGCCCGTATCCACTGTTCCTGATCGCGCTCGTAGCAATGGTGCTCGCTCTCGGCTCCACCTACCTGAACTACCGAGTGGAAGACGCGCGCTACGAACGTGCCATGGAAGCGCACGAGACCCTGGAACGGACCACCACTGAACGGGTGCTCGGCCAGCTCGAGGACGCTTACGGGGTGACCTTCCTGGACCGATGGCAATGGCTGCCGGACATGGCAGACGCGGAAGCCCGTGCGGACCTGCGTCTGCCTGACGGCATCGAGCAGAGATGCCACATCGGCAGCTTCGAGGGCACGTATTCCATCCGATGCGGTGAGGGCTACTGGGAGGAACAGACCCCGCTACCCATCGTCGAGGGATGGACCGGTCCCGGCGAATGACCCAGATCACCACCGACTGCACGCTCGACGCTCACGCGGAGAACGTAGCCGCCGCGTCGGCGCTCCGGGTCGGCGGGCCACGGGACACCGCCGCCCACACCACGGGTGGCGCAGAAACGTCGATGGCCGCGGTGAGCCACAACTCGCTCCACTCAGTCCCCGGCGACAGCTGGGCCATCCACACAGCCAAGGAGAAGCCGGCCACCCCCGCCGTGGTCCAGGCACACCAGCGGATCACCATCCCACGCGAACCCTCCGCAGCCCACGTGCTGCACCTCACCGGGGCCGCATCGTGACGCTCCCACCGCCCGGGATCCCGTTCGTCGAGATCGGTTATTCGCCGAGCTCGGATCCCGGGACGCTGGGCTGGGTGCTCCTCTGGATCAGTACCGTCGCGATCATCTTCTTCGTCGCGGTGGTCATCGGAGCCGGCCCCACGGCCCGCAAGGGGAACAGCCCGTATCCACTGTTCCTGATCGCGCTCCTAGCGATGGGGCTCACTCTCGGCTCCACCTACCTGAACTACCGGGTGGAAGACGCGCGCTACAACCGTGCCATGGAAGCGCACGAGACCCTGGAACGGACCACCACCGAACGTGTACTCAGCCAGCTCCAGGACGCCTACGGGGTGACCTTCCTCGACGACCACCAGCGCCTGCCACACCGGGCCGACAGTGAACTCCTCGCGGATCTGCGCCTGCCGGACGGTACCGAGCAGACCTGCGCGATCGGCAGCTTCGATGACGTGTTCGCGCTCAGGTGCGGCGACGCCTACTGGGAGGAACAGACCCCGCTACCCATCGTCGAGGGATGGACCGGTCCCAGCGAATGACCCAGGAGACCGCCGGCTACGCGCTCGGCCCTCACGAGCCGGACGACGCGGCCACATCGGTGCACCAGATCGGCCCTTTACGGGACATCGCCGCCCACGCCACGGGTGGTGCCGAGGCCCGGATGGCCGCGGGCCGCAACTCGTTCCGCTCTCTCCACGGCGACAGCTGGGCCATCCGCACAGCCGAGGGGAAGCCGGCCACCCCCGCCGAGGTCGGCGCCCACCAGTCGATCACCTTCCCGCGCGCACACTCCGAAACCCACGTGCTGCGTCTCAGCGGGGCCGCATTGTGACCCTTCCACCGCCCGGGATTCCGTTCGTCGAGATCGGCTACGGGCCGAGCTCGGACCCCACAGTGCTGACGAACGTGCTCGCCGGCGTCAGCGCGCTCGCGATCTTCTTCTTCGTGGCCGTGTGCATCGGGGCCGGTCCCACATCCCGCAAGGGCTACAGCCCGTATCCGCTGTTCCTGATTGCGCTGATCGCCATGGTGCTCACAATCAGCTCGACGTACGTCAGCTTCCGCATCCACGAGACACGCTACGAACGTGCCAGGGAGGCGCGGGAGATCCTGGAACGGACCACCACCGAACGGGTGCTCGGACAGCTCCAGGACGCCTACGGGGTGACCTTCCTCGATGAACGGCAGACGTTGCCACTGGTCGCCGGGACCGGCGCCGACGCCGACCTGCGTCTGCCTGACGGCGGGGAGCAGACCTGCGATCTCGGCGGATACGACGGCACTTACTCCATCAGGTGCGGGGAAGGCTTCTGGGACGACGAAGTTCCCCTGCCTCTCGTGCACGGGTGGACGGGGCCCCACTCATGACGCTTCCCCCGCCCGGGATTCCGTTCGTGGAGATCGGTTACGCGCCGAGCTCGGACCCCACAGTGCTGACGAACGTGCTGGCCGGCGTCAGCGCGCTCGCGATCTCTTTCTTCGTGGCGGTGTGCATCGGGGCCGGTCCGACCTCCCGCAAGGGATACAGCCCTTACCCCCTCTTCCTGATCGCGCTGGTTGCCATGGTGCTCGCGATCAGCTCGACGTACGTCAGCTTTCGCATCCACGAGACACGCTACGAACGTGCCATGGAAGCGCACGAGACCCTGGAACGGACCACCACCGAACGGGTTCGGGGCCAGCTCGAAGATGCCTACGGGGTGACATTCCTCGACGAACGCCAGCGCATGCCGAAGGTGGCAGGCGCCGAGATCTACGCAGAGCTGCGTCTGCCTGACGGCACCGAGCAGACCTGTGACGTGGGCGGGTACGACGGCACGTACTCCATCCGATGCGGCGAGGGCTACTGGGAGGACCAGACTCCGCTCCCCATCGTCGAGGGCTGGACCGGTCCGGGCGAATGACCCAGATCGCCACCGACTGCACGCTCGCCATCCGCACAGCTGAGGAGAAGCCGGCCGCTCCGGCCGTAGTCGAGGCGCACCAGTGGATCACCGTCCTGCGCGAACCCTCCGCAGCCCACGTGCTGCACCTCACCGGGGCGGCATCGTGACGCTTCCAGCGCCCGGGATCCCGTTCGTCGCGATCGGTTATTCGCCGAGCTCGGATCCCGGGACGCTGGGCTGGGTGCTCCTCTGGATCAGTACCGTCGCGATCATCTTCTTCGTCGCGGTGGTCATCGGAGCCGGCCCTACGGCCCGCAACGGGAACAGCCCGTATCCACTGTTCCTGATCGCGCTCGTAGCGATGGGGCTCGCTCTCGGCTCCACCTACCTGAACTACCGAGTGGAAGACGCGCGCTACGAGCACGACCGGCAAGCCCGGGAGACCTTGGAACAGACGACCACCGCACGGGTGCTCGGCCAGCTCGAGGACGCTTATGGGGTGACCTTCCTCGATGAACGGCAGTCGTTGCCACTGGTCGCCGGGACCGGCGCCGACGCCGACCTGCGTCTGCCTGACGGCGGCGAGCAGACCTGCGATCTCGGCGGATACGACGGCACTTACTCCATCAGGTGCGGGGAAGGCTTCTGGGACGACGAAGTTCCCTTACCCGTCGTCGAAGGGTGGACCGGGCCTCCGTCATGACGTTTGGCCCGCCCGGGATCCCATTCGTCGAGATCGGCTATCTGCCTAGCTCGGATCCCGGGACGCTGGAAGGGCGGTCGATCATCGCGGCGACCAGGAGTGAGAGGTCCCCGTGGTGGAGCACACCGCTCCGACGGGTACGAAGCCTTCGATCGTTCAGGCGCCCACCCGCCCGGACCGGCCGATGCCCGGGACGAGCAGGTCGTCGTCGGACGGGGTGGCCGGTGACGTGGGGATCGTCATGCCCAGCGGGGTGTGCACACGCTCGGTGAGGACGGGCAGGCGCCGCACCCCCCCCGGTGGGCGGCGAGGTCGCCGAGCAGCAGGCCCGCATGCCCGGGACGAGCCGGTCGTCGGAGATGCGGTGGGCGATCTTTGGGGGCCGGTCGGCTGAAGGCTGTGGACGAACCGTTCCCGGCCTCGGCGCCGCGGGCTAGGGTTCCGGCGCGGCGGTGGGCCGTCGGCCTCAGGTGGGCGAGGGCTACTGGCTAGACCAGGCCTCGTGACCGGCCGTCGAGGGCTGAAGGGGCCGACCTCATGACGAAAGTGCTCGCGGACTACACGCTCGGCGCTCCCGAGGACTGGGGCGGCTGGACGCCCGGCAACGGGCTCGCGGAAGCCGACGAGGTCGCCGAGCTCCTCGCGGACGGGGACGCCGCCCGGGCCCGGGTCCGGGAGGCGGTGCTCACGTTCGACAAGGGCCTGGGCGACGACCGTGCCGTGCTGAACGCCGCCGTCTGGGTGCCCGACCGGGCCACCGGTGAGCTCGGCGCGTTCCTGCGGGTGGACCTCCTGGAGCTCGGCGGGCAGACGGCCGACGAGTGGCTGCGCACACAGCGCCGGCCCCGGCGCGAGCGTGGCGTCAAGGTGTTCCACTGGTCGACGGACCTCCGGGAGATGCCCGCCGGTCAGGCGAGCGTGGTCGTCCGGACCTGGGCGCACGAGCGGACCAAGGTCGTGGTCGCCGACGTCGTGTGGACGCTCTTTCCCGACGGGTCGAGCCAGGGCCTGCAGCTGGAGTTCACCGCCGCGTCCCCGGAGCTCGCGGACACGGTGGGACACCAGAGCGTGACGGTCGTCGAGACCGTGAACGTGGTGCTGGAGGACGCTCAGTGAGCGCGGAGACGGACGTCCGCAGGCCCCGTGTCGACGGCCTGGGTCTGCTGCTGCCGGAGTCGTGGTGGACGGTCGACCTCACCTCGGAGGCCTCGCGTCGCCGCTCGGTGGCCAAGCTGGTCGAGCATCAGGTGGGTCGCGACGACCAGCGCGCGAACCTCCGCGCAGACCTGCGCAAGGAGCTCGGGCGCGCCGTCGACGAGTCGGCCGACCGCGGCGGGCTGATGATGGCGATCTCCCTGATGCGTGCGGGCGACGTGCCTGTCCCGGCCACGCTCACGGTGTACCGGGTGCCGGGTGCCGGCCTGCTCGGCGTGGGCCTCGACGAGCTCGAGCTGATCCTGCGCGCAGGGTCGGGGACGTTCGACTCGTTGGACCTGGCCGAAGGACCACGCGGTCCCGTCCTGCGGCGGGTCGGTCGGCGGGACGGACCCGAGGACCTCGGTGCCGAGAAGGTCGAGATGCTCGTCGCGGAGTACTGGCTCAGCGCAGGCGACGAGCTCGACGACCTGGACCTGGGTGACGACCTCGACGACCTCGTCGGCGGCCACGAGCTCGGCTCTCCCGGCAACCAGAACCTGCCCGGCGACAACGGCGAGCCCGGCAACGGCGAGCCGGCCGACGACGAGCCGGGCAACGACGAGCTGGGCCATGGCGAGCTGGGCAACGGCGGGCTGGGCAACGACGGCGAGAGCGGTGCCAGGCATCCGGCGGGGGACGCTGACGGGCCGGGTCTGGTGTCGCTCGTGTTCAGCACGCCGCTGGTCGTCGCACGCGAGCCGATGCTTCTGCTGTTCGACACGATCGTCGCGACGCTCGGCGCCGCGGAGTCCTGACCGGTCGACCGCCGCCCGTCAGGTCAGGTCGTCACGAGGAGGAACAGCAGCGTCAGGTTCAGTGCGACGACGAGTGCCACGACCACGATCAGTACCGCGTGCAGCCACGGGCCGTTGCGGGCGGCGCCCATCAGAGTGCGGTCGCGGGTCAGCCGGACCAGGGGGATCACGGCGAACGGGATGCCGAAGCTCAGCACCACCTGGCTCAGCACGAGGGTCCAGGTCGGGTTCACGCCGATGGCCAGCAGCACCACGGCGGGGATGAGCGTGACGACGCGGCGGGCCAGCAGCGGGACGCTGCGGTGCAGCAGTCCTTCCATGATGGTCGCGCCCGCATAGGCACCGACCGAGGTGGAGGCCAGCCCCGACGCGAGCAGCCCCACGGCGAAGGCGATCCCGACGGCCGGCCCGAGAGCGACGACGATCGCCTCGTAGGCGCCCCCGATCGAGTCCGTGCCAGCGGCCCCTCGCAGCCCTGACGCGGCGAGCAGCAGCAGCCCGATGTTCACGACGCCCGCGATCACGAGTGCCGTGCCGACGTCCCAGCGGGTCGCGCGCAGCAGCCGCGTCCGGGAGGAGCCCGACGCCTTGCCGTGCCGGTCCCGCACGAGGGCCGAGTGCACGTAGATCGCGTGTGGCATCACGGTCGCGCCCAGCATGCTCGCCGCGAGCAGCACCGAGTCCGGCCCGTCGAACCGCGGGACGAGGCCGGACAGCATGCCCCGCGCGTCGGGCGGGCTGACGAGCAGGCCGCACAGGAAGCCGATGGAGATGACGGCGAGCAGGGCGACGATCACGGCCTCGAAGCGCCGCTGCCCGTAGCGGTTCTGCGTCAGGAGCAGCGCCATCGAGACGACCCCGACGATCACCCCGCCCAGCGCGAGCGGCACGCCGAACAGCAGGTGCAGCGCGATGGCCCCGCCGACCACCTCGGCGATGTCCGTGGCCGCGGCGACCACTTCCGCCTGGAGCCAGTAGGCGAGCCGCGGGCCGCGGCGCAGGCGCCCGCCGAGCACGCCGGGCAGCGACTCTCCGGTGACGAGGCCCAGCTTGGCCGACTGGTACTGGACCAGCACGGCCATGCCGTTCGCGACGACGAGCACCCACAGCAGCAGGTACCCGTAGCGGGCGCCGGCGGTGAGGTTCGCGGCGACGTTGCCCGGGTCGACGTACGCGATCGCGGCGACGAACGCCGGGCCCAGCAGCAGTGGCGTGCGGCCGCGACCGGTGCCGGGCGTCCGACGGTCGAGCACGGCCGTCGGGGCTCCCTCGACGTCCACACGGTCCTCCAGCAAGTTCGGGTTACCGAAACTCTACTCGGGGACGTCCCGATCGGCGCACGGCCGGACGGGGGCACTGTCGGGCCAGACGTCACGCCGCCACCTCCACCTGCCGCTCCCACACGCCGTCGCGCGCCCGGAAGCCCACGCGCTCCAGGTACTCGGTGTTCCTGGGCCCGGGCTCCGCGACCAGCGACCGGAAGCCGTGCGCGGCGAACACGCCGCTGCGCCGGTACACGAACTCCCCCGGCGTGAAGTCCCGGAACCGCGGCGTCACCCAGTCGAGCTCCACGCGGCCGACCCCGTCACCGACCGCTCGCACCACCACCACGCCGACCGTCTCGTCCCCGCGCACGACGAGGAACGACGCATGCCCGGGCGGCTCGAGGTCCCCGGCGGGCGGGCCCTCGGAGGCAGCGGCAGGGACGGGGACAGGTCCAGACGCCGGCTCGGGGACCGCGCCGTCAGCCGGCCCGTCGAGCGCGAACCCCGGCTGGAACTGCGCGATGTCCTCCCGGTGGACGCGGAGGAGGTGCCGCAGGTAGGCGTCGTCGGAGCGGACCTCCACGACCGCGTACACCTGGTCGTCGTGCCGCTCGCGGGACAGCCGCCACAGCCAGTAGACGTCGATGACGGAGATGACGGCGTTCATGGCCGCGAACGGCCACACACCGATCGCCACGTTGTAGCCCGTCGCGAGGAGCGCGCCGACGAGGTTGAGCACCCGGAACCGCAGCACACGCGCCTGCATGAGCGACAGGATGACCAGCAGCGAACCGGCCCAGCCGATGAGTTCGAGCATCCTCGAAGTAAATCGCCTCGACCGTTGCGCGGCACAGGCGGATGGTGGTGGGCATGACGACGTGGTCCATCACCGAGGTTCCGGTACCCGCCACCCTGGACGAACCGGGGGCGGGCCTCCTGCGCGCGTACACCGAGGTGCGCAACGCAGTCATCGAGGAGTCGTGGGGGGTCGACGACTTCCATCGCACCGCGCCCGACGAGCTGGGCTCGCTGCACGACCAGAAGTACGTCCGCAAGCTGCGCTTCGTGGTCGGCCCGGAGTCCGGCGACGCGTGGGGCTACCTGGCGCTGAACCTCCCGCTGCAGGACAACACGCACCAGGCGACGTTCGACATGGGCGTGCTGCGCGGGCGCCAGGGCCAGGGCCTCGGCTCGGCGCTGCACGACAAGGCCCTGGAGGTCGTCCGGGCGGCCGGGCGGACGACGGTGCACGCGTCGATCGACCAGCGGGTGGAGCCTCCTGAGGGGCCGACGACGCTCACCCCGTCGACGGGCTCCGGCCTGGTCGACTCCGAGGACCCGGCGACGCAGTTCGCCCTCAAGCGCGGGTGGGAGCTCGCCCAGGTGGCGCGGTACTCGGTGCTGCAGCTCCCCCTCGACCAGGCCGTGCTCGCCGCCCAGCGCGCCGCCGCCCAGGAACGGGCCGGCGACGACTACCGGATGGTGTCCTGGGGCACGCACTGCCCGGACGAGTGGCTCGACGAGTACGCCAAGCTCAACACCCGGATGAGCACCGACGTGCCCCTCGGCGACCTCGACTACGAGGAGGACGTGTGGGACGGCGCACGCGTCCGCACCACCGAGGCCCAGTTCACCGAGCGCGGTTTCGAGCTCGTCGTCACGGCCGCGGAGCACGTGCCGACGCGCACCCTGGCCGCCTACACGGTGCTCCTGGCGCTGCCCCACACCGACCGGTACGTGGCGCAGGAGGACACCCTCGTGATCCGCGAGCACCGTGGACGACGTCTCGGCATGCTCGTGAAGGCGGCGAACCTCGAGCTGCTCGCGCAGCAGCGCCCCACGGTCCGGCGGGTCGGGACGTGGAACGCCGAGGAGAACTCGTTCATGCTCGACATCAACGTCGCACTGGGCTTCCGACCGTCCGGCGGCTCCGGCGAGTGGCAGCTCCGGCTCACCTGACCGGCGGTCAGGCTCCGACGGCGGCCTGACCGTGGCCGCTCGGCAGGGACCTGCGCCACCACCCCGACCACCGCTCGCGGACCTGCTCGAACGTCTCGTCGTCGAGCCCGAACGTGTTGAGGACCGCGCCGACGGTGCCGTGCGGCGGGTGGCTGGCCACGGGCGTCTCGAAGATCACCAGGAACGACTCCGTGATGCCGTGCAGGGTCAGCCCGAACTGCTGGTCCTCCTTGTAGACGAGCGTGCCGCCGAGCAGCGTCCCGTCCGGGCGGCGCGCCTGCACGTGACCGCCCAGCGGCACCCCCCGGATGCCGTGCAGCCCGGCGCGGTCCAGGAGCCGGTCCGTCCGGTCGCCGGCGTCCAGGCCGAACACGGAGAGCGTGCGCCGGTCCTGCCCGGGCTGCACCGTCAGCGCGAACCGCAGCTGCTGGGCGGACGCGATCCAACGCTCGTCGATCTCGTCCCGCACACCGTCGTAGCCGGAGCGGCCGTCGTGGCTCGGACGGGTGACGATGAGCTGGGTGTGGCCGGGCTCGTGCACGGTCGACCTCACGGCGACCACGTCGCCCTTGCGGTTCGGCCACGACAGCAGGCGGGTGGTCGTGTCGCCCTCGATGCGCCGGCCCTCGACCGGGCGCTGCTCGAACACCTTGTCACCCTCGAACACGTGCTCCTCGATCGACCGGTCGAGGAACACCCGGCGGATCTCGGCCTCGAGGGCCGGGTCGTCCCAGCCGTACCAGCGGCGGATCAGCTGCGGGTCGCGCAGGTGCTCCCAGACGGTCGCGAGCGGGATCGGAATGTCGATCGACACGATCTCGCGGCGGTCCAACGTCATCGCTCTCACCCCTCGTCAGCGGCGCCCGGTCCATGCTGCCCGGACGCTTCCGACGGTAGTGCGGGGGGCGCGCGGATGCCCACCGACGCGGGGACCCTGCATCGCGGCGCAGGGACGACACGCCGCGTCGGGACGGCGCGCCGCGGCGCGGACGGCGGGCGTCTGTCAGGGACGCACGGGGGCGCGCGTCACCGCCGCGCGGAGCCGCCCGGCAGCACCGCGAGGGCGTCCGCGTCGACGACGAGCGGCAGGACGGCGCCCGCGTCGAACCGTGCGCCGACGGGCGCGAGCGCGGTGACGGTGCCGATGCCGTCGACCTCGACGCGCACCTCGGAACGGCCCCGGCGCGAGGTCACCGCCCGCACCTCGCCCTTGACGGTGTCGGGCAGGTCCGAGGTCCCGGCGCGGACCACGAACGCACCCTCGCCGAGGGCGAGCACGTCGTCGGCGTGCAGGTCCCGGCCGAGCGCCCGGGTCAGGGGCCCCGCCGCGGCCGACGAGGCGACGACGAACGCCTCGTACCCGAGGAACTCGGCGACCGCCCGGGACGCCGGCCGCCGCCACAGGTCGGCGGGTGCGTCGACCTGGAGGAGCCGCCCGGCACTCATCACGGCGACCCGGTCCGCGACGGCGAACGCCTCGTCCTGGTCGTGCGTGACGAGCACGGCGGTGGTGCCGGTCGCGACGAGCACGGCCCGCAGGTCGACCGCGAGGCGTTCCCGCAGGGCGCGGTCGAGGGCGGACAGGGGCTCGTCGAGCAGCAGGAGCCGGGGTGCGGGCGCGAGGGCGCGGGCGAGGGCGACGCGCTGGCGCTCGCCGCCGGACAGCGTGGCGACAGGGCGGGCGCCGTAGCCCGCGAGCCCCACGAGGTCGAGCAGCTCGTCGACCCGGTGCGCGCTCGCGGTCCGCAGCCCGTACGCCACGTTCCCGGCGACGTCCCGGTGCGCGAACAGCTGCCCGTCCTGGAACATCAGCCCGAACCCCCGCCGGTGCACGGGCACGCGGTCGACCGGGTCCCCGTCCCACGCGACGGACCCCGCGGCGAGCGGCTCGAGCCCGGCGACGGCCCGCAGCAGCGACGACTTGCCGCACCCGGACGGCCCGAGCAGCGCGACGACCTCGCCGGGCGCCACGTGCAGGGACACGCCGTCGACGGCGGTCGTCGGGCCGTACCGCACCACCGCCGCGCTGACCTGCAGACCTGCGCTCACCGCTCACCTCCCGCTGCTGCGCTCACCGCTCGCCCCGCCCCTGCGGGCACCACTCGCGTCGCTCCTGCGCGCACCACTCGCCCGGCTCCCGCGCTCACCACTCGGCTCGCACCTGCCTCACCACTCGCCTCACCCCTGCGCTCACCACTCGCCCCCCGCTCCGGCGACGCGCAACCGCTCGCACGCCGCGACGATGCCCGCGGTGAGCACCGCGAGCACCACGGAGGCGGCGAGCGCCATCCCGTAGCTGTCGGCCCCCGGTCGCCCGATGAGCCGGAAGATCACGACCGGCAGCGTCGGCCGGTCGGGCCGGGCGAGGAACGACGTCGCGCCGAACTCCCCCAGCGACGCGGCGAACGCGAACCCGACGGCGAGGCCGACGGACCGGGCGGCGATGGTCAGGTCGACGGTCCGCAGCACCCGCCCGGGAGCGGCGCCGAGCGTCGCGGCGGCCTCCCGCAGGCGCGGGTCGATCGCCCGCAGCACGGGGAGCACGGTCCGGACCACGAGCGGCACGGCGACGACGGCCTGCGCGATCGGCACCAGCACCGGTGAGCTCCGCAGGTCGACGTCGAGCCCGAACGGCCGGTGCATCGACAGCAGGAAGCCGAAGCCGACGGTGACCGCCGAGACGCCGAGCGGCAGCATGAACAGCGCGTCCAGCCCGGCGACGGCCCGGCGTCCCACCGCGCGGCGGGGCCGCCGGGACACGACGAGCGCGACGAGCCCGCCGACGACGAGCGCGATGACCGTCGCGTCGAGGGCGATCCGCAGGGAGTTGAGGGCCGCCTGCCACACGGTGACGTCGAGCGCGCCGCCGGTGGTGCCCAGCGCCGTGTAGTGGTCGACGCCCCAGCGGTCGCCGACCCGCAACGAGCGGACCACGAGGTTGACGAGCGGCAGGGCGAGGAGCAGCACCACGGCGGCCGTGACGCCGGCGGCCGCGAGCGCCGGGCCGTGCCCGTCGCCGGGCGGCATCCCGGTGGGCCGGCGCAGCGTCAGCGGGCGGACGCTCTGCGCCGGGGCGCCGAGGGCGAGCGCCCGCTCCTGCCGCGACCGGGCCCGGCCGGCCAGCACGAGCACCCCGGCGACGATGACGAGCTGCACCACCGACAGCACGGCGGCGGCACGCAGGTCGAGGAACTGCGTCGTCTGGATCCAGATCTCCGTCTCGACGGTGCCGAACCGCAGCCCGCCGAGCACGAGGACCGTGCCGAACGCCGTCGCGCAGAACAGGAACGTCAGCGACGCCGCGGACGCGATCGCCGGGGTCAGCGCGGGCAGGGTGACGGTCCGGAACGCGCGCCACGGTGACGCGCCCAGCGCCCGTGCGGCCTGCGCCGGCCGCGGGTCGAGCCGCTCCCACAGGCCCCCGACGGCCCGCACCACGACCGCGTAGTTGAAGAACACCAGCGCGGCGACGATGGCGGCGAACGTGCCGTCGAGGTGCAGGAACCCCAGCGGTCCGCCCTGCACCAGCAGCGACCGGAACGCGACGCCCACCACGACGGTGGGCAGCACGAACGGCACGGTCACGAGGGCCCGGACCGCCGACCGGCCCCGGAACCGACGGCGGTACAGCACGTATGCGCCCGGCACGCCGAGCAGCACCGACGCGACCGTCGCGATCGACGCCTGCGCGAGGGTCAGCCCGACGATCCGCCACGTCCGCGGCCGGGAGAACACCTCCGCGAACGCCGACAGGTCCAGGTGCCCGTCGGTGACGAAGCCCTTGCCCACCATCACGACGACGGGCCACGCGAAGAACACCCCGAGGAACAGCAGCGGGACGACGACCGCGGCGGACCAGAACACGGCCGTGCCCACGGGCACACCCGGGCGCACCCCCGGACGCACGCCCCGCCCCGGCCCGCCGGTCACCGGCAGGTCGGGGCGGGTCGTCGTCGCCGTGCTCATCAGCCGACCACGGTCTCCGACCAGTCGGCGAGCCACGCCTCGCGGTGCGCGGTGATCTCGTCGGGCGGCACGGTGAACGGCTTCGGGGCCAGCGGGGCCCACTGCGCCCACTCGTCGGGCAGCGTGGCCGTGCTGCTGACCGGGTACATGTACATGGACCCCGGGATGTCGTCCTGCACCTCGTCGGAGAGCAGGAAGTCGAGCAGCTGCTGCGCGCCCGTCGGGTTCTTCGCCCCCGCCAGCACCCCGGCGTACTCGACCTGACGGAAGCACGTGTCGAGCAGCGCACCCGTCGTGGGCTCGGTGCCGCCCTCCGGCACGCTCGCCGGCGGCGACGACGCATACGAGAGCACGATCGGCCGCGGGCCGCCGCCGCCACCGCCGCTGAAGTCGGTGTCGTACGCCTCGGTCCAGCCGCTCGCGACCTGCAGGCCGTTGGCCCGCAGCTTCGTCCAGTAGTCCTGCCAGCCGTCCTCGCCGAACGCCCCGACGGTCGCGAGCAGGAACGCCAGCCCGGGCGACGAGGTCACGGCGTCCGGGACGACGAGCAGGTCCTTGTACTCGGGCCTGGTGAGGTCGTCGAGCGTCGTCGGCTCGGGGACGCCGTGCGACCGGAACCAGGTGTGGTCCGTGTTGATGCAGACGTCACCGAGGTCCACGGCGGTGAGGGCGCCGGTGTCGCCGACCGCGTACTGGGCCGCGTCCTTCGCCGCCGGGGCGTGCGACGTGTAGGGCTCGACGACGCCCTCGTCGACCGCGCGGGACGCGAACGCGTTGTCGATGCCGTAGACGAGGTCGCCGAGGGGCGCGTCCTTGGTCAGCACGAGCTGGTTGACGAGGGTGCCCGCGTCGCCCGGCTGGACCACCTTCACCGCCAAGCCCGTCTGCGCGGTGAAGTCGTCGAGGATGCCGTCCGACAGCCCGAACGAGTCGTGCGTGACGAGCGTGACGGTGCCGGCCGAGCCGCTGGGCCCGTCGGACCCCGAGCCGGACGAGGTGCCGATGGCCGAGCAGCCGGCGACGGCCGCCGTCGTCAGGCCGGCGACGAGGACGAGGGCCGTGCGGCCCGGGTGCGAGGACGTGCTCGCCATGTGTGGTGCTCCTCCTGGTCATCAAGGAGGGGGTCACCGCGTCCGTCGTCGGCCTCGCGCGGGACGCCGACGACGACCGCGGGGACTGAGAAGCCCGACTCCCTACGCCGGTACCAACCGGATCAGGTTCGAGGGTCTGCGGTGGTCCGCACTCTCAGCGTCCCGGCCTCCCGGCGATGTGCCGGGCCACCTGACGCTCCCCTGTCGTTCGCCCGCGATCCTACGCCCGGTCCCTGCGGCGTCCGGACGTCCGTCCAGGCGCCGGGTTCCACCGTCGGGCAGCGACCTGACCGGCCGCCGGTTACGGTGGACGGCAGGCCGTGACCAGGCCCCTCACCTGGAGGTTCGCCATGCCCAGCAAGTCCCAGCAGTCGATGTTCGCGAAGATCGTCGGCGCCGCGGTCGCCCTCGGGGCGGCGTGGGCGGCGCAGCAGGCGATCAACCAGTCGTGGAAGGCCGCCACCGGCCACAAGCCGCCGAAGCCGGACGACGACGACGGTGACCACGGCCTGACCGAGATCGTCATCGCCGCCGCGGCGACCGGCGCCCTCGTGGCCGTCGCCCGCGTGCTGGCCACCCGAGGCACGGCGAACTACGTGTCGAAGGTGGACCGCAAGCGCGGGCTCGACACCGACTGAGACGGACCCGCCCGCCGGAAGGCCGACGGCAGTCGACCTTGTTCGTCAGATCGAGGCGTGGTCGAGCAGCTCGTCAGATCGACGCCTCGTCGACCAAGCGGTCAGATCGACGGGTCGTCGACCAGGTACCGCGGCAGTGGTGACAGGTCCGGCACGGTCGGGTCGCAGAACACCTCGCGCAGCACCCGTCGGGCCGCGTACCAGCCGGAGAGCCCATGCACCCCGGGCCCGGGCGGCGTGGACGCCGAGCACAGGTACACCCCGTCGCGCCCGGTGGCGTAGGGGTTGAGGCGCGCCGTCGGCCGGGCGAGCACCTGCCCGATCGTGGCCGCGCCGCCGGCGATGTCGCCGCCCACGTAGTTGGCGTCGTGGTGGCTCATGCGCGCGGCGGGGACGCAGCGGGAGGCCACGACGACGTCCCGGAACCCGGGCGCGTACCGCTCCACGTGGGCGGTCACCGCCTCGGTCACGTCGACGTCGGAGAACGCCGGGACGTGCGCGTAGGTCCACAGCGGTCGCACGCCGCCGCGCTCGCGGTCCGGGTCCACGACGGTCGGGTCGCTGAGCAGCACCGTCGGCCGCTCGGCGTGCCGGCCGGCGGCGACGGCGGCCTCCGCCGCGGCGACCTCGGCCCGGGTGCCGCCGACGTGCACGGTACCCGCCAGACCCACGTCGGGAACGGTCCACGGCACCGGGCCCGAGAGCACGAAGTCGACCTTGGCGGCGGCGTTGCCGTGCCGGAACGAGCCGTAGGCCCGCCGGATCCGCGCGGGGATGCGGTCACCGAACACCTCGACGACCGCGCCCGGCGTGGTGTCGAACAGGTAGCAGTGCGCGGGCGGGAGGTCGGCGGTCGACCGCACGGGGTGGTCGGTGACGATCTCGCCGCCGTGCGCGCGCAGGTCGGCGACCAGGGCCGCGACGATCGCGCCCGACCCGCCGCGCGGGATCGGCCACCCCGCCCCGGCGTGCCCCAGGCTCGCGAGGAGCAGAGCCGTCCCGGCGGCGGCGAGGCTCGGCATCGGCGTGATGGCGTGCGACGCCACCCCCGTGAGCAGCGCGGGCGCGACGTCGTCCACGAACCGCCGGTCCCACGCACGCGTCCCCTGCTCGAGGAGCTCCAGCCCGAAGTGCGCCGCGGTGCGTAACCCGGTGGGCAGCAGGCCGGGCGGGATGCTCCGCTTGTCGCCGAGCGCGACCCGGACGGTGTGCTCCGGCTCGGCGACGAGCGGGCCGAGCAGGCCGCGCCACGCGGGCCCGTCCACGCCGAGCCGCTCGACGGTGCGGTCGAGGTCCCGGTAGGCGATGCCCGCACGGCCGCCGGCGAGCGGGTGGGCGAACGACACGTCCGGGGTCAGCAGCTCGACGCCGCGTGCGGCGAGGTCGAACGCGCCGAAGAACGGCGACGCCCACGCCATCGGGTGGACCGCGGAGCAGACGTCGTGCACGACGCCGTCGGCCAGGCCGAGGTCGAGGGTCCGCGCACCGCCGCCGATGGTGGGCTGGGCCTCGAGCACCGTCACGGAGAGCCCGACCCGTGCGAGCGTCACGGCGGCCGCGAGCCCGTTGGGGCCCGAGCCGACGACCACGACGTCGCCGGTCATGCGTACGCCTTCATCTCGCGATTCAAGCACCGGTGCGGGCGGTCCGTCAGTGCCCAAGGTCCCTTGCGCTTATTTAGTCCGTGCGCCTATAGTCGGTCCACGGACTAAATACCTTCCGAAGGAGCGACGTCATGTGGAGCACCGAGCACACCACCGAGACCACCCTGTCCCCGAAGGCCGTCTGGACCGCACTCGCCGACCTGCACCGCGGGGTCCTGACCTACCCCGGCGCCGACGTGTTCGAGCTGCACGGCCCGTTCGCCGTCGGCTCCACGCTCGCCGTCACGCCCGACGGCGGCCCGGAAACCTTCCAGTCCACGATCGTCGACCTCGTCGAGGAGGCCACCTACGCCGACCAGACCGCGTTCGGCGACGTGGTGCTCCAGTTCCGCCACACCCTGACCCCGCTCGACGACGGAGGCACCCGCCTCGCACACCGCCTCGAGATCACCGGCCCGGGCGCCGACGCCACCGGCCCTGTGCTCGGCCCGCAGATCAGCGGCGACTTCCCCGAGTCCATGGCCGCGCTGCTCGTGGCGGCGGAGCAGTACGCGTGACCCGGTTCGCCGGCGGCCCGTCGCAGAGCCCCGGGTTCCTCATGTGGCACGCGACGATGGCCTGGCAGCGGACCATGACGGCCACGCTGGCGCCGCTCGGGCTCACGCACGTGCAGTTCGTGCTGCTCGCGTGCGCCTGGTGGCTCGCCTCGACCGACGAGCCGCCCACCCAGGTCCGGCTCGCGGCCCAGGCGGGCACGGACGTGAAGATGACGTCCGACGTCGTCGTCCGGCTGGAGGCCAAAGGGCTGGTGCGGCGCGACGCCCACCCGACGGACGCCCGCGCCAAGGTCGTCACCGTCACGGACGAGGGCGCGGCGCTCGCGCGACGCGCGATCGAGCAGGTCGAGGCGGCCGACGCCGACTTCTTCGCCGGTGTGGACACGGCCGGGCTGGTAAAGGTCTTGACGACGCTCGCGACGTCCGGCTGACGCCCCGGAGCCCGGACCTTGTCGGCGCGCGAGAGCGGGACGGACGACGAGCGAACGCGCGAGCATCGACGGGAAGCAACGCCGTCGGACCGAAGGAGTGCACGTGCCCGACCGACCTGAGATCGTCTGCCTCTGCGGCTCTGCGCGGTTCGTGGACCAGCTGCGTGCGGCGAACCGTGAGCTGACCTTCGCAGGAGTCATCGTCGTCGCACCAGGCGAAGCAGACGAGGTGGTGACCTCCGAGCAGAAGACCGCGCTCGACGCGCTCCACCGGCACAAGATCGACCTGGCCGACCGGGTCCTTGTCGTCAACCCCGGCGGGTACATCGGCGAGTCGACGCGCAGGGAGATCGCCTACGCCGAGACCACCGGCAAGCCGGTGACGTTCACCGATCCGTCTGGCCCGTAGACGAGCCGTGGTCCGCGCCTCCGTGGGCTTCGGGGCTCATCGCGGTTCTCCGCCTGGCACGCCACGGGCCGAGCGGCGGCGGGTGTCGGAGGCGCGCGGCAAGATCGTCCCCGCAGGACCGAGCCGTGGCCTGCGCCGAGCGTCCGCGACGTCACCGGAGGTCCTGACATGGCCGAGATCCTGCTGCTCCACCACGCCCAGGGCCTGACCCCGGGAGTGCGGGCCCTCGCGGACACCCTGCGAACCGCCGGCCACACCGTCCACGCGCCGGACGTGTACGACGGCCGGACGTTCGACACGCTCGACGACGGCATCGCCTACGCGGGCGAGGTCGGGTTCGACACCGTGATGGAGCGCGGTCGCGCGGCCGCCGACGGGCTGCCTGAGGACCTCGTCTACGTCGGGCTGTCGCTCGGTGTGATGCCGGCACAGCTCCTCGCGCAGACGAGGCCGGGCGCCCGCGGCGCGGTGCTGCTGCACGCCTGTGTGCCGACGTCGGAGTTCGGCGGCCCGTGGCCCGCGGGGGTGCCCGTGCAGGTGCACGGGATGGACGCCGACCCGTTCTTCGTCGGCGAGGGGGACATCGACGCGGCACGGGCGCTGGTGGCCGAGACCGACGAGGCCGAGCTGTTCCTGTACCCCGGCGACCAGCACCTGTTCACCGACAGCAGCCTCGCGTCGTACGACGAGCCCGCGACCCGCCTCTTGACCGAGCGGGTGCTCACGTTCCTGGACCGGCTGGCGTAGTGGGCCGGGCGAGCGGGCTCGCACCTGCTCGGACAAGGGCCGGATGCGCGTCCAGCGACTCCTTGGCAGCCGCGGGGAGCCGACGAGCTACTCGATCGCTCCGAGGTCGAGGCTGTACCAGGTGGTGCCGACGAAGAAGTGGGCCTCTGATCCACGGCAGTGCACCTGTGCCGCAGGCAGCCGCGTTCCGTCCGGCGTGCGCAGCTTGAACCGGCCGTTCTCCACGAAGGAGTGGTCCCCTGCGAGGCGTCCGACGACCAGCAGCGCGGGGTCCTCGTAGCTGCCGACGAGCCCGACGCGGTCCGCGGTCGCGATCAGCCCTCTCACCCCGGCCACCTTGCGGGTGGGGTGGACGGTGACGTGCCCGCCGGCGATCCGGATCACCGGGAAGTCGGTGTACGTGCAGGCGAGGACGTCGTCCGCGGTGACGTTGAGCGCGTAGCAGTCGCTGACCAGGCCCTCGCTGGGATCGAGCTCCCAGACCTTCTCGAGGTCGGCCGACCAGGCGACGATCCCCCCGCGCCCGAGAGGCGCCGGCCCGTCGGGCGCGCCCCAGCCGTAGCTGCCGAACACGCCCTCGTCGAAGTAGCCGGCCCAGATGGTCCCGTCGGCCGCGACCTGGACGTGCTGCAGACCGTCACCGAGGCACCCGCGTCGGACGGTGCGGCCGTGCTCGTCGACGACGACGGCGTTGAGCTCCGGTCCGGTCTCCCTGGTCCAGCGGCAGCGTGCGCCCACCGCCAGGAATGAGCCGTCCACGAGCCGGTCGACGTAGGGATGCGCGACTGCGAGCGACCGGAGCTCGACGACCGCCGTCGGCGCGCCCGACTCGGGATCGGTGTACGCGGCCAACGTGACCGGCGGTCGTCCTGCCGGGCGAGTTCGTGGGAAGGAGGGCATGCCTGGCTGCGTGTCGCGCTCATGGAGGGCCTGCTCGCCTTCGCTGGAGGCCCAGATCGCGACCGGGCCGCTCGTCGCGACTCCGACGGTGACCAACGCGTCACGGCCGGGGGGCGGCGCCAGCTCCCCGCGTCGGCGCAACCGGACGTCGCGGCCTCGGGAACCGGAGAGCTTCACGACCGCACGGCCCGACGTCGCCTTCCCATGGCGAGGATTGTGCCCTGTCCGCGTCGCCGGTCGGCGACGGACGCACCCTGCGGTGCCGGCGCGTCGCCGTCGCCTACGCCGTCATGGCCCCGCCGCCGTCGGCCGCGAAACCGGAGGTCGCGGCGACGAGAACGGGAAGAGCTCCGCGGCTGCGCTGTCGCACGGCGCCATCGCGTGGAGAGGACTTGCGCCCTGTGACCGGGTAACCGGTCAGCGGTCGGTGACCGGCGTGGACCCGGTCGTCCCCGCAGTGTCGCCGTCGCCCGCGCGGTCCAGGTCGCGGGTCAGCTCGTCGACGACGAGCAGGTCGGCGCGCACCTTGCCGGTGCGGAACCCTGCCCGACCCACCATGTGGGCGGCGACGGGCGCGGTGAGCATCTGGAACACGACCACCAGCACGAGCGCCCACACGGCCCCGCCGGACCGCAGCCGCAGCGCGAGCCCGACGAGCACGAGGACCAGGCCGAGCACCTGCGGCTTGGTGCCGGCGTGCATGCGGGAGAGCAGGTCGGGGAACCGCAGCACGCCCACACCGGCCGCGAAGGCGAGGAACGCCCCACCCAGCAGGCAGACGGCCGAGAGCACGTCGGCGACGGTGTCCCAGGCTCCGTGCGTCATCGGACCTCCCCGTGCGCTGCGCCGCCGTGGTGCTCGTCGGCCTCCACGGCACCGTCGTCGGCCGCGGCCTCGTGCGCGTCCGACAGCGACGCCTCCTCGGCGGCCCGACGGGCGGCCTCCTGCGCGGCGATCTCCTCACGGGTCCGCACGCGGCCCTCCCCCTCGGGCTCGATGGACGCGAACCGCGCGATCGTCACCGACCCCACGAACCCGACGAGCGAGAGGACCACGAGGATCGGCACCACGTCGGCCCGGCGGTACACGGCGGCGTACAGGGCGATGCCGGCGAGCATCGTGGTGACGACGATGTCGAGGGCGATGGTCCGGTCGAGCATCGACGGGCCCTTCTCCGCCCGGACGACCGCGAGGACCGCGCCCAGGACGAGCAGCGCGGAGCAGACCAGCACGACGACGCTCATGCTCCCACCGCCACGAGATGCGCCGCCGCGAGCTCCTCGTCGGACGCGAACGCCCGGAGCACGCGCGCCTCCTGGTCGAGCACCGACTGCCGGGCCGCCTCGATGCCGCGCGACTGACGCACGTCGAGCACGTGCACGTAGAGCATCCCCGTGAGGCGGTGCGCCTCGACCACGAGCGAGCCGGGCACCAGCGAGCACAGCTCGGCGGTCAACGTGAGGTACAGGTCGGAGTGGCTGCGCAGCTGCACGCCGATCACGGCTCCCCGGGGCGTGTACCCGAGACGCAGCGCAATGAGGCTGACCTCGAACGACGCGCGCACCAGGTCGACCGCGAACCGCCCGACGAGGTGCAGGAGGGGGCCCAGCCGCAGGTGGCCGTGGAACCAGATCGGCGTCATCCGCAGCCCGGCGGTGACGACGAACCCGATGACCAGCCCGGCCAGCACGTTGCCGACGGACAGGTCGCCCCAGAGGAACACCCACACGACGGTCAGCCACACGATCGTCGCCCACTGGGTGCGCCACCGGGCGCGTCGGGGGTGCAGGCTCATCCGTCGCTCCCCTCGCCGCCGGCGGCGGGACCGTCCGCCGCAGAGCCGCCGGTCGCAGAGCCGTCCGCCGCAGGACCGTCCGCCGCGGGGCCGTCCGGGCCGGAGCCGTCCGCCACGTCCGTCAGCCTCGCCGACTCGCCGGTGCCCCGCTCGCCGTCGGGCAGCACCGCCTCGATGTACGGGGTCCGCTCGGTGAGGGCGACGGCGGCGCGGCCGGTGTAGGCGTACAGCGGCCCACCGGCGAGCGTCAGGGTCAGGCCGACCGCCACGAGGGCCGCCGCCGGCCCGACCATCCCGAACGGCAGGCGCACGGGCGGGCGCTCGACGGGCGGGGTCTGCCAGAACGCCTTGTTCCACGCCTTGACCAGCGCGTACAGGGTCAGCAGCGACGTCACGACGGACCCGGCGACCAGCACGTAGGCCATCGGGGTGCCGACGGCGACACCGGCCTCCAGGAGCCCGACCTTGCCGAGGAACCCGGACAGCGGCGGGATGCCCGCGAGGTTCATGGCGGGCACGAAGAACAGGATCGCCAGCACGGGGGTGAGCTTCGCGAGGCCACCGAGCTTGGTCAGCGACGTCGAGCCACCCGCGCGCTCCACGAGCCCGACGACGAGGAACAGGGCCGTCTGCACGGTGATGTGGTGCGCCACGTAATAGATGGCCGCGGTCCAGCCCTCGTCGGTGGACAGGGCGATGCCGAACACCATGTACCCGATGTGGCTGACCAGGGTGAACGACAGCAGACGTTTGATGTCGTCCTGCGCGACGGCCCCGAGGATGCCGACCACCATCGTCGCGAGGGCGAGCCACATCAGGACGTCGTCGAGCCGCCCCTCGGGGAACAGCAGGGTCTGGGTGCGGATGATCGCGTAGACGCCCACCTTGGTGAGCAGGCCGGCGAACACCGCCGTGACGGGTGCGGGGGCCGTCGGGTAGGAGTCCGGGAGCCACGCCGACAGCGGGAAGACGGCGGCCTTGATGGCGAACGCGAGGATCAGCAGGACCTGCAGGACGAGCCGCACACCGGGGTCGATCTCGGGCAGCCGCAGCGCGAGCTGCGCCAGGTTCACCGTGCCGCACGCGGCGTAGATCATCGCGATCGCGACGAGGAACAGGACCGACGAGAGCAGGGCCACGACCACGTAGATGGTCCCGGCGCGGATCCGCTCGCCCGTCCCGCCGAGCGTCAGGAGCACGAACGACGCGGCGAGCAGGATCTCGAAGCCGACGTAGATGTTGAACAGGTCGCCGGACAGGAACGCGTCGGCGACCCCCGCGGCCAGCACCAGGTACGTCGGGTGGAAGATCGAGATCGGCGCGGACTCCTCGTCGTCCTCGCCGCCCTGCGCCAGCGAGTACAGCAGGACGCAGAGCGTCACGGCCGACGAGATCGTGAGCATCAGGGCCGACAGCCGGTCGGCGACCAGGTCGATGCCGACCGGTGCCGCCCAGCCGCCGACGTCGAGCACGAGCGGGCCGTCGTCGACGCTCACCAGCAGGGTCACCGACGCGGCGAGCACGATCGTCAGCGCACCCACCGACACGATGCGCTGCAGGTTCGGCCGGCGGTACAGCGCGAGGGCGAGCCCGGCGGCGAACAGCGGGACGACGACGGGCATGGGGACCACCCACGTGAGGTCGCTCATCGGCGCGCCTCCCCCGCCGGCTCGGCGGCCGGGTGCCCCTCGTCGGTCTCGTCGCGGGTCTCCGCGGCGTCCTCGTCGAGCGTGCGCGTCGGGCCCTCCTCGTCGCTGTCCGACACGGCGAGCTCGTCGAGCGCGGCGAGCTGGGCGATGCGCCGGTCCTCCACGTCGTCCTGCACCTCGTCGTGCCGGTGCAGCTGCCAGGACCGGTACGCCATGGCCAGCAGGAACGCGGTCATGCCGAGGGTGATGACGATCGCGGTGAGCACCATCGCCTGCGGCAGCGGGTCGCTCATCTCGCCCTCACGGGTCACGCCCACGATCGGCGGGCCGCCCGCGGCACCGCCCGCGACGAGGAACAGCAGGTTCGCGCCGTTGCCGACGAGGATCACGCCGATCAGCACGCGGGACAGGCTGCGCTCGAGGAGCAGGTAGACGCCGACGGTGAACAGCACGGCGATCGTCACCACGAGGACGAGGTTGGGGCTCATGTCGATCACGGCGTCGACCCCCTCGCGGCGACGACGGCGTCCGCCGGGTCGGCGTCCCCGCCCGTCGCCTCGTCGATCTCGCCGTCCTCACCGGTCTCCGCGCGCCGGTCGATCTCGGCACCGAGGCTGCGCAGCACGTCGAGCACCAGCCCGACGACGACCAGGTACACGCCGACGTCGAAGAACAGGCTCGTGACGAGGTGCAGGTCACCGACCAGCGGGAGGTGCAGGTCCAGCGTCCACGACTGGAGCACGGACCCCCCGGCGAGCTGCGCGACGAGCCCGACCCCGGCCGACAGGAACAGCCCACCGCCGAGCAGCAGACCGGGCTGCACGGGGGCCGCCTCACCGAGCTCGTACCGGCCGCCCGCGAGGTACCGGACGACCAGCGCGATGCCCGTGACGAGACCCGCGGCGAAGCCGCCACCGGGGGCGTTGTGCCCGCTGAACAGCAGATACACCGAGTAGACGATCATCGTGTGGAACAGCAGCCGGACCACGACCTCGAAGATCACCGAACGCCGCTGCGGCGCGAGCGTGCGGCCGGCGCGCAGCCACTCGCGGGCGCGGGCGGCCGACCGGGGGGCGACGTCGCTCGTCGGGCCCTGACCGCGGGACTCGTCCACCGTGCTGCCGGCGACGCGGGGCCCGTCGGGCCGCCGCAGCTGCGCCATCGTGTCGGGGATGCCGCCCCACACGGCACGGTCGGCGGGGGCGTCGCGCTCGCGGAAGATCGCGCCGCCACGACGGGAGAGGAACACCAGCGACGCGACGCCGGTCGCCGCGACGAGCAGCACCGAGATCTCGCCCATCGTGTCCCAGGCACGGATGTCGACGAGCGTCACGTTGACGATGTTCTTGCCGCCGCCGAAGGTCACGGCCTCCTCGGCGAAGTGCTCCGAGACGGGCGCACGGAGCCGGGCGCCCGGCGCGACGAGCGCGATCCCGCCGACGGTCAGGCCCACGGCCAGCCCGATCGCCAGGCGCACCCACCGGCTCGCCGCGAGGGGCCGGTCGGAGAAGTACGGCGGCAGCCGGCGCAGCACCAGCACGAACACCACCAGCGTCACGGTCTCGACGAGCACCTGCGTGAGCGCCAGGTCGGGGGCGCCGTGCAGCAGGTACAGCCCGGCGACGGCGTACCCCCCGATGCCCAGCAGGATCACCGCCTTGAGCCGGCGCCGGGCCCGCGCGACGAGGACCGTGGACACGATGGTCATCCCGGCGAACACCACCTGCGCCGGCTGGTCCCACGCCGTGACGTCGTCCGGCCAGGTGGTCCCCGCGAGGGTCGTGCCGCCGACGCCGACCACGAACACCAGCAGGATGATGCCGAGGTACAGCGGCAGCGACCCGCGCTGGGTGAGCGCGGTGACGTCCGCGGCCACGTCGTCGAGGCGGCGCATGAACCGCCGGTACACGCGGTCGGCCTCCGGTCCGGAGTACACCCCGGCCTGCCAGCGCTCCACCCGGTCGCGGACCGCGAACAGCAGCGCCCCGGCGGCGAGGATGCCGAGCGTGAGGACGAACGTCGGCGTGACGCCCGCCCACAGCGTCAGGTGTCCCGGCGCACCCTCCGGGTAGGTGTCCGCATAGGGGCTGAGCAGGTGCTCGCCGAGCTGCGGCAGGAGCGCGACGGCCAGGCCGAGGACCGCGAGGACGAGCGCGGGCCACACGAGCAGCAGCGACGGGGTGGTGATCGGCGCGGGGGCGGCGCTCTCCCGGCCGGCCTCGGCGATGGACACGCTCTGCCCGTCGTCGGACTCGGCGACGGCGGCGGGCACCACGGCCGGCTTCGTCGAGAACGCGCCCCACCACAGCCGGCACCCGTACGCGACCGTCAGCACCGAGCCCACGGCGACCGCCGCGAGGACCCAGGGCAGGTCATGCAGCGACTCGAGGCCCGCCTCCTTCGCCACGTACCCGGCGAACGGCGGCAGCCCGATCATCGACGCCGTCGCCAGCGCCCCTGCCGTCGCGGTCAGCGGCAGCCGGCGGCCCACGCCGGACAGCCGCCGCAGGTCACGGGTGCCCGTCGCCGCGTCGATCCCGCCGACCACGAGGAACAGCGACGCCTTGAACATCGCGTGCGCGCCGAGCATCGCCAGTCCCGCGAGCGCCGCCGCCCGGGTTCCGAGGCCCACCAGCAGCACGATCAGCCCGAGCTGGCTGACCGTGCCGAAGGCGAGCACGAGCTTGAGGTCGTGCTGCCGCAGCGCCCGGTACCCGCCGAGCAGCAGCGTGCCGCAGCCGAGCGTGAGGACGATCCAGTGCCACACCGCGTTCGTCGAGTAGGCGGGGGCGAACCGGGCGACGAGGTAGACGCCGGCCTTCACCATCGCCGCGGCGTGCAGGTAGGCGCTCACGGGCGTGGGGGCCGCCATCGCGGCGGGCAGCCAGAAGTGGAACGGGACCAGCGCCGACTTGGTGATCACACCGACCAGGAGGCAGACGACCGCGACCGTGGCGACCGTGCCGCCCGGCGGGTCCGCGATGACCGCGGAGAGCCGGTACGTGCCCGCCGCGTTGCCGAGGAGCACGACGCCGACGAGCATCGCGAGGCCGCCCGCGGTGGTGATGACGATGGCCTGCATGGCGGCCCGGCGGCTCGTCTTGCGGTCCGCGTAGTGGCCGATGAGCAGGTACGACGTCACCGTGGTGAGCTCCCAGAAGACGAACAGGAGCAGCATGTCGTTCGCCGTGACGAGGCCGAGCATGGCCCCCGCGAACGCGACGAACACCCCGCCGAACCGCCCGAGCCCCTGCGCCGCGGCGGAGAAGTAGCCGGCGCAGTACACGAGGACCAGCGCGCCCACGCCGCCGACGACGATGGTCATCAGCCACGACAGCGTGTCGAGTCGGAAGCTCAGGCCCAGGCCCAGCGCGGGGATCCACTCGACGTTCTCGACAGGCCCGTCGCCGCTCTGCACCTGCGACGTCCACGACAGGGCCCAGACCAGCGCGCTCGCCGGCGCCAGGGCCAGCACCCAGAACGCGCGGCGGCCCATCCAGGAGACCAGGGCGGGCGCGACGACGGCGGCTGCGAGGTGCACGACGAGCAGCAGCAGCACGCGTCCGGCTCCGTCCTGTCGGGGGCGGGTGGTCGGTCGGGAGGCTTCGAATGGATTTGGTCAAGACTCTACCAACCCGGTTCGAGCCCGGCGGCGTGCGCCGGGTCGTCGGCGGCCGGGCCACGGCTCAGGCGGACGCGCCGGGTGGACGCGCCGAGTCGACTCGCCGGGTCGGACGCGCCGGGTCTGACGCGCCCGGTGGACACGCCGGGTGGACGCGCTGCGGTGGACGAGCCGGGTGGACGCGCTGCGGTGGACAGGGTCAGATGGTCGCGCACAGCCGCACAGCCGCACAGCCGCACTGCGCCGCCCGGCGCTCCGTCCCGCCGGGCACCCCGAGACCGCACCCGGCCGCCCCCACACCGCGCCCGGCCGCTCCGACACCGCGGAGGACCCGATGACGTCGAGCCAAGGACCCTCGTCCGCCGACCAGCAGCCCCCGGAAGGCACGTCGCCCTCGCCGGCGCGCGTCCCCCTCCCGGGGAGCGGACGCACGGCGGTCCCGCAGGCTGCCGTGCCCGTCGACGGGCCGGTCCACGAGCCGGTCGACGGGCCGATCGGCGGGCCGGTCCACGAGCCGGCCGACGGGTCGGAGGTGGTGACGGTCACCGTCGTCCTGCGTCGACGCGCACCGCTCCCCGCGGTGGAGTCACTCCCGGGCCCGCTCGGCAGCGACTCGATGGCGGACCGCTTCGGCGCGGCCCCCGAGGACGTCGCCGCCGTGACGCAGGCCCTGGAGGCGTCGGGGCTGCGCGTCGACTCCGTCTCGGTGGCATCGCGCACGCTGCGGGTCACCGGCACGGTCGACGTGCTGAGCGGGTTCTTCGGCACCCGCCTGTACCGCAGCACCGTGGCCGGCCAGGAGGGCACGTACCGGACCCGTCACGGCGAGCTCTCCGTCCCCGCCGACCTGCACGGGCTGGTCGTCGCCGTGCTGGGCCTGGACGACAGGCCGCAGGCCTTCCCGCGCTCGGAACGGGCCGCGCGCGCCGCCACCAGCTACACCGCGCCGGAGCTCGCCGAGCTGTACGGCATGCCCGACTCGGACGGCGCCGGCCAGACCATCGCGATCATCGAGCTCGGCGGCGGCTTCGCCCGGAGCGACCTGAACCACTACTTCGCCGGTCTCGGCCTGCGGACGCCGACGGTGACGGCCGTCGGCATCGACGGGGCGACGAACGCGCCCGGGCAGGACCCCGCCTCCGACGGCGAGGTGCTGCTCGACATCGAGGTCGCAGGCGGCATCGCCCCGGGTGCCCACCAGGTCGTCTACTTCGCGCCCAACACCGACGCCGGGTTCCTGGACGCGGTGACGGCGGCCACCCATGCCACGCCGACCCCCGTCGCGATCAGCATCAGCTGGGGCCAGAGCGAGGACCAGTGGACGGCGCAGGCGCGCACGGCCATGGACGACGCGTTCGCCGACGCCGCGGCGGCCGGCATCACCGTGACCTGCGCCGCGGGCGACAGCGGCAGCGGCGACACCGACCCGGCGGGCGGCGACCACGTCGACTTCCCGGCGTCCAGCCCCCACGTCCTCGGCTGCGGCGGCACCACCCTGCGCGCGACGGACGGGAAGGTGGTCAGCGAGACGGTGTGGAGCTCAGGCGGTGCCACGGGCGGCGGGGTGAGCGACGTGTTCCCGCTCCCGTCCTGGCAGGCGCGGGCCGGGGTCCCCGCCCGGCCGCGGGGCGGACGCGGCGTGCCCGACGTCGCGGCGGTGGCCGACCCGGACACCGGCTACGCGGTGTACATCGACGGCAGCCCCGCGGTGTACGGCGGCACGAGCGCCGTCGCCCCGCTGTGGGCGGGCCTGGTCGCCCGGGTCGCGCACCTCGCCGGCGGGCCGCCCGGCTTCGTCCAGCCGGCCCTGTACGCCGGCGCCGTCGCCGGGGAGGCGAGCGCGGCGCTGCGCGACATCACGCGCGGCAGCAACGGGGCGTTCCGGGCGGGACCCGGCTGGGACGCGTGCACCGGTCTCGGGGTGCCCGATCCCGCCACGGCCACCACGCTCGGCACACCTGCCTGACCGGCGGTGCGGCCCGGCGCGCGGGGTCGCTCGGGGGCCTCCCGTCGAGCGGTCAACCCGGCCCGCTCAGACGGCGAGCACGTCGCACGAGAGGCCCGGCGCGCGGGCCAGGCGCCGGTCACGCGTGAGCAGGGGGCAGCGCAGGCGCTCCGCGAGGGCGACGTAAGCCGCGTCGTAGCCGCTCAGCGCGCCAGTGAGCCGCCACACGTCGTCCTGCACCGCCGCGAACGGCCACAGCTCGGCCGGGAGCGTCACGAAGGCGTCGAACGCGAGCGTCGCCTCGGTACCGGAGAGCACGCCCGCCGCCCGGTGGCGGCGCAGCACGTTCGTCACCTCGTACGGCAGCAGGTCGGGCGCCGCGAGGCGCGCTGCCTCGACGTGCCTCGCGACGGCCTCACCGTCGCCGCCGGGGTCCAGCAGCAAGGTCACGAGGGCCGAGGCGTCGACGACGAGATGGCTCACCGACGGTCGGTGTCGAGGTCGTCGAGCACGCGCGCCAGGTCGAACGGCGGGTACGACTTCGGCGGAGCATGGCGGCGGGCGGTGATCCGGCCACTACCGTGGCGCCGTGGATGCCGTGCAGTGGGTGTGTCTCGGGCTCGTCGTCGTGGCGACCGTGGTCGGGGTCGGGTTGTTCGCGCGCGGGGCCGTGACGATCGGCCGGACCGCGGCGATCGGGAAGCCGGCGCCGGGACGGCTCGCGCCCGTGGGCACGCGGCTCGGCACGCTCGCGCGGGAGGTCGTGGGGCACGGGCGGTTCCAGCACCGACCCGTGGTCAGGGCGGCCCACTGGGTCGTCATGGTGTCGTTCCCGCTCCTGTTCGTCACGCTCGTCACCGGGTACGGGCAGGTCGTCGACCCGGAGTGGTCCCTGCCGGTCGTCGGGCATTTCCCCCCGCTGGAGTGGGCGGTCGAGCTGTTCGCGTGGCTGGCCCTCGTCGGGATCGTGGCGCTGTTCGTGCTGCGGGTGCGGCTCGGCTCGACGCGGCGCGCGTCGCGGTTCTTCGGGTCGAACCAGGGACAGGCGTTCTTCGTCGAGGGCACGGTGTTCGCCGTGGTCGTCGCGGTGATCCTGCTGCGTGGGCTGGAGTACGCGCTGGCCGCGCAGGACCCGGCCACCGCCGGGATCGCGACGCCCTGGCACTTCCCGCTGACCGCCTGGTTCGGGGCGTCGTGGGTGGAGGTCGCGCACGGCACGCTCGCGACCGCCGTGGTGCTGTTCGCCACCGTGAAGATCCTGGTGTCGATGTCGTGGTTCGTGGTCGTCGGGCTGCAGCCCACGATGGGCGTCGCCTGGCACCGGTTCCTGGCCATCGTCAACATCTACGCCCGGCGCGAGGCCGCCGGCGGCCCGGCGCTCGGCCCGCTGGCCCCGCTCACCGACCGCAGCGGCGCGGCCGTCGACCTCGCCGCGCTGGAGGACCTCCCCGACGACGCCCGCCTCGGCGCCGGCGCGATCGAGGACCTCTCGTGGAAGCAGCTCCTCGACACCGCGACGTGCACCGAGTGCGGCCGCTGCCAGGACCAGTGCCCGGCGTGGGCCACGGGCAAGCCGCTGTCGCCGAAGCTGGTCACCCTCGCGCTGCGGGACCACGCCGCCGCCACGGCGCCGTACCTCCGGGCGGCAGGCGCGCCGTCGGCCGGTGGCGCAGCGACCGTCGACGACTCCCACGCCGGGATCGACCTCGTGGGATCGGGCGTCATCGACGCCGACGCGCTGTGGGCCTGCACCATGTGCGGCGCGTGCGTGCAGCAGTGCCCGGTCGACATCGAGCACGTCGACACGATCGTCGACCTGCGGCGCTACCAGGTGCTCATGGAGTCCGCGTTCCCCAAGGAGCTCGGCGGCACGTTCACCAAGCTCGAACGGCAGGGCAACCCGTGGGGCCTGCCCGCCCGCGCCCGGCTCGACTGGGCCAAGGGACTGCCGTTCGACGTCCCCGTGGTCGGTGCCGACGTCGAGTCCGCCGCCGACGTCGAGTACCTGTTCTGGGTCGGCTGCGCCGGTGCCTACGAGGACCGCGCCAAGAAGACCACCCGGGCCGTCGCCGAGCTGCTCCACACCGCGGGCGTCTCGTTCGCGGTGCTCGGCGACGGGGAGTCCTGCACCGGCGACCCCGCCCGGCGCGCCGGCAACGAGCTGCTCTACCAGATGCTCGCGTCCGCCAACGTGGAGGTCCTCACCGAGGTCGGCGCGCAGCGCATCGTCGTGACCTGCGCGCACTGCTTCAACACCATCTCCCGGGAGTACCCGCAGCTCGGCGGCCGGTTCGAGGTGGTGCACCACACCGAGCTGCTGAACACCCTGGTCGGCGACGGGCGGCTGGTGCCCCTTCCTGCCGACGAGGGCTCGGCCGACCAGCGCATCACCTACCACGACCCCTGCTACCTGGGCCGTCACAACCAGGTGTACTCCCCGCCGCGCGAGCTGCTCGGCGCCCTGCCCGGCGTCGAGCTGGCCGAGATGCCCCGCAACCGCGAGCAGTCGTTCTGCTGCGGCGCCGGCGGCGCACGGATGTGGATGGAGGAGTCCATCGGCACCCGGATCAGCACCACGCGGGCGGAGGAGGCGATCGGCACGGGCGCCGGCGTCGTCGCGACGGCCTGCCCGTTCTGCTCGGTGATGCTGTCCGATGGCGTCGCGGCGGCCGGTGGCACGTTTGCGTCGGCGGGCGGCGCGTCGGCGTCGGCCGGCGGCGCGTCGGCGTCGGCCGGCGGCGCGTCGGCGTCGGCCGGCGGCGCGTCGGCGGCGGCCGGCGGCACGTCGGCGTCGGCCGGTGGCGCGTCGACGCCGGCCGGCGGCGCGTCGGCGTCGGCCGGCCCGTCGGCCGGCGTGTCGGCCGGTCCGGCCGATCGGTCCGCCCCTCCCGCCCGCGCAGCGGTCGGCGTCCCGGAGGTCGCCGACATCGCCATCCTGCTGCTCGACCGGGTCCGCCGGTCCGGGACCAAGGACGCGTGACGGCATCGACCGGCTCGGGCGCCACGGCCGGCGGCCCTCGCACACCCGCGCAGCGCCGTGCCGACACCGAGCACCGGCTCGCGCACGACGTCGACGCGTGGGTCGCCACCGCCGACGACGGTGACACCCCGCGCCTGACGCCGCTGTCGTTCCTGTGGGACGGCTCGACGCTGCTGCTCGCCACCTCGGTCGCCGGCCCGACCGGCACGAACCTCGCGGCCAACCGCTCGGTCCAGGTCGGCGTCGGCCTGACCAGGGACGTCGTGCTGGTCCAGGGCACGGTCGACGTGGTGGCGCGAGACGCACTCTCCGTCGAGGAGGGCGACGCGTTCGCCGAGAAGACCGGGTTCGACCCCCGTGCCCTCCGCTCCGATCACGCCTACTTCCGGGTGCTCCCGCAGACCGTCCAGGCATGGCGCGAGGTGGACGAGCACGCGGACCGCTGGCTCATGCGCGACGGCGTCTGGCTCGTCTGAGCATCAGGGGGCCACGCGGTGTGGCTCCCGGACCAATTCGATGTCCGCCGGGGCGCACAAGTCACGGTGGATGTCCGCCGGGGCGCACAGGTCACGGTGGATGTCCGCCGGGGCGCACAGGTCACGGTGGTCGCGGTGCGCTCGACCCGGCCGCAGGTCGTCGGCAGCGGGATCGGGCCGGGTCGCCCGCACCACGTCGCCGCCGAGCGGCGCCCCCTCCGGCGTCAGGACGAGCCAGACCAACATCGCGGCTGACCCGGACCGCCCCGTCCACCCCCATGTTGGTCTCGCGCTCGAGGTGGGGGTGGTGACCGTGGTGCGGCGGCCGGGGCGGGGCGACGGACTGCCTGCCGCTGGTGGTGGCCCGGGTGGGGCGGCCCGGCGGGGCGAGCGGCTGCCTTCTCGCTGCAGGGTTCGCGTGGCTCAGCGGTGCAGGGCCTTCACCGGGCGGCGGCCGGGGAGCCGACGCGCCGCAGCGACGGCAGGAGGTGCTCGGCGGCCATGTCGACGAACGCGTCGAGCGTCGCGCTGCGCGGGGTGGCGGTCGGTGCGGCGTCGCCGTGCTTCGCGTGGTCGGGCCGCGGGTCGGTCGCCACCTGGTGCAGGTAGAGCGCGTCGAACCCCAGGTCCGCGAGCGCCACGAGCCGGTCCAGCAGCCGCTCGGGGTCGTGCTCGACGACGACGCTGGCGCGGACCTGGTCGTCGCCGACGTCCCTCGTCGCGTCGTCGAACGCCTCGGGGGTGTCCAGGTCCCACGCACGCGGCGGGCCGAGGACGTTGGACCTCCACTGCTCGCGGGCGACGCCGATGGCGGTCTCTTCGTCGGGCGCCCAGGAGACGTGCACCTGGAGGGCGGTCGTGCCGCGGCCGCCGGCGTCGCGGTACTCGTCGAGCACGCGGCGCAGCACGTCCGGCGGCTGGTTCACGGTGACGAGCCCGTCGGCCCACTGCGCGTGCCGGCGGGCGGTCTGCGGCGTGACGGCGGGACCGACGAGTCGCGGCGGGACGTCCGGGAGCGTCCAGAGCTTGGCCCGGTCCACCGTCACCAGCCCGTCGTGCGTCACCTCGTCGCCCGCCAGCAGGGCACGGATCACGTCGACGCACTCGCGCAGCCGCGCGTCGCGCTCGTCCTTCGAGGGCCAGGGGTCGCCGGTGATGTGCTCGTTGACGTTCTCGCCGCTGCCGAGCGCCACCCAGAAGCGTCCGGGGAACATCGCCGCCAGCGTCCCTGCGGCCTGCGCGACGACCGCCGGGTGGTAGCGCTGACCGGGTGCGCAGACCACACCGAACGGCAGCCGGGTCGTCGCGAGCGCCGCACCGAGCCAGGACCAGGCGTATCCGGAGTGACCCTGGCGGACGCTCCACGGCGCCCAGTGGTCGGAGCACATGGCGGCGTCGAAACCCGCCTGCTCCGCCCGCTGGACGGCCGCGAGGAGGGCGGCGGGGTGGACCTGCTCGTGCGAGGCGTGGAAGCCGACGATCGTCATGCCGACCGTTCCTACCGGTCCCGGCGGGGTCGCGCGCGCCGAGCCGGCTCCGGTCGCAGCGCTCGTCCGGGCCGCTACGGCCGGATGATGCGCAGGACGCTCTCGGACAGCAGTGCGACTGCGACCTCGTGCGTGACGGCGAGATCGAGGACGTGCGACTGCGCCGCACCTCCGGCGTGCCGCCGCCGGCTTCGCTACCCTCACGTCGGCGGGCGCCCATCGTGGGCACCCCGGCCGTGGAGGCGCACGTGGTGGATCGGGTCGTTGCTCTCGTGGTGTCGGTGCTGTGCGTGGGCGGCCTCACGGCATGCTCGACGCCTGCTTCGGCGCCCGAGCCGGTCGCGCAGACGGCGAGCGCTGCACCGACACCGACACCCACGCCGACGCCGACACCCGCCACAGGCGTCGTGTTCGAGAACATCCCTGCCATGGGGATCGACGAGACCCATGTCTGGAGCGCGCTCAACAAGTTCGAGAACGCGTACTGGCGGACGCTGACCAGCAACGAGCCCTCGACCGAGATGAACTTCTCCATCTCGACGGCGGTCGACGACGCCCTGGCGCAGCTCGCCACCAGGAACGCGGGTGCGGGACAGACCGTCGGCGGCGCGCTCCACGCCCGCATCGGGGACATCGTGGTCGGCGACGGCACCGCGACGGGCACGATCTGCAACGACTTCCGGGAGACCACGTTCGCCACCCCGACCGGCACGTCCACCGCTGCGGACGTGGGCATCGGTGAGCCGATCCTCTCGAGCTTCACGCTCACGCAGTACTCGGAGGGTGTCTGGACCGTCCAGACCGTCGAGGCGGCCGGGTCCTGCTGACGTCAGTGCGCGGCGTCCTGCTCCCATGGCCGCCGGACGTGACGTCGACGGCGCGCTCGCCGACGAGGAAGCGCCGCGTCCGTCGCGGTCACCCAGCCGTGCACCGTGTCGAGGTCCGCGTCGGGGCCGAGCACCCGGACGCCTAGGGCCCCCGGCCCTCGACCTCGCGGGGGTGCACCACCTGGCCCTGCCACCCGGTGGCCGGCGGGCGGCCGCCTGTCACGCCGGCCCCTTGCACGTCGGCCGCCGTCACGCCGAACCCCGAGCGCCGGGTGCGACGGGCGTCGGCCACGGGTGCGGCCGGAGCAGCTCCCAGCCGGTCACGACCGGCACGGTCCGGGCCGCCGCCCAGTCGCCGAGCTGGTCGGCGAAGTGCGGGCCGGCCGGGTCGCCCGACGCACCGAACGGCACGCCCCAACGGCTCCCCCGGCGGTCGTCGAGGTCCCACACCCAGCGCGCCACCGACCCGCGGAACACGTCACCGCCGAACCAGGGCAGGCCGGTCGTCGAGCGCACGCAGTCGGCGTCGCCCCCGAGGGGGACGCCGGGCACGGCGGGGGCGTCGACCCCGGGCACGGCGTCGAGAACGTGCACGGGCCGCAGCCGATGCACGTCGCCCCAGCGCGCCGGCTCGCGGGTCGAGCCCGTCCGTCCGTCGGCGCTCCCGTCCGTGCCGGCGTGCTCGGCGTCTGCCACCGCTTGGTCCACCGCCAGGGCGGCTTCCTCCCAGGCGGCACGAAGCACCTCGTCGGGGTCGAGCGCGGGCACGTCGAGCAGCCGTGGCAGCGCGTCGGTGACGCGCCCGGCGACGGAGAACCACGGGTCGAACAGCGCGCCGTCGCCGTGCGGCCGGTGCAGCGGCGCGAGGTCGGGATGCGAGGCGAGCCGGGCGACGACGGCCGCCCGCCACCGGGCGAACAGGGCGGCGTCCGGGCTCGCCGCGTCCATCCGCCGGTCCCAGGCGAGCATGCGCGAGCGCGCGTCGTCGGCCGCCGGGGTCAGACCGTCGAGGGCGGCGAGACGGCCGAGCAGGGGCGCCGCGGTCGCCAGATCGGTGTCCGCGTGGATCGTCGTCATGTCCTCGGGCGTGAGCGGCTGCTCGGCACGCGCGGCCAGCAGCTCGGCGATCCGGTCCGCGCGCGAGGACGACGGGTACCCGGTGCCGAGGTCGGGTGAGCGCCCGTCGGGCCGCTCGTTGGCGTCGACGGCCACGTCGGTGACCTCGACGGCGGCGGGCAGCACCTGCCACGCCTCCGGGCGCGCGGCGGCGGACCACGCGTCGAGCGGTAACCGCCGGTCCGCGGACGGACTGGGCCGGCGCACGGCCCGCAGTGAGGCTCAGCACGGTGCCGTCGGTGTCGGCGGCGAGCACCCGGTTGACCGGGTCGACCCACCCGGCGAGTGCCGTCGCGACGTCCCGTGCGGTCCGGGCGCGCAGGAGGGCGGGCAGGCACGCCACCCCGAGGTCGCCGTCGACGCGCGCCGGCATCCGCACGCTGTACGCCGCCCCGGCCCCACGGTCGACGACCACCGGCCCGCGCCGGGTCTCGACGACCTCCACCGTCTCGCCGGGCCCCCCGCGCACCTCGATCCGCTCCACCGACACCTTCGTCGGCTCCCAGCCGTCGGGGCCGAGCGCGCGGACGCCGCCGCCGTCGCGGTGCAGCCGCTCGCGGAATACGTCCACGTGGTGCGCCATGGCGTTGGTGATCCCCCACGCCGCGGTGCCGGTGTGGCCGAAGTGCGCGACCCCCGGCACGCCGGGGAAGGCCAGCCCGACCACGTCGTACTCGGGGCATGCGAGCCGGACCTGCTGGTAGGGGCCGGGGAGCTCGATGACGCGGTGCGGGTCGCCGGCGAGCAGCGGCCGGCCGGACGCGGTGCGGGACCCGTGCAGCGCCCACGCGTTGCTGCCCGCGGTGGGCTCATGCGCGGTCCCGCCCGTCCCGTCGGGCACGAGGACCGACGCGAGGTCGGGTCCGACCGTCCGGAGCACGTGGTCGTGCCACAGCAGCCGCGGGAACGACGAGAACAGCGCGTGCGCGACGTGCAGCACCCCCAGCGGTGCCCACACGGGCCACGGCTCGGCCTCGACGACGTCCCCGAACCGCTCGTCGAGCGCTGTCGTCTCCGGGGTGCCCCCCGACGACGCGAGCCCGTCCCGCACGCCGTCGACGTACGCCGCGACCCAGTCCTGGACGTCGCCGGGCTGCGCGTCGAAGGCCCGTCGGGCCGTGTCGGCGAGCCGGGCACGACGCGCGAACCGGTCCCACTCCACGCCCGCTGCGCCGAGGTGCTCGGCGAGACGGCCCTCGGCCCGCCACCGGCCGACCTGGATCTGCCAGCCGCGGTCGAGCGCCGTGACCCGTCCCTGGGCGCGGGCGAGGGCGAGGTGGCCGGTGGCCCGCACGTGCGGGATGCCCCAGGCGTCGCGGAACAGCTCGGCGCCGTGCTCGTCGGGCAGCGGCGGGCCGAGCGGTTCCGGCGGGGTCGGCCGGTCGTCGCCGCTGCGTGCGGCCGTCATCGGCGCGCGATCGGGTCGGCGATCGTTCCCGCGCGGGTCAGGGAGCCCGGCCGGGACGACCGGAACCACCGGGACGACCACAGCTCGTGCACGACGACGGCTCCCTGACGAGGTGCCTGACTCAGCGCGACCCAACCTACTGAGCTCCGGCAGCCCGTCAACCCCGGCAGCGCACGCTGCGCCACTTCTCCCACCGGGTCCTGCCGGTCGACACCGCGGTCGCGCTCGCCGCGGCGGACCTGCACCTGCCCGACCGCCGCCCGGCGAACGACGCCTACCTCGCGGCCACCGCGATGGTGCACGACCTGGTCCTCGTCACGCGCAAGACCGAGGACTTCGTGGGGCCCGAGCCGGAGCTGGTCAACCCTGGGGCCGCTGAGCCCGCCGAACCTGAGGCAGGATGCTCCGGTGCCGTCCCCCGTTCCTGTCGCCCCCGCGCCGGGCGCGCTCCACGCCCCGGTCCTGGCCTGGTTCGACGAGCACGCGCGCGACCTCCCGTGGCGCGCCCCGGACCGCACCCCGTGGGGTGTCCTGGTCAGCGAGGTGATGCTCCAGCAGACGCCGGTCGTCCGCGTGGAGCCGGCGTGGCGGGCATGGATGCGCACCTGGCCGACCCCGGCCGACCTGGCCGCTGCCTCGACGGGCGACGTGCTGCGCGCCTGGGACCGGCTGGGCTATCCGCGCCGGGCACTGCGGCTCCAGGAGTGCGCCCGCGCGGTCGTGGAGCGGCACGGCGGCTCGGTGCCCGCCTCGACGGCGGACCTGCTCGCGCTGCCCGGCATCGGCGCGTACACGGCGGCCGCCGTGCAGGCGTTCGCGTTCGGCCGCCGGTCGGTGGTGCTCGACACGAACGTCCGCCGCGTCCTGGCCCGCACGGTGGCGGGTGCGGCCCTGCCGGCCCCCTCGCAGACCGTGGCGGAGACGCTGCTCGCCGGCACCTACGTGCCGGACGACGACCTGACGGCCGCCCGCTGGGCCGCCGCCTCGATGGAGCTCGGCGCGCTCGTCTGCACGGCACGCGCACCACGCTGCGACGACTGTCCTGTCGCGGCCCTGTGCACCTGGCGCGCCGCCGGCAGACCGTCGGACGAGCACGCCGCTCGACGGCGCACCCAGACGTGGACCGGGACCGACCGGCAGGTCCGGGGCCGGATCATGGCCCTGCTGCGGGAGGCGACCGGCACGGTCCCGGCCGAGGCGGTCGACGCCGTCTGGCCGGGTACCGCCCAGCGCGAGCGCTGCCTCGACGCCCTGGTCGCGGACGGTCTCGTCGTGCGCGGCGACACCGACCCGCCGACCTACCGCCTGCCGCACTGACCGGCCCGCCGCCGCGATGGCCGCGCCGGTCCCGGGCACCACGTCGAGCTCCAGCGACCCGGCCGCCGCACCGACCCGGTGCCGCCCGGTGCCGCACTGGCCTGGTGCTGCACTGGCCTGGTGCTGCGCTGAGCGCGGGCCTGCGACGAGGGAGGATGCCGGCATGCGCCTCTTCGCGATCCCGTCCCGCACCGTCGACGCGTTCGGCTCGTCCGGCGTGCTGATGGACTTCCTCCCGCCGCTCACCGACGCCGCAACCGCCTCCGTCAACGTGGCGCACGTCGCCGCCGGCGGCACCCTGGGCCGGCACCCGGCGGTCCGCCGTCAGGTGTTCGCGGTCGTCGCCGGGACGGGCGAGGTCCAGGTCGACGAGGAGCCGCGCCGTCCGGTGACCGCCGGGACGCTCGTCGTCTGGGAGCCGGGCGAGACCCACCAGACGTGGGCGACGACGGGCCTCACCGCCGTGGTCGTCGAGACGTCGGGCGCCCTGGACCTGGGGACCTCCTTCCGGGAGCTGCCGCACTGAGAAACTCGTCGGCCTCCGGCCCCAACACGGAGGGCCCCTCGTCCGTCTTGGTGGTGACGGCCCTGTCCTCTCACCATGAAGGAGCGCGGTATGCACCGCTGGTCCCACGTGCTCGACGAGCTCGTGCGCGACCGCGGCCCGGGCCTGCTGCGGTACGGCTACCTGCTCACCGGTTCTGCCGACGACGCCCAGGACCTCGTTCAGGAGGCGATCGTCCGGGTGCTGACCCGCAAGCCTCGGCTCCGGGCGGCCGCGACCCTCGAGTCGTACGTGCGCCGGACGATGCTCACGATCCTCATCGACGACTCGCGCCGCACGCGGCGCTGGCGCGAGGTGCAGCACCTGGTCGCCGCGCCGGCCGTGGCCCCGGACGCGTACACGGGCGCCGACGACCGGGACGCCCTCGACGCGGCGCTCGCGACCCTGAGCCCGCGGCAGCGGGTGTGCGTGGTGCTGCGCTACCTCGAAGGCCTGTCCGGTGCCGAGATCGCCGCGACGCTCGGCATCAGCGAAGGAGCCGTGCGGCGGTACCTGTCCGACGCCCTGGACCGGCTCGGGACGGCGCTCGGTCCGCTCGCCGCGCCGCCACCCGCACCGGACACCGAGGTCGAGCTCGCGGTCGAGAGGAGCCATCGATGACGTACGACCTGCACGAGCACCTCGTCGAGCGCGAGCGGACCGCGCCCGTCGGTCGCCTCGACGTCGCCGCCGTCGCGGCCCGGACCGCCCACCGCCGCACCGCCCGCGTCGCGACGCGGCTCGTCTCCGCCGCCGCCGGGTGCGCGCTGGTGCTCGGGCTCGGGCACGCCGGGTGGACGTCGGTACGCACCGCACCGGCCGGGCCGGACGTGGCACCCGCCCCGACGGCGCCCGCGACCGCGCCTGCCTGCGGCGATCCGCTCCCGGCGGTCGCGGGGAGCACCGCGGGTCTGTCGGCCGTCGCCTTCCCCGAGCTCCCGGGCGCGCCGGGGCCGGACACCGTCACCGTGAACGTGGACCTGCGCGGCCGGTCCGGCGCCACGTTCGACGGGCGCCTGACGCGTCCCGTGCTGTACCTCGCAGCAGACGACCGGATCGTCTCCGCCGCGGCGTCCGACGAGGCGCACCCGGTCCATCTGGCACCGGGCTCGGCGACGATGACGATCGCGACCGCGTCCACGCTGGGCTGCACCGGGGACCGTCTACCGGACGGCACCTACGCCCTGTACACCTACACCACGCTGGTCTCGACGACGGGAACCGTGCAGCCGGTCTTCACCGGCGGCCTGCCCGTCACGATGGTGGACGGCAGCCTCGTCCCGGTGCCCGTGGAGCCGGCGCGGGGCCTGACCACCACCGCGACCGTCGCGGGCAGCGGAGCCGACCGGGGCGTCGACCTCGACATCGCCTGGGACCAGGAGGTGAGGGCAGGCGACACCCTGACGGTCCAGGCGACGGCGGTCGCGCTCGATGCGACCGGCAGAGTGATCGCGACCGGCCCGTTGGCGATCAGCTCCGTCACCGCACCCGACCGGCACCTGCGGCTGCCCGCGCCGGGCGTCGCCGAGCAGCTGGCCGTCGTCGGCACGGGCCAGCCGCTCCCGGCGGGGGAGCACCGCCTGCGCATCCTCGTCTCCGGGTTCGTCGTGAGCGCCGACGGGACGAGGACCGAGGTCGTCGGCGACAGCATCGACGTCGAAGGGCTTGCCCTCGGCTGACTCGTCGTGGCGGGACGGTCAGGTGAGCTCGACGAGCATCCGGGTGTTGCCCAGGGTGTTCGGCTTGACCCGGGCCAGGTCGAGGAACTCCGCCACGCCGTCGTCGTGCGAGCGCAGCAGCTCGGCGTAGACGTCCGGCGTGACGGGTGTCCCCTCGATGACCCCGAACCCGTGCGACGTGAAGAACGCGACCTCGAACGTCAGGCAGAACACCCGACGCAGGCCGAGCGCGCGGGCCCGGTCGAGCAGCGCCTCCAGCAGCAGGTGCCCGACCCGTCGACCCCGGTAGGCGGGGTCGACGGCCAGCGTGCGGATCTCCGCCAGGTCGTCCCACATGACGTGCAGGGCGCCGCATCCCACCACGGTGCCGTCCTCCGCCTCGGCGACGAGGAACTCCTGCACGGCCTCGTAGTAGCCGACCCACTCCTTGGCGAGCAGGATGCGCTGGTCGGCGTAGGGCTGCACGAGCCCGCCGATGGCCCGCACGTCTGCCGGGAGCGCCGGCCGAACCTGGATGGTCATGCGCCTACCGTAATAGTGATTCAGGCGAGGACGGGCACGGTCTCGTCCTCGTCACCCTGCCCCGACGCGCCGGCCGCGGCGGGCGCCACATCGGTGAGCGCCCAGGCCTCCTCGGCCACCGTCCGCGGCCACAGGGCCGCCGCCAGCAGGTACGCGACCAGCGAGGCGGCCGCGGCGTACATCGTCGGCCAGCCGTCGAACGAGGCGGAGACCCACGAGTTCTCGATGTAGAGCACGTCGTTCGGGACGCCGTACATCGTGGGCGTCAGGACGAACAGCGTGAGCCGCACGACGAGCCCGACGGACATCGCCGCGACCGCCGCCCGCGTCCCGCCGCGCTGCCAGAACAGCCCGAGCAGGAACGGCACGACCAGCGCGGCGAGCATGAGGTCGAACGCGAGGGTGAGCAGGATCCCGGTCTGGGCCACCTCGAGCGCGATGGTCACGCCGAACGCCACGATCGGCAGCATCGCCACCCGGGTCCACTTCAGCAGCGGGTCCTTGACCCCCGGCTCGTCGACGATCCGCCGGACCCCGAAGATGTTGCGGACCGCGACGGCGGACGTGGCGAGGATCGCGCCCGACGCCGTCGAGAAGGACGCCGCGACGATGCCCGACAGCACGAGGATCGTCAGGCCGGCCGGGGCGTAGTCGTCGAGCAGCGTGAACAGCACCGGGCCGTCGGCCGGGTCGAGGCCGAGCGTCGTCGCGGCGGTCAGCGCGATCATCCCGTACGCGATGCCGACGAAGGCGGTGCCGGCCGACGCGCTGAAGCACGCCCGGCGGGCGACCTGCGGGCTGCGGGCGGCGAAGATCCGCTGCATGAAGTCGATCGCGACGATGTCACCGATGCCGAGCGCGATGAGCGTCGCCCAGTTGATCGGCGCCCCGGAGCTCGTCGACGTGAGCTGCTCGAAGTCGAACGGACCGGTGCCCGGGGCGACGTGGAACCCGATCGTCGAGCCGACCCACCACAGCATCCCGACGGTCGCGACACCCGTGATGGTGATCTGGATGGCCGCCGTGTACGCGTCGGAGAACATCCCGCCGCCGACCGTGTAGGCCAGCACCAGCACCACGGAGACGACGACGCCGACCCAGTACTCGATGCCGAGGAACTTCTCCAGCAGGAACCCGCAGGCCACGAGGTTGCCGGCCATGAGGATCGCGAACGCGAAGATCATCAGCACCGACGCCCCGACCTCCACCCCTCGGCCGTACCGCACCCGGTAGAAGTCGCCGAGCGTGAAGAGGCCCATCTTGTTCATCGGCTTCGCGAGGAACAGCCCCGTGAGCAGCAGGCAGATGGCGAGGCCGACCGCGAGCGACGCCCCCGCCCAGAACCCGAAGGACGCGGTCAGGTCGGTGTTCCCGACGGTGGCGTTCGAGTCGACGGCAGCGGCCATGAGCGACGCCGCGACGAGCGGCACACCCAGCCTTCTCCCGGCGACGAGATAGTTGGCGCTGTCGCCGTCGACCTTGCGGGCGACGACGATGCCGACGAGGACGACGGCGAGGACGGAGAGCCCGACTCCGGCGATGATCATGGTCGCTCCGGGGTGCTGAGGCCGCTCGGGCGCGGGGGCGCCGGCGGCACGGTTCATCAGGTCAGGACGAGCCGTCGGGGTTTCTGTCGCCCGACAGGTTCATTGACCACCCGGCCTGTGTCCGGCCCGATGCACCCGTGCAACGCCTGTGTTAAATCACCGACCGTCGAGTGCGCGCACACGCCCGCACACGCGAGGGGACGGGGCACCTGACGGAGAAGCTCATGGAACCGGCGATCTGCTGCAGCTCGGCGAGCGCGGTCTCGGGCGTCGAGTCCCACTCGACGTGGTAGGCGCGCGTCCCACCGTCCGAGGTGCTGGCGTCGAGGTCGACGCGGACGCGGTAGCGCCCCTCGTCGTCGGTCCCGATCTCCGCGAGCGCGGATGCGGCGCCCGGGACCAGCAGCCGGTAGTTCTCGAACTCTCGCACGGCGGTCCACCGCACTCCCTCGCCCGGAGCCGCGTACGAACCGGCTCCGTCGATCCGCAGCTCGCGCCCGGGCCCGAGAGTGAACGTCTTCCAGCTCCGCGCCTCGTTCTCGGACTCCTTGGCGAGAACCGCTCCCTCGAGCAGGGTCAGGGACAGGTCGTCGATGGTCGCCACCGGGCCGGCGGCACCCGCCAGCCCGTGCAGCGGGGCGATGGTGCGGACGTCCGGCACCTCTGCACCGACGGTGACGTGGTCGCGCCACTCGATCCCGCTCGCGGCACCCGTCGCCTCGTCGGAGGAGATCGTCGCCGAGAGCCAGTGGACGAGCTCCCACGTCCGCCCGTCCTCCGTCAGGACCGGTTGCCGGTACCTCGCGTCGACCTGGACGTTGATGCCGGAGAACCCGAGCCGGTAGTCGCCGTCGATCGCGCTCATCGTGATCCCTGCGACTTCGAGCTCGTCGAACGACATCCGCGGGACACCCGGTTCGTAGGGCGCCGGCCGCAGCCCCTGGTTCTCGCGCCAGTCCCCCGCATCCGACCAGCCGGTCGTCGTGCCGTCGCCGATCGAGGCCCGGACGTCGTGCGGCGAATCGCCGAAGAGCGCTCCGGTCGCGGCGTCGAGGCCCGCCCAGGCCTCGGGCGAGTCGTCCCACTGCGCCGTCGAGTCGATGAGGTCCTGCACCACGAAGCGCCCCGCGGCGGCCACCGCCGCCCGCACGTAGCCCTCGTCGAACCCTTGGCTCCCGGGCGCCAGGAGCGAGCGGTCCGGACCCGTCGCATCGAAGGCCAGGACGGGTGCGTCATCCCGCAGGCACGTCCGCGTGAAGGTGCCGTAACGGTCGGTCGCCGTCGTGTCGCACGGGACGACGCCCAGGTCGAGGTCGCCCGTGCCGTAGCCCGGCGCGCGGGCCAGGCCGGCGTCCACCAGCTCCGCCGACGTGATCGGCGGTCGTCGCGAGACGGACGGGGACGGGTCGGGTACCTCTGCCCCGCTGTCGTCGTCGGTGCACCCCACGAGGGCGACGACCACGGCGAGCGCGAGAACGGCTGGGCGGACACGTAGCACCGGAGGACCCCCTGGTCGACATCGCGCCGAGGCCGACGCGGCGGTCAACGTACGAAGAACCGACCGAGCGCGAAGCCCGTCATCCACAGGCCCGGCGTCACCGACCGGCCCAGGCGTGCTCCGCCCCCCGACCACCGACGGACGCAGCGCGCGGTGGCGACAGCGCAGGGAGGCGACCGAGCGCACGCCGGCCGGACGACCCGCCGCGGCGGACGAGCGCGCCCCGTCAGACGAGAGCGCCGGCCCCCGTCCGGGCGGCGGCGATCCGTCTCTCGTCGCACCCGAGCAGCCGCAGCACGCCGTCGGCGACCGCGTCCGCGACGGCGACCGGGTCCAGCGACGCCGTGTCCCGCCGCCGCAGGATCACCGACTCGACGAGCCCCAGCACGAGCGGCCCCCGTTCGGCGCCCGTCCCGTCGGGAGCCACGGCCGACGCGAGCTCGTCGTACCGCGTGCGCAGCCGGTCCCGCTGCGCGTGGAACTCGGCGAACTGCTCGCCGGCGACCTCGGGCAGCACGTACAGCACCCCGAGGTTCAGCGGCCCGGTGGTGAGCAGCCGGACATCGGCGTGCGCGAGGGCCCACAGGCGCGCGTCGGCGGGCTCCGGGGCGGCCGCGAGCGCGTCGGCGAGCTCGACGGACGGACGGACGGTGCCCAGCAGCAGCTCCAGCAGGAGGGCGTCCTTGCCGGCGAAGTGGTGGTAGATCGACGCCTGCCGCACACCCGCCCGCTCGGCCACGGACCGGGTGCTGGTCGATGTGAAACCGACGGTGCAGAACAGCGCGGCGGCGGCGTCCAGCACGTCCTGGCGCGTGTCGCGCTCACCGTGCGGGTCGCCGCTCGCGCGGGGTCGACCGGGTCTGCGAGCCATGGCCCGCCGAACGTATCACCGCCGATGAGGCGTCCCGAGCCTGCACGTAACGAGAGGTTTACCTGCCGGTGACAGGGCCGGAACCGCCCGTCGGCACGCTGTTTCTGTCAGACGACAGAAATGTCGCGCACAGACCAGGAGCGGACATGACCACGACGACCAGCGCGACCACCGGCACGGCGGCCCCCGGCACGGCGACCACGGGCACGGCGACCACTGCCGGTGCGAAGGCCCACGCCCGCGCGCAGGAGGCCGACCACCGCGGCCGTGTCCTCGCGATGCCGACGGTCCCTGCGAGCGCCTGGCCGCACCCCCCGGAGGGTGTCGAGCGGCGGGACCTCGTGCACGCCGAGGTCGTCCCGGGCGGCGGGTACACGCAGCTCGTCGTGGCCCGCGGTACGCACGTCCGCCTCACCGACGTGGCCGGCGACGCCTGCGCGCACCTGCTGGCCTACCGCGCGGACCGCCCGTGGGAGCGGCTCAACGTCGCGGACACGGTCAAGGTGCAGTGGCAGGTGTACCTGACGTCGGGGCACCTGCTGCTCTCGGACGCCGGCCGGGTGCTCGCCTCGGTCGTCGGGGACACGTCCGGCCGCCAGGACGCGCTGTACGGCACGACGACGCGGGCCCGCAACGAGCAGCGCTACGGCGACGGGTCGCCGCAGGGCGGGTCGCCGGCGGGCCGCGAGCTGTTCGCCGTCGCCGCCGCGAAGCACGGCCTGGCCCGACGCGACCTCCCGCCGAGCATCTCGTTCTTCCAGGGCGTCCGGATCGACGCCGACGGGCACCCGGTGTTCGAGGGGTCGGCAGGCGCGGGCCGGGCGCTCACGATCCGAGCCGAGGCGCCGCTGATCCTGCTCGTCGCCAACACGGCCCACCCGCTCGACCCCCGCCCGGAGTTCACCAGCACGCCGCTCGAGGTCGTCGCATGGAAGGGCCGCCCCGCCGACGAGTCCGACCCGCTGTGGACCGCCACACCCGAGGGCCGCCGTGCCTTCGCCAACACCGTCGCCGACCTGACCGCCCGGGGGATCGCATGACCACCGACCTGACCACCGCCGTCGCACCGGCAGTCGACCCGGCCGTCCCGCACGTGCTCCTCGACGAGGTCGTCCCGGCCCGTGCCCCCTGGTCGGCCGTGATCGCCGCCGGCGACACCCTGACGATCGTCGACCTGGGCGGCAACCAGGCCGTCGACTTCCTCGTCTACGACGCGCACGACACCACGCTGCGCTACAGCGCCCCCGACACGATCCAGGCGCAGGACTCGATCTTCCTCACCACGGGCTCGGTGCTCCGCGACTGCGAGCACGGCCCGCTCATGACGGTCACGGCCGACGAGTGCGGCCGCCACGACACCCTCGGCGGCGCGTGCTCCAAGGAGTCGAACACGCTCCGGTACGGCCACCACACGGCCGCCCAGCACGCGTGCGCGGAGAACTTCCTCGCCGAGGGCGGGCGCCACGGGCTCGGCAAGCGGGACCTCGTCTCGAACATCAACTGGTACATGAACGTGCCGGTCGACCCCGACGGGGCGCTCGGCATCGTCGACGGCATCTCCGCGCCCGGCCTGTCGGTCAGCCTGCGGGCCGAGCGCGACGTGCTCGTCGTCGTCTCCAACTGCCCCCAGGTCAACAACCCGTGCAACGGCTTCGACCCGACTCCCGTCCGGATGGTGGTGACCCGATGACGTTCGACACCCTGCTCGTCGCGAACCGCGGTGAGATCGCCGTCCGCATCCTGCGGACCGCCCGCGACCTGGGTCTGCGCACGGTCGCGGTCTACTCCGACGCCGATGCGGGCGCCCCGCACGTGCACGACGCCGACACGGCCGTCCGCCTCGGCCCGGCCCCGGCGAACCAGTCGTACCTGCGCGCCGACGCGATCATCGAGGCGGCCCTGGCCACCGGTGCGGGCGCGGTCCACCCCGGCTACGGCTTCCTCTCGGAGAACGCCGGGTTCGCCCGCGCGGCCGAGGCGGCGGGCGTCGCGTTCGTCGGCCCGACGCCCGAGCAGCTCGAGCTGTTCGGCTCCAAGCACACCGCCCGGGAGGCGGCCAGGGCCGTGGGGATGCCCATGCTCACGGGCACCGGCCTGCTGGACACGCTCGACGACGCGCTCCTCGAGGCGGACGGCATCGGCTACCCGGTGATGCTCAAGGCCACCGCGGGCGGCGGCGGCATCGGCATGCGCGCCTGCCACTCCCCCGACGAGCTGACCGCCGCGTGGGAGGCCGTCCGCCGCACGGCGGGTGCGGCGTTCGGGTCGGCCGGGGTCTACCTGGAGCGGCTCATCACCGCCGCGCGGCACGTCGAGGTCCAGGTGTTCGGCGACGGGCTCGGCCGGGTCGTCACGCTGGGCGACCGGGACTGCTCGCTGCAGCGCCGCCACCAGAAGGTCGTCGAGGAGGCACCGGCACCGGCCCTGCCCGACGAGGTCCGCGAGCACATCGCGTCCGCAGCCCGGGACCTCGCCGCCTCGGTCGCGTACCGCTCGGCGGGCACCGTCGAGTACGTGTACGACGCCGAGCGTCAGGAGGCGGCGTTCCTCGAGGTCAACACCCGCCTGCAGGTGGAGCACCCGGTCACCGAGGCCGTGTTCGGTGTGGACCTGGTGGCCTGGATGATCCGGCTGGCGCAGGGCGACACGTCGGTCGTCGACACCCCGCTGGTCGCGCGCGGCGCCGCCGTGGAGGCCCGCGTCTACGCGGAGAACCCGGACCGCGACCACCTCCCGTCGGCGGGCACGATCACGGCCTTCGAGACCGCAGCGGGCGCCCGCGTCGACACCTGGATCGCCCCCGGCATCGAGGTCTCGACCCACTACGACCCGCTCCTGGCGAAGGTCGTCACGGCCGGAGCCGACCGTGACGAGGCCTGGCGCGCCCTCGACGACGCCCTCGCGCAGACCCGCGTCGACGGCATCGCCACCAACCTCGGCCTCCTGCGCACGATCGTGCGCACGCCGGAGGTCGCCGAGGCCCTGCACCACACCGGCACGCTCGCGCACCTGCGGGACGAGTCCCCGCGCGTCGAGGTCGTCCGACCCGGGATGCTCACCGCCGTCCAGGACTGGCCCGGCCGCACTGGCCTGTGGCACGTCGGCATCCCGCCGTCGGGCCCGATGGACGACCTCTCCTTCCGGCTCGGCAACCGCGCGCTGGGCAACCCGGAGGGCGCTCCCGGCCTGGAGTGCACGATGGCCGGCCCGGAGCTCCGGTTCGTCACGGGAGCGACGGTGATGGTGACCGGCGCCCCGACCCCGGTGACCCTGGACGGCGCGCCCGTGCCGCAGTGGGAGCCGGTCGAGGTGCCCCGGGGTGGCGTGCTGGCGATCGGCACGCCCACCGCCGGGATGCGCACCTACCTGCTGGTCCGCGGCGGCCTCGACGTGCCGCGCGTGCTCGGCTCGGCGGCGACGTTCGACCTCGGGAAGATCGGCGGTGCGACGGGTGTCCCGCTGCGGCCCGGCGACCTGCTCGCTCTCGGCGGCGCGACGACCGTGAGCGGCGACACGGCGACCAGCGGCCGCAGCTCCGGCCCGACCACGGGCCCGACCACCGGGCCGGCCCGGCCTGTGCCCCTGGCCACCGGCCACGCCCGGCCCGTGCCCGTGCCCGTCGCCGAGCGCCCCACCATCACCGGCTCCTGGCTCGTCGGCGCCCTGGAGGGCCCGCACGCCGCGCCGGAGTTCTTCACGCCCGACGACGTCGCCGAGTTCTACCAGGCCACCTGGTCGGTGCACTTCAACTCGGCCCGCACGGGCGTCCGCCTCGTCGGCCCGAAGCCGACGTGGGCCCGCTCCGACGGCGGCGAGGCCGGTCTGCACCCGTCGAACATCCACGACACCCCGTACGCGGTCGGCGCGGTCGACTACACGGGCGACCTGCCGATCCTCCTGGGTCCGGACGGCCCGAGCCTCGGCGGCTTCACCTGCCCCGCGACCGTCGCGCTCGGCCAGCTATGGAAGCTCGGCCAGCTCCGCCCGGGCGACGAGGTCCGCTTCGTGCCCGTCGACGAGCCGCAGGCCGACGCGCTGCGCCGCAGCCCCACGGCCACCCCGGTCCCGAGCCGCACGGCGCACGACGACGGCGGCATCCTCGCTCGTCGGGAGAGCGACACGCTCGTCACCTACCGCCGCAGCGGCGACGACAACCTGCTGGTCGAGTACGGCGAGATGCGCCTCGACCTGGCCTCCCGGATGCGCGTGCACGCCCTGGCCGAGGCGGTGCAGCAGCGCGTGGACCACGACGGGCTGCGCGGCGTCGTCGACCTCACGCCCGGCATCCGCTCCCTGCAGTTGCACGTCGACCCCGACGCGCTCCCCCTGCGTCGCGCGCTGGACCTCGTGCAGGAGCTCGAGCAGACCCTCCCGTCGACCACCGACCTCGTGGTGCCGTCCCGCACCGTGCACCTCCCGCTGTCCTGGGACGACCCGGCCACCCGCGAGGCCATCGAGCGGTACATGGCGGGCGTGCGCGACGACGCCCCGTGGTGCCCGTGGAACATCGAGTTCATCCGCCGCATCAACGGGCTCTCGTCCGTGGACGACGTGTACCGGACCGTGTTCGACGCGTCGTACCTGGTCATGGGCCTGGGTGACGTCTACCTCGGCGCACCGGTCGCCACACCGCTGGACCCCCGGCACCGGCTCGTCACCACCAAGTACAACCCCGCCCGCACGTGGACCCCGCAGAACGCGGTCGGCATCGGCGGCGCCTACCTGTGCATCTACGGCATGGAAGGACCGGGCGGGTACCAGTTCGTCGGCCGCACCATCCAGGTGTGGGACACGCACGCCCGGCACCGGCCGTTCGAGCCGGGCACCCCGTGGCTGCTCCGGTTCTTCGACGTGATCCGCTGGCACCCCGTCGGCGCGGACGAGCTGCTCGACATGCGGGCCGACATGGCCGCCGGACGCCTCGACGTCCGCATCGACGACGGCACCTTCTCCCTCGCCGAGCACGAGCGGTTCCTCGCCGCCAACGCGTCCTCGATCGCCGACTTCCAGCGGCAGCAGTCGACGGCGTTCGGCGCCGAGCGGTCCGCCTGGGAGGCGGCCGGCGAGTTCGACCGCCGCGACCCCGAGCCCGTGCTCGCGGCGGCCGGCACCGACGTCCCCGACGGATGCGAGGGCGTCGAGGCACCCTTCGTCGCGACAGTGTTCCGGATCGACGTCCGCCCCGGCGACGTCGTGGAGCCCGGCCAGCAGCTCCTCGCCCTGGAGGCCATGAAGATGGAGGCCCCGGTCACGGCGACGGTCGGCGGCACCGTCCTGGACATCGTGGTCACCCCAGGCGACCAGGTGGGCCCGGGCCAGGTCCTCGTCATCGTCCAGCCGGAGGCGATCGCCACCGCGGCCTGAGTGTCCCGCCCGCCGGGAACGGCACTTCGGGTGGTCGATCGCGGCCAGGCACCGCCAGGGCGCGGCTTGTCACCGCCGACAGGCGACGGCTGCCGCTGCACCACGGGTGCGAGCCCGACCGACGTCCTGGCCGACCTCACGAGCACCACCCATGACCCGCGCCCGGTGGGTGCAGCCAACAGTCCCGCCGGACTCACGTACGTGTGATCTGGGGGTGGCTGCACGGATAGGTGACACCGACGCCTATCCGTGCAGCAGCCGCTTGACGGAGCTGAAGCGCCGCGTATGGCCTACGCCGTACCGCAAGGGACGATCCGACACACGCACTCGCCGTTTCTGCACGCGCAGTAGTAGCAGCGGGTGCCCTCGATAGGTTGATTCGGCCGAACAGAAGCGCCTGGTTCCCAGGTGACAGGTGCCGCCTGCGCTCCGCTCAGCGGAGCGCTGAGAAACAGAGCGACCGCCGTGGCGGGCACCGCCAGCGCGTTCGTCATGGTCCCCCGCCTGCGCGAGTGGCGTTGTGCTACCGGTGAAAGGGCAACCTCGTTGAGCTTGGACATTCGTCTTCCCCTCCTGATCCTGCCGGTGGCCAAAGAATTCCGCCATCACGGAAATCGCCGCCTATCCGCGGTCGATCGGGTCGACGACCATGGAGACAGCAATTTTCATGAGCGGAATCCTGAGCCGTCCCCGAAATGGGATGGCACAACGATGCCCGCCAGCGGCGGCGAGCACATCGGTAATTCACTTAGGTCGCCCCTGCAGAGCGCTTAGGCGCGACCGGCATCTGCGATGCCACGTTGACGGTGCCGCCACTCCACGGGCTGCCGGAGGCTCTGCCGGCTCCACCAAGGTGTCGTTGCTGCCTGAGCCGCCGGTCTCGAGCAGGGATCCGCGGTCAAGGTGTCAGCGGAGCCGCGAGGACCGGAGAGCCCGGCCGCGCCCCGGGCTCATCCTGATCGGCGGCGACGCCATCGTCGAGCCCCCGCGGCCCGCACATCGGTAGTCCGCTCAGGTGGCCCCTGCAAAGCACTTGGGCGCGACCAGCAACCCCGGAGCCCGTGACGACGGTGCCCCGGCTCGAGGAGCTTCCACAGGCCGGCCCGGCTCGACGGGGACTGCCTAGAGACCGAGGTTGCGGGCGACGGCTGCCGCTGCCGTCCGATTCGCGACGCCGAGCTTGCCGAGGATGTTGGACACGTGGACGCTCGCGGTGCGTTCCGAGATGCCGAGCGCGCGACCGATCCGACGGTTGGTCAGCCCGCGCTTGAGGTGGTCGAGGACTTGACACTCGCGTGGTGTCAGCGCGACCGGTGCGCGCACCGCAGGCGCCTCGGTCGGTACGGAGATCACCACCGATCCTCGTGCGGCCAGCGCCTCGATCTCCTCGACCAGCGGTCGTGCGCCCAGCGCCGAGGCGGTCTGCCAGGCGCGCGACAGGGCCTCTTCGGCACCGGGCACGCCTTCACCAAGGCACGCCTCGGCCAGCCGCAGCCCGGCGTAGGCGCGCTCGGACGGCCACTGCTCGGCAAGCACGGTCACGCGCCGCCACAAAGTCACGGCAGGCAGTGCGTCCGCTCGCGCCCACTCCGCCGCGACCTCGGCCGCGAGCAGGCCAGTCATGCCGTGATCGTGGAAATCGCGCCCGAACCTGTCGACGAGCTCAGCGGCCTGGCTTCCCTGCGGAGCGGGCTGCCCGCGCAGCCGGCGGACCACCGCGATGTCCCCAAGGGCGCGCAGGCACCAGTACAGCAGGTAGGCACGCTCGGCGGCGAACATCGTGTGATCCAGCTCCGCCTGGACAAGTGCCAGAGCGGACTCGGGATCGTGGCGCCACAGGCACAACTCCGCGATCGCGGGCACCACTACCCTGCGCTGAACGACGTCCGGGCTGTCCCGCAACGGCTCGAGCAGACGCTCGGCCTCCGCCCACTGACCCCTCCCCGTGCACAGCATCGCGTGCGACATGGCCAGGTGGACCCGGTCTAGCGGTTCAAGTTCCTGTCCCGATGAACTCTCCAACGCTTGCGCCTGCTGCTCGGCCAGATCCCACTCACCGAGCATGTACAGCTCCATCGGCAGGTTGCTCACCAAGCTGGCGGCCCAGCCGCTGAGGCCCGGACCGCTGCGGCGGGCGACCTCCACCGCTTCGCTGGTGACCGCGACGCACTCGTGGAATCGGAGATCGTCGAACAGCACGCCCGATATTGCGGTGGCGACCCGTAGCTCGTCCTCGACATCTCCGTACGTGGCGGCGAGGTGTCGCCCTTCGCCCAGCGCCTCGATCGCTGCAGCGGCCTCGCCCAGGCCCTTCAGTGCGGTCCCGAGCGTCGTGAGTGCCGAGCACTCCAGAACCGGGGCACGCGCGGACACTGCGAGCTCCCGTGCGTTCTCGGCGGTGCGGCGCGCGCGTTCGAGGTCTCCTGTCATCATCAACATCTTGGCGAGCTGCGCGGTCACCTCGGCCTGGATCTCGACCGGGGAGTCGCCTGGCAGCAGGTCGTGACCGCGCCGCGCGTCCCACAAAGCCTCCGCCGTCAGCCCTTGCCTGTATCGGACGATGGCACGCCGGGCGTGAAGGACCGCCAGGGTGGCGGGGTCACCCGACGCGCCCTGCCTCAGGGCGGCCGAGAGCAGGTCGTCTGCCTCCTTCACGCGCCGGGTCCGGCCGGCGGCCTGCGCCGCGCCATTGAGCGCCTCAAGCTCCAGCACCGGATCTTCCCCCGGGGTGAGGGAGTCGAGGAGCAGCCGCCACAGCGAGTAGGCCTCCTCGTACGCCTGTTGCGACCACGCCTGTGCGGCCGCCCGCCTCAGCGCCGGTCGTGCACGGGTGGCACGACCCGCGCTCAGCCAGTGATCGGCGAGGACGGCAGGCGCGAGCACCTGCCCACCCAGCTCGGCCTGCAGGGACTCGGCGGCGACCGCAAGGGCTTCGTGGCTCTGCCTGAGGTTGGAGGCGCCGAGGAGGGGGGTCAGAGCCTCGCCGTACAGGCTGTGGCGCAGCCGGAAGCCGGATCCGTCTTGGAGCACGAAGTTGCGCATCCCAGCGTCCCCGACAGCTTCGGCGACCTCGGGGCCCAGGGCGTGCTCGGCCAAGCTCGTCTCGACGTGCCCACCTCCGGCGAGGACGAGACCCACCAACCGGCGCCCTGGCATGCCTACCCCGGACAGCTCGTGGGCGACCACGGCACGAACGGATGAGGGCAGCGCTCCCTGCTCCGGCCCGGAGTGCAGCAGCTGCTCGGCGAAGAACGGGTTCCCACCAGAGCGTTCCAGCAGGTCGTCCACATCGGCGGTCGTCCCGTGCGTGCCGTGCCTTGCTGTGGCGAGTGCGGCCAGCTCGGCACGGTTGAACGGCCGCAGCTCGATCGTCGTGGTCAGCGGGCTGCGCACGAGCTCTGCGTACGCCGAATCCACGGTCGCGGACCAGCCAGGCTCACGGCCGACCAGCACGAGCAAGACCGGCTGCCACGACAGGTTGCGGGCAAGGAAGGTCAGCAGCTCGAGGGTGGACGGATCGGCCCACTGCACGTCGTCGATGACGAGCACGACGGGGTCCTCGAGGTCACCGAGAAAGTCGAGCAGCCCCTCGAAGACCGCCTTACGGGTCGGGGCAGCGAGGGGCTCCTCCCGTGGAGCGATGAGCGCGTCGAGTGCGGCTGCCTGCTGCGGCGGCAACGCCCGTGGGCGCCGGGCCCGTACCAGTGGGGCAAGAGCTTCGCTCAAGGGTCCAAACGGCACCGCGTCCGCGCGCGCTACGGAGCCCCCGGCCAAAGGTGTGACGTCCGTGGCCAGCACACGGCCGAACTCCTCGACCAGGCGCGTCTTTCCAACGCCGGCGGCGCCCAAGACCAGCGCCACCCTGGACCCGTGCCCTCGTGCCACGTCGAGGAGTCGGCACAGTTCGCGCAGCTCGGCACCCCTGCCGATGAACGGCTTGAGCGAAGGCTGGCGGCTCCGGTGCGACACCGCCTCGTGAAGACCCATAACCAGATGATGCGACACAGTCCTCTGCCGCAGGCACCCACGAATCGGGTCTGCTGCAGCGGTCCACTCTTGGAGCATCCTCGACCGCCGTGTCAACGACGGCTGAACACGGACCCTGTGTCGACGGGCGAAAGTGAACCCCTCTCGTGGTGTGGTCAGTCGGTGGTGGCCGCGGGCGGGCGGCCGAGATCGCGGTTCTTGCGTCACCGACCGCGGCGTCTCGCCTGCGACCCGACGACCGGCTGTGTCCGGTCGTCCGGTACGGCGTGGTCCTCCAGCCACCGGGCGATCTGGTCGAGCGGCGGATGGTCGTCGCCGGCGACCATCCGCATGAACGCGTCGCCGTCGTCGGCACGTGTGACGAGGGCGTAGCCGTTGAGGTCGTAGAACCGGGCCGCCAGCAGCCATGCGAGACGCTTGTTGCCGTCGTACAGGGGGTGGCTCCGGCTGATCGAGTCGAGCAGCGCAGCAGCCTTGAGGTGGAGCCCATCGTAGGACTCGTGGCCGAACACCACCTGCTGGGGTCGTGCGAGTGCCGCACCGATCAGGCCGGCGTCCCGCGCATGGAGCGCGAGCAGGCCGAGCACCGCCTCGACGTCGTTCTCGTCGGGGTAGCTGATCGAGGTCACTTCGCCAGCCGGTCCAGCAGATCTCGGTCCCGTTCGATCAGCCGGGCGATCGCCTCCGTCGACGCCTCACGGCCGACGCGCCGGGCGGCACGGTCGCGGATCGCGAGGACGACGACGTCGTTCATCGACCGGTGCTCGGCCTCAGCGAGGTCCCGCAGAATGGCCGCCTCTTCCTCGGACAGCCGCAACGTCATGGCCATGACCACTCCTCCAGTGTCAGGGTGATACCACCGTAGTGGCAGGTTGCCACCGTGTCATCGCGGCCGAGCTGACGCTGCCTGAGTGTCCCCCGCGCCGAGACCGGTACTTCGGGGTGAGAACGGCACTGTGATGCCGTTCTCACCCCGAGGTCACGTGCTCGGCCAGCGGTGCGGGTGAACCTCTCCTGGGGCCCCGGGCAACGGGGTGAACTCGGCGCATCGGGCCCGATCCGGACACGTGGGGCTGCGAAGGTGTCGACTCCCCCGTCGGCGAGTCCCCGAGGTCTCCATGCGTCTGTTCTGGTCCAGGTTCCGTCGTCCCGTGGTCGTCGGAGCCATGGTCTCGGCACTCGTCGCCGGTCCCGTGGTCGGTTCCGCGCAGGGCGCGCCACCTGCGTCGCCTGCTGCGGCGGCGGTCGCCATGACGGCAGGCCGGTGGCTCCAGGTACCTCTGCGGGTCGAGCGGGGAGCATCCGGGGGAACGACGCTCGCAGCCGGGACGGCCCGCGACGCGCGGCTCGCCGCCGGACCGGACGCGCCTCGCGGTACCCGCTCGTTCCTGGCCCAGGTCCGCATCGACGCCGTCAGCGCCGGCACCCTGTCGATCTGGAGCCGCGGCGACCGGCGACCGGACACACCGGCGATCAGCTACGGCGCGGGCACCTCGTCCACGACGACACTCGTGTCCACCGACGGGACGGGCAACCTCACCCTCCTCGCGTCGTCGGGCGTCCGGGTCCGGCTCACCGTCACGGGGTACCTGCAGGGCGCGCCGGGCGCCGACCCAGGTGCGGGTGGCACCGTCGTCGTCCGATCCTCGACCGTCGTCGACTCCTCGACCGGCGCCGGCGGTTCGGTGCCCGATGCCGGCAGGACAGCCGTCGTCCCCGTCGCGGGCAACGGACCGGTCCCGGTGCGTGGCGCCCGCGCGGTGTGGCTGTCGGTCGCGGCACGGGGGCCAGCGGGCGGCACCCTGGCCTTCGGCACACCCGGGCTGACCTCCGCCGAGGTCAAGCTGTCGACCTCCTGGTCGACGTCGCTGGTCCTCGTGCCGCTCGACGAGGACGGTCAGCTCGCGTACTCGACGGGCGGCCCCGCCCCGGCCGCGCTTCGTGTCGCCGTCGTCGGGGCTGGGTCGGCGGCACCCTCCCCGACGGGAGCCGACCGGCGCTGTCGGACGGCATCGTGCCGATCCCGGGCCGTGCCCTCACGCCGACCACGGGCCCCGCGCGCGTCCACACCGTGCAGGTCACCGGGCGTGACGTCCCGCTGGGTGCGTCGGGTGCCGTGCTGACGGTGGGGGTCCGCACGACGGCGACAGCCGGAGTGCTGCGGGCCTCCGACAACACCCTCGGCTCCCTCCTGGCGGGCGGACCCGGTGCTGCCGTGCCCGCGGGCACAGCCGCGACGGTCACGCTGGTCGTACCGATCGGCACGGGCGGCCGCACCTATCTCTCGGTCCCGCCGGCCTCGACGCTCTCGTCCGTACAGATCCAGGGCTATCTCACCGGCCCGGTGCCCGCCTCCTCGGACATCGTCGCGCCGACGCTCACCGTGGAGACGCCCGCGCAGGACGCGACGATCGACCAGGCGCAGGCTCCGGAGCTCACGATCACCGGCACGGTCGCGGACAGCGGCTCCGGCGTCCGAGACGTCACGGTCAGCGTCGGAGGCACCCAGGTCGGCGCCGCGTCGATCGCGGCGACGAGCACGGTGAAGCAGACGTGGACCGTGACGACGCCCGCACCCGTGGGCAGGGCGACCCTCGTGATCACGGCGACCGACTGGGCCGGCCGCAGCACGACCGTGGCTCGGGACATCACCGTGACGGCACCTGCTGCGGACGAGGTGGTGGTGGCACCGGACGCGCACGTCCTGACCTCGGTCGAGTCCGCGTCGCTGACGCGAGTGGGGACGCGGACGGTGGTGTTCGACGGCGCCGCACGGGTCGTCGCCGGGGACGTCCTGGTGAGCGGGATCACCGCCTCAGCGCCGGACGGTCTGCTCCGGCGCGTCGTGTCGGTGGAGCGCCTCGGCACCACGTCGGTCGTGCACACCGAGGACGCCAAGCTGACGGACGCGATCCTCGAGGTGCACATCGACGCCGACGACGTCGAGCTGGACGGAGGCGACGAGCTCATCGGCCCGTCCCGCGCCGCGCCGCAGGCCGTGGGCCTGTTCGGCCGGCTGTCGGCCGCCGCCGCGAGCCCGTCGGCGGACGAGCACGAGCCGGGCCAGTGGTACACGGAGGGTCAGGACTTCTCCTTCGCGGACGGCATCGGCCGGGTCGTGGTGGGTGCCGGCTTCTCGATGGCCGCCTCCATCAAGCTCGACATCGAGATGAGCGTCACCTGGTCCGGCGTCTCGTCCGAGGTCCGGTCCTTCTCGGCCACGCTGACCTCGGTGACCACGCTCAGCACGGATGCATGGTCGTCGTCCGGCCTCCCCGAGGCGTCCGTCTCGAAGTCGTTGTGGAACAAGTCCGTCGGCTCGCTCACGGTCCTGGTCGGTCCTGTCCCGGTCGTCTTCGAGTTCGAGCTCGGCCTCGACGTCTACGGCAAGCTCGCTGCCGAGCACGAGTTCGAACGGCACGACGAGGTCACGTTCACCGCTCGCGCGGGCGTCGCGTACGCGGACGAGGAGTGGCACCCGATCTGGGAGAGGTCGGCGAGGAGCTCGAGCACCGAGACGGGCTCCGACACCGTCAAGGTCGGCGCGGGAGTGGGCTTCGAGTTCGCCGTCAAGCTCTACGGGTTCGTCGGTCCGTTCTTCGGCATCTCGCTGGGGCCCGAGTTCGAGTCCGTGCGCGACGCCGTCACGGGCGAGCACCGGAGCAAGCTGGAGGGCGTGCTCGGCGCCTCTCTCGGGGCGAAGCTCGAGTTCGAGGTGTGGAAGTTCACCGTCACCCTCGCGCAGGCCCAGTGGGACCTGCCGTCACTGCGTGTCCTGATCTGGAAGTCGCCCTCGGCGCCGGGTGACCCGACCGACCCGGGAGACGACGGCGGAGACACCGGTGGCGGCGGCGGGGACACCGGTGGCGGCGGGGACACCGGTAGCGGCGGCGGGCACACCGGTGGCGGTGGAGACGGCGACGACGGCACGGGTACCGGCCACGCGCCTCCCTTCGGTCTGACGGACGTCGAGCTCCCGGTCTGCACGACACCGACGACCCCTGTCGTCGAGCGCTTTCCCGCCACGCAGCTCGGCGCGCAGGAGGACGGCTCCAGGAAGTTCTCCTTGGAGGCCGACGCGCGGGACTGGATCGAGACGTACGACGCCATGTCGTGGCTCGACCTGCGCATCCCCGGCCTCGATCCCACGAGCTCGGTGTCGGCCTACTGGCAGCCCACCCTGGACGGCGCCTGGCCGACGCTCCGGTGGCAGGACGCGCACTACTACGTCGACGAGTCGGGCGAAGGACGGTGGGCCGTCGACCTGAACTCCGCCCAGCGGCGGGCGCTCCGGGAGGGCAACACCGGCTTCCAGATCTACGTGGTGGGCGCCGCGACCCCGCCCACCGAGGCCACGATCGTCGCGAGCCACGCCCGGTTCATGTGGTTCCCCGGCGAGGACCTCTGCGGGAACCGCCCGGGCCAGCGGATCGCCGACGGACGGCCCGAGGTGCGGGGCCTGCACTGGGACGCCTTCGGCGACCGGATCCAGCTCTCGCTGGAGCAGGACCTGGTCCCCGCCGAGACGAGGTGGGTGGGCCTGGAGTGCGTCGTCACGGACGACTTCGGGAGCGGGGAGGACTTCGGGCCGTTCCGCACGGTGCTCTCGGTCAACGAGCCCTACGAGCGGTGGGTGGGCCGGTTCGAGACGGCCTACAAGCCCGTGCCTGCCTACATCTCCAGCATCGGGACCGACTCGGTGACTACCGTGCGGTGCACCGCGACCGCCTACGACCGCCGCAACACGCCGCTCGAGTCGTTCACGCAGGTCGGCCCTGACATCAACAGGCCGTACTTCGCGCCGTTCTGATCGTGGACCTGACCGGAGGCAGGGGCCTCCGGTCAGGTCGGGTCCTCCCGGTCACACCTTCGCGCGCACCCGCCGGGGCAGCGGCGGCGCCACGGCCTCGAGGAGCTGGGTCGCCGTGAGCTCGTCGACGACGAGGTCGGTGACGACCCCGGCGCGCAGCGCGGCGAGCAGCGGTGCCACCTTGTTGTCGCCCGCCACGATGCACACCCGCCTCGGCACGTGCTGGAGCTCGTCGGGCGTCGGGCCGGTCGCACGTTCGTTCAGGTGGACGTCCTGCCAGGACCCGTCGGCCCGCAGGAACACCGTGCAGACGTCCCCGACCACGCCCTCGTCGTGCAGCAGCCGCACGTCGGCGTCGTCGAGGTAGCCGGCCGAATAGACGTGCGAGGGGACCGCCCCGGCCACGGCACCGGCGGAGAACACCGCGATGTCCGCCCGCCGCTGCATGTCCAGCACCCGTCTCACGGACCGCTCCCGCCACATGGCGGCCTTCGTGTCGGGGTAGTCGAAGAACGCCGGGACCGAGAAGTGGTGCACGGCCGCGCCGAACGCGGTACCGAACGACGAGATGAGGTCGCTCGCGTACTCGATGCCGCTGGTCCGCATGTTGGCGGCCCCGTTGAGCTGCACGACGGCGGAGCCGCGGGTCGCCTTGGGTGCGAGGTAGCGGGACACGGCAGCGAGGGTGGTGCCCCAGGCCACGCCCATCACCATGTCGGAGTCGAACCACGACGACAGCAGCCGGGCCGCGGTCATGGAGACCTGGTCCAGCCTCTCGATGTGCGAGGCGGAGTCCGGCACGGGCACCACGTAGGTGTCGATGCCGAACGTCGCGGCGACCGACCGGCCCAGCCCCGGTGCACGGGTGCTCGCCGGGCGGAGCGTGATCTCGACGAGCCCGGCCTGCCGCGCCCGCTTGATGAGCCGCGACACCGTCGACCTCGACGTGCCGAGGTGCCGGGCGATGACCTCCATCTTGAGGTCCTGCAGGTAGTACATCGACGCCGCCCGAAGGACGTCCTGCTCACGTTCCACGTACATGCGGCTCACCCCCCGGTGCCGGACGCTGGGTGCACGTTCGTGCAGCCCGGTTGCGCGTTCGTTCGCCCCGTGATGACCATAGCGAGCACGTGTGGGAGACAGCGACACGTAGCGCGGCGAATCACCCGGGGGACGGCACATGCGCACAGCACCGTTGACGGCACAGGGACGACAGGACGCGCTCGGTGCGCTGCGGGCCAGCGCGGACCGGGGCAGCGAGCTCGACGTGCTGGTCGTCGGGGGTGGCGTCACCGGTGCAGGCATCGCCCTGGACGCGGTCAGCCGGGGGCTCTCGACGGCCGTGATCGAGGCGCAGGACTGGGCCAGCGGCACGTCGAGCCGGTCGAGCAAGCTCGTGCACGGCGGCCTGCGCTACCTGCAGATGCTCGACTTCCACCTCGTCCGCGAGGCGCTCACCGAGCGGGACCTCCTGATCACCCGGCTCGCGCCGCACCTGGTCAAGCCCGTCTCGTTCCTCTACCCCCTCGAGAACCGGGTCTGGGAACGGGCCTACGTCGGCGCAGGCGTCGCGCTGTACGACACGCTCGCCAGCGTGACCGGCTCGAAGCGGGCGCTGCCGATCCACCGGCACCTCACCCGCAAGGGCATGGAGCGGCTGTTCCCGGACCTGCGCCACGACGCGGCGATCGGTGCGGTCCGCTACTGGGACGCGAGCGTCGACGACGCCCGGCTCGTCGAGACCCTCGTCCGCACCGCGGTCTCCTACGGCGCGCACGCCGCGAGCCGCACCCAGGTGGTGGGGCTCCAGACGACGACCGGCGGCGCGGTCACCGGCGCCGAGCTCGTGGACCTCGAGACGGGCGAGCGGCTGGACGTCCGGGCACGGCACGTCATCAACGCGACCGGCGTGTGGACCGAGAAGACGGAGTCGCTCGCCGGGTCGGAGGGCGGGCTGCGGGTGCTCGCCAGCAAGGGCGTGCACATCGTCGTCCCGCGCAGCCGCATCGCCGGCGACACGGGCCTGATCCTGCAGACCGAGAAGTCGGTGCTGTTCATCATCCCGTGGTCGCGGTACTGGGTGATCGGCACCACCGACACCCCGTGGACCGAGGAGCTCGTGCACCCCGTCGCCACCAGCGCGGACATCGACTACGTGATCGAGCACGCCAACACGGTGCTGTCCCGGCCGATCACCCGGGAGGACATCATCGGCACGTGGGCGGGCCTGCGGCCGCTGCTGCAGCCGCAGATCAAGGAGGGCACCTCGTCGGCGAAGGTGTCGCGCGAGCACACCGTCGCCGCCCCCGCCCCCGGCCTGACCGTCATCGCGGGCGGCAAGCTCACCACGTACCGGGTGATGGCCAAGGACGCGGTGGACTTCGCGATCGGGTCCCGGGCCACCAGCCTGCCGTCCATCACGCACGACCTCCCCCTCGTCGGCGCCGAGGGGCTGCAGGTGTTCCAGCGGCAGGCCCGTGCGATCGGTGCGCGGTACGGCTGGGACCGTGCCCGGATGGACCACCTGCTGCACCGGTACGGGTCGCTGCTCGGCGAGATCGTCGACCTGGTCGACGCCACCCCGTCGCTCGCGGACCCGCTCAAGGCCGCGCCGGCGTACATCGGCGCGGAGATCGTCTACGCGGCGAGCCACGAGGGCGCGCTCCACCTCGACGACGTGCTCATGCACCGGACCCGCCTCAACTACGAGCAGGCCGACAAGGGCGTCGGGGCGCTCGACGAGATCGCCGACCTCGTGGGACCCGTGCTCGGCTGGGACGAACGGACGCGCAGCCGGGAGATCGAGGCGTACACCGCGCGGGCCGAGGCGGAGGACGCGGCCGCGCAGCAGCCCGACGACGCGGCCGCGGTGCAGGTGCGGCTGCGGGCGCTGGACCTGGCGCCGATGCAGGGCGTCGAGGAGACGGTCGGAGCCGGTACCAAGCCCGGTTCACCAGCCGGTCGCGGAGCGTCCGGACCTGCCGGCACCTGAGCGCACGGGATCACCGAAGACCCCCCGCGCCCCGTCGCGGGGCGCACGTGACAACGACGTCAACAGAAGGGGTAGCTCGTGGACACTCTCATGTCCCACGCGTTCGTCTCCGAGATCCTCGGCACCGCGACTCTGATCCTGCTGGGCACCGGGGTCGTGGCGAACGTGGTCCTGCCCGCCAACAAGGGCTTCAACGGCGGATGGCTCCTCATCAACTTCGGATGGGGCCTCGGCGTGTTCTCCGGCGTGTACGTGGCCTTCAAGTCCGGGGCGCACCTCAACCCGGCCGTGACTCTCGGGCTGCTGGCCGCCGACATGCCGTTCGCCACGCTGACCGGACCCGGCGGCCACGTCACCGCGACGATCCAGCCCACGGCCGGCAACGCGTTCTGGTACATCCTCGCCGAGTTCATCGGGGCGTTCATCGGCGCGGTGCTCGCGTACGTGGCGTACAAGAAGCACTTCGACGAGGACGCCGACCCGGCCGTCAAGCTCGCCGTCTTCTCCACCGGCCCGGCCATCCGCTCCTACACCTGGAACCTGCTCACCGAGATCATCGCCACGTTCGTCCTGGTGTTCTTCGTCGTCGCCTCGGGCAAGACCCCGTCGGGCCTGGGCCCGCTCGCCGTCGCGCTCGTCGTCGTCGGCATCGGCGCCAGCCTCGGTGGTCCCACCGGGTATGCGATCAACCCGGCCCGTGACCTCGGCCCTCGCATCGCGCACTTCGTGCTACCCATCCGCGGCAAGGGCACGAGCGACTGGTCCTACTCCTGGGTGCCGGTCCTCGGCCCGGTCATCGGCGGCGTGCTCGCCGGCCTGGCCGGTGCCGCCTACACGTGACCGGCGCGTGAACGGCACCGCCCCCGACAGCTCCCGGAAGGAATGACCGCACCATGCCCGACACCCAGTACGTCCTGGCCATCGACCAGGGGACGACGAGCTCCCGCGCGATCGTGTTCGACCACGGCGGCCAGATCGTCGCCACCGGCCAGAAGGAGCACGAGCAGATCTTCCCCAGGGCCGGGTGGGTCGAGCACGACCCGGAGGAGATCTGGACGAACATCCGTGAGGTCGTCGGCCTCGCCCTGACGCGGGCCAACATCACGTACCGCGACCTCGCCGCCGTCGGCATCACCAACCAGCGCGAGACGGCCGTGGTGTGGGACCGGACCACCGGCAAGCCGGTCTACAACGCGGTCGTCTGGCAGGACACCCGCACGGCCAAGATCACCGAGGAGCTGGGGGCGCTCGGCGGCGGCGCCGAACGGTACAAGGACCGGGTCGGCCTACCGCTCGCGACGTACTTCTCCGGCCCGAAGGTCCGCTGGGTCCTCGACAACGTGGACGGGGCCCGCGAGAGGGCGGAGCGCGGCGACCTCGTGTTCGGCAACACCGACACCTGGGTGCTGTGGAACATGACCGGCGGCGTCGACGGCGGCGTGCACGTCACCGACGTCACCAACGCGTCGCGCACCATGCTGATGAACCTCGACAGCCTCACGTGGAACGAGGAGATCGCCGGCGAGATGGGCATCCCCGTCTCGATGCTCCCGGAGATCCGCTCGTCGTCCGAGGTGTACGGCACCGGCCGTGAGGGCGGGATGGTGCCGGGCGTGCCCATCGCGGGCATCCTCGGCGACCAGCAGGCCGCCACCTTCGGCCAGGCCTGCTTCGAGGTCGGCCATGCGAAGAACACGTACGGCACGGGCAACTTCATGCTGCTCAACACCGGCACGTCACCGGTCGCGTCGAAGAACGGGCTGCTCACCACGCTCTGCTACAAGATCGGCGACGCCCCCGCGGTCTACGCGCTGGAGGGGTCCATCGCCGTCACCGGCTCGCTGGTGCAGTGGCTGCGCGACAACCTCGGGATCATCAGCAGCGCACCGGAGATCGAGGAGCTCGCCAGGACCGTCGACGACAACGGCGGGGCGTACTTCGTGCCGGCGTTCTCGGGCCTGTTCGCGCCGTACTGGCGCTCGGACGCACGCGGCGCGCTCGTCGGGCTCACGAGGTACGTCAACAAGGGCCACATCGCGCGGGCCGCCCTGGAGTCCACGGCCTTCCAGACCCGGGAGGTGCTCGACGCGATGAACGCCGACTCCGGCGTGGACCTCACCGAGCTCAAGGTCGACGGCGGCATGGTCGCCAACGAGGCGCTCATGCAGTTCCAGGCCGACATCCTCGGCGTCGACGTGGTCCGCCCCAAGGTCGCCGAGACCACCGCGCTGGGCGCCGCGTACGCCGCGGGCATCGCCGTCGGGTTCTGGTCCGGCGAGCAGGACGTGATCGACAACTGGGCCGAGGACAAGCGCTGGTCGCCCTCGATGGACACCGGTGAGCGCGACCGGCAGTACCGGCTCTGGAAGAAGGCCGTGACCAGGACCTTCGACTGGGTGGACGACGACGTGAGCTAGGGGCCGCTCACGCTCGAGGGCCGGAGCGCGCGCTGAGGAGCGCCGCCGCACCGGCGAACGACGAAGGCCGGGTGCGGGGGCATGTGCACCCGGCCTTCGCCGCGTCCGGGTGCATGCCTCGATCCTGGACCCGCGGTGCGGCTTGCTGCCGAGCGCCGTGCCGAGGGCTCTGCGATCCTGGCCGCATGCCGCAGGGGACGAGCAGACGCCGGTCGCCGGACCGCGCGGAGCGTGAGGTCGTCGACACGTCGGCCCGACGGCCGTCCGTGGTCGCCGCAGCGCCGTCGGGGGTGCCGTCGCTCGTCGCGCTCCAGCGGACAGCGGGCAACGCCGCCGTCGCCGCGCTGCTGGCCGGCCCCGGCGCCGAGCGCGGCCGATCGGTGGCCGGCCGCGCGGTGCAACGCAGCCGGATCGACCTGGACGGCGAGCCCGTGCCAGGCACGCAGGAGGAGCAGACCGGCCTCTTCCAGCAGACGGTGGCGCAGCAGCTCTACCCGGACCGAGGACCTTCGGTGCTGACCACCCTGCACGACGCGTTCACCGCGCTCCCCGCTCGGACGCCGTGGGACGAGACGCAGATGGCGTGGCTGCAGAAGACCTTCCACCAGGTGTACGGCACCGTGATCAGCGGGCACGGCGCCCTCAACCGGCAGATGCTGGCCAAGCAGCCAGCCGAGGGCACCCGGCGCCGAGCCGTCGGCACGACGTTCACCGTTCCGCAGGGCGTGCACCTGTTCTTCTACCTGCCCGACGGTGCGCTCCTGGAGCAGCGGGTCGCCAACGCCATCGAGCTGGGGAACCCGCCGTCGGCCGGCGACGTGCATCTCCTGCAGAACGGCGGGTCGGTGAAGAAGCCGGTGCCGGACCCGTTCCCCGAGGTCGTCGGGCCGGGCGAGCAGGCGGAGAACTACACCGTGAGCCCACCGCTCAACCTCACGGTCCGCGGCGGCGCCGTGACTGTCGCCGAGAACACGCTGCTGTCCACGCTCCTCGAGAGGATCGCCCGGGCAGGGGGCGGGATCGTCCACTTCGCCTGCTGCAAGCGCACGCTGCCGGGCCGCAGGGACTGGACCGGTTACCTGCTGGAGTTCAGGTCGTAGCCCAGGGCACTCGGACGTCGACGAGGTCCTCCAGCCCGGCGACGTGCGCCGGGCGGTGGGTGCGGAGCGTGGCGCCGTGCGGGAGCGCCGTCGCGGCGATGTGCGTTCGCTCGCCGTAGCGTTCAGGCGTGGAGCGAGCGCCGGGTCGGGCACCGTGACCGCCGCTCCCGTCGGGAAGCTGGCCGTCGCGCTGGTCACGCTCGTCGCGATCACCCTCGGGACGCTGAGTCTGGCGCGCGTGGACGTCCGTCGCGACGCACTCGTCGCGGTCGCGCGAGCAGCGGTCCAGCTGACCGTGGTCGCCCTGCTGATCGGCTGGGTGTTCCGGCATCCCGAGGCGACGGTGCTCTACCTCGCGCTGATGCTCGGCGCGGCCGCCTGGACGTCGACGCGCCGGATCGGCCTCGGCCGGGCATCGTTCGCTCCGCTCCTGCTGGCGATCGCTGCCGGTGCGACGGCGGCGGTCGTGCCGGTGCTGGCCAGCGGGGCGTTGCCGACGCGCGCCGAGACGGTCGTCCCGTTCGCCGCGCAGATCGTCGGAGGTGCCATGACCGCTGCGAGCCTGGCGGGAGGCCGGCTGAAGGACGACGTCGCCGGCGAGTGGGACGTCGTCGAGGGATGGCTCGCGCTGGGCGCGAGGCCCCGACAGGCCGTCGCGACCCAGGCGAAGCGCGCTGTTGCTCGTTCCCTCGTCCCGGCCCTGGACCAGACGCGGAACGCCGGCATCGTCGTGCTGCCGGGCGCGTTCGTCGGCCTGCTGCTCGGCGGCGCATCGCCGGCGGAAGCCGCCCAGGTCCAGCTGCTCGTCCTCGTCGGGCTGCTCGCCGCGGAGTCCGTCGCGGCCGTCGTCACGGCGCGTCTGCTTGCCGGACGGGTCGGGGCTCGTCGACCCGGGCCGTCCGGGGGCTGATCGCTCCGGGATCCACCGGGCTCGGAGCGTCCCCGCTGACTGCCCCGGCCGCCACGCCGGTGAGAGCGGACGGGCCGGTTCCGGCGACGGGTGCGTACCCCGTCACGCGTCGGCCACGGGCACCGGGTCAGGCTGTGCCGTCTCGACGTCGCGCTGGGTGATCGACAGGTAGACGACGATGCCCGCGATCGCCACGAGGAAGACCAGGCTCGTCACCGTGGTGCCGAGCCCGAGCCCGCCGTCGGCCTTCGGCTGCGAGAGCAGGTCGCCGATGGAGGCGCCCAACGGACGGGTCAGGATGTACGCCGCCCAGAACGACAGCACCGCACCGAGCGCGAAGCGGTAGTGCGCCAGAGCAACGACACCGAGGGCTGCGGCGAAGAGGGCGACCGAGGCGAGGTAGCCCAGGCCGAGGCCCTCGGCGAGCAGGTCGCCGGCGGCGGTGCCGAGCGCGAACGTGAACAGGATCGCCAGCCAGTAGAAGGCCTCGCGGCGGGTGCTGGTGATCGAGTGGATCGAGAGCGTGTGCTCCAGGCGGTGCCAGACCGCGAACGTGACGGCGAGGGCGACGGCGAAGACGACGGTCGTGACCCACAGGGGCACCCCGTAGCCGTCGACGAGGTTGTCGGTGATCAGGGTCCCGACGACGCTGATCAGGACGACGGCCAGCCAGTACAGAGGTGCGACGTAGCGGGAGGCGCGGAACTGCCCGACCAGCGTGATCACCAGGAGGGCACCGACGACGAGGCTGGCGACGCCCAACGTCATGCCCAGGGTCTCGGTCAGGTAGTCGGCGAACGTCTCACCGACCGTCGTGGCCAGCACCTTGATCACCCAGAAGAAGACGGTGATCTCGGGAACCTTGTTCAGCACGCGCCTCGCGGTGCTCGGGCCTGTCGGGGCGTTCGATGTCATGGGACGTACGCTCACGGAACGATGCTGAGGATCCCCTGAAAGCAGGTGCCGACCACGTGAAGGTGCTGGTCGTCGAGGACGAACCCGCGATCGCCGATGCCCTGCGCCGGGGGTTCGAGAGCGAGGGGATGGCCGTCGACGTCATGGCCGACGGCGTCGACGGACTGTGGGCAGCGACCGAGAACCCCTACGACGCGATCGTCCTGGACCTCATGCTGCCGGGGATCAGCGGCAGCGACGTCCTCGTCGGTCTGCGGGAACGCGGTGTGTGGACGCCGGTGCTCGTGCTGACGGCGCGAGAGGGGGACGAGGTCGAGATCGGGGTGTTCGACCGGGGCGCCGACGACTTCCTGGCCAAACCGTTCTCGTTCGAGATCCTCCTGGCCCGCCTGCGCGCACTGGTGCGACGCGGCGCACCGGAGCGCCCGGTGGTCCTGTCGATCGGCGACCTTCGCCTCGAGCCTGCACGTCGTCGGGTCGCGAGAGGCGGGAGCGAGATCACGCTGACGCCGCGCGAGTACGGCGTCCTGGAGCTCCTGATGCGGCGCGGCGGCGACGTCGTGACCAAGTCGGAGATCCTCGACAACGTGTGGGACTCGGCGTTCGAGGGCGACCCGAACGTCGTCGAGGTGTACATCAGCTACCTGCGCCGCAAGGTCGACACCCCGTTCGGACGACGGTCCATCGCGACGGTCCGAGGGATGGGCTACCGGGTCGTCGACGAGGACTGAGCCCCCGGGAGCTCGACGACGAACGCGGCACCGCCCAGGTCGGACTCGACGACGCGCACACGGCCGCCGTGCGACCCGGCGATGCCGCGGACGATGGCGAGCCCGAGGCCGGAGCCCCCCGCCGAGCGCGCACGGCCCTCGTCGAGCCGGACGAACCGGTCGAAGACGAGCTCGCGGTCCGGTGCGGCGATGCCGTCCCCGTCGTCTGCGACCTCGACCAGCGCCCACCCGTCGGCGCCGCGGACAGACAGCCGGACGCGACCGTGCGCATGTCGGACCGCGTTGTCGGCGAGGTTCTGCACCGCGCGCACCAGCTCGCCGAGGCTTCCACGCACGCGGACAGGCTCCGTGGACACCTCCACCGAGATCCCCGCCGGCGGACGCAGGGCGAACCCGACACGTTCGACGACATCATCGAGGTCGACGTCGTCGTCCCTCCCCGGCGCACCGCTCTCAGCGGTCCGGGCCAGGACGAGCAGGTCGTCGACGAGCTGCTGCATCCGTTCGTTCGAGGCGCGGAGCACGCGGGCCGTGGCTCGCCAGTCCTGGTGCTCGGGGTCGTGGGCAGCCACGTCGAGCTCGGCACGCGCGGCGGCCAGTGGGCTGCGAAGCTCGTGGCTCGCATCGGCGACGAACCTGACCTGAGCCTGTTGTGCCGCGTGCAGCCGGTCGAGCATCCCGTTGAGCGTCACGGCCAGCCGCGCGATCTCGTCGCCCGTCTCGGGGACGTCGATCCGGGTGTCCAGGTCCGCCTCACCGATCTGGGCCGTGCGTGCTCGGATCTGCTCGACGGGGCGGAGGGCGCGTCCCGTGAGCAGGTAGGTGACCACGCCGACGACGGCCACGAGGAGCGGGACGGTGACGAGCATGGCCTGCGCGGCGTCCGTCACGGTCTCGTTGCCGTCGGCGTAGGACTGCCGCACGATCACCGTGTCGACGCCGGTGACACCGTCGACACCGAGCGCGACGGTGACGTAGGGGCCCTCACCGGGTCCGGGGACCTCCGCGCCGGACACCTGCACCGGCCGGTCGGCGGGAGCGGGTTCGGCCGTCAGCGGCGGGTAGCCGGCGAGATCCGGGCTGGCCGCGACCACCGTGCCTGAGTCGACGAGCTGGATGGAGGCATCGTCGCCCGGCCCGGGCTCCAGGTTGAGACCGTCCGTGACGGCGCCGTCCGCCGTGAGCTCGGCGGCGACGTCGTGCGCCCGGGTGGTCGCCGCCGAGACCGCGTTCCGCTCGACCGAGGCATGCAGCACGACCAGCAGGCCGAGACACGCCAGGACGAGAGTCACCGCAACAGCGCCCATGGCCACCATCGCCGACCGTGCGCGGACGGTGCGCAGGTGCCGAACCATGCCGGTCACGCTAACGTCCGGGGCTCCGCTCGTCGGTCGAGCGTCATCTTCAGCACCAGCGCGACGATGGCCAGGCTCAGGACGAGCGCGACTCGCCCGGAACCGAGCCCGAGACCACCCCGCTCGGCGGGGACACCGAGCCAGTCGGCGAACGAGGCCCCGACGGGACGGGTCATCACGTAGGCGAACCAGAAGGCGAGGACGCCGTTCATGCCGAACCAGCGATAGCCGACCGCCGGGATCAACAGCATCGCGCTGAACACGAGCCCGGCGGTCAGGTAGCCGAGGTGGAGCGTCACGGCGAGCAGGTCACCGGCGGCTGTCCCCAGCGCGAAGGTGGTCATGACGGCCGCCCAGTAGAAGAGCTCGCGACGACCCGTGCGGATGCTGTGGATCGAGAGCGTCTTCTCCGTGACCGACCACAGGACGAACACCACGGCGAGGGCCACGGCGAAGAACGTCGTCGACACGGCGTACGGGACACCGAGGCCGACGTGCACGACGTCGGCAGCCATCGTGCCGAACACCCCCACCATCGACACGGCGAACCAGTACCTCCACACCACGTACCGACGCGCGCGGAGCTGGATCGTCAGAGCCACCGCGAAGGCCACGGCACCGAGGAGCACCGCGACCTCCGGCGGCATCGCACGCACCAGGAAGTCGGACGCAGACTCGCCCATCGCCGTCGTCAGCGCCTTCGTGACCCAGAAGATCGCCGCGACCTCCGGGACGCGGCTGGCGGCTCGCGGGACCGCTCGGGGCAGGTGCACTGCGGTGGGTTCGCTCGTCGACATGTCGGGGACGATGGCCGGTCGAACCTTCAGATTTCCTGAGGGCGACTCTCGCGAGGCGGGCTCGCCGGTCACGATCACCGCGACGACGGCTGTTCCCCGAGGTCCTGCATGCGCGCCGGTCGGTCGTCGCTTCCCGGGGAGTGCCGCTTCAGGTGACGTGGAACGGGCCGCTGACTGAGGGCGTTCCGTCCTCCCGTGTTGTCACAGGCGTCACCCGGATGCCACATCAGCCGTCCGGGTGAACGAGCGTGGCGGGGGCGGACGGTGCGGCCGGGAGGGGGCCGCGCCGGGCCGTGGCGGACGCTCGTCGTCGAGGGTGGCCGTGATCTGCGCGGACGCCGAGCTGGGACGTCGTAGCGGGCCTGGTTCGTGGCTGGTGCAGGGGTCCGGTGGCCGAGCTCACGGACGAGTGTTTGCCGGGACCTGCCGGGTCGGTTGGTCGAATGTTCGTTCGGAGTCATCGCCAAAGCGCTCACCTGTGACCCGTCTGGCACCTACGGTGACGTGGTCCGCTCCCCTCGATGGTGTTCTGGCGTGCCGGTTCTTGTCGGTTCGTTGGGGTGCTGTTGCGGGCGGGTGGGTGTTCAGCGGGTGGTCGCCGGGTGGGTGGTTGTCCGACGTGGTGGGTCGGTCTGAGGGGGAGCTCGTGGTGGGCGCTGCTGTGCGGTCGTTGGTTGCTGGTGTCGTGGCGGTGGTTCTGGGCTGCACGGTGGGCGGGTTGCCTGCGGTCGCGGTCGAGGACGGCGCCGGGGTGGCTGACCGGTCGTGGGTGGTGTCGTTGGTGGCGTCGGGGACGCCGTCGGTGCGGCGTGCGGCTGAGGCGGCGTTGCTGGGGTCGGACGAGGATCTGGCGGCGTTCGTGGATGCCGGGTTCGAGTCGGCGTTGGCGGAGGACTACCGGGCTTCGGCGCAGGTGCTGGCCAGCACGGATGGTCCGTCGTTGAAGGCTGCGGCGGTGGCGGCGCTGGCCGGTTCGGATGCGTCGTTGCGGGAGTTCGTCGACGGGGGGTTCCGCACGGCGTGGACCGCGGACGAGCGGTTGCGGGTGGCGCGGGCGCTGGACAGCGGCGGGCCGGCGACGCGGGCGGCGGCGCAGGCGGCGTTGGCCGGTGATGCGGCGGCGTGGTCGCAGTTCTTGTCCTCGGGGTTGGCGGCGGCGCGGTATGCCGATGAGCGGCTGATGGCCGCGACGATGCTGACCGGTGCGGCGAACAAATCCGGCGCGGCGTTGGACGCGGCGGCGCAGGGCGCGTTGGCGGGCACGGCGGAGGATCTGCACGAGTTCTTGGCGAACGGTCAGTTCGTGGCGCGGGCCCGGGATGCGGAGCTGGCCACGGTGCGAGGGCTGACCGAGCAGGCCCGGCAGGCCGGTGCGGTGACCGCGACCGAGGCGGCGGACGCGACGGAGGCTTCGGCGCGGGCGGTGTCGGCGGCGGAGCGGGCCAAGGCCGCGGCGGGTGAGGCGTTGGCGCAGGCGGGTGCGGCCGGTGGTGCGGCGGACGGCGCGTCGGCGGCTGCGGGTCGGGCCGCGGACGCGGCCGCGGCGGCGGAGGGTGCTGCTGCGGAGGCGGTGTCGGCCTCGAGTGCGGCGTTGCGGGCGGCGCAGACCGCGGCGGACGGTGCCCGGCAGGCGACGGCGGCGGCGTCGTTGACGGCGCGGGCGGCGGCGGCGGCGCAGTCGGCGGCGGCGGCGGCCCGCACGGATGCGGGTAAGGCGTCCGCGGCGCGGGTCGCGGCGCAGGCCGCCCGGGACGCCGCGGCGCAGCTGGTGGTCCTCAACGAGGTCAAGGCGCAGCGGGACGCGGCGTTGGCGCAGGCCCGCACCGCGGCGGGTGCGGCGTTGAGTGCGTCGGTGAACGCCGATGCGGCGGCGGTCGCGGCCGACTTGGCCTCGAGGCAGGCGGGGGTCTCGGCGGCGCAGGCGAAGCGGACCCGGGCCGCGGCGGCCTCGGCGAAGGTGCAGTCGGCCCGGGCGGCGAGTGCGGCGCAGCGGGCGTTGGGCTTCGCCGAGGACGCAGCGGCGGCCTCTGATGAGGCGTTCGAGTTCGCCCGGCAGGCCGGTGAGCACGCCCGGCTGGCGGCGTTGGCCGCCGACGAGGCGGCCGGTGCGGCCGGGGACGCGTCGGTGGCTGCCGCCAAGTCCGCCGAGCACGCGACGGCCGCGACCGCGGCCTCGCAGGTCGCGGTCGCTGCCGCGGCCGCGGCGGTCGAGGTGGAGAAGCTGGCCCGGGAGGCGGATGCGGCCCGGTTGGCGGAGGCCACCGAGCAGGGTGTCGCCGACGCGCAGGCCGCGGTTGCCGACGAGCAGGCCGCCGCGGCGGCGGGTGGGGAGCTGGCCGGGTGGGACCGGGCGGTGTTGTGGGACACCGCCGAGGACGCCCGCATCCCAGCGGCCACCCAGACGCTGCTCACGGAGGCGGGCGCGTCGGGCGCGTCCACGCAGACGGTGCTGGACAAGGGGCGTCGGGCGGCGTTGGCGTTGATGTCCACCGGTGGGGAGTGGACCAAGGCCGCCGCGGCCGAGGCGCTGGCCGGTGACGAGACCGTGCTGCGGTCCTGGCTGAGCCAGGGCCGGGTGGCGGCGGCCGGGCAGGACGACCGGGCCCGGGTCTGGCACCTGGTCGACACGTTGCCCGAGGGGCAGCAGAAGGTCGCCGCGCGGGCGTCCCTGGACGGTGACGACGCCGCCGTGGCCACGTTCCTGCGCACGAGGGCCTACCCGCGCAAGGCCGCCGACGACCGGCTCGCGCTCGCGCGGATCCTGGCCGCCAAACCCGGACCGGCCCTGTATGCCGGGACCCAGAAAGCACTGGCCGGGACCGCCGCTGCGGCGCACGAGTTCCTGCGGGCCGGGCAGTACACCGCCCGGGCGGCCGACCAGCGCGTCGAGATCGCCCGGGTGCTGGACGCCGGCGGCCCGGAGGTCAAGGCCGCCGCCCAGGTCGCCCTGGCCGGACCCGCCTCGTACGGGTCGTACTTCCTGACCGTGGGCCAGTTCAAAGCAGCCCAACGCGACACCGAACAGACCGCGCACGTGCAGGCCGTGCAAGGCCTGGTCGCCCAGGCCCAGCAGTACGCCCAGAAAGCCGTCGGTGACGCCGCCGAGGCCCGCCGGGTCGCTGCCGTCGCCGCCGGCGCCGCCACCGAGGCAGCCGCTGCCGCCGACCAGGCCGCAGCCGCCGCACAACAAGCCGCCGGCTACGCCGCCACAGCCAACCAGTCCGCCGCAGCCGCCAAGACCTCCGCCGACCAAGCCGCCGCCTCCGCACAAACCGCCAAGAACGCAGCAGCCCAAGCACAGGCGTCCGCGAACAACGCCGCACGCTCCGCCTTGACCGCATCGGCGGCGGCCAAGCGAGCGAGCGTGGATGCAGCTGAGGCGCAGTGGGCGAAGCAGGATGCGCGGGCGGCTGCTGACAGCGCCGGCTCGGACGCTGCTGCCGCGAACCAGGCAGCCAACGAAGCAGCGGCGACTTACACCGCCCGGCTCAAGCAGTGGGAGGTAGACGACCGACGCACCGAACCCGGCACCGGACCCGACGGCGTCGGAGCCGCGATCGACACTCAGCGGTACTGGAGCTGCTTGACCTCCGTCGACACCGCACTCGGCTCGCCCGACGTGTGCGTGGACGGGTTCAAGGCATTCGGGCAGGTGATGCTGGACCCGGCCAAGTGCGACGCGCCGTCAAACCGGGACTCGTTGGGCTGCCAGATGTATGGCGAGTTCAGACAGTTTCTGGGAGACAACAAGGAGCTGATGTGGGACGTCGCGCAGCTCGCCCTCGGGCTGTGCGGGCTGGTCCCTGCGGTCGGCGAGGTGTGCGACGCGTTGGACACGGCCGTCTCCGCGGCCCGCGGCGACTGGGGTGGCGCCGGACTCTCGCTACTTGCCATGGCGCCGATCTTGGGCGCCGCAGCAGGCGGCGCCAAGGTGGCCAGGCTGACAAACAAGCTTCGAGAGTACGTCGACACGATTCTCAACGGGCTGACGGCCGGTAGGCGAGCGAACCTCGACGACATCCCGCTGGGCGCCGTCTGCCGAGCCGGGAACAGCTTCGGTGCCGACACGCCCGTGCTCCTGGCCGATGGCCAACGTGTACCAATTTCGGAAATCACCGTAGGCGACGAGGTCATCGCCACCGATCCAACCTCGGGGATGCAGGGCAGCAGGACTGTAACCCGGGTGCTGATGCACCAAGACGACCTGTTCGAGTTCGAGGTCGACGGTGACCTGATCGTCACGACGGAAGATCATCCTTTCTGGTCCGTCTCGGACAAGAAGTGGGAAGGCACCGAAGACCTCCGACTCGGGGAAAAGGTGCTTGCTGCCGACGGCAATACCCTGACGGTCACCCGTGCGGTCGACCTCAGCACCCGCCGGCTCGGCGCTGCGTACAATCTCACGGTCGCGGACCTCCACACTTACCACGTAGGGCTCGTCGACGTTCTCGTCCACAACTCGGATGGGATTGACCTTTCCGGCGCGACGGAATGGACCGCGGGGGGGAAGTTTCCGGTGGGCGGTTCGCGGGATGCTGGGGGCCCGGCGGACGGGATTCTGTTCCGAACGCAGAACGGCAAGATCAGCAACTACGCGGTCTACGACTCTGACGGTGTCATCGTGAAGCGTGTCGACCTGGTCGGCGCCGCGCACGGGGGCGTGCCCACACCGCACGTGCAGGAGTGGACACGCGACGAGGCCCCGGACGGTCGCCTCTTTCCCAGGCAGCTGAGTCATGCGACGCCGGCAGGTCCGGACGACATTCCCAAGGGATGGTGCCTATGACCGATCGACCTGTGTTGAATCTGCGGGAGTTCAACGACCTGAACGTCTTTTTGCGCGACGCTGCCGCTGACCCTCGTCCGTACATGGAAGCGACGATCTCTGCGTCCATGCTCGCGGCCGTCATCTGCTTCCTTTCTCCGCCGTTCATCGAGTACCGAGGAGCGGTGCTGCTCGAGTTTGCGTTCGACCAGGCGGTGGTCGACGACTGGTTCACGCGCTTGGGGGACGTGGCGGATGTCGAGCGCATTTCGAACCATGTCCATGTCTGGGACTTGCTGCCCAGCGCAGGGTTTTCCGAAGCGGAGGCGCAGCGTCTTGCCGAGCCCATGGCATGGTTTTGGCGGTCGGCACTCAGATACGAGTACCCGGACCGCGAGTTCATCGTGCAAGCCGTCGAAGACGGCTCATACGGACCTGAACTGACATTCTTTCAGGGCTGAACCGCTCTTTCTCTGGCCAAAAGACGGGTGAGCGATTGTCGTCCACGCGGCCGTGTGCGTAATCCAACCCTGCAATCCAGTTGTCGGACCAATGATCGATAGGAGTGATGGTGAAGAGGTTGGTGGGTTTGTTGGGGTTGCCGGTGGTGGTGGCCGGTGTGGTGGTGGCGTTGAACGGTGGTGGGGCGGCCGTCGCTGCCGGTGAGCCGGGGACGGAGGTGCAGTCCTCGTTGGTGGAGGACTTCGCCTACCCGGGGGCTGAGGCGATCTGGGCTGAGCATGGTCTGAAGGTGTTCAAGGGTGACGGTCACATCCAGGTGGTCTCCTCGGGGGAGCCGTGCGCGCCGGGGCTGATCCAGGTCGAGTCGATGCCGGACGTGGACCCCTATCTGGGGTACTTCTGCTTCGGCACGTCGGGGGCGCGGGGGTTCTTGACCTTGGAGGTGCCCAACACGTTCCTGCTGCGCGGTGGCGACAAGCCGGTCGCGGCCACGGCGAAGCTGCCCGGTGAGGCGTTGGAGACCTACACGGTGCCGGCGAACACCTCGGTGGCCGTCGACCCCGGTGAGGGTGAGCAGCGGCCGCAGGCGATCTTGGTCGAGCTGCGGTTCGGTGCCTGGTGAACCGGCCCAGCAAGCACAACGAGCACAGCGCGGGCAGCGGGCACAGCGGGCGTGACGGGTGTGAGGAGAGCAGAGGGTTGATGGGCGTGCGCAAGGGCTGGGCGGTCCGTGTCGGTGCGACCGCGGCGGTGCTGGTCGGGGTGGGGGTGCCGGCCGCGTACGCGGTGACCGGTTCCACGCCGACCGGGGCGGTCGCGGCCGCGACGGTGAAGGTCGACGTCGGCGGCAAGGGCGCCTGCTCGGGTGCGCTGCTCAGCCCCGGGTGGGTGATCACCGCGAAGTCCTGCTTCGAGCAGACCACCGGCGCACCGCTGGTCAAGGGCGCCCCGACGCTGACCACCACCGCCACGATCGGACGCGTCGACCTGACCGGGTCCGCCGGCACGGTCGTGGGCGTGACCCTCCTGGTGCCCCACCCCGACCAGGACGTCGTCCTGGCCAAGCTCGCCACCCAGGTCAACGACGTCGCCCCGGTCAAGGTCGCGACCACGCCCCCCGCCACCGGCGACACCGTCACCGTGACCGGGTACGGGCGCACGGCCACCGCACTGGTGCCCGACACCGCACACGCCGCCGCGTTCACCATCACCGACGTCGCCGCCGCCACCCTCGACCTGCAGGCCGACGAGACCGGCGCGACCATCTGCAAGGGCGACGCCGGCGGACCCACACTGCGCACCACCAGCACCGGCATCGAGCTGCTCGCCCTCCACCACAGCGCCTACCAAGGCGGCTGCCTCGGACAGACCACCACCCGACAAGGCGCCACCGACACCCGCCTCGACACCCTGCGCGACTGGATCACCCAGAACACGCGCAGTGCTCAGGGGGCCGACTTCGACGGCGACGGCAAGGCCGACGTGTTCTGGGCGAGCCAGGCCGACGGCCGCTGGCGGATGTCGTACGGCGGCACGACTCCGTGGGCGGCGGTCAACGGCGCCCCGGGGATCCGCACGGACATGCTCCGGTTCGCCGACTTCGACGGCGACGGCAAGGACGACGTGTTCTTCGCCAACCCGTGGGACGGGCGGTGGATGGTCTCGTACGGCGGCACGGGCGGTTGGGTCACCGTGAACAACGCGGGCGTCCCGAACGACCAGCTCGCCCTCGGCGACTTCATGGGCGACGGCAAGGCCGACGTGTTCTGGGTCCGCCCCAGCGACGGCCTCTGGTTCGTCTCGGACGACGCGGTCGGTGGGTGGCGTCAGATCAACGGCGCCCCCGGGATCAGGACGGACCAGCTCCGGATCGCCGACGTCAACGGCGACGGCAAGGACGACGTGTTCCTCGCCAACCCGTGGGACGGGCGGTGGATGGTCTCGTACAGCGGCACGACCGGATGGGTGACCGTGAACAACGCGGGCGTCCCGAACGACCAGCTGGGTCTCGCCGACCTGACGGGCGACGGGAAGGCGGACGTGTTCTGGGTCCGCCCCAGCGACGGCCTCTGGTTCATCTCCGACGGGACGGTCGGCGGCTGGCGGAACATCAACGGCGCCCAGGGCATCCCGGCAACCATGTACCAGCTCGCGGACATGAACGGCGACGGCAAGGCGGACGTGTTCTTCGCCAACCCGTGGGACGGGCGGTGGATGGTCTCGGACGCCGGCACGGCCGGGTGGACGAGCGTCAACGGAGCCGCGGAGGTCCTTCCGGACCGGGTGGCGGTGCGCTGAGCGCCGTACGACGGGCGCAATGACGGTCAGCGGGGCGGAACCTCGACGGTTCCGCCCCGCTGACGTGCAACGAATGGATTCCAGCCGTCAGCGGTGGCAGATGCCGCGTGATCGATCGGAGTGACAGTGAAGAGGCTTGTGGGTCTGTTGGGTGCGTCGGCCGTCGTGGCCGGTGTGGTGGTGGCGGTGAACGGTGGTGGTGCAGCCGTAGCTGCCGGTGAGCCGGGGACGGAGGTGCAGTCGTCCTTGGTGGAGGACTTCGCCTACCCGGGGGCTGAGGCGATCTGGGCTGAGCATGGTCTGAAGGTGTTCAAGGGGGACGGTCACATCCAGGTGGTCTCCTCGGGGGAGCCGTGCGCGCCGGGGCTGATCCAGGTCGAGTCGATGCCGGACGTGGACCCCTATCTGGGGTACTTCTGCTTCGGCACGTCGGGGGCGCGGGGGTTCTTGACCTTGGAGGTGCCCAACACGTTCCTGCTGCGCGGTGGCGACAAGCCGGTCGCGGCCACGGCGAAGCTGCCCGGTGAGGCGTTGGAGACCTACACGGTGCCGGCGAACACCTCGGTGGCCGTCGACCCCGGTGAGGGTGAGCAGCGGCCGCAGGCGATCTTGGTCGAGCTGCGGTTCGGTGCCTGGTGAACGGGCACAGCAAGCACAACGAGCACAGCGCGGGCAGCGGGTGTGCGGAGAGCAGAGGGTTGATGGGCGTGCGCAAGGGCTGGGCGGTCCGTGTCGGTGCGACCGCGGCGGTGCTGGTCGGGGTGGGGGTGCCGGCCGCGTACGCGGTGGCCGGTTCCACGCCGACCGGGGCGGTCGCGGCCGCGACGGTGAAGGTCGACGTCGGCGGCAAGGGCGCCTGCTCGGGTGCGCTGCTCAGCCCCGGGTGGGTGATCACCGCGAAGTCCTGCTTCGAGCAGACCACCGGCGCACCGCTGGTCAAGGGCGCCCCGACGCTGACCACCACCGCCACGATCGGACGCGTCGACCTGACCGGGTCCGCCGGCACGGTCGTGGGCGTGACCCTCCTGGTGCCCCACCCCGACCAGGACGTCGTCCTGGCCAAGCTCGCCACCCAGGTCAACGACGTCGCCCCGGTCAAGGTCGCGACCACGCCCCCCGCCACCGGCGACACCGTCACCGTGACCGGGTACGGGCGCACGGCCACCGCACTGGTGCCCGACACCGCACACGCCGCCGCGTTCACCATCACCGACGTCGCCGCCGCCACCCTCGACCTGCAGGCCGACGAGACCGGCGCGACCATCTGCAAGGGCGACGCCGGCGGACCCACACTGCGCACCACCAGCACCGGCATCGAGCTGCTCGCCCTCCACCACAGCGCCTACCAAGGCGGCTGCCTCGGACAGACCACCACCCGACAAGGCGCCACCGACACCCGCCTCGACACCCTGCGCGACTGGATCACCCAGAACACGCAGGCCCCGCCGGTCAAGGGCGCGCCGATCAAGTTCGTGTACACGGTCAACGGCGGCCAGGTGTGGGAAGCGGCGTCGAGCAACTGGTGGAAGAACCTCAACTCGGGGATCCCCACCTCGGGCCCGCTCGCGGTGCTGGAGATGGACGGCGTCAAGTACGTCTACACCGTGATCAACGGCCAGGTCTGGGAAGCGGCGTCGAACAACGGGTGGAAGTACCTGAACTCCGGGATCTCGACCTCCGGCCCTCTGGCGGTCACCGCGATGGGCGGCGTCAAGTACGTCTACACCGTCAACGGCGGCCAGGTCTGGGAAGCGGCGTCCAACAACGGGTGGAAGAACCTCAACTCCGGGATCGCCACCTCCGGCCCCCTCGCCGTGACCTCGATGGACGGCGTCAAGTACGTCTACACCGTCAACGGCGGCCAGGTCTGGGAAGCCGCGTCCAACAACGGATGGAAGAACCTCAACTCGGGGATCGCCACCTCCGGCCCCCTCGCCGTGACCTCGATGGACGGCGTCAAGTACGTCTACACCGTCAACGGCGGCCAGGTCTGGGAAGCCGCGTCCAACAACGGATGGAAGAACCTCAACTCCGGGATCGCCACCTCCGGCCCCCTCGCCGTGATGGCCATGGACGGCGTCAAGTACGTCTACACCGTCAACGGCGGCCAGGTCTGGGAAGCCGCGTCCAACAACGGGTGGAAGAGCCTGAACTCGGGAATCTCGACGTCAGGCCCGCTTGCGGTGCTCGATCTGCCGTCGGGCTCCTGATCGCTGCCGACTGAGGAGATCACTCCCGTGCCCCCGTCAGGCGAACGCCTGACGGGGGCACGGGAGTGAAGGGCTGACGGGCGGGTGCATCCGTATCAGCTCGCCCGCGGCGGCACCTGCGATGGTGGAGGTGCCCGATCGGGGCCCAGGAGACCGAGCGCCCGGCATCCGCACGGGCAGCGCGAAGCCCTTCGTCGTCGTCGTCGTGGATGCAGAAGCCGATCACGACGCGCGTCACCTGCGGAGCTCTTCCGCCACCACCACGTCGAAACGTGCCAGGTGTCCCCCACTGACTGAGGGCATCCCTCACAGCCCGTTGAGCAGGGCCGTCATGGTGGCGATCTCGGCGCGCTGGTCCGTGCTGATCTTCGTGGCGAGGCTCAGGGCGTCGGGGTTGGAGCCGTTGGCGAGCTCCTGCTCGGCCATCGCGATGGCGCCCTTGTGGTGGGCGATCATCAGGTCGAGGAAGCGTCGGTCGAAGTCTGCTCCGGTCGCGCCGTCGAGGTGCCCCATCGCTTCGTCCTGGGACAGGCCGTTCATGGTCATGCCGTCCATGTCCATGCCGTCGTGGTCCATGCCGGGCATGGCCGACCCGGTGCTCTCGTCCCAGGCGTCGAGCCACCCTGTCATGAGGTCGATCTCGGGGCCTTGCGCCTGGGAGATGCTGTCGGCCAGCTCGCGGACCTCCGCTGTGCTGGCGTTCTTGGCGGCGAGCGCGGCCATCTCGATCGCGCCCTCGTGGTGGACGATCATCGCCTGAGCGAACTGGGTGTCCGTGTCGTTGTGCACGGCGGCGGAGGTTGTTGTGGCCGCGCTGTCCTGACCTTCTGTGGCGCTCGGCTCTGTGGTGGCGCAGGCCGCCAAGGTGAGCGCGAGTGCAGCGGCGGCGCCGGCTGCGGTCAGACGGCGTGGTCTCCTGCGACGGGTCATCGTGGCGTCTCCTCGGTGGATCTCGGTGCTCAGGTCGTCGGTTCGGTGGTGGAGGTCTGCTCGCAGCAGCTCATGGCGTGCGCTCCAGTGGGTCGGTGCCCCGGGATCGGCGGCTCGGTGGAAGATCCCGGGCAGTGCGGGGATGGCGGTGCACGGTTCGGCGGCCGGTTCGCGGGCCGTCTTCCACCATCGGTGCTGAACTCCCCACGGGGGAACGCGGATCGCTGAAGATTCGATGAAGGTCGCGGCCGACCCCCGTGTGCCGACGTCGGGCGGCCCCTGACGCGCAGAATGAGCCGGGTGACCAGCCGTCCAGATCCGCTCCCCGACCGATCGGACCTCCCCGTCGCGCCGCGGCGGGCGGTGGTGGTCGACGACGAGGTGCCGCTGGCCACCGTGATCGGCAGCTACCTCAGACGGGACGGCTTCGAGGTGCGCCTGGTCCATGACGGGTCCTGCGCCGTCGACGTGCTCCGTGAGGTGGATCCCGACGTCGTCGTCCTGGACCTCGGTCTGCCCGGCCTGGACGGCGTGGAGGTCTGCCGGCGGCTGCGGACGTTCTCGGACTGCTACGTGCTGATGCTGACGGCGCGGGCCGAGGAGGTCGACACGCTGATCGGGCTCTCTGTGGGGGCCGACGACTACATGACGAAGCCGTTCAGCCCACGCGAGCTGATCGCCCGGGTCGGCGTGCTGATGCGCCGTCCCCGCCGGATGCCGACCGCACCCGCGGTCCCTGTTCCTGTGCTTCGGGTGGGGGACCTCACGATCGACCCGATCGGCCGGGAGGCTCTCCGCTCGGGAGCCGCGGTGCTGCTGACCCGGACCGAGTTCGACGTGCTGGCCGCGTTGGCCGCCGAGCCGGCCCGCGCGTTCACCCGCCGGGCGCTCATCGAGGCGGTCTGGGGGGCGGGCTGGGTCGGCGACGAGCACCTCGTGGACGTGCACGTGCTGCACGTCCGCCAGAAGCTCGGCGACTCCGCCGATCGTCAGCAGTACGTCCGGACGGTCCGAGGCGTCGGGTACCGGGTGGGGACAGGACAGTGAGCGGCTGGTGGGCGCGCCGAGGACTCGCCGCGCGGCTGCTGGCGGCGCTGGGTGTCGTGACGCTCACCGGCACGCTGACGGCGTGGCTCGTCGCGGACGCGATCGCACCGCCGGTGTTCCACACGCACATGGTGCGGGCCGGCATGGACATGCAGGGGCCTGGCGTCACCCACGCCGAGGAGGCATTCACCTCGGCGTTCGCACTGTCGCTGGCCGTCGCCCTGCTGGCGGCCCTCGCGGCGTCGTTCGCAGTGAGCGTCGTGCTGACCAGGCGGATCGGCCGTTCCCTCACGTCGCTGACGGCAGCGGCCCGCCGCGTCGGCGCCGGCCACTACGACGCCCCGGTCACCTCCGCCGGGCTGGGCACAGAGTTCGACGAGCTCGCCGCCTCGTTCTCCGCGATGGCGCGCCGCCTCGCCGAGGGCGAGCGGTTGCGGACGCGGCTCCTGGCCGACGTCGCGCACGAGGTGCGCACCCCGGTCTCGACCATCGACGCGTATCTCGAGGCCGTCGAGGACGGCGTGCAGCCCCTCGACGACGCGACCGTCCGCCTGCTTCGCGAGCAAGGGCGACGCCTCACCCGGCTGGCCGACGACCTGGCCGCGGTGACCAGGGCCGAGTCGGGAGACCTCGTCCTCGACATGGCCAGGACCTCGGCTGCGGACCTCGTCGGCTCGGCGGTCCGAGCCGGCGCCGAACGAGCGGCGGCGGCAGGGGTCCACCTCGCGGGTGACGCTGCACCAGGAGCTCCCGACGTCGACGTCGACGTCCATCGGCTGGCTCAGGTCCTGGACAACCTCGTGACGAACGCAGTGCGGCACACACCACGTGGGGGCCACGTGACGCTGTCGGCGGAGGCTGACAGGGCTGGCTGCCTGGTCGTCCGTGTGAGCGACGACGGTGAGGGGATCGGTGCCGCGCACCTGCCCCATGTCTTCGAGCGCTTCTACCGGGCGGACACCGCCCGCGACCGCGCCCGCGGAGGGTCAGGAATCGGCTTGGCCATCAGCAAGGCCCTCGTCGAGGCGCACGGCGGCACGATCGCCGCCGACAGCCCCGGCCTCGGCAGCGGGGCGACGTTCACGGTCGTGCTGCCACCCACCGGCCACGTCGCGGCAGAACGGCGCTGACGTGCACGTCGGACGTCACATCCGGTGGGCCATCGGCAGCAGGAAGAGCCACACGTTCACGATGCTGAGCAGCGCGATCACGGCGAGGTACGGCGCGGTGGTGGCATGCCGGCGAGCCGGTGTCCGGTACCGCCGGTAGGCGATCCGCTTCACCGCGTAGACGGAGGCGAGCGTCCCCAGCCCGAGCAGCCCGAACTGCAGCGCCTGGATCGTCCCGGCTCCGACCAGGGCGGCGTCACCGGTGACATCCGCGCCGAGCATGCCCATGGTGGTGTAGTAGACCGATCCGCCTTCGGCGAGCAGGTGGAACAGGTTGTGCGCGAGGTGTCCCGCCACGTCCAAGGGGATCAGTGCGTACCCGAACCGGGCGAAGTTCTGCCACGTGCTCTCCAGGTTGGCCTGCGCCGCGACACGGCTCGCAAGGGTCAGCAGCCCGAGGGGCAGCGACACGGCGAGCGCGAACGCGACGGTGAAGATGACGGGGTAGCTGGTGACGCCGGTCAGGGTGGCGATCTCGTCGAGGACGTCCTGCCAGACGCTGAGCATCGTGACGTTCTGGATGAGGACGATGCCCATGATCGCCATCGCGAGCGCGGACTGCTCGGTCTTGGGTTTGGCGATGAACCACAGCTCGGAGGTGGGCTTGCGCAACCGGACGGCGATCGCGTCGTTCGGGCAGGACTTGAGGCAGTTGGCACACAGGTTGCAGTTCGCCGAGTCCTCCATCGTCCGCGGGAAGGCGAACAGCGGGCACCCGGCGACCTTGTCGGTGCCGTTGTAGCAGGCGGCCTTCGCCGAGCAGGTACGGCAGATGGCGGCGTCGGCGCGCAGCTCGACCATTCCGGTGCGCGCGTAGTTGCCCGCCAAGCCTCCGAGGAAGCACAGGTACCGACAGAACGTGCGCCGCTGGAAGAACGCGCCCGACACGATGACGGCGGTCGTCAGGAGGAGCAGCAGGACTCCCGACCCGAACGGTGACTCGACGATGCCCCACACGTGGTCGGCCCAGGTGATGGCCAGGAACGAGGCGTCGATCAGCCATATCCCGTAGTTCTTCAGGAACCGGGGGACTGGTTGGTTGACCCCGACCCACTTCTGCACCGTGTCCGAGATGAGTCCGAAGGGACAGACGGCGCACCAGAACCGCCCGAGCAGCACGAAGACGATCGGGATGACGGGCCACCACAGCACCCACATGAGTGCGGTGCCGGCGTTGTCGTGTGCGACGTCGGGCCCCACGAGGAGCTGGAACGCGACCAGCCCGAAGACCGCGGTGACCGGTATCTGCAGGATCTTGGGGTACCAGCCGCTGCGCAGCATCCGAGCGACCCAGGGGACAGTCATGAGGTCGTGACCGACGCGCGGCGGGCTCAGGTCGGGCGTGGCGTCCGGGTCCTCGACGACGGCGCCCTCCTCGACGGTCGATGCGTCGGCGGTCACGAGGTTTCCTTTGCTCGGTGGGCCATGGTGTCTCTCGCTGGTCCGTGTCAGGCGGTCGCCGGGGCGCCCTGATGGCGCCGGGGACGCAGGCGGTTCGTGCGACGGCGCCGCGCAGCGGTCAGGAGGACGGCGGCATTCACCGCACCGAAGGCCGTGAGCACCACCATGCGTGCCCGTCCGAGGCTCGGACGAGCGGCACCCTGCTCATCCCCCGGCGAGGACGTGTCGTCGTGGTTCATGCCGGCCATCTGGTCCATGTCGTGCGGTCCCTCGCTCCTGGTGGGGGCGCTCCCGTGGTCCATGCCGGCCATGTCATCCATGCCGTCCATGCCGTCCATGCCGTCCATGTCGGGCGATCCGTCCTGCGCAGCGGTAGCCACGCTGCGGAGCCCGGCTCCGGCGTCCGTGACGTGGGGCACGGCCGGTGTGTCCGGGCCGGCCTGCTCACGCGTGAGCGTGTCGGCGGTGGCCCAGCCTGGGGCGGCGGGAAGGAGGAGCAGGAGGCTGACGCCGGCGGCTGCGGGGAGGCGGTGCAGGTGGTGGTGGCGTCGGCGCATCCTGATCTCTCCACTGGTGGGGTGCGCCTACCTTCCAGTGGACACCCCCGCAGGTCGTAGGACTTCAGGTCCCTACGGCGCGATCTCCATCAGACCTTCATCTCGGATCCCGGTGGCTCTCGGGCCCGTCTGCCCGATCGAGGCCTAGGAGCCCGAGCGCCCGACGTCCGCACGGGCAGCGCGAAGTCCTTCGTCCTCGTCGTGGTGAATGTTGAAGCCGATCACGACGCGGGTCACCTGCGTGTCCCGCCCGCGGAGCTGCTCCAGGGAGACGCGCACCGTCGGCGCGCCGAGTCGCACCTCGAGGTCGTGGTCGCCGATGTCCGTCGCGGTACGGAGCCATCTGCGGCGTAGCTCGTCGCCGACGGGGAAGTCCCACTCGTACGACCCGCCTGTCCTGGCGAGGATGCCGGCCAGCAGCAGTCCACCCCACCGCGGATCAGCCGCTGCTAGTGCTACTGCTCGGCGGATGGCCGGGAGCACGCCGACGACGTGGGTGCCGCGTGCCATGCTCGACGCCATGACGTGGTGGATCTGCCGCACCTGCGCCGTGGAGAGCTCCGGACGGCCCGACGTGTGCCCGATCTGTGCCGACGAGCGCCAGTGGGTGCCGGCCGACGGCACGCGCTGGACCACGCTCGACGAGCTGCAGGCAGAAGGTCATGAGGTCGAGGTCGTCGAGCTCGAGCCCGACCTGTTCGGCCTCTCGGCGACGCCGGGTGTCGGCATCGCGCAGCAGACCAAGCTGCTCCGCACGCCCGCGGGAGTGCTGCTGTGGGACCCGATCGGCTACCTCGACGAGGAGGCGGTGGCGGCCGTCAGGGCGGTCGGGGACGTCGTCGCGATCGTCGCCAGCCACCCGCACATGTACGGCGTGCAGGTCGAGTGGAGCCGCGCTCTCGGCGGTGTCCGGGTGCTGGTCGCCGAGGCCGACGCCGGCTGGGTGCAGCGACCCGATCCGGTCGTCGAGACGTGGAGCGGCGAGCGGGAGGTGCTGCCGGGCGTCGTCCTGTCGCAGCCCGGCGGGCACTTCCCCGGCAGCGCGGTGGTGCACTGGGCGGCCGGTGCGCACGGCCGGGGCGTGCTGCTCGCCGGGGACACGATCATGGCCAACCCGGACCGCACGTCCGTGAGCTTCATGCGCAGCTACCCCAACCGGCTCCCGCTGTCGGGCCCGGTGGCCCTGCGGCTCGCGGAGCACGTGGCCCGGCGGCCGTTCGACCGGCTCTACAACAACTTCCAGGACGTCGTCCCGGAGGACGCTCTGGGCGTCGTGCAGCGGTCCGCCGAGCGGCATGCGGCGTGGGCCCGCGGCGACTTCGACCACCTCACATGAGGATCGACCCCGAGGACGGAGCGTCGTGACCCCGACCCGGGCAGATCTGCCCGTCCCTGTCGCCTGCTCGCTCGTGCTGCCCGAGGCTGACTCCTCGCTGCGCGACCCTGGCCCCTGCGTCCGGACGTCACCATGACGAAGAACCGTGGGACGTCGGCGGAGGACTTCCTGACGCGGAACCTGATGTCGCGGCGCAAGGCGTGGCTCGTCGCAGCGGGTGTGCTCCTCGTCGGCGTCGCGTTCGGCGTGGTGCGGTACGTCACCGGGTGGGGTCTGGCGGACGCGATCCGGTCGGGGGCGTACCTCGTCCTCGGCGTCGGCTGCGGCCTGACGGTCAACCAGGTCGCCACGCGTCGCCGCCTTCGACGACGGCAGCGCGCGCCCCGGCAGCCCTCGCCAGCCCCGCAGCCAACGGCACCGCGCCCGCCCGGGGACGACGCGGGCCGGGCCTGATGAGCGACGTCGCCGGGTACTGGGACGGGCAGGCCGCGACCTTCGATGAGGCCGCCGACCACGGCCTGACCGACCCCGTGGTGCGCGCGGCCTGGCGCCGGCTCCTCCTGCCGCTGGTTCCCACCCCGCCGGCGCGCATCGCCGACCTGGGGTGCGGCACAGGCAGCCTCGCAGTGCTCCTCGCCACCGCCGGCCACGACGTCGCCGGCGTGGACCTCGCACCCCGGATGGTCGAGCGGGCGAGCGCCAAGGCCGCGGCCGTGGGCGTCCGCGCGCAGTTCCAGGTCGCTGACGCGGCGGACCCTCCGTGGCCGGACGGCTCGTTCGACGTGGTGCTCGTCCGGCACGTCCTGTGGGCGATGCCGGACCCCGATGCCGCACTCGCCCGCTGGGTCGGGCTGCTGGCTCCCGACGGCCGGCTCCTGCTCGTCGAGGGGCGGTGGTGGACGGGCGGCGGGCTGGCCGCCGACGAGGTGGCGGCCCTCGTCCGGAAGCACCGCGACGAGGCGACCGTGACCGCGCTCGACGACCCGGACCTCTGGGGCGGACCCGTGGACGACGAGCGCTACCTGGTGGTCAGCCGCCGATGACGACGGCGGCCGGTCAGACGGTGGCCGCCGGCTCGACGCCGACCGCGGTCTCGTGCTCGTGCGGGTGGTGCCGCTCCAGGGCGGCACCCTCGACGTCGACGTCCGGCAGGAGCCTGTCGAGCCAGCGCGGCAGCCACCACGCCCGGTCCCCCGCCAGGTGCATCAGCGCGGGGATGAGGACCATGCGGACCACGAACGCGTCGACGAGCACGCCGAACGCGAGCGCGAACCCGATGGGCCGGATCATCGCGGAGTGCGAGAACACGAACCCGCCGAACACGGCGATCATGATGATCGCGGCCGCCGTGACGACGGACTTGCCGGACCGCAGACCCTGCACGACGGCGATGCGTGCGGGTGCGCCGTGGGCATACGCCTCCCGCATGCCGGAGCCGAGGAACAGCTGGTAGTCCATCGCGAGGCCGAACAGGATGCCGACCAGGATCGTCGGCAGGAAGTTCAGCACGGGGCCGGGGGTCGCGACGCCGAACACGCCCCCGAGCCAGCCCCACTGGTAGATCGCGACGACCCCGCCGAGTGCCGCGAAGAACGACAGGATGAACCCGAGGGTCGCGACGACCGGCACGAAGATCGACCGGAACACGAGCACCAGGATCACCATCGACAGCCCGACCACGACGAGCAGGTAGGTCGGCAGCGCGTCGGCCAGCGTCGCCGAGACGTCGATGTTGCCGCTGGCCTGGCCGGCGACGCCGATCTCGACACCGCCGCCGAGGGTCAGGCCACGCAGGGTGTTGACGAGCTGTTCGGTGGACTCGCTCGTGGCGCCCTCAGCGGGGACCACCTGGAACGCGATCGTCCTGCCGTCCTTCGACGTGCCGAACGGGGCGACGGCCTCCACGTCGTCCTGCTCGAAGATCTGCCGGGCGATCTCGGCCTGCGTCGTCGTCTCCTCGCCCGCGGCGGGGGCCTCGGGCAGCGAGGCGACGACCAGCAGCGTCCCGTTCTGGCCTTCGCCGAACTGCTCGGCGATCGTCGAGTACGCGTGGTACTGGGTCGACTCGTGCGGCTCGGTCGCACCGTCGGGCAGGCCGAGGCGCAGCTCGAGCGCGGGGAGGGCGACGACGACGAGCGCGCCGACGCACGCGAGCGCGCGCAGGACGGCGCCGGGGGTCGACATGGGGCGCAGCGGCTTCGTGGGCTCCGCCGCCGGCAGGACGCCGTCGTCGGTGCTCGGGACCACCGCCGCGCGCTCGCGGCGGTTCAGCACGCGCCTGCCGATCATCGCGAGCAGCGCGGGCGTCATCGTCACCGCGATCAGCACGGCGACGAGCACGCAGAACGCGCCGACGGTGCCCATGAGCCCGAGGAACGGGATGCCGGTGATGTTGAGCGCGAGGAGCGCGATGAGCACGGTCGCGCCCGCGAACACCACGGCATTGCCGGACGTGCCGTTCGCCAGGCCGATCGACTCGTGCACGTCGTAGCCCTGCTTCAGCTGACGTCGGTGCCGGTTGATGATGAACAGCGAGTAGTCGATGCCGACGGCCAGGCCCAGCATGACGCCGAGCATCGGGGTGACCGACACCATCTCGACGACGCCCGACAGGGACATCGCGCCGAGCGCGCCGATGGCCACGCCGACCAGGGCGGTGAGGATCGGCAGGCCGGCCGCGAGGAACGTGCCCAGCATGATGACGAGCACCACGCCGGCGACGAGCACGCCGATGACCTCACCGGGCCCGAGGAGCTCGGGCACGCCGCCCGCGATCTCGGCGGAGAAGTCGGTCTCGACACCGTCGATCGGCTCGAAGTCCGCCATCAGGGCGTCCTTCGTCTCCTGGGGGAGGTTCATGGCCGCGTCGGTGAACGTCACGGGTGCGACCGCGGCGCTGCCGTCCTGCGAGACCAGGCGGATCTCGGCGGCCATGTCGAGCAGCGCGGCGCCGGCCTCGAGCTGCGGCTCCTTCGCGTCGAGGTCCGCCTTTCCCGCGTCGATCGAGGCCTGCTGCGCCTCGACGGCGGCCCGCTGGGCGTCGAGCTGGGCCTGCTGCGCGTCCAGCTGTGCCTGCTGCGCGTCCAGCTGAGCGCCTGCACCTGCACCCGCGGACTCGGCCTGCGCCCGCGCGGCGTCGAGCTGCGCCTTGCCCGCGTCCAGCTGCGCCTGGCCGGCCTCGAGCTGCTCCTTGCCCGCGTCCAGCTGCGTCTGGCCCGCCTCGAGCTGGCCGCGGCCCTGCTCGATCTGCGCGCGCCCGTCCTGGACCTGCTGGCCCTGCTCGTCGAGCTGCGCCTGCGTGGCGAACGGGTCGATGACCCCGTCGACGCCCGGGATGTCGGACACCCCGGCGATCTGCTCCGAGATCGCGGCCTGCTGCTCCGCGGTGAACGGCTCGCCGTCCGTCGTGGAGAACACGATGGTGCCGGAGCCGCCGGCCGCCTCGGGGAGCTCGGACGCGAGCGTGTCCGTGACCTCGGCCGTCGGGGTGTCGGGGATCGAGAAGCTGCTGGCGAGCGTGCCGCCGCCGACGGCGAACGCGACGCCGACCGCGACGAGGACGGCGAACCACGCGGTCACGACGAGGCGTGCGTGGCGGGCCGAGGCACGGCCCAGGCGGTACAGGAGCTCAGCCATGGTGGTCTTTCCGATCGGGGTTGTCGACGGATGCAGGTTATACGACAACTGTTGGAGAACTCGCGTGCCATCATGGCCCGGTGCCCCAGGACGACGCCCGCCTCGACCCGCGGGTCCAGCGCACGCGCACCCTCCTGCAGGACGCGTTGCTCGCCCTCGCGCGGGAGCGGCCGCTCGACGAGATCGCGGTCGCCGACGTCGCCGACCGCGCCACCGTGAACCGGAGCACCTTCTACCAGCACTATCCCGACACCGACACGCTGCTCGCCGACGCCCTCGACGCCCGCGCAGCCGCCGCCGGCGCCGACCTGTCCAGCATCCACCCGGACGCGGGCGCGGCGCCTCCGGAGGTGCTCGTCCGCTACGCGGAGCACGTCGCCGAGCACGCGGAGCTCTACCGCAGTGCCCTCGGCGAGCACGGTTCACCCGTCGCCGTCACCCGTCTGCGCCGGCGCATCGGCCAGATCTCGCTCGAAGGGCTGCGCATGCACGGCACGCCCGCCGCCCTCGCCGAGCTCCCGCCGGAGGTCGCCGCCGCCGCCTTCGCCGGGTCCGTCATCGGGGTGCTGGTCGCGTGGCTCGACCAGGAACCGCTCCCCCGCGCCCACGACGCGGCGTCGTGGGCGTGGGCCGCCGTCCGCGGCTGGCCTGCGGTCGAGCGGGCCTGACGCGCCGACCTGCCGGAGCCCTCTCCTGGCACGTGCCCGGACAGCGACCGTGACGTGTCGAGCGCACTCGAGACGTCAGGAGAACCAGGCGCCGCCGTTCACGTCGAGCACGGTCCCGGTGATGAACGCGGCACCGTCGGAGACCAGGTACAGGACGGCGCTCGCGACGTCGTCGGGCACCCCCGCCCGGTTCAGCGCCGACGCCGCGATCGCGCCCTTCTGCGCCGGCTCCGGCGTGTGCTGCGTGTGGAACGGCGTCGCCGTGACGAACCCCGGAGCGACCGCGTTCACGGTGATGCGACGGGAACCGAGCTCGCGGGCCAGGGCGCGGGTGAAGCCCTCGACCCCGGCCTTCGCCGTGGTGTAGGCCACCATCCCGGTCCCACCGCCGCTGCGCGCCGCCTGGGCACCGACCGTCACGATGCGCCCTCCGTCAGGCATCACGGTGAGCGCCGCGCGGCTCGCGTAGAACGCGGACGACAGGTTGAGGTCGAGGACGTGGTGCCAGTGCGCGTCGTCCAGGGCCGCCACGCTGCGGCGCTCGACGATGCCACCGACGTTGTTCACCAGGATGTCGATGCCGCCGCCGAGTGCCGCCGCGGCGTCGGTCACGGCCTTGTCGACGTCCCAGCTGCGTCGCGCGTCGAGCTGGAAGGCGGCCGCGATCCGACCCTCCTCCTCGATCTCGGCCAGCACGGTCGTCGGCTCGTGCGAGAGGTACGTGACCGCGACGTCGGCGCCGGCACCGGCCAGGGCGACGGCCACAGCCCTCCCGATGCCCGACGCGCCGCCGGTCACGAGCGCGCGGCGACCCTTGAGGTCCTCGTTCACGTCCACCTCTCTCACGCGCCCGGACCGGGGTCGTTCCCGCACCGTGTGAGCCGGACCGTACTGGACGGGAACGTTGCCCTCAACACCCGACTCGTCCGGTTCGTCCGAACGGGTATCCCCCGAGCCGTCGCTACGGCGTGACCGTGGTGATGCTGCCGTCCGGCCCGAGCTCGAGGCGGGCCATCCGCACGTCGCGGAGGTTGTCGCGGGCCGACCGGGCCGCCGAGTGGTAGAGCAGGTAGTGCTCACCGTCCCAGTCGACGATCGAGCCGTGCGTGGTCCAGCCCTCGACGGGGTCCAGCACGGTGCCCCGGTAGGTGAACGGGCCGTACGGCGAGCTGCCCGTCGCGTACGCGAGCCGGTGCGTGTCCCCCGTCGAGTACATGAAGACGTACGTGCCGCCGAAGGCCGACATCCAGGACGCCTCGAAGAACCGGCGCGGGTCACCCTGCGTCAGGCGGGAGCCGTCCTCGTCGAGCAGGACGACCTCACGCGTCGGCTCCGCGAGCTGCAGCATGTCGTCGGAGAGCCGGGCGACGCGCGGGCCGAGCGCCGGCTCGTCGTCCGCCGGGTACTCGTCGCGGCCGGTGTAGGTGTCGCCGTCGTACCTCTGGAGCTGGCCACCCGCCAGGCCGCCGGTGTAGAGGTACGAGGCGCCGTCGGCGTCCGTGAACACCGCCGGGTCGATGCTGGGGGCGCCGGTGATCGGCTCAGGCTCGGCGACGAACGGGCCCGCAGGGTCCTTCGACGTCGCGACCCCGATGCGGAACACCCCGTCGGGCGTCCTCGCCGGGAAGTACAGGTAGTAGGTGTCGCCACGGCGCGCGGCGTCGGGCGCCCACATCTGCTTCTGGGCCCACGGCACGTCCGCGATGTCGAGCGCGACCCCGTGGTCCGTGACAGGACCGCCGAACCGGTCCATGGACAGGACGTGGTAGTCGCGCATGTCGTACTGGCTGCCGTCGTCGTCCGCCGGGACGTCCGTCGGCACGTCGTGCGACGGGTACACGTAGAGCGTCCCGTCCCACACGTGCCCCGAGGGGTCCGCCGTGAAGATGCCGTCCACGAGCGGGTCGCCCGGCTGCCCGCTGACGCCCCCGGTGGGCTCCGGGACGGGCTCGGCCCTGGCAACCGACGAGCACTGTCATCATGGCCGCCCCGGCGACGACCTGGGCGGCACGGCTCCGCTGCGGCACGTAGCTCCTCGGTTCTCGTCCGGAACGCGGCAAAGGCCGCAGACCGGTCTGGCTGTTCGCCGGAGCGTACCCGGTGCGGTGCGGGTCGTGTCGGCGTGCGCCGGTACCCTCCACGTCCATGCGCCTCGCGACCTGGAACATCAACTCGATCCGTGCCCGCACTGACCGGGCCGTCGCCTTCCTCGAGCGCACCGGCGTCGACGTCCTTGCGCTGCAGGAAACCAAGTGCAAGGACGAGCAGTTCCCGCGTGAGGCGTTCGAGGCCCTCGGTTACCAGGTGGCGACCAGCGGGTTCAGCCAGTGGAACGGTGTCGCGATCGTGTCCCGGGTCGGCATCGAGGACGTGGAGACCGGCTTCCCCGGGATGCCGACGTGGGGCGACCCGGCTGCGGCCGAGGCCCGGGCGATCGGCGCGACGTGCGGGGGCGTCCGGGTCTGGAGCCTCTACGTGCCGAACGGCCGTGAGGTCGACGACCCGCACTACGCCTACAAGCTCGACTGGCTCGCACGGCTGCGGGACGCCGCCCGGGGCTGGCTCGACGCCGACCCGCAGGCGCAGGTCGCGCTCGTCGGCGACTGGAACATCGCCCCCGTGGACACCGACGTGTGGGACATGGCGCACTTCGCCGGACGCACCCACGTCACCCCTGCCGAGCGGGAGGCGTTCGCCGCGCTCGCCGGTGCCGGGTACACCGAGGTCTCCCGCGTCCACCTGCCCGCCGAGCACACCTACACGTACTGGGACTACCAGCAGCTGCGCTTCCCCCGGAACGAGGGCATGCGCATCGACCTCACCTACGCCTCGCCGGCGCTCGCGTCCCGGGTCTCCGGGGTGACGGTGGAGCGCAACGAGCGCAAGGGCAAGGCGCCGTCCGACCACGTGCCGGTCGTCCTCGAGCTGGCCGATCCGCATCATCCCGCATGACCGGTCGGTCGGGTGAGATGCCGGACCGGACCGGCTCGACGACCGGACGTTCCGCTAGGTTGCCGCCATGAGCAACACGTCCGGGGGTCCCACCCCGGAGCCCAACCCGTACGCCGCACCCGACGACCGCGCAGAGGCCGGCCCGAGCCCGGACCCGGCCTCCGGTGCGAGCCCGGTCCCGCCCTACGGGTCCACGCCCGCACCGCCCTACGGAGCGGCGCCGTCAGCGCCCTACGGTTCCGTGCCCGCACCGCCTTACGGGTCCACGCCGACCTACGGGTCCGCACCGGCCTACGGGTCCGCACCGACCTACGGGTCCGCACCGGCCTACGGATCCACGCCGACCTACGGGTCCACGCCCGTACCGCCGGGGTCCGCCCCCGCGTACGGGCCCGGGCCGTCGTACGGCGCGTCCACGCCGTACGGGTCGCCGGCGGCCCCGTACAACCCCGCAGGGCCGGGTTACGGGTCCGCGCACGGCTACCCCGGACATCCCGGGGCCCCGCACCCGTACGGAGCGGCGCCGTCGCCCACCACGGACGGTCTCGCGGTCGCGTCGCTCGTGACGAGCATCGCAGGCCTGGCCGTCTTCGTGGGCGTGCCGTGCCCCGTCGGCCTCGGGCTCGGCATCGCGGCGCTCCGCCGGATCAAGCGCACCGGTGCCGGGGGGCGTGGCGTCGCCGTCGCCGGGGTGGTGATCGGGGCGATCGGCACGCTCGCGCTGGTGGCCTTCGTCGCCATCGGCCTCTGGTTGCTCCACATGTACCAGACCGACAGCGAGTTCCGGGACGCCTGGGACGAGGAGTACGCAGGCGAGACCGGCGGGACGTTCGACGACGGCACCGTCGAGGACTCCTACTTCTCGCTCCGGACGGACCTCGCGGCCGGGACCTGCATCGAGGCCTACCCGTCGGAGCCGGACATGAGCGACGCCGTGGTCGTCGAGTGCGCGGTCGCCCACGACACGGAGGTCGTCGGCACCGTGCCCCTCGACGTACCCGTCACCAGCGACCCGGACGACGAGGAGTACGGCGCCGCCGTGGACCGCTGCTACACGCAGATCGAGGACGCCGCACCGGGCCTGCTCGACGTCGACGGCTTCGCGGACGTCTACACCCCCCACCCCGACGACTTCGCCCAGCCCGGCGGTGACGCGGCGTGGTGCGTGTTCGTGTCCGACGGCGAGAACCTCACGGGCTCGATCGCGGCCGGCGACCTGAACGTCGACGGGCAGGTGACGGCGTCCTGAGCACGCCACCGCCGACCGCCGGACCCACCGGCTACCCCGAGCCGCACTACGCGGCCGGGTGGCAGCCCGCACCCGCCGCCCTCGAGCCCACCGCGGTGCTCTCGCTCGTGGCCGGCGTGGTGCTCCTCGGCCCGGTGGCCCTCGTCCTCGGCATCGTGGCCCTGCGTCGCACCGCCGTCCGAGGCACGCGGGGCCGGGGCCTCGCGATCGCCGGCGTGGTGCTCGGGGTGGTCGGCACCGTCGCGCTCGCCGCCGGCGTCACCGTGGCCGTCCTGACCGCGTCCCAGCAGCGGCCCCTGCCGGCCGACGTCGCCGAGGCGCGCACCGCCCACGTCGCGCAGCTCGTCACGGGAAGCTGCCTGGACGCCCTGCCGTCCGGCGAGTCCGTCGAGTCAGTCCGGGTGGTGCCCTGCGCAGAGCCGCACGCCGCCCAGGTCGTCACGGACTACGAGTTCGCCTCCGACGCCGTCTGGCCCGGCCAGGACGCGGCCGACGCGCGGGTGGCCCGCGCGTGCGTGCTCGACGCGGACGAGGTGGCCGAGGGGGTTCGCGCGGTCTCGTGGGCGCCGACCGAGAGCGGCTGGCGGCGCGGCGACCGGCAGGGTCTGTGCCTGGCGGTGCTCGACGACGGTCAGGTCTCCGGCTCGTTCCTCGACGGATCGGCGACGGTCACAGCCCCCTGAGCCGGCCCGCACGTCAGCGCCGAGCGGCCGACCAGGCAGTCCGGAGGTCGCCGGTCAGGGCGGTCAGCGCCGCCGCACGGTCCGCGGAGTCGCGCAGCCGGAGGATCGAGGACGGGTGCGCGGTGACGACGGTCCGCACCGCGACGTCGCCGTCGGGCTCCAGGACCTGGCCCCGCACCGCGGAGATCGTCACGTCCCGCCCGAGCACCGCCCGGGCGGCCGTGGCGCCGAGTGCGACCACGACGTGCGGGTGCACGGCCGACAGCTCCGCCGCCAGCCACGGCAGGCACGCCCGGATGTGGGCCACCGTCGGGGTCTTGTGCAGCCGTCGCGGGCCGCGCTGCTCGAACCGGAAGTGCTTCACGGCGTTGGTCAGGTAGACGGCGTCCCGGTCCACGCCCGCCGCGTCGAGGGCCTCGTCGAGCACGCGGCCGGCCGGCCCGACGAAGGGCTCGCCCGCGCGGTCCTCGCGGTCGCCGGGCTGCTCGCCCACCAGCACCATCGCGGCGTCGCCGGGGCCGGACGAGAACACGACCTGCGTGGCGGGTGCCCACAGCTCGCAGCCGCGGGCATGCGGGCGCCGCGTCGGCGAGGGTGTCCACGTCGGCGTCAGGGGGCACCCACCGCTGGGCGCCTGGTCGGTCGTCAGCCACGGTCCAGGATCCCGCGGCGGGCCCCCGGCCGCAGGTCGGCATCAGACGCTGTCCGGCCTCACGCGCTCGTCCGGCATCAGGCGCTCGTCCGGCGTCAGGGCCCGTCCGGCGTCAGGCGCCCGTCCGGTCTCAGGCGCCCGTCCGGCCTCGGGCGCCCGTCCGCCCTCAGGCGTGGGCCGGGGCCGTGGCGTGGGAGGAGACCGTCAGGGTGTCGCCCTCGCGGTCGACGACCACCGTCTGGCCGTCCTTGACGTCCCCGGACAGCACGCCGCGCGCCAGCCGGTCGCCGATCTCCCGCTGCACGAGGCGCCGCAACGGCCGCGCGCCGTAGGCCGGGTCGTAGCCCTCGAGGGCGAGCCACTCGCGCGCGGCCGGCGACACGTCGAGGGTGAGCCGCCGGTCGGCGAGCCGCCGGCCCGAGGGCGTCCACCTGCAGGTCGACGATCTGCCCGATCTCCTCGAGCGACAGCGGGTCGAAGATCACCACGTCGTCGAGGCGGTTGAGGAACTCCGGCTTGAACGACGAACGGACGGCAGCCATCACGGCGTCGCGCTTCGCCTCGTCGGACAGGATCGGGTCGACGAGGTACTGGGAGCCGAGGTTCGACGTGAGCACGAGGATGACGTTCCGGAAGTCGACCGTCCGCCCCTGACCGTCGGTGAGCCGGCCGTCGTCGAGCACCTGCAGCAGCACGTCGAACACCTCGGGGTGGGCCTTCTCGACCTCGTCGAGCAGCACCACGGAGTACGGCCGCCGCCGCACCGCCTCGGTGAGCTGGCCGCCCTCCTCGTACCCGACGTACCCCGGAGGGGCACCGACGAGACGGGCCACGGAGTGCTTCTCCGAGTACTCGGACATGTCGATGCGGACCATGGCGCGCTCGTCGTCGAACAGGAAGTCCGCGAGCGCCTTGGCGAGCTCGGTCTTGCCGACGCCGGTGGGCCCGAGGAACAGGAACGAGCCGGTGGGGCGGTCGGGGTCGGAGATGCCGGCGCGGGCGCGACGGACCGCGTCGGACACCGCAGTCACGGCACGGGACTGGCCGATCAGCCGGGCACCGATGACCTCCTCCATGCGCAGGAGCTTGGCGGTCTCGCCCTCGAGCAGGCGGCCGGCCGGGATCCCCGTCCACTGCGCGACGACCTCGGCGACCTCGTCGGGCCCGACCTTCTCGGCGATCATCGGGGGCCCCTGCGGGGCTGTGTCCTCGTCGGACTCCTCGGACGCCTCGGCGTCGGCGATCTGCTGCTGGAGCGCCGGGATCTCGCCGTACTGGATGCGCGCGGCGGCGGACAGGTCACCCTCGCGCAGGAGCCGCTCGGCGTCGGAGCGCAGCTGGTCGAGGCGGGCCTTGAGGTCGCCGACGAGGTTGTGGCCGGCCTTCTCCTTCTCCCACCGGGCCGTGAGCGACGAGAGCTCCTCGCGGCGGTCGGCCAGGTCCTTGCGGAGGCGCTCCAGACGCTCGCGGGACCCGGGGTCGTCGGACTCGGAGAGGACGACCTCCTCCATCTCCAGGCGTGTGACGGCGCGGCGCAGGGCGTCGATCTCGATCGGCGACGAGTCGAGCTCCATGCGCAGCCGGGACGCGGCCTCGTCGACCAGGTCGATGGCCTTGTCAGGCAGCTGCCGGCCGGTGATGTACCGGTCGGAGAGGGTCGCGGCGGCGACGAGTGCGGAGTCGGCGATCGTCACCTTGTGGTGCGCCTCGTACCGCTCCTTGAGCCCGCGCAGGATCGCGACGGTGTCCTCGACGGTCGGCTCCCCGACGAACACCTGCTGGAACCGGCGCTCGAGCGCGGGGTCCTTCTCGATGCGCTCGCGGTACTCGTCGAGCGTGGTGGCGCCGACGAGGCGCAGCTCGCCGCGGGCCAGCATCGGCTTGAGCATGTTGCCGGCGTCCATGGCGCCCTCGGCGCCGCCGCCCGCGCCGACGACGGTGTGCAGCTCGTCGATGAACGTGACGACCTCGCCCTCGGCGCCGGTGATCTCGGCGAGCACGGCCTTGAGGCGCTCCTCGAACTCGCCGCGGTACTTGGCGCCCGCGACCATCGCCGGCAGGTCGAGCGCGACGAGCCGCTTGCCCCGCAGGGACTCCGGGACGTCGCCGGCGACGATCCGCTGGGCGAGGCCTTCGACGACGGCCGTCTTGCCGACGCCGGGCTCGCCGATGAGCACGGGGTTGTTCTTGGTGCGCCGGGACAGCACCTGGATCACCCGCCGGATCTCGGCGTCGCGGCCGATCACCGGGTCGAGCTTGCCGTCGCGGGCGCGCTGCGTGAGGTCCATGCCGTACTGCTCGAGCGCCTTGAACGTGCCCTCGGGGTTCGGGCTCGTCACCCGGGTGTTCCCGCGGACGGCCGGCAGCGCGGCGGACAGGGCATCGCGCGACGCACCCGCGGCGCGGAGGGCGTCGGCGACCCCGGACTGGCCCGTGGCGAGGCCGAGCAGCAGGTGCTCGGTGGACACGTAGTCGTCGCCCAGGGCACGGGCCTCGGACGACGCGGCCTCCAGGGCGGCGGCCGTCGCACGCGACGCGACGGGCTGCGCGACGGTGCTGCCGGACGACGAGGGGAGGCCGACGAGCGTGGACCGGACGGACCGGCCGAGCGCGGCACGGTCGGCACCGACTGCGTCGAGGAGCGCGTTCGCGACGCCGCCCTGCTGCTGGAGCAGCGCGTTGAGCACGTGCGCGGGCTCGAGCTGCGGGTTGCCGGCTGCGGACGCCTGCTGGACGGCGTCCCCCAGGGCCTCCTGCGAGCGGGTGGTGAACTTGGCGTCCACATGACCTCCTGAGTGGGGGTGGATGGTTCTGCACGTCCCAACGACGACCGAACTTGAGTCTATTCCGCTCAACTTCGCACGCCACCCGCACGAGCGGACCGGGAAACGTTGCCGCCCCGACACGCGCGCGCCTTCTGTTCGACACACGGCGTCCCTAGCGTCGTCGCTCCCAGCGAGAGAGAGCAGGGCACCGATGACCCTCACGATGACGCTCGTCCGCCACGGCCGCACCCAGTTCAACGTCCGCCGCATCCTGCAGGGACGGTGCGACTCACCGCTCACCCGCGACGGTCGCGCCGGCGTCCGCCAGACCGCGCGACACCTGGCCGCCACACCGTTCACGGCCGCCTGGTGCTCCCCCTCCGGGCGCGCCGTGGCCACCGCCCGGGAGCTGCTCCGCCACCACCCCGAGGTACGGCTCCGCACCGATCCTGGGCTGCTCGAGCTCGACTTCGGCGTCTACGACCAGCGACCCGAGAGCGTCCTCGACGCGGTCGTCGCCTGGCCCGACCTCGTCACCGAGGTGCTCGCCGGCCGTCACCCCGGTCTGCCGGGCGGCGAGCCCGCCGCCGAGTTCATGGGGCGGACGCGGGAGGTGTTCGCCCGGATCGCGGAGCAGCAGGACGGGGACGTCCTCGTCGTCGGGCACGGCCTGGCGCTCGGTGCCTACCTCGCGACGGTCGACGACGTCGGTCTCGTGCCGCTGCCGAACGCGTCGGTCTCGACGGTCGTCGTCGGGACCGACGGCTCCCCGCGCATCACGAGCGTCGGCGTGGACGTCGCCGGCCAGGGGCACGTCGCCGCACGCCCGATGCGCACGCCCACCCCGATCACGTCCGTGGCCTGACGCGCCGTCCCTGACACCCGAGGCCGGCCGCCTGCCCGCGCGCCCCGCCGTCGGCCTGGCACGACGCCGCAGGATCTCCGCGCCCGGCGGCGGCTAGCCCGCCCGCGACTCGTCGACCGGAGCGGAGTACTGGGCGTGGATGTCGCCGTCGACCAGGCGCCAGCAGAAGTCGTTCATCCGGGCCGCAGCAGCGGCGTGCCGGGCGAGGACACCGGCCACGGCCGCGGGAACGTCGGGCGGGATGTCCCCGCTCGCGCATCGCCGCACGTACGCGTTGCGTGCGACAGGGCCACCGGTGGGCGGCATCGGCACCCCGCACACCGTGGTGACCAGCCAGTTCACCAGGCGCATCGCCGCATAGTCGGCGTCGTGGTCGACGTTCCGCGCGACGAAGTCGCGCTCGGCGTCGGACAGCTCGAAGCGTGGCGACGTGGCCAGCCCGAAGTCGACGAGGTAGATCCGGTCGTGGTCGGCACGCAGGTTGGCGAAGTGCCCGTCCATGTGCAGCAGCTGGCGGCTGCGCAGGAACCCGACGACCTCGAAGAGCTGCCGCTCGAGCGTCTCGGCGCCGCCGACCGGGTCGTCCAACCGCGTGAGCAGCGGGTCGGCGACGTGCTCGGAGAACAGCACGAGGCTGGAGGCGGCACCGGCCAGCTCCTCGAACCGTGCCCGGACCGCGGGGTCGCCCCCGAACTGCGCGACCACCGCCTCGACGTCGTCGTGCTCGGCCGCGACCGGTGGACGACCGGGGAGCACCCGCCAGTGGTGCAGCAGGGCGAACGACTCCGTCTCACCGCCCAGGACCCCCTCGGTGACGGTGACGTTGGCGGCCAGCTCGCGCCACGCACCGAAGCCCGGGCCGGCGAGGCGGTGCATGCCGTACTGGCAGGAGGTCGGCAGCCCGAACAGGTTCGCCGTGCTGTGCGGGTGCGCGAGCTCCCGGTCGGTGATCGGGATCCTCTTGGCGAACACGGGCACCCCGTCGACGTCGAGCACCGACGAGGCGCCCCCCACGCCCACGGCGCCGGCAGGTGCGGCGTGCAGGAGTCCCGCCAGCTCGGCGTCGTCGCGGGCGGCGAGCGAGGCCGAGACCAGGTCGTGCCGGGCGCGCCGGGCGCGTCGGGTGGTGAGCATCGCTCCATCCTGCCCGCCGCGCCGACGCACCCGAGCCGGTGCGTCGTTCCTCCAGCCGTCCCCACGTCGCCGTGGCAGGATCGCGCGCATGGTCGACGACGTCACGGACGTGCTCGGTCCCGGCTGGACCGCCCGGACGATCCCCCTCCGCCCGGACACCCGCGGCGACTCCCCGGTCGCGACCCTCGTCCACCGGACCACGGGCACACCGTCGCGCCGCGCCGTGCTCTACGTGCACGGGTTCGTCGACTACTTCTTCCACGCCCACGTCGGCGAGGCGCTCGCCGCGCGCGGCTACGACCTGTACGGCCTCGACCTGCGCGACTACGGCCGCTCCATCCGCGACGGCAGGCCGCCCAACGACACGACCGACCTCGCGACGTACACCGAGGAGATCGACGCCGCCGTCCGGATCGTCCGCGAGGACCACGACGAGCTCGTGCTGCTCGGCCACTCGACCGGCGGGCTGCTCGCGGCGCTCTGGGCGGACGCGCGGCGGGGCCTCGGGCTGATCGACGCGCTCGTGCTGAACAGCCCGTGGCTGGACCTGCGCGGTTCCTGGTTCGAGCGGCAGGTCCTCACGCCCGTGCTCGACGTGGCCGGGCGGGTCGCCCCGAACCTCGTCGTCGCGCACCTCGCCCCCCACTACGGCCGTGCCCTCCACGCCGACACCGGCGGCGAGTGGGCGTACGACCTCACCTGGAAGCCGCACGAGGGGTTCCCCGTCCGGGCCGGGTTCATCCGGACCGTCCGGCGCGGGCAGGCGCGCGTCGGCCGGGGGCTCGCCGTCGACGTGCCGGTCCTGGTGCTCGCGTCGGACGCCTCCGGCCCTGACGACCGGTTCCACGACGGGCTGGTCAGCACCGACTCCGTGCTCGACGTCGCGCAGATGGCCGCCCGGGCGCCGCTGCTGGGGCCCGACGTGACGTTCGTCGAGATCCCCGGCGGTGCCCACGACCTGGCACTGTCACGGTCGCCCGCCCGGGAGCGCTACATCGACGAGGTGCTGCGGTTCCTCGACGCGCGGCTCAGCCCGGCGTCGGGCCCGGCGTCGGACCGGACGCCGGCGGACCGTCCGGAGCCGGCAGCGGGCTGACGGCACCGGTACGGCTGGCTGCCCGCCCGGCGTCCGCGTCCTTCGCGATCAGCTCGGGGACGGTTGGTGACCAGCAGCCACGCCGCGAGCGTCGCGGCAATGAGGGCCGGCAGGAGCGTCAGGTCGGTGACGATCGCGATCGCCATGAAGATGCTGAGCCACCCGCTGCGGGTCACCGCGACGAGGATCCCGGCGGTCGCGGCTCCGACGGCGAGGGCCGGTGAGACCGACGGCCACGCGGTGCTGACGGCGAAGCCGAGCGCCACCCCGACGAGCGCCACCGGGAAGATGCGCCCGCCGCGGAAGGCCGTCGAGCTCGCGACGAGCATCGCGAGCAGCTTGACGAGCGCGAGGGCGAGGAACCCGAGGGCCGTGGTGGTGCCGACCCGCTCGGGGAGCTCCCGCATCTGGTCGAGCCCCTTGAACAGGGTGATCGGGCCGCCGACCACGCCCAGCAGCCCCAGGAGCAGGCCGCCGACGGTGAGCAGCAGCACGGGGTGCCCGATCCGGTGGAACAGCCGGTGCATCGGGTCGAACACGGAGGCGGCGGCGACGCCCAGCGCGGCGGCGCCGAGCCCGACGACGACCGCCACCCCGAGGTCGCGGACGCCGTGCGCGTCGTACGCCGGCAGGTCCACCGAGAGGCTCAGGTCGGCGAGCTGGGCAGCCGTCAGGGCGCCCGCCGTGGCCGCGACCAGCGGGGCGAACAGGCGGTCCCACAGGGGGACCCGACGGTCGCCGGGGTTCAGCTCGGAGAACATGAGCGCCGCCGCGACGGGCGTGCCGAACATCGCCCCGATGGTCCCCGCCGTCGACACCGAGAGCCACACCGGCACGCCGACGCGGGGCAGGAACCGGGCGCCCCCCGCGACGACGAGGGCCGCGTTGATCGCCATGATCGGGTTCTCCGGGCCGAGGCTCACGCCGCCGGCGAGCGTCAGCACGAGCGCGACCGCCAGCCCGGGCAGCACGCGCATACCGAGCGGCGTCGACACGAGCTCGGTCGTCGCGGGGTCGGGGCCGGCGTGCCCCGGGGAGTACCGGACGACGAGGCCGACGGCCAGACCGGTCGCGGTGAGGACTGCGACGATCCACCACCCGGAGCCGGGGTCGACGCCGACCGCGTCGGCCAGCGGACCCCACAGCCACCGCTCGACCAGCGCGGCGAGCTCGCTGAGGGCGACGAGGGTGAGCGCGCAGCCGACGCCGACCAGGAGCGCCGGGACGGTGAGCCGCAGGAGCTGGCCCACGGGCACGCGGAACGGCGTCGCCTCCGCGTCGACCCACGCGTCCACCCGCGCGTCCGCCTCCGCGTCGATCCCCGCGCCCATTCCCGCGCCCATCTCCGCGCCCGGCGCCGCGGGACCCGTGACCGGCGCCGCGGTCGGCTCGTCGGCGGGTCCCGCCGTCGGCTCGGCCATGGTCCTCCTTCGTCGGGACCGCTCCAGCGTGGCCGCTCGGTGCTCGGCCGCACCTCACCCGCGGGTGATGAACCGGGTCAGACGTCCCCGGCCGGGTCGAGCGACGGCTCCTGCGGCTCGGACAGCGACAGCACCGCGGCGACGATGCCGGGCTGGGCCGAGATGCGCCGCTCGAGCGTGGCCAGGAGGTGCGACGCCTCGCTCTCGCCGGGGTCGCCCGCCAGGTCCACGGCCCCGATGAGGAAGAGCTGCTGAGCGCCCATGTACTGCAGGTGCAGCTGCGTGACGCGGGCGATCTCCGGTTGGTCGACCAGTGCGGCGATCGCCGCCCGCCGCAGCGGCTCGTCGGCGGCCTGCCCGACGAGGAACCGCCGGTTGCGGTCGATGAGCACCACGGCGACGACACCGAGGAGGACCCCCACGAGGATCGACCCGATCGCGTCCGGCACCGCGGACCCGGTCGCCTGGTGCAGCCCGATGCCGACGGCGGCGATGACGATGCCGACGAGCGCCGCGGCGTCCTCGAAGAACACGGCCCGCACGGTGGGGTCGGAGGTGGCCAGGATGTGCGCCAGGACGTCCTGCTCGCGTCGGGCCGCGGACCCCTTGGCCTGCCGGGACGCCTGGACGAACGACGCGCCCTCCAGGACGAACGACACCGCCAGCACCGCGTACGCGATCCCGAAGTCGGTCGCCGGTTCCGGGTGCACGAGCTCCTGGACCCCGTGCGTGATCGAGACCCCGGCACCGATCGCGAACAGCCCGATCGCCGCGAACAGCGACCACACGTACACCTCGCGGCCGTACCCGAACGGATGGGACCGGTCGGCGGGGCGCGCGGCCTTGCGCTGGGCGACCAGCAGGAACACCTCGTTGCCGGTGTCCGCCCAGGAGTGCGCCGCCTCCGCGAGCATCGACGCCGCGCCCGTCATCACCGCGGCCGCGGTCTTCGCGACGGCGATCAGCAGGTTGGCACCGAAGGCGACGACGACGGTGAGTGCGCTCTCGCCGCCAGTCTCCTGCGCCTGCTCGGCGGCCCCGTCCGGCAGCACGGCGAGCACCGGCTCGTGGCGCTCCCGCGCTCCCGTCCGCTCCTCACCCATGCACACGTGGGTAGCACAGGGCCGGTGGGCACGCGCGCCGGCCGGACGTCAGGGCGCCGGGTCGAACACGCCCCCCATCTCGAAGTCCAGCCGCCGGTCCAGCACCGCCCGGTGACCGTCGCCGAACGTCACGCGGCACAGGCACACCGCGGGGCCGTAGGCGTGGGTGCGCATGCCGATCTGCGCACCGGGGCGGATCGGCACGTCGAACACCCGCCCCCACTTCGCGCCGAGGTCGAACTCGGCCCGCACGACGTCGGACAGGTCCTCCGGGAGACCGTGCCGACCCCGCTGGTGGCCGACGAGGTACACGTACACCTCGAACTTCTGCCCCGGCGCGGTGGACGGCGTGATGACGTGCGCGAGGAACACGCGGCGGGTGCCCTCCAGCAGCGCCTCGCGGTCCCCCGACGGCCAGCCGTGGGGCTCACCAGGCTCGTCGGAGGGACCCTGCGGCGCGGGCGGCGCCTGCGGCCCCGGCTTCTCGGGTGCGACGGCCGGCAGCTCGCCGTGCTGCTGCTCGATCCGGGCGGAGAACCCCGCGGCGCTGACCTCCACGTCGGCCCCCTCGGCGATGCGTGCGCGCACCGCCTCGACGACCTGCCGCAGCTGCCCCCGGAACGCGATCACGAGCCCGACGAGGACCACGGGCCACACCAGCGTCTGCAGCAGCGGGATCCACTCCTCCATCGCTGCAGCGTGGCACCGCACGACGGTCGGCCACCAGTGGCCCGTGCCCCCGGCGCGGGTGTGTGATGGGGCCGTCCGCAGGTCACCGGTGGCAAGGAGGCCGTCATGTCCACGCACCGCGCCGCCTTCCCGCCGGGCACACCCGCGTGGGCGGACATCACCGTCCCCGACGTCGACCGGGCGCAGGCGTTCTACGGGCCGCTGCTCGGCTGGGAGTTCGAGGTCGGCGGCCCGGCGACGGGCGGCTACGTGCAGGCGACGCTCGTCGGGCGCCGGGTCGCGGGTCTGGCGGAGCCCATGGGCGAGGACCCCGCGCCGGCGGCGGCGTGGTGCGTGTACCTGGCGACGCGGACCGACGACGTCCACGCGACGACCGCTGCGGTGACCGAGGCGGGCGGACAGGCGCTCGTGGGGGCGATGCCGATCCTCGACATGGGTGTCATGGGGATCTACGTGGACCCGACGGGAGCGGTGTTCGGTGCGTGGCAGTCGGCCACGCACACCGGGTGGGACGCGGTCGACGAGCCCGGCTCCGTGGTCTGGTCCGAGGTGATGACGCACGACCACGCGGTGGCGCTGGCGTTCTACCGGCAGGTGTACGGCTGGGGCGTCGACGACATGTCGGGCCCCGGCTTCACGTACGCGACGGTCGCCGTGGACGGCCAGACGGTCGCCGGGGTCGGCCAGTACGGCAGCCAGGCAGGTCCGGACGCGCCGTCGGCGTGGACGCTGTACTTCGGGGTCGACGACGCGGACGACGCGGTCGCGCGGGCTGCGCAGCTCGGCGGGACGGTGGTGAGCCCGCCGACGGACACGCCCTACGGGCGGATGGCGCTGGTGCAGGGCCCGTTCGGCGAGGTGTTCGCGCTGATGGGGCCCGACGTCGGGCAGGCGATGGCACAGGGCTGACCTCCGGCCGCCGCACGACCCTGCCCGCCGCCGCACGACCGTGACCACCACCGCCGCCGCGCGGCCGTGGCCGGGCGGGACCGGTGACCTCCGTAGGCTGACCGCTGTGACCCTGCCCTCCGACGCCTTCCGGCACGTGGCGTCGCGCCCGCACGAGCCGCTGCGCACGTTCCACCCGCGCCGCGCCCCGCTGGGCCCGGGCCGTGAGGACGCGCTGGCCCGGCTGTGGCCGCGGTACGGGATCTCGGTGCACGACGCGGACGGCTCGATGCCCCGGACGCCGGACGGGATGCTCGACGTGCGCGCCCTGTTCGGCCGGGAGGCGCCCCTCGTGCTCGAGATCGGGTCGGGGATGGGCGAGACGACGGCGGCGATGGCTGCGGCCGACCCCGACCGGGACTACCTGGCGCTGGAGGCGCACCTGCCGGGCGTCGCACACCTGCTCGGCCTCGTCGAGGAGCACGGCCTGTCGAACGTCCGGGTCGGGCACGGCGACGCGCTGGACCTGGCCCGCCGCGCGCTGCCCGAGGGGTCGCTCGACGCGGTGCACGTGTTCTTCCCGGACCCGTGGCCGAAGGCCCGGCACCACAAGCGGCGGCTCGTGCAGCCCGCGCACGTCGCTCTCCTGCGGAGCCGCCTGCGGGTCGGCGGCACGCTGCACTGCGCGACCGACTGGGTCCCGTACGCCGCCCAGATGCTCGAGGTGCTCACGGCCGACCCCGGCCTGGCGAACACCGCCGACGGCTTCGCGCCTCGGCCCGCGCACCGGCCCGTGACCAAGTTCGAGCAGCGGGGACTCGACCTGGGCCACGAGGTGCGCGACGTGGTGATGGAGAGGGTCCGATGAGCGAGGACGCGACGACGGACGGGACAGCGGACGCGACGACGGACCGGGCGACGGACGGGACCACGGACGCGACGGCGGACCGGACGACGGACCGGATGGGCGACCAGCCCGGCGGCGACGGCGCGACGGCCGCGCCGGACGCCTCCGGCGGGTTCCGGGTGCTCATCGTCCCCGGGGTGAACCCGGACCGGTGGCTGCGGGTCTGGGAGGAGCGGCTGCCGGACGTCCCGGTCCGCCTGCTGCACGCGGACCCGCCCGAGGCGGTCGCCGCCCTGCGGGAGGGCCGCACGGACGTCGCCCTCGTCCGGCTCCCCGTCGGCCGCGACGGCCTGCACGTGGTCCCCCTCTACACCGAGGCGACCGTCGTGATGGTGCCCAAGGACCACCTGTTCTCGGTGGCCGACCAGGTCACGCCCGACGACCTGGCCGACGAGACGGTGATCCGCCCGGACGACGACCTCGTCGGCTGGACGGACGCGCCCGGCACCCCGTTCGCCGGCGGTGCGGTACCGACCACCACCGACGCCGTCGACCTCGTCGCCGCGGGGGTCGGCGTGCTGCTGCTCCCCCAGTCGGTCGCGCGCCTGCACCAGCGTCGCGGGCTCACGGCCCGGCCCGTCGTGGACGCCCCGGGGTCGCAGATCGGGCTGGCGTGGCTCGTCGACGCGGAGGACGAGCTCACCGAGGAGTTCATCGGGATCGTGCGTGGCCGGACCGCCGGGTCGTCGCGCGGGCGGGGCGCCCCGCCGGCTCCGGACCCGAAGACGAAGCCGACGAAGAAGCCGGCGTCGTCGCAGCGCGGCGGGTCGACGAGAGGTCAGGGTCCTTCGTCGGGCGCGAAGCGTGCCACGGGCAAGGGCGCGAGCCCGGCCCGCGGTGCCCGCAAGCCGCGCCGCGGCCGGTGACCACGCCACCGGACACTGCCGAACCCGTCGAGCCGACGAGGCCGCGTCCAGAGGACGCCGAGCCGACGCGCGCCCGCCGCCTGGCCGCCGAGCTCGCCGGACGGCTCCGGGGCACGGCCGCGTGGCGGCTCGGGACCACGTTCCTGGCCGGGTTCGTGCGGATCGAGCCGTTCGACCGGGCCATGACGCTCGCCGCGCAGGCGTTCACGTCGATCGTCCCGGTGCTCATCGTCACCGCCGCGTTCGGCCCGTCCCACCGGGGTCCCGGCGTCGCGCTCGCGGACGCGATCGGCCTGCCGCAGTCCACCCGGGACGAGCTGGCGACGAGCGTGCCCCCCGATGCGGCCGTCGCCAGCAGCATCGGCCTGCTCGGCGTGCTCGTCGCCCTCATCACGGCGACCGCCTACTCGCGGGCGCTGGAGCGCATGTACGCGAAGATCTGGGACGTCGGGCGTCCGGGCCTGCGGACCGCGTGGCGGTGGCTCGCCACCGTCGGCGCCGTGGTGGTCGCGGTCGCCGTCCTCCGGATCACCCGGCAGGTCACCGCCGGGGCGACCTGGTCGCAGCTCGCGCAGCTCGCGGTCGAGGTGGTGGTGTGGAGCGCCGTCTGGACCTTCGTCCCGTGGGTGCTTCTTCAGCATCGGGTGCCCGCCCGGACGCTCGTGGGCGGCGGCCTCGTGTCTGCGATCGCGCTCGCGGTCCTCGATGCCGTCGGCAACGTCTACCTGCCGCTGGCGCTCGAGGCGGGCGCTCGGCAGTACGGCGTGCTGGGTCTGACGTTCGCGTACATCGGGTGGCTGTTCGCCCTGTCGTTCGCGATCGTGGTCGCCGCGGTCGCCGGGCGCGCGTGCGCGGTGGACGACGGACGGCTCGGGCGGCTGTTCCGCGGGGAGCCGCTGTCCGACTGGCACGACGCGACGGACTGAGGGCGGCACCGGCCGGCCGTCGGACGGTCACGGCCGCCTGCCCGCCTGCCAGGTCAGGCCCGCTCGGCCTCGGCGCGGCGGTCCGCCTCCTTCGAGCGCTGGATGCGCTCCTCGCGACGGACCTCCTCGGCGGTGGCCCGCTCGCGGACCAGCCACTCGGGCGGGTCGGCGACGAGGTCGGCGATCTGCTCGGTGGTGAGCGGCTCCGTGACGCCGGCCCGGGCGAGGCCGCTGATCGACACGCGCAGGCGCCCGGCGACCACGTTGCGCGGGTGCGGCCCGTCCCGGCGCAGGTCCACCAGCCACTGCGGGGGGTTGCGCTGCAGCTCGGCGAGATCGTCCCGCGTCACGGTGCCCTGCTGGAACTCCTCAGGGGTCGCCGGCAGGTACACGTCGAGCTTGGCGGCCGCCGTGGACGGCTTCATCTCCTGGGACTTCTTGGGCGGGGTCACCGGACAAGGGTAACGAGCGCGCCTGCGGCCCGGCCCCACCGCGGGGGCCGGGCCGCAGGTCGCGACGCTCAGGCGTTCGGGTCGACGGGGTGGGTGCCCCAGATGCGGTCGATGTAGTCGCGCATGCTGCGGTCGGAGGAGAAGAACCCCGACCGGGCCACGTTGAGCACCGCGGAGCGGGTCCACGCCTCGGTGTCGGCGTACGCGGCGTCGACCCGGTCCTGCGCGTCGAGGTAGGCCTGGAAGTCGGCGAGCACCAGGAACCGGTCCTCCTGGAGCAGGTTGGCGACGATCGGCTCGAACGCCTGCCGGTCCCCGCCGGAGAACCTCCCCGACGCGATGAGGTCCAGGGCGTGCCGCAGCGTCTTGTTCGACTCGTAGTAGGCCGTCGGGTGGTAGCCCGCGTCGACGACCTCCGTCACCTCGGGCTCGGTGAGCCCGAACAGGAAGAAGTTGTCGTCGCCGACGAGCTGGCGGATCTCGACGTTCGCGCCGTCGTCGGTACCGATGGTGAGGGCACCGTTGAGCGCGAACTTCATGTTGCCCGTGCCGGACGCCTCCTTGCCGGCGAGCGAGATCTGCTCGGACAGGTCGGCCGCCGGGATGAGGGTCTCCGCGAGCGTCACGTTGTAGTTGGCGGGGAACGCGATGCTCAGGCGGCCCTTGATCGCCGGGTCGGAGTTGATGGTCCGGCCGACCGCGTTGATGAGCCCGATGGTCTGCTTCGCCATCCGGTAGCCGGGCGCCGCCTTCGCGCCGAAGGCGAACGTCCGCGGCGTGACCTTGTCGACGTCGAGCTCCCCCGACGTGATGCGCTCGTACAGCGACACCACGTGCAGGAGCTTGAGCGTCTGGCGCTTGTACTCGTGCAGGCGCTTGACCATGACGTCGAGCATCGTGTCCGGGTCGAGCTCGATGCCGTCCCGCTCCCGCAGCACTCCCACGAGGCGGTGCTTGTTGTTCGTCTTGATCTCGCGGAACAGCCGCCGGAACTCCGCGTCCTCCGCGAGCGGCTCGAGCTCCCGGAGCCGTTCCAGGTCGGTGACCCAGCCGTCGCCGATCGCCCCGGTGATCAGCCCCGACAGGCCGGGGTTGGCGAGCCGGACGAACCGGCGGGGCGTGACGCCGTTCGTCACGTTGGTGAACTTCTCCGGGAAGTAGTCGGAGAAGTCGGCCAGCACCTTGTCGCGCAGCAGCTGCGAGTGCAGAGCCGCGACCCCGTTGACCTTGGTGCCCGCGACCGTCGCGAGGAACGCCATCCGCACCGACCGCTCCGGGTGCTCCGCGATGATCGACATCCGCCGGACCCGCAGCTCGTCGTCCGGGTACCGCTCCCGCACGCCCTCGAGGAACTCCTCGTTGATGCGGTAGATGATCTCCAGGTGCCGGGGCAGCAGCCGGCCGAGCAGGTCCGCCGACCACACCTCGAGCGCCTCCGGCAGCAGCGTGTGGCACGTGTACGCGAACACCTGCTGCACGGTGGCCCACGCGTCGTCCCAGTCCCAGCCGCGCTCGTCGACGAGGATCCGCATGAGCTCCGGGATCGCGATGACGGGGTGGGTGTCGTTGAGCTGGAAGATGATGCGGTCCGGCAGCGTGTGCAGGTCGAAGCCGTCGGGCAGCACCTCCTCGAGGAAGTTGTGCAGGGAGCACGCGACGAAGAAGTACTGCTGCTGCAGGCGCAGCTCCTTGCCCTGCGGCGTCGAGTCCTCGGGGTAGAGGACCTTCGAGATGTTCTCCGCGAACGTCTGCGCCCGGACTGCCTCGGCGTAGTCGCCGGCGTTGAAGATCTCGAGGTCGAACGCGCGCGTGGCCTGCGCGCTCCACAGCCGCAGGGTGTTGACGCGGCCGTTCTCGAACCCCGGGACCATGTAGTTGTAGGGGACGCCGAGCACGCTCCAGCCCGGCACCCACCGGGTGCGCTCGACGCCCTCGTCGTCGTACGTCTCGGTGTGCCCGCCGAAGCTGACGGTGACGGCCGCCTCCGGGTGCGGGAACTCCCACGGCGACCCGAGGGCCAGCCAGTTGTCGGGCTTCTCCACCTGCCAGCCGTCGACGAACGTCTGCCGGAAGATGCCGTACTCGTAGCGGATGCCGTACCCGATGCACGGCACGTTCATGGTGGCCAGGGAGTCCACGAAGCACGCCGCGAGCCGCCCGAGCCCGCCGTTGCCCAGCCCCGGCTCCACCTCGGCGTCGCGCAGCGTGGCGAGGTCGATGCCGAGGTTGCCGAGCCCTTCCTCCACCACGTCCTGCAGCCCGGACGCCAGCAGCGCGTTGTCGAGCTGCCTGCCGAGCAGGAACTCGGCCGACAGGTAGGCGACCGACTTCGCCTGCAGCTCGTACTGGTGCCGCAGCGTCTCCAGCCAGCGGACCATGAGGTAGTGCCGCACGGTCCTCGCGAGGGCGAGGTACTGGTCGTTCACGGAGGCGCGGGACAGGTCGACGCCCTGGCCGAAGTTCAGCTCACGCAGGAACTCGCGCGTGAAGCCGTCGACCGTGCGCTCGCGGATGGCGATGGGTTCCGAGTTCTGGGTCACCCGTCGAACGCTAGCCACGACCGGGGGCACCGTGCCAGGCCAGCGAGTCACCGAGTACGTCACCACGTCGCCCGAGGCATCCGTGGAGCTGCCTCGTGCGCTCAGGTCGGCTCACCGGCACACTCGCCGCATGACCCGCGATACCGTCCTCGCCGCCGTCGCCCGCCACCTGGCGGACCGCGACCCCGGGCATCCGCTGCGCGTGGGTGTCGACGGCGTCTGCGGCGCCGGGAAGTCGACGTTCGCCGACGAGCTGGCGCAGCACGTCACCTCCCTCGGGCGGCCGACGGTGCGCCTCGACTCCGACGGCTTCCACCACGTGCGGGCGATCCGGTACCGCCAGGGCAGGGAGTCGGCACGCGGCTACTACGAGGACGCGTACGACTTCGACTCGCTGCGCGACCTGGCGCTGGTGCCCCTCGGACCCGGTGGTTCCGGCCGCTACGCGACGAAGGTCCACGACCTGCGGACCGACGAGGTCGCACCCGACTGGGCCTTGGCGGACCCCACCTCCGTCGTCATCTTCGACGCCACGTTCCTGCAGCGCGACGGGCTCCGCGACCACTGGGACGACGTCGTCTACCTGGACGCCTCGACCGAGCGCGCCCAGGCACGCGGGACCGCACGCGACGCGGCAGCCCTCGGCGGGCCGGACGCGGCGAACGCCGCCTACACGTCCCGGTACATGGCGGCGTGCCGGATCTACCTCGACGAGCAGGACCCGCTGGGCCGCGCGAGCATCGTCGTCGACCACGACGACCCCGCCGCGCCTGGGCTGGTGCGCGGGCTGCGCGACTGACCTCGCCGGCGCACGGCCCTGCACGGTCGGGTCGTCAGGGCCGGGACGCCTCGTCCGGCTCCTGCGTGCGTGCCTCGCCGGGCTGCCGGGTCGGCAGGCTGTCCGACAGGAACAGCGCCGCGAGCGCCACGACGGCCAGCACCGCGAGCGCCGCCCGGAGCGCGTCGAGCCGGGCCGCCGCGTTCTCGTCGACTACCGCCTGCGCCGTCGCCCCCGTCACGCCGACGGTCGCCAGGGCGTCGCCGAGCTGGGCGTCGGAGATGAACGGGACGCCCTCGTCGAGCTGCACCTCGGCCTGCGACGCGAGCGCGTCGGGCACGTCGGGGTTGTCCCGGATGCCGGCGAAGAACGACGTGGCCAGCGCCGACATGAGGACGGTGCCCGCGAGCGCGACCCCGATCGACGCGCCGAGGAACGTCACCGAGTTCTGCAGGCCGCCCACCTCGGCGCTCTGCTCGTCGGGCAGCGCGCTGACCGTGACGCTGCCGAGCTGCGAGGCGAGCGCCCCGATCCCCAGCCCCGCGAGCAGCAGCGGCCACGTGACGACCTCCGGCCCCACCCCGATCTCCAGCGCGGACAGCAGCACCACGATCCCGGTGAACAGCAGCGCGAACCCGAGCCGGACCACCCGCCGGGGCGACGCGTGCGGGAACAGCCGTGGGATCCCGACGGCGGCCGCGAGCAGGGCCAGCGACAGCGGCAGGATGCGCACGCCGGTCGCCACGGCGGACAGTCCGAGGGCGACGGACAGGAACAGCGGGACCACGAAGAACAGGCCGTTCTGCAGCACGTACTGGAAGAAGAACGAGGTCAGGCCGCCACGGAGCTGCACGGACCCGAACATCGCCGGGTCGATGAGCACCGCCCGACCGGCGGCCAGCCGGCGATTCTCCCACCGGAAGAACCCGACGAGCACCAGCCCGCCCGTCAGCAGCATCCACAGCACCGGCGACGCACCCAGCCAGGACGGCGCACCCGGGTTCGGGATGACCAGACCCCACGACCCCGCGCGCATCACGGCGAACACCACGAGGCCGAGGCCCGACGCCGACAGCGCCGTGCCGACGACGTCGAGCCGCACCGACCGGTCGCCGGGGGCGTCCGCGATCCGTCGCGCCATCACCACCATCGCGGCGACGAGCACCGCCTCGCCGGCGAACACCCACCGCCACGACGCGTACGTGGTGAGCAGCCCGCCGATGAGCGGCCCCACCGCCACGGCGCTCGCCCCTGCCGCCGCGACCAGCCCGTAGGCGCGCGGCCGGTCGGCCCGTCCGAAGTTCGACGCCACGAGCGCGACGATCGCCGGCATGATCAGCGCCGCCCCGACCCCTTCGAGGATCGACCAGCCGACCAGGAGCACCGCGAGGTTCGGGGCCAGTGCGGTGGTCAGCGATCCCGTGCCGTAGATCAGCGCCCCGACGGCGAAGGCACGCTTCCGGCCGATGATCTGGCCGATCTTCCCGCCCGTGATCATGAGCGAGGCCATGACCAGCGTGTACAGGGTGATGGCCGTCTGGATGCCCGCGACGGTGGTACCCAGGTCGCTCGCCACGGTCGAGATCGACACGTTCATGACCGAGCTGTCGAGCGCCATGAGGAACTGGCCGGAGGCCAGCGTGAGAAGCACGAGCCCCGGCGACAGCGCGGGCCGGGCGGGCGGTGCGGGCTGGGCGGGCTGGGCGGGCGGTGCGGGCTGCTCGGCGGCCATCGGTCCACGCTCGTCTCTGTGGGGTGGTGCTGACGATCCTGGCGCAGATGGCAGGTGCCGTCACGGCTCGTCCGGTCGGGACACGCACCCGCCCCTCGCGCTGTCGCCCCGCCGGGAGGGCCGAGCACCTCCGGCGGGGCCGAGCACCTCCGGCAGGGCCGAGCACCTCCGGCAGGGCCGAGCACCGCCGGCAGGGCCGAGCACCTCCGGCAGGGCCGCGCCGAGCCGGAATGCGTCAGCCGTTCCTCCGGGATAGCGTCCGTCACACGCTCTGTGTTAGCGGTAACAAAGCATCTTGCTGGTCCCGGGTCCCCCGGCGAGCAGCGACGCCGCTGCCCGCCGACCCGTCGCCCGGCGCACCGCCGCGAGAGGCCCGTCGGTCAGCCGACCAGGAATGGAATGCCTTCATGGTGGGAATCAGCTCCGCGCGCCGTTCGACGGCGCATCGTGGCGGTCTGGGAACGCGGCGAGAGCCCTTTGCGGCACTCGTGCTGATCGCGCTGGTCGGCGGCGGCCTCGCGGTCGGCACACCCAGTGCGACCGCCGCACCGCCACGGCACGGTCCGGCGTACCAGGACACGTCGCTGCCGTTCAACGTCCGGGCCGCCGACCTCGTGTCGAGGATGACCTGGGAGGAGAAGCTCGACCAGCTGCGTGCGATGCAGCCGCACGCGACCTGGTTCGCCAAGCCCCAGGTCATCTCCCGGCTGGGCGTCAGGTCGTACGGCTACTGGGGTGAGGCGAACCACGGGATCTACTTCCCGACCCTCCCCGGGAACAACGACTACACGCAGTACCCGCAGAGCACGTCGATCGCCTCCACCTGGGACACGGCCCTCACCCAGAAGATCGCGGGCGGTATCGCGGACGAGGCGCGGGTCACGTACAACACCTCGTGCCCGCCGGGCAGCGACGCCCCCGTCCTCCCCGGCGGCGCCTGCTACGGGCTCACGTACTGGTCACCGAACCAGAACCTGAACCGCGACCCCCGCTGGGGCCGGGCCGACGAGTCGTACTCCGAGGATCCCGAGCTGACCGCGGGCATCGCCGGCGCGTTCGTCACCGGCATGCAGGGCGAGACGGCGTCGCGCCCCGACACGGTGCCGACCCACCCGGACGACTACGTCCAGGCCGTGGCGACCCCCAAGCACTACCTGGCGAACAACTCCGAGGCGAACCGCGACGACGGCACGTCGAACCTGACTGAGCGCTCCATGATAGAGTACTTCGTCCAGCCGTTCGCGGCGTCCGTGGGCGCCGCCGGCGCACGGTCGATGATGACCGCCTACAACGCCATCAACATGGTCGAGGACTACACGACCGACTACCCGTCGGCCGCGAGCTTCCCGACGACGTGGAGCCCGGACGACCAGGTGACGCCAGGCGGCACGCCCGGTACCCCGATGGCCGCGAGCCGCTACGCGATCGAGACGCTGATGCGCCGCTCCTTCGGCTTCGACGGCTTCGTCGTCTCCGACTGCGGCGCCATCGCCCGGGTGTACGCCACCGGCACGCAGGGACACTCGTGGCACCCGGTCCAGCTCGGCGGCGACACCCAGGTCACGAAGCCCGTCGGCAACGCGTGGGCGCTGAAGGCGGGCACCGACCTCGACTGCTTCGGCCCGGACTACCCGTCGGCGGACGGTCTGCCCGCCGCTCAGGACCAGGGGTACGTGACGGAGAGCGACGTCGACAACGCCCTGGTCCGGGCGTTCACCGCGCGCTTCCAGCTGGGTGAGTTCGACCCGGCGGCCGCCGTGCCGTGGAACGACCCGTCGTACTCGCTGTCCACCGCCGGCAACCCCGACGTGAAGCTGGCGTCCGCCGCACACCGCGCGGTCGCGCACGAGGCCGCCCTCGAGGCGCCCGTGCTGCTCAAGAACGAGGGCTCGACGCTGCCGTTCGCCGGTGCGACGACCGGCACGACCGTGGCGCTCGGCCACGTCGACAGCCTCAACAGGTTCCAGTCCGGGTCGTACTCCGGCCCGACGGCCGTGAGCACCACCTTCGCGCAGGCGCTGGCCGCGGAGACCGGCGGGAGCACCGCCGACATCACGGCCGGGTCGGCGACCCCGTACCTGTCGGACCACCTGTCCGTCTTCCCCGACGTGCTCGACCCCGCAGGCACCGCGATCACGACCTCCACGTGCTCGAGCGACCCGTGCGACCCCGTGGCGGACGCCGCGACGGCCGAGTACCGCATCTCGCAGGCCGACCACGTGGTCGTCGTGGTGGGCCACCGCAACGACGACGGCGGCGAGGGCACCGACCGCACCACCGTCGCGCTGCCCCGCATGCAGGCCGAGCTGATCCGCGACTCGATCGCGCCGCTCGCCGAGAAGTACGGCAAGAAGATCGTGGTGTGGATCCAGGGCAAGTCGATCGTCGACCTCAGCGAGCTCAAGGACCTGCCCGCCGTGGGCAGCATCGTCTGGTCGTCCTTCGACGGGATGTACCAGGGCCCGGCGATGTCGCAGCTGCTGTTCAACGACTCCGTGACGCTCGAGGACGGTCGTACCGCGATCGCCAACTTCTCGGGAAAGCTGCCGCTGACGTGGTACTCGGACGTCGACGCGCAGCTGGGCAAGGCGACCGCACCGGACCTCGCCGTCGAGGACTACCGGATGACCCAGGCCGAGGGCGCCACGTGCGGGCGCACCTACCTCTACTACCAGGTCGGCGCCGGATGCGCCCCGCCGGACTACGCGTTCGGCGCCGGGCTCTCGTACTCGCAGCTCGAGTACGGGGCTCCGACCCTGTCGTCCTCGACGATCGCACCGGACCAGCCGGTGACGGTCGCCGTCCGCGTCTCGAACCGGGACGCCGACCGCCCCGGCAGGGCCGTCGTCCAGGTCTACGCCAAAGCTCCGCAGGGCGCCGACGGCAACGAACGCCCGCTCAAGCAGCTGAAGGGCTTCGTCAAGACGGGCGTCATCGACGGCAAGGCCGAGACGGTGAACGTCTCGATCGATGCCGGTGACCTCTGGTTCTGGGACGACGCGTCGCACAAGAAGGTCTTCCCCACGGGGGACTGGACGATCCTGGCCGGCCCGAGCTCGGCGGACGCCGACCTGCAGGCGACGACGCTCCGGGTGACCGGCAAGCGCAAGGCCGGTGTCGAGGTCGTCTCGGCCCAGCCCGACGGCACCCGGCTGCGCCTCGACACCCCGCACAACCGGATCAACGCCCAGCTCTCGGTGACCAAGCACGACCTCACGTTCTGGGACGTCGCGGACCGGGCGCTCAAGGTGAGGTACAAGTCCTCCGACCCGGCGGTCGCGACGGTCGACCCCACCGGTGCGGTCGCCCCCAAGCACGTCGGCACGGCGCTCATCACCGCCACGGCCACCGCCGACGGCGAGACGGGCTCGACCACCTTCCCGGTCGCCGTGACCGCGGGGGCGCCGGACGCCACCGGCAGCGCGTTCCCGGCCACCCACACGGCCGCCGTGGACCTCGGCGACCGGAGCGTCCCGCTCCACGCCGCCACCACGGGTGTCCAGCTCTCCGCCACGCGGGTCCCGGCCGCCGTCGACACGACCTACAGCTACCGGATCGCCCCGATGGACACGAACACCGCGGGGGCGGCGGTGACCGCCACGGGCGTGCTGACCGCGAGCAGGGCCGGACACGTCCGGGTCACGGTCACCGCAACCTCGGGCGGCGTGAGCACCTCGGAGTCGGCACTGGTCACCGTGGCGGCGCCCAAGCGGCACGGGGGCCCCGGTCCGGGCCCTGGCCAGGGACCCGGACCCGGCCCGGGACCTGGACGACCTGGTCACGGCGGCTAGGGCACCCGGCGTCCACCTCCGGCCGGGCAGGGGATGTGTTCCCGGACCGGCGCGCGGCGCAGGAGGTCCGGCTTTGAAGGCGTCTGTCCTGGCTGCTGGGATGGCGAGTGTGAATCCGGTCCCCGAGGTCGTTCGTCATCCGATTGCCGCTGGTCGACGGCACACCGTCGGACTGCGGGCCGACGGGACCGTGGTCGCCGTCGGTGCGGACAGCGCCGGGGAGTGCGGGACGTCGACGTGGCGCGACGTCGTCGCTGTGGCCGCCGGCAGCGTGCACGTGGCCCGCAACACCGGCAGGTCCCACACGCTGGGCCTGGGCGCCGACGGAGCCGTGCGGGCCTGCGGCTGGAACAGCTATGGCCAGTGCGACGTGCAGAGCTGGCAGGACATCGTGGCGGTCGGCGCGGGGTGGCGCTTCAGTGTGGGGCTACGCGACGACGGGACCGTCATCGCCACCGGGCGCGTGGCGCATGCGGCACTCCACAGCTGGCGCGACGTGCGTGAGATCGCGTGCGGGGACTGGCACGTCGTGGCCCGTCGGTCCGACGGGACCGCCTGCGCCGCGGGGAACGACACGTGCGGCCAGTGCGATGTCCGTGGCTGGACCGGGCTCACCGGGCTGGCCGCCGGGTACCTGCACACCCTCGGCCTCACGCAGGACGGCCGCGTCCGCGCCACCGGCAACCCGGCGTCCTGGGAGGGCTGCGAGCGGTGGGCGGACATCACGTCGGTGGCCGCAGGCAGCTACCACAGCGTCGGCCTCACCGCCGAGGGCACGGTCGTCGCGGCGGGGAGCTCCGAGCTGGGGCAGTGCGCCGTCTCCGGATGGCAGGACATCGTGGCCGTGGCGGCCGGTGGCGCGCACACCGTGGGGCTGCGCGCGGACGGGTCCGTCGTCGCCACCGGTGACGACAGCCACGGTCAGCTGCAGACCGCGGCCTGGCGCCTCCTTGCTGAACCGCGCGTGACGCTTCCCGACGGGGCGGAGTCCGCCTCGTCTGCCCTAGGCCGAACCGGTCGGCCCGGGCCGCTCTCAGCCGCGCCGGAACGACGCGACACGCGGCGGCCACCCGCGATCTGATGGGTCCATGAGCACCGTCCCGAGCATCGTCCTCAACAACGGCGTCACGATCCCCCAGGTGGGCCTGGGCGTGTTCCAGATCCCGCCCGACGAGACGAAGGACGCCGTGCTGCAGGCGTTCGACGTCGGTTACCGGCACATCGACACGGCGCAGAGCTACCGCAACGAGCAGGGCGTCGGCGAGGCCCTGCGCGAGTCAGGGCTGGCGCGCAGCGACGTGTTCGTCACCAGCAAGCTGAACAACGGCGCGCACGCCACGCAGGCGGCGCACGACGCGTTCGACCGGACCCTGGAGCGGCTCGGGACCGACTACGTGGACCTGTTCCTCATCCACTGGCCGATCGCGATGCTCAGCGACTTCGTGGAGACGTGGCGCGCGCTGGAGGACATCTACGCCTCCGGCCGGGCCAAGGCGATCGGTGTGTCCAACTTCCAGCGCGCCCACCTGCGCCGCCTGCTCGACGAGACGACCGTGGTCCCCGCCGTCAACCAGATCGAGGTGCACCCGTACCTCACGCAGACCGGCCTGCGGGCACTGGCGTTCGAGCACGGGATCGCCGTCGAGGCATGGTCGCCCCTCGCGCAGGGTGCGGTGCTCGGCGACGAGACGATCGGGCGGATCGCACGCGCGCACGGCCGCACGCCGGCCCAGGTCGTCCTGCGCTGGCACCTGCAGCACGGTCACGTCGTGTTCCCCAAGTCCGTGACCCGCGCCCGCGTGGAGGAGAACATCGACCTCTTCGGCTTCACGCTGAGCGACGAGGACCTGATGGCCGTCGACGCGCTGAACCGCGACGAGCGGACCGGCCCGGACCCCGACACGTTCGACCGGGTGCCGCCGGCCTGAAGGTCGCACAGGAGGCGAGCAGCACCGGCGCCCGCGAGCCATGATCGGCTCGCGGGCGTCGGTCGCTCGCTGGCGGTCCTGCGGAAGGCCCTTCCCCGGTCGTCAGCCCGTCGGGCGCACGACCATCGGAAGAACCTTGCTGCTGTAGTTGTACTGCGAGTACTTGACCCCGCTGTTGACGCCTGCCGCGTGGATGATCCGGTCGCCGCCGATGTAGAGCGCGACGTGCGTGATGGCGCCGGCGGACGAGCCGTAGAAGATCAGGTCACCGGGCTGGCGCTGGGCGATCGGGTACCGCGCGCCGTTGTTGTACTGCTTCTGCGCCTTGTGGACGAGCGAGATCCCTGCGCGCGCCCAGGCGGCCATGGTCAGGCCGGAGCAGTCGAACGTGTCCTCGCCCGAGGTGGCCCAGACGTAGGGCTTGCCGATCTGCTGCTCCGCGTACGCGATCGCGATCTGCGCCTTGGAGGACGGCGCGGGCGCGCCGCGGTCGAGGTTCGTCGCGCCGACGGACCACCACAAGGGCTGCAGCGACGCCGAGTACAGGACCACGTTGCCGTCGTCCTGGACCTGGAACAGGCCACCCGGCTGGGTGTTGGTCATCGTGGCCCATGCGTATCCGCTCGTCGTGTAGAGCACGAGGTTGCCGTCCGCCTGGGCGACGAGCTGGGTGATCTGCTGCCCGCCGGAGCCGATCCTCCATTGCCAGACCCCGTCGGCGTAGAGGTCGACGCTCGTGCTGGCGACCTTCAGGGTGTACCGGCCGTTCGGCGACTGCAGGCCCTGGCCGGGCGCCAGCGAGGCCTGGGCCTGGATCGCCGAGGGGAACCAGAACGTGTTCGTGTTCCAGACCGGGGTGGACGTGGAGCTGTACAGGACCAGGTTGCCGTCGTCCTGGACCTGCAGGAAGCTCGCCGGCCCGGCACCCGCATTGCCCATCGAGCTCCAGAGAGGCACCGCCCCGGGCGCGTAGACGACGAGGTTGCCGTCGCCCTGCAGCTGGACCCAGGCCCCCGGGTGCCCGGACGTGCCGGACTGCCAGCGCGCGGACATCCCGGGCGCGTAGAGCACGAGGTTGCCGTCACCCTGCATGAACAGGTTCATCGTGCCGCTCGGGGACGAGAGGCTCTGCCCAGCCGCCAGCGCCTCTCCCTGGTTGAGCCGCGGCGTCCCGACGCTCGCGTGCGTGACGGTCCCGACGGACATCAGTGAGACCAGCGCCAGCACGAGCGCCAGCGCGAGCTGGCGCAGACGGGCGACTGCGGTGGTGGACCTTCGAGCGTTCGGCCGCGGCCGGGGTCGATCGGACATGGTGTTGCCCCCTGTCAGTTGGTCAGCCTCATCTCCTGAGGCAACGCGAACCTAGGGCTTTTGTCCGGTTCTGCCGCTTTTGTCCCGACCGGCGGACACGGCTCTCGGAAAGGGTGAGCGACCGCGATGAGTCCTCTTGCGGAACCGGACGGCGATCGTCCGGAACGGTGCCTAGCGTCGGTCGCATGACACCCGACCCGTACTTCCCGCCCCTCGCCGGCACCGAGGTCGACCACCTCGTCGGCTCCCTCGACCTGATGCGCGTCACGTTCCGCTGGAAGGCGGACGGCCTCGATGCCGCGGGCCTGTCCCGGACCGTCGGAGCGTCCACGCTCACCCTCGGCGGCCTGCTCAAGCACCTCGCCGCCGTCGAGGACACCTACTTCTCCTGGCACCTGTCCGGCCGGCATCCCGGGCCGATCTGGCACCCGGAGAACTGGCAGGACAACCACACGGAGCTCCTGGCCGCGGCGGACGACTCCCCCGCCGAGCTGTACGCGCTCTGGGACGGTGCGGTCGCCCGCTCGCAGGCCAGGCTCAGGGAGGCGATCGCGTCCGGCGGGCTCGACCTGCCCACGCACCGGGGCGACGACGACGGCAGCCGCTCGAGCCTGCGGCGCCTGCTGTTCGACCTGCTCCAGGAGTACGCGCGGCACGCCGGCCACGCGGACCTGATCCGCGAGGCCGTCGACGGGCGGGTCGGCGAGGACCCGCCGGAGGGCTGGATGCCGGAGGTCGGCGACCGGCTCACCTGGCTCTGGCGGGCGTGACGTCCCCGGTCGGGGCACTCGCCGCACCGTTCGGCGCCCTGTTGGCCGCACCGTCCGGCGCCCTGTTCGGCGCACCGTTCGGCGCGGTGCTCTCGGCGGCACCGGCCGCGTCGCTCGTCGCCGCCACCATCCGTCGCCCCAGCGACCTCACCGTCGCCCGCAGCTCGGGCCCGCCCACGACGCGGAACGGCACGGGCAGCGCCGCGAGGCGCTCGGCGTACCAGGAAGGGTTGTCCGTCGTCGCGACCAGTCGGCACGAGGAGCCGTCCACCGGCTCCAGCCGCCCGAGGCCGCGCGGGAGCCACGCCCGGGCCCGGTGCGCGGGCGCCGCGACGACGACCTCCACGTCGAGGTCCCGACCGACTGCGAGGTGCGCCTCCAGCTCGGCGACGGCGTCGAGGTCGTCGGGCGGGGTGAAGGTGGTGTCGAGCACCGCGACGTCGAGCACCCGGTCCACCCGGTAGGCGCGGACGGCGTCCGCGTGGTGCGCGTGGCACAGCAGGTACCAGCGCCCGTGCCGCACCACCACGGCCCACGGGTCGACGTCGGTGCGCCAGGTCCGCCCGCTCTCCGACCGGTACCCGATCCGCACCGTCCGCCGGGCGGTGCAGGCCTGGACGAGCACGGTCGCGGTGGACGGGTCGGGCCGGGCGGCGCTGCGGTCGGGGGCGGGGAGCACCGTCGAGCGCAGGGCCGACGCGGGTTGCGCGACAGCCTCGGGCAGCGACCGCAGCAGCTTGCCGACCGCTGTCCCCACGGGTGCGTCAGGGTCCGCGACGTCGTGGTGGCCGTCGAGCGCCGCCATGACCAGGGCGAGCGCCTCCTCGGCGGAGAACAGCAGCGGCGGGGGCCGGACCCCGCGGCCCACCCGGTACCCGCCGTACGGGCCGCGGACGGACAGGATCGGGATGCCCGCGGCCCGCAGCGTCGAGACGTACCGCCGCGCGGCCCGCTCCGTCACGCCGAGGGCGTCCGCGAGCCGCTGCGCGGTGACGCCGGGGGTGCGCTGGATCAGCTCGAGCGCCACGAGCGCCCGTGCCGTCGGGTTCTGCTCCTCGCTCACGACGCCTCCCGGGTAGCGGACGGGTTCCGTCCGCTACCCGGCACGGTACCCAGCCACCGTCGTGCACCACCACGTCACCGCCTGACGGTCACGCCTCCTCGGGCTCGTTCCGCGGCCGGCCCGGCGGCCGCCCCGGCCGAGCCTCGGCGGGGAGTCGGCCGGCGTCCTTGAGGGCCCGGCGGAGCAGCATGTCGATCTGGGCGTTGACGCTGCGCAGGTCGTCCGCCGCCCATCGGGCCAGCGCCGCGTGCACGGCCGGGTCGAGGCGGAGCAGGAGCGCCCGACGATCGGCGGCAGCGCGTCGTCCCGCCGCGTCGGGTGCACCGGACGGGCACACGGTCAGGCGTAGAGCGAGCCGGTGTTGACGATCGGCGTCGCGCGGCTCTCACCGCACAGGACGACGAGCAGGTTCGAGACCATCGCCGCCTTCCGTTCGTCGTCGAGCACCACCACGTCGTCCGCCTCCAGCCGGGCCAGCGCCTGCTCGACCATCCCGACCGCGCCGTCGACGATCCGCTCACGGGCCGCGATGATCGCTCCGGCCTGCTGCCGCTGCAACATGGCCTGGGCGATCTCCGGCGCGTACGCGAGGTTCGAGATGCGCGCCTCGACGACCTCGACGCCCGCGATGACCACCCGTGCGGCGACCTCGGTCGCGATCTCGCGGGAGACGACGTCGGTGGCGCCGCGCAGGCTGTTCTCGCCCTCGTCGGCGTGGTCGTACGGGTGCGACATCGCCACGTGCCGCAGCGCGGACTCGGACTGGACGCGCACGAAGTCGGTGTAGTCCTCGACGGCGAACGTGGCGCGGGCGGTGTCGGCGACCTGCCACACGACGATGGCCGCGATGTTGACCGGGTTCCCGTCGGCGTCGTTGACCTTGAGCTCGTTCGTCTCGAAGTTCCGGACCCGCACGGACACCCTGCGGCGCCTCGTGAGGGGCAACGCGACCACCAGGCCCGTGCGCCGGATCGTGCCGATGTACCGGCCGAACAGCTGGACGACCCGGGTCTGCCCGGGGCTGACGACCGACAGCGTGGTGAACGGGACGATGGAGAGCACCATCAGCACCACGCCGACGAGAGCGAACACGCCGTCCTCCTCCACGCCCGCCACGACGAACGCGGCCACCATCGCGGCGAGCAGGCCGAACCCGAGGAGCAGGACGAGAAGGGCCGGGCCCGTACCGGCCGACCACGCCTCGCGCTCGTCGACCTCGACCCGCGTCCCGGCGTGCCCGACGGGCTTCCCGGCCGGCGCACCACCGGTGGACTCCTGCGGCGGGACCTGGGCATCGGGCACGGCGACCTCCTGGAGAGCGGAACGGATATCAAAGTGATATCACATTCCCGACGCGGCGGGCCAGTGCTCGCCTGGTCGCCGTGGTGGTCGGCGCTCGCACTTCCCGCCGGCGACGTGCACGATCGTCCGGTCGGCCCGGAGAGCGTCGACGACCCACACGTCGACCAGCCGGAGTGCGCGGCTGCACCCCGAGGACCACCCATGTTCAGCATCACGCGCGGCGACGGCCCGCCCGTCGTCCTCGTCCACGGCTTCGGCCTGGACCACCGGTCCATGACACCCCTCGACGCCACGCTCGCCGCGGCCGGCCGCCGCCGGGTCTACGTCGACCTGCCCGGGTCGGGACGCAGCGCCGCGGTCCCCGCGTCCAGCTCCGACGACATGCTCGACGCGCTGACCGCCCTCGTCGACGGCGAGCTCGGCACGGAGCCGTTCGCGGTCGTCGGCTCGTCGTACGGCGGCCTGCTGGCGCGAGCGCTGGCCGTGCGGCGGAGCGACCAGGTGACGGGTCTCGCCCTCCTCTGCCCTGTCGTGGGAGCGGACGTCCGCGACGTGCCGCCCCCGCACGTCGCGGTCGAGGACCCCGCACTGCTCGCGTCGCTCGACCCTGCCGAGGCCGCCCAGTTCGCGTACATGGCGGTGGTCGAGTCACCCGCGACGTGGGCGCTGTTCCGCGACCACGTGCTGCCGGGGATGCGCGACGCCGATCCCGCGACCCTCGCCGAGGTCCGGTCGCGGTACGCCCTGTCCCACGAGCCCGAGTCGGAGGGCCGCACCTTCGACCGGCCCACGCTCGTCGTCACCGGCCGGCACGACCACGTCGTCGGGTACCAGGACGCCATGCGGCTGCTCCCGCACTACCCTCGGGCCACGTTCGCCGTGCTCGACGACGCGGGCCACAACGCCTACCTCGAGCAGCCGGTCGTCGTCGCCGCCCTGCTCACGGAGTGGCTCGACCGGGTCGGCGCCGCGGGCTCCCGCTGAGCGTCGGACCCCGCGACGGCCGGACCACCTCTCTCGGGGGACTACCGCGCACCGGTGAACGGCGGGAGCATAGGCTCCGCCCGCGCCCTCGACGACAGGAAGGAGCGACCGGCATGAGCGAGAACCGTGCGGGCGGGTACCGCGAGCCGCTGGCCGGCGAGTCGCTCGAGGAGTACGAGGCCGCGATCACGGCCGCCGAGGACGAGGTGGTCGCCGCGATCTGGCGGGCCGCGCTGAGCGACGCACTCGTGGACGACGCCGAGAAGGCGGCCCACCGCCTCGACGGTCCGGGCGGACAGCAGGAAGGCTGACGCGATCATCCCCACGGGGTGATGGGCGTCCCACGTCCGCCGCCTACGCTCCGAACGTGGGCGTGCCCCGTGCGCGTCCCACGGCAGGTCCGCGCTGCGACCGCAGGAGATGAGCCGAGATGGCCGAACCGCGACCGGACACCGTCGCCGCAGTCCCGTCCGGCGCCCCCGACCGCGCCGGTGTCGTGCTCCTGTCGCTGATCATCGTGGCCGGGGTCGCCAACCTGAACCTCTCCGTCGCGAACGTCGCGCTGCCCTCGATCGGTCGGGCCTTCGACTCGTCGCAGACGACCCTCGACCTCATCGCCGTCGGCTACTCCCTCGGGCTGGCCGCCTCCGTGCTGTACCTGGGGGCGCTCGGCGACCGCTACGGCCGCAAGCTGATGCTGGTCCTCGGCATGGCGCTCTCGATCCCGGCGAGCCTGCTCGCCGCCTTCGCCCCGACCGACGGCGTCCTGTTCGCGGCGCGCCTCCTCGGCGGCGTGTCCGCCGGCATGGCGTACCCGACGACGCTCGCCCTCATCGCGGCGCTCTGGACCGGGCCGGGCCGCACGCGGTCGATCGCCCTCTGGTCGGCGATCGGCGGTGGCATCGCGTCGCTCGGCCCTCTCGTGGCCGGCGCGCTCCTGGAGCAGTTCTGGTGGGGGTCCGTGTTCCTCGTCACCCTGCCGCTCGCCGTGGTCGCGCTGCTCATGGCCGTGCGCTTCGTGCCGAGCCACGTGAACGAGACGACCGCCCCGGTGGACAACCTCGGCGGCGTCCTGTCCGTCGCGCTGGTCGGCGCTCTCATCCTGGCCATCAACTTCGCGCCCGTGCCGGACAAGGGGACGCTGGCGCTGGGCCTCGGGATCGTCGCCCTCGCCGCGCTCGGGGCCTTCGTGCTGCGCCAGCGTCGCGCCCGCGAGCCGCTGTACGACCTGCACATCGCGAGCCGCCGGGTGTTCTGGGTGGCCGCCGTGGCGGGGGTCATCGTGTTCGGCTCGCTCATGGGGTCGGCGTTCATCAGCCAGCAGTACCTGCAGAACGTGCTCGGCTACTCGACCCTCGAGGCGGGCGCCGCCTTCCTGCCCGCGGTCGTGCTCATGGTGTTCGTCGCGCCCCGGTCGGCGAAGCTCGTCGAGACCCGTGGCGCCCGCTCCACGCTTCTTGCCGGGTACGTGTTCCTGCTGCTCGCGTTCGCGTCGATGCTGTTCCTCTGGAACGACCACAGCCCGTTCTGGCAGATCGCCGTCGCGTACGTGTGCATCGGTATCGGCGTCGGGTTCGCGGGCACCCCGGCGTCGCACTCGCTCACCGGGTCCGTGCCGGTGCGGCGTGCCGGGATGGCGTCGGGGACCGCCGACCTGCAGCGGGACCTGGGCGGCGCGATCATGCAGTCCGTGTTCGGCGCGCTCCTCACCGCCGGCTACGCCGCCGCCGTCACGTCGACCATCTCGTCGTCGGGCGACGACGTGACCACCAGCGTGCAGAACCAGCTCACGAAGTCGTTCTCCAGCGCGGCCGACGTCGCCCAGCAGTACCCGCAGGACTCGGCGCAGATCATCGAGGGCGCGAAGACGTCGTTTCTGGCCGGTGCCGACTGGGCCTACACGGCGGGGATCATCGCCGTGCTGGTCGGGGCCGTCGTCGTGTTCCGGCTCTTCCCGCGCAGGGACGAGGAACAGCGCCTGCTCGCCGAGTACCACGCGGAGGACACCGCCTGAGCGGCCTGGGACAGCTTCGGGGCCGCGCCGCGGCGGTGCATCAGGCATGCTGACCGGCATGTTCGCGGAGCGCATCGCACGGTGGGGTGAGTCGGTGTTCGCGCCTCCCGCCTCCCCGCACCAGATCGCGGAGTGCGAGGTGGCGCTCGGACACCCGCTGCCCGCCGACCTGCGTGAGCTGCTGGCAGAGACGAACGGCGTCGAAGGGTCGTACGGCCTCGACCTCGTCTGGAGCACGGAACGCATCGCACGGGACAACGTCCTGTTCCGCACCTACCCGGACTTCGCCGAGCTGTACATGCCGTTCGACGGGCTCGTCCTGTTCGCCGACGGCGGGAACGGCGATCACTTCGCGGTCGCCCTGAGCGGCAACCGCGAGGTCTTCGTCTGGAACCACGAGAACGACAGCCGCACGTGGGTCGCGTCGTCGGTCCTGCGGTACCTCGAGGAGTGGATGACGGGCCGGCTCGAGGTCTGACCCTCCGGCCTCGACGTCAGCGCTGCTCCTCGCCCGGTCCGCCGGGGCGTGCTCCCACGTGCGCGCCAGGACAACGCCGGGCCCGCCCGGACGCGGCAGGAATCGCATCGATGGCGATCGATATTGACAACCGCCGCGAAGACGGCCACAGTCCTCATATTGACCACCATCGATATATGGAGGACGACATGGACGACATCCGGGAGCAGGTGCGGGAGCACTACGCCCTTGCCGCGACGCAGGCCGGCGGCGGCAGCGAGGGCTGCTGCGGCACCGGTTGCGGCTGCGGGGGCGCCACGGCGGAGGTCGACGAGCGCTTCGGCGCCGCGCTGTACGACGCGACCGAGGTCGCGGGCATCCCCGTCGAGGCGGTCGCCGCCTCGCTCGGCTGCGGCAACCCGTTGGCCGTCGCCGAGCTGGTGCCCGGTGAGCGGGTCCTCGACCTCGGCTCCGGCGGCGGGATCGACGTGCTGCTGTCCGCCCGCCGCGTGGGCCCGACCGGTTTCGCCTACGGGGTCGACATGACCGACGAGATGCTCGCCCTCGCCCGGGCCAACGCCGCACGGGCCGGAGCCACGAACGTCGAGTTCCGCCAGGGCACCATCGAGGACCTCCCGTTCGAGGACGGCGCGGTCGACGTGGTCATCTCCAACTGCGTCGTCAACCTGTCCCCCGACAAGCCGGCCGTGCTCGCCGAGGTGTTCCGCGTCCTCGCCCCCGGCGGCCGGGTCGGCATCTCGGACGTCGTCGCCGAGGACCTCCTGCGCCCGGACGAGCGGGCCGAGCGCGGCTCGTTCGTCGGTTGTGTCGCCGGCGCCCTGTCCCGGCAGGAGTACCTCGACGGGCTCGCCGCGGTCGGGTTCGTCGACGCCGACGTCACGTTCACCCACGAGGTCGCGGACGGCATGCACGGCGCCGTGGTCCGCGCGCGCAAGCCCCGCGGGTGATTCAGGTGTCGACCGGATCCGTCCGGTATGCCGGGCTGCCATAGTTCTGCGTGCCGCCGCTTCCGTGGCGTCGGATCGTCTGCGCCTCGCCCGAACGGAGCACCATGTCGACTCTTCCAGGACGCAGCCGACGGGGTCGCAGCGGCGCGCTGGCCGTGGCGCTCGCGCTCGGTGGACTGGTGCTCGCCCCGATGGTTCCGGCGTCGGCGGCGGCGCCGGGCCCGTCGGGCGCACCGACGACCGTGGCGTCGCCGTCCTCGCAGCAGCTCGTCGATGCGGGGTCCGCTCCCGCCGCGACGCCCGCCGGATCCCCGACGGACGCCGGTCCCGAGCAACCGGCACCTCCCGGGTCGCCCACCGCGTCGGCCACTGCGTCGCCCACTGGGTCCCCGGCCGGCGTCGCGACACCCGCCCCGACGCAGCCGCCCGTCGTCGGGACGACCACCGCCGTGCCGGGCGCCACCGGAACGAACGCTGCTGTGCCGGGCACCCCGGCACAGCAGCGGTCCGCGGCACCCGACGCGGCCGAGGCGACGGCGGCCCAGGCACCGGTGCCCCAGGCACTGGCCGCCCAGGCGGCGAGCACGCCGTATCCGCCCGCCGACGTCACCGTCTCCCAGATCGGGGTCGACCGGTTCACGATCGGGTGGACCGCACCCGTCGGCGGTGCCACGGCGACGGCGTACCGCGTGTACGTCTGGGAGAACCGCTGGCAGGGGACGCCCGCGCTGGACGTGACCGTCGACGCGGGCACCCGCAGCGTCGTCGCGACCGGCCTGAAGCCGGGGACCGCGTACACCGCCGAGGTGGTCACCGTCGCCGGTGCCGACCTCTCGGCCGCGAGCGCCGCATCCGTGACGACCGTCCTGACCGACCACCGGCCCGTCGGCTACCTGGACTCCGTGACGGTGATCCCCGGCGGCGGCGGCGTGCGGGTGGTCGGCTGGGCGCTGGACGTGGACACCGCGGGCCCGCTCGAGGTCGAGCTCCGGATCGACGGCTCGATCGTGCCCGCCGACGTGCTCGTCGCGAACCGCGACCGGCCCGACGTCGGTGCCGCCTACCCGGGGAGCGGCAACCTCCACGGCATCGACTACGCCTGGTCGTCTGCCACCCCCACCCGCATCACCCCCGGCGCGCACCAGGTCTGCCTGTGGGCCCGTGAGCCGAACGAGCCGCCCGAGGTCGGCACGACGAACGTGGGCTGCCAGAGCGTCACGATCAAGCCCGTGCGGCCCGTCGTCGGCAACTTCGAGGTCCTGGCCCGGTCCGGCTCCGACATCACGGTCAGGGGCTGGTCCCTCGAGCCCTCGGGCGGTGAGGACGTGGAGGTGATCGTCGAGGTCGACGACGACCTGGACACCGACACCGTGACGTCGTACCTCCACACGGACGCGGCGCGCCCCGACGTGGCGGCCGCCTACCCCGGTACCGGGACGCAGCACGGCTTCACCGTCACCCTGCCCTCGGACCCGGGCGAGCACGTCGTGTGCGTGTGGGCGCTCCTCCCGTTCCTGTACCAGCCCGAGCGGGAGACGCCGCTGGGCTGCCGGACCCTGGGCGTGGACCCGACGATCCCCGTGGGCAACCTCGAGTCCCTGGCGAGCACCGTGAGGGGGCTGTCGTTCTCCGGCTGGGCGCTGGACCCGCAGGTCTCCGGGCCGGTCGACGTCGACGTCTACCTGGACGACGTCTGGGCCTCGACGGTGCGGACGACGACGGCGCGTGCGGACGTCGAGCGGGCGTACCCGGGGACGGGCACCCTGCACGGCTACTCGGGGTCGGTGCCGGCGATGTCCGGGACGCACGAGGTGTGCCTGTACACGTCGGACCCGACCTACGACGTGGACGTCCCGGTCGGCTGCCGCACGGTGACGGTGGCACCGCCGCCGAACCGGATGCCGCTCGCCAACTTCGAGTCGCTGACGTCGATGGGCTCCACGGTGACGTTGTCCGGCTGGGCGCTGGACCCCGACGTGAACGGCCCGATCGACGTGCACTTCTACGTCAACGGCGGCTGGGGCGGTGCCATGAGCACCACAGGCGTGCGGACCGACGTGGGCAGGGCCTACCCGGGCACCGGTGACCTGCACGGGTTCAGCCGGTCGTTCACCGCCGGTCCGGGCACGCACCAGATCTGCGCCTATGCGATCGACACCACCACCCGGACGGGCACTCCGATGGGGTGTCGAACGGTGACGGTGGGCAACAAGCTGCCGCTCGGGAACTTCGAGTCGCTGACGGCGACGGGCTCCACGGTCACGTTGTCCGGCTGGGCGCTGGACCCCGACGTCAACGGACCTGTGGACGTGCACTTCTACGTCAACGGGCGTTGGGGTGGTGCGATGAGCACCACAGGGGTGCGGACCGACGTGGGCCGGGCCTATCCGGGCACCGGTGACCTGCACGGGTTCGCCAGGTCGTTCACCGCCGGCCCCGGCACCCACGAGGTCTGCACCTACGCCATCGACACCGCCACGGGCGCGAACACCCCGACCGGCTGCCGCACCGTCACCGTGCACTGACCGCGGCGCCCCGGCTCACCTCCCGTCCGCGTCACCACCGCCGCGCCCGGCGCAGGGCTACCAGCGCCGGGCCAGGCCCGGGTGGAGGTGCAGCGACGGCAGGCGGTGCACCCGTCGGACCTGCCTGCCGCCGCTCTCGAGGTTGGAGCGTCGGCGCTCCAACCGCACCTCGAGGTCGTGCTCCTCGCGCACGTACAGGGCCATCGCAAGATCGGGGTGCATCAGGGGTCTCCTCGTTGAGCACTGCATGATGAGCGGTTCGTGGCCGCCTCACCCACTGTGCGACGCCGGGGGCCCGTGCACATCGGACGTTGGTCCGTCACCCGACTGCCGCACGCAGCACGCTCCTCCGTCCGGCCCACCTCGGCCGGCCGGCGACGCCCGGGATCAGTGCGTCGCCGCCACCTCGGGGAGCGCGACGAGGAGCTCCTCCAGCCGCGCGACGACGTCCGCCCCCGGCGGGAGCAGCGGCGCGGGCAGCCGTCCGGTGCACAGCCCGAGGACCTCCCCGATGGCGTGCGCGACGCGTGGCCCACCGTGCCCCAGCGCCAGCTCGACGACGGGACGCACCACGTCGAGGAGGCGGTCCACCTCCGGGCGGTCACCGGCAGCCCCCGCCCGGGCGAGCGCGACGTACGACGTCGGCAGCACCGACGCGAGGCCCGAGTGCCAGGTCGCTGCCCCGGCGAGCAGCCCCTCGACGCCGAGGAGGTCCCCGCTGAACCCGACCTCCACCGACGCCGGAGCGTGCGCGAGCAGCGCCGAGGCGCGGGCACGGACCTCCGCCGCGCCGCTCCCCCGGTCCTTGAGCCCGCCGACACCGGGCAGCGCCACCACCCGCAGCAGCGTCTCGACGCTGAACGCGAACCGCGTGGTCACAGGGTTGTGGTAGACCCACACCGGCCGCTCGACGGCCCGCGTCACGTCCTCGTACAGGCCGACCACCTCGTCGTCGGTCAGCGGCAGGTAGGACACGGTCGGCAGGAGCAGCGCGTCGGCCCCGGCACGCACCGCGTCGTCGGCGTGCGCGAGGACCGTGCGGGTGGTGGTCGCGCCGACGCCGGCGACCAGCGGGACGCGCCCGGCGACCACCTCGGCCGCGACCTCGACGACGCGACGGCGCTGGCCGCGGTCGAGGTAGGCGGCGCCGCCCGTCGACCCGAGCACCGCAACCCCGTCCACACCCGCGGCGACCGCCCGGTCGACCAGCGCCGCGAGGGCCGGTTCGGCGACGTCACCGTCGGTGGTGCGCGGGGTGGGCGGGTAGGCGACGAGACGTCCCAGGAGCGGCATCCCCGCAGCGTAACGGCGGGACAGGATGGTTCGATGGCCGCGTGAGCAGGGCCGTCGAGGAGACCAACCGCCGCATGCTGCGCGCGCGGGACGCGATGGACCGCGCGTACGCCGAGCCGCTCGACGTGCCCGCCCTCGCGCGCCTCGCCCACGTCTCGGAGGCGCACTTCATCCGGACGTTCCGCACCACGTTCGGCGAGACGCCGCACCGCTACCTGCAGCGCCGCCGCGTCGAGCGGGCGATGCTCCTGCTGCGCGAGACCGATCGCAGCGTGACCGACGTGTGCCTCGCCGTCGGGTTCACGAGCCTGGGCACGTTCAGCCGGACCTTCCGCGACATCGTCGGCGAGTCCCCGTCCGCGCACCGGGCCAGAGGACCGCTCGCCATCGCTCCGACGTGCTTCACCAAGGCGTGGGTCAGACCGAGCAGTTTCGGAGAAGCGCCGCCCTGAGGTGGGTCGCTACCGTCGAACACATGCTGAACTCCATCTCCATCTCCCAGATCTACGTCCTCGACCAGGACCAGGCGCTCGACTTCTACGTCGGCAAGCTCGGCTTCGAGGTGCACACCGACCAGGACCTCGGCTTCATGCGGTGGCTCACCGTCGCCGTGCCGGGCGCACCCGACCGGGAGGTGCTGCTCGAGGTCCCCGGCCCTCCGTCGCTCGACCCGGCCACCGCCGAGCAGGTCCGCGAGCTCGTCGCGAAGGGCGCGACCGGCGGCCACCTGTTCCTCACGACCGACGACGCCCAGGCCGTGTACGACGCGTACAAGGAGCGCGGCGTCGAGCTGACCGACGAGCCCACGGAACGCCCGTACGGCATCGACTTCGGCCTGCGCGACCCCTTCGGCAACCACGTCCGCGTCGCCCAGATCACCACCTGACCGGTCCCGGGACGGCAGGCGCCCTACCCCGGCGACTGTGCTGGGGCAGGAGCGCCCTGGCGCATGCCGGTCGAGGGTCATCGTGCGAGGTTCGTCCGACCGTCGAGGTCGGGTGGGTCCGCACGACTCGGGCCGATCCGGTCGCGGCGCGGCACCCGGACCTGGTGAACCGGGAGTTCAGCGCGGTGGCACCGAACCGGTTGTGTGTCACGGACCTGCGACGGGATCCCATCGATCGTCCATCTGACGGTCACGCGAGCAGGTCCCGTGCCGGGGTTCGCGTAGCGGGAGATGACGTCGACCTCGTCTCCGGGGCTGCCTGCGTCAGGCGTCATGAATCCACGTGCAGCCGGGACGGCTTGAGCGACGACTACCGCTTCTGGACGAGACCGGTCGGGGTCAACTCGTGCGTGCCCGCCTCGATGCGGCGCCGCACCCACTCGGGGCGGTTCTCCGGCGCCAGCTCGTTCATCCGCGCCCAACCTGCCTCGAGCTTGTCCCGCAGCCATGCCGGCTGGTGCTCCACGTCACGCGGGTAGGAGTGCTGGTCCGTCACGTACGCGCCGGCGGGGACGGGCGCTTTCCAGTCCGGTTCGTCGTCGTAGTTGAACCGTGACGTCACCGACCCCGGCGCCTCGATCCGCAACTCGAACGTGAACCAGGTCCCAGAGCCCTCCACGTACATCACGTCGCGCAACTCTTCGCTATGTCGTAGGCGTCCCAAGGCATGCGCGTCTGAATCGTCCGGCCCGAATAGGTGACACGCATGTAGCCATAGCTCACGGGCGAAAGCATTGACCGGTGATACTCGATCATTGCCCAACCCGGCTCCACGAACGACACGACGGATCCGGCGATTGCCTCGATCAGCTTCGCCTGCGCAATCATCGTCGGCAGGCCATCGACATCAACGAGCGACATTCTCGAACACCTGCTCCTCCGGAATTCCGTCCTCGGCCCACTCTATCAAAGAAGCGTTCGGGGACTCGGCTGGTCCCCACGTATTGGGTTCCATCCTGACGCTGATGTCGACTGGTGGGACTTGTGCAATCAGCGTCCGCCATTGCTTTTCCAGTTCCCAGTAGCTTCCGACGCCAGCCTGGTTGACCTCTCGCAGCATCGGGGAGAGGTTGATCTGTTCGCCGCCGCCGAACATGTTGGCGAGCAGGTGCCCACCGTCGTATCCGGGGCCGCCGAGGTCACCGACCGATCCCTGGATCGACCTGGATCGGTGGGCGTCGCCCAGGGTGAGGTGTTCGACATGGGCGACGCCGGTGCGCCCGCCGGTGCTGCGTCGTCGACGGCTCGTGGTCAGGCGAGTGCGGTCCGGTCGGGTCGTGCGCGGACATTCGCAATGATCGACAGCAGCCCGCCCACGTCAACGAGCGACTCTGAATCCGGGCCTACTGCTTGGCCACGAGCCCTTCCGCGGTCAGGTCGTGTGTGCCTTCGTCGATATGGCGCTGTACCCACGCGGGTCGCTGGCCGGCCGGCAGCTCGTTGATGCGGGCCCATCCGGTCGCGATCTTCTCTTGCAGCCATACCGGCTGGTTCTGGGCGTCACGAGGGTGGGTGTGTTGGTCCACGACGTACGCGATCGGGTCAACGTCGACCTTCCAAGCCGGTTCGTCGTCGTAGTTGAACCCCGAGGTCACCGACAACGATGCGTCGATCTGCAGGTCGAACGTGAACCACGTCCCAAATCCCTTGACGTACATCACGTCGCGGAGCTGCTTCGCCATCTTGACGGCTTCGCGGGGTACGCGCGGCCCAAGGTCCCGGTCAGGGGAAGCGACGCGCACGCCGCCCTCGCTCGTCGCGGAAAGAGCTAGATGCCAATAGTGGATGGCTGTCCACCCAGGCTCAACGGAAGACACGATAGATCTAGCGATGGCCTCGATGAGCCGCGCCTGAGCGATCATCGGCGGCAGCCCATCGACATCAATCAGCGACATTGTCGAACTCCTTGTAGTTCGAGATCCCATTCTCAGTCCACTCGACAAAGAAGCTGTCAGGGACCTTGCTCGCACCCACGTACTCCGGCTCGATCCTCACGCTGACATCGACCGGCGGGGTCTGCCCGATCAGCGATCGCCACTGTTGCTCGAGGTTGTAGAAGCTCGCGGGGCCGGACTGGTTGATCTCCCGGAGCATGGGGACTGTGTTGAGGTATTCGCCGCCGCCGCCGAACATGTTGGCGAGCAGGTGTCCGCCGTCGTAGCCGGGCCCTCCTTCGCTTCCGACGCGGGTCTGCACCTTCGGGGAGCGGTCGGCGTCGCCGGTGGCGAGGTGTTCGACATAGGCGACGTCGGTGCGTCCGCCGGGTCCGATCTCGAAGACGTGCGGGCTGAAGTGCGCGTCGCCGTCGGCGTAGACGACGTAGACGGCGCCCTCTTGTGGGTTCTGGAGGTCGGCGTTGAGTTTGCCGGTTCCGCCGTAGGTGGTCTCGACGTAGGTGACCTTTCCGGTCGCGTCAGTGTGGAAGTCGCCGCGGCCCTCGACGTGATAGACGGCGTCCGGGAGAAGGTCGGTGCGGGCGGTGAACGGGGTCCGCGGGCCCGGGTAGCCGGCGTCGGTGGGGCTGATGCTGACCTGGTGCTCGGACTGCGGGCGCGGGTACAGCTCCGGGGGCTGACGGTCGGGGACATGGTCGGGCTCGCGCGTGCCAAGTGAGGTGCCGTCGACAGACGGGCTCTGCCCGTTCCCGTCGTCGACCGGGTGCGCGCCGGTGGGGTGCTCGGGTTCGGTCGTGGAGCTGGGACTGGTCGTAGGCGATCGTCGCGTTCGCGACCCCGACGATCCCGGCCCGGATCCGGTTGCCGATGTGCGTCAGGTTCGCCGCCTGCGCGCCGAGCACCGCGTCCAGGGCGGTGGCGACGTCACCGGTCAACGGCCCACCCGTGGCCACCCCGTCCATCACCGACGCGAACTTGAGCTCGGACAGCTCGCCCTCGAGCTCCTGGGCGCTGCCCTGCACGTCGAGCAGCACATGCTGGACGTCCGCGGACACGATCCGCCACCCCGTCATGCTCAGCCCGGGATGGCCGACGCGGCGCGCTGCAGGGAGCGGCGGGCGATCTCGTCGTTGTCGGCCAGGGAGTTGCGGATGGCCTGGATGATGCCGCGGACCTCGGTGCCGGCCGCGTTCCACTGCTGCTCGACACCGGCGTACTGCTCGGAGACACCGTCGGCCTGGTAGACGGCCAGGGCGGCCTTGGCGTCCTGGTCACGGCGGGCCAGGGCGGCCTCCAGTGCGGCGGCGGCCCGCTCGAAGTTGGCCTGCGCCGACTGCGAGGACGCGATGTCGAAGTCGTTACGGTCGATCTGGTTGCTCGACATGATCAGGTCCCCTCTCAGCGCGGTGCGAACTTGGTGGTGTCGGCGCCGGCGAAGTCCGCCGACCCCTCGGCCGAGGCGTGCGCGTCGGCGCCCTCGTCGGCCGCGGTCACGAACGCCAGGTTCTGCCCCGCGATCGACTCGGTGATCCCGACCAGCGCGTTGCTCAACGTCGCCGCGACCTCATCGGTGCGGGACTTTAACGAGTTGAACGCCGCCTTCGCGGTCCCGTTGAACGTCCCCTCCAACGGCTCGGCCGCCTCCACGAGGTTCCGCACCAGCTGGGCCAGGTCGTCGGACTCCCCCGACGTCTTACGGCCCAGCACCTGCAGCGCGTCAGCCTCCATCGCGAACTTCATGCCGCCCCCTCGAACGTCGTGATCGTCCGAAGGTACAGGGGGGCTCCGACAGCGGCCGCCCCCCCTGGGCGCCTGCACGTCGCCCGAGAATGCGAGACGCCTCAAGACCGAGGTCCTGAGGCTTCTGCAACATCTACCAGCTCGGTGCGCCCGAAGGTGTGCTGTTTCAGGACATAGGCAACGGATGTCTCAGGACATAGGAAACGTCGACCGGGATGCTCGGGCATGTCGCGTGCCCAGTTGGTCATCACCGCTGTCGTGCTCGAGGGCCGTCCGCGGGCCGAGGTCGCCCGGGCCTACGGGGTCTCACCGAGCTGGGTCTCGCGCCTCGTGGCCCGCTACCGCCAGGACGGGGAAGCCGCGTTCGAAGCCCGCTCCCGGCGCCCGCGGACCAGCCCGACCCGCACCCCGGACGCGACCCTCGCGCTGATCGTCCACCTGCGCGCCAAGCTGACCGCCGACGGCCTGGACGCCGGCCCGCACACCATCGCCTGGCACCTGACCCACCAGCACGACCTGACCGTGGCCCCCGCCACGATCTGGCGGCACCTCAAGGCCGCCGGCCTGGTCGAACCGACCCCGTCCAAACGCCCCCGCTCGTCCTACGTCCGCTTCGAGGCCGACCTGCCCAACCAGCTCTGGCAGAGCGACTTCACCCACGTGCGCCTCGCCGACGGCACCGACACCGAGGTCCTGACCTTCCTCGACGACCACTCCCGGCTCGTGCTGGCCTGCACCGCTCACCACCGGGTCGGCGGCCACGACGTCGTGACCACGTTCCGCGCCGCGATCAGCGAGCACGGCGTCCCGGCCGCCGTGCTGTCCGACAACGGGATGGTCTTCACCACCCGCCTGGCCGGCGGCCGCGGCGGACGCAACGCCTTCGAGTCAGAGCTGGCCCGCCTCGGCATCGAGCAACGCAACTCCCGACCCAACCACCCCACCACCTGCGGCAAGGTCGAACGCGTCCAGCAGACCCTCAAGAAGTGGCTCACCGGACGACCCCGAGCCGCCGACCTGAACCAGCTGCAGACCCTGCTCGACACCTGGCGCGAGCACTACAACAACGCCCGTCCACACAGCTCTCTGCACGGACGCACACCCACCGCCGCCTACACCGCCAAAGCCAAGGCGCACCCCGTCGGCGGCGCCGGGACCCACCAGCGCGTCCGCCACGACCGCATCGACGACAACGGCAAGCTCACCTTGCGGATCGCCGGCCGGCTGCACCACATCGGCATCGGACGAACCCACGCCCGAACCCCCGTGATCATGCTCATCGCCGACCTCCAGGTCCGCATCGTGCACGCCATCACCGGCGAGCTCCTGCGCGAGCTCACCATCGACCCCACCCGCGACTACCAGCCCCAGAAACAACAAGACCCCGAACCCTGAGGGTTCGGGGTCTTGCTGATGTCTTGCAACATCACACGGTGCGCCCGAAGGGACTCGAACCCCCAACCTTCTGATCCGTAGTCAGATGCTCTATCCATTGAGCTACGGGCGCATGGCCCTCTGCGGGCCGCGTAAGACGATACAGGTCACGGGGCCGCCGCCCAAACCGGATCGTCGTGACCCTCCCCACGTCGGGGCGGCCCTGGCACGATCGCCCGCATGACGGCATCCGCGGCAGGCACCACACGGCTCGGCACGGGCGGCGGCACGTGGGGCATGCGGGCCGACGTGCTGCGGCACGGCGGCGGGGACGACTCCAGCCGGGTCGGCTTCGTCGAGCTGTTCTTCGACCTGGTGTTCGTGTTCGCGGTGACGCAGCTGTCGCACAGCGTGATCGCGCACCCCGACGTCGAGCACCTCGTGCAGGCGCTGGTGCTGGCGTGGGCGATCTGGTGGCTGTGGATCGACACCACGTGGGTGACGAACTGGCTGGACCCCGACCGGGTGCCGGTCCGGGCGATGCTCATCGTGCTCATGCTGCTGGGCCTGCTGATGTCGAGCGCGATCCCCGAGGCGTTCGGCGACAAGGCCCTGCTGTTCGCGGTGCCGTACGTCCTGGTCCAGGTGGGCCGGACGGTCTTCACCACGTGGGCGATGGGCCGGTACTGGCCGGACAACGCACGGAACTTCGTGCGGATCACCGTGTGGCTGTGCGTGTCGGGGGCGTTCTGGGTGGCGGGCGCGCTGGTCGACGAGGCGCGGATGGCCCTGTGGCTCGTCGCGGCGCTCATCGACGTCGCGGGCCCCCGCGCACTGTTCTGGGTGCCGTGGATGGGCCCGACGGACCCGACCACGTGGGAGGTCCGCAGCTCGCACATGGCAGAACGGGTGTCGCTGTTCATCATCATCAGCCTGGGCGAGTCGATCGTGGTCACGGGCAGCGCGTTCTCCGAGCTCGACGTCGACGTGGTCACCGTGGTCGCGTTCCTCGCCGCGTTCGTCAGCACCGTGCTCATGTGGCTGCTGTTCTTCGACCGGTCGGAGCAGCAGGCCACCACCTACTTCGCGGAGCAGGACGCGCCCGGCATGGTGGCGCAGACCGCGTACACGTACGTGCCGTTCCTGCTGGTCACCGGGATCGTGCTCACGGCGGTCGCCGACGAGCTCGTGCTCCTGCACCCCCGCGGGTCGACCGACCTGTGGACGGCGGGGATCCTGTGCGGCGCCGCCGCCGTGTACCTCCTGGGCAACGCGCTGTTCCGACGGGCGACCGGCGGCACCTGGTCGACGGCCCACCTCGTCGGCGTCGCGGTCGCGGCGGGGCTCGTCGCGCTCCACGGCACCGTCACGCCGCTCACGCTGAGCTGGGCGACGAACGCGGTGCTGCTCGCCGTGCTGGTGGGTGACGTCGTCGCCCAGCGCCGCGCGGCCGTCCGGTCCGCGAGCCGCTGACCCCGGCCGTCCGAGCCGTCGCTACGTTCGAGGTTCCCAGCCCTGAACGGAACAGGTGACCCGTGACCGAGCAGACGACATCGCCCCGCACCGTCGCGATCCTCGGACCCGGAGGCGTCGGCGGCCTCGTCGGCGCCCTGGCCGCCCGCGCCGGCCACCGCGTGGTCTTCCTCGCAGGGCCCTCGACCGTCGAGGCGCTCCGGTCGGACGGGATCAGCGTGACGAGCGCGCTGCTGGGCGACTTCTCGGTGCGTGCCGAGGCGGACACCGAGCTGCGCGAGCCCGTCGACGTCTGCGTCGTGTCCGTCAAGCACACGGCCATGCCCGAGGCGCTGGAGCGGGTGCCGGCCCCGCTGGTGGCGGATGGGCTCGTCGTCCCGTTCCTCAACGGCGTCGAGCACGTCGCGACCCTCCGCGAGCGGTTCGCCCCGCAGGCCGTCGCCGCCGGCGTGATCCGCGTCGAGTCCACCCGGACGGCCCCGGGGCGGATCGTGCACGGCAGCCCGTTCGTGCAGGCCGACCTGGCGAGCAGCACGTCCCCCGCCGAGCGCCTCGACGTGGCCGCGACCGTCCTCCGGGAGGCCGGAATCACGACCCGGGTGCTCGACGACGAGGTCGCCATGCTCTGGGGCAAGCTCGCCTTCCTCGCCCCGTTCGCGCTGCTCACCACCCGTTACGGGGTGCCCGTCGGCGACATCCGCACCACGCACCGCGACGAGCTCGTGGAGCTCGTCGCCGAGGTCGCGGCGGTCAGCCGGGCGAGCGGTGGGCCGGACACGAGCGCGAGCGCCCTGACCTTCTTCGACTCGTTCCCGCCCGGGGCGCGGTCGTCGATGCAGCGCGACGCGGAGGCCGGGCGCCCGCTCGAGCTCGACGCGATCGGCGGGGCCGTGCTGCGGGCCGCCGACCGGCACGGCGTGCCCGCGCCTGCCACCCGGAGGCTCGTCGGCCGGCTGACCTGACGGGCCAGCGCGTCGCCCGCCGCGTCACCCGCCGCGTCGCCCCACGCGTCCTCCGCGGACGACGAAGGCCCGGTCCGTCGTGGACCGGGCCTTCGTGAAGCGGAGACGGTGGGATTTGAACCCACGGAAGGGTTGCCCCTTCACGACCTTAGCAGGGTCGCGCACTAGACCTGGCTATGCGACGTCTCCAAGAACGTGGGACAGGGTACCGGGTGGGTGGTCCTGGACCAAAGCGGTCCTTCCGCGACGCCGGTCACCGGTCGAACGCCCAGGTCCGGTCGGTCAGCATCCGGGCCACGGCGAGACCGATCGACAGCGCGACGACGACCAGGCCGGCCTGCACGGTGTACGCGATCGCCGGGACGGTGGCGCCGTCGGCCAGGTGGAACACCGCCCGGTACGCGGTGGCGCCGGGCACCATGATCACGACCGCGGGCACCGAGATCGTCACGCGCGGCACCCGGATCCGTGGTGCGGACCACGCCGCGAGCACCCCGACGAGCAGCGCGGCACAGGCGGCGGCGCTCGGCGGCGCGAACCCGGCCTCGGCGAGCTCCAGCCGTCCGACGTTCGCGACCATCCCGATGCCCGCGGCGAGCAGCGCCATCCGCCACGGGCTGTTGAACATGAGCGCGAAGCCCAGCACGCCGAGGAAGCTCGCCGCGAACCTCAGCCCGAGCACGACCCCGGGGTCCAGGTCGAGCGGCGTCGACGGGTCGGGTTCCAGCCCGACGACCGTCGAGACCGCCCACAGGGCGAGCGCGGCCGAGACGAGGATCATGAGGGCGTACGTCAGGCGGGTCAGGCCGGCGGAGAAGTCGAGCCGGGCGAGGTCCAGGGCCGCGGTGACCAGCGCGAAGCCCGGGATGAGGAAGAGCACCGCGGAGACGTAGCCCGCCTGATGGCGGCCCTCCACGAGGCCCGCGCCCTGGAGCGCTTCGACGAGCCCGAGGTACACGGACGCGGCGACGGCGGCCGCGAGCATCGTCACGCCGAACTGGTTGTACCCGCGGTGCAGCAGCGCTCGGCGGACCGCCTGACCGAGCGCGGCGCCGAGGAACACCGCTCCGATCTCGACGGGCCCGCCGTTGTTGAGGAACGCGAACGCGGCGCACGCGATGCCGGACCAGAGCGCGTTGAGCGGCGCCGGGTACAGCGGCGGCGTGGTGGCGATCCGGTCGAGCTCGGCGGTCGCCCGCTCGACGGTGACCTCCCGGCCCGTGGTCGTCGCCTCGGACTCGAGCTCGCTCACCAGGATCTCGAGCGCGGCGAGCCGGTCGGCGTTGATCCCCACCGCGCGGACCTCCGACACCTCCGTGCGGAAGCTGGCTCCCCGGTGGGACGTCGTGGTGATCTCGGTCAGCGTCACGTGCGCCTCGTGCCGCTCGACGCCGAGCGCACGGGCCGTCCGCGCCATCGACGCCTTCACGCGGTACGAGCCGGTGCCGGCCGAGAGGCTGAGCCTGCCCACCCGCAGCGCGACGCCGGAGCGTCGGATCAGCTCGAGCTCGTCGTCCGTGGGCGCGGTGGGCACCGCACCATCATGGCCGCCGCCGGCGCCGGGACGCAGGACCCGCCCTAAACACCTGTGAGTCGGCTGAGAGTCCCCTGTCCGCTCCCGGCGAATCTCCCTTGACCCTCCTGGACGCGCGCTGGTGTGCTGACCAGCAGCAACCCTGCACGCCAGGGCATGTCAGAGGTCGCCGCTACCGTGCGGTGCACATCCCCACCACCTCCGGCGACGACGCCGAACCCTTCCTTCCCTGCGCCCCTGGGAGCCTGCCGTGACCGACCCTGCCCTTGCGACCGACGCGCCTCGCGTCGCCACCGACGCCGCAGAACCCGACCCGAGGCGGTGGTTGATCCTCGCGGTCATCGCCATCTCGCAGCTGATGCTCATCATCGACGCGTCGATCATGAACATCGCCCTGCCCTCCGCCGCGGCGGACCTCGACATCGCGTCCGAGGACATCCAGTGGGCCATCACGGCCTACACCCTGGCGTTCGGCGGCCTCCTGCTGCTCGGCGGCCGCATCGCGGACTACGTCGGCCGCAAGCGGGCGCTCATCATCGGGCTCCTCGGCTTCGCCGTGGCGTCCGCGCTGGGCGGCGCCGCCCAGACCGAGGCGCTGCTGTTCGCGGCGCGCGCCCTGCAGGGGGCGTTCGGCGCCCTCCTCGCGCCGGCCGCCCTGGCCCTCATCACCGTGACGTTCACCGAGGGGCGGGAGCGCGCGAAGGCGTTCGGCGTGTTCGGGGCGATCTCCGGGGGTGGCGCCGCGATCGGCCTGCTCGCCGGTGGTGTGCTCACCGAGTACCTCGGATGGCGCTGGTGCCTGTTCGTGAACCTGCCGATCGCGATCTTCGCCGCGGTCGCGGGCACGCGGATCCTCAAGGAGTCCAAGGCCTCGGGCGACACCCGGTTCGACATCCCCGGCGCCGTGCTTGCCACCTCCGGGCTCGTCGCCCTCGTCTACGCCTTCACCGAGGCCGCCAAGCAGACCACCGGCGAGGACGGCCTTCCGCAGGCCGTCGGCTGGACGGACCCGCTCGTCGTCGGCCTCCTTGCCTTCGCCGCCGTCGCGCTCGTGTCGTTCGTGCTGCTCGAGCGCAAGGTCAAGAACCCGCTCCTACCGCTGCGCATCGCGCTCGACCGCAACCGTGGCGGCTCGTACCTGGTGTTCTTCCTGGTCGGCGCCGGGCTGTTCTCGATGTTCCTGTTCATGACGCTGTACTTCCAGTACGTGCTCGGCTACGACCCGCTCAAGGCCGGGTTCGCGTTCCTGCCGTTCAGCATCGGGATCATCCTCATGGCCGGTGTCGTCGCGCAGCTCCTGCCGCGTGTCGGACCCAAGCCGCTCATGCTCGTCGGGCTCGCGATGGCCACCACCGGGCTGCTCCTGCTGCTCCGCACGACGCCCACGTCCTCGTACGTCACGTCGGTGCTGCCGGGGCTGATCGTCATGAGCGTCGGCATGAGCATGGTGTTCATCCCGGCGTCGAGCACCGCGCTCTACGGGGTCGGCGGGCACGACGCCGGCATCGCCTCGGCGCTGCTCAACACGTCACAGCAGGTCGGCGGGTCGCTCGGGCTCGCGCTGCTCAACACGTTCGCCATCACCGCGACGACGAACAAGCTGGCCGACCTCGCCGCATCCGGCCAGGACGTCACCCAGGCGGCGGTCGCCGCGCAGGCGCAGGTCGCCGGGTACCACGTCGCGTTCCTCGGCGGTGCCGTGCTGCTCGCGCTCGGGTTCGTGGTGGTGCTGACGCTCATCTCGGCGAAGAAGTCCGACCTGCCCACCCAGGCCGCCGTCGCCGCCTGACCGGCCGTGCCCGCGGCGCGAGCCGCGGGCACCGTCACCGTCCGACGGCACCACCCGTGCGCCGGGCCGGGCACACCCGGTCAGGTGCGCGGCCACTGGTTGGCGCGCTTGCCCTCCTGCGCGAGCCGCGCGGTCTCATCGAGCCGCGCGGCTCGCGTCGCCTCCCGCTTGGCGTAGACGATCCACTGCAGCGTCGCCCGGCGGTAGGACGGCGGGAACGCCTCCCACTGCTCGGCCGCTCCGGGGTAGCGCTCGAGCGCGGCCGTGAGATCGGGCGGGATCACGAGGTTCTCCACGTCGTCGAGCAGCGACCACGAGCCGTCCGCCTTCGCCGCCTCGACGACGGCCCTGCCCGCCGGTGTCATGCGACCGTCCGCCTCCAGACGTGCCACCCGCTCCTTGTTGGTCCCCGCCCAGCCGCTGCCCGGCTTGCGCCGCGTGAACCACAGGGCGTGCCGCTCGTCGTCGAGCGTGCGGCCGCTCGAGTCGATCCACCCCACGGACAGCGCCTCCTCGACGGCGAGCTCGTACCGCACCGACGGACGGCCGGTCGTCGACTTCCACGACACCAGCCACGCGCCCGGCGTGTCGGCGTGGTGCTCCAGGAGCCACGCGCGCCACTCCTGCACGGTCTCGGCGTGCACCTGGGGTGCGTCGTCGCGGCTGCCGGCCATGTCGTCCTCCGTCCCGGTGCCGCAGTGGCGGCGCCCGTGCGTGCGACCGCGGTCACGGTCGGCCTGCTCTCGGAGAGTCTGCCGGGGGTCGCCCTCCGTGGCGGCCCGGTCGGTGCGGTCCGGTCAGGTGATCGTCTCGTCGTCGAGCGCCGCGAGGTCCTCGTCCGCCGCGCGCAGTGTCCGCTCGGCCCGCCGGAGGTCCTGCGCGGCGGCGATCACGGCTCGTTCCTCGTCGTGCAGCGCCCGCTCCGCCTTCGCCAACCGTTCCTCGGCCCGCACGGCGTCCTTGTCGGCCTTGGCGAGCCGGCGGCGCAGCTCGGTCATCGCGGCCATGAGCTCGTCGTGCAGGTCGTGCGCCGCGCGGGCCCGAAGGGACACGTCCTCCAGGTCGGCACGTCGCTCGTCGCGCCGGCCGGTGGCCCGGTCGGCGGTCTTGCGCGCACGGTCGCGGGCGTCGACGGCGGCGGCACGGGCCGCCTCGGCCGCACGACGGCGACGATCCGCCGGGTCGGCGGAAGCCCGCGCCTTCTTCGGCGTCGTCGCCTTCGCCTTGGCCTTCGCCTTCGCCTTCGCCGGGTCCCGCTTCGTGGTGCTGCTGGGCCCCGACTCCCCGCCCGCCGTCGCCGTCACGCCCGCTGCGGCACTGCGGGGATGCTCGTCCGTCGGCTCCGCGACGACGGTCAGCCGTCCCCGAGGCCCTCGCCGCGACGCACCGCCGGCGCCGCGGACGCCCTGCCCCGCCGACCGCGGCTCTTCCTGCGCGCCTACGGACCCGCCGCCACCGGACGCGCCGCCACCGGACGCGGCGCCACCGGACGCGGCGGCCCCCAGGCCGGCGGCACCCGGGCCGGCGGCACCCGGGCCGGCGGCACCCGGATCAGCGGCATCGGGACCAGTCGCCGGACCAGGAGCCCCCGGACCGGCAGCGGCCGAACCGGCAGCAGCCGAGCCGGCGGCACGTCCTTCCTCGGGCGGCCCCAGCCCGAACACCCCGAACCCCGCGTACTCCCGGCCGGCGCTGAGGTGCCCGGACGTGACCTCGCGGGCGACGTCCGGGTCCGCGAGCGCGGCGGTGAGGGTGGCGTCGACCTCCTGCGTGACGGCGTCGCCCACCCGCTGTCCCGTTGCCCGGCCGAGCTCCCGCGAACGCCCGACGAGCGCGGTGACGAGCGTCCGGCGCTGCCGTGACAGGTCACGCAGGCCGGGCCCGTCGAGGGCACGCTCAGCCTCCCGGAGCGCCTCGCCGAGGGCGACGACCCGGTCCGCGAGCGTGGGGTCGTCGCGCATCAGGGCGTTGACGAGCGCGGCGGCGACGGTCGGCTTGCGCAGGGTGCCGATGCGGCGGGCGCGGTCCCGGTCCCCCGCGGCTCGCGCCGTGCGGACGGCGGCGTCACGGCGGGCCACGAAGTCGTCGAGCGGTCCGCCGTACAGGTCGTCGAGCACGTCGGCACCGACGGTACCGGCAGCCTCGTCCGCCTCGGCCACGGCGGGGACTCAGGCGTTCCCGTCGAGCGCGAACCGGACGGTCCGCCGGGCCACCGACGCGTCGGTGAGCCGCACGTCCACCCGCTCGCCGAGCGGCAGGTCGACGCCCTCCACACGGCCCCTCACCACGGGGTCGCGGAGCTGCACGACACCCGCCGTCCGGTCGTCACGCACGTCGACGACGACCCCGGAGAACGTCTCCCCGACCCGGTCGGACAGGAGCACCGCCTCGACGAGGTCCAGGCAGCCCCGCTCGTACTCGGACGCCCGACGGTCGCCGCCCGCCATGAGCTGCGGAAGGCCCGGCAGCGCCTCACGGACCCAGTCCGGCACCGGCTCCCCCGCGCAGACCGCGACGCACACCTCACCGACGAACCGGTCGACGAGCCGGCGCAGCGGCGCGGTGGTGTGCGCGTAGGGCGCGGCGATGGCGGCGTGACCGACCTCGTCGGGCACGGTCCCGTCGAACGCGACGTAGCCGGCCCCGCGCAGCAGGGTCGTGGCCTCGGTGAGCAGCGCCGCCTCGGCCGGGGTCCCGGCGTCGAGGTCGCGGATGAACTCGCCGTGCGTCGCACCCTCCGGCCAGGGAACGCCGAGTGCGAGGGCGGAGCGTCGCAGCCGGTCGACGTCGCGAGGGTCGGCGGTCGGCAGGGTGCGCAGCACGCCGATGCGGGCGTCGATCATGAGGCGGGCGGCGCACATCCCGGTCAGCAGGGAGATCTGGGCGTTCCAGTCCTCGACGGGCAGGGTCGCGCGGCTGACGAGAGCCCAGCCGTCGTCGGCGACGGGCACGACCTCCTGCTCGGGGGTGGGCAGGGTGATGCCGCCTCGGGCCCGTTCGGCGTCCTCGCGCAGCAGGCCGACCTCGCGCAGCAGCTGCAGCGACGGCGACGCGGTGCCGTCGTCGAGCGTGCGCTGCACCTCGTCGTACGTGTGCTGCGCGCGGCTGCGGACCCGCGCACGCCGCACGGTCACCTCGACCGGGGCGGCCTCCGCGTCGAGGTCGATGGTCCACAGGAGCGCAGGGGCGTCCTGGTCGGGCAGCAGGCTTGCGGCGCCCTCGGAGAGCTCCGGCGGGTGCAGCGGCGTGCGGCCGTCGGGTCCGTAGAGCGTCTCGACACGGCGCCGCGCCTCCGTGTCGACCGCGCCACCGGGCGTCACCCAGGCGGCGACGTCCGCGATCGCGTAACGGACCCGGTAGCCGTCACCGCGGCGCTCGAGGTGCACGGCCTGGTCGAGGTCGCGCGAGCCGGGCGGGTCGATCGTGACGAGCTCGAGGTCCGTGGCGTCGAGCGGTGCCGCCACCGGGCGGTCCGCCGCCGCCCTGGCCTCCGCGAGGACGTCGGCGGGGAACTCGTCGGGGATGTCGAGCTCGTCACGCAACGCTCGCAGGCCGCCACGCACGGCTTCGTCGACGCCCGTGAGGGTGGGCGCGGTGGCGAGGTGGACGCGGCGTCGGGGCACGGCGTGAGCCTAGGTCGACGTGCGCCACCTCGCCCAGCAGGAGACGGGCGGTCACCCGCGGCGCACCCGGCTGATTCCTGTACCGGCCGGGCTCCTGGTGGGAGGGGATCAGCCGTGCCGCCGTGGAGCCATCGGGTGGCGGCCCACCCGCTCTCCGGTGAGGATGTGCACCGCCGGCTGGCCCGGACGGGGGGACTGACGCGCCGCACGGCGCACCTGGAGGAGGACTTGGTGATCGAGGTCGACTCACCTGACCCGCGTTCCGTCGCCCGCCGGACGGGTCTCGCATGATCCGGCACGTCGCCGTCGTGGTCCCCGCCCGCGACGAGGAGGAGCTCGTCGACCGCTGCCTCGGGTCGATCACCGTGGCGCGCGGGCTGTCGCCGGTGCCGACCTCGCTGGTGGTGGTGCTCGATGCCTGCACCGACGGCACCGCGGCAGTCGTCGCCGGCGTCCCGGGTGTCCGCACGGTCGTCACGGACCAGGCGAACGTGGGCGCCGCCCGCGCGCTGGGGGTGTCGCACGCCCTGGCGGCGCTGCCTCTGGACGCGCACGACGTGCTGCTGGCCTGCACCGACGCCGACTCGGAGGTGCCACCGTGGTGGATCGCCGAGCTGGTGCGGCTGGCCGACGAGGGCGCCGACGTCGTGGTGGGGACCGTCCGACCGGACCCCGCCGACCTGGTTTCCGACGAGCTCGACGCCTGGACGGCGGGCCGGGTGCCCGGCGTCTCGAACGGGCACGCGCACGGGGCCAACCTCGCCGTGCGGGCGTCGTCGTACCTGCGTGCGGGCGGCTTCCCGCGCCGCACCGAGCACGAGGACGTCACCCTCGTGGCGTCGCTGCGCGCGACGGGTGCGCGCGTGGTGCCCTCGGACGCGGTCGACGTGCTCACGTCCGGGCGCAGGGTCGGCCGCACGCCCGGCGGGTACGCGGGACTGCTCGACCAGCGCTTCGTCGCCGCCTCACGCGCGTGAGACGCATCGAGGGCTGACCCGAGGGCTGCTGCCGTTAGCGTGAACGGCATGCTGCTCGCCGAGGACGTCCTGCTGATCTTCACCGACGACACGTCCGGCAAGACCACGCTCGACGGCACCCGGCTGGGCTTCGTGCTCGCCGGTGCCGTGCTGCTCGACCTGGCCATGCTCCGCCGGGTCGACGTCACGCCGCCCGGCCACCCGGTCGGCAAGGGCCGGGTCGTGGTCGTCGACCGCACGCCCACCGGCGACGCGCTGCTCGACGGCGCCATGGTCAGGATCGCGGAGCGCACACCTCGCCGGGCCAAGGACGTCCTGGGACTGATCAAGAAGGACCTGCAGACGGCGGTGCTCGACCGCCTCGCCCGCGCGGGGATCCTGCGCCAGGAGGCGGCCAAGGTCATGGGCATCTTCCCCGTCACGCGGTGGCCCGCCGTCGACGGCAGCCACGAGTCGGAGATCCGGGCGGGCGTCCGCGACGTGGTCGTCTCCGGCCGCACACCGACGGACCGGGAGGCCGCGCTCGTGTCGCTCCTGCTCGCCGTGGACAAGGTGCCCGCCGCCGTCGGACGGACCGAGGTGTCGCACCGCGAGCTGCGCAGCCGCGCCAAGACCATCGCGCAGGGCGAGTTCGCCGGCGAGGCGGTGCGGCGCGCGATCGCCGACATGAACGCCGCGGTGGCGGCTGCCGTGGCCGCGTCCACCGTCGCGGCTACGAACGCGGGAGCATGACGACCGCGGGAGCATGACGGCCGCGTGCGTGTGACGCTCGCGCCGGTGTGGCCGCCGCGAGCGCGTGAATCCGCCCTCCGGGTGACGTCCGCCACGAGCAGGGCTCCCAGCGCGCGCAACCTGGCGCGCCCTCCTACCCTCCGAGCATGCCTCCGACACCCAGCCGCAAGCGCGCCCTCCTGCGCGCCACCGCGTTCGGGCTCGGCGTCTCGATCCCGGTGTTCGTGCTCGCCTACCTCGTGCGCGCAGAGGCACCGGGGCTGACCGGGTTCGACGAGAAGGCGATCGTCGCCGCCACCACGTTCACCCGCGAGCACCCGGGCTTCTTCCGGGCGCTGGTGGTGTGGCAGGAGGTGTTCCAGGCCCGCTGGGTCAACCTCGCCGGCGCGCTGCTGTGCGTGTGGGTGTGGCGTCGGCACGGCCTGGCGACCCGGGCGCTGTGGGCGTTCTGCACGCTCATGGTCGCCTGGGTCCTCCAGCTCGGCGCCAAGGCGCTCGTCCAGCGGGCCCGGCCCGTCGTCGACGACGCCCTCGAGCACGCCCCCGGATCGAGCTTCCCGTCGGGCCACGCCACCAACACGGCCGCCGCGACGCTCACCCTGACCCTGCTCGTGTGGCCCCTCCTCGGGCGCAGGGGCCGGGTCGTCGTCCCGGTCGCCGCGGGCACGATCACCCTGGTCACGGCCCTCGACCGGGTGTTCCTCGGCGTGCACTACCCGTCCGACGTGGTCGCCGGCATCTTGTTCGGCACCGCGATGGCCGGCGCCTCGTACATCGGCTACCAGGGCTGGAGCCCGCAGCTCCCTGCGGACTCGCAGCCCTCTGTGGAGAGGATCCCGTGACCGCCCTCGTCGACCCCAGCCCGCACCGCACCACCGTCCACACGTTCCTGCACCGCTACGAGCTCGACACGTCCCCCACGACGTTCCGCGACGCGGTACGGGACCTCGCCCGACGGACCCTGCTGCCCGCTGTTGCGTGGTGGGTCGTCGTGGTCGCGATCGGCTTCCTCATCGTGGGTCCGCTCGACGACCTGCCCGCGGAGCTCGCGGTCAACAAGTGGTTCGAGGAGCGCCGCACAGCCGGCCTCAACTCGTTCACCCTGTTCCTGTCGAACATCGGCCAGACGCAGTTCATCATCGGCGCGTGCGTGCTGGTGGTGGCGCTGTTCTGGTGGCGGACCAAGCAGTGGTGGGTCGCCGTGATCCCGGCCATCGCGATCGGTGTGCAGTCGATCCTGTTCCTCACGTCGTCCTTGCTCGTCGGCCGTGGCCGCCCGGAGGTGGAGCTGCTCGACGACTCCCCGCCCACCACGGCGTTCCCCAGCGGCCACACGAGCGCGTCCACCGCGTTCTACGTGTCGCTCGCGCTGCTCTGCCAGCGCATCCAGCGGCCGTGGCTGCGGCGGAGCCTGACGTTCCTGTGCCTCGTGGTCCCCTTCGCGGTCGGGACCGCGCGGCTGTACCGAGGGATGCACCACCTGACGGACGTGCTCGTCGGGATGGCGAACGGCTTCGTCTGCGCGCTGCTCGCGTGGCGCTACCTGCGGCGTGACGTGTGAGCGGCCTGCCCGCCGCCGAGCAGCGGAACGACGACCGGCCCCTGCGCTCGGCGGTCGTCATCAACACGAACCGCGTGGAGGGCGCCGACGAGCTCCGCGCGGACATCACCGCGCAGCTCGCGGAGGCCGGCTGGCCGGCGCCCGCCTGGCTGGAGACGAGCGCCGACGACCCCGGCCGCGGCCAGGCCCGGCAGGCCGTGGAGGACGGTGCCGAGGTGGTCTTCGTGTGCGGGGGTGACGGCACCGTGCGCTCCTGCGTCGAAGGGCTCGCCGGCACGGACGTCGCGCTCGCGGTGCTTCCCGGCGGCACCGGCAACCTGCTGGCCGCCAACCTCGACATCCCCACCGACGTGCCCGACGGCATCGCCACCGCACTGGCCCGCGGACGGCGCTGCATCGACGTCGGCGAGGTCGACGGCCAGACGTTCGCCGTGATGGCGGGCATGGGCTTCGACGCGTCGATGGTCGACGACGCGCCCACCGAGCTGAAGAACCGTGCCGGCTCGATCGCGTACGTGGTGTCCGCCCTCAAGCACCTGGGCGACGACGAGATGCACGTCGAGGTCCGCGTCGACGACCAGCCGCCCGTCCGCCGCCACGCGCGCAGCGTGCTCGTCGGGAACGTCGGACGGCTCCAGGGCGGGGTGAACCTCCTGCCCGACGCCGAGGCGGACAGCGGGAAGATGGACGTCGCGATCATCGCGCCGCGCAACCTCGGCCACTGGGTGCAGCTCGCCGTGGCCGTGGTCCTGCGCCGCGAGCGGGTGCCACGGATGGAGGTGCTGCGCGGCGCGAAGATCACGGTCCGCAGCACCAAGCCGCAGCCGCGGCAGCTCGACGGCGACGTGATCGACCCGTCGAACAACCTGGTCGCGACCGTCCGGCCCGGCGCCCTGTGGGTGTGCGTGCACCAGCCGGACACCACCGACGACCTGGCCGAGGGCGACTGAGCTCCTGACGCCGGTCGGGCGGCGCTCAGCTCGGGGCGTAGCGCTCGACCGCCGACACGAAGTACGCCGCCGTGGACCGCCGGGCGGACCGGAGACCCTCCTCCGTCCGGCGCACGTCGAGCCAGTCCCGATCCCGCAGCTCGTGCTCGACGACCCGCCGCAGGACCGGCGGCACCGGTCCGGTCCGCATCTCGCGCCCCAGGGCCTTCTGCTCGACGAGCGCCTCGACCGCCTCCACGACCACCGCCGGCAGGTCCGCGCCCGCGACGAGGGTCGGCAGGTCCATCGGCGGGATCGCCGCCCCGGGGTGCAGGTCGAGCCATCGGAGCGCCAGCGCGGGACGCAGGGCGTAGAACGTCTTCTTCAGCGGCATCTCGCCGTCCGGGGAGAGGAACCGCTGCCACTGGCCACGGCCGACCCCCTGGTAGTGCCGCCCGACGAGCGCCCGGTCCGCCACCTCGTCCGCGAGCGCCAGGAACTCGTCCGTGAACCCCGGCACCGCCCGGTACACCAGCGGTGAGCGGATCCACTCGGTGATCACCGCGTTGCCCTTGACGAGCAGGCCGACGGCCTTGCGCAGGTCCCACCCGTTGACGTCGAGGACGGCGTCCGGGGCGCGCTCGACCACGTCGCGCGCCGGCCACGGGTCCAGGTACGCCGTCAACCGGCGCACGTACACGAACCGGCAGTCGTAGTCGCTGTCGGGCGACGGGAAGCCCCACGCCCGGCTGCCGCTCTCGACGGCTGCGAGGATCGCGACGCCCTCCTGCCCGACGACCTCGTCGAGCAGTGCGTCGACGGCCGTCACGGCTTCGGGGGCGAACGAGTCGGGGAGGGTGTGCACTCGGGGACCCTACGGTCCGGCGGCCGCGAGCTCATCGTGATTGCACCGGGCAGCCGGGTGAGATCGGGCCGCCGGGTCATGACGTGGCCGAGCGCGACCGAGCGCCTGACCGCAGTCCCTAGTCCACGCCGTCCGGGCGGATCTTCTCCGCGTCCGTCGTCAGGTCGACGTCGTCGCCGGTCTCGTCCCCGGGCAGGTCGTCCGCCCGGATCTTGTGGGCGTCCGTCGTCGCCGCCTCGGCCTCGGCGGCCGCGTCGGCCCGCTCGCCAGGAAGGCCGGCGGCACGGATCCGGGCGCTCTCCGACTCGTCGTCCCGGTCCGGGCGCCCACCTGCGAGGCCCGCGGCACGGATCCGCTCGCCCTCCGTCTCGGACCGCTCGTCCGGGGTGTGCTCGCCGTGGGTGTCCATGCGGTCCTCCTCGTCGACGCCGTCGTCGTCAGCGACCCGTCGAGCGTACGTCCGGTCGCCTCCGAGGGCCTCGGGAGCCGGATGGGGCCCGCATTGAACCGTTCGCCCCTTTCACCCGTCTCACCCACACCGACACACAACGTGCACCCGTCGAGCAGTCGCGTGGGCTCATCAACCGCGGGAAACCGCCGATAACTATCTGTACCGGTGCGACGTCGCCCCTGTCCGGACGAATCTCTCGTCCAGGGGTCCGAAGGAGACGCCGCTCCTCTGGGGGAGGAACAGATGACCATGACCATGACCACCGAGAACCCGACCGTCCTCACGGACGACGAGTCGACGCTGACCAGCCGCGAGCGCATCGTCCTCGCCGAGCTCCGTCAGGACGTGACGCTCGAGGAGATCGCCCGCCAGCTGTGGGTCACCCGCAACACGGTGAAGTCCCAGGTGCGGTCCATCTACCGCAAGATCGGCGTCTCCACGCGGGCCGAGGCCGTCGCCTGGGCGCGCTCGCACCGCTTCTGAGACGGTTGCCGGCGAGGACCGTCCGCCTGACGTCACCCGTCGACGACGGGACGCCTGACGACGGCTAGAGCCGCCCCTCCTCGACCGCCCGCGTCACCCAGGGGATGACCTCGTCGAGCATCTCGTCGAGCGTCGTCGTCGCCTCGAAGCCGAGGACCTCGCGGGCCTTCGTCACGTCGGGGATGCGGCGCTGGACGTCGTGCTCGAACGGCTCGTCGCTGACGAACCGGAACGGCACGTCCGGTCCCTTGATCTTGCGCCAGACCACCTCGGCGAGGTCGGCGACGGTGGTCGACGCGGCCGTCGACAGGTTGAAGTGGTCGTTGAGGGCCGCCGGGTGCTCCAGGGTGTCCGCGATGCCACGGGCCAGGTCGCCGCCGTACGTGTAGTGCCGCACCTGCGAGCCGTCGCCGAGCAGGTGCAGCGGGTCCTGGCCCTTGAGGATCTTCTGCACCAGGTCGGGCACCACGTGCGACATCGCGAGCTTGACGTTGCCCGACAGCACCTCGACCTCGCCGGCCGCACGGCCCTCGCCGACGCCCACGCAGTTGAAGGGCCGGACGATCGTGTACGGCAGGCCGTGCTGGTCCCACGCCGCGCGCGCGTAGTACTCGACGGCGAGCTTCTGGAAGCCGTAGCTCGACGACGGGGGCGGCACGAGCCGCTCGTCGCCCTCCTTGGACGGCCACTCGGTCGTCGACTCGTAGACCATCGACGATGACACGTACGTCAGCTTGCGCAGCGTGCCCGTCCGGTGGGCCTCGATGGCGGCGTCGCAGGTCGACGCCATGATCCGCTCGTTCGTGGCCAGCAGGTCGTACGCGTACGTGTGGAAGTAGGAGATGCCGCCGATCATCGCGGCCCCCGCGACGAAGTGGTCGCAGCCCACGAGCAGCTCGCGCAGCAGGTCGACGTCCCGGGCGTCGCCCTCGACCAGCCGGTACGCCGGGTGGTCGTCGTAGGCGTGCGTCACGGGTCCGTACTTGGAGAAGTTGTCGACGCCGACGACCTCGAAGCCGCGTCCCAGCAGCTCCTGGACCAGGTAGCCGCCGATGAAGCCGGCCGAGCCGGAGATCAGAACCTTGGTCAACGTGTGTCCCGTCGTCTCAGATGCGTGTCCCGGCGCCGGTCAGACCCCACAGGTCGGCGACGGGCTTGTCGGTGGGCAGGTCCCGGTACTCCGGGTGCGGTGCGGCGATCACCAGCAGGTCGGCACGTCGCAGCACCTCGTCGAGGGGCAGGAAGCGGTCGTCGACGACGTACGGGTCCGTGCACAGCGTCTCCTTCGCGCGGACCGCGAGGATCTTGCGCAGCTTGAACGCGAGGCTGGCGCGGGTGTCGTCGCTGCCCGCCTTGAACGCCATGCCGAGCACCCCGACCACGAGCTCGGACAGGTCGTAGCGCATCTCCAGCCGGGAGACCAGGTAGAGCGGCAGACCCTCGTTCACGAGCATCGCGGCGTGGCCGAGCACGAAGTTGTTCCGGGTGAACGCCGCGAGCTGCATGGTGTCCTTGAGCAGGCACGGCCCGGCGGCGAACCCCGGTCCCGGCATGTCCGCCGCGCGCGGGTAGTCGTGGGCCAGCGCGGCACGGATGCGGTCGAAGTCCAGGCCCGCGTCGTTCGCCATCATCCAGAACTGGTTGGCCGTCGCGAACTTGACGTAGCGCCACGTGTTGGTGAACAGCTTGGCGAGCTCGGCCTCCTCGGGCGAGAGCCGCACCGTCTGCCCGGTGAGCCGCCCGAACAGCGCCTCGGCCCGGACGTAGGCACGCTCCGTGCGCGCCGCGACGAGCTGCGGCAGGTCGAACAGCTCGGTCATGGCCTTGCCCTCGGCGATCCGTTCGGGGCAGAACGCGACGTCGAGGTCGAGCCCACGGTCGGCGAGCACCTTCTCGGTGAGCGCCGTGACGCCAGGGTGCACCGTGCTGCGCAGGACGAGCAGCTGACCGTCCCGCAGGTGCTCGGCGCACCGCCCGACCGTGCGCGGCACCGCGCCGACGTCCGGGTTGAGGTGCTCGTCCACCGGCGTCCCGACGATCACCACGACCGCGTCGCCGAGCGCGACGGACGACGGGTCGGTCGTCGCGCGCAGGCGCTCGTCGCGCACGGCGTCCGCGAGGGGCACGGCCGCACCGGGCTCGTCGAACGGGAGCACCCCGCGGTTCACGGTGGCGACGGCTGCCTCGTTGACGTCGTGCAGCACCACCGACAGGCCGCGGGACGCGAGCGCGACACCGAGCGGCAGGCCGACGCGCCCGCAGCCGCCGACGACCACGACCTCCACCGCGGTTGTTCCACGCCCGTCCTCGGTCACAGCTCGGCTCCCTCGTCCGCACCCGGTGAGACCTGCGACTTCGCCCAAATCCGGCGCAACGTACCATGCACGTCGCTACTGTGGCAGCGTTCCCACTGGGCGCGCGCCCAACTCCCGCTGGACAACTTTGAGGGGTGAGCTGTGCTCAGGCAAGAGATCCCGCTCGACGGCACCGACGTCCCCTACCTGTACGGGGTCGACGTCACCAGGGAGCTCGTCGCCGCCCTCGTCGACCTGGTGCCCGGTGCCGACCTGGTGGTGCTCGTCCACGACGCGGCCGTCGCCGAGCATGCCGCCCCGGTGGTGGAGGAGCTGCGCCGCCGGGTCCCGGTCACCACGATCGCCGTCGAGGCGGGCGAGCCGCGCAAGACGCTCTCGCTCGTCGAGAGCATCGTCGACCACGCCGTCGCGCACCACGCGACCCGGCGCACCGTGGTCGCGGGCATGGGCGGCGGCATGGTCGGGAACGTCGCCGGGCTCGCCGCGTCGCTGCTGTTCCGCGGCATCCGCCTCGTGCACCTGCCGACCACGCCGGTCGCGGCCTTCGACTCGGTCCTGTCCGTCAAGCAGGCGGTGAACCTGAGCGCCGGCAAGAACCTCGCGGGCGCCTACCACGCACCCACGCTGATCGCCTGCGACCTGCGCTGGCTGACCTCGGTGCCCCACGGGCAGCTGCTCACGGGCGCCGCGGAGATGGCGAAGAACGTCCTCGCCGTGGTGCCCGAGCGGCAGCCCGGGCTGCGGCGCGCGCTCGACCGGCTCCGGGACGAGCCCACCGCCGCCCTGCTCGAGCTCCTCGACATCGGCTGCGCCGCGAAGCGGCCCTACCTGGCGTCCGACCCGCGGGAACGGCGCGAGGCGCTCATCTTCGAGTACGGCCACACCGTGGGCCACGCCCTGGAGTTCCTCTCCGGCGGCCGCACCACCCACGGGGAGGCGGTGGCCTGGGGGATGCTCGTGGCCGCCGAGGTCAGCCAGGCGCTCGGGCACCTCGCGGACGACGACGTGGAACGGCACTACGACGTGGTCAGCTGGCTCCAGCTCGACCCCGCACCGGCCTGGGCCGTCGGGTTCGACCCCGACCGCGTGCGCGCGGTGCTGGCGACCGACAACAAGCGCGGCTACGTGCGCACCTCCCGGGACACGGTCCCCATGGTCCTGCTCGAGGCGCTGGGCCGACCGCTCGCCGACGAGCACGGACGCCCGCTCGTCCCCGTGCCCGTGGACGTGGTGATGTCGGCGCTGGACACGGTCGCCGCCGGGTCCGCCGTCATGCCGATCGTCGCCGGGCCGGTCGTCGCCGGGCCGGTCACGGCCGACACCGCGGGCACTACGCGCCCGGCGGCCGGCTCATGACCCGGATCGCGCTGTTCGACGACTTCACGGACACGGTGCTGGGCCACCACCCGGACTTCGTCGTCGGCCTCGCCAACGCGGCCGCGACGCTCTCGGACGGCCAGGACGGCCAGGACGGCCAGGACGGCACGCGGCTGTACTGCCCGCCGTCGTACCTCACGGGCCACCGGCTGTGCGCCGGCGTGGTGCACCGGCCGGTGGCCGGTGCGTCGCCGAGCTCGACCGGTGCGAAGCTGCCGTACTCGCAGTCGGTGGACCCGGCGAACCTCGCGTCGGCGGTCCGGGACGCGGCCGACCACGGCACCGACCTGTTCCTGAACTGCTACTTCGACGAGAACTATCCGGCCTGGCCCGGACCCTCGACCGGTCTTCGCCACGTCCACGCGCTGCACCGGCCGGGGTACTTCGCTGCCGACGCGGCCGGGCAGCTCACGGGCACGCAGCGGCTGGCGGACATGGTGCGCGCGCGCGCCGGCGACGCCGTGTTCGTGGTGAACACCCGCGTCGGCGAACGGCAGGCCCACGAGTTCATGGACCCCCACGCCGTGCTGCGCACCGGGTGGCCGACCGCGACGCGCGCCGAGGTCGCGCACTGGTTCGAGGCCCCGAGGCCCGCCGGCGACCAGGAGCCGTACGTGCTGTCCATCGGCAGCGCCCGGTCCGACAAGGGTGTCGACGTGCTGCTGTCCGCCCTCGCCGACGGTCCGACGGTCAAGATCCTGGGCCAGCAGTACGACGGGGTCGAGGAGCGCATCCGGCGGGAGCACCCGCGGACGCGCGTCGACTGGGAGTCCGGCTGGATCTCCCGGGATCGGCTCGGCGAGGTCATCAGCGGCGCCGCCGTCGTGGTGTTCCCCTACCAGGAGGAGTTCGCCGGGTTCGGCGGTGCCTCCGGCGCGCTCGCCCAGGCGCTCACCGTGGGCAAGCCGGTCATCGTGTCGGAGGTCCTCGCCGACCAGGTCCCCGACTCGCCGGCCTGCCGTGTGGTCGGCACCACCGACGTCGTCGCGCTGCGTACCGCCGTCGACGACGCGCTGCGGAACACCGCCGAGCTCCACCTCGCGGCGGCCGGCCTGCGGGGCCACGTCGAGGCGAACCACACCTACGAGGGTTACCTCGAACGGATCCTGGACCGGTGCAGCTGACGCCGGCGGAGTCGGCCCCGCCACCGTCGCGCGCGCGGTTCGCTGCGCTCGCGGCGCTGCTCGTCGCCACGTTCTGCTTCGTCACGACCGAGAACCTGCCTTCGGGCCTGCTGCCGCTGATCGCCGCCGACCTGCACACCTCCCTGTCGGCCACCGGCCTGCTCGTCAGCGGCTACGGCCTGACCGTCGCGGTCGTCTCGGTGCCCCTCACCCGCGCCACCCGCAACATCCCCCGCCGGTACGTCCTCACGGGGCTGCTCGCGGTCTTCGTCGCCGCCACGCTCGCGTCCGCCCTCGCGACCGGCTACCCGGTGATGCTCGCCGGCCGGGTGGTGACCGCGCTCGCGCACGCGGTGTTCTGGGCGGTCGCGGTCGTGACGGCGACGAGCCTGTTCGCCCCGCAGGTGCGCGGTCGGGTCGTCACCGCCGTGTTCGGGGCCAGCGCGCTCGCGACCGTCGTCGGCGTGCCCGTCGGAGCGTGGATCGGCGCACAGTCCGGGTGGCGCGTCGCCTTCTTCGCCCTCACCGTGCTCGGCCTGGTCGCGATGGTCGTCGTGGCGGTCAGCCTGCCGAACGTCCGGCCCGGTGAGGAGCACACCGCGCACGCCGCCGCACCGGACACCCGGCGGTACACGCTGCTGCTCGTCGCGACGGCTCTCGCCATCACCGGGCTGTCCGTCTCGTCGACGTACACCGTGCCGTTCCTGACCGACGTCACGGGGTTCAGCGAGGACGCCGTCGGGCCGCTGCTCCTCGTGCGAGGCGCCGCGGGAGTGGTGGTGCTCGCGGTCGGCGCGACCTTGCTCGACCGCTGGCCGCGCGCTGCCATGACCGTCCCGACGTGGCTGCTCGCCCTCTCGTCGATCGGGCTCTACCTGTGCGGCCGGAACCGGGTCGTCTCGACGCTCCTCCTCGCCCTGTTCGGGGCGGCGATGATGCTGATGATCACCGCGATGGCGAACCGCGTCCTGCACGTCGCCCCCGGCCGGACCGAGGTGTCGGCCGCCGCGCACAGCGCCGTCTTCAACGCGAGCGTCGCCGCCGGAGCGCTCGTCGGCGCTCTCCTGCTCCCGTCCCACGGCGGACTGCGGAACACCGCGCTGGTCGCCGGCGTGCTCGTCGCCGCGGCCGCCGCGGCGCTCGTGCTGGAACCGCACCTCAAGTCCCGGCGACCGGCACGGGGTCGACGGCCCGTGCGGGACCACCGGCCGGCCGCGCCGGCACGTTCCGGCTGACGGGTCCCCGGGCGTGGCCGGACAGCCGGGTCAGGACCCCAGCACGCCGGCCCTCGGCACGCCGGCCCCCGGCGCGCCCTCCCCCGGCCCGCCGGCCCTCGGCACGTCCGCGCTGACCCGCAGCGTCCGGCCCACCCGGCGGGCCTCCGCCTCGATGAGGTCGCCGTACTGGTCCCAGACCCCGCGGAGCCGGCTCGTGACCAGCACGACGTCCACGGCCCCGTCCGGCAGGACCGTGCGCAGCCCGAGGGCGTGGTGCCTGGCCTGCGGGAGACCGGCGGGCAGCGACGCCAGGGCGTCGGCGTCGAAGTCGAGGAGCACCGCGTCGTCAGGCAGCGACGGCGGCACGGCGGATCCGCACCCCAGCACCGCGACGGTCGACCCGCTCGGCAGGTCACGCAGGGCCGCCTCGATCTCCGCCTCGACCTGCACGTCCCGCACGGCGTCGCGCCAGTCGAGGACCGCGCCGTACTGCTCGTGCAGCGGCGCCGAGCAGTCCTCGACGAGCCACGCGCCCGTGGCGAACCAGGACCAGTTGACCTCGGTCTCCGGCTCGGGGAACTTGCCGTGCAGCTGGAGGGCGTTGCTGGTCACGCTCGCCGCATGGCCGGCAGGGTCACGCTCGTGCGGCGTCTCGATGGCCCAGGCGGCGCGACCGACGACGAACCGCACACCGGCCTTGCGCAGCCGCAGCCCCAGGTCGAGGTCCTCGACGCCCCAGCCCTGGAACGACTCGTCGAACCCTCCGGCGCGCCAGAATTCCTCCGTGCCGACCGACAGGTTCACCGCCCACGCCATGATCCACGGCAGCGGCAGCGCCTCGACGTCGAAGCCGACGGACGCGTACTCGGCGTGCCGGCAGTCCTGGAACGACGCGCTGTCGCCGTAGCGGGCGTGCACCTGGGCCGGATCGAGGGTCGCGACCGCGTCGAGCAGGCCGGGCGTCGGGTCGAACGGGCGGTAGCCGTAGGTGTACCCGATGACGGCGACCGGGCGGCTGCCCTCGGTCGCTGACGCGTGCTCCGCGAGGTGCGCCCGCACGAACCCCGGCCCCGCGAGCGTGCCCGAGTCCGTGAACACGAGGACGGGGGCCGAGGCCAGCCGGGCACCCGCGTTGCGAGCCGCCGCGACGCGCGCTCCCCGGTCCTCCTGGAAGTGGTACTTCAGGTTGAGCACCGACGAGAACGACCGGACCACGGCGGCGGTGTCGTCCGTCGACCCGTCGTCGGCGACCACGACCTCGAACTCGTCCCGGGGCAGGTCCTGCGCCGCGAGCGACGCCAGCGTCGCGCGGAGCTCGTCGCTCCGGTCGTAGGTGGGGACGACGACCGTCGCCCGTGGTCGTCCCGACGACGTCATCGCGCGCTGCCCCTCCGCAGGTCCGAGGCGGATCCGGTCCGCCCGGACGCCTCTGGCGCGTCACGCTAGCGCATGCCGCGTCGGTGGGGCGTGAGCGCGAGTGGTGCGGCTGCCCGACGAGTGTCCGCGCCCCGGTTCGCGGCCCTCAGCGCGTCGAGTCGTCGATCTCGACCTCGGTCGGTCGAGGAAGGTCGACGGGCGCGACCTGACCGACTCCTGCGTACTGGCCAGGACCTCCGAGGCATCTGGCGTTCACGTCGTCGTCGACGAACCGGTACACCCCTTCCGTCACCACGAACGACGCGTCCTGCGGGTCGCGGCTCGGCCGGTCGTCGCCGTACTGGCCGGCGCGCGCGACGGCGGACTCGCCGGCGGCGAGCACCTGTCCGTACAGGGTGGGGCCGAACTGGCCGGGGATCGTCCAGGGCTGCACGCCGTCGGGCATCGTGTAGTACCCGGTGTGGACGAAGTTCCAGCCGTCGACCCGCACATCGAAGTCGGCGACCTTGACGTCCTCCGACGACCGGTTGGTGACGGTGACGTCGACCACCGCGTGGGCACCGACGACGGTCGGGTCGTCGGTGGTCCAGCCCGACACTCTCGCCCAGGTCACCACGAAGGTCGGTGCGGTGCAGGGGTCGACGGACGGGCTCGGGCTCGGGGCGGGTGCCGTGGGGCGTGACCCGACCGCGTGCTCGACCTCAGGGCGCACCGCGGCATCGTCGGGCAGCAGCTCGAGAGTCTCGGCGTGGTCGAGCGGGCTCACCTTGAGCTCGATCTCGTCGTCGGGGTCGGGCCGCGAACCTGCCTCTTGCACCTGGTCCACGACCGCCCAGCTCGACCAGTGGACCAGTACTCCACCGGCGACACGGTGGGCGAAGACGTGATCGAAGCCGGCGTCCTCGAGCATGTCCTCCGCCACGTCGAGCCGTTGGCCGGTCACGTCCGGGACGACGCGCGGCTCCGGTCCGGAGCACCCGCACGCCACGACGGCGACCAGTGCAGCCACGACGGCTGCGACGACGACACGCGAGGACCTCACCTCCACATCATCGGCGGCCGAGACCGCCTCCTGAACGCCGCCGGCGACCAGGCGACGTCGACGCTCTCCCGGTCGTCCTGCTCCGGCGCGGTCGCACCCGGTCGTCGCTGTGCGTTCGCAGAGGCCCGCCCGAACCTTCGGCGGAGGGCGTGGGATTCGAACCCACGAGGACGGGGTTGTCCCGCCCCAACGGTTTTCAAGACCGTCTCTTTCGGCCGCTCAGACAGCCCTCCCGGTGCAGCGGACCCTAGCAGCAACCACTTCTGGCCTGGACATTCGCGGCGCTGACCAGCGCCTTCACCGGCCAGGCCGGCTCCGCCGCCGCGGCCTCGTCGGTCAGGTGCGCTCCCCGGCGTGACCCGGCGCGCCCGTCAGACGTCCTTCACGGCGGGCAGCCGGCCGCTGTCGATCGCCGCGACGAGCCGGGCGTGGTCACCCTCGATCCGGTCGGCGTAGGTGACGGCGTAGTCGGCGAGCGCCTCGTCGGCGCGCTCGGAGGACCCGAGGTACGCGCCGATCGCGACGCGGTCACCGGACCGGCTGTGCGCCCGTGCGAGGCTCCACGCGCACAGCTCGGCGTACCGGGTCATCCCGGCCGGGATCATCTGGTCGACGGGGAGCGAGCCCTTCCAGTCCCGCAGCTGGCGGATGTAGAAGTCGCGCTCGACGTCGTCGACGCCCGTCTCGCGCTGCCAGCCGAGGAAGATGTCGCTGGCCGCCTGCATGAGCCGCTGGCCTTCCACCACGCGCTGCGCGTGGTTCCCGTAGTCGCTGGCCCCGGCGAACTCCTCCAGGACGGACGCCTGGGCCTCCTTGGCCTGCAGGACGATCAGGTCGTCCTCGTCGGTGCCCTGCAGGAGCATGATCCACGCCCGGGTCCCCACGCTTCCCACGCCGACGACCTTGCGCGCCATGTCGACGAGCCGGTACTGCTCGAGCAGGTGCCGCCGGTCGTCCTGGAGGGACGTGCGATAGGCCACGAGCAGGTCGTGCATGCGCAGGGCCGCGTGGTTCTCCTCCATCAGGTCGCGCAGCGGCACCAGCAGCGGCGGGTCCGCGACGAACCTGCGGTGCCCGCCGACCACGGCCGTCAGCTTCTCCACGGCCTTGAGGTGGTCGCTGGAACGCGCCTTGGAGACCGTCGCCCGGGTCCGGCGCGCCGACTTCCCGGGGAGCGACGTGAGGATCTCGTCCATCATGTCGTCGACCGACGCGTGCGCGTACCAGACCGCCAGCATGGGCTGCCGGGCGAACTCCCGCACCGCCTCGCGGTAGGCCCTCGCGGCGCCGAGCACCAGCTGGCGCCGCTCCTTGCGGTGGAACTCGTTGGCCCGCCCGGCGAGCTCCGCGCTCGCCAGGAGCCGCTTCACGTCCCACTCGAACGGGCCGGGCAAGGTCTCGTCGAAGTCGTTCGCGTCGAACAGCAGCCGCCGCTCCGGTGAGCCGAACACACCGAAGTTGCTCAGGTGCGCGTCACCGCAGAGCTGGGAGCGCAGACCGCTCGACGGCGCCTTCGCGAGGTCGTGCGCCATCACGAGGGCGGAGCCCCGGTAGAACGCGAACGGCGACTCCGACATCCGCCCGTACCGCAGCGGGACGAGCTCCGGGACACGGTGCTCCGCCTGCTGCTCGAGCAGGTCCAGCGGGTCGGGCCGGCCGTCGGTAGGCCCGGCGTCGGCCAGGGCCTCCAGCGGCAGGACGGTGCGGGCCGCCTTGCCGCGCGCCACCCGCTCCTCACGGGTCAGGTGCTCGATGGCGCTCACGACCTGAACCTATGTGCGCGACGACCCTCGACGACAGTGCCTACGGGCGCCCGTCGTCCTCCCACCACCGGTCCGACAGACCCGGGCTCACCACGTCGAGCAGGTACAGCGCCGCGACCTGCGCGAGCCGGACGTCGTACGTCACCACCGCACCGACGTCCGGGTGGGCGATCGCCGCACCGGCATGCAGCGCGGTGAACGGCCGCAGCACACCTGCCACCAGGCTCGCCGCCCGGAGGGTCTGGTCGGAGAACCGCACCACCTCCACCCGCTCGGCGACGTCGTGCGCCACACCGTGCGCCTCGACGCCCCGCGGGCGGGCCGTGCACCGCAGCTCGGTCATGCCGAGCGGAGTCGTCACGAGCTCCCGCTCGTGCAGGACGGTCCACGCGAGCCACTCCGCGCGGCACGGTGCGCCCGCCAGGTAACGCGTCAGGGCGGTCCCGTCGGCGTACACCCGACGACGGCAGGGCGCGCCGTCGTCCGGGGCGCTCCTGGGACGAGGCACGAGCCGCAGCCCGACCTCACCACGAGGGCCGGGAGCGCGGACGTCGGCAGGCACCCGTCCATGATCACGCAAGCACCGGCGTCCCGACGTACGGGTGGTCCGGTGATGCCCGCGCCGACGACCTTGTCGACGCGGACCGGTATGCCCGTGCCGACGACCTCGTCGACGCGGACCGGTATGCCCACGCCGACGGCTCTGTCGACGCGGACCGGCGGTGCCCGCGTCGACGACCTTGTCGACGCGGACCGGTCGTGCGCGCGCCGACAGCAGCGGCGGCGCCGCACCCCGACGGCCGGCACCCGCGAGGGGCCGGCCGTCGGTGGTCAGTCCGGGATCACCGGCTGCGCAGACGCTCCATGGCGAGCTGCACGAGGGAGATCAGGGCCTGCTTGGTCGCCGCGCGCGAGCGGGCGTCCGTGTAGAGCACCGGCACGTGCGCCGGGATCGCGAGCGCCTCGCGGACGTCGTCCAGCTGGTGCTTGGCGACGCCGTCGAAGCAGTTCACGCCGACGACGAACGGGATGCCACGGCTCTCGAAGTAGTCGACGGCCGGGAAGCACTGGTCCAGGCGGTCGGTGTCCACGAGCACCACGGCACCGATGGCGCCGCGGACCAGGTCGTCCCACATGAACAGGAACCGGTCCTGGCCAGGCGTGCCGAACAGGTACAGCCACAGCGACCCCGGCAGCGCGATGCGACCGAAGTCCATCGCGACCGTGGTGGTGGTCTTGCGGTCCGACACACCGCCGGCGTCGTCGACGCCGACAGAGTGCTCGGTCATCGCGGCCTCGGTGTTGAGAGGCTCGATGTCCGAGATGGACCCGATGAAGGTCGTCTTGCCGACGGCGAAGCCGCCTGCAACGACGATCTTGACGACAGTGGGGGCAACGGACCCCGCCGGACCCGCCGGAGCGGCCACAGCGGCGTCAGAGGGCGGAAATGCCATTGAGAACACTCTCCAGCACGCTCAGGGACAGGGCGGGGGACTCACCGGTGTTGACGTCGACCGGCTGCGAGGTGTGCACGCGCACGTACTGCTGGTCGGCAAGGTCGGACACGAGGATCCGGACCACGCCGAGCGGCAGGTGAAGGAGGGCCGAGAGCTCGGCCACAGAGATGTAGTTGTGGGCGGCATGCTGGATGATCGCCCGCTTCTCAGGCGGGAGACCTTGACCGGACACGGCACCCGGCATCACCTCGACCAACGCCTCGAGCGGCAGGTCGGAGCGCGCCGAGCGCACGCGGCCACCGGTCACGGCATACGGCCGGACCGTTCGCGCCTCGTACTCGATGTGCTCGCTCATCCGTCAGACCCGGGGCCTCAGGCGACGGGAGCGCGCGTGGCGCCGTCGACGGGGAGCTGGCCACGCATCTCGGAGATGAGCTGGGGCGTCAGGGTCGCCTCGGTCCGCGAGACGAGCATCGCCATCTCGTAGCCGATGAGCCCGACGTCGCAGCTCGACTCCGCCACGACGGCGAGGACGGAGCCGTTCGAGACGCTCATCAGGAAGAGGAACAGCTGGTCCATCTCGATGATCGCCTGACGCACCTCCCCCGCACGAAGCTGGCGCGACGCGCCACGGGTCAGGCTCGACATGCCCGAGACGATGGCCGCGAGCTGGTCGCCGCTGGTGCGGTCGAGAAGCTCGGACATCGCCATGAGAAGACCGTCGGCAGACACCACAAGCGTGTGGCGGGTGCCGGGCACGGTCCGGACGAAGTTGTCCAGGAGCCAGCCGAAGTTGGCTGCCTCGGTGCTGAGCGCGGTCACGCTTCCTCCTTGCTGGTGCAGTCGACGACTGCGGGGTACGACGTCACCGAGGCGGCGACGACAGGGGTGGGGTCGGTCGAGTTCATCAGGCGGGGCCGTTCTGCTCAGGGGACGGGTCACCGGAGGCGCGGCGGCCGCGAGAAGTCCCGGACTGGAAGCTCGACAGACGCGAGCGGAGCTCGTCCGCGTCACGCTGCACAGGCTTGCCCTCGTCGGCGGAGACGGGAGTCGTCGGCACTGCCGACGGCACACGCCGGGTGAGCTGCTCGGCCGCGCCACCAACTGCGCTCGGCCGGTAGGCCGAGAGCTGGCTGAGCTCGGACAGCGCCTGCTCCTGGATGTCGGACCGCAGGGCGAGCATCGCCGCGACCTCGTCGTCCAGGGTCCCGATCCGCGGGGCGACCGACGGCGGGACGTTGGGGTGGGGCACCGTCGACACCGGCGCACCGGCGGCCGCCGGGCGCGAGGCCCAGTCGGGCGGTGACCAGGAGCCGGCGGACCGCTGCTCCAGCGGAGCCGGGGCGGCGGGCGCGGGGGCCTTGGCGGGCGCTGCGCTGGGCGCCGGCGGCACGACCATGGCGGGCGCCGTGGGTGCGGTCCACGCCGGGGCCGACCAGCTTCGGGTCGCATCGTCAGCGGCCGGAGCAGGTGACTCCGCCGACCACGCGGAGGTGCGCGGCGGCGAGACGGGGTCAGCCGGAGCCGGTGCAGCGGGCGTCGCGGCCGACGACGCGGCCTCGCCACCCTTGCGCTTGCCGAACAGGCCGCCCCAGCGACGCTTGGGCTGCGACTCGTCGTCGCCCGCGTTGACGAGCTGGGAGAACGGCTGCTCGGCGGCGGGGGCGGAGGCCCACGCCTGCGCGCTCTGCACGGGGGCCGGAGCCACCGGGGCAGGAGCGGCGGGAGCCGGAGCCTCCGCGAACGGAGCCGGAGCCTGCGCGTACGGCGCGGGAGCCTGCGCGAACGGCGCGGGAGCCTGGGCGTAGGGGGCCGGGGCCTGGGCGTACGGCGCGGGAGCCTGCGTGTACGGAGCCGGGACCTCGACGTGCGGAGCCGGGACGTACGGTGCCGGGGCGGCCTCGGCGACCGCGTGCTGCTCCGTCTGCTCGACGGGAGCAGCCTCCGGGTCGGGCACGAGCGTCGGCCACGCCTCGGCGACCGGGGCGTTCCACGTCTCGGGCTCCATGTCGGGCTCGAGCTCGGGAATCACCGGCGCGAAGGTCGTCGTCTCGTCCGTGCGTGCGCTCGGGGCCTCGACGGCCACGTGCTGGTCGACGGGCTGGGCAGGCGCGTCGGTCGACTGGAACGCCGGTGCCTGCCAGGTGGGCGGCTGCCACGCGGGCGCCTCCCACGCGGGGGCCGGCCACGCGTCGTCGGCCGGCTGCTGAGCGTCGGCCACGGGGGCCGGCTCCTCGGCGGCGGCCGGCTGGGGCTGCGGGGCCGGGACCACGGGCAGTGCACCCGTGTGCCAGGCGCGCGCCTCGTCGAGCGTCCGCTCGAACGGGACGTGCGGGGTGCTGAGGGCCGCGGGGATCCCCTGCGACGCCGCGCCGGCCCAGCCGGAGTAGCCGCTGTACGAGGTGAACGCGGCGGGTGCGTCGGCCACGGAGGCCTCGGCGGCGGCGGCGGCCGACCGACGGGTCGGGAGGGTCGGCTCCGCCGAGGCGGGAAGCTCGGCGGCGGGAAGCTCTGCGGCGGGCTCCTCGGCGTGGTCGGCGGCCTCGTGGAGGACCGTGTCGAACATCGGCGAGTCGTCCAACGGCGAGACGCGGTAGGACAGCTGGTCAGCGGCAGCCTCGGCGGCCTGCGGCGCCCACACGGGCTCCTCAGCGGCAGCCTCAGCGACCTGCGGCGCCCACACGGGCTCCTCAGCGGCAGCCTCAGCGACCTGCGGCGCCCACACGGGCTCCTCAGCGGCAGCCTCAGCGGCTCGCGGGGCCCAGACGGGCTCCTCAGCGGCAGCCTCAGCAACCTGCGGCGCCCACACGGGCTCCTCAGCGGCAGCCTCAGCAACCTGCGGCGCCCACACGGGCTCCTCAGCGGCAGCCTCAGCAACCTGCGGCGCCCACACGGGCTCCTCAGCGGCAGCCTCAGCGGCTCGCGGGGCCCAGACGGGCTCCTGCGACTGCGCGGGCGTCGCCCAGCCCTCGGCCGGCGCCCACGGCTCGGCGGCGACGGCCTCGGCCGCGGTGGCGACCTCGTTGTGCTCGGGGGCGGTCGGGGCCCAGACGGGCTCCTCGACCTCGGCGGTGTACGTCGGCTCGCTCGGGGCCCAGACGGGCTCCGACGGCTGCGACGGTGCCCACGCCTCGGCGGGCTCGATCTCGGCGTGCTCGGCGTGAGCGGGCTCCACGTCGGCGGTCTCGGGCTCGACCTCGCCGGAGAGCTCGACGACGGGCGTCTGCTCCTGGGCGGCGTCGGGCTGCGCGGGCGTCCATGCCGGCTCGTCGTCCTCCACCAGGGCGGGGACCACGAGGGGCTCGGGGGCGGCCGAGTGGGCGCCGAGGCTCATCCACGGTGCGCGCACCGCCGTCGGGCGCGCCCTGACGGTCGTCGTCGGCCAGACCCGGGATGGCTGTGCCACCGGCAGGCGTGCCGGGCTGGATGTCACCGCGACCGCGGAAGCCGGAGAACAGGCCGGCACGGGCGGACGGGGCGGGAGCGCTGACGACCGGGGCCTCCTCGACGGGCTGCGCCCAGGCCGACGTGGCGGCACGGGTACGGCTCGGCAGGCCGAGGTTCTTGAGCGGCTCGGCCGCGATCGTCGGGGGCTTCCACTCGCTGGAGCCCGTCGCGAGGTCCGCCGAGATGTTCCCGGAGGGCGCCTCGGGCAGGACGATGTTGTCCTCGTCGAACGTCTTGCGGGGACGTGCGGGCAGCTCGCTGCGGCCCAGCGCGGGAGCGACGCCGGGGACGCCCTCGGCGTTCGTGTCGGTGTCGGCACCGTCGTCGCCGCGGCGGCGACGCGGCAGGCCCAGCGCGGTGGCGCCGTCGGTCAGCGCGGCGAGGTCGACCTCTTCGACGACCGGCGGCTGGAACGCGTCCGCCGAGATGCTGGGAGCCGAGGCCGGGGCCGGCGCCGAGGAGCCGTAGAGCGACTGCTCGTTCGCCGCGAACAGCGAGGCGGGGAAGCGGACGATCGTCTGGGTGCCCGTGCCGCTGGGGCTCTTGCTGAGGATCACGTCGGCGCCGAGGCGCTGGGCGATGCGACCGACGACGAAGAGGCCGAGGCGCTGGGCACCGAGGGCGTCGCCGGCACCGGTGGACCGGATGCGAGCGTTCGCGGTCTCGATCTCCACGTCGCTCATGCCGAGGCCCTGGTCGCTGACCTTCACCATGACGAACTGGCCCACCACGCCGGTGGTGACCATGACGGGCGTCTCCGGCTCGGAGAACACCGTGGCGTTCTCCAGGAGCTCGGCGAGCATGTGCGCGGCACCGAGGGCGTTGAAGCCGAGCATGGCCGGGTCGACCTGCAGGTCGAGCTCGACGCGGTCGTACTGCTCGATCTCCGACGAGGCGGTACGGATGACGTCCGAGAGCGGCATGGCGTCCCGCAGGCGGCGACCGGAGTCGATGCCGGCGAGGACGAGGAGCGACTCGGCGTTACGACGCATCCGGGTGGCGAGGTGGTCGAGGCGGAACAGGTTCGCCAGCGTCGACGGGTCCTCCTCCGCACGCTCCAGCGAGTCGATGAACGACAGCTGGCGGTTGAGGAGCACCTGGTCGCGGCGGGCCACGTTGACGAACATCTCCGCGATGGAGCCACGCAGGGCGGCCTGCTCCTGGGCGATCTGCACGGTCGTCGCGTTGACCGAGTTGAAGGCCTGGGCGAGCTCGCCGACCTCGTCGCGGGTGGTCACGGGGATGGGCTCGAGCGTGATCTCGGGACCCTCACCGGGGACGGCCACCTGCTCGACGAGCCTCGGCAGCTGCTCGCGGACGTTCGCGGCGGCGGCGGTGAGGCGACGGAGCGGGGTGACGATCCCTCGGGCGATGACGACGGCGAAGAACAGGGACGCGACGGCGGCGGCGATGGCCAGGCCGATCGTCAGGATGGCGCGCTTCTGCGCGTCGTCGGCCGCCTTGGTGGCGATCGCGTGGCCCTCCTTGAGGACCGCGTCGTTCACCGAGGAGAGGGAGAGCAGCTGGTTCTGGATGTCCGTGGCGTAGGCACCCATGTCGACGGCCTCGAAGGCGCTCGCATTGCCCTGCGACAGGTCGGACCGGACGTTGGTGAGCAGGTACGAGGGGTCGTCCTGGCTGAGCTCGACGTCGATCCCGAGGCCCTCGACCGCGTCACGTGCACGGTGACGGGCCTGCTCGTTGGCGGCCGTCTCGTTGGCGAAGGCCAGCGCGGCGGTCTGCAGCGACACGCGGGTCTTGATCAGGGCCACGGCGTCGACGAGCTCGCTCACCAGGCCGTCGCTCGTGGTCGCGACCTCGCGGTACGCCGTCACGTAACGGGCCAGGTCACGGTTGGGCAGCGCGTTGGCCACCGACTCCATGAGGTCGATCTGACCGGTGATGATCGTGGTGTAGTACCGCGCGATCTCCTCGCGGTGACCGTTGATGTCCACGAGCTTGCGCGCGGACGGCAGCATCTCGTTGTGCGCGAACTGCACGTCCTGGAACTGGGTGACCACCGCGTCCGGGAAGGCGTCGAGGTTGAGGGCCCGGGTCTTGGGGAACACGTCGCGCAGCGCGTCGTCGGACGCGATCCGCGCGGCGTTGATCTGCTCGGGGGTGCCGCCGTTGAGGCTGAGGATGCGCTCCGCCTCGATGGCGCTCGCGAGGGGGGCGTACGCCTGCAGTGCGGCCATGACGCCCTCGGCCGCGCTGACCTCGCTGGCCTCGCGGAGCGCCTCGTTCGAGATGTAGGCGCCGGCGCCGAAGAGAACGAGCATGGGCACGGCGAGGACAGCCATCACCTTGGCGCGGATGCCAAGCCGTCGCAGCATGTCGATCCTTTCGTTCACCCGTCTCGGGTGTCACCATCGGGGCTGTGCCGAACCAGTCCTGCGTCGCCCTGTGACGACTTCCGTTCGCCTCATCGGCTGCTGGACAGCGGACCATTAGCCCGCGGCAGAGTTTGCCACGGACCTCACCCGCTGGGATACGGCAGGGCCGAACGAGTCACGGCTACGCTCGGCCTCCGGGCTAGTGTGCCGGTTGTGCGTGCCGTCGTGGTCGAACATCCTGGCGATCCCGACGTCCTGAGCGTCCGTGTGGTGCCGGACCCGGTGGCTGCCGCGGGCGAGCTGCTGGTCGACGTCGCAGGTGCGGGCGTCAACCGCGCCGACCTCCTCCAGCGCGCGGGCCGCTACGACCCGCCCCCCGGATCACCCGCGTGGCCGGGTCTCGAGGTGGCGGGAACGGTCGCGGCCGTGGGCGCGGAGGTGCCCGAGGAGGCCGGGTGGCTCGTCGGCGACCGTGTGGCGGCACTTCTCGCGGGCGGCGGGTACGCGGAGCGGGTCGCGGTCCCGGCAGGCCTGGTGCTGCGGGTGCCCGACGCCCTCCCGCTCATGGACGCGGCCGCGCTGCCCGAGGCTCTCGCCACGGTGTGGTCGAACCTGCGGGCCGCCCGGCTCGAGCCCGGTCAGTCGTTGCTCGTGCAGGGCGGGTCGGGCGGTGTGGGATCGGCGGCCGTCCAGCTCGCGGCGGCGCTCGGCGTCCGGGTGCTCGCGACGGCGGGCGGCCCGGAGCGGGTCGCGCGCGTGCGCGAGCTGGGTGCGGAGGTGGTCGTCGACCACCGTGCCGGTGACGTCGTCGCCCAGGTCCTGGCCGCGACGGACGGGCGCGGCGTCGACGTGGTCCTCGACGTGCTCGGTGCCGGCGGGCTCGCGGACAACCTGGCCATGCTCGCCGACGACGGGCGGCTCGTGGTGATCGGGATGCAGCGCGGCCGCCGCGGCGAGCTCGACCTGGGTGCGCTCCTGGCCAAGCGGGGCAGCGTCATCGGCACCACGCTGCGCGGCCGGCCGCTCGACCAGAAGGTCGCGATCATGGACGGGGTGCGCCGGCACGTCTGGCCGCTGGTCGCGTCGGGCGAGGTGCGACCCGTGGTGCACGCACGGCTGCCGTTCGAGCAGGCGGCCGACGCGCACCGCCTGCTGGAGAGCGGGGAGGCGTTCGGCAAGGTCGTGCTGGTGCCGTGAGGCGGTGTCAGTCGAGCAGGCCCGCCGCGAGCGCCGGCACGATCACCGGGGTCAGGGGCAGCCGGGGGATCAGGGTGGCCTGCACCGCGTGATAGAGGTCGGCCTTGCCGGCCCAGACGGTGCGCGACACCGTGTTGTCGGTGCCGAGCTCGTGCCACCACGAGCCGCCCTCGCGGTCGAGGACGTGCGCGCCGATGTAGTCCCACCACTGGGAGTAGCGCTCGTCGAACCGCGGCTCCCCCGTCGCGGCGTGCAGCGCGGCGGCGGCGGCGACCGCCTCGGCGGCGACCCAGTGCATGCGTTCGCGGACCACGGGCGCCCCTGACCAGTCGACCGTGTAGACGAAGCCGTCGGCGCCGTCCACCGCCCAGCCCTCGCGCACGCCGGCGTCGAACAGGGCGACCGCGTCGTCGAGCATCCACGCGGGCGCGACGTCCCCGCGGGCGGTGACCGCGGCGCGGGCGTGCAGCGTGAGCCGGGCCCACTCGAACCAGTGGCCGATGGTGGCGCCGTAGGGGCGGAACGGGTGCGCGGGCTCGTCGACGTTGTACTCGAGGTCCGGCGTCCATGACGCGTCGAAGTGCTCCGGTATCCGCCAGTCGTTGCCCCGGGCGAGCCCGTGCACCACGCGCTCGACGATCCGGACCGCCCGGTCGAGCCACACCCGGTCGCCCGTGACGTCGGCGGCCGCGAGGTAGGCCTCGACGGTGTGCATGTTGGCGTTGACGCCGCGGTACCCGTCGAGCGCGCCGAACGTCCGGTCCCACTGCTCGACGGCCATGCCCGCGGACTCGTCCCAGAACCGCTGCTCCGAGACGGCCAGCGCCTCGTCGAGCAGCGCCCGCGCCCCCGGCCGGCCCGCGGCCGTGGCGCTGGACGCGGCAAGTACCACGAACGCGTGCGGGTACGCGGCCTTGGCCGTGTCCTTCGGCGTGCCGTCGCGCTCGACCTCGGCGAACCAGCCGCCGTGCTCGTCGTCGTGGAACAGCCCCGTGATCGCGGCGAGACCGTGGTCCACGAGGGCCCTCGCACCCGGGCGTCCCAGCAGGTGACCGATCGCGTACACGTGCGTCATGCGGCAGGCGATCCAGAGCTCCAGCGGCCCGTCCGTGGGCTCCCCCACGTCGTCCTGCCGGGCGAAGCCACCGCTCGGCAGGGCCGAGGCCCGGCCGAAGTCGAGCAGCCGGTCGGTCTCGTGCTCGAGCCAGCGCGCGTGGGCGGGGGTCGTCAGCCAAGCCATGGATCCAGCGTATCGACGCACGCTGGACCTGCCGCGTGGGCTGCGGGGGCGACGGGGTCCGGGCACAATGCCCGGGTGGACGACGAGGCACGGACGACGCACCAGGACGAGCCGCGGGTCGTGATCGTCGACCCGGCTCGGAGCGAACCGCAGGGCGAGGCCCGGGGCGGTCTGCGGCCCGACGTGCAGCCCGACGTGCAGGGCGACCCGCAGGACGGGACGCGCGACGGGCAGCAGCGGCGGCCCGAGGACGTCGGCGGGCTCGTGGGCCAGCCGGCCAAGGTCATGCGGATCGGCACCATGATCAAGCAGCTGCTCGACGAGGTGCGCAGCGCCCCGCTCGACGACGCCGCACGCGCCCGTCTCGCGGAGGTGCACGAGCGCTCGCTGCGTGAGCTCGAGGACGGGCTGTCCCCCGAGCTCGTCGACGAGCTGCACCGCATCACGCTGCCGTTCGTCGACGACGACACCCCGCCGTCGGACGCCGAGCTGCGGATCGCGCAGGCGCAGCTCGTCGGCTGGCTCGAAGGGCTGTTCCACGGCATCCAGACGGCTCTCGTCGCACAGCAGATGGCGACACAGGCCCAGCTGTCGGGGATGCGCCGCCAGCTCCCGCCGGGCCACCGACCCCCGGGTGCACCGGGCCTGGTGCTGCCGGGCGACGGGCCCGACGGCGACGGCGAGGGCGGCACCGGGCAGTACCTCTGACCCTCTGCGCCGCCCATGGGGTCAGCCCGAGCTCGCCATGCCGGCTCGAGCCGGGCCCGTCACACCGGGTCGGGCGTCGCGCGTCACACCGGGTCAGGCCGGGGGCGGCTCCTCGTCGGCGCGTGCGGTGAGCGCGATCGCCCCGGACACGAGCAGCAGCCCGACGACCTCCCACCCGTGCGGCACCTGCTGCAGGGCCACGGCGCCGACGACGGCCGCCGTCGCCGGGAGCAGCGCGAGCAGCACCGCGAACGTCGCGGGACGCAGGCGCCGCAGCACCACCTGGTCGATGGCGTACGGGATCACCGAGGAGAACACGGCGACGCCGAGCACGAGCGCGGCCAGCCGGCCGTCGGTGAGCACGGGCCCGGCCGCCTCGGCGAGGAACGGGCCGAGCAGCAGCGCACCGGCGGCCATCGCGACCGACAGCCCGGCGAGGCCGCCGCTCGCCGCCCTGGCCACCCGTCGGCCGAGCACGATGTAGCCCGCCCAGCAGGCCGCCGCGACCCCGATCGCGACGAGCCCGACGACGGCGTCCGGCGTCGCCTCCAGGGTCACACCGGCGAGCAGCACCACCCCCAGGGCCGCCACGGCGATCGCCGCCCGGTCCCGCCAGCCGCGCCCGGTGACGGCGGCCACGGCGACCGGGCCGGTGAACTCGAGCGCGACCGCGGTGCCCAGCGGCAGGTGGTCGATCGCGACGTAGAACGCCGCGTTCATCACGCCGAGGACCAGCCCGAACGCCACGGCGACGAGCAGGGCCCGGCGGTTCCACAGGACGCGGGTGCGCCACGGGCGGCCCCACAGCAGGAGCACGACCGCCGCGACGGCGATGCGCAGCCACGCGACGGTGGCCGGGGGGAGCTCGTCGAACAGGCCCACCGCGAGCGCGGCACCGAGGTACAGCGTGAGGCCCGAGACGACGAACAGCAGCGGCGCGGGCACCCGGCCAGGCTAGGGCGCACCGTGTGCCGGCGAGCGTCGGCGGGTGGGCGCGCTTCAGCGGACGGCGTGGACGTCGGCGGGAGCGCCCTTCAGCGGACGGCGAGCGTCGGCGGGTGCGCGCGCTTCAGCGGACGGCGTGGACGTCGGCGGGTGGGCCCGCGTCAGCGGACGGCCGCCCGGAGGGTGTCGACGAGCGGGGTGGTGGGCCGGCCGACCAGCGTGCGCAGGTCGGCGGTGGCGTCGGCGAGGTCGCCTCGGCGGATCCCCTCGTCGAGCGCCACGACGAACTCCGCCGTGCCCGCCTCCAGACCGGCGTCCAGGAGGATCGCGCGGTGCTCGTCGGACGACACGTGCTGGACGACGACGGGCGTGCCGAGCACCTCGGTCGCTGCCTGCGCGAGCTCGTCGAACGTCCAGGCGACGTCGCCGCTGAGCTCGTAGACCCGGCCGTCGTGGTCGTCACCGACCAGCACCACGGCCGCGGCGGCGGCGTAGTCGTCGCGCGGGGCGCTGGCGACGCGGCCCTCACCGGCGCTGGTGAGAATCGCGCCGGTGACCCGGGCCTGCTCGACGGCCCCGACGTAGGTCTCCGTGTACCAGTTGTTGCGCAGGACGGTCCACGCGAGACCGGAGGCCCGGATCAGCTCCTCGGTGGCCTTGTGGTCGGGGGCGACCACGAGACCGGCGGTGTCGGCGTGCGGGGCGCTGGTGTAGACGACGCGGCGCACGCCGGCGGCGCGGGCCGAGTCGACGACCTGCTGGTGCTGCGCGACGCGGCGGCCGACCTCGTTGCCGGACACGAGCAGCACGGTGTCGGCGCCCGCGAAGGCGGCCTGCAGGGCGGGACCGTCGGAGTAGTCGGCCGCGACGGCGCGCACGCCCTGGGCGGCGAGGTCGGCCAACCGGTCGGCTCGCCGCCCGACGGCGGTGACCTGGTCGGCGGGCAGGCCGCCCGCCAGCAGGTGCTCGACGACGAGGCGGCCGAGGTGGCCGGTGGCTCCGGTGACGGCGACGGGCATGGGGGTTCCTCCTGCGGGTGCGGTGCGTGACGCGGTGTCGTCGGTGCCAACCCGCGGCCGTCGAGAAGCCTTCCCGATCGTCGGTGCCCAGCCGACGCCGGGACGCCGAAGGGTTCGTCGCACCTGGCGCGACGAACCCTTCAGCTTGTGGCCCGGCCGGAGTCGAGCCCGGGTGTCAGCCCTTCACGGACCCCGCGAGCAGGCCGCGCACGAAGTACCGCTGCAGCGCGAGGAACACCACCAGCGGCACCGCGAGCGCCACGAACGCCCCGGCGGACAGCAGCTGCCACGCCGTCCCGCGGGTGCCGGACAGCTCCGCGACGCGCACCGTCAGCGGCGCCACGTCCGGGGTGCCGCCGACGAAGACCAGGGCGACGAGCAGGTCGTTCCACACCCACAGGAACTGGAAGATCGCGAACGAGGCGATCGCCGGCGTGAGCAGCGGGAGCAGCACCTGGAAGAAGATCTTCACGTGCCCGGCGCCGTCCACCCGGGCCGCCTCGACCAGGGACGCCGGGATCTCCTTCATGAAGTTGTGCAGCAGGTAGATGGCCAGCGGCAGCGCGAAGATCGAGTGCGACAGCCACACCACCCAGAACGACCCCGCGAGGCCCCACTGCACGAACTGCGACAGCAGCGGGATCAGCGTCACCTGGATCGGGACGACCTGGAGGGCGAAGACGGCGACGAACAGGATGCCCCGGCCCTTGAAGTCGACCCAGGCGAACGCGTACGCCGCGAGCAGCGCGAGCGTGATCGGGATGATCACCGCCGGCAGGGTGATGACGATCGAGTTGACGAAGTACGTCGACAGGCTCGTCGAGGACCCGAACAGGGCCTGCTGGTAGTTGTCGAGCGTCACCTCCCAGTTCCAGGGGAGGGTCCACCAGCCGGAGGTCCGGATCTCCGACCGCGGCCGGAACGACGTGACGAACAGCCCGAACGTCGGCACCGTCCACAGGATCGCGATGACCACCGCGAGGCCCGACGCCCACGGCGAGCTGAGCCGGCCCTTCACGGCGATGGCCCGCTGCTCCGCGCGGGACAGCTTGCGGGGGGTGTCGCGGGTGTCGGCCTCCTCCTTGTCGACGAGGGACGCCGGCGGGATGACGGTCATCGGATCTCCTCCGCGAGCCTCAGCTGCCGGACGTTGTAGACGACGATCGGGATCACCAGCACGAACAGGATCACGGCGAGCGCAGCCCCGATGCCCGGCCGCTGCGCACGGAAGCTCTGCGTGTAGAACTCGTACGCCACGACGGAGGTGTTGAAGTTGCCGCCCGTCATGGTCCGGACGATGTCGAACACCTTGAGCGTCGCCATGGCGATCGTCGTGACGACGACGATGAGGGCGGGCCGGATGCTCGGGACGGTGATGAACCGGAACATCCCGACGCCGTGCAGGCCGTCGAGCCGGGCCGCCTCCACGATGTCGTCGGGGATCGCCTTGATGGCCGCGGACAGCACGGTCATCGCGAAGCCGGCCTGGATCCAGACGAGGACCGCGATGAGGAACAGCGTGTTCCACGGCTGACCGAGCAGGAACTGCTGGGGCGGGAAGCCGAGCCACACGAGGATCTGGTTGAGCAGGCCGATCTGCTGGATGTTGCCGATGTCCGGCCGGAACTCGTAGACGAACTTCCAGATGATCGACGCGCCGACCAGCGAGATGGCCATCGGCAGGAAGATCAGGGTCTTCGCGAACGACTCGAACCGGGTGCGGTCGATGAGCACCGCGTAGACGAGCCCGATGAACGTGGCGGCGAGCGGCACGATCACGACCCACAGCACGGTGTTCCGCAGCACCGTCTGGAACGCGTCGTCGGTGAACGCCTTCACGTAGTTGTCGAGGCCGACGAAGTTGCCGCCCTTGTCGCTGTAGAACGACGTCCGGATGGTCCGGATCCCGGGGTACACGAGCCCGAAGGTCACGAACAGCAGCGTCGGGCCCAGGAAGCCGGTGACGACCAGCCAGGTGGGGGCCCGCTTGAGCCGGTCGATGCCGAAGAGGATGACGCCCATCACCACGACGAACAGCAGGATCGCGATGATCATCAGCGCGAACTTCTGCCCCGTGGACGTGGGGGTGAGTAACCAGTCCATACCGACCCTTTCCTCGCTGTCGAGGTCAGCGCCCTCCGGAGGGCGTCCGGAGGGCAGCACCCGACGGCGTTGTCGTGACGGACGTGGTGGGAGCCGTCAGCTCGGCGACTCCCACCACGTGCGCGTCAGTGCTGCTCGATCAGGACGTCGGCCAGCTCGCCTCGATGTTGTCGAGGGTCTTCTCGTCGGTCTGGTCCTCGCCGATCCACGCAGTCATCTGCTTCCAGAAGGCGTCGGCGCCGACGGCACCGGGCATCTGGTCGGACCCGTCGAACCGGAACGTGTAGCTGTCGTCGGTGAGCAGGTCGAACGACAGCTTGTCGAGCGGGTTCTTCAGCAGGCTCGGGTCGAGGCCGCTGTTGGCGCTGAACCAGCCCTGCCCCGTGACCCGGGCCTTCTCGTTGGCCCACTCGGGGCTCGACAGGAACGCCTGGAACGCCTGGACCTCGGGACGGTCGGCGAACGCGGTCACGAACTCCCCGCCGCCGAGCAGCGGCTTGTCGTCCTCCGTCTTGCCCGGCAGGTAGAAGGCCCAGACGTCGCCGTCCTCACCGACCTTGACCTCCGGGTCCCAGTTGGCCTGGTAGAAGTTCGCCGCACGGTGCAGGAAGCAGGTGCCGTCGGGGATGCCGTTGCCGGCCTCGTTCCACGGCGTGGTGGCGATGGACTTCACGTCGCCGAGCCCGCCGTTGACGTCCTTGTCGTTCTTGAGGATGCCGCCGACCGTCTTCAGCGCCGCGAGGATCTGCGGGTCGTTGAACGGGATCTCGTGGTTGACCCACTGGTCGTAGACGTCCGGGCCTGCGGTCCGCAGGACGACGTCCTCGAGCCAGTCGGTGGCCGGCCAGCCGGTGGCGTCACCGGACTCGATGCCCGCGCACCACGGCTTCGCCTCGGGGTGGTCCGCGGCGATCTTGTCCGTGAGCTTCATGAGGTCGTCCCATGTCTTGGGGACCTCGTAGCCGTTCTCCTCGAACGCGCTGGGCGAGTACCAGACGAACGACTTCACGTTGGCGCCGAGCGGCGTGGCGTACAGCTTGCCGTCGACCGAGCCGTAGTCGACCCACGACTCCGTGTAGTACTCGCTCGCGTTCTTCTGCACGGCCTCCGGGGCCGGGACCACGACGTCGGGGTAGTCCGCGACGATCGACTTGAGGAAGCCCGGCTGAGGGATGTACGCGATGTCCGGCGCGTTGCCGGACTGGAGCCGCACGGGCAGCTGCGCCTCGAACTCCCGCGATCCCTCGTACTTGATCGTCGCGCCCGTGCACTCCTCGAACGGCTTGTAGGAGTCGGTCTGCTGCTTGGACTCCGGGTCGACGATCGACGTGTACACGCTGATCGACTTGCCGGACAGGTCGCCGTACTGCTCGTAGGCCGCGCAGTCCGTGGACGAGGACGGCTCGCTGCCCCCGTCGTCGTCCCCGCCCGAGCAGGCTGAGAGGACGAGGGCCAGGCTGGCGCCCGTCGCTGCGGCTGCCGCGTACCCGCGGCGCTTTCGGCTGTTCATGAGACCTCCACGTCGTCATGCACCGGTGTGGCGCGTCCTCCCCGGGCGCGCCCTCCTCAGCGATGCAAGTCGCCTGGCAGGAGCTTTGCAACCTCAAAGACCGGACAACTCGGTCACGATCCGGTCACGTTTGCGCCATCACTCGGGCCGGGCCGGGCGAACACGCGGAACTTGCGGCAAACGGTTGCAACGCCGGCGAGCCGCAGGTCAGGCCAGCAAACTGCGCAGCACCGCGAGGGCTCCGTCGTCGTCGATCGTGCCGGTGACCTCGTCGGCGGCGTCCCTCACGGACTGGGCGGCGTGCCCCATCGCGACCCCCCGTGCCGCCCACCGGAGCATCTGCAGGTCGTTGCTGCCGTCACCCACCGCGACCGTCGCGAACGGCTCCACGCCGACCTCCTGACGGATCTCCTCGAGGGCGCTCGCCTTCGACACGCCGCCCGGCGTCAGGTCGAGCCACGCGCTCCAGCCGACGGCGTACTCGACCTCGTGCAGGCCGACCCGCTCGACGAGCGCGTGGAACACCTCGGGGCTCGACCCGGGTGCGCGGATGACGACGCGCGTGGCGGGAGCCGTCGCGAGCTCGTCGAACGGCACGACCTCGAGGTGGCCGGACAGCTCGCCGTCCGGGAAGTCCCCGGACACCCGGAACCCGGTGCCGAGCGCCTCCACGGCGTACAGCGCGTCGGGCAGCTCCATCGCGATCGCCCGCAGCGCCGGGCCGGCGTCGAACGTCACGACCTTGGTGATCTCGTGCCCGCCGTCAGCAGCGGGGTCGAGGCGCACCGTGACGGCGCCGTTCGAGGCGACGAGCCAGCCCTCGGTCAGGCCCAGCTCGTGCGCCACCGGGACCGCCGAGTGCACGCTGCGGCCCGTCGCCAGGACCACGTGCCGGCCCGAGTCCCGGACCGCGAGCACCGCCGCCCGGACGCCGTCCGACACCACGCCGTCGTAGGTCATGAGCGTGCCGTCCACGTCGAGGGCGACGAGCTCGCAGCGGCTCACGGCTCCAGCACCTCCAGGCCGCCGAGGTACGGCCGCAGCCCGGCCGGGACGCGGACGGACCCGTCCGCCTGCTGGTGGTTCTCGAGGATCGCGACGAGCCAGCGGGTGGTGGCGAGCGTGCCGTTGAGCGTGGCGACCGCGCGGACCTGGCCGTCGGCGGTCCGCTCCCGCACGCCCAGGCGGCGGGCCTGGAACGTGGTGCAGTTCGAGGTCGACGACAGCTCCAGCCAGCGCTCCTGGCTCGGCAGCCACGCCTCGCAGTCGAACTTGCGCGCGGCGCTCGACCCCAGGTCCCCCGCGGCGGTGTCGATGACCCGGAAGGGGAGCTCGACGAGCGCGAGCATCTCCTTCTCCCAGCCGAGGATGCGGCGGTGCTCGTCGGCGGCGTCCTCCACCGTGGTGTAGCTGAACGCCTCGACCTTGTGGAACTGGTGCACGCGGATGATCCCGCGGGTGTCCTTGCCGTACGAGCCGGCCTCCCGCCGGTAGCAGGCGCTCCACCCGGCGTAGCGCTTCGGGCCCGACGACAGGTCGAGGATCTCGCCGCTGTGGTAGCCCGCGAGCGCGACCTCCGACGTGCCGACGAGGTACAGGTCGTCCGCCGGCAGGTGGTACACCTCGTCGGCGTGCGCGCCGAGGAACCCGGTGCCGGCCATGACCTCGGACTTGACGAGGGTCGGGGTGATCACGGGTGTGAACCCCACCGACAGGGCCTTGTCGACGGCCGCGTTGAGCAACGCCAGCTCGAGGCGTGCACCGATCCCGGTCAGGTAGTAGAACCGGGCGCCGGACACCTTGGCGCCGCGCTCGGTGTCGATCGCACGCAGCCGCTCGCCGAGCTCCAGGTGGTCACGGACCGTGAAGTCGGGCCCGTACTCGGCGGCGAAGTCGCGCGGCGTGCCGACATGCTCCAGCACCACGTAGTCGTCCTCGCCGCCCGCCGGCACGCCGTCCTCGATGACGTTCCCGATGCGGCGCGACAGGTCGGTGGCCTTCTGCTCGGCGGCCTCCGCGTCGGCCTGCAGGGCCTTGACCTGCTCGGCGAGCCGCTTGCCGTGCGCGAGGAGGTCCTGCTTCTCGTCACCCTGCGCGGCGGCGACCTTCTTGCCGTGCGCCTTCTGCTCGGCGCGGAGCATCTCGTACTCCGTGAGTGCGGAGCGGCGACGGGCGTCGGCGTCCAGCACCTCGTCGACCAGGTGCGGCGAGTCACCCCGCGCCACCTGGCTCGCCCGGACACGGTCGGGGTCCTCCCGCAGGAGCCGCAGATCGATCACCCGTCGAGCGTACCGACCCCGTCCCGGCGGGCCTGTCGCCGTCCCACGGCCGCCGCGCCGCCCCTCGGAACGAGAACGACCACCAGGTGGGCCGTAGATTGCGGCACATGGTCTGGCAGGCGTGGGTCGCGGTGGGGGTCGCCACCACCGCGCTCGTGCTCGTCCTCATCCTGTGGGTCCGGCAGAACGAGCTGCGCCGCCGCATCACCTCGCCCCGGGCCTGGGCCCACGAGCGGGCGCTGCGGCTGCAGCGCGAGGTGCGGTCCGAGGGGCAGCACGTCGCGTTCGTCGCGAACCCCTCGAAGCCCGACGTCGCCGCGCTGCACGCCTCGATCCTGCGGGCATGCGAGGAGCAAGGGCTCCCCGAGCCGCTGTGGCTGGAGACGACCGTGGCCGACCCCGGCGTCGGGCAGGCCCGGCGGGCCGTCGACGCGGGGGCCGACGTGGTGGTCGCGATCGGCGGCGACGGGACCGTCCGGGGCGTCGCCGAAGGGCTCGTCGGCACGGGTATCCCGATGGGCCTGATGCCGCTGGGCACGGGCAACCTGCTCGCGCGCAACCTCGACATCCCGCTGAACGACCCGCTCGCCGCGATGCAGATCGCGCTGCAGGGCCGCGACCGTGCCATCGACGTGGGCTGGCTGCGGGTGCTGCGGTGGGAGTCCCAGGTCGACGACGACGTCGCCGAGGCCGCCGAGCCCGACTCCGCCCGGCGCCACCCGGACGAGCCCCGCGACCACATCTTCCTGGTCATCGCCGGGCTCGGGTTCGACGCCGCGATGGTCGCCGACGCCGACGAGCAGCTCAAGGCGCGCGTCGGGTGGATCGCCTACTTCGTCGCCGGCATGCGCCACCTGCACGGCCGGCGCACCCGGGTGCACGTGCGGCTCGACGACCAGCCCGTCACCACCACCCGGCTGCGCAGCCTGCTCATCGGCAACTGCGGCCGGCTCCCCGGCGGCATCACGCTGCTGCCCGACGCGGTGCTCGACGACGGCTGGCTCGACATCGCCGCCATCGACACCCGCGCCGGGATCGCCGGCTGGGCGCAGCTGCTCGGCGAGGTCGTGCTGCAGGGCGTCGGGATGCGCAACGACCTGCCCGCGAAGATCGGCCGCATCGACCACACCCGCGCGCAGGAGGTGCGGCTCGTGGTGCAGGGCGGCGAGCACGTCCAGGTCGACGGGGACGTGGTCGGCCGGGTCACCGAGCTGTCGGCACGCGTGGACCACGGGGCGCTCGTCGTGCGCGTCGCGACCGCCTGACCGCACCTCGCGCGACCGCTCCTGACCAGGCTCCCGACCGATACCGTGTGACTTGCTCATGCCCGCGCCAGAGCCGCCGCGGTCCGCCCCCTCGTACCGCAGGAGTCGCCGTGCCCGTACCCACCCGGCCCAGACCCACGGACTCCGCGCGGACGCTCCTGCCCGACCTGGTGTACGACAACGTCCTCGCCCTCGTCATCTCGGGCGACCTCGAACCCGGCGAGCTGCTGCGCGAGGAGGAGATCGCGGCGTGGCTCGACGTCTCCCGCACGCCGGTCCGCGACGCGATCAACCGGCTGCGCGACCAGGGACTCGTCGTCTACCGCCCCAACCGGGGGACGCGCGTCGCGGAGATCGACCTGGAGCACGCGCGGATGATCTTCCAGACGCTCGCCGCGCTGCACGGGATGGCGGCGCGGCTCGCCCTGCCGAACCTCACCGCGGACGACGTCGCCCACATCCGCGGCCTCGTCGCCGAACCGGACCAGGCGGACCCGCTCAACGTCGGGCCCGTCCAGATCACCGCGGTCCAGGAGATCATGGTGATGTTCCTCGAGCGCAGCGGGAACCACGTGCTCAGCGAGGCGGTCCGCCGCCTCCAGCCGCACATGCAGAGGCTGCGCAGCCACACCTCGGACCACCTGTCGCGCGAGTGGGTGCAGGAGCGCGGCGGGGCGATCCTCACCGCGTTCACCACGGGCTCGCCCGAGATCATCGGCCAGCTCATGCAGGGGTTCTTCCTGGCGTTCGGCGAGAACCTGCTCGCCGAGGCGGCCGAGCAGCTCGGCCTCCCGCTGGCTCCCGCCGGCTGAGCCGTTCGATCCGGGAGTGAGGCTTTCGGTCCGGGCCTGAGCCGCTCGGCCCCGGGCTGAGCGGTTCTGTCCGGGGTGTCCCGTCCGGTCCGGGCGGGTCAGGTGGCCCGGCCCTCCCGCACGGCGCGCAGCCACGAGCGTGCACCGACGAAGTCGGCGTCGGCCGTCCCGACGTGCACGGTCGGCTCCACCGCGTCGGCCCGCGGGTACGAGCCGAGGAACCGCACGTACGGGCAGCGGCGGTGCAGGCCCATGATCGCCTCGCCGACCCGCTCGTCGGTGACGTGGCCCTCGGCGTCGATGGAGAACGAGTACCGCCCGAGGGCGTCGCCGATGGGCCGCGACTCGATGCGGGACAGGTTGACCCCCCGCACGGCGAACTGCTCCAGCATGGCCAGCAGCGCGCCGGCCTCGTTGTCGGGCAGGTGCACCACGAGCGTCGTCTTGTCGGCACCCGTCGGCGGGGGCACGTCGCCCGGGTGGCCCACGACGACGAAGCGCGTCAGGGCCGCGACGTTGTCGGCGACGTCCTGCGCGAGCACGTCCAGGCCGTAGGTCTGCACGGCCGGCGGCGGGACCAGGGCGGCGTCGAAGCCGAGGTCCGCCGGCCCTCCCGCCCGCAGCGCGTCCGCGATCAGGGCGGCGGGCGCCGTGTTCGACGTCGCGGGGACGTGCACCACGTGCGGCAGGTGGTGCGCGAGCCAGCGACGGCACTGCACCCACGCGTGGGGGTGCGCCGAGATGCGGCGCACGTCCGCGAGCCGCACGCCGGGCGCGGCCGCCAGCGCGAACTGGACCGGGACGAGCACCTCCCGCAGGAGCACGAGCGGCTCGCCGGTGGCGAGGCTGTCGAGCGTGGCGGTCACGCCGCCCTCGACGGTGCTCTCGATGGCGACCACCGCGAAGTCGGCCTCGCCCGACCGGACCGCGGCGATCGCGGACGCCACGTCGGACTGGGGCAGGTAGTCCGCGGCGTCGGGCGGGGCGACCTTGCGCAGCGCCGCCTCCGTGAACGTCCCCTCGGGCCCGAGGTACGCGTAGCGCGGCCGTGCAGCCATCAGCCCTCCCGTCCCGCCCGTCGGCGCACCTCGCCGGCGGCGGCGGGCGCTCGTCCTGCACGGTCCGCGCACGTCCGTGCAGGTCCGCACAGGCCCATGCCGTCCCGTGCAGGTCACGTGGCCACCAGGTGGACGTCCCTCGCTCGGGCGGCAGGCCCGCCGGGTCGAGGGTAGTGCCGCACGTAGGCTGGTTCGGTGCCCAACCCTGCCCGTCCGCGCGCGACCTGCCGGACCCGCGACACCGTGCGACGTGCGCTCGGAGGGCTCGGGGCGCTCGGGCTGCTCGGGGTGCTCACCCTCGGTACGGCGGCGGCGTCCGCCGCGAGCCCCGTCGACGTCCCGGTGCGCGCCGCCGCCGGCACCGCTCAGGACACCTCGCTGCCCCCGGTGGTCCTGGTCGGCGTCACCGGCCTGCGCTGGGACGACGTGACCACGCTCACCACCCCCGCCCTGTGGAGCATGTCCCGCGAGGGCTCGGTCGGCGACGTCGCCGCCCGGTCCGTCGCGTCGAGGGCCTGCCCCGCGGACGGGTGGCTCGCCGTCTCGTCGGGCACGCGCGCCGCGGACCTGTCCGCCGACGACCGCACCTGCCGCACGCTGCGGGACCCCGGCGAGTCGGGCCTGGCGCCCGGGTGGGACGACTACCTCCAGGCCGCCGACGCCGAGTCGTACGGCGCTCATCCCGGGCTCCTCGGCGACACCCTCGCGGACGCGGGCGTGCCCGTCACCGGCATCGGTCCCGGAGCCGCGATCGCCCTGGCCGGCTCCGACGGGCTCCCCGTCGGCACCCACCTGCCGCGGCCCGACTCGGCCGGCGCCGTCACCCGGGCCGTCCGCACCGCGCTCGCCGAGTCACGGCTCCTGGTCGTCGACGCGGGCGTCATCCGCGACCCCGGATACGCGACCCGGCCGCGCACCACCTCCGAGGTGCCGCCGGACGACACCGACGAGGACGTCGTACCCGGGCTGTCCGACCCCACCGCACCCGACCTGCCGTCGCCCGACGCGATCGTCGAGCCCACCCGCTCGTCGCAGGCGCAGACGCTCGACGCGCGCATCGGCGCCGTCGTCGCCGGCGCCCGGGCCTCCGGTGCGACCGTCCTGGTCGTGTCGCTCGCCGACTCCAGCCGGCCCGTGCTCCAGCTCGCCGCGGCGACCGGTGTCGCGCCGAACGGCGAGGCGTACTCCGAGTCGTTCCTCACCTCCGGGTCGACCCGGCAGAAGGGCCTGATCGTCACCGTCGACGTCACGCCGACCCTGCTCGACTCGCTCGGTCTCGCCGGTGCCGCACCGGCGCTGACCGGCTCGGCGATCCTGCCCGTCGCCGGGCCGCCCACGGCGACGGCCCGCGTCGACGCCCTCCTCGACGTCCAGCTGCACGCGTCCTGGATCACTCGCGTGAGCGGCGGGTTCTCCGCACGGCTCGTCCTCGTCCAGGCCGCCCTGTTCGTCGCCGCCGCGATCATCCTCACGCGCAAGGGCCGCTCCGACCGCCGACCGCTGCGACCCACCCTGCGGGTGCTGCGGGTCGCGTCGCTCGCGCTCGCCGCCGCACCGGTCGCGGCCTTCCTCACGGCCCTGGTGCCGTGGTGGCGGGCCGACGACCCCCGGACGGCGTTCTGGTGGGTGGCGTTCGGCTGGGTCGCCCTCATCACCGTGCTCGCCCTCGTGGGGCCGTGGCGGCGCAACCTGCTGGGCGCCGCCGGGTTCGTCGCCGGGGTGACGGTGGCGGTGCTCGTGGTCGACGCGTGCACCGGCTCCAACCTCGTCATCGACACCCCGATGGGCGCCCACCGGCTGCTCGCCGCCCGGTTCTACGGCATGAGCAACCAGGCGTTCGCGCTGCTCACCGCAGGCGGCCTGCTCCTCGCCGTCGCCATCGCCGACCCCCTCCTGCGCCGCGGTCACCGCCGCCTCGCGACGGCCTCCGTGGCGGCGCTGGGACTGCTCCTCGTCGTCGTCGACGGCACCCCGGGCCTCGGCAGCGACTTCGGCGGGCCGCCCGCCCTCATCGTCGCGTTCGCCCTGCTGACCGTCGTGGTCAGCGGGCGCAAGGTCAGCTGGAAGACCGTCGCGGTCGTGTGCGCCGTCGGCGTCGCGGTCGTCGGAGGCTTCGCCGTGCTCGACTGGCTGCGCCCGCCCGACGAGCGCACCCACCTCGGCCGGTTCTTCGCGACCGTCCTCGACGGCGGCCTCTGGGACGTCCTCGGACGCAAGCTGTCCGCCAACCTGCGGCTCCTCACGTCATGGCGCTACCTCGTGCTCGCCGTCGCCGGGGTGGCCCTCACCTGGATCGTCGTCGCCGGTGCCCGGCCGCGGCGCGGCCAGCTCATGGGCGGCGGCAGCCCGCTCGCCGGGCTCGGGCACGCCGTGCCGCTGCTGCGACCCGCCGTCGCCGCGATCGGCGCGGGGCTCACGGTCGGCTTCCTCATCAACGACTCCGGGATCGTGGTGCCGGCCACCGGGATCGCGCTCGCGGTGCCGTGCCTCGTGGCCGCCGCCGCCCAGTGGCGGCTGGGGTCCCCGGACGGGTCGACCGGCGATGTCGAGGGCGGGGGCGACGCCGGCGCGGCCTCGGCCGGCGGGGTCGCTGCCGCTGGGGCCGGCATCGACACGGCGGCTGCCGGCGGGGACGGCGTCGACGCAGACACTGCGGACGGAGCCGGCGCCGACGCGGCGGACGGGGCCGCCGTCGACGGCGTCCCGGCCGGCGGGGTCACCGCGGGCAGGGACCGGCCCGACGAGCAGCCCGGCGACCCCGGTGACCGGACGCCGCAGGAGAGCAGCCCCACGCCCACCTGACGACGGCGGGCCAGGGCCGGCGGCCCTCAGAGCCACCGTCAGCGCCGCACAGCGCCGCCGTCACACGGCACAGCGACCCGCACAGCGCGCACAGCGTCGGGATCAGCGCCGCGCAGCGCCACCGCCGCGCCGGTCAGCGGTGCGTCGGTGGCGTCCGGGTCGTCGGGCTGACCGCGTTCCGCATGCTCGACGCGGCGACCCGCACCCGGCGGGCGTTCACCGCGAGCTGGACGTCGCGGTACTGCGCGGCCCGGTGCATCTGGCCCCGCAGGTCCGTGCCGGAGGGCCGGTGCCGCAGCTCGCACGGCACCTCGACGACGCGGAAGCCCTGCCGCAGCAGGTCGATGGTCATGCCGGTCTCGACGCCCCAGCCGCGGGCCAGCGGCGTCGCCGCCTCGAAGGCCTCGCGCGTGAGGCAGCGCATGCCGGACAGCGGCTGGGTGGGGGTCCAGCCCGTCATCGACGCGATGGCTCGCCGAGCCGCGCCGACCACGATCCCCCGACCGCCGGCACCGGGCTGCGGGGGGAGCAGCGCGATCGACAGGTCGGTGTGGCCCTCGACGACGGGCGGCACGAGCGGCGCGGTGTTGACGGCCGTCTCGCCGAGGTCGCCGTCGACGAACAGCAGGATGCGCGGGGACCGGTCCGGGGCGTCCCGCATCGCCACGACAGCGGCGCCCGTCTCCATCGCGGCGGCCTTGCCACGGTTGTGCGAGTGCCGGACCACGACCGCCCCGGCCTCGCGGGCGACGTGCTGCGTGTTGTCCTCGGACCCGTCGTCCACCACGAGGACCAGGTCCACGAACGGGATGGCCCGGGCCGAGCGCACGGTCGCCGCGATCCGCCGGGACTCGTCCTTCGCCGGGATGATCACGGCGACCCGCTGCCGGGACCGGTGAGCGGGAGCTGCGCCGTCCCGCGGGTCCACCTGGTGCGTGCCTGCGGCGGCCGCCTCGCTGTCGGCGGACTTCCCGCTCTTGCGCGTCACGGGCGCCAGCCTAGCGATCCGCGGGGATGCTGCCGGACGCAGCACCGCCCGCCGCCCGCTTCACCCGTCGGGGCGCCGACAGGTGAAGCGGGGCGGTCGGCACGGTCAGCGCAGCGTGACCTGGCGGGCGACGAGGCCGGCCCGGGCGGGCGCGACGCTCGTTGGCGTCGAGCGGGCTGGTGTCGGCGAGCGCGGCCTCGAACGCGGGGCGGAACGCGGCGACGGGCGACTCGATGTCCTCGGCCTCCGAGCCCTTCGCGAGCTCCCACACCGGGACCACCAGCCCGCTGGAGCGGAAGTAGCCCACGAACTTGGCGCCCTCGAACCCGGACTCACGGCGGGCGTGGAGCCGTGCCAGCGCGTCGAGGACCACCTGCTCGTCGTGCGGCTGTGCCCACCGCAGGAACTCCCGCGCGCCCATGCGGCACCAGTACGCGGACTCGGCGGCGGCGAGCTTGACCGTCTCGACGATGCCCGAGTCGGCCTCCTCGATGGCGGCCTGCAGGTCGGAGGTGCGCTCCGTGTCGGGCGCGAGCCAGTAGGAGAACGAGTCCAGGACCGTCACCTCGAACGGCACCGAGAGGTCCAGCACGTCCTGCAGCCGCGGGCCGGCCTCGGGCAGGCCGACCGTCTCGACCGCCGTGCCGGGCTCGACGTCGAGCGCCTCCAGCAGCGCGACGGCCAGGTCGCGGCTCGCGTCGCCGGAGCTGCCCACCGTCTGGAGGGCGAGCAGCACCACGCCGTCCGCGCGGTGCAGGGCGGGCCAGGCGGTCGGCAAAACGGTCGTGACGAGTACGTCGCGCGCGCCGTGCTCCTTCGTGGTGCGGGCGGTCGCGGTCGCCGCCGGGACGAGCTCCTTCAGCGCGACCCAGTCGGGCTCGCCGGGGAGCCCCTCGAACGGGCGCAGCACGAAGTCGGGCGTGTTCTTGGCCATGCGGCCCAGGTTACCGGCCACGCCCGACCCTGTCGGCCTCCCCACCCCGCTCGCCACCACCACCCAGGCCCACCACCCCCTCGCCCCACCACCACCTCGCCCACCACCCCCAACCCCACTGCCCCAGCCCCACCACCACCCCAGCCCCACCACCACCCCAGCCCCGCCACCGCCCCCGAGCCCGGCGCCCCCGCGAGCCAGTGCGGCCGACGAGACCAACATCGGTGTCGATCCGGTGCCCCTCGTCGACACCGATGTTGGTCTCGCCGTCGCGGCCGGCCCGGGCCGGAAGGGACGTGCGGGTACGAGTGCGGGTAGCAGGTCCGGGCCCCGGGTGGGGCGTACCCGCGGGGCAGCTGGGGCGACGAGACCGACACGGCGGTCGATCCAGGGCCCCTCGTCAACACCCACGTTGGTCTCGTCGGCGTTGTCGGCCGAGGGCCGAGGGCCGAGGGCCGAGGGCCGAGGGCCGAGACCAGGGTGGAGGTCAGACGCGCGGAACGGTGCGGGCGAGGAGACCAACGCGGCCGCCGACCCGTGCATGGCGGGGGCAGAGCCAGGACCAGGGCCGGGGGCCATCGCCGGGGTGGGGCGGGTGGCCGGGGGCAGGGGATGTGGTCAGGGGTGGAGGGTGTGGACGGGGGGCTGCGGACCCGCGGATGGTGAGGGAGGATCGCGGCATGGACCCGCGCGCCGGAACACCTGCCCAGCCGTCCGACCTCGTCGACCTCGACGCCCTCACGGGTGCCTACTACGACCGCGAGCCTGATCTCGACAACCCGGACCAGAAGGTGGTGTTCGGCACCAGCGGCCACCGTGGCTCCGCGCTCGACTCGGCCTTCAACGAGGCGCACATCGTCGCGATCACGGCGGCGATCGTCGAGTACCGCCGCTCGCAGGGCACCGACGGGCCGCTGTTCATCGGCCGGGACACGCACGGGCTGTCCGAGCCGGCGTGGAAGAGCGCGCTCGAGGTGCTGGCCGCGGCCGGCGTCGAGGTGCACGTGGACGCGCGGGACTCCTGGACGCCGACCCCGGCGGTGTCGCACGCCATCCTGCGCCACAACGGCGCGGGCACCTCGGAGGGCGTCCGGACGCACGGCCCGGGACTGGCCGACGGCATCGTGGTGACCCCGTCGCACAACCCGCCCCGGGACGGCGGTTTCAAGTACAACCCGCCGGACGGCGGTCCCGCCGGGTCGCAGGCCACCGGGTGGATCGCGGACCGGGCGAACCAGATCCTGGCGTCCGGGTGGCGGGACGTCCCGCGGGTCAGCGCGGAGAAGGCGCTCGCCGCCGACTCGACCCGCAAGCACGACTACCTCACCGCGTACGTCGACGACCTCGCGAACGTCCTCGACCTCGACGCGATCCGGGCGTCGGGGGTCCGCATCGGGGCCGACCCGCTCGGCGGCGCGTCCGTCGAGTACTGGGGGGCGATCGGCGAGCGGTACGGCCTGGACCTCACGGTCGTGAACCCGACGGTGGACCCGCGCTGGGAGTTCATGACGCTCGACTGGGACGGCAAGATCCGGATGGACTGCTCGTCGCCGTACGCGATGGCGTCGCTCGTCGCGCGGATGAGCGGGGACGCGCCGTACGACATCGCGACCGGGAACGACGCCGACTCCGACCGGCACGGCATCGTCACGCCGGACGGCGGCCTGATGAACCCCAACCACTACATCGCGGTGATGATCTCCTACCTGTACGGCGGGGCCCGGGGTGGGTGGCCGGAGGGCACGGCGATCGGCAAGACGCTCGTGTCGTCGAGCCTCGTCGACCGGGTGGCGCACAAGCTCGGGCGGCGGCTGCTGGAGGTGCCCGTCGGGTTCAAGTGGTTCGTGCCCGGGCTCGTCGACGGTTCCGTCGGGTTCGGCGGCGAGGAGTCCGCCGGGGCGTCGTTCCTCCGCAAGGACGGCACCGTGTGGACCACGGACAAGGACGGCATGCTCCCCGCGCTGCTCGCGTCCGAGATCCTCGCGACGACCGGCAAGAGCCCGTCCGCCCACCACCGGGACCTCGTCGAGGAGTTCGGGGAGTCCTGGTACGCCCGCGTCGACGCCCCGGCGACGCGCGAGGAGAAGGCGACGCTCGCTGCGCTGCACCCCGACCAGGTGACCGCGACGACGCTCGCGGGCGAGCCCATCACGGCGCGGCTGACGAACGCGCCCGGCAACGACGCGGCCATCGGCGGCCTCAAGGTGACCACGGACAACGCCTGGTTCGCGGCGCGGCCGTCGGGCACCGAGGACGTCTACAAGATCTACGCCGAGTCCTTCCTGTCCCCGGAGCACCTGGCACAGGTACAGTCCGAGGCGAAGCAGGTGGTGGCGCAGGCCCTCGGGTCCTGACGCCGCACTCCACAGGCTTCACGGTTCGACGAGGGCCCCGGCCGGCATCGAAGCCCCGGGGCCTTCGCCGTGCCCCGCGGCGCGGCGTCCCGGCCCCGCCCGGCCCGGCCCGGCCCGGCCCGGGCACGCTCTCGACCCCGGCGCCCGCGGGTGACCCGCTCACGGACGGTGCACCCGCTCACGGGTGGGGCGTCGTCACCCGCACCAGGTCCTGGTAGTCGGGGTGCTTCCCGATCCACGCCCGCGTGTACGGGCAGAGCGCCACGACGTCGGCGCCACGCGCCCGCACGAGGTCGAGCGCGCCCTGCACGAGCCGGGAAGCGACGCCCTGGCCCTCGTGCTCGGGCTCGACCTCGGTGTGGATGAACACCACGGTCGTCCCGTCGAGCGCATAGGCGGCGAAGCCGAGGAGTCCTCCGGACGGGTCTCGCGCCTCGAACCGCTCGAGCTCGGGCACATCGTCCACCAGCACTGTGGTCATCGTCTGATCCTGCGGGACGGATCGCGTCCCGGGAAGCCCAGCAGGAGCCGTCGTGCACGCGGTGCGAGACTGGCGGCATGCTCCAGCCCTACCGTGAGGTGCTGTCGCGTCCGGGGGCGCTGTCGTTCTCGGCGGCCGGGGCGCTGGCACGGCTGCCGATGTCGATGGTGGGCATCGGGATCGTGCTGATGGTGTCGGCGGTGTACGGGTCGTACGGGCTGGCCGGCCGGGTGTCGGCCGTCTACGTGATCGCGCAGGCGGTGTGCTCGCCTCAGCTCGCGCGGCTGGTGGACCGGCACGGGCAGGCACGGGTCATGCGGCCTGCGGTGGGCATCGCGACGGTCGGGCTGGTCACGCTGATCGGTGCGGCGGTGGTCGGGGCCCCGACGCTCGTGCTGTACCTGGCGGCGGCCGTGACCGGGGCGGCGATCGGGTCGTTCGGATCGCTGGTGCGGGCGCGGTGGAGCCGGACGCTCGGCGGAGATCCCCGGACGATCCACACCGCGTACTCGCTGGAGTCGGCGGTCGACGAGCTGGTGTTCGTCGTCGGGCCGGTGCTGGCGACGCTCCTGGCGACCGGGGTGCAGCCCTCGGCGGGGCTCGTGGTGGCGCTCGGCGGGATGGTCGTCGGCGGGTACTGGTTCCTGGCGCAGCGCACCACGGAGCCGCCGGCCGCACCGGCCGGGACGCCGCGGGCGCGGGGGTCCGTGCTGGCATCGGCCGGCATGGTGGTGCTCGCGCTCGTGTTCGTCGCGATGGGGTCGATCTTCGGGGCCACGGACGTGTCGACGGTCGCGTTCGCCGAGGAGCAGGGCCGCAAGGGCCTCGCGGGCGTGATCCTGGCGGTGTTCGCGTGCGGGTCGCTCATCTCCGGGCTGCTGTACGGCACGCGGCACTGGCGGCGGCCGCTGCACCAGCGGTTCGCCAACGGCGTCGTCGCGCTGGCCGTCGGCGTGTGCTTCTTCTTCCTGGTGGACGACCTGGTGGTCCTCGCGGCCGTCATGTTCGTCACCGGGTTCGCGATCGCGCCGACGCTGATCAACGGTAACGGCCTGGTGCAGCAGCTCGTGCCCTCGAACCGGCTCACGGAGGGGCTCACCTGGGTGGGCACGTCGCTCGGGGTCGGCGTGTCGATCGGGTCGTCGATCGCCGGTGTCCAGATCGACCGGCACGGGTCGCACGGGGGCTACCTCGTGGTCATCGTGTCCGCGGGGTTCGCGCTCGTCGCGACGCTGGCGGCGTTCCGGACCCTGCGGGGTGACGCGGCCGCACGGGTCCGTGGGGCCGTCGAGGACGCCTCCCCGTCCGCGAGCGCCGGCGCGGCGGTCGCCGCCTGCGAGGTGGCGGACGCGGTGGAGCCGGACGACGCGCGCGGGTCAGTGCGGGACGGCGCGCGCGGTTCCGTGCGGGACGACGAGGGCGGGTCCGTGCGGGACGACGAAGGCGGCCCGATACCCTCGTCGCCGTGACCGCGGCAGAGCAGCCCGTGCCGACCGGCGACGCCCTGCGCGCCCTGGTGCAGCCCCTCGGCACCATGGCGTCGTACGAGAAGCTCGACGGCGGCATGTTCGCCGTCACGTACCGGATCACGCTGGACGACGGCACACGCGTGATCGCCAAGACGGCCCCGACGGACACCGACCGGCTGCTGACCTACGAGCTCGACCTCGTCCGCACGGAGGCGCTCGTGTACCGGCTGGCCGAGGGCCGTGGCCTGCTCATGCCGAGGGTCCTGCTGACGGACTTCTCGCGGACCGTGCTGCCGTCCGACGTGGTGGTGGTGACCCACCTCGACGGGGAGCCGCTCGAGGGGGCGGGGTTCGGACCGGCGGACTCGGACCCGCGCACCGCGCGCGTGGAGCACGAGCTCGGGGCGTTCATGGCCCGGCTGCACGCCGTGCGAGGCGAGCGGTTCGGGTACCCGAACGAGGCCAACGGGCTGGTCGGCGACACGTGGGCGCAGGCGTACGGGCGGATGGTCGAGGCCCTGCTGGCGGACGCGGAGCGCACCGGGACCACGCTCCCGGCCGACCGGATCCGCGAGGTGGTGGCCGGGAACCTGCACGCGCTCGACGTGGTGGAGCGGCCGAGCCTGGTGCACACGGACCTCTGGGCGGGGAACCTCTTCGTCGACCCGGACACCGGCGAGCTGCTGGGCGTCATCGACACCGAGCGGTGCATCTGGGCGGACCCGTTGTACGACCTGGTCGGTGCGAACCAGATGACGGTCGGAGAGCCGGACCCGCGGTGGCTGGCCGGCTACGCGTCGGTGACGGGCGTGCCGTTGGACGTGGAGAGCCCGAACGCCCGGACCAGGCTCGCCCTGTACCGGCTGACCTCCACGCTCATCATCATCACGGAGATCCTGCCCCGGAAGTTCGAGGGCGACTGGCTCGTGGAGTACCGCCAGACCCTGTGGAGCAACCTCGGCGCGCTCCTCGAACGCCTCGGCCGCAGCGCCGGGGAGGGCCCGCCCCCGTCCTGAGCTCCCGCTGCTGCGAGATCAGTGCGCGAGACGGAGAGGCGTCGCTGCAGGCGGTGACGGTGAAGTGGTCACCTCAGACGACCTGGCGGTGGGCGTCGTAGTTCCAGAACGTGCGCTGCGCGCGGACCAGGAGCCACAGCAGCACGACGCACAGGCAGCCGCCGAGCACGACCGCCCACGCCTCGCCCACCCGGTCGGAGAGGGTGCCGATCCACAGGTCGCCGAGCCGCGGGCCACCCGCCACGACGACGATGAAGATGCCCTGGAGCCGGCCGCGCATGTCGTCGGGGGTGGCGGTCTGCAGGATGCTCTGGCGGAACACCGCGCTGATCGCGTCGGCACCGCCGGCGACGGCCAGCGTGAGGAACGCCAGGCCCAACGCGACCCACAGGACGTGCTCCGGCCTGGTGTCCCCCACCCTGACGAGGACCAGCCCGAAGCAGACGACCGCCAGCCCCCACACGGTGATGGCCAGCGTGATCACCCGCCCCTGCCACCGGACCCCGGTCAGCCGGCCGGAGAACAGCCCGGCGAGCACCGAGCCGAGCGCGATCGCCGTCGCCAGCGCGCCCGTCGTCCGCCCTCCTCCGCCGAGGTACAGCAGCCCCACCGCGGGGAGCACCACGCGCGGCATCGCCGTGACCATCGCGATCAGGTCCACGGCGAACGTCATGCGGACGTCGGGCTGGGTGCGCAGGTAGCGCAGGCCGTCGACCACCGAGCCGATCCCGACGCGGCTGCGCCGGGTCGACGACACCTCGGGGGGCACGGGCGGGAGCCGCAGGAGGGCGCCGAGGGCGGCGGTGAACAGGATCGCGTCGACCGTGTAGGCGAGACCGAAGTCGACGGCCGCGAGCGCCGAGCCGAGCATCGGGCCGACGGTCATGGCGACGCTGAACCCGACGGTCTGCAGGGCGTTCGCGGCCGGGATGAGTCGCGGTTCGAGCAGTCGCGGGATGATCGCGCTGCGCGCGGGGCTGTTCACGGCCCCGGCCCCGGAGTGCACCGCGACGAGCACGAACAGCAGCCCCACCGACGTGCTGCCGGCCCACGCCTGCGCGGCCAGGGCCAGGGTGGCCGCCCAGCTCACCAGGGAGGCCACGAGCGCGACCGTGCGGCGGTCGTAGTGGTCCACGATCGCCCCGCCGTACAGGCCGAACACCACGAGCGGGACCAGCGCGCACAGGCCGAGCACGCCGACCGAGAACGTCGACCGGGTCAGGTCGAACACCTGCAGGCCGACCGTGAAGACGGTGAGCTGGGTCCCGAGGTTCGAGACGGACAGCCCCCACCACAGCCGCCGGAACTGAGGGCTGACGCGCAGGGGCGTCATGTCGACGACGAGAGAGGGCACCGAGGGAGTGTAGTTGCCCTGAGTCACGACCTCGCGCGGCGGCCCAGGACAGTTGGCGTCAGGCCGAGCGGGACGCGGCCCAGGCCACGGGCACGTCGATCACGGGCCACTGGCGGGGCACCACGCCCTGCCACCGGCTGCGTGCGGCGGCGTACTGCTGGAGCAGGACCTGCTCGCCGCGCCACGCGACCTGACGGCGGTGCAGCTCCGCCGCGTCGGCGGGGAGCCGGCCCGTGCGGCCGAGGGCACGAGCGAGCCGGATCGCCGGGAGGGCACCGTCCTCGGGCGTGCGGGCGAGCTCGAGGCGCAGGCCGTACCCTTCGGCCGCCTCGCGCAGCGTGCGCCTGCCCTGGCAGCCGGGCTGCAGGTGCTTGTCCAGGACCCGGGGGTCGATCACCGCTCCGTGCTCGAACCCGTCGAGACCGTGACGCCGCGCCTCACGGTCGACGACCGTGAGGTCGAACGTGCCGCCGGACACGACCAGGGGCAGGTGCGCGGTCGAGGCCAGGAGGCGCACCACCTGGGCGATGCCGTCACGCGTGGGTAGGCCGTTCTCCCGGGCGTCCGACGTCGTGATGCCGTGCACCCGTGTCGCCGGTTCGGGGATCTCCACGCCGGGGTCCACGAGCACGTGGTGGACGCGGGCCGGGCCGACCGCCGGGTCGTCGACGGTGATCTCCGCCGCGACGATCCGGGCGGACTCGACGTCCGGTCCTGTGGTCTCCAACCGGAACCCGACGAGCGGGCCCTCCCACCATGCACTCATCACGACCGCACTCCCTCGCCTGCCTCGCGCCGTTGCGAGGCACGTCGACGCTCGATGCTCTACTCCTGCCCTATCGGCAGGGCCGGCGCGGGTTGTAGGGCTGAGTGGCAGAGTGGCCGCGAGATCGGGAGGAGACCTGTGGGCGCGCACCAGCCGGACCCGGACGACCAGGCCGACGCACCGCCGACGGCGGACGTCGTGCACCTCGTCGTCATGGGGGTGTCGGGGACCGGGAAGACGACGATCGGGAAGCTCGTCGCCGAGCGGCTGGGCGTCCCGTTCATCGAGGGCGACGAGCTGCACCCGCCGTCGAACGTCGAGAAGATGCACGCCGGCATCCCGCTGACCGACGACGACCGCGGACCGTGGCTCCGGCTCGTGCGGGACGCGATGACGGAGCACGCGCAGGCGGGACGGTCGACGGTGGTGGCCTGCTCGGCCCTGCGACGCGCGTACCGGGAGACGCTCCGGGAGGCCGAGGGGCGCGTGCGGATGGTGCACATCGCGGTGCCCGACGACGACCTCGGCCGGCGGATGGCGGCGCGACGCGGCCACTTCATGCCGGCGGGCCTCCTGGCGTCGCAGCTGGCGACGCTCGAGCCGCTCGGGTCCGACGAGGACGGTGTGGTGGTCCCGGCCGGAGCCGTCCCCTACGCCACGGCCCGGGCCGTGCTGGACGGTGTGCAGGACCCCTCGGGGTCGCCATGACAGAGCGTCCCCTCCTGCCGATGCTGGGCCGCACCGCAGGCAAGCGGTCCCCCGTCACCTGCCGCCTCGCGTGCGCCGACGCCTGCGCGCACCCGGTGCCGAACGAGAGCGCCAACCCCTACTTCCGGGACGTCGCCGAGATCGCGCTGACCCGCCGTGCCGTGCTCGCCGGTGCGGCGGCCGCGGGGGCCGCGATCGTTCTCGGTCCGGCCGTGGCGGGGGCGGGGCCTGCCGCTGCCGCCGCGCCGTCGACAGACCCGCCGCAGGCCGCCGGGAGGCTGCCCTTCGTGCCCATCGAGCCGGTGCCGTCCAGCGTCGACCGGTTCATGGTGCCGGACGGCTACACCTGGGCGCCGCTCATCCGGTGGGGCGACCCGCTGTTCTCGCACGACGACCGGTTCGACCCGGCGAGGCAGACCCCGCAGCTCCAGGCCCGCCAGTTCGGCTACAACAACGACTACCTCGACATCCTCGAGGGACCGCTCGGGTTCTGGGCCGTGCTCGTCGCGAACCACGAGTACACCAACGAGGCGCTGATGTTCCCTCCCACGCAGGACCCGGAGGTCGCCGACACGCGGCGCCGGGCCTCCATGGAGGCGCACGGGCTGAGCGTCGTGCAGCTGTTCCGGCTGCGGCGCGGCCGCCCCTGGTCGTACCGCGTCGGTGCACCGCTCAACCGGCGGATCACCGCGACGACGCCGTTCCGGTTCACCGGGCCCGCGGCCGGCTCTCCCCTGCTGCGGACCGTCACCGACCCGGCCGGCACCACTCCGGTCGGCACGCTGGGCAACTGCTCGGGCGGCACCACGCCGTGGGGCACGGTGCTGTCCGGCGAGGAGAACTTCCACGGGTACTTCCGTGCGGCCGGCACGTCGGCGGCCGACCGCCGGTACGGCCTGCTCGACAGGAGCACCGAGCGCGGCTGGGAGGACGTCGACCCGCGCTTCGACGCCCGCAACGCCGGCTACGCGAACGAGCCGCACAGGTTCGGCTGGATCGTGGAGGTGGATCCTCACGACCCCGGGGCACCTCCGGTCAAGCACACCGCGATGGGTCGCATCAAGCACGAGGGCGCCAACGTGATCGTCGGACGGTCCGGCCGGGTCACGGCATACATGGGTGACGACGAGCGGTTCGACTACCTGTACAAGTTCGTCTCCCGCGACACCTACCGGCCCGGCGCCCGGCACCGGCGCCACAACAGGACGCTGCTCACCGCCGGCGACCTCTACGTGGCCCGGTTCACCGGCGACTCGCCCACCGCCGAGCTCACCGGCTCGGGCGCGCTGCCCTCGGACGGCGCGTTCGACGGCACCGGCGAGTGGCTCCCGCTCGTCGTCGACGGCGTCAGCCACGTGCCCGGCTTCACCGTCGACGAGGCCCTCGTGCACACGCGGCTCGCGGCGGACGCCGCCGGCGCGACGAAGATGGACCGCTGCGAGGACGTCCAGCCGCACCCGACGACCGGGCGCGTCTACGTCGCGTGCACCAACAACGTCGAGCGCGGGATGCCGGGCCGGGAGGGCGCGACCGAGCCGAACCCGCGGAGCGCCAACCGCGACGGGCACGTGGTCGAGATCGTCGAGGCGGGCGGCGACGCGGCCGCGACGACGTTCGGCTGGAGCATCCTGCTGCTCTGCGGCGACCCGGCGCGCAACGGCTCGACGTACTTCGCCGGGTTCCCACCCGAGCGGGTCTCGCCGATCTCGTGCCCGGACAACCTGGCGTTCGACTCGGCGGGCAACCTGTGGATCGCGACCGACGGAGCCCCGGCCGTCATCTCACGCAACGACGGCCTGTTCAAGGTGCCCCTCACCGGGCCCGAGCGCGGGCACGTCCAGCAGTTCCTGTCCGTTCCCGTCGGCGCCGAGACCTGCGGTCCGGTGGTCCGCGACCGGGACGGCATGGTCTACGTGTCCGTGCAGCACCCCGGCGAGGACGGGTCGTGGGACGCGCAGCAGTCGGCGTTCCCCGACTACGTGCCGTCGGGAACCGTGCGGGACGGGGCCTGGGGCGGGCCGCGGCCCAGCGTCGTGCAGGTCTGGCGGACCTGACGACGGCGGGCGCGCCCGGGGCGGACGCGCCACGCCGAGGGCCGCGCCCGCGACGATCAGGGCCGGCCGTGCTCCAGGTCGTCGACGTCGAGCACGGGCTCGCCCGCCCGCACGTCGACCACCGGGTCGTCCGCCTCGGGCGACGAGGTCCACTTGCTGTCGCCCGTCCTGCCGGACACCGCCGACTTCGCGACCTCGACGGCCTTGTCCTTGAGCGCCGCGCCCTGCTGCTTCGCGAACTGGGTCGCCTGGCTCTCCGCCTCCTGGACGTAGTCCTGCACGCGCGGGTCGTGCCACGCGTCGTTCGCCCAGCTCTTGATCCGCTCGAACTGCCCCCGGCCTGCGCGTGCTCCGAGCACGTAGCCGACACCGGCACCGACGGCGAATGCGACCTTGCCCTTCATGGGACCTCCCGTGGCTCGCGGTCGTGGAAAGGTCCGAGCGTAGGCAGCGATCCGCGGGCCCGCTCGTCGAGCGGCCGGGCCGATGCACGGTCCGGCGTGCTCCCGGCGCGCAGGCACCCGACCTCCGGCGGCGCGCTCCTCGCAGCCGACGCGCGGCCTCGCGAGCCGCGCGGAACACTGGCGGGCATCCGACGTCGAACGCCCGCGGAGGTCCCGTGACCGACCAGCCGACCGCCCCCACCGCACCCACGGCCGACCGGTCGCCCGGCCTGCGCCGCACCATCGGCCGCAAGGTGCTCCTGCTGTTCGTGGTCGGCGACATCCTCGGCGCGGGCATCTACGCGCTCACCGGGAAGGTCGCCGCGGAGGTCGGCGGCGCCATCTGGGTCCCGTTCCTGTGCGCGTTCGCGCTCGCGACCCTCACGGCGACCGCCTACGCCGAGCTGGTGGGGCGGTTCCCGCAGGCCGCAGGCGCCGCGCTGTACGCGAACCGGGCGTTCCGCAGCCCGTTCCTCACGTTCCTGGTGGCGTTCACGGTGATGATGTCCGGCATCACGAGCGCCAGCGCCGCCGCCCGGGCGTTCGGCGGCGACTACCTCGCCGAGTTCGTGAGCGTCCCGACGCTCCTCGCGGCCTGGTTCTTCCTGCTCGTCATCACGGCCGTGAACGTCCTCGGCATCTCGGAGTCCGTGAAGGTCAACGTGGTGCTGACGATCATCGAGGCGTCCGGTCTCGTCGTCATCCTCGCGATCGGCGCCTGGGCGCTGCTTCAGGGTGACGGCGACCCGCAACGGGCGCTCACGCTCGACCCCGAGGGCACGCCGTGGGTCGCGGTGCTCGGGGCGACGGCGCTCGCGTTCTACGCGCTGCTCGGCTTCGAGGACTCGGTGAACCTCGCCGAGGAGTGCCGTCGGCCCCGCCGGGACTTCCCTCGGGCCCTGTTCGGCGGTCTCGCGGTCGCCGGCGTCATCTACCTCGGGGTCGCGTTCACGTCGTCGATGCTCGTGGACACCGAGACGCTGGCGGGCTCCACCGGGCCGCTGCTGGAGGTCGTGAAGGTGGCAGGCCTGACGTTCCCGCCGAAGCTGTTCGCGCTGATCGCGCTGCTCGCCGTCACCAACACGGCGCTGATCAACATGATCATGGCGTCGCGGCTGGTGTACGGGATGTCCAACGAGGGCATCGTGCCGCCGGTGCTCGGCCGGGTGCACCCGGGCCGCCAGACCCCGTACGTGGCGATCGCGTTCACGGTGCTCATCGCGATGACCCTCGTCGCGACGGGCGACCTGGCCGGGCTCGCCGACACCACCGTGCTCCTGCTGCTGCTGGTGTTCGCCGTGGTCAACGTGTCGGTGCTCGTGCTGCGACGCCAGCCCACGGACGGCGACGAGGGCTCGCCGGAGGACGAGGAGGCCGGCACGCGGCCCTTCCGGGCGCCGACCTGGGCCCCGGTGCTCGGCGCCGTGGCGTCCCTGGTCCTCGCCTCGCCGCTGACCGGCCGGGAGGGTGCGGTGTACCTGCGAGCGGGCGTGCTGCTCGCGGTCGGCGTGCTGCTCTACCTGGTGAACCGGTGGTGGGCGGGCCGGGCGCAGGTCCGGCCCGTGACGGCGTAGCACCGTGCTCCGCTTCGACGTCGACGAGCGCCGCGCGCGGCTCGCCCGCCGACATGCCGTGACGCCGGCGTCCCGGGTCGCGACCGTCGAGGACGCCACCGACGCGATGGTGGTGCTGCACGGCACCGACCCCGCCGCCTTGTTCCTGGCCGCGTGGGCGCGCGTCGACGGCTTCCACGTGAAGGACCTGGAGCGGGCGCTCTACGAGGAGCGGTCGCTGGTCAAGCACCTCGCGATGCGCCGGACCATCTTCGCGGTGCCACGGGACCTGCTGCCCGTGGTGCAGGCCGCGGCGAGCGACGGCGTCGCCGGGACCGAGCGTCGGCGGCTCGCCAAGCAGGTCGCCGCCGCCGGGCTCGTCGACGACGGTGAGCGTTGGGTCGCCGACGCGATGGCGGCCGCCGTCGCCGAGCTCGCCGCATCCGGTCCCCTGGCCGCGACCGAGCTGCGCACCCGGGTCCCGCTGCTCGACAGCACCGTCGAGCACAGCGCCGGAAAGCCGTGGGCGGGCCGGTTCGCCGTCGTGGGGCGGGTCCTGACCTGCCTGTCCGCGGGCGGCGTCGTGGTCCGTTCCGGCAACCAGGGGCAGTGGACGACGTCCCGCCCGACGTGGGCGCTGATGCAGGACTGGCTCGGCGCGCCCCTCGAGCCGGTGCCGGAGGCCGTCGCCCGCGCGCGGCTCGTCGGGCGGTGGCTGCGGACGTTCGGTCCGGCCACGGAGGTCGACGTGAAGTGGTGGCTCGGCTCGACGCTGACGGCGGTCCGCGCGGCCCTGCGCGACGTCGGCGCCGTCGAGGTCGACCTCGACGGCCGCACCGGCTACGTCCTGCCCGACGACCTCGAGCCCGTCGGGCCGGTCGACCCGTGGGTCGCGCTCCTGCCGGGCCTCGACCCGACGACCATGGGCTGGTTCGACCGCGACTGGTACCTCGGCCCGCACAAGCCGCAGCTGTTCGACGCGACGGGCAACGGCGGCGCCTCCATCTGGGTCGACGGGCGCATGGTCGGCGGCTGGGCCACCAGCCCGGCCGGCGAGGTCGAGATCGTGCTGCTCGAGGACGTCGGGGCCGACGCCCGCGCCGCGATCGACGCCGAGGCGGACCGCCTCACGACCTGGCTCGGCGGCACCGCCGTCGGCGTCCGGTTCCCCGCCCCGCTCGTGAAGCCGTCCCGGCACTGAGCCGGCCTCCGTTCCGGCAGTGCGGGCGAGGCCACGCCGGGTGGCGCCGCCTCACGGCTCCCCCACCACCCGGCGGATCTCGTCACGCACCTCGGCAAAGCACGCGGGAAGGTCCTCGGCGCCGTGGCTCAGCCCCGCCACCGCACGCGCCGCGGCCTTGCCGGGGTGCTTCTTCCCCGCGCCCTGCACCGCCTCGATCGCGGAGGCCTCGGGCCCGAGCGGCGTGCGCGGGGGCGGTCCGCCGCCGAGCGACACGGTCGTTGCCGTGTGGAGGGTCACGACGACCTGCGTGGGCTCGTCGCCCTCGTCGGGCGGGAACAGCGCGTCCCAGACGGCGTCCCAGTCCTTCCAGAGCGCGGGCAGGCGACCGCTGCGCGCGACCAGGTCGAGCGCCTCGACGGCCGCGGGCACGTCGAGGATCCCGGCCCGCTCGCACGCCCGGGTCGCCGCCCACGTCGCCACCGCGCGCTGCTGGCCGGGCGACAGGGCGACGAGCCTGTCGACGAGGTCGCGGTCGTCGCGCGCGAGCCGGGCCGCCCGCCAGCCCCAGCCGCGCAGCTCCTCGGTCGGCGGACGACCGCCCCACAGGTCCGACTCCTCCTGCACGCGACGCAGCCGCGCCCGTCGCGCTGCCCGCCGCGGGCGCCGATCAGGTCGTCGACCGACGCGAAGCTCGGCTCGACCGCGAGGAACCCGTAGTGCACCCACACCGGGCCGTCGAACAGCACCCGCCCGGCGGGCCCGCCCAGGTCAGGCGGTCACGCGGTCAGGCAGTCAGGCGGTCACGCGGTCAGCGGGATGCGCCGGACGCTCCGGTACCGCCGTGAGGTGCCGTCGACGGGGTCGGTGAACGCCAGCTCCCCGGCCAGCAGCTGCAGCGGGGTGCTGAAGTCGTCCACCGAGACGTCCCGCACCTCGGGGTACAGCGGGTCGTCGACGATCGGGATGCCGAGCCCGCACAGGTGCAGGCGGAGCTGGTGGGTACGGCCCGTGCGGGGAGTCAGTCGGTACACCCCGTGGCCGTCGGCCTCCGACTCGAGCTCGACGAGCGTCTCGGCGTTGACGGGCGCACCGGGCACCACCTCGGCCTGCAGGGACCCGCGCTCCTTACGGAGGTGGTCGCGGACCACGACCGGGAACGTCAGGTCGTCGCGCAGCGGCGCGAGCGCCCAGTAGGTCTTGTGCACCTCTCGGCGCTCGAACAGGGTCTGGTACGGCGCTCGCCACCGCGGTTCGGTCGCCAGCATCAGCAGGCCCGACGTGACCCGGTCCAGGCGGTGCAACGGGGACAGGTCCGGCAGGCCGAGCTCGGCGCGCAGGCGGACGACAACGCTCTGCACCACGTGCCGGCCGCGCGGGATCGAGGACAGGAACGCGGGCTTGTCGACGACCACGAGCCGGTCGTCGTGATGCACCACGTGGATCGGCGCCGTCACCTCGGGCTCGTCGCGCAGGTCCCGGTGGAACCACACGAACACGAGCGGGGCGAACGGGTCGTCGGCCAGCACGGCGCGCCCGCCCTCGTCGACGAAGCACCGTCGCTCCAGCATCGACCCGACGTCGACGTGGTCCGGCAACCGGTCCCTGAGCCAGTCGCCCATGGTGGGCCACCCGTGCACCCTGGAACCCTCCCGGTCAGGGGTGCGCATCCACGCGGCGTTGAGGCCGTGCCGCGCGGGCAACGGCGATCGGGGGGGCACCGGCCCGATGCTACGGGCTGGGTCGCCACCCCTGACGAGCCCCCGGGCCGTGCCCGACGGCGAGGCATGATGCAGCACGTGACCGTCCCGGTGCCCCGCGCGTGAGCCCGTCCCTCTGGCTCGCGCTGGTCGGCGCCTGCCTCGTGATCTCGTGCACACCGGGTGCGGGGGCGATCAACACGATGTCCAACTCGCTGGGCTCGGGGTGGGTGCGGTCGATCTGGGGGATCCTCGGGCAGCAGCTCGCGCTCGTGGTGCACGTGGTGGTCGTCGCGGCGGGCGTGGGGGCGCTGGTCAGCCGCTCGCAGACGGCGTTCGACGTGATCCGCTACCTCGGCGCCGCCTACCTCGTGTACCTCGGCGTCCGTCAGTTCCGGGCGAGCACGGCCATCGGCGGCGTCGCCGAGCAGGTCAGGGAGCCCGCGTGGTCGATGTTCCGCCGCGGGCTCCTCGTGAACCTCACCAACCCGAAGGCGATCGTCTTCTTCCTCGCCTTCCTGCCGCAGTTCGTGCGGCTCGACCGGCCGCTCGTGCCGCAGTACGCCGTCGTCGGGGCCACCGTCGTCGCCGTCGACGTGGTCGTCATGTGGTTCCTCTTCGCGAGCGCGGCGCGCGGTCTCGTCCGGGTCACGGCACGGGAGTCGGGCCGTCGGGTGCTCAACCGCGTGTTCGGCGGGTTGTTCGTCGGCGTCGGCATCCTGCTCGCCGTGATCCACTGACGGGACACCAGGCCGAACGCGTCGCCCTGGACGCGCGTCAGCTCGGCTCGGCGCGCCCTTCGCGCCAGTACCCCATGAACGCCACGGCGCTGCGGTCCACGCCGCACTCCCCGACCAGGTGCCGCCGGAGCGTCTTGATGACGGCGGCCTCCCCGGCCAGCCACGCGTACATCACCGCCTCGGACGCCAGCGCCGCGCCGGTGGTGTCGACCGGCACCTCCCACAGGAGGCCGCCGTCGACGTCCACGTCCTCCAGCTCGACGTCCGGCGTGGGAGCCCGCCCGGGCAGCATGCGGGCGGCGGCAGCCTGCACGGCGGGGACCAGGAGCGACCCGTGGGCGCCACCGTCGCGGCCGTACCAGCGGACGGTGACACCGGCAGGAGCGACCAGGTCGAGGCGGTCCTCGCTGCACGGCATCTCGATGAGGGCCTCGCCGCGGGCGTCGGCGGGGAGCCGCTCGAGGATGCCGGCGATCGCCGGCAGCGCGGTCTCGTCCCCCGCGACGAGCAGGCGGTCCGTGCGGGTCGGCGGGACGAAGTCGACGCCGCCGTGCGGGCCGACCGCGTCGGCGTTGGGCCCGAGGATCACGAGCTCGTCGCCGGGGGTGGCGGCCAGCGCCCACCGGGAGGCCGGCCCCAGGTCGCCGTGCAGGACCACGTCCACGTCGACCTCGCGGCGCTCCTGACGAACTCCGCGAGCCGTGTACGTACGGAGGGGATGGCGGCGGTCGTCGGGCAGCGAGCGCCAGCGGCCGTACCAGTCGTCGCTCGCCGAGAGGTCGAGGAGCGCGTCGTAGCCGCAGTCCAGCGGCAGGAAGAACTTGATGCGCTGGTCGAACCCGTTGTCGGCGAACCGGTCCAGGTCGTCGCCCGTGAACGTCAGGCGGACCACGCTGGGGCACAACCTCTGCACGGCCGCGACCTGCACCGCGAACATCCGGAACGGCAGGGCCGGAGCCTCCACTGTCGTCGTCACGCCCGTCAGCATAAGGGAAGGTGAGGCTTGCCTCACCTTCCTCTCGGTCACACCGTCGAGCCGAACGCCAGACCGAGGAGATAGGTCGCCCCCGCCGCCCCGTAGCCGATGGCGAGCTGCCGCAGGGCCCGCTTCGCCGGTGACGCCCCCGACAGCACGCCGACGACAGCCCCCGTGCCCAGGAGCGCGATCCCGACCAGCACCGCCGCCCACGCCACGGCCGCCGGACCCTCCACGCCCAGCAGGTACGGCAGGACCGGCACGAGCGCGCCCGACGCGAAGAAGCAGAAGCTGGCCGCGGCCGCACCGACCGCCGTGCCGATCGCCTCGTGCTCGTCAACCTCCTCGACGCCCTCCGGCGGGGGAAGCACGAGCGCCGACGTCCCCGGGGCGCCGAGCGCCGCGTCCGCGCGGGCCTGCGCCTCGTCCGCGGCCATGCCGCGCGCCCGGTACACGAGCGCGAGCTCGTTGGCGTCCACGTCGAGATGGGCCAGCGCCGCCCGGGCGTGCTCGCTCGGGCGGGACGCCTCGAGGAGCTCGCGCTGCGACCGCACGGAGACGTACTCGCCGGCCGCCATCGACAGGGCGCCCGCCAGCAGCCCCGCCAGGCCCGTGAAGAGCACGGCCTGGTTCGACGCGCCGCTCGCGCCGATACCGAGCACCAGCGCGAGGTTGCTCACCAGCCCGTCGTTCGCCCCGAAGACCGCCGCCCGGAACGTCCCCGAGATGCGGTTGCGGCCGCGCAGCGCCAGCCCGCGGACCACCTCCTCGTGGATCCGCTCGTCCGCCGCCATGGCCGCCGTGGCGTCCACGTCGTCGCCGTACCCCGAGCGTGCCTCCGCCCGCTGTGCGAGCGCGAGCACGAACACGGACCCGAACCGCCGGGCCAGGAACCCGAGGACCCGCGTGCGGAAGTCACCACGCAACGGACGGCCCACGTCGTCGCCCAGCAGGTCCAGCCAGTGCTGCTCGTGCCGGCCCTCCGCGTCCGCGAGCGCCAGCAGGATCGCCCGCTCCTCACCGGTCCGCCGCGAGGCCAGGTCGCGGTACACCGCAGCCTCCGCACGCTCGTCCGCGAGGTACTGGCGCCACCGGCGGACCTGGCTCCTGGTCGGACCGTGGCCCGCGGGGGTGCCGCCGGTGGAGGGGGGAGCTGTCGGCTGCACGCGTCCATGCTCCCAGCCGGGCGGGCGACATCCGGCCCTCGGGGCGGTGTTCGACTTGCCGAATCATCGGATGTGAACGACCGTGGCGAGGACCGCCGGACGACCACCGGCGGGACAGGCACCACCGGCACCACCCGCTCCGCCCCCTGGAGGGTCCCCATGCGCGCCGAGACGCCCGTCACCGCCGACCTGGCGGCCATCGCGCCTGCTCGCCGATGGGCCCGGGAGCGGCTCACCGAGGCGGGCGTGGAGCCCGACCGGCTCGACATGCTGGTGCTCCTCGTGAGCGAGCTCGTCACGAACGCCGTCGCGCACGCCGACCCGCCCGTGGTCCTGCGTGTCGACGTGGACGACGAGCGCACGCGCGTCGAGGTCACCGACGGCGCCCGGGACGTGCCCGTGCTCCAGGACCCGCCGCCCATGGCGCTCGGCGGCCGCGGCGTGATGTTCGTCGACCGGCTCTCGAGCGCGTGGGGCACCGCGCCGGAGAGCGGGGACGCCGTCAAGGCCGTCTGGTTCGAGCTGCGGCACGACGACATCCCCGCGGACCTGGCGCGGTTCGGGCACTGACCACCCGCCTGGGACCGGCCGGCTCCCGTCAGTCGTCCCAGGGCGGGGTGTCGTCGAGCTTCGCGTAGTACTTCGCCAGGTGGCTCTTGACGCGGTCGCGGTCCTTGTCCGGCAGGTCGACGCCGCCGCGGGACCCCTGCATGACGGCCGCCGCCGCGAACACGCCACGCGGGACCGCCGTCAGCCGTCCGTCCAGGACATCGGCGATGAGCAGCTTGTACGCCGTGAAGTTCCCCTTCGCGTCGGCGTCGTACCAGACGTGCGCGTCCCGGTACTTGCCGTTCGGCTCGTCCTCGGCGTCGGCCCAGGCGCGCACGCGCTTCTCGGCGGCGGCGCCGTCCCACTCACGGTCACGGTCGGCGAGCGGGAGGTCCTGGAACGTGGTCACTGCCATGGGTCTCTCCTTCGGTCACAGGCGCTCCGGGGCAGGGGCGCTCTCGGTCAGGGGCGCTCCCGGTCAGGGGCGCTCCCGGTCAGGGGCGCTCGCGGTCAGGGACGGGGGGCGGCCGCGCGGAGGCGTTCGAGCAGGGGCCCGGCGGCCTTGGCGAGGAACTCGTCCTGCGCCTCGTCGCCGACCTGCACCAACGCGATGTCCGTGAAGCCGGCCTCCCAGTACGCCGAGACCGCCTGCACCATCGCGTCGAGGTCGGGTCCGCACGCGATCTGCTCCGCCACGTCCTCGGGTCGCACGAACTGGCTGGCCGCGGCGAACGCCTCCGTCGTGGGCAGGTCGGCGTTCACCTTCCACCCGCCGGCGAACCAACGGAACTGTTCGTGCGCGCGGGCGACCGCCCGGTCGCGGTCGGTGTCCCAGCTGATCGGCACCTGACCGATCTTGCGGGACGGCCCCGGGTGGACGGCGTCCCACGAGCGCACCAGGTCGGCGTCCGGCTCGACGGCCACGAGGTGGTCCGCCAGCGGCGCGAACCGCTCCACCGACTGGTCCCCGGACACCGCGACACCGATCTGCACCGGCTCCTCCGGCACGTCCCACACGCGGGCGGAGTCCACGCGGTAGTAGCTGCCGTCGAACGAGAAGCGCTCGCCGGTGAGCAGGCCGCGGATGATCTCGACCGCCTCCTCCAGCATGTCGTGGCGCTCGCCGACCGCCGGCCACCGCTCACCGACCACGTGCTCGTTGAGGTTCTCGCCGGCCCCGAGGTTGAGCTGGAACCGGCCGCCGGACAGGACACCGAGCGTCGCGGCCTGCTGCGCGACGACGGCCGGGTGGTATCTCAGGATCGGGCACGTCACGTACGTCATGAGCTCGACGCGCGACGTCGCCTGGGCGACCGCGCCGAGCAGCGTCCACGCGTGCGGCGCGTGGCCCTGCGCGTCGAGCCAGGGGAAGTAGTGGTCGCTGGAGACCTCGAAGTCGAACCCGAGGTCCTCGGCGGCGGAGGCGTACCGGACCAGCTCGCGCGGCCCGGACTGCTCGGTCATCAGCGTGTATCCGAAACGGGTCATCACTCGACGTTCGCACCGGTCCGGGAGGTCCGCATCCGGACGCGGCGGGCCGTTCAGGAGGGCGGGTGCCAGCCGACGACGTCCTGCAGCCGGCGCTCCATGAGGGGGCCGGCGAACCGGCCGGCGAGCCGCATCCCCACGTCCCGCAGGGCCACCGCCGGCGTGGACGTCCAGGCCGACGGCGCCCCGACCTGGGCGGACATCCGCGCGATCCTCGTGGTGCGCGGCAGCCGCGCGGCCGAGTACTGGGCGAGCCCCGACCCGACGTCGGCACCGCCGGCCACCGAGGCGGCCAGCACGACCGCGTCCTCCAGCGCCTGGCACCCGCCCTGGCCGAGGTGGGGCGGCATCGCGTGCGCCGCATCACCGAGGAGCGCGACGCGTCCCACGTCGAACCGCGGCAACGGCGTCGCGAGCCGGCGCAGGTCGTGGTGCAGCACCGCGGCCGGGTCGAGGTCCGCGAGGAGCTCGGGGATCGGGGCGTGCCAGCCGCCGAACCGCCGGCGCAGCTCGTCGGGCTCGTCGTCGAACCGGGTGCCCTCGGGCTGGGCGGCCGTGAGGTAGCAGTAGACGCGGCCGTCGGCGAGCGGCGTCAGCCCCACGACCGACCCGCGACCCCAGGTCTCGGCGGGCTCGACCCCGCCGGGCGGGGCGGGCGCGACGAACCGCCACGCGGTGACGCCGGTGTACGTCGGTGCAGGATGACCGGGGAACAGGGCACGCCGGACCGGCGAGTCGATGCCGTCCGCGGCGACGACGAGGTCGGCCTGGAGCTCGCCGTCGCGCGCGGTCGTCACCACGGCCTGCGGCCCGCCGGGCACGGTCGCCACTACGGGCTGCGGCCCACCGAGCGGGGTCGCCACCACTGCCCGCCCGCCGGGTGCGACGGACGACACCTCGACGCCCGTCCGCAGCGCACCCGCGGGCAGGGCGCGGGCGAGCAGGTCGACGAGCTGGGCGCGGTGCAGCACGACGGCGGTGTCGCCGAGCCGCTCCGCCGCGGCGCTGACGTCGGCCCGCACCGTCCAGCGCCCGTCGGGCCGCCGCAGGCCGACCTCCCCGCTCAGCCGGGCCAGCCCGCGCACAGCCTCGCCGAGCCCGAGCGCGTCGAGCGCCCGCAGCGCGTTGGGGGCGAGCGCGATGCCGGCGCCGACGGGCTCGAGCGACGCCGCCCGTTCGAGGACCGTCACCGACCAGCCGCGACGCGCGAGCGCCACGCCGGCGGCGAGGCCCCCGATCCCGGCACCGACCACCACGGCTGACGTCATGGGGAGGAGTCTGCCGCGCCGTCAGGCGTCGGCCCACGCCTCCCGGGCGGTCCGGACGGGAGCGCCCGTGCGGGACGCCTCCTCGATGGCGAGGCCGAGGAGGTGGTCCTGGCAGCCGTCGGCGAGCGGGTACGGCGGCGGTCCGTCGCCGCGCACCCAGGCGCCGGTCGAGGTCAGCAGGGCGGCGACGGCGATGTCGTCGTCGGCGAGACGGGCCCCCTCGAAGGCGTTCCGGTACAGGACCCGGCCGTCGAGGCTGATGTGCTCCAGGTCGAAGCCGTCGAGGTTCTGCTCCAGCCCGGACACCTGCCGCTGGAACGTGGACGACAGGACGGTCCGCTCGTCCACCCAGCGCGTGACCGTGTCGTCGACGATCTCACCGTGCGAGCCGCGCACGACGATCCGGTTGGTGCGCAGCGGGTTGTGCCACTGGTTGTCGCTGAAGTCGTAGACGGCGCTGCGGCCGGCGCCGAGGTCGAGCGTCGCGACCACGTGCCAGCGGTCCCGGGCCACCGTCTCGCCGGTCCAGCCGTCGCGCCCGCGCGGTTCGAGCAGCGGCGCGGTGAACGTGGTGGCGCGCACCGTGGCCTCGTCGCGCCCGGCCCTCAGCAGCCGTCGGACCAGGCCGACGGCGTGGTACAGGTGCGTCGAGGAGATCTGCACGTGCGTCGGCACGCCGATCAGACCGTCGTCGACCGCGGCGATCCGCGCGGCGTGCGCCGGCATCGACGGGCTGTGCTCGGCGACCTGGACCAGGCCGGAGCTGCCCACCTCGGCCCACAGGGCGCGCAGCCCCTCGGCGTCCGGGGCAGGCGGGGTCTCGGCCAGCACCGGGATGCCGAGCGCGACGAGCTCGGTGGTCACCTCGGGCGTCACCGGCCACGGCACGGAGACGACGACGAGCTCGGGACGGTCCGTCGTGGGGCCGGTGGCGGTCACGAGCTCCTCGACGGTCCGCACGGTCGGCACCCCCCACGCGGCCTCGACCTCGGCTCCGCGCTCCGCGGTCCGGGTCACCACACCGACGCAGCGGAACCGGTCAGGCATCAGGCGGGCCATCCGCACGAAGAACTCCGCACGCCAGCCGCTGCCGACCACGCCGAACCGGATGGGTTGCTGCTCGGTCATGGACCGTCCTCGTCGTCGGGGGCCGAAGTCGCTCCGAGCCTAACCGGACCCCCGGGCCCGCCACCCCGCTCCCCCGCCCCCGGGACCAACATCCGTGTCGACCAACGCCCCCACGTCGACCGGGATGTTGGTCTCGCAGTCGTGGGACGGCGGAGCCGACACGAGTTCTCGACCAACGGCCCCACGTCGACCGGGTTGTCGGTCTCGCGGTCGTGGGACGGCGAGACCAACACGGACGTCGACCAACGGGCCCACATCGACCGGGCTGTTGGTCTCGCAGTCGTGGGACGGCGGAGGGAGGGTGGGCGAGGGGCGAGGCATGGGGCGAGCGGTGGAGCGAGCACAAGGGCGCCGAGGGGATGCCGACCACAGCGGGCGGCGAGCCGGGAGCCGACGGAGGCGGTCGGACGTCGTCGTGGCCGTGCTCCGGTTCGCGCTGGCCGGGGCGGCGCTCGCGGGCACGCACGACATCTGGTGGCACGGGCGGCTCGACGGGCTCGTGTACTTCACCAACCAGTGCGGGTCGATGCTGGCCGTCGTGATGGTGTGGGCCGGTCTCGCGTCGCTCGGTCGGGTCAGGCAGCCGCCCGGGTGGCTCAAGGGGGGCGTGACGTTGTTCCTGCTGGTCACGGCCCTGGTCGCCTACTTCCTGCTCCCACCCGGTCCCGACCAGGGCGGCGGGCCGCGGCTCACGTCCGGGTTCGCGGAGCACCGGCTCGACCCCGTGCTGGCGTTCGTGGACTTCGTCGTGGTCGACGCGCACCGGCGGCTCCGGGTGCTGCACGCCGTGGCGTGGGTCGGGTACCTCGTCGCGTACGCGGTGGCGGTGACGGCCCGGGGCCTCGTGCGGCCGGACCTCGGCTATCCGTACGGGTTCCTCGACCTCGGACGGCTCGGCCCGGGCGGCTGGTCGTCGTCGGTGCTGCTGCTCGGTGCGGCGTTCCTGGTGCTCGGGCTGGCGCTCGTCGGCATCGACCGGTGGATGCCGGCACCGGCGCTCGTGGGGTCCGCCGGGCACGCTCCCACGACCCCGTCGTGACACGTTCACCCGCACCGGCGGCACACGGCGGGCGCTCGGGCTGGCAGGCTGAATGTCCGATCCGTCCACCGCCGCGCCGGATCGACCACCCACCCGCGGCCGTCCCTAGGGGTTCACCATGCGCTCGTCCCGTCGTCTTCTCGCCGTCCCCGCGACGGTCGCCCTCGTGTGGGCGCTCGCCGCGTGCGGCGGTGGCGCACCCGCCGCCGAGGAGGCGGCCCCCACCGGCACCGCGGTCGCCACGCAGGACCCGGAGCCGGCGCCGGAGGCGGCCACGATCACGGCCGCGAACATCGTCGAGACCCTGTCCGCCGCGCAGCAGGACGCCGGCAGCTACGACTTCGCCATGACGACCACGGCCCAGGGCCAGTCGATCGCGAGCAGCGGGTCGGCGCGCGTCACGGGCGACACGCAGGAGCTCTCCATGACCATGACGATCCCCGGGGCGGGCGAGACGGCGATGCGTCTGGTCGGCGGCATGCTCTACATGAACATGGGCGACGTCACGGGCGGCAAGTTCGTGCAGATCGACCCTTCCGACCCGTCGAACCCCCTGGCGGCGACCGTCGACCAGCTCACCTCCGGGCTGGACCCGAACAAGGGGATGGCGGGCCAGAAGGAGGCCATCGTGAGCGTCACCAAGAAGGGGGCGCCGGAGCAGCTCGACGGCGTCGCGGCCCAGCCGTACGAGCTCGTCATCGACCCGTCGAAGATCGTCGGCACGGAGCGCGCGACGCTCGACCAGGCGGCCGCCGCCGGCATCGCCGTGCCGGAGACGATCACCTACACGTACTGGATCGGCCCGGACGACCTCCTGCGCAAGATGACCTTCGACCTGGTGGGCGGCCACACCGAGATGACCTTCACCGGCTGGGGGCACGGCGGCGAGATCGTCGCCCCGACGGCCGACGAGATCGCGACGGAGAACCCGTTCGGCGCCTGACCCGGCAGCACCCGTCGCGCGCCGTCACCCCGGGGTGGCGGCGCGCGTCGGCGTTCGGGTCAACGGCACCCGGCAACCCTTCACCGACCGGCAATCTCCCCGACACACTCCTGCCGTACGTTCCGGCGAACCGGGCACGCCGCCCGTACCGGACGTGTGCCCCTGCCGGAAGGAGCCGTGCCGATGTTCGAGCGCGTGGACCCGTTCATCGGCACGGAGGCGACGTCCCTGCCGCAGCAGCAGGGGCTGGCATCCACGTGGTGGTGGCCGAAACCGCAGGTCGGGAACACGCACCCGGGGGCCCAGCACCCCCTGGGCATGGTGAGCGTCTGCGCGTACAGCGGGGCGTACCCGACGGGGTACGGCCGGTACGACCTCGGCACCGAAGGGCTGCCCGTCGAGCTGTACGACAGCACGATGGCCAGCGGTTTCACGCACTTCCAGCAGTCGGGGACGGGCGCGATCCGCAAGTACTACAACTACTTCCGCGTGACGCCGATGCTGCAGCCGCTCGACGAGCTGGGCCGGCTGTTCGCCGTCGAGCGGGAGGAGGCGGAGCCCGGCTGGTACGCGGCCACGCTGGACAGCGGCGTGCGGTGCGAGATGACGGTCGGGCCGAAGAGCGCCGTGCACCGGTACACGTTCCCCGGCCACCGGGACGCGAGGCTCGTGATCGACTTCTCGCTCGGCGGCCTCACCATCCCGCACGGGCGCACGGTCCCGCTGCGCGCCCACCTGGAGTCCGTGGCGCCGGGCGTCGCGCAGGGCGAGATCGTCGTCGAGGGTGCTCCCCTCGCGGTGCACGTGGAGTGCGACGCGCGGCACTGGCGGCAGCTGCTCTGGTACGACCGCCGCCTCATGCCCGGCGGCACGCGGCTGGACTTCGACCGCATCCGCCCCACGACGCTGCGGCCCTTCGGCCTCATGTGGGCCGGCCCGTCCGAGCCCGGTGAGGTCGTCGAGCTCCGCATCGGCTTCTCGCTGCGCGGCGTCGAGCAGGCCCGGGCCAACCTGCACCGGGACTGCGGTCCGGGCCCGACGAGCTTCGCGGCCCGACGGGCGGACACCGCCGCCGCCTGGCGCGAGCAGCTCGACAAGGTCCAGGTGGACACCCCGTCGGCCGACAAGCACACCGTGCTCTCGACGGCCGTCTACCACTCGCTCGTCAAGCCGTGCCTCGCGCCCGACGAGAGCCCGTTCTGGCCGACGGACACGCCGTTCGCGTTCGACATCGCGACCATGTGGGACATCTACCGCACCCAGCTCCCCCTGCTGACGGCGCTGATGCCCGACAGGGCCGTGGAGCTCGCGACGGCGCTGCTGCACATCAGCGAGGAGGAGGGCAACCTCCCCATCGGCTACCGGATGGCCCGCGGCGCCGACCAGTTCTCCCGGCAGGGCAGCGCGCTGGCGCACACGTTCCTGTCCGACCTGTGCCAGCTCGGGCTGCCCGGCATGGACTGGGACTGGGCGCTGGTGCACATGCACAACGACCTGCGGCGCACCTACGGCGAGGACTTCCTGCTGCGCGGGGTGGCGCACCCGATCAGCCACACGCTGGACCTGTCCTTCGGGTACTGGTGCACGTCCGTGGTCGCGGCGGCCGTCGGGGACCGCACGCTCGTCGACCAGTTCACGCCGCTCGCCGCCCAGTGGCGGCACGCGTTCGACCCGTCGACGGGCCTGCTGCGCGACTCGACGTTCTACGAGGGCGGCGTGTGGAACTACTCGTTCCGGCTGCTGCACGACATGGCCGGCCGGATCGAGCTGGCCGGCGGCGACGACCGGTTCACGGCGATGCTCGACCAGTTCTTCGGGTTCGGTGCGGACGCCGTGAAGCAGCCAGGGGTGCGCCCGTCGGTCGAGGAGATGGCGGCCGGGTACGCGCTGGGCCGCTTCGAGGGTCTCAACAACGAGCCCGACATGGAGGCCCCCTGGGCGTACATGTACGCAGGGCGCCCGGACCGGACGGCCGAGGTGGTGCACGACGTGGTCCAGCAGCAGTTCGGCACCGGCCGGGGCGGACTGCCCGGCAACGACGACTCCGGCGGGCTCAGCTCCTGGTACGTGTGGGCGTCGCTCGGCCTGTTCCCCGTGGCGGGGCAGAACCTGTTCCTGGTGAACGCGCCGGCGTGGCGGGAGTCCCGGCTGGACGTGGGCGGGCGGCCGCTCACGGTCGAGACGGTCGGGTTCGTCGAGCCGGAGCACGGCGGACCCGCACAGCACGTGCAGGCCGCCTACCTCGACGGGCGCGCGCTGGACCGCACCTGGCTCAGCGGCTCGGAGGTGCACCGGGGCGGTCGGCTGCTCCTCGAGCTGGGGCCGGAACCGGTCCCCTGGGGCTCCCGGCCGCCGTCGACGACCACCCCACCGGCCGGTGCGTCGTGGTGACCCGCCGGCTCGTCATCGTGGTCCGGGCCGACCCGGTGATCTGCGGCCACTCCGGCGAGGCGCGCAACCTCGCCGAGGCGGCCCTGCACCGGGGGTTCGACGAGGTCCGCATCATCACGTGGCCCATCGACCGGCTGCAGTCCACCGGCCTGCCCCTCAAGCCCCTCGACCGGGTGCTGCCGTACTCGGCCGGCATCCACGTCGAGCGGCCGGAGCCGGTCGGCGACTACAAGGTGCCCGACGGACGGTGGCTCGCGGGCATCACCGGCCGGCTCGTCGAGCTGTTCACCGACGGGGTGCCCACGGTCGCGATGTCGTTGTACCTGTCGCCGCACGCCACCGCCGTCGCGGACGCGGTGCACGTCGCGCGGCGCACCGGCCTGCCGGTGGACGTCGTGACGGTCGCGGAGGCGGTCGGCTCGGACGTCACCAACGTGGTGCGGGCCTGCGTCGAGACCGACCGGTTCGGTGCCGCCGCGCACGTCCTGGCCGGGTACCTCGACCACGACGTGTGCCTGGCGGTGTCCCGGTACACGCGGGACCTCGTCGTCGCGGAGGCGGAGGCGGTGGACGCCCGGCACGGCACCACGTTCGCCGAGCGCCTGCGCTCACGGGTGGAGGTGTCGTACCCGGCGATCGACGTCGGGCTGTACCTCGACCGGTCCGACGACGACGTGCTCGGCGCCCGCGGCCTGACCCGCGACGGCTACGTCCTGTTCCTGTCCCGGCTCGCGCACGCCAAGGGGGTGGACGACCTCATCGCCGGGTTCGCGCGTTCCACCGCCTGCGCCGACATGACCCTGGTCGTCGCCGGCAGCGGGCCGGACGCGGCGCGGCTGCGCGCGCTCGCGGCGGCCTCCCCGGCGGCCGACCGGATCCAGTTCCTCGACGACGTCTCCGACGACGAGAAGCCCCAGCTCATGGCGGGCTGCGCCGCGTTCGTGCTGCCGAGCAAGCCGCGGCCCGAGTTCGTCGAGACGTTCGGCATCGCCCTCGTCGAGAAGATGCTCGCCGGCGGCGGGCCCGTCATCACCACCGACACGGGCGGGATCCTCGAGGCCGTCGGGGACACCGCGCTCATCGTCCCCGTCGACGACCCCGACGCGATCGCCGCCGCCCTGGACCGGGTGCTCGGCATGTCCCCGCACGAGCGGGCCGACTGGGAGTCGCGAGGACGGGAGTTCGCGCTGCGGTTCGACCGGGCGGTAGTGCTCGACGGGATCCTCGAGCAGGTCGAGGGCGTGCGGTCCTCCCGCGACACGGTCGGGCACCTGACGAGGTCCACGGTGGGGTGACTCCCGCGCGGGGTTTCAGCCGGCCGCTGGCCAGGGCTCCTGGCAGCCGACAGTGCTCGGCTGTGGACAAGCCCGGGCCCCGGCTGTCCGCTCTGCCCTAGTGTCCGGGACGGCGGAACCGGTCCGCTGGTCCCGGCATGGTCCGGGAGCGTGACGCTGGCGGAGGACCTGATGGCGAACCTGAACGTGTCGTACCAGGAGATGCGGAACGCGGCGACGCGCCTCACCAACGGGCAGGACGAGATCACCACCAAGCTCAACGAGCTCAAGGGGTTCATCGAGTCCCTGATCTCCTCCGGGTTCGTCACCGACCAGGCCTCCGTCGCGTTCGGGGAGTCCTACCGGCAGTTCACCCAGGGCGCCACCGACACCGTCGCCGCGCTGACCAGCCTCGGCGAGTACCTGCGCAAGGCCGCCGCCACCCTCGAGGACGCCGACACCCAGCTCGCCTCCGGCCTGCGCGGCTGACCCACCTTCTCCGGCGTCGTGCCCGCCCGCTCGCGTGGCGGGCACGACGCCTGTTTCTCGACGCGGCGTGGAAGGAGTGGACCTGTGGGAGACCGGCTGGCGGTGGACACGACGGCGGTACGGATGGCAGCGGTGAGCCTGCGCGCGGTGGCGACGGAGTTCGACGGCGCCAACGCGCACAGCGACCGGGTGGCGGACGCCGTCGGCGGCGGGCCCCTGAGCGACTGCCTGCGCGACTTCGCGCACGAGTGGGACGACGCCCGGGCCACGATGGTCGAGCAGATCGCGGCGCTCGCCGAGGCGTGCTCGCAGATCGCGGTCGCCTTCGACGACCTCGACGTCGGGCTGGCCGACGTCATGCGAGGTCAGGCATGACCCGCCCCCTGTCCTGGTACCCGCTCGCCGGCTTCGACCCCGTCCCGGGCGACCCCGAGGAGGTCCGCCAGGCCAGCCGCGCGTACACCACCGTCGCCGAGGCCATCGAGGGCGCCGCGACCGGCCTCGAGTCCGTCACCGGCTCCGACCAGCTCTCCGAGTCACAGGCCCTCGACGCGGTCCACACCCAGGCCAAGGCCGTCGCCGCCGACATCCGCAAGGCCCACAAGCGCTACCAGGCCGTCGCCGAGGCCCTCGCCGGGTTCGCCGACCCCCTCGACCACGCCCAGGCCGAGTCGCTGACCGCCCTGGCCGAAGCCCGGGCCGCCCAACGGGCCATCGACGAGGCCCACCACACCCTGCGCACCACCGACTGGGGCGCTGCTCCGACCTCCGTCGGCGGCACGAGCCTGGTCCCGGTCGACAACCCCGGCCTCGCCGCCCTGCGCGCCGGCCTGTCCGACGCCGACCGGGCCCTGGACCGCGCCCGCGAGCGCCTCGCCGACGCGGTGCAGGCCCGGGACGCCGCCGCCGCCCGCGCCGTCGCGCACATCGAGCACATCACCGGCGGCGACGGCCTGCACGACAGCGTCTGGCGCAACGTCCTGCACGTCACCCACTGGGTCTCCGACGTGTTCGGGGCGATCTCCATGTGGGCCGGGGCCATGGCGCTCCTGCTCTGCTGGGTGCCGATCGTCGGGGAGGTCCTCGGGGCGGTCGCGCTGGTGGCCGGCGCCGTCGCGCTGGTCGCCGACGTCGTCCTCCTCTTCTCGGGCGAGGGCGACGTGCTCGACGTGGTCTTCGGCGCGCTGGGCATCATGACGTTCGGTCTGGGGCGCGTGGTGGGGGCGGGGCTGAAGATCACGATCCGGGGCGCCAGGGCCACGGAGGTGTCAGCAACGGCAGGAAGGGGTGCGGCGGCCGCGAAGGCTGGCAAGGCAGCAACGGACGTCGCCGACGACGTCCAGACCTTGGCGCGACCGGTAGAAGGAACGCTCAAAGACCTTGGATCGGCGATGCCTGACGGGGCGGCCGCCGCCCCGGTCGCGACTCGTGCATTGAGCCGGGCAGGGGCGCAGGAGATGGCCGCTAGCCTCAAGCCGTCCGCCGTCATGGATGACCTCGCAGAGACGTTCCGCGACGTGCGGGCCGTCCGGCCCGGCACGTTCAAGCCAACCCGCTCCCAAGCACTGGGCGCGGTCATTGGAGATGTCGATTCAGCCGAGTGGCTGACCAACCTCGACAAGGCGGCCGGCAACGGATCGCGTGAGGCGGCGCACGGCGCTGCGGCAGATGCCTCGGCACGAGCGATAGCCGCCGTGGCGGGCGGTATCGCCCTCGACAAGGCGTTGCTTGGAGCGAGCACCGCTCACGACCTCTTTCCGTCCAACCAGGCCGTGTCCGTCGACACACTGCACCTGAACCACTGATCGGAGAACGATGGGGACCTGGATCACCAACAGCCAGATCATGGTGCCGAAGACCTGGGCGCTCTGGGGTGCAGGCGAGCACAGGGCGGAGGCGAGCACTGCGCCGGCGCAGCTCGCCGACACCCCTGAGGGTCAGGACTTCGTTCGCCGCGCGATCCTCGGCTCCGAGTCCACGTTTCATGGGATAGGCACCCGGGTCGCGATGTTGGTCTGGGTGCCTGACCGTGCGACGGGTGCTGTTCAGGGAATCGGCTCCTGCTGGCGCATCGGCTGGCCTCCCGACACCCGTCCAAGCCGTGACGAGTACCTGGTCGAGGCAAAGAAGCTCGACCCCGCACCTGGTGTGACGATCGACGCCAGCAGCTTCACGACGTTCGATGTCGACGCCGGTCCCTTGGTGGTCGAAGGGCTGATCACGCGCGAGACCCCGCGCAGCCGGTTCGGCGGCTTTCTTCGCACGGCGAGCAGCCCGATCGCCCAGATCCGCTGCACGATCTTCCCAGAAGGCTGCGATGAGGTCTTCCGCATCGACCTCATGGTCGACGACCTCGACCTCGCGGGTCCGGCCTCTGCCCAGATCGGCAGCATCGCCAAGGGCGTCGTCCTGACCTTGGGCGAGCGACCGTGAGCGCGAGCAGCAACGAAACCACTGACGCGTCACCGCTGGCGCGCCCGCAGCGGGTCGGCGGGGTCCGGCTGGTGCTGCCCGCTACCTGGTGGGTGATCGACCTGCGGGACGCGTCGGCGCGCCGTCGGTCGATCGCGGCGCTCGTCGAGGAGCAGCTGGGCCGGGGCGACGAGCTGGCTGCCCTGCGGGAGGACCTGCGACGCCACCTGGGGGTCACCGCGATCGACGCCGGCGCGCTGGGCGGCCAGCTCATGGCGATCTCGTTGACGCGGGCGGGACCGGTGCCGATCCCCGCGTCGGTCACCGTGTACCGCTCACCGGCAGGCAGCGCCCGCAGCGAGACGCTCAAGGATGTCGAGGCCGCGCTGCGTGCCGATGCCCGCACGGACGACACGGTCGACGCTGCGGAGGGCCCGACCGGCCCGGTCCTGCGCCGGACGCGGATCGGTTCGGGCATCGAGGAGCTCGGCGCACAGGACGTGCCGATGCTGCTGGCCGACTACTGGCTGGACCCGGGCGACGGCGCCGGCCTGCTCTCCCTGACGTTCTCGAGCCCGCTGGTCGAGGCCCGAGACGCCCTTCTGCCCCTGTTCGACACCGTCGTCGCCTCGGTCGCCCCGGTGCCCGAGGGATCGACCACCCACGGAAAGTGATCCCCACCGCATGACGCACCTGACGTTGACCCTGCCCGTCACGACCGCCAGCACATATGCCGACGACGAGTACACGCCGTCCGCCGTCAGCTTCGTCGGCATGAGTGTCGCCATCGTCGGCATCATCCTGCTCGTTGCCGTTTCCTTGGGTGCGGCCGCTCTGATCCGTCGGGGACACCGCCCGCTGCGCTGGTTCGGGCTGAGCGCCGCGATGCTGGTCCTCGGACTCCTTGTCATGTGGCTCGGCGGCGCACGCTGACAGGCGCTCGTCTCGGACCCGTGCCCTCACCCCTGGGTCACCTTCACGTGCCCGCTGGCGCCGTTCGTCATGCTCGTGACACTGACGCGACGGTCTCGGGGCTCCGGCGGCGTCGGCTCGCCCCCGCTCGCCGAGCCTCGATCGGCTGAGGTTCGCCCGCGCGTTCCCCCGCCCGGCGGCTGGTGTGACGAAGGCCACACAGGCAGGGGAGTGAACCCGTCGGCCGCTGTGGGATAGTCCGCCCCCCTGCTTCGTGCCCTGCTCTAGTGTCCGGCGCGGCGGAACTGATCCGTCGGTCCCGGCCACGCGCGGGGGCGGAACCGGTAGAGGAGCAGGGCGATGGCGAACCTGAACGTGTCGTACCAGGAGATGCGGGACGCGGCGACGCGCCTGACCAACGGGCAGGACGAGATCACCACCAAGCTCAACGAGCTCAAGGGGTTCATCGAGTCGCTGATCTCCTCCGGGTTCGTCACGGATCAGGCCTCCGTCGCGTTCGGCGAGTCCTACCGGCAGTTCACCCAGGGCGCCACCGACACCGTCGCCGCCCTGACCAGCCTCGGCGAGTACCTGCGCAACGCCGCCGCCACCCTCGAGGACGCCGACACCCAGCTCGCCTCCGGCCTGCGCGGCTGACCGCACGCAGCGCGCCGGGCCCGCCCGCTCGCGTGGCGGGCCCGAGGGGCGACCGGTGACGACGTGACGAAGGGGTGGACCGGTGGGTGACCGGCTGACGGTGGACACGGCGATGGTGCGAGACACAGGACTGCGCCTGCGGACCGTCGCCGCGGAGTTCGACGGCGCGAACGCGCACAGCGACCGGGTCGCGGACGCGGTCGGCGGCGGGAGCCTGGGCGACGCGCTGCACGACTTCGCGCACGGCTGGGACGACCGCCGCGCCAAGATGGTCGAGCAGATCGCGACGCTCGCCGAGATGTGCACGGCCGTCGCGGACGGCTTCGACGGCGTGGACGCCCAGCTCGCCTCCGCGATCCTGGGCCAGTCGACGGTAGGCCCGTCGTGACCCGCCCGCTGTCCTGGTACCCGCTGGCCGCGTTCGACCCGGTCCCCGGCGACCCGGCCGAGGTCCTGCAGGCAAGCCGCGAGTACGCCGCTGTCGCCGAGGCCATCGCCACCGCGTCGGACGGGCTGGTGACCATCGCCGACGCGGACCCGCACTGCGTCTCGGCGGCCATGGAGGCGGTCCACGAGCACGCCAAGGCCGTGGCCGCCGACATTGCGAAGGCCCAGAAGCGCTACCAGGCGGTCGCCGACGCCCTGGCGGAGTTCGCCGACCCACTGGACCGCGCCCAGGCCGACTCGCTGACCGCCCTGAGCGAGGCGAGGTCCGCCCAACGGGCCATCGACGAGGCCCACCACACCTTGCGTACCACCGACTGGGACGCCCCGGCCGGCTCGGCGGTCGGCTCGACCCTCGGCCCAGGCTCCAACCCTGCCCTGATCGCCCTGCGTGCCGGGCTCTCCGACGCCGACCGGGCCCTGGACCGCGCCCGCCAGCACCTGGCCGACGCCGCGCACGCCCGGGACGTGGCCGCCGCCCGCGCCGTCGCCCGCATCCAGGCGACGACCGGCAGCGACCACCTGCACGACAGCTTCTGGCAGAACACGCTGCATGTCACCCATTGGGTCTCCGAGGTGTTCGGCAAGATCGCCGCCATCACCGGGGCGCTGGCTCTGCTGCTGTGCTGGGTGCCGATCGTCGGGGAGGTGCTCGCCGCCGTCTCCCTGATCGCCGGGGCGGTCGCCCTGGTCGCCGACATCGTGCTCCTGTGCTCGGGCGAAGGCAGCTGGCTCGACGTCACCCTCGGTGCGCTCGCCATCGTCACGTTCGGCCTCGGACGTCTGGTGGGAACCGGGCTCAAGATCGGCGTCCGGAGCGCGGAAGCAGCCGAAGCCTCGGCCAAGGCCGGCAGGGCTGAGCGTGTCGTCGCGGAAGGTCTCGCTGCTAAGGCGGGGTCGGTCGAGGCGGCGGCCGCCGGGTCGGTCTCCGAAGGCAGTCGCGCCTCTCGTGCCGCCCTCGGCTCGGACGTCGCGACGCGCGCTCTGAGTCGCGCAGGCGTCAAGGAGATGGTGGGCTCGCTCAAGCCGTCGGAGATCGTCCACGATCTGGGCGAGACCGTCTCGAAGGTTCCGCAGATCCGCCCGGGCCTGTTCACGCCGGGCGCCACCGACGCTTTCGGGGCGACGATCGGTAACGTCGAGACGGGCCGCGCCATCGTGAACATCGACAAGGTCGTGGGGAACGTCGCCCGCGACGCGCAGCTCGTCGGGGCGCGAACGGCCGTGGACCACGCTCTGACCGCAGTGGCAGGCGGGATCGTCCTGGACAAGGTGGTGCTCGGCGCGACCGTCCAGCACGTTCTCTTCGCCCCCGGTGAGGCCGGTCCGGTGGACCGGCTGCACGTGAACGACTGACCCGACGACGAAAGCAGACGGTGATGGGCACCTGGATCACTCACCACAAGGTGGGAGCCCCCCCGCTGTGGGGGATCTGGGCTGCCGGCCAGCACGAGGCGGAGGCCGAGATCCTTCCGCAGCGCCTGGCCGACACCCGCGAGGGCCACGACCTCGTGCGCCGGGCCGTGCTGGGCGCCGAAGCGAAGTTCGACGGACCGGGGAGCCTGACCAACCTGCTCGTGTGGGTGCCCGACCCGACCACAGGCGCGGTGCAGGCCCTCGGCGCGTGCTGGTGCCTCGGTTGGCCGGCCGGCACGCGCCCGACCCGTGACCAGTACCTGACCGACGCCAGGAAGCTCGACCCCGACAAGGGGGTCACGATCCTCGACAGCGACGTCGCCACCATCGACGTCGAGGCCGGCCCCGGGGTTGTCGAGGTCCTGTTCACCAGCTACCGGAAGCACTCCCGGTTCGGAGGCCTGCTCCGTACCGACGACACCCCCACCGGCCAGGTCCGCTGCACGATCTTCCCCGACGGGTGCGACGAAGCCTTCCGGCTCGAGGCCGTCCTCGACGACCTCTCCCTGGTCGAGGCTGCCGTCGAGGACATCGGTCGGATGGCCAAGTCCGTCGTCCTGACCCTGGGCAGCTGACATGGTCCGCCTGCACGACGCACCGACACCGCCGCTCACGGGCAGGGCACCCGCACCCGCGCCCTCGCCGATCGGCGTCGCCACCTCCCTCGGTGCCCCCGCATGACCGCCCCGGTGGACCCGACCGGTGAGGGCGACCCGACGCCCCTGGCGCGACCCCAGCGCGTCGCGGGCATCACGCTCGTGCTCCCGGCAGCCTGGTGGGTGGTCGACCTGCGCGACGAACCCGCGCGGCGTCGGTCGATCGCCGCTCTCGTCGAGCAGCAGCTCGGTCGGGCCGACGGGGCCGCCGCACTGCGCGCGGACCTCCGCCGGCATCTGGAGGTCGCCGCGATCGACGCCGGGGCCCTGGGCGGCCAGCTCATGGCGATCTCGCTGACCCGCGCCGGTCCGGTGCCCATCCCGGCGTCCGTCACGGTGTACCGGTCCCGTCCCGGCAACACCTCGAACGAGTCCTTGGACGACATCGAGGCCGCTCTGCGCGGCGACCCGGCGGCACCCGGCACGGTCGACGCCGCCGAGGGCCCGTCGGGCCCGGTGCTGCGCCGCACCCGCATCGGGTCGGGGACGCAGGACCTCGGCGCGCAGGACGTGCCCATGCTGCTGGCGGACTACTGGCTCGACCCCGGCGACGGTGACGGCCTCGTCGCCCTGACCTTCTCCAGCCCGCTGGTCGAGGCACGCGACGCCCTCCTGGAGCTGTTCGACACCGTCGTCGCCTCGGTCACGCGCCTGCCGTCCACCGGCCCCGCGGGCGCCGGCACGTGAGCCCCGCCGGATCTCGCACCTGACCTGCGACGATCTCGGGTCGCAGCGGCCGGCACGCTCGTCACCCGGCGGACTGTCCGCACCCGGGCCTACCCTCGGCCCATGCTCCTGCTCGAGGACGGCGGCCTGGTGCTCAGCCCGAGCGACCTCGCGCACGCCGCTGCGTGCGAGCTGGCCGTGGTCCGGTCGCTCGACGGCCGGCTCGGCTGGGCTCCGGCGGTCGTGCCGGCCGGGGACGCGATGCTGGAGCGGGTCGCGGCGCTCGGCGGCGAGCACGAACGGACCGTCCTGCGGGGGTATCTCGACCGGTTCGGGCCGTGGGACGAGGCGAGCGGTCGCGGGGTGGTCACGATGCGTCGGGCGCACGGCGACCGCGAGTCGCTCACGGCACTGCACGAGCGCACGCTCGCGGTGCTGGCCGCCGGTGCCGACGTCGTCTACCAGGCCGGGTTCTTCGACGGGCGGTTCAGCGGCTACGCCGACTTCCTGGTCCGCGACGACGACGGCCGGTACTCCGTCCACGACACCAAGCTCGCCCGCACGGTGAAGGTCACCGCGCTGCTGCAGCTCGCCGCGTACGCCGACCAGCTGAGCGCGGCGGGTGTCCCGACGGACGACGAGGTGCACCTGGTGCTGGGCGACCGCACGAGGTCGCGGCACCGGCTCGCGGACCTGCTGCCGGTCTACCGCGACCGGCGTCGCCGGCTGGAACGCCTGCTCGACGCGCACCGGGCCCGCGGCAGGGCGGCGGCCTGGGGCGACGAGCGGTACCGGGCGTGCGGCCGGTGCGACGTCTGCGCGCCGGAGGTCGAACGGCACCGCGACCTGCTGCTCGTCGCCGGCATGCGTGCGACGCAGCGGGTCCGGCTGCACGCCGCGGGCGTCACGACGATCGATTCGCTCGCCACCGGCGTCGGCGCGGTCGACGGCATCGGTGCCACGGCGCTCACCGGTCTGCGGGCGCAGGCGGCGCTGCAGGTCCGGCAGGGCGAGCCGCACGACGGGCCGCTGGTGTTCGACCTCGTCGACCCGGGCGCCGTCGCGGACCTGCCGGCCGCGGACGACGGTGACGTGTTCTTCGACTTCGAGGGCGACCCGCTCTGGACGGACGACACGATCCCGCCCGACGAGCCCGCGTCGTGGGGGCTGGAGTACCTGTTCGGCGTCGTGGAGAACGACGGCCCGGAGCCCGTGTTCCGGCCCTTCTGGGCCCACGACCGCGCGCAGGAGAAGCAGGCGCTCGTCGACTTCCTCGCCTACGTGGCGGAGCGGCGCCGAGCGCACCCGGCGATGCACGTCTACCACTACGCGCCCTACGAGAAGTCGGCGCTGCTCAGGCTCGCAGCCCGGCACGGCGTCGGCGAGGAGACCGTCGACCAGCTCCTGCGCGAGGGAGTCCTCGTCGACCTGTACGCCACGGTCCGGCGCGGTCTGCGCGTGGGCAGCAGCTCGTACTCGCTGAAGAAGCTGGAACCGCTGTACATGGGCGACGAGCACCGGGAGGGCGAGGTGACGACGGCGGGCGACTCGATCGTCGAGTACGCCGAGGCGTGCGCGCTCCGGGAACGCGGCGACGACGGTGCGTGGCGGGAGCGGCTCGACGCCATCGGCGACTACAACCGGTACGACTGCGTGTCCACGCTGCGGCTGAGGGACTGGCTGGTGGCGCGGGGCGCCGAGCACGGTGCGGTCCCGGGTGCCCGGCCGACGACCGAGCCCGACGACGCGACCGACGGGACCGGAGAGACCGGCGGAACCGGCGGGGCCGACGAGACCGACGAGCTCGTCGAGCGGCTCACGAAGTCGGCTGCCGCGGCGGACGGCGCCGACGCCACCGCCCTGGCCCTGCTCGCGGCCGCGCTCGGCTACCACCGCCGTGAGGACAAGCCGTTCTGGTGGGCCCACTTCGACCGCCTCCGGTCGGACCCGGCGGACTGGCTGGACCCGCGCTCGACGCTGCTCGCCGACGAGCCGCCGACCGTCGTCCGGGACTGGTACGTGCCGCCGCGGGGCAGGGCGAACCGTCGGGAGCTGCGGTTCGTCGGGCACCTCGAACCAGGCAGCGACCTGCGCGAGGGCGAGAAGGCCTACGCGCTGTACGAGCCGGCACCGCCGTTCGCGAAGACGTCGTCGGGTGGTCACCGCGGCTGGACGTCGAACGTCGTCGTGCTCGGCACGCGGACCGAGCCGGACCCGCGCTCACCGTCGGGCACCCGGGACGTCGTCCTCGTGTGCGAGGCGCTGGCCACCGCCGACTCGCCGACGGACGCGCTCCCGATGGCGCTCGGCCCGGCCGAGCCGCCGCCGACCGCCGGTGTCGCCGCCGCGATCCGGCGGGTCGCCGAGCAGGTGGCGGACAGCCTGCCGGCCCTCCCGGCCCACCCGGCGGTCGACCTCCTGCGCCGGGTGCCGCCGCGCACCCGCAGCGGCCTGCCCCTCCCACGCCCCGACAGCCCCGATGACGCGACCAGCACGATCGGCACGATCGGCACGCCGGAGGCGATCACCTCCGCCGTCCTCGACCTCGACAGGTCGTACGTCGCCGTCCAGGGTCCGCCGGGCACCGGCAAGACGTACACCGGTGGCCACGTCATCGCGGCGCTCGCGGCGCAGGGCTGGAAGGTCGGCGTCGTCGCGCAGTCGCACGCCGTCGTGGAGAACATGCTGCGCTCGGTCGCGGGCGCCGGCCTGGACCCTGCGCGCATCGCCAAGAAGTACAAGGACCACCCGCCGGCCGACCCCGTCTGGCAACCGCTGAAGGAGGACCGCGAGTTCTCGGCGTTCTACGGCCGGCAGCAGGGCGGCTTCGTCGTCGGCGGCACCACCTGGGACTTCACGAACGCGAAGCGGGTCCCGCCGGGCAGCCTCGACCTGGTCGTCGTCGACGAGGCGGGACAGTTCGCGCTCGCCAACACCGTCGCCGTGTCCGTCGCGGGCCGCAACCTCCTGCTGCTCGGCGACCCGCAGCAGCTCCCCCAGGTCAGCAAGGGCAGCCACCCGGTCCCGGTGGACCGGTCGGCGCTCGGCTGGCTGGCGGACGGCCACGACACGCTGCCCGACGAGCTCGGCTACTTCCTCGACCGCACGTGGCGCATGCACCCGGCGCTCACGTCCGCGGTGTCGCGGCTGTCGTACGAGGACCGGCTGGCGTCCGTCGGGCACACGTCGCTGCGGTCGCTCGAGGGCGTCGCGCCGGGCGTGCGCACCATCCTCGTCGACCACGCGGGTCACGCCGTCGCGTCACCCGTGGAGGCAGCCGTCGTCGTCGGGACCGTCCGGGACCTGGTGGGGCGTCGCTGGCAGGACCCGCACACCGGTGTCGACCGGCCGCTGGCGCCGCCGGACGTTCTCGTCGTCGCCCCGTACAACGCCCAGGTGTGGACCGTGCGCCGTACGCTCGACAAGGCCGGGCTCGGCGGTGTCCGCGTCGGCACAGTCGACAAGTTCCAGGGGCAGGAGGCGCCCGTGGTGATCGTGACGATGACGGCGTCGTCCGCCGAGGACGTGCCGCGCGGCATGGAGTTCCTGCTCAACCGGAACCGGGTCAACGTCGCGGTGTCCCGGGCCCAGTGGTGCGCGGTGGTAGTCCGCTCCCGTGCTCTCACCGACTACCTGCCGACCGGCCCGGCCCAGCTCGCGGAGCTCGGCGCGTTCCTGGGGCTGACCTCGGCGGGCTGACGCCTACGCCTCGTAGCCCTCGAACGCGTAGGCGTTCAGGATCTGGCGGCCCCACAGGTACGCGCGGTCATCGCCGGTCAGGTGCGCCTCGTCAGCCGCGTCGCTCCACTCCTCGCGGATCGTGGTGACCTGATGGTCGACGATCTCGCGCGCCTGCTCGGCCGTCAGGCCATACTCCGGCGCAGCCTGCACGCACAGGGCGAGCTGGCTGTCGCGTTGGCCGTCCCTCGTGACGTCCATGGCCTGCATCGCCTGAGTACCCGACCGAGGCTGCGGGCACAGGTCGTAGGCCGGGGTGAGCTCGAGCTCAGCACCGTCCCAGAACGCCGCGTGATTGCGGGCGTGGTCGTCGTTGTTGCCGACCGCCACGTTGAAGACGACGCGCTCGAACAGCGCGCGCCCGGTGCCGCTGCCGGTCGTCAGAGCGGAGGGTGACGCCGATTCCCCCAGACCCCACGGCAAACGGGTGGTTCCACCGTCAAATGGGGCCAATCGCTGTTCGGCGCTATCCGGAGCCCGCTATCTTCCGTCGCACGGGAATCGACAGGGGGGCAAGTCATGGCATCAACGCACCGGATGGCTGTCGTCACGGGCCTGGCAGCAGCAGCCGCGGCAGGCGCGGGCCTCATCGTGGGCGCCGCTCAGGCGTCGAGCTCTGACCAGCGTCCCCCGACGGAAGACGACAAGGTCAAGGCCGCCAACCTCGGCGTCGAGTGGGACGACGAGGACGGGTACGGCTACTCCTCGGCTCCGCCGGAGGTCGTGCCTGGAACCAGCGACGGTCCCACAAACATTCACGTAGAACTGCACGTCACGGAGGACGAGTGAGGCACGCTGCGCGTGCAAGACGCACGCTCTGGGCGGTGGCCATCACCGGCGCCCTGCTCGCCTCCGGGGTCAGCACGGCCTCAGCGGACGACGCTTCCCCAGACCCGGCTGCACCGATCATGACCGGTGACACCCTGGAGGGCACACCCGCGCCCAGATCCAGGATGAGCTAGGCGCCAGCTGCCCTGCCGACACCGGCTCCCCAGGCGCCCAGACGCTGTGCGTGTCGATCAATGCAACCGCTGACGCGCCTGTGATTGCTCCCTTCACCCCGGACTCCGATCCGTTGGCAGGCCCTGACTACTCTGACCTGGACGTCGACCCCGACGACCAGGTGGAACCGGGGGCGACCGCCCTCGAAACTCCCGGACCGACCCAGCTCCCCCCGGACGTCGCGACCCCCGCGCCCACCCTTCTCGGCTCTGCCGATCCGGGTCAGGAGAGCGGCACTGAAGAAGGCGTCGCTCGCGACCCGGAGGTGGCGGCCTCGAACCTGCTCGCAACCCCGGATGAGGAGCCCGTCGGCGACATTCCGTCCCCGCTGCGGCGCACCAAGGCGCCCGAATGGTGCAACTTCACACAGCAGCGGTTCACACGTACCGAGTATTGCTACGACTACACGTGGGACGTCACGCTGCTGCGCACTAATGCGCGAGGGGTCACCACCGTCGCCGGCACCGCCACCGGGACCATGCAGACCTACGTCTACATGTCGTGGAGGGTCCTGCACGTCATCAACCAGACGACGCTGCGTCTCTCGAAGACCACCGGCAAGGTCATCAAACTCGACATCACTGGCAAGTTCTGGTGCTCGTACAACTGCGATTACAAGCGTGGCACGCTTCCAGTTCGACGGCTGCAGGTCGGCAGGGACGTCGTCGCGATCGGCGATGTGTCACCGACCTTCACCGGCGGGATGGAAGACAACTGGGACTACACGCGGCTCAACTGGAGCTTCGACCTCCAAAACGTCAGCCCGGTCACGCTGCCGACGACCGTCACCGCACTCGCGTTCGCCGGCCGCTGTGACGTGATCATGTACGGGCCAGGCGGATGCGTGACCCCGTACCGCACGGTGTACTACATGCCAACGCCGGAGACCTCGCCGTTCCCGACCGTGTCCCGACACGTCCAACTCGCACTAGCCTCCGGCCTCATGGGGGCACCCGAGAACCAAGGGTTCCTTTCTCGCACACGGGACGTCAGTCTCATCCAGGCGAATAGGCAGGCTGCCTGCCCACGCAGCATCAAGCGCCCCACCGACATGTCGTGCGACGAGTACCCATTCGCCTCAACGCGTCAGGGCGCCTCCAACCAAATCTTCGACGGAGGCAGCGTTCGCGTCTTCGACGACTGCGGACTGCCGACCATTCCCGGCTCCGGGACTACCGGATTCAGCCGGTGCATCGTCCCGCTCACCGAGAACACCGCGGCCGGGCGCCACCTCGGCCAGTTCTACCGGACAGGTCGCGTGTGGGACGGTGACGAGTTCTACGTCAAGCTCGTGGACCCGGCGGCCCCACTGTGACCAGCGCGGGAGGCGGCACCGTTTGGGTCGAGTACCACCAGTGGTACGTCGGCGACGAGGACGTACTCGACGCCGACCCGACGCCCAACGCCGCCGCGATGATCAGCCCCGCGCCGGGAGGCGGGGCAGTGATGCTCACCGGCGTTGCGATCGGCCACGTCCAGTACACGTGGTCGACCCACGACAAGGAGCCACCCATAGGTGACGACTGGCAGGATGTCTCACAGGCGCCCGTGTTCGCCCCCCAGGGGCGTCTACACGTCATCGGCTGGCTGGGGGAAAGCTTCGACGAGGTCAATCTCGCTGTCACCGGGCCGGGCGTCTACATGGTGCGCTACAGCGCAACGGGGCGGGATCTGGACGCGGACCTGGGTGTTGAGCTGGCCCAAGAGAGCATCCACCTCGATGTGTGGCCCGCCGATACCGACGCCCGGGCCGCGGTGATCCGGCGCAAGTGACGGCGCCTGACAGCGCGTGGTCGGCCGGCGACTGGCGCGCGAGATGGTGCCACCGCTCCTTCCGTAAGCCGGGAGACCGAGCGCGGCAGGTATCGGGCGATGGGCTCGACGACGTTGCCGCGGCCGTCGAGCACCACCCACGGCGGTCGGGCTTGGACCTTTGACGACAGAGCCCCAGTGAGGCAGTTCAAGCTCTGAGCGATCTACAGTCCACCTTGTCCAGTCGTAGTCGGTGGACGAGGTCTATCCCTCAACCGGCTGGCTGCGCCGCGACGACGGTGAAGTTCACCTCAGCGCGGTCGGCCTCGACGTCGACGAAGGTCATGGCGGCGATCCGGCCGTCGCCGCCGACGACCCCATGGCCTCGCCGCTGCTCACCGGCTGTCGCGCGTGCAGGCGTCAGCGGCTCGTGCGCGGTCGCCTGGCCGCCGGGTTAGTCGTGGAGCGTCGCCGCGTCCAGCGACAGGACACCGACCACGTCGCCGACCGAGAGCCTTCGGACCACGCCCACCGGCTCGGCACGCGCCACCAGATTGCGCAGGACGTGCTCGTCGCACGCCTCGGCATCGAGCGCGCCGGCCCACGAACGAGCCACCACCACCCACCCGTCGCGCGCGAGGCCCTCCCGTTCCGGGGCGTCCGACCTCATGATGCGTGTCTGGCTCGGCATGCCAGGAGGGTCCCATGCAGCGTGCACCGGTCCCCGAGACGTCCGCCGCCGGGCCGGACGCTCCACGGGAGCGGCTCTCGCCGGGCGGACGGCCGCGCGACCCGGTAGACACGTGCCTCACGCCCGCGACCGACCCCCGCGATCGAGGAGTGCCCCGTGAGAATCAGCGACACCGGTGACCTGTGGTGGAAGAACGCCGTCATCTACTGCCTGGACGTCGAGACGTACATGGACTGGGACGACGACGGCGTCGGCGACCTGCCGGGCCTGCTGCAGCGCCTCGACCACCTGGCCGACCTCGGCGTCACGTGCCTGTGGCTCATGCCGTTCTACCCGACGGGCGCCGTCGACGACGGCTACGACATCGTCGACTTCTCGGCCGTCGACCCGCGCCTGGGCACCCCCGGCGACCTCGTCGAGCTCATCCGCACGGCCCGCGACCGCGGCATCCGGGTCATCGCCGACCTGGTCGTCAACCACACCTCGGAGAACCACCCCTGGTTCAAGGAGGCCCGCCGCAGCAAGGACAACCGGTACCGCGACTTCTACGTGTGGCGGTCGGACAAGCCGCCGTCGACGAAGGACCAGGCCGTCTTCCCCGACAAGGAGGAGGGCATCTGGACGAAGGACGACCGCACGGGCGAGTGGTACCGGCACCACTTCTACCGTCAGCAGCCCGACCTCAACACGGCGAACCCGCAGGTCAGGGACGCCATCGCAAAGAACATCGGCTACTGGGCGGAGCTCGGCCTGTCGGGCTTCCGGGTGGACGCGGTGCCGTTCTTCCTCGCCGACACGGCGAAGACCCCGTACGACGACGTCGCGAACCCCCACGACTACCTGAGGTCGCTGCGGGCCTTCCTCACCCGGCGCGCCGGTGACGCGATCCTCATGGGTGAGGTGAACCTCCCGTACGAGCAGCAGGCGCTGTTCTTCGGGGACAGCGACGGCGACGGGACGTCCGACGGCGACGAGCTCAACCTGCAGTTCGACTTCATCGGCATGCAGTCGCTGTACCTCGCGATGGCCCGGCAGGACGCCGCCCCGCTGGCCGACGCCCTCACGGCCCGCCCGAAGATCCCGCGTGACGCCCAGTGGGCCACGTTCGTGCGCAACCACGACGAGCTCACGCTGGACAAGCTGTCGGACGACGAGCGCCAGGAGGTGTTCGCCGCCTTCGGCCCGGACCCCGACATGCAGCTGTACGGCCGGGGACTGCGCCGCCGGCTCCCGACGATGCTCGGCGGCGACCCGCGGCGGATCCGGATGGTCTACTCGCTGCTGTTCTCCCTGCCGGGCACGCCGGTCCTCTTCTACGGCGAGGAGATCGGCATGGGCGAGGACCTGTCCGCCGAGGACCGGATGGCGGTCCGGACGCCGATGCAGTGGTCGTCGGGCAGGAACGGCGGGTGGTCCCGCGCTCCGCGCAACCGGCTGGTCCGGCACCTGACCGACGGCGGCTACGGGCCCGAGCACGTGAACGTCGCCGACCAGCGACGGGACCCGGAGTCGCTGCTCAACTTCGTGCAGCTCCTCGTGCGCCGCTACCGCGAGAGCCCCGAGCTGGGCTGGGCCGCAGAGGCGGAGATCCTGGACCAGCCGCACCCGTCCGTCCTGGCGCACCGGAGCAGCTGGGGCGACGGCTCGACGGTCGCGGTGCACAACCTGTCCGACCAGCCCGTCATGGTCCCCCTGCGGTTCGACGACTGCGACGACACCGTCGCCCTCGTGGACCTGCTGCGGGACGGGTCCTGCGTGGTGGCGAAGGACGGGCGCGTCGAGGTGGAGCTCGGCGCGTACGGCTACCGGTGGCTGCGGGTGGTCCGCGACGGCGACCGCCGGCTGCTCTGACCGACCGCAGAGGGCCGAATCGTTTCGGCCCTCTGCCCCCTCGGCACCCTCAGCACTTCCCCAGGAATCTCGCGTACCGTGCGTGGGTCCGCCGCCTCCCCGGGCGGGACCCGATCAGACGGAGGACCTTCGTGCGCCGCACGACCACCGCTCGCGGCCTCGCCGCCGCCACCCTCGCCCTCGCCCTGTCGTTCACGCTCACCGCGTGCGCAGGGGACTCCGGCGACAGCCCGTCCGCGTCCGCCTCCGCCTCCACGGGGGTGAACGCCGCCGCCGACAAGGCCGCGCTCGCCAAGGTGAAGCTCAAGGGCGAGGCCGGCAAGGAGCCGACCATCACGCTGCCGAGCAAGCCGTTCAACGTGACGGGGTTCGTGTCGCGGCTCGTCAAGGACGGTGACGGCGCCGCGATCGAGGACGGCCAGAACCTCACCGTCCAGATGATCGTCGTGGACGGCAAGGACGGCGCGACGCAGGGCTCCACCTACAAGGACAACGCCCCCGAGACCCTCACGGCCGGGGCGACCACGATCACCGAGCTCGACGAGGTCCTCAAGGACGCGCACGTCGGGGCCCGCGTGCTGCTCGCGCTCACCGCGCAGGACGCCACGCAGGTGTACGCGCTCGAGGTCGTCGACGCGAAGACGATCCCGGCGCGCGCCGACGGTGCGGCCGTGCCGCCCGTCGCCGGCCTCCCGGCCGTGACGCTCGACGAGTCGGGCGCACCGGCCATCACGCCGGTCGGCGGCGACGCCCCGGCCGCGCTGGTCGTCCAGCCCCTCATCACGGGCACCGGCCCGGCCGTCGCGAACGGCCAGAAGGTCACCGTGAAGTACACGGGCTGGCTGTGGGACGGCACCAAGTTCGACTCGTCGTGGGACAGCAAGTCCACGTTCCCGTTCACCGTGGGCGCCGGCCAGGTCATCCCCGGCTGGGACAAGGGCGTCGCGGGTCAGACCGTCGGCAGCCAGGTGCTCCTCGTCGTGCCGCCCGCCGACGGCTACGGCGACCAGGACAAGGGCACGATCCCGCCGAACTCCACGCTGGTGTTCGTCGTCGACATCCTCGACGCCGCGTAGTCGCAGCACCCCCCGGAGGCCCGGGGTCGTCGTCCGCACCCGGACGCCGGCCCCGGGCCTTCCTGCGTTCCCGGCCTGCCATCCACCCCGTCGCCTGGCTACTGTGGGCCCAGGTCCCCTCACAGGGAGCAGCGAGCGACGAAGCGAGCGAGCATGGACCAGGCGACGACGCCGCGGACCCGCACGGTGGCCCTCGTCGGCGCCGCGGGCGCGGGAAAGACCACCCTCGTCGAGGCCCTCCTGCACCGGGCCGGGGCGATCTCCCGGCCGGGTCGCGTGGAGGACGGCTCGACGGTCAGCGACCACGAGCCGGAGGAGATCGCACGCGGGATCTCCCTGTCCCTCGGCGTCGCGCCCTTTCCGTGGACGGCACCGGACGGGCTGACGTACGACGTCACGCTGCTCGACGCGCCCGGGTCCGCGGACTTCGCCGGCGCGCTCGACGCGGCGCTCGCGGCGGCGGACTTCGCGCTCGTCGTGGTGAGCGCGGTGGACGGGGTGCAGGCCGGCACGCTCACCGCGTGGCGGCAGGTCACCGAGGCGGGACTACCGCGGATCGTGGTCGTCACGAAGGAGGACCGGGCCCGGGCGGACTTCCGGCACGTGCTCGACGACCTGCGCAGCGCATTCGGCGACGGGCTGGTCCCGCTGGAGCTGCCGCTCGGCGAGGAGCACCAGTTCACCGGCGTGGCGGACGTGCTCAGCGAGGAAGGGCTGGCCTACGAGCCGGACGGGCGCCACCACACGGAGGCTCTGCCCGCGGGGATGGTCGACGAGGAGCACCGGCTGCACGACGAGGTGACCGAGGAGATCGTCTCGCACGACGACGACCAGCTCGAGCGCTACCTGTCGGGCGAGGTGCCGACCAGCGCGGAGCTCGAGCGGACCCTCGCGCACGAGGTCCGGGACGGGGAGGCGTTCCCCGTCCTGGTCGTGTCGGGGGTGACCGGGGTGGGTGTCGACCGGCTCGCCGACCTGCTGTGCGAGCTCGGGCCGTCCGCCGACGAGTGCCCGAAGCGGGTGCGCGCCGGGAAGACGGACGTCGAGGTGGCGCCCGACCCCCAGGGCCCGATCCTGGTGCACGCGTTCCGGACGCTCGCCGACCCGTTCGTCGGCCAGGTCACGCTGTTGCGGGTGCTGTCCGGCACCCTCCGGCCGGGCGACAAGCTCGTCAACACGACGACGAAGGCCGAGGAGCGCGTCCCCGGCCTGTTCCGGCTGCGGGGCAAGGAGCACCTGCCGCTCGACTCGGTGCCCGCCGGCCACGTCGCAGCCGTCGCCAAGCTCACCGGCACGCCGTCCGGCAGCCTCCTCGCCGACCGCGCCGGCCCGGGTGCCTCCATGACGGCCGTGCCCCCGCGCGAGCGGCCCGCCGTGTACGCGCTCGCGCTCGAACCGGTCACGCAGTCCGACGACGACCGGCTCTCCGCCGCCCTGACGAGGCTCACCGCCGAGGACCCCACGCTGAGCGTGGACCGGAGCACCGACCGCACCGTGCTGCGCGGCCTCGGGGACACCCACCTCGCGGTCGCCCTGGAACGGCTCGCGCGCGTGTTCGGCGTCCACGTCACCACCTCGCCCGTGCCTGTCGGGTACCGGGAGACGATCCGCAGGCAGGTCGAGGCCGAGGGCAAGGTGAAGAAGCAGTCCGGCGGGCACGGGCAGTACGCCGTGGTGCAGCTGCGGGTGTCGCCGCTGCCGCACGGGTCGGGGTTCGAGTTCGTCGACAAGGTGGTCGGCGGCGCCATCCCGCGCGGCTACCTGCCCGCCGTCCAGCGGGGCGTCACCGAGGCGATGGCGTCCGGCGGCCCGCACGGGTACCCCGTCGTGGACCTGCGCGTCGAGGTGTACGACGGCAAGTCGCACTCCGTCGACTCCTCCGACATGGCGTTCCGCACCGCCGCCGCCACCGGGGTCCGCGAGGCGCTGCACGCCGCCGGGACCCTCGTGCTGGAGCCGATCAGCCATGTCGAGGTCGTGGTGCCGAGCACCGCGCAGGGCGACGTGATGAGCGACCTGTCCTCACGCCGCGGGCGGATCAGCGCCACGACGTCGCTCGATGACGGCAGCGTCCGCATCGAGGCGACCGTGCCGGAGGCCGAGCTGGCCCGCTACGTGCTGGACCTGCGCTCGCTGACGGGCGGCCGCGCCGACCTGACGATGGCGCCCGACCACTACGAGGTGTGCCCCGACCACCTCGTGCCCGCCTGACCCTCCGGACTCCCTAGGCTCAGGTCCATGGCGCGCTACTTCGACGTGCATCCCGACAACCCGCAGCCCCGCTCGATCGCGCAGGTCGTGGACCTGCTGCGCAACGAGGGGGTCATCGCGTACCCCACCGACTCCTGCTACGCGCTCGGCTCGACGATCGACAACCACGACGGCGCCGACCGCATCCGGCGCATCCGGCAGCTCGACGACAAGCACCACTTCACGCTCGTCTGCGCCGACTTCGCGCAGCTCGGCCAGCTCGTGCAGCTCAGCAACAGCGCCTTCCGGGCGATCAAGGCGGCGACCCCCGGCCCGTACACGTTCATCCTGCCGGCGACCCCCGAGGTCCCGCGGCGGCTGGCCCACCCGAAGAAGCGGTCGGTCGGCGTGCGGATCCCCGACCACCCGGTCGTCGCGGCCCTGCTCCGCGAGCTCGGCGAGCCGCTGCTCTCCAGCACGCTCCTGATGCCGGGACAGGAGGACCCGATGACCGAGGGCTGGGAGATCAAGGAGGAGCTCGACCTGCAGCTCGACGCCGTCCTCGATGCGGGCGACTGCGGCCGGGAGCCGACGACGGTCGTCGACTGGACCGAGGGTGCGCCCGAGATCGTCCGGGTGGGCGCGGGGGACCCGGACCGGTTCTGATGAGTCCCGTCGCGGTGGCGTACGTCGGGGTCGTCGGACCCGGGGACGCGTCCGCGGCCGACGAGGCCCGTGCGCGAGACCTGGGGCGTGGCCTCGCGGACCGTGGCGACGTCGTCCTGTGCGGCGGGCTGGGCGGGGTCATGAGGGCCGTCGCCGCGGGCGTGCGTTCCGGCGGCGGGGTGGTCGTCGGGCTGCTCCCCGGTCCCGACCGCGTCGACGGGGACGAGCACCTCACCGTGGCGCTGCCCACCGGTCTGGGCGAGCTGCGCAACGCGCTGCTCGTGCGGTCGAGCGACGTGGTGGTGAGCGTCGGCGGGTCCTGGGGGACGCTGTCCGAGGTGGCGCTCGCGCTCCGCGCCGGGGTCCCGGTGGTCGCGCTCGACGGGTGGCAGGTGCACACGGCGGACGGATCGCCGCCCGGCGGCCCGTCGGCCGTGCGGGTCTCCTCGGTCGCCGACGCGCTCGCCGCGGTCGACGAGCTCGTCGGCCGCTCGGCAGGACCGGCGTGAGCACCGGCCCCACCAGCGCGGACGACGTCGCCCGGGCCGCCGCGGCCGCCGGTGACCTCACAGCGCTCGACGCCCTGGTCCCGACCTGCCGGGCGTGCCCGCGGCTCGTCGAGTGGCGCGAGACGGTCGCCGCCACCAAGCGGGCCGCGTACCGCGACGAGACGTACTGGGCCCGCCCGGTCCCGGGCTTCGGCGACCCGACGGCCCGTGTCCTCGTCGTCGGCCTGGCGCCTGCCGCCCACGGCGCCAACCGCACGGGCCGGATGTTCACCGGCGACCGCTCGGGTGACTTCCTGTTCGCCGCCATGCACCGCACCGGGTTCGCCTCCCAGGCCACCTCGGTGCGCGCGGACGACGGCCTCGTCCTCACCGGGATCCGCACCACGGCACCCGTCCGGTGCGCACCGCCGGCCAACGCGCCCACCCCCGAGGAGCGGCGCACGTGCGGGCCGTTCCTCGGGCGGGAGGTCGAGCTCGTGGCACCCCAGGTCGTCGTGGTGCTCGGCGGCTTCGGCTGGCAGGCCCTGCTCGCCACCCTCGGCGAACAGGGGTGGGAGGTCCCCCGGCCGCGACCCCGGTTCGGTCACGGCGCCGAGGTCCGTCTGCGGCGCGCGGACGCCGAGGTGGTGCTGCTCGGCTGCTTCCACGTCAGCCAGCAGAACACCTTCACCGGCCGGCTGACCCCCGGCATGCTCGACGCCGTGCTGCTGCGCGCGCGCGAGCTCGCGGCGCCGGTGGACGGCCGTCGCTAGCGTCGGTCAGAGACCGATGGCGGTCTCAGCCGTCACGCGCGGTCACCGTCACGCGCAGGTGGCCGTCACGTCGTTCGCCGTGAAGGGCTCCCGGCCGGCCTTCCTGGTCTCGGCGGGCGTCGGCACCGTCGGAGCCGCGGGCGGCGCTTCGGTCTCGACCGTCGTCGTCGCCGGCGGCGCGGCTGCGTCGTCCGTCGCCGTGGTCGGCACCGGCGGGACGGCGGACGTGTCGGCGGCCGCGCTCTCCGTGGGCACGACCGGCACGTCCTGCACCAGGTTGGACCAGACCGTCTCGGCCTCGTCGGTCCACACGACGCGGTTGCCGTTCTCGGGGTCGGGGCCGTTCGGGATCGTCATGAAGGTGATGCCCCCGGCGCCGAGGCCACGCGCGCTGTAGGCGAGGCCGACCATCGTCTGCACGGTCAGGTCGTTGTCGGTGGTGAGCGAGCTTGTCACCGCGGACAGGAACGAGAGCAGCTGCGGCACGTCCGTGACGACGTTCTTCGACAGCACCTCGGCCATCACCGCTGACAGCAGCCGCTGCTGGTTGCCGATGCGCGTCAGGTCGGAGCCGTCACTGCCCACGATGTGCCGCGCCCGGGCGAACTGCAGCGCCACCACACCGTCCAGGTGCGTCATCCCGGGCGTCCGGATGTCGAGCCCTGTGTACCGGTCCTTCATCGGGGTGGGGATGCAGATGTCGACCCCGCCGACCGTGTCGATGATCTGCTGGAAGCCGGCCATGTCGACGATCACGACGTGGTCGAAGGCCAGGCCGGTGTTCTCCTGCACGGTGCTGACCGTGCAGGCCGCCGCCGTGCGCAGGTCGCCCCCGAGCTTCCAGCCCGTGGCGAAGGCCGAGTTGATCTGTGCCTTCGCGCGGGCCTTCGACGTCGACCCGTCCGACCGGCAGGACGGGATCCGCACCATCGAGTCACGCGGGATCGAGACCAGCTCCACGCGTGTCCGGTCCGCCGAGATGTGCGCGACGATCGTCGTGTCCGACGCCATGGTCGAGTCCGCGCCACCGATCGCCTCGTTGGCGCCGTCGCGCTGGTCGGAGCCGATGAGCAGGATGTTGACGGGCGCGCCCGCGTTCGGGTCGTCCGGGTCCTTCGCGTGGGTCGGTTGCGGTGACGCCGCGGTGACGAGCCCGTCCATGTCGAAGTGGTCCATGTTGGACGTCATGCGCAGCGTCACCGCGACCGCCGCGCTGACCCCGAAGACGAGCACGCCCGCGAGCGACAGCGCCACCCCGCGGGCCACACGGTGGGTGCTGTGCGTGAGGGCGTGACGGGGCGGGGCGTGTCGGCGCGGGCGCCGGTGACCATCGGGCATCGCGCCACGCTAGCCGGGGCCTCCCCGCCGCGCGGAGGGTCCGTGGTGCACGACGTGAAGGCCCTGTGCAGGTCAGGCGGGGGTCACACGATGCGACCGCCCGTGACGGCGATGCGGTCACCCGTGATGTAGCTCGACTCCTGCGACGCGAGGAACACGTACGCGGGCGCGAGCTCGGCGGGCTGACCCGCGCGCCCGAGCGGGGTGTCCGACCCGAAGGAGTCGACCTTCTCCTCGGACATCGTCGCGGGGATGAGGGGCGTCCAGATGGGTCCGGGGCAGACGGCGTTGACCCGGATGCCCTTCTCGCCGAGCTGCTGCGCGAGCCCTTTGGTGAAGTTGAGGATCCCCGCCTTGGACGTGGCGTAGTCCAGCAGGCCGGGACTCGGCTGGAACGCCTGCACCGAGCTGGTGTTGATGATCGACGAGCCGGGACCCATGTGCGGCACGGCAGCCTGGGTGATCCAGAACAGGGCGTAGATGTTCGTCTTGAGCACCCGGTCGAGCTGCTCCGTGGTGATGCCGAGCAGGCCGTCGTCCTGCGCCATCTGGAACGCGGCGTTGTTCACGAGCACGTCGAGGCCGCCGAGCTCGCGGACCGCCGTGTCGACGAGCGTCCGGCAGAACTCCTCGTCACGGATGTCGCCCGGCAGGCGGACCGCCCGTCGGCCGGCGTCCTCGACGAGCCGGACGGTCTCCTTGGCGTCCTGCTCCTCCTCCGGCAGGTAGGAGATCGCCACGTCGGCGCCCTCCCGGGCGAACGCGAGGGCCACGGCCCTGCCGATGCCGGAGTCCGCGCCGGTGACGAGGGCGCGCTTGTCCTGGAGCCGGCCGGCGCCGCGGTAGCTCTGCTCGCCGTGGTCGGGCTCGTGGGACATCTGGCGGGTGAGGCCCGGGTGGGGGATCTTCTGGGCCGGCTGGGCCTCGGGGCTCGGGTACTGGTCGCGGGGGGTCCTGGTTCGTGGTCTGATCGCTCATCACTCCATGGTGAGCACGGTTCGCGTCTTCGCCACTCGACGGCCGCACCTCCCTCTGTGCGTTGCCGGGGGCTCGCGGAGTACCGTGCGTCATCACATCAGGGGCAACCGTCCCTCCCCGAGGGACGGGCCGACAGTGAGCGCTGACGATCCGCGCGGCGCGGTTGATCCGGACGGTGCCGTCGGCTCGACCGGCGGCGCGGTGACGCTCGCGACGGAGCCGCCGAGGTCCGCGCCGCACCGGCTCGCCCGCGCCGTGACGGAGATCCTCGCCCCGCCGTGCCTCGGGGCCCTGACGCTCCTGCTGCTCGGCTGGCGGGCCACCGGAACCGCCGGGCTCGTCGACGGCGCGGTCGCCGCCCTGTTCGTGGCCGGCATCCCGTACGCCGTCGTCGTCGCGGGCGTGCTCGCGGGCCGCTGGAACGACCGGATGCTCACCACCCGCCGGCAACGGATCGTCCCGATCCTGTCCAACATCACGTTCGCCACCGTCGGCCTCGTGATGTGCCTGGTCACCGACGCGCCGGGCACGCTGGCCGCGTTCATCGTCGCCGCGATCGGCACGCAGGCCCTGCTGTTCGTCGTCAACCTCGGCTGGAAGATCAGCTTCCACGCCGGCGTCTCCGCCGGGATCGTGCTGATCCTCGGGCAGGAGCTCGGCGTCGTTCTGATCCCGCTCCTGGCGCCGGTGGTCGTGCTCATCTGCTGGGCTCGGGTGCGGCTGCGCGAGCACACCGTCGCGCAGGTGGCCATCGGCGCGCCGGTGGGGGGCCTCGCGCTGGCCGTCCTGTACCGCGTCGCGCTCCTCGCGCCATGAGGCGGTCGGCCGCACCGCGCTGACGGCTCTCGGTGCGTCAGCCCTCTCCGCGCCACGCGGGCAGCTGCTGGATGGTCCACTCGTTCCCGTCGGGGTCCTTGAACCCGCTGAACCGCCCCCCACGCGAGCTCCTGCACCGGCGACGCCTCGACCCCGTGCTCCAGCAGGAACGCCCGGGCCGCGTCCGCATCGTCGACCACCACCTGCAGACCCTTGAGCGAGCCGGGCACCGTGTCGCGATGAGACCCTTCCCGATGGCGATCGAGCACGCCGATCCGGGCGCGGTGAGCTGGACGAACCGCAGGTCCTCGCTGACCGTCTGGTCGTGGTCCACGTGGAAGCCGACCTGGTCGGCGTAGAACGCCTTGGCCCGGTCCACGTCACTGACCGGGACGAACACGAGCTCTAGCCTGAACTCCACGGCGATGCCCTCCATAACCGCGTCGAGGTGTGAGCCCATCGTCCCGCCGACCGCCGACACCACCACCGGACTCCGCCCCGCATGGTGGGCAGGAGTGAAACTCTGCGCCTCGACGACGTACTGCCCTCGCGATTCGTGGCAGACCAGGGCAGGCATGATGACGGGATGAGCAGGCGGCCTGTCCGGCGTGAGCAGCTCGGGCACCAGGGCGGTCCCGTGGAGCCGGGTGCCGGCGGAGGCGGCACTCCGTGGCCGACGCCGATCGGCGACGGGCAGTGGGTAGACGAGTCGGGGACGCGATGGCGGCGTCGAGGCGGACTGTGCGCGGACAAGCGCGTGAGGCATCTGCTCGGCTCGCCGGAGGTTCGGGTTCCGAGCGCGATCGTCCCACCGGGCGCCGACAGCGCTGACGTCAGTCGAAGCCCTGATGGCCCAGCGGCTCAAGATGCCGAACCCTGCGTGGTACGCGCAGTGGGTCGACTCGGGGTTTACGCACCTCGAGATCATGGACTGGTACCCGCTCACGACGTACCGCACGCACGTTCCGACCGTGGCCACACGGCTGATCGCGGCTGGCTGGACCAGTGACGATTTCCGTGAGGCCATCGCGCAGAGGCTCGGCGGCTGGCCCGAGCGGGTCATGACGGACGCGGACAGTGCAGCGCGTGAGGCGGTGCTGTGGCACGAGGTCTCGGAGTTCTACCGCTTCCGGACCGAGGTCGCGCTGTACGCCCGCGACGATGCACTACGCGCGGCCCGGTCCTTGGGCGCCACCCTGGCCGCGCTGGCGCGGCCCTCCGGGTGGAGCAAGCAGCGAATCGAGCAGCTGACCCGCAAGCAGTAGCCGGCGGCCGCGCCGACGTTCTGCACGGCCAGGGGCCGCTGGCCCGCACTGAGGCGGTGACCTGGTACAAGGACCGCGACAGCATGCTCACGAGGAACCGCATCACGTTCGAGAAGGAACGAGGTCAGGACGTGGCTGGCGAGCGAGAAGACGTCGACGCGATGGACGCTGCGGAGTACCTCGTACACCTCAAGCGGAAGGCTGAAGCTCGGCGAGCTGCCGAGAAACGTCGCGCCGTTCCGCGCGGGTTCTGGTTCAACCGGCCCGTCGAGTCGGACTGGGTGCTCTGGACCGGATTCGTTTCGGGCGCCGTGCCAGCGATCCTGTACTTGTTCGTCAATGCCTCCGAGGAGGCGAACTCGTACGAGCCCACCCCGTTCGGGTGGGTGCTGTTCGATATGGCCATGCTGTTCATCAGCTGGTGGTTCCCGGTGACCTTATTGCTGTTGGTCATCCGTGGGCTTGCCCGGCGCGCGAGTCTCGGCCTGGCGCGAGGCCGTCCGACGACGTCGCGGAATCACTTGAACGCCTCAGTGCGCTGTCGAGCTCGGCCAGCAGGGAAATCAGCGAGGTATCAGGCATTGCTCACACCTGGTCGGCGATGCGTGCCCGGTCGACGTCGAGCCCGGTCAGCTCCGCGGCCCGGAAGGCGGCGAGCATGGTGTCATCGACGATGACGTTGCTTCCGTAGGCGTGTGAGGGGAAGAACGTACGCCCGGCGGTCCTGGCGAGGTCGAGGACCCAACGGATCGGTTGGCCGCTGGGTCCCCAGGTGCTGGCGTCCCTGTCCAGGACATCGGGCCGCTCGGTGAAGTGGGGGATCCGATAGTCGGCGCGGTATCCGTCGGCACCGACCACAACGGCCGGTAGCCACTGGACCTTGTCCAGTGGTGACAGGTACGCGTCGACGATCTCGGCCATCCGCTCGGAGAACAGCCTGGTGAGCGTGAGCGGCCAGTCCGGCGGCGTGTTGGGTGCCCCCCAAGCGAACTCGGTGACGCTCGGCTCAGCAATGACGCCCGGCTGGCGCAGTCGTTGGAGGAAGACGTGGCCCGCGTCGTACTTGGCGTACTGGTTCGCGGGCCCGTCGCCGTGGGACGTGACGGTGTAGTACGTGGTCATCGGCGGTGGCACTTCCAGTAGGAGAGTCGCAGGATCGTGGGGTCGGCCTTGACGACGTCGACGACCCAGGCGTTGAAGAGTCGCAGAAACTCGGCAGTGTTGCCGTACCCGGCCTGTTCAGCGGCATTTTCGACATTGTCCATGACCCATTGGTGGTATTCGGCCGGGTGGCGTCCCCTGTGCGCCACCTCGAACAGGTTCCAGGCCGCGGAGGCGTTGGCGCTCCCCTCGACCTGAAGGTTCAGGCCCCAGGCGTCGAGGATGTTCTGGAACTTTGCCCCGTTTCCTGTGTACCACGTGGCCATGTGATGCATCTGTTTGGGCAGGCCAGCGAGTAGTTCGTTGCGATCGTTCAGGTCACTCATGCAGTTTCCTGGCGGCGGGACTCGGCCGCCAGCTCCGGCCGCTGCCGGTTCGAGTTCGGGCTCGGGTTCAACTCGTTGGTCATCGGCGTGCTCTGAGAACCATTCGAGGCAGTCGCCGAGGGCGTTGATCTCGTCGCAGTCTGGCGTGAAGTTGTCGAGCTTGTCGCCGTTGGTCGATGCGTCGACCAGGGCAGTGACAGCAAGGTCGCCGGTGTCGCTGTCGGCGATCCACTGCAGGGCTTGCTGCAGGTCGTAGTCGCGGCAGATCTCGACGATGTCCGGCACGCTGACGAGGGCGGTGGCCGACCTGTCGGCCCTGACGGTTTCGCCGAGCGCCTGGCATGCGGTGTCGTGGTCGTTGTCGTAGCGGTGCACCAGCCGTGAGCGCAGGGTCGCGACCACGTCGGTGTCCAGCTCGAGTGTCGGCCACTCGGTGATGACGGTTGTCCCGTCGGGTCCGGCCGTGCCGTTGGGCAGGACCCGGCCGGGATCGCGGAACACGGCGCACGCGCTCAGGTCCACCGTGTACGGGCCCCAGTGGCACTGGTAGTCCTCGGCCCGGGTCGGGCTGACGTACCACTGCGGGCACAGGGCCGCCAGATCACCACAAGTCACCGGCTCGGTCGACGATTCCGTACTGAACAGCTGCAGGTGGCACGTCGTGACCAGGCATTGGGGCTGCAGCACGGGGACGCGCTGGACCCAAATGGGTGTGGAGGTGGACGGGGTGACGGGTTGCGGCGTGCCGCCGGCGGCGGTCCAGGTGGAACCGAACGTGACCGCGACCGACCCCGGTGGGCAGTTCAACGGCCCGAGCTCGAAGTCTGCGGCCTGTCCCACGGTCGCCGGGATCGAATCGGTGTAGGTCTGACCGTTCGAGCACGTCACGGAGCGCCTAAAGGTCCCGGACCCTGCCGGGACGCCCGGGGGAACCCCTGGTGCGTACGGCGGCAGCCAGTGGGGGGCGTAGTTCACCAACGGTGGCTGCGCGGTCGACGCGGCCGCTGCTGGCAGTCCCGAGTATCCGACGATCCCATCGACAACGATGTCCGGTGCGGGGCAGGTGTAGGTAGTCGTAAGGGTGCCTGTCGGTTTGCCGATCCGAGAAGTGTTGAGCCCTCCTAGGTAGCCAGGAGCCTCCTGGCCCGGACCGATCAGGGTTGATCCGCACCCGATCTTCATCTTCCAGACACCGCTTTGCTGCGTGCCAGGCTGGTGATCGATCGTCTCGACGACTGTCGCTTGATGCCGATCAGCGGACACCGTGACTGAGTCGACGGAGTGGATGGCGCCATACCAGCCCGAAATGTACCGGTACGCGGGCGGCAGGTCCCACCCGGCGGGAATTCCCGTCCCAGGGCTCAGCCCCGGCGTCGTCCCGCCGATGTGCAGCCAGCCTTTCAGCCACCCGAACATCCCGACGCCCGCGGCCGCGGTGCCAGTGATACCCGCCGCCTGGGCGGTGCTGATCGACACGCCCGTCACTCCGGCAGCGACCGGGGCGGTGGCGACCGGGATGCTCGCGATCCCGTTCGCGGTAAGGAATGCGTTGTCGGCCGCGGTGAACCCGGTGAAGACCTCGTCGCCGAGCACCGCGAGCCCTTGCGGCCCGTCCAGAGAGGAGAGGTTTGCTTCTGCTTCGGGGGCCGGTCCGAAGAGTATCCCGACCAGCAGCAGCGCCACCGTGGTCACACCGGCAACCACGGCCCTTGAACGATCCATTCGGACGACTTCCCATTTCGATCAGAACTTGTCGTCCCGGGCAAGTCGCACCGAGGCGATCGCCGACGCTACAGCCGGCACGAGCCATCCTTGGCGGGCATTCGGGTGAACCGCTCGGAGCGCGTTCAGTTCACATCCCGCAGCCCGTGAGCCCGCCGCGAACGCGAACGTCTTCCGCCTTCGGCGATTCGTCACACCGGCCGAGGCCACCGGAATCGATCGTCTTCGGCCACGCATTCGACGCAGTCCTCGTTAGCCGCCGAGCTGTCTCCGGACGATTCAGTGTCCGCATGGTCGATGCCGATGAACCGTCCGTGGTACCTCCGGGCCGGCAGCAGCCGACAAGCCGATGCGGCCGCGCTATACCGGCGTCTGCCGGCTCGGCCTGAGATTCAGGCACGCGGATCGGTCAGGACCGCCCGAACAAGAGGAGCAGCGCGGCGACGAACATGGCGGCGGCGCCGACACCCGCTGCGAGGAGCGCGATCAGCCGGTAGCTCTCGGCCTTCTCCGTCCAGCCCAGCTCCGTGGCGACCCCGCGGATGAGCTCGTGCGCCTCGGCGGTCGTGAACCGGCGCTCGGAGACGACCTCCGGCTTCCCGTCGGCGCCGCGCCGCCACGTCTTCTGGTGCGAGACCTCCCAGACGCGCCCGACGGTGCGGCTGACCTCCAGCCCACCGGCGGACGGACCGCCGACGGACCTGCGCACCTCGACGTGGTCGTCGGTGATCTGCATCGTGCGGGTCACCGGGTCCAGGACGACGTGGTTCTCGATGGCCCTGTGGCCCTGGCCGTTCGTGAGCACCCCGAGCCAGTGCGCCTCGGACAGGTTCGACGCGCACGTCGAACCCGACCTCGGTCGGCTCGACCAGGTACGGGGTACCCACAGCTGCCCAGCAACGGCCTCGCGGAACTCTGCGACGTCGGGCTCCTCGTCGACCGGCTCGCTCACTGGTCGGCACCGAGCGGCTGCTGGTCGACCTCGGCGTGCAGCAACAGCCCGGTGCCAAAGACCTCTCTCGAAGGGGAGGAGGTGCTGTTCAGCGCCGCAGTTGCGCCGAGTCAGCATCCACATGAGGGATCCCCGCCGTTGGGCGGGGATCCCTCATGTGGATGCATCAGTCCCGGAGAGCGGGCCGGTCAGATCGGCTTGAGCTCCGGATCACTCTTGACGGTGTTGCCGATAAGGAACTCACCGTGGCCCCATCGGTTCACGACCATGGTTGTGCTGGCGGTCGCTGTGACGGTCGGTCCCCAGGCGCTCACGCTCGTGTAGTAGTTGCCGCTCGCGTCCATGTACCGGATCGCCGCCTGGACCTTGTAGCAGCTCACGTTGATCACCTGCGCCGTGATTGCCGTCTGCGTGCCGGCCCGCCAGGTGCACGTTACGCCGTCGATGGGCCGGCTTGAGGTTTCCGCGTTCGCGGTGGGTGCGGCAGCGACAGCCAGACCGGCGGCTAGTAGGGCCGCAAGGCCAAGGCGTCGGGATTTGTGCATCATGTACGCTCGCTCTCGTTGTTGGGTGGTCGGGTTACGGGTTCTTTGCGTCAGTGTTGAACGGATCGGACATGCACGATTTCCCGTCAGGTGTCGACGGTTCGTAGATGCTTTCCCCGTCCGGGGGCAGCACCATCTCGGCGAAATCGGCGTCGGAGAGCTCTGCCCCGTCGGGAACATTGCGGGCCTTGAAGCAACGCCGCACGAGCTCGGCGAATCCCAGGTTCTCAGGGTTGGTCGCCATGCCTTGGCGGACCGAGAACACGATCGCGGTGGTGCCCTGCTCGCACGCCAGGATCTTGTCCTGATGCTCGAACTCGGCATCGCCCTCGAACGCGTTCGGCTGCCCCTCCTTCGGTCCGACCTGAGTCGAGCCATCGGCGCCGAACGTCACGACGTAGTCGGGATCGACGTCATGAGCGCACTCACGGAACAGGTCTTCCGCTTGGCTGACCTCCTGGTCGGAGATCTTGTAGTCGCTCAGGGCGTCACGCTCGAAGTGCGTCAGGTCGCGCGTGAGGTAGTTGTCGATCTCGATCTTCCAGGCGGGAGGTACGTCCGCAGGCACATCGCTGTGGTCAGACGAGGACGTGCACGCCGACAGAGTGAGGGCCAAGCTGGCGCCCAGCGCGGTGAGAGTGGACGCTCTTCGCACTAGAACGCGACGAAGTCAGTTGGCGAAGGATTGCCGTTGATGTTGATCTGCGCTCGGCCCGCACGCCTGGTCACCATCGTCGTGCTGGCCGTGATTGTGGCGACCGGGTGCAGCCACGAGCTCTCCGCAGTCATGGTCGAGCCGTCCGGTCGGATCCAGCGGATCTGGGCCTTGACCCGGTAGCAGCTCGTGTTCGTGACCGAGGCCGTCGTCGCGCCCGACGACGGGGTGTACGTGCAGCTGGCCGATCCCCCGGGGAGCGTCGCCTCGTATGCGTTCGCGACCGGCGCTGCCACGACGGCCGTACCTGTGGCGACAACAGCCGCAAGAAGTCCAGCAAAAATGCGTCGTTGCATTACACAAACTCCCGAGTTGTTGTGGAAATGACATGGTCGTTGCGGGATGTGACTTGTAGCGTCGCGCCTCGGCGGCGTCAAACGGACTTATCGGTCTCTAAAGTATCGAAACAAGTCGCGTTCTCTGGCCGTTGAGACGGCGGCTAGTGTGCCCGCAATCGCGCCCGCTGCGCCCGCGCCGACGGTGCGCAGCGCAGTCAGGTAGACGGCAGCGGAGGGGTCGGGGTTCCCCGCGGCGGCTGCCCATGCACTTGCGGCGCCCGCGACGAGCGTGGCTGCGCCGACCCAGCAAGTCGCCTCGAGCAGGTGCTGCCATGCCAGATGTGGGCGAGCGACGCGCGCGTGGAGCGCGGACGCGATCTGCAGGCGTCGGGCTCGCACGCCGGCCAGGCCCACGACGAGGCCGATAACTGCGGCGGCTGCCGGTGTCCAGCGTGTGAGGCGTGACGCCATCGCGGAGCGAGGGTCGTACGACGTGCCGCTGCTGGGGTTGAGCTGTGTCAGCGTCGGCTGAGCATCGGCCTTCGAACCGGCTGCCGAGTACAGCAAGCTGGCGCTGTCCTGGCTGGGCGGCCACGTGGCAGCCCAGCAGGCATCGAAGTTACCGGTGGCCGCGACCGGCACTACCAGGGAGTACCCCAGCGTGCGGGCGCGACCATCCTCAGGCCACGAGTACGTCCCCGCGACGAGAGCGTCGCCAGAGCTCGTTGCGAGCACGTCACCAGGCGCGAGACCAAGAGCCTCAGCCAGGTCCGCTGAGACCCACACTCCCGGGTCGGTAGGCACGTCGCGCCCGAGCGCGGCTCCCAGGAGGCCGGGACTGGCTTCCCAGGTGGTCAGCTGCGATGCGGGCAGTGCCAGTGCCCGCGTCGGGTCGCCCTCGCGCAGCGCACCGACGCGCATCCCGTCGGCGCCGTTCAGCGCATCGCAATGAGGCCCGTCGACGTTGCCCTTGTCTTCCAGGATCCAGGTGGCGCCGCCCGCAGACCGGAACTGCTCGGCGGCGCTGAGTACGCCGACCATCGCGCGAGCATCAAGCACTGCGAGGGTTCCCGCGGTGAGGATCAGCACTGCGGCGAGAGTGGCGGCGCGGGTGGTGCCGGTGCGCAGGTTCGCCCAGGCCTCCGAGACGATCGCCGTGGGCCTCACGACACCACTCGCGCGTCTGACGTGGGGCTTTGATACTCGGCGAGGTCAACAACCCGCGTGCATGCCTCACGGGTGTGAGCGTCGTGCGTCGCGACGACGACGATGGTGTCGTGCTGCGCGAGCGAGCGCAGGACATGGTTCACGGTCGCCGCCGTGTGCAGATCGAGCTGGGCGGTCGGCTCGTCGACGAGCAGCAGGCCCGAGGCTGTCGCGACCGCGCGAGCCAGCATGAGACGTTGCGCCTCACCGCCGGACAAGGCCCGGAACTGTCGGGGAGCGACGGCGGTCAGGTCGAACCGCGCCAAGATGTCGACGGCCTGCGCGACTGCGTCGCGCCGACTCATACCCCTGGCTAAGAGGGGCAGCACGACGTGATCGAGCGCGCTGCGGCGCGGCGCTCCGTGCGGGTTCTGGAAGACCCACCCGATGTGGCCGACGCCGACGCGCTCCACGCTGCCCTCGGTGGGGGGCAGCCACCCGGCCAGAATCGACAGAAGCGTGGACTTGCCGGACCCCGAAGGTCCGACCAGCGCGACGATCTCCCCTTGCGTCAGCTCGAGGTCAACGCCGGTAAACAGCCGCGCGGAGGCCGGGAACGCGTGGGACAACCCGCGGGCACGAACGACCGGACTGATCGAGGTCATACGCACGGTGTGGTGTCGTCGGGCGGGATCTGGACCTTGCTCGAAGCCCGCCCGTCGACGACGACCAGGCTCTTGCCCAGCGCGGAGGTGACGACCTTCACCGCGACCGGACCGTCCTGTCCCGCCAGGCACCCGCGGTCCCCCGACAGGTCGTACAGCGCAGCCGGCGGCACCACGACCGCGTCGATCGGAGTGGCCAGGGCGTACTCGAGTTTCACCGGTGCGCCACCCGAGTCTGAGCTGTCCTTGGACTGCGCGAACTGCCACTCGGCGGACGCAGTGAACGCGGCCAGGAACGTCGCATCGGTGATGCGACCGTCCGCGCCGACCGCGGTCTGGGCACCGTTGGAACGCATGACACGATCCCCCGCGACGAACCCGGAGACGTCCTCGGCGACGGACAGTGCGGTGACCCCACCCACCGTGGTCGCGAACTTGCCACTCTCGACGGACTGGGCGACGCCAACTTCGCAGCCGTCGATCGTGACCTGTGCCGCCGGAAGCCACAGGACGGACGACAACGTCAGGGCCCCTGTCGGAGCGCTGGCACCGGCGCGCCGCTGCAGATCCTTGACTGCACTCGTCGTGCTGGACCCGTACGAACCGGTGGCGTTGACCGGGTAGCCAAGGCGGTTCAGCTCGGTCTGCAACGCCGCGACGTCACCGCCCTTGACCCCCGGCCCGAGGTCACGCCACAACGGCTCGGGTGTCGCCAGCGCCAGGACCGGTCGGTCATCGACCCGCACCGGGCTCGTTCCCGAGACGAACTGCGCACCAGCGCTGCAGCTGGTGCGCGTCACCACGCCCACATCACGCAACATGAGCGGCGTACCCGTGGTCTGCTCCGCGGTCACCGACACCTGGCGCGCGTCGTCGAAGGACTCGCTCGACACGGCAATGAAGGACCGCCCGGGATGCGACCCCAAGATCGAAGGCGCCGGTTCAGGGCCGAAGGTGAGGCCGGCGATCGCCCCGGCGGACAGCAGCGCGACACCGACGAGTGCCACGGACGCGGTCGCCGTTCCGGACCTGCTCGATCGCTGCAACACCACGTCCCCCTTCGACTCCCGCACAACAAGCACGCGAACGCTAGCGCACACACACCCAACCAATGCGGCCCCATCCCGCGGGGCATCGCCGACCCGTCAGGTGTCCTTCTAGGACGGTGCCCTTCCGACGGATGCGACAGGTACGCCCAGACCTGGGCCGCGGACAAGATCGCCCGCGCGTGGACCGGATCGACGTCGCGCGCTCACCGCAGGCCACGCCCGACGATCGGGCGGCCGTCGCCGATTTTCGCCAGGACCCGCACCCCGACGTCGAGCTCGTCAGCGTCATCTTGCCCCACCCGCACGTTCCGGCGGGCGTCGTCACCCGCTACATCGCCGTCGACGCCGACGAGCGGGTGGCGGCCACTCTCCACCATTGGACCCAGCGGCCTGCCCATCCTCACGCGCTTCTCGGACGCCAAACTCGCTGGGCGTGCGGTCACCGCACTGCCGAACAGGTCCCTGACCATCGTCGTCTCCGCGACCGTCGCCGAAGCCCTGCTTGCGCTCGACCTCGTCGGCGGCGACTTATGAACACGGCCATCGGGCCGTGGATCGCCAGCCGATGTCCTCCGAGTCGGAAACGATCGCCGCCGGCCACGCAGCGCCAGCCAGGCGACACGCCCGGGTGGAGTGGCCGACACCAGTGGCCGGAAAGGGGCGAGGTGGCCGGACAGTGGCCGACGGGTTTCGTATGGCCCGCGCTTCGCACGGTTGTCGGTGACCCGCTGCGCGGGGCCCTTCGCTGATCGGCGACCGCTGGGGATCGAACCAGTAGTAGCCCTCCGAAATCGATCGTTTTCGGTGGACCAGGCGGCGCACCTCGTAGATGTGACTTCTAGCGATAGGTGTCGCTGTTTCTTCAGGGTTATGTGTCGGTGATGACGAGGGTGCTACGGGCTGTCTCGGTGGCGTCGCGGGGTGATCGCGACAGTGGGTGGTGTGCCGACTCGAGCGCCCGGGGGCGACCCCGCCGTCGTCGATATTGGCGACGGGTGATGGCCTGATCGAGCGATAGACCGCAGGTTGAGTCCACCGCGGGTCAGAACCTCTACCTTCGCGGCCGCTACTACGACCCCACCACCGCCCAGTTCCTCACCGTCGACCCCCTGCTGCAGACCACCGCCGACCCCTACGGATACACCGCCGGCAACCCCCTGCAGTACACCGACCCCCTTGGCCTGGACTGGCTCGACGACACCAGCAACTGGGCGGCCGGGTTCGGCGACGCCGTCACCTTCGGGGGCACCCGTGAGATCCGCAGGCTGATCAACTACGGGCTCAACGGAGAGATGGACGACGTGGCCGACCACTGCTCCGACTTCTACACCTGGGGCGGATACGGCGGCACCGCCGCCAGCTTCGTCCCGATCGGAGCTGGCGGCGCCAGAGCAGCAGCATGGGCCGCCTCCAAAGCCCCCAGACTCGCCACCGCTGTCACAGCCGTCAAGGTGGCGGTGAACGCGAAACTTTCGGCCGCCACGGCTGCCGTCGGCGCCCGACTCGTGACCACGGTCGCGCGCACTAGAGCCGAAGCGACGGTCGTCGCCACGGAGCGAACGGCTGCTCAAGCGCTGAAGCCGAGCGAAGCGGTGCCGCGCTGGGATGAGTTCCTCGGCGAAGGTCCGACCACGAACATCCATCCGCGAACGGGCCTGCCAGACCCTGACAGGATCGTCTCCGCGGATGGCCTGCGAAGCGTTCGGTTCGGGCCGCACGAGATGGGGAGTTCGCCTACCAAGTTCCACTTCCATGAGGAGACCTGGAAGTTCGACTCCGGCTCGAACACTTGGTCCGTCGACAACGTCCTGGTGCGGGTTCCTTTCCCGAAGGGGGCATGGTGATGCGGCTAGACCTTGCTTGGTCCGTGAGGGGTGGTAGCGCCTTCGTCGTCGTTGCCGCGGCTGGCGGTGGGGTCGCCGGCGCGGCTGCTTGGCGGGGCGGAACCCTCCCGCCTGGCACGAGGGACGTTGACGTTGAGCTTGAAGTGCCCGGTGAGGTCGACTGGCGCCAGATCGTTGTGACAGGTGAGGGCGCGGATGCCCAAGAGCCCGCAGAGGACGAGCTGCTGCTGCGGGGCGTTGTCGAGGACCTAGATCAGGACGGGGTCCTCACACTGCATGTCGCGGGTTCAGTCGTGCTCATCGAGACCGTGGGAGAGCCCCCGCTGTACGTGGTTGGCAAAGAGGTGGCGATTATCGTGCGCTCAGCTGAGATCTATCCGACCGGTGTGTGAGGGGGCCGGCTCCCGACTCCGGCCACACGCGCAGTCGGCCTCGGCGGTCAGGGTCTCTTTCGCGGACTGCTGAAAGAGATGCACCTTGCGGCTCGTCCGTTCGGCGTTCCCCTACCGGACACCGACCGACGACGGTCATCGCCCGTCGCGACCTGGCCCGTCGTCGTCTCACATGCACATGGACCCTCCGTAGGGAATGCCGGCGAGGGCCGTCCCCGTGGCGGCAGTCGTCCCTTGACTGCTCTTCGCGGTCCGTGGCGCACCGCAGATCTGCACGCCGGCGACCGCTACCGCCCGGTGACCGTCCACCGCCCCGCGGCCAGGTCGAGCAGCCGCGGCAGGATCACGTCCCCGGCCACGCGCAGCCCGTCGTGCAGGTACTCGTTGGTGATCCACACCTGGGTGTTCCCCACGGCGTCGGCGGTCGCGAGCGCGAGATCCAGGTCCACGTACGGGTCGTCGTAGTACTGCACCGCCGCCACGGGCACCTCGTTGGCCGCCAGCCGTTCCAGGTCGTACAGGTCGGGCCACCAGCGGCGCTCGGCGAGCAGGTGCGCGGCGTCGCGGAACGGGCGCAGGGCGGTGTGCTGCTCGTACATCCACGGGAACATCGCCTCGCCGGTCAGCAGCAGGGGCCGCGCGGACGACGAGAACCACGACCACCGCTCGAGCTCCGCCTGCGCCGCCCAGCCACCGGCCCGCTCGCCCTGGTGGTAGATGACCTCCTGCAGCACCGCGTACAGCGGGTTCGTGTCGAAGGACGTCAGGTGCGCGACGCTCGCGAGGAAGCCGGACGACGGCTCCCCCGACGCGTCGAGCGCGGTGTCGAGCAGCCAGTGCACCTCGTCGATGCCCGTGCTCATGCCGAGCCCCATGCCGAGGGTCTGCAGCCGCTCCGGGGTGAACGGGTCACCGTCGGGCAGCGCCACTCCGCCGGCCGCCAGCCGGTCCGCGAGCGCGCCGAGAGCGGCGACGTCGGCAGGGTGACGGCGGGCGAGCTCGGCGTTGCGGGCGCCCTGCCGGCGGAACGTGTGCCGGTAGACCGTCTCCGCGTCGGCCGTGACGCCGGGCAGGCCGCCCGTCACGTAGCAGGCGGTCAGTGCCTCGGGGTGCCGGGACAGGTAGGTCAGGGTGAGGAAGCCTCCGTACGACTGGCCGAGCGTCGCCCACGTCCGTCCGCCGTAGAGGGTGGCGCGGACGTGCTCGGCGTCGGCGACGATCGCGTCGGCCCGGAAGCACGCGAGGTAGTCCGCGGCCACCTGCGCGTCGTCGAACGACCCGATCGCGCGCCCGTCGACGGGCGACGAGCGGCCGGTCCCCCGCTGGTCGAGCAGCACCAGCCGGTGCTTCTCCAGCGCCTTCGCCACCCATCCGCCGCCGAGCGGCCGGGGACCCTGGCCGCCGGGGCCGCCCTGCAGGAACAGCAGGAGCGGCAGGTCCTCGGAGGCGCGGGCCGGGTCGACGAGCTCGCGGACGAACACGTCGATCGACCCGAACCGCTCCGGGGCCGACCAGTCCACGGGCACGGCCACGCGGTGCTCCCGCACGAGGAACCCGGTCATCCGGTACTCGCGCTGCCCGTCCACGTCGGTCAGCCTACGGTCGGAGGGAATGCCTGCACGGTGCATCGACTTGGAGGACACCGTGAGCCCCACCAGCCCTGCGACGCGCGCGAGCGTCCGCTTCCGCTCGGACCGCGGGCCGATCCTGATCGCGATCATGACGACCACGGGTCTCGTGGCGATCGACGCGACGATCCTGGCCACGGCCGTGCCGACGATCGTCCGGGACCTGGGCGGGTTCAGCAGCTTCCCGTGGCTGTTCTCCGTCTACCTGCTCACCCAGGCCGTGTCCGTCCCGATCTACTCCAAGGTCGCGGACACGGTCGGCCGCAAGCCGGTGATCCTCGTCGGCGTCGGGCTGTTCCTCGTCGGGTCGGTGCTGTGCGGGATCGCGTGGAGCATGCCGGCGCTCATCGCGTTCCGGGCGGTGCAGGGGCTCGGCGCCGGGGCGGTGCAGCCGATGGCGGTGACGATCGCCGGGGACATCTACACGGTGGCCGAGCGGGCGAAGGCCCAGGGGTACATCGCGAGCGTGTGGGGGGTCTCGTCCGTCGTCGGGCCGACCCTCGGCGGCGTGTTCTCCGAGTACCTGTCGTGGCGGTGGATCTTCTTCGTCAACATCCCGCTGTGCGTCGCGGCGGCGTGGCTGCTGGTCCGGTACCTGCACGAGACGGTCGAGCGCACCCGGCACCGCATCGACTGGACGGGCGGCGCCCTGCTGACCGCCGGGCTCAGCCTCCTGATCCTCGGGCTGCTCGAAGGTGGCAACGCGTGGGCGTGGACGTCCGTCCCGTCGTTCGCGTCGCTCACCGTCGCGGTGGTGCTGCTGGTCGGGTTCGTGCTCGTCGAGCGGCGCGCCGACGAGCCCGTGCTCCCGCTGTGGGTGTTCTCCCGGCCGCTGCTGCGGTCCACCGCGCTCGTGGGCGTCGGGGTCGGCGCGGTCCTGCTGGGCCTGACGTCGTACGTCCCGAGCTACCTGGAGGCGCTGCTGGGCGTGACGCCGCTGGTCTCCGGGCTCACGCTCGCCACCCTGACGATCGGCTGGCCGATCAGCGCGTCGCAGTCCGGCCGGCTGTACCTGCGCCTCGGGTTCCGGGCGACGGCCCTCATCGGCTCGTCCGTGGTGGTCGTGGCCGCGGTCGTGCTCGCCCTCACGTCCGACCGCCCCTCGCTGTGGGTGGTCGGGTCGTGCTGCTTCGTCATCGGGGCGGGCCTCGGCCTCGTCGCCACGCCGAGCCTCATCGCCGCCCAGGCCAGCGTGGGGTGGAGCGAGCGCGGCGTCGTCACCGGGGCCAACCTGTTCGCCCGGTCGATGGGCAGCGCGGTCGGCGTCGCGGCCCTCGGCGCCCTCGTCAACGGCCGCATGCACGGGCTCGACGCCACGCAGGCGCCCGACCTGTTCCAGCAGGCCGTGACCGCGGCGTTCGTCGCGGTGGCCGTGGTCGCGGTCGGCACCCTCCTCGCCGCGGCGTCGATGCCGCGCACGGGCAGGCCGGAGCCCGCTGTCCCGTGACCGGGCAGGCCGCAGGCCGCAGGCCGCCGTCCCGTGACCGGGCCCGAGCGGCGGGGTCAGGATGCCGCGGGATGCTCCACATGGACGTCCGGCCCCGGGAACACGAGGGCCTCGTGGCCGTCGTCGAACCGGACGACGTACGGCGGCTCGCCGTCCCGTCCACGCGCCTCGAGCACCGTGCCCGAGCGGGTCACGGTCCCGACCGTCCGGCCGTGCATGACGACCTTGTCACCGACCTCAGCGTGCATCGTCGCTCACCCCCGACGACCAGGGTAGGCGGCCGTCCTGCGCGCCGCACACCGGTCGGTGTGCGGCGCGCAGACGTGGACGGGCCCGCGGGCCGGGCCCGTCCGAGGTGTGTCACTCCTCGACGATGCACAGGACGCTGGTGTCGTCCTCGCCCTCGAGGTAGGAGGCCGACTCCTCCGGGCACAGGTCCGGGGTCGCGACCTCGGTGAGCGCCTTGTACTCGTGGTCGTCGTCGCAGGAGACGGCCACCGCCTCCTCGTCGTCGCCGACGGTCCAGCAGGAGCCGGCGCCCTCCGGGATCGACTCCGCCTTCACCAGCGACGACACGGCCGTGGCCCCGACGGCGAGGCAGGCGATGACGCCCACGGCGGTCGCAGCCTTGCCGAGCAGCGTGAGCGCGGGCGCGCCCTCCTTGCGCGACGACCGGTACGCGGCGAAGGCCCGGAACAGCAGGACGGTGCCGAAGATCATGCCGCCGTACCAGATGATCCCGCCGTTGGCGCCGGACGCGATGATCGTCGAGATCGCACCGCCGAGGAACAGGGCGATGCCGAACCAGAACGTGCCGACGGCCTGACGGTGGTTGCGGCGCGCCTCCGTGGCCTCACCGGCGACCGGGGCGTCGTCGTCGACCCACAGCTGCCAGCCCGGGGGCGGCTCGGGCAGCGTCGGGTCCGGGGTCCAGGACGGGTCGGTGGGCCAGCCGTCGGCGGGGGTGGGCCAGTTCGGGGGCGGGTTGAGCTTCATGCGGCGAGGTCCTTCGGGGCTTTTGCGTACGGGGGTCGATGGAGGTTAGCCGCGACCATGAACCTGTGTCCCCGCTTTGAGCCTCCTGTGGATGACCGCTTCGAGCCCGGCTCGTGCGACACCGGTGAGCGACCGCGGCGGGAATGCCGGTCCGCAGCGGACAGTTGCCACCGACATGCCCCTCACCGGTGAGTACGAACCCAGCACGCAGGCCTGGGCCCGCACGCAGGCGGAGACCTACGAGCGGTCCGACGGCCGCGAGGCCAACACCCTGAACGGGAAGCCCGTCATCGTCCTGACCACGGTGGGCGCCCGCAGCGGCAAGCTCCGCAAGACGGCCCTCATGCGGGTCGAGCACGACGGGCGCTACGCCGTCGTCGCGTCGAAGGGCGGGGCACCCGAGCATCCGAGCTGGTACCACAACCTCGTCGCGCACCCGCACGTGGAGCTGCAGGACGGCGCCGTGAAGAAGGACTACCGGGCTCGGGAGCTCGACGGTGACGAACGGGCGACGTGGTGGGAACGGTCCCTGGAGACCTGGCCCGCCTACGCCGACTACCAGACGAAGACGGACCGCCTGATCCCCGTGTTCGTGCTGGAGCCGTTCGACCCCGACGAGGGCTGAGCCTCAGCCGAGCAGCAGCTTCCAGCCGCCCACACCGACGAGCCCGCCGAGGATCGGCGCCACCACCGGGACCCACGAGTAGCGCCAGTCCGACGGGCCCTTGTGGCGCAGCGGGATCAGCGAGTGCACGATGCGCGGTCCGAGGTCGCGGGCGGGGTTGAGCGCGGGGCCCGTCGGGCCGCCGAGCCCGGCGACGAGCCCCCACACCAGGAACCCGATCGTCACGTGCGCCAGCCCGGGCTCCGTCGCGGTGAGCGGCGAGTGCACGATCCCGAGCGCGCAGGAGAACAGGACCACGGACCCGAGCAGCTCGTTGAGGAAGCCGTTGAGCCTCGACCGGGCGGCGTTGACCGTGGAGAACGTCGCCAGGATGTCGTCGGGGTTCGTCGTCAGGTCGTAGTACGGCTTGTGGGTCGCGACGATCGCGAGCTGCCCGGCCATCGCGCCGAGCATCTGCGCCGCGATGTACGGCGCGACCTCCGACCACGGGAACAGCCCCCACGCCGCGAGCCCGATCGTGAACGCCGGGTTGATCTGGTTGCCGCTGATGCCGCCGAACATGACGGCCGGGATCATCACACCGAACCCGTACCCCATGGCGATGAGCGACCAGCCGCCGCCGAAGCCCTTCGAGCCTTTGAGATGGACGTTCGCGACGGTCCCGTTGCCGAGGATGAGCAGGATCGCCGTGCCGATGAACTCGCAGGCCAGGCGCACGGCGAGCGAGTACGACGGGTCCATGGGCACACCCTGTCAGTCGGCGGCCCGCCTGGCCAAGCTGTGCCGGTAGGAGTACGTCGCGTAGATGACGCCGCCCACCACGAGCCACGCCGCGAACCGCAGCCAGGTCAGCGTGGTGAGGTTGAGCATCAGCCACAGGCAGGCGGTCCCGGCGAGGACGGGAAGCCACGGCGACCACGGCACCCGGAACCCCCGAGGCAGCTCCGGGTGGCTCCGGCGCAGCAGCGGGATCCCGAAGCTGACCAGCACGAACGCCGACAGCGTCCCGATGTTGATCATCTCCTCGAGGAGCTCCACCCTCGACAGGCCGGCGATGAGCGCCACCACGACGCCCGCGCCGATCTGCAGCCGCACCGGGGTGTGGAACCGGGGCGACGTGCGGGACAGGCCGCGCGGCAGGAGCCCGTCGCGGGACATCGCGAACACCACCCGGGTCAGGCCGAGCAGCAGCACCATGAGCACGGACGTGAGCCCCACGAGGATCCCGACGCTGATGATCTTCCCCGCCCAGTCGGCTCCCACCAGCACGAACGCCGTGGCCAGCGACGGCGAGTCGGACGCCGCGAGGTCCTGGTACGACACCATCCCGGTGACCACGATCGTCACGAGGATGTAGAGCACCGTGACGACGGCGAGGCCGCCCAGGATGCCGCGCGGGATGGTCCGCTGCGGGTCGCGCGCCTCCTCCGCGGTGGTCGCGACCACGTCGAACCCGATGAACGCGAAGAACACCAGCGACGCCCCGGACAGGATGCCGATCACGCCGTAGGTGCTGGGCTCCAGGCCGGACAGGAACGCGAACAGCGGCTGGTCCAGGGCGGTCGTCCCCGGCGGCGCCGGCTGCGACGGGGGGACGAACGGCGTGTAGTTGGCCTTGTCGACGTAGAAGAAGCCCGCCACGATCACGAACACCGTGATGGCGACCTTGAGGATGGTGAACACGCTGTTCACCTCGGCGCTGAGCTTGGTGCCGACCACCAGCAGGGTGGTGAAGACGGCGACGATCACCACCGGCCCCCACTCGACGTCCACGGGGCCGACGTGCACGGTGGTGGCGATGTCGACGCCGAACAGCCCGAACGCGTCGGACAGGTACACGCCCCAGAACTTCGCGATGACGGCCGACGCGAGCAGCATCTCGAGGATGAGGTCCCACCCGATGACCCACGCGACCAGCTCGCCCATCGTCGCGTAGGAGAACGTGTACGCCGAGCCCGCGACCGGCAGGGTGGACGCGAACTCGGCGTAGCACATGATCGCCAGGCCGCACACGACCGAGGCGATGACGAACGACAGGATCACGGCCGGTCCCGCGTAGTTCGCGGCGGCCGTGGCGCCCACCGAGAAGATGCCGGCGCCGACCGCGACCGCGACCCCCAGCACCGCCAGGTCCCACGCGGACAGGGTGCGGGTCAGTGACCGCTCGGCCTCGTCGACGGACGCGAGCGAGTCCTCCACGGACTTGCGGCGGAACACGCTGGACGACATCGGACCCCCCGAGGCTCGTTCCCGGTCCGAGCATGCCGGTCACAGGGGCGCCGGGCACGTCGGGCCCCGGTCCGGCGGGCCAGCCGGGCCGTCGGACCGAGGTCAGCCGGCGTGCCGGCCGGTGGCGGCCGGGTCAACGGCGCCCGCGTCGTCACCGCGGGGCCGGACCGTCCCCGGACGCCGGGCCACGCGGTCGACGAGCGCCGCGAGGGCGGCCGCGACCGCGTAGACGACGAGGTCCACGGCGTTGAACGTCGTGCCCGTCACGTACCGCAGGGCCGGAAGCCGGTCGACGAGCGCCGCCGGGACGCCCGTGAGCTGCAGCAGCTCGACGCCCACGCAGAGCACGGTGGCCACCGCGGCGGCCGCCCACGGCGCGAGCCGGGGCGCCACCACGAGCACGAGCACGTACACCAGCACCGCGTACAGCGCGTCCCCCGCCGGGTCGGCCCAGAGCCCGGCACCCAGCGTGGCCACGGCCAGCCCTGCCGCGACGACCGCGGCAGCGACGGCCGCCAGGACGGCACGGGATCGGGGAACGACGGTCACGCCCCCGACGGTACGTGGCGGGCGGCCACGCCCCGACGGTGCGTGGCGCGAGCGCTCAGGCAGTGCAGCTCTGTGCCCGCTCCTCGTAGAGGGCGATCTTGAGGTCGATCGCGTCGAGGTGCGAGGCGACCTCGGCGAGCTGCCGCCGGACCCGGTCGCGGTGCGCGCGCAGCAGCGCGAGCCGGGCCTCCTCGTTGCCGTCGCCGGCCCGGACGAGGTCCGCGTACGCGCGCACCTCACGGATGGGCATGCCCGTACCCCGCAGGCGCGAGACCATCCGGATCCAGCCGAGGTCCTGCTCGGTGTACCGGCGGTGGCCCGACGGCGCCCGGTCGACGGCCAGCATCAGCCCGTCACGCTCGTAGTAGCGCAGCGTGTGGGTGGTGAGGCCGGTGACCTCCGCCGCCTCGGCGATCGTGAGGCTGGTGTCCGCGATCGCGAGGCTCATGGTCCCGATGATGGCTCGCCGGGCACGCCCGCCGTCAACACCGTCTCGCCACCCGTCACGACTGCACGAGGCTCATGTCGAGGTACCGGTCGCCTTCCGCCGCGCCCGCGGGGACGGCGTCCGCCAGCGCGGCGAGGTCGTCGGGCGTCAGGACCAGGCTCGCCGCGACGACGTTCTCCTCGAGGCGGTGCACGCGGCGCGTCCCCGGGATCGGCACGACGTCGTCGCCCTGTGCCAGCACCCAGGCGAGAGCGAGCTGCGCGGCGGTGACCCCCCGGTCGGCCGCGAGGGTCCGGATCCGGTCGACGAGGCGCAGGTTGGCCTCCGCCGCGTCGCCCGTGAACCGCGGGAGGGTGCGACGCCAGTCGTCCGCCGCCAGGTCGTCGGTCGACGCGATCGCGCCCGTGAGGAACCCGCGGCCCAGCGGCGAGTAGGGCACCAGCCCGATACCGAGCTCGCGCAGGGTGGGCAGGATCGTCGCCTCGATGTGGCGGGTGAACAGCGAGTACTCGGTCTGCAACGCCGTCACCGGGTGCACCGCGTGCGCGCGCCGGATCGTGTCCGCGGACGCCTCCGACAGCCCGTAGTGCCGGATCTTGCCCGCCGCGACCAGCTCCGCGAGCGCCCCGACCGTCTCCTCGACGGGAACCTTCGGGTCCATCCGGTGCTGGTAGATAGAGGTCGATGTGGTCCACGCCGAGCCGCTGCAGGCTGCCGTCCACCGATGACCGGACGTTCTCGGGGCTGCCGTCGACGAAGGTCCGTGTCGGGTCGGCGGAGTCGCGGGTGATGCCGAACTTGGTCGCGAGGACCACCTCGTCGCGCCGTCCCCGCAGGGCCTTGCCGACGAGGCGCTCGTTGGTGTGGGGGCCGTACATCTCGGCCGTGTCGAAGAAGGTGACGCCGAGGTCCACGGCCCGGTGCAGGGTCGCGATGGACTCCTGCTCGTCGGCCGTGCCCTCGTCGGAGCGGGCGCCGTAGAAGGCGGACATGCCCATGCAGCCGAGGCCGAGGGCGGAGACGTCGAGTGCCGTGCCGTGCGCGGCGCTGCCGAGGGTGCGGGTGGGGATGCTCATGCGTCGAGCCTCGGGGTTGGAGCGCGCTCGAAGTCAAGCGGTGAGGCGACCACAGCCTCGACGGCAGGGGTTCGTACGCGCAGGTGCCGGGTCGGCGTGAGGTTGCCGGGCGGCCGATGGGCAAGAGTCGCGGGGCGGCCGGGAGCGGGTCACGGGGCGGCGCCGTGTCGCCCGGTGTCTCGGCATCGCTCCGTGTCTCGTCGCAGGTCGGTGTCCCGTCGCAGGTCGGTGTCCCGTCGCAGGTCGGTGCCTCGTCGCAGGTCGGTGCCTCGTCGCAGGTCTCGTCGCAGCTCGGTGTCTCGTCGCATCGACCCGCGAGAAGGGAGGAGCTCTGGTGGTCGGCAGTCCTTGGACGGACGATGGAGCGCGCCACGGGCCGGCACGCCGGACGGACGACGGAGCGGGCCACGGGCCGGCACGCCGTGCAGCGACCGGCTGGGCCGTGCTGCTCGTCGGGTGCCTGGTGGTCGGCCTTGGCGCTCCCGTGTGGTCCCGGAGCCGGGCCGCCGCCCGGTACCCGGTCGACGCCCGGGACGTGGCCGACGGTGCGGTAGCGCTCGGGACGCTCGACGTCCGTCCCCTCGCGCCGGACGCCGGCTACGACCGCTCCCGTTTCGGCACCGCCTGGGCGGACGTCGACCACAACGGCTGCGACACCCGCAACGACGTGCTCCGTCGCGACCTCACCGCCGTGGTGGTGGACCCGACGACGCGCGGCTGCGTGGTGCTGCGGGGCACGCTCGACGACCCGTACACGGGCGCCACGATCCCGTTCGTGCGCGGCCCCGGCTCGGCGGCCGTGCAGATCGACCACGTCGTGGCGCTCGACGCCGCATGGCGGAGCGGCGCCCGGCAGTGGAGCGCCACGCGCCGGGAGGCGTTCGCCAACGACCCGGCGAACCTGCTGGCCGTCGACGGCCCCGCCAACCAGGACAAGGGCGCCGCGGACGCCGCCGGCTGGCTTCCGCCCGACCCGGGCTACCGGTGCGTCTACGCCCTGCGGCAGGTCCGGGTGAAGGCGGCCTACGGGCTGTGGGTGACCGGCGCGGAGCAGGAGGCTCTTCGCGGTGCGATCGACGGCTGCGCGGTGGCGCGGTGAGCCTCAGCCGACCTGGAGCCCCACCAGCCACACAGTGCCCACCGCCAGCGCACCGACACAGAGGAGCAGCAGGACCCCCACCCAGAACAGCGCAGGCAGGTGCGTGAGGCGGGCGAGCAGACCGGCGTCCGACGTGTCGGCGGCTCCGCGGCGGCGGCGGCGCTGCGCCTGCATCTCGAGCACGGCCCGCGGCGCCCCGAGCAGGAAGAACCAGGTCACCGCGTACGCGAACGTCGACTGCACCGCCGACGACCCCCACACAGTCACAGCCAGCACGACGGCGGCGCTGACCAGCACCGACCACAGGCCGTACCAGTTGCGGATCTGCACCAGCACGAGCGCGACGACCACGAGCAGCAGCCACAGCAGCGCCACCGCATACCCGTGCGACAACAGCCAGGCGGCCCCCACACCGAGGACGGCCGGCCCGAGGTAGCCCGCAGCAGCCGTCGCGACCATCCCCGGCCCGCGCGGCTTCCCGACCGACACCGTCAGCCCGGAGGTGTCCGAGTGCACGCGGATGCCGGACAGTCGCCGCCCCACCAGCACCGCGACACCGGCGTGCGACGCCTCGTGCACGATCGTCAGGCCGTGCCGGGTGAGGTGCCAGAGCACCGGGACGGAGAGGCACACGAGCACACCCGCGGCGGTGAGGAGCACGACCGTCGTCGACGGCACGGGCTGTGCGGTCGTCACGTCGTGCCAGGCGTCGGTCAACCAGTCCACGGGGCGTCCTTCGTCGGTCGGCACCCGCCGTCCGTGCGGCGCGGTGGGGAGGAACCCTACCGACCGGCGTCGGCCGCCACGGGCAAAGTCACGTCCGTTCCGATGGCCGTGATCCGCACCCCGTCCGCCACCACCGTCGCCTTGCTGAGCACCAGACCCTCCGGCAGGCCGCTGACCGGGACCTCCAGGTCCGTGAGCCTGCTACGGACGCTCGACGGCAGGTCGTCGACCGTGATCGTCAGCCCCGCGAGACGCAGCCCGCCCACGTCGACGAGCAGCCGACCGTCCTCGACGCGCGGCGTGAGCGTCGCCGAGAGCTTCAGCCCCAACACCTGACCCGACGCCGTCAGCGCGTCGCCCTCGACGGCCACCTGCACGTCGAGGTCCGTCCGGTCCGCGACCACCTGCTCGATCGACGCGGTCGGCAGCGTCGCCGCGATCGAGCCGGACCCGACGGTGTACGGCTCGGTCGTCGACACGTCCTGCGCCTCGACCTGGACGTCCACCGCGTCGATCCCCTCGAGCGTCATGCCGTCGACGTGACCGCTGACCTCCTCGAGCGACCCCCGCAGCAGCTGGGTCAGGAACGGGAACCCGCCGATCGTCACGTCCGGGGTCCCCTGCACGCCGTCGAGGTTCAGGTCGATCGTCTCGACCGCACGGTTCTCCGCCTCGGCGGCGGCGACACGGTCGGCGACCACCACCCCGGCACCGAGCACGACCAGGACGATCAGCCCGATCATCGGGCCACGGGCACTCACGGTCGCGCTGCCTGCGTCGGAGTCACGGGCCCCACCGTAGGGCTCACGGACGGTCCTCACATCCGATGCCGTCGCCGTTGCCGTCCAGGTGGGCCGCGTATCCGGGGTCCCCGACGTGCACCGGGGCGGCGCCGGCCGCCCAGGCCTGCGCGCAGTCGGCGAAGACGACCGCCGGAGGTGCGGGCGGATCAGGCACCGGGGTGGCCTGGGCGGTCGGAGCGGGGACGCCCGGGGCCGGGGAGGCCGGCGGAACTGGCGACGGGACCGTCGAGCCGGGTGGGACCGTCGAGCCGGGTGGGACCGTAGAACCGGGCGGGACCGTTGAACCGGGCGGCAGCGGCTCGTCCGGACAGGTCGACAGGACCGAGACCATCGCGTCCCGCTCCGCGGCGGTGACCCACAAGCCGTAGGCGTACTTCACGGCGACCTGCCGGGCGACGTACGCGCACCTGAACGCCTTGTTTGGCGGGAGCCAGGTCGCCGCGTCCCCGTCGCCCTTCTGCGCGTTGAGCGGGCCGTCGGCGGCGAGGAGGTTGAGCGGGTCGTTGCCGAGAGCCGCGCGGCGGCCGGCGTCCCACTGCTGCGCACCCTTCTGCCAGGCGTCGGACAACGCCACCACGTGGTCGATCTGCACGGCCGACGAGGTGTCCTGACCGCGCACGAACGCGATCGACCTCCCCGAGTAGGGATCTGCCAGCACGCCGGCCAGGACCACGCAGTCGTGCGTGCCGGGCTTGAGGACCGCACCCGTCAGGTCGCGCCGCAGCACGTCGTTCCGGGTGTCGCAGCCGTTGCGGTCGAGGTCCTGCCACGGCGGGCCGAACTGGTCCCGCGTGTACCCGGTCTTGGGCGCCCGGCCCTTGACGGGCAGCAGCGCCAGGGACCCCAGCGCCGACGCGGGGCTCGCGCCCGCAGCCGTGGCGGCGACGGCCGCCGCGGCGTCACCGGCCACCGTGACCTCGGGAGTCGTGGCGGGGGCGAGGTTTCCAGCACCGGCCGCGTCCGACGGTGGGACGACGAGCTCCTGACACCCGGTGGCCAACCCGATGACGGCGAGCAGCGCGACCACGAGCGCCGTGCCCCGACCCCACCGTCCGGGGTAGCACGACGCCGGCCCACGACGGCCCGGCCCCTTCGGTGCGGTCATCGGTCGGCCGGTGTCGGCGCAGGACGCGTGCGCAGGGAGCCGAGAACCTGCGACCGGACCCGAGTGGCACGCGGCGGATGGGAGGTGCAACCCGACCGAGACCCTATTTTGTGGCGCGCGTCACACCCCCGACCTAGCCTGGAGCCACGCGCTCGAACGAGGGACCGCACGATGGCGTCGCTACTTCTCCTGGTTGTGCTCTTCACCCCAGCGCTCGTGTTCAGCGCGCTGTGGGCGCTGTTCCCGAGCGTCGACGATCCGCCCCGGTGGCGGGTCGCGCTCGCGACGCGGCTGGAGCAGTGGGCGAGCCGGCTGCGCCGCCAGAAGGCACCTGTGTACGACCCGTTCGCCACCCTGCGCGTGCAGGAGCGGCTCGGCGCCGTGGCGGACCACGTCCGTGCCCTGGAGCTGGAACCACGGACGTTCGCCCGGGCGGAACGGATCATCGCGTCCCAGCTCGCGTACGACGACCTGCTCGCGGAGGCCTGCCACCTCGCGGGCGTCGAGGTCGAGGCCCGGCCCAAGGGAGACCCGGCCGAGCGCTTCCGCGAGGAGGTCGAGCTCGCGTCCCGCGGCTGGACGTGGTGAGTCCGGCTGGCACGAGCTCGCCCGCCACGAGGGCGGCCGGCAACAGCGCAGCTCGCACGGGCCCGGCCGGCACGGGCCCGGCTGGCACCGGCGCGACTGGCCCAGGCGCGCCTGGCACGAGCGTGGTCAGCCGGCACGGACGACGAGGGTGCTCGGACCCTGGGGGGTCGGACGGACCTCGACGCGGTCGGCGATCGACTGCTTGAGCGCCTCGACATGGCTGACGACCCCGACCATCCGGCCGCCCGCGCGGAGCCGCCCGAGCTCGGCGAGCACCTGGTCGAGCGTGTGCGGGTCGAGCGACCCGAAGCCCTCGTCGACGAACAGCGTGCCGAGGTCGACTCCCCCCGCCTCGGCAGTCACGACATCGGCCATGCCGAGCGCGAGACACAGCGACACGTAGAACGTCTCACCGCCGGACAAGGTGCGCGGGTCGCGTGACTGCTCGGTGTGGTGGTCCAGGACCCGCATCGCGAGCCCGGTGTTCCGGGAGCGGACGTCCTCCTTCTCGTCGGACCGTTCGAGCTCGTAGCGGCCGTCGGACATGACGAGCAGCCGGTCGTTCGCGGCCGCGACCACGTCCTCGAACCGCCGCATCAGCACGAACGTGGCGAGCGAGAGCCCCGTGCCGTTGTCCCCGCCCGCCCCCGCCGCGAGCCCGGCCATGCGGGTGACCGGGGCGGCGTCGCGCAGGCGCCGGGCCAGCGTCTCGGCGGTGGACCGCACGGTGGCCCCGGCCCGGTCGGCTGCGGTGGCGCGGTCAGCGGCGAGCGACGCCGCCCGCGCTGCGCCGTCGGCGACGGCCGCGGCGTCGCGCTCGGCCGCACGTGCGCCGTCGAGGTCCACGGTGGCGTGCTCGGTGAGGACCGCGAGCTCGGGTTCGGCCAGGGCCGCCGCGGTCCGGTCGGCCGCCGAGCGGTACGCGGTGACGAGACGGTCGAGGTCGGTGAGCACCTCGGCGGGGACCAGGGCGTCACGGGCGGCGTCAGCCGACGCGAAGCCGGCCTCGGCCAGGCCGGTCACGAGCTCGTCGTGCCGCCGAGCAGCCTCCTCGTCGGCCGCTTCCCGGTCGGCCAGCGCCGTGAGCAGGTCGGCGGTGACCTCGACCCGCTCCTCGAGCGCCGCATGCCGGGCGGCGACCGTGGGATGGTCGGCGCGCGCCGCGATCACCTCCGTCTCGGCAGTGCTGAGCAGTGCGCGCTCGGCGTCGAGCGTCGCCGCCCGCGACGCACGGTCCTGCTCCACGAGCGCCCGGGCGTGCTCGCGGCTCCGGGTCGCCTCGTCGAAGCCGTCCAGCTCCGGTGCAAGGCGCGCCACGGCCGTGACGTGCGCGCGGCACTCGTCCAGGAGCCCGGTGGCCGACGTGACTGCGAGCGTCGCGGACTCCTCGGTCGCAGCAGCCACCTGCGAGGCCAGTCCCGCCATCCGCTCGGTGAGCACGTCCACCTGCGAGCGCGCGGCGCTCAGCGCCGACTCCGCGGCCGCCCTCGCCCGCTCGGCGTCCTCGACCTGCGCCCCCGACACGTGGTCGGCCGACAGCACCGCCTTGTCGGGGTGCTCGACGCCGCCGCACACCGGGCAGGCCTGTCCGCCGGTCAGCGACGCCGCCAGCTCGCCCGCGAGCCCGGCGATCCGCGCCTGCCGCAGGTCCCGCTCGTGCTCGACCGCGAGCGCTGCCACCCGAGCGGCGTCCGTGCGCCCACGCTCCGCGACGGCCAGGGACTTGTGGGCCGCCCCGAGCGCTCGCACGGCGTCCAGCTGGTCCTCGGCGACCCGCAACGCGGCCTCGTGTTCTCCGAGCCGCGCCGCAGCGGCCCGAGCAGCGTCGAGCCGGGCCACGAGCGCCTCACGCTCGGCAGGTCGACCGGCGAGCCACACGTCGTGCGCGGCCAGCTCGGCCGCCAGGTCGTCGAGCTCGTCGAGCCCGGCACGCAGCGCGCGGCGGCGGTCCTCGAGCCCTTCCTCGACCTCGACCACGCGGACCAGCACCGCGGCGTCGGCGACCGCCTGCCTGTGGGCGTCCTGGAGCCGGACACGAAGGCCGGCCACGTCGGGCCACCATCCACGAGACCCGGGCGAGTCGCCCGACCTCGCCGTACCGGACCCCGAGCCGGCCGTACCGGACCCCGACTCTGCGCCCACCAAACGGTCAGCGGGCTCGACCAGGTCCGCAGGTGCGACGTCGAGCGCCGCCGACAGGGCCTTCCGCGCGCCCGCGGCCGCGACCTCGGCCGCATCAGAAGCCACGAGCAGCGGACGGACCGACCTGGCGGCACGACCCGCCGTCAGCCGTGCGACCGCCTCGGCCTGGACGTCCTCCTGCGCCACGAGCGCAGCCCGCTCCGCGCGGAGCCGGTCCCGCCGCTCGAGCAACGCCGCCGTCGCGGTCGCGGTCTCGAGCGCCGTCCGGGCTGTCCGGCGCGCCTGCTCGGCCGCGGCGGCCACCGTCCTGCCGGAGGTGGCGAGGGCCGCCAGGCGCTCCGCGTGACGGCCGACCGCGTGGGCCACGTCGGCCGCGAGCGACTCCGCGGCACGACCCTGTCGCGACGCCTCGTCGACGGCGGCCCGCAGCTCGTCGCCCTCGGTCACGTCGAGCCGGGCCGCGCCGACGAGGTGCGCGACCGCCTCGTCGAGCGACCCGCGCGCGTCCTTGACCGCCTGCGCCGACTGGGCCCGCATCTCTGCCAGCCGCACCTGCAGGCGCTCGTACACCTCGGTGCCGAAGATCTTCTGCAGCAGGACCCGGCGCTCCTTGTCCGGGTCGGACCGCAGGAAGCGCGCGAACTCGCCCTGGGGCAGCACGACGGTCTGCACGAACTGCGTCCGGTCGAGCCCGACGGCCCGCTGGAGCTCGGCACCGACCTCGTCGAGCCGGTTGCCGAGCGGGACACCGACGGCGTCGAGCGCGGCCGGCCCGGCGTGCACGGCGGCGTCGGCGGGCAGCCGCCACGCCTTCACGGTGGCCTGCGCCGTGGTCGTGCCGCTGCCACGCTTCTTGGCGCGCTGGAACGCGGGTGTCCGGCGGACGCGGTACAGCCCCGACGACACCTCGAACACCAGGTCGACGACGCTCTCCACGTGGTCCGGCGCGAAGGCCGACCGCAGGCGGTCGTCGCTCGCGTCGCTGGAGGCGACCTTGCCGTACAGCGCGAAGACGATCGCGTCGATGAGGGTCGACTTGCCGGAGCCGGTCGGCCCCTCGAGCAGGAACAGTCCTGAGGCGCCGAGCTCGTCGAAGTCGATGGTGTGGCTGGCGGCGAACGGCCCGATCGCCTGCAGGGTGAGCGAGCGGATCTGCATCAGGCGCTCCGTTCCACGTCGGCGACCTGCTCGTACGCACGGCGCAGGACGGCGAGCTCGTCGGCCAGGGGCGCCGAGCCGGTGACGTGGTGCACGAAGCCGGCGGCGACGTCCACCGGGTCGTGCGCCGACGTGACCTCGGTGGCGCGGCTCGCCCGCGGCCCACCGTCGGCGGCACGGTGCTGCACCACGAGGGCGTGCGGGAACCGGTGCCGGACCCGGCGCACGAGGTCCTGCGGCCGGTGCGCGTCGGTCACGGTGACGCGGACCCAGTCGTCGACGTGCGCCTCGCCGGGAGCCCCCAGCAGGTCGTCGAGCAGACCCGTTACGTCGGCCAGCCGGCGCGGCACGGGCGCGGGGACGAGCTCCACGGCCACCTCACCGGTCCCGGACAGGTCGACGAGCACGGTCGACTTGGCGTGCTGCTGCTCGGAGAAGGAGTACGCGAGCGGCGACCCGCTGTAGCGCAGCACGGTCCCGTCCGACCCGCCCACGCGCTGCGGCCCGTGCAGGTGCCCGAGCGCCACGTAGTCCACTCCGGCGAACACCCCGGCGGGCACGTGGTCGACGCCGCCCACCCGGATGTCCCGCTCCGACTCGCTCGCGAGCCCCCCGACGACGAAGGCGTGCGCGGCGACGACGGTGCGTGACCCGCCGGGCCGACCGGCCACGTCCGCCCGGATCCGGCGCATCGCCGCAGCCGTGACCGCCTCGTGGGACCGCGCCAGCGGCGGGGCGCCCGCGTCCGCGAGGGACGCCCGCGCGAAGTCCGGGTCGAGGTACGGCACGCCGTAGACGAGGACGTCGCCCTCGTCGTCGGGCAGCACCACCGGCTGGGCGAGGTCCGCGACACACGTCCGCAGGCGCACCCGGTCCCGCATCAGCGCGGACCCGAAGCCCAGGCGGGTCGCCGAGTCGTGGTTGCCCGACGTGACGACGACCGTGGCGTGCTCGGTCAGCCGCGCGAGCACGTCGGAGAGCAGGGTGACGGCCTCGACCGGCGGGATGGCGCGGTCGTAGACGTCCCCGGCGACCACGACGACGCCGACGGACTCGGCGCGCACCACATCGACCAGGTGGTCCAGGTACGCCGCCTGGTGGTCGAGCAGGTCGACCCCGTGCAGCGACCGGCCCAGGTGCCAGTCCGACGTGTGCAGCATCCGCATGCCCCGGACCGTAGCCGAGGGGTCCGACACTCCCCGAGAGGCCGCCCGGCCTGTCCCCGACTCGCCGTTGCCACGCCGGTCCCGAGCGGCTCAGCGGGCCGCCCGGGGTCGCGTCACCAGGGGTCAGTGCGAGGCGGCGGGCTCCGGCTCGTGCGGGAGCTCGCCCGACAGGCCGACCATCTCCAGCACGTCCCTCAGCACGCGCCCGGGGTCGTGCAGGCTGACGGGGATGCCCGCCTCCTGTGCGGCGAGGTGCAGCTGCAGCACGAACGCCAGGCCCGACGAGTCGATGAACGTGGCCTGCGACGAGTCGACGACGACCGGCAGCCCGCTCATGAGCGTCAGGCCCATGGACTGGCTGGCCTCCTCGCGGAGCGCCGCGTCGATCTCTCCCGCCAGGACGACGACCGTCCGGACCTCCTGCGCTTCCACCCGGATGGTCCCGGCGGCTGCAGAATGCTCGATCAGCTCCATAGCTCCTCGGCTCGTGACACCAGCGCGTCCGGTACCTGTTTCACGGAAGCCGGCGCCATGACGGTACCCGTAAGTATCGATCGCGCGACCCGAATCCGCCCGATTCCTCCGATTCCCACAGGATCGGGCGGCGCCTGTGGGTGCTCCCCGCTAGCGTCGGCGCATGGCACGCACCGACCTCCCCGAGAGCCACGCCGACCTGCTGGAGCGGCCGCTGTACGCCCACCTGGCCACGGTCGGCCCGGACGGCGCCCCGCACTCGAGCGTCATGTGGTTCGTCCGGGACGGCGACCTCATCCGGTTCACGCACACGACCACGCGCCAGAAGTACCGCAACGTCCGGGCCGACCCCCGCGTGTCGATCTCGATCCACGACCCGGACAACCCGTACCGGGCGCTCGAGGTGCGCGGGGTCGTCGAGAGCATCGAGCCCGACGACGGCCGCGCCCGGTTCTACCAGAGCCTGATGGAGCGCTACGGCGCTCCTGTCCACGACCCGGAGGACGCCCCCACTCGCGTGATCATCTCCGTGCGACCCACGGGCTACCTCGCCCGCTGACCGTCACTCCGGGTCGGTCACGTCCGCCACCGTCGCGGAGAGCGCCTTCGCCAGGTCCGCCCCCTCGACGGTCGCCGCGACCCCGAACGCACCGGCACCGATCGACACCGGCCTGCCGGGGATGCGCGAGTCGGCGACCACCGGCCACTCCCGCAGGGAGCCGAACGGGGTGATCGTGCCCCGCTCGTACCCGGTGACGTCCTTCGCGGTCGCCGCGTCGGGCATCGACAGCCGGCTCACGCCCAGCAGGGACCGGAGCTTCGGCCACGAGATGGTGCGGTCACCGGGCACGAGCACGAACAGGAAGTCGTCGTCCCCGCGGCGCACCACGATCGTCTTGACGATGCCCGACGGCTCGATGCCGCGCGCCTGCGCCGCCTCGGCGAGCGAGCCGACCCGGCCGTGCCGACTGAGGCGGAAGCCGACGGCTGAGGCCTCGAGGGCCGCGACGGCGCGACGCTCACCGTCGGAAGCGGGCTGGGCGAGGTCGTCGTCGCTCATGGCCGCCACTGTAGGCACGGTGGGCGCGCCCGTCCGGGTGGACTGTGGACGAACGGCCACGCGTCGGTGGCGTTCCTCGCTACGGTCCGACCGTCCACACCATCTCGACCCGACGGGTGCCTGACGTGATCTTCTTCGGCTGGGGGCGCAACGCCAAGCGCCAGGCGCTCTCCGACCAGCACGTGCTGCTGCTGCACTACCAGTACCTGCACGTCTTCTGGCTGTTCCGGATCACGCTGCCGCGCGGCTACAGCCTCGCGACGCTCGGCGAGCACGGCTGGGCGACACGGAGCCTGACGGCCCAGGAGATCGCGCACGGTGGCTACGACGGCCTCACGGTGCACTGGTGGTGGCGCTGGGGACTGCTGATCGGGCTGGCCTGCGTGGCGCTGATCGGCCTCGCGTCCTCCCTGGCAGGCAGCTGACGGTCCGGCGGACACCTGGCAGTGGTCGGCCGGACGCGAAACAGCGCGCGACCTGATCGGGGCACCTGGGAGAATCGGTCGTCGTGACCTCCTCCGCCGCCCCACCCGCCGAACCGTCCGGTCCGGTGGACGGTCGTGCCCGGGGCGCGGGTGCGGGTACCGGTCGCGGTAGCGGGACCAGCGCCGGAAGCGGAGCGGGCGCCGGTGGCCGGACGGGTGCCGGTAGCGGAGCGGACGCCGGAACCGGAGCGGACGCCGGAACCGGAGCGGGTGCCAGTGGCGGGACGGGTGCCGGTAGCGGAGCGGGCGCCGGTGGCCGGACGGGTGCCGGTAGCGAAGCGGACGCCGAGACCGGGACGAGTGCCGGTACCGGGGCAAGGGCGGGTGCCGAGGCGGACGGCGCCCCCGGTGCCCCGCGCCGGCGCGGGCCCGGGCGGCGCGGTCGCGGCGGCCAGGGTTCGCGACGACGCCCTGACGACGGCGCTGCTCCCCGCACCGCGCAGCGTGAGCCCGGCGACCGAGGCACCCGCCGTCAGGCGGACGACCGGACGACCCGGCGCCAGGCCGACGACCGCAGCACCGCCCGCCGCGCTCGGGCCGCCGCGCACCGGGCAGCTGTGGTGCTCCCGCCGATCGTCTACCCCGAGCAGCTCCCGGTCAGCGCCCGGCGCGACGAGATCGCGGCGGCGATCCGCGACCACCAGGTGGTCGTCGTCGCCGGTGAGACGGGCTCCGGCAAGACGACGCAGCTCCCGAAGATCGCCCTCGACCTGGGCCGTGGCCGGGCGGGCCAGATCGGTCACACCCAGCCCCGACGGATCGCCGCCAGGTCGGTGGCGGAGCGGATCGCCGAGGAGATCGGCACGACGCTCGGTGAGCTGGTCGGCTACCAGGTCCGGTTCACGGACGAGTCGAGCGAGAACACGCTCGTCAAGGTCATGACGGACGGCATCCTGCTGGCGCAGATCCAGCGGGACCCGATGCTGTGGTCGTACGACACGCTGATCATCGACGAGGCGCACGAGCGCTCGCTCAACATCGACTTCATCCTCGGCTACCTCACGCGGCTGCTGCCTCGCCGGCCGGACCTCAAGGTCGTCATCACGTCGGCGACGATCGACTCCGCCCGGTTCGCCCGGCACTTCGCCGGCCCGCCCACGGACGAGCACCCGGACGGCGTCCCGGCCCCGGTCGTCGAGGTCACGGGCCGCACCTACCCGGTGGAGGTCCGGTACCGGCCGCTGTCCCCGGACGTCGAGGTCCCCGAGGGCGACGCTCCCCGGCGCACGCGGCAGAAGGCCACCGAGGACCGTGACCTCATGACGGCCCTGACGGAGGCCGTCGACGAGCTCGCCGCCGAGGGTCCGGGCGACATCCTCGTGTTCCTGTCGGGCGAGCGGGAGATCCGCGACGCGGAGGAGGCACTGCGGACGTCGCTCGGCGCGCGCGTGACGGACCCGCGGCACCCCCAGCCCGTCGAGCTCCTCCCCCTGTACAGCCGGCTGTCGGCCGCCGAGCAGCACCGGGTGTTCGAGCGGCACCCCCACCGCCGGGTGGTGCTGTCGACGAACGTCGCGGAGACGTCGCTGACGGTGCCGGGCATCCGGTACGTCATCGACCCGGGCACGGCGCGCATCTCGCGGTACTCGAAGGCGACGAAGGTCCAGCGCCTGCCCATCGAGCCGATCTCGCAGGCGTCCGCGAACCAGCGCTCCGGACGCTGCGGCCGTGTCGCGGACGGGATCGCGATCCGGCTGTACTCGGAGGACGACTTCGCGTCGCGCCCGATGTACACGGAGCCGGAGATCCTCCGCACGTCGCTCGCGTCGGTGATCCTGCAGATGATCGCGGTCGGGGTCGCGGCCTCGCCCGACGACGTCACGAGCTTCCCGTTCGTCGACCCGCCCGACGTCCGCGCGGTCCGGGACGGCGTGCAGCTCCTCACCGAGCTCGCCGCGCTGGAGACCGTCGACGGCACGACCCGCCTGACGGAGACCGGCCGTGCTCTCGCCCAGCTCCCGATGGACCCCCGGCTGGCCCGGATGATCGTCGAGGCCGGGCACCGCGGCGTCGCCCGCGAGGTCATGGTGATCGCCGCGGCGCTGTCGATCCAGGACCCCCGCGAGCGGCCCGCCGAGGAGCGGGACAAGGCGGACCAGCTGCACTCCCGGTTCGCCGACCCGACGTCCGACCTGCTCGCCTACCTCAACCTCTGGATGTACCTGCGCGAGCAGCAGCGGGACCTGTCGGGCAACGCGTTCCGCCGGATGTGCCGGTCCGAGCACCTCAACTACCTGCGCGTCCGCGAGTGGCAGGACGTGGTGACGCAGCTGCGCGAGCTGGCGAAGCCGCTGGGCATCCGGGTCGCGCCGCCGCACCCGAGCATGCCGGCCGAGGGAGCGCCCGAGCCCTCCGACCAGCCCGTCCGCGGCGCCCTGCGCCTGGAGTGGGACGCCGACCGCATCCACGTCGCGGTCCTGTCGGGCCTGCTCTCGCAGATCGGCATGCAGGAGGCCACGGAGGTCGCGGCCCCCGCCCGTGGCCCGGCCCGGGGCGGTGGGAGGACGGACCGGCGGGCCCGCAACGAGTACCTGGGCGCGCGCGGTGCCCGGTTCGCGATCTTCCCGGGATCGGGCCTGGCGAAGCGCCCCCCGGCGTGGATCATGGCGGCCGAGCTCGTGGAGACGTCCCGCCTGTGGGCCCGCGACGCGGCGCGCATCCAGCCCGAGTGGGCCGAGGAGGTGGGCGCCCACCTGGTGAGGCGCACCTACTCGGAGCCGGCGTGGTCGACGAAGCAGGGCGCAGCGGTCGCCTTCGAGAAGGTGCTCCTGTACGGCGTGCCGATCGTGGCCCAGCGTCGCGTGCTGTACGCGAAGGTCGACCCGGAGCACGCCCGCGAGCTGTTCCTGCGGCACGCCCTCGTGCAGGGCGAGTGGACCACGCACCACGCGTTCTTCCACGAGAACCGGCGGCTGCTCGCGGAGGCGGAAGGGCTGGAGGCACGGGCCCGACGACGCGACCTGGTGGTGGACGACGACGTGCTGTTCGCGTTCTACGACGAGCGTGTGCCCGACGACGTGGTCTCCGCCCGGCACTTCGACCAGTGGTGGAAGACGGCCCGACGCACCCATCCTGACCTGCTCACGTTCACGCGTGAGCTCATCGTCGGCGGGGACGCCCACGCGATCGACGAGTCGGCGTTCCCGTCCCAGTGGCTCCAGGGCGACCTGAGCCTGCCGCTGACCTACCAGTTCCAGCCTGGTACGGAAGCGGACGGCGTCACGGTCCACATCCCGCTGACCGCACTGGCGCGGCTCACCCCGGACGGGTTCGGGTGGATGGTCCCGGGCGTGCGCGAGGAGCTGGTCACCGCCACGATCCGTTCCCTTCCCAAGCCCGTGCGCGTCCAGCTCGTGCCCGCCCCGGACGTCGCCCGCGGCGTCGAGGCGTGGCTCGCCGCGCACACCGCGTCCTGGGAGGACACCGTGCGTGCCGGGGATGCGGCACCGTCGTTCCGGGACATGTTCCACCGCGCCGTCCGCGAGTTGCGCGACGTCGACGTGCCCGAGGACGCCTTCGACGACGAGCGGCTCCCCGCCCACCTCCGGATGACGTTCCGGGTGGTCGGCGACCGTGGTGGTGTGGTCGACGAGGGCAAGGACCTGCAGGTGCTGCAGCGCCGGCTCGCCGCCCGCACGCAGGAGGCCGTCGACTCCGCGGTGCGGACGGCCGTCCGGGCGGCGATGGAGGAGGCGCGCGCGGCGGGGACGTCGGCGAGGCCGGCGGCGGGTTCGTCGCCGGTCGGCGCCGGTTCGGCCGGCACCGGCCCGTCCGGCTCAGGGTCGTCGGGTACAGGCCCGTCCGGCACAGACCCGTCCGGCACAGGGTCGTCCGGCACAGGGTCGTCCGGCACAGGATGGTCGGGCACGGGGTCGTCGGGCGCAGGCCCGTCCGGCGTGCGCGCGGGCGCCGACGGCCAGCCCGCCGGCCCTTCGTCGAGCCCGCACCCGGTACCCCTGGTGACCTTGGAGCGCACCGGCCTGCGCGCCTGGCCCGCCGATCTCCCCGACGGCCGCCTCCCCGAGGTTCTCGACGCCGCGCCGCAGGTCCGCGCGTACCCGTCCCTGGTCGACGAGGGCACGTCGGTCGCGGTCCGCGCGCTCGCCGACGAGAGCACCCGCCCGGAGGCGTCCCGCCGTGGCCTGCGCCGCCTGCTCCTGCTGGACGTCGGGCTGCAGCCGGCCCGCATCACGTCCCGCTGGACCGGCACGCAGGCCCTCACCCTCGCAGCGAGCCCGTACCCGAGCACGGACGCGCTGGTCACGGACGTGCAGCTTGCCGCGATCGAGCGCCTGGTCCGCGAGCAGCTCGGCGACCGCACCCCCGCGGACGTCCGCGACACCGACACGTACACGACCCTCCGCGCTGCGGTCCGCGACCGCCTGGAGGACACGGTGCACGCGGTCGTCACCGACCTCGTCGCAGTACTCACCGCCTGGCGCGAGCTCGACGCGGACCTGCGCCGCTCCGCGAGCCTGGCCCTGCTCGCGACGGTCCAGGACCTGCGCGACCAGTCCGTCCGCCTCGTCCACGACGGGTTCGTCTCGGAGGTCGGCGCCGACCGGCTCCCCCATCTGGCCCGCTACCTGCGCGCCGCGCGCGTCCGGCTGGAGAAGGCGTCGGCGAACCCGCAGCGGGACGCCGACCTCGCGTGGCAGGTCCACGACGTCGAACAGCTCGTCGACGACGCCGCGACCGCCGCCCGCCCGGGCACGGACCGGGCGGCGGCCGTCGACGACCTCCGCTGGTTGGTGGAGGAGCTCCGCGTCAGCCTGTTCGCCCAACAGGTCGGCACACCCGTCCCGGTCTCCGCGACCCGCATCCGCAAGGCCCTGGCCGCTCTGCCGTGACCTCGTGTTCAGAGGTGCCTCGGGGCCGTCAACCGTGAACATCGTCGAGGGTGATTCTCCGACCGGCACGCGCGGCACCGCCACCGACGTCCCCGTAGGCCGCCTGTGGCTCGATCGGCCGACCTTCGGGTCCTGGGAGCAGCTCGCCGACCCGGACTACGGCCTGCCCACCGACGCGGACTACGCCGCCCGCCGCTGACGCGTCACACCGGTGACGCCCCCGCTGGCCACCCGGCACGTCGACGCCCACGGGACCACCCGCCGTGCTGCTGTTCCGCTCGCCGGCGTGGGAGCAGAAGAGGGCGGCGGCGGCCGACCGTGCGGGCGCGGGGGCGTCAGGCGGCCCGGCGGAACAGCACTCCGGACGCGACCCGGCTCACCAGGAGGATCCCGACGAGCCAGGCGAGGGCCTGCCACGCCGCGGACCCGACGGGCATCCCGAGCAGCAGCCCCCGCACGGTGTCGGTGACGGGCGTGATCGGGTTGTGCTCGGCGATGGTCGAGAGCGCGGACGGCATGGTGTCGATCGGCACGAACGCGCTGGACAGGTACGGCACGAACAGGATCACGAACGTGAACCCGCTGGCCGCCTCGGGCCCGGACACGACGAGCCCGATGGCGACGCCGACCCAGGTGAGGGCCAGGGCGTACAGGGCGATCATCCCGAGCGCGCCGAGCCACTCCAGGGGCGACGCCTGCGGGCTGAACCCGACGAGGAACGCGACACCGAGCACGAGCGCGGTGGACACCGCGTTGCGGACCATGCTCGCGACGACGTGCCCGGTGAGCACCCCGGTGGCCCGGATCGGCATCGACCGGAATCGGTCCATGATGCCGTTGGTCTTGTCCGTCGCGACCTCGACGGCGGTGTTCGCGGCGGCGTACCCGGCGGTGAGCAGGACGATGCCGGGCACCACGAAGTCGACGTAGTCGCCGCCGGAGTCGATCGCCCCGCCGAACACGTAGACGAACATCAGCAGGAGCATCACCGGCAGCAGCACGGAGATGAACACCGCGTCGACCTGCCGGGTCGAGCGGCGCACGCACCGCCAGATCAGGGCGTAGGTGTCCCGGACGTGCAGGCTGCGCGGCTGCGAGGACAAGAGGAGGTCGGGCGCGAGCGCGGTGGTGGTCATCAGGACTCCCGGGCGGCGGAGGGGGTGGTCGGGTCGGGCGTGGCGGCGCCCGCCGGCACGAGCGCGTCGGCGCCCTCCGGCTCGACGGGCCGCCCGGTGAGGTGGAGGAACACGTCGTCGAGCGTGGGCGAGCGGACCTGCCAGCTCTCCACGTCGACGCCGCGCCGCTCGATGTCGGCGAGGATCCGCCGCACGTCGGGCACGGACCCGTCGGTGGGCAGCAGCTCGGCGGCGCCGGACCGCAGCACGACCTCGACGTGCGCGGACCCGACCGACCGCTTGAGCTCCGCGGCTGTCCCGTCGGCGATGACCCGCCCGTGGTCCATGACGGAGATCCGGTCGGCGAGCTGGTCGGCCTCCTCCAGGTACTGCGTGGTGAGCAGCACCGTCGCACCGTCCGCCACCACGCCGCGGATGACGTCCCACAGGTCGTTGCGGCTGCGCGGGTCCAGCCCGGTGGTCGGCTCGTCGAGGAACACGACCTGTGGGCGGCTCAGCAGGCTGACGGCGAGGTCGAGCCGGCGCCGCATGCCGCCCGAGTAGGTCTTGACCACGCGACGGGCGGCGTCGCCCAGGTCGAACAGGTCGAGCAGCTCGGCGCAGCGGGTGCGGATCTGCCGCGACGGCAGGTGCCCGAGCCGCGCCATGAGGCGAAGGTTCTCCTGACCGGTGAGCAGCTCGTCGACCGCCGCGTACTGGCCGGTGAGGCTGATGGCCGCCCGGACCCGCGCCGGGTCGCGGAGCACGTCGGCGCCGGCGACGTGCGCGGTGCCGGCGTCGGGCCGGAGCAGGGTGGACAGGATGCGGACGGTCGTCGTCTTGCCGGCGCCGTTGGGGCCGAGCAGGGCGAGCACCTCGCCGCGGCCGACGTCGAGGTCGACGCCGTCGAGCACGGTCACGTCGCCGTAGGCCTTGCGCAGGCCGCGGGCGACGACGACGGGAGCGGTCATCTCGGGTCTCCTTCTCGAAGGACAGTTCTGTGTACGACATAAACTGTGTGTGTAAGTCATACACAGTTATAGGATCGGCCGTCAAGGGAGGTCCCGTGGACGAGCAGCAGGATCCGGACGCACGCCGAGAGACCGAGGCGCTGCGCCGCGACCGCGTGAAGGCCGAGCGCGTGGCCCGGCGCGAGGCCGACAGGGCCCGGAAGGACACGGAGAAGGCCGCCCGCGCCGCCGAGCGTGATGAAGCGCGTCGCCGCCAGGACGCCGAGCGGCTCGAGCGCGACCTGGCGAAGGCCGATGACGACATCCAGCGCGAGCGGGCGAAGGCGGAGCAGGACCTCGAGCGTGAGCGGGCGAAGGCCGACCAGGACATGCAGCGCGACCTGGCCAAGGCCGAGCAGGACATCCAGCGCGACCTGGCCAAGGCCGAGCAGGACACCCTGCGTGAGCGTGAGCGTGCCGAGCGGGAGCAGGTCAAGGAGGCCGAGCGCCGCAAGGCCGAGAGGGAGCGGGACGCGCGGGACGCCGCCCGCGAGGCCGGCCGGGCCCTGCGGGAGGCGGAGAAGGCGGCCCGTGCGGCGGCGCTCGCCCAGCAGAGGGCCGCCCGGGAGGCCGAGAACGCCCGCCGGCAGGCGCTGCGCGCGGAGCAGGAAGGCGCGCACGAGGGTGCGCGGGCCGGCGCTGAACCCGCTGCTCCCCTCGACCTCACGAGGCTGCCCGCCGACATCGCCGTCCTGTGGCGCACCCCGGAGCCCGCCCGACGAGGGCCCCGACCCAGCCTCACGCTCGAGCAGATCGCCGACGCCGGCATCGCCCTGGCCGATGCGGAGGGGATCGGTGCCGTGTCGATGGCCCGCCTCGCCGAGTCGCTCGGCTTCACCACGATGTCGCTCTACCGGTACGTCGCCTCGAAGGACGAGGTGCTCGCCCTCATGACCGACCGGGCGGGCGGTCGCGCACCGTCCGTCGGTCCCGAGGTCGGCGGCTGGCGCGCGCGGCTGGAGCTGCTCCTCGGGCTGTCGCAGCCCGTGGTGCGGGCGCACCCGTGGATGGCGCAGACGTCGTCGGTGCTGCACTCTCTCGGGCCGAACCGACTCACCTGGATGGAGGCGATGCTCGCGGCGCTCGACGACGTGCCCCTGTCCGAGGCCGAGAAGCTGCAGGCGGTCGGGGCGCTGTCGGGGCACCTGCTCGAGGAGCTGCGGATCGTCGACGCCCTCACCGAGCGGGCCCGTGAGACCTCGTCCTCCGAGGTCGCGGTGACGGGCGACGTGATCCGCATGCTGGCCGGCGCCGACGAGCACCCGGCGCTGCTGCGGGCCGTCGACGCCGGCGCGTTCGACGTGTCCCCGGTCCCGGCCGACGACGAGACGCTGGGGTTCGGCATGGTGCTGCTGCTCGACGGCATCGAGCGGCTCATCGAGCGGGCGTCGAGCCGTCCACAGGCCACGGCCGAGGGGACGGACGCACCGGGCGACGACGAGACCACCATCGTGTCGGACAGCGCAGGCACACTCGCCTCATGACCACGGACGTCCCGCCGCCTCCGGCCGGCCGCTGCTTCGGCGACGGCAACCCGCTCTACGAGCAGTACCACGACGAGGAGTGGGGCAGGCCGGTCCACGGCGAGCACGCGCTGTTCGAGCGGCTCGTCCTCGAAGGCTTCCAGTCGGGCCTGGCCTGGATCACCGTGCTGCGCAAGCGGCCCGCGTTCCGGGAGGCGTTCGCCGGCTTCGACGCCGAGGTCGTCGCACGGTTCGGGGAGGACGACGTCGCCCGGCTCATGGCGGACGCAGGCATCGTCCGCAACCGCGCGAAGATCGACGCCACCATCGCCAACGCCCGCGCGTTGCGCGCCCTGCACCAGACCGGCCGGACGCTGGACGCGGTGATGTGGTCGCATGCGCCCGACCGGGCCGAGCACGTCCGGCCTGCCACCTGGGTCGAGGTCCCCGCGTCCACGCCCGAGTCGAAGGAGCTCGCCAAGGAGCTCAAGTCGCTCGGCTTCCGCTTCGTCGGGCCCGTCACCGCCTACGCCGCGATGCAGGCGTGCGGGCTGGTCGACGACCACCTGGCCACCTGCCCCGCCGCCGTCGTGGCGGACGGCTGCTCCGTCCGGGCGGCTACTCCCACGGGGTGACGGGTTGGGTGAAGCAATGAGCCGGATGTCCGCAGGTCAGGGCGACAGGACTACAGTCCCCGCATGAGCGAGATGCCCGAACGTGAGGGGCGACTCGACGCCATCCGTGCGGCCGAGGACGCCCTGCGGGTCCCTGCGGACCCCGACCCCCTGATCCTTGCTGCCGTCCGGGAGGGGCTCGACGCCGTGCCGGCCGGGTCCCCGACCTCCTGGTTCGACGTCCCGAGCCAGCGCAACCGCGCCCGTCCGGCAGGCACGCTGCACAACCGCCGGAGCCGCTGAGCCGTCAGCGGCTCACTCCGGCGTGACCTCCGTGACCTGGCCGTCCTCGACGTGCCAGCGCCGGGTCAGCCGCACGGTCTCCAGCATCCGGCGGTCGTGCGTGACGAGCAGGATGGTTCCCTCGAACGAGTCCATCGCTGCCTCGAGCTGCTCGATCGCGGGCAGGTCGAGGTGGTTCGTCGGCTCGTCGAGCACCAGCAGGTTCACACCGCGCGCCTGCAGCAGCGCCAGCGCCGCCCGGGTGCGCTCACCGGGCGACTGTGACGCCGCCGGCCGGTCCACGTGGTACCCGCCGAGCCCGAACTTCGCGAGCAAGGTCCGCACGTCGGCGGTCGTCCACTCGGGGACCTCGCGCGCGAACGCCGTCACCAGCGACTCGTCACCCTCGAAGGCCCGCCGGGCCTGGTCCACCTCGCCGACGAGCACCCCGGCACCCTGGTCCACGACGCCCGACGTCGGCGCCAGCCGGCCGAGCAGCAGCGCGAGCAACGTCGACTTGCCGGCGCCGTTCGGACCGGTGACGGCCACGCGGTCCTTCCAGTCGAGCTGCAGGTCCACCGGCCCGAGGACGAAGTCGCCGCGACGGACGACCGCGTTCCGCGCCACCGCGACGACGGCACCGGACCGGGGTGCCGTCGCGATGGACATCTGGAGCTGCCACTCCTTGCGCGGCTCCTCCACGACCTCCAGGCGGTTGATGAGGTTCTCCGTCTGCCGGGCCTTGGCCGCCTGCTTCTCGGAGGTCTCGCCGCGGAAGCTCTTGACGTGCTTGTCGTTGTCGGACGCCTTGCGGCGCGCGTTCCGGACGCCCTTCTCCATCCAGGCCCGCTGCATCCGGGCCCGCGCCTGCAGCGACCCGAGCCGGGCGGAGTAGTCGTCGTACGCCTCCCGCGCACGGCGGCGGGCGATCGAGCGTTCCTCCAGGTAGGCGTCGTAGGTGCCGCCGTAGGCCGTGACGCGCTGCAGGCTGCGGTCGATCTCGACGACCGTCGTGACGGTGCGGGACAGGAACTCGCGGTCGTGGCTGACCACCACGATCGGCGCCTCGGACCGCTGCACGAACTCCTCCAGCCGGTCGAGGCCGGCGGCGTCGAGGTCGTTCGTCGGCTCGTCGAGCAGGTACACGTCGTAGCGGGACAGCAGGAGCGCCGCCAGCCCGACCCGGGCCGCCTGCCCACCGGACAGCGCGGTCATCGGCAGGTCGAGGTCGACCGCGAGGCCGAGGTCGTCGGCCACCGACCCGAGGCGCGACTCGAGGTCGGCGCCGCCGAGGGCCAGCCAGCGTTCGAGCGCCTCGGAGAACTCGTCGTCGGCACCGGGCGCCCCGCGGCCCAGCGCGTCCGCGGCGGCGTCCATCTCCTCCTGGGCCCGCGTGACGCCGGTGCGCCGCCCGAGGTGCTCGCGGACCGACTCACCGTCGACGCGCTCGACCTCCTGGGCGAGGTAGCCGAGCTGGGCGTGCGCGGGCGAGACCGCCACCGAGCCGGCGTCGGGGGTGCGCAGGCCGCCGAGGATCCTCAGGAGGGTCGACTTGCCGGCCCCGTTGGGTCCCACGAGCCCGATGACGTCGCCCGGGGCGACGACGAGGTCGAGGTTCGAGAAGAGCTCACGATCGCCGAACCCGGCACCGATCCCCTTGGCCTGGACGGTCGCTGACATGGGCCCATCCTCTCCCGCGGAGCCCACCACCCGACGACCGTGTCACCCGGCTGCTGTGTGACGAGCGATCACCCCGCGTCCTGCCGGACCAGCTCACGGTCAGCAGGAACCGCCGACCGGGGTGCCGGACCCGGTGGCGGAGACGTCATCACCTGGTCGAGCCGCTACCTGACGATGAACCGATGGATCGGCGTGGGGCTCGTGTTGCCTGCCCTGTCGACGGACTCCACGTACAGGACGTGCGGGCCTGCCGTCGTCGGCGTGTACGAGATCGTCGCGCTGCCACCGAGCGACACGGCCGCGGTCTGGTCCATGGCGTCGCCGTCGAACGAGTACTTGTACGCGACGACGTCGCTCGAGGAGCCCGGCGACAGGGTGAACTGGCCGGTCAGCCCGATGCCGCCGCCGGCGACGTCCTTGTCGTACACACCTGGCTGGCCCTGGACCGGCGTGATCGACGGCGAGTCGGGGGCGACGAGGTCCACGGTGAGCTCGCAGGGGACCGTCGAGATGCCCACACCGGACCGTGCGTCGAACGCAAGGGCGCGCCAGCGGTACGTGTGCCCGTCCCGCAGGACCTCGGCGTTCACGGTGACCTTGTGCTCCGCGCCCGAACCCTGAGGAGCGGTGCTCCCGGTCCAGACGACACCCCGCGCCGCGCCGTCGATCACGTCGAACACGTCGAACCGGCCGTAGAGCGAGGTGCCGTCCGGGTGGGCAAGCGTCGCCACCAGTGTCGGCGTCTCCGAGCGCATGAACGGCCGGCCCTCCCCCATCACGCACGCAGTGCGCGGATTCTCCGTACGCAGACCGGCCGGCGGGTACGGTCCGTGCTTGGTCTCCGCCCTGGTGCCCCCGCGCCACGGGAAAGGCCGCAGCTGCGTCGTGACGGTGTCACCGCACGAGGAGCCGGCGGCGTCCGCCGTGCTGCACAGCCCGACGCCCTCGGCGTACGCCGACCCCGCCGTCGCGTCCTGCTGCAGCGAGGCGCTCACGCCCGGGTCGACGGAGACCGGCCGGACGGTGTCCGGGTCGGTGAGCAGCATGTCGCCGAGCGTGGCCACGACCGCCCTGTCGGACACCTCGACGGGTGCCGCCGCGACGGTCTCGGCACCGACCGGTGCCGACGCGAGGCGCGCACGGCCGCCGGTCGCCTCGGCCGCGCGCTGGACAGCCGGCTCGTCGGCGAGACGCTGCCGCGCACCGGTGCGGAGGCGGGGCCCGGCCGACGGAGGGCTCGAGGCGTCCCACGAGGTCGACGGCGGACTGGTCCGAGCCGTCTCGCCCGACGCGCTGAGCGCGTCGAAGCCGGCGCCGTCCGGGTCGCATGCGAGCGCGTCCACTGCCGCGTCGGTCTCGACCGATCCCGGGCAGCCCGGGAGAGGGGCCGTCGCCCCGCTCGTCAGGGGCGCGGCCGACGCCGTCGTCCCCACGAGGACCAGGGCCAGCAGCGGCACGAGTCCCTTCCTCACGACTGCACCCGGCACGATGACCTCCTCGACGACACGCGGCCGGGACGTGACCGCACCGTCCGCCGGCAGGACGACCCACCGCGCAGCGGAACATCTTCGGTGCGGATACTAGGAGGTACTGGACGCCCGTATGGGTCGCTTGCCGATGTTCCATGTCCCAGCGGTCCGGGGTGCCGACGCCGATCGGGCCCGTGGCCTCGGCGCCTGGCGCCGCCACAGACCGGAGCGCTTCGTTACCCTGGGCCGGGACGGCCGCCGTCATCCTGCCCGGGCCGGCGAGCGGAGTGCGGCGGCTGGCGGGCAGACGGCCGCATCGGCGGAGGGACACGCAGCGGACACCTCCGTCTCACAGAGCGAACATGGTTGCTCAGCATGTGGTCGTCGCGTAGCATCGCGGCAACCATCCAGAGCGGCCGAGAGACCTGGCTCGACGACGCCGCAGCAACCCCCCTCCTCGTCGAGGGTGTGGGTGCTTCCGCCAGGGTCGATGGAGAGCGACATGTCTGTGCCTGACCCCCGACCCCGCACCCGCCGGTGTCACCACCGGTGCGCCCGGGCTGCCCTGTGAGTGCGACGACGACCGCCGCGACCGCGAGCGAGCGTGTGACCGGCGTCCACGTCGCCGAGTCGCCGCGCCCGCGCGCTGCCGTGGACCGGCCGACGGTGTCGTTCGAGCTGTTCCCGCCGCGCAACCCCGACGCCGCACCGCGGCTGTGGGCGACCATCCAGGCGCTCGAGGCGGTGCACCCCGACTTCGTGTCCGTCACCTACGGGGCCGCCGGCAAGACACGGCTCACCACGCGCGCGTTCGTCAGACGGCTGCTGCGCGAGACGTCGCTGAACCCGATCGCCCACCTGACCTGCGTCGGGACCTCTCGCGAGGAGATCACCACGATCGTCGAGGAGTTCCTCGACGAGGGAGTCCGGTCGTTCCTCGCGCTGCGCGGCGACCCGCCCACCGACCAGGACGACTGGCAGCCGCACCCCGACGGCCTCAACACGGCGAGCGAGCTCGTGGAGCTGCTCCGCGACCTCGAGCAGCAGCGGTGCGCCGACAGCCCCTCCCAGGCGGTCCGTGCCCGCGTCCGGCCGCTGTCGGTCGCCGTCGCCGCCTTCCCGCGCGGCAACGCGGCCACCGGCGGCACCCGCGCGCAGGACGTCGCGAGCCTGCTCGCCAAGCAGCAGGCCGGCGCGGACTTCGCGATCACGCAGGTGTTCTTCGACGCCGACGCCTACCTCGGTCTCGTCGCTGAGGCACGGGACGCGGGCGTCACCATCCCGATCATCCCGGGCATCATCCCGACCACCGACCCGGCCCGCCTGCTGCGCGTGCAGGAGCTCACCGGGGTGCCGGTGCCGCCCGACCTGCTGGACCTGCTGGGCTCGGCCGACGACGAGCTCGACCGGCACCGCCGGGGCATCCGCGCCAGCGTCGACCTGGTCCACGGCGTCCTCGACGGCGGGGCACCCGGCATCCACGTCTACACGTACAACCAGCACCACGCCGCGCTCGACCTGCTCGAGGGCGCCGACCTCGACGGAGGAGCTCGGACCCGCCGTCACCCCAATCCGTCAACGACCGACCTCTGAGGGACCGACACACCATGACCAGCACCCCCACGTTCCCCGCCGGCTCCGTCCTGGGATACCCCCGCATCGGGCCGCGCCGTGAGCTCAAGAAGGCCATCGAGTCGTTCTGGGCCGGCCGTTCCACCGCGGACGAGGTCGAGGCCGTCGCCGCCGACCTGCGCCGCCGCACGCGCACCCGCCTGGCCGAGCTGGGCCTGCGGACCGACGTCCCCGCCATCCCGAGCGCCTTCTCGTTCTACGACCACGTGCTCGACGCGTCGGCCGTGGTCGGCGCCGTGCCGGCCCGCTTCGCCGACCTGGTCGACGAGAACGGCCGCCTGGACCTCGCGGGCTACTCGACGGTGGCCCGTGGCCGCGGCGACGACCTGCCGCTCGAGATGACGAAGTGGTTCGACACGAACTACCACTACCTGGTGCCCGAGATCGGCCCGGACACCGCGTTCCGCTACGCGAGCGACCGCCCGGTGCGCGAGTTCACCGAGGCACTGGCCGACGGCGTGCTGACCCGCCCGGTCATCGTCGGCCCGGTCACCTACCTGGCGCTGGCCAAGGCCGCCGAGGGCTCGCCGGAGGGCTTCGCACCCATCGACCGCCTGCAGGACCTCCTGCCGGTGTACGCCGAGCTGCTGCGCGACCTCAAGGCCGCCGGTGCGACGTGGGTCCAGCTCGACGAGCCGGCCCTGGTGTCCGACTCCATCGAGGTGCCGGCCGACCAGCTGCTCGCCGCGGTCGTCGAGGCCTACCGCGCACTCGCCACCGACCTCACCGACCGCCCGGCGATCTTCGTCGCGGCCCCCTACGGCGACCTGGGCCCGGCGCTTCCGGTGCTCGCCGCCACCGACGTCGAGGCCATCGGCATCGACCTGGTCCGCGGCCACGCGCCGTCGGAGAAGGTCCCCGGCCTGGAGACGAAGACGCTGGTCGCCGGCGTGATCGACGGCCACAACATCTGGCGCGCGGACCTCGACGCCAAGCTCCAGGTCCTCGAGCAGCTCGAGGGTCTCGGCGCCGCGGCCGTCGCGGTCGGGTCGTCGACGTCGCTGTTCCACGTCCCGCACGACACGGCCGACGAGCCGAACCTCGACGCGACGCTGAAGAGCTGGCTCGCGTTCGCCGACCAGAAGGTCGGCGAGGTCGTCACGCTCGCCGAGGGCCTCACCGAGGGCCGCGAGGCGATCCACGAGCAGCTCCTCGCCGCCACGGACGCCGTGAACTCGCGCCGCACCGCCCCCGGCGTCGTGCGCCCCGAGGTGCGCGAGCGCGCCGCCGCCCTCACCGAGGACGCGTTCACCCGCGGCACGTGGGAGTCCCGCAAGGAGCAGCAGGCCAAGCGCCTCGACCTGCCGCCGCTGCCGACGACCACCATCGGCTCGTTCCCCCAGACCACCGAGATCCGCGTGGCCCGTGCCGCGTTCGGCCGGGGCGAGCTCACCGCCGAGCAGTACGAGGACGAGATGAAGGCGGAGATCCGCCGCGTCGTCGAGCTGCAGGAGAAGATCGGCCTCGACGTGCTGGTGCACGGCGAGCCGGAGCGCAACGACATGGTCCAGTACTTCGCGGAGAACCTCGACGGGTTCGCCGTGACGCAGAACGGCTGGGTCCAGTCCTACGGCTCGCGCTGCACGCGCCCGTCGATCCTCTGGGGCGACGTGTCCCGCCCGGCGCCGATCACGGTGGCGTGGGCGCAGTACGCGCAGTCGCTGACCCACAAGCACATGAAGGGCATGCTCACGGGCCCTGTGACGATCCTCGCGTGGTCCTTCGTCCGCGACGACCAGCCGCTCGGCGACACGGCCAACCAGGTCGGCCTGGCGCTGCGCGACGAGATCGCCGACCTCGAGGCCGCCGGCATCGCGGTCATCCAGGTCGACGAGCCCGCCCTGCGCGAGCTGCTCCCCCTGCGCGTCGAGGACCACGCGGCCTACCTCGACTGGTCGGTCCGCTCGTTCCGCCTGGCGACGGCCGGCGTCCGCGACGACACGCAGATCCACACGCACCTGTGCTACTCGGAGTTCGGCGAGATCATCGGCGCCATCGACGGCCTCGACGCGGACGTCACGTCCATCGAGGCGGCCCGCTCGAAGATGGAGATCCTCGGCGACATCTCCGCGGCCGGCTACCCCCGTGCGGTCGGCCCGGGCGTCTACGACATCCACTCGCCGCGCGTGCCGTCCGAGGGCGAGGTCGAGGAGCTCCTCACGGAAGCCGTCAAGGCGATCGCGATCGACCAGCTCTGGGTGAACCCGGACTGCGGCCTCAAGACCCGCCGCTACGAGGAGGTCGCCCCCTCGCTCGAGCACATCATCGAGGCGACGAAGGCGGTCCGCGCGACGCTCTGACACCCCTCCTGACGACGACGAAGGCCCCGGCTGCGCGATGCGGCCGGGGCCTTCGTCATCCCCGCGACGAGCTCCGCCACCGCGGCGCGCCTCGGCCGAACGGGTGACATCGAGAGTGAACGGGCAAGGAAAACGGGCGATCTCGGGCCCCGAGGGCCGAATCCGACCGGTCGGCGGCCCTTACCTGGCGGCGACGGCTCATCTTTCGGGCGGCGATGCCGATGAGTCAGTCACGACGCATGGACAGGGGCCACACGGCGGTCCACGCGGTGTCCGGCAACGACGCACGACGGAAGAGGGCCGCCGATATGGCGAAGTGTGAGGAGTGCAGCTCCAACGTTCAGCAGTGCACGAAGTGCGAGGGTGCCGGCCGCATCCGCTGGAAGGGCGAGTGCACGCTGTGCAAGGGCACCGGGTCCGTCTGCTCGGGCAACTCGAACCACCGCTGGTGACGACGCGCGCTCAGCCGAGGAGATCGACGTCGGCAGCGCGCCCCGCCAGCATCTCGACGATGCGGACGTCCGCATCCAGCCAGGGCACGTCCAGCCACTGGCCCCGAGGAAGCCACCGCAGCTCGTCGTGCTCGACGAGCGGTGCCGGCGTGCCCTCGACGAGCTCCGCGAGCCACAGCCTCATCACGTAGTCGTCGGTCAGGCGCCACGCGCCGTCGTCCGGCCCGGCCAGCTCGGCGCCCAGGGCGATCCGCACCCCGAGCTCCTCACGGATCTCGCGGTGCAACGCCTCCTCCGCCGTCTCACCGGCGTCGACCTTGCCGCCGGGGAACTCCCACCGCCCGGCGAGCCGAGCCGGGACGGCACGGCGGGCGGCGAGCAGCACGGACGGGTCATCCAGGTCGTCGACGATCGCTGCCGCCACGACGAGAACGGGTGCGGTCATGCCGCGAGTATCCCAGTCGACGACGACGAGGATGCGGGGGCATGACGACGGCCCGGTCGCCCGGGCCGTCCCAGAAGAGCCTGCCGGCGGATCAGACGGAGGTTCAGCGCATGCTCAGCGGACGTTCAGCGGATTCCGTGGGCCACGGCCCAGGCCACCGCCTCGGTCCGCGTGGAGACACCGATCTTGCGGTAGACGCTGCGCACCTGCGACTTCACGGTGTTGCGCGTCACGAACAGCCGCGTGGCGATCTCCTCGAGCGTCACGTCCTCGGCCAGCTCTGCCAGGACCACCCGTTCGCGGCGCGTGAGCGCCTCAGTCACGGTCCCGACGGTCCCAGTCGTCTCCAGCATGGTCATCGTGTCCTCCGGTTGCGCGTGGATGCCGTCTTCTCCGGCTCCGCTGTGGGCGGCGTACCGGATGAGAGGTGACATCCCGGGCGTCATGACGCCGGTTTGGTCATCTCGTCAACACGAACTTGGTGGAACCCGATCTCGCTGCCTCCCACAATGAACGAGGCACCGGCACAGAGATACATCAGCCGTGCTACGGACATGTGTCGTTCACCCGTTCGGTGCGCGTCGATGTCGGGAACATCCGTGTGTGCGAGAACCCGGGCGTCAGGCCGGGGACTGGGCGGCGTACTCCTCGGAGGTCAGGAGCGGGCCCGTGCCGGACACCTCGACCTTGAGCAGCCAACCGGCCCCGAACGGGTCGGAGTTCACGACCGACGGGTCGTCGATCGCCGCCTGGTTCACCTCGACCACGGTGCCCGTGACGGGGGAGAAGAGCTCGGACACCGACTTCGTCGACTCGATCTCGCCGACCACCGATCCCGCGGTCAGCTCCTCGCCCACGGCCGGCAGCTCGAGGTAGACGATGTCCCCGAGCGCGTCGGCGGCGGTCGACGTGATCCCGACCTTCGCGGGCGACCCGTCCTCGAGCCACTCGTGCTCGACGGTGTAGTGCAGGTGGGTGGGCAGGCTCATCGGGTGCTCCAGTGCTCGGGTGCCGGCGGCGACGTGATCGTCAACGAGGACGACGGTAGAAGGGAAGGGCCACGACGCGCACGGGTTCGGGCCGGCCGCGGACGTCGACGGTCAGCTCGGTGCCGGGCTCTGCGAACGCCGGGGCGACGTACGCCATCGCGACGGGGTGGCCCAGCGTCGGGCTCGGTGCGCCGGAGGTGACGGTCCCGACGACCACGGTGCCGGCCGACGTGCCCGCCGCCGTGTCGGCCCCCGCACCCGCAGTGTCGGCCCCCGTGCCCGCCGTGCCGGGCCCGGTGCCGGGCCGGGTGCCCGGCTCCGACGGTGCGAGGACCGGGTAGCCGTGCCGCGCGGCCCGGCGGCCGAGGCCCTCCAGGCCGACGAGCGTGCGGGTCGGCTCGGCCTGCGCGCGTGCCTCCAGCGCTGCCCGGCCGACGAACGGGAGCGGGTGACCCGCGTCGTCCACCTTGTCCAGCCGGACCACGCGGCCGAGGCCCGCGTCGTGCGGGGTCGTGGAGCGGTCCAGCTCGTTGCCGTACAGCGGCATGCCCGCCTCCAGGCGGAGGCTGTCGCGTGCCGAGAGGCCGGCCGGGACCAGGCCGTGCGGCGCGCCGGCCGCCAGCAGGGCCCGCCAGAGGGCCGGCGCCTCCCCGGCCGGGACGAACAGCTCGAAGCCGTCCTCGCCGGTGTAGCCGGTGCGGGCGACGAGCGCGTCGACGCCGGCGACCGTCGCGTCGGTGGCCGTGTAGTACTTCAGGGCGGAGACGGCCTCGACCTGGCCCGCCTCGGTCAGCGAGGTGACGATCGCCTCGGCGTGGGGTCCCTGCACGGCGATGAGCGCGGTGCGCAGCGAGGCGTCGTCGAGGGCCGCGTCGAAGCCGACCATCCGGTCCTGCAGCGCCTCGCGGACCACCACGACGTTCGACGCGTTGGCGACGACCACGAACCGCTCGTCGGCCAGGCGGTACACCACGAGGTCGTCGAGCACCCCGCCGTCCTCGGCGACGACCATCGTGTAGCGCGCCCTGCCCGTCGCGAGCGCCGAGAGGTTACCGACCAGCGCGGCGTCCAGCGCCGCCGCCGCCTGCGGGCCGGTGACCTCGAGCTCGCCCATGTGGGAGAGGTCGAACAGGCCGGCGGCCGTGCGGACCGCCGTGTGCTCGGCGATGTCCGAGGTGTAGCGCAGCGGCATCTGCCACCCCGCGAAGCTGGTCAGCGCGGCGCCGAGCGCCACGTGCTCGTCGTGCAGCGGGGAGCGGACGTCGTCGGGCACGGGGGTTCCGTTCGTCGGAGGGGCGGCGTTCACTCGGCGTAGGCCTCGACCGGAGGGCACGAGCAGACCAGGTTCCGGTCGCCACGGGCGCCGTCGATGCGGCGGACCGGCGGCCAGTACTTGCCGGCGCGGAGTGCCGGGACCGGGAACGCGGCGAGCTCGCGGCCGTAGGGGTGGTCCCACGTGTCCGTCGAGACGCTCGCGGCCGTGTGCGGGGCGTGGCGCAGCGGCGAGTCGTCGACGGTCCAGGTGCCCGCCGCGACGGCGTCGATCTCGCCACGGATCGCGAGCAGCGCGTCGACGAAGCGGTCGAGCTCGGCGAGGTCCTCGCTCTCCGTCGGCTCGACCATGAGCGTCCCCGCGACCGGGAAGGACAGGGTCGGCGCGTGGAACCCGTAGTCCATGAGCCGCTTCGCGACGTCCTCCGCGGTGACGCCCGTCTGCTTGGTGATGTCACGGAGGTCGAGGATGCACTCGTGCGCGACCAGGCCGTTCGGGCCCGTGTAGAGGACCGGGTAGTGGTCGCGCAGCCGGGTGGCCAGGTAGTTCGCCGCCAGGACCGCGGTCTCCGTCGCCGTGCGCAGGCCGTCGGCGCCCATCAGCGCCACGTAGGCCCACGAGATCGGCAGGATGCCCGCCGAGCCGTACGGGGCCGCGGAGACGGGGGCGACCGCTCCGCCTCGCCTGCCGGGCGTCGGGTCGCCCGGCAGCCTGCCCGGCGTGGGGTCACCCGGCAGGTACGCGGCGAGGTGCGCCGCGACGGCGACCGGGCCGACGCCGGGCCCGCCGCCGCCGTGCGGGATGCAGAAGGTCTTGTGCAGGTTGAGGTGGCTCACGTCGCCGCCGATCTCGCCGGGCCTGGCGAGCCCGACGAGGGCGTTGAGGTTGGCGCCGTCGATGTACACCTGCCCGCCGGCCTCGTGGACGAGGTCGCAGACGGTGCGGACCCCCTCCTCGTAGACGCCGTGCGTGGAGGGGTACGTGATCATGATGGCGGCGACCCGAGGGCCGTGCTGGTCGAGCTTCGTGCGCAGGTCGTCGAGGTCCACGGAGCCGTCGTCGGCCGTCGCGACGACGACCACGCGCATGCCCGCGAGCGCCGCGCTGGCCGCGTTGGTGCCGTGCGCCGAGGCGGGGATCAGGCAGATGTCGCGCGCCGGCTCGCTCTCCTGGCGGTTCGCCGCGTGGTACGCGTGGATGGCCAGCAGGCCCGCGAACTCGCCCTGGGACCCGCCGTTGGGCTGCACCGAGACGGCGGCGTAGCCCGTGATCTCCGCGAGCCAGTCCTGCAGCTCGGTGACGAGATCGGCGTAGCCGGTGGTCTGGTCGGCCGGGGCGTACGGGTGGATGCTCGCGAAGCCCGGCCAGGAGATGGGCTCCATCTCGACCGTCGCGTTCAGCTTCATGGTGCACGAGCCCAGCGGGATCATCGTGCGGTCCAGCGCCAGGTCCTTGTCGGAGAGCCGCCGCAGGTAGCGGAGCATCGCCGTCTCCGAGCGGTGCAGGTGGAACACGGGATGCGTCAGGTACGGGGTGGTCCGGCGGAGGTCGGCGGGCAGCGGGCCCGTCGGGGCACCGGAGGCGGCTCGCAGCGCGGTGGCCCGGACGGCCTCCACGCCCACCTCGTCGGCGTCGACGCTCGTCGCGCCCGCGTGGGCGAACGCCAGCACGACCGTGAGGACGTGCTGGTCGGAGGTGCGCTCGTCGCACGCCACCTGCACGTGGTCGCCGTCGGGCGCCCAGAGGTTGATGTCGCCCCGGGCCGCGGCCTCGACGACCGCGCGGGCCCGGCCGGGGACGTGGGCCTGGACCGTGTCGAAGAACCGGTCGTGCGTGACGGTCACCCCGGCGGCGCGCAGCACCGTCGCGACGGCCTCCGCGCGGTTGTGCACGCGCTCCGCGATCGCACGCAGGCCGTCGGGCCCGTGGTACACGGCGTACATCGACGCGACGATCGCGAGCAGGGCCTGCGCGGTGCAGATGTTGCTCGTCGCCTTCTCGCGGCGGATGTGCTGCTCACGGGTCTGCAGGGCCAGCCGGTAGGCGCGCGCGCCGTCGGCGTCCACGGACACCCCGACGAGCCGGCCCGGCAGCATCCGCTCGAGCCCGGTGCGGACCGCCATGAACGCCGCGTGCGGGCCGCCGGCGAACAGCGGGACGCCGAACCGCTGCGCCGAGCCGACCGAGACGTCCGCGCCGAGCTCACCCGGGCTGGTGAGCAGCGTGAGCGCGAGCAGGTCGGCGGCGACCGTCACGAGCGCACCGCGCTCCTTCGCCTGGGCGACGACCGGCGCGAGGTCCCGGACCACGCCCGACGCGCCGACCTGCTGGACGACGACGCCGAGGAGCGGCCCGTCGACCTCCGGCAGCCCGCCCGTCAGGTCCGCGACCACGACCGGCAGGCCGATGGCCTCCGCCCGCCCGACCGTCACGGCGAGCGACTGGCCGAACAGCTCCGAGTCCAGGACGACCGTGCCGTCCTTGTTCTTCTGGGCACGCCACATCAGCGCGACCGCCTCCGCGACCGCCGTCGCCTCGTCGAGCAGGCTCGCGTTCGCGATGTCCAGGCCGGTGAGGTCCGTGACCATCGTCTGGAAGTTCAGCAGGGCCTCCAGGCGGCCCTGCGAGATCTCCGGCTGGTACGGCGTGTACGCGGTGTACCAGGCTGGGGACTCGAGCACGTTCCGGCGGATCACGGCCGGCGTGATCGTGTCGCTGTAGCCCTGGCCGATCATCTGCGTCATGACGCGGTTGCGGCCCGCAATCGCGCGCAGGTCCGTGAGGACCTCCTCCTCCGACCGGGCCGCCGGCAGGTCGAGCGGCCGCTCAGAGCGGATCGACGCCGGGACCGCTGCGTCGACGAGCGCGTCCAGGCTGTCGTAGCCCACGGCCGTGAGCATCCGGGCCGTCTCCTCGCCGCGCGGACCGATGTGGCGGTCGGCGAAGTCCCGTGCCGCGGGCGTGTGCTCCACCGCGGTGAACGGCACGACGTCGGGCATGACGTCGAGCGGCGGGATCACCGGGATCGTCGTCGGGACTGCGTGCAGGTCGGTCACGGCTGCTCCGGGGGCTCGCCCGGCAGGGTCGCCGGGACGGACGGGTGGGCTCCCCGCTCTGTCATCCGTGCGTCCGCACGTACCTGAGAGTTTTGCCGGTCCGCCATGGCTCGGTTCCGAGCCCGGGGCGCGCCGACTTGCACCGTCGGTGGGTCACCCGGTTCGTCGGGTGACCACTTTCCAGAGTTGCCTCGCCGTGGCGGTACAGGGGCCTGAGAGATTCCCGGGGAGGGTTGCTCCTTCGGCGTCCCGCTGTGCGTGCGTCGCGGGAGCTCTCCCGCCGCGGTTCGAGCAGCATGTTGAGTTGTGGGGCTCAGCGTACCCGGCCGACGGGGACGGTCCGCGGCTCGATGACCACCACGGAGGGCTCGTCCCGCGCTCCGGACCCCCACCCCGGCCGAGGCCCTGCCCGCTCCCCGCACGCCGCACCCTCGCCGCCGTACCGCGCACCTCACCCGGCCGAGGCCCTGCCCGCTCCCCGCACGCCGCACCCTCGCCGCCGTTCCGCGCACCTCACCCGGGCGAGGTCCCGCCGCTGCCCGCACGCCCCACCCTCACCGCCGTACCGCGCACCTCACCCGGCCGAGGTCCTGCCGCTCCCCGCACGCCCCACCCTCGCCGCCGTACCGCGCACCCCACCCCACCTTCGCCGCCGTTCCGGCCGGGCCGGCTCCCCGCGCCGCCGAGAACGTGTGCTGAGGGTGAGGACGGCACTGCAGACTGCCGGTCTCACCCCGTTCTGCCGCTCGGCAGGTCGGCCGAGGTGGCCGGGGGCGGACGGTCCCGGTCGAGGGCGTCCGAGGGCTCGTACGCTTGCCCGATGTCGTCTGGACGCCTGGCAGCGGTGGTCGTCGTGTCCGACCGGTCCGCCGCCGGCGTGCGGGAGGACCGGTCAGGACCTGCCGCCGTCCTGCGACTGCGGGACGCGGGGTTCGAGGTGAGCGCGCCGCACGTCGTGCCGGACGGTGCGCCGGGCGTGACCGAGGCGGTCCGGCTCGCCGTCGGCTCGGGTGCCGTCTTCGTGGTCACCTCCGGCGGGACGGGTGTCGGCCCTCGGGACCGGACGCCCGAAGGCACGCGCCCGTTGCTCGACCGGGAGCTGCCGGGGATCGCCGAGCTGCTGCGCCGGGAGGGCGCCCGGACGGTACCGACCGCGGTGCTTTCCCGCGGGCTCGCCGGCGTCACGGCGTCCGGGGCGGTGGTCGTGAACCTGCCCGGGTCGCCCGGCGGGGTCGTCGAAGGACTGGACGTGCTGCTGCCGCTCATCGATCATCTGCTGGACCAGCTGGGCGGAGGGGACCACGGATGACGGTGTTCACACGTCTCGACGAGGCGCCGCTTGACCTGCTGTTTCACGTGGAACACGTCAGCGGCCACCAGGCGGGTGCCGTCGCGACCTTCGTGGGTCTGGTCCGCGACCACGATCCGTCGGTCACGGGCGAGGTCGTCGCGCTCGACTACAGCGCGCACCCCGACGCCGCCGCCGTGCTGTCTCGTATCGCGTCGGAGGTCGCCGCCGACCCGGAGGTGCTCGGCCTCGCGGTCAGCCACCGCGTCGGGCACCTCGCCGTCGGGGAGGCGGCGATCGTCGCCGCCGTCGCCACCGCGCACCGGGCGCAGGCGTTCGACGTCTGCCGCACACTCGTCGAACGGGTCAAGGCGGAGCTGCCCGTGTGGAAGCGTGAGGTCCTCGCGGACGGGAGCCACGTATGGGTGGGGATGGCATGAGCGACCTGACGGACCGGTTCGGCCGGGTGCACCGCGACCTGCGGATCTCGTTGACCGACCGCTGCTCGCTGCGTTGCACGTACTGCATGCCCGCCGACGGCGTCCCGTGGCTGGCCCGGTCGACGATGCTCACCACGGACGAGATCGTGCGGGTCGCCCGTGTGGGCGTCGAGCACGGCATCACCGAGATCCGCCTCACGGGCGGGGAGCCGCTGCTCCGGGTCGACGTGGTCGACGTGGTGCGCCGCCTCACCGCGCTCACCGGTCCGGCCGGGAGCCCGGAGGTGTCGCTCACCACGAACGCCCTCCGGCTGCCCGCGCTGGCCTCGCCGCTGCGGGACGCCGGGCTGTCACGCGTCAACATCAGCCTCGACACCCTCGACCGTGCCCGCTTCATCGAGCTCACCCGACGCGACCGGCTCGTCGAGACGCTCGCCGGGATCGCCGCCGCCGAGGCCGCCGGCCTCACGCCCGTCAAGATCAACGCCGTCGCGATGCGTGGTGTGAACGACGACGAGGTGGTGGCCCTCACCCGGTTCGCCGTCGACCGCGGGTACCAGATGCGGTTCATCGAGCAGATGCCCCTCGACGGCGGCCACACCTGGGACCGCACGGCGATGGTCACGCAGGCCGAGATCCTGGCTCGGCTCACCGCCGAGTTCACGCTCACCGAGGTCCCGGGCCGCGGGTCGGCGCCCGCCGAGCTGTGGACCGTGGACGGCGGACCCGCGACCGTCGGCGTCATCGCGTCCGTGACCGCGCCCTTCTGCGGGGCCTGCGACCGGTTGCGGCTCACCGCCGACGGGCAGCTCCGGGCCTGCCTGTTCTCCCAGGGCGAGACCGACGTGCGTGACCTCGTGCGGTCCGAGGACCCGACGGTCGACGTGGACGCCGCGATCGCGGACGCCTACCGGCGGTGCCTCGCCGGCAAGAAGGCCGGGCACGACATCGACGACCCGACGTTCCTGCAGCCCAGGCGCCCGATGAGCGCGATCGGCGGCTGAGGCGGCCGACCCGCCCGTTGCCCCAACGGGCCACGCCGGCTTCCCTCACGGCTGGCCTGCCGGGCCGTCGACCTCGCGCGCGTCGCGTCCGATGCTGGGACCACCTGCTGGCCCACCGCGCGCATCGGGGAAGGTCGATGGAGCACCAGACCCCGGCCGCACGGACCTCCCGGACACCACGGCCCGATGCGCACGAGGCGCACGACGCGGCACCCGACCCGCGGGCCAGGGCGGCCGGGCCGGCGGAGCCCGTCGAGACCTCCGCCCTCACAGCCCTCCAGCGCTCCGCCGGGAACCGCGCGGTCCAACGCCTCGTCGCCGGCACCGCATCGCCGATCGTCGTCCAGCGGGACCCCGTCCGGGAGCGCCTCGCCGCCTACGTGTCGGCGGTGCGCGAGGAGCGCTGGAATGACGCCGCCACCTCGCTGCGCGGCTTCAACGACCAGAGCATGCGGCAGCGGGTCAACACCCTCGGCACGGAGCAGCGCGTCAAGCTGGTCCGTGCCAGCCTGCGGGGCCGGCCTGCGTGGTCCGCGCGGATCACCGCTGCCGTCACCGCGGCAGGGGACGCGGAGGCGGTGCGGCGGGGCCGTCTCCTCGCCGACTGGGACGATGCCCTCGCGGCGGGGACGTGGGGGCCCGCGACGACGGCCCTCGCCGGCCTCCCCGACCCGGACGTCCGCGCCTGCGTCACCCCGCTGACGGCGGCCCAGCGCCTGACCCTCGTGCGGACGAGCCTGCACGGCGCGCCCGCGTGGGGACCTCGGATCGTCGGTGTGATCGCGACCGTCGACCCCGAGGCGGACCGGGTGGGCCGGCTGTACGCCGACTGGGAGACCCAGGTCGCCGCCCCGGCGTGGGGGCCGGCGGCGGTCGTGCTCAACGGCTTCAACGACCGCGACATGCGCGACCTCGCGACCACGCTCACGCACGACCAGCGGGTGCTGCTCGTGAGGGCCGCGCTGCCGGGCAGGCGCGGGTGGGCGGCCCGGGTCGTCGCGGCGGTCCGGGCGGGCGACACCGAGGCCGCCCGGGTCGGCACGCTGTACGCCGACTGGGACGAGGCCGTCGCCGCCGGGACGTGGGGACCGGCCGCCACCACGCTCAACGGCTTCAACGACACCGACATCGCGGCGCTGGTGCAGCTGCTCCCCGTCGGCCAGCTGCGGGACCTGAAGGCAGGAGCCCGCGCGGCGCTCGGTGCCGGCGCGAACCGGGTGGTGGACCCGGTGGACGCGCGCATCGGCGGTGCCGTCATCGCCGCGGGGGACGCTCTGACCGGCAACCTGCGGTGGCGCGGAGGGCAGGGCCCAGGGCCGGGGCCCGGGTACCAGCTCCGCGACACCACGGCGTGGGGCCACCAGGACGACTTCGCGAGGTGGATCAACGGCATCGGTCCGGAGCCGGGGCCCGCCAGCACGATGAACTGCTGGGAGGCGGTGCTGTTCTTCGGGTTCAGGTCGGGCGTCATCCCCAAGACGTTCCTCGTCTCCATGCACCAGGACGCGTCGGCGGCGGCGGGGGCGGCCGCAACACCTGTCCAGGCCCGGGCCGCGTGGTACTCGACGCTGCAGGCGCGGATGCACACCGGTCCGCTGCTGACCTACACGATCAACTCGGGGACCGGGGTCGGCGCACCGGACATCCCTGCGGGCAATATCGTCTTCATCGACAACCTCAACCACGTGGTGCTGAGCCGGGGGTCCAGGGATGGCAGCGGTCGGATGCGCGTGCTGAGCCTGTGGGTGTTCCCTGCGGCCCTGCCGCCGGGGCCGATCCTTCCCGCTACCTCGTACGGCGTGGTCCAGGACACCTCCGTCGAAGAAGTCGTGCGCAACCCGGCCTCCGTCATCACGTACGGGAAGCCGCCATGGTGAGCGCTGCTGAGGACCGGCCCTCGCCGCGCCTCGTCACGCACCTGGGGTGGGGCAGCGGCGAGCGCGACCTCACGCTGCGGGACGTCGGCGAGCCGTCGCTCGGCGACATGCTCGACTCCCCGTCGGGTCGGGCGCTGCGTCCGCTGCCGCCGGTGCGGGCGGGCCTCGACGGGAGCATCGTGGTGCTGCTCGACGAGGACCCCGCCCAGGCCAGCCGACGCGTGCTCGTCGTCGACCCGCGCGACGGGTCCTCCGCGGTGGTCGTGGACGTCGACGGCGGCGGCAGCGTGGTCGTCGACCTCGCACCCGACGGGGAGGGTGGCGTCCACCTGCTCGAGTTCGTCCTCGGCGACACCGACGCCACCAACCGGCTGCGCCGGATCGACGCCCAGGGGCGCACCCTGTGGAGCCGGTCGGGCCCGGTGGACCACCGCACCACCGACCCTGAGCACCTCCGCGGTGTCTTCGTGCGCCTGCAGGTCGCCACCGACGCGCTGTGGGTCCTGCCGCGCGCGACGAGCGCGGGGCTGGCCCGCCTCGACCCGGCGACCGCTCGGACGGTGCAGGTCCGGCCCCTGCCCGCGGACGTGGCGACCCCCGTCGTCTCCGCGTCCGGCGTCGCGTACTACGCCCTGGTCGAGGCCGGCACCGGCTGGCCGCACCCCCGGCTGGCCGCGACCGACCTGGCCTCGGGCGAGACGTCCGTCGTGGACTGCGGCGAGGTGCCGCTCCTCGACCTCGCCGGGGTGGACCCCGACGGGCGCGTCTACGCGCGCACCGCCCGGGGCGTGCTCCGGCTCCGGCCGGACGGCGCACATGACGCCGACCTGCGTGTGGCCGGTGTCGTCGTCGGACCGGGCGGCAGCCCGGTCACGGTCGCCGAGCCGGGCGGGTCACCGGGCGCCCCCGGCCCGACAGGTGTCGTCCACGCCGGCGGTCCGACGGGTGCCGCGAGTGCTGCGAATGCCCCCGGTGCCGCGAGTACGGTCCGGGTCACGCAGCACGGAGCTGACGGCGCACGCTCGTGGTCCGTCCCCGTTCCCGACCGCACCGCCGTCCTCGTCGACGTCGAGCCCGGGCCTCGGTTCACGTTCCAGGTCGGGGGCTCCCGGCGAGAACCCGGGCAGATCATGGTCCTGGCCGAGGACGGCAGCGGCACCGGGCCGTCGCTGACCGGCGACGACGCCGCGGCCGAGCTCTTCCGCACGGAGTCCCGCACCGACCCGGCGACCTACCAGGTTGCCCCCGACGGGACGGTGCTCGTCACGGTCACCGGTCCACACGGGTACAGCGTCCTGGCGTGGGAGCCGTCGGCCCGCTGAGCCGGACCTGCTTCTGGGCCATCCCGCCGACCTCGGCGATCGCCACGAAGGACGGCAGGGTGACGACCAGCTCTCGTGCGTCGCCGATCGCTGGGCGTCCTCCCCTCATTCCGGCGGTCAGCAGTCGCGTTGCGTGGGGTCGGTGAGGCAGTCGGTCGGGACGAGGTGTGCCCGGCGCTCGACCACCTCGAACGGGGTCGAGTCGGCCGACGTCTGGGCGGTTCCCTCGACGTCCCGCCACTGCTCCTCACCGGCGACCCGGAAGCGGCCCGACCACGTGGTCGTCAGGGTCAGGTGCGCCGTCATGACCGACTCGTACACGTGGAAGACGTCCTTGGCGGGCCACGGCCTACCCGGGTCAGTGGTGGTGAGCGGTCGGCTGCCGTCGTGGAAGTCCCACGTGAACCGCGACGGCGTCGCCACCACCTCGACCGGGACTCCGAACAGCTCTGTCTGGAACGTCTGCTCGGCGTCCTCGGTGTAGACGATGGTCTCGATGTTGACCAGCACCCAACCCTGGTCCGGCTGGAAGTGCAGCGGCGACGGCGCGATCGGCAACCGACGGAAGTCCTCGCCGGTCATCACCGGCACCGGGCCTTCCGGGCACCGTCCGCCCGTCACGAACCGCCAGGGCGTCCAGGGCGCCTGCTCGGTGGCGCGGTGACGCACCCACAGCGGCAGCTCGGGCGTCACCCCGGGCGGGCAGACGACGGGCGGGACGGTGCCGTTCGGAGCGTCGCACTCGCCGTCCATGTTCGACGACAGCGTCGCCGAGGACACGTTGCACAGCTCCGCGTGCGCCCACCCGATCAGCACCGGCGCGTCCGCCACCTGCGGGTGCGCCGCCGCCTGCTGGGCATGGTCCGCGTACGCGTTCAAGACGTCGATGTTGCTGCCCTCAGCATGCGAGCGCGCTGAGGGATTCGTCGCCGGAGCGGGCGGGGAGACGGAGAGGATCAGGGCGACGGCCAAAGCCACGCCCCTCAATGTGCTGCGCCCGGGCTGCCGTCGACGTCGGCGGTGTTGACGCCACGGATGTACCAGCGTCCCTTGTCCCGGAGCACGAGCACGTTCACCTTGAACTCTTCTGGCTGGGTCCAGTCCGACACAGCCACGCCGGACGAGTTCACCATGCGCAAGGCGGCCTGAGTGGCGACGGCGTCGACGGAGAAGAGCTCCTGAGGCGTCACCTCCGTGGCCGTCTGGTCCCGCAACGAGAGTGCGCCCCCTTCGGTGTGCTGGCCCTCCATCGCCATGTCGTGGACACCGGTCCGAACGTCCGCGCAGTAGACGCACTCCGGGTGGCTCAACGCGATCCACTGCTCGGAGTCGGCTGTGGCATACGTGTAGCCGTACAGCTCCAGGAAGTACGTGGCCACTGCGATCGCCCCGTCGACGCTCACGTCGTCCCAGGCTGCGGGCCTTTCCGGCGGGACGCGGACGTCGTCCGTCGGTGTCGGCGTGGGGGCGGGTGTCACGGCGGCGGCACGGGTGCCGGCGACGGTCGGGTCGGGGGCGGACGAGGAGCCCGGGGTGCACCCGGCGACCAGTCCGACAGCCAGAGCCGCAAGGGTGGGCAGGGTCCGGCGTCGTACGGCCTTCCCGCGAGTTGTCGGCATGCCCGCGAACGTAGCGAACCAAGGCGAGCGGCAGGGCCGCGTCCGCCCATCTGTGGACAACCGTCAAGCATCCGTCCCGGCGCAGGGCACCCCGCCGTGCGCGGACCCTGGCATCACGAGGCGGCCGCCAGCGCTCAGCCGTCCGGGGGGCGGTGGTCGCAGGGACACGGCTCGGCGGGCCGCCCCGACGCGGTCAGCCGCCGGCGAACGGAGGCAGGACGTCGAGCGTCGCGCCTGCGGGGACCGGGTCCGCGGCCGAGACCCTGGTGCCGTCGGCGAGCAGCGCGCACCGGTCCAGCACACGGTCGAGGACCGCCCCGTGCCGGGCGACCAGCCGGGCACGCACCTCGGCGGCGGTACCGGCATCCACCTGCTCGGTGTCCAGGCCGGCCGCCTCGGCCGCGGCGGCGAAGTACCGGACCGTGACCGTCATCCGGCCGCCCAGGCCAACGCCTCGCGCTCGACCACGTCCAGCACGTCGGTCCGGCCGGCCGCGAGCGCGGCACCCGCGACGAGCATCGTGACCGGCACTGCCGGGCGGGCCACGGAGTGCGCGACATCCCCCGAGACACCCAGGATCCGGTCCACGTCGACGAGGGCCAGGTCCACGCCGAGCTCGGCGGCGATGTGCGCCACCCAGGCGGGCAGGTCGGCGCCGGGGGCGCGGCGAGGGTCCTCACTCATGGGGTGCTCCGTCCGTCGGTGGGTCCGCTGTCCGATGGTGCCACGGGTGAGCTCGGCGTCGAGACGGGCGACGTCCTCCCACGTGTCCGCGTCCGCGGAGGCGTCGGTGGCATCGGCGATCCCGACCAGCCGGAGTGGCTCGACGAGCGTGCGGACCGCGGCGTGCCGGACGGCCGGCAGCGCGGCGAGGGCGGACTCGAGGGCCGGCCGGCGGTAGGCCGCGACGAGGTGCTGCGGGCGCCCCTCGGCACTCACCAGGCGGGCACCGTCCACGCCCGGGGCGCTCGCGGCGGTGAGGAGGGAAGGCAGCGCCCGTGCGGCTCCCGGGACGTCGCAGGCGAGGACGACGACGAGGTCCGTGCCGGCAGCGCCGTCGGCGGGACGAACCGGGTCGGGCGACCGGGCCGGCTCGGCGTCGTCGGGCAGGGACCGCAGCGCGGCGAGACCGGCCGCGATCCCCGCGACCGGGCCGCCGTCCGGCGGGTCCTCGAGCACGGTCAGCACCCCGGGGCGGGCGACCTCGGGCGGGGCGACGAGCACCACCCGACGAGCACCCACCACGGCAGCGAGCGCATGGTCGACGAGGGCCGTCCCGCCGACGAGGACCTCCGGCTTGACCGCGTCGCCCAGCCGGCTGCCACGACCGCCCGCGAGGACGATCGCGTCGAACATCGGCGCCGTGAACGGCGGCACCCGGTCCGACTGCGCGTGGTCCGGCGCCAGCCCGTCCGGCGCCAGCCGCTCCGGCGGTGGCCCGTCCGGCATCAGCCGCGCCGCCAGTCGCCCGACTTCCCGCCGGTCTTCTCCTCGATCTGCACGTCGGCGATCCGCACGGACTTGTCGAGCCCTTTCAGCATGTCGACGACCGCCAGCGCGGTGACGGAGACGGCGGTGAGGGCCTCCATCTCGACGCCGGTGCGGTCGGCGGTGCGGACGGTCGCGGAGATGCTGACCCCGTCGTCGGTCACCTCCAGGTCGACGACCACGCCGTGCACCCCGATCACGTGTGCGAGCGGGAGCAGCTCGGGTGTGCGCTTGGCGGCGGCGATCCCGGCGACCCGGGCGACGGCGAGCACGTCGCCCTTGGGCACGGTGCCGTCGCGGAGCGCGGCGACCACGTCCGGCCCGCACTCGACCCGGCCCGACGCGCGCGCCGAGCGGACGGTGGGCTGCTTGGCGGTCACGTCGACCATGCGAGCGTGCCCGGCGTGGTCGAGGTGGGTGAACGGCTGGGACGGGCGGTCGGTCATGGGGACACCTTCAGGATGGTCAGGAGGTCGCCGGCGTTGACCTCGTCGACGTCGGCGGGGATCACGGCGAGACCCTGGGCGAGGGCGAGGCGCGCGACGAGGTGCGAGCCGGAGCCGCGCGCGCTGGCCCGGACGACGACGGGCCCGGACGCAGGGTCGGTCTCGGGCTCCCATCGCACCGGCATGAGCTGGGCGCGGCCGGGCGGGGTGCGCCAGGACTCCCCGGCACGGGCGACGACGGCGGGCCGCTGCACGTCGGTGAGGCCACGCATGCGCAGGAGGGCCGGGCGGACGAACATCTCGAACGACGCGAACGAGCTGACAGGGTTGCCGGGAAGCGCGAACACGGGGGTGCCTCCCGGCAGCCGTCCGAGGCCCTGCGGCTTGCCCGGCTGGACCGCGACCGGCACGAACTCGACGCCCGGCTCGTCGCGCAGCGCGGCCTTCACCACGTCGTACGCACCGACGCTCACCCCGCCCGACGTGACGATCGCGTCCACCGACCCGTCGAGCTCGCCCAGGAGCGCCCGGAGCGCCTGCTCGTCGTCGCCCACCGGTCCGAGGCGCACCGGGTCGGCTCCGGCCTCGCGGACCGCCGCCGCGAGCAGCCACGAGTTGGAGTCGGGGATCTGGCCGTGGCCGAGCGGCTCACCGGGTGGCACCAGCTCGTCGCCCGTCGAGACCACCGCGACGCGCGGACGCCGGTGGACGCGCACGGTCGCTGCCGAGACCGACGCGAGCGCGGACACGTGGGCGGCGCCGAGGAGGGTGCCCGCGCCGACGACGAGGTCGCCCTCGACGGCGTCCTCACCTGCCCGTCGCACATGGGCACCGACCGGGGCGGCGGCCCGGATCTCGACCGTCGTCGTCCCCGCGTCCGTGTCCTCGACCGGGACGACCGCGTCCGCCCCCGGCGGCACCGGCGCACCCGTCATGATCCGGGCGGCGGTGCCGGCCACGAGCTGCGGCCTGCCCGACGAGCCGGCCGGGAGGTCCGCCACGACGCGCAGCAGCACCGGCGTACCGGCTGCGGCGGTCATGACGTCGGACGCCCGCACGGCGTAGCCGTCCATCGCCGAGTTGTCCCAGCGCGGCAGAGGACCGTCGGTGCGGACGTCGTCGGCCAGCACCATGCCCCACGCGTCGCCGAGGCCGACCTCGACCGGGTCCAGGGGGCGCGCAAGCGCGAGCGCGGCGGCGCGGTGCTCGTCGAGCGGTCGCACGGGTGTCCTCTCGTCGGGCCCGCCCGCGCGGTCCGGCGGGCAGCATGATCCTGGCACCACCCCGACCGGCGGCACCCGGGACGTCAGGGCCTGGACCGTGGGTGGCCGGCCGGTCACCGGGCGTCGAGCCAGGCGGCGATCCCGCCCTCCACGTGCGTGGCGTCGAACCCGGCGTCGCGCAGCACCTCGGCCGCGACGAGGGAACGGGCACCGACGGCGCAGTGCACCAGGATCTCCCGGTCGCGCGGCAGGTCCGTGAGCGCCGAGCCGTCGAGGACCGTGCCCAGCGGGACGAGGTGCGCGCCCGGGATGGCGGCCAGCGCGGCCTCGCCGGGCTCGCGGACGTCGATCAGGTAGACGTCGCCGTCGCCGAGGAGGACCGCGAGCTCCTCGACGGTGACGCTGGGGACGGCGGGCGGGCGACGGCCGTCGGCACGGTCTGGGTCGGTCGCCTGCGGGGCGGTCGCGTGGCGGTCGGCCATGCCCGCGGTCGTCGCGTGCCGGTCGCCCATGCCCGCGGTCGTGGCGTGCCGGTCGCCCGTGTCCGCGGCGGTCGCGTGGACGGCGGTGCCGTCCACGGCAGTGCGGTCCGCGGCAGTCCGGTCCGCGGCGGGCGTGCCCGACGAGCGCAGGGGGACCTCCTGCCACCGGCCGCGCAGCGCGTCGACCACGAGCACCCGGCCGAGCAGCGGCTCCCCCAGCCCGGTCACGAGCTTGACCGCCTCGGTGGCCATCACCGACCCGACCTGCCCGCACAACGCACCGAGCACGCCCGCCTCGGCGCAGGACGGCACCTCGTCGGGCGGTGACGGCGACGGGAACAGGTCGCGGAGCTGGACGGCCGGGACACCGGCGGGCGGCCGGCCCCAGAACACGGTGGTCTGCGCGTCGAACCGCAGCACCGATCCCCACACCTCGGGGAGCCCGAGCCGGACGCACGCGTCGTTGACGAGGTAGCGGGTCGGGAAGTTGTCGGTGCCGTCGACGACGAGGTCGTAGCGGCCGAGGATGTCGTCGACGTTGTCGCTGGTCAGGCGCGTGCGATGCACCTCGCAGACGATCGACGGGTCCAGGTCGAGCACCGCGTCGCGCGCGCTGTCGACCTTGGCCCGCCCGACGTCGGACGTGCCGTGGACCACCTGACGCTGCAGGTTCGAGACGTCGACCACGTCGTCGTCCACGATGCCGAGCGTGCCGACGCCCGCCGCCGCGAGGTACTGCAGGACGGGCGCCCCGAGGCCACCGGCCCCGACGACGCAGACCCGGGCGGCGCGCAGCCGGCGCTGGCCGTCGGCGCCGAGACCGGGGAGCAGCAGATGCCGGGAGCCGCGGGCGAGCTGGTCCGCGGTGAGCGGCGGCCCGGGGTCGACGAGGGGCGGGATCGGCACGGTCCCAACCTACGTCGCCACTCCTCCGTCCCGGTGCGCGGGGCGCACACCGTGGTCCGGGTCCATGTCACGGAGCCGTCGGGCCGTCGCGGTCGGGCAGTCCATCTCGGAGAGGGTGCCGACCAGGCCTCACGCCCTCCGTTCGACGGCCGACGGCCGACGCCCGACGGCTCAGTCGGTGCCGGTCGCCTGATGGACCAGGTACGCCATCTCCCCGCGCCGCAGCGGCTCCCCGGAGGTGAGCGGGGCGGGGGGACCGGCCGACGAGCGCACCGCACGCGCGCCCTCGGCGCGGGTCACCCAGCGCGTCGGCAGGAACGAGAGCGTGCGGCCGGTCGCCCGCGCGGGCAGCCCGTGCGTCGAGGCCCAGACCATCTCGGCCAGGTGGGGGGCGCCGTCGGCGACGTCCGCGAACGGGGACCGGGTGGGCGTGGGCACGGCCGGCGAGCCCGCCGCCCGGTAGAGGACGACCGCCAGCGCCTCGCGGGACACCCGACCGCCGGCGTCGAACACGGCCAGACCGTCGGCGGTGGTCGTGCCCTCGTCGATGCCCCGCGCGGCGATCCACTCGATGTCGGCGGCGAACGGCGCGGTCGGCTGCACGTCGGCGAACCGGGTACCGATCGTGATGTCGATGCCGGACGCCTGCGCCGTGCCGGTGACCCGGACGTTCGGCTCGGCGGGCTTGGTGCCCGTGCCGTAGTACGCCGTCGTGTCCCCCTCGTACGCGTAGACGCCGTAGCGGCCCGGCGTCAGCCCGCGCAGGGTGTAGGTGCCGTCCTCGGCCGACATCGCGGTGCGGAACACGCTCCCGTCCTCGTTGTACGCCCCGAGGTAGGCCGCGACCGGTGTCCCGTCCGGGCGGCGCACGGTGCCAGTGATCGTCGCGCCGGTGCGCAGCGTCGCGCCGACCTCCGTCGTGACGCCGGGGGCGATCGTGACGTCGCTCGCCTGCGCGGCCTTCGTCGTGGTGCCGTGCGGCGCCCTGAACCACTGCGGCACGAAGGGCTGGTCGGTGCCGTCCATGCCGAAGCCGACGCGCCCGGTCCCCGCGGGCACCGGGCCCACCTCGACCACACCCTCATCGCCCGTCACGCCGGTGGACGACAGGACCGACCCGTCGGACAGCGTCAGCTGGACCGGCACCCCCACGGCCGGCGCCCCCGACGCGTCCCTGGCCACGACGCGGAGCGTCCCGGCGTCGAGCAGCGTCACGTCGAGCCCGTCCACCTGCTGCCCCGGGGCGAGGTCGATCGGGCTGGCCTGCGCCCCGTCCGGGACACCGGGGTAGTACGACGGCATGTACCGCTCGCCCCACGTGGTGAACGAGACCGTGTAGGTGCCGGGCGGCAGGTTCTCCGAGATGGTCCACGTGCCGTCCGCCGCGGTGTCCGCGTACCCGGAGGACTCCGAGGCACCGGTGAACGCGGAGACCCTGACGCCCTCCACCGGGTCGCCCGCCGGGTCCGTGACCCGGCCCGAGAGGCGTGCGCTGCGGGCGAGCTCGGCGTCGACGACCGTGGTCCCGCCCAGCTCGACCCGGACCGGCGTGGCAGCAGGACGGGATGAGGCGTCGGCGTAGTACTCGGTCACCAGGCCCGAGCCGGCCGGTGCGTCGAACCGGAGCACGTACTCGGCGGGGGCCAGGTGGTCGATGGTGAACGTGCCGTCGGCGGACGTGAGCCCCGACCCGGAGGGTGCCGTCGAGCTCGACGCGGAGATGTGCGCGCCCGCGACGGGGCCGTCGGGGCCGGTCAGGGTGCCGGTGATCCGGCCTTCCACGCCGGGTGTCACCGTGGGCTCCGGATAGGGCACGGGGTTCCCGGCAAAGGGGTTCGCGGCAAAGGGGTTCGCGGCAAGGGGGTTCGCGGCAAAGGGGTTCGCGGCAAGGGGGTTCGCGGCCACGGGCGCGAACCCGAGGGCGACGGCCAGGACGGCCACCGGGACCAGGACTGCCAGACGGCCGATCAGAGGTCGCACGGTCGCTCCTTCATGGGCTCGCCGCCGCCGCCCCGGCACGGCCGGGACCACGGCACAGGCCGAGCGGGTCGCAGGGGTCGGCCGATCATGACCCGCTCGACGAGCCGGGCTCGACGGTCGAATGGATTCACCGCGCCCCGCGTCGTGTACGGCCGTGCGATCGTGCGCCCGGCTACAGCGTCTGCTGCCACCGGACGACGCGGTCGGCCGCCTCGCGCACCACGTCGACCGACGACGCGAACGACAGCCGCACCCACCGATCACCGTCGACCGGGTCGAAGTCCGTGCCGGGGGTCAGCGCCACGCCGGCCTCGTCGAGCAGCCGCGCGCACCACGTCACCGAGTCCAGCCCCGACCCGGACACGTCGGCGTACAGGTAGAACGCGCCGTCGGCGGGTGCGACGCGCGTCCAGCCGAGCTCGGGCAGCCGCGACAGGAGGTGCTCCCGCGCGGCCGCGTACCGCACCACGTTCTCCCGGGCGGCCGCGTACCCGGCCTCGCTGAACGCGGCGACGCCCGCGTGCTGGGCCAGCGCCGGCGGGCACAGGGCCACGTTCCCGGCGAGCGCGTCGACCGGCCTGACCAGGTCGTCGGGCAGCACGAGCCACCCCAGCCGCCAGCCCGTCATCGCCCAGTACTTCGAGAACGAGTTGACGACGACCGCGCCCGTGCCGAGGTAGCTGGCAGCGGTCGGCACGTCGTGGGTGTCGTAGGTGATGCCGTGGTAGATCTCGTCGCTGACCAGCCGGACGCCGCGCTCCCCGCACCACGCGGCCAGTGCGGCGAGCTCGGCGGGGTCGATCATGGTGCCGGTCGGGTTCGCCGGGCTCGCCACCACCAGGCCCTCGACGGGCGCGTCGAGCGCCTCGAGCTGCGCGACCGTCGGCTGGTAGCGGGTCTGCGGACCGCACGGGATCTCGACGACGTCGCACCCGAGCGCCGCCAGGATGTTCGCGTACGCCGGGTAGCCCGGGACGGCGAGCGCCACCCGGTCGCCCACGTCGAACGCCGCGAGGAACGCGAGCAGGAACCCGCCCGACGAGCCCGTGGTCACCGCGATCCGGGACGGCTCGACGTCCACGTCGTACCAGGCCCGGTAGTGCGCGGCGATGGCAGCGCGCAGCCCGGGGGCGCCGAGGGCCTCCGTGTAGCCGAGGTCGCCGCGGGTGAGCAGCTCGATGGCGCGCTGCCGCACGACGTCCGACGCACCGGTGGACGGCTCGCCCGCGCACAGGTTGAGCACGTGCTCACCTGCCGCGCGGCGGGCGTTGGCCGCGGCGAGGATCTCCATCACGGCGAACGGGGGGACGTCGGCGCGTCGGGCGACCTTCATGCGGCCATCCTGCCGTGACCTGCGGCGGGCTGGGCGCCGGGCGCGCGGCCGGGCGGGCGCGGCGGGCGGCGGTCCCGGTGCCGTGGGTGCGTCGGTCCGGTACCGAGCGGGGCGGCGGTCCCGGTGCCGTGGGTGCGTCGGTCCGGTACCGAGCGGGGCGGCGGTCCCGGTGCCGCGGGTGCGTCGGTCCGGTACCGAGCGGGGCGGCGGTCCCGGTGCCGCGGGTGCGTCGGTCCGGTACCGAGCGGGGCGGCGGTCCCGGTGCCGCGGGTGCGTCGGTCCGGTACCGAGCGGGGCGGCGGTCCAGGTACCGCCGGTGCGGCAGCCCTCATCGACGGGGCACACTTCGCCCGGTCGAGGCACGGTTCCTCGGCCCGAGGGGCGCCCGCAGCCCGTACCGTCGGCGCCGTGATCGTGGACTGCGCCCTCTACACCGGCGGTGTGCGCCGGCACCGGCTCGACGACCTGTTCGTCGCCGTGCGGGAGGCCGAGAAGGACGACGGCTTCGTGTGGGTCGGCCTGCACGAGCCGACGGCCGACGAGTTCGACGCCCTGGCGGCCGGCTTCGCCCTGCCCGCGCTCGCCATCGACGACGCCGTCCGCGCCCACCAGAGGCCGAAGCTCGAGCGGTACGGGGACGTCACGTTCGTCGTCATCAAGCCCGTGCGGTACGTGGACCACGTCGAGGTGGTGGAGGTCGGGGAGATCGCGGTGTTCCTCGGCGAACGGTTCGTCATCGTGGTCCGGCACGGTGACTCCACGGTCCCCGCGCGGACGCGCGCCGGTCTGGAGGCCGAGCCCGAGGTGCTGGTCCACGGCCCCGCGGCGGTGCTGCACCGCATGCTCGACCTCACCGTCGACGACTACCTCGAGGTGACCGTCGCCGTGGACACCGACATCGACGAGATCGAGGACCAGGTGTTCGGCGACGAGCCGGGCCGCGACCACGCCGAGCGGATCTACAAGCTCAAGCGGGAGGTGATGATGTTCCGCCGGGCCGTCGTGCCGCTCGTGGGGCCGCTCGCCCGGCTGGTCAACGACGACATCCCGTGGGTGCACCCGGTGATGCGGCCGCACTTCCGGGACGTCGAGGACCACGCCCTGCGCGCCGCCGAGCACATCGAGGGGCAGGACGCGCTGCTCACCACCGTGATGCAGGCCGACATCGCGCAGGTGTCCGTGGCGCAGACGCGCGTCGGCGTCCGGCAGAACGAGGACATGCGCCGGATCTCCGCGTGGGCGGCGATCGGGCTCGTGCCGACCGCCGTGGCGGGGGTGTACGGGATGAACGTCGACCACCTGCCCGTCGCGCACACCGCGTACGGGTTCTGGGTGGTGCTCGGCGCGATCAGCCTGATGTGCGCCGGCCTGTGGCGGGCGTTCCGCCACAACGGCTGGCTCTGACCACACCGACGCACGGGCTCACTCCTGCCCCCGCCGCTCGGCCCCGGCCACGGCAGCCCGGACGTGCGCGACCACCCCGTCGGCCGCCGCCTCCACCTCCGCGAGGCACCGCTCGAAGTCGGCCGGCCCGCCGTACCAGGGGTCGTCGACGTCGAGCACGTGCTCGGGACCGCCCGCCACGACCACAGGCGCAGCAGGGTCGAACGACCGGTACATGACGACCCTGTCGGCGACCTCGGGCGAGCCCGCGAGGCGGCGCAGCGCGCGGGCGTGCGCGCTCGTCATAGCCAGCACCAGGTCACGGCCGGGCAGGTCGGTGGCCCGGACCTGCCGGGCCCGGTGGCCCTCCCCCGCCGGGTAGCCGTGCTCGACGAGCACCGCGCGAGCCCGACGGTCCACCGGACGACCGTGCTCCTCGTCGCTGATGCCCGACGAGTCGACGACCACGGCGTCCCCCAGGCCGGCGGCGGCGAGCCGCTCCCGCAGCACGATCTCGGCCATCGGTGACCGGCAGATGTTGCCGGTGCACACGGTCATCACCCGGAACGGTCCCGTCACGCCGCCCATCGTGCCGCCTGCTCCGTGGCTCGCGCCCGCGAGACCACCATCGGGGACGGCCGCGGCCTTCCGTCGCCCGCCTCGGTGGTCTCACCGTCGCCCGCGCGCCCGAGACCAACATCGGCGACGGTCAGCGGCCTTCCGTCGACCGCCTCGTTGGTCTCGCCGTCGCTCACACGCGCGAGACCAACATCGGCGACGGTCAGCGGCCTTCCGTCGACCGGGTCGTTGGTCTCGCCGCCCTGCAGGGCTTGAACGCGACATACTCGCGATATACTCTGGCTAGAGCATTCGGGATCGGACGATACGCGTATGGAGGTTGGACGTGGCCCAGAGGAGCCGGAACAACCCGCTCGCCCTGGCCGTGCTCGCGCTGCTGTGGGAGCGGCCGATGCACCCCTACGAGATGTCGATGACCCTCCGCGAGCGCCGCAAGGACGAGTCGGTGCGGCTCAACTTCGGGTCGCTGTACTCCGTCGTCGACTCCCTCGTGAAGCACGGGCTCATCGAGGCGGCGTCCACCGAACGCGAGGGCAACCGGCCCACCCGCACCGTCTACCGCCTCACCGACGCGGGCGGCACGGAGGCGATCGACTGGCTCAGCGACCTCGTGCGCACCCCCGTCAAGGAGTTCCCCCAGTTCGAGGCGGCGCTGTCGTTCCTGCCGATGCTCGGGCCCGACGACGTCGCGCGGCTGCTCCGGATGCGCATCACCACGCTGCAGCTCGACGTCGCGAACGTCGACGCCGCCCGCGAGCAGGCGCGCGCCCAGGGGCTGCCCGGCATCTTCGTGCTGGAGGCCGACTACGAGTCCGTGGTGCTGCACGCCGAGCTGGACTTCGTCGTGGGGCTGGAGGCGAGCATCACGGACGGGACGCTCGAGGGCGTCGCGATGTGGCGCGAGCTGCACGCACGGGCCGCCGACGGCCGGCTCGAGCCCGAGGAGCTCGCCGCAGCGATCGCGCCCTACTTCACGCAAGACGGGGAGCCGCCCCCGAGCGCGTGACCACCGACCCCCGGGGATTCCCCCGGGTACAGGTCGGCCCAGGTGCTGGCACACCCGGGCCGACCGACGACGAACCGATCGAGGCATGGCCTGTGCGATCCGCAGCAGATCAAGCATAGGCAGATCCTCGGCCGGTCCTACCGAGGAGACGATCACCATGCCATCCACACCAGCGGTCGAGGCGACCAGCCTCGTCAAGACCTATCCGGGCGGCCGCGGCCGACCCGACGTCCGGGCCCTGGACGGCCTCACGCTCACCGTCCCGGCCGGCACCGTGCACGGGCTGCTGGGGCCGAACGGCGCCGGGAAGTCGACGACCACGCGCGTGCTGACCACCCTGTCGCGGGCGTCGTCGGGCGAGGCTCGCGTGGCCGGGCACGACGTGGTCCGCCACGCCGACCGGGTCCGGCGCAGCATCGGCTACGTGTCCCAGGGGACCGGCGCGGACGTGCTGCTCACGCCACGCGAGAACCTGGCGATGACGTCCCGCCTGCGCGGCGCGTCGAGAAGCGTGTCGCTCGACAGGGCTGCCGCGCTGCTCGACCGGTTCGGGCTCCTCGACGCGGCCGACCGCCGCACCGGGGTCCTCTCCGGCGGCATGCGTCGCAAGCTCGACGTGGCGCTCGGCCTCGTCGCCGCCCCACAGGTGCTGTTCCTCGACGAGCCGACCACCGGGCTCGACCCCGAGGCACGCGCGTCGATGTGGCAGGAGATCCGGCGCCTCGCGGGCGAGGACTCGCTCACCGTCGTGCTCACCACGCACTACCTCGAGGAGGCCGACCGGCTCGCCGACGGGCTCTCGATCATCGACCGCGGCCGCGTCGTCGCGGCGGGCTCGCCCGCCGAGCTCAAGGCCGCCTTCGCCGGGGACACGCTCACCGTCGACCTCGTGGAGCCGGACGCCGTGCTCGTGCGGTCCGTCGCGTCGGGGATCGCGGGGCTGGGCGACGTCGTCGTCCACGTCGAGGGCCCCACCGGCCGGCTCGTGGCGCGCACGCCCGACGGGCCTGCCGTCGTCGGTCCGACCATCGCCGCGTTGCAGGCCGCGGGCGTGCGGCACGGGGCGGTCGGCGTCTCGCGTCCGACGCTCGACGACGTGTACCTGCGGCACGCCGGCCGGTCGTGGACCGCGGCGGAGTCCGTCAGCACGTCCGAGCCGGCCACAGCCACAGCCACGGCCACGGCCACCGCGGAGGTGGCCCGATGAGCGCGCTCACCGCGACCGGCGGCCGGGCGTCGTGGGCCGTCCAGACGGCCGAGGTGTGCCGCCGCTGGACGATCGACCTCGTGCGGCAGCCGTGGGGCCTCGGCGTCTCGGTGATCCAGCCCGTGATCTGGATCGTGCTGTTCGGCAACGTCTTCGAGTCCGTCGCGACCGTGCCGGGGTTCGGAGCGGGCGACTACCTGACGTTCCTCGTGCCGGGCATCCTCATGATGACCGTGCTCTACTCGGGCGCCTGGGCCGGCACGGGGTTCATCGAGGACATCCGCTCGGGCGTGATGGACCGGATGCTCAGCTCGCCGGTGTCCCGGTCGTCGCTGGTCGCCGGCCAGCTCGCCCAGCAGCTCCTCATGGCGACGGTCCAGGGTGTCATCGTGCTCGGGATCGGTCGGCTCGCCGGGGCCCGGTACGACGGCGGGGTGCTCGGGCTGGCCGTCGCGCTCGCCGCGTCGCTGCTGCTCGCGGCCGCGTTCTGCTCGATGTCGGCGGCGGTCGCGCTGCTCGCGCGGGACCAGACGGCGCTCATCGGCATCTCGACGGTCATCGTGCTGCCCGCGACGTTCCTGTCGACGGCACTCATGCCCGTCGCCCTGCTGCCCGGCTGGGTGGAGACGGTCGCCCGCTACAACCCGCTGACGTGGGCCACCGAGATCGGCCGGACGGCCATGTCGACGGACGTCGACTGGGGGCTCGTCGCTTCCCGCGGCGCCCTGCTGACGGTCCTCGCGGCACTCGTCGCCGCCTGGTCCGTGTCGGCCATGCGGACGTACCAGAAGTCCCTCTGACCTGCGCCTGCCCGGCTTCTTGGGTCCGCTCCGCTGACGACCTCGTCGCGCCCGCTGCGACGAGGTCTTCAGCGGGCGCCCGGGGGCCGGGCGGGCGTGCGGCCGGGATGGGCAGCTGTCAGTCGCGGGCCGTGAGGATCAGTGGGCCGTCCTGGGTGATCGCCACCGTGTGCTCCGCGTGCGCCGCGAGCGAGCCGTCGGCCGTCCGGATCGTCCAGCCGTCCTCGTCGATCACGTAGTCGTCACCACCGGCCATGAACCACGGCTCGATCGCGATGACCAGCCCGGCCTTGAGCTTCAGCCCGGTCCCCGCACGGCCGAGGTTCGCCACGTGCGGGTCCTCGTGCATGGTCCGGCCGACGCCGTGCCCGCCGAAGTCCCCGTTGATGCCGTACCCGGCGGCCCGCCCGACCGCGCCGATCGCCGCGGACACGTCGCCCATCCGGCCCCCCGGCTGCGCGGCGGCGATCCCGGCGGCGAGCGCCTGCTCGGTCGCGGCGATGAGCGCCTGCGCCTCGGGCGTCGTCGTCCCGACCTGGAACGTGACCGCGGAGTCGGCGACCCAGCCCTGCACCTGGGCAGCGAAGTCCACCGACAGCACGTCGCCGTCCTGCAGCACCCGGTCCGACGGCAGGCCGTGCAGGGCCGCGTCGTTCACCGAGGTGCACAGCACGCCGGGGTACGGGATCGCCCCGAACGACGGGTGGTACCCGAGGTACACCGAGTGCGCGCCCGCGGCGTCGATCATGCGGTGGGCGTGCGCGTCGAGGTCGTTCAGCGTCATGCCGACCCGGGCCACGTCACGCAGGGAGGACAGCACACCGGCGACGAACGTCCCGGCGGGGCGCATCTGGTCGATCTGGGCGGGGTTCTTGAGGGCCACCGGACCACCCTGCCACGCCTCACGGCTTCCCTACGCCCGACGACGCCTGCCACGCCACGGCTTCGCTACGCCCACGAGGGGACGTTCCCGGGCATGGAACAGCCCGTGGGCCGGGCCTCCGGAGAGGCCCTGCCGCGTAGGACGAGATCGCGGCATACCCACGGGCTGCGGTGACTGCCGGGATTCGCTCGCCGCCCTGCCGGATGGGCCGGCGGGCTCGCGGGCGGTTCGACAATCCGTCCGATGTTCCGGGCGACTAGCGGACAGTCACCTCACGCGTCCTGGAAGAAATCATGTTCCGGACCACCTCCTTCCCGTGTCCGAAAACCGTACGTCGCAGCCCGGCGGCTGCCAAGCCCTTTACGCCGCGGGAGAACCGGAGCGCTGCGCCCACTCGGCGAACGTGGTCCGGCCCACGGCGTGCTCCGGTGCGACGTGCCCGTTGTCGCGGTACGGCGTGGCGCGGAGCACCAGCGGCGCGGACCAGACCGGCCGGCGCCGACCGGTGGCCGCGAGGTAGGTGCGGGCGAGCTCGGCGGCGGTGAGCACCTGCGGGCCGGCGAGGTCCGGGACGCGCCCCTGCGGTGGGCGCACGGCAAGGTCGGCGAGCCGGCGGGCCACCTCGCGCACGTCCACCGGCTGGTCCAGGAGACCGCCCGGCACGACCACCACGGGGGCCTTCGCGAGGACCCGGAGCATCGCGGCCACGAGGTCGTGGAACTGGGTGGCGCGCAGGATCGTCCACGGGATCCCGGCGTTCTCGACGAGGTCCTCGACCTGCCGCTTGATCCGGTAGTACCCGACCGGTACCCGGTCCACGCCCACGATCGAGATGTAGACGAGGTGCGGCACCTGCTCGCGGCGGGCAGCGAGGAGCAGCTGGGCGGCGGCGTCCAGGTCCCGGTCGGGGTGCCTCGGGTCGCTGGCGCAGTGCACGACGGCGTCGACGCCCGAGACCGCCTCGCGGACGCCGTCACCGGTCAGGAGATCACCGATCACCCAGTCGACGGCGTGCGGGACGGCCGGTGTGGGAGGGCGGCGGCTGAGCACCCGGACGGCGCGGCCGTCGTCGAGCAGGGTGCGGACCAGGGCACGGCCCAGGGTGCCCGTGCCTCCGGTGACCAGGACGGGACGTGTGTGGTCGGACATCTGTCCATCCTGCCGTGTGCGGGGCGTGGCGCGAACCACCGTGCCGTGGACCCGGCGGACGTCCGGCCGGACGGTTCGCGGGCGGGCGGGCGGGCGGGCGTCGGGGGCCGATCAGCCGCCCGGTCTCAGCCCGCCGACGTGCCCGACGGGTCGAGCTGCGACTGCAGCGCCTCGAAGTCGGCACGGTGGGCGTCGATGCGGACACGCTCCGCGGTGCTGGCTGCCTCGGCCGCCGTGACGGCCGCCTCCCCGGGCGGGCAGCTCCACGTCGTCCCGGGCGAGCAGGTCGGCCGCCAGCCCCAGCGTCTCGTCGGCCGGCGCCATCGGCATGTCGGTGCCGTCCCACCACTGCCACGACAGCTCCAGCCGCTGGCGCCGGTCCGGCGACATGGCCGCGACCTCGGCGACCTTCGCCTGGTACTCGCTGCGGTAGTACTCCAGCGCGCCGGCGTCGGCGTCGTACTGGGCACGGGCCGTCGCGTTGGCCTCCTCGCTCGCGACGACCGCGGCGTACGCCGCCTCGATCTCGGCCCGCATCGCGTCGAGCGTCGCGAGAAACCCGGTGTGCACGGCGACGAGCGCGGCCCGGTCGGCCACGAACCGCGCGTACACGGCCTCCAGCCGGGGTGACAGGCCACCGTCCCGCCACACCTGCGTGCCGACGTACGCGAAGAGCTCGGTCGGGCGCGTCTCCGGATGGTCCCCGACCGATCCGGCGAGCTGCTCGTGCAGCGGGGCGCCGGCGTCGAGTGCGGCGACCTCGGCTTCGAGCAGCGGTGTCACCTCCGCCTGCTCCGCTGCCGTCAGCCGGGTCCACGCCGCGTGCAAGGTCTCGTGCGCGACGGTCTCGACGACGAACCCGCGCAGCCGCGGGTCCGCCGGGACGTAGGCGACGATCGTGTCGTCGCCTGGCTGGTAGCAGCCCACCGCACCGTCACCGCGGAGCCGACCGGCAGCGTGCGTCTCCTCGCACCGGCCCACGAAGCCGGCGGCGTCGAGGAGCTCCGGGCGGGCGCCGTACAGCAGCTCGCGCCCCTCGTCCGACAGGTGCGCCTCGTCGGCGAGCGCGACGACCTCCGCCGTCGGCGGCGGGACCTGTCGCAGGGCCGGCGGCACCTCGACGCCCGTCATGGAACCCACGGCGTTGACGAGGGCGCCGGGCAGCCGGGGCGTGCCGTCGTTCAGCCACCACGTGCACCCGAGCGCGACCGCGACGACGACCGCGACGGTGGGGGCGACGGACCGCCGCCGGGTGCGGGCGGGCGTGGGGGGCGGCTGCCACCCGGTCGTCCCGTCCTTGCGACGCGCGGCCTCGTCGACGACCCACGCCGGGACCCGACCGGAGGGCGGAGGTGGCAGGTCGTCAGGGGGAACGGGCACAGATGAAGCATCGGCCGGCACGAGTCTCCACTTCAGTCGTCGTCGCACGCCGGTTCGCTCCGACGCGCCGGTCACGGCATCGGCACCGGGCGGAGGTCCTGTCCGGTGACCTCGGGGTCGGCCGTTCCGCGGGCCCGACGGGAGCCCCCGAGCGCGTCGACCACGAGGAGGCGGACGGTGCACGACCCGACGTCCGGCCCCCGTCCGCACCAGGGCACGCTACGGCCTGAGGTGCCGGGTGCAAGGTGGCCGCTCCGTCCGTGGGACGAGCGCTCGTTCGCGGACAGCCTCGCCGGCACTCCCGGCCCGTCGCCGCCCACATGGCCGAGCGGGACCTTCGTCCCACGAGGTGAGGGTCACCTCACACCACGGTGTGCACTGTGAACCTCACCGAGTGCGACGCAGGAGCGCGGGTCACGATCGTCGGGCTCGAGGTGCCCGAACGAGCGGGCTTCCGGCTGCGCGAGCTGGGCCTGCGTCCCGGCGCGGTGGTCGAGGTGACGCACGACGCGGGCCCGATGGGTCGGGTGGTGGCCGTGGGGGCGGAGCGGTTCGCGCTGGACCTCCCGACGTGCTCGTCCGTCCGTGTCGAGGTCGACCGGACCGAGGCCGTCCGTGACGAGGCCGACCGGATCGAGGCGGACCGTGACGAGGCCGACCGGATCGAGGCGGACCGTGACGAGGCCGACCGGATCGAGGCCGTCCGGTGAGCTGTCACGACACGACCGCGCCGGAGGTGGCGGCCGGACTCGCCACGGTGGCGCTCGCCGGCAGCCCGAACGTCGGCAAGTCGACGCTCTTCAACTCGGTGACGGGCGCCCGCCAGCGGGTCGTGAACGCCCCCGGGACCACCGTCGAGCTCGCGTCAGGCGTGTGGCGCGGCGCCGGCGTGGCCTTGCTGGACCTGCCCGGGGCGTACTCGCTGCACGCCCAGACCCCCGACGAGGCCGTGACCGCGGACACCCTGGCGGGTCCGGGCGTCTCGCTCGTCGTCGTCCTGGTGGACGCGACGGCCGTCGCGCGCTCGCTCTACCTCGTCGGGCAGGTCGCGCGGACGGGCGTCCCGGCCGTCGTCGCGCTGACGATGCGGGACGTGGCGGCGACACGCGGGATCGTCGTCGAGCCGTCCGCGCTGTCCGAGGCGCTCGGGGTACCCGTCGTCGGCGTCGACCCGCGGACCGGTGACGGGGTGGGCGCGCTCACCGACACCGTCCGTGGGGCGCTCGCCCGGCCCGCGCACCTGCGTGGACCCGCGGTCCCGGACCAGGACCGCCTCGCAGAGGCGGAGGCGATGTTCGCCTGGGTGCAGCAGGTCATGGCGGCGGCGGGGCTCGACCGGGCGGCCGCGCCCACGGCCCGCACCTGGTCCGACCGCGTCGACGCGGTGCTGCTGCGGCCGTGGGTCGGGGTGCCGACGCTGCTGCTGGTCATGTGGGCGCTGTTCGAGCTCGTCACGGTCGCGGCGACCCCCTTGATGGAGGCCGTCGACACGGCCCTCAACGGCTGGCTCGGGGGTGGTGTCCGGGCCGCCCTCGGTTTCGCGCCGGACTGGGTGGGGTCGTTCGTCGTGGACGGGGTGCTGGCGGGCGTCGCGACTGTCCTGTCGTTCGTGCCGCTGATGGGGCTGATCTTCGTCGCGATCGCACTCCTCGAGGACTCCGGCTACCTGGCGCGCGCCGCGTTCGTCGCCGACCGGACCATGCGTGCCGTCGGGCTTGACGGGCGCGCGGTCATCCCCCTCGTCGTCGGCTTCGGCTGCAACCTGCCGGCGCTGTCCGCGACCCGGGTGCTCCCGCACGCACGCCAGCGCCTGCTGACCGGTCTGCTGGTGCCGCTCACGTCCTGCACCGCACGGCTCACGGTCTACCTGATGCTCGCGTCGGTGTTCTTCCCGCAGGACCCCGGCACGGTCGTCCTCGCCATGTACGTCGGGTCCACGCTGCTCGTGGTCGGGTTCGGGGCGCTCCTGCGGCGCACGTTCTTCCGCGACCTGGAGCGTGAGCCGTTCGTGCTCGCGCTCCCCGCCTACCAGCGGCCCCGGCTGCGGGCGATCGCCGCCTCCACCTGGGTCCGGGTGCTGTCCTTCACCACCAAGGCCGGGGCGATCATCGTCACCACCCTGTCCGTGGTGTGGGTGCTCATGGCCGTTCCCGCGGTCGCCGGTCACGCCGTGGCGGACGTGCCGGTCGAGGACAGCGTGTACGGGCGCGTCGCGGACGGGATCGCACCCGTGTTCGCCCCGGCGGGGTTCGCGGACTGGCACGCGTCGGCGGCGCTCATGACCGGGTTCGTCGCCAAGGAGGTGGTCGTCGGCTCGATGGCGCAGACCTACGCCGTCGCCGAGCCCGAGGACGCGGCCGCGCCCGGCGACCTGGGCAGCCGGCTCACCGCGACCTTCGAGCGGTCCTCCGGCGGTGCCCCTGCGGCGGCGGCGCTGGCGTTCATGGTGTTCGTCCTCGCGTACACGCCGTGCCTCGCCACGATGGCGGAGCAGGCCCGGCTCTTCGGGTGGCGGTGGACCGCGAGCGCTGTGGCCGCCCAGCTCGTGCTCGCCTGGCTGCTCGCCGTCGCGGTCTTCCAGGTCGGGCGGCTGCTGTGACGGCGCTCCTGACGGTGCTGCTGTGACGGTGCTCGCCGACGTGCTGCGGGAGACCGACCGCGGCCTCCTGCCGGCGCGGGTCGCGGAACGGCTCGGACTGCCCGTCGAGCTCGTCACGGCCGCCCTCGACCACGCGGTGACGCTCGGCCTGGTCACCCGACCCGCCGGTGGGTGCTCTGACTGCGCACCCGCGGACGAGCGGCCCCCGGCGTGCGCCGGGTGCATGTTCGCGACGTGACCCCCTCAGCGCAGGCGGAGCTCCAGCAGGGTCGCGCTGAAGGCGGGGAAGTCGGTGCGCCCGACGGCGGTGAAGCCGTAGCCCTCGTAGTAGTCCCGCAGTACCGAGTTCGTGGTGCGGCAGTCCAGCCGGAACAGACCGACGCCCGCGGCCCGGCCCTCCCGGCGAGCTGCTCGTGCAGCGGGTCGTCGGGGGCGAGCCCAGCGACCTCCGCCTCCAGCAGAGGGGTGACCTCCGCCTGCTCGGCGCTCGTCAGGCGGGTCCAGGCCGCGTGCAGGGTCTCGTGCGCGACGGCCTCGACGACGGACCCGCGCAGCCGCGCGTCCGTCGTCGACGTACACGACGATCGAGCCGTCGCCCGGCTGGTAGCAGCCGACCGCACCCTCGTGCTCGGGGGGACGGACGGCGTGCCCGCCGCCGCACCGGCCGGCGAACGCCGACGCCCCCAGCAGCTCCGGGCGGGCGCCGTAGAGCAGCTGCCGTCCCTCGTCGGTCAGATGGGCCTCGTCCGCGAGCGCGACGACCTCCGCCGTCGGGGGCGGGACGGGTCGCAGGGCCGGCGGCACGTCGACGCCCGCGACGGACTCGGCGGTGGCCACGAGCGCGGCGGGCAGCCTCGTGACGCCGTCGTCCAGCCACCATGCGCCCCCGAGCGCGACGGCGGCCACGACGGCGACGGTGGGTACGACGGGCCACCGCCTCGACCGCCGTGCGGGCACGGGCGCCGGGGGCGTGCGCCACCCGGCAGCGGCGACGTCACGACGCGCTGCCTCGTCGACGACCCACGCGGGGACGCGGCCGGAAGGCGACCGCGGGTGGTCGTCGGGGGGAAGGGGAACGGGGGGAACATCGGCCGGCACGGGCCCTCACTTCAGTTCTCGGCGACCCACGTTCGCCCGGACCGCGGGCTCCCGTGCCGGCGAAGCGGTCCAGGTACGGCGATCACATCACGACCGGGTCAGCGACGGTCGACGGTGCTCAGCCGTGCTCGGTGACGGCCGGCAACGGCCGGCAACGGCCGGCAACGGCCGGCGATGGTCGCCGACGGTCGGCGTTGCTGAGCGGTGGTGGGCGGTCGCGGTCGGTGGTGGTCGGCGGTCGTCAGTGCAAGGTCAGCTCGAGGAGCGTCGCGGAGAAGGTGGGAAAGTCGGCGCGCCCGACGACGGTGAACCCGTAGCGCTCGTAGTAGGCGCCCAGCACGGGGTTCGTGGTGCGGTGGTCCAACCGGAACAGGCCCACGCCCGCCGCCCGGCCCTGCGCCGCCGCCCAGTCGAGCAGGCCGGTCCCGAGTCCTCGGCCGGCGCACCGCCGGTCCACCATCAGGCCGTGCACGTACACCGCAGGGGGCTGCCCGGGACCCCAGAACGGCTCGTCGGACCACAGCAGCCGCAGGGCGCCGGCGATGCCCACCTCGGCGTCCCGCACCACGTGCCACTGCCCGTCCGCGATCTCGTCGACCACCTGGCGCAGAGGCATGCCACCCGGCGGCCACTGCTCCACCCCGCGTGCCACCATCCAGTCCTCGAGGGACCGTCGCAGCCGGTGGATGGCCTCGGCGTCCTCGGGGATGGCCTGCTCGACGGGCGCGGGGATCACGAGCGCGACCCTACGGCCGGTGTCAGGCGACCGATGCCGTCCGTGCCCGCCGGACGCCCTCGATCGCCGCTGCCAGCCCGATCCGCGGCGCGAGGCCGTCGACCTGGACCACGGCCGGCCCGCCGTGCGACCGGAACAGGTCGACGAGGTCGGCCAGCACGTGCGGCTCGGCGCGCGGCACGCCGACTTCGAGCAGCGTGGTCGGCCCGTCGTGCACCAGGTACGTCAGGTGGCCCATGAAGTCGTCGGCGGGCGTCACACGGAACCGCACCGTGCCGACCTGCGCCTCGACGGGCAGCGCCCGTCCGCCGACGTGCGACTGGTCGAGCAGGTCGCGGATCCGACGGGCGTCCTCGCCGCAGAGGCCTTCCGTCGCGTCGATCGCGTCGAGGTCGGCGAGGACGAAGCAGGCCTCGGTGGGCTCGACGTGCGCCGGGTGCCAGGAGCCGTCCAGCTCGACCGCCAGGAACCCGGCGTGCACCGAGAACGCCGAGCGGACGAGCGCGGCACGCTCGTCGACCGTCAGACCACGCAGCGGGTTGCGGCGGGTTGCGGACGCCGCACCGCAGGAGCAGGAGATCGTCACCATGGGCACCAGGGTGCCTCCGACCACTGACACGCACCCCACCGACGCGCGGACGGGCGGCCCGCGCGTCGGTGGCGGCTCAGACGGCGGTGCGGCGCCGGCGGAGGGCGACGAGCACCAGGCCCACCGAGACGAGCAGCAGGCCGAGGCCCATGGCGGGACCCGTGCCGGAGGCGCCCGTGGTCGCGAGCTGCTCGCCGGCGGCGGGGGTCGAGGCCGGCACCGCCGTCGCGCCGGGCCCGGGAGCAGCCGGCACCGGAGCGGTGGGCACGGGAGCGGCCGGCACCGGAGCAGTGGGCACCGGAGGCGTGGGCACGGGAGCAGTGGGCACGGGAGCGGCGGCCGCGACGTCGAGCGTCATGGTGGACGTGGTGAGGCCGCCCTGGCCGTCGACCACCGTGTAGGTGAAGGTCACCGGCCCGGACCAGCCCGGCTCCGGGGTGAACACGAGCTTGCCGTCCACGATCTCCACCGTGCCGTGCGCCGGCTGCGTGACGCCGAGGAGCGTGAGCGTGCCACCGTCGGGGTCCTGCTGGCCGGCGAGCACGTCGAGCACCGTCGGGCCCGTCGCCGCGACCTGCCGGTCGTCCGAGCGGGGTGCCACGGTGCCGTTCTGCACGGTGACCACGACGGTCACGTGCGTGGTCTCCAGACCGTCGGTCACGTCGTAGCCGAACGTCACGTCGCCCGAGAAGCCCGCGGGCGGCGTGTACGTCGCGACGCCGTCGACGACCGAGACGTGCCCGCGCGTCGTGCCGTTCGCGTCGACGGGGTCCGTGACGCTCCCCGGCACCACGCTCAGGGTGTCGGCGCCGTTCGCGTCGGACGCGTTCCCCAGCAGGTCCACGGTGATCGGGCGGCCGTAGGGCGTGGTCGTGAGCACCGGCGGCGCGAGCGGTGCGGCGTTCGTGACGGTCACCACGACGGTGCCCGTCACCGTCCCGCCGGCGCCGTCCGTGACGGTGTACGAGACGACGACGTCACCGGCGAAACCGTCGGCCGGGGTCACCGTGACCCGCCCGTCGGGGCCGACCGCCACGGTCGCGCCGTGGTCCGCGGTCGGGGTCCCGACGAGCGTGAGGACCTGGTCGGTGAGGCTGCCCACGTTCACGTCGGTGACGTTGGCGAGGACGTCGATGGTCACCGGCGTGCCGGTGGGGGTGGTGACGACGCCCGGGACCGCCACGGGGACGGCGTTCGCGACGGTCACCGTGACGGTCGCCTCGTCGGAGGCGTACCCGTCGGTGACCGTGTACGTGAACGTGTCCTGCCCGGCGTAGCCGGGGTCGGGCGTGTAGGTGACCTTGCCGTCCGGTCCGACGGACGTGGTCCCGTGGGTTCCGGGCGTGGCGCCCGTGACCGTCAGCGACGCGCTGCCCGGGTCGTTGCCGAGCACGTCGACGACCACGGCGGTGCCCGACGCGGTGGCCGAGGTGTCGTCGGCCGGCGCCACCGGGGCGTGGACGGTGATCGTCACCGTGACGGCCGGTGACGCGTCGGTCCCGTCGTGCGCCGAGTAGGTGAACGAGTCGGTCCCGAACCAGCCCGGGGCCGGCGTGTACGTGCCGGTGCCGGTGCTGTCCAGGCTCAGCGTGCCGTGCGACGGCCCGGAGACGACGTGGGCGGTGAGCGGGTCGTGCTCGGGGTCCGTGTCGTTGGCGAGCACCGACGGGAACGTCAGGGCGGTTCCCGTCGTGGTGTGCAGTGCCTCCGGCACGGCCACCGGGACGCCGTTGACCACGGTCACGGTCACGGTCGCGTCGTCGGACGCGCCGCGGCTGTCCTGGAGGACATAGGTGAAGGAGTCCGTGCCGTGGAAGTGCAGCGGCGGCGTGTAGCTCACCTTGCCCTGGTCGATCACCACGGTGCCGCCCTGCGCGGTGGGGCCGACGCTGCGGATCGTCCGCGTGTCGCCGTTGGCGTCGGAGTCGTTGGCCAGCACGTCGACCAGCGTCGTGGTGTCGCCGGGCGTGGTGGCGACGTCGTCCACCGCGACGGGGGCGGCGTTCACCACGTCGACCTGGACCAGCGCCGTCGACCGGTTGCCCGCCGCGTCCTCGATCGTGTAGGTGAACACGTCCCGGCCGGCGAAGTCGGGGCGGGGGGCGTAGGTGACGGTTCCGTCGGCGTGCGTCGTCAGCGTGCCGCCCGCGGCCTCCGTGACATCGATGAGGTCGACCGAGGGACCGGAGTAGGTGGCGTCCGCGAGCACGTCGATCGTGAGGTCGCGAGCGGTGTCGCTCGGGGAGAACGTCACGAGGTGCGGCGCGGCGACGGGCGGCTGGGCGCCGGCCACGACCGTCGCCTTGCGGACCACGCTGCGCACCGCATTGGTCGCCGACGCGTTGGCGGCCATGGTGCTGAAGCCCGTGTAGGAGAGGTGGGCCGCGTTGACGAGCTCCTGGTGGGTCGTGACGGTGTCGTCGACCTCGACGTCGAACGTCACGGTGACCGTGCGCTGCGTGGCCGACGTCCACACCGGGATCGTGCCGCCGCGCGTCGGCGTCGCGCCGTCGCCCAGGTTGATCGTCACGTACCCCTGCCCGTTGCCGTCCGCCGGCACGAACTCGCCGAGGTCGTCACCGGCGTCGTCGGACACGGCCACGTCGCGCCCGTCCACGGAGTCCGTCACGTGCAACGAGTCCGGCACGTACGTGGTGCCGGTGGGGATCGCGTCGAAGAACACGCTGTTCGCGGCGGCGTCCAGACCGATGTTCTGGACCGGGACCGTGTACCGGAGCCGGTGCTTCTGGTCCACGTCCAGGTCGGCGCCGCCGCCCGCGGGCACGGCGGCCGGGTCGAGGTCCTCGACGGTCTTGGTGCCGAGCAGCTTGGGGTCGTAGAGCTCGGTCGCGAACGACACGAGCACCGGGAAGTACTGGTCGCTGGTCGTGGTGAGCGCGATCCGCGCGCTCGTCGCACCGTTGTCGAGCGCTCCGTCGACCGTGAACTGGTCCGCGTCGAACCCGAACTGGTTCGCGTAGCTGGGGTTCCTCGTCGTCCCGGCGCTGCCACGGCTCGTGATGGAGGAGTTGAACGGGTTCGTCTTCGGGTTGAGCGAGTCGGCGACCTGCGTCGCAGGGCGCGTCGACCCGATCGACGTGAGCGACATCCCGTCGCCGGTCCGGCCTAGGTCGCCCTCGAACGTCACGGCGCCGAGCGTGGTGTGGACGTCACCGGCCGGGGGCGTCAGGAACCCGCTCACGTCGATGGTGGACGACGTGTGGCTGGTGGTGTTCACGTCGTCGAAGCCCGAGAACACGGTGAGGTTGCGCATGGGTGCCATCGGGTCGGACACGGCCACCACGAGCGCCCAGCCGCCGTACTGGTTCGCGGCCGTCGAGGTCGGCACGTTCCCTACCGTGTACGTGTGGGTGCCGGTGTGCGCCACGAGCGCGGTGACGTCGGCGTAGCCCTCGTAGGCGACGCCGATGCTCTCGGCGGCGGAGCGGTTGTCGTTCAGCTCGTCGGCCTTCACCGGCTGCCACGCGGTGGTGCTGTCCACGGCGAGCTGGACGGTGCGGCGCGGGTCCGCCGACGCGGGGCCGTTCCCGACGGACGCCGGGTTGCGGCCGCCCCACACGAGCGCGGCGAACAGGACGGAGCCGCCGTCCGGCACCTTGACGGCGGCCGAGGACGAGTTGTAGGTCGTGGCGCCGTCGCTCACGACGTCCACGAACGTGAGGTCCGTGTGCTCGTTGTTGTCGAGGTTCCCCGAGATCCCCTGCCGCGCACCGGGGCAGGTCGTCACGTTGCTGCACGTGATCAGCGTGTTGGCCGCCATGAGCACGTCGCCGTTGGTGTTCACGGAGAACCGCTTGGTGAACGGCGACGCGGCTGCCTGCGCGGGCGCGGTGGCGGCGAACGCGACGAACGGCGCGACGACCAGGGCCAGCACGGTCGCGAGCGCGGCCGTGCGGCGCCGGCTGCGCGTGCGCAGCGGACGGCCCGTCGACGGGTCGGAGGTGCCTCGGGCCAGAGCCATGTCGATGTCCCTTTCGCAGACAGCAGTGATGCCGCCCCGAGAAGGTTCGGACGGCGGCATCTGCCCTCACCATCGGCTCGGTCTGCGTCGAATGTCGTACTTGGGCGGAGTGACACGTGTCACGTCGCCCGACCAAGGCGATCCGGGACGAGTAGCGCGGCGGGCGTACCGCCGAAACGGGTGACGACGAGTCCGGCCACAGTGGGACGCCCCGGCACGCGGTCCGCCCGATCCGGTAATTTCCGCAGATCCTGGGGTCCTCCGGCTCGTGCTCGGTCATCGGATGGGGTTCACACATGCGGCGCACCCTGCGCGTCGGCGCCACGCTCGTCGTGGTCGTCGTGACCGCCGCCTGCGGCAGCGACGGCCCGGGCACCGCCGCCGCCGCGACGTCCGCCTCGCAGCCCCCGACCGTCGACCCGTCCGCCGCCCGGCAGAACGACGTCGACGACGCGACAGCCGCCCTGCTCGCGTTCAACGCCGCCGACAACCAGGTGGGCACCGGCGGCTACGCCGACCGGTCCCCGTTGGACAGGTACCTGTCCGGTGACCTCCGGCCGGCGGTCATCAGCGAGTACGAGTCCTACGCCGCGAGCGGGGTCCACCAGGTCGGGGACGTGACGATCCCCACCACGGCGCTCGTCGAGTACCAGGACAGCGTGCCAGGGCACGAGGTCGTGGTGCTCGACGCGTGCGTCGACACGTCACAGGCCGACTTCCTCGCCGCCGACGGCAGCTCGATCGCCGCGCCCGACCAGCACGCGCGCCATCTGGTCACCTACCGGATGGTCCACGAGGACGACGGCCGGTGGACCGTCGCCGGGCTCGACCCTGGCGGCGGGCGTTCCTGCTGAGGCGCCCCGGGAGCGCGCGTCGCGGGCCCGGACCGCGACGCTGGTCACGAGCCCGGACCTGGCCCTGGGGCGAGACCTGGGCGACCGGGCGCTCCGCGATGATGTGACGGTGTTCGTCCCCGAGCCCGACGTCCTCCTCGCCTTCGTCCTCGCCGCCCTCGCGCTCAACGTCACTCCCGGTGCCGACATGGTGTTCGTGCTCGGCACGTCGCTCCAGCACCGCACCCGAGCGGGGGTGCTGGCGGCGCTCGGGATCGCGGCCGGGTCGCTGTGCCACGCGGTCCTGGCGGCGGCGGGCCTGTCGGCTCTCGTCGCGGCGTCCCCGACGGCGATGGCCGTCGTCACGTCCGCGGGTGCGGCGTACCTCGTGTGGGTCGGGGTCCGGATGGTGCGCGACGACAGCCCGCTCGTCGTCCCCGCCGGGCACGCCCCCGCAGAGCCGGCCGCCCTGTCAGCAGCGGCGTCAGGCCCGTCGCACCCGGCACCGCTCGACCGCCCCGCACCACCCGGTGCGCTCCGGCTCGTCGGCCGGGGCGCCACGGTCAACCTCCTCAACGTCAAGGTCGTCCTGTTCTTCCTCTCGTTCATCCCCCTCTTCGTCCGGCCCGGCGACGGGCCGGTGTGGCAGCAGGTCCTGCTGTTCGGGCTCCTGTTCGACGTGCTCGGCACGATCGTGCTCGTGGGGGTCGCGGTGGCCGCGGGGGGCGCGTCCCGGACGCTCGCGGACCGGCCGGGCGTCGTGGTGACCGTCCGTCGCGCGTGCGGGGCGCTGCTCGTCGTCCTCGCCGTGGTGCTGGTCGTGACCCGGCTGCCGGCCTGAGCAGCGTCCCGGCGCGGGCGGATGGGTAGCCTGTGCCGCCGTGAGCACTCCGTTGACCTCCGTCCTGTTCCCCGGGCGCCACCACCTCGTCACCCGGTTCCAGGCCGACTACCTGCGGTCCCTGCTGAGCGGGCGGGAGTCCGACACAACGGGGGCGCCGCTGGTCCTCGGTCCGGACGCGGAGGTCGTCTGGGCGGTGACGTCCGCGACCCACACGGGGACCCGCCGCAACCCGCTGCCCGCCCACCGGCGCGAGGCGCTGGTCGAGCGGGTCGCGCTCGACGCCGGCCTGCCCTCCGTCGTCGCCCCGGTGTCGGACGTCCCGCCCTCGGACCGCTTCGCGACGACGGTCCTCGCCAGCGTGCAGATGTCGACCGGCCGCACGCTCACGCCCGACGACACGGTGGTCGCCTGCTCGACGCCTGCCGTCGCCGCCCTGTACGCGGCCCTCGGGTTCCGGGTCGCGGCCGTCGAGGAGTCGCGCGACCCGTCGCCGCTGCGCCCGTGGGACGTGCTCGAGCTCATGGTCGCCGGGGACCCGTCGTGGCGGGACCTCGCCCACCCGCAGACCGTCGAGCTCTACGACCGTTACCGGCTCGACGACGCCGTCCGGCTGATCCACACGGACCCCACGGTCGGCAGCGAGGGCGACCTCACCGAGACCCGCGACTACCGCACGTACACGGCGGCGTTCGACGACGCGTCCGACCGCAAGTGGGAGCAGGTCGCGCCGCACGTCGTGCCCGGGAAGATCGTGGACCTCGGCTGCGCGGCGGGCGGACTCCTGGAACGCGCCGCCCGCGACCCGCGCCTGGCCGAGTGCGACCTGTACGGCGTCGACGTGTCGCGGCACCTGGTCGCCGAGGCGGAGCACCGCCGCGCGCAGGGCGTCTTCGCGAACCCGAACGTCTTCTTCGCCCAGCGGAACCTGCTGCGCTCCTCGGTGTTCCCGCCCGCCTCGATCAACACCACGATCACCGTCGCGCTCACCCACGAGATCGCCTCGTACGGGCAGGGCCGCGCCGACCTGGAGCTGCTCGCCCGCCGCATCCACACGCACACGGCCCCCGGCGGCGTATGGGTCAACTCCGACGTGCTGGGGCCGGACGGCGGGGACGAGCCGGTGGTCCTGCGGCTCGACGGGCCGGTCGCCGCCGACCGCGCCCACGCCGCCGAGCTGACCGGACGGACCCGCCAGGAGGTGCACGACCACGTCGCCGCCCTCACCCCCGCCGAACGGTTCGTGCAGTTCGCCGCCGACTTCCCGGTGCTCGCGCACACGGACCTGCACGCCGGCCCCCTGACCCCGGTCGACCGCGACGCGCACGAGGTCACCCTCCCGCTGCGTTCCGCGATGGAGTTCCTCACCACCCGCGACTACACCGACAGCTGGCTCTCCGAGTGCCACGAGCGCTTCTGCGACATGACCTGGGACGACTGGCGCGCGCTGCTCACCGACGTCGGGTTCGAGATCGGCGTGGGCTCCGGCCCGTGGACCAACCGGTGGCTCGTCGAGAACCGGCTGTCCGTCGGGGCGTCGCTGCGGTCCGTCGACGGGGCACCGGTGGCGTGGCCGAGCACGCACCTGCTGATGGTGGCGCGCAAGCCGCACTGAGCGCGTGCCGTTCGTGTTGCGATCCCGGCGAGCGCGGGTCGACGATGCGAAGGACGCCGAGGGGGGCTCATGACGAAGCAGGAGTCGACGGAGGCGCCCGCCGTCCCGGAGCTCGACAAGCGCGCCGTCTGGGCGGTGTTCGGCGGGCTGATGCTCGCGATGCTGCTGGCGGCCCTCGACCAGACGATCGTCGCGACCGCCCTGCCGACCATCGTCCGCGACCTCGGCGGCGCCGAGCACCTGTCGTGGGTGGTCACCGCGTACATGCTCGCGTCGACCGCGACCACGCCGCTGTGGGGCAAGCTCGGCGACCTGTACGGCCGCAAGACCGTGTTCCTGGTGTGCATCGTCATCTTCCTCGCCGGCTCCGCGCTCGCCGGCACGTCGCAGACGATGGCGCAGCTCATCGCCTGGCGTGCGCTGCAAGGGGTCGGCGGCGGTGGCCTGATGGTGCTCGCCCAGGCGATCGTCGGCGACGTGGTCCCGCCCCGCGACCGTGGCCGGTACCAGGGGGCGTTCGGTGCGGTGTTCGGGCTGTCGAGCGTGGCCGGGCCGCTGCTCGGCGGCTGGTTCGTGGACCACCTGACGTGGCGGTGGGTGTTCTACGTGAACCTGCCGATCGGTCTGCTCGCACTCGTCGTCGTGTCCGCCGTGCTGCCGTCCACGAGGTCGCACCGGTCCCCGACGATCGACTACCTCGGCATCACGCTGCTCGCGACGGTCGCGACGTGCATCGTGCTCGTCACCAGCCTGGGCGGCTCGACGTGGGACTGGGGATCGCCGCAGGTCGTCGGGCTCGCGCTGCTCGCCGTCGTCTCGCTCGTCGCCTTCGGGTTCGTCGAGGCGCGCGTGCCGGAACCGGTCATGCCGCTGCGGCTGTTCCGCAACCGGGTCTTCTCGACGACGGCCGTGGTGGGGTTCGTCGTCGGCTTCGCGATGTTCGGGTCCATCACCTACCTGCCGCTGTACCTGCAGCAGGTCCAGGGCGCCAGCCCCACCGGGTCCGGCCTCCAGATGATCCCCATGATGATCGGCCTGCTGCTCACGTCGATCGGGAGCGGCCAGATCATCAGCCGCACCGGCCGGTACAAGGTGTTCCCGGTGGTCGGCTCGGCCGTCTTCACCATCGGCCTGTACCTGCTGTCCCTGATGGGCCGGGACACGGAGGCGTGGCAGTCGGGGCTGTCGATGTTCGTGCTCGGCGCCGGGCTCGGCATGGTGATGCAGGTGCTGGTCCTCGCCGTGCAGAACGCCGTCGAGTACCGGGACCTCGGGGTCGGCACCAGCGGCGCGACGTTCTTCCGGACCATCGGCAGCTGCGTCGGGGTCGCGGTGCTCGGCACGGTGTTCACGTCGAAGCTCACCGGCGTCCTCACCGCCACGGCGCCGCTCGACGCCGTCGGCCCCTGCTCCGCCGAGACGCTCACCGCGACGTCCGCCACGCTCGCGGCCTGCTCGACGACCGTGCAGGACTGGTTCCTCGACGGGTACTCCGAGGCGATCCACACGATCTTCCTGTACGCCGTCCCCGTCGGGATCCTGGCGTTCGCGCTGTCGTGGCTGATCCCCGAGGTCAGGCTCCGCACCGCCGCGCACGTCCCCGAGCAGGGCGAGGTGTACGCCCTGCCGGCGAGCCGCACGTCCTACGAGGAGCTGCGGCTGCTGCTCTGGCGGGAGGTCGGCCACCAGGACCCGCTGCGCGCGTACGCGGCCATCGTGCGGGACCTCGACGTCGACCTGACGCCGGGCCAGTGCTGGATGCTCGCCCGCGTGACGGCGACCGGGTCGCGGACCCTCGACGCGATGGTGGCCTCGTCGCACGTGGCGCCGGACCGGGTGCTCGCGACCGCCGAGGCGCTGCGGGTGCGCGGGCTGGTGCAGGTCGACGGCGGCGTGGTCAGCCCGACACCCGCCGGCCTCGCCCTCGCGGACCGCGTCCGCGCCCACGAGCGCGAGCTCCTGCGGCGCATGGTCGACGAGTGGGAGGGCAGCGACGAGCCCGCCCTCGACACGCTCGTGGAGCAGGTCACCGAGGGGCTGTGGCGCGACGACCCGTCGCCGGCGGGGCTGCGGACCTGAGCCTCAGAGCCTGTTGACCAGGAACACGAGCCCGGCCACGCACGCCAACCCTCCGGCGACCAGCGCGAACACCGCCCGGCCCGAGCCGTGACCGCCCTGCTTCGCCTTCTGGAGGGCCAGGACCCCGAACAGGACCGCCACGGGACCGACCGCCCAGAAGAACAGCGCCACGATGCCGACGTACCCGGCGACCACCGACTGCCACGACCGGCCCACAGGGACCAGCCAGTGCAGGGCGTCGCTCGGCGAGGTGCCCATGCCCGACGGCGCCGGTGCCACCTGCCACGGAGCCGCGGGCGGCGGCGACGGTGCCGTGTGCGCGGTCCAGGCACTCCCGTCGAACCATCGCACCACGCCCGGTGTGGCGCGGTCGTCGTACCAGCCGGGCGGTGTCGTCGTCATGCCGGTGCATCGGCATCCGAGGCCCTGACCTGGAGCAGCATGTGCCGACCGGTCTGCCATCCGAGGTGACTGAGGACCCTCCATGGCTCATATGCCGAGTGATATCGTGCGTCATGTGAGAACTCAGGCGCCCGCGCTCGTGCCGATCTTCCGCTCCGCACTGCAGGCCCGCCTGCTCCTGCACGTCCTGACGGCAGACAAGCCGGTCACCGCCGCGGACCTGGCCCGCCTCCTCGACGCACCGGAGCCGACCGTCTCACGCGAGGCGCGCCGGCTGCTCGACGCGGGCCTGCTCGTCGGTGAACGCATCGGCCGGGCAGTCCAGCTCCGGCCCGCGCAGGACAACCCCGCGATCGCGCCCCTGCGCCAGCTGCTCGTCGTCACCTACGGGCCCGCCCAGCTCATCGAACGGGCCCTGGCCGGCATCGACGGCATCGAGCAGGCGTACGTGCACGGATCCTGGGCAGCCAGATACCACGGTGAACCCGGCGGCCCCCCGGGCGACGTCGACGTCCTGGTCGTCGGGACCCCCTCACGGCGGCACGTCGACGCCGCCCTCGACAACCTCGAAGCGACTCTCGCACGCGAGATCAACGTCACCTACGTCACCGGGCAACGGTGGCAGGACGCGACCGACCCCTTCCTCGCGACGATCCGCTCCCGACCGCTCGTCGCACTGCACGTCGGCCGCCACGAGCAGGCTGCCGCCTCATGAGCCCGTGGGGGCAAGGCAGAGCCGCCGTCGACCGGCTCCTTGCGACCGGTGCGCCACGGTGCACGTCCAGCTCAGGTTCGCCAGAGACCGCCGTGCACCATGACGGACCGGACGCGTGCCACGCCTCGGAGGGTGCCGCCCGGGGTCAGCCGGCTCGGCGGCGCGCCCGCACGGCCAGGGGCACGCCGACCGCGAGGCCGGCGACGACGAGCCCGGCCAGCCACCACACCCAGTCCGGGGTACCGCCCGCCTCCGTGCCGGACGCGCCGCCGGCCGACGTGGAGGACGACGGCACCGGCGATGCCGAGGTGGCTGACGGGGTCGGCGCCGGGGCGGAGGTCGGCGGCACCGGCGCCGCAGTGGTCGTCTCGGTCGGGGTGTCGGACGGCTCAGGTGCAGGTTCGGGCGGCCGTACGACCGTCGGCTCGACGGTCGGCAGCGCCGTGGGCACCGGCTCGGGCGTCACGACCGGCGGCTCGCTCGGCTCCACCGGCGGCGTGAGGGTGGGCGCGGGGATCGTCAGGCTGGGCGCGGGGACCGTGACGGTCGGCGCCGGCACCGTGAGGGTCGGCGCAGGGATCGTGAGGGTGGGCGCCGGGAGCGTGACGGTCGGCGACGGCAGGGTGGCGGTCGGTGTCGGGACGGTGCGGGTGGGTGACACGAGCGGCCGGTCGATCCCGTCGCACGACGTCAGGAGCGCCGCGACGGCGAGCAGGGCCAGCAGCACACCGGCCGGTCGGGACGCCCGTCGGACGAACTTGCGCGACGCCGTCACGCCACACCTCCGGCCCGCCACGCGGTGACGCCAGGTCGTCGGAGGAACTCGGCGGGCGAGTGTCCGGCGTCGTCCTCGTGCGGTGCGGGCATGGCCCATCTTGGCGGTCCTCGCCCGGCCGGGTCCAGATCGTCGCAGGTGAGCCTGCAGATCGTGCCCGACGTCGACGGCGGCGGGACAGCCCATGGCGCGCCGTAGCGCTCGCCGTCCGCTCGACGACCAGGAGCGTCCCGACGAGCCGAACGCCGACCCCGCCGGCATCGTGAGCAGGCCGGTCAGGCCACGTCATCCGCCGCGGCGCGCTCGACGCGCGACGTGAGCGCTCGCAGTCCCGAGTCGTTCGCCAACAGGCCGAGGACCACACCGCCGACGAACGGCGCCACTGCCAGCGGCACCAGGAGCTGCTCCAGCACCCCGAAGGCATCAAGACTCGCGGCGATGATCCCGGCCCCGACCAGGCAGATGAACGCCGGGCAGATGAACCTCACGAGCGAGTTGCCCATGACGAGCATCTGCGCGACCTGGAACGCTTCCTCGGTTCCGAGATGTTCGACCACGTAGGTCAGCCTCCGGACGGCGCGCAGGCTCCACGGCCGGTGGAACGCGCGCCAGGTGAACACCGTAAAGGTGATGTAGACGCCGAACTGGCCCAGGTAGATGGTCGCCATCGCGGCCGTCTCCGTCCGGTGTCCCCCGAACGCGTTCAGCGTGAGCCAGGTCCCGTACGCCATCGCAGCGACGAGGATCAGCAGGAGGACGAGGTCCACGCCCGTGAACGGTGGGAACCGGTTGGCCGCGACCAGTAGCAGGGTCCGGCGCCGCACGTCGGCGCGGAGCTCCGCCCGGGCCGCCCCGGGCGGCAGCCGGTCGAGCATCTCGGACTCGTCCCGCAGCTCCGACCGCAGCCGCCGGGATGTCACGAACGCCGACGCGACCACCGCGCCGACCGCGCCGACCGCCAGCGGGATCAGGTACGGAAGGCCGGAGACGATGCCCGCCGATGCCCTGACCACGCTGTCGAACGTAGCGGCGGCCCGCCCTGGGACCGGAGGAGCCGCGCCGCACGGTCCCGCCGCGTCCCGTCGGTGCACGCGTCCGCGGACGGGACGCGTGCACCAGGTTGGCGAGCGCGTTGCGAAACGGTCACGAAAGTCACGCAGCCCGACGGGGGCCCCGCGCCGCCACTAGTTTCCGGTGGTGCCTACCGGCACGAATGCCCCAGGTCCCCGACGGTCGCGTCGAGCCGTCGCCGTGGCGCTGCTGGTCGTCGGCCTGGGCGCCTGCTGGTCGGGTCCCTCCGGCCCACCTGCTGCCACGCCGGCCACCCCCGAGCCGACGGAGGTCGCCGTCCGCCCGCTCAACCTGCGCGACGTCCCGGCCCCGTCGCTGGAGGGCAACCTGCTCGGCGACCCGGCCGAGCGCGAGGTGCTCGTCTACCTGCCCCCGCAGTACTTCGAGTCCGACGACGCGCTGCCTGTCGTGTACTACCTGCCCGGGTTCACCGAGGAGTGGATCACCGGCGTGCAGATGCCCGACGACCTGGACACGGCGTTCGCGACCGTCGACCCGATGATCGTGGCGGTGGTGTCCGGGGTGACCTCCGTGGGCGGGAGCTTCTTCGTGGACTCACCGGCCAACGGGGACTGGGAGACGTTCGTCACCGAGGACGTCGTCGACTACGTGGACGAGAACTTCCGCACGCTGGCGGCCGCGGAGACGCGCGGGATCACGGGCTACGGGATGGGCGGCTTCGGCGCGCTCAACCTCGGCATGCGTCACCCCGACGTGTTCGGCGCCGTGTACGCGACGACGCCCGGGCTGCTGGACGCCGACGGCGTCGCCGACATGGGCTTCTTCGACTCGGAGGCGCACGTCGCCGAGATGGTGGACACCCTGGAGCACACCGGCACCCTGGACGGTGCTGAGGTGGGCGAGACGCTGGGAGACCTGCCGTACCTCTCCCAGCTCGAGCTGGCCTACGGGCTCGCCTTCTCGCCGGCCACCGACTCGCCCTACCTCGCCTTCCCCTACGCACGGACGGGCGGCGTCGTCACCAAGGACGACGCCGTGTGGAGCGCCTGGGACGCCGGCTTCGGTGACTGGGACCAGAAGGTCCCCGAGTTCCGGGACAACCTCGCGAGCCTGTCGGGCATCGGGTTCGACTGCCCCAGCAACGACGAGTTCACGTGGATCCCGCAGGGGTGCGCCTACCTCGACGCCCAGCTCACGACGGCCGGGATCGACCACCAGTACACGGTCACGACCGGTGGCCACGAGGACGCCTCCGGGAGGCGGATCACCGAGGGCCTGCTGCCGTTCATGGCCGCTCACGTCGCCGCAGAGCCGGCCAGCTAGGGCTGGGGCGCCGGTCCGGACACGAGATCGCCGGGCTCCAGGCTGACGCACCCTGTGAGCTGCTCGGCCCGGCTCGGGCTCGTCGCGGTGCGAACCGGGCCGGGTCAGTCGGGTCTCGTCTCGACCACGGTTGACCTGACGGCGGTTTGACCCTCGCACGACAGATGGCTACTGTCCGGTTCGCCGATGAACACGTTCGGTGAACGTGTTCAGTCGACGGGGATCGGGGAGAGCCAGCCGATGACGACTCGGGACGACCTCCGGCGGAGAACTCAGGACAAGGTGCTGCGCGCCGCCGAGGAGCTCTTCGCCGCCCGTGGGTTCAAGGGCACCACGATCCGGGACATCGCTGAGCGGACCGGCCTGAGCGTCGGCGCGGTCATGTCCGTCGGCGACAAGCGCGCCCTCCTCGCGGCGAGCTTCGACCGGAGGATCGCCGCGATCCACGCCGACCGGCGCGCCCACCCGACGGCGACGGACGACACGCAGGACCACGTCGCCCGGATCATCGACCTCGTCCTGCCGTTCGTGGAGGTGTTCACCGAGCACCCCGACCTCTCCCGCGAGTACGGCGCCGTCCTCATGGGCGGCACGCACCAGTCAGCGGTGTTCGAAAACCTCGTGGACCACCTGCTCCTCGAGCTTGAGACCGCCGTCGTCGCGGCCGGTGTCGCGGGCTCCGAGGCGGCCGTCTGCGCACGAACGATCTACCTCAGCTACCTCGGGCTCATCTTCATGTGGGCCGGGCGCGGGGCCGTCGACGACGACAGCTTCGCGACGCACCTTCATGCCGTCGTGAGCTTCGCCATCCAGAGCAAGGAAAAGTAACCATGCCCTCCCACGTGTACCTCCCCGATCCGGCGTGGGCCGTCGTCGCCCTCGCCGCGCTCCTGCTCCTCGACGTAGCGCTGTCGATCAGGCCGCCGGCGTTCATCGTGGACTGCTTCGACGGCGTCCACTTTCCACGGGAGTGGTGGTGGGCGCTGATCGTCGCCAAGCTTCTCGCCATCACGGGCCTGATCGTGGGCCTCTGGGTCCCTGGCATCGCGCTGGCCGCGACCACCGGCGTCGTCGTCTACTTCCTGTGCGCCGTCGTGGCTCATGTGCGTGCGAGGTTCTTGACGCAGGCGTTCTGGGTCAACTGCCTCGGCTTCCTGAGCTCGGCCGTCCTGGTCCTCGTCGTCGCCTTCGTCGTCTGAGGGCGGGAACCGGACCACAGGACCGGACAATTCCTCTTCGGCGGCCCGCTGCGCGACCTGGGGAACGCCGCCGACGAGCTGATGCTCAACCGCGGCACCAACTCGTCCGCCAAGGACAGCGCGCTGGCGTCGGCGGTCGACGAGATCGCGGACCGGTTCACGCAGTGCCGCGGCTGCGGCGACTGGATGTGCCGCGACATCTGCTGGAACGAGGAGGTCGGCCAGTGCGCCCGGTGCGCGCCCCGGCTGCAGGACGAGATCGCCGGGCTCCAGGCCCAGGCCCGCCGGACCCAGGCGAGCGAGCGGCTCTCCACGGTGGACCTGCTCTCGGGGGTCGACGTCGCAGCGGCACCCGTGGCGAGCTGCCCGTCGTGCGGCGCCCGCGCCGGCGGCGGCAAGTTCTGCACCGACTGCGGCGGGTCGCTCAGCCCGTCGACGACGTGCCCGGGCTGCTCCGCCGAGGTGGCCGCCGGTGCGAGGTTCTGCGCGGACTGCGGCGTACGGGTCTGAGCCGTCCGGCCCGGCTCGGGCTCGTCGTCGTGCGAACCGGGCCGGGTCAGTCGGGGGCGGCCAACCCCGTGCGGTAGGCCCAGACCACCGTCTGCAGGCGGTCGCGCGTGCCGAGCTTGGTCATCGCGCGGCCCAGGTGCGACTTCACGGTCGACTGCTCGACGAACAGCGCCTGCGCGATCTCGGCGTTCGACATGCCGCGTGCGAGCAGCCGCACGATGTCCGTCTCGCGCGCGGTGAGCACCTCGGTCTCGGCGCTCGGCACGAGGACGGGCCGGCGGCGTGCGAACTCCGCGATGACCCGGCGGGTCACCGACTGGTCGAGGGTGCCGTCGCCGCGCGCGAGGCGGCGGATCGCCTCGGCGAGGTCCGCCGGGTCGCAGTCCTTGAGGACGAACCCGTCGGCACCCGCCTCCAGGGCGCCGAACACGTACTCGTCCAGGTCGAACGTCGTGACCACGAGCACGGCGGGCAGCGACGGCCGGCCGGCGTCCCGCTCCGCCACGATCTGCCGGGTCGCGGTCAGCCCGTCGCCGCCGGGCATGCGCACGTCCATGCACACGACGTCGGGCCGGGTGCGGCGCACCACCGCGACGGCCTCCGGCCCGCTGGCCGCCTCCCCGACGATCTCGAGGTCCTCCGCGTCCTCCAGCAGCACCCGGAAGCCCGCCCGCACCACCGCCTGGTCGTCGACCAGCACCACCCGGATCACGCGTCCACCGTCCCGTCGTCGTCCACCGGCACCTGCAACCGCACGCGCCACCCGCCGTCGTCCGTCGGCCCCGCGTGGAGCGTGCCGCCGACCAGCGCGGCGCGCTCCCGCATCACGGCCAGCCCGGCCCCGCCGCCTCTGCCGGGCGGTGGCGAGGCGACCCGTCCGGCCGGCCCGTTGACCACCTCGAGCAGGACCGCGCCCGGGACGCGCTCGACGCGCACCCGCACCGGGGCACCCGCGGCGTGCTGCCGCGCGTTCGTCAGGCTCTGCTGCGCGACGCGGTACAACGACACGTCCGCGAGCGGCGGCAACGGGGTGCCCGTGCCGACCTCGGCCAGCTCGACGGTGTCACCGAGGTCCCGCGCACCGCTGACCAGCGCCTCCAGGGCTGCGACCCCCGGCACCGGTGCCGTGCCGTCGGTCGCCTCGTCGCGGCGCAGCAGCCCGACCACCTGCCGCAGGTTGTCGAGCGTCTCGCGGCCCTGGTCCCGCAGCCACACGGCGCCCGCTCGCGCGGCGTCCGGGTCGCGCCCGACGAGCCGCTCGACCGCCGCCGCCTGCACGACCATGCCCGACAGGTGGTGCGCGGCCACGTCGTGCAGCTCCCGCGCCAGCCGCGCCCGCTCGTCCGCGACCGCCGACCGCACCCGGGCGTCACGTTCCCGCTCGAGCTGCTCGGCGCGCTCCCGGACGAGCCGCAGGTGGTCGCGCCGCGTCGCGAGGTACAGCCCCACCAGCACCGACGAGCCCCACACGAACAGCGCGGACGCGCCGTGCTGCAGCACCACGTCGAACCCGGCACCCCGGGCGGTCGTGACGACGGAGGCGGCCGCCGCCTCGCCGAGCGCCGCGGCCGCGGCCAGCCGCAGCGCACGCCCGGCAGGGCGGCTGGTGCCGATGGTCGCGCCGACGACGAACGGCGCGACGGTCCGCACCGACACCTCGGGGAGCAGCGCGACCAGGGCGACCTGCGTCACCACCGTCACCGTGACGCACAGGCCGAGCCGCAGGCGGCGCACCGCGAGCGCGAGGCACTGGACCGCGACGACCACCACCACCTCCGGGAGCACCGCGGACGCCCCCGGTACCTCCCCGGACGCGGCCACGACGGTCGCGACCGTAGCCACCACCATCAGGACGGTCACCGCGACGGCGAGCAGCACGTCGCGGGCGACGGGCCCCCGCACCCCGAGCCGGGACAGGCGCGCGTCCCACCACGGCTCGGGGGCGAGGGCCCCGGGGTTCTCCATGCCGGACATCCTCCCGTGCCGCCCGGTCAGAACGTGATGTCGGGCGAGGTCAGGAGCAGCTGGTTGGCCGCCCAGGACACCGCGACGAACGCGGCGACCAGGGCACCGGCCCCGGCGACCCGGTGCCAGGCGGCACGGCCCCGGACCTCGGCGACGAGCCGCCACACGGCGGCCCCCAGACCGAGGACGGCGACGCCGGTCAGCACCTGGACCGCCCGGACGAGCGCGGTGGGGACGTCCGCGAGCTGCAGGATCGTCGTCATCACGTACACCCAGCCGACGAGCGCGAGCACGGCGGCGCCCGACGCGACGCGGGTCAGGGTGCGGGGCAGGCGGGCGCCGTCGGGCGCAGTGCGCGACGGTGCGGGTGCCGTGGTCCCGCGCGTCGAGCGGTGCCGGATCCTGCGGACGAGGGCACCGACGGGCCAGGCGAGCAGGCCGAGCGCGAGGACGGCGACACCGGCCACCAGGGTCGGGACGGCGGCGGCGCGCGACGCGCTGACCGGCGTGATCGACATGGCGGCGTCGTGGCCGATGAGCCGCACGTGCCCGGCGTCGTCGGTCTGCACCGCGAGGACGCGGTCCCCGTCGACCTGCCGGTAGACCCACGGCTCGACCTCCTCGTACACGGCCGGGCCCATCTGCCCGGGGCCGGGCGTGAAGAGCACGTGGTCGCCGTCGACGACCTGCGCCCGGGTCGGCTTGAGCGGGCCCAGCGCGGTGAGGAAGGTCGAGTGGAAGCCGCGCGTGCTCTCGTAGGAGCCCGCGAGCTCGTGGGCGTGCGCGGCGCGGGTCTCGTCGTCGACGGTGCTCGCCGGGGCGGGCGCGTCGGCGGGGAAGTACCGGTCGGCGAACGCGTCGAGCACCTCGTCGCGCAGCAGGTACGCCGCGCCCCCGCTCCCGGTGCTGTTGAACGACAGGAACAGCCCGGTGTCGTCGTCGGGCCACAGCTGCAGGTGCGAGTGGAACGCCGTCGTGTCACCGCCGTGGCCGACCACGCGGTGCCCGTGGCGCGACTCGTCGAACCAGCCCAGGCCCATGCGCGGCCCCGCCGCGAGCGCCCCGAGCGTGCTCGCGTCGAGCGCGGGCCGCTGCATGAGCGCGCGGGTCGGCGCGGACAGGACGCCCTCGCCGGCCGGCTCACCGAGGTGCGCGAGCGCGAAGCGCGCCATGTCGGTCGCGGTCGCGCTCAGCGCGCCGGCCGGCGGCTGCCCGACGACCTCGAACGGGGTGGGCGGCCCGTCGGACGTCGCATAGCCCTGGGACACGCGACCGGCGAGGCCGGCCGGCAGGGGCTGCGCGAACGACGAGGACGTCATCCCCGCAGGCGCCAGGACGTGCTCCGCGACGTACTCCTCGAACGGCTCGCCGCTGACCGCCTGGACCACGTACCCGGCGAGCGCGTTCCCGTAGTTCGAGTACGCGGGCGTCGTGCCGGGCAGGTACGGCTGCGCCGGCGGGTCGGTCACGAGGCTCGCCCGCAGGTCGACCGTCGAGCCAGGCCCGCCGATGAGTCCCGTGATCCGCTCCTCGAACCCGGGGGTGTGGGTGAGCAGGTTCCGCAGCGTCACGGGATGCTGCAGGCCGAGCCCGAGGTGCGTGTACTGCTCGACGTCCGTGTCGAGGTCGACCCGGCCCTCCTCGACGAGCTGCATGACGGCCGTCGCGGTGAACATCTTCGAGACGGACCCGACGCGGAACAGGGTGCGGTCCGGGTCCACGGGCGTGCCGGCGGCCACGTCGGCCTTGCCGAACCCGCGGGCCGTGACGATCTCGCCGCCGTGCACGACGGCGACCGTCGCCCCGGCGATGTGGCCCTTCTCGATCGCGGCGGGGATCGTCGCGTCGAGCCATGCGTCCACGTCGGCCGTGGTCAGACCCGCGGTCGACGCGGGCTCGGGCGCCCGTGGCTCCGGGGCTTCGGCGGCGCCGCCGCACGCGGTGAGCGTGGCGACGAGCGCCACCCCCGCGAGCGTCAGCGCGGCCAGGCGGGCGGGGTGCCGGTGTGTCGTCCCCATCTGGACCTCCTGCGTCGCGGGCGTCCGGACCTGTTCCGGAGCTCGGGCTCGCGACCTGTGTCCATGCTGGTCAGCGTGGGGTTCGCCGGTCTTGGGGCGCGGTGCTGAACCTCGCTTGCGACCTTTGGGGGAGATGGCCCGCCGTTCTCAGCGGATGTTGTCGCTCGCCCCCGTGGCTCGAACGGCGCCCCGGCGGCGGGTGGACGTGAGGGGATCGGCGACGTCCTCCAGGGACTTGCGCTCGGCGTCGACGCCGATGAACCACGCCACCAGGCCGCCGGCCAGCATGAAGGCGGCGCCCAGGGCGTACCCCGCGGCGAGCGGGCCCCGGGACTCCCCCTCGCCGACGAGCGCGGCGTACAGCGACGCGGCGACGGCTCCCGAGAGCTGCGCGATGCAGAAGAAGAACGCGATCGCCTGCCCGCGCAGCTCCAGCGGGAAGATCTCGCTGACGGTCAGGTACGCCGACGACGCCCCGGCCGAGGCGAAGAAGAAGCAGACGCACCACAGGACGGTCTGGGTCACGGCGGTGAGGAGCCCCGCGTTGAACAGCACCGCCGCCACGGCCAGCACGATCGCCGCCAACCCGTAGGTCAGCAGGATCATCCTGCGCCGCCCCCACACGTCGAACAGGTGGCCCAGGCACAGCGGGCCCAGGAGGTTCCCGAACGCGAACGGGATGAAGTACAGCGGCACGCGCCCGCTCGGGACGTCGAAGAAGTTGCTCAGCACCAGGGCGTAGCTGAAGAAGATCGCGTTGTAGAGGAACGACTGCGTGATCATCATCGTGCCGCCCAGGACCGCGCGGCGGCGGTACTCGGTGAACATGATCCTGCCGACGCGCAGGATCGGGATCGACCTCTCGGGCACCACCTCGATGGACCTGCTCTCGTCCACCGGAGCCAGCTCGACGCCCTGCCGCGGACGGTCTCCTCGATGCCGTCGATCGTCGCCTCGGCCTCCTGTGCGTACCCGTGCGTGAGCTGCCAGCGAGGGCTCTCGGGGATGTGGCGGCGGATGTAGATGATGACCAGGCCGAGCACGGGCCCGATGAAGAAGCAGATCCGCCAGCCCCAGAAGATGGGCACGAGGTCGGGGTTCAGCAGCACCAGCGCACCCAGCGACCCGATCAGCGCGCCGGCCCAGTAGGTCCCGTTGACCGCGATGTCGACCCGGCCGCGGAAGTGCGCGGGGATGAGCTCGTCGATCGCGGAGTTGATGGCCGTGTACTCGCCGCCGATGCCGAGGCCCGCGACGAACCGGAACACCAGGAGCGAGCCGAGGCTCCACGACAGGCCGCCGAGCCCGCTGCCCGCCAGGTAGATGACGAGCGTGAGGATGAACAGGCGCCGCCGGCCCAGCCGGTCCGTCATCCGCCCGAACACCAGGGCGCCGACCACCTGGCCGATCAGGTACACGGAGGCCAGGAGGCCCACCTGCGCCGGCTCGATCCCCAGCCCGCTCTCCGGCTCGGTCAGCACCGAGCCGACGTTGGCCACCAGCTGGATCTCGAGGCCGTCGAGGATCCACGACACCCCGAGCCCGACGACGACCATCCAGTGGAACCTCGTCCACGGCAGCCGGTCCAGCCGTGCCGGGATCAGGCTCCGCACCGCCTGCGGCGGCGCCGTGGGTGCGCTCATCTCAGTCCCCTCTCTCACTGGCCGGCCGGGCCCGCCGGCACTGCTGCCGCTCCGTCCTCGCACGCGGAGCCGCGCCGTCCCGCTCGCGCTCGCGGTGGGCCGGCAGGGTGTCGCCGAAGGGGTTCGCAGCCATGCCGGGTCCTCTCCGTGGAGGCTTCGCACGGGGCCGGCTGCTGCGGTCGTCTCTTCGCCAGACCGTGTCACCCCGACCGCGAGGGCGCATCCCGAGCAGCGCGGCGAGCGGTCAGGCGGGCGCGAGCCCGAGCAGCGCGGCGAGCGGTCAGGCGGGCGCGAGCCCGAGCAGCCTGGCTCCGTCGGCGTCGAACGGTGTCGACGCCCGGAACCCCGTGGCCTCGACCGCGGCCAGCACGGCACGGGCCACCTGCCGGAACCTGTCGCCGTCGACGTGCTCCGGCCGGACCTCGACGGACCAGAACACGATCGACCGCCAGAAGCAGACGGCCATGTGGCCCTCTCCCACGTCGACCACGAGCTGGTCGTACAGGACGGCATTCCCGTCCGCGTCCTCGCCCTCGTCCTGGCGCTCACGGACGCCGACCCCGAGCTCCCCGAGCCGCGCGGCCACCCGGACGAGCCGAGCCCGGGCCTCCGGGGTGGTCGTGGCGTCGATCGGGGCGGAGTCGTCGACCGGGACGCCGTCCGCGGTGAGGTCGACCTGCCAGCGCGCGCCGCCCCACTCCGGTCGCACCGTCTTCTGGGTCAGCCACGCCGGGGTGGCCTCCGGCGCGCGCGGGAACCGGCCCGCGTCGACGGCCCACGAGTCAGGTGCGAACCGGGACTGCGGTTCGTGGTCGTGGTCGAAGTCGACGGTCGTCCCGCCCGTGGCGTGGGCCACGACCGTCGCCGTGTACCAGGTGCCCGCGCCGGGCCGGTACATGCGGGCCCGCAGCTCCGACAGCAGACGCCTCGCGTCCCGGTCGAACCGGTCGGTGGCGCGCGCCGGCCCGGTCGCGGTGCTCGCCGTGACACCGTGCGTGGCTTCGTCCCCGACCTCCTCGTACACGAGCGTCATCGACTCCCACCCGGGAGGGGCGATCCCTGCCAGGGCACGCCCGAGCTGGTCGGACTCGTCGGCGGTCGGGCGCTGGGTCATCACACCATCGTCGCGGACAGAGTCGACTCGACCGGCGACGTGTCCATGGGTGGCAGCGTGGGCGTCGACGGCTCCGCCGCAGGACCGTTCACGCCTCGCCGAACACGGCCGCCGTGAGCCTCCGGGCGAGCGCGCCGCCGTCCCCGAGGGCCGTCCCGTCGAGGCTGACGGCGGGGACCGCGCCCATCACGGAGTTCAGCACCAGCACCTGGTCGGCGGTCTGCAGCTCCTCGACGGTGACACGCCGGTCCTCGACCACGAAGCCCCAGGCCCCGAGGAGCCGCCGGGCCTCGGCCGCCATGGTGCCGGGCAGGGCGTGCGCGGACGTGGGGAAGCGGACGGTGTCGCCGAACACGCCGCAGACGGTCGCGGTGCTGGTCTCCGACACGGAGCCGTCGACGTCGAGGAGCACCGCCTCGTCCGCGCCGTGACGCCTGGCCCAGTCCCCCGCCCGCTTGCAGTGCAGGTAGTTCAGCGTCTTGTGCTCGGCGAGGTAGGTGTGCCGGGCGTGCGGGTAGGTGCGCAACCGCAGCCCGCCCCTCGCGGCCAGGGCCTCGCGCGGCGCGTAGGGCTTGGCGGTCGCGAACAGCACCGGGGACAGCGGCGCGCCGCTCGGGTTGCCCGCGGCCGCGACGAGCTTGACCACGGCGGCCGTCCCCGCGAGCCCGTTCCGCTCGACCAGCCGGGCGATGACGTCCGCCCACGTGACGTCCGGCGGCGACCCCTCGAAGAGCTCGGTCCAGGCGCGCTCGAAGCGCTGCACGTGCGCGTCGAGCAGGATCGGCCGGCCGGCCTGCACGCGCAGCGTCTCGAAGAACCCGAGGCCGTACGACAGACCTTCGGAGTCGAGCGGGATCGTCGCGGCCGAGCGCGGCTGGAAGGTCCCGTCCTGCCACACCGTGGGCTCGTCGCGGCTGTCGCCGCTCGCCGTGTGCAGGGCGTCCATGAGCGTCCGGCCCTTGTGCAGCGTCTCCTCGAACTCGCTGGCCGGGTCCGAGTCGAACACGATGCCGCCACCGACCGAGAACACGGCCTTCGTTCCGGTGAACGTCGCCGTGCGGATCGCGATGGACAGGTCCATCGTGCCGTCGAACCCCACGTACCCGATGCTGCCCGTGTAGACGTGCCGGCGGACCGGCTCGAGCTCGTCGATGACCTCCATCGCCCGGATCTTGGGGCAGCCGGTGATCGAGCCGCCGGGGAACGTCGCCCGCAGCAGGTCGACGGCGTCCATGCCGGGGTCGAGCTCCCCGGTCACCGTGGACACGAGGTGGTGGACGTTGCGGTAGGACTCGAGGCGCTTGTGCTCGACGACGTTCACCGAGCCCGCGCGGCAGACCTTGCCGATGTCGTTGCGGAGCAGGTCGACGATCATCGACAGCTCGGCGTCCTCCTTCGGGCTCTCGCGCAGCTCGGCGCGCAGTGCCTGATCCTCCGCCGGGGTGCTCCCGCGGGGCCGGGTGCCCTTGATCGGCCGGGTCTCGACCTGGCCGTCCCGGAGCTCGACGAACCGCTCCGGCGAGGTCGAGACGATCTGGTGGTCGCCGGCGTTGACGTAGGAGAAGAACGGCGCCGGGTTGGCCGCGAACATGTCCGCGAAGCAGTCGAACGGGTTCCCGGTGAACGGCGCCTGGAAGCGCTGCGACATGTTCACCTGGTACACGTCGCCGTCCACGATGTACTGGCGGATCGCCTCGACGGCCGCGAGGTAGCCGGCCCGGGAGAAGGCGGACGTGCACGGACCTGTCGCGTCAGCGTCCACCTCGCTCGGCTCCACCGGTGCACGCAGCGTGTCCCTGAACCGCTCGACCTGTCGCCGCGTCGCCGCCGGGTCGTCACCGTCCACCTGCATCGCGAGGAGCGTCGTGGCCTCGGTCGCCCGGTCGTGGACCACGAGGACGCGGGGCGCGACGAGGTGCATGAGCGGCAGGCCCAGGTCGTCGACGCTCGTCCGGGGCAGGTCCTCCAGGCAGTCCTTGAGGTCGTAGGCGAGGTAGCCGAGCAGCCCGCTGGTGAGCGGCAGCGGCGGCGCCGACCCCTCGAGCTGCGGCGCGCCGACGTGCCGCAGCACCCGGCGCAGCGCCGTGAACGGGTCCTCGTCGAGCTCGACCTGGTGGTCGCCGTCGGTGAGCGTGGTCCGCGTGCGGTGCCCGCTCAGCGTGAGCCACGGGTCGACGCCGAGCACGTGGTAACGCGCGCAGTCCTGGTCGCCGCCGCTGAGCAGCGCGACCGTGCCCGGGAGACGCGCGAAACGGCGCACCACGTCGACGAACGGCTCCTTCAGGTGGAGGGGCTCGCAGTGGACCCCGGTGACCGTCCGCAGCGAGGACAGCCGGTCCTGCGTCGCCGTGCTCATGCTCGGGCTCCTTCGAGGGGACGGACGCGCGTGAGGTCCTCGAGGTCGAGCGGACCCGTGCGCAGGAAGTTCTCGATCAGCATGAACCCGTGCTCGGTCAGGAAGCTCTCGGGGTGGAACTGGACGCCGGACAGCGGGTGGCGCACGTGCTGGACACCCATGGGCACACCGTCCGCGGAGCGCGCGTTGACCCGGAGCTCGCCGCTGATCCCCGTCGTGGCCAGCGAGTGGTAGCGCGCGACGGTGAACGGGTCGGGAACGCCCGCGAACAGACCCGTGCCGTCGTGGTGCACGGCGCTGCGCTTGCCGTGCATCGGGACGGGCGCGTGCACGGTGCTGCCGCCGAACGCCTCGACGAGGCACTGCATCCCCAGGCACACGCCCAGGATCGGGAAGGTGCCATGGCACCGCCGGATGAGCTCGGTCGAGATCCCGGCGTCCCGTGGGCTCCCGGGGCCGGGGCTCACGAGCACGTAGTCGGGTCGCTGCGCGAGGACGTCGTCCACGGACAGAGCGTCGGCGCGGTGCACGGAGATGTCCAGGTCGTAGCGCCGGAACATCTGGACGAGGTTGAAGGTGAAGGAGTCGTAGTTGTCGACGACGAGAAGAGTGGCAGTCATCCGGTGGGACCGATCGTCGGTGGGTGTGCGGGCCGTGCGGGGGCTACAACGTGGTGAAGCCGCCGTCGACGGGCAGGTACGTGCCGGTCATGAAGCGGGACAGGTCGCTCGCCAGGTACACGATCGGGCCGGCCATGTCCTCGGGGAGCCCGTTGCGGCGCATCGGGCACTGCGCCGCGATCGACTCCTTGACGTGCGGCGCCATCGGCATCGCGGCGTCGGTCAGCGTGAGCCCGGGCGCCACCGTGTTGGCGCGCACGCCGTGCGGTCCGAGCTCGGCCGCGAGCGTCCGGACGTAGGCGTCGACGGCTGCCTTGGCGGTGCTCTGCGCGAGGAAGCCGGGGTTGCTGCGCTTCGACAGGGTGCTCGAGACCGCGATGATGCTGCCGTTGCCGCGCCGGATCATCTCCGGGGCGACCGCCTGGCTCGCGTGGAACACCGCCTTGAGCTCGTCGCCCACCTTGCGTTCCAGGTCTGCCCAGTCGTAACCGAGCACGGGCGCGTGACGGAAGTGCATGTGCGCGTTCGTGACCAGGACGTCGATGCGCTCGAAGCGGTCGTGCACCGCTGTGACCATCTCGGCGACCTGGTCCGCGCGCGTGACGTCGGCCCCGAAGACCTCGGCCGTGCCGCCCTCCGCCTCGATGAGGCCCTGGACGTGCCGGGCCTGCGCCTCGCTGTCGCGGTAGTTGACGGCGACCGTCGCGCCCTGCTCGGCGAGCAGGAGCGCCGTGGCGAGCCCGATGCCGCGGCTGCCGCCGGTGACCAGCACCACCTTGTCGTGCAGCAGACCGGAGCCCGCGGCCCGCGCCGCACGGGACGACGAACGACGCCCGGTCGCGGCCAGTCCGGCGCGCTTGCCGTCGACCGCGGCGGCGAGCGAGGCCAGGCGCGGCGCGTCGAACAGCTCCGAGAGGCCGAGCTCGACCCCGAACGCGTCCTTGGTGCGGGCGAGGACCCGCATGGCCGCGAGCGAGTGCCCGCCGATGTCGAAGAAGTGCGACTGGCGGCCGATCCGCGCGGCGGGCAGGTTCACGACGAGCCCCCAGATGCCGGCGAGCGTGCGCTCCGTCGCCGTGGCCGGGGCCTCGTACGCGGCGCTCTGCTGCAGCTCACCGTCGGTCTCGACGAGCGCGCGGCGGTCGAGCTTGCCGTTGGGCAGCTGCGGCATCGCGTCGAGCAGCACGAACGCGTCGGGCACGAGGTAGGCGGGGAGCCGGTCCTGCAGGAACGTCCGCAGCTCCCCGACGGGCACCGCGTGGCCGGGCCGGCTGGTGTAGAACGCCACCAGCCGGTCGCCGCGACCGACGACCGCGCGGGCCCGGACGCCCTCGAAGCCGCTCATCACCTCCTCGACCTGGCGCACGTCGATACGGGCGCCCCGCACCTTCACCTGGAGGTCCCAGCGGCCGAGGAAGTCGAGCGTCCCGTCGGGCAGGTGCCGCACGACGTCGCCGGTGTTGTAGAGCCGGCCGCCCGGCTCGGCACCGAACGGGTCGGGCACGAACCGCTCGGCGGTCAGGGCGTCGAGGCCGTGGTAGCCGTCGGGGAGGCCGACGGACGAGACGTGCAGCTCCCCGGGGACGCCGTCGGGCACGAGCCGGCCGTGGCGGTCGAGCACGTGGACGCGGGTGTTGGCGATCGGGCTGCCGATCGGGACGAACTCCGCCTGCCCGTCGAAGCCCGCCGTGTCGTAGTAGGTGACGTCGTTGAGCTCCGTGCACCCGTAGTTGTTCAGCAGGCGCGTGCCCGGCAGCACCTCACGGAACGCCAGGACCAGCGCCCGCGGCAGCGGCTCGCCGGCGGTGATGCAGACCCGGAGCGCGGGGCAGCCGCGTCCCGGTGTCCTTGACGTGCTCGACGACCGCGGCCAGGTGCGACGGGACGAGGTTGAGGCGGCTGACGCGGTGCTCGGCCAGCGCGTCGACGAAGGCGGCCGTGTCCCGGACCGCGGCGTCGTCGACGAACACCTGCGGGCACCCGTTCAGCAGGCCCGCGAACAGCTCCTTGACCGCCACCGCGAAGGCGAACGGCGTCTTCTGCGCCACGACCTCGCCCGGCTCGAACGGCAGCCTCGCGTCGAGCGCACCGAGCCAGTTGTCGAGCTGGCCGTGCGGCACCCGGACGCCCTTGGGCGTGCCCGTCGACCCGGACGTGTACATGACGTAGGCGAGTTCGTCGGGTCCTGCGGCCCGCTCCGGCCCTGCGCCCTCGGTACTCGCGAGGTCGTCGAGCCGCACGCACCGGGAGTCCTCGACCCCGAGCAGGGCCTGGTGCCGTGCGTCGCAGACGACGGCGCGGGGGCTCGAGTCGTCGAGGATCTGCTGCAGGTAGGCCGCCGGGTAGGACGGGTCGAGCGGCACGTACGCCGCCCCCGCCTTCCAGACGCCGAGCAGCGTCGCGAGCAGCTCCCCACCACGCGGCAGGCACACCGCGACGAGCTCCCCTGGTGCGGTGCCGCGCGCCCCGACTGCGTGCGCCACCTGGCTCGCACGCCGGCTCAGGTCTCGGTAGCTCCACGCAGGTCCGCTGTCCCAGCACGCGACCGCGTCCGGGGTGCGGGCCACCTGCGCGTCGAACCGCTCCACGAAGGACCACGCGGGGGCCTCGGTCGCCGGCACCCGGTCGTTGCGGGCCACCAGCTCGGCCACGTCGGAGTCGCGCAGCAACGGCAGGTCGACCACCCGCCGGCCCGCCTCCGCGAACATGCCTTCCAGCACGCGCTGGTGGTGGGCCAGCAGCCGCTCGACCGACGCCCGGTCGTACAGGTCCGAGGCGTAGACGACCTCGACCTCGAGCCCGTCCCCACCGCCCGCGTAGGACAGCTCGATCTCGCACCGCGCCGGCACGTGCTCCTGCGCGACGAGCGTCAGCACCGCGTCGTCCGGCTCCTCGCGCCCGGGGTAGGACCGGAAGGTCACGTCGCCCGGCAGGGCGGTGCCGAGCGCGGCCTCCGGGAAGTTCTGGTGCCGCATGACGACGGGGACGAGCGGGTTCGCGCTCCCCCGCCGCGCCGCGTCGGTCACCTGGAGCACCTGCTCGAACGGCACCGGGTGCTCGAACGCGCCGAGCACCCGCGAGCGCACCGCCTCGAGCAGCTCGGCGACGCTGCTGTTCTCGTCGACGCGCAGGCGCAGCGGCACGATGTTGACGAAGAACCCGATCAACGGCTCGAGCGCGACGTCCGGCCGGTCGGACGCCGTGGTGCCGATGCACAGGTCGTCCCTGCCGGTGTACCGGCTCAGGGTCACGCCGAGGCCCGCGAGCAGGGACATGAAGATGGTGCCGCCGTGCCGGCGCGAGAAGCGCTCCAGCTCCCGGGAGAACTCCTCGGGGTACCGGTGCACGAACGTCCCACGCGTGGCACCGGGGTGCCGGCCGCGCGGCCGGACCGTCGGCAGCTCGAGCGTGTCCTCGTAGCCGTCGAGCTCGTCGCGCCAGTAGTCCAGGTCGGCGGTCAGGTCCGAGGTCCGCTGCACCCGCGCGAAGTCCGTGTACTGGAGCGTCAGCGGCGGCAGGTCCGGCTCCTGCGCGCGGGCGAACGCCGCGTAGGCGCCCTGCAGCTCGGCCAGGAAGATCGCCTTGAGCGACCACGCGTCCGCCGCGATGTGGTGCACGTTGAACAGCAGCAGGTGCCGGTCGCCCGACAGCCGCAGCAGCCGCGCGATGAACACGTGGCCCTGGTGCAGGTCGAAGCGGTGCTCGAGGAACCGTTCGAGCTGCTCCAGCAGCCCGGCGCGGTCGACCGGGACGACCGGCAGGTGCACGGGCTCGGCCGGCGCGACCCGCTGGACCGGCACACCCCCGTCCGTCTCGCCGTACGAGGTGCGCAGGCTCTCGTGCCGGGCGACCACGAGGCTGAGGCTCTGCTCGAGCGCCGGCACGTCGAGGTCGCCCTCGACGAGCAGCATCAGCGGGAGGCTGTAGCTCGTGCTCTCGGGGCTGCGCTGGTGGTGGACCCACATGCGCTCCTGGAACCACGACAGCGGGCTGCCGGCGGCGTCCGGCGCGTGGAGCGTCTGGGGTGCGGGGCCCGAGGCCAGCTGGTTCGTCATAGGGCAGGCACAATCCTTCACGGCTGTATGCGTCATGGCGCGGTTCTGTGCACCGCACGACCACTTCTGAATTCCGAACATCGGGTAAACAATGGATGCCGGAGTGGGGTCAGGGCCCGCGGCTTCCGCAGGCACGACGGCCACTGTAGCCGTCAGGAGATGTGCTTCCAAACGCGTTCCGCGTCTCGGTCGAGGCATATTAGTCCGACGGCGGAGCGGGCGTTTCTCGCTCGGCGACGGCCCTCGGCGGCGTGGAGACCCGGATCCGAACGGCGCGGTGCGACGGCGCGCGGTGCGCTGCACGACCGCCGTGAGGGCGCGCGCGGTGGAGGGAAGCACCTGCCGCTCACCGACGGCACGGTCCGACGCCTGGCGGCGTGCCGAGAGGCCGGGAGGTCGCCTGGGTTCGTGGTGAACCCGCTGCTCACGGCCTCGGTGCAGGTGTGTTCGACCACACCGGCGGTGCGGGCGGCGCGGACCGGCAGCCGGCGGAGCGAGGCGCCGTGGGCGACCGGGAGGGTGCTGCGGGACGGCCCCCATGACGACCGCAGGTGCTCGACGAGACGTTGCTCACATGCAGCATCTCTGCGCGCACCGCTCCCGCAGAAACACGCGCCCCGCCCTTGTCGGACCGCAATTCATCGTCGATTCGTCGGCGCTCGACCGAGATGTTTTCGCGTGTACCCGTCCGACAGCGAGCGGCACTTCCGCCAAAGGTCTCACCATAGCCGCGTCTCTCGCCGATCGCGTCGGTCGTCGACGACATTGGTCTCAGTCAGCTCGGTCGGGGTCGCGAGGCGGGAGGTACGACGACGAGCCCGGACTGGTACGCGAGCACCACTGCCTGAGCCCGGTCGTGCGAGTCGGTCTTCATCAGGATCCGGGAGACGTGGGTCTTCACGGTGGCCTCGCTCAGCACCAGGCTTCTCGCGATCTCGCCGTTCGACATGCCCTGGGCCACGAGGAACAGCACCTCCCGTTCCCTGGGGGTGAGCCGCGCGACGGCTTCGTCGGAGGACTGACCGGCGCCGGGCGCGGTCCCGAGTGCCGCGATGACCGTGCCGGCGACCGCCTGGTCGATCCACCAGCCGCCGCCGCCCACCTCGCGGACCGCGGCGATGAGCGTCTCGGGCGCGGCGTGCTTCAGCAGGAACCCGCTGGCGCCCGCGCACAGCGCCCCGTGGACGACCTCGCCGTCGCTGAAGGTGGTCAGCACGAGCACCTTGGTGAGCCGATCCGGGTCCTGCCCGACCTCGGTGAGCAGTCGGGTCGCCGTGATCCCGTCCATGCCGGGCATCCGGACGTCCATCAGCACGACGTCCGGCAGGAGCGCCTGGGCGAGGGCCACGGCTTCCGCCCCGTCCGAGGCCTCCCCGACCACCTCCAGCTCGGGTTCGGCCCGCAGGAGCATCGCGATCCCGGCGCGGATCAGCGGCTGGTCGTCGGCCAGCAGGATCGACACGGTCATGTGCGGCCCCGGCTCTGGGAGCTGGTGACCGGCGGTTCGGACGCCGCGGTGACGGGGAGCTCCGCCCGCACCAGGAAGCCGCCGTCCACCGCCCCCGCGTCGAGCGTTCCTCCTTCGAGCTTGACGCGCTCGGCGAGCCCCACGAGGCCGTACCCCGAGGAGGGCACGGGGTGGTCCGCTGCGGTCGGCAGTCCGCGCGCGTCCCGGACGGTGATGGTGAGCACCCCGTCACCCCAGGACACCCGCACCCGTGCTTCGGCGCCGCGACCCGCATGCTTGGCCGTGTTGGTCAGCGCTTCCTGGACCACGCGGTAGGCGGCCGCGTCGATGCTGCGGTCCAGGCTGACGGGCGTCCCGTCGACGGCCGTCTCGACGCTCATATGCCCTTTCCTCTTCTGCGCGACGAGGACGTCGAGGTCGTTGCTGAGCGTCGGTGGCTGGACGAAGTCGTCGCCGGAGCCGGGGTCCGCAGCGCGGAGCAGCCCCAGCATGCGCTGCAGCTCGTCGATCGTCCGCACACCCGTGGCCTGGATGAGCGCCAACGACTCACGGACACGCTCGTCGTCCGCTCCGACCAGGGTGCGCGCACCGGCGGCCTGGAGGTGCATGGCCGTGACCCCGTCGGCGACGATGTCGTGCAGCTCGCGAGCGAGGCGCAGCCGCTCCTCCCGGACCGCCAGCTGGGCCTGGGCGCGCTGCTCGCGGACGGCACGGTCGGCATCCTCGACCAGCGCGTGCTCGCGGTCCTCGCTACGCCGCTGAGCCTCACGCGCATGACGCGCGAACCCCCAGACGGTGACCGCCAGCAGGGCGTAGATGAGGAGCTGGACCGTGAAGCTGACCCAGAAGCTCGTCTCGGTGTTGATCCGGTCCGCGGCCCCGGACGCGCAGTCGATCCCGAACGGCACCGCACACGCCACGAGCGCGAGCCGCGCGGTGCGCCGGGACGTGCAGCGGGCGACGGCGTGCAGCGCGACCAGCAGTCCGGCGAACGGCGCATAGCCCGGCACCGCGAGGCCGGCGAGCGCGTACAGCCACTGGACCGCGAAGACGCCGACCGGTCGCCGCCAGCGGGCCAGCAGGGACGCGAAGACCAGTGCGCTGACGAGCGGGATGACCAGGACGGGCAGGACCGCACCGCCGCGCAGCTCGCGGGCACCGCTCCAGAACAGGAGGTCCACGGCCAGCGCGAGCACGACGACGGCGATGTCGCGGGCTCTCAGGCGCCCGAGCATCGCGCTCACCCGACTCGTCCGGCCCGAGCCCGGCTTATGTCGCCGCGGTCGGGTCGCCCACGTGGCACACACCAGGGTGGTGGGTTCCACCGGCAGCCGAAGGTGATGAACGTGGTCCCTGCGATCAGCCCGTCACCGGGGTGGGCGTCCGGGGCGCCCGGAGGGTCGATCGGGGGGGTGCTGTCCGTCACACCGTCGTCCACCACCGGGCGACCCGTGGGCCGCGGGAGGGACAGGGCCACGAAGTCTCCGTCCTCCTCGCCGTCGGTCACGTGCACGGCGACCGCCTCGACGATGTCGACCGTCCCGTCCGACCCGGACGAAGGGATCTCGACCCGGAGCTGGAGCCCGGAGCGGTCCTGGCGCGCCAGCTCCGCTCCGGCCGGCTCCTCCAGTCGGACGACGAGCGGATGTATCAGCGACCCGGCGCCGATATACCGCCCGGTCCCGCCGGTGGCGTCCACCTCATAGACAGATACCTCCGCGCGCTCCATCCAGACAGTGTGTCGACGCCCGGCGGCGGTGTCATCAGCCCGGCGCGGTAGGACGTGACCCGCGCGTACAGCGAGGTGTGTACAGCGAGGTTGACGCCACCGGCTGACGAATTCGCCACCCGCTGCGGCCAGGCTGCACCACACGTCGGCCTCTCGGCTTCTTTCCACGCTCGACGAAGCGGTCCGGCCGGGGACAACAGCATCCATTGATGACCGGTGTCGGTGAGATCAGTCCGCCCCGGTCCGAGAAAACAGGAGACACAGCCATGGCATCGAAGACATTCCGTACCGTCGCCGGTGGGCTTCTCGCCGCCGCCCTCGTCACCGGAGCCGGTATGGCGACGGCAGGTCCGGCCGCCGCGGCAGGACCCGCCGTCGCGACACGTCCCGCGACCGCCGGCGCACTTCCGGCCGGCGCCGTCACGACGCTCGCGATCGCGACCGCCCCCAGGACCCGGGGGATCTTCCCCGACCCCATCTCGTGCCTCGTCGCCGGCGCGCTCAGCGGTCAGGCGTACGAGTGCAACTGGTGGTTCTTCCTCGGCTTCTGGGAGCTCAAGTACTGAGGCGCGGGACCACCCCGAAGCACGGCCCGAAGGACCCGACACGGATCCCGTGAGTCCGCGACGAGGCTGTCGAAGGAGTGACGTCATGGCAGGCAGGCGGTTCGTGGTCGTGACGCTGCTGTTGCTCGCCTCCACGCTCACGGGGACGGGCGCTTCGGGGCTTGCCGCGGCGCCGCAGGCCGGCCCGGAGCACCAGGTGAACGATCCCGGGGATGCCGACTCTGGGCACGCATGCACGCCGCAGGCGGCGATCTGCACCCTGCGAGCAGCGATCGAGCTCGCCAACAAGGCGCCGGACCGCGACGTGATCACGTTTCGGACGCCGATGACGATCCGCCCCACGTCGGTGCTGCCTGTCGTCGTGCATCCCATCGTGATCGACGGCCTCGACGCACCGGGGAGCCTGAGTCCTCGAGTGGAGATCACGGGGTCGCTGCTGCCGCGAGGTCAGGCGGGCTCGGCAGGTCTCGTGATCGCCGGCGGTGACAGCGTGGTCAGGGGCCTCGTGGTCAACGACTTCCCTGGTAGCGGCATCGTGCTCCGAGGGCCACAGGGGCTGAACGCCGTCGAGTCCTGCTACATCGGCACAGACCTGACCGGCGAGGCGATGCGCCCCAACGGGACACGCTCGACCGTGGCGGACGAGAACCTGGCGTCGGGGATCAGCATCGAGGGGTCACCGGGCAACACGGTGGGCGGTACGCGACCGGCGGCGCGCAACGTGATCTCAGGAAACGTCGGCTTCGGCGTCGGGGTACTGGGATGGAACGCCGTCGACAACGTCATCAAGGGCAACGTGATCGGGACATCGGCGAGCGGGGTGCGCGCGTTGCCGAACGAGGTCGGCGTTGCGCTGACCACCCCGTACCTGGACACCCGGCGTGAGCTTGCGGCGAGCCGTACCACCGTGGGTGGCCTGACGGCCGCAGAACAGAACGTGATCTCCGGCAATCTCGGGTTCGGAGTCATGGTCCGCGACGGTGTGGACAACCAGCTGCTCGGAAACCTTGTCGGCGTGGGCAGGGACGGCACCACCAGCGTGCCGAACGGCGGCGGCGTCCTGGTGACGGCCGGTGCGCTGCGCACGATCGTCGGTGACTCCCGGATCGGGGCAGGAAACGTCGTCTCCGCGAATCTCGGGTCGGGGATCCGCATCCTCGGCGGAGCATCCGAGACGAGCGTCGTGGGGAACCGGGTCGGGCTCGACGCCGCCGACGCTCCGCGAGGAAACGCGCAGTCGGGCATCGATGTCGAACAGGCATCCCTGACGACGATCCGCGACAACGTGATCGCGTCGAACGGTCTGGCCGGGGTCCTCGTCGCAGGATCTGACGATCCTGTGCTTGCGCCCAGGAACACGGTTCTCGAGACGAACGTCATCGGCACCGACAGGACCGGCCTGCGCGACCTGGGAAATGCTGGTCCAGGGGTGTGGCTGCAGGGCGCTGTCGACACCCGGATCGGCGCAGCGGCGGCAGGACTCGGCAACCGCATCTCCGGAAACGACCAACAGGGTGTACGCGTGGCCGGTGCGTCACGCAACACGGTGATCGCCGGCAATGAGATCGGTTCCGGTCGGAGGACCGGCCCGGCAGGGCCACGGAACGAGTACGCGGGGGTCGCGATCAGCGAAGGGAGCACCGACACGACGGTCGGGGCACCCAAGGACGTGAAGCCGCCGCCGGGCTGCTCCGTGGCGTGCAACCTGATCGTGGGAAACGGGACGAGCGGCGTGGTCGTGGCGGACGCCACGACGGCGCGAGCGACCGTGCGGGCCAACGTCATCGCCGGCAACGCGGCACTGGGCATCGACCTGCGCTCCCCGGACGCCACCGCGGCACAGGTCACGCCCAACGATCCGAGAGATGCCGACAGCGGGCCGAACGGCCTGCTGAACTTCCCGGTGGCGGTGCTCGCGTACCGCAACCCGGACAGTTTCGAGTACGGACAGCAGTTCGGCGTCCGGGGCGCGGTCGAGGTCACCGGAGTGCTGACCACAGGCCCGATCGGCACCCCACGCGTGGACGTCTACGGCCTGCCTGCGGACCAGGTGGTCCGTGATGACACGTCACCGGCGCGTGTCATGGGCACCAGCTATGGGCAAGGCCCGGAGTATCTCGGCGAGGCGTTGGTGCTCAGCGACGGCACGTTCCGCCTGTGGGTGACGAGCGCGCAGGCCGCGGCGTTCGTGACCTACAGCGCGACCGTGACGGACGGCGACGGCAACACGTCGGAGTTCTCGGCCGTGTGCACACCACTGAAGGGCTCGCGCCCTGACCGGGATCGGGACGCGCTGTGCGACGAGTGGGAGACCCAGCCGCTGGACATCGACGGGGACGCCTCGCCGGACCTCGACCTGCGCAAGCTCGGGGCGAGCGCCGTGCGCCCCAACGTGTTCCTCGAGGTCGATGCGGTCCTCCCTGCGTGGATGCCTGGTCGCGGCCCGCTGCTCGACGTGCAGGCGGCCTTCCGCGCCGCTCCCCGGCAGGGTATCGATCTGTGCTTCGTCGGAGGCTGCGGGGCCGTCGGCGGTGCGTCCGGCCTGACCGACGAGCTGACGTCCGTGCGGCCCGGGTCCCCGGGTGACATCACCGTCAGCACGGGGCTCCTGACCGGCGCCGGCTACGCCGATCTTCGCGACGGGCTTCCCGAGGACCCCGCCGATCCGGAGACGTTCTGCGACGGGAACTTCGGCACGGCTGCCGACAGAGCACATCCACCGGGAGACATTCACGCGTGCTGGGCGCGGCTCCTGGCGAAGCGAGTGACCTTCCGATACGCCCTGTTCGCCGACGAGCAGGCTGACCAGAGGTTCCGAGGCAGCGGAGGCGTCGGCGAGTTCGGTGGCCACGACCTCGCGGTGACACTCGGTCCGTTCAAGGCGCTGCCGTCGGCAGGCGCCCCCGGTCAGCTCACCATCCACGATGTCGCGGGTGTGCCTCCGTGCGCACATCAGGCGTGCTTCGAGCGGCTCCAGGCGGACACGCTCATGCACGAGCTCGGCCACACGCTCGGACTGCTCCATGGTGGCGACGACTCCCGTGCTTTCAAGCCCAACTACCTGAGCGTCATGAACTACCTGTTCGAGCATCAGCTCTACCTGCCAGGGCGGCCGCTGGACTACTCCCGGCGACGCCTGACCACCCTCGACGAAGGAGCACTGAACGAGCCCGACGGAGTTCTCGGCCCGACACTCGCCGCGCACGACCCGGCCGTCGGCCGGTGGCCGGGCACCGTCAGCACGGTCCGCATCTCGAACCCTCTCCGCACCGACTTCGACCAATGTCTCTGGCAGCACCAGCCGCTGAAGCCCGTCGACTGGAACCAGGACGGCAGCAACACCCAGACCGGCATCGGGTGGGGCATCAACGATCCCGACCTCCTCCCTGACCCCGTCGGACCCGAGCTCTGCGAGAACCCGGTCCGCGAGGTGATCGACTCCTACGACGACTGGCGCAACCTGGACTTCAACCACCGGGTGATCGATCGGCGGGAGTCGGGGCAGCAGAACACTCTCGCTGCGGTGCTGCGAGGTTCTGCCCCGAGCCTGGAGGTGCCGATCTCCCTGGCGGAGCAACGACGGCTCACCGCCGAGATCGACACGGACGGCGACCTCGTCCCGAACAGCCGCGACAACTGTGTGACGGTCGCCGACGCGGACCAGCTCGACAGCGACGACGACGGCATCGGTGACGCGTGCGTGTCCTTGGTCCGGGACCGTGACCTGAGCCTGGCGATGGCCGCCGACCCCGAGACGGTGACGGCCGGTGGCGACGTCACCGTGACGCTGCGGCTCCGCAACGACGCACCGCTGGAGGCCACCGACGTCGTCGTGCGCACGCGGCTGTCGCCGAACCTGAAGGTGTTGTCCGCCGCTGCGTCGCTCGGGACCGTCCGCACCACCGGACGCATCCGATGGGTGGTGCCGGCCATCGCCGGCCAGACGACGGCGACGCTCACCATCAGGGCGCGTGCCGTCGGGGCGGAGTCGACGAGCACGGCGGAGATCATCTCGGCCGGCCAGCCGGACCCCGACTCGAAACCCGGGAACGGCAGCCCCGTCGAGGACGACCTCGCGACGATCCGCCTCACGGACACCTTGCCGCCGTCGGACCTGTACCTCACCTCGACGCTCGAGCCGAGCACCGTGATCCTGCGTGAGCCCTCGACGGCGACCCTCCTGCTGGTCAACATGTCGTCGGTGCCCGTCCGGGACGTGCGGATCCGGCTGTCACACCCGGCGACGGTCACGCTCGCAGCCCTCTCGACGAGCGCGGGGTCCTACGACGCGACCACCCGGGAGTGGACGGTGCCCGTCATCGCGGGCCAGGACTCGGCGACGCTGAGGCTCGACACGTCCGCTGCCACCGTGGGCGAGTTCCCCCTGTCGGCCGAGGTCGTCGCCGCAGACCGCCCCGACGTGGACTCGACACCCGGCAACTCGGACCCGGGCGAGGACGACTCGACCGTCACCACGCTCACGGTCCGCGCCGGTCCCGACGGAGCGGGCAGTGCTGACGAAGCGTTCGGCGACGGCGGGTTCGTGCGCCTCCCGTCGCCCACGTCCATCGCGTTCGACGCGACGCAGGCGCCCGACGGAACGGTGATCGCGGTCGGACGGAGCCAAGCCATCTCCGGTCGGCACAAGATGTGGGTCGCCAAGCTCGCGCCCGACGGCCGGCTCGACACCACGTTCGACGGCGACGGGATCCGGACGTACGACTTCACCGGTGTCATCGGCAGAACAGTCGAGTACCCGGACTCCACCGCGTTCGATGTCGACGTGCAGCCTGACGGTCGCATCCTCATCAGCGGACAGGCCTTCGAGAAGGGCAGCCCGCTGCCGGTCGGGGTGCTGATGCGACTGCACCCCGACGGAACACCGGACGCCTCGCTGACCACGAAGGGCCCGCAGTTCCACGCCGGCAGCCCCGGAGTCGTCCTCAGTGACTGGATCGGTCGGATCTCGCGGGTGGACGTCCAGGCCGACGGGCGCCTGGTTCTCCTCGGAGATGCCGGAGACGGCCACGCCATGCTGGTGGCACGCCTCGAGCCGGACGGTGCCGTCGACCGCTCCTTCGGAGCCGGCGGGCTCACGACTCTCCCGTACGTCGTCAACGGCCGGCCGGAGACGTTCGACGGCGGTCCCGACCTCGACGCGCTTCCTGACGGTGGCTTCGTGGCGCTGCGTACGGGCCATCTTCTGGCACGGCTGGACCGCAACGGCAACGTGCTCTGGCGTGCGGACCTCGGCGGGTCCCGAATCGAGAGTGCCGTCACCGATGTTCCTCCGCCACCGTGCCCGACGCCGCCGTGCCCCGGCCCGTGGCTCGCCGTCGCCGGCGGCACCGTTGACCAGAACGCCGAAGGTCTCCTGTTCCGGCAACTGCGGTACGGCCTGGACGGCGCATTCATCGGCCCCTCGTCCTCGCCGTTCTCCACGCGCAGGGGCCAGGTGGGCAACGACATGACCGTCGCCCCTGACGGCAGCGTCATCGTCGTCGGGCACGTCAGTGCGGTCGAGCACCCGGAGGGAGGCCTGCGGTATCCGGTCAGTCCCGCGATCGCCCGTTTCGTCGGACCAGATGTCGCGGGCACCGGCTTCGGCGCGAGCATCGCCGGCTTCGACGGAAATCTGCGCTCCGTGATGATCGACGCCCAAGGCAGGGCCCTGGTGGCGGGAGACTGGGAGAAAGGCGCTCTGGTCGGCCGGTACCTCCTGGACGGCTCCTCGTGACCGCGCTGCTCCGCGTCCCTCTCGAGCGGGTGTGGCCCGGCACCCGACCAGGCGTCAGGACGCCTGCGAGACAACCTTCCTGGAGCCGCCACCGTGACACGCCCGTACGCACACCGCCCCGACGCCGAGTGGGCCGCCGACCGCTACACGCACACGTCCGAAATGGTCGAGTTGGCCGGCCAGACGCTCGTGAGGCTGCAGGACCGGGCGCGCCCGATCGTCGTCAACTCCGGGGTGGACGCGGCGTGGGAGTCCACGGCGCTGGGCTGGTACCTCGAGGTCCCCCTCGACGAGCTCCGAACCCACGTGGTGCGCGGCGCGGGCTTGGTCCGGCACGGACTCGAACTCTCCGAGACGCTCGGGTTCGGGCTCCCGAGCATCCAGCGCTGGTCGGCGTTCGCGCTGCTCGCTGGTGACACCGAGGCGGCGGCCGAGGTCGGACGGCGCCTGCCCGCGTCGCCACCGGTCTACCAGCCGAGCGACGAGTACCCCGAGCTGCTGGCCGCCCTGTGCACCGGCGAGGACGCAGCGGCCGCCCGCCTCGCCGCGGCCCTACGCACGGCCCTGGACGACCCCGGTACCCCACCCGTCACGGTGCGCGGGTTCGCCCACCTGGACGAGATCGCCACCGCGGTCGCCGCACGCGACCAGGACACCTTCGCCAGCGCTCTGCACGCCCGGGACGCTGCCGTCGCCCGCGACTACTCCCGCAGCATCGAGCGCCGCCGCTCGTGGTTTGCTCTGCTCGACGACCGGGCCGTGGCGCTCGCCCGGCTCGGAGAGATCCGAGGGCTCCAGATCCCCGACGACGTCGCGAGCGTGCCGCGCGAGCTCCTCCTGGCGGTGCGCTGACACGAGCTGCGCGCCCGACGTCGTGGTCATCTTCACCGTGCCTACTCCGCCCTCCTGAGCGGCAGAGAGACCTGTTCGGCCCGTCGGCCCTCCTGATACGGTCCGGGACGATCCTGACGGGGTGACCCGCGCTGGCCAACGCGAGGAGATGCCGACCGGTGCCCGACCCCGATGCGCGGCACGCCGACGTTCACGTCGATGACCTGACACCCGACCTGCTCGGCGAGCGGGCGCCTGAGCGGGTCGTCGCGCTCCCGCCGCATCCTGAGCCCGCCACCGGCGATGCCCCGAGGGTCCGGCGCATCGGCCGGGTGCAGCTCGTCGCGTCGATCGTCGTCCTCGCGCTGCTCGCCGGCTGGGGGGCGTGGGCCGGCTGGCGCCACTGGCGCGGCGCGCCGGCCTCGCTCGAGGTCGACGGCGTCCCGATCAGCAACGCCGAAGCGGTGCTGGCCGGCGCCGAGCAGGCGTTCGGCGGCCTGGTCGAGACGGACGGCGGGACCGTGCCGGACGGCGCCGGGTGCTGGTTCGCGCCGAGAGCGGACGACTCCGCCACGGACGCTCCCCGGGTCGCGTGCGGACCTGTCCTGGTGGGTATTGCCGGAGACACGGAGCGCTGGGTCGTCGGCACCCCGAGCTTCGGTGCGGCACCGGACGTCGGCTCCGGGCCTCGCGTCACGGGGACGTTCGACGGGTTCCGCGGGACCGCCGACCTGCGGCCCGGGCTCCTGCGCCGGCCCGACGGTGCGCGACCGCCCACCGGGCAGCCGACCCTCGGCACGGAGGTGGTCCGTGACCAGCAGGGCCGCGTCGTCTCCGGGCTCGGGCCTCTGATCGACTCGGCGGATCTGCGCCTCTCCGCCGCGACCACCGCCGCGGGTGCCGCCGTGACGGACAGCACGCGCTGCTACGTCGGTGTCCGCGAGGTGCGCCGCGCCAAGGTCGTGACGCGGGTGTCCGACAGCATGCTCCTGTGCGGGCCGGTGCTGCTGACCAGCTCGGCGCCCGGGGCGCTCTGGGTGTCCGTCCCGTTCTCGACGACGGCCGGGGACACGATCGTCGAGGCCGACGTCACCGACGTGACGCTCACCGCCGTCACGTCGACCGCCCTGCTCCCGGAGGGCGTCAGCCTGTACCGCCCCGACGGTGCCGAACCCCCGGCGGACGCCGACGAGCTGGAACCGCCCGACGCGGAGCCGGTCGATCCGGGCACCGTCACCGTTCTCCCGCGGCTGCCCGAGGTGCCCGACGGCGTGGACCTGGTGCCGCCGCCGGACGACACCAACGCGCGGCTGATCACCCCCGCACTCGCCGTCGAGCTCACTGGGCTTGCACGGGTCCCGCAGCTCGGAAAGGGACGCGAGGCCGTCGTCGCACCACCGGGCGAGGAGCTCGTCGTCGCCCGCCTCGGGCTGCGGACGCTCGACGAGGACGCGCCGGGTCGCGGGACGGCGACCGTGGTCGTCGACGGTGCACGGCTGCCGGTGCGGGACTGGAACGACGCTGCCGACGGCGGCGCGCTCGTGGTCTCCGTCCCCGTCGGCGCGCAAGCGGTCGGGCTCGAGGTGCTGTGGCAGGAGCGCACGCAGGCGGTCTCGCTGCTCACCGGCGTGCGTGCCCCCGGCTTCCCTGCCGCGCTGTACCGCGCCCGGACGTCCGCAGGTGTCGGCGCGCCCGCGTCGGTCACCCTGCCGCTCCCGGTGGGGAAGCCCGCACGTGCCGGTGGCGCCGTCGCGGAGATCAGCCTGGACGCGTGGAGCTCCGCGGACGGCTGGGCGCCCGTGGGGCAGGCGTTCCTGTCCGTGGCGGTCGACGACTGGGCCGTCGACAGCCCGTGCTGCGAGATGCGGGACCTCAAGCTCACGTCGCGGTGGGTCGTGGTCCTGCCTGACGGCACGACCCTCCCGGCCGACTCGGGTCCGTCGGCGCGCCCGGAGAGCCTGCGCTTCACCGTCCCGGAGACCATCTCCGCCGCGACGCTGCGGCTCGAGGCGGAGGCAACCTGGAGCACGGACGCCGGCCCCGCGGCGGCCTCCGGGGTGGCCGACGTGCCGATCGAGGCGCCACAGTGACCGGGGGCCCGGACGTCGAGCAGCAGACCGAACACGCCTCGCGGCCGCGCACGGTCCTCGGGCTGGTCGTCTCGGGTGCGGTGTTCCTGTCGAGCGGCGCCGCACTCGTCGTGTACATCCTCACGGGCGCGCCGCTCGCGCTCGTCCTCGCGCTCCTGGTGGTCGGCGGCGGCGCGGTCCTCGCCGCGACCTTGTGGGGCGACCCGGAGGCCCGCAGACGCTGGCTGACACGTGTGCGGGTCGGCGTCCCGGTCGGGCTCGTCGCGACGCTCTGCTACGACCTGAGCCGGTGGGCGCTCGTCGAGGTCGCCGGCTTCTCCGCGTCGCCGTTCGTCGCTTTCCCGCTGTTCGGGCAGGCGCTCATCGGCTCAGGCGACACGGCCGGCCGCACCCTCGTCGGTGTCGGTTTCCACCTGCTCAACGGCATCGCGTTCGGCGTCGCCTACACCGTGTGGTTCGGCCGCCGGCCGTTCTGGGCGGGGATCGTGTTCGCGCTCGGCCTCGAGGCGTTCATGCTCGCGATCTACCCCGGTTGGCTCGACCTGCGCACCCTGCGGGAGTTCACGCAGATCTCGCTGCTCGGGCACATCGTCTACGGCTCGGTGCTCGGGCTGGGGGCGAACCGGCTCCTGCGCCGGTGGGAGCCTGCGCCGACCGGCGCGCGTTCGCGGGACGCCGGATGAACGGCCTGATCCGCTGGGCAGACCGGCAGTGGCTGGTCTGGCCTCGGCGCCTGATGGCCCGCTGGCCCGCGTCGCGGGGCTTCGCGGGGGACGGTCACGTCGTCGTGACGGTCCCCGCGCTCGCCGCCGTGCTCCCCGGCGCCATCACCGTCGTCGGACTCGTCGCGGGCCTGCTCCGCCTCGGGTACGAGGACGTCTACACCGAGTCGGTGGTGCTGCTCGCGCTGATGATCGGGATCGGCGCGTTCTCGAGCCAGCTCGGGGTGCTCGTCGTCGTGGGCTTCTGCGTGGGCGACCTCATCTCGGCCGAGATGCCCGCTCCCACCCCGTACTCCACCTCGCCGTGGTTCTCGGGCGTGCTCGGCGAGGGACCGCTCGCCGTGTTGGTGCACGGCTTCCTGCCGCTCCTGATCACGTACCTGCTCCTGACCGCGGGGGTGGTCCTGCTGCCGCGGGCGGCACGAGCGGTCGTGCTGTCCGTCGGACGGGGACGGGTGGTGCCCCCCGTGCTGTCATGGCTGCTGGTGAGCGCGCTGCTGCTGGTCATCGTGTGGCTCGGCACCGACGCGTGGGTCGCGGGAGCGCCGACGCTCGTGCGCCCGCTGTTCACGTGGGCGCAGCCCAACGGGGCCCCGACGGTCGAGGCCATGAACGCGTTGCAGGGCTCGGGCGGCGTCGTCGTGGCGGCCGCCGTCGGCGCGACGCTCGTGCGCCAGCTCTGGCTCGGCGCGACGATGCTGCCCGGCCTCCTGCAGGACCGTCTCCGGGCCGCCGAGGACAGCGCCGACCCGGGCGACCCCGCGGTCCCGACGCGTCGGACACCTGGCGTGGTCCGCCGGGTGACCGCAGCCGTCGCGACCTCGTTGCTCGCCACGCTCGCACTGGCCGGGATCCTCGAGCGGGTGTGGCTGTGGTTCGCGGCGTTCGGGGTCCTGCTCGCCGTTCGACTCCTGCGCACGGACGAGTGGAGCCTCCCGTGGCTCGACCGCTGGCGGCGGGTCGCGAGCCGGCTGCCGGCGTGGGCCCGGCTGCTCGCACTGTGGCTGATGTCGCGCGCGGTCCTGCAGGGCGTGTCCAACGACCTCATCGGCAGCTACACGGCGCTCGCGGTGTTCGTCCTCGTCAGCATCGTCGTGGTCTTCGTGGTGTTCCCCGGCGAGCCGCGCGCCGCGAGCGAGCCCACCGCGGAGCGTGTCCCCGTCGGCGGTGCCTCGTGAGGAACCCCCGACGTCCGGGCGCCCGCACCTCCCGGAACGTGCGCCGGGCGCTGCGCGTCGCCCAGCTGGCGTGTGGCGTGTGGACGACCACCGCGGTCGTCTCGCTGCTCACGGCAGCCCCCGCCGCAGCCGACAACTGCTCAGCCTTCACGGACTGCTTCGGGGTGGCCAACTCCGCGGTCGAGGCGGCGTTCGGCCTCTCGCTGCTCGCGGTGCTGTCGATGGTGCTCGACTTCGTGCCGTTCGTCGGGACCGGCAAGGGCGCGATCGAGGCCGTGACGGGGCGCGACCTGCTGACCGGGCAGGAGCTCGCGCCGTGGGAGCGGGCGCTCGGCATCGTGCCGTTCCTCGCGTCCGCAGGGGTCGTCGCCGGGCTCGCGAGGCACCTCGACGACCTGCCGCACGCCCCGCGCGTCCCGGACGCCCCGCATGCGGCCGACGTGCCGCACCACACACCGCCGGCGCCGCCGCGGCTCGCCCAACCGCCGCCTGTGGGTCGGACCTACGCCCACCCGCCCGAGATGCCGCGGCTCGTCACCGACTACGGCACAGCGACCCGCAGGTCCGAGCGGGCGCGGATATCCGAACAGCTCGGCGAGCTCGGCGCCCGCCAGTACCTGCGTGACGTCTCCGGCGATCCGAACCTCGCGCTGCTGCGTCCCACGTCCCCCGCGGACGTGGCCGACCTCGTCCGGCAGTTCGGCGACGGCGAGCCGTGGGACGTCGCCGTGGCGTTCTCTGGGAAGAACGTCACGAACGTGGTCCACTTCGACGGCTCGACCCTGCACGTCGTGGAGGCCAAGGGCGGGGGCTCGGGGTACGCGGACCGGCAGTCCGTCTTCGTCGACAGGACGCGTCGCATCGACCAGACCGACCCGCTGTACCCGCGCGACGTCGCGGACAGCATGCAAGGATCAGCGATCGCCGACGGGCGCCAAGAGATCGGCAGCCTGATCGAGGAGGCCTACAGCGATCTGCAGGTCCGCTACGTCGGGGTACGGACCGGTCCCTACGCTGAGCTGCTCGCGGGCAACCCTACGATCACCGTCGAGAAGATCTTCCTGGAGCCGCCACCGTGACACGTCCGTACGCGCACCGCCCCGACGCCGAGTGGGCCGCCGAGAGCTACACGCACAAGTGCCAGATGATCGACAGAGCCGGCCAGACACTCGAGCGGGTCCAGGACCGGGCGCCCACGTACCTCGTCGACAGCGCGGTGGACGCGGCCTGGGCGTCCACCGCGCTGGGCTGGTACCTCGAGGTGCCCCTCGACGAGCTCCGGATCCATGTGGTGCGTGGCGCGGGGTTCGTGCGGCGCGGGCTCGGGCTCCCCGGGACGCACGAGCTTCAGTTCCGGAGCATCGATCGCTGGTCGGCTTTCGCTTTGCTCGCCGGGCAGATTGAGTCGGCGGGCGAGGTCGCGCGGCGCCTGCCGGTGTCATCGTCGGCCCCCCAACCGGCGGACGACTACTCCGCGCTGCTGGCTGCGCTGTGCACCGGCGACGACGCAGCGGCCTCCCGCCTGTCTGCGGCGCTGCGCACGACCCTGGACGACCCGGGTACCCCACCGGCCGCGGCGCGCGGGCTCGCGCACCTGGACGAGATCGCCACCGCGGTCGCCGCACGGGACCAAGACGCCTTCACCAGTGCGCTGCGCACTCGGGACGCTGCCGTCGCCCGCGACCACTCCCGCAGCATCGAGCGCCGCCGCTCGTGGTTTGCTCTGCTCGACGACCGGGCCGTGGCGCTCGCCCGGCTCGGTGAGATCCGAGGGCTCGAGATCCCCGAGGACGTCGCGAGCGTGCCGCGCGAGCTCCTCGTGGCGGTGCGCTGAGATGGGCTACACCTGGGAGCTGCGCGTCACCGCCCTCGACGAGGTCCTCGACGAGCTGCGCCACCCCACGCTGCGACCTGACGCGCTCTCCGAGCTCGACGCGCTGAACCTCGGTGCCGAGGCGATCGGACGCTGGGACGAGCTCGCACGCACCGTCGCCCAGGCGATCGGCTCCGGCGGCGGCGAGCTCACCTGGCCGCTGTCCGGGTACGTGCACGCGGTGCTGCGGCACCGCAGCCGGTGGTACGGCGCGGTGGGGCACTCCTCCTCGGGCGGGGACGACTTCCGCACCGGGTTCCTCGCCGGCACCGCCGCGACCACCCTGGGGCCCGAGCTCGTGGGCGCACTGGCGAACCGTCCGATCGCCGGCCTCTCGACCGACGGCTACCCGATGTTCGGCTGGGCCAGCAACGCCGAGCTCCGGTCGGCCGTCGCCGCAGGTCTGACCGTCCCGGACGACCTCGAGGACGACCCGGCGACGGCCGACGACGTCGAGTCGCTGTGGACGGTCGTGGACGTCATCGAACGCGCCGCCGCGACCGGCCAGGACCTTGTGACGCTGTACGCCTGACCGTCGCACCGTGCGACTCTGCCCACGCCGACGTGACGTTCACCCTGGCCGGGCGCCGGACCGCGCCCGCCGGAGACGAGGAATCCGGCACCGAGGCCGGCGACCACGAGACCGAGCACGTGGTCGATCCCGGGCTCACGAGCGACGTCGCGCACGCCTGGCGCTTTGTCCGGGACGTGACCGCCCGGATCGAGGGGGCTCTGGCTGAGCATGGAGTCCCGGAGCGCCGCGGCAGGTCCGGCTGCCTCGCGACATCTGGACGCTGTCGGCGGATGCCGAGCCCGCACGCTCCGCGCAAGATGTCTGGAATGTTTGACACCTCTCCATGGCGCGTCGTAGCGTGGCGATGTCAACGATTCTTTACATCTCCCGGGGAGCTGCCGTGTCGTACGAAGAGAAGGGGGTGTGGGTCGCACTCGTCGTCAACCTGGCAGTGACCTGCGGTTACATCGCCGTGATGATCGGCGGGGTCGGCGGTGCGGACGGCCCGTGGGTCGTGACGATGCTGTGGGCCATCGGTATCGCGATCGTCGCGACGATCGTCGTGCGCATCGGCGTCGAGATCGTCCGCCCCAGCGACTCCTACCAGTCGGACGACCGTGACAAGGACGTCAACCGCCGCGGTGAGTACGTCGCCGGCCTCGTCCTCGGCATCGCCATGACGGTGCCGCTCGCGCTCACGCTCGCCGAGGCCTCGCACTTCTGGATCGGCAACGCGATGTACGCGGCGTTCGTGCTCTCCGCCGCGGTCGGGGCGACCATCAAGCTCGTCGGCTACCGGCGCGGGGTGTGAGCGTTGGTCAAGCCCACCGCCGTCACCAACTCGCTGCGCGCGCTGCGCGGTGACCTCACCCAGGCCCAGCTCGCGGCTCAGGTCGGCCTGACGCGCCAGACGATCATCGCCATCGAACAGGGCCGGTACTCACCGTCGCTCGAGGTCGCCTTCCGCATCGCGCGGGTGCTCGGCGTCGGCCTCGAGGACGTCTTCCACTACCCAGGTTGAGGAGCGGGCCATGCCCGGAACTGCCACCCAGACGATGTCGGCCGTGGTCTACACCCGGTACGGCCCCCCGGACGTGCTCCACGTCGTCGACGCCCCGCGGCCGCAGCCCCTCGACGGCGAGGTGCTGGTCCGCGTGCGGGCGAGCACGGTGTCGGCAGCGATGAGCGCCGCCCGCCGCGCCGATCCGGCGTTCGCACGGCTCGCGTTCGGGCTGGTACGGCCCAAGCACACGGTGCTCGGAGGCGTGGCGGCAGGCACGCTCGCGTCCGGTGAACGGGTCGTGCTGACCACCGGCACGCGACTGGGCGCGCACGCCGAGTACGTCGTCGCCCCCCGCTCGTCGATCGTGCGGCTGCCCGACGGGGTCTCGTTCGAGCACGCGGCGGCGGTCGCCGAGGGAGGGCTCACGGCGTTGCCCTTCCTGCGCGACCACGGCCGGGTGCGGGCCGGGACCCGGCTGCTGGTGATCGGAGCGGCCGGTGGCGTGGGGTCCGCCGCCGTCCAGCTCGGCAGGCACCTGGGCGCCCGCGTCACCGGCGTGTGCGGGCCGGGGAACGTCGACCTGGTGCGCACGATCGGGGCCGACGACGTGATCGACCGGTCCACCACCGACGCGGCCGCAGCGCGCGGCGCCTACGACGTGGTGTTCGACGCCGCCGGTGTCGCCTCGTTCGGCGCCTACCGCGGCGCGCTCGTCGGCGGCGGCGTCTACATGACGACCGTGCCGTCCCTGTCCGTGCTCGCCCAGATGGCCTGGACCCGGGTCTTCGGGAGTCAGCGGGCGGTCGTCGCGTTCACCGGCCTGCGCCCGACCGCCGACCGCGTCGCGGACCTGGCGACGCTGGTCGGGCTCGTCGACGCGGGCGCCGTCCGGCCGGTCATCGACGCGACGTTCCCCCTGGCTCGCGCCCGCGAGGCGCACGCGCTGACGGACACCGGCCACAAGCGGGGCGAGGTCGTCCTCACAATGCCGTAACCCACCCGGGCGTCGGCCTGGTTCGTTGCGGACGGGCCCGCACCGCGAGCGCCCCGAAGCCGGCCCGCACACCCCGAGGACCTACGGGACCCGCCGAACGTGATCACAGCCGGGTCGGACAGGGCGCGACGGCGCGGCCGGCCCGCGAGGGGACGGCCGCGCCGCGCCGGACGTCACGACGACGCGATGCCCTCCCCACCGATCGTCCCGGGGACCACCACGGAACCCACGCTGGTCAGTGTGCCGTCGACCCCGATGGCGTAGGTGTCCACGGTCCCCTGGGCGCCGGTCTGCACGTCGAGGAACCGGCCGTCGGAGCTGACGGACGCGTCGACCGTGCCCGGGAGGGTCGGGGTGACGCCGGTGGCCGTCAGGGCGCCCGGACCGTCGATCCGGAAGCCCGAGACCGTGGCGCTGCCGGCGTTCGAGGCCCAGACGTCCGCGCCGCTAGCGGCGATCCAGCAGGTCGCGGCCTGGCCGGTCGCCTGCTCGGAGAGCACGGTCAGCGTGCCGTCGGAGCCGAGGGCGAACGTCGCGACCACGTTGGGGGCCTCAGCGACCACGACGTGGCCGAACCCGTCGAGCACCAGGCCGAACGGGACGCGGCCGGGCACCGTGGTCACGGTCGGGGTGGCCGACGGGCCGCCGAACCGGTCGAAGGTGAAGACGTCGATCGCGTTGGTCGCCGCCTTGGTCGTCACCAGCAGGGTGCGGCCGTCGGGGCCGAACGCGACCTGGCCGGGCGTGTGGGTGAACTCGGGAGTCGCCGTCGGGTCGAGGCCCAGGTCGCGGTGCCACGAGCCGACCGGGACCAGGCGGTCGCGGTGGCGGACGTAGCCCTGCACCGAGCCACCGCCGCGGGCGTTGAGCACGTAGACCCGGCCGTCGTGGACGGCAACGCTCACCGGGAAGTCGCCGCCGCTCGGCACGACCTCCCGCAGGCGCAGCTCGGTGCCGGCGACGCGGAACACGCTCAGGGTGTCGGAGCCGGCGTTGACGACGTAGAGGAGGCCGGCCGGGCGGTCGAGGACCACGGAGCCCTGCGAGGCGAGGCGGTCGACGACGGCGCCGGTCAGGGCACCGCCCGTGCCGTCCGTCGCGTAGGAGCCGGCGGCCTGCAGGGTGCCGTCGGGGGCGCGGGTCAGCACGCGGACCTCGTTCCCGGCGGCGTCGTTGGTCGGGACGTACACCACGGACTGGTGGCCTCGCCCGCCGCGCGACGATGTCGAGGCGAATGCCGGGGTGGCGGCGATGACGAGGGCGGTCGCGACAGCGACGACCGCACCGGAGCGGGTGAGACGGTGCATGAGAAGGCCTTTCACTCGTGGAGTGCTCGGACCTTCCATTCGCGTCGGGCGGGACGCGGTTCTTACCTCGCGACCTCGACGAGTTTCGCGGACGTGCCGCGCCGGGCGACGCTCCTCAGGAGTCCGTCGCGTCCGCCGCCTCAGCCACCAGGGCCCTGAGCACCCCCGCGAGGTCCTCCGCGCAGGGGCCACACTGCGACAGGTGCACCGCGACGCCGGGGTACCGCGCCCGGGCGGAGGCGGGGTCGGCGTGCGTGAGCTCGGCGTAGACCTCCAGCACGGCCATGGCCTCGTCGCACCCGACGTCGGCGGGGTCGGTGTGCAGGAAGTGCTCCACCCGCGACCAGTCCGTCATGCCGCACCTCCCTCGGTGAGCATCCCGTGCGCCACCAGTGCGGCCCGCACCTTCCGGCGCGCGTCGAACAGCGCCTTGTACACGGTGTTGCGGCTCACCCCCAGGCCCTGCGCGACGGCCTCGAGCGGCACCCCGTCCACGAGCAGGGCGACGAACACGTGCCGCTGGTGCTCGGTGAGGTCCCGCTCGACGGCCCGGGAGACCGCCCGGACCAGGTCACGCTGCACCGCGTGCTCCTCGGGTCCCAGGCCCATCCGGTCGGGCAGCCGGTCCCAGTCCACGTCCGACGACGTCGGTGCGACCCGCTGCCACTGGTGGCGCCCCACCTTGGCCGACACCTCGAACATCACGAACTTGTAGACCCACGTGGTGAACCGGCTCTCGCCGCGGAACTCCGCGAGCTTCGCCAGCACTGCGAGCATCGCGTCGCCCGCCGCCTGGACGGCCAGGTCGTCGAGCTCGGGACCGGCGACCGCCAGCTGCGCGGACCGCCGGGCCAGCTCCCGCCGGGCGACGCGCGTCATCAGCTCGTGCAGGCGCGCGAGGCAGCCGTCACGGTCGGGCGTCGCCGGCTCCAGGCAGCCGAGCCACCCCGCCGAGACAGGGTCGAGCGCCGTGCGGTCGGCAGGAGCCACCCGGGGATCGTACGTCGGAAGCGCAGGCGTGTGGCGTCGAGCCCGGAACCACGAAACTCCCGGTGAGAAGATCCTGACCGGGAGTCTCGGTACTGCTCAGGCGGTTCCTTCGGGAACCACCCCACTGTGGGTGGTTCCCGAAACTCACTGACGTCGTAGAACGCTCGCGCCCCTCGCGCTCCAGGCACACCTCGTTGCACGATCCAGGCACACCACCCACCTGGGGATGCGCAGCATGGGAGCGCAGGGTCCGAGGGTCACCGCGACCGTCCCCCGGTCGGGGCGGGCCGATGTACGACAGACTCCGCTGCGATGGCGCCGATGGACCGACCCGGTCACCTGGGAGCCGGGCGCGGGACCACCTGCGACTGCCAGGACCTCGAGCGACGAGCCATCGCTTCTCCATAAGGTTGAGCGCATGTCTTTCAACATGACCGTCGCGGTACTCCGTGACACCACCCTCGACGACGTCGGCGTCCACGATCCGGCACCCCTCTCGTTCGAGAGGGCCACGTCCGTGGAGGAGTCGCGGTTGACCGGCGCACAGCTCGGCCCCGACGCCATCCTCATCGATCCGATGTTCGGCATCCAGGTCGCGGAGCTCGCAGCCCGTCTGGGTCGACAGGCATACGCGGTGACCTTCAGTGGCGTCACCGACACGTACGTGGTCCAGGCGATCGGCCCCGTCGAGCGGCTGCTCGTGCACGCAGACCGCGAGGTGATGAACGACGAGGGTGAGCCACTGGCAGAGGAGTCGGCGCTCGTCGGCGTCGATGACCCGGAAGATGCGCACGTGGCCGTTCTCGAGGCCCTGCTGGCGATGCCCTTCGGTGACCTGTGGAAAGTGGAGTTCGTGACTCTGTCCCCGGAGCCGGTCCCCGCGCCGTAGCCGGGCACCCCCCACGACGCACCCGCGACGCGACGACCCCGCTCACCCGCCGCTCACGGAGGACACCTCGACGCGTGCACCGGAGAGGTCCGGGAACACGAACGACCGGAAGAGCTCGGTCTCGGCCGCCGCCGCGCCGCGCATCCGCAGGGCCAGGCTGACGAGGGCGTTGTCGATCATCGACAGACGGTCCCCCTCCTCGAGCCCGCCCTCGGACAGGTCGTCGACGACCCAGGCCATCGCCGAGCGGCCCTCGTACCGCTCCCGCGGCGCGAGGACGAGCTCGGCCGCGCCGATCTCTCCGAGGACGTTGAGCACGTAGCTGACCGGGAAGGCGCGGTTGACCCGGTCGGCCGGCGCGCTCAGGTCGGGGAACGAGTCGGCCATGCGGCACAGCGCCTCGTCCGGCACGAGGTCGAGATGCCCCGTCATCATGGCGAGCTCGATGATGTACGGGTACGCGTTGCCGCGCGGCGCGTAGTTCTCGCCGGGGTCCACGAGGTCCAGAGCCGCCACCACGTCGCGCATGAAGGCGTCGAGGTCGGGGATCTCCTCGTCGAGCCGCCCCAGGTTGTGCAGGGCGATCACGTAGTACTGCGCCATGTGCACGCGTGTGTTCCACGGGATCTCGCCCATCAGCTCCTTGGCCTCCGCGAGGATGTCGAACGGCCGCGTGAGGTACTCCGCCCTCCCGCAGATCGCGATGGCGTTGAGCGTCGTCAACAGCGGGTACGCCTTCAACCACGCGACCGGCATGGGCAGCGGGAGGGTCGGCCACGTGCCGATCTCGTCGGCCCGCGCCAGGTAGCGCAGGAGCTCGTCGAGGTAGTCGCGCTCCCCGTCGACGATGTGCTCCGTGTAGCCGAGCAGGCCGATGACGGACATGAGCATCCCGCCGACCCGCCCACGGAAGTACGGGCTGGGGATGCGCTCGAGCAGGTCCAGCGCCTCGACGACGTAGTTGCGCTCGGTGGTGACCAGGCGGTCGCGCAGACCGAGCTGGCCGACGGCCAGGAAGACCCCGCAGCACGCCGACGCCTTCTCGTAGTCGCCGTGGAGCCCTTGGTTCTCGTCCAGGATCCGGTCCGGCGAGATCTCGGCGAGCATGCCGAGCAGCTCGGCGGCGACGTCCGTGCTGTCGGTGCCCGACGGCATCGTCAGGCCGAGCTTCGCGACGGCGTCCACGAGGACGCACCCGGCCATGACCCGGTAGTACGGGTTCTGCACCGACCGCGCGGAGTCCATCAGCGCCACCAGGGCGCCGTCGACCCAGGAGCGGTCCCGCCCGGGCTGCTCCACGACCCTCAGCGCGACGTCCGCGAGGTCGCGGGAGAACCGCGTGTAGCCGTCCGACGGCGAGACCGTCGCGACGAGGTGGTCGAAGGTCTCGCGGACGTAACCCGCGAGGGTGGGGTCGTGGTCGATCGGGTACTGGCCGAGGCCGATCCCCCGCAGCATCCGGCTCCAGGGGGTCGCGATGATGCGGGACTCGACGGACAGGTCGCTCAGGGCCGAGACGGGCAGCGAGCGCGGGACAGGGTTCATGGGTGCGTGGTCCTTCGGGACGAGGGTTGTCGGTCGGGCGGCTGAGTGCGGTCGTCAGAAGTGCGGTCGTCAGAAGTCCGGTCGTCTGGCTGGTCAGGCCGCCTCCTCATCTGCGGAGGCTGCGTCCACGGCAGGGACCGGGAGCCCGAGGAACTCCGTCCGGGTGCCTTCGAGCATCTCGAGCGCCCAGTTCAGCCACGTGATGCCCTGGGCGTAGATCGCGACCGGTCGCCGCTGCGTCAGGGGCGTGTCCGTCAGCGACCCGTCGGTCTCGGCGAGGAAGTGGAACGGCGGCATCGCGGTGAAGTGGGTGCCCATCGTGAAGACGAAACGGGTGAGCCAGTGCGGGTCGTCACGGTGCTGTGCGGCGTCCGGGTCGTCGAGGCCGTAGACCGCACGCATCACCGGAGCGAAGTGCCCCTCCATGCCCGACGGGCCCAGCAGCGGCTCGCCCCGCTCGAGGACGTCGCGGACGCGGTACGCGCGTTGGTACGGGTTGCCGGGCCGGAACCGGACGTCGATCGTCGGCGTCCCGTCGACCGTGCCCGTCTGGAGGTCGAAGTGCTCGTGGTGCAGCTCGTCGTAGTGACCGACCGAGTTGTGCCACGGCTTGTTGTCGTACATCGGGTCGTCGCGGGTGCCGGCACCGTCGCTGCGGTAGCCGATGGCGCGCGGGTCGAGGAGCGCCAGCCCGATCGACTCGGCCGTGATGGCGCCGAGAGCCGCGTGGACGTCGGCGGGCCGCGCGCCCGACTCGATCGCCCGTTGGGCGGCGTACAACGACTCGACGTGGGCGATCTTGACGTTCTCCGTGTTGGAGTCGCCCATGACCAGCGAGTGGAACGCCGGCTCGAGCACCGCCTGGAACCGCGGGCTGCCGCGGAACGCCGCGAGGAGCGCCGTGATGTTGCGCAGCGGGCGCCCGTTCACCACGATGCGCTCCGAGTCCAGGAGCCAGGGCCCGAACGTCAGCGGTGCGGTCCGGCGGCACAGCTCGAGTCGTTGCTCGATCTTCGTGAAGTACTGCTCCTCGAGCGTCCCGCCTGGCGCCCGCTCGCGCCGGACCGTGTGCACGTCGCGGTGCAGCACCCCGAGGAGCACCTCGTACACGCGGGCGACGACCGCCGGCGGTGGGCTGGTCCGCTCGACCCACCGGCTGATCTCCTCACCCGGCACGTACGACATCTCGTAGATGAGCTCCCGGGCGGGCTCGCGGCGGTCCGCGGCCTGGTGCGCCGGGACCGGCAGCTCGCGGGAGACGATCTTCGACACCCGGGGAAACAGCCGCGTCAGCGACTCGGGCAGCGCCTGGAGGTACTCCGCCTGGCGCTGCGCCTTCGCGAACGGCGGAAGCATGACACCGGTCCCCGACGGGTCCCAGCCGGCCGTGGTGAGCGCCTCGCTGAGCACCTTGCGCACCCGCACCCCGGGGACGTCGTCCCGTTCGACGAACATCGTCATCGACTCGCTGCCGCCCGAGCCGAACCCGACGACGGTCTCACCGGGCTCGGTGTACGCGTTCACGGTGCTGGCGAGCAGCTTGCGCTGCTGGGCGTACCCCAGCACGAGTGCGCGCTCGTGCGACTGGGCCAGAGCCGCACGTTCGTCGGCGGCGTCCAGCGCGCGGTTGAGCCCCCTGCGCCACAGCTCCGCGGGGACCTGCACCGAGATCACCTGCGCCGGGTGCGCGCCCGAGTGCACCCGGAACGGCGGCATCACCGAGCCGAGCGAGATGACGAGGCACGCCGAGTTCAGCCGGACGAGCCGCTCGGGACGGTCGAGCGCGGCGTCGTCGAACACACGCGCAGTCGCCTCCGCCAGCTCGGGCCGGGTGCGCATCGGCACCCCCTCGGGCGACAGCACGGGGATCGCGGCGTCGCCGATCCGGGGCAGGAGCCTCTCCAGCTCGGCGGCCACCCGTTCCGGGTCGGGCTCGTGCTCGAGCGACAGCGCCACGAGCGGCAGGATGCTCGTCGGTGCCGCGGACCCCGCGACGGCGAGCGAGACGAGCCAGCCGGCGCGGTCACCCCCGGCGACGCTGTAGTCGGTCTGGACGACCAGGGCCGGGCGGTGGACCCGCAGCAGCTCGAACAGCGCGAGGCGGTGCGTCACGAACGCGACCGCGGCATAGGTGCTCACGCGCCCGTAGCCGGACGCCCGGAGCTGACGGCCCACGGCGGCGAGGTCGGCGTGCACGCGGTCGGCCCGCGGTTCGGCGCGGACGAGCCCGCACGCAGCCCGGACGATGTCGTCGGGTCGGGCGTCGTGCGGCTTCTCGACGTGGAACACGATCGACTCCGCGTGGCTCGGCCCGTCGAGCGAGACGAGCTCCACGCTGCCGTCGGGGTCCAGCACCTCGAGCTCGGTCACGGTGTGCCCGGGCGTCGTCGCCGCGGCGTCCAGTCGCTTCTTCACCCGGGCGCGCTGGACGAGCCGACCACCGTCGAGGTCGACGTGCTCCCGGTGGGCGAGCGTGTGCTGGAACATCTCGAGGAAGCGATGGAGCCCGGGCAGGTCGTCCCGGGGAGGACGGCTCACGACGTCGGCGGCCGCGTCGCCGAGCAGCCGCCGCGCCCAGGCCGACGTCACCGGTGACGCCGACCCGGCGAACACGCGGCGCAGCAGCTGCAGGTGGTGCGGCGCCATCGGCGTGTGCGGCGACCGGAGCTCCCCGAGCGCGCGGCGGAGTCCGTCCCCGACCTCGATCGCGCCGAGGACGGTGTCGTCGCCCGGTGTCCACGCCACGGCCGGGGAGTCCGACCCGTTCGCTGCGAGCAGCTCCACGGACCGGTTCCCGAACCCGAGCTCGAGGACGAGGTCGGGTTCGTAGTCCTTGATGGTCGCGGCGGTGCCCTCGGAGTCCATGGTCCTGTCGACCATCGCGAGCACGGCGTCACGGATCTCCTCCGCGGAGGTCAGCACCGCCCGCCGGTGGTTCGCGACGACCGGTGTGTGCGGTGCGCGGAACTCGATCCGCTGCGACGCCATCCAGCTCGACAGCGCGTCCCGGACCACGAGCATCCGCTCGGAGTGGGCCAGGAACGTCGTCGGGTCCTTGAGCTCCGTGGCCTCGACGAGGGGGTGCCGGTCGAGCCGCTGCAGGAAGCGCTCGAGGTAGCCGGCGCGGACGTACACGTTCACCTGACGCCACGAGTACCGCTTGTGGACCTCGACGTCCTTCGTGGAGACGGACAGCGCGAGGTCGGTGAGCAGCGCGGAAAGGGACTCCGGCTCGCCGACGAGCCCCACGACGTGCACGGGCTCCTCGACGGGGAACGTCCCCGCGCCGAACGCGGGCAGGTGCGCTCGCAGCTCCTGCAGGAACGGGTCCTCACCGTCGGCCACCTCGGCGTCCGGTGCGGAGGCGAGGAGCATCAACGGCGTGAACGCCTCGGCGACGCGGATGCCGTCGCCCACCGTCAGCGCTCCCGAGGCGACCGCCGCGCTCAGCACCCCGAAGCTCTCGCCCGTGAACGCCGCGAAGGAGTACCTCAGCCCTCGAGCGGCGACGTCGACCGCGAACCTGTCCGCCAGCGCGAGGTTGGCGGCGACCACGCGCGCCCCGATCAGGCCCTGCCTGCGCAGTCGGTCCGCCGGCAGCGGACCGTCGAGCAGCTCCGTCCGCGGCACCGGGTCCCGCAGGGCCGCAGCCGCCTCGTCCAGGAGCGCGAGGGTCTGCGGGTGCGCGCCGGCGACGAGCGCACCCGCCGCCCCTCGGTACGCCGCACGGCTCCCCAGGCCGGGGAAGAACCCGATGACCCGTGCCCCATCGGGGTCGACGTCCTGTGTCGCGAGCACTGGTGCTCCGACCACGGGTACCGACTCGACGACAACGCTGATGGACATGCTCACGCCCTTGATCCACAGAACAGGAGGGAACCGAGGAACCCGACGGGGGGACCCCCGCCGCGACCTCGCCGCCCAGGCTCCGATGTCCCGGGCAACCACGTGAAGAAGTAGCGGGCCGTGCCCGGCAGATACGCGCGTCGTCGGCCCGCCGTCGCCGACGACCGCGGCCGCGGTGCCCGCGCCTACCGGCTCAGGTCGACGACTCCGTGCCGCTGCACCCTCGTTCACCTGGGCCGACGCGATCGGCGCCGCGCCCTGGAGCCGCCCGGCCCGCGAGTCGTCCGATCCGTCCGATTCACCCGACGCCGCCCACACGACCCTCGAGGTCCGCGCGAGTGGGACCGCCCACGCCTGTCCACGCTGCTGCGGAACATCGAGCTACCGGCGGACTGCCCGGCGCTGCGCCTGAGCCGGCGGTGCCTAGGGCTTCGACGCGATCGAGGGGCACATACGCGCCACTTACCGAGGTGTTGACGGCAGACGAAGAGCAGCCCTCAAGCAGCGAACTCCGCGAGGTCCTGAACTACGTCTCCATGGCGGACGCCGCCTTCGCGTGGGTTGATCAAGGTCGGAGGCTTACTACCGGCATGCTGTGCGAACTTCAGTCGATCTTGGTTGCCAGGACCCGCTCGGAAGGCAGGTCATCCGGTCACGTCCGGGACATCCAAGTCGTGGTTGGGCGCCGGGATGGCGCGGCCCCTGACTTGCTTCCCGTCAAGGCGGCACGCTTCGTTCCAGCGCCACCGGGCCTGGATCTTGAGGCGAGGCTTGGAGACCTGCTCACGTGGATGGGCGCCGAAGGCCACGACGAGTTCGATCCGGTCGTGTCCGTAGCGCTTGCGCACTACCAGTTCGAAACGCTGCATCCGTTCAACGACGGCAACGGCCGCCTTGGTCGACTCCTGACCGTCCTTCACTTGCTGAAGCTCGGCGTCCTGTCTGAGCCGACACTCACAGTGTCGCCGTGGTTCGAAGCGCGGAGGTCGGAGTACTACGACCTGCTCCTCGCCGTCAGCACCGACGGTGACTGGGATGCGTTCGTGAGGTTCTTCGCGACGGGCCTGCACGCGTCCGCGACTCAGACTCACCGGAGGATGCTGGACCTGGTCGACGTGCAGCGGCAGCTCAAGGACCGCGTCCGCGACTCGCGGTTGCGCGCCGAGAGCGCTCAAACCCTTGTTGACTACGCCGTCGCCCGTCCGTCGTTCACTGTTCGGATGGTGGAGCGCGACCTTCACCTCTCCTACGCACGGGCGAACGGCCTGATCAACCAACTCATCGCCCTCGACGTCCTCGCACCCGTTGGTGGCAGCGACTACCGGCGTAGGTTCTTCTCTCCCGCGGTGTGGCGAGTGCTTGTGGGAACTGACGCGAACTGACGACCGCTGCGGCGCGGACACAGCTCCGGTACGAGGTCTCCCGATGAGAGTGCCAACGAACGACTCGTTGACGAGAACTTCAGCAAGACAGTGCTCATGATCGAGAAGTTCCCGACGAGAGTGCCGACGAACGACTCGTTGACGAGAACTTCAGCAAGACGACCTCGTCGCCGTTCGGGTCGAACCTGAGCTGACCGAACGTTCGCTCGTGCGCCGGCGGACAGGGCTGCCAATGCGATGAGCCTCCAAACGCCCGCGCTCGTCCTACGTCCGCTTCGAGGCCGACGTGCCCACACAGTTCCCTGCACGGACGCACACCCACACCGACTACGCCGCCAAGGCCAAGGCGCACCCCGTCGGCGGCGCCGGCACCCACGAACGCGTCCGCCACGACCGCATCGACGACAACGGCAAGCTCACCCTGCGGATCCACGGCCGCTGCACCCCATCGGCATCGGACGAACCCACGCCCGGGCCCCCGTGATCATGCTCATCGCCGACCTCCAGGTCCGCATCGTGCACGCCCTCACCGGCGAGCTCATCGGCGAACTCACCATCGACACCACCAGGACTACCAACCCCAACAACGCAAACAGGCCGGACCCTGAGGGTCCGGCCTGCTGCCGATGTCCTGCAACATCACACTGTAGGTGGTTCCCGAAACTCGCTGACCTCCGGGGACGCGGTACTTGGCGCGGGCTCCGGCACACCTTCATGAGGGACCCGGGCACACGGCAATTCCGAGTAGACGCCCGGTGCTTCACGATGGTGGGTGTGCCTCGCGAGCTCGTCACCGCGACAGCCTCGCCCACCCAGCCGACAGACTGGCAGCCGACCGTGCGCCTGCCTTGCACGTTCCGGATCACCTGGTACGACCGGTGATACTGCGACCCGTCCGGCGGTTACTTTGGTGAGATCGACAACGTCTGCGATGAGGGACGCGCTGCACATCACGGTTTCACAGGGGTTCGACAGCTTCGACGTACGGAGGAGAAAGGCGTGTGCAACTCGCCGTCCAAGCAGGTGACGTTGATCGAGGCCATCTCCTTGACGCGCAGCAGCGGGGATTTGCGATTGTCGGTCAACACGTTCAAACGCTTCCTCGCGGCCGGTGCTGCTCCGAAAGCGGTGGCACGAAGACATGGAGAGCCGTTGTGGGACCGCCAGGAGATCACCGAATGGTCCCGGGAGCGGCTGCAAGCTCTCCTCGAGGACGACACCCGCAGGCTCCTGCGCGCCCTTCATCGGGACGCAGCGCACCAGACGACTCCGAACCTGACGTGCATGGACCTCGACACCACGCTCCCCACTCATCACGCCATCGTGCTCGCGGAGGAACGGCTGATCCGGCTGCTGGCGGACATCCGGCGCGATCACAACGCGCAGTGCGCACGCTTGGCGCGTCTGACGACGCATAGTGACGGCAACGAGGCACCGCGTCGTTCGCGCAAGCGTTGGCCGGTTCGGCGCCGCATCTATGCTTCCGACCCGACCACTCTGGCACGCGCCGCGATCGTCCGCCTGGACAGCATGGAAGAACTCGCCCGAGCCGACCTCGGAACATGTCGTGCCTGGCTGCACAACATGCTCGGGTGGGCGGAGGCAGAGGGGGCAGCCCGCCGACGAACGGCGCTGGAAGAGCAGCAGCTCATGGACGAAGAGCGTGAGCGCGCACTAGCGCTGGACGACCTGCGGTATTACGCGTCTGGTCAGGCCTTCGCCGACGAGGACGAAGCACGACTGTCGTCCGCCCTGCGAGGGAGCGTTCGCAAAGCGTCTCTGGCTCTGGGGGGTATGGACTTCGGCTATCACTGGCGCCAGGACGATACCGACGACCTATTCAGCGGCCCTCAAAGGGCGCGGACAGGGACGTGGCGGGTGTCGTGGCTCGAGCACAGCGGGGAACTGTACGCATGGAGCCGCCTTACGGACCAGGTCGTACTCATTGGCGCCGTTCGGGCGCGCTCGTTCGAGATGATCGAGTGGCTAGGTCCACTCGAAGGGCGCCAGAGTGAACGGAATTCACTCGCGCTGGTGTTTGAGGCCTACGAGGCGCAGCGACGGGCAGGGTTCCCTGCGTTCGAGCCCGACCCCTGACCTACCTGCCCGCCCAAGCTCATCGAAATCCGAGCCACGCCCGGACGCGCGTCCACCGGCCGGCGGAGGTGTCCTTCGGAGTCTCGCCCGCCTGTGCGGGTTCCAGGACACGGTCTCGGTGCTGCTCAACGAACAGCGGCGAAGCGACGATGACCCGAACGACGGGCAGGCGTTCCTCGCCGTGTGTCGTGTAGCCGCCGTCGAGTGTTTCTTTGACGTGCTTGACCTCGGCGATCGTCCGGATGCGGTGAGCGGACGAGGTCATCCCCCACATGTGGGACACAGCCGAGAAGAAGTTCCTCGGGTCGGGATCGCTTGCCGTGACCACTTCTTCCGCGGTGGCCTTCAGGATGTCGAAGATCGTGTCCGTTCCTGAACCGGAGCGGTTCACCATGTCGGTGCCGTTCCACTGTTCCCGCAAGTGCTCGCGGGACCCAGTCAGCACGACCCAGCTAGCGACGCCCAGTTCAGTCATTGGCACTTCGAGGAACCAGGTGGCGACCAAGGTTCCGTCACTTCCCGAGTCCCGCCGCAACAGCCCATAGCGGGCCTCGCCCACCAATTCGAACCAGTCCGCATATCCCAATGTGGGGTCCGCGGGGTCGATCAGATGCGGTTCGACTGCCCGGACTGCTGCAGAGAGCTGCTGGAGAACACCGACCGCGCTCGTCAGATCCGGACCCGAGCGAACCACTTCGCGTGTGACCGTTCCCTCCAGCGACGGGCTTATGGAGGCCACGCCCCTCGATGACAGGGTTGTCTTCTCAACACTGCTGCGCTCCGCCTCGCCGGTCGCCACGAGAAAAGAGATCTTGCCCACGCTCGCGTAGTAGGGCTGCATACGGACATCGTGGCAGGCGTCACGTACGACTGGAACGGGCTCCCGTGAGACCGACTGTCACCTAACCGTGCAACAGACCCCCGCGCAAGAGCCGCTCAGTCGGGGGCTTGGAGCTCGAAGCAGCGAGCCGGCTTGCCGCGCATGAGGTTGCCGAAGCCTGCGTCGTCGATGACATGGACGTGCCGACCGGTGACTCGCGTGACCTTTTCGATGAAGACGGCCTTCTGGCTGTACCGGCGTCGCTCGTCGGCCAACGGCCCGCTCCAGAGCTGTCCGTGCACGAGGACCGTCACAGCGTTTGACTCCCCGCGCGCCGGCCGACCGCCCATCCGAACTGTGTGGGTCTGCAGGTCACGACGAACCATGTGCTCGCCGGCGACGTAGGACGTCCCCGTGTAGAGGACGACCTCTCCGCGCAGAGAGGCGATCCATCCGGTGCAGCTCCCGGCATTTGTCACGACCCAGTCACCTTTCGCGCGTCGGCATCGTTCCACGACTCATGGCTTCGGAGCAGGACCGTGATGATCTCGAGTCGAGCAGGGGCGGCTATCACCACGAGTTCCCCCCGCACGTAGCGCTTCCGCCCGGGTTCGTAGTTGTCGGCGGTCATGGCGATCTCGTGGTGTTCGCATGCGTCGACGACGTCATCGGGTGCGAATCCGCGGGCATCGATGTTGCGCTGCGCGTGCGTACTGAAGGTCCAGCCGCGCAGCGTCCTCGGGCACGCGGCGCGCATCCGGGGGGCCTCATTACGGCCGCGCACATTATTTGACGGACCACTATCGGAACCTGCTGAATATTCGTCGCGGATCATATTTGAACTCCTCTAATTACGAGTCGAGGCGCCAAGTGCGTGAGCACTTAGCGCCTCTGATATCTGATATTTTGTCTGGCCGGATCAGCCACTCGCCAATGCTTGCGGCCGACTCCGCCAGAGTGCCCCACGGCACGGCCCTCGTCAACAGGCACAGGGCCATTGGGCCCGCGCGCTCTGCTTTCAACATCGCAATTCGTCGCCTCACCGGGGTGAGGCGACGATTCCTCCACTCGATCGCTGCAGGTCAGACCGCTCCAGTCGCGCCGCCAGCCTGCTCAACTCACTTCACCCCCGCTCGGCCGGGCCCGGACGAGGCGTACCGCGCGATCCGGCTGGCCATCACCGTTCCCCAAGGTCTCGCGCCGGCTCCAGTGGGCGCTGGCGTGTCGGCGACCCGACCGAGGTCATGGACCCGTCCATCACCGAGAGCACCGAGTTCGACTGAGTGGGCCTGCGACAGCGGGAACACCTGGCCGGTCGCACACGGCAAAGCAACTTCCCGAGCCCCTGGACCGCCACATCTGGACACGAGAGCCGACGTCGCCCGAATCGACGGGCGCCCGAGCTCCCGCCACCCGACCGGACGCCGAAAGCACGACGACGGCGCCAGCCCCGCGCAGCGGCTGCGCCACGCCCATGAGCGAGCACCGCGCCGAGCGATCGGGCGCGTGACGCGAGTCGCTACTGTCGTCATGCAGCGAGAAGGGGGGCCTTGGGGTGACGAGCCCTGTGCGACCCAAGTTTCGATTGACGTGCGCCGCGTGTCGGCGCGTCATCGGTCAGCAAGCCGACGTGTACGTCATCGACGAGGAGTGGCGCCGGCGATACCCGCGGAAGATGCCGGGCGTGATCATCTGCTCGGCGTGTTCTCAGAAACATGAGGACGAGTGCAGGCTGCCCAATGGGGCCTACGTTCGCGGGCACATCCTCGTCACACCTGTTCTAGTCGCCCTCGGCTATCCAGCCAGTCGGCGCGACATAGACCTGTGGAGCCACGTGCTCTATAGCGCAACCCAACGGGCCGCGGTGCAGAACGAACCTGCGTCTGGCATCGCGCAGGGCGCGCGCGACTACCTTGCAGCGCTGATCGACGACGACCGCTTCAACGCTGCCGTTCGTGCGCGCATCGAGAATGCGTTCGCTGCAACTCCTCGTCAACACTGAGTCGCGGTCCGCCAGACCAGGTCGGGCTTGACAGAAATGTCCGCGCGGACATCAAGATGACATGGGTCCTGAGTCTGCAAGGAGTCACCGGCCGGCAGGACCACATTCGTTGACTCGGTGAAGCAATGACCGCTTCGCGTTGATCTTGTCGCGTCGGATCTCGTCACGCGCAGACTCGGCGCAGCGGGAACGCCCGGACGTGTCGGCGCACAAGATCGAGCAAGTCAGGATCGCAGTCCGCTGTCCTCAGCGGTCTAACTCGGGCCGGTCACTCTTCCCCCAACTGGAACTCGAGGGCCTGACGGACGAGGCCGATCACGTAGGCGAAGTCGGAGTCCTCGTTGAGCGCTACCTCGGTGGGTCCGTTGCCCCAGTGACCCTTGTTGCTGACGTCCCACGCCTCGCCACGCTCGTCGTGGAGCGCCTCGAGGGGGATGTTCAGGCTCAGTCGCATCCGCGCCTTCTGAGGGACGACGTCGACAAAGTTCGTCTCGGCCTTGAACGCGACGTACACCTTCATGAACTGCCTGATGATGCCAGGGTCGAGTGCCAGGACCTCGGCGGAGAACTTCTCGAAGAGGGCCCGTCGCTGCGCCGGCAGCAGGTTCGGGTGGTCCTCGATCGAGAAGTCGGAGACCTCCCGCCGCTGCTGGAGCTCCGCGACGACGTCGTTGGGCAGTTCGGGGCGTCGCCAGATCGCGACAGCCTCGTTGGCTAGACGCTCGGCACGCTTCTCGATCTCGGTCGCGTTCCACTCGGTGAGCTGCCCGAGCCCTTTGTTCAGACGAAGTGGGCTGTCTTTGAACCCGCCCTCCATATCGCGCTTGATGGCGAACGGGTGGTCCGAGTACTCCGAGTTGTAGCCGGTGAGCGTGAGATTGCCGAGAGTGTGCAGGTGTTTGGCCTGCACGTCCTGCCAGTGCTCGCCGAGAGCCCCTCGCCACTCATTCGACAGGTTCTCGTTCTGGGGAAGGATGTGCTCGATCGTGTAGTCCTCGACTGTGACAGGCTCCTTGCGGCCGGTGTTTTCGAGCAGTCGTAGCAGGTACGAGCGCCGGCGGAAGTTGTACAGATCCGCCGTGACTAGGGCGTGTCGGAACTCCGCGTCGGTGGGAAACGCGCGGTAGCTCTTCATACCGAGGAACTGTGCCTTGACACTGTCGACGTAGTGGTCCTTGCGGACCCCGGCGCTGAACCCGGCGAAAGTTTTGTTCAGAGAGTTCGTAGGGATTCGGCACACCGCACGACGGAACACATAGGACGTGACCATCTGGACGATCTCGTGGAGTTCGTCGCGGTCCAGCGTCCCGAGTTCGTAGTCGGAGTAGGCCTCGAGGAGGAACGGGAACACGACGTCGGCGCGGATCTGGTCAAGGTCCTTGAAGGCGCGGCGCAGCTTGGCGTCGGTCTCCTTGCCGAGCGCCATCGCGGCGTACCTGCGGGCGTACTGCCGGAGCTCGACGACGAGGGACTGAACGGTCTCTCCGCTCGCAGTGAAGACGGTGGCGTGGCTCTTGAAAGCCTCGTAGATGTCGTCCTGGCGGGGGATGGAACCGGTCTTCATCGTGAGGTAATGGCGGACGAACTCGTCGAACTGTGAATCGGCCGCGCCGATGAACTCCTGTTCCATCGGGCGCCAGTAGGCGGTGTACAGCTTCTCCTGCTCCTTCGGGGGCAGGTCCATGAGCACGTAGTTGCGGATCAGGTCCGCCTGCGAGAGCTTCTTGCCCGTCGAGTTCATCGCCTCGAACACGAGCTGCGGGTTGTCGACGCCACGCTCGAGCTTCACGTCGACCACGACCAACTTGTCGAGGCCCCGGCACACGACGGCCAGATCGATATTAGGGTTCGACAACTTCTGCCGGAAGAAAGCGAAGTTGTCGACGACTCGGGTCACCAGGTCAGCAGAGGGCGCGACGCCCTCGAGGATGGCGATGAGCGCGTCCTTGTCACTCTGCGACAAGATCAGCTTGAACGCCCGCTCGCCGTCCTCGTCATCGTTCAAAAGGTATCGGTTGCGGATCTTCTTAGGCGCGAACCCGTCGATCGGCTCACGTTCGTTCTCAGGCAGCCCGTCCAGTCGCTCGGCGAGCGCGGCGAGGATCAGCGTCACCGTCGTCACTCGCTGCTGGCCATCGATGATCAGGTCCGGCTCTGCCGACGTATTGGTCGACTGCCCTCGCGCGACGTAGACGATCGAACCGGTGAAGTGCGCGCCGAGCTCTGCGCTCGAGCCGGCCCGCACAATGTCAGACCAGAGCTGCTCGCACTCGGGTTCCTGCCATGAGTAGAGCCGCTGGTAGATCGGCACGATGTACTGGCTGCTCGCTTTGAGCAGCGTCAGCAGGTGCGAGTCGACTGCCTTCATCACTGCTCCTCAACGATCCGCTGGGGTGGCAGGGAGTGGACAAGCACCGGATGGCAAGTGCAATGGAGCCTTCTCAATCGTGCGTCGACCGTCATTCGGTTGCCGTCTCTCCCTTGACCGCCATCCATGCCACGAGCCGGACCTCGTGCTTCTCGACCGAGGGCAGCGGTTCGCGCGGCGGCGCCGCGATGACGCCAGCGGCGTCGAGCACCTCGGTGACCTTGGTGACCTGTTCCTCGGCGGTCCGACCCTCCGCGAGGGCACGCCGTACCGCCCTCGCGACCTTGACCGGAGGCACACTGCGAAGCCGCCGCAACAGAGCGGTTCTCGCCTCCCGGTCGAGGTACCGGCCATGTGTGCGGATCAGTTCGGTCGCGTCACGGAAGGCTGCGGGCACGTCCGGCTCGAACGCGTTGGGATCCGTCATCCCCGTCCAGGTGGCGTGGACGTCGTCACGTGCGACGGACCATGCGGCGAAGGCTCGGGCGTACACGTCCTCTGGAAGCCAACGCTCACGAACGGGCGTGACCGGATCAGCGACCCGGAGCGAGATGAGCGTGTCAGCGGAGACGAGAGGAACGCCATCGGTGCTCCGGCGGACGTTCCAGGCATCGTCAGCCGCGACGTAGCGGAACCACGGCTTCGCCTCGGTGCCAATCCGCACGCAGAACACGTACCCGTTGCCCCGAACGCCCTCACTGACGAAGCCCGCGCCGGATCCGTACGGGAGCGCGAGCACGTCGGATTTCATGGTCGCATCCACCTGCACAGCGTCGAAGAGTCGCCGCCGGTACTCCTCTCCGGAGAGCGACGCCGAGGAGCCGCCGTTGTCCAGAAGCTGCGCGAACTGGTCCATCGCGGCGGCGTCATTGAAGTTGATCTGGCGCCCTGTCACGCGGCCAGGGAGGACGTCGCCAACACCGACGGCCGCATCCGCGAGGGCGAGCTTGCGGTCGATCGTCTCTTCGAGCCGAAGCATCTCGTCGAGTCGCCGCGCCGGGAAGAAGAGCCCGAGGTGAACGTAGTCGTGCTTGGACCCGATGCGGTCGACTCGGCCGTGACGCTGCACGATCCGCATCGGATTCCACGGCAGGTCGTAGTTGATCATCTGACCGGCTTGCTGGAGGTTGACGCCTTCGGCGAGTACGTCGGTGGTCAAAAGGATGTCGAAGAGGTCCTCGTGGACGGGCTTGCCGTTGACGCGCTCGCTCGCGGTCTCTGGAGCGAAGCTACCGATCACGGTGGCGCGGCCGCCTTGGTCGACGCCCCCGGTGGCACCGCGGGCGAGCGTCCTGGCGTAGGCACCCATGATCGGCTCGGCGACTCGCCCCCGGTAGTCCGACAGGGCCGAACCTGGTGGTGCGGCGTTGATCGCGGCGACTACGGCGTCATGGACAGGGATCACCGTGTCAGCGAAGGCCGAGAAGACCACCACCTTGCGCCGGTCGCGCCCGGAGACGCCGCGAGCGTCGATCCTGCGCGCGGCCTCCGCGATGCGCGCAAGCTCGACCACGAGCGCGCCGACCTTCGACATCAGCCGGGGGTCAGCGAGGGCGACGGTATCGACGCCTGCCGCGATCGCCGCGGTGAGCTCCGTCGCCTTGCGCTCGCTCGAGGTGACAACGCCATGCGCCAGCGCGTGCAGGCGCCGCAGCAACTCGATGTCGGAGGTGACGTCGGCGGTGAGCGCGGTGAGGTGGTAGCCCGCGGCGGCTTCCGGGCGCTCGTCGACGTCGAGTGTTTCGACGAACGCGTCGAGGTCGTCGCTGTCGGACGAAGTCCAGTCCGCGAGAGCGTCGCCCTGAAGGACGTAGCCGCCGGCCAGGGCCGTGAGGAACGCCTCGTGCGAGGCGATCATGCGTTCCAGGGACGCCGTGAGCGCTTCGGGGCTCGACTCGAGACGCTTGAGCAGGCCGGAGCGGAGGAGACCGGCGTTGGTGATCTGGTACGTCGCGAGGTCGTGGTCGAGCGTGTACCAGCTCGATAGGTAGCGGGCGAGCATGAGGCGCTCTGGGTCGACGACGCGCTGCGCCCACGCGTTGGGCTGGTGCGGGTCCGTGGGGTCGTCGAGTGCCCGGACCATGGCGTCGATGAGGGCCGCGCCCTCGTCGTCGATCGGATAGTCGATCCGTCGCGGCTTCGCCTGGGGGAATCTCAGGGTGGTCAGTCTGCCGTCTGGGCCGGTGATCGTCTCGTTGGGGTAGTGCTCTTTCACGAACTTCCGAGTGCGGCGGACTGCGACCTGGTCCATCAGGTCGAACAGGTGCTCCGGGGTCAGGTTCGCCGGGTCGACGTCCTGAGCGGCGCGAATGTACTTCTTGATGGATGGGATGCCGATGCCAGCGAAGCGAGCGTCGTCCCGGATGAAGTACTTGACGAGGGTCTCTAGGTCCGCGAGGGAGTTGTTGACCGGCGTCGCGGTGAGGAGTACGACCTTCTTCGGGCTCGCCCCCGCGGCAATTACAGAATCGATCGCGGCGGAGCGCTGGGCTCCAGCGTTGCGGAGGTTGTGTGCCTCGTCGACGACAATGAGCGAGTAATCGTCCATCTTCGCCGCAAACACGGCGTCGTACGTTGACAGCGTCGGGTCGACCTGGTTGCGCACCTTCTCGTACGAGTAGATGTCGACCCACCGGGAGAACCGCGAATCGTCGAGGAACGGAGCCCACATCGAGGCGACGAGCGCCGCAGGGGCGACGATGAGTACCCGCTGCCGGTTCGCCGATGCCCGTGCTATGACCTCGCCGGCGAGGTATGTCTTGCCGAGGCCGACCTCGTCGGCGACGAGCACTCCCCCGTTTTCGTCGAGAAGTCGCTCCATCCGCGCGACGCCATCCGCCTGGAATTGCGTCAGCGCGAGAAGTGTGCGCGAGTTCGGCTCTTCCTCGGCGATCGCCGAGCCGTACAATTCCCAGAGCATGCGCAAGTAAATCGTCCACGGGGCGTGCGGGTCCCACAAGCGACCGTAGAGACCGGAAAGGTCGTAGGGCTCGGAGCGGGCCCAGTAGTGCTCAAACCACTCCGACACCTTGGCGGCAGCGTGGGTGCCGCCCATCGTGCCGAGGTTGAGCTCCGCGTTGTGGGCGAGGCCTCCGTACGTGAGGTTCGACGACCCGGCGAGCGCCGCCTGGGCTGGGCCGTCCTCGACCAGATATGTCTTCCCGTGGAGGAACCCGCGCGTGTACCGGCGCACCTCGACCCTCGCGGACCCGCTGGGGTCCATCGACTCAAGCCATCGCACCATCCGCCGCGCCTCCTGCGTCGGCGTGTAGTCGAAGCCCATCGTGTCGCGCTCGGCCTCGAGCCACGCCTGATGACGGCCGAGAGCGGCGTCACGGCGCTCGACGGCGTCGGAGTCGCCCGCATTGACCGAGCGGACCGACTCGGCGTCCGGCTCGGCACCAAGCAGGAGCCGAACTCGAGGAGCCCGCTCGAGCTCGTCGGCGATAAGAACGAACCCGGCCGGGTTGATGTACGCCGTCGCAATCGCGACCGGCGGCGCGACCACCTTGTTCTTGCGCGCCGACACGAGCAGCTCGTTGACCTTGTCAGCGACGGTCTCGTCGAAGACGCCATCCAGAGGATTGGTCGCGAAGTCAGGCAAGCCGGTCATGCCTGGGACCTCCAGGTCCGGAAGTGGGCGAGAACGGTCGTAAGGCGCGGCTGGTAGTCCCAGCCACGGTGGAACGTCGCGAAGATGTGGACGAGCTGCTCCTCCGTGAGCCCGTAGCAGAGCGCCACGAGGGCGTCTAGCTCGGCGACGAGATCGTCCTTCATTGCCGGGGACGTCACGGAGCCGACGGGGACACCGACCTCGGCGGCCCAAGGGGCGTAGCGGACGTCGACTGCGGCAAGGCGGCCTGCGATCTCGACGACGCGCGTTCGCACCGGGCTCGCATCGTCAAGGCGCGGAACGGGTGCGCCGAGGAGGATCTCAACGGTGGCATGGTTCTCGACGACGAGCCGCATGAACCAGTCAAAAACCACGGTCGAGAGCACGCCGAGTACATACGCCTCGTCGGCCGAGCTTCCGGCGCGAAAGAAGAGGTAGTAGGCCTGGTGGACTAGAGCCGTCTCCGGCGGAACGAGCGCGGCGATGCACGTTCTGGAGTCAGTTGCGCGCGCGGTGTCTCGCCACGCTATCCGAGGCCGATGGAGAGGCAGACTTTGGGGATCCTCCACAATCGCCGCGGCAAGCCCGTAGAAAGCCGACCGCTTCAACCTCGCCTGGTTGAGGCGCTTCGCGAAGAGGGCTTCTTCAACCGCCTCCGGTGACGCGCACGCGTAGGTCGATCCTGTCGCTGGGTTCCAGATGTTGAACGAGTCGCCTTTGTAGACCGGGATGGATCCAGGCGTCGCACCCGAGAACGAGAAGCGGTGTTTGTCGTCAGTAGCGTGGAACTCCCGGAGCCCTCGGACCGACAGTCGCTGATCATCGTGATCCAGACGCGGGAACCGCCTCATCTTGCGGAAGATGCCTGCCCCGGCCGCATCCGGGATCAGTGGGAACGCTGCAGAGGCCGACCAGGTGACAAACTCCGCTCCCGGCACCTCCGCCGCGGTGCCTGCCCCGGTGAGAAACTCACGCTCGCTCGCGAATGGGCCAGCGAACCGAACGATCGGCTCTCCTCCCTTCTCGATTACCGTGAGCCCGACCGTCCACTGCGGGTGGACATCCGGGAAAGCCCAGCGCTTGTTGTTGAGCAGGAAGCACACGTCAGCGAACGACCCGTGAGCCAGAACGTGGTGACGCCACTCCGCCATCGCGGTGCCCGAGTGCGCAGACCGCGGCAGAACGATCGCCGATCGGCCGCCGCTTGCGAGGAGCTGCCAGTTCCGCCAGCAGAACGCCTGGAACAGGTCCGTGTCGATCATCGATCGACCGACGTTGAGACCTGCGGAAAGGATCCTCTTCATCGCGTCCGCGCGGGCCGCCTCGGCCTCGTACTCCGCAACAAGATCGGGGCGCTCCGCACGGCGGGCCGCGATCATGGCCTCGGCGTCGGCCTGCCTCGCGCTCCGAATGCCCGGGAACCTGGCGCCCCACCACGCGTGCTCCTCGACCTTGACCTTCTCCCACGGCGGGTTGCCGAGGAGAACGTCGAAACCCGGGTTCTCGCGGACGAACACCTCGGGGAAGAGCACGGGCATGTGCGCCGGCAGAAGCGGTGCGACGATCTCAGTCGGCTCGGTCGTCTCGGTGAGACGTCGGAGCGTCGCCTCGTTGGTGATACTTGTTGTCCACTTGCCGAGCCGGACCGCGACCGCGGCGTCGAAGAGCCGTGCGATCGGCGCGGACGCCTCGCGCGCGGCCGCGAGGTGCGTGGCGGCAGCCTCCACCTCGGCCTTCGTCGCCTCAGAGGCGTTGGCGACGTCGAGCAACAGCGGGATCACCTGGTCGAGGTGCTCACGGAGCAAGGCACGGATAGCGGCCTGGTAGCCGACGTTCACCTTCGCCCTAGCCACCGGGCGCTTCGAGGTGAGAGCGAGCTTCGGCTGGGCGCCGCCGAAGAGAGCGTCCTGTGTGGGGGCGAGACCACCATCGTCGGGCGCGAAGGCTTCACGGGGCTCAACCACCAGTGTGGTCTCAGCGACCTTGGCGAGCGCGTCTACGGCCTCGTCGATGGTGCCTATGCCCGTGAGGGAGTTGGCGCAGACGAGTCCGTGGTCGAGGTTCGACATAGGCAGGCCGGGTACGAAAGTGTGGATCCACAGTGCGAGGCGAGCGAGCTCGACGGCCATGAGGTTAATGTCGATGCCGTAGATGCAGCGGCGCGCGATCTGGCGGCGAAGGAGCCTTACCTCGTCGACGTCGAGCTTGGCGACATCGTCGGTCCCGAGTGCCTCCTTGGCGACCTCGGCGAGGCGACGCAGCTCCTCGGTCACTCCGGGGACGGAGTGCTGGGTGAGGAACGTGCGCATGAGGGCCTCGATCTTGTCGATCGCGGCGACAAGGAAGTGGCCCGACCCCATGGCGAGGTCGGCGACGCGGAAGTCGAAGAAGTCGCGCGCTGCGGTCGCACCGTCGCCCGCACGGAGGTGCGCCGCGATGCCGTCCAGGTGCTTCGTTAGCGCGGGGACGATTGACCGCTCGATGAGGTGGTCGACGACGACCTTGGGCGTGAAGTACGAGCCGGTCGCCTTCCGCTCGCCCGAAGCCGAATGAAAATAGAAGCCGCCCGCTCCGACAAGCACGTCGTCGCCGTCCTTCGCGGCAACCCAGGCGCCCTTCGAGTCCTCGGTGAGGTCCTGATCCGCGTGGGACAGCGACGACTCAAGGAGGCCCTCGTAGATGGTGCCGAACTCGCGCACCGACAGAGACCGGAAGTCGACGAGGCCGTCCGTACCGTCCTCGGTGCGGTCGACGAGGAGCGAGCGCAGCGCTGGAGCGAGCACCCTGTCGGGCAGCTCGATGCTCGCGATGAGCGCACCGTCCGGCGAGCTGTCGGCACCGGACGCGAACAGCCCTCCGTTGTACGCAGGGACCTGCCATAGAGGTTGTCCTTTGTCGATCGCGAGCCAGACCTGCTCCAGGTCGCGCCAGAGGATGGCCGAGTCACCAAACTCGAGCTCACCGGCGTTGAGCAGGCGGCGCCCCTGACTCTTGAGCGAGTTGGCGTCGAAACCTTCGTTGCGGCCGGCGGGCAGCAGTCCGCGGTCCTCTGCGTACGCCTGGAAGAGGAGTCTGAAGAGGATACGGAGCGTTACTTGATACGCCGTCGACAGGCCGTCGGCGTCAAGCACGCGACCCTGCTTCGCGAGCTGGTGGGCGACCTCGACGGCGACCGGCGGGACCACCTCGCCGTAGACGCGCTCGCGGAGCCGCTTGCCGAGCGCTGTGGCATAGCGGGCGGAGTCGGCGAGGATCTGGTCTGTACTACCGGCAGTCGCGAGCGCTGCGGCGGAGAAGACGAGCGGGAGGAGGGCAGCGTGGTCGGCGTCGATCGTGGCGAGGTCGATCTCGAAGTACGTCTCTGTCTGGCCCTTGGCGCCCACTCCGACGCCGTCGCGGCCCGGGTAGAGCCGGATCTGGTCTTTGCGGATCACCACCAGCCAAGGGAGCTCCTGCTGCTGGGCGATCGCGAGACCGTAGGCGACCGGTGACCCACTCAGGCGAGCCGACTTCTGGTCGAACTGCTCGGTCGCATCAATGAGGACCGCCACGGCGCGCGGGGGGTGACCGTCGCTCCTGAGGAGAAGCGCGTTCGCGGTGTGGCGAATCGTTTGGAACCCAAGCGCCTTGATGAGGTTGGTGTCCCGCTGGGACAGAATCGCGCGGCCCGCCTCACCGAGGGTCGCCCAGTCCGACCGCGTCCTAAGACTCGTCATCACGTGGTGAGTCGCAAACAGCCCAGAATTAGTGAACCCGGGCGCAGTCGACTCGTACGCCCTGCGGAAGTTCGCGAGCCGTTCGGAAGCTAGCTCGACGTCCGGCTCGGCCAGCGCAGACTGAAGCAGCCGCCGGGCCGCCTCGACCGTCAGCTCGACGGTCGATGCCTGCGGGTCCGGGCCCAAGAGGTAAGCGGTGTCGCCGTGCGTGACCGCAACTACAAGGGTGATCTGACGACGACCCCTGCGTGCCATGTAGAGCTCTCGAAGTGCCGTCCGGGATGGGATCGCGACGGCCTCCGCTGTCGCAACCTGGAGACTGCCGAGCCCGTCAGGATCGGGCCCAAGGAACACGGCCCGTGGAGTGATCCCCGCGGCCGCCTCAGGTTGCGTCCACGACACGCACCGATCCGCATCCAACTGCACTGTCGTCGTCCCCCTCAAACGCACATGCCGGTTCGCCCCGAGAGGGCCCAACCAGGCCTATCAATCACTCAGCCTGCAGGTCCGATTCGAACCCATCCGCTCCGCCGGCGTGTGCACCCCGCCACTCCGCTCACCTGGACGTCCACGGTCGGCGTACCCGATGCCCGCAGACCCTCGTCGGCATTACGCCGTCCGCAGGCACGCCCAGATTCGCGGCGATGACATCAGCAAACGTCCATCACCGAGACATCACCGCCTTCTTTCCGCACCGCAGTCTCCGTCGGCGCCACCACGCTAGCTGGTTGCTACGGGTACAGCTGCGAAGGCTGGTTCTGAACGCTACCGCCAGGCATAATCCACCCGCTCAACCGAACCCGACCACCGTGACCCCCGGCATGGCGAAGGCCTCAACACGGACAGCTCGGGCACGAGCGCGTCAGCGACTGGGTCACGCGTTGCCAGGCCTGGGCGGCGCAGCGAGCAGCTCAGAGTCCGAGCAAGATGCCGCTTGGCACGACCCGCTGCCCAACCCGAACCTTCGGACGTGGGCACGGCAGATCGAGGACCTTAACGAGCAGCCCCCGTCTTAACGGATCTTGTTAAGTTCCGGCCGACGACGTCCGACGCGCGCTCGTCGATGCTGGCACTGCGGTCGTGTCCGGCGATCAGACAAAGACGGACGAGCTGGCGCGCGGCCTTGGAGTTGCGTGACGTCGGCGACGACGACGGCGCTCGTCCCGATGCTGTCGATCGAAGTCGGCCGAGTTTCCCTCGAGAGTGTTGGTGCGTTACGTCCAAACCTCCTGGGCCGGCCTATCGGATCGCCGCGTCGCGTCCATGGGACGCCTGCGCGATCGCGCTAGCGTGCACGTACGGCCCCGTATCGCGGTGCGGCGAGCCGAGTCGCTTCTGGGCGAGCTCGCCTGTGGCGCGGAGCAACAACTTCATAGCCCCGCCGATTTCCTGACGGTCTGACCAGCCGTGCGATGTCTCCACAGAAATTGAGAACCAATCGCACGCAGGCCAACTGAATGGAAGTAGGTGACATGAACGATCCAGGGAACTCGGTCCACGTGACCTCGGCTCGCTCCGGCCGCCCCTCTTCGCGCCCGCGCGACCTGAAGCCCCACGAGCTCGTCCGGGTGGAGATCCGCATGCCCGCCTCCGTGGCAGGGCCGCTGTTCGCGCGCGCCCGTGCCACCGGCCTGTCGGCGACGCGTGAAGACTAACCCCGTGGCGTCGGATGAACACGGACCCCCTCGGCGACGCTGAGGAGGGTGATGACCGTGGAGGACTGGGCGGAGATCCGTAGGCTGCAACGGGTCGAGGGCATGGCGATCAAGGCGATCGCCCGCAAGCTGCGAGTCTCGAGGAACGCGGTGCGGCGGGCGTTGGCTCGTGACGCGCCGCCGAAGTACGAGCGCCCGGCGAGAGGCTCGCTGGTCGACGAGGTTGAACCACTGATCCGTGGGCTGCTGGTCTCGTGCCCGACGATGCCGGCGACGGTGATCGCGCAGCGGATCGGTTGGCAGCACTCGTTGACCGTGCTCAAGGACCGGGTGCGGGTGCTGCGCCCGTACTACCTGCCGCCGGACCCGGCCACGCGCACCACCTACGAGGCTGGGGCGCGGGTGCAGTGCGACCTGTGGTTTCCACCGGTCGACGTGGCACTGGGCGCCGGGCAGGTCGGCTCACCGCCGGTGCTGGTGATGGTCGCGGGCTACTCGCGGATGACGTTCGCGATCATGCTGCCGTCACGGCTGTCACCGGACCTGATCGCCGGGCACTGGGTCCTGCTGCAGCGCATGGGCGCAGTCCCCAGGGAGTTGGTCTGGGACAACGAGGCCGCGGTCGGGTCCTGGCGGGCCGGCAAGCCGAAGCTGACTGACGACTTCGAGGCGTTCCGCGGGATGCTCGGGATCGGGGTGCATCAGTGCCGGCCGCGGGACCCGGAGGCCAAGGGCCTGGTCGAGCGGGCGAACGGCTATCTGGAGACCTCGTTCCTGCCCGGGCGCACGTTCACCGGCCCGGACGACTTCAACACCCAGCTGGTCGACTGGCTCGTCCTGGCGAACGCTCGTCAGCATCGAGCGTTGGGCTGCCGGCCGCAGGATCGCTGGCAGGTCGACCGGGCGGCGATGCTCACGCTGCCGCCGGTGGTCCCTGAGCTGGGTTGGCGCACCCGGGTCAGGTTGCCGCGCGATCACTACGTGCGCCTCGGCTCCAACGACTACTCGGTCGACCCGGTCGCGGTCGGCCGGTTCGTCGACGTCGTCGCCGACCTGCAGCAGGTCACCGTCCGGCTGGGCACCAAGGTCGTGGCGACCCATCCGCGCTGCTGGGCGCGGTGGCAGACGATCACCGACCCCGCCCACCGGCAAGCAGCGTTGGCGATGTCCGCCGCCGCTGCCGTTCGCCGCTCGGCACCCGCGCCGGTCGACGACGTCGAGCAGCGTGACCTGAGCGCCTACGACGCGGCGTTCGGCCTGACGGACGTGGCGTGATGAGCCCGGTGAAGTCCCCGGCCCGGGACGTGAGCAGCGAACTGGCCTACCTCACCCGCGCGCTGAAGGCACCGAGCTTGCGTGAGGCCGTCGACCGGCTCGCCGAACGGGCCCGGGCCGAGTCCTGGTCCCACGAAGAGTTCCTCGCCGCCTGCCTGCAACGCGAGGTCGCCGCCCGCGAGGCCCACGGCGGCGAGGGACGCATCCGGGCCGCGAGGTTCCCGTCCCGCAAGTCGTTGGAGGACTTCGACTTCGAGCACGCCCGCGGCCTGCCCCGCGACCAGATCGCCCACCTCGGAACCCTGGACTTCGTGACCGCCCGGGAGAACGTGGTGTTCCTCGGCCCACCTGGGACCGGCAAGACCCACCTCGCGACCGGGATCGCGGTCCGCGCCTGCCAAGCCGGTCACCGGGTCCTGTTCGCGACCGCCTCGCAGTGGGTCGACCGGCTCGCGACCGCGCACCACGACGGGCGCCTGCAAGACGAGCTACGCCGCCTGGGCCGCTACCCGCTGATCGTCATCGACGAGGTCGGCTACATCCCGTTCGAGCCCGAAGCTGCGAACCTGTTCTTCCAGCTCGTCTCGGCTCGCTACGAACGTGCCTCGCTGATCGTCACCTCGAACAAGCCGTTCGGACGCTGGGGCGAGGTCTTCGGCGACGACACCGTCGCCCTCAAAGGCGACTCCTACCGCCTCAAGAACCGCGACCTCGGCCGCCCACCCGCGGCCACCACCGACTGACCACACCAACGAGAGGGGTTCACTTTCGCCCGTCGACAGGGGGTTCGTTTTCAGCCGTCGTTGACACGGCCGTCCCGTGAGCGCCGTCGCCTCTGACCTCTTGGCCGCCGCCCTCGCCGACTCCGCTGGGGAATCCGTGGGCTGACCCTGCTCGGCGCAGGGCGCCGATCCCCTGACACGCGAAAGGCCGGGAGTGGCATCCCGGCCCGATCGCCTTCACAGCGGTTCCCGCCGCTGCCTCGAAGCACCACCCTGCGAGAAGAGGAGCTTTCGTGCGCCCATCTTCAGATTCCAGAACTGTCCCCGTCAACCGACACGCCCCAGAGCCCCTCTCCGTAGAGCAGGCTGTCGCGGGTTATGTCCCGAAGGCGCTGCGCCCCAGTGATTGGGCGCCCGTGGCCGACTTCGCACGGGCGGTCGCCGTGGATGTGCACCCTGCAGACGACCGCCGAGCTGTCGAAGCGATGCGGACGCTGTCTCAGTTCCTCGTGTGGGCCCACCGTGAAGGGCTGCCGCTGGACCGCGAGCAGGTGTTCACCCCGGACGTCGTCTCCCGGTACATCCAGGTCGGGTGCACGCACCTCGCCGAGGCGTCGCGGGCCACTCGCCGCTCGGACCTGCGCCGCTTCGCTGCAGCGGTCACGTCCAAGGCGCCATGGGAGCCGCCGGAGGAGCGGTTGCGGGCCAACCAGCGCATCGTTCCGTACACGCCTGCTGAGGTTGCTCGACTGCTGGAGGTCGCCGACCAGCAGCGCACCGCCGTCCAGCGCCGCCGGCTGCAGTCGTTCCTCGCGCTCGGTCTGGGTGCCGGGTTGTACCCGCGTGAAACCTGGCGGGTCTCGACCGACGACCTCGTCGAGCGGCACGGCTTCCTGTGCCTGTCCGTTCCAGGGCAGCATCCGCGAACCATCCCGATCAGCGCGCCGCACGACTACACGCTCGGGCGCATCAAGGTCGACGATCCGGGGTCGTTGATTCTGGGCTTCACCGCGGCTGACTGGGACCGTTCGCGGCTGTCCAAGCTCCTGCAGAACGTCGAGCTACCACCGGACTGCCCACCACTGCGGCTGAGCCGGCTGCGCGTGACGTGGGTAAAGGACCACCTCGAACATGGCGTGCACCTTGGCGAGCTCGCTCGGATCGCCGGCGTCGCGTCGTGGAAGATCTTCGGCCACGTGATGCCGTTCATGGCCCCGCAACCCGAGCCAGAGGTGTTCGCCTCGATGGTGCGGCGATGACGCGCCACGGCGCCGATCAGTCCCGGCCCTTGTCGTCGTCCACCGGCCTCAGCCGCATCATCTACACCCCGGTTCCCCTGACCTCCGCGCAGAAGGTCCGACGCGCTCGGGCCTGGGCCGAGAGCGACGTCGTCTCCCGGCTGGTCACGTTGCGGACGCGCACGGTCGGCCGCCCCCGCGCGTACCCTCTCGACGCCGTTGCGGCGGGGATGATGCTGCATGCTCTGGGAAGCCCGGCGGCCTTCACTCTCGCCGGCGTCACCCGCACACTGCTGTCAGCGTCGCCCAGCGAAAGGCTCGCGCTCGGCTTCCCGCCCAGGGCCGTGATCCTGTACCGGCCTGTCCTGTCTGGGTACCACGCCCTGAAAGACGCCTTGGGAGTCGGGTTCTTCGTCCCTCATAACCACGACCTGACCGCCGACCCCGAGACCGGCGAGGTCGACGAGTGCCCCGACAGATGCCACTTCGCCCCCGCGCGGGTCGACGAGGTCGCCACGGGCCTGGTCCAGGCCAGCATCCCGCCCACCTGGACGCCGCCGAGCGTCGTGGCGATCGACGGGACCGACATCGAGTCCGCCTACCGGGCGCGCACTCAAAACGCGGGGACCGACGCCGACGGTCGCCCGGCCGCCGACGGAGATGCGCGGTGGGCCAAACGCACCGGGACCGACCGGCGACCGACCGAGCTGTACTTCGGCTACGAAGCCCACATCGCGACCTACGCACCCGAACCGACAGGGGAACCGCTGCCTCAGCTGGCTGCTGGTCTGGCCCTGCGTCCGGGGGTCCGGGGCCGAGCAGGCGCTGCTCTCGGAATTCTCAACGCCTTGCCGAACGTCACCGAGGTCCTGCTCGACCGCGGCTACACCACCTCCCGCGCGGAGAACCTCGCCCGGCCACTGCGCGAGCGCGGGATCGCGGTGACCATGGACCTGCACACCAGCCAGCGCGGCGTACGCCCCGGCCCGATCACCGGGAGCCTGTGGATCGACGGCTCCCTCTACTGCGACGCGCTGCCCGAACCCCTGCGGCAGCTTGAGCCTCCCAGGATCGCGGACACCGCCACCCAGAAGGCCCGCGCCCGCGAGCTGTTCGACAAGCGCGAGGCCTACCGGTTCACCCCGCTGGCACGTCGTCGCGACGAGCGCGGCAGCCAGCGGTGGAAAGGGCCGGCCCTGGCCGGTCGCCTCCGCTGCCCGAACACCCCGGCATCGATGCGGCGGGGACGCCATCTGCCCACCGCCAGATGCGTCCGCGGTGGGACCTGCGCGTGCGGGAAGACCGTCACGGTCCGTGACACCGACCTCGAACGCGACCGCCAACCCTTGGCCTGGCAGTCCACCCGGTGGGCGTTGTCTTTCAACCGTCGCAGCCTCATCGAAGGGCTCAACGCCCAGCTCCGTTATCAGGTCCGCAACGTCAATCGTGGGTACTTCCGCGTTCCGGGGCTCGTCGCGACCACCCTGCTGATGGCCGTCACGCTGGCTGCTCACAACATCGAACGGCTCCGCGGCTGGCATTTGGCTCGGCACCGGCCGGACCCGTGGCAGGTCGAGCTCGGCGAGGAACCGTCGACCGAGCCGCTCGACCGTCACACCTGGACGCGGGGCCGGCGGCGCCCGTACCGCGGATAAGGGGCGTCTGAGCATCGCCGCCTGATCGCCTAGCCTGCGGCCGGGACGCACGACTGCTCCACTTCGCCAGCGTCAGCCTGCCTGCGAACAGGCCCAACGGCGCCGAATCGACCTCAGAAGCCCTGTCGAGCCCCCTCGGCAGGGCTTCTCCGCGTCTGCGAGCGCCTCCAGACCGGCTCATGCACCCCCAGAACCACGAAACTCCCGGCCAGAGAACCCTGACCGGGAGTTTCGGTACTGCTCAGGCGGTTCTTTCGGGAACCACCCCACTGTGCGCGAGGGGGGATTTGAACCCCCACGCCCTTTCGGACACTGGCACCTGAAGCCAGCGCGTCTGCCGTTCCGCCACTCGCGCGCGCCGCAGAACATTAGCACGACCACGGCCGCCGCCCCGACCACCGCCGGGTCGGCGGCGACCCGGCCCGACACCCGCCACGGCACCGCCGAGGTGAACACCCGCCGGTCGGGACCCGAACCCGGTCGCGACCGCCGCGTCGCAGATACCATCAAGGCGGATCGGCGCAGAACAGCTCGACCGGGCACCCCCGCCCGCCGGCGGCGCGACAGCAAGGGAGGTGGGCGTGGGCTTCCTCGACAAGTTCGAGAACGGTGTGGAACGTGCGGTCAACAACGCCTTCTCCCGGGTGTTCCGCAGCGAGCTCAAGCCGGTCGAGCTGACCAGTGCGCTCCGCCGCGAGCTCGACGACCGCGCGGCCGTGCTGGGCCGGGACCGCACCGTGGTGCCGAACGAGTTCACCATCGAGCTGTCGCCGGGGGACTACGACCAGATCGAGTCGTGGGGTGCGGAGACGCTCGCGGACGAGTTCGCGCGGGAGGTCACGGACCACGCGGCGAGCCAGCGGTACGCGTTCGTCGGCCCGGTGACGGTGTCGTTCAGCGAGGACGCCGAGCTCGAGTCGGCCCGGTTCCGGGTGCACAGCGCGACGGTGCGCGGTGCGGTGGCCCCCGCGGCGGGGACGAGCCCGACGCCCCGGCACCCGCTGCTGGTGGTGGACGACCAGCGCTACATCCTCACGGGCGAGGTCACGGTGATCGGTCGCGGCTCGGAAGCGGACATCATCGTCGACGACCCGGGCGTCTCGCGCCGGCACCTCGAGATCCGCGTGACGCCCGACGGCGTCATCGCGACGGACATGGGGTCGACGAACGGCTTGTACGTCGAGGGGCACCACGTGCCGGCGGCCACGCTGCTGGACGGGAACACCCTCATGATCGGTCGCACCCGGATCCTGTTCTGGACCGGTGGCGAGCCGGATCCGGACGAGTGACGCCGACGCATGAGTGAAGTCACCGTCACCCTGCTGCGGCTGGGGTACCTCGCGCTGCTGTGGGTGCTCGTCCTGTCGGCCATCAGCGTGCTGCGTCGCGACCTGTACGGGACGCGCATCGTGGACCGTCGTCGGGCGAACAAGCAGGTCCAGGCGCGCACGGCGGCCCCACCTGCGGCGGCCGCGGCTGCGGCGGCTGCGGCGACGTCGGACCCCCCGGTCCGGACGCCCCGGTCCGCCCGCAGCGGCTCCGGGCCGAGAAAGCTCGTCGTGACGGAGGGGCCGCTGACCGGCACGATCGTGCCGCTCGGCACGTCGGCGGTGCTGATCGGCCGGGCTCCGAGCAACACGCTCGTGCTCGACGACGACTACTCGTCGTCGAGGCATGCCCGGGTGTTCCCGCAGGACGGTCAGTGGTTCGTCGAGGACCTCGGCTCGACGAACGGGACGTACGTGGCGGACCAGCGCGTCGAGGCCGCCGTTCCGCTCCCGACCGGTACACCGGTCCGGGTGGGGCAGAGCGTGCTCGAGCTGCAGAGGTAGCCGGTGACCGTCGCCCTGAGGTACGCGGCACGGTCCGACGTGGGACTGGTGCGCTCCAACAACCAGGACTCCGCCTACGCGGGTCCGCACCTGCTGATGGTCGCCGACGGCATGGGCGGCCACGCGGGCGGTGACGTGGCGAGCTCGGTGGCGGTGGCGGCGTTCGCGCCGCTCGACGGCGAGTCGCACGGTCCCGACGACGCCCTGGACGAGCTCGAGCAGGCCCTGGAGTCGGCGCGCGACGAGATCATCGCCCGCAGCGACGCGGACCCGGACCTGTCCGGGATGGGCACCACGGTCATCGCGATCCTGCGGGCCGGCAACAAGCTCGCCATGGTGCACCTGGGCGACTCGCGCGGCTACCTGTTCCGCGACGGCGTCCTCACGCAGGTCACCACGGACCACACGTTCGTGCAGCACCTGGTGGACATCGGCCGGATCACGCCTGAGGAGGCGGAGCACCACCCGCAGCGGTCGGTGGTGATGCGCGTGCTCGGCGACTTCGACCCGGACGTCACGCCGGACCTCTCGGTGCGGGAGGCGCGTCCGGGCGACCGGTGGCTGCTGTGCTCGGACGGTCTGTCGGGCTTCGTCAGCGCGGACACCATCGAGGAGACGCTCGCGGGCATCGCGGACGTCGACGCGTGCGCGGACCGCCTGGTGCAGCTCGCGCTGCGTGCGGGCGGCGGCGACAACGTGACGGTGGTGCTCGCGGACGTCATCGAGCTCGACGACGTCGCGGACGGAGCCGGGCCGAGCACGGCCGCGACCGTCGTCGGCGCTGCGGCGACCACCCGGCACGACCCCACGAGCGCGGCGGACGGGCCGGCGGCACGGGCGGCGAGCCTCGCTGCGGCGGCCCGCGCCACGAAGCCGCCCGCGCCGGACCCGGAGGCCGACGAGCCCGAGCCCGCACCCGTCGTCGAGGTGGGTCCGGACGACGGCTACGAGGACGACGACACGCCGACCGCCCGCCGCCGGCTGCACCCCGCGATCGTGTGGGTCGGCGCCGTGGTGCTGGTGGTGGCGGTCGCCGGCCTCGGCGTCCTCTTCACGCGCACGCAGTACTACGTCGCGGCCGACGACGGTGAGGTGGTGATCCTGCGCGGCCTGCCTCAGACGCTCGGCCCCGTGGAGCTCTCGACGGTCGTCGAGCGCTCCGGTACCCAGATCGACGAGCTGCGGTCGGCCTACCTGCGGGAGCGCGTCGAGCAGACCATCCATGCCGACTCGCTGTCGGACGCCCGTGACCTCGTCACGATGCTCGAGGAGGACACGGTCGAGCCGGAGTCCACCCCCACCAGGAAGCCGACGCCCACCCCCACCCCGACACCCACCGCCGCACCGACCACGCAGGTCACCGACCAGACCGTGGTGGTCGGCCCGTGAGCCGGTCGTGATGGCGACCATCCAGCCGCACCGGGTGCGAGCCGGGCGGGGCACGGAGCTCGGCCTGCTCGTGCTCGCGCTGGCGATCAGCGTGACGGGCTACGTGCTCGTCGGGCTCGGCACCGAGGGCCGCGTCCCCGCGGACGTGGTGGGCTACAGCGTGGGCCTGACCGCGCTGAGCGTGGGCCTGCACGCCGTGCTGCGCTGGCGGGCGCCGTTCGCCGACCCGGTGATCATGCCGGTGGCCGTGGCGCTCAACGGCATCGGCCTGGCGATGATCTACCGCATCGACTTCGCGTACGCCGCGCGCGGCAAGGACCACGGGTTCGCCGAGCGCCAGCTCACGTGGACGGCCCTGTCGATCGTGCTGGCGGCGCTCGTGCTGATCCTGCTCCGCGACCACCGCACGCTGCGCCGGTACACCTACACGGCGATGGTCGTCGGTCTCGTGCTGGTGGTGATGCCGCTGGTCCCGGGCCTCGGGGTGCTGATCAACGGTGCCCGGATCTGGGTGCGGCTCGGCGGTGTCGGCCTGCAGCCGGCGGAGCTCGCCAAGATCGCGCTGGCCGTGTTCTTCGCCGGGTACCTCGTGACGCACCGCGACACGCTCGCGCTGGCGGGCCCGCGGGTGCTCGGCCTGCAGCTGCCGCGGGCCCGCGACCTGGGGCCGATCCTCATCGTGTGGGGCGCGTCGCTGGCCGTCCTCGTGCTGGAGCGTGACCTCGGCACGTCGCTGCTGTTCTTCGGGCTGTTCGTCGCGATGCTGTACCTCGCCACCGAGCGGCTGAGCTGGGTCGTCATCGGCCTGGGCCTGTTCGTCGTCGGCGCCGCCCTGGCCGCGACCGCCTTCGCGCACGTCGGCGCCCGGTTCGACGCGTGGCTGCACGCGATGGACGACGACGTGTTCGGGAAGGCCGTCGGCGGCAGCGGCCAGCTGGTCCGCGGGCTGTTCGGGCTGGCGAACGGCGGCCTGTTCGGCACGGGCCTCGGCCAGGGCCGGCCCGACCTGGTGCCGTACGCGGAGTCGGACTTCATCTACGCGTCGCTCGGCGAGGAGCTCGGCCTGACGGGCATGCTCGCGATCCTGCTCGGCTACCTCATCCTCGCGGAGCGGGGCTTCCGCACGGCGATCGGGGTGCGCGACGGCTTCGGCAAGCTGCTCGCGGGCGGCCTGTCGTTCGTCGTCGCGTTCCAGACGGTCGTCGTCGTGGGCGGGGTGACGAAGATGATCCCGCTCACCGGCCTGACCACGCCGTTCCTGGCGTACGGCGGCTCCTCCCTGGTCGCCAACTGGATCATCGTCGCGCTGCTGCTCCGGGTGTCCGACGAGGCCCGGCGCCCCGCACCCCAGGTCCGGGCCCTCACCCCTGAGATCGGCACCCCGGTCGTGGTCGGCGCCGCCGCGCCGCGTCCCGACGACGACCACCCGACCGAGCGGATCGAGGGCGTCCGGTGAACACACCGCTGCGCCGGCTCGCGTCGGTGGTGCTCGTCATGTTCGTGGCGCTGATGGTCGGCACGTCGTGGGTCCAGTACGTCCAGGCGGACTCGCTCAACGGCGACCCGCGCAACGTCCGCAACCTGTACCGCGAGTTCGGCAACGCGCGAGGGCCGATCGTGGTGGGCGGCCAGGCGATCGCGTCGAGCGCCCCCGTCGACGACGCGTTCGGGTACCAGCGCTCGTACACGGACGGCGACCTGTACTCCGCGATGACGGGCTTCTACTCCGTCGTCAACGGGCGCAGCGAGCTGGAGCTCGCCGCGAACGCCGAGCTCACCGGCCGGGGCGACCGGCTCTTCTTCTCGCGGGTGCGGGACATGCTCACGGGCCGGGCACCCGAGGGTGCCGCGGTGGAGACGACGATCGTTCCCGCGGCGCAGGCCGCCGCGCGCGAGGGCCTGGGCGACCAGGAGGGCGCCGTCGTCGCCATCGAGCCGTCCACAGGCAAGATCCTCGCGCTCGTCTCCACCCCCGGCTTCGACCCGAACGCCCTCGCGACGCACGACACCGCGGCCGCCGGCGCGGCCTACGCCCAGCTCGCCGCCGCACCGGGCAACCCCCTGCAGAGCAACGCGACGCGCGAGACGTACCCGCCGGGCTCGACGTTCAAGCTCGTGACCGCCGCCGCGGCCCTCGAGTCCGGCGCGTACACGCCCGACAGCCAGCTGCCGTCGCCGGTCGAGCTCGACCTGCCGCAGACCAGCGCGAACCTGCAGAACTTCGGCGGCGAGTCGTGCGGCGGCGAGACCGTCTCCCTCGCCGACGCGCTCCGCGTGTCGTGCAACACCGCCTTCGCCCAGCTCGGCATGAACCTCGGCGACGACGCCCTCCGCGAGCAGGCGCAGCTGTTCGGGTTCGACGACGACACGCTGCGCATCCCGATGAAGGTGGTCGAGAGCACGTTCCCGCCCGCGCTGAACGCCCCGCAGACCGCGCAGTCGGCGATCGGGCAGTTCTCCGTGCAGTCGACACCCATGCAAATCGCCATGATCTCGGCGGCGATCGCCAACAGCGGAAAGTTGATGACCCCGTACGTCGTGCAGACGGTCCGGTCTGCCGATCTGACCACTGTGCAACCGACCGAGCCGAAGCTGCTGTCGACCGCCGTGTCACCCGCCACGGCGGCGTCGTTGCGCGACATGATGGTCGGCGTGGTGCAGAGCGGCACCGGCAAGGCCGCCCAGATCCCCGGGGTGCAGGTGGCCGGCAAGACCGGCACGGCGCAGACCGGGACCGACGAGGCACCCCACGCCTGGTTCACCGCGTTCGCTCCGGCCGACGCCCCTCGCGTGGCCGTCGCCGTGCTCGTGGAGCACGGAGGCAGCCTCGGCAGCGACGCGACGGGCGGCAAGGTCGCGGCGCCGATCGCGAAGGCCGTCATCGAGGCGGTGCTGGGCCAGTGAGGACGGCACCCGGCGTGGCCCTGGAGGGCAGGTACCGGCTCGTGCGGCCCATCGCGGTCGGCGGCATGGGCGAGGTGTGGGAGGGGTTCGACGACACCCTCGCGCGGCCCGTGGCCGTCAAGGTGCTCAAGGAGGAGTTCGCCGGGGACCTCGGTTTCCTGGAGCGCTTCCGCACCGAGGCCCGCAACTCGGCGTCGCTGTCCCACGCGAACATCGCCCAGCTGTTCGACTACGGCGAGCAGGAAGGCTCCGGCTACCTCGTCATGGAGCTCGTGGTCGGCGAGCCGCTGTCCGACCTGCTCGAACGCGAGCCCGTGCTGTCGACGCGGCGGCTGCTGCCGATGCTCGCCCAGGCCTCCCGTGCGCTGCACGCTGCCCACGTCGCCGGCGTGGTCCACCGTGACGTCAAGCCGGGCAACATCCTGCTGGGCCGCGGCGGCCGCGTGAAGATCACCGACTTCGGGGTGTCGCTCGCCACCAACCAGCTCACCATGACCGCCACCGGCATGGTCATGGGCACCGCCCAGTACCTGTCGCCCGAGCAGGCGGTCGGCCGTCCTGCCACGCCGCTGTCCGACCTGTACTCGCTCGGGATCGTCGCGTACGAGGCGCTCGTCGGGCACCGGCCCTTCACCGGCCCGACGGCGGTCGACATCGCGGTGGCGCACGTGAACAGCCCGGTGCCGCCGTTGCCGCCCACGATCGACAAGCCGCTCGCCGCGCTCGTGATGCGGCTGCTGTCCAAGGAACCCTCCCGGCGCCCGTCGTCCGGCGAGGAGCTCGCGAACCTGCTCGACCAGCTCGTCCCGCGCACGCCGCCGAGCGGGGTGCCCATGCTCGTCTCGAAGGCCAGGCGTCCCCCGGACACCTTCGCGACGACGGTGACCACGCAGCGCGAGCAGCTCGCGCCTCCCCCGCCGTCGTTCCAGCCGACCCGCCGCACCCGGCGCGCCCTCGACGAGCCCCGCGCCCGGACAGGGCTCCCCCGCCCGCGCACCGACTCGGGCAGCGTCACCGCCGCCGCACGGCAGAGTGCGGCCGCGGCGGCCCGGCGGACCCATGCCGCGCTCGGCGCCGAGCCCAGTCTCGGCCGCTTCGGTCGGTTCCGGTGGCCTCTGGTCGGGCTGGTGCTGCTCATCGTGGCGCTGCTCGGCGCAGCGCTCGCTCACAGCCTCACCAAGGCGGACGGTCACGATCAGGCCGCAGTGCTGGTGGCCCTCGCAGCGCACGACCTCGGATCAAGGACCGACCAGTACCCTCTAGGCGGCACGGCCGATGGGATGATCTCGGTGAACGGTCCGGGTGCACACGCCTCCGGGACGGCAGCGACGGAAGTGAAGGACGCCTAGTGGTGGACGACGGATCACGGATCCTCGCCGGTCGGTACGAGGTCGGCGAGCTCATCGGCCGCGGTGGCATGGCCGAGGTGCACATCGGGCACGACACACGGCTCGGACGCACGGTCGCCATCAAGATCCTGCGCTCCGACCTGGCACGCGACCCCTCGTTCCAGAACCGGTTCCGCCGCGAGGCCCAGTCCGCGGCGTCGCTGAACCACCCGGCGATCGTCTCGGTCTACGACACCGGCGAGGACGTGTTCACGGAGCCGACCGGCGTCGTGGCGCACGTGCCGTTCATCGTCATGGAGTACGTCGAGGGGCACACCGTCCGCGACATCCTGCGGGACGGGCACGCGGTCCCCATCGAGGAAGCCGTCGAGATCTCGGCCGGGGTGCTGTCGGCCCTGGAGTACTCGCACCACGCGGGCATCGTGCACCGCGACATCAAGCCCGCGAACGTGATGCTCACGCCCACCGGCGCGGTCAAGGTCATGGACTTCGGCATCGCCCGCGCCGTCGCGGACTCCGCCGCGACGATGACGCAGACGCAGGCCGTCATCGGCACCGCCCAGTACCTGTCCCCCGAGCAGGCCCGCGGCGAGACCGTGGACGCCCGCTCCGACCTGTACTCCACGGGCTGCCTGCTGTTCGAGCTGCTCACGGGCCGTCCGCCGTTCACCGGCGACTCCCCCGTCGCCGTGGCCTACCAGCACGTCCGCGAGCCCGCCCCCGTGCCGAGCACGTTCGCGTCGGACGTGCCGGACTCGCTCGACCGCATCACGCTCAAGGCCCTCGCCAAGGAGCGCGACGACCGGTACTCCACGGCTGCGGAGTTCCGGTCCGACCTGGAGGCCGTCGTGCGCGGCGGCACCGTGGGTGCGCCCGCCGTCGGCGCGGCGGTCCTCGCCCCCTTGCCGAACGACGCGACGCAGGTCATGGGCCCGCCCACCACGGCCACGCAGACCCTGCCGCCGAGCACGCCGCCGTGGCAGACCACGGGCCTCGGCGCGGTCACCACCACCACGGCGATGGGCGTCGAGGACGAGGACGAGCGCAGCCGGCCGTGGCTGATGTGGGTGCTGATCGCCATCGCCGCGCTCGCCGTCGCCGGCATCGTCGCGCTGCTGATCGCCAACGGCAGGGACGACACGCCCACGACGATCGCGGTCCCGACCCTGGTCGGCCTCACGGAGGACCAGGCGAAGGCGGCGCTGACGGAGGCCGACCTCCTCTTCGTGCGCACCGAGGCGGCGGACGACAAGGTCCCCGCGGGCTCCGTCGTCTCGAGCGACCCGGCCGCCGGGACGCAGGTGGCCAAGGAGTCGAACGTCAAGGTCACCATCTCCACCGGCCCCAGCTCCACGACCGTGCCCAACGTCGCCGGCAAGTCCGTCGACGACGCCGTCGCAGCCCTCAAGGCGGCGAACCTCACGGTCGACCCCAACCAGACCCAGGACGACAACCCGGCGTACCCCGCCGGCGCGGTCACCCGGACCGAGCCGGCGGCGGACGCTCCCGCGGACGCCGGCGCGGCCGTCAAGCTGTTCGTCTCCAGCGGCAACGTCACCGTCCCGGACGTCACCGGCAAGACGCAGGCCGAGGCGACGACGATCCTCAACGACGCGACCCTGCAGGTCAACGCCACCGAGGTCGAGTCGGACGCGACCCCGGGGACCGTCGTCCAGCAGGACAAGACGCCGGGCGCCCTGGTGAAGCAGAAGTCCGCGGTGACGCTGCAGATCGCGAAGGCGAGGACGACGGCGATCGTGCCGTCCGTGGCCGGCATGAAGTACGACGAGGCCGTCCAGGCACTGGCGCAGGTCGGCCTGACGAAGGTCAACCGGATCGACGACGTGTCCGACAAGCCCGTCAACGAGGTGCTGCGCACCGACCCGTCAGCCGGCACCGAGGCGGAGTTCGACCAGCAGATCGACATCCACGTCTCGAAGGGCAACACCCCGCAGGGCAACAGCACGCAGACCGCCAAGCCGTAGGTCTCCGCCCGACGACGCGAGGCAGCACCCGTGCGGCGCACGGGTGCTGTGTCGCGCGGTCAGAGCCGCACGAGCGGGTGCAGTCCCTCCGAGCGCGCGACGGCCTTGTCGTCCCCGCAGATCTGCAGCCAGTTGGCGAGAAGCCGGTGGCCGCCCTCGGTCAGCACCGACTCGGGGTGGAACTGCACGCCGTGCAGCGGGAGGGTCCGGTGCTGCAGGCCCATGATGATGCGGCTGTGCTCGGAGGCGACGGTGGCGGTGACCACGAGCTCGTCGGACACGGTCCCGTCGACGACGGCGAGCGAGTGGTAGCGGGTGGCGGTGAACGGCACCGGGAGGTCCGCCAGCACACCCTCGCCGTGGTGCTCGATCTGGCTCGTCTTGCCGTGCATGAGCTCGGGTGCGTGCGTGACGGTGCCGCCGAACACCTCACCGAGCGCCTGGTGACCGAGGCACACCCCGAGCATCGGCGTGGCCGTCTCGGCGCAGTCGCGGATCACCTGGATGCTCTGCCCGGCCTCGGCGGGGGTGCCGGGACCCGGTGAGACGAGGACGCCGTCGAACCCGCCGCGCTCCTCCAGCGGCGGCACGGCGTCGTTGCGGACGACCACCGTCTCCGCACCGAGCTGGTCGAGGTAGCCGACGATCGTGTAGACGAACGAGTCGTAGTTGTCGATCACGAGGATCCGCGTCACGTCACTCACCCACTGTGGTCTCGTTGAACGGCATCAAGGGTGCCACGGCCGGGAACACCCAGAGGAAGCAGACGGCCAGCACGACGAATGCCGCGACGGCCAGCGTCAGCACCCGCACCGCGGCAGGGCCGGGCAGGTGGCGCCACAGCCATCCGTACATCAGCGCCACCTCCGCGATCGAACGACCCGTCGCACAACCCGTCGAGCGTTCATGATGCGCCACCGACGAGCTCGGCGGGGGTGCCGTCCGCGACGGGCGCCCAGTAGTCGAACGTGCCGTGCACGACGAACCGCTGCCGGGCGGAGAACATCGGGTGGCAGGTGGTGAGGGTGATGAGGCGCTCCGTCGGCGCCGCCCCCGGGTCGTCGGGGACGGGCGCGATCACCGAGACGTCCGACGGGGGCACGATCTCGGTCGAGGCCACGCGGTACACGTACCAGGTGTCGGCCGTCCGGACGATCAGCGGGTCGCCGACCTGCAGCTCCTGGATGCGGTTGAACGGCTTGGCGTACGTGGTCCGGTGCCCCGCCACCGCGAAGTTGCCGACGCCGCCGGGCATCGCGGTGCCCGGGTAGTGGCCCACGCCGAGCACGTCGAGCACCGTCGCCCGGTCCACACCCTCGCTCACGGGCCGTTCGGGCTCGCCGTCCCAGCGGGGCACCTGGATCGTGGCGAACGTCGTCGCGTGCGGCGGCGCCTCCATCACCGGCGGCTCGTCGCGGCGCGGCGGGGCGACGACCGGTCCCGACGCGGTGGTCGTGGGGGTCGGCACCGGCTCACGCTCGAGCTCGCGGACCACCTGCGCCTGGGCACGGTTGCCCTCCACGTCCGTCCACCACAGCTGCCACGCCAGGAACGCGAACAGCAGCACCCCGAGCGTGATGAGCAGCTCCCCGACCACGCCGAGCGTGCCGTAGACGACGTGCCCGGCCCGCGACCCGCCCTGCGGGCCGCGCGGTGTCGGATCGGTCACGGCTCGGCTCTCGGGCCGCGGGTCGTCGTGGAGGCGGGCCGCGACTCGTCGACGACGGGCGGGCGCGGGGCGGCGGTGGCCGGGATGCCCGGCAGGATCTCGACCCCTTCCGGGACGCTCGCCGCGGTGAGCTCCGTCGCCCCCGAGTAGGCGGGCAGCTCGAGCGGGTCGGAGGCGACCGTGACGGACCAGCCCAGGCCCACGTCGGCCGCGTCCCGCAGGTACGCCTGCACGGCGCCGGAGTCCGACAGCCCCTCCTTGAGCCGGGTGGGATCGCCGATCGCGCGGATCTCGTACGGCGGCGAGTAGCGCCGGCCCTGGAGGAACAGCACGTTGCCGATGCACTTGACGGCGCTCGTCGAGATCACCCGCTGGTCCATGAGCGTCATGGCCTCGGCGCCACCGGCCCACAGGGCGTTCATCACAGACTGGATGTCCTGCTGGTGGACCACGAGCACGTCCAGGCTGACGCCGGCCAGCCGCGGCGAGTCCTCGGGGGCGTCGTCGAGCTTGACGGTCAGGCCCGGGCCGGTCACCGGCGTGCTGCCCCCTTCGACCACGTAGCCGATGCCGGGCGAGCCCACGTCGTGCCCGGAGTTCTCGTCCTCCGTGAGGGTGTCGACGTCCGCGCGCAGCGCGTCCACCTGCGACGACAGGTCCTCGACCCGGTGCGCCTCCACCTGGGTCAGGTCGGCGAGGTCCTGCGGGTGGCGGTCCCCGGTGGCCCGCGCGAACTTCGCGTTCGCCGCGAAGATGGCCCCCGACAGGGCGAGGACGAGGGCGACCGACAGCGTGCCGCGGGCGACCAGACGTCGCTGGCGGTGCGGGTGCTCGGTCACGTACTGCTCCTGGTGGGCCCTCGCCGGGTGGTGGTGGCCACTACGCTAGGTCACGATGCGCCCGGCCGGTGACGCTCGTCGACACCTGGCGGGTCGTCTGTGCCGTTCCATCCGATCTGCCGATCGGCGACCGCCGCCGCTGTGCGACCGTTCGCCCACACCGCCGCTGACAGGAGCCTCACGTGCCTGAGTCGAGGTCACGCAAGAAGGCCACGTACGTCCCGCCGCCGCCGAAGTCGTCGGGCCCCAAGGTCAACCCGCCGTGGTTCGTCCCCGTGATGCTGGGGCTCATGATCCTGGGTCTGGTCTGGATCGTGGTGACGTACCTGTCGAAGTCGGCGTACCCCATCCCGGGGATCGAGCGGTGGAACCTCGCGATCGGCTTCGCGTTCATCATCGCCGGCTTCAGCATGACGACCCGCTGGCGCTGACCGCCTCTCCCCCGCGCGTCGTACGGGCCGGGCCGTCGCTGTGCGCCGGCCCGGCCTTCGGCGTGCCTGCTGCCGGCCGTGCGTCCTGTCACCCGAGGGCGAGCCGTCCCCATGGCTGTCCCCATGTGGACGAAACCGCTCTGGTCGACGCCTAGCGCCCTTGACCTGCGTGAACGCCGGCTCCGTCCCCAAGGGTGCACAAGTCTGTGGATAACTACAGCGGTGTAGTTCCACAACTGTGAGTATCGCTGGGGATCGACGGGTGGGCCGCGAATGCGTCGTCAGGAGCGATCCTCCGGCCGTGCAGTGCGCGCCGCAGTCCTGCGTGCCCGCTCAGAGCAGCCCATAGCTCGAGTACACGGAGACGGTCGCGACGAGCAGGATGCCGCCGATCACGGCGGGCGCCAGCCAGGCGGTCAGCGCCCGGCGGGCGGGCGGGGCGTACGCGTACGCGGCGCCGAGCAGCCCGCCGACCGCGAGCCCTCCGAGGTGGGCCTGCCAGGCGATGCCCGGCACCACGAAGCCGATGACCACGTTCAGCACGATCACGCCCAGGATCCCTCGGGCGTTCCCCTGCAGGCGCCGCAGGACCACGAGCACGGCGCCGAACAGCCCGAACACGGCACCGGAGGCACCGACGACGGCGGTGTACCAGGCGCCCATGGGCTCGGCCAGCAGCAGGCAGGCCACCGACCCGGCCACGGCGCTCAGCAGGTACAGCGTGAGGTAACGCGCCCGGCCCAGGGCGGTCTCCAGGAAGGGCCCGACCATCCACAGCGCGATCATGTTGGCGATGATGTGGAGATAGCCGCCGGGCGAGTGCAGGAACGCCGCCGTCAGGAACCGCCACGGCTCCTCGGCCCCGATCGCCGGGGCGAACAGCCACTGCCGGGTCCAGCCGGGCGTCACCAGCTGCAGCACGTAGCTGACCACGCAGGCGGCGATGATGCCGATCGTGACGACCGGCGGCCCCGACCTCCGCCGGCCACCGAGGGGCGTGCGACCGACCGGCGAGGACGCCGCCGCACGTGCCGCGTCGTTCACGCAGTCGACGCACTGCACGCCCACGGCGGCCTGCCGCTGGCAGTCCGGGCACACCGGCCGGCCGCACCGCTGGCAGCGCACGTACGACACCCGGTCGGGGTGTCGCGGGCAGACCGGCGGTGCGACCGGGGTCGCGGCGTTCTCGGTGATGAGGTGTTCCTCGCCAGGGTGCGGGGGGTGCCGGTGGTGAGGGCTCAGTCCTCGACGGTGACCGAGCTGATCACGACGTCGTCGACGGGCCGGTCGCCCGGGCGGGTGGGGAGCTCGGCGATGGCGTCGACGACCGCACGGCTCTCCGCGTCCGCCACCTTGCCGAAGATCGTGTGCTTGCCGGTGAGCCACGCGGTGGGGGCCACCGAGATGAAGAACTGCGAGCCGTTGGTGCCGCCGACCTTGCCCGTGGCGGGGTCGAGGCGCTTGCCGGCGTTCGCCATGGCGAGCAGGTAGGGCTCCGTGAAGCCGAGCTCGGGGTGTATCTCGTCGTCGAAGTTGTAGCCCGGGCCGCCGCGGCCGGTGCCCAGCGGGTCGCCGCCCTGGATCATGAAGTCGCGGATGACGCGGTGGAAGACGACGCCGGCGTACAGCGCGTCGGTGCGCTCCTGACCGGTGGCCGGGTCCGTCCACGGCTTGGTGCCGGTGGCGAGCCCCACGAAGTTCTCGACGGTGCGCGGCGCGTGGTTCGGGTACAGCTCGATCCGGATGTCACCGGCGGTCGTGTGCAGAGTCGCAAACATGCCGACAGTCTCGCACGCAGCCCTCCGCGGCCGGCGGGCGTCAGCCGCGGGCGAACATGCGGCACCGACCGGTTCCCGGGCGTGGCCCGCACGATCCGCCGTACCCGCCGGGCGCGCTGCAGGCTGCGAGGACCGGTGGCAGAGTGGGTGCCCAGTGCCCCGACCTGCAGCACCACCGACAGCCACCCATCTCACGACTGACCTCACCGCTGACGTGAACGACCACCGAACCGCCGGGAGTGGACATGCCCTTCACCAAAAGCCGCCCGAAGCTCGACGTGGACACCGACCAGCTCAAGGCGCAGGCCGCCGACCTCGCGGGCCACGCCAAGGAGACGGCGAGCTACGCGGCATCGAGCGCCAAGGACGCCGCCGCCAAGGCGAGCGACGCCGCCGTCCAGGCCAAGGACTGGACGACACCGAAGGTCGAGGCCTTCATCGACTGGCTCGCTCCGCGCGCGGAGCACCTGTACCGGGAGAGCCTCAAGGCAGCCGCACCGAAGGTCGAGAAGGCCGCCGAGGCGGCGACGCCCGCCATCGACTCGGCGCATGACAAGCTGGTCGACGACCTGATCCCGCGGCTGGTCTCCGTGCTGAACGACGCGGCGGTGAAGGCCGGCGCCTCGGCCGAGCACGTGGCTGACGTCGCCGCGACCAAGGCGTCCAAGAGGTCCGCCGCCATCGCGGCCGCCGTCGTCGAGGCGGCCGAGGAGAAGCGCAAGAAGCACACCGGCGCCAAGGTGTTCTGGCTGCTGACCGGCGTGGTCGCCGCCGGCGCCGCCCTCGCCGCGTGGTCGAGGTCACGCTCGCAGGTCGACCCGTGGGCCGAGCCGTGGGAGCCGTCCGAGTCGCTCGGGAGCTCCGGCCACCACACGGCCTCCGCCGTGGTGGGCGACGCGGCGGACGCCGTCGGGGAGGCGGCCGGTGCCGCCCTCGCCAAGAGCCGTGAGGCGAGCCGCAAGGCCGCCGAGAAGGTGACCGAGGTGACCGAGGACCTCACCGAGAAGGTCGCCGAGGCGAAGGACGCCGCCGCCGAGACGGCGAAGAAGGTCACGCGCCGGTCGGCGCCGAAGTCGACGACCACGCCGACCGAGGGCGAGGAGGGCCCGGCGATCTGACCGCGCGCCCGCCGACCAGCGCCGACGACCCCGGACCGCACGGTCCGGGGTCGTCGCACGTCCGGGGCGTCGCCGGGTCGCCGGGTCGCCGGGTCGCTGGGTCGCAGCGCCGCTGGGTCGCCGGGTCGCCGGGTCGCCGGGTCGCTGGGTCGCAGCGCCGCTGGGTCGCGGGGTCGCGGGATCGCCGGGCCGCGGGTCATTGGGCCGCGGGTCGCTCGAAACGATTAGGGCGTTGACCGTGTCTCGGTCCCCTGTGGACGATGCGCAGGCGCGTCGTACCGGGGCGACTGCGAGGCCGAGGTCCGGACCGGCGAGCCGTTCCTGACCGTCTCCAGCGCCGAAGAGGTCCGCCATGACCCGCCATCAACCCCCACCACGACCCGGGCGTCGGCGCACCGCCGCCCTCGCGTCGGCCACGACGCTCGCCGTCGCCGCCGGCCTGCTCGTCGCCCCGTTCGCCGGAGCCGCGCAGGCGGCCGACCCGACGTACAACTACGGCGAGGCCCTGCAGAAGTCGATGTTCTTCTACCAGGCGCAGCGCTCGGGTGACCTCCCCGACAACTTCCCCGTGAGCTGGCGCGGCGACTCCGGCCTGCAGGACGGCGCGGACGTCGGCAAGGACCTCACCGGCGGCTGGTACGACGCGGGCGACCACGTGAAGTTCGGCCTCCCGATGGCGTTCAGCACCACGATGCTCGCCTGGGGCGCGATCGCGTCGCCCACCGGCTACAGCAAGGCCGGCCAGCTCGACGAGCTCAAGGACAACCTGCGCTGGGTCGACGACTACTTCGTCAAGGCGCACACCGCGCCGAACGAGCTGTACGTGCAGGTCGGCGACGGCGAGGCCGACCACAAGTGGTGGGGCCCGGCCGAGGTCATGGCGATGGCACGGCCGTCGTACAAGATCAGCGCGTCCTGCCCCGGCTCCGACGTCGCGGCCGAGACGGCGGCCGCGCTCGCGTCGTCGGCCATCGTCCTCAAGGACGACGCGACGTACTCCGCCAAGCTCATCACCCACGCCAAGCAGCTCTACTCGTTCGCCGACACCTACCGCGGCAACTACTCGGACTGCGTCACCGCGGCCTCCGCGTACTACAAGTCGTGGTCCGGCTACCAGGACGAGCTCGTCTGGGGCGCCTACTGGCTCTACAAGGCGACCGGCGACGCGACGTACCTGGCCAAGGCCGAGGCCGAGTACGACAAGCTCGGCACCGAGAACCAGACCACGACCCACAAGTACAAGTGGACCGTCGCCTGGGACGACAAGACGTTCGGCGCGTACGCGCTGCTCGCCATGGAGACCGGCAAGCAGAAGTACATCGACGACACCAACCGGTGGCTCGACTACTGGACGGTCGGCGTGAACGGCCAGAAGGTGCCGTACTCGCCGGGCGGCCAGGCCGTCCTCGACTCGTGGGGATCGCTGCGGTACGCGGCCAACACCTCGTTCGTCGCGCTGGTCTACTCCGACTGGCAGAAGGACGCGACGCTCAAGGCCAGGTACCACGACTTCGGCGTGCGGCAGATCAACTACGCGCTCGGCGACAACCCGCGCAAGTCGTCGTACGTGGTCGGCTTCGGCGCCAACCCGCCCACCAAGCCGCACCACCGCACGGCCCACGGGTCGTGGCTCGACAGCATCGCGGACCCGGTGAACGACCGGCACGTGCTGTACGGCGCCCTGGTGGGCGGCCCGCCGTCGGCGAACGACGCGTACACGGACAGCCGGCAGGACTACACGGCCAACGAGGTCGCGACCGACTACAACGCCGGGTTCACGAGCGCGCTCGCACGGCTGAGCCAGGAGTACGGCGGCACGCCGCTGGCGACGTTCCCCGTCGCGGAGAAGCCGGACCAGGACGAGATCTTCGTCGAGGCCCAGCTGAACCAGCCCCCGAGCGGCACGTTCACCGAGGTCAAGGCGATGATCCGCAACGAGTCGGCGTTCCCCGCCCGCTCGCTGAAGAACGCCACCCTCCGGTACTGGTTCACGCTCGACTCCGGCGACTCGGCGGCCAACCTCGCCCTGTCGACGAACTACAGCGAGTGCGGCACCCAGACGGCCAAGCCCGTGCAGTCCAGCGGGAACCTCTACTACGCCGAGCTCAGCTGCGTCGGGCAGAACATCTACCCCGGCGGCCAGTCGCAGCACCGGCGTGAGCTGCAGTTCCGCGTCTCGGGCGGCACCGGGTGGAACACCGCGAACGACCCGTCGTTCGCCGGCCTCACCACCACGGGGCTCGCCAAGACGAAGGCGATCACGCTCTACGACGGCGGCAAGCTGATCTGGGGCACCGAGCCCACCGGCACGCCGACCGACACCACGGCACCGTCCGTCCCGGGCACACCGACCGCCTCGGGCATCACGTCGTCGGGGGCCGTACTCTCCTGGACCGCGTCCACCGACGCCGGCTCGGGCGTGTCCGGGTACGACGTCTACTCGGTCAACGGGACGACGCAGACCCTCGTCGGCTCCTCGACGACGCCGTCGTTCACGCTCACCGGGCTCTCGCACGCGACCGTGTACTCGTACGTGGTGAAGGCGAAGGACGGTGCCGGGAACGTCTCGGCCGCGTCCGCAGCGGGCACGTTCTCGACGCTCGAGCTCGACGCGCCGGACAGGACCGCACCGTCGGTGCCGGGCACGCCCGTGGCGTCGTCCGTCACGACGACAGGGGCGACCCTCACGTGGACCGCCTCGACCGACAACGCCGGGGGCAGCGGCCTCGCCGGGTACGACGTGTACCAGAACACCGGCGCCGAGGCGCTGGTGCTCGTCGGGTCCACGACGAGCGCGTCGTACGCGCTCACCGGTCTGACGCCGGGAACCGCGTACACGTACGCCGTGCGGGCCAAGGACGTGGCGAGCAACGTGTCGGCGTCGTCGGCGTTCGTGACGTTCACGACCGCGACGGTCCCGACGGACACCACCGCACCGTCCGTGCCGGGGACGCCCGTGGCCTCGTCGGTCAGCCAGACCGGCGCGACGCTCACGTGGACCGCGTCGACCGACAGCTCGGGCGGCAGCGGCCTCGCCGCGTACGACGTCTACCGGGTCAGCGGCACGACGCAGACCCTCGTCGGCTCACCGACCGCGGCGACGTTCGCGGTCACCGGGCTCACCGCCGGCACCTCGTACTCGTACGTGGTGCGGGCACGCGACGTGGCCGGCAACGCGTCGGCCGTCTCGTCGGCGGGGACCTTCACCACGCTGCCCGTCACCACCACGGCCGGCTGCAAGGTGACGTACTCGGCGAACAGCTGGAACTCCGGCTTCACCGGCTCCGTCAAGGTGACGAACACCGGCACCACGCCGCTCACCTGGACGCTCGGGTTCACGTTCCCGTCCGGCCAGCAGCTCACGCAGGGCTGGAGCGCCACGTGGACGCAGACGGGCACGGCCGTCAAGGCGGTCGGCCTCGCCTGGAACGCGACCCTCGCACCGGGGGCCAGCACCGACCTCGGGTTCAACGGCTCCCACTCGGGCACCAACACCAACCCGACGGCGTTCACGGTGAACGGTCAGGCCTGCACCGTCGGGTGACCTGACCTGTGAGGACGAGGGGCCCGGCGCAGCACGAGCGCCGGGCCCTTCGTCGTCCGGTCGTGCGGTCGTCCGGTCGTCCGTCGGAGCCTCAGTCGAGGAACAGGGTCCGCAGGCGGGTCGTCGTGAACGTCATCCCGAGCACCACCATGACGACGAAGTAGCCGATGTGCACGAGCATCGACGGGTCGAGCACGCCGAGCGTGAGGCCGCGCACGAGCTCGACGGCGTGCCACAGCGGCATCGCCTTGATCAGCCACTGGATCGCCTCGGGGTACACCGACAGCGGGTAGAACGTGGCGGAGAACAGGAACATCGGCAGCATCACGACGGTGATCCAGTCCATCTGCTGGAACGTCTTGAGGTAGCTCGTCACGGCCATCCCGACCGCCGCGAAGCCGAACGCCACCAGCAGCACCGCCGGCACGGCGGCCAGCGCGGACCACGCGAGGTTGAGGCCCATGACCTGCATGACGGTGAGGAAGCCCAGCGCGTACACGCCACCGCGCAGCAACGCGTAGGAGATCTCGCCGAGCGCCACGTCGAGCGGTCCGATCGAGGTGGTGAGCTGCGCCTGGTAGAGCTTGCCGTAGTGGAGCTTGAAGAACACGTTCCACGTGGAGTCGTAGACGGCGCCGTTCATCGCCGAGACGGCGAGCAGGCCCGGCGCGATGAACGCGGCGTACGACACCGTCCCGCCCGTCGGCAGCGTGAGGTCGCCGACGAAGGTGCCGAGCCCGTACCCCATCGCGACCAGGTAGAACACCGGCTCGAAGAACCCCGAGAGCACCACCATCCAGTTGCTGGACTTCGTCGCCGTGAGGCTGCGGAGCAGGATCGCGCGGGCGTTGCCGGCGTAGAGCGCGCGGACGCCACCGCTGCGGCGGCGCGTCGTCGGGGCGGTCGTCGTCGTCATCCGCGCAGCCTCCGCACGAACCCGCGCCGGGAGAGCACCCACCCGGCGGCCGCCATCACGACGAGCACCGCGAGGTGCGCCCACACGGGCCACGCGCCGGGCGGCGAGCCGTACGACAACGCCCGGCCCACCTCGCTCGCGTGCCACAGCGGGGACAGCCAGCCGATCCACTGCAGCGCCACCGGCATGGTCTCGAGCGGGTAGAAGGTGCCCGAGAACAGGAACATCGGCGTGAACACGAACCGCTGGACCATCGCGAACTGGCCCGTGTCCTCCGTGACGCTCGCGGCGTAGGCGAGCAGCGGCAGGCCGAACGCCATACCCCCCAGGGTCCCGACGAGCGGCATGAGGGCGCCGGTCCACGGGTTGCCGACCGCGTGGAACGCCACGAGGAGCAGGTAGTACGCCGCGGTGGTGAACAGCATCCGCACCAGCACCGCGAAGACGATGCCGCCCATGACCTGCTCGGGCGCCAGCGGCGACGAGTTCATGCCCCAGTACACCCGCCGCCACTTGAAGCCGGACATGATGACGTAGGTGAACTCGTTCGTCGCGATGCCGACCGCCGACGAGGCGAGCAGCGCGGGCGCGACGAACTCCAGGTAGCCCACAGGGCCGTCCGCCCCGTCGGCGACCGAGACGTCGATGAACGCCGCCAGGCCCAGGCCGATGCCGAGCAGGTAGATGAGCGGCGTGCCGAAGCCCTGCATGATGATCGACCACGCGTAGGCCCGCATGCCGCGCCACGTGTGCTCGGCGACGTACCACCAGCCCAGCCGGCGGGGGAGCACGGCCCCGGACATCGCGCGGGCGGTCGGGTCGGCCACCTCGACCTCGGGAACCGTCGGGTCCGCGCTCACTCGATCAGGCTCCGTCCCGTCAGCCGGAGGAACACGTCCTCCAGGCTGGACCGTCGCACCAGGCTCGTCGTGGGGTGCAGCCCGAGGTCCGCGACGCGCTCGAGCAGGGCCTCGCCGTCGTCCGTGTAGAGCAGCACGCGGTCCGGGAGCACCTCGATCCGGTCGGCCATGCCCTCGAGCCGCGCCGCCGCGTCCGCGTTGCGGTCCGACCCGAACCGCAGCTCGGCGACCTCCCGCGTGGCGTACTGCCGGATGAGCTGCGCCGGGGACCCCTCGGCCATGATCCGGCCGTGGTCGACGACCACCAGCCGGTCGCAGAGCTGCTCGGCCTCGTCCATGTAGTGCGTGGTCAGGACGAGGGTGGTGCCGCGCTCCTTGAGCCGGAACAGCCGGTCCCACAGGATGTGCCTGGCCTGCGGGTCGAGGCCGGTCGTCGGCTCGTCGAGCATGAGGATGCGCGGCTCGTTGATGAGCGCCCGGGCGATCGTCAGCCGCCGTTTCATACCGCCGGACAGGTCGTCGACCTTGCTGCCCGCCTTGTCCTCGAGCTGCGCGAACGCCAGCAGCTCGTCCGCCCGTGTCCCGCACAACGCCCTCGGGATGCCGAAGTAGCGGCCGTACACGATGAGGTTCTCGCGGACCTTGAGCTCCGTGTCGAGGTTGTCCTCCTGGGGGACCACACCGAGCTGCGAGCGGATCTCGGGTCCGTGGCTGTCAGGGTCGAGGCCGAGGACCGCGAGGTCTCCGCCGCTGCGGGTCGACACGGCACCGACCATCCGCATGGTCGTCGACTTGCCGGCGCCGTTGGGGCCGAGCAGCCCGAACGACTCCCCGGCGGGTACCTCGAAGTCGATGCCGTCGACCGCTGTCAGGTCGCCGAACGTCTTGGTCAGGCCGCGGGCCGCGATGACGGGGGTCACAGCCGACCAACGTAGACCGAGGCACCCACACCTGGCACCCGGATAGGCCGATCGGGTCCGAACGCCGGGGCGAACCGGGGCGATCCTCCCCGACCCCTCCCCGACCCCCTCGCGCGGCCGATCAGGAGGTCGACGTCGGTCGGCCCAGCGCCGAGGGCCGGCCCGTCCGCCGTGCGGCGGTCCCGCGGGCGAGCGGCCGGCGCTCACCAGCCGAGCCGTCCCAGGGGGCCACCATGCACCGTCCCGTCGTCACCGCGCCGCGGGTCCGCCTGCTGCGCGGAGCGGCCGCCGGTGCGTCGACGGTCGCCGCGCTGGCCGGTGTGCTGCTCACCGGCGGCCCCACGGCGGCCCAGCGGGACGTGATCCGCACCGAGCGGGTCGAGCACGTCGCGCTCGTGCACCGCGTCCGCGTGCTCGAGAAGGTCACGTCGGACGAGGCCGCCTGGAACGACCGGCAGCGCCACCGTGCCGCCGTCGCGACGGGTGCCGCCGTCCGGGCGCACCTGGCCGCCGAGCTCGCGGCCCTGCAGGTGCGGCTCGACGCCGTCCGGGTCGCGGTCGTCGGCGCGCCCGTCGAGGCCGGCCAGGAAGGACTCGTCGACGCGGCCAACGCCGCCGTGGCGTCGGCGGCCACGGTGCTCGACGCCGGCTCGCTGGTCGGTGCGCGGCCGCTCGTGGAGGTGGCCGAGGCCGCAGGCAGCAACGTGACCGCGTCCGTGCAGGCGCGAGCGGCGGCCGAGGCTGCCGCAGCCGCAGCCGCGCAGGCGGCCGCGGACCAGGCGGCAGCCGAGCAGGCCGCGGCCGCGCGAGCAGCGGCAGGCCGTGACACGGTCCACCGGCCGGCCGCCCCGCGCTCCGCGCCCCGAGACGCTGCCCCCGAGGCAGGACCGACGGGCGGCGGGTCGTCGGCCTGGGACGACGTGCAGGCGGCCGCCGCGGGCGTGGCCGGGAGCTACGGGCTCTCGGTCACCTGGGTCGGGACGACCGCGTGCGGCCAGTCCGGGTCCGTGTCCACCGGCAGCTTCTCGGTCCGTGGCTGCAGCACCACGGGCAGCTCCACGATCCAGCTCTCGTTCGGCGACGACGACCCGGGGACGTACCAGGGGTCGCGGAGCAAGCTCGTGGCCTACGTGCGGGCCGTGACGCTGCACGAGACGGCGCACCGCCTGATCGAGCGGCTCACGGGCACCATGTTCCCCGTGGCGCGCTTCGAGCCCCTGGCGGACGCCTACGCCGCGACCTACCTCGGGATGCCGGCCGGGCTGGCCTCGTACGGGTTCGGCGACGAGGACGTCGCCACGGCCGAGGCGATCCATGACGGCCGGTGGTGACGTCCGGCGCCTCGCACGTCGGCGCACGCGTGACGCTGCCGGCCGAGGCGCGGTCGACGTGACCGCACCGGCCGGCTCACGACTACCCTCACCCGGGACCTGGGAGGTCTGGTGCGCACGAGACTGACGCTGCGGCGGCCCGGTGGCGTGTCCACCGACGTCGTGGTCACCACGGATGCCGGTGCGACCATCGGCGACATCGCAGAGGCCGTCGCCCGGGTCGACGGCCTGCCGGCGACGGCGACGACGGGCGGTGTGACGCTGCTCGCGGCCCCTCCGGGCGGACGGCCGGCGCGCACCCTGCACCGCACCGAGGGAGTCGTGGAGGCCGGGCTGCAGGCCGGCTCGACGGTCGCGCTCGTGGGCGCCTCCGACCGGTTCACGGAGCCCGGCCTCGACCCCCGGCTCGCGCACGCGCGGCTGCGCGTCGAGTCGGGCCCGCAGGCGGGGCTCGAGGTGGACCTGCCGCGCGGCGTCGTTACCGTGGGCCGAGGCCCGGCGTGCGACCTGCGCCTCACGGACCAGCAGGTGTCGAAGCTGCACGCCCGCATCGTCGTCGACGACCGCATCCGGGTGGTCGACGCGGGGTCCGCGAACGGCGTGCTGATCGACAACGCCCGCGTCGACGAGGTGGTGCTCGGGCCGGACGACCGGGTGACCCTCGGCGAGACCGTGCTGTCCGTCGTGCGCCTCCGTCCCGCCGACGCCGGCGGTGACGCCGGGGCGTCCGTGCGGTTCAACCGGTCACCGCGCGTCGTCCCCACGTTCCCCGAGCGCACCGTCGAGGCCCCCGCGCCGCCGGAGCCGGCCACCCCCGGCCGGTTCCCGCTCGTGGCGCTGGCGGCACCGCTGCTCATGGGCGTCGCGCTGCTGCTGCTCGCGCCGAGCCCGCTGTCGGCGCTGTTCATCGCGCTGAGCCCGATCATCATGGTCGGCACGTGGCTCGACCGTCGGTTCAGCGAACGGCGCCGGATGCGGACCCAGACGGCGGAGTTCCGGACGGCGCTCGACGCGCTCACCGCCGAGCTCGACGCGACGCAGGCTGACGAGGTCCGAGTCCGGCTGAGCGAGACGCCGTCCACGGCCGAGGCGGTCCGGGCCGGGCTCGACCTGGCGCCGCTGCTCTGGTCGCGGCGGCCCGAGCACGACCAGTTCCTCGACGTGCGGCTCGGCATCGGGCGGGCGCCGTCGAGGACCACCCTGACGATGCCCGCGCGCGGCAGGGCGGTCACGGACCTGTGGACCGAGCTGCAGACCCTGCGCGACGCGCGCGCCTCGGTCGACGGCGTCCCGATCGTCGTGGACCTGCGCACCGCCGGTGCCCTCGGGGTGGCCGGCCACGACGGGCTCGTCGACGACCTCGCCCGTGGGGTCGTCGCGCAGCTCGTGTGCCTGCACTCGCCGTCCGAGCTCGTGGTCACGGCTGTCGTGTCCGCCCCGAGCGCCCGCCGCTGGGACTGGCTCAAGTGGATGCCGCACGTGCAGTCGCCCCACAGCCCGCTCCAGGGCCCCCACCTCGCGACCAGCCCGGCGGCCGCGAACGGCCTGGTGCAGCGCCTGGAGGAGCTCGTCGCCGCCCGCACCGCGCACGGCACCCCGCGCACCGCCCCGCTGCCCGCCGTCGTGGTGGTCGTCGAGGACGCGACGCAGGGCGACCGCGCCCGGCTCGTGCGCCTCGCGGAGGACGGGCCGGACGCCGGGGTGCACGTGCTGTGGTGCGCGGCCACCGTGGAGCAGCTGCCCGCGGTGTGCCGGGCGTTCCTCGCGGTCGACGCCGACGGGTCCACCCGGGTGGGGCTCGTCCGCGACGGCGACTGGCAGTCCGTGGCGTGCGAGGGCGTCGACGCCGTGACGGCGGACGACCTCGCCCGGCGGATGTCCGCCGTCGCCGACGCGGGCGCGCCGGTCATCGACGAGTCGGACCTGCCGCGCAGCATCGCGTTCCTCGCGCTCGCGGGCGAGGAGCTGGCCGACGACCCCGCCTCGGTCGTCGACCAGTGGCGCCAGACCGGGTCCGTGATCGACCGCACCGGGGCCACGCCCGTCCGCCGGCAGCGCGACGCCGGGCTGCGGGCGCTCGTCGGGCAGGGGTCCGCCGGGGAGTTCGTCCTCGACCTGCGTGGCCAGGGGCCGCACGCGCTGGTCGGCGGCACCACCGGTGCCGGGAAGAGCGAGTTCCTGCAGGCCTGGGTGCTGGGCCTCGCGACCGCCCACAGCCCGGACCGGATCTCGTTCCTGTTCGTCGACTACAAGGGCGGCTCGGCGTTCGCCGACTGCGTCGACCTGCCGCACTCCGTCGGCCTCGTCACCGACCTGTCCCCGCACCTCGTCCGCCGTGCGCTCACCTCCCTGCGGGCCGAGCTGCGGCACCGCGAGCACCTGCTCAACCGCAAGAAGGCCAAGGACCTGCTGACCCTGGAACGGGCGGGTGACCCCGACGCGCCGCCCGCGCTCGTGATCGTGGTCGACGAGTTCGCCGCGCTCGTCTCCGAGGTGCCGGAGTTCGTCGACGGCGTGGTGGACGTGGCACAGCGCGGCCGGTCGCTCGGCCTGCACCTCATCCTCGCGACGCAGCGCCCGGCAGGGGTCATCAAGGACAACCTGCGCGCCAACACCAACCTGCGCATCGCGTTGCGGATGGCGGACGAGCACGACTCCGAGGACGTGCTGGGCTCGGCGGTCGCCGCCAACTTCGACCCGGGCGTCCCCGGTCGCGCCGCCGTCCGCACCGGTCCCGGGCGGGTCGCGATGTTCCAGTCGGGCTACGCCGGCGGCCGCTCGACGGGTGCCCCGCCGCGTCCGTCTGTCGGCCTGGAGACGCTCGTCCTGGGCCCGGGCGACGTGTGGGACGTGCCGGTGCCCGTCGACCCGGCGACGGACGACGACGCAGGTCCCACGGACATCGCCCGCGTGGTCCGCACCGTCCGCACGGCCGCCCGCGCCCTGCGGCTGCCCGCCCCGCGCCGCCCGTGGCTGCCCGAGCTGCCCGCGGTGGTCGACCTCACGGACCTGGGCCCGCAGAGCGACGCCGCGCTCGCGTTCGGCCTGGTCGACGTGCCGGCCCGGCAGGCGCAGGACGTGCTCCGGTTCCGGCCCGACCAGGACGGCAGCCTCGCGGTCCTCGGCACCAGCGGGTCCGGCAAGTCGGCCGTCCTGCGCACGCTCGCCGTGGCGGCCGGCCTGGTCGAGGACGGGCCGGTGCACGTGTACGGCCTGGACTTCGGCTCGGGCGGCCTCAGCATGATCGCGCCGATGCCCCACGTCGGGTCCGTGGTCGACGGCTCCGACACCGAGCGCGTCTCGCGGCTGCTGCGTCGCCTGCGCGACGACGTCGACGAGCGCGCCACCCGGTTCGGCGCCGCCCGCGCCGGCAGCATCACCGAGTACCGCGCCCTCGCGGGCCGTCCCGACGAGGCGCGTGTCCTGCTGCTCCTCGACGGGCTCGCCGCGTTCCGGGAGGCCTACGAGTCGGAGCCCGGCCGTGCGCCGTCGTGGTCCGCGTTCCAGCGGATCGTCGCCGAGGGGCGCACGCTCGGCATCCACGTGGTGATGGCCGGTGAGCGGCCCGGTGCGCTGCCCACCGCGCTCGCGGGCAGCGTCTCCCGGCGGCTCGTGCTCCGGCAGGCCGACGAGTCCGCGTACGGGGTGCTCGACGTGCCGAAGGACGTGCTCGGCCCGCAGTCCCGACCGGGTCGCGCCGTCGTCGCCGGGGACACCGAGGAGGTCCAGGTGGCCGTCCCCGCGGGCAGCACCACGCCCGCCGAGCAGGCCGCGGCGATCGAGCGCCTCGCGGAGCGGATGGCCGCCCGTGGCTTCAGCCCCGCGCCCGCCGTGCGCCGGCTCGCGAGCTTCGTCGAGCTGTCCGACCTGCCCTCGTCCGTCGGCGGTCTGCCCGTCCTGGGCGTCGCCGACGACACGCTGGCACCCGTCGGCTTCGACCCGTCCGGTGTGTTCCTGCTCGCGGGGCTGCCGGGCAGCGGTCGGACCACGGTGCTGCGTGCGTTGTCCGCGTCGGTACGCAGGGCCCTGCCGGCCGTCCGGATGGTGTACGTCGGCAACCGGCGGTCGCCGGTGCACTCGATCGACGGCGTCTGGACCGACGTCGCGCTCGACCCGGAGTCCGCCGCGGTGCTCGCGAAGTCGCTGCTCCCGTCGTTGACCGAGACCGCGGTGCCGGGGTCTCAGGTGGTGGTGGTCGTCGAGACGATCACCGACTTCCTCGGCGGCCCGGCCGAGCAGCCGCTGGCCGAGGCGGTCCGCGCCGCCAAGCGCAACGGCCACCTGCTGCTCGCGGAGTCCGAGACCAGCACGTGGGGCTCCTCGTGGCCGCTGGTCGCCGACGTCCGCAACGGGCGGCGGGGCCTCGTCCTGCAGCCGGACCACCTCGACGGGGACTCGCTGTTCCGCACGCCGTTCCCGCGGATGGCCCGCGCCGAGTTCCCCGCGGGGCGCGGGGTGTACGTCGAGTCCGGGAAGCTGCGCCGGGTGCAGATCCCGGTCGCCGACTGAGGCCGTCCGCGACGCGGGATTCCGTGTGACCGGCCGGGCTCCGTCCTGACAGGCTGACCGGGTGGAACTCGCCGAGCTGTGGCCCCCCGCCGGACTGCGGGTGCAGTGGGACGACCTGGAGCTCCGGTTCCTCGACGACGAGCTGCTCCTGCGGCTCGCCGTCCTCGCAGGTGAGGGCGTCCACGCCCCGGACCTGATGCCGTTCGGGTTCCCGTGGACCAGGGGCACCCCGACCGAGGTGGCCCGCAGCGTGCTGCGCTACCAGTGGTCGGCCCGCGGGAAGGTGGAGCCCGACGACTGGCGGCTCGAGCTCGCGGTGCTCGTCGGCGGTGAGCCGGTCGGCATCCAGGGGGTGTTCGCCAGGGACTACCCGGTGACGCGGAGCGCGGAGACGGGCTCGTGGCTGGGCCGCCGCTTCCACGGCGCGGGCATCGGCACGCGCATGCGGCTCGCGATGCTGCACCTGCTGTTCGACGGTCTCGGCGCACACGAGGCGACGACGGCCGCCTTCGCGGACAACCTCGCGTCGCAGGCGGTCACCCGCAAGCTCGGCTACGTCACGGAGGGGCGCCGGGTCGTGGCGCGCGACGGTGTACCGGCCGAGTCGTTGGCGTTCTCGATGGCGCGTGAGCGGTGGCTCGCCCGGCCGTCGTCCCTGCGGCCGGACCTGACGGTGTCCGGGGCGGACGCCGTGGCCGAGCTGCTCGGCGTCGCCACGGACTGACGCCCCCTCCCCGGGCGTCCTTACCTGCGGGCGCTCCGTCGGACCCGTTCGCGCTCGAGCCCGTCGAGCACCAGGCCCAGCGTGAACTCGAACTCCGCGCGGGTGTCGCACACGCTGAGCGCCCCGTCGACCTCGTGCACCACGGACGCGGCCATGCGGGCGAGGTTCGGCATGTGCTGCGCCATCATCGCCAGGGTGGCGGGGTCGGGGGTCGAGTCGCCGCTGTCCGGCTCGAAGAGCTCCGTGCTGAAGCCGAACAGCATGGAGCCGAGCGAGTGGATCGCCCGGTGGGCGAGGTCGTCGTCGAACCCCGCCTGGGTCAGGGTGCCGACGAGCTGCTCGTAGAGCATCCATGCCGACGGCGGGGTCGTCGTCTGCGCGGCGATCAGGCCCGCGGCCCACGGGTGGCGCACCAGCACCTCGCGTGCGGCGAGGCACCGCTGGCGGACCGCGTCGACCCAGAAGTCGGCGGTGACTGCGGCGGCCGCTGCCACGACGAGGCGGGCGACCTCGTCGGCGAGGGCGGCAAGCAGGGCGTCCTTGCCGCGGACGTGGTGGTACAGCGACATGGCCTCGCAGTCGAGCTCGGCGGCGAGGCGACGCATCGTGAGGGCGCCGATCCCCTCGGTGTCGGCGACCGCGACGGCGGCGGCGACGACCCGTTCGCGGCTGAGCGCCTCGCGTACCGGTGACATGCGACCCCCTTGTGACCTGCGCATCTTACGCTGTACGTTCGCCTTACGCTGTAAGAACCCGAAGCCCCGGAGGCGCTCGTGTCCACCTTGACCACATCCTCGGCGCCGCGCGTGACACCCGCCGCGCGCGTCGGCCCTCGCACCGTCGTCTCGTCGCTGTGGCTCTTCGCCATCCTCTGTTACCTGTACTGCGACGTCCTCGGCTTCTTCGTCGCCGACGACCTCCGGGCGATCCTCGACGGCAGCGTCGGCGGCATCGCCCTCACCGAAGGGTTCCTGCTCGGCTCAGCGGTGCTCATGACCATCCCCATGGCGATGGTGCTCATCTCCCGCGTCGCACCCCACCGGGTCGCCCGCTGGGGCACCGTCGCCGCCGGCGGCGTCATGACCGTCGTCCAGGCCGGCTCGCTGTTCCTCGGCACCGACGCGACGCTGCACTACCTGTACTTCTCCGCGATCGAGATCGCGACGACCGGGTTCCTGGTCTGGTACGCCGTGCGCCGGTGGCGCGAGGACCGCTGAACGGCGCGTCGACGAGGAAGGAGCCGGCGCCGCAGCCCTCGTGAACACACCCTGCTGATCCCGACCCGAGGGTGGATACGGCGTGCGGAGCGCCGCGATCGCTTGACCCGACGGCCCGACCTGCCGATGAGAGAGGGGCGTGCCGTCGGCTCGGCGTCTCGCGAGCGACGGCGGAGGGAGAGGCGTGCCGGATCCGCACACCCTCCATGCGGTGATGGTCGGGGTCTACGCCCTGGCTCTCGTCGCCGCCCTCGCCCTGGTCGTCGGGGCATGGCTGCGCCGCCGGACCACGGTGGCCGCATGGGGACTCATGGTCGCCATGATCGGTGTCGCCGTCTGGACGGCGGCCGACCTGATCGTGCCGCTCACCGCAGCGGACCCCGGCCGCTGGGGCTCCCTGCCTGAGCTGTGCTTCTCGGTGGTGGTCGTCGGCGCGGCCATCGCCATGGCCGGTTTCTGGATGCTGGCCAGGTCGCTGTCCGACCGCGACTGGAAACCCACCCGCCGCACGTGGGCGCTCCTGGCCGTGCACCCGCTCGTCATGGTCGTCCTGATCCCGGTCAACCACGCCACGGGGATGGTGCTGAGCGTCGCGCCCCGGACCTCCGAGACGCTGTGGCCGGCGACGCACCTCGGGCCCGGCTTCTGGGCGCACACGCTGTTCAGCTATGTGGTCTTCGGCTGGGCGGGCGCCCTCGTGGTCCGCACCCTCCGCGAGGGCTCGCCGCTGCAGCGGCGACAGGCCGCCAGCCTGCTGCTGGCCGCGGCGATCCCCACGGTCCCGAACCTGATCAGCATCTTCGCGCCTCCGGGGTCGGTCCCTGAGCTGACCGCGATCGCCTTCACGATGACCGGCGCCATCGACAGCTACGCCCTCTTCCGACAGGGACTCCTGACCCTCCTCCCGGTCGCCCGCACCCTCGTCCTGGACAGGCTGAGCGACGCCGTCGTGGTTCTGGACCCGGACGGCCGGCTGCTCGACGTCAACGCCTCGGGAGAACGGCTGATCCGTGCGCTGGCACCGGACCTGCCCCAGCAGCTGGTCGGCGTGCGCGGCTCCGACGTCCTGGCCGGCCGTGGACGGCAAGGGCCGCTCGCTGACGGGACGTACGACGTGGTGCTGCCCTCCGGGAAGACCGTTCTCGACGTCCGGGTCGACCCGCTGCTGGACCGCCGTGGCAGCCTGGTGGCCCGGGTCGTGGTGGTGCGCGACGTGACCGAGGTCCACCGTCAGCGCGACGCGCTGGACCGGCTCCGTGCCGATCTCGCCGAGCAGGCCGTGCGGGACGAGCTGACCGGTCTGCACAACCGGCGGTTCCTGATCCAGGCGCTCGACCGCGCGGTCGAGCACGCCCACCTCGCCGGTGAGGACCTCTGGGCCCTGATCCTCGACATCGACCACTTCAAGTCCGTGAACGACCAGCACGGGCATCCGGTGGGCGACGACCTGCTCGCCCACATCGCCGGGGCGATCACCGCGACGTTCCGGAGCGAGGACGTCGTCGCCCGGTACGGCGGCGAGGAGTTCGTCGTCCTCCTGCCACGCGTGGACCGGACACAGGCACTCGCACGGGCCGACGCGGTCCGACGTCGATGCCAGGCGGTCTCCGTCCACTCGGAGCACGGACCTGTGTCACGCACGGTCAGCGTGGGCGCGGCGTCCCTGCACCAGGTCGCGCTCACCATGGGCGGCCTCGGAACGGCCGAAGGACTCCTCCGGGCGGCCGACTGGGCTCTCTACGCCGCCAAGCGCGAAGGTCGGGACCGGGCGGTCTCGGCGTCGGACATGGTCCCGATCACCGCCGACCGCACGGCGTGAGCGGCGGCGAGCTGAGCAGCCTGTCCTTCCCCCGCCGTGTCCTTGAAGTGCACCGGTGAGTTCCTGACGGACACCAGGCGCTCGCGGTGGGAGGACGGCGTCGGGAGCACCCGCGTCAGACAGGTGGCTCCGCGGCGCGAGCAGGCACACCACCCGAGGGCCGGCGCACGACGGCACCCGGCGGTCCGCCCTCGCCGTGCGTGACCCGACGCCTCACGAGAATCCCCGGTGCGTCGTCGGCGGCTCACCCGACAGCCGCCGTGCGTCCGTCCGGAGCCGCGCACAGGTGCGCGTGCACGAGGCCGAGGGCGGAGGCTGTGAGCACGACCCCGACCAGCACCGGCGCGAGGTGCAGCACGTCGGTGTACCCGATGACGACGTGCACGACGACCGCCGGCAGGAAGCCGGCCGCGGAGGACAGCGCGAGCGTCCACCACACCCACCGCTCTCCCGCGCGCCATCCCCACGCGCTGAGCAGCAGCACGGCCAGCCCGGCACCCAGGAGCGCACCGCCGAAGCCGGCGCGGTCGTGGGCGACGAACGGCACGAGCCGGTCGTTCACCTCGCGCAGCTCGTCCGCGCGAACGCCGAGGAACACGAGGTCGCTCGCGACGAACACGTCCGTGAGCCCCACGACGGAGATCACGATGCCGCCGGCCACGAGCCCGGCAGCCGTGGAGACCATGAGGAGCTGCCCGACGAGCGAGCGGCGGCGCGCGTCCTCGCCGGCGCCGTGCCGGACCGACCAGGCCGGCGCAGCGGGACGCCGCAGCACGGCGAGCAAGAACATCGGGAACAGGACCACCGTGACGGCCGCGTGCAGCGGCTCGACGAACCCCGTCCCGAGGAAGTACAGGAGCGTCGGGAACGCGACGAGCCCGGACACGGCGAGTGCCGTGCGCGCCCACGGCCAGCCGCGGCGCATGCCGCCCCACGCGAGCCCGACGTAGAGCACGCCGATCGCGACCATCGTGCCGGCCATCGTGATGCGGTCGTGCTGGAGGAAGGGCACGAGCCGGTCGTCGATCGCGTCGAGGTGCGCGCGATCCATGCCGAGGTACCGGCGGTCGTACCAGAGCAGCAGCGGCCCGAGTGTGATCGCACCCGCGCCGATGCCGGCGACGACCATGCCGAGCCCGACGCACAGCCCCCACACCCACGCGGGCCAGCGCCGCGGGTCGCGCCCGACGTCCCGCAGCGACGTCGGCGTCCCGGTCGGCGTCCCGGCCTCGACGACCCGCTGGAACCACCCGGGACCCGACCGCACGAGCAGCGCCGGGGTCGCGAGCACGACGCTGCCGCTCACCTGGGCGAGAATGTCGAGCGCGGCCGCGGGGTCCGGGTCGCGCAGGTGCACGTGCCCGGGGACCGGCCCCACGACGACCCGTCCGGCGACGGACGCGCATGCCAGCGCGGCGGCCTCGTCGCTCGCCCGCACGACCACGGTGCACGCGCACTTCTCGGCGGCGCGGCGCACCGTCTCGACGTCGGCGACGCCGACGGGGCCCACCTCGACGATCCCCGCCCCGAGCGCGGGGAGTGCACGCAGCGCGTCGGCGGCGTGCTCGACCGGGACGAGCGCACCGAGCCGTCCCCGCAGGTGCTCGGGCACCTCCGGTTGGTAGGACGCCCACCGCACCGCTGCGCGCCCCGGGGCCGTCGAGCCCAGCATCGCCATCGCGTGCAGCGCGGCACGGTGCGCGTGGCCGCGACCCAGGACCGCGACGAGGACGGGGCGCAGCGGGTGGTAGGTCCAGTCAGGCACGCGCCATGGTCACACAGCGGGCCACGCATCCGGCCCGACCCAGGTCCGGCCATCGTCGTTCCTGTCACCGATCACGGGTCACGACCGTGGACGGACGACCGAGCCGCTCCGACACCGACCCGCCACCCGGCGGAGCCGACTCGGACAAGCAGCCGCCCACCGAGCAGCCGCCGACCGAGCCGGTGACAGCGTCCGCTCCGAGCGAGCCGTCGCGCGCCGAAGCGCAGCCCGACGAGCCCGGCAGGCCGGGCGGACGCACCCCCGCAGAGATGCGGAGTCTGTGAACCTCGACGCTCAACTACTCGGACCGAACTCGGTGGAGCCAAGGGGACTCGAACCCCTAACCCCCTGCTTGCAAACTCAACCGGGCGGCCTCCCAGCCACGAACGTACTGGCCGTGCGTCCGTCGACGTCCACCGTCGTGCAGCGCGCCCCCGCGTCGATTGGCTCCCATTTGGGCTCCCCTCCCGCGAGTCAGCACACTTGAAGGCGCCGAACCGATAGCGGAGCACAAGAGGCCGACGGAGGCCCGGGTCAAGGGTGGCCGGAGGCCATCGCGGAGCGACGCCATCGGCGCCCTTGATGCGGGGTGGAGTCGGACGGATGCTCGGCGATCGGTGCGGAGCCGGGGGCGAGGTCATTCAGCAGCTCGGCCGGGGTGACGCGCACACGCAAGACGGCATCGAGCGAAGCAGCACGTGGGCGGTTCCGAGTAGATGCTTCGGGGCCGCCTTCGTCATGCCCGGCGCCCGGACGGGTGGGGTGCGCGCAGCGAGCTTGCGAGCGGAGCGCGGGGCCCCGCCCGGGAGGCCGACCGCGCGCGGCGGAGCCGCGCGCCTTGAGTCAGTAAGGAAAGTTCTCACGAGGCAGGTCGTCTTCGAATGTCTGATTCCGCTTGATGGGTGACAGGTTGGCTCCACTTGACGGGTGACTCGGTGCCCGCTCGCTTGGTCGTGACGATGGCGGTCACGGGTGAGGGGTCGGGCCGATGCTCGTGGAGTTGAGCGTTGTGGAGCAGCGGTATCACTCGGTGATGGAGGTCCTCGCGGGCGCCCCGGTGACCGAGGTCGCGGAGCGGTATGGCGTCTCGCGCAAGCAGGTCTACGTCTGGTTGGCCCGCTACCAGGCGGAGGGTCTGCCCGGTCTGGCGGACCGCTCGCATCGGCCGAAGGCGCATCCGTGGCGGTTGGCCGGCCCGGTCGAGGCGCGGCTGGTGGCGCTGCGGATCGAGCATCCGCGGTGGGGGCCGCGCCGGCTGGGCTACGAGCTCGCCCGGGCCGGGGTGGACCCGGTCCCGTCGCGCTCGACGATCTACCGCGCCCTGGTGCGGCGTGGGCTGGTCGTGCCGCGTTCGCGTCGTCGGCGACGGCAGGACTACGTGCGCTGGGAGCGGCCCGGGCCGATGCAGCTGTGGCAGATGGACGTGACCGGGTCGGTGCGGATGGTCGATGGCAGCGAGGCGAAGCTGATCTCCGGGATCGATGACCACTCCCGGTTCTGCGTGATCGCGACCGTCGTGACCCGCGCCACCGGGCGGGCGGTGTGTGCGGCGTTCGCAGGTGCGCTGACCGAGTTCGGGGTGCCCGAGCAGGTGCTCACGGACAACGGCCGCCAGTTCACCGGCAAGTACGGCCGGCCCCGCCCCACGGAGGTGCTGTTCGACCGGATCTGCCGCGAGAACGGGATCGAGCACCTGCTCACGAAGGTCCGTTCCCCGACCACGACGGGCAAGGTGGAGCGCTGGCACCAGACCCTGCAACGCGAACTGCTCGACGTGCACCCACCGTTCGTCGACGTGGCCGAGGCGCAGGCCGCAGTCGACGCGTGGCGGGTGGAGTACAACACCGGGCGCCCGCACCAGGCGCTGGACATGGCCACGCCCGCCGACCGGTTCACCGCTCTCCCCGGGCCGGACAGGGCGCGGCTGGAACTGTGGCTGCCGCCGACCCTGACCACGATCGACGAAGCCGACGCCGCACCGGTCGTTGTCCTCCCGGTCGAGCAGGAGGAACCGGCCTGGTCTGCGGCCGGGGCGGTCGAGCTGGAACGGGCCGTGCCGCCCTGCGGGAACGTGGCAGTCGGCGGGCAGCAGCTCTGGTTCGGGCCGCACCGCGCCGGGGAGATCATCACGTTCTGGATCGACTCGACCACCGTGCACCTCTCGTCCACAGGCACCTACCTCAAGAGCGTTCCCTCCCGGCTCTCGGACCGTGACGTGTCCCGCCTTGCGCGGGCCGGCGCCCGCCCCGCCGGACCACCACCGGCGCGCCGCCTGCCCGGGCGGATGCTTGATGGGATCGCGATCGAGGTCGACCGCACCGTCACCCCGCTCGGCGCCGTCAGCCTCGGCAACCGGCCACTGCCCGTCGGCATCGCGTTGGCTGGGCAACGCGTCACCATCCGGCTCGAGCACGACCTCGCCCACGTCCAGCTCAGCGACGGGACCATCTGGCGCACCAGCGCGTTCAGCCTGCCCGCAGCCACGCGGCGTCGACTACAAGGCGCCCGCCCCGCCGAACCGAACGTCCCGCTGCTCGCGCCGTGGCCCGTGCGGGTCGAGCGGCTCGTGTCCTGCCGCGGCAGCATCCAGGTGCTCAATCAGCGCGTCCAGGTCGGTCTGCCTCACGCCCGCAAGACGGTCACGGTCGTCGTCGAAGACACCGTGCTGCGGATCCTCGACGAGGACCAGCGCACCATCAAGGACGTGCCCCGCACCGGAGACCAGGAGGTCAAGCGCATCAAGGCCTACGGGCACCGGTCCGCTGAGCCGGCGCGCGACCGCACGATTCGGCCGGTGCGCGATGATCGGCCCATGACCGGCACGGTGGAGGATCGATGACGTCGAAGGCCTGGGCCTGCGCGAGCTGCGGCACCACCCACGAAGGCCTCGCCATGGTGTTCGGTCCGAGCGCCCCGGACCCGTGGGTCCTGGCGTCCGATGCCGAGCGCGCCCGGGGCGAGCTCAACGCTGATGCCTGTGTCCTGCCCGAGGACACCGGAATCACGAACTACTTCGTGCGCGGACACATCGAGATCCCGGTGCTCGACTCCGACGACGGCCCCTTCTGCTGGTCGGTCTGGGTCTCCCTGAGCGAGACCAGCATGCAGACCCAGGCCGAGCACTGGGACGACCCCGCACGAACAAACCTGGCGCCCATGTTCGCGTGGCTCTCCAACCAACTGCTGCCCTACGAGTCCCCCACAGCGCCGATGGCCAGTCGGATCCACACCCGTGAACCCGGCGCGGTGCCCAGGATCGAGCTCGACCCCTCGGTCGATCACCCGCTCGTCCACGAGCAACTGCACGGCATCACGCTGCACCGAGTGGCCGAGATCAACCGGGCCCTGCTGGGCGACCAGGCCGCCCCGACCACCGACTGACCGTCCGACCGTGATCGGGAGGTGACGACGCACGACAGCCCCGACGGCAGTTCCAGTCAGGGCTAGGAAGCGTCACCCATCATCTGAACCCCGACCGTCACCTATCAACTGAACCCAGACAGGCATGTGAGTGCGAGGGTGCAGCAGGCGGAGTCATGCCCCATGCCAGATCCCGTGACTGATCGGCGAGTCGGCTGTGACGCGCCGGTAGCGCAGAGACGGTTTCCCGAAGCAGCCATACCCCTCAGGTCAGCTCCGCTAGGGTCGTCCACGCCCACATGGGGCACATCATGACCGAATTGGAGAGCACCTTGCGAGTAAGTTCAATCGCCGCTGTCGTCGTTGCGGCAGTCACAGCCGCGACACTCACGGCTCTGCCCGCCAGCGCGTCCGGTCCGAGTGCAGGGGGTTCGATCACTTCACCGTCCGCTCCTGCGGAGGGCAACTACGAGGCAACGGACCCGAACGCCACTCCGGCATTCATCGCCAAGTGGGACCCGTACGTCACGCTCTCCGGAAACCGCTTCGTTATCGCTGCGCCGGATTCCGTCGTGATGGCGGACCCCGAGGGCTACGCACAGGCGGCGGACCTTGTTTCTAAGACCAACGCGAGCACCATCGTCAACCCGCTACGCAAGGCGACCTCCGGTAAGACGATCCTGGCGACCGGCTCACACGGCGGTGGCACGGTTCACTGGTGGGGCTACAGCCTCTGGCTGGACAACGTCGCCGTGACACGCCTCCAGGCCGCCCTGGCCGGCGGTGCGACCGCCGCTGGCACAGCCGCCCTGCTGACAAGCTGGACCGGAATCGGCGGCATGTCGGGTGGCGCAATCACGGCCGTGCTCGGCATCGGTGCCGGGGTGCTCACGGCGTGCAACTGGAACGGAAACGGGATCAACATTCACGCGGAGTGGTTGACGGTCTTCCCCGCGTCGTGGTGCTGGGCTCGATGAGCAAACGCGTCGCACGCATCATCCTGTGGATTGTCGCCCCGGCCACGCTCGTCGCCTCCGTGCTGACGCTCGTGTTCGCATGGGACGCTCGCCCGGTCGTTTTCGGGGCACTCATCTCCGCAGGCGCAGCGCTCGTCCTGTGGGGTCCGACGCGGACAGCGCCTTAACCTGCACGTAGACAAAGAACGGCCCTCCCCATTCGGGGGGCCGTTCTTTGTTTCTGGCGGTCCGTCTTTTAAAGACTTCTTTGTGTCGTCCTTTGTTTGATGGCGCCGTCTGCGGTTTTGGCCGGACGACGGGCCGGTGCACGCGTCGCGCTTTATCCAGGGACGAGTGCGCTAATGGTTTGGGTGAGGGCGTCAGCATGGGCGGCTTGTAGTTCTTGGCCGCGACGCGGGTTCTTTGCAAAGCCGATGGCTCGGAGTCCGGCGGCGTGGGCGACCTGGACATCCGATACGGCGTCGCCTATGAGGACCGTTTCGCCTGGAAGGGCGCCTGCAATCCGTAGTGCTTTCTGCACCATGTGGGAATTGGGCGTCATCAGGTCAGGTCGGTTCTCAGGTCTGCCGACGATGTCGCGGATGTGGCGCAGCAGGCCGAATCTGGCGAGGTAGGTCCGGGCAGCGCTCGCGGCGTTGTTCGTAACGATGACGACAGGCAAGCCCGCGTCATCGAGGGCGGCGATGAGTTCATGCGCTCCGGGTGTCGGCAGTGAGGTTCGAGCAGCCTCGACATCGGCGGCACTACAGGCAGCCTCGACGCCGGCAAGCGCGTGGGGTGCGTGGGTTCCGGCCCAACGGATGATCGCCAAGTGGTCCGACGTGGCGGCAACGTTCTCAGGCATGGCCCCGCGCAGGGCAAGTGCCTCGCGTGCTGCGTTGGCGGCGGCGAGGTTCAGCGGGGCTGGCATGAGCGGCGTCACTGGTCCGTCGAAGTCCAGCAGGACGGCGCGAGCTGACCAGAGGAGGGCGCGCGCCTCGTGGGGGATGACGGCAGCGCGCAACGGGTCCGCGCCCACTACTGGGCCGACGACGTCATCCGCACCGTCGCCGCGACCTACCCGGCACCGCCCGCTCTGCCGCTGCCCGACGACCCGGCCGCGCCCACCTCCGAGCCGGCCCCCGTCGAGGCTCCGCACGCCGCGCCCGGGGCGGGCTCGGACGCGCAGGGCGCGCGTCCGCCGTGCAAGCGCACACCACGCAAGACGACTGCTGCCGGTCAGGGTGCCGAGGTCGCCTGATGGGCGCGACCGGGGTGGCGCCAGGCGGGTTCTGGGGGCACTCCCCCGACGTCCCGCTCGACCTGGGCGACCGGGCCCCGGCCGCCGTCTCGACGATGGTCGGGCGGCTGGCGGACAAGTCCTGGACCGCGCTGGCCGACACCCTGACCGCCGTCGGGAACTGCTCGCGGCCGGTGCGGCTCGTTGGACGCGCCGACACCATCGACACGGGCACGGGTGAGGTCGTCGAGACGTTCCGGTCCGTCGACCAGCCGCTCGGGATGCTCTACAAGCCGTGCGGTAACCGCCGCGAGGAGGTGTGCGCGGCCTGCTCGCGTATCTACGCCCGCGACACCTTTGAGCTGATCTCGACGGGCCTGCATGGCGGCAAGGGCGTCCCCGAGGGCGTGCGCGGGGCCCCGCTGCTGTTCGTCACCCTCACCGCACCCTCCTTCGGACCCGTGCACTCGGTCCGCGACGGCAAGCAGCCATGCCGCCCACGTGCGCGCAGGGGTGTGTGGGAGCACGGGCGTGCGGGTACCTGCTGGGCACACCACGACCAGAACGACGCCGCCGTCGGAGCGCCGCTCTGCCCGGACTGCTACGACGTGCACTCGGCTGCGGTCTGGCAGTGGTTCGCGCCCGAGCTGTGGCGCCGGTTCACGATCGGGTTGCGCCGTCGCCTGGCCGCACACCTCGGCGTCCGTGCGGTCGACTTGGCCACACATGCGAGGGTGGAGTACGCGAAGGTTGCCGAGTTCCAAAGCCGCGGCCTGGTCCACTTCCACGCTCTCGTGCGGGTCGACGGCCCGGACGGCCCCGGCTCCCCGGCCCCAATCCCCGCGGCTGCGCTGGCCGACATCGTCGGCGAAGCGGCCAGCTCCGTCCGCTACACCGCCGACCCCGTCGACAGCGACGACGTCGTGCGGGTTCTGCGGTTTGGCGCCCAGACGGACGTGCGCGTCGTCCGCGAGGGCAGCGTGTCCGGACGCGACGTCACGGCCGAGCAGGTCGCGGCGTACTTGGCGAAGTACTCCACGAAATCCGCAGGCGCCGAGCCGAACCGCCCGCGCCCCCACCTGGCAGCGCTGTCCGGCGCATGCCGAACGCTGGCCGCTCGCGCGTTGGCGGACTGTTCGTTCGGTTGCGGGGAGCGGGTCGCAGACCGGCACCCGGTCACCTGCGGCGACTGCCGGGCCAACCCCTACGCCCTGCTCGGCCACTGGGCGCCCATGCTCGGGTTCCGCGGCCACTTCTCCACCAAGTCGCGGCGGTACTCGGTCACTCTCAGGGCGCTCCGCCGTGCCCGACGCCGGTTCCAGCGGCTTGCGGCCACCACGCACCGCAACAGCGGGGTGCTCGACACGGGCGATTTGGAGGCCCGGCTCATGGCCGACGCCGACGACCGGAGCACCCTCGTCGTCGGGTCCTGGACGTATCAGGGTTCCGGCTGGCCACGCGCCGGTGACAAGGCCCTCGCCGACGCCGCAGCCGCACGCGCCCGCGAGTACGCCCGGTGGCGAGCAGACCAACGAACGAACCGCCCGGCGCGATAGCCGGCCAAACCGCGACCCGAAGGGGGAAGGCATGACCAGGAAGGCAACACTCGCCGTCGTCGGCGAGATCGTCCTGGTGCTCTACCGGGTCGAGGAAGCGGCCCAGGCGCTACGGCTGTCGCGGTCGATCACCTACGAGCTGATCCGCTCGGGCCAACTGCGCACCGTCAAGATCGGGACACGTCGACTCGTGCCAGTGCAGGCCCTCGTCGAGTACGTCGCGTCGTTGGGCGTCGCATCGTGACCAGTACAGAACGCGAGCGTCGCGCCAAGGGGGAGCACACCGTGTTCTTCGACAAGGGGCGTGGCGTGTGGGTGGCGCAGGCCGACGTCGGGTTCAGTGCGCAAGGCAAGCGCATCCGGCCGAAGGCATCCGGGAAGACGAGCGAGGCCGCACTCGGGGCACTGCGCAAGCGAGTCCGCGAGTACGAAGCGGGCCTCGTGTTCGGGTGGGAGCGTGTCAGCGTGTCGCAGGTATCGAGCAGTGGCTCGAGCTCGGTCGGTCGACCGTTAGTGACAAGACGCGGGAGGGGAACTGGGACAGCTACCTGATCTACATCAAGCCGAAGCTCGGCGGACGACGCCTGAAAGACCTACGGCCCGACGAGGTCGACCGCTGGCTGCTCGACCTGACACCGTTCCTGTCGACGTCGAGCATCAAACAGGTGCGCTCGGTTCTGAGGCGTTCGATTGAGCGAGCGGTGCGTCGAGGCTTGGCCGAGCGCAATGTCGTCGACCTGTGCCCGCCGCCCAAGGGTCGTCCGGGTCGGCTGTCGAAGTCACTGACGCTCGAACAGGCTTCCGACGTGCTGGCCAAGACCGCGACCCACCACATGCACGTTTACATCGTTCTCTCGCTCCTGGTCGGAGTCCGCCCGGAGGAAGCCCGCGCCCTCGCCTGGGACCGCGTGCATCTCGATGTGCAGGGCACCATCCCCGCGCACATCGAGGTCTGGCGCTCAGTGCGGTTCGGTGGCGACACGAAGACACCCAGGTCCCGGCGGACGATCGCAATCTCGGGCTACGTCGCGGCCGTGCTCCAGCGGCACCGCGAACTGCAAGAAGAAGCGCGGACGGGTGCTAGGGACGGGTGGAAGGAGAACGGCCTGGTGTTCCCGTCCCAAGTCGGCAGCCTGCAGGACGCGCACAACGTCCGGCGCATGTTCCGCGACGCGCTCAAGCTCGTGCCGGGGATCATCCCCGAGGAATGGGCGCCACGGGACCTACGGCACTCGTTCGCGTCGATCCTGTCCCAGCACGGGCTCGTGATCGAGGAGATCTCACGACTCATGGGTCACTCCGGGACGGCCGTCACCGAGCTCGTCTACCGGCACGAGTTGCGCCCTGTCCTCCAGGCGGGAGCCGGCGTTATGGACGTCGTCTCTTCACAGCTAGGCACCGCTCAGCGTGACGACGATGACGTCCCGTAGGCTCCCCGATGGGCTCCCTCGCGGCTACGAAATGACAGGATCCACTGTCCCGATGCCGTATCGGTGCAGGTGGATCGTGGTGGAGCCAAGGGGACTCGAACCCCTAACCCCCTGCTTGCAAAGCAGGTGCGCTACCAATTGCGCCATGGCCCCCAGGTGCGGCGCACGGCACCGCAGCCGCCCCGCGCGGAGCTCACTCGAAGGTGTCGGTGACCTCTGCCCACAGGTCCCGCTCGTCGCGGTCCTGCACGACCTTCTGGTACACGACATAGCCGACGGCGGCGACCGCCACGAGGAGCAGGAGCTTCTTCATCGGGTTCCCCCACGGGTCGGGAGTGGGCCTAACAGGACTTGAACCTGTGACCTCTTCCTTATCAGGGAAGCGCTCTAACCGTCTGAGCTATAGGCCCGTTGCATCACTCGAAGGACCCGAGTGCGGCCGGACGAGACTACCCCAGGGCAGGCGCCGCGCCCAAACCGGTTGCGGTCACTCGTCCGTCATCGTGACATGCACACCGCCGACCAGCGCGGCGACGATGTTGTAGAGGAACGCGCCGATGGTCGACAGCGCCGTCAGCAGGAACACGTCGATGACGGCGATGAGCGTCGCGCCGGAGACGATCCGCTTGAACTCGACGTACTGCAGGATGTCGATCGGGCTCTCGGTGCCGACGATCTGCACCACCAGGTCGTTGACCTTGGTGAAGACGTGCAGGCCGTCCAGCGTCAACCACACGACCGCGGCTGCGACCACGATCATCACGCCGATCGCCACGGAGAGCAGGAACGACAGCTTCATCACGGACCACGGGTCGACCCGCGAGATGGCCAGCCGGACCCGGCGGGCGCCGCCGTTCGGGCCCGCGACGGTCGGGATGCGGCCCGTCGTGGTGCGAGGGACCGCGCCCGTGGCCGGCGCTGGACGCGCGGACGTCCGCGGGGGAGCTGCAGCGGAGGTCGCCGGAGTGGTCATGGTCGGGTCCTCGGTACGGGGTCGGGTGACCGCGGCGAACGCCGTGCTGGTGGCACCGGCAGCCTTCTTGAACCACACGGTCGCGGTGTCGACGGCGACCATGAGGGGCGACGGTTGCTCAGGGTCGTCACCCGTGGTCCCGGTCGTGCCGGGCGTGGACGACGTCGACGTGCGGTCGTCGCGGGTCGACGTCCGCGGCGGGTCGAACCCGGTGGTGGGCGGGCGTACCGGCGCTCGACCGTCGTCCGAGCGACCCTTCGTGCTCGCGCCGGAGGAGGCACCGCCCGACGTGAGACCGCCCGGCGACACGGAGCTCGAGGACGCGGAGCCGGACGACACGGAGCTCGACGACACCGAACTCGACGACACCGAGCTCGACGACGCGGGACCCGACGAGTCGGAGCCGGAGGGCGTGCCGTTCGGCGACGACGTGACCGTCCGGCCCGTGCTCGACTCCCCGCCGCGGGCGGCGGTCGACCGGCCGGCCGTCACCGGCGTCGTCGGGCGCTTGCGCGGCGGGATCGAGGGCGGGGTCGAGTCGGTCATGCGTCGTCCTCCGCAGTCGTGTCGGCGGCCTCGTCGGCCGGCGCGACGTCACCGGCGGTGGGCTCCGCGGCGTCCGACTCGTCCGGTCCTTGACCGTTCTCGCCGCCCACGGTACCCGAGGCGTCGTCGGCGAGGTGCCGCTCCGTGTTGCGCGCCACGGCGATGATCCTGTCGCCGGAGTCCGGCTTGGCGAAGATCACGCCCTGCGTCGTGCGGCCCGTGGCGTTGACCTCGGTGGTCGCGGAGCGCACGATCTTGCCGCGCTCCATGATGACGAGCACCTCGTCGTCGACGTCCGTGACCAAGGCCCCGACCAGGTCGCCGTTGGCCTCCGGCAGGTTCGCGACCTTGATGCCGAGGCCCCCACGCCCCTGCTGCCGGTAGTTCTCGACGGTGAGCGCGGTCCGCTTGGCGATGCCGCCCTGGGTCACCGTGAACAGGAACGCGTCCTCACGCACGACGTCCATCGCGAGCAGCTCGTCGTCCGCGCGGAACTTCATCCCCGTGACGCCGGACGTCGCGCGACCCATGGGCCGCAGTGACTCGTCCGACGCCGTGAACCGCACCGACTGGCCCTTGCGGGACACGAGGATCAGGTCCTGGTCGGAGTTCACCAGCCGTGCGCCGATCAGCTCGTCGGGCAGGCCGTGCTCGTCCTCGCGCAGGTTGATCGCGATCACGCCGCCCGAGCGGTTCGAGTCGTACTCGGCCAGCCTGGTCTTCTTGACCAGGCCGCGCTGCGTGGCGAGCACCAGGTGCTCGGCCTGCTCGTAGTCGCGGATGTCGAGCACCTGGGCGATCTTCTCGTCCGGCTGGAAGGCGAGCAGGTTCGCGACGTGCTGACCCTTCGCGTCGCGGCCGCCCTCGGGCAGCTCGTACGCCTTGGCCCGGTACACCCGGCCGAGGTTCGTGAAGAACAGCAGCCAGTGGTGGGTCGTCGTCACGAAGAAGTGGTCGACGAGGTCGTCCTCCCGCAGCTGGGTGCCGCGGACGCCCTTGCCGCCACGACGCTGCGCCCGGTAGTTGTCCGACCGGGTGCGCTTGGCGTAGCCGCCTCGGGTGATGGTGACGACCATCTCCTCCTCGGCGATGAGGTCCTCGATCGAGACCTCGCCGTCGAAGGGCAGGATCGTGGTGCGGCGTTCGTCGCCGTACTTGTCGACGATCTCCTTCAGCTCACCGCTGACGATGTCGCGCTGCCGCTGGTCGGACGCGAGGATCGAGTTGAACTCGACGATCTGGGTCTGCAGCTTGTCGTGGTTCTCGAGGATCTCCTGGCGCTGCAGCGCGGCCAGCCGGCGCAGCTGCAGGTTGAGGATCGCGTTCGCCTGCACCTCGTCGACATCGAGCAGCTCCATCAGGCCGGTGCGGGCCTCGTCGGCGTCGGGGGAGCGGCGGATCAGTGCGATGACCGCGTCCAGCGCGTCGAGCGCCTTGAGGTACCCGCGGTAGATGTGGATCTGCTCCTCGGCCTTGCGCAGCCGGTAGCGGGTCCGCCGCTGGATGACCTCGAGCTGGTGGGCGGTCCAGTGCCGCACGAACGCGTCGATCGACAGGGTGCGGGGGACACCGTCGACGAGCGCGAGCATGTTGGCGCCGAACGTGTCCTGCAGCTGGGTGTGCTTGTAGAGGTTGTTCAGCACGACCTTGGCGACGGCGTCGCGCTTGAGCACGATCACGAGGCGCTGACCGGTGCGGCCCGACGTCTCGTCGCGGATGTCGGCGATGCCGCTGACCCTGTTCTCGCGGACGAGGTCGGCGATCTTCTTCGCCAGCGTGTCCGGGTTCACCTGGTACGGCAGCTCGGTGACGACGAGGCAGATGCGGCCCTGGATCTCCTCGACCTGCACGACCGCGCGCATCGTGATCGAGCCGCGGCCCGTGCGGTACGCCTCGTCGATGCCGCGGTGCCCGAGGATCGTCGCGCCCGTCGGGAAGTCAGGGCCCTTGATCCGGGTGAGGAGGGCCGCGAGCAGCTCTTCCTTCGACGCCTCGGGGTGCTCCAGGTACCACTGGACGCCGTCGGCGACCTCGCGCAGGTTGTGCGGCGGGATGTTCGTCGCCATCCCGACCGCGATGCCCGCCGAGCCGTTGACCAGCAGGTTCGGGAACCGCGCCGGCAGCACGAGGGGCTCCTGCGTGCGGCCGTCGTAGTTGTCGCCGAAGTCGACCGTGTCCTCGTCGATGTCCCGCACCATCTCCATGGAGAGGGGGGCCATCTTGCACTCGGTGTACCGGGGGGCGGCGGCCGGGTCGTCGCCGGGGGAGCCGAAGTTGCCCTGGCCGGCGACCAGCGGGTACCGCAGCGACCAGTCCTGCACGAGGCGGACGAGGGCGTCGTAGATCGCCGTGTCGCCGTGCGGGTGGTACTTGCCCATGACGTCGCCGACCACGCGGCTGCACTTGGAGAACTGCCGGTCCGGCCGGTAGCCGCCGTCGTACATGGCGTACAGGACGCGGCGGTGCACCGGCTTGAGGCCGTCACGCACGTCCGGCAGGGCACGGCCGACGATGACGGACATCGCGTAGTCGAGGTACGACCGCTGCATCTCGAGCTGCAGGTCGACCTGGTCGATCCGGCCGTGCTCGATGCCGTCGTCGTTCGGGAGGTCGGTCACGTGGTTCCTTCTGTCGCCGTCGAGCTAGGGCTGTGCGTCTCCTCAGATGTCGAGGAAGCGCACGTCCTTCGCGTTGCGCTGGATGAACGAGCGACGCGACTCCACGTCCTCGCCCATGAGGACCGAGAAGATCTCGTCGGCGGCCGCTGCCTCGTCGAGCGTGACCTGCAGCAGCGTGCGGTGCTCGGGCGACATCGTGGTCTCCCACAGCTCCGAGTAGTCCATCTCGCCGAGACCCTTGTAGCGCTGGATCGCGTTCTCCTTGGGGAGCCGCTTGCCCGCGGCCTGCCCGTCGGCGATGTACGCGTCGCGCTCACGGTCCGAGTACACGTAGTCGTGGTCGGCGTTGCTCCACTTGATCCGGTACAGCGGGGGCTGCGCCAGGTACACGTGGCCCTGCGTGATGAGCTCCGGCATGTACCGGAACAGCAGGGTGAGCAGCAGGGTGCAGATGTGCTTGCCGTCGACGTCGGCGTCGGCCATCAGCACGATCTTGTGGTACCTCAGCTTCGCCAGCGTGAAGTCCTCACCGATGCCGGTGCCGAACGCCGTGATGAGCGCCTGCACCTCCTGGTTGCCCAGGGCGCGGTCGAGCCGGGCGCGCTCGACGTTGAGGATCTTCCCGCGGATCGGCAGGATCGCCTGGGTCCGCGGGTTGCGGCCACGCACCGCCGAGCCGCCGGCCGAGTCGCCCTCGACGATGAACACCTCGCACTCGGCGGGGTTGTTGCTCTGGCAGTCCTTGAGCTTGCCGGGCATGCCGCCCGACTCCAGCAGACCCTTGCGGCGGGTGGCCTCGCGCGCCTTCCGGGCCGCCATCCGGGCCTGCGCGGCCTGGAGCGACTTGCGGATGACGTCCCGCGCCTCGTTCGGGTGGGAGTCGAGCCAGTCACCGAGCTGCTCGTTGACGACCTTCTGCACGAAGCTCTTCGCCTCGGTGTTGCCGAGCTTCGTCTTCGTCTGGCCCTCGAACTGCGGCTCGCCGAGCTTGATGGAGATGACGGCCGTGAGGCCCTCGCGGATGTCGTCGCCCGTGAGGTTCTCGTCCTTCTCCTTGAGGATGCCCTTGTCGCGCGCGTACCGGTTGATCAGGCTCGTCATCGCGGCGCGGAAGCCCTCCTCGTGGGTGCCGCCCTCGGTCGTCGAGATGGTGTTGGCGAAGGTGTGCACCGACTCGGAGTACGCCGTGGTCCACTGCAGGGCGATCTCGACGGAGATGCGCCGCTCGGTGTCCTCGGACTCGACGTCGATGACCTCCGGGTGGATGACCTCCACCTTCTTGGCCGCGTTGAGGTGCTTGACGTAGTCGATGAGGCCGCCGTCGTACTTGTAGACGACCGTGCGGAACGGTGCCGGCTCGTCGGCCCCGGCCTCGTCCTCGCCCGACGCGGTGACCTCGTCCTCCGTGCCCGTGTGCGCGGGCCGCTCGTCGGTGAGCGTGATCTGCAGGCCCTTGTTGAGGAACGCGTACTGCTGGAAGCGCGACCGCAGCGTCTCGAAGTCGAACTCAACCGTCTCGAAGATCGACGGGTCCGGCCAGAAGGTCTGCGTGGTGCCCGTCTCGTCGGTCGGTCCGAGCTGCCGCAGGCCGCCGACCGGCTTGCCGCCGTCCTCGAAGTCCATCTCCCACGTGTAGCCGTCGCGCTTGACGATCGACTCCACGCGCGTGGACAGCGCGTTGACGACCGAGATGCCGACGCCGTGCAGACCACCCGACACTGCGTAGCCGCCGCCACCGAACTTGCCGCCCGCGTGCAGGATCGTCATGACGACCTCGAGGGTCGGCTTGCCCTCGGTGGGGTGGATCGCGACCGGGATGCCACGGCCGTTGTCCACCACGCTGACCCCGCCGTCGGCGCGCAGCACGACCTCGATGTGGTCGCAGTAGCCGGCGAGGGCCTCGTCGACGGAGTTGTCGACGACCTCGCTGACCAGGTGGTGGAGCCCACGTTCACCGGTGGACCCGATGTACATGCCGGGCCGCTTGCGCACGGCCTCCAGGCCCTCGAGGACCGTGATGTTGCTGGCGTCGTAGCCACCGTTGTTCGTGGCGCTGGTGGAAGGGGTCGTCTCGTCGGCGGAGCTGCTCTCGTCGGCCACGGGCGGTGGTACTCCTCAAGTTGTCACACGCGACGGAGGGCCCCGCTCGACCACTCGGAGGGCGGATCACTCCATGACGCTGGCGTTCTCGTGTCTAGACCGGCACAGACGCGCCAGGAATGACCTCCCTAGTCTACCTGCCGGACGGCCCCGAACCGGGTCTCTCCACCGGTTGCACCCGACACCGCCCTGCGGCTCACCCGTAGGTGTCCCGCACCCCTCGCCCCTGGACCTTCCTGCGGCCCTTGCCGAACCCCGGCCCCGACGGCCCGAGGACCTTCACCTCCGACACGACGCCCTCGCCCAGCTCCTCCGAGAAGCGCTGCAGCATCGTCGGCGCCGCCCACGCCAGGTGCGTCGCCCAGCTCGTCGAGCTCGCCTGCACCGTCAGCACGCCCGCCTCGAGCGACACGTACGCGCAGTGCTCCGCGACCTCGGCGCCCAGCAGCTCCGCCCACCGGTGCTGCAGCGTGCCCGACACCAGCCCCGTGCCCCAGCCGAACTGGCCGACCAGAGCGCCGAGGCTCGCGCCGACCACCTGCGGGTCGCGCGGCCCGGCGCCTGCGGTGCCAGACGTGTCGATCAGCGGGCGCCGCCGCGGGGCGTCCCCCGGACGCAGGCCCTTCGCCCGGGCCGCCTCCTTGGCCCGGTTCAGCGCGGCGGCCGCGACCTGGCGCTCCGGGACCAGGTCGACGACGTCGCGCAGGGGAGCGCCCTCGACCGGCCGGCGGCGGATCGGGGGGAGCAGGGCGTCGGAGCCGTCGTCCCACCCGTCCCGGCCCGGGTCCCGCTCAGAGGACACGGGCCACCTCGCCCGCCATCACGTCGACCCTGCCGCCGGCCAGCGGCTCCGGCACGTCCGCCGGGACCGCCGCGGTGATGAGCACCTGGCGTGCGGGCGCCACGAGCTCGGCGAGACGGTCGCGCCTGCGGGTGTCGAGCTCCGCGAACACGTCGTCGAGGATCAGTACCGGCTCACCGTCGGGTCCCCAGCCGGCCGCGGACGTGTCGTCGCTCAGGAGCACGTAGGACGCCAGCCGCAGCGCGAGCGCGTACGACCACGACTCACCGTGGCTCGCGTAGCCCTTCGCCGGCAGCCCGCCGAGCGTGAGGACCAGGTCGTCACGGTGCGGCCCGACGAGGCTCACCCCGCGCTCGATCTCCTTCGTCCGCAGCCGGCCCATCGCCTCGAGCAGCTGTGCCTCGACGAGCTCGACGCGGGCAGGAGCGGCCGCCGCTCCCTCGTCGAGCACCGCGTCCAGCGACGCCTTGTAGGTGATGACCGCCTCACCCTGACCCGAGCTCACCTGCTCGTACGCGCGCGCGACCCGCGGCGCCAGGTCGGTCACCAGGTCGCGGCGGGCGACCACCAGCTGCGCACCCGTCTGCGCGAGCTTGGTGTCCCACACGTCGAGCGTGCGCAGGTCGCCGCCGCCCCGGCCCCCGCGGATGGCGGCGCCGGCCGACTTCAGGAGCGCCGAGCGCTGCCGCAGGACCCGGTCGTAGTCGGCGACCACACCCGCGATGCGCGGAGTGATCTGCACCAGGAGGTCGTCGAGGAAACGGCGCCGGCCGTCCGGGTCGCCCTTGACGAGCGACAGGTCCTCCGGGGCGAACAGCACGGTCCGCAGGATGCCGAGCACGTCACGGGCGCGCCCGGGGGAGCCACCGTTGACGCGCGCGCGGTTCGCCTTGCCCGGTGTCACCTCGACCTCGACGAGGGTCGCGCGGGGGACGCCCGGGTCGAGCTCGCGGATCACCCGGGTGCGGACCACCGCCCTCGACGCACCGGCCCGGACCAGCGCCGCGTCGGACGGCACCCGGTGGCTGCCGAGCGTGGCGACGTAGCCGATGGCCTCGACGAGGTTCGTCTTGCCCTGCCCGTTGGGCCCGACGAGCGCCGTGACCCCGGGTTCGAGCGGCAGCTCGACCTGGGGGTACGACCGGAAGTCGGTGAGGGACAGGTGCGCGACGTACATCGGTCAGGCGGACGGAGGCACGGCCGCGCCCGGCACCGGGGTGGTGCTCGTGACGGGGCCGGTGGTCCCCGCCGGCTTCACGGCGTGACCGCCGAACTGCTGGCGGAGCGCGGCGACGGCCTTCATCGCCGGCGACTCCTCCTGGCGTGAGGCGAACCGCGCGAAGAGGGCGGCCGAGATCACCGGGGCGGGCACCGCCAGGTCGATGGCCTCGTCGACCGTCCAGCGCCCTTCGCCCGAGTCCTCGACCCAGTCGTCGATCGCGCCGAGGTCCGGGTCCTGCTCCAGCGCCTGCACGAGCAGCTCCAGGAGCCAGGACCGCACCACCGTGCCGCGGATCCAGGCCTTCATGGTCCCGTGCACGTCCGTGACCAGGTCCTTCGCGGCGAGGAGCTCGTAGCCCTCGGAGTACGACTGCATGAGGCCGTACTCGATGCCGTTGTGCACCATCTTGGCGAAGTGGCCCGCACCGACCGCACCGGCGTGGACGAACCCCTCCTCACGGGGGCCCTCGGGGCGGAGCGCGTCGAACACCGGCATGATGCGCTCGACGGTCGCGGCATCACCACCGACCATCAGCCCGTACCCGTTGTCCAGGCCCCACACGCCGCCCGAGACCCCCGCGTCGAGGAAGCCGATGCCGCGCTCGGCGAGCAGGTCGGCGTGCGGCTGGTCGTCCTGGTAGTACGAGTTGCCGCCGTCGATCACGACGTCGCCGGCGGACAGCAGGCCGGCCAGGTCGCGCACGACCGCGTCCGTGATCGCCCCCGACGGCACCATGACCCAGACCACCCGGTCGCCGGCCGGCAGCGCGTCGACGAGCGCCTCGAGCGACGGGACGTCCGTGACGTCGGGGTTCCGGTCGAAACCGGTGACCTCGACGCCGGCGGCGCGCATGCGCTGACGCATGTTGGCACCCATCTTGCCCAGACCCACCAGACCGATGTGCATGCCGTTCGCCTCTCCTCGATGACCGTCACCGTGGGGTGTCATGACACCCCACGGTCACTCTGCCCCAGCCACGGCCCGGCTGCACCGGCGCTCCGGGACGCGGCGAGAACCCGACGGGGGAGCAGTCGCAGCGCGCCCCGCCGGCCTCGTCAGCTGGCGAAACGGATGGGCACCAGCAGGTAGCGGTACTCCTGCTGGTCCTCGCCTTCGAGCGACCCCTGCCCCGTGAACTCGACGGGCTTGTTGGGGTGCGTGAACGACAGCCGCACGAAGGTCGTGTCCAGCGCGCTCAGGCCGTCCAGCAGGAACTGCGGGTTGAACGCCACCGAGATGTCGTCGCCCACCAGGGTCGCCTCGAGCGCCTCCGAGGCTTGCGCGTCGTCGCCCTGGCCGGCGTCGAGCACGACCTGCCCCTCGCTGAACGACAGGCGGATCGGGGTGTTCCGCTCCGCGACGAGGGCGACACGCTTGGCGGCGTCCGCCAGCGCCTGGGTGAGGACCACCGCGTGGATCGGCGTCTCGTCGGGGAACAGACGACGGACCGCGGGGTAGTCGCCGTCCACGAGCAGGCTCGTCGTCTGGCGGCCGCCCGCCTCGAAGCCGATCAGGTCGACGCCCGCGCCCGTCGAGAGCGCCACCGTCACCGACCCTGCGCTCCCCAGGGACTTGGCCGCGTCCGAGAGCGTCCGTGCCCTGACCAACGCGACCGTCGAGATGTCCGGGCTCGCCGGCTTCCAGGTCAGCTCGCGCAGCGCGAGCCGGTACCGGTCGGTGGCCAGCAGGGTGACCTTCTCGCCCTCGATCTCGACGCGGACGCCGGTGAGGAGCGGGAGCGTGTCGTCCCGGCTCGCCGCGACCGAGACCTGGGCGACCGCGTGCGTGAGCTCGTCACCGTCCACGGTGCCGGCCGTCGCGGGCATCGACGGGAGGTTCGGGTAGTCCTCGACGGGCATCGTGAGCAGCGTGAAACGGCTCGCGCCGCAGGTCACGATGACCTTGGTGCCCTCGAGCACCACGTCGACGGGCTTGGCGGGCAGGGCCCGCGAGATCTCCGCCAGGAGCCGGCCCGAGACGAGGACCGTGCCGGGCTCGCTCACGTCGGCGGGGATCTGCGAGCGGGCGCTGACCTCGTAGTCGAAGCTCGAGAGCTGGATGGTGCCGGTGGTGTCCGCCTCGATGCGGACACCGGCGAGCACCGGGACGGGCGGACGCGTGGGCAGGCTCCGCGCCGTCCACGTGACGGCGTCAGCGAGAACGTCACGTTCGACCCGGAACCTCATGCGTCACCTCTCGTCGTTCGGGCCTGTCCGACGGCTCCGGGCGCACGGATGCCGTGCGCTCGAACCGTGGCGATGGTTCGTCCTTCGCGACTTCGTCGTCGACCGGTGTCCGGGCGTCGGTCCGTCGGGGGACAGGCGTCAGGCGAACACTACGCGAGAGGCCCGACGCTGGGTACAGGCCTGCTCTGGTCCTGGGTTGTGCCGGCCGACGGCCGCTCGCCGGGCTCGGCCAGGTGCACAACGACGGTGTGTGGATCGACAGGAGAGAGAAGGTTCGTCGTCGTCATCGGGGTTGTGCATCGTGTGGATCACGATCGTCGCCGCAGGTCATGGGCCGATCAGCGTGTGGATGCACGGTGTGGGCGGACCGCTGCACATGGTGGACGACGGTGGACGCTCCGCGGAGGCCTCGCCGTCGTCCACCGTCCCCACCGCTGTGGTCCACATGGGGAGGGCGGTTCGTCCACCGTTGTCCACAGGTGTGTGCACAGGTGTGAACATTCGTCCCATGCATGTCTCACCTGGCTCCTGAACCTTGCGGTCAAGCGGATCGGAACGATTCGATGGTGAGAGTTGTCTCATCCGATTCGTCCGGCGGTGGCGTTGTCGGGACCCCGCGTTACCCGGACCGTGAGTGTCCGCGCAGGTCAGCGCGCTGTCGCACGGGCTTCGGCTGAGGGGACTCGGCGCTCCACCGAACGGGTGAATCCCGTCACAAGCATCCCCAGGCGCCTGTGGATACTGTGGATAACTCGTGGGGAGACATCCGGTCGGACAGGGATCGGTCCCCGGAAAACGGACGCCTCAGCCGCGGCTCTGCTGCTTGATCCGGTTGGTGAGCTCGGTGACCTGGTTGTAGATCGAGCGCCGCTCTGCCATGAGCTCGCGGATCTTGCGGTTGGCGTGCATCACGGTCGTGTGGTCGCGACCGCCGAACGCCTGGCCGATCTTCGGCAGCGACAGGTCCGTGAGCTCCCGGCACAGGTACATGGCGATCTGACGCGCCGTGACCAGCACGCGCGAGCGGCTCGAGCCGCACAGGTCCTCGATGCTGAGACCGAAGTAGGCCGCCGTCTGCCCGATGATCTGCGTCGCCGTGATCTCGGTCGTCTGGTCGTCGGTGATCAGGTCCTTGAGGACGATCTCGGCCAGCGAGAGGTCCACCTGCTGCCGGTTCAGGTTCGCGAAGGCGGTCACCCGGATCAAGGCGCCCTCGAGCTCGCGGATGTTGGTGGAGATCTTGCTCGCGATGTACTCGAGCACGTCCGGCGGCGCCTGGAGCTTCTCGCTGCCGGCCTTCTTGCGCAGGATCGCGATACGCGTCTCGAGGTCTGGCGGCTGGACGTCGGTGATGAGGCCCCACTCGAACCGGGACCGCATCCGGTCCTCGAAGCCGTTCAGCTGCTTGGGCGGGAGGTCGGACGTGATCACGACCTGCTTGTTGGCGTTGTGCAGGGTGTTGAACGTGTGGAAGAACTCCTCCATCGTCTGTTCCTTGCCCTGCAGGAACTGGATGTCGTCGATGAGGAGCACGTCGACCTCGCGGTAGCGGCGCTGGAACGCACCGGCCTTGCCCTCGGAGATCGAGTTGATGAAGTCGTTGGTGAACTCCTCCGAGTTCACGTACCGCACGCGGACGCTCGGGTAGAGGTTCTGCGCGTAGTGGCCGATGGCGTGCAGCAGGTGCGTCTTGCCCAGACCCGAGTCCCCGTAGATGAACAGCGGGTTGTACGCCTTGGCCGGCGCCTCGGCGACCGCCACGGCGGCCGCATGGGCGAACCGGTTCGAGCTGCCGATGACGAAGGTCTCGAAGAGGTACTTCGGGTTGAGCCGCGCCGGCTCCGCCTGCTGACGCCGCCCGGCACCGGGGCGGTCGCCGACCGCGGACAGCCGGCGGCTCGCCTCGAAGGTCCGGTCCCCGTCGTCGTCCGCGTCGTCGTCCGGGACGATCGTGAGCTCGGGGCGCTCGTTCGGCATCGACAGGTCGTACACGTCGGGCCGCTGGTCGACCTGGTTGGGAAGTCCACGGAGCGCTGGAGGTGCGTCCTCGACGATGTCCGGGTCCACCGTGATCGCGAACCGGGCCTCGCGCTCCAGCGCGTCGCTCAGCGCCTCCGTGACCTCGGACCGCACCCGGGTCTCGAGGTAGTCCTTGGTGAGGTCGTTGCCCACGGCAAGCAGCAGCGTGCCGTCGAGGAGGCCGAGTGGCCTGGCCAGCCGCACGAAAGCGATCTGGCGGGGGGTGATGTCAGGGCTTCCCTCAAGGGTCGACACCACGTGACCCCAGACACGGGCCAGCTCTTCGTCCTGTGACACGTCCTACCTCGGCTGTTCGGTCGCGTGGTGCTCGAGTCTCGCACGGCGGGAAGTTGTCCACACACTTGTCCACACCTGTGAGCGGCGGTTCGCCGCGTCGTGGCTGGCCACCGACGGTCTGTGTGGGGACGAGCGCTCTCCACGTTCCACAGATGTGGGCGGCGGGGACGACGACGGACGATGCTAGTCGTCGGCTCGGTCGGCGTGGAGGGCCCGAGGGGTGACGGGCTGACGCATTTGACCGGCTGCGGCGTGGCCGCGTACCGTGGTGCAGCCTTCCTGATGGCTCCTGCTGGCGCGCCCAGACGCCGCACGCATCGCTTGCGATTCCGGAGCAGTCGAGCTCGGCGACAGACCTGGCCCCGTGCGACACGCGCGAGGCCCAACCCGAAGTAGTTGGAGACTCTCGTGACCAAGCGCACGTTCCAGCCGAACAACCGGCGCCGCGCCAAGACGCACGGCTTCCGCCTGCGCATGCGCACCCGCGCGGGCCGCGCGATCCTCGCCGCGCGTCGCCGTAAGGGCCGCGCGGAGCTCTCGGCCTGACCGCACCGTCGGTGCTGCCCGCTGCGCACCGCATGCGCCGCGCTGCCGACTTCGAGCAGGCGGTGCGACGCGGTGCGCGCAGCGGACGGGACACCCTCGTGGTGCATCTGACGAACAGGACCGACCCCGGGGCTGCAGGCCCGGTGGTCGGTCTTGTCGTGTCCAAGGCGGTCGGCACGGCCGTGACACGCAACCTCGTCAAGCGACGGCTCCGGGCGCTGCTGCGCGAACGACTCGCCGTCCTCCCCGAGGACGCCGGGATCGTGGTGCGGGCGCTGCCACCCGCGGCGTCCCGTCCCTTCGCGCTGCTGGGTTCCGACCTCGACTCCGCGCTCGACGGCGCCCGTCGGCGGCACACGCGCCGATCGCAGGCCTAGTCCTCCCATGAATATCGGACGAGCGGCTCGGGCGATCGTGCGCCTGCCGGCGCAGGCGCTGCTGCTCCTGCTCCGTGGGTACCAGCGCTTCATCTCTCCGATGACCCCGCCGACCTGCCGGTTCTACCCGTCGTGCTCGCAGTACGCCGTCGTCGCCGTGACCCGTCATGGCGTGCTCTACGGCTCGTGGCTCGCCGCTCGACGACTGCTGCGCTGCCATCCCTGGAACCCGGGCGGCGTGGACGACGTTCCCCCTGCGCGGCCGCATCACCACTCGTACGGTCGCGTTGACGTGGCACCGTCAGCGCACTGATCAACGCCCCGATCCACCACAGAGGAGCTCTGCCACATGCAGTGGTTCGACGGTCTGCTCAAACCGATCATGGTTGTCGTCGCGGCGATCATGGTCTGGTTCCACCAGCTGCTCTCCGACGTGGGGCTCGACCCGGACGGCGGAGCCGCCTGGGCGCTGTCGATCGTCGGCCTGGTGATCGTCATCCGGATCCTTCTGATCCCGCTGTTCTTCAAGCAGATCAAGGCCTCGCGCGGCATGCAGATGCTCGCGCCCGAGATGCAGGCGATCCAGAAGAAGTACAAGGGGAAGAGCGACCCCGCGTCCCGTGAGGCCATGAGCCGCGAGACGATGGAGCTCTACCGCAAGCACGGGACCAACCCGTTCGCGTCCTGCCTGCCGATCCTGCTGCAGTCACCGATCTTCTTCGCGCTCTTCCGGGTGCTGAGCTCGGTCCCGTTGCTGGCCGCGGGTACGTATCACGGGGGCGACAACATCGGGCCGCTCACCCAGGAGCTGGCCGTGTCGTTCGACGACGCGACGATCTTCGGGGCTCCGCTGTCGGGGACGTTCATGCAGGCGAACGGGAACTGGCACATCCAGGTCGTGAGCGTCGTCCTCATCGTCGCCATGTCGGCGACGACGTTCCTCACGCAGCGACAGCTCACGATGAAGAACATGCCGCCCGCGGCGCTGCAGGGTCCCATGGCTCAGCAGCAGAAGGTGCTGCTCTACGTCCTGCCGCTGATCTTCGCGTTCTCCGGTGTCAACTTCCCGATCGGTGTCCTCATCTACTGGACCACGACCAACCTGTGGTCGATGGGCCAGCAGTTCTACACGATCCGCCGGATGCCCGCGCCGGGCTCGGAGGCCGAGAAGGCGCTTCTCGAGCGAAGGGCACGCAAGGCTGCCGCGCACGGGACGATCGCGGAGTCCGACGGAGCCGGTCCGCGTGCCGTGATCGTCGAGGACGCCCCGCGTCCAGGACAGCGCCAGCAGCCCAAGCGCAAGGACCGGAACAAGCCGCGGCCGGCAGGCGCCAGCCCGTCGTCCAACTCCGAGTCGTCTTCGCCCCGCCCCCCGGGGCCTGAGGACGACGGACCCGATGTTTCTGCCCCGTCGTCGAAGACGCCGACGAAGCCCAAGAAGTAAGTGCACGCGCAGCCCATGATCGGAGACTCCATGACCTCGATCTCGCCGGACGCCCCGGCCGAGTCCACCAGCACCAAGCGCCTCGAAGAAGAAGGCGAGATCGCGGCGGACTACCTCGAGGAGCTCCTCGACATCGCCGACCTCGACGGTGACATCGACATCGACATCGACCACGGACGTGCGGCCGTCGAGATCGTGTCGGAGGACCCCGCCGACCGATCGCTGCGTCGGCTCGCCGGGCGTGACGGGGAAGTGCTCGACGCGTTGCAGGAGCTCACGCGTCTCGCGGTGCAGACGAAGACGGGGGAGCGCAGTCGCCTCATGCTCGATGTCGCGGGCTACCGCGCCGCACGCCGGACCGAGCTCATCGCCGTCGCGGAGACGGCGATCGCGAAGGTTCGTGAGTCCGGAGCTCCTGTGGCCCTGGACCCGATGAACCCGTTCGAGCGGAAGGTCGTGCACGACACCGCCGCCGCAGCGGGACTCGTCAGCGACTCCGAAGGTGTGGAGCCGGCGCGGCACGTGGTGATCCGGCAGGGCTGACCGACTCCTGGATCGGACTCACGAAGGGCGGCGCACCGTGACGGTGTGCCGCCCTTCGCGTTGTGTTCCACGTGAAACGGGTGCGGCGTGGTGGCTGGCTGTGGCTGCTCGTGATGCAGCGCGGCCGACGCCGGTGCTGCGCGGGCGCGCCGAACCGTCGGCTCGTGGGCTTCCGTGGTGCTGCACGCCCGGTGCAGGTTCGCTTCGCCGGCACGGCCGTTGCCCGACGGCACATCGGTGCCGTGCCGTCACCGGAGGTTCGTGTCGGTGTTGGGGCTGAGAGTTCTGCCAGCAAGGCGGGCTCTACGTGGGTATGTGGCGGCGGTTGCCGCGAGCATCGTGCAGACCGGCGTGATCAGGAGCGGGCCTTGACGGTGTGGTGCGCTGGGCTGGCGGTGTCATGTGAGCGGTCGGGCGTGGGCAGAGCTTGCGAGGTGGCGGCGCCCCCTCGTCGGTCGGGTGACTGGCGGCGACTCTCCTGAGCCGGCTGGACTTCCAGGGCCGCCGAATAGAAGTTGCGGCACGGGCGCGGCATGTTCCACGTGAAACGGCCGACCCGTGAACGCCTTCCCGGTCCACAGCTCGTCTTGGGGTGATGCCAGGCTTCGGGCTCGGCCGGTTCGTGGTCTGGAACAGGCCGCCGTGTCGTGGACCGGTGGAGGAGCGGGTGCGCCCGGCGACCGTAGGCCGTCCGGCACGGTCGCTGCTGGCGGGTGGCGGTTCACCTGTTAGCTGGTGGCCGTGGACCCGGATCTCGGTTCGGTCCGTGTCCGGTGCAAGGAACGGCAGCTTCCGGGTTGTTTCCGTATCAGGAAGCCGAGCTCATCGCGTGTCGGAGCACGAGGGTCTTTCGCGGCTGGGGTACCGCCGGGCGGGCAGCCTCGGCGCTCCACGTGTCGGCACGGCATCTCGCGACCGAGCAGACGGTGTGGCTTGCGTCCGTGGTGAGGTGCGAGTGAGCGAGTAGGGGGGCGCGAACCATGTGCCAGCCGACGGGCCGGTGGTGGTCCGTTCAGAGCCGCCGGCGAGCGGGTCTGGGCGCCAGGGACGGCGTTCGCTCGACAGGCCCCCGGACCGTCGGCGCTCCGCAGTCTCAGGTACGAGCGTCCGTCACGGTCGGCGCCGATCGCCGTCGGAGGCTCCGGGTGCGAGTCACGCCGACGGGAGGCTCAACACAGACCGTCTGAGGGCATGCCCCGGTGAACTTCGAGATGGCGGTAGCTCCTCGGTCCCGCGCGGGTGCCGTTTCACGTGAAACCCTGCGGTCGGGTCGGTGACTGGTGATTCGGGGGCGCCCGGCGTTCCGCGGGGCGCAGCCGGGCATCGATGGCCCCTCAGCAACGGATGGGTCGCCCGTGTCGCCGTAACTAGGGTTCGGCCGAGACTGGCCGACGACGAGGCGGCGTGACGTATTGGTGTCCGCGTCGGCTCCTCGGCTGCGCGGTCTGACTCAGGTCAAGTGGGGTAGCGCCGTCCAGGGACGGGCTGCGGAAGGCGCCAGTGATCCGGTTCGCTACGGTGGCGGCCAACGGTCGGTCGACAGCTCGGTACGCGGGCTGACCGAGATCACCCCGGGGTACAGCCAGTGGGGCTTGAATCGCCACGGCGACGCGACGCGATCGTCGTGCGGGCGGGTCGGTCACGACGCTGAGTGCGGCGGTCCGTCTGTTTCACGTGAAACCCCTTTGAGGGTCGTGCGACGTGGGCCTGTCCGGCGCGATGGGTCTAGGACGTGTCTCCTTAGCGTCGCGCGAGCGGCGCGTGCGGATCGGGCGGTGCCCGAGGCGGCGCCTCATGCACGAGGATGTGCCCATGAAGCAGCGTCTGCGCGCCGAACGGGCGCTCGGGACTTCGGGCGTCTTGGGACTGTGGGTCGGTGGCGGTCTACTCACAATCGGACTCTTCAACACCTGTCTCCTCGTTGCCGGTGTCATATGCGGCGCAGCCGGTGCCGGACTCCTCGTTGCGGAGCGCCGGGTAGCCAACGCGAACATGCGTGCTCGTCTCGAGCGGAACGGACAGTCGCGCTGAGCGCGCCGGCCAGGGGGCGCCTCCCCGAGCGAGCGCGTGGATGTCGGTGATGCTGGCGGGTTGTCTCGTCGAGCCGTGTTGAACGGTGCCCAGTGGGAGCGGCGCGCGCCGCTGTTGCCTTCCAGTACGGGTCGTCAGGGGTGCCCGTTCGGTGATCATCGCCAGGCCGTGGAGGGCATCGTCTACCGGTACCGAACAGGGGTCGCGTGGCGGGATCTGCCGGCCGGGTCTCGCTCCTGGCAGACGGTGTGGAAGCGCGGCAAGCGGTTCAGCAGCGACGGGACATGGGACAACGTGCTGACCCAGCTGCTCGTTCAGGCGGACGCGGCCGGGCAGATCGACCGGGCGGTGTCCATCGACTCCACGATCAACCGCACCCGTCAGCACGCTGCGACCCTCCCGCGCACCACAGGGGGCGGGGTCGAATCACATGAATCAGGGAGCGGAGCCGGCTGACCACGCGATCGGCCGCTCTCGCTGCGGCCTGTCCACCAAGATCCACCATGCGGTGGACGGCAAGGGTCGACCACTGGTGGTGCTGGTCGGTCCAAGCCAGGGACGTGACGCCCCTCTGTGCCTGCCGGTCCTGGACTCGATCCGCGTGCTGCGGCCGGGTGCTGCCCGGCCGCGCACCCGTCCGGACTCCGTCCTTGCGGACAGGGCGTACTCGTCGCGGGTCATCCGCGCCGAGTGCGCCGCCGTGGGATCGTCGCGGTCATCCCCGAACCACGAGACCAGCAAGGCCACCGCCAGCGGCGCGGTTCACGGGGCGGTAGACCTGTGACCTATGACGCCATGGCCTACCGCGGCCGCAACGTCGTCGAACGATCCTTCAACGCGCTCGAGCATTGGCGCGCCCTGGCCACCCGGTACGACAAGCTCGCCACGGTCTATCGCGGCGGCGCGGTGCTGGCTGCGATCCTCGCCTGGCTACGCCCGACATAGGGAACACGTCCTAGGTCCATGCGCGGCCGTGGTCTACAGCCCGCCCCAACGACGGAATGGGAGCACCCGCGCGCGCCCCCATTCGTGCGCGGGTTGGTCTATCCAGCGCCGCATCCCTGGGCGCACGGCGCCGTTCGGGCGGATCGGGCTCGAGGGGGGCGGAGAGGCTCGGGTGCGCGCCGCGGGCCTCAGCAGGACTGCCCCACAGCCGTCCATGCCCCAGATCGAGTCTTGAAGATCCGTCCAGGCCTGAGCCCGCTGCAGCGACCTCCGGGCATGCCCCGTGGGGAATGCATTACGCCGGAGCGCCGGGGCCCGAGCAGAGGCCGAGGGTCCAGCCCCGCGTTGAACCCCGTGCCCGGTCTTCGCTTCGACGGATGCCGAATGCCCGGGTCGGGTTGCGTGCCACCGTTCTTGTGCCCCTCACGGGTCGCACGCTCCCGTGAAGACAGCAGTGAATCGAACGGCCGCCCACGGTTGGGGCGTGGTGGGCCGGCGCGCCGTGACGCCGTCCTGATGGACCGCTGTTCCACGTGAAACGGCCGTACGTCCAACTCGGCTCGGCGACGGCTCGGCGGTGTTCACAGTGCGATGTCGTGACGCCGGCGGGCCGACCACACGCACGCCGAGCGGATGCACCGCTGTTCCACGTGAAACGCTGGCGTATTCAACTGCGTTCGCCAGAACCGCCCGGGGTAGCGCGGGCGTGCCGCCGCGGGCGTGCACGAACCGTGGGCCGACGACGGGCGCGCCCAGACCGATGGACCACGTGTCCCGCGCGACGCAGCGGTGCATCGAACCAAGTCGGCAACAACCGGCCGGACCGAGCTCGCCGGTGCCAGCGCTTGGCCGTGGCGGGCACCGGCGGGTCGAGGGCAGGCGTGTTCAGACCGAGGCAGACCCGCTGTTCCACGCCCAACAGCAGTGCATCCAGCCCGGTGCGCTGGCGCTGGCCGTGCCGTAGCCAGGCGTGCTAGCGGTATCGGCGGGCCGACGACAGGCGCGCGGAACTCGCCTGTCCGCGCCGGCCCGCATTTGCGGGTAGCGATGTCCATAGGGGCAATTGCCGATGCCGGTACCAGGGCTTGGCAAATCAATCCGCCCCGTTCGTCGTGACAGGCGCCAGAGCACCAGCAGCCACGAGGTGACGCGGTGTCCCGCACCTGATGACGCTTCTGAGACAGTCGTGGCCAGATCGGGGTCGCCTCGTCCGTCCTGGTGGAGCTGCCGAGGACTGCGCCTTGATGGTCGCGGCGGAGTGAGCATCACCGCGACGCCGGCAGCGCGAAGTACCGCCCGGACTCTAGGCGCCGAGGCAGGCGGGCTGGGGAGTGCAATGGGACGCCCAGCATGAAGCTCGGGACGTCGCACGCGCGCGTTGATGTCGTGCGTGCGTAGAACTGCGAAGAACCGGAACGCCTCGGCAAGTTGAAAGACAGCGGCGACCTGTCGGGCGCAAGGACAAGGCGTCCGGCTACCGCCATGGTGGTCGGTTCGCATCCACACCCGCCGCGTCGAAGAAAGCTCTTGGGAAGGCGGTGTCGGCGTCGCAGGTGGCGTCCGCGCCCACGTCCGCGTGGAGGAGGTCTCGCAGCGCGACCGAAGTCGGGCGCGCCATGTCGCTCCCATCCCGGAGCCTCCGTGCGCGGCGCCGGATCCCGTTGCTGCTCCGACACGGCACCGGCGAGCCGGGAACCGATCGTGTGCGGCACCTGCCGTGCGAAGCGCCCGGTCTTCGTCGGCGCGTCGTCTCGCCGCTGTGTGCCGACGGGCAAGCCAGTCGGGGAGGCACGGTACGGTGGGGCGTCGCGCCGACCGGTGGATTGAACCCTGGGAGAGTGCGCGATCGTCACGCAGCCACGTCTTTGCAGGAAAGCGCGGTCGACGACCGGTTTCACGTGAAACGACAGGGGACAACTGTGGCAGAGGGTGACAGGGAGCCGATCGCAGACCCCGACCCTCTCGACGGCGATCCGCGCGTCGCGTCCTACTTCGGGGCTGCGTATCCGGTTGTGAAGGGCTTCCGTGACCTCCTTGTCCGTGACGGGGTGTTGCGCGGCCTCGTTGGACCGCGTGAGGTTCCGCGTCTATGGAGCCGGCACATCTTGAACTCCGCGGCCGTCGTGCCGTTCCTTCCGACGACCGGGCGGATCATCGATCTCGGCAGCGGGGCGGGACTCCCCGGCATCGTCGTCGCCGCCATGCGCCCTGAAGCTGAGGTCGTGCTCCTGGAGCCGATGGAACGGCGAACGGACTGGTTGACGGAAGTCGCGCACGAGCTGGGATTACGTAACGTCACCGTCCGACGGGGCCGCGCACAGGATGTCGAGGGCGACCTGGTCGCCGATGTGGTGACGGCCCGCGCGGTCGCCTCGCTGGACAAGCTGTATCGATGGGCGTTCCCACTGCTTCGTCCGGGCGGCACGCTCGTTGCGCTCAAGGGCGGAAAGGCAGAAGACGAGGTCAAGGCGGCGCGGCACGTCGGGCGAAAGCTCGGGGCCGGGCAGGCTGAGGTCATTGCCGCCCACACGATCGAGGGTGTGGAAGAGACTCGCGTTGTCCGTGTCGTTCTGGAGGCTGTGACGAGTGTTCGGTAGGAAGAAGCGTCGCGCGAATCCCATCCCTTCCACCACGCCTGAGCCACCACCTCTCAACGGCTCAAGCCCGACATCCACGACGGAACACGTTCCGGCACAGGGCTGGGAACGGTCGACACCCGGCTCGGGACCGACTGATGCGCGGCCCGGCGCCCTTCAGGCCGACGGTGTTTCACGTGAAACGGCGTCGTTCAACGGCGCCCAGGCCGCGAACGTCGCCGTCGAAGGAGCGCCACAGTCGGCACCCATGACCGGTCCGCCGGCGGCGATGGCATCGAGCACCGGCACCGGAGCGCCGGACCAGGCGATAGGCGCTGCCCTTCCAGATGAGGTGGCGCGCGCCGAAGTCTCCAGAGGAACGACCGGCGCCGATGTGCAGGGCGGCACACCCGACGCTCGGGTGACGACCGAAGGGCTCAACGCCGGAGCGCCGAGCGGGGCTGTGGATCCTGGAGTCCCACGGGGGCCCGCGGGTGCCGAAGGTCTGACCAGCGGAACTGCCGCGCGGCTCCCGAGCGCGGTAGGCGACGGTGGAGCTGCACGTGGGCCCGCAGATGGTGCTACTTCGGGCGCCGCGGGGCCGGCGAGCGGAGTGGAGGACGGTGGAGCTGCACGTAGGCCCGCGGGCGCCGAAGGTCCGAGCGAGGGGACAACCGCGGGAACGCGGACCAGGGGAGCCGGCGCCGAGTTTCCGCAGACCGAGGCGATGGCGCACGACGCCGAAACGTCTATCGCGGGTCCGAGCCCGCACGGCAGTGCGCAACCGACTTCGCCGACACCCGTGTCTCCCGCCGGCGCGACTCCTGTGCGCATCGCGACGGCTCTTGCCGGTGTGGATGAGTCGGTGGCTGTTTCACGTGAAACGACGCGGGGTCGCGCGAACACTGGGGCGGACCACGAGAACCGTGCCAACGGTGGGTCCGGCCCAGCCGCTGGGCCGGCGCTCGCCCGGCTGAGCGACGATAGAGCGCCAATTGTGGAGGCCGCGCTGAACTCGAGCGCTACGTCGCCGGCTCCCGTCCCGACCGATGGCAGCGCCGACGTTTCACGTGGAACGGGACCGAATGGCCTCGCCGGCCGTCCGGCAGATGGGAGCACCTCCGGGGTGCCGATGACCGACACGGTCAGCCACGTGGCGCCTCCGGCGTCAGGCGTGCCGCACACTGATGCGCCGAGCGTCCCTCATTCGGTGACCGCGGTCGGTTCAGACGCCGCCGCATCAGGCGAGACCCCGCCCGGGACAGCAATACGTGCCGCCTCAGACAACCTCGGCGTGAGCTCGCCCGAGGACACGCCCGACAGGAACGACGAGAATCTCGTGAACGACGGTGAGAACGGGCCCCCGCCCCCGACCGCAGACCCCAGCCACCTCGCGCCAACCCTCCCTTCCGACGGCGGCGCCGGCGTGCGTCGATCGACGAGACTCGACTCAGACGAAGGACGTCGCGCTGCTCTGGTCGAGAGCCTCCCGGCGGTGACGGACGACACGCCCTTGATGGCGGAGCTGCAGCAGGACGCAAGGCGCCGGATCGAGCTGCGGGGCCGGCGATTCCCGCAGCCGCAGTCCACGCGCATCATCACCGTGGCGAACCAGAAGGGTGGTGTCGGGAAGACCACGACCACCGTGAACCTCGCCGCTGCGCTCGCTCAGTCCGGTCTCAACGTGTTGGTGCTGGACAACGACCCGCAGGGGAACGCATCGACGGCACTGGGCGTCGAGCACCGCGCCGGGACACCGTCGATCTATGAGGTTCTCGTGGAGGGCGCGCCCATCGCGGAAGCCGTCCAGCAGAGTCCGGACGTCGAGAACCTCTGGTGCCTCCCGGCGACGATCGACCTCTCCGGAGCCGAGATCGAGCTCGTGTCCATGGTGGCGCGTGAGACCCGGCTCAGGAACGCCCTGGATGCGTACCTCGACTGGCGGGTGCAGAACGGGCAGGAGCCCATCGACTACGTGTTCGTCGACTGTCCGCCCAGTCTCGGCCTGCTCACCGTCAACGCATTCGTGGTCGGACGCGAAGTGCTCATCCCTATCCAGTGCGAGTACTACGCGCTCGAAGGACTGAGTCAGCTCCTCAAGACGATCCAGTTGATCCAAGCGCACCTCAACCCTGAGCTCCACGTCTCGACGATCCTGCTCACCATGTACGACGCGCGGACGAACCTCGCGCAACAGGTCGCCGGCGAGGTCCGCACGCACTTCCCGGAGCGCACCCTGAAAACCACGGTGCCGCGTTCAGTCCGGATCTCCGAGGCGCCGAGCTACGGGCAGACGGTGATGACGTACGACTCGGGATCGTCCGGCGCCCTCGCGTATCTCGAGGCGGCGCGCGAGCTGGCGGAGCGTGGCGCGGACCCGGTCGTCGACGCGAGTGTGCAGGATCCGCAACACACGTCGAGTGAGCACGGCGCGCAGCGCCCGGTCGACGAGCCCCACCCGGACGGAATCCGTATGAACGAGCCGGCCATGGCGGCCACCCAGGAGGAGCAGTGAGCGAGAAGCGGCGCGGGTTGGGACGGGGTCTCGGGGCGTTGATCCCCACCGGGCTCGACGGTCAGCGCCCGAGCGGTGCAGAACGTCCCGTCGACGTGTTCTTCCCGGACTCCCGCAAGGAGACCCAGGCGGCGACCGCCACTATCGACGGAGGTCGCCCGGACGTGCCGCAGGGTGCGGCCGCGACCACGCTCGTCGGTGAGCGCGACGTGGATGCGACGGCCCTGGTCGACGGAACGCCGCGCCCCGACGAGGCGGCGGCCGCGGGTACGACCGGATCCACGGCGAACACCGCCACGGCGGGTACCGCCACGACGCACGACGCCACGACGCACGACGCGGCGAGCACGAGCACAGCGGACGTGGTCGATGCGGCGGCTCAGAAGGGCACGGCCGCGGCCCAGGACGGCGCGGCGGCTCTTGACCATGACGCGGCCGCGTCACTGCCCGACGTGGACGGGCTGGTGCCTGTTCCCGGTGCGCGGTTCGCTGAGCTGCCGGTTGACTCGATCCGTCCGAACCCGCGCCAGCCCCGAACCGTCTTCGACGAGGACGCGCTCGACGAGCTGGTCGGATCCATCCGCGAGATCGGCGTCCTGCAGCCGATCGTCGTGCGGGCGGCTGACGACGGCTACGAGCTCATCATGGGGGAGCGGCGCTGGCGAGCCACCCAGGCGGCAGGCCTCGACACCATCCCGGCCATCATCCGGGACACCGAGGACTCGGACCTGCTGCGGGATGCGCTCCTCGAGAACCTCCATCGGTCTCAGCTCAACCCCCTCGAGGAGGCGGCGGCGTATCAGCAGCTCCTCGACGACTTCGGCTGCACCCACGAGCAGCTGGCGACCCGGATCCACCGCTCGCGGCCGCAGATCTCCAACACGCTGCGGCTGCTCAAGCTTCCGCCGCTCGTGCAGCGACGGGTGGCTGCGGGAGTGCTCTCCGCCGGCCACGCGAGGGCCCTCCTCGGCCTCAACGACGGTGCGGCGATCGAACGGTTGGCTCAGCGCATCGTGTCCGAGGGGCTGTCCGTGCGAGCCGTCGAAGAGATCGTCTCGATGGGCTTCGACGACGGCACGCCCGTACGGCGGACGCGGCCGCGGGCCGGTGACCGGAACGAGGCCCTGGACAGTCTCGCGGCACGGCTGTCCGATCGTTTCGAGACCAGGGTGAAGGTCAGCCTCGGCAAGTCACGCGGTCGGCTCACGGTGGAGTTCGCTTCGGTCCAGGACCTCAACCGCATCCTCGAGAGCCTCGCGCCTGAGGATCCCGGCTTGCTCAAGAGCTGATCACCGAGCCGAGAGGGAGCGCCTGGAATGGATCCGGGTGCTCCCTTTCGGCATGCCCGCGCTGGACGGTCCGGCGGGTGTCAGCGGGGACTGCGAGTGCCGCAAGGAGCGAGTAGGCAGGGCAGGGCCCGGAATGTGCGAGATCTCGAGGAGCGCCGGAGGTGCGAGCGGCACGTGACGTGGGGGAGGCCCGAGCAGGCGAGGTGCGGCGAGTGGCGTCCAGGGTCGTGAGGGAGCCAGGCTGAAGGGACGCGAACGTTTCGAGGATCGGTGAAGCGTTGGGCCACCACAGGGCAGACCCGGTGACCAGCTGACTCTCAGGCGCGGAGCGAGGCCATCACCAACGACCGATACAAGTCTCCAAGGTTGTGTCCGGCGGCCTCGGCGGCTTGTGGAAGCAGTGACGTCTCAGTCATCCCCGGGGCGACGTTGACCTCCAGGAACCAGACCGTGCCGTCGTCACCGACGATCAGGTCGGTCCGGGAGATGCGCTCGAGCCCGAGCGCTCGGTGCGCGGCGACGGCCACGGCCTGCACCGCAGCGGTCACCTCGTCGGAGAGCCGCGCGGGCGCGAAGTACTCCACCCGTCCGGGGTTGTACCGGGCGTCGTAGTCGTACGGGCCGTCCGTGACGATCTCGACCGCGGGCAGTGCCACGGGTCCGTTCCCGGTGTCGACGACGCTGACCGCCACCTCGGTGCCGATGGCGGCCCGTTCGACGAGAGCCGTGTCGCTGTACGAGAAGCAGTCGACCATCGCACGGGGGAGCGCGTCCGCCTGCGTGACGAGGTTGACGCCGAGCGCCGACCCGCCACGCGACGGCTTCACGACGAGGGGGAGCCCGAGGCGGTCGACGATCGCGTCGAGCACACGGTTGGCTCCGAGCTCCCGGAAGAGCGACTGGGGGAGCGTCACGAAGTCCGGAGTCGTCAGGCCGGCGCGCGCGGCGACCGTCTTCGCGATCGGCTTGCTCCACGCGACCCGGCTGGCGCGAGGGCCGGTGCCGAGAAGTCGTAGCCCGAGCAGCTGCACGACGTCGCGGACGGATCCGTCCTCACCGCTCGCGCCGTGGAGCACCGGCCAGACGAGGTCGGGTCGCAGCTGGGTGAGGGCAGGCACCAGATCGGCGTCCACGTCGTGCACGGTGACATCCACCCCCACCCCGCGGAGCGCCTCCGCGACGCGCCGCCCGGACCGGAGGGACACGTCACGCTCGTGGGACAGACCTCCGGCGAGGATCACGACGCGGGCCGAGGACGAGGTGGTCACGGTGAGGATCGCTCCGGTGTCGACGAGAGAGTGGACGAGTCATGGGACGAGCAAGAACTTCCGACCGCTGCCACGTCGACGCCGCGTGGACCACGCCCTGGACGTCGGAGCCACCGGGATCACGTCCCGGACCGCGGGATGGTGGACGAGCAGGTACGGCCGGGTATGACGGGAAGCAGACCTGATGCCCACACGGCGGCAGCGACCTCGCGCACGTCAGGCGACGTCGGGCCCGGGGGCCTGGACGACGTCCCCAGGGACGGACGAGCTGGTGCCGAACAGCTCGACGAGCTCCCGTTCCCCGGCGACGACACCGGCGAGCCGGCGCACACCCTCACGGATGCGCTCGGGAGTCGGGTAGCAGAACGACAGCCGCATGTGGTCCGCGCCGGAGCCGTCGTAGTAGAAGGCGGTCCCGGGCACGTACGCGACCCTGGCGGTGACGGCGCGCGGCAGCATGTCCTTCGCGTCGAGCCCGTCGGGGAGGCGGACCCACGTGTAGAACCCGCCGTCGGGCACGTTCCACGACGCCTCGGGCAGGTGCTCGGCGAGCGCGCCGATCATCGCGTCCCGACGCTCGCGGTACATCTCGCGGTAGCTCTTGATCTGGCCGCGCCAGTCGCACGTGGCCAGGTACGTGGAGATGGCGATCTGCGACGCGTTGGACGGGCAGAGGATCGCCGACTCGGAGGCGAGCACGAGCTTCTCGCGGACGGCGTGCGGCGCGACCACCCACCCGACGCGGTAGCCGGGCGCGAAGGTCTTCGAGAACGACCCCAGGTACAGGACGCCGTCGGAGTCCCACGAGCGCATGGCCGGACGAGGTTCGCCGTCGAACCCGAGCAGACCGTACGGGTTGTCCTCCAGGACGAGCACGCCGTAGCGGCGGGCGATCTCCAGCACGCGGGGCCGGCGTTCCACGGACAGCGACACCCCGGCGGGATTGTGGAAGTTCGGCACGGTGTAGAGGAACTTCACGGGCCGGCCGGCGGCGGCGAGCGCGGCGAGCGTCGTCTCGAGCGCCTCGGGGATGAGCCCGTGAGCGTCGATCGGCACGTGCACCACGTCTGCCTGGTAGGCCCGGAACACCCCGAGGGCGCCGACGTACGAGGGCGCCTCGGCGACGACGACGTCGCCCGGGTTGATGAAGATGCGCGTGACCAGGTCGAGCGCCTGCTGGGAGCCCGTGGTGACGACGACGTCGTCGGGGTGGGCGTCGATGCCCTCCAGCCGCATGACCTCGAGGATCTGCTCCCGGAGCACCTCGTCACCCTGACCGGAGCCGTACTGCAGCGCCTGCAGGCCGCGGGTGGCGACGACGCGCTCCGCGATCTCGCCCAGGACGTCGAGCGGGAGCCCGTCGAGGTACGGCATGCCGCCGGCGAGGGACACGACCTCGGGCCGGTTGGCGACGGCGAACAGCGCGCGGATCTCGGAGGCGCGCATGCCGTGCGTGCGGTCGGCGTAGGAGCCGAGCCACGGGTCGAGCCGGGTGCCGTGGGCGGCGGCGGAGGACGTGGGGAGATGGCCCGCCGTCTCGCGCTCGGGCCCAGGCTGATCGGTCATCCCAGCAGTGTCGCACGCCCGTCCCGCGGGAAGAGGCACCATTCTGCGGGACGGGCGTGTGCGCGGAGTGCCTCAGACGGAGGCGAGGACCTCGTCGAGCTCCTGGGCGTAGAACGTCTTGGGCCGGGCGCCGATGACGGTCTTCACGAGCTCGCCGCCCACGTAGAAGTTCAGCGTCGGGATCGAGACGACGCCGTAGTCGGCCGTGACCTGCGGGTTCTCGTCGGAGTTGAGCTTGACGATCTTGACCTTGCCCTCATAGACCCCCGCGAGCTCCTCGAGCACCGGCGCGACCATGCGGCACGGCCCGCACCACGGCGCCCAGAAGTCCACGACCACCGGGATGGGCGAGTCGAGGACCTCGGCCTGGAAGGTGGCGTCGGTGACGGCGGTCAGGGTGCTCATCGGGTGACCTCCAAGGCCTCGGTGGGGGGAACAGGGTCGACGACGTCCGCGACGGTGTCGCCCAAGGACGCCAGGAAGTGCTGGGCGTCGAGCGCCGCGGCACACCCGGACCCGGCGGCGGTGATGGCCTGCCGGTAGGTGTGGTCGACGACGTCGCCGCACGCGAACACGCCGGTGAGGTTCGTCTTCGCGGTCCGCCCGACGACCTCGATGTAGCCGTCCTCGTCGAGCGTGACCTGGCCGAGGACGAGCTCGGTGCGCGGCACGTGGCCGATCGCGACGAACACGCCGGTCGCGGGGTGCTCGCGCGTCTCGCCGGTGACCGTGTCGCGCAGCGTCACGCCGGTGACCTTGGCGTCACCGTGGATCGCGACGACCTCGGAGTTCCACGCCATCTCGATCTTCGGGTCGTTCAGGGCGCGGTCGGCCATGATCTTCGACGCGCGCAGCTGGTCGCGGCGGTGCACGAGCGTGACGCGCTTGCCGAAGCGGGTCAGGAACGTGGCCTCCTCGACGGCGGAGTCGCCGCCGCCGACCACGAGGATCTCCTGGTCGCGGAAGAAGAACCCGTCGCAGGTCGCGCACCACGAGACGCCACGCCCCGAGAGCCGCTTCTCGTCGTCCAGGCCGAGCTCGCGGTAGGCGGAGCCGGTCGACAGGATGACCGCCCGCGCCTGGAACGTGTCCCCGCCGCCCGTGACGACCGACTTCACCGGACCGTCCAGCGACAGCGACACCGCGTCGTCCCACAGCACCACGGCACCGAACTTCTCGGCCTGCTTCTGCAGGTTGTCCATGAGCTCGGGGCCCTGGATGCCGTCCGGGAAGCCGGGGAAGTTCTCGACCTCCGTGGTGTTCATCAGCGCACCGCCGGCCGTCACCGAGCCGGCGACCACCAGCGGTGCCAGCCCCGCCCGGGCGGCGTAGATGGCAGCGGTGTAACCGGCGGGACCGGACCCGACGATGATCAGGTCGCGCACGGTGCTGGTCTGGTCGCTCACGTGAGTCCTTGCGGTGGCGGGGGCCGGACGGGGTCCGGCATCGGCTGTGGCAACAACCGATCCTAGGCCCGATCTGTTCCGCGCCCGGGACGGCCACACACGGCCGGACACGTCCGTCAGGACAGCGTGATCTCCGTCAGCTCGAGCCGGAAGCCGCCGTCGGTCGCCGTGGGGAGCTGGGTGATCCACAGGACGAGCGACTGGGTGTCGGCGGCCGGGTCCAGCGTGAGCACGGTCTCCGCACCGAACGCACCGGACGCGAGCACCGGCCCGTTGGTGGGCGCCGTGGCGTCCGTGGCGCGCACCTCCACCTGACCGCCGCTGCTGTTGGAGTGCAACGTCACGGTCTTCACCGTCGCCGGCGCGGCGAGCGTGATGGCGTAGCCGACCCCCTCCTTGAGGCCGGCGAAGTCGTCGCGCTTGTACGTCTGGGTGTACCAGAACGTCGACGGGTCGCCGTCGTAGGCCTTGGCGACGTCCTCCTCGTGCTCGCCGTCGTCGTCCGACGGGTCGATGGTGATGGCCGTCGCGATGGTCGGGACGACGCCGGCGACCGGCGCGGGGGCCGGCGGTGAGGGTTCGGCCGGCGGCGGCGCGGTCTCGGCGGGGGCGGACGCCGACGGCTGAGGTGCGCTCGCGGCGTCCGCGGTGCTGGGCACCTTGGGGTCCAGCGACGAGAAGAGGGACTTGAACGCGATGATCACGCCGATGATGACGACCACGCCGACGATGCCGAGCACGAGCGCGGTCGGGTCGAAGCGTCGGCGGGTCGCCGGCGCCGGGACGTCCTCGACCGCGAACCCCTCGAAGTCGAGGGGTTCGTCGACGGGCTCCTGTGCGGCGTAGCCGGGGTAGCCGTTGGGCGGCCCGAACGCGGCCGGGGCTGACTGGTGGAGGCTGGGCGGCGCCCCGGGTGGGACCGGACCGTACGGGTTCGGGGCGACCTGGCCCCCACCGGCCGGCGCCTGCCCGAACGCCGCGGGAGCCTGGCCGTACCCGGCCGGTGGTGCGGCGCCGTACGGGGAGGGCGCCACCGGCGGCATCGGCGTGGTGGCGCCGGCCGGAGGCAGCGGGGTCGTCGGTGCAGCGTTCCCGAACGCACCGGGAGCGCCAGGCGCACCCGGACCTCCGGTCGCGTACGCGGCAGCCGCCGCGCCCGCCGCCGCGCCCGCCGGCCCGAACGCGCTCTGCCGGGTGGGTGCCGCGGGCGGCGGGGTGCCGGGCCGGTTCGCCCCGGGTGCCTGGAGCTCGTCGAAGGTCGCCCTGGCGGACTGGCGCTGCACGCGTACGGGCGCGGTCTCCTGCGAGTCGTGGTCGATCGGCTCGCGCGCCGGCTCGTCGATGACAGGCGCCGCGAGGAGCGTGGGCGGACCGTCGGCGTCGTCGGGCTGGAGGTCGCCCCACGGCTCGAGCTCGCGCACCAGCTCGCCGGGGCTGTGGGGCCCGTCGTCGTACGGACCGAGCGTCACGGCGCACAGGGTGTCGAGGTCCGCGGGAACGCTGGGCACCAGGTCGGCCGGTGGGACGGGGGAGCCGTCGCGGACGGGGGCCTGCACCGGTCCGCCGGCGGTGGGCCACGGCTGGCGCGGGTCCGCCGGCCACTGGCCGGTGAGCGCCGTGTACAGCAGACGGACGAGGCCCACGGTGTCGGCGCGGGTGGTGCTGCGCGCGTCGCCGGTCGGCTCGCCGCGCAGGGCGGCGTCGAGGGCGAGCCCGCTCACGAGCACCCGCCCGTCCGCGCTGACGTACAGCGCCGACGGCCGCAGCGCGAGGTGGTGAACGCCGCGGCGCCGGGCCACCTCGAGGGCCGACGCGGCCTCTCCGACGATCGCGCGGGCGTCGTCGGGCCGCAGCGGCCCGCGAGCGACCAGATCGGCGAGCGACGTGCCCGTGACCTGCTCCGTCACCACGTAGCCGACGCCGTCGTGGGTGCCCACGTCGAGCACCCGGAGCAACCGGGGGTCGGTGACGAGCGCGGCCCGGCGGGCGGCGTCGAGCGCGGGAGCGACCGCCCCCGACTCGAGGACGCGGACCAGCACCGGCCGGTCGAGGATCTGGTCGGTGGCCTGCCAGGCGCTCGCGCCCACCAGGTCCGACGTGAGGGGTTGCACGACCCGGTACCGGCCTGCGAGCACGGTCCCTCGTCCGACGGCCTCGTTCACCCGCACCTCCCGGCTCGACTCGTTGCGACTCACGTCCCTCGTGAAGAGGAACGGCGTGCGACCGTACCCCGTCCCGTGTCCGATCCGCCCCGGATGCCCAGGGGGAACACTGCATGCTAGACGGGCTGCCTCAGCCGCGTCCCGCCCTCAGGCGCCCGATCACCGGTCCGAGGAGCCCGTCGAGCTCCTCGACCCGCAGCACCTTGAGCCCGCCGACGTACACCGCGGACATGAGGCCGCCGACCACGGCGCACTCGACGAGCGCGGCCACGAGCCCGTCGGAGAGCGCGGCCTGCAGCACCCGGAGCGTCAGCAGGCCGACGCCGACGGCCACCACGGCGGCGAGGAGCGCGCGCGCGTGCGTGCGCACCACCCGGGGGCCGTCGACGGTGCCGAGCCGCCGTCGCAGGTGCCACTGCGCCACGAGCGCCCCGAGCAGGTAGGACGCGCTCATGGACGCGCCCGCGCCCGCCACCCAGGAGGACGGCGGCAGCAGCGCCCTGCCCAGCAGCGTGCCGCCGACGACCACCCCGGCCATCGCGAGCTGGATGGGGACCATCCCCTTGGCGTCCTCGTACGCGTAGTACGTGCGCTGGCTGAGCGACCAGGCCCCGAACGCCGGCAGGCCGACGATCATCGCGAGCACGACCCCGGAGACGGCGGGGACGGACTTCTGGTCGCTGAGGAGCACGATGCTGGTCACCGGGACGGCCAGCACGGCGATGACGGCCGCGGCGATGATCGTGAACAGCCCCACGACGCGTAGGCCGTAGGACATGCTCGCGCGGACCCCGTCGACGTCGTCATGGTGCGCCTGCTGCGAGAGCCGCGTGAACAGGGCCGTCGCGAGCGACACCGTGACGAGGGAGTGCGGCAGCATGAACACGGTGAACGCGTTGGCGTAGGCCGCCGGGCCGGCGACGACGCTCCCCGGGTCGGCCGCGTGCGGGGCGGCGACCGCGACCCGGGTGACGACCAAGAACCCGAGCTGACCGATCCCGAGGCCGACGAACGTCCAGGTGGCGACGGCGCTGGCACGGCCCAGCCCGGAGCCGCGCAGGCCCCACCGGAACCGCAGGTGCACGCCGGCGCGGCGCATCGCCGGCAGGAGGACCAGCGCCTGGGCCACCACGCCGATCGTCGCGGACCCGGCCAGCAGCGCGATCTGCGACGGCCCCCAGGCGCTCGCGTCCGTCAGGCCGCTGGTGCCGAACCCGCCGAACACCACGATGAACACGACGAAGCCCGCGATCGAGACGACGTTGTTCACGACGGGCGCCCACATGTACGGCCCGAACGAGCCGCGTGCGTTGAGGACCTGCCCGAGCAGCGCGTAGGCGCCGTAGAAGAACAGCTGCGGCAGGCACCAGTACGCGAACGTGACCGCGAGGGCCACCTGGTCCGGGCTGCCGCTCTTCGCGTAGAGGTGCACGAGCAAGGGGGCGGCGGCGGTCAGGACGAGCGTGGACCCGGCGAGGATCACGAAGCCCACGCTGAGGAGCCGGTCGACGTACTCCTGACCGGCGTCCCGGCGGTACGCGCGCACGACCTGCGGGACGAGGATCGCGTTGAGGACGCCCCCGGCGAGCAGCATGAACAGGATGTTCGGCAGCGTGTTCGCCACCTGGAAGGCGTCGGCGGCCTCGCCCGTCGAGGCGATCGCCAGGATGAGCACCTGCGCCCGGAGCAGGCCGAGCACGCGCGAGACGGCGGTGCCCGATGCCATGAGAGCGGCGCCGCGCCGCATCCCGCCGGTGGTCGTGTCGCTCATGAACGGTCCTGGGGGTCGGGGTCGTCGATCGGGCCGCCGAGCACGGGCAGCGAGAGCGAGCCGGTGCCGACGGGCTCTCTGCGTGCTCCGCGCCGGGCGCTCTGACCGCGGCGGACGGTACGCACGATGCCCAGGACCAGGCCGATGGCCAGCAGGACGCCGACGACGATGGTGCCGACGTTCTCGATGGTCGGGCTGACGCGCGCGGTGAACTGGACGGGCGGCGACACCGCGGCGCCCTCGGCCGACGTGAGCTGGGCGACCACGACGACGTCGCAGTTGGCGTTGGCCACCAGGTGCACCGGGACGGTCTTCGCACTGTTCGCGGCGACCGTCACCGGCTCGCTCGCTCCGACCTCCAGGCAGGCCTTGCGCGGCTTCACGTCGACCAGGACCGTCGCGGGGACCGGCAGGTCGTTGCGGACCGAGAACCGCACCTCGCTGGAGGCGCTGATGACCGTGACGTCGCCCTGCGGGGCGAGGAACAGGCCGGTGGTGCGGGCGTCGACGCTCGTGACCGTGGCGGCGACGAGGGCCTCACGACCGGCGGGGTCCTGTCGCCACGCGACCGACAGCGGAGCGAGGACCTGGGCGTCGACTCCCGCCAGGAGCGACTGCGGGTCGGTCGTCACGGTCGCGAACCCCAGCGCCCGCTCACGCGCCCCGGCGAGCACCTGGACCGAGGCCGGGGACAGCTCGGCGTCGTCGTGGGCCGTCGACGGCAGCACACCGCGGTCGCTGCGGGCCCCGTCGAGCAACGTCGACGCCGGTGTGACCCGGACCCACGGTGCGGCGTGGAACGCGTCGAGCATCGCGTCCAGACGGGGGAGGTCGGGAGACCAGGAGCGACCGGGGCTGATCAGCAGCGGGGGAGGTTCGCCGCCCGCGGACCGGGCGGCGACCGCGAGCTCGGCCAGGGCGCGCTGCACGGCCGTCGCGGTCGTCGACGCCGGCTCGACGAGGTCGGGTTCGACGAGCAGGTCGGTGAGCGTCGTGTCACCGACGAGCGCGGGGACCGTGCCCGACGTGCCCGTCACCTGCTGACGCGCACCGTCCGCGCCGGACAGGCCGTCCCCGCGCACGGTCCCGGACCCGACGACGAGCGCGTCGGCGTCCGCGATGTCCGTGACCGCGGCGGTCGCACGGTCGGGGCCGTCGCCGGGCGGCGCCCACAGGAGCGTGCCGTCCACCGGGAGCGTGCTCACGTCGGAGCCGGTCCGGGCGGCGAGCGTCACCAGGTCCGGCCGGTCGGCGTGCGCGGCGGCGGCGATGTCGGGGTCGGACCACGGGAGCGCCCAGACGTGGCGGTCGTCGAGCGTGCCGGTCATCGTCCTGGCCCACTCGCGGGCCTGCGTACCCGCGGACGCGGCGGCGGCCAGCAGCGCCGGGTCGACGACGGCGCCGATCTCGGGGTGCGCCGACAGCGCGTCCTGCAGGGCGGTGAGCCGGCTGTCGGGCGCGGTGGCGGCCTCGAGCCGGTCGACCGTGGCGGGGTCGGCGGCGGTGGGGGCCGGGGCCGGCTCCGTGTCCGGGGCGCCGGTGCCGCTGGTCGTCGGCTCCGCGGCAGTGAGCGACGGGGCGAGCGGCGGCCCGGTCACGGGCGCGAGCAGCGACACGTCGACGGTGGGCACGTCCCCCGAGGGCAGCCAGAGGGCGAAGGTGCGCTGCTGGTCGGTGACGCGGTTTCCGGCGGTCGCGTCCACGGCGATCCCGCGCGGCCCCCAGGTGTCCGGGAGGTCGAGCCACGGGACGTCGTCGGCGGCGAGCGTCAGCACCACCGGCGCGGACGCACCGGGCGCGAGCGGAGGCACGGGCGACGCCGACGCCTTGCGGGCCACCGCGGACCGTGACCCGCCGTCCGCCCACGTCCGGAGCTCGGACAGTGAGCCCATGCGGAACCCACCGAGCCGCAGGTTGGCACCGGGGTTCTGCACGACTTCGTCGGTGGTGTTGTGCAGGGTGGCACGGACGGTCAGGTCCGCACCGGGGCGCAGGACGGTCGGCGACACCTGGGTGATCTGCACGTCGAGAACGGCCGTGGTGGACGGGGTCGGGGACGGCGTCGCGGCTTCGGCGGGCAGGCCGGGACCGAGAGCTCCGAGCGCACCGAGCACGGCGACAGCGGCGGCCGTGACCCAGCCGCGCGCGCGGCGAGCGTTCATGCGCCGTCGACGAGGACCACGAGCGCGGCCTCGGCGAGGCGACGCTCGTTGGGATAGGCGAGCCGGTCGTGCAGGTCCACGACGGGGACCCAGGCGGCGTCCTCCGCCTCGCCGTCGGGGTCGCCCTCGACCGTCAGCGAGCCGCCGACGGCGCCGAGCAGGAAGTGGTGCACCACCTTGTGGACGCGACGGTCGTCGCCCGAGAACCAGTAGTCGATGACGCCGAGCCGGCGCAGGACCTGCCCGGTGATGCCCGTCTCCTCGGCGATCTCACGGACGGCGGCCTCCTCGGGGGTCTCGCTGCCCTCGAGGTGCCCCTTCGGCAGGCACCACTCGAGCCGCCCCGCCCGGTTGCGGCGGGCGATGACGGCGGCCTGGTACTCGCCGCCCGTCTGCCGCACCACGATGCCGCCCGCGGACGTCTCGTCGACCACCGGGAGGGCAGGGGCGGGGGGCCGCACGGGGGTGTGGCGTGGGTCGATCCGGAGCGCGTGACCGCCCGGTGGGGCTGGCACGCCCCCGGGGACGGGTGGGTGCGCCGGGCTCGACATGTCGACACTGTAACGAGTCGTCGGGAGCGTCCGTTCCCGGGGCACGCGCGTGGCCTCAGACGGCGGCGTGGTCCTGGACCTGGGACGCGGGCTCCGGGACGATCGGCTCGTCCGGCTCGGGGAAGGGCCGGCGGGTGGCCTGCAGGAGCCGCTCCAGGCGCGACTCGCCGTCGTCCTGGAAGCGGTTGGCGGACGCCAGCACGAGGCGCCAGGGCGGCGTGATGTACGAGAAGGTGAAGGCGGGCCGCAGGTCGTAGACGTGGCCGGGCTCGAGCTTGAGCCGGAGCGCCAGCTCGGGGTGCCACGTGGTCATGACGTCCGCGACCACGGCGGTCAGGCCGGACATCATCGCCTGCCAGTACGGCGACCCGCCGAACCCCTCGCCGGGGACGAGGTGCGCCTGGATGACGCGGTTCGGGGTGCCCACCTCGGGCCGGCCGGCGCGCTCGTGCACCCAGGTGGCGACCTCGTCCATGCCGGCGATCTCTGCCGGGACGCTCGGGCCCCTCAGACGGCGCAGCTCGCTCGTCAGCCAGGCACGGTGCAGCGGCAGGGACTCGACCCAGGCGTCGAAGAACTCGGTGGCCTGCTCGATCTGCTCGGCGCGGGTGCCCTCCCACTGCGGGCGGTGCAGGAAGATCGCCTTCTCGTCGCCGTCCTGGCCGTCCTCGACGGACTCGTCGATCGGACCGAGGTCCTCCTCGGCCACCTCGAACAGGAGCCGGTAGAAGGCCGCACCGAGCTGATGCAGTGGCCCGTTCGACTCTGACACGGCGGTGGTCCTTCGGATCGACAGCGCTTCCACACCAGCGAGGAAGCCGATCCGGCATCCTGAGCCCGGCCGGCCGCGAAGTCAACCAGAGTTGGACGCTTGTCCGTCTGGTGATGGAGCAGATGTCCCTCGGACGGCGCAACGGACCGGCGGCCGCCCGGGGCAGGCGCGCACATCTGGCAGGCTTGCACGAGTGCCGCCCGTCGACCCCTCCGCCCCCGCCGTGCCCGAACCGGTCGACCCCCGCCCGGTCGACCCCCAAACGGTCGACCCCCGCCCGGTCGACCGCCAAACGGTCGACCCGACGGGCGACGTCTCCGCCGCGGTCGCGGCACTGCAGAAGCGAGCGATCAGCGTGCTCGCGGGCCTCCCGTCCGACGCCGCCGAGCTCGGCGGGCTGTTCCGCGACGCCGGGCACGAGCTCGCCCTCGTCGGTGGCCCGGTGCGTGACGCGTTCCTCGGCCGGCTGAGCGCGGACCTCGACTTCACGACGTCGGCGACACCCGACGAGACGGAGGCGATCCTCGCCCGCTGGGGAGACGCCCACTGGGACATCGGCAAGGAGTTCGGCACCATCGGCGCGCGTCGCTTCGCGGGCCGGCGCGGGACGTCGTCGGACGTGGTGGTCGAGGTGACCACGTACCGCACCGACGCGTACGACCCGACGTCCCGCAAGCCGGAGGTCGTGTTCGGCGACTCGCTGGAGGGCGATCTGTCCCGCCGGGACTTCACGGTCAACTCGATGGCCGTCCGCCTGCCGGACCTCATGTTCGTCGACCCGTTCGACGGCCTGACCGACCTCGCCCGTGGCGTCCTGCGCACGCCGGTGGACCCGCGGCAGTCGTTCGACGACGACCCGCTGCGGATGATGCGCGCCGCACGGTTCGCCGCCCAGCTCGGCTTCACGGTCGACCCGGGGGCGTACGCGGCGATCCAGGACATGGCCGCGCGCATCGACATCGTCTCCGGGGAGCGGGTGCGCGACGAGCTGTCCAAGCTGCTCGTCGCCGCCCAGCCGCGGCTCGGGCTCGAGGTCCTCGTCGACACCGGCCTGGCGGACCACGTGCTGCCGGAGCTCCCCGCGCTGCGCCTGGAGATCGACGAGCACCACCGCCACAAGGACGTGTACGAGCACTCGCTCATGGTGCTGGAGCGGGCCATCTCGCTCGAGACCGGGTCCGACGGTCCGGTGCCCGGCCCCGACCTCGTGCTGCGCCTGGCCGCGCTCCTGCACGACATCGGCAAGCCCCGCACCCGCCGGTTCGAGCCGGGCGGCGGCGTGAGCTTCCACCACCACGAGATGGTCGGCGCGAAGCTCGTCGCGAAGCGGCTCAAGGAGCTGCGGTTCGACAAGGCGACCGTGCAGGCGGTGGCGCGGCTCACCGAGCTGCACCTGCGGTTCCACGGGTACGGCGAGGGCGGCTGGACCGACTCTGCGGTGCGGCGGTACGTCACGGACGCCGGTCCGCTGCTGCACCGGCTGCACCGGCTCACCCGGTCCGACTGCACCACCCGCAACCTGCGCAAGGCTGCCCGGCTGTCCGCGGCCTACGACGACCTCGAGGCGCGCATCGCCCAGCTCCAGGAGCAGGAGGAGCTCGACTCGATCCGGCCCGACCTCGACGGCACGCAGATCATGGAGATCCTCGGCCTGGCGCCCGGTCGGGAGGTGGGCGAGGCGTACCGGTTCCTGCTGGAGCACCGGATGGAGCACGGCCCGTCGACGCCCGACGAGGCGCGCGAGGTGCTGCTGCGGTGGTGGGCGGACCGCCGGCCCTGACGGCGGCCCTGACGGTGCGCCGTGATGATGCGGCCCTGAGCGTGCGCCCTGACGGCGCGCGCTGACGGTCGGCGCTGCCCGGACGGGTGACGCGTCCGCCGCACGCTCGTGCCGCCCACCGGCCCTGCCGAAGACCACCCCAACCGGACCCGGGCCCCCGTCGTTCTTCTTGGCGAGCGCGAGCGGCGGACGCTGCGCGGACGAGAGGACGACGGTGGCGGCACGGTGGGAGCACCTGCTCGAACAGGTGGTGCGCGAGCGGCACGGGCGGCTCGTCGGGTACGCGATGCTCGTCTGCGGGTCGCGTGAGGACGCGCAGGACCTCGTCCAGGAGGCGCTGATCGCCTCCTTCTCCGGCCGCGCCCGGTTCACCACGGTGGCCCAGGCCGAGCACTACGTGCGACGGGCGATCGTCACCCGCTCGATCGACGAGTCCCGGCGCCGGAGCCGCGAACGGTTCGCCGTCGAGCGGCTCGGCGCCCGGCCGGGTGTTCCCGTCGTCGTCGAGGCGGGCGGGCTGGGGGCCGACGTGCGCGCCGCTCTGCAGGCGCTCGCCCCCCGCGAGCGGGCGTGTGTGCTGCTGCGGCACGTGGACGACATGTCCGTGCGGGAGACCGCGGCCGCGCTCGGCCTGAGCGAGGGAGCCGTCAAGAGGTACACGGCCGACGGGACCGCGCGGCTCGACGCCGCGCTCGGGACCACGACCACCGACCGGGAGACCGCCAGGGTGCGGCTGCTCGACGGCATGGGAGGAGCATCATGAGCACCGACCTGAGCACCGTGCTGGGACGCGCCGTGGACGAGCTGTCCCCGGCCGGCGACCCCGGCGACGACGTCCTGGCCGGCATCCTGCGGGGGACCCGGCGACGTCGCGCGCGGCGGCACACCGTCGAGTCCGTGGTCGGGGTGGCCGCAGCCGGTGTGGTCGGCACCGCGGCGTGGGCCGGGCTGCGGCTCACCACGCCGCCGCCGGCCGTCACGCCGACGCACAGCGCGACACCGTCGGCCAGCCCCACGCCCGCCCCCAGCCCGAGCGCGTCGCCGACGCCCACGGCGGCAACCGTGGCGCCCGACGAGATCGAGGGCCTGCCGCCGACCCGGGCCCTCCCGCCCGGGCTGCTCGCGACGACCACCTCCGGGTGGGTCCTGACGACCTACCGGTCGACGTGGGCGTCGGCGGACGCGAGCGAGACGGAGCACGTCGTCGGCCACACGGTCGTCCTCGTGTCACCGACGGGTGACCGCTACCGCGTCGTCGACCTCCCCCCGGAGCAGTCCGTGACTCTCGTTCGCTGGGCCGCCGGTGCCACGACGGCCGTGGTGCTGGTGCACGGGGTCGACGAGGACGGTCAGGGCACCGGCGAGGTCACGCGGGAGGTCCTCGACCTGACGACCGGAACGCTGACCCCGGAGGACTTCGGCGACGGCGTCCACGCCGGCCGGGGCTACCCGCCCGGGTACCTCGGGCTCACGGCGGACGGTGCGGAGCTCTGGACGGTCGCGACGAGCACGGACGCGGTCACCTCCGACGTCTACCGGCGCACCGACGACGGCGCGGTCGAGATGGTCGGCGGGATGGGCACTGTCGCTCTGCTGGACCCGACGGGCCGGCGGGTGGTGACCGAGGTGTGGGGGTCGCAGGACAGGCTGGCTCTGATCGACGTCGTGCACGGGGGCTCGACCGAGCTCGACTACGGCGTCCCCGGGATGTCCTGCGACGTGGTGGGCTGGGCCGGCACGGACTCCCTGCTCGCCGTGTGCACGGACCCGACCACCGGCGACGACCTGTGGAACCGTCCGAACGCGACGCTGTTCCGGGTCGACGTGGCGGACGGGTCCGCGCACGCCACCGAGCTGACGCACCTCGCGGACGACGGGCCGGTTCCGCAGTCCTGGAGCGGTGCGACGCCGTCGGACGGCGGGGTCGTGTTCCCGATGGTCGAGCGCGGGGAGGACGCGTGCTGGTCGGGCGTGTCCAGGTGGGACGGCGACGCGCTCGTCCCGGTCCAGGGCGCGGGCAGCCACCAGGACAACGCGTTCCAGGTCACCGCGGTCGGAGGGGTCGTCCATGTCCAGGCGGCGTCCGGCTGCTCCGACGCGTCGCCCTCGGAGCTGACCGCGCACGACCTGACGTCCGGCGACTCGGTGCCGCTCGCCCCGGAGCCTGCGGCCCCCGACGACGGCGGCAGGTGGATCTCCGGGCTGGAGTCCTGGGCGGTCGCCGACGCCCGGCTCCCGGGCTCGGCGTGGTGGTGGTGACCGGCGGCCGCTGACGGCTCAGTCCCGGCGGACGACCAGGAGGCACACGTCGTCCTCCTGCTGCTCGCCGACCAGCTCGGCGACCAGCGCGTCGCGCACCTCGGTCGAGCTCATGCCGTCGGGCAGCGCGGCCAGGGCGCCGGCGAGCGCCTCGATGCCGTCCCGCAGTCCACGGTCGCGCCGCTCGACGAGGCCGTCCGTGTACATGACGAGCGTCGCGCCGGGTGGCAGGTCCACGACCTGCTCGACGACGGGCCAGCCCACGTCGGCCACCCCGATCGGCGTCCCGAGTGCGCCGTCGAGCCGGCTCACGGTGCCGCCCGGCAGGCGCAGCAGCGGCGGCGGGTGCCCGGCGCGGGCATAGCGGAGCCGGGCGCCGTCAGGCCCCGAGCGGAGCCGCGCGTAGACACACGTCGCGATGTCGGCGACGTCCAGCCCGCGCACCAGCTCGTCCGTCCGGGCGAGCACCCGTGCGGGCCCGGCACCGTCCCACGCGAACGACCGCAGCAGGGACCGCAGCTGTCCCATCGCGGCGGCGGCGGCGAGGTCGTGGCCCACCACGTCGCCGACGGCGAGACCGATCGCGCCGTCCGGGAGCGGCAGCACGTCGAACCAGTCACCTCCGACCGCGGCGAACCGGCCGGACGGCACGTACTGGGCGGCCACGTCCAGGCCGGGGATCGTGGGGATCTCGGGCAGCAGGCTGTGCTGCAGCGTGAGGGCTGCCGTCCGCTGGGCGAGGAAGAGGCGGACGTTGTCCAGCGCGAGCCCGGCCCGGCGACCCAGGTGCGCCGCCGTCACGACCGCGTCGGACGTGAAGCCGTCGGGGTCCTCGTGCACCAGGCAGAGCACCCCGATGACGCGGTCCCGCGCGCGCAACGGCACGATCAGGGCGCTGCCGAGCCCGAGCCGGACGAGCAGGTCGTGCTGCCCCCGGGAGGTCCGGCCCGGCAGCGACTCCGCGTCGATCCGGTACGGCAGGGCGACGTGGCCGGGGTCGGCAGCCAGGGCCTCCGTGACCTTCGGCGCGCGGCGCAGCCACCCGAGGTCCTGCTGGGCGAGCGCCTGCGCGTCCTCCTGTGAGGCGGCGTCACCGGCTACGACGTGGACGTGCTCGAACCGCCCCCGGTCGTCCGTCACCGCGACGAAGCCCCAGGTGGCCAGGGCCGGCACCGCGAGGTCGCCGAGCGCGTCGACCGCCGTCTCGTAGTCGAGGTGCCGCGCGAGCTCGTCGCTGACCCGCGCGAGCAGCTCGAGCCGCGTGCCCGTCTGCAGCGTGAGCTCGGCCCGTGCGTCGCTGAGGGGGTAGGAGTCGATGCGCCCGGTCACGTCCACCATCACGCCGATGCGGCGGGTGACGCTCCCGGCCTCGTCGCGGAGCGACCCCACCACGAGCTGGTTCCAGAACGCCGAGCCGTCCCGGCGGTGGTTGACCAGGACGGTCGCAGCGACCTGGTCCTGCCCGATCGCGGCGCGCAGCTCGCCGAGGGCGATCGGGTCGGTGTCCGGACCCTGCAGGAACCGGCAGTTGCGACCGATGGCCTCGTCGGCCCGGTAGCCGGTGAGACGGGTGAACGCCTCGTTGACCCAGACCACCGGGTCGTCGGGCCGGCTGGGGTCGGTGAGGCAGACGGCGACGTCCAGCGTCGCCAGCTCGGCGAGCGTCGTCATGCGGCCGCCGGTGAGTCGACGACACCGGGCCGGGCCGCCCCGCGCGACACCGCGCCGTACCCGACGGCACCGGCGGCGTACCCGAGCGCCAGCAGGAGGAACAGCACACGGGAGTAGCCGGTGTCCGGCAGCGTGAGGGCGCCCAGCGCCGCCGCCAGGACGAACGCCGCGTTGTAGAGGACGTCGTAGAGGGCGAACGCCCGGCCGCGGTACGCGTCGGCGGTGTCGCGCTGCACGATGGTGTCCACCGCGATCTTCGCGCCCTGCGCGGCCAGCCCCAGGAACCCGGCCGCGACCAGCACGGCCGCATGGGTGACCGTCAGGACGAGGACGAGCTGGCTCACGGCCGCCAGCACCAGGCACAGCACGATCCACCTGTGCGGCCCCCCCACGTGCGGCGACAGGACCGGCGTCAGCACCACCGACAGCAGGAACCCGGCGGCGGACGCACCGAGCACGCCCGCGAACGTCGCCAGCCCGGCGTCCACGTCCGTCGGGTCCGACAGCAGGTTGCGGCTGATGAGGATGCTCGCGATGAACGTGACGCCGTACAGGAACCGGTGGGTCGCCATGATGCCGAGCGCCTGCGCGGGCGTGCGGCGGTCGACGAGGTAGCGGGCGCCCTCGACCAGGCCGCGCGCCAGGTTGCCGATCGCGGCACGCAGCTGGGCCGCGTCCGCGCGCTCGTCGGGCCCCAGCCGGTCCTTGCCGAGGCGCGTGGACAGCAGTGCCGCGCACGCCATCACCCCCGACGCCACCACGAGAGCGGCGGCGTCGCGCGCGTGCCCCTCCGGGACCACGAGGCCGAGGAGGAAGCCGATGCCGCCGCCCACCAGGGCCGCTGCCGCGCCGAGCGTGGGGGTGAGGGAGTTGGCGGTGAGTAGCAGCGGCCCGTGGACGACCCGCGGCAGGGACGCCGACAGGGCGGCCAGCAGGAACCGGTTGATCGACAGGTTCACCAGCGCGAGCACATACACCGCCGGTCCGACCCCGGTCGTCACCATGAGCACCGCGATCGTCGCCGTGAGCGCCACGCGCACCAGGTTCCCGACGAACAGCACCTGCCTGCGCCGCCACCGGTCGAGCAGCACGCCCGCCCACGGGCCGACGATCGTGAACGGCAGGAGCAGCACCGCGAACGCCAGCGCCACGTCCGCCGCGGTGCTCGCCTTCTCGGGCGAGAAGAAGAACAGCGTCGCCAGCCCGACCTGGAACATGCCGTCGGCCGTCTGGCTCGTCAGGCGGACGGCGAACAGCCTGCGGAAGTCCCGCAGCGGCCACAGAGCCTTGAGGTCGGCGATCACCTGCACGTCGTCATCCTCCCACCCGCTGCCGGGATCACCGTGATGCCCTCGACATCCGCGCCGTCTCACCCCAACCGTTCCCGACGCCGATGCGTTCTACGGGTGCTGGGAGGAGGTCGGGTGGTCCGACGATGGGAGCCGATGCTCGAGCAGGTGGCGCGTGAGCGCTACCCGGTGCTCGTCGCACGGGCGATGCTGATGGTCCGTACGCGGGCCGACGCCGAGGACCTGGTCCAGGAGGCGCTGGTGTCCACGTTCGTCGCCCGCGCGCGGTTCGACTCGATCGGGCAGGCCGAGCAGTACGTCCGCCGCGCGATCGTGTCGCGGTTCGTGGACCGCACCCGCCGGCGAGGCACCGAGCGGTCCGCGTGGTCCGTCGCGGGCGTCGTGCCCGAGCAGGTCCAAGCCGGCCCTGGTGAGGACGGGCTCTCCACCGAGCTGGAGGTCGCCCTCGCCGCCCTCAGTCCCCGGCAGCGTGCCTGCGTGGTGCTGCGGCACCTCGACGACCTGTCCGTGCGGGAGACGGCCTCCGTCCTGGGTCTCAGCGAGGGCGCCGTCAAGAGGTACGTGTCCGACGGCGTCGCCGCGCTCAACTCCGCGCTCGGCAGCACCACCGCCGACCGCGAACCCGTGGTGCTGGTCCGGACCGAGGAGGTACGTCGTGACGCGTGACCTGACCGACCTGATGCACGCGGACGTGTCGTCCCGTGAACGGTCGATGGCAGGGCTGCAGCCGACCGCGGAGGCGCTCGCGGGCACCGTCCGGCGCGTCCGTCGGACCCGGGCAGTGCGGCACACGCTGCGGGCCGGTGGGATCGGGGCCGTGGCCGTGGTGCTCGTCGGGGCGTCCTGGTACGGCCTGCGCGGGCACACCACACCCGTGCCGGCGCACACGCCGACGCCGACGGTGAGCACCCCGGTCCCGACCGGGACCCCGACACCGTCGGCCAGGCCCGTGGTCCTCGACGACATCCGCGGCCTGCCGCCCACCCAGGCGATGCCGCCCGGACTGCTCGAACAGACGACGGCGGGATGGGTGCTGACCGTCTACCGGTCGACCGCTCCGCAGCCCGGCGAGTTCCAGGAGCTGCCCGGGTCCGAGACCAACACCGTCGTCCTCGTCTCCCCGGACGGCGACCGGTACCGGGTCGTCGACCTCCCCACGTCCATGTCCTTGAGCCTGCTCCGGTGGCACGCCGGCTCGACGACCGCCGTCCTCTACGTCGGGTGGGACGGTGACTACGGCTCGGGCGCGGAGGCGCGTGCCGTCCTCGACCTCACCACCGGCGAGGTCACCCCGACCGACCTCGGCCTCGGCCACTTCAACGGCGGACCGCTCTTCCACGGTGTCACCGCCGACGGCGCAGAGCTGTGGTCGACGGGCACGAGCACCGACTCGTACACCTCCGACGTGTACCGGCGCACCGACGACGGGACCCTCGAGCTGGTGGGCGGCATGGGCAGCTGGGCCGTCCTGGACCCGACAGGGCAGCGGCTGGCGACCGACTTCGACGGGCTGTCCACCCTGGCCGTCATCGACGTAGTGAACGGAGGCCGGACCGACCTCGACGTCGTTGCGCCCGAGCAGCGGTGTCAGGTGGTCAGCTGGATCCGGACCGACGCGCTGCTCGCGGTGTGCGCCGACCTCGACCTCGGTGGCGGCGGGCCCTCCGACCGGCCCCGGGACGTGTCACTGTCCCGGATCGACATCGCTGACGGCTCGGCGAACCTCACCGAGCTGAGGCGCTTCGCGGACGACGAGCCGTACCCCGACGTGTGGGGCCACGGCGCCGCGCCCCTCGTGGACGGCCGCGTGGCGCTCGTGATGAAGGAACCGGCCGGCGACGGGTGCGACGCGGGCGTGTCGATCTGGGACGGTCGAGCGCTCACCCCGCTCCAGGACGGCGGGTCCGTCAACGTCGTCGCGGTCGGCGGCTCCGTCTACGTCGAGTCTGCTCCCTCCTGCGGAGGGCTCACGCCGACCACGCTGACGGTGCACGACCTCGCCTCGGGGGCGTCGACGGTGCTCGCCCCGCCACCTGCCCCCACGGGGGACGTCCCGGCGTGGAGCACGGGCCTGTGGTCGTGGGTGCCCGCCGAGTGACCGGCGTCGAGCGGCCGGCCGCCGACGGACCGGCCGCTGCGGGGGTGTCCTGAGCTCGACCGGTCGACCCGCACCCAGCAGACCCTGACGACCGGGCCGAGATCGGTGCGCCCCCCGCACAACCTGAGGTGCGTCGACGGTCGTTCTTCTCCGACAGGCACCGTCCTTGCCTCGTGAGAAGTCCGGAGGTACGCGTGAGTCGCTGGGAACCTGTGCTCGAACAGGTGGTGCAGGAGCGCTATCCGCAGCTCGTCGCGCGGGCGTTGCTGCTGTGCTCGTCGCGGGCCGACGCGGAGGACGTCGTGCAGGACGCGCTGATCTCGACGTTCTCGGGCCGCGCGCGGTTCACCACCGTCGCCGAGGCCGAGCAGTACGTGCGGCGCGCCATCGTCTCGCGGTTCATCGACGGCACCCGGCGACGCGGACGCGAACGTGCCCTGGCGGAGCAGGTCGGCCAGACGCCGCTGGTGTCGGTCCAGCAGTCGGGCACGGTCGCCGAGCGGCTGGAGGCCGCGCTGGCGCAGCTCAGCCCTCGGCAGCGTGCCTGCGTGGTGCTGCGCTACCTGGACGACGTCCCGGTGCAGGAGACCGCGGCGCTCCTGGGTGTGAGCGAGGGCGCCGTCAAGCGGTACACCGCGGACGGCATCCGTGCCCTGAACGCCCTGCTGGGCACGCAGGCGACGGTGAACGACTACACGGTGCGGGTCGTCTCCCCGCAGAGGAGTGTGCACGGTGCGTGACCTCGCCGATCTCATGAACGACGCGCTCACGGAGCGCTCCGCCTCGCTGGGCGACCTGCCCACCGCGTCCGTCGCCGACCGGGTCCGGCGCCGGGTCCGGTTGCGCCGCGCGCGGCGGCACACCCTCGAGGCGGGCGGTGTCACCGCCGCCGTGGCGCTCCTCGGCTCGGCGACCTGGTTCGGCCTTGACGCGGCCCGGCACACGCCGTCGCCCGCGGTCAGCCCGACCGTCTCGACGCCGACCCCGTCGACCAGCCCGTCGTCGCCGGCACCGACTCCCAGCGCGACCGCCGCGCCCGTCGTGCTCGACGAGGTCCCGGGCCTGCCGCCGACCCAGGCGATGCCCCCCGGCCTGCTCGACCGGACCGGGCCGGGGTGGGTCCTGGCCGTCTACGAGCCGGAGCCGGTTGCGCCCGAGGGCGAGGACCTGCCCGTCGTGGAGCACACCGCCGTCCTTGTGTCGCCGGCGGGTGACCGCTACCGCGTGGTGGATCTCCCGCTCGACACGGAGGTGCACCTGCTCCACTGGGAAGCAGGGTCGACGACGGCCGTCGTCAGCAGGTCCCGCATGGACGACGACAGCGACGGGGACGCGCGGGCGGTGCTCGATCTGACCACAGGCACCATGACCGCGGAGGACGTCGGCATCGCCGGCTCCGACGACGGCGAGCTGTCCTACCAGGGGATGACCGCCGACGGCGCCGAGCTGTGGGCGAGCTCGATCGGCGAGGGACCGGCGGCCGACCTCTACCGACGGACCGCCGACGGAGCGGTCGACGCCGTCGGCACGATCCGCCTCACCGGCACCCTCCTCGACCCGACGGGACACTGGATGGTCACCGGCATCGAGGGCGTGCCCGACGAGTTCCAGATCGTCGACGTCGTCCACGGGGGCGACACGGCGTTCGGCTTCGGCGTGCCGGGGAAGTCGTGCGAGGTCGTCGGCTGGCTGGAGCCGGGCGCACTGCTCGTCGAGTGCTCCGACCCGCAGCAGGACAGCGACCCGGTCCCGCACCTGAGCTCGACCCTGTTCCGGGTCGACTTCGCGGGCGGTGTGCCACGGGCGACCGAGCTGAAGCGCTTCGCCGACGACGAGCCGAGTCCCGTCCCGTGGAGCGGCGCGCCGCTCGGTGACGGGCGCGCCGCCTTCTCGACGGCCGGCCGTGGCGACGACAGGTGCCAGGCAGGGGTCGACGTCTGGGACGGCCACGCGGTGGTGCCCCTGGAGGGCGGGGGGGACGCGGCGTTCGTCAACGTGGCGGTCGGCAGCGTCGTCTACGTCGAAGCCGCACCGTCGTGCGGCCCGGCGTCCCAGGCTCACCTCACGGTGCACGACCTGGCATCGGGCACGTCGATGGTGCTCGCCCCCGAGGTGGGCCCGACGGCCGACGTCGCGAAGTGGCTCCTGGGCCTGCGGACGTGGGCGGTCGCCGGAGCCCACACGCCGGTGACCTGGTGACCACCGTCGCCTGATCCGCGCTCGCCGCGCTCCTGCCGGGCGGCGGGCGCGCAGCACGCGGGAAAGCCGAAGGGCCCGACGACCGGAGTCGTCGGGCCCTTCGAGGCTCAGCGGATCAGCGCTCGACCTCGCCGCGGATGAAGGACTCGAGCTGGGCCCGGCCCGCCGTGTCCTCCATCTGGACCGGCGGGGACTTCATGAAGTAGGTCGAGGCCGACAGGATCGGGCCACCGATGCCGCGGTCCTTGGCGATCTTCGCGGCGCGCAGGGCGTCGATGATGATGCCGGCCGAGTTGGGGGAGTCCCAGACCTCGAGCTTGTACTCGAGGTTCAGGGGCACCTCGCCGAACGCGCGGCCCTCGAGGCGGACGTACGCCCACTTGCGGTCGTCGAGCCACGCCACGTAGTCCGACGGGCCGATGTGGACGTTGCGGTCCTCCTTCTTGCCACCGAGCGGGCCGGTGAGGTTGGAGGTGACGGCCTGCGTCTTGGAGAGCTTCTTGGACTCCAGGCGCTCGCGCTCGAGCATGTTCTTGAAGTCCATGTTGCCGCCGACGTTCAGCTGGTACGTGCGGTCCAGCACCACGCCGCGGTCCTCGAAGAGCTTCGCGAGCACGCGGTGCGTGATGGTCGCGCCGACCTGCGACTTGATGTCGTCGCCGACGATCGGGACGCCCGCGGCCTCGAACTTCGCGGCCCACTCGGGGTCGGACGCGATGAAGACGGGGAGCGCGTTGACGAACGCGACGTTCGCGTCGATGGCGGCCTGCGCGTAGTACTTCGCGGCGTCCTCCGACCCGACGGGCAGGTAGCAGATGAGGACGTCGACACGGGCCTCGCGCAGGGCGGCGACGATGTCGACCGGCTCGGCGTCCGACTCCTCGATGGTCTGCGTGTAGTACTTGCCGAGGCCGTCGAGCGTGTGGCCGCGCTGCACGGTCACACCGAGCGGCGGGACGTCGGCGATCTTGATGGTGTTGTTCTCCGAGGCGAGGATCGCCTCCGAGAGGTCGAAGCCGACCTTCTTGGCGTCCACGTCGAACGCGGCGACGAACTCGATGTCACGCACGTGGTAGTCACCGAACTGCACGTGCATGAGACCGGGCACGGTCCCGCTCGGGTCGGCATCGGCGTAGTAGTGCACGCCCTGGACCAGCGACGCGGCGCAGTTGCCGACGCCGACGATGGCGACGCGGATGGAGGTCATCCTCGCTCCTTCTCGGTGGTGCGCGCCGCGTCGACAGGGTCGGTCGCGGCAGCGGTGGAGTCGACAACGGCCGGATGGCCGGTGCCAGCGGGACGTGCGCGGCGGACGCCGCGCTCGTTGTCGATCAGCCCGTCGAGCCAACGGACCTCGCGCTCGACCTGTTCGAGGCCGTGGCGCTGGAGCTCGAGGGTGTACTCGTCCATGCGCTCGCGGGTGCGGGCGAAGGAGAGTCGGACGGTCTCGAGCCGCTCGGTCAGGCGCGTGCGCCGACCCTCGAGGATCCGGAGCCTGGTCTCGGCGTCGGTCTGCGCGAAGAAGGCGAACCGGACGTCGAAGTTCTCATCTTCCCAGGTGGACGGGCCGGACGACGCCAGCACCTGCTGGAGGTGCTCCTTGCCGTCGGCCGTCAGCTGGTAGACGATGCGTGCACGCTTGCTCGTCACCGTGTGAGCCGCGGGGTGGGCGGGGTCGGCAGCGGTGCCGGCGATCCACCCGCGGTCGACGAGCGACTTCAGGCACGGGTACAGCGAGCCGTAGGACAGTGCGCGGAACGAGCCGAGCACCAGGTTCAGGCGCTTGCGGAGCTCGTAGCCGTGCATCGGGGACTCGTGCAGGAGTCCGAGGATCGCCGGCTCGAGCACGTCGGAACGACCGCGCACGGGGGCACCTCCTCGAATGGTCCTGGTCTCGATGTATCAACTCGATACATCTGGAGACTATGTCGTGGCGGCGTCGCACCACAAGTCGCCCCCTCGTCGCCCCCTGGCCACCCGTGCGTCACGGCATGGACGACGTGACGGCCGCCACGTCGTCCGCGCCGAACGCGGACGCTCCCCGCACGCTCCGTGGCGATCGTGTGAAGGCTGTCCCCGTTGCCCCTCCGTGCGCCGATGCACGAACAGGCCACACCCCCATACTGGGCAGGCGGCGGACGCTTGCCCAGATTCACGGGCCCCCGTCGCGGCCGGATCGTCGTCAGGAAGGCATCGCGTTGGCAGGCACTCACCCGAGACGGGCAGCACCGGCCCGTTCACGACGGAGCACGCGCAACCGCCCCTCGTCGGCGACCCCCGGCTCGGCCGGCACGGGCGCCGCAGCCGCTGCGGGCCCCAAGCGCCGGTTCTTCGACTACCCGCGCTCCGGCTACCACGGCCTGCACCGCTGGCTGCCGTCGTGGCGCGTCTCGGTCGGCGTGCTCATCGGGATGTTCTTCCTCGGGGCGGGTGCGGCCGTCGCCGCGTACGCGTCCGTGAAGGTGCCGACGGACATCGGCGATGACGTCAAGTCGCAGACGACGACCGTCTACTACGCACCGAACCCGGACGGCACCCAGGACGTCATGGGCACGTTCTCGGTGCAGAACCGCCAGATCGTCCCCTACGCCTCGCTGCCGAAGTACGTCGGCGACGCCGTCGTGGCGGCCGAGGACCGGACGTTCTTCGACAACACCGGTGTCGACCTCAAGGGCATGGCCCGCGCGTTCTGGTACAACGTGCACAAGAGCTCCAACGCCCGGGCGCAGGGCGGGTCGACCCTGACGCAGCAGTTCGTCGAGCGCTACTACGTCGACAAGACGACGACGGACTACGTGGGCAAGGCGAAGGAAGCGATCCTCGCGGTCAAGGTCACCCAGAGCATGGACAAGACCGCCATCCTCGAGGGCTACCTCAACACCATCTACTGGGGCCGTGACGCGTACGGCATCCAGGCCGCGGCCCAGGCGTACTTCAAGAAGGACGCCAAGGACCTGACCGTGTCCGAGGCCGCGATGCTCGCCGGCATCATCCCGTCGCCCAACAACTGGGACCCGGAGAAGAGCCTCGAGAAGTCGACCGCGCGCTGGACCATCGTCATGGACTCCATGGAGGAGATCGGCGCCATCTCGCCGGCCGACCGGGCCGCGCAGAAGTTCCCGGACACGTGGGTGCCGTACCAGCGGCCCAATGCCATGGTGGGCCCGCAGGGTCTGCTCCTCCAGATGGTGCGCAACGAGCTCCAGAAGCCGCCGCTGAGCCTCAAGGACGAGGAGATCGACCGGCGGGGCTACAAGGTCGTCACCACCATCCAGAAGCCGCTCCAGGACCAGGCGGTCGCGGCCGGCGCGGGCTTCAGCGCCGGCAGCCTGGAGGGCCAGGACGGCGCGGTGCCGAACGCGCGGACGAAGGTCACGATCAGCTCGGTGGACCCGAAGACGGGCGGGATCGTGGCGCTCTACGGCGGCCCCAACGACGAGGCCGACCAGACGAACCACGCGACGTACGACAACATCCAGCCGGGCTCGACCTTCAAGCCGTTCACCCTCATCGGCGCGCTCGAGAGCGGCATCCCCCTCAGCAAGCACTACAACGGTGCGTCGCCGCAGAAGCTCAAGGGCTGGGACCCTGCGGACCCCAACGCGACCGTGCGCAACTTCGGGGCAGGCAAGGGCGAGCAGTTCGGCGACATCGACCTCGTGGACGCCACGGCCGAGTCTGTGAACACGGTGTACGCCCAGCTCAACCTGGAGATCGGAGCGGACAAGACGGTCGACGTCGCGACGAGGGCCGGCATCGTCAGGACCACGGTGCCGAACGTCCCGTCCAACGTGCTCGGGACCACGGACGCGAAGGCCCTCGACATGGTGAGCGCCTACGCGACCATCGCCAGCGGCGGCACCCGCATCCCCCCGCACATCGTCGCCTCGGTCGCCAACTCCGACGACAGCACGGCGTACCAGGCCGACACCACGGGGACGAAGGTCTTCGAGGCCGACGTCATCGCGGACACCACCTACGCCATGCAGCAGGTGGTCGAGGACGACAAGGGCACCGGTCACGACTGGATCAAGCCGCTGGGCCGTCCGATCGCGGGCAAGACCGGCACGACCAGCCTCAACAAGGCCGCCTGGTTCGTGGGGTTCACGCCGAACATCGCCACGGAGGTCTCGCTCTTCCAGTACGGCCCCGACGGCACGTCGCAGGAGTCCATCGAGGCGTTCGGCAAGGACAAGCGCGGACGTGCGATCAAGGAGATCACCGGTGCGACGTGGCCGGCGTTCGTCTGGGCGACGTACATGAAGCAGGCGTTCACGCTCCCGCAGTACTCCCAGGTGGTCGAGTTCCCGCCGCGGGCGAACGTCAACAAGGGTGGGGCGACGTCGACGGCCGTGCCGGAGGAGACGGCGACCGAGGAGCCCGTGGAGGAGGCCACCCAGCAGGCGCCGCAGACGGTCGCGGTGCCCAACGTCGACGGCAAGCTCGAGGCGGACGCCACCGCGGTGCTCGTCGGCCAGGGTCTCTCGGCGAGCGTGGTGACGGAGCCGTCGGACAGCGTGAGCGCCGGACGCGTCATCCGGGCGGACCCCAAGGTGGGCGCGCAGGTCCCGGCGGGGAGCTCCGTGACCATCGTCGTGTCCACCGGTCCGAAGCCGCAGCAGACCCAGCCGCCGCCGGCCGACCCGCCCCCGACCCCGACGCCGACCGAGGCGCCGGCGAACCCCTGACGACCGGCCACCGGCTCGCCGTCCACAGCCCGATTTCGGGGCTCGACGGCGAGCCGGTAGGCTGCGTCTTTGCTGTGCTCGCGCACGTCCGCCGCAGATCGGCGGCGTTCGCGGGGCCGCCCGGGCATCGTCCCGGTCGGTGAGCAGCGACGCACGAGAACCCTCCTGTCACGGAACGACCGTGACCGCTGAGACCAGAGGAGGTGGGTATGAGCCTGCGTCAGTACGAGATCATGATCATCCTCGATCCCGAGATCGAGGAGCGCACCGTCGCTCCGTCGCTCGACAAGTACCTGTCGGTCGTCAAGACCGACGGTGGCACCGTCGACAAGGTCGACATCTGGGGCCGCCGTCGTCTGTCGTACGACATCCAGAAGAAGTCCGAGGGCATCTACGCCGTCGTGGACTTCACCGCGACGCCCGCGACCGCCAAGGAGCTCGACCGTCAGCTCGGCCTCAACGAGGTCGTGCTGCGGACGAAGGTGCTGCGCGCCGACGCGTGACGTGTCAGTGCGTCCGCGTAGCGTGCCGCACGAACTTGATCAGACGAGCATCCGCACGCACCGAACGAACGAGGAGCTGGCATGAGCGGTGAGACCACCATCACGGTGATCGGGAACCTCACGGGGGACCCCGAGCTCCGCTTCACCCCGTCAGGGGCAGCGGTGGCCAACTTCACCGTGGCGTCGACTCCCCGCACGTTCGACCGCCAGAGCAACGAGTGGAAGGACGGCGACACGCTGTTCCTCCGCTGCTCGATCTGGCGGGAGGCGGCCGAGTCGGTCGCCGAGTCCCTCACCAAGGGCACCCGCGTCATCGTGACCGGTCGGCTCGTGCAGCGCTCCTACGAGACCCGCGAGGGTGAGAAGCGCACCGTGTACGAGCTCCAGGTCGACGAGGTCGGCCCGTCGCTGCGGTATGCCACCGCCAAGGTCACCCGGGCCCAGCGCTCGGGTGGTGGTGGCGGCTTCGGCGGCGGCGGTGGTGGTGGCGGATACAGCGGCGGTGGCGGCAACAGCGGTGGCGGCCAGCAGGACGACCCGTGGGCGACGCCCGCGGGTGGTGCCGGCGGCTACTCCGACGAGCCCCCGTTCTGATCGTCTGATCGACAACTCCAGACATCCATCCCCGGGCATGGCAACGCCCGGGGCTCCAGCAGACAAGGAGCACCACGATGGCCAAGGCCGTGGTCCGTAAGCCCAAGAAGAAGCTCAACCCGCTCAAGGCAGCGAAGATCGACGTTGTCGACTACAAGGACACTGCGCTCCTGCGCAAGTTCATCAGCGACCGTGGGAAGATCCGCGCTCGCCGGGTGACCGGTGTGTCCACGCAGGAGCAGCGCGCAATCGCCCGTGCCGTCAAGAACGCCCGCGAGATGGCACTTCTGCCGTACTCGTCGTCGGCTCGCTGAGGAAGGAGAACCTCATGAGCAAGATCATCCTGACCCACGAGGTCACCGGACTCGGTGCCCCGGGTGACGTCGTCGAGGTGAAGGACGGGTACGCCCGGAACTTCCTCATCCCGCGCAGCCTGGCCACGCCGTGGTCCAAGGGTGCCGAGAAGGACGTCACCGCGATCCGCAAGGCCCGCAAGGCCCGTGAGGTCGCCACGCTCGACGACGCGAAGGCCATCCGCGACTCGCTGCAGTCGAAGCCGGTCGTCGTCACGGCGAAGGCCGGTGACGCCGGTCGTCTGTTCGGTGCCGTCACGACCGCTGAGATCGCCGCGGCGGTCAAGGCGTCGGGCGCCCCGCAGATCGACAAGCGCAAGGTCGAGATCGGTCAGCCGATCAAGGCCCTGGGCGAGTACCAGGTGTCCGTCCGCCTCCACGCGGACGTCGCCGCGACGGTGACCGTCAAGGTCGTCGCCGCCTGACGTCAGGCACATGCACCGCGGAGGCCCCGCACCGGTTCGCCGGTGCGGGGCCTCCGTCGTCCCCGGGCCGGTGACGTCGACGGGCCCGTCCGGCGTCGCCGTGCGGTGGTGCGGCTCCCGCCGGGCGTCAGCGGGAGCGTCTGCTGTCGGCGGATCTGCGCACGGCAGACGGCGGGGTCGAGGCGCGGTGGGCGGTGGCAGCGTCGGGCGCATCAGCACGAGCACCCGACGGAGGCCACCATGATCACCGCCCGCACCGCGGCACCACCCAGCACCAGACCGTTCGACGACGACCTGTCCACCCGCCTGCTGCACCAACGGATCGTCGTGCTGGGGCAGGAGGTGGACGACGCGCTCGCGAACCCGGTGTGCGCGCAGCTCCTGCTGCTGTCCGCCGAGGACCCGCGCCGGGACATCGCCCTCTACATCAACTCACCCGGCGGCTCCGTGAGCGCGGCGCTCGCGATGTACGACACCATGCGGCTGATCCCGAACGACGTCGCGACGCTCGCGATGGGGCTGGCCGCGTCGGCGGCGCAGTTCCTGCTCAGCGGGGGGACGCCCGGCAAGCGGTTCGCGCTGCGGCACGCCCGCGTGCTCATGCACCAGCCGTCGGGCGGCATCGGCGGCACGGCGATCGACATCGCCATCCAGGCGCAGAACATGGCGCACGTGAAGCGCACGATGCAGGCGCTGATCGCCGAGCACACCGGGCAGAGCGTCGAGACCATCGAGCGCGACTCCGACCGGGACCGGTGGTTCACCGCCGACGAGGCGCGGGAGTACGGGTTCGTCGACCGGGTCGTCGACCAGCTCGACGACGTGCGGCCCGACGCGACCCGACGGGCGGGCCTGTGATGGGCGGGCCTGTGATGGGCGGGCCTGTGATGGGCGAGCCTCTGATGGGCGCGGCAACGATGGTCGGGCAGTACTCGATTCCCTACGTCGTGGAGCAGCGGCCGACGGGGGAGCGGGCGTCCGACGTGTTCTCCCGGCTGCTGTCCGACCGGATCGTGTTCCTCGGCACGGAGATCGACGACGGCGTCGCCAACGTGGTCATCGCGCAGCTGCTGCACCTTCAGTCGGAGAGCGCCGACCTGCCCATCCACGTGTACATCAACTCGCCGGGCGGTTCGATCACGGCGCTGCTCGCGGTCTACGACACCATGCAGTACGTGAAGCCCGACGTGGCGACGTTCTGCCTGGGCCAGGCGGCGTCGGCCGCGGCGGTGCTGCTCGCGGCCGGGACGCCCGGCAGCCGGCACGTGCTCGAGCACGCGCGGGTGCTGCTGCACCAGCCGTCCGGTGGCGCCGAGGGGACGGCCGCCGACCTGGAGATCCAGGCGGCGGAGATCCTGCGGCTGCGGTCGCAGGTCGAGGAGGTGCTGTCCCGGCACACGGGCCAGACGGTCGAGAAGCTGCGGGCGGACACCGGCCGAGACCTGATCCTCACGGCGCAGCAGGCCGTCGACTACGGGCTCGCTGACCGGGTGGTGACGACGCTCAAGGGGCTGCCGGTGCCGGGCTGACCACAGGTGGGCGGGCGCGCCGACACACCGACCCCGCCTGCCGGGCTGCGCGGACACACCGACCCTGCCGGCCGGGCTGCGCGGACACACCGACCCTGCCGGCCGGGCTGCGGGGACCGGGCCCTGCCTGCGGGTCGCGGGACCGGACGACCTGCTGGCCCGCTCGCGGGACGGGAGCTGGTCAGGCGGCGAGGAGCAGGACCTGGCCGGCGGGATCGGCGGTGCCTGACCGGTCGCGCCCGGTGGTGCGCTCGCGGTCCGGGGTCGACGCGAGCACGACGAGGTCGTCACGCGTCCGTGCCGTGAGGTCGACGACGACCCGCCCCTCGGCCTGCGCGAGCTCGGTGTGCGCGGCACCGACGAGGTCGACGAGCCGCATGCCGAGCGCCCGGCACACCGCGACGAGCACCTCCGACGACGCCTCCTTGCGGCCGCGCTCCACCTCGGAGAGGTACGCGACGGAGACGAGGGCGGACTCGGCGACGTCCCGGAGCGTGCGGCCCTGCTCCTCGCGCCGACGGCGCAGGATGCCGCCGACGAGCCGCCGCATCAGCGGCTCCACCGCCTGGACCGCCTGCCCCGGGCGGCGCGGCGTGCGGACGAGCTGCGTCATGGTCGCCTCCGGTCTGCGTGCACCTGTCCGCCACGCTAGCGCGGGCGCAGGCCCGTCCAGCGGGGGAGGCCTTCTGCCGACAGCGGACACCGGTGCTCGTCGTCGCCGCGCCGCCCGTCGGGTCCGTCTCACTCCGAGGCGTCGTCCCCCCACGAGCTGAACCACCACTCGTCGTCGTCGGAGAGGATGCCCGGCCCGGTCCAGCCGGCTCCCGCGGTCGCCATCGAGGTCCGAGACTCACCCACCGGTCCGGTGACGGTGATCCGGAGCTCGACCATGCCGTCCCGGGGGATCGTCGCGACGGGGGTGATGATGACGGCCGGGTTGTCCGCGGTGAGCTCGTGGATGTCGCCGTCCCGCTCCCAGCCGGTCTCCCAGGGGAAGGCGCACACGACGAGGCGCGCGCTCTCCCCGAAGGCGTAGCGGGCGGTGTCGTCGTAGTGGAAGCCGGCACCGAGGCCCGGGTCGCCCCGGACGGAGATGTGGTTGCACTCCTGCAACCCGGTCGGCATCTCGGTCGCGGCGATCCCCTGGTGCGGGGGCGTCGCGACGAGGGTGCACGCCGACAGGGCGGCGAGACACGCGGCGGCGGCGAGCACGCTCCGGTGGTCCATCGCGACACGGTGTCACCGGTCGGGCCCGGATCGGTACGGATCGGCGAGCCGCCCCCCGTTCGGCGGCGGCGGTTCACCCGGCGCCGGCGCCCGGCCGGGAGCGCGGCTCAGGGGCGCGCGTCGTACAGCTCGCGCGCGGCGTCGACCTCCTCCATGTGCGCCTGCGCCCACGTCTTGACGGCCTCGACGACGGGCATGAGCGAGCGGCCGAGCGGTGTGAGCTCGTAGTCGACGCGCACGGGCACGGACGCGGTCACGGTGCGCTCGACGATGCCGTCCCGCTCGAGGTCGCGGAGCGTCTGGGTGAGCATCTTCTGGCTGACCCCGAGGATGCGTCGTCGCAGCTCACCGTGGCGCAGGGGACCGGGCCCGAGGGCGACGAGCACGAGGCACACCCACTTGTCGGAGAGCTCGTCGAGCAGCTGCCGGGTGGGGCAGCGCGGGTCGAAGGGGTCGAACGCCGCAGGCGTCGGCGAGGTCACCAGGGTCGTCATCGGAGGCTCCTAGGGCACCGGAAGTACTGCTTAGGCACCAAAAGGTACCTACTTCCCAACAGTGACCGCAATGCTCAGGATGGGTTTGCCCCACCGAGACCACCACGGAGGAACCCATGACCGTCCTGACCATCCCCGCGTTCGGCGCCACCGAGCTCGTCGAGCGAGACCCTGCCCGCCCCGGACCCGGCGAGGTCCGCGTGCGCGTCGAGGCCGCCCCCGTCCATCCCGTCGACGCCTGGGTGCACGACGGGACCCTGGCAGGCGCCCTGCCCGGGACCCCTCCGTACACGACGGGCTGGGGCGTCGCCGGCATCGTGGACGAGGTCGGGCCCGGCGTCGTCGACCTCGCCCCGGGCGATGCCGTGCTCGGCCTGTCGGACTGGTTCGACACGTTCGTCGGCACGCACGCGTCGACCGTCGTCCTGCCCGCCCGCGCCGTCGGTCGCCGGCCCTCGACGCTCGACGCCGTGCCGGCGGCCACGCTGAGCCTCAACGCGCTGACCGCGCTGCAGGCGCTCGACCTGCTCGGGCTCGCGAGCGGCACGCTCGGGATCACCGGCGGAGCAGGTGGCGTCGGCGGGTTCGCGCTCGAGCTCGCGCGGCTGCGGGGTCTCGAGGTCGTGGCCGTCGGCCGCGAGGCGGACCGGGACTTCGTCGAGCGGACCGGGGCACATCTGGCGGTGCGCTCCGGCGACGACGTGGCGGCCGCGCTGCTCGCCGCCGGACGCCCGCTCGACGCGGTGCTCGACACCGCGGTCGTGGGCGCCCCGGCTCTCGCGGCCGTGCGGGACGGGGGCGCGTTCGTCGCCGTCACGGGGCCGGGCACCCCGCAGGCCGAGCGCGGCGTGCGGGTCGAGACGGTGCACGTGGTCGGCGACGGTGCGCAGCTCGCCGCGCTCGCCGACCTCGCGGCGGCGGGGTCGCTCAGCACGAGGGTCGCGGCGACCTACCCGCTCGCCGAGGCGGCACAGGCGTACCGCGCGGTCGCCGCCGGAGGGCTGCGCGGAGCCGTCGTGCTGGTGCCCTGACCACGGCTGTCGGGCGCACCGGTCCTGACGTCCGGGCGGTGGCAGCGGCTCCGCCGCCCGGACGTCAGGAGCTCTGCGACGACGAGCCCGAGGGAACCGGCTCACCGCCGGCCGGTGCGCCGTCGTCGCTGGTGTGGAACACACCGGTGAACGTCACGGGCGAACCGGGTGACACGGTGAACGGCTCCCCGTGGTGGGAGGCGGAGACCGGCCCGCCGCTGAGCACCGTGTACGTGACCTGGGTCGGCTGGATGTCCACCTCGAGCGACGACCCGCGGATCCGCAGCGGGAACCGCAGCCGGCGGCCGCGCGTCGGGAGCATCGGCGCGAAGCGGGTGCCGTGCCACCGGTAGCCGGCGAACCCCTGCACCAGCGCCATCCACGTGCCACCGGCGGAGGCGACGTGCACGCCGTCGCGCAGGTTCCCGGCGGTGTCGGCGACGTCGACGGCGACGGCGTCCACGAGGTACTCCTCGGCGGTCCGGTACTTGCCGACGTCGACGGCGGCGATCGCCTGGATGCACTCCGAGAGCGACGAGTCGCCGGTGGTCAGCGGGTCGTAGTACTCGAAGATGCGACGTCGCTCCTCGGGCGTGAACCGGTCGGGCAGCAGCACCGTGGCCAGCACCACGTCGGCCTGCTTGATGACCTGGTGCCGGTAGATGACGAGCGGGTGGTAGTGGAGCAGCAGCGGGTAGCGGTCCTCGGGGGTGCCCGCGAAGTCCCACAGGGGCAGCTCGAGGAAGTTCTCGTCCTGCAGGTGCACGCCGGCCTTCTCGTCGTACGGCACGAAGATCCGCTCCGCCGCGAGCCGCCACCTGCCCTCCTCGTCGTCGCGGAGCCCGACGCGCTGCACGAGCCGCTGGAAGTCCGCCGGCGACTCCGCCCGCAGGCGTGCCACGGCGTCCGCCGCCGCCTGCAGGTTCTCGGCCGCCATGACGTTCGTGTAGAGGTTGTTGTCCACGACGGTCGAGTACTCGTCGGGGCCGGTGACCTTGTGGATCACGAACTGGCCGTCGAGCCGGTCCGAGAAGAACCCGAGGTCCGCCCACATCCGGGCCGTCTCGACGAGCAGCTCCGCACCGTGCTTGAACAGGAGCTCGGTGTCGCCGGTGACCTCGACGTACTGCTCGAGCGCGTACGCGATGTCGGCGTTGATGTGGTACTGCGCAGTCCCGGCCGCGTAGTACGCCGACGCCTCCTGGCCGTTGATGGTGCGCCACGGGAACAGCGCCCCCGAGCAGCCCACCTCGGCGGCCCGGCGGCGGGCGTCGGGGAGCATCCGCACGCGGTGCATGAGCTGGCTGCGTGCCACGTCGGGCGCCGTGTGGATGAGGAACGGGAGCACGTACGCCTCGGTGTCCCAGAAGTAGTGGCCCTCGTAGCCGGTGCCGGTCAGGCCCTTCGAGGGGACCCCGTGGCCCTCGCTGCGCCACGACGCCTGCAGCAGCGCGAACTGGCTGAGGTGCAGGGCCTGCTGCGCGGCGCTCGCGCCCTCCCAGACGACCTCGCTCCGGGCCCAGAAGTCGGCGACCTCGCGCTCGTGCTCCGCGACGACGACGTCCCGCCCGGACGCCCGTGCCTGGTGCAGCGTGAGCCCGGCCCGGTCGGCCAGCTCCGCGCAGTCCTCCGCGCCGTAGTGGTAGGCGAGCCACTTCGTCAGTCCCACCGGGACACCGACCTGCGCGTCGACCTCGACGACGACGTGCGCGCGCGCCGCGTCCAGGGTGGTGCGGACGTGCGCGACGGCGGGGGCGTCCACCTCGTGGTCCATGCCGGCCGCGACGGCCAGCCCGCTGCTGTGCGTCTGGTAGGTCCGCACCACGCGCATGCCGTCGACCTGCTCCATGTCGGGCTCGAGCCCTCCGTGGTTCAGCGTGCGGCTCTGCCGCGGGTCCAGCGCGACCGCCTCGGCCGGGTCCGGGGCAGCGGGGGTCACCAGCTCGGACGCGATGAGCAGCCGGCCCGGTGCGTCGAGCGCCGTCACCTCGTACCGCAGGAGCGCGAGGTGGCGGCGGGCGAGCGACACGACCCGCTCCGTGCGGACCCGGAACCGCCTCCCGTCCCGCACCTGGTACACGACCGTGCGGGTCAGCGTCCCGCGTCGCATGTCCAGGGCCCGCTCGAACTCGTCGACCTCCGACGTCTCGCAGGTGACCGGGTCGTCGTCGACCAGCAGGCGGATCGTCGTGCCGTCGGGCACCGGCAGGATGGTCTGGCCCGTCGTCGCGAAGCCGAACGCGGCCTCCGGGTAGACGATCGGCCACGTCTCGTGGAACCCGTTGAGCAGGGTGCCGGGCGTGAACGACGGCGTGCCCTCCTCGAACGACCCGCGGATGCCCAGGTACCCGTTGGACAGGGCGAACAGCGTCTCGGTCTGCTCGACGAACGCCGGGTTGTACGACCGCTCGACGAGCCGCCACGGGTCGGCCGGGTAGTCGCCGGACGCGGCGACGATGCGGCGTGCCGCGGCCATCAGGTGGTGGCGGCGTGGCCCGCTGCGGTGCACCGCGTCATCGGTCGCGGCGAGCAGCTCGCCGAGGTCGTCGACGACGATGTCGGCGCCGTTCGCCAGCAGCTCCGCGGTGTGGCTCTCCCGGTTGACGCCGATGACGAGCCCGAAGGCCCCGGCCCGGCCTGCCGCGACGCCGGCGAGCGCGTCCTCCACGACCACGGCGCGCTCGGGCGTCACCCCGACGCGCCGGGCACCCTCCAGGAAGCCGTCCGGGGCGGGTTTGCCGGGCAGCCCCAGCTCGAGCGCCGTCTCCCCGTCGACCCGCGCGTCGAACAGGTTCGCGATCCCGGCCGCCTCGAGCACGGCCGCACAGTTGCGGCTGCTCGACACGACGGCGGTCCGCAGGCCCGCCTCGCGCAGCTCGCGGACCCACGCCACCGACCCGGGGAACGCCTCGACCCCGTTCCTGGCGATCTCGTCCTCGACGAGGATCTGCTTGCGGTTGCCGAGGCCCCACTCCGACAGCTCCTCCGGCGGCGCGTCGGGCTTCCCGGGCGGCAGCGTGATCCCGCGGGACGCCAGGAAGTCGCGTACGCCGATCTCACGGGGCTTGCCGTCGACGGCGGACGCGTAGTCGGACCGCTCGTCGAACTCGGGCAGGTCTGTCCCGTGGGCCGCATCCCACTCGGCGAGGAACTCGTCGAACATCCGCTTCCAGGCGGCGGCGTGGACGGTGCGGGTCGTGGTCAGGACGCCGTCGAGGTCGAAGAGGACCGCGTCGAAGTCACGAAGCGAGACCGGCGAGGGCATGGCGATCCTCCCGCGCCGACGCCCGCGGCCGCCTGGCTGGTCATTCAGCCAGGTCGGAGCGTCGGACGTCTCGATCGTGGGGACTCCGGCACCGTCCGTCAACAGGAACGGTGCCGGAGCCGTGCCCGCACCTGCCGGAGCCGGGTGCGACGCCCGTGCTACTCCACGACGTCGACGACGCGGGCGAAGTCGGCGTGCGCCTCGCACCACAGGTGGTCGCCGACCACCGCGACCGGGTCGCGGACGTAGGCGGTCTCGCAGGCGAGCAGCACCCGGCGCAGCGGGTTGGCGGCCTGCCGGCGGGCCAGCCGTCGCTCGGCACGCCGTCGCTCGTCGGCGGCGAGGTCCCGGCGGTGCGGGGTGAGGGAGTCGTTGACGATGCGGACCATGGGGGTCTCCTTCCGGGGAACGGGGCTGTGCGGGCGGTGGACGGGGTCGCGGGCAGAGGAGTCGAACCTCTCCGTGCGGGGCTATGAGGCCCGCGGGGCACCTGCGCCCGCGTCGTCGGGGAGACGACGAGGGCCGTCCCCCAGGTCGGGGAACGGCCCTCGGGCCTGGCGGACCAGGTCAGCTCGTGGGGGTTCTCCGGGGCGTCGCCCGCATGGCGTGGCGGGACGGCTCGCCGTGCAGGACGCGGTCGGGGGACCGGCGATCGATCGAGCAGCTCACCGTGGTCCTCCTTCCTGGGGCGTCCATGTGCGTGTGCCCGGTGAACCCTGCCCGAGGAGCGCGGATCGCGGTACTGATTTGCTGGCCGGCTCTCATCGGGCGTGCGGGTTGAGCGACCCGATGTCGAACCCGTGGATCGTCAGGTGGGCGGTGACCAGGACGAGCAGGACGGCCAGCACGGACAGGGTGATCGTCTTTCGACGGGACATGGCAGATCTCCGTTTCGGTGGGGCGGGGAGTCAGACGACCGCGAGCGCGTCGCGGACGGTGAGCAGGGAGGCGCGGCGGGCCGCACCGGCCGACGCGAGGGTCGCGCCGAGGAGCGTGAGGACGGTCCAGAGCAGGACGGGGGCGGGCACGATCGCCAGGGGCAGCGGCTGGCCGAAGGCGCTGCGGCCGAGGAAGGTGCCGAACGCCGCCGACACCGGCAGTGCGAGCACGGCCGCGACGACCAGGCCGAGGAGCCCGACGAGCACGCCCTCGGTGACCACGAGAGCGCGGACCGCCCGGTCGGTGGCGCCGACGACCTGCATGATGCCGATCTCCCGCGTCCGTTCGGTGACCGACGTGCTCAGCGCCGACGCCAGCCCGAGGAGCGCGACGAGCGCCACGAGGAGCGAGATCGCGACGAGCGCCTCGACGAGCACGAACACGTGGCCGTCGAGGGCCGAGCGCAGGTCGTCGGTGGTGAGGGCCTGCTCGACGGGGAAGCCGGCGTCGTCGAGCGCCTGCTCGACGGCCGCGAGCGTGCGACGGCGACCGGCCGGGTCGTGCGCCTCGGTGACGATGCGGACCATCCCCGCGCCCGTGATGGGCGCGGCCGCCTGCGCGACGTAGGCCGCGCCCTGCGTGCCGAAGTCCGAGACGATCCCCACCACGCGCCACCGGGTCGTGCGGCCGTCGACCGTCAGGGCGATCCTGTCGCCGACCGCCGTTCCCGGGACCTGCTGGGCGACCGCGGTGGTGTTGAGGACGACCGCGTCGGTGTCGTCGGCGAGCAGCCACCGGCCGGACCGCACGGGGAGCGTGATCAGCGGGGTGCCGGGCGGTGGCGCCATGAGCGTGAAGCTGCCGTGCCCGTCATCGGGGTAGACGCGCGAGGTGTCGATCCGACCGTCCACGGCGACGCTCGTCGGCACCCGAAACCACGCCTCGGCGTCGCGGACGCCGGGGACGGAGCGGGCGGCCGCGACGAGGGCGTCCGGCGGCGCGTCGCCGTCGAGCCGGAGCTCGGCGTCGTAGTGCCGGTTCTCGATGCCCGACCCGGCGAGCACCTCCCAGGAGCGCGCGGAGTTGAGCCCGGTCAGGAAGGCGACGCCCGCGACGGACAGCAGGCCGACGACGAGCACCAGCCGGGTAGGGCGCCGGGCCAGGCCACGGATGGCCATCACCTCGGTACGGCCGAGCCCGGGCAGGCGGCCGAGCCGGGCGCCGAGCCGTCCCACGGTGCCGGCGGGGTCGCCGCCGTGGTCGTCGATCGTCTCGCGCACGGTCCGGCGGCTGGCGCTGACCAGCGGCGGCAGGCTGACGAGCACCGGCACCGCGAGACCCGCCAGCAGGGCGGTGGCCACCACCCAGGAGGGCACCGAGGACGGCCCCATGTCGAGGTTCAGCAGGTCGCCGGCGGTCGCGGCCATCCTGCGGCCCAGCACCAGGCCGGGGTACACCCCGAGCGAGGTCGCGGTCAGTGCGATCGCCGCGGCCGTCGTCAGGTACATGCCGAGCACCTGGCCGGTGCGGGCGCCCACGGCCTTCATCGCCCCGATCTGACGGACCTGCGCGGCGAGCATCCCGCCGAGCATCGTCGCGACGAGCACCGAGCTGAGCAGCAGCGCGACCACGCCGAACACGAGCAGGACGGTGCCGACCGTGGCCATCTGCCCGTAGTGCGGGTGCCGCAGCGGCGGCGGGACGTCGATGGCGTCCACCGGGTGCCCGGAGGCCTCGAGGGCCGCGCCGACCCGCTGGGCGGTGGCCGCGACCACGGCAGGGTCGCCGCTCGGGCCGTCGCCGTCCCCGACGGCGATCTTCAGCTCGGTGAGGACCGGTCCCGTGCCGCCGAGCGTCGCCAGCGCGTCCGACGTGATCTGGCCGTACGCGGTCCGTTCCTGGGCTGCGGGCGCGACGCCCGGGTCGTGCACGGAGCCGGCGACCGTCATCGTCGTGTCGGCGCCGCCCGGCATGCGGACCTGGAGCTGGTCGCCGGTGCGGACGCCGAGGTAGGGCAGGGCGGTGCGTTCGAGGAGCACGCCGTGCGGGTCCGGGGGCCAGGTCCCCTCCTCGACGGCCGCTCGGCTGAGCCGGCGCGGGTCGTCGGGGGCGCTGACGAACAGGAGGAGCGGCTGCCACCCGCCGTCCCCGACCCGGACGCGGACCAGGACCGTGCCCCGGGCGACGGCGTCCGTCACGCCCGGCTGGGCGGTCGCTGCCGCGACGTCCTGCGCGGTGACGCCGGCGGGCACGTGCAGGGTGGCCGACGCGGGGTTGCCGGCCAGGTAGTTCGCCGTGATCTCGCGCCGCAGGATCGCCTGGGCACTGAGGAACGCCGCAACCAGGGTCACGCTGACGGCGATCGCGACGACCATGCCCAGCACGCGCAGGCGGGCGAGCCGGACGTCCCGCGCGATCTTGCGCCAGCGCGGGCGCACCGGCCGCCCGGCGGCCGAGCGGGCCGTCGGGGCACTCGCCGGGGCGCCCATCGGGGCGCTCATCGGGCTGCCGCCACGTCGGCGCGCTCGGCCGGCACGATGCGGCCGTCGGCGAGCGTGACCTGACGGTTCGCGAACCGGGACACGTCGCGCTCGTGTGTGACCATGACGATGGTCCGCCCCTCGGCGGCCAGGTCCGTGAACAGCTCGAGCACGAGGTCGCCGGTCGAGCGGTCGAGGTTGCCGGTCGGCTCGTCGGCGAGCAGGACAGGCGGGTCGTTCGCGAGCGCGCGGGCGATGGCGGCGCGCTGCTGCTGCCCGCCGGACAGGGACTGGGGGAGCTTGTCGGCCTGGTCGGCGATGCCCACCCGGTCCAGCAGGTCGGTGGCCCGGGCGCGTCGTCCGCGCGCCGGGTACGTCCCGCAGAAGTCCATGGGCAGCATCACGTTCTCCGCCACGGTCAGGGTGGGCAGGAGCTGGAAGAACTGGAAGACGAGCCCGATGGAGCGGCCCCGCCAGGACGCGAGGCGCGAACCGCGCAACAGGTCGACCCGTTCCCCGGCCACGGTGATCTCGCCGGAGGTGGGCCGGTCGATGCCGGAGAGCAGGTGGAGCAGCGTCGTCTTCCCGCTGCCGGACCGTCCGACGACGGTGACCAGCTCCCCGGGCCCGACGTCCAGGTCGGTGGGGTGCAGGGCGGTGAACCCGGAGCCGTAGGACTTGCTGACGGCGCGGACGTGGATGCGATCGCTCATGGGCTGGACTCCTGAACTCGGTGTACGTTCCTGAACACGATGTACCGTTCAGGTGACGGCGCACCATCCACAGACCTGCCGCAGGTGTCCGTTCCCGGACAGTCCCGGCCCAGCTGTACGGAGACACGCCATGGCCGACCGCCGAGTTCGACGCACCCGGGCCGCGCTCCGGGACGCCATGGGGGCGCTCATGGTCGAGAAGGGCTACGAGTCGGTCACCGTCCAGGACCTCATCGAACGCGCCGACATCGGTCGCTCGACGTTCTACTCGCACTACGCCGACAAGTCGGAGCTGCTCGATGAGATGCTCGCCGACCTGCGCACCGAGCTCGAGCGCGACCCCGGGACCGGCAGCGTGGACCGCCGGCGACCGCTGCGGTTCAGTCTCCCGATGCTCCGGCACGTTCAGGAGGAGCAGGGGACCGTGCGCGCGGTGCTGGGGCGCCGGGACGGACGGCGGGTGGCCGGTGAGATCGAGGCGATGCTGCTGCGGATGGTCGGGGCCGATCTGCGGACGCTCGCCGAAGCTGGGGACCCGCTGCGGGTGCCGCTCGACCTGGTGGCGAGCTCGGTCGTCTCGGCGTTCGTCGCGACCCTCACGTGGTGGGTGGCCGACGACTTCCGGCGCACGCCGGAGGAGATGGACCTGATGTTCCAGACGCTCGTGGCCCCCGGCGTCCGGGCGGCGATCCCCCCGCCGGCCGGCGCCGGCGACCACGGCGGACAGCGGCGCTCGCGGGCGTGATGCCCGCGGCGCAGCCCGAGCTCCGTCGGGGGACGCCGGGCCGACCACAGCCTCTACGCGCCCGTCACCATCCACGCGCTGCCGCGGGCCCGCCACCCCGTCGTGGCAGCGCGCGCGAGCATGAACACGCCCGCGAACGCCCCCCACAACCACGCCAGACCGGCCGCGCCCTCCGGGGCCCACGCCCGCACGCCGAGCGCGAACGGCACGTACACCAGCAGGGTCACCACACCGGCCCACGCCAGGAAGCGCCCGTCGCCCGCACCGATCAGCACACCGTCGAGCACGAACACCCAGCCGGCCATCGGCATCGTCACCGCCGCGACGACGAGCGCGCCGACGGCCGCATGCTGCACGTCGGCGTCGGCCGTGAAGAGCCGCACGTACCCCCAGGAGGCACCACCGACGACCAGCCCGAGCGTCGCCCCCGCTCCGACGCCCCACTGCAGAGTCCGCCGGAGCACCGCGCGCGTCCGCGCGACGTCGGCGGCGCCCAGGGCGTGCCCGACGAGCGCCTGCGCAGCGATCGCGAGGGCGTCGAGCGCGAAGGCCGCGAGCCCCCAGACGGCGTTGACCACCTGGTGGCCAGCGAGGACGACCGCGCCGAGGCCCGTCGCCACCCACACGGTGAGCAGGATCGCGGCCCGCAGCGACAGCGTCCGGACGAACAGCGGCGCACCGGCCCGGGCGTTCGCCCACAGCCCGGCCGCATGCGGTGAGATCCGCGCGCCCGCCGCCCGGGCGCCGCGGACCACGACCGCGGCGAGGACCGCACCCATCGCGAGCTGCGTGATCGCCGTGCCCAGGCCGGAGCCGGCGATCCCCAGGTGAGCGCCGTACACGAGCACCACGTTCAGCACCGCGTTCACGACCGCGCCCGCGGTCGCCACGCCGAGCGGGGTGCGGGTGTCCTGCAGCCCGCGCAGCGCTCCCGTCGACGCCAGGACCAGCAGCATGCCCGGCAGGCCGGGGGCCGACCACCGCAGGTAGGTGACGGCCTGGTCGGCGACCGCGCCGTCCGCACCCAGCGCCGTGACCAGCCACGGGGCCGTCAGCCACGTCGCGGCGCCCAGCACCGCGCCGAGGCCGAGGCCGAGCCACATGCCGTCCATGCCGACCTGCATCGCGGCGGCCCGGTCCCCCGCCCCGAGCCGTCGCGACACCGCGGCCGTCGTCGCGTAGGCGAGGAACACGCACACGCCGACGACGGTGACGAGGAGGGTCGACGCGAGCGCCAGGCCGGCCAGCGGGGCCGTGCCGAGGTGCCCGACCACGGCGGAGTCGACGAGCACGAACAAGGGCTCCGCGACGAGGGCGCCGAGGGCGGGGACGGCGAGCGCCAGTATCTGGCGGTCGACGCTGGACCGGGGATGTCCGACAGATGAAATCTCCGCCAACCTTTCTCGCGTCCACAGGCAGTGCACAGCGGATGGGCCCGGGACCGGCCCGGACGTCCACCGATCCGGGCGTCGTCCACACCGCTGTCCACGGCCTGTGGACAGTTTCGGACCTCATCCACAGGGGCACGCACAACCAGGGTGGTGCCCGTCCACAGATCCGGGCCAGGCTCCCACAGGGTCCCGCTCCAGCGTTTGGACCTCCGTCCGGCTGCCTCTAGCGTCGCGGGTGCGAGGCGTGCGGGCGTGGATGTCGGACCCCCCATGGAACATGTGTTCGACGGACGACGACGGGGGAAGCAGTGACGATCGAGGATGTCGAGTACGGGATGCCGCCCGAGGTGGGCCGTGACCCCGGACGCGACCCGGGCCGTGGCGGTCCCGCCTTCGATCGCACCCCGCCGCAGGACCTCGACGCCGAGCGCAGCGTGCTCGGCGGCATGATGATCTCGAAGGACGCGATCGCCGACGTCGTCGAGCAGCTCCGCGGCACCGACTTCTACCGCCCCGCCCACGAGGTCGTCTACGACGCGATCCTCGACCTGTACGGCCGCGGCGAGCCCGCCGACGCCATCACGGTCGCCGACGAGCTGACCAAGCGCGGCGAGATCGGCCGCATCGGCGGCGCCCCCTACCTGCACACCCTCATCTCGTCCGTCCCGACCGCCGCGAACGCGGGGTACTACGCGCGGATCGTGCGCGAGCGGGCCGTGCTCCGCAAGCTCGTCGAGGCGGGCACCCGCATCGTGCAGCTCGGGTACGGCACCGACGGCGGCGACGTCGACGACATCGTCAACAACGCCCAGGCCGAGGTGTACGCCGTCACCGAGCGTCGCACGTCCGAGGACTACCTGATCCTCGGCGACATCATCGGCGGGGCCGTCGACGAGATCGAGGCCGCCGGGCACCGCGGCGAGGGGATGATCGGGGTGCCGACCGGGTTCTCCGACCTCGACCGGCTGACCAACGGGCTGCACCCGGGGCAGATGGTGGTGCTGGCCGCCCGCCCGGCCATCGGCAAGGCCCTCGCGCTCGACACCCCGCTGGTCACGCCGACGGGCTGGACCACGATGGGCGAGGTGCAGGTCGGCGACCTGCTCCTCTCCGCTGACGGCACCCCGACCCGCGTCGTCGCCGCGACGCCGGTCATGACCGATCGGCCGTGCTACCGCGTCACGTTCGACGACGGAACGACGATCGTCGCGGACGCACAGCACCAGTGGGAGACCCGCACGCGCGCTGACCGCCGCCGCCAGGACCGAGGGTTGCCGGCCGTTCGGACCACGGAGGAGATCCACTCGACCGTGCGGTGCGCGACGGCCGACCGGCGCGCCAACCACTCGGTCGACACGGCGCAGGCCTTACGACTGCCCGAGGCGGACCTCCTCGTCGACCCGTACGTCCTGGGCGTGTGGCTCGGCGACGGCCACTCAGCCTCCGGGCGGATCACGAGCGCCGACCCGGAGATCGCGATGCGGATCGAGGGCCGCGGCACCCACAGCCGCGTGGCCCCCGAGGGTTCTGTCGCGGGTCGCATCCCCGCCGCCTACCTCCGTGCGAGCGAGGCGCAGCGGCGGGACCTGCTCTCCGGCCTGCTCGACACCGACGGCACCGTGAACCCGAGCGGGTCGGTGCAGATCGCTCTGACGAGTGAGCGGCTGGCCAACGACGTCCGCGAGCTCGTGCACTCGCTCGGGTACCGGACGGGCTGGTCGACGAAGACGGTCCGCGGGCGTTCTGCCGCGTCGTCCACCTGCTTCACGCTCACGTTCACGACGGATGACGACGTGTTCGCGCTCGAGCGCAAGCGACTCGTCCACAAGGAACGCCGCCGGGTGTCGACGCCGCGGCTCACTGAGCGCTTCATCGTGTCGGTGGAGCCCATCGAGAGCGAGCCCGTGCGTTGCGTGCAGATCGACCACGCATCGCACCTGTACCTTGCGAGCCGCTCGATGATCCCCACGCACAACTCGACGATGGGTATCGACATTGTTCGATCCGCGTCAATCAAGCACGGCATGACGTCAGTCGTGTTCTCGCTCGAGATGAGCCGCAACGAGATCACCATGCGACTGCTGTCCGCCGAGGCGCGCGTGCACCTGCAGAAGCTGCGCACCGGTCAGATGGGCGAGGACGACTGGGCGAAGATCGCCGCGACGATGGGAAAGATCTCCGAGGCGCCGCTGTTCATCGACGACTCGCCCAACATGTCGCTCATGGAGATCCGCGCCAAGTGCCGGCGGCTCAAGCAGAAGCACGACCTGAAGCTGGTGGTCATCGACTACCTCCAGCTGATGACGTCGGGCAAGCGCGTCGAGTCCCGTCAGCAGGAGGTCTCGGAGTTCTCCCGCGCGCTCAAGCTGCTGGCCAAGGAGCTCGAGGTCCCCGTCATCGCCATCTCGCAGCTGAACCGTGGTGCGGAGCAGCGGACCGACAAGCGGCCGCAGATGAGCGACCTTCGTGAATCGGGCAGCATCGAACAAGATGCCGACATTGTTATTCTTCTGCACCGCGAGGATGCGTACGAAAAGGAATCACCTCGGGCCGGTGAGGCGGATGTCATTGTCGCCAAGCACCGAAATGGCCCGACCGACACCCTCGTCGTCGCCTTTCAAGGTCATTACTCGCGGTTCGTGGACATGCAGGCGTAGTTTCATGAGTGTAGACCGGGGCCCTACATTGCACGGCCGGCCTCATGCGTTGCACACGGATTTGTGGTATATGCACTCAACCGTGGGGATTCGGGAGGCGATGCCTGGGATCTCCGGCAAGGTCGACTGGCAAGACCTGGCGCAACCGGAGCTCGACCGGATCGTGGGCCGCACTGCAGGCGCCACGCTCGCACACCGTGCCTCACGAGTGCGCAACAGCCTCGTGCACGGCAACCCCGCTGACGAACGCGTGATCGCGACGGTGCGGGACATCTCGCGCTACCGGGCGTACCAAGCCTTGGACATCGCCTTGCAGGCAGTGGCGGACGGAGTGGAGATGGTCGACGAGCTCGACCGGCGCCGCATGCTCGCGGTCATCCGCAACGCGGAGCTGAGCCGAGGCGTCTCGCTCGCTGACGGGTGGGCCACGACCTAAGGGACCGGCTTCGGCGCGTGCAGCGCCGTGTGCGCCCCGGTCCAGCACGAACCGGTCCGTGACGCGGCGATGACTTCAAGCAACTCGCCGGCGTCGTCGCATGTCGTGCCGACACGTTCACCGAGCACTTGGTGCACGTGGTCCGGCCGCGTTCGGTGTCGTCACCGACTCAGGACCATGCGCCGAGGCGACGGCACAGGACGCCGCCGTCCGGTGTGCATCCTTGGTCTTGGCGTCATGGGACTGAACTGTCGGCACCGACGGCGTGCGGCGGTGCGGCTTGGCGTGATCGCGGATTCGGGCGGCGCGCGACGGCGGCGTCGAGCAGCGCCAGCAGGTCGGGGGAGTCGGCGAGCAACGCCCTGGCCCGCGCGAGCCGCCCCGGGTCGGTGTTGCGGGGGTAGCGCAGCCCCAGATCGGAGCCTGGGGGCTGGTTGAGGTAGTCGGCGAAGATGCATCCGGTGACGTGGAGGCACGCTTCGACCTGGGTGTTGCAGTCGCGGCACAAATAGCCGCGCGCCAGCCCCGAGACGGCATCGTGGTCGACGAACACGGCCAGGCACGACTTGCAGGCTGCGCATTGCGCTCCGAACCGTTCCACGAGCGTCGCGCGAATCGGCCCCAACACGCCGACAGTGATCGGCGGCGGCCAGAACGGGGCGTGGACCGGGCAGCGCGCGATACGTTCGACCGCCGCCGGTTCCCGTGTCTCGCCGGTCAGCTTCACCGGCCACCGGACGTCCACGGAGCCGTGCGTCCACTCGGCGCTGCCTGCCGCATCGAGGGGAGGTGGCTGGATGCGGTAGTCGTGTCCGTTCGACGACCAGTGGCACCACTGGTTGTGGTGCGCGACGCCGCACGGGGAGTCCGATCCTGCCTCGAGAAGGTGAAACCGGCCGTCCGTGCCGCGAACGGCGCTCGGGTTCTTCGGATACGTGCCTTGACCAAGCCGTCCCACGGGGCACGGCTGGTCGCTGTGGCGCAATGACCGGGCTTGGGACGTCGCGGCCAGGTACCACACCAACGTCAGGCGCCGGTGCGCGGGCAGGTCGTCCCAGGCGAGCGCGGGAACTGCCACGCGTGAGCCCTGGTCCCCGAGGTCGGTCGAGGTGTGCGTGGCGATCGGCGGCACAGGGAACGGGAGCACGAGCCGAGTAGAGCAGGCTGGTCCGACACGCTAGCGATGCCGGGCTTCGAAACCGTCTGCGCGCGGGCATCGAGGTCGCGGCATTTGAGCACGTCGGCGGGGGGCGCCGATACTGCGGACCCAGCAGCAGGACCGCGACGCGCTCAGCGGCATGCTCGCCGTCGCTCGGGTCTTGGGCGAGCCTGATTCGTCCTCCTGATCCGTCTGCCGACCGCCTACTCTCGCGTCGTGGATCCTCTCGACGATCTACCCCCCGACTCTCGGCGTGAGGTCGTCGCGGCAGTCAGAGCCGCACTCGGCGTTGACACGGCCGCTGCAGAAGCCATCGTTCGCGCATCCGAGCCTCTTTGGGACGCTTCCCGCTCCGGCGAATGCTCCGCAACCCGGATGACGTGGCAAGGGTCCGCGACGCGTTCCGGATCCTGTACGAAGGGGCGCAGGCAACTGGCTGACTGGCGGGCACGGACTCCAGGCCGAGGCAACGACGGATCCGCCCGACGGCACCGGCAGCGACGGCTCTCGTCTCAGCGGGCTCAGGCTTGACGTTCTGCGCCGTCCGCCCAGCCGTGCCGTGCCAGGGTGTGGGGTGTGACCAAGTACGAGCCGTTGCGCGTCGAGCTCGAGCGTGTAGCTGCCAGTGGATTGACGTCGTTGGAGATGACGTTCGACGAGGTGGCGGCACTGGTCGACGGGTTGTGTCGGCGACGCGTGAAAACTAACCCCGTGGCGTCGGATGAACACGGACCCCCTCGGCGACGCTGAGGAGGGTGATGACCGTGGAGGACTGGGCGGAGATCCGTAGGCTGCAACGGGTCGAGGGCATGGCGATCAAGGCGATCGCCCGCAAGCTGCGAGTCTCGAGGAACGCGGTGCGGCGGGCGTTGGCTCGTGACGCGCCGCCGAAGTACGAGCGCCCGGCGAGAGGCTCGCTGGTCGACGAGGTTGAACCACTGATCCGTGGGCTGCTGGTCTCGTGCCCGACGATGCCGGCGACGGTGATCGCGCAGCGGATCGGTTGGCAGCACTCGTTGACCGTGCTCAAGGACCGGGTGCGGGTGCTGCGCCCGTACTACCTGCCGCCGGACCCGGCCACGCGCACCACCTACGAGGCTGGGGCGCGGGTGCAGTGCGACCTGTGGTTTCCACCGGTCGACGTGGCACTGGGCGCCGGGCAGGTCGGCTCACCGCCGGTGCTGGTGATGGTCGCGGGCTACTCGCGGATGACGTTCGCGATCATGCTGCCGTCACGGCTGTCACCGGACCTGATCGCCGGGCACTGGGTCCTGCTGCAGCGCATGGGCGCAGTCCCCAGGGAGTTGGTCTGGGACAACGAGGCCGCGGTCGGGTCCTGGCGGGCCGGCAAGCCGAAGCTGACTGACGACTTCGAGGCGTTCCGCGGGATGCTCGGGATCGGGGTGCATCAGTGCCGGCCGCGGGACCCGGAGGCCAAGGGCCTGGTCGAGCGGGCGAACGGCTATCTGGAGACCTCGTTCCTGCCCGGGCGCACGTTCACCGGCCCGGACGACTTCAACACCCAGCTGGTCGACTGGCTCGTCCTGGCGAACGCTCGTCAGCATCGAGCGTTGGGCTGCCGGCCGCAGGATCGCTGGCAGGTCGACCGGGCGGCGATGCTCACGCTGCCGCCGGTGGTCCCTGAGCTGGGTTGGCGCACCCGGGTCAGGTTGCCGCGCGATCACTACGTGCGCCTCGGCTCCAACGACTACTCGGTCGACCCGGTCGCGGTCGGCCGGTTCGTCGACGTCGTCGCCGACCTGCAGCAGGTCACCGTCCGGCTGGGCACCAAGGTCGTGGCGACCCATCCGCGCTGCTGGGCGCGGTGGCAGACGATCACCGACCCCGCCCACCGGCAAGCAGCGTTGGCGATGTCCGCCGCCGCTGCCGTTCGCCGCTCGGCACCCGCGCCGGTCGACGACGTCGAGCAGCGTGACCTGAGCGCCTACGACGCGGCGTTCGGCCTGACGGACGTGGCGTGATGAGCCCGGTGAAGTCCCCGGCCCGGGACGTGAGCAGCGAACTGGCCTACCTCACCCGCGCGCTGAAGGCACCGAGCTTGCGTGAGGCCGTCGACCGGCTCGCCGAACGGGCCCGGGCCGAGTCCTGGTCCCACGAAGAGTTCCTCGCCGCCTGCCTGCAACGCGAGGTCGCCGCCCGCGAGGCCCACGGCGGCGAGGGACGCATCCGGGCCGCGAGGTTTCCGTCCCGCAAGTCGTTGGAGGACTTCGACTTCGAGCACGCCCGCGGCCTGCCCCGCGACCAGATCGCCCACCTCGGAACCCTGGACTTCGTGACCGCCCGGGAGAACGTGGTGTTCCTCGGCCCACCTGGGACCGGCAAGACCCACCTCGCGACCGGGATCGCGGTCCGCGCCTGCCAAGCCGGTCACCGGGTCCTGTTCGCGACCGCCTCGCAGTGGGTCGACCGGCTCGCGACCGCGCACCACGACGGGCGCCTGCAAGACGAGCTACGCCGCCTGGGCCGCTACCCGCTGATCGTCATCGACGAGGTCGGCTACATCCCGTTCGAGCCCGAAGCTGCGAACCTGTTCTTCCAGCTCGTCTCGGCTCGCTACGAACGTGCCTCGCTGATCGTCACCTCGAACAAGCCGTTCGGACGCTGGGGCGAGGTCTTCGGCGACGACACCGTCGCCGCCGCCATGATCGACCGGCTCGTCCACCACGCCGACGTCATCGCCCTCAAAGGCGACTCCTACCGCCTCAAGAACCGCGACCTCGGCCGCCCACCCGCGGCCACCACCGACTGACCACACCAACGAGAGGGGTTCACTTTCGCCCGTCGACAGGGGGTTCGTCTTCAGCCGTCGTTGACAGGTTGCCGGCGTCGGCGTACAAGCTGCGCCAGTGGTGGTCGAACGGCTCGAAGGTCGAGGCGCGCGCATGGCGAGCCGCTGGATGGCACGTGGACGCAGTTTCGCTGGACCATCAGTGGGTGAGGCTCGAGGTGGGCCAGGTCGGTGGGACGTACGCGGCCCCCGTGAGGGTCGACGAATGATTCTCTGGCTCAACGGCCCTTTTGGTGTGGGTAAGTCGTCAACGGCAGCCGAGCTTCTCCGCCGGGAGCCTGGCGCACAGCAGTACGACCCAGAACGTCTGGGTGGGGTCCTTCAACGGACCATCGGGGTCTTCCGCCGAGGCGATTTCCAGGATCTGCGCGCATGGCGGCGCGGAACGATCCGGGGGGTCGCACGGCGAGCACGTAGCGCCTCCACCGTTGTCGTCCCGATGACTCTCCTCGCACCCGAGTACGCCGACGAGATCCTGAGCGGTCTGCGGGGGCGCGGCCTGGAGCTCCGGCACGTCACCCTCCACGGGTCGAGCGATGCGCTCCGACGGCGGATCGCGGCCGACACGGACGACCCCGGCGCCACAGACTGGCGACTTGGGCAGTTGAGCCGGTACGAAGCCGTCGCGTCGTCACTGGCCGAACGAGGGCCGGTCATCGACACCGACGCCCTCAGCTGTGACGAGGTCGCGACTGCGGTTCAGGCTTCGCTGGTCGAGCAGCACTGAATCGCCCAGAGCTCGCTGACGACGGCGCAGCGCACAGGGCCCGTGACCTCTTGGCGCGTTCCGGCGTGATGACGGGAGCGGGTGGTACGGGCCCCTACCGCCGGCGGGAACTCCCCCCACGCCCCCGCCAGCCGCCGTTCACCGGCGACGCGCCGCCGACCCCTCCCAGGTGCAGCGCGAGGAAGAACAGACCGGCAAACATCAGCGTCTGTGGGGTCAGAGCGTCTCCGACGTTCGCGTCGACGAGGTCGAGGAGCAGGGCGAGGGCGAAGATCGCGGCAGAGACGAGCGCAAGCATGAGCACTCCAAGGGAGAGGGGGACCGGCGAGACTGCCGGAGGGTCTGATGCTCTCGGTGATTCGAAAGCCCCCGGATCATGGCCCACGGTCACGACGATCGCGAGTTGGAGAGGCGCTCTGAGGGCTCGAGGGACTCAGGCGGGTCGCTCGACGGCAGCTGCCCAGAGCGTGTTCCGCCGGGCCGGACGCCGTGCAGCTCACCGCCACCCGCATCATCACCACGACGTCGACGCTCTCGTCGCCTTCTACCAGAGGGTGACCGGCGCGGCCGCCGTCCGGCTGCACCCACTGTTCGCCGAGCTGCGCACCGGGCAACGTCGTCAATCTCTTCGCGCCGGTCAGCATCGGCGCGTGCGGGCGCCGAGCTGATATCCGTGGCGGGACCGCGGGGGCTCGTCGCTACGCTCGGCCGATGCCTCCTGAGAGCTGGATCGAGCACCGCCGCCCCGGCGACCGCGAGCGCCTCGGCTGGATCCGTCCCGACGGTGGCGGCTTCGTGGCCGTCGACGCACTCGGTCGCGAGATCACGGGCACCGTCGACTGGCTCGCCGCCGAGGAGGCGCTCGAGGAGCGCGGCCTGCACTGGCTGGCCGACCTGTACCAGCTCGACCTGCCCGACGGCACCCGTCAGCGCGTCCGCATCGTCGAGGTGACGCCCGAGCGCGTCGTCGTGAAGGTCGACGACTTCGGCGCGGTGGACGTGGTGACCGCCAGCTACGTCCTGCCGTTCCCCGCCCCGGAGCGTCTCCGGCCGTTCGAGGGTGACGCCTCGACGTTCGGTCGGCTGCTCTCAGGCTGAAGCCGGGTCGGCGGCCGGCCCTCATACGGCGCTGGGTCGTACGTAGCCGCGACCCTGTCGGCCCTGCTGCACAGCGTCGACGAACGGCCACCCGCACACGGCCCGGTTCGGGTCCGGGTCTGCCGGGTCCGTCGCACGCAGCCACGCCGGCAATGCGAGGAGATCGGGGCCACCCGCAGCTCGCTGTGCTGCGCGGACCAAACCGGCTCATCACGGATGAGGGTGTAGCAAGCGTTGGCGTGGCGGTCCCGGGGTGGAGGTCGAGGACTTCCGAGGGTGTCGATCTGCGAGTTCGTGGTGGCTGAGAGCGATGTCGGGGCTCAGCGGCGTAGTGAATCCATCACGGCGGTCGCGTTGTGGCGCGCGGCGGCGACGATGTCGCCTTCGGTGAAGTCGTCACCGGCGGCTGCATAGACGGCAGCGTTGATGCTCAGCAGAGCCATGCGCAGCTGGAGGACGTTGTCGGGGCGGCCGTCTGGCAAGAGTGGGGCCAGTGCGTCGACGAGCGCTGTGAGAGCCGAGCCGATCCGATCAGCGGACTGCCCCGCTATCGCGCTCATCAGCAGCGGGTTGGCGCCGACGAATCGGATCCCGCGGAGCTTGTCGGTGGAGAAGGTGTCGACCCACCGGAGCACGGCGGCCTTCGGTAGGTCGGGTGTCCTGGGCTGGTCTGCGATCCACTCGAGAAGGGCCTCGGCCTCGTGACCCCGTTCGACGAACAGGGACCGGACGATGTCGTCCTTGCCGGCGAAGTGGTAGTAGAGGGACGCCTTCTTGATGCCCAGCGCGTCCGCGATCTCACGCATCGAGGTGGCCTGGTACCCCTGTGTCGTGAAGAGCTCGAGCGCCGCGCGTTGGATCGCACTGCGCGTCTCGGCGCCAGAGCGTCGTGCACCGACGGTGCTCTCAGGTGCGGCCACGCGTCCAGCCTACCGCACGGTAGGCTGCGGCCTACCTACCGGTAGGTAGGCCCGACCGTCCAGGTCCTGACATGTGGAGAAACAAGTGAGCCAGTACACCGTCGTCCGCGAGTACCCCTACTCGGTCGAGGAGGTGTGGAACGTCATGACCGACCCCGAGTACGTCGCACAGTGGACGACCACCGGCCAGGGTGGGCGCCCCGAGGGGTTCACGCCGGTTCCCGGCACCACCTTCCGGTTGGTCGGCAAGCCGACGATCGGCTGGGCCGGCATCGTCTACTGCGAGGTGCTCGAGGTCGACGCGCCTCGATCGATGCACTACACGTGGAAGGGCGACAAGGCGGCCGACAAGGTCACCGACGTGCGGTACCTGCTTGAAGAGACCGCCACCGGCACGCGCTTCACGTGGGAGCACACCGGCTTCACCGGTGTGGGCGGCCTCGGCATGTCGAAGCTGCTGGGACACGTCCGGCGCACGATGATGACCGGCGGCGTACCGGCTGTGCTTGCGGCGTATCGCGAGGCCCACACGGGATGACCGGTGCATGCCGCACTCTTGTGAGGACCGGGCGGTGGGACCGTTCGGGGGGACTCCTATGGTGCGAGTCGTGACGGCACCCACGGTCCTGACTGCTGATCAGGCGGCAGCGAGCAGCCGCGCGGCCGCGGCCCGGGCGAGCTGTCGCAGCTCGTCCGGGCTCTCGATGACGACGTCGCAGTCGAGCGCCGCGATGACGCCAGGGATCCAGTCGAGCCGTGTGGCGTGGATGTCGGCACGGTGCCAGGCGGGTGCGTCGTCGCCGTCGTGCTCGGGGACGGGCCGCAGGACGGCGACGCTCGGGGGAAGGTACCGGCGGATGTGCTCGCCAGGGGCCCGGATGCGAAGCACGACCCGCCACGTGTAGTCGGCTTCGGCGAAGCCGTCGACCAGACGCGAGATCGCATCGGTTCTCGCAGGCCGCTCGAAGGCGCCGGCGACTGCACGAGCAGTGCGGATGCGGTCGACCCGGAAGGTGCGCTCCGATCGTCGGGCAGCGTCGAAGGCGATCAGGTACCAGCGACCCGAGTGCTCCACCAGGTCGTAGGGCAGCACCGTTCGACGCGACGGTGCGTCCGCCGCGTCCAGATATCGCAGGTCGAGCGGTCGTCGTTGCTTGATCGCATCGGCGATCGTCAGCAGCGTGCCCGCGTCGGGGACGTCCTGGTGCGTCGGGACGTCGAGCACTGCGGTCTCCAGGAGCGAGGCGAGGCGCCGCGCGGACTCGGCCGGCAAGGATCGCCGGATCTTCGACGTGGCTGTCTGGATCGCGACGTCCGACGCGTCCGAACCGGCCCGGGCATGCACGAGGCCGAGCAGGAGGGCGACGGCCTCGTCGTCGCTGAGGATCACCGGCGGCATGCGGTAGCCGGCACGGATCCGGTATCCGCCGTAGCGCCCTCGCACCGACTCGACCGGGATCTCCAGGTCCAGCAGGTGCTGCACGTAGCGGCGCACGGTGCGCTCGTGCACCGCGAGTCGTTCGGCGAGCTCGGCGACGGTTCGGGTGTCCGCCGACTGCAGCAGCTCCAGGAGCTGCAGCACGCGCGACGTCGTCGTGGTCACGTCGCCATTGTCGCTCGATACCGGGCGGTTTCTGCCCGGTATCAGTTCTAGCGTCGACGTCAGCCTTGCATCCGCGGGGCGCGATCCCGACCGAGGAGACGCCGTGCAGCTCGCCGCCACCCGCATCATCACCGACGACGTCGACGCTCTCGTCGCCTTCTACGAGAGGGTGACCGGCGTGGCCGCCGTCCGGCTGCACCCGCTGTTCGCCGAGCTGCGCACCGAGTCGGCGACGCTGGCGATCGCGAGCTCCGCCACCGTGCCGCTGCTCGGGGAGAACGCCGCAGAGGCGAGCGCCAACCGCTCCGTCATCCTCGACTTCCTGGTGGACGACGTCGACGCGGTCCACCTCGCGTTGCACGACGTCGTGGACGTCTTCGTCAACACGCCGACGACCATGCCGTGGGGCAACCGGTCGCTCCTGTTCCGCGACCCGGACGGCAACCTCGTCAATCTCTTCGCGCCGGTCAGCGCCGATACCCGGAGACCTTCACCCCGTGGCTGGCCGACCGGTACCAGCTCGACCTGCCCGACGGCACCCGCCAGCGCGTCCGCATCGTCGAGGTGACGCCCGAGCGCGTCGTCGTGAAGGTCGACGACTTCGGCGCGGTGGACGTCGTGACCGCCAGCTACGTCCTGCCGTTCCCCGCCCCGGAGCGTCTCCGGCCGTTCGAGGGTGACGCCTCGACGTTCGGTCGGCTGCTCTCAGGCTGAGGCCGGGCCCGCGGAGCCGGCCTGGATCAGGTCGAGGTCGCGCACGGCGAACCGGTGGTGCTCCCACTCCTCCTCGAGGATGGTGTGCAGGCAGGAGCGGACGGTCTCCGGGTACTGCGGTGCGTGCGGGTTCCGGCGCTCCTCGGCCACCTGCTCCGCGGTCAGGCCCGCGAGGAAGTCGCGGACCATCGCCACCCGGTCGGCCCGGGCGCCGAGCACCTCGTCGTAGGACGGCGTCTGCGTGGTGAAGACCGAGAGGTCGACGTCGTCGGCCGCCGTGCCGACGTCCAGCTGACCGAGCGGGTGGAACGGCTGGTCGAGCCCCAGGATCGCCTTGCCCAGCCAGGTGTCCGTGGCGAGGACCAGGTGCCGCAGCGTCTGGGCGAACGTCCACTCACCGTCGACGGCGACGTCCACCGTTCCTTCCGGCATCGCCGCAGCCCGGTCCAGCGTGGCCGCCCAGGTGCGCTCGAGCACGGCCCACGCCGCGCGCAACCCGTCCGGGTCCGCCGCCCGGCGCTGCGACCGGCCGGGGAAGCGGCGGTCGAGCTCCGCCTCGACGTAGGGGAGGACGTCGACCCCGTTGACGCGGAAGTAGTCGCCATGGGGCAGCCAGGGCGCGTCGATGTCCGCGCGGGCCACCTCGACCCCGCGCATCACGACATCGGACAGGTCCGACTCGACGAACCGGGCGCCGCACAGGTTCGCGCCGACGAAGGTCGATTGCTGCAGGTCGTCGGAGCGGGTGAAGGCTGCCATGGGGGTCTCCTCGTCGGTGCGGTCCCGTCGGGTCGATTGTTCTGGCGCCCTCTGACATCGGCGACCGGGGTGTGCAGAGGCGACGGCGACGTGCTCGATCGCGAAGAGTGCCGTCGCGCGGGCACGGCCTCGGAGCAGTTCGCGAGGACGGCGCCCGAAGGGCTGTGGAGATCTCGGCCGCGGCGCCCTCCCGCACCTCGATGCACCTGGGGAGAGCTGGGCGGCGATCGGTTCCTTCCTGGGCTGAGCCTGTCCGGTCTCACCACCGGCCGCGTGCTGCGCCGTCTCAACCGACCTTCGCGAGCAGGTCCGCATACCGGGCGACGTACAGCGGCCACCCCTCCTCGTGGGCCACGCTGTCGCGGAGCTGCTGCCAGCGGGCGCCGTGGCGTTCCAGGTGACGGTGCTCGAGCTCGACTCGGGTTCGATGCGGGGACTCGGAGATGAACCGCACCTCGACCTCGCTGGTGACGTCCGGGTCTGTCTCGACCTGCCATTGCGGGCTGATGTCCCAGCTGAAGACGACCCGCTCGGGCGGGTCGAATGCGAGGATGCGCGCCCACCGGCACTCGCTGCCGTCGGCTCCGCGGTCGTAGATGTGTCCACCGACCCGCGGTTCGAGGACCGTCTGCGCGATCGGCACGCCGAGCAGGTTGTGCTCACGCGGCTTGAAGTCGCCGAAACGCTCTGTGAAGAGCGCGAACGCGCGCTCGATCGGAGCGTCGACGACGATCCCGATGGATACGGCGTCTGCCGCCTGCTGCGTCATGGTGCCTCCTGTGATGGTTGCTCTGCGATCTCCTGGTAGCTGCTCAGCGCGCGGTTCCAGAAGGTCTCCAGCTGATCGCGCAAGGCGCCCATGCCCACCGGATCCAACCGGTAGACCCGGCGCGCGCCCGCGGCCTCATCCACCACGACGCCGGCGTCTTTGAGCACCTTGAGGTGCTGAGACACTGCCGGCCGGCTGATGGGCAGCTCGGCCGCAAGCTCCCCGACGGCCCGCGGACGTTCGGCCAAGCACGCCACGATCGCGCGGCGACTGGCGTCACCCAGAACGTCCCAGCCGTCGCCTGCGTGGTAAGTCTGCACGAACGGTAAGTTACGACTTACGGAAGAGACCGTCAACCACGCGGCCACCCCGCCCGTACGGACGCCCAGCACCTCGGCCCGACCGCATCAGCCTCTGGGCGTCGAGCACACCGTGATCATGCGGTCGGCGCCACGTCCGGGGTGGATGCTGCTCGATGATGTCGGGAGCCGGACCGTCGAGGGCGAGCTCGACCAGGTGGGGCAGCTCGAGCAACCCGGCGACCGCGGCGGTTCCAGGCCGGTGGAACTCAGAAGTACCCACGGTCCTCGGCGGCCACGACGGCCGCGTCGTGAGGCTCGAACGGCCACGGCTCTCGGGCCCAGAAGCTGCGGAACCGTGCGGGGTTCCACGGAAAGAGCCCCGTCCTCTCCGGCAGCGGATCCATGTACTCGCCGATGTACTTGCCGTCCCACAGCCGACCCCGAACGCCGTACAGGGTCCACTCGGAACCGCGCCAGTCGAGCACGCGCAGCCCGACGTTGTTCGCGGCCGGCCCTACCACCCACGACCCGACGTATCCGACGTCCAGCTCCACGGTTTTCCCTGGTTCGATCCGTTCCGGCCAGGGCACGACGAAGAACTGGGTGCGCTTGTAGTAGCCGAACCGGAGCACCCCGACGCGGTAGCGCATCTCGTCCGCGTACCAGTGCGGCCGGCCTCCGTCGCCGCCGGCGTAGTAAAGGTCGTCGGGCTTCTGATCCTTGCCCACGGTCACGACCGTCCGCAGCTGCAGCAGCGGACGGTAGACAGGCGCTGAGCTGAAGTTGGACACCCGGATGGTGACCCGCCCGAGGCGATGGGGGATGAGCTCGCTCGGCCAGGACGAGCCCGTTTCCCGGGCCGCCGGGTCGGCCACCACACCGATCTCGACCATCTGGATCTGCTGCAGGAGCTCGGCGCGAGCCTCACCGGCGCGTCGAGAGCGTTCGGTGCGCAACGTCAGCACCAGTGCCAGCACAGCGATCAGGGCCGCGCAGACCGTCCCGATCGCCTCGAAGGTCGTCGGGCTCCAGTCCCACCCATGGCCGGCAAGGTCGACGTTCATGGCGTTCCCTCTCGCAGGTGTCGGTTGAGGATCGCAGCCATGCCCACGTCGGGCGGCGATCAGCTCACGTACGTCCTCGAGCCGCCGGCGCCGGCCCGGCGTCCGAGGCTCTCAGCACGTTCCTGCGATCTCGACGGACCGGATCATCCAGCGTCCTTCGTCGCCGACCTGCAGCAGTGTGATTCGGCCGAGCTCCGGCGCCCACCCGGCCTCCTCGGCTGTCTGAGGCGGCGCCCCGTCCGTCGAGCCGAGCACGACGTCCCGGTAGTCGACGCACAGGGTGGCGGTGGCGTCCTGACCGTGAACCTGCGGCGGGTCCACGTCGACGTGCAGCGTGCCGCCGAGCGTGACTCCTTGCTCCGCATTGGTCCGGACAGCTGTGGCGACGACGTCCTGGACGTCGGCCGACGTCAGCTCGACGAAGACCGGGCTGATCTGACCGGTGGTCAGGGACCGCCAGAACTCCTGGGATAGCGCGCCGCTGCAGGACAGCTGGAGAGTCAGTCCCGGATGCTTGAGGCGGGCCTGGCTGAGCGGGCCGCGTGGGCCGCGAGCGGCCACCAGTGCCTCTCGCCCAGTTCCGTCCGCGTCTGCCACACCCCGGACACGACGGGCTCGCCCGACACGGGGCGCCAGACGCTGAAGCAGGCGACCGGCGTCGGCCACGGGTAGCCGGTGGGGGGATCGAGCACCAGGTTGCGGATGTAGCCCCACGGGCGGACGACCGAGTCGAGGCCGAGCACAGCGGAGGCGAGTGCACGGGCGACGGCGTGGGGATCGGCGCCTGGCGGAACGGTCCGCGTGGGGAGATCGAGCCGATCATCGCTCTCGCGCGGCATGCAGAAGATCTCGCCGGCCCGCAGGACCATGAGCCGGACGAGACCCGTCGGCTCATCGGCGGGCGGTTCACCGAGCATCACGTCAGCGCGGCTTCCGCGCGGGAGCCATGTCGGGTCGGTCCCCGCCTGCAGGAGCACGGGCACCGCTCGGTCATGAACCCCGGAAGGGTCGGAGAGCTCTGTCACACGCCACAGCCTGCACCACAAGCATCGTCGAGGACCTGACCAGCCGGCTCTGAGGACACGGGCAGGCAGCCCCTGAGCCGGTGTGCGTGCGGCGCTACCGCGTTCGCCAGACGACCAGGGCGGCCCGCACGCGGTTGCTGACGCCGAGCCGCGCGAAGCTCCCCGAGGTGGGTGGCTGCGCCCGTCGCGCCGCTCAAGGTGCGCTGCCGGCGCGCGGCCGTGCAGCTGCAGATGTCGCTGCGTGCGACGCGGTGAGCCGGGCCCCGGCGGCGCCCGTCGCGAGCAGGCCGAGGGCCCCGAGCAGCGCGACGCCCGCGAGGAGACCTTTGGCGTGCGTCACGACGCCGAGTGCGGCGGCGACGCCGTCGAGCCGCCCCGGGTACGCGGTGACGAGCGCGACGATCCCGACGTTCTCGAGGTAGTCCGCGATCATCGCCGCGAGCGGGAGGGCGAGCAGGGCGCGGCGTCCGCGCGCAGGGACACCGAGCGACCGGCTCCCGCGGAGCATGGTGAGCGCGAGAGTCACCGCCACGACCAGCGGGAGGAGGACGTCGCCGGTGAGCGTGAACGTGAGCTGGGTGCGCCGCCCGGACGGCCCCCATGCGGTCAGGAGGTCGTCGACGCCGGTGACGGTGAGGTGGCCCGGGGTGTCGAGCGCGTTGCTCGCACCTCCGAAGTCGAGCAGCCCGTGGCCGCCGTGCACGGCGGCGAACCAGGTCGCGAAGATGTTCGCGCCGATGAGCACGACGGCGGTCAGCACCCAGGCGAGCACGACCCCCCGCCGGTCCGCGTAGCGCTCGAGACGCGCGGTCATGACGACTCCTTCCGGACGGCGGCCAGGGCCGCGGCGACGATGACCTCGTCGTGCTCGCGCTCGCCGAGCAGGTCGAAGGCCCCCGGGCGGGACAGGGTCGCGAGCACGACGGGCTGCAGCGCGACGCCGACGAGGATGGACGCGAGCAGGTTGGTCCGGCCGGCGCGGACGACCCCGGCGTCCTGCGCCTCGGTGACGATGCGCTCGACGACGTCGAGCGGGTAGACCGACCCCGCCGGCAGCCGGGGCAGGCGCTGGTGGGTCCCGAGGACCGCGAAGACGAAGGCGTCGGGCTCGGACCGGTAGGTGCTCAGCACCGTCCGCACGACGGTGGCGAGCTTCAGCTCGGGCTCGAGGTCGGCGTCGGCGATCTCGGCCAGGCGCGCGGCGTAGGAGGCGACGAACGTGCCGAACAGCTCTTGGGCGACCGCCTCCTTGGACGGGTAGTGCCGGTAGAGGGCGGACTCCGCCACGCCCGCGCGCTCGGCGATGTGCTTGATGCGGGTGCCGTCGTAGCCGCGCTCGGCGAAGCACGCGAGAGCCGCCTCGAGGATCGCGGGACGCTGGCTCGGGCGGGGCACGTCAGCTCACCGCCGCGGCCGCAGAGAGGCGGCGCACGCCTGGCACGTCGAGCACGCCGTCGGCGCCCAGGAGACGCCCGGGCGAGTGGGCCCCGGGAACGGGTGCGGCGAGGACCGCCTCGACCGCGCGCACGGCGGACTCGGCCGTGAACGCGTAGCCCTCGCCGGTCTCGAGCCAGGCCGTGAACGCCTCGCCCCCGTCCGTACGGGCGGTCACGGAGACATACCCGCGTCGGGCCGCCTCGAACGCCGGCAGGGCGGTGCGCGGGCGCGCCGCTGCCCGAGCCTGCAGCGCGCGGGAGCCCGCGGCCGCACCCAGCACGGGCGCGAGGAGCCGTGCGACGACGGGTGCGCCCGGTACGGCCACGGAGACCGTCATGTCCGGCACCCCGGTGGTGTGGTGCACGGTGCTGAGCTCGCCCACCGCGACAGGCATCACGGTGGCCACGCCGTCCGGCGTACGCACGCGCCGCGCGCCCGACCCGAGCCGGACGCGTACGAGCCGGCCGCCGCGCCGCACGAGTGCGCCCTGGGCGAGGGCCGCGAGCCGGGCGGCCTGGGTCGCGGGGCTCGTGCCGGCGGTCGCGGGGTGCAGCGTGATGTCCAGGCGCGTCGCCCCTGGCGCGAGGTCGACGACGTGGCGCGCCAGGGTGTCGGCCGCGACGCTGCCGAAGCCCGCTCCGGGGAGCACGGTCACGCCGGCTGCCACGGCCGCGGCGTCCGCCGCCAGGACGCGCTCCACCACGTCGACCTCGTTGGCGAGGTCGACGTAGTGGGCGCCGGCGTCGAGGCACGCGTCGAGGAGCGCGGCCGAGGTGCGAGCGAAGGGCCCGGCGGTGAGGAGCACGAGGCCGCCGTCTGCGGCGAGGCGCGTGAGGTTCGCGCGGTCCTCCAGGGGGACGGCGCGCCACGGCAGTCCGAGCCGCTCGGCCAGCGGGCGCAGCGTCGCGGCGGACCGCCCGGCTAGCAGCGGACGATGACCACGTCGCACCGCGGTCTCTGCGACGAGGGCGCCCGTGGTGCCCCCCGCCCCGTAGAGGATCCAGTTCATGGGGTCCGTCTCCAATGTGAGTGAACATTCACTAATATGGCGTCCGGACGCTGGCTCGTCAACTTCGCGGGTTCGGCAGTGCCGGGAGCCTCGCCGTCGGGGTCGAGTCCGGGCCGCGCGTCGGCCCGTCGACCGGCCGGGCCGAGACGGGCCGACCTGTCAGGCTCGGGCCGCACCCCCGCTACCGTCGGGCCCATGATCGTGTGGATCAACGGCACCCACGGCGCGGGCAAGACGACGGTGAGTGCGCTCCTGCAGCCGCTCCTCCCCGACTCTCGCGTGTTCGACGCCGAGAAGGTCGGCGAGACGCTCATGGACATCACGCCCGGGTTGCCCGCCACGGACAACTTCCAGCACTGGCCGCCGTGGCGCCCTCTCGTCGTGGAGACGGCCCGGCACGTGCTCGCCTACACGGGCGGCACCCTGGTGATGCCGATGACCGTCCTGGTCGAGCAGTACTGGCGCGAGATCAGTGCAGGCCTGGCCGAGCACGGCATCCCGATCAGGCACTTCGTCATCCACGCCGACCAGGACGTGCTCCGCCGACGCATCAACGAGGACGCGGTCATGGGTCCGTCCGGGTTCCGCCTCGAGTACCTCGAGCCCTATGCCGAGGCGGCGCGCACCTGGCTGCACGACGAAGCCGAGGTGGTCGACACGACGCGGCTCACGCCGGCCCAGGCAGCCCAGCGCATCGCGGAGGCCGTCGGCTGACGCTCGCTCACCGTCTGAGGTCTGCCTCCGCTACGACGTCACGACGGGTACGTAGCGGAGGAGGACGACACCCGAGCTGAAGCGACGGGACTCCACGAGGTCGAGCCCCACGGCAGGAGACCCGTCGAACAGGCGTCGCCCGTGCCCGGCGACCGCCGGGTGGACGAACAGCCGGTACTCGTCGACGACGCCGGAGCCGACGAGGTCGCGCGCAACGCTGACGCTGCCGGTCACCACCACGTCGTGCGCGCCGTCGGCGCCGGCTGGCCGGAACCAGTCGTCGGAGAGCTCCACGACGCCGTCGAGGGTCATGTTCTCGGTGACCACGAGTCGCATGGGACGTCCTTCCGTGACGTGCGTGGCGCAACCTGGCCCGCCGAGCAGAGCTCCGAGCCTCGGCTGTCATCGGGAGATCGTTCCGCAGTCAGCCTGGAGTGCGCGTGCGGCTCGCGGAAGCGGTGTGCGCTGTGGAGTGCATGTGCGCGGCGCGCGCCTCGTACGTCTCCCAGGCGACGACGAGCAGGTCTGCCCGGAGGGCCGCCACGACCTCCGTCGGCCAACCCGCCGCGGGGACGGCTGCCGAGGCCTCGGTCGACCTCGACTGCAACGGGGCGGCTGCAGGCCCCACATGCGCGGGGAAGTCGGACTCGAGGTGGGGGGACGAGGTCCATGCCGCGAGAGCGCACTCACTAATCCAGCGGTAGCTCGGCGAGAAGTGCTCGCGCAGCCAGCCGACGTCGATCGCCTCGTCACCCACTGGACCGCCTCCGCTGTGTGGCACCACTGTCGCGGGCACCGAGCTCGACCGCTCTCCGGCAGCTCTCCCGGCTTCCGTGACGGTCCGGCGGGACCGCGGTGGACGTCCCCGTTCACGGCCGCCGCGACTCTGCGAGCCCCGCTCGACCGACAACGGCTCGTCGCGGCAGCCCGTCGGGCGGCAGCCACGTGGACGGCCCGCGTCACCCATGCTGCAGGTCAGTACACCTCACTCCCGTCGCCACCGCCTCGCTCGTCGGCGGTGAGAGCAGTCAGGGACCGGATCAGGTCCTCGCGTCGTGCCTCGTCCAACGGTGCGAAGAGCTCCTGCAGCACACCGGCCGTCACCTCGTGGCCGCCGGCCAGTGCGGCGCGGCCCGAGTCGGTGAGGGTGTGGACGAGCCGGCGCCCGCGTCCCGCCGATCGCAGGATGAGCCCGCGTCCCACGAGCCGCGTGGCGAGCGTCCCGAACGCCTGGTCGCTCTGGAACGTCGCGACGGCGAGGTCGTGGCTCGACGCGTGCGGCATCCGGTCGATGGCCCGGAGGGCGTCCCACTGCACGAGGCTGACGCCCACGTCCTGAAGGGCGGCGTCCAGGGCGCGGTGGTTCCGGTACTGGGCGCGTTTGAGCGCCTGTCCGAGCGCCGCGAGGTCCGTCGTCATGCTGCTACGGTATCAACACGTTGACATCAGCATGTTGAGATAGGTGGATCATGACCAGCGTCCTCCCTGCAGATCTCCCCGTCCTCCGGGCGGGCGACCCCGCCGGACCACCCGCGTTGGTCCTCCACGGCGGTGGTGGACCTCGGACCGTCGCGCCGATCGTCGGACACCTCGCGGCGACCCAGCACGCCTTCGCACCCACGCACCCCGGCTGGGACGGAACACCCCGACCGGAGTCGGTCGCCTCCGTCGCGGACCTCGCGCACGCGTACCTCGCGTGGCTCGTCGACCACGAGGGGCGCGACGTCGTCGTGGTCGGCTCGTCGATCGGGGGCTGGATCGCCCTGGAGATGGCCGTGCGGGCCGCTGCCGACGAGCGGTACGCCGGCCTCATCGGCGCTGTCGTGGTGGTCGACACCGTGGGGGTCGTGGTCGACGGTGAGCCGATCGCCGACTTCTTCGCCCTGGACGCCCGCGGTCTCGCAGAGATCGCGTGGCACGACCCCGAGCGCGGCTTCATCGACCCGGCCCTCCTCACGGACCAGCAGCGCGCGGTGCAGCAGGCGAACGGGCGCACCATGCGCGCTGTGGCCGGCACGAGCATGAGCGACCCGACGTTGCTCGGACGACTCGGCGCGGTGGACGTCCCGACCCTCGTGGTGTGGGGTGCGAGCGACCGCGTCGTCACCCCGGCCTACGGGCGGGCGGTCGCCGCCGCTGTGCCCGGTGCGGCGTTCGTCGAGATCCCGGCGGCGGGGCACCTCCCGCACCTCGAGGAACCCGGCGCGACGTGGGCGGCGATCGACTCGTTCCTGGGCTGACCCTGTCCGTCGCAGACCCGGGCCCGGCGCGGACGGCGTCAGCACGGCCGGCGGGCCGGCGGCTGGGAGACGGCTCAGGCCGCGGTGCGGAACCAGGGCGCGCGGAGCAGGACGTCGACGTCGTTCGCGAGCGCGCCGGGATCGGTGTTCGTGAGGAGGACCGCGGCGCCGAGCCGGCCCGACGTGCCGGCGTTGCCGTCGCGGCCGACCCGGCGCACGTGCACCTCGACGTCGCTGCCGAGGCCGCGGACGACCTCGGGGGTGCCGCCCCAGCGCTGACCCGGCATGACCGGCAGCCACAGCCAGGCGCCCTGACTCCCGCTCGTGCGGTCGGGCTCCGGCACAGGCAGCCCTGCCTGGAGCCGCAGGTGCGCGACCTCGAGCTGGACGCCGGCGTGCACGCGGGCGAGCTCCGAGACGGACGCACCAGGAGCGCGCGCGGCGGTCTCCAGGACGACGAGCCGGCCGTCGGGCGTCGTCGCGAACTCCGTGTGGACCACGAACTCGCCGTCGGACCCGAGCGCGTGGACGACGCGCTCGTTCAGCTCGTGCGCCGCGACGGCCGCCGGGGTGCCGTCCGGCACCGTCCACCCACCCATCGCCCGGCCGTCGTGCACGCCGAGCAGGGGTCCCAGGTAGCGCCCTGCCTGCACGGGGCGGACGTCACCGTGGCGCACGAGCGCGTTGACGTGGCCCAGGGCCCCGTCGATGAACTCGTCGACCTGCCAGCCCGTCTCGCCGTCGTGCCGGGCCAGCCACGCGAGGACCGCCGCGGCATCGGCCAGCACCTCGACACCGCGCGAGTTCGCCTCACGGCGCGGCTTCACGACGGCGGGGAGCCCCACGGTCGAGACCACGTGGTCCGCGACGGCGCGGGAGGACGTGACGGCCGGCTCGAGGCTGAGGTACCAGGGGACGGGGACGCCGGCGGCCTCGAGCCGACGTTTCATGAGGACCTTGTCGCGGTACCCGTCGAGCCGCGCGGGGTGTCGCGCGGGCAGGCCCGTCGACGCCCGCAGCCGTGCGCACTCGGTCAGGCAGTACTCGTCGTTGCTGACGACCTCTGCGGAGCCCCCGGGCGCGGACCGCACGACGGGCTCCCACTCGTTTCGTCCGGCGTGCACGACCTCGACCGTCGCGTCGACGTCCTCGCGGAGCACGGTCGCGGTATCGGCGTCGGTGAGCACGACGACCTCGAACCGGTCGGGCGGGAACGCCTCGGCCGGGTCGGTCGTGAGGGGCTGGCGCGAGTGGAGCACGAACACGGGCCGGCGTGCGTTCGCCGTGCGGCCGCGGTCGTCCCACCGCTCGTCCGGAGTCCGCCCGGAGGGCTCACCGCTCATCGCGCCAGGATGCCGTAGCGCCGCAGCCTGCGGGGATCCGCTCCGGCGACCGGACCGACCGGTGGTCGCTGCTTGCTTTAAATCCCTACCAAACCTATCTTGTTATCCGCCGCGCCGGACACGGGTCCGCGCGTCTCGCACGGAAGGAGGTCGTCGTGAGCACCTGTCGTACCAGCTGTCGAAGCGTCGGCCTCTGTCGTGCCGTCGCTCCTTCGTGTTGCTGAAGCAGCACCCCGCGGCCTGACGCCCCACCCCGCGCTCCCGCCGGTCGGTCATCTCCGGCACGCCCCCCGCGCAGCTGCGGCCGCGTCGGCTCCCCCGCCTGGCTCGCCCCTGCCTCGTCCTGCCTACGCGAAAGACACACCCATGCCCGAGACCGCTGCGCGTCCGCTGCACTTCGCCGCATTCGTGATGAACACGACCGGCCACATCATCCAGGGCACCTGGCGTCGCCCGTCCGCTCGGCAGACGAACTTCAACGACCTCGACCACTGGGTCGACCTGGCCAGGACGCTGGAGCGCGGGAAGTTCGACGCGATCTTCTTCGCCGACGTGGTGGGCGTGTACGCGCCGTACCGGGGCGACGAGCGGCGGTACTTCGAGGCCGGCCTGCAGGTGCCCAGCAACGACCCGAGCGTGCTGGCGAGCGCGCTCGCGTACGCCACGGAGCACCTGGGGATCGCGTTCACGGCGTCGGTGCTGCAGGAGCACCCCTTCAACTTCGCGCGTCGGATCTCCACGCTCGACCACGCCGCCAAGGGCCGGATCGCCTGGAACATCGTCACCAACTACCTGCCCAACGCGTCCCGGAACTTCGGCCTCGACGGCCTGACCGGGCACGACGAGCGCTACGCGTGGGCCGACGAGTACGTCGACGTCGTCTACAAGCTGTGGGAGGGCTCATGGGACGAGGACGCCCTCCGGCAGGACCGTGAGACGGGCATCCACGCCGACTACGACAAGGTGCACCGCATCAACCACGTGGGCCCCCGCTACAAGGTCGAGGGGCCGCACCTGGTGAGCCCCAGCCCGCAGCGCACGCCGCTGCTGTTCCAGGCGGGGGCCTCCGAGGTGGGTCGCGAGTTCGCGGCGAAGAACGCCGAGGCGGTCTTCATCCAGAGCCCGACCACCGCAGCCGCGGCGCGCGACACCGCCGACATCCGGCGCCGTGCCGTCGGGCACGGCCGGCGCGCCGACGACCTCAAGTTCTTCCAGGGCCTGTCCGTGGTCGTCGGGTCGACCGAGGAGGAGGCCCGGCGGACGTCGGCCGAGCTCGACGAGTGGATCGACTGGGACGCCCAGCTCTCGCACCTCTCCGGCGCCATCCAGGTCGACTTCGGCTTCGACGACCTGGACACGCCCGTCGGCGAGATCGAGACCGAGGGCGTGCAGTCCGCGATCGGATGGATCAAGGACCTCGTGCCCGACCGCCCCGCCACGTTGCGGGACGTCGCCCGGTTCACGGCCAGCAGCACGCGGCTCGTCGGGACTCCCGAGCAGATCGCCGACCAGCTCGCCACGTGGCAGGCGGCGGGCATCGACGGCGTCAACCTCATCAACGCCGAGATCCCGGGGACGTACGAGGTCTTCGTCGACGAGGTGATCCCGGTCCTGCAGGAGCGGGGGCTCGCCCAGCGCGAGTACTCCCCGGGGACGCTGCGGAGCAAGCTGTTCGGCGAGGGCCCCCGCCTGCCCGACCGCCACCCGGCCGCGCGCTACCGCGGCGCGTTCGCCGGCGTGCCGTCCGGCCCGGACCAGTTGGCGGACGCCCGATGAGCGCGACGAAGAAGCGCCTCGTCCTCAACCTGTTCGAGATGAGCTGCGTCAGCCACATCACCCACGGCCTGTGGCGGCTGCCGGACAACAACCGGCAACGCGTCAACGACATCGAGTACTGGCTCGAGCTGGCCCGGCTGCTGGAGGACGGCGGGTTCGACGCGGTGTTCCTGGCCGACGTCGTCGGCACGTACGACACCTTCCGGGGCAGCGCCGAGACGTCGATCCGCCAGGGCCTGCAGATCCCCAACAACGACCCGGCCGTCGTCGTCCCGGCGATGGCGGCGGTCACCCGCCACCTCGGCTTCGGGATCACCTTCTCGACGACCTACGAGCCGCCGTTCGCCTGGGCCCGCCGGGCCAGCACGCTCGACCACCTCACCAAGGGCCGCGTCGGCTGGAACATCGTCACCTCCTACCTGCCCAACGCGGCGCGCAACCACGGGCTGCCCGACGAGGTCGACCACGACACCCGGTTCGCGATCGCCGACGAGTACCTCGACGTCCTCTACAAGCTGTGGGAGGGCTCGTGGGACGACGACGCGATCGTCGAGGACCGGGAGCACAACGTCTACGCGGACCCGACGAAGATCCGGGCGATCGACCACGTCGGCGCGTACTTCCAGGTGGAGGGCCCGCACCTGCCGAGCCCCAGCCGGCAGCGGACGCCGGTCCTGTTCACCGCCACCCAGTCCGAGGCGGGCCACCGGTTCGTCGGCAAGCACTCCGAGGTGGTCTTCACCGGAGCCCCGAGCGAGACCGCGCTCGCGGCGCTGGTCGCGTCGCTCAAGAACGCGGCCGTCGACGCGGGCCGCACGGCTGACGACGTCAAGGTGATCACGACGGCCGGCGTCATCGTCGGGCGCACCGAGGAGGAGGCTCGCGCCAAGCTGGCCCGGTTCCAGGAGCTCTCGGACCCCGACGGCTATCTCGCCCACGCCTCGCTGCCCTGGGACCCGACCGCCTACCCGCCCGGCACGCCGCTCTCGGAGGTGCCCGACCGGGCGCCGAGCGGCCGCGGCGGCCGGTTCCGGGACACCAGTGCGGCGCAGACCGTCGACGACGTCCTGGCCGGGTTCGGCGACCTGTCGCGGCACCCGCTGCTGGTGGTCGGCACGCCCGAGCAGGCGGCCGACGCGATCGAGCACTGGCTGGACGACGTGGGCATCGACGGCATCAACCTCCTGCAGTACCACAGCTTCGACACGGCCCGGGACTTCATCGAGCTGGTCGTCCCGGTGCTGCGCGAGCGAGGCCGCCTGCGCGAGTCGTACGACGAGGACGAGTCGCTGCGCGACCGCCTGTTCGGCCGCGGCGACCGCCTGCCCGACAACCACTACGCCACCCGGTACCGCGGAGGCGCCCACCTGCCCCGTCCCGACGGCATCTCCGACCCCCTCCCCGCCCCCTCCCCGCAGCGCGCCGAGCTCAGCGCGTGAGACCGCAGAAACGGATCACCATGTCTGTCACCCGTAGACCCCGAACGACCGTCCTCGCCGCCGGCGCCCTCCTCGCCGGGGTCGTCCTCGCCGGCTGCGGCGGCCAGGCCGGGGCCGACGAGCAGAGCACGAGCTCGGGCTCGCCCGTGCAGGGCGGCACCATCACCTACGCCCACGTCCAGGAGCCGCCCTGCATCTTCGGCGGCTGGATCCAGCAGGCCTACATCTCGCGCCAGGTGCTCGACGGCCTCGTCACCGAGGCCGAGGACGGCAGCGTGAAGCCGTGGCTGGCGACCAGCTGGGAGGCCTCGCCGGACGGGCTGACGTACACCTTCACCCTCAAGCCCGGCGTCAAGTTCACCGACGGCACCCCGCTCGACGCCGCCGCCGTCGCCGACAACTTCGACTTCTGGGAGAACCGCAAGGGCAACGGCACGGCCAAGGTCTCGATCGACCCGTACTACAAGTCCGCCGAAGCCCTCGACGCGACCCACCTCGCGATCCACCTGAACAAGCCCTACCCGCAGTTCCTGCGGCTCATCACCCAGGGCTACTTCGGCATCCAGTCGCCCACCGCGCTGAAGACGCGCACCACCGAGGAGAACTGCCGGCAGCCGATCGGCTCGGGCGCGTTCACGGTCGCGGAGTGGAACAAGGGCCAGAACGTCATCTTCAAGCGCAACCCCGACTACACCTCGTGGCCCGCGACGGCGAAGCACGAGGGGCCGGCGTACGTCGACGAGATCGACTGGAAGTTCGTCCCCGACCCGACCTCGCGGTACGCCTCCCTGACCACCGGCCAGACGGACGCCGTCTACGAGGTGCCGACGGTGCAGTGGAAGAACGCGCAGGACAAGTTCCAGACGATCCGCTACATCACGCCCGGCAAGCCCGTCTCGTTCTACATCAACACCCAGCAGGGCCCCTTCACCGACAAGCTGGTCCGGCAGGCGTTCGCGTACGGCGCCGACCGGAAGTCCGCGGTCGAGGCCGGCTTCCACGGCGTGCTGCCGTACGAGCCGAACCCGGCGGTTAGCCAGTCGACCCCCGACTACCTGGAGGGCGACCCGTACCCCTTCGACGCGAAGAAGGCCGCCAAGCTCCTCGACCAGGCGGGCTGGACGGCCTCCGAGCCCGGCGGGATGCGTGCGAAGGACGGCCAGCCGCTGACCGTCAAGCTGGTCTACGGCGCCGGCTTCATCTTCACCGAGGAGGGCGCCACGGTCCTGCAGGCGCTGCAGGAGCAGTGGAAGCAGGTCGGGTTCGACGTCAAGCTCGTGCCGGCCACCCAGGCCGAGCTGTGGGGCGGCAAGTACTCCGACCCGTCGACCTTCGACGCCACCCCGTCGTACTGGACGAGCCCGAGCCCGGCGATCCTCTGGATCGTGTGGCGGCAGTCGGACGCGAGCTACACCAACGGCAACAACCGGTCCTTCTACAACAACGCCGAGCTCACCTCGCTGATCGACACCGCCAACACCGACACGGACACCGAGCAGGCGTCCGACGAGTACAAGCAGGCGCAGAAGACGATCGAGGACGACGCCGCCGGCATCGGGCTCTACACGCAGAACACGCTCGTCGCCGTCTCGCCGAAGCTGCACGACTTCTGGCTCGAGAAGAGCCAGGGCGAGCCGATCTTCTCCGACGCCTACTTCACCAGCGTGCAGTGAGCCGGCCATGACCGCGCTGGCTCCTGACCTCGTGCCGCAGGCACCTCTCGAGGCGCCGACCGCCGCGCCGGCCCGGGCTCGCCGCCCGGGCCCGGCGGGGCGGGTCGCCCGGAAGGCCGGCGTGAAGCTGGTCTCGGCGGTGCTCGTGCTGATCGCCGCGGCCTCGGTCGCCTTCTTCGCGCAGCTCGCCGTGCCCGGCGACCGGGCCACGATCATCCTCAACCTCAAGAACGGGCGCGAGCAGACCTACACGCACGCCGAGCTCGCCTCCGTGAACCACGAGTTCGGGTTCGACCACCCGGTGCTCACGCAGTACCTGCGGTACATCGGCGGTTTCTTCCGGGGCGACCTCGGGACGTCGTACACCCAGTTCGAGCCGGTCACGAAGGTGATCGGTACGCAGATCCTGCCGAGCCTGGTGCTCACCGCCGGTGCTCTGGTCACCGCCTGGGTGATCGCGCTCGCGGTCACCCTGCTCACGGTCAAGCGCGGCCGGCGGGTGTCGGGCACGGGCGCCGCCTTCGAGGCGTTCACGGCGAGCCTGCCGCACTACTGGGTCGGCGTGATCCTGCTCGTCCTGTTCGCCGTCGAGCTGCCGATCTTCCCCGTGATCGGCGGGGACTCGGCGTGGGGGACCGTCCTGCCGGTGCTGACGCTGGCCATCCCGCTCTCGGGCTTCCTGGGGCAGGTCACCCGCGACGAGCTCGACAAGGTGCTCGACCAGCCGTTCATCACCACGGCGCGCACGCGGGGGATGGGCGACACGGCCGTGCGACTGCGGCACGGGCTGCGGCACGCCGTGCTGCCCGCCATCACGCTGTCGGGCTGGGCCATGGGTGCGCTGGTCTCCGGCGCGGTGATCGCGGAGAACATCTACGGGCGGCCCGGGATCGGGCAGGTCCTCGTCACGGCGGTCAACACGCGGGACGTCCCGACCGTGGCCGGGATCGTCGTCGTCGTGGCGGCCGTGTACGTCGTCGCGAACCTGCTCGTGGACGTGACCTACGCGATCGTCGACCCCCGGCTGCGTGCCGCATGACCGCCCTCACCGCACCGGACGTCACCACGACGGCGACGTCCGTACCGCGCCGGCGGCGTGCGCTGCCCGTCTCACCCGGCACCCTGGCCGCCGCGCTGTTCGTGGCCGTCGTCGCGGTCGCGGCGATCGCTCCCGCGCTCCTGGCGTCCACCACGCCGACGCACATCGACCTCGAGAACGCCCTCGCCACGCCGTCGGTGCAGCACCCGTTCGGCACCGACGAGGCCGGCCGCGACGTCCTCAGCCGGGTGATCTACGGCACGCGCCTGTCGCTCACGATCGGCCTGGGCGCGACCGGCGTCGCCATGACGCTGGCGGTGGGCCTCGGGCTCCTCGCCGGTCTGTCCGGCCGGTTCGTCGACACGCTCGTCTCGCGCCTGCTCGAGGTGGCCTTCGCGTTCCCCTCGCTGCTGGCGGCGCTGCTCGTCATCGCGGTCTTCGGGCCGTCGGTCACGACCGCGATCATCGCCGTGGGCGTCGGCTCGACGCCCGGCTACGCGCGGATGGTCCGGGGCCAGGTGCTCAACGTGAAGCAGGCCGGGTACATCGAGTCGGCGCACGCGCTCGGGCACAGCCGCTGGGCGGTCGTCCGGCAGCACCTGTTCCCGAACGCGATGCGGCCGCTGGTCGCGGTCGTGACCCTCGGCGTCGGCCAGTCGATCGTCTGGGCGTCGAGCCTGGCGTTCCTCGGCCTCGGCGTGCCGCCGCCCAGCCCGGAGTGGGGCGCGCTGCTCGACGCGGGGCGCAACTACATCACCACGCAGTGGTGGCTGGAGGTCCTGCCGGGCCTGGTCATCGTCCTGTTCGCCATCTCGGTGACCACCGTCGGGCGGGCCCTGCAACAGCGACTGGAAGGAGCGGCCCGATGACCACGACCGGTACCACCGAGCCCGCCGCCCCGGCGGCGGCCGCCGACGCGGAAGGCGCCGAGGACAGCGGCGCGCCGGCCGCTCAGGGCGAGACCAGGCCGGAGAGCGGGCCGGAGAGCGCGCCGGTGACGCCGCTGCTGACCGTGCAGAACCTGCGCGTCAGCTTCGGGGACCACGAGGTCGTCAAGGGCATCTCGTTCACCGCGTCGCCCGGTCGCTGCCTGGCGATCGTCGGGGAGTCGGGGTCCGGCAAGTCGGTGACGGCGCGCACGCTCGTCGGGCTGACCGGCCCGGGCTCGCGCGTCCAGGCCGACCGGATCGAGCTCGGCGGCGTCGACCTGACGCGCCGGTCGGAGCGCTCCTGGCAGGGCATCCGCGGCAAGGAGATCGGGTTCGTCCTGCAGGACGCCCTGGTCTCCCTGGACCAGCTGCGGCGGGTGGGCGACGAGGTCGCCGAGCCGCTCCGGATCCACGGCTGGGGCCCGGCGAAGGCCCGCAAGGAGCGGGTCATCGAGCTGCTCGACGCCGTCGGCGTCCCCGAGCCGGAGGTCAAGGCGCGCCAGCGTCCCTACGAGCTGTCCGGCGGCCTGCGCCAGCGTGCGCTGATCGCCAGCGCGCTGGCCCTCGACCCGCCGCTGCTCGTCGCCGACGAGCCGACCACCGCCCTCGACGTCACCATCCAGGCCCAGGTGCTGGACCTGCTCGAGGAGGCGAAGCGGCGCGGCCGCGCCCTCATCCTCATCAGCCACGACCTGTCGGTCGTCGCCCGGATCGCCGACGAGGTCGCCGTCATGCGCGGCGGTGAGGTCGTCGAGCAGGGACCCGTGGACGAGGTGCTGCACCACCCGCAGCACGAGTACACGCGGGCGCTCATCGACGCCGTCCCCTCCGAGCACACGCGCGGGCAGCGCCTGGTGAAGGCGTCCTCGGGTGCGCCGTCGACGACGCGGAGCCGTGCACGGATCGAGCGGGGCCGGCCGGTGATCGACGCGCGGCACCTCACCAAGGTCTACCGCGGTCCGGACAAGGTGGACCGGGCCGTCGTCGACGACGTGTCCTTCGAGCTCTTCGCCGGCGAGACCGTCGGCATCGTGGGCGAGTCGGGGTCCGGGAAGACGACCGCCGCCCGGCTCGTGCTCGCGCTCGTCCCGCCGACCGAGGGGCAGGTGCTGCTGCACGGCGAGCCGTGGTCGGCGCTGAAGCCGGCGGCGCGGCGGAGCAGGCGCCGGCAGATCGGCGTGATCTACCAGGACCCGCTGAGCTCGTTCGACCCGCGCTGGCCGGTGGGCCGGATCCTCGTCGACGCGATGTCCACCGGCCCGCGGCCGCCCTCGTCGCGAGCCGACGGGCAGCAGCGCGCCGTGCGGCTCCTCGAGCAGGTGGGCCTCGACGCGACTCACGCCGAGGCGGCGCCGTTGCGGCTGTCCGGCGGCCAGCGGCAGCGCGTGGCGGTCGCCCGCGCGCTCGCCCCCGAGCCCAACGTCATCGTCTGCGACGAGCCGGTCTCCGCGCTCGACGTGTCGATCCAGGCCCAGGTGCTCGACCTGCTCACCGACCTGCAGGACGAGCTGGGCGTGAGCTACCTGTTCATCTCGCACGACCTCGGCGTGATCCACCACATGAGCGACCGGATCCTCGTGATGAAGGACGGCAAGGTCGTGGAGTCGGGCACGGCGGACGAGGTGTTCGAGCGGCCCAGGGACCCGTACACCCAGCAGCTCCTCACGGCCCTCCCCAGGCTGGTGCAGGCATGACGGCCCAGACCACCGACGCGGAGCTCGACGAGCGGTTCGCCCACGTCTTCGACGAGATCGCCGTCGAGGCCACGCACCGCGAGGCCGACCGCCGGCTGCCGTTCGCGGAGGTGGAGCTGCTCCGGAACGCGGGCTTCGGCCGGCTCCGCGTCCCGCGCGAGCTCGGCGGCCTCGGCGCCACCCTGCCGCAGCTGTTCCGCCAGGTCGTCGCGCTCGCCCGTGCCGACTCCAACCTTCCCCAGCTGTGGCGGGGCCACATCGGGTTCGTCGAGTCGCGGCTGACGCACGACGACCCGGAGGTGCGCGACCGCTGGCTCCGGCGCCTCGCCGACGGCGTCATTCGTCGGCAACGCGCAGAGCGAGCAGGGCAACGGGTCCTTCTGGGAGAACGGCTCGACCGTGCGGGAGACCGGCGACGGCTGGCGGCTGGACGGGAAGAAGTTCTACTCGACGGGCAGCCTCTTCGCGGACTGGATCCACACGACCGCGACCGTCGACGCGGCGACCAGCGCGGAGGTGCTGGTCCCGACCAACGCCGACGGGGTGCGCCGGATCGACGACTGGGACGGCTTCGGCCAGCGGCTCACGGGCAGCGGCACCACCCTGTTCGAGGACGTCCGCCTCGACCGGGAGGACGTCCGGCCCTACCCGAACGGCGCCTTCGCGGGCACGACGCAGATGGCGGTCTTCCAGCTGGTCCACCTCGCCACGCTCGCGGGCATCGGCCAGGCCGCCGTGGCGGAGGCGAGCGTGTTCGTCAACCAGCGCGGGCGCAACCTGGCCAACCCCGCCCACCGGCTGCCCCAGCACGACCCGCAGGTCCAGCAGGTCGTCGGCCGGATCCGGGGCAAGTCGTTCGCTGCGACCGCCACCACGCTCGCGGCGGCCGACGCGGTGGACGCGGTCCACCGGGCGCAGCGGGCCGGCACCGTCACCGGCGCGCTCTACGCCGAGGCGGACGCGACCGTCTTCGCCGCGCAGACCCCCGTGATCGAGCTCGTCCTCGAGCTGACCGCGGAGCTCTTCGAGGTCGGTGGCGCGTCGGCGGTCACCGAACGGTTCCGGCTCGACCGGCACTGGCGCAACGCCCGCACCCTCGCGTCGCACAACCCCGCGATCTACCGCCAGACGATCGTCGGCGACCACGTCCTCAACGGCACCGCGCCCAGCGCCTGGATCCAGCGGTCGTGGGACGCCGTCCGGGAGAACCGCGCATGAGGCCGTCCACACCGACCCGGGAGCACACATGAGCAAGCGGCTCTTCTTCAACGCCTTCGTCATGAACACGACGAGCCACATCCACCACGGCCAGTGGCGCCGCCCCGACGCGCGGCAGAGCAGCTTCGAGGACCTGGAGACGTGGCTCGACCTGGCGCGGACCCTCGAGGACGCCAAGTTCGACTCCATCTTCTTCGCCGACGTGTCCGGGCTCTACGGCGACACCGACGCCGACTACTCGGTGTACGTCCGCGAAGGGCTGCAGATCCCGAGCAACGACCCGACGGTCCTCGTCGGCGCGATCGCCGCGCACACCACGGACATCGGCCTCGCCGTGACGTCGAACGTCTTCCAGCAGCACCCGACCAACTTCGCCCGCCAGATCGCCACGCTGGACCACCTCAGCAAGGGCCGGATCGCCTGGAACGTCGTCACCGGGACGCAGGGGAACGCGTACCGCAACTTCGGGTACGCCGGCCTCGAGGAGCACGACGAGCGCTACCGCTGGGCCGACGAGTACGTCGAGGTCACCTACAAGCTGTGGGAGGGCTCGTGGGACGAGGGCGCCGTCCTGCGCGACCGCGCGGGCGGCGTGCACGCCGACCCCACGAAGGTGCACAAGATCTTCCACCGGGGCGAGCGCTACCGGGTCGAAGGACCGTTCCTGTCCTCGCCGTCGCCGCAGCGCACCCCCGTGCTGTTCCAGGCGGGCTCGTCCGGGCCGGGCCGGGCGTTCGCCGCCCGCAACGCCGAGGCCGTGTTCCTCGTCGCACCGACGCGGGAGATCGCGCGCCGGCAGATCGAGGAGACGCGGGCACTCGCGGTCTCCTACGGGCGCGCGCCGCAGGACGTGACGTTCCACCAGGGGCTCAGCTTCGTGGTGGGGGACACCGAGGAGGAGGCGCGGCAGAAGTTCGAGTGGTACCAGCAGTTCGTGAGCTCGGACGGCTACACCGCCCACTTCGCGATCGTCGACCCCGACGGGCGGGTCTACCCGGCGGACACGCCGCTGCGTGAGATCCGCACCGACACGATGCGGGGCTTCCTCGAGAACCTGCAGGAGCACGTGGTCGACCGGGAGCCGACCGTCGCGGACCTCTCGATCCAGCGGCTGAAGGACACGGTCGTCGTCGGAACCCCGGAGCAGATCGCCGACGAGATCGAGCTGTGGCAGGCGGCGGGCGTCGACGGGATCAACGTCATCAACTGGGTGATCCCCGGGTCGTTCGAGGAGTTCGCCGACAAGGTGCTGCCGGTGCTGCGGGCTCGTGGCCTCGCGCAGAGCGAGTACGCGCCCGGGACCCTGCGGCGCAAGCTCTTCGGCACCGACCGGCTGCCCGGCTCGCACCCCGCCGCGGCCCAGCGCGGCGCGTTCACCGACGGCCCGCGGACGTGGGCCGAGGCGGACGCTGCGCTCGCCGCGGAGGCGGACGCACCGCTCGCCGCCGACCCGGTCGGGGTGGCCTGAATGACCGCGACGACGACCCCGCGCCTGGTCCCGGTCCTCACGCGCGACGACGCGGTGGCCGCCGCGGAGGCGCTCTCCGCCCGGCTCGCGGCGGGCGCCGCCGACCGCGACCGCGACCGAACCCTGCCGTTCCGCGAGGTCGCCGACCTCGCCGCCAGCGGGCTCCTGGCCGTGACAGTGCCGGCGGCGCTCGGCGGGGCCGACCTGCCCGCGTCCGTGCTCGCCGAGGTGATCCGGTGGATCTCCCTCGGTGACCCGAACCTCGGCCAGATCCCGCACAGCCACTTCGTGTTCGCGCGGCAGCTGCGGCTGCAGGGCACGCCGGCCCAGCAGCAGCGCCTGTTCGCGGAGGTCGCGGCCGGGAGCCTGTTCGCCAACGCCCAGAGCGAGCGGGGGACCCGGCACGTCCGGGACATCCGCACCACCCTCACCCGCGACGGCGCGGCCTGGCGGCTCGACGGCACCAAGTTCTACTGCACGGGCACGATCTTCGCCGACCGGATCCCCGTGCTGGCGCACCTCGGCGCGGACGGTCCGCTGCACCTCGCGTGGGTGCACCGTGACGCCGAGGGCGTCGAGGTGGTCGACGACTGGGAGGCGGTCGGTCAGCGCACGACCGCATCGGGGACCGTCCGGCTGACCGGCGTCGTGGTCACCGACGACGACCTCACGGACTTCGCGGCCACCTTCGACGGCCCGACGGTGTACGGCGCGTTCGCGCAGCTCCTGCACGCCGCGATCGACGCGGGCATCGCCCGGGCGGCGCTGCGGGACGCGGCGGCCTTCGTCACGACGAAGTCCCGGCCGTACCCCGACGCCGGCGTCGACCGCGCCGCGGACGACCCGCTCGTCGTGCACGCCTTCGGCGAGATGGAGCTCCAGGTGCGGGCCGCGGAGGCGCTGCTGGCGGAGGCGGGGCGCGCCGTCGACCGGGCGGACGGCGACCTCACGGAAGCCACGGCGGGCGAGGCCTCCCTCGCCGTGGCCGCCGCGCGCGCCGCGACGACGCGCGCCGCCGTCGAGGTGTCCAGCCGGCTGTTCGAGGTCGCGGGCACGCGCTCGGCGCTGGCCCACGAGTCGCTCGACCGGCACTGGCGCAACGCCCGTACCCACACGCTGCACGACCCCGCAGCGTGGAAGGTGCAGCACCTCGGCCGCTTCGCCGTCGACGGTGCACTTCCCCCGAGGCACGGACAGATCTGAGAGCGGTGACAGACCGATGAGCAAGCTCAAGTTCCACTGGTTCCTGCCCACCAACGGTGGTGACGGCCGTGCCGTCGTCGGCGGCGGTCACGGTGTCGAGGCGCAGGTCGCGAGCCGGCCGGCGAGCGTCCCGTACCTCGGCCAGATCGCGCGGTCGGCCGAGCAGCTCGGCTTCGACGCGGCGCTGACGCCGACGGGAGCCTGGTGCCAGGACGCCTGGGTGACGACCGCCATGCTCGCCCCCCTGAGCGAACGCCTGAAGTTCCTCGTGGCGTTCCGGCCCGACTCGGTGAGCCCGTTCCTCGCGGCGCAGATGGCGGGGACCTTCCAGAACCTCTCGGGCGGGCGGCTCCTGCTCAACGTCGTCACGGGCGGTGAGGACCACGAGCAGCGGATGTACGGCGACTTCCTCGACAAGGACGCCCGGTACGCCCGCGCGGACGAGTTCCTCACGATCGTCCGGCGGCTGTGGACCGGTGAGACGGTCGACTTCGTCGGCACGTACCTCTCCACCGAGAACGCCACGCTGGCGCAGATTCCGGACCCGCTGCCGCAGATCTACTTCGGCGGCTCCTCCCCGGCCGGGATCGAGGTCGCGGCCAAGCACGCCGACGTGTACCTCACGTGGGGCGAGCCGCCGGCCGCGGTCGCCGAGAAGATCGCCCGGGTCGAGCGCGCCGCCGCCGCCCACGGGCGCACGCTCACCTACGGCATCCGCCTGCACACGATCGCGCGGCCGACCTCGGCCGCCGCCTGGGCGGAGGCCGACCGGCTGCTCGAGCACATCAGCGAGGACCAGGTCCGGCGGATCCAGGACGGCCTGCGCCGCTCCGCGTCGGTGGGCCAGCAGCGGATGCTCGAGCTCAACGGGGGGAGCAAGGACGGGCTGGAGATCCATCCCGGCCTGTGGGCGGGGATCGGCCTGGTCCGCGGCGGGGCCGGCACGGCGATGGTCGGTTCCTACGGCGAGATCGCGGACCTGGTCGAGCAGTACCACGAGGTCGGCATCAGCGAGTTCGTGCTGTCGGGGTACCCGCACCTGGAGGAGTCGTACTGGTTCGGCGAAGGGGTCCTGCCGGAGCTGACCCGCCGTGGGCTCTGGGAGCACCCCGCGCCGGTGGTGTCGCGTGCCGCCGTCCCGTTCGGCAGCGTCGCCCGCCCCGCAGCGGTCGCCTCATGACGGCCGCGACGTTCCCCACGAACCAGGACCTCGACCAGGCCGTGCTGCGGCAGGCGTTCGGGGTGTTCCCGACGGGCGTCGTCTCCGTCGCCGCGGAGGTGGACGGCCACCTGATCGGGCTGGCGGCCAGCAGCTTCACCTCGGTGAGCCTCGACCCGCCCCTCGTCTCGATCAACCTGGCGAGCGCCTCCAAGACGTGGCCCGACCTGCGCCGCGCGCGACACCTCGGCCTCACGGTCCTGGCCGACCACCACGGCCCCCTGTGCCGGCAGCTCGCCGGACCGGTCGACCAGCGGTTCGACGACGTCGCCGTCACCGTGACGCCCGAGGGAGCGGTGCTCGTCGACGACGGTCTGGCGACGTTCGACTGCACGATCTACCGCGAGGTCGAGGCGGGCGACCACATCCTCGTGCTGCTCCAGCTGCACGCCGTCGCCCACACCGGCACCAGCGCCCCGCTCGTCTTCCACCGCAGCGCCTTCGGCCGGCTGGCCGCGGTCTGACCGGGGGCGGGCGACGCACCACCGGGGCGGCGGGCGTCGACCTGACCGTCTGTCCCGGGAGCACGTCGCGCGCCCGGATCCGGTACAGCACCCTGCGCCTCAGCGGGTGGCCCTCGTCGACCGTCCGTCCCGGGAGCACCGCCGCCCGGTGGCGGAGCCCGGCGAGTGCTCCGACGATGGCATCGACCTGGTTCGCAGCGGCCCGGGCACGGGAGGAAGGGCGATCATGAGCGACACATCCGAGGACTCGGGCGCCCGGGCGCAGGAAGGCGGCTACGGGTACCCGACGCTGGAGCAGGAGGTCACCCCGGAGGTGCTCGAGGCGGGTGCCGGGTCCCACCGCTCAGGCGAGTCCCCGGCAGCCGGCACCGAGGCCACCGAGCCCGCCGAGGGTGGCGACGACGGCAACGGGCCGACGCCCGGCGAGCTCGCGGAGGACCCGCCGGTGGTCGAGCCGACCGACTGAGCCGACCGGGTCGCGATCGGAGGACCGGCGTTCAGCACGGACCGCCTCCGACGGCGACCGTCGTGCCGGTCACTCCGGCTGCTCCCCGTGCTGCGCCGCCGGGCGTGCCTCGTGCCCTGGGCGTCCGCGCGTCCGTTCGCGCTCCTTGAGCTGGGCCTCGAAGACGTGCCGACGCCCGCCCATCGTCGCGTCCCGGACGGACCGCTCGGCGTCGGCGAACGTCGCGTAGTACCCGGAGTCGAACTCCTCGACGAGCTGGAAGGTCCAGCGCCCGTCGATCACGTTGCGTCCGACGACGTCGGTCCGCAACGCCTCGGCGAGGTCGGGCCGGCCCGCGGACTCGAGCTGGTCGAGCGCCTCGGCGAGCTCCTTGTCGGCCCGACCGACGAGCCGGTGGAACGCGTAGAGCATCCCGCGGGCGTGCTCGATCACCTCGAAGGCGGCGGTGACCCCTCCGACCGCCTCGACCAGCTCGTCGGAGATCCCCGCGGGGACGGTGTGGTCCTCGTCCGGACCGTCCTGCGCTGCAGTCATCGCCCCATCGTCACCCGGAACGTGCGACCTCGCGCGGACGAGGAACGACGTGGTCCTGCACGTCGAGCACCGGCGGGGCTGCGCCAGGGAGAGGGCGGACGTACCGTCGGGAGCGTGCCCAGTCCCGTGCCGGTCCGTCCCGCGCCCGGGCAGGAGTCCGTGTGGGACTACCCCCGCCCGCCGCGCGTCGAGCCCTGCACCGCCGAGGTGGTGATCGAGCTCGGCGGTGAGGTGGTCGCTCGGACGTCGTCCGCGTGGCGCGTGCTCGAGACGAGCCACCCGCCGACGTACTACCTGCCGCGCTCGGCGTTCGTCGCCGGGTCGCTGCGCCCGGCGGACGGAGCCTCCTGGTGCGAGTGGAAGGGGCGGGCGGCCTACCTCGACATCCTCGGCGGGACGGCCGTGGCGCCCGGCGCAGGGTGGACGTACCCGGAGCCGGCGGCCGGCTACGAGGTGCTCGCCGGTGCGGTCGCCGTGATGCCTGCCGCGATGGACCGCTGCACCGTCGGCGGCGAGGTCGTCCGGGCGCAGGACGGCGGCTTCTACGGCGGCTGGATCACCTCCGGCGTCGTCGGACCGTTCAAGGGCGGTCCCGGTACCTCGGGCTGGTGACGATCGGGTCGTGCAGCTCCCCGTCGAGCTGTGCGGACCACCCGGCACCGAGCGCCCGGGCGTCCACGGTGTCGAACGTGATCCCCTGCACGCTCAGCGACATGGGGCGACGCTAGCAACGGCACGGATCCGGCGGCGAGCACGTCGGCCGACGACCGCGCGGAACGGGATCACCGACGACCGAGCACGAGAGGACGACCGCCATGCGACTCACCCAGAGCGGCGGCAGGACAGCTGCCGGACCCGAGGACTGGTTCACCGGGACCGTCTACCTCGACGCGATCCGCGATCCCGACGACCAGTCCGCCGTCGGCTGCGCGCACGTCCGGTTCACGCCCGGTGCGCGCACGGCCTGGCACCGCCACCCCAGGGGGCAGACGCTGTACGTGACCGACGGCGTCGGCTGGGTCGCCACGCGAGGCGGTGAGGTCCGCGAGATCCGCCCGGGCGACGTCGTGTACATCGAACCGGGCGAAGAGCACTGGCACGGCGCCACGGCCGACCGGTTCATGGCGCACGTCGCGATCCAGGAGGCGGACGAGCACGGTCAGGTCGTCACCTGGCTGGAGCACGTCACCGACGGCGACTACCGGCGTCGCTGATCCCCTGCTCGTGATCGCGCGGCAGGTCAGCGGTTGACGTACGCGCCGAGGCCGCCGAACTCCTCGTTCGCGATGAAGACCGACCGCACGTTGAGCATCGCCTCCTCGACGTGCGTCAGGCATCCCCAGGCCGAGTCGCCCCACGAGTCCGCGAGCTTCACCTCGGCGGCCGTCGTGCACCCCGACCGGCCGCCGAGCTGGCAGTGCTGCGGATGCGGGGCTTCCGCCTGGGTCGCCGCGGCGGTCCGCATCGCCTCGGCGAGCTCGGCCGCCGCCGTGGCGCGCGCCTCCGCCTCGGACCGCAGCTGCTGCTCTGCGGCGACCGCGGCGGCGAGGGCGTCGTGGGCGGCACGCGCCTCGGCTTCTGCCGCGGCCTTCGCCTGCTCGACCTGGTGCCGGTCGAGCGCAAGGGCCGCGGTGTCGGCGAAGACGCGGGCGAGCGCGAGGTCGGCCGCCTGCGGGACGCGCGGCGTGCGGTGGTACATCGCGAAGGTGCCGAGCAGCCGGCCGTCGCGGGCCAGGATCGGCGTGGACCAGCACGCCGCCACGCCCGCCTGCTCGGCGAGCCCGCGGAAGTCCGCCCAGAACGGGTCCGTGGCGATGTCCGTCACGATGACGGTCTCCCGCCGGTACGCCGCGGTACCGCAGGAGCCGACGCCCTCACCGGTCGCGATGCCGTCGATCGCCTCGTTGTAGAAGTCGGGCAGGCTCGGCGCGGCGCCGTGGTGCAGGTGGGAGCCGTCGTCGTCCGCGAGGAGCACCGACACGAGCACGTCGTGGGGTGCCAGCTCCTCGATGCAGCGGGCCATGCCGTCCAGGACGTCGGCCAGCGGCGCCTGGCGGGCGATCTGCTCCAGCAGGGCGCGGTGCTCGGCCATGAGGTGCTGCGCGTGCTTGACCTGCGTCGTCTCGACGCCGACCACCGCGACGCCCACGATCTGCCCGCCGGTGTCGCGGCGCGCCTCGCACGTGAAGTCGAAGAACGCGGGTCGCGCGTCCGCGCCGAGACCGAGGACGACGGGGGCGTCGCGCCCGAGCGTCGCCTCACCGGTGAGGTACACCTGGTCGAGCAGCGCGGACAGGTTGGCCACGTACTGCGGGTCCACCAGCTCGGCCACGGGTGCCCCCAGGCGCGGGGCGAGGCAGCCGAGGACCGCGAAGAAGGTCGGGTTGGCGGCCTCGACCACGTGATGGGGGCCGACCAGCGACGCGAAGATCGCCATCGAGTCGCCGAACAGGTCGCGCATGTCGTCCAGGGGTGTGGAGCCTGCGCCAGCCGAAGGGTCGGCTCCCGAGGGCGAGTCCGCCTCCGGCCCCGGGTGGGACGCCTGCTGGGGCATGGAGGTCCCGCTCGCTCCGACGGACATGACGCACCTCTCTCGGATCATGATGCGCCGCGCAGCCGGCGGGCGGCGCCACGGCCTGGCGGTCCGCGGCCTGGCGATTGTGCCTCATGGCGCCCGACGGTGCCCTTGATCCGGCGGGTGACCGTGGAGTGACATCGAACGACGCTTCCCGGGCCTGCTGAGCTCGCTCCGCGAGCACGAGCCTGCTCGGACGTCCCGGGTCCGGTCCGCTCAGGTCGGGTCGGCGCCGGACAGGTCTTCGACGGCGACCGGCGTCGCTCCCTCGAAGCGGACACCGATCCCGTAGGGGTCAGCCAGGTCGAGGCTGGACTCGGCGAACCGCAGCAGCCAGGTCCCGTCCGCCCAGATCACGGCCCCGGGCTCGCTGAACGGTGCCTCCGACGCGTCCAGCGCCGAGAGCTCGGAGTCCCGCAGGCCGAAGCGTGGTTCACGCAGCCGCTGTCGCAGGTAGCCGGCGGCGAGCTGAACGAGCTCGGCGAACCGGGACACGACCGTCCCGGCGAGCGCGAGGATCACCGGTTCCGGTACCGACGCCGGGTCCATCACGAGATGGACGGCAGGGACGTCACCGGAACGCCCCTCATCCAGGACCAGCCCCCAGCAGGCGATCGCCTCGTCCGAGTCGACGCGTGAGAACGTCGCCCCGCCGGTCACGAGACGTGCTGGAAGGTCGGCCACGGGGCAAGTCAACACGGTGGCTCGTGCGCGCCCGCACTCGAGGCGTGGATCGGGCACGGGCGGGCGACGGCTCTGCCAGCATCGACGGTGTGACGGACACCGCGACGCTGCCGACGGACGTCGCCGATCCGGTCGGCGGCCCGGTGCCGGCGGCATGGGGCCGGCGCGTGGTCGCCGCGCTGCTGGACGGCGCGATCCTCTCGGGCGCGACGTGGCTGGTCCTCGGGGCCGGCGCCGTCGCGCCGTCGCTGACGCCGCACGTTCCCCTCGACCAGGGGCGGCCCGACGGTCAGGTGCACGACCCGACGTCGTGGCTCGCGAGCCCCTGGCTGGTCGCACTTGTGGTCGGCCTGCTCCTGCTGCAGGGCTGGACCGGGGCGACACCGGGCCGACGCGTGGCCGGGGTCGCCGTCCTGCGCGCCTCGGACCTGCGACCGGCGGGCTTCCTGGTGTCGGTCGTGCGGTGGGTGGCCCACCTGGTCGACGCCGTCCTCCTGGTCGGCTACCTGCGCCCGCTGTGGCAAGCGAAGCGGCAGACCTTCGCCGACTCGATCGTCGGGACGATCGTGGTCACCACCCGTGAGCCCGCCCCGCACCCGTGGTTCGCCGGTCTCCGACGGGCCCCGTCGGCCCTGAGGTCGACCGTGCTGAGCGTCGCGGCCGTCGCGGTCTGTGTGCTGGGCATCGGGTTCTCGACGACGCAGACCTCGTGGGGCGGCTCCTGGGAGTCCGCCGTCCCGTGCGTCGACGACGGCACGGTGGCCGGCGAGAGCGCCACGGCCGACGCCGCCCGAGCCGGCGGCAGCCTGGGCGAGCGGCGGTGGTGGGTGCGGCGCACGACGGACGAGGCCGTGGACACGGGCCTGCGGGTGCGATGGCTCTGGCAGGCGGTCGACGCCGAGCCGACCGACCTGCGGTTCGAGACCGAGATCCGGCGCGCCGACGGGACGACGATCGCCGAGACCCAGGACGCCGTCGTGACCGGCTGGACCAGCCCGGTGTCCCTCGACGACGCCATCATCCCGGCAGCGGACCTGACGGAGGCCGGCCCGGCGTGGACGGCGCAGACACGGCTGGTCGCGGACGGGGTCGTGGTCGGGGCGTGCACCATCGACGCCGCCGACTGGGACGCCGCCGACGTGGACCGGGCCGACCTCTGACCTGCGTCCCGCCGCCGGTCGGCGCAGGAGAGGGGGCCGGCGGGGCGGGGGGTCAGTACGGGCGGACTGCTCAGGCACGAAGGAATCCGGCCGAATGGGGGGGTATGCACAGGTGGCCTCGCACGTCCTCGGCGCACCCCCGCGCACCCCGGGCGGTCGGGCTCGTCCTGTGCGGGCTCGGGCTGGGGCTCGCGCTCGTGGGCTGTGCACCGTCCGCAGACGTGGCCGGCTCCTCGGTGCCGCGGATCGAGGCCACGGCCCCCGCGGCGGTCGACCCCCAGGCGGTCTGCAGCGACTGGCGGCTCGGCCTCGCCACGGCCGTGCCCCCCTGGTCGCCCGACGACGTGACCGCCGACGGCATCCGACAGCAGAGCCTCGCGCTCGCGGCAGGCGTCGCCGCACGGCCGGACGACTGCGCCGACTCGTGGGACGACGCCGTGGTCGAGCAGGCCCACGAGCGGCTCTGCCGGACGTGGACGACAGCGATGTACGAGGCCGTGCCCGTCTCGCAGCGTGCCGAGTCGCTCACGACGGTCGGCGTCGACGACGTCATCGCCGTGCGGACCGTCGTGGCCGAGACGGCCGACGCCCGCCCGGAGGGGTGCGCCGACGGCTGGCAGGTCGAGACCGGCCTCAAGCATGCCTGCCGCGTGTGGGACAAGGCCATGACCGAGGCGGTCGTCCACATCCAGGTCGTCACGAAGTTCCTGCCGGCAGACCAGGCCGATGCGACGAACGCCGCGGTCCGGGCCGCCTGGGCCCCGGTCGAGGCGGAGCGTCCCGCGTGGTGCGAGGACTGGTCGGAGGCCGTCCGTGGGCAGCACCTCACGCGGACGGAGGCGCCCCCGGAGCCACCACCGGCCGGTTCGACCGGCGGTGGCACGTCCGTCGATCCGCCTCGCGGCGACACCGACACGGACTCTCCGCTCAACGCCGGCTGTGGCTGGTCGTGGCGCGGCGGGTTCGGCTGCGGCGTCGGCGTCGGCTAGCCCGGGGTAGGCCGCCCGACGCGGTACGGACGGACGCCGAGCGGGTTCTGGCAGCGGAGGCCGTCGTCGCCCGGCGGGCAGACCAGCCATCGGCCCAGTCGTGATCAGCGTCACTTTGAACATGTTCAACTGCTGGGCTAGCGTTCCTGGTGTTGAACACGTTCAACTGGCCGACGACCACTCGGCTGACGTCCCTCGTCAGGAGCGATCCGATGAACGCCACCGTCATCACCTACCTCGTCTACATCGTGGTCAGCGTCGCGCTGACCATCTGGGTCGCCCGGACGCTCACGCGGAACGGAGAGATCTTCCTCGTCGACGTCTTCCACGGTGAGGCCAAGGTCGCCGCGGCGACCAACCAGCTCCTGGTCGTCGGGTTCTACCTCGTGAACCTCGGGTTCGTCGCGCTCATGCTCCGCGTGGGCCAGCCGGTCGACTCCGCCCAGCAGGCCATCGAGGCCCTGGCCTCGAAGCTCGGGGCGGTGGCGCTGCTGCTCGGCGTCTTCCACATCGCCAACGTCATCGTCCTGAGCCAGGTCCGCCGACACCGCTTCCCTGCCGCCCAGCCGCAGGGCGCCTACGACGTGACCGGGCACGGCCGGCCGTCGACGCCTCCCGCCTACCCGGGCCCGTACGCACCGCGCGCCTGAGGCCGGCGCCTTCCGCACCCGGACGTCCACGGAACCGCACGTCCCTCTCCCGCAGGTAGGGCGCAGGGTGCATGCCACCGGGTGACGGGCGGCCGTTGCGGTTGCCGAGGTCGGCGACAGGCAATAGAAACGCTCCGACTTGTTCGGAGGGAGCAACGTGACCGTGATGAAGTCGCTGTGGGCGATGGTGCAGGGCGACCCGGTGTTCATGAGACGGGTGAACGGCTGGTTGGCCGTCTTCTGGCTGATCATGATCCCGATCTCTCTCGCCGCCGGATGGCTCGACTCGGTCGTGTACGTCTCCGCGTTGTCGTTGTGGGCGCTGGTGTCGGGACACTGGTCCGCGTGGCAGGCCGCGCGCGTCGAGGTCGCCCAGCAGGCGGATGCGGAGGCGAAGGCCGCCCAGGACGTTCCGGCCGAGGTCGTCGCCGAGCTGATCGAGAAGACCACGATCGACCGCGTCGGGGCGTCCTGAGGACAGGCCGTCCGGGGAGCCCCATGCCCATCGCGGAGCAGCAGGGCGCCTCCGTCGGGGCCCAGGTGCTGCGCTCAGTCCCGACCCGACCGCTCGGCCAGAGCCTTCGCGCGTGACTCCGGAGCTCCCAGCATGAGGAGGCTCGTCAGGATCACCGCGGAGACGTCGAGCGACTGCTCGACCTGTCCGCGAAGGGCGTGGGTGCCCTCCCCGAACTCGTCCCGCCGGAGGACCCGTCCATGACGGACGGCCGCGGGCTCGCCGAGGAGATCCCGAGGACCACGGGAACACTGTTGTGGCGTCACTGCCGCGCGGGCTCGGCCGCCTCGGCGTCGAAGCCCTCGAACATCTCCACCAGGGCGCGCGGCGAGTCCTCGCTGAACATCAGGTCCAGGTTGCCCGCCGACTCACCGGCGGCATCGGCCGAACGCGGGAAGAGCGCGGTCTCGTAGGCCGCCACCGCGGCCTCCACGTCGCCCGGGTGCTCGACGACGGCCAGCGCGAGAAGGGCACCGTCGTACATCGCGAGGTTCGCCCCCTCGCCCGCGAACGGCGACATCACGTGCGCGGCGTCGCCCAGCAGGGTCACGCCGGGGACGCGCTGCCACGAGTACCCGACGGGCAGCGCGTGGATCCGCCGAGGCTGCAGCGGGCCGTCGGCGTGGGCGACCAGGCCGCGCAGCTCCTCGGACCAGCCGTCGAGCAGCGCCAGGACGCTCGCCCTCGCGGCGGGCCGCGTCCGTGAAGTCGACGGTGTCGACGAAGTCCTCGGGGACGCGCACGCCCAGGTAGAGGTGCAGGCTTCCGTCGCTCTCCTTGTGCGCGAGGATGCCGGTGCCGCCCTGGAACGCCATGAGCATGCCGCCGCCCACCACCTGGGCCTCGACCGGGTGCCGGGTGTCGGCGTCGTGCAGGTCGCCCTCGATGAACGAGATGCCGGTGTAGGTCGGCGAGGCGTCCGACACCAGGCGGCGCACCTTCGACCAGGCGCCGTCGGCACCGATGAGCAGGTCGGTGGTGATCGTCCCGCCGTCGGCGAACCGCACCTCGTGCCGCCCCGGCACGCCGTCCACCGGGCCGACGGAGGTGACCTTGGAGCCCCAGCGGATCGTGTCGGCGGGCAAGGAGTCGATCAGGAGGTCCCGCAGCCGGCCGCGGTCGACCTCCGGGCGGGTGAGCCGCCCGTCGTCCTCCTCCTCACGCAGGACGGTGCCGGTGTGGTCGAGGATGCGCAGCGCCTCGCCGCCCGGGTGCACGAGGGCGACGAAGGGCTCCCACAGGCCGGCCGCACGGACGGCCTTCTGGCCGTTGTGCTCGTGGATGTCGAGCATCCCGCCCTGGACGCGCGCGTGACGGCTCGGCTCCAGCTCGAAGACGGTGGCGGCGACGCCGTGGGCGTGCAGGACGCGGGCGGCGGTCAGGCCGCCCAGTCCGGCGCCGATGATCGCGATCGGGTGGTGCGTGCTCATGGGTGTGCTCCTCGCTGGTGACGCGGGCGGTGGGGTCAGGAGTCGGTCGGCGTAGCGGCGATGCCGTGGACCAGGGCGCGGATCGCCCACGCCTGGCGTAGCGCCGGCGTGCCGGACAGCAGTGCGTCGACGTGTGCGGCCACGTGCGGGGTTCCCACCGCGTCCGCACCACGCAGGGTGCGGCTGAGCGTGTCCAGCTGGGACCCCTGGTCGGCTGACGCGTAGATGTCGCTCCCCGCCGGGGCGCTGTGCTCGGCGGCGTGCGCGGTCACGTGCAGCAGCAGCAGGTCCAGGCCCCAGGCCGCTCGCTGGGGGGCGATGCCGCCCTCCAGCAGCAGACCCAGGACCTGGTCGTAGAGGCGCACGGCGTTCGGACCGACCGGTCGCAGGACGAGGGCCGAACGGGCCAGGCCCGGGTAGGCGAAGAGCACCTCGGAGTACTGGTCGAGCACCGACTCCAGGCGGGCCGACCAGTCGCCTGGTTCCGGCTCGATCGACGCGATCAGCTCGTCGAGGACTGCCGCGTGGAGCTCGACGGTGTTGGCGACGTAGACGTAGAGCGATGCGGGCCCGGTGTCGAGCGCCTGCGCGACGCGGCGCATCGTGGCCTTCTCCAGCCCCTCGGTGCGCATGATCCGGATGGTCTCCGCGACGATCCACTGCCGCGAGAGCGCGGGCTTCGCGGGCCGGTCGCGGCGGCTCCCTCTGGTGTTCGTGGTCGGCATGCGCGCCACCCTACACGAACATGTTCGTAACGAACATGTTCGGCGGTGGTCGGTTCTCCACGCCCGGAAGCGTGAACCCGTACCCGGAGACCGGGCCGCGTCGGTGTGGACCTCGATGCCGTGCGCGCACCTCGAGCGGGCCTGCATGGTCGCAGCGCCGAGCGCGCCGTCCGGGGCACCGGACGAGCGTCGACCCCGGTCATGGCTGCGGCGGCCGCCGGCCGGGGAGCAGGAACGACAGGGCGGCGGCCAGAGCCGTGAACCCGGTGGCCCACCAGAACGCGAGGTCGAACGCGCCGGCGAGGTCGTGCCTGTCGGTGGACCCGGCCACCGAGCTCACCAGGATCACCGCGAGGACCGCGGTGCCGAACGACCCGCCGAGCTGCTGGGCCACGCGCGTGATGATGCTCGCATGGGGCACCTCCTCACGCCGGAGGCCGAGGAAGGCGCCCGTCATGAGGGGGATGAGCACGGCGCCGAGACCGAAGCCGCGGACCAGCAGCGTCGCCATGAGCCACCAGGTGCTGGTCCTCTCGGTCGACAGCGCGAACGGGACGGTGGCGATCGTCAGGACCGCGAAGCCGGCGACCGCGACCCAGCGGCCGCCGATCGAGTCGGTCAGGCGCCCGGCCACCGTGCGGGACGCGAGAGCTCCGACGCCCTGCGGGACGAGCAGCAGCCCGGCGCCCAGCGCGTCCTCCCCGCGTACCTGCTGCCAGTACAGGGGGAGCAGGAGCATCGCGCCGTAGAGGGCGAGACCGGTCAGGAACAGCAGCGTCGTCGACATGGTCAAGGCGCGGTGCCGCAGCAGTCCGAGGTCGATGAGGGCCTGCGCCCCGCGCCGCACCGCCCACCGGGCGAAGCCGGCCAGGAGAGCGAGCCCGACGAGCAGCGGTCCGAGGACGCGCGCGTGCCCGAACCCGCCGACCGCGCCCACCTGACTCAGGCCGTAGACGACGCCCACCATGCCGGGAGCGGCGAGCAGGAGGCCGACGATGTCGAGGGGCACCCGCCGACCTGGCTCGTCGGACGGGATGAGCCCCACGGCGAGGACGAGCCCGACGACTCCCAGAGGAACGTTGACCAGGAACAGCCACTGCCACGAGAGGACGTGCAGGATGAGGCCTCCGAGCACCGGGCCGAGGATCGGTCCGAGCGCGGCGGGCAGGCTGACCGTGGCCATCAGGCGTCCCATGTTCCGACCGCGCGCCGCCTGCATGAGGATCGTGGTCATCAGCGGCATGAGCACACCGCCTCCGAGCCCCTGGACGGCACGGAAGGCGATCAGGCTGGGGGCGCTCCACGCGGTCGCGCACAGGGTCGACCCGAGCAGGAACGTGCTCAGCGCGACGATCCACAGGCGCTTGCTGCCGAGACGGCTCTGCGCCCAGCCCGTCATCGGGATCGTCACGAACATCGCGAGCAGGTAGGCGGTGCTGACCCACTGGACCGTCGACACCGGTGCGTGCAGCGAGGTACCGAGCTCGTGGAGGCCGACGCTCACGATCGTCGTGTCGAGGACGACCGTGATCCCGCCGACGATCAGCGCGGTCGCGAGCCGTTTGAGCTGGGGGTCGATCCCGGTCTCGGCGCGGCGGGCCGGGGCGGTGTCCTGGGTCATGGCGGCTCCAATAAGATGCGCTGTTGTCTCTTATTTGGACCGTACCCTGGGCTTGATAAGATGCGCAAATGCATCTTGATGAGGGCTCGACCGCATCCCGACGGCGCGGCGCGGCGCTCGAGGAGGCGCTGCTCGGTGCCGCCTGGCAGGAGCTCGTGGAACGCGGGTACGGGGCGCTGACCTTCGACTCCGTCGCCCAGCGGGCCGCGACGAGCCGTCCGGTGCTCGCCCGACGATGGGCCACCAAACCGGAGCTGGTCCGGGCCGCCGTCGCGCACGAGCTGGTGCGCCACGTGATCGAGGTGCCCGACACGGGCAACCTCCGCGACGACACGGTGGCGCTGCTGCGGGAGGCGAACGAGAAGCGCATCGCGGTCACGGCGCTGATCACGTCGTACCTGGGCGACTACTTCCTGGAGACCGGCAGCACGCCGGCCGAGCTGCGCGACTCGATCATCGGAGGGCGCCCGTCGTCGGTGGACACGATCGTGGACCGTGCGATCGCACGGGGAGAGGTGCGCGCCGACCGGCTCACGCCGCGGACGCGGACCCTCGCGTTCGACCTGCTCCGGCACGAGGCCCTCATGCGGCTCGGACCTGTTCCCGACGGCGTCATCGACGAGATCGTCGACGACATCTACCTCCCGCTGCTCGGTGCCACGGGGGGACCTGCCGGCTGACGACTCAGGCTGAGGCGGAGCCACCTGGTCGCAGAGGGCCTGGTCGGAGGCGCACCATGGCAGCCATGAAGCTCTTGCTCACGTCAGGGGGCGTCAGGAACCCCAGCATCCACGCGGCGCTCGTGCGCCTCCTCGGCAAGCCGGTCGCCGAGTGCCACGCGCTGGTCGTGCCCACCGCGCAGTGGGGCCACCCCTGGTGCGGACCGGCGTCGGTGCGCGCCCTGGTGGCCGCCGAGCCCGACTTCCAGTACTTCTCCGGCCTCGGCTGGGCATCGCTCGGCGTCCTCGAGCTCACCGCGTTGCCCACCGTCGGCGCCGAGCGCTGGGTGCCGTGGGTGCGGGAGGCCGACGTGCTGCTCGTCGACGGTGGCGACGCCACGTACCTGGCCCACTGGATGCGGGAGTCCGGGCTCGCCGACCTGCTGCCGACGCTGCCGGACACGGTGTGGGTGGGCGTCAGCGCCGGGAGCATGGTGATGACGCCACGGATCGGTGCGCACTTCGTCGAGTGGGCGTCGGCGCCCGACGACCGCACCCTGGGGGTCGTCGACTTCTCGATCTTCCCGCACCTGGACGCCTTCCCGACGAACACGATGGAGCACGCCGAGCGATGGGCTGCCGACATCGGCGGCCCGGCCTACGTGATCGACGAGGAGACGGCGATCACGGTCGTCGACGGCGCCGTCGAGGTGGTCTCCGAGGGGCAGTGGAAGCAGTTCGGGCCGGGCGTGCCGTCCCGGTAGGTTCTGCGCTGTGACGCCTACCGACGACCCTGACAGGACGACGAGCGACCCGGGGCCCGGCGGTGGGGACGCGAGCCGGCCATGGCTCACCCTCGCCCAGGACTACGAGAAGGCCCGGGGGCGGGAGGACTCGCTCGACCGGCTGGTGGAGTGGCCGGCGCAGCGCGAGCTCCTGGGTGACGTCAGCGGGCGGTCGGTGCTCGACGTCGGGTGCGGCAGCGGTGCCAAGCTCGCCGAGCTGGTGCGTGACGGCGCGGCCGGCTGCGTGGGCGTCGACGTCAGCGGCCACTTCCTGTCCGACCCGCCGCCGGGCCTGGAGCTCGTCCAGGGGGACCTGTCCCACCTGGACTCGGTGCCTGGCCTCGCCGGCCGGACGTTCGACCGGATCCTGTTCCTCCAGTCCATCGGGTACGCGCAGGACCCGGTCCGCACGTTGCGGGCGGCGCGCACCATGCTGGCCGACGACGGCTTCCTCCTGGTGACCCGGACGCACCCGATCCGGTACGCCGTCGAACGGTCGGAGCAGCAGGGCACCACCCTCGGTGAGGAGTACTTCTCCACCGTCCCCTTCACCTACTACCACAGCGACTGGAACGACCAGATCGCGCTCACGAAGCGCAGCTACACGGTCTCCGACGTGATCAACATGTTCAGCGCGGCCGGACTCTGGATCGAGAGCGCGGTCGAGCCTCAGCTCTCCGAGGACGCCCGACGGCGCTACCCGCACAAGCAGGAGTGGATGGACAAGCACCTGGGCATCCTGATGTTCACGCTCCGACCTCTTCCCGGCCGGTAGCCGGACGTCCGCCCATCACCGAGACCAGCTTCTCGACACCCGCGGGAGAGAAGGCGTCGACGTTCGCGTAGTAGATGTCGTTGGTCCGGCAGAACTCGTCCAGCAGCTCGTCGATCCGGTTGACGCGCCCGGCGAGCGCGAAGGGGTCCGAGCGGAACTGGTCCGCGACGTCCTCCTTGAGCTCCCAGTTGCTGATGGACTCCGAGAAGTACCGCAGGTTCGCCTTGGCGACGTGCGCAGGCATGGTCTCGACGACCGCCTGCCCGTCCGTCCGGTACTTCACCCAGAGGACCGCGCCGATGGGCAGCCATCCGCTGTACGGGTCGAGGCCGCTGCTGCGGTCGGGCGGCACGTAGACGTCGCGCCCACCGTCGCGGACGCGGACGTTGGACGAGACGCCGCAGACGGTGGTCCCGTTGACGAGCAGGTGCGTGTTCGCCATGAGACGCGCGCCGTGGGCACACAGGACCCTGGCCATCTCCGTCTTCCCGCCCCCGCCCCGCCCCAGGAGCAGGTAGGCCTTCCCCTCGTGGGCCACGGCCGCGCCCTTGAGGTGCAGCAGACCCGCCTCCATCGCGCAGACGGTGAGGACGTGCTTGACGATCAGGCTCCAGATGATCACCCCGGGGTCCGGGTGGGACAGCGCGATGTTCCTGTGGTCGAGGTGCTTCAGCCGCGCGGACGGTCCCACGTGGTGGCCCCGGTACAGCCCACGGCGGACCACGTTCTCGCGGTAGGTGCCGGGACCCTCGAACACCTCGTCGTCCTCGTCGCAGAGGTAGACGTTCACGATCGGGCCGGAGACGTCGGGCTCGCTCGTGACGTTGACCATCTTGGTGTCCCACGGCGACGAGGAGTGGATCTTCAGGACGGCCACCTCCAGGTCGCACCACACGACGTGCCCGAGCTCGCCGACGTTCACGAGCCGGTTCCCCGGACGATGTCGACGAGCTCGCTCAGCGTCTCGATCCGGTACCGCGCCCCTGAGAAGTCCCCGGCACGAGTGAAGTGGTTGTCCACGACCGCGCAGTCGATGCCGGCCGCGACCGCGGACCGCAGCCCGCGGGCCGAGTCCTCGACGACCAACGTCTCGGACCGGTCGGCGCCGAAGCGGGCCAGGCCGACGAGGTACGGCTCAGGGTCCGGCTTGGCGCGGGCGTAGTCCTCCCGCACGAGCACGAAGTCCATGAACCCACGGATCTGCCGCTTCTCGTGGATGAGGTCGAAGTCCGCACGCTTCGAGGTCGTCACGACGGCCAGCCGGGCATGCTGGGACAGCTCGGCGAGCACCTCGACGACGCCGTCGATCTCGATGGTCTGCGTCCGCAGGTAGTCCTGGTAGTAGTCGTTGCGCGCCCGGCGGAGCCCGTCGATCGTCTGCTCGTCGAGCCCCGCCGCCCTCGCCTGGACCCACGTGCCCAGCCCCTGGCTCATGTCGCTCAGGTACTGCTGCTTGTCCAGCACCACCCCCACGTCGGCCAGGGCCCGTTCACCGGCCAGGAAGTACCAGTGCTCGGTGTCCACGAGCACACCGTCGTGGTCGAAGAGGATGTACTTCTTCACGCCCGCTCGTCTCCCCGCTCCGTCACCCGTAGGTGAACGGCCCGCTGATGTTCTCGTTGTCCACGATCGCCGCCTCGAGGCTCATGCCACGACAGACGTGCGCGAGGATCGCGGGGCTCAGTCGCCACCCGACGGTCAGGACGGTGTGCTCCCGATGCTGCTCGGCCAGCTCGTCGAGGAAGTCCCTGACCCGTCCGGCGAAGTCCCGGAACGACTCCCCCTGGGGGAACGGCGTGTCGATGTACTCGAGATAGTCCTGCTTGCCGAGCTCGAAGCTCATCCCCGTGTACTGCGGGCCGTTGTCGATCTGCCGAAGTCGCTCGTCGACCATGATCGGGATCGACGTGCCGGCGAACAGCGTCTCGCACGTCTCCTTCTGGCGTCGGATGGAGGACGTGTAGGCGGCCGCCGACGTGCCGCTCGACCTGACCAGGCCGTCCACCACGCGGACCAGGTCCCGGGTCTGCCGCTTGAACTCCGGGCGGAGCTCCGGATCCACCGGGTCGTCCGACGTCCCGAGGATGACACGTCTCCTGGCGGCACGAAGGTGGTGGACGGTGTAGACGGTCAGCACGATCGCACCTCGCTAGTACGGCCGGACCTGGAAGATGTACAGCGTCCCGCCCCGGATGCCCCACTCGATCTGGACCCGGCGCGAGAACCGGCGCTCGAGCTCCACCGCGATCCTGGCCAGCGGCCGGAGGGCCTGCTCGACCGGCTCGGAGACGAGCTGCGGGTAGGCGCGGTACGTGGCACGGTCCTCGACGACGTCGACCTTGCTGAGGTAGGAGCCCAGCGGCGTCACGTCGCCCTGCATGAGGTGCCACAGGTCGCCGACCACGTACTCGACGAGCAGGTAGTCGAGCCCGTCGAACGTGTTGGAGCTCAGGACCACGCCTGAGAGGTCCGCCGAGACCAGCTCCTGCACGAGCACGGACATGTCACCCTCGGTCGGGCTGTACTCGCCGACCGCGTCCGCGTGCTGGGAGCCGTACACCTTCCGGGCGAGGTCGAGGATCGTCTCCGGGTCGTGGGCGTCCACGTCGACGAAGCTCTCGAAGAGCCCCGCGTAGGAGCCCTGTGCACTGTCCTCGCTCTCGTGGGACGACCGGATGACGAGCCGGTCACAGCCCAGGGCCGGCGACGGCGTCCAGGACCGTGGTCCGGACGGCGACGTCGTCGAGGTGCTTCACCGCGTGGCTCGTGATGACGAACCCGTTCGCGATCGTCGCCGAGTCCCTGATCCTCATCAGGTTGGCGGCCTTCGCGCCGACCTCCCGGACGCTGCGGCGTCTCTCGCCGGCCAGGTCGATGACGATCTCCGGCTGGGCCTCGACCGGTTCGACGGCGTCGTCCAGCCTGACCACCGTGCCGCGGTCGAAGTCGACCTCGATGTGGTCGCCCGACTCCACGTTCCCCAGCAGGCCGTCGACGCTGATCATGCTGTTGATGCCGAGCTCACGGCACAGCACCGAGGCGTGCGAGGTGTACCCGCCGTACTGGGTGAGGAGGGCGCCGAACTTCCTCAGCTTGGGCACCAGGTGGGGTCGGAGCACGTTCGTCACCACGGCGACGCCGTCGATCCCCTCGGCCGAGCGCAGGTACTCGTCGAAGCCGTGCAGGCCCGCCTCGTGCTGCTCGACCTTCAGCACCCGATACCTCGTCGACCCGGCCCCCACGAGGACGTCCCCCGACATCTCCTGCAGCGACCGGTCCCGCCCGGCGGGCACCTCGACGGACTCCGGGACGGCGTCGAGGAAGGAGACGTCGTCGCCCTTGAGCTCGAAGACGGTCAGGGTCCTGCGCCGTTCGAGCTCCGCGTCGGGGACGTGCGTCCCGGTGCGGAGGAAGTCGGCGATCTCGTCGATCCGCATGTAGTCGAAGCGGTGCTTCCCGACCGCGGCGACCAGGTCGTTGAGGAAGATGCCGCGCACCGTGACCTTGAACTCCTGGAACACCTCGCGCATCTTGATCTTCAGGTACGAGAGCTCGGACGCGCGCCGGATGAGCAGCCGCGTCGAGGGGTCCAGCCCTGCCGCGGAGGCGGCCCGCTCGCTCCACGTGTCCGCGTGGTCGTAGCGGAAGTGCAGGTTGTCGAGGAAGGCCTTCTCGGATCGGACGGTGTCGGCGGTCTGGGTCGAGAGGTGCTGCCGGACCTCGGCCTCGGTGATGCCGTTCGGGCTCCCGGAGGAGATCGTGGTGGACCGGTAGCGCTCGACGAACTCCTTGATCTCCTCGTCGACGTCGAGCCCGTCGAGGTGCCGGCGCGAGATCGCCATCATGTCGACCGTCTGCAGGTGGGTCAGCAGGTCGTTGTTGTTCGTGGCGAAGAGCGAGTCCTTGATCGACTTGGTGGCGAAGCGCGGCTCGCGGGCGAGCTCGGCGTCCACCCGGTCGAAGACCTTCGTGTAGAAGGTGTCGGTGATGACCGAGTTGTAGTACGCGATGTACTCGCGCAGGAGCTCGCAGTAGAGCTCGAACTGCGCGAGCGGCGTCTGGCCGACGAGCAGCCCGGCCGAGGCCCGCAGCCGCGCCAGGATGTCGTGGATCTGTGAGACGCAGGGGTGGTAGACCGCGTCGTCGAGCAGGAACCGGACCACGCCGTCCCGGACCCGGTCGAGCCCGTCCCGGGAGAAGTAGCCCTTGTAGTACCTGCCGGTGCCGACCGACAGGTAGTAGTCGATGTCCAGGTCGGCCATCGAGCCGCGGTACTTCTGCAGGGCCCTGACGTTGGACTCCTCGATCATGAGGGCCCAGCTGCCTTCGTCGAGGATCTCGAGCGCGGCGCCCGTCACGCGTGCGTCCCGGACGCCCGCACACCGCACCTGCGCGGCCGACGGGCCGCGCGCCAGAAGCCTGTCGCCTCGATGAGCGTCATGCGCGACATGCTGGCGGAGGCACCGACGCTCCTGGTGGGCTGTCCAAATCGTGGGAAAGCTCCCCGCTCGAGCCGCTATAGCGCTATGAGTTGTTTTGTCCGGTTCTTCACCCCGCGCCGGGCGGCTGACCTGCGCGACCTTGTCACCGAGACGAGCCCCTGACCTGGTCCGGGACGAGCTGAATCGGTTCAGCCCGGCTTGTATCGGCATCCCCGGCGAGACTATCGCGCGCTCGTACGGCAGGGTGAAGGCTCGTTCGCGAGCCGCGGCAGGCCACAGCGCCATGGAACTGACCAGCCCCCTGACCATCCCTCCGCTGTGGTCCTTCGACCGAAAGGACGGTGCGCCGCCATGACCGGGACACTGACCGGCCCTCTGCTCGACCTTCCCGACCAGACGCAGCAGGACGTCCTCCGGGAGGTCCGGTACCTGCTGGACGGCGCTCCCCGTGACGCCTCGTGCCTCCTCACGGGGTCGCTTGCCGAGGCCCTCGGCAACGAGCGGTCGGACATCGACGTCTACCTGGTCCTGCCCGACGCGGACCGGCCCAAGGGTCAGTCGACCTCCATCGGCATGCGCGGGAACCGGTACGTGGACTGTGAGTACATGGCGGTCGGCGGGCTGTCGAACCTCGCGGACCGTGCCGAGTCCGCCGCGTCCCTGGAGTCACCGCTCAGCACCAAGGAGGTCGACCGCTTCTACCGGATCGCCATCGCCTGCCGGTACCTGGTCCACCCGACGATGGCGGACCTCCTCGGTCGCTTCGAGCGTTCCCTGGCCTGCCAGGTCAGTGCCCGGCACTTCGCCCGGCTCGCCACGGTGGACGCCTGCCGGTCCGCGCTGCTCCTCGCGACCGGTGACCCACGCGGCGCGGCCCTGCGCATGCGCAGCGCCGCCCTGTCCCGCACGACGTCCGAGCTGGCTGCCGAGGGGGAGGGGTACCCGCCGACCAAGTGGGCGTTCGAGAAGGCGGCACGGCACTGGGGACGGGACAGCCCCCGGTTCGAGTCCCTGGTGAGGTCCGCCGGCTGCGGACCGGACGACGTCCTGACGGTGTGGGAGACCTTCGAGCCGCTCGTCGCCGGGACGATCGAGGCCCAGGGGCGGCACGTGCTCGGGAAGAGGTGGCGTCTCGAGCCGGGCGTGCAGCGGCTGGGCGGGTCCAGCGAGACGCTCGTGCGCGGCAGGTCGTCGATGCGCCACGTCGAGGCGCCGGCCGTCGAGCTGTGTGACCGGTTGGCTGCGGGCGAGAGCTGGGTCGAGGCGCGTCACCACGCCGCGAGCCGGCTGGGACTCGCCGAGCACGTGGTCCAGATCGGCGTCCAGCACCTGTTCGAGGCGATGCACGCCGACGGGTACGCCTCACCCGACGGCTCGGAACCCGACGGCTCGGAACCCGACGGCTCGGACGAGGAGGGTCGAACATGCTAGGGACTGAGCCGCTCGTCTCGTGGCTGCGTCACCGCAGGTACCTCAACGAGCACGAGCTGAACCTCATGGCCGTCCACTTCGACTACGAAGGGGCGCTGGCCGCGCGGCAGTACGGCCTTGCCTGGAACGCCCTGGAGCACGTCCTGCACTACTCCATCCTCATCTTCACCGCGCGCCGCGGGGCTCCGGTGGCATCCACCGGGGGGCGGGCCGAGAGCATCCGGCTGGCCCTCTCGGAGATCGCCCGGTGGAACCCCGGATGCGCGGACCGGGGTTGGGCGCTCGCGCTCCGCCCCCTCGACCTGTCCGAGGACGGCGTCCGCCAGGCGTTCGCCGACGTCACCGCGTTCGCCGTGGACGAGCTGGGCATCGACTCCGCCGCATCCCGTGCAGCGGCGACCAGAGCCTGGGCCGAGAGCGTCAACGAGATCCGCGTCGTCGGGTCCCTCGTCGGGCTGGCGAACAGCGACTCCTGGTACCTCCCGGACCCGAACGACGACCAGGGGCAGGCGACCTGGTTCGAGCAGGTGATGGGTCAGCTCGAGGCGTCGGTGTCCGAGGCCGTGCCCTGAGCACCGCAGCACACGGCGTCGCAGCCGTGTGCACCGAGACGAACCGCACTGGCGCTGCGGTCCGCAGACGACCATGCCGAGGGGAGCCGCGAACGATGCGCAAGCCGATATGGATCGTTTTCGAAGGCATCGACGGTAGTGGCAAGACCACGCAGGCGAAGCTGCTCGACGACTACCTGAACAGCCACGGGGTCAGGAGCCTCTACAAGCACGTCTTCGACACCGAGGCAGGCAGGCTCCTGCGCGGCATGTTCATCGAGAACGCGTTCAGCAACACCGTCGAGATCCTGGTCCTGTCCGCGGCGAGGCAGGCCTTCCTGGACGAGATGGCCGCGCTGGCCGACGACTACGACGTGCTGATCGTCGACAGGTTCTTCCTGTCGATCCTCGCCATGCAGGGCGTCGACGACGAGTCGGTCGAGCTGATCGAGCACCTTCGCGACAGCATCTGCGAGGAATGGCGCGACCACGTCGTCTTCCACGTGAGCACCCCGCCCGACGACTGCTCCCGCAGGTTGCAGAAGCGGTCCGCGCGGGACCGCATCGAGAAGAAGGGGGTCGACTTCCACCAGGTGGTCTTCGACCGGTACGCGACCTTGTTGAGCGACGAGCAGAACGTCCGTCACATCGACGGCGTCGGCGACGTGGAGACCATCCACCGGCGGGTCGTCGCCAGCACCTTGCGCCTGCTGGGCGCTGCCGCTGAGGACGACCCGGCGGCCGCGTCTCGGAGATCCCCGTCCACGCGCCCGTCCGACGCCGCGGCCGGGAGCACCGCCCGGGCGCACGAGATCCTGGAGGCCGCCGAATGGGTTCGGTAGATCCGGCGTCCCACGTCCTGGTGGTGTCGCTCCAGAAGAGCGGCACGAACCTGGTGGCCCGCACGATGGAGGAGGCCTTCGGATACACCTGCGTCGGCCACGGCATCCGTGACAGCTTCGACGACGTCCTCTCCCGGTTGCACGCCAAGGACTCCGGCGCGCGTGACCGCCGGTCGTTGCTCTCACAGCCTCGCTTGATGCTGGAGGTGCTCCAGGAGTACCCCGCTCCGACGTGCATGTTCCTGCACGGCCTCGAGATCGGGAGCCACCTGCTGGACTGGTGCTCGAGCGGCGAGCCTCGCATCCTGTTCAACTACCGCGACCCGCGCGACTCGCTGCTGTCGCTCGTCAACTACCTGCTCCAGCGCGCGAACGACCCCTACAGCCCGTTCGCCCGGAACATGATCTTCGCGGAGATCCTGAACGCGATGCCGAGCGCCTCGGCGCAGCTGGACTTCGCGATCAGGCACATGGGCGAGCACGTCGACAAGTACAGGCGCAACGACTGGCTGCTGTTCCACCCCGCCGTGGCCCAGGTCTCCTTCGAGGACCTCGTCGGCGCGGAGGGCGGGGGGAGCGAGGACCGGCAGCGGACGGCGGTCCGTCGCATCGGTGACTTCCTCGGGGCCGAGGCGGGCGACGAGGACGTCCGGATCTTCGACCCGACCGCCCGGACCTTCTTCCGCGGGCAGGTCGGAGCGTGGCGCGAGGTGTTCAGCGACGAGCAGGCACAGACCTTCGAGCGCCTGTACGGAGACGTCCTCCACACGTACGGCTACCCGCCGAGCTAGCCGGGCGGAACGCGCCCGCCGCACCCACCACAGCCCATCGCACCCAGGAGACGCCGGACCCATGGCACGACAGACCACCAGTGAGTCGCAGCTCGTCGACGGCTGCCTCGTCGACGCGGAGTTCCCCGAGATCCCCGGTTTCCAGCGCAACAAGGTGCGCGACTCCTACGCGCTGCCGGACCGGCGACGCCTCCTGATCGCGACCGACCGGCAGTCGGCGTTCGACCATGTCCTTGCTGCGGTCCCGTACAAGGGCCAGGTGCTCACGCAGACCGCTCGCTACTGGTTCGACCGGACCGCAGACGTCTGCCCGAACCACGTCATCTCGTACCCGGACCCCAACGTCGTCCTGGTCCGGGACCTGGAGATGCTCCCGATCGAGATCGTCGTGCGGGCCTACCTCACAGGCTCGACCAACACCAGCCTCTGGCCGATGTACGACCGGGGCGAGCGGGTGCTGTACGGCCACGAGCTCCCCGACGGGCTCAGGAAGAACCAGAAGCTGGCGACACCGATCGTGACACCGACGACGAAGCCGGCCGGCGGCGGGCACGACGAGCCGATCACCGAGGCAGAGATCCTCCAGTCCCAGCTCGTGACCACCGACCAGTGGCATCAGCTGGTGTCACGGAGCCTCGCCCTGTTCGCACGCGGGCAGGAGCTGGCGGCCGAGAAGGGGCTCATCCTCGTCGACACCAAGTACGAGTTCGGTGTGGACGAGGACGGCCAGGTGGTGGTCGCCGACGAGATCCACACCCCGGACTCCAGCAGGTTCTGGGTCGCCGACACCTACGAGGACCGGTTCGACGCAGGACAGGAGCCGGACAGCCTGGACAAGGAGTTCCTGCGCCTGTGGATCACGGGGCGGTGCGACCCGTACCGGGACGCGATCCCTCCTATCCCGACGGAGACGCTGATCGAGTTCAGCAACAAGTACATCGATCTGTTCGAGCGCCTCACCGGCCTGGAGCTCGAGCGGCCGGACCCGTCCGTGCCCGCCCGGGCACGCATCCACGCGGCACTGGCGAAGGAGCTGCCCGAGTACTTCTGACCCGTTCGCGTCCGTGGTGGACCGCCCGCCGTTCATCGAGCAGCTCCGAGGAGAAGACCGTGACGACCATATGGCTGACCGGGCTGTCAGGGGCCGGCAAGACCACGCTGGCGCACCAGCTCGTCCTGCGTCTGGGCCACCGGCCCGTCGAGCACCTGGACGGCGACGCGCTGCGGTCGTGGTTCACGGACGACCTCGGGTTCTCGCGAGCGCACCGGTCGCTGAACGTGCGACGGATCGGGCGCCTCGCTCATCTGCTCGGCAGGAACGGTGTGGTCTGCGTGGTCAGTGTCATATCTCCCTACGCGGAGGACCGGGAGTGGGTACGTGACCTGCACGAGCAGGAGGGTGTGGCCTTTCGAGAGGTGCACGTCGCGACACCCCTCGCCGTCTGCGAGGCGCGTGACCCGAAGGGCTTGTACGCGGCTGCACGGCGGGGGGACCTTCCCCTGCTGACCGGGGTCAACGACCCGTACGAGGCTCCCGCGGCGCCGTTCCACCGCACGGAGGACGGCCTGAGCGCCGCCGAGAACGCCCGAGCCCTGCTGGAGGAGCTCAGGCTCGGCGGGCTGGACCTGGACGGGGACCGCGGCATCGCGCTGCCGTCGAGCTAGTCGCCCTCCGCGGTCTGGCGTCAGCTCTGACGGGCCCGACGAGCACGGGCGTCGTCAGGCAGCCCACGGGGGAGCCATGACGTTGCCGCCGACGGTGGCCTCCATGCCGACGCTCGTGCAGGCGAGGGCCTCGGCGGGGGCGTCGGTCGTGTTCCGCAGGACCAGGGTCGCCCCGGCGGGGACGGTGAGCGCGTCGCCGGGTCCGAGCGCGACCTCGACCCCGGCGACGGTCGCGTCGAGGCGCCCGCGCTGCACGACGAAGACCTCCTCGCGGCTCATCGAGTGCGGCGGGCTGGCGGCGCCGGCCGGGGCGTCGACGTGCCAGAGGGCGAGCTCGGTCGTGCCCAGGCTCGGCGTCGCCAGCGGTCGGAACGTGAAACCGTGCAGGCGGAAGGCGCGGGCATCGGCAAGGTGCTGGACGGTCACGGTGGCTCCTGTTGGTCAAGGTGGTTGACTGTGTTCACCGTAGGACGCGCCACGCTCTCGGTCAAGGTGCTTGACGGAAAAGGACCATGATGACGACCACCCCTCCACCCACGGCCGCGCCGCACTCCGGGCTCGGCCTGCCGGAGCTGCTCCTGCTCGCCACCCGCGCGGTGTTCGAACGGACCCACGACGAGCTCGCCGCCCGCGGCGTCGCCGTCCGCCCCGCGCACGGCTACACGTTCCAGCTGCTCGCCAGCACCGGCGGGGCGTCCGGCGCCGAGGTCGCCCTGCACCTCGGCGTCACGAAGCAGGCCGCCGCGCAGCTCCTCGACGGGCTCGAGCGTGCGGGACTCGTCGAGCGCCGGGCGGACCCCCGCGACCACCGGGCGCGTCTCGCGGTCCTCACCGCCGCCGGCCGGGACGTGGTGCGGGCGGCGGGCGACGTGTGGCGCCAGGTCGAGGGCGAGGTGCGCGAGATGCTCGGGCCGGAGCGGTTCGAGGCCCTGAGCCAGGACCTGCGGCACGTCGCCGAGCACGGCGGCACGCTCGAGCCGCCGCTGCGGCTCAGGCCGGTCTGGTGACGTGCGGCCCTGGGGCTGACCGGCAAGGGTGCCGGGCCGGGCCGGGCCGGCCGGCGGGGCCGGCGGGCCGGTGGGTCAGGTCGGCGTCGGCACGGCAGGGGCGCGGAGGCCGAGCGAGCTCAGCTCGAGCGACGCGAGTGCGCGGACGACGTCGGGATCCCCGCGGCGCCACGCGTCGGCCGGGTCGTCGCTCACGCGGGCGAGCGCGCCGACGGGCTGCGTGGCGAGCGCCCGCAGCGCGAACAGGTCCAGGTCGGCGGCGGAGTCGAGGATGTGCCTGGCGGCGCGCGCGCGGCTGACGAAGCGCGCACGGGAGCGCAGCCAGGCCGCGGCGACGAGCACGATCGGGACCAGGGCGATGGTGAGCCCGAGCACCAGCGCGAGGTGGAGCGCGCCCTCCTGCACCTCGACCCCCGCGCGTGCGATCGAGTCCCCTGCGCCACCGGCCGCAGCGAAGGGCGCGCGTGCGTCGTCGCCGACGAGCGGGACGCGCGCGACGGTCTCCCCGGCGGAGGACATGCTGTCCGCCAGGGAGGACCCGGCGTCCTCCAGCGTCCGGCCCGGGGCGGCGAGCCGTCCCACGACGTCATGCACCCACAGCCCGGCCCGCGCCCAGAACACGATCCAGCCGACGACGAGGAGGTCGCCGATCACCTGGCGTGCACGGCGCCACGGGGTCTGCGCGTAGAGGGTCACCCCGACATCTTGGCGCGCGCGGCCCGGGTTGCCCGGCGGAGTGGCGATCACAGAACGGGATCCGGCACGCTCACCCCTTCGGACGACCGCGAGCAGGAGGCACTGACGAGTGGATCACCGCATCGGCGGCGCAGGTGGCGCGGCAAACGGGGGATGTCGGGCCGAGTTCGGCAATCGTGTGCGCCCGGCCCTCATGAACGGCGCCGCAGGGACCGATCCATCCGGGACGCGACGACCGGTGGGGCGCATCTCGTGGATCCGGAGCGAATGCTGCCCTGCTCACCGTCGTGAGCTCCCGGTGAGAACGGTTCGCGCGTCAGCCGCAGCACGACGTCAACCACGGAGGCCGCACGTGCCCGATCGATCCCGTCGCATGGGCGGTATCGCCCTGGTCGCCGCAGCGTCCGTGCTGCTGAGCCTCGCCGGCCCGTCAGCGGCGTCCGCCGCCGATCCGGTGACCTCGACGGTGTCGGGTGAGCTGCTGCGTGTCTCGAACGACGCGGTCCCCACGTTCCCCGGGGAGACCGTCGGCGACGGGTACCTCATCGAGACGGTCGACGGGACCCTCGTCCCCGTCGACCTGCCGGCGGCGTACGAGGACTTCGAGGCGGGCACGAGCATCGTCGCGCGGCTGTCGGAGCCCGACGCCGACGGCGTCCGGGACGTCGTCTCGGCGACGCTCACCGAGCCGGCCGTGGCCGCGACGACGACCGCACCGACGACCGCCCACCACGCCTACGTCGTGGTCGTCGACGACCCGACGGTGACCAGCGACATCACCCCGGCCCAGGCGGACGCGATGACGGCGAGCGCCGAGAGCTACTGGCTCCGCGAGGCGCGTGGCGCCATCTCGACGTTCGACACCCCCGGGTGGGCGACGCTCGCGACGACCACGAGCAGCTGCGCGATGGACAGCTCGACGTTGTGGACCAAGGGCAAGGCACTGTTCCCCGGTGTGAGCTTCGGCAGCTCGGGCAACCACCTGATCATCTTCTCGCCGTCGACCTGCGGCTACTCGTACGCCGGCATCGCGCAGGTCGGTGCGAGCCTGGCCAACGGTGGCCTGGTCCAGATCGTCGGCACGCAGTGGTCGATCGTCGCCCACGAGATCGGGCACAACCTGAGCCTCGGGCACGCCAACCTGGAGTACGTCGGCACGAGCTCGGCCGTCACGATCGGCCAATACTACGGAGCGTTCGGCCCGATGAGCGCCACCGTCGGCGGGTACCCGCCCACCACGCTGGAGGCGGCGTTCCAGGATCTGCTGACGCTGCCGGGCCGTGACTCGCACGTCGCCACGCTGGGCTGGCCGGGCCAGGCGACGACGACGACCGTGGTGCTGAGCCCGGCGTCCGGGAGCGCGGGCATCACCGCGGCGACCTTCACCGACCCCGCGGACGGTGCGCGGTACTTCGTGGAGTACCGGTCGGGCGCCGACACCGGCGCCTTCTACACGGCGCCGGGAGCCCGGCTCACTGTGAACGGGCGCACCATCTCCTACACGCCCGGCGTGCACGTGACGCGCGTCGACGGGCGGACGCTGACGACGCTCTCCACGTACGACGGTGCGGGTCTGGCGTGGGCCACGCACCAGCCGGGGGAGGCGTACATCGCCGCGTCGGGACGCTTCGCGGTGGCGGTGAGGTCGACGTCCACGTCCGACGCGACGGTCGCCATCACCCTCGCCGGCGACGGCGGCCTGCCGGGCCCGAGACCCCGCGGGTCCCTGCCCGCCACCCGGACCACCGTGACGGCTCCCGCGTGGGTCGACGTCACGACCCCCTTCACCGTCTCGGTCCGGTCGACCGCGACCGACGGCCCGCTGTCGGGCCCGGTGACGCTGCAGGTCGACGCGCTCGCCGCCGTCGTGGGGACCATGACGGACGGCCTGGCCACCTTCGCCTTCCCCGCAGGCTCCGTGGCGCGGGGCACGCACACGATGACCGGCACGTACCTGGCGTCGTCGAGCCACGGGCAGTCGGCCGGTACCGCGACCATGGCGGTCGCAGGGACCGTCGAGACGTCCACCACGAGCGTCACGTTGTCGGCCCCCACGATCGCCGCGGGCAGCTCGGCGACCGCGACCGTGAGGGTCGCCTCGCTGCGGCCGGCAGCCGGCTCCTACGAGCTCCGCGTCGACGGCGCCGCGGTCGCGACGGGAACGCTCACGGACGGCGCGGGGACGGTGAGCCTGCCGACGTCGCTCAAGGTCGGCAGCCACACCGTCGTGGCCGCGTACCTGGGCGCGCCGGACGTGCTGCCCTCCACCTCGACGTCCGTCCCGCTGACGGTGGCCAAGGGGGCGACCGTGACCCGCATCACCGCCACCGGCTTCACGCCCGGCGCGAGGCCGAAGGTCACCGTCACGGTCGCTCCGGTGTCCGGCCAGCCGCCGGCGACCGGCACGGTCGACCTCTACAAGGGGTCGGTGAAGCTGGCGAGCCTGGTGCTCGACCAGGGCACGGCGACGTGGAGCGGGTCGACGTGGGTGTCCAGCACGTACTCCCTCACCGCCACGTACCTCGGCAGCGTCGACCACGCCGCGTCCAGCGCGACGGCCGTCCTCCGCACGAGCAAGGTGGCGACCGCGGCGGCCGGGCGCGTCGTGGGGACCGGTGCGACCCGCACGTCCGGCGGCGGCACGGCTGCGACCGGCCCGGTCGCCCCTGTCGTCGCCGGCCGACCGCCGGCGACCGGCACGGTGAGCCTCAGCGCGAGCCCGTCGTCGGCGCTCCTTGCCGCGACCGGGACGGTCGGGCTGTTCGACGGCTCGGCCACGGTGGACGGTCCGGGGCTGCTCGGCGCCCGCGCCACGTGGACCGGGCCGGTCTGGGACGCCGACACGCATCCGCTGTCCGCAGGTCTGCTGACCGTGCACCACTCGGGCGACGCGAACGTGAAGCCACGAACCTGCTCGGCGACCAGCACCGTCGTCTGGTGGTGACCGTGCTCGTGGTCGTCACGGTCGAGTCCGGGCCCGCCGCCCGGCGCGGCTGGGTCGGGTGCTCGGGTGCGCCGAGGACCGCCGCCGCACAGAGTGCGGCGGACCGTCCCGCTCGGGGCTGAGCAGGACGGTCCGCCCGTCACCCTGGGTGCCGGGGACGTGACCTGTCAGGTCACGTCCCGCGACTCAGCTCGCGACGCGGAGGTAGAAGGCGACGCCCTCGTAGGTGTAGCCCGGGAGCGTCTGGACCAGTGCCACCTCGTCGGGGTTCGCCGTGTAGAAGTGGGTGCCGGACGCGGGACGGAAGAACCGGTGCATGGGCGACAGGCCGGTGCCCGGTGCGGCGGAGACCCGGCCCGCGACCCCGTCGAGGGAGTACTGCGGGAACGTCAGGACCTGGTTGTACTCCGCGGCGTTCGCCGTGTAGAAGTGCGTGCCCGCCCCCTTGAGCTGGAAGCGGTTCAGGTCCTGCAGGCTCGCACCCGACGTCCCGGGGGCCTTGATGTAGGCCACGAGGCCCTCGTACCGGTACTCGGGGTACCCGATCACCGCGTTCCGCTCGGCGACGGACGTCGAGTAGAAGTGCGTCCCCGTGCCCGGCCGGTAGAAGCGGTAGAACGGCATCTCACCCGCGGCGGGCGTGCTGTGCGGGTACTCGGCCAGGAGGACGTACGCCCACAGGCCGTACTGGGACTGCACGATCGCGATGCCCGAGTCGGTGAAGTTGGCCTGCAGGCTGCCGTCCTCCTCGAGTGCGTCCTCCACCTTCTGGAGGAACGTCCCCACGTCGGTGCTGCGCCATGAGTAGATGGCCTGGAGCCCGTCGACCGCACCGGCCGGGACCCTCGATGCGAGGTACTCGTCCGGGGCCAGCTCGGTGGAGCCGCTCGCCGCCTCCGAGCTCGCCCAGTCCCGGGCGATGGCGTCGAGCGACCCGTGACGGATGACCGGCGGGGCGCCCTGGCCGAGGCGCGCCAGGTTGAGCGTCTGGAACGCGGTCCAGTCGACGTCCGGGATCGAGAGGTCGGTCGCCGCCTCCACCGAGTCGGAGGACGACGTCGAGTCCGACGCCCCGGGCGCGAGACGTGCGGACGGGGCACCATCCGTGCCGCCGATCGGGGCGACGAGCTTGTGGAACGCCGGCGCGGGGCTGGGCGACGAGGCCGCGTCTGCGGCACTCGCGGCTCCGCTCAGAGCGATGGTCAGTGAAAGGCCGAGGGCGAGCCTGGCCAGCGTGCGGGAGCGCACAAAGTCCTCCGATGGTGTGGGGTCCCGTGTCCGTCCGGCGCACGGGGCGCGTTCACCCTAGAGGCGTAACGGTTGCGTTCACCCAGGCGAATGACGGCGTGTCGGCAGGCACGTCGAGGTAACCAGGGCGGCGGGCGGCCGGGGCCGCAGCGGAGCCTCGTCGCGCGTACGAAACGATTCCGGGCTAGTGGGACCGGGGGTCGCGGCCGGAGGATCGGCGCAGCCGCAGCCCGACGACGGGCCGAGCCTGACGAAGGAGTCGACCCATGCCCCGGTCCGCGCTGTCCGACGCAACGACCGCGCGCAGGCGGCGACGCCGGCGGGGAGTCTCGCTGGTCCTCGCGACGGTGCTCACCGCGTCCGGGATGGGCGTCGCGCTGGCCGGCTCGACCGGGACGACCCCGCCCGCGCAGGCCGCCGTCCTGCCCTACCAGGACGCGACGCTGCCCACGGCGACCCGGGTCGCCGACCTGCTCGGCCGCATGACGCTCGAGGACAAGATCGGCCAGATGACGCAGGCCGAGCGCGCGGTGGTGACCGCGTCGGACCTGACGACGTACCGGCTCGGGTCGGTCCTCTCGGGCGGCGGCTCGGCACCGTCCTCCAACACCACGACCGGCTGGGCGGACCTCTACGACGGCCTCCAGCGCGGGGCGCTCGCGACGCCCCTGCAGATCCCGATGCTGTACGGCGTCGACGCCGTGCACGGGAACAACAACGCCTACGGCGCGACGATCTTCCCGCACAACATCGGCCTCGGCGCCACGCGTGACCCGCAGCTCGTGCAGGACATCGGCCGGGCGGTCGCCGAGGAGGTGTCGGCCACGGGCGTGGACTGGACCTTCGCGCCGTGCCTGTGCACCGTCCGCGACGACCGGTGGGGGCGGACCTACGAGTCGTTCGGCGAGGACCCGGCGATCACGTCGTCGATGACGACGATCGTCACCGGCTTCCAGGGCGAGCGGCTCGGGGGGTCCGCGTCGATCCTCGCGACGGCGAAGCACTTCCTCGCCGACGGCGGCACCGCGACGGGCGACGACCAGGGCGACGCCCGGATCAGCGAGGCCGAGCTGCGGGCGATCCACCTGCCGCCGTTCAAGGCCGCCGTCGACAAGGGCGTCGGCTCGGTGATGGTGTCGTACAGCAGCTGGAACGGCGTCAAGATGCACGGCAACAAGTACCTGCTCACGGACGTGCTCAAGGGCGAGCTCGGGTTCACGGGCTTCGTGGTGTCCGACTGGGCGGCCATCGACCAGCTCGACGGCGCCAAGGGCTTCACCGCCCAGGAGGTCGCGACGTCGGTGAACGCCGGCATCGACATGGTGATGGTGCCGAACGAGTACAAGACGTTCCTCACGTACCTGAAGCAGGACGTGCAGAACGGCGCGATCCCGATCTCCCGGATCGACGACGCGGTCAGCCGCATCCTCACCAAGAAGTTCGAGCTGGGCCTGTTCGAGCGGCCCTACGCCGACCGGTCCTTCGCGTCGACGGTGGGCAGCACCGCGCACCGTGCGCTCGCCCGCACGGCGGTCGCCAGGTCACAGGTCATCCTGAAGAACTCGGGCGTCCTGCCGCTCGCGAAGACCGGCGGCAAGGTGTGCGTGGCCGGGAAGAACGCGAACGACATCGGCCGCCAGAGCGGCGGCTGGACCCTCACCTGGCAGGGCGCGAGCGGTTCGACGGTGCCGGGCACGACGATCCTGCAGGGCATCCAGCAGGTCGGCCGCACCACGACGTTCGCCGCCGACGCGAGCAACGTCGACTCGTCGTGCTCCGTGGCGGTCGCGGTGGTCGGTGAGACGCCGTACGCGGAGGGGCAGGGCGACCGGCCCGACGGCCTCTCGCTGGACTCGACCGACACCGCGGCGCTCCAGCGCATCCGGTCCTCCGGCGTCCCGACGGTCGCCGTGCTGGTCTCCGGCCGTCCCCTGGACATCTCCGGCGTGCTGCCCTGGGTCAGCGCGTTCGACGCGGCGTGGCTGCCGGGCAGCGAGGGTGCCGGTGTGGCCGACGTGCTGTTCGGCGCGGTCGCGCCGAGCGGGAAGCTGCCCGTGTCGTGGCCGGCCACCGCGACGCAGGAGCCGGTCAACGCGGGCGACGGCCAGACGCCGCTGTTCCCGCTCGGCGCCGGCCTGACCTGGCCGACCGGCGGGGGCGACGTGATCGCGCCGTCGGCGCCGACCGCGCTCGCCGTGACCGGCACGACGACCACGTCCGTGTCGCTCACCTGGACGGCGTCCACCGACGCGGTCGGCGTGAGCGGCTACGACGTGTACCGCGGCAGCACGCTCGCCGGGACCGCCACCGGGACCACCTTCACGGACACCGGGCTGACGCCGGGCACGGCGTACTCGTACACCGTCAAGGCGCGGGACGCCGCGGGCAACGTGTCGTCCGCCTCGGGCAGCGCGACCGCGACGACCGTCGCCGTACCGGTCGACGGCAGCGCGCCGACCGTCCCGACCGGCCTGACCGCCGGGTCGACGACGAGCAGCACGGTGCCCCTCACGTGGACGGCGTCGACGGACGACGTCGGCGTCGCGGGCTACGACGTCTACCGCGGCACGACCCGGGTCGCGACGACGACGACCACCTCGTACACCGACACCGGCCTGTCGGCCGGCACGGCGTACTCGTACTCGGTACGGGCGAAGGACGCCGCGGGCAACGTCTCGGCCGCGTCCGCCGCGGTGACGGCGACGACGCAGGCGGGCTCGTCGAGCACGACGGCGTGCACCGCGACCTGGCGCACCGACAACAGCTGGGGCAGCGGGTTCACGGCGACCGTCACGGTCCGGTCGACGGGCACCGCGGCGCTGCGGGGCTGGCTGGTCACGTGGACGTGGCCCGACGGCGCGCAGCTCGCGAACGGCTGGAACGCCTCCTTCTCACGCAGCGGCGGCACGCAGTCCGCGGCGAGCCTGCCCTGGAACGGCGCGCTCGCACCCTCCGCCTCCGCCGCGTTCGGCTTGCAGGGCTCCACCACGTCGGGAGCGCCGGCGCCGGTGCTGACCTGCGTGGGGAGCTGAGGCGGCCCTGATCCGCTAGCGTCGCCGTACCCCGGCGGTCGGACGCCGGCCGTGCCCGTCGTGGCCGGCGTCCGGGGTGCGAGCGAGAGGCGGGGACGTGGACAAGCTCGTCCGGCTGTACGGCGTGATGGCCGTCGTGGTGGGCGCCGCCGTCGTCGGCTGCGCCCTGCTCGTCGGCGTCGCGGGTGCGGTGGCCGTGCGGCACGGGTCGACCGGCAGGGTCGTCGTCGCGCGCGCGGCCTGCTGGGTGACGCTCGTCGTCGGGGCCGCCGTCTCGGCCTTCCTGACGCTCACGCCGGCCGGCACCGGCAGCGGCAGCTCTGTGAACCTCGTGCCGCTGAGCGTCATCTCGCGGGCGGGGGCGAGCGCGTCGAACCAGGTGCAGCTCGTCGGCAACCTGCTGCTGCTGTCGTGGCTCGGCCTCCTGCTGCCGGTGGTGTCCCGACGGGTCCGCACGGTGCTCCGGACGACGGCGGTCGTCGCCGCCGCGTCGGTCGCGATCGAGGTCGTGCAGCACTCGCTCCACCTGGGACGTTCCTCGGCGCTCGACGACGTCCTGCTCAACACGCTCGGTGGCGCGGCCGCCGCCGCGGTCGGCGTCCTCGTGCTCGCACCCCGGATGCGGCGGCTCGAGAGGGGGACGCGGCCGGGAGACGAGGACGCTGCCCGGCGGGGTCAGGACACCCCGACGAGCAGCCCGCCCACCACGGCGTCGTCGACCGCGCGGTAGCCGTACCCCGGGCGCCGGACGGTCAGCGGTCGCCCGTCAGGCCACGGTGCCGCTGTGCGACGCCGCCGACGCCGTACGGGTAGTCGTCGACGGTCGGCGCACTCGCTCCGGTGAGCCGGGTCAGCTCGTCGTCGGTGAGGTCGAGGTCTCCCGCTGCCAGGTTGTCGAGCAGCTGGTCGACCGTGCGGGCACCGAGGATCACGGACGTGACCGCGGGCCGGCCGCCGAGCCAGGCGAGCGCCACCTGCGACATCGGCACCCCGCGTGCCTGAGCCACGTCACGCACGGCATCCACCACGCGCCACGTGCGGTCCTGGGCGTTGCGCGCCTTCCAGGCCTCCATGCCCCGCTCGGGGTTCTCGCCGAGCCGCGTCGCTCCCTGCGGGGGCACGTCCCGCTCGTACTTGCCGGTGAGCCAGCCACCGCCCAGCGGGGACCAGGGGAGGAGCCCGACGCCGGCGTCCAGCGCGGCGGGCACGACCTCGTGCTCGATGTCCCGGACCAGCAGGTTGTACTGGGGCTGGAGCGTGACCGCCGCCGCCCAGCCGTGCGCCCGGGCGACGTGCACCGCCTTCGTGAGCTGCCAGCCGAGGTAGTTGGAGAAGCCGTAGTAGGAGATCTTCCCCGCACGCACGGCGTCGTCGAGGAACCGCAGGGTCTCCTCGACCGGGGTGAGGGCGTCCCACGCGTGCACCTGGTAGAGGTCGACGTGCTCGACACCGAGGCGGCGCAGCGACGCGTCGAGCGCGTCGCGCAGGTGGCGGCGGGACAGGCCGACGTCGTTCGGTCCGGGACCCGTGGGGAAGCGGCCCTTGGTCGCGACGACGAGCTGCCGGGCCTCGGTCGGATGGGCGGCGAGCCACCGGCCGACGATCTCCTCCGAGGCCCCGGCCGAGTAGACGTCCGCCGTGTCGAGGAACGTGCCGCCGTGCTCCACGAACGCGGTCAGGATGTCGCCCGAGGTCGTCTCGTCGGCCTCGGAGCCGAACGTCATCGTGCCGAGGCAGTGCGTCGAGACGACGGTGCCGCTGGGACCGAGCGTGCGGTACTGCATGGACGACCTCCTCGGGGGCGGTGCACGGGACGTGTCCGACGACATCACGACCGGTGGAGGTGCGCCACCGTGGCGGATGCTCGCCGGGGATGCCGGGCGGTCAGCCGCGCAGGTCGAGGCGCGCACCCCCGGTGTGCCGTCCGGTGGAGGCAAGATGGCCCTGCCACCGCACGACGATCCGCTACGACAGGCCCGGAAGGTCGACGCTCCATGACACCTGCACTCCACGTCGCGACCACAGGTTCCGACACCGCCGACGGGTCCGCCGAGGCGCCGTTCCGGACCATCAACAAGGCCGCCGCCCTCGCGCGGCCGGGCGACCGGGTCGTGGTCCACGCCGGGGAGTACCGCGAGTGGGTCAGGCCGCAGCGTGGCGGGGTCAGCGACCGGCGCAGGATCACCTACGAGGCCGCGCCCGGCGAGCACGTGGTCATCAAGGGGTCCGAGCAGGTCACGGGCTGGGTCCGGGAGGACGGGACCGTGTGGCGGGTCACCCTCCCGAACACGCTGTTCGGCTCGTTCAACCCGTTCGCGGAGGAGCTGGACGGGGACTGGGCTCTGTACGGGCCCGACGCCCCGCGGACGCACCTGGGCGACGTGTACCTGAACGGCAAGAGCTTCTACGAGGTCCTCGACCGCGCGGCGCTCGCGGACCCGCCGCTGCGCACCACCGTGGTCGACGACTGGACCGGCACCACGGTCGAGCTCCGTGACCCGGAGCAGACGCGGTACGTCTGGTACGCCGAGGTCGGCGCCGACGAGACGACCCTGTGGGCCAACTTCCAGGACGCCGACCCCAACGGCGCGCTCGTGGAGATCAACGTCCGGCGCTCCGTGTTCTACCCCACCGAGCACCACCTGGACTACATCACGGTGCGCGGGTTCGAGCTGGCGCACGCCGCGTGCCCGTGGACCCCTCCGACCGCCGACCAGCCCGGCCTCATCGGACCGAACTGGGCCAAGGGCTGGATCATCGAGGACAACGTCATCCACGACGCGAAGTGCTCGGCGGTCTCGTTGGGCAAGGAAGCCTCGACGGGCCAGAACTACGCCCGGTGGCGCCGGGACAAGCCGGGCTACCAGTACCAGCTCGAGTCGGTGTTCGCCGCCCGGCAGATCGGCTGGGACCGCGAGCACGTCGGCTCGCACGTGGTGCGCCGCAACACCATCTACGACTGCGGCCAGAACGGCATCGTCGGCCACCTGGGCTGCGTGTTCTCGACCATCGAGGACAACCACATCTACAACATCGCGCTCAAGCGGGAGTTCTACGGCTACGAGATCGCCGGCATCAAGCTGCACGCCGCGATCGACGTGGAGATCCGGCACAACCGCATCCACGACTGCTCGCTGGGCACGTGGCTCGACTGGCAGACCCAGGGCACCCGCGTGTCGCGGAACGTGTTCTACCGCAACAGCCGCGACCTGTTCGTCGAGGTGTCCCACGGGCCCTACCTCGTGGAGCACAACATCCTCGGGTCGCCCGCGTCCCTGGAGATCTTCAGCCAGGGCGGCGCCTTCGTGCACAACCTCGTGTGCGGGACGGTGTGGCGGCAGGCTGTCCTGGACCGTCCCACGCCGTACCACGTGCCGCACAGCACGCAGGTCGCCGGGTACGCCGCGATCGAGGGCGCCGACGACCGGTTCATCGGCAACGTGTTCCTCGGCGGCGGCGAGGAGGCGTACGCCCCGACCTCCGGCGCCGGGACGTCGGCCGGGCACGGCACGGCCGGGTACGCCGGGCACCCCGCCTCGATGGCCGAGTACCTGGCCCAGGTCCACGACCTGTGGCGCGGCGACCACGAGCGGTTCAAGGGCGTGCAGCAGCCCGTCTACCTCCGCGACAACGTCTTCGCCGGTGGGGCCGAGCCGGTACCGGGGGAGCCCGGCGCGGTCGTGCTCACCGGCGACGACGTCCACGTCGCCGTCGTCGAGGGCCCCGACGGGTGCTACCTCGAGGCCCGGCTCCCGGCCGGGTTCGACGACGCGCGGATCGCGCTCGTCACCGGGCACGACCTGGAGCGCGTGCGCTTCGCCGACGCGGAGTTCGAGGAGCGCGACGGCAGCCCCGCCGTGCTCGGCACCGACCTCGTGGGCGAGCCGAAGTCAGCGGCGTCCACGTACCCGGCCGGCCCCCTCGCGGCTCTCGCCTCCGGCGAGTCGCGGACGCGGGTGTGGTGAGCGGCGGGGACGTGACGACGAGGTGTGGCGGCTCGCGCGTAGGTCGCACGTGCGTCACTGACCCGCCGGTCAGCCGATCCAGCCCCGGTCGCGCGCGATGCGAGCCGCGTCGTGCCGGTTCGCCGCGCCGAGCTTGGTGACCGCCGCCGAGAGGTAGTTACGGACCGTCCCGGCCGACAGGGAGGCCGAGCGGGCGATCGCCTCGACCGGTGCGCCGTCCGCGGCGAGCTCGAGGACGTCGGCCTCACGGGCCGTCAGCGGATTGTCACCCCCGCTGATGGCCTCCGCGGCGAGCTGCGGGTCGACGTACCGGCCGCCGGCGTGGACCGACCGGACCACGTCGGCGAGGACCTGGGCGGACACGGTCTTGGGCAGGAAGCCCCGGACGCCGGCGGCCAGCGCCCGCTTGAGGTGGCCCGGCCGCCCGTGGCTCGTCACGATCACGCACCTGCACCCCGGGACGTCGCCGACGAGAGCCTCGGCGACGGCGATCCCGTCGAGGTCGGGCATCTGCAGGTCGAGGACGGCGACGTCGGGGCGGTGGGCGCGGCCCATCGCGACCGCCTCGCCGCCGGTCCGGGCCTGCGCCACGACCTCGAGGTCGTCCTCCAGGTCGAGCAGCGCGGCGAGCCCGGAGCGGATGAGGTTCTCGTCGTCGGCGAGGAGCACCCGGATCATGAGGCGACCGGCAGCCGCGCGACCAGCACGAAGGTGCCGGGCTCCGTCGAGACCACCACGTCACCGCCGCGTGCGGCGAGCCGCTCGCGCAGCCCGACGAGACCGGTCCCGCCGGACCCGGCGGCGCGGGCGCCGTCGTTGCCGATGGTCAGCACCGTGTCGGAGACGTCGACGGCCAGGTCGAACGTCACCGCCGTGGCGTCGCTGTGCCGCAGGATGTTGGTCGTCGCCTCGCGGACCACCCAGCCGAGCGTCGTCTGCGCGTCCTGCGGCAGCCCGCCGCCGTCACCGACGACCCGCGTCTCGATCCCGGCGGCCTGCAGGACCGACCGGGCACCCGCGAGCTCGGTGCTCAGGTCCGCAGAGCGGTACGCGCCGACCACGTCGTGGAGCTCGGCCATCGAGTCCTGCGCGGTCTGCCGGATGCGCGCCAGGAGCTCGGACCCGTCCTGACCGCGCTCGACGAGCCGCTGGGCGAGCTCGCTGTCGATCGCGACCAGGGCCAGGTTGCGGCCCAGCACGTCGTGCAGGTCCCGCGCGAACCGGAGCCGTTCCTCGGCCACCGCCAGCCGGGCCTGGACGTCGCGGCTCCGGTGCAGCTCCCACATGACGTCCAGCACCCACAGCGACAGCGCGTACGTGAGCGCCGCGGCACCGACGCAGAGCGCGTAGCCGACGCCCCAGCCGACCGTGCCCTGCAGGGCGAGCTGACCGGCGGCGAGCGTCGCGGCGGGCACGCCGACCCCGAGCGCCAACCGGGTGGAGGTCAGCAGCGGGCTCACCGCGCACGTCAGGGCCGCGCAGAACACGAGCGCCGACCCGCCGGCCGCCAGGCCGAAGGTCAGGGGGTGCAGGTCGTCGGCGAGCCCGACGCAGAGCAGCAGCCCCGCGAGCGTCAGCGCGGCGGCCGCGGCGAGCGGGAGACGCACCGGCCGCCCACCGCCCAGCCGCCGGTCGATCGCCGCGCGCAGCAGCACCACACATGCGACGGCCTGGGCGACGGAGAGGGCCAGGAGCGCCGCCCACTGCCGATCGGTCACCCCGCCCGCGTACCCGTTGATCAGCAGAAGCACGGCGGGAGCGCTCGCGGACTGGGCGTAGAGCGGCCACCGCGTGAGCTGGTCGATCCTGCGCTCGACCGGGCCGTCCTTCGTCACGGGGTCATTAGCCCGTGCCTCGCCGGCGGACGCAAGTCTCATCGACGGACCTCCCACCGGAACCACCTCCGCGCGGCCCAGCCGCCGACCCCCACCCAGCCGAGCAGGATGCCCACAGGTGCCAGGACGGGCCCGTCCGACCCGGTGAAGGCGACGTCCAGCAGGTCGACCACCGGTGTCAGGGGCCCGAACGGCGCGATGGTCTGCACCCAGTCGGGGAAGGTGTCCACCGGGATCACCAGGCCGCTGAGCAGGAGCGGGACCAGCGTGCCCGGCAGGCTCGTCACCTGCGCGAGCTCGACGGTGCGCGTGAACGCCGAGCTGACCACCGCGAGGAGCCCGAACACCGCCGTGCCGAGCACGACGGCCAGCACGGCGAGGACCACGGCGGGGAGCACGGCCGTCGGGACGTTCGACGAGGCCGTCGTCCCCGTCAGCCCCAGGGCCAGCGCGCAGGCGACGAGCGACTGGGTCCACGTGAGCGCCGTGGCCGGCAGCGCGGTCCCCAGCAGGATCTCGGCGTCCCGCAGCTCACCGGTCCGCAGCCGTGCGAGCACGTGCCCCTCGCGGCGCGCGACGATCGCGGTGACGAGGTTGTAGTAGACGCCGGACAGCAGGGAGAGGCCGACCACCGCGACCAGCAGCCCGCCCGGCCTGTTCTCGTACGTGCCCGACGACGCGAGCATCGGCACGAGCATCACCGGCACACCGACGGCGACGAGCAGGGCCAGGGGGTCCCGCCGGAGCAGCGTGCCCTCGGCGCGGGCGAGCGCACCGACGCGCGTCATGCCGCCACCCCGGCCGTGCCCTCGGCGGCGATCTCGAGGAACACCTCCTCCAGCGTCGCGGGACGGGTGCTGACCTCCAGGCCCGGCGCCCAGGCCTGCAGCAGCGCGAGCGTCCCGGTCACGTCCGTCGTGGTGACCGTGACCGTGCCCCCGACCGCCTCGACCGTCCCGTCCAACGGAGGCAGCGGCCCGAAGGCCCGGAACACGACCCGTGGGGGGTGCGCCGCGGCGACGGCCGCGGGGGTGCCCTCCTCGACCAGCACCCCGCGGTGCAGGATCACCAGCCGGTCCGCGAGCAGCTCGGCCTCGTGCAGGTGGTGCGTCGTCATCAGCACCGTGACGCCGGTGCCCAGGAGCCCGCGGACGAGCCGCCAGGTGCGTGCCCGGCTCTCCGGGTCGAGGCCCGTGGTCGGCTCGTCGAGGAACAGGACCTCCGGCCTGCCGGCGACGGCCAGCGCCAGGTCGAGCCGGCGGCGCTCGCCCCCGGAGAGCTGGCGCACCCGGACCCGCGCACGGTGACGGAGGTCCACGAGGTCGAGGAGCTCGTCGACCGGCCGGGGGTGCGTCAGCGTCCCCGCCCACATCCGCATCGTCTCGGCGACGGTGAGGCCCGGCTGCAGGCCGCCTTCCTGCAGGACCACGCCGGTGCGTGGACGCACGACGGACCGTTCACGCAGCGGGTCGTGGCCGAGCACCCGGACCGTGCCGGCCGTCGGGCGCGCGAGTCCTTCGATCACCTCCAGCGCCGAGGTCTTGCCTGCGCCGTTGGTCCCGAGCAGCGCGACGAGCTCACCGCGACGGACGCTCAGGCTCACCCCGCGGACGGCGTCGAAGCCCTGGTAGGAGCGCCAGAGGTCCGTCACCTCGATCACCGGTGTCTGTGTCATACCGTCAGCCTCGGCCCTGGTGCCGCCGGGCGTCAGTGCCCCCGCTCACCCGGCCGACGGGTGTTCCGCACGGCCGACCGGTGACAGATGTCAGGCCGGCGTCACCGCGGCAGGGACACCCCGGTCAGCTCCTCCAGCGCGGCCAGCAGGCCGGCCTGGACGGCCTCGTCCGACGCCGCCGGGTTCGCGTCGAGCTGCTCGAGGCGCTTGAGGTACGCACCGGTCACGCGGGCCGCCGGGTCGTCGGAGGTCGCCAGCCACACCTGCGTGGCGGCACCGTCGCCCACCTCGTCCCACGCGTCGGGCCCGCCGAGCTTCGTCTTGATCCAGCCCGGGTCGACGGCCGTGACCAGCACGTCCGGCCACAGCCGCGCCACCGCGAACGCCAGGACCACGTCGTAGAGCTTGGAGTCCGAGTACGCCTGCATGCCGTCCCACGCACGCGCGGTCCACTGGAGGTCGTCCAGGCGGACGTGCCCCTGCGCCTCGAGGCCCGACGTGAGGTACACCAGGCGGGCCGGGCGCGGCAGGAGGGCCGTGAGCACGTACGGGGCGACCGTGTTGACCTGGAAGATCTGCTCGAGGCCGTCCGCCGTCTCGACCCGGGACGGTGCCCCGCCGCCGATGCCGGCGTTGTGCACGACGACGTCGAACGGTCCGGCGGCCGCTGCCGCCTCGGCCAGGGCCCGGGTGTCGGCGAGGGAGGCCAGGTCGCCGGTCACGACCTCCGCCAGACCGGGCAGGGCCGCACGCAGGTCCGCGGCGCGGGAGGCGTCGCGCGCGTGCCCTACGACGTCGTGCCCGGCGTCGAGGAGCCGGCGGGCCGTCTCCAGGCCGATGCCGTCGGTGGAGCCGGTGACGAGGACGCGTGACATGGCACTCCTGGATGAGCGGGCCGACGGGGCGGCGGGGAAGGCTGGCGGCCGTTCAGGCTACCGGGACGCCACCTGGGTCGCTGGTCGCGGTACGGCTAGGTTGACGGCGTGACCAGGAAGGCCGCGGTGGACGGCGTCGACGCGCCGCGGGCGCAGTCCGGGCCGAACCCTCAGCATCTGCTCGCGACGGTGCTCGGGGAGTACCTGGACTCGTCGGACGCCGAGCTGCCGGCGGCGGCGGCGATCGCGGTGCTCGGCGAGTTCGGGATCAGCCCCACGAGCGCCCGGGCGGCGCTGTCGCGGCTGGCGCGGCGGGGCCTGGTCGCGGTGCGCGGGCGCGGGCGTGCCTCGGTGTACCACCTGACACCGCAGGCGATCGCGCGCCACCGGTCGACGATGCAGCGGTTCCTCACCTTCGGCGCGGTCCCGCAGCCGTGGAGCGGACAGTGGCTGGCGGTGTCGTACTCGCTCCCCGAGTCGCGCCAGGCGCACCGGCACGTCGTCCGCAAGACGCTGGGGTCGCTCGGTTTCGTGCGGCTGTACGACAGCGTGTGGATCAGCCCTGGCGTGGACCCGGAGCCCGTCCGGAGCGCGCTCGGCGAGCTCCTCGACACGGTCAAGGACGCCCGCTGGTCGGTGATGCACGTGCGGTTCGACGACGAGTCCGGACCGCACGGTCCGGCGGCCGCGTACGACCTCGCCGGCCTGGAGTCGGGCTACCGCTCGTTCGTCGTCGAGCACGCCGAGCTCCGCGAGGCGGTCCGCGCAGGCCGGGTCGGCGCCGCGCAGGCTCTCGTGGCGCGCACCACGGTGATGGACCGGTGGCGGCAGCTCGCGCTGGTGGACCCCGACCTGCCGGCGCACCTGCTGCCCGCCGGGTGGCCGCGGCAGGAGGCACGTGCGCTGTTCCTCGACGTCCACTCGGCCCTCGGGCCCCTCGCGCAGGCGCGGCTCGTCGAGGTGATGTCTCCGGCCTGGTCCGACGCCGCGTCGTGGGTGACCCACTTCGTGGCCGCCGACGACCCGGCCGCACCACCGCGAGGCGGGCGCGGGGCGTCGCACGGTCGCCTGGACGAGCGGACACCCGCCGGCATCGTCGTCGGAAACGATTAGGACGACATGTCGGCCGCACCCGCTTCTGGACATTTGTCGTGACTGCAGCGACGGTTGCTACGCACATGCTCGACGGTGCGTGCACGTCGTCCGGACGCCGCGGTCCGGGGGCCGAGCACTCGGGCGCAGCGCGACCGGAACGAGCACCGCCCAGCCCCGGAGGTTGCAGACATGAGACGACGATCGATCGCCCGGGCAGCGCTCACCGCAGCGCTGTCCATCGGTGCACTGGTGGGCACGGCCGCCCTCACGCCCGCCGCAGCGGCTGCCGGCGGCTCGGGCCCCTACCCCGCGGACTACACGACGTCCTCGAGCCTGGCGAACCACACCATCTACCGGCCCGTGAACCTCCCGTCCACGAAGCTCCCGATCCTGGTGTGGGGCAACGGCGCGTGCACGGCGAACGGCACGTACGCCCAGAACTTCCTGCGGGACATCGCGTCGCAGGGGATCCTCGTGATCGCCAACGGCGCCCCGAACGGCTCCGGCACCGAGTCGGCGTCCTGGCTGACCGCGGGCATCGACTGGGCGGTCGCGCAGAACTCCAACTCGCAGAGCCCGTTCTACAACAAGATCGACACCAGCGAGGTCGGGGTCGCCGGCTGGTCGTGCGGCGGCATCGAGGCGTACGCCGTCTCGTCCGACCCGCGCGTGACGACGACCGGCATCTTCAGCAGCGGCCTGCTGAACGACGCCGACGACTACCAGGTCCGCCAGCTCAACCACCCGATCATCTACGTCATCGGCGGCCCGGGCGACATCGCCTACGCGAACGCGATGGACGACTGGAGCAAACTGCCCTCGGGGCTGCCGGCGTTCATGGGCAACCTGAACGTGGGGCACGGCGGGACCTACACCGACACGAACGGCGGCGAGTTCGGCCGGGTGGCGTCGCTCTGGTTCCGGTGGCAGCTCAAGGGTGACACCGAGGCGGGTCGCGCGTTCGTCGGCTCGAGCTGCGGGCTGTGCGGGACGCAGTGGCAGGTGCAGCAGAAGAACCTGAAGCTCGAGACGACGCCGACGCCGACGCCAACCCCGACGCCCACGCCCACTCCGACCCCCACGCCCACTCCGACGCCCACGCCGAACGCCGACGCCCACTCCGACTCCCACTCCGACTCCGACCCAGACGGGCAGCGGGGCGTGCACGGCCACCTACGCGGTGGCCGACCAGTGGCCCGGCGGCTTCGTCGCGAACGTCACGGTGACGGCCCGTTCGAGCCTGAACGGCTGGAACGTCCGCCTGACCCTGCCGAGCGGCGTCACGATCGGGACCGCCTGGAACGGCGTGGCCAAGGGCACGAGCGGCACGGTCTCCGTCTCCAACGCGACGTGGAACGGCAGGCTCCAGTCCGGTCAGGGCACGAGCTTCGGGTTCCAGGGAACCGGCACGGGAGCGGGCGCCACCGTGTCGTGCGAGGCGGCCTGACAAGCTGCCACGAGTGACGCGGCGGGCCGGAGAGAGGCCGGTCCGCCGCGTCACTCCGACCTGGCCGGGCCGGCTGCGTCACGTCGGACCCGGCCAGGCCCGCTGCGTCACTCCGACCCGGCCCGCACCAGCCACACGGCGGCGTCGAGCCGGACCCCGTCGGCCACGGTGTGCTCCGCCAGGGCCGCTCGCACTGCTTCCAGCGCACGCGCCTCGGTGCCCTCGTCGGCGTCGTCCAGCACCCGACGGCCCAGCGTCCCGCTGCGGAGGAAGCTCACGGCGTCCTCAGGTGAACCTCCGAGCAGGAGCGGCGTGGTGACGGGCCGGAGCTCGATCCCGGTCCAGCCCGCGGCGCCGAGCACGGCTCGGACCCTGCGCTCGTGAGCGAGCGAGAACATGCCCGGCCCGTCGCCGTCGTCGAGGCGGGGTACGGCGACGACACGGGCGGCGGCCACCCCCGGCACGCACAGCCACGGCTGGTGCGCCGGCGACCGCCACGCCACGAACACCAGCCGTCCGCCCGGCCGGGTCGCCTGCCGGAGGCCGGCGAACGCCGCCACGGGGTCGGTGAAGAACATGAGACCGAACCGGGACAGCACCACGTCGAAGGTCGACGGTGCGAACGGGTGGACCTGAGCGTCGTCCTCCACGAACGAGACGTTCGCCGCGTCGGCGGCCCGTGCGCGGGCGGCGTCGAGCATGGTGGGAGAGACGTCGACGCCGGTGACCGTGCCGGGCCGGGCGAGGTCGGCGGCGGCGAGCGTCGTGGTGCCGTACCCGCAGCCCACGTCGAGCACGCGCTCGCCGGGGCGGATCCCGGCGGCGGACAGCAGCGCGGCCTGGAACGGCTCGTACATGCGGTCGTACCGGTCACGATGGGCGACCCAGTGCTCGGCGCCCGTCTCGTTCACGACGCTCACCTTCCCACGGCAGGCAAGGTGGTGGTCCGCAGAGCCTCGTCGACGAGCTGGATCGAGGTTCCGACCGTGGCCTACGGGTTCGGCACGTCGGTGAAGGTCTCGTCCGGGTTCGACAGCAGGCCGGCGCGCTCGAGCGGCCAGACCGTCACGAAGGCGACCCCCACGACGTTGCCGATGGGTACCGACCCACCGCCCGGTCGTCCCTGGTTGTAGCGCGAGTCGCGCGACGCCTGCCGGTTGTCGCCCATCACCCAGATGCTGTCCGGCGGCACGACGACGTCGAACGCGACCTCGCTCGGGATCGAGCCGGGCTTGAGGTACGGCTCGTCGAGCGCGATCCCGTTGACCGTGACAGGACCTCCGTCACCTGTGCTCTTGACGTGGTCCCCCGGCATGCCGATGACGCGCTTGACCAGGTGCTCCCCGGCGTCCTGCGGGTACAGGCCGACCCACGAGAGCCCCTGGTTGATCGCGGACCGGACCGGACCCGGGTCGGGCTGCGGCTGTCCCAGGAGCCAGCCGCCGGGGTCCTTGAAGACGACGATGTCGCCGCGATGCACACTGAACGGCCCTGGAGCGAGCTTGTTGACCACGATCTTGTCGTGCTCGATGAGCGTGTCCTCCATGGACGCGCTCGGGATGAAGAACGCCTGCAGGAAGAACGTCTTGACGACCAGCGACAGGACGAGCGCACCGACGAGGACGACGACCGTCTCGCGCAGCAGGGAGACGCCTCTGCTGCGCCTGGCGCTCGTGCGGCGGTCTGCACTCCGAGCTGCGGTTCCCTGATCCGCGTCGACCGTGACGGTCGGCTCCGCGATGTCGTCGGCGAGGTCGCTCATCCGCACACTGTCGCACGCTCAGCGCAACCGCCGGCAGAACCCGTCTGGGCGCGAGTGCTGGTCAGACCGCGTCCGTCCTGCGGTCGTGCAGCCGGCCGTTCGCCTGGATCCGACAACGCTGACCCGCTCCGCAACACGCTCAGTCGTCGATCTCCGCAGTCCCGAGCCGGTCGAGCTCGGCCAGGTGCTCACGCATCGCCCGGAGCTGCTCGGGCGGGTGGCCCACCCAGTCCTCCAGCTCACCGACGACCCGCACGGGCTCGCGGGTGCGGTAGGACCGGGTGGGGTTCCCGGGGAACCGCTTGTCCGTGACGTTGGGGTCGTCCTCGAGGGCGCCGGTGGGCTCGACCACGTAGATCCGCCCCCGCCCCTCGCCCTGCGCCAGCTCGGCGCCCCACGTCGCCGCGTCGAGCGTCGCGGTCACGTACACGTGGCCCGCCGTCCGGCCACCGCCGAAGTTCGAGCGGCGCCCGGGCTCGAGCAGGTCCCCGGGGCGGAGGTCGGCCTTGGTGCCGTGGAACAGCGCCCCCGACTCGTGGACCTCGAACGGTGTCGGAACGGTGGTCATCGGCGGTCGTCCCGTCTCAGGGCAGGATGCGGATCTCGGGGTGAGCGGCGGCGGGGAGCGGGAACCAGCCCAGGAACGTCACACCCTGCTCGGTGGCGTCGAACTTCGACACCACCGTGTCCGCCGGCTCGTAGAACACGTCGCCCGCCTCCAGCCTGACGACCTCGCCGTCCTCGACCTGGAAGTCCACCGACCCCGACTCGACGACCCCGAACACGGGACCGTTGTGGACGTGCGGCCCGGCGGCGACCGAGGGGGCCATGACGATGCGGCGGACCTCGACGTGCTCCAGGCGGGTGTCACCCGCGACGACGTGGTCGGCGAGCGTGGTGCGCGTCACGGGTTCCATCCCTCGCAGTGTGCCAGCGGGCCCCCGAGCGCGCGAAGCCGTCGCGGGCCTGGCCGACGGCTCCCGCCCGAAGTGCTCGCCGTCCCGGGATCCGTGGCGTCAACGATGCGCCAAAGCGCGGCTCGTCGCCGTCAAGGTGTCATCAAGAGGTCCGTCGGCACGTCGACGGGGGCGTAGACCTGCGGTCACGGCCCCGTGCGGGCCGTCGAGCGACGCCCACGGGCGGCCCCGACCGATGCCGAGAGTGCTGTGAGACAGACATGGCTGATGTGGCCTTCCTCGCGCTGACGGTGGCGTTCTTCGCCGCGGTCGCGCTCCTCGCCCGCAGGTCGGACCGGTCATGAACGGGCTCGACATCGCCGGGATCGTGGTCGCCGCCTCGCTCCTGGTGTACCTGGTCGTCCAGCTGCTGCGTGCGGACAAGGTCCGATGAGCGCCACGTGGACCGCGGTCGCCCAGGTCGCGGTCGTCGTCCTGGCCCTTGCTGCCGCCCACCGGCCGCTCGGTGACTACGTGTTCCGCACCCTGACGTCGCCCGAGCATCTCGCAGCAGAACGCTGGGGGTACCGCCTCATGCGCGTCGACCCCGACGCCGAGCAGCGCTGGAGCACCTACCTGCTCTCGCTGCTCGGGTTCTCGATGGCGTCCGTGCTGCTGCTGTTCGGGCTCGGCCGGTTGCAGGACAGGCTGCCGCTCGACATCGGGATGGCCGCCCTCGACCCTGCCGGGGCCTGGAACACCGCCGTCTCGTTCGTCACCAACACGGACTGGCAGTGGTACTCGGGTGAGGCGACCGCCGGGCACCTGTACCAGATGGCCGGCCTCGCGGTGCAGAACTTCGTGTCGGCAGCCGTCGGCATCTCGGTCGTCGCAGCGCTGGCCCGTGGGTTCGCGCGTTCCGGGACCGACGCGCGCGTCGGCAACTTCTGGGCCGACCTCGTGCGGGTGACCGTGCGGGTGCTGCTGCCGCTGGCGGTCGTCGCCGCCCTCGTCCTGGTCGCCGCCGGTGTCATCCAGAACCTGAGCGCGCACACCGCGATCCACACGCTGGCGGGCGGCACCCAGTCGGTGCTCGGCGGGCCGGTCGCGTCGCAGGAGGCCATCAAGGAGCTCGGGACGAACGGCGGCGGCTTCTTCGGCGCCAACTCGGCCCACCCCGTCGAGAACCCCGCACCGTGGACCAACGCGTTCGAGGTGGTCCTGCTGCTGCTCATCCCGTTCAGCCTCCCGCGCACGTTCGGTCGCATGGTGGGGGACCGCCGGCAGGGCTGGGCGATCCTCGCGGCGATGTCGACCCTGTGGGTCGCCGCGGTCGGACTGCTGACCTGGGCCGAGATGGCCGCCCCGGGGCTGGCACCTGCCGCCGCCGGAGGCGCGATGGAGGGCAAGGAGGTCCGGTTCGGTGAGGCCGCGTCGGCGTTGTTCGCGGCCTCCACGACGATGACCTCGACCGGCGCGGTGAACTCGATGCACGACTCGCTGACCGCCCAGGGTGGCGGCGTCGCGCTGGTCGGGATGCTCCTCGGCGAGGTCTCGCCCGGCGGTGTCGGCAGCGGCCTGTACGGGATGGTGATGCTGATCGTCGTCTCGGTGTTCCTCGCGGGGCTGATGGTCGGGCGCACGCCTGAGTACCTGGGCAAGAAGATCGGGCAGCACGAGATCACGCTCGTCGCGCTGTACGTGCTGACGATGCCCGCGGTCGTCCTGCTCGGCTCGGCCCTCGCGATCTCGGTGCCCGCGGGCCTGGCCGGTCAGCTGCAAGGTGGACCGCACGGGCTCACCGAGGTCGTGTACGCGTTCGCGTCGGCCGGGAACAACAACGGCTCCGCCTTCGCCGGCCTCGCCGTGGGCACGCCGTTCTACGAGACGACCCTCGGCCTGACGATGCTCGTCGGCCGGTTCGTGCCGATCGCGCTGGTCCTCGCGCTGGCCGGCCGGCTCGCGAGCCGGCGGAAGGTCCCCGAGGGTGCCGGCACCCTGCCGACGCACACGCCCCTGTTCGTGGGGCTGCTGGTGACCGTGACCCTCGTGGTCGTCGGCCTCACGTTCGTCCCGGTCCTGTCCCTCGGCCCCGTCGTGGAGTCCCTGTCATGACCACCGTCCTCGTCGAGAAGCCGCCGGTCAGGCCGCACAAGGTCGACGCCGTCCCGACGACGCTGTCCCCCCGGCAGCTCGCCGCCGCGGTGCCCGGTGCCGTGCGGGGCCTCGATCCGCGCCGGCTGTGGGAGTCGCCGGTCATGTTCGTCGTCGAGGTCGGCGCAGCGTTCACCACCGTGCTCGCCGTCGCCGAGCCGAGCGGGTTCGCCTGGTCGATCGCCGTCTGGCTCTGGCTCACGGTGCTGTTCGCGACGCTCGCGGAGTCCGTCGCCGAGGGCCGGGGCAAGGCGCAGGCCGCCGGACTGCGCGCGGCGCAGCGGGAGACGAGCGCCACCAAGGTGGTCGGACCGTACGACACGTCGGGCGGGCCGGCGACGACCCAGGTCCCCTCGTCGTCGCTCACGGTCGGCGACGTGGTCGTGGTGGTGGCGGGGGAGACGATCCCCGGTGACGGCGACGTGATCGAGGGCGTCGCCAGCGTCGACGAGTCGGCGATCACCGGGGAGTCCGCGCCCGTGATCCGCGAGTCCGGCGGCGACCGGTCCGCGGTCACCGGCGGCACGGTCGTGCTCTCGGACCGGATCGTCGTGCGGATCACCGCGTCGCCCGGCCAGACGTTCGTCGACCGGATGATCGCCCTCGTCGAGGGCTCGGAACGGCAGAGGACGCCGAACGAGGTCGCCCTCAACGTGCTGCTCACCACCCTGACGATCGTGTTCCTGCTCGCGGTCGTCACGTTGCAGCCGTTCGCGACGTACTCGCACGCACCTCAGGACCTGGTGATGCTCGTCGCCCTGCTGGTGTGCCTGATCCCGACCACCATCGGGGCACTGCTCTCCGCGATCGGCATCGCGGGGATGGACCGGCTCGTGCGCCGCAACGTGCTCGCGATGTCCGGCCGTGCCGTCGAGGCCGCCGGCGACGTGGACGTGCTGCTGCTCGACAAGACCGGCACGATCACGCTCGGCAACCGGCAGGCAGCGGACCTGCTCCCGGCGGCAGGCGTCGAGCCGGCGGTGCTCGCCGACGCCGCCCAGCTCTCCTCGATGGCCGACGAGACCCCCGAGGGACGATCGGTGCTCGTGCTCGTCAAGGAGCGGTTCGGGCTGCGCGGGCGCCCCGAGGGCGACCTCGCCGGCGCCGAGCTGGTCCCGTTCCAGGCCCGCACGCGGATGAGCGGGGTCGACCTTCCCGCGACCGGCGACCGACCGGCGCGACTGGTGCGCAAGGGCGCGGCCGCCGCCGTGGCGCAGTGGGTGCGGTCCACGGGCGGGCACGCCGGTGACGACGTGGCCGCGACGGTCGAGGCGGTCTCGGCGTCCGGCGGGACGCCGCTCGTCGTCGCGGAGCGGCTCGGCGACGGGCCGGCGCGTGTCCTCGGGGTCATCCATCTCAAGGACGTGGTCAAGGAGGGCATGCGCGAACGGTTCGACGCGCTGCGGGCCATGGGCATCCGCACCGTCATGGTCACGGGCGACAACCTGCTGACCGCCCGCGCGATCGGGGCGGAGGCCGGCGTCGACGACGTGCTCGCCGAGGCGACGCCGGAGGACAAGCTCGCCCTGATCCGACGGGAGCAGCAGGGCGGCCGGCTCGTCGCCATGGCGGGCGACGGCACCAACGACGCACCCGCGCTCGCGCAGGCGGACGTCGGTGTCGCGATGAACACGGGGACGACCGCGGCGAAGGAGGCCGGCAACATGGTCGACCTCGACTCGAACCCGACCAAGCTGCTCGAGATCGTCGAGATCGGCAAGCAGCTGCTCATCACGCGCGGCGCCCTGACCACGTTCTCGGTGGCGAACGACGTCGCCAAGTACTTCGCGATCCTGCCCGCCATGTTCGTCGTGGCGTTCCCGCAGCTCGACGTGCTCAACGTCATGCACCTGACCAGCCCGCAGTCCGCGATCCTGTCCGCCGTCGTGTTCAACGCGCTGGTCATCGTCGCGCTGCTCCCGCTGGCGCTGCGCGGGGTCCGCTACACCCCGGCGTCGGCGTCCGCCCTGCTGCGGCGCAACCTGCTGGTCTACGGGCTCGGCGGCGTCGTCGCCCCGTTCCTCGGGATCAAGCTCATCGACCTGCTCGTCACCGCCCTCGGGATGTCCTGATGACCACCACCACCCGCGCGCACCACTCCGCCGGATCCGACACCGTCGCCTTCGTGCGCCAGTCCTGGGCCGGGCTGCGCGTGCTGCTCGTCCTGACTGTCGTGCTCGGGCTCGGCTACCCGCTCGCGGTCACCGCGATCGCGCAGCTCGCGTTCCCGTGGCAGGCGAACGGGTCGCTGGTCGGCTCGACGGGCCGGCACGTGACCAGCCGCGACGACGCGGTGGGCTCGGTGCTCGTCGGTCAGGGCTTCGACGGCCCCGCCTGGTTCCACCCGCCGGCCGTCGGCAGCCGGCGACGGCTACGACACCCTGGCGTCGGCCGGGTCGAACCTCGGCCCGCACAACGCGGACCTCGTCGCGGCCGTCGAGGAGCGGCGCGCCGCCGTCGCGGCCGGCGAAGGCGTCGGCCCGGCTGCGGTGCCGGTCGATGCGGTGACCGCGTCGGCCTCGGGGCTCGACCCGGACATCTCGCCCGCCTACGCGCGGCTCCAGGTCGCACGCGTCGCGACGGAGCGAGGGCTCTCCGAGCGCGACGTCCAGGCGCTCGTCGACGGCGCCACGGCCGGACGTGACCTCGCGGTCCTCGGCGAACCGCGGGTGAACGTGCTGCTTCTGAACCTCGCGCTGCAGACAATGGGCACATGAACCGACCCGACGACGGCGGCAGCGAGGACCGTCCCCGTCGCGGCCGGCTGACCGTCTACCTGGGCGCCGCGCCCGGCGTCGGCAAGACCTACGCGATGCTGGACGAGGCGCACCGGCGTCAGGCCCGAGGGACGGACGTGGTGGTGGGCCTCGTCGAGGCGCACGGCCGGGCCGCCACGGCCGCGCAGCTCGACGGCCTCGAGGTGCTGCCGCGCCGGGTCCTCACCCACCGTGGGGTCGAGCTCACCGAGCTCGACGTCGACGCGGTCCTGGCGCGGGCGCCGCAGGTCGCGATGATCGACGAGCTCGCGCACACCAACGTGCCCGGCGCGGGGCACCCGAAGCGGTGGCAGGACGTGCAGGACATCCTCGCCGCCGGCATCGACGTCGTCACCACGGTGAACGTGCAGCACCTGGAGTCGCTGAACGACGACGTCGAGGCGATCACCGGCGTCAAGCAGCGCGAGACGGTTCCCGACCACGTGGTGCGCGACGCCGACCAGATCCAGCTCGTCGACCTCGCACCGGAGGCGCTGCGACGCCGGCTCGCGCACGGGAACGTCTACCGGGCCGAGCAGATCGACGCGTCCCTCACGCAGTACTTCCGGGTCGGGAACCTGACCGCGCTGCGCGAGCTCGCGCTGCTGTGGCTGGCGGACCGGGTCGACGACGCCCTCACGTCCTACCGGCGCGACCACCGGATCGAGTCACCGTGGCCGGCTCGTGAGCGGGTCGTCGTCGCCGTCACGGGCGGCCCGGAGGGGGACACCCTGCTGCGGCGTGGGGCTCGGATCGCCCAGCGGGCGGCCGGCTCCGAGCTGCTCGCCGTGCACGTGCTGGCGACCGACGGTCTGCCGAGCGCGCCCCCGGCGAGGATCGCGGAGCAGCGCATCCTGGTCGAGTCGCTCGGTGGGACGTTCCACACGGTCGTCGGCGAGGACGTCCCGACCGCGGTCGTCGACTTCGCCCGCGGCGTCAACGCCACGATGATCGTGGTCGGCGTCTCCCGGCGAAGCCGCTGGCGGGAGGCCCTGCGGGAGAGCAACGGCACCGAGGTCGCGCGGCTCGCCGGGACGATCGACGTGCACCTGGTCACCCACGAGCGTGCCCGGGCGGGAAGCCGCCGGCTCAGCCGGTCGTCGGCGCTGTCAGGTCGCCGCCGGATCGTGGGGTGGCTGATCGCCGTGGTCGGGCCGGTGCTCCTGACCGTCGTGCTGAGCGACCTGCGGGACGTCGTCAGCCTCCCGACGGAGCTCATGCTCTTCCTGGCACTCACCGTCCTGGTGGCGCTCGTGGGTGGGCTCTGGCCCGCGATCGTCTGCGCCGTCGTCGGGCTTCTGCTGCTCAACTGGTTCTTCACGGTCCCCACCGGCCACCTCACCATCTCCGAACCCGAGAACGCGCTCGCTCTCGGTGTGTTCGTCCTGGTCGCGGCAGGGGTCGCGTCCGTGGTCGACCTGGCTGCGCGGCGCACCACCGAGGCGTTCCGGGCCCGTGCCGAGGCGTCCGCGCTCGCCGCCGTCTCGCGGTCGGTCCTCTCGGCGGACGACACCGCGGCTGCTGTCGTCGCGCGACTGCGCGAGACGTTCACCCTGGAGGCCGTCGCGCTGCTCGCGAAGCGCGGGTCCGGGTGGGACGTGCTCGCGACCGACGGCGTCGATCCCGCGCTGGACCCCGAGAGAGCCCAGGTGGTGCTGGCGGTCGACGAGGAGCGGGTGCTCGCCCTGACGGGTCGTGTGCTGCCCGCGAGCGACCGCCGGGTGCTCGAGGCGTTCGCCTCCCAGGTCGGCGTCGTGCTGGAGCAGGAACGCCTTCGTGCGCAGGCCGAGCAGGCGCGCATCCTCGGGCAGGCCGACGCCACCCGCACGGCGCTGCTCGCAGCGGTCTCGCACGACCTGCGCACGCCGCTCGCCACGATCCGTGCGTCGGTCGACGGGCTCACGTCGACCGCCCTCGACCTCGACGAGGCGGACCGCGCGGCCCTGGTCGGCACCCTCGAGGAGTCCACGTCGCGGCTGGAGCGGCTCATCGACAACCTGCTGGACCTGTCCCGCCTGCAGACGGGGAGCGTGCGGCCCGTGATCCGCGCGACGAGCCTCGACGAGATCGTGCCCTTCGCGGTCGAGGGCTACCTGCCCGGCGCCGTCACGCTCGACGTCCCGGACGATCTCCCGCTCGTGCGCACGGACCCCGGGCTCCTGGAACGTGTCGTCGCCAACCTCGTGTCCAACGCGGTCCGGCACGCCCGCACCGGCAGCCCCGTGGTCGTCAACGCCGCCGTCGTGGCCGGCGACGTGGTCCTGCGGGTCGTCGACGACGGTCCCGGTGTCCCCGACGACGTGAAGACGCACATGTTCGAGGCGTTCCAGCGGCTGGGCGACACCACGGCGGGAGGTCTGGGCCTCGGCCTGGCGGTCGCCGACGGGCTCTCGACCGCCGTCGGCGCCGACCTCAGCGTCGAGGACACCCCCGGCGGAGGTCTGACGATGCTCGTCACCGTCCCGCTCGCGGAACAGGGTGTGTGATGGCGGCCGGCAACAAGATCCTCGTGGTCGACGACGAGCCCGGACTCGCGCACGCCCTGTCCATCACCCTGCGGGCCACGGGCTGGGACGTGACCACCGCCGCCGACGGGGCATCGGCGATATCGGCGGCCGCATCCCGCTCGCCGGACGTCGTGCTGCTCGACCTCGGCCTGCCTGACATGAGCGGGCTCGACGTCATCGCCGCCATCCGCGGCTGGAGCCGCGTGCCGATCGTGGTCCTGTCCGCCCGCCAGCACGGCGAGGACAAGGTCGACGCGCTCGACGCCGGAGCCGACGACTACGTGACCAAGCCGTTCGCGATGAACGAGCTGCTCGCCCGCCTGCGCGCCGCGATCCGGCGGGCGACCGTCCCGTCCGACCCGGACGACGCCGTCGTCACCGCCGGGGCCCTGACCGTCGACCTCGCCCGACGCCGCGTGCACCGCGACGGCGCCGAGGTGCGGCTCAGCCCCACCGAGTGGTCAATGCTCGAGGTCCTGGTGCGCAACCGCGGCCGGCTCGTCGGCCGCCGGCAGCTCCTCCAGGAGGTGTGGGGCCCGGGGTACTCCGAGGAGACCCACTACCTGCGCGTGTACTCCGCCCAGCTGCGCCGCAAGCTCGAGGCCGATCCCGCCCATCCGCGGCACATCATCACTCAGCCCGGCATGGGGTACATCTTCGAGCCCTGACCCGGTTCGGTCCGGGCGGACGGCGGGCCCCGGGCGCCGGTCGCGTCGGCTCCGTACGCTCGTCATGTCGTGCCGGCGCTGGTGTCGGCTCCGTGGGCCACCGGTCCACGTCCTGCGCCCGAGGTGGACCCGCATGTCCCTCAGAGCCCACCCCCCGGGTACGCCGCGGCGGCCGGTCCTCGAGGGCTTCCGCAGCCTGCGGCAGGGCGCGGTGCGGCCCCTGCAGCTGATCGTGGCCGCGTTCGCCGCGGGGATCGCGGTCGGCACGCTCGCACTGATGCTTCCCGTGGCCCGCACGGGCCCGGGAGGCGCGCCCCCGCTCGAGGCCCTCTTCACGGCGACGTCGGCCCTGTGCGTGACCGGTCTGACGGTCGTCGACACCGCGACGTACTGGTCGTCGTTCGGTCAGGTTGTCATCCTCCTCCTGATCCAGGTGGGCGGATTCGGCGTCATGACCCTGGCGTCCCTGCTCGGCCTGGTGATCTCCCGCCGGCTCGGGCTCGGCTCGCGCGTCCTGGCGGCCAGGGAGACGAAGGTCCGCGCCCTGGGCGACGTGCCGGCCGTGCTGCTCGGCGTCGCGACCATCAGCCTGACCGTCGAGGCGGTCACCGCGCTGCTCCTGACCGTGCGGTTCGCGACCGCCTACGGCAACCCGTGGCCCAGAAGCCTGTGGCTCGGACTGTTCCACTCGGTCTCGGCGTTCAACAACGCGGGCTTCGCCCTGTTCAGCGACAACCTGATCGGCTTCGCCGGCGACCCGTGGATCTGCCTGCCCGTCGCGGTCGCGGTGATCATCGGCGGGCTCGGGTTCCCCGTCGTCCTGGAGCTCCTCCGCCAGCACCGCCGTCCCGCACGGTGGAGCGTCCACACCCGGCTGACGCTCCTGATGACGGCGATCCTTCTCGTCGGTGGGACCCTGTTCGTCACGATCGCCGAGTGGGGCAACCCCGAGACGCTCGGCGCGCTGGACCCGGCCGGGAGGGCGCTCGCCGGGTTCTTCCAGGCCGTCATGCCGCGGACCGCAGGCTTCAACAGCGTGGACCCCGCAGACATGAACACCGGCACGCTCCTCGGCGTCGACGTCCTGATGTTCATCGGCGGCGGCAGCGCCGGCACCGCAGGCGGGATCAAGGTGGGGACCTTCGCCGTCCTCCTGCTCGCGATCATCGCGGAGCTGCGCGGCGACCCGGACACCGACCTGTTCGACCGGCGGCTCTCCCCGTCGACGATCCGCCAGGCGCTCTCGGTCGCGCTGCTGAGCGTCGCGGCGGTCGTCGTCTCGACGCTCGCCATCGCGATGACCAGCGCCTTCACGCTCGACCAGATCCTGTACGAGAACATCTCGGCATTCGCGACCGTCGGCCTGTCCACCGGCATCACCGCCGACCTGGTCCCCGGCCAGCAGCTCATCCTCGTCGTCCTGATGTTCGCCGGCCGGCTCGGGCCCGTGACCTTCGCGTCGGCCCTGGTGCTGCGGGAGCGGCGTCGGCTGTTCCGGCGACCGGAGGGACGCCCGCTGATCGGCTGACGCACGAGGGGCGCGGCGGCCACGGCACCACAAGCGAACCCCAGCAACGAGGACGTCTGCAGCGAAAGCTCGTTCGACGGCCGGGCCGTTGCCCCGTCCGTGCCCGGGGGACGCGTCGCGTGGGTGCGCACCTGGCGTCACCCCAACGATCCGGCCCTGTGGCGCGTTCTGGTCACAGAAGGTCGGATGAGCGGAGGCGGGCGTGGCGCACTGGAGAGCGGTCCTGGAGGAGGTGGTCCGGGACAGACGTTCGGCACTCGTGGCGTACGCGTGCCTGTTCGTCGTCGACCGGCGCGACGCCGAGGACCTCGTGCACGAGGCCGTCGTGCGCACGTTCGCACGCCCGCGGAGCGTGCCGGACCCACGTGCCGCGGAGGGGTACGTCCGCCAGGCGGTCCGGACCGCATTCCTGGACCAGACCCGCCGCCGGCGCACGAGCCAGGATGCCGCGCACCTGCTCCACGACACCTCGGCGGTGCGGGCGGCCGAGGAGGCCGCTGCGGCGTCGGTCGACGTGCGCCGGGCCCTCGCGCTCCTGTCGCCGCGCGAGCGGGCGTGCGTGGTGCTCCGGTTCTTCGACGACCTGACCGTGCCGGAGATCGCGACGTCGTTGCGGCTCAGCGACGGTGCCGTCAAGCGGTACCTCTCCGACGGGACGCGCAAGCTCCGCGCGACCCTCCAGGTTGACGGGCCCGACGACGCGCAGACGTGGGAGACCCTGCCGGTCGCAGCCCCCGAGGGGAGGCCGTCATGAGTGACGACATCAGGAACGCGCTCCACCGCTTCGCGGACGCCGAGCTGCGGGTCGCCGAAGCGGCCAGACCCGACCCCGGTGCCGAGGTCGGCGTGCTGACCCGCCGGGTGGCCCGGCGGCGGACGGTCCGGACCGGCGTGACCGCGCTCGGCGTGGTCGCGCTGGTCGGTGCCGTCGCCGTCGGCGTGCAGGCGTGGGACGGCCCGACGACCCCCCCGCCGGCGCACCCTGCACCGACGGCGACCTCGACGCCGACGGCGACGCGTTCGACGAGCCCGACGCAGGCCCCGCCGAGCCCTACCGCGACCCCCGCGGTCCCGGAGGTCGAGCCGTCGACGTTCCGAGATGCTCCTCCGATGGCGCCCGGGATGCTGGCCGCAGCCGGGGCAGGGTGGCACGTCGTCCAGTACCACCCGCTGACGCAGCAGCAGGAGGACATCCTCCCGACGACCCTCTACCTCGTCAGCCCGGAGGGCAGGGCGTATGTGGTCCCGACTCCGGAGGAGCTCTCGGGCTCGGAGCTCCTCGACTGGCTCCCGGGAACCTCGCTCGCCGTCGTACGGCACCAGAAGGACGGTCTCACGCACGTCCTCGACCTGATCACGGGGACGGCCGGGCCGTCGCTGGCGCTCTGGGGCGACGTCGTCTTCGTCGGTGACGGGTCGGACGACGTGCTCGGCTCCGGCCGGGATGCGGTCCGACGGCTCGGTCGTGACGGCTCGGTGGTCGCCGAGCTGCCGATCACCCGGACGCAGTACGGCACGTCGGCGTGGGTGGTGAGCCCGGACCGGACCCGGCTCGTGGTCAACGAGGAGAGCGGCCCGCGTGCGGTCGACACCCGCGAGTTCGCCGCGAGTCCGTTGGTGCTGCCGTACCCGGACCGGCCGGACGCCTGCCGGGCGTGGATGTGGGTGGACGACGAGCAGGTGCTGCTCCAGTGCGCCGCCGGCGGGACGGACCCGTACAACGTCGGCATCCCGTCCGAGTTCTGGGTCGCACCCACAGGCGGCGGGCCGGCCTGGCAGATCACCGGGCTGGAACCGACCCGGACCGGAGGCGTGTGGCACGTCGGCGACAGGCTCGTGGCGGGGATGTTCGGTCACACGGAGGCGACCGCGTCGTGGTTCGACGTCACCGACGGTCACGCGGAGCCGCTCGGCGCCGGGGGCGACCCGGGCCTCTGGGTCTTCGACGTCCACGAGTCCCGGCTCCTCGCGATGCTGCGGCCGTACGGGTCAGGAGCCGACACGTCATCCATCGTGTCGGTGGACCCGGTGACGGGCACGGTGCGCCCGCTCGTCGTCGGCGAGCCGTCGTACTTCACCGGGTTCGGTGCCGTCCCGGACCGGTTCGCGTTCGCACCTCAGACCGAGGGTGGTGACTAGCGGGTGCCCGTCGACCCCTCGGCCGGGGCGCGCCTGGGGCTCGGGTCCGGTGAGCCGTGGTGGGCGGCGCCCGCACCCTCGGCCGGTCGGCCGGGGATCACCGGGTAAGGGCCGTAGGGGCCTGCCGGCTCGGACGGGCGGACGTTGCCACGGCGGCGCTCTGCACCGCTCCCGGCACCGGGCCGCGACACAGGAGCGCTGCCCGGCCGGGCGTCGCCGCGCTTCGTCGCCGCCCTGCCGTGTGCGTGGAGCGACAGCACCCGGAACAGCGTCAACGGTCCCGCCACGGCGACGAGGATCACGATGGCGACGGTCGCGACGGCTTCGCCGAACGACGGGACCGTGCCGTTGAGGCCGAGCGAGAGGAACGCCACGAACAGTCCGGCGAGGACCGCGTAGGCGTAGTAGACGGTGCGCCAGACCCTCGCCCACCCGGCGAGCGGGCCCTTCGGCGGGAGCGCGGCCGCCCGCACCCGCGGCCAGAACGGCACGTGGCCGTGCTCGGCCAGCCCGCCCGCGCCGCGGTGGGCGACGTCGTACGCCTCCCGCAGGTCCGTGGCCAGGGTCGTCGGCAGGTCCACCCGGAGCTCGCGCGCGCCCAGCCGGTCGTGCACGTCGAGCCACTGCGTCATCAGCTCCAGCCGTCGCTTGCTGGACTCCAAATCCTGCCAGCCGCGGTTGCGCTCCCGACGGTCCTGCGCCCACACGGTCAGCGCCACGCCCGCCAGCCCGAGGCCACCGGCCACCAGCGAGCTGACCACGACCTCCGGGATCTCCACCGGTGCTCCTTCGTCCGAGGGCTCACGGGCGACGCGACGCGTCCTTGCCGCCGACGTCCGCCACGAAGGAACGGCTCCGTCCGGACGAGATACCACCGGCGCACGGTGCCGGTCGCCGCGCTACGGCATGGTCGAGACAGACGACGCGCCCCGGCCGCACGGGCCGGGGCGCGTCGTCCGTCATCCGGCCGTCATCGGCGTGCCAGGCGCCTCCGGCGGGTGAGGACCACCAGCGCGCCGCCGACCAGCAGCAGCAGCACCGCCGACGTCGCGGGGGCGACGACGTCCGACCCGGTCGCCGCGAGCGGTCCGGATGCGGCCGCCCGGACGGTCACCGGCGCCCAGACGGTCCGGGTCCCGACCCACACGACGATGCTGTGCGCACCGGCAAGGGTGTCCCGAGGGATCACGACACGGGCCGTGAACGCGCCCGTGGCGTCCGAGGTGGCCGACCCGATCACCACGGGGTCCGAGTACAGCCAGATGTCGAAGGCCGTCGACGGGGGCAGGCCGGAACCCGTCACCGTGAGCGAGCCGCCGGCGGAGACCACGCCGCCCGAGAGGGTGACGGTCGGGTTCGGCGCGGGCGCCGAGGGGACGGGCGCCGACGGGACCGGCGCCGAGGGGACGGGCGCCGTGGGGACGGGCGCGGGGCTGGTGGGGTCCGGGGCCGGGGTGGTCGGCCCGGTGGTCGGGCCGGGCGTCGGCCCTGTGGTCGGGCCCGTGGTCGGGCCGGGCGTCGGGTTGTCGTCCTCCGGCTCGAGGTACGCCACCCGGCGGGTGCCGACCTCGTCGTCGCTGGACATGGGCGCGATGCCGAGCTCGATCGTGCCGGTGCGGTCCAGGTCGGTGACCTCCACCTCGCGCAGCTCCGGCGCCAGCAGGCCGACGTGCACGCCGTCGACCGTCAGGCTCCAGCCCTTGCCCGGGTCGACGCCGGACGTCCAGCGGACGGTCGCGGTGCTGCCGTGCCCCTCGACGGTGACCGCGTCGGCGGGCGTCGAGGTGGGCGGCGGCGGGGTGCCGATGCTCACGGGGGCGGACACGTTCGCGACGAGTCCTTCGGCGTCGGTGACCCGCAGCTGGACGGTCCCCTCGAAGTCCGCCGGGTAGGTGTGCGACGCGACAGGTCCGCCGGCCAGCACCTCGTAGGTGCCGTCCCCGTCGAAGTCCCAGTCCCACGTGGTGATCGTCGACGTCGGGGTGTACGAGGTCGTCCCGTCGAACGTGATCTCCTCGCCGGGCCGTGCGTAGTACGAGTCGAGCGCGAGGCGCGGGACGGGGCGGGTCTCGATCCGGGTCAGGGCCTCGGACAGCGCCGCGGCGGAGTCGCCCTCGTTGACGACGACCTGTCCTGTGGTCGCCTCGGCGAGCGCCTGGTAGTAGTCGCTCTCGTAGCTCGGGACCACCGGGTACACGTTGACCGGGTCGATGGACAGGCTCAGGGCGGCGATCTGGTCGAGCGTCGACCCGTCCGTCTGGTCGGGGTCGTGGTAGTCGGCGTCGGTCAGCACGACGGCGGCCTTCGTCGCGCCGGGACGCCACGAGACGCCCTCCATCGCGACCCGCAGGGCGTGCAGGAGACCCTCCGGGGTGTCACCGCCGCCGTCGACGCTGATGCCGTCCAGCGCGGTGGTGAACCCTGCCGTGCTCTCCGAGAGGTCGGTCAGCACCCGTGCGCTGAACTCGTCCCCGGAGTCGCGGTACTCGACCAGCGCCACCCGACCACGTGACGCGGCGATGACCTGCGAGAGCCGGGCCGCGACGTCCTTGGCCTGGTCGATCTGACCCGCCATGGAGCCCGTCGAGTCGACCAGGAACACGACGTCCAGGCCCGTCGAGCCGGACTTGACGAACGGGATGCTGACGTCGACCTCGTCCGGGTCGGAGGCGGGCAGCCGGGTCTTCAGCCGCTGCACGGCCTCGTAGACGCCGGCGTCGACGTCACCGCCCTCGTTGCCGTACGTCATGTGGCCCGAGGTCGTGGCGGGGTTCTTCGCCGACCCGCACACGAAGTCCTTGTTCGCGCACCACAGGCCGGTCGAGTCCTGCCACGACGACGGCAGGTACGGCTTGCGGGCTCCGAGCGACCCGTTGTCGGTGTCGCAGTTCGGCACGGTGCGCCGCCACACGGACAGCTCCTTGCCGTGGCACGCGGGCGCGTCCCGCCACAGGAAGCTCTCGCCCTCGGGCAGGTACAGCTTGGGGTCGCCGAAGAGCGTGTTGAACACGACGTGCTGCCGCTGGTCCGCGGTGAGGCGCTCGTTGTACGTCTCGCCGACCACCTGGGCGCCCTGCGAGTAGCCGCCCAGCACGAACAGGGTCGACGGGCACGCCGCGAGCCGGCGGTCGACGTACTGCTCGAGCTCGTCGACCCCCGTGTTCACGCTCCCGCCGTACTCGAACGCCCCGCCGCCCGACACCCCGGCACCGACGGTGTTCGTGATGGAGTCCCACGACCCCGCGCCGACGGGGACCGCCGGGTACTGCTTGCCGGCGATGGAGGTGCTGCCGAGCTCGTAGTAGTGCGGTGCGAGGGAGCCGGTGAGCCGCGAGGTCAGCTCGTCGTGGAACCGGGTGGCCTCGCGGCCGCCGACGTCCTGCCCGGAGCCGCGGGCGAAGACCGCGTCCACCGTCGTGCACGCGGCGTCGTACGGGGCGACGGCCGCGGTGGCGGGAGCCATCGCGACGAGGGTGAGCAGCAGTGCTCCCACGCTCGCGGTGGCGACTGCTGCGGATCTGGGTGGACGCATCGGACCTGCTCTCGGGCACGTGGTTCGGACTCCGGTCGAATCCCGGCCCGAACGTTAGGTGCCCGATTTGCAAGAAATGCGCCGATCCGCTCGCACTTCACCCCATCACGACCGGTTCGGCGTAATCTCCACGGCCAGATGGGCGACGTCGTCGAACGTCGCGCCGTGGACGCCCGCGTGCACCGTGAACCCGTCGACGTCGGCCGAGGCGGCGCACGACGACCAGTTCCCGTTGGCGTCGGCGGGCGCCGAGCAGTCGGGCTTCTCGACGACCCAGTCCGCGTCCGGCAGGAGCGCCTCGAGGTCCACGCCGTCCTCGGCGGGGTTGGCGGCGCTGTACGTCAGCTGGGTGCTCGGGCAGGCCTGCACGCTGTAGACGCACAGGCCCAGGGGCGGCGTGGTCCGGTCCTCGCCGGTCAGCTCCCATCCGGCAGGGGGCTGCAGCGCGTCGACGACGGCGTCCATCCGCTGCACCTCGGCACGGGCGCGCACGTATGCGTTGACCGCGACGAGCGCCACGGCGAGGAGGACGACCGCCACGACGACGAGCACCACCCGGCGCGCGCGACCTCCTGACCGACCTCCGGACACGGCAGCTCCTCCTGGACGGGGCCCGACGGGCACGTCCGGTGATCATGCCGGATCGGCGGATCGGCGGATCGCCCGATCGCCGGATCGGCCGGTTGCACGATCGCCCGACTGCCGGATCACCCGATCGCCCGATCGCCGGATCGCCGGGCACACCGGCCCGAGGAGCCGGACGAGCCCGCCGCCCGTCGTGGGAGGTGCCCGCTCAGGACGCCCGCTCGAGCCCCTCCGGCTGGTCGCCGCCGTGCTTCCCGTGCCCGTGACCAGGTCCGGGACCGTGGTGACCCGTGCCGGGCCCGGAGACGCCGTTGATGGCGGAGGTGTCCCAGGCGAGGCTGTAGGTCGACGCCGCGATCGCCTTCGTCATGATGCCGAGGGCGGTCCGGTTGACGTTCGCGAGGGTGTCGCCGGCGGAGTGGTAGTTCGGGTCCTCCGTGATCCCGGCCGTGCCGCCGAACAGGGCGACCTCCTCGTCGGTCTTCACGTCGTCGGCGCCCGTGAACAGGCCGGACGCCGGGACGCCGTTGAGGATGAACGCCTGGTAGTCGGAGCGCCCGTCGAAGGCGGTGTCGACCCACGGCTGGCCCGTCGAGTCGAACCAGCCGGTCAGCACGTCCTCGGTGGCCTCCGAGCCCGGCGGCACGTCGACCGGTGCGGGGAACGTCGACTGGTCCGCGTCGTAGACGCCGATGATGTAGTTCGGCGAGCCGACCATGTCGTAGTTCAGGTACGTCGCGATGCGGTCCAGCTCGCCCGGCTGCGTGGCGAGCTCGTCGACGTACGCCGTCGACCCCTCCAGGCCGGCCTCCTCCGCACCCCACCAGGCGAAGCGCACGGTGTTGTTGTGGTGCGCGTGCGACTTCGCGAGCTGGACGGCGACCTCGAGGATCGTCGCGGACCCGGTGCCGTTGTCGTTGATCCCCGGCCCCTCCTCCACGCTGTCCAGGTGCGCGCCCAGCATCACGACGTTGTCGTCGCGACCCTGCTCCGTCTCGGCGATGACGTTGAACGACTCGACGGTCTCGACGTGGCTGCTCACGTCCAGCGTCACGTTCACCGGTCCGGCGGCGAGCGCGGTCGCGAGCGCCTGCCCGTCGGCCTGGCGCAGGCCGGCCACCGGGACGGCCACGGTGGAGCCCTCGCCGAGGGTGCCGTTCACCTGCGCGTCGGCCACGTTGTTGTAGACCACCACGCCGACGGCACCGGCGGCCTCGGCGTTGGCGGCCTTGACGGCGAACGCGCAGGTGCCGCGGCTGATCAGCGCGACCTTGCCTTCGGCGTCCACACCCGTCCACGTGTCGGGAGTGCAGCCGAGGGGGTCCGTGGGGGCGGCGAGGTCCGCGGTCACGCCGCCCGCCGGTGCGTTCGGTGAGAACTCCATCAGGTCGACCTCGTACGCGGCGGCGCCGGGCGAGTTCTCCGTCAGGGTGTTCGCGTCGACGACCTCCCGGTCGTACGAGAACGGGTCCCGCTCCGTGTGGTAACCGGCCCGGCGCAGCGTGCGCTCGACGTAGCGGGCGCTCTCCTCGTAGCCGTTCGTCAGGGCGGCCCGGTTGCCGTCGTTGCGGTCGGCGATGCGCTGCAGGGCGTCCAGGTGCGCCACGACGGCACGGGTGCTGACCTGCTGCGCGAACCGCTCCGCCGGGGTGCTGTGCCCGTGCGCCGCCGAGGGCGACGCGAGCGCTCCGACGACGGCGACGGACGAGACGAGTGCGACCAGGGTGCGACGTGCCGGCATGGATGGCCTCCTCACGCGACGGCGCGCCGTGGCCGCGCCGCGACCGGCCCCCTGCCGGCGAACCCACATCAGCACACGAGGGGGTGCCAGGGGAAGGGCCTCGTCAGGATCGGCGTAGCCTCGCCGCAGGCCGGGCGGGAACCACGAGGAGGCGGCGTGCGCAGCGAGTACACCAGCGACGGGATCGACGAGGGCGGGCTCGCGGCGACGCCGCTGCGGCAGGTCCGTGCCTGGGTGGCCGACGCGGAGGCCCGGCAGGCGGAACGCGGTGACGTCGCCGAGCCCGTCGCGCTCTCGGTCGCGACGGTCGACGCCGACGGGCGCCCCAACGTGCGCACCGTCCTGATGAGGTTCCTCGACGCGCGGGGTCCGGGGTTCGTCACCGACCTCGGGTCGGCCAAGAGCCGCGAGCTCGCCGGGAACGGCTCGGTCGCCGCCGCGCTGACCTGGGCCGCCATGCACCGTGCCGTCCGGTTCCGCGGGCGCGCCGTACCCGTGGGGCGGGACGAGATCGCGGCGTACTTCGCGACCCGGCCGTGGGGCTCGCGGATCACCGCGTGGGCGTCGGAGCAGTCCCGGCCGATCGCGGACCGCGCGGCGCTCGTCGCCGCGTACGAGAGGGTCGCCGCCCTCTACCCGGACACCGGCGCTGCCGACGACGTCCCCGTGCCGGACGGCTGGGGCGGCTGGCGGATCGACTGCGACGAGGTGGAGCTGTGGGCGGGTCGGCGGGACCGGCTCCACGACCGCCTGGTGTTCACCAAGGTCGCCGACGGCGACCTCGACACGCCCGCGGCGTGGACGGTGCACCGCCGCCAGCCGTGAGCGGCTCGCGTCGGTTCACCTCGGGTCGCCGGTCAGCTCCCGGAACGCGGTGAGGACGTCGGCCCGCCGGTCGGTCCCGGCGAACCCGTGCTCGGCACCGTCCAGCTCGACGAGCGTGCAGTCGACGCCCGCGCGCTCGCAGGCGACCGCCAGGGCGCGCGCCTCGGGCAGCAGCGAGTCCAGGGTGCCGACGACGACGACCGTGGGGGGCAGCCGTCCGGCGAGGAGGTCCAGGCGCGGGGCGTCGGCGAGGTCGGTCACCCGGGCCCACGCTCGCACGGCCCAGGCGGACAGCTCCCGGTCGGGCCCACCGGGCAGCGCGTCGTCGAAACAGGTCAGCGTCAGGTCCAGGACGGGGTTGCTGAGCAGGAGGCCGGCGAGCGGGACGGTCGACCGCGCCGCGGCCAGGGTCGCCACCGCCCCGCCGGCGGAGTCGCCGCCCAAGAACAGCCGGTCGAACCCGACGTCCGCGAGGAGCCCCAGAGCGGTGCGCGCGTCCGCCACCGAGTCGTCGAGCGAGGCCTCCGGCGCGAGCCGGTAGTCCACCGAGAGCACGACGACGCGCAGCCCCTCGGCCAGCGCGCGGCAGTAGTCGTCCTGCATGTCGAGGTCGCCGAGCACGCCGTAGCCGCCGTGCAGGAACACGAGGGCCGACCCGGTCGTCCGGTCGACCGGCGCGTAGCGGCGCATCCGGACGCCGTCGTGCGTCAGGTCGTCGACCGTCCCGGCGAGGTCCCGTCGGGGCCGTGCGGCGGCACGCTCGCGGGCGTGCTGCCGGAGCTGTTCGACGTCGATCGGCACGGGTCCATCCTCGGCGACGCGATCCGGTACGGCACGGTGCGCCGCAAGGGCCGGCCCTCGGGGATCGTCGGGTGGTCGACGTCGTCGGCCGGGTCGTTCACCTCATTCCCCGGACGGGTGCGCACAGGCCGGATACCCTCTCCGGCACCACGCCTCACACGCCGACCGTCCCGGAGCGCACAGTGCCGCAGACCACCGACCCGTCGCCGCCCGCACGCGTCCGCTCCGACCGCAGGGCGCGGTGGCTCCGCCGGTGGTTGTCGGTCGGTGGGCTCGTCACCGTCGTGGGCGCGGGCAACATCGTGGCGGCGCTCAACTGGAACGCGATCGTGCGCGGCCTGGCGGGCGAGAGCGGGACGGTGCTGGCCGACCAGGCGTCCGCCGCGTCCCAGCGCTACGCGATCGTCGGGTTCGCGCTGCTCGTGGTCGGGCAGCACATGGTGACCCGACGCGCGATGCACGACGCGGAGGCCTGACCGAGGGCCGCCGTCAGCTCGCCGGAACAAGACGAGCCGCGCACAGCAGCCGCGCTCGACGGGTCATGCCCCGCCGGTGACGTGACGGCGCGCCGCCACGACCCGCGTGGGGAGCCTGCCCCCGGCAGTCAGGCGTCGTCCACCGACTCGGGGTCCTCCTCCGGCTCGAACGTGGACGGCTCACCCGCCCCGATGCCGACCCCGCCGTGCTGGGCGAGCTCCTCCGGGTCGGTCTTCTGCTCGTCGCGCCCAGTCCCGTCGACCTCGCTCACGGTGGCCCCCTCCTCGTCGAGGTCTTCAGCGTGCGTCGCTCGCCGACATCCGGCAATCGGAGTCCGGGGGTGGCCCGCGAGCGCCGCCGGCATCAGCACGAGGCGCTCAGCACGAGGCGCTCAGCGCGGGACGCGAGGCAGGAGCACGACAGCGTCGCCGGCGCCTGCGTGCCAGATGCTCACGGGATGTCCGACACGCGGCCGGACCAGCCGCCAGGCCGCGTGCGTCGCCGTCCATGGTCCGGCGTCCGTGTCGGCCCCCTCGACCCGCACGACGGTGTCCCACGGTGGTCCGGCGGCTGCGACGACCCAACCGTCCGTCCGCGTGCCGCCCCGCGCGGTCCGCACGGTGCTCCGTTGCGCCGCCAGCCGGACGCGCGTGCGTTCGGCGAAGAGGACCTGCCCACCTGTACCCACCAGGAGGAGCACGAGCGTCAGGCGAGCGTCGACCTGCGCCTGAGCCAGCACGGCGGCGGCCATCGGCTGCCACACCGCCGTCGTCCCGGCGACGGCTGCCGTCGTCCCGCGGGGTCCGCCCAGGTCCAGCGCGATGGCGGCGACGCACGCCACGAAGAGCGGGGCCCCGAGGAGCCAGACGGCCGAGGACGGCACCTCCGACCAGGCGAGTGCGAGCGTGAGAACCAGCCCGAGGACGCCGCCGGCCGGCACGAGCCACCGGGGTCCCGGATCGAGCCGGAGCGCCGCGTCGTCCGGGACCGTGAACGTCCCCGGCCAGTCGTCGACGACGACGACGACGGCTTCGCCGTCGCGGAGGGGCTCATGACGGGACGGCGGCACACCACATCATCGGTGCCCGCGGCCGTCGGCGTGGGCGAATCGGGACTGCCGTGCGCCCTCGGCCCGTGGCTCGGTGTACCCGACGGGCGCTCCCGGGCGTCCTGCTCGTCAAGTTCCCGGCCGCCGACCGCCCTGGGGGATCACGGTGGACGTCGACCGCGGGCGTCACGCTGCTGTGACCCGCCTGAGAGGTCAGGGCGGCGGTCGGCCGGTCTCGCTAGCGTCGGAGGCACCGACCCGTCGACGAGGGGCAGTGCGATGCGGATCCCGGACACCGAGTTCACCTCCCGGCCGTGGCGGCTGCACGAGGTCGCGCCGGACTTCGAGGTCGAGGACGTGTGGGAGCTGCCGACGCCCGGAGGGCCCGACGACCTCGACCGCCTGGTGAGCAGCTTCGCGCTCGGGGACGGGTCCGTGGTCCGTGGCGGGATCGTCGGCTTCCTGTTCGCCGCGCGCTGGAAGCTCGGTGCGCTGTTCGGCTGGGACGCGCCCGGCAAGGGCATCGGCACACGTGTGACGTCGCTGCGGGAGCGGCTCCCGGACGACCTGGCCGACGGACCGCGCGGGCCCGACGCGCGGGCGCTGCCGTTCACCTCGGTCTACCAGACACACGACGAGTGGGTCGCCGAGCTCGCCAACGGCACGGTGCACGCGCTCCTGCACCTGGGGTGGGTGCCCGACGGCGCCGGCGTGTACCGCGCGCAGATGACGGCGTTGGTGCGGCCGAACGGCTGGGGCGGCCGGGCGTACATGCTGTTCATCGCCCCGTTCCGCCGGGTGGTGGTGTACCCGCGGATGCTGCGCGCGATCGGCCGCCGGTGGGAGGCCTCGGTTCCGACCGGGTAGCACGGGCGACGGACCGCCGTCCCGGTCGCGCGAGCCGCCGCGGGTCCGCAGACTGCACGGCGTGGACCGTCCCGCCTCTTCGACCGACGCATCGACCACCGCGTCGGCACACGCCCCGACCACCGGCTCGGTGCACCCGGCGACCGCCGCCCCGCCGTCGCTCGCGCTCACGCCCCGGCACGCGGCGCGGGTCCTGGCAGCGGCCCTGGTCTGCGGGTCGGCGTTGCTGCTCTTCGCCGTGCACGTGCGACCGGTCGGCTACCTCCCGCTCGTCGCGGGCGTCGTCCTGGGACTCGTCGTGGACCGCGCACTGGGCCGTGACCTCGCGCTCGTCGGGCTGGGCATCGGCATCGTCACGACGATCTCGCTGCGGGCGGACCTGTCGGACGCGGGCATGACCCGGTTCGCGCTGGCGCTCTCGGGTGCGGTGCTGGTGCCCTACGTGCTGTCGCGGTTCGTGCTCGGGCAGGACGCGATCCGGTTCCCGTTGCGCACCGGTCGCCGGTGGAGCCGCACCCAGGTCGTGTACCTGCTCGTCGTCGTGGTCCTGGCGTACCTGCTGCTGCCCTGGTACTTCCTCGGCTCGGGCGCGTACCTCAACTGGCCGGTCGTGGACACTCCGCAGGAGATCGCGCGGCTGTTCGTCGGGGTGAACGCCGTCGGCATCTGGGACGAGCTGTTCTTCGTGTGCACCGTGCTGGCGCTGCTCCGGGTGCACTTCCCGTTCCCGCTCGCGAACGTGCTGCAGGCCGTCGTGTTCGTGTCGTTCCTGTGGGAGCTCGGCTACCGGGAGTGGGGTCCGCTGCTGACGATCCCGTTCGCGCTGGTGCAGGGGTGGATCTTCCGGAGGACCGCCTCCCTGACGTACGTCGTCACGGTCCACCTGCTGTTCGACCTCGTGGTGTTCATGGTGCTCGTGCACGCGCACGACCCCGCGTTGTTCGACGTGTTCGTCACCGCGCCCGCCACCTGGTGACGCCCCGGTCAGGGTCCGGCGGCCGGCAGGAGCGTGCCGAGCAGGTCCCCGACCGCCGGCCCACAGTCCGGGTCCGCCGACCTCAGGGCCGACGCGAGCGCCCGTGCCCCCGCGACGTCGCCGGAGCCGACGAGCGCGAGCAGCGCGTTGCCGTAGCAGACGGTGCGCAGGGCCGGATGTTCCGGCACGCATCCCCGGAAGGCGTCGGCGGCCTGGCGGAAGCCGTCCGCGGCGGCGTCGAGCGCCCCGCCGTCGAAGGCGGACCGGGCGGCGTCGAACGCCTGCACCGCGACGTCGACGCAGTCGGGCAGAGGCGTCGACGTCCGCGGCACGGGCAACGGGTAGAGCACGAAGCCGGCGTGCCGGGTCATCGCCGGTGCCCCCCGCCGTCGAACCAGGTGACGAGCGAGGGCGCGTTCGTCTGCAGGTACTGCCGGTCGTTCTGCCACAGGGCGTAGGCCTCCGCGAAGAACTCCTCCGGGTGGCCGGGCCAGTTGCGGCGCGCGTACTCGGTGAGCGGCGGGACCCGGTTCGCGTTGACCACCGTGACGAAGTCGGCGAGCCGTCGTGACCCGCCGGCCGCGCCCGAGACGGCGGTCTCGTCGGCACGCCGGTCGTGGACCGTCGCGTTGGCCTGGGCCCGTGCGCGCGCCGCGACGAGCCAGGCGTCCTGCGCGGTGAGCGTCGCGGCGAAGTCGGTGAGCGCCGGGTGGGTCGGGGCGGCCCGGGCGAGGGCAGCACGGGCGGTGTCCCGCCGGGCGGCCGCCTGGGTCGCGGCCCGGTCGCGCGCCGCGTTGCGGTCCGGCGCGTCGTTGGTCGCGAGCGCCTGGATGGCGGTCGACGTGGCGTTGACCGCTGCCAGCAGACGGGCGCCCTGCTGACGCTGGGCCGGCGTCCAGCGGCGTGCCGCGGCGAACGAGGCGCGCATCGCCGGGTTGAACACGGCCACGGCGGCGTTGAGCCGCGTGATGGTCGCGTTCATCGCGCCCTGCGCCTGCATCGTCTCGAACTGCGCGTCGCGCAGCGCCTTGGTCTCCACCGCGTGCCCGGCCTCGTGGACGATGGTGTGCGCGCTCGCGGGGCCGCTGCGGGCGGCGTCCCCGACGAACGAGAGGCCGTCCCCGGCGAACGCGAGGTCGGCGATGCTCAGGGTCTCGCTGCGCGTCGCCGTCGTGGCCCCGGTGACGAGCGTCGCCGAGTGGGAGAACTTCCCGGCGAGCGCCGCGCCGGTCGCGTCGGTGAGGGTCGCCTCCCGGCGGAGCTCCACACCGGCGAGCGCCGACCGGTCCCCGGCGGGCATCGCGGAGAGCGCGGCGTGGACCTTGGCGAGCTCCTCGAGGCCCCAGACCGCGGGCGGCACCTCGGTCACCGACGCGAAGCCGAGGGCCAGCAGAGCGGTCTCCGCCGATGCGCGGTCCGTGAACGCCGGCGCCGCCGGCACGGGGCCCGTCGCGACGAGCGAGGCGACCGCGTTCCCCTGGGCGTCGATGCGCACGGTCACCCGCCCGACGGGCGCCCGGCCGGGCGGGCTCGTCGGTGCCGGGCCGATGTGCGTCTCGAGGTCGGCCTCCGTGCCCCACCGGGTCCGCTGACCCAGCTGCACCAGCACGTTCCACAGGTACAGCTCCGCCTGGCTCCCGGTGGCGACGCCCGTGACCGTCACCGTCGGACCCAGCTCGGGCGGCGTCGCGCCCTGCCGGGCGGCGACCACCGCGCGCAACGAGGCCATCGTCGTCCCCGCGGGCGGTGGCGCGATCGTGTACGCCGAGGTGTCGTACCGCAGCACGCCGCCGGCCGGCGGCGCGGTCGGGCGAGGAGCCGCCTGGCCGCTGCTGCCACCCACGTCGGTGGGGCCGTCGAGCGACGCGGCGGTGCGCGGGCCGATCACGGCGTCCGGGCTGAGCGCGTGCGTCCGCTGGTAGTGCACCGTCGCGGCCTGGGTCAGCGGTCCGAAGATGGCGTCCGTCGCCAGTGGCGGGGTCGCCCCGTGCGCGTTGAGCCGCTCCTGCGCGTGCCGGACGTCGTCGCCCGTGCTGCCGCGGCGCAGCAGGGAGGCGGTGGGGGGAGCCGTGGCGGTCGGCACCCGTGCCACGTGCGCGGCGCGCTCGTCCACCCCCGACCGCTGCACCGCCTGCACCGCGACCCGGTTCCCGGCGGTCTGCTGCACGTCAAGGAGCCGGTGACGTGCGAGCGCGTCCGCACGGTCAGGTTCGTCGACCTTCGGACGGGCGACCGGCCTGGTACGTGCGATCCTCTGGGGTTCCACCGCCACCGCCCGTCGACCGCCACCTCGACGTGGCCGTCCCATCGTGGAGCAACGCACGTCCCGCGTCGTGCCCGTGCGGGTTACCCGAACGGTCATCGACCCGGCCTGCTCGAGGTCGGTGGCGCCGTTGCCGTGCCGGGCGTCACGGGCCGATCGCCCTCGGTCTGCCCGCCGTCGTGGCGGGAGCGGTCGCCCGGCGGGCGGCGGCGGCGAGGGCACGGCTGCGGGCCTTGACCGCCCCGGGGACGGTCGCGCCGCGCGCGGGCTCCGGGTCGGGCCGGGGGCCGTCCAGGTCGACGTCCGCGGTGTCGAACGCGGCGAACACGGTCCGCACCACGTCCTCCCGCAGGCCCTCCGCCGACGTCCACCACGCCAGCGGGCCGGGGACCTCGACGCGCACGCTCGGGCGCTGGTCGCGCTCGACGAAGTCGGACCAGCGCGTGACGAGTCCCGGGTGCGCCTCGGTCGCGAGCACGCCGACGAGGCCGAGCTCCTCCAGGACGGCGCCGTAGGCGTAGGGAGGGGTCGCGTCGAGGAGCCGGTGCCGCTTGAGCTCCGACCGGGCCGCCGAGTAACGCTTCCCGTCGGGCATCCCGCGCAGCACGGTGAGCACCGCCCGCAGGGTCCAGCGGTCGTGCTCGGTAGGCACCGGCCGCGGCTGCCCGGCGAGGTGGTCGAGCCCGAGGGCGTGCTCGGGGACGGCACCGTCGATCGGCGCCCCGTTCGTGAGGCTCGACAACAGGTGGCCGGTCGTCGCGACGGCCCCGGCGGTGCGGGTGCCGCAGATGCGGCACGAGTCGCTCCCGCCGTAGCGCACCGCCTCGTGCGCGGGGAGGGTCGACGCGAGCAGGTGGCCCGTGAGCGCGGTGCGCCACCACCAGGGGGCGGACCAGAGCCCCGCGACCCAGACGTCCGCCGCGGACGGCACGTCCCATCCGCGCCCCGCCGCGTGCAGCGCCGCGACCGCGTCGTCGTGCGTGTACCGGTGCACGGCGTCGTACGGGAACCCCGCCGCGGCGAGGACCCGGGCGTCCTCCGCGGTGCCGGGCGTGACCCGCGGGACCCGGACATGGGTGTCGGGGGCGAGCTCGGTCTCCTGGCTGAGGCGCCCGAACCGGGCGACGAGCTCGGAGAGGTCGGGCTCGGGCTGGTCGGGCTTCGGGAGGTCGCTCGTCACGGGCCCGAGCGTAGGGGTCCGCCGCACACGGGTGGGTCCGGCTGCGGCCGGTGCGGTCCGGAGGGACGCCGGTCCCGGCCCGGAGGCACGGCGCCCCGGTCGCCGTGTCGGTGCCGCGTGCCACGATCGCCCGATGACGACCGGTTCCCGGCACCTGAGCGTGTTCATCGACCGGCCGGTGCCCGAGGTCTGTGCGTTCGTCTCGGACCCGGCGAACCTGCCCCGATGGGCTCCGGGGCTGGGGCGCGAGGTGGTGCAGGAGGACGGCCGCTGGTTCGTGCAGACGACGGAGGGACGGGTGCAGGTCACGTTCGCCCCGCCCAACGACTTCGGCGTCCTCGACCACGAGGTGCGGACGCCGACGGGGGAGACGGTGCACGTACCGCTGCGGGCGATCGCCGACGGGGACGGCGCCGAGGTCGTCTTCACGCTGCGACGCGCTACGTGGATGACGGACGCGGACCTGGAACGGGACGCGGCGCTGGTCAGCGCCGACCTGGCCCTGCTCAAGGCGGTGCTCGAAGCAGGCTGACGGCCGACCGCCGGGTGATCCCGCCCCCGGCCGACCGGGTGGTCCGCCGGTCCGGCGGGAGACGGCTGTGGCATGCTCGCCGATCGACGACGCCGGACGGGACGGACGACAGGGGCGGGGCGTGGAGCAGGGAACCGGTCGCGAGGACGGTGTGCCGCAAGACGGGATCGTCGACGAGCTGCTGGACACGCTGATCGCCGAGGAGCGCCACGCCACCGAGCCCGGTGAGGTGTTCAGCGTCTGGGTCGCGAAGGCGATCCGGGCGTACCCGCGGCCGGCGTACCCGCTCGAGCGGGAGTGGAACGTGTCCGTCCAGGGTCTGCTGCGTCTGGTCCCGCGCCTCCCGCGGATCGCCACGGCACCGCTCGGTCTGCTCGACCGGTTCGGCGCCGTCACGGTCGGTCCCGAACGCGTGGGGCTCGACGGCAAGGACGTCGACTGGAACCGGGTCGTGGAGGTCCGCACCGAGCCGGCGTGGACCCTGCTGTCCGCGGAGATGCTCGAGCTCGACCTCAGCGGGATCATCACCCTGATCCCGCCGGTCCCCGGCCGGCGCTGGGTGCTGCGCCGGATCAGCGAGCTGATGTTCACGCTCTACCTGGCGGCTCTTCCGCCCCTCGACGACGACCGGGACGCGACCGGCGGTGACGGGCCGGGCCTCACGGTCTTCGCCCCGGTGGTGTCGACGGTGGTGTACCGACGGATGCTCGGCCACGGCGAGGCCCGCGCGAGCGCCATGTCCGCCCTGCTGCAGGTGGCCCTGCCCGGCACGGCCGACACGATCGTGGCGACCGCCCGGGCGCACGGTGTGCCGGTCGTCGAGGTCCCGGTCGACGAGACCGACGTCGGTGCGGTCGCGCGGCGCGCGCAGGTGTGGCGCCGCTCGGCGCTCGGGATGCGCACCCAGGTGCTGGGACGCCTGGGACGCTGAGGCATGGGCATCCCGACCGACCCGACCACCGAGGACGAGGCGGAGGCGTCCGAGCCGTCGGACCGGCCGGACCCGCCGCTCGCCCCGCCTTACCCGCCTGACGCCCGACGGCCCGGGCTGCGTCATGACGTCTCGCTGTCGGCCGTCGTGGCCGGGTTCGTCGCGGTGCTCGTCTCCTACACCGGACCGTTCCTCATCGTGCTCCAGGCCGCCCGCAGCGCCGAGCTCACCACCGCGCAGACCACGTCGTGGGTGTGGGCCATCTCGGTCGGCAGCGGCCTGACATGCCTGGTCCTGTCGTGGGCCACCCGGCAGCCGGTGGTCACCGCGTGGTCGACGCCGGGGGCGGCGCTCCTCGTCGCGGCGCTCGGGGGCTACCGGTTCTCGGACGCGGTCGGCGCCTACGTCGTGGCGGCCGCGGTCGCCGTGGTGCTGGGGTTCAGCGGGGCGTTCGGCCGGCTGCTCGCGCTGCTGCCCCGCCAGCTCACGTCGGCGCTGCTCGCCGGGGTGCTGCTGCCGTTCGTGGTGGGCGCGGCGCTCGCGGTCGGCGCGTCACCCCTGGTCGCGGGCGGTGTGGTCCTCGCGTTCCTCGTCGCCCGGCGGTTCCTGCCGCGGTACGCGGTGCTGTGCGGTCTCGTCGTGGGCAGCGTGCTCGCGGCAGTGACCGGGACGGTCGGCAGCGTCGACGTGGGGCTCCAGCTCGACGGTCCGCACTGGACCACACCGACGTTCAGCCTGCCGGCGATCGTGGGCATCGGCCTGCCGCTGCTCGTCGTGACGATGGCGTCGCAGAACGCCCCGGGGCTGACGGTGCTGCGCAACGACGGCTACCTGCCCGACGACCGCGCGCTCGTCGGCTGGACGTCCGCGACCTGGCTGGTGCTGGCCCCGTTCGGCGGCCACGGCATCAACCTGGCGGCGATCACCGCGGCGATCTGCACCGGCCGGGAGTCGCACCCCGACCCGCGGCGCCGGTACGTGGCGGGGATGGCGTGCGGCCTGTTCTACCTGCTGTTCGCCGGCGTGGCGCACGGGCTGGTCGAGCTCTTCCAGGCCGTCCCGACGGCACTGGTCGCGGCCCTGGCCGGGACCGCGCTGCTCGCCTCGCTCGTCGGCTCGCTGCGGGACGCGTTCAGCGGCACCGACCACCGGGTCCACGAGGCGGCGGTCGTCACCCTGGCGGTGACCGTGTCCGGCGTCTCCGGGTGGGCCATCGCGTCACCGTTCTGGGGACTGGTGGCCGGTGCCGCGGCGTGGGCGATCGCGTCCGGCGGGCGCTCGTGGTTCCAGCGGCCGCCCGTCGAGCGCTGACCGGGATCACGGTGCGCCGCGTGCTGGGACGACGGCGCCGAGCGGCACGTGCCGCGGTCGGCCGCCTGGCCCACCTGGAGAAGGTGCGACGGAGCCTGACGCCGATCCCCAGCCACTACGGTGACACGCATGTCGACGCCCGACCTGCTCCTCGAGCGGCGCGACGACGGCTGGCGCGAGCGGGTGCCGCTGCTGTACCTGCGGCAGAACCTCGCCGTCGTGGCGCAGTTCGAGCCCGACTGGGGGGCGGCCGAGACCGTGCGCACCGTCCTGGCCCCGTTCCGGCGCTCGACCGTCCGCCGGACCTGAGGGCAGGGCCGGCGGCCGGCGCTGGTCGTCCGACGGGGACCTCGGCCCGCTCCAGTACCGTGCGCGGGTGACCCCGATCCCGGATCCCTCCTCGCTGGTGCCGGGGGTGTCGCGCCACCGCCGTCTGGTCCGCCAGTTCTGGTGGCTCGTCGGGCTCGTGTCCGTCGCCGACTTCGTGTTCGGGGCGGTGTTCGTCTTCCACATGCGCGACCGGGGCCTGCCGGCCGCGACGATCGGCGGGCTGCTGGCCGCGGCGGGTCTGGCCGCGACGCTCGTCGAGGCGCCGAGCGGCGCGTGGGGCGACCGGTTCGGTCAGCGGCAGCTGATCGTGTGGGGCCTGGTGCTGTGGGGGACCGGGCTTCTCGTGTTCGCGTTCGCCACCACGCAGGCGGCCTTCGCGACCGGACTGCTGGTGTGGACCACCGGCATCGCGCTGCACTCGGGCGCTGCGGTGTCGCTGCTGGTCAACACCCTCAACGCGAGCGGCGAGCAGCAACGGGCCGAGAGCGCCGTCCGGGCGTCGCAGGTGGTCCGGTGGGTCGCGTCCGCCGCGGGGGCCGCCTTCGTCGCGGTGTCGGGTGCCTGGCTCGACCCGCAGCACCTCATCGCCGCTGCGGGCGTCCTGCTCCTGCCGACGGCGCTCTGGGTCCGGTTGAGCTGGCCCGACGCGCGCGATGCCGGCGCGCAGCCCGTCTGGCGCTCGTTGCGTCGTGGCGTGGCGCTCGCGGTGCGCGGGGAGTCCCTCCTGGTCCTGCTCCTCGTCGTCCTGTCCAGCGCGAGCGTCGGCATCGTGATCCTCACCTGGCAGCCGGTCGCCCTGGGCGTCCTGCACCTCGCACCGTCCTCGCTGGGCATCGCGCTCTTCGCCCTGACCGCGGCGTCCGCGCTCGGGGCGTTCGCGACGAGGTGGACCAGGCACCTGCGTCCGCCGGTCCTCGCCGCCGGGCTCGTCGTGGCGCTCGACGGCCTGCTGCTCCTGACCACCGTCGGGCCGTTCGGCGCGGCCGTGGGCTTCGTGGGGGCGGAGGTGGTCATCGGGGCCGTCCTCGCCGTCATCGCGGTGTGGAGCCAGCAGATCTTCCCCGATGCGCTGCGCACGACGATGACCTCGGTGATGGGTACGGCGATGGGCGCCACCGTGGCGGCGACGAACGCCGTGGTGGGGCGCCTCTGGGAGGCGACGGGCATCGTGACGGCGGTCGCCGTGGCTGCCGGGGTGGTCGGGTCGCTCGCGTGCGTGCTGCTCGTCGTGTGCAGCGTCCGAGCCGTGCGGCTCCGGGCTGTGGTGTCCACGGTCGTCGACCCGGACCCGGATCCCGTCGCCGCACCCTGACGCCCAGTATGTTGACGTCGAGATACGTCGCCGGTCGTGGAGGTCGTCGCCATGTGGGACCCGCACCAGTACGCGCTCTTCGGGACGCACCGCGGCCGGCCGTTCGCCGACCTGGTCGCGCGGGTCGACGCACCGTCGCCGGCGCTCGTCGTGGACCTGGGCTGCGGTGACGGGCCGCTGACGCTCGGCCTCGCGCAGCGGTGGCCGGACGCGCGGATCGTCGGCATCGACTCGTCGCCGCAGATGCTGGACGCCGCACGCGCGCTCGACACCACCGGGCGCGTGGAGTGGCTGGAGGTGCGGGCCGAGGACTGGGACCCGGCCGCGCTCGGCAGCCCGGTCGACGTGCTCGTCACCAACGCGGCGCTCCAGTGGGTCCCCGGCCATCGCGCGCTGCTGCCGCGCTGGGTCGGCGCCCTCGCGCCCGGCGGCTGGTTCGCGATGCAGGTGCCGAACAACTTCGACGCCCCCTCGCACCAGCTCATGCGGGCCGCGGCCGGCCGGCACGCGCGCGCCGCGGACCTGCTCCCCGTGCTGGACCGGGCCGCCGCCGTCGCCTCCCCGGCCGAGTACCTCGGCGACCTGGCCGCCCTCGGTCTCGACACCGACGTCTGGCAGACCAGCTACCTCCACGTGCTCGACCCCGAGGGTGCGCAGCGCTCACCCGTCCTGGAGTGGGTGACCGGCACCGGCCTGCGGCCCGTGCTCGGCGTGCTGACCGACGAGGGGGAGCGGGCGGCGTTCCTCGACGACTACGTCGCCGCGCTCGACGCCGCCTACCCCCGGCAGCCGTGGGGCGTGGTGCTGGAGTTCTCGCGGATCTTCGCGGTCGGCCGCCGCCCCTGACCGACGGCGGGCGCTCGCGCCCGCGAGGCCCAGGCGGGCGAACTGGGGTGCACGCACCACTGCCCGGGAGCGGCGTGCCGCGAAGGATCGACCACGGCGGGGAGCGACGCCCCCGCGCCTGGACGATCGAACGGACGAGCACCGATGACCACACCGACCAGCCCCGCACGGACGACGCGGCGGCCACGAGGACCGCGCACCTCGCTGACGCACCGCGTCGCCGCGTGGAGCGCCACGCACCGCATGCGGGCGATCCTGCTGTGGCTCACGACGATCCTGCTCGCCGTGGCGGTCGGTGCCGTGCAGGCACCGCGCGAGGCGACGCAGGTGGAGCTCGGTGTGGGGGAGTCCGGCGAGGCGGCGCGCATCGCGGCCGGCTCCGGTCACCCGGACCCGGTGGTCGAGAACGTGCTGCTCACGGCCCGCAGCGGCGCCCTGCCCGACGACGCGGACGCGGCCGCGACGCAGGCGGCCGGCGCGCTCCGGGCGCTGCCCGGCGTCGACGAGGTGCGCGGGCCCGTGCCGTCGGAGGACTCCCCGGCACTCCTCCTTCAGGTCGTGATGCACGGCGACCCGGACACCGCCGACGAACGCGTCGGCCCGCTCCAGCGGGTGGTGGCCGACGTGCAGGAGGACCACCCGGACCTGCGGGTCGAAGAGGTGGGACCGGCGTCCATCGGGGCCGACTTCGGGCAGTGGCTGGACGCGGACCTCGCGAAGGCCACGACGATCAGCCTGCCGCTGACGCTCGTGATCCTGCTGGTCGTGTTCGGTGCGGTCGTGATGGCGGGCATCCCGGTGGTGCTGGCGATCTCGTCGGTCGCGGCCGGGCTCGGGTTGTGGGGCCTGGCGTCCCAGGTGGTGCCTGACCCGGGCATGGTGATGCACCTGATCGTCCTGGTGGGCATGGCGGTCGGTGTGGACTACTCGCTGTTCTACCTGCGCCGGTTCCGCGAGGAGCGTCGTGCGGGCCGCGGCGACGTCGACGCGATCCAGGTGGCGGCCGCCACGGCGGGCCACTCGGTCGTGGTGTCGGGCGTCGCGGTCATCCTCTCGATGGCCGGCCTGTACCTCGCGGGGGACACCGTGTTCGACGCGATGGCGACCGGGGCGATCGTCGTCGTCGCCGTCGCGCTCGTGTCGTCGCTGACGGTGCTGCCGGCGCTGCTGGCGACGTTCGGCCGGTGGGTCGACCGTCCGCGCGTGCCCGTGCTGTGGCGGCTCGGCAACGGCTCCTCACCGCGCCTGGTGCCCGCGCTGGTGCGCCCCGTGCTCGACCACCCCGTCGTCGCGGTCGCCGTGTCCGTCGCGGTCCTCGGCGCCATGGCCTCCCCGCTGACCGGCCTGTCGCTCGGGTCCACGCAGGTCGAGGACTTCCCGCGCACCCTCACGACGATGCAGGGCTACGACCGCCTCGTCGAGGCGTTCCCCGGCACCTCGGCCACGGACGTGGTCGCCGTGCGGGTCCCGCAGGGCAGCCAGGACGAGCTGGCGACCCAGGTCGAGGCGCTGGTGGGCGCCGCCGCCGCACGGCCGGCGTTGTTCGGCGGTGCCGACGAGCCCTGGTACTCCGCGGACGGCCGGACCGCGGTGGTCCAGATCCCGGTGCCGCACGGGGTCGGGTCGGCGCCGGCGCGGGAGTCGGTGCGTGTGCTCCGGGACGCGGTCGTGCCGGCGACGGTCGGCACGGTCCACGGTGCGCGGGCGGCGGTCGGCGGCGACGTGGCGACCGACCTGGACTACACGGCGAACCTGTACCGGACGCTGCCCCTCGTGGTCGGTGCCGTGCTCCTCCTGGTGTTCGTGATGATGCTCGTGGCGTACCGCTCGCTCGCCGTCGCCGTGGTCACCCTCGTGCTCGACGTGCTCTCGCTCGGTGCGGCGTTCGGCATGCTGGTGCTCGTCTTCCAGGGCACGTGGGCCGAGGGGATCCTCGGGTTCACCTCCACGGGGCACGTGGTGTCCTGGGTCCCGATGCTGCTCTTCGTCGTGCTGTGCGGGCTGTCGCTGGACTACCACGTGTTCGTGGTGAGCCGGATCCGGGAGAACCTGCTGGGCGGGATGGCGGCGAAGCCGGCGATCCGCGACGGCGTGGTCCGGACTGCCGGGGTCGTGACGAGCGCCGCGGTGGTGATGGTCGCGGTGTTCTCCGTCTTCGGGGCGCTGAGCTTCGTGGAGCTCAAGCAGATCGGCGTCGGCCTGGCGGTCGGCATCCTCATCGACGCGACGATCGTCCGGGTGGTGGCGCTGCCGGCGCTCATGCTCCTCAGCCGGCGGTTCCTGTGGTCGCCGGCCGGCCCGCCGGACCGCTCGTCGGGCCGCTCGTCGCGCCGCTCCTCGGGTGCCGTGCCGGGCGTGGCCGCCGAGCCTGCGGACCGGCCCGCACCGGTGCTGACCGGACGGCCCTGACCCCTGCGGGGCCGGCCGGGCGCGCCTCGTCGCCCCGGTCAGCCCCGCAGGTACGTGAGCACGGCCGCCACCCGCCGCGACGACGTGGCCGAGGGCGGCAGGTCGAGCTTCGCGAGGATGCTGTTGATGTGCTTCGCGACGGCCTTCTCCGTGACGACCAGCTTCTCGGCGATCACGGCGTTGCCGTCTCCCTCGGCCATGCGGGCGAGCACCTCGAGCTCGCGGGCGGTGAGCCGCTCGAGGACCCCACGCCGGGAGTCGCGGCGCAGGAGGACCGCGACGACCTCCGGGTCCATGACGGTGCCCCCTGCCTGCACGGTCCGCAGCGCCGAGACGAACTGCCGGTCGTCGAACACCCGGTCCTTGAGCAGGTACCCGACGCCGGAGTCGCCGGTGGCGAGGAGCTCCTGCACGTACAGCTGCTCGACGTACTGGGAGAGCAGCATCACGGGCAGGCCCGGTGTGCGCGTCCGGGCCGTGACGGCGGCGCGCAGCCCCTCGTCGCGGTTCGTGGGCGGCAGCCGCAGGTCGAGCAGGGCCAGGTCGGGGCGGTGCGTGTCGATCGCGTCCAGGATCTCGTCGCCGTGGGCCACGGCCGCGACGACCTCGATGTCGTGGCTGGCGAGCAGCCGGACCAGCCCGTCGCGCAGCAGGAACTGGTCCTCGGCGATCACGACTCGCATCGCACTCCTGTCCGCCGGCGCTGGTCGGCTGCGAGTGTAGCCACCGGCACCGCTTCGTCCGGGTACGGTCCGGTGTGGTCTGGGGTGCGTGCACCACTGACCGGGCGGTCGCACCACGACAGGCTCTTCCCATGACCAGCCCGCTCCTTCCTCCCGAGGTCACGATGCCGCCCGACGAGCCCCGCGCCCCGCGCGCCCGCACCTCCGTGGCGCGCAGCCTCCGCCTGGCCGTGCTCGCGCTCTGGGAGGCGGTCGTGATCCTGTGGGTCGCCGTCGCCGTGACGCTGCTCGTCGTCGGTCTCGGCATCCTGCTGGTCCCCGGCGCGCTCGACCTGGTCCGCACCGACGCGCGACGCCAGCGGCGGCTCGCGCTGGGCCTGAGCGGCGTCACCGTCAGCGAGGACTACCTGCAGCTCCCCGACGGCGGTGCGGGGACGGCCGGGGCATGGCGGCGTGCGCACGCCATGCTCGGTGACCGCGCCACGTGGACCGACCTGCTGTGGCACCTCGTCAACCCGTTCGTCGGCCTCGCCATCGCCGCGCTGCCCGCGGTCGCGGTCCTGCACGGCCTCTTCGGCGTTCTCCTGCCGGTGCTGTGGGAGCCGGTCGTCAGCACCTGGGACAACAGCTGGTACCTGTTCGTGCCGCTCACCGGCACGGCCACCGTCGCCGTGGCGGCCGCGCTCGGTGTGCTGGAGGTGGTCGGCGGCGTCCTCGTCGCGAAGCCGCTGGTGCGCCTGCACGGCCGGTGGGTGCGGTCCGTCCTGTCGCACGACTCGCGCCGGCTCCGGCGGCGCGTGGAGCACCTGGCGCAGAGCCGCACCGACGTGATGGACCACGAGGCCGACGAGCTGCGCCGCATCGAGCGGGACCTGCACGACGGCGCCCAGGCGCGGCTGGTCGCGATGGGCATGACGCTCGCCGCGGCGGAACGGCTGATGGACCACGACCCGGCGGCCGCCCGGGCGATGATGCAGGAGGCCAAGCAGACCTCGGCGGCCGCGCTGACAGAGCTGCGCGAGCTGGTCCGGGGGATCCATCCGCCGGTGCTCGCCGACCGGGGCCTGGTCGACGCGATCCGCGCACGGGCGCTCGAGTCGCCCCTGCGGGTCGAGGTCCGCTCGACCGTGGAGGGCAGGCCGCTGCCGCCGCTCGAGTCGGCCGTGTACTTCGCGGTCTCGGAGCTGCTCGCCAACGTGGGCAAGCACGCGGACGCGACGCACGTGACGATCGACGTCGCGAACGCCGACGGCATGCTGCAGGTCGCCGTCCGCGACGACGGGCGCGGTGGCGCCGACCCGGACCGCGGCACCGGGCTGCGCGGCGTCGAGCGCCGGCTCGCCGCGTTCGACGGCGTCCTCACGGTGCACAGCCCGGCCGGCGGCCCGACCACGGTGAGCCTCGCCGTGCCGTGCGCGCTCCAGGCCCGCGTCTGACGCCCGGGGTGCCGGCGGTCGGCGCCCGCCGGCCGGTCGCCGCCCGCCGGCCGGTCAGGGGCGGGTCGCCGCGACCTGCTCGACGAGGCGCCAGCGGGAGGCGGTCGACTCGGTCACGCGGAGCCCGACGTCCGGCATGAGCAGCACCGGACGGCGGCGGTGGTGCTCGCCGGCGGTCGCCGGGGTGACGGCGTCGAGCACCCGCTGGACGCCTCGGCCGAGCCGGGCCGACGACACGACGTGGTCCGCCATCAGCAGCCGGCCGCCGGGTCGGAGCACCCGGGCGAGCTCGCGCAGCACGGCCCGCTCGTCCTCCACGCAGCACATCATGAAGGTGCCGAGCACGGTGTCGAACCCGTCGTCGGGCAGGTCCAGGTGCGCCGCGTCGGCCTGGATCCGCCGGACCGTGACGCCGAGGTCCTGCGCGCGGGCCGCCGCCGCCGCGAGCATCACGCCGCTGACGTCGGCGAGCGTCAGGTCCGTGACGCCGGTCGCGTAGTACGGCAGGTTCGCGCCGGTGCCGACGCCGACCTCGAGCGTCCGGCCGGTGACGCGCTCGGCGATCCAGCGCCGTGCGGGAGCGAACAGCCGTGGTTCGAGGAACGCGGTCGTGCGGTCGTAGGTCGCCGCCTGCCCGTCCCAGTACGCCGCGCGCGTCGTGCCCATGGTGGTCCAGGCTGCCAGGGCGGGCAGGCCCCGGCGACAGCGGCCGCTCTCTCACGGGCCCGGCTGCGGCCCGATCCCGATCGCCGTGCGGTCACCGTCGGTGTGGGCGGCTAGGCCTAACCTCGCGAGCATGACGCAGACACACCACACCCTGGACTACGTCGAGATCGCGGCACCGGACCTCCCGGCCGCGCTCGACTTCTACTCGCGCGCGTTCGGCTGGACGTTCACGCACTACGGGCCCGCATACGCGGGCATCCGCTCCGCCGACGGTGACGGCGAGGTCGGCGGCCTGACGGCGCAGGGCGTGCCCGGGACGGGCGGCCCGCTCGTGATGCTCTACTCCGCCGACCTCGACGCGACGGTCGCCGCCGTGGAGGCCGCCGGCGGGACCGTCGTGAACGGCCCGTACGAGTTCCCGGGCGGTCGCCGGTTCCACTTCCATGACCCGGCCGGCAACGAGCTGGGCGTCTGGGCGGCCGCACCGGAGTAGGTCCGACCGCGCAGGACGGGCCCTCCGGAGTGCGGACGGCATGTCGTGTCGCGTGCGCCCGCTCCGACCAGGACGGTAGAGGGAGGTGCACGGCAGCACCCGCTCACCAGCACCGTCGACAAGGAGCGCACCATGACGACCCCGACCACCCGGACCCTGGACGTGCCGGGCGCCGCCCTCGTCTACGACGTCCGCGGTCCCCTCCCCACGGCGGACGGCCGACCGCCGCTCCTGCTCATCGGGCAGCCGATGGAGGCCGCGGGCTTCGAGACGCTCGCGGGACTGCTCCCCGACCGCACGGTCCTGACGTACGACCCGCGGGGCCTCGGACGCAGCGAGCGCACCGACGGCCGCACGGAGAACACCCCGCAGCAGCAGGCCGACGACCTGCACCGGCTGGTCGCGGAGGTCGGCGGGCCGGTCGACCTGCTCGGCAGCAGCGGCGGCGCGGTGACAGGCCTGGAGCTCGTGTCGACGCACCCGGAGGACGTCCGCACCTTCGTCGCGCACGAGCCGCCGGTGCTGACGGTCCTGCCCGACGCGACGCAGGCGTTCGCCGCCGAGAAGAAGGTGCAGGACGCGTACCACCGGCGTGGCTTCGGTGCGGGGATGGCGACGTTCATCGCGCTCACGTCGTGGCAGGGCGAGTTCACCGACGAGTTCGCGCGCGACGACGTCGACCCCGCGGCGTTCGGCCTGCCGACGGAGGACGACGGGAGCCGGGCGGACCCGCTGCTGTCCGGGGTGTCGAACGCGGTGACGGCCTACGAGCCGGACGTCGCGGCGCTCACGGGCGCGTCGACCCGGGTGGTGGTCGCCGCCGGGATCGAGAGCACAGGGCTGCTCACGTGGCGCACGTCCGCCGCGCTCGCGGACGCGCTCGGGCAGGACCTGACGGTGTTCCCCAGCCACCACGGCGGGTTCATGGGCGGCGACCTCGGGTACCCGGGTCAGCCCGAGGCCTTCGCGGTGCGGCTGCGCGAGGTGCTCGACGGGCCGGCGGTGGGGTAGTGCGGGAGGTGCTCGACGGCCGGCGGCCCAGTGGTGCGGCAGCGGCTCGACGGGCCGGCGGCCGGGTAGGTCGTCGAGCATGGTCGCAGCCCTCTCGCCCCGGGGCGCCCGTCGGGTGAATCATGGGGCCACCACGGGCGGCGGACGAGGGAGCAGACATGACATCGCACGGCGAGGGTCGCAACCGGTCGCAGGACCTGCCGAAGCTCATCCGACTGGTCACCCTCGGGCTCGCCGTCGTCGCGGTCGTCAAGGAGCTGCGGACGCCGCGCGACGAGCGCGAGTGGAACGGGGTGGTCGTCGGGTTCGTGCCCTACGACTTCCGGGTGCCGACGGCTGAGCGGATCATGGAGCGGATCTGGGACCCGGACGGCCCGCGGCTCGTCAACCCGCGGGTGTTCGGCGTGGGGTGGACCCTCAACGTGGGCAAGCTCGTCGGGATGATCCAGCAGCGGTTCGCGCCCGAGCGCTGACGGCGCGAGAAGGATCACCCGACGCGGGGCGGCGATCCAGGACATCCGGGACGCACCGGGCACTACCGTCGGCACGCAGGTGAAGACGACGAGTGGATGGTGCGACCGATGAACGTGCTCTTGTGGATCGTCGCGGGGTTCCTCGCGGTCGCGTTCCTGCTCACCGGGCTGCTCAAGCTCACCCGGACGCGTGAGCAGCTGGCGGAGGCGGGGCTGGGCTGGGCCCAGGACTTCGGCGCGGGCACGGTCAAGCTGATCGGCGTCCTCGAGGTGCTCGCGGCGCTCGGCCTGATCCTGCCCGCCGTGACGGGGATCGCGGAGGTGCTGGTGCCGATCGCCGCGATCGGTCTCGTGCTCGTCATGGTCGGCGCCATCAGCGTGCACGTGCGGCGCAGGGAGCCGACGCCGGTCGTCATCAACGTGGTGCTGGCGTTCCTGGCGGCGTTCCTCGCGTGGGGGCGGCTCGGTCCGTACCCGTTCTCCTGACCGACGTCCGCCCGACGCCCACACGTCACACCGTGATCATCTGATCGGTGCCCTCCCCGAAACACGAGCACGGCACGATGCCCTGGTACCAGCTGTCCGACCCAGGGAAAGTGTGGACCCGCCTGTGCTCAAGAAGTCCCGCACCGCCGCCACCTGCACGTTGACCTTCGCGCTCCCGTCCACGGCCGTCGACGGCACGGTGAGCGTGGTGGGCACCTTCAACGACTGGACGCCCGGCGCGCACCCGTTGCGCCGCCGCTCCAACGGGACGGCCAGCACGTCCGTGAAGGTCCCGGTGGGCACGACCGTGCGCTTCCGCTACCTGGGCGAGAACGGGCTCTGGTTCGACGACGCCGACGCGGACGAGATCACCGTGGACGGCTCGGTCGTGCTGGCGTGACTGCGCCCAGGGAGTGCGCCCACGAGTGCGCCCACGAGTGCGGCGCCGTGAGGGCGGACGCCGTCAGCTGCAGTAGTCGCAGACCCCCGTCCCGGGGAGCGCCATCGAGCACGTCGGGCACAGCGTGACGGGCCGGTCGTTGACGGCAGGGCGCTTGGCCGGGGTGGTGGTGGTCCGGGCGCGCGTGGTGGTGGCCCGGGCGCGAGCGGGCTTGGCGGGCGGCTCCGGCGCACGGCGTACCGGGGTGGGCTCGGTCACCTCGAAGCCGCGCTTGCGCAGGATCGCGGACGTCCCGCTCGGGCCGTTGCTGAACTCGTGGGCGGCGGCGAGCCGGCCGGTCGCGTACCGGTGGGCGACGCCGAGGATGGCCTGCGAGTCGTAGTCGCGCCCGTTGTGCTGGAGCGTGTAGTCGGCCGAGGGGATGTAGCCGTAGACCCCGAGGAAGTCCTCCTCGCCCCGGGAGTCGTACTCCGCGATCGCCTGGAGGACGTGCTGACGCGTCACTGCGGAGAACGTGGCCACGATGCCGAGCCTACGCCGCGCCCGGAGCCACGAGGTTCGCCGCAGGTCCGACCACGCCCACGACGCGGCTGCCTGCGGCGTCCGCGCCCCGGGGGGAGCTCACGTTCGAGGCGACGATCCACATCGAGAAGCTGTCCATGGCCGCTCTCGACGAGCAGGCCGCGCGGTGGAGGTTCACGGCACCGTGACCGGGCGGCGGCTCGCCGCTCTCACCGGCTGAGCGTCGTCTCCTGGTCGAGCCGGGCCAGCTTGTGCGGGTTGCGGACCGCGTAGATGCGGCTGATCCGGCCGTCCTCGACCAGCAGGCTCATCGCGGTGTCGAGCCGGCCGCGGAACTCCACCCGCCCCGCGATGCCCCCGTTCAGCCACGTCGGTCGCATCTCGAACTCACCGAACGCCTTCGCGATGGCACCGAGGAAGGTCGCGACGCGGTCGGCGCCCATGATCGGACGCCGTGCCGCCTCCACCACGCCGCCGCCGTCGGCCACGAGCACCACGTCCGGCGCGAGCACGTCGAGCAGCCCGTGCAGGTCGCCGAGCCGGACGGCGGTGAGGAACCGTTCGGCGACGGCCGCCTGCTCGGCGCGGCTGACCTGCTGCCGGGGTCGCCGGGCGTCGACGTGCTCGCGGGCGCGGTGGGCGATCTGCCTGACGGCCGACGGGGACTTGCCGAGGGCGCCCGCGATCTCGTCGTACGGGGTGTCGAACACCTCCCGCAGCACGAAGACGACCCGCTCGGTCGGGCCGAGCGTCTCGAGCACGGTGAGCATCGCGAACGAGACGCTCTCCGCGAGCTCCACGTCGTCGGCCACGTCGGGGCTCACCAGCAGCGGCTCGGGAAGCCACTCGCCGACGTAGTCCTCCCGCCGCCGGGCCAGGGTGCGCAGCCGGTTGAGCGCCAGCCGGGTCGTGATCCGCACGAGGTAGGCGCGCGTGTCACGGATCTCGGCGCGGGCGGTCGCGCCGAGGTCCGACCACCGCAGCCACGTCTCCTGGACCACGTCCTCGGCGTCGGCCGCGGACCCGAGCATCTCGTACGCGACCGTGAACAGCAGGCCGCGGTGGGTGACGAACGGGTCGCCGGTCATGCCTGGGACGCTACGCGGCCGGGCTCCGGGGCGGCCGCGCGCGCCGAGCTCGGCCGGGCGAGCGGCGGCAGGCCGCACGACGCGGCGAGGCCGTCCGACTCGATGCCCAGGGCCGTGTTGGTGCGCGAGTAGAAGTTCGCGAGGGCGATCCACGACGTCAGCTCGACCAGGGCGGGCACGCCGAGCGCGTCCCGCAGGCGGGCGCTGAGCGCGTCCGTCACGGCCGGCGGCGTCTGTGACATCGCCTCCGCGTACTCCAGGACGTCACGCTCCAGCGGCGTGAACACGTCGGACTCCCGCCACCGGGGTACCTCGCGCGCCTTTGTGACGTCGAGACCCGCGTCGTGCGCGGAGTAGTAGCCGAAGTCGAGGCACCACGAGCAGCCGAGCAGCGCCGCGACCGCCATGTGGGCGTAGGACTTGAGGCTCTCGTCGCACGCGTGCCACCTCGACGACTTCTGGCCGAGGCTGAGCGAGAACCTCAGGACGGCCCGGTTCTGCCCCAGGACCCCCAGGGACTCGGGCACCTTGCCGAGCATCCGCTTGCTGAACCACCTCAGGAGCGCCCCGTACGGGCCGGTGATCTCGACGGCGGGGATGCGGTCGGTGCTGGCCATGTCGTTCCTCCTCGTAGCCGGTGTCGACATGAAGACACCGGCCGGAGCGGATCTGTGACAGCAGCTCCCGCGAGGGGCGGTCAGGCCGCGGGTGCCACGCGCGAGGTGTCGACCGCGATCGTCGCGACGACCACGAGCCCGAGCGCCACCAGCACCACGACGGCCGGCACCAGCGGCGCCAGGGCCCCGACCAGCAGCGCCGCGGCCGCCCCGCCGGCCCGGAACCACCACGCCCCGAGCCCGAGGTAGCGGCGGTAGTCGGCGTCGCCCACGAGGTACAGGGCGACGCCGGCACCGACGAGCCACCCGGCCGCGGCCGTCGGCGGGTGCAGCGGCTCGTCGAGGGCCAGGTGCAGGCCCGCGCCGAGCAGGACCAGCCCGAACAGCATGAGGAGGTGGTCGACGTAGAACGCGCGCAGCGCCGCGGCGGTCCGGCGCCGAGGGTCGGCCGCACCGAAGGCCAGCGTCGCGCGCTCGTCGTCCCCGGAGAAGTAGCACCACCACAGGGCGGCGATGACGCCGACGACGAGGACCGCGCCCAGCACCGTCGCCGCGTCCAGCCCGTGCTCGTCGACGCCCGCCCCGACCGACACCACCGACTCGCCGAGCGCGATGATCATGAGCAGGCCGTGCCGCTCGACGAAGTGCTGCGCCACCAGGTCGAACGGGGACCGCAGGGCGATGCCGGCCGCCACGGCGATCAGCACGAGCGGAGCCAGCGACAGCACTGTGTGCGCCGGCCCGTCGACGAGCCCCGCCGCGCCGATCAGCGCCCCGATCCCGACGTTGATCGGCATCACCCGCAGCATCACGCGCGCGCTCGAGGCACCGCCGAGCGCGATGAACAGGCCGCCGTGGACGAGTGCCGCGACCACGTAGGCGGCACCGAACAGGACGCTCGACCCGGCGAGCGCGTCGGGGATCGCGAGCGACAGGACGAGGAACGCCGCCATCGCCGCGACGAACAGGAGCCGGACCGCCGTGGTGTCGGGCGTCGCCTGGTTGGTCAGCCACGCGAACCCGTCGTACAGCCACCAGACGACGACCAGCAGGAGCCCGGCCCGCCCGACCGCCGACCACCCGGGGTCGTGGGACACCGTGGTCGCGAGCTGGGCGATCGTCACGACGAACACGAGGTCGAGCAGCAGCTCGACCGTCGTCACCCGGGTGGCGCGCCGACCGTGCGACGTGCTCCGCGTGGCGTCCACCGCCGCCCCCCTGATGCGCATGCGGCGATGCTAGGGCGGCCGAACGCCCAGGTCACGAGCGTTCGCCGTCAGCCGACCGGGTACGGGGTCGCGGCCCTGGCCGTGCGCAGCGCACCGGCCCACCACGCCAGCTGGTCCAGCAGCGTCTTGGCGTACCCGGCGGTGCGGCCGTCGACCGGCTCGCCGTCCTGCCAGGACAGGAAGTAACCCGGGAACGAGAGGCCCTCCCGCAGGGTCACGGCGTGCAGCTCGGTGAACACGTTCTCCAGGTGCAGCACCGCGTGCCGGCCGCCGGCCGCACCGCCGTAGCTGACGAACGCGACCGGCTTCGCCGTCCACTGCGTGAAGTGCCAGTCGATGAGCGCCTTGAGCGACGCGGGATAGCTGTGGTTGTACTCGGGCGTCACCACGAGGAACGCGTCCGCCCGCCCGAGCCGCTCGGCCACGTCCCGCATGCCCTCCGGACGCGGGTACGTGTCTCCCGCCGCCTTCGGCGACATGGCCGGCAGGACCAGCGGCAGGTCGACGTCCGCGAGGTCGATGACGTCGACGTCGAACGCGCCGTGCTCGGCCGCCCGCTCGGCGACCCACGTCGCGACCACCGGTCCGAACCGCCCCTCCCGGACGCTCCCGATGATGACGGCCAGGGTGCTTCTCGTGGTGTCCATGACGGGGACGATGCCGGGCCTGCCGCCGGCCAGCCAGACCGTGCGCAGGCTGGCCCTGACAGGGCCAGGCTCGCCCGTCGGCCGCCCTCGTACGCTCAGGAGGTGGCCACTCCGCTGGGGGACTTCATCCGTGCGAAGCGCGACAGCATCCAGCCCGAGGTGCTGGGCCTGCCGGCGCACGACAGGCGACGAGCCCCCGGGCTGCGCCGCTCCGAGCTGGCGGCCCGCGCGGGGATCAGCGTCGAGTACCTGACCCGCCTGGAGCAGGGCCGCGACCGCAACCCGTCCCCGTCCGTCGTGGTGGCCGTGTCCGACGCGCTCGCCCTGGACGCCGCCGAGCGCGAGCACGTGCGCGCCCTCGTCAAGATGTCGGGCGGCTCGTGCATCTCCGACGGTCGGGCGCGGGGCGCCGAGCACGGGGTGCGCGCGACCGTCTCGGAGGTGCTGCGGCTCCTGGAGCCCGGCGTCGCGATCCTCACGAACCGGCTCGGCGACGTGCTGGAGTGCACCACCGGCTTCGAGCTCGTGGCCCGGGGGACCGGGATCCTCGACGGGCCGGAGCCGAACCTCACCCGGTACGTGTTCACCGACCCGCGGGCGCGGGCGACGTTCCCCGACTGGGAGCACGTCGCCGACGTGCAGGCGTTCGACCTGGTGCTGGGCCCGTCGCTCGACAGCGTCGAGCGGTTCGCCGCCGGGCTCGTGCCGGCCGCCGGGAGCCCGTTCACCACGCGGCTGCACCGGTACGTCCCGCCGCCGCAGGCGCCGATCCGGATGTGTGTGGCGTCCGGCCGGCTGCTGCTGTGGAACCGGGAGGTGCTCACGCTCCCGGGCAGCGACCACCGGCTCGTGGTGCTGCTCCCGGGCGACGAGCGGACCGCGCTGGTCCTGGACGAGATGCGGCGCGACACCGGCAGGGCCGTGCTGCACGCCGTGCGGTAGCGGCTACCGGGCCGCTACCGGGCCGCCGTCGGGTGCCAGACTGGGTGAAGACGCCCACGCTCGATGCGGCCGACGACGGAGGGGACCGGAATGGCAGCAGATCGGCTCCGCGCCATGAGCTTCGCCAGCATCTACCCGCTCTACGTGCAGAAGGTGGCACGCAAGGGCCGGAGCAAGGACGAGGTGGACGAGGTCATCACCTGGCTCACGGGCTACGACGACGCCGGGCTGGAGAAGGCCATCGCCGACGAGGTGAACCTGGAGACGTTCTTCGCCCAGGCGCCCGCCATGAACCCCCACGCGTCGCTGATCACCGGCCTGATCTGCGGGTACCGCGTGGAGGAGATCGAGGACCCCCTCATGCAGAAGATCAGGTACATGGACAAGCTGGTCGACGAGGTGGCGAGGGGCAAGAAGATGACGTCGATCCTGCGCGGGAGCACGGGGGCCGGGGTCTAGGTCGCGTCGCGGTCCGCCAGGGCTCCCGCCCGGGAATCGGCTGCGAGGGTCGTGGCGGCGACGTCCCAGGTGCGTCGTCGCCCATCTGCAGCGTGACGCCGGCGGTGGGAGTGCAGTCAAGGCACGATCGAGCAACGACTGCGGCGCTGGAGGGCCGCATGACCTGGTCTGCCCAACGCCGATGCCTCAGTCGCCAACAATGGGAGCTGGAAGCGCCTGGGTAGTCGTCACGGCAGTCCGCCCGGGCTGCAGCAGTGTGCACGGAATGCACGGCAATGATCCTGGAATGCGCGGTCGTTGCGCATACAGGGCGCCGGAAGGGCAAAAGTGGGCATGGAGGCTTGGCGAGGGGAGCCTGAGACTGTGTCTGACGAAGGCGCGGGCGACTTCGCTGGTGACTGCCGCGGGCGGTTCCGGGCCAGAACTCGTATCCGGGGCATACTGCCGTGGTGGATTCTCCGCCTCGGCATCGCGGCTCGTCCGCATCGCGACTGTGGGTGCCATGAATGGTATCTACGGGCGGATGGTGACTATCGTTGTTATCACTGTCGCAGTGGGCACCGCGAAACATCACCGTGGGTCTAGAGCAATAAAACCCTCGTAGGGCGGCAGGTTCCCGGTCGACGCCCAGACCGGCCCAACCATGCTTGGATGAGGCCTCGCTGCTGCGACGGGCGCCAAGTGCGACTGGAATCGGCAGGAGTGGATGTCCACCTGCACCACGAGCAGCTGGAAGTCCGGACACGGCACGACGCTCGGCAGCGCGTATGTCATAGACAGAAACCAGAGCCACTTCAAGCGGACGGTTGGCGGGTGCTGATGGGGCGGACACGGCCGATTTCCGCAGCCGCGGCTCTCGCGCTGGTCGTGTGCACATGTGTCGCGGGCTGCGACCCGGGTACCACGTCGAACGACATCGGGCTCGGACGGGACCCGTCCGGTCAGCTTGTTGCGCTCGTGAACATGTGTGAGTCCCCGCTGTCGAAGATCGAGGTGGGGGCCGGGTCTGATCGGAGCGCCGATGCAGCCGCTGTGATCTCGCCGGTCGATCCGATGAGCGGCGTCGTGGTCGTTCCGTTGGCGGAGCCGGGGGAGGCCTTCGAGGTCAAGAAGGGTGCCGACTTCCTCTCGGATCCCTCGGTGCCGTTCTTCATCTCGGCTGACACGAACGACGGCACCTGGGGTGACCAGGTGTTCAGCGAGCTGCCAGAGCCGGGAATGGCGCTGTTCAGCATCGGGACTACCAGCGAGCCGAGTTCTCATCCGATCGAGGAGTTCGCGGCGAACGCGCAGTGCTAGGTCATCGTTGAGCGAGGCTGCGAGGCGCGCACCAAGGCCCATCGCTTCGGGATGACCACGGCCTGCGGCAGGCGGGGTGACGGCCCCCGTGACCTGGGCCCGCCCGAGCGGCGATGCGCGGGCTGCTCCTGATCTCCGACGCGGCCGCGTGGTGGGGGACGCACGGCGGCGCCAAGCGCCAGAGACTCAGCACCGTTCTCCGCGAGGTGCACGTCCTACCGGCTGTGAGAGCGACGAGAGCGACCCGAACGGGTGACTCGCGCCCGAAATCCCCCCGTTTCGCCGTGAGTTCCCCGGGCGTCCGATATGTGCCCCGGGCACCTACCGCGGCGGTGTTCGCATGCCGGCGGCACGCGACACGTCCGACCCCTCTCGTGGGCGGAGACAGGGGTTTTCGGAATGCGGCTTCGTCGACGTTGGATCGGTGGTGCCCGGAGCGGGCTGGTGATCGCGGTCACCGCGGTGGCACTGGTGGCGACCGGGACGGTCGGGCAGGCGGCACCTCAGGTGGCGGCCGTGCGGGCCGCCGAGCCCGAGTCGGTGGCGCCGGAGGAGCTGCCGCCCCTGGTCTCGGCGGACGCGGAGAAGTTGTCCGCGCCGGTCGAAGCCGGCCAGTACGAGGTCCCGGCACCGGCGCCGACACCGGAGGCGACGCCGCTCGAGCGCAAGGCCCCGAAGCGCAGCTTCGACGAGAAGTCGTCGAAGATCGTCGGGCGCACGGAGTCGTCGACGGTGTACAAGAACACCGACGGCACCTACACGACGGCCCTGACGGCAGAGCCGTCGAACGTCCTCGCTGCCGACGGCACCTGGCAGCCCGTCTCCACGAGCGTCGGCTCGAGCGCGGACGGCGGCGGGCGGATCACGTTGCACCCGCTGTCGCCGCGGTTCGCCGCGCAGGGTGACTCGGCCGACCTGCTGCAGGTCGCCCATGGAGGTGCAGAGCTCAGCATGTCGCTGGTCGGGGCGAAGGCGAAGGCGCTGAGCCGCAAGGGTGCGTTCGCCCGCTACGCCGACGTGCTGCCCGGCGCCGACCTGCAGTACGAGGTCACCCCAGGGTCCGTGAAGGAGTCCGTTGTCCTGCAGGAGGCGCCGAAGAAGACCCAGACCTACTCCTGGCGGATCCGCGGCACCGGCTTCGGGCTGCGCGAGGGGAAGTCGGGGTCCTACGAGCTCGTGGGCCGGGACGGCGCCGTCGCGATGACCATCCCGCCGGCCGTGATGGTCGACTCCAGCGGTGAGGAGGGGAAGTCGGAGCCCTCCACCGTCAACACCCCGATGACGATCACCCGGGACCGCGACGGCTGGCTGCTCACCGTGACGCCCAGCCAGGAGTGGCTGACGGACCCGGCGCGCGTATACCCCGTGTCGATCGACCCGACCGTGGAGTCCGGGGTCGGGCCCGATCTCCTGTACTCCTACAAGTCCGACGGCACCGTCATCTCGGACGCCCGGGTGCGTATCGGCAACTCGCGCGACAACAACACGGACAAGTACTGGCGGACGGTCTTCCACTTCAACTACGAGCAGTTCTTCGGCAGGCAGGTCATCGACGCCTGGATGCACACGGTCGTCGAGGCGGGGACGGCGAACGGCTACGTCGGCCAGACCGGCTGGGCGTCGGCGTTCAGCTTCAACAGCATCGGGAACAGCCACGGTCAGGCCGTCGTGGACGACGAGGGCATCTTTGATGCGGACGCGCTCGGCGCGGCCTACGCGGGGTGGGTCAACGCCGGGACCAGCGGCGTCTACGTGTACTGCTCCGGGCACGAGATGGCCGGCCTCTACACGTACAAGTACATGCGGGTGGCGCTCTACGTCACGTCCGCCGAGTACCCGTCGACGACGGTGACGTCGCCCGCCAACGGGGCGCGGGTCCCGGTGAACCCGACCCTGACCGGGAGCTTCGCGGACCCGGCGGCGTCTGGCGCGGTCGCGCGCTACTTCCGCGTCGGCACGACGCCGAACCCGGATGCGAGCGCGGTCTACAACAGCGGCTGGCTCTCGCAGGACTCCGTCACGGTGCCGGCCGGGCTGCTCAACGAGGGGACGACGTACTACTGGAAGTCGATGGTGCACAACGCGTACAAAGGCGTCTATGGGAGGAGCACCCAGCGCGAGAGCGCGGTCTGGTCGTTCACGACCAACACGGTGCCCAAGGTCGACAAGACGAAGGTGACGTTCGACGGCCTCGCGCCGCCGGCGAGCGGCACCCAGACGATCGTCAGCACCTCCCCGGCGATCACCTGGCCGGCGGTCGCCTCCGACGGCGACGGCGCCGTCCAGTACCAGGTGAGGATCGCCACCGGCTCCGACGCGGTGAGCGGGACAGTGCTGACCTCCGGGTGGCAGACCGGCACGTCCTACCAGGTGCCCGAGGGCAGCCTGCGCGACGGCGGTGTGTACACCTGGACCGTCGAGACCAAGGACGACCTCGGTTCGGCCCGCATCCTGTGGACGGCGTCGTTCACGGTCAACCGGCGACTGGCTGAGTCGGGGCCGTCTCCCGTCGAGCAGGTCGGGCCGGTCACGGTCAACCTCGCCAACGGGAACGCCGGCCTGCGGTTCTCGTCGCCCACCGTGAACACCGTGGGCGGCCCGATGGGCCTCGCGTTCTCCTACAACTCGCAGGCCGCCCGGACCAAGGGCCTGCTCGGCCGGTACTACGCGGCCGGCTCGCCGGCGTCCTCGTTCGCCTTCGCCTCCGCCGGTGAACCGCTCATGACGCGCACCGACCCTGACCTGAACTTCGACTGGGGCGTGGGGGCTCCGGCGCCGGCCGTACCGGCCGACAACTTCGCCGTGAGATGGAGCGGCTACTTCACGCCGCCCGCCGCGGGCGACTGGACGTTCGGTGTCGTGCAGGACAACGGGGTCCGCGTGGTGCTCGACACCGACAAGACGGTGCTCGACCGCTGGTCGGACGAGAACGGCGGCGTCAACTGGGGAACTGCCCGGACCCTGACCGGCCAGACGCCGATCCGCGTCGACTACTACGAAGCCGGCGGCGGCGCGAGGCTCCAGCTGTGGGCCAAGGGCCCGGGCTACCCGAACGGTCTTGTCGTGCCGTCCTCGTGGCTGTCGCCGACGTTCGAGACGCTGCCGGCGGGCTGGTCGGCCTCGGCCGCGCTGGCGGGCGATGCGGGTGAGTACGCGTCGGCCGCCGTGGAGACCAACGCCGTCGTCGTCACGGACGTGACCGGCACCGCCCACACGTACACCAAGAAGTCCGAGGGCGGATACGCCGCCCCGGCGGGCGAGTACGGCGTGCTCGGCCTGTCGGCGAGCGGGCAGGTGAACCTGACCGAGGAGGACGGCACGGTCTACGTGTTCGGCACCAACGGCCGCCTCGAGTCGTCGACGGCCCCGGGCGACGCGAAGAAGCCGGCCACGCCGGAGGTCACCTGGCGCGGCTTCACGGGCCAGGTCCAGGCCATCACGGACCGTGCGTCCGGCAAGCAGGTCCGCATGTTCTACGGCGGCGACACCGCGCCGGAGGGCAGCGGTGCGGCATGCCCGGTGACGTCGGGCTTCGCGGCACCACCGGCGGGCATGGTCTGCCGGATCGTGTACCCGCCGGCCTCGGGCACCGGCGTCGGCGACTCGACCTACCTGCGCTACGACGCGGCCGGCCGGCTGGCCCGGATCGTCGACCCGGGTGCGGAGGTCACCGACTTCGAGTACGCCTCGTCCGGCGAGCTCACGGCGCTGCGCACGCCGCTGATCAGCGACTGGCTCGCGGCCGACACGACGCGTACCCCCTCGGACGCCAACAAGCTCCGGATCCAGTACGACGTCACCGGGGCGTCGACCAGGTCGTCCAAGGTCACCCGGATCACACTGCCTGCTGCGGACGGCGTCAGCCTGGCGGGGAGCGCCGTTTCCGGCTTCGGCTCCGACGACCAGGTCACGGTGCACGGTCCTGCGAGCACGACCTTCACGTACGCCGACGCGTCCACCACGTACGTCGACCGGACCGGCATCTCAGGTCACGCTCGGACGGTCACGTTCGACGGTGCCTGGCGTCAGCTCACCGACTCGTCGCCGAGCGGCCTGCGCTCGAGCCAGGTCTGGGACCCGGCCAAGGACCTCGTGCTGTCCTCGTCCGACCCGGCGGGTCGCACGACCACCACGATCTACGACAACCGTGACCGGGCGGTCGAGAGCTACGGGGCGGCACCGGCGACCTGCTTCGGAAGCGACCGCACGCCGAACACCGCGTGCGCCGCGTCGACCGCTCACACGTCGACCCGCTACGACGAAGGTCTGACGGGGTTGAACGTCGCGTACTACACCGGACCGCGCCTGGCCGGCCAGCCGAAGGCCATCGCCCTCGGCCTGGGCGGCGGGTCGCTGGACCGGAGCTGGAGCACACCGCCCGATGCCGGCCTCACCGAGGCGTGGGGCGCCCGCCTGACCGGCGTGATCACCTTCCCCGCGGCGGGCACCTACACGCTGACCGCGGCTTCGGACGACTCGGTGCAGGTGTGGGTCGACGACATCCGTCAGCTTGCGCCGCCGACGGCGGGCACGGTCTCGACCAGCGTGATTCGCACCGCGGCCGGCCCGGCACGCATCCGCATCGACTACGTCAACACGGCTGGAGCCGGCTCGCTGAAGGTCTCGTGGTCGGGCCCTGGCGTGGCCAGCGGCGCGGTGCCTGACACCGTGCTGTCTCCGGACTACGGGCTGGTCACGAGCACGACGGTCGCCGACGCCGTGCCCGCGACGGTGCCCGCAGGCACGCCTGCGGTGACCGCCGCCCAGGTCCCGGCACAGGTCTCGCAGGTCGGCTACGGCGCGAGCCCGTGGCTCGGCCAGCCGGTCACCACCACGGAAGACCCGGGCGGCCTCGCGCTGACGACGGCCACCACCTACGAGGCTGCCGGCGCGGGATTCCTTCGCCGCACGGGCCGCTTCCTGCCGGCCGCCACCGTGGCCGCCGTCACGGCCGGTCGGACCGTCCCGACGGTCGCGGACGACGGTCCTCGTGGTACCCGGTACGTGTACTGGGGCGACAAGGAGGCGCTCTCTGCGGCCACCTGCGGTGTGGCCGCGGGGACCAGCCAGGCGGGCCTGCTCAAGTCGGCGACCGAGCCGACGGCAGCGGACGGCACCGCGATCGTCACCTCGTTCGTCTACGACACGTGGGGTCGGGCGGTCGGGTCCAAGCGCGGCGACGCCGGGTGGACCTGCAGTGTGTTCGACGCCCGCGGGCGGGTGACCTCGGTCACCTACCCCGCTGTCGGTTCGACCCCGGCTCGGACGGTCACGAACGCGTACACGAGCAGCACCGGTGACCCGCTCACGAGCACGGTGAGCGACCCGTCGGTGACGGGCTCGCCGAACGGCGGCACCGTGACCACCGTGGTCGACCTGCTCGGCCGGGTGGTCAGTTACACGGACGTGTGGAACGTCAAGACGACGACGCTCTACGACGCGGCGGGGCGCGCGTCGACCACGAGGACGACCGACGGCGTCGCGACCTACACCGGCGTGATCTCCTATGACGGCGACAGCCGGCTCAAATCGGTCAGCGATGGCGGAAAGGTTGTCGCGACCCTCACCTACACCGGTGCGGACCTTACGGGTGTCACGTATCCGGCGGGTACGGGCAACGCCGGCAACGGCACCGGCCTGGCTGTCGGTCGTCATGCCAACGGGGCGATGTCGTCGCTGGGGTGGTCGTTCGTCGGCTCACCGGCGCTGACGGATGCGGTGGTGCGCTCGCAGTCCGGGCGGATCCTGACCGACACCGTCACCGACGGCACGGCGATGAAGAGCTCGTCGTACGGCTATGACGCTGCGGGCAGGCTCGTGGCCGCGACCATCCCGGGCCACCGGCTGACGTACTCGTTCGCCGGTACCAGTGGCTGCGGACTGAACCCGTACGCCGGCCGGGACGGCAACCGCACCGGTTCGACCGACACCCCGACAGGCGGGACGGCGACCACGGTGACGTCGTGCTTCGACTATGCCGACCGGCTCACCGCCTCGACGGTGACGAACCCGGTCACGGGTGCGTCGCCGGTGTCGGGCACCAGCCTGACCGCGGCGAACCTCATGTACGACGGGCGCGGCAACACCACGACCCTGGCCGACCAGACGCTCGTCTACGACGCGGCCAACCGGCACGTCTCGACCACGACGGGCACCGGCGCGACGGTGACCTACCTGCGCGACGGCACCGACCGGATCGTGGGCCGCACCGCGCAGGACACCAGCACCACGACGGTCAGGTACGGGTTCACCGGGTCCGGCGACAGCTCCGACCTCGTGGTCGACACGTCCAACAAGATCATCCAGCGCCAGCTCGCCCTGCCCGGCGGGGTGGTGGTCACCCTGCCGACCTCCGGGGCGGCGACCTGGTCCTACCCGAACATCCACGGCGACGTCATCGCCACAGCCGACCCGGCCGGCGCACGGACCGGCGCCGTCGTGACCTACGACCCGTTCGGGCAACCCCTCGACCCGGCCACCGGACAGATCGGCACTACCACCGCCGACGACTCCGTGGCCGACAACATGCCCACCGACGCCGACAACGCCTGGGTCGGACAACACCAGAAGCTCTACGAACACGCCGGCACCATGGCTGCCGTCGAGATGGGCGCCCGGGTCTACCTACCGGGACTTGGACGCTTCCTCTCCACGGACCCCGTTGAGGGCGGCGTCGATAATTGCTACGCCTACCCGACGGATCCGATCAATGCTTTCGACCTCGATGGCCTCAAGACGACGAAGGCGGCTTGGTACAGGCGAGCGTGGCGAGGGACCGTGAAGGGCGGCCGGTTCATCGCCAACGTGAACAATGGATCGACTACCCTCGGACTGGTCATCGCTCGCGCCTCCGGTGCCAAATGCAATTGGAACAAGCAGGAGTGGATGTATGCATGCACCGGCGCTAAGCGGTTCGGAGTCAAGGGTGGCACCACGTACGGCAGCACGTTTGTCTCGAGCAAACTTTCAAAGGATCTCGACGTCAGGGTCATGGCACATGAGGGCAAGCACTCCAACCAGTGGGCTCTCTTGGGTTCGCCGGGCATGGCATTCGGCTACCTGAATGCCTATGCCAGCCAAGGTGAGTGCAACTTCTATGAGAGACAGGCAGGATTTGCGGATGGCCACTATACCAACTGCCACTAGACGAGTGAACCGTTCGGCCGGTGCACTGTTCGTTGCCATGGCTGTTCTCGCGACTTCGGCCTGCGATCCGAGCCCTCCGGACACCGACGTCGTCCTCTCTCGGACGCTCCAGGGTCAACTGCAGTTGGTCGTGAACCTTTGCGAATACACGCTCGACTACGTCGAGATCGGCACCGGTACCGACTGGGGTCGGCGGGGCGAGATCCGCATTACGCCGACTGCCGATATGCAAGGACGGCTCGTGATCGACCTCCCAGACCCTGGCGACGCCTTCGACGTGAAAGACGCCGACGACCTCGAGGCGATGACCGCCCCGTTCTTCACCACGGTGTGGGTCGACGACGGCGAACTCGCTTCGCAGGCATTCGACGTCCTGCCTGAACCGGGCGAGATGACTTACATCTCGCCCGTGTCGGGCGATTCCGTCGTGGCGCCAGCGAGCGAGCTCGACCGGTTGCAGACCTGCAGCGAGCCGAATGGCGGGGCCGATTCATGACCGGATCGTAGGAGGTTCGGCCCCGGCCGGGGGGCGGGCGGAGCGTGTGAATCGCACTTTGGAGCAGGCGGTACGGGTTCTGGATGCTGGTGACGCTTCTCTCGGGCCTGGCGATCGTGGCGGCGGGAGAATCAGCCGGCACCACCATCGCGGTCGGATCGGGCGGCCCCTCGACCCCGCCGCCGGGCAGATCGGCACCACCACCGCCGACGACTCCGTCCGAAGAGCCCGATAAGCGCGCAGGCATCTGACGTCGACCTCAGCCACGACGCTCGGAAACAGTGTGGTGCTCGCGATGACGGTGGAGGGGAGTCCGAGCCCCGATCCGTGCTCAGTAAAATCAGCTGGGCTTATTCTTGGTGAGAGCCGAGCACTCAATCGGAGGGCGGTGCGAAAATGACGATCTTTTGGCCGGCGTTTCTGGGAGGTCTTTTGATGATTGCAGCATCCGTTCTCCTCTGGCGGAATCGATCGGCGGTGGCAGACCGGAATCGATTCGCTCAGGAGCGTGCCTTCGGTGCGGCCTCCAGCCGAACTGGTCGTGCGTCGACGGCCGAGACGATGGGACGGGTTGCCATCGGATGGGGCGCCATCGGTGCGCTCGGGATGGTGCTCTCGCTCTTTGACCTGAACTGGGGACATTAGTCGACCGGTCCCTCCGAGGTGTTGGCGCACATGGGGCCCCTGAGCCAGCAGTTGTCGCGGCGTAGCATGCACTACAGATGCACGCCTCGTAAGTGGAGCACCGATTGAAGGTCTGATCGAGAAAGGCATGGATGTGAGGGTCTTCGGGCCGGCGTTTGTTGGAGGGCTTGCACTCATTGTCATCGGCCTGGCCATGTGGCGGAAGCGCGAGGCGTACGCCAGGTTCAATCGCGAAATGCAGAACAACGTGTTTGGTTCCTTATCCACGAAAGTTCAGCGGGCCTCCACTCCGAAGCTGACGGGACGTATGGCGCTGGGTGCATGTGCGCTCGGCGCATTCATGTTCATCCTCTCCTTCTTTCCCGATCAGTGGGCGCAGGGGTAAGTCGCGGACGGCGCGCCTCAGGCGGCTGCGGCCCTGGGAACGGCGACGACGGCCGGGCGGCAGGGGCGAGGGCGAACGACCGCTATGGCGGCTTCCGTCACGCATGTCTCGTTCCCTGCGCCGTACCGGCAGCTTCCTGCAGGCGCCTGGGAGAGCCCCATCGGTTCAGGCGTGTGGACCAGGCGACACTATCGACCACGGGCGGCTCACCTCGAGCGGTTCGCGCGCTGAGGACGGAGGCCGATGCGGGAGTTCCACACTGTCGAGCAGGACAGGGTGAACAACGTTGCCGCTGCGTGCTTGGGGGTTGCGTTGACCGTCTTCATCGTGCTGCTGACGTTCCATGGGACCATCCTGTGGCTGTCGATTGCCGGGAGCGCGCTGATCGCCGGAGCCTGGATCGCGTGGGGTCCTAGGCTTGAACACTGGCTGGAGGGTGACCTCCTGTACGAACGAAAGACGAGGAGTGTGGCTTCGGCCGACATTCGCACCGTGCAGCGGATCGAATGGGTCTGGGTCCCCAGTGGAGCGAACAGGGTTGCCCTCGTGTTTCCCGGCGTCACACTGTCGATACTGATCGGCCAAACCTCATTCGCGCTTCGACAGGAGATCGGGGTCCGAATTCGAGCACAGTTCCCGACGCGAGTGTTCGATCACCGCGCAATGAGCGCATTGGGAATGGCCGGACCGGCGGACGGTACAGCCGACGCGTGAACGGGACCGCCAAGTGAGGGAAGAACACCGCGCTCCAAGGCATGACCGGACTGGCGTCCTCCGGTGCGCGCTCCTCTCGGCCGGGGCGAGAAAGGCAGCCGGCTGACTCTCGCGGCTGGGGTGACAAAGTGGAACGATCTGGGGGCAAGGTGCGGCGCAGAACGATAGGCAGCGGGCGAGTGCTGTGGTCGCCTTGGCATGCGTACAGTTGGCTTCTTGGGCTGGGGACGCTTCTCTTGGGCCTGGCAATCGTCACGGGGGGCGAATCAGCGGACACCACCATTGCGGTCGGATGCGTACTTCTGGCAGGGGGACTGTTTCTGACCGTCCGCATCCCGATGATGCGCGTGACATTGACGACGGACTCGGTCGCGATTCACGGACTGGTCAAGACAAGACGCATCAGCTGGGACGACATTGCGGACGTGACCATGGCCGATACCGCCGGCATCGTGCTGACCGCGCGCGCTCCTGCACTCACGCTCGAGGACGGTGAGCAGGTCGTGTTGTCACATCTGGCCGGATACACCACGCCCGCACGTGAGCCGCGGTCCCGTATGGCGCGCCAGCTGGACGTCCTGAGGACCCGCCTTGGGCGCTGAATCGGGCGCGTGCCTCGTGCTTCGACCGGGCAGATCGCGAAAGGAAGCGGTGATGTACGCAACCGGGAGGACCCGAGTTGTCGTGGATACGACGACGGGTCAGACCGCATCGGCCGTCAGGAGGTGACTTGCCATGTCTGACGCGGTGCGCAGGACTTGGGACAAGCGGGACGACATGGCGTATTTCCGGTGGTCTGACGAGCCGTCTGAGTTCCAGGTTCACATCCAGGACCCACGCCTGCAAGGTTCCATTGTTCTCGACTTCTCCTCAGAGAACCGCCTGATCGGAGTCGAGTTGATCAACGCTACTCTGTTGCTGGGGAAGCGGGGAATGCACGTCCTTGATGGTGCAGTGGAGCCATAGCCGCGTCGTTCCGGCGCCATTCGGGTGTTGGAAAGACGGGCGAAAGGTTGTACAGCACCTGGAAGTCAAAACCGAGGCCCGGCGAACCCGACTCGGTGGGCCTACGGCCGGTAGTCTCCCGTTCGCCGCCCGTAGGCCGGTTCGCATAGCTTGGAGGAGCGGTGCAAGGTGTTCGGTCCACGAGCAGCATTCGTAGGGCGGCGGGTACACGCGGTGTGCCCCTGACGACGAGGTCCGCCGTGACGCTCGGCGCCACTGTGGTGTTCCTCATGGGGCTCGGCGGCTGCGGCGATCCGGGGCTGCCGACGCCCGGCATTGCGCTCGTGACCGCCACGGCCGGGACCACGTCGCTCGTGAGCCAGACGTGCGACCCCGCGGCGACGCTCGAGATGAGCTCCGGGCCTGATCTTTGGTCGGATCCGGAGGTGAGGGTGAAGCTGGATGAGGCGGATACCAGCCAGGACATCAACCTGTCTGCGCTGGCCCAAAGCGGCAGATTCCTCGTCGGCGACCAGGGCGTCGTCGACCGCATCTCGGGTCCCTTCGCGGTGCGGCTGTACTCGGCGGGCGGGGCACCTGTGGGTGCCGTCGTGTTCGACGGGGCTCCGACACCGGGACACGGCCTGGTCGTTCTCCGCAACGGCGACAGCGACGCGAGCGTCGTCGACGCCGCTGACGTCGAAAGGCTGAACCGGCCCGCTTGCTAGGCATTGTTTTCGAGGGAGTCTGGGCAATCGCGTGAACAGCGCCATCGCTCTTGGCTGCTCGGGGACAGCTGAGATGCCCTTGAGTAACTCGCTGCACGCGCACGCGACGAGTCAGTCTCACCCTGTCGGATGTTTTTCGAGCGTCGTGGCGACTTTCGACGGCGGTATCAGCGCGGTGCAACGGTGAGCACCGTAGGACGTCGCCGTTCGTCGGCCGCTGGCTGCGGGACTAGGAGGTCGATGTGGCCACACAGTGGCAGCCGAAGGAATCAGATCGGCAACCGGTCGAGGGGCAGGCGCTCATCGTCGTCGCTCCCGCATTCGAGGTCACGACCTGGTGGGGCGAGGACGACAACGAAGCGGACGTGGTTGCTGTGGCGGCCGGCCGGGTCCTGACGTGGGCGACGCCGGAACAGTGTCTGACGACCGTCGAGAGCTGGGGCTGGCTGGTCGAGCCGGCTCTGGAACCGGTGCGCCTGGACGTGCGACCCGTGGCTGACTGGGTGTGTCGGCGGCGAACGACGCTGGACTTCCACGCCGCGCTCGACACGTGGAATCTCGCCACGGACGTCGCGCGTAGCGTGTGCGTGGCATGGGGGGACCGGGGCGTGCTGGCCGACGCGTGCTACGACAAGCTGCTCGTGGCGAACGTGCCGTGGCTCGTCGGACGAGACCACTACACCCCGCGCTGGAGCGTCGCTCAGGAACGCTACCTGCGTCGTCGACTCGCTTCGGCGCTCTCGCTGCTCCGCGCGCAGCTCGGCCCGGTGCCGGGCCGGCTTCCACAGCCTGCCTAGGAGAAGGGCGTCACGATGCCGTGCTCGATCGCTACCGGGTCGGAGGGCTTCTCGGTGCTCGTGATCGACCCTCCCGCGCTGTGGTGGGGGGCGATTCCCGGTTGCCGGGCCGTCGCGACCGTTCACGACCGCAATGTCGCGCACCGGATTGCTCGGCTGCTCGAGAGCGTCGAGCGGGCGGTGCAGATCGTCGTCGTCAACGAGCCCGACGCCCTCGACCAGCTGCGGCAGATTGCGGAGGGCCGAACCCCGATCACGGCGCTGGAGGTGGCTGACGAGCTGGCCGACGTCGACCGCCCTCCCGGGCTCGATCCCGACGGGCCTTACCCGCTGCGGCTGGATGACTTGTTCGACGAGCTCGACGAGGAGGTCTTGCCTCAGTCCGTGCGGGACGTTCTCCCGGCCGTCGGGCGGCAGCTCGTCGGGACGCTCGTCGAGCGCGCGACCGATCCGACGTCGCGACTTGCCGGGCTGCGGGCATGCAGCCAGCGCGTGCTCGCCCGAGCGGCACGGGCGCCGCTCGACGAGGACGACCGGGTCCGTCTCCGGCCGGACATCGACCACGAGAGGCTGATCTGCGAGCGGTGCTTGTGTCAGTACACGGTGTTCCCGGACTGCACGATCGGTCCAGGGGTCGAGCCGTTCGGCGCTCCCGCGACCCTGAGCCTGCTGTGGCACCCGGCCGGCCTGCGACTCGCCGAGAGCCGTCACGACGTCGACGAATGCCCGTGCCATGGCGAGAGCGAGGTCCTGGCGTGGGCGGATCCCGACTCACGAGTGCTCGCTGAGGTGCTCACACACCTGACGGACGTCTCCTCGGCTGGCGAGCCGCTGGACGCCCGCCTGATGGACGGCTCTGAGCTGGTCGTCGCGCTGGCGTCGGGGCGGCAGCTGGCGGTCCGACGAGGCGGCGACGGTCGCTGGGAGTACGTCTGCTGGGACGGAGACCGCGCGCACGCGCCCACCTTCACGTCGCGGGACGTCGCGGCCGACGGCGCCCTGCGCGACACGGACGGGTCGGCACCGACATCGCCGGCCCAGATCGCACGCGCCGTCCGTGCGGTGGTCGGCGAGCAGCACCCATGACGACGACGGCGCTCGTCGGCATGGGACGGGCTCCGGTGAGGGCTACACTCCGGGACCTCACCTCGGCGGCAGTGGCGATTTCGCCTCCACCTGGTGAGATCGGGCGCCGTCAACGAATCGAGTGAGAAAGTTGTGATGCACGTATTCTGGCCGGGATTCGGTATCGGGATGGTGATGACTGCGATCGGCGTTGTGACGTGATCGCGCCGCGCGTCGTCCGCCCGGTTCAACGCTGATCTCATGCGAGCAGCTGCGGCATCGCTGACGAGACGCCAGCAGCGCGCTTCTACGCCTCAGACATTCGCGCTGATTGCCGTCCTCACCGGTGCCACCGGCATCTTCGCCGTCGTTCTGTCGTTCTTTCCTGACCGGTGGGGGTAGCGCAGATCCAGGTCTGCGGCCGTCAACGGGATCGAAGACATTGGGCCGAACGCTCGCCCTTGCTCGCGAAGCCGCTCTATCGATCCGTGTCTGCCATCAAGGCCAAGATTGATATCGACATGCGAACCGCCATCACACCAAGGAAGCGCAGGTAGTGGAACCTCGAACGGCGGTTGTCGTGGCGATCTACTGCCTGGTGGCAGTGCTGATGACAGGGATCGCGATGCTCCGGGACGCCGGAGGCGAGGGTGGGAAGGTTGCGTCGATCGCCGGCTCGGTCGCTGTTCTCACCGTCGCGGGCGCGTTGCGGGTCGCACTGATCGGGCTGCACTGGATCGTGGCGGTAGAGCTCGGTTCGGCGCTCATGTTCGCGATCATTGTGGGCACCAGGCTCGATCCGATGAACGCAGTCGTCCATTGGCCGGGAGAAACGTCGCGGATGCGGCACTACAGGAGCCTCCGTCCGTCGCGTCGCGGGGCGGAGCCAGACGTGCGCCGCAAGAGCGCGGGCATTGACGCTCCTGCTCTTCGCGACGGCCGCCGTCCTGATCATCGTCACCGCGCAGGAGTAGAGACCACTGCGCAGCTCGACGATCGTGGCCTGCACCCAGCGCTGACCACCAAGGGAGACATGGTGACCAAGAAGGTGTCCCGAGGGCGCGTCGTCGGGGACCGGATGTGGGACCTCGACGGCGTCGAATGGCGCAGTCAGCTCGGTCGATGGGCCGGTGCGCAGGAAGTTGTCGACTCGCTGTCCCGTGGGAACGGTGTGTTCGTGCACGGCCTGGGCCCACCGTTCCGCCTCCTGAGCAGGCGCGAGTCGGCAGCGTACTGGCGTCACGCCGAGCGTCATTTCGAGGTTCCCGGCCAGTCCGGTGCTGAACCGGAGGGCGACGGGCTGACCTATGCGGCGCAGGTCTGGCGTGCATCGGGCAGCAGTCGGCTGGGATTCGTCGAGATGTGTTGAGGGCACCGGGTCGCACGGTGCCGGAGAGAACACCCCCGACTCGGGGCGACGGTCCGGCGGAGCGCACGATCGTGGGCCACGTCGGTGAGGTGTGCCGGGAGCCGATGTCAGACCCTGGTCCTACGTTGTTCGGCATGGACTTCGAGGACCAGCGGGGCGCGGCGGTCGAGAACGTCGACATGACGGGCTCTCGGCTCACCAGGGTGGACTTCACGGGCTCGACGTTCCGCGCGGTCGCGCTGCACGGCGTGGTGATGCGGGACGTCGAGGTCTCGAACACCACGATCGACGGGGAGATCGAGAGCCTCGTGGTCAACGGCGTCGACGTGGCGCCGCTGGTCGACGCGGAGCTGGACCGCCGGTATCCCGAGCGCCCGCTGTTCCGGCCGACCGCCGCCGACGGGTTCCGCGCGGCGTGGGCCGTGAACGAGCGGCTGTGGGCGGAGACGGTCGCGCGGGCCCGGCGGCTGCCCGAGGAGCGGCTGCACGAGTCGGTCGGCGAGGAGTGGTCCTTCGTCCAGACCCTCCGGCACCTGGCCTTCGCGTCGCAGGCGTGGGTGGGTCGTGGGGTGCTCGGCGACCCACGGCCCTGGCACCCGCTGTCGCTGCCGTGGGACCAGATGGAGCCCCGGGACGGCGTGCCGCACGACCGGGACGCGCGTCCGGGGCTGGACGAGGCCCTCGCGGTCCGGCTGCGGGCGCTGTCGCTGGTCCGGGGTGTGGTCGAGGGCCTGACGGACGAGCAGCTCGACGTCCCCGGTGAGCCTCTGGTCGGTCCGGGGTGGCCCGACGAGGGCCGGGTGCTCACCCCGCGACGGTGTCTCCGGGTGGTCCTCAACGAGGAGTGGTGGCACCGCCGGTACGCGGAGCGTGACCTGGCCGTGCTCGAGGAACACGGCTGACGGCACGGTCGCGTGTGCCCGCGCGGATCCCACGGCGTCGGCCGGGCCGTCGTTACGCTCGGGTCCCATGCCGGCCAGTACGAGTCGCACAGCGCGGTACGCGCGGCGCCGCCAGCGTCGGATGGCGGCGGTCGAGCACGACCTGACCCCGGAGCAGTGGGCGGCGCTCACGGCGGCGTGGGGCGGTTGCGCGTACTGCGGAGCGACCGGTGTGCCGATGCAGCGCGACTGCGTGCTGCCGATCTCCCGGGGCGGCCGCTACACGTTGGACAACATCGCGCCCGCCTGCGCCTCGTGCAACGCGAGCAAGTGCAACGACGAGGTCACCGGGTGGCTGCGGCGCAAGCGGCTCGACGAGCGGGCGTTCCTGGAGCGTCATGTGGAGATCCAGCGGGCGCTGCGTCCACCGGTGTGAGGGCGCGGTCGGCCCCGCGGTCGAGCGTCCGCCGGCTTCTGCGGAGCGAGGCCTGAACGGGGTCGAGCCGCGCCGAGCCCGGGTCCCAGGCCGTCGCCGACCTGGCGTTCCCGGGTGTCCGCCGGATCGGTGGCGGACGCACGATCGGGAGCGTCGACACCCCGGCCTGCACGGGAACCCTTGACATTTCCCGGTCGCCGACGTCACCCTTGTCCCCGCACCGTTGACACGAGTCAACGGTCAGGGGCCCTCAGCGCTGACGGCCCCTGACCTGGGGTGCTGCCGGTTCAAGGGCGACCTCATGGGCGCCTGGCCCTACCGGCCGCGACGCCTGGACCTCCCGTCGGCTCCACCCGACGCGCCGGAGCGGGCCGACGGTCGTGTTCCCCCACCGAGCGGACGCCGCCGCGCGCGACGCCTGCCGGAGCTGCTCGTCCGGCGTGCCCGCCAGCAGGCGTCCCCGCCGTCGCCCCTTCGTGCCTGCCGCGCTCGACATCGAGGTCGAGATCGGCCCCCGCACACCATGTCCGAGAAACGGAGATGACCGGATGTCTGCTCGACCAGAGCTCGCAGGGATCGGCGCCACGACGGCCCGCCCGGGCCCACGTCCCGCCCTCAACCGCCGCGCTGTCGTGGCGATGGTGGTGATCGGCGCCGTGCTCGCGTACCTCGTGCAGGCGGTCGTCCTGCCGGTCCCACGCGCCGCGGCCACGTCGGTCGGCTCGGGCAGCTACGCGGAGGGCACGCCGCCCGGCGGGGCCGTCCCCACCGAGTGCCCCAACACGCCGATCGCCGACCCGCGCGCCCACGTCACGTCGAGCTTCCCCGCGGGTGCGGTCCCCACGAACGACTGGTGGACGTCCCTGCTGTGGCGCAAGTTCGACTGCGCGTCGATCTCCGAGAACCTCATGGCGCACCCGCTCGCGTTCCACGCCTTCACCGACGGCCTCGGGGTGAGCTACCCGACGACGCCCTCGATCTCCGGCACGGCGACCGGCGTGAGCGAGTACCACTACACCTACGCGGAGGACTTCCGGCTCGGCATCGCCGGGCTCTCCTCGGACGGCAAGGTCGACGGCTACTCCGACTGGACCGTGAGCGAGCTGTGGAGCAACGGCAGCAGCAGCCTGCGCACCACGTTCGGGCACGGGCTGCCCTTCGTCTACGCGACGAAGACCGGCGGGAACGCCACCCTCACCGGTACGGCCGAGCCGACGGTGTGGAGCAACGGCGGCGCGGCCATCGGCTACACGATCAACGGCCACGACTACGCGGCCTTCGCGCCGACCGGTTCCACGTGGAACGTCTCCGGCAGCACCATCAGCTCGTCGCTCAACGGTGGCGCGTACTTCTCCGTCGCCGTGCTCCCGACCACCTCCGGCACCAGCACCGCGGACAAGCTGGCCGCGCTCAACGCCTACGCGCCGTACGCCCACAACCACGTCACGGGCACCAAGGTGTCGTGGTCGTACGACGAGTCCACCGCGAAGATGACGGCGACGTACTCCTTCACGACGGTGGCCAAGCAGGGCTCCGCCACCGGCACGGTGTACGCGCTGTACCCGCACCAGCGGGACCACCTCACCGGCGTGACCCTCACCGGCTACTCGTACATCTCCCCGCGCGGGCCGATGAAGGTCGTGGTCGGCGGCACGCAGTTCCAGACGGTGACCCCGTTCAACGGCGTGCTCCCGCAGCTCGCCAACACGGGCTTCGCGGCCGGGTCGGCCGACGCGTCCCAGCTCGACGGGTACGTGAAGCAGGTCGCGGGCAGCGACCCGTTCGCCGGCTTCGGTGACGACACCTACTGGACCGGCAAGGCGTTCGGGCGGGCCGCCCAGGTCGCGCAGCTGGCCAACCTCACCGGCAACACGTCCGCGCGCGACTCCCTCGTCGGCGCGATCCGGACCCGTCTGACGGACTGGATGACGGCATCGCCCGGCGAGTCGACGCGGTCGTTCTGGTACAACCCGGCCTGGGGCACGCTGATCGGCTACCCCGCGTCGTACGGCTCCGACACCGACCTCAACGACCACCACTTCCACTACGGCTACTTCGTGGTCGGCGCGGCGACGGTCGCCGAGTTCGACCCGTCGTGGGCCGCGGACTCCGCCTACGGCGGCATGGTCAACACCGTCATCAAGGACGCGGCCAACTGGGACCGCACCGACACCCGCTTCCCGTTCCTGCGCGACTTCGACATCTACGCGGGCCACGACTGGGCCGCCGGCCACGGCGCGTTCGGTGCGGGCAACAACCAGGAGTCGTCGTCCGAGGGCATGAACTTCGCCAGCGGGCTCATCCAGTGGGGCCAGGCGACGGGCAACAAGACCGTCCGTGACCTGGGCATCTACCTGTACACCACGCAGGCGTCCGCCATCGAGAACTACTGGTTCGACACCGACGACGAGGCGTTCCCGGCGGCGTTCGGGCACTCCGCGGTCGGCATGGTGTGGGGCGACGGCGGCTCGTACTCCACGTGGTTCAGCGCCGAGCCGGAGATGATCCAGGGCATCAACCTGCTGCCCAGCACCGCCGGCCACCTGTACCTGGGCTACGACCCGGCGTACATCAAGCGCAACCTCGCCGAGCTCGAACGCAACAACGGGGGCCCGGCCACGGTGTGGAAGGACATCCTCTGGGAGTTCCAGGCCCTCGCCGACGCCCCGACGGCCCTGTCGGAGTTCCGGTCGCAGTCCGACTCGTACGCGATCGAGGAGGGCGAGTCGAAGGCGCACACCTTCTACTGGCTGAAGAACCTCGCCGGTCTCGGCACGGTGGACAGGTCCGTCACCGCGAACACCCCGCTGCACGCCGTCTTCGTCAAGAACGGGGTCCGCACGTACGAGGCCGCGAACCTGAGCGGGTCGGCGATCACCGTGACCTTCTCCAACGGCGTCGCGCTGAACGTCCCCGCCCGCTCCGTCGCGAGCTCCACCGGGACCAGCGGCACGGGCGGCGGTGACACGACCGCGCCGTCGACCCCGTCGAACCTGGCGGCGTCGAGCACCACGTCGAGCTCGACGAGCCTGTCGTGGTCGGCCTCGACCGACAACGTGGGCGTCGCCGGCTACGAGGTGCTGCGGAACGGCTCGGTGGTCGCCACGGTGACCGGGACGTCGTACACGGCGACCGGCCTGTCGGCCTCCACGGCGTACACGTTCGCGGTGCGGGCGGTCGACGCGGCGGGCAACCGCTCGTCGAGCAGCAGCACGGTGCCCGTCACGACGTCGGGCGCAGCCGGGGACACGACCGCGCCGTCGACCCCCTCGGGGCTCTCGGCATCGGGCACCACGGCGAGCTCGACGAGCCTGTCGTGGTACGCGTCCACCGACGACGTGGGCGTCACCGGGTACGAGGTGCTCCGCAACGGGTCGGTGGTCGGCACGGTGACCGGCACGTCGTACGCGGCGACAGGCTTGTCGGCGTCGACCGCGTACACGTTCGCGGTGCGGGCGGTCGACGCGGCGGGCAACCGCTCGTCGAGCAGCGCCTCGGTCGCCGTCACCACGTCGGGCGCAGCCGGCGGCGGCGACACGACCGCGCCGTCGATCCCCTCGGGGCTCTGGGCGTCGGGCACCACGTCGAGCTCGACGAGCCTGTCGTGGTCGGCGTCGACCGACGACGTGGGCGTCACCGGGTACGAGGTGCTCCGCAACGGGTCGGTGGTCGGCACGGTGACCGGGACGTCCTACGCGGCGACGGGGCTGTCGGCCTCGACCGCGTACACGTTCGGGGTGCGGGCGGTCGACGCGGCGGGCAACCGCTCGTCGAGCAGCGCGACGGTGGCCGTCACCACGTCGGGCGCGTCGTCCGGCACCGGCCCCGACGCCACGTCACGGATCCAGGCCGAGGCGTACGACGGGATGTCAGGGGTCGCGAAGCAGGAGACGCAGGACGTCGGCGGCGGTGAGAACGTCGCGTGGATCGCCAACGGCGACCACCTCCGGTTCGACGACGTCGCCTTCGGCAGCACGGCGCGCACGCAGTTCAGCGCGCGCGTCGCGTCCGGGGCCGGCGGGGGAGTCAGCGGCCTGGTGGTCGTGCGGCTCGACAGCCTGACGGCCCAGCCGGTCGGGAGCTTCGCCATCGACAGCACGGGTGGCTGGCAGAGCTGGCGGACCGTCCCGACGAACATCCAGGGCGTGACCGGCACGCACACGGTGTACCTGACGTTCGAGTCCGGGCAGCCGGCCGACTACGTCAACGTCAACTGGCTGACATTCAGCTAAGGGGACCCGGCTGGTCCTGCGCCGCTACGGCGGGACCGGAAGACGCGGCAGCCAGGCGGCGGTGGACGAGCTCCACCGCCGCTTGGCGTGTTCCGCCGTGCGGGTGCCGACGCGTGCCGCCGGCGATCGCGACGGCCGTGGTGAGCCGGTGGTGTGGGCGCCGGGCGGCGCCGAGCACTCTCGGTTCGCTGGTCCCGTGGTGGACGGTGAGCAGAAGGGCCGGCGCGGCCCTCAGCGTGAGCCGAGGGCCGCGTCGACCAGGACCTCCGCGGCGCGGCGGGCCTGCACTGCGGCGTCGGGGCGCCCGGCGATCGCCGCCGTCGTCTGAGCCCCCTCGGCGAGCAGCGCGAGCTGCGCCCCGAGCGACTCGTCGGCCCCGGCCTCGACGGCGAGCCGCGCGAGGTGGTCCTGGAAGGACTGCTTGTGCTCGCGTGCCGCGGCAGCGACGGCGGGTGAGGTCGCACCGAGCTCACCGAAGGCGTTGATGAAGCCGCAGCCGCGGAAGGTGTCGTCGCGGAACCAGACCTCGAGGAAGTCGAACACGGCGAGGAGCCGCTGGCGCGGGTCGTCGAGCCCGGCGGCCGTCCGGGCCAGGCCGTCCTCCCACTGGCGGTGGCGCGACGCGAGCACGGCGAGGACGAGCTGTTCCTTGCCCGGGAACTCGGCGTAGAGGCGCTTGAGGGAGACGCCGGCGGCGGTCCGCACCTCGTCCATCCCGACCGCGGTGATGCCGCGGGCGTAGAACAGCGCCGCGGCAGCCGTGACGACCCGCTCGCGCGTGTCGGTCGTCGAACCGGTCTGGTGTGCCATGGTGCCACCGCCCCTCGCCGGGCGCCGTCACCCGAGATTCCGTGCCCGGGTGCTTGCGCCGAGAACGCTGGTTCTCTACTGTAGGCGACACCGGCGGAGAACGATCGTTCTCCCAGGACGAAGAGGGGCACGACATGGGTCGCATCACGGTCGGCACGGAGAACTCGGTCGACATCGAGCTGCACTACGAGGACAAGGGCACGGGCCAGCCCGTCGTCCTCATCCACGGCTTCCCGCTCGACGGCAACTCGTGGGAGGGCCAGACCGCGGCCCTCCTCGATGCCGGCTACCGCGTCATCACGTACGACCGCCGGGGCTTCGGCCAGTCGAGCCAGCCGTCTGTCGGTTACGACTACGACACGTTCGCGGCCGACCTCCACACGGTCCTCGAGACGCTGGACCTGCACGACGTGGTCCTCGTCGGCTTCTCGATGGGCACAGGCGAGGTGGCGCGCTACCTGGGCACCTACGGCTCGGCGCGCGTCGCCAAGGCCGCGTTCCTCGCGTCCCTCGAGCCCTTCCTCACGCAGACCGACGACAACCCGGAGGGCGCGGTCCCGGCCTCGTTCTTCGAGGGCGTCGCGGCGAGCGTCCGCGCGGACCGGTACGCCTACTTCACGGGCTTCTACCAGGACTTCTTCAACCTCGACGAGAACCTCGGCACGCGCATCAGCGAGGAGCAGGTGCGGCACGCGTGGGACGTCGCCGCGGGCTCGGGCTCGGTCGCCTCGGCCGCCGCGCCGCTCACGTGGGGCACCGACTTCCGCTCGGACATCCCCAAGATCGACGTGCCGTCCCTCATCCTGCACGGCACCGGCGACCGCATCCTGCCCGTCGACGCCACGGCCCGCCGGTTCCTCAAGGAGCTCCCGTCGGCCGAGTACGTCGAGATCGACGGTGCACCGCACGGCCTGCTGACCACCCACACCGCTGAGGTCAACGAGGCGCTGCTGGCGTTCCTCGCGGGCTGACCCGCCCGACGACGGCGGTGGCCTGACCGGGGTCGACGGTGGTCGCACACCGTCGACCCCGGTCAGATGCCACCCCTGCGGACTCGGGCAGCCGTCGCGTCGCGTTCCTGAGAATCCGCTCTGAATCACCACGATTCGGACCTGCCCGAAGGCCCTTGCCCCTAGCCTCGCAAAGGTCCGCCGGCATCTAGCGAGGAGGCTCACATGCACGCAGCTCATGCAGGTCAGCAGAGAACCACCTGGAGGAAGCGGGTCGCCACAGGGCGGGTCGCGCGGGTGGTGACGATCGGTGCCGCCGCAGTGCTGGCCATCGTGCTCGGCACGGCTCAGGCGGCGTCGGCCGGCATCACGTCCATCTCCGTGTCGGCGGTCGGATCCAAGGCGCAAGCCACCGTGGCCGGCACGACGTACGGCCCGTTGGAGGTCTCGATCTCGGTCACCGCGTGCGACACCAAGGCCGACGGGCACCACGCGGAAGGCTGGCTCAGCGTCTACAACCAGATCCATGAAGAGGTGAAGACGGTGAAGGCGAAGGCGTACGGCGGCAACGGAACCTGCGTGACGGCCAAGGCCACGGTCGCATGCGCCGACACCCACTCCCTCGTTCTCTCGACACACACCATGGAAGGTTCGGAGATACTCAGCGGGGGGCAGTACGAGAAGACCTTCGCGGGCTGCTGATATAGGCCTGGCCGGCCGGCCGGCGCGGTGCTTCGCTCGAAGGATGTGCTGGGCGTGCACGGTGCTCGACCAGCTAGCCCTGACCTCGTCCTCGAAGCATGTCCAGGCCCCGCTGCGCGCTGCGCTCGGCGGGGCCTGGACCGGCCCGACGAGTTCCGGCCCGGGAGCTCCGTCGAGGAGCTCGGTCCATGCACGCCACCTGCGTCTGGCACTGACCTGAGCGACCGCGAATCATCGATGCGCGGTTTCGCCCGCTCGCCGGCTGAGAGCATGTGCCATGCCGAATCGACTGAGCCTCCCGCGGGCGAGCTCGGAGAAGTTCGGGCTGGAGTACCGCGAGCTGGTGATCGACGGCCGTCCGCTCCGAGGGTTGCTGCAGCACGCCGACCCGCAGGACCGAGAGCTGGACGGCGCCGGTCTCGGTCCTGTCGGCGAGAACGTCTCCGTGCTCGTGCAGAACTGGCCGGTGGCGGGATACCACGGTGCCCGTGAACTGCTCGGCGAGCGGGTTCCAGAGCTTCCCGTCGGTCGCGTGCTGCTGTACGTCTGCCGGCGTGCGGGGACATCGGGGCGGGGCCGTCGAACTACATCTGGGACGTGCTCCTCTGCCCGCGGACGACCGAGGAGTACGCCGCGCTGACGTCCGCGCTCGAGGCGTTGACGAGCGAGCCGGACATCGCCGGCACGGCCGAGGCCGCGCTGGAGGCACTGAAGGGGTGAGCGACCACCGGGGCTCTGCCGGCCCGGTCAGGTGGAGTCGCGCGCGACCACGTGGAACACGTCGTCGGGCCGCACCGGCGGGTCCTCGCGGTCGTCGAGCGCCGCGAGGACCGACGCCACCAGGTAGCTCGCCTGCGCGTCGATGGCCTGCCACACCGTGGTGAGCGCGGGGGCGGCGAGGCGTGCCGCCGGGATGTCGTCGACCCCGATGACCGCCACGTCCGCCGGCACCTGCAGCCCCTCGGCCCGCAGGCCGGACAGGACGGCGAGCGCGACCTCGTCGTTGTACGCCGCCACAGCCGTCACCGGGTCGCCGCCGGAGCGCCACCGGCGGACGGCCGCGACGGCCGAGGCGACGTCGAGGTCGACGGACTGGACGACGGGGCGCGGCAGGCCGCGCCGCTCGCACTCCAGCACCACACCGGCCAGACGCCGGTCGGCGAACGCCGCGAGCCGGTCGTCCGCGGGTGCGGCGTACGCCAGGACCCGGTGGCCCCGGCCGGCGAGGTGCTCGACCTGCAGACCGCCGATGCTGGCCTGCGGGACGACGAAGGTCTCGGGGTGCGGGTCCTCGTCGAGCGCGGAGCCGACCACCTGGATGCCGGCCCGGCGCATGGCCCGTTCGTCCGTCTCGGCGAACGGCGCGAGGCCGAGCACGGCGCACGGCGTGACGGTCCGCCACAGCTCCGACAGCGGACGGTTGCTGCGGCCGTTGTGCACGAGCATCGACAGGCCGTGGTCCGCCAGCTCGGTGGTGAGGTGGTCGATCAGCGTGTCGATGACGGGGCCGACGGTCCAGTTGGGCAGGACGCACAGGACCAGGTCGCTGCGTCCTGAGCGCAGGGTCCGCGCGGCGGCGGACGGGGTGTAGCCCAGGCGCTCGGCGGTGGTCAGGACCCGGAGCCGGGTGGCCTCGGTGATGGTGACGCCGTCCTTGGAGTTGAGCACGTAGCTCACCGTCGTCCGCGAGACGCCGCTCTCCCGGGCGACGTCAGCACTCGTCACCCGCGGCACGGTTCTCCTCTTCGCGACCCAGCCCGACTCGGCACACCTTAGTGGAGCGACCGCACGCGTAGTGCGTCCGTCTGTGAACGTCTTTGCGCCGGTCAGGGCCTCGGGACGGGCATATCGGGAGGACCTCCCACCGAGGAACCGTGAGGCGTCCGGCCCGTCATGAGTGGGGCTTCTTGACGGTGTCGCTCAGCAGGGCGCTCCCGCCCCGCTTGGCGACCGGCGCGTTGGTGTTCTGGAAGCCGGTCAGGTAGCCGCTCTCGTGATGCTGGGGAACGAGGTGACCGCCTCGCTTGTCGTTCTCGCCGGCTCGGTGGTCGTTCCATCCGCGGCTGAAGGCGACGGGCACGGCGACGTGCGGCTGGCCCGTGCCCGCCGCAGTGACGCCGGCCGCGTACTCGGTGAACCCCCGTGCGGCGACCCGGCCCGCCGGCGCGGCGCCCTGGAGCTGCGCCAGGCTCGCCCGCGCGTGCGCGACACCACCCCAGTAGTCCTGGAACGCCGACGTGGCGGCCGTGTGCCCCCCGACGGGGGCGACGGCGCTGCCGTGTGCGTGGCCCTCGCCCGCCCAGTAGTCCGCGGCCCCCTCGGCACCGGCCGTGGTGGCCGGCGGCTGGGTTCCGGCCGGGCTCGTCATCGCGTGCTGGACGCCTGCGCGGTAGTCGGCGATCCCGGCGGCCTCCGCCGTGGTGGCTGGGGCCAGCACGGCGGTGTGGGCGTGCGCGCGGGCGTCGTCCACGCCGTGCCAGTAGTCGGTGCCCGCCGCGACCGCCGAGGCACCGGCACCCGCGAGGGGGATCCCGCGGGGGGCCGTCCGGACGGCGGCGAGGGCGTTGCGGTACTCGTCGAACGCCGCCCGGTCCAGCAGGCGGGCCGGGGGAGCGCTCAGGTCGCGCCGCGCCGCGGCCAGGCCCGCCGTGTACGCCACGTGACCGGTGCTCCGGACCGCCTCCGGAAGGGTGGTCGGGACGGCGTCGGGCCGCCCCGCGCGCGCCCGGGCCCCGCCCTGCGCGTGCAGGTAGCCGCCGACGAAGCCGCCGATCGTCTGGTCCGTCGCCGCGTCGGGTGCGCCGGACCCGGCGGCCATCCCGTCCGCACAGTCCTGCCAGCCGCGCGCCTGCCCGCTGCGGGCCGCGTCGACGGCGAGGCCTGCCTTCCGCTCCTCGACCCCGTCGTGGTAGTCGGCGAACCCCACGGCGCTGCCACCGCCGGCGGGCCGGGCGCCCGTGAGCGACGCGAGGCTCAGCCGTGCGGCGGCGACGCCCGCCCGGTAGGCCGCGTGCCCGGCGGCCGCGGCGGAGCTGTCCCCGGCGTACGCCGTGGCCGGCGGGTCGGTGCGGCCCAGCTCGACCCCCTGCCAGTACTGGGTCCACGCGGCGGTCGTGGCCTCGCTCGTCGCGGGTGGGGGTGCGGAGCGTGTGCCCGCCTCGGCCTTCGCGATGCCCCCCAGGTACTCGTCGAACGCCAGGCCGGCGCCCCGGGAGGCCGGCCTGGCTGCGGTCCGGTCCGCCCGCGCGGCGGCGAGGCCCGTCAGGTAGTCGGCGTGCCCGGCGCCGAGGAGCGCGTCCTGGGTGCCCGCCCCCGTCGGTGCCGGGGCCCCCTCGCGGGCGGTCGCCGCGCCCCGGCCGAACAGGAAGCCGCTCGCGTAGCCACCCTCGCCCCGGCTCGGCTTCGCGCCCGCGTCGCCCTCGGCCAGGCCCGCCGCGCAGTCCGACCAGCCGCGCGCGTGCCCGGCCCGGCCCGGGTCGGCGGCCTGACCCGCCTGTGCGCCGTCGACGCCCTGCCGGTAGTCGTCGAACCCTTCGCGCGCACCGCCGCCCACCGGAGGGGTCCCGGTGAGCGAGCCCAGGTCTTTCGCGGCCTGGTCCACACCCGTGAGGTACTCCGCGTGCCCGACGGCCCCGGCCGAGCTCGTCCCGGCGTAGGGCGTGCCCGTCCGGCTCGCGTCGACGCCCTGCCAGTACTCGGTCCAGGCGGCCGTCGTCGCCTCGCTGCCGGCGGGCGGTGGCACCGTCCGTGCGCCCGTCCGGGCCTGCGCGAGGCCGGCGAGGAACTCGTCGAACGCGAGTGCCGCCGCCCGGGGTGCCGGCTTGGCGGCGCCCCGGTCCTTGCGGGCGGCGTGCAGCCCGGCGAGGTAGTCGGTGTGGCCACCTCCGGCGATCGCGTCCTCGATGCCGGCCCCCGTCGGGGCGGCCGCACCGGCTCGCGCGGTCGCGCCACCCTTCCCGTACAGGTACCCGACGGCGAACCCGCCGTCCGTCCGGCTGGGAGGGGCCGTACCAGCCGCGCCCTCGGCGATGCCCGCCGAGCAGTCCGCCCAGCCGCGCCCGTGCCCGGCCCGCCCCGGATCGGCGGCCTGGCCGGCGCGGGCGGCCTCGACCCCGTGCCGGTAGTCGTCGAACCCCTCATGCCCGCCGCCCCCCGCGGGGAGCGCACCGGTGAGCGAGCCGAGGTCCTGCGCGGCCAGGTCGACGCCCGCGCGGTAGTCGGCCGCCGCCGCCCTCGTCACGGCGTCGGGCCCCGCGTAGGGGACCCCCGGCAGGTGCGTGCGCGCGAAGTCGGCGCCCGCCCAGTAGCTCGCCACCGTGCCGACCAGGACGAGCGTCGGGGTCGCGGGCACCGTCGCCCGGGCGTTCGCCCGCGCGAAGGCCACACCCTCGAGCACCTCGTGGTGCCCGAGGAGGCCGCCCTGCACCACCGGTGGCACCGCGGCGAGGTCGGCGAGGGTCCTCTCGGCGCCGTCCCAGTACGCCAGGTGCCCCTCCACCTGGGCCAGTCCGCCTGCCGGGGGCGCGCCTCTCGCCGACGCCCTGGCGTGCTCCACCCCGGCCCAGTAGTCGTCGTGCCCCGCCTTCTCGGCGACCTTGCCGACCGGCGGGGCCGCCTGCGGGTGGGTGCGGGCGTGCTTCACGCCCTCCCAGTACGCCGCGTGCCCCGCGATCTCCGCGCGGTTGCCGACCGGCGGTGCCGTCAGCGGCTGCAGCTTGCCCTGGGCGGCGCCGGCCCAGAACTCCTTGTGGGCGTCCACGGTGGCCTGCGGCCCCAGCGGTGGCGCCGTCAACGGGTTCGTGCGGCCGTGCTCGATGCCCTGGTCGTAGTCCTGGTAGCCCATGAGGTACCCGCGCCCGAACCGCGTGGCGGCGACCGGACCCGCCCGGGAGGCGGCCACCCCCTGGCCGTAGTGGGCGTGGCCGGCCAGGTAGACGGAGTTCCCGGCGGCGGACGCGGGCAACCCCGCCCGGGCCTCGTCCGCGCCGCGCCAGCGCTCCGCGAGGATGTGCGGACGGAACGGCGACGGCGGCGGCGCCTTGGGTTTCTTCTTCTTGCCGGACGTCTTGCCGAGGGGGAGCTCGCCGCTGAGGGTCCCGGTGTGGACGCCCTTGTAGGTGGGCAGGTGGACCCACGACGCGCCCTTGGGTACCGGGTACTCCTCGTCGAGCTTCGCCGGCTTGGTGAAGGTCAACGGGCTCGGGATCGAGATGGTCAGGGTGCCGGCCTTCCCGCCGGGCTTGGCGACGGCGCCCGCGTTCGTCACGCCGGGACCGTCGGCCACCTCCTCCCACTTCGCGAACAGCCGCGACGCGTACTTGAACGTGCTGTCGGTCGGTTTGACGCCGGTCTTGATGGCGGCGAGGCGCTTCTCGGCGGCGTACGTGGGGTCACGGGCCAGGCGCTTGTGCAGCCGCGGCGCCGAGTCGGTGCTGTAGTCGATGTGCACGTGGTACCGGAACCAGGACGACTTCGCGGCGAGCTTGACCCATCCCTCGATGGCGTTGCTGTGGTCGGTGTTCGTGGGCCGCTGCGGGAAGGCCGTCAGGTTCTGGTCCGCGTGGTCCTCGTCGGGCTTGCCGGGGCCTCCGAGCTTCGCGTTGAGCAGGTGCCCCTGGCAGTACTCCCCGTCGGCGGTCGCCGCACTGAAGAGCCGCGTGTAGTCGTACGGACCGAACCCCTCCTCGCTGCCGGGCTCCGAGCCCTTCTCGTAATCCGGGCCGACGACGGCGTCCACCTCCGTCCCCTGCTTGGTCACCGGCTCGACCGGCTTCCACTCGGCCGCGTTCACCAGGTCGCGCTGGACGGCGACGGCTCGCCCCGGCCCGGCCCCGGGCCGCTGCGCGGGCTGGACCGGCTCCGGCGCCGACCGGGCGGGTGGCGCGGCGGCTGCTCGGGACGAGTGCGCCGCGAGCAGTGCCGACACCGCGCGGTTGCCCGCCCCGCGCTGCAGGGCGACCAGCTGTACCGGGGTCGGGGAGGCCACCGACCGGGCGGGGGACGGGTCGACCGGGGACCGCGGCGCCGGCCGGTGCAGTGGCCGGTGCGGGCCTCGAGCGCGGACATCCGGGGCGGAGGTCACCGCCCGTGCCGAGGATCCCCGCCCCATGAGGCTCAGGGTCGCTCCGCGCGCGCGGCCCACGGAAGGCCCTTTCGGGCAGGATGGGACGCCCTTTCGGGCAGGGCGGCCGGCCATGGCACCGGCGTGGCGATCCCGGTCGCCCGGCGCCACCGGAGCAGCCGTCTCACGGGGAAGACCCGGCCCGGCGACAGTGTTCTGCTGACCGGGCCAGAGAGAGGTGCAGGCATGAGTGAGGTGGGCGCCACGACCGTCGACAGGGACGATCCGCGGACGATGATCGAGTTCAGCGTGCTGCTCGCCCACGGCCGGCTCGCCGGGCGGAGGTTCGCGTCGCGCGCCGACGCCGAGGCGTGGGCCCGCACCGACGAGGGCGACCAAGTCGTCGAGTACAACCTCGTGTGCGAGTGCGCCGTCTGACCGTGGAGCGGGCGCCACGCCCGAAGAGGTCGCCCCCAAGCCGGTCGTCGGTACCGTGATCGTCATGGTCGACCCCGCTCTCCTCGACTGGCTGCTCGACACCGACCCGGCCCTGCGCTGGCAGGTCGAGCGCGACCTCGCGGAGGCTCCACCGGAGGTGTGGGAGGCGACGCGAGCGAGGGTCGCCACCGAGGGGTTCGGGGCGCGGCTGCTCGCCGAGCAGGACCCGGACGGGCAGTGGGCGGGAGGAGCGTTCTTCCCGAAGGGCTTCACGGGAGAGACGCCCGACGACCCCGGGCAGCCGTGGACCGCGACCACGTGGACCCTCTGCTCGCTGCGGGAGTGGGGGGTGGACGCCGCGGCGCTCGCGGGCACGGCCGACCTGCTCGCCGCGCACAGCCGCTGGGAGTACGACGACCTGCCGTACTGGGGCGGTGAGGTCGACTGCTGCATCAACGCGTGGACGCTGGCCAACGGCGTCTGGCTCGGGGCGGACGTCTCGGGGATCGCCCGGTGGTTCGTCGAGCACCAGATGGACGAGGGCGGCTGGAACTGCGAGTGGGAGGCCGGCTCCACGCGCTCGTCGTTCCACTCCACGCTCAACTCGCTCAAGGGCATCCTCGCGTACGAGATGGCGACCGGACCCGACGAGGAGCTGCACGCCGCTCGTCGCGCGGGCGAGGAGTACCTGCTGAGCCGGCGGCTGCTGCACCGGGCGACGACGGGCGAGCTCGTCGGGCCGTGGACGACGCGGTTCACCTACCCGCCGCGCGCGGTGTTCAGCGCGCTCAACGCGACCGACTACTTCCGGGCGGCGGCCCTGCACGACGGGCTGCCGCCCGACCCCCGGCTCGCGGACGCCATCGACGTGGTCCGGTCCCGGCGGCAGCCGGACGGCAGGTGGCTGCAGGACTACCGGCTGCCCGGTCGCGTCTGGTTCGACGTCGACGTGCCGCCCGGCGAGCCGTCGCCGTGGCTGACGTTCACCGCCATCCGGGTGCTGGCCTGGTGGGACGGGGCTGAGCGCGGCTGAGGCGCCGGGTCGAGCCGCCGCGGCGACCTGCTGCCGGCCGTCTCACGGGACGGCGAGCTCGGAGGCCCGGGCCGGCGCGGTGGCTCAGCGGAGCGCGTGCTGCCGCAGCAGCGCCCGGACCTCGCTCTCGAGCGTGGGCGCCGGCCCGTCCACCGGGACGCCCGGCGCCACCACGGTGACGGGCAGCACCGCGACCGGGCCGGCCGGCACGCCCCACCCGTCGTACCAGGAGCTGATCTGGGCGGACGACGCCGCGTAGACGATGCGGCCGAGCCCCACCCACGCGTGCGCGGCCGCGCACATCGGACAGTGCTCGCCCGACGTGTAGACGGTCGCGGCCGCGCGGTCGGCCGGGCTCACGTGGCGTGCCGACCACCGGGCGATCTCGAGCTCGGGGTGCCGGGTGTGGTCACCGTCCTGCACCCGGTTCCTGTCCTCGAACAGCACGCGGCCCGACGCGTCGACCAGGACCGAGCCGTAGGGCTCGTCGCCGTCGTCCAACGCCTCGCGGGCCAGCTCGACGGCTCGGGCCAGGTGCGCCAGGTCGGTCGCGGAGAGGGTCATCGCCCCACCCTCGCACCGTCAGGTCACATCCGTGTTGCGCCTGTCAGCGCCGGTTACCACGCTGGACGGACCACCTCGTCCGGGCCCGGGCGGTCCGGTCCTCACTCCCAGCGTCCTCACACCGGAGGTGCCGCGCGTGCGCAAGGTCGTCGTGTACGAGCTGGTGTCCCTCGACGGCGTCGCGGAGAGCCCCGACGGGTTCATCGTCGACTGGGACGACGAGATGGACGCCAACCTGGCCGCCGTCATCGGGACGCAGGACGCCGTCGTCCTGGGCCGGCGCAGCTACGACGAGTGGGCGGGGTTCTGGCCGGGCAGCGAGATCGAGCCGTTCGCCACGTTCATCAACGGGGTCACGAAGTACGTGGCGACGTCGAGGCGGCTCGACCCGACGTGGGCCGGGACGACCGTCGTCGACGGCGACCTCGTGGAGCTCGTGCGGGACCTCAAGCGCGGGCCGGGGGGTGACATCGGTGTGCATGCGAGCATCTCGGTCGCCCGGACCCTGCTCGCCGCGAGCCTCGTCGACGAGCTGCGGCTGGTCATCGCCCCGGCGGTCGCCGGGAGCGGTCGCAGGCTTCTCGACGGGGTGCCGCCGACCCGGTTCGAGACGGTGGCGAGCACGACCTCACCGACCGGCCATCTTCTCGTCACCTTCCGCGTGACCGGGTAGGCGATCGGTTCCGCGTCGAGCGCGGACGGCGCGCCCGGCCGGAGCGGCTCCGGCCGGGCGCACGTGCCGTGCGGGTGGCTCAGCTGAGCCGGCGCAGCCGCAGGGGGTTGGTCCGGGTCTCCCCGAAGACGAACCACGACGTGGCCCCGACGTGCTGGACCTGGAAGTAGCCGAACCCGAACCCGGTGTCGAGGAGGCTCGACGCGGCGACGATCCCGCCGTCGGCGTCCACCCCGCCCAGGTGCTGCCCGACGCCGAGCACGTCCTGCGCGTGCTGGGCCTGGCCGAGCAGCCGGTCGGCCGCGGGCTTGTCGCCGCGCCGGCTGCGGTCCAGCAGGGCCGTGGCGAGCTGGTTGGTGCCTTCCAGCCACACGCCCTGGGGGTGCACGGTGATGCCGTTGTACTGCGCGGTCGACGTGAGGCTCGCCGTGCTGAACGTGACGCCGGAGATGGTCTCGCCGTCGGGGAGCTGGGACGTCGGGGCGTTCGCGTCGTCCGTGGTGGCGAGCGCCGACCCGGCCCAGTCGAGGGCCCCGGCGTACCGCCGCTCGCGCAGCGCGAGCCAGCTCCAGGTGGCCGTGTCGAGCGGCACGGGGAACGTGTTGATCGCGACGCCGTCGTTGGTGCCGGTCCAGAACGTGCCTGCGGCCGGGTCCCACATGCGGTCGACGAACGCGCGCGCGTGGTCGACGGCCGCGGACCACGCCCTGTCGTGCGTGAGCTCGCGGAGCATCGAGAAGAACGCGACGCAGTCGATGTTGTGCTCCGTGGAGCCGTTGGGCACCGGCACGTTCGAGCCGTTGACGCCGAACGAGAACCCTCCGAGCGGCTGCTCGGACCACGTGTTGGTGGTGATCCAGGTGCCGATGCGGACGGCGGCGTCGAGGTAGCGCCGGTCGCGGGTGCGCGCGAAGAGCTGGAGGAGCGCGATGCCGGGCCACGCCATGTCGCCCACGGCGGTGCCGAGGAACCCGAACTGCCAGCCGATGTTGGCCGAGCCGTCGGGCAGGACGAACCCGTAGGGCTGCGGGTTGCCGTCGTAGAACGTGTACGGGCCGACGTTGTACCCCTGGCGGAGGCGGCCGTCGGAGTAGCCGGGGTCGTGCTCCTGGGCGTAGATGATGCCGTCGCCGATGGTCCGGGCGGTCTGCTCGGCGGCACGGCTGCCGTCGGCGAGGAGGGCGATGACGGCGAGGGCGCTGTCGTACACGAATGCGGTGCTGAACAGACCGAGCTCGTCGGCGTAGCTCTGCGGCAGGCGGGGGCCGGTGTTGAGGGCGGGGTAGGCGTCGGTGGCGGACTGCAGGAAGGCGACGGCGGCCTTGCGGGCAGCGGCGGGGCCGCCGTGCGGGTGGCCGTGGGCGGCGAGCGGGGCGGAGGTGGGGACGCCACGGGCGGCTCCGCTGGTCACGCCTGCGGCGACGGCGGCGGCCGCACCGGTCAGGACGAGGAACGACCGCCGCGACAGCGGCGGAAGGGCGCGGGGTGACTGAGAGGTGGTGACGGGATCGATCGTGGTGTCCGGCATCGCGGGGTACCCCTCCAGGGCAGGCGAGTGGGCCGCGACGGTGCGGCCCGTGACCACCGTAGGGACGCATCGGGCACAACGGAAGATCTGGAGGTATCGGAGATGTGCGCGCGTCCAGCCGAAACGGTGACACGTGTCGATTCGCAGAGGCCATCTGTAGGTGACACGTGTCGACGGCCTGGCTCACGAGGCGTCCGGGCGCCGGGTGACGAGCTCGTGCCGGTCGCCGATGGTGGCGCCGCCGAACGCACCGGTGGCCGCCGTCAGGGGACGTGACGGCGGCCACCGGCCGGTCGGGCTCACACGCTCACGGGGTGGTCAGGGGGTGAGGACCACCTTCGTGCACTCGTCCTCCTTGTCGCGGAACGTCCGGTACGCCTCCGGCGCCTCCGCGAGCGGCAGCCGGTGCGAGATGACGAACGAGGGGTCGATGTCGCCGTCGAGGATGTGCTGCAGCAGACGATCGGTGTACCGCTGGACGTGGCACTGGCCGGTGCGGATCCGCAGCGCCCTGTTCATGACGGTGCCGAGCGGGAACTTGTCCACGAACCCGCCGTACACGCCGACGATCGAGACGACCCCGCCGCTGCGCACGTTGAGGATCGCCTCGCGCAGCGCCATGGTGCGGTCCGTCTGGGCGCGGACGGTCTGCTTCACCTTGTCGTACGCGTGCAGGGCGCCGACGTCGTGGTGCGCCTCCATCCCGACGCAGTCGATGACCGAGTCCGGGCCCCGGCCCGCCGTGAGGTCCTGCAGCACCTCCCGGACGTCGTTCTCCTCGTAGTTCAGCGGGACCGCCCCGGCGTGCTCCTGCGCGAGACGCAGGCGGTACGGGAACCGGTCGATGACGACGACCTGCTCGGCGCCGAGCAGCCGCGCGCTCGCGGCCGCCAGCAGTCCCACCGGGCCGGCCCCCCAGATCGCCACGGTGTGGCCGGGCTGGATGTCGCACATCTCGGCACCCATGTACGCCGTCGGGAAGATGTCCGAGAGGAAGAGCACCTTCTCGTCCGGGACGTCCGCCTCGATCTTCACCGGCCCGACGTCCGCGAACGGCACCCGGACGTACTCGGCCTGCCCGCCGGCGAACCCGCCGAGCATGTGCGAGTACCCGAAGATGCCGGCCGGCGAGTAGCCCATCAGCTTCTCGGCCATCCCCGCGTTCGGGTTCGAGTTCTCGCACAGCGAGTACCGCTCGGCCGCGCACTGCTCGCACGCGCCGCACGCGATGGGGAACGGGACGACCACCCGGTCACCGACCCGCACGTCGCGCACGTCCGGCCCCACGTCCACGACCTCGCCCATGAACTCGTGCCCGAGGACGTCGCCCTTCTCCATGGTGGGGATGTACCCGTCGTACATGTGCAGGTCCGAGCCGCACACCGCGGTCGACGTGATGCGGACGATCGCGTCCTTGCGGTTCAGGATCGACGGGTCCGGGACGTCGACGACCTCGAGCTTCTCCTTGCCGAGCCACACGTTCGCCTTCATGTCACTCACCCGCCCCGACGCCGACGCGCTGGCCGCCGACGGGCTGGGCGGCCCGCTGGTGCGCCTGGTCCCGGGCCTTGGTGCCCACCGGGCTGCCGTCGGACGCGACCACCTCACCGGTCTCCGCGACCTGCTTGAACCGCCGCAGGTCGTCGTGCACCTGCTGACGGGGCTGCTCGCCGAACAGCGCGGCCACCAGCTCGCCGATCTTCCCGCCGGGCGTCCGGTAGGCGAGGTCGACCCGGACCTCGGTGCCCCGGCCGGCGGGCGCCTCCGTGAAGGTGACCGTGCCCGAGTTGTCCACGTCCGCGCCCTCGACCGACGCCCAGTGCAGCAGGGTCGGACGGACGGACTCGACGATCCGTGCGTCCCACTCCACGGTGCGTCCCGCCGGTGCGGACGCCCGCCAGTGCGTGGTGCCGTCCGGCCTGACCTCGACGTCCTCCACATGGGCCATGAAGGTCGGTAACCGGGTGAGGTCCGCCCAGAGGTCGAAGACCTCCTCGATGGGCCGCCGGATCGTGATCGCCGCGTGCACGTCCATGGATGACACCTCCGAGCCGGCGGCCGGAGAATCGGGCGCCGAAGTTCGGTGCGCGGTCCGCTGCTGGGCCGTCGGGGGTGCCCCTCGCGGGGGCTCCTCGACGAGCGTGCGCGAGGGCTGCGGAGCGCGCAACCGGGCGCGGTGGCTCCTCCGAGCCGGCCGGTCGAGGCTGACGAGCCGTCCCGGCACTCAGCCCCGGAGCGGCCGCCCCCGCGCGTCCCGGGCGAACCGGCCGCGGCGCACCGAGAGGTACAGCAGCCCCTCGGCGAAGCCCCACACGCCCATCAGGACGGCCGCGAGACCGAGCGTGAAGAACCCGCCGACCACCGTGACCGCCAGCATGGTCAGCCCGCGGCGCCAGTAGCCCAGGTACATCCGGTGCAGGCCGAACGCGCCGAGGAACACCCCGAGGAGACCCGCGGCGACGCGTGACCGCTGCCACGTCCAGGGCCACGCGACGCCCGACGACGCACGCGCCTGCGTCCGCACCGGCGGCTCCGACCGCGTGCTGGGCTCCCGGGTGCGCAGCGCCTCCCTGCCCCACGTCGACAGGTGCTCCCACGGCCGCCGGGCACCGCCGTGACCCCAGGCCCCCCACAGCAGACGCCCCTGCCACGGCCACACCCACGGGTCGGACGGTCGGGCGGCCACCGGCGGCGCGTCCTGGACGTCGGGCACCGGGCCCGACGGGTACCGCAGCGTGGCGGACACGGGTGGGCCGGGGGGAGCGGGAGGTCGCGGCGGCCGGTGCGTCACCACCGGTCGCTCGAACGCCTCGTCGTCGAGGTCGAGGGTGGCGGGGCGGTCGATCGTGTCGGTCACGGGTGCTCCCGTGGGGTGCGCGCGTCGCGGGCTGCGGCGGATCGTCCGAGCGTATGCCCCCTCCCGGGCCGGGTCGATGGTCGCGCCACGTCACCTCGTCACGGTCCGAGCCCGGTGGAGGAGACACCGGTGGCCGGCCCGACTTCGGTAGCGTGCCCGGATGCGTCTCCGACAGGTCGCCTGGCGTGCGTGCTACGAGCTGCTGGCAGCGCGCGTCCGGCGGCCCGAGTGGTCCTTCATGAACTACGGGTACGCCCCTCTCGACCCCGCGAGCGCACCCGTGCCGCTCGACCCCGAGGACGAGCCCGACAGGTTCTGCATCCAGCTGTACGCGCACGTGCTCGACGACCTCGACGTGACGGGTGCCGACGTCGTCGAGGTCGGGTCCGGCCGCGGTGGCGGCGCGTCGTGGATCAGCCGGTCCCTCGGGCCGCGCTCGACGACCGGGGTGGACCTGGCGGCGTCGGCCGTCGCGCTCTCCGAGCGGGTCCGCACGGGTCCGGGCCTGCGGTTCGTCCGGGCCGACGCGCAGCACCTGCCGTTCCCGGACGCGTCGTTCGACGTGGTCGTGAACGTCGAGTCGTCGCACTGCTACCCGTCGATGGGGGCCTTCATCGCTGAGGCCCACCGCGTCCTGCGGCCGGGCGGGGCGCTCGTCTGGGCGGACCTGCGCAGCGCCGAGTCGGTGCCGGCGACCCGCGCGCACCTCACGGCGAGCGGCCTGGTGCCCGTCCGCGAGGACGACATCACCGCCGAGGTCCTGCACGCGCTCCGGCTCGACGATGCCCGCAAGGCCGAGCTCGTCCGCACCTGGATCCCGCGCCCGTTCCGGCGGGTGTTCCGCCCGTTCGCCGGCCTGGAAGGCACCCGGAACTTCGACGGGTTCGCCGACGGCAGCCTGCGTTACATGAGCGCACGCTTGGTCCGTCCGGCCTGATCCCCGTCGACGGGCACGACGCTTCTGGCGTCTCCCCGTGCTCGGGCCGACGGTGGCCTCCTGGTCCGACCCCGCGAGGACGACCGGTTCCGGGCCGCCGACCGGCCCGGACCCACGCCACCCTCGGACGGCGCTCGTCGTGAGCAAACCGTTCCCGACCACGCTGCGGTAGGCGTCGGATGCGGTGGCTCCGCCGACCGCACCCGACGCTGTCCGGTCAGGTCAGCCCGCCGTGCAGGTCGGGGTGATGCTGCCCGCGGTGCCGGTGGCCTGGAAGCCCAGCTCCGTCGCCTGCCCGGCCCCCAGCGCACCGTTGTAGGCGACGTTCGTCAGCTGGACCGCACCGCTGCTCGCGCTCCGGTTCGAGCTCCACGCCTGGGTGATCGTGGCTCCGGACGGCAGCGTGAGGCCGACGGTCCAGCCACGGATGGCGGACGAGCCGGCGGTCACGCGGACCGTGGCGACGAAGCCGCCGGTCCACTGGTTCACGGCGACGGTGGCGGTGCAGCCCCCGGCCTGCGGCGTCGGTGTGGGGGTCGGTGTCGGGGTCGGCGTCGGGGTGGGTGTCGGCGTCGGTGTCGGTGTCGGTGTGGGCGTCGGGGTGGGCGACGGCCCGTCCGTCAGCACCGGGGTCTGCCAGTCGGCCCAGTCGGACAGCCGGCCCTGGGCCTTGCTCGAGATCCGGATCGTGCCCGCGGCGCTGCCCGTCCTCAGCAGGTACTTCTGGATGTGCTGCTGCAGCGGCGTCTTCCACTCGTTGCGGATGGCGCAGTGGTTGCCGTCCGTGATGTCCGACCAGTAGGTGACGTTCTCGCCCGCGCCGAGCGCCTTGTAGACCTCCGCGCCGCCCAGGGCGGCGACCGAGGCGGACCTCGGGCCGAGGTTCGCGATGTGCGGGTTGTCCATGATGAACAGGCCGCGCGGCGCGACGAGCCCGACCACCTGGTGGGTGTCGATCGGCAGCCGGTTCGGGTTGCTCGTGAAGGTGCTGAAGGCGTCGCCGAGCCAGGGCTGCTCGCCGTACGCGCTGCTCAGGCTCTGCGCCCCCTCGCCCGGGATGCCGCGGAAGATCGGTACGCCCGCGCTGCCGGACTCGATGGGCATCGTCAGCGCGATGCGCTGGTCGAACGCCCCGGCGACGAACGCCCCCTTGCCGAAGCGGGAGCACCCGGTGACCCCCGTGGCGTCGGCCTTGAGGATCGACCCGCCCGACTGCTCGATCACGTCGATGATCCGGCTGACGCCCCATGACCAGGCCATCAGGAGGCCCGTGCTGCTCGACGAGCCGTAGAGCGAGTAGAACGCGCCCTGCTTGTTGCTGCGGCCGGTGCCCTCCTTGCCGACGGTGTACGGGTCGTAGCTGATGACTGCCGCGCCGGCCGCCTTGATGGTGGCGGTGTCGGCACCGAACCCGCCGTACACGATGACGGCGGGGAACGGCCCGCTCCCGCTCGGCAGGGACACGCTCGCCGAGAAGCTCGAGCTCTTGCCCTGGTAGGAGGTGTTCACGGTGATGCTGGACGACGACACCGTCCCGGAGACGGTCGGCTTGCCGGGCTTCTCGCCGTAGACGAACTTCTCCGCGAGCCGCTTGGTGAGCTCGCGCTGGCAGCGCCAGTCCGCCTTGGTGGTGATGCGGGAGCCGTCGAGCCGCTTGAACGGGTCGGGGAGCTCGCTGTTCGTCGCGAGCGAGCCGGCGTCTGGGAGGTTCGGGACGGCGCAGTCGGCGCCCTCGTCCTCCACGCCGGCCGTGAACGTGGCGGCGTGCGCGGTGTCGGCGCGGGAGATGTCGGCCAGTGCGGCGGCGGCGGTGAGGGCGGCGACGGCCATCACGGCGACGACGGGGCGGAGCGTGCGGTGGCCCGGGTTGATCATCAGAACCCTCCGTTGGGTGATGACGTGATGCACTGACGGCGTCGACCGAAACTCTCGGAAAATGGAGCGCTACTTCGGGACGTGTCGACGGTCAGCGCGTGTATCGATAAACGTCAATATGTGAAGCCTTTCATGTTCGGCGACCCGGACGACCGCCATGCTGTCCGGATGACACCGACGTCCGGGTCCGCGCTGACGCACGGCGGACCGTCATGACCGTGCACGTCGTCGGCGGGCTGCTCGTCGACGGCGACCGCGTGCTCCTCGGCCACCGCAGCCCGACCCGTCGCTGGTACCCCGACGTCTGGGACGTCCCCGGTGGGCACGTCGAGCCTGGTGAGCAGGTGCGGGACGCGCTCGTGCGTGAGCTCGACGAGGAGCTCGGCGTCGGCGTCGTCACCGCGCACGTGCATGAGCGGGTGCGGGTCGACGAACCGGGCGAGGACGACGTGGTCATCGACGTCTGGCTCGTCACGTCGTGGTCGGGGACGCCCGTCAACCGGTGTCCCGACGAGCACGACCAGCTCCGTTGGTTCTCCGCCGCCGAGATCCCGGTGGCCGAGCTCGCCCACCCGGCGCTCGTCGGGGTGGTCCGCTCGGCGCTGGGACCGCGACGGGGTGTGTGACCGCCGCCCGACCCGGCCGCCCCCGGTCTGTGGCCGCCGGCCCGGCCGCCCTCCTCCCGGGCTGCGGTCGCCGGCCCGGCCCGGCCGCGGACCGAGGTGCGTGCCGCATCTCCCCGGAGTCTTCACATCGCTGCCTTGTCGCGCCGTCGCGCCCTTCGGGAGGGTGAGAGCGGCCCAGGGCCGGACCGCACGCAGGGGGCGAGCGGCCGGCGGGCCCACACGCAGGGGGAACGCATGTCACGTAGAAGTCATCACGCCCGCAGCACGGCGGTCGCTGTGCTCGCGGCACTCAGCCTCGTCGGCCCCGTCGGTGCCACCGCCGCGAACGCCGCGCCGCGTGCGGACCGCACCAGCCCCTACGAGGCGGCCCGGGTCGACCGGGTACCGGCGCCCGACCCCCAGTGGTTCGACTGCAGCTCGGCGTTCGGCGACGGCGCCCAGTGCGGGACGGTCCAGCTGCCGCTCGACTACGACCGGCCGCACGACGCCACGACCGAGGTGGCGGTGCTCAAGGTCCCCGCCACGGACCCGGCCCACAAGCTCGGCTCGCTGTTCGTCAACCCGGGCGGCCCGGGAGGCTCCGGGGTCTCCATCGCCGCGGCCGCGTCCCAATTCCTCTCGCCGGAGGTGCTGGCACGGTTCGACGTGGTCGGCTTCGACCCGCGTGGCACGAACTACAGCAGCAACGTGCAGTGCTTCAAGAACCTCGGGGAGCAGGCGAACGCGCTGGGCCCCATCGCGACCACACCGTTCCCGGTCACGGAGGCCGAGACCGGTGCGTACGTCGCGTCGTCGAAGGCGTTCGGGGTCGCCTGCTCCACCGCCGGTGCCCCGCTGTCCGGGTCGATGTCCACGGCGGAGGTCGCCCGCGACATGGACGTGCTGCGCCGCACGGTCGGTGACCAGCAGCTCACCTACCTCGGCTTCTCCTACGGGAACGTACCTGGGCAACGTGTACGCCAACCTGTTCCCGGACCGGGTGCGGGCGCTGGTCATCGACGGTGTCATCGACCCGGTCGCGTGGGCGGGCACCCCGGCCAACGCGAACGTCCCGCAGACGGAACGGCTGAAGTCCGGTCCGGCCGCGTCGAGGGCCTTCACGGAGATCCTCGCCCGCTGCACCGCGGCAGGGCCGGACCTCTGCACCCTGGCCGGTCTGGGCGACCCGGCGACGGTCCACGCGGAGATCGTGGCCTCGCTCAAGGAGAAGCCGCTGACGATCACCGACGAGGCGGGTGAGCCCGTCTTCGAGCTGACGTACGCCATCCTCACCGCCCTGCTGCTCGGCGACCTGTACGCACCGGACGGCTACCAGTACGTGGACGAGGACCTGTCGACCGTGTACGCGCTGCTGCACCCGGAGAGCGCCGACCCGGCCGCCCTCGGCGCAGCCGCGGCACCGCTCGTCGCGAAGTACCGCGCACTGCAGGCGCCGGCGGAGCGCAGCGACGCCTTCGGTCTCGGCTTCCCGTACGACAACTCGCCCGAGGCGTTCCAGAGCGTGCTCTGCACCGACGGGAGGAACCCCGCCCACGCGGAGAGCTGGGTGCCGGCGGCCGCCCGTTCCGACGCTGCCGCGCCCGGGTTCGGACCGCTGTGGACGTGGGCGTCGTCCCCGTGCGCCTCGTCGACCTGGACGGTGAAGGACGAGGACGCCTACAAGGGCCCGTTCACGCACCGGACGGCCGCACCCGTGCTGGTCGTCGGCAACTACTGGGACCCGGCGACGAACTACGAGGGTGCGGTCGCGGCGTCGAACCTGCTGCCGGGCAGCCGGCTCCTGCTCAGCGACAGCTGGGGCCACACCGCCTACGGGACGTCGGCGTGCGTGACCGACGCGGTGGACCTCTACCTGCTGCAGGTCCGGACACCCGCCAAGGGCACGGTGTGCACCGGTGACGTCCAGCCGTTCACGGCGGCGCCGGGACCCGACTCGCGCTCCCGGAGCGCGGTGCCCGAGCGGTCGCTGCCGCCCGTCGTGCCGCCGCTGCCCGGCGCGCTGCCGCGGTCCTGAGGACCCCGGGCAGGGGACGCACGGCGTCCCCTGCCCGGGCCTCGGCCTCGAGGCCGGTCAGGGCCGGCTGCGGTCGGTGCGGTCAGACCTCGCGGAGGATCTCCCGGGCGAACCTCTGGGACCGCTCGCGGAGCCCGTCGATCCGCTTGAGCACCAGCCCGGCGGGGTCGTCTCCGGCCTCGACGATCCGGGGCGTGCGCCGCACGTTGGCGGAGCACTCGAACGTGGTGCAGACGAGGGTTCCGACGGTGTGGCCGTTGCGGCCGGCGGCCCCGGAGCGACGGGCGACGTACATCGACACCTCACCCGTCGCGTAGACGTCCTCGCACCACGCGCACACGGCCCGGCGCCGCGACGCGACGCCCTCGGGTGAGCGCAGGGTGATCCCGACGAGCGCGTCGTCGACGGTGAGGACCACGTACGCCCGCAGCGGCGCCTTGCGGTCCACCCACCCGAGGTAGTCCAGGCGGTCCCACCGCAGGTCGGCGAGGCCGCCGGCGTCGGTGGGGAGCGTGACCTGCGCGGCCTCGCGGCGCGAGCAGTTCACGAAGGACGAGCGGATCTGCGGCTCCGTCAACGGGTCCATGGTTCTCGGCTCTCGTGCGAGGGGGCCGGTCCGAGCACCGGGCCGGCCGCCGACGGTCGACGACAAGGCGGGGCCGGACCCGTCCGTCGTGGCCCCGGAGGGCTGCGGTCGCCGAGCGGTCCGGCCGTCCGTCGGACCACGGTAGTCACCCCGCCGTGGCGTGCGCACAGAGCGGAACCTTCCGCCTCCATGGGCGCCGGTTCTGTCCGGTTCCGCCGTCGACCCCGTTCTACGATTCGACGCCGCGCCGACAGCGGGCGCGCCCCATCGAGACGACGGACATACCCCATGAACACGGATTCCCTGACCACGACCACGCAGGACGACACGGACGAGGAGTCGTCGACCTGGACCTCCTTCGCCTGGTCCGCCCTCCTCTTCGCGATCGCGGTCGTCCCCTTCACCCCCCTGTGGGACAAGCTGGCCAACCCCGACGCCGGCCGGACCAGGAGCGGTGCACGGTCCCGCCTGCTCGCCTCCATCGGGCCGGTGCCCGTCTCGCTCGTGTTCGCCGGGCTCGGTGTGGTCCTCCTGCTCGTGGCGATCAGCCAGGTGCGCAGCAACACGAGGGACGCCGAGGCGTCGAGCGGCGACCAGGAGGGCTGACACCTCCCGGACGGGTGCTGCAGGTCCGGTCAGTCGGCGTACGCCCGGGCCTGCAGCGCCCACAGGTCGGCATACCGGCCGCCCGCGGCCAGCAGGTCGGTGTGGCTCCCCTGCTCCACGACCCGGCCGCCGTCCATGACCACGATCCGGTCGGCGAGCCGCACGGTCGACATCCGGTGCGTGACGAAGATCGTCACCCCGCCGACCGTCGCCGCGACCTCGGCCGCGGTCGCCTGGTAGGCGTCGACGAGTCGCTGCTCGGCGAGCGCGTCGAGCGCCGCGGCGGGCTCGTCGAGCGTGAGCAGCAGCGGGTCGGTGCGCATCAGGGTCCGCGCGAAGCCCACCGACTGCCACTGGCCGCCGGACAGGTCGTCGCCGTCGGCGTACCCGAGCCCGAGCACGCCGTCGAGGCCCACGCGCTCAACCGTCGCCGTTGCGCCGGCGCTCGCGGCCGCCGCGGTCACCGCCGCCTGGGAGTCCACGTCGGCCAGCCGGCCGATGCCGACGCTGTGCTGCAGCGACAGCTCCACGCGGGCGAAGTCCTGGAACAGCGCCGCGGTGCGGTCCCGCCACGCGGCGGGCGCGACGTCCCGCAGGTCCACGCTCTCCACGAGGATCCGGCCGGCCGTCGGCCGGTACAGGCCCGTGAGCAGCTTGAGCAGCGTGCTCTTGCCGGCGCCGTTCTCGCCGACGAGCGCGACGGAGGCGCCGGCCGGCAGGTGCAGGTCGACGCCGTGCAGGGTGTCGCCGTCGGCGCCCGGGTACCGGAACGTCACCCCCTCGAGCCGGATGCCGTCACCGGTCCGGGCCGGGATCTCGCCGGTCCGCGCCGGGCCCGTGTCGGCGGACACCTCGTCGTGGAACGCGACGAAGCGGCGCAGACCCGCCGCCGCACGGTGCACCGAGCCGAGCAGCTCGACGCCCGACGACATCTGCGAGCCGAGCTGCGTGGCCAGCGTGACCGTGAGGACCACGGCGCCGGCGGTGGCCCGGCCGGTGCGGGCGAGCTCGTACACCCAGAGCACCGCGGCGACGTACCCGAGCCCGAACACGAGCTGCCCGGCGGCCCGCAGCACAGCGTGGCGGCGGTCCGCACGCGCCATCGCCGTGCCGTAGACGTCGAGCAGGTCGCCTTGCCGGGCCAGCAGGAACGACGAGCCGCCGGCAAGCCGCACCTCCTTCTGGGAGGCGGGGCTCGCGGCGAGGCCGCGCAGGTAGCGGATGCCACGCGTGGTCGGTGACTGCTCCTCGCGCGCGGCCTGGAGGTACGCCTCCGCGCGGCGGCCGAGGATGACAGGGGCCACGGCCGCGACCGGCAGGGCGAGCAGCCAGGGGGACACCGCCCCGAGGACGACGGCGGTGAGCAGCACCTGGACGACGAGCGCACCGAGCTGCAGCCCGAGCTGCACGGTGGCGCGCAGCTGCATGACGTCCTGGCGGAGCAGGTCGACCCGGTCGGCGAACGCCGGGTCGTCCGCGTGGGCGAGCTCCTCCGGACCGTTGACCAGCCGCAGCAGGTCGCGGTTGAACCGCTCCTCGGTGAGCTCCGCCAGCTCGAAGTAGTAGAGGTGCGCGAAGTGGCCGAGCATCAGCTCACCGGTCAGGGCGACCGCGACGACGACGCCCCATGCCGTCGCGTCCCCCACGGCGCCCAGGGTCACGGCATCGACGAGCCGGCCTGCGCCCACGGCGACCAGCGGGGTCATGACCGCCCCGAGGAGCAGCAGACCGCCGCCGAGCAGCAGCCGCCGCCGGTCCAGCCGCCAGCCGATGGCGAACAGCCGCCCGAGGCAGAACACCACGTCCCTCATGCCTGCACCGTCCCCATCTGCTCGTCCTGCTCGTCCGGCGTGTCGGCGCCTTGTCCGGCAGGGCCGCTGAACCGGCGGGCCTGCACCTCGAACATCCGGGCGTACGTGCCGCCCAGGTGCACCAGCTCGTCGTGGCTGCCGGCTTCCGTGACCCGGCCGCCGTCGAGCACCACGATCCGGTCGGCGCGGCGCACCGAGGAGAACCGGTGCGAGATGACCAGGCTCGTGACGCCTCGGGTCAGGTCGAGGAACTGGTCGTAGAACTCGGCCTCGCCACGGGCGTCGAGCTGCGCGGTCGGCTCGTCGAGCACCAGCACCGACGCGCCGTGCCGCACCGCGAACAGCGACCGGGCGAGCGCGAGCCGCTGCCACTGGCCACCCGAGAGGTCCCGGCCGCCGGGCAGGCCGCGGGTCAGGGGCGTGTCCAGCCCGAGGGGCAGGCCGTCGAGCACGTCGCCGAGCCCGACACGGCGGACCTCGGCCTCGATGCCCGCGTCGTCGTCCCGGTGCTCGATCGCGCCCATCGCGACGTTCTCCCGCAGCGGCAGCTCGTAGCGCAGGTAGTCCTGGAACGTGATCGCGAACGTCCGCTGCCAGGCGTGCACGTCGAGGTCCCGCAGGTCGACGCCGTCGACGTCGACCGTCCCCGCGTCCGGCCGGTAGAGCCCGGTGAGGAGCTTGACGAGCGTCGTCTTGCCCGCCCCGTTCACGCCCACCAGGGCCGTCGACGTACCGACGGCCAGCTCCAGGTCGAGCCCGTCGAGCACCGGGCGGTCCGCGCGGTAGCCGAACCGGACCTCCCGCAGGCTGATCGCGCTCGTGGGCGTCACCCGGCCCTCGGAGGGAGGCGCGACGTTCCCCGCGTCGGCCTCGGCGAGCGCCTCGAACTCCAGCAGGGCCTCCCACGCGCTGCGGCCGTAGACGAGCTTCACGTCCGACTCGGGGAACATCACGCCGAACCGCGCGCACAGCACCAGTGCCTGCACCGCGACGGCCGCGGCACCCACCTGCCCGGCGGACGCCGACTGTGCCATGAGGACCAGCGCGACGACCGATCCGGCGAGCGCCACCACCGTGTACGTGACGAACGGGACGCCGTACACCCGCCGTCGCCACCGCCACAACGGGTCCAGCACGGCCCGGTTCTCGGTCGCGTACCGCTCGTCGAGCCAGTCGAGGAGGCCGAGCGTGCGGATCTCCTTCGCCGCGCGGGTGCTCGTCGCGAGCTCCCGGACGTAGGTCGCCTTGCGGCGCAGCGGCTGGAACCCGCGGATCAGCTGGCCCCAGCGGAAGAACGCCTCCGTCTGCCCTGCCCGTGCGACCAGCGCGACCACGGCCCCTGCGAGGGCGACCCACGGGTCCGCGACGACGGCGAGCACGACCACCGCTCCCACGAGCTGCGTGTACCTGGCGGTCAGCGCCAGACCGCCCTCGACGGCGGTGCCCGGGGTCAGGGTCCACTGCTCGAACGCCTCGTCCGCCTGGGCCAGCCGGTCGGCGACCTCGGGCCGCTCGAGGGTCGCGAGCTCCGCCCGCTCCAGCGCGAAGCTGGTGAACCGGGTGATGCAGGCGGCGTCGACCCGGCGGGCGACCGCCTTGGAGAGCACCAGCTGGACGGGTGCGAGCAGCTGCTGTCCGAGGAACGCGCCGATGGCGAGGACCAGCCACGGCATCGCCCCGCCGTCCGCGAGGTGCTGCAGCGCGAGGCCCGTGCCGACCATGAACACGACCGGGGCGGCGCCGGCGACGACGTGCACCGCCGTGGTGCCGACCGTGAGCGGCCACCCGGCGTACCGCGTCAGCCGGCGGAGCTGGGTGGCGGCCGTCCGGCGCTGGCGCCAGCGCTTGGCCAGCCCGCGCAGCGTGGGTCTCGCGACGTCCGCGCCCAGCCGGTCCATGTCCGCGATGCTCGCGGTGCCCGTCACGATGTCTCCTGTCCGTGGTGGTCGGTAGTGGTCCGTGGTGGTCGGCCTGCCCGGTCCGGCCGCGCGCGACATTACCGGTAAAGAAGCGCCGAGGGGGAAGTCTTTCCCGGTCTGCGAGACGGACGCCCGGCGTCAGGCCTCAGCCGTGACTTCGCGGATCACGTGCCGGGCGTTGGCCGCCAGCACCGGGTTGGTGTCCCGGTAGTACGGCAGCTGCCCGAGGGCCTGCGCCAGGGCGTGGGCACGCGCACGGGCCCACGTGACCTCGTCGACCTCGAGGTCGACGCGCAGCACGGCACGAGCAGGGGGTGGCAGCAGGTTCCAGGCGACGCGGAGGTCGAGCGCCGGGTCGCCCACGCCGACGCCCGCGAAGTCGATGAGCCCGGTCAGCCGGTCGTCGACCAGGAGCAGGTTCCCCGGGGCGACGTCACCGTGCACCCAGGTCCGGTTCCCCGTCCACTCGGCGCCCGCCAGCGCGTCGTCCCAGATCGCGGTCACCGCACGGGCGTCGATGTCGTCGACGAGGGCGGCGACGTCCCGCCGGACCTGCTCGTCACGGTCGACGAGGAACCCGCCCTTCGGCACGCCGCCGTCGACGTCGACCGCCCGCAGCGCCTGGACCAGCACGGCGAGCTCGTGGGCCAGGCGGACGGGGTCGCCGAGCCGGCCGAGGACCGGGTTGGTGCCCGGCACCCACGTGAGGACCGACCACGTCCACGGGTACCCCGCAGCGGGACGCCCCAGCGCGAGCGGCCGGGGCACGGCCACGGGCAGGAGCGGGCCGACGACGGGCAGCCAGCGGGCCTCGTGGTCCACGCCGCCCTGCGCCCAGTGGATCCGGGGCATCCGGACCGCCAGGTCGTCGCCGAGGCGGAACATCGCGTTGTCGGTGCCGCTCGACGCGACCCGGCTGACGGGCAGGCCGGCCCACCAGGGCATCTGGTCGGCCACGAGGTGCCGGACGAGGTCGGTCGGCAGGTCGAGCTCGTCGGCGTGCATCCGGGTCACGGCCGCCAGTCGAGCAGGCCGCCGGGTGCGCTGCCAACGGGATTCGCGAGGGGCCCGCGACCCTGCTGCCGGCGGCGTCCGCCGCCGGTCGGGTGGTACGCCTGATGTCGGCTGCGTCCGCCGCCGGTCCGGTGGTGCGCCTGGTGTCGGCTGCGTCCGCCGCCGCTCGGGTGGTGGGCCTGCCGCGCGGTCGGACCGGCGTCCGCTCGCGGCTCCCGTCCTGGTCGGCGACGCTGGTCCGGTCACGTGCGGGAGTGGTCGGGATGGAGTGGTTCGACGCCGAGCAGTACATCGTGGCGCGCGCAGTGGTGCAGCGCGGGGTCGCGGCCGTCTTCGTGATCGGGTTCGTGGTGGTGCTGCGGCAGTTCCGCCCCCTGCTCGGGTCGCACGGGCTGCTGCCGGTCCCCGCCTTCGTCGAGCGGGTGCCGTGGCGGCGGGCGCCGAGCCTGTTCCAGTGGCGCTACTCGGACGGGCTCGTGCTCGCCGTCTGGGTGGGTCGGGGTCGTCGTAGGGCTGGCGCTCGTCGCGGGGCTGCCGCAGCGGGGTGCGCCGTGGGTGCCGATGGTCGCGTTCCTCGTGCTGTGGGGGCTGTACCTGTCGGTCGTGAACGTGGGGCAGACGTTCTACGGGTTCGGCTGGGAGTCGCTGCTGCTGGAGGCCGGCTTCCTCGCGGCGTTCCTCGGGTCCGACGAGGTCGCACCCCCGACGACGGTCCTCGTGCTGCTCTGGTGGCTCGTGCTGCGCGTCGAGCTCGGGGCGGGGCTCATCAAGTGGCGCGGCGACCCGGCCTGGCGCGACCTCACCGCCCTCTACTACCACCACGAGACGCAGCCGATGCCCGGTCCGCTGAGCCGGCTGTTCCACCTGCTGCCCCGGCCGCTGCACCGGGTCGAGGTGGCCGCCAACCACGTGGTGCAGCTCGTCGTGCCGTGGTTCCTGTTCGTGCCGGGGACCGTCCAGGCCGTCGCCGCGGGGCTGATGGTCGTCACGCAGCTGTGGCTCGTGCTGTCCGGCAACTTCGCGTGGCTGAACTGGCTGACGATCGTCCTGGCGTTCTCGGCCGTCGACGACCGGGCGGTGTCGACGGCGCTCGGACCTCTCGGAGTCGAGGTCGCGCCGCACACCGGTGGCCGGCCCGGCTGGTTCGTCGCCGTGGTGCTCGGCGTGACGGCGGCGTGCCTGGTGCTGAGCTGGTGGCCCGCCCGGAACCTCGTCTCGCGCCACCAGCGCATGAACGTCTCCTTCAACGTGTGGCACCTCGTCAACGCGTACGGCGCGTTCGGCACCATCGGCCGGCGCCGCGCGGAGGTGGTCGTCGAGGGCACGTCGGACCCGGAGCCCGGGCCGGATGCCGCATGGGTGGAGTACGAGTTCCGCGGCAAGCCCGGGGACCCGCGGCGGCTGCCCCGGCAGCTCGCGCCGTACCACCTGCGCCTCGACTGGCTGATGTGGTTCCTGGCACTCGGGTCGTCGGTGCAGCTGCGCTGGTTCCTGCCGTTCCTGCAGCGGCTCCTGGAGGCCGACCGGCCTACCCTGCGCCTGCTCGCGCGCGACCCGTTCGGCGGCGGGCGGCCCCGGTGGGTACGGGCGCGGCTCTACCGTTACCGGTACACGACGCCGGCCGAGCGGCGGGCCACCGGCGACCGGTGGGTGCGCGAGGACGCCGGGCTGATGGTCGACGCGTTGAGCCTGGACACGTTCGCGCGAGGGACACGGCCGCGGGCGGGGCGCTGACCGGCGCGCTACGTGCCGTGCAGGTCGACCGCGACCTGGGTCCCGCGCCGGACGTAGCCGAGCCGCTCGGCCGTGAGCGTCGACGCGAGGTTCTCCGGTCGGGCGCGCCACTGTGCGACGAGCCCGGCGGCCAGTGCGTCGCGCGTGACGGACGCCGCCACCGTGCGGCCGTGACCGTGGCCACGTCGGTCGGCGGCCACGGCGACGCCGACGTGCGCGACCGCGTCGTCCCACACCTCGTACCCCGCTGCCGCCGCGGGGCGTCCCGTCCGGTCCGTGAGGACCAGCACCTCGGTCGCGTCGGCGAGGCCGCACTCGTCGCGTTCGTCGTCCGAGCACCGCAGGAGCACGTCCTCCAGACCGGCCGCGGAACCGCGCGCGATCTGGGCACCACTGTCGGCGGGGCCCGCCCCGTCGCCGGCCGTGCCGGCGTCGGCGTAGGAGAGGATGGCGCTCCCGACGAGGCTCGGGCCGTGGGCGGCGAGCGCGTGCACCAGCGCAGGGCCGTCGAGCAGGTCGCTCACGACGGACCGCACCACGTCCAGCGCCGGGGGTGGTCCGGTGACGACGATCGCCCCGTCGAGCTCGACGACCACGACGGCGGGGAAGTCGGCGGCCCGCTCCACGAACGTGGTTCCCGGGGCGTCGAACGTGGCGGGCGGTACGCGGAGGCGCGCCGCCCAGAGGCCGTGGACGGTCCGCTCGGCGGCGGTGCTCAAGCTCGGGCCCATCGGACCAGTCTCCAACCCTTGCGCACGACGTCGCCCTCCTCGGGTGCGCGATCGTCACGTCGCCGAGGACGTCGTCGCGCCTGGCGTGACGACGTCCTCAGCCCGCTCGCGGCACGCCGTGGACGTCCGCCACATGCCCACGGCATGTCCGGCGCTGTCCTCGACGGGCGGCCGGCGCCCAGGGGCAGTTCGACGCACGTCGCTTTGACGTCGCCGACACAAATCAGTGACTATTGAGTCAATGGATGCTGAGTGGAAGGCGGGGATCGCGCGGCGGGCCGCCCTGCACGCGATGCTCGGCGATCCCGGGCGGCTCGCGGTCGTGGAGCTGCTCACGCTGGGGGACCTGTCGCCGTCGGAGCTGGCGGCTGAGCTCGGCATGGCGTCCAACCTCGTGGCTCACCACATCGGGGTTCTCGTCGAGCACGGGTTCGTCTCCCGACGGCGCTCCGAGGGTGACCGTCGGCGGACGTACGTGCGGCTCGTCTCCGACCCCGCGGACCTGCCGTCCGGGCCGTCGCTGCGCCCGCACCGCGTGCTCTTCGTCTGCACCGCCAACTCGGCCCGGTCGCACCTCGCGGCCGCGATCTGGCGTCGCAGCCACGCCGTCGTCGCGGCATCCGCCGGCACCCACCCCGGTCCCGCGGTCGCACCCGGGGCGGTGGCCGCGGCAGCACGGCACGGCGTGTCGCTCGCCGGCGCCCGGCCTCGTCTCGTCGACGACGTGCGGCGCGACGGTGACCTCGTCGTGACCGTGTGCGACCGCGCCCACGAGGAGCTGGCCGGTGCCGCCGACCTGCACTGGTCGGTCGCCGACCCGGTCCGCGTGGGCGACGACGCGGCGTTCGACGCGGCCTTCGACGAGATCGCCCGACGGGTCGACGACCTCGCCCTGCACGTGACGCCCGCCTGACCTCAGTACCCGCCCGACCCGACTCCCCGCGCGACCCGACGCACGGCCCGCCCGACGCACCGCCCCGCCCGACGCACCGCCCCGCCCGACGCACCGCCCCGCCCGACGCACCGCCCCGCCCGACGCACCGCCCCGCCCGACGCACCTCGATCCCACCGATGGCCCGCCCCACGGGCCGCCTCCAGGAGACCCGATGACCACCAGCACCGACCGGCCCAGCGTCCTCTTCGTCTGCGTGCACAACGCCGGCCGCTCCCAGATGGCCGCCGGGTTCCTGTCCACGCTCTCGGGCGGCGCGGTCGAGGTCCGGTCCGCCGGCTCGGCACCGGCCGCGTCCGTCAACCCGGTCGCCGTCGCGGCGATGGCCGAGGCGGGCGTCGACATCACCTCCGAGCAGCCGAAGGTGCTCACCGCCGACGCGGTGCAGGCGTCGGACGTGGTCGTGACGATGGGCTGCGGCGACGTGTGCCCGATCTTCCCCGGCACGCGGTACGAGGACTGGGCGCTCGACGACCCGGCCGGTCAGGGCATCGACGCGGTCCGGCCCATCAGGGACGCGATCCGCGGGCGTGTGCTCACCCTGCTCGACGAGCTGGGCGTCGCCCCGGTCGGCGCATGACGATATCGACGGCGGTGAATCCCGCACCCATACTGGACCGCATGCCCCGTGAGCTCCCGCCCGCCCCGGGCCCCGGCCTCGCCCCCGTGACGGCCGGCGTCCCGGCGCCCGTCGAGGCCCCCGTCGCCGGCCCCGGCTCCGCCCCCGCCGCCTGCTGCAGCCCGGTCACCAGCGCCGTGATGAGCGACGACGACGCCGCGGCGCTCGCCCGCACGCTCAAGGCCCTCGCGGACCCGGCCCGCCTCAAGCTGCTCGCGCTCATCGCCGCGCACGACGGCGCCGAGGCGTGCGTGTGCGACCTCATCGAGCCGGTCGGGCTCAGCCAGCCGACGGTCTCCCATCACCTCAAGGTGCTCACCGAGGCCGGCCTGGTCACCCGGGAGAAGCGCGGCGTGTGGGCGTGGTTCGCCCTCGTGCCCGGTGCGCTCGACGCCCTGACCGGCCACCTCGGCTCGCACCTGCGCGCACGCGGGGGTGCTGCGGCGTGAGCGGCGTGACCGTCGTCGCGCTGGACCGCACACACTGGCCCGACGTGGAGCGCATCTACGTCGCCGGCATCGCCACCGGGCACGCCACCTTCGAGACGGACCCACCGACGTGGGACAAGTTCGACGCGGACAAGCTGCCCGGACAGCGGTTCGTCGCGCTCGACGGCGACGCCGCCGTGCTCGGCTGGGCGGCGGCCTACCGGGTCTCCGCCCGGACCGCCTACGCCGGCGTGGTCGAGCACTCGCTGTACGTCGACGCCGCCGCGCGTGGCCGGGGTGTCGGCCGGACGCTGCTCGACGAGCTCCTGGCGTCGGCGGAGCGGTCGGGCATCTGGACGGTGCAGTCGGGGGTCTTCCCGGAGAACACCGCCAGCCTCGCGTTGCACGAGGCGGCGGGGTTCCGGGTGGTCGGCACGCGCGAGCGGATCGCCCGGATGACCTACGGTCCGCTGGCGGGTCGCTGGCGTGACGTGGTGCTGCTGGAGAAGCGGCTCCAGGTCAGTACTTGAAGGTCCCGACACGGCCGCGCAGGTCGGCCGCGAGGCGGGCCAGCTCCGTGACGGACGTGCCCATCTCGACCAGCGCGTTGGAGCCCGTGGCAGCCGCCGCCGCGACGCCGGTGATGGTCGTCGCGATGTCGCCGGACCCGGAGGCGGCCTGAGCGACACCGCGGGACATCTCGTTGGTGGTCGCCGTCTGCTGCTCGATGGCCGACGCGATGCTCATCTGGAAGTCGTTGATCGAGTCGATGATCGAGGAGATCTCCGCGATCGCCTCGACGGCGCTGCCGGTGTCGGCCTGGATCGCCTCGACCCGTCGTGCGATGTCCTCGGTGGCCTTCGCGGTCTCGGACGCGAGCTCCTTGACCTCGCCGGCGACGACCGCGAAGCCCTTGCCGGCCTCGCCCGCACGCGCCGCCTCGATGGTCGCGTTGAGGGCCAGGAGGTTGGTCTGCTCCGCGATCGACGTGATGACCTTGACGACGTTGCCGATCTCCTGGCTGGACAGCCCGAGCCGCTGGACGCGCTCGTTCGTCACGGCCGCCATCTGCGTGGCCCGACCCGCGACCTTCGCCGCCTCGGACGCGCTCTGGGCGACGTCCCGGATGGCCGAGCCCATCTGCGCGGAGCCCGCGGACACGGACTGGACGTTGCGGCTGACCTGGTCGGCGGCCGCCGCGACGGCGTCGGCCTGCGTGCTGGTCTCGTCCTGGGCTGCGCCCACCTGCGCGGACGCCGCGGACAGCTCCTCCGCCGCGGCGGCGACCGTCTGCGACGTCTCGACGACGCCCTCGAGCGTCTCGCGGATCGCCTCCTGCGCCACGGTCAGCGCCTCGGCGGTCCGGCCGACCTCGTCGCCGGACAGCACCTGCGCCGTCACCGTGAAGTCGCCCCGGGACATGGCCTGCAGTGCCCGGCGGACCTCGTCGACGGAGGCGCGGATGCCACGCGTCACGCGGAACGTCAGCACGACGGCGAGCGCGAGCGCGAGGACCAGGCTCACCGCGAGCACCATGACCGCACGGTCGGCGGAGTGCTGCGACGCAGCGGTGACGCCGGCGACGAACGCCTTGTCCTGGGCGCTGATCGACCCGAGGCCGGCCACGTACGTCTCGATGCGGGTCAGGTCCGACTTCTCGCCGAGCAGCACCGAGGTGGCGAAGGCGGCGGACGCCAGGGCGAAGATCCCGGAGACCGCGAGGGTCAGCAGCATCTTCGCCTGCAGGCCCCGCCGGCCGAACCAGCCGATCGTGCTTCGCGGTGTGGTCTTGCTGCCCATGGGGTCGCCTCTCGTCGGTCGCAGTGCGCTCCCTTCCCGTTCGGCTCGAACGGCGCAGGGATGAGAGGTCCGGACCGACACGACGCGGCACGACGGGTGAAGGGGGGACCCTCAGGTCTCGCGGACCACGGCGGCCGGTCCCTTGTCGGGCCGCAGCCCGCGCCACGAGGGGTGCCGCAGCCGACCGTCCGACGTCCACTCGGTGAAGGCGACCTCGCCGACGAGCTCCGGCGCGACCCAGTGCACGTCGCGCGTCTCGGCGGCCGGCAGGCGCTCCTCGAACGGGGACGTCGGGGTCTCGATCAGGCGCAGCCGGCCGAGCAGGTCATCGAGCGCGCGGCGGGTGAACCCGGTGCCGACGGACCCCGCGGGGCGCAGCGTCCCGTGGTCGTCGTGCACGCCGAGCACGAGCGCGCCGAGCGTCTCGGCGCGTGTGCCCTTCCCGGGCCGCCACCCGACGACCACGACCTCCTGCATGCGGACGTGCTTGACCTTCCGCCAGTCGGGCGACCGGCTGCCGGGCCGGTAGCGGGCGCTGCGGCGCTTCGCGACGACCCCCTCCAGACCGTTCTCGCGGCTGGCGCTGAGCACGTCCGCGCCCGGGCCGTCGAACGCGGCAGGCGTCTGCCAGGAGCGGCCGGTCAGGCCGAGGCCGCCGAGCAGGGCGCGGCGCTCGTCGTACGGGAGGTCGACGGTGGGGCGGCCGTCGAGGTGCAGCACGTCGAACACCAGGTAGACGACGGGGACGGTCGTCGCGAGCCGGCGCGCCACGTTGACGTCCTGCACGTGCATCCGCTGCTGCAGGCGGCCGAAGTGCGGCGCGCCCCGCTCGTCGAACGTCACGAGCTCGCCGTCGAGCACCGCCTGGACCGCCCCGAGCTGCTCGCCGAGCCCCGCGACCTCCGGGTACGAGCGGGTGACGTCGAGGTCGTTGCGGGACATCAGCCGGACCTGCCCACCGGCCACGTACGCCACCGCCCGCACGCCGTCCCACTTGAGCTCGTACGCCCACTCCTCGTCGTCCTCCGGGAGCTCGCCGGGGACCGCCAGCATGGGGCGCACGAGATCGGGCAGGGGGCCGGGCATGGGCACCTGCGCGGGCGTGCGCGCCGCGTCCCGCCCGGTGCGGTGGTCGGCAGGCCGTCCTGGACGCTCAACCATGTCCTGAGTCTCCCGCCCCTCGACCGCGACGGCGACTGCGGGATGCTGGCGCCATGGACCACCAGGTGCACGGGGAGATCTGGTACTGGCGCGGTCCCTCGCCGTACCACTACGTCACCGTGCCGCCGCACCTGAGCGACGACATCCGCGCCGTCGCCCGGGACGTGACCTACGGGTGGGGGATGATCCCCGTCGTCGCGACCATCGGCGGGACCACGTGGGAGACGTCGTTGTTCGCGAAGGACGGGGTCTACGTGATCCCGGTCAAGCGCGAGGTCCGCGCCGCCGAGCAGCTGGAGGTCGGCGACGCGGTGACCGTCGGACTGACGGTTCGGCCGCGGCGGTGAGAGGCCGCCGGTGAAGGGCGGCCGGTGAAGGGCGGCCGGTGAAGGGCGGCCGGTGAGGGGCCGCCGGTGGACGTCAGCCGGTGAAGGTCTGCGGGTGGATCTGGTCCGGGGCCTGCCGGGCGGCCTGCCGCGACGGCCCGGTCGGCGACACTGGGTGCCATGACCCGTGCGTGGCAGGACCGAGGGGTGCGCGCCGCGCTGTTCTCGGCCCTGCTGTTCGGCGCGGGCACCCCGCTCGCCAAGCTGCTGCTGGGCGACGTGAGCCCGTGGATGCTGGCCGGCCTCCTGTACGTCGGATCGGGCGCCGGCTTGTGGGCCGTGCGGCTGGTGCGCCGGTCGCCGCGCGTCCGGATGGCTCGCGGTGAGGTGCCGTACCTCGCGGGTGCGGTGCTCGCGGGCGGGATCCTCGGGCCGGTGCTCCTGATGCTCGGGCTGTCGACGATGCCCGCCTCGGGGGCGTCGCTGCTGCTCAACGCCGAGGGCGTGCTGACCGCGGTGATCGCGTGGGTGGTGTTCCGGGAGAACGCCGACCGGCGGGTGGTCGCCGGCATGGGGGCGATCGTCGCGGGCGCCGTCGTGCTGAGCCTGCCCGGCAGCGTGGCGTTGGGGGGCGCCGGGGCCGCGGCGGCGATCCTCGGCGCCTGCCTGTGCTGGGCCGTCGACAACAACCTCACCCGGAGGGTGTCGCTGACCGACGCCACCTGGCTGGCGGCGGTCAAGGGCTCCGTCGCCGGACCGGTCAACGTCGCGCTGGCTCTCGTCGTCGGGTCGACGCTGCCGCCCCTCGGGCCGGCGGTCGGCGGCCTGGCCGTCGGGTTCGTGGCGTACGGGCTCAGCCTGGTCCTGTTCATCGTCGGGCTCCGGCACGTCGGGACGGCCCGCGCGGGCGCCTACTTCTCGGTCGCGCCGTTCTTCGGTGCCGCGCTCGCCGTGACGCTCGGGGACCCGGTGACCTGGCAGCTCGTGCTCGCGGGGGCGCTCATGGCCGTCGGCACGTGGCTGCACCTCACCGAGCACCACGAGCACCCGCACACCCACGAGCACCTCGTCCACGACCACTGGCACACCCACGACGAGCACCACCAGCACGAGCACGACGAGCCCGTGCCCGCCGGGACGCGGCACCGCCATGAGCACGTCCACGGCGTCCTGACGCACACGCACGCGCACTTCCCCGACGTGCACCACCGGCACGCGCACCGGCAGCACACGCACTGACCTCTCCGGTGGACGGGCCGACGGTCTGGCACCATGACCGGGTGCAGATCCGCGTCGCCGCCTACGCCGTCGTGGTCCAGGACGGCCGCATGCTCCTGCCGCACTGGTCGGAGGGCGACGGCCGGCACGGCTGGACGCTGCCCGGCGGCGGGCTGGAGCCGGGGGAGGAACCCGAGGAGGCCGTGGTCCGCGAGGTCGAGGAGGAGACCGGGTACGCCGTGCGGCTCGGCGAGCGCCTGGGGATCGACACGTTCCTGGTCTCCGGCGAGGAGCGCCTTGACCCCGGAGAGGGTGCGCTGCTCGGCGTGCGGGTCGTCTACCGCGCCGAGGTCGTCGGCGGCGAGCTCCGCGTGGAGGCCGACGGCAGCACCGACGACGTCCGCTGGTTCACGCCCGACGAGGTCGACGCGCTCGACCGCGTCGAGCTGGTCGACCTCGCCCGGGGGTGGGCCGGGCTCGTCTGAGGGACGGTGCCCCTCCGGGGCGCGCCCCGGCCGGCACACCGGCACGGCCTCGATCCGGTGGCCAGCCGCGGGGCTCCGCGTCACCTCCGAGGTGCGTCGACCGCGGACCTCGGCCTCAGCTCCGGGGCGCGTCGGCCGCGAGCAGCACCTCGAGCCGCGCCCGGTACTCGGACTCGTCGATCTCGCCGCGCGCGTACCGCTCGGCGAGGACCGCGCGGGCGCCACCCGTGCCGCGGCCGTCGCCGTCCCAGCCCGCCCAGCGGCGCCGCCGCCGGCCGCCGAGCGCGAAGAACAGGGCGATCAGTCCGAACCAGAACAGCGGGACGAACAGGAACCAGGGTCCGGGACCCCAGCCCCAGCCGTAGCCCGCGGGGTGGGACAGGACAGTGGTGAGCATGGTGACCTCCGGGGAACGGGTGCGGTCGAGGGTCGACCGCACCACCACCGTCGCGCGGGGCCCCGGTCGCCGTCGTCGTCCTGCTGGACCGTCGTGCCCGATCCGTCCGGAGCGGGCTCAGTGCGGCTCAGTGCGGCTCGGAGCGGCTCGGGGCAAGCGCGGTGCGTCGGCGTCAGACCGCCCAGCCCGGGCGGACCACCCCCGACTCGTAGGCGACGACCACCAGCTGGGCCCGGTCGCGCGCGCCCAGCTTCGTCCCCGCCCGCAGCACGTGCGTCTTGACGGTGAGCGGGCTGAGGAACAGCCGCTCGCCGATCTCGTCGTTGGACAGGCCCTCCGCGACGAGCACGAGCACCTCGCGCTCGCGCGCCGTGAGCCCTGCGAGCGCCGAGGGCTCCGGTACCTCCCTGGTCGCGCGCGCGACCGTGGCGAGCAGCCGTCGGGTGACGGTGGGGGACAGCAGCGCGTCACCGGCGGCGACCACCCGGACCGCCCGCAGCAGGTCGGCCGGCTCGGTGTCCTTGACGAGGAACCCGGAGGCTCCACCGCGGATCGCCTCGGCCACGTACTCGTCGAGCTCGAACGTGGTGACGACCACGACGCGGACGCCGGCCGCGCGCGGCTCGTCGACGATCTGCCGAGTGGCGGTGAGCCCGTCGGTGCCGGGCATGCGGATGTCCATGAGCACCACGTCGGGAAGCAGGTCGAGCGCGAGCCGGACCGCGTCGTCGCCGGTCGCGGCCTCGCCCACCACCGTCATGTCGGGCTCCGCGTCGACGAGCGCCCGGAACCCGCCGCGGACGAGCGCCTGGTCGTCCGCCAGCAGCACCCGGATCACCGCGTCACCGCCGGCGCCTCGAGGCGGACGAGGAACCCGTCCGGGCCGCTCCCGGCGGTCACGACACCGCCCACCGCCTCGGCCCGCTCCCGCATGCCGCGCAGCCCGTAGCCCTCGACGAGCTCGCCGACCGGCGGTCCGTCGTCCTGGACCTCGAGGACGACCCTGTCGCCGACCGTCAGCCTGACCTGCACCGTCGCGTCGGGGGCGTGCCGCCGCACGTTGGTGAGCGCCTCCTGGAGCGCCCGGTGCACGACGGGGGCGACGAGCCCCGGGACGGGTGCTACGAGGCCGTCGGCATGGATCGTCAGGCCGTCGGCACGAGCCCGGTCGACGAGACCTGTCAGCCCTCCGGCCGGACTGCCTGCCAGGCCGCCCGCCGGGCTGCGCGGAGCCTCACCGTCGGCGCGCAGCACGCCCAGCAGGTCGCGCACCTCGTCGAGCGCGTCGCGGCTCGCGTCGCGGATCTCGGTCAGGGCGCGTCGCGCCGCCTCCGGCTCCCGGTCCATGAGGTGCAGGCCGACGCCCGCCTGCACGGTGATGCCGGACAGGGAGTGGGCGAGCACGTCGTGCAGCTCGCGGGCGATCCGCAGCCGCTCGGCGGCGACGGCCGACTCCTCGCGCGAGAGGCGCGCGGCGCGCAGCGCCTGCATGCGCTCGCCCCGGCTCCGGGCGCCCTCGCCGAGCAGCATCGCGATCAGCAGCCCGGTGATGGTCAGCGTCGCGTAGACCGGCGAGGGACCTCCGGGCCGCGCCGCCAGGACGGCGACGGCGAGCGCGCCGGCGCTCCCGGCTCCCCACGCGAGGCGGCGCCGTCGGATGGCCCCCAGCACGACGACGACGAAGCCGAGCGGCACGACGGCCGGGCCCGGCTCGTAGCCCAGGGCCAGGTAGGCCACCGGCCCTGCGACCGCGACGCACGCACCGACGACGGCCGGCGCCCCGGGCCGGACCACGAGCACGAGCGCGGCGGGCGCCAGCAGCAGGAGCAGCACTGCGACCGCGTCGAACGGGCGGGCCGCCGGGTGCCAGGCGTTCGCACCGGCGCAGCCGACGACGGTGAACAGTCCCAGGAACGTCGCAGGAAGGGCGATCCATCCCCGCCGGGCGGCACGGCGCCACGGCGGCCCTCCCCACGGCGGCCCTCCCCACGGCGGCCCGGTCCGGGTCGCAGGCTCGGGCGTGGCGGTCATCCGTCGACCGTAGCCACGGGTGCCCGCCCGGCGCCTCATCCGACCGGAGCGTCAGCGCCGCTCCGGTCGGATCGCGCGCACCCTGGTCCCGCCGACGAGCCGACGAGCCCTGCGCCGCTCCGGTCGGATCGGGCACCCTGGTCCCGCCGACGAGCCGACGAGCCCTGCGCCGCTCCGGTCGCGTCGCGCGCCCCGGTCCGCCGACGAGCCGACGCGCCCTGCGCCGGCCCGGCCGTCAGGCCGACGCGAGCTCCTGCCAGTGCGGGTTCGTCATGACGCCGAGGACGTTGCCGAACGGGTCGACCACGGAGGCGGTGGCGAAGCCGTGCCCGCGCTCGCGGACGGGCTGGTGCACGGTGGCGCCGAGCGCGAGGAGGCGGTCGACCATGCCGGCCAGGTCGTCGACGTGCCAGTAGACGACCGCGCCGGACGGGCCACCGGACGTCGGGGCGAAGCGACGGTCGACGATGCCGAGCTCGTCCTCGTGGTCGCCGATCCGGAACTCGACGTAGCCGTCGCGGACGAAGTAGGGCGCGACGCCGAACAGGTCCGTGTACCAGGTGCTGGCGGCGGTCACGTCGTCGGCGAAGAACGAGAGCGTGGCCAGGCCGCGGAACGTGGGTGTCGTGGTGGTGTCCATGCCTTCACCCTCCACGATGAAGTGCTCACCTTCTGAGCACTTCTGATGCGACTCTGGGAGCATGCGCGCGGACCGGCTGGTGGCCACCCTCCTGCTCATGCAGTCGCGCGGCCGGGTGACCGCGGCCGAGGTCGCCCATGAGCTGGAGGTGTCCGTGGCGACGGCCCGGCGCGACCTGGAGGCGCTCTCGTCCGCCGGCGTGCCCGTGTACCCGCAGCCCGGTCGAGGTGGGGGGTGGACCCTCGTCGGGGGCGCCCGGACGGACCTGACGGGCCTGACCGCGTCGGAGGCGCAGGCCCTGTTCCTGCTCGTCGGGCCGACCTCGGGCCGGTCGGCGGCGGCCACCTCGGCCCTCCGCAAGCTCGTGCGGGCGCTGCCCGAGACGTTCCGCGCGGACGCCGAGGCCGCCGGCCGGGCGGTCGTCGTCGATGCCACGGGCTGGGGCGCGACGGCGCGGGCCAGCCCGCCGTGGGTCGACGAGCTGCAGGACGCGGTTGTCCGGCGGCGGCAGGTGACGATCACCTACGACGGCCGGTCGCGCGGCGTCAGCGACCGGACCGTCGACCCGTGGGGCCTCGTCGACAAGGGCGACGTCTGGTATCTCGTGGCGGGCACGCCGGCCGGCCGGCGCACGTTCCGGGTGGACCGGGTGCGGGCGCTCACGGTGCTCGGCACGCCGGCGGCGCGGCCCGACGGTCTCGACGTGGCGGCCGTCTGGGAGCAGGTGGTCGACGAGGTCGAGTCACGGCGTGGCCAGGTCGGCGCCACCGTGGCGGTCCCCGGGCCGCTGGTCCGGGTGCTGCGGGACCGGCTCGGGCGGCACGCGACCGTGGTCGGGGACGCCGACGACGGGCGGGTGCTGATGCGCGTCTCGTCGCACACCGCGCGGTCCGTCGCCGAGCACCTCGCCGGGTTCGGGGGCACCGTCGAGGTGCTCGGCCCGCACGAGGTCCGCGCCGAGCTCGCCGGGCTCGGGGCGGAGCTGGTGGACCGGTACGCGTCGATGTCGGAGGTCTGTCCTACGGTCGACGGATGAAGGTCATCCTGGTCCCCGGTCTGTGGCTCGACGGCGCGTCTTGGGCGGAGGTGGTGCCCGGCATCGAGGCGGCGGGCCACGAACCGGAACCGGTGACGCCGCCCGGCCTGGAGTCGCGTGACGCGGACCGGTCGGGCATCTCGCTCCAGGACCACGTGGACGCGGTCGTGGCCCGCGTCGACGCCACCGACGGGCCCGTGGTGCTGGTGGGTCACTCGGGCGGCGCGTCCGTGATCTCGGGAGCGGCCGACGCGCGTCCCGGCCGGGTGGCGCGGGCCATCTACGTCGACGCGGGTCCGGCGGGGGAGGGCGCGATCGTCAACGACGAGTTCCCCGCCGAGAACGGCGAGATCCCCCTCCCCGACCTCGGGGCGTTCGAGGAGAGCGACCTGCGAGACTTCGACGAGGCCCTGACCGCGCGTTTCCAGGCCATGGCGATCCCGTCCCCGGAGCGGGTCTCGACGGATCCGCTGCACGTGTCCGACGAGCGCAGGTACGACGTGCCGACCACGGTGGTCGCCTCGTCGATGACGGGGGACCAGCTGCGCGAGCTCGTCGCCGCCGGGCACCCCTTCGTGCGGGAGCTGTCCCGGATGAAGGACCACGAGATCGTCGACCTGCCCACGGGCCACTGGCCTCAGCTCACGAAGCCTGCGGCGCTCGCGGCGGTGATCGTCGCCGCGATCGACAGGACGTAGCGGCCCGGCGGCGTCGCGGCGGGCTCGGCGGCGGGCCGCGGCGCCCGCCGTGATGGCCCGGGCGGTCCAGTCGCGGCGGCCGCGGGTGAGACCTCGAACGCGAGCAGCGGGTGAGACCTCGAACGCGAGCAGCGGGTCAGCCCTCGAACGAGCGCAGCGGGTCAGCCCTCGAACGAGAGGAGCTGCTCCAGCAGGGCGATGTCGTGGTCGAGCGCGTGCAACGTCGCGGGGCTCAGGGGGTGCCCGTCGAGCCCGGCGCCGGACGAGCGCAGCGCGCGGAGGTCGCTGAGGGACTGCTGGTGTCGCGCGGTGACGCCGGACATCGGCCGAGCCTTTCCATCAGAGGGGCGATGCCCTCCTATCGGCCGCGCCGGCCGAACCTTCAGCCCCCCGCGGGTACCAGTTCGTCAGAGCTCGCGCAGCATCGTGTCCGACCCGCCCTCGCGGCCCACCACCACGAAGCCGTGCCGCTCGTACAGGCTCCGCGCGACGGTGTTCCCGTCCTCGACGCTCAGGCTCACCGCCGACCTCCCGGCGTCCCGCGCCCGGTCCAGGATCCCGGCGAGGAGCGCCGCCCCCACACCCCGGCCGCGCGCGCCGGGCAGGACGGCCATGCTCAGCTCGGGGACGTCGTCGGCGACGTAGCCGAACCCGGGTGCGGACGCGGGCAGGGTGCGCGCCCAGACCGCACCGAGCGCCGCACCCGCGTGGTCCACCGCCACGAGCCCGAGGTCGTCAGGGCGCTTCCAGCCGTCGAGGTAGCGGGCGGTGTGCGGGTCGGTGGTCAGCCACTCACGTGTGAACCGGGGCTCGCCCGTCCAGTTGTAGGCCTCCAGCAGCAGGTCGAGCAGCAGGTCGCGGTCGTCGTCGGTCGCGTCTCTCAGGTGCACCGGACCACCGTAGGGCGCGGTCAGGCGTCGACGTAGACCAGGCCGCGGTCGGCATGGGCCTGGCGGAACACGGCCGTGCGGAGCTCGACGGCGTACTGCGCCAGCTCGGGCATCCCGGCCGCACGGGCCACCGCGATCTCCGCCTCGACGTCGAACGGCACGCGCACCACCTGGAGGCCGAACACGTCGGACGCCGTCCCGCCCGGCACACCCTCGAGGATCACGTAGGCGGCGGTCGGCTCGTCGAGCGGGTTGCCGGCGCTGCCGACGTTCAGCAGCGTCCGGCCCTCGCGCACCTCGACGTACACGTCGTGGATGTCCCCGTACGCGACGAGGTCCGGGGGTGGGCCGTCGCCGGTGAGCTCCGTGGTGGCGAACATGCCGTCGAACTCGTCGTCGGTGTGCTGGAAGTGCACTCGCGTGTACACGCTGTGCGCCGACGCGTGGACCAGCCGGATACGCCGGCCGCTCAGGGTCAGGTGGTGCACGAGCGGCAGGCCGCGCAACCACTGCCGGTCGTCCTCGGTGAGCTCGGCGTTCCACCACCTCAGCCCGGGGCTCTCGTGGTCGGGCGGGAGGTCGGGCAGGAAGTCGTCCCAGTTGCCGCGGACCGTCACGGCGCAGCGCGCGCGGCTCAGGGCCACCGCCGCCGACCCCCGCGGCCCCTTCCCGACGACGTCCCCGAGGTTGAGGATCGTGGTGATGCCGCGGGCGTCGATGTCCCGCAGGACCGCCTCGAACGCGGTCAGGTTGCCGTGCACGTCGGACAGGACGGCGATGCGCTCGAGGCCGGGCATGACGGGCATCGTCACACCTCCGTCGGCACGGGCGACGGCCGGACCGGCTCGTGGACCAGGGCGGGCGCACGCCAGACGAGCCACAGGTACACCGCGTCGAGGACCGCGGTCAGCACGCCGAGCCCGAGGATGAACAGCGACCCGTCGACCACCCCGACGAGCACCGTGAACGCCGCCGTGCCGACGAGCTTCGCGACCGCGATGGTGCGGGACTGGCCCCGCAGGCCGCGGCGGGCCACGAACATCGCCACGAACAGCCCGGACATGAGCAGGTTCTGCAGGAACGCGGAGTAGCGGGCCGCGTCGTCCGCGCCGAACTTCTCGAGGAACAGCAGCTGCACCGCGAACGCCGTCACGAACAGGACCACGCTCCACCCGACGAACAGGCCGCGCGTGACGAACCCCGGCAGCTCACCGCGACCGAACCGGAAGAAGGTGACGACGATGACCAGGTCCGCGACCATCCAGGTGGCGTTGACGAACGTCTGCACGTCCACCGACGACAGGCTGTGGACGGTGTAGACGACCTCCCACGCGAAGTTCAGCGCCAGCGCGGCGACCGGGATCGCGTACGTCCGCTGCCGGAACCCGATGCGGATGGCCGCGACGTACACGACGGTCCAGGCGACGCCGCCGACGAGGGTGAGCAACAGGTCCATCGCGCTCCCGGGCGGCTGGGGGTGGGGCCGGGGACAGTCTCCCGGTCAGGCCGCCCTGTCCGCCACCCTGACGCGCCGCGTCATGGTGCGCGTCAGGCGCCCGATGCCCCCCGGCCGCGCAGGCCGCGCCAGAGCAGCCATCCGCCCGCACCGAGCGCCGCGCCGCGCAGGACCACCTGCACGGCCGAGGTGACGGCGATCAGCAGCCCCACCGCGAAGAACACCCAGGGGATCATCCGCATGAACACCGGCGTGGGCATGGCGGCGTGCGCCGGGTCCGCGGGGTCGTAGAACACGTCGACCGTCGAGCCGCGGGACTTGCTGCACAGGTCCGACGACGAGTAGCCCGGTGCCGTGGTGAACGTCTGCCCGTCGACGTGGTACTCCACGTCGATGCCGCAGGTCTGCGACCCGTCGGACGTGCTGCGGGACACGTTCGTCACGGTGCCGGAGGTCCGGATGCCGCCCGGGATCTCGCCCGAGGGCATCACGAGGCCGATCACCAGGGCGACACCGGCGAACACCAGTCCGACCAGCACCCCCTTGATCGCACCACCGAGGCCCGGCCGGCTGTCACCACCGGGCCCGTCGAGGCCCACGAGTCCTTCGGCGACGAGCGCGCCACCCGCGACGGTGTCGACGGTGCGCTGGTGACCGCGGTAGAAGTCCTGGCCCGCGGCCAGCACGCCCCTCTCGTTCACCGCGGCGCTGGCCTGCGTCGCCTGGCTCGTCGCCGCCGTGAGCAAGGAGCCGACGAGCGACCCGATCGCGCCGCCTGCCGTCGGGCCGGCTCCGGCGCCGAACGGCTGGCTCGGCGGGAACCCGTAGCCCGTCGGCGCGGGCCCAGGTCCGAAGCCGGGCGGCATGGTCGGCGCCGGTGCCGGCACAGGCGCGGGCGTGGGCGCCGGGGGCTGGAACGGCCGGGTGTGCGCCGTCCACGCCAGGCCGTCCCAGTAGCGCTCCTGAAGGGCGCCGGACGGGTCCGGGTAGTAGTCCGCGGGCGGCTGTGGCTGGGTCACGCGCCGAACGCTAGGCGCGCCGTCACGCAGGCGTGACGGCCACTCGGGTGGATCGCGGGTGAGTTCCGGGTGGAGTTCGCGGGACCTCGGGCCGGCGGCGTCCGTCGTGCGGCGGTTCGGGTGGTACGTGCCCCGTCCGGGTCAGTGCTGGACGACCTTGAGCAGGATCACGACCGCCCCGAAGCCGCCCGCGATCGCCGTCTCACCGAGCAGCGCCGCGCCGCGTGCCCCGGCCTTGTGGGCCGCCACCGCCGCGGACACCATCAGCAGCAGCACCGTGAACCACAGCGCGCTGATGGCGGCGTCGGACACGTCCTGACCGACCAGCCGGCCGAGCACGAACACCACGAGCGGCGGGATGCTCCCGAACAGCACCCCGAGGTTGTTGCCCAGCGCGTGCCGCAGCCGGTGGCCGGTGCTGTGGTCCGTGTCCTCGAACCGGCCGCCGATCGCGTCGGCGTACACGTGCGCCAGCCAGTAGGTGGCCGACACCAGCGCCGTCGAGATGACGACGTTCTCGCCCGTCTCGGCGTTCGCGCTCGTCACGGCCAGCACGGCGCCGGAGACCACCGCCCCGTACAGGACCTCCGCCGGACCGGTGGAGCGCATGAACTTGTCGAAGCGGTGCACGTGCCTGCGGGGGTGTCGCATGGGCCGCTCCGGGGTCGGCGGGTGGGTCGCGCCCATCGTGGCGCACGGGAAGGTCGGACGGCACCTCGGGTTGTTCCCGTCGGGCTCCGTGCCCAGCGCCGCGGGAGCCGGACCGTCCTGTGGCACCCGTCCGTCCTGGGCCTCGCACCGACCGCGCGCGCTGTGGAACCGTGTCGTCGTGCCCGCCCTCGTCGCCCCCACCCTGCCGCCCGGGACCCTGAGCGGCCGGCCCCAGCCCGAGCTCGCCGTCGACGGGCTCGTGCTGCGGCCCTGGTCCGCACAGGACGTCGACGCCGTGGTCGCCGCCTACACCGACCCCGAGATCCAGCGCTGGCACGTCCGCTCGCTGACGGACGACGAGGCCGCCGCCTGGGTCGCCGCGCGCACCGCCATGTGGGCGTCGGAGACCGGCGCGGAATGGGCGGTCACCGAGGACGGCCGGCTCGTCGGACGCACGGGGGTGAACCGCCTGAACCTGGACGGGGGCGTGGGCGGCATCGCGTACTGGGTGGTACCCGGCGCACGTGGGCGGGGTGTGGCGACCCGGGCGACGACTCTCGTCGCGACGTGGCTGCTCGATCTCGGCGTGCAGCGGCTCCAGCTCGAGCACTCGACGAGGAACGTCGCGTCCTGCCGGGTCGCCGAACGGTGCGGGTTCGGCCTGGAGGGCACCCTGCGGTCGTTCTGGCCGCAGGCGGACGGCCGGCACGACGTGCACATGCACGCTCTGCTGCACCCCGACGCGTAGGTCGAGCGGGCGGCATCGGCGTCGGGCCGCCGTCGTGCCGCGCCAGGTCGTCGGGTCCGTGAGCGCTGCGCCGGGCCCGCGCCCCCGGCCATGCTCACTCCAGGGAGGGAGCCGGTCCCGCCGTCTCGACGAGGAGCCCGACGGGCGCCGCGTAGTGCAGGTTGTCGTCGTCGCGCACGAAACCCTCCGACGCGTAGAGCGTCTGCCCGACGACGTTGTCCCGCCCGGTCTCGAGCGCCACGTACACCGCCCCGATCGCCGCCCCCTCCTCCTTCGCGGCGCGGACGAGCGCGCGACCGGCTCCGGTGCCACGCGCGCCCGGGTCGACGAACAGGTCGTTCAGCACCCAGGCGGGTGCCAGGCTCAGCGACGACCACGTCGGGAAGCACCGGGCGACCCCGACGACGGCGCCGTCCGACTCGGCGACGAGCACGACGCTGTCGTCGCCGAGGATCCGGTGGGCCAGGAACTCCCGGACCGCCTCCGGCGGGTGCTCTCGCCGGTAGAACGCGAGGTACTGCTCGAACAGCGGGGTGATCTCGTCGAGGTCGGCCGGGGTCGCGCGTCGCACGGTGGTCATGAGAGCCATCGTGCCGTCGTCGGGCCGCGCCCTTCAGCCCGTCTCAGGCGATCGGCTCGCAGGTGCAGCTCGCCCGCGGTCCGTGGGCCCGTTCCGTCGTGCGGGTTCGTTCCCTGGCGCGGTTCGGGACTCCGCAGGCCCGGAGCAGCACGCCGACGTCGTCGACGCCCGGTCTGCGGCCTCGTCGGTCCATTCCGCCGCAGCCGCCCCCGGAGGCGGCGGTGTGTCGGGAACCATGCCTAGAGTCCGGCGTATGCCCGACGAGCGCCACGTGCGCCTCCCCGACGGTCGTGCGGTCGTCGTCCACGACACCGGTGAGGCGGGGGCGCCCGCGGTGCTGTGGCATCACGGGTCCCCGCAGACCTGAGCAGGTCGGCCCGTTCTCGCCGAGCGCAGACCTCGGCGACACCAACATCGCGGTCGACAGCGGGCGTCCGGTCGAACGCGATGTTGGTGTCGACAGCCTGGGTGGCCCGGGAGGCCGGAGGCGAGGATCGGCGGCGGGTCGGACGGTGCGTCCGTTCGAGGCGGCGGCCGGCGGGCCGGCGCGTCCGGGAGAGGGGTCAGGTCGCGGTGCTCACCCAGTAGCGGCGCTTCGGCGGGCCGTCGTCACCCTGCACCACGTTCTCCAGCACGCCGCCGCAGCGCTCGATCGTGCGGGCGGACGCGACGTTGTCGTCGTCGCACGTCACCAGTGCGTTCTCGACGCCGACCGTCCGGGCGAGGGCGAGCGACTGGCGCAGGATCTCGGTCGCGTACCCGCGTCGGCGGAACGCGGGCCGGACCGCGTAGCCGATGTGGCCGCCGACACGCGCGAGGAAGTCGTTGAGCTCGTGCCGGACGGACACCCTCCCGACGATGTCGCCGTCCACGACCGCGACGGCGAAGGTGGCGGGCACCCGGCCGGGCGGCAGGTCGACGCCGTCGTGCTCGCGGGCTAGCTGCGCGAGGTAACCGGGCCAGTCGTCGCGGCGGCCGTCGAGCAGGAACTCGAAGCCCTCCGGTGCGAGCTCGTCGTGCGCGGCCCATGCCTGGGACTCGTCCTCGGGGGTCAGGGGGCGCAGCAGCAGGTCGGGGCTCATGTCGGCATGGTTCCAGCCCGCCCGCTCCGCCGCCCCTCTTTTCGGGTCCGGTGGTGCGGCTCGCAGTCGCCCGTCTCGTCGGGGACGCCGGTCGGCGCGGCGGAGGCGGCCGCCGACCCGGCGTGATGCCGGTGTCGGAGGTGGTCGGTACGGTGCCCAGGTGATCGCGGACGGGACATTCCAGGCGGACGGGTTCGGATCGGTGGCGGTCGAGGCGGACCAGGTCCCGACGGCGTTGCTGGTGGGCGTCGCGACGATGGTGAAGCAGTACGCGGGGGCCGTCGAGGGGCGGTCGACCACCTTGTTCACCTCGGCGTTCGACCCCGAGAAGGGGGTCGGCACCTACGTGGCGATGGAGTCGTTCGAGGGTGCTCTCGGCGGCGTCGGCGGCACCTTCAACTACGTCCACGCGGCCACGACCCACGGCACCGACCGGGTGGACCTCGCGTTCTCGATCGTGCCGTCGAGCGGCACGGGCGGCCTCGAGGGGATCACCGGCACCGGCTCCATGAGCGTCGACGAGGACGGCACGCACCGTGTGAGTTTCGAGTACGAGCTGCCGGGGAGGACGTCATGAGGTTCGGGTTCGTCGGGTCGTTCGGGTCCGTCGTCGAGGTCGTCGACATGGCGGTCGAGGCCGAGACGCACGGTTGGGACGGGTTCTTCACCTGGGACGGCGTCGCGCTGGACGGCATGGAGGCGTGGGACCCCTGGGCGGTGCTCGCCGCGGCGGCCGTCCGCACGTCGAAGATCCGGCTCGGTGCGCTGGTGTTCGCGCTGCCCAGGCGCCGGCCGTGGGTGTTCGCGAAGCAGGCGGTCACCGTGGACCACCTCTCCGGCGGTCGGGTGGTGCTGCCGGTCGGTCTGGGCGTGCCCGACGACCGCGCCGTGACGGGCGTGGCGGCCGAGGCCCCGGACCGTCGACGGCGTGCCGAGCTCCTCGACGAGAACCTCGCGATCCTCGAGCACGCGTTCAGCGGCGAGAAGTTCTCCTACGCCGGCACGCACCACACCATCACCGACATGCAGCTGCTGCCCCGCCCCTTGCAGCAGCCGCGCATCCCGGTGTGGGTCATCGGGTCGTTCCCGAGCGAGCGGTCCATGGGCCGGACGGTCCGCTGGGACGGCGTCGTACCGCAGCTGCGGGGCGAGCGGGCGCAGGAGTCGATGACCCCGGCGGAGGTCGCCGAGGTCGTCGCGTGGGTGCGCGCACACCGGGAGCCGGGTCCGGTGCCGTTCGAGGTGGTGGTGCAGGGCGTCCTGCCGGACGACCCGCAGGAGGCGGTGACGGTCGCGCGGGCGCTCGCGGAGGCGGGCGCCACGTGGTTCATCGAGTCGCGGTGGGACCCGAGGACGGCGACGCCGGACACCTTGAGGGAGCGGATCCGGCAAGGGCCGCCCATCCTCTGAGCGTCCGCTCGCTGCGGCATTGACGCGTAGGAAATACCCTACGTATAGTGGTCCACGTGACCATGCCCGAGCGGACCTGACGTGCCCCGCCGCACCAAGGACTCGCCCCTCGACCGGCTCGTCGGCGCCCTGGCGAACCCGACCCGCCGCGACATCCTCGACGCGCTCCTGGACCGCGAGCAGACGGTCTCCGAGCTCGCCGCCCGGTTCGACATGGCCCGCCCCAGCGTGTCGGAGCACCTCGCCGCCCTCCGGGACGGTGGCCTGGTCGACGAGCGCACGAGCGGCCGGAACCGCTACTACACCGTGACGCCCGGCCCACTGCGGGAGCTCGCCGACTGGCTCACCCCGTACGAACGGTTCTGGCGGGGCCGCATGCGCGACCTCGGCACGGTCCTGGACCAGATGCCTGACCCGATGCCCGATCAGCTCGACCACGAAGGACGACGATGACCACCGACCCCACCCTCGACGCGCCGGACGACCCCTCGACGATCACCGTCGACGCGTTCTACCCGCACGCCCCCGAGCGCGTCTGGCGCGCCCTGACCACGCCCGAGCTCATGGCGCAGTGGCTCATGCCGAACGACTTCCGCGCCGAGGTGGGCCACCGGTTCACCATGCAGGGCCGCCCGGTCGAGGCCACGAAGTTCTCCGGCATCGTCGCCAGCACCGTCCTCGCCGTCGAGCCGCCGCGGCTGCTGCGCATCTCGTGGGCCGACGCCGAGGGCGGCAACGCGATGCAGACGACGGTGACGTGGACCCTGCACCCGGAGGGCACCGGCACGCGGCTGCTCCTGGAGCAGGTCGGGTTCGACCCGGACCTCGGCGTCGACCAGCTCTCCCGCCGGTTCATGACCGCCGGTTGGCGCAGCCCGATCCTCAGCCGCCTCGGCGAGCTGCTCGACGCCGCCGCCTAGCGGTATCCGGTCGTCGTGCGCGGTTCGCGGCGGGCAGGATGACCGGCATGACCAGGACGTTCGACGAGCTCGTCGCCGAGGCCGCCGCCGCGCCGATGGAGGGCTGGGACTTCTCCTGGCTCGACGGCCGGGCCACCGAGGAGCGGCCGTCGTGGGGCTATGCCCGGACGCTCGCCGACCGGCTCGGCGGCGCGTCGGCGGTGCTCGACATCCAGACCGGCGGCGGCGAGGTGCTCGCCACGGCTCTCGCCACCACCTCCCGTCGCCCCGCGCTGGTGGTGGCGACCGAGTCGTGGCCGCCGAACGTGGCCACCGCCACGGCGCGCCTGCACCCGCTCGGCGCCGCGCTCGTCGTCGACCCGGACGAGCCCCCGCTGCCGTTCGGGGACGCGGCGTTCGACCTGGTGGTGAGCCGGCACCCCGTCACCGTCTGGTGGGACGAGATCGCCCGCGTGCTGCGCCCCGGCGGCAGCTACCTCGCGCAGCACGTCGGCCCGCACAGCGCGTTCGAGGTCGTCGAGCACTTCCTCGGGCCGCAGCCGCCCGAGACGCGGGACGTCCGGCACCCCGACCACGACGTTGCCCGCGCGACGGCGGCCGGCCTCGACGTCGTGAACCTCCAGGACGCGGAGCTGCGCATCGAGTTCCACGACATCGGCGCCGTCGTCTGGTTCCTGCGCAAGGTCATCTGGATGGTGCCGGGGTTCACCGTCGACGCGTACCTGCCGCAGCTCCACGACCTCCACGAGCGGATCGAGCAGGACGGCCCGTTCGTCGCGCACTCGACGCGGTTCCTCGTCGAGGCCCGCAAGCCGGTCTGACGGTCTGTCGCGCTGCGGCCCGTCCCTCATCGGGAGGCGGCGCGGCGAGGGTCGTGGACGGGACGCTTCACAGGTCACCGGGATCCGCGGGGTCGCGGAGCGGCGTGTCAGGGCGCGAGCAGCGCCGCCCTGATCGCCTCCGCATGGCCGTCGAGCCGGTCCCGGCCGGGTTCCGAGCCCCACCGGGCCGCGATGGTGAACCCGTCCCCGCGGAACCGGGGGATCACGTGCAGGTGCGAGTGGAAGACCTCCTGGAAGGCCGCCTCACCGTCGGCGTAGAAGAGGTTCACGCCCTCGCAGCGCAGGGGCGCCCGCCGGAGGGCTGCGGCGACCTGCCGTGCGACGGCGAACATCTCGGCCGCGAGGTCGTCGGGCAGGTCGCCGAGGTCGGGCAGGTGCGTCTTCGGGATGACGAGCACGTGGCCCTCGGTGACGGGGTCGATGTCCATGAGGGCGAGCACGGTGTCGGACTCCGACACGCGGCTCGACGGCAGCTCGCCGCGGACGATCCGGCAGAACACGCACTCGTCGGAGGTGGTCACGGCAGGATCGTGACAGACGCCCGCTGGCCCGCAGAACCGGTTTCGGGTCGCGACGCCTTCGGGGAGGGCGTGGCGGAACGGCCACGGGCCGCCCTCAGGCCGCGGCGCGCGACGTGCGCCCCGCGAGTGCCCGGTCCGGCGCGGGACCCGCTCGCCGGGACGTGCGGTGGTCAGTCCAGGTGGGCTCCCGCACCCACGGCGTACGCCTCGCGGACCCACTCGGTGAACGTGTCGTCGAGGTCGTCGGCCGACCGGACCCGGAAGTGGTTGACGAACAGCCGGTGCGTGTACGGCGCGACGTTCGTGATCCGCGGATCGGTGTCGACGGGCCGCATCAGGTCGAGGTAGCCGACGACGCCACGGTGGTCGGGCCGGGCGCCGGCGAACCCGCGCCGCGTGCCCTTGAACGTGATCGTCGTCTTGTGCACGGCCACCTCGACGGGCCCGCACGCCTCGATGAGCGCGACGACCGCCCGGTAGAGCGTCACGTGCTCGGGAGGCGCATCCCGGAGGTGGTCGTCGACGGTCCACGTGTGCGGTTCGGTCATCACCCCATCGTGGTCGCCCGCCCGGCCCCCGTCCTGCCGACGGCCGTGTGCCGCGTGCGACGCCGGACGGCCGGCGCCGGGACGGACGGCCCCGCTCCTCGACGAGGAGCGGGGCCGTCCGACCTGCGACCGTCTCAGGGGACGGCGATGCTCCGGCAGCCGACCGTCGTGTTCTGCCGGGTGTCGGTGTCGATCGCGTACAGGCAGACCTGGTGCGTGCCCGGCCCGGCCACGAACGACGTGGTGAACCCGTGCAGGTCGCCCGTGCCCGGGTACGCCCGACCGACGTCCGTACGGACGAGCGACGTGGTGAGCGCGCCGCCCCAGCGGCCGTTGACGTACACGTGCACCTCGATCGGACCTGCGGTGTCCGGGTCGAGGGCCCACCCGCCCAGCGTGACCTTGGAGTCCACCCTGCTCAGCGACTCGAAGTTCCCGAGCGGCAGCTTGTTCGCCACCGTGACGGTGCGGCAGCCGAGCGACGTGCTCGCGCTCGACGTCGTGTTGATCGCGTACGCGCAGACGTTGTGCGTGCCGGGACCGGCCGTGAACGTCGTCGAGAAGCCGTGCTTGTCACCGGTGCCGGGGTACGCGGCCGCGACGTCGGTGCGGACACCCGTCGTGCGGAGCGCACCGCCCCAGGCGCCGTTGACGTAGAGGTGCACGTCGATCGGGCCGGCCGTGTCCGGGTCGAGCGCCCACCCCGAGAACGTCACGGTCAGCCCCTTGGAGGTGAGCGCCTCGACGTTGCCGAACGGCAGGCGGTCCACCGGCGCGGTCACCGTCGCCTTGCGGCAGCCCAGGGACACGTCCACGCCGTAGCTCGGGTCCTTCGTGCGCAGGCACACCCAGTGGGGGCCGGGCGTCGCCGGGAGCGTCGCCGAGTAGCCGTGCTGGTCGCCCGTCCCCGGGTACGCCCGGCCCACGTCGGCGCGTGCCGTCGTGGTGCTGACCGTCGTGGCCAACGCGTCGTCGAGATAGACGTCGATAGCGATCGGTCCCGGGACCTGCGGGTCGAGCGCCCAACCGGCGAGCTCCAGACCACGTGAGGTGCTCGCGAGGGACTCGAAGTTGCCGAACGGGACGGTGCTGTCAGGTCCCACCTCCTTGCAGCCGAGCAGCCTCTTCGACTTGAGGTCCCTCCCCGGCAGGAGCGCCCAGACGCACGCCGAGTGGTAGCCGGGGTCGGAGGGCATCGTGTAGGTGAAGCCGTGCTGCGCGCCCATGCCGGGGTAGGCAGCCGCGACGTCGTAGCGCACCACGTCGGTGTCGACGTAGCCGCTCACGCGGGCGGACGGGAGGCCGGGGTCGTACTCGATGTACACCTTCGCCTCGTTGCGGCCCGACGGCTCCATGGCCCAGCCGCGGAAGGTGATGCCCGACCCCGACCTGCTCATCTCCTCGAAGGTGCCCACCAGCCGATCGAACAGGGGCGGGAGCGTGATGGTCGTGCAGCCCACGTTCGTCTCGTCCAGCCCGGCCGGCTCACCCGGTTCCAGCGCCGAGAAGCAGACCTCGTGCGTACCCGTGGTCGGGGTGGCGATGGACGGCCACCACTCGAAGCTGAACCCGTGCAGGTCGCCCGTCCCCGGGTAGGCAGCGCCGACGTCCGGCCGGACACCGTCCGCGAGCGAGTCGTAGACCGGCTGCAGTTCGCCGTCGATCCTGGCCGCGAAGTGGATCGGGCCGGCGACGTCCTGGTCGGCCACCCAGCCGGCGAAGCTGTACGCGTCCTGACCGGGGATCTGGGTCGCCGAGTCCAGCCAACCGACCGGGCGGTGCGGGCTCGTCGCCGCTTGCGCGGGCGCCAGCGGGAGCAGGGAGAGGGCGCCCAGCAGCGCCGCGACGACGAGGGTGCGCGGGCCACGCAGGGGTGAGCACACGAGGTGCTCCGTTCTGGCCGGTCGGCGGTGACCGCGTGAGCCGTCTCGAGATCCGGCCCGCCGGTCAGTCATCCTGGCACCTACCCGGAGGTCACGGACATGAGTGACACGTTGCGGTTGCGCATCAGAGGCGTCAGCGGACGGCGACCGTGCGGCACCCCAGGGGCTGGTTCATCGTCGGGGTGGTCGAGTCGATCGCGTAGGCGCAGACCTGGTGGGTCCCGGTGCCGGCCGTGAAGGACGTCGAGAAGCCGTGCTGGTTGCCGGTGCCCGGGTAGGCCGCGGCGACGTCGTTGCGCACCCCGGTGGTGCGGAGCGCCCCGCCCCAGCCGCCGTCGACGTAGAGGTGCACGTCGATCGGTCCGGTCGTGTCGGGGTCGAGCGCCCACCCGGAGAACGTGAGCGTCGACCCGGCGGCGGTCAGGGCTTCGAGGTTGCCCAGCGGCAGCTTGTTGGTCACCGTCACGGTCCGGCACCCCAGCGGCTGGTTCACCGTCGGGATCGCCGGGTCGATCGCGTAGGCGCAGACCTGGTGGGTCCCGGTGCCGGCCGTGAAGGACGTCGAGAAGCCGTGCTGGTTGCCGGTGCCCGGGTAGGCCGCGGCGACGTCGTTGCGCACCCCGGTGGTGCGGAGCGCCCCGCCCCAGCCGCCGTCGACGTAGAGGTGCACGTCGATCGGTCCGGTCGTGTCGGGGTCGAGCGCCCACCCGGAGAACGTGAGCGTCGACCCGGCGGCGGTCAGGGCTTCGAGGTTGCCCAGCGGCAGCTTGTTGGTCACCGTCACGGTCCGGCACCCCAGCGGCTGGTTCACCGTCGGGATCGCCGGGTCGATCGCGTAGGCGCAGACCTGGTGGGTCCCGGTGCCGGCCGTGAAGGACGTCGAGAAGCCGTGCTGGTTGCCGGTGCCCGGGTAGGCCGCGGCGACGTCGTTGCGCACCCCGGTGGTGCGGAGCGCCCCGCCCCAGCCGCCGTCGACGTAGAGGTGCACGTCGATCGGTCCGGTCGTGTCGGGGTCGAGCGCCCACCCGGACAGCGTCACCGTCGACCCGGCGGCGGTCAGTGACTCGTAGTTCCCCACCGGTGTCCGGTTGACCACCGACACCGTGCGGCACCCCAAGGAGATGCCCTCCGGGTAGTCGGGGTCGGGCGTGGTCAGGCACACCTGGTGCGAACCGGGAGTCGCCTGCACCGACCCGGAGTAGCCGTGCAGGTTGCCCGTCCCGGGGTAGACGCGCCCGACGTCCGCGCGCGTCGTGGTCGTGGTCATCGTCGCCACCAGCGCGCCGTCGAGGTGTACGTCGACGTCGACGGGACCGGCAACCTGCGGGTCGACGGCCCAGCCGGAGAGCTGGAGGTTCTGGCCCACGGCGACCAGGCTCTCGAAGTTCCCGATCGGGATCGTCGGGTCAGCGCCGACGGTGCGGCACCCCAGCGGCGCGACCGTCTCCTCGAGGTCCGACTTCCTCACCGCACCGACGCACACCCGGTGCCCCCCGGGACCCACCTTGACCGTGGAGGAGAACCCGTGCTGAGCGCCCGTGCCGGGGTAGGCCGCTGCCACGTCGCTCCGGACGACGTCCGTCGGCTGGTACGGGTGGAGGGACTCGAGCTCACCGTCGATCTCGACGACAGCCAGGACGTCGGCGCCGCCGGACGGCTCCAACGCCCAGCCGCTGAGCGTCATCGCCGGGCCGGACCGGGTCAGCGCCTCGAAGTTCCCGACCAGCGGCTGCGTCGGCTCGAACGAGATCGTCGTGCAGTCGAGCCTCGACTGGCGCCGGTATCCCGACGTGTCCACGTCCTCCGCCCAGAGGCAGAGCCGGTGCAGGCCCACGATGTTCGCGCTCGTCGCGCCCGCCCACGTGTACGAGAACCCGTGCTGGTCGCCGGTCCCCGGGTAGGCGGCACCGACGTCGGGTCGGTTGCCGTCGGCGTACACGTCGGCGATCAGCGTGGCATTGAAGTCGAGCTTGAGCAGGACGTGGATGGGGCCGGCCGTGTCGACATCGACGGCCCAACCGTCGATCCGGTATCCGCCCCCGCCCGGGATCTTGGTCGCCGACTCCAGGTTGCCGACCGGCGGAAAGGTCTCGACGCGGGTCGACACGTCCATGCGCGTGGCCGCCGACTCCTGCGTGCCGACGACGGAGCGCACGTCCACGGCGTAGGTCGTGCCCTCGAGCAGCCCTGTCACGACGACCCTCTGGTCGCTCACGCGCACATCGACGAACGGGTTCGTCTCGCCCGGCGCCCAGACGGTCACGTGGTAGCCCGTCGGCCGTGGGCCATTGATGGGCGTCGACCAGGCGACCGTGAAGCCGTGGACGTCGGCCTGGACCACCCAGGTCATTGCCGGCGGGTCCGGCTCCTCCGCCGCGAGCGGTTCCGCGGGGAGCACCTGGGGCGCCGAGGTCGGTTGCGCCTCGGTGCTGGCGTGGGCGTGGGCGGTGTCAGTCTCGTCGGCGTCCGTGACCGCGGTCGAGGAGCCGTCACCGGGCAGCCCGGTGGCGGGTACGGAAGTCATCGCCTCGCTCGGGTCCGCGGTGGAGGCTCCCGCCGGCGCCACGGGGACGAGGGTGAGCGCGCCGAGCAGCAGCGCCGTCGTGAGCGTCCGACGAGCCGTGCGGCCACGGTCCGGGCGCCAGGTGAGGGTGGTCATGGTGCTCCCGGTGGCGGCACTGCCTCCCGGACGGGACGTCGACGGGCCTGGGCGGACCGCGGAAGGGAGCCGAGTTTCTCACGCGGACGCGCCGAGCGTGGCCGGTTCGTAGGCCTTCGGACCGTCGGCGCGGGTGCGCGCCTGCCCGTGCCCGAGCCGGGGGCGTGCGGACCGGACGCGGGCCAAAACGGTCTCAGCCCTGCGGGAGCCCGTCGCGCATCCGCGTGAGGTGCGCCCGCTCCGCGGCGTTGTCCGTCCCGGCGATCGCCGCGTCGTACTCGTCGGCCGCCTCAGCCGCCCGGCCGAGCCGCCGGAGCAGGTCGGCCCGCACCGCGTGGAACACGTGGAAGCCGTCGAGCGGGAGGTCGTCGACGAGCGCGAGACCGGCCGCCGGCCCGTCCACCTCGGCGACCGCGACGGCCCGGTTGAGCTCGACGACCGGGCTCGGCGCGAGGGCGCGGAGCTGGTCGTAGAGCGCGACGACCTGCGCCCAGTCGGTCGACCCCGGGTCGCTGTGCACCGCCTGGATCGCCGCCTGCACCTGGTAAGGCCCGGGACGCCCGCGCCGCAGGCACTGCCGCACGAGCAGCCGGCCTTCGGCGAGCTCGTCGGCGTCCCACCGGTGCCGGTCCTGGTCGGCGAGCAGCACGAGCCCGCGCGCGTCGACCCGCGTGGCGCGCCGCGAGTCGACGAGCAGCATCAGGGCGAGCAGGCCGACCGCCTCGGGTTCGTCGGGCATGAGCTCGACGAGGAGCCGGCCGAGCCGGATCGCCTCCGCGCACAGGTCCTCCCGCACGAGCGCGTCCCCGGCGCCCGCCGTGTGACCGGCGGTGAACACGAGGTAGACGACGGCGAGCACGCCCGCCAGCCGGTCGGGCAGGTCGGCGTCTCCGGGTACCCGGTAGGGGATGCGCGCGTCGCGGATCTTCGCCTTCGCGCGCACGATCCGTTGCGCCATCGTCGCGTCGGGGACGAGGAACGCACGCGCGATCTCCGTCGTCGTCAGGCCGCCGAGCAGGCGCAGGGTGAGCGCCACCTGGGCGGGCTGGGCGAGCGCCGGGTGGCAGCACGTGAACAGCAGGCGGAGCCGGTCGTCGTGCACGGGTCCCACCTCCGGCGGCTCGTCACGGGCGTGCAGCAGGGCGGCCTGGGCGTACCGGTCCGCCCGGGACGACTCGCGTCGCAGGTGATCGATGGCCCGGCGACGGGCGGTCGTGACGATCCAGCCCGCCGGACTGCCCGGCACCCCGTCGGTGGGCCAGCGGCGCAGGGCGACGACGAACGCCTCCTGCACGGCCTCCTCGGCCACCCCGAGGTCGCCGAACTGCCGGGCGAGGACCGCCACGGCCCGGCCGTGCTCCGCCCGGAACACGGCCGCGACCTGCCGCTCGGCGTCCGCCGACCGGTCGGGCGACCGGTCGGGCGACCGCTCCGGCGACCCGTCCGGCGTCATGACCGGAACGGTCGCACCTCGATCGGCAGCGTCGTGGCGACCGCGAGGCGCTTGCCCCAGTCGAGGGCCACGTCGAGGTCGTCCACGTCGATGATCGTGAAGCCCCCGAGATGCTCCTTGCCCTCGGCGAACGGCCCGTCGGTCACGACGACCCGGCCGTCCTGGGCGCGCAGCACGGTCGCCGTGTCCGGCTGGTGCAGCCCGCCGGCGAACACCCACACGCCCTCGTCGCGCATCGTCCGGTCGAGCGCCTCGACGTCCTGGATGATCTGCCGGAGAAGCTCGGGGTCGGGGGTGCCGCCGGTCGGTTCCATCACGCTGAGCAGGTACTGGGCCATGTCTCCTCCTGGTGCCGTGTCCCGGGCGTCTCCCGGCGCTCACCCTCTGGACGAAGGGCGCGGGCCGGGATCGACACCGGACCGGACCAGTCTTGTGGCCGCAGGCACCACGCGCGCGATCGGGCGCGATGCGCCACGCCGGGTCCGAAACGCACATTTTCGCCCACTATGGTGTAGATCACATCCCGGCGATGCTGCCAGGATCGACCCCAGGGCACCCGCGCCGACGAGGTCGGGGGGCTCAAGGGGGTCGGAGGCTGTGATGGCGCAGGGGGGGCGTGCCGTCGTGCTGGCGAGCGCGCCACGCACGCAGTCCCGCGTGCCGGAGACCGGCGGCGTGGTGCGCCGAGCGCTGCTGCAGCGGCTCGACGAGGTCGTGACCAGCAGGTTCGGGCTCGTCGTCGGGCCGCCCGGATCGGGCAAGACGACGGTGATGGCGCAGTGGTCGCGCACCACCGGCCTGCCCGTGGTGTGGGGGCGGTGCACGCGCGCGGGCGTCGTGGTGCGGGCTCCCGGTGCGGGAGCGGCGACCTGCCTCACGCCCCAGGAGCTCGGCCGGATGCTGCTGACAGATGGGCCTGCCCGGGTGTCGGACCGGCTCGCGGGCCGTGGGACCAGCGCGTCCGGCAGTGCCGCGGACCACGTCAGTGACCGCGGCGTCGACCGCGCGACGGATCGCTCCGCGCTCCTCGTGCTCGACGACGCGCACGAGCTGATCGGCCACGCGGCAGAGCGGGACCTCGAGCAGCTCCTGCTCGACGTGCTGCCCGGGGTGCACGTGCTGGTCGGCTCGCGGGTGCGCCCGAGGTTCAACCTGGCCCGCTCGGAGATCAGCCCGCCGACCGTGCTGGCCGCTGCCGACCTGCGGCTGCGGCCGTGGGAGGTCGACCGGCTGTTCCGCGACGTGTACGACGAGCCGCTGACCTCGGAGGACGTCGAGACCGTCTCGCACGAGACGGGGGGCTGGGCCGTCGCGGTGCACCTCTTCCACCGAGCGACCGCGGGCCTGCTCCCTGCCGACCGTCGCCGTGCGGTCCGTGGCCTGCCGGTCGACTCCTGGTACGCGCACGACTACCTGACGGGCGAGATCCTCGCCGGCCTGGACCGTCCGCTCGTCGACCTCCTGCACTGGGGGTCCGCGTTCGACCGGATGACGGGCGCGCGCTGCGACGCGCTGATGGCCACGTCCGGCAGCCGTGAGTGCCTCCGCGACCTGGAGGTCCGCTGGTCGCTCGCCGCCACCGACGACGGCGTGCACTACACGCTGCCGCGCGTGCTGCGCCGCCACCTCCTCACCGTGCAGACCGAGCACCTGGGCAGCGCGGCCTCCTCGTGGCAGCGGCGGGCGGCTCGCATCCTCGAGGACGAGCGCGCCTACGTCGCCGCGTCGGAGGCGTACCGGCGGGCCGGCGACGACGAGGACGTCCACCGCCTGCAGGACCGGGTCACCGCAGCCACCACCGCCGGCCGCGGGCGGGTCGAGGCGTGGGTCGTCGGTCGCCCGGCTGCGGGCACGACGGACGCGACGGGTGCGAACGGCGCGAGGGGCGTGAACGGCGCGACGGGCGCGAACGGAACAGCGGGCACGACGGGCGCGACGGGCGCGAACGGAACAGCGGGCACGACGGGCATGACGAACGCGGCGGGCCCGGTCGGACCGCCCGCCGGGCCGGTGAGCACCTGGGAGGGCGTCGTCCGGGCGGCCACCCACCGGGACCCGGTCGCCGCGGTGCCCGCCGCGGGCGTCCTGACGGGCGCCGAGCGTGCGCTCGCCGAAGGACTGTGCCTCCTGCTCGCCGGGAACCAGCGGGCCGCCCGGGAGCCGCTGCGCCGCGCGGCCGCCGACCCCGACGGCTCCGCGGGCGTGGTGCTGGGCGCGACCCTCGTCGACGCGACCCTCACCGGGTCGTCACGCGCGTCGATGCTCACCACCGCCGACCGCGTGCACGCGGACGCCGAGCGGCGTGGGCTCACGTGGCTCGCGCGCATGGCTCACGGCGTCGTCGTCGCGCTCGACGGGACCGAGCGGGCGCGTGCGGACGTCGCCGCCCTCGTCGCGCACTGCGACCGCATCGACGACCCCTGGGGCGCGGCGCTCATCGCGTCGTGGAGCGGGCTCGTCGCGCTCAGCCAGGGCGTCGGTGACCCCGACGAGTGGGAGGCGCTCGTGCGTCGCTGGCACGCGCTGGACGCCGCTGTGCCGGCCGTGTGGGCCCGCGCCTGCTACGCGCTGACCGCCGCCGAGCACCAGCTCCCCGAGGCCGTCGAGGACGCCCGGTCCGCGGAGGCCTTCGCCCGGTCGGCGGCCGTGCCGGGGGCGCTGGCCGTGGCGTACGCGGCGCTCGCGGCCGGGGCGCAGGACGGCCCGGACTCCGGCGAGCTGGTGGCCCTCGCACGTTCCACGGCCGACGAGCACGGCGTGGACCTGCGCCGGCTGCGGCTCGGTGTGACCGGGACCAGCGTCCGGCGGCCCACCACGTCGGCACCCGGGCGGCGCGGCACTGCGCCGGCGGCGGTGGACGACGAGCGCCCGACCATGCGACTGCAGTGCCTCGGCGAGTTCCGGGTGGTCGTCGACGGCGCCCCCGTGGACCTGTCGGTGGTGCGCCCACGTGCCCGGAGCGCGCTGCGGTTCCTGGCGCTGCACGCCGGCCGGCCCGTGCACCGCGAGCAGCTCGCCGACGCGCTGTGGGGGGAGCTCGACCCGACCGCGGCGATGCACAACCTGCACGTCAGCATCTCGGCGGTGCGCCGGGCCCTGGAGCCGTCGGTCCCCACGCGGAGCAGCCGGTTCATCCTGCGCGACGGCGAGACCTACACGCTGGTGCTCGGACCGGGCGCGGTGTGCGACCACGTCGAGTTCGACCGCGCGTGCAAGGAGGCCGCGCGGGCGCGCGTGCGCGGCGACCTCGACACGGCCGCCGCCCGGTGGCGGGAGGCGCTCGACCTGTACGCCGGCAACCTGCTGCCCGAGGACGGACCGGCCGACTGGGTGGTCGGCCCACGGGACCGGGTCCGCGCGCTCGCCGCGGAGGCGGCAGCCGACCTCGCCGAGGTGGAGCTCGAGGCAGGCCGGTTCGAGTCGGCAGTGGCCGCAGCCACCCGCAGCATCGAGCTCGACGAGTGCCGCGACCACGCGTGGCGGCTGCTGGTGGCCGCCCTCACCGCGGCGGGCGACACCGCCGCCGCGCACCGCGCACACCGCGGCTACACGGCGATGCTCGACGACCTGGGTGTGCTCGACGCCCCACGCCGCACCGGCTCGGCGGCGCTCGCCGGCCGGGTCACCACGGTCGGCTCGCCGACCCCGCTGCCCCGGGGGGCCGGCGCCACCGCCGAGCTCACGTCCGCCCGCGGAACTCCACCTCCGCGATCGCCACGCTCGTCTCCGGGGTCGCCCGGTACGTCTCGCTGATCGCCAGCCGGATCCCCACCACGTCGTCGATCCCGAACGACGCGTCCTGCAGCCCGACCTTGTCCTGCAGCGGCACCTCGACGGTCTGCTGCGTCCCTGCCGAGGTGACGGCGGTCAACGTCAGCGTCTTGGGGCTCGACCCGGCGAGGAAGTCCTTCTCGACGTCCGACGAGCCGGGGATCACGAGCATGCGGGTCAGCCGGAACGGCTCCGCGAACGTGAAGTCGACGAACTGACCGACCCCGTCACCCGGCACCGCCGGGCTCCACGACAGGTTCGTCGCGCCGTCGCGGATCTTGCCGGCCTCGTGGCCGGGGGCCTCGCTCGACGCGACCTCCTGGGTCGGGTTGACCGCCACGTTCCCCTGGACCCGGTCGAGCAGCGTGATCCGTCCCCGGTCGATCTCCGGCCGGAACGCCATGACGAGCGCGACGATGGCGCCGATCGTGACGATCGCGACGACCGGCCGGGTGGGGAACCGCCGCCGGGCGCGCGGCCGGTAGCCGGCGTCAGGCCCTCGCTTCGGGTCGGGACGCCACAACCGGCTCCACCACGACCGCTGGGTCTGCACCTTCGCGTCGACGAGGCTCGTCCCGCAGCGGCGGCAGAACTTGCGGTTCGGGGTGTTGCCCGCACCGCAGCTGCCACAGATGAGGTCACCCGGGGCGGGCGGCGGCTCGTCGACGGCGACCTTCTTGGGTGCCGGGGGCGGCTTGGGCACGCCGGGGCGCACGGCGGCGGGCTGCTGCGCCGCGGGCGCCGTGGGGGCCGGCGGCGGGGGCGGCGGTGCGACCATCGCGGCGGCCGCGGCGATCCGGGCGTCAGGGGTCTGCGGCGGTGGCTGGGGAGTCGTCGGCCGGACCGGGGCCTGGCCCGGGCGGATCGCGGCCTGCCCCGGGCGGACCAGGCCCTGGACGGGGGGCTGGTCCGGACGGGTCGCAGCGGGCGCTGTGCCCGTCGCGGCGGCGGCTGTGGCGATCGCCTCGGTCTCTGCCGTCGGGCGGACGCGCTCCGTGGCCGGCGGGCGGCCGGCGGACGTGTGGCTGCCGGGCGCTGTGCGGGGTTCGGCGGCGGGTGCGGCGCTCCGTGTGTCGGTCGGTGCGGTGGTCGACGTCGCCGAGGCTGTGGCGGGAGGTACCGCCGGGGGTGTGCTGGTCGGTGCGGCGGACGGCGTCCCTGAGGCCGTCGCGGGAGGCAGCCCGGGGGACGTGGCGGACGGTATGGCGGCGGTTCCCGCAGCCGTGGCCGTGCTCGCCGCGGCGGCTGCTGTCGCTGCTGCCTGCGCGTTGCGCTCCGCCGCCGCTCGGCGAGTCTCCGGCGCCGCGTGCGGTGGTGGGGGAGCCGCCGGGCCCGAGGCCGCGGTGGGTGGCGCGTCGGCGAGCGCCACCCCGGCGGTGTCGCCGAGGTGTGAGGCGACGCGCGGGTGCGGCACGTCGCGGCCGGTGTCGGTGCCGGTCTCGGCGACCGGGTCCGGGACCGGCGGGCGGGCGGCGTCGGGCACCTGTGCGGGGGCGGTGGGTGCGGCCGCCTGGCCCAGGCCGGACTCGGCGGCGACCGTCTCGGCCGGAGCGGGTCCGGCGGCGAACCAGTCCGCGGTCGGCGGCGCGGGATGGGCCGCTCCAGCCGTCGGCTCGGTGGCGGCGGCGGCTGGAGCGGGTGCGGCACTGGCGGAGCGGGTCGGCCCCGCGACGAGCGGCTCCCCGGCGACCGGCTCGGGGGCGGGTGGCTCAGGGGCGAACGATCCGGCCAGCGGTCCTGGGGCGTGCGATTCCGCGGCGAGCGGCTCGGCGGCGAGCGGCTCCGGGGCGAGCGGCTCGGCGGCGAGCGGCTCGGCGGCGAGCGGCTCCCCGGCGAGCGGCTCGGTGCCAGCCTCGGCGGCCGGCGCGCTCGTCTCGCTCCACTCCAGGTAGGTGCCGCAGCCGCCGCAGAACAGCTCGCCTTCCTCGTTCCGGGTCCCGCACTCCGGGCACACGATCACGACGCCACCTCCTGAACCTCGAGCGTGTGCGGCACGTGGGCCGCCTTGACTGCCGCGATGACCCGTTCCACGCGACGTCTGTCCACGGGCCCTGCGGCCCGCACCACCACGGTCATCGACGGCGTCGCCGAGCCGGGCAGGTTCCCGTGCGGCGCGGGCGACCAGGCCGACCCGCCGCTGTCCGTCACCTCGACCTCGCCGTCGACGACGAGCCCCACCGCCTCCGCGACGCCCCGGGCCGTCCCTCGCCAGCGGTGCACCGCCGCCGCACGCGCCACGATGTCCCGCCGGCGCTGGGTGGTCCACGTCTGGTCGGGCTCGATGCCCACCCATCCGCACAGCCACTCGAGGAAGTCGTCGGGCGCGAGCTGCGGGTCGAGGTAGCACGCGAGCGAGTCGAGGGTGAGGAACACCGGGGCGAGCATGTCGTCGAACGCCGCCACGAACCGCTGCAGGAAGTCGTCGTCCTGCAGCACCACGGGGAGCCGCCCGGCGACCGGCACCGGCGACTCGAGCCCGTCGACCATCCCGCGCACGTCAGCTCCCCGCCACGACGCGCACCTGGTGCCGGAACGAGAAGCACAGGGCGTGCTTGTCGATGTCGATGCGCTGCACGGGGTCGCCGCGGCGGCCGGTGAGCGGGTCGGCGGCGAAGAGCTTGACGTCCTCGACGATCTCGGTGCCGGGCAGCCGCTGGAGCACCGCGTACACCTCGCCGGCCTGCACGGGCCGCCCGAAGGGCCACCCGTCGCCGTCGGGTCCGCCGCGCAGCGGGTCGAAGTACCGGTTGAGCGCGCGGACGGCCTCCGCCTCGAGCATCGGCACGGCCGCGCGCGGGCGGGGCGACAGCCGGGCCACCACGGTGACGCCCTGGTAGAAGGGCGGCTCGACGATGACGCGGGCGCCGACCGGGCGGCGCTCCTCCAGGTGCTCGGCGATGGCCGCGAGCGAGTCGGGGGACGGCACGAGGTCCTCGAACCGCAGGGCGCCCTCGGCGTCGGGCTGTGCGGCCGGCACGACGAGCACCCGGATGGCCCCGGCGTCGGCGCCGTCCCCGGCGGTCACCGCCCGCACGCGGGCCACGTCCACGGCGGCCGCACGCGCCAGGTGCTCGTAGTCCTCGGCCGTCACGGCCCGGTCGCGCACGCGCAGCGCGAGCGGACCGCGCTCCTTCGCCTCGTCGACCGTCTCGGCGGCGACGCCGCCCGCGGCGGCCCGCCGGTTCGACACCCGGTCGACGAACGGCAGCCCCCCGCGCAGCACCTGGACCGTGCCGGGGGCGACGTTGCCGTCCGGCCCTCCGCCGGTGCGGTACCGGGGCAGCCGCAGCGGTGCACCCTTGGGCGGGATCGCGCCGTACATCCGCAGCGTGCCGTCGGGCTCGCGCACGGCGGGTGCGAGCTGGAGCTCGCCGGCGGCCCGGTCCAGCACGAACACCTCGTCGTCCGGTCCGTGGCCCGCGAACGAGTCGACCTCCGTCCACTGGGCCCAGCCGGAGCCGGTGGCGACCTCGAGGATCGTCGGCGGCCCGGCGACGACCGGCCGGTGCTCCAGCGGGAACGCCTGCCCGGGCACGCCCTCGGAGAGCCCGACGACCTCGTCCCGGACCGTCTCCGCGTGCACGGCGGGCACGGTGCCGCCGATGGTGAACGCACCGGCCTCCCGGACCGTGGGGGACGCGCCGTACGTCGGGTAGCCCTCGTCCGGCTCGGTGACCCGGCACCGCAGCCACCCGGCGCGCTTGCCGCCGAGCACCGACGCGGTGTGCGTGGCCGGGACGTGCAGCACCACGTCGCCCGCGCGGTTGAGGCCGCCCGTGCCGTCGCTGTCCACGTCGCACGTGACCCAGCCGCGCCCGTCCCAGGCCTCCCACACGAGCGGCGGCCGCCGGGGGTCGACGCCGACGCCCTGGACGTTGCAGTCGAACCGCAGCGCCACCACGCACGACGGCGCGGGGTTGTCGAGGCCCAGCAGCAGCGCGTCGTCGACCTGCGGGATCTCGGCGAACACCGGGAACGAGTCGCCGGAGGCGAGCTGGTCGTCGCGGCCGACCTGGTCGCCGCCCGGTCGCTGGGTCGCCACGTGCCGCAGCGTTCGGGGCGGGATCTCCAGCGGGCGCGTGGTCGTGAACACGACCGCCTCGTCGCGCTCCGTGCGGTTCGTCGCGGCCTCCGTGCCCTCCGGGACGACGACGACCTCGTCCTGCGGTGCGGACAGCCACATGACCAGGTCGACGTTGGCGGCGCCGGCCGGGTGCAGCGTGACGCCGAGCAGCTCGAGGAACGCCACGTACAGCCGGTCGGGCACGCGGTTGAGCCGGTAGAAGAGCTCGTCGGCCATGAACGCGACGGTCTCGATGAGCGTCACGCCCGGGTCGGACACGTTGTGGTCCGTCCACTCGGGGCAGCGGCGCTGCACCATGCGCTTCGCGTCGTCCACCAGGTCCTGGAACCGGCGGTCGTCGAGGTTGGGGGAGGGCAGCACGGTCAGGCTCCCGTCAGGGGTCGTTCGTCGGGGATCGTGTAGAAGGGGAAGACGAGGTTGCGCGGGTCGTTGGTGCCGCGCACCGCGTAGTGCACGTCGATGTAGAGCAGGCCGTTGTCGACCTCGTCGAACCGGACCTGCACGTCCTGCAGCTCGATGCGCGGCTCCCACCGGTCCAGCGCGACGCGCACCGCGTAGGCGATGGCCCCGCCGGTCGTCGCGTCCGCGGGGGCGAACACGTAGTCGTGCACCGCGCACCCGAACTCGGGCCGCATCGGCCGCTCGCCGGGTGCCGTCGCGAGGATCAGCCGGATGCTCTCCTCGATCTCGCGCCCCTCCCGGGACAGCGCGATGCGCCCCGTGGCGTCCGACCGCACGGGGAACGACCACCCGGCACCGATGAACTCCTGGCCCACGACCGCCGCCCCCTAGTTGATCTTCACGAGGGCGCCGCGGATGGTGGCCATCGCACCGCCGGAGACCTCGACCTGCGCGTCGGCGGCGACCTTGACCTGCGCGCCCTTGACGTCGGTGGTGGCGGTGCCCTGCACGGTGACCTGCGGGGCCTTGATGGTGACCGACTTGGTGCCCTCGACGGACACGTCCACGCCCTTGACGCTGATGTTCCCGGTGGACGTCGTCACGGCGATGTTCTTCTGCGACTCGACCGTGGCGTCCTGCTTCGCGACGACCTTCAACGGCCCCTCGGAGAGGATCTCGATGAGCGCCTGGCTCTTCTGCACCATGCGGATCTTCTGGGCGCCGCTGTTCGTCGAGATGACGAGCTCCTCGGCGTCGGCCTTCTCGATGTGCTCCACCCGCATGCCCGTGCGGGACACGAACACCCGCTTCTCGATCTTCCCGTCGGTCCCACCGACCTGGCCCGGCTCCGGCTTGTCCTTGCCGTTGTAGAGGCCGCCCAGCACGTACGGGCGGTCCGTCTCGCCGTTCTCGAACGCGACGAGCACCTCGTCGCCGACCTCCGGGATCACGCCGGTGCCCCGCTTCGCGCCCGCACCGAGCTGCACCACCCGGGCCCAGCCGCTCTCGTACGTGTCCGAGTACATCGGCAGCTTGATCTTCACGCGGCCGAGGTTCTCCGGGTCCTTCGCGTCGGTGACGATCGCGGACATCACACCGTGCTGGCCGCGGCTGCTGCTGCCCGTCGCGCCGGCCACCGCCCCGAACAGGGACCGCTCGGAGGCACCGGCCACCGTGAACGACGTGATGTACCCGGTGTCCGCGGCGAAGTCGTGCCGCACGGCGCTCAGCGTGTACTTCCCGTCGAACGGCGCACCCATCAGACGCAGCGCGACCGCCTCGCCCGCCTTCATCCGCGGGTTGCCGTGCACCGCGCCCTCGAGCTCGGCGAACCCGGACGCGAGCCGGTCGGCGAGCGACATGGCCCTCGTCCGCACCTGGGACTGGTCGGTGAGCGTCGGAGCAGGCTCGACGAACTTGGGGCTGCCGAAGGTCTTGGCGAGCGTCACCGGGGTGACGGCGCCCACGTCGGCGCTCGACGTCTTGGCGGGGACGGTGGCGACGAGCTCCTTCTTCGTGGCGACGCTCCAGCCGCGGACCTCGACCTCGGGCACCTGGCCCGCGGCCGTCACGGTCGCGCGCAGCGACAGCAGGTTCACGCCGCGCTCCAGGACCAGCGGGTTCTCCCGGGCGCCGTCATTGCCGGCCGGGGCGGTCGTCGCGGTGGTCGGGACCGCGAAGTGCAGCTTGCCCTCGACGACGCGGACCACGGCACCGACCTTCTCCGCGAGCGACTGCAGGAAGTCCCAGTCGTTGACGTTGTCCTGCGCGACGTGCTCCAGCACGGCGCCGGACGTCACCGTCCCGACCGCGATCCCCGCACGCCCCGCGACCTTCTTGACGATGTCGCCGGGCGTCATGCTGAGGTACGCCTCCATGCGGCGGCCGCGGAACAGCCGGTGGGACTTGTCCAGCCCGCGCACCACCGTGTGGAAGCCGTCCTGGTCGAGCTCGGCCTCGACGGCGGTCACCTCGCCCTTGAGCAGCGGCACCGGACCGCCCGGACCGCTGGACTGGACGGTGATCGCCACCTCGGAGCCCACCTTGAGGTTGGCCTTGGACAGCACGATCGCCTGCTCGTCGAGGAACCGGAGCACGAACATGTCCGGCACGTTCCGGCTCGAGTCGACGACGACGCTGGACAGCAGCGGCGCGACGTCGTCGGGCAGCGCGACGCCGTCCACCTGGACGAGCGGCGTCGCGGAGTGCTCCTCACCGAACGGCATCGGCCACCTCCTGGCTGCGTTCCGGCAGGCCGGCCCTGGGGCGGTCCGCGGTGGGACCGCTCGGCAACGACGGCGGTGCGGCGACGATCGGGCCCGACCGCCGCGTCGGGTCCTTGAGGAGGTCGCTCTGCGCGGGCAGCAGCAGGCGCCGGCCGAGCCGCAGGCGCGCCGGGTCGTCGATCCCGTTCGCCGCCGCGACGGCACGCCACAGCCCCGGGTCGCCGTACTCGCGGTACGCGATCGCCGGCAGGGTGTCACCGGAGATGACGACGTGCTCCCGGTGGGGCACCTGGCCGCCCGACGTGGGGTTCGTCCTCGGCGGTGGTCCCGCGAGCTCCTCCAGCGTCACCGAGCACGTCGCGCGGATCGGCAGGCCCTCGGGGGTGAACAGCGTGTACTTCGCCGACACCGTCGACACGTACGCGAGGAAGCTCGTCAGGCCGCCCCAGCGGAACTGCACCCACGGCGGCGAGTCCTTCTGCGCGGAGTGCGACGCCGTCGTCGGCACGCAGCAGGTGAACAGCTTCTCGACGGACTTGACCACGCTGTCGTCGTGCTTCTCGGAGGCGTCGAAGAACATCTCGATGGTCAGCTTCGACGGCTGCGGGCCCTGGAACTGCGGCGGCGAGGCCCGGGTGGCCGCCTGCGTCGTCGGCCGTGTCCACTGCACGGTCTTGGTGAGCGAGAGCTCCTTCGGGTTGAACTGGAACTTGATCTCGCCCAGCGGCGCACCGGCCTTGTCGAGCGCCCCGTCCGCCGACGGCTCGTTCATCATCAGCGACGCCTTCACCAGGCTGCCGTTGCCCTTCGAGGCGGACGCCGCGTCGAAACCCACCGGTGACGGGCTCAATTCTGGCCCCCCTTCGTGAACCCGTGGTGCGCGATCTCCACGGTCTCCGTGACCACCTTCGAGTTGTCGGGCTGCATCGACGGCCCTGTCCAGCGCACCGGGACGATGCCCTCCAGCGACCACGTCGCGATGACGTCACCGTGCGTGTTCTTCGCCACGATCGACCCCGTGTGCCGCGTGAACCCTGTCGCCATCGAGGAGATCCACGTCGCGACCTTCTCGGTCGACTTGCCGAGCGGCCGCGTGAGCTTGATGTTCGGGTACTTGATGCGGACGGGGAGCTGCCACACGAGCGTGTTGTTGCCGCCCTCCTCGCGCGTCTCCATGACCACCTCGGCGCCCAGCCCTTCGCAGGACGTGAACTCGCCCAGGTCCGTCTTGTCGATCTTCACCAGGTAGCGGATGCCGACGGCGACGTCGACCTCGTCGTCCTTCATCGCGGTCCCCTCCTTGCCGGCCTCGTCGCGCACGTCCCGCTGATCGGGCTGCTCCCGCTCGTCGGGGCCGTCATACGTCGGCCCTCATCCCGCGGCGCTCGCGGTCCACCAGCAGCTGCCCGCGCATCCGGCGCAGCATCGGCGCCGTGAGCCGACGTGCGAGCTCGTCGAGGTCCGCCGCGGACGCGCTCGCGAACGGCCCACCGGCACCGGGGGCGCCCGGGGCAGCCGGTGCGGCGGCCGCGTCCGGCGTGGCGGCGGGCGGCGGGGGAGGCGGCGGCGGTGTCGCGTCGGCCCGCTGCACCGGGGCCGGCGGCTCGGGCGGCGCCGGCGGGGCGGGGGTGGGGGGCTGCACGACGTCCATCGACGCCGGTGCCTCGGAACGCTGCACGACCGCGGCGCGCTGGACGACCGACGTGGTCGACGGGCCGGGCGCAGCGACGGTGTCGACCGGCGCGACGGGACCGGCGGGGCCGAGGGTGGCGGGGATGTCGAGCGTCTGGAGCGGCAGGAGCCGGGCGGCCGGCCTGGTGGACCAGGCCGGGCCGGGCCGCACTGCCCCGAGGAGGGCGTCGCGCTGCAGGAGCGGGATCGCCGACGCGCCGGTGAGCAGAGGCGTGAGCTGCAGGGGACGGGCGGCTGCGCCGGTCAGCGGCGAACGGGCGACGGTGAGCACGTCGCGGTGGTCGGCGAGCAGGCCTCCCGGCGACGCGCGGCGGGCACCAGCGGCGGACGACCCCGGCGTCGACCCGGTCAGCAGGCGCTGCACCGGCAGACCGGCCACGTCCGGACCGACGCTCGTGGTCGGCGAGGCCGACCCGGTGCCTGCGCCCTCGCTCGTCCCGGCGCCGTCACCCGCGCCCGTGCCGACCACGGGCAGCTCCACGGCGGGCGTGGTGTGCGACCAGGCGTCCCCGGCTCCGACAGCGGGTCCCTGGTCGGCGGACCGCTGGACGACGCCCAGCTCGGGCAGGCCGTCCGTGGCCGGAGCGGAGGAGCTTGCACCGGCGGTCGTGGAGGTCGTCGGACCGGCGGTCGTCGCGCCGGGGGTCGTCGGACCGGAGGCCGTCGAGCGTGTGGTCATCGCGCTGGTGGCCGTCGCGCTGGTGGGGGTCGCGCCGGTCGTGGTCGTGCGCGAGACCACCGGGACTGTCGGCGAGACGCCGGTGGCAGGGCGGGCGACCGGGGCGGACGGCAGGGGCATCGCGGTCGGCGTGCCCGACCCCGGCAGGGGCGTACCCCTCGACGCGGACCCCGCCGGTCCGCCGGGCAGCGACGTCCCCGACGGTGAGCGACCGCCCGAGGAGGTCCCGGAGGGCGACGTCCCGGACAGCGGCGCACCGAGGCCGAGCCGGCGCTGCACGGTCGCCGGACTGCTCGGCGCACCCGCCGCCTGACCGGCCCACGACGACTCCCCCGTGGTCCGCCCGCTCGGTTCGGGCCCGCTCAGCTCTGGCCCAGGCAGTTCCGGCCCGCTCGACGCGCTCGAGGCGGGCGGGCTCACGGAGCGGCTGAGGCTCAGCGTCGGAGACGGTGCCGTCGACGCGGTGGGCCCGGCCGGTGCGTCGACGCCCGTCGTCACCGACAGGTCGGTCGGCGCCACCGGGACGTACGTGGCCGACCCGTCCGACGTGACGCCGTCGGGCACCGATCCACCCAGCCACTCCGCGGGTGCGGACCACCCGTCGGCCGACCAGTCGCCGGCCGTGCCGGACGCCCCCGAGCCTCCGGACGATGCGTCCGGACCGCTGCCCGACGACCCGCCCGCCGACCCGCTCGACCACCCGTCGACCCCCTCACCCGCACCGGGTGCGGCCGACGTGCCCGCCGGGACAGAGGAACCCGCTGCCGCCGCATCGACCCCCGACGACCCCGCCGACCCCGCCGACGACCCCGCCGACCCCAACGACGACCCCGCCTCAGACGCCGACCCCGCCGGCGCGACGAGCGGCATCGTCTCCCCGGCGAGCCGCTGGACCGCCGCCGGGTGGCCGTCCCCCGACTGTGCGCCAGCCGGTCCTGCGACCCCGGAGCCGTCGACGAGTCGCTGCGCGACGGTCACCCCGTCGCCTGCGCCGAGCGTCGGCGCCTCCCCGCCGGGCCTGCCGGGGCCGTCGACCAGCCCGCCGGTCCCGCCGAGACCAACGGTGCGGTCGACCGGACCTCCGTCGTCGACCGCGGTGTTGGTCTCGCCGGTGTCCGATCCCGACGGGACGGGGACGGTGAGCGCGGGCGACCCCTGCGACGGGGTGGGCGAGGGCTCGGTCGAGCGCGAGATCACAGGCAGGTCCGTGGCCGGCGATCCGGCGCCGTCGGACGCTCGGGACACGACCGGACCACCGGTGGCTGCCGGGCCGGTCGGACGGGTCTGGTCGCGCAGCGGTCCGGTCCCGTGGACGCCGGACGAGCCCGACGACGAAGACGGCGAAGGGCTCGATGCGGCGGGGACGGCGGGCGGCACGGCGGCCTCGACCGGGCTCGAGCCCGCGCCGGGGTCGGCGGACCGGAGGACGACCAGGTCGGGCGACGCGTTCCCCGGGCTGGTGTTCCCCGAGGTGGGGGTGCCCGAGCTGAGGGCCCCCGAGCCCGACCTGAGGGTCGTCGAGCCGGGGGTCCCCGGACTGAGGGTTCCCGAGGTGGGCGTTCCCGAGGTAGGCGTGCCCGAGGTGGGCGTGCCCGACGTGGGCGTGCCCGAGGTGGGCGTGCCCGACGTGGAGGGGACGGGGTGCGACGCGGTGGGTGCCGGCCGCTCGACCGAACGCGCGACCACGGGCGTCGCTCCGGGCATGTCGGCGGGCGCGTCGGCGGGCGAGCCGCCGCTCGCGGAACGCGCGACGACCGGGCCGAGCGACGCGCCCGGAGCACCACCGGACCCGGCGGCTCCGGTGCCGGCGACCCCGTCGTCCGCTGCGGTCGTCCCGGTCCCGGGGGTGTGGCCGGCACCGCCGTCCGGCGGCGTCGCAGGTGACGGGTTCGACGCACCGGTCCCGGCCGACGGGACGACGAGCGGAAGGCGGGCGCCGGCGCTGTCGCTGCTGCGCGCCACGACGGGCGCCGCCGCCCCCGGGACCGTGGCCGACCCGCTCGCCACGGACGATGCGCCGCTCCCGCGGGCGGAGCCGCCGGCGGCCGTCGACGGAGCGGCGGGGCCGGCGGTGCCAGCATGGCCGGCGGTGCCGGCAGAGCCGGCGAGGGGCAGGTCGGCGTCGGCGGACGGCCCGACGGCACGGGACACCACCGGCGCGGCGCTCGCGGCGGAGGTGCCCGACGAGCTGCCGGCCGAGGCACCAGCCCCCGGTCCGGACCCTGATCCGGACGGCACCGGTGCCGAGCCCGAGGCGGGCGCCCCGTCGACGGTCGAGGAACCTCCGTCCGCGGACCACCCGGTCCCTGGCACGTCGGACCCGGTGCTCGGCGGCACGGGGGCGTCGACGGAGGTCTGCACGGTCGCCGGCGCCTGAGGGGGCAGCGGCATCGACGGCTGCACGCCGACGGGCGGTGACCACCCGGGGTCGGGGTCGACGGCGACGGCCCGCAGGGGTCGGACCCCGACGGGCGGTGCGGCGAGCCGTTGCAGCGACCCGGCGCTGTCGCCGGAACCGGACCCAGAGCCGGAACCAGAGCCGAGGCCGGGGCCGGAGCCGTCGTCCGCACGCTGCACGGTCGCAGCCGCGGGTGCGGCAGGCGGCAGCAGGGACAGGTCGACGTCGGCGGACCGCTGCACGGGGGTGTGGCCGGCGCCGCCGTCCTCGGAGGCGACGACGCCGGACGGTGCCCGGGAGTCGACGACGTGCGACATCCCGGTCGTGAAGGTCAGGTCCTGACGGGTCGGCAGGTCGTGCACGAAGGCGGTGGGCCGGCTGGTCAGCGCGGTGGGATGGATGGTGCGCTGCAGCGGCGGGAGGAACGCCCAGCCGGCGCGCGACTCGGCCGGGGCAGCCGGGGCAGCGGCGGGAGGGGGAGCGGCCGCGGAACCGGCGCGACGTGCCGTCAGGCCCGCGGTGCCCTCGTCAGACCCGCTCGCCCCGTCCCCCCGCTGCCACGGCCACCGCACGTCAGCGCTCCTCGCTCATGCGCCGGTTGATCGCGGCGATCTCCCGGACGTAGCGCAGCCGCTGGGGGTGCTCGAGGTCGAGGATGTCGTCGAGCGCCCAGTGGAAGTGGTAGGCGACGTACGCGACCTCCTCGTGGATCCGCTCGGCCGCGTACGTCACGATTCCCCCAGGCGCCCACCCGAGATGTCGACCTCGAAGCGGTGCTCGCAGGACGGGCAGACCACGGCCGCCCGGGTGTGACCCTCGGCGTTGATGCGCCGGTACAGGTCCTGCAGGAACGCCACGTCGGACGCGAACATGTTCTCGACGACGCTCGACGTGATGCCCGGCAGGGTGCCGAGCGACGTGATGACCCGGCTCAGGAGCACGACCGTCGTGTAGGCGGCGTTCTCCTGGACGCGGGCGTCGTACAGCGGCAGCAGCTCGTCACGGGCCGTGGCGAGCCGCATCGTCCCGGACCGGTGCAGCACGCCGTCGCCGTCCAGGTACCCGCGGGGGAGCTGGAAGTCGAACTCGGTGCGCAGCTGGGAGCGCCGCGAGGGCGACGACGACATGACCTGCATGTCGTCGTCGACCTCGGGCTCCCCGAGCGCGACCGGGACGGTGCGTCGCATCAGGCGAACTCCATCTCGTCCCAGCAGACCGTGAAGGACTCGGACAGCGGCTCGGTGGACCCCGCCTTGAGGGTCCCGCCGAGCTCGACGTCCTTGACCCAGACGTTGCGGAAGTTCATGCGCTTGAGCATCTGGCCGTCGGACGTGTAGATGGCGACCTCGGCCGTCTTGCGGGCCGTCTTGATGTCGCCGGCGAACACGGCCTTGAGCCAGTCGGTGACGGTCGTGGAGTCCGTGAGGCCACGCTTGACCTTGAACTCACCGGCCTTCTGCCGGCCCATCATCTGGCGGGTGATGAACTTCCCGTCCTGGGCCTGCTGCTGGTAGGTCACCTTGTCGACCTCGGCCTTGAGGCCGCTGACCTCCATGACGTGCGGCACCTGGATGCCGTCGATCTTCACGCTGAACGCGTACGCGGTCGCGAGGTCGAACTGATCGGGCAGAGGCATGTCTCACCGTCCTTCGTATGAGGGCGTCACTCGGACGCGAGGCTGGTGCCGCCGGAGAACTGCGACAGCTGGAAGATGACGAACTCGGCGGGCTTCACCGGGGCCACCCCGATGCGGCAGGTGACCTGACCGGCGTCGATGGCCTCGGCGGGGTTGGTCTCGCGGTCGCACTGCACGAAGAACGCCTCGTCGGGGGTGAGCCCGAACAACGCCCCCTTGCGCCACTCGTTGACGAGGAACGCCGAGATCGTCCGGCGGATCCGCGCCCACAGGGCGTCGTCGTTCGGCTCGAACACGACCCACTGGGTACCGGTGAGGATGGTCTCCTCGAGGTAGTTGAACAGCCGCCGCACGTTGATGTAGCGCCAGGCCGGGTCGGACGACAGGGTCCGGGCCCCCCACACGCGCACCCCGCGGCCGGGGAACGTGCGGATGGCGTTGATGCCCGCCGGGTTGAGCAGCTCGTGCTCGGCCTTGGTGATCTGCGTCTGCAGGGTGATCGCCCCGCGCACCACCTCGTTCGCGGGCGCCTTGTGCACGCCGCGCTCCTGGTCGCTGCGCGCCCACACGCCGGCCATGTGGCCCGACGGCGGGACGAACTTGTTGGCGCCTGTCGACGGGTCGAAGACCTTGATGTACGGCCAGTAGAGCGTGGCGTACTTCGAGTCGTAGCCCGCGCCGTTGACCCGCCAGTCCTTGATCTGCTGCGGGCTGAGCCCGGGCGGCGGGTCGAGGATCGCGACACGGTCACCCATGAGCTCGCAGTGCGCGATGACCGCGAGCTGCACGGCCTGGAACGTCTCGAGGTCGACAGCGCCCTGCTCGAGCGCGGCGACGAGGTCCGGGACGGCCACGATGGTGACCTCGTCGATCGCCTCCAGGCCGCTGAAGCCGGTGCGGTCGGCGGCGTCGCCGATGTAGTCGTCGGCGCCGAGGTCGGACGTCTCGGGGACCTCGGGCTCGGGCGGCGGGACGGCGAGGTCGGCGTGGCCCTTGTCGGGCTTCGCGAGCGCGCTGCCGGACGCCAGCTCCTCGATCGTGACGAGCTTCGAGTCGGCGAGCTTCGTGACGACGTTGTTGTCGCCGCGCTTCGTCGTGACGTTGTCGTACGTCTCGGTGTCCTTGCCGTCGAGCTTGATGACCAGCTTGAACTGGTCGTCGGGCGGGTTCTCGCCGCCCGCGTCGGCCACCTCGACGCTGATGGACTTCGTCTTGGGCGCCCGGTCGTGGGCGACCACCCGGTACGCGCCGATCACGGCCTGCGCGCCGGCCGGCAGGGCCTTGGGCGTCGCCCGCGTGACGGGCTCGTCGGGCTCGGCGTCGCTGCCGATGCGCACGATGTACGCGTTGATCCCGCCGTTCAGGAAGTACCCGTAGACGGAGTGGGCGAGGTACGCGTCGGGCAGGAAGTCCCCGAACGTCTCGGAGAACTGGGTCCAGTTCGAGACCAGCGTGGGCTGGTTGAACGGCCCCTTGGCGGCCATGCCGACGAAGGCGGCGACGGACGTGCCGACCCCCTCGATCGGTCGCGCACCCGCCTCCACCTCCTCGACGTAGACGCCGGGCGACAGATAGGTCGGCATGTCCCCTCCTTGGGCACAGGGAGTCGTGGGATCAGAGTGCTGCCGCGGGTGCGGGCGGGGAGCGTCCCCCCGGACGCCCGCGAGGGCCGGGGTGGCTGCCCGATCGGGCGTCGGATCGTGCCCCCGTCGGAGGTGCCGACGGCCGGGCGCCGTGCCGCCGTCCAGCAGGTCGTCCGCACGGACGACCTGCGCTCGAACGCGGGGTCCGGGACCGTCCGGCGACGGGCCGATGAGGGGCCGGGAGGGGACGGCGACGGGCCTGCGAGGGTCCAGCGAATGCCCCGGACGCACGAAGGACCCGGCCGCACAGGGGTCGGCCGGGTCCTTCGCGGGTCAGGTCAGGCCTCGGCCTCCTCCTCCTTCTCCTCGCCCTCCCGCTGGACGGGGGCGCCGCCGGCCCCCTCGCCGTCCAGCTCCTCGCGCTGCACCGACGGGGCCGCGACCGCAGGGCCGGCCTCGGCCGTGGCCCGCTGGGTGGGCGCAGGCCCGGCCATCACCCGCTCGGCGTTCGCCTGGGCGGCCCGCTCGAACCGGTCGCCGGGGTCGGACACCTGGATGCCGCCCCCCGCCGGCGAGCCGTCGACGGGTCCGCTGCGCTGCTGCACCACGTGCGTGAGCTCGTGCGCGAGCGTGGTCCGCCCCGAGGTCGACGACGTGTCCACCCCGCTGCCCAGCACCACGTCCGAGCCGACGGTGTACGCGTGCGCGCCGACGGCCTTCGCGGAGTCGGAGGCCGCCGAGTCGGAGTGCACCCGCACGTCGCCGAAGTCGGCGCCGAGCCGGCTCTCCATGTCGGTGCGGGTCTCCGGGTCGAGGGCTCGCCCGCCACCCGACGACAGCACGTCCAGCACGGGCGATCGCTCCTCCTCGACGAGGCCGGCGGTCGAGGCGTTGCCCGCGGTGCGCTGCAGGAACGTCACCCCTGCGGCGCCGAGCATGTCCGGGCGCCTGTCGGCCAGGGCGCGGGCGACGGTCGGCGCCGTCCGCTCCTCGTCGACGCGTGACGCCTTGGGTCGCAGGCCGCTCTCGGCCTGTTCCTGGTGGTCGTGGCTGTGCATCGTCGGCCCCTCTCGACGGTCGTCCCTCCCGACCATGCCACTGCGCGCGCGTCCGCGACAGGTGCGGCGGGGAGGCCCGTTCGGGCACGTGCACGACCCGAACGGGCACCCGGCCTGGTCAGGGCGGCGGACGTGGAAGGACAGGTCTCGATCAGCAGCCCGCGAAGACCTTCTGGTCCCCGCCGGGAGAGCCGACGACGGTGTCGCCTTCCATGGTGTTCGACCAGAGGACGAGCTCGTGGGTGTCGGCGCACGCGACCGTGCCCGTCGCCGTCACGCACGTCCCGTTGCCGCCGTACGCCTTCGCCTTGACCGTCTTCACGGTCGCGCGGGCGCTGTTGCGGACGATGAGCCAACCTTCCGCGTGGTGCCCGTCGGCCTTGGTGTCGCAGGCGGTGACCGAAATCGAGACCTGCAACGGGCCGTACGTGGTGCCGGCCACGGTGGCGTGCGCGCTGGAGCCGTTCGTGGACGCGGAGACGGACGTGATGCCGGCGGACGCCGCCTGGGCGGTGCCGAGGACGATGGCCAGCCCCGCGGCGGCACCGATCGTCACCACCCTTGCGACTCTGCCGGTGGCGACCCGATCGCTCCAGGTGGTCCTCCGCTGCCCTGCATGAGTTCCGTGCACGTGAGCCTCCTCGTTCGATGCCGGCGGACGTTGCGAGGCTAGGAGCAGACGGCTCCGGACAGGTCCGGATCGTGGTGATTCACGGCGGATTCTCAGATTGGCGACCAGGCCGTCGCGCGCGGCCGTGCGACACCCGGCGACGAGCGATCGCCGTGGTGCATGACGACCGGCGGCCTGCCGGTCAGACCAGGCGGACGGCGTCGTGGTCCTCCACGGTGAACCGCCGGCCGGGGTAGCGCAGCCCCACGAAGTACGCGTTGGTGTGCGCGACGATCTGCTCGCCGGTCACGGGCGCCCCGGCGAACACCCCGCCCCACGTGGTGTGGCAGTCCCCGACGAGCGTCACGTCGAACCCGCGGGCGGCCGCGCTCTGGCCGAGGGTCCGGACGCAGAAGTCCGACTGGGCCCCGGCGATCACGAGGCGCGTGGCACCGAGCCCGGCGAGCAGGGCCGTCAGGTCGGTGCCCGCGAACGCGTCGCGGTAGGCCTTGCAGACGCGCGCCTCGCCGTCCAGCGGGACCAGCGGAGGGGCGAGCTGCCAGTCCTCGCCGTCGCGCGGGAAGTCCTGCTCGTCCTGCACCCACACGACCGGTGTACCGCTCGCGCGCGCCCGCGCGACGACGGCGGCGGTCCGCGCGAGGACGCCGTCGGCATCGACGCAGTCCCGGACGACACCGACCTGCAGGTCCACCACGACGAGAACGGAGCTCACGCGAGCATCCTGCCAACGTCCAGACCCTCAGGACGACAGCGACAGACCGGACGCGCCCGACGGACGGCCCGGGCCGGTCCTAGTGCGCGACGCGGGCCCGTCCGCCGAGCAGGACGCGGGTCAGGGCGCTGCGACCGACGCCCGGGACGCCCGCCACTCGTCGGCCAGCAGCGCGTAGGTCATCCCGTCGAGCCAGCCCTTGGTGCGGTGCAGCGAGTCCTGCCGGGCGTGCTCCTCGCGGCGCATGCCGACCCGCTCCATCAGCCGCCACGACGGCTCGTTGTCGGCGAAGCACAGGGCCCGCACCCGGCGCAGGCCGAGGTCCTCGAAGCAGATCCGGACCAGCTCCGCGACGGCCTCGGTGGCGTAGCCCTGGCCGCCGTGGTCGGGGTCGAGCACCCAGCCGAGCACGGCCTGCACGTGGTGCGCCCGGTCGGCGACGTCGCTCTGCGCCCAGGCGTCCTCGAGCAGCAGCATCAGGTCGCCGGCGACGCGCCCGTCGAGCTCGATCACGAGCGTGGCGGCCAGGCGGTCCGGGTCGACGAACCGCCCGGCGTAGGCGTCCCGGTCGCTGAAGTCGTGACTGAGCCACTCGTCGACGCCCGGCCGGTTGCGGATCCGCCAGGTGCTGTCGACGTCGTCGGCCGTGGCGGGCCGGATGGTCAGGCGGGCGGTGCGCACCGGCCAGGGGACGGCGCTGAGGTCCTGCGGCATGGGGCCAGTGTCGGTCCGCGGACCGTCTGCGGACGACGTGATACCGGCGGTCAGGTGCCCATCAGGGCCCAGTACGGCCCGAACTCGCTCTCCAGCGTGAGCCGCCCGAGCTTGCGGTACTCCCGGTACACGGCGGTCACGACGTGCCGCATCGCGACGGCCCCACCGTCGTCGGCCGCGAGGTAGGCGGCGGTGACCGCGGCGGACCGGATCGCGCCGCCGGCCAGCTCGAACGCCTGCCCGCAGAACGCGAGGTCCAGGTCGCCGACCCGGGGCACGCGCGACCCGAGGCACCGGTCCCACAGGGCGGCGCGCTGGCCGGCGTCGGGCACGGGGAAGTCGACGACCACGTCGAGCCGGCGGATGAACGCGTCGTCGATGTTGGCGCGCAGGTTGGTCGCCAGGATGGCGAGGCCGTCGAACGACTCCATGCGCTGGAGCAGGTAGGCGGACTCGATGTTGGCGTACCGGTCGTGCGCGTCCTTGACCTCGGAGCGGCGGCCGAACACGGCGTCGGCCTCGTCGAACAGCAGCACCGCGTTGACGCCGGCCGCACCGGCGAAGATCCGTTCGAGGTTCTTCTCGGTCTCGCCGATGTACTTGTCCACCACGGTCGCGAGGTCCACGACGTACAGCTCGAGCCCGAGGTCGTGCGCGACGACCTCGGCGGACATCGTCTTGCCGGTGCCGGAGTCGCCCGCGAACAGCGCCGAGACGCCGTGCCCCCGCCCGCCGCCGGGCCGCATCCGCCAGTCGCCGAGCACCTGCTCGCGGTGCCGCGCGCGCGTCGAGATCTCCCGCAGCGCCACGAGCACCGGCTCGGGCAGCACCAGGTCCGGCCAGCCGACGCCGGGCTCGATGCGCCGGGCGAGCCGTTCGAGCGCCGTGCCGTTCTCGGAGCGGGCCCCGACCCGCACGTGGTCCACGGTGAGGCCGCCGTCGAGCGTGGCCTGCTGGCGGGCGGCCCGTGCCGCGCGGGTGACCTGCTCGGGCCGCAGCCGGAACGGGGCGGTCGCCGCGGTGGCGTCGATCCCGTGCTCCCCGAGCGAGGACGCCCACAGCGCGTCGCGCTCCAGGACGGTGCTCGCGGGCACGTCGAACAGCAGCGGCGGCCACTCGCTCCACGCGGGGTCCCAGGTGCTGCGCCCGACGACGAGCACCGGCGGGCCCCCGTCGAGCACCTCACGCAGCGCCAGGGGCCGCTCGGTGAGCCCTTCGACGCCGGACACGACGATCCCCGCACCCGTCAGCCGGGCCTCCCGGACGGCCGTCGACCCGAGCCCGACCGGGTCGTACGCCGCCGCGAGCGCCGCCGCGTCGAGCACGAGCACGGGCCGGTCCACCGCGCGCAGCGCACGGACCCCGAGCACGCGCCCGGACCCGGTCGGCGGCTCGCGCAGGTACACCAGCCGCGCGCCGTTGCGCAGCGCACCGGCCAGCCGCGCCGGGTCGCCCCACTGCACGTCCTCGACGTCCACCAGCACCGGCGCCAGGGCCGGGTCGGGCGCGTCGTCGCCGAGCAGGTGGCCCACCACCCGGTCGGGGACCCGCAGCGGGCGGCCCGGCAGCGGGCGGTCGGGGTCCTCCAGGGTCAGCAGCCCGGCGGTGACGAGCGGACCGTGCTCGAGGCGGTGCCGGCCGGCGGCCGACCCGAGCGGCACCCCGCACAGCGCGAGCGCCACCGCGACCGACGGCCGGCGGCGGGTCACGTCGTCGTTGAGGTAGCCGAACAGCTGCTCGAACCGGGCGTCCACCTCGGGCGCCAGCGCCACGAGCAGCAGCTCCACGTCGAGCGGCTCCAGCGCGAACTCGCGGGTCAGCTCCCGCAGCCGCAGGCGCGCGCCGAGGGCCTCGGCCTGGGAGGCGAGTCCTTCGACGTCCAGCGTCCGCTGCGCCACCGCGTCGGGATCGGCCTCCGCCGGCGGCCCGGCCAGCAGCCGGTCCACCGTCTCGTCGCTGAGGTACAGCCCGCGGAACGGGTCGTCGGGCTGCGGGTCGTCCGCCCGGCGGCTCGCGACGAGCCGCCGCACGCGCTCCTCGACCACCGCGAGGCGGCCGAGCAGGTGGGCGGTGCTGGGGTCGACGCGCCTGCCGTCGTCGAGCGTCGTGCCGGTCACCGTCGTCCTCTCGCCCGGGCCACCGGGCGGCTGCTCGTGCGTGCGGCGGCCGCGTCCGGTTCTCGCGGCGGCGGCGGCTCGTGCGGGTGCACCCCGACGTCGCTCGCACCGGTGTCCGTGTCGGACAGGTCCACGAGGAGCGGGCGCTCCACCGGCGGCCCGACGTGCGCGCTGACGCTCGTCATGACCGGGGTGTCGACGACCACGTCGATCGACGGCTTGAGCTCGCCGCCCATGGCCGTCCACACGTCCGCGAAACCACGGTCCTCGGGCGGCGGCAGCCCGACGAACAACGGCACCCGCGCACCGGCGGACAGCAGCGGCTCCTCGAGCACGTGCCTCGGCAGCGAGTCGAACCGCAGGAGGTGCCGCAGCACCGAGTCGAGCAGCCGGTGCTCGTCCTCCGGCCGCTGCGTCCACGCCGTCACCAGGTAGGACAGGCGGAAGTGGCGGGGCGGTTCGAACCGGTCGACGACCCTGCCCTCCACCCGGTTCTCCAGGAACCCCCGGCTGCGGCGGCGCAGGTCCTCGCGCAGGTCGTACAGGTACACGTCGACCGTCGGCGCGTTCCGGCGCGCGGCCCAGTCCTTCGTCGGGGCGTCGAGCACGACCTCCACGTCGGTGCTGCCCACCGCCTCCCGCACGAGCGCGCGCAGCGCCTCGTCCACCTGACCGATCATCGGCTCACTTCCGGAACAGGAACGTCGGGGCGTCCACGGACGTCGGGACCACGAGCAGCGGAGCCGTCACGTCGCCGTACGCGGGGGAGGGCTGGCCGTTGCTGGCCCGCAGGTCGCGCTGCGTCAGCAAGGTGTCGCGGATGACGACGATCGACTGCGACCAGGAGCCGTCGTCGCGGGCGACGACGGGGTTGCGGACGCTGAGCAGACCCTGCGACCAGCGGAGGTTCACGGCCTCACCGGGCGGGAAGTCGTGCCCGACGGCGAACACCACCTCGCCGGGCCGGGCGACCGACGGCGCCAGCACCACGACCGGCTGGCGCACCTCGAGCGTGGCCGACGCGGTGTTGTCCGCGGGCGCCGGGTCGGGCGACGTCGTGGTCACCGTCCCCGTCGTCGTGCCGCTCTGCGGGGGCCCGGTGAACGGGAGGTTGGGGTCGAGCGTCGCGGTCAGCACCACGGACGCGCCGCCGGCGAGCGTGCCGACCGGGCAGGATCCGGCGGCGACCAGGCACGGCGACCCGCCGCCCGGCGCGACGGAGACGATCGCCGGGTATGCCGTGGTCAGCGCGACGTCCTGCACCGGCAGCGTGCCGACGTTGCGGACGGTGAACGTCACCGTCACGGGGTGCCCTCCGACGAACGCGACGGGCGACGAGCCGGCCACCGTGACGCTGACCCCGCCCGCGACACCCCCGTCCGGGACCGGGACCCCGCGCACCGTCACCGACGTCGTGTTGTTCCCGACCACCCGCTCGGGGGTGCTCGTCTGCACCAGACCGGAGATCGTCGACGCCGTCGTGCTGCTGATGCCCTGCACGGGGATGGCGAACGCCACGGTGCCGCCCGCGGCCAGCGGCCCCGTGACGGGACACGTGAGGAACGCGCCCGACTGCGTGCACCCGGGAGCGCCCGGGGACGACAGGCCGGCGGGCAGCTCGACGGTCACGGTGGCCTCGCGGACCAGCGCCGGTCCGGTGTTCGTCACCGTGGCGGTGACCGTGGCGGCCCCGCCGGTGACGGGACCCGCCGACAGCGTCAGCACGAGGTCCGTGAACGGCTGGTACGCCGGTGCGCGCTGCGGTCCGGTCAGGTCGACGACGCGGCGCAGGGTCGCGCCGTCGGGGGACACCGCCCAGATGGCGCGCAGCTTCGCCTGGCCGGCGGGCGAGCCCGAGAACGCGATCTCCCGGCCGTCGGGGGACCACTCGGGGTCGTCGGACGTCCCGACCTGCAGCCGTGTCGGCGTCGCCGTCCCGTCGGGCCCGATCCCCGTCAACGGCGCCACCGCGAGCACGCGGGTGACCTCGTCGGGGGAGAGCTCGACCACCCCGATCCCGCCGCGCGCGTCGATGGCCAGGTCCGACTCGGCCGGGATGTCGGTGACCAGGTCGGCGACCGCGATCCGCGTGCCGTCCGGCGACCAGGACGGCGACCGGCCGAACACCGCCAGGCCACCGCACCCGCACTCGGTGACGAAGAGCGGGTCCGCCTGCTGCGACTCGACGTCCACCACCCAGATCTGCGGGCCGACCGCCGGGCTCTCGCCCGACTGGCTGATCCGCGCGAACGCGAGGTGCGTGCCGTCCGGGGACCACGTGGGACCGCTGTCCCAGTGCGAGGCGTCCTCGTCGCTCATCGTCACCTGCGTCGCCTCGCCGAACGTCTCGTCGTCCCTGACGCTCACGATCCACAGGTGCGAGGGCTGGTGGCCGCCGTCGCCGTCCGACGCCGCCCGCACGAACGCGATGGTGGACCCGTCCGGCGACCACACCGGGTCGACGTCGATGTCGGCGTCGTCACGCTCGTAGTCGAACGGCACGGCGGTGAGGTCGTCGGCCCGTGCGAGGTGCAGGGCCGCGCCCGTGTCACCCTCGCCGCCGACGGGGGTGCTGAACGCGACCTGCGCGCCGTCGGGCGAGTAGTGCACGCCCGGCCCCGCCCCCGCGAACGCCTGCAGGGTGTCGCCGGACGGGAAGAACCCCTCGTCGCTCACCGTCCGCACGTCCGACCCGTCGTCCGCGACCACGTCCGTCACGTCGGGGGACACGACCTCGGAGGTGTACGCGACCTGGGCGAAGGCGAAGCCGTTGTCGTCGCGGAAGTCGGTGACCCACGTGGCGTGCGACTCCGTGACGCCCACCACGTCCACCAGCGACAGCTGGCCCGCGAACGACAGCGGCGCGTCCAGGTCCCACACCCCGACCCAGACACCGCCCACGGGGTCGTCCTGCGTCGAGGTGAACAGCAGGTCGAAATCGCTGTCGTCCGGTGACCACGCGGGCTCCGACCCCTGGACCCGGGAGTCCTCCGCCCCCGCGTACGGGTCGATGGTCGTGATCGGGTCACCGTTCGCGTCGAACAGCGGCTCGCCCTCGCCGTCGACCCGCTGCACCGGCCGGCCGTCGTCGTCCAGCTGCATGAACTGGATCGACCCGTCCGGGCGGTACTCGGTGGTCGTGTACGCCAGGACGAACGCCTCGTTCTTGCCGACCGACCGGACGTCCGGCTGCGTGCTGCCGACCGTCCCCGACGTCAGCAGGACCGGGTCGAGCGACGTGGCGCCCAGGTCGATCCGGTAGAGCCCACCGAGGGGTGCCTCCTCGGTGACCTGGGACACGATGAGGTGGCCGTCGTCCAGCCAGGTCGGCCACGTGCTGTCGACGTCCGCCGCGGTGACCGCCTCCGGTGCCGCCGCCTCGCACGAGCCCTCACCGGCAGGCGGGACCTCGGCGACCATGACGACCCATCGGCCGCTCGCGTTCGACGCGTACGCCACGTGGTGGCCGCCCGGCGAGACCACCGGGTGGACCTCCTGGGCGGCGTCGCACGTGACGCGGGTGTCCGGCGGAGGGGTGCCGCTGAACATGTCGGCGAGGTACACGTCCCCGAAGTTCGACCGGTCCGCGGGGTCCGGGAGGTTCGGGTCGCCCTCGGAGTCCTGCGTGCTCACCCAGGCGGCAAGCACCCCCTGCCTCGCGGTGGCCAGCACGTGGGCCTGGCCGTCCACCCGGTGCGACTGGCGGAGCTCGTAGTCGTCCCGGAACGAGGGGGAGCCGAAGACGGGGGGCACGGACCCGAGGGCGAGCGTGGTCGGGGAGCTCGCGGCGGACGTGGTTGCGCCGCTGTCGACCACCGGCCCGGTCCCCGTCCCGCCCGAGCCGTCGGACGTCCCACCGCCGTCGGCGAGCGGCCGCGGCGCGCCCGAGCCGTCGGACGTCCCGCCGCCGTCGGCCACGGTCGGGGCGACGGCGGCCGCGCGCGCGAGGGCGTCGGGGCGCGCGACGGGCGCGGCGGCAGCGGTCCCCCCAGCGAGCTCCGCCGCGACACCCGTGCCGCCGTTCCACGAGAGGGACAGGCTCCGGAGCTCGTCCGACGTGTCGACGAACCCTGCCCTGGGCGCGACCGCCGTCGGCACAGGGAGGGCCGCGGTGAGGGGTGCGGCAGGCACCGGTCCGGCGGAGGCAGCGCCCGCCACGGGCAGCAGGAGGACGCCGACGACCGCGCCGGCCACCCATGTGCGTACCCGTTCCACCGGCACGCCTCCTCCCGCGGGCACCCGTCGGCCCGCCCGCCCCACCGTGCCCCGGCCGAGGCGCCGGCCGGACCGGACGGCGGCCAGACGATGGGGCACCGACCGTGGCCCGAAAGGGCAGCCGGCCGAGGCGCGGCGCTCGCCTGCGCCCGGTGCGGCCCGGCCGACCGGGACGAGACCCCCGGCGTCGCCCGCTCCCGCACGCCACCCGACGGGCCGGTTGCCCTTTCGCGCGGCCCGCGATGCCTGGTCAGCCGCCCTCGGGCGCCAGACGCGTGCCGGGGACCGGCTCGACAGTGGACGGCGGAGTCCCCGGAGGTGCAGTGCCCCACTCTCACGAGCCCGCGCTGACCGACGACGCCGGCCGCGAGCGCGCCCGGCGTCCACCTGACCACGTCACCGCCGGACCCCGTCCGGCCACCGCCGAGGCGACCGACCGGGATGCGGCGGCTCGCCCGCCCGCCACCCTGTCGCGTGCCGCGGTCCAGCGGTTGCAGCACCTCGCGGGGAACCGGGCGGTGGCGCGACTGGTCCGTCCGCCGGGAGAGCGGGACGCGGGCGCGACCGCCGGTGCCTCGGAGCTGTCCGCGGGCACCGCCGCGGCCGAGGTCGGGACGACGGGCCACTCCGGCGCCGAGGTCGAGGCGGCGAACCCCTCGCCTCCCGCGCCGCCGGGAACGGGAGGCGGTGCGTCTCCCCGGGCACCGTCGGGGCCGGGGGCGCGTCCCGGTGCGGGCGGCGGAGCCTCTGCTGTCGAGCCGGTGGAGGCCGGCGCAGCAACCACCGAGGTGGCGACGCCGGGCGCGACGCACGACGCGACGCACGGCGCGGCGCACGACGGGACGGCGGCGTCCGGCACGTCGGCCGGTCCGGCGCCCACCAGGCCGACTGCGCTCCCGGGCGCCGGTTCCGCGGTGCTTCCGGCCGCCGGTTCTGCGGTGCTTCCGGCCGCCGGTTCCGCGGCGCTTCCGGCCGTCGACTCCGCGGTGCCTCCCGCCACCGACTCGGCAGTGCTCCCCGCCGCGGCCGGGTCCGCGGTGCTCCCGGCCGTCGACTCCGCGGTGGGCACGTCGACGACGGCGGGCACGTCACCGTCGGTGCCGGGCGTCGCGACCCCGCCGGGAGCGGCACCGCCCACCCTCGAGCAGCGGGAGGCGCCCCGGCCCGTCCTCGTGCCACCACCCGCCGAGGCGCGCAGTGCGGTGGCCGCCACCGGTCCGGCACCCGCTCCCGCGACGGCTCCGGAGGTGGCGGCGCAGGACCGGCCGGTCCCCCAGGCGGGGGCCGCTCCCACGGTGGAGTCGAGCGGCGGCGGCGACGACACCGGCGGTGCTCCGACCCCGGCGCCCGGTCTCGGCGACGCCGAGCTCGCGGTGCTGGACGAGAGCGTCTCGTCGGGGGGTCCCTCCACGGCGACCGAACAGGCGGGGGGCGAGGGGTCGTCGGGCGCGCCGGACGCCGCGGCCGGACCGGCGTCTGCTGCCGCGCCGTCCGCCGACGTGGCCCCGGCGGTCGAACCGGAGGCCGCCGAGGCAGGCCCGGCGGCGCAGCCGGAGGCCGCCGACGTGGGCCCGGCGCCCGAGCCGGAGGCCGCCGACGCGGGTCCTGCGGCCGAGCCGGAGACCGCCGACGCAGGTCCGGTGGCCCAGCCGGTGGCTGCCGACGCAGGTCCGGTGGCCGTCGCGAGCCCGGTGACCGGAACCGGGCCGGAGGCCGCCGACGCCGGCGGAACCGCCGCCCCCGAGGCGGCCGAGCCCGCAGGTTCGGACCAGGCCGAGACCGCCGCGGCGCAGGAGGCGGTCGGCGCGGGCGCCCAGGCGGAGGTCGACGAGGCGTCGTCGGGTGCACCGGAGCCCGCAGAGGGTGGCGGCGGGGGAGGCGGGGGCGCGGCCGTCGAGGAGCCGACCGTGGCCGCACCTCCGGACGTGTCGTCCGCACCGCCGGAGCAGGCGATGGCGATCGTCGGGTCCCTGCGGCCGACGCAGATGGCGGCGACTCTGGGCGGCGTGGAGGCGGCCGCCGGGGGAGCCGTCGCGCAGGAGCAGGCGCGGCTCGCGGCCGCCCCGCCGAAGCACACGCCGCTGGCGGGCATGACGGCTGCCGGCGCCGCGTCCGACCAGGTCCCGGCCACGGCGGCGGCCGGGACGGCGCAGGTGGCGAAGGTCGCCCCGGGAGCGGCCGTGCCGGTGCCCGCACCTGCACCGCTGCCCGCTGCCGGCCCGGCTCCGGTGGCACGGGTGGCCCCACCGCCGCTCCCGGTGGCAGCGGAGGGCGGGCTCACCGAGGAAGGTGCCCGGGACCTGGCCGCGTCGATCGACCGGATGCCGACGCGCGACCCCGGCGCCGCTCTGACGCCGGGACCGCCGCCGAGCCTCGCGCTCGCCGGTGAGGCGGATCCGGGGCAGGTCCGCGACCAGCAGGCGCACCTCGCTCAGGGCGCAGCGCACGCCCAGGCGGAGGGGGCACGGGACGCGGCCGAGCCGATGGGCGAGGACGCGGTGCGGCCCACCGTGCCGGTCGAGACGATCGAGGCCGACGTCGGCGCGCCAGGAGCCGCCGGCGGGGGTGGTCCCGCCGGTCCGGCGGCGGCCGGCGGCCCGGGCGGTGGCGGCGGCGAGGCGGCAGGGGACGACGTCGCGGTCGACGCGGTCGTCGAGGAGCAGCAGGGCCCGGCGGTGCGCGCCGCGGCGTCGGCGGGCGCTGCGCAGATGACGGCCGTCAAGCAGCAGCACGCGCAGCAGGAGACCGCGCGTCGCGACCAGGCCGGCCAGGAGGTAGCCGCGCTCGAGGCGGAGCACGCGCAGGCGGAGCAGGCCCAGCGCACCAGCCTGAGGGCGGACGTCTCGAACCAGCGGACCCAGTGGAGGGGAGAGCAGTCGACGCTCGTCGCGGGGGCGGACGCCGAGGCGCAGACCGTCACGGCGGGCGCCGCGCAGACGGTGACGGCCGAGCAGTCCCGGGCCCGGACGGAGGCCGGCCAGGCGCACGCGGCGGGCGCGCAGGAGGCGGCGCAGGCCCGCCAGGAAGGTGAGCGCGAGGCCGCGCAGCAGCGCGCCCAGGCCAGGAACGAGAGCGGCGGCGGCGGGTTCTTCGGCTGGGTCGCGTCGAAGGCGTCGGCCCTGTTCGACAAGGTGAAGGCCGGGATCTCGGCGGCGTTCGAGAAGGCCCGACAGGCGGTGCGGGCGGCCGTCGAGAAGGCGCAGCAGCTCGCCACCGCGATCATCGAGAAGGCCCGGCAGGCGGTCGTCGCGGCCATCAGGCTCGCCGGGTCCGCGCTGATGGCCATCGGCGACCGGCTCCTGGCCGCGTTCCCCGCGCTCCGTGACCGGTTCCGGAACGCGATCCGCGCGGCCGTGCAGCGTGCGGAGGCGGCCGTCAACCGGCTCGCCGAGGGCCTGAAGAACGGCGTCAAGGCCGCGCTCGGGCTCCTCGGGCGGGCCCTCACCGCGCTCATCAGCGGCCTCGAGGCCGGTCTCAAGGCTGCCGTGAGCGCCGTCGCGGCCGCCGTCAACGGCGCCATCAATGCCGCTCGTGCGGCGCTCGCGGCGATCGGTGCGTTCCTCGCGATCGCCAAGGACGTGGCCGCGAACCCGGGCGCCTGGCTGCGCAACCTCGGTGCGGCCGTCGTCGACGGCATCCGCAACCACCTGTGGAAGGCGCTGAAGACCGCCGTCAAGACGTGGTTCAACGCCAAGGTCGAGCAGGTGCTCGGGCTCGGCACGGCCGTCTGGAACCTGCTGACCAAGGGCGGCATCTCGATCGCGAAGATCGGCGCGATGGCCTGGGAGGGCATCAAGTCGGCCATCCCGCCGGCGCTCATCGGGTTGCTCGTGGAGAAGCTGGTGTCGATGATCGTGCCGGCCGCCGGCGCCGTGCTCGCGATCGTCCAGGGCCTGCAGGCCGCCTGGGGCACCGTCAGCCAGATCCTGCAGGCGATGGACAAGTTCGTCGCGTTCCTGCGGGCGGTGAAGTCCGGCCAGGGAGGTCCGGCGTTCGCGGACGTCGTCGCCGCGGCGGCGATCACCGTCGTCGACTTCGTCTCGAACTGGCTGCTCGCCCGCCTGGCGAAGGGCGCGAGCAAGGTCGCCGGGAAGATCCGCGAGATCGCCAAGAAGATCGGTGCGGCGCTGAAGAAGGTCGTGAAGCGGATCGGTGGGGCCCTCAAGAAGCTCGGCAAGAAGATCGGCGACAAGCTCAAGGCCGCCCGCGACAAGTTCAACGCGTGGCGTGAGCGCCGCCGGCAGAAGAAGGGCGGCGGCACCCAGGACGACCAGGCGAAGAAGCAGCAGCGCCTCGACAAGGCCGTGACCGCGATCAGGCCGGCGGTCGAACGGCTGCTCGCGAAGGGCGTCTCGAAGCTCCGGCTCAGGGCCCAGCTGCTGTGGTGGAAGACCCGCTACCGCCTGACCTCGCTCACCATCAGCGAGGGCACGCCGGTCCGCATCACCGCGACCGTCAACCCCAAGGCCGACGTCGCGCAGGCCGTGAAGATCGTCGGGGGCGAGCTGAGCCGCATCCTGGCCGAGGTCGGCGAGCAGCTCATGCAGGACGCCGCGGTCCGCGGGGAGGTGGAGCGCATCAACCGCGACCGTCAGGCCGGCAAGGGCATCGTCGACCGCGACACGGGCGTCCCGCCCGAGGGGCCGCGCACCGCCCAGTCGCCGGCAGCGGAGTCCGCCGCGCTCGCCGGTGTCGAGGGCGGTACGCAGCGCGCCATGGGCGAGCGGGAGCACATCGAGATGGTGCCGGGCGTCGTCGTGCCGGAGCGGCAGTCGTACAGCTCGGCGGCGGGGCACATCGAGACGGACTTCGGCGAGGGCAGCACCGGTCGCTACCTCAACCCCACCAAGCAGAAGCCGGCCAAGACGCTGCGCGACCTGCCCGACATCCTCCAGTCGCTGCGCGACGTCCGCCGCGCCGGCATCGACGACGTCCAGATGCGCGACGCGATGCTCGACATCATGGCCGGCCGGCGCCCCTCGCACGCGGCGTTCAACGGGCCGGAGGGCGAGGAGCGGCTCAGGATGCTCGCGGCCACGACCCGGCTGGTCACCACGGTCGAGCCCGGCCGGCACTCGGCGGCGCACGCGACGACGTTCATGAACCTGAGCGTCGTGGGGGAGAACGGCACCTCGCTGGAGGAGGCCGTCACGCGCGCCAACCCGATGTCGCCGACGGGCGCCGGGCAGCAGGCGCGCGCGTCACGCACACCTCCCGAGGCTCGCAAGGCGGCGGAGCAGTTCGACGCGCGCAAGCACGCCAAGCGCGAGGCCGAGGTCACCAAGGCCTACCTGTCGATGCTGATGACGACCGAGCAGCTGGTGTTCTCCAGCACGGACCAGTGCGTCAAGTGGATCCGCGAGCACTTCCGCGACCACCTGGTGGCCCGATTGCGGGGGACGATGTGGCCGGGCGGCTGACCGGGCGGCACGGGACGGACGACGAGGAGCGGTGATGGACGACGAGCGGTACCTGACGCCGCGGCGCGGTGCGTCGTGGGACGAGATCGGTGCGGCCGTCGAGAGCCTCGGCGGCGCGGTGGCCGACCCGGTGGACGAGGACACGCTGTTCGAGTGGGCCCTGCCGGGCGCGACCGTCCGGCTGTTCGACGACGTGGCCCTCCGCGTCGAGCAGCTCGCCGTGAGCGGGGTCCGCCGGGACGAGGTCGCCGACGAGCTGGCGCGCAGGGTCCCCTGCTACGCGCCGGTGGACGTCCCGGCCCTCGTCGCCGGCGCCGCCGGGACGCCCGAGCTGCGGCACGCGCTCGGGGTGCTCGGCGCCGTCGCACCGCCGACCGCGGACCCGGAGCTGCTGGGCGTGCTCCGTCGCGCGCTGACACATCCCGACCCCGAGGTCCGCGCGGCGGCCGCGCTGGCGGCCAGCGTCCCGCGCTGGCCGGAGCTGCGCGCGGACGTCGAACGCCTCACCCGGGACGACGACGAGGACGTCAGCGACCTCGCCGTCGCCGTGCTCGGCACCTTCGAGCCGCCCGCGCCGGCCTGAGGACCGCTCGCCGCGCCGGCCTGACGACCGCTCGCCGCGCCGGCCTGACGACCGCTCGCCGACCGGCCTCACGACCGCTCGCCAACCCGGCCTGACGACAGCTCGCCGTCAGGCCGGCGGCGGCAGGCTCAGATCAGCCCCTCCCGCAGGGCGTAGGCCACGGCGTGCGACCGGTTGCGCAGCTGCAGGCGCGTCGTCACGTCGTGCAGCACGTTCTTGACGGTCCGCTCGGAGTAGGCGAGCTCGCGGGCGATCTCCGAGGTGTCGAACCCGTCGGCGATGAGCCGCAGCACCTCGATCTCGCGGGACGCCAGCCCGGTGAACGTCAGCCCTCGGGGGCGGAGCACCTGCCGCTGCAGGGTGCCCACCTGGTCGAGGAGGCGGCCCAGCAGGTCCGGCGGCACGCTGCCCTCACCCGTCGCGGCACCGCAGATCACCCGGACGAGCCGGTCGGGCGTCGCCTCGCTGCGCCGGACGAGCCCGAGGACGCCCGCTTCGACGGCCGTCACCACGTCACCGTCCTCGAGCCGGCCGGCCACGAGCACCGCCTGGCTCGGGGTCTGCCTTCGGACCATCCGCACGAGTCTCAGCGCGTCCTCGTCGACCGCGTCGGCGACCACGACGGCCACCTGCGACGACGCCGCCTCGTCCGACGTGAGCACGCGCACCTCCGGCCGCGGCCGCAGCGCGCTCACCACACCCGCCTCCGAGATCGGGTCCCGCGCGCTGACCCACACCGCGACTCGTTCCATGACGTGCCCCCTGCCCCCTGTCATCCGGCCCCCCCGGATGCTCGTCCGGACAGCGTGCAGGGGCGCACTGATCGTGCAGTCAACATCGGCTCAACGGGCAGGACCGTTGCCCCATCGGCCCGTCCGCGGGACCGTCGTGCCCGGGCCCGTCGAGCCGTACGGTGCCGAGCATGACGACGACGGCAAAGCTGGACTCGGCGCGCGTGGAGCTCTCGCCCGGCACCGAGGCTGTGGTGCCGCTGCACATCCGCAACACGGGCACGACGGTCGAGGGTTACCGGATCGAGGTGCTCGGTGCGCCCGCGGCGTGGACCACGATCGAGCCTGCGGTGATCGACGGGCTCTACCCGGACACGTCCACGACGGCGACCATCCGGTTCGCGCCGCCGCGGTCGGCGACCGTGCCCGCGGGGCCCCTCGACTTCGGCATCCGGGTGGTCCCGTTCGAGCATGTCGACGAGACGGTCATCCCCGAGGGCGTCGTCGAGGTGCTGCCGTTCCTGGACACCACGGCCGAGCTGCTGCCCCGCACGTCGCACGGTCGGCGGGGCGCGAAGCACCGGGTCGCGTTCGACAACCGCGGCAACGTCCCCGTCACGGTGACCCTGATGGCGATCGACGAGCAGAACGCGCTGGACTACCGCATCCGGCCGCAGCTGCTCACCGTCGGCCCGGGGGAGGCCGCCTTCTCCGACGTGCGCGTCAAGCCCGCGCGGAGCATCTGGCGCGGCCCGGACGTGACCCACCCGTTCACGGTCACGGCCGCCGCCGAGAACACCACCCCGGTGCTGCTCGACGGCGCCCACGTGCAGACCGCGATCATCCCGAAGTGGTTCTTCAAGGCCCTCCTCGCGCTGCTGGCCCTCCTGGCCCTCCTCGCGCTGCTGTGGTTCACGCTGCTGAAGCCGACGATCGAGTCGGCCGCGAAGTCGTCCGTGGAGGACGAGGTCGCCCAGGCGAACAAGGCGGCCGCCGACGCGCAGGAGGCCGCGACCGCCGCGCAGGCGGGCTCGGCGCAGGCCGCGCAGGCGGCAGCCGCCGCGCAGGAGCAGACGGCGAAGGTGGAGGACCTCACGAAGGCCCTGCCGATCACACCGACCGAGCTGTTCACGCCGACGGTGGCGCGCCTCACCACCACGGACGTGGCGCCCGGCGCCAAGGACACCGACGAGTTCGTGGTGCCCACCGGCAGCACCCTGCGCGTCACGGACCTCGTGCTCAACAACCCGCAGGGCGACTTCGGCACCATGACGATCTCCGTGGTGCCGGCGGACGGTGGGACACCGGCGACGCTGATCGAGGTGGCGCTGGAGAACTTCCGGGACAACGACTACCACTTCCAGACGCCGATCCTGGTGCCGTCCGACGGCGCCTTCCAGATCGAGGTCGCCTGCCGGACCGTCGGCACCCCGCCGGACGGCACCCCGCCGCCGACCGCGTGCAACGAGGCGCTCGTGTTCAGCGGCACCCTGTCCACCCCGGCCCCGCCGCCGGCCGCACCGGCCGCACCGTGAGGGGCTGACCGCCGTGCCGATGGGACCGGCGCTGCGCGTGGGTGACGTGGCCCTCTGCCCGCTGATGGACGGACCGAAGCCGCACGTCGGCGGGCCGATCACGCCGGCGGCCGCGGTGATGACGGTGCTCATCGGCGGCCAGCCCGCCGCCGTGGCGAACAACATGCCCGGGTCGATCCCGTGCATCTCGCCCGCGCCGAACGGGATCGCGATGGGCAGCGTGACGGTGCTGATCGGCAACTTCCCGGCCGCCCGCCTCGCCGACCTGAGCATGCACGGCACCCCGGTCGCCCCGGGCCCGGGCTGCCCGACGGTCATCATCGGCGGCTGACCCGCCCGCCCGCCCGTCCGCCCGCGAGACCGGCACTTCCAGGCGAGACCGGCACCTCGGACTGCCGTTCTCGCCCCGGAGCGCGGGTCTCGGCCGTCCCGGCCCTCGGCGGGCGGGTCGCCCGCGCACCGCCCGCACTCCTCCCGCGTGGGGAGGAAGGGTGAAGGGTTCCTCATACCGGTCACCCGTGGCCGCGGACCCTGGCACGCTCGCCACGTGCCGTGGGCTGCCGTCCCTCGGCGGCGGAATCGGGTCGCGCTCGACGCCCCGTCGCGTCACGATGCGTTCCGCCGGCCGTGCGCGAGCAGCGCGGTCGGGTACGGACCGGCCGACGAGGGCCGAGCACTGACCGGCCGACGCGGTCGGGTACCGACCGGCCGACGAGGGCCGGGCACGAGAGGACACGATGACGTTCGCAAGCCGACGCCCTGACCGACAGGCGTGCGCCATGCCTGACGCGGCGGGAGCGGTCCTGCCGCCCCTGCCGGACCGACCGCGCCGCCCGGGGTCGAGGCGCCGGCTCGTCGCCGTGGGCGCCGTCGGTGCGCTCGTCGCGGCCGGGCTCGCCGCGTGCTCGTCGCAGCCCCCGGGACCTGAGGAGGCGGCCAAGGCCCTGGCCTCCGCCCTGAGCTCGGGCAGCTTCACGGCCGTCGAGTTCGCGGACGGCTCGGGCGACGCGGCAGCGGCCGCCGCGGCCCGGACGGAGGCCTACGAGGCGCTCGCGCCTCTCGAGCCGAAGGTCACCATGGAGTCCGCGAAGCGCCCGAAGGACGACCCGGACACTGCCACGGCCACGCTGGCGTTCAGGTGGGACATCGACGACACGGACGACGACTGGACGTACACGACGACCGCCCACCTCGCGCGCGACACGAAGGACGAGAAGGTGTGGCGGGTCGCCTGGGCGCCCGCGCTCCTCGCGCCCGACCTCGTGACGGGCGAGAAGCTCGTGACCACGCGGGTCTCGGCCGAGCGGGGCAACGTGCTCGGCGCCGGTGGCGGTGCGGTGCTCGTCGAGCCTCGCCAGGTGTGGCGGATCGGCGTCGACAAGACGCACACGGACGCCGCCGGTCAGGACGCCGCGGCCCGTGGTCTGGCCGCGGCCCTCGAGCTCGACGTCGAGGCGTACGCCGCGAAGGTGGCCGCCGCCGGGCCGAAGGCGTTCGTCGAGGCGATCACCGTCCGTGAGGGCGACCCGTCGTACGACGTGCCCGCCCTCACCGCGCTCCCGGGAGTGGGTGCGGTCGCCGACGAGCTGCCGCTGGCGCCGACCCGGGGGTTCGCCCGTCCGATCCTCGGTACGGTCGGCCCCGCGACCGCGGAGATCGTCGACAAGTCGGGGGGCGCCATCGCCGCGGGGGACCTGGCAGGTCTCAGCGGTCTGCAGCGTCAGTTCGACGCGCAGCTGCGGGGGTCGCCGGGCGTCACCGTCAGTGCCGTGTCGGCCGACGGCGCCGTGAAGCGGGAGCTGTTCGTCAAGGAGTCCGTGCCGGGCACCCCGCTGGTCACCACCCTCGACCCCACCCTGCAGCAGACCGCCGAGGACATCCTCGCGGGGGTGGGTCCGGCGAGCGCGATCGTGGCGCTGCGACCGTCGACCGGAGACGTGCTCGCCGCCGCCAGCGGTCCGGGTGGCGAGGGCATGTCCACCGCGACCCTGGGCCAGTTCGCCCCCGGCTCCACGTTCAAGGTCGCGTCCGCGCTGGCGCTGCTGCGCGGGGGGATGACGGCGGACAGCACCGTCACCTGCCCGGCGACGACCTCGGTGGACGGGCGCTCGTTCACGAACTTCCCGGGCTACCCCACCGCCAAGCTGGGGGACGTGCCGCTGCAGACGGCGTTCGCCAACTCGTGCAACACGGCGTTCATCGGGGCCCGGGACGCGGCCGACCAGAACGCGCTCATCGACGCGGCGGGCTCCCTGGGCCTCGTGCCCGACGCCGACCTCGGCTTCCCCGCGTTCCTCGGCGCGGTGCCGGCCGACTCGGACGGGACGGACCACGCCGCCTCGATGATCGGCCAGGGGCGCATCCTCGCGTCGCCGCTGGGGATGGCGACGGTCGCCGCGTCCGTCGCCGCCGGCCACACCGTCACGCCCCACCTGGTGACCCCGGCGGAGGACGTGACCGCGACGCCGTCGCCGACCGGCGACCCCGGCGACTCCGCGTCGCCGACCGTCACCCCTCGTCCCACGGTTCCGCTGACCACCGCCGAGGCGCAGACGCTCCAGAGCCTGATGCGCTCGGTGGTGACGGAGGGCGGTGCGGCCTTCCTGCAGGACGTGCCCGGGCCCGAGGTCGCGGCGAAGACCGGCACGGCCCAGTTCGGCGAGGACGGCAACCTGCAGAACCACGTCTGGATGATCGCGACCCACGGGGACCTCGCGGTCGCGGTGTTCGTCGACGTGGGCGACTACGGGTCGACGACCGCCGGACCGCTGCTCGAGCAGTTCCTGACGGCCGCCGGGTGAGCCTGGCAGGCCCCTGCGCGTCGGACGACGGCGACAGCCGGTCGCAGGACGAGCGGATGCTCGACGGCGACCGGCACCACGGTGGCGAGCGGATCGGCGCGCCGGGCGAGGGGACCACGATCCGGCCCCCGCTGTCCGTCGACTTCAACGCTGGGCAGGGCTCCTGACCCGTTCAGCCCCCGACATGGATGCCGGGTCTGCGCTCGGGGTCGGGTTCACACTCGCGGATGATCTCGCGGAGCACGGGGGCTGTGTCGCCTTGCCCGAGAAGCAGGTAGCGGAAGAGGTGTCCCAGTGGGTTGCCTTCGCTCCACTCGAGGTGGCATTGCGGCTTCACCCCGGTCGCGTCGCGCAGGGCGAGCAGGATGGCTGCGAGGGCGTTGGGGGCGGCGGGGCTTTCGGCGCGCAGGACGCGGTGCCCGTCGACGTTCAGTCCTCGCACGCGGAGGACGTCGCTGAAGGCGGACGGGTCGACGACGTCGATCTCGACGAACAGCACGTCGGCGCGACCCGGTACGGGGTTCATCCCCCGCTGTGCGGCTTCCTTCTCGGCGTACTCGGAGGCGTCGCCTGCCTGGCGCTTGTTGGCGACGAGATTGAGTGCGCCGTCGAACTCGATGGAGTCGGCGACGTACTGGCGTGCCGTCTCGTCGAACTCGATCCGGTCGGCGCGTAGCTCGGTGGTCCGCGCGACGCGCGAGACCAAGGAGATGATGATGATTCCGGCGATGAACGCCAGCGAGATGGTGATGCCGTCCGGTTGTTCCACCACGTTGGCGGCCAGTGCGTAGGAGAGCACGACGGTCAGCACCGTGTAGGCGATGGTCGGCCCCCGCCGGTGCTTGCGGGCGACCGAGATGGTCACCGCAAGGGCGCCGGAGACCATCATCGCCAGGATCCCGGTGGCGTAGGCGCCGGCCTGGGCGTTGACGTCGGCATCGAAGATGATCGTGATCAGGACGCTGACGCCGGTGTAGACCAGGACGACGGGCCGCACGGCGCGACCCCACTCCGGCGCCATCCCGTAGGAGGGGAGGTAGCGCGGCACGATGTTGATCAGTCCCGCCATGGCCGAGGCGCCTGCGAACCACAGGATCAGGATGCTGCTGATGTCGTAGGCGGTGCCGAACCCGTCCCCGAGCTGGTGGTGCGCGAGGTACGCCAGCGCACGGCCGCTCGCGGCGCCGCCGTCCTCGAACGCCGCCGGAGGGATCAGCACGGTGGTGACGAAGCTGGTCGACAGCAGGTAGACGCTCATGATCAGCGCGGCGGTGGTGAGCAGCTTGCGGGTGTTGCGCACGCGGGAGGCGAGCCGTTCTTCCGGTGTGGCACCGGATGCGGCCACGAGCGGCATCATGCTGACGCCGGTCTCGAAACCGGACAGGCCCAGAACCAGCAACGGGAACGCGATCAGTGCGGGCCCGGCGATGTCGCCGACGCCCGACCCGCCGGCGGTCAGGCGCTGCGTCCAGCCCTCGATCAGCTCCGGGTGGGCCACGATCTCCGCCACGCCGAGGACGACGACGACCGCGTTGAGCGCCAGGAAGATCGCGACGAGCGGGATGGCCACGGCGATCGCTTCGGTGAAGCCCAGGAGGAAGACGCCACCGAGGACGAGCAGCAGCACGATGGTGATCGCCACGGCGCGGCCCTGGAGGGCGTCGGGGAAGAACGGGTTCTCCAGGACGTGCACGGTCGCGTCGGCGCTGGAGAGGGTGATGGTGATGATCCACGACGTCGCGACGAACCCGAGCAGGACGAGCACCATGACCTTGCCGCGCCAGAACGGCAGCAGCCTCTCGAGCATCGCGACGGAGCCTTGTCCGTGCGGGCTCTCTTCGGCGATGCGCCGGTACATCGGGAGCATGCCCCCGAGCGTCAGGATGACGATGAGCAACGTCGCGAGCGGGGCGAGGGCTCCGGCAGCCAGCGCCGCGATGCCCGGCAGGTACGACAGGGTGGAGAAGTAGTCCACGCCGGTCAGGCACATGACCTTCCACCATGCCTGCGGTGTGGCGTCCCCCTCGCCGCTCTCGGGCCCGACGGGGTGCACCTTGTTCGCCAGCATCCACTGCCGCAGCCGGGTCGGGTGCTCCACCGCGCTCGCGGGAATCTCGACGACTGCCGGGATCGCAGACTCGCGTGCCATGTCCATGCCACTCCTACTTTTCCGTTCAGAACAAGCCTGTGGTCCCGCTACGAGCCGGGCGGCCGTCGCCGCGGCGCTCCGACGGAAGGTCGGAGCCAGACGCGGAAGCCCGCCACATCCTCACAGAGCCAGGCATCGGCCAGAGCTTTGAGCCGTGACCGGTCACGTGTGCGGGGGCAGCAACCCGATGGGGAGGGCCCCCGCCGCGCCCGCCGTGCCGCCTGAGAGGCTGCGGAGCCCGTCACGATCGGTGCCAACGTGGGGCTGGGCGGCGTGATGGGATGGGTCGACCTCGACGACGAAGGAGCTCGCGATGACGCGACCGTGGATCCGCCCTCTCGGTGGGACCGATCTCCAGGTGTCCGCCGTCTGCCTGGGCGGTGGCCCGCTCGGCAGCATGCCCCGCCTGTTCGGCCGCGACACCCCGGCGGAGGACGGCATCGCCACGGTGCTGGCGGCGCTGCACAGCCCGATCCGGTTCATCGACACGTCGAACGGGTACAGCGACGGCGAGAGCGAGCGACGCATCGGCGCGGCGCTGGCGCAGGCGGGAGGGCTCCCGGCGGACGTCGTGCTCGCGACGAAGGTGGACCCGGACGGGTCGGACTACTCGGGGGACCGCGTCCGGGCCTCCGTCCAGGAGAGCCGCGAGCGGCTGGGCCTCGACCACCTCCCGCTCGTGCACCTGCACGACCCCGAGTTCCACGACTTCGCCGAGCTGTCGGCGCCGGGCGGCGCGGTGGACGCGCTCGTCCGGCTCCGTGAGGAGGGGACGGTCGGGCGCATCGGCCTGGCGGGCGGTCGCGTGCAGGAGATCGCCAGGTACCTCGACCTCGGCGTGTTCGACGTGCTGCTGGTGCACAACCGCTGGACACTCCTCGACCGCAGCGCCGGCCCTCTCATCGAGGAGGCGCTGAGCCGAGGCATGGGTGTGCTCAACGCCGCGGTGTACGGCGGCGGCATCCTGGCCAGCCAGAGCGGCGGGCCGACGACGTACGGCTACCGGCCCGCACCGCCCGAGGTGCTCGACGCCGTGGAGCAGATGCGACGGGTGTGCGCCGCCTACGGCACGGACATCGCCACGGCCGCCCTGCAGTTCTCGGTGCGCGACGAGCGGATCTCGTCGACGATCGTCGGCATGAGCCGCCCCCAGCGGGTCGCCGAGACGGTGGACCTGGCGACCGCGCCCGTGCCGGACGCGATCTGGCCGGAGCTCGAGGCGCTGCTGCCGCCGTCGCACGCGTGGCTGGACGCCGACTGACGGCTACGGTCGGTGCCATGGGTCGCGTCGTGGTCACGGGTGGCAGCGGAAAGCTGGGCAGGGCGGTCGTCGAGCACCTCGCCGAGCACGGCTGGGACGTCGTCAACGTCGACCTCGCGCCGCCACCGCCGGGCCAGCCCGCCAGGTTCACGCTCGTGGACCTCACGGACCTGGGCCAGGTGACGGAGGCGCTCACCGGGATCGACGACCGGTACGACGGCGTCGACGCCGTGGTCCACCTGGCTGCGATCCCGGCTCCTGGCCTGCGCCCGAGCGGTGCGACGTTCGCGAACAACGTGGTCGCGACCCACCACGTGTTCAGCGCTGCCCGGCGGGCCGGCATCCGCAACGTCGTCTGGGCGTCGAGCGAGACGGTGCTGGGCCTGCCGTTCGACACGCCGCCGCCGTACGTCCCGGTCGACGAGGAGTACCCGGTCCGCCCGGAGAGCACGTACTCCCTCGGCAAGGCCGTCGAGGAGGAGATGGCCCGCCACTTCACCCGCTGGGACCCGCGGTCGAAGCTGATCGGCCTGCGGTTCTCGAACGTCATGGTCGACGAGGACTACCGGGCGTTCCCGCAGTTCACCGCGCAGGACCGGATCTGGAACCTCTGGGGATACATCGACGCGCGGGACGGCGCGCAGGCGGTGCGGCTGGCCCTGGAGAGCGACCTGACGGGGTTCGAGGCGTTCATCATCGCCGCGCCCGACACGGTGCTGGGCACCCCGTCGGCCGAGCTGGTGGCGACCCACTTCCCGGACGTCCCGGTCCGCCGCCCCATCGAGGGCCGCGAGACGCTCCTGAGCATCGACAAGGCCCGCCGCCTGCTCGGCTACGAGCCGACCCACACGTGGCGGTCCCGCCTGCCGGGCGCCCAGGTCTGACCGGCACGCGTGGAGCGCGGCGTGGGTCCGGTGCCGGAAGCGCCGCGCCGCCCCGTCGACGAGTGTCCGGCGCCGGGACCGGAGAGCCGGCCCCTCGACGTCCGCCTGGTGTGGAAGCGCTCGCCGGTGGACGACCGCCTCGTGGCCCTCGCGCGGGTGTGCCGCGCGAGGGACGGCGGGCTGCCGTTTACGGCCGACCCGGCGTGGCTCGCGCGACGCTGGGCCGGTGACTCCGTGCGCGCGGACGTCCTGGACGACAGCGGTGCGCTCGTGGGCGCTGCGGCCGTCGCCCCGGCCCCCGCGGGCGACGCGGCGACGCTCGTGGGCCTCGTCGCCCCCACGGCACGTGGCCGGGGCCTGGGCGCGCGGCTGCTCGACGCGGGCCTGGCCGAGGCGGCCCACGTCGGCGCCGCCTCGGTGGAGACGGAGGGGCTCACTGAGGACGCCCGTGCGCTGTTCGCCTCCCGCGGCCTGCGGCAGGTGTTCGCCGAGGACGTCATGAGCGTCGACCTGACCCGGACGGGCCCGCACATGCGATGGCCGGACGGTGTGGAGCTCGCCGCGTGGAGCACGCCGACCGCCGGTCGGTTCCATGCGGTGCACGAGGCCGCGTTCAAGGAGCCCGGCAGCCCGGGCCGGTCCCTGACGGAGTGGGTGCAGGCGGTCGAGGAGCCGGGCTTCCGGCCGGAGTGGTCGGTGCTGGCCCGGCTCCACGGCCGCGACGTCGGCTTCGTCACCGCCGCGGACGGGTGGATCCTGCAGGTCGGCGTCGTGCCGGAGGCGCGGGGGAAGGGGATCGGCGGCGCGCTGGTCAGCGAGTCGCTGCGCCGGATGCGCCACGACGGCGCCTCGGAGGCGTGGCTGGAGGTGGACGTCGACAACCCCGGTGCGGCAGCGCTGTACCGGCGGCTCGGGTTCGAGGAGCGGGGGCGGCGGGCACGGTTCACAGCGGTCGTGGACATGGTCTGACCGTCACGCGCTCGGTTCTGGTGGAGCGCGGGCCCCGGCGACCCGGTCCACGGTGCTGCGCCGCAGGCGCACGGTTGTCCACAGACCGCGAGATCCGCGACCCGGGACGTGTCCGCTTTCGGTAGGTTCCCCGGCATGTGGATTCGCCGGGGGCCCTTGCTGTGGACGGCGGTGGGTGTCGTCGCGCTCACCGTGGCGGGATGCACCGGCGGTCCGGCGACCGAGGGAACGACGTCTGCGGCCGCCGCGCCGACCGTCTCGAGCACCCGGTCACCCTCGACGTCGCCGACCGCGCCGGCTCCGACGGCACCTCCGGAGCGCCCGAGCGCGATGTCGGCGCCGAGTGCCGACGGTGCCGCAGCAGCGGCGGCCTACTTCGCGGCGGACCTGTACGAGTACACGTACGCAACGGGTGACGTCTCAGGATGGACCGCGCTGTCAGGTCCCGAGTGCACGTTCTGCACCGGGGTCAGCGACGACGTGGCGCGGATGTCCAGCCTCGGCCATCGAGCGAGCGACTTCTCTGTGACGGTCGCCAGCGCTACGGGGACGGAGGTCTACCCGGGCCAGTCCTACTCGGCTGACGTGAAGATCACCCAGAGCCCGTCCGAAGAGATCGACAACCTGGGATCGGTCGTCTCCAGCTCCGAGGGCGGCAGCTACTCGCTGCTGTTCGCACTTGGCTGGGACAACCAATGGGTCGTCCGGGAAGTAGACGTCCACCGTGACGACGAGGCAGCGGACGGCTGACGTGCGTCGAGCCCCTGGCCCGACCACGACACGTTCCACATCTACCAACGACCCGGCACCCGGCAGATCACCCTGACCACCACCTGGCACGGCACCTACCGCGTCGACGGCTCACCGATCTGGCGCGACGTCGACGGCACCGCCCAGACCTCCACCACCAGCCCACCGTTCGAGGTCCAAGAACGCCGATCCCACCTCGTCTCCACCCTCTGCACCGACATCCCGAAACCCGACGACTGCCGGTAGGCCGGTGCCGAACAGTCCCTTCCACCCGATACCTCCGGTATCAGGAGTCGGCTGTACGCCACCTGAGGAGTGCGACCCGCCAGGGGACGCACCCATTCGACTCCCTCGTGCCTGGAGCCACCATGAGCGCCGTCCCCTTCGCCTTCCTCGTCCATCCGCGGGCCCGGATCGCCGAGGATCTCGCGCGCGTCTGGCGCCCGCTGGGCCACCTCCCGGAGCGCTTCGTCGAGCGTGCCGTGCGCCGCCTGCCGCTGCCGCCGTTCTCGATGGCCCGCGTGCACCTGCCCGACGAGCGACCCGAGCCGGCCGGTCACGTGGTCCTGGTCCCGTTCGGGGCGCGGCACCTGCTGGACCACCCGCACGACGGTCGGGACCGGGTGAGCCGTGCGGTCGACCACGCGGTGCGGCTCGGCGCCGGCGTCGTCGGGCTGGGCGCACTGACGGCGACGGTCACCGCGGGCGGGATCACCCTCCGGGACCGGACCGACATCGGCGTCACCAACGGCAACGCGTTCACCGCGGCCGTGGTCGAGGACCAGGTGCTCGCGCTCCTCGGCGACTCGGGGCGCCGACGGGTCGCGGTGGTCGGCGCCACGGGCAGCGTCGGCACCACGCTCGTCCGCCTCCTGGCCCGGTCGCGGTCGGTCGACGAGCTCCTGCTCGTCGCCCGTGGAGCCGCGAAGCTCGACCGGCTCGCCGCGGAGATCGCCCGCCGCGTCCCGACGACCACCTCGACCGACCTACGGGACGTCCGCCGCAGCGACCTCGTCGTGCTGCTCACCGCCTCGGCGGACGCCGTGCTGCGCGCGGAGCACCTCGCCCGGGGCGCCCTCGTGCTCGACGCCACCCAGCCCCGCAACACGTCGCCCGCGCTGCTCGACGAGCGACCCGACGTGACGGTCGTGGACGGCGGCGTCGTCGCGGTCCCGGGGATGCGCCTGCGGGGCGGTGACATCGGCCTCCCGCAGGGTCACGCGTACGCGTGCTTCGCGGAGACCGCGCTCCTCGCACTGGACGGCCACCGCGGACACTTCTCGCTGGGTGTGCCGAGGCTGGAACAGGTCGACCACGTGCGGCACCTCGCCACCCGGTTCGCACGTCACGGGTTCAGCGCGGCGGCCCCGACCTCGTTCGGGCATGCCGTCCGTCCCGCCGGCCGACCCCCTGCCCGGCTCGCCGACGAGCGCACCGACTCCCGCCCCGACGAGCGCACCGACGCCCGCACCGACGCGCGCGCCGACGAGCGCACCGACCCGCGTGCCGACGCGCGCACAGACGCACACCTCGTGCCCCTCGACGATGCCGCAGTGGGCGTCCGGTGACCGGCTCGCCGGCACCCCGCCGGGTCGTCCTCCTCGGCGGCGGTTACGTGACCCTGCACGCGTACGGCGCCCTCGCACGGCGGCTGCGCCGTGACCTGCGCCGCGGGGACATCGAGGTCGTGGTGGTCAGCGCGGACGACGTGCACAACTTCCACGGCTTCACGGGTGAGGTGGCGGGGGGCCGCTTGCCGGCCGGCCTGACGCAGACCCCACTGGTCGAGGTCATGCCGCACGCCCGGGTGCTGCACGCCCGGGTCCTGCACGTCGACCTGGAGCGCCGGCTCGTCACCTACCAGCCCGTCGGCGGGCAGGAGCACGGGACTGTCGGCTACGACGCACTGGTCGTCGGCACGGGCGCCGCCGAGCCGCTCGACGCGGTTCCCGGTCTGGCGGACCGCGGCGTCACGTTACGCCGCCCGGGTGGTCTTCGGTCGCTCGTGGAGCAGGCGGCGGTCGCGGGGAACGACGGGCGTCCCGTGGTCGTGGTCGGCGGGGGACTGGCCGGCGTGGAGCTCGCCGCCGCGCTCGCGGACCGCGCCGGTCCCGGTCGTCCACCCGCCGTGGTGCTGGTGCAGGGGGACGACCGGGTGGTGCCGACGCTCCACGCCGAGCAGCCCCGGCTGGCCGAACGCTGCGTCGCGGAGCTCGCCCGACTGGCCGTCGACGTCCGCACGGGGACCCGTGTGGTCGAGGTCCGGGATCACGGCGTCACGCTGTCGGACGGGACCCGCATCCTGGCGGGGACGGTCCTGGCGACCACCGGCCAGCGCCCGGTCCCGCTGCCCGGACTGGAGCTGCTGGCCCGCGACGCGCGCGGTCGTCTCGTCACCCGGCGGGACCTGCGTGTCGCGCCCGTGTCCGGGATCTCGGGCGTCGTCTGGGCCGCCGGGGACGCGGCGGCGGTGCAGCATCCGCGCTCGGCCGTACCCGTGCCCGCGAACGCGCTGTGGGCCATCAAGGCCGGGGACCAGGTGGGCAGGAACATCGCACGCACCCTGCAGGGGAGGCCAGGGAGACCTTTCCGCTACCGTGGTCTAGGGCAGGCGGCGTCGTTCGGCACGGGTCGTGGGGTGGCCGACCTGTACGGACTACCGATCACGGGGTGGGCGGCATGGCTGATGCGCCTCGGGTTCTTCCTGCGGTTCATGCCGTCACGCTCCCGGGCGTTGCGGGTCCCGTTCGCGCTCGCGCGATCGCGTTCGGGCAGGTCACCGCGTGGTGTGCCCCATACCGTGGCGGAGCCGGCGAGGTCGGGCTCCTAGCCTCGTGTACCGCTGACCTCCCGGGCGGGCCGCACAGGTTCGTCGCGCAAGGTCGTCGCGTGACGACGAGGTCAGCGGGTGCGGGGCGGTGCGCAGGACGAGCGCTCGACGAGCGCCGTGGGCAGCCGGCTGTGCGTGCTGCGCTCCTTGCCGTCGATCAGGTCGACGAGCATGCGCAGGGCCTCGGCGCCCATCTGCTGCAGCGGCTGGCTGATCGTGGTGAGCGGCGGGGTCGCCATCGCGGACTCGGGCACGTTGTCGAACCCGATCACCGACAGGTCTTCGGGCACGCGCAGCCCGAGCGAACGGGCGACCTCCATCACCCGGATGGCGGAGAGGTCGTTCGCGGCGAACACGCCGGTGGGCGGCTCAGGCTGCGACAGCAGCTCGCGGGCGGGCTGGTCCGCGGTCTCGGGCCGGTAGCCGCCGACGAGCACGAGGTGCTCGTCCACCGTGACGCCCGCTCCCGCCATCGCGTGCCGGAAACCGGCCTCACGCAGCGTCGCGGACTCGAGATCCGGGCGGCCTCCGAGGAACCCGATGCGGCGGTGGCCGAGGCTCAGCAGGTGCTCGGTGGCGAGGACGGCACCGCCGAAGCTGTCCGCATCGACGGTCGGCAGACCCGACGGACCGGTGTGCGGGTCGACGGCCACAACGGGCACTCCGGGCACGGCCTCTACGACCGTTGGAGTGACAATGACGGCGCCGTCGATCAGCGTGCCGGACAGCCGCGAGAGGTACCGGCGCTCCCATCCGACGTCCGCTCCACCGACTCCGGCACCCGAGTAGGCGAGCAGCTCGTAGCCCGTCGGGCCGACCGCACCCGAGGCTCCTTTGAGGAGCTCGGCGCTGTACGGCTCGAACTCCGCGACGAGGATCCCGAGGACGTTCGTGCGGTAACTGCGCAGGCTACGGGCACCGAGGCTCGTCTCGTACCCGAGCTCGTCGATGACTTCCTGGACGCGGGTCAGGGTGCTCTGGGCCACGCCGTACCGACCGTTCACGACCTTCGACACGGTCGCGACGGAGACGCCGGCGATCTGGGCGACGTCGGCCATCTTCACTCGGGGGGTCGGCTCCACGTCGGCGAGCATAATGCATCAGTTCGATAACGTTCTCGATAACGTTTTTGACATGTTGGCAACGGGCTGCAAACCTTGCGGCGTCCATCCCTCTCAGTGACGACGAGGAGTTCGAAGATGAAGAGGACACCTGTCCTTGGCGCCCTGGCGCTGGGTATGAGCCTCGCCCTGCTCGGTGCATGCAGCACCGGTGGCGGCGACAACAGCAACGACGACTCGACCGGTGGCGGCGAGACGACCATCTCCTGGTGGCACAACAGCAACACCGGTGATGGCAAGACGTACTACGACCAGGTCGCGAAGGACTTCGAGGCCGAGAACCCCGGCGTGCACATCGAGGTCTCCGCGATGCAGCACGAGGACATGGTCACGAAGCTCGAGGCCGCGTTCCAGTCCGGCGACACGCCGGACATCTACATGGAGCGTGGTGGCGGCGAGCTGAAGGACCACGTCGCCGCGGGCATCACGAAGGACATCTCCGAGTCTGCGAAGGAGACCATCGACAAGATCGGCGGTTCCGTCGCCGGCTGGCAGGTGGACGGCAAGACGTACGGCCTCCCGTTCTCGGTCGGCGTCGTCGGCTTCTGGTACAACAAGGCGCTCTGGACGCAGGCCGGCATCACCGAGCCTCCCGTCACGTGGGACGACTACGCCGCCGACATCGAGAAGCTGAAGGCGACCGGAGCGACGGCCGGCTTCGAGCCGATCTCCGTCGGCGCCGGTGACAAGTGGCCGGCCGCGCACTACTGGTACTACACCGCTGTGCGCGCCTGCGCCCAGTCGGTCCTCCAGGACGCGGTCAAGACGCTCGACTTCTCGGACCCGTGCTTCGTCAAGGCTGGCGAGAACCTCCAGAAGATCCTCGACGCCACGCCGTTCAACTCCGGCTTCCTCTCCACCCCGGCCCAGACCGGTGCCACCTCCGCCTCGGGCCTCCTGGCCACGGGCAAGGTCGCGACCGAGCTCCAGGGTCACTGGGAGCCCGGCGTGATGCAGGGCCTCACCGAGGACGGCAAGGGCCTCGGCGAGAACACGGGCTGGTTCCCGTTCCCGACGTTCGCCGGCGACAAGGGTGAGCCCACCGCTGCCCTTGGTGGCGGCGACGCGTGGGCCGTGTCGAACGACGCGCCCGACGCTGCTGTCGACTTCGTGAACTACCTGCTCTCCGACAAGGTCCAGAAGGGCTTCGCGGAGCTCGACATGGGTCTGCCGACCAACCCGTCGGCGTCGCAGTACGTGAAGGACCCGGCGCTCGCCGAGCTGCTCAAGGTTCGTGACGCCGCGCCGTACGTCCAGCTCTACTTCGACACGGCGTTCGGTGCCTCCGTCGGTGGCGCGATGAACGACGCGATTGCCCTGGCCTTCGCCGGCCAGGCTTCCCCGCAGGACATCGTCGACGCCACTCAGGCGGCGGCTGACTCGGAGAAGTGATCGACGTGGCAGACGAAGCGAACGCCCGCGTGGGCGCCCCCGCCTCGCCTGCGACGTCCACCCTGGTCGAGGTCGCCGGTCGCGCTCACGCGCGGCCGGCGGCCCCGGCCTCGGGCGGACGCCGTGGGATGGGCCCGGCCGTCCGCAAGCGCCTGGAGATTCTGTTCTTCACGGCGCCCGCCTTGCTGTTGTTCCTGTTCTTCGTGGTCTGGCCCATCGTCAAGGCGGTCCAGTTCTCCGTCTACCGGTGGAAGGGCTACGGCCCGCTCATCGACTTCGTCGGGCTCAAGAACTACGTCAGCGTCCTGCAGAACGACGTCTTCATCGACGCGTTCAAGCACAACATCATCATCGCTGTCGCCTCGGTCCTCATCCAGCTCCCGCTGGGTCTCGCGATCGCGCTGCTGCTGAACCGCAAGATGAAGGGTCAGAACCAGCTTCGGACCCTCATCTTCGTGCCGTACGTGCTGGCCGAGGTCATCGCGAGCGTCATCTGGTTCCAGCTGCTCCAGCCGAAGTACGGCGTCGTGGACACGATCCTCGGCACGTTCGGGCTGCACGGTCCTGCGCAGGGATTCCTCGGTGACACGAAGTGGGCCCTGCCCACCGTGATCGTGGTCCTGACCTGGAAGTACATCGGTCTCGCGATCATCCTCTTCCTCGCCGGCCTCCAGACCGTGCCCGAGGAGCTCTACGAAGCCGCGCAGATCGACGGCGCGAGCTGGTGGCAGGTGCAGCGCCGGATCACGATCCCGCTGCTCGGCCCCACGATCCGCACCTGGGCCTTCCTGTCGATGATCGGCTCGCTGCAGCTGTTCGACATGGTCTGGATCCTCACCGGCGGTGGACCGGCCAACGCCACGAACACCATGGCGACGTTCCTCATCACCGAGGGCACGAAGCGGTCCAACTACGGCATCGCCTCCGCGGCGTCCGTGATTCTCTTCATCGTCTCGCTCGTCGCGGCGCTGCTGTACCAGCGCTTCATCCTCAGCCGGGACGTGCTGTCCGATGCCCGTGGAAGGAAGAGGCGATGAGCGCCGGAACTGTGACGCCGTCGAACCCGCAGCCCGTCGCGATGACCGCGAAGGAAGCGGGCTTCACCAAGAAGAAGACCTCCCTCGAGGGTGGCAACCCGCTCGTCTGGGCGATCGCCCTCGTGGTCATCGGCCTGACGCTCGGTCCGGTCATCTACGGCGTGCTCAGCGGCTTCCGTACCAACGGACAGCTCGCCGAGGACCCGGCGGCGTTCCCCGACCCGTGGGTGCTGAAAAACTACTTCGGCGTGCTGACCAACCCGAACTTCTGGCGGTACGCGGGCAACTCCGCGGCCATCGCCATCATCACCACGACCCTCGTGGTGGTGTTCGGGATCATGGCGGCCTACCCGCTCGCCCGGTACAAGTTCAAGGGGCGCGAGCAGATCTTCCTCATCTTCGTGATGGGCCTGCTCTTCCCGGCGACCGTCGCGATCATCCCGCTGTTCATCCTCATCACCAAGGAGCTCCACCTGGGGAACACCTGGTGGGGGGTGGCGCTCCCGCAGGCGGCGTTCGCTCTGCCGGTGACGGTCGTGATCCTGCGCCCGTTCCTGCAGGCGCTGCCGAACGAGCTGGAGGAGGCCGCGCTGCTCGACGGCGCCTCCCGCATCGGGTTCTTCTGGCGGATCCTGCTGCCGCTGTCGAAGCCCGGCATGGTCACCGTCGGCGTGCTGGCGTTCGTCGGCTCGTGGAACGCATACCTGCTCCCGCTGCTCCTGCTGCAGGACAAGATGAAGACGCTCCCCCTCGGGGTCGCGGACTTCTCCTCGGAGCACTCGTCCGACATCGCGGGAGTCTTCGCGTTCACCTCCCTGGCCATGATCCCGGCACTGATCTTCTTCCTCGCCATGCAGAAGCAGATCGTCAACGGGCTTCAGGGAGCCGTCAAGGGCTGACCCGGGACTGGCCCCTCCGTGCCGCGCGCGGCCGCTGTGTCGCGCGCGCACGTGTCCCATCAGTACGCCGTGCTTAAGGAGTCGATCCGTGACGGATCTCCAGCTTTCCCCTGACCAGGTATCGGACCGGCCCCGGTTGCTCCTCGAGCGGATGACGCTCCTGGAGAAGCTGGCCCAGCTCGTCGGGTTCTGGGAGAAGGGCGACGGTGAGACCGTCGCTCCCCTGCAGGGCGAGTTCACCGTCGAGCAGGGGCTGGACGACGCCACCGAGCACGGACTGGGCCACCTGACCCGGGTGTACGGCACGCGTCCGGTGGACGTGGTCGAGCGGGCGCGCACGCTGTGGGACCAGCAGCGCTCGCTCGTCAGGGACACCCGGCTGGGCATCCCGGCGCTCGTGCACGAGGAGTGCCTCACGGGGCTCTCGGCGTGGCGGGCGGCGACGTTCCCGACGCCGCTGGCCTGGGGTGCGTCGTTCGACCCCGAGCTCGTCACCGAGATGGGCGCCGCCATCGGCGGGTCCATGCGCCAGCTCGGTATCCACCAGGGCCTGGCCCCGGTGCTGGACGTCATCCGCGACCCGCGCTGGGGCCGGGTCGACGAGTGCATCGCCGAGGACCCGTACGTCGTGGGCACCCTCGGCACGTCGTACGTCCGCGGGCTGCAGTCGGCCGGCGTGCACGCCACGCTCAAGCACTTCGTCGGCTACTCCGCGTCGCAGTCGGGCCGCAACTTCGCGCCGGTCCACGCCGGACCCCGCGAGGTCGAGGACGTCCTGCTGGTCCCGTTCGAGATGGCTCTGCTCGACGGCGGCGCGAAGTCCGTCATGTCGTCGTACAACGAGATAGACGGCGTGCCCGTCGCGGCCGACCCGCGGATCCTCACGGGCATCCTGCGGGAGCGCTGGGGCTTCGAGGGCCCGGTCGTCGCCGACTACTTCGGTGTCGCGTTCCTGCAGATCCTGCACGGCGTGGCGGCCGACCTCGGTGAGGCGGCCGGCCTGGCCCTCGCGGCCGGTGTGGACATCGAGCTCCCGACGGGCGACGCGTTCCTGCGGCCGCTCGCCGAGGCGGTCCGCGCCGGCAAGGTCGACGAGGCGCTCGTCGACCGGGCCGTGCTCCGTGCCCTGACCCAGAAGCAGGAGCTGGGCCTGCTCGACGCGACGTTCGACGACGAGCCGCCGAGCGAGATCGACCTGGACAGCCCGCAGCACCGCCGCATCGCGGCGCGGCTCGCCGAGGAGTCCGTGGTCCTCCTGTCCAACGACGGCACCCTGCCGCTGGCCACCGGCCCGGCGACGGTGGCTGTGATCGGCCCGAACGCCGACCGTGAGGCGGCCCTGTTCGGCTGCTACTCCTTCGTCAACCACGTCCTCGCTCACCACCCCGGGGTGGAGAGCGGCATCGACGTCCCGACCGTGCGACAGGCCCTCGCGGCCGAGCTGCCCGCCGCCGAGCTGGTGTTCGCGCAGGGCTGTGCGGTGGACGACGACGACCGCAGCGGTTTCGACGAGGCCGTCCGTGCCGCCGCGGCGGCCGAGGTGGCCGTGCTCGTGGTCGGCGACCACGCGGGCCTGTTCGGCCGCGGCACCGTCGGCGAGGGCTGCGACCGCGACGACCTGGAGCTCCCGGGCGTGCAGCGGGAGCTCGTCGAGGCGGTGCTCGCCACCGGTACCCCCGTGGTCCTCGTGCTGCTCACCGGTCGACCCTACGCGGTGGACTGGGCGCTCGACCGGTGCGCCGCCGTCCTGCAGACGTTCTTCCCGGGCGAGGAGGGCGGCAACGCCGTCGCCGGCGTGCTCAGCGGGCGGGTCAACCCGTCGGGTCACCTGCCGGTCAGCATGCCCCGCTCGGCCGGTGCCCAGCCGTTCTCCTACCTGCACCCGCAGCTCGGGGGCGACGGCGACGTCACGAACCTGCGCAGCACGCCCGCCCTCCCGTTCGGGCACGGGCTGTCGTACACCACGTTCACGCACACCGACCTGACCGCAGCGGCGGAGGTGCAGTCGTCCGGGGAGCTCCGTGCCCGGGTGACGGTGACCAACACGGGTACGCGTGCCGGCGACGACGTCGTCCAGCTCTACGGGCGGGACGTCGTCGGGTCCGTCACCCGTCCGGTGGCCCAGCTCCTGGCGTACCACCGCCTCCACCTGGAGCCGGGCGAGAGCGTCGTCGTGGAGCTCACGGTCCCCACGGCGCGGCTGGCCTTCGCCGACCGCGACCTCACCCGCATCGTCGAGCCGGGGAGCCACGAGCTCTGGGTCGGGCCGTCGTGCTCGGTCCGCGAGACCGAGACCGCCGTGACCGTCGTCGGCGGGGTCCACCGGGTGACCACCGCTGACGGGCGCTGGTCCCGGGCGGAGGTCCTGCCCGTCTGACGCGGTGCCGCCCGGCAGCTTCCCGGGCGGCCGCGTCGAGCATGCGCAGGGACGCCTCCGACCGGCCGCGTCGGGCACCCTGACGCACTCCTTCGACCGGCCGCTCGTCGAGACGCCCGTCCCATGCCTCGGGCGGGTCAGCGCGTGCGAGCGGCCGAGCGGCCCGCGACGGGCTACGGTCTGGCCGTGATCGACCGATGAGCCTGCGCCGCACCGTCGCCCGCGCGTACTGGCGGGTCAGCCGCTGGACCCTGGTCACCGAGCGGGTCCCGAAGGACGGCTCGGGCGTCCTCGTCGGCGCCCCGCACACGTCGAACTGGGACTTCGTGCTGATGCTCGCGATCGGCGCCGAGGGAGACCTGTCGTTCCGCTGGCTCGGCAAGCACACCCTGTTCCGGGGCGTCGCCGGTCCGCTCATGCGGGCGCTCGGCGGCATCCCGGTGGACCGCCGGGACCCGGCCGGCCTGGTGGACGAGGTCGTCGCGCGCATCAGGGCGGGGGAGCGGTTCTACCTCGTCGTGACCCCCGAGGGGACGAGGTCCGGTGACGGTTGGAAGTCGGGCTTCTACCGCATCGCGCGGGCCTGCGACCTGCCCGTCACGCTGGGCTACGTGGACCGGACGACGAGGACGACGGGCCTCGGCCCGACCGTCCGGCTCACCGGTGACGTGCCCGCCGACATGGACGTGATCAGGGCGTTCTACGCCGACAAGGCCGGTGTGGTGCCGTCCCGGCGCACGGAGCCGCGGCTGCGCGAGGAGCGCCCGGCCGAGGGGACGGGCTGAGCGCGGGCCGGACGGTGCGCAGCCGTGCGCGTGGCGCCCGGACCGCGATCGGAACAAAGCATTCCGGTCCCATACGGTGTCACCCATGACGACGCCTCTGAGCGGCCGCCGCGCCCAGGCGGCCCGGAACGACGACCGGATCCTCGAGGCCGCCCGCGCGGTCTTCATGCGCACGCCCGAGGCGCCGGTCGCCGCCGTCGCGAAGGAGGCCGGCGTGGGTGTCGGTGCGCTGTACCGCCGGTACGCGAGCAAGGAGGCGTTGCTCGCCACCCTGTGCGCCGACGGCCTGCGCCGGTTCGTCCAGGCGGCCGACGAGGCGGAGCAGCTCGACGACCCGGCCGCGCAGCTCGACGCGTTCGTCCGGGGCGTCGTGGCGCAGGACGTGCACTCCCTGACCGTGCACCTCGCCGGCACGTTCACCCCGACACCGGAGCTCGTCGCGCTGTCCAGAGAGGCGACCAGGCGAGGCGACGCACTGTTCCGGCGGGCCCAGGACGCCGGGGCCGTGCGTGCGGACCTCGAGACGACCGACCTCGCCATGGTCTTCGAGCAGGTCACCGCGGTCCGGCTCGACGATGCCGACCGCACGGCCGTCCTGCGCGACCGGTACCTCACCCTGCTCCTCGACGCGCTGCGCCCGCAGGCCGCCACCGGGCGTCTGCCCGGCCCCGCCCCGACGGGCGCGGAGCTCGGTGCCCGGTGGGCCCCTCGCCGGTGAGCAGCCGCCGTCCGCCGGCCGGCTCCGGCACTTCCGGATGCGGTCTGCGTGGGGCCGACATAACGTCGTCGCGAAGTCATCGCGGGTCCGACAAGGCGGCCCGCACTGGTCGGAAGGTGCGACACATGGGTCTCGACGACAAGGTCTCGAACGCCGCTGAAGAGGCGAAGGGCAAGGTCAAGGAGGGCGCCGGCAAGGCGACCGGGGACGAGCGCCTCGAGGCAGAGGGCAAGGGCGACCAGGCCGCGGCGAACATCAAGCAGGCCGGCGAGGACGTCAAGGACGCGTTCAAGTAGCCCTGGCTGCCCCCCACGATCGACGACGGCCCCCGCGCACGGTGCGGGGGCCGTCGTCGTCCCCTGGTGCCGGGGCGACGGGTCGCCGTAGCGTTCGACCGGGCCGCTGCCAGGGCAGACGGCGAGCAACGTCGACAGGAGACGTCATGGACCGGGCCGTGTCCGTACCCGCGCTGGTCACGCGGCCGCAGGTGTCGTACGTCGGCATCCGTCGCCCGGTGACGATGACGACGTTCCACCTGGTGGCCGACCGCTTCCCGGACGTGTTCGCATGGCTGGACGCCCACTCGCTCGCGCCGGCCGGGCCGCCGTTCTTCCGCTACCACGTGATCGACATGGAGCGGGAGATGCTGGTGGAGGCCGGAGTGCCCGTCGACGAGCCGATCGCGGCCGTCGACGGCGACGTGACCCCGGGCGTCCTGCCCGCCGGGACGTACGCGGTGACCACGCACGTGGGGCACCCGGAGGAGCTCGTCCAGGTCACGGCGGACCTCCTGGACTACGGCGACGTGCACGGCTGGGTGTGGGACCGCCAGGACACCTCCGACGGGGACGCCTGGGGCGCCCGGCTGGAGCTCCTGCTCACCGACCCCCGTGTCGAGCCCGACATGTCGCGGTGGGAGACCCAGCTGGCGTTCCATCTCTCCACGCCGCCCGCCGGCTGACCGATCTGTTGGACGGCCGTCCGGGTGACGGCCGTCCGGGGGACGAGTTGCGGAACTTCTTCCGACACCTCCGGTCGGCATCAGGCCGAGCAGCAGGTTCGGTCATCAGCCGCATACCCGCAGAACACCGGCCATGTCCACTCCAGCGGGTGAAAGTGGACAGATGTCCGAGTTTGTGCGGTTGAACCGCTTCCGCGCGGTCTCATCTTGCTCTAATGTCGGGTCTGTCAGCGAAACGGCAAACCCTCTGCGAGGAGGGGACGCAAAGCCACGGGACCCCCAGGGTCAGCCGGGCTACCGAATAGACAGGAAGGTCTCATGGACCAGCGCGGCTACTCAGTCGACCCCACGTCGAACACCCCCTTCATCCTGCCGACGGCTCGCCTGCAGGCCTGGGCCCAGCTCGCGGCGCACCGTAGCGTCTCGGACCTGGTCCCCGCGCAGCGCGAGCACCTCGCCGCCTGACGAAGGCAGCACCACCCCGCAGCACCGCAGATCGCCGGTTCCCCGACACGGGGGGCCGGCGATCCGCATGTCGGCGCTCGGCGGCCCTGCCCCTGCAGATCGGCGCGATGCCGTGTGGTCGCCGTGCCCGGCTCCTCCGCTGCGTCCCGGCGGTTGTCGGTTAGCTTCCGAACACCGGGCTCGCCACTCGGGGCGGCTCGCAACCGAGAGAAGGTCGCATGGACAGCTTCTGGAGCTGGTTCTGGCTGCTGATCTGGTGGTTCGTCTTCCTTGCCTATCTCGTGATCCTGTTCCAGATCCTCACCGACCTGTTCCGCGACCACGCCCTCAGCGGCTGGTGGAAGGCGGTCTGGGTCGTCCTCCTCGTCGTCCTCCCGTTCGTCACCGCGCTGGTGTACATGATCGCCCGCGGCACCGGGATGGCAGATCGTCAGCTGGCGACCGTCCAGCGGGCCAAGGCCGACACGGACACCTACATCCGCTCGGCGGCCGGCATCACGCCCGCGCAGCACATCGGTGAGGCCAAGGCGCTGCTGGACGCCGGTGTGATCGACAAGACCGAGTTCGACCAGCTCAAGGCGAAAGCCCTCACCTGACACCTGCGGGATCCTCCGGGTCGGCGGCGTCCGAGGACACGTCGACCCGGGGTGTCGCGCCCGCGAGGAGCGGGCTACAGGTCCCCGCGCTTCTGCAGGTACCGCATGGCCGCCCACCCGAACGGGATGCGCAGCCAGTACGTGAGCGACCGGAACAGGAGCACCACGGAGAACGCGACGCCGGTGTTGATCCCGGTGAAGCTGGACAGCGTCGTGCCCAGCGTGAACTCGATCGCGCCCATCCCGCCGGGGGTGGGGACCATCGCCCCGGCCGTGTTCCCGGTCAGGTACACGAGCGCCACCTGTACGAGGCTCGCACTCTGGCCCAGGGCGTGCATGGCGGCCTCGAACGCGAAGATGTACCCCAGCGTCATCGACAGGTTGCCGCCGAAGGCGAGCGCGAGTCGCCACGGCTGACCGAGCACCTCGATGAGTCGCGGCCACATCTGCCGGAGCGTCGGCATCGTCTTGGCCAGCACCCACTGCCGCACCTTCGGGATGAGCAGCGACAGGGCGACGAGCGCCGCGACGATGCCGATGACGAGCAGCACCACCGGGTCGACGGGCAGCTCCGACTCCGAGGTGCCCGACAGCAGCGACAGCACGAGCAGCAGCCCGAGCGTCACGACGAACTGGCTGACCTGCACGAGGGCCACCGTCGCGGCCGAGAGGCTGGTGCTGACCCCCCGCCGCTGGAGCATCCGCAGGTTGAGCGCCGCCGGCCCGATGCCGGCCGGGGCGGCCAGCGCCACGAACGTCGCCGCCGCCTGCACGAGCGTCGCCCGCCAGAGCGACAGCTTGACGGGCGAGAACGCGACGAACGCGACCGCGGCGCCGACGAACGTCGACAGGCCGAGCAGGAAGCACAGCGCCGACCAGCGCCAGTCACCCTGCGCGAGCGCGGCCTCGATCTGCTCGACGTTGATGGTGGTGAGGATGACGAAGATCGCGACGACCGTGAGCGCGATCGTCACCACCGTGCGCGCACCGAACCGCGCCAGCTGCTGCGGCTCGACGTCCGCCTCGGGCAGGCGGGCGACCAGTTCGGAGCGGAGCTCGGCGAGCACCGGCTTGTGCGCGCGCATCTCGTCACGGGTCTCGCGGGGCAGCGTCATGGTCTGCAGCAGCGGACCGATCGCCGCGATGTCCGCGTCCGGCAGCACGGCGACCGCGGACTCCAGCGCGCGGGTCGCGCCGACGCGCAGCGCCAGGAGCGCGACGAGCTGGGTGACGTCGAGCCGACGGGCGAGGTCCGAGGACGCGACGTCGCCCTGCTCCCACCCGGTGAGCCACACGACCGGCTGCCCGACGAGGACGTCGACGAGGACCACGTCGCTCGTGAGCGCGCGGTGGGCGATCCCGGCGTCGTGCGCGAGCTGCAGCTGCGCCCAGATCTCCCGGAGCACCCGGTCGGTCAGGTGCTCCGGCGGGGTGTCGGCGAGCGGGACGGCACTGCCCGGCCGCTCCTGCACCAGCAGCATCGACTCGTCGGCCTCGGCGATGCTGAGCAGCTTCGGCGTCCGCACCCCCGCCGCCCGGGCCGCGTACGACAGGAGCGCCGCCCGTTCCGTGGCCTGCCGCAACGGCATCACCGACCGGCCTTCGAGCCCGCGCATCCGGATCGAGCGCCACAGCCGCGTCAAGGAGCCGACGACCTGCCGGTCACGGTCGATGACGACGACGTCGAGCCCGTCGCCCGCGGAGGTCGTCATCTGGTAGATGCGGTGGCTCGTCGAGCGGGTGAGCGCCCGCGCCTCGGGCTCGCCGTCCAGCTCCGGCGGCCGGGCCCCTGCCCGGACCATGCGCTCCGCCTCGGCGGTCGTCGTGTCGTCGGGCACCCTCGTGAGGCGGACCGGGTCGAAGCCCGCGCGTCGTACCCCCGCGACGAGGCTCGCACCGTACGCACGCTCGGACTGCACGCCCGACAGGTACCGGACGGCCTGACCGGCGAGCCGGCCGGCGAGCAGCGCGATGATCAGCCCGGGCAGGGACACGCGTGCGGTGATGAGCAGGACGCCGACGACGATCCACACCAGGTTCCACGACCACATGACGGTCCGGCGCCGGTCCCGCGGGCCGACGGCGGTGAGGAGGCCCGCCAGCATCGCCAGGTAGCCCGGGACCGTCAGCACCCACTCGCCGCTGCGCCGGATCGACAGGCCGTGCACCAGGTCGGTCGACCCGAGCTGCTGCACCAGCACGTACAGCAGCCAGTTCACGACGAGCGCCGCGGTCGCCGCCGCGAGCCCCTCGAGCACCTGCCGGCCGAGCCGCCGGAACGCGAGCTCGCCGAACACGAGCAGCGGGACCGCGAGGGTCACCAGGCCCTCGAGCACCTGGACCGGGATGAACAGGATGCGCTGGAGCAGCGTCGCGAAACCCTGCACGTCCTGCGCGACACCGGCGGTCGTGTGCTGCGCGTACGTCGCGAGGACCGTGACCAGCACGATGCCGACCGCCGAGACCACCATGGCGATGAGGTCGCTCGGGTGGTGGACGCGGACCGCCGGGATGTCGTCGATCCGTACGTCGTCCGTGACTGCGGGCGCTGCTCCGGTCGGCGACGCGCCGGGCGGGCTGCCGGCTGCGTGCGGACCGGCGTCGGGAAGGGCGTCTGCCGGGACGGCGGCCTCGGGCTCTGCGGGCTGGGGCTCCGCCGCCTGGGGCTCCGCGGCCTGGGCCTCTGCGGCCTCGGGCTCCGCGGCCTCGGGGTCCGAGGCCGCGCGACGGGCAGGCGTCGGCGCGGACATACCGGCGAGTCTAGGCAACGAGCCCGCAGGTGCCCGCGACCTCCGGTGCCGACCCGCTGGTGGCTGCGGCACAGGTCGTCGACGCGTCGGTGGGCCGCTCCGAGTCGTCCGTCATCCACAGGTTGGGTCGGGCCTCGTTCGGGGATGCCCGGTTCCAGTAGGTTCGCGGCCATGCCCAGCCGCCATGCACCTGTTCGACGCGTCGTCGCGATCCTCCTGTCGGGGGTGGCGTGCGCGGCTCTCGCGGGATGCACCGGCGAGGAGCCAGGGTTGCGGCCGGCGCCTTCGACGGCGGCGCCGTGGCTGACGGAGAGCGCGACGCCGACGCCGACGCCGACGTTCAGGACCCCGGCTCCGACGCCCGGGGTGCTGGCTGCGCTTCCCGACGGGGTCAAGCCGGAGCGGCCGGCTGCGCTGGACCAGGCGCCGACCCCCGAGGGTGCGATCTCGGTCCTCGAGTTCTACCTGCAGCTATTTCCTTATGCCCAGAACACCGGTGACGCCCAGGACCTTCGAGCGTTGAGTCACCCGGAGTGCGTCTTCTGCGCGAGCGTGATCGACGGGGTCGACCGCCTCACGGCAAGGAACGAGCACGCGGTAGGTGGCGGCCTCACGCTCACCGACGCCACGAGCACGGAAGTCGATCCAGGGCGGTGGTTCAGCGTCCATCTGCGGATGGCGGAAGGACCGTCGCAGGAGCTCAGTCAGTCCGGGACCCTCATCAAGGACTACCCCGGAACGCTGATGTACGACGTCGAGGCTGCTGTGGTCCACGACGGGTCCGCGTGGTCCGTGCGTGAGCTCTCGCACAAGACGGTCGATTCGTGAGGTTGCGGCGAGGAGTCGCCCGGACCGCCTGTGTCGCCGGGATCGTCGTGTCGGTACTGCTCGGGGGAACTGCCGCTCGAGCGGAACGCATCGACGGCACCGCCAGCGGCGACACCGTCAACTTGACGGCGTTCACTGCTCGGCAGGTGTATGAGGCGGCTGCGCGGCAGGATCCGGCGTTGTTGACCACCCGGTACATGCGTGCCCCGCAGTGCAACGTGCCGACCGGTGGTGCCGCGGAGCCGGGTGCGCCGGTCGGGCCGGCGCCCGTGGACGGCGGCGCGCTTCCCGCATGCGGCAGCACGAACGCGACGATCATCGTGCCGACCTGCATCGACGGTCCCGCGATCCTGCCGCTGTGGCGCCAGACCCGCGCCTCGATCACGGACTCCTGGGCGGGCCTGCCCTGGACCCTGGCGATCGGGTACTCCTGCCCCGAGGACGCCGTGCCGACCATGACCGAGGCCGACTTCCGACGCCTGCCCCTGCCACCACCGGTCCTGCGGATGGAACCCGACCAGGGCTGGGTCCTGGTCAACATCGACACCATCGTGATGACCGACCCCACCCCACAGTCCTTCCGTACCGACCTGCTCGGCTACGGCGTGGACGTCATCGCCACCCCGACCACCTTCGACTACGACTTCGGCGACGACCTGGACGGCCTGGTCACCACCAGCCCCGGCCACCCCTGGCCCCACCAGGACACCGCGCACGTCTACCAGAGCACCGGCACCCGGCAGATCACCTTGACCACGACCTGGACCGGCCGCTACCGGGTCGACGGCACCAGCATCTGGCGCGACATCACCGGCACCGCCCACACCACCATCACCGGCGCACCCTTCGACGTCCAAGAACGCCGCTCCCACCTCGTCAGCGGCCTCTGCACCGACATCCCCCAACCAGCCGACTGCTGAACCACCCACCGACCGGGCACCCGAGGCGCCGACGTGAGAGCCGCCCGCTCCCGTCGAACGACCACGGGATCGCCTCGCCGCTGCTCCGGCGCGCCTGCGGGTGTCGGTGCTGGTCCGGGCGGCTAGCGTGGCCGACGAGGAGCACCGTGGCATGCGGGTGGGTCCCGCTCGGTGCTCTGTGGGCTGACGCCCGAGGGGGTCCGATGACTGACGAGCTCGGCACCGACGTCGACGCGAAGCTGCGCGGGATCTGGTGGCTGCCGGTGGTCCGCGGGATCGTGCTGCTGGTCGTCGGCTTCCTGATGCTCGCGCACCCGTTCAACACCGCCGCCGCGCTGGTCTGGGTGTTCGGGATCTTCGCGGTCGTCGACGGGCTCCTCACGCTGGGGCAGTGGTTCTCGAACCGGCACGAGGAGGGCAGCATCTGGTGGGCCGTCCTGGGACTCGTCAGTGTCGGGTTCGGCCTGGTCGCGGTCCTCTGGGCGCCCGAGACGGCGAAGGCGATCTTCTACCTCATCGCGATCTGGGTCCTCGTCGTCGGCATCCTCGGTGTGATCGCCGCCGCGACCCTCTACCGGGCCCGCGACATCGGGTGGTTCTGGGTGCTGGCCCTCGGGCTCGTCACGTTCCTGATCGGCCTCCTGATGCTCGTCAACCCGCAGGAGACGATCGCTGTGGTCATGGTGATCTTCGGGCTCTTCGCGTTCGTGGCCGGGGTGCTGCTCGTGGTCAGCGGGTTCGCCACGCGGGCGTTCAGCCGGGCGGTGGGGCGCGGGTCGGCGGCGGTGTAGCCGCCTCCGTTCTTCACCTCCCGTTCCACCGCGCGTGGAGCACCGGGCTCAGTAGGCTCCGCGCACGATCCTCGTGCGGCCGCACGCGGGCGGGTGGCGGAGGCAGACGATGACGACGACGTTCCGGGCGGCGCTGTCGCTGCTGCTGCTGGCGGGGTTCTACGTGGTGGCGCTCGCGATGATCGCCGGGCTCGGTCTGCTCTCGGCGTTCGCCTTCCGTTCCGGCGCCGGGACCGGCGGGGCGAAGCTGGCGTTCGTCGCCCTGGCGGCGGGCATCGCCGTCGTCGCGGCTCTCGTCCAGGTGGCTCGGTCCCGGCCGCAGCCCGAGCCGGGGCTGCAGGTCTCCCGGGCGAACGCGCCGGCGCTGTGGGCGGAGCTCGACCAGCTCGCCGTCGTGGCGCAGACCCGGGTTCCCGACGAGATCCGGCTCGTCCCCGACGTGAACGCCGCGGTCTCGGAGGACGCGCGGCTGCTCGGGCTGGTCCCCGGCCGCCGCAGGCTGTACCTGGGCGTGCCGCTGGTGCAGGCGCTCGACGTGTCGCAGCTGCGGTCGGTCCTCGCGCACGAACTTGGCCACTACTCGCGCAGCCACACCCGGCTCGGACCGTTGACGTACCGCGGACGGGTGGCGATCGGGGCCACCCTGGACGCGCTGTCCGGCAACATCGTGGTCTGGGCGCTGAAGGGCTACGCCCGGCTGTACCTGCTGGTGTCCGCCTCCGTGAGCCGCCGTCAGGAGCTGGAGGCCGACGACCTGTCCGTGCGGGTCGCGGGCCGGTCGGTCGCCCAGGGGACGCTGAAGGAGCTGCCGCTCGTCGACCGCGCGTGGAGCTTCTACGGCGGCTCGTACCTCGACGCGGGGTGGGAGAACGGGCTCGCGCCGACGGCGGCAGGGTTCTTCGGCGGCTTCGGCAGCCTGCTCGCTGCCCGGGGCGACGAGCTCGCGACGATGCGGCAGGACGCGCCGCCTGCGGAGCAGTCGCGGTGGGACAGCCACCCGTCGATCGCCGCCCGGGTCGCTGCCATGGAGGGCATGCCGGACGTGGCCGTCGTGCGCGACACCCGTCCGGCCACCAGCCTCGTGCCCGGGTTCGAGAACGCCGCGGCCGCGCTCGCCGAGCAGGTCGTCGCCTTCGGCGACCGCGTCCGGCTCGACTGGGACGCGTTCACCGCGGCGTCCGTCGCGCAGGCGCAGCAGCGCACGGCGGACACGGTCTACCGCGCCGTCGCGCGCCTGACCGGGCGGCCGCGGGCGACGCTCGCCACGGTGCTGGACGTGGTCGGCGCCGGGCGGCTCGACGAGGTGGTGAGGAGCCTGGGTCTCGACCCGGCGCAGGGTCCGGACGAGGACGGCGACACGCCCGCCGGCCTCGTGCTCGGCGTCGTGGTGCGGTCCGCCGCAGTCCAGGCGGGGATCGGTCGCTGGCAGCACTCGTGGGGCGGCCCGGCCGTGCTGGTGCGCGCGGACGGGCAGCCGCTGGTGCTCGACGACGTGGTCGCGTCCCTGGCCGACCCGGGCGGGGCGCACGCGGCCCGGGCTGCGCTGCAGGCCCTCGGCATCGACGTCGAGCGTGCAGGTCAGGTCTCCGAGGTCGCGACCGCGCACGGCGGAGACGTGGTCGGCGGTCTCGCGACCGTCGACGTGGACGGGAAGCCGGCCGAGGTGCTCGTGCTCGACAACGGGCTGGTCATCGTGCCGAGCACGAAGGACACCGAGGGCGGCAAGGAGCGGCTCGCGATGCTCGCCGGCGTGTCGGCCGTCGAGCTCGCGCGGCGCTACCGGTTCGTCGCGTTCGAGGACGTGGCGACCGCCGAGGTGCTCAAGCGCACGCCGGTGAAGGCGACGTTCACCCTGCACGACGGCACGACGCTCACCCTCAAGGAGCGGTGGTCCGGCGACCGCCTGACGAAGGACAGCGACGAGGTGCTGATCGGTGCGGCCGAGTCGCTCGCCGGGCAGGCCGTGCCCGTCCGCTGATCTCCCCGGCCTGAGCTGACGGCCCCAGACCAACACGGAAGTCCACAGGCAATCGGGAGCGACACCTGTGTTGGTCTCGCCAGGGTGGCCCGGCCGGGCGGCCCCGCGGCGGCGTGGCGGCCCGGCCGGGCGGCCCCGCGGCGGCGCGGGGCGGCGAAGGGACGGCCGGCCCGGGGCGAGACCAACGCTGGTGTCCAAGAGGTGACCGGGAGCGACATCGGTGTTGGTCTCGCCGGCGCGGCGGCCGGCGCGGGGCGGGGCAGGCCGAGGACGGGCCCGGGGCGAGGGCGGAGTCCGGGATCGGGCGGTGGCGGCGCGGCTACGACAGGTGCAGGGCGTCGCGCCACTCGTCGGGGATCGACGCGTAGCCCACGAACACGACCATGTCCATGATCGTGTGCGCGACGACGAGCGGCATGACGCGCCGTCGCCGGCGGTAGTACTCGGCGAACACCAGGCCCATCACGAAGTTCCCGAAGAACGGCCCCCACCCCTGGTACAGGTGGTACGAGCCGCGCAGCAGGGCGGACGCGACGACGATCAGCGGTGTCCGCCAGCGCAGGTCCCGCAGCCGCTCCATGAGGTAACCGACGGCGATGACCTCCTCGAGCAGCGCGTTCTGGACCGCGGCGAACAGCAGGACGGGGATCGTCCACCAGGCCGAGCTCAGGGCCTCCGCCTGCACCTGGACCGTGATGCCGAGCGCGCGGCCGACCGCGTACAGGCCGAGGCCGGGGATGCCGATGACGGCGGCGAGGCCGGCCCCGACGCCGAGGTCGCGCCAGGGCCGGGTGACGTCGAGGCCGATGCGCCGGACGGCCGAGCGGCCGTTCGCGGACAGCAGGTACAGGGCGAGCGCGACAGGGATCAGCGCGAAGCCGATCTGCAGCACCTGGTAGATCAGGTCGAGCCACGGGCGGGCCGAGCGGCTGGGGTTGAGCGTGGCGGTCTGGTCGCCGAGCGGGGGGCCGGCGGTGAGGCGGTCGGCGATCGCGACCATGGCGTAGATGCCGGAACGGCCCAGCGACAGGCCGAGGACGATCCAGATCTCGGTCGTGAGGCGGCGGCGGACGGCGCGGTCGCTCGGCTGCGGCACCGCTGTGGTGGCGCCGGTCGGGAGGTCCGTCGCCGGGCCGGTCGGGCCGGCCGGGTCGCTCGGGTCGCTCGTCGTGAGGCCCGTTCCGGTGGGTCCTGACGTGGGCAGCGCGTGCTCGTGCGGAGCGCCGTCGGCCGTCATGCCGCCGAGCCTAGGACGGCCACGGGTCCGTCCGCTGGGCGAACGCGCGGCGAGCGCCGGACGAACGCCGCGCGAGCACCGGACCAGCGCCGCATCAGCGCGCGATCAGAGCCGGATCAGCGCCGGACGGGCGCCGGATCAGCGCCGGACGGGCGCCGGATCAGCGCCGGACGCGCGCCGGATCAGCGCCGGACGCGCGCCGGATCAGCGCCGGACGGGCGCCGGATCAGCGGCGGGCAGGGTCTTGCGTCGGCACGCTCTGCAAACTACTTTGTGGGACAAACCAGACGGAGGGTGGCCCGATGGACGAGCAGACCGACCCCGCGCCGGCCAGCGCGGCGGAAGCCCTCTCGATCATCAGCGCCCAACAGCGCGTCGCTCGGCAGACCGCCCCGTCCAGCGCCGTGCTCTTCGCGGTCTGGGGCGCCGCGTGGCTCGTGGGGTACGGCGGTCTGTGGCTGTCGGCGGACCGCGGCGCGGGCTCGCCGTCCGTGGCCGCCGCCGTCCTCGCGGCGGCGCTCGGCGTGGCGGCCGTGGTGGTGACGATCGTGCACGTGACCCGGCGCAGCCGGGGGATCACGGGCGAGAGCGCCCGGCAGGGTGTGCTCTACGGGTGGGCGTGGCCGATCGGGTTCCTCGCGATGACCTGGATCGTCGGCGCCCTGGGCAAGGCCGGGGCGTCCGACGAGGTGATCGGGCTCGCTGCCAACGCGACGGCCGCGCTCGTGGTCGGACTGCTCTACCTGGCCGGCGGGGCGATGTGGCGGGCCACCGGCATGTACGTGCTGGGGGCCTGGATCGCCCTCGTCGGCGCGGCGAGCGCCTTCGCCGGGCTGCCCGGCTCGTACCTGTGGCTCTCGCTCGCCGGCGGCGGAGGCATGCTCACCGCCGGGCTCGTCGAGGCGGCCCGCGCCCGGACGGTGCCGTGACCGAGCTCGACCCCGTGATCCACGCGCAGGCCCGCCTCCGGGTCGTCGCCACCCTGGCGAGCCTCGCGCGCGACGACCGCATCGCCTTCCCGCGGCTCCAGAAGCTGCTCGACATGACCGCGGGCAACCTGTCCACCCATCTGCGCCGACTCGAGGAGGCGGGGTACGTGACGATCACCAAGACCCACGAAGGACGCACACCGGCCACGTACGTGTCGCTCACGGGCGCGGGCCGGGTCGCGTTCGAGACGTATGCGGCGAGCCTGCGGACCGTGCTCGGCGGTGCGTCATGACGGTCGTCGAGCTGTCGCACGTGACCCGGACGTTCGGCGAGGTCGTCGCGCTGGACGACGTGTCGCTCACCGTCAGCGAGGGCGAGCTGGTCGGGCTCCTCGGGCCCAACGGCGCCGGGAAGACCACCCTGCTGTCGCTGGTCAGCGGCCTGCGGCGGCCCGACTCGGGGGAGGTCCGGCTGTTCGGCGGCGACCCCCGCTCGGCGGCGTCGCGGATCGGGCTCGGCACCACCCCGCAGGACACCGGCCTGCCGCCGACCCTCACCGTGGGGGAGGTCGTCGACCTCGTCGGGAGGCACTACCCGGCGCCCATGCCACGGGCCGAGGTGCTCGCGCGGTTCGGGCTCGAGGACCTCGCCCGCCGGCAGACCGGCGGGCTGTCGGGCGGCCAGCGCCGGCGGCTGGCCGTCGCGCTCGCGCTCGTCGGGCGGCCGCGCCTCGTGCTGCTCGACGAGCCCACCACCGGGCTCGACGTCGAGGCGCGGCACATCCTGTGGCAGGCGCTGCGCGACTACCACGCCGACGGCGCGACCGTGGTGCTCACCTCCCACTACCTGGAGGAGATCGAGGCGCTCGCGGACCGGGTCGTGGTGGTCGGCGGCGGACGCGTGCTGGCGGACGACTCGCTCGCCGCGGTGCTCGGGCTGGTGGGCCTGCGTCGGGTGCTGCTCACGGTGCCCGCGTCGGTCTCCCTCGACGCGCTGCCCGGGGCCGCCGTGGTGCAGGACGGCGTGCCGACCGGGGACGGCGTGCGGCGGACCGTGCTGGCGTCCGACGCCGACGCGTTCGTGCGGGCCCTCGTCCGCCAGGACGTGCCGTTCCGGGACCTCGAGATGCGGGGCGCGTCGCTCGAGGAGGCGTTCCTCACCCTGACCACGGCCGACGGCGCGACGGACCAGACCGAGGAGCCCCGGACCCGTCCCGGGGTCCAGCCCACCGAGGAGGCCGCACGATGAGCACGACCGTCACCGAGACGCCCACGGCCCGCCCGCGCCCGTTCTGGACGCTGGCCGTGGTCCATGCCCGGTTCCAGTTCGTCGAGACGATCCGCATCCCGATCGCCGTGCTCGGCAACCTGCTCTTCCCGTCGCTGGCGCTGCTGTTCTTCGTGGTCCCGCAGCGGTACGTGGCCGACGACCCGGTGGCTGCCACGGCCGCCGTCGCGCAGCTCGGCACGTTCGCGGTGATGTCGACGTCCCTGTTCTCGTTCGGGGTCGGCGTCGCCGAGGACCGCGCGCTGCCCTTCGACCCGTTCCTGCGCACCCTGCCCGCCGGTCCTGGCCCCCGGCTCGCCGGCCGGGTCATCAACGGGGTGGTGTGGTCGTTCTTCGCGCTGGTGCCGCTCGTCGTGATCGGCTGGCTCCTCACCGCCGCGACCATCACGCCGCCACGGGCGCTCGCCGCTGTCGTGATGGTGCCCGTCGTCGCCGTGCCGTTCCTGCTGCTCGGGCTCTCGATCGGGTACCGGCTCACGTCCAAGGCCGCCATCGCCGTGGTGCAGGCGACGCTGTTCCCGCTCGCCTTCGCCGGCGGGCTCTTCCTGCCGCCCGAGGCGTTCCCGGCATGGCTGGACTCCTTCTCGAAGCTCCTGCCGTCCCGGGCGGCCCGCGACCTGGCCGTCCAGGCCGTGACCGGGGAGCCCGCGTACGCCGGTGCGCTCGTCGTGATCCTGGCCTGGACCGGCCTGTTCGCGGCGATGGCCGTGGTGGCCTACCGCCGCGACGAGGGGCGCCGGTTCCACTGACCCGCGGCCTGGCACGCGGGCGGCCGGGCGCCGCGTCACGTCAGACGAAGCGGCGCAGGCGCAGCGAGTTGCCGACCACGAGGACCGACGAGAACGCCATCGCCGCACCCGCGATCATCGGGTTGAGCAGCCCGAGGGCGGCGAGCGGGATCGCCGCCACGTTGTAGGCGAACGCCCAGAACAGGTTCTGCCGGATGATCCGCAGCGTCCGGCGGGACAGCCGGATCGCCTGCGCCGCGGACCGCAGGTCGCCCCGGACGAGGGTCACGTCGGACGCCTCGATCGCGACGTCCGTGCCGGTGCCCATCGCGAGGCCGAGGTCGGCGGTCGCGAGGGCTGCGGCGTCGTTGACGCCGTCGCCGACCATCGCGACGCGCGCGCCGCCGTCGCGCAGCCGCGTGACGACCGCGACCTTGTCGGCGGGCAGCACCTGGGCGATCACGTCGTCGTCCGCGATGCCGACCTCGCGGGCGGCCGTGCGGGCCGCGCCGAGGTTGTCGCCGGTGAGCAGCACGGGCCGCAGCCCGAGGGCCCGCAGGTCGGCGACCGCGTGCGCCGACGTGGCCTTGACCGGGTCGCGCAGCACCAGCGTGCCGCGCACCGAGCCGTCCCACGCGACCATGACCGCGGTGCCGCCCTGCGCCTCGGCGGCGTCGAACGGCCCGCGCGCGTCGCTGGTTGCGACACCCTGCTCCTCCAGCCAGCCCGGACGCCCGACGAGCACGCGGCGGCCGAGCCCGACCCCGGAGTGAGCCGTGCGGACCACACCCGAGACGCCGTGACCGGCCTCGGCGCGGAAGCCGTGCACCTGGTCGGAGCCGATGACCACGCCGTCGAGGCCGACGGGCACGAGTCCGGGCTCCGGCCCGGTGCCGGCGGGGGCGGTCGCCGTGGCGCGCGCCTGCGTCGGAGCGGCGGCGGCGGCGATGGCCCGGGCGATCGGGTGCTCCGCGAGCTGCTCGACGGCGGCGGCGTACCGCAGCACGTCGTCGCGCGGCGTCCCGTCGACGGGCAGCACGTCGACGAGCGCCATGCGGCCCTCGGTGACGGTCCCGGTCTTGTCGAGCACCACGGTGTCGACGGCGCGCGTCTGCTCCAGCACCTCGGGGCCCTTGATGAGGATGCCGAGCTGCGCGCCCCGGCCCGTGCCGACCAGGAGCGCGGTGGGCGTGGCGAGACCCAGCGCGCACGGGCAGGCGATGATCAGCACGGCGACGGCGGCGGTGAACGCGGCCTGCGTGCCGTTCCCGGTCACCAGCCACGCGACGAACGTGAGGGTCGCCAGGACCAGGACCACCGGCACGAACACCGCGGAGATGCGGTCCGCGAGCCGCTGCACGGGTGCCTTGCCGGTCTGCGCGGCGGCCACCAGCCGGCCGATCTGCGCCAGCCGGGTCTCCTCGCCGACGCGCGTGGCGCGGACGACGAGCGCGCCGGAGGTGTTGATGGTGGCACCCGTGACCTCGTCGCCCGGACCGACGTCGACGGGTACCGGCTCGCCGGTCAGGAGCGACGCGTCGACCGCGCTCGTCCCGGAGACGACCACGCCGTCGGTGGCGACCTTCTCGCCGGGACGGACGGCGAACTCGTCGCCGACGCCGAGCCGGTCCACGGCAACGCGCTGCTCGGTGCGGACCCCGTCGGGGCCTGTGACCAGCAGCGCGACGTCCTTGGCGCCCAGGTCGAGCAGCGCCCGCAGGGCGTCGCCCGCCCGGCGCCGTGACCGGTGCTCGGCGTAGCGGCCGGCGAGCAGGAACGTCGTGACCACGGCCGCGACCTCGAAGTAGAGCTCGGGGACCGCCCCCTCCATGCCGGTCGCCGGCACGAGGGTCGGGGTCATGGTCATGCCGAGCTCGCCCGCGCCCCCGAACAGGAGCGCCCACAGCGACCACCCGGTGGCGGCGACGATCCCGATCGAGACGAGCGTGTCCATCGTCGACGCCCCGTGCCGGGCCGCGCGGACGGCGGCCCGGTGGAACGGCCAGGCCGCCCACCCGGCGACCGGCAGGGCCAGCGCGGCGACGGCCCACTGCCAGCCGGTGAGCTGCAGGGCCGGGACCATCGACAGCAGCAGCACCGGGACGGTCAGCACGGTCGCGACCCGGAGGCGGGCGCGCAGGTCGCTGCCGCGCGTGTCGGTGGGAGCCGACGTGTCCTCGTCGGGCGCCATCTCGTGTCCCGGTGCCATCGAGTGCCCGGACAGCGCGTGCTCGACCGGGTCCATGCCGTGGTGCCCGGCGGCCGCGTGCTCGTCTGCTGCCCGGTCGGCACCTCCGGTCGAGACCGGCACGGCAGACTGCCGGTCTGGCCCCGGGCTGCCGTTCTCGGCAGCCGTGGTGGGGAGGGCAGCGGCGGTACGGGTGGCGGCGGCCGGGCGGCGGGACGAGAGCACTGTCGCGTCGTAGCCGGCCCGGCGGACGGCGGCCACGAGGGCCTCGTCGTCCGCGAACGTGCCGTCCGCATCCGACGGCAGCAGCTCCACGTGCGCGCGCTCCAGCGCGAGGTTGACCGTGGCGGTCGCGCCCGGCACCTGGCCGAGCCGCTTCTCGACGCGCGCGACGCACGACGCGCACGTCATGCCCTCGACGGCGAGGTCGACGAGGACCGGGGTGTCCTGGGCGGGGGTGGTCACAGCAGCGACCTCCGTGGGGTGACGACATAACCGGCCTCGACGACGGCCGCCGCGACGGCGTCCTCCTGCAGCGGGGCGTCCGAGGTGATGGAGACGGTGGACGTGCCGCCCGCGACGAGGTCCACGGCGACGTCGGTGACGCCGGGGAGCTCGGACAGCTCGGTGGTCACGGCGTGCACGCAGTGCCCGCACGTCATGCCGTCGACGGAGAAGGTGGTGGTCTGGGACATCGTCGTGCTCCTCGGTTGGGTGGGTGTCAGCTGCGGACGAGTCGGGCGATGGCGTCGGCGGCCTCGCGGACCTTGGCGGCGCCCTCCTCGGGCGACTGCCGGGCGGCGTCGACGACGCAGTGGCCCAGGTGGTCCTCGACGAGGCCGATGCTCACGGCCTGCAGCGCCTTGGTGACGGCGGAGATCTGGGTGAGCACGTCGATGCAGTAGGTGTCCTCGTCGACCATCCGCGCGATGCCGCGCACCTGGCCCTCGATCCGGCGCAGCCGCTTCAGGTAGTCCTCCTTGGCCGCGTCGTAGCCCGGCACGTGCTGGTGGTCGCTCGTCATGGTCACCCCAACACGATACCCCTAGGGGGTATTCCTTCCGACCGGCGGAGGATGATGGTCGGCATGCGGGTCTCGGCGAAGGCGGACTATGCGGTGCGGGCGTGCGCAGAGCTCGCGTCGAGCGCCCACGGCGACCCCGTGCCGGCCGAGGTGCTCGCCCAGGGGCAGGACATCCCGACGAGCTTCCTGGAGCGGATCCTCGGCGACCTGCGCCGCGCCGGCATCGTCACGAGCGTCCGGGGGCGGTCCGGCGGGTACCGGCTGGCGCGCCCCGCGGACGCGGTGACCTTGGCCGAGGTCATCCGCGCCGTGGACGGCCCGCTCGTCACCGTGCGCGACGAGCGGCCGCCGAGCCTGTCGTACGACGGGTCGGCGTCGTCGCTGCTCGACGTGTGGGTCGCGCTCCGGACGTCGGTGCGGTCGGTGCTCGACGAGGTGACGTTGGCGAGCCTGGTGTCCGGCGAGCTGCCGCCCCACGTCAAGGCGCTGGCCGGGACCGTGGGGGCGTGGGACAACCCCTGAGGCGGTCCGGATGCTGAGCGACGGTCTCGTATCGTAAGACGGGACTTGTTTTAGAACCAAGGTGATCGGAATTATCGATCATTCGTCGTCCCCAGCGCCTGGTGGTCCCCCGTGCCCGCACTCGTCCTGCTCGCCCTTGTCGGGTTCGCCGCCCAGCTCGTGGACGGCAGCCTCGGCATGGCCTACGGGGTCACGTCCTCCACCCTGCTGCTGGCCGTCGGGACCAACCCGGCCGTGGCGTCCGCCAGCGTCCACCTGTCGGAGATCGGCACCACGCTGGTCTCCGGCTTCGCGCACTGGCGCTTCGGCAACGTCGACTGGAAGGTCGTCCTGCGCGTCGGCGTCCCGGGTGCGATCGGCGCCTTCCTCGGTGCGTCCGTCCTGTCGCGGCTCTCCACCGACACCGCGGCGCCGCTCATGTCGACCGTGCTGCTGGCCCTCGGCGTGTACATCCTCATCCGGTTCACGCTGTTCGGGCTGCGCAAGGACCGGCTGCACCTGCCCCTGCGCAAGCGGTTCCTCGGGCCCCTGGGCCTCGTCGCCGGGTTCGTCGACGCCACCGGAGGTGGTGGCTGGGGACCCGTCGGCACGCCCGCGCTCCTCGCCAGCGGACGGCTCGAGCCCCGCAAGGTCATCGGGTCCATCGACACCAGCGAGTTCCTCGTGGCGCTCGCCGCGAGCCTCGGGTTCCTCCTCACGCTCGGCTCGCAGGGCATCGACGTCGGCTGGGTGCTCGCCTTGCTCATCGGCGGCATCGCGGCCGCGCCTCTCGCCGCCTGGCTCGTCCGGCACCTGCCGCCCCGCATCCTCGGGTCCGCGGTCGGTGGCGTCATCGTCCTGACGAACGCCCGCACGCTCGTCCGCAGCGACGTCGTCGGCCTGAAGGGCACCCCGGCGGAGGGGCTGGTCCTCGGGGTCCTCGCCCTCGTGTGGGTGGCTGCGATCGCCTGGTCGGTGCGGGCCTACCGCGCCGAGCGCGCCGCCGAGGGTGCGACCGCCGAGGGCCTCAGCGCTGCGAACCTCGCGGCCGACCTCGGTGCGATCGACCACCGGCTGGACGACGAGCTCGCGGCCACTCCCGGCCCGACTGCCTGAACCTGCGGGGCCCGCCGCCCTCCACGGGTGACCGTCGTCGCCCGCCCGGGTGAGACGAGCCACCCGAAATGTCGCATCTGACCCCATCCTCAGCAATACTGCCTCCGGCGACCAAGGCGGACCGGTGCGTCCGGCGACCAAGGCGGCCGGGTGCGGTCCCGCACGAGGGCCGCAGGTAGTTCTGGGGACGAGCGAAGGCGACGTGTCGTCGACGGCGACGAGAGGTGGGGGCACATGGGCGTGCGCGATCCGGAGCGGCCCCGCGAGGAGCGGACGCCACGGCCAGCGGCCGGGACCTGGAACGAGCGGACCCAGCCCGTGAGTGCCGAGCAGGTCCGTGGCCAGGCGTCGGCGTTCTTCGGGCTCGCCGACCTGGTGCTCGGGCCGCCGACATGGACCCCCACACCGGCCGTACCCTTCCCGCGTCCGGCGCCCCGCACGGAGACCGATCCGCCCACGCTCGGCTGAGAGCCGGTCGGCCCGGCGCGCCGGGGCCGGTCCCAGGCTGCGGCCGGCGACGAACGCCCGCTCTCAGGCTGCGGCCGGCGACGACCGCCCCGCGGCTCCCGTCAGACGGCCCGCGACGAGCGCCCGGCGGCTGCCGTCAGACGGCCGGTGCGGACGCGGCAGCGGCGGCCCTCGCGGCGGCGGGCAGCGCGGACACGATGCGGTCCACGGCGGTGTCGTCGTGCGCGGAGGACACGAACCACGCCTCGAACGGCGACGGCGGCGCGTACACCCCGGCCTCCAGCAGCGCCCGGTGGAAGGGCGCGTACCGCCACGACTCCGTGGCCAGCACCGCCGCGTAGTCGCGTGCACCCGCGGCCCCACCGGAGCCGAAGAAGGTGCTGAACAGGTTCCCGGCCCACTGGACGGCGTGCGGCAGGCCCTCGGCGGCCAGCGCGGACGAGATCTCGGTACGGAGCTGGGAGGACACGGCGTCGATCTGCGCGTACACCGCCGCGTCCGCGAGCCGCAGCGTCGCGAGCCCTGCAGCCGTGGCCACCGGGTTCCCGGACAGCGTGCCTGCCTGGTAGACGGGGCCCACGGGCGCGAGCTGGTTCATGACGTCCCGGCGACCGCCGACGGCCGCGACCGGCAGCCCGCCACCGATGACCTTTCCGAACGTGAACAGGTCCGCGGCCCAGCCCTCGCGCAGGCCTTCGAGCCCCCACCAGCCGGAGAAACCGACCCGGAAGCCGGTGAGCACCTCGTCCTGGATCAGGAGCGCGCCGTGCTCGATGGTGATGCGGCGCAGCGCCGCGTTGAAGCCGGGCAGCGGCGGGACGACGCCCATGTTGGCGGGCGCGGCCTCGGTGACGACGGCGGCGATCCGGTCGCCGTGGGTGGCGAACGCCTGCTCGACGGCGGCCACGTCGTTGTAGGGCAGCACGATCGTCTCGGCGGCGACCGCGGCGGACACGCCCGCCGAGTCGGGCAGGCCGAGCGTCGCGACGCCGGAGCCGGCGGACGCGAGCAGCGCGTCGACGTGGCCGTGGTAGCAGCCGGCGAACTTCACGATCAGGTCGCGGCCGGTGAACGCCCGTGCGAGGCGCAGGGCGGTCATCGTGGCCTCGGTGCCCGTCGACACCAGGCGGATCTTCTCGGCGGCCGGCAGGCGGTGCCGGATCTCGGCCACGAGGTCCACCTCGGCGACGGTGGGTGCGCCGAAGCTCAGCCCGCGCCCGGCGGCGTCCTGCACCGCGGCGACGACCTCGGGGTGTGCGTGGCCGAGCAGCGCCGGACCCCAGGACCCGACGAGGTCCACGTACTCGTGCCCGTCGACGTCGGTGATGTACGCGCCGCGGCCGGAGGCGATGAACGGCGGCGTGCCGCCGACCGACCCGAACGCCCGCACCGGCGAGTTCACCCCGCCGGGGATCACGGCCTGGGCACGCGCGAACGCCTCGGCGCTCGTCGTGCCGCCGACCGTAGCCAGCTCCTCGACCCCGTACGGGCTCATCGGTTCTCCTCCGCCAGCCACCCGGCCAGCTCAGTTGCGAAGTACGTGAGGACGTGATCGGCACCGGCGCGCCGAATGCTGAGCACGGACTCCAGGATCGCCCGTTCGCGCTCGATCCACCCGTGCGCTGCAGCGGCCATGATCATGGCGTACTCACCCGAAACCTGGTAGGCGGCGACCGGAACGGTCGAGACGGCCGCGACGTCCGCGAGCACGTCCAGGTAGGACATCGCGGGCTTCACCATCACCACGTCGGCGCCCTCGGCGATGTCGATCGCCACCTCACGGGCCGCCTCCCGACGGTTCGCCGGATCCATCTGGTACGTGCGGCGGTCGCCGACCAGCGCGGACTCGACGGCGTCGCGGAACGGTCCGTAGAACGCGGACGCATACTTCGCGGCGTACGCGAGGACGGCGGTGTCGTGGAAGCCGGCGCCGTCCAGGGCGTCGCGCACGACCCCGGTCTGGCCGTCCATCATCCCGCTCAGCCCCACCAGATGGGCTCCGGCGGACGCCTGCGCGAGGGCCATCTCGGCGTACCGCACGAGCGTGGCGTCGTTGTCCACCGCGCCTGCCGGGGTGAGGACGCCGCAGTGGCCGTGGTCGGTGAACTCGTCGAGGCAGAGGTCCGCCTGGACCACGAGGGCGTCACCCACCTCGGCGATCGCGTCGGTGATCGCGACGTTGAGGATGCCGTCCGGCGCCGTGGCCTGCGACCCGACCGCGTCCCGCACGGTGGGGACGGCGAACAGCATCACGCCCCCGAGCCCGGCCTGGGCGGCCCCGGCGACCGCCTTGCGCAGGCTGTCGCGCGTGTGCTGCTCGACGCCGGGCATCGACGCGATCGGCCGTGGTTCGGTCAGCCCTTCACGGACGAACAGCGGCAGCACGAGCTGGGCAGGGTGCAGTCGGGTCTCGGCGACGAGCCGGCGCATCGCCGGCGTGGAGCGGACGCGGCGGGGACGGACCCGGCCCGGGTGCGGGGCGGCCTGCGTCCCGGGCTGCGTGCCGGGCTGTGTGCCGGGTGGCGTCACGGGCTGCGTCAGCGGGTGGGTCGCGGGCTGTGGGGTCGGGGTGCTCACGCGATCTCCTCGGGGCCGGGTGCGCCGGGCTGCTGCGGGACGGTCGGGGTGGAGCCGAGAGCAGGGAACGACGTCGCGCCTGCTCGTAGCGCCGGCCGTGCGGCGGGTGGCGAGGTCGGGGTCGGGGCGACGTCACCCGATCCGGTGACGGCCGAACGGGTGACGTCGGCGCTGACCTCCGTCGCGCCGACGCCGGTGCCGGTGCCCGTGCCGGTGGTGCTGTCGGTGTCGGTGTCGGTGCCCGTGCTGGTGCCGGTGCCCGTGCTGGTGCCGGTGCCCGTGCCGGTGCCGGTGCTGGTGCCGGTGCCCGTGCTGGTGCCGGCGGCACCGTCGCGGGCTGGTCCGGAGGTGGCTCCCGACCGGGTCTCGACGGCCTCGACCAGTGCGGCCACGAGGCCCGCCATCGTCTGGGCGGAGGCGATGGCCGCGAGCGGTAGGCCGAGCCGGGCCGTCTCCGCGGCGGTCGTCGGGCCGATCGCGACGAGCAACGTCCCGGCCGGCGGTGCGCCGAACCGGGCGGCGAGCTCACGGACGGTGCTCGCCGACGTCAGGAGCGCGGCGCGGATCTCGCCGTCCGACCACGCGGCGCGGACGTCCTCGGGCGGCGGTGGTGCCGGGACGGTCCGGTAGGCCACCACGTCGTCGACACGCCAGCCCCGGGCCCGCAGCCCGTCGGCGAGCGTCGGGCCCGCCAGGTCGCCCCGAGGGAACAGGACGCGCGGCCGCTCGTCGGGTGCGGGCCACGCGGCGACCAGCGCGGCGGCGGTGGACTCGCCGCGGGGCACCAGCTGCGGCTCCACACCGGCCTCCCGCAGGGCGCGCGCGGTGCCCGGCCCGACGGCGGCGACCTTGACCGTGCCGGCCGTCAGGAGGTCGGGCAACGAGCGCTCTGCGAGAGCGGCCCTGGCCACCAGCACCGGGACGGACGCGGCGCTCGTCACCGCGAGCCACCCGTACCAGCCGGCGCCGAGCGCCAGCAGGCCGTCGTCCAGGCCGGTGGGGTCGTCCGGGGGGATCGTCTCGACGAGGGGGACGAGCACCGCCTCGGCCCCGACTGCCGCGAGAGCCACCGCCGCCGGGCTGCTGCCCGCCACCGGTCGGGGCACGAGGACGCGCCAGCCGGCGAGCGGCCCGCGGAGCGGCCCTGAGAGCGGTTCGGCGGGCGCGCCGGCGAACGGGCCGACGGGCGGCCCGGCAGGCGCGCCGGCGAACGGGCCGGCGTGCGGCTCGGCGGGCGCGCCGGCGAACGGGCCGGCGGGCGGTTCGGCGGGCGTGCCGGCGAACGGGCCGGCGGGCGGCTCGGAGAGCGGCGGGCCCTGTGGTCCGGTGTGCGGTCCGAGGGCGGCGGTGGCCGGCGTCGGTCGCTCCTCGGGCGGGTCGGCCGGGCCGGTCATCGCGTCGCCCCGAGTTCGGCGAGGTCGGCGGCGCCGGCCTCCAGCAGCAGCTCGGCGAGGACCTCACCGAGGCGGCGGGCCGCGCGCTCCTCGGTCGCCCGGTCCGGTGTCCTGTCAGCGTCCCGCGACGGTGTCGGGCCGCCGTCCCGCGACGCTGTCGAGCCCGCGCCCTCCGACGCCGTGTGGACGGCGTGCGGCGGCTCGTCGGCCCACCGTGGCGACGAGGCGTCCCACTGCGTCACCGCCGACCGTCGCAGCGCGGCGGACCCGTCAGGTCGCACCACGACCGCGTGCAGCGTGAGCGTGCGGGCTGCGTCGTCGAGCTCGGCGAGCGCGCCGATGGGGGCGGCGCACCCGGCCTCCAGGCGTGCGAGCAGCGCCCGCTCGGCGAGGACCGCCAGACGGCTCGGGCGGTGGTCGAGCGCCCGGAGCGCACCTGCGAGCGGGCTCGACGCGTCGACGCCGGGGCCGGTGTCGCGCGTCTCGACCGCGAGAGCGCCCTGTCCGGGGGCGGGGAGCATGACGTCTGCGTCGAACACCTCCGTCACCGCGCTCAGCAGGCCGAGACGGGCGAGCCCGGCCCGGGCCAGGACGACGGCGTCGAGGTCGCCCGGCCCGCCTGCACCGGCGACCCGGCCCAGGCGGGTGCCGACGTTCCCGCGGATGTCGACGATCTCGAGGTCCGGGCGTGCGACCCGCAGCTGCGCGGCCCGCCGAGGCGACCCGGTGCCGACCCGGGCCCCCGGGGGGAGCGCGGCGAGGGTGAGGCCGTCGCGGGCACAGAGCGCGTCACGGGGGTCCTCGCGGGGCGGGACGGCGGCGAGCGCGAGCCCGGGGGGGTCGGAGGTCGGCAGGTCCTTGAGCGAGTGGACGGCGACGTCGCACCGGCCGTCGAGCAGCGCGTCCCGCAGGGCGGTGACGAACACCCCCGTCCCGCCGAGGCTGCTGAGCGAGCCGGTCAGGCGGTCACCCTCCGTGCGGATGCGGACCGTGTCGATGTGGACGTCGCCGAGGCGGGCGAGCGCGTCGGCCACGTGGCCGGTCTGCGTGAGGGCCAGTGCGCTGGCGCGCGTACCGATCCGGACGTCCTGAGGCATGTGCCCAGTCTCTCGCGACGGGCGGGGCGATGTCGAAGTCCGACGACCGCCCGGGAATTCGTCCGGAGACGACCTGACAGCCTGTCAGTAAATGCGTGCGGGCCGTCCCGCACAATGTGAGCCACGCCATTCGCGCGGTCGATGCCGACACATTGTCAGAACATTTGCCGAGAGAATGTGACGTGCGTCTCGTGGCGTGATCCGTCAGAGCAGGGAGCGCGCCGCCCGCCGGGCGTCGGGCACGACCGACGCGAGACCGTTGCCCGCGGCCCACGCCCCGCAGACGGCGAGACCCGGGACGGACGAGACCGACTCCCGGACCCGGGCGACGGCCGACTGGTGCGCCGCGCTCGGCCGGGGCAGGGCCTCGGTCCAGCGCACCACCGCGTGCCCGACGACGGCCTCCTGCCGCAACGGCAACCCCAGCAGCGTCGAGGCGTCACTCAGGGCCAGAGCGACGAGGGCGTCCTGCTCGGTGGGCAGCGCCGTGGGGTCGTCGCCCGCTCGACCGAACGAGAGCCGCACGACGTGCCGCCCCGCGCCCGCCGCCTCGGCGAGCCAGGCCCACTTGGCGGTGGCGTGGGTGAGGGCCTTGGCGCCGACGTCCGTCGCCGCCGGGGTCACCAGGACGCCGGTGCCCCGCGGGGCGGCGTCCAGGGCCGGCTCCTCGAGCACGAGCGTGACGAGCGTGACGGCGGCGCCGGCGTCGAGCAGCGCGGCGTCGTCCGGCTCGATGATCGGCTCCAGCAGGGCCGCCGCGGCCGGTGTCGCGAGCACCAGGCGCGACGTGCTGAGCCGCTGCGTCCCGCCGTCCGGCGACCGCGTCGCCACGGTGACCCGCCACCGGGCAGCGGCGACCGGTGCCGCGGGCTCCACGGGGACGTCCGGCTCCACGGGGACGTCCGGCTCCACCGGGACGACCTGCTCCACGGCGACGACCTGCGCGGACGTCCTCACCACGGCGCCGGCCCCCACCGCGTCGGCGACGAGCGCGTCGACGAGCAGGTGCATCCCGCCGGTGATCCCGAGGACGGCGCTCCCGGCCGGCGCAGCCGCGCGGACACGTGCGACGGCCCTCGCGAGAGACCCGCCCGACGAGCGCAGCGCGGCCGGCAGACCGGGCGCGACGGCGTCGACGGCCAGGTCGTCGGGGTCGGCGGCGTGCACACCGCCGACGATCGGTCGGACGAGGCGGTCCAGGACCCGTCGACCCATCCTCGCCCGTACCAGCGCGCCGAGCGTCGTCGCGCCCGCCCCGACCCGGGAGGGCAGCACCAGGTCCAGGCGTGCGCGCCACGCGCCGAGCACCCCGAGCGTGCGCCGCACGTCCGCCGCACCGGGCTCCGACGGGATGCCGAACAGGCCGGTGCGGGGCAGGGGACCGTCGCCCGACGGGAGGTGGACCCAGGAGCCGCGTGGCTGCGGTGCGCACACGAGATGGGTCAGCCCGAGCTCGTCGAGCAGGTCGGCGACGACCCCGCCCCGGGTCGCGAACGACTCGGCGCCGGCGTCCAGGGACAGGCCGGCGACCGTGTGCCCGCGGACGGCCCCGCCCGGTGCGTCGCGCCCTTCCAGCACGAGCGTGCGCAGGCCGGCGTGGGCGAGCTCCCGGGCGGCGACGAGACCGGCGACGCCACCGCCGACCACGATCGCGTCCCAGCCCGGCTCGTCGGACGCGTTGTGCTCGTCGGGCTGGTCGGACCCCTCGAACCCGTCGGACCCGTCGGGCCCGTCGGACGATGCTCCCGCGGCCGGCACGTCGTCGGAGCTGCCCGCGCCCGGCGCGGACCCGCGGGCCGACGGCGGACCGGCCGTGCCTGCGACCTGCGGGACCACGGCGGTCAGAGCGAGTGGACGAGCCGGACGATGCGGGTCAGCACGTCCGGGTCGGTCTCCGGCGGGACACCGTGCCCGAGGTTCACCACGTGGCCGGGGGCGGCCGCGCCGCGCGCGACGACGTCCCGGACGTGCGCCTCCAGCACCGGCCACGGCGCCGCGAGCAGGGCGGGGTCGATGTTGCCCTGCAGCGGCGTCGACCCGCCGAGTCGGCGGTTGGCCTCGTCGAGCGGCAGCCGGTAGTCGACCCCCACCACGTCCGCGCCGACGTCGCGCATCGCCACGAGCAGCTCGGAGGTGCCCGTCCCGAAGTGCACCGTGCGGACGTCCAGGTCGGCGATGCTCCCCAGGGCCCGGCCCGACGCGGGCGCCACGTGCGCGGTGTAGTCCGCGAGGCCGAGCGACCCGGCCCACGAGTCGAAGAGCTGCGCGGCGCTGGCCCCGGCGAGCACCTGGGCCCGCAGGAACGCGCCGGTGAGGTCCGCGGCCCACTCGGTGAGCGCGGTCCACGTCGCCGGGTCGGCGTGCATGAGCGTGCGGGCGGCGAGGTGGTCGCGCGACGGGCCGCCCTCGACGAGGTAGGCGGCGAGCGTGAACGGTGCCCCGGCGAACCCGATCAGCGGCGTCGCACCGAGGGCCGCGACGGTCAGCGCGACGCCCTCCGACACGGGCGCCAGCCGCTCGGCCGTCAGTGGGCCGAGGTCCCGCAGCCGCGTGACGTCGTCGGCCGTGCGCACCGGCGCGCTCATCACGGGACCCACACCGGGCTTGATCTCGACGTCGACCCCGGCCAGCTTGAGCGGGACCACGATGTCGGAGAAGAAGATCGCGGCGTCCACGTCGTGCCGCCGGACGGGCTGCAGCGTGATCTCGGAGGCCAGCGCGGGCGTCAGGCAGGCCTCGAGCATCGCGGTGCCGGCGCGGGCCTCCCGGTACTCCGGCAACGACCGCCCGGCCTGCCGCATGAACCACACGGGACGCCGCTCGGGACGCTCGCCGGAATAGGCACGGACGAGCGCCGAATTCGTGGTGCGGCCGTCGACGAGCGGGTGCGCGGAAGGAAGGGTCACGTCCCGATTGTGCCGGACAAATGTCGGGGTGATTCAATCGGGGCGTGGTGCTGCTGTCCCTCGTCGCCAGTCACCACGATCTCGACCTCACCGTGCTGGAGCGTCTCTCCTCGGACGTGCACGCCGTGGGTCGCGAGCTCGTGGGCGGGGCGTCCTCCGTGACGGGTGCCGTCGTCCTCGCGACGTGCAACCGCTTCGAGCTGTACCTGGACACGGACGAGCCGGCTGCCGCCCTGGGTGCCGCGGGCGCGGCGGTCGCCGCCCGGTCGGGGTACACCCGCGAGCAGGTCATGTCCCACCTGAGCCCGCTGACCGGGCCGGACGCGGCCGCTCACCTCTTCGGCGTGGCCAGCGGGCTCGAGTCGATGGTGGTGGGGGAGCGGGAGATCGCCGGACAGGTCCGCCGCGCGCTCACCACCGCCCGCCGCGACGGCACCACGACGTCGTCCCTCGAGTCGCTGTTCCAGGCCGCGTCCCGCGTCTCCCGCAAGGTGGAGGCCGCGACGGGCCTCGGGGCGACGGGCCGGTCGGTGGTGGGCGTCGCCCTCGACATCGCCGAGCAAGGGCTCCGGACGTGGCCGGAGGTCCGGTGCGTGCTGATCGGTACCGGCTCCTACGCGGGCGCGTCGCTCGCGGCCCTCAAGGCGCGTGGCTGCAGCGACATCCGGGTGTACTCGCCCAGCGGTCGCGCGGGCCAGTTCGCCGCCGCCAGGGGCGTGCGGTCCGTGCCGGCGGGCGCCGACCTGGCCGCCGAGCTGTCGGACGTGGACCTCGTCGTCGCGTGCAGCGGCGCCGCCGGTGCGGTGCTCGGCGTCGACGCGCTCGCCGCCGCCAGGACCGGCTCCGACCGGCCGCTCACCGTCGTGGACCTGGCGCTGCAGCACGACGTCGACCCGGGCGTCCGGTCGCTGCCCGGTGTCCGGCTGGTCAGCCTGCACACGGTCAGCGAGCACGCGCCTGCCGAGCACGCGGCCGTCGAGACCGCACGGGACCTGGTCTCGGACGCGGCACAGGAGTGGGAGGCCGAGCGGCGGGTCCGCGAGTGGAACCCGGCCGTCGTCGCGGAGCGCGTGCGGGTCCTGGGTGGCCTCGCGCAGCAGCTCGACGCGCGGCCTGACGACCACCGCGACGAGCGTGCCGAGCGCGCGCTGCGCCGTCGCACCCGCGCGGCCCTGCACGGGCCGACCGTCCGGGCCCGCGACGCGGCCCGGAGCGGGGACGTCGCGTCGTACGCCGAGGCCCTCGCCGAGCTCGCGGCCATCCCGGTCCCCAAGGTGGCGGTGCCGACGGCCTGACCGGCCGGCTCGACACCCGGCGTGCACGTCGAAGGGCGGGCGTCGATGTCGACGCCCGCCCTTCGACGGAACAGATGCGTGCCGGGCCTGGACGGGGGGGAGGGCCAGGCCCGGCACGCGCCTCGCGGGGTCACGACGCCGTTGGCGTGCCCCTGGCTTGGGTGGGTGCGGTCAGCTGCGTACCGCGTGGTGCTGCGGAGCGGCGGGACCGGGGGCCCACGTGTGCGGGACGACCTGGTTGGTCTGGATGTCCGTGAGCTCCGCGGCGTACACCACGGCCTCGTAGACGCCGGCCTCGACCCGGTCGAGCTGCAGGCTCTCCGCGCGGTCGATGTCGTCACCGAGGTGCGAGATGCGGGCGACGACGTAGCGCTGGGAGTCCTGCCACTGGTCGACGACCCGGACGCTCAGGCCGTTCCACCGTGCCGTCAGGTCGAGCTCGAACAGCTCGGTGACGTCCTCGCGGGCGACCCGGCGGTACCAGCGGCCCGAGGGAGCCTGGTGGAAGCCGGTCTCGGCGAGCGGGGGGTTGGCCAGGGCCATGACGACGGTGTGGCCACCGTCGACCACGTCCGCCTCGAGGTAGGCGCCGTGCCACTTGGCGACGGGTCCGACGCAGCGGGACAGGGACGCGAGCGCGGGGCGGGGGGCCCCGAGCTGCGCGACGGTCCAGCCGGTGCCGACGTCGCCGTAGCGGGCGAGCAGCGTCTGCGAGCCGTTGTCGTAGATCCGGACGAGCTCGGCGCCCGGGGGGATGCGGGAGTGCCGCAGCCACCACAACGGGAGGATGTAGCCGGGGACGTCGCGGTACTGGAGCTGGGGGGACGACTCGAACCGCAGCACGTCGATGGAGCGGTCGTACGGGCTGAACGGGGAGCCGTAGTAGCCGAGGCCGTGGACCTCGAACAGCTGGGCGGGCGTGGTCGCGAACGCGACGTCCTCTGCACGGACGACGTATCCCGCCACGCGGTCATGTCCTGCGGTGAGGATCGCCCGGGTCAGTGCGGGGGTGATCGCCTTCTGCATGAGGGTCACGATGGGCATCCTTGCGCCGTAGATCGGATGGAACCGGAGGAACCAGACGGATCGGTGCACGATTGTGCAGGGTTTTCAGGGCGTATGTCCAGGTTGCCTCACTCCTTCGAGTGAAGGCGCAGGTCACCGACTAGGAGAACGTTTTTATCGAAACGCTTCAACAACGTGCAGTGCTGCTAGGCAGTGATCCCATGACCTGCGCTTGGGCGGTCGCGGACCGTTCCGGACAGCCTATGTTGCCCTGAAATGTCCGGATAGGCCGTTCGGGGATCCGGACCTCCTCGACCGGTCCAACGAACGCGACAAATCCGGCGTGTCGGACAGCCGGCTCTGCTGAGATGTGGCAGCGCCGGCACCTGCCGGCGTACCCCGACCGCCCGAGGAGGCGATGTGTTCCGCCGTGTCATCTCAGCGTCGTTCGCACTGCTGGTCCTGGCCGGGTTCGTGACCGCTGCCGCACCCGCTGCGAACGCCGTCTCGCTCCCGACCTGCAACACCAAGTACAGGTTCGGCATCGCCACGGACTACCCGGTGTGGTGGCCGTCGAGCACCAGCGGCGACTGGGAGTACGAGTGCCTCCTGGCCCAGGGCAACGTCGGCACCGGCGTGAAGGTCCTGCAGACGGCGCTCAAGTACTGCCTCGGCTACGACCTGGGCACGTCGGGCGTCGACGGCAACTTCGGACCCCGCACGAAGTCGGCGCTGCAGTCGTTCCAGCGTTCCAATGGGCTCACCGCCGACGGCATCTACGGCCCCAACACCCTCGACCGGATGAAGATGCCGAGCGAGGTCCCGGTGTCGGGCAGCTTCTACTGCCGGGCGTTCAACCCGTGACCGGGGCCTGACCGCTCAGCGGTCCAGGTACTCCACGAGCTCGGCGGCGAGCCCGGTGTACGACGCCGGGCTCAGCTCCGAGAGCCGTGCGGTGACGTCGTCGGGCAGCCCGAGCCCGGCGACGAACCCGCGCATGTCGTCGGCGGTCAGGCGACGGCCCCGGGTGAGCTCCTTGAGCCGCTCGTAGGGGTTCTCCATGCCGGTCACCCCGGCGACCGACGCGGCGCGCATCGCGGACTGCACGGGCTCGCCGAGCACCTCCCAGTTCTCGTCGAGCTCGCGGGCCAGCAGGGCCTCGTCGACGGTGAGCGCCCGCAGGCCGCGACGGACGTTGTCGATGGCGAGCAGCGAGTGGCCGAGGGCGGGCCCGATGTTGCGCTGGGTCGTCGAGTCGGTGAGGTCGCGCTGCAGCCGGCTGGTGACGAGGGTCGACGCGAGCGTGTCGAGCAGCGCCGAGGACAGCTCGAGGTTGGCCTCGGCGTTCTCGAACCTGATCGGGTTGACCTTGTGCGGCATGGTCGACGAGCCCGTCGCGCCCGCCACCGGCACCTGGATGAAGACGCCGCGCGAGATGTACGTCCACACGTCGGTCGCGAGGTTGTGCAGCACCCGGTTGAACCGGGCGACGTCGGCGTACAGCTCGGCCTGCCAGTCGTGCGACTCGATCTGCGTGGTCAGCGGGTTCCACGTGAGGCCGAGGTGCTCCACGAAGGTGCGGCTGACCGTCGGCCAGTCCGCGCCCGGGACCGCCACCACGTGCGCGCCGTACGTCCCGGTGGCGCCGTTGAGCTTGCCCAGGTACTCGTCGGACGCGATCCGCCGGAGCTGACGACGCAGGCGGTGCGCGAGCACCGCGAGCTCCTTGCCGAGGGTCGTCGGGGTGGCGGGCTGCCCGTGCGTCAGGGCGAGCAGCGGGACCGCCGCGTGCTCGTGGGCCATCGCGGCGACCTCGTCGACCAGCGCGTGCGCCGCGGGCAGCCAGACGTCCTGCACCGCGCCGCGCACCATCAGCGCGTACGACAGGTTGTTGACGTCCTCGCTCGTGCAGGCGAAGTGCACCAGCTCGCTCACGTCCGGCAGGACCGTGCCGTCCAGCACGGAGGGCGCGTCGGCGAGGCGCTTCTTGAGGAAGTACTCGACGGCCTTCACGTCGTGCACCGTGACGCGCTCGATCTCGGCGAGCTCCGCGACCTCGTCGGGCCCGAACGCCGTCACGACGTCCCGCAGGTACCGCTCCTCCGCCGGGCTCAGCCGCGGGGCGCCGGGCACGACCGCGTGCGACGTGAGGTGGATGAGCCACTCGACCTCGACGTGGACGCGCTCGCGGTTGAGCGCCGCCTCCGACAGGTGGTCGACCAGAGGGGCGACCGCGCCGCGGTACCGCCCGTCCAGCGGGCCGAGCGCGATCGGCGGGGTGGCCTCGGCGAGACGGACCCGTGCGGGCGCGGGCGAGGAACCGGTCACGTCAGGGGAGGCCATGCGCCCATCATCCCAGAGCGCGTGCGGCCTTCGCCGCCGGGGTCCACCCCGTGCACGCCCGGTCAGTAGCCTGACGGCATGCCCGGGTCCGACGCCCGGGCGCGACCGTCCTCCAGCCCGCCGAGGAGCCCCGTGGCGCAGCCCAGCCGCCTGCCGGCCGCCGTTCTCGGCGTGGGCGCGCTCGTGGTCCTCACGGTGCTGGCCGCGGCCGGGGCGGGGCCGTGGTCGCTCGACGTGCACGAGGGCGTCCGCCCGGACCCGGGCGACCCGGCGCTCGTGGCGGAGAGCCTGTTCCCGTCCCACGCTCCGGTGACACCCACGGACACCTCCACGCCGCCGTGGGTCATGTTCGTGGTGCTCGTGCTGGTCGTGCTGACCGTCGTGGGGCTGCTGGCCGTGCTCGCCCGGTGGCTCGTCCGGCTGGTGCGGGCGCGGCTGCAGCCGGCGACCCTCGACCGCTCCCCGCCGGCCGGTGAGGCCGGTCTGGGACCCGACCACCGGGTCCCCGCCATGCAGGACGGCGTCCGCCGGGCGGTCCGGGAGCTCGACGACGAGCAGCCGCCGGGCGACGCGGTCGTCGCCGCCTGGGTCGCGCTGGAGCACGCCGCGGCGTCGGGCGGGCTGGTCCGCGACCGGGCGGAGACGGCCACGGAGTTCACCGTCGACGTGCTGGACGCGACGAACGCCGACCCGGCCGCCACTCGAGCGCTCCTCGACCTGTACCTGGCCGCCCGGTACAGCGGCCACGCGCTCACCGCCGATGACGTCGCGAGCGCCCGCCGCAGCCTCGCGACCATCGCCGAGGGGCTCGCGAGCCGGCGCCAGGAGGCACAAGGATGAGGTGGTGGGAGCGCCGCTGGCAGCCCGTGGCCACGTTCCTCGTGCTGGCCGGGATGTCGTGGGCCGGCGGCCTGCGGTCCTGGTCGCCGGTGCTCGTCGGGCTGGCGGGTGCCGCGCTCGCGGTCGTGCTGCTGCGGATCGACGCGGAGCCGGAGCCCCGGTGGGCGCGACCCGCCGCCCCCCGTCTGCACGGTGTGCGCGGCGACGTGCAGGACCTGGCCTGGACGATGGTCGGCCGGGACAAGCGGGTCGGCGAGTGGGTGCTGCGCCGGCTCCGCCTCGTCGCGACCACCCGTCTGGCGCGGCACGGCCTGCGCCTCGGCGCGGCGGAGGACGACGGGGCCGTCGAGGCGCTCGTCGGGCAGCGCGCGTTCACCACGCTCACCCGGTACTCGTCGCCCCTGCCGACCCTGCCCGACGTGCGGCACACGCTCGACGTCCTCGAAGCCCTCGGCACCGACCGACCCACGACCCCCCGGAGCACCCCATGACCGTCACCCCGCTGTCCGTCGCCGACGTCGCCGACCAGGGCAGGGCGGTCCTGGACGAGGTGGCCACGGTCGTCGTCGGGATGGGCGAACCGCTCGAGACGGCCCTCGCGGCCGTCCTCGCGGGCGGCCACGTGCTGTTCGAGGACGTGCCGGGGCTCGGCAAGACGCTCGCGGCGCGGTCGCTCGCCACCGCCCTGGGCCTGGAGTTCCGGCGGGTCCAGTGCACGCCCGACCTGCTGCCGTCCGACATCACGGGGTCGTCGGTGTTCGACCCGGCGACCACGACCTTCCAGTTCCGGCCCGGCCCCGTGTTCGCCGGGCTGCTGCTCGCCGACGAGATCAACCGGACCGCCCCGAAGACCCAGTCGGCGCTGCTGGAGGCGATGGCCGAGCGCCAGGTCACGGTCGACGGCCGCACGTACCCGCTGCCCGAGCCGTTCCACGTGGTCGCCACGTCGAACCCCGTGGAGTACGAGGGCACGTACCCGCTGCCCGAGGCGCAGCTGGACCGCTTCATGGTGCGCCTGGCCGTCGGGTACCCGGGTCGTGACGGGGAGGTCGACGTGCTGTCCCGGCGGCTCGGCCGGCGCCAGGAGGGCGCGACCGTGCGGACCGTCGTGGACGCCCGCACGCTGCTGGCGATGCAGGCCGGCGTCGAGGCGGTCGACGTGGACGCCGACATCCTGCGGTACTGCGTGGACCTGGCGGCGGCCACCCGCGCCGAGGACGCGGTGGAGATCGGGGCCTCGCCGCGCGGGTCGCAGGCGCTCGTGCTCGTCGCCCGCGCCCGCGCCGTGCTGCACGGGCATGACTTCGTGACACCGGAGGACGTCAAGGCCGTGGCCGTGCCCGCGCTCGCGCACCGGCTGTCCCTCACCCCGCAGGCGTGGGCCGCGGGCCTCGTGCCGCAGCGTCTCGTCGAGGACATGCTGCGCCGGGTCCCCGGCCCGACGACGACCCGGCGGACCGTCGCGGACGCCGTGTGAGCGCCCGGTGGCCGCGGACCCGGGCGTCGGCCGGGTCGATCGCCGTAGGGGCGCTGCTGCTCGTGGGTGGTGCGCTCACAGGTCGCGCGGACGTCGCCGTGCTCGGCGCCGCGCCGCTGGTGGCGGGGGTGTGGGACTGGCGTCGGCGGCCCACCGCCGACGTGGTGGTGCGGCTCGCCGGGGCCGACGGCGTGCCGGAGCCGGGGCGCATGGAGTCGGTGGTCGAGGTGGTGGCGCCCGACGGCGTGCCCGGTGTGCTCGTCGGGCTGCGCCGCGGCGGGCGCGAGCTCGCGGAGGTGCTCGTGGCGGTGCGCGGTCCCGAGCCCGGCGCGGCTGCGACCGCGCCCCCTCCCGAGGCCGTGTCCCCTCTCGACCCTGTGCCGTCCCCTGCCACCGGGGTCTCGACCCGGCGGCTGCGCGTCGTCGTGCGGACGGTGCGGACCGGCGTGCTGGAGGTCGCCACCGTGGACGCCCAAGGAGTCGGTCCGGGTGGCGCGAGCGTCTCCGTCCCGACGCCGCCCGTCACGCGGGGGACCGTGGTGCTGCCGGCCCGTCGGGCGCTCGGAGCCGTCCCGCTCCCGCACCGGCTGCGCGGGCTCACGGGCGCGCACGAGTCCCGCCGGCCCGGCGAGGGCGGCGGCCTGCGCGACGTGCACCCGTTCACCCCCGGCGACCGGCTGCGACGTGTGGACTGGCGTGTCACCGCCCGGCGCTCGCCGGACCTGCGGGAGCTGTACGTGCGCCGGGAGCACGCGCTCGCCGAGGCGGTCGTGATGCTGGTGCTCGACTCGCGGGACGACGTCGGCCCCGACCCCCTCACGTGGCGCGGGTCCGTCCCGCCGCGGGCGCAGGACCCGACGTCCCTGGACCTCGCGCGCGGTGCGGCCGCGTCCGTCGCCGAGACCTACCTGGGCCAGGGCGACCGGGTCGGGCTCGACGACCTGGGCGTGCGACGGCGCCCGCTGCCTCCCGGCGGCGGACGGCGCCAGCTCGACCGGATCCGGCACGCGCTCGCCGTGACCCAGCCGCAGGGCGAGCCTGCCGTGCGGCGGCGAGCCCCACGGCTGCCGTCCGGCGCGCTCGTGCTGGTGTTCTCGACGTTCCTCGACGACGAGGCCGCCCTCGCAGCCGCGCAGTGGCGCCACCTGGGCCACCGGGTCGTCGCCGTCGACGTGCTGCCGACCCTGCACGTGGGGCACCTCGGCGACCGTGAGCGGATCGCGGTGCGCCTGATCGGCCTCGCGCGTGAGGACAGGCTCGCCGACCTGGCCGAGCGGGACGTCGAGGTGGTGACCTGGGGGAACGCGCCGGAGGTCGCGCTCGCGACGCTCGCGCGGCAGGCCCGGCGACGGGCCGGGGCGGGGTCCCGATGAGGCTCCCGTCGCGCGGTACCGGGGCGCCGGAGATCGAGGTCCGGCTCGGTCGATGCGTCTCCGCGCTGGCCCTGTGCGTCGCGCTCGGCGTGCTCGGCTGCCTGCTCGTGGGCGTCGCGTTCTCGAGCACCGGGACGCCGCCGGCTCCCGGGGTCCTCGTCGGTTTCGTGGCGCTCGCGGTGGCGACGGCGATCCGGCCCCGTGCGGTGCTTCCCGGGCTGCTCGTGGGCCTCGTCGGGCTGCGTGTGCTGCTCACCGGGCCGCCACCGTTGCTCGCACTGATGGCGCTCGTCCTCCTCGTGCACCTCGTGCTGTGGTGCGCCGCCGTGGCCGCGCGGACGTCGGCCCGGGCGCGGGTGGAGGTGGCCGTCCTCGGCGCCATGCTCGGGGATGTCGCCTGGGTGCAGGTCGGGGCGCAGGTGCTCACCGTCGGTGCGGTCCTCGTGTCGGGCGCGTCGCTGGCGGGTGGGGACGTGCTGCGGGTGGTGGCGATCGTCGGGGCGATGCTGGCCGCCGGGCTGGTGCGGTCGCCACCCGCCACCGCGTGGTGGCAGCGGCGGTAGGCCGACCGGTGCCGGTGCCGGTGCCGGTGTGCGTGTCGGTGCCGGTGCCGCGGTAGGCAGGCCCGTCGGGGCGTCCACAGCCCCCGTGCCCGGGTGTGCACGCGCCGGGCGGTGGCGGACCGCGGCCGGCCCACCCGCGGCTCGCCCTAGCGTCCGGGTCATGCAGCGCACAGGTCCTCACCTCGCGCGTGCGCTCGACGACGTCGAGGCCGCACGGCGGGCTCTCGCGCTCGCGCAGCAGGTGCCCTGGGTCTCCGCGGCTGCCGACGGGTACCGCGCGGTCCTCGCCGACGCGTCGGCCCGGACCGCCGCCGTCCGGTCGGGCGTCGAGGCCGCCGTGCTGCCGGTGGCCGCCCTCGACCTGGCTGCCCTCGACCTGGCGGTCGGCCATGGCGCGGTCCCTGGCGGGTGGGAGTGGTGACGCTCGGCCCGGACGTCGGGTCGGGGTTCACGGTCGCGGGCGGCCGGGGCCCGACCGTCGCGGACCTCGACGACCTCACGCACGCGGTCACGGCCCTGGAGACCGCTGTCCGGCGGCTCGACCAGGCGTCCGACGCGCTGGCCGTCGCCCAAGACGCCGCCGTGGCCCGGCTCCTCGACCGCCCGGCCGAGGCGCACGCCGCCATGGGCGCGCTGACCGCCGCCCGCACCGGCGCCGCGTCACCGGCACGGGCCGCCGACGACCTGCGGGAGGTCGCCCGACGGCTCCGTCAGGTCGTGGAGGGATACGACCGCGCCGAGTCGTGGGTGCACCGGCTGATGCGGTCGGCGCTGGAGGCGGCGGCCGCGGACGCCGGGTCGACGTGGTTCCTCACCGGCTCCTTCGCGCTTCCCGTGCTCGCCGGTGGTGCGGTCGCGACGGCCGACGGCGTCGCGCTGCACGGGCTGACCGCCGCACTCCGGGAGAAGGACCCCGGCGCCATGCTCCGCGCGCTGCGCCGGGACCTCGAGGACGCGCCCGGACGGCTGCTCGCCGACGGCAGGGCCGAGCTCGCCCTCGACGTGCTCGCCCAGTACCTGGTGGGGATCGGCCGGCGGCTCGGACTCCCCGCGGAGCACGCCGTACCCGTCGTGGCACGGCTCGTCGCGGGCCACCTCCCCGACGCCGGCCCCACGGTGGTGCTTCCCCGGCACCACCCGTCGCAGCTCGACGCCCCGCGGGACGCCGCCGACCTGCTCCGGAACGTCGCCCGCTCCTACGGTCCGGGGTCTGCCTCCAGCGCACCGGGGACGCCCGACGGCGCGATCACCATCCAGCGCCTCGACCACCCCGACGGTGCCCGGAGCTGGGCCGTCGAGATCCCGGGCACCGAGACGTGGGACCTCGACGCCGACGTCCCGACCGACCTGACCACCAACCTGCGCCTGATGGCGGGCCTCCCGGACGACATGTCCGGCGCCGTGATCGAGGCCATGCGCCAGGCCGGCATCCCGCCCGACGAGCCCGTCGTGCTGGCGGGGCACAGCCAGGGCGGCATGGTCGCGGTGAAGGTCGCCGCCCTGTCAGTGGGCCTCTTCGACCTCCGCGCGGTGGTCACCGCCGGGTCGCCGGACCTCCCGACGACGGTGCCGTCCGGGGTCCCGACCCTGCACGTCCGGCACCGCCAGGACGTGGTGCCCCTGACGGACGGCGAGCCCGACGACGCCTCGGACCGCGTCGTGGTGCTCGAACGCCGGCTTCCGGCCACCGACGCACGAGGGGAGCCGAGCCTCGTCGAGGCCCACGCCGTCGGCACCTACGTCGAGACCGTCGTCGCGGCCCGTTCGGCGGCGGCGACCAGCCCCGCGCTCCGTGCGTTCGACGACGCGCTCGCCGAGGTGCTCGGCCCCGACGGCACCACCGCCGTCACCCTGCAGTACCAGGCGACGCGGGACCCGGAGCTCGTCCGGACCGACCCCGCCACCGGCCTTCCCCGACCGGCCACCCTCGGGCCGGCGCTCGCCGGAGGCCGGCCATGAGCGGCCAGGATCCGAGGACCGGACCGTGGGGAACGGACCGGTCAGTCCTGGCTCTCGGGGATGAGGACGGACAGCACGAAGCTGACGACCGAGATGATCAGCCCGCCGAGCACAGCGGTGCCGAAGCTGTCGATGCGCAGCCCCCAGGACGTCAGCCCGGTGATCCATGCGGTGAGCATGAGCATCAGCGCGTTCACGACCAGCGTGAACAGGCCGAGCGTGAGGATGTACAGCGGGATCGACAGGAACGACACGATCGGCTTGACGATCGCGTTGACGAGCCCGAACACGAGGGCGATGAGCGCGATGATGCCCGCCGTCTCCCAGCTCGAGTCGCCGCCGACGACCTCGAGCCCGGACAGGACGAGCGTCGCGAGCCAGATCGCGACACCGTTGATGAGCACGCGGAGCACGAAGGGCATGGCGCGATCCTGCCATGCGCGCCGGTCCCGCCACGGTCGGGCCGCACCGGGATGGCATGCTGTGCCGGTGAGCCGCGTCCCCCTCCGCAGGGCCTTCGCCGACCTCCCGCCGTACGTCCCCGGTGCTCGCGTCCCGGTCGGGGCCGCCGCGTACAAGCTCTCGTCGAACGAGAACCCGTACCCGCCGCTGCCCTCCGTGGTCGCTGCCGTCGCGGACGCCGCGGTCGACATCAACCGCTACCCGGACATGTACGCCACGGAGCTGACGGAGGCCGTCGCCGCGTCGCTGCTCGTGCCGCCGGAGTCCGTCGTGACCGGGTGTGGCTCGGTCGCGGTGCTCGGGCACGTGCTGCAGGCGGTGTGCGAGAGCGGTGACGAGGTCGTCATGCCCTGGCGCTCGTTCGAGGCGTACCCGATCGCGGTCACGCTCGCCGGCGCGGTGGGCGTCCCGGTCCCCGTCGGGGCCGACGGGCGTCTGGACCTGCGGGCGCTCGCGGCCGCCGTGACGCCGCGGACCCGCGCGGTGCTGGTGTGCACCCCGAACAACCCGACGGGCCCGGCCGTGCACGCGGACGAGCTCGCCGAGCTCCTCGCCGCCGTCCCCAAGGACGTGCTCGTGGTGCTCGACGAGGCCTATGTCGAGTTCGTCCGCGACCCGCAGGCGGCCGACGGGCTCGCGCTGTACGCGGAGCACCCCAACGTGGTGCTGCTGCGCACGTTCTCCAAGGCCTACGGGCTGGCCGGTCTGCGGGTCGGGTACGCCGTCGCACGGCCGCGGCTCGCGGCGGGGATCCGGATGGCGTCGACGCCGTTCGGTGTCTCCCACGTCGCGCAGCTCGCCGCGCTCGCGTCGCTGCGGGCCACCGGGGAGCTGATGGCGCGCGTCGACAAGCTCGTGGTCGAGCGGACCCGTCTGCTCGACGGGTTGCGTGCTCAGGGCTGGACCGTGCCGGACAGCCAGGCGAACTTCGTGTGGCTCCCGCTCGGGGACCAGTCGTCGGCGTTCGCGGAGCGCACGGCCCGCGCCGGGGTGCTGGTGCGCCCGTTCGCCGGGGACGGGGTCCGGGTCAGCGCCGGCGAGCGGGAGGCCACCGACCTGCTGCTCGAGGTCACGGCGGAGTCCTCTCCGCGCTGACCTGGGCAGATGCCCAGGACCAAGGTCCGATGCGGTCCGGGCACGGCCTGGTAGGCCTCGGCCGACGGTTCCCGAGGGCCTGTAGGGACCCCACAACCCGCTCCGGCGAGCCTTGTGCGTCGACTTCTGGAGGAACCTACGGTCGCGTAGCCTACGCTGACGTAGGTTCGCCCCCCAGGCCTCCGACGAGAGCGTCCGTGGGGGGAGCCACCGACCGGCACCACCCGGAGCGGCCCCCGCCGCGGCACGCGAAGGAGACCACGCGTGGGCATCACCGGCCCCCAGACAGGCGACCCGCTCACCGGCGACGGGCTCGTGCAGCTGCTCACCCCCGAGGGCGTACGCACGCCCCACCCCACCTACGACGCACAGGTCGCCCACCTCGACGCGGAGGCGCTGCGCGGCCTGTACCGCGACATGGTGCTCGTCCGGCGGTTCGACACCGAGGCGACCGCGCTGCAGCGACAGGGCGAGCTGGCCCTGTTCGCCCAGTGCCTCGGCCAGGAGGCGGCGCAGATCGGCTCCGGCCGGGCGCTCGCCGCGCAGGACCACGTGTTCCCGAGCTACCGCGAGCACGGCGTCGCCCACACGCGCGGCGTCGACCTCGCGGACGTCCTCCGGCTGTTCCGCGGCGTCGACCACGGCGGCTGGGACCCGGTGGCCCACGGCTTCCACCTCTACACGCTCGTGATCGGCTCGCACACGCTGCACGCCACCGGGTACGCGATGGGCCTGCAGCGCGACGGCTCGGTGGGCACGGGCGACCCCGGCCGCGACGCCGCCGTCGTCACCTACTTCGGCGACGGCGCCACGTCGCAGGGGGACGTCAGCGAGGCGCTCGTGTTCGCCGCCGTGAACAACGCGCCGGTGGTGTTCTTCTGCCAGAACAACCAGTGGGCCATCTCGGAGCCGACGAGCAAGCAGTCCCGGGTCCCGCTGGCCGACCGCGGGCCTGGGTTCGGCGTCCCCTCGGTGCGGGTCGACGGGAACGACGTCCTCGCGACGTACGCCGTCACCGCCGAGGCGCTGGAGCGGGCGCGGTCCGGCGGGGGCCCGACGTTCATCGAGGCCTACACCTACCGGATGGGTGCGCACACCACGTCCGACGACCCGTCCCGGTACCGCTCCTCGGCCGAGGAGGAGTCCTGGCGCCTGCGGGACCCGATCGACCGGCTGCGCACCCATCTCGAGGAGCGCGGCGACCTGCCGGACGCCTTCGTGGAGGAGCTCGCCGCCGAGGGGAACGCGCTCGGCGAGCGCATCCGCGCCACCGTGCGGGCGATGGGCCACCCGTCGCCCGCGTCGATGTTCGAGCACGTCTACGCCAGCCCGCACTCGGTCGTCGAGGGGGAGCGCGTGTGGTTCGAGCAGTACGAGGCGTCGTTCGCCGACGGCGCCCGCGCCGGAGAGGGGAGCCAGCGGTGAGCACCACGACCGACACCGTCCGCTCGACGGACCAGACCCCCGGCGGCGTCCAGCGCCTGACGTTCGCCAAGGCCATCAACCTCGGCCTGCGGCGCGCGCTCGAACAGGACGCCAAGGTCCTCCTCATGGGCGAGGACATCGGCAGGCTCGGCGGCGTGTTCCGGGTGACCGACGGGCTGCAGAAGGACTTCGGCGCGGACCGCGTCGTCGACACCCCGCTGGCCGAGTCGGGCATCGTCGGCACGGCGATCGGGCTCGGGCTGCGCGGCTACCGGCCGGTCTGCGAGATCCAGTTCGACGGGTTCATCTTCCCGGCCTTCGACCAGATCACGACACAGCTGTCGAAGATGCACTACCGCTCCCGCGGCCGGCTCACGGTCCCCGTCGTCATCCGCGTGCCGTACGGCGGCGGCATCGGGGCGGTCGAGCACCACAGCGAGTCGCCCGAGGCGCTGTTCGCGCACACGGCCGGGCTGCGGGTGGTGAGCCCGTCGAGCCCCGCCGAGGCGTACTCGATGATCCAGCAGGCGATCACCTCGCCCGACCCCGTGCTGTTCTTCGAGCCGAAGGGCCGCTACTGGGAGAAGGGCGACGTCGACCTCGACGCCGCACCGGCCGGGCAGCTGCTCGACAAGGCCCGCATCGTGCGGGCCGGTACGGACGTCACGCTCGTCGCGTACGGCCCGACGGTGCAGACCGCGCTCAAGGCCGCGGACACTGCGGCCCAGGAGGGCACGAGCATCGAGGTGGTGGACCTGCGCGCCCTGTCCCCGCTGGACACCGCGACCGTCGCCGAGTCCGTCCGCAAGACGGGTCGCTGCGTCGTGGTCCACGAGGCGCCCGTGCTCTACGGGTCCGGTGCCGAGGTGGCCGCCCGGATCACCGAGGAGTGCTTCTTCCACCTGCAGGCCCCCGTGCTGCGCGTCGGCGGGTTCCACGCGCCGTACCCGGTCGCCAAGATCGAGCACGACTACCTTCCCGGGCTCGACCGGGTCCTCGACGCCGTCGACCGCTCACTCGCGTTCTGACGGCTCCTGCGTCGCCTCGCCACCACGCCCGGCGAGGCGACGCAGCCCACCCGCGACGCGCCGACCGACCGACAGCTGACCCGCCGACCGCTGACCCACCGCCGACCGACCGCTGACCGACCCAGCCCGCAACGGCCGAGGAGACCACACCGTGCCGACGTACCTGCAGTTCCCGCTCCCGGACGCCGGCGAGGGCCTGACCGAGGCCGAGATCGTCGCGTGGCACGTCGCGGTCGGGGACACCGTCGAGGTCAACCAGACGATCGTCGAGATCGAGACCGCCAAGTCCCTCGTGGACCTGCCGTGCCCCTGGGCGGGCGTCGTGAGCGCGATCCTCGTCGAGCCCGGCCAGACGGTGGACGTGGGCACGCCCATCATCGAGATCGACACCGATCCCGCCGGGTCCGACCCCGCACCCGTCGCTCCGGCGCACGGAGCACGGGATGCGGCGGATGTGGCGGGCGCGTCCGACGGGGTGGACGGCGCGACCGACGCGTCCGTGGCGCGCTCTGCGCACGGCGGCGCCATCGAGCACGGGCACCGCGGCGACGGCCGGCGGCACGAGGGCGTGGAGCCCGGCGGCGCCGACGAGATCGAGGCGGCCCGCGCGAGCACCGCGGCGTCGGCACCGGCGGCACCCGATGGAGCGGGCGGAGCGGGCGGAGCCGCGGGAGCGGGCGGACCCGCGGGAGCGGGCGGACCCGCGGGAGCGGGCGGACGCGACGGAGCGGACGGACGCGACGGAGCGGACGGACCCGGTGCAACCGCCGCACCCGGCGGGACGCGGGAGTCGGTGCTCGTCGGGTACGGGCTCGCGGAGCCGGGCGCAGGGCGCCGCCCGCGGGCGACGGGGGCCGCCGGGCCGGTGGCCGTCGCGCCGGTCGGTGCTCCCACGAGGGCAGCGACGGCCGTACCGACGGCCGTACCGACGAGCACAGCGAAGGCCGCACCGGCGAGCGCACCGGCGGGCGCTCAGCCGACCAGGACGGCGTCGACCCGCCACGCGCTCGCCAAGCCCCCGGTGCGCAAGCTCGCCCGCGAGCTCGGCGTCGATCTGGACTCGCTCACCCCCACCGGCCCCGGGGGCATCGTCACCCGCGAGGACGTGCTCGAGCGTGCCTCCCAGGCAGAGGCCCGCACGCTGGCGACGTACCCCGGCGACGACCTGCCGTGGCTCGCGACCGGCACCGTCTCGAGCGACGGCCGCCAGACGAGGGTCCCGGTGAAGTCGGTCCGCAAGCGGACGGCGGAGGCGATGGTGACGAGCGCGTTCACGGCGCCGCACGTCACCGTGTTCCAGACCATCGACGTGACGCGCACCATGAAGCTCGTGGAGCGGCTGCGCGCGGACCGGGAGTTCGCCGACGTCCGGGTCACGCCGCTGCTCATCGCGGCCAAGGCCCTGATCCTGGCCGTCCGGCGCCACCCCGACGTCAACGCGAGCTGGGACGACGCCGCGCAGGAGATCGTCTACAAGCACTACGTGAACCTCGGGATCGCCGCCGCCACGCCGCGAGGGCTCGTGGTGCCCAACGTCAAGGACGCCCATCGGCTCGGCCTGCTGGACCTGGCGAAGGGCATCGCGGAGCTCACGGGCACCGCCCGCGCCGGCCGCACCAGCCCGGCGGACATGGCGGACGGCACCATCACGATCACCAACGTCGGGGTGTTCGGCATCGACACCGGTACCCCGATCCTCAACCCGGGCGAGGCAGCGATCCTCGCGTTCGGCGCCATCCGGCTGCAGCCGTGGGTGCACAAGGGAAAGGTCAAGCCGCGGCACGTCACGCAGCTCGCGCTGAGCTTCGACCACCGCCTCGTCGACGGCGAGCTCGGGTCGCGCGTGCTCGCGGACGTGGCGGCCACTCTCGCCGACCCGGCCCAGGGGCTCGTCTGGGGCTGAGCACCGGGTCCGGCGCTGAGAACCGAGTCCAGCGGGGAGCACCGAGTCCAGCGGGAGCACGGAGTCCGGCCATGGGCACCGGGTCCGACGCGGAGCACCGAGTCCGGCGCTGGAACCGAGTCCGGCGCTGAGCACCGCGTCCGGCGGCTGACCTCCTGGTCCGGCGGAGGGAACCCGGTCCGGCTGAGCACCGGGCCGCCCGTCGGGCACGCAGCCGGACCGGCGGCTCGCGGTCGCGCGAGCTGGTCAGCCGCGGGCGGGTCGCTCCACGACCAGGCCGACGACGCCGAGCGCGACCGCACCTGCCTCGGAGACGGCGGAGAGCCACACCGGGATGCCGGACCACCGCTCGTGCACCTGGAAGAACCCGCTCGGCGTCGTCGAGATGATGAACGCGGTGAGCGTCGCCAGGCCGAACCCGATCGAGCCGACCAGCGGCAGCCAGTGCCGCCACACCAGCAGCAGGATGCCGAGCACGATGCCGCCGATCCCGTTCAGCAGGAACGCCGGACCCACCACGGACAACGACTTCATGCCGCCGGCCCACAGGTCGAGGTGGACGACGGCGGAGAGCATCACGCAGGCAGCCGCCAGGCCGCGGACCACGTCGGACAGGGCCGTCGGGCCGGTGTGCCACGTGGACGCGGTGCGTGCCGCGGTCGACGTCGCCATGGGTCAGGCCTTCCCCGCGAGGACCGCGCCGTCAACGACGTGCACGTCGAAGTGCGGCAGCGGTGAGGGTGCGGGGCCGCCGGTGTTCTTGCCCTCGAGGTCGAACGTCGAGCCGTGGCACGGGCACGCCAGGTGGTCGTCGTCGGGGGCGACCGTGCAGCCCTGGTGCGTGCAGATCGCCGACAGGCCGACGACCGTGCCGGCCTCCGGCTGGGTGAGCAGGATCGGCTTGCCGTCCGCGTCCTGAGCCGCCAGGGCGCCGCCCACGGGGATGTCCGCGAGCTGGGCGAGCGACCCGTCCGCGGCGGGCGATCCCGTCGTGCCGCCGTCCGCACCGGACGAGCTGCCGGACGACTCGTCGGAGGGCCCGCTGCAGGCTGCCAGCACGCCGGCGGCGGCGACCCCGACGGCCGCGACGCCCGCGCGGACGAGGACCTGACGGCGGTCGAGGCAGCCGGCGCAGTCGTGCGGGCCGGACGGATGGTGCGCAGGATCGGCGGGACGGGTGTCGCTCGGCGCGGTCTCGGTCAGGGACATGTCGGCCTCCTCAGGACGGCACGCGCCGTCACAGGGAGAAACGACGCGCACCCGGCCGAGGTTCACCTCGGGCCGGCGGGGCGGCGGGCCGGCGGGGCGGCCGAGCGGCCAGGAAGTCGCGCGGCCGGGCCGGACAGGCGGGCGCGCAGGCGGGCGCGCAGGCGGGCGGGCGGGCAGGTGAGCGGCCGGGCGCGCAGGCGGGCGGGCGGGCGGGCAGGTGAGCGGCCGGGCGCGCAGGCGGGCGGGCAGGTGAGCGGCCGGGCGCGCAGCCGGGCGCGCAGGCGTGCGGGTGGGCAGGTGAGCGGTCGTGCGGGAGGGCCGGGCGTCAGTCCGTCGCGTCGCGCGACCCGGTGCGGGCCACCGCGTCCTGGTCGGCGTTCAGCGCGGCCACGCCGCCGACGGCCGTGGCCGCCGCCGGCACGGCGGGACCGGCGGCCGTCGCCGCGGCCGCCGAGACAGCAGGGCCGGCAGGGTCGGCCGATCCGGCAGGGTCGGCTGGTGGGGCAGGGGAGACACGGTCGGCAGGTCCGGCAGCGTCGCCACGGTCGGCAGGTCCGGCAGGTCCGGCAGCGGACGCCGCGGCGTCCTCGGCGTCCGCCGCAGCACGGCCCTGGATGCCCGAGACGTTGCGGAGCGGCAGCTCGGGCAGCAGGAGCGTCAGGGCGATCCCCACGACCATGACGCACGAGGCGATGAGGAGCACCAGGTCGACCGAGTCGGAGAAGCCGTCGAAGAACGGCCTCGCGAGCCGCGGGTCGAGGTTGTTGATGAACGACGAGTCGTCGAGCGACGGCAGCGCGCCACCCGGGCCGCCCTGGAGCATCTGCAGCACCGGCGCGTTCGCCGGGTCGGCCTGGACGGCCGGGTCCGCGACGGCGGCCTGGAAGGCGGGCGTCCCGGCAAGGCGCTCGAACGCCCGCTGGATGTTGTCGCCGACCGTGGAGAACAGGATCGAGAGGAACACGGCCGTGCCGAGCGTGCCGCCCATCTGCCGAAAGAACAGGGACGACGACGTCGCGACACCCATGTCCCGGACGGGCACGGCGTTCTGCACGGCGAGCACCAGCGGCTGCATCGTGAAGCCGAGCCCGAGGCCGAACAGCACCGAGATGCCGAAGATGGCCGCGAACGTGGAGTCGGTGCGGAGCTGCGCGAACAGCAGCGCACCGACGGCCATGAACGTGGTGCCGATCACCGGGAACGCCTTGTACCGGCCGGTGCGGGACGTCGTCTGGCCCGCGATGATCGACCCGGACATGATCCCGACGGTGAACGGGATGAGCGTCAGCCCGGCCTGCGTCGGCGACTGGCCCTTGACGATCTGCAGGTAGAGCGGCAGCGTCGCGAGGCCGCCGAACATGCCGAGACCGATGATCGTGTTGGCTCCCGCGCCCACGGCGAACGTGCGGTTGCGGAACAGGTGCAGCGGCAGGATCGCGTCGCCCTTGGCGTACCGCTCGGCGAGCAGGAACAGCACGATCCCGAGGACGCCGACGACGTAGCAGCCGACGGACCGGGTCGACGTCCAGCCCCACAGCCGGCCCTGCTCGGCGACGAGCAGGAGCGGCACGAGCGCCACGACGAGCGCGACCGCGCCCGGCCAGTCGATGCGGTGCTCGACCTTGCGCAGCGGCGGCAGGTGCAGCACCCGGGCGATGACGATGATCGCGAGGATGCCGATCGGCACGTTGATGAGGAACACCCACCGCCAGCCGTCGATCCCGAGGATCGTCTCGGCCCCCGCGAAGAACCCGCCGATCACCGGGCCCAGCACGGACGACGTGCCGAACACGGCGAGGAAGTACGCCTGGTAGCGGGCGCGCTCCCGCGGGGCGACGAGGTCCCCGAGGATCGTGATGGCCAGCGCCATGAGGCCACCGGCGCCCAGCCCCTGGATGCCGCGGTAGATCGCGAGCTGGTACATGGAGTCGGCGGTGCCGGACAGCAGCGAGCCGACGACGAACAGCGAGATCGCCAGCATGTAGAACGGCTTGCGGCCGTAGACGTCCGACAGCTTGCCGTACAGCGGCGTGGAGATCGTGGCCGTGAGCAGGTACGCGGTGGTGACCCAGGCCTGCAGCGACAGCCCATGGAGGTCGTCGCCGATGGTCCGGATGGACGTCGCGACGACGGTCTGGTCGAGCGCCGCGAGGAACATCCCGATCATCAGGCCACCGAGGATCGTGAGGATCTCGCGGTGCGTCGGCGGCGTGAAGGTGGCCGCCGGATCGTCGGGGCGGGTGACCGTGGGGCTGCTCTGCTGCGACATGGGCCTTCTCGTTCGGGGTGCAACGGGCGCGGTGCGGGGATGCGGCCTGGGATGCGGCGCGCGATGCGGCACCGTGTGAGCCTTGCGGCGAACCCGCAGGTCACCGATGCCGCCGAGGGCGACGTCCGGTGTCGACGCTACGGGACGGTTCCCGCTGACGCAGCATCATTCCTGAGTGGACCGCCCGGTGTCTGCCCTATGCAGAGGTCGGTGGGGTGTTCCCCGTCACGGGCACCGCACGGTCGTCGGGCGGTCGTGCGGTCGGCCGGTGCCGAATCGCTTCACCCGCCAGGGCCGCAGGCAGCCGACGACTACCGTGTCGGGGTGCCCTCGCCGACCACCGGAGCGTTGCGCCTCGCGCGCGCGACGATGGTCGCCCTCGTCGTCGTGGCGCTCGCCTCGCTCGCTCACGTCCTGGGCGGCGGGGAGCTGCCGCCGGTCGCCGTGCTGGTGGCGCTGACCGCCCTCGTGCTCTCCTGCACGGCCGTGCTCGCCGGGCGCCGGCTGCGCCCCGACGTGGCGCTCGTGGTCCTCGGTGCCGGTCAGCTCGTCCTGCACCGGGCGTTCGACGCGTTCGCGACCACGACGTGCAGCCCTCCGGCGGTCGCCCCCGGGGGGCACGCGCACCACGCCGACCACGCCGCGAGCCTCGCGCAGGCCGCCGTGACGTGCACCGCGACGGTCGCGCACGGGCCGGCAGCCGGCCCCGACCCCGGCGGCGCGGTGCTCGGCGGCACCGTTCTGGGCGCGTCAGTCATGCTCGTGACACACGTGGTCGCGACGGTGGTCGCCGCGCTCGTCGTCGCCGGCGCCGACCGTGCGCTCGCGTGGCTCGTCGTCTGGCTGCGCTCCGTGGCCCTGACCACCGCGACGACGCCGTCCGTCCCCGCCCTCGCGGCGCTCCCGGTCGCGGTTGCGGCGGTCACGCTCGCTCCGCAGGCCTGGCGCGGCGCCGTGCCCCGCCGGGGTCCGCCCGCCTGGCACACGCCCGCCGCCCCCTGACGCGCGCCCTTTTCAGGTCGTCGTGCCCGGGCGGCGTCGGCGCGCCCGACGACGCCCCGCCGACCTCTCGAAGGACGACCATGTCTCCGTCACACCATGCCCGTACGACCAGGCCCGTCCCGGGGCCGGCCACCACCGCCAGGACCGGGTCGCCGACCGGCGCCACCACGGCCGAGCCCTCCGACGACCTCGGTCGCGGGCTCGGTGCCTCGGGGCTCGCGCTCGGCCTCGTCGCGCTCGTCGTCGCGCTCGTCTCCGCCGGCCGCCGGGGTGGTGCCGCGTGACCCGGCCGCTCCGGGTGGCCGCCGTCCTCCTGCTGTGGGGGGCGGCGCTGCTCGCCGGCGCGACCGGCGCGCAGGCCCACGACGCGCTGGTGGGGACCAACCCGGCCGACGGCTCCTCGGTCGAGGTGCCGCCGCACCACGTGACGCTGACCTTCTCGTCGCCCGCGGTGGCCCTGGGCACCGAGGTGGTCGTCACCGGCCCGGACGGCACGGTCGCGAGCACGGGCCCCGCCGAGCTCGTGGACGACGACGTGAACCAGTACCTGCTCGAACGGCTACCGAAGGGCGTCTACACCGTGCAGTGGCGCGTCACGTCGGAGGACGGGCACCCGGTGACGGGCACCTTCTCGTTCACGGCGGAGAACGCGATCGGGCTGCCGCCGGACGCGACGGCCGTCCCGGAAGCCGGCGACCCTCCTGCCGGCACGCAGGCGACCGACGCCGCCGATGCCGCCGCGACCGCCGCTGCGACCGCGACACCGACCGGCGGGCTTACGCCGGCCGCCGTCGCCGCCCCGTCGCCCGACGACCAGGCCGTCTCGCCGGGTGTGCTGGTCGGCGTCGGTGCGGTACTGCTCGTCGCCGGCGGGATCGTCGCGTGGCTCCTGCTGCGGCGACCTGCAGTGGACGCCCTCGACGCCGCGGACGCCGGGGCGGGGTCCGCGGGACGAGCGCCCGGTCCGGACGACCTACCCTGATCCGATGAGCACGGGCGGTCGGACGGCGACGGAGACCCCCGCCGTCGTCCGCGCACCGGGGCCGTGGCGGGTCGCCGCCCTCGCCGTGGGCGCGGCCGTCGCCGCGGTGCTCGGCGTCGCGTTCTCGGGTGCCGTCCTGCCCACGCTCGTCACCGATCCCGGGGCGCTCGTCCGGTGGGGTCTGCCCGTCACGGCGAGCCTGGCCGAGCTCGCCGGCGCGGTGACCCTCGGGGCGCTCGTCCTCGCGGTCGGTGTGCTGCCGCGCATCGACGCGGTGTCCCGGGCGGCGCGACGACCGGCTCGGGCGCGACCGGACGGCGTGGGTACCGCAGTCGGCGCCGCGTACCCACGCAGCACGGTCGTCGCCGCGGCAGCCGCCGGCACGTGGACCGTGCTGTCGATCGCGCACCTGGTGCTCACCTACGCGAGCGTCGCCGGGCGCACCCTGGACACCCCGTCGTTCGGGCAGGAGCTCGGGGTCTTCGTCACGCAGATCGACCTCGGGCGGACGCTGCTGCTCGTCACGACGGTCGCGGCCGTCGTCACCGCGCTGTCCCTCGTCGTCGCGACGCCGACCGGTGCGGCGTGGACCGGTGTCGTCGTCCTGGCAGCCCTCTGGCAGCAGGCCCAGCTCGGGCACGCCGCCGGGGCGAGCGGGCACGACATCGCGACGTCGTCGATGGTCGTGCACCTCGTCGGCGCGGCCGTGTGGATCGGCGGACTGGCGGCGCTCGCGGTGCTGGTGCGCAGGATCGGGACCGACCTGTCGGCGTCCGTCGCGCGGTACTCGGTGGTCGCCGGCTGGTGCTTCGTGGCCATCGCCGTGTCCGGCCTGGTCAACGGCCTGCTCCGGGTCGACACGTGGGCGGACCTGACCACGGCGTACGGCGTGCTGCTGCTCGTCAAGGTCGCGCTGTTCGGGGTGCTGGGCCTGCTCGGCCTGGCGCACCGCCGGTCGGTCGTGCCGCGGCTCGCGGGCGGAGCCGACCCGTCGACGGGCGGCGGGCCGCTGTTCTGGCGGCTCGTGCTCGTGGAGCTGGCCGTCATGGGCGCGGTGTCCGGCGTCGCCGTCGCCCTGGGGGAGACCGCGCCGCCGGTGGCGGAGACGATCCCGCCTGACCCGTCGCCCGCCTACCAGCTCACGGGTCACCCGCTGCCTCCCGAGCCGACGATGCTGCGCTGGCTCACCGAGTGGCGATGGGACCTCGTCCTGGCCTTCGCGGCCGGTGCCGGTCTGGTCGTCTACTGGCGGTGGGTGCTGCGGCTGCGCCGCCGTGGCGACACGTGGCCGTGGGCGCGGGCCGCGTCGTGGACCGTCGGCATGGCGCTGTTCGCCTGGGCGACGAACGGCGGCCCGAACCTCTACGGCCACGTCCTGTTCAGTGCGCACATGCTGCAGCACATGGTGCTCGCGATGGTGGTGCCGATCTTCGTCGCCCTGTCCGCCCCGGTGACGCTGGCCCTGCGCGCGCTCCCGGTACGCGCCACGCGGCTGCGCGACGACGATTCCCGCGGCCCGCGCGAGTGGATCCTCGTGCTCGTGCACAGCCGGGTCGGCACGTTCCTGGCGCACCCCGTCGTCGCGGCCGCGAACTTCGTCGTGTCGATGGTGCTCTTCTACTACACCGGTCTGTTCGAGTGGTCGCTGCGCAGCCCCGTCGGGCACCTCGCGATGGTCGTGCACTTCACCGCCGTCGGGTACCTGTTCGTCAACGCGCTCGTCGGCATCGACCCCGGGCCCCGACGCCTGGCCTATCCGCAGCGGCTGCTGCTGCTGTTCGCGACGATGGCGTTCCACGCGTTCTTCGGCGTCTCGCTCGTCACCGGCGACGTGCTTCTCGTGGCCGACTGGTTCGGCCTGATGGGCCGCCCGTGGGGGCCGTCGGCGATCGGCGACCAGCAGGCCGGTGGCGCCGTCACCTGGGGGATCGGCGAGATCCCCACGCTCGCCCTCGCGATCGGCGTCGCCGTCGCGTGGTCCAGGGACGACGAGCGGACCGCCCGCCGCCGCGACCGCAAGGTGGACCGCGAGGGCGACCTGGAGCTCGACGAGTACAACGTCATGCTCGCCGGCCTCGCCGCCCAGGACACCGGCCCCACGGCCACGCCACCCCAGGACACGCCGACCGCCCCTCGCCGGACGCCCGACCACCACTGACGCCCGAGCCGTCGCTGACGGTGGGGCCACCGCTGACCGCCGGGCCGCCGCTGACGGTGGGGCCGCCGCTGACCGCCGGGCCGCCGCTGACGGTGGGGCCGCCGCTGACGGTGGGGCCGCCGCTGACGGCCGGGCCGTTCGTGGGCCCCGGCCCGGTGAGACCAACATCCGCGTCTATGGACCGTCGGCGATCGACCGCCACGTTGGTCTCGACTCACGTCGGCGAGCGGTCGCACGTTGGTCTCGACTCACGTCGGCGAGCGGTCGCACGTTGGTCTCGACTCACGTCGGCGAGCGGTCGCACGTTGGTCTCGACTCACGTCGGCGAGCGGTCGCACGTTGGTCTCGACTCACGTCGGCGAGCGGTCGCACGTTGGTCTCGACTCACGTCGGCGAGCGGTCGCACGTTGGTCTCGACTCACGTCGGCGAGCGGTCGAGGGCGGGAGCGGTGAACAGGGCGGCGGTGAGGCGTCCACAGAGGCGGTCCGCGGCTGCGGTGTCCACCGGTCAGCGCCCGGGGGTCATTGCAGGAGCCGTCCGTGCGGTCGGGTGGCGTGTGCCCGCTCGACGACGACCCCCGCTGTCGCTGCTGGTCCTGGCCCGCCGCCAGGGCGGTCTCGTCTCGGCGACCCAGTGCGACGCGGAAGGGGTCGGCATCGGTGTCCGCCGACGACTCGTCAGCACCGGAGCATGGGATTGCCCGACCCGCGGCGTCTACGACCCGGAGCCCCGTGCACGACGGCCGCTCGACGACCTCCGCCAGCGGAGCGCCTGGCTCGGGCTGCTCGCCTACGGCCCGGACGCGATCGCTGTCGGACAGTGCGCACTGGCCCTGCACGGTGTGGCCGGGCTACCGAGCCGGATCACTCCGGAGGTGGCGCTGCCCGCCGGACGCTGGGGGCGTCCGAGGGACGGCATGCGTGTGCGGTGCTTCGACCTGGGGACGGTGCACCGCGTGGGTGCGGGCCGGGTCACCTCGATGCTGTCGGCGCTGGTGCAGGCGGTGCCGGAGCTCCCGCGGCACAACGCGGTGGCGGTTCTCGACGACGTGAGCCGTCGCGGCCGGCTCGGCCCGGGCGGGCTCGACGAGCTACGACGGGCAGTCGACGGGCGGCGCCGCGCGGTGCGCGTCCGGCCATGGTGGCAGCTCGTCGACGCCCGCGCGGAGTCTCCGCTCGAGACGTTCGCGCGGCTGCAGTGCCACGATGCCGGCATTCCGCCTGACGACCTCCAGGTGGAGATCCGGTCGGACGACGGCGCCTTCGTCGGCCGGGGCGACCTGGGCTGGCGGCTGCGAGGGGGTCGGTGGCTGCTCGCCGAGATGGACGGCCGCGACGTGCACGAGGCTCCGGCCGCGCTCCTGCACGACCGTCGCCGTCAGAACGCCCTGCTCGCGACGGGCCGCGTCGACGTCCTGCGATTCACTTCCGTCGACGTCACCGCGAGGACGGTCGCGCCCACCATCCGCTCCTTCCTCACGCACTGACATGCGTCAGCGTCGGCGAGACCACCATCGCGGTGGACCAGGGGTCCCGGGTCGACCGCATTGTTGGGCTCGCCGCAGACCCGGCCCGTCTCGGGCGGCCGGCCCCGCCGGCGCCACCCACGAGACCACCATCGCGGTGGATCAGGGGCCCCGGGTCGACCGCATTGTTGGGCTCGCCGCAGACCCGGCCCGTCCCGGGCGGGCGGTCCCGCCGGCGTCACCCACGAGACCACCATCGCGGGACGGGCCATCCGTCACCTGACGGCGACGGCGACCACCGTGATGGGATGGAGCGGTGAGCGACGACGCGACGAGCACGCCCTTCCACGACCTCGACGAGTACGTGGCGATCCCGCGTCTGTCCGGGCTCGTGCTGTCCCCCGACGGTGCACGTCTGGTCACTGCGGTGGCCACTCTCGACAGTGCGAGGACCAGGTACGTCACGGCGCTGTGGGAGGTGGACCCGGCCGGTGAGAGGCCCGCGAGGCGTCTGACCCGTAGCGCGAAGGGCGAGGCCAGCGCGGCGTTCACCCCTGCCGGCGACCTGCTGTTCACCAGTGTCCGGCCCGACCCGGACGTCACGGAGCCCGACGACGAGCCGCGCCCGGCCCTGTGGCTGCTCCCCGCCGACGGCGCCGAGGCCCGGGTGGTGGCCGCCCGGACGGCGGGTGTCGGCGGTGTCCGGGTGGCACGGGACGCGCCGGTGCTGCTGGTCGCCTCCGACGTGCTGCCGTCGGCCACGGACGCCGAGTCCGACGAGAGGCTCCGCAAGGAGCGCAAGGACAAGAAGGTGGGGGCCGTCCTGCACGACTCGTACCCGGTGCGGTACTGGGACCACGACCTGGGCCCGGACAGCCCGCACCTGTTCACGGCAGCGCTCGACGCGGACGTCGTCACGCCGCTCGCCGGGACCACGGACCCTCGCCTCACGCTGCACGACGCGACTCCCGACGCCCGCAAGGCCCTGGTCGAGCAACGGGCCGCGATCAGCCCCGACGGGCGCACGCTCGTCACCGGCTGGACGCTCCCGCTCGCTCGCGGCGACCAGCGTGCCCGCCTGGTCGCCGTCGACGTCGCGTCGGGGGACCGGCGCACGCTCGTGGACGACGAGGCGGCCGACGTGGGAGGCCCGGTCGTCAGCCCGGACGGTCGGTGGGTGGCCTACACCCGGGAGACGACCTCGACGCCGCACGAGGCACCCCGCGTGGAGCTGTACGTGGTGCCCCTCGCCGGCGGTGAGCGGAGGCGGCTCGGGGAGGGCTGGGACCGCTGGCCGCACGACCCGGTGTGGCTGCCGGACTCGGCGTCGCTGCTCGTGGTCGCGGACGACGAGGGCCGGGCGCCGGTGTTCCTGGTCGATGTGGGCGACGGGTCGGTCACGCGCGTGACCAGCGACGACGCGACGTTCACCGACGTCCAGGTGGCCCCTGACGGCCGGACGGCCTACGCGCTGCGGACGTCGTACCTCGCGCCGTCGCAGCCGGTGCGGATCGACCTTGCCCGGGCGGCAGAGGTGGGCGCGCCGGTGCCCGCGACGCCGTTGGTGTCGCCGGCCGCGGACCTGGAGCTCCCCGGGGCGCTGACGGAGGTCGAGACGATGGTGCAGGACGGTCGTCGGGTGCGTGCCTGGCTCGCCCTCCCGCACGGCGCCGGCCCGCAGGAGAGGGCACCGCTCCTGCTCTGGATCCACGGCGGCCCGCTGGGCTCGTGGAACGCGTGGTCGTGGCGGTGGAACCCGTGGAACCTCGTCGCGCAGGGGTACGCGGTGCTGCTGCCCGACCCGGCCCTGTCGACCGGCTACGGCCAGGAGTTCATCCAGGTCGGCTGGGGCGCGTGGGGTGCGGCGCCGTACACGGACCTCATGGCGATCGCGGACGTCGCGCAGGCGCGGGACGACGTGGACGAGACCCGCACCGCGGCGATGGGCGGCTCGTTCGGCGGGTACATGGCGAACTGGGTGGCGGGCCACACCGACCGGTTCAGGGCCGTCGTCACGCACGCGAGCCTGTGGGCGCTCGACCAGTTCGGCCCGACGACGGACGGCGCGTACTACTGGACCCGCGAGATGACCGAGCAGATGGCGCTCGAGAACTCGCCGCACCGGTTCGTCGAGCGCATCGTCACGCCGATGCTGGTGGTGCACGGCGACAAGGACTACCGCGTGCCGATCGGCGAGGGTCTGCGGCTCTGGTACGAGCTCCTGGCGAGGTCCGGGCTGCCCGCCGACGAGGAGGGCCGCACGCCGCACCGGTTCCTGTACTTCCCCGACGAGAACCACTGGGTGCTGAGCCCGCAGAACGCGGTCGTCTGGTACCGGACGGTCGAGGCGTTCCTCGCCGAGCACGTGCTCGGCGACCCCTCCACGGGTTACCCCGAGGTGCTCGGCTGAGCCGTTCAAGATGCGGGTGGGCACTACTCCGGTAAGACTGCGCTGTCAAGAGTCGGACGGTCCCCCCGTTCGGCCCCACGGAAGGAGCCAGCATGGGTATCGGAGGCGGCATCGCCCTCATCGTGATCGGCGCGATCCTGGCGTTCGGTGTGCGGGACAGCGTCGACGCGATCGACCTGACGACGATCGGCTACATCTGCATGGGCGCCGGTGCCCTCGCGCTGATCCTGTCGATCATCATCAACGCCCAGCGCAGCAACACGTCCCACCGCGAGGTCATCGACCAGCGGGTCGCTCCGGCCGCGGTGCCGGCCACCCCGCAGACGCCGCAGACGCCGCAGACCCCGCAGGCGCCTGTGGCGGCTGCGCCGGTCCAGCAGGTCCCGGTCCAGCAGAACCCCGCCGCAGGCCCCGCCCGCGGTCTGACGGGCTCGCTGCCCGCGAGCGCCCCGATGGTTCCCCCGACCACCGGGGCGCTCGTGCGTCCGGGGCCGGCTCGCCGGCCCACCAGCGCGCCGCCGCGGCTGTACCCGACGTCTCCCTCCAGCGCATCGAGCAGCTGGGTCACGGCCCGGACGTGGTCGGCGCGGCGCACCCCCGCCGCGTCGTCGCCCGGGTGCAGGCCCGGCAGGGTCACGGCACGCGGTCGAGGCCCGCGGCCGCCGGCGGCCACACCACGTCCTCCCAGGCCCACGCACCGAGCCGGAACCCCGGGACCAGCACCACCTGCGTCATGCCCCCACTCTCCCGCGGACCACTGACATCTCACCGACACGTCCCGGACAGGCCCGCGCGTGTCGGTGTCGCACGGCAGACTTGCCCGCGACCGGGAGTATCCGGTCAGGAAGAAGCAGGGGGCGAACGGATGGACAAGAACAAGGCGCGCGAGATCAAGGCCCAGGCCTTGGACTACTCGCGCGAGCTCGTCGAGCGGTCGGTGCGACCGTCGGAGCTGCGTGGGGCGGACAGCGCCCACCAGCACGGTCCCGTGCTCGCCCTCGGTCTGGCACCGCAGCCGGACGGCTCGTACGCGCTGGCGGTGCGCTACCGCCTCGGGCTGCCGAGCGTGCGCAGCATCGCCCGCAAGGTCGCCGAGCAGGTGGGTCCGACGGTGGACGTGCGCCGCACGGGTCGCATCCGCACGCTCGCCGAGGCCGGTGTGATCGACGGCGACGGAGCCGGCCGGGTCCGCCCGCGGCCGCCGGTCATCACCGCACGGTCGCTCGGCGAGACGGGTCGCGTGCGGCCCCTGCGGCCCGGGGTGTCGATCGCGCACGGCGCCGTCAGCGCCGGCACGCTCGGCGCGTTCGTCCTCGTCGACGGGGCGGTGCACGCCCTGTCGAACTACCACGTGCTGTCCGGCACGCCCAGGGCGGCGATCGGCGACGCCGTGGTCCAGCCCGGCCCGGCCGACGGGGGGCGGGCGCCGCGCGACCGGGTGGGCGTCCTCGCACGGCGCGTCGACCTGAAGCCCGACTCGACCGCGACGGTGGACGCCGCGATCGCGCTGCTCGACGACCAGGAGGTCGACCCGACCTACCCGGTGGGCCGGATCAGCACCACGGCGGTCGCGGTCGGCGGCGAGATCGTCGAGAAGATCGGTCGGACCACGGCGGTGACGCGGGGCCGCGTGTCGGCGATCGAGGTCGACGACGTCGTGGTCGGGTACGGCCGCCTGCTCGGCGAGCTGAGCTTCGACGACCAGATCGAGGTGGAAGGTCTGGGCGCGGATCCGTTCTCCCGCGGTGGCGACTCGGGGTCTCTCGTCTACCGTGAGGACGGTGTTGCCCTCGGGCTGCTCTTTGCCGGTTCGGAGACCGGGGGCGACAATGGGGCAGGGTTGACCTACCTCAACCCGATCGATGCCGTGCTCGACGCCTTCGGCGCCACCTTGGTCCCCTGAGTCCCGCGGGCCCGTGGCGCGGGCCTCGGGACGGCGGGAGGCGGTGCACCATGGCGGATCTCGCGCAGGCGCGCGCGGCGAAAGAGCAGTTGCGCGCGGCCCTGGACGGGAGGTCCGACGTACGAGGCATCGGGATCACTGCGTCCAACGACGGCTACCGCCTCCAGGTGAACCTGGAGAGCGGATCGGTCGACGGCGTCCCGCACCACGTCGACGGCGTCGACGTCCGTGTCCGCGTGGTGGGTGCCATCCACGCGAGCGCCTAGCGCCGTCCGCGCGACGGCCTCGAGCCGTCGGTCGTCCTCGGACGCCGACCGTCCACTGGTCGGTCGTCCAGGTGTCCGTCCACCGGTCGTCGTGCGCGTCGGCCGTCCGCCGTCGTCCGTCGTCCGTCATCCGTGCGTCGAGCCGGGGTGTAGACGACCCCGGGGCCCGGTCGCCGCCGCGACCGAGCCCCGAGTGTGCGTGATCCGGGCCGTCAGCCCGTCAGCCCGTCAGCCCGTCAGACGAGCGTGCACGCCGTGCCGTTGAGCGTGACCCCCGTCGGTGCTGCCGGGGTGCCGGTGCCCTGGAAGCCGAAGGCCACCGAGCCGTGGTGCGCGATCGTGGAGTTCCAGGCGGCGTTCTTCGCGGACGCCGTGGTGCCCGACTGGGTGGTGACGCTGTTCCAGCCCTGCGTGACCTTCTCGCCGTTCGTGAACGTCCACTTCAGCTCCCAGCCGCTGATCGCGCTCATGGAGTCGTTCGACACGCTGACCTGGCCGACGAAGCCGCCCGACCAGGCGTTCGACACGTCGAACTTCACCTGGCAGCCACCGGAGGTCGCCGCGCCCGAGCTGAAGGTCAGCGTCGGGGAGGCCGCCGAGACGTTCCCGATGGGGTCGCTCGCGGTGACGTAGACCGAGTACTGCGTGCTCGGTGTCAGCCCCGACAGCATGGCCGCGTTGGTCGTCGTGGTGGCGAGGACCGCGTTGGTGGTGGCGTCGCGGACCTGGTACTTGGCGATCCCGTAGAGGTCGGTGGAGGCCTCCCACGTCAGGCTGGCGGTGGAGCCGCCCGCGGAGGCGAGCACCGGCTTGCCGGGTGTCGTGGGGGGCGTGACGTCGGGCGTCGGGCCGGTCCGCGTGGGGGTCGGCGTCGGCTCGCTCGTCGTGGTGGGCGTCGGCGTCGGCGTGGGGGTGGCCGTGGCGGTCGGCGTCGGCGTCGGCGTCACCGACCCGCCCGTGAACGTGACGTCGGCGCAGTTGTAGAACGCCTCCGGGCTGTCGGTCCGCTCCCAGATCGAGTAGATGATGTGCCGGCCGGACTTGTTCGGCAGCTTCGCGCTCCAGTAGTACTCGGGGCCCGCCGGTCCGCCCTGCCGGATGGGCGGGTTGAGGACCTTGTCGAAGTAGGCGGGCTCGAGGTCGTCCCAGCCGAGCGACTTGGTCTGGTCCCAGCCGTCCTTGGTGATGTACTGCGTGAACGACCCGGGGTGCGGCACGACGGCCGCGTACTGGAACGTGATCGTCGACCCGGACTGCAGCGTGGTGGTCGGCCAGCCCGAGGCGTTCGTGTTGAACGAGTCGAACTTGGTGTCGGGCCCGCAGAGCTTGCCGTCGGGGATGTCGTGGTGCTGACCGGCCGCGAAGCTCCGCAGGTCGCCGAACCAGTTGTAGAACGGGTAGTTGCTGACCGCGAGCGCGTCCTTGCAGCGCTGGTTGGTCGGCAGGACGTTGCCGGCCTGCCCGGCGGCCGCACCGCCCGCCAGACCGTCCTGGTAGCAGGCGTACGTGCGGGTCTGCGGGAACGTGAGGCCTCCGTGGGCCTCGGCGCCGGTGGCGGGCAGCGCGACGACGAGTGCCGCCGCCAGCCCGGCGATCGCTGCGCCGACGATCCCTCGTCGGCGAAGGGCGTGCGTGGTGGACATGGGGCTCTCCCTGGTCGGAAGGCGGCGGTGTCGCCGCGCAGAGGACTGCTGAGCACCATGCGCGAGGTTCGGCGGGGTCCTGGCGCGACGGTGCGCAGTGCCCGGGACGGGCCAAGGTTGGCGATGGGCCGAACGGGGGACAAGGGTCCGAACCGTTTCGGCTCCGCGGTGCTGCTGCGACGCTCGCCGAGGGCCCGCGAGGGCCGATCTCATCGACCTCTCACGTCGCGGGGTCGTCGGCTGTCAGCCCGAGGGTCGATGATGGGCCCGTGACACGCCGGGCCGCCGAGGGGACACGCAAGGACCAGGGGTCCGGTGCGTCGCTCGGTGGCGTCCGGGGGCTCGCCCTCGCGGCCCATCGCCTGGACCGCTGCCGCACGCTGGAGGACGTCGCCCAGGTCACCGCGGCGACGGCGGTCGAGGTGCTCGCGGCCCGTGGCGCGGCGTTCTGCCGCATCGAGCAGGACACGTGCCGCGTGCAGGTCGTGGTGCCCGCCCCGCCGGAGGCGCGGATCCGCTGGCTGAACCGCACGTCCTACCGGGCCGACGACCGCCCGGCGCTGCGCTCCCTGATCCGAGACCGGGTCGGCTGGGTGGCGCACGCCGTCACTGTCGACGGCACGCCCACGGTCCCCGGCGACCCCGAGGCGGGCGACGAGGTCGAGGTGCGGATGCTCCACGAGATCGGTGCGTCGTCCGGGATGGCCGTGCCGCTGGTGGTCAACGGCGCCGTGTGGGGTCAGATCTTCGCGAGCCGCGACCTCGGGACGCCGCCGTTCCAGGTCGAGGACGTCGCCCGGGCAGAGGTCCTCGCGGCGCTCGTGGCGGGTGCCGTCGCGCGTGTGGACCTCGAGGCGCAGGTGCAGCACCTCGTCGCCGACGACCCGCTGACCGGTCTGGTGAACCGGCGCGTCGCGGACACGTCCGCCGAGGCCGCGCTCGAGTCGGGGTCGGAGACGTGCATCGTGATGTGCGACGTCGACGGCCTCAAGCGCGTCAACGACCAGCTCGGGCACGAGACCGGCGACGACCTGCTGCGCTCCGTCGCCGACGTGCTGCGCCGGGCCGCCGAGGCGCTGCCCGGCGCGACCGCCGCCCGGATCGGCGGCGACGAGTTCTGCCTCGTCACGGTCGGCCGGCGTCGCTCCGAGGTCGCCGAGGTCATGGCGGCCACGATCGCCGAGTTCCCCCTGCCGCACGGCGCTGCCATCTCCTACGGCCTGGCGTCGACGGCCGTGACGGGCGCGGTCTCGGCGCGTCACCTGTTCCGGCAGGCGGACATGGCGCAGTACCGGGCGAAGCGGGCGCGGGCCCGAGCGCGCCGCGCGGCCGCCCCGGCGACGGCGGACCCTGCCGTCACGGCCGAGCGCGTCGTCGTCGCGGGCTCCGCGGCGATCGTCGCGGCCCAGTCGGGCATCGTGCCGCGGCTCTGCGCGCTCGCGGCGGCCGCGACCGAGACGCTCGGCGGGTCGGCGTGGGCCGTGCTGATGCGTCGGGCCGGTGCGCCGGACGACGAGGCACCCGCCGCGGTCGCCCGGGGCGGCGGACCGGCGGAGGTCGGTGCGGAGTCCTTCACCACCGTCGTGGGGTACGGGCACTGGGTCGTGGAGGTCGGGATCTCCGGCACCGCGGCGACCGGCGAGGTGGTCGACACGTCGCTCGACGCGCTCGTCGCGGTGGCGGTCCTCGGCGCGGGCTGACCACGCCCGTCACCTCCCGCCCGCGGGCGGTGTGCGGCGTCCGGGTGAAGCGCGCCCCGAGTGCGTCCCGTCCTGACGCCGAAATGCGAGCATCCTGCCATGACGCACGTTCCGACCCCGGCCGGCTGGTACCCCGACGGCGCCACCGTCGGCGTGCTGCGGTGGTTCGACGGCGCCGGCTGGACCGAGCACACCACGCCGGACCGTGCCGCGGTCGCCGTCCCGGCCGGTGCCCGGCCGGCAGAGGCGTGGCAGACCGGTGGCGGCGCCGCCGCTCCTGGTGCGTACTCGACGGCAGCGGTGCGCGCGGCGAGCGGCGCGTGGGACGCGTCCGGTGAGCCCGTTGTCCGCCGGTCCGGCGGCTTCGGTCAGGTGCCCGTCCGTGTCGGTGATTCGCTCAACCTCGCGGACCGTGTCACGCAGAACCCCGAGTACCAGCGCCACCGCCTCGACGAGGCGAACGGCACCCGCGGGCGTGCGGTCCTGGAGCTCGGGGCCGCCATCCTGGTCCTTCTCGTGGTGGGGGCGGTCTGCCTGGCGCTGGGAGGGCCGGGCACGCTCTGGTACCTCGGCGCCCTGGCCGCCGTCGTGCTCGTGGGCCGGGCGGCCCGCGACTACCGGAACGCCCTCTTCCGCGGCGCGGCGGACCTGACGGTCCCGGCGAAGGTCGCGGCGATGATCCTGCTGGTGGTCGCGCTGGCCGTGTTCGTCTCCGGGCCCGTGCGGACCGTGACCCAGGTGTCGCACGCGGTCGGCGGGACGACCGACCGGTAGCCACGCCGCGGCCGCGTGCCACCCGTCCGGCGGACGCGCCTCAGCCGTGCAGCGTCAGCGTCAGCTCGGCCGGGCCTCCCGGGACGACGCGCACGGGCACGCCCCAGTCCTGGGCGTTCAGGTGGCACGCCGGGTACTCGACCGCGGGATCGTCGTCGCAGCTCGCGGCGTGGGCGGTGACGTGCAGCACGCCCTCGGTGACGTCCGGGTCGAGGCGCAGGGTGCGGTGCAGGGCGATGCCGTCGCCGGCGCCGTCGAGCAGGAGCTCGGGCGGGGTCGACGAGACCTGCAGCCGGGTCGACGGGCCGAACCGCGCGTCCAGCTTCTGCCCGGCGGCCGGGGTGAACACGACGTCGAGCGCGACCGTCCCGGCGGCGAGCTCGGTGACCGGCCGCTGCGTGCGGTGCGCGCCGCCGTCCACCACGCGCCCCGCGCCGACCCCGTCCGCGAGCGGGACGCGCGTGAGGCGGTGGGCCGCGGACTCGACGACGAGCAGCACGAGCCCGTCGTCACCGGCGAGGACCACGAGCCCGCTCGGCTCGGCCAGGTCCGTGGCGAGGGTGGTCAGCTCGCCTGGTCCGCCGTCGGCGGCGCCGACGTAGCGGCGCACGGCCCCGTTGTACGTGTCGGCGACCGCGACCGACCCGTCGGGCAGCACGGCGACGCCCAGCGGGTGCTGCATGCGTGCATCGTCGGCAGGGCCGTCGCGGTGGCCGAAGTCGAACAGCCCTTCGCCGACCGCGGTGTGCACCGCCCGGGCGGCCGGGTCCAGCCACCGGAGCGCGGACGTCTCGGAGTCCGCGACCCACACGCGCTGGTCGGCGTCGACGGCCAGCCCTGACGGCTGGGCGAACCACGCCTCCGCGACCGGGCCGTCGAGCAGCCCCTCGTTCTGCGTCCCGGCGAGCGGGGCGACGGACCGCCCGTCGAAGGCCCACAACGTGTGGTTCCCGGCCATCGCGACCACGAACGCCCCGATCGCCGGCGACCAGACCACGTCCCACGGCGACGAGAGCTTCTGTCGACGCGGGTCGGCCGGCGGTGCGACGTCGGCGGCACCCGGCGGGGTCGGGACGGCGACCGGCGACCCGAGGCCGCCGACGTCGTCACCCGGCAGGCCGACGACCGGCTCGCTCGCGAGGACCTCGTCGGGCTCGTCGTCCCAGCCGAGCACGTTGTCCACGGCGCCGACCATGTACTGGTCGCCCGTCCCCGCGACCGTCGTCACCGTCCCGTCGGCGAGCCGCACGCCACGCAGGGCGTGGTTCACGGTGTCGGCGACGAGCACGTCGTAGCCCAGCACCCCGCGCAGCTCGTCAGGCACGAGGCACAGGCCGTTCGGCTCGGCGAAGGACGCGTCGGCCGGGCCGCCGTCGTCGAACCCGCGCTCGCCCGAACCGATCCGCCGCACGAGGGTGGACCCGTCCGCCTCCAGCTCGACGAGGCTGTGGTGGCCGGCGTCCGCGACGAGCAGGTGCCCGCCGGGGAGCGGGACCGCCTTCGCGGGGAAGCGGAGCGTGCCCGACGACGGCGCGGGCGGCACGTACGGCCCGTCGCCGCGGTGCAGCGTGCCCTTCGCCTCGTGCTCGGCGACCAGGTCCCGGACCAGCACCTCGACGTTGTGCCGGTGCCCCTCCCCGGCCATCTGCGCGACGACGTAGCCCTCGGGGTCGATCACCACGAGCGTCGGCCACGCCCGGGCCGTGTACGCCGACCACGTGACGAGCTGCGGGTCGTCGAGCACCGGGTGGTGCACCTCGTACCGCTCGACGGCGGCGGCCAGCGCCACCGGGTCCGCCTCGTGCGCGAACTTGGGGGAGTGCACCCCGACGACCACCAGCACGTCGCGGTGCTGCTCCTCGAGGTCGCGCAGCTCGTCGAGGACGTGCAGGCAGTTGATGCAGCAGAAGGTCCAGAAGTCGAGGAGCACGATCTTGCCGCGCAGCTCGGCGAGCGCGACGTCGCGCCCTCCGGTGTTGAGCCAGCCGCGACCGACGAGCTCGGAGGCGCGGGTACGAGGAAGGCGACCGGGTGCAACGCTCACCACCACAGTGTCGGGTACGCAGGCGACCGGCGAGGAGCGCTGCCTGGAGAGCCGTTGCGGCGACCGAGCGTGATCCGCCGTGAGGCCGACCACGTCGGTCCATACTCGTGCCGTGAAGGGCCTGGAGCGCGCCGAGGGCGACCTGGCGCGCGGAGACGTGCGGCAGGCGCGGGACCGCCTCAGGGGCCTGCTCAACACGTACCCGCACGACCTCGACGTCCGGCGGCTCCTCGCCGAGGCGCACCGGCGGGACGGGCAGCTTCCCGAGGCGGGCCGCTGGGGATATCTCGTGGGTCCGGACGCGAGCGACCAGGAACGCGACGCCTTCGAGCGTCACTCCGCGTTCGGGTGGAGCGGCCGTATCTCGGAGGCCCGGCTGAGAGCGTTGCTCCGGTGCGACGATCTCGTGGTGATCGCGGACGGGTCGGGTCGCGACCTCCTGCGCAGCCTCCCGGACAAGCGGCATCCGCAGCGCCAGGACGGCCTCGTCGGCGCCGCACTCCGGCGGATCGCTGCCCGGAGGGCACGCGCCACGTATCGGTGAGGCGGTGGGCGTGCGGCAGCACGCTTCGGCGCGGCGGCGCGGGGATGTGCCGCGCAGGGGGCGGTGTGTCACGATCCGTGAGGTGACGGTCGGATACGTTCTCGGCGGTGGCGGGGTGCGCGGCGCCGTGCAGGTCGGGATGCTGCAGGCGCTGTTCGAGGCGGGTGTGCGCCCGGACACGGTGGTGGGCACGTCGATCGGGGCGATCAACGGGGCGGCGCTCGCCAAGGACCCGACGCCCGCGGTCGTCGACCGGCTCGTCGAGGCGTGGGCCTCGCCCGCGGCGGCGGCGATCTACGGCGACTCGTGGGCCAAGCAGCTGCACCGTCTGGCGAAGTCCCGCACGCACCTGAACTCTCCGGCGCCGCTGCGCGCGCTGCTCGTCGACATGCTCGGGGAGGGGACCACGTTCGACGAGCTCGCCGTCCCCCTGGCCGTCGCGGCGGCCGGCATCGAGAGCGCCGCCGAGCGCTGGTTCGACAGCGGTCCCGTCATCGAGGCGGTGCTGGCGTCGTCGTCCGTGCCCGGGATCCTGCCGCCCACCCTGATCGACGGCGAGCACTACGTGGACGGGGGGATCGTGAACTCCATCCCGCTGGGTGAGGCGGTGACCCGCGGTGCGACGACGGTGTACGTGCTGCAGGTCGGCCGCATCGAGGAGTCGCTGAGCGCGCCGGGCAAGCCGTCCGAGGTGGCCCGGATCAGCTTCGAGATCGCGCGCCGGCACCGGTTCACGCGGGAGATCGGGCTGGTGCCCGCGGGGGTCACGGTGCACGTGCTGCCCAGCGGCGGCCCAGGCAAAGGTGACGAGAAGCTGGGCTCCTACCGTCGGATGGATGCCACGCGGGCGCGGATCGAACGGGCCTATGCCGCGTCGACGGCCTACCTCGGGAGCGTGCGCACGTGAGCTGGCGGCTGCCGCCCCGGTGGGTGCGGCGCGTGGTCCTGGCACCGGCGATCGTGCTGCTGGCCCTGGTCCTGCTGCCCACGAGCCTCCTGCTCGTGCTGTTCCTGCTCGGGGCGGTCACGTGGCTCCTGCCCGGACGGCTGCGCGGCCCGCGGATCGCGTGGATCGCGAGCTTCTACATCCTGTGGGACGCCGCCGTGCTGGTCGCCGCGTTCTGCCTGTGGGTGGCGTCGGGGTTCGGCGCGTTCCTGCAGCGGCCGGCATTCCGGCACGCGCACTACCGGCTCGCGAACCGGATGCTCCAGGTCCTGTTCTGGCAGGTCCGGTGGACCCTGCGCCTGGACATCGAGGTGGTCGACGCGGACCTCGGTGTGGTGCTGACCGGCACCCCGGTCGTCGTCGCGAGCCGGCACGCCGGGCCCGGCGACTCGTTCATCCTCGTGCACTCGCTGCTCAGCTGGTTCGACCGCGAACCGCGCATCGTGCTCAAGGACACGCTCCAGTGGGACCCGGCGATCGACGTGCTGCTCAACCGGCTCCCGGCGCAGTTCGTCACGCCGCGGGGGAGCCGCCGGCCCGGTGCAGCGGGCGGGGCCGATGCCGTGGGCCGGCTGGCGCGGGACCTCGGGCCGCGTGACGCGCTGCTGATCTTCCCCGAGGGCGGGAACGTCACGCCGCGACGTCGGCTCGCCCGCATCGAGTCGCTGCGCAAGGCCGGGCGGCACCGCCTCGCGGCCGACGCCGCGCAGATGCGCAACGTCATGGCGCCGCACTTCGGCGGCATCCTGTCCGCGCTCGACGAGGCACCGCAGGCCGGCGTCGTGTTCGTCGCGCACACCGGCCTCGACCGCCTGGTCACCGCCGCCGACATCTGGCGCGAGCTGCCGATGGACAAGCGCATCGTCATGAAGGGCTGGTCCGTGCCGCCCGACGAGGTGCCGCGTGAACGGGCCGCCCAGGAGGAGTGGCTGTTCGCGTCATGGCTGCGGATCGACGAGTGGATCTCCACCTACGAGCGGCCGGGCGCCGGTCCCGAGCCCGAACCCGTCGTGACGCCGCCCGTCTGACACGCCGATCTGAGACGCCGGTCTGACACGCCGGGTCGGGCACGCCTGTCCGGCACCCCCGCCTGACATTCGCCTCCGACACGCCCGGAGGGCCGCCCGCGACAGCGAGCGGCCCTCCGGTCCGAGGTGCGTCAGTGTGTCAGGCCGCGCTGCAGGTCGCCGTCAGGCCCGACGTGGACCCGGTCCCCTGGAAGCCGGCGCTGGTGGTGCCGCCCGCCGCGAGCTTGCCGTTCCAGGCCGCGTTGGTGATGGCGTTGGTGCCCGAGAGCACCCCGTTCCAGGCCTGGGTGATGGTGGCGCCGCCGACGGTCACCTTCCACGCGGTGACGGCCTTGGAGCCGGCCGTGACGGAGACGTCAGCGACGTAGCCGCCGTTCCAGCTGTTCGCCACCTTCACGGTCGCCGAGCAGGTGCCGCTGCCGGTCGGCTGCGGGGTCGGCGTCGGCGTGACGGTCGGCGTGACCGTCGGGGTAGGCGTCGGCGTCGGCGTCACGGTCGGCGTGACCGTGGGCGTGGGCGTCGGGGTCGACGTGGCCGTCGGCGTCGGGCTCGGCGTGGTGGTGCCACCGATGTTCACGTCGCTGCACAGGAAGTACGTCTGGTCCTGGTGGCTGGCCTGCCAGATCGTGTAGATGATCGCCCGGCCCGAGTGGCCCGAGGGGATCGTCACGTCGGTCTGGTAGTCACCGGTGGTGGGGTAGGAGCCGGTCGTCTTGATCAGCTCGAGGTCGTCCCAGCCGAGCGCCTCCGTGGTCGGGTCGAAGCCCGCCTTCGTCACGTAGATCTTGATCCAGTCCGACCCGTGCTTCGCGCTGTCGCTGAGCGTGAGGTGGAAGTTCGACGAGATGTTCTTCATCGTCCAGGCACCGGGCGTGTCGAGGTAGCTGTAGCGCGGGTCCGCCTTCGGGCCGCCCGAGCAGAGCTTGCCGTCGGGGATGTTCTCCTCGAACTTGCCCGCCAGACCGTTGATGTACAGGCCGTTCCAGTTCCACATGTCGTCCGGGTTCGCCTTGAACGCGCCGTAGCACATGGGGTCCTGGGTCACGATGTCGCCCTGGTACCACTTGTCGCCGTTGCCCCACCGCTCCCAGCAGCCGTAGTTGCGGGTGGGCGGGTCGGTGACGGACCCGTGCGCGGAAGCAGGCGCGGCGGCGACCGAGACGGCCACGAGGGGGGCGATCACCGCCAGTGGGATCGCGAGCGCGATCCTGCGGAAGCGTGTGCGTAGGGACATGGAGGTCTCCAGTCGGTCGAGGGTCGGCCCGTGTCGTCGCTGGCCCGGGGCGTGGTGCACGCCCCCGCGGAACCACAGTGAGTCGCACCCCGGTCGTGCCCCGCCGGACGCGTGCAGGTACACGGTGGGGTGACGTGGTGCGGGTGACTACCGCGCAAACCGTTTAGGAAGAAGGTTTCGACACCTGGACGTCAGTGCGTGATCAGCGTCTGACCAGCACGTAGATCCGCGGGTGGTGGCCCTTGGCGAACACCCGGACCGTCTCCCGCTGGGTCCACAGGGCGTCGGCCTCGCGCAGGCTGCGCTCCATCACGGCGATCTCGTGCGTGAGGACCACGAGCGTCCCCCCGTCCCGCGTGAGGTGGTGCGCGGCACGCAGCAACCCGCCGTGCACGGCGGCGGCCGTGGCGTGCGACCCGTGCAGCGTGCCCCACGGCGGGTCGGCGTAGACGACGTCGAACGGTCCGCCGGGCAGCCCGTCGAGCTGCAGGACGTCCGCCTCGACGAGGGTCGCGCGGCGGGTGAGCGACGCGGCGTCGAGGTTGGCCGCGGCGGCGGCGAGGGCGTCCGGCGCGTGGTCCACCCCGACGGCCGCCGTCGTGGGGCCGGCCAGCAGCCGTTCGACGAGCAGCGTGCCCGACCCGCACATGAGGTTGAGCACCCGGTCGTTCGCCGACACGCCGCCGAGCCGGACCATCGCGGCGGCGATCGTCGCGTTGGCGGCGCCCGGGTAGTCGGTGACCCGCCACGTCCGCGCCGACAGCGGCCGGGGCCCGATCCGCACGAGCACGTCCCAGCCGGGGTCCGCGCCGTCCCGCCCGCGAGCACCGGAGCCGCCGGGGTCGCGCCTGCCACCCGTGCCGCCGGTGCCACCCGACCGGCCCGCGCGACCCGTGCCGCCCGACGCGCCAGTGCCGCCCGACGCGCCAGTGCCGCCCGACCCGCCGGCGCCGCCCGACCCGCCGGTGCCGCGGCGGACGCGCACGACGAGCTGGCCGTCCTCCTGGTCGTGCTGCAGCCCGGTGGCGGCCCGGAGCTCGTCGGCCAGGCGCGAGAACACCGCCGAGCCGCTGCCGGCGGCCTCGAACCGGAACGACGACGAGCCGCCCGCCCGCAGCGAGTCGTACACGGCGCCCACGATCCGGGTGAGGTGGTCGCCGCTGGTCAGCGACCGGGGGCGCGGCACGTCGAAGTGCAGCGACACGAACGCGGCCACCGCGGTGCGCAGTCGCAGGACGTCGGTGAGCGGACCGGCGTGCCGCAGCACGAGGGCGTCCTCGCGGCCCGGGACGGGTGTCGGGGGCCGCGTCGGGGCGAGGACCTCGGTCACCTCGTCGGCGAGCACGTCGGCGAGACCGGGCAGGAACGTGAGCTCGACGGTCGTCGCCCGGGGGCCGGCCGGTGCCGGCGCGCCCGATCGGCCGGATGTGCGACGGGGGTCGTCTCCCCGCGGGCGGCCGCCCGTGGAGCGACGGCCGGACGGGCCCGCCGGGCGGCCGGGACGGTGGTCGGAACGCCCCTGCCGACCACCGCTCACGCGGGGACGGGGGTGGCGGCGCCGACCGCCCGCAGCACGAACTCCTCGGTCTGGGCGATGGCGCGCTCGCGGGCAGGACCGTCCTCGGCGACGCCGCGACCGGACAGGCACGCGTTGACGAGCGGGACGGTCACGTCGAGGTCCTGCTCGGGGAAGGCGCCCGTGCGGACGCCGGCGGCGAGGATCTGCCGCAGCAGCTGCTCCACCACCACGACGTGCTCGCGGACCCGGGCCTGCGTGCCCCGGGACAGCACGCTGCGCAGCTCGGGGCCGGGGGCGACGTGGTAGACGCGCTTGAGCTGCGCCTGGGCGCGGACGTAGGCGCGCAGCTGCTCGACGGGGTCGTCGATGTCGTCGAGGGCGCGCTGCAGGGTCGCCGCGTACTGCTCGGTCTCGTGCGTGATGAACCCGAGCAGCAGCGCTTCCTTGTCGGGGAAGTGGTTGTACACCGCCGTGCGGCCGACGCCTGCGGCGTGGGCGATGTCGGCCAGGGTGATGGCGTCGAACCCCTGCTCGGCCATGAGGGTGGACAGCGCCGCGAAGAGCTTCTGGCGCGTCTGCTCCCGGTGCTCGTGCAGCGACCCGCCGATGATCTTGGGCATGATGACATGGTCGCACGTTCTGTCAGAAAATCCGACCGGCGAAACTGGTCGCGTGTTCGTATGCTCGACGAACCGGGGGGAAACCATCAGGATGTGCTCGACGAAGCGGTCGGGAGGATGCGCGATGGTCGACGCCGTGCGCGCCGCGCACGAACGGTTCGTGAACACGGGACGTGCCCCCGGGCGGCATGTGCGCCGCCTCGTCGTGGACTCCTGGCAGCGCAGCGCCCGCAGCGGCGTGGACCCCGAGGTCGTCGCCGCACCGGTGGACATGGTGGGACGGGCCCTCAGCGGCTACCGCCGTCAGCATGCCCTCGCAGGCGCGATGCCCGTCGTCCGCGACCTGCTGGTGCTGCCCGGTGCCGACGCGGGATGGGTCACCGCGCTCACGGACGACGTCGGACGGATGCTCTGGGTCGAGGGCGACCCGGACGTGCGCCGCCGGGTCGAGGGCGTCGGGTTCGTGGAAGGGGCGGTGTGGCGCGAGGACTGCGCCGGCACCAACGCCCTCGGGACGGCCCTGGTCACCGACCGGCCCGTGCAGGTGGTCGGCACGGAGCACTTCGCGCGCCGGGTGCAGCCGTGGAACTGTGCCGCGGCACCCGTGCACGGGCCGTCCGGTCAGGTGCTGGGCGTGCTCGACGTGACGGGCGGGTCGGTCGTGGCGTCCGCGCTCGCCATGTCGCTGGTCCGTGCGACCGTCGCCGCCGTCGAGGCCGAGCTCGCCCGTGCCGCCGGCTCCTCCCGGGACGAGCGCCCGGGACAGCTCACGGCAGGCACCGCCCGGCGTGCGGCCGCCGGTGGACCCCCGAACGAGACGCGGACCATGCCGCCGACGGTGCCGCTCGCCGGGCCGGCCGCCCGGCTGCGCGTGCTCGGGTCCGGGGAGCCCGTGCTGCGGCTCGCCGGTGCGCCCGTGCGGCTCAGCCTGCGGCACGCCGAGATCCTCCTCCTGCTCGCACGGCACCCGGCCGGGCTCTCGGCCGACGAGCTCGCGGTGCTCCTCAGCGCGCACGACCTGTCCGACGTCACGGTGCGCGCCGAGGTGTCGCGGCTGCGCCGGTCCGTCGGCCCGCTCATGTCCGCCTCGAGGCCGTACCGCCTCACCGCGCCCGTGCCGACGGACGCGGACCTCGTGCGGTCGCTGATCGACGCCGGCGACACGTCGGGCGCGCTCGCCTCCTACCCCGGGCCCGTGCTGGCGAGGTCCGTGGCGCCCGGCGTGGAGCGGCTGCGCGACGAGCTCACCGCGGACGTCCGGGCCGCGGTGCTGTCCAGCCGGTCCCCCGACGTGGTGAGCCGGTGGCTCGCGTCCGACGAGGGCGCCGACGACTGGCAGGCGTGGGAGCACCTCGCGTGGCTGTCGCCGCGAGGCACCCCGGCCCACGCGCGGGCGCTCGGACGGCTCGACCTCCTGACGCGCCGGCTGAGCTGACGCGCCGGCTGAGCTGACGCGCCGGCTGAGCTGACGCGCCGGCTGAGCTGACGCGCCGGCTGAGGTGGCGCGGTCGGCCCTGCCGGCGGACCGGTCGGCGCCGGCCCTCCGGTCGGCGCGTCGGCACCATGCTCACGGAGGCCGGCCAGGCGGTAGGTGCCGGGTTCGCCCGCATATCGGGTGAAATGGTCCGGACGCGCCCTGCAACGGTTCTGCAACGTCCACCGCCCTACCGTGCGACCAGCACGCGGCAACGCCGCCGCGTAGCTCGGGCGCCGTGCCACGAGCGAGGCGCCCGCGAGCCACCCAGGAGGGGCGATGACCGTCTACGACGCACCCGGCGGCCCCGGCAGCCTGGCCTCGTTCCGCGACCGCTACGACCACTGGATCGGCGGCGAGTACGTCGCCCCGTCGGCCGGGCTCTACTTCGAGGACCCGAGCCCGGTGAACGGCCGCACGTTCACTGAGGTCGCCCGCGGCGACGCCGACGACATCGAGCGAGCCCTCGACGCCGCGCACGGCGCCGCCCGGTCCTGGGGGAGGACCTCCGCCACGGAGCGGGCCGTGATCCTCAACAAGATCGCCGACCGGATCGAGGCGAACCTCGAGTCGCTCGCGGTCGCCGAGTGCTGGGAGAACGGCAAGCCGATCCGCGAGATCATCGCCGCGGACCTCCCGCTGGCCGTCGACCACTTCCGCTACTTCGCGGGCGCGATCCGGGCGCAGGAGGGGTCGATCTCGCAGATCGACGAGGACACGGTCGCCTACCACTTCCACGAGCCGCTGGGCGTGGTGGGCCAGATCATCCCGTGGAACTTCCCGATCCTCATGGCCGTGTGGAAGCTCGCCCCGGCGCTGGCCGCGGGCAACTGCGTGGTGCTCAAGCCCGCCGAGCAGACGCCCGTCTCGATCCTCGTCCTGATGGAGCTCATCGCGGACCTGCTGCCGCCCGGGGTGCTCAACGTCGTCAACGGGTTCGGCGTGGAGGCCGGCAAGCCGCTGGCGTCGTCGTCCCGGATCCGCAAGATCGCGTTCACCGGCGAGACCACCACGGGCCGGCTGATCATGCAGTACGCCTCGCAGAACATCATCCCGGTCACCCTGGAGCTCGGCGGCAAGTCGCCGAACCTGTTCTTCGAGGACGTGGCCCGCGAGAAGGACGACTTCTACGACAAGGCCCTCGAGGGCTTCGTGATGTTCGCCTTCAACCAGGGCGAGGTCTGCACCTGCCCGTCACGCGCGCTGGTCCAGGAGTCGATCTACGAGGACTTCATGACCGACGCGATCGCCCGCACCCAGGCCGCGACGCAGGGCAACCCGCTGGACACCGAGACGATGGTCGGCGCGCAGGCGTCCAACGACCAGCTCGAGAAGATCCTGTCGTACATCGAGATCGGCAAGGAGGAGGGCGCGAAGATCCTCGCCGGTGGTGAGCGCGCCCACCTCGACGGCGACCTGGCGGACGGGTACTACGTGACGCCGACGATCTTCGAGGGCAAGAACTCCATGCGGATCTTCCAGGAGGAGATCTTCGGCCCGGTGGTCGCGGTGACGAGCTTCTCCGACTACTCGGACGCGATCCACACCGCCAACGACACGCTCTACGGCCTCGGTGCCGGCGTGTGGTCCCGCGAGGCGGCGATCCAGTACCGCGCCGGGCGCGACATCCAGGCCGGCCGGGTGTGGACCAACTGCTACCACGCGTACCCGGCCGCGGCGGCGTTCGGCGGGTACAAGGGCTCGGGCGTGGGCCGGGAGAACCACAAGATGATGCTCGACCACTACCAGCAGACCAAGAACCTGCTCGTGTCGTACTCCGGCAAGGCGATGGGGTACTTCTGACGGGTCGTGGGGCCGGACGTCCATCGGGGGACGGGCTGTCCGGGAGGGTTCGACCGGGTGGGGCGAGGAGGGGACGCCCCACCCGGTCGGACCGGGCCCTGCTCTCAGGACGGAGGTCGGGACCATGGACGTGCCGGACCGGGTCGCGGTCACGGACGCCGCGGCGGACCTCCTGCGGCGCCTGCGGGAGCGGCACGGCGAGCTGATGTTCCACCAGTCGGGGGGCTGCTGCGACGGGTCGTCGCCGATGTGCTTCCCGGCGGGGGAGCTCCTCACGGGGGACGTCGACGAGCACCTCGGCGACCTCGACCTCGGCGACGGCTTCCTCGTCCCGGTGTGGATGACGAAGGCGCAGTACGAGTACTGGAAGCACACGCACCTGACGATCGACGTGGTGCCCGGCCGCGGTGCCGGGTTCTCGCTCGAGGCACCCGAGGGAGTGCGGTTCCTGCTGCGCTCCCGGCTCCTGACCGACGAGGAGTACCTGGCGCTGCAGGACGCGGGCGTGCTCTGACGGGCCCGTCCGAGCAGGCTCGTCCGACCGGGCCGTCCGTCTGAGCCGTTTGACCGGCCCGTCCGCCGTGCGCCGACGGCGGGAGATCGACGGTCGACGGCGGTGGGCACGTCTGTCGCCCGGTGGATTCTTTGTCTAGCGTGCGGGCATGACCAGCGAGACTCCCGCCACCGACATCGAGCCCGACACCAAGGACTGGACCTGGGTGCTGTCCCAGCGGTGCCCCGAGTGCGGCTTCACGGCCGCGGACGTGGACCCCGGCGCGATCGGCGGCACGGTCCGCGACCTCACGCCGCGGTGGGTCTCGGCGCTGCACCGCGAGGACGCGCGCGACCGGCCCGCGCCCGGCACGTGGAGCACGCTGGAGTACGGCGCGCACGTGCGTGACGTGCTGCGGGTGTTCGACGAGCGGCTGCGGCTGCTGGTCGAGGAGGAGGACCCGCTGTTCGCCAACTGGGACCAGGACGCCACGGCGCTCGAGGACCGGTACGACCTGCAGGACCCGCGGGTCGTCGCCGACGAGCTCGTGGACGCCTCGGAGGTGATCGCGGACCGGTTCGACGCGGTCGGGCACGACCAGTGGGAGCGCCCCGGCCGTCGGTCCAACGGGTCGGTGTTCACGGTCCGCACGCTCGGCCAGTACTTCCTGCACGACGTGGTCCACCACCTGCACGACGTGCAGGCCTGAGGTCCGAGCGGGCCACGGCGGCGGTGGACGCGCTCGACACTGTGCGTCCGGCGGACCGTGGGGCAGCATCGAGCTCATGGCGTCGCTCGAGCAGGCCGAGCTGCGGGCCTTCCTCGGTACGCACCACGGTGCGGACGTCGACCTGACCCCGCTGGGCCTCGGGTCGTTCTGTCGCGCGTTCCGCTATCGCGTGGGCACGCAGGTGCTGGTCGCCCGCCTCGCGGACGAGCCGACGAGGTTCCTGCGCGACCGCGAGGTCTGGACGCGCTGGGGGCGTACGGTCCGCACTCCCGAGCTGCTCGACGTGCTCACCCTGGCCACCGGGGCAACCGTCGCGGTCAGCAGCGACGCCGGCGCGCCGCACGACGGGGACCTGCCCCCGGCGGTCACCACCGAGGTGCTCGGCGCCATCCATTCCGCTGACGTGTCCGACGTGCCCGGATTCGGCCTGCTCCACCCCACGGGCGCACCGCACCGGACGTGGGCGGAGGCACTGCGGGCACTTCTGACGGCACCGCCTGCCGACCTGCCTGCCTGGTGGGACCCGGAGCTCGTCGCCCGCCTGCACGACCGCCTCCACAGCCACCTCGTCGACGACCTCGACGTGCCACGGACGTTGCTGTACATGGACCTCCACGCAGGCAACGTGCTCGTCGACGAGGCAGGCGTCCGGCGCGTCGTCGACTGGGGCGAGGCCTGGCTGGGTGATCCTCTGCTGGACTGGACCCTGCTCGGCCGGCTCGAGGCAGGAGCGGCCAGGCTCCTGCCGCCCGCTGCGCGGCGCGGCCCTGCCGACCACGCCCGCCTGGACCTGCTGCGCGTCTGGTTCGCCCTCGACTCCTTGGCGTGGGCGGCCAGATACGGTGCGTCCGAACGCACGGTCCGGGCAGCCCTGCAGCACGCAGCGCGGCGCGTCGGCTGAGCACCGGTTCCGCGTCGCCGGACGTTGTCCACAGGGTTCGTCCACACCCGTGTGCGGAGCGGGTGAAGCCTGTGGATGACCGCTGTCACCGCAGGTCATCAGCGACTCGCCGGACGCCACGCCGGGCCGAAACATGCCCGCATCAATCCGTGTGTACCGTCCGCGGCCATGAACCTGGCTGACGTCGCGTTGCCGCAGGGGCTCGCCGACCGGCACGTGCTCGTGGTGCCGCACGGGACGGACGTCCTCGCGCTCGCCGCCGCCTGGTTCCCGGACGCCGCGTGGTCCCGGCTCCCGGTCCGGGCCGCTGCGGGCGGGCGGATGACCGGCGCCCGGTTCCGCGGCATGGCCGCCCAGCCCGCGGCCGCCGCGGCAGGCCTGCTCGGGATCGACGCCGTCGCCGCCCTCGAAGGGCCCGTCCCCCTCGACCCGGGCACCGCCCGGGTGCTCGGCCTCGGCCAGCGTGACGTCGACGCCTACGCCCTCGTGCCCACCGACCCCCGCGTCCCGATCCACGGCGCCGCGCTCGACCTCGTCACCGGCTGGCTCGTTGCCGCCGCGCGTCGCGCCGGTGGCGCGATCCTGCCGGCGGACCGGAGCCGGACCGTCCTGCCGGATCCCGGTGCGGCCGTCGACCTGACCGTGTGGTCCGCCGTGCCGATGTCCGCGCACGAGGTCGTCCCGCTGGTCCGCCCGGCGCTGCACGGCGCCCGGATCGGCGCGGGTGAGGTGCCGAGCCAGGCCCAGGCCGCCGAGGGGACGTTCTCCATCACGGCGGTGTTCGAGTACGACGGCGCGGTCTCGGTGCGCGGTGCCCGGTCGGTCGACGTGCCGATGGTGCTGTCGACGCTCGACTGGCGCGAGTACGGGCCGTGGGCCTACCACGTGGTGTGGCAGCCGACCTCGCCCGAGGAGCTGACGATGGACCAGCCCTCCCCGCTGCACGTGATCGCCCGCCAGCGGGTCAGCCCGGGGATCGCCCGGGCGGCCGCGGCGCTGTGGCGGGCGGCCGGGGGTGCTGTCGTGGACAGCGGCGGCTTCCTCGTGCCGCCCGAGGAGCTGCGCGAGCGGGCGTCGAACATCGCGCTGTGACCGGGCGGGTCTCGGGGCCCGCCGTCAGTCGAAGGGGACCGACCCGGCAGGCACGAGGTCCACGGAGACCGTCGGGTGCGCCCCCGGGCCCTCCGTGAAGATCACGCCCCGCAGCGGCGGTACGTCGCCGTAGTCACGACCCCACCCGAGCAGCACGTACCGGTCGTCGACGAGCTGGTCGTTCGTCGGGTCGCACTCGACCCAGCCGGCGCCCGGCAGCCAGGCGGAGACCCACGCGTGCGACGCGTCGGCGCCCCTCAGCTTCTCCCGCCCGGCCGGCGGCCGGGTCTCGATGTACCCGCTGGTGTACCGGGCCGGCAGCCCGTGCAGCCGCAGCGCGGCGATCATGAGGTGCGCGAAGTCCTGGCACACCCCGGCGCCCTGTGCCAGCAGCTGGGTCTGGGTGGTGTGCACGGTGGTGGACCCCGACCGGTACGTGAGCTCGGTCCGGATGCGGTGCACGAGGTCGACGAGGACGGCGGCGAGCGGCCTGCCCGGGGTGAAGGTCGGCGCGGCCCAGGCGCGGACCTCGTCGCCGAGGCGGACGTGCGCGGACGGCAGCACCGCCTCGCGCAGCCCCACGAGCGCCCGGTCGTCGACGGCCGCCACCTCCAGCGCACCCTCGGCGACGGCGCGCGCGACGTCCTCCCAGGGCACCGTCGGCAGGGTGTCCGGGTCGGGCGCCACGCGCGAGACCTCCACCGAGGACCGGGACGTCACGACGAGCCTCGTGTGCGGGGTGGTGACCCCGAAGAACGTGGTCCGGTTGCCGAAGTAGTCCACGAACGTCGCGGTGTCGGCGGGCTCGGGATCCACCTCGACCGCGGTCGCGTGCACGGTCTGCCCGGGCAGGTCGCGCGGCGTGGTCGTGGTCCGGCCGTAGGAGTCCGTGACGGGCTGCCGGTACTCGTACGTGGTCCGGTGCACGAGGTCGTAGGAGCGGCTCATCCGTCCCACGCGTCCTCGAGCGGGCGGCTCGGCACCGGCCGGACGAAGTGCACGCGCTCGACCTCGTCGGAGGCCGACCGCAGGCGCCACAGGATCGAGTCCAGCGTCTCGGCGAGGCGCGTGCGTCGCCCGTCGTCGGACATGGTCGACGCGGCGACGACCGGGTCGAGCTCCACGAGCAGGTCGACCACGTCGGACAGCAGGTGCTGGGGCGCCCGACCGGGGACGGCCGCCAGGTCCTCCTGCAGCCGCGCCACCTGGTACGTCAGCGACCGGGGGTTCGACGGGTCGAGCAGGAGCAGGTCGAGCGCCTCGGCCACGCCGCCGTCGGACTGGTACCGCCGGCGGAACGTGATGGCCGACTCCTGGGTGAGCAGCACGGACTCGACGACGAGCCGCTCCACCCCCCGGGGCCGCCGGTCCACCAGCGTGGCGAGCAGGCTCTCGACGAGGTGCTGCGCCCGCTCCACGCGCCGTCCGGCGTCGAGGAACTGCCACCCGACGTCCCGGACCAGCCCTTCCGCGCTGATCCCCGCCACGGCGAGCAGCCCTTCGAGCACGCGGTCGAGCGCGGGGCGCAGGCCGACGGTGACGGTCTGGGCGTCGGTGGCGCCCCCCAGGTCGAGCCGGTCGCCCGACCTCGACCGGGTCCGGGACCGGCTGCGCTCGTCGCGCAGGGCCCGCTCGATGCGCGCGAGCGGGATGAAGGTGTCGGTCGAGAGCTGGTCGCGCACGGCCGCCGCGGCGCTCGCGAGCCGGCGCACCGACCGGGCGACGGTCCCCGGCGTCGCCGGGTCGAGGACGAGCGCCCGGAACGCCGGGGTGCCGTCGCTCGCGGTACGCGGGTGGTCCCCGAACAGCGACGCGTGGTGCTCGTCCCGGTCCGGGCGCTCGGGGTCCACGTCGGTCGTGAGCGCCTCGATGAGCACCGTCAGCGCACGGCCGCCGACGGTGGCAGGGCGCCGGTGGAAGTCGTCCCAGCGGTCCACGACGACGCGCAGCACCCGCACCTGGTCCTCGGCGCGCTCGGCGTACCGGCCCATCCAGTACAGGTTCTCGGCGGTCCGTGGGGAGATGCCGGTGGCGGGCCGACGCGTGCTCACGAGCGTGACCGGCGTCTCGTCGGGCGGCGTGGGCGCCTCGGCGTCGGTGTGGGCCGCGAGCACCCACACGTCCTTGGCGGTCGCGCCCGTCGCCGACGAGACGACGTGGTCGTCCGCGACCCGCGCCAGCCCACCGGCCATCACGGTGTACGACGAGCCGCGCGCCACGGCGTAGGTGCGGAGCACGGCCGCCCGTGGACCGGAGCCCGGGGTCGGGGTCGGGGCCGGCTGCTCGCTGCCGAGGCTCACGGTGGCGTCGTCGACGACCGGTCCGGCCGGGCCGAGCGCCTCCTGGCCGACCCACGCCCAGGGCTCCGTCTCGATGGTGGCGGCGAGCTCCTCGCGCTCCCGGCGGCTCAGCGTCCAGCCCAGCACCGCGCCCGCACCCGTCCCCCGGGTGGTCGGGATGAGCACGAGGTCCGACATCCGGGTGAGCACGTGCTGCCGGGACGTGTCGTCGCCGCACCACCACGTCGGCGCGGACGGGAGTGCGAGGTCCTGGTCCAGCACCGTCCGCGCCAGCCGCGGCAGGTACGGCAGGAGCGCCGGGCTCTCCAGCACGGACGATCCCAGCGGGTTGACGATGCTGACGTTGCCGTGGCGGACCGCCCGCACCAGCCCGGGGACGCCGAGCCGGGAGCCGGTCCGCAGGTCCAGCGGGTCGCACCACTCGGCGTCGACGCGGCGCAGGATCACGTCGACGCGCTCGAGCCCGTCGAGCCCTCGCATCCAGACGCGGCCCTCGCGCACCACGAGGTCCGTCCCCTCGACGAGCGGCAGGCCGAGCATCGAGGCGAGGTATGCCTGGTCGAACGCCGTCTCCGACGCCGGTCCGGACGTCAGCAGGACCACGTGCGGCTGCTCCACCCCGCCGGGCGCGACGTCCCGCAGCGCGAGACGCACCGCCTGGAAGAACGGCCCGAGCCGCTGGATGGGCGCCTGCCGGTACACGCCGGCCATCACCTGGGCGACGACGCGCCGGTCCTCCATCGCGTACCCCGCGCCGGACGGTGCCTGCGTGCGGTCACCGACCGCGCACCACGCGCCGTCGGTGTCCCGCACCAGGTCGGTGGCCGTCAGCACGAGCTCACGGCCGCCCGGCATCCGCAGGCCGTCGACCGCCCGCAAAAAGCCGGGATGGCTGAGCACGGCGGTCGGGGGGAGCAGCTCGTCCGTGAGCAGCCGGCGGGCGCCGTACACGTCCTGCAGCACCGCGTCGAGCAGCTCCGCGCGCTGCACGAGGGCGACGTCGAGGCGCAGCCACTCGGGCTCGTCGACGATCACCGGCGTCGGGTCGAGGAGCCACGGGCGCGCGCCGTCGGGCTCGTCCGTGCCGTACGTGACGCCGTGCTCGGCGAGCAGCAGGTCGGTGGCGTCGCGGGCGCGTGCGAGGTCGGCGGGCGTCGGCTCGTCCGCCGGGTCGGTGAGCCAGGACCAGTCCGGTGCGTGCACGGGCCCGGCGTCGGCCGGCGACGCGTCCGCACGCGGCCGGGGCGACGAGAGCAGGTCGGTCACACGGGAGAGTGTGGCTCATGACACGCGCGGGCGCGCAGGTCGGCGCGCTGGACGGCCTGCTCGTCCGTACCGGGTGCCGCGGACGCGCCGGCGGGTGCGACCGACGCACGGGTGCCGTCGGATGCCGTGTCCGGGCGGCCGGGCCACACTCGGACGCGGACGGCCCCTCCGCGCGGAGCACGGGCCGACGAGGCGACGAGCCGGAGGTGCGAGATGGACCGCAGCGCGGTCATGGCCTGGGTGGCCGAGTACGAGCGTTCGTGGCGTGAGCAGGACACCGACGCCGTCGGCCGCCTCTTCGCCGACGACGCGTGCTACCTGCGCAGCCCGTACGACGAGCCGCCGCTGCAGGGTCTGGCGGCGATCCGGGACTTCTGGGTCGACGACACGCCCTTCGAGATGACGGCGTCGCCGGTCGCCGTCGAAGGCCACTCCGCCGTGGTCCGCGTCGAGGTCCGCTACGGCGGCGAGCGGCCGCAGGAGTACCGCGACCTGTGGGTGATCGACTTCGGTGCCGACGGTCGTGCCGTGCGCTTCGAGGAGTGGGCGTACTGGCCGGCGAAGCCGTACACGCAGTCGCCGGAGTGAGACGCGCCCGGCGGGGCCGTCCGCGGGTGGGGGCAACCGAGCAGGTCACAGCGTTGCGGCCGTCGGTGTCCGAATCCGTCGTGCACGAATGACTTACCAGGGTGCCGGGCGGCCGATGTAAGAGGACGGATGGCCGCAGACCGAGGAGGCACCCCGTGGACACCAGCAGCACCCTCACCGCAGACGCCGTCGAGGCGGCGTTCACGTCGGCGAACCCGTTCCTCGGCGAGACCGAGACGCTCGTCGTCGCCGGCCACGTCATGTCCGGGCAGCGGCCCCTCAACGAGGTGCCCACCCAGCGCTCGCACGGCTGAGGTCGGCCCGCACGGCACCCTCCGGCACCGACCTGCGAGGAACGGCGGTCAGGCCGTCGCCGTGACCGCCCGGCGGACCGCGTCCAGCGTGGCCGCCACCTCGTCGGGACCCGTGGCCCAGTTGCTCACGGAGAACCGCACCACGTCCCGCCCGCGCCACCGCGACGGGTAGGCGAAGGCGACGCCCTCGTCGCGCAGCGCCGCCGACACCGCGGCCGTCGTCGCGTCTTCGGTGAACGCCACGCACACCTGGGTGTAGACGACGTCGTTGACCACCTCGGCGCCGGGCACGTCGGCGAGCCCGCGCGCGAGAGCCGCCGCACCGTCGGCGAGCCGGTCGACCAGTGCCGCGACGCCGTCGCGCCCCAGCCAGGCGAGCACCGCCCAGACCGGCACCCCGCGGGACCGGCGCGACATCTCGGGGGCCATGTCGTGCGGGTCGCTCGCCCCCTCCGCGGCCACCAGGTAGGCGGCCCGCAGGCCGAGCGCGGTGCGGGCGTCCTGCGGCGACGCGACGATGGCGACCCCGCAGTCGTACGGCACGTTGAGCGTCTTGTGCGCGTCCGTCGCCCACGAGTCGGCCCGCTCGTACCCGTCCATGAGGTGCCGCAGGCGCGGCGACGCGGCGGCCCACAGCCCGAACGCCCCGTCCACGTGCACCCAGGCACCGGCCTCGTGCGCGACGGCGGCGGCCGCGCCGACGTCGTCGAACGCGCCCGAGTGCACGTTGCCCGCCTGCAGGCAGACGATCGTCGGCCCGCCACCCGCGGCCAGCTCGTCGGCGAGCGCGTCCACGACGATGCGCCCCTGCTCGTCGGCGGGCACGATCGTGGCGGCGCCCAGTCCGAGGTACCGCAGCGCAAGGTCCACCGACCCGTGCCGCTCCGCGCCCGCGAGCACCCGGACCCGCGGCGCGCCGGCCAGCCCGTCCGCGTTCACGTCCCAGCCGGCCTTCGCGAGCACGTGCTCGCGGCCCGCTGCCAGTCCGACGAAGTTCGCCGTCGTCGCGCCCGTCACGAACCCGACCCCCGAGTGCGCGGGCAGCCCCAGCAGGTCCAGGAGCCACTCGGCGGCGAGGTCCTCGACGGCCGTGGTGCTCGGGCTCGAGTACCGCATGCCGCCGTTCTGGTCCCAGGCGCCGGTCAGCCAGTCCGCCGCGAGCGCCACCGGGTACGTGCCGCCGATCACCCACCCGTAGAACCGGGGCGACTGGCTGGCGAGCAGGCCCGGCTCCACGGCGTCCGCGAGCCGCTCGACGATCTCGCGCGCGTCCTGCCCCGACCGGGGGAGCTCCCGGCCGAGGGCGTCCTTCACCGCCTCCCCGTCGGTCCCGGGCGGGATCGGCCGTTCGGGCAGCTGGTCGAGCCAGCCGAGGCCCCGGTGCAGGGCGGCCGCGAGGGGGTCCCGGTAGTCGTCGCGGGGGGTCATGGGGCGCCGTCGCCCGGGCCGGGGTGCATGTCTCGGAGTGTTGTCGCGTGCCGGACGCCCGTCAACGCGCCCCGACCAGGGGCCGGCCGAGCTGCGTCGACGGCCGCGGCCGTCAGCCGGCGGTCGCGTCGGCGAGGGTGCGCCAGGCCGCCGGCACGGTCTCCACGTCCGCACGCGGTGGGAGCATCGCGCGGCACGTGGCGACGGCGTCGACGAGCATCGCGACCAGGTCCGCGTCGCACGACGGGCCCATGGCAACGGAGGCGAGCGCCACGTCGACGACACCGCGCGGCAGGTCGCGCGTCCGCCGGGGGCGGCCCATCTCCCTGGTGAACCGCTCCGCCCACCTGGCGTCCATCGGCACCCGGGCGAGCGCGTCGACCGTCGTCCGGCGGCGCTTCCCGGGCGGGCGACCGTCGGACGGCTCGAGGAGCCGGTCGATCGTGATGAGCGCCACCGCCAGCACCTTGGCGTCCTCGGCGCGGGCGACGGGCAGGGCGTGCCGGGCGGCGACGTCGGCGATCTCCAGGGCCCAGGCCGGGTCGTCGCTCGTGGTGCCGACGAGGTCCGGCACGAGGCGGGTCAGGCCGGCGCGGCCGCCGTCGTCGACGAGGTCGTTCACCGACCGCGCGAGATGCGCCAGCAGCGGGTGGGTGCAGGTGGGGTGGTCGCTCCAGCGCTCGCCCGCGAGCACGCTCGTCCACTCCATCAGGCAGCCACCCTGCTCGGGGCGCCGGTGCCGACCTGGCCGCAGCTCGGGCAGGGCGTCGGGAATGCTGGGTGCGGGACGGGTGCGCATGGTGACCTCCGACCGGTGATCGGGCCAGTGTCCGTCCGTGGCGCGCCGAGAGCAACGGGTACGTGCGGACGGGTCGCCGGTCCGTCCGCCGGGCCACGGACCGCAGCCCCGGGCCGGCCGTCCTCGTCGGCACCGACCGCGTGGTCGGTGCCGGTCCGCCCGGACAGCCGGACCTAAGCGTTTCCGCAGGTCGCGGACCGATGTGCGCGCCGACGGGGACCCCTACGGTGGGCCGTGCGGTGAGGCCCGGCACGCGCGTCCACCCCCGGCACAGGAGGCCCGATGTCCCACCGGTCAGGAGCGGATCGTCCCCGCTGGCATCGAGTGTCGGCCCGGCTCGCCGCCGTCGCCTCGGTGCTCGCCGCGACCGTCGCCGCGGTCGTCGCGACGCCCGGCCCCGCCTGGGCGGCGAGCACCTGGCTCCAGGTGAGCGCCAACAACGAGCACACCTGCGCCGTCCGCAGCGACCACGCCCTGTTCTGCTGGGGCCACGGAGTCTCCGGCGAGCTCGGTGTGGGGTCCAGCTCCTACGAGCCGACCCCCCGGCAGGTGGGGACCCAGGCGAACTGGGCCTCGGTCAGCACAGGCGCGTACTACACCTGCGCCCTCAAGACCGACGGCACCCGCTACTGCTGGGGCCAGAACGTCAGCGGCCAGCTCGGCATCGGCGACAACACCGCCCGCCGGTCCCCGATCCGGTGGGTCGGCGAGGGGGCCTGGCTCCAGATCGCCACCAGCGCCGACCACAGCTGCGCGGTGAAGGACGACCACCGCCTCTTCTGCTGGGGTGCCAACGCCTACGGCCAGCTCGGGGTCGGTGACACCGGGGACCGCAACCTGCCGACGCAGGTCGGCAGCCAGGCCAACTGGTCCTCCGTGACCGTCGGCTACTACCACTCCTGCGCGCTCAAGACCGACGGCACCCGTTACTGCTGGGGCCGCAACCACCTCGGTCAGCTCGGCCTCAACGGCTCGTCGAACCGCTCGGCCCCCATCCGGATCGTCGGGGAGCCCCCCTGGTCGTCGATCTCCGCGGGCTCGGACATGACCTGCGCCGTCCGGACCGACAGCTACCTCTTCTGCTGGGGCGACAACTCGACCGGCGGGCTCGGCACCGGGGACCACACCGGGCGCACGCTCCCGACCGCGGTCGGCACGAACCTGCTGTGGGGATCGGTCAGCGTGGGCGACGACGTGCACGGCCCCACCTGCGCCCTCACCACCGTCGGCTCGCGCTACTGCTGGGGCTACGGCCTCAGCGGCGGCATCGGGAACGGGCAGCAGAACAACACCTCCACCCCGACCAGGCTCGCGGGAGAGGGCCCCTGGAACCAGGTGGCCGCCGGGGCCGCCTACGCCTGCGGCATCGACACCAGCAGCCTGCTGTACTGCTGGGGCTACAACGCCGCGTCCCAGCTCGCCCAGCCCGACGGGAACGTCCGCGTGTACCCGACCCTGGTGTCCTGACGTCTCAGGGTGCTGCACCGTCAGTCGTCGACGACGGGCCACGACGAGATCGTCGCCACCCCGGCGCGGACCTGGGCCCAGTCGACGTGACGCGTGGCTGCCAGACCTTCGGCGAGCCACCGGCTGCGCTGTGCGTGCTCGGCGCGAAGGCCCTGCACGTCCAGCGCGATGCCCGGGGGCGGTCCCGTGCGTTCCAGTGCGGTCACGCGCTCCTCCATCGCCGCATGGAGGCGGCGGTCGACGTCCGCGACGGCATCGAAGAGCTCCTGTGTCGGCAGCGTGACGTCGAGCCGCGCCGGTCCCTCGAACATCTCCCGGCTGGCCACGGTCGCCTGCTGGCGGAGCGTCACCACGTCCATGCCCTCGACGACGTGTCGCCAGCTCGTCAGGACCGGCGCCGCTGTCAGGTACCCGAGGTCCATCCTGTGGTTGCCCTCCAGCCGGAAGGCGGCCTCGACCGCGGCCTCTGCCGCGTCATCGAGGGAGGCCTCCGGGAACTCGCGGCGCGGGAACGTGCCGTCGACGAACGGCACGAGGTCGTCGGGCACCGGCTCGCGCCACGCGGCGCGCAACTGAAGCAGATCCTCCCAGAAGCGGGCGACGTAGTAGTCCGGGTACGGCCGCGCCAGGTCCCAGCGGCGGACGGCCCCGTCGCGGTACCGCAGGAGCTCGCGGCCCTGCACGTCGATCCAGTACCAGCCGTCGGTGAGCGCGAACCAGTGCCACATCGTCTCATCGGCGCCCCACGGCGCCACGTCCGCCACCGGGCGGAGCTCGAACTGGAACATCGGTCCTCACGTGACGGTAGGAGATCGGTGCGGAGACCTGCGTGTCCGGTCGACCTCGGGTGCAGTGGCTACTGGGTCTCGTCGAATCCGATGGCGCGGCGGACGGACGCGAGCTTCGCGAACATCCGCTGGCTGCCGGCGACGGCCTGGACGTCGTGGCGGGCGTAGAAGTCGCGCGCACGCTCGTCGATCGGGTCGACGACGACCAGCCGCCCGGCGGCATAGCGCGCGGCCCAGCAGATGTGGGTGAGCGCGTCGAGCAGCAGCTCGGATCCGAGCCCCTGCCTCTGCAGTGACCGGTCGAGAGCGAGGCGCGCCAACAGGTACGCCGGGACGACGGCGTTGCCACCGGCCAGACCGCCCGTCACGTCGCTCCGGACGACCTGCGTGGCCGAGGTCGCGTGGTAGGCGAGCACCACCGGGGAGGTGATCTCGGTCCAGACGTGGACGGCGGCGGTGCCCTGCTCCTGTGCGCGGAGCGCCGATCGCCGGAGCCAGTCGTCCATCGAGTCGTTGCCGCAGTCGAACTCCGACAGGTCGTGCGCTGAGGTCAGCCGCTGCGAGTGCAGCAGGTCACTCACGCCTTGAACCGCCGAGGGCGCTCGGCCGCGCGACGCAGCACCGGCATAGGTGTGGGGTGGTCGAGCGACGCCATCAGGGCGTCGAACTGCGCAGCAGGCATCAGCGTCACGTCGGCCCGGGCCACGAGCGCCTCCGCGCGGTCACGTGCGGCGTCGACGACGAACTGGGACGTGCTGGTGTGCGCGAGGTCAGCACCGCGACGGATGAGGTCCCCGGTCGCGGCGTCGGTGCGTACCTCGATGCGATCGGTCTTTGAAGGCATGGCTCCATCGTACGGCGGTTGTACGGAATCCGGTGAGCCTTCGGGGGCCGTGCGGATTGCGGCCGGGATCTCTGTGCTTCGATCGCGGTGGGCCTTGGCTCGGCACGGCGTCCTGGTCAGGGCCGCGCGGCGTTGTGTCGAGCCCCGCGGCCGTTCGTCCACCGACAGTCCTGGTGAGTGACAGCGTCGCGACTGTGAAATCAGATCCCTCGTCCCCGACTACGCGGAACGTGCCCGTGCGGGCCGAGAGCTGGCGACCGCGCCCGACCTTGCGCGAGCCTCGGGCGCACTCATGTCGCTCCTGCTCGGCCAGGACAACACGTGGGTCATCTGCGCCACGGCTGAGGCACTGCTGGCTCGGCACGACCGCGACGGCCTCGCGTTGGTGCTGCGAGCCGCAGCCCGTGCCGAGGACCCCGAGATCGAGGACCACCTGAACTCGGAGTTCTCGGGGTTGGCGTTCCGGCAGACTCCGGAAGTGGTCCGTGATCGGTGCGTGGACCTGCTCGACGGCGCAGACGAGCGTCCAGTCGACGCCACGTGGGACTGCCAGGCGCATGGCCAGCCAGCGACCGCGCTGCACCTGCTCGGCACGGGGGCTTGTGGTGTGTCTCTCCAGAGCGACGCCAGTCGGGCCCAAAACGCACTCTGAACTGTGGTGCAGCCGGGGAGCGGGTGACGGGAATCGAACCCGCGCTATCAGCTTGGGAAGCTGATGTTCTGCCATTGAACTACACCCGCATGCCGATCCCAGAGGCACGAGGTGCCCTGGTCGGCCCCGACAGCATACCCGGCACCGCGCACCCGGCGAAGCCGGTACCGAGATCGCGGTGGCCTGTCCGGGACGATGTGCCAACCTCGATCCATGCCTGCAGCGCTCCGCCCGTTCCACCCGTCCGACCTGGGCGCGATCTACCGGATCTGCCTGCTCACGGGGGCGGCCGGCGGCGATGCGACGGCCCTGTACCGCAATCCCGACCTGCTGCCGCACCTGTATGCCGGCGCCTACCCCGTGGCGGACCCGGGCCTCACGTTCGTCGTCGTCGACGAGCTCGGGGTGGTCGGGTACGTCGTCGCCACGGCGGACACGTTCGGGTTCGAGCAGTGGCTCGACGAGCACTGGTGGCCGACCCTGCGGACGCAGCACCCACGCATCGACGACCCCGGCGACGGCACCGAGGACCACGTGCTCATCGACCGGATCCACGACTGGTCGCCCACCGACGACGCCCTGTACGACACGCACCCGGCGCACATGCACATCGACCTGCTGCCCCGGGCGCAGGGCCGGGGGTGGGGCCGCCGTCTCATCGAGACCTTGTCGGCCGCGTTGCGCGAGCGTGGCGTGACCGGCCTGCACCTGGGCGTGGACGCCCGCAACACCGGCGCGATCGCGTTCTACGAGCGCGTCGGCTTCCGGCGTGCCCGCACCCACGACTGGGGCGCCACCCTGACCCTCGACCTCTGACGGACGGGATCCGGCCCGGCGGTGGGGTCCTGGTCGGTCAAGAGGAAGGTGTGCAGGCGTCAGGCCCGGACGGTCATCGTGAACGCGCCCGACTGCTCCTCGCCCGGCTCCAGGACGAACACGCCCGTCCCGGGCACGCCGTGCGCGTGCAGGGCGAAGCCGCCGTTCACGTTCGTCACCGGCTCCAGCGCGAAGTGCGACCGGCGGCGGGGCGCGTAGATGACGAGGTGCGAGTAGATCGGGTCGGCGTGCACGTCGACGTCCACGCCGGCGTCCTCGTAGGCGACACGGATCGGTGCGCCCGGGTCCCAGCCGGTGAGCACGTCGTCGACGAACTTGGCCCCGAGCGGGCGTCCGTCGCGGAAGTCCGCCCGTGCCGGGATCTCGCCCGCGGGGCCGTGGGCCATGGCGTCGACGAGCGAGTAGCCGCGCCGCAGGGGCACCTCGAGGAGAGGGTTGCCGGGCTCCGACGGGGCCGTCGAGCCGACCGGCAGCAGGGAGCGCTGCAGGTAGGGGTGGTGCCCGAACCCGGCGGGGAACGGCTCGCGGTCGATGTTGCGCAGCGACGTGCCGACGGTCAGGCGGTTGCCGGTCACCGCGTACGTGATCCGGGCGCGGAACTTCCAGGGGAAGTTGATGCCGACCAGCTCGGACGTGTCGAGCTCGAGGACCATGCGGTCGTCGGCCCGCTCCACGACGTCCCAGGCATGGTTGCGGGAGGCGCCGTGGATGGCGGTGCCGTCGGCGCCGTTGCGCTGCAGCTGCCAGGTCCGCCCCGCGAACGCGAGCAGGCCGTCGCGGATGCGGTTGGACCACGGAACCATCGGGAAGCTGGCGCACTTCTCGGCCTCGCCCAGCCCGGTCCGCCGGGTGGGCCGCAGCAGGTCGCGCCACAGCCCGTCGGGCGTGAGGATGCGACCTGCCGCGATGGCCGCGCCGGTCCCGGGCACCACGTCGAGCTCCCACGACGAGCTGCGCAGCGTCAGCACGCGCTCCTGCGCCCCGCGGGCGGCGAGGAAGGGAAGCGCTTCGACATCCTGGAGAGCAGTCATGACCGGCGACCTCGTCCGACCCCGGAGGGTCAGACGGTGACCTCGACGCGCACGGTCGAGCCGGCGGGCGCGTAGGGGACGTGGTTGCCCTCGACGGCATTGCCGTCGACCGTCAGCGACCCGCGGGCGCCACGGGCGCCCGAGTTGGTCACGTGGATCTCGTACGTGGCCCCACGAGCCACGCGCGTGACCGTGAACGACGGGACGTCCGGGCCGATCTGCGGGTCGACGACGAGGCCGTCGTAGTCCGGCCGGACGCCGAGCAGGTACTGGGACACCGCGACGAAGTTCCACGCCGCCGTGCCGGTCAGCCACGAGTTCTTGGCCTCGCCGGCGCGCGACGCCTCCTTGCCCGCGATCATCTGCGCGTACACGTACGGCTCGAGCTTGTGCGTGTCGGAGATCTCCTCGCGGTACGCCGGGGTGATCCGCTTGTAGTAGTCGAACGCGCGGTCACCGCGGCCCACGACGGTCTCGCCGATGATGACCCACGGGTTGTTGTGGCAGAAGATGCCGCCGTTCTCCTTGTACCCGGGCGGGTACGTGGAGACCTCGCCGAGCTCGATCTGGTACGTCGTGTACGCCGGGTACTGGAGCACCAGGCCGTGCGGCGTGCCGAGCATCTCGCCCACCGAGTCGAGCGCCTTGATCGCGGGGGCCTCGAGGTCGTCGTGCCCGCTGCCCACGCCGATGCCGGCCATGGTCGCGAAGCCCTGCGGCTCGATCCAGATCTTGCCCTCGGGCTTGGCGTCGGTGCCGACGGGGTTGCCGTAGTAGTCGTACGCGCGCAGGAACCACTCGCCGTCCCAGCCGTGCTCGAGGACGGCCTGGCGGACCTCGTCGACGTACTTGCGGGCCTGCACCGCCACGTCGTCGAGGCCACGCCGCGACGCGAGCTCGGCGTACTCGGCGCCGTACAGGACGAACTGCGCGGCGATGAAGACGGACTCCGCGGCGCCGCCCGACTGGTTCTCGGTGGTCTGGAAGGACTCGCCCGGGGTCGTCGAGAAGCAGTTCAGGTTGAGGCAGTCGTTCCAGTCGGCGCGGCCGATGAGCGGCAGGCCGTGCGGGCCACGGTTGTCGACCGTGAACTGGAAGGAGCGCGTGAGGTGCTCGAACAGCGAGACCTCGGAGCCGGGCTCGTTGTCGAACGGCACCTGCTCGTCGAGGATCGAGAAGTCGCCCGTCTCCTTGATGTACGCCGCCACGCCGGCGATGAGCCACAGCGGGTCGTCGTTGAAGCCGGAGCCGATGTCGTTGTTCCCGCGCTTCGTCAGCGGCTGGTACTGGTGGTACGCGGAGCCGTCGGCGAACTGGGTCGACGCGATGTCGATGATCCGCTCGCGCGCCCGCTCGGGGATGAGGTGCACGAAGCCGAGCAGGTCCTGGTTGGAGTCGCGGAAGCCCATCCCGCGGCCGATGCCCGTCTCGAAGAACGACGCCGACCGGGACATGTTGAACGTGACCATGCACTGGTACTGGTTCCAGATGTTGACCATCCGGTCGAGCTTCTCGTCGTCCGACGTCACCGAGTACGTCGAGAGCAGGTTCGTCCAGTAGGCGCGGAGCGCCTCGAACGCCGCGTCCGTCTGCTCGGTCGTCGCGAACCGGCCCAGCAGCGCGTGCGCCGGGGCCTTGTTGATGACCTGGTGGGCGTCGTCGGCCCACTTCTCGTCGTCCGGGTTCTCGATGTACCCCAGGACGTACGTGAGGGAGCGCGACTCGCCCGGCTCGAGCGTGACGTTCACCGAGTGCGAGCCGATCGGGTACCAGCCCGAGGCCACCGAGTTCGACGACACCCCGGCGCGCGGCACGGCCGCCTCGCCCAGGCCGTTGTACGCCCCGACGAACGTGTCGCGGTCGGTGTCGAAGCCGTCGGCCTGCGTGTTCACGCCGTACACGGCGTAGTGGTCGCGGCGCTCGCGGTACTCGGTCTTGTGGTAGATCGCGGAACCGTGCGGCGACTCCTGCTCGACCTCGACCTCGCCGATCGACAGGTTGCGCTGGTAGTTCGTCTGGTCGTCCTGCGCGTTCCACAGGCAGAACTCGGCGAACGAGAACAGCGTGACCGTCTTGGCGGCGTCCGAGGTGTTGGTCAGCGTGACCTTCTGCACCTCGGCGTTCTCACCGAGCGGCACGAAGTAGAGCGTCTCGACGGACAGGCCGCCGCGCTCACCCGTGATCCGCGAGTAGCCGAGGCCGTGCCGGGCCTCGAAGTGGTCGAGCTCGGCCTTGACCGGCAGCCACGACGGGGTCCACACGTCGCCGCCGTCGTGCACGTAGAAGTAGCGGCCGCCCGCGTCGGCGGGGATGTTGTTGTAGCGGTACCGCGTGAGGCGGCGCATCTTGGCGTCGCGGTAGAACGAGTAGCCGCCGGCCTGGTGCGAGACGAGGGAGAAGAACTGCTCGTTGCCGAGGTAGTTGATCCACGGGTAGGGCGTGTGGGGCGTCGTGATGACGTACTCGCGTGCGTCGTCGTCGAAGTGGCCGAACCGCATGGACTTGCCTCTCGAGTGCTCGGAATGCCAGCGCCGGGACCCCGCGTACGCGCGCGTCGGCACTGCTGCCGGCCACGCGCCTGGGGCCGACGCGACTTGTGGTCGTGCGAGAGCGCTCCCACGCGTTCTCACGGAGAGAGCATAGCCGCCGCTCCGGCCGGACGGAACGGTCACGGGCGCCCGGGGAACGGGCGGGAGGTCCACCGGCGACGCCCTGGTCGGGGCTGACACCGGGCCCGCACGCCGCTCCCACCCCCTCCCAAGGTCGGTCGACCCGGTCGCCCGGCGTTCCTAGGCTCGCCCCATGAGGCCGACCAGCACCGCGTGCCCACCCGGACAGGCGACCCGGGTGTCGCTCGCGAGCGTCGCCCCGGCGCTCGTGGGGCTCGCGCTCCTCACCGGCCTCGCCACGTGGACGGCCGTGACGCAGGGAGCGTCGTCGGTCCCCGCGGGGGTGGACGTCGCCGCCGGGGTGCTGTCGCTCGGCACGCTTCTCCTGGTCCGCGACCGACCGCTGCTCGCGGGCCTGCTGCTCGGCGCGCTGGCGGCGCTCAGCCCGGCGGCCACGCCGTCGGCGACCGCCGGCACGCTCGCCGCAGGGCGGCTGCACCCCGTGCGGGTCGCCTGGCCGGTGGCTGCCGCGAGCATCGTGGGGCACGCCGTGCAGGGCCTGTGGCGGCCGCCGGGGATGCCGATGGGCTGGTGGCTGCTCTGCGACGTCTCCGTGAACGCGGCGCTCCTCGGCTGGGGCGCCTACGCCCGCACCCGCGCCGAGCTGGTCGCGGCCTGGCGGGAGCGGGCCGTGCGCGCCGAGCGGGAGCAGGGCCGGCGGGTCGAGGAGGCCCGGCTCGCCGAGCGCACCCGGATCGCCCGGGAGATGCACGACACCCTCGCGCACCGGCTCTCCCTGCTCGCCACGACCGCGGGGGCGCTCGAGTACCGGCCGGACCTCACGCCGGCGCAGGTCGCGCAGGCGGCCGGGGTGGTGCGCGCCAGCGCGGGGGAGGCGCTCGTCGAGCTGCGCGAGGTCATCGGCGTGCTGCGGTCCGGGCCCGACGAGCTGCGGCCCGTCCCCGGCGTCGGCGACCTCCTCGGGCTCGTGGAGCAGTCCCGGCAGGCAGGCACGGACGTGTCGCTGACCGCGCCCGACGAGCTCGACCTGCCGCCGGCCGTCGGTCTCGCGGTGTACCGGGCGTGCCAGGAGGGCCTGACGAACGCGCGGCGGCACGCCCCGGGCAGCCACGTGCGGATCGACGTCACACGGTCGGTCGACTCGGTCGAGGTGCGGGTCGCGGACCGGGGCGGCCGCCGGGTCAGGCAGGTGGACCAGCAGGACGACCGGCAGGGTGACCGTCGGGGTGACGGGTCCGGGACCGGGCTCGTCGGGCTCGCCGAGCGTGTCGAGCTGCTCGGCGGTCACCTGGACGCGGGGCACACGGACGACGGGTTCGTGCTCACCGCGTCGGTCCCGGTGCCCCGATGACCGGCACGGCCACCGGCCCGACTGTCCGGGTGGTGCTGGTGGACGACGACCCGCTGGTCCGGGCCGGGCTCGCCCTGATGCTCGACGGTGCGGACGGCATCGCGGTCGTCGGGCAGGCCGCCGACGGAGATCAGGTGCCCGGCGTCCTCGACGCGCACACGGCGGACGTGGTGCTCATGGACCTGCGGATGCCCGGGGTCGACGGCATCACGGCGACCCGGGCGGTGCGCGCCCGGCCGAGACCGCCCGCCGTCGTCGTGCTCACCACCTTCGACACGGGCGACGAGATCGACGGGGCCATGGCCGCCGGGGCCAGCGGGTACCTGCTCAAGGACACGCCGCCGGCGCGCATCGTCGAGGCGGTGCACGCGGCCGCCGCGGGGGAGCCGGTCCTCTCGCCGCGGGTCGCCCGGCGGCTCATGGACACCACCGCGCGGACGGGCGGTGCCCGCGAGGACGCGCGGGCCGTGCTCGGTCGGCTCACCGCGCGGGAGCGGGACGTGGTCCTCGCCATCGGTCGGGGCTCGTCGAACGCGGAGGTCGGCCGCGACCTGTATCTCACGGTGCCGACCGTCAAGTCTCACGTGTCGAGCATCCTGCTCAAGCTCGGGCTCGAGAACCGGACGCAGATCGCGCTGCTCGTCCGGGACGCGGAGCTGCTGTGAGCGACGGTCTTGTCCCTCGTCGAGGGGCAGACCCCGCCCGGACCGACCGACTACCTTTACCCCGTGCTGCTCTCCGACCGTGACATCAGGGCCGAGCTCGACTCGGGTCGTGTGGCTCTCGAGCCCTACGACCCGGGGATGATCCAGCCCTCCAGCATCGACGTGCGGCTCGACCGGTACTTCCGGCTGTTCGACAACCACAAGTACCCGGTGATCGACCCGTCGATCGACCAGCCGGAGCTCACGCGGCTCGTCGAGGTCGAGTCGGGCGAGGCGTTCGTACTGCACCCCGGGGAGTTCGTGCTCGGCTCCACCTACGAGCAGGTCTCGCTGCCCGACGACGTGGCGGCGCGTCTCGAGGGCAAGTCGTCCCTCGGGCGGCTGGGCCTCCTCACGCACTCGACGGCGGGGTTCGTCGACCCCGGGTTCTCCGGGCACGTGACGCTCGAGCTCTCCAACGTGGCGACGCTGCCGATCCTGCTGTGGCCGGGCATGAAGATCGGTCAGATGTGCTTCTTCCGGCTGTCGTCGGCCGCGGAGCAGCCCTACGGCGCCGCGGGCTACGGCTCCCGGTACCAGGGGCAGCGAGGCCCCACGGCCTCCCGGTCCTGGCAGAACTTCCACCGCACCGAGGTGTGAGCGTGACGATCCCGCGACTGGTCGCCTCCGACCCCCAGCTGCGCAGCCGCCATCTCCTCGCCCTGCCCGAGGGGATCGACTCCGACGAGGTCGAGACGCTCGCCCTGAGCCGCTTCGGCACGGCCCGGTGGGAGGAGCCCGCGGACGAGGTGCCGCCGTCCCGCGGGATCGTGCGGCCCATGACGGCGGCGTTCGGCATCCGGAGCGTCAGTCCGACGGCGCCGGCCCTGCGGCTGGCGCGCCTGTCCAAGCTCCGCGGACCGTACCGGGTCGAGGCGGAGGACTGCGTCAGCCTGGGTCTGCCGCGGTCGACGGTCGTGGTCTACGACCTCGACTGCCCGCGTGAGCGGGGCCGGCCGCCGTACGCGGGCGGTGACCGGGACGGTCTGAAGCGTGCGTTCCCCGACGGCATGCCGGTGCGCGAGGAGGAGCGGGTGGTGCAGTGGCTCGTCGCCGCCGCGCGCCGGCTCGGCGGTGCGGTGCGCATCGGGGAGTCGGGTGCGGTCCTCACGCCCGACATCGACGCCGCCATCGACCTCACACTCCTCGCGGACCGCTGGCTCGAGCCCGACCACGCCCTCGCGGTCGTCCAGTCCGTCGTCTCGCGCGCGCGGCTCTCCGAGGCGAGCTCGTCGTGGTCCGGGCCCATGGCCGGTGCCGGCCGCGCGTCCGAGGGGGTGCCGTCGTACCTGCCGGAAGCCGGCGGTCGCGGCCTGCGCACCGCGCTCGATCGGCACGGCGTGGCCGACGAGCACGAGCGGGCCCGGCTCGACGCGGAGGCGGCGGCGTTCGACGAGCTCATGCTGGCGGCGCCCCCGGCCCCCGAGTCGTACGGCGTGCTCGTGGACCTCGGGGTGGACGGGATCATCAGCGTCGAGGCGTACTTCGAGGCGGAGGTGCCGCCGCTGATGCGGGCCCTGCCGTGGACCGCGAGCGGTGTCGTCGCCTACCGCGTGCACTGGGAGCCGCTGCTCGTCGAGGAGCTCGAGGCGGAGAAGCCGTCGTTCGAGCACCGCGTCGCCCGGGGTCGAGCCTCTCCCCAGGTGCAGGCGGTCGCCCGCGCGCTGCACGCTGTCCTCGGCGGGGAGATCGCCGACGAGGCCGACTTCCTGGTGGACCCCGCGGACCTGTAGGCGCTCCGGACGGGCGACGGTCAGGGCAGGTCGAACTCCCACCCGCGCGAGCGCATCTCGGGGATGAAGCGGTCGACGGCCTCGACCGTCGCAGTCCGGTCCCCGCCGCCGTCATGCAGCAGGATCACCGCACCCGGCTCGGCGCCGGCGACGAGCCGTTCGTAGAGCGCGTCGGCGGTCTGCGGCTCCCAGTCGGCGACGTGGAACCGGCAGTCGACCCGGCGCATCCCCAGGTCGTGCGCGACCTGCCGCGAGTCGCCCCAACGCAGGTACGGGGCACGGAAGTACGGGATGGGTGTGCCAGGAGCGGCGGCCTCGACGGCGGCGTTCGTCGCTCGCAGGTCCGCCTCGACGCGGTGGGCCGGCCAGGTCTCCAGGTCGTCGTGGTGCATCGTGTGGTTGCCCAGGACATGTCCGAGCGCGGCGGTCTCCCGCACGATCTCGGGGTGCTCGGCGACCTCTGCGCCGCACACGAAGAACACGGCGGTGACGGAGTGCCGGCCCAGGACACGGAGCAGTGCAGGTGTGTTCTCGGGGTGCGGTCCGTCGTCGAACGTGAGGCTCAGCGTGCGGCCGGGCGAGCGGGCGTCGCGGACCAGGTCGTCGTCGCTCGTGGCGGTCGTCATGCCGAGGGCGCCGCGCCGGCCGAGCCGCCGGTGGGGTCGAGCGACGACGGGTCGCCGGGCGCGGCCGGGCGGGGGTTCGGGCGGACGACGCACCACTCGTTGCCCTCCGGGTCCTGCAGGACCTGGAACGTGCCCGGACCGTCGGCGTGCACCGGGCCGAGGCGGGTCGCGCCGAGCGCCTCCGCCTGGCGGGTCGCGATCTCGACGTCGTCGACGAGCACGTCGAGGTGCAGCCGGTTCTTCACGACCTTGCCTTCCGGCACACGCTGGAACGACAGCTGCGTCCAGCCCGGCGGGTAGAGGTAGTGCCAGTCGTCGTCGCGGGTCTGCGGCTCGCCGCCGAGCACGCCCGCCCAGAACCGGGCGAGCAGGCCCGGGTCGGCGCAGTCGATGACGACCTCGTCGATGGTTCCGATCATCTCCGGAGCGTAGAGCCTGGTCAGAGGAGCGCGGGCTGGCCGGCCGGCTCGTCGTGCTCCCGGAACTGGGTCCGGTACAGCTCGGCATAGAGGCCGTCGCGGGCCAGCAGCTCGGCGTGGGTCCCCTGCTCGACGACGCGGCCGTGCGCCACGACGACGATCGCGTCCGCCTGCCGCACCGTGGAGAGCCGGTGCGCGATGACGAGCGACGTGCGGCCGTGCAGGGCCTCGTCGAGGGCGGCCTGGACGGCGGACTCCGACTCGGAGTCGAGGTGGGCGGTCGCCTCGTCGAGGACCACGACATCGGGCGCCTTGAGGAGCAGCCGCGCGATCGCCAGCCGCTGGCGCTCACCGCCGGACAGCCGGTAGCCGCGGTCGCCGACCACGGTGTCGAGGCCGTCGGGCAGCGTCTCGACGAGGTCCCACACGTGCGCCTGGCGCAGGGCGTGCTCGAGCTCGTCGTCCGTGGCGTCCGGGCGTGCGAAGCGCAGGTTGCCCGCGATGGTGTCGTGGAACAGGTGAGCCTCCTGGCTGACCACGCCCACGGTCGCGCGCAGCGACTCGAAGGTCACGTCGCGCAGGTCCTGGCCGGCGATGCGGACCGTGCCGCCGGTCGGGTCGTACATGCGGCTGACCAGCTGGGAGATCGTCGTCTTGCCGGCGCCCGACGGGCCGACGAGCGCGACCATCTGCCCGGCGGGCACGGTGAACGCGACCTCCGCGAGGGTGTCGTGCGGGACGTCGTGCCGCAGCGCGGCGACCGACTCCAGGGACGCGAGCGACACGTCGTCGGCGCCCGGGTAGCGGAACGTCACGGCGTCGAGCTCGACCGACGCACCGGCGACCCGCACCGCGTCGCGCAGGTCGGTCGCGGCGGGCTGCTCGGCCACCATGGGCTCGAGGTCGAGCACCTCGAGCACCCGTTCGAAGCTCACGAGCGCGGTCATTACGTCGACCTGCACGTTGGACAGGCTGGTCAGCGGCCCGTACAGGCGGCCGAGATACGCGGCCATCGCGACGACCACCCCGACGGTGAGCTCGCCCTGGATCGCCATGACACCGCCGACACCGTAGATGATCGCGATCGCGACCGACGCCAGCGTCGTGAGGCCGACCCGGAACCACGTGGACAGCAGCGCGCGCCGCACGCCGATGTCCCGCACCCGTCCGGCCTGGGCGGCATACGCGGCGGACTCACGGGCCGGGTCGCCGAACACCTTCACCAGGTGCGCGCCCGCCACGTTGAACCGCTCGTTCATGGTCTGCGCGGCGTCGGCGTTGAGGTCGTAGCTCTCCCGGGTGATCGCGGCCATCCGCGTGCCGAACCAGCGTGCCGGCAGCACGAACGCCGGGAGCAGCACGAGCGACATGGCGGTGAGCTGCCAGGACATCGAGAACATCGCGGCCAGCACGAACACGACGGTGAGCCCGTTGCTGACGGTGTTCTGCAGGGTCGACGTGAACGCCTGCTGGGCGCCGAGCACGTCACCGTTGAGCCGCTGCACGAGCGCGCCAGTGCGGGACCGGCTGAAGAACGCGAGCGGCATGCGCTGCACGTGGTCGAACACGGCGGTGCGGAGGTCGAGGATGAGGCCTTCGCCGACCTGGGACGACACCCAGCGGTCGGCGACCGACAGGCCCGCGCTGAGCACGGCGAGGGCGACCACGACCGCGGCGATGCCGATGACGAGCCGTTCGTCGGAGTTCGCGATCCCGTCGTCGATCAGGGTGCGGAAGAGCATCGGGGTGACGGCCCCGGCCGCCGCCTCCAGGGCGATCAACAGGAGGAACACGGCCAGACGGCCTCGGTACGGGCGCGCGAACGTGAGGATGCGGCGCAGGGTGGTCCGGGTCAGCCTGTGCTCGCGGACCGTGCGGTCCGAGAAGAAGCCACGCATCGTGGGGGCGCCGCCGCGACCGGGGGCGGGGTGGTTCATGCTCATGGGTGGCCTCCGTCCGTGCAGGACCGCGGAGCGCGGCCCAGGCCGATGCTGAGGTTAACTCACTATGTGCTTGGCTCACAACTGGGTTACGCTCACGGCCGTGACCACGCACGACGACGACCCCGGCGAGTTCCTCGAGCTCCTCTACGCCGTCGTCCGTGGTCTGCACCGCGACGCCGCCCACGCCGGCTCCCCGCTCGGCACGACCCCCGGCCAGGTGCGGCTGCTGCGGACGCTGTCCCGCTGCGACGGCCCCCGCCGGCTCGGCGAGCTCGCCGCCGCCCTCGACGTGGCGCCCCGGTCCGTCACCTCGAAGGTCGACCAGGCGGAGGTGGACGGCTGGGTCCGCAGGGTCGACGACCCGCACGACCGCCGCGCCACCCTGGTGGAGCTCACCGAGAACGGGCGTGCCGTGCTCGACCAGATCGCCTCCCGCCGGCAGAGCGGCGCCGCCGAACGGCTCGCTCGGCTCGACGCCCACGAGCGGGCGCTGCTGCTGGACATGCTGCGGCGGATGGGCGGCGAACCGCGACCCGAGCGACCCGATCCGGGGCAGGGCTGACCGGCTCTCGGGGTGTCGTTCCCACCGACCGGCTGCCCTGATGGGAACTGCGCGGTGCCGACCGGCTCCTGCGGTGGGCGCTGCGGGGCCTGACCGGCTCGCGTGATGGGCGCTGCGGGGCTCCGGTCTTGCCTGATGGGCGCTGCGTGGCCCGACCGGCCTCGCGTGATGGGCGCTGCGTGGCCCGACCGGCCTCGCGTGGTGGGCGCTGCGTGGCCTGACCGGCGGCCTCCGGTATGGTCCGCGCGTCGAGCCGACGCGCCTGTGGCCGCCGCCCTAGGGTGGTCGCGCGTCGACGGAGACGGGTGGACGGATCGCGGCGGACGGGGGACCGATGAGCCAGGCACGACCGGGGCGGCGGCTGCCCGCTCGCGTCTACTGGGTGCGCCGGTTCGTGGTGCTCGGCATCCCCCTGCTGATCGTGCTCGCCGTCGTGTGGCTCGTCGCCGGCCGGGGCGCAGGTGGGGACACGCCCGCCGCCGCCGCACCGGCGACGGTGACCGCCGAGCCGACGCCGACCAAGACGCCCGCCAGGGAGACGGGCGGCGTACCGACGTGCTCGGCCGACCACCTCGCGCTCTCCGTCGTCGCAGCCGCCGAGTCGTTCCCCGCGGGCGTGAGCCCGATGTTCGCCGTGACGATCACGAACACCGGCAGCGAACCGTGCCTCGTCGACGCCGGCGACGCCCACCGGGAGATCGTCATCACCTCCGGTGACGACCGCGTCTGGTCGAACCAGGACTGTGTCGCCCACGGCACCGAGACCCGCGCGCTGCTCCTGCCCGCCGGCGGCGCCGACGCCCAGCAGCTCGCGTGGAACCGAATCCGGTCCGCCGTGGGCTGCCCGGACGAGCTTCCGGCGCCCGCCGCCGGGACCTACTCGGCGGCGTTCACGCTCGCGGGGGCTGCCGCCCCGCCCGTCGTGTTCGGCCTGGGCTGAGCGCAGTCACGGCAGCTGGCGCGACCACGGAAGCCGCGCGATCGCACAGGTCGGCGGCATCACGGAGCTGGCGCGATCACGAAACCGGCGCGGTCGCGGAAGCCGGCGGGATCGCGGAAGCCGGCGGACCCCGAAAGCTGGTGTGATCACGAAGGCCGCAGGGACAGCCGGGAGCCGGGCGCGTCTGAGCCGGAGCGCCGGGTCAGACGTAGCGTTCGAGGATGCTCGACTCCGCGAGCCGGGACAGTCCCTCGCGGACGGCGCGCGCCCGCTGCTCGCCGACGCCGTCCACCGCCATGAGGTCCTCGATGCCGGCCGCGAGCAGCTTCTGCAGGCCGCCGAAGTGGGCGACGAGGCGGTCCACGATGGTGCCCGGGAGGCGGGGAACCTTCGACAGCAGGCGGTACCCGCGAGGGCCGGCGGCTGCGTCGAGCGTGTCACCGCCGCCCGGGAGGCCCAGGACGCGGGCGATGTGCGCCATGTCGAGCAGCTCGGTCGAGTCGAGCTCGACGAGCGCGGCGAGGACCTGGTCCACGTCGCGGCGGGTCGTGTCGAGGTAGTCGCGGATGACGAGCGCGCGGTCGGAGCCCAGGCCGCCCACCAGCTCGTCGAGCTGCAGGGTGAGGAGGCGGCCGTCCGTCCCGAGCTCGACGACGTAGCCCTCGATCTCCTCGGAGATGCGGCGCACCATCTCGAGCCGCTGCACGACGGCGCACACGTCCCGGACGGTGACGAGGTCCTCGATCTCGAGCGCCGACAGGGTGCCGCTGACCTCGTCGAGCCGCGACTTGTACCGCTCGAGGGTGGCGAGGGCCTGGTTGGCTCGCGACAGGATGGTGGTCGAGTCCTCCAGCACGTACCGCTGGCTGCCCACGTAGAGGGCGATGATCCGCATCGACGCGGACACCGAGATCACCGGGAAGCCGGTCTGCTTAGCGACCCGCTCCGCGGTGCGGTGCCGGGTGCCCGACTCGGACGTCTCGATCGTGACGTCGGGCAGCAGCTGCACGGCGGCTCGCACGATCCGGTCACCGTCGACCACGACGGCACCGTCCATCTTGGCCAGCTCGCGCAGCCGGGTGGCGGAGAAGCCCACGTCGAGCACGAAGCCGCCGGAGCAGATCCCCTCCACCGTCGGGTCGAACCCGAGCACGATGAGGGCGCCTGTGCGCCCCCGCAGGATCCGCTCCAAGCCGTCGCGAAGCTCGCCGCCGGGCGCGACGGCGGCAAGGGTGGACCTCAGGAGGTCGTCGGGGACGTGCAAGTGCGGCACGGTTGCATGGTAACGAGCGCTGTCCAGCGAGTTGTTCGCGACCCGCGCGTGCACGGCGGTCAGTTTGGCCGGCGCGCTGGTCAGAGCGGTGCTCAGCGCCGCCGCACTCACATTCCCACCGCGCCGACGGCCTGCGCCAGGTCCGATGCCGTGACGACGTCGATCCCCTCCGGTGTGGTGAACCCGTCGAGCGCGCCGGCCGGGACGATCGCGCGCGTGAAGCCCAGACGGGCTGCCTCGGCGAGCCGCCGACCCACCCCCGACACGGTCCGGATCTCGCCGGCGAGACCGACCTCGCCGATCGCGACGAGCCCGCGGGGCAGGGCCACGTTCTCGCGCGAGCTCACCGCGGCCAGTGCCAGCGCCAGGTCGGCGGCGGGTTCCACGACGCGCGCACCTCCGACCGTCGACACATAGACGTCCTGGTCGGCGAGCCGGGCGCCGAGCCGACGCTGCAGCACCGCCAGCACCATCGCGAGCCGGCTGGAGTCGATGCCGCTCGTGGTCCGGCGCGGGTTCGGCACCGCGCTCGGCGCCACGAGGGCCTGCACCTCGGTGGCGAGCGGCCGGCGACCTTCGAGCGTCACCGTGAGGCACGTGCCGGGTACCGGCTGCTGCGCCTGCGACACGAACAGGCCGCTGGGGTCCGCGATCCCGACGATGCCGCGCTCCGACAGGTCGAAGCAGCCGACCTCGTCCGTCGGGCCGTACCGGTTCTTCGTCGCGCGCAGCATCCGCAGCCGCGAGTGCCGCTCGCCCTCGAACTGGCAGACCACGTCGACCAGGTGCTCGAGCGTGCGCGGACCCGCCACCGAGCCGTCCTTGGTCACGTGCCCGACGAGGACCACCGGCATGTCGCGCGACTTGGCCGCGGCGATGACGGCCGCAGTGACCTCACGGACCTGTGCGACACCGCCGGCCGTGCCGTCGATCGACGCCGACGCGATCGTCTGCACCGAGTCGATGACCAGCAGCTCCGGTTGCACCTGCTCGACGTGGCCGAGCACGGTGGCGAGATCGGTCTCGTCGGCGAGCAGCAGGCGCGGGTCCAGCGCCTGGATGCGCCCCGCCCGCAGCCGGACCTGGGCGGCGGACTCCTCGCCCGTCACGTAGAGGACCCGACGCCCGGTCCGGGCGGCGCGGGCCGCGACGTCGAGCAGCAGGGTGGACTTGCCGACACCCGGCTCGCCGGCGAGCAGCACCACCGCACCCGGCACGATCCCGCCACCCAGCACGCGGTCGAGCTCCTCCACGCCCGTGGGTCGAGCCCGGGCCGTCTCCACGTCGATCTCGTCGATCGGCCGCGCCGGGGCCCTCGTCGGTGCGGTCGCCACCGTCCGCGGTGCGCCCCCACCGGGACCTGCGTCCTCCGCCACCGTGCCCCACGCCTGGCACTCGCCGCACCGACCGACCCACTTGGTCGCGGTCCAGCCACACTCCGAGCAGCGGAACGGGGGGCGGGCCGTGCGATCGGCACGCTTGACGGTCGTCGAGGTCACGCGCCGCACGCTAGCCGCTGGGTCCGACATGCCCGGGCACCCCGGCCCTGGCCGCGTGCCGAGCCTCGGACGCGGCGCGCTCGGTAGGCTGCGGCCGTCCGGCGCTCGTCGGGCGCACGAAGCCAAGGGGGAGCCCCGATGACCGACACCGGCCAGCCCGGACCCGATCCGGCGCAGCGGGGGACGCGTCCCGCATGGGCGTCGACCGGTGCCGAGGCAGCGGCGTCACCCGAGACCCCGCCCGAGCCGGGTGCTCCCGAGGCGGGTGCTGACGCGGCACACGCTGGGGCCGCTCAGCCCGGTCCTGCTCAGTCCGCTCCCTCGCCCTACCTCGGGTACCGGGCCGGGCCCGCACCCACGCCGGCCGCGGAGCGCACGCCGACCGTGGCCTCGCCCGCGCCCGCGCCGGGGTGGAGCCCGCCGGCATCGCCGACGCCCCTCGCGCCGGCCGCCACGCCTCTGGCCCGGCGCGGCGAGCCGACCCCCGCCCCTGAGCCGACCCCCGCCACGGAGCAGGTGCCCGGCTCGCAGCCCGCGCCGCCCGCACAGGCCACGCCGGCAGCACCGGCCGCACGGCCGGGGTCGGCTGCGCCCCCCACGCTCATCACCACACCGGTCGCGCAGCCGGTGCCGCCGGCGCAGCCGACACCACCGGCGGAGCCCCCGGTGCTCGTCGCGCCCGACCAGATCAGGTACGCGTCGCGGCCGTCCGGGCGGACCGTCGAGAACAGCTTCGGACCCGCCGCACGGCCACCCCTGTCGTCGGTGTCGGGCGACGCGCCGTCTGCGTCGGGCGGCGGTGAGGTGCCCCGGGGTGACGCGAAGCCGCGTCCGCGCTGGCTGCTTCCCGCGGCGATCGGGGTCGCCGTGCTTGTCGTCATCGGCGTGGTCGGCGGCATCCTCGCGTCCCGGGACACCGGTGGCGACGACGCGCCGCCGCCGGTCGCGACCACCGTCCTGCTCCCGTCGCCGACGCCGTCGGTCGAGCCGGTCGCCCGCGCGGCGACCACCGCGTTCGCGGCCGCGCTGCCCACGTCGGTCCTGCAGTACGCGCTGGCCACGTCGGAGCCGTACCCCGACTGGCAGGCCGCCGGGGCCATCGAGGCGTACACCGAGACGTACTCCGACGGCGGCTCGGGCACCGTGAGCGTGCAGGTGGGGCAGTGGGAGTCCGCCGACGAAGCCGCCGCGTACGCGGCCACGCTGGTCGCCGCGCTGCCGACGGCGGCGGCAGCACCCGCGCCGACAGGCACGGCCTCCGCGTCCGCCGCCGCCAGCGCCCCGTCACTCCCGCAGAGCGGCGACGTGACGGCCGGCGGGCAGAAGGCCGGCACCTACACGATCGTCGACGCCGGTGACGGAACCGGTGTCGCCGTGTGGACCAACGGGACGGTCGTGATCCGGGTGGTCGCCCCGGTCGACGAGGTCGTCGACGTGTACTCGGCCTTCCCGCTCTGACCGTCGTCGCCGGACGGCTCCCGGTCGGACCGGCCCGAGGGCCCGACCGCTGACGTCGGCCGGGCGCTCGGGGATGCCGTCGGGTCACGTGCCGGGCGAGCTCGACGGGCCGCCGCTCAGGTCGTACAGCGTGGTGCCGTCGACGGTCCGGGCCGTGAAGCTCTCCTGCACCCAGGCGGTGATCTGCGACGACGTGCTGGTGGCGCCGTCCCTGGCGCCCAACCCCCCGCCGCCGATGAACCAGTGGATCCGACCGTCGGCGACGAGCTGCTGGAACTCGGCGAGGGTGGGCGACGGGTCCGAGCCGTTGAAGCCACCGACCGGCATGACCGACCGCTCGGTGGCCAGCTGGTAGCCGGCGGCGTTCTGCGAGCCGACCGCCGCGGCGACCCAGGTGTAGTCCTCGGCGTCCTCGAGCAGAAGGCTCTGCACCTGCGTGCTGACGGTGGCGCCCTCGAGGAGGCCGCCCATGCCACCCGTGCCGCCGCCGGGTGCCTGCCCCGTCGGCCGCCCCCCGTGGGGGACCTGGCCGTTGGGGACCTGGCCGTCGGGCATCTGCCCGTCGGGGACCTGCCCGTTGGGGATCTGCCCGTTCGGGACCTGGCCGTTGGGGACCTGGCCGTTGGGGACCTGGCCGACCTGACTGCCGTCCTGCGGCGCGGGCATGGGGCCGGTCCGGCCGTGCGGGCCGCCCCCGCCGGGTCCCCCCATGCCACTGACGGTCGGGCCTGCCGCCACGATCGATCCCGTGTGGGCCGTGGAGACGGTCTGGACGGTGTATGCCGCCGGGCCGGCGAGGCCACCGGCCAGTGCGAGGAACGCCCCCGCCCGGAGCACCGACGGTCCGGTGTAGTGCCCGACGACGAGCAGGGTGGCGCCACCGATGCCCGCGGCGAGGGCGAGCCAGCGCAGCCACGGCAGCCAGTCCGGTGAGCGTCCGAGGAGGGTGAAGGCCCAGCCGACGGTCGCCAGGGTGACGCCGGCGAGCACCGCCAGCGCCCAGAGCTCACCCCGACGCGCCCACAGCCCCCACGCCCCGATGCCGACCAGCGCGGCGACGGCCGGAGCCAGCACGACGGTGTAGTAGGCGTGGAAGATTCCCGCCATGAACGAGAACGTCAGGCCCGTGACCAGCAGCCACGACAACCACACGACGATCTGGGCGCGCCCGCCGTCGGTCCGCGGGAGTCGGCGACGCAGCCAGAGCGCGACGGCACCGAGCACGAGCGCGGCAGGGACCAACCAGGCGATCTGGCCGCCGACCTCCGACAGGAACAACCGGGTGAGGCCGGTCGATCCCCACTGCATGGCACCGCCACCGGCACCCGGTCCGCCGCCGCCGACGGACCCGGTCTCGTCACCGGTGAGCCGGCCCAGGCCGTTGTACCCGAAGGTCAGCTCGAGGAAGGAGTCACCTTGGGAGCCGCCGACGTAGGGGCGGGCCGACGCCGGCACGAGCTCCACGAGCAGCACCCACCACCCGCCCGCCACGAGCATCGCGAGGACGGCGAGGAGCCCGTCGCGGACGCGCCGACCGAGCGAGACGGGAGCGGCCCAGAGGAACGCGAGCGCGAGGCCGGGCAGCACCAGGAAGGCCTGGAGCTGCTTCGTGAGGAACGCGAGCCCCACGAGTGCGCCGGCGAGCAGCATCCAGCGGGTGGTCCGCGGGCCGTCGACCGCACGCATCGTCGCCCACACAGCCCCCACGAGGAGGAGCACCAGCAGCGCGTCCGGGTTGTTGAACCGGAACATCAGAGCTGCCACGGGCGTGAGTGCGAACACCACGCCGGTGAGCAGTGCGGCTTGCGCAGAGAACCGGCGTCGGACGCTCGACCAGAGCACGCCGACGGTCGCGACGCCCATCAGGGCCTGCGGGAGGAGCAGCGACCACGACGACAGCCCGAACAGCCGCACGGACAGCGACATGACCCACAAGGAGGCCGGGGGCTTGTCGACCGTGATCGAGGCCGCCGCGTCCGAGGCGCCGTACAGGAACGCGGTCCACGACTCGGAGCCGGCCTGCGCCGCAGCCGAGTAGAACGAGTTGGCGTACCCGGAGGCCGCGAGGTCCCAGATGTAGAGCAGCGCGGTCACGAGCAGCAGCGCGACGAGCGCGGGGCGTTCCCAGCGGGTGCGGGTCGCCGGGTCGCTCCCTCCACCCGAGGCGTCCGAGGGCGGGGCGTCGGAGCGGCCGTGTGGTGGGACGTCGGGCGACGTGCCGGTGTCGGTGAGCCCGGTCGGGGATGCGGTCGTGCTGGTCATCGGAGGGTCCCTTCGGACGGTGCCGTCGGATCGGCGCAGGCGGGAGTGGTGCTGTGGCGGAAGACCCAGCCGCGCAGCAGGACGAAGCGCAGGACGGTCGCCGCGAGGTTCGCGACCACAAGGACGGCGAGCTCGGCGGCTCGCGACGCCCCGGGGGCGAGGGCGTGCAGGGCGGCGAGCGAGCCGGCCGTCACGACCCACGCGAGAGCGAGGACGGCCAGGCCCTGTGCCTGGTGCCGAAGCGCGCCGGACGCGCCGCGCACGCCGAACGTGAGGCGCCGGTTCGCGGCGGTGTTCCCGACGGCCGTGAGCACGAGCGAGACGACGTTCGCGGCCTGCGGTCCGAGCGGGCCGGCCAGCAGCAGGTAGAGCAGCGCGTAGGCGACCGTCGAGGCCACGCCGACCGTGGCGAAGCGGACGAGCTGGTGGAGCAGCAGACTGTGCCCCGCCATCGACGCCCGGGAGTCCCCCACGAGCGGGAGGTGCTCGCGGACGGACGTGAGCGGCAGGCGTCCAGCAGCCAGGTCCCGGCCCACGCGGACGATCCCGCGCACGTCCGCCATCGCGGTCGAGACGATGTCGACGCGCGAGTCCGGGTCGTCCACCCAGTCGACGGGCACCTCGTGGATGCGCAGCCCCGCCTTCTCGGCGAGCACCAGCAGCTCGGTGTCGAAGAACCAGCCGTGGTCCGCGACGAGCGGCAGCAGGTACTGCGCGGCGTCGGCACGGATCGCCTTGAAGCCGCACTGGGCGTCGGAGAACCGGGTGGCCAGCGTGCCGCGGAGCAGCAGGTTGTAGCACCGGGAGATGACCTCGCGGCGCGGACCCCGCACCACGCGGGACGTGCGGCTGAGCCGCGTGCCGATCGCCAGGTGCGAGTGGCCGGAGACCAGCGGCGCGACGAGGGGCAGCAGGGCGGAGAGGTCCGTCGAGAGGTCCACGTCCATGTAGGCGAGCACCTGGGCGTCCGAGCCCAGCCATGCGGTGTGCAGCGCGCGGCCACGGCCCTTCACGTCCAGGTGCACCACCGAGACACCGTCGAGCTCGTCCGCCAGGCGCCGGGCGCTGGCCAGTGTGCCGTCGGTGGACGCGTTGTCGGCGATCGTCAGCCGGGCGGGGTAGGGGAACTCGGTATCCAGGAAGCGGCGGGCGGCGCGGACGGCCCGCTCGAGGCCGGCCTCCTCGTCGTGCACCGGGATGACCAGGTCCAGCACCGGGCCGGACGGCAGGTGAGGGGGCGGGCTGTCGGACGGCTGCGCTGCGCCCGTCGGCCCGGGCTGCGGGTCGCGTGTCGTCGTGGTGTCCATGCCTCGACGATGGGCGGCTCGCCTCGCGGGCCACTTGGCCTGCGCTGTGCGCCGTCTGTGAGGTCGTGGTCAGGCGTCGATGACCGACAGCACGTTCCCGGCCGGGTCGGTGAACCAGGCGATGAGCGGGCCGCCGCCCCGGAACACGAAGTCGTCATCCGTCTGCACAGGGGTGCCCTCGTAGCGCTCGAACTCGACGCCCCGCCCGCGCAGCTCGGCGACGGCGGCAGGGACGTCGGACACGGGGAAGTTGAGGATCGTGAACGACGCCGGCGCGTGCGCGTCGCCCTTCGGGTAGACGATGACGTCCCGCCCGCCCGCCAGGTGCAGGGTGAGCATGCCGTTCGACTCGGTCACGTCGAGGCCGAGCATGTCACCGTAGAACCGCTGCGCGGCCGGGACGTCGTCCACGGAGAACCCGCTGAACGCGTTGCTGAGGTCGAGCATGTCCGCTCCTTCGCCGTGGCCCGTCGCCCCAGCCTGAACCGACCCCGCCGACGTTGCGACCCGAGGGACGACGGGCGACGAGACCAACGTCGCGGTCGACCGGAGCGCTGGCGTCGACCGCGATGTCGGTGTCGTGCTGGATCAGTGCCGGTGCCGGCCCGTGCCGGTGCCCGTGGCGATGCCGGGTGGGCGTCAGGTGCGGATGGGGGCGCGTTCGACGAGACCTTTCGACGCCGCGGAGGCGGTCCTTGCAGTTCCGGGTGCCGCCGCCGAAGCCGGGTCGGTTGCCGACGAGGCGCGGTCGGGTGCTGCCGAAGCCGGGTCGGCTGGCGACGAGGCTCGGTCCGCTGCCGACGCGGTGCGGTCGGGTGCCGACGAGGCTGGTTCGGCTGACGGACGGGTGGTCGGCTGCCGGCCGGACGAGGCATGCGGGAGCCGCACGGTGAACGTGGTCCCGGTCCCGGTCCCGGTCTGGGTCTCGGTCTCGGTCTCGGCGCCGGTGGCGCAGGCCACGTCGAGCGTCCCGCCGTGGGCGGTCACGACGGCGTGCGCGATGGCGAGACCGAGCCCCGTCGACCCGCCGTTGCGCACGCGCGAGGCCTCCCCGCGCGCGAACCGGTCGAACACGCGGGCCCTCAGGTCCGGCGGGATCCCGGGCCCGTCGTCGACGACCTGCACGACGACGTCGTCGCGGGACCGCCGCACCCGCACGGTCACGGTGGTGCCGGCGGGGGTGTGCACCCGGGCGTTGGACACGAGGTTGGCCAGGACCTGCCGCAGCCGGTCCTCGTCGCCCGTCACGACGAGGTCGGGGCCGTCGTCGGGGGCGGGCAGGTCGAGGTTCCACCGGTGGTCGGGCCCTGCGGCGTGCGCGTCCGTGACGGCGTCGATCGCGAGGACCGCGACGTCCACGTCGTCGGCCGCCAGCGGCCGTCCCGCGTCGAGGCGCGCGAGCAGCAGCATGTCCTCGACGAGCCCGGTCATCCGCTCCGACTCCGACTCGACCCGGCTCATGGCCTGCAGGGCGCTCGCGGGCACGTCGTCGGGCAGCCGCCGGACGAGCTCGGCGTACCCGCGGATCGACGCGAGCGGCGTGCGAAGCTCGTGGGACGCGTCGGCGACGAACTGCCGGACCTGCGACTCGGACTCCTGGCGGGCGGCCAGGGCGGACTCGACGTGCCTCAGGAGGCGGTTGAGCGCGGCGCCCACCTGGCCGACCTCGGTGGCGGGGTCGGTGTCCCGTGCGTCGACGCGGTCGGCGAGCACCACCTCGCCGCGGTCGAGGGGCAGCCCGGCGACGCGGGTGGCGGTGCCGGCGACCCGGTCGAGGGGCCGCAGCTCGCGCCGGACGAGCAACGTGCCGGCCGCGGCGGCGGCGAGCAGCGCGAACATCGCGACGAGCACCTCGACGACGACGTACTGGGTGACGGTGCCTGTCACGGCGTCGGTGGGCAGGGCGGTCGCGACCACGTCGCCGCTCCCGGTCTCGACCGCGACGGCCCGGAAGGCGCCGAGCCCGTCGAGCGTGACGTCGCGGGGCAGCCCGTCATGGGGCAGCGCCAGCAGCGTCGTCGTCACGGCGGGGCCGAGCGGCGCCTGCAGGTGCCCGGAGTCGTCGACGTAGCTGGACCGGACCGTCGACGCGTCGGCCGGCACGAACACGTTCACCGTGCCGATCGCCTGGCCGAGCATCAGGCCGCCCGGCGGAGCTGCACGCGGCAGGTCATCGGGTGCGGCGGACCCGCCCTCGGCGGAGGTCCCGCCGTCCACGAGGGTCCCGGGACGGTCGGGGGCCCGCTCGGCCCGCATGTTGGCGGCGGCGAGCTGGGAGTCGATCTGGGCCAGGAGCGACCCGCGCAGCGCCAGGGTCGTGACCGTCCCCATCACGGCGGCGACGACGGCCACGAGGGAGACCAGCACGACGACGAGCCGCCGGCGCAGCGTCCAGCGGCTGCGCCCGCGGCTCGTGGTCGCCGGGCGGGCGGAGGTCATCAGGCCGGCTTGAGCACGTACCCGACGCCCCGCAGGGTGTGCAGCATGGGCGTGCGGCCCTTGTCGATCTTGCGGCGCAGGTAGGAGACGTACAGCTCGACGATGTTCGCCTGGCCGCCGAAGTCGTACTGCCAGACACGGTCGAGGATCTGCGCCTTGGACAGCACGCGCTTGGGGTTGCGCATGAAGTACCGCAGGAGCTCGAACTCGGTGGCGGTGAGGTGGATGTCGTCGCCGCCGCGGGACACCTCGTGGCTGTCCTCGTCCATCCGCAGGTCGCCGACGGTGAGCACGGCCTCGTCGCGGGTGGACACGGCGCCGGAGCGGCGGAGCAGCGCGCGCAGGCGGGCGACGACCTCCTCCAGGCTGAACGGTTTGGTGACGTAGTCGTCGCCGCCGGCGGTCAGGCCGGCGATGCGGTCCTCGACGGCGTCCTTCGCGGTGAGGAACAGGATGGGGACCTCGGGGTGGGTGGCCCGCACCCGGTGCAGGACCTCGAGCCCGGTGAGGTCGGGGAGCATGACGTCGAGGACGATGACGTCGGGGTCCACGGCGCGGACCTGGCGGAGGGCGGCGTGGCCGGTGAGCGCGTGCTCCACCTTCCAGCCCTCGTACCGCAGGGCCGTGGACAGGAGCTCGGCCAGGGTCGGCTCGTCGTCGACCACCAGTGCACGGACGGGTGAGCCGTCGGCACGCGTCAGCGCGTGCGGTCGGCGGAGGGTCGTCGTCGTCATGCCACGAGCGTCGTCCCGGTCCCTGAGGTATGCCTGGGCCGTTCCTGGGAAAGTGCTGTTAGTCAGACCAGGGGGCGCGGGCGGTCGGCGCCAGCGAGCGCCGACGACAGGATGGCCTCGATCGCGAACGCGGTGGCCTCGGGCAGGTCGACGGAGTCGTCGAGCAACCACTGGACCTGCAGCCCGTCCATGACGCCGATGATGGCGGACGCGGCGCGCGCGGCGAGCTCGTCGCTGACCGGCGGTCCGCCCACCTCCTGGACGGCGGCGGCGATCTCACCGCGCAGGATCGTGAACCGGTCGAGGACCCAGTCGCGCGCCGGGTGGTCGTCGGTGACGGACTCGCCGGTCAGCACGGTGTAGCCCTGGACGATGCCGCGGCGCTCGACGTTCGCCCGTGCGGTCCGCACCAGGTGGCGGAACAGCTCGGCGCCGCCGGGGATGTGCTGGTGCTCGAGGTGGCGGACGTCGTCCTGGTCGCGCCACTCGAGCACCTCGACGAGCAGGGCCTCCTTGGAACCGAAGTGGTGCAGCACCCCGGCGTGCGTGATGCCGACCTGCTCGGCGACCTCGGCGAGCGAGCCGTTCTTGTAGCCCTTGGTGCCGAAGGTGTGGGCGGCGGCGCGCAGGATCTCGGCGCGCCGTTCCGTCGTGGCTGCGCGGGGCCGTCGCCGGGTCCGGGCAGGAGCGGCAGGTGTGGGAGCGCTCTCGCCCAACTCGTCGTCCATGGCCGAAACCTTACTGGCGTCCCCGACGTGCTCCCGGGAGAGCACGTCAGCACGGGGGAGCAAGCGCGCTGGGACGGACCGGAGGGACCGACGTCCGGCGGGGCGGGGAGGTCCCCGACGACGGCGGGCTTCCGGGTCGCCGCGTACGCTTCACGGGACCGGTCGACGACCGTCGCCCGGAACGGTAGGCGGCGCGCCGTTCGTCGTCCGGCAGACCGCGCAGCACGCCGAGGGAGGCCGACCCGTGAGCCATGACTCCGTCCAGGACGAGATCGACGCCGGCGGGTCGGCGGACAACCGGCTCCGCCGCGCTCTCGAGACGTGGCACCGCAAGCTCGACAGCGTGCCCGGCGGGAGGGCCGCCTACAAGGTCGTCGTGGCCGTCGTCGGGTCGGTCACCGTGCTCGTGGGCATCGCGCTGCTGGTCCTCCCCGGGCCGGGATGGCTCGTGATCTTCCTGGGCCTCGGCATCCTCAGCACCGAGTTCGACGCGGCCAGGCGGCTCACGGACCGGCTCCGGGCGGTCGTGCTGCGGGGCTGGGCCTGGCTCAAGGCGCGTCGGCGCCCGTCGTCCCGGCCGGCACCGGCGGAGCCCACGAGCACGGACTGAGCCGACGGCACCGCGCCCGGCGAGGCCGGGCCCGGCCAGGCCAGGCCCGGCGAGGCCCGGCCCGAGAGCATCCGGCGAAGCCTGACCGGCGAGCGTCCGGCGAGGCCTGACGCGCCAGCGTCCGGGAAGGCCTGACGGGCGAGCGTCCGGCGAGGCCCGGCGCGCCACCGTCCGGCGAGGCCCGACGGGCGAGCCCCGGCGTCAGTGGTGGCCGCCCAGGCGAGCCGCCCGGGCGTCGAGGTAGCGCTGCTCCGGCAGGCTGGTGGTGAGCCGAGCGGCCACCCGGTAGGCGGACCGCGCGGCCGGCAGGTCACCGGCCAGCTCCAGCAGGTGGGCGCGGACCGCCGCGAGGCGGTGGTGACCGGCCGTGCGGTCGTCGTGGTCGAGCGGTTCCAGCAGGTCCAGCCCCGCCTGCGGACCGTCCACCATCGCGACCGCGACGGCCTGGTTCAGGGTCACCATCGGCCCGGGCGCCACGTGGGCCAGGACCCGGTACAGCGCGACGACCTGCGGCCAGTCGGTGTCCTGCGCGCTCGGTGCCTCGGCATGCACCGCGGCGATGGCGGCCTGCAGCAGGTACGGCCCGGCGGCGTGCCGGGCGAGGGCGGCCGTCACGAGCGCGACCCCCTCGTCGAGCTGCGCCCGGTCCCACCGCGTCCGGTCCTGCTCCGCGAGCGGCACGAGCCCGCCGGTGCGGTCGGTGCGGGCCGGCCGGTGGGCGTCGGTGAGGAGCATGAGCGCGAGCAGCCCGGTGACCTCGCCGTCGTCGGGCAGCAGGGTGTGCAGCATGCGGCCGAGGCGGATCGCCTCGGCGGTGAGGTCGGTGCGCAGCAGCGAGGCTCCGGCGGACGAGGTGTATCCCTCGGTGAACACGAGGTAGAGGACCTGCAGCACCGTGTCGAGGCGCTCCGCCCGTTCGGCCGTCGGTGGCTCGACGAAGCGCCCGCCCGCGGCCCGGACCTTCTGCTTGGCCCGGCTGATGCGCTGGGCCATCGTCGCCTCCGGCACCAGGTAGGCCGCCGCGATCTCGGCGGTGGTCAGGCCACCGACCGCGCGCAGCGTGAGCGCCACCTGGGACGGCGGGGTGAGCGCCGGGTGACAGCACAGGAACAGCAGGGTGAGCGTGTCGTCCTCGCCCGGCACCGGACCCGGCTCCCGCGGGTCGAGTGCGACGACCGCCACCTCACGCGTGCGGCGCGCGCTGTCGGACCGCCAGGCGTCCGTCAGCCGGCGGCCGGCGACGGTCAGCAGCCAGGCGTGCGGACTGTCCGGGACGCCGTCGCGGGGCCACTGGGTCGCCGCCGCGAGGAGCGCGTCCTGCACGGCGTCCTCGCACGCGTCGAACTGGCCGTGCCGCCGGACGAGGACCCCCAGCACCTGGGGACCCGTCGTCCGGAGCACGGCCTCGACCTCCGGATCGAGCATCGTCACGACCCGTCCCGGACCTGCCCGCCACGGTGCCGCACCGGCATCACATCTCCGCGCCGGAGTCCTGCATCACCGCGCGGACCTCGATGGCGCCGCCGAACCGGGTGTCGGGCCAGCGCAGCGCGATCTCCTCGGCTCGCGCCTGGTCGCAGTCGAGGGCCACGTAGCCCGCGAACTGCTCCTTGCTCTCCTGGAACGGGCCGTCGGTGAGCACGGCCCGGCCGCCCACGCCCCGCGACGTCCGGGCGGTGGACGGGGCCGCGAGCGCCTGCCCGCCGATGAGCTCGCCGGCCTGCTCCAGCTCGGACATGAGCTCGCCGACCTCACCGAACAGCGCTTCGCGGTCGGCGTCGGACAGCTCCTCGACGAAGCCGGGACGGTTGTAGATGAGCAGCATGTACTTCATGGCGTCGATCCTCGCTCCTCGGCGCCCCGGGTGGGCGCTCTGTCGGCAGGGGGTCGGAGCCGACCGACGGATCTCGACATCCGCCGGACCGTCAGGCCCCGAACCGTCCCCGCGCCTCGACCGGGATGAGCGGCCGGTCGGCCCGCGCGCGGATCTGCTGCACCGCCCACGAGTTCCCGTCCGGGTCGGCGAACCCGAAGAACGTCCCGCCGTCCCGCTCGTCGAACACCGTGATCTCCGAGGCCTCGACGCCGCGGGAGAGGAGCTCCGCACGAGCCGCCTCGGCGTCGGGCACCACCAGCTGCAGCCCGTGCAGGCTGCCCGGCGGCATCTGGTTCTGCGAGGGCAGCGACCCGATCACGATGGAGCAGCCCGAGCCCCGTGGGGTGAGCTGAGCGACGTGCATGTGCTCGTTGGTCGTCTCGTGGTCGAGGTCGAACCCGACCTGGTCCCGGTAGAAGGCGATCGACGCGTCGAGATCGCTCACCGGCACGATCACGACCTCGAGTGTCCAGTCCACGGTGCTCCTCCGTCGCGGCTCCCGTCGCTCGCCGAGGCCCGTGGCGGGCGACGCGTCCGGTGGTCGTCACTATGGCAGCAGGGTCGGACATCGGCCCAGCGCCGGCCGGACCACGTGACGGATCGGGGGCCCGGGTGACCTACCGTGTTCCGGTGAGCAGCGCCCCGGTGGTCCGTGCGCCGTCGCCCGCGCCGAGCCGACCGGCCCGCCCGCGTGGCGCGGTCGTCGCCGCCTGCCTCGGGGTCGCCGCCGCGTCGGCCGTCGGTGTGTGGTGGCTGTGGCGCGTGTTCGTGAACACCCGCGCGGGACAGCTCGTCGAGACCGCCGCGTACGACGGCGCGGAGTACGGCCAGACGCAGCTGTGGAAGGTCGCGGAGGACGTGCTCGACGTGGTGTCCGTGGGCTTCATCGCCGCGGTGCTGATCGCGGCGATGCTGATCGCGGTGCTCCGGCGGCGCTGGGAGCTCGCCCTGCAGGTCGCGGTCCTGATGATCGGCGCGAACGTCACCACCCGGGTGCTCAAGAACGAGGTGTTCGAGCGGCCCGAGCTCGGCGGCCACGGCCAGTACGGCAACACGCTGCCCAGCGGGCACACCACCGCGGCCGCGTCGATCTCCGCCGCCCTCCTGCTCGTGGTGCCTCCGCGCGTGCGCCCGTGGGCGGCGCTCGTCGGCGCGGCGTACACGACCCTCACGGGCGTCTCGACCCTCATCGGTCAGTGGCACCGGCCGTCGGACGTCGTCGCCGCGATCCTGGTGGTGCTCGGCTGGACGGCGCTGACGTGCGCGATGATCGCGCTGCGCCCGGTCGCGACGGCGACGGCGACGGGCGCGGTCCGCCGCGTCGACGCCGGTCAGGCGCCTCCGACGCCGCGGGCGATGCGCGGCGTGATCGCAGTGCTCGTCGTCGTCGGGATCGGCGCCGGGGCGTCGGCCGCCGTCGCGCTCTCGCACTCCTGGCACGACGTGGAGGACCTCACGTCCCGGGCCGACGAGGTCACGGCGTACCTTGGCGGGGCGGCGGGAACTCTCATGGCGTCGTGCCTGGCGTTCGCGGTCATGCTGGTCCTGAGGCAGGCGGCGGCGGCCCGGACGCTTGACGACAGGACGTAGAGTCCGCAGCGGTGCAGTTCGAGCGGGTCGTCACGGCCCGCGTGTCGGTAGGAAGGCCAGACGAATGTCGGCAGGTCGCAAGCTCGTGATCGTGGAGTCGCCCGCCAAGGCCCGCACGATCGCCGGGTACCTCGGCGAGGGGTACGACGTCGAGGCGAGCGTGGGCCACATCCGCGACCTGCCACAGCCCTCGGAGCTCCCCGCCGAGATGAAGAAGGGCCCGTTCGGCAAGTTCGCGGTCGACGTGGACAACGGCTTCGCGCCGTACTACGTCGTCGACTCGGACAAGAAGAAGAAGGTCAGCGAGCTCAAGAAGCTCCTGAAGGACTCCGACGAGCTCTACCTCGCCACCGACGAGGACCGCGAGGGCGAGGCCATCGCCTGGCACCTGCTCCAGGAGCTCAAGCCCAAGGTCCCCGTGAAGCGCATGGTGTTCCACGAGATCACCCCGGAGGCGATCCGCCGGGCCCTGACCAGCACGCGCGAGCTCGACGACCGGCTCGTGGACGCCCAGGAGACGCGGCGCATCCTCGACCGGCTCTACGGCTACGAGGTCAGCCCGGTGCTGTGGCGCAAGGTCCGCCAGGGGCTGTCGGCCGGCCGGGTGCAGTCCGTCGCGACGCGGCTGGTCGTGGAGCGCGAGCGGGAGCGGATGGCGTTCGTCGCCGCCGACTACTGGGACGTCACCGGCACGTTCGCGGTGCAGGACGCCTCCGAGCCGGCGTTCCCGGCCCGTCTGACGCAGCTCGACGGGCGCCGGGTCGCGACCGGCCGCGACTTCGACGACCGTGGGGTGCTGCGCGGCGCCGACGTGGCGCACCTCGACGAGGCCGGTGCGACGGCCCTCGTGGCAGGGCTCGACGGCGCCGCGTGGTCGGTCCGCAGCCTGGAGACCAAGCCGTACACGCGCCGCCCGGCGGCCCCGTTCACGACGTCGACGCTCCAGCAGGAGGCGTCCCGCAAGCTGCGGATGTCCGCCCGGCAGACCATGCGCACGGCGCAGGGCCTGTACGAGAACGGCTACATCACCTACATGCGTACGGACTCGCCCGCGCTGTCGTCGCAGGCGGTCGACGCGGCCCGCCGCCAGGCCGGCGAGCTCTACGGCGCCGACTACGTCCCGGCGAAGCCCCGGGTGTACACGTCCAAGGCGAAGGGCGCCCAGGAGGCGCACGAGGCCATCCGCCCCGCCGGCGACCACTTCCGCACGCCCGCCCAGGTGGCCAAGGAGCTGTCGGGCGACCAGTTCAAGCTGTACGAGCTGATCTGGAAGCGCACGGTCGCCTCGCAGATGGAGGACGCCCGCGGGCAGACCGCCTCGGTGCGGCTCGGCGCGGTGTCGTCGACCGGCGCCGACGCCGTGTTCTCCGCGTCCGGCACGGTCATCACCTTCCGCGGGTTCCTCGCCGCGTACGAGGAGGGCCGCGACGTCGAGCGCTACGACGCCGCCGACGGGCCCGCGGCCGAGGAGAAGGGCGAGGCCCGGCTGCCGAAGATGGCCGAGGGCGACGAGCTGACGGCCCGCGACGTCAGCGCCGACGGCCACCGCACGTCGCCGCCGCCGCGCTTCACGGAGGCGAGCCTCGTCAAGGCGCTCGAGGAGCGCGGCATCGGCCGCCCGTCCACCTACGCCGCGACCATCTCGGTGATCCTCGACCGCGGGTACGTCTCGCAGCGTGGCCAGGCCCTCGTGCCGACGTGGTTGGCCTTCGCGGTCACCCGGCTGCTGGAGGAGAACTTCGACCGGCTCGTCGACTACGACTTCACCGCGTCGATGGAGGAGGACCTCGACCTCATCGCGTCCGGCGAGAAGGACCGCGTCGACTGGCTCACGCACTTCTACTTCGGCGCGGACGCCGACACGGACGGACTGCGGGACCTCGTGGCGAACCTGGGCGAGATCGACGCCCGCGAGGTCAACTCCATCGACATCGGCGACGGCATCACGCTGCGCGTCGGCCGGTACGGCCCGTACCTCGAGGACCCGGCGGTGCTCGCCGACGACGGCACCCCGCGGCGTGCGTCCGTGCCCGACGAGCTGGCGCCCGACGAGCTGACCGTCGCCAAGGCGCGCGAGCTCCTCGAGACGCAGCCCGAGGGCGACCTGGTGCTCGGCGAGGACCCGACGACGGGCACGACCATCGTCGCGAAGAACGGTCGCTACGGCCCGTACGTGACGGAGCTGCTGCCCGAGCCCACGATCGACGAGTCGCTGTCGGCCGCGGCGAAGAAGCGGGCCCTGGCCGCCGCCCCCAAGCCGCGCACGGGGTCCCTGTTCAAGTCGATGACGCTCCAGACCGTCACCCTCGACGACGCGCTGCGCCTGCTGTCGCTGCCGCGCGTGGTGGGTGTCGACCCGGAGTCCGGCGCCGAGATCACCGCGCAGAACGGCCGCTACGGCCCGTACCTCAAGAAGGGCACCGACTCGCGCACGCTCGCGTCCGAGGAGGCGCTGTTCACGACGACGCTCGACGAGGCGCTCGCCATCTACGCGCAGCCCAAGCGCGGACGCGGTGCGACCGCGGCGCCGCCGCTGCGCGAGCTCGGCGACGACCCGACGTCCGAGAGGCCCATCGTCGTCAAGGAGGGCCGGTTCGGCGCCTACGTCACGGACGGCGTCACCAACAGGACCCTGCCGCGGGAGCTCACGCCCGAGACGATCACGCGGGAGCAGGCCGTCGAGCTGCTCGCCGAGAAGCGGCTGTCGGCGCCGGCGAAGAAGAAGGCCCCCGCCCGCCGCCCGGCAGCACCGAGGGCCAAGGCCGCCGCGAAGAAGTAGTCCGACGACCGTGTGGGTGCCGTTGCCGTAGCCCGTCGTGCGGGTGTCGTTGTCGTAGCCGTCATGCGTGGGCGTCAGCCGGGTCCGAGCACCGCCCACGCCCGTCCCGGCACGCGGAGGCGACCGCCGTCGAGCGTCGCCGTCCCCGCGAGGACTCCCGGCGACCCGCCGACCACCTCGCCGGGCAGGTCCAGCCCCCACGGCTCGTCGGCCGCGAGGTTGAGCACCACCAGGAGCCGGTCGTCGCCCGCGGCCGTCTCGTACAGCAGGTGCTCGTTGGTGAGCTCGATCGTGCGGGTCCGGGCCCGGTGCAGCCACGGGTGCCGCCGGCGCAGGCCCACGAGGTCCTGGTGCAGCCGGTACGCCCACCACCCGTCGGGCGGGAGGCCGGCGGGGGTCGGGGGGAACACCGGGCGGATCGCGTCGTCCCCGCCGGCCCGTTCCTCCTTGACGGCCCGGAACGCCTGCTCGTCGCCCGCGTAGACCGCCGGGGTGCCGCCGACGGTGAGCAGCACGACGAGCGCGTGGCCGAGCAGGCCGTCGTCGTCGAGCTGCGAGGCGATCCGGGTGACGTCGTGGTTCCCGACGAACGTGTACGGCACGAACGCGTCGAGGAAGCCGCTGTGCCGGTCCAGCGACCAGGCGAGCTCCCACCAGTTGCGCGTGGTGACCGCGCTCCAGACCGCCTTCCACAGCTCGTACTGCGTCACGGAGTCCATGCCGGAGCGGGAGACCACGTCGGCGTAGTCGCCGTGGATGACCTCGCCGACGACGTACACGCCGGGGTGCGCCGCCCGCACGCGTGCGAGGACCGGTGACCAGAACTCCGGTGGCACGGCGTACGCGGCGTCGAGGCGCCACCCGTCGGCGCCGGCGTCGAGCCAGTGGATCATCGCGTCGGCCACGAGGTCCGCGACGGCCGGGCTGCCGTGGTCCAGGGCGACGAGGTCGTGGTGGCCCTCGAAGTCGTCCCAGTCCACGGACCCGTCGGGCGTGCGCCGCAGCCGGAACAGCGCCTGCTCCGGGCCGCCGGCCAGGGCCGCCTCGAACAGCGGGTGGGCACGGCCCACGTGGTGGAACACCCCGTCGAGCAGCACCCGCAGCCCGCGGGCGTGCGCGGCCCCGACGAGCGCGTCGAAGTCCGCCCGGTCGCCCAGCCGCGGGTCGATGCGCAGGTGGTCCACGGTGTCGTACCCGTGCGTGCTCGACGCGAACACCGGCCCGAGCGCGATCCCGTTCGCCCCGAGGTCGACCACGTAGTCGAGCCAGTCGACGAGGTGCGCCAACCGGTGCTGCACCGCGGTGTCGTCGCCGGCGGTGCCCTCCGCCCCGACGAACCCCAGGGGGTACACGTGCCACCAGACGACGTGCTCGACCCACCCGCTCATCGCTGCCGCTCCCGCCGCCCAGTTCGTCACACGCTACTTGCCGGTGGGCCCGGGGCCGGTAGGTTCGTCGCCATGGCTCGCACCGAGGACCCGCGCACCGCTCCACCGATCCGCTGGGGCATCATCGGCGCCGGTGGCATCGCTGCCCAGTTCGCGTCCGCCGTCAACCAGCACACCCGCGCGCAGCTCGTCGCCGTGGGCTCGCGCAACCGGGACCGTGCCACGCGGTTCGCGACGGCGCACGGCATCCCGACGACGCACACGGGCTACCGCGAGCTCGTCGAGGACCCGCAGGTCGACGCCGTCTACGTGGCGACCCCGCACTCGGAGCACCGCGAGCACGCGCTCCTCGCCATCAAGGCCGGCAAGCACGTGCTCGTCGAGAAGGCGTTCGCCCGCAACGTCGCCGAGGCGGAGCAGATCTTCGACGCCGCGCGTGCGGCGAACGTGTTCGTCATGGAGGCGATGTGGACGCGGTTCCTGCCGCACGTCGCCGCGCTGCACCAGGTGGTCGACGCCGGCGAGATCGGCGAGGTCGTCAGCATCGCCGCCGACCACGGCCAGGCGTTCCCGTTCGACCCGAAGAGCCGGCTGTTCGACCCGGCCCTCGCCGGTGGCGCGCTGCTCGACCTCGGCGTGTACCCGGTGTCGTGGGCGCACGACTTCCTCGGGGTGCCCGACGAGGTGCACGCGTTCGGGCGGCTGACCCCGACGGGGGTCGACGGGCAGATCTCGATCGGTCTGGGGTACGGGGAGCGCGCGCAGGCCACGCTCACCACGACGCTCTGGGCCAAGACGCCGACGACGGCCTCGATCTCCGGGACGGAGGGACGCATCACGGTGGCGTCGGAGTTCTACCGGCCGACGTCGTTCCGGCTGGAGCGGCTCGACGGCCGCGTCTGGACCTTCGACCAGCCCTCCCGCCAGGGCCTGCAGTACGAGGCCGCCGAGGTGGCCCGACGGGTCGCCGCGGGGGACGTCGAGAGCCCGCGCATGACGTGGCAGCACACGCTCGACGTGATGCGGACGATGGACGACATCCGCGCACAGGTCGGGGTGGTCTACCCGGGCGAGTGAGCGGGCTGCCCGGGCCTCGCGGCGCCCCGCCGGACCTGTCCGTGGCGCGGACTACCCTGGCGCACGTGACCTCCGAGCTGCCCGGCCTGTTCGTGTCCTTCGAGGGCGGCGACGGCGCCGGCAAGTCCACCCAGGCGCGGCTGCTCGGCGAGTGGCTCACGGGTCTGGGCCGCGAGGTCGTGCTGACCCGCGAGCCGGGCGGCACCGAGCTCGGGCAGCTGCTGCGGGACGCCGTGCTGCACGGCGACCACGTCGACGCCCGCACGGAGGCGCTGCTCTACGCCACGGACCGCGCGCACCACGTGGCCTCCGTCGTCCGTCCGGCGCTCGAGCGCGGGGCGGTCGTCGTCACGGACCGGTACCTCGACTCGTCGGTGGCGTACCAGGGCAGCGGCCGGGACCTCGGGGCGGACGAGGTCGAGCGGCTGTCGCTCTGGGCCACCGACGGTCTCCTTCCCGCGCTGACGGTCCTCCTCGACCTCGACCCGGTGACCGGGAGGTCCCGGCTGACCGGCGACCCGGACCGGTTGGAGCGTGCGGGCGACGAGTTCCACCGGCGGACCCGGCAGGCGTTCCTGGACCGTGCGGCGGCCGACCCGGCGCGCTGGCTCGTGCTCGACGCCACGCGCCCGCTCGACGAGCTCGCGGTGCTGATCCGTGCACGGGTGGCGGAGCTCGCCGGGCTCGACGAGACCGCAGCCGCGACGCTGGGCGCCGGATGAGCGTCTGGGACGAGGTCGTCGGCCAGGAACCGGCCGTCGAGGCGCTCCGCACGGCGGTCGTCGACCCGGCGGCCATGACCCACGCCTGGCTGCTCACCGGTCCGCCCGGCTCCGGCCGCTCGAACGCCGCCCGGGCCTTCGCGGCGGCCCTGCAGTGCGAGCGCCAGGGCTGCGGCGCGTGCCACGACTGCACCACGACCCTGGACGGCACCCACCCGGACGTCATGGTCGTCGCGACGGAGGGCGTGGTGATCCGGGCCGACACGGTCCGGCCGCTGATCCAGCTCGCGCAGCGGACGCCCTCACAGGGCCGGTGGCGCGTGATCATCGTCGAGGACGCCGACCGCCTCAACGACACGAGCGGCAACGCGCTGCTCAAGGCCATCGAGGAGCCCGCGTACCGCACGGTGTGGGTGCTCTGCGCGCCGAGCCCGCAGGACGTGCTCGTCACCCTGCGGTCACGCAGCCGCTCCGTGGCGCTGCGGGTGCCGCCCGCCGACGCCGTCGCGGCGCTGCTCGTGTCCCGCGACGGCATCGACCCCGCGGTCGCCGAGATCGCCGCCCGGGCCGCGCAGAGCCATGTCGGGATCGCCCGGCGGCTCGCCCGGGACCCCGAGGCACGTGCGCGCCGGTCCGCCGTGCTCGGCCTCGCGGCCGGCATCCGCGGTGTCGGTGACGCCGTGCTGGCCGCCGGCGCGCTCGTCGAGACGGCGCAGGCGGACGCGAAGGCGGCGACCGAGCAGCGGGACGCCGAGGAGAAGAACGCGCTGCTCCGGACGATGGGCGCCGAGGGCGCGACCACCCTGCCGCCCGCGTTGCGGTCGCAGCTCCGCCAGCTCGAGGAGGAGCAGAAGCGGCGTGCCACCCGGGCGCAGCGCGACGTGCTGGACCGGGCGATGGTGGACCTGCTGTCGCTGTACCGGGACGTGCTCGTGGTGCAGCTCGGCGCGGGTGTCGAGCTGGTGAACCTGGAGCACGCGGACGCGGTGCACTCGCTCGCCGGGTCGTCGACGGCGGAGCAGACGCTGCGGCGCATGGACGCGGTCGGGCAGGCCCGCACCCGCCTCGCGGGCAACGTCGCCCCGCTGCTGGCCGTCGAGGCGATGGCCGTGGCGCTGCGGCCGCAGGGCTGACGCCTGTGTGGGCTGACGCCGACGTGGGCTGACGCCTGTGTGGGCTGGCGCCGACGAGGGTTGACGCCGACGCCGGCGCCCGGTCGCGCCGATGCCGCGGCGGACCTGTGAAGGTCGCCCGGGTGGTCGAACCAGCGGCACGTCGTCCCAGGTTCGCCGACTACCGTGGCGGGGTGCCCCTCGACAGCCCGCGCCGACTCTCCCCTGCTGCCGACGCCCGCCCGTCGTCGAGCGGGGCGATGCGCCGATCAGCACCGCAGACGCTCGCGGCGCTGGTGGTCGCGGCGCTCGTGCTCGTCGGCTGCGCCCCCGCCAAGCACCAGGCCGACGTCCCGACCGGGAGCCCGAGCTCCGCGGCCGCGCCGACGGCCGACCTGGCGAAGTTCTACGACCAGCTGCTCGAGTGGACCAGCTGCGACACGGGGGAGTGCGCGACGCTGACCGTGCCGGTCGACTACGCGGACCCGACGGGTGCCACCATCTCGCTGGCGCTCGCGCGCCAGAAGGCGACGGGCGGCGAGCGGATCGGGTCGCTGCTCATCAACCCGGGTGGCCCTGGCGTGTCCGGCATCGACTCCCTCGCGGGCCTGGCCCAGCGCATCGGGGCGGACGTGCGCGAGCGGTACGACATCGTGGCGTTCGACCCGCGGGGTGTGCAGCGCTCCGAGCCGGTGCGCTGCGCGGACGGCCCGGAGCTCGACCAGCTGTTCGCGTTCGACCCGGACTACTCCACCGACGCCGGCATCCAGCACGTGATCGACGTCTACGGCGACTTCGGCAAGGAGTGCTCCAACCGCTCCGGCCCGCTGCTCGGCCACGTCGACACGGAGAGCGCCGCGCGCGACATGGACGTGATGCGCGCCGCTCTCGGCGACGACCAGCTGCACTACCTCGGGTACTCCTACGGCACGCAGCTCGGTGCCACCTATGCGGCGATCTTCCCGGACAAGGTCGGCCGCGTGGTGCTCGACGGCGCGCTCGACCCGACGCTCACCCCGGGCGAGGTCTCGAAGGGCCAGGCCATCGGCATCGAGAGCGCCCTGCGGGCGTACGTGACGGACTGCCAGAGCGGCAAGGGCTGCCCGCTCACCGGCGACGTCGACCACGGCCTCGCCCAGATCCGGAAGCTGTTCGACGAGGCCCGGTCCAACCCCCTGCCCACCGGCACGGACCGCGAGCTCACGCAGTCGCTCGCGTTCTACGGCGTCGCCGTCACCCTCTACTCGAAGTCGCTGTGGCCGCTGCTCACGCAGGCGCTCAAGCCGGCCCTCCAGGACGGCAACGGTGCGAGCCTGCTGAAGCTCGCCGACTCGTACTTCGACCGCCAGGAGGACGGCACGTACTCGTCGAACGCGAACGAGGCGTTCTTCGCCGTGCACTGCGCGGACGGCCGGGACAGCGCGGACTTCGACGACATGCGGGCACAGGCCGCCGACATCGAGGCCGCCGCCCCGACCGTGGGCTCGTTCCTCACGTTCGGCGGCACCACCTGCGCGCAGTGGCCCACCCCGGCCGTCGCCCCGCTGCCGTCGTACGCCGCCGAAGGGGCTGCGCCGATCCTGGTCATCGGCACGACGAACGACCCGGCCACCCCGTACGTGTGGGCCGAGAAGCTCGCGGAGACCCTGTCGTCGGGTGAGCTCCTGACCTTCGAGGGCGAGGGGCACACCGCGTACGGCGCGTCCAACGACTGCATCGGCGACGCGGTCGACGCCTACTTCCTGTCGGGCACGATGCCGCCGGAGGGCACCCGCTGCTGACCCGTCGGCGGGCGTAGGCGGCTCGCGGTCTCCGGTTGCCGGATGTCCCGGTCGGCGTCAGCGTGGCCCGATGGGAACCTTCAGCATCGGCTCTGACTCCTCGCGACGTCGCGCCCGCGGCGGGCTCGTCCTGCGCTCGGCGCTGCTCGGGTGGGCAGCGGGAGCCCGCTCGACGTTCGGCGTCGTCGCGCCGACCCTCAGCCTCGCGCCCCGGCGGACCGTCGTCGTCGGTGCGGTCGCCACCGCCCTGGGGGAGGTCGTCGGTGACAAGCTCCCCGTCGCCCCCAGCCGGCTGGACCACCACGGGCCCGAGCTCCGGGCGCTCTCCGGCGCCGTCGGTGCCGTGGTGCTCGCCCGCCGCGAGGGCGCCCGCCTCTACCGGCCGGCGGTCGCCGGCGCCGTCGGGGGCTTCGCCGGCTCCTACGTCGGCGCGGCGTGGCGGCGATGGGCCGCCGGACGGATGCCGGACTGGCAGGCGGCACTCGCCGAGGACGCCGTGGCGATCAGTGCCGCGTTCCTCGCCACCCGGTCCCGGCGGGTCGTGGTCTGACGCCGTCATCGGCCCTCGCTTTGGAGAGCGGGCGTGGTGCCGGGTACAGTGGGCGCGCTCGCCGAGGTCCTTGCGGATCCCGACGACGCCGCCTTAGCTCAGTCGGCAGAGCGTCTCACTCGTAATGAGAAGGTCAAGAGTTCGATTCTCTTAGGCGGCTCCACCCGAAACCCTCGTCTGACCAGGCCTGACGGTCTGGGACGGCGGGGGTTTCGTGCTTGCAATTCATCCGATGCAGCATCCCGCGTACCGCGGGCCTCCGTTGAGGCGGTTGAGGCCTCACGGTCGGCCTCTGTCCCGAGGAAGTGCATGTAGCGGTTCCGCGGGTGCAAGCGTCAAGAGATCTCCAGTAGGCCGTGGACCTGGCGCCATCCTTCCAACCGGGGCCGGAGCGGCGAAGGGGGGGGCGCCGTCCGGCACTACGCTGCGGCCGGGCGTCGCGTCGCCACGAGGGCTGCGTCGCGTCCCGGAGAAGCGGGGTTGCTGTGCGCCGGATGCTCCGCAGGGCGTTCCTCGAACTCCCGATGGCGATCTATGCCGACGCGGACACCGGGACTTTCGCGTCCCGGGTCCGGATGACGTCCGGGCTGGCGGCGGCGGTGGGCGTGCCCGCGCTTGTCGGGGCAGGTATCGCGGCGGCGCTCGGTGGCGACGTCCCAGACGGCGCCACCGTGGGGGCATTCGTCGGGCTGGGCGCCGCGCTCTCCTTCCTCATCCTCACCTTGAGCATCGTGGCCGGGTCAGGGATGTGGGCGATGGCAGAGTCGAAGTACGACCGGGCGGCCGAAGGCCGACGGGTCAGCGTCGACCGTCGCGCGGCACCCGTCCTCGTCGTCATCGCGACGTTCGCCGGCATCGTCGGCGGGTTCGTCACGGTGACCACGGGTGTCATGGCCTTGCAGGAGCTGCCGTTTCGAGGGGACCGGGCGAGCGCGACCGGGACCGTGGTGGCCTGGGAGGACCGCAACCGGGGGCGCGGGCCGGACCGAGTCTTCCTCATGGAGTACGAGGTGGACGGCGCGCTGCGCACCGGCGAGCTGGCGATCGAAGACTCGGACCTCACCATCGACTCCGAGATCGGCGACCAGACCCGGGTCGAGTACAGCGTGGACTCCCCAGACCGCATCCGGAGCGGGGGCGAGGCAGAGTCGGCACGGTCCACGCTTCCCGTGCTCGGCGCGGTGGGCGTCGGCCTGCTTGTCGTCGCGCTGGCTGCAGGAGTGATCGGGCGACGTCTCCCATGAGGTCGTGAAGTCTCGAGCATCGGATCGCGCACCCCACCGCGGGTATTTCCGCCGCAGCGCCGCGACGACCTGCCCGGGGCGGGGTCCAACTGGACCTGCGGTTGTCCGGCCATTGCTCTGCACGGCGATCGCGACGCAGCGCCGCCAGCCAAACCGTTCGTCGATGCTTTCGGTCGTTCGGTCGCTCTGATGCTACGGACAGGAAGAAGCCGTGGGCGGCCGTCTGGCACGCTTTCTTCCGTGGACCAGGCGGGACGAGCTCAGCGGGAGGCATACCCGTGTCTGTGCTGTGGCCGGAGCGTCGGGCGAGTTCGCGCGCCGCAGGCTGACGAGCCGCTCGAACCTGGCTGGAGACCGATCGATGAGTCGGACCGGTTCGAGCGGCGGTCGTCGCTCTTCCGTCGCATTCGGTGGCCGGCGGACCTGACCACTCTCTACTGGTGGGTGCCGAGATAGATCGGTCGCGCGTGATGCACCCTGGCCCGGTGCATCCCGACCTGGCGGGCGAACTGGACGCGGTCCTAGGGACGGCCCGGTGCGTCGTGTGGACAGGGTTGCGGACCGGAGCTGCCGCTGAGCCACCACCATCCCTCAGGCGCGTGCGATGTGGCCGTAGACGAACATGTCCTTGTGCTCGTTCCCAACCAGCTCCCACCCGCGCAACAGTCCCTCGCGCTCGTACCCGCACGCCTCTGCCGCACGCCACGACCCGGTGTTCCACGGCTCGACGAAGAGCTGAACCCGATGAAGGCCCTCCAGCGAGAGCGCCCACGTGGTCAGCGTTGCCAGCGCATCACGGGCGTAGCCGCGGCGACGGTGCTGGGGCGCGACCCAGTACCCGATCGTGGCCCGGCCATGATGGGCCTCACGGGTCCACAAGCCGATCTGCCCCACGCCCGTCCCGCTCACGCGGTCCGCGATGGCGAACGAGTAGCCGGCGCCTTCCTCGAGGCGGTCACGCTGTCTCTCGATGTACGCGGTGACCGCTTCCGCGTCGCCGTCAGCCGGGACGGTCGTGATGAGCGGGATCAGCGCGTCGGAGACGACGGAAGCGACAAGGTCCTGATCTGCAACATCGAAGGGGCGGAGCTCGACGTGGGCTCCCTGCAGTCGCGGCATCGTGGTTGGCAACACCCGCACATGGTTCCCGGATCACCGCAGATCAGCAACCAATCAGGGAACGGCCGAGAGGTCGCCCGACCTCAACCGTAGAGGCGCACGGCCGTCACGTCTGTGAACAGCGGGGCAGCGGAGGTGGTCGCGCGAGGATGAAGTTTCGGACTCGCTGGGTCACACCTGGTCCATGGGGAGGACGGATGACATCCTGATTGAGGGTCTGGACACGCAGGTTGCCGCTGGCGCCTCGACCTACGGGGGAGGGGCTTCACGATGGAACCGGTGTCGTTCGTGCTGGCCGCGTTGGCGGCGGGGGTGTCTGCAGGGGCCACGGCGGGGGCGACCGAAGCGGTGAAGTCCGCGGTGGTCGACGCCTACAAGGGTTTGAAGAGCGTGCTGAAGCGCGTGTTCGCCGGCAACGAGCAGGCCGGTGCGGCCTTGACGCTGTATGAGTCGAAGCCCACGGAGCCGGCGTTCGTGGCCGCACTGACGGATCACCTGAGCACGGTCGCGACCGACCCGGACGTGAAGGCCGCCGCGAAGCGCGTCCTCGACGCGGCGGGCCCGGCGGCGCTGGGACCAGGATCGGTGGCGGCGACGGTGCTGCAGATCCACGCCGAGTCGGGTGGCGTCGCCGCGGCCGTGATCCACGGTCCGGTCACCGCCGGGTACACACCTCCGCCGGGACCGGCGGGCCCGGGTTCGACGGGTCCTGGTGGGCCCGGTGCGGCGGACCCCGCTGCGGACACGAGGAGCGGGCCGGGCCCTCGCTGACCGGGGCGGACGGCGGGCAGGCCGCACCCGGAGATCCAGCCGCGAGCCACTCGCCCCCTGCCCTCACCGCTGAGGCAGCACCTGCAGCCGGTCGGCGCGCTGTCGCCGGCACCCTGGTGGAGCCTCCCGAGGCGACGGGCGATGACGGCGCACCCGGGAATTTCGCCACCCATGGTGGAGTCGCTGCGACGAGGATCGACACGGTCAACAACAACCCGACGTTCGTCTCCCTGTCCCTGAACGACGCCGTGCTGCGGCTGGTGCGCCCGGGGGCGGAGGACCGTGCGCGGGCGCGGACCCTTCGTGAGCTGGCACGGCGGGTGCGGTCGGAGCGGGCGGCGTTCATCTCCCAGGCGCTCGGGGTCGACCGGGGCGAGCCCGCCGAGGTGCGGTTCGCCAACCCCGACCCGGTCTCGAGCGGAGCGGTGGCCGACCTTCTGGTGCGGTGGTACCCGGTGGACGGCGGACCAGCGGGCGCGACCTCGCAGGTTGCCGACTTCTATCGTCACGAGACCGAAGGGCGGCTGGCCGTGCTGGGCGCGCCTGGCTCCGGCAAGACGGTGCTGCTCTCGCTCCTGGTGCACGATCTGATCGCCGCGCTGCCCGGGTACGCGGACCCGAGAAGCGTGGCCGACGCCGGCGACGGCGGCTGGGTGGTACCGGTGCTGATGTCCCTGCCCACCTGCGACCTGGGCGATGTCGGCGCGACACCGGCCTCGGTTCTCGCCGAGCAGATGGACAGGTGGATCGCGGGGTCTCTGGCGGCGGACTACCAGATCCCGGTCAAGACGGCGGTGGGGCTGCTGGCAGACGGGCACATCCTGCCTGTGCTGGACGGGCTGGACGAGATGGACTCACCCTCGAGCGCCGGTGACGAGCCGGGCGCATCGCGGACCGTGCGCCCGCGGGCGGCGGCGGCGGTCAAGGCGCTCAACCACGACCGCACCCGGCCGGTGGTTCTCGCCTGCCGCAACCTCGACTACGCCGACCTGGTCCGCGCCGCGGACGACGGGGTGCCGAACGGTCCCCACCCGCCGATCGTCGGGCACGCCCGGCACGTCACCCTGCAGCCCATGACCGCCGACGAGGTCGCCGACTACCTCGCCCGGCGGTTCACGACCGCCCAGCGATCCACAGCTCCTCGAGGTACGACCTCGAGCCCCACCGTGCTCGGCCCCGCCGAGGCGGGCTCCTCGGCCGCCGCCGGCGTGAGCGGCACCGGTCCGGCGCTGGGGCCCGTGCTGGAGGATCGGTGGCGGCCGGTGGTGGACGCGATCCGCAGCGGGCACCCGCTCTCGGGGGTGCTCGCGAGCCCGTTGCAGCTGTTCCTCGTCGTGACCGCCTACGCGCACCGCGACACCCGACCGGCCGTCCTGCTGGAGCTGTCGCCTGAACAGGTCCGGGACAACCTGTTCGGCAGTCTGGTCCCGGCCGTCGTCAGGTATGACGAGCATGCCGCCGGACAGGGCTGGACGGCTCAACAGGTCCGTGCCTGGCTGAGCCAGATCGCCGAGCACCAGTCGCGGCAGGCAGCTCGGGGACGGTCCCTGGTCGACATCCACCTGCCCGACCTCTGGCGGATCAGTGGCCGTCTGTTCCCTCGCCTCGTCCCCGCGCTCGCCGTGTTCCTTCTCGTCATTCCCGTCGCGGTGTCGAGCGCCGCTTTCGGAGGCTGGTTCGGTGGTGTCTCCGGCGCGGCGCTGGTGGCCTGCGCCGTGGTGTTCGGAGTGGGGGTGTGGGACGAGTCCGCGCCACTGAGCCGTGCGGACCTGAGCAGCCTGCGGACCCGGGCGGGGCGCCGAAAGCTGGTCCAGCGGCTTGCCGCCAACGTGCCGTGGGGCTCGGCGGCCGCCCTGGGGTTCGGGCTGCTCACCGGGTTGGCGTTCGAGCCGGCGGTCGGCCTGGTCGCCGGGACGACCATCGGCGTGACGCTCTGGCTCGGGTTCACACTGCAGGAATGGATGCAGGTCAGCGTCGAGTACGCCCCGTCCTCGGCAACGCTGGTCCGGCAGTGTCTCAGCTACAGCGTCCTCACGGCTGTGATCTGGATGTGGGGACTGGCGCTGACGGTCGGCCTCATCGGCTCGCTGGCCGGCGGTCAGCCCGTCGGATCGTCCGGCTCGCTGACCTCCGGGTTGTCGACCGCGTCGAGCATCGGGATCGCCGTCGCACTGGCCATCGGCCGCGGCGCGGTGTGGCTCCGCTACGGACTGGGTGTCCGCTCCGCGGCACACCAGCGGCGGCTGCCCCGGCGGCCGGCACTCTTCCTCGACTGGTGCGTGACGGCCGGACTGATGCGGATGGCCGGGTCGAGCATCCAGTTCCGGCACCGCGAGTTCCAGCACTGGCTCACCGCCACCGCGGCGGTCTCCCCGGACGCCCTGGAGGCGGACCCGACCTGACTCGGGGGAGGGCTTCCGCCGGCGTCGTGCGCCCTCAGCCCTCGGCGAGCTCTCCCGTCGCTGCTGCGCCGGCCTCCCGTGCCCGGCTCAGGAAGTCCGCGATCACCGTCAGCTCGGCCTCCGAGTACCCGCCGAGCAGCTGTTCCATCGACGTGGTCATCCCGGAGTACAGCCGGTAGATCTCCGCGCCACGCTCCGTGACCGCGCGCACGACGATCGCGCGCCGGTCCTGGGCGGACCTCTCGCGCACGATCCAGCCGGCCCGTTCGAGCCGGTCGAGCACGCCGGTCATGGTCGCGGGGTGCAGGCCGGCCGTCCGGGCCAGGGCGGAGGCGCTGAGCGGCCCGTGCCGGGTGATGAGGTCGAGACAGTCGAGGTCCACGTCGCGCAGGTCGAGCCGCTGCCCGACCTGGTGGTTGAGCAGGGCGAGCTGGATGCTCAGCTCGCGCATGGACTCCCGGACGGCCACCGTGAGCCGGCGCTTGCGCCGACGGTCGTCAGATTCTTCGGAGTTCATATGGTACGGTTTCCATATCTTCTGGGACTCTGACCAGACCGTACACCGACAGGGGAACTACCACATGAGGCTCACCCTCGTCGCCGCCACCGGCGGCATCGGCCGGCAGCTGCTCGACCAGGCCGAGCGCGCCGGGCACGACGTGACGGTCGTCGTCCGCGATCCCGGCCGCCTGCGCCCGACCGCCGCCCGCGTCGTCGTCGCCGACCTGAGCGACGAGGCGGCGGACCTCGTCCACGCCGTCGCCGGTGCCGACGCCGTGCTGTCCGCGCTCGGCGCGCGGACGCGGTCCGACGAGGGGGTCGCGACCCTCGGCACCCGCACCATCGTCCGCGCCATGCGGACGGCCGGCGCGCACCGGCTCGTCGTCGTCAGCGCCGCGCCCATCGGCACCGTCCCGTCGCCCGCCGTCCCGCACCCGCCGAAGCATGACGCCGGGGACGGGTTCCTCATGCGTCACCTGCTCGGCGGCATCCCGAAGAGGCTGTTCAAGGACCACTACGCCGACCTCGCGGCGATGGAGGACGTGGTGCGTGCCAGCGGCCTCGACTGGACGATCGCCCGCCCGCCCAGGCTGACGGACAGGGCGCCGACCGGTGACTACCGGACCGCACTGGACCGGAACGTCCGGGGCGGCCTGTCGATCTCACGCGCCGACGTGGCGCACCTGATGCTGCGGGTGCTGGACCAGCCGGAGACGGTCGGGCACACCGTGGGCGCCGCGCACTGACCGGTGCGCGGTACGCGGCCGTGGAGCGTGGCGGGTCCGTCCCGCGGATCGACCAGCACGGCGGCGACGGGCCCACCCCGGATCCGGTCGACGTCTTCGCCCGTGCTCCCGGGTCGTGGTCCTCGGTGTGGTTGTCCTGCCTGGAGCCGCGAGGGTCTGGGGGACGGCGCGGCGGCCCGTCACCGTCGTGGAGGGGTGGGCGTGATGGCGCCCTGTGGGTGTGCGGCGCCATCTGGCCTCCACCGGTGACGCGCTCGTCGAGCGGTACGGCTGAGACCCGTCACTCGTCCGCTGCGACGCTCCCCGTGACGTGCGAGAGGTCCACCACCGTCGCGCCGAGCCGGGTGGCCTCGTCCTCGTCGTGGGTGATGAGCACGAGCGTGCGCCCGGCACAGGCCTCTGCCACCCGGGCCAGCACCTGGTCACGGGCGGCCACGTCGATCCCCGTGAACGGCTCGTCGAGGACCACGAGGTCGGCCTCGGCGAGCAGGGCCCGCGCGATGGCGACCCGCCGTCGCTGCCCTCCCGACAGGTCGCGCACCGGGCGGCCGAGCGCGTCGGCCCTCAGCCCCAGCGCGTGCAGCTCGGTGGCCACGTCGGCGGCACGCACGTCGCGCGGGAGCACGAGTCGCACGTTGGCCACGGCGTCCAGGTGCTCGCACAGCCGGTCCTCCTGGAAGGCGGCCGCGCGCCGCCCACCCAGCCCCCGCACGGTGCCGGCGTCCGGCTCGACGAGGCCGAGCAGGACGCGGCCCAAGGTGGTCTTGCCGCAGCCGTTCGGTCCCATCACCGCCACCACGCCGTCGTCGGGCAGGTCGAGGTCGACGGCGTCCAGGACGGTGCGCCCACCGAGGTGCACCGTCAGCCCACGGACCGTGATCATGGGGCGCCTCCCGTGCGTGCGGAGGGAGCCCTGCGCAGGACCGTGGCCACGACCCGCTCGGCGACGAAGCTGAGGGTGACCACCACACCGGTCCACACGAACAGGTCGGCGCTCTCGAGCAGCACCTTGGCGTCGTACAGCCGCTCGCCGACGCTGCCGGCCGGCAGCCCGATCACCTCGGCGGCGATGCCGCTCTTCCAGGCCAGCCCGATACCGACCTGGCACGCGGCCGCGAAGAACGGCAGGACTGCGGGGATGTCGACCGCGGGGAGCCGGCGCAGGAGCGGGATGTCGAAGACCGCGGCCACCTCGAGCATCGCCGGATCGCGCTGTCGGACGCCCTCGAGGACCCCGGCGAAGGTCACCGGCAGCACCATCAGGGCGCTGATGACGACCGCCAGGTGGCTGCTGTCCACCCAGATCAGCACCAGGATGATGAAGCTCACGACGGGGGCGGCGCGGATGGCCCCGACCAGCGGCGAGACGAGCGCATCGACCACCCGCCACTGCGCCGCACCGACGGCGAGCAGCGCGCCGGCTGCGGTGCCGAGGGCGAAGCCCGCCAGTATCCGCACGAGCGACGAGGCGACCGTGGTCCAGAACGGCGCGGTGGCGGCGAGCTCCGCCAGCCGGGAGCCGACCTCAGCGGGCGCCGGCAGCAGCAGGCGCTGCCCGACGGCGAGCGCGGCGAGGTACCAGGCGGCGAGCCAGAACCCGGCGACCAGGAGGACCCTGGCCGCAGGGGGGAGGCGGCGGTCGGCCTCAGCCGTCCGCGCGGTAGTAGAAGTCGTCACCGGGCAGGGCTCCTCCCACCGAGGCCGGGTCCGCGGCGTACAGGACGCTGAGGTACCCGCTCAGGGCTGCCTGCATGGCCGCCCCGTCGATGTAGGTGATGTGCGAGCCGGGGATGGCGGCCGTCGCGATCGGAGCAGCAGGGACGATCCCGGCTGCCGCGATCAGTGCGCCCGCCTCGTCGGCACGGTCGTTGGTGAACCGTGTCGAGGCGGCGTAGTCCGCCAGGAACTCGTCGAGCGCGGCCTTGTGCTCGGCGGCGAACGCACGGCGGACCACCACGACCCCGGTCACGAGCTGCGAGTCGGGCGAGACCGTGGCCCACTCGTCGGTGAGGTCGAGGGCCGCGCGTGCGCCGGGGACCTGGGTGGTGACGACCGTGACGAACGGCTGCGGGAGGACGGCGACCGCGCCCGGCTCGGCCGCCAGGTGGGCGGCGACCTCGGTCGGTTCGCTCAGGTACTCGACCTTGAGGTCCGTGGCGGGATCGAGGCCGTTCGCGACGAGCAGGTGCTCGAGGACGTACTGCGGGGACGCACCCTTGCCACTGGTGTAGAGGGTGCGCCCGCGCAGGTCGGTGAGCGCGTGGACGGTCGTGCCGACCTCCACCACCTGCAGGACCCCGAGCGTGTTGATCGCCGCGACCTGCACGGCGCCCGACGACTTCGCGGCCAGCACCGCCGCCAGGTTGGACGGGACCATCGCGACGTCGACGTCGCCGTGCAGCACCTTCGGGACGACCTCATCGGGTGTCCCGTACACGGTGACCTGGTAGTCGTGGCGTGCCCGGCCGGCCGTGGCGTCGTCCATCAGGCCGACGAGGCCCATCGTGGTCGGGCCCTTGAGCGAGGCGATGCGGAAGGTCGTGCGCTCGGCGGCGACCGGTGTCGGCGCGCTCGTCGGGCTCGCGCTCGGCGTCCCGCTCGCAGCGGGCTGCGAGCCCGCGGTCGTGCTCGATGCGCAGCCCGCGAGCAGCGCGGCGACGGCGACCGAGGCGGCCAGCGCGCGGCCGAGCCGGCGGCTCACAGCGCACCCTGCGTGGTGGCGTCCTGCGCGGCCGGGCGGAACGGCGCGTACGAGGTGTGCAGCAGGTCGTGCGCCAGCGGCGAGTTCGGTTCTCCGTAGAAGTCGTCGTACAGCCGCAGGACGTCCGGGTTCTCCTGCGAGAGCCGCATCGGCGCCGTGCGGTCGATCTGCACGAGCACCTTCTGCCGCTCGCGGGTCTCGCCGGTGTCCCGCGGCACGGGGTGGCCCGCGCCGTTGATGCAGCCGCCCGGGCAGGCCATGACCTCGATGAGGTCGTAGCCGACGTCCTCGCCGTCGCGGATCCGGCGGGCCAGCGCGTCGACGTTGTTCAGGCCGCTGATCACGGCCACCCGCACGGTCGTGTCGCCGGCGGTGACCGTCGCCTCCTTGACGCCCTGCAGCCCGCGCACCTCGTGCACGTCGAGGTCGACGGGTGGTGCGCCGGTCAGCTTCTCGACGGCCATCCGCAGCGCGGCCTCGGCGACGCCGCCCGACGCGCCGAACAGCATGCCCGCGCCGGTGACCCGCGCGTACGGCTCGTCGAACTCCGACGGGACGATGTCCTCGGGGCGCAGGTGCAGCATCTCGATCATCTCGATGAACTCCGTGGTGGTGAGCACGGCGTCCACGTCCCGCACGCCGTCCGGGGCGAACTCCGGCCGGGCGGCCTCGTACTTCTTCGCCATGCACGGCACGATCGAGACGGTGTAGAGCTTCTCGAGCGGGATCCCCTGGCGCTGCGCGAAGTGGTTCTTCACGGTCGCGCCCATCATCTGCTGCGGCGACTTGCAGCTGGACAGGTGCGGGATCAGCTCGGGGAACCGGCGCTCGACGAGGTTGACCCAGCCGGGACAGCAGGACGTGAACTGCGGCAGGCGTTCGCCGGTGCCGACGCGCCCCAGGAACTCGGTGGTCTCCTCGAGGATCGTGAGGTCGGCCGCGAAGGTGAAGTCGAACACCTTGTCGAACCCGACCGCGCGCATGAGGCCGGCCGTGTAGGCGCCGGCGGCCTGGGGGGTCAGGTCGTAGTAGTCGGCGATGACGCTCCGGACCGCCGGGGCGACGAAGCCGACGACGACCTTCTCGGGGTCGTGCATCGCCGAGAACACCCCGCCGCGCTCCCGCACGTAGTCCAGCGCGCCGCAAGGACAGGCGCGCACGCACTGGCCGCACGAGACGCAGTCGGTCAGGCCGAGCGGCAGGTCGTTGCGCGTGCCGACCGTCAGGCGCCCGTCCGCGAACTGGTAGGCCAGCACGCCGACGCCCTCGACCTGTGCGCACGCCGCGACGCAGAGCCCGCAGGAGATGCACTTGTTGTCGTCGCGGACGATGAACGGGTGGTCCTGCGTGATCGGCGTGTACGGCCGCACATGCAGCGTGGGTGCGAACTCGACGTGGTGCGCGCTCGCAGCGTCCCGCAGGTCGCAACGGTTCTGCTTGGAGCACCCGCACTCGAGGCACCGGGCCGCCTCGGCCCGGGCCTGCACCTCCGTCAGCCCGAGCTCGACCTCCACGAAGCTGTCGGTCCGCTCGCCCGGAGGCAGCGCCGGCATCACCGCGCGACGGGCGCGCGGCGTCAGCTCGAACTCGTCCCGCGGCAGGTCCTCGAGCGTGCCACGGCTGCACGTGTAGTCCTCGTGCGACGGGCGGACGGCGCCCTCGCGGACGTACTCGTCCATGGCCTGCGCGGCGCGACGCCCGGCGGCGACGGCCGCGATCACGGTCGCAGGGCCGGTCACGCAGTCGCCGCCGGCGAACACGTTCTGCTCCGAGCTCTGCATGGTGGAGCCGTCGATGTCGACGTCGCCCCACTCGTTCAGGCGCACCGGCACGTCGTCCCACAGGAAGCCGGTGTCCGTCGTCTGGCCGATCGCGCCGATCACGGTGTCCGCGTCGATGACGAAGTCGGAGCCCTCGACCATCACGGGACGGCGGCGGCCGGAGCGGTCCGGCTCGCCGAGGACCATCTGCGCGCAGTGCACGTGGAGGCGGCCGCCGGCGGACGTGATCGCGGTCGGAGCGGTCAGGAACACCATCTCGATGCCCTCGTGCAGCGCCTCCTCGATCTCCAGCGCCTCGGCGGGCATCTCGTCACGGGTGCGCCGGTAGACCAGCTTGACGTCCTTCGCGCCCTTGCGCAGCGCGGTCCGGACGCAGTCGATCGCGGTGTTCCCGCCGCCGATCACGACGACGGAGTCGCCCACCGGGTCGTCGACACCCTGGACGACACCACGCAGGTAGTCGATGCCGAGGTGGACGTTCGGGAGGTGCTCGCCGTCGAGCTTCAGCGGGGACGCGCGCCACGAGCCGACTGCCAGGTAGACGGCGTCGTACTGCTGGCGCATCTCGTCGAGCCGCAGGTGGGTGCCCAGTGCCTTGCCGGTGACGATCTCGACGCCGATGGCCTGCATGAAGGCGATCTCCTCGTCGAGCGTCGCCTTGGGCAGGCGGTACTCGGGGATGCCGTAGCGCATCATGCCGCCCGGCTTGTCCTCCTTCTCGAACACCGTGACCCGGTGCCCGGCGATCGCGGCGTAGTACGCCGCGGCCAGCCCCGACGGGCCGGCGCCGACGACCGCGAGGTGCTTGCCGCTCGGGTCGGCGAGGCGCGGCGTCCACGGCTCCTCCTGCGCCCGGTCCCAGTCGGCGACGAACCGCTTGACGTGGTTGATGGCGACGGGCTCGTCCACGAGGTTGCGGCGGCACTCGGACTCGCAGGGGTGGGGACACACCCGACCGCAGGCCGACGGGAACGGGTTGCGGTCCTTGATGACCCGGATCGCGGCGGCGAAGTTCCCGGTGGCGACGTGGTTGAGGTACGTCTGGACGTCGATGTTGGCCGGACACGTCTGCACGCAGGGCGCGACGCAGTCCGCGTTGTGGTCGCACAGCAGCTGCTCCAGGCGCACCTTGCGGTAGTCCGCCAGGCGCGGCGTGCTGGTGGTGACGACCATGCCCTCGGAGACCGGCGTGATGCACGCCTTCACGTCGCGCCTGGAGCTGCCGTCGCCGACCTCGACGACGCACAGCCCGCAGTTCCCGTTCGCCCGCTCCAGCCGGCTGTCGTGGCACAGCGAGGGGACGTCGACGCCCTCCGCCTGCAACGCCGTGAGGAGCGTCTCGCCCTCGCGGAGCTCGAGCTTGCGTCCGTCCACCGTGACAGGGACGCCTCGCGGACTCACCACCTCGTGCACGGGAACCTCCGACGGTCCGTGGCCAGGCGCGGGCGGTCACGGATCCGGGGGACGGACCGCGACAGCGTCGAACGCCTTCATTGGCCCTCGTCGCCGAAGGTAGGCCCGCCGGAAGGCGGCAACTAGGACCTCCGGCCTAGATGATCCCGTCCGGCGTGCCTAATCTCACAAATACCCAGCTGGACCTGTGAGGACTCGCAACGAAGCCCCTCGTCAGCCGTCCGACCTGCGGGGACGTCGTCGTCGCCGTGTGCCGGCGCCGTCATGGAGCCGGTCCGCACGATCCAGTCCACTCCCTGCCCTCGGGACGCGCACAGTGACTGCTGATCAGCCCAAGTTCCCCGGCCTCCCGGACGTCATCAACGGGAACGGCGCCGTGGCGCACGTGATGAAGCACGTGTGCGGCGGGGTCATCGGGTACCCCATCACCCCCTCGACCGAGATCGTCGAGACGTTCGAGGCGGCCCGTGCCGAGGGCCAGCTGAACGTCTGGGGGAAGCACCCGTTCTTCGTCGAGGCGGAGGGCGAGCACTCGGCGCAGAGCGGAGCACTGGGCGCGTCGCTCACCGGCGGCAGCTTCGTCTCCAACGCCTCCTCGAGCCAGGGCATCCTCTACGCCCTCGAGTCGCACTACGTCACCGTGGGCAAGAAGATCGGCGGCTTCGTCCTCCAGGTCGCGGCCCGTGTGGTGAGCAAGCACTCGCTCAACGTCATGGCGGGGCACGACGACATCTACGCGCTGCTCCCGGCGGGCTACACCATCCTCTTCGGTTCCAACCCCCAGGAGGCCGCCGACCTCGCCGCGATCGCGTACCGGACGTCGTCCCTCTCGCTCATCCCCGTCGCCAACACCTTCGACGGCTTCGCCACCAGCCACGTGATGAGCGAGGTGCTGCTGCCCGAGCCCGAGCTCCTCAAGGAGTACCTCGGCGACCCGGCCGCGCGCATCGCCGCCCCGACCGTCGCCCAGGAGATCCTGTTCGGTGCCAAGGGCCGCGTGTTCCAGCTGGGCCGGTACCTCGACCGTCACGCCGCGGACCTCGCGCCCGACGACCTCGCCGCGCTGCGCGCCCACCTGACCGCGACCGCGGAGAAGGTCGAGGCCGACGACGCCGGCGACCTTGTCGCCGAGACGGCGGTGTGGGTGCCCGCGGACCTGCAGGCGCAGTGGCGCCGCGCATGGGTGAACGCCTGGTCCAAGGGCACGCGCCAGCTGGTGCCGGCGCTCGTCGACCCGCACAACCCCGGCCTCACCGGCCCGGTGCAGAACCAGCCGGACTTCCAGGCCGGGGCGGTGGACCACCGGACGCACTTCGTCTCGGCGGTGCCGTCGCTGGCGCGCCAGGCGATGGCCGAGTACGCCGCGCTCACCGGTCGCGAGTACTCGCCGGTCATGGCCTACGACTGCGACGACGCCGACTACGTCATGGTCGGCCTGGGGTCGATCACCGACGACGTCCGCGCCGTGCTGCCCTACCTGCGGGCCCAGGGGCTCAAGGTCGGCGTCGTCTCCGTCAAGATGCTGCAGCCGTTCCCGGAGGCCGAGCTGGTCGCGGCGCTGAGGAACGCCCAGGCCGTCACGGTCCTCGAGCGGTCCGACGACACCGCGCTGACGCGCCTTGTGACGCAGGCGCTGTTCCGGGCCCGTGCGAACGCGTCCACCCCGTCGTCCGCGCCCGAGTTCCCCGGCATCCCTGCGCTGGCCGCGAGCCCGCGTCTCACGACGGCGATCTTCGGTCTCGGCGGCCACGACGTGCAGCCGCGGCACCTCGTCGCGGCATTCAGGAACATGGTGGCACCGACCGGCTCACCGCTGGTCTACCTCGGCTCGCAGTTCTTCAGCGACGGCGCGTCGGGCGAGCTCGCCGGGATCCAGGAGCGGCTGCGTGCCGCCTACCCGGAGACGGAGCTCATGGCGCTCACCACCGAGCCGAACCCGCAGGTGCTGCCGGAGGACGCGCTGCGGATCCGGTTCCACTCGGTCGGTGGCTACGGCACCATCGCCACCGGCAAGCTCCTGACCGACATCCTCGCCGGGGTGCTCGGCATGTACTCGAAGTCGGCGCCCAAGTACGGCTCCGAGAAGAGCGGCGCGGCGACGAACTTCTACATCACCCTGTCGCCGGAGCCGGTGCTGCTCACCAACGCCGAGCTCGAGGACGTCGAGGTCGTGGTGTCCCCGGACCACAAGGCGTTCGTCCACACCAACCCGCTCAAGGGCCTGGCGGTCGGTGGCACGTTCATCATGCAGTCGGACCTGGCGCCGGTCGACGTGTGGCGCAGCCTGCCGGCGCACGCGCGACGGACCATCCGCGACAGGAAGATCACCTTCCTCGTGATGGACGCCTTCCGGGTCGCCAAGAGGCACGCACCGACGCCCGAGCTCGAGACCCGCATGATGGGCATCGCGTTCATCGGCGCCGTCGTCGGCCGGGTCGACCGCATCTCCCAGGGAGCCACGCGTGACGCGATCCTCGAGAAGGTGCGCCACGAGCTGACGAAGAAGTTCGGCCGCAAGGGCGACACGGTGGTCAGCTCGAACATGGCCGTCATCACCGACGCCATCGCGGCGGTCAGCCCCATCGACTACGAGGCCGAGGAGCTCGTCGCCGTGGAGGCCGAGCCGGCCGCCGCGCGCACGCGCGCCCGGACCGTGGCGTTGTCCGCGTCGATGTGCCCGGTCGCGGCGGAGCCGCGTGCCTCGGCACTCTTCGACCCGGCCTACTACGAGGACCTGGCCGCCCGTCCGTTCCGCGAGGGCACCGTCGGCGAGTCGCCGGTGCTCCCCGGCGCCGGCCTGTTCATGCCGGTCGCCACAGGCCTCCACAAGGACAAGGGCATCTTCCGGCGCACCGTGCCCGTGTTCGACCCGACCGCCTGCACCGGCTGCCTGGAGTGCGGCATCGCCTGCCCCGACGCGGCGATCCCGAACACCCTGCACGAGATCCACGACCTCGTGCTCTCGGCCATCGGCCAGGTGGACGCCCCCGAGCCGCAGCGCGAGGCGCTCCGCGCGGTGGCCTGGACCTGGTCGGAGCGGATCCGTCAGGAGCTCCGGGCGGACACCGGCGCGACGTCCCTCGCGTCGGTCGCCGCGACGGCGGTACCGGACGCGGACGAACGGGCGGTCGCGCGGTACGCCGACGCGGTCGTCGAGGCGATCGCCGCCTTCCCGGTCGCGCGGACGCGTCCGTTCTTCGACGCGACGGAGAAGCAGACGCCGGGCACCGGGGCGCTGTTCTCCGCCGTCGTGGACCCGTGGAAGTGCACCGGCTGTCTGCAGTGTGTCGACGTCTGCGGGCCGCACGCGCTCACCGTGGCGGAGCAGGACGAGAGCCTGGTCGACATGCTCGAGCAGCGGTTCGAGACCATGGCCGCGTTGCCCAACACCCCGAAGCGGTTCGTCGCCGACGCCGTGACGCCCGACGGTGACGTCAAGCGGATGGTCCTCGACCACGCGAGCTACTACGCGATGGTCGGCGGCCACGGCGGCTGCCGCGGCTGCGGCGAGGTCACCGCGATCCGCCTGATCACCGCGCTGTCGCGGGCCCTCGGCCAGGAGCGCAAGCGGGCGCACATCGCGGAGCTCGAGAGCACGATCGAGCAGCTCGCGGTGAAGCTGGGCACCGTCGAGGACGCCGGCCGTCGCCAGCACCTCGGCGCGCTCGTGGCTGATCTCGACAAGGCGCTGTACCTCTACGAGGGCGGCCCCACCGGCAACGGCCCGGCGCCGACGGTCATCGCGAACTCGACCGGCTGCTCGTCCGTCTACGCGTCGACGATGCCCTTCCAGCCGTACCTCGACCCGTGGGTCAACAGCCTGTTCCAGGACGCCCAGCCGCTGGCGGTGGGCATCTACGAAGGCCTCGCCGCGCAGCTCGTCCCGGAGGTCCGGGCGCTGCGCGACGCGAGGCTCGAGCTGGCCGACGCCTACGAGGAGGCGGTCCACGGCAAGGCGGGCACGACGCTCACCTGGCACGAGCTCACGGCCGAGGAGCTGGCGCTCCTGCCGAACGTCCTGACCATCGGCGGCGACGGCGCGACCTACGACATCGGCTTCGGCGCCCTGTCGCGCGTGCTGACCGGCGGCACTCCGATCAAGGCGCTCGTGCTCGACACCGGCGGCTACTCGAACACCGGCGGCCAGGCGTCGACGGCGTCGCTGACCGGCCACGACGCCGACCTCGCCCGTCACGGCAAGGCCCACGCGGGCAAGCGTGAGGTGCGCAAGGAGCTGGGCCTCATCGCGGCGTTCCACCCGAACGTCTTCGTCGCCACCACGGCCACCGCGCTGCACGGGCACTTCCTGGCCGCCGCCATGAGCATGCTCGAGTTCGGCGAGGGCACGGCCGTCATGGAGGTCTACGCCCCCTGCGGCACGGAGAACGGGATCCCCGAGGACCTCTCGAACCGTCGCTCGCGGCTCGCTGTCGAGAGCCGGGTCAGCCCGCTGTTCGTGCACGACCCGCGCAAGGGCAGCACGCTGCCCGAGCGGTTCGACCTCGACGGCAACCCGGACGTCGACGCGCTGTGGAGCACGTCGACGCTCGAGCACGTCGACGAGAGCGGGAACCTGCAGCTTCTGCAGGCGCCGCTGACGCCGGCCGAGTTCGCGCTCGGCGAGGTCCGCTTCGCGAAGCAGTTCAGGAAGGTCCAGGGCGCCGACGAGGCGAACCTGGTCCCGATCGCCGAGCTCGTCGAGCTGCCCGACGAGCAGCGGGCCGGCAAGGTTCCGTTCGTCTACGCGACGGACGCCGACAAGCGCCTCATCAAGGTCGCGTGCTCGTCGGCCGTCGTGGCGCTCGTCGAGGACCGCAAGCACCACTGGCAGACGCTGCAGTTCCTCGCCGGGCTCGGCGTGGCGCGGCTGTCCGCGGAGCACAGGGCGGAGGTCGCCGACATCATGGCCCAGTACCAGGCGGCGACGACGGCCCGCGAGACCTCGCTCGACGAGATCGCGGCGGCGATGGCGGAGCTCGCCTCGTCCTCGGCCGCACCGCCGAGCATGCCGGCGTTCTCCTTCGGCGGCGGCGTGCTCGGGGGAGTGGCTGCGGCCGCCGCGCCGGCGCCGGACGCGACGACGGCGGCGGACCGGCCGATCTGGCTGGACCCGGCCGACGAGGCGAGGTGCAACGACTGCGGCACCTGCTACCAGGAGCTCCCGGCGCTGTTCGAGAAGGCGACGATCATCGTCGACGGGGAAGCACGGGTGGTCGGCCACATGAAGGAAGGCGCGCTCGACGGCTTCGAGGTCACGCCGGACATCGCCCGACGGATCGCCCGGGTCAAGGCCAACTGCGACGCGGAGTCGATCCACTGATGAGCGACAAGGCCGCATCCGACACGCCCGCACGCCCGGCCGGCCAGGACGACGTCCTGCGATGGGTCGGGGCACGCCACGCCCTCGACGCGACGCGGCAGGAGGTGGAGGCTCTCGACGCGACGCGCGGGGTCTCGACCTTCCGCAACCAGCTCGACCTGCTCGAGCGCCGGCTCGTCGCCGACCCGCGCGCCTTCCGCGACCTGTTCATCGCGGACGGCATGGCAGCCGTCGCCTGGGAGTTCCGGCAGCCCGAGCTCAGCCGCGATTTCGTCCTGCGCCTGTGGGACATGCTCCTGCGGGACGACGACGTGTCGACCGTGCTCATGCGGTTCGTCTGGGACCTGCCGCTCGGCAGGAAGCGCCTCCTCGTCAAGGCGATCGACGCCCACCTGTCCGACCGCTACCCGATGTTCCACGGCCTCTCGAAGGACTGGCCGGCGGGCAGCACCATCCCGCCGTACGTCCGTGAGGCCGACGAGCGCGCCGAGGACTTCGGCCTGGTCAGCAAGGGCTACCTCGGCTACATGGACCTCGGGTTCACCCGGCGGGACATCGACCTGATCGTGTGGCTCGAGGCGATCCGCGACAAGCAGTGCGCCGACGCGCCCTGCGAGCTCGGTGTGTTCCTCGAAGCCCACAGGCCGCCGACGTTCGGCTGCCCGGTGAAGATCCACGTCCCCGTGATGATGGAGCTCATCGGTACCGGGCGGTTCCAGGAGGCGCTCGAGCTGCTCCACTCGTGCAACCCGCTGCCGAACGTCACCGGTCGCGTGTGCCCGCAAGAGCTGCAGTGCCAGGCAGCATGCCTCCACAAGACGTCGATGCAGATCGGTCAGCTCGAGTGGTTCCTGCCGGAGCGCGACAAGCTCGTCAACCCGGACGGCGACGCGGCGCGGTTCGCCTCGTACCCGAACCCGTGGGCCATGGCCGCCAGGCCGCCGGTGGCGATCGTGGGGTCCGGTCCGTCCGGCCTCATCAACGCCTACCTCCTGGCGGCCGAGGGCTTCCCGGTCACCGTGTTCGAGGCGTTCCACGAGCTGGGCGGCGTGCTCCGCTACGGCATCCCCGAGTTCCGTCTGCCGAACGAGCTCATCGACGACGTCGTGCGCAAGATCCGCCTGCTCGGTGGCCGCTTCGTGACGAACTTCGTCGTCGGCAAGACGGCGACGCTGCAGGACCTGCGCGACGCGGGCTTCTGGAAGATCTTCGTCGGCACCGGCGCGGGCCTTCCGATGTTCATGAACGTGCCGGGCGAGCACCTGCTCAACGTCATGTCGGCGAACGAGTTCCTCACGCGCGTCAACCTCATGCACGCCAACCGCGAGGACCAGGAGACGCCGCTGCCGTTCGTGCAGGGGAAGAAGGTCCTGGTCATCGGCGGCGGCAACACCGCGATGGACGCGGCCCGCACGTCGCGTCGCCTCGGCGGCGACGTGACGATCGTCTACCGGCGCACCCAGGCCGAGATGCCCGCCCGTGTCGAGGAGCTCCACCACGCGCTCGAGGAGGGCATCCACCTGCTCCCGCTGCGAGGGCCGTCGGAGTTCCTCGGCGACCTGAGCACCGGGTTCGTCAAGGCGGCGACGCTCGACATCATGGAGCTCGGCGAGCCGGACGCGTCCGGCCGTCGTCGCCCGATGTCGACCGGTGCGACCGAGCAGATCGGGGCCGACCTGGTGATCATGGCGCTCGGCAACTCGTCGAACCCGCTGATCAAGGACTCCGAGCCGCGCATCGACGTGTCCAGGTGGGGGACGCTCAACCTCGCTGCGGCGGGGTCCCAGGAGACCACCCTCGAGGGCGTCTACTCGGGCGGTGACGCCACCCGCGGCGGGTCCACCGCGATCAACGCGGCCGGCGACGGCCAGGCGGCGGCGCGCGAGATCATCGGTGGCGTCGACGTGCCGTCCGGTGACGTCAAGCGGATGGTCAAGGCCGCCAGGACGTACACCGACCTCGCGGCCTCCGACGCGGTGATCCTCGCCAAGCGGAACCTCTCGCCGGGCATCGAGGAGCTCGTCGTCCGGGCGCCGGTCGTCGCGAGGTCGGCGCGGGCGGGCCAGTTCGTTCGGGTGCACACCCGGGAGGGCGGCGAGCTCATCCCGCTCACCCTCGCGGACTGGGACGCGGAGGCGGGCACCGTCTGCCTCGTCGTGCAGGCCGTGGGCGTCAGCTCGATCGAGATGAACGCGATGATGCCGGGCGACGTCCTCGCGGGCATCGCGGGCCCCCTCGGCCGGCCGTCGGAGCTCCACCGCTACGCGGACGACGAGACCGTCGTGTTCACCGCGGGCGGGCTGGGCCTGCCCCCGGTGTACCCGATCCTGCGCGAGCACCTGCGGCTGGGGAACCACGTCACGCTCGTCGCCGGGTTCCGGACCCAGGACCTGATGTTCTGGACGGCCGACGGGGAACGGGTCGCGGACCTCCAGGCGGAGTTCGGCGACCGGCTCGAGGTGGTCTGCACCACGAACGACGGCTCGTACGGCGTCCAGGGCTTCGTCACGAAGCCGCTCCAGGAGATGCTCGAGGCCGGCCGGAAGATCGCCGAGGTCGTCACCATCGGCCCGCCGATGATGATGCGCGGCGTCTCCGACCTCACCGAGCCGTACGGCGTCCGCACGGTCGCGTCGCTGAACTCGATCATGGTCGACGCGACGGGCATGTGCGGTGCGTGCATGGTGCCGGTGGTGATCGACGGGCAGCTGGTCCGCAAGCACGCGTGCATCGACGGGCCCGAGATCGACTCGCACCTCATCGACTGGGACAAGTTCCTGCCGCGGTTCGGCCTGTTCAAGGCCCAGGAGGAGGCGGCCCGGGTCCGGCACGGCCTGTAGGCCTCGCGCCCGTCGGCGTGCTCTTGGCGAGTTGCCATACCTAGAGCCGCTAGGGTTTGATACCTAGCACATCAAGGTAGAGGAGACGTCGTGCGCATCGACAAGGACCTGGTGGCTGCCTCCGCGACACCGCTCGTGCTCGGGATCCTCGCCGACGGTGACCTCTACGGGTACGCGATCCTCAAACGCGTCGGCGAGCTCTCCGGCGGTCGCATGCAGTGGACCGACGGCATGCTCTACCCGCTCCTGCACCGGCTCGAACGGCTCGGTCATGTCTCGTCGTCGTGGGGCACGTCCGAGGCCGGCCGGCGCCGCAAGCACTACGCCATCACCCCGACCGGCCGGGCGGCGCTCGCCGAACGGCACGCGCAGTGGAGTGTGGTCGCCGACGCGCTCCGGCAGGTCTGGGAGTCGGCGCCGCGGCCCGTCGCCGTCGTGGAGGGGTGGGCGTGATGGCGCACGACGACGAGCTCGAGGCCCAGGTCGACCGGTGGCGCGGCTACGTGCACCGGCGTCAGGTCATCTCGTCGGCCGACGTCGACGAGCTCGAGGACCACCTGCGGGGCCAGGTGGCCGACCTGCGCGCGACCGGGCTCGACGACGACGAGGCGTTCCTGGTCGCGATCAAGCGCCTCGGCGACATGGACGCCGTCTCCCGCGAGTACGCCCGTGAGCACTCGGAGCGGCTGTGGAAGCAGCTCGCGCTCGTCCCCGACAGCACGGCCGACACCCCCGGCGCACCCCGCACACCCGGCTCGCCGGCGCCGCGGTGGCGCGAGCTCTCCGTCGTGATCGCGCTCGCGGCCGGCGCGGGCGTGGCCGTACGGGCCGGGGTCGCCTGGTTCGGCGACGACGAGGTCGGGTTCGTGCGCAACGTCGGCCTGCTCGTCCTGCCGTTCCTGGCCGCGTACCTCGGGTGGAAGCGCCAGGTCGGCACACGGACCGTGGCGGCGGTCGCCGTGCCGTTCGTCGTCCTCGCCGTCGTGCTCAACCTGTACCCCTTCGTTCCCGAGGGCTCGACCGAGCTGCTGGCGATCCTCCACGCACCCGTCGTCCTGTGGCTGCTGGTGGGGCTCGCGTACGTCGCCGAGTCCTGGCGCTCCGACGGCCGGCGCATGGACTTCGTGCGGTTCACGGGCGAGCTCGCGATCTACTACACGCTGCTCGCGATCGGTGGCGGCGTGCTCCTCGGCCTCACCGCCGGGGCGCTGCAGCTCGTCGGCGTCGACCCCGGTCCCGTGATCGCCACCTGGGTGATGCCGTTCGCCGTCCCGGGCGCCCTCATCGTGGCGGCCTGGCTCGTCGAGGCCAAGCAGGACGTCGTCGAGAACATCGCGCCCGTGCTGACCCGGATCTTCACGCCGCTGACCATCGTCATGCTCGCCGCCGTCCTGGTGGCGCTCGCGGTGTCCGGGGGCTTCGTCGAGGTGAACCGCGACCTGCTCATCCTGATGGACGCGATCCTCGTGCTCGTCCTCGCGCTGCTCGTCTACTCCATCTCGGCCCGCGACCCGCTCAGCCCACCCGCGCTCGCCGACTGGCTCCAGCTCGTCATGGTCGGTGCGGCGCTCACGGTCGACGCCGTGATGCTGACCGCGATGCTCACCCGGATCGCGCAGTTCGGCACCAGCCCCAACAAGATCGCCGCGCTCGGTCTCAACCTGCTGCTGCTCGTGCACCTCGGGGTGTCGGCGTGGCGGAGCGCCCGGTTCCTGCGCGGTCGCGGGACGTTCTCGGCGCTGGAGCGCTGGCAGACGCGGTACCTGCCGGTCTACGCCGCCTGGGCCGTCGTCGTCGTGGTCGTGTTCCCGCCGCTGTTCTCGTTCGTCTGACGCGGTCGGCCGCGCGCACCGCTGAGCTGCCGAGATCCAGGCGGGTGACGGCCGGGCGAGATCCGACGGTGTCGCCACGCCACGCGATTCACCCGAATGGCCGCCGCCGCCGGCCGAACAGGGTTGACGGCACGACGCCAGATTTCGCGCGCGATCTGGCCCGCGCGCACATCAATGCCCGGCGGAACATTGTGGACGGGACGTGGTCGTGAATTCCGGACGCCGTGGTCACGACCGTTCTCGACAGGTTGGTCGGCCCCGTGCTCCAGGGCTGACCCCGGGCCGGGCGGTCCCGTCCGAGACACGAGGGCGCGTTGACGTGCTCGCTCGTACGGGTGACGGCTCTGACGGCGGTAGATTGCGGTCGCCGTGCTGAGCTCGCCGCCCGCCGTCCACATTGTCGCGTGACGCACGGGGTAATTCGTTACCGTGTTACCCGACCGCGACATTCGTGTGACCGCGCCGTGCTGGTCCGCGTCCGCACCGGCCGCCACGCTTCAGTCCTCGAACAATGGAGGCAACTGATGCGCGGTTCATCATTGATGGGCGCCCTGCTCGCCGCGAGGCGGCGCGCTCGTCCGAGCTCTCGTACCAGGAAGCCGACCAGCGCGGTCGCTGCTGTCGCGGTCGTCGCCGTGGTGGGCGTGCTCGGCGCCTGCAGCAGCTCCGGCAGCTCGTCCGACACCGAGTACGGGCCGGACACCTCCTACGACGGCTCCTCGGAGCCAGAGGCGCCGCGCCGGCCGCCGGTGGACGGCCAGGAGGAGTACGACGACTCCCCGGCGCAGACCTTCCAGGACGTGACGACCAGCCCGTTGTCGACGTTCGCGTCGGACGTGGACACCGCGTCGTACAGCAACCTGCGCCGGCAGCTGAACCAGGGCGTCGCGCCGGAGGGTGTGCGCATCGAGGAGCTGGTCAACTACTTCGACTACGACTACCCGGTCCCCGGGCCGGGCGCGGAGGACCCGTTCACCGTCACGACGCAGGTCGCGGACGCGCCGTGGGCGCCGGACCACCAGCTGGCGATGATCGGCGTGCAGGCCACGACCGAGAAGGCCACGAGCCGTGGCAACAACATCGTGTTCCTGCTCGACGTGTCCGGCTCGATGGACGAGCCGAACAAGCTGCCGCTGCTCGCCGACTCGTTCGCCCTGCTGGTCGACCAGCTCGACGAGGACGACACCGTCTCGATCGTGACCTACGCCGGCAGGCAGGAGGTGCTCGCCGACTCCGTGCCGGGCGACGAGCACGGCGAGCTGGTGCGGATCCTGCGCGAGCTGCGGGCAGGTGGGTCGACCGGTGGTGCAGCGGGCCTGGAGACCGCGTACGAGCTCGCGGCGAAGAACTTCGTCGAGGGTGGCAACAACCGGGTCGTCCTGGCGACCGACGGCGACTTCAACGTCGGCCCGTCCAGCCCCGACCAGCTCACGGCCCTGATCGAGGAGCAGGCCCGATCAGGGGTCTACGTCTCGGTGCTCGGCTTCGGGATGGGCAACCTCAAGGACGACACGATGGAGGCCATCGCCGACCACGGCAACGGCAACTACGCCTACATCGACACCCTCGACGAGGCGCACAAGGTCCTGGTGGACGAGTTCGACTCGACGATGTTCGTCGTCGCGCAGGACCTCAAGGTCCAGGTCGAGTTCAACCCCGCCACGGTGGCCCGGTACCGGCTGCTGGGCTACGACAACCGCCGCCTCGCGGAGCAGGAGTTCGACGACGACGCCAAGGACGCCGGCGACGTCGGCGCCGGCCACGAGGTCACCGCGTTCTACGAGCTGGTCCCCGCCGGGGGCCGGGCGCGGGACGACCTGGACTACCAGGACGTCGACGAGGGGCGCTCCAGCGACTTCCTGACCGTGCACGTGCGCTACAAGCGCCCGGGCGCCGACAGCAGCACCGAGGTCGCGTTCCCGGCGCGCGCCGACGCCTACACCACGGAGCCCACGTCCGACTTCAGGTTCGCGTCCGCCGTCGCGGAGTTCGGCCTCGCGGCGACCCGCTCGCCGGACGCCGAGGACGCCGACGCCGGCCGGGCACGCGAGCGCGCCCGAGCCGCGCTGGGCGTGGACCCCTACGGTCTGCGCTCGGAGTTCGTCGGCCTGGTGGACCGGTACCTGGAGCTGGCGGACTGACCGCTCAGCCCGACGTGCCTCCTGACGAGGTCCCCGGCGGCTCGGCCTGCGAGCCGTGAGCCGGCGGGGACCGCCAGACCTCCGGGGTTGTCCTCGAGGACGCGCGGCTGGTCGCGCAGGGCGACCGCTGCGGCACCCGGGACCTGCGATCCTTGCCCGCATGCGACCGCCCTCGTACCTCCTGACCTCGGTGGCGGGGGTCCTCACCCTGGCCGCCCTTGCCGCCCTTGCCGCCTGCACCGCCTCGCCGTCGCCGTCCTCGACCTCGGTCCCGGCCCGGTCGAGCGCGGCGCCGGCCGTCCCCATGACGGCCACAGCCACTGCCACTGCCACGGCGACCGCCGACGCGGCCGGGTCCGGTGCGGACACGGCACCGCTGGACGTCACGGCCTTCCGGTCCGACTCGACGACCTGCGAGTTCGACGCACCGGACTCGGGCACTGCCGGAGTCGGCTGCCAGATGCTCGCGGACTACACGTACGCGATCCCCGACGCGTGGCTCGACTACGGCATCGCGTGCTCGGACATCTCGCTCGGCTACCAGGACGCGATCGGCCGGCTCGGCTGCGCGAGCGACGTGTCGTACCAGGAGGCGACGGACACCGATCCCCTCCCGGCCGGGACCGTGGTGGCACACGGCGGGATCGTGTGCACCCTGCTGCGTGTCGGGGTGTCGTGCACCAACGAGGTGGGCGGCATCGCGACCATCACACCCGAACGGTTCGTGGCGGCGACCGACTGACACAGGGTGGACCGGTGGCTCAGCCGCCGAAGAATCGCCGCCAGCCCGACGGCCTCGCCTCGAGGAACCCGGACACGGGACCACCGGGCGGCTGTCCCACACCGGGCGCGGTCCCGCCGAGGGTCTCCCGCACCCGGTCCAGCAACGCGTCGACCTCGGTCATGTCGTAGCCCTCCCGGAACTTCGTCAGCTGGAACCGGAGCCCGTCGACGTCCGCGACGGTCACCGCGCCGCCGAGGGCGGACCCGGCCTCGCGGGCCCGCAGGGTGGCGACGACCCGGTCGAGGAAGTCGTCGACCTCGTCCTGGTCGTAGCCCTCGCGGAACTTCGTCGCGGAGAACGTGGCGGACAGGACCTGGTGGGCGGTGAGCACGCCCACATCCTGCCGGGTCGGCTGACGGGTCCGTGGGCGTACGACGGGTGATGGCGCCCTCGGGGGTACCGTGGCGCGGTGCCGTCCTACCGGGTCAGCGCCGCGGTGGGGCTGCTGCAGCCTGGGGTCGCGGCCCCCGACGTGCTCCCCGAGGCCGTCGAGACAGCGCGGGCCGTCGTCACCGTCGAGGCGTTCGACGTCGCGGTCGTGCGGGGTCAGGCACGGGTGACCGTGCGGTTCGAGGCGGACGGCGACCAGTCCGCCCGCAGCGCCGGGTGGGCGGTGCTGGCGCGGCTGGACGAGCTGGCCGACATCAGCGGGCGCTCGGTCACCCGCCGCTACGGCAACCGCTGGTACAAGGTCTGACCCGTCAGGACTGGTACGAGGTCTGACCGTCAGGACAGGTCCGCGACCGCCTTGTCGATGCGGCGCTGCCGGGTCTCGGGGGTCTTCGCGGCCCCGATCGGCTCCACGATCGCGCGCTGCCGGCTGTACGACAGCGCGTCGAACGCGGCGCGCGCGGGCCCGGCGAGGGCGGCGGCGAGGTCGTCGGGCACCGGGACGGTGCGGGGCTCGTCGTCGACCTCCAGGTCGACCTCGACCTCCTGGCCGCCCTCGACCCCGGCCGCCGTGCGGTTCTCCGCGCTCAGGGCGACGAGGTTCTGGCCGTTGTACGGCGCGACGGAGCTCCGGTACGAGTGGCCGTTGAGCGTCACGACCACGGGCACCCGCTTGCCGCGGCCGAGCGCCGCGACCACGTCGTCGGGGACCGGGATGCCGGTGGCGGTCTTGCCGGCGAGCAGGATCGTGGTCCGGAATCGCATGTGGGCAGCCTAGGCCGCGGTCGTCCGGCCGGCGGCGGAGGCGGCACCGAGCCACGTGTGCGGGTTGCGGTCCCAGCACCACCCGAGCTTCGCGCGGCGCTCGCTGATCCACACGGCCGGCACCCGCTGGTTCGTGCCCGTGCGGGAGCCCATCAGCGAGAAGCACTTGTTCGGGCGCAGCAGGTCGGGCCGGACGACCGCGAGCGCGACGCCCTCGTCGATCGTCAGCGGGGTGCGGCCCCGGCTCGTGACCGTGGCGAGCGCGTCCTCGGGCCGGACGTTGCAGAGCTCCGACCCGGTGTCCACGTCGACCAGCAGGTACGGCTGCTCAGGGACGTGGAGGCCGTTCAGCGGCCGGTAGGTGGGCGCCTCGTCGCGGTCGATGACGGACACGCCGTGGCGGGCGCCGCGACGCATCGCCGGGGCGGTGTCGTTGACGTCGAGACCGGGCACGACGAGCACGAACGCCGCGCCGTCCCCCGGCACCGCCGGGCAGGCGTCCGTCGCCGGTGCGACGGCCACGAGCGGTGCGAGCCGAGCCCGGAGCTCGTCCTCCGTGACGTCGAGCAGGCCGGCGAAGCCCAGCTCGACGTATGCCGTGACCTGCCGGTCGAGCTCGTCCCGGGGGTCGGCGGCGGGATCGAACGCGGTCGCCGCCGCCGAACCGGGCGACGCGACGGTGGCCAGCAGCGGGTCGACGGGGGTGACGGGAATGCCCACGGGTGCTCCCAGGTGTCGGAACGAGGTGACCTGGTTCAACGGGTGGCGGCCGGCGGCGGTTCCCTGCCGCTCAGAGCAGCGGCGCGCCGTTCCCGAGGACGAGCGGCTCCCCGACCGCGCGCGCCGGGCGGGCGCGGCCCGCTCCTGCCGGCCGGGCGGGGGAGAACCGGATCGCGACGCGCAGGCTGGGGCGGCGGGCGTCGCACGCCTCGACGAGCACCGCGGGCGAGCCGTCGTCGGGCACGGTGCCGACCCAGGCGACCGCCGCGCACGAGGCGCCGGACCCCCGCACCCACGCGCGGGCGGCGGTGGTGTCGTCGAACTCCTCGATGTCGGCCCGGCCGCCCGACTCGACCACGGCGAACGGGCGGACCGCGGACGGCCCGGTGGCCACGACGGCATCGAGGAGGCGCTCGAGCGCCCGCAGCGCGAGGTCCTGCACCGACGGCGACGGCGGGTACGGCAGGTCGGTCGGCGTGCGGGGCGACGCGACGTGGGCCCCTGACGCGGCCCTCGCTGCCGGTACCCCGGTCCCCGTCCCTGTCTCCGTCCTCGACTCGGTCCCGGTCCCGGTCCCTGTCTCCGTCCCGGCCCCGCTCCCGGCCCCGCTCCCGGCCCCCGCCCCCGTCCCGGACTCGGTCCCGGTCTCGGACGTGGACCCTGACTCCGACTCGGACGACGCGCGAGGCGTGGGCAACGTCGGGGTCTCGGCCTGCTCGGCGAGGTGGGCGGCGGCGGCCGTGACGTACCCGGCGCCCCACGCGGGCGCGCACCCGGTGTCCCACCGGGCCCGGACGTCGTCGAGCGGGAGGACCGCGGCGTGGCCGGACGACGAGACGACGGCGGGCGTCGGCCCGGCGCCGGCGGTACGCATCATCCAGCGCGCCCCCCGTGCGCCACCGACCACGAGGTCACCCAGCGCGACACCGAGGGCGGCGACCATGCCCTCGGGGACCGGCGCACCGCTGAGCGCCCAGGACGCGTGCACCTGGTGCACGAACGCGCCGACGGCGTCGGCCGACCACGTGTCGATCCCGCTGCTGCGGATGTGGGCGCGCAGACCGTCGAGGTGCTGTCGCTCGTTGTCGGTCAGCGCGCGCATCCCGGTCGTCGCGGTGCCGGGCGCGGACAGCGTCGGGCGGACGTCGCTCATGAGCAGCGGATCGGCGCCCGGCGGCCTGCGCTTGAGGTGCGGGCGCCGCGTTCCACCGGATGGCGGGTGCCGATGTGGGGAGGTGGGCGCAGGGGCACGCGGGAGCGTGGCCGCCGCGGTACCTGAGGGGGCCTGACCTGCGGGCACGCTGTTGTGCAGGGGCACCGGCGAGGCGCATGATCGGCCCCGTGGCGGCCGCGCGGCTCGTGGGCAGGACCGACGAGACGTCGACGGTGCTCGCGGTGGTCTCGGGACTGCCCGTGACCGGGGACGCGCTGGTGCTCCACGGCCGGCCCGGCGTCGGCAAGTCGGCGCTCCTGCAGGTCGCCGGCGAGGACGCGGTGCGGCGCGGCCTGCTGACGCTCGGCTGCACCGGGGTGCCGACCGAGACGCGGATGCCGTACGCGGCCCTGCACCAGCTCCTGCGGCCCGTGCTCGCCGGTGCGCTCGTGCTCCCCGAGGCGTCCCGGCGCGTGCTGGACGCCGCGTTCACGCCGACCGACGAGGCCGCCCCGGACCCGTTCCGGCTGGTGCTCGCGATCGTCGAGCTGCTCACGTCCGCCGCGGGCGACAACGGTGCGGTGCTCCTCGTCGACGACCTGCACTGGGTCGACCCGTCGTCCGCCGAGGTCCTGCTGGCCCTGGCCCGCCGCGCGCCCGACGAGCAGCTGGCCCTGCTCGCGACGCTCGTCGACCACCCGGCCGGCGTCGTCACCGTCGACGCGGTGGCCGGCGCGGGCATCGGCACCCTCGAGGTCCTGCCCCTGTGCCCCGCCGACGCCCAGGACCTGCTCGACCGGACCGGAGCCGACCTCGACCCGCACGCCCGGTCGCTCGTCCTCGACGCGTCGGCCGGACACCCGCTGGCGCTCGTCGAGCTCCCCGTGGCGGCCCGGGCCCACGTGGGACCGCTGCCCGAGCGGGCCTCGGAGCTGCCGCTGACCACCCGCCTGGAGCGCACGTTCGCGCGTCGGCTCGTCGACCTGTCGGCGCGGACGCGTGCGTCCGTGCTGCTCAGCGCGCTGCACGACCCGGGGGCGGCGTCGCTCCCGGCGCCGCCCGACCTGCAGCAGGCCGTCGAGTGCGGGCTCCTGGAGCTCGACCGCGGCACGGTGCGCTTCCGGCACCCGCTCGCGCGGGCGGCGGTCGTCGCGCAGGCGACGGACGACGAACGCGCCGCGGCGCACCGGACCCTGGCGGCGGCGCTCGCGGACACCGATCCCGACCGGGCCCTGTGGCACCGGGCGGCCGCCGCGACCGGCCCGGACCCGGCCCTCGCGCAGGAGCTGCACGAGACGGGCCGGACCGCGGTCCGCCGGGGGTTCGCCGACGTCGCGCTGGCGGCGTTCGAGCGCGCCGCCGAGCTGCACCTCGACGCGACGAGCCGCGCCCACGCCCACCTCGACGCCGCCGAGGCCGCCCACCTGCTGGGCCGGCGCAGCCTCCTCGACGTGCACCTCGACGCCGCCGCTCGCGACGCGGCGGACCCGCTGACCACCGCACGGCTGTCCTGGCTCGAGGAGTCCCTGCGGGACACCGGGTGGACCGGCGGCGAGCGGCTCCCGGCGTTCCTGAGGTTCGCGGAGCAGCTCGCCACGACCGGCCAGGACGAGATCGCGCTCGACGTGCTCGAGTCGGTCGCGCTGCGGGCCTACTGGTCGCTGCCGCCGCAGCGCGTGCGCGACCAGGTGGTCGACCTGGCCCGGCGGCTGCGGGTCCCGGCGGGCGAGCCGCGGCGCCTCGCCGTCCTCGCCTACGTGGATCCCGACGGCAGCGGCGGCGAGGTGCTGGCCGCGCTCGACGCGTACGTGCCGACGTCCGCCTCGGGGCCCCGCGACCTCACCTTGCTCGCCACCGTCGCGACCGCGGTCGGCGCGTACGACCGCGCGCTCGACCTGTACGCCGCCGCCGAGCCGATGGTCCGCGCACGGGGCAGGGTGGGACTGCTCACGGAGGTGCTCACCGGCTACGGCTGGGCCGCCGTCCACGCGGGCCGTGGGCGCCGAGCCGCCGTGCTCGCCGACGAGGCCGTCCGCCTCACGGCGGCGTCGTCGAAGGCGCGCTGGGACGCCGTCGCGCGGCTCGCGGGTGCCGCCGCGGCAGGCGTGCTGGGCCACGAGGACGATGCGCTCGCCGCCGTCGCGGAGGCCGAGGCGCAGCTCGTGCCGATGGGTGCGACGACGCTGCTCTCCCTCGCACAGGTGGCCCGTGGTCTCGCCGTGCTCGGCTCACGGCGGCCCGGCGAGGCGTTCGACCACCTGCGACGGGTGTTCGACCCGTCGGACGTGGCGTTCCACCCGCAGACCCGCACCTTCGTGGTGCTCGACCTCGCCGAGGCTGCCGTGCACGCCGGTCGTCAGGCCGAGGCGGCGGCCCTCGTCGCGGACCTGCCGGACCTGCACGCGCGCACCGGTTCGCCGGCGCTCCGCGTGGGGCTGGCTGCCGCGGCGCCGCTGCTCGCCGACCGCGACGCCGCCGAGCCGCTGTTCGCCGCCGCGTTCGCGACCGACCTGTCCGCCTGGCCGTTCCACCGGGCACGGCTGCTCCTCGCGCACGGGTCCTGGCTTCGTCGTCGTCGGAAGGTGGTCGAGGCGCGCAGCCGGCTGCGGGTCGCGGCCGAGCAGCTCGACGCGCTCGGGGCGTCCGCCTGGGCGGAGCGCGCCCGGGAGGAGCTGCGTGCGTCGGGCGAGACCGTCCGCAGGCGGGTCACCGACGTGCTCGACGTCCTCACGCCGCAGGAACGGCAGGTCGCACAGCTCGCCGCCGCCGGGCTGTCGAACCGCGAGATCGGGGACCGGCTCTACCTGTCCAGCCGCACCGTCAGCACCCACCTGTACCGGCTCTTCCCGAAGCTCGGGGTGACCTCCCGGCACGAGCTCGCCCGCCTCGGGTCGCTGGCGGAGCCCTACGTCAGCTGACGGATGCCACGGCCCTCACCTGCGCCGACGCTATACGCATGCCCCTCAGCGAGCACGAGCAGGCCGAGGTCGACCGGGTCAACGCCACCGCCCTGCAGCCCGTGGCGTTTGTCCACGGGCTCTGGCTCCTGCCGAGCAGCTGGGACCGCTGGCGGACCTGGTTCGAGGCGGCGGGCTTCGCGACGATCGCGCCCAGCTGGCCCGACGACCCCGCCACCGTCTCGGAGGCGAACGCGGCCCCCGAGGTGTTCGCGGGCAAGGGCGTCGGGGACATCGCCGACCACGTGCAGGCCGTGCTGGAGCGGCTGACCATCAGGCCCGTGGTCGTCGGGCACTCGTTCGGTGGCCTGCTCACGCAGATCATGGCCGGCCGCGGCCTGTCGGTCGCGTCTGTCGCGATCGACCCGGCACCCTTCCGGGGCGTCCTGCCGCTGCCCGTCTCGGCCCTGCGGTCCGCGTCGCCCGTCCTCGGCAACCCGGCCAACCGGCACCGTGCCGTGCCGTTGACCTACGAGCAGTTCCGGTACGCCTTCGCCAACGTGCTCGACGAGGTCGAGGCGAAGGACCTCTACGACACCTACGCGGTGCCCGGCTCGGGCGAGCCGATCTTCCAGGCCGCCGCCGCGAACTTCAACCCGTGGAGCGAGGCCAAGGTCAACAGCAGGAGCCCGGACCGGGGACCGCTGCTCATCCTGTCCGGGCAGCACGACCACACCGTGCCGTGGGCCATCGCGAACGCGGCGTTCAAGCGCCAGCGGCGCAACGAGGGCGTCACCGAGATCGTCGAGATCGCCGGCCGCGGGCACTCGCTGACCATCGACTCGGGCTGGGAGGAGGTGGCCCAGGCGACGCTCGACTTCGTGCGGCGATTCGCGGGCTGAGACCACCGGGACGGCGCGTTCGGGGGGATGTCGCCGAACCGGGCCGGGACCGGCCTGCACCGAGGGGGCACGACCGACGGTGCGGGCTGGTGCGGACGACCGACCGCCGCCGGGTGTTCAGAGGTGTGCACCCGGCGGCGGCGGTTAGCCTGACGGAGGACGCCGTGCCCGTCTGGGCGCGGGTCGCACCGTGCCCCACCGGCACCTCCGGGAGAGGTGATGGTCCACCGCGTCGTCGCTGCCGCCGCCGCCGTCGTCCTCGTCGGTGGTGCCGTCACGGGAGGCGCGTGGCTCCGGGCCGATCGCGCCGAGCAGGCGGCGGACGCGCACACCGCCGCCGAGGCCAGGGTGGCCGAGGTCTCGACGGCAGCCGCCGGCGATGCGTCGATGCGCGTCGTCCACGACGCGACCGCCATGCGGGCGGGCTCGCTCGGCGCGCAGAGCTCGGCGGCCGACGCGCTCGCTGTCGCTCTTGCGGAGGGTGGTCGGGTGCTCGCGGCGACCGACGGGGCGGTGGCCGACGACGCGACCCGGCGGGTGCTCGCCGACGGGCTGGCGGCGGCGCAGGCGTCGACCGGCGCACCGCCGTTGACCGTCCGGGCCACGGTGGCACGCCTCGGTGCGGCGACCGCTGCCGTGACGGCGTCGCACGACGCCTGGGCGCAGCAGCAGGCAGCGGCCCCGAAGCGGCCCTCGTCCGCCGCGCCGACGGCCGGTCCGGCCGCTGCGCCGACCACCGGGCCGACGACCGCACCGTCGTGCGCGACCACGTATACGGGGCCGCCGTTCTACACGTCGCCCGCCACGGAGGGCGGCGACGGCTCGAACGGCAGGCTGCCCCCGTCGGAGCTCACCGCCGTCTCCTGGGACGTCGACCCGCACGGCACGCCGTACTACCTGCGGACGGCCGCCGCCGCGGCGCTCGAACGGCTCGACGCCGCGTTCGTCACCGCGTTCGGCCACCACCTCGACCTCGACCTGACCTACCGCGACCTGGACACCCAGGTCGCCATGCGGGAGGCCCTCGGGTCCGTCGCCGCCGTGCCTGGGACCTCGTCGCACGGCACGGGTCTCGCGCTCGACGTGCCCGAGCTCCCCTGCGAGTACGGGTACGGGACGCCGCAGCGCGACTGGCTGGTGGCCCACGGGCCGTCGTACGGGTGGCGGGTGCCGTCCTGGGCGACGCAGGGCGGCTCGAACCCGGAGTACTGGCACTTCGAGTACACCGGGTGACGAGCCGCCCCGCTCTCGCCGGGTCAGGCCGCGCGACCCGCCGCCCGGACCCGGTGCCGGTTCGCGGCCGAGGTCACCACACGTGGCAGGAGAAGCTCCCGGACACCGGCACCTCGCTCGAGAACTTCATCGCCTGCATGGTGTTGGGGCCGTAGATCCCGTCGGCGCTGAGCCCCTTGGACCGCTGGAACGACACCAGGGCCGTCTTCGTGGCCGGGCCGAAGTTCCCGTCGACCCCGGCTCCGCCGAGGCTGTAGCCGTGGCAGTACTTCAGCGCCGTCTGCAGGGCCTTCACGCCGTTGCCGACGTTGCCCTGGGCCAGGTAGCACTCAGTGTCGCGGCTGCCCCACGGCATGACGATCGGGTGGTCGGTGGCGATGCCGACCTTGTACATGGTCGTGCACGTCACGCCCTCGGCGGATCCGGCGGTACCGGTCGCGGTGATCACGCCGGCGGCGATGACCAGGGCGCACACGCCTGAGATGAGCTGGCGTCGCATGGGGGACTCCTTCGTACGAGGGGACGACGGGGGCGGGAGCCCCGTCCGGGGCAGGCCGGCGGTTCGAGCGTCGTGTCTAGCACTCGCAGGCGTCCGACACGCCCGATTTGGGCAGATCTGCTGGGCGAGGCGCCTGCGGGCACGCGGTCAGCGCGGTGGGACCGCGTCCGCGCTGCTCGGCACGGTGAACCACGAGACCAGCCCGCCGCCCACGAGCAGGCCCGCGCAGACGAGCAGAGCGACCTGGTAGGCCGGACCCAGCGTCGCCGGGTCCGTCAGCGACGAGCCCACCCCGGCGACGAGCGGCAGCACGGCGACGGCGAGGAGACCGGCGATCCGGGCGACGGCGTTGTTCACACCGCTCGCCACTCCTGCCAGACGGTCCGGCGCGGCCGCGAGCGCCGTGGTGGTGAGGGGCGCGACCGTCGCGGACAGCCCGAGCCCGAACACCAGCACGCCGGGCAGCACGTCCGTGACGTAGGGGGCGTCCGCGCCGACCGTCGAAAGCATCGCGGCGCCCACCGCGCAGACGAGCGGCCCGACGGTCATGGGGAGCCGTGGCCCGATCCGGTGGCCGAGCATCCCCGCCCGTGGCGAGAGCACGAGCATGAGGGCGGTCACGGGCAGGGGGGCGATGCCCGACGCGAGCGGCGAGTACCCGGACACCACCTGCAGGGTGACGACGAGGAAGAAGAAGAGACCGGAGATCGCCGCGTAGACCAGCAGGGTCGCCGCGTTCGTGCCGGCGAACGGCCGCCAGCGGAACAGGGCCGGCGGGAGCAGGGGAGCGGCGGCCCGGGACTCGACGAGCACGAACGCGACGAGCGCGAGCACGCCGCCCACCAGCGTGGTCACGACGACCGCGTCCGGGGCGCCCGCCGAGGTCCACGCGGTGAAGCCGTAGGTCAGCCCGGCGAGGCCGAGCGCGCCGAGCACCGTGCTCGCGACGTCCAGCCGCCTGGCCGCCCCGGCGTCGGCGCTCTCGGGCACGTGCCGCAGCGTGACGGCGACGACGAGCGCGGCGAGCGGCAGGTTGATGCCGAACACCCACCGCCACGAGGCGAGCTGCACGATCCACCCGCCCAGGAACGGCGCCACGGCACCGGCGATGCCGCCCAGCCCGGACCACGCCCCGATCGCCCGGCCGCGGTCCTCGCCCGAGAACGTGGACTGGAGGATCGCGAGCGACCCCGGCGTCAGCAGCGCCCCGCCGACGCCCTGCAGCGCCCGCGCGGCGACGAGCAGGCCGACGGTCGGTGCGAGGGCGCAGCCGAGGGACGCGACGGCGAACCACACGACCCCGACGAGGAACACCCGGCGTCGGCCGAAGCGGTCCCCGAGCGAGCCGCCGAGCAGCAGGAACGCCGCGAGCGTCAGCGCGTAGGCGTTGACCGTCCACTGCAGGTCGGCCGTGTCCGCGTCGAGGTCCTCGGCGATGCTCGGCAGGGCGATCGTGACGACGGTGGCGTCGATGAACGCGAGCGCCGAGCCGAGCACGGTGGCGAGCAGCACCCAGCGTCCGCGCGGGGCGGAGTAGGTGACGGCCTCGGCCGCCCGACCCGCCTCGTGACGGCGCCGGTCGGGGGGTGGTGGGTCAGCGGGGCCGGTCACGGTCCTTGCTCGGCTGCACCCGTTTCGGCTCGCCCGGCATCTTCGGGTACTCGGGCGGGTAGGGCAGGTCGCCCTGGCCGTCCTCGGCCTCCTGACGCTCGGCCAGCTCGAGCAGCGACTCCAGCGAGTACCGGGGGGCGGCGTGCGCCACGAGCGGGGCGAACAGGTCGCCGACCTCGGCGAACCGCGCGGGCATGGTGAGGACGTCGAAGTCGTCGGGGTGCACCTCGCCGACCTCGTCCCAGCGCAGCGGCGCCGACACGGTGGCGCGGGGGTTGGTGCGGATCGAGTAGGCGGAGGCGATGGTGCGGTCGCGGGCCATCTGGTTGTAGTCGACGAAGATCTTGCGCCCGCGCTCCTCCTTCCACCACTTCATCGTGACCTGGTCCGGCAGCCGCCGTTCGAGCTCGCGGCCGAACGCGATGGTGGCCCGCCGTGCGTCGACGAACGACCAGCGCGGCTCGACCGGGACGAAGACGTGGATGCCCCGGCCGCCGGACGTCTTGGGAGTGCCTTCCATGCCGTGCTCGGCGAGCAGCTCGCGCACGTGCGGGGCCACCCGGGCCGCGTCGGAGAAGTCGGTGCCGGGCTGCGGGTCGAGGTCGATCCGCAGCTGGTCCGGGCTGTCCACGTCCTCGCCGAGCACCGGCCAGGGGTGGAACGTCAGGGTGCCGAGGTTCGCGGCCCACGCGACGACGGCGAGCTCGCTGGGCGCCACCTCGTCGGCCGTCCGGCCGCTCGGGAACGCGATGCGCGCCGTCTTCACGTACTCGGGAGCGCCCTGCGGGACGCGCTTCTGGTAGAACGCGTCGCCCGAGGAGTCCGCGCGGGTGGCGAGCCTGGCGCCCTCGAAGACGCCCTTGGGCCACCGTTCGAGCGTGGTCGGCCTGTCGAGCAACGCGCCCAGGATGCCGTCCCCGACGGACACGAAGTAGCTCACGACGTCGAGCTTCGTGATCCCTCGCTCGGGGAAGTACACCTTGTCGGGGCTGCTCACGCGGACGGTGCGTCCACCGGACCTCGAGCTCGACGGCGGGGGTGGCGGACGGCGACATGCAGCCAACGTAGGGCAGCGCACCGACACCCGCCCAGCGCCCTGGACGCCGGTCCGTGCCGTGGGTCCGGAGCGGGTCAGTCCGTGCCGATCAGCCCGCGCCGGTGGGCGACCGAGACCGCCTCGGCCCGCCCGGACACCCCCAGCTTGGCGAGCAGGTTCGAGACGTGCACCGACACCGTCTTCCCGGAGATGAACAGCTTCTCGCCGATCTGCCGGTTGGACAGCCCGTGCGCGACGAGCTCGAGCACCTCGGCCTCCCGTGCGGTGAGCAGCCCCGTCCCGCCGGCGCGCACCCCGGGCAGGTCGAGCCGCCCGCGCCGGGCCAGCCCGCGCACGGCCGTCGCCAGGGGGACGGCACCCATCTCGTCGGCCTCCGCGAGCGCCGCCGCAGCCTCGTCCAGCGCGAGCTCCCGCGACCCCTGCTCCAGCAGCGACTCCGCGAGCCGCCACCGCGTGCGCGCCTGCTCGTAGCGGTACCCGTAGGAGAACTCCGCCAGCGCCGCACGCCACAGCCCGGGGTCGTGGCTGCCGGTGAGGCGGGCGTGCTCGGCGTGCGCCCGGGCGAGCCAGCCGCGGCCCTCGGGGCCGAGGGCACCGCCGCGGGGTCGGCCGATGTCGGCGGTCCGCACCGCCCGGGCGAGGAGCTGCTCCCCGAGCTGGAGCCGAGGGGTCACGTCCTTGCCGGCCAGGCGCTCCTGGGCGGCGGCGTCAGCCAGCGCGGCGAGGCCCAGCGCGCACAGCCAGATGCCGCCGAGGAAGGCGTCGGTCCAGATGGTGGCGACGTGGTCGACGACGCGCTGCAGGAGCGCAACGGCCTCGTCGGGCTCGCCCCGCCACGTGAGCGCGTCCACGGTCGTCCCGCCGCCGACGAGCGCGACGTAGCCGTCCAGGCCCCACGCGCGCTCGAGGGCCCGGCCCTGCTCGACGGCGTCCTCGTCACCGCGGGCCACCGCCGAGTACAGGGCCGTGGCCTGCAGCGTCGCTGCCATCTCGTCCGGCACCACCCCCCGGGTGGGCACGGGTGCGAGGTCGCCCGAGACGTACCGGAACAGGTGGCCGAACACCACGAGCTGCACGCCGTAGGGACTCCAGGCCGTGCCGGTCTCGCGCGCACGGACGGCCCCGGCGTCGAGGATCCGGATCGACCCGGCGATCTCCCCCGCGTAGTAGTGGTGGCTGGCGAGGTTGAACGTGCTGCGCAGCTCGCCGGCGACGTCTCCCGCGGCCCTGGCGCGGTCCAGGGCGTCGGCGAGCAGCCGGGCGGCCCGGTCGGCGTCGTGCACGACGAGCACCGCGAGCGAGGTCAGGGCGTCCGACTCCGCGTCGGCGGCCCCGATCGCCTTGGCCATGTCGGCCGCCTCCGTCGCCGCCTGGGTCGCCTCGTCGGCGAGGTCCGAGCTGAGCGCGGCGTGCGCGTACGTCGCCAGCGCCCGCGCCCGGCTCGGGGAGGGCGAGGCGGGGAGCTCGTCGAGTGCGCGCTGCGCCTGGTGGAGCGCGTCGTGCACGTCGTCCAGGCTGAGCAGGTGGCGCGCCAGGCCGGTGCGGAGCGTGGCGCGCCGCTCGCTGCCCGCGGGTGCCTCCTGCATCGCGGCACGCGACAGCTGCACGGCCCGGTCCAGCTGCCCCGCCAGGCTCGCGGCCTCGGCGGCTGCGGCCAGCACGTCCACGTGCGGGTCCGCGAGGAGCTCTCCCGCGTCCTGCACCCCGTCCCACAGGCGCAGGACCACCTCGAGGTGCCGGAGCTCCTCGACGGGCGCGAGCATCTGCCGGGCCTGCGTCGCGGCGGCCCGCGACGCCCGCAGCGCGGTGGGGAGGTCGGGGACCCGCACGGCATGGAACGCGAGCTGTGCGGACGAGCCGAGCGCCGGGTCGGCCGCGAGGGCCGCGAGGTACGCACGGTGCAGCGAGGACTGCTCGCCGGGCAGCAGCTCGGTGTAGACGGCCTCCGCGAGCAGCGCGTGCCGGAACGCGATCTGCCCGTCCTCCCCGCCGAGCACGTGGTGCGCGACCGCGTCCCGCAGCGCCGCGTCCACGTCCCCGGGGTCCGCGAGCAGCGGGTCGCCCGCGGCCGCCGCGGCGGCGCGCAGCAGCGGCTCGGAGACCCGGCGGCCCGCGACGGACGCCACGCCCACGAGCCGTTGCACCGCCGGCTCGAGCACCTCCAGACGACTGCGCAGCACGTCGGCGAGCGACCAGGGCAGCGCGTCGCCGTCGTTGCTCGCCGCCAGGAGCTCCTCGGCGAAGTACGCGTTGCCGTCCGAGCGGTCCTGCACACGGTGCAGGACGCCCTCCGGGACAGGGCCGCCCGTGACGGCCGTGGTGAAGTCGCGCAGCTCGTCGGGCGTGAACGGGTGCAGGTCCATCCGGGTCACGCGCGGGTGCCGCGCCAGCTCCCCGGCGACGGCCCGCCACGGGTGCCGCCGGTGCAGGTCGTCCGTGCGGTACGTGGCGACCACGAGCACGTGCTGGTCACGCAGGCGTGCGACGAGAAACCGCAGCACGTCGCGGCTCGACGCGTCCGCCCAGTGCAGGTCCTCCAGCACGAGCAGCAGCGGGTGCCCCGGGCGGCCGACGGCACCGAGCACCTCGGTAAGCCCGTCGAACAGCTGCAGGCGGCCCGTGCGGTCGTCCCCGCCGTCCTCGTCGGGCCCGCCACCCGGCAGCAGGCGGCCGAGGACGGGCCGGTCCCGGACCACCGCGCCGACCGCCTCCGGGTCGACCTCACGGAGCCGGGCGAGGGCCTCCGAGAACGGCAGGTACGGCAGGCCGATCTCCCCGAGGTCCACGCAGTGCGCGACGGCGACCCGCGCGCCGGCCGCGGTCGCGAGCCCCGCGACGTGCTGGACCAGCCGCGTCTTGCCGACGCCGGCGTCCGCCGCCAGCAGGACGAGGCCGGGCACACCACGGCCGGCGCGGTCCAGGCCGTCCATGAGCTCGGAGACCTGGCCTGCGCGCGCGACGAACGGCGTGCTCATCGGGCCACGTGCCATGCCCCCGATCCTCGCAGCAGCCACCCACGCACGGGGCCCTCGGACGACGTCAGGGCGCTCGGGCGGTTGCCGGTGCGCGGACGACGGGCACGCTTCGGCCGCCGCTGCGCCGCGCGCCGCAGCTCCTCGCGGTGGAACGTGACCTGTGCCTCGAGCGCGGGTCCCCAGATGTCGGTCATGGTGGTGCTCCTCGTGGCGTCGGGCGTTCTTCCGTCGACCACGAACCTCCTCGTGAGGCGGGGGTGCGCGGATCGGTCGACCGACGGGTCCTGGCCGGTCCTGCGGACCGGGTGCGGCCTGAGGTACCTCAGACGACGGTCGGGGGGTGTGCCGCCGCAGGTCGGGGTGCACGATGAGCGCCATGGGCCTCGTGCAGGTCGCGCAGCGCGCGACGGACCTCGACCGGGCGGCCGCCTTCTACGCGGACCTGCTGGGGAGGGCGCCGACCGCCCGGTTCGACCCGCCCGGCCTGCTGTTCTTCGACCTGGACGGCGTGCGGCTGCTGCTCGACGTCAACGCCCCGTCCGCCCTGCTCTACCTGCGGGTCGACGACGTCGCGGCGACCGTCTCGCGGCTGCGCGAGCGCGGGGTCGTCGTCGAGTCGGAGCCGCACGTGATCTTCAGCCATCAGGACGACACCCTCGGGCCGGCCGGGACCGACGAGTGGCACGCGTTCGTGCGGGACAGCGAGGGCAACCTCGTGGGGCTCGTGGCGCAGACGCGCTGAGCGGCCCTGCTCGGGCACCGTTCACCCGCACGTGTCCGTGGTCCCGCCCGGCGGGCTCGCCCGGACTCGGGCACCCTGGACGAGTGGGTGACGTCCGGGACCTCAGGAGTGCGGCGAGCGCGCGTCGGCGCGACGCGCACGTGATCGACGACGAGCTCGTGGTGGCCGCCCAGCGGTCGGCGCCGCGCACGGTGCGGCACTGGGTGATGCGGGCCGTCGCGGAGGCGGGCGTGGGAGGGATGTCCAACCAGGTCGTCGAGCTGCTGACCGGCGAGCTCGTCTCCAACGCGGTGCTGCACGGGCCTGCCGGCGGGGCGGTCCACGTGCGCGTCCGGATCGACCGCGCGGACGTCCGCGTGGACGTGACCGACGAGGGCGGCGGAGCCCCGCAGGCAGGTCATCCGGAGCCCACCGCGCCGAGCGGACGAGGGCTCGCGCTCGTCGAGGCGCTGTCCTCCGACTGGGGGACGCACGTCGTGCCCGGCGGCAAGACGGTGTGGTTCGAGGTGCACGGCGAGGAGGAGTAGCCGAGCCGTCGAGCGTCTGGCCTGCGGCTCCGCCATGCGCGCCTAGGCTGGGCAGCGTAGTTTCTGGTCGTGCGACCGAGGAGCGACGTGACGATGATCGACGGTACCGACGAACGCGGCAGGGCCACCCCAGCGCGGGTGCCGGAGATCACCGCCGAGGTGCGCGACGACGGTACCGGTGAGATCTCGGTCGACGGGGTCGTCGAGCGGGTGCAGCTGGCGACCCTCGCGGAGGCCGGCGCGGCGATCACCGCCCGCGTGGCCGAGCTGGCCGGCGAGACAGGCCGGCCGCTGCCCGTCAAGGTGCGGGACCCCGACGGGGTCTGGTCGCTGCTGATCCACCCGGACGGCGTCGTGGACGAGGCTCCGGACGAGGACGCGGACGGCACGCCCGGCGAGGTCACGGCGACGGGCGCAGCCGCGACCGCCGCCGTCACGGACCCGGCGCCGTCACCGGTGGCCACGCCTCCGACGACCCCCGCGCCGACACCCCCCCTGACCGCGGCCGCGACGACGGCCGCGCCCCCGACGGCGGCCGCAGCACCGTCGGCCCCGACCCCGACCCCGACCGCGAGCCCCACCGCGAGCTCGCCGGCGAGCGCCGCCGCCGTCCGGACCCGCGGCGGCGACAAGGCCCGGGAGACCGCCCCCCTGCCCACGCTCGACGACCTGCTCGCCGCCCGTCACCCGGTGTCCGGCGGCCCGGCGGAGCACGGCTGGCGCGCCGGCGTCCGACGGGTGACGTTCGGGGCGATCGCCCCCGGCCCGGGTCGCGTGGAGCAGCGCCGCCGGGTGGCGTCGGCGTCGGTGCGCCGCACGCTCGACGGACCCAAGACGGTCGTGGTCATCAACCCCAAGGGCGGCGCGCACAAGACGACCGCGACGATGCTGCTCGCCGCGACGTTCGGGCTGCAGCGCGGCGGCTACACGCTCGCGTGGGACAACAACGAGACGCGGGGCACGCTCGGCTGGCGCTCGTCGCACACCGACCACACCAACACCGCCGTCGACCTGCTCAGCGCGCTGCCGCGCCTGTCGGCCCGGGGGACCGTGCGGATCGGCGACCTCGACCAGTACGTCCGCACCCAGCCGACCGAGCAGTTCGACGTGCTGGCGTCCGACGAGAGCTCGGCGTCGATCTCCAGCGTCGACGCGGCGTCGTTCCGGTCGCTGCACACCGTGCTCTCGCAGTTCTACCGGGTGCTCGTCATCGACACGGGCAACAACATGCGCGCCTCCAACTGGCAGGCGGCCGTCGCCCTCGCCGACCAGATCGTGGTGGTCTCGACGATCCGGGAGGACACCGCCCAGTCCGCCGCGTGGGCGCTCGACTCCCTGCGCGCGTCGGGCCGTGAGGAGGCCGTCCGCAAGGCGGTCACCGTGCTGTCGGCGCCCGAGCCGAAGGTGGACAAGGACCTGCGCGGGCGGCTGCGCTCGCACTTCGGGGCCCTCACCCGGGCGGTGATCGAGGTCCCGCACGACAGGTCGCTGGTGTCCGGCGGGCCGATCGACTACGACACGCTGCACCCCCGTACCCGGGACGCCTGGCTCAAGGTCACCGCGGTGGTCGCCGAGGGGTTGTAGAAGCGTCGTCGGGTGCGTGCAAGAACCGCGGGTCACGGCACACAGTGCGGGTGTAGGCCTTCGACGACCGCCACCACCTGGGAGCACCGTGCAGCCGCGGACACCGAGCACACCCGACAGCCGGGAGGACGACGCCGTCGTCCCTGCCGTCGACCATGGTGAGCCGCACGACGCCGCCTGGTTCGACCGGGTCGTCACCGAGCACTCCGGGGCGGTGTTCCGGTTCGTCGCCCGACGGTGCGCGCGCGACGACGCCGAGGACCTGACGGCCGACGTCCTCACCGTCGCGTGGCGGCGCCGCGACGACGTGCCCGACGGTGCCGAGCTGCCCTGGCTCTACCGGACCGCAGGGTTCGTCGTCGCGAACCACCGCCGCAAGCACCGCGCCGTGCCGGTGGCGACCGTCCCCGACGAGCCGGACGACGACGACCCCGTGCTCCGGGCGGTGCGCGACGAGCAGGTCCGCGAGGTGCTCGCCGTCCTCGGCCCGCGCGACCGCCAGATCCTGCTGCTCAACGCCTGGGAGGGCCTCACCGGCGAGGCCCTCGCCCAGGTGCTGGGCATCGGTCGCGGGGGAGCGGACGCCGCCCTGAGCCGCGCCCGGGCCCGCCTCCGCGACGCGTGGGCCGCCCAGGACGCCTGACGCGCGCCGCCCAGCACCTCGTCCTCACCCCGAGCGCGGCACGTCGGGACGAGACCGGCACTGTGGCCCGCCGTCCTCGGCTCGACGTCACGGTCTCGGCGCACGAGGTGGACGCCCGTGGGGACCGTGCAAGGGCGGGCGGGGTCGGGACACAGACAGGGCAGGACGATCGACGCCCCGGGAGGACACCATGAACGACGCGCACACCCCAGCACCGTCCGACGGCGACGACCCGGCATTCGCCCGGTTGCGGGCCGCGGACCCGGCGGCGGGCGCGGAGCCGGACCTCGCCCGCGTGCGGTCTGCGCTGGCCGGCGTGACCGGGTCGGCCGCGGCCGGCGCCGGAGGGGCCACTGACGCGACGGGGGCGACGCAGGCCGCGACGGCCGCGACTGCCGCGACTGCCGCGGCGGCCGCGGAGCCCGTGGGGGCGGCGCAGGCCGCCGCGGCGCACGGTGACGACGCCCCGGTCGTCGAGGAGATCACCGTCGACGAGCTCGCCGCCGCGCGGGCCAGGCGCCGCCCGGCTCGGTGGCTGCAGGTCGCGGCGGCCGTCGCGGGGATCGCGGCCATCGGCAGCGCGGGGTACCTGGTGGGCACGGCGCGGGCGGACACGACCCAGACGGCAGGGACGGCGGAGCCGGCCATCGCGCCCGCCGGTCCCGTGGGCGCGCCGGAGGGGGCGCAGGACTCGGCGGCGGTGGGGTCAGCACCCTTCGCCGCCACCGACAAGGCGTCGGCCTGGTACGGCGGGCGGACGGTGTTCTCCTCCAGGGGGCTGTCGGACGAGGGTGCGTCGGGGAAGGCGTGGGCGCTCGACGCCGCGAGCGTCTACTCGGCGGCGACCGTCGGGCACCTGGCCGAGGTCCTGCAGGTGCCGGGCGAGCCGGTGCAGCAGTACGGGACGTGGATCGTCGGGCCGCAGGACGGCTCGGGACCGTCCGTGTCGCTGGCGGCCGACGGCGCGGCGAGCGTGACGTACTACGACCCGACGCGGGACCCGTGGTCGTGCGTGCGCTCGGCGCCGGACGAGATCCAGAAGCTCGACCCGGAGCAGGGGGACGGGAACGAGGGCAGCGCCGGCAGCGCCGTCGCACCCGTCGCGCCCCCCGTGGACGTCCCGAGCCCGTGCGCGGCCGGCACGGCGTCGGCACCCGGTGCGGACGACGCGAAGGCGCAGGCCCGGGACCTGCTGAGCGCGCTGGGCCTGGACCCGGCGGGGTACGAGCTCGAGGTCGTCGACCCCGGCACGTCCCAGGCGGCGAGCGTGTCCGCCTACCAGGTCGTCGACGGCGCCCGCACGGGAATGACCTGGAGCTTCACGGTCCTCGCCGACGGCGTCCAGTCGATGTGGGGCTCGCTCGCGCCGCTGGTCGACCTCGGCTCGTACGACGTGGTGAGCCCCGCCGAGGCCGTCGAGCGGCTGGGGGACGCGCGGTTCGGGTTCTCGTCCGGCGGCGTGATGCCTCTCGCGATGACCGCCCGCGGGGCGGCGGAGGGCGCCATGAGCGACATGATGCCGGCACCCGAGACGACGCCGACGGTCCCGGCCACCCCGACGGCCGGGGCTCGGTTGGGCTGGCCCGTGCAGGAGGTCGAGATCACCTCCGCACGGCTCGGGGTCGCACCGGCCACGCTGCCCGGCGGGGCGTCGGTGCTGGTGCCGACGTACGAGCTGTCGTCGGCGGACGGGTCGACCTGGAGCGTCATCGCGGTGGTGGACGACCGGCTGGACTTCTCCCCGGCGGGATGACGGGCCGCCAGAACCCGGCGGCCCCGCTGGTGGTGCGGGCGGGCCCGTGACCCCTAGCCTGGGCACGAGCCCGGGAAAGGGGCGACGATGACCGGTGCCGTGGTGCTGCTGGTGGGACTTCTGCTCTGCTTCTACGGCATCCGGTCGGTGAACCTGGCGCTGCTGGCGTCGGGGTTCGCCCTCGGCTATCTCGTCGCCGACGCCGTCGGCGCGACGGGGTGGACGGCGGTGCTCGTCGGCCTCGGCTCGGCGCTGCTCGCCTGGGTCCTCGTCACGCTCGTCTTCCGGTTCGCGACGTTCGTGGTCGGCTTCGTGACGGGCGCCGTCATCGGTGCCAAGTTCTGGTCCGCCCTGCACAACCCGCAGACGAGCGTGCTGCTCGGCGTGGTGCTGGTCGCCGCCGTCGCGTTCCTGAGCGCGTTCCTCGCCGAGAGGTACGCCAAGCGGATGCTCCTGTGGCTCACCGCGCTCGGCGGAGCGAGCATCATCCTGTCCGGCCTGGGCATCATCTGGCCCGCCGCGTTCGGGTTCCTGCGTCACCCCGACGACGGTGCCGAGCAGACCCTCATGCTGGTGGTCTGGCTCGTGGTCGCCGGGCTCGGCTGGACCGTGCAGCGCAGCCTGTTCCGCAAGCAGCTCGGTCTGCCGCCGGAGGAGGCGAAGGCCGCTGCCGCCTGACGGGCGCAGGCTCGGAGGCTAGAACCGGCCGCCCCCGCCGCGCCTGCTGCGGCCGCTGCTGCTGCTCGACGAACGACCGCCGGAGGACGACGAGGACCGGGACGACGACGACCGGGACGAGGACGAGGACCGGGACCACGACGAGCCGGAGCTGCTGCGTGGCGAGCCGCCGCGGTAGCCGCCCGGGCTGCCGAACAGCTCCGTCGAGAACAGCTCGCCGGACCCGGCGAAGAAGCCGGACCGTGAGTCCTCCTGGTCAGACCAGCCCCGGCTCAGCGCGTCCGCCTCGGCGACGTCCGCCCGTGCCGCCTCCAGCGCGGCCGCGGCGAGCGCCTTCGCGGCCTCGACGGCCGCCAGGGCACCGACGGGGTCCGTGACGGGCCACTCGGCGGCGGCCAGGGCCTGCCGCCGCGCCTCGGACAGGCGGGTGCGCGCAGTGGTCCAGATGGCCGCCCGGTGCGCCGAGATCGTGCTGTCGGCGGACTCGAGCTGGACCGCGAGCTCCGCGCGCGCGACCGGGAGGCGCGCGACCGCGCGGGCGGCCGCGGCCTCGGCGTCCCGCAGCGGCTGCAGGAGCTGGTCGAGCGCGGTCTCGGCCGACCGCACGTCGGCCAGCGCCGCCAGCGGGTCCGCCACGGCCGACGCCGACCGGCCGCGCGTGAGGGTGGCGCTCGCCCGGTCTGCGGCCTGCCGGACGGCGGCGTCGGCCCCGGCTAGCCGGGCGGCGTCCGCGAGATCCGCGTCGAGGTCCGCACCCGCCTGCGCGAGCCGGTCGGGCGCGGCGGCCAGCTCGCGGGCGGCCGCGTCGACCGCGTCCAGCAGCGCGCCGGCCCGGGTGAGCGCCTCGGACGCCTCCTGCACGGCGGCGACGGCCGCGGGGCGGTCGGTGTCGAGGGTGCTCGCTCCGCGTGAGGCCGCCTGCCGGGCGCGGACCAGCGCCGCGCGCGCGTCCTCGACGTTGGGCGTGATCGTCGTCAGCGCGCTCGGCGCGTACCGCGAGACCAGGCCCGCGAACGTGCCCGCGGCGGTCCCGATGCGGGCGTCGACCGCGGTGGCGGCCTGCTCGACGTCCGCGAGGAGCTGCGGTGCCCGCGCGTGCAGGTCCCGCAGCCGGTCGAAGTCGGCGGTCTGCGCGTCGAGGAGCGCGTCCACGCCCGCGCAGGTGTCGAGGATCTGGGTGAGGAGCGCCCGACGCCCGGCCACGCTCTCCGGCTCGGCGTCGTCGAGCCGCTGCCGGGCGGCGAACGCACCGGCGAGCCCGGTGCGCGCGTGCTCGAGGGCGGCGGCGAACGGTGCGGTCACCGTGGAGCCGAGCTCGGCCTCCGCGAAGCCGAGCTCCTGGGCGCTGCTGGTGACGGCCTCGTCGACCGCGACGAGCACGGAGCTCGCTCTGCCGTCCAGCGCGGCGAGCTCCTCGCGCTCCTCGCGCAGCACCCGACGGCGCCGGAGCAGCCTGCCCCCGAACACGGGCACGAGGACGAGGAGCGCGATCCCGGCGACGACTGCCCCGACGACGCCCCACGGCACCGAGGCCGTCCCGTCGCCGGCCGGCCCTGCGTCGGTCTCCGCCGCTGCCGCCTCGTACCCGGTCGCCGCCGCGGTCGCGGCAGCCGCCCAGTCGTCGTCCCGCAGCGCGGGCTCGATGCGGTCGGCCTCGACGTCGCCGAGCTGGTCGTCGGTCAGCGGGCTGTCCTGGTCCACGGACACCCGGTACTGCCGGTCGTCGACGGCGACGGCGAGCAGGATGTCGTCGCGTCCCAGTCCCGAGCGGACCGCGGTGTCGTCGGCCCAGTCCGCGGCGGGCATCCCGTCGAACGTCGGGACGTAGACCACGAAGAGCTGGTACCGGGTGCGGTCCGCGAGGCCGTCGAGCGCCGCCGTGACCGCCTCGACGTCGGTCGGCGAGAGGACGCCGGCGTGGTCGGTGACCTCGCCGGCCAGCGTCGCAGGCGGCTCCGCCGAGGCGCCGGCGGCACCAGCGAGCACGGCGACCAGCGCGAGTGCCACCGGGGCGAGCGCACGGGTGCCCGCACGAGTGACCGTGCGGGCAACGGTGCGGGCGAGCGTGGGCATCGTGCCTCCGAGGGTGGCGGCCTTGCGGGACCGGTGCCCGCTCCCCGACGACCGCGGTCCTCGGGCGGAACGGGCCGCGCACGGAAGGTTACCGACTCGTTCGCTCGGCGAGCCGGTGCCGGCGCGATCTTCCCCCGACCGCCGCACTCCCGAGGTCTGACGGCGCGCCGTAGGCGGGCAGCTCGGCCTGCGGCGGGCCGGTGCGGCGCTCGGCCAGGGCGCGATGCGGCGGCTGTCCGGCCCCGGTGCTGCGGTGCGTCGGTGGCGGCTGACAGACTCCCCGCATGACCGCCGGCCGACTCCTGCTGCTCGACAGCGCCTCCGTGTACTTCGGCGCCTTCGGCGGCGGGTTCACGACGTGAGCGTGCTCGTGCATTGGTGCGAAGCGTCGCCCTACGGCCCCTCACTGGAATTCCTGTGCCAGGCGGCGGACATGGGTGTCGTGAGGGCGTTCGCGAAGCAGGCGGAGGCCATGACGGAACCGACGAAGGGTGACCGCGTCAACAGTCGTCACCCACTGGCGGCAATCGCGGAACGTCATCCGGGCGAGCTGCTGTGGCGGCCCTTGCCCCCTGACGACGTCAATCCGTATCCGGATCCGGAGTCTCCCGAGTGGGAGATCGGCGCGCAGGGCGCGCGCGACTTCCGGGCCGCGGACGTGCTTCGCTACAACTCGACCTACAAGGCTGCCCAAGAGCGGCGCCGAGAGCGGAGGCGTCATGGGCGCTAAGAGCGAGAAGTTGCTTTTACTTGACACCGCCTCCCTCTACTTCCGAGCGTTCTTCGGGGTGCCCGACTCCGTGAAGGCACCGGACGGCACCCCGGTCAACGCGGTGCGCGGGCTGCTCGACATGATCGCCAGGCTCGTCGTCGACCGGCGACCGACGAGGCTCGTGGCGTGCTGGGACGACGACTGGCGGCCGGCGTTCCGGGTGTCCGCCATCCCGTCGTACAAGGAGCACCGCCTGGCGGCGGGCAGCACCACCGTCGAGGAGGTGCCGGACCTGCTGCGGCCGCAGGTGCCGATCATCGTCGAGGTGCTCGCGGCGCTCGGCATCGCCCGGGTGGGGGTGCCCGGGTACGAGGCGGACGACGTGATCGGCACGTTCGTCGCGCGGGAGCGCCAGGGTGCCCGCGACGCCGTCGACGTGGTGACGGGGGACCGCGACCTGTTCCAGCTCGTCGACGACGAGCACCGCGTGCGGGTGCTGTACACGGTGCGGGGGATCAAGGACCTCGAGGTCGTCGACCAGGCCCGGCTCGCGGAGCGGTACGCGGTGTCGTCGGGCGCGGGGTACGCGGACATGGCGGCGCTGCGGGGCGACCCCAGCGACGGGCTGCCGGGCGTGCCGGGGATCGGGGAGAAGACGGCCGCCGCGCTCGTGCACCGGTACGGGTCGCTCGACGGCATCCTCGCGGCCCGGGACGCGGGTGACCCGGGCCTGACGGCGACGCAGCGGCGCAGGCTCCTGGAGTCGGCGGACTACCTGGCGGTCGCGCCGCTCGTGGTGCGCGTGGCGCACGACGCCGCGGTGGGGGAGGTCGACGACCGGCTCCCGCACGTGGTCGCGGACGCGGAGAGGCTCGTCGCGCTCGCGGAGCGCTGGGGCCTGTCGTCGAGCGTGAAGCGTGTGGTGGACGCGCTCGCCGACGCCCCCTGACGAGCAGGGCACCGGCGCCCGACGGTCGGGCGGGGGCAGGCTGCGCGTGCCGCTGGACCGGTCAGCCCTTGACGAACACCTGGGGACCGGCTTGCCGCCAGCCGTCCGCGGCGGTCGGGGCGGGGCCGCCGTCCGTCACGAGCTTGAGGTCGGTGCCGGTGAACGTCATGCCGGCCACCGCGTGGGCGCACCCGAGGCCGGGCAGGGCACCGTCGACGACGGTCACGACGCACAGGTCGCCGGCAGTGTTCACCGCGGCGTACTGGCTGCCGCTGGGGGTGTCGGCGAGGAACCGCGTGGTCGACGCGTGCAGCCCGAGGCCCACGAGGTCGTCGGCGGCCAGCGTGTCGACCGGCCGTTGCGGCGCGGCGAACACGTCGAGGAGCGTGACGGCGTCGACCGGCTCGGCGGTCGTCGGGCCCGTCTGCAGGGCGCGCGACCACAGGAGACCGGTGGCGACCAGGGCCACGGCGGCCAGCAGCACGAGTGCCGTCAGCCAGGCCGGGTGCCGGCGGCTGGTGCCCACGTCACGGAATCCGCTGAACGTCTCTCCGAAGAGGTCGACGTCGTCGATCGTCGTCATGCCTCCATATCGGCCTGTCCTGCGGGCGACATGAGCCCTGCAGGGCACAATGTCTCCCCGTGATCACGGTCAGCACGGACGGCTCCTGCCTGCGCAACCCCGGCGGGGCGATCGGCTGGGCGTGGGCGAACCACGACGGCACCCACGCGAGCGGCGGCGTCGCGTCCGGCACGAACCAGGTCGCGGAGCTGATGGCGGTGCTCGAGGCGATCACGGCGCACCCGGGTGACGAGCCGCTGACCATCGAGGCCGACTCCCAGTACGCCATCAAGTGCGCGTCCGAGTGGGTGCGCGGCTGGAAGCGCAAGGGCTGGCGCACGGCGTCCGGCGGACCCGTGCAGAACCTCGCCCTCGTGCAGGCGATCGACAGGGCCATCGCCGAGCGGACGGGCCCCGTGTCGTTCACGTGGGTGCGCGGGCACCAGGGCGACCGGTTCAACGAGCGGGCCGACGAGCTCGCCGGCATCGCCGCCCGGGAGATGCGCGACGGGCGTGTGAGCCCCCCGAACGCGGCGCCCACCGAGGTCCGGCCGGCCGTCCCAGCCGCCGTGCCGGCAGCGGCCGTGCCCGCAGCCGCCGTGCCCGCAACCGCACCCGACCCGGCCGTCGGCACCGCCCGGGCACCGGGACGCGCAGCCCGTCCTGCCCGTGTCCTCGTGGAGGACACACTCTTCTGACCCGTCGCCGTCACCGTCCCCGGCAGCTCCTGCGCGGCGGGCCGTCGACGCGACGCACGACGAAGGGCCCGGGAACGACCACGGCCGCCGCAGCTCCTCCGGACGAGGTGCTGCGGCGACCGTGAGACCCGGCGTTCCGGGCCCTCGTCGTCGGACAGGTGGTGCTACTGCACCTTCAACGTGCGGCCCATCGCGCCCGGGTAGTGGTTCGGGTCGCCCGAGTAGATCGCGGTGAGCACCGTCGTCGAGTGCACGGCGGGGAGCGTCAGCGTCGCCACCCCGTCGTGCAGCGGCACGGTACCGACGACCCGGATGCCGAGCAGCACGCGCACGCTGCCGGTGGGCGCCGGTGCACCCGTGGAGTCGCCGGTCACCTTGACGGTCACCACCGGCCGGGAGCCCGCAGCCACGGTCCACGACGGCGTCGAGAGGACGACGTGCGAGGTGGCCTTGGAGATCCGCAGCGACGCGGTGCCCTGCGAGCCGGCCACGTCGGCCGTGCCGGGGAACACCGCGGTGAGGTGGTGCGTGCCGGTCGCGAGCGTGCGCGGCAGGGCGACGACCGCCGTGCCGCTCAGGCCCGTCACGGTGAGCGTTCCCGTGGCCACCACGGTGCTGCCCTCACGGATCTCCACCGCTCCGGCCGGAGCCGCCGTCGCCCCCTTGACCGTGACCGTCGCCGAGACGGCGGTCCCGTAGGTCACGGAGGTGCGGGACAGCCGCAGCTTCGTGGTCGACGTCGACTTCGCCACGTCGATCGTGACCACGTTCGACGTCGACCCGAGATACCACGGGCTGTCGGGCGTGAACACCGCGCTGAGCGTGTGCGAGCCGCCGCCGAGCTCCACCTTGGTGGTGGCCTGGCCCTTCTTCACCGGGACGGTCGCGAGCTCGGTGGTGCCGTCGAGGAAGGTCACGCTGCCGGTCGCCTCCGACGGGGTGACGGTCGCGGTGAGCGTGAGCTTCTTGCCGACGGCCGGTGTGCCGGAGACGTCGAGCATCGTCGACGTCTCGGTCGCCACCGGCACGGTGACGTCCACGACCTGGGCCCGGGTGCCCGGGTCGGCGTTCGCGTGCTGGAACACCAGCAGCTTGCCGTCGGCGGCACCGGCGCCCTTGTGCACCGGGATCGCGGTGTCGCCGCTGCCCAGCGTGGAGAACGTGCCCTGGATGTCGTTCTCGAACCAGAACGGCGGCGCGTACGGGTCGACCGTGAAGTCGTCGGCCTGGTCGAGGACGTTGCTCGGGTCCTCGGCGTAGCCGGAGAACGTCCACGTGTGGATCGTGGGCGTGGAGCCCTCCGGGAAGAGCCCGACCGGGATCGGCGCGACGAGCACGCTGTTGTCGAAGATGCCGGACTCGACGTCGCCCGCGAACTCGTTGACGAGCTCGGTGGCCAGCGTCTTGCCGGTGTCGTAGTCGAACGTCGCCGCGACGGTGATGTCCTCCGAGTCGGACAGCTTCTGCACGACGGTCTCGAGGTCGTAGGCGCCGTCGCCGTCCACGTCGATGTCGATCACCGGCAGGAACGTGCTGTTCGACGAGCCGCCGCCCGCCAGGGACGCCCAGTTGCCGTCCGTCGCGATGCCGATGCCCAGCAGGCCGTCCGCGGGGTCGCCGCCTCCGGCCGCCACCTGGGGTGCCGTCGACGCCCACCCGACGAACCGGATGTCACCGGACTTGCGGACGGACTCCGACGTCTGGAGCCCCGGCGAGTCCTCGAGCTTGGGGCTCGTGGCGCCGAGGATGAGCGGCGTGGTCAGCGAGTACCAGCCGCCGGCCGCGACGCCCGTGCCGTCGAGCTCGAGCGGTGCCGTGTCGTCGGACGGGTCCGTGAACTCGACCGCACCGGCGTGCAGGTCGCTCACGAGCCGCGGTGCCGCGTGCACCGGGACGCGCAGCTCCTGCGAGCCGGACGTGAGGACGAGCCTCCCGGCGACCTCCGCGACGTACTCGCGGGGGACGCCGCTCTGCACGGCCTCCGACGTCGGGTCGAGGTCGCGCTGCAGGTTCGCCGGGTCGGCCGTGAGCGTGAGCGTGACGAGCTGGGTCCGTCCCGCGGCGAGCGTGAAGCTGGCCGGGGTGGCGGTGATCGACGCGCCGCCCGCCGTGGTGGCGGTGGTGACCGACGTGGTGAACCGCTGGCTGGCCGTGCCGTAGTTCTTCACGGTGACGGTCTTCTTCTGCACCACCGGGGTGGTGCCGACGTCGACCACGCCGAACGACACGGACGTGAGGCGCGGGCTCTCCGAGTTGAACGCGACGACGTTCGTGGAGACGGCGTCGAGGGCGTCGACGCGGCCGGAGCCGACGCGCTGCGGGCCGTACACGTCACCGGTCTGGTTCGGCCCGGTGAACACGTCGTGCGTGGCGGTGTTGACCACGGCCGCCTTCACCTCGACCTGGTCCCAGGACGGGTGCGCCGACCGGACCAGCGCCGCGACGCCCGCCACGAGCGGCGTGGCCATCGACGTGCCGGACAGCTTGTTCGGCTCGTTCCCGGTGCCGGAGGCCGCGGAGAAGATCTCCGTGCCCGGCGCCGCGACGTCGACCTTGCTCCACCCCAGCGACCCGTGCACGCCGCGCGACGAGCTCGGGTTGAGGGCGTCACCGGTGACGCTCTCGACGACCGCGCCCGCGAGCGACGGGCCGATGTGCACCGTGAGGGTGCCGGCCTCGATCTCGGGCAGCAGCGCGTCGGTGACCGGCGCGGTCATCTGGGCGCCGGGGATGGTGGCGTTGCCGGCGATGCCCGCGGGGAACACGGTGCTCTCGGTGGGCAGGAGCACGCCGACGGCACCGGCCGCGGCCGCGTTGTTGAACCGGGTCGCCGACCCGCACGCGCGTGTGGAGTCGTTGTCGTCCCACCAGAGGTAGGCGATCTTGCCGGCGACCGCGGCAGCCTGCGTCGCGGTGAACGCGGTGCAGCCGGAGAACCGCGCCCCGACGAAGGCGACGGGAGCGGTGACGTCGGGCCCGCCGTAGTTCACCGAGTTCTGCCCGGCGTGCAGGCCGAGCAGCGACGGGTCCGCCGCGGCCGTCACCTCGATGCCGTCGTGGGTCTGCGGGTCGCCGACCGAGTTGGCGACGGTGATCGCGGACTGCGCGTTGCCGGGGCTGCCGCCGATGTCGGTGACGTCGCCCGCGTTGCCCGAGGCGACCGCGACGGCGGTGCCGAGCGTGCTGAGCTGGTCGATGAGCAGGTTGTCCGGGTCGTCGGCGGGGGAGCCGTCGCTGCCCAGCGACAGGTTGAGGATGTCGAGCCGGTCGCTGAAGTCACCGTCGCCGTTCGGGTCCGCGGCGCGGTCGAGGGCCATCGCCGTCAGGTTGGTGGACCCGCCGATGTCGCCGAACACCTTGAGCGAGTACAGCTGGGCGCCCGGTGCCATGCCGGGCCCGACCTGCCAGTCGGAGACGTCCGTCAGGCTGCTGTAGTCCCCGCGGAACGTCGTGCCGTCGGGCAGCACCCCGAAGCCGGTGGCCGTGCCGGAGACGTGGGTGCCGTGGCCGCTGTTGCCGGAGAGGTAGACCGCGTCGATGGGGTTCTCGTCCGGGGCGGGCACCGTGGTGGATCCCGGCTCGTCGCCGCTCGCGTCGTAGAGGGGGCCGGCGAAGTCGTAGCCGCCGATGAACTTCGTCGGGTCGAACAACCCGGGCTGGACCGGGTCGGACCCGTCCTCGCCGTATGCCTGCTGGTACGCCTCGACCGTGCCGGGGCCGCCGAAGTCGGCGTGCGTGTAGTCGAGCCCGGTGTCGATGACGCCGATCCGGACGCCCTCACCGGTGACGCCGGTGTCCTGCCAGGTCGCGAGCGCCCGGACGAACTCGGCGCTGTGCGCGTTGGTCGCCTTCTTCGGGACGACGCGGTACACGGCGACGACGTCGGGCGACGCGGCGAGCTCCTGCACCTGCGCGGCGTCGCCCGTGACGAGCGTGCCTGCGACGAGGTTGGTGGTGGTGCCGATGCGCTTCGGCTCGGCCGACTCCGCGGACGCTGCGGTGAGCTCCTGCGGGACCACGTCGGCGGCGAGCGCCTCGGCGTCCTGCGCCGCGTCCTGGACCGCGGCAGGGCTGCCCCCCGCGGCGGTCACCTCGGTGCCGGACTTCGCGTCGAGCTGCACGAACGCCGTGATGTCGCCCTTCGCGGTGGCGACGTCGTTCGACAGCTTCGCGACGACGGCGGGGTCGAGCTTCGCCGAGCTGCCGGCCTGGGGGCCGTCCGACGGTGGCGCACCGGACGCCGCCTGCACACCGACGAACGCGGTACTCACGGACAGGGCGACTGCGGTGACGGCGGCAAGCAGTGGACGACGTGACATGGGCACATCCCGGGCTCGTGCGGATCGGCAGGCACCGGTGTCACAGGTCACATACACACAGCACCTCGTGCACCGTACTGACCAGTTACACCATTCGTCACCTCTTGGGCAGATCACGGTATGGACCCATCTGACCACCACCGCGTCCGCCGAGGTCAGGGCGCTGGTCGGCCACCGCCGGCGCCGGCCGTCCGCGATCAGCGCAGCGGCACGAAGGAGTACGACCCGTGCGTGGTGTCGTCGAGGTCGTCACCGCGCCGGACCACGAGGTGCATCGTGGACCCGACCGGGATCACGAGGCGTCCGCTGTCCCCGAGCTGGTCGACGAGCTCGGGCGGCATGCGCCGGGCGGCGGCGGACACCAGGATCCGGTCCCACCCGCCCTCGACCGGCCGCCCGAGGACGCCGGGCCGTGCCTCCTCGACGACCGCCCACGGCATCGCGCAGGCGGCGACGTTCTGCGCGCCCCAGGCGGCCAGCTCCGGGTCGAGCTCGATGCCGAGCACGCGACCTGTCGGTCCGACGAGCCTCCCGAGCAGCGCGGTGGTCCAGCCGGACCCGGCACCCACGTCGAGGACCCGGGCGCCGACCGGCACCTCGAGCAGACGCAGCATCGCCGCGACCGTGCTCGGCTGTGAGCTGGTCTGGCCGTGCCACAGGGGCAGCGGGTGGTCCTCGGCCGCGTGCGCCCGCACGGCCGCGGGGAGGAACCCTGTCCGGTCGAGCGTCCGCATGGCCGCTGCGACGTCGTCGGCGCGGCCGGGGTCGCGACGGCGCTCAGCGCCGAGGTCGCCGCCGAGGTCGCCGCCGCGCTCACCGCCCCGCTCACTGCCGCGCTCACTGCCGCGCTCACGGCCGGCATCGCGGTCGGGACCGGCGCCGTCGCCCATCTGCCGAGCCTAGGCCGGTCAGTGGGCGGTGACGGCGTCCGAGGGCGTCGACGCCGGCACGGCCGGGGTGGGCAGGGTGCCCGACGTGGCGGCGGCGGTCAGGGCGGGGCCGGTGCGGGCCACGTCGGCGGCGGCGACGGCCGGTACGAACTTCGGCTTGCGCCCGGGGCGCCCCTTCGCACGGCGGTCCTCGATGCCCTCGAGGGTGGTCGCACGCCAGACGGCACCTCCGTTGAGACGGCCGTCGGGACGGGGGAGCCACGGCACGTTCCGCGAGAGCCACACCCGGATCGTCGCGTGCTCGACGCCGAGCCGGGCGGCGAGCCGTCCGATGTCGTAGAGGTCGTCGAGGGCGTGCTGGAGCGTCGGGACGGGGGGATCCGACGCGGGGGGATCCGAAGCAGGAGGCACGGCCCGCATCCTAGCCGCGCGAACCTATGAATTCTGTAACGGCTGCGTGACGTGACGCGCACAAATCCTCCCCCTGGCCTCACCAGCCTCATTGCTGGACGCTCGTCCGACTCGCATAATGTGTTACGCATGAGTGACAGATTGCCGAACCTCAGGCGTCGGTCCGAGGGCGGCAAGCACGTCGCTTCGACGGCACAACGCCCCAGCCTCGCTGTGCTCCTGCCCAGCGGTGGGAGCGCGCCCGCGCGCCTCGCCCAGGGGGCGGTGGTCGCTGCACTGGCGGTGGGGCTGTGTGCGTCGATGGGCCAGGCTGCGTCCCGCGACGCCGCCGCCGCGACCGCCGACGCCACCACGCACGTCGCGGCGTCGGCCGTCCGGGAGGCGCGCATCGGGGCGGTCACCGTCGCCGGCGATGCCGTCGAGGTCGCCCAGGCCGCGCACCAGGAGGGCACCGAGGCGGCGGTGGATCCCGCCGCGCTCGCCGAGCTGGACCAGGCGACCGCGCACCTCCACGAGCTCATCGAGCAGGCCGAGCACGCCGCCGACGAGACCGTGCCGGCGCAGGCCGCGTCGCCCGCCGCCGATGCCGCCGGGCCCGAGAACGACGCCCAGCAGGACGCCGACCGGCACGCCGACCCGGCGGGCGAGGCCGACAGCAAGGCCGTCCCGGCGGTGCCGTCCGCGACGGTCGCCGCGCTCACCGCCGAGGCCGCCACGGCCGCGGCCCCCGCCGCCGGTGCCGCCGCCCCCGACCCCGCACCTGCGGACGCCACGGCCCCCGCTGCCGGCCCCGCCGCCGCCGACGCCGCGGCGTCGACGCTGGCCGTGCCGCCGAGCAAGGGGCCCGAGGACAGCACCACAGCGAAGATCCGCGTGGCCGTCGCCAAGGTCGCGACCCTCACCACCCAGATCCACCAGACCGCCGAGGCCAACCGGGCCGCTCAGGCGGCCGCCGCGGCGCAGGCCGCTGCCGACGCCGCGGCGACGCAGGCCGCTGCCGACGCCGCCGCCGCGCAGGCCGCCGCCGAGGCCCAGCGGGCCGCGTGGAAGGCCTCGCTGCTCGGGTACGGCAACGGCCGCATCCCGGCCGAGGCCCTGTGCGGCGTCTCCTTCGACTCGGCCGTGCAGCTGCGCTGCGACGCCGCCGAGTCGCTCGAGGCCCTCAACGCGTCCTACGTGTCCGCCTTCGGCGAGAACCTCACGATCTCCGACTCCTACCGGTCCTACAGCGGCCAGATCGCGTGCCGCCGGACCAAGGGCAGCCTGTGCGCGACGCCCGGCACGTCGAACCACGGCAGCGGAGTGGCGCTCGACCTCGGCGGCGGCATCCAGACGTTCGGCACCCCGCAGCACCGCTGGATGGCCGAGCACGGCGGAGAGCAGTCGTGGGTGCACCCGGCCTGGGCCGAGCCCCGCGGTGGAAAGCCCGAGGCATGGCACTGGGAGTACGTGGGCTGAACGCCCGGCGGTGCTCCGGTCGACCCGCCCGGCACCACGCCAGATGTGTCCGGTTGGTCCTTTGCGGCGGTCGCGGCAATACGATCGGGCGCATGAGCACCTCGGCCGAGCCGGGGCGGACCGGTCCGCTGGTGGGCCGGGCCGCCGAGCTCGACGACCTCGACGACCTGCTCTCCACCGCCGCCGGCGGTGACGGGGGGACCGTCCTGCTCGAGGGTGAGGCGGGGATCGGCAAGACGAGCCTCGTCGAGGCCCTCGCCTCCAGCGCCCGGCTCCTCGACGTGGAGATGCGGACCGCGCGCGCGTCGTCGATGCGGTCGGCGTCGTTCGCGCTGCTGGCGGACGCGCTGCTCGCGGACTCCCGGATCGGCCGGGGCGGTGGTGCGCGCGGCCCCGTCGAGGGCGAGCTCACCGACCTCATGGAGGCCCTGCACGGTGAGCCGGCGTCGGCCTGGGGCTCGTCGGCGTCGTCGGCCCGCCGGGAGCGTGCCGTGGAGCTGTTCGCGGCGATGCTGCGCCGCCGCGGGGACGCCCGACCGTGGGTGCTGGTGCTCGAGGACGTGCACCTCGCCGACGACGCGTCGCTCGACGTGCTGCTGCGTCTCGCCCGCGAAGGAGCGGTGCCGCGCGCGCTCGTCGTGCTCACGCTGCGTCCCGTCCCGTACCGCCCCGCGCTGGCCCCGGTGATCGCCGCGTGGACCCGTGCGGGCGCCCGGTACGTGGAGCTGCGTCCCCTGTCGTCGTCGGCGGTGGTCGAGCTGGGGGAGCGCCTCGCCGGCGGTGCGCTCGGCCCGTCGCTGCGCGGCACCCTGTCGATGACGGGCGGCAACCCGCGGCTCGTCGCCGACGTGGTGCGTACCGCCCAGGCAGCACAGGCGCTCTCGTCCGGCGGCGGCGTGCTGGACACGAACGACAGCGGCTGGCTCGAGCCGCTGTCCACGCTGGTCCGGTCCCGGCTCGACTACCTCGGGCCCGAGGTGCTGGAGCTCCTGCGGCAGGCGTCCGTGCTCGGCGCGTCCTTCGTGGTGTCCGATCTCGCGTCGCTGGTGGGCGAGCCGGTCCCCGACTGCTGGCGGACCCTGCGGCACGGCCTCGCCGCGGGCGTGGTGCGCGCCCGGGGCGACCGCCTCGTGTTCCGCCACGAGCTCGTGCGCGCCGCGCTGTACGAGGGTCTCGACCCGGCCCGCCGCCGCGCCCTGCACGCCCGTGCGGCGTGGGCGCTGCGTGAGGCGGGCGCCCCCGTCGAGATCGTCTCCGGCCACCTGGAGCGCGCGCGCTGACGTCGTCCGCCTCCTACGGTGGCCCAGGGGTCGGGGAGCGGCCCCGCTGCACCGACACCGGATCCACCTGCATCGACCCGCATCGACACGAGGAGCACGCATGCCCACGCGTACCGCACGCACCGCCTGGACCGGGAACCTCACGGAGGGCACCGGCAAGGTCGACCTGGTCAGCTCGGGCGCCGGCTCGTACGAGGTGTCCTTCCCCAAGCGCGCGGCCGAGGAAGCCGGCGGCACGACGAGCCCGGAGGAGCTGATCGGCGCGGCGCACTCGTCGTGCTTCGCGATGCAGCTCTCGGCCGTGATCGCCGAGGCCGGTGGCACGCCGGTGTCGCTCGACGTGACGGCCGACGTCACGCTGCGCCCCGACCCGGCCGGCGGGTTCCGCATCTCGGGGATCGCACTCACGGTCCGTGGACAGGTGGAAGGGCTGGACGCCGACGGGTTCGTGCAGGCGGCCGAGAACGCGAAGCGCTCCTGCCCGGTCAGCAAGGCCCTGACCGGCACGGAGATCACCTTGGACGCCGCGCTCGCCTGACCGGGTCCGCGTCCGGCCCCTCGCCGGCTCACGTCGGTGGCTGCCGGGGCCGGGCGTCGGGCCGCAGCCGGGGCCTGCGTCCGGTCGCAACCGCGTCGCGTCCGGCCGCGGGCCCGGTCGCCCCGCCTTCGCTGACGACGTCGTCCTGTCCGGCGCGACGAAGTCTTCAGCGAACCGCCTGGCGGGCGCCGGTCGGCGTCGGGCCCCGGCCCCGGAGCGTCCACCCGCAGCCGTGTCCACGAGGCGGGGCACCGGGCCGTGCCGGGGCCGGGCGGTGGGACACTGCACCCGTGGCCGCCCCGACCGACACCACCGCCTCGCCTGCCGGCCCCTCGCCGTCGAGCGACGTCCGCCCCGACGACGTCGTCCGGTCGCTGCGCTCGGCGATGCGCGGCGCGGTCGACGACTCGACCCGTCGACGCGCCGAGTACTCGACCGACGCGTCGAACTACCGGGTGGTGCCCCAGGTCGTCGCCTTCCCCCAGGACCCGGACGACGTGCTCGCCGCCCTGTCGGTGGTGCGCGAGCTCGGTGTGCCGCTGACGAGCCGCGGCGGTGGCACGTCGGTCGCGGGCAACGCCGTCGGGACGGGGGTCGTGCTCGACTTCTCGCGGCACGTGAACCGGATCCTCGACATCGACCCTGAGCAGCGCACGGCACGCGTCGAGCCGGGCGTGGTCATGGCCGCCCTGCAGAAGGCCGCCGCACCGCACGGCCTCCGGTTCGGGCCGGACCCGTCCACGCAGGCCCGCGCGACGCTCGGCGGGATGATCGGCAACAACGCGTGCGGGCCCCGGGCCGTCGCGTACGGGCGGACGGCCGACAACGTGCTGGAGCTCGACGTGGTGGACGGCACGGGCCGCCGGTTCACCGCGGGGCGCGGCTCGCTCGACGCGGTGCCGGGGCTCGACGCGCTGGTCCGCTCCCACCTCGACGTGATCCGCACCGAGCTGGGCCGGTTCGGCCGCCAGGTGTCCGGGTACTCGCTGGAGCACCTGCTGCCCGAGAACGGCGTCGACCTCGCAAAGGCGCTCGTCGGCACCGAGGGGACGGTCGGCACGCTGCTCGGCGCGACGGTCCGGCTCGTGCCCGTGTCGGCCGCGCCGGTGCTCGTGGTGCTCGGCTACCCGGACATGCCGACGGCCGCCGACGCCGTCCCCGCGCTGCTCGCGCACGCGCCGCTGGCCATCGAGGGCATGGACTCGCGGCTCGTCGACGTGGTGCGACGCGTCCGCGGTGCCGCGGCGGTCCCCCCGCTGCCCGAGGGTGCCGGCTGGCTGATGGTCGAGGTGGGCGGTGACACGCTCGAGGAGGCGCTCGCCCGGGCGCAGGCGCTCGCCGCGTCGTCCGGCACGTCCGCCGTCGGCGTGTTCCCGCCGGGACCGCAGGCGGCGGCGATGTGGCGCATCCGGGAGGACGGCGCCGGCCTCGGCGGCCGCACGCCGTCGGGTGAGCAGGCGTGGCCCGGTTTCGAGGACTCGGCGGTGCCGCCCGAACGGCTCGGCGCGTACCTGCGTGAGCTCGAGGCGCTGATGGCCGACCACGGCGTGGACGGGCTCGCGTACGGGCACTTCGGCGACGGCTGCGTGCACCTGCGGCTCGACGTGCCGCTCGAGCGGTCCGGGGACCCCCTGCGGGCGTTCATGACGGACGCCGCCCACCTCGTCGCGTCGCACGGCGGGTCGCTGTCGGGCGAGCACGGCGACGGCCGGGCCCGCTCGGAGCTCCTGCCCGTGATGTACAGCGAGCGGGCGATCGGCCTGTTCGGCGCGTTCAAGGACCTGCTCGACCCGCGCGACCTGCTCAACCCGGGCGTGCTGGTCCGCCCCCGGCCGATCGACGCGGACCTGCGCCGACCGCACGCCCGACCCCTGCTCGCGACGACCGGTTTCGCGTTCCCGCACGACGCGGGCGACCTCACCACGGCCGTGCACCGCTGCGTCGGGGTCGGCAAGTGCCGGGCCGACACCAGCGCCGCCGGCGGCTTCATGTGCCCGTCGTACCTCGCGACGAAGGACGAGAAGGACTCGACCCGCGGCCGGGCCCGGGTGCTGCAGGAGATGGCGAACGGGACGCTCGTCTCGCGCGGCTGGTCCTCGCCCGAGGTCCACGAGGCGCTCGACCTCTGCCTGTCCTGCAAGGCCTGCTCGTCGGACTGCCCCGCGGGCGTCGACATGGCGCAGTACAAGTCCGAGGTGCTGCACCGCACCTACCGTGGGCGGCTGCGCCCGGTGAGCCACTACGCGCTGGGATGGCTGCCCCGGTGGACCCGTCTCGTCACCGCCGTGCCGGGTGTCGCCGGCCTGGTGAACGGAGCGCTGCGCGTGCGGCCCCTGGCCCGCGCCGTGCTCGCGGCGGCCGGGATCGACACCCGCCGGCAGATGGTCACCTTCGCGACGCAGCCCTTCCGCGCCTGGGTGCGGCGCGAGGGTGCAGGGCAGGTGACGCGGACGTCCGGCCGCAGCCGGGCGGGCGCGCGTCCCGCGTCGGCGGAAAGGTCGGGCACGTCGGGCGCGTCCGCCTCGGCGGGCGGAGCCGGCGCACGGCCGCAGGTGCTGCTGTGGACCGACTCGTTCAGCGACACGCTCGCGCCGACGGTTCCCCGGGCCGCCGTGCAGGTGCTGCGCGACGCCGGCTACGAGGTCCTGGTGCCCGACCACGACGCCTGCTGCGGCCTCACCTGGATCAGCACCGGCCAGCTGGACGGCGCCCGGCACCAGCTCAGCCACCTGCTCGACGTGCTGGGCCCGTTCGCCGTGAACGGCATCCCGATCGTCGGCCTCGAGCCGTCGTGCACCGCCGTGCTGCGTTCCGACCTGCTCGACCTGCTGCCCGACGACCCCCGCGCCGTCGCGGTCGCCCGCGAGACCCGCACGCTCGCCGAGCTCCTCACCGCCCCGACCCCGATCGGACCCGGCGACCGCTGGCAGGTCCCGGACCTGTCCGACGTCACCGCGGTCGTGCAGCCGCACTGCCACCACTACTCCGTGATGACGTGGACGGCCGACCGCACCCTGCTGACGGAGGCCGGTGCGACGTTCTCCGCGCTCGCGGGATGCTGCGGCCTGGCCGGGAACTTCGGCATGGAGAAGGGGCACTACGACGTGTCGGTGGCCGTCGCCGAGAACCAGCTCCTGCCGGCGCTGCGCGCCGCCGCGCCCGGAGACGTGTACCTGGCGGACGGGTACTCGTGCCGGACCCAGGCCGACCAGCTCGCGGGCGTGCAGGGCATCCACCTCGCCGAGCTGCTCGCCTCGCGGCTGCCCGCGACGGCCGGCCGCGATCAGGCGGTCGACGCGTAGTCCGTCACGACGGAGCACTCCTGGTCGTCGGTCCCCTGCAGCTCGCGGTCGACGGCGGCAGCCCAAGAGGGGCGATCACCGGCAGTTCAAGGACGGCCGACGCGAGCGCCCGGGACGCCGTTGTCCGCGGGCGCTGCGCCAGCCGTCCTCGCTCCACGTGAGCGTAGGACGCACCACCGACGCGGCCGGTCGGTCCATGGTCACGATCCGGCGACGAGATGGTCACGGTGCGGATCGGCCGGGCGGTGGACGCGGTTGGACACGGGCCGGCCTCCCGACCAGCATGGGCGCATGCTCGTCGCCTTCTCCGTCGCCCCCCTCGGTTCGGGGGAGTCCGTCACGCAGGCCGTGGCGGACGCCGTCCGCATCGTCCGCGAGTCCGGTCTGCCGAACCGCACCGACGCGATGTTCACCACGATCGAGGGCGAGTGGGACGAGGTGATGGACGTCGTGAAGCGCGCGACGGAGGCCGTCGGCCGCGACGGCCACCGCGTGAGCCTGGTGCTCAAGGCCGACATCCGGCCGGGCCGCATGGGCGAGCTGACCGGCAAGGTGGAGCGCGTCGAGGCCGCACTGGCCGACGCGCCGGACCACGAGGCCTGACGAGCGGTCCCGCCCGTGGTCATGCCCGCGCGAGCGCCGGTGTGAGCAAGGACCGGTGCACCACCCGAACGACGGGCTGACGCACCGGGCTCGCTGTGGGACCCTGTGCTCGCGAGACGTGTCCGGACGGGGGGCACGAGAGCGACCAACGAGGGACGTGTCCGTCTGGACGCGCGCCCAGGAAGGCCGGGAACGATGCCCATCTTCGAGCTCGACGAGGGTCGTCCCCGCCTCGTCCAGCCGATGCAGCCACTGGCCGGCTCCTTCGGCCAGGAGTGCGCCTCGCTCCTCACGCACCACCTCGCCGCCGTCGCCGGCGAGCCCCTGTTCGCCGTGCGGTTCCGGACGGGCGCATCCGACCACGCCGACCTGCCCGAGCTGCTCGCGCTCGACGCGACGGGCCGGGCCGTGGTCGTCGAGGTCGTGCAGGTCGTGGACGACGACGCCATCGTCACGGCGCTCCGCCATGCCGGCATCGCCTCCCGGATGACCAGCACCGACTTCGCCCGGGCGTACCACGTGGACCCGGGCCGGTTCGCCGTCGACTTCGCGGGGTTCCGCGAGCAGGTCGCGTTCGGCACGCACACCAGCCGCCGCGAGGGCGTGCGCCTCATCGTCCTGTGCTCGGAGGTCGCGGCGGAGGCCGGTGACACGCTCGGCTTCCTGCGCGGACCCGGCCGGCACGTCGACGTGCTCCAGGTCGGTGTCGTGCGGGGCGTCGACGACCGTCGGCTCCTCGACGTCTCGCCCCTGGCGACCCACGAGGGCGTCCGCCGTCCCGTCGAGCCCACCGCGCTGCGGCTGGTCCGGTCCAGCGAGGCGTTCGCGACGGCCATGGCGTACCAGCCCGAGCGGGACAGCCACCTGCCGACCACCAACCCCCGCAAGGCGCTCACCGGCGAGCTGCGCGCCGTCACCCCGCCGCAGGCACGTCCCGGCCCGCCCGCCCCGACGCCGCTCGCCCGTCGTTCGTCCGCGACCGAGCCCACCCCGCTCCCGTTCGGCTCCTCCGGCCAGGGCGCCGGGGACGGCCGGGACGAGGACGACCCCACCGGCGACGGTGCGGAGCCGAAGGACGACTCGAGGAACCAGCCGCCGCGGACCCCGTGGTCGGCCGCCCCGGCGGACGCCCACGACCACACCGACCCGGCAGGGCTGCCCCCCGTCACCACGCTGCCCTCCGTCCCGGCGCCGGGCACCTCCCGGACGGTGCCGTCGAAGTCCACTGCCCGACCGTCGTCGGCGACGTTCCGCCCGGCACCGGCGACGCTGACCCCGATCGCGGGTCTGCGGGCCGCGGCCGACGACCGCGTCCGTCCGCGGCCCGGACAGGCGGACGAGCTCGCGGGCCCGGGCGGCCCTCGCCCGTTCGTCGCACCGGTCGGCGACCACGGACCGGCCTCGACACCGGCGACCGGCACGTCGCCCGCGGATGCCGCCCAGCCGCCGACGCGGCCCGAGCCGCTCGTCCCGCTCCCCGAGCTGGCGACGCTCGCCAAGAGCCGCCGGGCGGTCACCACGCTCGTCTGGTTGCGCGAGCGCCGCGGTCAGCGGTTCGTCGCGACGCTGCGCCCGGACGGGCTGCTCCAGCTGTCCAACGGCCGGACGTTCGCCGACCCGGACGCCGCCGCGACCTCGGCCGCCGACTCGGAGAGCACGCTCGACGGCTGGCGTGCCTGGCGCCTCGGCGACGGCGGGCCCACCCTGGCCGAGGCCGCCGGCGTCACCCACCGCTGACGTTCCCGCCCGGTTCGGCAGGGGTCAGACCTCCAGCACGACCTTGCCGAGCTGGCTCCCGTCCGCCAGGCGCGCGAGGGCGTCGCGGGCGCCAGCGAGCGGGTGGGTCGAGTCGACGAGCGGGCGGACGCCGGTGCGGGCGAGGAACGCCAGCAGGTGCGTCAGGTCGTCCCGCGATCCCATCGTGGTGCCGACGACGGTGACCTCCTGGAAGAAGATCTTCGTCAGCTCGGCGGGCGCGGGGTCGCCGGACGTGATGCCCGCGACCGCGATCGTGCCCCCCGGTCGCACGGACCGGACCGAGTGCGTCCAGGTGGCCCTGCCGACGCTCTCGAGCACCAGGTCGACGGGCGCGATCCGGGTGCCGGGCTCGACGGCCTGCGCGGCGCCGAGCCGCAGCGCGTGCTCCCGACGGGCCTCGTCGCGGCCGGTCACGACCATCTCGAGTCCTGCCGCCGTGCCGAGGAGCACCGCCGCGGTGGCGAGCCCGCCGCCGGCGCCCTGCACCAGCACGCGCTGCCCGGGCGTCGCGCGACCGGTCGTGAACAGCATCCGGTAGGCGGTCAGCCACGCCGTCGGCAGGCACGCGGCCTCGACGAACGACAGCTCCGCCGGCTTGTCGACGAGGTTCCACGTCGGCACCGCGACCTGCTCGGCGAGCGTCCCGGGGTAGCGCTCGGACAGCAACGAGCGGGGCTCGTCGGGCCCCACACCGTGCCCGCTCGCGCCGCCGACGACCGCGTGCACCACGACCTCCCGGCCGTCGGCGGTGACCCCGGCGGCGTCCGTGCCGAGGATCATCGGCAGCTGCTCCTGACGGATCCCCACGCCGCGCAGCGTCCACAGGTCGTGGTGGTTGAGCGCCGCCGCGCGCACGTCCACCACCGACCAGTGCTCCCGCGGCTCGGGGGCCGGGCGGTCGCCGACCACCAGTCCGGACAGCGGGTCGGTGGACGAGACTCCGGCGGCGTAGGCGGCGATCACCCGGCCACGGTAGCCACCCGTGCGCCGTGGCGTCGTGCACGAGGTGCGCGGCGTCGTGCACCACGTGCCGAGCCCGGTGCGTCGCCGTGTCCGTGGCGCGATGCGGCGTGCTCCTGGAGGGCAGGGCGACCGGAGGGACTGACGGATGAGCGGGTCGGGCGGGATCGGGCAGGTGGTCGCGACGATGGACGACATGCGGGACGGCTGGCCCGCGGACGACGGCGTCGGGGTGTTCCTCGACCTGTACCGGCGGGTCACGGTGCTCGTCGGGCAGCGGGTCACCGGCACGACGTTCCGTGACCCGGCGTTCGTCGAGGACCTCGACGTGCGGTTCGCGGGGCTGTTCCTCGACGTCCCCCGCGACGTCGCCGCCCACCGGAGGGTGTCGAGGGCGTGGGCGCCGCTCGTCGAGCGCCGTGCGGTCCACGGCGTCCTGCCGATCCAGTTCGCGATGGCCGGGATGAACGCCCACATCAACCACGACCTCGCCCTTGCCCTCGTCGCGACCTGTGCGGCCCGAGGCACCGGCCCCGACGACCACGACGTGCGCGCCGACTTCGAGCAGGTGAACTCGGTGCTCGCGGAGGTGGTCCGGCCGATCCGGCAGTCGTTCCTCGACCAGCACGTGGTGCAGGTCGGCGCGCCCCTGTCGCCGGTCGCGGACCTCGTCTCGAACTTCTCGATCGACAAGGCCCGCGACGCGGCGTGGGTGTCCGCGATGCTGCTCTGGCAGGTGCGGGACATCCCCTTCCTGGTGTCCGCGGCCCGGGACACGCTCGCCCGGACGGTCGGGCTGGTGGGGCGTCAGCTGCTCACCGTCCTGTGAGCAGGCTCGCTTTCAGGCGCAGCCGATCTGCTGGGTGGAGAACGCCACGTCGTCGAGCCACAGGTCGAACTGCGCCGGCGTGGTCCCGCCCTGGTAGAGCTGCCAGCCGACCTTGACCTCCTGGAAGTCCGGGAAGACGAACGGCACGTCCGCCCCGCCCGCAGTCTGGGTGTCGACCGTGAGGTCCTCCTGGAGGTCGCCGTCGATCCAGACCTTGACCAGGTTGTCCGACGCGTCGAGCTGCCACTCCACGCACTGCCACCGGTCGGCGACCGCGGGCGCCGACTGCTGCCAGCTCGTCCAGTCGCCCGTCGGGCCGCCGTCGGACCCGACGCCCCAGAAGACGCCCGGCACCGTCGGCGCGTACTGGCCCCCGACCGGCCGGACCACCCCGGCGCCCTGCCCGGAGGCCTCGACGAGCGTGAAGTGCGCCCAGTCGGGGGCCGACGGGAACTCGTCCACCCGCAGCCGGATCCTGCCGTAGAAGCTGTTGTCCGGAGGGTCCACCGGGATCACCATGAACGCCCGGCCGTTGTCGGCGGTGTGCACGTGCAGCGCCTTGGCGGCGGGTCCCCGACCCGGCGCGCGGGCAGGCTCCACCGTCAGGGTGCCGTTGCGGGTGTCGACACCCCACCGCATGCTCGCGGCCCCGCCGGCAGGGAGCCGGTCGAAGTCCTCGCAGAACAGCAGGGTGCGGTCGGCGCACACCGTGCGCTGGACGGGGCCCGGGCCCGGGCCGGGGTGGCCGCGGTCGCTCCCGGCACTGGCCCCGGCGGCACCGAGGCTCAGGGCCGCCGCGGCGACCGCCGCGGCGGCCGCGGTGACGACCCGTCGTCCCCGCCGCGCCGGTGCGCGTCCCGGTGTCGTGGTCCGGTGTGCGTCTTGCTGCGTCATGCAAGCTCCCCCTGCTCGTTGCGGACCCGCGACGGCGACGCTGTGCGACGTCGGGGGCGTGGACGTCCGCGCAGCCTAGGAAGGCGTCGGGCCGCCGCGGAACCGTGGATGCGCGAACGGGCACGACTTGTTCGATTAAGCCCGGCCCGAGGACGCGACGCGGTGGCCGGCAGGACCGTCAGCAGGACGTGTAGACGTACCCGCGTCGGCCCTTGGCCACGACGTCGCGGTCGCGGTAGATCACGCTCGTCGTGGCTCCTCGTGCGTCGCACGCCTCGGCGAAGTTGGCCGTGCCCCCGTTGTCGGTGTACTCGATCTCGTACACCCGCGCGCCGTAGACCGACGTGAAGTCGTCGCACTCGTCGTAGACCTGGCACTCCTCGACGATCGCGAAGTCGAACCCGATCGCCGTGCCGCGCGACGTGAGGTCGGCGTCGTTCTTCTGCGCGATCGCCAGGCCGTCCGCGTGCGCCCGCGCCGCCAGCAGCCTGGCGAACGCGACGTTGTTCTGCGTGGTCAGGCGCTTGGAGCTGCGGCTGTAGCTGTCGAGGTTGTCCGGCTCGACCGCGTCGTAGCCGCGGGCCTTGCAGCCGTCGATCCAGCCGCCGACGATCGCCAGCAGCCGGGTGCGCTTCGCCGCCGTCGACGTGTCCAGCAGCATCTCGTCCCACGCGCTGTCCACCACGTACGTGCCGTTCGCCTTCTTCAGCAGCAGGTCGTCGTGGTTCGTCTTCCACCAGGCCGCGTCGCCGGGCTGGGTCTGGAACGCGTTGACGTAGCAGACGTTGTACCTGCCGGCAGCGGGCGCCTCCAGCCGGTCACGGTCGACGATCGCAACGGTCGACGCCGGGGTGTACGCACCGCCGATCTGGTAGTCGAGCTGCCCGTCGGCCGGCGGCAGCTGGGCGGCCGGCGCCGCGACGGTGGGCGTGCCGACGCCGACGACGAGGGCCGTACCGGCCAGGACGGCGACGGCAAGGCGCCGCACGAGGGTGATCATCGACGATCCTCCGAAGGGTTGCGGCGCCTCTCGACGGCCGGCGAACGTCCAGCGCTCGGACCGAGCGTCCAGGCCGCGTGAGCGGCTTGGAGGAGTCTCTCGTAGTCGGTGGCCGTCCGTGGTCGGAAAAGGGGACCGGCCCTGCACCTCACGTCGAGGTCAGCTCGCGCGGCCAGGCCAGGACGTCCACGAGGGCGCCGTTGCGCCACACGGTGATCTCGATGCGCCGGTCGATCGCGTCCTCGACCATGAGCCGCTGCACGGCCGTCGCCGTCACGACGCGGTTGCCGTCGAGGGACACGACGACATCCCCACGACGCAGCCCCGCGACCTCGGCGGCGCTGCCGGGCGACACCTCGACCACCTGGAGCCCGGTGCGGGAGCCCATCCTCGCGGCGAGCTCGGGGGAGAGCGTGACCTGCGTCCCCGCGATGCCCAGCCACGCCCTGCGGACCCGGCCGCGGGTCATGAGCGCGTCGATGAGCTGCCTCGTGGTCGCGTTGACCGGCACGGCGAGCCCCACACCGATCCCCGCCAGGGCCGTGTTCACGCCGACCATCCGCCCGGCGCCGTCGGCGAGCACCCCGCCGCTGTTGCCGGGGTTGAGCGCGGCGTCCGTCTGGATCACCTCGTCGACCACCCGCCCGGAGGAGGTGGGCAGGGAGCGACCCAGGGCCGAGACGATGCCCGCGGTGACGCTGCCCGCGAGGCCGAGCGGGTTGCCGAGCGCGATGACGAGCTGACCGACCCGCAGCCCTGCGGCGTCCCCGAGCGGCACCGGTGGCGGCACGTCGTCGCGGGCACGCAGGACCGCCAGGTCGGACAGGGGATCGGTGCCGACCACGTCGGCGTCGACCACGGTGCCGTCGCCGAACGCCGCCTCGACGCTGCGCGCCCCGGCCACCACGTGAGCGCTCGTGAGGAGGTGCCGGTCGGCCGTGATGACGCTCGCGCTGCCCGCACCGCGGCCTCGCGCTGTGGTGACCGACAGGCTCGCCACACTCGGCAGCACCGCGGCGGCCACGCCGGACACGGTGCGGGAGTAGGCGTCGAGCACGTCGTCGTCCATGCCCTGGTGCAGCGCCGCGCGGCCGTCCGACGATGCCCGCGTTCGCTGGAGGCGAGCAGCCAGAGGGAACGGCCGACACCGTAAAGTGAGGTCCGCCGCCGTCCGACCTCAGTTTATGTGTGAGCGCTCGTGTAAACTGAGGTCCGGTGCCCATGGACCTCAACGTTCGACGTGTGGAGGCAGGACGATGAGCCCCTTCGTCGCGCAGACCTGGACGCCGGTCGCGACCGACGGCGTCCCTCGTCGCTCCACGCGCTCGGGCGAGTACCAGGCGTACGTCCCTCACCTGCTGACCGGTCGCCCCATCACCCTGCAGCCCCGGACCCGCGCGCTCACCGACGAGGCGGACGCCGCCGCACGGGTCGCGGTCGCCGCCGTGCGCCACGCAGGCCTCGGGCAGCTCGGAGACCTGCTCGTGCGGTCGGAAGCATCGGCCTCGTCGCTCATCGAGGGCTACGAACCCAGCGCGAGGTCGGTCGCCGTCGCCGACTTCGTGCGTCACGGTCGCGACGCCGCCGTCACGGTCGCACGCAACCTGCACGCCGTGCGGGCGTCGCTGGAACGGTCGACGGATCAGACCGTCTCCCTCGTGGACGACGTCTGCAGCCTGCACACAGGCATTGCACCAGCCTCGGCCGGACTGCGGCGTGAGCCGGTCTGGATCGGCGGTCGCACACCCCTGGAGGCGCACTACAACGCACCCCCGCACGACCACGTGCGTGCGCTGCTCGACGACCTCGACGCGTATCTCGCCTCGCACCCGCACGCCCCGGTGGTCGCTGCGGCGCTCGCCCACGCCCAGTTCGAGACGATCCACCCGTTCACCGACGGCAACGGACGCGCCGGTCGGGTGCTCCTGGGCATGGTCCTGTCCCGAGACGGGCTCACGCCCGGCGTCGCACTCCCCGTCAGCACCGAGCTCTTCCGAGACCGCGAGCGCTACTACGCCGCGCTGGACGCCTACCGGCGGGGCGACGACGACGGGATCGTCGCCGTCGTCGCCGATGCCGTCAGCGTGGCCGCCGAGGAGTCGGTCCGCCTCTCCCACGAGGTCGGTGCCTGGCAGCAGCGGCAGGTCGACGCGCTCGACGCCCATCTGGCGGCCCGGTCGGCGTCCGGTCGCGTCCGGCACGGCACCGCCCATCGGATCGTCGCGGCCCTTCCCCGTGCGCCGGTCACGGACGTCGCCGCAGCCGTCGCCGCCCACCGTGTCACCGACAATGCCGCGCGGGCTGCGCTCGAGACGCTCGCCGAGGCCGGTGTGCTCCGTCGGGACCGGACGTCCGACCGCACCCGGACGCTCTACGTGGCGGCCGGCCTGCTCGAGCTCGTCTCCACGCCGCTGCCTGTTCGTCTCCGTGGCGGCGACGTCGGTGGCCGGGTCGCTCTCTGACGTTGACCGTCACGGGGTGTCGACGTCTCGACCGAGCGGGCTCGGCTACGCGCCGACGTCCAGCGCGACCTGGAACCACACGGTCTTGCCTGCGGGACCGTGAGCGCGCACGCCCCAGGAGTGCGCCATCCGCTCCACCAGGTGCATCCCGCGTCCCCCGAGGCCCGCAGGGCCGACCTCCAGCACCACCGGGGGAGCGGGGTTGTGGTCGCGGACCGCGACGACGAGCAGCCGCTCCTCGCACGTGGCGGTCACCTCGATGGCGTCCCGCACCGCCCCGTACTTGACCGCGTTGGTGACCACCTCGCTGACGAGCAGCTCCGCCCGCGAGGTGGCTGCCGGTGTGGCGCCGCACTCGCGCGCGATCGCCACGACCCAGTGCCGGCAGTGCCTGGCGGCGGCCGGCGACGGCGCGACCCGCAGAACCATGCCGTGCGCTCCCGTCCACGTTCGACAGCCCGTTCCGGCCGCCCAGGCCGAACCCCGAGGATCGATCCTTGCGGCGAACGGCAAGACTGCCATGTCCCGCGCGCCGGCGCCGCCTGCTGCCCACGGACGCGTTGCCGGCGTGCGCGGTTCCGGCTGCGGGCTGGAGGGCGCCCGCTACCATTCGCGACGAGAGCGGACGTCAGGAGTCGGGCATTCGCGACGCGAGCGGACATCAGGGGCCGTGCGACGGAGGTGGACGGTGCATCACGGTCACGTGGACGAGAACTCGCGCGCCGCGACGGCCGACGGGCAGGCGCCCGACCCCGGCGGGATCCTGACCGAGGCGCGCGTCGGCACCTGGTCCTGGGACGCCGGACGAGGCGAGGTCGTCCTCGATGCGGGCGCCGCGCGCCTGCTCGGTCACCGCGGCAGCCTCGTCGTGCCGGCGCACACGGTCGTCGCCCTGCTGGAGGCCGAGGACCTGGTCGGCGTGCGTGGCTCGGTGCTGCGCGTCGCCCAGTCCGGGACCGAGCTCGACGTCGAGTTCCGGGTGGCGGCGACCGACGGGCAGACCCGCTGGGTGCAGGCGCACGGCCGACTGGTCGCCGACGCCGGCGGGGAACCGGTGCGGGCAGCGGGGGTGCTGTTCGACTCGAGCGGCCAGCACGCCACCCCGCAGGTCACCCGCCTGCTGGAGGCGATGCCGGCAGCGATGTTCTTGATGGACGCCGAGTGGCGGTTCAGCTATGTCAACACCGCCGCGGAGGCCCTGCTCGGCGCGACCCGGGCGGAGCTCCTCGGCCAGCGTCTGTGGCAGCGCTACCCCATGACCATCGGCACCGACTTCGAGCGGTACTACCGCGCGGCGGTCGCGACCGGTGAGCCGGTGACGTTCGAGGCACCCGGCCCCACGAAGGGCGACACGGTCTTCGAGGTCCGCGCCTGGCCCGGCTCGGACGGGCTGGCGGTGTACTTCCAGGACGTCAGCGCCCGCCGCCAGGCCCAGCTGCTCGACGCCCGCGAGGCGCGGCGCGCGGCCGTTCTGGCCGAGGTCACGTCCCAGCTGGCCGAGGTCCTCGACACCGAGCAGGGCCTGGCGCGCCTGGCGCGGCTGCTCGTCCCCGAGCTGGCGGACTGGTGTGTGGTGACGTCCGTGGACGAGCACGACACGGGCCGCTCGCGCCTGGTCCAGGACGTCGCCTGCGCCCACACCGACCCCGACGCCCTGCCTCTGGTGGAGCGGTACGTCAAGGCCCGTGGCGAGGCCGCCGTCGACAACCCCCACGTCAGGCGCGCGCTGCAGTCCGGGGAGGTCATGGCCGTGCCCGCCGGCTCCGCCGGGGCCATCGGTGCCGACCTGCCGCCCGGGGAGGCGCGCGACCTCCTCGCCCGGCTCGCGCCGGACAGCGGGCTGCTGTTCGGCCTGCGCGGACGCGGGCGCACCACCGGCCTGGTCACCATGTTCAACTCCGCCGCCCGCGGCGGCATCAGCCCCGAGGACCTGACGCTCGCCCAGGAGATCTCCACCCGCGTCGGCCTGGCGCTCGACAACATCCGCCTCTACCACCAGCAGCGCCGTCTCGCCGAAGGCCTGCAGCTGTCCCTGCTCAGCGCACCCGCGCACCCCGCGCACGTCCAGGTCGCCGTCCGTTACGTGCCTGCCGCCGAGGCCGCTCACGTCGGCGGCGACTGGTACGACGCCTTCATGCAGGCCGACGGGCACGCCGTGCTCGTCATCGGCGACGTCGTCGGCCACGACCTGCGTGCGACCGCCGCCATGGGTCAGCTGCGCTCCAAGCTGCGCGCCGTCGCCGTGGCCACCGGCGCCGCGCCCGGCGACCTGCTGACCCGTGTCGACCAGACCCTGCGCACCCTCAACTCGCGCGCGATCGCCACCGTCGTCGTCGCGCAGATCGAGCCGCACGCCGCCGGCACCACCACCGGCCCGGCCACGATCCGCTGGTCCAACGCCGGTCACCCCCCGCCCATGCTCCTGGCTCCTGACGGGGCCGTCACCACGGTGGAGACCGTCCGCGCCGACCTTCTGCTCGGTGTGCAGCCCGACACCGACCGACAGCAGTCCACCCTGGCCCTCGCCGAGGGCGCGACCCTGCTCCTGTACACCGACGGCCTCGTCGAGAGCCGCACCCAGCCGCTCCAGCCCGGCCTCGACCGCCTGCGCACCACCCTCGCCCCTCTCGCCGAGCTCGAGCTCGAGTCGCTCTGCGACCAGCTCCTGGCGGCGATGCTGCCGCCCCGCCCGGAGGACGACGTCGCGATCCTCGCCATCCGCCTGCGCCCCCCGACCGACGGCTCAGGACATCACCCCGTCGGGCCGTCGCCGACGCCGTGGTCCGAGGCGTAGCTTCCGGCCGGGTCGGGCCGCCGGTCGAGCGGCTCCAGGACGTCCAGACGGTCCCCGGACACGGCTGGCTGGTTCGAGCGGGAGCCGACCGTCAAGCGGGCTCCGCCCGCCGGTCCAGCGGTTCGAGCACGTCCAGCCCGTCACCTGGCAGGGCGGGCGGGTGCACCGGGGACGGCCCGCTGCGCCCGCGCATGAGCACCTCGGCCGCGTGGTCGGCGAGGGCGAACCCCGCGGACCCGTACAGGTGGAACACGGCGTCGGCGCCCTTGCGCTGCAGCTCGGCCACGTCGTCGTCGTACCGGGCGACGGCGGCGACCTTGCCCGCGAACCCGGCGGCCTGCAGCCGGGTCAGGGCGATGAGGTTGGCCTTGTGGAACGGCATCGCGAGGACGGCGACCTTGACGTGGCCGGCGCGCTTCACGCGCATCCAGAACTCCAGGTCGGTCGCGTCGGCGCGCACCACGGAGTAGCCCTCGTCCTCGAGCGCGGCCACGCGGGTGCGGTCGTGCTCGACGCCGACGACGTTCAGGCCGTACTCGTCGCGCAGCCGCGAGTAGGTGGCGGCGCCGACCCGGCCGAGGCCGAGCACGAGCGCGTCGGCGTCGCCGATGTCGACGAGCCGGTCGTCGGGGTGCAGCCGGTCCTTGTCGCGTGCGGGGAGCAGCCGGGACAGCCGCGACGCGAGCTCGACGCCGCGCCGGTTGACGATCGCGGACAGGCCGAAGCTGAACGCGACGGCCAGCGAGGTCACGACGACCCACTGGTCGTCGAGCAGGCCGCTGGTCGCCCCGACAGCGACCACGATGATCCCGAACTCGGAGAAGTTCGCCAGCACCAGCCCGGCGAGGAACGACGTCCGGCGTCGTAGGTGCATCATCCACAGGACCACCGAGTACGCGGCCACCTGGAAGGGCAGCAGCAGCAGGAGGAGCACCGCCAGCCCGATCTCCACGGCGTGCGGCGTCCCGTGCAGCCCGATCTGCACGAAGAACGCGACGAGCATGAGGTCCTTGAACGTCATGAGCGACCGCGACAGCTCTCCGGCCTGCGGGTGCGAGGCGAGCAGCACGCCGACGACGAGCGCACCCACGTCGCCGTCGATGCCGACGAGCTCGAACAGCCCGAACCCGAGGACGACGGCGACGAAGACGCCGAACAGGGCCTGGAGCTCGCCGTGGCCGACTCGGTCCCAGACCCGGTACAGCACCCACCGGCCCGGCACCAGCAGCACGAGCAGCAGCGCCCACGCGCTGGGCGGCTCGCCGCTGGAGAGCGTCAGGAAGATGACGGCGGCGACGTCCTGCATGACGAGCACGCCGACGGCGATGCGGCCGTAGAGCGACGTGGTGTCGGAGCGGTCGTCGAGGACCTTGACCACGAAGACGGTCGACGAGAACGACAGGGCGAACCCGACGAGCGCAAGCGCACCGAGCGACTCCCCGGCGACGAACCCGAAGCCGATCACGGCGAGCAGGCCGAGGAAGCCGAGCGCGATCGCGACGCTCACCGCGAGGTGGATGGCGGTGGTCAGCCAGATCTCCCGGCGCAGCAGCGTGCGGACGTCGAGCTTGAGCCCGATGGCGAACAGCAGCAGGACGACGCCGAAGTTCGCGATCGGCTCCAGGTACGGCAGCTCCGGCGCGCCGCCGGCACCCAACGCGAACCCGGCGGCGAGGAAGCCCACGAGGGGAGGCAGCCGCAGCAGCACCGCGAGGAGACCGCCGACCAGGGCGGCCCCCAGGTACAGGGCTGCTACGGCCATGAGGGTCCTCTCGCGTCGGTGCGGCGCTGAGGTCCTATCTTGCCCGCTCCGGGAGCGGATTCAGAGGACGGGCAGCATCCGCCCGAGGTCCGGGACGGCGTCCGACGTGTACTGCGGGTGCAGCGCCTCGGCGAGCACGTCCACGTCGTACGGCACCCGCCCGGCCGCGAGCCGGACCCACGCGCGCGCGTCGGCGACCTCCAGGCTCCAGCCGCCGCGGGCGACGACGACGTCGAGCAGCACCTGCGCGACGAGCGCGAGCGCGCCCGGGTCGACGGGGTCCGGCCCGGTGCCGGTGCCGCGGGCCCGCTTCACGGAGCGGGCGAGGTCGTCGGCGTGCACCACGAGCTCGACGACCCGCGACGTCGTCATCGTGCTGAGCAGGACCGGGCCGCGGCGGCCCTGCACCACGAGGTCATCGGGGCCGAGCTCGTCGAGCCGCGCGAACGCCGCGGCAGCCCGGGCGTCCACCTCGCCGAGCGGGTCGGCGGCGATCTCGACGGCGAGCTCCCGGGTGGTCTGCGCGATGTCCTGCGCCCGGCCGGCGTACGTGCCGACGTACTCGCCGAGCGAGAGCGGCACGGTGTCCGGCGGCAGCGGCACGCAGACGGCCAGCGCCTCCATGGCCCGGCCGAGGTGTGCGACGAGCTCGGTGACGGTCCAACCGTCCAGCACGGACGACGAGCCGCCGACCTGGTCGTCCACCATCTCGCCGACCCACGAGCGCAGCCGCTCCCACTGGGTGTGCAGGGCCGCAGAAGCTTCAGGGACGTCAGGACTCGATGCCATGGCGCCATCCTGCCGTGCTGGGGGCGTCGTCGGCTCTGCTGTCTGAGGCTGTGCCGTGCGCGGCATCGTCAGCGACACCGCGCACGGCACAGAGGTCGTCAGCAGACGACGGAGCCGTTCGTGATGCTGGCGGCGGACAGGGACCAGGACCCCGAGGTGAAGCCCTGCGTCACGTGGTAGCCGCCCGTGGCCCACTGGCTCGACCGGGAGGCGCCCGACACCGAGCTCGTGATGTAGTGCGTGGTGAAGCCGCTCGTGGTCGAGACGAGGCGGGCGTTGTAGGAGCAGCTGTAGCTGCCGGAGCGGCTCGCCGCCTCGGCGCCAGTGGCACCGGCCAGGGCGAGCCCGCCCGCGAGGACGACGGCCGCGGTGGTGGTCAGGATGCGCTTCACATGGATCTCCATCTGTCGTGCGTCCGCGCGGGTGCGCGACGCGGTGTTCCTCGGGTGGCCCGAGGAGTTCGGTGGCCCTTCGGTCAGCTTCCCCAAAGGAGGTCGGCGGGCGGGTTCGGAGGGCAGGCGCCCAGGAGGTCGGCCGACGGCTCGGGGATCTCCATGTACGGGTTCCATCGCACGCCGTTCCAGCTGGCGAGGAACGCTTGCTCCGAGGGTGGAGTTCCGACATGCGTCTCGCCGTGCTGCGCGAGACAGTCGACGAGCGTCACGGTGAGGTACCGGTAGGCGACGAGCTTCTGCTCGTCGGTCATCCGGGACTCGTCCTGCGCCGGGTCGAGCGGGTACCTCGCATCGCAGGTGTAGGTCGCCAGCCGGAAGTCGTCCTCTTGGTCGTCGCCGTAGCTGCTGTCGACGCCGGTCCCATCGGCGGTGAGCCGCACGTCGGTGAAGCCTTCTGCCTTCAGGCAGTCCACCTGGGTGCTGGGCCACTCGTCGGTCGAGACGAGCCTGACCACGCCGACAAGGGGCGGGTCGACCAGGCCGAGCTTCTTTGCGATCACCGCGAGGTCCGCCTCGACAGCCGACCTGGTCTCGGCGTCCAAGGTCACGGCGGACGCCGGGCTCGACGCCGGGCTCGACGCCGGGCCCGACGTCGGGGCTGAGTTCCCGGAGCAAGCGGCGACACCGGCGGCGGTGAGGAAGCCGACCAGCAGCGCGGTCGCGCAGCGGGATGAGAGCGCTCCCATCGGCCTCTCCTTCGGGGCGTCGGTCGGACGTGCTTGTGGCCTACGGCGGGTTCACCGTCCGGCTGCCGTGGACCATAATCCCGCTCGGATCAAGTCCGCAACGTTGGACGCATGACCAACTTTCCAGCTCCTGATCTGCAGCGTCATCACGAGCGCCACCCGCCTGTCGCGCACTAAATGACTGTCCGAAAGTGCCGACGAACGGCTCGGGCGATGGCAGTATGTGGCCGCGCCGGGCGGACGCCGAGGGCCCGCCGCGACTGGGCAACGGCTGTGCGGCTTGGCGACCGCAGGAGGCAAGCGAATCCTTGGGGCGGCGAGCCCGGCGATGTCGGACGGGAGGCTCAGTGCTCCCGGACGGTCTCCGCAAGGAACTCCGACACGAACCGGCCCACCTGGTCCTCCTCGATGAGGAAGCCGTCGTGCCCGTAGTCCGAGTGGATGGTCCGCACCGGCCCTGCGCCGGGGATGCCGGCGGCGATCCGCTCCGACTGGGCGGGCGGGAACAGCCGGTCGGAGTCGACGGCGACCACGAGCGCGCGGGCGGTGACCTGCGCGAGGGCCGCCGCGACGCCGCCGCGGTCCCGGCCGAGGTCGTGCGTGATCATCGTGCGGGTCAGCGCGACGTACGTGTTGGCGTCGAACCGCCGCGTCAGCTTGTCCCCGTGGTGGTCGAGGTACGACTGCACAGCGAACCGGCCACCCTCCAGCGGGTCCTCGCCGCCCTGCGGGATGCGCCCGAAGCGCTGGTCGAGCTCGAGCGCGCTGCGGTACGTCTGGTGCGCGATCTGCCGGGCGAGGGCGAGCCCGGCGTGCGGGCCGGTGCCGTCGGGGGCGTCGTAGTAGTCACCCGCGCGGTAGCCCGGGTCGGCGAGGATCGCGGCGAGCTGGGTGTGGAAGCCCGCGATCTGGTCGCCGGACGTCTGGGCGGCGGTCGCGATCGCGGCGATGGCCTCGACGCGCTCCGGGGCGGACGCGGCCCACTCGAGCACGCGCAGGCCGCCCATCGAGGCGCCGATGACGAGGGCCCACGAGTCGATGCCGAGCAGGTCGGCGAGGCGGATCTCGGCGGCGACCTGGTCGCGGACGGTGAGCAGCGGGAAACGGCCGCCCCACGGACGGCCGTCGGGCGCGGGGGAGGACGGGCCGGTGGAACCCTGACAGCCGCCGAGCACGTTGGGGGCGACGACGAACCACTCGCCGGTGTCGATCGGCGCGCCCTGGCCCACCATCGAGGACCACCAGCCGGGCGTCGGGTGACCCGGTCCGGCGTCGCCCGTGACGTGCGAGTCACCGGTCAGCGCGTGCAGGACGAGGACGGCGTTGGAGCCGTCCTCGTTCAACGTCCCCCAGGTCTCGTACGCGAGCCGGACGGCGGGCAGCCGCCCGCCGGACTCGAGGGCGAAGGGGCCGAGGTCCGCGAACTTCCGACGGCCCACGGGGTCGCCCTCGCGCCACGCGGCGGACGCGGGGACCGGGGGACGCTCGGGGAGCGGCACACGGCTGGACAGCGTCCGGGCGTGTGCCCGGTGGGGGGCGAACGTGAACGTCTCGTCGGTCACGAGACCCCAATCTACGGGCCGGGGGCTGGGGGCTCCGGGCGGGGCGGTGGGGGCGACGGGGGTGATCTCACCGGTCGGGACAGGGGTCGGACGGTCGCCGCCGTCCTCCTCGAGGCGGCCCGGACCGTGCGAGGGGTCCGGTTCCGGGCGCGAGGAGGACGGCGGCGAGGTCGTCATGAGCGTGGCTCAGGCGCCCTTGGCGGCGCGGAACCCGGCGTCGAGGTCCGCGAGGATGTCGTCGATGTGCTCGATGCCGACGGCGAGCCGCACGAGGCCGGGCGTGACGCCGGACAGGGCCTGCTCCTCGGGCGTCAGCTGGCTGTGGGTCGTCGACGCCGGGTGGATGACGAGCGAGCGCACGTCGCCGATGTTCGCGACGTTCGAGTGCAGCTCCAGGGCCGACACGAACGCCTGGCCGGCCTCGGTGCCGCCGTCGATCTCGAACGCCAGCACCGCACCGGCACCGCGCGGCGCGTACTTGAGCTGTGCGGCGTGCCACGGGCTCGACTCGAGGCCGGCGTAGTGCACGGAGAGCACGTCGTCGCGCGCCTCCAGCCACTGCGCCACCTTCTGCGCGTTCTCGACGTGCCGCTCGACCCGCAGCGACAGCGTCTCGATGCCCTGCGCGATGAGGAACGCGTTGAAGGGCGAGATGGCCGCACCGAGGTCGCGCAGGAGCTGCACGCGGGCCTTGAGGATGAAGGAGAGGTTGACGCCGAACAGGCCGCCGACGCCGAGGTCGCGGGCGAACACGAGCCCGTTGTACGAGGGGTCGGGGGTGTTGTAGTTGGGGAAGCGGTCCGGGTACTGGGCGTAGTCGAACGTGCCGCCGTCGACGATGACGCCGCCGATCGCCGAGCCGTGACCGCCGAGGTACTTCGTCGCGGAGTGGACCACGACGTCGGCTCCCCACTGCAGCGGGTTGATGAGGTACGGCGTCGCGACGGTGTTGTCGACGATCAGCGGGACGCCGTGGTCGTGCGCCACGCCCGCGACGAGCTCGATGTCGAGGATGTCGGACTTCGGGTTGGGGATGGTCTCCGCGAAGAACAGCTTGGTGTTCGGGCGGATCGCGTCCCTCCACGCCTGCGCGTCGTGCGGGTCGGTGACGAACGTCGTCTGGATGCCCAGCTTCGGCAGCGTGTAGTGCAGCAGGTTGTACGTGCCGCCGTAGAGGGACGGGCTCGCGACGATGTGGTCGCCCGCCTCCGCGACGTTGAGGATCGCGAACGTCTCGGCCGCCTGACCCGACGCCACGACGAGCGCGCCGACGCCGCCCTCGAGGTTCGCGATCCGGTTCTCGACGACCTCCGTGGTCGGGTTGCCGATGCGCGTGTAGATCGGGCCGAGCTCCTTGAGCGCGAACCGGTCGGCCGCCTGTTTCGCGGAGTCGAAGACGTAGGACGTCGTCTGGTAGATCGGCAGGGCCCGGGCGCCGGTGGCCGGGTCGGGAGCCTGTCCTGCGTGGATCTGGCGGGTCTCGAAGCTCCAGCTCTCGTTGCTCATGGTGTGCTCCTCAGCGGTGGGTCTCGGACGACGGGATCCGCGGGGAGCTCGGGCAGCCGACGTCCGTCCCGCGGAGGGAAAGGGAGTGGCGCACGGATCGAGCCGGGGCTCGGGCGGGGTGGGTCACCGTCGTCGGGACGAGGGCGACCGGCCCGCGGGCACAGCCGAGCGTGCGCTGGTCAGCGACACATTCGGCGGGACATGTCGACGAGAGTAGGCAGGCCGTCCCTCCTGATGAAACGGCCGTCTCAGATAGTGAGCACCCTGTCTCAGGATCCGCCTGCCACCGCCTCGGTGGCGGTCCGTGCAGGCGGGGCTGCGTGGCTGCCGAGAAGGGTTCGGCAGGGCGTGCGATTCGCCCTCCCGCCGCAGGCGGCACGGGCAAACGGGTGATCCGCACCGGATCCTGTCCACTTCCTCCCGAACCACACTGGTGTGACTCATGTGACGGGTGTGACTGCTGTTCACTTCTGGGAAACACACAGGTAGCGTCACGAACGGAGCGGCCCCCGCCGGGCGCTCCCCGGGTCGTGGAGGGCCCACCGGATGACGCAGCGCAGCGCCACGAGCGGCAGGCCCGACGAGCACCGTCGCCGGTCCGTGCTGCGCCAGGCGGGCCGCCGCACCCTCACCGCCCTGGCGGTCGTGGTCCTCGCCGGGGGAGTGCTCGCTGCACCGTCCTGGGCCAGCCCCAGCGCGCCGACCGACAAGGACGTCCGGGACGCCCAGCGCGCGGTGACCCGCGCCGCGAGCTCCGTCGCCGAGATGGAGATCCGGCTCGCGGAGCTCAGCGTGCAGGCCGACGCGGCCGAGCTCGCCGTCCAGCAGGCCGGCGAGACGTACACGCAGGCGCTCGCCGACGCCGACGCCGCCGACGTCGCCGCCCAGGACGCCGCCGACCGGTCCGCGCAGGCCGACGCCAACGCCGAGACCGCCCGCCGCACCCTCGTCGCGATGGCCCGCGAGATGGCCCGCTCCGGCGGCTCGACCGAGGGACTGCAGGCGGTGCTCTCGGCCGACGGGTTCGAGGACGTCGCCCGACGCAGCTCCGCCCTCGAGCACGTGACGGGCAAGGCGGACGAGGCCGTGCAGGGCTACCGGGCCTCCCAGCTCGTCGCCACCACGTTCGCCGAGCGCGCCAGGACCGCCGCGGACCAGGCCGCCGCCGCCCGGCAGGCCGCCCAGGACGCCCTGACCACTGCGGAGCAGACCCAGCAGGCCAGCGCCGACGCCCTCGCCGCCGGTGCGGCGGAGCGCGACCAGCTCATCGACCGGCTGGCTGCCGCCCGGCAGACCAGTGCGGAGGTCGAGCGGGCCCGCCAGGAGCAGGTGGAGGCGGAGAACCGGGCCCGGGCCGAGGCGGCCGCCAAGGCCGCTGCCCTCGCCGCCAAGCCCACGCCGCCGCAGCCGGCACGCCCGTCGACGGCGCCCGCAGGCACGCCCCCCGGCACTCCCGCAGGCACTCCCGCAGGCACCCCCGCCGGCAGTCCGGCTCAGCCGTCCGGTGGCGCGCCTGCGTCAGGTGCCCCGGTCGCACCACCGCCCGCGCCGGTCGTCCCCCCGCCGGCGCCCGTCGTCCCCCAGCCCGTGCCGGTCGCGCCCCCGGCCGTGCCGCCGGGGCTCGGCGCCGGCTCGTCGCGCGGCAGCGCCGGCCAGGGTCAGGCGGCCGTCGACTGGGGCCGGACCAAGGTCGGGATCATGTACCAGTGGGGCGGGACCGGCAATCCCGGCTACGACTGCTCCGGCCTGACGATGCAGGCGTGGCGCGCGGCGGGGGTCAACCTCAGCCGGACGTCCCGCGACCAGTACAAGCAGGTGCTCAAGATCAGGTACGACGAGCTGCGCGCCGGTGACCTGGTGTTCTGGTCGACGAACCCGAACGACGCCAACGCGATCTACCACGTGGCCATGTGGGCGGGGAACGGACAGGTCCTCGAGGCACCGAGCGAGGGCAGGCCGGTCCGGGTGGCGGCGATGCGCTGGGGCAACGTCATGCCCTTCGCCGGCCGCCCGTAGTCCCGCCTCACGCCGCCGCCGGTCCGCTTCGTCGACGGCGCCTGCCGCAGGAAGGACCTCTCCGGGCACCCGGCAGGTGCGTGCGATTGCTGGTCACCGCACGGGCTGCAAGGGTGGCTCGTCGCCGTCGGACCCGGCGGAGCGGAGGTCGTCGTGCCGGTGTGGGCCCAGGCAGGGCTGTGGGGTCTCGTCGCCGGGGCCGCGCTGGTGCTCGGAGCACTCGTGGGCTGGTGGCTGCGGGTCCCGCAGCGGGTGGTCGCCGGGATCATGGCCTTCGGTGCGGGCGTGCTGATCTCGGCCCTCGCGTTCGACCTGGTCGACGAGGCGGAGCGCACGGGCGGGCTCGCCGCCACCGTGGTCGGGTTCCTGGCCGGTGCGCTCGCGTACGTCGGCGCCAACGTGGCCCTGTCCCGCCGCGGCGCCCGGCACCGCAAACGCTCGCAGGACCAGCAGCCGGGGGCGGACGAGAGCGGCAGCGGAGCCGCCATCGCCATCGGCGCCCTGCTCGACGGCGTGCCGGAGTCGGTGGTGCTCGGCCTCTCGGTGCTCGGCGGTGCAGGCGTCGGCGTGCCCGTCCTCGCGGCCATCGTGATCTCGAACGTGCCGGAAGGGCTGTCGAGCGCGTCCGGCATGCGCCAGGCCGGCCGCAGCCCGGTGTACGTGTTCGGCGTGTGGGGCGGCATCGCGGTCGCGAGCGGCCTCGCTGCGCTCCTCGGCGTGCTCCTCCTGCAGGACGCGCCCGCGCAGGTGGTCGCCGCGATCACCGCGGTCGCCGCCGGCGCGATCCTCGTGATGGTGGCCGACACGATGATCCCGGAGGCGTTCGAACGGACGCACCTCTACGCCGGGCTCATCGCGACCGTCGGCTTCCTGCTGGCGTTCACCATCGAGCGCGGTACCTGACCGGCGGTCAGCTGCTCGAGCGGCCGACAGCACCTGCGCCCGACCGGTGGCGGAACGTCCCACTGCCGGGGCGCGACGGGTCAGCCTCGGCCGGCGCGGGCGCGACGCCTCGCCGGGCCGGGGGCCCGATGTCATGGTGAGGGCATGACTGACGAGACACCGGCGACGAGCACGGACCCGGCCCTCGGCTCCGAGGGCGACTCCAACCAGCTCCCCGGCGAGGACACGCTGGCGGAGCCCACCGACGACACGATGCTGGAGGACGGCTACTCGCCGCCGGACCATCCGCGGCCCAACCGCTCCGGTGAGACCGCCTGGGAGCAGGCGGTCGGCGAGACCCTGACCCAGCGGCTGGAGGAAGAGGAGCCCGAGGTCTGGGACGACGTCGCACCGGCCGACCCGAACCTCACCCCCGACGGGGCGGGTCAGCTGGTCGAGGACGACGACGCCGTCGCGGCCGGCGGCACCGACGCGTTCGCGTTCGAGACCGGCTCGACCGCCGGCACGGTCAGCGCCGAGGAGGCCGCCATCCATGTGATCGACGAGGAGGCCGTGGTCCTCGACCAGCTCGAGCTCGCCGACCTCGGTGACGAGACGTTCGAGGACGAGGACCCGCGGGACGACCAGGACGTCCTCGTCGACGACGCTGCCGAGGGCGTCGACGGCGCGACCGACCGTGACGTCGTGGGCGACCTGGGGCTCACGGACGACCCGCTGAGCACCGACCGGCAGTACCTGGCGCGCGACGACGCCTGACCGGCCGCAGACCGGGCCGACCGGGCCGATCCGACCGACCGGACTGACCCGACCGACCGGGCCGATCCGGCCGACCGGACTGACCTGACCGACCGGGGACCACCCGGCCGACCGGGGACCACCCGGCCGACCGCCAGGAGCCTCAGGCCCGGTCGTCGGGCGCACGACGAAGGCCGCCGCTCCCGTTCCCGGGAGCGGCGGCCTTCGTGAGGCGTCAGTGCGCGTAGTAGCCGGTGTCGATGGCCCGCTGGCGCGACCGCTCGATCTCCGCCTCGGCCTCGGCGCGGCCCACCCAGTGGGCGCCCTCCACCGACTTGCCGGGCTCCAGGTCCTTGTAGACCTCGAAGAAGTGCTGGATCTCGAGCCGGTGGAAGTCCGACACGTCGTCGATGTCCTGCCGCCACGCGGCGCGCTGGTCGCCGGTCGGCACGCACAGGACCTTGTCGTCGCCGCCCGCCTCGTCGCGCATGCGGAACATGCCGAGCGCGCGGGCGCGGATGAGGCAGCCCGGGAACGTGGGCTCCTCGAGGAGCACGAGCGCGTCGAGCGGGTCACCGTCCTCGCCGAGCGTGCCGTCGATGAATCCGTAGTCGTCGGGGTAGCGCGTGGAGGTGAAGAGCATGCGGTCGAGCCGGATGCGGCCCGTCGCGTGGTCCACCTCGTACTTGTTGCGCTGACCCTTGGGGATCTCGATCGTGACGTCGAACTCCACAGCACTCCTTCGCACCACGTCCGCGCCCGCGAGACGGGCCGGTGGACCGGCGACGTTGTGTCGTCGTGAACGGCGCGCCGGGGAGTCAGGGCGCCCATTGTCTCGGACAGTAGTCTGACGCACCGCGAGGGGATCGTCCCCTCGGCCCCCCGACCGGATTGGGTGACGATGAACACAGCGGCGCGCGCCACGGGCATCGCCGCGCTCGTCCTGGTCCTCACCGCCGGGGCGTACGTCACGGCGGACGCGCACGACGTGGTGCCCGGTCCGCTGACGTTGGCGCCGACGGTCGCACCGGCCGCGCCGTTCCCGAGCGCACCCGGGGCGGTCACCCCCACGGACCCGGCCGCGGCGCTCCCCGCCCTGGACCCGCAGGCGCCCCTGCCGGCGTCCCCGGTCGTGCAGGGCATGGTCGACCGCCTGGTCGGCGACCCGCGTCTCGGCACGAGCGTGGGCGTCGTGGTCGCGGACCAGGTCACGGGTGAGGTCGTGGCGTCGCACGTGCCGGACCAGGGCCGCACGCCCGCGTCGACCGCGAAGCTCGTGACCGCCGTCGCCGCCCTCAGCACCCTCGGCGCCGACGTGACGATGCCGACCCGTACCGTCCGGGGTGCTCCCGACGAGGTCGTGCTGGTCGGGGGCGGCGACATGATGCTCGCCGCCGGCGAGGGCGACCCGGACGCGACCGTGGGTCACGCCGGGCTCGCGGACCTCGCCGCCCAGACGGCCAAGGGGCTCCAGCTCGCGGGCGTCGCGTCGGTGCGGCTGACGTTCGACGACTCCCTCTTCACGGGCCCGGCGATCAACCCGACGTGGAACCCGTCGGACGTCGCCGTCGGGTACGTCGCCCCGGTCACCGCGCTCGCCGTGGACACCGCCAAGATGAAGGACGGCGAGTACCCGCCACGGTGGCCCGACCCGTCCCTGGCCGCGGCGAAGACGTTCGCGCAGCGGCTGACGGAGGCGGGCATCGCCGTGACCGGCGCGCCCACCCGCGGCACCGCCCCGGAGGGCGCACAGCAGCTGGGCGAGGTCCGCTCGGCGCCGCTCGACCAGGTCGTGCACCACTTCCTCGACGAGTCCGACAACACCATCACCGAGGTCGTGTCCCGGCTCGTCGCGATCCACGAAGGGCTCCCGGCGAGCTCCGAGGGCGGTGCCCAGGCCGTGCTGCACGTGGCGCAGGTGCTGGGCGTGGACACCACAGGTGCCCACCTGTCCGACGCGTCCGGCCTCGGGGCGGGCTCGGTCCTCCCGCCCGACCTGCTGCTCGGCCTGCTGCGGCTCACCGCGGACCCCGCGCACCCGGCGCTGCGCGACGTGGCGACCGGCATGCCGATCGCGGGTCTCACCGGCACCCTGGCCGACCGGTACACCACGTCTCCCGCGCGCGGGCAGATCCGGGCGAAGACGGGCAGCCTGCCGCACGTCACGGCGCTGGCCGGGACCGTGCTCGACGTCGACGGCCGGCAGCTCGTGTTCGTCGTCCTCGCCGACGCCACGCCCGACGGCGGCCAGTGGGCACCGCGCCAGCTGATCGACGAGTTCGCGGCGTCGCTCGCGGCCTGCGGCTGCCGCTGACCTGCCGCACGCCGGCCGCACCGGCGGCACGGCAGCCCGACCGACGGACCGCGTCCACGAGCCCGGCGCCCGCGCTCCGTTGCGCCCACGGCGGACGACGGACCGCCTCGCCCACCGCCCGGTTACCGTGGCCCGATGGAGCACCTGGACGGATCGCCCGAAGGATCCCCCGAAGGATCGCCCGACGGACCGGTCGACTGGCCCGCGGCGGCCCGGATCGCCGGCCGGCTCGCGCAGCCAGGCCCGCGGGCGTCCCGCGACGAGCTCACCGCGCTGGTCGCGGAGCTGCGCGTGGCCGCGCGGCGAGCAGGAGGGCACGCGTCGCAGATCACGGGACTGACGGCGCTGGACGGCACGTCGCCCGACGAGATCTCCCGGGTGCTCGTCGTCGACCGTGCCCGCTGGGCGCAGGCCAACACGGAGATGTTCGCCGAGATGACCGGCCCGCTCGGCACCCGTTCGGACGGCACCCCGGTGCGGATCCCCCCGGGAGCGCGGTCCGCCGCCGCCGTGCAGGTCGGCGGGGTGCTCGCGCTCCTCGCCGGCAGGGTCCTCGGTCAGTTCGACCCGTTCACACCGTCCGCCGACGGCCGCGGCCGGCTGCTGCTGGTCGCGCCGAACGTGCTGCACCTCGAGCGCACCCTGGGCCTCGACCCGTCGGACTTCCGGCTCTGGGTGTCCCTGCACGAGCAGACCCACGCGTTGCAGTTCGCGGCCGCCCCGTGGCTGGCCACCCGGCTGCGTGAGCGTGCGGCCGACCTCGTGGGGGACCTGTCCGACGCGCTGCCCGGGGTCGACGGCTCCCGCGGCGACGCCGGCCCGAAGCTCGCCGACCTGGTGCAGGTGCTCAGCCGCGCCGTGTTCGGCCCCGAGGGATCCGTCAGCGTCCTGGACCTGCTCGGTCCGGGGCAGCGCGAGGTGTTCGAGGAGATCGGCGCGGTGATGGCGCTGCTCGAGGGGCACGCGGACGTCGCCATGGACGAGGTCGGACCGGGCGTGGTGCCGAGCCTGACGGAGATCCGCCGCAAGTTCGAGGCGAAGCGGGACCAGGGAGCGAGCTCCACGGGTTCGGAGCGGCTGCTCCGCAAGCTGCTCGGGCTGGACGTGAAGCTCGCGCAGTACCGCGACGGCGCGAAGTTCGTCCGCGCGGTCCGCAAGGACGTGGGGCTCGACGGCTTCAACGCGGTGTTCGCGGCACCGGAGAACCTGCCGACGGCGCGGGAGATCGCCGACCCCCGGGCGTGGACGCGCCGGGTGCACGGCTGACGTGCCGTCTCCCGACGCGCGCGGCGGGCACCGGTGAGCGGCCCGCACCCGAGCGTCGCGGCCGTCAGGTCGGCGGTGACGGCCGTCGTCGCCGACCTGCCTGACGGCGCCCTCGTGCTGGTCGCCTGCTCGGGCGGACCGGACTCGCTGGCGCTCGCGGCAGGTCTGGCGTTCGTCGCGGAACGGTCGCGCAGGGCCGCGGGCGCCGCGGTGGCCCACGCGGGCCACCCGACGGGTGCCGTGCCCGCCGGCCTGCCGCCGGTGCGGGCCGGTGCCGTGGTCGTCGACCACGGCCTGCAGCCCGGCTCGGCCTCGGCCGCTGCCGCAGCGGCCGAGGTGTGCCGCAGTCTGGGCCTCGACCCCGTGCTCGTGGTCCCGGTGCAGGTGACCGGGCCGGGCGGGCCCGAGGCGGCTGCCCGGGGCGCCCGATACGCGGCTCTCGAGCAGGCGGCGGCGACGACCGGCGCGGCCGCCGTGCTGCTCGGCCACACGCTCGACGACCAGGCGGAGACGGTCCTGCTCGGTCTCGCCCGCGGGTCGGGCGCCCGCTCGCTCGCGGGCATGCCGGCCGCACGCGGGCTGCTCCGGCGGCCTCTGCTGGGCCTGCGCCGCACGGACACGGTCGCCGTCTGCGACGCGCTGCACCTCGACCCCTGGCACGACCCGACGAACGCCGCCGGCCATCCTGCGGCCGGCGCTCGCGCGCAGGTCCGGGACCGGGTGCTGCCGGCGATGGAGGACGTGCTGGGCCCGGGCGTCGCGGCGGCGCTGGCGCGCACGGCCGAACAGCTCCGGGAGGACGCGGACGCGCTCGACGCGCTCGCCGCCGCGCTCGTCCGGGACGCGTCGCGCGTCGCGGCCGGCCAGGTCGCAGGGCCGCCCGCGCTAACGATCGCCGAGTCGACCGTGGGCCACGCCGCTGAGCCCGTCGAGCTCGACTGCGCCACGCTGGCCGCGGCCCCGGCCGCCGTGCGCCGACGGGCCCTGCGGAGCGCGGCCGTCGCCGCCGGCTGCCCGGCTGGTGCCCTGCGCCGCACGCACGTGCTCGCGCTCGACGCGCTGGTCGTCGGGTGGCGGGGACAGGGGCCTACGGCGCTGCCGGGAGGGCGGGTCGGCCGCCGCGCGTATGGCAGGCTTGCGCTGGGTCCTGGCCGCGAGGCGGCCCGGGACGACGAGCATCTCGGCGAGCTACAGGAGCGGTGACGGTGGACCCTGCGACGATGGGCGACGACCTCGAGCGGGTGCTCCTCACCGAGGCCCAGCTGCACGCCCGGCTCGACGAGATCGCGGCCCAGATCGACATCGACTACGCCGGCATGGACCTGTTGCTGGTGGGCGTCCTCAAGGGGGCCGTCATGGTGATGGCGGACCTCGCGCGGCGGCTGAACCACTCCGTGCAGATGGACTGGATGGCCGTGTCGTCCTACGGGTCGGGCACCAAGTCGTCGGGCGTGGTGCGGATCCTCAAGGACCTCGACGCCGATCTCACCGGCCGGCACGTGATCATCGTCGAGGACATCATCGACTCCGGTCTGACGCTGTCGTGGCTGCTGTCGAACCTGCGCTCGCGCGGCCCCGCGACGGTCGAGATCGCGACGATGCTGCGCAAGCCGGGCGCCTCCAAGGTCGACGTCGACGTCCGCTACGTCGGTTTCGACATCCCGAACGAGTTCGTCGTCGGGTACGGCCTGGACTACGCCGAGAAGTACCGGAACCTGCCGTTCGTCGGCACGCTGGCCCCCCACGTCTACGGTTCGTGACGCCCCCCGCCCGTGCGCGGGCGGGCTCTGCCCTCGGTGAACAACGTCGGGAACCGCAAGGAACACCGTGTAACTTCGAGGCCAGAAAGCCCTGCGACCGGAGGATGAGGGGCCTGGCCCCGACCGCCCATGAACCTCAAGCGTCTTGTCCGTGGTCCGTTCCTGTGGATCGCCGTCGCCGTCGTGCTCCTGTGGATCGGGGCGAGCGTGCTGACCTCCCCGAAGATCAGCCACATCGACACGTCCGACGGCCTCGAGCTCCTCGCCGGCGGCAAGGTCGAGCAGGCCAAGATCACCGAGGGCGAGCAGCGGGTCGACCTGACGCTCGCGGACGACTTCGTCAAGAACGACGACAACTACGGCAAGCTCGTCCAGTTCAACTACGTGGTGCCGCAGGGTGAGTCGGTCGTCGAGGCCGTCGCCGCCGCCGACCCGCCGAAGGGCTTCGACTCGTCGGTGCCGCAGACGGCCTGGTGGTCGAGCCTGCTGAGCCTGGTGCTCCCGTTCATCATCATCCTGGGCATCTTCTGGTTCCTCATGTCGTCCATGCAGGGCGGCGGCTCGCGCGTCATGAGCTTCGGCAAGTCGCGCGCCAAGCTGGTGAGCAAGGAGTCCCCGCAGGTCACGTTCGCGGACGTCGCGGGTGTGGACGAGGCGGTCGAGGAGCTCCAGGAGATCAAGGAGTTCCTCTCGGAGCCGGCCAAGTTCCAGGCCGTGGGCGCGAAGATCCCCAAGGGCGTGCTGCTGTACGGGCCTCCTGGCACGGGCAAGACGCTCATCGCCCGCGCGGTCGCCGGCGAGGCGGGCGTCCCGTTCTACTCCATCTCCGGGTCGGACTTCGTCGAGATGTTCGTCGGCGTCGGCGCGAGCCGAGTCCGTGACCTGTTCGAGCAGGCGAAGCAGAACGCGCCGGCCATCATCTTCGTCGACGAGATCGACGCCGTCGGCCGTCACCGTGGCGCCGGCCTGGGCGGCGGGCACGACGAGCGCGAGCAGACGCTCAACCAGATGCTCGTCGAGATGGACGGGTTCGACGTCAAGACCAACGTCATCATGATCGCGGCGACCAACCGTCCCGACATCCTCGACCCCGCGCTGCTGCGTCCCGGGCGCTTCGACCGCCAGGTCGCGGTGGAGCCGCCTGACCTCAAGGGCCGCGAGAAGATCCTGGCCGTCCACGCGCAGGGCAAGCCGATGGCGCCGCACGTGGATCTCACGGGTGTCGCCCGCCGCACGCCCGGCTTCACGGGCGCGGACCTGGCGAACGTGCTGAACGAGGCCGCGCTGCTGACCGCACGCATGAACGGGTCGATCATCGACGACCACATGCTCGACGAGGCCATCGACCGTGTGGTCGCCGGCCCGCAGAAGCGCACGCGCGTCATGAACATCAAGGAGCAGAAGATCACCGCGTACCACGAGGGCGGCCACGCCCTGGTGGCGGCGGCCCTGCGGTACACCGACCCGGTGACGAAGGTGACGATCCTGCCCCGCGGCCGGGCCCTCGGCTACACGATGGTCATGCCGACCGAGGACAAGTACTCGACCACCCGCAACGAGCTGCTCGACACCCTCGCGTACGCGATGGGCGGCCGGGTCGCCGAGGAGCTGGTGTTCCACGACCCCACCACGGGGGCGAGCAACGACATCGAGAAGGCGACCGCCACGGCGCGCAAGATGGTCACGCAGTTCGGCATGAGCAGCCGGCTCGGCGCCATCCGGTTCGGCCAGGCGGACGGCGAGGTGTTCCTCGGCCGGGACGTCGGCCACCAGCGCGACTACTCGGAGGACATCGCCGGGTCCATCGACCTCGAGGTGCGGGCGCTCATCGAGCACGCGCACGACGAGGCGTGGGAGATCCTCGTCGAGTACCGGGACGTGCTGGACCACCTGGTGCTCGAGCTGCTCGAGAAGGAGACGCTCAACGCCAAGCAGCTGGCCGAGATCTTCGAGCCGATCACCAAGCGCCCGCCGCGCCAGGTGTGGCTGTCGAGCGACCAGCGGAACGTCTCCGAGCGGCCGCCCGTGCAGACTCCCGCCGAGAAGGCTGCGAGCAACGGCCACGCGGTGATCCCCGAGGACGAGGCCGCGGAGGCGTTCGGCCACCCGACGGAGCAGACCGTGCAGGTGCCGCCGTCGCAGACCCCGGACGCGAGGGGCTGATCACGTGACGAGCACCGACGGTCATCGGACGTCCGTGGATCCGGTGACCTTCACCGGCCGTGCCGTCGCGCAGTACGACCCGGCACGCGTCGAGGCTGCCGTTCGCGAGCTCCTGATCGCCGTCGGCGAGAACCCGGACCGGGAAGGGCTCAAGGAGACACCGGCCCGCGTCGCGAGGTCGTACAAGGAGATCTTCGCGGGGTTGTACCAGGCGCCGGAGGACGTCCTCACCACGACGTTCGACATCGGGCACGAGGAGATGGTGCTGGTCAAGGACATCGAGGTGTACTCCACCTGCGAGCACCACCTCGTGCCCTTCCACGGCGTCGCGCACGTCGGCTACATTCCGGGTGCCGACGGCCGGATCACCGGGCTGAGCAAGCTCGCGCGGCTGGTCGACGTGTACGCCCGCCGGCCGCAGGTGCAGGAGCGGCTCACCTCGCAGATCGCCGACGCGCTGGTCGCGGGCCTGGCGCCGCGCGGCGTGCTGGTCGTCGTCGAGTGCGAGCACCTGTGCATGTCGATGCGCGGCGTGCGCAAGCCGGGTTCGAGGACGGTGACCTCGGCGGTCCGCGGTCAGATGCGCGACGTGGCGACGCGGGCCGAGGCGATGAGCCTCGTGCTGGGCCGTTGACGGGCGCACCGGAGACGGCGCGCACGCCCTAGGCTCGGCACCGTGATCCCCAGCGACGCCGTCGCACCGCCGGCCGGTCCGGCAGCGCTGCCTGTCTCGTTGCGCGCACCCGGACGGACGCTGGTCATGGGCGTCGTCAACGTCACGCCCGACTCGTTCTCGGACGGCGGCCGCTGGTTCGCTCCCGACGCCGCCGTCGCGCACGGGCTGGAGCTGCTGGCGCAGGGCGCCGACCTCCTCGACGTCGGTGGGGAGTCCACCCGCCCCGGCGCCCGGCGTGTGCCGGTCGAGGACGAGCTCACGCGGGTGATCCCCGTGGTCGCCCGGCTGACGGCCGCCGGCGCGGCGGTGAGCGTCGACACCACCCGTGCGCTCGTCGCGCACGCTGCCGTGGACGCCGGGGCGGTGCTGGTCAACGACGTGTCGGGCGGGCTGGCCGACGAGGCGATGGCCGGTGTGGTGGCGCGGACCGGTGCCGCCTACGTGGCGATGCACTGGCGCGGCCACGCGGGACGTCATGGACGAGCTCGACGACTACGACGACGTGGTGGTCGACGTGCGCCGCGAGCTCGCCGCACGGGTGGCCGCGCTGCGTGCCGCAGGGGTGCGCGACGAGCAGGTGGTGCTCGACCCCGGCCTCGGGTTCGCCAAGCCGGGAGCGAGCAACTGGCCGCTCCTGGCCCGGCTCCCCGAGCTGGTCGCCGACGGTTTCCCCGTGCTCGTCGGCGCGAGCCGCAAGCGCTTCCTCGGGCACCTGCTCGCCCGCCCCGACGGGGCGCCGGCGCCACCGCTCGCGCGGGACCGCGCCACCGCAGCCGTCACCGCCCTGGCGGCCGGCGCGGGCGCCTGGTGCGTGCGCGTCCACGAGGTGGCAGGCTCGGCCGACGCCGTGCGGGTCGCGGCGGCATGGCGTGCTGCCGGCAGGGACACCACTGCGGGCGCCGGCACGCGAGGAACAGGCGTCGACGGCGACGCGCGGGACGCACCGGACGACGACGAGATGCCCGTCGACGAGGACGCGACGACAGGACGGAGCTGGACGTGACGGTGCACGACGAGGCGCGGGGGATCGCGTTCGACGCGAGTGGTCGCCGGCTGGACCAGATCCGGCTGAGCGGCATCGCCGCGACCGGCTACCACGGCGTGTTCGAGCACGAGCGCCGCGACGGCCAGACGTTCGTCGCCGACGTCGTCGTGCACCTCGACACCCGGCGGGCGGCCGCGGGCGACGACCTCGCGCACACGCTGCACTACGGCGAGCTCGCGCAGCAGGTCGCGGACGTCCTCGCGGGCGACCCCGTGGACCTCATCGAGACGGTCGCCGAGCGGATCGCCGCGACGGTGCTGGCCGCGGGGATCGTGCAGGCCGTCGACGTCGCCGTGCACAAGCCGCAGGCACCCATCCCGGTCCCCTTCGGCGACGTGGTGGTCGCGATCCACCGGGACCGCGCGAAGCTCCCCGCGGCCGAGCCGTACGTGGCCCGCCCGGCCGCCAGCACCGCCTCCCGGCCGGTCTCGACGTCGACGGCGTCGTTCCCTGTCGCCCAGGGTGCGGCGCCGGCGGTCGCCGGCCCAGGCCCCGGCTCCACCCCGCCCGACGGTGGCGCCCTGGCGCCCTCCGGTCCCGTGACCGTCACCTCGGCCGCTGCGGACGTCCTGACCGGCGGGTCCACGGACGCGGCGGCAGGCGGCGCGGCGGGCGGAGCCGCTGCCCTGGGAGCCGGGACCGCAGCCGCAGCCGGCGCGGTCGGCACCGGACCCGCGGTCAGCCCGTGGTCGGTGCCGCCGCCCGCACAGATCGGGGCTGGCCCGGACGCCTTCGACGACGTCGTCGAGGGCGAGGTCCTCACCGACTCCCTCGACGAACCGCCGACCGCTCCGGTCGACGTGGTGCTCGCCGTGGGCGCGAACATCGGCGCGGCGCAGGACACCTTGCGCCAGGCGGTCTCCGACCTCGCCGGGACGCCGGGCCTGGAGGTGGTCGACGTGTCGCCGCTCGCCCGGACCTCACCGGTCGGCGGACCGGACCAGCCCGACTTCCTGAACGCGGTCGTGCTCGCCCGCACCACGCTGTCCCCGCGTGACCTGCTGCGTGCCACGCAGGCCGTCGAGCGGGAGCACGGCCGGGAGCGGCACGAGCACTGGGGCCCGCGGACGCTCGACGTCGACATCGTCGTCTACGGCACGGTGCTCGCGACGTCCGACGACCTCGAGCTGCCGCATCCCCGGGCCCACGAGCGGGCCTTCGTGCTCGAGCCGTGGGCGCAGGTGGACCCGCACGCCGTGCTGCCGGGACTCGGCGGCGGCCCGGTGGCGGCGCTGGCCGCGACGGCCCCCGACCGCGACGGCGTCCGGTGGCTGGCGCTCGACTGGCTGACCGCCGCCGTGCCCGCCGCGAACCCTGCCCCGGCCGCCGGCGGGGAGCAGCCGGATCCCGGGCCTCCGGCTCCCGCCCCGTGATGCAGCGCACCCGCTGGCAGACGCTCCTTCTCATCGCCGTCGCGGTGGCGGCCGCCACGTGGGCGGTCTTCGGTGCCCTCCTGCGCCGAGGTGCCACCCTCCCCACGGTGCCGGTCCTCGTGGTCGTCGTGGAGGTGGTCATCGCCGGCACGGTGTTCGCGCTCGGGTGGGCGGTCCGGCAGTTCCTGCAGGGCAAGCGACCGTCGCTGGATCCCCTGCGCGCGGCCCGCACCGCCATGCTGGCGAAGGCCGCCTGCTACACGGGTGCGCTGCTGCTGGGCTGGTACGCGGGCCAGCTGCTCGCGGTCCTGGGGTGGCTCGAGATCCCCGCGAACGGCCAGCGGGCGCTCGCCGCGGGCATCGCTGCCGCGGGTGCGCTGCTGCTCGCCGTCGTCGGGCTGGTCGTCGAGGCCTTCTGCAGGATCCCGCCGCCCTCGGACGACGCTCCCGTGCCGCAGCAGGACGTCAGCCCGGACCCCAGCACGCTCTGACCCGCCGCGTCCAGATCTGGCGGCTCGGCGCCGGGCCGGACGCTAGGGGCGGGCTCCCAGGTGGACGGCGCGCAGCGGGCGGACGTCGACCGCGTCCATCCCCGCCGCCGCCGCGGCGTCGAGCCCTTCGCTGCTGTCCTCCAGCACGAGGCAGGCGCGGGGCGGGAGACCGAGGCGGTCCGCGGCGAGCAGGAAGATCTCCGGGGACGGCTTGCCCGCCGACACGTCGTCGCGGGTGACGACGACGTCGAGCAGCGGTCGCAGGCCCAGCGCGTCGATGGTCGGCAGGACGGTCGCCCGCTGGCCGCCGGTGGCGAGCGCCGACCGGTGCGTCCCCCGGGTCGCTCGGAGCAGGTCCGCGACCGGTGCGATCTCACGCACCTCGTGGGTTCGTCGCAGGTACGCCTCGTTGCGGGCGCCCGTCACGGCCTCGACGTCCAGGTCCGCCCCGGTGAGCTCCGCGAGCAGCAGGACGAGCTCGCCCGTCGACACACCCGTGCGGGCGTCGAACCATGCCTGGTCGAGCGGCACGCCCGCGGGGGCGAGGGCGTCGGCCAGCGCCCGGAAGTTGACCGCCTGGCTGTCGACGAGCGTCCCGTCGTGGTCGACGAGCAGAGCTCGGTGCCGCTCGGACGGCCCGAGATCGGCCACCGTCCGCGCCACGGTCCGTGTGGCCGTCCGAGCCGCTGTCCGAGCCGCTGTTCGTGCCGCCGTCGGAGCAGCCGTTCGTGCCGTACCTGGTCCTGCCGTGCCCGTCACCACGCCGCCTCTGCCTCGCGCCCGCCTCCGACCCCGCCGGGCTGTCCCGCCGGGCTGTTACGCCGGCTGTCCGCCCAGGCCCGCACCGCCCGCCGGACGGTGCGCGGTGACCACCCTAGGACTCCTCCTGTGCCACGCCGCGCCGCTGCTCACGACGGGGCCGCTGCTCACGACAGGGCAGGCGGAACCCGGCCCGGTGCGAGGATGTGTCCCATGACCTCTGACGCCACGGTGCCGACGGTTGACGGCCTGCGCGACCCGTTCGCCCCGCTCGACGTCGCGTGGACCCCGGTGTCGACACGGCTCGCCCGCGCACGGCTGACGTTGCTGGTCCTGTGGTTCGGGCCGCTCGTCCTGGCGGGGGTCGCGGTCGCGGTGGTGACGGGCGAGCCGTGGGTGTGGCTGTGGCCGGGCGTCCTGGCGGCGCTCGCGGTGTGGCAGGCGTGGCTGATCCCGCGGCAGGTGCGGGCGATGGCGTACGCCGAGCGGGCGGACGACCTGTTGATCCGCCGGGGCATCCTGTACCGCAGCCTCGTCGTGGTGCCGTACGGGCGGATGCAGTACGTCGACGTGACGGCAGGGCCGCTGGCGCGACGGTTCCGCATCGCGTCGGTGCAGCTGCACACGGCGTCGCCCGGCACGGGCGCGTCGATCGAGGGGCTGCCGCCGCAGGAGGCGGCCCGGCTGCGCGACCGGCTCGCGTCCCGCGGTGAGTCGCGGCTGGCGGGCCTGTGAGCCGCAGCACCCCGCAGGAGGGGGACCAGGACCTCGTGGACGAGAGCGTGCCGGCCGGTGCGTGGCGCCGCATGCACCCGGTCACGCCCGCCCTCAAGGGGTGGAAGATCTTCGTGGGCGTGCTGCTGGTCGTCGGCTACCAGGTCACCGACAACCTGCAGCAGGCGTCGGACCTGCTGGAGGGCCGTGGGTGGCTCATCGTCGTGGGCGTCCTGGCGCTGGTCGCGGTCGTCGGGTTCGGGTACTCCGCGGCCGCGTGGCGGATGACGCGGTTCGCCGTGACCGACGACGCGGTGCACCTGCGGACCGGGATCCTGTTCCGACAGCAGCGGCAGGCGCGTCTGGACCGCCTGCAGGCGGTCGACGTGGTGCAGCCGCTGCTGGCCCGGCTCGTCGGGCTGTCGGAGCTCAAGCTGGAGGTGGCCGGCGGCACCGGGTCCGCCGTGTCCCTCGCATTCCTCCGGGAGGGCGACGCCGACGCGCTCCGTGCCGAGCTGCTCGCCCTGGCCGCAGGTCTGCGCCGGCCCGCCGCGGCACCGGCACCGGGTGCGGCGACGCCCGACGCCTCGTCGGACCTGCAGCCCGGTGCCGGGCCGGCCGTCGCGCCGCCCGTCGCGTTCGAGGCTGCGCCCGAGCACCAGGTGTACGAGGTGCCCATGGTCCGGCTCGTGCTCAGCACCATCCAGTCCTCGGCGACCGTGGCCCTGGTCGTCGCGGTGACGGTCGCCGTGGTGACCGCCGTGATCTCCCGGCAGGTCGGGGCGGCGTTCTTCGTGATCCCGATGCTGTTCGGCATCGGCGGCTTCCTGTGGTCGCGCATCAACCAGGGGGCGAGCTTCCGGGCGGCCACGTCGCCCGACGGGATCCGTCTGCGGCACGGGTTCACCGAGTCCCGCGCGCAGACGGTGCCGCCCGGCCGGGTGCAGGCCATCCGGATCAGCCAGGGGCTGTGGTGGCGCTGGTCGGGATGGTGGCGCGTCGAGATCAACGTGGCCGGGTACGGGGTCGGCAAGCAGCAGCTGCAGGACACGGTGCTGCACCCGGTCGCCACGCAGGACGAGGTCATGACGGCGGTGTGGCTCGTGCTGCCGGACCTGGGCGTCGGCGACGTGCGACCGGTGTACGACGCGGCCCTGACGGGTACGGGCGACGACGGGGGGTTCACGTCCGCGCCGCGCGCCGCCCGCTGGGTGGACCCGGTGGGCTGGCGTCGGCACGGCGTGCTCGTCACGCAGCGCGCGCTCATCACCCGGTCGGGCCGGCTGCGGCGGCAGGTCGACATCGTGCCGCACGAGCGGACGCAGTCGCTCGGGCTCCAGGAGGGACCGCTGCAGCGCCGGCTCGGCCTGGCGTCGTTCGTGGTGCACTCGACCCCCGGGCCGGTGCGGCCCGCCGTGGCGCACCTCGCCGCCGCGACGGCCGCCGCGCTGCTCGACGAGCAGGCGGAGCGGGCGCGCACGGCCCGTGCCGAGGACCGGTCCGAGCTGTGGATGCGGCAGTCCGTCGACGTGGTGCCGCCGGCCGCCGCAGGTCCGGCGGCCCCGACTGTCACCGCCGCGCCCGGGGACCCGACAGCGTGAGCCCGGCGCAGGTCCCGGGCGGTCCGTCCGCCCGCCCGGGGCGCCTCGGTGTGGGTGTGGTGGGTGCGGGCCGGGTCGGTGCGGTGCTCGGCAGCGCCCTGCGCGGCGCAGGGCACCCGGTGGTCGCGCTGAGCGCGGTCTCCGAGGCGTCCCGGGAGCGTGCCGAGGCGCTCCTGCCGGGCGTGCCGGTGCTGGACGTCCCGGAGGTGGTCCGGCGCGCGGAGCTGGTGCTGCTCGCGGTGCCCGACGACTCGCTCGCGAGCCTCGTCGCCGGCCTCGCCGAGGTGGGCGCGTGGCAGGCCGGGCAGATCGTGGTGCACACGTCCGGCCGGTTCGGCACGGACGTGCTGGCCCCGGCCAGGCCCGCGGGGGTCATCCCGCTCGCGGTGCACCCGGCGATGACGTTCACGGGCACGTCGCTCGACCTGGCCCGCCTCGCCGGCTGCTCGTTCGCGGTGACGGGACCGGCGCCCGTGCTGCCGATCGGGCAGGCCCTCGTCGTCGAGATCGGCGGGGAGCCGGTGGTGCTGTCGGAGACGGCGAGGGGGCTCTACCACGCGGCCCTGGCGCACGGCGCGAACCACCTGGTGGTGCTCGTCGCCCAGGCCGCCGCCGCCCTGGCGGCCGCGGGGGTGGAGGACCCGGGACGCATGCTGGCGCCACTGCTGGAGGCCGCGCTCGACGGCGCGCTCCGCGCCGAGCAGCCGGGGGACGCCGGTGAGCGCGGGCCGGGCGCGATCACCGCGCTCACCGGGCCCGTGCGTCGCGGCGACGCGGGGACGGTGCGGGAGCACGCCGAGGCGTTGACCACGTTCGCCGCCGCGAGCGGGGCGGTGGACGTGCCCGCGGGGTACCGTGCCCTGGCGCGCTCGGCCACGCAGCGCGCGCTCGCGGCGGGGCTGATCGTCCCGGCGCAGGCCACGGAGCTGCTGGACGCGGTCGCGGGCATGCCCGGCGGCCCGGGATCGTTGCAGCCAGAGGACGACCCCGGCCACCAGCCACCCGGGGTGGACGACGGGCCGGCCGGCCCGCAGGAGGATGCATGACCGACATGCCGACGCTCGTCCGCACGCGCGACGAGCTCGCGGCCGTGCTGCGGGCGGACGACGCCCGTGCCCGCGAGCAGCGGACGGGCACCCGCCGGTACCGGCGGGCCGTCGTGATGACGATGGGCGCCCTGCACCAAGGCCACCTGTCGCTCGTCGAGCAGGCGAGGGCGCTCGCGGACACCGTGGTGGTGACGATCTTCGTCAACCCCCTGCAGTTCGCACCGACCGAGGACCTGTCGCGCTACCCCCGGGACCTGGACGGCGACGTGCGGCTGCTCACGGCGCCGGGACTGCTGCGCGCGGGGGACGCGGTGTTCGCGCCGACGCCGGACGTCGTCTATCCCGACGGCGACCCCGTGGTGCGGGTCTCGGCGGGGTCGATCGGGGACGTACTCGAGGGGGCCGCCAGGCCGGGGCACCTCGACGGCGTGCTCACGGTCGTGGCCAAGCTGATGCACCTGACCCGTCCGGACGTGGCGCTGTTCGGCGAGAAGGACGCGCAGCAGCTCGCGGCCGTCCGCCGGATGGTGCGGGACCTGGACGTGCCGGTGGACGTGGTCGGTGCGCCGCTGGTGCGGGACGCCGACGGGTTGGCGCTGTCGAGCCGCAACGCGTACCTCACGCCCGACGAGCGCGCCCGCGCCCTGGGCCTGTCCCACGCGCTGCGGGCGGCGCTCGACCGTGCGGCATCGGGCGCCGACGCGCACGACGTCCGTGCCGCGGCCGGCGCCGAGCTCGCCGCGTCGGGGGTCGACGCGGTCGACTACGTGGCGCTCGTCGACCCGGCCACCTTCGAGGACGTGCCGGACGGCGCGGTGGGCGACGTGCTCCTGCTGCTCGCCGCGCGCGTCGGGTCGACCCGCCTGATCGACAACACCGCACTCACGCTGACGCCACGGGTGACCGGCGTCGGCGCCGGCACCGCCTCGGAAGGAGCCCGCGCATGACGACCCTGCAGCGGACCATGATGACCGGCAAGATCCATCGCGCCACGGTGACCCAGGCGGACCTGCACTACGTCGGGTCGATCACCGTCGACGCGGACCTGCTCGCGGCGGCGGACCTGCTGCCCGGCCAGCAGGTCGACGTGGTCGACGTGACGAACGGCGCCCGGCTGACCACGTACGCGATCGCGGGCGCGGCCGGGTCGGGGCAGGTCTGCATCAACGGGGCCGCGGCGCACCTGGTGCACCCCGGGGACCTCGTCATCCTGATCGCGTACGGCGTGATGTCGGACGCGGAGGCCCGGACGTACTCGCCGCACGTGGTGCTCGTCGACGGCCGCAACCGCATCGTCGGGCTGTGCGACGACCCCGGCCAGGTTCCCGACGAGTGGACCGAGCGGTCCGGCCTGAGGTCGAGCGGCGTGCCGTTCGCGGAGGGCAGGGACCTCGTCGAGCACCCCCACGACCTGCACCTGCAGCAGCGGTGACGGCCGCGCGGATGACGACGGCGGTGCTGCGCGACCCGGCGCTCACGGCGGTGCTTCCCCCGGCCGGCCCGACGACCGGCCCGACGACCGGCCCGACGACCGGCCCGACGGCAGGCCCGACGGCAGGCCTGACGACCCGGCTGGCGACCCGCCTGGCCGCCCCGGAGCCGGGCTGGACCGTCGAGGCGGACGCGGTGGTGGTGGGCTCGGGGATCGCCGGGCTCACGGCGGCCCTGGAGCTGCGCACCCGCGTGCCCCGTGTCCTGCTCGTCACCAAGGACGCGCTGGTCTCGGGGTCCACGGTGTGGGCGCAGGGCGGCATCGCCGCGGCGCTCGACCCGACGGACTCTCCCGAGGCGCACCTGCAGGACACGCTCGTCGCCGGTGTCGGGCTCTGCGACCCCCGGGCCGTCGAGGTGCTCGTCACGGAGGGTCCGGCACGGGTGCGGGAGCTGGTGGCGCGCGGTGCGCGGTTCGACCGGGCGCCCGACGGCGCGATCTCGCTGACCCGTGAGGGCGGCCACCACGCGGACCGGATCGCCCACGCAGGAGGCGACGCGACGGGCGCGGAGATCTCCCGCGCGCTCGTGGCGCAGATCGAGGCGGTGCGCGACGACCCGGGCATCGAGGTCATCGAGCACGCGCTCGTGCTCGACGTGCTCACCGGGCCGCCCGGCCCCGACGGGCGCCCCGGTGCCGCGTGCGGCGTGACGCTGCACGTGATCGGCGAGGGGCAGCGCGACGGTGTCGGTGCGGCGCTCGGCCGGGCGGTGGTGCTCGCGACGGGCGGCATCGGCCAGGTGTTCCGCTCGTCCACGAACCCGGCGCAGGCCACCGGCGACGGCATCGCCGCGGCGCTGCGCGCGGGGGCGACGCTCGGGGACGTGGAGTTCGTGCAGTTCCACCCCACCGTCCTGTGGGCGGGGTCGGGCGCGCGGGGCCAGCTCACCCTGGTTTCGGAGGCCGTCCGCGGCGAGGGCGCGATCCTGCTCGACACGGACGGCGTGCGGTTCATGCCGGCGGTGCACCCGATGGCGGAGCTCGCGCCCCGGGACGTCGTCGCGCACGCGATCGTGCGTCAGCTGGCCGCCACCGGCGCGGAGCACGTGTGGCTCGACGCGCGCCACCTGGGCGCCGACTTCCTGCGCAAGCGGTTCCCCACGATCCACGAGCGGCTGCTCGACCACGGCATCGACCTCACGACCGACCTGGTCCCGGTGGCACCGGCGCAGCACTACCACTCGGGCGGCGTCGTGACCGACCTGGTCGGCCGCTCGTCGCTGCGGGGCCTGTACGCGGTCGGCGAGGTGGCGTGCACCGGGGTGCACGGCGCGAACCGGCTCGCGTCGAACTCGCTGCTCGAGGGCCTGGTGTTCGCGACCAGGGCGGCCCGGCACATCGCGTCGCAGGTGCAGGGCGGCGTGCTGCGTCAGTCCGAGCCCGTGCAGCGACCCGGTGACGAGGCGCTCGTGGCGGCGGCGTCCCGGGCCCGGGTGCAGCGGATCGCGTCCGACGGCCCCGGCGTGCTGCGGTCCGGAGAGGGCCTGGCGCGGGCGCGGGCGGCGCTGGCCGCGGTGCCGACGGACGCCCACGAGCGGCTCGACGACGGCCGGCTGCTCGCCGTCCCGCAGGTCGCGGAGTGGGAGACCACCAACGTGCACGCCGTCGCGACGGTCCTCACGGCCACGGCGCTCACCCGGGAGGAGAGCCGTGGCGGGCACGCGCGGTCCGACTTCCCCGCGACCGATCCGCGTTGGCAGGTGCGGCTGGAGGTGGCGCTCGAGGGCGACGGGACGGTGGCGACCCGGCGCTCGGAGTCGACGCTGCGGTGACCCGCTCCGGCCCTGGCGCGAGATGCGCCCGGGCCGTCCGGCGCGGCAGACGGGTGAATTTGGGCCGGGGTGGGTCGGCGCTCAGGCGCCGCCGATAGTTCACGGCCCAGGATCCGTGAAGTTTCGGGGGAAACGCCCATTGCGGACGATCCGCCCGGTGCGTACCTTGGGGACGCCTCGCCCAGATCTGCGCAAAGGAGCGTCGGATGAAACGACCTCGTATCCTCGAAACTATCGGAGTAGGTGTCTCAGCCGCCGCGCTGGTCATCGCGCCGATCGCCGGTGTTGCCCTCGCGGCCCCCGCCGCGGCGGCCGACACCGTCGTTCTCAGCAACGACTTCGAGGGTGCGTCCGTCGCTCCTTGGGGTCCGCGCGGTCCCGTGACCCTCGCGGTCACGGCAGCCGACGCCCACGCCGGTGCCCAGAGCCTCTCGGTATCCGGCCGCACGGCCGACTGGCACGGCGCCGCCACGAGCGTGGCCAGCCTGCTGGCGGAGGGCACCCCCTACACGGTGTCGGCGTGGGTGAAGCTCGCCCCCGGCACCACCGGCTCGTCCGGCATGCACTTCACGGTGCAGGAGACCTCCGCCGCGGGTGACGCGTACACCTGGGTCGGGTCGCCCGCCGCCACCACGGCGGACGGCTGGACCCAGATCACCGGCACCTACACCAAGCCCGCCGGCCTCACGGCGGCGACCCTCTACGTCGAGGCGGCCAACATCGGCTCGACGCCCCCGAACTACCTGGTGGACGACGTGCTCGTCACCGGTACGGACGTGCCCCCGGTCGACCCGAGCGTGGTCCCGGGCGGAGCGGTCGACCCGGTCCTGACGCCGTCCGTCGCGGCTCGCGGCACCGGCAACGTCGCGGCGCTCACGTTCGACGACGGCCCCAACGGCGCCACGACGACCGCGCTGCTCGACTACCTGAAGCTCAACGGCCTGCACGCCACGTTCTGCGTCATCGGCCAGAACATCCAGGCGGAGGGCGGCGCGGACATCCTCAAGCGGATCGTCGCCGACGGGCACACGCTGTGCAACCACTCCATCGACTACGCCGACATGGGCAGCCTCACGCTCGAGCAGGCGCAGGACCGGATGAAGCAGAACCTCGGCATCATCCGCGACGCGCTCGGTGACCCGAACGCCCCCGTGCCCTTCTTCCGGGCGCCCAACGGCAGCTGGGGCTCCAACATCGCCGCGGCCGCCGTGTCGCTCGGCATGCAGCCGCTCGGCGTCACGAACACGATCTCCGACTGGGAGACGCAGGACGTCGACACCCTCACGGCCAACCTGCGCACCGCGATGAAGGCCGGCCAGATCGTCCTCACGCACGACGGCGGCGGCGACCGCACCGGCACGCTCACCGCGGTCAAGACCGTGGTGGACGAGCGCCTGGCGGCGGGCTGGACGTTCAGCCTCCCGGTCGGCGGCCCGGCGGACGACGGCGGCTCGACCGGCGTCTCCACCCTGACGAACGACTTCGAGACCGACCTCGGCGCCTGGGGCGCTCGCGGCGACGGCACCAACCCGGTGATCAGCCTCAGCACCACCGAGCACCACGGTGGCGCGCAGTCCGCGAGCGTCGCGGACCGCACCCAGGGCTGGCACGGCCTCGGCGCGTCGGTGACGGGCATCTTCACCACGGGCCGCACCTACAACATCTCCGCGTGGGTCAAGCTCGCCGACAGCGAGACCGACCCGGCCGACATCCGTCTGAGCATCCAGCGGGACAACGCGGGCACCTCGTCCTACGACACGGTCGCCACGGCGACGGGTGTGACGTCGGGCGCGTGGGTCCAGATCAGCACGTCGTACACGATGGCGGCCGCGGAGACGGCGCTGCTGTACTTCGAAAGCGCGTCGGGCACGCCGTCGTTCCTCGTCGACGACGTGGTCGTCACCGGGAACTCCGCGCCGCCGGTCCAGACGGACATCCCGTCGCTCCAGGACACCGTGCCGTGGCCCCTCGGTGTCGCGATCGACAGCCGCGAGACCACCGGTGCCGGCGAGCAGCTGGTGAGCAAGCACTACAACCAGCTCACGCCCGAGAACGACATGAAGCCCGAGGAGATCCAGCCGACCGAGGGCACGTTCACGTTCGGTGACGCCGACGCGCTCGTCGACTACGCGATCGCCCACGGCACCCGGGTGCACGGCCACACGCTCGTGTGGCACAGCCAGACGCCGGCGTGGTTCTTCGAGCACACCGACGGCACGCCGCTCACGAACAGCGCGGACGACCAGGCCCTGCTGCTCCAGCGCATGAAGACGCACATCGACACGGTCGCCGACCACTTCCGCGAGAAGTACGGCGAGTACGGCACGGCGGGCAACCCCATCGTGTCGTTCGACGTGGTCAACGAGGTCATTGACGAGAGCCAGGACGACGGCATGCGCCGGAGCCCCTGGTACAACGTGCTCGGCGCCGGCTTCGTGAACAAGGCGTTCGAGTACGCGAGCGACGCGTTCAACGGCGGCGACACCACGGACCCCGCGGTGAAGCTGTTCATCAACGACTACAACACCGAGCAGCCGGCCAAGCGCCAGGCGATGTTCACGCTCCTGCAGGACCTGATCGCCCACGACGTCCCGGTGGACGGCATCGGCAACCAGTTCCACCTGAGCATGTCCACGTCGATCGCCAGCCTCAAGGCGACGCTCGACCTGTTCGGCACGCTCCCGCTGCTGCAGAACGTCAGCGAGCTTGACGTGGCTGTCGACGGGGCGATCACCCAGAACAAGCTGGTGCAGCAGGGCTACTACTACCAGAACCTGTTCGACCTGCTCCGGCAGTACCCCGACCTGTTCGCGGTGACGATCTGGGGTCCGTACGACTCCCGGTCGTGGCGCAGCGAGGGTGCGCCGCTGCCGTTCAACGGCGACCTCCAGGCCAAGCCGGCCTTCTGGGGCATCGCCGACGGGTCGCAGCTGCCGACGCTGACGTTGACGGCGCTGGCGCACGCCGGTGACCCGGTGGGCACGGATGCGCACGACTGGTCGCTCCTGCCGAACACGCAGGTCGGGACGGGCGGCTCGGGCTTCCAGGTCCGCTGGTCGGCCGATCACCTGACGGCCTACGTGCATGTCGATGACGCCACGAACGACGGCGCCGGTGACAAGGTCGCGCTGTTCACGGCGGGCGGTTCGGCCGTCACGGTGGACCGCACGGGTGCCGGCGGCACGGTCGCGGAGGTCGAGGGTGGTTACGACGTCGTCGCGACGATCCCGGCCACGGGTCTGGCGCAGGGTGGCACCGCGCAGTTCGACGTCCGGATCACCGACGGTGGCACGGGTGCGAGCGTGTCGTGGAACGACCTGACGCATCACCAGGAGGACGGTGCGCGTCTGGGTGCGCTCGACCTGGTGGAGGCCGTGGGTTACCTCGCGGTCCCGCAGGTGGAGACGGCTCCGACGGTCGACGGTGACATCGACGCCGTGTGGGCGGACGCGCCGGTGGTCAGCACCGACACGCTCGTCGAGGGTGCGGCCGAGGGTGCCAAGGCGAAGGTCCGGGCGCTGTGGACCGACGACGCGCTGCACCTGCTGTACGAGGTGAGCGACCCGACGCTCGACGCGACGTCGAGCAACGCCTGGGAGCAGGACTCGGTCGAGACGTTCCTCGACCCGGTCAACGCGAAGAACGGCTCGTACCTGCCGAACGACGGCCAGTACCGGGTCAACTTCGAGAACTTCCAGTCCGTGAGCGGGGACCTGACCGTGATCGGGGACCGGTTGACGAGCGCGACCAAGGTCGTCGACGGCGGGTACGTCGTGGAGGAGAGCATCGCGTTCGGTCACACCGCGGCCGTGGGCGACCTCACGGGCGTCGACTTCCAGGTCAACGACGGCACGGCCGGGGTCCGCACGGCGGTCCACTCGTGGACCGACCCGACGGGCCGCTCGTACCAGAACACCACCCGCTGGGGTGTCGCCGAGCTGGTCGGGCCGCTGGCCCCGCCGGTGGCGGCGCCGCAGATCACCCAGCAGCCGCAGTCGGTGTCCGGCGCGTTCGGCTCGGAGGCCACCCTCACGGCCGCCGCGTCCGGTCAGCCGGAGCCGACGGTGCAGTGGCAGGTCCTCACGGACGGCTGGCTGTGGACGCACAAGTGGAAGGACGTGGCGGGGGCGACAAGCCCGAGCCTGACGGTCCCGCTGGACGCCAAGCACGACGGGGCGACCTACCGGGCGGTGTTCACCAACTCCGAGGGGTCGGCGACCACCGACAAGGCGACGGTCACCGTGGCGAAGGCCAAGCCGGTCGTCACCACGCAGCCGCAGTCGGTCAGCGGTGCGGTCGGCTCCACCGTGAAGCTCACGGCGGCCGCGTCCGGCTACCCCGTGCCGACCGTGCGGTGGGAGCAGAGCTCCGGCGGCTCGTCGCACTGGCGGCCGGTCGGCACCGGCAGCACCACGCTGTCGGTCAAGGTGAGCGGCAAGCCTGACGGCGACCAGTACCGCGCGGTCTTCACCAACAAGCTCGGCTCGGCCACCAGCCAGGTGGCGACCGTGACGGTGGCGACCTCCGCTCCGGCGATCACGTCGCAGCCCAAGGACGTGACCGTGAAGGTGAAGGCGACCGCGAAGTTCACGGTCGGCGTCAGCGGGTACCCGGAGCCGAAGGTGCAGTGGTACCAGCAGGCGAAGGGCTCCACGACGTGGACCAAGGTCCCCGGCGCCACGAGCACCACGCTGAGCGTCGTCGCTCAGGCCAACGCCGACGGCACGCACTACCGGGCCGTGGCGACCAGCACGGCCGGGACGGCGACATCGGCGACCGTCACCCTGCGGGTCATCCGCAGCTGACGTCACCCACCGCTGCGCCCCCGGATCCCTCGCGGATCCGGGGGCGCAGTGGTGCCTTCACCCGTTCGCTCGCGCCCGATGTGGTGCGTGAGGGTGTCGCGAACGAGCGAATCCTGGTGAGATTCCGGGGCATATGTCGAAAGTGTCGGTCGAGGATCGATCCGATCGCACACGTTCCACGAGGGCGCGCCTTACCTTTGCGCGGATATCTGTCCGAGCGCGCGCGAGGGAGCGTCCATGAGACCACCAAGATTGATCGAAACTATCGCGACGGCGGTGGCGGCGTTCGCTGTCGTCGCTGTCCCGATCATCGGCGCCGCCCAGAGCGCCACCGCCGCGAACACCGTTGTTGTCGTCTCGTCGGTGGACTTCGAGGACGGCACGAAGGGCACGTGGTCGCAGTCGGGTAACCCGACGTACGGGTTCGTGGCTGACGGCTCCAAGGTGCTGAGCGTGTCGAACCGGGTCAACTCGTGGGACACGATCTCGTCCCCGACGGGTCTGTTGGAGGCCGGCACGGAGTACACGCTGTCGATGCGGGTCAAGCTCGCCTCTGGTGCTGCGGCGACCCAGGCGCACTTCACGGCTGCTGACGGCAGCTACTCGTGGATCGCGCCGACCCCGGTCAACGCGGCCGGTTGGACGACGGTCACCGGCAAGTACACGCTCCCGGCGGGTGCGGCGGCTGCCACGACGAAGGTCTCGGTCGAGGTCGACGCGGTCGGTGGCGTGCTGCCGTCGTTCTTCGTCGACGACATCCTCATCACCAAGCCCGCCCCGGCGCCCGTGACCCCGACGGTGACCACGGTCTCGTCGGTGGACTTCGAGGACGGCACGAAGGGCACCTGGTCGCAGTCGGGTAACCCGACGTACGGGTTCGTGGCTGACGGCTCCAAGGTGCTGAGCGTCTCGAACCGGGTCAACTCGTGGGACACGATCTCGTCCCCGACGGGTCTGTTGGAGGCCGGCACGGAGTACACGCTGTCGATGCGGGTCAAGCTCGCCTCTGGTGCTGCGGCGACCCAGGCGCACTTCACGGCCGCTGACGGCAGCTACTCGTGGATCGCGCCGACCCCGGTCAACGCCGCCGGTTGGACGACGGTCACCGGCAAGTACACGCTCCCGGCGGGTGCGGCGGCCGCCACCACGAAGGTCTCGGTCGAGGTCGACGCGGTCGGTGGCGTGCTGCCGTCGTTCTTCGTCGACGACATCCTCATCACCAAGCCCGCCCCGGCGCCCGTGACCCCGACGGTGACCACGGTCTCGTCGGTGGACTTCGAGGACGGCACGAAGGGCACGTGGTCGCAGTCGGGTAACCCGACGTACGGGTACGTGGCTGACGGCTCCAAGGTGCTGAGCGTGTCGAACCGGGTCAACTCGTGGGACACGATCTCGTCCCCGACGGGTCTGTTCGAGGCCGGCACGGAGTACACGCTGTCGATGCGGGTCAAGCTCGCCTCCGGTGCTGCGGCGACCCAGGCGCACTTCACGGCTGCTGACGGCAGCTACTCGTGGATCGCGCCGACCCCGGTCAACGCGGCCGGTTGGACGACGGTCACCGGCAAGTACACGCTCCCGGCGGGTGCGGCGGCTGCCACGACGAAGGTCTCGGTCGAGGTCGACGCGGTCGGTGGCGTGCTGCCGTCGTTCTTCGTCGACGACATCCTCATCACCAAGCCCGCCGCACCGGTGACCCCGCCGGCGGGCTCGGGCACGATCGGCGACGTGGTCGTCGACGCCGGCTTCGAGTCCGGCCTGGAGGGCTGGTATGGCCGCGACGACGGTCACGGCGCCCCGACCACGGCGACCACGACGACTGACAAGCACACGGGCGCGCAGTCGGCGCTCGTGAGCAACCGCGTCTCGCAGGGCCAGGGCCTCGCGCACGACACGGCGGGCATCCTGGTCGGCGGGAACCGGTACGACCTGTCGGCGTACATCAAGTTCGCCGCGGGCCAGACGCCCGGCGAGGTCGTGCTCAGCTACCGGGCCGACAACTCCTACGGCAACCTGCTGCACTTCGAGAACATGTCGAACTCGGCGTGGGTGCACGTCACGGGCCAGTTCGTGGCCCCGGCGAAGGTGGACCAGCTCTACTTCGAGACGGTCTGGGCCAACGGCGCGGCGGGGAACACCTCGGCGTACATGATGGACGACATCACGCTCACGGTGACGGAGCCCCTCGCCATCGAGCAGGGCCTCACGCCGATCAAGGACACGACGGCCTTCGCCGTGGGTGCCGCACTCGGCTCCACCACGAAGCCGTACACCGACCTCCTGATCAAGCACTTCGACCAGGTGACGCCCGAGAACACCATGAAGCCGGAGTCCTGGTACGGCCCTGACCACACGTTCGTCACGACGAACTCGGGTGCTGACGACCTCATGACGTTCGCGCAGGCGAACGGCACGAAGGTCTACGGCCACGTGCTCGTGTGGCACGGCCAGACGCCGGACTGGTTCTTCCAGAAGGCGGACGGCAGCTACCTCACCAGCAGCTCTGCGGACCAGCAGGTGATGAAGGACCGCATGAAGGCGCACATCGACAACGTCGCGAAGTACCTCAGCGACAAGCACGGCGACTTCGGCAGCTCCACCAACCCGCTGTACGCGTTCGACGTGGTCAACGAGACCGTGTCCGACAAGGCCGACACCCCGGACGGACTGCGCAACAGCCACTGGCACGACATCCTCGGTGAGCAGTTCATCGACCTGTCGTTCCAGTACGCCAACGAGGCGTTCAACAGCACCTACGCCGCGGCGGGCACGACCCACCCGGTCACGCTCTTCATCAACGACTACAACACCGAGCTGCCCGACAAGCAGAAGCGGTACCACGCCCTGATCGAGCGTCTGCTCGCCCGGCACGTGCCGCTGGACGGCGTGGGCCACCAGTTCCACGTCAGCATGTCGCTGCCGGTCTCGGCACTCGGTGAGACGCTGGCCACCTTCGGCGCCCTGCCCCTGAAGCAGGCGGTCACGGAGCTCGACGTCACCACCGGCACGCCGGTGACCGAGGCCAAGCTCGTGGACCAGGGCTACTACTACAAGTCGGCGTTCAACGCGTTCCGCGCATTCCACGCCAGGACCGGGAAGCTCTTCTCGGCCACGGTGTGGGGGCTCACCGACAACCTGAGCTGGCGCAACACCGAGGGGGCACCGCTCCTGTTCGGCGACGACTTCAAGGCCAAGCCGGCCTACTACGGCGTCGTCGACGGGTCGCAGCTGCCGACGCTGACGCTGACGGCGCTGGCGCACGCCGGTGACCCGGTGGGTACGGATGCGCACGACTGGTCGCTCCTGCCGAACACGCAGGTCGGGACGGGTGGTTCGGGCTTCCAGGTCCGCTGGTCGGCCGATCACCTGACGGCCTACGTGCATGTCGATGACGCCAACAACGACGGCGCCGGCGACAAGGTCGCGCTGTTCACGGCGGGCGGTTCGGCCGTCACGGTGGACCGCACGGGTGCGGGCGGCACGGTCGCGGAGGTCGAGGGTGGTTACGACGTCGTCGCGACGATCCCGGCCACCGGTCTGGCGCAGGGTGGCACCGCGCAGTTCGACGTCCGGATCACCGACGGTGGCACGGGTGCGAGCGTGTCGTGGAACGACCTGACGCATCACCAGGAGGACGGTGCGCGTCTGGGTGCGCTCGACCTGGTGGAGGCCGTGGGTTACCTCGCGGTCCCGCAGGTGGAGACGGCTCCGACGGTCGACGGTGACGTCGACGCCGTGTGGGCGGACGCGCCGGTGGTCAGCACCGACACGCTCGTCGAGGGTGCGGCCGAGGGTGCCAAGGCGAAGGTCCGGGCGCTGTGGACCGACGACGCGCTGCACCTGCTGTACGAGGTGAGCGACCCGACGCTCGACGCGACGTCGAGCAACGCCTGGGAGCAGGACTCGGTCGAGACGTTCCTCGACCCGGTCAACGCGAAGAACGGCTCGTACCTGCCGAACGACGGCCAGTACCGGGTCAACTTCGAGAACTTCCAGTCCGTGAGCGGGGACCTGACCGTGATCGGGGACCGGTTGACGAGCGCGACCAAGGTCGTCGACGGCGGGTACGTCGTGGAGGAGAGCATCGCGTTCGGTCGCACCGCGGCCGTGGGCGACCTGACCGGCGTCGACTTCCAGGTCAACGACGGCACGGCCGGGGTCCGCACGGCGGTCCACTCGTGGACCGACCCGACGGGCCGCTCGTACCAGAACACCACCCGCTGGGGTGTCGCCGAGCTGGTCGGGCCGCTGGCCCCGCCGGTCGCGGCGCCGCAGATCACCCAGCAGCCGCAGTCGGTCAGCGGTGCGGTCGCTTCGACCGTGAAGCTCACGGCGGCCGCGTCCGGCTACCCCGTGCCGACCGTGCGGTGGGAGGAGCGCTCCGGCGCCTCGTCGCACTGGCGGCCGGTCGGCACCGACAGCACCACGCTGTCGGTCAAGGTGAGCGGCAAGCCTGACGGTGACCAGTACCGCGCCGTCTTCACCAACAAGTTGGGCTCGGCCACCAGCCAGGTGGCGACCGTGACGGTGGCGACCTCGGCACCGGCGATCACGTCGCAGCCCAAGGACGCCAGCGTCAAGGCGAAGGCGACCGCGAAGTTCACGGTCGGCGTGAGCGGTTCCCCGGAGCCGGCGGTGCAGTGGTACCAGCAGGCGAAGGGCTCGACGACGTGGACCAAGGTCCCCGGCGGCACGAGCACGACGCTGAGCGTCGTCGCTCAGACGAGCATCGACGGCACTCAGTACCGGGCCCTGGCGACCAGCACGGCCGGGACGGCGACGTCCGAGGCGGCCACCCTGGTGGTCGTTCGCAGCTGACGTCACCCCCTCTGCGCCCCCGGGTCCCTCGCGGATCCGGGGGCGCAGTCGTGTTCGGGCCCGGCCGGCCGTCGCAGCCCGTGCACTGCGGGGTGAAAGCAGTTTCGCCCGTGCGGCTCCGCCGGCCGGCGATCGGCGTGGAAGGTGGGGATTTGCAGTCCGAGCGAACCGGACGAACAGCGCGATCCGCCCGATAATTTCGATAACGATTGCGACGCCACCCGATCGGCCTATGCCGAGGGCTTCCTGGACGCACGTATGGTTGCGCGGTTACCAGTCACATTGCGGCAAGGGAGCGGTCGATGAGACGGCCTAGACATATCGAAACTATCGGGGCAGGGCTCGTCGCCCTGGGCGTCGTTGCCGTACCCCTCGCGGGCATCCTCCCCGCGGCGAGCGCTGCGCCGACCGTCGTGGCGTCCCTGGACTTCGAGTCCTGCGGGCTCGGCACGTGGCGGCAGAGCGGCAACCCCGCGTACGCCGTCACGGTGGACGGCGGGGGTGGCCATGCGCTGAGCATCAGCGGTCGCCCCCACGGGTACGACTCGATCACCTCGCCGCTCGGCGTGTTCCAGGCCGGCGGGACCTACACGCTGTCCGCGCGCGTGAAGACGGCCCCCGGGTCGCCCGACGTCCCGGCCCGCTTCACGACGGCGGGCACCTACACGCCCATCGGCGTGCAGACCGCGGTCGCCGACACCTGGACGACGCTGACCACGGACCTCACGATCGACGGTGCGGGTGCGCCCGCCTCGGTGACGGTCGAGGCCGGATCGTGGGACGGCACGACGAGCCTGCCGGACTTCCAGGTCGACGACCTCACGATCGTCGACAAGGCGACCGGCCTGGCCGTGTCGTCCACGAACTTCGAGGACTGCTCGACCTGGTGGCCGAGCGGCAGCGCGAACCTGAGCGTCCCCACGGTCGACGGCAGCAAGGTCCTCTCGGTCGCGAACACCACGCACGACTACGAGGGCATCCAGACGCCCGGTGGCGTGGGTGCCCCCCTCGTGGCGGGCACGACCTACGACTTCTCGATGCGCGCGCGCCTCGGAGACGGCATGCCCGGCTCCGCGACCCTCGCGTTCAAGAGCAAGCCCGGATACGCCGGGCTCGGCTCGGGCACCATCGCCGCCGGCGGCTGGACGACGATCACCGGCACGTGGGCGGTCCCGAGCGGCACAGTCGACCCGCAGGTGTACCTCAGCGCAGCGCCGGCCGGTGACACGACCGGTGGGCCCTTCGCGCCGTTCACCTACCTCGTCGACGACCTGGTGATCACCGAGCACGCGAGCGCGCCGACGACCCCGCCGGCGCCGACCGGCACCCCCACGACGCTCCTCGCGAACGACTTCGAGTCGACGACGGCACCGTGGGCCGGACGTGGCGGCGCGACCGTCGCCCTCACCCCCGACGCGCACACCGGCACGAAGAGCATGCTCGTGACCGGCCGCACGGCCAACTGGAACGGGGCGCAGACCGACGTCGCCGGCCTGGTCACGCCCGAGGCCGCGAACACGGTGGACGCCTGGGTCAAGCTCGCCCCGGGCGAGGCGGACACCACGGTGAAGATGACCGTGAACCAGAAGCCCGCCAACAGCTACGACCAGGTCACCGCCCCCGTCACCGTCACCTCGGGCGCATGGGTGCACATCACGGGCTCCTACACGCTGCACGCGGGCACCACCGGGGCGGACCTCTACTTCGAGGCGGGGGGCGCCACCACGAAGTTCCTGGTGGACGACTTCTCCCTCGTCGGCCTGCCCCTGCCCCCCGCGGGCCCCGGCATCACGATCCCCGCTGGGTTCGTCCCGGGCGGTGCGGTCAACCCCGTCACCACGCCGGTCACGCAGGCCCAGGGCACGGGCAACGTCGCGGCTCTGACGTTCGACGACGGCCCGAACACCGTCAACACGCCGGTGCTGCTCGACTACCTCAAGGCCCACAACCTGCACGCCACGTTCTGCGTCATCGGCCAGAACATCCAGGCGCCCGGTGCTGCGGCCGTGCTCCAGCGGATCGTCGCGGAGGGGCACACCCTCTGCAACCACTCCATCGACTACAACGGGATGGAGACGCTCACCGCCCAGCAGGCCGCCGACAAGATGATGGCGAACCTCACCATCATCCGGAACGCGCTCGGTGACCCGAACGCCCAGGTGCCGTTCTTCCGTGCGCCCAACGGTGCGTGGGGCAACACGAACGCCGCGGCCGTCGCGCTCGGCATGCAGCCGCTCGAGGTCACGAACCTCATCAGCGACTGGAGCACGCAGGACGTCCCGACGCTGACCGCCAACCTGCGGACGTCGATGAAGGCCGGTCAGGTCGTCCTCGTGCACGACGGTGGCGGCTCGAGCCCTGACTACCGCAACGGCTCGATCGCTGCCGTGCAGACGGTCGTCGACGAGCGTCTGGCCGCCGGCTGGACGTTCAGCCTCCCGGTGGGTGCGGTCGCCTCGCAGCCTGCCGCCCCGCAGCAGGTCGGTGACGTGGTCATCAACACCGGCTTCGAGAGCGGACTCGAGGGCTGGTACGGCCGCGACGACGGCCACGGTGCGCCGACCGTCGCGACCACCACCGCGGACAAGAACGCGGGCGCGCAGTCGGCGCTCGTCAGCGACCGCGTCTCGCAGGGCCAGGGCCTCGCGCACGACGCGGCGGGCGTGGTCGTCCCCGGGAACCGCTACGAGCTGTCGGCGTACATCAAGTTCGCCGCAGGCCAGACGCCCGGCGAGGTCGTGCTGAGCTACCGGGCCGACAACAGCTACGGCAACCTGCTGCACTTCGAGCCGATGTCGAACTCGGAGTGGGTGCACGTCACGGGCAAGTTCGTCGCCCCGGCGAAGGTCGACCAGCTCTACTTCGAGACGGTCTGGGCCAACGGCGCGGCGGGGAACACCTCGGCGTACATGATGGACGACGTCACCCTCACGGTGACGGAGCCCCTCGCCATCGAGCAGGGCATCACGCCGATCAAGGACACGACGGCCTTCGCCGTGGGTGCCGCGCTCGGCTCGGTCTCGAGCCCGTACACCGACCTCCTAGTCAAGCACTTCGACCAGGTGACGCCCGAGAACACCATGAAGCCGGAGTCCTGGTACGGCCCTGACAAGACGTTCGTCACGACGAACTCCGGTGCCGACGACCTCATGACGTTCGCGCAGGCGAACGGCACGAAGGTCTACGGCCACGTGCTCGTGTGGCACGGCCAGACGCCGGACTGGTTCTTCCAGAAGGCGGACGGCAGCTTCCTCACCAGCGACCCGGCGGACCAGCAGGTCCTCAAGGACCGCATGAAGGCGCACATCGACAACGTCGCGAAGTACCTCAGCGACAAGTACGGCGACTTCGGCAGCTCCACCAACCCGCTGTACGCGTTCGACGTGGTCAACGAGACCGTGTCCGACACGAGCACCGGCACGCCGGACGGCCTGCGCAACAGCCACTGGCACGACATCCTCGGTGAGCAGTTCATCGACCTGGCGTTCCAGTACGCGAACGAGGCGTTCAACAGCACCTACGCCGCGGCGGGCAAGGCCCACCCGGTGACGCTGTTCATCAACGACTACAACAGCGAGCTTCCCGGCAAGCAGAAGCGGTACCACGACCTGATCGAGCGTCTGCTCGCCCGGGACGTGCCGCTGGACGGCGTGGGCCACCAGTTCCACGTCAGCATGTCGCTGCCGGTCGCGGCCCTCGGTGACACGCTCACCGCGTTCGGCGACCTGCCGGTGAAGCAGGCCATCACCGAGCTCGACGTCACCACCGGCACGCCGGTGACCGAGGCCAAGCTCGTGGACCAGGGCTACTACTACAAGTCGGCGTTCAACGCGTTCCGCGCGTTCCACACCAAGACCGGGAAGCTCTTCTCGGCCACGGTGTGGGGGCTCACCGACAACCTGAGCTGGCGCAACACCGCGGGAGCACCGCTCCTGTTCGGCGACGAGCTCAAGGCCAAGCCGGCCTACTACGGCGTCGTCGACGCCGACCTCCCGGCACCCGTGCGGACGGCGAACGTCTTCCAGGGCGATGTCGCCGTGAAGGCCGGCGCCACGGACATGGTCACGTGGTCGCAGCTTCCGCTGCACGTCATCGAGGGCGGCACGGCGTTCCAGCTCCGCTGGGAGGCCGACCACCTGACCGCGTACGTCACGGTCGACGACGCCACGAGCAACGCGTCCGACGGCGTGGAGCTCACGCTCGACGGCAACACCTACACCGTCAACCGCGACGGCTCGGGCGACCTCCCGGCCGCCGTCTCGGACACCGGGGACGGGTACGCGCTCGTCGTGCACCTGCCGCTCGTCAGCGCGACCGAGGGCGACACGGCGTCGTTCGACGTGGCGGTCACGGACGGCACCACCACGACCGGCTGGAACAAGCCCGGGACGTTGGGCACCCTGACGTTCATCGAGCCGCTGTCGTACACGGAGGTCGTCCAGGCCTCCTCGGTGCCGGCGGTCGACGGTGACGAGGACGCCCTGTGGGCGGACGCCGGCACGGTCACCACGTCGAAGGTCACCGGCGGCTCCGCCACCGGTGCGATGGCGCAGGTCAAGACGCTGTGGAAGGGCGACACGCTGTTCGTCTACGCCACGGTGGAGGACTCCACGTACAACGTCCAGGCAGCCGACGGCTCGCCGTGGCTGGCGGACTCGCTGGAGATCTTCGTCGACCCGGGCAACGCGAAGAACGACTCGTACCGCTACGACGACACCCAGATCCGCATCACCGGGAACAACAAGGTGTCGGTCGGCAAGGGTGACGAGGGCTACCAGAAGGCCAACGTCACCAGCGCGACGCGCCGGACGACGTCCGGCTACGTGGTGGAGGCCGCGATCGGCCTGCACGACAACGGCGGGCTCGGGACGTTCCAGGGCCTGGACTTCCAGGTCAACGACGCCACGGGTGACGCGGTGCGCTCGTCGGTCCACGGCTGGGCCGAGCCGACCGGCACGGGCTACCAGACGACGGAGCGGTGGGGTGTCGGCCAGCTGGTCGCCGCCGTGCCGACCCCGTCGCCGACCGCGACGCCGACGGCGACGCCGACTGCGACGCCGACGGCGACGCCGACCGCGACGCCGACGACCACGCCGAACCCGACGCACTCGCCGAGCCCGACGACCACGCCGAGCCCGACGCAGTCGCCGACCACCACGCCCGGCCAGCCGGGTGCGGACGGTGTGACGCTGGCCATCCAGGGTGGCGCCACGTCGGTCAAGGCCGGCAGCGACGTGACCCTGGTCGCGAAGAACCTGCAGCCCAACGAGCCGGTCGAGGTCTGGATCCACTCGACGCCGGTCCTGCTGGCCCGGGGTGTCGCGACGGCTGCGGGCACGTACACGGTGACCGTGCAGATCCCGACGGCCCTGCCGCCGGGTCAGCACACCATCGAGATCCGCGGGCTCACGTCCGGCAGCTCGACCTCCATCCCGATCACGATCACGGCGGCAGGTGGCACGCTCGCGGCCACCGGTGCGCAGGTCGCCGGGATGCTGGCGCTGGCCGTGGGGCTGCTCGGGGCCGGTGTGGCCCTGGTGCTGTACCGCCGTGGCGGGATCACGGCCCGGCACGCCGGGCAGGTGCGGCGCTGACGGCGCGGTAGACGACGAGGCGGTTGTGGGCCGCCTCTGAGGGACCGGCACAGCCGGTCGGCCTGACGGCCACGAGGGGCCCAGGGAGTGGCGAGATCCGCTCCCTGGGCCCCTCGGTCGTCCCCGGCGCGGGGCGCGTTACGGTGACGGGCGTGACCTCGTCCCCCGCCCCGGACCGCTCCTCGACGACCGGTGGGACCACGGGCCCGGGCCCGCTCGACCCGGGCACGCTCGACCCCGGCTGGCTCGCGAGGACCGTGGCGACGGCCCTCGACGAGGACCTGGGCGCAGCACCGGGCAGGGACGTGACGACTCAGGCGACGATCCCGCCGGACGCCCGGGGCACGGCGGCGCTCGTCGCCCGGGCCGACGGCGTCGTCGCCGGGCTCGTCGTCGTCCCAGAGGTGCTCCGCCAGGTCGCCGACCGGCTCGGCCTGCCCGTAGTCGCGTACCGGGTGCTCGTCGAGGACGGCTCCGCTGTGGTCCGTGGCGACGTGCTCGCCGAGCTGTCCGGCCCGGTGCAGGTCGTGCTCGTCGCGGAGCGCACGCTGCTCAACCTGGCGTCGCGCGCGTCGGGCGTCGCCACGCACACCCGGCGGTGGGCCCAGGCGCTGGAGGGTACGGGCGCCCTCGTGCTGGACACGCGCAAGACCACCCCGGGCCTGCGGGCCCTGGAGAAGTACGCCGTCCGGTGCGGCGGCGGAACCAACAAGCGCATGGGCTTGTACGACGTCGCCATGATCAAGGACAACCATGTCGTCGCCGCCGGGTCCGTCGCTGCCGCGGTGCACGCGGTACGCAGCCGGTTCCCGGACGTGGCGATCCAGGTCGAGGCGGACACGCTCGACCAGGCCCTCGAGGCCGTCGCCGCCGGCGCACGCTTCCTGCTGCTCGACAACATGCCGACGCCGCTGCTCACCGAGGTCGTCGCGGCGGTCCGGGCGGGGGAGGTCACGACCGGGCGGGTCGAGCTCGAGGCGACCGGGAACCTCACGCTCGACCGGGCCCGGGAGGTCGCGTCGACGGGCGTCGACTTCCTGTCGGTGGGCGGCCTGACGCACTCGTCGCCCATCCTCGACCTGGCGCTCGACCTCCAGCCCGTCTGACGGCCCGTCGGGCGGCGGCCCGCCTGACGGCTCGTCTGGCGGCGCCCCGCCTGAGGGCCCGTCTGACGGCCCGTCTGACGGCTCGTCTGACGGCCTGTCTGACGGTTCCCCTGACGGCCGGCGCTGCGGGATCCGGCTCGACGCACCGGTGCTGACCGCCCGCGGTGACGGGAGGGACGGCAGCAACGCGCCGGTAGAATCGCCCGGTGAGCGAGACGCCGGACGCCCCCGAGACAGGCTCGAAGCTGGTCGACGACACGGTCGACGACACCCCCGAGCAGATCCGCGTCCGCCAGGAGAAGCGCGCCCGCATGCTCGCCGACGGCGTCGAGGCGTACCCGGTGGGCGTGCCGCGCACGCACACGATCGCCGAGGTCCGCGGGGCGCACCCCGACCTCGAGCCCGGGACCGAGACGGACGACGTCGTCGGCGTCGCGGGTCGCGTCGTGTTCCTGCGCAACACGGGCAAGCTCTGCTTCGCGACGCTGCAGGACGGCGAGGGCAACCGCCTCCAGGCGATGCTCAGCCTGGCAGAGGTGGGCGAGGAGCGGCTGACCGCCTTCAAGGCGGACGTCGACCTCGGTGACCACCTGTTCGTGCACGGCCGCGTCATCGCGTCACGCCGCGGCGAGCTGTCGGTGTTCGCCGACGCGTGGCAGCTGGCCGCGAAGGCGATCCGGCCGCTGCCGAACCTGTACGAGGGCACCGAGCTGTCCGAGGAGGCGCGCGTCCGTCAGCGGTACGTCGACCTCATCGTCAGCCAGCGCGCCCGGGACATGGTGCGACTGCGGGCGGCCGTGCTGCGGTCCGTCCGCGAGAACCTGCACCGCCGGTCGTACATCGAGGTCGAGACGCCGATGCTGCAGGTCCGCCCCGAGGGAGCGGCGGCACGCCAGTTCGAGACGCACATGAACGCGTTCGACATCCCGCTGTTCCTGCGGATCGCTCCCGAGCTGTTCCTCAAGCGCGCGGCCGTCGGCGGCGTCGAGCGCGTCTTCGAGATCAACCGCAACTTCCGCAACGAGGGCGTCGACGCGACCCACTCGCCGGAGTTCGCGATGCTGGAGGCGTACGAGGCCTACGGCGACTACGACACGATGGCGGCGCTCACGCAGGACCTGGTGCAGACGGCGGCGCTCGAGGCGCTCGGCACCACGGTCGTGACGCTCGGGGACGGCTCCGAGTACGACCTCGGGGGCGAGTGGACGCACCTGCCCATGTACGACTCCCTGTCCGACGCGCTCGGCGACGAGATCACGCACGACACCCCGGACGCCACGCTGCTCCTGCTGCTCGAGAAGGCCGAGATCGAGCTCGCCCCCGCCCAGCGCAACCACGGCAAGATGGTCGAGGAGCTCTGGGAGCACCACGTCGGCCACGCATTGGTCGCACCCACGTTCGTGCGTGATTTCCCGGTGGAGACGTCACCGTTGACCCGGGACCACCGCACCAAGCGCGGTCTCGTCGAGAAATGGGACCTGTACGTGCGGGGCATGGAGCTCGCCACTGCCTACTCGGAGCTCGTCGACCCCGTGGTGCAGCGTCAACGCTTCGAGGCGCAGGCCGCCCTTGCGGCCCGTGGCGACGACGAGGCCATGCGCATCGATGAGGACTTTCTCACGGCGATGGAGCACGCGATGCCGCCGTCGGGCGGGATGGGCATGGGAATCGACCGGTTGCTCATCGCGCTCACGGGCCGCGGCATCCGCGACACGATCCTGTTCCCGCTCGTGAAGCCGCTGGGCTGAGGGAATCGGTATGGAAACCCTGCTCACGGCCCTGGCGGCGATCATCCCGTCGGTCGGCGTCGGCTTCCTGTTCTGGCTCGCGATCCGTGCGCTGGTGAATGCCGACCGGACCGAGCGGCAGGCTTTGGCCAGAATGGATGCCGCGGAACGTGCCGCGGAAGTCGCGGCCAAGAATGGCGAATCTCCCACGAGCGTTTGACGCTGCATTACTCGGGATGCGATGCTGCACTCGACCCGCATTTCGCACATCGCATCCCCGGAGTGAACAATGGCGCAGAAGACCGTCGTGACCCTTGTTGACGACATCGACGGCGGAACGGCAGACGAGACTGTCACGTTCGGTGTCGACGGCGTCACCTATGAGATCGACCTCACCACCGCTCACGCGGCCGAGCTGCGCGACGCATTCGCGTCGTGGGTGGCCAACGCCCGCAAGGTCGGGGGCCGGAGCTCGTCCACCCGCTCGGCGGGTGCCACCCGCAACCGGCGCGCCGCCAGTGGCGACGCGCAGGCGGTCCGCGAGTGGGCCAAGGCGAACGGGCACCACGTGTCGGAGCGCGGCCGCATCTCGGCGGAGGTCAAGGCCGCCTACGACGCGGCGCACTGAGCGCTGAGCACTGAGCGCATACCGCCGAGCACCGCTGAGCACGAACGGCTGGTCGGACGTCTGAGGATGAACGGCTGAGCACGGACCGCTGAGCACGTCCGGGACCCCCGCCCGGCCGGACGACGCACGAGAGCCCGGCACCCTGGTGAAGCCAGGGTGCCGGGCTCTCGACTGTCCGCGCACCGGGGTGTGCCGGAGGCGGACGGACCGGCGCCGGCCGGGTGGAGCCCTCCGGCGCCGGTCCGTTGAGGGCGGGACCGCTCAGAGCGGCCGTGCGGCCGTGAGGTCCCGCACCGCCGCGTACTGCTCACGCACGCGGGTCACGGGGTCGCCCGAGTACCGCTCCGCGGTCGTCGCGGCGCTCCACGACGGCGGCTGCGCGGCGCCGGACAGCACCCACGCCGCCTGCCGCGCGGCACCGTCGGCGACGTACTCGCCGGGCGTCGGGACCAGCACGTCGAGCCCGAGCACCGACGGGGCGATCCGCCGCACGGCCTCGGACTGTGCGCCACCGCCGATGAGGAACAGCCGCTCGACGGCGACCCCCTGCGCGCGCAGCGCGTCGATGCCGTCGGCCAGGCCGCACAGCATGCCCTCCACGGCGGCCCGGGCGAGGTGCGCGGGCGTCGTGTTGCTGAGCCGCACGCCGTGCAGGGCGCCGGTCGCGTCGGGCTTGTTGGGGGTGCGCTCGCCCTCCAGGTACGGGACGAGCACGAGGCCGTCGGCGCCCGCGGGGGCCGAGAGCGCCAGCGCGGACAGACCGGCGTGGTCGGTGCCCAGCAGACGGGCTGCCGCGTCGAGCACGCGCGACGCGTTGAGCGTGCAGGCCAGGGGCAGGAACGCGCCGCTCGCGTCGGCGAAGCCGGTGACCATCCCGGTGCCGTCGGCCGTCACGGTGGGGGCCACGGCCGAGACGACGCCGGACGTGCCGATCGACACGGCGACGTCGCCCGGGCCGAGACCGAGCGCGAGCGCGGCGGCGGCGTTGTCGCCGGCACCGGGGCCGAGGACGGGCTTGAGCGCGCCGACGGCGGACCGGGGTCCTGCGTCGGACGGGCCGAGCACCACGGGCAGGGCGGCGGAGTGTCCGAGCGCGAGCTCCAGCAGGTCGTGGCGGTACTCACCGGTGGCGGGCGACCAGTAACCGGTGCCGGACGCGTCGGACCGGTCCGTGACGAGGGCGTCCAGCCCGGTCGAGCCGGACCCGGGACCGTGGCCGGCGAGCCGCCATGTCAGCCAGTCGTGGGGGAGGGCCACCGCGGCGACCCGGGCGGCGTTCTCGGGCTCGGCGTCGCGCAGCCAGCGCAGCTTGGTGATGGTGAGGGACGCGACGAGGACCGACCCGACGGCGTCGGCCCAGGCCTGCGGGCCGCCGAGCTCGTCGATGAGCTCCAGGGCGGCCGGCGCGGAGCGGGTGTCGTTCCACAGCAGCGCGTCGCGGACCACCTCGCCGGTCTCGTCGAGCGTGACCATGCCGTGCTGCTGGCCGCCGACGGAGATGGCCTCGACGTCGTCGAGGCCTCCCGCGTCGGCGATCGCGGTCTGGAGCGCGTCCCACCAGTGCGACGGGGCGACGGACGTGCCGTCGGGGTGCGAGGCGCGACCGCTGCGCACGAGGGCGCCGGTGTCGGCGTCGCGGACGACGACCTTGCAGGACTGCGTGGACGAGTCCACGCCGGCGACGAGGGCCATGACGTTCCTTCGGTGGCAGATGGGGAACCGGCCGGGCCCGTTGCGGAGACGGGCCCGGCCGGCGAGGGGAAGACGGCTGAGGTCAGCGGGCTCCGAGGGCGTGCTCGAGAGCGAGCTGGTTCAGGCGGACGAAGCCGAAGCCGCGCGCACCGACCGCGTCGACGTCGAGGTCCTCGTACGCCGAGCGGTCGGCGAGCAGGTCAGCGAGCGTCTCGCCCTCGGCGAGCGTCGGCTGCGCGAGCTCGAGCACACCCGACTCCTCGAGCGCCGCCTGCACCTCGGGGTCGGCGCGGAAGGCCTGCGCGCGCTCCTTGAGCAGGATGTACGTCGCCATGTTGGCCGCGGCCGAGTCCCAGACACCCTGGAAGTCCTCGGTGCGCGACGGCTTGTAGTCGAAGTGGCGCGGGCCGTCGTAGCGGGGACCGCCGGCGGGGAAGCCGTTCTCGACGAGGTCGACCGTGGCGAACGCCGAGAACAGGTCGCCGTGACCGAACACCAGGTCCTGGTCGTACTTGATGGACCGCTGGCCGTTGAGGTCGATGTGGAAGAGCTTCTCGGCCCACAGCGCCTGGGCGAGGCCCGACGTGTAGTTCAGGCCGGCCATCTGCTCGTGCCCGGTCTCCGGGTTCAGGCCGACGATGTCGCCGTGCTCGAGCTTGGCGATGAAGCCCAGGGCGTGGCCGACCGTCGGGAGCAGGATGTCGCCGCGGGGCTCGTTGGGCTTGGGCTCGATCGCGATGCGCAGGCCGTAGCCCTTCTCCTTGATGTACGCGGCGACGGTGTCGATGCCCTCGGCGTAGCGGTCGTGCGCGGCGTTGAGGTCCTTGGCCGAGTCGTACTCGGCGCCCTCGCGCCCGCCCCACATGACGAACGTGTCGGCGCCGAGCTCGGCGGCGAGGTCGACGTTGCGGATGATCTTGCGCAGGCCGTAGCGGCGCACGCGGCGGTCGTTCGAGGTGAACGCGCCGTCCTTGAAGATCGGGTGGCTGAACGTGTTGGTGGTGACCATCTCGACCGTGATGCCGGTCTCGGCGAGCGCCTTCTTGAAGGACTCGAGGATGCGGTCACGCTCGGCGGCGTCGGAACCGAAGGGCACGACGTCGTCGTCGTGGAACGTCACGTGCGACGCGCCGAGCTCGGCGAGCTTGTGCACGGACTCGACCGGGTCGAGCCAGGAGCGGGTCGCGGAACCGAACTGGTCCTGCGCGTTCCATCCCACGGTCCACAGGCCGAAGGAGAACTTGTCGTCACGGGTGGGCTTGCGGACCATCGTCAGACCTCTCAGCGTCGAGATTTGTTGTGTGGCTGAACTTATGCGCGATCGCCGCTAGGGTCAAGCCATGAGGACGACTGCCGCTCGACAGGGGAGCCTGCGCGAGCACAATCTGGGCATCGTCCTGCGTGAGGTCCTCGACGCCGCTGCGACGGGTGCACCACCACCGTCCCGCGCCGACGTCGCGTCCGCGACCGGACTGGCGCGCGCGACCGTCTCGGCGCTCGTCGACCGGCTCGTCGTGTCCGGCCTCGTCGCCGAGCTGGAGCCCGTGCCGACCCTGCGCGCCGGCCGGCCTGCCGTGCCGCTCGCCGCCCCGTCCGGCACGCTCGCAGCGCTCGGGGCGGAGCTGAACGTCGACTACCTGGGCGTCCGCGTGGTCGACCTCGCCCGTGTCGTGCTCGTCGAGCGCGTGGTGCACGGGGACTTCCGGGGCAGCGACCCGGCGGCCGTGCTCGCGGAGCTCGGCGCGCTGGTGGACGAGGCGGTGAGCGCGCTGCCCGGGCCGGGAGCCGGTGCGGGAGCGGAGGCGCCCGACGGGCGAGGTACGGGCGCGTCGGACGAGGCCGGTGCGGGCGCGTCGGACCAGGACGGTGCGGGCGCAACGGACGAGGTCGGTGCGGCTGGGCCGGACCGGATGGGCGCCGGCGCACCTGGCGGCCCTGCGGTCCGGCTCGCGGGCGTCGCCCTCGCACTGCCCGGTCTTGTGGACCGCGTCGCAGGCACGCTGCTGCTGGCCCCGAACCTCGGCTGGCGCGAGGTCGACGTCGCCGGCCTGCTCTCCCGCTCCTCCGCCGTCCTGCGGGACCTGCCGCTGCAGCTCGCCAACGAGGCCGACCTCGCCGCTCGTGCGGAGGCGGACCTGCGCCGCGCCGCCGGCCCCCCGAGCTTCGTGTACGTCTCCGGCGAGATCGGCATCGGTGCGGCGCTCGTGCTGGACGGCGAGATCTTCGCCGGGCGCCACGGCTGGGCCGGCGAGCTCGGGCACACGGTCGTGGCCGGTGGGCGCACGCTCGAACAGGTCGCCGGGCAGGACGCGATGCTGCGTGCCGCGGGTCTCGACCGGCGAGCCGGCGTCGAGCCGTTGCTCGCCGCGGCCCGTGCGGGGGAGCCCGACGCGCACGCCGCGCTCGCGGCCGCGGGCACGGCCCTCGGCGTCGCGCTCGCCAACGTCGTCAACCTCGTCGACGTCGGGCACGTCGTGCTCGGTGGCACGTACGCGCGGCTCGCCGACCACCTCCGCGGACCGGTCCTCGCCGCCCTGTCGAACCGCGTCCTCGCCGCGCCGTGGGCGCTGCCGTCCGTGGACGTGGCGCGCGCCGGGGACCTCGCGGCGATGACCGGGGGAGCGCTCGCCGTGCTGGGGCAGGTGGTCGCCGAGCCGGCCGCGTGGCTGGTCGACGCGGAGGTCGCCGCGGCGGCGCCCTGAGCGGGAGCGACGTCGAGGCCGGTCACCCGCAGGTGCCGCTCCACGCCCGGCGACGTCGATGTGCCGACCGTCGAGACCCGCTCGCGGTCGGCGTGCCTGCCGTGGCTCACGTCCCCGTCACGACGGGCCGTGGACCGCCACCCCGCCGTAGGCTCGGGGACCGTGACCGCGCAGCCCGAGAACCTCCGCCCGCTCTGGATCGGCACGTACCCGGCGGCGGGGGCCGGTACCCCGGCAGGCCTCGGTGAAGGCATCTGGCGGGTGGGCCTGGACCCGGCCACGGGAGCCCTCCTGGACGCGCGCCTCGTCGCCGAGACCCCGGCGCCGTCCTTCCTCGTCGCGCACCCCACCGCTCCGGTGCTGTACGCCGTCGGCGAGCAGCACGACGGCTCGGTCACCTCGTTCGACGTGGTCGGCGACAGCCTGCGGCCCCGCGTCACGGTCGCGTCCGGCGGTGCGGACCCGTGCCACCTGCTGCTCGACCACGACGCCCGGACGCTGCTCGTCGCGAACTACAGCTCCGGCACGCTGGGCGTCCTCCCGCTGGACGCCGAGGGCCGGTTCGACGACGAGGTGCTCGCCGCCGGCGGCCCTGCCCAGGTCCTCGGCCACACGGGTGCCGGGCCGCACCAGGAGCGGCAGGAGGCGCCGCACGCGCACTTCGTGGCGACGGCTCCCGGGGGCCACCACGTCCTCGTCGTCGACCTCGGGACCGACGAGGTGCGGCGGTACTCGCGGGACCTCGAGTCCGGGCTGCTCACCGAGGACGGGGTCGCGGTCAAGCTGCCCCCCGGCACCGGGCCGCGGCACCTCGCGTTCGGGGCCGACGGGAGCCGCGCCTACGTGGCGGGTGAGCTCGACTCGTCGGTGCACGTCCTGGCCTGGGACGGGCCGACGGCCCGCGGCGAGGTCGTGCAGACGCTCCCCGCGGCGTCCACCGGCGACCCGGACCGCCGGCTCCCGGCGCACGTGCTGATCGACGGGGACCGGCTGCTCGTCGGCGTGCGCGGGCCGGACGTCGTCGCGACCTTCTGGGTGGACGACGACGGGCTGCTGCGCCCGGACGACGAGCACGCGCTGCCGGGAAGCTGGCCGCGGCACCACGTGGTCGTCGACGGCTGGACGGTCGTCGCGCAGCAGGAGGACGGCGGGCTCGTGGTGCTCGATGCCGGCGGGGCGCGGGTCGGCTCGGCCGCGGTGCCCTCCCCGGCGTGCGTGGTGGTCGGCCGCGGCTGACGGGCACCGCCCCGCGCACCGCTGCTGACGGGCACCGCCCCGCACACCGCGGCGACGGGCGCCTGACACGGGATGCGGGAGAATGGGCGCAGACCCGCCCGCCCCCAGGAGCTCCCGTGACCTTCGACCATCCCCCGCGCGTCGCCATGCTCTCGGTGCACACCTCGCCGCTGGAGCAGCCCGGCACCGGTGACGCGGGTGGCATGAACGTGTACGTGCTCGAGCTGTCCCGAGCGCTCGCCGCCCGCGGCGCGCGCGTCGAGATCTTCACGCGTGCCGTCTCCTCCGACGTGCCCGAGACGGTGGTGCTGCCCGGCACCGACAGGACAGGGCGGGACCTGACGCACGACGAGTCCCGCGACGTGCTCCTGGCCGCCGCGGTGGAGCCCGGCGTGACGCCGCCGGTGCTGGTGCACCACGTGCCCGCGGGCCCGTTCGAACGGCTCGACAAGAACGACCTCCCGGGTGTCCTCTGCGGCATGGCTGCCGGCGTGCTGCGGTCCGAGGCGGCCCGCCGACCGGGCTGGTACGACGTGGTGCACTCGCACTACTGGCTGTCCGGCCAGGTCGGCCGGGTCGCCGCCGACCGCTGGGAGGTGCCGCTCGTGCACACCGCCCACACCCTGGCCCGCGTGAAGAACGCGTCCCTCGCGCCCGGTGACACGCCCGAGCCGCACGGCCGCGTGCTCGGCGAGGAGCAGGTGGTCGCCGAGGCGGACGCCCTCGTGGCCAGCACCCCGTGCGAGGCGCACGAGCTCGTCGACCTGTACGGCGCCGACCCGTCCCGCGTGCACATCGTCGAGCCCGGCGTGGACCTCGACCGGTTCGCGCCCGTCTCGCCCGCCGCGCGCGTCGAGGCCCGACGCGCCCTCGGCCTCCCCGTCGACCGCGACGTCGTCCTGTTCGCCGGCCGTGTCCAGGCGCTCAAGGCCCCCGACGTGCTGGTGCGTGCCCTCGGCGTGCTGCGTGCCACCGGGCGTCCCGTCCCGCTGCTCGTCGTGCTCGGCGGACCGTCCGGCCGGTCGACCTCGGTCCGGGAGCTGCAGGCGCTCGCGTCCGTCACGGGTGTCTCCGACGACGTCCTGGTCCGCCCGCCCGCCGACCGCGACACGTTGGCGACGTGGTACCACGCGGCCGACGTGGTCGCGATGCCGTCCCGGAGCGAGTCCTTCGGGCTGGTCGCCGCGGAGGCGCAGGCCAGCGGCGTGCCCGTCGTCGCCGCGGCCGTCGGCGGGCTCCGCTCGATCGTCGACGACGGCGTGTCGGGCCGGCTCGTCCAGGGGCACGACCCCGCGGTCTGGGCGGACGTGCTGTGCGACGTGCTCGCCGACCGGTCGGTGCTCGCGACGATGTCCGGCGGCGCCCGGCGGCTGGCCGAGCGCTTCGGCTGGGGCACCACCGCGGACCAGCTGCTCAAGGTGTACGGCATCGCCGCCGAGGGTCGCTGAACTGGTGTCCCGGTCCGGCCGCACCAGCGACGGACGTCCCGGACACCCCCGCCGGTGCTACGGCAGGATGGCCCCATGACCTACACCCTCGTGCTGCTCCGCCACGGCGAGAGCGAGTGGAACGCCAAGAACCTGTTCACCGGCTGGGTGGACGTGCCCTTGTCCGAGAAGGGCGTCGAGGAGGCGAAGCGCGGTGGCACGCTGCTCACCGACGCCGGCGTGCTGCCGGACGTCGTGCACACGTCGCTCCTGCGCCGCGCGATCACCACGGCGAACCTCGCTCTCGACGCCGCGGACCGCCACTGGATCCCCGTGAAGCGCAGCTGGCGCCTGAACGAGCGCCACTACGGCGCCCTGCAGGGCAAGGACAAGAAGCAGACGCTCGACGAGTACGGCGAGGAGCAGTTCATGCTCTGGCGCCGCTCGTACGACGTGCCGCCGCCGGACATCGCGCCCGGCTCGGAGTTCTCGCAGGACGCGGACCCGCGGTACGCCGGTGAGCCGATCCCGCTCGCCGAGGCGCTCGCGCAGGTCCTCGACCGTGCGCTGCCGTACTGGGAGTCGGACATCGTCCCCGACCTGCGGACCGGCAAGGTCGTGCTCGTCGCCGCGCACGGCAACTCGATCCGCGCCCTGGTCAAGCACCTCGACGACGTGGACGACGCGACGATCGCCGGCATCAACATCCCGACCGGCATCCCGCTGCTCTACACGCTCGACGAGGAGACCCTCAAGCCGACCAACCGGGGCGGCACGTACCTCGACCCGGCGGCGGCCGAGGAGGCCATCAAGGCGGTCGCGAACCAGGGTCGCTGACCGACCTTGCGCTGACCCACCGCGTGCCGACGCGCCGGTCACCCCTCGGGTGGCCGGCGCGTCGGCGTCCCGGCGGCGGACGCCGCACCGGACCGCGGATCGGACGCCGCACCCGACCGCGCATCGGGCCGTGAGCCGGACGCCGCATCGGACCGCGCATCGGACCGTGAGCCGGACGCCGAGTCGAACGCCGCGATCGCGGCTCGCGTGGCGGACATCCGCCAGCCGGCCTCGACGATCTCGGCCAGCTCGTCCCAGTCCGGGGAGTGCGCCGCGTCGAGGTGCGCCGCGACCCAGCCGAACCGGCCCATGTACGGCGCGACGAAGTACCGCTCGGGGTCGCGCGCCACGATCGCCTGCTGCTCGTGCCGGTCCGCCTTGCACCACAGCGCGAGCCTGCCGTCGGCGTGGTGGTCGGGCAGGAGCCACGCGAACCGCTTGCCGCGCGTGAAGAACCCGGTGTTGCCGTACTCGTCGACGTCGGCCGTGGTCCCCGGCAGGCGCTCGACGACCGCCCCGAGCCGGCGCCGGGCCTCGGCGACGTCGGCGTCGCCCCATCCGAGCACGCGTCCTTCGCCCATCGACCCACGGTAGCGACCGGCACCGACGTGGACCGGCGCGCGCGAGCCGCTCGTCAGGACGCGGAGATCTCCTCGCCCACGGCCCCGGTGACCAGGTACACGACGCGGCGTGCGACGCTGACGCCGTGGTCGCCGAACCGCTCGTAGTAGCGGCCCACGAGCGTGACGTCGACGGTCTCCTGCGGGGTTCCCGTCCAGGAGCCGCCGAGCAGGGCCGTGAACGTGTCCTCGTGCAGCTCGTCGAGCAGGTCGTCGTCCTGCTCGATGCTCTCGGCGATCGCGAGGTCGCGGTTGCTCAGCAGCGTGGTGAGGCGGCGTGCGACGCGGACCGCGGCGTCGTGCATCTCCGCGAACGCGCCCGACAGCGAGTGCGGCACGGCGTGCCGGGGGTACCGTCCGCGGGCCACCTGGGCGACGTGCCGCGCGAGGTCGCCCATCCGCTCCAGCGAGGCGCTCATGCGCAGCGCGGACACGACGATCCGCAGGTCGGTCGCCACCGGCGCCTGCTGTGCGAGCAGCAGCACGCAGCGCTCGTCGAGGTCGCGCTCGAGGGCGTCGATCTCGAGGTCTCCGGCGATGACCCGCTCGGCGAGGGCCAGGTCTCCCGTGAGGAGCGCGACACCCGCATCGGTGATCGCCCGCTCGACGCGGCTCGCCAAGGTGACCAGGTCGTCGCCCAGCTGGGTCAGCTCGGCGTCGAAGATGTCCCGCATGTGATCCTCTCCCTCGCGGCGGAGTGCCGCGCGGTCGCCAGGCTGGCACCGACAGGTGAACGGCCGGGCGCGCCCAGGTGAACGCACGGAGGCTGTTGGGCACCGCAGCTGTGTGCGAGCTGCGCCGTGCCTCCGGACGACGGGGCGTGTCTCCCTCATCGTGCGCGCCCGTCCGGATTGCCCGTTACGTTCGGGACGTGAGCAGCCAGAGCGCGCTCGTGGGCGCGCCGGGGGTCAAGGTGGCGGTCCCCGCCCTCGGACGGTTCGTCGTGCCGCGCCCGGACCGTGTCGAGGAGCTGGATGCGCTGGTCGCGGCGCACCGGGTGACGCTCGTGGTCGCGCCGGCAGGGTTCGGCAAGTCGACGCTGCTGGCGTCGTGGGCCGCGGCGGCCCCGGGCCGGACGGTCGCGTGGCTCGCGCTCGACGCGTCCGACAACGACCCCGTCCGCCTCGTCCACGGCCTCGCCGGTGCCGTCGCGGTCGCGGTCCCCGGCCCTGCCGGGCGAGCCGGCGTGGCACGACCGGCCGCGCGGACGGTGGACGAGCTGCTCGTGGCGCTCGACAGCACGCCGGACGGTCTGGTGGTCGTCGTGGACGACGTGCACGAGCTCGACGCGGAGGTGGCCAGGCAGGTGCTCGGCAGGCTCGTCCGGTACGCGCCCCCCGGTCTGCGCCTGGTGCTGGCGAGCCGGTACGACCCGCCCCTCCCGCTGCACCGGCTCCGGCTGGCGGGCGAGCTCGGCGAGGTCCGGGAGCGGACCCTGGCCTTCGACGGCGAGGAGGTGGCTCGGCTCGCGTCGTCCTCCGGCGTGGTGCTCAGCGCGGGTGAGGCCGGCGAGCTGCGGAGCCTGACCGGCGGCTGGCCGGTCGCGGTACGGATGTCGCTGATGTCGCTCGCGGCGGACGCCGACCCGGGCGCCCGGGTGCGACGGATGCCGGCCCTTACGGTGCCGGTCGCGGACTACCTGGTGGACGAGGTCCTCGCCGGGCTCCCTGCGGCGCTCGCGGAGTTCGTGCTGCGGGCCACGGTCGACGACGTGATGGACCCGGTGCTCGCCGAACGGCTGGTGGCCGGCGGTGCGCGCCTGCTCGACGAGTGCGTGGCCCGAGGCCTGTTCCTCACACGCACGGTCCCCCTGCCGGGCCGAGGGTCGGGAGCCGGGCCGGCCGGGCCCGAGCCGGCCGGCCCCGTGTACCGCTGGCACGCCCTCTTCGCCGCCCAGTGCCGGGTGCTGCTCGGCCGCCGCGACCCGGACCTCCTGGCGGCGACGCACCGGGCGGTCGCCGAGCACCGTCGCTCCTCCGACTGGGTGTCCGCCGTCCGGCACGCGTCCGCTGCCGGGGACGACGCGCTCGCCGCGGACCTCCTGCACGGGCACTGGGCGGACCTGCTCGTCGAGGGCGACACGGCACTGCTGCGCAGGCTGCTCGCGCAGCTGCCCGCCACGCTCGCGCGGGACTCGGGTGTCCTGCTCGCGACGGCCGCGGCCGACGTGCAGGACGGCCGGGGCGACCTGGTCGCGCTCGCGCACGCTCGCCGGGCCGCCCAGGGTGCGTGGTCGGACGCCGACGAGCTGGTGGGCCGGCTCCTCGGGCCCGCCCTGTCGTCCGCCGGCCAGGTGGCACCGGCCGTCGCCTGGGCGGCCCCTGCGCTGGGCCGGCCTGGTGTCGACCCCGCGACCCGGGCGTTCGGCCTGTACCTGGTGGGCCGGGTGGAGGCACAGGTCGACGACGACTCCCGCCGGGCACGCGAGCACCTCACCGAGGGTGCCACGGTGGCGCTGGCCCACGGCCTGCCCGCGATCGCGGCCGGCTGCCGGGCGGAGCAGAGCCTGCTGCTCGCCGACGACGGCGAGGTCGCCCGGGCCGACGACGCGGCGGAGCGCGTGCTCGACCAGGGCGCCGAAGCCGGCTGGACGCGGACGAGCGCGCTCGCGTCGGCGCACCTCGCCCGGGGCCTCGCGGCGTTCTGGCAGGACCGGCTCGTGGACGCGCGCTCCCACCTGGCGGCGGCCGCGGCGGGTGCGGGCCGGCAGCGCCCGGAGGTCGCCGTGCGGGCGGCCGCGGTGCTGGCCCTGGTGTGCCTGGCCGAGGACGACGGTGCTGGCTTCGCCCGGGCGCGCGCCGCCGCGGGGGAGGACCCGCGGTGGCGTGCGCTGCCGCCGTTCGCGGACGTGCTCGCGGTCGTCGACACGGTCGCACACGTGCGGCACGGCGACCTGGCCGCCGGGCTGCGGACCGTCCACGCGGTCGCCGCGGATGCCACGCACCCCCTCGCCGTCGTGTGGGAGGCGGAGACGGAACGGCGGGCCGGCCACCCCCTGGCGGCCGACCGCACCCTGGACCGGCTCGCGTCGGTCCGGGTCCGCGCCCACGTCGAGGTGTCGGCGGCCCTCACGCGGGCGCTCCTGCGGTCGGCGGAACAGGACGACGTCGCCGCGCACCGCAGCCTCGAGCACGCGCTCGCCGTCGCCGCACCGGACGGCCTGCGCCGGCCCTTCGTCGACCGCGCCGACGACCTGTACGCCCTGCTCGTTGCGCACCTGGCGTGGGGCAGCGCCCACGAGGAGCTCGCGGCCGGCTTCCTCGCGGCCCGACCTCCCAGCCGGACGTCCCGCGGTGCGGTCGGTGCGTGGGAGCTCACCGCCCGGGAGCACGAGGTGCTCGTGCGGCTGCGCTCCACGATGACCACCACGGAGATCGGCGCCGCGCTGTTCGTCTCGACGAACACCGTGAAGACGCACCAGCGGTCCATCTACCGCAAGCTCGGCGTCGCCGGCCGCCGGGAGGCCGTGCGGCTGGCTGCCGAGCAGGGCCTCATGTAGCCGGAGACCTCCCGGCCCGGGGCGCGCGGTCGGAGCAGCCCGGTCTGAGCCGCCCGGCACGCGTGCCGGGCGTTCAGAGGGTCAGCCGGCTGGTCGCCGTCGTGCCGTCGCGGTAGGTCACCTCGACGTCCACCCCGTTCGACAGGTCGGTGAGCTCGTCGCCCGGGAACCAGAGCGCGAACTGCCCCAGGTTGACCGTGGCGACCACGTCCCCGTGGGTCCGGCTGTGGTAGACGACGCCGACGACGTCGGCGCCCGCAGCGCCGGCGGCCGTCGAGATGTCGCCGGCACCCATGGTGCCCGCACCGAGGGACGTCGCGAACACCTCACGAGGCCCGGGAGGGACGTAGCCGGTCGGGGTTCCGATCGAGCCGATCGAGCCCTGCGCGAAGAACGGTGCGCTGTCGTCGGTGATGCACGTCGCCGTGAACCCGTCCGAGCCCGTCAGCACCACGGTGGTCCACACCCCGCGGGTCTCGGCGATCGCTGTCTGCGCGCCGTCGAGCTCGTCCCCGAAGTCGTCGCCGCCGACGCTGCCGTCCTTCAGGTTCGCGCGGCAGTCGGCGGCCGCCTCCGGCCGTTGCTCTGCAGGGACACCGGTCGGGACGGCCGTCCACGTGGCGAAGGCCGGGTCACCACCTCTGACGGCCGGCATCGCCACCATCCCCGCGGCGACCGCGGTCACGAGGCCGCCGACCAGTGCGACGCGCCGGGTCGTCCACCGGACCGTGCGCACGGGGGTGGTCGCGGGTCGGGGTGTCGCCGGGGCCGGGGCCGGGGCCGGGGCGGTTCGGGGCGTCGCGTGCAGGCACGGCCCGGCGGCCGGGTCGGTGGCGAGGATCGCCCGGAGGTCGGCGCGGGCCCGCGCGCCCATGGGGTCGACATGGCGGTCGGCCGGGTCCAGCGAGCGCAGGGCGGCGTCGATGGCGTCGGTGCGGTTCATGGTGCGGTGGTCCTCTCCGGGATGCCGGTCGCTCGTGCGGCCTGCACGGGCGGGTGGTCGAGGTGGAGCCGGAGCGCTCGGCGAGCGCGGCTGAGCCGCAGCCGGAACGCCACCGGCGAGATGCCGAGCACGGCGGCGGCCTGCGGCGCGCCGAGCTGCTCGAACGCCGCGAGGGCGAGGACCTCCTGATGACGGGGTGCGAGCCGCTGCCACGCCCTGCCGAGGTCGACCCGGCTCACGACCTCCTCCGTGCCCGCGTCGACGGAGCAGGACGTCCGGGCGTCGGCGAGGCGCACAGTCAGGGCACGGCGACGCTGCTCTCCCCGGTCGTCGTTCAGCAGCAGGTTCCGGGCGATCCCGAACACCCACGCACGCGCGTCACCGAGCTGAGGCGGCAGCTCGTCGAGCCGACGCCACACGACGAGGAAGGCGTCGGCGGTCACGTCGTCGGCATGGTCCGGACGTGCCCGGCGCTGCACGAACCTCAGGAGGTCCGGGTACACCGACTCGTACAACGACCTGAAGATGTGCTCCCGGTCAGCAGGGCACGGTGCTTCGCTCATACCCCCCACCTGTCCACCAGCGGGCTCGGTGTGTCACCGCCGGCACGGACGGTCGCCGAGTCACGGGTCGGACCGCGCAGGCTCGACGGATCCCGGATCCCGGATCCCGGTTCCCGGTTCCCGGCTCCCGGACGCCGGACGCCGGACGCCCGACGCCGGGCGGTGCGGCGGGGCCTCAGCCGGCCTCGTCCTCGACGTCCGGCACCACGTGCAGCTCCGTGATGTCGAGCCCCAGGTCGTGCAGCAGCGCGACGAGCCCGGTGAGCGCCGCCTTGTCGGGCACCCGGCAGGACAGCACGGTCCCGGCGTCCGTCGGCGTCTCCACGATGTCGGCGAAGTCGTGCAGCCGCGCGTCCCGCAGGTCCGCCCCCCGCGGGCTGCCGTCGATCCGGATGTGGTAGAGCACCTGACCAGCGTCCGTCGGCCCGGGGGCGACCGCCTCACGCGCGCGGGGTGAGATCGCCGCTGCGGCCTCACCCCGTGCGGGTGAGGCACGCACCCGCACGCGGGGGAACAGTGGAGCCACGGCAGGGAGCACCCGGCCGGGTGGCGAGCACGTGACGGAGGCCGGCATGGCGCGCACGGTGACTGGTTGGGTCGGCTGGGTCTGGTTCGCGGCGTTCGGTCTGCTCACGGTGGGCCTGTTCAACCTCGTCTCCGGTCTGGTGGCGGTCTTCTCCTCGCAGCACGTGCTCGCGTGGACCGGCGACGGCGTCGCGGTCGTCGACGTGTCGACGTGGGGCTGGGTGCACCTGGTGCTCGGTCTCCTGCTGGTCGTCGCCGGGTTCGCCCTGTTCGGCGGGAGCGGCTGGGCCCGGTACCTCGCCGTGGTCGTCGTGGTGCTCAACATGGTCGCCCAGTTCGTGTCCCTGCCGAGCACCCCGTGGTGGTCGTTCGTCGTCATCGTGCTCGACGTGGTGATCCTGTGGGCGCTGATCGTCCACGGCGCCGAGGTCGAGCGCAGCCTGTCCTGAGAACACCGGAGGAGCACAGTCATGGCTGAAGTGTTCGGACCCGTCGACCTCTACGCGATCGGCTTTCCCGAGGACCGGGTGCCGGACCGGGTACGGGACGAGCTGATCGGGCTCATCGCGTCGGACGCCGTCCGCATGGTCGACCTGGTGGTCGTCCGCAAGTCGCTCGACGGCGACATCCGTGTCATCGAGGTCGAGGACTTCGGTGACGAGCTCCAGATCACCGGCCTCGAGCTGCCCGGCGCCGGGTTGACCGGCGGTGAGGACCTCGACGACATCGGCGCGGGCGTCCCGCCGGGCGGCTCGGCGCTCGTCGCGGTCGTCGAGCACGTGTGGGCCCGCGGGTTCGTCGGGGCCGCGCGCGAGGCGGGCGCCGTCATCCTGGCCACCGAGCGGATCCCCGCCGAGGTCGTCAACGCGCTCGCCGAGCTCGCCGAGCTCGACGAGGCCACCACCGAGCAGCACTGAGGAGATCGCCATGCCACCACTTCGCCGGATGGGCCGCCCCGGACTCATCGGGACCGCCGCCCGTACCGCCGTCATCGCCGGCACCGCCTCGGCCACCGTGGGGGCGGTGAACCGCCACCAGGCCAACAAGCAGGCCGACTCGTACGAGCAGCAGCAGTACGAGGCGCAGCAGCAGCAGGCCGCGCTCGACGAGGCGGCCCGACAGGCGGTCGCCCAGGCCCAGTACGCCGCCCCGCCCGCCCCCGCCCCGGCGGCGGAGGACCCGCTCATCGCGAAGCTCAAGCAGCTCGCCGACCTGCACGCGGCGGGCGTGCTCGACGACGCCGAGTTCGCGGGCGCCAAGGCCAAGCTGCTCGGCTGAGAGGAGACGACGATGACGACGTTCACCGCTTGGAAGTTCGACACCCCGGACGGCGCCCAGCACGCCGCCGACGCGCTCAAGAGCGCGGAGGAGGACCGCCTGGTCAAGGTCATCGACCGCGCGGTCATCTCGTGGCCGGAGGGCGCGGCCCGGCCCGACATGCAGCACGTCAACGAGGACAAGCGACGCGGCACCGGGTGGGGGGCCTTCTGGGGGTTCCTGTTCGGCACGCTGTTCTTCGTCCCGCTGCTCGGTGCGGCCGCCGGCGCCGCGCTCGGCGCAGGCAGCAAGGCGGTCGCCGCGCTGGGCCTGAACGCGGACCAGCTGGAGACCATCCGCCAGCAGGTGACGCCGGGCACCTCCATGCTGTGCGCGGTCACCACGGACGGGGACCTCGACCGCATGGGCGAGCGGTTCCACGGCCTGCACTCGACGCTCGTGGCGACCAACCTCACGGAAGCCGAGAAGTCGCTCCTGTTCGAGACCTTCGGCTGAGCCGCTGGTCACGAGGGACGTGTGCCCCGGTGAACGGTCGATGAACGCTCGTCGACGGCCTCGCGCAGGCGCCGGTCACCGCCCGGGGCACACGTCCCTGCGGCTTACTGTGGGCCTGTGGACGGGTACGACGGCTTCGCGCTGCTGATCGCCGGTGCGCTCGGCGTGCTCGTCGGCGTCGGCTCCATCTGGGCGTTCCAATGGAGCGACCGGATTCAGCGGCACGCGCCGGACACGCCCGCGCCCGCGGTCGACGACGGGGTGGTGCGCACTCTGGCGGTGCTGCGTTCTGCGGCCGTGGTGCTCGACGAGCACGACGCGGTGGTCCGGGCGAGCGCACCCGCGCACGCCCTCGGTCTGGTCCGGGACGGCCGCATCGCACCTGCCGCCATCCGCGACCTCGTCGCGCAGGTCCGCCGCGACGGCGTGATCCGCGACGAGGAGCTCGAGGTCCCGCGCGGGCCGGTCGGTCCGGGCGTGCTGCTCGTGCAGGTCCGCGTCGCGCAGGTCAGCGAGCGGCACCTGCTGGTGCTCGCCGAGGACCAGACGCAGGCCCGCCGGCTCGAGGCCATCCGCCGGGACTTCGTGGTGAACGTCTCGCACGAGCTCAAGACGCCCGTCGGGGCCATCTCCCTGCTCGCCGAGACGATCGAGGACGCGGCGGACGACCCGACGGCCGTGCGCAGGTTCGCGGTCCGGATGCAGTCGGAGGCCATCCGGCTCTCCGCGCTCGTGCACGAGATCATCGAGCTGTCCAGGCTCCAGGTCGCGGGCGCTCTCGGGCAGCCGGCGATCGTGGAGGTCGACGACGTGGTGTCCGAGGCCGTCGACCGGGCCCGAACCACGGCCGACGCGAAGCACGTGCGCCTCGACATCGGTGGTCAGCAGGGCACCCGGGTGTTCGGCAACCGGGACCTGCTGGTCACCGCGGTGCGCAACCTGCTCGACAACGCGGTCGCCTACTCCGGCGAGGCGGCGCACGTCGGCGTGGGCGTCCAGGTGCGCGACGGCCTGGTCGAGATCGCCGTGGTCGACAACGGCATCGGCATCTCGTCCGACGAGCAGGAGCGCGTGTTCGAGCGGTTCTACCGCGTCGACCCGGCACGGGCCCGCGCCACCGGAGGCACGGGCCTCGGCCTGTCGATCGTCAAGCACGTCGCCGCCGACCACGGCGGGGACGTCACCGTGTGGTCGCAGCCCGGCCGCGGATCGACGTTCACCCTGCGCCTGCCGCGCGCGGAGGTCGGTGACGGTGCGCCCGCCGCTGCCCTGGTCGGGACCAGCACGGCACCGCCGCCGAGCGTCCTGAACCTGCCCAGCACCGTCGACACCCCGGACGAAGGAGCCCCCACCGTGCGCCGGAGCGCCTCATGACCCGCATCCTCGTCGTCGAGGACGAGGACTCGTACCGCGACCCCCTCACGTACCAGCTGGAGCGTGAGGGCTTCGAGGTGCTGACCGCCGCCTCGGGCCCGGAGGCGCTCGAGCAGTTCGACGCGCACGGTGCCGACCTGGTGCTGCTGGACCTCATGCTGCCCGGCCTGCCCGGCACCGAGGTGTGCCGCCGGCTGCGCCTCACGAGCGACGTCCCGGTCATCATGCTGACGGCCAAGGACGACGAGATCGACAAGGTCGTGGGCCTGGAGCTCGGCGCGGACGACTACGTCACCAAGCCGTACTCGTCCCGCGAGCTGCTCGCCCGGGTACGGGCCGTGCTGCGCCGCCGCGAGGTGCCCGTCGCCGCGGGCGTTCCGGCCGGTACGGGCGCGTCCACCGAACCGGACGACGGCGAGGTGCTCGTCGCCGGCTCGGTGCGGATGGACGTCGAGCGGCACACCGTGCACGTGCGGGGCGAGCTCGCCGCCTTCCCGCTCAAGGAGTTCGAGCTGCTGGAGCTGCTGCTGCGCAACGCCGGCCGGGTCCTCACGCGCGGCCAGCTCATCGACCGCATCTGGGGCTCGGACTACGTCGGCGACACGAAGACGCTCGACGTCCACGTCAAGCGGGTCCGCGCCAAGATCGAGGTCGACCCCGCCACCCCGGTGCTGCTGGTGACAGTGCGAGGCCTCGGCTACAAGCTGACCGCGGAGGACTGAGCCGGAGCCCCGTGGAGGGTGGGGGCCGCCCTGGCGGCACGCGCCCGGAGCGGGGCGCAGGCTCGGGCCGACCAGAGGGGGAGTGGACTGAGCCGGAGCCCCGTGGAGGGTGGGGGCCGCCCTGGCGGCACGCGCCCGGAGCGGGGCGCAGGCTCGGGCCGACCGGAGGGGGAGTGGACTGAGCCGGAGCCCCGTGGAGGGTGGGGGCCGCCCTGGCGGCACGGGCCCGGGGCGGGGCGCAGGCTCGGGCCGACCGCGGAGCCAGGTGTCCGAGCCGCTTCCCGGACAACTGTCCGGACTCGTCGGCCAGCGTTCACCCCGGGTTCACCTCGCACCGCCCGACCGGTCACGTGCAGTTCCTACCTTCGGCCATGCCGCGCACGCCCCGGTGCGCATGATCGACAGGACGGACCACAGTGAAGCTTCCCCTCCTCGGCCGCATCGGGTCGGTGGCCCTTGTGGGCACCCTCTCCTTCGCGCTGTCGGCGTGCGGTTCCGACAACCCGACCGACGCCCCGGCAGCCACCGGGTCGGACGCCGCTGTCTCGACCCTCGGCGGCACGCTGAACGGCGGCGGCTCGAGCGCGCAGGAGAAGGCGCAGCAGGCCTGGGTCGCCGGTTTCCAGACGGCGAACCCCGACGTCACCGTCAACTACACGACCACCGACTCGGGTGCCGGCCGCAAGGGCTTCCTCGACTCCTCGCTCGACTACGCGGGCTCGGACAGCGCGCTGAACGAGGAGGAGCTCGCGTCGTCGACGGAGCGCTGCTTCGGCGGCTCGGGGATCGACCTGCCCGTCTACATCAGCCCGATCGCGGTCGCGTTCAACATCGACGGCGTCAAGGAGCTGAACCTCTCGGCCGACGTCGTCGCGAAGATCTTCAACGGCACGATCACCACGTGGGACGACGCGGCCGTCACGGCGCTCAACCCGGGCGCGAAGCTCTCCGGTCCCATCACGGTCGTGCACCGCTCCGACGACTCGGGCACGTCCAAGAACTTCCAGGACTACCTGTCCAAGACGGCGCCGAGCGTGTGGACGTACGAGGTCTCGAACACCTGGCCGGTGCAGGTCGGTCAGGGCGCCAACGGGACGTCGGGGGTCGTCCAGACGATCCAGGCCGCACCCGGCACGATCGGCTACGCCGACGCGTCGGCCGTCGGCTCGCTCGGCAAGGTCTCGCTCGGTGTCGGGACCGACTTCGTGGCCCCGACGGCGGACGCCGCCGCCAAGACGGTGGCCGTCTCGCCCCGTGACGACGCCCGCGGCGAGGGCGACGTCGTGGTCAAGGTCGACCGGACCACGACCGAGCCCGGCGCCTACCCGGCCATCCTGGTGTCCTACCTCGTGGTCTGCAGCACCTACGACAGCCAGGACAAGGTCGACCTGGTCAAGGGCTACGCGACGTACGCCGCGGGCGAGGAGGGTCAGTCGCAGGCCGCGACCGCCGCCGGCTCCGCGCCGATCCCCGACGCGCTCCGCACGGACGTCCTCGCCTCGATCGACGCGATCACCACCAAGTAGTCGCGCGAACCGTCGTCGTCCGGTGGTCCGCGGGCCGCCTGCCTGGGGGCCACCGGGCGACGCACCACCACTGCCCGACAGGAGAAATCTGTTGGCTTCACCCACGACAGCGACGACCCCCCCGGTCACGCCCGTCCGCACGCCCCCGCGCCGGTCACGACCCGCCGACCGCGGGTTCGACCGCGGCTTCCGGTACGTGGCGGTCTGGTCCGGGATCCTGATCCTCGCGGTGCTCGCCTCGGTCGCCATCTTCCTGCTCGTGGAGGCGATGCCGGCGCTGACCCACCCCGACCTCGCCTCGGAGATCGCGTGGATCCCGGAGGGCGGCGACCTCTGGTCGGTGGTCGGACCGCTGATCTTCGGCACGATCCTCGCCGCGATCGTCTCGCTGGTCATCGCCGTACCGATCGCCGTGGGGATCGCGCTGTTCATCTCGCACTACGCTCCGCGCCGCATGGCCGACGCGCTCGGCTACCTCGTGGACCTGCTCGCGGCCATCCCGTCGGTGGTGTTCGGCCTGTGGGGCGTGCTCGTGCTGGCGCCGAAGGTGCAGCCGGTCTGGCAGCTCCTGGTGGACTGGTTCGGCTGGATCCCCTTGTTCGCGGGTGACGACCACGGCAACGCGTCGAACCCGCCCCGCGTGCTGATGACCACCTCGATCGTGCTCGCCGTGATGATCCTGCCGATCATCACGGCCGTGAGCCGCGAGGTGTTCCTGCAGACCCCCCGGTTGCACGAGGAGGCCGCCCTCGCCCTCGGGGCGACCCGCTGGGAGCTCATCCGCATGGCGGTCCTGCCGTTCGGGCGCTCCGGGGTCACGTCCGCCGCGATGCTCGGCCTCGGCCGTGCGCTCGGCGAGACGATGGCGGTCCTCATGATCCTGTCGCCCGGGCTGCTCTACTCGTTCAAGCTCCTCGTCGCGAGCCAGCAGCAGACGATCGCGGCGAACATCGCCGCCCGCTTCAACGACGCGAACGACATCGGCCGCTCGACGCTGATCGCGACGGGCCTCGCACTCTTCGTCATCACGCTGCTCGTCAATCTGGCCGCCCGGGCGATCGTCGCGCGGCGCAAGGACTTCTCGGGAGCGAACTGACGTGGCCCTCACCGACACCCTCTCGACCGACGCGTCCGCCCTGCGCACCGCGCTGACGCAGGTCGACCCGGCGCGCCGCCGCAAGGACCGCGTCATGCGCGCGCTCGTCTACGCCGCGTTCGTCGTCGCGATGATCCCGCTGGTCTCGCTGATCTGGAGCGTGCTGGCCAACGGCCTCGAGCGCTTCGACCTGTACTTCCTCACGCACTCCATGCGCAACGTGTACGGCGGCATGGACGCCGGCGGCATCTACCACGCGCTGCTCGGCACGGTCCTCATCACCGGCCTCGCCGCGATCATCTCCGTGCCGATCGGCATCCTCACGGCGGTGTACCTCGTCGAGTACGGGTCCGGCCGGCTCGCCCGGTCCGTGACGTTCTTCGTCGACGTGATGACGGGGATCCCGTCGATCGTCGCGGGCCTGTTCGCGTTCTCGCTGTTCTACCTCGTCGTCGGACCGGACTCGCGCAGCGGCGTGGTCGGTGCCGTGGCGCTGTCGGTGCTCATGATCCCGATCGTGATCCGCTCGACCGAGGAGATGCTGCGCCTCGTCCCGAACGAGCTGCGTGAGGCGTCGCTGGCGCTCGGCGTCCCGAAGTGGCTGACGATCATCCGCGTGGTGCTGCGGACCGCCGTCGCGGGCATCACGACGGGCGTGATGATCGCGATCGCGCGCGTGATCGGCGAGACGGCGCCGCTCCTCATCACGGTCGGCGCGACCGACTCGATCAACCGCGACGTGTTCGAGGGCAACATGATGACGTTGCCCGTGTACGTCTACCGGCAGTACGCAGCGGGCCTCGTGCCCTGTGCGCCCGGCGACGAGGCGTGCATCCCGACGATCAACTACGACCGGGCCTGGAGCGCGGCGCTCGTGCTGATCCTGGTCGTCATGCTGCTCAACCTCGTGGCGCGCGGCGTGAGCCGCTGGTTCGCACCCAAGACCCGGGCATGAGCCCGCGACACCGGCCCCCGGGCCGGTCGACAAGGAGAACGACCATGGCACAGCGCATCGACGTCAAGGACCTGAACATCTACTACGGCGACTTCCTCGCCGTGGCGGGCGTGGGGATGTCCGTCGACCCGCGGTCAGTGACCGCGTTCATCGGCCCGTCCGGCTGCGGCAAGTCGACGTTCCTGCGGACGCTGAACCGCATGCACGAGGTGATCCCGGGCGCACGGGTCCAGGGCACCGTCGAGATCGACGGCATCGACCTGTACGCCGCCGACGTGGACCCCGTGGCGGTCCGCCGGCAGGTCGGCATGGTGTTCCAGCGCCCCAACCCGTTCCCGACGATGTCCATCGCCGACAACGTGCTCGCGGGCATCCGGCTGAACAACAAGCGGATCTCGAAGGGCGACGCCGAGGAGGCCGTCGAGACGTCGCTGCGCAGCGCGAACCTGTGGAACGAGGTCAAGGACCGGCTGAACCGCCCGGGTTCCGGCCTCTCCGGCGGCCAACAGCAGCGCCTGTGCATCGCGCGAGCCATCGCCGTGAAGCCGCAGGTGCTCCTCATGGACGAGCCGTGCTCCGCCCTCGACCCGATCTCGACGCTGGCCATCGAGGACCTCGTCGCCGAGCTGAAGTCCGAGTACACGATCGTGATCGTCACCCACAACATGCAGCAGGCCGCCCGCGTCTCCGACCGGACCGCGTTCTTCAACCTCGCGGCGACCGGTCAGCCCGGCCGCCTGGTGGAGATCGACGACACGTCGACGATCTTCTCCTCGCCGCGCGAGCAGGCCACCGAGGACTACATCTCGGGCCGCTTCGGCTGACCGTCCCGCCTGCGGGGCGCCCGGGCCGGGGGGGCTCGGGCGCCGTACACCACGGAGCGGCGGGACCCACCACTGGGTGCGGTCCTGCCGCTCCGTCGTACCAGGTGCCGCCGCCCTCAGGCGGTCAGGAGCTCGCGGACGGCGTGGGGGTCGGCGTCGCGCTCGTCGTCGGGAGCTGTGTCGGCACGGCGGACGAGTACTCGGGAAGCGAGCCGTCGAGCACCGGGACGTCGAGCGTGGTCGAGCCACCGCTGCCGGTCCTCACGGTCAGCGGGGCCACGGCGCCCGGCTCGACCTCGACGGCTGTGATCACGACGTCCACGTGGCCGTCCTCGTCGGAACCGTCGAGGAGCACCGTCTCCTTCGGCCCGAGCGGCACCGTGGTGGGTTCGGCGTCGCCGAAGGTCAGCGTGACGACCTGGTCCTCGTCACCGTCGTTGACCAGCGCACCCTCGAGCCGCCCGACCTCGCCCTTGCCCTCGCTGAGCACCAGGAGGTTGGAGCCGCGGACGTCGCCCAGCACGAAGCGCACCCCGTCGGACGCGCTGTACTGGTTCTCCGTGGTCATCGGGTTGGTGGCCGAGCAGCCGGCGAGGACCACCCCGACGACGGCGGCGCCGCCGGTGAGGGCCAGGAGGCGGCGGGTGCGGGGGCGGAGCGAGGTCACGGTGACTCCTCGGGGCGTCGGGCGCGCCGCGGGGCGCGGGTCCGGTCGCGGACGATTCGCGGACGATCGGTCGGTCCGTGACGCGATGCGCCACGTCCGCGGCAAGCGTAGCCGCCCCCGGGGGTGTGGGCAGACGCGGCACCACGCTATCGGGACGGACGCCCAGGTGGCCCGGCCTTTGGTCCGGGCCTCGCCGGACCTGGACCTGACACGATCGTGTTGCACCTCCCTGACCTGCGGCGATGGCCGCCGCGCGGCGGCGAAGAGCAAATTTCGGCGTGATAAGATAGTCCTCTGCGAAAGGGGACACCTGCAGATGACTTTCACTGTTGGGGAGACCGTTGTCTACCCGCACCACGGTGCGGCATTGATCGAAGAGATCAAGACCAGGACCATCCGCGGAGAGGACAAGATCTACCTCAAGCTCAAGGTCGCTCAGGGGGACCTGACCATCGAGGTGCCGGCGGAGAACGTCGATCTCGTGGGTGTGCGTGACGTCGTGGGGCAGGAAGGCCTCGAGAAGGTGTTCGACGTCCTGCGCGCGCCCTACACCGAGGAGCCGACCAACTGGTCGCGCCGGTACAAGGCGAACCTCGAGAAGCTCGCCTCCGGTGATGTCATCAAGGTCGCCGAGGTCGTCCGTGACCTGTCGCGTCGTGACGCCGACCGCGGCCTGTCCGCCGGTGAGAAGCGCATGCTCGCCAAGGCCCGTCAGATTCTCGTCTCCGAGCTCGCCCTGGCGGAGCACACCGAGGAGGCCAAGGCCGAGGCGATCCTCGACGAGGTCCTCGCGTCCTGACACGCCTGCGCCCCAGGTGAGCCTCGCCGCCGTCCTGACCGCCGCCGGGAGCGGGTCCCGGCTCGGTCACGCACTTCCGAAAGCCCTCGTTCCGTTGGCGGGGGAACCGCTCGTCCGGCACGCTGCACGTCGCCTTCTGGCGGCGCGCGGCTCCGACGGGCAGCACGTCGAGATCCTGGTGGTCACGGCTCCCGCGGACCATGTCGCGCACGTCGAACGCAGCCTCACCGGGCTCGCGGGCGGCGTGCGCGTGGTCGTCGTGGCGGGAGGAGCGACCCGGCAGGCGTCCGTCGCGGCGGCGCTGTCCGCGCTGTCGGCGCTCGAGGGGCAGGCCGGCGAGGCGTTCGACGTGGTGCTGGTGCACGACGCGGCGCGGCCGCTGGCCCCCGAGTCGCTCGTCGGGCGAGTGATCGACGCCGTCCGGTCCGGGCGGTCCGCCGTCGTCCCGGGGCTCCCCGTCACGGACACGATCAAGCAGGTCGAGCCAGCAGAGGGCGACGGGGCCGCAGCCGGACCGCGCGCGGGACGCGTCGTGGCGACCGTCGCCCGTGAGCAGCTCCGCGCCGTCCAGACGCCGCAGGGATTCCGGCTGGACGTGCTGCGAGCGGCGCATGTGCACGCCGCGGCGCAGGCGCACGACGAGGCGCTCGCGGCGACCGACGACGCGGGCCTCGTCGAACGGCTCGGCGGCACGGTGTGGGTCGTGGACGGGGACGAGCAGGCCGCGAAGATCACGACGGCACGCGACCTCGCCGTCGCCGAGCTGTTGCTCGCCACCGCTCAGACCCCCGACCCTGCCACCGCTCTCACGCCAGACCCTGCCACCGCTCTCATGCCCGGCCTCGCCACCGCTCTCATGCCCGACCTCGCCACCGCGCTCGCCCCCGACCTCACCTCCGGCCCTGCAGCCGACGGGCTCGCGGGATCGCGCGACCCGCGGCGCCGGCTGACGACTCCGGAGGACGGATGACCGCCTTGCCGCGCACCGGCATCGGGATCGACGTGCACGCCTACGATCCCGACCCCCCACCGGGAGCGGTGCTGCACCTCGCCGGGCTCGCCTGGCCCGGGGAGCGGCCGCTCGCGGGACACTCCGACGCCGACGTCGCCGCGCACGCCGCAGCGGACGCTCTGCTGTCGGCCGCGGGCCTTGGCGACCTCGGGTCCAACTTCGGCACGTCCGAGCCGCAGTGGGCCGGGGCGGCCGGGGCGGCGCTGCTCGCGGAGGCTGCACGCCGGGTGCGGTCGGCGGGGTTCGACGTCGGGAACGTCGCGGTCCAGGTGATCGGCAACCGGCCGCGGGTCGGTCAGCGGCGGGCGGAGGCCGAGGCCGCGCTCTCGGCGGCCGCCGGCGCCCCCGTGAGCGTCTCGGCGACGACCACGGACGGGCTCGGGCTCACGGGACGCTCGGAGGGCGTCGCCGCTGTCGCGACGGCGCTCGTCGTGCCGTCGTCGGACGCCTGAGCCCCGCGCCGACGGCGCGTCGAGCCCAGCAGCACGCCCGCGACCACCAGAGCACCCCAGGCGAGCTCAGCAGCCGACGTCCTCTCGTGCAGCAGGAGCCACGAGGCGGCGATCCCGACCACGGGGACGAGCATCGAGAACGGTGCGACGGTGCTGGACGGGTGGCGGCCCATCAGGACCGTCCACAGCCCTGCGCCGCCGACGTAGGCCACGAGCACCGTGAACGCCAGCCCGCCGAGCGCCAGCAGGCCGGTCGGCGTCGTGAGGCCGTGGAGCGAGGCGGCGATCTGCGCGGGGCCTTCGACCGTCAGCGACAGGACCGCCAGGGGCACGACCGGCACGACGGACATCCACAGCATCAGCCGGAACGCCTCGCCCGGTGCCGACTGCATCGCGAGGCGGTTGCCCAGGTTGCCGACCGCCCAGCCCAGGCCGCCGCACAAGGTGAGGACCACCGGCAGCAGCGTGGCGCCCCCCTCGAGTCCTGCGCGGTGCACGGCGATGCCGCCCAGTCCGGCGACGGCGACCGCGACGCCGAGCGCCTGCCTTCCCGTGACCCGTTCGCGGAGGAACGCGGCGGCGAGCAGGACGGTGAACGGCGCCGAGGACTGCAGCACGAGCGACGCGAGCCCGGTCGGCATGCCGGTGTCCATCGCGAGGTACAGGAACACGAACTGCAGCACCCCGAAGCCGAGGCCGTACACCAGCACCCAGCGCCACGGGGCCGACGGTCGGCGGACCCAGAGCAGGGCGGGCACCGCGACGAGCCCGAACCGCAGCGTCACGAGGAAGAACGGTGGGAACTGCTGCAGGGAGAGGTGGATCGCCGGGAAGTTGAGACCCCAGGCGACCGCGACGAGGACGGCGAGGAGACGGTCGCGTGCGGACATGGACCGAGACTGCCCTGGACCAGAACTTCAACACCATCGAAATGTTCTCGAACGTTCTTGTAGCGTCGCTGCATGGATGTGCGCTCGCTGGACGTGCTGCGGACCGTCGGCTCGCAGGGCGGCGTGACGGCTGCGGCGCGCACGCTGCACCTCACGCCGTCGGCGGTGTCCCAGCAGGTCGCGGCGCTGCAGCGTGAGGTCGGCGTCCCGCTCACCGAGCGCGTCGGACGCGGGTTGCGGCTCACCGCCGCAGGTGAGGCGCTCGCGCATGCGGCGGTCGACGTCGCCGTCGCGCTCGAGCGGGCCCGCGCGGCCTGCGACGCCTTCCTCGAACGCCCGACCGGCACCGTGCGGGTGTCGTGGTTCCAGAGCGGCGCGCAGCTGCTCCTCCCGGGGCTGCTGACGCGGGTGGCGGCGCTCGACGGGGTCACCCTGGAGGCCGTCGACGCGGACGTCGCGCAGGACGACTTCGTGGCGCTCACCGACGACATCGACATCGTCGTCGCGCACCGCCCCGATCCGGGCGCGCCCTGGGCGCCACGCCGCGGCGTGGGCGCCGTCCGGGTGGTGCCGCTGCTGCGCGAGCCGCTCGACGTCGCCGTCCCCGTGGGCCACCCCGTCGCCGACCGGGAGTCGGTGCGACCGGCGGACCTCGTCGACGTCCCGTGGATCACCGTGCGCGAGGGATTCCCCGTCGCCGCGGTGCTCGACGCCATCGCCGGCCGGTCCGGGAGCGCGCCCCGGATCGTCCACCGGTTCAACGACTTCCACGTCATCGAGGCGCTCGTCGCGGCGGGTCACGGCGTGTCGCTGCTGCCCCGGTACACGTTCGGTGGCAGCCCTCGGGTGCGGCTGGTGCCCCTGGCCGAGGTCCGGGCGGGGCGCCGCGTCGACGCGCTGCTGCGCCCCGACCGCGCGGAGCGGCTCGTGGTGCGCCGCGTGCTCGACGAGCTCCGCACGCTCGCCGCCGGCATCGGAGGGGAAGGGGTGCCGCGCGGCGTGCTGGGCGAGGACCAGCGGGAGCGGGTGTCGGGCGGCGTGCTGGGCGAGGACGAGCGGGAGCGGGTGTCGGGCGGTGCGTTGGGCGAGGACCAGCGGGTGTCGGGCGGCGTGCTGGGCGAGGTGGAGCGGGAGCGGGTGTCGGGCGGTGTGCTGGGCGAGGACCAGCGGGTGTCGGGCGGCGTGCAGGGCGAGGCCTCGAGAGACCGGCTTCGGGACGGCGGGCCGGAGGGGAGCAGCGCGACGGCCAGTGGCTGACACCGTCGTGCGGCCGGACGGGAAGTGCCGACGGTCGCGGCGGTCGGTCGGGCTCGTGCGCCGCGCGGCGACGGCTCGGAGGCGGCGACGGGGTTCGACCAGCGGGCGAGATGTCACGGGCAACGACTTTCGTCCCGTTCGGGTGCACGGTACGGTCCTGGACGTGACCCAGCCGTCCGGAGCCCCGGAACCGCCTGCGCCCCCTTCGCGGGGGGCGTTCTCGCGGGACGCGTCGGCGCCGCTCGCGGCCCGGGTGCCGGCGGCTGCCCGGGTGCGGCTGCGGGTGAGGATCCCGCTCGAGGTGCTCGAGGCGACGCACGCAGGGCTTCAGGGCGTCGACGACCACCACCGACCACCTCCGTCCGACGAGCCCGCTCCGCCTCTGCCGATCTGACTGCCGCACGCCGAGCCGGCCGCCGGACGTCGAGCAGGACGCCGGTGCGGCTGCCGCACGCCGACCGGGCTGCCGCACGCCGACCGGGCTGCCGCACGCCGACCGGGCTGCCGCACGCCGACCGGGCTGCCGCACGTCGAGCCACCTACCGCGGTCAGTGCGGCCGCCGGAAGCCGACCCGGCTCCCGGAAGCCGGACAGGCTGGCGCGCCCCTCGCCGGCGCCGGCGTTGTCGTCCCGCGCACCTTCGCGGCAGCTCAGGGGACGAGCACGAGCTTTCCTCGGGCGTGCCCCGCCCGGCTGTCCCGGTGGGCGTCCGCGGCGTCCTCCAGCGGATAGGTGCGGGCGACGCGGACGTCGAGCGTCCCGTCGGCGGCGAGCTCGGCGAGCTGCGCCCGGGCCGCCTCGCGCACGGCGGTCCCCGGATCGCCACCAGGACCGCCGCCGAGTGCGCGGACACCGAGGTCGGCGGCGCGTCCGAAGCCGGCGATCGTCGCGATGCGCGACCTGTCGGCGACCAGGGCGACGGAGGTGTCGAGGGCCTCGTCCGACCCGACCGTGTCGATGGCCACCGTGAGCGGTCCCGTGTCCTGGGCGACGTCACGCAGACGGTCGACCAGTCCGTCGCCGTAGGCCACGGGGATCGCGCCGAGCTCGCGCAGGTCGTCGTGGGTCTCGGGCGAGGCCGTCGCGACGACGCGGGCGCCGCGCAGCACCGCGAGCTGGACGGCCATCCTGCCGACGGCGCCGGAGCCGCCGTGGACGAGCACGACGTCACCGTCGTGGGTGCCCGTCGCCGAGAGGGTGTGCACCGCCGTCGCGCCGGTGAGCAGCAGGCCCGACGCCGCCGCCCAGGTGAGGCTCGCCGGTCGTCGGCAGGTGACCTGCTCGGAGACCTCCAGCCGGTCCGCGTACCCGCCGGAGACGCGCCAAGCGATGACCTCGTCGCCCGGGGACAGCCAGCGGACCGACGGACCGACGGCGCTCACCACGCCCGCGATCTCGTAGCCGAGCCGCAGGGGGAGCCGCGAGGGGTCGTTGCCGGGGCCCTCGGAGTACTGCTTCCAGTCGATGGGGTTCACGGCCGCGGACCGGACCTCGACGATGACGTTGCCGGGTCCGGGCTCGCCCGCGTCGACCTCGATGGTGCGGAGGACCTCCGGTCCTCCGAATGCTGTCGCGACCACTGCCCTGCTGCGAAGTGCCACCGGCACAGACTGCACCGGTCACCCGTTCACCGCCAGAGTGTGCCGATTCTGTCCGTCAGCCTCACCCGTACGAGTGAACTCAGGCGACGGCCTCGGGGACGCGCTGGTGTCCCTCGACGGGTCCGAGCACCCGGTCGAGGTACGGGTTGGTGAACATGCCCTCGGGGTCGGCCTGGGTGCGCACCCGCTGGGCCTCGGTGAACCGCGGGTACACGAGCGCGAGCCGCTCGGCGTCGAGCCAGTGGAGCTTGCCCCAGTGCGGACGGCCCTCGACCTGCGCGACGATCCGCTCGACCGCCGAGAAGTAGCGCGTGAACGGCAGGCGCACGTACTGGTGCACGGCGACGTAGGCGGTCTCGCGGCCGTGGGCCGTGGAGAGCCACAGGTCGTCCGGGGCGGCGAAGCGGACCTCGACGGGGAAGGGCACCCGCTCGCCCGACGCCTCGATCCACCGGTCGATCTCGTGCAGCACGCCGACGAGCTCCGCGCGGGGAACGGCGTACTCCATCTCGCGGAACTTCACCCGGCGCGGCGAGACGAACACCTCGGCGGAGGGCGCCGTGTACCGGCGTGGGCTCAGGGCGCGGGCGCTCAGACCGTTGATGGTGGGGGTCGCCGGCGGCACGAGGGTGGCGATGCGGTTCGCCACCGAGAAGACGCCGTTGGACAGGAGCTCGTCATCGACCCATGAGCGCACCGGGTTCAGACGCTGCCGCACGTCGTCGTGGACGCGGTTGTTGCGCTTGGTCAGGGCCCGCCGGGTGTGCGGGAACCAGTAGAACTCGAAGTGGTCGTTGGCGTCGACGAGCTCGTCCAGGCCGTCGAGCACGTCCTCGAGCGCCCACGGCTCCTCGCGTGCCTCGAGCAGGAACGCGGGGACGACCTCCAGGGTCACGGCCGCGAGCAGGCCCACGCTGCCCAGTCCCAGGCGGGCGAGCTCGAAGAGCTCGGGGTGCTGGGTGGGCGAGACCTCGACGACGTCACCGGCTGCCGTGACGATCCGTGCGGCGACCACCTGGGTGGCCAGGCCGCCGAGCTGGGCGCCCGTGCCGTGCGTGCCGGTCGAGATGGCACCCGCGATCGACTGCTTGTCGATGTCGCCGAGGTTGCGCATGGCGAGGCCGTGCTCCGCGAGGAGGGCGTTGAGCGCGCCGAGCCGGATGCCGGCGCCGACCGTCACGTGGGTGGACCCGTCGGGCTGGGGCGCGACACGCTCGAGCGCGTGTACCGCGTCGAGGACCACCTGGACGCCGTCCGTGACCGCCGCGGGGGTGAAAGAGTGCCCGCCGCCGACCGCTCGGACCCGCAGACCGTCGATACCGGCGCGCCGCACGGTCGAGACCATGTCGTCCAGATTGCGCGGATATGCGACGCTTCGCGGTGTTGCGTGCGCGGTGCGGGCCCAGTTGTGCCACGGGGCGGTGGCGGGCTGTGGTCCCATGGAACCAGGGTCGTCCTGGTCGGTTGTCCAAGTCAAGTGTGCATGGTCCTTGACTATCGTCATGACTGCCAGTGAAATGTGGCGTGGGGATGGGCGGTCCCGCGCGCCGGCCGGTGTCGGCGGGGTCGTGACCACAGGGAGGGGACCGGCATGAATCGCTTGCCCGTGGCCGAGAGGCGCGAGCAGCTCATCGAGGCTGCGCTCGCAGTCGCGAGTCGCGACGGCATCGACGCCGCCACCGTCAGGGCCATCGCGGCCGAGGCGGGCGTGTCGCTGGGTGTCGTGCACTACTGCTTCCAGGACAAGGACGAGCTGCTGCGTGCGATGGCGCACGCCATCACGTCGCAGAATCTCGCGCGGAGTCTCGGCGACCTGCCCGAGCACGCGGACGTCGACACGGTCGTCGACGGGGTCATCGACGCCCTGTGGACGGGCATCAGCGAGTCCCGGGGACCTCAGCTGCTGTCGTACGAGCTGACCACGAGCTCGCTGCGGCACGCCGAGCTCAACCAGGTCGCCATCGAGCAGTACCGCGGGCAGTGGTCCGCCGCCGAGCAAGTGCTCGAGCTCATCGAGCGGACCGCGCAGATCGGCTGGAGGGTCCCGCGCTCGCAGGTCGCCCGAGCGATCGTCGCGGTGATCGACGGCTACTCGCTCGCGTGGCTCGTGGACGCCGACGGCGAGCAGGCACGCGCCGGCCTGCACGGGTTCGGCCAGTACCTGCGGACGCTGGCCGTGCCGGTCGCGCTCGAGCCCGACGAGGACCACGCCTCGGTCGGCGCGCCCGACGGCGCCACCGCGTGACGACGAACCCCTCGACGCACGTCCGCACGAGTGTCACCTCCGCGCAGCGACGCGCTCGGGTGGCGGCGTCGGCGGGCTTCGCGACGCAGGGGTTCGTGTTCGCGATGGTCCTCACGAGCCTCACCTCGTTCAAGGACCGGTACGGCATCGACGACCTCACCATCGCGGTCGTCATCCTCGGTGTCTGCGTCATGGCGGGCGTCGGGACGTTCGCCGCCGACCGGGTCGCCCGGACCGCCGGCGGCAGCCGGGCCGTGCTGACCACGGGCCTCGTGGTCGTCGCCGCGGCCGTCGTGGTCGTCTCGACCGCACCGGCGTTCGCAGTCCTCGCCCTCGGCTTCGCGGCGTACGGGGCCGGGCTCGGCATGGTCGACGCCGGGACCAACATGCAGGCCGTCGCCATCCAGCGGGACTACGGCCGGTCGCTGCTGACCGGGTTCTACGCCGCGTGGTCCGCCGGCGGCATCCTCGGCACGGTCGCGATCGCGGTGTCCACCGACCGGGTCTCGACCGACCCCGTCGCCGTGGTGCTGCTGTCGGGCAGCGTCGTCGCCGTGGCGGTGGCCGTGCTGGTGGCGGTCCGTGGCCGCCGGGACCAGGTGCCGCCGCGCGTCGAGGGCGTCGCCGTGGTGCCGCCGGTCGACGCCGCGCAGCCCGCCGTGGCGGAGGCGGCGCCCGGTGCACCGCACATCCCGTGGGGCCCGCTGCTCGTGCTGGGGCTGGCCGTCGTCGCGTACTACGTCAACGACCAGGCCATCTCGACGTGGAGCCCGATCTTCATGGACGAGGTGCTGCACACCACCGGCACCATCACGAAGGTCGGCTACGCCGCCTACCTCGCCATGACGCTCGTGTCGAGACTCGCAGGCGACCCGTGCGTGCGCCGCTGGGGCCGCGGTCGGGTGGTCAGGGTCGCCGCGTTCGTCGGCTCGGCCGGCCTCCTGCTGGTGCTCACCAGCCGTGCCCCCGAGCAGGCCGTCGCGGGCTTCGCGGTCGCGGGCGCCGGGCTGGGGCTCATCGCCCCGCTGTGCTTCTCCGCCGCCGAGTCGCTCGCGCCGGGGCACGCCGACGCCGTCATCGCCCGGCTCAACGGGTTCAACTACGTGGGGGCCGTGCTCGGCGGCGTGTTCGTGGGCGTGCTCGGCAGCGCGTCCAACCTGCGCTGGGGCTTCGCCGTCCCCGCGGTGCTCGTCCTCGCCGTCGCGGTGCTCGCCGGCCGGTTCGACACGCTGTACCCCGACCGGACGTCGACCGCAGCCGTCCCGGGGGAGCGGGCATGAGCCGCACCATCGGCGGCCGGCTCGACGAGGCGACACGCCACCTGCCGGCCCCGCTCGCCGTCGTGGACCTGGACGCGCTCGACGCGAATGCCGCCGACCTGGTCCGGCGTGCGCAGGGCGTCCCCGTGCGCGTCGCCAGCAAGTCGGTGCGCGTCCGGCACGTGCTCGACGAGGTGCTCGCACGGCCAGGGTTCGCGGGTGTCATGGCCTACTCCCTGCGGGAGGCGCTGTGGCTGGTCGGTGCGGGCGTCGACGACGTGCTCATGGGCTACCCCACCGTGGACACCGGGGCTCTCGACGAGCTCGCCGCCGATCCGCGTGCCGCCGCGGCCGTGACCCTCATGGTCGACGACGTCGCCCAGGTGGAGCTCGCCGGGCAGGCCGCCGCGGCCCACGGTGCGCGCATCCGGGTGTGCCTCGACATCGACGCCTCGCTGCGGCTGCGCCTGGGTCCGTTCGGGGCCCATCTCGGAGTCCGCCGGTCGCCGGTCCACAGCCCGGCGGACGCCGCGGCCCTGGCGCTGGCGGTCACCTGCCGGGACGGGCTCGAGGTCCGGGGTGTCATGTTCTACGAGGCGCAGGTGGCCGGGCTGCCCGACAGCAGCGCTGCGGTGCGTGCCGTGAAGCGGTTCTCGATCTCCGACCTCGCCACCCGCCGCCGGGCGGTCGTCGACGCCGTCCAGGACGCGGTCGGCCACCCGCTGCCCCTGGTCAACTCGGGCGGGTCCGGCTCCGTCGGGTCCAGCGTGTCCGACCCGACCGTCACCGAGGTCACCGCCGGCTCCGGCCTGTTCGTTCCGACCCTGTTCGACGGCTACCGCTCGTTCGAGCCCCGACCCGCCGCGTTCTTCGGCCTGGACGTGGTGCGGGTGCCCGCGCCCGGGTACGCCACCGCGTTCGGCGGCGGCTACGTCGCGTCCGGTCCGGCGGCCAGGACCAGGCTCCCGCGGCCGGTGTGGCCCGAGGGCCTCGCGCTGACCGGCCGCGAGGGTGCGGGCGAGGTGCAGACCCCGCTGCGGCTCGGAGCGGGCACCGACCTGCGGGTCGGTGACCGGGTGTGGTTCCGGCACGCGAAGGCCGGCGAGGTCATGGAACGGTTCGGGTCCGTCCACCTGGTCCGGGGCGATCACGTGGAGGCGACGGTGCCGACCTACCGCGGCGAGGGCCGCACCTTCGGCTGACGGCCGTCAGGGCGCGGGCGGGCCGGCTCGGTGCCTGTGCCGCGTGATCGTGCTGATCGTCGGGACGCCCGGCAGTGCTGGGATCCGTTCTTGAGGCGTGGTGCACGCGGTGGTCCCGGTAGCCTGTCGGCGTGACCCTCCGCCTGTTCGACTCCGCGACCCGCACGGTGCGCGACTTCGTCCCGCTCGTCGCGGGCGAGGTCGGTATCTACCTGTGCGGCGCGACCGTCCAGGCGCCCCCTCACATCGGCCACCTCCGGTCGGGGATCGCCTTCGACGTGCTCGTGCGCTGGCTGCGCCGCACGGGCCACCGGGTCACGCTCGTCCGCAACGTCACGGACATCGACGACAAGATCCTGCGCAAGGCCGACGAGGCCGGCGAGCCGTGGTGGGCGTGGGCGATGGCCAACGAGCGTGCGTTCACTGCCGCCTACGAGTCCCTCGGCGTGCTGCCCCCCTCCTACGAGCCGCGGGCGACCGGGCACATCCCCGCGATGGTCGACCTGATGGAACGGCTGATCTCCCGCGGCCACGCGTATGCCGCGGACACCGGCGACGTCTACTTCGACGTCCGGTCGTTCGGCGAGTACGGCGCGCTGACGAACCAGCGGGTCGACGACATGGTGCCCGCGCCGGACGAACCGCCCGAGGGCGACGACAAGCGGGACTCCCGCGACTTCGCCCTCTGGAAGGCCGTGAAGCCGTCCGAGCCGATCACCGCCTCCTGGGACACCCCGTTCGGCAGAGGGCGCCCGGGGTGGCACCTCGAGTGCTCCGCGATGGCGCACCGGTACCTGGGCGAGACGTTCGACATCCACGGCGGCGGCCTGGACCTGCGGTTCCCGCACCACGAGAACGAGCAGGCGCAGTCGCGCGCCGTCGGGTACGGGTTCGCGCAGTACTGGCTGCACAACGGCTGGGTCACGCAGGGCGGCGCCAAGATGAGCAAGTCGCTCGGCAACGGGCTGCTCGTCGACGTCGTGCTGCAGCAGGTGCGGCCGGCCGTGCTCCGGTACGCCATGACCGCCGTGCAGTACCGGTCGATGCTCGAGTGGACCGACGACACCCTCCGCGAGGCCGAGGCCACGTGGGACAGGCTCGCCGGGTTCGTCGAGCGGGCCGCCGAGAAGGTGGGGGCGGCGGACGACGACGAGGTCGCCAAGGCCGACCTGCCCGACGCGTTCGTGCACGCGATGGACGACGACCTCAACGTGCCTGCCGCCCTCGCGGTGGTCCACGAGCACCTGCGCAGCGGGAACTCGGCGCTCGCGTCGGGCGACCTGAGCACGGCGCGTGCCGACATGGTCGCGCTGCGCGCGATGCTGGACGTGCTGGGGCTCGACCCGGCCGGCCGGCAGTGGCGCGGCACCGGCGGTGACGCCCGGTACGCGCGTGCGCTGCACGCCGTCGTGGCCGGCGAGCTCGAGGCCCGGGCGCAGGCCCGGGCCGCCCGCGACTTCGCGACGTCCGACGCGATCCGGGACCGGCTCGCTGCCGCCGGCGTCGTCGTCGAGGACTCCCCGGCCGGCGCCCGCTGGTCGCTCGCCTCCCAGGGCCCCGAGCAGGGCTGACACCCACCACCAGGACCCCGGACCGCCAGGCGCGGTCCGACGACACAGGACGCACGGACCGCGGCACGCGGGTGCGTACCCACCAGACATTGGAGCAGTGATGGCCGGCAACTCCCAGCGCCGCGGCGCGACCCGCAAGGCGGGGTCGAAGAAGGGCGCGACCGCGGGGACGGGCGGCAAGAACCGCCGCTCGCTCGAGGGCCGGGGGCCGACCCCGAAGGCCGAGGACCGCGAGTACCACCCCGCCGCCAAGGCCAAGGCGGCGGCGGAGCGCCGGGCGGCGACGTCGCGCGGCACGTCCGGCCGTCCGTCGGCCTCCGCGTCGCGCAGCGCGGCCGGGTCGCGGGGTGGTCGCAAGAGTGCCACGCACGAGATCGTCTCGGGCCGCAACTCCGTGGTCGAGGCGCTGCGCGCCGGTATCCCGGTGTCCACGGTGTACATCGCGTCGAAGCTGGAGGCCGACGAGCGCACGCGGGAGATCATCAGCACCGCCGCCGACGCCCGGTACCCGCTGCTCGAGGTCAGCCGCGCGGAGCTCGACCGGCTCACCGACGGGTCCGTGCACCAGGGCGTCGCCATCCAGGTGCCGCCCTACGCCTACGCGGACGAGGACGACCTGCTCGACGCCGCGGAGGAGTCCGACCGCCCCGTCCTCGTCGTCGCGCTCGACGGCGTGACCGACCCGCGCAACCTTGGCGCCGTGCTGCGCTCCGCCGGGGCGTTCGGCGCCCACGGGGTGCTCGTGCCCGAGCGCCGGGCGGCGGGCGTGACCGCGTCGGCGTGGAAGGTGTCCGCCGGTGCGGCGGCCCGCGTGCCGGTCGCCCGCGTGACGAACCTCGTGCGGACCCTGCAGGCCTACAAGCAGGCCGGGGTGTTCGTGGTCGGGCTGGACGGCGACGGCGACACCGGGATCGGGGAGCTGCCGTTCGCGACCGACCCGCTCGTCCTCGTGGTCGGCTCGGAGGGCAAGGGGCTGTCCCGGCTGGTGCGCGAGCAGTGCGACGCGATCGCGTCCATCCCGATCGCGTCGGCCGTCGAGTCGCTCAACGCCGGGGTCGCCGCGGGCATCGCGTTGTACGAGGTGTCCCGCACGCGCGCGTCCTGACGATCGTCTCCGGCCGGCCCGTGCTGAGCCGACCGGCCCGTGCTGAACCGGCCGGCCCGTGCTGAACCGACCGGTCCTGCTGAGCCGACCGGTCCGTGCTGACGAGCGCGGAGCGGTCGGCGCGCACCGTCACCCGAGGAGCTGGTCGCCCTCCACGCGGGGCAGCGCCTCGGTGTCCCGCAGGTCACCGGCCTGGACGCCGAGGATGGACTGCTCGTCGGGCCGCTGGGGCAGGATGTGCTGCACGTAGCTCGTGACCGTCTCCTGCATCGGCACGTCGCGGTTCTGCTGCTGCGACAGGTACCACCGGTGGTCGAGGAGCTCGTGGAAGATCTGCGCCGGTTCGAGCTTCTTGCGCAGGTCCTTCGGCACACCGCGGACGGCGGGCTCGAACACCTCGGTCAGCCAGTCGTGGGCGACGAACGACTCGTCCTCGCGCTGCCGGTCGGTCGCGGCACGGTACTCGTCGAGGTCGTTCAGCAGGCGGCGGGCCTGGTTCTCCTGCACGTCGAGCCCGGTGAGCCGCATGAGCCGGCGCGAGTGGTGGCCGGCGTCGACGACCTTCGGCTGGATGAGCACGGTGGTGCCGCCCACGTCGGTGGTGATGTCGAGCTCGCCCACGTCGAAGCCGAGGTCGTTGAGCCGGTCGATGCGCGCCTGGACCCGCCACCGTTCGCCGTAGCCGAACGACTCCGTCTCCGTGAGCGCACGCCACAGGTCGCGGTACCGCTCGGCGAGCGCGTCGCCGATGGCGACCGCGTCGACGTCCTCCTCGAGGAACTCACCGGCCTGCAGGTCCATGAGCTCGCCGATGATGTTCACCCGCGCGACCTCGAGGTCGTAGTCACGCTGGCCGGGCGACAGCTTGTCGTGCAGGTCGCCCGTCTCGGCGTCCACGAGGTACGCGGCGAACGTCTCGGCGTCCCTGCGGAACAGGGTGTTGGAGAGCGACACGTCGCCCCAGTAGAACCCGGCGAGGTGCAGCCGGACGAGGAGCACCGCGAGGGCGTCGATCAGGCGGGTGGCCGTGTCGGGCCGCAGCGACTGGCTGAACAGCGCGCGGTAGGGCAACGAGAACTGCAGGTGCTCGGTGATGAGCACGGCCTCCAGGGGCTCGCCGTCCGGGTCGCGGCGACCCGTGATGACCCCGACGGGCTCCACGCTCGGCACGTCGAGCCGGGAGAGCTGGCGCAGGAGCTCGTACTCCCGGTACGCGACGGTCTCGCCGATCTCCTTGACCGCGATGACCCGGCCCGACATGCGTGCGAACCGCACGATGTGCCGCGAGATACCGCGGGGGAGCGCTGCCAGCGTCTCGGCAGGCCAGTCCTCCAGCGGGACGTGCCAGGGCAGGTCGAGCAGCGCCGGATCGGGCGAGGCGGCCGTGATCTGGAGCCGCTGCGGGTCGGTGCTCATGGGTCGATTCTCGCAGGCGATGCCCACACCGCTCGGGAGCGGGTCGCACGACGTGGGCCGGGTGCACCTTGGAGGGTTTCCACACGGTACGCCGAAGGGCGGGCCCGGTAGGAGAACCGGACCCGCCCTTCGGGCGATGCGTTCTGGTGAGGCAGGGGACGTCAGGCGTCGATGCGCACGCCGGAGCCCGCGTGGAACAGGTGCTGCTCGCCCACGCGGATCTTCACCCAGATCGTGTCGCCCTTGCCGGGGACCTGGCGGGGGTCGACGCGGACGATGACCTGGGCGTCGCCGGCGCCGGAGTGCACCGAGGAGGCCTGGCCGAACTCGTTGGTCAGCGAGCCGTAGACGAACGCGTCGGAGCCGAGCTCCTCGACGATGTTGACGATGACCGGGAACGCGTCGGCCGTGCCCTCGGGCACGACGTCGAGCGACTCCGGGCGGAAGCCGACCGTGATGTGGTTCTTGTCGGCGTCGGTGAGCGACGCGATGACGTTGCGCGGCACGGCGACCCGGGCACGGCCCAGGTTGGCGTAGCCCTCGAGCACCGGGAACGTACCGATGTTCATGGCGGGCGAGCCGATGAAGCCGGCGACGAACACGTTGGCCGGGGTGTCGTACATGTCGCGCGGCGTGCCGACCTGCTGGAGGAGACCGTCCTTGAGGACCGCGATGCGGTCGCCCATGGTGAGGGCCTCGGTCTGGTCGTGCGTGACGTAGACGGTGGTGACACCGAGACGACGCTGCAGCGACGCGATCTGCGTACGGGTCTGGACGCGGAGCTTGGCGTCGAGGTTCGACAGCGGCTCGTCCATGAGGAAGACCTGCGGCTGGCGCACGATGGCGCGGCCCATGGCGACACGCTGACGCTGGCCACCCGAGAGGGCCTTCGGCTTGCGGTCGAGGTACTGGGAGAGGTCGAGGATCTTGGCAGCCTCCTCGACGCGCTGACGGATCTCCGCCTTCGGCGTGCCGGCGATCTTGAGCGCGAAGCCCATGTTGTCGGCGACCGTCATGTGCGGGTACAGCGCGTAGTTCTGGAAGACCATCGCGATGTCGCGGTCCTTCGGCTGGACGTCCGTGACGTCCCGGTCGCCGATGAGGATGCGGCCTGCGTTGACGTCCTCGAGGCCCGCCAGCATGCGGAGCGAGGTCGACTTGCCACAGCCCGAGGGGCCGACGAGGACGAGGAACTCGCCGTCCTCGATGTGCAGGTTGAGCGCGTCCACTGCGGGGCGCTCCGTGCCCGGGTACACCCGGGTGGCGTTGTCGAACGTAACCGTAGCCATGGTTGCAGTTCCCTTCACCGGCAGGTACGTGCCGGACGATCCGTTGTGAAGAGTGTCAGAAATGTCTTCGCTGACACGGACCGAGGGCGGCGCAAGCCCTCGCCGGTCCGCCGTCATCATGCCACACAGGACCCGGCCCACCACCGTGAGGTCACCCGATCACCCAGGAGCTCTCACCGACGTCGAGGCGGAGCAGGCCGTGCCACGGGGCCAGGAACGGCGGGCCCGCCGACCCGCCGGCACGTGCCAGGTCGCCGACGTCCGACCTCCAGAGTGCGCGGCCGGTGCGGCGGTCGAGCGCGACGACGGTGAGGTTCGGGCCCGACGTCGCCAGGACCTGGTCGTCGTCGACCGTGACGGCGGTCGCAGCGGCGAACCGGACGTGCCATCGGAGGGTGCCATCGGCCGCGTCGTAGGCGCGGACCTCGTCCCCGCCCACGGTGTAGAGGGCGCCGTCGCGCACGGCCGCCGCTCCGACCGTCACGTCACGGTCGGTCCAGAGGTCGGCGCCGGTACGGGTGTCCCGCGCGACCAGCCCGCGGCCGCTCAGGTCGAGGGCGTACAGGTCGACGGACGGGGCGCTGCCGTCGTCCGGCTCCGTGGCGACCGGCAGGCCGTGCAGAGGCACCTCGGCGCGGTCGAGCAGGACCGTGTCCCGCGAGCCGTCGGTGTCGCCGTCGGTCACCAGGGCCGGGACGCCGTGACGGGTCACGTCGACCCAGCCCTGCCCCAGCTCGCGGTCGGCCAGCACCGTGCCGTCGGCCCGGACAACCCACCCGTGGCCGTGGTCGGTCAACGCGACCCATCCGTCCCCGCCGATGAGGTCTGCCGGTCGCGCGAGCGACCCGTCCGAGCCGTCGGGCAGCGGGACCCGTGGGGTTGTCGTCACCCACTCGGTGGCCCCCGTCGCGCCGTACGCGGTGAGGGTCCAGCCGACCGCCGAACCGTCGGAGTCGCCGTGCGCGAGCACCACGAGGTCGTCGACCGTGGTCCAGGGTGCGCCCAGCACGGGCCACGTCCCGACCGGCGCCCCGCTGGGGAGGTCGACCACGACGACCCGCGCACTCCCGGAGTCGTGGTTGCCGGCCACGCACGCGGCTCTTGTGGGGGTGCCGTCGGGGCCGTCGAGCTCGGCGCACCCCGCTCCGTCCGCGTCGAAGGGCGCGTCGACGGGGACCTGCCACAGCGGCGCCCCCGTCGCAGGGTCGAGGCCGACGACCTGGGCGCGCCCGTCGTCGCCTGGCGTCACGCCGACGAGCGTCGACCCGACCCGGACGGGCCCGGCGGCGGCCCCGGCCCCGGCGATGCGCCAGCGGACGGACAGGGAGCGTTCCGGCGCCGGGACCGGGTGCACGGCCCGCGGTCCCTCCTCGGCATGCTGCGCGCGCGCACCGACCGCGGCCTGCACCATGAGCAGGGCCACGAGGACGGCCACGGCGGCCGCGGCGATCCGACGCCACGACGGACGTCCGGCGTCCGTGCGGGCCGCTGGTGAGCCGGCGTCCGGAGCGCCGGTCTCGACGAGGTCGACGTCGTGCATCTCCATCCGCGCGACGCTAGCTCACCGGGCGGCCCGGCCGTCGGGCGTGGGCCGGCCCGGCAGCCGTCGGCCCGTCGCTCAGCCGAGCACCGCGACGGTGCCGTCGGTCAGCGTCACGTACAGGCGGGGCAAGCGGGGCGAGACGACGAGCTGCTGCCCGGACCAGGTCGCGCTGTCGGAGACCGTCGGGAGGACGTCGGTCCGCCACAGCAGCCGGCCGTCCGTCACCGAGTAGCCCTCGGCGCTCAGCCCCGGCCCTCGCGTCACGACGGCGCGCCCGTCGGTGGCGAGCTCGTCGACCGGGTGGTCGAGGTCGACCCCCCACAGGGACCGCCCGGTCGCGGCGTCGATCGCCCGCAGCCCGTCCGAGGTGCCGACGAACACGCGACCGTCCAGGAGCAGCGCCGACGTGGCCCGGACCGGCACCCGCCACACGCGGGTGCCGGTGCCACCGTCGCGCGCCTCGAGGTGCGTGATGCCGGCGGCCGACTGCGCGGCGAAGAGCACGAGGTCCGGTACCGAGCCGTCGTCGACCGAGAGCCACAGCGGCACCGTCGACGTCTGCACCCAGCTGCCGTCGTCGCGCAGGAGCGCGCTGCTCGCGCCCTGGTCGCCGTACGTGGACCGCACCAGCGCGCCGGACCGGGTGAGCTGCACCCAGGAGTCGTCGTCGAGCGGCACCGACCGGCGCAGGGTGCCGTCCGTGCCGAGCTCCCACGCATGGCGGTCGGCGACGAGCAGCACACGGTCGTCGCGCGCGTCGAGCGACGCGGCGCGCGAGCCGTCGTGCGGCCCGTCCCGCCGGCCGACGGCGCCGACCGGCGGGGTCGTGTAGGTCCAGGTCCGCCGGCCGGTCGCGCCGTCGGTGGCCGTGACCGTCCACCGCACCTGGCCGGCGTCGCCGGTCCAGTCGGTGCTGCCGTCGAGCCTGGCAGGGACCGCCGTGACGATGTCGCGGCCCGCGGCCGTCAGGCCCGCGCGGCCGGGCAGCGTGGTGGTGCGCACGAGCCGCCCGTCGGCGGGGTCGAGCACCCACACCGTCATGTCGGGGGTCACCGACGCCGTGCCCGGCTGCTGCGCGACGCACACCGCGAGGTCGCCGAGGGGCGAGCACGTCGTCCAGGTCTCGGGCGTGCCGCCGTCCGCCTGCATCAGGGGAGTGGCGAGGTGCACGGAGGTGGCCCACCGGTGCTCGCCCGTCGCCGGGTCGAGGCCCCACAGCTCCAGGGTGCCCGGGTCCGTCTCGGCGACGCCCACGAGCGTCCCGTCCACGACCGTGCCGCCCTGCAGCACCTGCCGCTCCGCGAGGTCGCCGCGCCAGCGGACCTCCAGACCGTCGTCCACCGGGCTCAGCACGCCCGGGACCCGGGCGAGCGCGCCCAGCCGCGTGCGCTCGCGCGCGTCGAGCGCCGTCTGCGTCCCGACGAGGACGACGGCGAGGCCCAGCCCGACGACCGCGAGGCGGCGGGCGTTCCTGCGCAGCCAGGGACGTCCGGGGGGCGCGGCCGACGGTGGCGCGGCTCCCGGTCCGAGGCCGTCGGGCTCGGCGAGCTCGACGGCCAGCATCCGGCCGGACATGCCGTCACCGTAACCCCGCAGGCGCCCCTGCTCAGCCGGTCAGGCGCCGAGCTCGTCGGCCAGGGCGCTGAGCGCCGCGACGAGGCCGTCAGGGTCCTCGACCCGGAACCGCGCCCGGGTGGTGCCTGCGCCGACCTTGACGGTCACGTCGCTCGCGCCGAGCGCGTCGAACGCGTGCTCGTCGGTCACGTCGTCGCCCGCGAACAGCACGACGGGCGCGCCCAGCTCGTCCCGGAGGGCGGTCATCGCCTCGCCCTTGCTCGCACGCAGGACGGAGATCTCGACGACATCCTTGCCGTGCAGCACCCCTGTGCCGAGCCGTCCGCCCAGCTCGACCGCCTCCGCCTCCGCGGGCTCGGCGACCTCCCGCGGGGCGAGCCGGGTGTGCACGACGACGGCCGTCGGCTTCGACTCGACCCACACGCCGTCGCGTCCCCGGGCGACCTGGGCGGCCGCCGCACCGAGCTCCGCGAGCCGGTCCGCCTGCTCGTCGGTGAGCTGCACGACGTCCCGGTCCAGCCCGAAGCGCGTGACCCGGGCCCGTTCGGCGCCGTGGCTGCCGACCAGGAACGTCCCCGGCGGGACCTCGGCGAGGGCGTGCAGCTGGCTCATCGCCCGCCCGGACACGAGGGCGAGCGCGACGCCGTCCATCGCGGCGAACCGGGCCAGCGCCGCGACGCCCCCAGGCAGGATGCGCGAGCGCGTCGGGTCGTCCTGCAACGGTGCCAGCGTGCCGTCGAAGTCCAGCGCGACGAGGAGCGGCCGCGCGGCACCGTCGGCAGCCACCTCGGCGAGGGCCGCCCGCAGCGCGTCGTCGCCGGCCGGCTCGTGCGCGGCCCCGTCGGAGTTCCCCCGCTCAGACATGGTCGGACCTGGACGGGACGGCCGTGAGCACCGCGAGGAACTCCTGGGACCAGGCCACCACGTCGTGCCCCAGGACCCGGCGACGCAGCCGGCGCATCCGTTTGCGGGCCTCCCGGGGGTCGATGTGCACGGCGTACGTGATGGCGTCCTTCATGCCGTCGATGTCGTGCGGGTTGACCAGGATCGCGCCGTTCAGCTCGTCCGCCGCACCCGTGAACTCGGACAGGACGAGCGCGCCCCGGTCGTCCGAGCGGGCCGCGACGTACTCCTTCGCGACGAGGTTCATGCCGTCGCGCAGGGCCGTCACCAGCATCACGTCCGCCGCGAGGTACAGGGCCGCCATCTCGTCCATCGGGTACGACTGGTGCAGGTACTGCACGGGCGCGTGGCCGACCTGCCCGTAGTCGCCGTTGATCCGGCCCACCAGGAGCTCGACGTCGTCGCGGAGCTGCTGGTAGGCGCCCACGTTCTCCCGGCTCGGGCTGGCGACCTGCACCAGGGTCGTGGTGCTCGGCGACAGCCGTCCCTCCTCCAGGAGCTCGCCGTACGCCTTGACCCGGTGCCGGATGCCCTTGGTGTAGTCGAGCCGGTCGACGCCGAGCAGGAGCACCTCCGGGTCGCCGAGCTCGTGCCGGATCTGCTCGGCCCGCTCCTGGACCGCCGGCGTGCGGGCCAGCTCGTCGAACGCGCCGGAGTCGATGGAGATCGGGAACGCCGCGGCGCGCACGTGCCGGTCCACCCGGCCGTCCTTCATCAGCGTGACGATCTGGCCGCGCGTCGTCTCGTCGGTGAGCCGCCGCACCACCCGCACGAAGTTGGAGGCATCCCCGGCGCGCTGGAACCCGACGAGGTCCGCGCCCAGCAGGCCCTCGACCACCTGCCGTCGCCACGGCAGCTGCGTGAAGATCTCCAGCGGGGGGAACGGGATGTGGTGGAAGTAGCCGATCCGCAGGTCGGGGCGCAGCTCCCGGAGGAAGCGGGGGACCAGCTGCAGCTGGTAGTCGTGCACCCACACGGTCGCGCCCTTGGCCGCCTGGTCCGCGGCGGCCTGCGCGAAGCGCCGGTTGACCCGCTGGTAGGCCTCCCACCACTGGCGGTGGAACTGCGGCGGCGCGATGACGTCGTGGTACAGCGGCCACAGCGTGTCGTTGGAGAAGCCCTCGTAGTACCGGGCCACGTCGTCCTCGCTGAGGGTGACCGGGACCAGCTGGGTGCCGTCGACCTCGAACGGGTCGAGCTCGAGGTCCGGGGCCCCGCCCCAGCCGACCCACGCCCCGTCGGCCTGGGCCATCACGGGGGCGAGCGCCGTCACGAGGCCGCCCGGCGAGCGGCTCCAGGTCGGCTCGCCGTCCTCCCCGAGGGCGACGTCCACGGGTAGTCGGTTGGCGACGACGAGCAGGTCGTAGCCGCCGGCGGCCACGTCAGAGCGCAACAGGATCAACTCCTCGAAGGGTGTGCACCGACCCTATCGAGGGGCCCTGACCTGCGCCGCCGGGCGGGCGCACGTCACACCGGGCCGGTCGTGGGCCCCGGCCGTCCGCGGCGGGCGCGCCGGTGTGCCGGGGTGCGTCGCCGTCCGGCGAGGGGCGCGCCGCCCGGCGGGTGAACCCGCGCGGCGCAGCCGCCGGCTCTGCGGCCGACGGCTAACGTGCGCTCATGGAGCGGATCGGTCTGACACCGGGATCGGAGATCGGTGGGTACACCATCGTCGCGCCGCTCGGCTCGGGCGGCATGGGGACGGTGTACCGCGCGGTCGACGGTGGCGGTACGCCGGTCGCGCTCAAGCTGCTGCACCCGCACGTCGGCACCGACGCCGCGGTCCGTGACCGCCTCCGCCGCGAGGTGCACGCCCTGCAGAAGCTCCACCACCCCGCGGTCGCCGCGATCCTCGACGCGGAGGCCGACTCCACGGAGGCGTTCCTCGTCACCGAGCTGGTCGCCGGGGACACCCTCGAGGAGCACGTGCGGGAGCGCGGCACGTTCGACCCCGACGACCTCCTCGAGCTCGCCGAGGGGCTGCGGGCGGCGCTCGAGGCCGTGCACGGTGCCGGGGTGGTGCACCGCGACCTCAAGCCGTCGAACGTGCTGGTCACCGACGACGGTCCCGTGCTCATCGACTTCGGCATCGCCCAGGCCGCCGACGACGCGCGGGTGACCTCGACGGGGCTCGTCATCGGGACCCCCGGCTACATCGCCCCGGAGCTGCTCGAGGGCCAGGACCCGTCGCCCGCGACCGACTTCTGGGGCTGGGCCGCCGTCCTCGTGTTCGCCGCCACCGGACGCGCGCCGTTCGGCAGCCGCCCGCTCGAGGCCGTGCTCGCCCGCGCGCGGGCCGGCGAGGTCGACGTGGCCGGTCTCGGGCCGCTCACCTCCGCCGCGCTGCAGGGGGCGCTCCGGGGCGACCCGTCCGGACGGACCGCACCCGACGACGTGGTGGCCGCGCTCACCGTGGTCGCCGCGGAGGGCGACCTCGCCCCCGACGTGGTGGCCACGACGGAGCTCGACGCGGGCGAGCCGGCCGGCAGCGCGGGCCTGGCTGCCGGCGCGGCCGCGGCTGCGGGGGCGCCCGCAGGCACCGGTGCGGGCGCCGGTGCGGGGACCGTCGCGCTTGCCGGGGCCGCAGCGGGCGTCGGGACCGCCACCCGGCCCGGGACGGCCGCAGCCCCGGCGTTCGACGGCTCGGCAGGCACGACGACGCTCGTCGCGCACGACGGCCTCACACGCACGTTCGACCCCGACGCGGTCCCCGGACCGGCCGGGCCGCACGAGCCGGCGCCGGGCCCGTGGACCGAGGACGACCTCGACGACGGCGGTGCCGAGCAGGAGTACGACCCCGAGGGCGTCGACTGGATCCAGGACGACCTCGACGCCTCCGAGGTGCACCAGCCCGAAGGCTCCGGCTACGTCCGGCCTCCGGCACGGCGCCGGTGGGGCACCCTGCTCGCCCTGGCGCTGCTCGTGCTGCTCGCCGGCAGCCTCTATCCGGGGATCACGGTGGTCCTGGTGGGTGTGCTGGTCCTGCTGGAGCGGACCTTCGGCTGGGCCGTCGAGTCGATGCACAGCCGTCGCGAGCGTGCCGGCGTGCGCCGTTCCGACGTGCCGGTGACCCTGGCGGCGACGCCGTGGCATCTGCTCCGGTCCGCCGTCGGCCTGGTCCCATCTCTCCTCGTCGCCGGGAGCGTCGTGGTGATCGTCGTCGGGATGCTGTGGTGGCTGCTGGACTCGGAGCGGTGGACGATCGACGGCGCGGCGTCCGGCGAGGTGCCGCACGGCGTGTCGGCGGCCCTCGTGGTCGGGGGGCTGGTGCTGCTCGGCACGCTGCTGGTGTGGTTCGGGCCGCTGTCGGGGATGACGCGGACGGGGGCCAGGCGGGCGCTCGCGGTCGTGGCGCCCGGACGGCGGGGGGCGCTCGTTGCGGTCGTGGTCGTGCTGATCGCCTGCACGGTCCTGTTCGTCCTGCTGCGCCAGGGCCAGCCGATCCTCTGGACGCCGCTGCCCACACCGACGATGCCCTGACCTGGCCCTCCGGCCGCCCGGCAAGGCGGCGTCGGGACCTGGCCCGGGAGCACAGCCTGTGGCCCTACCCTGAGCGCATGCGCACGCGACGGGGCCTGGTGGCGACCGGGCTCCCGCGCGCCATCGGCAGGGTCCCGCACCCCGTCCTCACCGCTCTGGCGGTCGCGCTCGGCCCGGTGGCCGGGCTGGCGGTCGCGGCGCAGGGCCGGGTGCTCCTGCACCAGTGCCTGCCCGCCGGCGGGATCGGCCCGTGGGGCGTCGGCCTGACCGTGCTGCGCGACGCGTCGGAGTGCCCCGAGGGCAGCTATGCGCTGGGTGCCGCCGCGAGCGGTGCGGTGGTGCTGCTCAGCGTCGCCGTCCCGCTGCTGGTGGCCCACGTGGTCGCCGCTGCGCTGGGCGTGGGCCTGTCCGCCGCGGTGCGGGGTGCGGTGCGCGCGATCCCCGCGTTCCTGCGGACCCTCGTCCGCGGTGCCGTCGAGGCACCGGCAGCCGTGGCGGTGCGGCTCGCCCCTGCAGCGGTCGCCGGTGCTCCGGTCCGGCCGCACGCCGCGCTCCTCGTGCTCCACCTCCCGGTGCGGGGTCCTCCGGCCGTCGTGTGACCTCACCACGACAGCCCACCGCACGGACCGCACCGACCAGGAGAACGTCATGCCCACGAACGACCCCCGTCCCACCAAGTCAGAGCGTCGCGACGAAGCCCGCGCCAAGGCGCTCGCGATGCGCAAGGAGCAGGAGCGCAAGGCGAAGCGCAACCGGCTGATCGCGATCATCGGCCTCAGCGTCGCCGTGGTCGCGCTCGTCGCCGTCGCCTTCTTCATCATCAAGCAGGACCGCGACACCGCTGCCGCGAACTCGACGGTCGCGTACGGCAACGGAGGCGACAACGTGAAGCCGCCGTCGCTCGACGACGTCACCGGTCCCGCCCCCGCCAACGACAGCGGTGCGATCCCCGTCGGCAAGGACGGGGTCGGCAAGGCCGGCGACGACGACGTGCTCGTGAAGGTCTACTTCGACTTCATGTGCCCGTACTGCGGACAGTTCGACCAGGTGAACCACCAGGCGCTCGACGACATCGTCGCCGGCGGCGGCGTGACCGTCGACTACCACCCGCTGGCGTTCCTCGACCACGCGTCGCAGGGCACGTTCTACTCGACGAGGGCCGCCAACGCGGCCGCCGTCGTGGCCGACCAGGACCCCGAGCACTTCTCCGCGTTCGTCACCGCGCTGTACGCCAACCAGCCGGCGGAGAACAGCAAGGGCCTGACCGACGACAAGATCAAGGAGATCGCTACCGACGCCGGCGTGCCCGCCGACGTCGCCGCGACGTTCACCGACACGGTCGACGGCACCTTCGAGACGTCGGGCGGCGGCAGCGAGGACGGCACCTGGCGGACGTTCGCACCGTGGGTCGCCGCGACCACGAACAAGGCGACGACCGACCTGCCGAAGCTCTCGACGCCGACGATCCTCATCGACGACGAGCCGTTCGAGGACTGGACGACGGAGGGCGCACTCCAGGCCGCCGTCGAGACCGCCAAGGCCGCGAAGACCGCGAAGGGCTGACCTCCCGGCCGAGGGGTGGCCGGTCGGGCCACCCCTCGGTCGTGACGGACGTCAGGGGAGCACGTAGTACGCGATGCCCTCGTAGTTCCAGTCGTGGTCGACGGTGCGCAGGTGCTCGGACTCCATCGGGTCGGCGGTGTAGAAGTGCTTGCCGAACCGGGGGCTCCAGAACCGGTAGAGCGGGATCGACGCCAGCGTCTTCTCGGCGTAGGCGCAGTAGGCGACGCCCTCGTAGCTCCACCTGCGGTCGTGGGCGATCAGCGAGTCCTTCTCGGCCTCGTTCTGGGTGTAGAAGTGCGACTGGACCACGGGCGACCAGAACCGGTGGACGGGCCGGCCCTCGGGGCAGGTGGAGCCGGCCTTGGCGATCGCGTTGAAGGCGGGTCCCTCGAAGTGCCAGCTCCCGCGACTCTCCATGAGCCCCGACGCCTCTGCCTCGTCCGTCGTGAAGAAGTGGGCGTTCGCGAGGTCCGGGCTGTAGAACCGGTAGACGGCGACCTGGGGATTCGTCGTCGGTGCGATGTCGGGTCCCGCGTCCATCGGTGCGGGGTAGAACTGGCGCGTAGGCCGGAGCTCGGGCGCCGGCGCCCAGTCGGCGAAGGGCCAGGAGCCCTCCGGAACGGGAACGAGGAGCTCCACGAAGAAGGCGGCCTCGGCCGGCGAGCCGATGCAGCTCGCGGGGACCGTCACGGTGATCGTGTTGACACCGACCGTGTGGTCCGCCGGGCACGTGGGCGTGGTGGGGTGGTCGTTTCCGGTGACCTGCCAGGTGCCGGAGTCGTTCGTCAGCTGGTAGGACTCGCTGTGGCCGCGGTTCGTCTCGATGCCGATCCACGCGTGCGGGTCGGCGGCGAGCGGGTCTGCCGCCGTGGCGCGGGTCCAGATCGTCACCGTGAGGCTGGTCGCGGTGAGCGTCGCGCGGTACGACGTGATGTCGTAGGCCGGCGGCACGTCCGGCTCGCCGATCGAGTCCCCGTAGGTGTTGGTGTCGGCGGCGGCCGGCGCAGTCGCCGCCAGTCCGAGCCCTGCGGCGAGCGCGAGCACGGTCAGCGCAGCCTGCGCGGGGGATCGGCCGAACCTGCGGGAAGCCGAGCGTGCCATGAAGGTGGTCCTGTCGGTCGTGGAGCGTGGGAGCGCAACGCTAGGACCTCGGACTCTGCCGTGTCCGGGAAACGGTGGACGGGGTCCTGGCGTCGACCACGTGACCGCTCGACCACCGGGTGGACACGGCGCGCGCCTGCGTTCGGATGAGCGCCCGCGCATCTCGTATCCTTGGTCGTCGCCTGCCTCCTTAGCTCAGTCGGCCAGAGCACCTGTCTTGTAAACAGGGGGTCGTCGGTTCGAATCCGACAGGGGGCTCCACGTCCGACCTGGACGACCGCCGCCTTGAAGCCCTTCCGAGGGGTAGCTGGGTAGGAGTCCTGGACCATCGGTGTCCGCATCCCGAGAGACCTCGTCCCGACGACGGGCCAGGGCTGCGGCATGACCCACGCGAAGAACTCAGGGGCGCGCTCGACGGGCCGGGTCTCGACGGCAAGCCTCGTGATGTCGTCGTCGATCCGCTCACCTCGACCCGGATGCCGCTCCCCGCGACCGCCGGCTAGCGGGTCTCGCGGGTCGCGTCGTACCAGGAGCCGGCCGCGCGCTTGCCGAGCCATCCGAACGCCCCGAACACCAGGACCCCGAAGAGCGACGCGACGATGATCGCGGCGAACAGCTGTGGCGACTGGACCTGCGCCTGGTACCGGCTGATCAGGGCGCCGATCCCCGGCGCGCCCTGCCGGAAGAAGAAGTCACCGACGATCGCGCCCACCACGGCGAGGCCGGCCGCGATGCGCATCCCCGCGAACACGGCCGGCACGGCGGCCGGGAGCTCGAGCTTGGTGAGGACGACGAAGCGGCTCGCCCGGTGCAGGCGGAACAGGTCGCGCGACCGGGCCTCGACGGACTGCAGGCCGAAGAGCGTGTTCGACACGACGGGGAACAGCGCGATCATCACGCACACGACGACCCGTGCGAAGAACCCGAAGCCGAACCAGAAGCCGACCAGGGGGACGAGCGCGAGGACCGGGATGCACTGGAGCATGACGGCATACGGGAACAGCGAGCGTTCGACCCACCGCGCCTGCGCCATGGCGATCGCCCAGCAGACGCCCATCAGGATCGCGACCGCGAGACCGGTCATGGCCACGAGCGCCGTGCGCTCCAGGGCCTGCAGGATCTCCTGGCGCACCTGGGCGTCGAGGAAGCCCTCGATCAGGACCTCGTGCGGAGGGGGCATCAGGAAGCGTCGGTCGGCGTCGAGGAGCCCGTAGCTGACGAGGTACCAGGCACCGGTCGCGACGGCGAGGACGGCGAGCGGCGGCCAGACCTGGTGCAGCACCCTCTTTGCGGTGGACGGCCGGGCCCGGGGTGGCGCCTCGGGACGGACGGCTGTGGTCACGGTCACCCGGCGTACCCCGTTCTGAGTGCGGCATTGATGCGTTCGGTGAGGGCTGTGAACTCGGGTCGGAACCGGATGCCGGGACCCCGGTCGAGGCCGAAGGGCACGTCGACCACGTCGACGATGCGTCCGGGGCTCCCGGACATCACCACGACGCGGGTCGACATGTAGATCGCCTCCCGGACCGAGTGGGTGACGAAGAGACCGGCGAACAGGCGGTCCGCGAAGAGGGCGAGCACCTCGTCGTTGAGCCGCTCCCGGGTGAGCTCGTCGAGCGCGCCGAACGGCTCGTCGAACAGGAAGAGGTCGGGCTCCAGGGTGAGGGACCGGGCAAGCGACACCCGCATCCGCATGCCCCCGGAGAGCTGGTGCGGCAGGTAGTCGCGATAGTCCGTCAGACCGACGGTCTCCAACGCGTCCAGGGCGTTCGCCCGCCGGGCTCTCCCCAGCTGGCCGTCGAGCTCGAGGAACAGCTCGACGTTCTTGAGCACGGACCGCCACGGCAGCAGGTTCGCGTCCTGGAAGACGAACCCGGCGCGCTGCGCGTCGACGACCGCGGAACCGGCCGTCGGTGAGGCCAGCCCGGAGGCGATGCCGAGGAGCGTGCTCTTGCCGCACCCGGACGGCCCGACGACGGAGACGAACTCCCCGCGGCGGACGGTCAGGTCGACGCCACGAACGGCCTCGGCCCCACCGGGGTAGGTCATGCCTACCCCGGTGAAGTCGAGCATCGCGGCGCCCGGCGACCGGGCGCCGGGTGCCGTACCCGGTGCGGCGCCCGGTGCCGAGTCGCTCTGATGGTTCACGGTGGTGCTCACTCGCTGTCCGGCAGTCCGATGGTGGTGTCGAGGAACTCGTTGGTGAACAGGTCCGTGGCGGTCAGGCCGTCAGCCGGTCCGGTCCCGTTCGCGGTCACGATCGGGCCGGCGAGGTCGAGGATCTTCTGGACGCGGGCCTCGTCGAAGTCGCCCAGCGTGGCGTTGTCACCGTTGCTCACCAGCCCGAGCTCGAGCTGCTTCACCGTGGAGTGCTCCGCCTGGCCGGCGGGGTAGACCCAACCTGTCGCGAACTTCTCGACGGCCTCGGTGATCAGGGCGTTCGTGTCGTCCGGGTCGGCGAAGAAGTCGACGGTGGACTGCTGGACGACGGGCACGAGCTTCTTCAGGCAGTCCGCCTCGGCCGTGACGTCCTCGGTCCGGGCGGAGAGGGCGACGGCATAGAGCGGGTACCCGGCGTCGGCGATGAGCTGGTAGGCGACCGGCTTCGCCCACTCGTCGAGCTCGTTCTCGTAGACGTAGGGCTCGACGGTGGCGAAACCCTGCTGGCCGTCCGCCCCACCTGCCGCGACGAAGTTGCCCGGGGTGCCGTCGTAGCTGCCGTCGATCTGCGCCTCGTCCAGGATCCCGGCACCGACCAGGTAGTCCATCCAGGTGGCGCCGTCGAAGTAGCGGACCTTGGCACCGGTCGCTCCGAGGTCGGCGATCGTCTTCACGTCGGGGTAGGTCTCCGGGTCCCACATGATCATCCAGGGCGCCTTCTCGAAGCTCGCCATGACCGCGGTCGTCGGCATCTTCGCGGAGCTGGCGATGGCCTCGTCCGTGTTGACCCAGCCGAGCAGGATGTCCTTGTCGGTGTACATCTGGGCCGGGACCCCGGTGAAGCCGATGGCGGGACCACCGGACCGGATCTCCACGTCGACGCCCGTCCACTCACCCGAGGCGAACAGCGGTCCACGGACCACCTTCGCGTCCGCGTCGATCGTGGCGTCCGGACCGAGCAGGCCGTACAGGCCGCCCATCTCCGACTCGGGGTTCCAGTCGGTCTGGATGACGACGTTGCTGGGGCACACGTCTGAGAGGTCGACGGCTCCGATGCTGAGCGCGCCGGTCGACGGCGTCGACGGGTCCGCCGCGTCGGTGCTGCCGCAGGCGGTGACGGCCAGGCAGACGGACCCGAGAACCAGGGCTGAGCGGGTGGCGCGGTGGGGCAACATGTGTCTCCTCGGGGGGGATTGTCCAACAGGGGCGGGGCGCTTCGGGGGCAGTTGGTCAGATCTCGTCGATCTCGGTGACGCGACCTGGGTGGCCCGCGTCCTCGGTGGCGAGGGAGAAGCGGTCTCGGGTGGTCGTGTAGAAGCTGGCGCCGAACCGGCCGACCGGGAAGTACTCCTGCAGCCGCACGCGCCAGGTCTCGGTGTCGACGAGTCCGGCCCGCGCGTGCAGCCGACGGATGCGGCCGAAGTAGATGTGCCGGCTCGCGGTGGCCATGCTCTCGGCGAGGGTGCACTCGAAGGCGACGGGGGCCTCGGCGATCCGCGGGCAGCCGACGAGCCGGCTGGGCAGCGCGGTGAGCCCCACGGTTGCGAGCTCGTCGACGTGTGCCGGGAAGCGCGTCGAGCAGCCATCCATCTGTCGGGCGATCGGCTCGTCGACGAGGTGCACGACGAACTCTCCGGACGCCTCGATGTTGGCGACGGTGTCCTTCTGCTCGCCTCCGTCCAGGCGGTTCACGCTGATCATGACCAGCGGCGGGTCCTCACCCACCATGGCGAACATGCTGAAGGGCGCGGCGTTCACGACGCCGTCCGGGCTCACCGTGGTGACCAGCGCGATCGGCCGGGGCACGATCAGGCTCGCCATGAGCTTGTACCGCTCGTAGGCGCCGAGGCGGTCGAAGTCCACGAGCGTGGACGACGGTCGGGTCAGCGGCCGCCCGACGACGGAGTCATGCATGGCTGGCCACCCACCAGGACATGACGATGTCGCGCAGTGCGTCGCCGTCGTCCTTGTACAGGTCGTCGCGCCTGACCCGCGCGAACGACAGCGCGTCGGCCTCGTCGAGCACGACCTCGAGCTCGATCGTGCGCAGCGGCGTCCGTGGAAACGCAGCGACGAACGAGGGGTCCCGCACCAGGGCGCGCGCGGTCCGGATGTGCGGCTGACGGAACTGGGCGGGCGTGCGCTGGCTGTCGTACTGCAGCAGCTCCGGGACGGCGGCGATCTCGGCCTCGGTCGCGGTGAGGACCTGGACCAGCACGGGACCCATCGAGTAGTTGCTCGTGCTCATGATGTCGTTCCCGCAGATGTTCGGGACCGCGAGGACGTCGACCAGCGCCAGCAGCTCGACGTGGCTCCCCGCCGCGCTCATCTGCCGGACGATCTCGGGCATCCCGTCGGTGACCCTCGTGGCCATGAACAGGTTGAACGAGTCGTGGACGTCGTCGGGGGTGAGCCCGTACTCGCGCTGGGCCTCCGCCTGCATGTCGGCGCAGTTCGTGTGCTCGGCGAAGCCGTGCATCGACTCGTACATGGTCGCGCTGCATCGAGGGAACATCGTGTCGTTGATGCGTGCCGTGTCGGTCTGGAGGTACATCAGGGCCCGCTCCCGCGGCGGTGCGGACCAGAGGAAGTCGCCCTTGCTCGGGTTGATCCCGTGCAGCGTGCGTGTCCGGCCGACGTGCATGAACTCGCGGTAGTCGTGCAGGTTGAAGACGTTGAGGTCGACGCACTGGCCGCCCTCGATCTGTTCGACCCGGAGGATCTGGCCGGCCTCGAGCTCGAGGGCCTTGCCGGTGCCGGGCTCGAGGACCCGCTCGGTCACCACCGTCCGGACGGGGGTGGGCGCAGCCTCGGCGTACCACGCCCAGCGACGGCCGCTCGGGCGCGGATGGGGCCGCCGGACGACGCCGTTCGCGGTCTCACGGAGCGCCAGGCCGGCGAGCTCGGCACGGCCGGGCGCGACGCCGGCGTCGACCGAGGCGTCGAGGAGCTCGACCTGCTGGTCGGTGAGGCGGACCAGAATCTTCACGAAGGACCCTCCTGTTCTGTATACGGATTGATTCAACTCGGTATACAGAACGGATGGGTTGCGCATGCGTAAGAGTCGTGTTTCGCGTGAGTTACGAGCTCAGCGAGCTCGACTTCTCGTATACGGTGATCCACGTGACTGCCGAGCGACCTGCGGATCGAGCACACCTCGCCTTCCTCAGCCTGCGCTCCGCCATCGTCGAGGCCGCGCTGCCCCCGGGCACCCGTCTTCCCGAGGACGTGATCGCCGCCCAGTACGGCGTCAGCCGTACGCTCGTGCGCTCCACGCTCGCCCGCCTGACGGCCGCGGGCCTCGTGACGACCGGGGTGGCGAAGTCCGCCATGGTGGCGAACCCGTCGATCGACGAGGCCAAGGCGACCTTCGAGGTGAGGCGGTGCCTGGAGCGCGAGGCCGTCCGCCTGGCGTCAGGCCGGATGGCGCCGGAGGAGGTCGAGCGCCTCCGGGCCCACGTCCACCAGGAGGCCGCCGCCGCTGATGCCGGCGACGCACGGGTGTCAGGCCGGCTCGGCGCCGAGTTCCACCTGCTGCTCGGAGAGCTGTGCCGCAACGAGCTGCTCGACCGCTACCTCAGCGAGGTCGTCTGGCGGTGTGCCCTGATCCTGTCCGTCCACGGCCACGTCCACGACCAGCGCCGCTCGATCGACGAGCACCGCCGGCTCATCGACCTGCTCGCGGCCGGGTCCGCTGACGAGGCCGGATCGCTGGTCGACGCCCACGTGTCCGCCGTCGAGGACCGAGCGCTGGCGGCACGGGAGGCGCCGCAGAAGCTCGACCTCGTCGAGGTGCTCAGCCGCTACTGACTGGATCGCACCGATCTGGTGCGGCGCCGTCGGTCCGAGCCCGGCAGGCGCTCCACGTGTGGTCGTCGCCGTGGGCGCGGGCGACGAGTCGGGCCACCGGTCGGGTCTCCGCGTCCGGCGCGGCGGATCCGCCCTCCGACCGTTACGTAAACAATTCATCGTTGTACAAGCGGGTGCGGGACTCGCCAGACTCTGCCGGTGCACGCTCTAGGCGTGTGCTATCGCAGTCTCACCCGCAAAGAGAGGTGCAGCATGACCGAAACTTTCGTCAGTCGAGGGCGCGCAAAGAGGCCCCTTCGTCTGGCAACGAAGCTCCTGAGCCTGGGCACGGCGGCGCTCGTGGCCGGTGGCATCGCGCTCGCCGCCCCGGCGCAGGCTGCTGACCAGACCATCACGAACAACAGCACCGGCACGAACAACGGGTGGTACTACTCGTTCTGGAAGGACACCGGCAACGTCCAGTTCACGCTGGGCGACGGGGGCAACTATCGCTCGTCGTGGAGCGGCATCAACAACTGGGTCGGCGGCAAGGGCTGGGCCACGGGCGGCCGCAAGACGGTCAACTACTCCGGCTCGTTCAACCCCGGCGGGAACTCCTACCTCGCGCTCTACGGGTGGACGCGTAACCCGCTGGTCGAGTACTACATCGTCGACAACTGGGGCACCTACCGCCCGACCGGCACCTACATGGGTCAGGTCAACAGCGACGGCGGCACGTACGACATCTACCGCACCCAGCGCGTCAACCAGCCGTCCATCGACGGCACCCAGACGTTCTACCAGTACTGGTCGGTGCGGACGTCCAAGCGGACCGGCGGCACCATCACGACCGGCAACCACTTCGACGCCTGGGCCTCGCACGGCATGAACCTCGGCAACCACAGCTACATGATCATGGCCACCGAGGGCTACCAGTCGTCCGGCTCGTCCAACATCACCGTGAGCGAGGGCTCGTCCAACGGCGGCAACACCGGCGGCGGCAGCACGGGTGGCGGCAGCACGGGTGGCGGCAGCACGGGTGGCGGCAGCACCGGCGGCGGCAGCTGCACCGCGACCGCGACGAAGGCCGAGGAGTGGGGCGACCGCTTCAACGTGACCTACGCGGTCTCGGGTGCGTCCAACTGGAGCGTCACGGTGTACCCGAACAGCGGGCAGTCGATCCAGAGCTCGTGGGGCGCGTCCCGCAACGGGAACACGTTCACCGGGTCCGGCAGCAGCACGTTCGGAGTCACGTACTACAAGGGTTCGCAGAACCTGAACTGGGTCCCGTGGGGCATCTGCTCGCCTCGCTGACCTGACAGCACGCACACCGGGCCGCCCGTCGGAGCACGTTCCGACGGGCGGCCCTCGCGCGTCCACGGGGGGTCCACCGCGCGACCCCGGCCCACCGGCTCGACGAGCTCTCTGCCACACTGACGCCCGCGGCGGCCGGGTGACGAACCCGGGCCGACCGTGACGATCGGTGCCTGCCGCGGGGCGGCGGGCGCGACCGTCGCGACAGGGGGCGGGCCGAGTCCCGCGGCGGTGAGGAGGGGGCCGACGATGCACGACCTGGACGAGCAGCCGCTCGACGCTGTGCCGTCGGGGAGGTGCACGTGCTGCGGGTGACGCTGCGCGGAGCCGGGGTGCCGACGGTCGTGCTGGGGTCCGGCGAGACGCTCCTGGTCGGCCGGGACCCGCACGCGGCGCTGCCCGACGTGGACGCCGACACGGCGCTGCGCACCACCGCGCTCACCCTTCCCCGCGCGGCGCCGCACGTGTCCCGGGTCGTCGGCGAGATCGTGGTCGGCGAGGAGGTGGTGCGGCTGCGCTGGCGCGGTTCCACCGAGGCGCAGCTCTCCAGTCTGTTCGACGCCCCGGGCGGTGCGCGCCGGGTCGCGCTCGTCGACGGCATGGCCGCCCTGCTCGACGAGGGCGAGAACCACGTGCTGCTGCTGCGCGGCCGCCAGTCCGGCCCCGGGGCGTTCACCGACCTCGTGCTCGTCGTCGACGTGGCCGTGCCCGCCGTCCCCGACGCCGCGCCCGCCTGGCTGCCGGAGCACGACCCGGACGGGGCCGTCACCGCGCCCGCCCCGCGGCTGGAGCGGTGGTCCCGCGAGTGGTACGTCGCGCTCGCCCTGGCCGAGCCGTGGCTCGCCGGCGCCGACGACTACCCACGTCCCGCGTCGAACCGCGAGATCTACGAGCGGGTGCTCGCGTGGCGCGGTCACGCCTGGAACCTCGAGCGCGCCCAGCGGGTGGACGACGCGATCCGCGTGATCGCCCGGATGGCGTTCGGCCCCGCCGACGACCCGTTCGCCCAGAAGGGCAGGCGGGTGCAGAACGTCCGGTTCGCGGTCGGTCGACGCGCGGCCGAGGTCCGCCTCGTCACCGCCGACGACGTGGCCGTCGTGGAGGCCGCCCGGTCCCGGGGCGAAGGGCTCAACCCGGAACGTTCCACCCCCGACGCGCTGTCCTGACCACGTCCCGTCCTCCTAGCGTCACGGCCACCGGCCACGACGACCCCAGGAGACCGCGATGTACGACAAGAGCACCTTCCACGGCATCGACCCCCAGCACAGCCGCCAGCAGGCCCGCGCGATGCGGACCGGTGCGGGTGAGCTCGACAGCATCGTCGGGCAGATCGGCTCGATGCTGAGCAGCGTCGCCTGGTCGGGTCCCGGCGCCGAGCGGTTCCTCGGCGAGTGGGACGGTGCGCTGCGCCCCGAGCTCCGGGCCGCCGCCGAGAACATCCGCACGAACTCCGTCGAGCTCGACCGGCGCGCCCAGCTGCAGGAGGACGCGAGCCGCTGACCTCGGCCGGCCACGGGGCGGAACCTTCCACCCCGCCCGTGCTGGCCGTGGCGCAGGCCCGCTCCCTAGCGTCGGCCACGAACCCCGACCCACCCCGCCGGACGTACCCGGCCAACAGCAGGAGGCACCCGATGACCCAGCTCCAGAGCGGCTCGTTCCGCGGGTCGGACGTCGACGGACTCGACCGGGTCGTGCACAAGATGAACCACGCGGCCGACTTCGCCGACGACGTCGTGAAGGTGCTCAAGGGCCTCGCGACCGCACTGGACGCGATGTCCTGGACCGGCTGGGCGGCCGCGTTCGCCCGGTACCTGCGGGCGGTCGTCATCCCGTGGGTGCGGACCGTCGCGCACTACCTGCGCGGCTTCGCCAAGGTCCTGGCGCTCATCTCGCACACGCAGAAGGACGCCAGCTCCGACCGCCCGACCGTGCACATCCCCGAGTCGGCGTTCCACCCGGTCGTCCTGCCCTCGACGTCCACCGTCGACGCCCCGGTGCTCGCCGCACCCGAGACGGGTGTGGCGCCCTCGGTGCCGGGCGGCACCGCCGCGGGAGCCGGCGCGCAGGTCGCCGCGCCCGCGTCGATCGGCCCGGTCACCGTGCAGGACCACGGCGCGGCGGGCGGCGGTGCCGACGTCGCCGCACCCACGACGCCGGACGTCCGCACGGGCAACGCCGGTGCTGCCACGGGAGCCGGCAGCGCCGGGGTGTCGGCCGGGTCGATCGCGGCCGGGCTGGTGCGCGACCCAGGCTCGGCCGCCGCCGTCGTCGGTGGTGTCGTCGGTGGGGCGGTCGGGCACGCGCTCGGCGGTGGCGAGCTGGGCGCGCGTGTCGGTGCGGCGGTGGCCGACGAGGTCGCCGGCCGGATCGGCAGCGGCGCGGGCGCCGGCACGGCCGGAGGCTCGGGGGTCGGGCCGGGCGTCGGGTCGGGCGTCGGGTCGGGTGGCGGGTCGGGCGTCGGGCCGGGTGGCGGCACAGGTGGCGGGTCGGGTGGCGGCTCGCTCGCGCCGGCAGCCCCCGAGGTCGGCACCCCCGCGACCGGCACGCCCGCGAGCGCGCCGTCGCCCGTCGACGCAGGTGCGGTCCCCGGAGACCCACCCGTGTCGACGATCCCCGTCGGCCTCGGCGGGGCGATCGTGGACGGGCCCGGCGCGGTGGCGATCCCCGCCTTCGAGGGCGGCACCCGCGGCACGGGCGCGCCCGTCGCGCTGGCGGCCGCGCCGCTCGGTCTGGCCGCCCTCGGCGCCTCCGCGCTGGGTGCGCTCCGGGCCCGCAAGGACGACGACGGTGACGGCACCGACACGCCGGACGGCACCCTCACGCACATCGAGACCGACCTCGCGATCGACGGGCGGCCGGCCCGATGAGCGTTGTCGAGCACCCCGGACCGCTCCTGCCGGGCGGGCCGCGGCTCGTCCTCGACGTGCCGGACGGCTGGCACGTGGCTCCCGCACCGCGGGCGATCGCCGTCGCCCGGCCCGCGACCGACCTGCCGGGCTTCGTGCCGAACCTCACCGTCGCCGCCGACCTCGTGCCGGCCGGCACGACGCCGGTCCAGGTGCTCGACGCGATGCTCGCGCAGTACCCCGGGACGCGCGGTCACGCCGACGGCACCGCCGGGAGCGTGCTGCTGACCAGGGAGCACGGCAGCGGTCCGGTGCGCCAACGGGTCGACGTGCTCGTCGACCCCACCCCGCTGCCGGGGGGCCACCAGCACGCCGTGACGGTCGTGTCGAGCTGGTCCGACACCACCCCCGCCGCCCTGCGCGACTCGCTCGCCGAGGCGCACACCTCCGTCCGGCTCGGCTCCGCCGACCCGGTCCCGGCCTGAGCGACCGATCGCCAGGCCACCTGACTGCACGGGTACCCGCCCGAGCACCATCGAAGGAGAGACAGATGAGCAACGTCCTCGGCATGGACATCGCCGCCGCCCGTGACCTCGTGCGGCTCATGAACGTCGACGCGGACTCGATCACGCAGATCACGAGCCGCCTCACGCAGCAGCTGCAGGCGACGCCGTGGTACGGCCCCGACGCCCAGCGGTTCAACGCCGACTGGAGCGGCCAGTACGTCCCGGCGCTGCACCGCGTCGTCGAGGCGCTGCACGCCAACGCCGCAGCACTCGGCCAGCAGGCCGACGACCAGGAGACGGCCTCCTCCTGACCCGGCCGGTGGTCCGCGCCCGCACCCGCGGACGCGGACCACCGACCGTCCGCCCTCGACGATCCACCCCGACGATCCACCCTGACGATCCGCGGAGCACCGACCATGTGGCGCCTCACCCTCCAGCCGACCCGCGAGAGCGGGCTGCGCCCCGTCGACGTCGAGGTCGTCGCGCGCCCCGACGCGCGCGTCGCCGATTTGGCCCGTGCGCTCGCGGCACACCTCGGCGCCGGCTCCGGCACGCTGCTGGCGCCCACCACCGACGGGACGCCGTGGCCTGCCGGCCTGCCGCTCGTGCAGGCGCCGCTGAGCACCGGCGCGGTGGTCCCGGTCGCGTCCGTGCCGGCCTCCTGGCTCGACCGCCCCGGAGGGCGCCGGCCGGTCCGCGCCCGCGTCCGCGTCGTGGCAGGACCGGACGCCGGCCGCGAGATCGACGTCGAGCAGGACGCGTTCACCGTCGGACGAGGCGCGTCCGCGACGGTCCGGCTGACGGACCCGCTGGTGTCCCGCGTGCACGCGCGCATCCTGCTCACGGGCGGTGTCGTGGTGAGCGACGAGGGCTCCGCGCACGGCACGCGCGTCGCCGGCAAGCACGTGCTCCGGGCCCGGCCGGTCGGCTGGGGCGAGCGTGTCGAGGTGGGCCGGACCACGTTCGAGGTCCACCGCGGTGACGCCGAACCGCTGCCCGCCGACGTCGGCGTGGTGCGTCCGCCCCGGTTCGGCGCGCGGCTGGAGCCCGCGGTGCTGGAGGTCCCCGCGCCGCCGGCGGCGCCGCGTCCCGTGCCGATGCCCTGGCCGATGATGCTCATGCCGGTCGTCCTGGGCGGCGCGATGTTCGCGATGAACCGCAGCCCGTTCTCGCTGGTGTTCATGCTCGGGTTCCCCACGATGATGGCCGTCCAGCACGTCGTGGCCCGCCGGCAGCAGCGCGCGGAGCACGACGCCCAGCTGCGGGCGTGGCGGGTCGACCTCGACGACGTGGCCGGCCGCCTCGACGCGGCGGCGGCCGTGCAGCGCGAGCGCGCGGACCAGGACGAACCCGATCTCGTGACCGTGCGCGAACGGGTCGCCGGGCGGCACCCCGGCACGTGGGCGCGACGCCTCGACGACGCCGACTTCCTGCACGTGCGCGTCGGCCGCGGACCTCGCCCGGCCCTCGTCACCGGCTCGGTGGCGCGCGGGGGCGACCGGGTGCAGCGCGACCTGGCCGTCCAGGAGCTGGAGACGCGGTCCGTGCTGCCGCTCCACCCCGTCCCGCTCGTCCTCGGCGGGCACCGGGTCGTCGCCGTGACGTGCGCCGACCGTGACCGCGCCGACGCCGCCGTGCGTGCGCTGCTCGTCCGTCTCGCCACCGCACACTCACCGACCGACGTGACCGTCGCGGCCGTCCTGGGTCCCGACAGCGCGCACGTGGAGACGTGGCTGCGGTGGCTGCCGCACACCGCCAACCGCGTGGCCGGTCTCCCGCCGGTGGCCGTCGGCGCGACCGACGGCGCCGGCCTGCTCGACTCCCTGGTGGCGGGGGACGGGGCGCGCGGCCACGTCGTGTGCCTCGTCGACGAGGGCGCGGGCGTCCCGCGGCGAGCCGTGGAGGCCGCCGCGGAGGCCGGCGCCGAGCGGGGGCTGCACCTGGTGTGGGTCGGCCGCGACGCCGACCGGGTGCCGTCCGCCACCGACGTCCTGCTCGACCTCGACGCGGGGCTCGTGCGCCGTCGCGACCGGGGTGGCGACGACGCCGTCGTCGAGGCGGACGAGCTGGACCTCGCGGCCGCCTGGCAGACCGCGCGCACGCTCACGGCGTTCCGGGACGAGGCCGCGGTGGTGCCGCCCGACTCCGCGCTGCCCGGCTCCGTGCGGCTGCCGGAGCTGGGCTCCGACCTGCAGGACCCCGACGACGCGTCCGCCGTCGTCGGCCGGTGGGCGTCGTCGACCGGGCTGCGTGCGCAGCTCGGCGCGGGCCCCGACGGCGTCGTCACCGTGGACCTGCGCGAGGACGGGCCGCACGGGCTCGTCGCGGGGACCACCGGCTCCGGCAAGTCCGAGCTGCTGCAGACCCTGCTGTGCTCGCTCGCCACGAACAACCCGCCGTCGCGCATCACGTTCCTGCTCGTCGACTACAAGGGCGGCGCGGCGTTCCGTGAGTGTGCCGACCTGCCGCACACCGTCGGCTACATCACCGACCTGACGCCCGCGCTCGCGCAGCGGGCCCTCGTGTCGCTGCGTGCCGAGCTCACGTGGCGCGAGCACCTGCTGGCCGAGCACGGCGCCAAGGACCTCGTCGCGCTGGAGCGACTGCGTCCCGACGTCGCGCCGCCGAGCATGCTCATCTGCGTCGACGAGTTCGCCGCGCTGCTCGCCGAGGTGCCCGAGTTCGTCGACGGCGTCGTCGACGTGGCGCAGCGCGGCCGGTCGCTGGGCATGCACCTGCTGCTCGCCACCCAGCGCCCGGCCGGTGTCGTCACGCCCCAGATCAAGGCGAACACCGACCTGCGGATCGCGCTGCGGATGGCGTCCACCGACGACTCGACCGACGTCGTCGAGGCACCCGACGCCGCGCACCTGTCGCGCCGCACCCCCGGCCGGGCGTGGCTGCGGCGCACGGGGCACGGCACGCGCGAGCTCGTGCAGGTCGCGTGGGTGGGAGCGCACGAACCGGTGCTCGACGAGACGGCGGCCGTGCAGGTCCGGGCGTTCTCCGCGCGCTCGGACGGCACCGCGACGGGCAGGGCGGGCCGCGTGCACGAGCGCTCCGACCTCGAGCGCCTCGTGCTCACCGTCGGCGAGGCGTTCGTGCGGTCGGGCCACGCCGCCCCCAAGCGCCCCTGGCTGCCCGCGCTCCCGGACGAGGTCGTGCTCGCCGGGGGTGCGCCCGGTGCGCTGCTGCTCGGTGCGGACGCCGGCGACGAGGCGGCCGTGCCGGGCGTGGCCGACGACGTGCACGTGTGCGTCCCCACGCCCGGCGCACTGGCCGTCGGGATCGCCGACATCCCCGGCGAGCAGGCGCAGCGTCCCCTGCTCGTGGACTACGCGCGTGCCGGGCACCTGCTCGTGCACGGCGCGTCGGGCAGCGGCAAGACCGAGCTCCTGCGGACCGTCGCGGTCGCCGCGACGCTCGCGCACGACCACGCACCCGCCCTCGTGTACGGGATCGACGCCGCGGGCGGCGGCCTGACGGCGGTGGAGGTGCTGCCGTCCGTCGGCTCGGTCGTCGTCGAGCAGCAGCCCGAACGCGTCACCCGCCTGCTGCGGATGCTGCACCGCACCCTCACGGAACGGAACGCGCTCCTGGCGCGGCACGGCGCCGCCGACGTCGATGCGCTCGCCGCCACGGGCGTCGTCCTGCCGCGGGTGCACGTGCTGGTGGACAACCTTCCGCAGCTCGTCGAGCACCTCGAGGGCGGCGGTCCGCTGCGCCGCGGCCACGTCGACCACCTGCTCGCGGTCCTCCAGGACGGCCGGCGCTGCGGCGTGCACGTCACGGCGACGACCCCGCGCCGCACGGGCCTGCCGTCGGCGCTCGCGGCCGCGTTCGGCCAGCGGCTCGTGCTGCGGATGGCGACGGTCGACGACTACCAGGTGCTCGGCGTCCCGCAGTCCGTGCTCGACGACCGCACACCGGCGGGCCGCGGCCTGCTCGGGCGGACCGAGGTGCAGGTGGCGACGGTCGGTGGCGCGGGCAGCCCGCGGCAGGCGGCGCTGCTGCGCGCGGTGGCCGCACGGGAGGCGGAGCGGTACGCCGCGCAGCCCCCGGTGACGGTGCCCGCGATGCCCACCCGGGTGCCTGTCGACCTCGTCCCGGCGCCGGTGCGCGACGACGTGTGCCTGGGCGTCGACGGCGACCTCGCGACGGGCGTCGTCCTGCCGCTCCTGGGGGGCCCGCTGCTGGTCCTCGGCCGGGGCGGCTCGGGGCGGACGTCGTTCCTCCTCGGCCTCGCCGAGGTGTCCGCACGGGCGACCCACCCGCCCGACGCCGTGCACCTGGTGGGGCCGCGCGCGGCGCCGGCTTCCGGCGTCGACGTCGTCGCGAGCGAGCCCGCAGCGGTCCTGGAACTGCTCGACGGGCTGCTGGGCGGGCCCGTCCCGCCGGACGGCGGCTGGCGCGTGCTGCTCGTCGACGACGCGCACGAGTGGGAACGGGGCTGGGAACGCGGAGGTGACGAGCGCAGGCTCGTCGAGCTCCTGGCGCGTGTCGTCGACAGTGCCGCGACGCTCCGCCTCGCCGTCGTGGTCGCCGCCGACCCCGACGAGGCCCGGGCGCGCCAGCACGTCGCCGGTCCCGTCTCGGCCGCCCGTCGGGCCCGGCGCGCCGTCCTGCTCTCGCCCGAGCTGGCGGACGGCTCCCTCGTCGGCGCCACGATCCCCATGCACACCCACGAGCCGTCCTCGGGCGTCGGACGCGGCCTTCTGGTCAGTGCCGGATCTGTCCGAGTTGTCCAGGTACTATCTGCGCCAGTCGACCGGGAGGCCGTCCGTTGAGCCGTTCGTCCACCACGCCGCAGGCCGGGCGCTCCCTGAGGCGATGGCTCACAGGCGGTGACCGGGGCTACACCGAGACCGGGGTCGCCATCCTCGGCGCGTCGCTCGTGCTGGGCGCGGCGCTCGGTTCCGGGGCCGCGAGCTCTGTCGTCACGATGTCCGACGGCGTCACGTGGCTGACCGACGACCAGACCGGGCAGCTCGTCCAGGTCAACCCCGGCACCGGCCGGGCGGAGCGGCGGCTGACGGTCGCCGGCGCGGGTGCCGACCTGGAGGTCAGCCAGCAGGACGGTCATCTCGTCGTCGGTGACGGGCGGACGGGCACGGTCACGAGCATCGACCTCGCCACGCTGCTGACGGGCGGGCAGCGGCGGTCCGACGAGCGCATGCGGGTGCTCGTCGGCGGCGGCCAGGCGTACCTCGTCACGCCCTCGACGGGCGTCGTCCGCGCGGTCGACGCGCTGACGCTGCGTGACCTCGGTGCGCCGTACCGGGTCGGTGCGGAGCTCGTCGACGTCGTCGTCGACCGCAGCGGCACGGTGTGGGCCGTCACGTCGGCCGGGCGGCTGCTGTCCCTGACGTGGCGTCCGCGCGACCGCGCCTTCGAGACGGGCGAGAGCACCGTGCGCGGGGGCGGACCCGGGACCCGGCTGCTGCCGCACGACCACGGGGTCACGGTGTTCGCGCCGGACGGGGGAGCGGTGCTGCAGGTCGGAGCGGGCCGGGACCTCTCGGTCGCGGTGCCGCACCTCGACGGGACGGTCCTGCCCGCCGACGGGTCACCGACGAACCTGGCACCCGCCGGCCTGCCGGACAGCTCGACGGTGGTGCTGCTCGCCGGTGACCGGATCCGAGAGATCCGCGTCGGCGCGCTCGGCTGCGAGCGTCCGGGTCGGCCCGCCGTGTTTGCCGGCCTCGTCTATGTGCCGTGCGAGGGTGCGGGCCGCGTGATCGTGCTGCGGCCCGACGGTGCCCGGGCGCGACCGGACATCGTGGTGCCCGGTGGCCGGGACCCGCGCCTGCTCGTCGACGACGGCCACCTCGTGGTGCAGACCGAGGACGGCGGTCGAGCGGTCATGGTCGAGACCGACGGCACCACCCGGGTGATCGACACCGGCCGCGGCCAGGTCGCGGTGCACGACCCGAACGACCCGTCCACGGGTCCAGCGGCCGCGCGGGCTCCGGGCCGGGACCAGCACCCCGGCGGGAGCGGCGACGGCGAGCCCGGACGTGACGGAGGAGCGCCCGACGAGGCGCCGCAGGCCCCGGGCAGCGACGCGCCCGAGCCGTCCCTACCGGACGTGCCGCTGCCCTTGCCGCACCTCCCCGGTGGGACGTCGGGCGAGCCGCTGGCGCCCACCACCGGGGACCGTGCCGAGACGGAAGCACCGGACGTGTCCGCGAGCCCGCGTCCGGCGGCGTCGCCGTCCGGCGGGCAGTCCCGGTCGTCGTCCGCGTCGCCGTCCCCGTCGCCGTCCGCCCCGGCCGTCGGACGCCCGTCCGCGGTGACCGTGCGGCTGGGACCGCTGCAGTCGAACGGGATCACCGACGCGACCGTCACGTGGCGCGCCGGCTCGCCCCGGCCGGACCGGCACGTCGTGCGCGCCTCCGCCGGGGGGGCGGCGCCCGTCACGGTCGCGGGCGACGCGACGACCGCCACCCTGGCAGGGCTCACGTGCGCCACGTCGCTGCTCGTCACGGTCGAGGCGGTCACCGACGACGGACGGTCCGCGTCCGCCGAGTCGGCGGTGGTGAAGACCGACGAGTGCCCGGAACGGGCGCCGAACGCACCGACGGGCGTGTCCGCGACCGCCCACGCCGACGGCTCGGTGACGGTGTCGTGGACCGCGACCCGCGGCGACGTCGACTCGTACCTCGTCGGGCCCCTGGGCGGCTCGACGACGACGGCCGCCGGCACCGCGACGTCGATCGTGCTGCGCTCGCTGCCACCGGGTGACGGTGTGCGGTTCGTCGTCCAGGCGGTCCGTGGGGGCCAGTCGTCGTCGTCCTTGCCGTCGGCGCCGATCACCGTCCCGGGCCCCCCGGGCGCCACCGACCTGGGGCCGTCCAACTTCCTCGCGTCCTACTACCAGATCGCGGGCGGCCGGGACGACGTGCAGGTCACGCTGGCCTGGACGGTGCCGGACGACGGAGGCTCGCCGCTGACCGGGTACCTCGTGACCTGGTCGGCCGCCGGCGGCGTGTCGGGGTCGGTGTCGACGACCGGGACGTCCTACGTGATCCGGGAGCGGTGCACCGGGGAGCCGCTGTGCACCAGCGGCGGCCCGTTCACCATGAACGTCACGCCGCGCAACGCTCTCGGCGACGGTCCGACGACGAGCGCGACGGTGGACATCCGCCCGGCCCCGCCGGTCTGGTGGCCCCAGGACGGCGACGAGGTTGTCGAGCACATCGACGTCAAGGTGCCGGGCCAGTACGAGCCCGCCTTCGAGATGAGCGCGCGACTGGCCCCGCCCCAGAGCTGGGTGGACCACACCGGCGGCTGCACGATCGAGGTCACGCGGTCCGACGGTCCGCAGACCTCCGAGCCGATCGGCTGCGCCGCCACCGAGTACTCCCTCGGCTTCTTCACCTCCGTCGGGTCGGTGACCGTGACCGTGTACGCGGAAGACGTGGACGGGGTCCGCGTCGCGTCCGCACCCGCGACCGCGCCGGTGCCGTCACGCCGGACCTGGCCGCTGTGCGACCCGGACACCGACGTGTGCCAGGCCTCTGCCGTCGGCGCCGACGTCGTGGTGGTGCCGATCCCGTGGACGCCCCGGCTCCCGCAGGGCGACGAGCGGCCCCCGCTGGTCGCCGGTGGCGCCGGTCTCGTGCTCGTCGCCGGGGCGCTGCGGTTCGCGCGGCTGCGCGCCGCGCGGGCCGACGGCTCCTGGTCCCGTTCCCGCACCCGGTCCCGTTCCCGGGCCCGTCTCGCCGAAAAGAGCTCCGAATGACCGACCTCACCAGCACCGTCGCGGACTTCCGGGTGCTGCACGACCGGGTGGTCGACGCCGTGGAGCTCGCCGTCCACGGCAAGCGGCCGGTCGTCGAGCTCGTCGTCGCCGCGCTGTTCAGCGGCGGGCACGTGCTGCTGGAGGACGTGCCCGGCACCGGCAAGACGACCCTGGCTCGGGCCGTCGCGGCGGCGTTCGGCGGCTCGTCGCGACGCATCCAGTTCACGCCCGACCTGCTGCCGGCCGACGTGACCGGCACGACGGTGCTCGACCCCGCGCACGGCTACGTCCGCTTCCGGCCGGGCCCGGTCTTCACGCACGTGCTGCTCGCCGACGAGATCAACCGCGCGGCCGCGAAGACCCAGTCCGCGCTGCTGGAGGTGATGGCCGAGCGGACGGTCACCGTCAACGGCGTCACGCACGAGGTGCCGCACCCGTTCCTCGTCGTCGCCACGCAGAACCCCGTCGACCTCGACGGCACGTACCGGCTTCCGGAGGCCCAGCTCGACCGGTTCCTCGTGCGGGTGGCGCTCGGCCATCCCGACGCGGAGCACGAGGTCGCGGTCCTGCGCCCGGGGTCGACGGCCGGGGACATCACCGCGGTGCCCGCGGTGACCGACCCGGACGAGGTCGGCGCCGCCATCCGCGGGCTGCAGGCCGTGCACGTCGCCGACCCGCTGCTGCGGTACGTGCGCGCGATCGGCGAGTCGACCAGGCGCGACCCGCGCGTCCGGCTGGGCGCGAGCACGCGGGCGCTGCGCGGGCTCGTCAGCGCGGGGCAGGTGCAGGCTGCCGCCCAGGGCCGGCACTACGTCGTGCCCAGCGACGTGCAGCGCGTCGTGCACGCGGTGCTCGAGCACCGGCTGATGCTGACGCGCGAGGCGATGCTCGAGGGCGTGCGTGCCGCGGACGTCGTCGCCACGGCGGTCGAGGCCGTCGAGGTGCCGCGTCCGGTGGCGGTCTGAGTCGCCCCGTGAGGCTGCGACGGTTGCACCCCACGGCCCGTGGCGTGGGTCTCACGCTCGTCGGGCTGGTCGCCCTGGGGCTCGGGCTGCTGGCGGGATACCCCGGCCTCGTGGCGCTCGGGGTCGCCGCGGTCGGGCTCGTCGTCGCGGCGACGGTCGCGCTCGTGGCCCCGGCCCCGCTCGACGTCACGCACCGGCTCCTCGCGACGAGCACGCCGCGTCGAGGGCGTGCCGTCGCCCACCTCGAGCTGCGGAACGCGTCCCGGTGGATGCCCCTCGTGGTGGCAGGCGTCGAGCAGGTCGCCGGCCGGGACGTCGCGCTGGTGCCGCGGCGGCTGACCCCCGGGGAGTCCGGTGACGTGGAGGTGACGGTGCCGACCGACCGCCGTGGGCTCGTCACGGTGGGGCCGTTCGTCCTCGAACGTCGCGCGCCCGCCGACCTCGTGCGCTCCCGGGACCTGCTGGGCGGGTCGTCGACGCTGCGGGTGACGCCCCGGGTGCTCGCCGTCGACGGGCCACCCCTGGGCCGCCGGCGCGGGCACGAGGGCGGCTCTGCGCGCGTCGAGCGCGGCGGCACCGACCTGGTGGGGATGCGCGAGTACGTGCCGGGTGACGACCTGCGACGGGTGCACTGGGCCGGTAGCGCACGGGCGGGCGTCCCGATGGTGCGGGACGACGCCGACCCGGCCGAGGCGCACCTGACCGTGCTGCTCGACGACCGGTCGGCCGCCTACCCCGTCGAGCCCGCGGACGACGGTTTCGAGGAGGCGGTCGACGTGGCCGCGTCGCTCGTGCGGGCCTGCGTCGACGCCGGCGTCCCGGTGCGCTGCGTCACCGCGTCGGGGTCGGTGGACCTCGATCTGCCGGCGGGTCCCCCGGGCGGCGACGGGCCGTCGTGGGGGGCCGGCCGGTCGCTCGATGCGCTCACGCTCGCCGCCACGACGGGGGCGCCGACCGACCCGCTGGAGACGTCGCCGGTCGCTCTCGCGCCGCTGTCGGCGGCCGGGCCCGCAGCGATCGACGTGCTCGCCGTCGTGACCGGCACGGGCGCGGCCCTCGCGCCGCTGCTGCTGGCGGGGCGTGGGGCTGCGACGACCGTCGTGCTGGTCGTCGACCCCGCACCCGACCGGGTGCTCGGCACCGCGGAGGCCGCCGTGGTCGTGCGCGGGCCACGTGCGGAGGACCTGCTGCGCGGCTGGGACCTGGTGGCTGCGGGATGACGGCGACGACGAGGCCGGCCGACCGGTCGACGGGGTCGTCGACGCGCTCCGTCCCGCCGGGACCCGGCGTGGCGCTCACCCTGTGGGCGGCGTCGCTGCTGCTGGTGGCGAGCGTGCCGCTCGCGCAGGCGTTCACGTCGCCCGCCGTGCTGCTGCCCGTCGGCGGCGTGGTGCTCGCCGTCCTCGGCGTCGTGGCTCTCGCGCGCCGCTGGCGCATCCCGGACGCGGCCGTCGCCGTCGCCGTCGTGGCGTGCGCGCTCGTCGCCGCGACGGCCATGGCCCGCACGACCGCGGCGGCACCGCTCGTCGACGCCGGGTCCTGGCGGAGGACCACGGGCGCGGGGCAGGTCCTCGGGCCGGTCGCGGACACGGTGGCCCGGCTGCTCACCGCGCCGCGACCCGCGGCACCTGCTCTGGCGCTGCCGGTCGTCCTGCTCGCGACGGTCGTCGCCCTCGGGGTCGCGCTCGCTCTCGGCCGCGGCGCGTCCGCCCGGGTCGCCCCGCTCGTCGGTGCGTGCGTGCTGTACGGCGCCGCGCTGCTGCTGACCGCAGGAACGGCCGACCGCGGCCCGGTGGGCGTCGGCCTCGTCGCACTGAGCGTCGCCGGCTGGCTCCTGCTCGACGGCGACGCGCTGGTGGCCGAGCGTGGCCAGCCCCTGCTGGGGCGCGCGCTGCCGGCCCACCGGGCGCGGTGGCGTGCGAGCGGGGTGACCGGGCTCGTCCTGGTGGCGCTGGTCTCGACGGCGGGTCTCGCGAGCGGTGCCGCGGTCACGGGCGCCGCGTTCGAGCCGCGCGTGCACGTCGTGCCGCCGCAGGTCCCCGTCGACGCGGTGCACCCGCTCAGCGAGGTCTCCCGCTGGCAGTCCGACGCCGACGCGACGGTCCTGCGGGTCGGCGGCACCCATCCGGGCTACCTGACGTGGGTGGCGCTGCCCGACTTCGACGGCACCGGCTGGTCGGCCGACCTCCGTCTGCGGGAGCTCGGCTCGGTCGTCGAGCCGTCGCTCGCGCCGGGTGCGGTGCGTGGCAGGGTCGATGTCGAGGTGCAGCTCGTCGGGCTCGCCGGCCCGTCCGGGTCGCCCGGCACGTGGCTGCCGTCCGTGGGGGACGCGAGCGCGACGACCGTGCCGGGTGCGCTGACGGACGTCGACACCGGGGTCCTGGCCGCTCCCGCCACCGCCGACGGGCGCCTCCCCGCAGGGCTGTCCTACCGGGTGAGAGCGACGGTGGACCTGCCGGAGGCCACCCGCGCCGCGCGGGCCGGGGTTCCCGCTGGTCCGGAGGTCGAGCGCTACCTGCGGGTCGACGGGCTGCCGTCCGACGTGCGGGCGTACGCGCAGGACGCGGTCGCCGGTGCGCGGTCCCGGCTCGACCAGGCGGACCGCCTCGCCGAGGCGGTCCGGGGCGAGCGGGCGCTCGCCGCCGACGCCGTGAGCGGGTCGTCCTACGCGCGGTTGCGGGAGTTCCTGTTCGCCGATGCCTCGGCCGGCGGGCAGGTGGGGACCACCGAACAGTTCGCGGGTGCGTTCGCGGTGCTCGCACGGGCCGTCGGCCTTCCGGCGCGGGTGGTCGTCGGGTTCCGGGTGCCGGGTGGTGCCGCCGCCGACGGCCCGCTGCGCGACGTGCACGGCGAGGACGTGCGGGCCTGGGCGGAGGTGTACCTCGCCGGCACGGGCTGGGTGCGGTTCGATCCGGCGCCCGACGCCGCGAGCGCGGCAGGGCTCCCTGCACCGGCGCGCGAGCTCGCGCCCGAGCCCGTGCAGGAACCGGCGTCGGACGCCGCCCCGTCCGACGGGCTCGGGTCCGGCGCGTCGCCGGGCTCGGAGGACGGCGACGAGACCGGGCAGGTGCCGTGGGGCCTCGTGGCGCTCGTCGTGACCGCCATGGTGATGGCCGGGCTCGTCGTGGTCCTGGCGGCGGCCGGGCTGGCCAGGCTCGCGCATCGTCGCCGGCTGCGCGGGTCGGGGGTGGTCGGGGCCTGGCAGCACGCCGCCGAGGCGCTCGCATTGCGGGTCGGCCGGGCGGAGGCCACCCACACCGCCGAGCTGCTCGCCGCCCGGATCGAGCACCTGGCCGGGGTACCCGCCCGACCGCTCGCGGACGCGGCCCAGCAGGCGGCGTTCGGACGGACCACGCTCGTCGAGCTGCCGGACGGCGGCGTCGACGGCCAGGCGTGGCGGGCGGCGCTCGACGTGGAGCGTCGGCTGCGCGCGGGTGTGCCGTGGCACCGCCGCGCCGCCTGGTGGGTCGGCCCGGCACCATGGCACCTCCGCCGCGCGCGCGGGCGCGGGTGACGACGGCCGCGGGCCGCTAGCGCTGCACGCAGGCCTCGGGCGAGACCCCGCGGTGCTCCACGTCGTCGACGGCGATCGCCAGCACCTGGACGCACATCGCTGCTGCCTGGGGGTCGACCCCTTCGACGGTGTACCCGGTGACACCGGCAGCCAGCTGCGCCAGCGCCCGCGGGCCGGGCACGGCGTACGGGTCGACGACCACGAACTGCACGGCGCCGCCGGTCGGGTCCGACCAGCTCACGTCGAGGCTCGTGCCCTGGTCGACGGCCACCACGTCCGTCGGCGCGATCGCGGGATCGGACGTCGCGGCGAGGTCCGGAGCGGGGGCGCTCGCCCCGGCGGCCGTCGCGTCCTGGCTCGGCACGATCGCGGCGGTCGGTGGTGCGCTCGGCCCCGTCGCGGTCGTGGCCTGCCGCTGGCTCGACGCCCACAGCGTGACGCCCAGACCCACGGCGCTGCCGACGAGGAGCGCCCCGCCGACGAAGCCGGCGACCCGCACCCATCCCGCGGGCCCGCCGCGGTCCACGTCGGGCTCGCCCGCGGGGCGCGCCGTCCCGGCCGCCTCCGGGTGCAGGCCCGTGGCCTCGTCGTCGTCCGGGACGACGGGCGGGGGAGCCAGCAGCGACAGTGCCGAGGGGGCGAGGACGTGGTCGTCCTCCGGCTGGACGGGCGGCAGCTCGACCCCGCGCAGCGCGCCGGCCGCGGTGCGGTCCGGCGCCGGAACGTCGGGTGTCAGGACGGGGACGGGCGTGTCGGTGCCGGGTGGCACAGCGGCCGGCGGGCCCGGTTCCCCCGTCGACGGGGCGGCGGCGGCCGGCCCGGGCGTCCACGACCGCGTCTCGGTGGGGAGCGCGACCAGGGCGGCGTGCACGTCGTCCGCGGACGGGTACCGGTCCTCGCGGGCCGGGGCGAGGCACCGGTCGAGGATCGCCCGCAGGCCGTCAGGGACGTCCGCGCGGTCCAGCGGTCGACGCTCTCCCGTCCGGACCCTGCGCAGGTACCCGAGCGCGGTGTCGTCGCCCGGGTCGGGCGAGGCGAACGGCACGCGGCCGTCGAGCAGGGTGTGCAGCGTCGAGCCGAGCGACCAGACGTCGTCGGCAGGCACGGGCTCCAGCCCGTCGAGCACCTGCGGCGACGCGTGCCGGTAGCTGAACCGCTCGAGCGAGGCCGTGTGCCCCGCGTCGGCCATGCGGGCGATCCCGAAGTCCGTCAGCACGTACGACGTGGGCAGCAGCAGCACGTTCTGCGGCTTCACGTCCCGGTGCAGCACGCCCTGCCGGTGCGCGAACGCGAGCGCGTCGGCCACGTCCGTCCCCGCGGCGACCACCTCGGCGACGGGCAGCGGGCCGTGCGCGCGCAGCCGGTCGTGCAGCGACCCGAGGTCGTGGAAGTCCATGACGAGGCACGGGTGGCCCTGCGCGGTGGTGCCCGTGTCGAGGACGGTGACGATGTGCGGGTGCTGGCGGCCGAGGCGCACCGTCAGCTCGAGCTCGCGCGCGAACCGCGCGACGGTCGCCGGATCCGTCTCGAGCAGCACCTTGACGGCGACGTCCCGGTGCAGCGCCGCCTGCCGCGCGCGGTACACGACGCTGTCGCCACCTCGGGCGACCTCGCGGAGGTCGGTGTAGCCGGGCAGACCGAGGTCGACGGTGGGCGGGGCGGTCCGGGTCGGTGCGGGCGCCCACAGCTCGTCGTCGTCCATCGCTCCTCGTCCTCGGGTGTCCGGCACGTCCGCGCACCCGCGAGCGAGACTACTGGGGCGGGCCGACGGTGCCGCTGCCCGACCGGGTGACACCGTCCCACAGCCCCTGTGCGGCGAGCCCGACCTCCTCGCCGGCGGTCACGAGCAGCGCACCCGGCGTGTTGAGCATGCCCCAGGCGCCGCCCACCTCGAAGGCGCCGTCCATCCGCGCGGAGAACCGGTCGCCGAACGCGGTGCCCTGCATCGCGTCGTTCATGGTCGTGCCCGCCGCGGTCCCGACGTCCCACGAGGCGCCGAGGGCGGTGCTCGCGAGGCCGAGCCCGGGGACGAACCCACCGGCGCCGAGCACCGCGGAGACGGCGTTGTTGACGGTCCCGTGCAGGTCGCCCGTCGTGTGCGCGCGGTACACCCCGTACACGTTCGAGGCGACACCGAGCGCGGCGGCGCCCTGGAGCACACCGCCGACGGCGGGACCGATGTGCGCGCCCTGCATGATGCCGTGCGCCCGGTCGAGCACGCGGTACGACGCCTCCCGCGTGATGTTCGTCCAGCGCGACGCGGCGCCGGCCATCAGCACCGCGTCGGTGGCGTTGGTCGCCCGCCCGATCCACTTCAAGGCGGTGTCGGCGATGTCGTGCGCGAGGTCGACGTCGGCTCGGACCTCCTTCCACGTCCGGCCGGCGGCGCCGGTCGTCGGCGCGGCGCCGGACGCGCCGGTCGTCGCCGCGGAGCCGGACCCGCCGGACACACCGCTCCCGTGGTCCTGCTCCGCCGCTTCGTCGAGCAGTCGGCGCGCGGCCCCCTCCAGGCTGACCGCACAGGTCAACAGCGAGCGCGCGTGCTCCGTGCGCCACTGCTCCCGCGTGCGGTCGGCGTCCGCCCCTCGCCACACGACCGCGTCGAGGTCCCGCCCCGTCCGCTGCGCGCAGGCGGTCAGCGTCTGTGCGGCGTCGTGCAGCGCGACCGCCTGCGTGCGCAGCGCGTCGGTGTCGGCCCCGTGCAACCCGGTGCTCATGGAAGCCCCTCCTGTCGTTCGCTCCGCGCCGAGCCTCCCCGAGCACCGCACGATGCGTCGAGCGGCGCCGGGGTGGAACGTTCCGGCGCGTGCCCTGCGGTCAGCGCGACCGTCCCGCGGACGCGGCGAGGGCGTGGTCGTCGGACGGCGACCCGGTCGTGGGCGTGGCGCTGGCGGCGGAGTCGATCGCCGCGGTGATGGGCGAGGGCCGGAAGCCCTTGACGACGAGGTACACGCCGAGGGACAGCTCCCAGATCGCGATCGGGAGCACGAGCAGCCCCCAGATCGGGGAGTCGCTGCCGGCGAACATCTGCGCGCTGCTCGCGACGACGAGCGGCGGCGCCCCGACCAGACCCAGCGTCGGGAGGGCCCTCGGCACGAGGCGCGACCGGTACAGCAGCGTGCCGAGCAGCAGCGCGTTGAACGCCGGGAGGTACGCCTGCCCCATCCGGAACCAGTCGTGCAGGGCGACGAGCGCCTGGCCGGTGACGTCGGCTGCCGGGCCGACGCCGGACTGCCGCAGCGTCACCACGGAGAACAGGGCGACGACGCCGCCGACGATGGTCGCGGCCTCGAGGATCCGCGTGCCGACGAAGCCGAGCGCCAGAGCGCCGTCCTGCCGTCTGACCACCGGGTACAGCACGACGGCGGTGCCGATGCAGGCGAGCGCCACGACCAGCTCGAGCACGCCGCCCAGGATCACGGGGCCGTCGGGTCCCAGTCCGGAGACGTAGCCGGGCTCGTGCACCGGCGCGTACAGCGCCAGGGTCGGGATCGAGACGAACGTGAGCAGGTAGAGCGCTCCGGCGACGAGAGCGGTCCGGCGTGTGGAGGTCATCGGGGTGCGGGGGCGGTCGGTGCTGGGCATGGCGGTTCTCCTCAGAGGGTCTGGCGCGGTGCGGGAACGACAGCGTGGGACGGGCCGGTGGTCGGGATGACCGAGACCAGCGGCAGGCCGAGGTCGCGCAGCTTCTGGAGCAGGCCGTGGAGCGCGGCCTGGTCGACGACGGGACCCTGGATGACCGTGACGCCGTCGCGGGTGTCGCTGAGCGTCATGCCCTCGAACCAGGTGCCCCATCGCGCGTCCAGACGACCCTGGACGCGGATCTCGTAGCACCCGGGTGCCTGCTCGTCCGTCGGCATGCCCGGAACGTACGGGCGGACCTGGTGAGCGCGGATCACCACACCTGGTGATCTGTGGTGGTGAACCCGCGTCAGGGCAGCAGATGGAGCTCGCGGGCGCGCCGGACCGCGGCCCGGCGGCTGGTCACGCCGAGCTTGGCGTAGACGGCCTTGGTGTGGCTGCGCACGGTGTGGAGCGAGACGACGAGCTCGCGAGCGATGCCGGGGCCGTCGAGGTCGCCGCCGAGCAGTCGCAGCACGTCGAGCTCGCGCGGGCTCAGGGGGTCGACCAGGCTCGGGCCCGCCTCGGGGGTGGAGCTGGTGCTCAGGGCGTCCAGCAGCCGGCGGACGTACGCGCCGTGCGGGGACACGGCCTGCAGCAGGGCGGTCAGGCGGGGGCCTTCGTCGACGAAGACCCGGACGTAGCCCTCGGGCTCGGCGAGTGCGAGCGCGCGTCGCAGTGACGTCACCGCTCCCGGGAGGTCGCCGCCTGCCTGGGCGGCGAGCGCCTGGAGCATCAGGATCTCGATGAGGCTGCCGGTCCTCCCGCCGCCCTCGGCCGCCGGGGCGAGCCGGCCGAGCAGCGCACCGGCCAGGTCGAGGGCATGGGCACGGTGCTCGGCCGTGGGCTCGGTCGCGTGCTCGGCCGCGTGCTCGGCCAGGAGCAGCCGCGCGAGCGTGACGTGCTCGAACTCGCGCAGGTACGTGAGCTCGTCGTCGGCCGTGAGGCCGCGGTCCCGTGCCCAGCCTCGCGCCGTGGAGAGGTCGCCCTGCGCGATGCGGACCCGTGCACGCCACGCGGCGACCGGCTGCGTGTCCGGGAACATGTCGCCGACGTACGCGGCCTGCGCCTCGTCGAGCAGCCGGAGCGCGCCGGCCAGGTCGCCCTCGGCGATGCGGACCCGCGCCGATGCGACCCCCCACCGGTGCCGGTTCTGTGGCAGGGCTGCCGGGGCGCCGAGGTCCTGGCTGGTCCGCAGATGGCTGCGGGCGGCCTCGAGGTCGTCACGCTCGCGCAGCAGCACGCTGAGTCCGACGTGCATGTCCGCGGCGCCTCGCAGCGGCGGCGGACCGTGCTGCGTCGCGATCCGCAGCCCTTTCTCGTACGCGCCCGCGGCGTCGCGGAGACGACCCTGCGTGGCCCGGATGTCGCCGAGCGCGATGCAGCCGCCGAGGACGTCGGCTTGGTGACCGGCCGTCTCCAGGGCGGCCACGGACTCGACCCACCAGCGGTGACCTGCGTCGAGGTCGCCGAGGCTCCAGTACGCGAGCCCGAGCAGCCCGGCAGCGGCGCCCCGCTCGAGCGGGACCTCGTCGCCGACCACCTCGAGCACGCGCCGTGCGTGGGCGATCGTCCCGGCGACGTCCCCGTGGACGGTCGCCTGTGCCGCACGGAAGAGGGCAGCCCCGGCCCGGACCGTGCGCAGGAGCTCGGGGTCCGCTGCTCGCGCGTCGGCTCCGGCCAGCCAGTCCTCGGCGTCGCGCAGGTGCTTCTCGACGCCGTCGAGCTCGCCGTGCTGGAGGCGGACGCCCGCGGCGGCGAGCGTGAGGACGGGGCGGGCGCGGACGGTGTCGTCGGGCAGGGCGTCGAGCGCGCGGCGGAGGGTGGCCTCCCGGCGTTCCTGGCGCATCGCCGGGAGAGCCACCTCGAGCAGGTCGGCGGCGCGCCCGAAGTCCCGGGCGGCGAGGGCGTGCCGCAGCGCTTCGGGCTGGTCGTCGTGCTGCTCGCACCAGTCGCTCGCGCGCCGGTGCAGCGTGGCGACGCGATCGGGCTCCTCGGCGAGGAGGTGTGCCTGCAGCACGTCGGCGAACAGGTGGTGATACCGGTACCACCGGCGGCGGTCGTCGAGCGGGACGAGGAACAGGTTCGCCCGCTCGAGGGACTCGAGCGTGGCGATGCCGTCGTCCTGGCCGGTGACGGCGTCGCACAGGGGACCGGTCAGCCGGCTCAGGACCGAGGTCTGCAGCAGGAAGGCGCGGACGTGCGCGGGCTGGCGTTGCAGGACCTCCTCGACGAGGTAGTCGACGACGTAGCGGTCGTCCCCGGCGAACCCCGCGATGAACCCGGTGGCGTCGTCGCGGCCCTGGAGCGAGAGCGCGGCGAGCTGGAGGGCGGCGATCCAGCCCTCGGTGCGGCCCTCGAGGGCGGCGACGTCGGCAGGGGTGAGGGTCAGGTCCATGACGTCGTCGAGGTAGGCGCCGGCCTCGTCGAGCGTGAAGCGCAGGTCGGCGGCGCGGACCTCGACGAGCTGGCCGCGGGCGCGGAGCCGGGCCAGCGGCAGCGGCGGGTCGGCGCGGGTCGCGACCACGACGTGGACCTGCGACGGGAGGTGGTCGAGGAGGAAGGCGAGCCCCTCGTGCAGCTCGGGCGTCTCGATGACGTGGTAGTCGTCGAGCACCAGGACCAGGTCTCCGGGCAGGGCGTCCAGGTCGTTGACGAGCGTGGCCAGGACGGTGTCGACCGGAGCCTGGCCGGACGCGAGGAGTGCCTGTGCCTGCGCGCCGACGCCGGGTGCGGCCCTCTGCAGGGAGGCGACGACGTAGGTCCAGAACACGGCAGGGTCGTTGTCCCGGGCGTCGAGCGCCAGCCAGGCGACGGACCGGCCCGACGGCGGGTCGGTCGGAGGGTCGGTCAGCCAGGCGGTGAGCAGGGTCGTCTTGCCGAACCCGGCGGGGGCCGAGACGAGCGTGAGAGCAGCTTCCCAGCCTGGAGCGAGGCGTTCGATCAGGCGTGACCGTGCGACCTCCGCGCGGCGCCGCCGGGGGAGGTGCAGCTTGGTCGCGAGCAGCGGGCCAGCCATGACCATCTCCTCGGTCGGTGTCCGGGCCACCGACTGATGGTGCCAGAGTCTCGAGCCTCGCCCGTGTACCGACGCGGAGCGAGGACCGCCATCTCTTGACCGGTACAGAAGGCGGGGTTACTGTAGCGGTACAGAAACACCGAGAGGAGACGCACGATGGACCCGATGCCGATCAGCGTGCTGATGTCCCGCAAGGCGACGCTACGTCACGTGCACAGCGCCGAGCCCGATGCCCCCGTCGTCGAGCCACGGGCCCGCCGGGAGCGCCGCCCGCGCGCCGTGCGCACCCGAGGTGCCCTCGCCGCGATGCTCCGGCGCGCGGCAGAGGCCATCACACCCCCGCCGGTGTGCGGGGACGGCCGCCGAGAGGTCGGGCACGCAGCATGACGGCCGCCACGCACCTCGCGGACGCCTACCCTGGCTCGTATGGCACGAGCGAGGATGGCGCCGTGGGGCGTGTGACGCTGCAGACGATCGCGGACCAGGTCGGCGTGAGCCGGATGACGGTCTCGAACGCCTTCTCCCGGCCCGACCAGCTGTCCGCCGAGCTGCGGGCCACGATCCTGCAGGCGGCCGACGAGCTGGGCTACGTCGGCCCGGACCCGTCGGCCCGGAGCCTCGCGCGCGGGACCACGGGAGCAGTGGGCGTCCTCCTCACCGAGTCGGTGGGCTCCGCGTTCCGGGACCCCATCGCGGCGGCGTTCTTCGGCTCGGTCGCACAGGAGCTCGCACCGACGGGGCTCGCCCTGGCCCTGCTCCCGTCGGTCGAGTCGCCGGACCGCATCCCGGCGCGCGACATCCCGATGGACGGCGCGCTCGTGTACTCGTGCGCCGGTGACATGGCGCCCATCAACTGGCTGGTCAAGCGCAAGCTGCCGCTGGTGTTCGTCGACCAGGCGCCGCTGCCCGGCTCGTCGAGCGTGCTGCTCGACGACCGTGTGGGGGCGAGGGCCGCCGCGCAGCACCTGCTCGACCTCGGCCATCGCCGCATCGGCATCCTCACCATCGCCAACGACCGGCCCGCGGGGATCGCCCCGGACCCTGCGACGGCCGGGGTCGGCTACGTGTCCCGCGAACGTGTGGAGGGCTGGATGAGCGCCCTCGGTCCGGCGGGCGCCGACGTCACCGTGGTGCACCTGCCCGACAACACCGAGGCGAACGCCGAGCTCGGCACGCGCACGCTGCTCGCGCTCGACGACCGGCCCACCGCCATCCTGTGCTTCTCGGACCTGATCGCCTGGACCGCCGAACGCGTGGCCCGGGGGCTCGGCGTGCGGGTCCCCGAGGACCTGTCCGTGGTCGGGTACGACGACAGCCCGATCGCGCGACGGGCGCAGCCCGCGCTCACCACCGTGCGGCAGGACCTGGAGGCCAAGGGCCGGGCCGCGGCCACGGCCCTCACGCGCGCCATCGCCCGGTCCCGCGGGGACACGAGCGTCGGGGAAGGGCCCGACGCGGTCCTCGTGCCGACCGAGCTCGTGGTCCGCGACAGCACCGGCCCGGTCCCGACCCGGGTGTAGCGGCGCGCCGGACGGCACCCGTGCCGGCCCTGCACGCGTCCCGACCGTCTCTCGACGTCGCCCTCTGGACCGGTCGGGCCTGGATGCCTGCGTCCCGACCGTCCCTCGACGTCGCCGTCGACGTGTCGGCCCTGCCTGCCTGCGTCCCGGCCGTCCCTCGACGTCGCCGTCGACCCCGGGCTCGGCAGCGCCCCCCGCGTGCAGCAGCGGCGCGTCTCGTGAGATGCCCGTTGTGGGTGCATATGGGCGATTGATACCGTTTTGCTCCTGCCCGGGAACCGATCCACGGAGGCCGCGATGCTCGCGTTGCTGCTGATCCTCCCGGCGGTGGCGGCACTGGCGATCGTGCTGCGCCGTGACGGTCTCACGTCGCTCTCTCGCGTCCGGGTCCGCGGTGCGCCGTGGGCGGCGGCCGGCGCGGCCGTCCAGGCGGTACGCAGCGCACACCCCGACTGGGCCGCCGGCGTCCTGGATGCTGCGGGCGGCGCACTCGTGCCGCTCGCGCTCGGCGGGTGCGCCGTCGGGTTCGCTGCCGCCAACGCTCGTGCGGCCCGCGGCGCGGTGCGCGTCGCGCTCTCCCTCGCCGCGACGGGCGCCCTGGCCAACGCACTCGCGACCGCGCTCAACGGCGGCATGCCGTTCTCCGTCCCCGCGGCGCGGTCCGTCGGCCTCGACGTCACCGGGGCCCCGGGGCACGTGCCGCTCGACGCGTCGACGCTCGTCGTGCCGCTGGCGGACCTGGTCCCGGTCCCCGGCGTGGCGATCGTGTTCAGCGCGGGCGACGTCCTGCTGTGGGTGGGTCTCGCTGCCGCACTCGTCCTGGTCGCCGCTCGCCCCACAGCTCCCGGCGTCCCCGCCGGGGTGCACGAACCCGTCCCGGTCGCGGTCTGCGCTGCGACACCCGTCGTCACGAGGAGCACACCATGAAGAGGCCCGCCGTCACCCGCGTCTATGTGGTCCTGTCGAGCATCGCCGTCACCGCTGCCGCGGTGTACGCGTTCTCCGCACCGTTCCCCATGACCAACTGACCGTCGCCGCAGCAGCGGGCAAGCCGTCGCGTCGCCCGTCACGAGGACGGACCATCTCGTCCCGCCGCTGGCCGGCCTGGTCTCGGTGCCCGGGGTGGCGATGGTGTTCAGCGCCGGTGACGTCCTGCTGTGGGGGTCTCGCCGCCGCACTCGTCCTGGTCGCCGCTCGCCCCACGGCTCCCGGCGTTCGCGCCGGGGTGCACGAACCCGTCCCGGTCGCGGTCTGCGCTGCGACACCCGTCGTCACGAGGAGCACACCATGAAGAGGCCCGCCGTCACCCGCGTCTATGTCGTCCTGTCGAGCATTGCCGTCACCGCTGCCGCGGTGTACGCATTCTCCGCGCCGTTCCACCAGACCAACTGACTAACGCCGGGTAGGACCGTGCCGTCGCGACGCCCGTCACGACGACGGACCTCCCGCCCACAGCTCCCGGCGTCCGTGCCGGGTCGCACCACGCCATGCCCGTCGCGGCTGCCGCTGCGACACCACTCGTCACGAGGAGCACACGTTGAAGAGGTCCGCTGTCACCCGCGTCTACGTCGCCCTGTCGAGCATCGCCGTCACCGCTGCCGCGGTGTACGCGTTCTCCGCGCCGTTCCACATCACCAACTGACCATCGCCGCTGCGGCGCCGGTCACGAGGACGGACCGCGCCTGACCGGGTGGTGCGGCGCAGCGACGTCGCACCACCCGGCCACGGGGCCGGCGGCCCCGGCAGGCGAAGGCGGACAGCGGCGGCGAGGCCGGGCGCTGCGAGCGGGTCGCGGTCCACCCCGCCCACGCGGGCGGCGTGACGGTCGCAGGCGCGACGATCAGTCGGTCGCCACCCCGCACGCCGCGACGATCAGTCGGTCGCCGCCCCGCACGCCGCGACGAGGAGCTCGGCCGCGCGCCGGATCTCGTCGATCTGAACGGGATCCAGCCCGAGCCGCTCGACCATCGTCGTCGGGATGCCGACCGCCGAGGAGCGCAGGTCCCGGCCGGTGTCGGTGAGCACGATGGCGAGCGCGCGCTCGTCGTCCGGGTCCCGCTCCCGCCGGACCAGCCGCATGGTCTCCAGGCGGCGGACCAGGGGAGACGTCGTCGCCGGCTCGAGGTGCAGCAGCGCAGCGAGCTCCTTGAGCGAGAGCCGGCCGTACTGCCACAGCGCGAGCATCGCGAGGTACTGCGGGTGCGTGAGGCCGAGCGGTGCGAGCAGCGGGCGGTAGAAGCCGACCAGGCTGCGCGCCGCGGCGGAGACGGTCAGGCAGACCTGGGCCTCGACGGCGAGGGGGTCGGCCACGGTATCGCTCATGGCCAGAGAATACGTCGTGGGCGTATAGTGAGTGCACTAACGATCTGGAGGACGCATGGCCGAGCGGCGGCGCAAGGACCTCACCGAGTGGCTCCTGACCTACCTGGGACCGGCTCAGATCAGCCCGGTGCGCGCCCCGGGGAGGGCGCGCACCGACGACGAGCGCGAGAGGGACCATCGCCTGCGGGTCGAGTTCGAGCGGGTTGCCGGTCCTGGCGGGCGGTCGTTCCTCGTCGAGCGTCCGGCGGGCCGGACCGACACCGGCGCCTAGGTCGACGCCGCGGCGCCCCCGCAGGTGCACCGGTGCGGCCGCATCGAAGCGGATCTCCCGAGCCGCGCCTCATGGTGTGCATGGACGCGTGATCGGGAGCCGACGGAACGGGACGTGCGTCCCGCCGTCCGAGTGAGGCCTGCCCGATGGTGGTGGAACCGCCGCTAGAGTGTGCGCCCGCCCGCCCAGGAGCGGCGTGGGCCGAGCCGGCCGCCGAGTGACGGGACGCCACGCGTGCGCATCAACCCACCGCCGGGCTGGCCGGTCGAGCCGGGATGGGAACCGCCGAGGGGCTGGCAGCCCGACCCGTCCTGGCCACGGCCGCCGATCGGGTGGCGGACATGGATCCCCGACGACCCGGACGTCGTGGTCCGGCGGGAGCGGGTTCGTGCGGTCGTCGTGCTCGGCGTCGGAGAGGTCCTCACGCTGGCCGGTGCGCTGAGCGCCGCCGTCGCCGCCCTCCGCGGTGAGGCGCAGGCCGGCTGGGTCGCGCTCGCCCTGCTCGGCGTGCTGGTGGCGGTGATCGGTGTCCGGATGCTCCGTGCAGCCCGCCGGGAGGGCGTTCCTGGACCTGGCCCCCGCCTGCGGTGGGCGCTCGTGGCCGCGACGGTGGCAGCCGTGGCACTCGATGCCGGCGCCGGCGCGGTCGTCGTGCAGACGGCGCGGCTCTCCCCGACAGAGGGCACGTGCGCGCGCGTCGACGCGGAACAGCTCGTGCACCTCGTGCTGTGCACCGCGCCGCACGACGTCGTCGTGGAGCGTCCCGTCGCCGACCCGGCGGAGTGCGCGCAGGGCATCGCGGCCTGGTTCCCGGGCGAGTGGTACGCCCTCTACGAGGACGCGTGGGTGTGCCTCCTGGACCCACACCTGACCGCGCCCGACGGGACGCTCGTCGAGGGCTGATCCCGCCGGCTCGCAGCACGACCAGGGCCGGTCTGCCGAGAGCACCCGCGGCACGGAGGGAGACACACCTCAGTCGACGCGGACGTCCAGGCCCATCGCCTCGACGATCACCACGGCCTGCGGAAGGGTGATGACCGCCCGGCGCAGCTCGACCGTCGACAGGTCGATGCCGACCAGGTCGCTGCCCCGCAGGTCGCAGCCCGTGAGGTCCGCGCGGTGCAGCGTCGCGGCGGCCAGGTCGCAGTCCCGCACCGTCGACCCCGCGAGCTTGACGCCGGTCAGGTCGGCCTCGTTCAGGCGGACTCCCCGGAACGTCGCGGAGCGGAGATCGGCGGCCGGCAGCTCGACGAACGACCAGTTCCCGCCGTCGACGCGCATGATCTCGAACGTGCACCGGTCGAACACGCTGCCGATGAGCTTGCAGCGCTCCAGCCGGGTGTCGAAGAACGTGACGCCGTTGAAGGTGCAGTTGCTGAACGCCGTGTCGACGTGGACGGACGCGTTGAGCTTGACGTTGCGGAACGTGCAGCCGTCGAACACCGCGCCGGTGGTCCGCACCTCGGTCATGTCGACGTCGACGAACGCCACCTGCTCGAACGTCTGGCCAGACAGCTCCCGGGCGTACCAGTCCTCGCCACGGACCGTCGAGGTGGTCAAGGGGGTGGCGCCGCCGTCAGCCACGGCGGTCCTCGTCGATGGTCATCCGGACATCCTGGCGTACCGGGCCGACACGGGCGCCCGAGCGGACGACGGCCCCGGGGAGGTCCGGGGCCGTCGTCCGCAGGTCGGGAAGGTCACCGGTCGTGGTGCGGCGGCCCCGGTGCCGGAGCAGGAGCGGGCGCCGGGGCGTCCGGGTCGAGCCGGAGCGCGTCCCGGATCGTGAAGAACAGGTCCGTCTGGTCGGTGAGGCCGACCACGTTCGCCGCCCGCGGGCCGTACGCGGCGATCCGCACCTGCGTGCCGGTGTGGTCCTGGGAGCCGCCGGTGTCGGCGGTGCCGTACGCCACGGTCATCGGCTTGCCGTCAGCCGTGAGCAGTGTCCGCGTGAGGCCGGGCGTCAGGGTGTTCGGGTACACGATCTGGCTGGAGTGGCCGTGGTCCGCGGTGACGACGACCAGGGTGTGGCCGTCCTTCGTCGCGAAGTCGAGCGCCGCCTGCACGGCCTCGTCGAGGTCCACGGTCTCGCCGATCTGACCGCACGGGTCCGCCGCGTGGTCCCGCTTGTCGATGCTCGCGCCCTCCACCTGCAGGAAGAAGCCTTTGCGTCCCTTGCCGGCGGTCAGCAGCGAGATCGCCTTCGTCGTCATCGCCGTGAGCGTGGGCGTCGTCGCGGTGTACGCCGGGTTCGGCGTGCAGGTCACGGGCGCCTCGGTCCCGCCGGTGTGCGTGGCAGGCGGCCCCACCCAGCGGACCGGGAGGTTGCCGGGGGCGAACAGGCCGAGGAGGGGCGCACCCTGGTCGGCCTGCGCGACCGCATCCAGGCCTGCCGCGTCCGTCACCACCTGGTACCCGCGGTCCTTCGCCTGCTCCAGCAGGCTCTTGCCCGCCCACGCGCCCGCGACCGCCTGCTCACCGAACGACGTGGCGCCGCCGCCCAGCGTCACGTCGGCCCGCGCCGAGATCAGCTGCTCGGTGATCGAGCCCGGTCCACCGTTCTGGAGGGCGTTCGTCGGGCACTTCGCCGTGGTGACCGTCGGGGCGTAGCAGGACCGGTCCGTCACGTGGGCCACCTGGACCGCCGGGGTGGCGTCCTGCAGCTCGGCGGTGCTGACGTCGCCGGTGCGCAGGCCGTTCGCGCGGGCGATCTCGAGGAGCGTGCGCTGCGGCGTGCCGTGCACGTCCACGGAGATCGCACCGTTGTACGTCTTGGTGCCGGTCGCCCAGCCCGAGCCGGACGCGGCCGAGTCGGTCACGTAGTCGGGCTTGCCGTCGACCTTGTCCAGCGCGTACGTCGTGTACTGCCCGGTGAGCGGGAGCGCGTCGATCCCGGGGAACCGGCCGGCGGCGCCGTACTGGTAGTTGCGGGCGAGCGTGATCTCCGAGTCGCCCATGCCGTCCCCGATGAACAGGATGACGTTGCGCGCCGGGCCGCCCTTGATCGCGTCCCTGACGGCGGACGTCTGGTCGCCGGTGAGACGTCGGGCCGCGCCGTTGCCGCTGACGTCCGACGTCGTGGCCCAGGCGGTCGCACCGCCGAGCACGAATGCGACAGCGGTCACCGCCGCCGTGAGCGGACCGGCAGCTCGTGTCCTCATGGGTGGTCCTTTCGAGGTTCGTCCCCTGGTGCGACGGACGCCGCGGCAGGAGTCGACAGGGTGAAAGTGACCGCCGGGTGAGGGCAGAGCGAGGACGGGGCGAGGTCGGGAGGAACAGGACGCGACGGTCAGGCCGCGGGGCCCGTCTCCTCGAGGAGCCGGAGCGCGGCGCTGACGCGCGGGTTGCGTCCCGGGTCGGTGTCGATGCCGAGGGTCGCGTACATCGCGTTGACGTGGTTCTGCACCGACTTCTCGGTGATGCCCAGGCGTGACCCGATGCCGGCGTTGGACAGCCCCGCGGCCAGCAGGCGCAGCACGTCGTACTGCCGGTCGGTGAGCCGTGCGACGGCCGACCCGGCCCGGGGCGTCATCCGTGCGAGCAGGGCCGGGTCCAGCACCGTCTCGCCGACTGCCGCGGCGCGCACGGCTGTGACCAGGACCTCCTCGCTCGTCGAGGACGTCTTGGACAGGTAGCCCCACCCGGCGGCCACGTCCCGGGGCAGGTCGAGGAGCAGGTCCATCGCGTCGTGCGCCGACAGCAGCAGGATGCCGAGGTCGGGCTGCGCCCGCCGCAGCGTCACACCGAGCGCGATGCCGTTCCCGTCCGGCAGGTCGATGTCGAGGACGGCCACGTCGGCGGCCCCGGGACGCAGCACGCGCGTCGCCTCCGTGACGGTCCCGACCGCGGCGACGACGCGGAGTCCCGGCGTCTCGTCGAGCGTCCGCTCCAGCATGGAGCGGAACAGCGGCTGGTCTTCGACCACGGCGACGCGCACCGGGACCGGGCGGGGATCAGTCATCGTCGCCAGTATCGTCTGCGCCGTGGCGCCCTGCGTGCGGCACGCCACGGATCGCGGGTGGTCGGAACGCCTCCCGCGCCGGTCGTCCGTCCGGGCGACGCCACCGAGACGGACGGGTGACCACGATGACGACGAGCCGGGGAGCGGCGGTGCCGAGCCGGACCGTCGAGCCGGCCGTCGTCCACGCGCTGCGGGTCGCCGACGCCCGCAACGACCGTCTGGTGCTGCTGCGCCTCACGGTCCTCGTGGCCACCGGCTACGCGGTCGCTGCGTCCCTGCAGAGCGCCTACGTCTACTCCCGGCTCATCCCGGGGTGGGACGCCGTCACGATCTGGCAGCGGCTCGGCGCGAACGCCGCAGCGGTGACGGCTCTCGCCCTCACCCTCGTCGGTCTGCGCGCCTGGCGGGCGACGAAGGTCTGGCAGATGCTGCTCGCGGTGGTCGGCGCCTCGGTGGTGGCGAGCGGGACGAGGCTGTTCGTCCAGGTCGCGCTCGACGCCTCCACCCTTCCCGACCTCGACACGCGCCAGGCCGAGCTGGCCAGCGGCTTCGCCATCGCCGTCATCTCCTCCGCGATCGGGTATTCCGGCCTCGTCTCCCGCCGGAGCTCGCGGGCGAGGACCCGGACGGCCGAGCGCGACGCGGTGCACGTGGAGCTGGCGGTGCAGGCGCTCGAGCAGGAGGAGATCCGCGTCCGGCGCGAGGTCGCGGAGGGCCTGCACGGGACGCTCCAGCAGAAGCTCGTGCTCGTCGACGCCCGCCTCGCCTCCGTCCTGTCGCGCGTCGGCAGCGGGCTCGACGACGCCGACCGCGACGCCCTGGAGTGGGTGCGTGCCGAGCTCGACCAGGCCCGGCAGATCGACGTGCGCGAGATGAGCCGCCTGCTGTACCCGGACCGGTTGGAGCTCGGGCTGGTCCCGGCCGTCCGAGCGCTCCTCGGCCGCCTGCCCTCGAGCATCGCGACGCGGCTCGAGGTCAGCGACGCGGTGCGGGAGGTCGACGACCCCGGCGGCAGCCGCCTCACGGTGTCCGAGCGACTGCTCGCCGTCCGCGTCGTCGAGGAGGGCGTCACCAACGCGCTCAAGCACGGCCCCGCGTCGAGCGTCCGCGTCGACCTCGCGCTCGACGGCCGGCGGCTGCTCGTCGCGGTCGAGAACGACGGCGAGCTGTACGACCCGGCGTCGGCCGGCGCCGCGTCGGGCACCGAGCGGCTGCGGCAACGGCTCTCGCTCGTCGGCGGCAGCATGGAGCTGGGGCCTGGCCCCGTGCGAGGCGCGCGCCTCGAGGCACGCATGCCGCTGGGTGGGCACGGCGACTGACGTCGCCCACCGGCCGCGCTACTCCACGGGGCTGAGGTGGGGCCGCTTCGGCACCCGCAGGTCGCCGGACGAGCGCTTGCGCAGCCGGCGCGTCGCCCACGGGTACACGTGGTCGCGGAACCACTGCGCGTCCTCACGGGCCTTGTCCATCCGCGGGAGCGGCGGCAACGGGGTCAGCGGGTCGTCCCACGCGGGGTCGTCCGGCTCCAGGCCGAGCCCCACGAGCGCGGCCTGCGCGACCCGCGCGTGGCCCTCGGTGGTCAGGTGGATGCGATCCTCGGACCACATCCGCCCGTCCCGCAGCGACCGCATGCCCCACAGGTCGAGGACGTACGCCCCCTGGCGGCGCGCCATCGACCAGACGTGGGAGTTGTAGAGGCCGACGCGGCTGCGGGTGGTGCGGATGAGCGGGCTGTCGCCGGCGTCCGCCCCCGTCGCGAGCAGCACGTCGGCGCCGGTGGCACGCACGCGCGCGACCGCCACCTCGAGGTTGCGGGCGAGCCGGTCGATGTCGGTGGCGGGGCGCAGCATGTCGTTGTACCCGCCGATGAGGCTCACGAGATCCGGCTCCAGAGCCAGCGCGGGGTTGAGCTGCTCGGCGAGGATCGGGCGCAGAAGACGGCCGCGGATCGCGAGGTTGGCGTACTCGAGAGGGGCCTGGCCGGCCTCGACGCGACGGGACGAGATCCGCGACGCGATGACGTCGGCCCACCCTCGCTGGGGAGCGTCCTGGCCGTCCGGCCCGTCCCAGAGCCCCTCGGTGAACGAGTCGCCGACGGCGACATAGCGGGACCAGCGGGGCGCGGGGAGGGGCGTGCCGTTCACGCTCGCCATTGTGCCCCCGGCGGCGTCGGACGGACGTCGGCGCACGGCGAGCGCCGAGCGGCGCGGCGGTCGTCAGGGCAGGCGCCAGTCGACCGGCGCTGCGCCCTGCGCCTCCAGCAGCCGGTTCACCTGCGAGAACGGCCGGGACCCGAAGAACCCCCGGCTGGCGGAGAGCGGCGACGGGTGCACGCTCTCGACGGTCGCCACCGACCCGAGCGCCGGCTTGAGCGCCTGCGCGTCGCGCCCCCACAGCACAGCGACGAGCGGGCCACCACGCTCGACCAGCGCCGCGACGGCCCGGTCGGTGACGGCCTCCCAGCCGCGGCGACGGTGCGAGGCGGGGGCGCCGGGCCGGACGGTGAGGACCCGGTTGAGCAGCATCACGCCCTGCTCCGCCCACGGGGACAGGTCGCCCGACGACGGCGCGGGAACGCCCACGTCGGTGACCAGCTCGCGGAAGATGTTGTCCAGCGAGCGCGGCAGCGGCCGCACGTCGGGCTGCACGGAGAACGACAGCCCCATCGGGTGGCCGGGGGTCGGGTAGGGGTCCTGCCCGACGACCAGCACCCGCACGTCCGCCATCGGCCGCGCGAAGGCCCGGAGCACCGCATGGCCGGCCGGCAGGTAGCTGTGCCCGGCCGCGACCTCCTCGCGCAGGAACTGCCCGGCAGCCCGGATCTGCGGCTCGGCGGGGGCCAGGGCCCGTGCCCAGTCGGGCGCGACGAGGGAGTCGAGGGGGGCCGGATCCACGCGGTGAGGCTACCGCGCACGCCGCGGGCAGGGCCGGGCCGGGCGGCTTCGTCCGACGCTCGGCGGGCCGAATGACACTGCTGTCATTACGGCCGTACGATGGCCGCCGTCGGCCACCCGACGCCCGCCCGAGGAGGACCCATGGACGCCGCATCGACGATGACGGTCGAGACAGCCACCGTCGGCACTCTCGGCCCCTCCGGCACTGTCGGCCCGTCCGGCGCTGCCGGCCTGTCGGAGCGGGACGAGCAGATCCTCGCGTTCGAGCGGCAGTGGTGGAAGTACGCGGGCGCGAAGGAGCAGGCCATCCGGGAGCTGTTCGACATGTCGGCCACCCGGTACTACCAGGTCGTGAACGCGCTGATCGACGACCCCGCCGCGCTCGCCCACGACCCGATGCTCGTCAAGCGGCTGCGCCGCATGCGCTCGTCGCGCCAGCGGGCTCGTACCGCGCGTCGGCTCGGAGCCGACGCCTGACGCCTCCGGGAGCGGCTAGCCTGTCGGCCGTGAGCAAGGCCGACTACCCCTATCCGGACGACGAGTTCGACCGCGCCGCGGATGCCGACCCGGACATCCCCCGCGGCGTCCACCGGGCACCCCGCAGCGCGTGGAGCCGCTGGTGGCCCTTCGTCGTGGTCGTCGTGCTGGCACCGCTGCTCGCCTTCGGCGCCGTCACCGTCTGGGGCCTGGTCAACGACAGCTCGATGACCGGCACGGACGACTCCGGAGCCACGGTCCCCGACGACGCGGCGACGAGCGACCCGGGCGACGGTGCGCAGGCGCCGGCCGAGGGAGCGGAGACCGGCACCCCGGAGCCCCCTGCGCAGACGGAGCCGCCGACGCCGACACCGGTCCTCACCACCCCGGTCACCGTCCTGAACGGCGCTTCGATCAAGAACCTGGCCGGGACCCAGGCCGACAAGCTCACCGCGGTGGGCTTCACCGCCGTCGACACCGGCAACACCACCGGGGCGCGCCCCGGCGAGAACACGGTCTTCTACAAGAGCGAGGACCTGAAGGACACCGCCACGATGGTCGGGCAGACGCTCGGCATCACCACCGTGACCATGTCCGCGGCCCAGGCCGGCGACGGCATCACGGTGGTGCTCGTCAGCAATCCGTCCGCCTGATCAGCACCGGGACCCGCGCAACCCCGCACGCCGGCTGCTCGTGCGTCGACCGGGACCGACCGGCGACGCGCCGCATCTAGACCCTGGTCGCGCGGCCCCTGCGCCCACTAGGCTCGCCGCACCGGGGCGCCGGCGGAGCGCACCGCGCACCGAACGGCGAGGAGTACGGCATGGCCCAGGGCACCGTGAAGTGGTTCAACGGCGAGAAGGGGTACGGCTTCATCACCCCCTCCGACGGTGGACAGGACCTCTTCGTGCATTTCAGCGCCATCCAGGTGGACGGCTACCGGACCCTCGAAGAAGGCCAGCAGGTCGACTTCGAGGTCGGGCAGGGCACCAAGGGCCCGCAGGCCGAGCAGGTCCGGCCCGTCTGACACCCCGGGTCGAGACGCCGGTGACGGCGCCCCGGCCACCGACCTGAGCACATCCCGACGAGGGCCCCCCACCGACCAGTGCGGGGCCCTCGCCATGCCGGCCGTGCGGGGTCAGCCTGGTGGCAGTGCGGTCGACGCCAAGCGGTCGTCCCGGCGGTCCAGGGCGTCGATCGCGAGGAGCGTGCAGGCAGCGCTCCACGCGAGCGGTGCGACAGCCGCCGGGGAGCCGTCCGCCAGCACCTTCTCCGGGATCGAGCCTGTGGCGGTCCGGTGCCCGTCGAGGAAGTCGAGCCAGCCGTGCGCGCGGGACACGTCGCCGGACTCGGCGGCCAGCCAGGCGTACAGCGACGTCTGGGGGGTCCAGGACACGCCGTCGTCGCGCCAACCGGCACCGGGGGCGAGCCCGCTCGCCGGGCGGAGCATCGTGGGGGCGGACTCCCTCCATGCGGTGCGCGCCCCGGGGGGAGGCACGCGCAGGAAGGGTGGCAGGAGGAAGGCCGTCGCCGCGTCCCGGTGCCCGCCCGCGGCGTACCGGGCGTACCCGGTCGGGGCGAACGCGCGGACGAGCTCGAGCCGGGAGCGTCCCGCTGCTTCGGAGGCGGCCTGCGCCAGCGCGACATCGCCCGTGAGCGGCAGGACGACCGCCGCCTGCTGCAGGCCGGCGACGATCGGTGCGGCGGTGCCGAGAGTGAGCTCCTGCTCGGGCGTCTCCCAGTAGTCGGCGGAGGCGGGCGGAAGGCCCGTCTCCGCGACGAGCCGCAGCGCGTGCTCCGTCGACCGGACGACGAGGGGCCGCAGCCGAGCGGCGGCGCTGCGACGCTGGCCGGGGTCGGGGACCTCGGCCAGCACCAGGCCCGCCGCCCACACGGCCCAGCCCGTGCCGTCGACCTGCACGCCACGGTCGTCGGGCGGGCCGGACCCGTCCGGCTCGTACCGCGCCTGGAACGAGCCGTCCGGCGCCTGCACGCGGTCGAGGAAGCCGAGGACCTCCAGGGCGTCGTCGACGTGCCCCGTGCGGGCGAGGGCCACCGCGACGAAGGCGGAGTCCCGCGGCCACACGTACCTCCAGTGCTCCGACCACCCGGCGACGGCCGCACCGCCGGGCAGGTCGAGCGTGTCCAGGTCCAGCAGCGCGGCCCGGGCCATGTCCTCGTACGGGCCGCCGGACCCCGGCACCGTCCCGTGCGCGAGCCAGGCGCGCTGCGCGGCCGCCTGCGCCGCCGCCGCCGTCCGGGACGTACCCGGGGACGCGGCGGTCCTGGGCAGGCCGCCGAGCGCGTCGACCAGCGTCACCGCGGCGGGGTCGAGCACGTGCGTGCCGGTGAAGAACGGCGCAGCCCGGCCCGGCGCGACCTCGGCGCGCCGCCCGCCGGCGGTGACCGTCACACCTTCCTGGTACAGGTCGATGTGCGCGTACGTCGGCAGCCGGGCCGGAGCCGGCTCGGCTGCCGGGACGCGGTCGACCGGGTGCTGGGGGACGAGAGCGGCGCCGAGCAGGATGACGACGGACAGGGCGGTCACCCGCTGGACGATCGTGCGCCGCGTCGGACGGGACGAGGTGGGAGGTGTCCTGGGGCCGTGCGGCCCTGAAGCGGCGTGCTGGTCCCGGGGGAGCGGGTGTGCGGCGGGGGACCGCGGGGTGGCCCCGGCGGCTGCGGCGTCCGTCGGCCTGCCCGCCGATCCGTCGGCGGCGTTGCCGGCCCAGCTTCCCGCCGCGTTGCCGGCTGAGCTTCCGGCCGCGTTGCCGGCCCGGCTTCCGGCCGCGTTGCCGGTCGAGCCTCCGGTCGCGTTGCCGGTCGAGCTTCCGGCCGCGGTGCCGGCCCAGCTTCCCGCCGCGTTGCCGGTCGAGCTTCCGGCCGCGGTGCTGGTCGAGCCGTCTGCCGAGGCCGCGAGCCGCCCGTCCGGTTCGCCGTCGTCTCCGTCCGCGCGCGGCGCGTCCTCGGGTGCCGAGCGCTCCAGCACGAGGACGGCAGGCGCGACCGGGACGACAGCGGTCGGGGCCTCGTCGTCGACCACGGCGGCGTGATCCTGCACACGGGCACCCTAGCCCGCGCCCGTAGACGGGTGTCCAGGAGGTGCGTCATGGGCGAACGCGCCTTGCACTCTCGGGGGTCGAGTGCTAACCATGTGTCTTAGCACTCTCCGGTGGAGAGTGACAGAACCACCGGCCGCCCGGTGAGGCCCGTCAGCTGCGGGACATGACCGCAGCAGGCAGGCCGTCCGTCGCGGGCACCACGCGGCCACCCCACGAACCAGTGAAGGATCACAGCCCCATGGCCAAGATCATTGCCTTCAACGAGGAGGCCCGCCGCGGCATCGAGCGGGGTCTCAACATCCTCGCCGACACCGTCAAGGTCACGCTCGGCCCGAAGGGTCGCAACGTCGTCCTGGACAAGAAGTGGGGCGCCCCCACGATCACGAACGACGGCGTCTCCATCGCCAAGGAGATCGACCTCGAGGACCCGTTCGAGAAGATCGGCGCCGAGCTCGTCAAGGAGGTCGCCAAGAAGACCGACGACGTCGCCGGTGACGGCACGACGACGGCGACCGTCCTCGCCCAGGCGCTCGTCCGCGAGGGCCTGCGCAACGTGGCCGCGGGTGCGAACCCGATCGCGCTGAAGAAGGGCATCGAGAAGGCCGTCGAGGCCGTCACCGCCCAGCTCCTCCTGCAGGCCAAGGACATCGAGACCAAGGAGGAGATCGCCGCCACGGCCGCCATCTCCGCCGGTGACACCGCGATCGGCGAGCTCATCGCCGAGGCCCTCGACAAGGTGGGCAAGGAAGGCGTCATCACCGTCGAGGAGTCCAGCGCGCTGGGCCTCGAGCTCGAGCTCACCGAGGGCATGCGCTTCGACAAGGGCTACCTGTCGGCGTACTTCGTGACCGACCCCGAGCGTCAGGAGGCCGTCCTCGAGGACGCGTACGTCCTGCTCGTCGAGGGCAAGATCTCGAACGTCAAGGACTTCCTCCCGCTGCTGGAGAAGGTCATCCAGGCCGGCAAGCCGCTGTTCGTCGTCGCCGAGGACGTGGAGGGCGAGGCCCTCCCGACGCTCGTCGTGAACAAGATCCGTGGCACGTTCAAGTCGGTCGCCGTCAAGGCCCCCGGCTTCGGCGACCGCCGCAAGGCGATGCTGCAGGACATGGCCATCCTCACGGGCGGCCAGGTCGTCTCCGAGACCGTCGGTCTCAAGCTGGAGAACGTCGGCCTCGAGGTCCTCGGCACGGCGCGCAAGATCGTCGTCACCAAGGACGAGACCACGATCGTCGAGGGCGCCGGCGAGGCGTCGCAGATCGCCGGTCGCGTGAACCAGATCCGCGCCGAGATCGAGAACTCGGACTCGGACTACGACCGCGAGAAGCTGCAGGAGCGCCTCGCCAAGCTCGCCGGCGGCGTCGCCGTCATCAAGGCGGGTGCGGCCACCGAGGTGGAGCTCAAGGAGCGCAAGCACCGCATCGAGGACGCCGTCCGCAACGCGAAGGCCGCCGTCGAGGAGGGCATCGTCGCCGGTGGTGGCGTCGCCCTCATCCAGGCCGGCAAGCTCGCGTTCGAGAAGCTCGACCTCGAGGGTGACGAGGCCACCGGTGCCGCGATCGTGAAGCTCGCAATCGAGGCCCCGCTCAAGCAGATCGCCATCAACGCCGGTCTCGAGGGCGGCGTCGTCGCCGAGAAGGTCCGCAACCTCCCGACGGGTCACGGCCTCAACGCCGCGACCAACACGTACGAGGACCTGCTGGCCGCGGGCGTCAACGACCCGGTGAAGGTCACGCGCTCCGCCCTGCAGAACGCGGCGTCCATCGCCGCGCTCTTCCTCACCACGGAGGCCGTCGTGGCCGACAAGCCCGAGAAGTCGGCCCCGGCCGGCGGCGGTGGCGGCGAGGACTTCGGCGGCGGCTTCTGATCCGCTGATCGGTCCGCGGCCCTCAAGGGCCGCACCGCACGACGGCGACCTGCGGGTCGCTGAGCCTGACGGCGACCCGAGCGGTCGCTGAGCCTGACGGCGACCCGAGCGGTCGCTGAGCCTGACGGCGACCCGAGCGGTCGCTGAGCACGGTCCGACGGGCCGGTCACCTCCGGGTGGCCGGCCCGTCGTCGTTCCTCGACGTACGCCGCGCACGGCCGCCGGTCCCCTTTCCACCACCCGTTTCGTCGGCCGCATGTCCCAGGGGACGTGCGGCCGACGAAGAGGATGGGAGCGGGAGCCGCGCCCGGCGAAGGGCGGTGCGGCGGTGGGGGCGTGACCGGATCGGGATGTGCGGGAAACAGAGCGTTTACGCCGCGTCACCCCTGGCGGAAACACCCGGTCCCTAGCGTCGTCGGACATGGGCACAGGGATGTATACAGCGCGGGACACAGCGCGGTGTCGCGTCGCTTCCCAGCCGCCCGGTCCGGTTCCGCCCCTGAGTCCTCCGAGTCCCCCGGGGGTCCCCAGCGAAAGGCTCCTCCCTTGACCAGACCTCTCCTGCGCGCGCTCGCCGTCCCGGCAGCCGCGGCGCTCGCTCTGTCCCTCACGGCGTGCGGTGCCCGCACCGCCGACGAGCCGGAGGCGGACGGCACCGGTTCGGCGTCGGGTGCCTCGGCCTCGTGCGTCGACACGTCCGGCGACTCGATCAAGATCGGGTTCCTCAACTCGCTCTCCGGCACCATGGCGATCTCCGAGCAGACGGTGCGCGACAGCCTCGACATGGCGGCCGAGGAGATCAACGACGCCGGCGGCGTGCTCGGCAAGAAGCTCGAGGTGGTGGCCGAGGACGGCGCGTCCGAGCCGACGGTGTTCGCGGAGAAGGCCGAGAAGCTCATCTCGTCCGACTGTGTCGCGGCGGTGTTCGGCGGGTGGACCTCCTCGTCCCGCAAGGCGATGCTGCCCGTGTTCGAGGCGAAGGACTCGCTGCTGTTCTACCCGGTGCAGTACGAGGGCCTCGAGGCGTCGAAGAACATCTTCTACACCGGCGCGACGACGAACCAGCAGATCATCCCGGCCATGGAATACCTCAAGGAGCAGGGCAAGAAGAAGGTGTTCCTCGTCGGGTCGGACTACGTGTTCCCCCGCACGGCGAACAAGGAGATCGTCGCCTGGGCCAAGGCGAACGACGTCGAGATCGTCGGCGAGGAGTACGCGCCGCTCGGGTACACGGACTTCTCGACGATCGTCACGAAGCTCAAGGGCTCGGGCGCGGACGCGGTGTTCAACACGCTGAACGGTGACTCGAACGTGGCGTTCTTCAAGGAGTACAAGAACGTCGGCCTCGCCGCGGAGACGCTGCCGGTGGTCTCCGTGTCGATCGCGGAGGAGGAGGTCGGCGGCATCGGCGTCGACAACGTGGTGGGCCAGCTCACGGCGTGGAACTACTACCAGACGGTCGACAGCCCGGCGAACACGAAGTTCGTGGCGGCGTTCAAGGCGAAGTACGGCGCCGACCGCGTGACCAGCGACCCGATGGAGGCCGCGTACACGTCGCTGTACCTGTGGAAGGGCATGGTGGAGAAGGCGAAGTCGTTCGACGTCGCGGCTATCCAGGACGCGGCGGGCGGCGTGAGCTTCGACGCCCCCGAGGGCACGGTCACCGTCAACGGCGAGAACCACCACATCGCCAAGACGGCCCTCATCGGGAAGATCGGCCCGGACGGGCTCATCCACACGGAGTGGTCGTCGGGCGAGCCCGTCGAGCCGGACCCGTTCCTCGAGGGCTACGACTGGGCCGAGGGCCTGTCCTGACCTCCTGATCGCGGTGGCCCGGCTCTCCCTGCGTGGCGCCGGGTCACCGCCCTCCCACTCCGCCCGCCCCGCTGAGCACGTCGTCACGTGACGACGGGCGCGGCGGAGCGGCCCGCACGGAAGGACGGCCGAGGATGGATGCCCTCGTCTCACAGCTGTTCGCCGGGCTCAGTCTCGGGTCGGTGCTGCTGCTCGCGGCGCTCGGTCTCGCGCTGACGTTCGGTCAGATGGGCGTCATCAACATGGCACACGGCGAGTTCATGATGGCGGGCGCGTACACGGCGTACGTGGTCCAGGGGATCATCGCGGACGCCGGGGTGTCCTTGCTGGTCAGCCTCGTGGTCGGGTTCCTGGTCGGCGGCCTGCTGGGCCTGCTGCTGGAGGTCACGCTGATCTCCCGGATGTACCGGCGGCCGCTCGACACGCTGCTCGTGACGTTCGGCGTCGCGCTCGTGCTGCAGCAGGCGGCCAGGGACGTCTTCGGCGCCCCGAACGTGGACGTGCGGGCACCGGCCTGGCTGTCCGGCGCCGTCCAGGTGCTCGGGGTGGGCGTGCCGAGGACCCGGTTGTTCATCCTCGCTCTGGCGGCCCTGTGCCTCGCGGCCCTGGCCCTGGTGCTCAAGCTGACCCCCCTCGGCCGGCGGATCCGGGCGACGGTGCAGAACCGCGACCTCGCCGAGACGTCGGGCATCAGCACCCGCGCCACCGACCGGCTCACGTTCTTCGTCGGCTCGGGCGTCGCGGGCATCGCCGGGGTGGCGCTCACGCTGCTCGGGTCGGTCGGCCCGACGCTCGGCACCAACTACATCGTCGACGCGTTCCTCGTGGTGGTCATCGGCGGCATCGGGCAGCTCAAGGGCGCGGCGATCGCGGCCCTGGCGCTCGGGCTGCTGCAGGCCTCGTTCGAGTACTCGACGACCGCGTCCATCGCGAAGGTCCTCGTGTTCGTGGTCATCGTCGCCTTCCTGCAGGTCAGACCGCAGGGTCTGGTCTCCGTCCGGTCGCGGAGCCTCGCGTGAGCGCCCGGCTGCGCCTGTGGGGCGGGTTGGCCGTCGCCGCCGTCGCCCTGTTCGTCGTCGCCCCCGGCCTGCTGTCGGACTTCCGGCTCAACCTGCTCGCGAAGTTCCTCTGCCTCGCCATGGTCGCGGTCGGGATCGGGCTGGCGTGGGGTCGCGGTGGGATGCTGACGCTCGGCCAGGGCGTGTTCTTCGGCCTCGGCGGCTACATGATGGCGATGCACCTCAAGCTCGCCGACGCCGGCCCCGGCGGGGTCCCCGACTTCATGCTGCTGTACGGGGACGGCACCGTGCCGGCCTGGTGGGAGCCGTTCCGCGACCCGGTGTTCACGGTCGTCGCGATCCTCCTGGTCCCCGCGGGCATCGCCACGCTGCTCGGCCTCGCGGTCTTCAAGCGGCGGGTGCGCGGCGCGTACTTCGCGATCCTGTCGCAGGCGCTCGCGGCGGCGTTCGCGATCCTGCTGGTGGGCCAGCAGAAGGTCACCGGCGGCACGAACGGCCTGAACGGGTTCACCAGCTTCTTCGGCTTCACACTGGCCGACCCGGTGAACAAGCGGATGCTCTACTTCATCGCCGCCGCGGTGCTGCTCGTGATGGTCCTCGCCACGCGTCTGCTGATGCGCTCGCGGTGGGGCGAGCTGCTCGTCGCCGTCCGCGACCAGGAGAACCGGGTCCGGTTCCTCGGCTACGACCCCGCGGCGGTCAAGGTCGTCGCCTACGCGACGGCGGCCTGCTTCGCGGCGATCGGTGGCGCGCTGTTCACGCCGATCGTCGGGATCATCTCGCCGGCGGACGTCGGCGTGGTGCCGTCCATCGTGTTCCTCGTGGGCGTCGCGATCGGCGGCCGGGCCACGCTGCTCGGCCCGGTGCTCGGCGCCGTCGCGGTGTCCTGGGCGGAGACGAGCCTCTCGGAGTCGTTCCCGTCGTTCTGGACCTACTTCCAGGGCGCCCTGTTCATCGGCGTCGTCGCGTTCCTGCCGAACGGGCTCGCCACGCTGGGTCAGGTGTGGCGGCGGCGACGGGTCGCGTCGGGGCCTCCGGCTGACGGACCCGCCTCGTCTGACGGCGGCACGCCGCACAGCGACGACGAGGTGCACCTGCCTGTCGAGTCCGCGCACGGGAGGACCGCATGAGCGACGACGTGACGACCCCGGCCGCCCTGATGGGCGAGGGCACCCTCGACCCCCAGGCGCTCGAGGCGGTCATCGCCGCCCCCGAGTCGCGGTTCCGGCACGACTACCTGGAGATCCGCGACCTGCGCGTGGTGTTCGACGGCTTCGTGGCCGTCGACGGCGTGGACCTCACGGTGACGCAGGGCGACCTGCGCTTCCTCATCGGCCCCAACGGCGCCGGCAAGACGACCATCGTCGACGCCATCACGGGCCTGGCACCGGCCACGGGCTCGGTGCGGTTCGGCGGCGTGGAGCTCGTCGGCCGTGCGTCGCACCGGATCGCCCGGGCCGGCGTGGGCCGCACCTTCCAGACGGCGTCGGTGTTCGACGAGCTCAGCGTGCTGCAGAACCTCGACATCGCCGCCGGCTCGGGCCGTGGTGCGTGGTCGCTCATGCGCCGTCGCCGGACGGTGCCGGAGACGGTCGACGCCGCCCTCGAGACCGTGGGCCTCACGCACCTGCGTGACGTGGCGGCCGGCGTGCTCGCGCACGGCCAGAAGCAGTGGCTGGAGATCGGGATGCTGCTCGTGCAGGACGCCCGGCTGCTGCTGCTCGACGAGCCGGTCGCGGGGATGAGCCAGGCCGAGCGCGAGGAGACCGGGCAGTTGCTGCAGCGGATCGGCGAGCAGCGCACCGTGGTCGTCGTGGAGCACGACATGGAGTTCCTGCGCTCGTTCGCGTCCTCCGTCACCGTGCTGCACCAGGGCCGGGTGCTCAGCGAGGGGACCGTCGCCCAGGTCCAGGCCGACCCTCGGGTGGTGGAGGTGTACCTCGGCCGGTCCGCCGGGGCACGCGGGACGGCCGCCGACCCGGCCCCGACCGGCGCCCGCCCGGCCGCCGACCCGGCCGCCGACCGGCCCGCGACGGAACCGGCCGCCGACCCGATCACAGCCGAACCGGCCGCACCGACGACGGGAGACGAGTGATGCTGGAGCTCACGGGCGTGCACGTCGGGTACGGGCGCACCTCGGTGGTCCACGGGGTCGACGTGACGGTGGACGACGGTGGCGTGACCGCCGTGATGGGCCACAACGGTGCGGGCAAGACGACGCTCCTGCGTGCAGCAGTGGGCCTGCTGCCTGTGCGCAGCGGCCGCGTGACGCTCGGCGGCGAGGACGTGACGAGGCTGCGGCCGCACCAGCGGGTGCGCCGCGGCCTCGCCTACGTGCCGCAGGGGCAGCAGGCGTTCGGGCAGCTCACCGCCCGGGAGAACCTCCAGCTCGTGGCGGACGGCGCGGGAGCGGCGGCGGCGAGGCGGATGGACGACGCGCTCGACCTCTTCCCGGCGCTGCGCGAGCTGCTCGGCCGCCGGGCCGGCCTGCTCTCGGGCGGTCAGCGGCAGCAGCTCGCGATCGCCCGCGCCCTGCTCACCGGTCCGCGGGTGCTGATCCTCGACGAGCCCACCGAGGGCATCCAGCCGTCCGTGGTCCAGGAGATCGAGGACGCCATCGGGACCTTGACGCGCGCGGGCGGGCTCGCGGTCCTCCTCGTCGAGCAGCACGTCGGGTTCGCGCTCGCGGCGGCGGGGCGGTACTACGTGCTGGAGTCGGGACGGGTGACGCGGAACGGTGCGGGTGGGGCCGACCAGGAGGCGGACGTCCGGGCGGCCATGGCGTTGTGAGCGCGTGACCGGTGTGGCCGGACCGGCTCCCGCGTCCGCGGGTGCCGACAAGGGGAGGGCTACAGTTCGTGGGCATGAGCACCGGTCGGACGGGACGGTTGTCCGGGGTCGGGCAGCACGCGGGCGCGGGCCCGGACGGGGACGTGGCCGAGACCCGCTCGCTGCGGGAGGTCGTCTACGAGCGGCTGCGCGACCAGATCCTCAACGGCCGTATCTCGCCGCGCGAGCGGCTCACCGAGCCCAAGCTCGGCAAGGCGTTCGACGTGTCACGCACGCCGGTGCGCGAGGCGTTGTCGCGGCTGCTGTCGGACGGGCTCGTGGAGCGGACGGACTTCGGGTACGCGGTCGTCGTGCCGAGCCTGGAGGACCTGCGCAACCTGTACGAGCTGCGGATCACGCTGGAGCTGCGCGGCATCGCGCGGGCCATCGAGAACCCTGAGGTCCGGCACGAGGAGGCGCTGCTGCGCTCCGAGCTGGAGACGTGGGCGGAGCTGCGCGACGCGCCGCCCGAGCCGGACGCCAGCTTCGTGCTGTTCGACGAGGGGTTCCACCAGGTGCTGTCCCGGTCGTCCGGGAACACGCAGCTCACCGAGGCGCTGGTCACCGTCAACCAGAAGATCCGCGCGGTGCGCATGCACGACTTCGTCGAGGCGGACCGCATCACCGCCACCATCGACGAGCACATCGAGATCCTCACGCTGGTCCTCGCGCGCGAGCTCCCGGCGGCCCTGACCGCTCTGCACAAGCACGTCGGTGAGTCGCTGGAGGTCGTCATGGAGCGCGCGACGGCGGCCATGACCCGGATGGCGCTCGCGGGCTGACGCGCCGTCAGGCCCGCGTCGGGCCCACCCGCTCGTCGGCCGGTGCCCATCGACACCTCGTCGCGGAACCGACGGGCATGGAACGTCGCGGCGTGGGGACGGCTGCTGCGTAACGCAGCGTTTACCGCACCAGCCCGGACGGGAAACACGCCCTCCGTACGGTGCCGGATACCGAGGTGTATACACCCGGCGCCGCTCTCCACCCCGGGGGATCCACCGTGTTCGACACCCTGCTCGTCGCCAACCGTGGCGAGATCGCCGTCCGCATCCTGCGCACCGCCCGGTCCATGGGTCTGAAGACGGTCGCCGTGTACTCCGACGCGGACGCCGCCGCCCCGCACGTGCGGCTCGCGGACGTCGCCGTCCGGCTCGGACCCGCCCCGGCCGTCGAGAGCTACCTGCGCTCCGACCTGGTGCTGCAGGCGGCGGCCGAGACCGGGGCGGGAGCGATCCACCCCGGCTACGGGTTCCTCTCCGAGAACGCGGCGTTCGCGGGGCACGTCGAGGCGGCCGGGCTGGCGTTCGTCGGGCCGACGCCCGCGCACCTGTCGGTGTTCGGGGACAAGCACCAGGCCAGGCAGGCGGCGCTCGCCGCCGACGTCCCGCTCGTGCCGGGCTCGGGACTGCTCGCGTCCGTCGAGGAGGCGCTCGAGGCCGCCGAGGTGGTCGGCTACCCGGTCATGGTCAAGGCCGTCGGCGGTGGGGGCGGCATCGGCATGCAGGCCTGCTCCGACCCCGCCGAGCTGGTGGTCGCCTTCGAGAAGGTGCAGCGCGTCGCGGCCGCGTCGTTCGGCAGCAGCGGCACCTTCCTGGAACGGTTCGTCGCGCGGGCACGCCATCTGGAGGTGCAGGTGTTCGGGGACGGCGCGGGCCGGGTCGTCAGCCTGGGCGACCGGGACTGCTCGCTCCAGCGGCGCAACCAGAAGGTCGTCGAGGAGGCCCCGGCGCCCGCGCTGCCCGACGAGGTCCGCGCGCAGCTCCAGGAGTCGGCCCGGGCGCTCACCGCGTCGGTCGGCTACCGGTCGGCCGGGACCGTCGAGTACGTGTACGACGTGGACCGGGGCGAGGCGTCGTTCCTCGAGGTCAACACCCGCCTGCAGGTCGAGCACCCCGTCACCGAGCTCGTCACTGGGGTGGACCTCGTCGAGTGGATGCTCCGGCTGGCCCAGGGCGACGCGTCCTTCTTCGACGACCTCCCCGCGTCCGGGCCGCCCGTGCGTGGGCACGCCGTCGAGGTGCGCGTGTACGCCGAGGACCCCCGCAAGGACTACCGGCCGAGCGCCGGGCTGCTGACCGAGGTCGTCTACCCGGCGGACGCCCGGGTGGACGCGTGGGCGGAGACCGGGCAGGAGGTCACGAGCCACTACGACCCGATGCTCGCGAAGGTCATCACGCACGGCCCCAACCGCCCCGCGGCGTTCGCGGCGTCCGCAGCCGCGCTCGACGACACTCGCATCTCCGGCATCGCGACCAACCTGCCGCTGCTGCGCACGATCGTCGGGCTGGGCACCGTGCTGGACGCGACGCACACCACGGGCACGCTCGCCGGCGTCGTCGACGACGAGCCGTACGTCGACGTGCTGCGGCCCGGCGTCATGACCACGGTCCAGGACTGGCCGGGCCGGCTCGGTCACTGGGACGTCGGCATCTCCCCGTCGGGCCCGATGGACGACCTGTCGTTCCGGCTCGGCAACCGCGCGCTCGGCAACCCCGAGGGCGTGCCGGGCCTGGAGTGCACGCTGACCGGGCCGCGGCTGCGGTTCAGCCACGAGACGGTCGTCTGCGTCACCGGCGCCGACGCGCCCGTGACGGTCGACGGCGAGCCGGTGCCGCAGTGGGAGCCGGTCGTGGTTCCCGCGGGCGGTGTGCTCGACGTGGGCGCCCCGTCCGACGCCGGCCTGCGGACGTACGTGCTGGTCGCTGGCGGCCTCGACGTGCCGCTGTACCTCGGCTCGGCGTCGACGTTCTCGCTCGGCGGGTTCGGGGGGTACACGGGCCGCGCGCTGGTTCTCGGCGACACGCTCGTGCCCGGGACGGCGCCGACCGGGCCCATGGCGATCGTGCCCTCCGCCGACCGCCCCGAGCTCGTGCACGACTGGGAGATCGCGGTCGCCGAGGGACCCCAGCCGGCGCCGACGTACTTCACGCCCGGAGACATGGCGATGCTGTACTCCTCGACCTGGCAGGTGCAGACGCACGCCAACCGCACCGGTATCCGGCTCACCGGGCCGAAGCCGCAGTGGGCCCGGCCCGACGGCGGCGAGGCGGGCCTGCACCCGTCGAACCTGCACGACAACCCGTACTCGGTCGGTGCGCTCAACGTCTCCGGCGACACCCCGATCCTGCTCGGGCCGGACGGCCCGAGCCTCGGCGGGTTCGCCTGCCCGGTGACCGTGGTGGTGGGGCACCGCTGGAAGATGGGACAGATCCGGCCCGGCGACACCGTGCGGCTGGTGCCGGTGCCGGCGACGACCGCGGACGCCCTGCGCTCGTCGGACGCGCTCCGCGCGCTCGCCTCGGTCCCCGCCTCCCTGCCGATCGGGCCGGACGGCGACGACGGGGTGCTGGCGGCGATCCCCGGCGACGCCGACCGGCCCGACGTCGTCTACCTGCGCGGTGCCGACGACAACGTGCTCGTGGAGTACGGACCGATGGTGCTCGACCTCGGTCTGCGCATGCGGGTGCACGCCCTCGGCGAGGCGCTGCGTGCCCGCGGTCTGCCCGGGGTCGTCGACATCACGCCGGGCGTCCGGTCGCTGCACGTGCACGTCGACCCGGTGCACCTCTCCGTCAGCGCCCTCGTGGACGTGCTCGTGGAGATCGAGGCCGCGCTGCCCGCCACCGCGGACCTCGTGGTCCCGTCGCGCCGGATCCACCTGCCGCTGTCGTTCGACGACCCCGTCATCGGCGAGGCCGTCGCCCGGTACCAGGCGGGCGTGCGGCCGAGCGCGCCGTGGCTCCCGTCGAACATCGAGTTCGTCCGCCGGGTCAACGGCCTGAGCTCGACGGACGACGTGCTCCGCACCATGACGTCGGCCGAGTACCTGGTGCTCGGCCTCGGCGACGTGTACCTCGGCGCGCCGCTCGCCGTCCCGCTCGACCCCCGGCACCGGCTCATGACCACGAAGTACAACCCTGCCCGCACCTGGACCGCGTCCGACACGGTCGGCCTCGGCGGCCAGTACCTGTGCGTGTACGGCATGGACTCGCCCGGCGGGTACCAGCTCGTCGGGCGGACCGTGCCCATCTGGTCCGGGCACCGGCAGCGCGGGGTGTTCGAACCGGGGAAGCCCTGGCTCCTGCGGTTCTTCGACCGCATCGTCTGGCACCCGGTGGCGGCGGCCGAGCTGCTGACGCAACGGGAGGCGTTCGCCGCGGGACGGCTCGACGTCGAGGTGGAGCACGGCACGTTCTCCTACCGGGACCACCTCGCGCTCCTCGCCGAGCACGCCGACGACATCGCGGCCTTCCAGGCGACGCAGGCCGCCGCCTTCGCGGCCGAGCGGTCGGCCTGGGAGCTGGCCGGCGAGCTGTCCGCACCCGCGGACGAGCCGGTCGACGAGGCGGTCGCGCTGCCCGTCGAGATCGAGCTGCCCGACGGCAGCGTGCTCGTCGAGGCGCCCATGGTGGGAAGCGTGTGGCGCGTCGAGGTGCAGGTGGGCGACGTGGTCGCGGACGGCGACCTGCTCGTCGCGCTGGAGGCGATGAAGCTCGAGCTCGGGGTGGTCGCGCCGGCGGCCGGGACCGTGCTGAGCGTGCTCGTCGAACCAGGCCAGCACGTCGCTCCCGGCACGCCTCTCGCGATCGTGGCGGTGGGTGCATGACCCTGCTCACCATGGAGACGGCTGTCGAGCGGGTGCGCGCTGCCTACGCACGGATCGCGGAGGTGGACCGGCCCGAGGTGTGGATCAGCCTCGTGCCGGCGGCGGAGGCCCTGGCGGCGGCTGCGCTCGTCGACGCGGCCGTGGCCGCCGGGGCGTCGTTGCCGCTCGCGGGGACCACGCTGGCGGTGAAGGACAACATCGACGTCGCCGGGCTCCCCACGACGGCGGCCTGCCCGTCGTTCGCGGCCGGGCCTGCGCCCGCGTCGGCGCCCGCCGTGCAGCGGCTGGTCGACGCCGGTGCCGTCGTGATCGGCAAGACGAACCTCGACCAGTTCGCCACGGGCCTCGTCGGTACCCGCTCCCCGTACGGCGCAGTCCGGCACGCGACCCTTCCCGACCGGGTCTCGGGCGGGTCCAGCTCCGGGTCGGCCGTCGCCGTCGCGCTGGGCATCGCCGACATCGGTCTCGGCACCGACACCGCGGGCTCAGGGCGCGTCCCGGCGGCGTTCGGCGGGATCGTCGGCATCAAGACGACCGTCGGGCTCGTGCCGACGGCCGGCGTCGTCCCCGCGTGCCGGTCGTACGACGTCGTCACCACGTTCACGCGAGGGCTCGACCTCGGGGTCCTCGCCTCGCGGCTCATGGCCCAGGACGGGGCGCGGACGTGGCCGGTCGACGTGCGCCTCGGTCTGCGGGCCGCCCCCGTGGTGGCGGTCCCGCGCGCCGCCGACCTCGCGCCCCTGTCCCCGGGGTGGCGCGCGGCGTTCGCGTCGGCGGTCAGCGCCGTCGAGGCGACGGGCGCCTCGGTCCGCGTGGTCGACGTGTCACCGATGCTCGACGCCGCGCGGCTCCTGTACGACGGCGCCATCCTCGCCGAGCGGTACGAGGCGGTGGGCCCCTTCCTCGCGGGCGAGCCCTCCGGCGCCGACCCGACGGTCGCCTCGATCATCCTGGCGGGCCGCGCCATCACGGCCGCCGACTACGTCACGGACCGGGCCCGGCTGGACGACGCCCGCGTCGCCGCCCTCGCGGCACTCGACGGGTGCGACGTCCTGCTGCTCCCCACGACGACGGAGCACCCGACCATCGCCGCCGTGCAGGCCGACCCGGTCGGCATCAACCGGCGGCTCGGCACGTACACGAACTTCGTCAACCTGCTCGACCTGGCGGCCGTCGCCGTTCCTGCCGGAGAGGCCGACGGGGGACCGTTCGGCGTGACGGTCGTGTCCCGGGCGTTCGACGACCAGCTCGCCGTCGACCTCGCCGCCCGGCTGCTGGCGACGGACGGCGACCCGCTCCTCGTCGACGGCGGCGTGGACGTGCTCGTGGTCGGCGCGCACCTGCGGGGCCAGCCGCTGAACGGCGAGCTCGAGGCACTCGGCGGCCGGTTCGTGGCGTCGGTCCGCACCTCCGACGCCTACCGTCTCGTCGCGCTCGACACCGTCCCGCGCAAACCCGGGCTCGTCCGGGTCGGCCCGGGCGGAGGTGCGCCGATCGCGGGGGAGGTGTGGCGGCTGTCGGCGGGTGCGCTCGGCCGGTTCCTTGCCGCGCTGCCTGCGCCGATGAGTCTCGGCCAGGCCGAGCTCTCCGACGGCACCTGGGTGGTGGGCTTCGGGTGCACGGCCGAGTCCGGGGCCGCCGGCACCGACGTCACCGAGTCGGGCGGCTGGGTGGAGGCGCTCCGCAGGGGCCACTGACCGGCGACGCTTGCCGAACCGTGCGACGGTCGGCGCCCGGCGGCGCCGCGAGGACCGGCGGCGCCGCGAGGACCAGCGGCGCCGCGAGGGCCGGCGGCGCCGCGAGGACCGGCGGCGCCGCGAGGACCGGCGGCGCCGTGAGGACCGGCGAGCGCTACGGTCGTCCGGTGCTTCCTGGTGCGACGACCCGCCTGCGCTTTCGCGAGATGACGCACGACGACCTCGACGCGATGGCGGCACTGCTGGGGGACCCGCGGGTCATGACCTACTACCCGGCCCCGAAGACGACGCAGGAGGCGGCCGGCTGGATCTCCTGGAACCTCGACAACTACGCCCGGTACGGGTACGGGCTGTGGATCGTCGAGACGCACGCCGGTGAGTTCGTCGGGGACTGCGGCCTGACCTGGCAGCCCCTGGGCGGCACCACCCGCCTGGAGGTCGGGTACCACGTGCGACACGAGCTCCAGTGTCGCGGGTACGCCACCGAGGCTGCCGCCGCCTGCCGGGACCTCGCTCGCGACTCCCTCGGGGCGACCGAGCTCGTCGCGATCATCCATCCCCGCAACGAGGCCTCACGACGCGTCGCGTCGAAGCTCGGAATGACCCACCTCACCGACGACGTCGTCCCGAAGGGCGGTGTCCGCACGGTCATGGGCATGCGGCTCGCCGCTCCCGCGCCGGCGGCAGACGTCGTCGACGGTCCCGCCTGACGCCCGCGTGCTCCGGGCACCAGGGGAGACCGTGGCGACGGCCTCTACGGTGACCCGGTGACGACTCAGGTGATCGTGCTCAACGGTGGGTCCAGCTCGGGCAAGTCCGGGATCCTGCGGTGCCTGCAGTCGGTGCTGCCCGACCAGTGGCTCGCCGCTGCTGTCGACTCGTTGGTCGACGCGATGCCTGCCCGGATGCGGACGTCCGACGGCGGGATCGAGTTCGCGAGCGACGGCGGCGTCCATGTCGGCGCCGAGTTCCGGACGCTTCAGGCCGCGTGGATGCAGGGGGTCGCGGCGATGGCTCGTGCAGGTGCGCGGGTCGTCATCGACGACGTCTTCCTCGGAGGCGCGAGGACCCAGGCCGAGTGGCGCGCGGTCCTCGACGGGTTGGACGTGCTCTGGGTCGGCGTCCGCTGCGAGAGCGGGGACGCCGAGGGGCGTGAGATCGCCCGCGGCGACCGTGTGCACGGCATGGCGGCGCTCCAGGCCCACCTGGTGCACGACGGGGTCTGCTACGACGTCGAGGTCGACACCACGCACACGGAGGCCCTCGACTGCGCACGGGCCATCGCCGCCCACCTCACCTGACCGGCCGGACGTCAGGCCCGACGGCGCCGTGCGATGGCTGTCGGTCGCTGGTCGCTCAGTGCCGGCGGGTGCGGTCCCGGGCCGGGATGCGCAGACCCGACGCGCGCAGCCGCCGGATCAGCTCGCCTGCGCTGACAGGAACCGCGCCGAGCGCGACGAGCTCGTCGACCCGGGCGTCGGGTACGTCGTAGTGGTCGAGGTCGAACGCCCTCTCGGGCAGCCCTGCCCGGGCCGCGAACGCGTGCAGCTCCTCGACGGAGGAGTCGCTGACCAGGTGCGCCCAGTGCCGACCGTGCCGGGGCCACAGCGGGGGATCGACGAGCACGGTCACCGCCCGAGCGTATGCCGCCCGGCGGTGGACGAATGCCGCACCGACGCCTGCCGGTCGTGACCTGCGCGCGACCGCCCGGCCGGGAAGCGGTGGGCTCCGGGGCCGGGTCTCACACGGTGAACAGCCGCGACGCCTGCGACTCGGCCTCGGCGTAGGTCCGGGCGGCAGCGTGCATGGCGGTGCTGATGGACTGGAGTGACTGGTCCATCCGGGTCTCGGTGGCGGACCAGTCCGTGAGGACCCCGGCGAAGGCCGTCGCCGCGCCGCCGCGCCAGGTGCCCTGGAGCTCGGCCAGCTGGCGGTGCATCGCGGACACCTCGGCGCGGATCGACGCCGCGCGCGCCTGCACCCCGGCCGCGGCCTGTGCGACCTGGGCGCTGTCGACCTCGAACCTCGTCATGACGGACCTCCGTGACTCGTCGGCGACGCGTCCTGCGAGCCGCGCCGGTGTTCCGCCGAACGTAGGCCGGGGCGCGAGCCCTCGTCCGGCCGGATCGACGGGCTGAGGTTTGGCCGTCGCCGACGGTGGGGCTGTGGGCGGTTCGCCGCGGCCAGCGCGACGCCGACCGACCGGCCGCACCGCGGGCGGCAACCGCCTCCCGGCGGCGGTCCCGGCAGTCAGGACGCGCTCGCGTCGCCCGGCCGGGGGGTCAGGACCGCGTCGCGTCGCCCGTGCTCGAGGCGGCCGCGGCCCGGGCCGTCGCGTCGTCGGTCGCCCCGTTGAGCGCCTGCTCTGGCTCGACGGCCGCCAGCTTCTCGGCGTTCAGCTTCGCCAGCTCCTTCTCGAGCCGCTGGAGCTCCGCGGACACGTTCTGCCGGGCCGGCTCCTCCCACGCGGCGCCGAGCGGGCTGGAGAACAGCGACGGCCGGGCGAGCAGCTTGTGCAGGATCCGCACGCGCGCCCGCACGTAGTCCTCGATGGGCAGGTGGGCGTACTCGGCGCGCACGTCGTGCAGGTAGGCCTTGTAGCGCTGCGGCTCGGCGGCGAGCATCGCCAGGTCGGCGTCGCAGAGCACGGCGCAGTCGAAGTCCGTGGGGTCGGGCGAGTGCCTGACGAGGGCCACCACGAGGTCGTGCACGCGGTTCGCGCGCCGCTCGCTGACACCGAGCTTGGTCAGCTCCTCGTGCGCCAGGCGCGCGCTGGCGATCTCGTCCTCCCCGCCGCGGTTGGCGTACGACTTCGCGTCGGCGGAGTCGAAGATCGCGCCGTGGTACCAGGCGGCCAGCCGCACGAGGTCGGGCTCGTGGGTCTCCTCGACCAGCTCGTCGACGCGGACCAGCACGTCGACCAGGTGCTTGAGGTTGTGGAAGTCGCGGCCGGGGGACGACCAGCGGTCGATCAGCGCCTGACCGGCGTCGCGGATCTCCTCGACGCCTGCGGTCGCACCAGCGCCCAGGACGCTGCGCTGGTAGGCGGACAACAACCACTGTGGTGCGTCATGGACGCCCATGGATGACAGCCTCACGACGGTGACTAGGACGCGTCATCGTAGCCCTCAGGTGGACGCTGCGTTGCTCGAACCGGACACGTGAACGGGTAGCGCGACACGGACGGTCGTCCCGCCCCCGGGTGTCTGCGCGAGGCCGACCGTGCCGCCGTGGGACTCGACGATCGCAGCGACGATCGCCATGCCCAGACCGGCCCCGCCCGAGTCCCGGCCCCGCGCCGCGTCGATCCGGTAGAACCGTTCGAAGACCCGGGCGGCGTGGTCGGGGTCGATCCCGGGCCCGTGGTCGCGGACCTCCACGACACCGGTCGAGGTGCCTGCCGGACCGGGCACCACGCCGATCGCGATCTCCACCGGGGTGCCCGCGGGGGTGTGCTGGACCACGTTCCCCAGCAGGTTGGCGAGCACCTGCCGCAGTCGCGGCTCCTCGCCGACCACCAGCACGGGTCCGGTGGTCGCCCCCGCCGTGAGCGGCTCGAGCCGGGTGCTGCGCGACGGGTCCAGGGCGTGCAGGTCGCTGACGGCGTCGGCGGCCAGCACGGTGAGGTCCACGGGGTCGTGGCGCAGGGGCCGGTTCTCGTCGAGCCGCGCGAGCGCCAGCAGGTCCTCCACGAGCCCACCCATGCGGGTCGCGGAGTCCTCGATGCGCCGCATGGTGTCGTCCACCTGGGGCTTCTCGGTGAGCGCGCCCATCCGGTAGAGCTCGCCGTACCCGCGGATCGTCGCCAGCGGCGTCCGCAGCTCGTGGGACGCGTCCGCGACGAACCGGCGCATCCGGGCCTCCGACGCGGTCCGGGCGCCGAACGCCTGCTCGATCTGCGCGAGCATCCCGTTGAGCGCGGCACCGAGCCGCCCCACCTCGGTGCTCTCGGGGGCGGTCGCGACGCGGCGGGACAGGTCGCCGGCGGCGATCGCGGCAGCCGTCGACTCGATCTCACGCAGCGGCCTGAGGGACCGGCGCACGGCCCAGCCGCCCACCATGGCGCCGATCACGACGATGCCGACGCCGCTCAGCACGAGTGCCAGCGCCATCCGGCGGACCGTGTCCTCGACGCCCTCGAGCGGGAGCGCGATCGCGACGGTGCCGACGACGTGGTTGCTCGACTCGTTCGGGTAGACCGGGTACATGACCATGCGCCACAGGGAGCCGGCTTCGTCCGACCCGGTCGTGAACGGCTCACCCGAACGGTCGATGACCTCGTCGATGGACAGGTCCGGCACGTCCGGGGTGCCGTACTCCCGTGTCACGGTGCCCCGGAGGACGACGGTCGAGACGCCGGAGGAGTCCGTGTACACGACGTAGTAGTCGCTGGGCACCGTCGCGAGGCCCGTGTTCCGCGGGCTGAACGGGTTGAAGGCGTCGTTGGCGAACGCCTTGCCCTCGGTCACGAGCTTGCTGTCCACCTGCTCCACGAGGGTCCGCCGCAGCAGCGTGGCGCTGGCCGTCCCGGCGAGCACCAGCCCGACGGCGAGCAGCACCGTGGTGATCCCGACCAGGCGCGCGACGAGCGGGACGCCCGCCCACCGTGTCCGGACGCGGCGGGCAGCACCGGGACGCGGCGACCTCGTCGGTGACGTCGTCGGGCGGGCGGCGCTGAGCGGAGGGACGTCGGGCGCGCCGGCGGCCGGCGGACCCGTCGGCGGCGCGGTGCCGGGACGGGACGCCGGCGCAGGCGTGCTGGTCACGGGGTCTCGCGCAGCAGGTAACCGACGCCGCGCTTGGTGTGGATGAGCGGCTCGAGCCGGTTGCCGTCGGCGTCGTCGAGCTGGTCCACCTTGCGACGCAGGTAGGAGATGTAGGACTCGACGATGTTCGCGTCGCCGCCCCAGTCGTACTGCCACACGTGGTCGAGGATCTGCGACTTCGACAGCACCCGGCCGGGGTTGAGCATGAGGTAGCGCAGGAGCTTGAACTCCGTCGGCGACAGGTCGACGCGCTGGCCGGCGCGCGTGACCTCGTGACTGTCCTCGTCGAGCTCCAGGTCGGCGTACCGCAGCACGCTCGCCTCGAGGTCCAGGCCCTGGCCGGTCCGCCGCAGGATGGCACGGATGCGCGCGACGACCTCCTCGAGGCTGAACGGCTTCGTCACGTAGTCGTCGCCGCCGACCGTGAGGCCCTGCACCTTGTCGGCCGTGTCGTCGCGCGCCGTGAGGAACAGGACCGGCACGTGCTGGCCCTTCTCGCGCAGCCGCCTGGTCACGGTGAAGCCGTCCATGTCGGGCAGCATCACGTCGAGCACCACGAGGTCCGGCTCGACGTCCCTGGCCAGCCGCAGCGCCGACCCGCCGTCGGCGGCGGCGTGCACCTCGAAGCCCGCGAAGCGCAGCGACGTCGAGAGGAGCTCGCGGATGTTCGGCTCGTCGTCGACGACGAGCAGGCACGCCTCGGGCGTGGCGGGGACGGACGTCATCCCTCCAGTGTGCCCACGCAGCCTGGACACCGCCTGAGAGAAGCCTGCGAGGCGGCGCGGCGCGCACCGGGGCAGCATGCCGCCGCTCGGCTGAATCTCGACCGCTTCGCACGATCGTGCTAATTTCGACCGGTGAGCAAGGGCGAGGTGACCCGGCAGTCGGTGATCGACCGTGCCGTCGAGATCGCCGGCCGGCTCGGCGTCGCGGGCCTGACCATCGGCTCGCTGGCATCCGCCTCGGACCTGTCCAAGAGCGGCCTGTACGCGCACTTCCGCTCCAAGGAGGCGTTGCAGCTCGCCGTGCTGAGCCGCGCGCGCGAGCGGTTCGTCGACCAGGTGATCCGGCCCGCGCTCGGGTCGCCTCGCGGCGAGCCCCGCGTCCGCACGCTGTTCGAGTGCTGGCTGGTGGCGTCGACCGCCGGCAGCGCCGGCTGCCTGTTCGTGTCCGCCGCCACCGAGTTCGACGATCAGCCGGGTCCGGTGCGGGATCAGGTGGTCCGCGACCACTGGGACCTCGTGGAGTCGCTCGCCCAGGTGTACCGGTCGGGCGTCAAGGAGGGGGCGTTCCGTGAGGACCTGGCGCCCGAGCAGTTCGCGCACGACCTGCACGGGCTGATGCTCGCGCACTTCCACGCGTTCCGGCTCCTCGAGGACGCGGCCGCCGAGACCCGCACGCGATTCGCGTTCGAGCGGCTCATGAAGTCGCTCCACCCTGACCACTGACCTCCCAGAAGGAGCGCACCATGGCCGAGATGTCCGCCGAAAAAAGCACGACCGTTCGTTCCTATAGGTTCGGCGTGCCGCCCGCCCTCCGTGCGGCCGTGCGCGCGGTCGACCCGTGGGCACCGGACCTGATGGCACGGGCGGCGCTGCGCCTGTGGTGCCGGCCGCCCCACGCCACCGGGAGGCAGACCGTCGCCGGCGGCAGGACCTGGACGCTGCCGTTCGGGCGGTCCGAGATCGCGGGCCAGACGTGGGGCGAGGACGGCCCGACGGTCGTCCTCGTGCACGGCTGGGGAGGCCATCGCGCACAGCTCGCGGCGCCGCTCGTCGAACCGCTCGTCGCCGCCGGCCTGCGCGTCGTGGCGTACGACGCGCCCAGTCACGGCGCCTCCGGCCCGGGAGCGCTCGGCCGCGGCCGGTCGACGCTGCCCGAGCTCGCGTCCGCGCTCGACGCCGTCGTCACCGCGCAGACCATCGAGCACGGGCCGGTCCGCGCCGTCGTCGGGCACTCGCTCGGGGCCGCCGCGAGCGCCCTCGCGGTCCTCGACGGCACCGCGACCGAGCGGCTCGTGCTCATCACCCCGCTCGCGCAGCCGTTGTCGTACGTCACCGAGTTCGCGGCCGCGCTGGGCCTCGGCGGCACGAGCCGGCACCGGCTCGTCGTGCGGATGGAAGGGCTCGTCGGGCGCCGGCTGTCCACCCTGGACGTGCCCGTGCGCGCCGCGAACGCCCCGGGCCCGCTCCCGCCCGCCCTCGTGCTGAGCGACCTGGCCGACAAGGAGGCCGACCACCAGGACGGCCCGCGCATCGCCCGCGCCTGGCCGGGCGCCGAGCTCGTGGTCAGCGACGGGCTCGGCCACCGGCGGATCCTGCGGGACGGGGAGACGGTCAAGCGGGTCGTCGCCTACGTGGGGGAATGAGATCCCCGAACTGTTCTGAGCGGGCGTCCAAACCGGTACCGTGCTGCCTCGTGACCGATGCAACCACCCCCGTGCTGACCGTCGTCCAGCTCGACGCCGGTGTGTCGCTGGACCGATTCGCGGACTGGCTCGACGGCGTCGACGTCCGGCTCGTGCGCGCCGACCTCGGCGAGAGCGCCGGTGCCGCGGACGCGCTGGACGGCCTGCTCGTGCTCGGCGGCCAGATGTCCGCCACGTCCGACCATCCCGGCGTCGCCGAGACACGCGCCCTGCTCGCCGCCGCCGTCGGCGCCGGGGTGCCCACGCTGGGCATCTGCCTCGGTGCGCAGCTCCTCGCCGTCGCGACCGGCGGGCGCGTGCACGTCGCGGCCCCTCCCGGGCGAGAGTCCGGCGTCATCGAGGTGCACTGGCGCCCGGAGGCGGTCGGCGACGCGCTCGTCGGCGGACTCGTCGACGTGGACCTGCCCGAGGAGCGCCGCAGCACGCGCCTGCCGAGCATGCACGCCGACGCGATCGTCGACCTCCCCCGCACCGCCACCTGGCTGGCGCACTCGCGGGCCTACCCCTACCAGGCCTTCCGTGTCGGTCCGGCGTGGGGCGTGCAGTTCCACCCCGAGGCGTCGCCCGAGACGCTGCACGCGTGGGCGGCGCTGCACGACGACGTCGACACCGCGGCCGTGGACGCCGCGGCGGCGCAGCACGACGAGGTGGTCGCGGGCGCCGGTCGGGCGCTCGCCCGTGCGTTCGCGGGCATCGTGGTCGCGCGCGCCGCGGAGCGCACCCCCGCCTGACCACGCGCGAACGGCCGCGGCCGGCGCCCCTCGACGGGGTCGCCGGCCGCGGCCGTCTGCGTGCCAGGGACAGTCAGGCGTCGCGCGGGGCGTCCTGCGGGGCCTCGATCTGGGCCGTCACCGGGGTGGTCCCGAGCTGGGTGGGGGCGCTGCCGGACTTCAGCGCGAGGAGCCGGGCCTCGACCTCCAGCTGCTCGCCGGACATCTCGAGCTCGGCGAACTGCGCGTCCAGGGAGGACGACGCGAGCTCCGCCTGACCCATCGCCAGCGCCTCCTCGCGGCGCACCTTCTCCTCGAAGCGGGCGATCTCGCTCGTCGGGTCCAGCACGTTGATCGAGCTGATCGCGGTCTGCACGGTCTGCTGCGCCTGGGCCGACTTCTGCCGGGCGACGAGCGTGTCGCGGCGCGACTTGAGCTGGCCGAGCTTGTCCTTCATCTGCGACAGGCCGGTCTTGAGCTTCTCGACGGTCTCCCGCTGCGACGCGATGAGCGGCTCGGCGTCACGGACCTCGCCCTCGGCGGTGATCTGCTTGCCGAGCGCCACCTTGGCCAGGTTGTCGAAGCGGTCGGCCTTGACGGCGTCCCCCGCCGAGCGGGCCTGGTCCGCGGCGGTGGACGCGGCGAGCGCCTTCTGGCCCCACTCGCGGGCCGCCCGGACGTCCTCGTTGTAGTCCTGCTCGGCGAGACGCAGGTTGCCGATGGTCTGCGCGATGGCCTTCTCGGCCTCGGCGATCGAGCCGGTGTAGTCGCGGACGAGCTGGTCCAGCATCTTCTGCGGGTCCTCCGCCTGGTCGATCAGCGCGTTGATGTTCGCGCGGGTCAGCTGCGTGATGCGGCCGAAGATGCTCTGCTTCTCGGTCATCGTGTCGTGCCTCTCGTCGTCCGTGCTGTCTGTTGCAGTCGATGTGCAGGGGTTCAGAACCCGCCGCCGAACCCGCCGTCGCCGAAGCCACCGCCGCCGCCGTCGCCGCCTCCGCCGCCCCAGCCGCCGCCTCCGCCGTCGCCCCAGCCGCCGCCGTGATGGCCGCCGCCGAAGCCGCCGCCCCCGCGCAGGATCGAGTCGAGCAGGATCCCGCCGAGCACCATCCCGCCGACGCCGCCGAACTGGTCGCCGCCACGCCGACCGCCGACCCCGGCGAAGTCCTGCTGGTGGTCGACGTCGGCCTGCGCGAGCTGCTGCGCCTCGACGGCGAGCTCCTGGGCGCGCCGCGCGGACTCGAGCGCCTGCTCCGGGGCCCGGCCGCGCTCGTCGAGGGCGCGGGTGCGCAGCCGTTCGGCCTCCGCGAGCCTCGTGCGCGCCTCCGGGCCGACCGCCCCGCGACGGGTCGCGACGAAGTCGCTCGTCGCCCGCAGCGTGGAGTCGAGCCGGCCCATGAGGTCGTCGAGCAGCCCGAGCGCGCGCCGGGCGCGCTCGTCGGACTCGCGCAGGGGGGCGAGGGCGGCATCGAGCGCGAGCTCGGCGTCGGTGATGGTGCGGAGCGCCGCCAGCGGGTCGCCGGTGCCGGCGCGGGCCGTCCGTGCCGTCTCGATCGCGGCGTGCGCGTTCACGGCCGGGCCGGCCACGTCCTGGCTCTGCGGGGCGAGGCGCCGCACGTCGGCGAGGTCGGACGAGATCGACGCGACGGCGGCGTCGAGCCGCGGACCGATCGTCGCGAGGTCGGCACCGGCCCGGTCGACGGCGTCGAGCAGCGTGGTGACCTGGCCGAGCGCCTCCTCGGTGGCACGGGCGTAGCCGACGGCGGTCCCGCGCTCGTCACGCGCGGCCGCCTCACGGCCCTTCGCGATGGTCGAGATGATCTCGTCGAGCAGCAGGCGGGCCTGGTCGGGGTTGTGGGTGACCGACGCCAGGGCGCTCGGCGGGTACTGGGCGGCGAGCGTGGCGATCGAGGCGCGTGCCGGCTCGACGCGGGCCTGCAGCGCCGCGGCCGTGTGCTCGTGCGCGTCCAGCGCCTCGCCGACGCCGGCCTGCAGGTCGCGCAGCCGGTCGAAGCCGGCCTTCTGCGCCTCGAGGTCCGCGGCGACCTGCTGGCACTGCCGCAGGATGCGCGTGGCCGTCTCGCGGACCTGCGGCTCCGAGTCGGGGATGTCGTCGTCGAGCGTCTGGCGCAGCCGGAACGCCTCGGTGACGCGCTGCTTGGCGCTCGCGAGCACCGCCTCGAACTCCTTCGTCGCGCTCGGCCCGAACTGCGCCTGGGCGAAGCCGAGCTCCTGCTCGGAGGTCCGCAGGGCGTCGTCGATGGCGACGAGCGCGGTCGACGAGCGGCGGTCGAGCTCGGCGGTCGGGAGCATCGTGAGCTCGTCGGCCTGCTGCGCCGGACCGGTGCTCTGCGGGGCGGCGGCGACCTGCTGCCGGCGCGAGCGGCCACGCACCCACGCGACCAGCAGGAACAGACCGATCGCCACCAGGCCGATGACCAGGAGCGCGCCGAACCAGGAACCGCCCGACGAGCCGCCGCCGGTCGCTTCCTCGCGGAGGGTGTCCGCCACCGCGACCGCCGCACCGGCCCAGTCGTCGTCGCGAAGCGGGTCCTCGGCGGCGACGTACGCCTGCTGGACCTGGTCGAAGGACAGCTCGCCGGTGGACTCCGGGACGAGCGCGTACCGACGGGCTTCCGTCGCGACCGCGAGGACGAAGTCTCCGCTGCCCAGCCCGGACGCCGCGGCCGTCTCCCGGGCCCACGCCTTGGGGTCGGCACCGCCGAAGTCCGCCACGTAGACGACGTAGAGCTGGTACGGCGTCTCGTCGGCGAGCTGGTCGAGCGCGGCCTGGACCTCGCCCTCCTGCCCGTCGAGGGCACCCACCGGGTCGGTGATCTCGCCGGTGAGCGCCTGCGGCTCGGCCGCCGACGCCGCGCTGCCTCCGACCAGCAGGAACAGGCCCAGGAGGGCAGGGACGAGGAGCGACGGGCCACGACGACGGGGGAGCACCCGATGATCCTTCCGGAGCGATGTACCGGTCGCAACGACGGATGTCACCTGCGGGTTCCCGGGCCCGACGCGTGCCGGTCGTCCGCCGGGACACCGGGATGCCGGGATCCCGGGACGCCGGGACGCCGGGACGCCGGGACCCCGGGACTCTCCGAGACGCCGCGACGGGCACGGGCGGGTCCGGTCGCCGCTCCGCCCGGGCCGGGCCGGGACGACGACGGCCGGCCCGACCCGAAAGTCGGACCGGCCGTCGGTCGGGTGCAGGAGGTCAGCCCTGTGCGCGCCTCCGTGCGACGACGAGGCCACCGCCGAGGGCGAGCGCCAGGAGCGCCACCGCGACGAGCGACCCGGTCTGCGCACCCGTGGCTGCGAGCGTCGCGGTCCCCGTGGCGGCAGGGGTCGGCGTCCCCGGGGCGGCCGCGGCGGTCACGGTCACCGGGAGCTCCGCCCAGACGCCGCTCGTGCCGCCGGTGGCCAGGACGTGGTGGGCCCCGGCCGGCACACCCGCCGGGAGGGTGACGACCAGGCGGGCGACGCCCTGCGCGTCGGCGACGGCGGTGCCGAGGAGCACCGGGTCGGAGTGCAGGTAGAACGCCACCGTCTCGCCCGGGGTGTAGCCGTGCGCCTCCAGCGTCGTCGGCGCACCGACGACGACGTCGGCCGGTGCGGACAGCGTGCCCGTCGGCGCCTCGGTGGCGCGCGTCGGCTCACCGGAGACGACGAGGGCGACCGTGGCCTGCGACGCCTTCAGGCTGTCCGACTCGGGGGTCGAGACGGTCAGGGTGTGCGTGCCGGGGGCCAGCACGGGGAGCGTGACCTCGGCGCGGTCCGCGGCTGCGGACCGGCCGACCTGGGCGAGCACCGTCGAGCCCTCGCGGACCGTCACGGTCGTGTCCTGGCGGACCGGGCTGTGGAACAGGACGCGGAAGCGGGCGGGCGTGCCGACGGCCGTCGTCACGGTCGCGGGCGTCTCGACGAGCGGGTCGCCCTTCTCGGCGGGAACGGGCACGGGCGGCTCGTCGGGCTCGCCCCCCGGGACGGTGACGGGGACGACCAGGTAGATCACGTCGTGCGCCTGGTGGGCCCCCAGGTACTGGGAGTCGCCCGAGTAGCTGGCCGACATGACGTGGCGGCCGGGGGTGACGGCGGGCAGGTGGACCACGGCCGACCCGTCCTGCAGCTCCACGGGCTCGCTGGTGTAGGGGACGTCACCGTCGAACTCGAACACGGAGACGGTCCCGGTGGGGACCGGCCCGCTGCCCGTCACGTGCAGCGTGTACTCGGGGGTCGCGCCAGGCAGCGCCGACTCCGTGCCGGTCATCGTCATCCGCGGCCGCCCCTTGGCGGGGATGCCGGGGCTGAGAGGGCCGGTGACGGTGACGGTGCGGGTCAACGAGCTCGGTGAGTACAGGTCGTCGCCCGAGTACTGGAACGTGAGCTCGTGGTCGCCGACCAGGAGGTCGTTCGGCACGAACCACACCGCACCGAACTCGTCCAGGGGCGTGGTCGTGACGGAGCCCGTGACGTCGTCCGTCACCGCGATCGAGCCGGTGGCGTATCGCTGGCCGGCCGGGCGCAGGACGTAGACGGCGTGACCGTCGTCGCCGCCCTGGGCCACCGGGCTGGCCCAGCTGGAGCCCAACGAGCTCGTCACGGGGGCGACGGCGGCGGTGGCGGTGGTGGCGGTGGCGGCTGCGGTCGCCGTGACCAGCAGCACCGCGGCACCCGCCGCGGCGAGCGCGCGGCGGAGCCGCCCGGTGTGGAGGGATGTCGACACGAGGGTCCTTCTTCGAGGGGACGAGTCGTGGTCCCATCGGGACGAGCGGCCCGCACCTGAGCCCGTTCGCCCGACCGGACCCCTGTGGGGGGCGTCACAGGTCGGCGAACGGGTGACAGGTCAGTCCCGCTCGAGCTCGTCCGTCGGGGCCAGCAGGTCCTCGGCGTCGACGATCGTGTAGGCGTACCCCTGCTCGGCGAGGAACCGCTGCCGGTGGGCGGCGAAGTCCTGGTCGACGGTGTCCCGGGACACGACGGTGTAGAAGTGCGCCGTCTTGCCGTCGGACTTGGGCCGCATGATCCGGCCGAGCCGCTGCGCCTCCTCCTGACGGGACCCGAACGACCCCGACACCTGGATGGCGACCGACGCCTCGGGCAGGTCGATCGAGAAGTTCGCGACCTTGCTGACGACGAGCTTGTGGATCTCGCCGCTCCGGAACGCGTCGAACAGCCGCTGCCGCTCGCTCACCCGCGTCTCGCCGGTGATGAGGTCGGCGTCGAGGTGCTCGGCGAGCTCGTGGAGCTGGTCGAGGTACTGGCCGATCACGAGCACCTGGTCACCGGTGTGCTGGGCCACGAGGTGCTCGACCACGCGGTTCTTGCCCCTGGCCGTCGCGGCGAGGCGGTACTTGTCCTCGGGCTCGGCGGTCGCGTAGGCCATCCGCTCGGCGTCGGGCAGCGTGAGCCGGACCTCGACGCAGTCGGCGGGCGCGATGTAGCCCTGGGCCTCGATGTCCTTCCAGGGGGCGTCGAACCGCTTGGGGCCGATGAGGCTGAACACCTCGTCCTCGCGGCCGTCCTCCCGGACGAGGGTGGCGGTCAGGCCGAGGCGGCGGCGTGCCTGCAGGTCGGCGGTCATGCGGAAGATGGGGGCCGGCAGCAGGTGCACCTCGTCGTACACGACGAGGCCCCAGTCGCGGGCGTCGAGCAGCTCCAGGTGCGTGTAGACGCCCTTCCGCTTCGTCGTCAGCACCTGGTAGGTCGCGATCGTGACCGGGCGGATCTCCTTGCGGGCACCGGAGTACTCGCCGATCTCGTCCTCGGTCAGCGTGGTGCGCTTCACCAGCTCGTCGCGCCACTGGCGGGCGCTGACGGTGTTCGTCACGAGGATGAGCGTGGTCGTCCCCGAGCGGGCCATCGACGCGGCCCCGACGATCGTCTTGCCGGCCCCGCAGGGGAGCACCACGACCCCGGACCCGCCGTGCCAGAACCCGTCGACCGCCTGCTGCTGGTACGGCCGCAGGTGCCAGCCGTCCTGCACCAGGTCGATCTGGTGGGCCTCGCCGTTCACGTATCCGGCGAGGTCCTCGGCGGGCCAGCCGAGCTTGAGCAGCACCTGCTTGAGGTGGCCGCGCTCGGACGGGTGCACCACCACGTCCGTGGCGTCGAGCCGGGCGCCCAGCAGCCCGGCGGTCCGCCGCGAGCGGATCACCTCGGCGAGCACCGCGGGGTCGAGGGAGTGCAGCACGAGCCCGTGCACCGGGTCCTGCACGAGCTGCAGCCGGCCGTAGCGGGACATCGTGTCGGCGACGTCGACCAGCAGGGCGTGCGGCACCGGGTAGCGCGAGTACGCGAGGAGCACGTCGACGACCTGCTCCGCGTCGTGACCGGCCGCCCGCGCGTTCCACAGGCCCAGCGGCGTGAGGCGGTAGGTGTGCACGTGCTCGGGGGCCCGCTCCAGCTCCGCGAACGGTGCGATGGCCCGCCGGCAGGCCTCGGCCTGGTCGTGGTCCACCTCGAGCAGCAGCGTCTTGTCGCTCTGCACGATCAACGGGCCGTTCGTCACGGGCTCTCCTCTTCTCGGGTGACCGACGCGATGCGGTGCACGGCGATGGTCAGCTCCGCCTCACGGGCAGGGTCGACGGCGCGCACACGACCGCCCTCGACGAGGACGGGACGCAGCAGCCGCTTCTCCGTGAGCCCCTGCGGACCCACCAGCTCCACCCACACCGGGGTGCGCTCGGCGGCGGCCTCGCGCAGCAGCACCAACGCCCCGGCGGGGTCGGCTGTTCCGCTGCCCGCCCGCTGCGGCTGGCGCCCGGGCGCCACCGGCGTCGGCACCGCGGGCACCTGGTCCTCGTCGGCGCGCCGCAGCCGGGGGACGAGCGCCGCCAGCCGCTCCGTGGGCTGGGCCTCCTGCGGCCCGACGACGGCGGCCGCGTCGGCCGCCCTGCGTCGCGCCGCGGCCGCACCCCGCCGCCCGACGCGGCGCACCTCCGGCATCAGGTGCAGCACCTGCCCGTCCGGCCCTTCCGCGACCGGTGCCAGGCCCGCCGCGCGGAGCGCCTCGACGAGCTCGCGGGTGCCGGCCTGGGCGACGAGGACCGTCGGAGCGAGCGCCACGAGGCCGAGGCCGGTGAACCGGGCGTCCTCGACGAGCCCGGCGAGCAGCGCGGGGTCGTCGGCCCGCAGGTAGCTCGACGCCGAGCCCGCCCGGAGCCGTCCGTGCCGGCGCGCCGCGTCACGCACCAGGTACTCCAGCGGCTGCGGGACGGCTCCCCGGGAGTGCTCGGCCAGCTCGGCGAGCAGGGCGTCGGCCGTGGAGCCCGCGTCGAGCGCGGCCCGCACGGAGTCCGCGGTGAAGCGCACCGTCACCGCGCCGCCGCGGGACTCGACCCGGGCGGTGCGGTCGAGCAGGTCCTCCAGGGCGGCGGACGGGCGCCCCGGGACGATGCCTGTGAGGTCGCCCTGCAGAAGCACCTCGTCGACGGCGGCGGGCAGGGCCGCGCCGAGCGCCTCCGCGGGGTCGCCGCCCGTGATCAGCGCCCGGCCCGCGTCGGACAGCGCGCCGGCGCCCAGCACGCCCAGCCGGCCGGCCTCCAGCAGCACCGCGTCGACCGCGTTGAGGGGCGGCACCGACCGCGGCGTGCGCCACCGCAGGACGTCCAGCACCTGCGCAGCGGTGAGCGCCGTCCCGGGGGCGACCTCCGCGAGCGCCCCGAGCACCGTCGCGCGCAGCCGCGGGGCCCAGGCCCGGACGAGCTCGGGGTCGAGGGCCCCCCGCAGGGCGCCGCGCTCGTCGCGGGTACCCACCAGCCAGGCCGCTCGCGGCGACGTCAGCCACGTGCGGGCCAGCGCGGCCCAGCGGCCGGCGAGGTCGAGGCTCCACCAGTCGTCGACCGCGACCGTCGGCACGAACGACGGGACCTCCTCGCCGTCGTCGGCGACGAACCCGGCGGCGCCGGCCAGCTCGACGACGAACGCCGCCTCGCCCTCGTCGAGCTCCAGCGCCGCTGCCGTCCGCTTGAGCTCCCGGACCCCGAGGCCCCCCGCCCGCAGCACCGGCGGGGGCGACTGCTCCCACGAGCGCGTCAGCCGGGCGACGAGACGGGCGACCCGCTCCCCGGCGGAGGCGGACTCCGCGGCGACCAGCGCCGGGGGCCGGACGGCGGCCTCGGTCGGCACGGGAGGGGCCGCCGCGGGCCGCCGGTGGGTGCGGCCGTCACGCAGCGCGAGCGCGACGGCCCGAGGCAGCAGCACGTGGCGGTTGTCGCCCGGCACCAGCAGCCCGCGCCGGACCAGCCACGAGACGGCGGTCGCGCTGGGGCTGCCGGGTGACGGCGACAGGCCGACCGGCGGCCCCCACGTCAGGGCGTCGAGCACCTGCCGGGCGCCCGCCGGTGCCTCGTCGAGCAGCGCACGCACCACGTCGGGGTCCGTCGGCGGGTGCACGGCGCGGTGGTGGTCGACCGGGGCGAGACCCGCCGGGTACGGGCCGAGCGCCTCCGGCAGCCCGGGCGACGGGTGCAGCGGGGCGTCCGGCGAGGGCTCCTCCGGGAACACGAGCGCACGGGCCTGCGCCGAGCGCAACGCCTGCTCGACGGCCGCCGCCCCCACCGGGTCGTCGACGCCCGCCACCGCCCGTACCAGCTGTGCGGACGAGACCGGTCCGGACTCGTCGAGCGCGACCACCGCCTCCAGGACCTGGAGCACGCCCGCGTCGACGGACGCGAGCGCCCGGTCCAGGCTGGACCGGCTCGTCGCCCGCACCGCCAGGGAGGACAGCGTGGACGGCGCGGGGGCGGCGAGGTCCGGGCGCAGCCGCAGCAGCGCGACGAGCTCGTCGTCGCTGCGTGCGCGCAGGTACCCGGTGAACGTGGCCATCCGCACCACGATACGTGGCCGGTCCGGGGGCACGGCTACGGCCACGTGCCCAGCACCCGCGCCCGCGCTGGGCCTCAGGCGCAGGCGACGCACCTCGTGGCGGTCGGACGTGCCTCCAGACGGGCCGGCGGGATGCGGCCGCCGCAGCGCGCGCACGTGCCGTAGGTCCCGGCCTCCAGCCGCTCCAGCGCCGCGTCCACCTCGGCGAGCCGGCGGCCGGCGTCCCGGGCCAGCGCGTCGACCTGGGCCCGCTCGAAGGCGATGGTCGCGCCCTCCGGGTCGTGCTCGTCGTCCGCGTTGCTGTCCCGGGACGCGTCGACGACCGCGGCGTGCTCACGCCGCAGCGCGGCGAGTCGCTCCAGCGTCCCGGAGCGCAGGGCCAGCAGCCGGGTCAGTGCGTCGTCCGTCATCGACCGTCCTCAGCACCGGGACGCCGTCGCTCGCCCCGGGGTCCGTCCCAGCCCGGCGGCGCGCTTCGCGGCCGGTGCGCCCGGTAACCTGGAGCGTAGGACGTCCTTTACTTCTCTCACGACAGGGGTCTGCCGTGCCCACCGGCAAGGTCAAGTGGTTCGACACCGAGCGCGGCTTCGGTTTCATCGCCGGCGACGACGGCGGTGAGGTGTTCCTGCACGCGTCGGCGCTCCCCGAGGGCGTCGCCCCGAAGCCCGGCACCAAGGTGGACTTCGGCGTCGCCGACGGCCGCCGCGGCCCGCAGGCGCTGTCCGTCAAGATCCTGGACCCGCTGCCGTCGGTCGCGAAGGCCACCCGCAAGCCGGCCGACGACTTCGCCGTCATCATCGAGGACCTGATCAAGGTGCTCGACAAGGTCGGCAACGACCTGCGCCGCGGCCGCTACCCCGAGAAGGCCCGGGCCACGCAGTACGCGACGCTGCTGCGCGCGGTCGCCGACGACCTCGAGGCCTGACCATGGCTGCTGCGACGAAGGACGCCGTCCTGCGGTCGGCCGTGGACCTCGCGCGCGAGGTCGCCGTCGGCATCGCCGAGGACCCGGCGGACGTCGGCGAGTACCTCGGCCTGGCGGTCGAGGGGGAGCGCCTCGTCTCCCACCGTTTCGCCTGCACAGCGCGCGGCTACCGCGGCTGGGAGTGGACCGTCACGGTCGCGCGGGTGCCCCGCGGGCGGACCGCGACGGTGTGCGAGGCGGAGCTGCTGCCCGGCGAGGACGCGATCCTCGGCAAGGCCTGGGTCCCGTGGGCGGAGCGGTTGCAGCCCGGCGACATCGGCCCGGGGGACGTGCTGCCGTTCCGGCCGGACGACCCGCGGCTCGAACCCGGCTGGACGCCGTCGGGGGACCCGGAGCTCGACGAGGTCGCCATCGAGGAGCTCGCGCTCGCCCGGGTGCGGGTGCTCTCGCCGCAGGGCCGTGACGAGGCCGCCGAGCGGTGGTACCGCGGGTCCCACGGCCCGACGACGGCCGGTGCGCTCGCGTCGAGCGCCGCGTGCTACTCGTGCGGGTTCCTCGTGCCGCTGCAGGGGTCCCTCGGCACGGTCTTCGGCGTCTGTGCCAACGAGTGGTCGCCCGACGACGGCCGCGTCGTCAGCCTCGACCACGGGTGCGGGGCGCACTCCGAGACCGACGCGGGAGTGCTGCCCAGCGAGTGGCCGGCACCGGCGCCGCTGATCGACGAGATGCTGGTGGAGTCCGTCGACCGCGGTGAACCGCGCGGCAGGCGTGACCGGGCGGCGGCCGCCGCCGCGGCGGTCGCGCGGGACCTGCCGACCGGGGATGCGCCGGTCGCGGAGCTGGCGACGGAGGACGTGCCGGTCGAGGACGCGCCGGTCGAGGACGCGCCGGTCGCGGAGTTGGCGACGGAGGACGTGCCGGCCGAGGACGCGCCGGTCGAGGACGCGCCGGTCGCGGAGCTGGCGACGGAGGACGTGCCGGCCGAGGACGCGCCGGTCGAGGACGCGCCGGTCGGGGACGCGCCGGTCGCGGAGCTGGCGACGGAGGACCTGCCGGTGGGGGAGCGCCCGGCCCAGGATGCGCCGGCCGACGAGGCCCGGGCCGACGACGGGGCCGCCGACGGCCCTGCGACCGAGCCCGCCCCGGAGCAGTGACCCCCGACGCCTTCGGCACGGCGGCCCTGCGGGCCGCCGTGCTGCGGGCGTGGCGCGCCTCGCCGGCACGGCTGCGCGAGGACGCCAACACCGAGGAGGACCACGCCCGCGGGTACTACCGCGACCGGGTGCTCGTGGAGCTCGCGCAGAACGCGGCCGACGCCGCGGCGCGGACGGCGGTGCCGGGCAGGCTGCTGCTGCGGCTGGTGCACGCGGACGACGGCACGGTGCTCGTCGCGGCGAACACGGGCGCGCCGCTGGACGCCGAGGGGGTCGCGTCGCTGGCGTCGATGCGGGCGTCCTCGAAGCGGGCGGACGGGCGCAACCGGACCGTCGGCCGGTTCGGGGTGGGTTTCGCGGCGGTGCGGGCGGTGGCCGACGAGGTGTCGGTGCTGTCGACGACCGGCGGGGTGCGGTTCTCCGTCGCGGACACCGCCGAGCTGCTGGCGCAGGCGTCGGCGGACGTGCCGGCGCTCGCGGACGAGGTGCGCCGCCGGGACGGTCAGCTGCCCGCGCTGCGGCTGCCGCTCCCCGCCGACGGCCGGCCTCCCGCCGGCTACGACACGGCCGTGGTGCTGCGGCTGCGGGACGAGGTGGCCGCCGACGAGGTCCGGGGGCTGCTGCGGGACGTGGGCGACCCGTTGCTGCTCGGCCTGCCGGCGCTCGTCGAGATCCTCGTCGAGGACGTCACCTCCGACGCCCCGCCCCGACGGCTCGCGGACGTGGAGCAGCGCTGGGTCGTCGCCTCGGACGAGGGTGAGCTGCCGCTCGCGCTGCTCGCGGACCGGCCGGTGGAGGAGCGGTCCGCGCGGGACTGGCGGGTGGCCTGGGCGCTGCCGCGGCACGGCACCGACCCCGCCACGCGCGTGGTGCACGCGCCGACGCCCACGGACGAGCCGAGCAGCGTCCCGGCGCTCCTGGTCGCGACCCTCCCGCTCGACCCGACGCGCCGGCACGTCGCGGCCGGCCCGCTCACCGATGCGCTGCTCGACCACGCCGCCGACGTCTACGCCCGGCTCGCGACGGACGTGGCCGCCTCCGGTGGCGACGCCCTGGCGCTCGTCCCGACGGGTCTGGCGGCCGGGCCGCTCGACGGCGACCTGCGCACCCGGCTCGTCGACCGGCTCGCCCGCACACCGCTGCTGCGCCCCGCCGACGACCCGGACGACGACGGCGCCGACGGGCTCGTCGCGCCTGGCAACGCCGTGGCGCTGGTCGGTCCCGCCGGGCACGACGACCGGGCGCTCGCGGCCCTCGGCCGGCGCCTGGCCGGCCTGGTGCGCCTGCCTGCCGGCCGCGACGCGCAGGCACGCACGCTGGGCGTCGAGCTGCGCCCGCTCGCCGACGCCGTCGAGGACCTCCCGGGCGTGCTGGACGGCGACTGGCGTGACCTCTACGACGCGCTGACCGGGCTCGCCGCCGACCCCCAGGCCCGTGAGGCGCTCGGCGCGCTGCCGGTGCCGCTCGCCGACGGCCGCGTGGTCCGCGGCGCACGCGGCACGCTGGTGCTGCCCGGCGACCTGGCAGGCCGCCTGGGGCCGGAGGCGCTGCGCACGCTCGGCCGGTGGGGCGTCCGCGTCGTCGACCCGGACGCCGAGCACCCGGTGCTGCTGCGGCTCGGTGCCGAGGAGGCCGACGCCGCGGGGGTGCTCGCGCAGCCGGCGGTCCGGCAGGCGGTGCTGGCCCAGGCGGACGACGACGACCTGGTGACGGCGGACGAGGTGACCGAGGCGGTCCTGGCCGTCGTCGCGGCTGTCGTCGCGGCGGGGGCCCCTGACGACGACGCGCCGCCCCCGCCGTGGCTCGGCCTGCTCACGCTCGACGCGGCGGACGGCGAGCCCACCCCGGCGGACGGTCTCGTGGTCCCCGGCTCGGTGGCGTCGCGGCTGCTGGACGACCGCGTGATGACGCCCGTCGCGGTCGCCGTCCTCGAGCGGTGGGACGAGCGGACGCTCACGGCGGTCGGGGTCCGCGCCGACCTGGTGCTCGTGCGGGTCCACGACGTGCTGGCCGACCCGCTCGCGGTCGACCCGGACGCGTCGGACGACGCGGGGCTGGCCGCCCGGTCGCTCGACGGCTGGGAGGAGTACCTCGCGCATCTGGCGGGCCGGCTCGGTGGCGGCGCCTACCTCAGCGAGGTGACCGCGGTCGCGGACCTCGACGCGGTCGCCGACGGTGCCTGGTCGGACGTGCTCGCACGGGTCGCCGCGGTGCCCCGGCTGCGGCGCGCGCTCGTCGAGCCGGTGCGGGGCGAGTCCGGCGGGACGGCGCAGTCGTACTCGGCCTGGTGGCTCCGGGACAGGTCGGGCCTCGGGCTCGACGGCCCGTTCGGGATCGGCGGGGCGGTGGCCGGGGTCCTTCCTCCGGCACCGGACGCGCTCGCGGGCCTCGACGTGGGCGTGCAGCGTGCGCTGGGCGGGGTCGTGTCGTTCGACGAGCTCGACGGGGACGGCTGGAGCGTCCTCCTGGCCGGCTGGGGACCCGCCGGTCTGCCGGTCGCCCCCGACGTCGCGGTCGCGGTCTGGTCGGCGATGGCGCCCGACCGGCCGCCCGAGTTCGTGCCGGCGATCGTCGGGCCCGGCCGTGTGGCGCTCACCCATGCCGAGGATGCCGCCGTGGCCGGTGCGCCGATGTGGTGCCAGCGGACGGACGTGGCGGCGGTCGTCCCCGCGGCGGACCCGCGCACGGTGGCCGACCTGCTCGACCTGCCGCTCGTCGAGGAGCTCGCCGACGGCGTGGTCGGCGGCGACGCGGGCGAGACGGTCGACGTGCCGTCCGCGGTGCTGGCCGTGCTGCCCGGCGCGCCGGCGACGTGGCAGGAGCACGAGGACCTTCTCGTGGACGGCACGCCGGTGCAGTGGTGGGTCGAGGGGGATCGGGCCGGTGCGGTCGTGCACGCCGTGCACGTCGAGGGGCTGGCCGCCGGTCTGGCCCAGGCGGCCGGCCGGTGGGCCGACCGGCACGTCGTCGAGCTCCTGCTCGGCGACCCGGACCGGGCGGCGTCGATCGCGCTCGACCCGGCGTGGCGGGCTCCGCAGCAGAGCTGACGGCGACCGCCCGGCCCGCCCGACAGGCGTCGGGCCGCGGCCGAGTGGGGTCAGGCGCCCGCAGGTGTCGCGAGGGCGGTGGCCGTCGCGAGGGCCTCGGGGATGGCCGCGAGGTGGGTGTGGGCGACCTCGATGGGCTCGAAGCCCGCCGCGACGACGCCCGCGGTGTCGTTCTCCTCGTGCGCGAGGACGGCGGCCAGCACCGGGCCCAGCGGACCGGTCTGGTCCCGCAGGGCGTCGGCGATGGCGGCCGAGACGCCGGAGCGCTCGATGATCGACTCGACGTTGACCTGCAGGTGCGACGCGACCGCCGACAGCATGCCCACGGTGTAGCCGGCGTCCGAGTTGGTGAGCCGCGCGACGGTGAGCGCGCGGGTCAGGACCGACCACAGGGGAGCGATGGTGGGGGACTGCGCGTCGACGACCGACGCCATCGCGAGCGCGAACAGCTGGCGCGGGCCGACCAGGACCACGGCCTGCCGCACGGAGTCGACGTGCCGGCGCACGCCTGTCGCGCTGGAGTTCACGAGGTGCAGCACCCGCATGGTGAGCTCGGGGTCCACACCGATGACGCGGACCACGGCGTCCTGGTCCGGGTACTCGGCACTGAGCAGCCGGACGAGCTCGAGGCACTGGACCTGTCCCGCGGACAGCGGCCGGTCGGGGGCCTCGGCCCGGCGCCGCTCGAACATGGGTCCCTGGAGCAGCTCCGCGCCGGTCGCCAGCGCCTGGTCGATCCGCTCACGGTTGTCGGCGCGCTCCGCGATGACGGTCGCACCCGCGCCCATGGCGCGCTCGACGATGTCGGCCAGGTCGTCGCCCGCGCGCACCACGTCGACCTTGACGTAGTCGGCGAGGTTGAGCAGCCGGTCGTGCCGGGCGGAGCCGGTGTACTCGCCGATCGCGAGCCCGTAGCCGCCCATCTTGAGCGTCGCGAGACGGTCGTAGGCGTCCGGGCGCAGCGACAGCGCGGCGGGGATCTCGAGCACCAGGCCGTTGCCGGCGTACGGGATGTCGCCCTCGTCGAGGAAGATGCGCCGGGTGGCGCGCAGCAGCAGGAGCTTGTCGCCCGTCAGCAGGTCCGGGTCGAGGATCGTGTACTGGGCGTCGATGAGGTGGTCCGCGCGGTCCGGCGGCTCCTCGGTCCCGTCGGCGGCGAGTACGACGCCGCGGACCGCGTACCCGAAGACGGAGCGGTCCGGGTGCACGACCGGCTGGCGGTGGATGACCGCGGCGCCGACGCGTGTGGTCGGTTCGTCCAGTGCAGGCATGGTGCTCCCCAGATGGCGGTGACTTCTGTCCTTCACCATCGGCAGCGTCAGCGCTCCGATGAGAAGAAGACGGCGGGAACGCCCGGTCAGCCGACCGGTGCGCGCAGGGGCCAGTCCTCGTCGAGGACCGACTGGACGGCGCGACCCGTGCGGCGGTCCACGAGGACCGGCGCGAGCAGGTTGGCGGTGGGTGCCGAGTCGCCCGTCCCGGGGTGCACCACGACGAGGAGGACCACGTCCGCAGGGTCGGTGTGCTCGCCCAGCGAGGACGCGTCGACGACCGGCTGGTAGTCCGGGAAGTACAGCGTGGGGCTGACGACGAACAGGCGCACCTCGCGCGCCGACTCGTCGCCGTCCGGGACGGAGCGCAGCGCGAACAGCGTGGCGGCGTCGTCGAGGGCGTCGAGGGCGTAGTGCGTGCGGCCGGGCAGCCCGGGGATCGGCTCGACGAGGTGCAGGTCTGCCGGCACGTCGCATGTGCTGCCGGCGACGGCGACGCGGACGGTCTCGGGTGCGAGGTTCATCGGAGGAAGTCCATCAGACTCGGCTGCAGGACTTTGGCCGCCGCGCCGAGCGCGCCCTGATATGCGACCTCCTGCATCTGCAGCCCGAGGATCGTCTGGGCGAGGTCGATGTCCTCGATGCCGGACAGCTGGGCCTGGGTGGTGAGCTGGCTGCCGGTGATGTTGCTCAGCGCGGTGGACATCTGGTTCTGCCGGGCGCCGACCGCGGCGACCTCGGTGAGCATGGACTCCATGCGGTCGTCGATCGCGGCGAGGTGCTGCGTCGGGTTGCCGCCGGCGCGGAGCGTGGCCGAGAGCTTGTCGAGCAGGGCGAACACCGAGCCGGCTCCGTCGCCGAACACGGCCGAGCCGTCCGCGTCGACGCGGACGGTCGTCGCCTCGCTCACGCGGCGCTCGACGGTGCTCCCGGCCGAGCCGCTCCACGCGTAGGTCGACTTGTCGAACGCGGTGCTGGCGTTCGACGTGCCGGCGAACACCGAGCGACCGACGTAGGTGGTGTTGGCCTGGTCGACCATCATGTCGCGGATGCCGTCGATCTCGGACGCGAGCGCGTCCCGCGAGGTCTGGCCCATGCTCCCGTTGCCACCCTGGACGGTGAGGTCGCGCGCCCGGCGCAGCGAGCCGAGCGACGCGACGATCGCGGAGTCGACCGTGGTGAGCCACGAGTCGCCGTCGCTGGCGTTGCGGGCGTACTGCGTGAGGGCACGGTCGTCGCCGCGCAGCCGCAGGATGTCGGAGGCGCCGGCGGGGTCGTCGGAGGGGACGTTGATCTTCTTCCCGCTCGACATCTGCGCCTGGAGCTTCGCCATCGTCGAGAGGTTGCCCTGCAGGTTGGCCAGCGTCTGGCGCTGGACTGTCTGGTGGGTGACGCGGGGGATCATGGTGACTACCTTCCGACCAGGCCGGTGCGGTTGATGAGGGTGTCGAGCATCTCGTCGACGGCGGACATGACGCGCGCGGCGCCCTCGTAGGCGCGCTGGAACGCGAGCATGTTGACGGTCTCCTCGTCGGTGTCGACGCTGGTGGCCGCGAGCTGCTGCTGCTGTGCGGTGGCGCGGGCGGCCTCGGCGACGTTGGCCCGGGAGCCGGCGCTGGCGGTGCGGACGCCGAGCTCGACGACGGTCGCGCTCCAGGTCGCGTCGGGGCCGGCGGTGGAGGTGCCGAGCCTGGCCAGGAGGTCGCCGACCGAGCCGTCGAGCGCGCCCGAGCCGGGAGCGGCGACGGCGAGGTCGGCCGGGTCGGTGATCGCGACCTTCATGCCCATGGCCGGCGAGCGGCCGGCCGTGAACGTGAAGACGTCCGTGCCGGCGGCGCCCGCGACGGTGACACCGGTCTTGTGCAGGGTGTTCACCTGCGTGGCGATGGTCGTCGCGAGGGCGTCGTACCGGGCGGCGGCCTCCGTGAGGATGCCGCCGGTGCCCGTCTTGTCGGGCGGGGCGAGGACCGACAGGAGACCGGCGACCCGGCCGCCGTCGAGACCCACCTGCTGTGTGGGGCGCTCGGCCCAGACGATGCTGACGGGCTGGCCGGGCGTCGAGCTGTCACCCGTCGCCTGGGAGAACACCTGTGCGCCGGTGATCGCGACGGGATGGGGACGGGCGCCGCTCACGAGCGCGTTCCCGGCCACCAGGACGTCGACCTGCCCGTCGGGACGCACGGACGTGGTCGCGCCGACGAGCGAGGAGAGCCGCGTGACGAGCAGGTCGCGCTGGTCGGCGAGCTCGTGGGCGGTGGCGCCCGAGTTGGTGATCCCGAGGATCCGCTCGTTCAGGTCGGCCACCTCCCCTGCCGCCGTGTTGACCTCGTCGACGAGCGCGGACGTGGTGGTGCGGGCCTGCGTCCACTGCGTCTGCGCGGAGGAGTACAGGGTCTGGATGCGGTCGGCGACCGCCTTGGAGTTCTCGAGGAGCACGGCGCGCGCCGAGCCCTTGTCGGGGGTGTTGCTCACGTCGCCCCAGGCGCCCCACATGGCCGACAGCTGTGAGGACAGCCCGTCGGTGCTGGGCTCGCCCACGCTCGCCTCGAGGGTCACGTACGCCTCGGCGCGGGCCTGCAGGTAGCTGGTGCCGCCGGTCTGGGTGCGCAGCCGGGCGTCGATGAACCTGTCACCGAGCCGCTCGATGCCGGACACGCGGGTGCCCTCGCCGGTGCCGCCCGGCACGGCGAACATCGACGGGAGCTGCGCCGCGGGCAGGGACGACAGGGTCGCCCGCTGGCGCGTGTAGCCGACGGTGTTGGAGTTGGCCACGTTCTGGCCGGAGACCTCGAGGGCCTGGCGCTGGGCGATCAGGGAGCTCAGCGCGGTGCTGAGGCCGGAGAAGGTGCTCATGGGGGACGGGCTCCTCAGAAGGTGCGGTCGACGAGCTGCGCGACGCGCTCGGAGGGGGTGGACTGGCCGGTGACGTCGTAGGTGCTGACGTCCTGCAGCGACGCGAGCGTCTCCTGCGTGGCGCGGTGGGACATGGCGAGCAGCTCGCGGTTGCCGTCGGCGAGCTGGCCGATCTCGGCGCTCAGGGTGGCGAACGCGTGCCGGTGGGCGCGCAGCAGCTCGTCCCACGGGGCGGGGGCGTGCTCGGCGAGCAGGGCGAGGGGAGAGCCCGGCAGCAGACCGAGCTCCTGTGCGGCGGTGTCGGCGGCGATGGCGCGGCCGAGCTCGGCGCTGCGGATCTCGTCCAGCACCGTCTCGACCTCGCGGGTCGCGTGGGAGAGCCAGCGCGAGCGTCCGCTCGTCAGGATCATCTGCTCCTCCTCGAGCTTGAACAGCAGCAGCTCGAGCAGGTTCCTCTGGTGCCACAGCACCTCGGAGAGCCCGTTGAGGGGCATGGGGGGTCCTCCCAGTCCGGCGGTTCACGCCTGGTGGCTCGGTGGCCGGTGGCGCGTATGACTGAGGTATCGGCGTGGTGCGCCGGTTCATGACGAATTCCTGGAGGATCGTCCGCCGGACGGACCCTCGAACCGCTTCCGGGCGCTGTCTGCGGATGGGACCGTTTCCACCCGCCGGGCACCTCATGTGATCTGCGTCACACTTCCTGCCTGGGTGCCAGCACCCAGGCAGCCATTTCACAATTTCGCACCGGTTTGCCTACCAGGCCCACGGTGCTGCGCGAAATCGACACACCGACGGGCCTCAAGGCCGAGTCCTGGACGACCGACCGACTGAGAGTGATGAGCCACACTGAGACGCCCGAGACGCCCGAGCAGCTGGTCCTCCAGAACCTCCCGCTTGTCGGCTATGCCGTCAGCGAGCTGCTGCACCGCGTGCCCCCGACGGTCTCCCGCGACGAGCTCGCCTCGGCCGGCAGCCTCGCCCTCGTCCTCGCGTCACGCGCCTACGACCCGTCGACCGGCGTGCCGTTCGCGCGCTACGCCTCGCTGCGTATCCGCGGCGCGCTCGTCGACGAGCTGCGCTCCATGGACTGGGCGTCGCGGGGTGCGCGGCACCGTGTCCGGGAGCTCACCCAGACCACCGAGCGGCTCACCGCGACGCTCAAGCGCCGCCCCACGCGCGAGGAGCTGGCGGACGCGCTCGGCACCGACGTGCGCACCGTCGACGCCGCCGCCCGCGACGCCGAGCGCCGCGTCCTGTCCATGGACGCGACCGAGGGCGTCGGTGCCACGATGGTCGCCGAGCCCGGCGCCGGCCCGGAGGAGGCACTGCTCATCGGCGAGCAGCACCGCTGGCTCGGTGCCGCCGTGCAGTCCCTTCCCGAGCGGCTGCGCGTCGTGGTCGAGGGCATCTTCCTGCACGACCGCACCGTCGCCGAGATCGCCGACGAGCTCGGTGTCACGCAGTCCCGCATCAGCCAGCTGCGCACCGAGGCCCTCGGCCTGCTGCGCGACGGCATGAACGCCGGCCTCGACCCCGACCTCGTCAGCGCGCCCGAGCGGCCGGACGGTGTCGCCGAGCGTCGCCGTCAGAGCTACTTCGCGGCCGTGGCCGCCCGTGCCGCCCTCGCGACCGCCGTACCGGCGTCCGCCCGCCTGTCCGGTGTCCCGACGCAGCGCAGCACCGTCGCTGCGGCCGACGACGCCCGCACGCCGGTTGTCACCCGGACGGCCTGAAAAACTCGTCGCAGAAATCCTCACAGCCCGTCGGCGCTGCCGATAGGAGGGTCAAGCCCACGGATGGGCGGCTTTGACCCTACACATGGAGGAGAACGACGATGGGTCTCTCGATCAACCAGAACATTGCGGCCACCAACGCGTACCGCAACCTGAGCAACACGCAGAACGACCTCAGCAAGTCGCTGGAGAAGCTCTCGTCCGGCTTCCGCATCAACCGCGCTGCGGACGACGCGGCCGGCCTGGCGATCTCCGAGGGCCTGCGCTCGCAGATCGGTGGCCTCAAGGTCGCCGTCCGCAACGCCCAGGACGGCATCTCCGTCGTCCAGACCGCTGAGGGTGCGCTCACCGAGTCGCACGCCATCCTGCAGCGCATGCGTGACCTCGTGGTCCAGGCCGGCAACTCCGGCTCGGTCGACTCCAACGCGAAGGCCGCCATCCAGACCGAGGTCGACCAGCTCAACTCCGAGCTGACCCGCATCTCGGACACCACGCAGTTCAACGGCCAGAAGCTGCTCGACGGCTCCTACAACGGCACCGTCGGCACGTTCCAGGTCGGCGCCAACGGCGGCGAGACGATCTCCGTCACGGCCATCAGCGACCAGGACGCGACCGGCCTCGGCACGGACGCCGTCGACGTCACGGGCACCTCGTACGACCCGACGACGGACCTCGGCCTCATCGACACCGCGATCAAGTCGGTCTCCACCACCCGTGGCGACCTCGGTGCCGTGCAGAACCGTCTCGACCACACGGTCAAGAACCTGAACGTCGCCGTGGAGAACCTGTCCGCGTCGGAGTCCCGCATCCGCGACACCGACATGGCGTCCGAGATGGTGTCGTTCACGCGCTCGCAGATCCTGTCGCAGGCCGGCACGGCGATGCTCGCGCAGGCCAACCAGATCCCCCAGGGCGTTCTCCAGCTCCTGCGCTGATCTGACCGGTGACTCACCCCTGATCGGGGTGGCCACCACCTAGTACGCCGGTGGCGGGCGGCCCACAAGCCGCCCGCCACCGGCGCACCACCTGCACGACCACCCGCACCACCAGGGCCCGACCGGCCCACGCACCACTACCCGGGTCCACGACCCGACGACGAGCAGGAGCGATCGCGCATGGCCACGTTCGGCATCGACGGGCTGGCTTCCGGCCTCGACACCACGAGCATGATCAACCAGCTCATGCAGATCGAGTCCACGCCGCAGACGCTGCTCAAGAGCAAGCAGACCGCGACCACCAACCTCGCGACCGCGCTGCAGACGCTCAACACGAAGGTCGCGTCGCTCAAGGACGCGGCCACCAAGGCCGCGACAGCGACGTCGTGGAGCGCCACCAAGGCCACCGCCTCCGCGGAGTCCGTCACCGCGACGACGACGACCGCGAGCACCCCCACCGAGCTGACGTTCCGCGTCGACGCGCTCGCCGCGAGCCAGGTCTCGCTCGCCGACTACTCGAAGCTGCCCGCCGCGGGCAGCCCGCTCACCTTCCGCGCCGGCGACGGCACGATCACCGAGGTGACCGTCGGTGCCGACGCCGCCGCGACGGCCCGCGCCATCTCGGCGTCCGGCGCCGGCATCAACGCCGTCGCCGTGACCGTCGGCGGCACGACCCGGCTGCAGCTCACGTCGACCGCGAGCGGTGCCGCCCACTCCTTCACCGCCTACGCCGGGACCAAGGACGAGGTGGCGGCCGACAGCGCGCCGGCGGTGCCGCTCGTCGAGACCCGTGCAGCCTCGGACGCGAAGCTCACGCTGTGGGCCGGTTCCGCTGCCGAGCAGCCGGTCTCCTCGTCGAGCAACACGTTCTCGAACGTGCTCTCCGGCACGTCCATCACGGTCTCGAAGGTCGAGGCAGACCCGGTCACGCTCACCGTCTCGCGCGACGCAGCGGCCGTCACGTCCCTCGCATCCGGCCTCGTCGGCGGCCTCAGCGTCGTCCTCGGCGAGATCACGTCGCGCACCGCGAAGACGACGACGACTGGCTCGGACGGCCGCACGGTCGTCACGGGCGGCCTGTTCTCCGGCGACTCCGGCATCCGCGGGCTGCAGCAGCAGCTCCAGTCGGCGGTGTCGTACCCGGTCGACGGGACGTCGCCCTCGGCCGTCGGCATCGTGATCGGCCGGGACGGCGCGTTCACGTTCGACGAGAAGAAGTTCGCCGCGGCGCTCGCGGCCGACCCGGACAAGGTGCAGAAGGTCGTCTCGGCCCTCGCGCAGCGCGCCGCCGACGTCGCGAAGTCCGCGTCGGACCCGGTCGACGGCACGCTCACCAACCAGATCTCCGGCAAGCAGAAGGCCGCACGCGAGCTCGGCGGCCAGATCGACGCCTGGGACACCCGCCTCGAGGTGCGCCGACAGGGCCTGGAGGCGACCTACTCGGCGCTCGAGGTGTCGCTCTCGGGCCTCCACTCGCAGTCGAACTGGCTCGCAGGCCAGCTCTCGTCGCTCCCCAAGTACTGACCGGAAAGGAGACCACCATGACGGACATCCGCTCGCGCTACATGACCGACGCCGTCGCCACGGTCGGTCCCGCACGCCTCCTGACGATGCTGTACGACCGCATGCTCGTCGACGTCGACCGTGCGGTCGAGGCGCTCGTCGCCGGTGACGTGGTCGTCGGCCGCGGCCACCTGCAGCACGCGCAGGAGATCGTCGCCGAGCTCATGGTCAGCCTCGACGAGGGTGCCTGGGCGAGCGGCACGCAGCTCATGTCGATCTACAAGTTCCTGTTCACGGAGCTGATCGACGCGGCCACCCACGGCGACGTGGACAAGGCGCGCGCGTGCCGGGGTCTCGTCGCACCTCTCGCGGAGGCGTGGCACGAGGCCGCCCGTAGCCTCTCGGCCGCCGACGTCCCGACACAGCCGTCCGCACCCGCCGCCGAGACCGCCACGTCGGTCGGCCTGCTCGGCGTCGGCTGACATGACCACCGATCTGGCGCGGCCGGCGGGCAACGACGCCCGCTGGCTCGACGCCTGGGCGGCGGCGCTCGACGCGTTGGAGCTCGACGTCGTCGCGGCGGAGGACCTGCTCCGCACCGCACACCTCACCAGCGTCCAGGACGTGGCGGTCGCCAGCGCGTGGCACCCACCGACGACGCTCGGCCCGCTGCCGGCCGCCCTGCACGTGCGGGCGTCCGCGGTCCTCGAACGCCAGCTCGACGTCGCCCGGCGCACCGCCGAGGCGCTGGCCTACTCCCGCCGGCACCTCGCGGCGGCCGACCTGGCCCGCCCGCGGCCCCTCGAGGCCCCCGTCTACGTGGATGAGCAGGCCTGACGCAGCCCCTGCGTCACGCGGCCACGAAAAGTTCGTCCCAACCTCTCATGCCTGGGGGCCCGCCTCCGATGGGAAGCATGAGCACGGATCGCTCGCGCAGCAGGCCACGGATCGGCCGACTTCTTCCTCTTCCGTGAGGTGTGCCTGTCATGGGCTTGTTCGACTCCGTGGCGTCCGTCGCGCTCAACAGCGCGCTCGACGGCCTCGCGCTGCGCCAGCGGGTGATCGCCGACAACGTCGCGAACATCCAGACCCCGGGCTACCACGCCCGCCGCGTCCAGTTCGAGGACGCCCTGACGAAGGCGGTCAGGCACGGTGACGGCGCCGCACAGGCGACCACCGCCCGGTCGCTCGAGCCGACCCGCGAGGACGGCAACAACGTCAACCTCGACAGCGAGACGCTGCTCAACGTCGACACCAACCTGCGCTACCAGCTGGCGACGCAGGCCGCGTCCGCGCAGTTCTCCACCCTGCGCGCAGCGATGAGGACCTCCTGATGACCATCTTCGGCGCGATCGGGATCGCGAGCACCGGGCTCACGGTGCACCGCAAGTGGCTCGACGCGGTGAGCGACAACCTCGCCAACGTCAGCACCGTCCGGGCGACCTCCGAGGAGGCGTTCAAGCAGAAGTACGTGATCGCCGCGGAGAGCGCCGGCGAGAACCAGGGCGTCCAGGTCGCCGGGACCCTCGAGGGCAGCGGCGAGGGCCGCCTCGTCTTCGAGCCCGACCACCCGCTGGCCGACGAGCAGGGGTACGTGCGTTACCCCGACATCGACATGGCCAGCCAGATGACCCAGCTGATGATGGCGCAGCGCGGCTACCAGGCGAACGCCGCGGTGGTCGACCGTGCCAAAGAGACCTACCAGGCCGCACTGCAGATCGGACGCTCCTGATGACCTTCGCCGTCGCCCCCGTCCAGGCCGCCTCGGCCGTGACCCCGGGCCTGCCCACCGCGCCCGTCGCCGACCCCACGTCCGGTGACCGCTTCGCCTCCGTGCTGAACGGCGTCGACAGCCTCCAGCAGCTCCAGTCCACGTCGAACGACCTGGCCGTCAAGGCGGTCACCGGTGACCTCGACGACGTGCACGACTACACGATCGCCGCCGCCGAGGCGTCCACCGCGATCGAGCTGACCTCCGCCGTGCGGAACAAGGCCGTCGAGGCGTTCAACGAGATCATGCGGATGCAGGCCTGATGCCCCCCCAGCTCCAGGCGGCCCTCGAGAAGGCCACCACCGCGATCAAGGCGTTCACCGTCGCCCAGCGCACGCTCGCCGTCATCGGCGTGGCCGTCGTGGTGCTCGGCGGGTTCGCGCTGTCCAGCTGGATGGCACGCCCCACGCTGAGCCCCCTGTTCACCGGCCTGTCCGGCTCCGACGCGAGCGCCGTCGTGGACCAGCTCACGTCCGACGGCGTCAAGTACGAGCTCGCCGACGGCGGGTCCACCGTGCTCGTGCCCGCCGACGCCCTGTACTCGGAGCGCATCAAGCTCGCCGCCGCCGGTCTGCCGACCAACGCGGACGGTGGCGGCTACTCGCTGCTCGACGACATGCCGATGACGTCGTCCGAGTTCCAGCAGCAGAAGACGTACCAGCGGGCGATGGAGGGCGAGCTCGCCAAGACCATCTCCGCGATCGACGGTGTCGAGGCCGCGACCGTCAAGCTCGCGATCCCCGAGGAGAGCGTGTTCGTCTCCGAGAAGTCCGACCCCACCGCGTCGGTGTTCGTCCGGACCAAGCCGGGCGTGGCGCTGTCGCTGGACCAGGTCCAGGCCGTCGTCCACCTCGTGTCCGCCGGCATCGACGGCATGAAGCCGACCGACGTCGCCGTCGTCGACTCCACCGGCGAGGTCCTCTCGGCCGTGGGCACCGGCACCACCGGCGGCGTCGCCGGCCAGGAGGCCAGCGACTACGAGGTCCGCGTGCAGGGTGCCGTCCAGGCCCTCCTCGACCGCGTCGTCGGTCCGGGCAAGTCCGCCGTGACCGTCACCGCGCAGGTCGACCAGTCGCAGAAGGACACCACCGTCGAGCAGTTCTCGGCGACCCCCGACACGCCCCCGCTCTCGTCGTCCACCACGTCCGAGGAGTACAGCGGCAGCGGCTCCACCGGCGCCGCCGGCGTGCTCGGACCGGACAACATCGCCGTCCCCGGCGGTGGCGCGGGCACCGACGGCTCGTACAAGTCCACCACCGAGGACAAGACGAACGCCGTCAACAAGAGCACCGAGGTCACGCACGCCGGGCCGGGGGCGATCGAGCGGCAGTCCGTCGCCGTCGTCATCGACGCGAAGGCCGCCGCCCCGCTCGACATGACGGCACTGCGTGCCACGATCGCCGCCGCGGCGGGCATCGACGCGACCCGCGGCGACACCGTCGCGGTCCAGGCCGCCCCGTTCGACGCGACCCAGGCCACCGCCGCCCAGGACGCTCTTGCGGCCGCCGACAAGCTGGCCCAGACCAAGCGCCAGGACGAGCTCGTCAAGCAGGCGGCGATCGGCGCCGCGGTGCTGCTGCTCCTGCTCTCGATCGCCGTGGCCATGGCCCGCCGGTCCCGCCGGGCCCGTCGCACCGCGCTCGACCTGGGCGAGCTGCCCGTGCTCGGTGAGGGTGGCCGTCGGGGCATCGAGGGCATCGACCTCGACGCCCTGCCCGAGCTGCCGCCAGGTCCGCTGCACGACGAGGACAGCCTGATCACCCGCAAGCGTGCGGAGATCTCCGCGCTGGCCGACGACCAGCCCGCCGAGGTCGCCGACCTGCTGCGCGGCTGGCTCGCACCCTCCGGCCCGGGGCGGCGCTGATGGCCACGCTCACCGGCACCCAGAAGGCCGCGATGCTCCTGCTCCAGCTGGGGCGCGAGCGGGCCGCCCGCGTCATGTCGCAGCTCGACGTCAACGAGATCGAAGAGCTCACCGCCGAGATCATGCGGCTCGAGCGGGTCGACCAGGGCATGGCCGACGAGGTCCTCGAGGAGTTCTACGAGGTCTCCGTCATCGGACCCGGCGTCAACGGCGGTCTCGGTCTCGCGGAGCACCTGCTCGTCGCGTCGCTCGGTGCCGAGCAGGCCGGGCACATGCTCGAGCGCCTCCAGACGAGCCTCGCCGGCCAGCCGTTCGAGTTCCTGCAGCAGGCCGACGCCCGTCAGGTCGTCTCCCTGCTGAGCAGCGAGCACCCGCAGGCGATCGCCCTGGTGCTCGCGCACCTGCGGCCCGACCACGCGTCGCAGATCCTCGCGGGCTTCGACCCCGAGCTGCAGGCGGACGTCGCGCACCGGATCGCGATCATGGAGCGCGCCAACCCGGACGTCGTGAGCGTCATCGCCGACCAGCTCCAGCGCAAGGCGTCGACCGTGCTCGCCCCGCGCGAGCTCGCCGCCGTCGGTGGTGTGCAGCCGCTCGTCGAGATCATCAACCGCGCCGACCCCGGCACCGAGAAGGCGATCCTCGAAGGCCTCGAGGCCCGGGACGTGGAGCTCGCCGAGGAGGTGCGCAGCCGGATGTTCGTGTTCGGCGACATCGTGCTCCTCGAGGACCGCGCCATGCAGCTCGTGCTGCGGCAGGTCGAGACGGCCCAGCTGTCCGTCGCCCTCAAGGGCGTCAGCGAGGGCGTCCGGGACACCGTCATGCGGAACCTGTCGGAGCGGGCGCGCGAGAACCTGGTCGAGGAGATCGACCTGCTCGGGCCCGTGCGCCTGTCGCTCGTCGAGGACGCGCGTGCCTCGATCGTGCAGGTCATCCGCCGGCTCGAGGAGAGCGGTCAGATCCTGATCCGTCGCGAGGGAGAGGACGAGTTCGTTGCCTGAGTCCTTCGTGCCGCACGCCCACCCGGCCGCCGCGCCCACCCGGGCGCGGTTCCGGCCGTCCGAGATGGCCGCCGGCGCCCTGCCCACGCAGTTCCGCCCGAACGCCGCCGACGAGGCGCCGCCCACGGTCGTGGCCTTCCAGCCCGCGCCGATCGGCGGGACCCGCGCGGTCGACCGTGCCGCCAGCGAGGCAGCGCGCGCCGAGGGCTTCGCCGCCGGCTTCGCGGCCGGTGCCCGCGAGGCCGCCCGGGTCGCCGAGCAGCACGCCCGGGAGGCGCTCGCCGCCCGGCTCGCCCGGGAGTCCGACGCGGCTGCGGAGACCACCCGCGCGCTCGACGTGCTCGCGAGCTCCGCGGCCGCCGCGCGCTCGCGCACCGAGCCCGTCGTCGCGGACCTGCAGGACCGTCTCCAGCGTGCCGCGCTGGAGCTCGCCGAGGCGCTGCTCGGCGCCGAGCTCGCCGACCACGACAGGTCCGCCCGTGCTGCGCTGGCCCGCGCGCTGCGGCACGCCGACGGCATCGAGGACGTGACCGTGCGGCTGCACCCGAGCGACCTCGCCGCGCTGCGGGCAGGCGCCGCGGACGTGCCGCGGGACGGCGTCGTCCTCGTCGCGGACCCGACCCTGGTCCCCGGTGACGCGGTCGCCGAGCACGCGGACGGCTACCTCGACGCCCGGCTGACCACTGCGGTGGCCCGGGCGCGCAAGGCTCTCGGTGGCGCGCACGACGGGGTGCACGCTGCCGGGACCGACACGTCGGCCTCCACGCCCGAGGCCGCACCCCAGCAGGGGGCCGCCCGGTGACGGCCGTCCTCACCGACTGGGACCGCGCGCTGGCCGCGACGGCCCCCGAGGTCGTCGGCACGGTCAAGGCCGTCGTCGGCCTCACCGTCGAGGTCCTCGGTACGGGCGCCGCCGTGGGCGAGCTCGTCCGCATCGGCGACGACGTGCTCGCGGAGGTCGTCGCCACCGACGGCCCGACGGCCCGGTGCATGCCGCTCGGCCCGACCGTCGGCCTCCGGGCAGGCATGCCGGTCCGTCCGCTGCGTGAGGCGCTCTCCGTGCCCGTCGGCACCGGGCTGCTCGGCCGGGTGCTCGACGGCCTGGGCCGTCCGATCGACGGCCGCGGGCCGCTGCGCGCGGACGCCTGGGTGCCGGTCGCCGGCAGCGCGCCGCACCCGCTCGAGCGGAGCCGGGTCGACACGCCGCTCGACCTCGGCGTGCGCGTGCTCGACACCCTCGTCACCGTGGGCCGGGGCCAGCGTCTCGGCCTGTTCGCCGGGTCCGGCGTCGGCAAGTCCAGCCTGCTGTCGATGATCGCGCGCGGCACGGACGCCGAGGTGTCCGTCATCGCGCTCGTCGGCGAGCGTGGCCGTGAGGTCCGGGAGTTCCTCGAGGACGACCTCGGCCCCGAAGGGCTCGCCCGGTCGGTCGTCGTCGTCGCGACGTCCGACCAGCCGCCGCTCGTGCGCCTGCGCTCGGCGTTCGTCGCGACCCGGATCGCCGAGCACCTGCGCGACACCGGGGCGCACGCCGTGCTGATGATGGACTCGCTCACCCGCGTCGCGATGGCGCAGCGCGAGATCGGCCTCTCCGTCGGCGAGCCGCCCGCGACCCGCGGGTACCCGCCGAGCACGTTCGCGCTGCTCGCCCAGCTCCTGGAGCGCGCGGGCACCGGCGCGACCGGCTCGGTCACCGGCCTGTACACCGTCCTCGTGGACGGCGACGACCACAACGAGCCCATCGCCGACGCGGCGCGCTCCATCCTGGACGGGCACGTGGTCCTGGACCGCCGGCTCGCCGTCGCGGGCCACTTCCCGTCCGTGGACGCGCTCGCCTCCATCAGCCGTGTCGCCGGACGCGTCACGAGCGCCGAGCAGCGCGACGTGGCCCGCCGGCTCCGGACCGTCATGGCGGCCCGCCGCCAGGCGCAGGACCTGCTCGACGTCGGTGCCTACGTCGCCGGCTCCAACCCCCTCGTCGACGCCGCCGTCACCCACGGCCGCGCGATCGACGCGTTCCTGCAGCAGGGCATGGACGACGTGGTGCCCGCCGACCAGGCATGGGCCCACCTCACCGCGCTGGTCGGCGCGCTCGGGGACGTCTCATGAACCGCCGCTTCCCGCTCGCCGGGCTGCTCCGCGTCCGCACCATGGCCGAGGACCGTGCCGCCGCCGAGCTCGCGTCGGCGCGCCGGGACGAGCGGGCCGCGGCCGGCCTCGCCCGGTCCACGCAGGACCGGCTGGGGGAGTCCCACATGCCGACGGTCGCCGAGGGACGCGCGTTCCAGGCCGCCGTCGCGAGCCGCGTCGCCCTCGCGTCGATGCTCGTGGAGCACCGTGCCACCGCGGTCGCCGCGCAGGAGGAGACCGATCGCCGCACCGAGGTGTGGACCGACGCCCGGCGCCACGTCCGGGCGATCGAGCGCCTCGAGGAGCGGCACGACGACATGGTCCGGGTGGAGGACGCCCGTGCCGAGCAGCTGGTGCTCGACGAGGTCGCCGGACGGCGGGCCGCCGGGCAAAGGAGGACAGACGCATGAGTACCGACGGGATCCAGGCCGTGCAGGCCCGCATGGCCGAGCTGCGCGCGCTCGTCAGCGCCCCCGTGGCGAGCACGGCGGTCGCGGCACCGGCGGGCACCGCCTCGACGTCCACCGACTTCGCGACGACCCTCGCCGCGCTGACGGACGCCGAGCCGTCGCCCTCGCAGGGGGCGACCGGCCAGTCGCTGCTCGCCGCGGCCGAGAAGTACATCGGCACGCCGTACGTGTGGGGTGGCGAGTCGCTCGACGAGGGCGGCCTGGACTGCTCCGGCCTGGTGCTGCGGTCGCTGGCGGACGTCGGGGTGAACGACGTGCCGCGCGTGGCCCGTGACCAGATGTCGCTCGGCACCGCCGTGCCGTCGCTCGACCAGGCGCTCCCGGGTGACCTCCTCGTGTTCGGCGGAGGCACGCACATCGCGATCTACGAGGGGGACGGGAAGATGATCGACGCACCCAAGCCGGGTGGGAAGGTGGGCATCCGCGACGTGTGGGCGACCCCCACCGCGATCCGCCGGATCCTCCCGCAGGAGTCCGCGGGCCCCGACCTGGCCGCACAGGTCCGGTCCGTCGTCGGCTCGTCGGCCGGCGCGTCCTCGGCGACGCAGCGGGCGCAGCTCAACATGCTCGCGTCGCTCGGCACGAACCTCGGCGGCGCAGGCGCCGGCGCCGGTGCGTACGGCACGACGGCGGCGGCCTCGTGAGCGGCGCCGCCCTCGCCGTGGCGCGACCGGGTGCCCCGGCGCAGCGCACGAGCCCCGACCACCGGCCCGACCCCGCCGCGGGCGACGCGTTCGCCCGCGCGCTCGGTGCCGCACACGACGGCGACCCGCGACCTGACCGGCTCGCGTCCGGCCCGGCGCGGCGGGACGTCGCCGACCGCACCGACCGCGCCGACCGCACGGCGGACCGGGCCGGCAGGGCCGATCGCACGGACCGGGCCGCCCGCGCGGCGGACCGGGCCGCCCGCACCGCGGACCGCGCCGACCGCACGGCGGACCGCGCCGATCGCACGGCGGACCGCGCCGATCGCACCGCGGACCGCGCAGACCAGGCCGACCGCACCGTGGACCGGGCCGACGCCGACCGCTCGGCGACGACGGTCCGCGACTCGTCCGACGTCCCCGGCTCCGGCGCGCCGGGCACCGAGGGCGCCGGTACGTCGGCCACCCCCGCCGCGTCGGACGCGGCTGGTACCGCCGCCTCGACGGTGACGTCGACGATGACCGAGGCCGCGGCGTTCGCCATGCTCGTGGTGTCCCCGGGCACCGCCACCGCGGCGGCCACGGCGACCACGCCCGCCGCCCCGACCGCATCCGCCGACGAGCTCGCGTCGGTCGGCGGCACGACGGTCGCCGGCCCGGCCGCGGGATCCCGGACCGCCGAGGCGGCAGGTACGCCCGCCGAGCCGGCGGTGCCGGTGGGGGAAGCTCCGGCCTCCTCCGCGTCGGTCGCCACGGCGTCCGTCCCCTCGACGTCGGCCCCCACGGCGTCGGCCCCCACGGCGTCGGCCGCCTCCGCGTCGGCCGGAACCGCCGCGGCACCCACCGCCGCGGAGCCGGCAGGACCTGCCGTCGCAGCCACAGGACCGCAGGACCGTGCCCACGGGACGCACGGAACGACCTCCGTCCCCGCCGGTGCGGCCGCCGGTGCGACCTCGACCGACCCGCAGGCCGCACCTGCCGCGACCTCGATGCCGGACGCGGTGCCCACGGTGCCGTCGTCCGCACCGGGCGCAGCCTCCACGGCCTCCGTGCTCCCGGCGCTCCCGGCGCTTCCCGCCACGCCGGTCAGCCCGGCGACGGCACCCGCCGCCCCGGCGGCAGCGGCACCCGCCGCGGCGCCGACGCCCGCGCCGCTCGCCGAGCAGCTCGGTGCACGGCTCACGCAGCTCACCGGCCTGTCGCACGGCCGGCACGTGCTCACCGTCCCGGTCGACCCGGAGCACTTCGGTCCGGTGCGGGTCGTCGCCCACATCGGGCCGGAGGCAGTCCGGGTCGAGCTCGTCGGCGGCACCGACGCCGCGCGTGAGGCTCTGCGCGGGTCGTTGGCCGACCTGCGGCGCGACCTGGCGTCGAGCGGCGTGCAGGTCGACGTCGGCGGCGGCAGCGAGCCGGGCGGCCGCGACCGGCAGCCCGGCGGCACCTCGTCGGGCGGACCAGCGCCCGGGCCACGCAGCGAGCGCGCCGCCGCGCCGGCCCTCGTCCCGGTCCACGGCCCGCCGGGTCGCAGCACCGGCCTGGAGCTCGACCTGTGACCCGCACCCCCACCCCCACACCGACGCCCACCACGGAGGCATCATGAGCATCGACGTCTCGTTCCTCGGCGGCACGGGTGCCGCAGGAGCGACCGGCACGAACGGGAGCACCCCGTCCAAGGACCTCGACAAGCAGGCGTTCCTGGATCTGCTCGTCGCGCAGCTGCGCAACCAGGACCCGAGCAGCCCCATGGACTCCTCGCAGCTCATGCAGCAGACCACGCAGCTGTCCGTGATGGAGAGCCTCGTGCAGCTGTCCAAGACGCAGAGCGAGTCGTTCGCGCTGCAGATGCGGACCTCCGCCGCCGAGCTCGTCGGGCAGCAGGTCACCTGGACCGACGCCGACGGCGCCGACCACACGGGTGTGGCGTCCGCGGTCTCCTACGCCGGCCCCGTGCCCATGGTGAAGATCGGTGACGAGGACGTCAGCCTCGACTCCGTCTCCGCCGTGACCGCCCCGGTGACCGACCCCGTCACCGCCCCCGCCTCCTCCGCCTGATCCTCTGCTCGACCACCCGAAGGGAACCCCCTCATGCTTCGTTCGCTCTTCTCCGGCATCAGCGGTCTGCGCAGCCACCAGACCATGCTCGACGTGACCGGCAACAACATCGCCAACGTCAACACCACCGGCTTCAAGTCGTCGCAGACCCAGTTCCAGGACACCCTCAGCCAGGTGGTCCAGAACGCGGGCGCGCCGCAGGCCGGCACCGGTGGCACGAACCCGGCGCAGGTCGGCCTCGGCGTGCGCGTCGCGGGCATCACCACGAACTTCACGCAGGGCGCCTCGCAGATGACCGGGCGCAGCACCGACATGATGATCCAGGGCGACGGCTTCTTCGTGGTCCGCAAGGGCCCCGAGACGTACTACACGCGCGCCGGGTCGTTCGACTTCGACTCGACCGGTCAGATGGTCCTCCCGGGCGAGGGCGCCCTGGTGCAGGGCTGGGCGGCCGTCAACGGCGTCGTCGACACCAACGGGCCGCTCAGCGACCTGCGCGTGCCCGCCGGTGCGCTCATGGCCGCCGTCGCCACGACGTCCGCGACGTACGAGGGCAACCTCGACGCGGCGGCCGCGGACGGCACGATCCTCAACCGCACGATCGACATCTACGACGCCACGGGCGCGCCCCGCGAGCTGGAGCTCACGTTCACGAAGACCGCGGGCGTCTGGTCGGTCGAGGGCGTCGACGGTGCCACGACCACGGGCCCCCAGGCCATGACGTTCGCCGCGAACGGTGCGCTCACCACGCCGACGACGCTGGCGGTGGGCGGTACGACCGTCGACATCTCCGCTCTCACCGGCTTCTCCGGTCTCGACACCGTCAAGGCCAAGACGCAGGACGGCCAGGCGGCGGGCACGCTGCTGTCGTTCGCGCTCGGTGCCGACGGCACGATCACGGGTGCGTTCAGCAACGGCCTCAAGCAGACCGTCGGCAAGCTCGCCCTCGGCTCGTTCACCAACCCGGCGGGCCTGGAGAAGGCCGGTGGCTCCCTGTTCCGCACCGGCGTGAACTCGGGCGACGCCCAGGTCGGCGCGGCCGGCACCGGTGGCCGCGGCTCGCTCGCGGGCGGCGCCCTCGAGATGTCGAACGTGGACCTGTCCAGCGAGTTCACCAGCCTGATCATCGCCCAGCGCGGTTTCCAGGCGAACAGCCGCGTGATCACCACGTCGGACGAGGTGCTGCAGGAGCTCGTCAACCTCAAGCGCTGACCCACGGCCGTCCACGCGGCTCTGCGACGACGAGCCCGACCTCCCCGCGAACACCGGGAGGTCGGGCTCGCGTCATGTCCGGGAGCCGCCGCGCACGCGTGGGCGACGGCCGGCGGCCACGGTCCGCCGCGGCCGCCGGCCACGTCCGGCGTCGCGGTCCGGCCGGAGCGGGCCGGCCGGAGCGGGCCGGCCGGAGCGGGCCGGCCGGAGCGGGCCGGTGCGCGCTCAGTCCAGCAGCACCGCCGCGCCGCCGGACTCGGTCGCCATCAGGTGCCGGCCCCACGGGTTCACGTCCACGACGCCCTCCGGGTACGGCGCCCGGAACATCTCCTGGCCGCTGGCCGGGTCGTACGCGACGACCGCGGCCCTCGCGTCGGGGCCGGTTTGCTCGTACGCGACGAGCACGTGCCGCCCGTCGGTCATGAGGTTGCCCGGAGCGAGCCCGGGCTCGCCCGCGGTGCGCCACAGCACGTGGCCGGACCGGCCGTCGATCGCGACCACGCCGTGGCCGCACGAGACCAGCACGCGGCCTCGCAGCACGAGCGCGAACGAGGGTGCCTCGACGTCGGCCGACCATCGGCTGCCGTCCGCGCCGGCGCCGCGGACGGTCCGGTCGTCGGCGGTCAGCGCGGTGCCGGGGACGCTCCCGTCGTCGACCGTCACGTAGAGCGGGCTGCCGTGGACGACGAGGTCGCCCTCCGGGTTCCCGTCGGGGGCCACGAACGTCGAGCGGATGGACCCGGCGGCGCCCTCCGTGCTGACGGCCAGGCGGCCGGTGCGCGGGTCGTACCGGATACCCCCGGCCTCCGAGCCGGGGTCGAGGAGGTCGCCGCGGACGCGCTTCCCGTCGGTCGACAGCAGGACGGTCGCACGGTCGGGCGGCACGAACGCGACCAGGTCGCCGGACCGCAGCAGGGACACGCCCTGGAACCCGGCCCTCTGTGCGTCGGCGGTCGGCGTGACGGGCTGCTCGTAGGTCCAGCGCTCGGCGCCCGTCAGCATGTCGTACCCGGTGACGGCCGCGGTGCGGTCCGCGAGCCACCCGACGGTCACGAGCCCGCCCGGCAGCAGGGCCATGGCCTCGCCGGACGGCACGGGCCACCGGGTCTCGACGGACCCGTCAGCCGCCGACAGCACCACGACGGAGACGCTGGTGGTCGGCACCGGCTCGAGCTTGCCGTTCTCCGAGGCCACGCTGCCCCCGTCGGCGACGAGGCAGACGACCCGGGTGGCCGACAGGGGGTCCGCGGCGGGGGGCGCATCCGTGGCGCAGTCGCTCGTGGACCAGACGTGGCCGGCGTCCGCGAGCCTCGGGTCCGCGGGGAGGAGCGACGCCGTCCACCCGGCACCGGCGGCCCCGACCCAGCGGAAGCTCAGCGACCCGTCGTGCTCACGCCGCAGCGTCCCGCCCCGGGTGGGGGCCGGGTCCTCGATCTCGTCGTCCGGGACATGCCGGCCCACGGTGAGCGTCCCGTCGACCGGGGCCAGCACGCCGGGGACGCCGGTCAACCGCGCCACCGCCGCGTCCTCCCGCGACGTCGACACCCACTGGTTCAGGCCCACGGCCACCACGGCGACCGCCGCACCGGCGACGAGCCAGCGGCGCGGGACGCGCAGCCGGGTGGGCCTGCCGGCGGGCGCGGGTGCCAGGTCGTCCTCGACGAGCTCGACGTCTCGCAGCTCCTCGTGTCGCGACATGCCCGGACCCTACCGGCGCCCCTGCACGTGCCGTGGCACGTCTTCAGCCGGTCGCGGATCCGGTCCGCCGTGAGCTCGCCGAACGACTCGGCGCAGTCACCGGCGACGAGGGCGGACGTCGCCCTCCACCTCGGCGAGCCTCTCCGTGCCCGCGGCGTCGGGGAGCCGGGCGGGCTCACCCGGCAACGTCCTCGTCATGACCGGTCGTCCTTGCGCGTCGAGTGCCACAGCCCGGGCAGGCCCGTGAGCGTGGTGGCGTGGCCGCGCTTCAGCTTGCCGCTGCTGGTGAGGGGGAGCGTCCCGCTCTCGACGAGCCGGACGGACGTCACCGTCAGCCCTCCCTCGCGGGACACGGCGCCGACGATGCGCCGACCGATCAGCTCGAACGACTCGGGCGACGGGACGTCGTCACCGCGCAGCTCGGCGGCGACGACGACGCCCCGCGGGGCGCGGACGGGGTCGCCGTCGTCGTCGGGCGCGACCATGACGCGGCCTGCGCGGACCCTGGGGTCTGCCCGCTGGGCGATGTCCTCGAGGTCGTTCATGTAGTAGTTCTCGCCGTTCACCTGGAACCTCTCGTGGCTGCGCCCGACCAGGTAGAGCTCGCCGCGGTGCAGGAAGCCCAGGTCGCCCGTGCGCCGCCCGACGACCCCCGCGACCGTCACGGACTCCTCGCCGAGGACCACCTGCGGGCCGGCGACGTGGACCTCCCCGACCGCGAGCTCGGGTGCGGCGTCGGTGCCGTCGGGCGTCAGGACCGTGACGGTGGTCCCCGGCAGCGGGGCACCGCACGAGACGACGCTCACGGAGCCGGGACGCTCCGCGTCCGTGACCTCGACCGTGTCACGAGCCAGTGCCGCGCGGTCCACCCACAGCGCGGCCGGGGGGTCACCGACGGCGCACGTGGTGACGGTCAGGGTCGCCTCGGCCATCCCGTACGACGGGGCGAACGCGTCGAACCTGAAGCCCGCGGGCCCGAAGACCTCGGCGAACCGCTCCATGGTGCGGGCGCGGACCAGCTCGCCCGCGACCCGGGCGACTCTCAGGCGGGACAGGTCCAGGTCGTCGGTCAGGGCCGCCTTGCGCGCGCACAGGGCGTAGCCGAAGTCCGGCGCGGACGTGTGGGTCGCGCGGAACCGGGTGAGAGCCACGGGCCAGACCGCGGGTCGGGCGACGAAGCGGTCGGGGCGCAGCACGACCGAGTCGTAGCCGCCGTGCAGCGGTCGCAGCACGGAGGTGACGAGTCCCATGTCGTGGTGCAGCGGGACCCAGTTGACGGAGACGGACTCCTGGCTCTCCTGGTAGACGTCCGCCGCCTGGCGCAGGTGCCGGACGGCCTGCTCGACGTCGACGGCGATCCGTTTCGGGCGGCCGACCGTGCCCGACGTGTACTGCCAGTACTCGCCCTCGACGGGGAGCGGGCCGGGGGTCCCGGCGGTGGGTGTGGTCGGGCGCGGGCCGGTCCGCGGCTCCACCGTGCAGACCTCGGCGGGGATGCCGACCTCCTGGACGAGCTCGCGCATCGGGCCGGTGCGTGCGGGCGTCACCGCCACGACCGCACCCGGGCAGGCCGCGAGGATCGACTCGACGCGACGGCGGTTGCGTGGGTGTCCCGTCAAGGGGTCCGGGACCGGCACGGGGCACGCTCCGGCGAGGAGGGCGCCGAAGAACGCCGTCACGAACGCCAGCGGGTCGTCGGTCGGCACCAGGACGGCGACGCGAGACGACCCTGACGCGAGCGCGGGTGCGCTCCGCAGCGTCTCCGCGACGTCGTGGCTGCCCCGCCAGACCTCGGCGTACGTGAGACGTCGCACGTCGTCCCCGTCGACGGCGACGTACCCGTGGAGCTCGTCGTCGGACCGTGCCTCGAGCAGGTCGAACAGGGTGGTCGCGGGGAGGGCGGAGGCACGGTCGGGCGGGGGCACGGGCGTCACGCGGCCTCGGCGAACGGCTCGGACAATGGGAGCACCTCATTCCAACCACGAACACGGGGGCATTCGGGACATTCCCGGGCGGGGTGCCGGGAATTGTTTGCGGAATATCGTCAACGACACGAGCTCAATGGCTCGACGCTGCGCCGGAGCGGGCTCTCGACGCAAGGTTCGGCCGTCGAAAGTATCGAGCAACGTGCCTGGCGGCGGCGTCCACAGTAGCGAGCGGCCCGCAGCTCCGCAGGAGTTGCGCTCGAGGTCTCATGATCCGGACGTCTCGACACGTTCCGGGGTCGCGGTCGCCGTCCCGACGCCCGCGGGCGCGGCTCGGGTGGCCGGGTGCGCCGGCCCGTCGCCGGGTCCGGCACGGGGCGGTCAGGGTGCCGCCACCTCCGGACGGCCACCTCCGGCGGCACCGGGCACGGGCCGGGAGGCAGCCTGGCGGCGCGGAGCTCCCCGTTGCGCGAAGGTTTCCGACCCTCGCCCCGTCGCTCGTGGCCGCGAGCCGCGGGACGGCTCGGTCCGCGCCGGACCAGGAGTCCTCCGCCGCCCCCCAGGAGGCGCGCGGTTCGTCCGTCCCGAATGTGACTCCCTGGCGAGGATCGCCCGGGTCTGCCAGCATCTGCACCGTGAAGCTGATCGAGGCAGAGGATCTGCGAAAGACATTTCGCCGCCCGGACAAGAAGCCAGGGCTGAAGGGCTCCGTGCGCCATCTGTTCGAGCGGAAGTTCACGGACAAGGTCGCTGTCGACGGTGTCGACCTCGCGGTCGAGTCCGGGGAGGCGGTCGCTTATGTCGGTCCGAACGGGGCGGGCAAGTCCACCACGGTCAAGCTGCTGTCGGGGATCCTGGTGCCCACGTCCGGCCAGGTCCGGGTGGACGGGCTCGTGCCCCACCAGAACCGGATCGAGAACGCCCGCCGGATCGGGGTGGTGTTCGGCCAGCGGACCCAGCTCTGGTGGGACCTTCCCATCCGGGACTCCCTCGAGCTCCTGCGGGACATGCACGGCCTGGGACGCGTCGAGTACGAGGCCACGCTCGAGCGGCTCGTCACCACCCTCGGCATCGAGGACATCCTGCCGTCGACCGCGCGCCGGCTGTCCCTCGGGCAGCGCATGCGTGCCGACCTCGCCGCCGCGCTCATCCACAGCCCCCGGATCGTGTACCTCGACGAGCCGACGATCGGCCTCGACATCGAGGTGAAGGACCGGCTGCGCGCCTTCGTCCGCGAGCTCGTCGCCGAGGGCACCACCGTGATGCTCACGACGCACGACCTCGGCGACATCGAGGACATCTGCAAGCGCCTGGTCATCATCGACAAGGGCCGGATCGTGCACGACGGCGATCTGCGCGACGTGATGGAGACGTACGCCCGGGAACGCACCATGCACTTCACGCTCGCGCGCGTGCCGTCGTCGTTGTCGCTCGTCGAGGCTCGGCTGCCGGGCGCCCAGGTCGCCGACGGTCGCGGCGGGCTCGAGCTCTCGGTGACGTTCGACCCGTCCGGCGTGACGGCCGGCGAGGTGCTCAGCGCCGTGCAGCAGGAGGTCGAGGTCCTCGACATCCGGATCGACGAGCCGGCCATCGAGGACGTCGTCCGTAAGGTCTACGCCGGCCGCCTGGTCGCGCCCACCGGCACGACGCGGGTCCGGGACGAGGGGGCGACATGAGCACGCTGACCTTCGTCGCGCCGCGGCGTCACGGCATCCGCGGGGCGACCCGCGCGTACTCCGCCATGGCCCGAGCCGCGTTCCGCAGCCTGGTCGCGTACCAGACCAGCTTCGTCTTCGGCCTCCTCGCCACCGCCGTCTCGGCCCTCGCGATGCTCTACCTCTGGCGGTCGGTCCTCGCTGCGGGGGCGCAGTCGGGCTTCAGCTGGCCGGAGATGAAGAGCTACCTGCTCGTCGCGTTCGTCGCGGGCTCGCTCGTCTCGAGCTACGTCGACTACCGGATGGCCGGACGCATCCGGCAGGGCGACGTGGCGATCGACCTCGTGCGTCCCGTGGGCTACCAGGCGTCGCGGTTCGCCGAGGCCGTCGGCTTCGGCGTCTACGAGCTCGCCACCGCGCTGGCGGTCGCGGCGTGCGCCGCGGCGTTCTTCGGCGGGATGTCCGCGCCGGCCGAGGACGTGCGGTGGCTGTTCGTGGTCTCGGCGGTGCTCGTGCTGCCGCTGCGGTTCGGGATCGTCTACATGAGCGCGCTCGTGGTCTTCTGGACGAGGAACTACATCGGCGTCCAGGCGGCGCGCATCGGCCTGGTGACCCTCTTCTCGGGCGCGCTGGTCCCGCTCGCGTTCTTCCCCGAGTGGCTCCAGCGGGTGGCGTCGCTCCTCCCGTTCGCCGGCATGGCGTCCACCCCCGCCCTGCTCTACGTCGGCCACCTGTCGGGGACCGACGCGGTCGTGGCGGTCGCGGTCCAGGCGGCCTGGGCCGTCGGGCTGTGGCTCCTCGGCCGCGCGCTGTGGGGTGCCGCGACCCGGAAGCTGACGGTGCACGGTGGGTGAGCTCAGGAGGTCCGTGTGGCTCTACCGACGGTGCCTCGGCGCCCACCTGCGCTCCACCCTGGAGTACGAGGCCGACTTCTGGATCATGTCGGTCGCGGCCGTCGTCACGCAGGGCGTCGGTGTGGTCTTCCTCTGGGCGATCTTCCGCAACGTGCCGGAGATCAACGGCTGGGAGTTCTGGGACGTCGTGCTGATCTACGCGCTCGTGGCACTCACCGAGGGGGTGGCGGTCCTGTTCGGCCAGGGAATCTGGACTCTCGCGGCGACCGTCAACCTCGGCAACCTCGACGCCCTGCTGGTGCGGCCGTTCTCGCCGCTCCTGCAGGTCCTCAGCTCGCAGATCGGGATGAACGGGCTGGGCAACGTCGTCCTCGGGTCTGCGCTCCTCGTGGGCGCGGTCAGGAACGTCGACGTCGAGTGGACGCCGCAGCTCGTCGGCCTGGGTGTCGTGCTGCTCGTCTGCGCGTCGCTCGTCAAGGTGGGCCTGAACATCGTGACCAACTGCGCGGCGTTCTGGCTCAAGACACCGTGGTCGATGTTCGCGTTCGCGATGCACAGCGTCGGTGAGCTGGCCCGGTTCCCCATCACCATCTACGGCCCGCTCGTCAAGATCGGCCTGACGTTCGTGCTTCCGTACGCGTTCATGAGCTACTTCCCGGCCACGGCCGTCCTGTCCACGTCGAACACGTCGTGGGTCGGCTGGCTCACCCCGCTCGTCGCGGCGTACTGCCTCGTCGCCGGCGTCCGGGTGTTCCGCAAGGGGATGGCCCGGTACGAGAGCTCCGGCAGCTAGCGCGCGACCGACGACCCCGCCCGGACGTCCCCCCGTCAATCCGGGCCCCGAAGAACGGACCGCCGTCGGCGGACCAGAAAGGTCGGCATGAGCCTCATCGACGCCTTCGAGCGCATCACCCCGAGCCCCCCGGGGTACCAGGTATGGATCGACGAGAGCCGGGCCCGCGGGATCCTGCACTGCGGTGAGGACGAGCTGCGCGACCTGCAGGAGGCCGGGCTGGCGACGTCGGGCGACCTCGTCGAGCGGTACGACGTGTGGAACCTCGGCTTCGCCGAGGGTGCGCAGCGCAGCCGCGGCGAGCGGGAGATGCTCTTCTTCAACCGGCTCCTGCGGTCCTACGGCTCGGACTGGATCTCGCCGTACCAGTACGAGATGACGGCGACGACGCTGTGCCCGCGCGGCGCGCTGTGCGAGTCGACGGGATGGCCCGACCCGGACATCCCCGGTGCGACCTGGACGGACCGCCAGGCCGGAGGCGGGGAGGCGCAGTGGCGCGGCTCGATCACGATGCAGGGGCGCGCCGGCGAGGTCGTCAGCCCGGTGGTGCGGGCGCTGTGGGACGAGCTGCTCGAGACGTACGGGTTCCAGTTCACCACCTCCGCCCTCGCTGCCGAGACGGAGCTGACGCGGCAGCGCCGGGTCGGTGACTGCGCGGCGCTGTCGAAGGTCCTCGCCCTCGACCTGCGGTCGGCAGGGCTCGACGCACACGTCAGGTCCGGCTACATCTTCGGCGGTGCGCGCACGCGCTGGCACCGCTGGGTGGAGGTCGTCGACGAGGACGGGGCGACCAAGGCGCTCGACTCGGCGATGGCGATGATCGCCGACACGTTCTTCACGCCGCAGTACAAGGCGTTCTGCTTCGGCTCGCGGCTCAACCGGATCATCCCGCTGGACGACGTCGAGCAGTTCTACGTCTCGCACGAGTGCGGGTCCGAGGTCCACCGGACCTACGTCGACGTGCGGCTGAGGCCGGCGTGACGGCGGTCGAGCAGGACCCGAAGCCCGTCACGGCTCCGGTGCTCCTCGGCGGTACCCCGCCCGCGCTGTCCCGGCGCGAGCTCGAGGAGGACGTCTTCGGGCTCCGTCGTCGGGTCCCCGCGGGTGCCACCGCTGTCGTCGACGCACGGCACGCCGCCCTCGTGACGGCCGCCGTCGCCGCGCTCGACGGATGGGCGTCCGGCGTGCACCTGGTCTCCGGCGTCTCACCCCGTCCGACCGGCGACGCCGTGCTGCTCGACGACGCCGACGCCGTCGTCCCGGCCACGCCTGCGCCGTCCCCCCGGATCGGCGACCCCCGCACCCCCACGCGGTGGCGCTTGTACTCGTCGGGCACCACCGGCGAGCCGCGGGCCACCGACCACCTCCTGGCCTCGCTCGCGTCGTCCGCACGTGCGCCGGGCGCGGTGCCGGGGGACGCGAGCGCCCGCCCCCGGCGATGGGGGCTGCTCTACCGACCGACCCGCATGGCGGGGCTGCAGCTCATCCTGCAGGCGTGGTTCGGCGGCGACGAGCTCGTCGACGCGACACACGTCGACGGGATCGACGCCCAGGTCGCCTGGCTCGCCGAGCAGGGGGTCGACGCCATCTCGGCGACCCCGACGCACTGGCGGCGCATCCTGCAGGCGCCGTCGTCGTCGGCGCTCCGCCTCCGCCAGGTCACGCTCGGCGGGGAGATCGCGACGCAGCCGCTCCTCGACGCCCTGCGGGCGGCGTTCGGCGCGCGCACCACGCACGTCTACGCCTCGACCGAGGCCGGGGCGACGTTCTCCGTGAGCGACGGGCGCGAGGGCTTCCCCGCCGGCTACCTCGACGAGGGCCCTGCCGGGACGGCCCTGCGGGTCCGCGACGGCGAGCTCCAGGTCCGGGCGGGAGGGTCCAGCGCCGCCGACGCCGACGGCTTCGTCCGGACGGACGACCTCGTCGAGGTCCGGGGGGACCGCGTGCACTTCCTCGGCAGGGGGTCGGGGCTCGTCAACGTCGCCGGCGAGAAGGTGGCGCCCGAGCAGGTCGAGGACGTGCTGAGAGGGCACCCCGCGGTCCACGACGCGCTGGTGCGTCCGCTGCGCAGCTCGTTCACGGGGTCGTTGCTGACGGCCCAGGTCGTGCTCGCCCCCGGGGCGGCCCCGGACGTGGCGGTCCTGCACTCGGAGCTCCGGGCGCTCGTCCTGGACGAGCTCACCCGGTACCACGTCCCCGCACGCATCGACGTGGTGCCCGAGCTCCCCGTCGCCCGTACAGGAAAGGTGCAGCGCACATGAGCCACGAATCCGGGCCGGACGCCCCTCGCGTCCTCGTGACGGGGACGAGCAGTGGGCTGGGGCTCGCCGTCGCCCGGCGCCTGGTCGCCGACGGGTACGCGGTCGTGGGCGTCTCGCGGCGCGAGGTCGACCCGGCTCAGGTCGGGGAGACGTACGACCACGTCCGCGCCGACCTGAGCGATCTCGACGGCCTGCCGACGCTCGTCCGCCGGCTCGTCGAGCAGTTCGGCGTCCCGTACGCCCTGGTCAACAACGCCGCAGGCGCGGTCGACGGGCTGCTCCCGATGATGCCTGACCAGCGGATCCGGAGCGCGCTCGACCTCGACCTCGTCTCGCCCGTGCTCCTCGCCAAGCACGTCGTGCGCCCGATGATCTCCGAGCGGCGGGGACGGATCGTCAATGTGACGTCGATCGTCGCGTCGACCGGCTTCCGTGGCCTGTCGGTCTACAGTGCGGCCAAGGCGGGGCTGGAGGGTTTCAGCAGGTCGCTCGCGCGTGACGTCGGGGGCCGCGGGGTCACCGTGAACTGTGTCGCCCCGGGCTTCCTGGACACGGCGATGACCGAGACGATCGGGGACCGCAACCTCGAACGGATCCGCGCGCGCAGCCCGTTGGGGCGCTTCGTCACGCTCGACGAGGTCGCGGGAGCGGTCGCCTACTACCTTTCCGACGTGGCAGCGGGCGTGACCGGGACCGTCCTGACAGTGGACGCCGGCTCGACCGCCTGACCCCGTGAGACCGGCCGCACCATCCGTGCGGGAACAGACGCAGGAGAGAGGTTCACCATGTTCGACGCCGAGCAGATCAAGCAGACCGTCGTCGGGGAGATGTCCCGGCTGCTCGTGGAGGAGGGCAGCGGCCACGGCACCATCACCGACTCGGACGGCCTGATGGACATGGGCCTCGACAGCCTCGCCTTCGCGGTCCTCATCACCCGCCTCGAGACCTCCCTGGGCTACGACCCGTTCATGGCGATCGAGCAGGGTGCGCCGCCGCGTACGGTCGGCGAGCTCGTCGACTTCTACGTCGCGCACCAGGAGTAGCCCGCCGTGCCCACCGCAGCACGGGTCGATCCGCCGGTCGGGGTCCGGACCGCCACCCTCACCGTGCCCTTCGAGCACGGTGAGGACGCTCGCGCCCCGCTGACGTGGGGACAGCAGCGGGTCGCCGGGCTGGAGCGGGACCTGCACCCCGACCACGCGACGCTCACGATCCGGTTCGCGGTCCGTCTGCGTGACGGCGCCACCACCACGCAGGTCGAGGCCGCGCTGCGCGCGACCCTCGAGGCGTGCGAGTCGCTGCGGACCCTCGTCCGGACCGATGCGGAGCCGCCGTACCAGCACGTGCTCGCGGCCGGTGAGCTCGTCGTGCCCGTCGTCGAGGTGCCGGGCGACGTCGAGGCGGTCGACGCCGGCGCCGAGGTGCTGGCCGGGGAGCTCGCGTCCCGACCGTTCGCGGACGGCGAGCTGCCGCTGCGGGTCTGCGTCGTCACGTCCGGCGGCACACCGCACGCGCTGGCCGTCGCCGCGAGCCACGTCGCCGCCGACTACTTCGGGGCGGGGTGGTTGCAGTGGCACCTGCGCGACGTGCTCGCGCGGAGGTTCGGCAGGTCGTACCAGGCCCACGCGGTGGCCGACCCGCGCCAGCCGCGCCACCTCAGCGAGTGGGAGAACGGCGAACAGGGCCGCGCGACCGCGGAACGTTCGGTGACCCGGCACTCGGCGACCTACCGTGAGATGCCACAGACCATGGTGCCCCGGCTGCCGCACGAGCCGCTCGCGCCCCGGTTCCGCTACCTGGAGCTCACCACGCGTCGCGGGAACTGGTCGCTGGCGCACCTCGGCACACGCCACGGGGTCAGCGAGACGGCGGTGCTGTACGGGCTCCTGTCGCTGCTGCTGGCGCGCGTCGGCGGGCTCAGCCGCTCGCACCTGCAGGTCTGCGTCTCGAACCGGGCCGACCGCCGGTTCGCCTCCACCGTCGCGCCGCTCACCCAGGACGTCCCGACCTGGATCGACGTCGCCGGGACCAGCTTCGACGACCTGCTGCGTCGCTCCGCGGGCGTGATGCTGGCGGCGGTGAAGGACGGCCGGTTCCCGCCGAGCGAGATGGAGCGCGCCCGCGTCGAGACGGAGCGACGTCGCGGCACGGCGCTCGACCTGTCGTTCTGGTTGAACAGCCGGCTCGGTGGTGCGGCGCCACGGGCGTCGGCGCCCACCCCCGCCGAGCTCACGCACCTGCAGGACGAGTCGCACGTGCGGGAGGTCGGTGGCGACCCCCGGAGCACGAGCACCCTGTTCGTCTACGCCGACCGTGCCGACGGCGTGCTCCAGATCCGGGTGCTCGTCGACACCGCGTACGTCACCGTCGACGAGGCACGGGCCTGGCTGCGCGCCGTGGACGACCTGCTGTGCACGGCCGCGGCAGACCCGGACGACGACATCGCCTCCCTCGCGGCACGCTGCGGCCTGCATGCTCCGCCGCGGGACGGGACGTGGGCGTTCGTCGACCACAGCTGGGTCCACCTGCCCACCGCGGCGTCGTGCCTGCGTCGCCTGCTGCCCGCGGGCCGGGCCGACCTCGAGGTGGGCGAAGGCCCCGGCGGCGCCGTCCTCGTCGGTGTGGTCGACGATCTCGCCCTCCTCGACGAGGCGGCGCGGCGCGCGGACGCGGCGACGGCGTACCGCGGGACGAAGGCGGCGATGTTTCCTCACCGGTTCCGCGCCCGGACGACCCACCCGGGCTGACCGGCACCCGCACCTCGCGGTCGGGACACCTCCCGACCGCGCCCCTGGAAAGGAGAGCGACACATGGCGAGCGACACGGGCCTGATCATCCGGAGGGTCGCCCGGATCCTCCGGGTGGACACGGTGAGCCTGTCCGACAACTTCTTCGACCTGGGCGGTGACTCGCTGGCCGCCCTCGAGCTGGCCGACGTCCTGTCCGAGGCGACCGGCCGAGAGGTGGACCTCCAGCGCGTGCTGGGCGCCGCCACGTTCGGTGACCTGCTCCGTGACCTGCAGCTGGACCCGCCGGGGAACCCCGCCGACGGCGGGACTGCCGGACGGGTGGAGGTGGGCGGGCTCCTCGACTGAGCGTGCCCCGCGGCACCGTGCTCCGGTCGGGAGCGCGAGCCGCGCGCCCGCGTCCGGTCCGTGCGGGCGGACGCGGGCGCACGGGCCGTTCCCCGCCGACGTGGACCGTCGCGACGAGCTGCACGGTCTCGTGCTCCGCCGGCGTGTCCATGGCCCGGCCGGCGTCCGTCCTCGACCCGGACCGGCCGGCGAGCCGTCCTGCGGCCGCCGAGTCACCCCCTGCGGACGCGCCTGTGCCGGCGGGTTCCCTCATCGCCGGGGCGTCCCGGCCGATCAGAGGGTCACAGGGCCCACGGACGGGCCCGGCGGGTACGCACCGCAGCAGGCACCAGGTGACCAGGGACGGTAACGCCGTGATAGTCGTGACGCGCCTCAACGGAGGACAGATCGGGGTGAACCCCGACCTGGTCCAACGCATCGACAGTGCCCCGGACACGATCCTGAGCTTGATCGACGGGACCAAGTACATCGTCGTCGAGTCGATGGACGAGGTGATCGCCCGGATCAACGAGCACCGGGCCGCCATCCTCGCCCGTGCGCGCGAGATCCAGTCGTCGCCCCACATCGAGCTCGTGCCCGACCTGCCCGACGACGCCGACGACCCCGGTGCCGCGCCCCTCGCGCCCGCGGTCCCGTTCCGACCCAGGAGCATCTGATGGACCCCGCTGGACTGATCGGCCTCGGCGTCGCGTTCGCGGCCATCTTCGGTGCGATGTTCATCGAGGGCACCGACCCCATGGCCCTCCTCCTGCCCGCGCCGCTGCTGCTGGTGTGGGGCGGGACGATCGGCGTCGGCCTCGCCGGCCACACGCTGCGCGACGTGAAGGGCGCGTTCGCTGCGGTGCCACGCGCGCTGCGCGCGTCCGTGCCGGACCCGTCGGACACCGTCGACACCCTCATCGACCTGGCGGACCGCGCCCGGCGCGAGGGCCTGCTCGCGCTCGAGGACGCCGCCCGGAACATCCCGGACATGTTCCTGCGCGGCGGGCTGCAGGCGGCGATCGACGGCACGGACCCCGAGGACCTGCGCACCATCCTCGAGGACCGCATCGCGACGAAGCGCGCCCGCGACCGCATGCACTCCAAGTACTTCCAGGACATGGGCGGCTACGCGCCGACCATCGGCATCATCGGCACCGTCATGTCGCTCGTCCACGTGCTGGAGAACCTTTCCGAGCCCGCCGCGCTCGGCCACTCCATCGCCGCCGCGTTCGTCGCGACGCTGTGGGGCATCATGTCCGCGAACACGGTCTGGCTGCCGTTGTCGGCGCGGATCCGTCGGATCTCCGACCTCGAGTGCACCCAGATGGAGATGACCCTCGAGGGGCTGCTCGCGGTGCAGGCCGGGGCCAACCCCCGCCTCGTCGGAGAGCGGCTGCGCAGCCTCCTGGCCGACCAGCCGGCGGCGAAGGCCGCCGCGTGAGCGGCGGCGGCGGCGGGCGTCCCCGCGGACGCCGGCAGCCCCCGGAGGAGGACCACGTCAACCACGAGCGGTGGCTGATCAGCTACTCCGACATGATCACCGTGCTCATGGCGCTGTTCATCGTGCTGTTCGCCATCAGCCAGGTCGACCAGGAGAAGTACATCGCGCTGCGCGACTCGCTGTCGGCGGGCTTCATGGACACCACGACGTCGCCCTCGGTGCTGGACGGCACGGCGGGCAACCTCGACGGCCGCAGCGTGCACCAGGAGGACACGCCGGCGGCGGGCACCGCCGGGATGGTGAACGCCGAGGACGGTCTCGGGATGCAGGCGGCCGACCCCACGGTGCCCCAGACGATCACCCCCGAGAGCATGCTCGACCCCGCGGTCCTCGCGGCCGCCCAGGCGGAGGCCGCCCACCTGGAGCAGGTCCGCGACGCCATCGCGGCGTCGCTCCAGCAGTACGGCCTCGACGGCTACGTGAAGTTCCGCATCGACGAGCGTGGCCTCGTGATGGGGCTCGTCGCGGACGACGTGTTCTTCGCGCCGGCGCGCGCGGAGCTCACCGAGACCGCGGTCCGGGTGCTGGACGTGGCCTCCCCGGTCATCGTCGGGCTCGGCGAGAACGTGTCCGTCGAGGGTCACGCGAACAACATCCCGGTGTCGGGTCGTTACCCCACCAACTGGGAGCTGTCCGCCGACCGCGCGACGCAGGTGCTGCGGCACCTCGTCGAGGCGAACGGCATGCCGGGCGGCCGCATCATGGCCGTCGGCTTCGGCGACACGCGTCCGCTCGTCGCCGGCGACTCGCCCGAGGCGTTGGCGGCCAACCGCCGCGTCGACCTCGTCATCCTCAGCGGTGCGCCCGAGCAGGTGCGTGCCCTCATCCCCGCACTGACGGCAGGAGCGTAGCCATGCCCATCGAGCAGAGAGTCATCTCGGGCCCGAAGATCGGGGCCAAGATCGGCGGGGGCGGCGCGTCCGTGCCGAACCCCACGCCCGAACCGGAGCCCACCAAGAAGGGCCGGCTCAAGCTGCGGGTGCGCAAGCGCGTGCTCGTCGCCGGCGGCGTCGTGCTGCTGCTGGCCGGCGGTGCGGGGTACTGGTTCCTCGGCCGTGGCGGCACACCCGTCGTCGAGGCCCCCGTGCCCGGCGCGGTCGTCACCGTGGAGCCGGTGAGCCTCAACCTCGCGGACGGCCACTACCTGCGGATCGGCTTCGGCCTGCAGCTCACCGAGGACACCCTCGAGGCCCCGGACACGGCCCGCGCGCTGGACATCGCGATCGCGCTGTACTCCGGCCGCACCGTCGCGGAGATCTCCGACCCGGCCACCCGGGCGGCCCTCAAGACCGAGCTGGTCAAGCAGCTCACCGAGCAGTACGACGGCGAGGTGATGGACGTCTACCTGACGAACTTCGTCACGCAGTAGGCCGGCACGACGCCGGCGATCCGGGGCGCCATGGAGGGCGCCGCACCGCTCCGCCACCCCACGACCACGTGGGGAGACCGACCCAGGACGGGTCGGCGCGGAGATTTGTCCCGGGGGATGCTCATATCCCTCGCGCGCCCGCCGATAGGCGAGTTGTGACCACGCACCAGGGGACCTCGAGGCGCATCCGCAGCACGGAGCCGGAACCGTACGACTTCCGGCGGCCGCTCACACTGGCCCGCGAGCACGCGCGCCACCTCGAGATGGCGTTCCAGCGGGTGGCCCGCCAGTTCGGCACCCAGCTCACCGCGCGCCTCCGGGTGGTCAGCCAGGTCACGTTCGACGACATCACGCTGCGCACGTACGACGAGTACATCGGCCAGCTGCCCGCGCCGACCGCGATGGTCCTGTGCACGATCGACCAGAACAAGCAGACCGCGGTCGTGCAGATGCCCGTCGGTGCGATGCTCGTGTGGATCGACTACCTGTTCGGTGGGAGCGGCCGCGGCGACGACCGTGAGGGCCGCGAGCTCACCGAGATCGAGTGGACGCTGGTCAAGGACCTGCTCGCGCACGCGCTGGGCGACCTGGAGTACGCGTTCGCCGGCATCACGTCGCTCGCTGTGGACGTGCGCAACGTGCAGTACAACCCCCAGTTCGTGCAGGCGGTCGCCGCGCAGGAGACCGTGCTCGTCGCCGGCTTCACGCTGCGCGTGGGGGAGCGCGAGGAGGCCATGACGTTCATGGTCCCCTCCGACCTGCTGCTCGGCGCGCTGCGTGCGTCCGAGGGCGCCAACACCCGGTCGGACGAGGAGAAGCGCGTCGCCGCGCTGGCCCACGACGACCTCGAGCGGTCCGTCCAGGACGTCCCCGTGGACGTCGCCGTGCGGTTCGCCCCCGTCGTCGTGCACCCCCGCGACGTCGTGCACCTCGCCGTCGGCGACGTGCTGCCCCTGTCCCACCCGTCGACCCAGCCGCTGGACGTGGTCGTCGACGGGGTCGTGCTCGCCCGGGCCGCCGCAGGCAGCCACGGGTCCCGGCTCGCCGCCCAGGTCGTCACCGTCGAGGAGATCCCCGCATGACCATCGCCACCACCACCCTGGGCAAGGCCGCCGCCGACGCCGCCGCCACGCTCGTCCCGACCAACGTGCCGCTCGTCGCGGTGCCCGCGTCGTTCGCGGACGTCCCGGCCGACGCGACCGCGATGGTCGCCTCGTTCGTCGGCTCGCCCAGCGCCGAGCTGGCCATCGTCGCCGACGCCGCCGTGGCGGACGCCGTCTCCGCCGCCATGGACTCCGGCACGCCGCTCGCCCCCGTGGACGCGCTGCGCCCGGCACTGGAGGCCGCCGCCCGCGCGCTCGGCTCCGGGGTGCTGGAGACGGTGCGTCCCGAGCCCGTGACGAAGGTGCTCGCCGACGACACCGAGGTCTATGCCCTGATGGCCGGCGACGTCACCGCCGCCTGGTTCGCCGTCCGCGTCCGCGGCTCCCGCGTCACCACGCCGACCACGTCGCGGGTGCCCACGCCGCGCGCCAACCTGCGGATGCTCTACGACGTCGAGATGACGCTCACCGCGGAGATCGGCCGCACGCGGCTGCCCGTCCGCCAGGTGCTCGAGCTCGCGCCCGGTGCCGTGCTGGAGCTCGACCGCACCGCCGGCAGCCCTGCGGACGTCATGGTCAACGGCCGGCTCGTCGCCCGCGGCGAGGTCGTCGTGGTCGACGAGGTCTACGGAATCCGCGTCACCGAGATCGTCTCCGGCGGAGAGCAGGTGGGCTGATGTCGGGGCTCATGCTGGCGCTCCGCGTCCTGCTGTCCCTCGCCTGCGTCATCGCCCTGATCTGGTACGTGGGCCGACGCTGGGGCGGCCAGAGCCGCTCGGCCGGCACCTCCCGTGAGGCCAACGTCCAGGTGGTCGGCCGCCAGTCGATGGGCCGTCACGCGGGCGTCGCCGTGGTCGCCGTCGGCTCGCGCCGGCTGCTGATCGGGTACGGCGAGCAGCAGGTCAACCTGCTGACCGAGCTGGCACCGGTCGTCGAGATCCAGCCGGCCCCGACGGTGCCCAAGTCGCCGACGGTGCCCAAGACACCGAAGGTCGCGACCAAGCCGGCCCTGCCCGAGCAGCGCTCGGGCGAGCTGCCCGCAGGGGTCGTCGACAGCCTCCGGGCCACGCCGCTGCAGGGCTCGGTCCTGTCACCCGCCACCTGGCGGCAGGCCGTGCGCTCCCTGCAGGACAGGACGGTGCGCCGGTGACGGCCGCCCGCACGGAGCGCCTGCCGCTGCTCCGCTCCCTCGCCAGCTCGTCGCTGGTCCGCCGCGCGCTGGTCGTCGTCGCGCTGGTCACCGTCGGCCTCGTGACGAGCGCCGCGATGGCGTCCGCCGCCCCGACGGACCCCACCGCGCCGACCGCACCGGTGGCCCCGGCGACCGGTGACACCGTGTCCGTCGCCGTCAACGGCGTCAACGGCACCCCGAGCAGCTCGATCGTGGTGCTCCTCGGCATCACGCTGCTGTCCGTCGCGCCGGCCCTGCTGCTCATGACGACGAGCTTCACCAAGATCTTCGTGGTCCTGTCGTTCACCCGGAACGCGCTCGGCCTGCAGGGCGTGCCGCCCAACCAGGTGCTCGCCGGTCTCGCGCTGTTCCTCAGCCTGTTCGTGATGGCGCCGGTGGTCAGCGAGGTCAACAGCGACGGCATCCAGCCCTACCTGAACGGGGAGATCACGTTCTCCCAGGCCGTGGAGACGGGCGGTGACCCGCTGCGCGAGTTCATGCTCGACCACACGCGCGACCAGGACCTCGCCCTGCTGACCCGCGCCGCGCACCAGGAGAACCCGGAGACCCACGAGGACGTGTCGTTCGCGACCCTCGTGCCCGCGTTCCTGCTCAGCGAGCTGCGGTCGGCGTTCATCATGGGCTTCGTCGTCTTCGTGCCGTTCCTCGTGATCGACCTGGTGGTCTCGGCGTCCTTGATGTCGATGGGCATGATGATGCTGCCGCCCGTGATGATCTCCCTGCCGTTCAAGCTGCTGCTGTTCGTGCTGGTGGACGGCTGGGGCCTGGTCGTCACGTCGCTCATCGGCTCCTACGCGGGCGGTGGCTGATGGACACCGCAGCCGTCCTGGACGTCGGCGTCGACGCCCTGATCCTCGCCGCCAAGCTCGCCGCCCCCGTGCTCGTCACGGCCCTCGTGGTCGGGTTCGCGGTCTCGCTCGTCCAGTCGGTGACGCAGATCCAGGAGGTCACCCTCAGCTTCGTGCCGAAGGCCATCGCCGTCGCGATCGCCCTCGTCGTGTCGGGGCACTGGATGATCTCGCAGCTCGTGGCGTTCACGAACGACCTGTTCGAGCGCATCCCGACGCTGATCGGGGGCTGACATGGACCCGATCGCGATGACGCTGCCCGTCGACCTGGTGCAGACCACGATGCTCGCGGGCGTCAGGATCGCGGCGTTCCTCGCGATCGCGCCGCCGTTCAACGCGCGCGCCGTGCCGGCGACGGTGAAGGTGATGCTCGCGCTCGGGCTCGCGCTGGCGGTCGGGCCGCGGCTGGCGCCGCTGCCGTCGGACACGACCGGCATGTTCTTCGGTGCCCTCGTGGGGCAGGCGGTGATCGGTGCGGGCCTCGGCTTCCTCGTGTTCCTGGTGTTCTCGGCGGTGCAGTCGGCCGGTGGCCTCATCGACATGTTCGGCGGCTTCCAGGTCGCCACCGCGTACGACCCGATGAGCCAGACGAGCGGCGCCCAGTTCAGCCGGCTCTACCAGATGACGGCCCTCGTGCTGCTGTTCGTGAGCGACGGCTACCAGGTGGTGCTCGCCGGGCTGGTCCGCACGTTCGACGCCCTGCCGCTCGACGTGCTGATGAACCCGGCCGCGCTCGCGTCGATGCTCACCACGGGCCTCACTCAGCTGATGGTCTCGGCCCTGCAGATCGCCGGCCCGCTCGTGATCGTCCTGTTCCTCGCCGACGTCGGCCTCGGCCTGCTGACGCGCGTGGCGCCCGCGCTCAACGCGTTCGCGCTCGGGTTCCCGCTCAAGATCTTGCTCTCCCTGGCGTTCGGGTCGTTCGCGTTCCTCGCGCTGCCCGGCGTCCTGCACGCCCTCACGGGCCGGTCGGTCGAGCAGATGCTGGGGGTGGTGCTGCCATGAGCAGCGACGGACAGGACAGGACCCAGAAGGCCACCCCCCAGCGCATGCGGGAGGTGCACCGCAAGGGCAAGCTCGGCCGCTCGCAGGACATCTCCTCGTGGGTGGGCCTGGGGGCCGCCGCGCTGATGCTCCCGATGGTGCTGACACGCGGCAAGGCCGCGGCCCTCGACCAGCTCGCCGAGGTGCGGGCCGTCGCGAGGAACCCGACGCCCGAGGGTGCCGTGACGGTGCTCGGCGACGCGCTCGGGTCCGTGCTGAGCACGCTGGCGCCGCTGTTCGTCGTGCTCGTCGGGGTCACGCTCGCGATCGGCATGGCGCAGGGCGGCTACCGGCCGCGGCGGCTCACGCTGCACGTCGACCACTTCAAGCTCGGCGGCGCCGTCAAGCGTCTCGTCGGCATGCAGACGTGGTGGCAGGCCGCCAAGACGGTGCTCAAGACGGCCGTCGTGGCGCTGGTGCTGCTCACCGCGATCCAGGCGCTGGTCCCGACGCTCCTCGCGTCCGGGACGCTGCCGCTGTCGCACCTGCTGGGCACCGCGTCGTCGGGCACCGCGAACCTGCTGCGCCTCGGCATCGGGGCCGGCGTGGTCCTGGCGCTCGCGGACGTCGTCGTCGTCATGAAGCGCAACCGCAAGCAGACCCGCATGACGTTGCGCGAGGTCAAGGACGAGCACAAGCGGACGGAGGGGGACCCGATGCTCAAGGGAGCGATCCGGGCCAAGCAGCTGTCGATCAGCCGCAACCGGATGATGGCCGAGGTGGCGAAGGCCGACGTCGTGCTGGTCAACCCGACGCACGTCGCCGTCGCGCTGCGCTACGAGCCCGGCACCGGTGCTCCGCGCGTCGTCGCGAAGGGTGCCGGCGCGGTCGCCGCCAAGATCCGCGCCGAGGCGTCCGAGCACCGTGTGCCGATGGTCGAGGACGTGCCGCTGGCCCGAGCCCTGCACTCCGCGTGCGAGCTGGGCCAGGAGGTCCCGTCCCACCTGTTCACCGCCGTCGCGCGCGTGCTCGCGTTCGTCATGTCCCTGCGCCGCCGCGGCATGGCCGCCGGCCAGCACCGCACGCCGGGCGGTTCCACGCTCTCGACCGACGACACCGCCGACCACAAGGCGCTGGCCCGCGCCGCCCGCGCGGCCCGCCGGCCCCGTCCCACCGCGCAGGCCCGTCCGACCACAGAGCCCCGTCCGACCACAGAGCCCCGTCCGGCCGCAGAGCCCGGGCCCGCCGCCACGACCCGTCCGACCACTGAGCCCGGCACGGCCACCGCGCCCGGCCCGACGTCGCAGGAGACCACCCGATGAAGTCCCGCAACATCGCCCCCATGGTCGTGCCCGCCGGCGTCGTCGGCATCGTGCTGCTGCTCGTGGTGCCGCTGCCCGCGCCGCTGCTCGACGTGCTCATCGCCGTCAACATCACGGCGTCGCTCGTCATCCTGCTCACCTCGATGTACGTGAAGCGGCCGCTCGACTTCTCGATCTTCCCGTCGCTGATCCTGGTGTTCACGCTGTTCCGGCTCGGGCTCAACGTCGCGTCGACCCGCCTGGTGCTGCGCGACGGGTTCGCGGGGGAGGTGATCGACGCGTTCGGCCACTTCGTGGTGGGCGGCTCCCTGGTCATCGGGCTGGTGATCTTCCTGATCCTCGTGGTCATCCAGTTCGCGGTCATCACGAACGGTGCCGGCCGTGTCGCCGAGGTCGGGGCCCGGTTCACGCTCGACGCGATGCCCGGCAAGCAGATGGCCATCGACGCCGACCTCAACAGCGGCCTCATCGACGAGGACACCGCGCGGCAGCGTCGCGCGGACGTGGCCGCCGAGGCCGACTTCTACGGTGCGATGGACGGTGGCTCGAAGTTCGTCAAGGGCGACGCGATGGCCGGCATCATCATCACGGTCATCAACCTCGTGGGCGGCTTCGTCATCGGCATGGTGCAGATGGGCATGTCCGCGGGCGACGCCCTGCAGCGGTTCAGCCTGCTGACCATCGGCGACGGTCTCGTCACGCAGATCCCCGCGCTCCTGCTGTCGGTGTCCACCGGCATCGTCGTGACCCGCGCGACCGCCTCGGGCGACCTGGGCACGGCCGCCGCGAAGCAGCTCATGCAGTCCCGCACGGCCCTGCTGATCGCGGGCGGCGGCGCCGTCGCGCTGGCCCTCCTGCCGGGCATGCCGAAGCTCCCGTTCCTGCTCGTCGGCTGCGGCCTGATCTTCGCCGCGCAGCGCGCCAAGGCCACCCAGGCCAAGGAGGCCGCCGCCGCGGAGAAGGCCGCACTGCCGTCGCCCACGGCGCAGCCGGCGGACACCCCCGAGCAGCTCATCGAGCAGATGCGCGTGCACACCCTGGAGATCCTGCTGGCCCCCGACCTGGTGGACCTGGTGGGCGCCGGTCCCGACGCCGACCTGCTCGCACGGGTCCGCGGCCTGCGCCGCAAGACGGCCCTCGAGCTCGGCATCGTCGTGCCGCCCGTCCGGACCCGCGACAGCGTCGACCTGCCGCGTTCCACGTACGTCGTGAAGATCGCCGGGGTCGAGGTCGGCCGCGGCGAGGCGCCCGGCGGCCGGATGCTCGCGCTCGGCGACGACCTCTCCGCGCTGCCCGGCACCGCCGTGCACGAGCCCGTGTTCGGACTGCCCGGCAAGTGGGTGCCGGCCGAGCTGCGGCACGCCGCCGAGATGTCCGGCGCGACGGTCGTCGACCGCGTGTCCGTGCTCATCACCCACCTCGGCGCCATGATCACGCAGAACGCCGCCCGCCTGCTCGGCCGGGAGGACGTGCGCGTGCTCACGGAGTCGGTCAAGCGCGTCAACCCGTCGGTCGTCGAGGAGCTGGTCCCGTCGCTGCTGAGCCTCGGCGAGGTGCAGCGCGTGCTGCAGGGGCTGCTCGCCGAGGAGGTGCCGATCCGCGACCTGGGCCGCATCTACGAGGCGCTCGCGCTGCGTGCCCGGGTGTCCACCGAGCCGGAGGGCCTCGTCGAGGCCGCCCGTGCGGCGCTCGGCCCCGCGCTCGCGTCGTCGTTCGTCCAGGACGGCACGGTCCGCGTGCTCACCCTGGACCCGTCGCTCGAGCAGTCGCTCGTCGAGTCCCTGCGTCCCGGCGACGGCGGCTCGCACCTGCTCGTCGACCCGCACCGGCTGGAGACGATGCTGGGGCAGCTCCGCGCCGCCACCGCCACCGCCGAGTCCGACGGCCGCGCCGTCGTGCTCGTGTGCGCGCCGGCGATCCGCCCGGCGCTGCACCGGCTCGTCGCGCTCGGCCTGCCCCGCCTGCCCGTCCTGTCCTACGCCGAGGTGACCGGCGCCGGCGTGTCCGTCGAGACGGTGGGGGTGGTGCGCGGTGAACACGCGATTGCTGCTTGAGGGAGCTGACCTCGCCGAGCTGATGGCGCACGTGCGCAAGGAGCTCGGCCCGACCGCCCGCATCGTCCGGGCCGAGCGCATCCGGTCCGGCGGTCTCGGTGGCTTCTTCGCGCGTGAGCGCTACGAGATCACCGTCGACGTGCCGGCCGAGCCGATCCCGAAGCCGCGCGCCACGCTGCGCCCCGTGCCCGCAGGCGGGATGGCCGCGCTGCTGGCGGCCGCGGACGAGGCCGACGCCGGGCTCGACGGTTCTCCGCAGGTCGTCGACCGCTCGGAGCTGCCCGCCGGGCGGCTGCCGAACCGGTCCGAGTTCGCCGCCGTCCTGGAGAAGGTCAGCGGCCTGGTCGACGGCGACGTCCCCGAGCTGCCCGAGGGCGACGAGCGGGCCGTCATGGTCGCGACCGCCGGGACGGCGATGCCGTCGGTGACGGCCGAGGCCGTCGCCGCGCTGGTGTCGAGGTCCGTGGCACCGGAGGCCGAGCCGACGACCCCGCCGGCCCTGCTGACCGTCGTGCCCGACCCGCGGCCGCACGAGGAGCACGACGGGTCCGACGACGACCTGCGCGAGGCCCTGGCCGACATCGGCGTCCCGCAGCGCCTCCTGGCGGGCCCGGCCACGACGCTGTCGAGCGTGCTCGCCGACGTCCCGACCGCCCCGCCCCTGCCGCGTGCACCGGGCTCGGTGCTGGTCGTCATCGGCACGGACGACGACGCCGACGCCGTGGCCGCGCTGATCGCCGAGCGCCTGCGACTGGCCCCCGACGCCGTGCGGACGGCGGGCGGTCCCCGCCCTCGCACCGCCGGCCGCCCGCGCGGCGGCGCCCGGATGGCGAGCGCCGAGCAGGTCGCGGCGTGGCGTGCCGGGGCCGCCACGGCCGACCACCCGTGGGTCGTCGCCGTGGCCGTCGGACCCGAGCCGGAGGACCGCGTCGCCGCCTCCGCCCTGGTCCGGGCGTGCGAGGCCGACCAGGTGTGGGCCGTCGTCGACGCCCGGACCCGCACGGCCGACGCCCGCCGCTGGATCCGCTCGGTCACGTCGTCGGCCGACGCCGTCGCGATGCGCGGCCTGCTCGACACCGCGGAGCCGGGCGCCGCCCTGGCCCTCGGCATCCCGGTGGCCTGGATCGACGGCGTCCCGGCGTCGCCCGTCGCCTGGGCCGCCGCCCTGAGCCAGGCCCTGGGCGACTCGGCCCGCTGGGACTGACCCCGCCGGACCGCCGTCGTCAGGCGACGGCCCCGCCGTCGCCTGACGGATCGTCCGTCGGTGGCACCTGGTGATGCCACCATGTACCCCGTGCCCGGCCTCTTCGTCCTGTCCTTGGTCCTCCTGCTCGTCGCGGTCGTGGCCGCAGCGGCCCGGCTCGCCACCGGTCGCCGACCGGCACCCGCGCCCGGAGCGGAGCCGGCCGAGGACGACCGCCCGAAGGCGCGGGCCACGTCCCCGGCCGGCCCGACGAACCGGCAGGTCACCGGCTGGGTGAGCGTCACCGCCCTCGTCCTGGCCGTCGTGACCCTGTTCTTCAGCGCCGCGACGATCGTGTCCACCAAGAACGTCGGCATCGAGACCAGCTTCGGACGACCGGTCGGCAGCCTGTCCAACGGGTTCCACCTCATCCAGCCCTGGAACAAGGTCACCGAGATGGACGCCGCCATCCAGACCGACAACCACGTGAAGGGCAGCGACGGCTTCGACTGCATCACGGTGCGCATCGCGCACCAGGCGACCGCGTGCGTCGACACCTCGATCCGGTGGCGCATCGAGGAGCAGGCCGCCGACGCCCTGTTCCGCGACTACCGCGACTTCGACAACGTCCGCGACAGCCTCGTGACGCGCGACCTCAACGCCGCACTCAACGCCGTCTTCGAGTCGTACGACCCGCTCGCCATCGACAAGGACGGCAACTCCACCTCACCCGGGCTCGCGGACCTGTCGAGCGACGTCGTGGACCGGATCCGTGACCAGATCGGTGACGAGATCAACGTCCTGTCGGTGATCATCCCCGTCGTCCACTACGACGAGAACACCCAGGGCAAGGTCAACGCGTTGCTCGCCCAGGTCGCGCAGACCCGCATCGCCGAGCAGTCCGTCATCACCGCGGAGCAGCAGGCCCTGGCCAACCAGACGCTCGCCGAGTCGGTCTCCCACGACCCGAACGTGCTGGTCTCCAAGTGCATGGACCTGCTCAACGAGATGGTGTCCAAGGGGCAGGCGATCCCGATCGGGTTCAGCTGCTGGCCCGGCGGTGGGTCGGCCGTCGTCGTGCCCGGGGTCACGCCGCCGACCTCCTGAGCGGGCAGGCGCCTCGATCGGCGCACGACCTCGCGGCCAGGACCACGTGGACCGGCGGAACAGGTCACCGGTCGCGTGCCGAGCAGGAGGTCGCCCGGGTGCCGGGGTAGGGTCGCCGCATGCTCGTGCTCAGCAGACGCGTCGGAGAGCGCCTCGTCATCGGGGACGACATCGTCGTGACCGTCATCGAGGTCCGGAGTGACGGCGTGAAGCTGGGCATCGACGCCCCTCGACACGTGCGCGTGCACCGCGCCGAGGTCCTCGACGCGGTCACGGCCGCCAACGTGGACGCGGTCGCGGCGGACGACAGCACGGCCGCCGCGCTGCGCAAGCTGGTCCCCGCCACGCCGGCGCCGCCCGCCTCACCCGCACAGCCCACGCCGGACCCCTCATCGGGGGCTTCACCCGACCGATGAGGTGGGGTACCGAAGGTGTGCCGCTCGCCCTTCGGCGGGGAGGCATGCGTGGAGGACATCGACGAGATCGTCCGTGAGTTCCTGGTCGAGAGCCATGAGAACCTCGACCAGCTGGACCGCGACCTCGTGGCGCTGGAGGAGACTCCGGGCGCCCGGAACCTGCTGAGCAGCGTTTTCAGGACGATCCACACCATCAAGGGCACGAGCGGCTTCCTCGCGTTCGGCAACCTCGAGCGGCTCACCCATGTGGGGGAGAACCTGCTCGTCGAGCTGCGCGACGGCAAGCGGTCCATGGACCACGCGACCACCGACGTGCTGTTGCGGATGGTCGACACCGTCCGGGCGCTGCTCGCGGTCATCGAGCGCGACGGGTCCGAGGCCGGCGTCGACGTCGACGGGGCCATCGCGGCCATCGTCGCCGTGCAGGAGGGCAAGGTCGGCGAGGTCCCGCACCCGCGCGAGATCCCCGCGGCCGAGGTCGCCCCGAAGCCTGCGCCGGTCGAGCCGGAGCCGGTCGAGCCGGCGCCCGCCCTCGCCGACCCGGCCGAGCCGGCACCTGCCGAGCCGCCACCTGCTGAGCCGGCACCTGCCGAGCCCGAGCCGGTCGAGGCGGCGCCCGTCGTCGTCGCCGCCGCGCCCGTCGAGCCCGGCGCGGAGCCGGCAGCCGCACTCGTCGAGCCCGCACCCGAGCCGACGGCAGCGAAGCCCGCGGCCACGGCCAAGGCGCCCCGCGGGAAGATCGCCAAGCGCACGGCGCCGCCGGTCGCTGCAGCCCCGGCCCCACCGGTCGCCACCGCGCCCGAGAGCGGCCCCGGCGCCCGACCCGGCGTCGACCCCGTTCTCGCTGTCCGCCCCCTGGCCCGCACCGCCGGCCGGCGGCGCGGGCGCAGCGACCGAGGCGGCCGCCGCACACCCGGTCACCGCGCTGGTACCGGCCGTCGAGCACGCCCCCGTCAAGAGGATGCCGGCGCCCCCGATGGAGGAGGTCTCCGGCCTCCGCACCGCGGCGGAGTCCTCGATCCGCGTGGACGTCGGTCTGCTGGACCAGCTGATGCGACAGGTCGGCGAGCTGGTGCTCGCCCGGAACCGGCTGAGCCGGCTCGCGGGTGCGGCGCAGGACGCGGACCTGGTCCGGTCGGCGCAGCAGCTCAACCTCATCGCCTCCGAGCTGCAGGAGGGCGTCATGCGCACGCGCATGCAGCCCATCGAGCACGTGTGGTCGAAGATGCCTCGCGTGGTCCGCGACCTCGCGGCGGCGTGCGGCCGTGAGGTCCGCCTGGAGCTGTCGGGCGGCGACACCGAGCTGGACCGTGGTCTGCTGGAGGCGGTCAAGGACCCGCTGACGCACCTGGTCCGCAACGCCGTGGACCACGGCATCGAGTCGCCGGCGGACCGGGTCGGCAAGGGCAAGCCCGCGCAGGGCGTGCTGGAGCTGCGCGCGTCGCACGCCGGCGGCCAGGTGGTCGTCGAGGTACGGGACGACGGTGCCGGCATCGACCCGGCGAAGGTCGCCGCCAAGGCGGTGTCGAAGGGTCTGCGGACCCAGGAGCAGGTCTCGGGCATGAGCACGGGCGACCTGCTCAACCTGCTGTTCCTGCCGGGCTTCTCGACGGCGGAGGCCGTGACGAACGTCTCCGGCCGCGGCGTCGGCATGGACGTGGTCCGGACCCGGGTCGAGGGCATCGGCGGCACGGTGGACGTCGAGTCCACGATCGGCGTCGGCACGGTGTGGCGGCTGCGGATCCCGCTGACCCTCGCGATCCTGCCGTCGCTGTCCGTGGAGTGCGCCGGCGACGTGTACGCGGTGCCGCAGGTGCACGTGCTCGAGCTCGTGGCGCTCGACGCGCAGCGGTCCGAGTCGGCCATCGAGTACGTCCACTCCGCCCCGGTGTACCGGCTGCGCGGCGAGCTGCTGCAGCTCGTGTCGCTGACCGAGGTCCTGGGCCTGGGGCGCGGCGAGGTGCTGGAGAACGCGAACGGCGTGATCGTCGTGGTCGGCGCCGACGACAACCGGTTCGGGCTGCTCGTCGACCGGGTGCTCACCACGGAGGAGATCGTGGTGACGCCGCTCGCGGCGCAGCTCAAGAACATCGGCATCTACTCGGGCACCACGGTGCTCGGCGACGGTGACGTGGCGCTGATCCTCGACGTCCAGGCCATCGCCCGGCGCACCCTGCTCGACGTCGAGCGCGGCGCCAGCGGCTCCGTGCTCAGCGCGGCGCAGGCCGCGGCGGCGACGAAGGCCGAGGCGGAGCAGCTGCTCGTCGCCGGGATCGGCGACGACCGCCGGGTCGCGCTCCCGCTGGCGTCGGTGGCGCGTCTGGAGCACGTGCGCTCCGACCAGGTCGAGCTGGTGGGGGACCGCGAGGTCATCCAGTACCGCGGCACGATCCTGCCGCTGGCCCGGCTCGACCGGCTGCTCGGCGCCCGGGCGGAGGCGAGCGACGAGATGCTCCTCGTCGTCTACACCCGCGGTGCGCGCAGCGTCGGCCTGGTGGTCGAGGAGATCGTCGACATCGTCGAGGACCAGGTGGACCACCACTCGGAGATCGACGACCGCGGACTCGTCGGCTCGACGGTCATCAACGGCCGGGTCACCGAGCTCCTCGACGTGCGTGCCGCGGTGCTCGCCGCCGACGACCAGTTCTACGACGAGACCGACGAGCGCGAGGTGGCCTGATGGCCCGGTACGTGACCTTCACCGTGGCGGACGGCCTGTACGGCGTCGACGTGCTGCGGGTCCAGGAGGCCCTGCGGGGGCACGAGCGCACGCGCGTGCCGCTCGCCCCGAAGGGCATCGCCGGCCTCGTGAACCTGCGTGGCCAGGTGGTCCTCACGGTCGACCTGCGCCCACGCCTGGGCCTGCCCGAGCTGGGCGAGGACGCCGACCCGATGATGGTCGTCGTCCAGGTGGCGGGGGAGCCCGTGAGCCTGCTCGTCGACCAGATCGGCGACGTCGTGGACGTCTCACCGGACCGCGTCGAGAGCCCGCCCGACACCCTCGACCCGGACCTGCGCAGCCTCATCCGTGCCGCGTGCACGCTCGACGACCGGCTCCTGCTGGTCCTCGACGTCGACGAGGCGGCGGCGGCCGCGTGATGCCTGCCCCCCGATCGCCCGGCGCGATCACTCATACCTGCGTGTCGACGACCGATCGGAACGTCGACGGCGACGACCAGCCCTACCGAGGAGCCCCCCGATGAGCAAGACCTCCCGCGAGAGCGGCGGCGGAAGCCGGTTCGGCTTTTTCGCGAGCCTGGGCGTCCAGACCAAGATCCTGGCCCTGCTCGGGCTCATGGCCCTCGTCGCCGCCGGCTCCGGTGCCTTCGCCTACGTCTCCCTGAACCGCGCGTCGCAGGACGTCAAGCAGCTCGCGTGGATCCAGACGGACGTGTCCGGCCTGCGCGACGAGATCGACAACCGCCAGCTGGACGCCCGGCTGATCGTCACCCAGCTCGCCGCGATCGACGACGACACCCTCGAGCAGACCTGGGTCGCGAAGCAGCGCGAGAACGACGACGCGATGTCGGCGGCCATGAAGGCCTACGGCAAGACGGAGGCCGCGAAGGGCTCGTTCGCGTGGACGTCGTTCGTCGCGAACTACGAGACGTGGCTCAAGCTCCGTGACAAGTCGCTCGTGCCGCTGGCGCTCGACGACGACACGACGGCGTACAACGTCAACGTCCGCAACCTCAGCGAGCCGGCCGTCGAGCTGTTCAGCAAGAACATCGACGACGTGCAGAAGGAGACCAACGAGAGCGTGACGGCCGTCGCGGCCGCCGCCACGGCCCGCGCCACACAGGCGGGCCTGATCCTCGCCGGCAGCCTCCTCGTGGGCCTCGTGGTCGCCCTGTTCCTGGGTATCAAGATGTCGGGCAGCATCCGCAACTCGGTGTGGGGCGTGTGCCGCGCGCTGAACGCGATGGCGATCGGCGACTTCACCATGAACGTGCCCAGCACGTCCCGCGACGAGATGGGCCAGATGGCCGATGCGCTCGCCAAGGCGCAGCGCGGTGTCCGCCAGACCCTCAAGGGCGTCGCCAAGACGGCCGAGGACGTCGCCGCGGCTGCCGAGCAGCTGGCCGCCTCGTCGAGCCAGGTCTCCTCCGGGTCGGACGAGACCAGCGTGCAGGCCGGCGTCGTCGCCGCAGCTGCCGAGCAGGTGTCCCGCAACGTGCAGGCGGTCGCCGCCGGCGCCGAGGAGATGGGCGCCTCCATCCGCGAGATCGCCCAGAACGCGACCGAGGCGGCGAAGGTCGCCCAGGCCGCGACAGGTGCCGCGTCCAGCGCGAACGACTCGGTCTCCCGGCTCGGCTCGTCCAGCCAGGAGATCGGCAAGGTCGTCAAGCTCATCACGTCGATCGCGGAGCAGACGAACCTGCTCGCGCTCAACGCGACGATCGAGGCGGCGCGTGCCGGCGAGGCCGGCAAGGGCTTCGCGGTCGTCGCCGGTGAGGTCAAGGAGCTCGCGTCGGAGACGGCCCGCGCCACCGAGGACATCGCCCGCCGCGTCGAGGCCATCCAGCAGGACACCACGGGCGCCGTCGCGGCGATCGGGGAGATCGGCTCGATCATCGCCTCGATCAACGACTACCAGCTCACGATCGCCTCGGCGGTCGAGGAGCAGACGGCGACCACGAACGAGATGTCGCGCGGTGTCATCGAGGCCGCGACGGGCTCGGGCGAGATCGCGACGAACATCACGGGCGTCGCCACCTCGGCGGCGACCAGCTCGCAGGTCCTCACGCAGATGGGGGACTCGGTCGCCGAGCTCGCCCGGATGTCGAACGACCTCCGCGAGCGCGTCGCGTCGTTCACCTACTAGTCCTGCCCCCCCGGGGGCGCCGCGAGGCGCCCTCGGAGCACGACGTCACCGCGGGTCATGGACGACCTGGCGGATCGAAGGAGACACGGATGTCACGACGAGAGGCATGGGCGGTGACGTCGGTCGCGGTCGCTGAGGCGGCTGCGTCCGCGGGCCACCAGGGCGGGGGAGCCATGTCGCAGGAGGCGTCGACGCAGCTCGCGTCCACGCAGCTCGTCGGGATGTCGCTGTCGAGCAGTGCCGGACCGCACGACCGTGCGGACGGAGAGGGCCCCACGGACCGCCGCACGCCGGCGGGCTCGGAGGCCCGGACGGACAACGCGGGGGACGACCCCGGGACTCAGGTGGCTCAGGTGCGGGCGAAGCTCGATGACGGCGCGGACGCGCTCGTCGTCGGTGCCGTGGACGACGCGGTGCTGACGGAGGTGCTCGCGATGGTGCGCGCCCTCGACGCGCCCGTCGACGCGCCTGTCGTCCCGTCCGTCCTCCCGTGCGCCCTCGCGACCGTCCGCACACCGCCGGGCGGCCGGGCATGATGCCGATCCGGGTGCTGGTGGTGGACGACTCCGTCGTGGTGCGACGCATCGTCAGCGACGTGCTGTCCGCCGACCCGCGCATCGACGTGGTCGGCTGGGCGCCCAACGGTCGCCTGGCGCAGGCCAAGGTCGAGCAGCTGCGACCGGACCTGGTGACGATGGACGTCGAGATGCCGGAGATGGACGGCATCGGCGCTGTCCGGGCCCTGCGCGCCGCCGGCCACCACATGCCGGTCATCATGTTCTCCACGCTCACGGAGCGAGGCGCCGCGGCCACGCTGGACGCGCTCGCCGCGGGCGCCACGGACTACGTGACGAAGCCGACCGGCATGGGCAGCGTCCGCGAAGGGCTGGCACAGGTCGCCAAGGACCTGGTGCCGCGCATCCTCGCCCTCGTGCCCCGCGAGGTCGTCGCGGGCGTCCCGTCCGACCCGCCGGCGCCGCGTGCGAAGCGTCCCGCGCTCGTGGTCCGCCACGACGCGACCAGGCACGGCGTCAAGCTCGTGCTGGTCGGTGCCTCGACCGGCGGGCCCGACGCGCTGTCCCGGATGCTCAGCGCGCTGACCGCCCCTCCGCCGGTGCCGGTGCTGGTCGTCCAGCACATGCCGCCCGTGTTCACGCGGCAGCTCGCCGCCCGGCTGGACCGTCTCGGTCCGGCGCGGGTGCACGAGGCCGTCGCCGACGAGGAGCTGCTGCCCGGGCACGTGTACGTCGCCCCCGGCGACCACCACCTGGTGGTGGACACCCACACCGGGGTCCTGCGGGTCGGCCTGTCCGACGAGGCCCCGATCAACTTCTGCCGACCCTCGGTGGACGCCCTGTTCCGCTCGGCGGTCCGCGCGGTCCGCGGCGAGCTCCTGGCCGTGGTCCTCACGGGCATGGGCGCCGACGGCCGGACCGGGTGCGAGGACGTGGTGCAGGCAGGGGGCACGGTCATGGTGCAGGACGAGGCGACCAGCGTCGTCTGGGGGATGCCCGGGGCTGTCGCGATCGCCGGTCTCGCCCACCAGGTGCTGCCGATGGCGGAGATCCCCGGCGCGGTGGAGTCCGTGCTCGAGCACGCCGGGTCCACGGGCACGGCCGGGAGGGGTGCGTCCCGATGAGCCTGTCACCCGACGTGTTCACCTACGTCGCCGAGCTCGTGCAGCGCCGCGCCGGCATCCAGCTCGACGCCGGCAAGGAGTACCTCGTCGAGGGTCGGCTGCAGCCGCTCGCGAAGGTCGCCGGCCACCAGCGCGTCGACTCCTACGTCCGCGCCCTGCGCGTGTCCGAGACGCCGTCGTTCGTCCAGGCCGTCGTCGAGGCGCTCACCACGAACGAGACGTCGTTCTTCCGCGACGGCAGCCCGTTCCGGCTGCTCAGCGACCACATCGTGCCCGCGCTGAAGGGCCCGGACGGGTCGCTGCCGCGGCTGCGGGTGTGGTCGGCGGCGTGCTCGACGGGCCAGGAGCCCTACTCGATCGCCATGACCCTGGCGGACTGCCTCGGGCCGGAGACAGCCGTGGAGATCGTCGCCAGCGACCTCAACGCAGCGGTCCTGGAGCGGGCCGGCGCGGGCGAGTACTCGCGGATCGAGGCGAACCGCGGCCTGCCGTCGGCGATGCTCGTGCGGCACTTCGAGTCCGACGGCAGCCACTGGCGGGTCCGTGAGCCGCTGCGCCGCCAGATCACGTTCCTGCGCCACAACCTCCTGGACCCGCCGGCGTTCGGCGGCCAGTTCGACGTGGTGTTCCTGCGCAACGTCCTCATCTACTTCGACCTCCCGGTCAAGCGCCAGGTGCTGGGCCACGTGCTCGGTGCCATGCGTCCCGGCGGGTTCCTCGTGCTGGGCGCGGCCGAGACCACGATCGGTCTCGACGACGTCTGGCAACGGGTCCCGGTCGACCGTGGAGCTCTGTACCGCGCCGCCCCCCGAACGCCGACCTGGGCGCTCCCCACGAGCCCGACCGCCGCGTCGTCGCCCGTGGCCGTCCCGGCCGCCCGCGGCCCCCTCACCGGGGTCGTACCGCGGACGGCGCCGCCCGGCGTCGTCCCGCACGCCCGTCCCGCCTATCCACCGACCGGGGCGCCCACAGCCCCGGCCGTCCGCACCGCCACCGCCCCTGTCAGAGGAGAGACCCGATGAGAGCACTCGTGGTCGACGACTCGCGCACGATGCGCCGGATCGTCGCCGGGATCCTGGAACGGCAGGGCTTCGAGGTCCTGCAAGCCGAGCACGGAGAGGAGGCCCTCACCGTGCTGGCGGACGACGACCAGTTCGAGCTCCTGTGCATCGACTGGAACATGCCGGTCATGGACGGGCTCGAGCTCGTCGCCGCGGTCCGCAAGCAGCGGCAGTGGCGCAACATCACGATGATGATGGTCACGACCGAGGCCGAGCAGTCCCAGATCGTGCGAGCCCTCGCGGCAGGCGCGCACGAGTACCTGATCAAGCCGTTCACCGCCGAGGAGCTCCGAGCCAAGCTCGAGCTGCTCGGACTCGTTCCAGTGAAGGAGCTCGCATGAGTGCAGAGGTCGAGGTCGACCAGGTCCTGGTCATCGCACGAGACATCTTCTCGTCGATGATCGATGGTGAAGCCGGGTTCCTGGAGGCGTGGGTGGGCGAGCCCCCCGTGCTCGTGGACCCCGTCGTGGCATGGGTGGACCTGCGTGGTCCGTGGTCCGGTCGGGCCGCGCTGCGCACCGAGACGCCCACCGCGCACGACCTGTCGCGGGCGCTGCTCGGCCTCCCGGCCGACGAGGAGGTGTCCCACGCGGACCTCGCCGACGCCGTCGGTGAGCTCGCGAACGTGGTCGGTGGCAACGTCAAGGCGCTCCTCCCGGAGGGTGGCAAGCTCGGCCTTCCCGAGGTCGCCGCCGACCTGCCGCTGACCGCCGACGCCGTGCTCATGCACGGGGTGGCGCTCGCCTGGCGCGGACGCCCGCTCGTCGTCGAGATCTGGGCGTTCCCGACGCTCGACCAGCCGTGACCCGCATGTCGGCCGTCGCCGGTGCGACGGCCTGCCCCGATGGAAGGAGCACCGCATGATTCGCGTCCTCGTGACCGATGACAGCCGCGTGATGCGCCAGATCGTGATCCGCACGTTGCGCCAGGCCGGGTACGACTGGGACGTCCGTGAGGCGTCCGACGGTGCCGAGGCGCTCGCAGCGGTCCGCGCCGACGAGCCCGACGTGGTGCTGTCCGACTGGAACATGCCCAACATGAACGGCATCGAGCTGCTCAACGCGCTCCGTGCGGAGGGTTTCGAGACCCCGTTCGGGTTCGTCACGTCGGAGAGCTCGCCGGAGATGCGCTCGACCGCCGAGGCGGCCGGGGCACTCTTCCTCGTCTCGAAGCCCTTCACCCCGGAGTCCTTCCGGGAGGTCATCGAGCCGGTGCTCGCATGAGCGCCGACACCCCGCTGGCCGCGGCGAAGGACGTCAAGGACCTGCTCAACAGCCTCGTCGGCCGTGAGGTCGAGGTGTACGCGACGGGCAAGATGCAGGAGCCGACCGCCGGCGACGGCGACCTCGTCGGCGTCTACGTCGACAACCACATGGCGCTGAGCGGGCTCGTGCTGCTCGACGTGCCGCTCGCGGCGTACCTCGGGGCGGCCCTGGGACTCGTGCCGGTGAAGCTGGCCCAGCAGGCGGCGCACCACGGCGGTCTGCCGGCCAACCTGCTGGAGAACGCCAGCGAGGTGCTCAACGTCATGTCGGCGTTCTTCAACGCCGAGGGTGCGCCGCACGTCCGGCTCGACACCGTGTACGAGCCCGGGCACCCGCTGCCCGCGGACGTCGCGAGGTGGGTCAGCGCGTTCGTGCCGCGGACCGACCTCGACGTGGACGTCGCGGGCTACGGCCGGGGCGGGTTCTCGCTGCTCGTGGTCTGAGGGCGGCCTGGTCGGGCGGCCCTCAGCCCACGAACAGGTGGACGGTTCAGTCCGACGGGCCCGTGCCGGCGGCGGCCGTGGCGCCGTGCCGCCGTGCCCAGTCCCAGCCGAACATGCCGGTCACGAGGCCGGCGACGCACACCCAGGTGAGCATCCACGAGACCGCCCCGACGAGGGCGAGCAGCGTCGACACGCCCAGGGCCACGAGCCACACCGCGCTGCCGACGAGCATGACCCGGCCCAGGTCCACCGGCACGGGGGCGGGTGGGGTCCGCAGGGCGAGGGAGCGCAGGGCCACCCTGGGAGGCTACGCCACGCACCCGGACGGCTCCCGGCGACCAGGGCGGTCAGTACGCACCCTGACCGGCGAGCACGGCACGCGCCGTCCGCATCAGGATCACGAGGTCGCCGAAGAGCGTCCAGTTCTCCACGTAGTAGACGTCCTTGCGGATGGACTCGTCGGGGCTGAGCTCGGACCGCCCGGACACCTGCCAGAGCCCGGTGAGGCCGGGCTTGACGAGCAGCCGGCGGTGCGCGGCGCGGTCGTACAGCGCGACCTCGCTGGCGACCTGCGGTCGTGGGCCGACGAGGCTCATGGACCCGCCCAGCACGTTGAGCAGCTGGGGCAGCTCGTCCAGCGAGTAGCGGCGCAGGAACCGTCCGACGCGGGTGACCCGCGGGTCGTCCCGCCGCTTGTAGAACAGCCCGGGCCGGCCGTCCGCCATGACCTCGTCCACGTGCAGCTCGGCGTCCGCGACCATGGTGCGGAACTTGAGCATCCGGAACGTCGTGCCCGCCCGGCCGATGCGGGTCTGCGTGTAGAGCACGGAGCCGGTGCTCGAGGCGGCGACCGCGGCGGCGACGACGAGCAGCACGGGTGCCAGCAGCAGGGTGAGGACGAGCGCTCCGCACCAGTCGGCGACGGACTTCACGACGTACCGGGGGCCGACGAACCGCGGCGGGTCCACCTGCATGAGGGGGAGGCCCGCGACCGGCGTCACGTGGATCCGCGGACCCGCGATGTCGGTGAGCGCGCCCGCCACGAGCAGGTCGGTGTCCGACTGCTCCAGGTCCCACCCGAGCTGGCGGACCACGGCCGCGGTGAGCTCGTCCGACCCGGTCACGGCGACCGCCTGGGCGCCGACGGCGGTCGCGCTCCGGGCGGCGCTCGCGAGGTTGCCCACCACGGGGACACCGAGCAGCTGCTCGCCCCGGTCTCGCGTCCCGCCCGGCACGCAGACACCGACCACCCCGAGGCTGCGTGACGTGTCCGCGGCGACCTCGCGGATCAGGCTCTCGGCGTGCTCGCGCTGGCCGACCACGAGCACGGGCGTGCGGCACTCGCCACGACCGCGCCGTGCCCGCAGCCACCGTCGTGACACGGCTCGCTCCAGGAGCAGCAGCGTGAGGCCCAGCGGGAACGCGATCGCGAGGAACGCCCGGCCGACGTCCATCTTGGCGAGGTACGCGACGATCGCCACGACCGCGAACAGCCGCCACGTGGCGGTGAACACCGCGGTGTACTCGCCGGAGCCGAGCGTCAGGACGCGGCGGTCCCACACGTGGGCGGCCGCGAGCGAGACGAACCAGACCACCACCAGCGCCATGGACACCGCGAGGTAGGTCGGCGAGTAGGAGCCGGCGACGGCGCGGTCGTCGGCACCGAACCGGACCAGGTAGGCGGCGACCACGGCGACCGTGATCGCGAGGGCGTCGGCCGCGCGCAGCCTCCGCACGTAGCCCGGCAGCCAGGCGCGACCGGCGTCGGCACCCTGTGAAGGCCCTTTGCTGGACGTTCTGCGGACGCTCTCGATCTCGACCACGGGCCCCCCGAACCGTTGTCTGCCTCGGACCGCCGCCGGCGGGCGTCACGCGCTCGGCGGGATCTGTCAGAGCACCGACGATCCCCGATGCCGTCGGGTCGCGCAAGAGCGGACCGTGACTGCAGTCACCGGCGCACTGCCGCGACGACGGCCTCCACGGCGGGAGCCATCTGGGCGAAGCTCCGGCGGTAGGCGGCATCCCCCCGGCCGAACGGGTCGGGGACGTCGTCGTGGGCCGGGAGGGTCGGCACGAGGCCGCGCCGGGAGGCGACGAGGGGCACGAGCGCGCGCAGCCGGTCGGCGGTCGTGGCCCCTGCCCCGGGCAGCTCGGCGGGCTCCACGAGCGAGGAAAGCCGGGCCAGCTCGCGCAGCGTGAACGCGCGTCGGACCGCTGCGGGGTGCAGCTCCACGACGGCGGACCGGTGGTCCCGGGTCAGTGCGACGACGATGTCGGCGCGCTGCACCATCGCCGACGACAGCTGGCGGGCCTGGAACCCGTCCGGGTCCAGCCCGGCGGAGCCGACGAGCGCGGCCATCTCGGGCGTCATCGGCGCCCCGACCATGGCCGCGGTGCCGGCGCTCGCCACCTCGATCGCGGGTGCGAGGGACCCCCGTGGCCGCTTGCCGCGGTACGCGGCGCCGAGCCCGGCGGCGAGCAGGCGCTCGACCGCGGGGGAGCGGCACACGTTGCCCGTGCACACGACGAGCACGCGGAAAGGATCGGGGTTCACGGGGACCATGATGCCGAGAACGTGACGACGGTGGTGTGCCGCTGTGACGGACCCCACCCCGGTGTGCGCCCTCCCGGGGCCCGGTTGGGCCGATCGGGTGGCGGTGCCACCCGTTCAGCCCAGCCGCAGGTCAGTGCGCGTCTCGCCCCGCGGGACGGGCGTCGCCGTACCGCATGTGTCGGGCATGTTGCGGCACGCCGTGGAGGGGGTAGGTGAAGGTGCTGTGTCTCCTACACTTCGCCGCATGGCCTCGACCCCCAGCCCTCGCGGCACCGCGCAGGCCGAACGCACTGCGCCCCCGAAGAACGCTGTCGACCGCTACTTCAAGATCACCGAGCGCGGCTCGACCATCGGCACCGAGGTCCGTGGCGGACTGGTGACCTTCTTCACGATGAGCTACATCATCGTGCTCAACCCGATCATCCTCGGCGGCGTCAAGGACGGCACCGGGAACACCCTCGCCGACTTCGCGACGATCGCCGCCACCACCGCGCTCGTCGCCGGTGTGCTCACGATCCTCATGGGCGTCGTCGCGAACTTCCCGCTCGCGCTCGCCACCGGGCTCGGCCTCAACGCCGTCGTCGCGTTCTCGATCGCCGCCCTGCCGGACATGTCGTGGCAGGACGCCATGGGCATCGTGGTGATGGAAGGACTGATCATCCTCGGCCTGGTGCTCACCGGGTTCCGCCAGGCCGTGTTCAACGCGGTCCCGCTCGAGATCAAGACGGCGATCAGCGTGGGCATCGGCCTGTTCATCGCGTTCATCGGCCTGGTCGACGCCGGGTTCGTGCGCGTCCCGCCCGGTGGCGGCACCCCCGTGGAGCTGGGCATCAACGGCTCGCTGTCCACCTGGCCCGTCCTCGTGTTCGTGCTCGGCCTGCTCGCGATGATCGTGCTCATCGTCAAGAAGGTCCGCGGCGCGATCCTCCTGTCGATCATCGGCACGACGATCCTCGCGATCATCGTCGAGGCGATCGCGTCCGTCGGCTCCAAGGTCGACAACCCGGGCGGCTGGTCCCTGAACGTCCCGGCCGTGCCCGACTCGGTGGTCGCGACCCCGGACTTCGGCCTCCTCGGGCACTTCTCGCTGTTCGGCTCGATCCCGAAGCTCGGCGTCGTCGCCGTCGTCCTGCTGGTGTTCTCGCTGCTCCTCGCGGACTTCTTCGACACCATGGGCACGATGGTCGCCGTCGGCGGCGAGGCCGGCCTGCTCGACGAGAACGGCAACCCGCCGCAGGTCCAGCGCATCCTCGTGGTCGACTCGATCGCCGCCGCTGCGGGCGGTGCCGCGGGCATCTCGTCGAACACCAGCTACATCGAGTCCGCGTCCGGCGTCGGCGACGGTGCCCGCACCGGGTTCGCGTCCGTCGTCACGGGCATCGCGTTCCTGCTCGCGACGTTCCTCGCCCCGCTCGTCGAGATCATCCCGTCGGAGGCGGCCGCCCCGGCGCTCGTCGTGGTCGGCTACCTCATGGTCACGCAGGTGCTCGGCATCGACTGGAAGGACCCGGAGGTCGCCATCCCGGCGTTCCTCGCGATCGTCCTGATGCCGTTCACGTACTCGATCACGGCCGGCATCGGCGCGGGCGTCATCACGTACGTGGTGATCAAGGCGTTCACCGGCAAGATCCGCGAGGTCCACGTGCTGATGTGGGTCGTCGCGGCGCTCTTCGCGCTCTACTTCGTGCGCGGACCGATCCAGGCCCTCATCGGCTGACGTCCGCCGCGCCCGCCGGCGCCGGGTCCTCCTGCCGGGGGACCCGGCCCGCCGCACGGTGGGCCCACCAGCGCAGTCCGGCGAGGCCGAGCGCGGCCCCCAGCGTGTTCATCACCACGTCCTGGACGGTCGGCACCCGGGTGGGAAGGAAGGCGAGCTGCGCGAGCTCGATGGCCGTCGAGGTGGCGCAGCCGAGCAGCACGACCACCCACGACCGCCGGACGAGCAGGCCGACGAGCACCCCGAACGGCACGAACATCAGCACGTTGCTCACGGCCTCGACGCCCGCGTAGGTGACCGGCAGACCACGGTCGGACAGCCACGAGAGGACCGTCCGGACCACATCGAGCGTGTCGCCGTAGGCGTCCGTCGGCCACAGGGTGACGCGCGCCACGAGCAGCAGGTACACCGCCAGCGCACCGACCGTTTTTCGCCTCTTCGGCGGTCCCACGACCATGCGGCACACCGTACGTTAGGGGCGCTGGGTCATTCGTCCGGCATTCGACCACTCTGGGGGGAACGTGCGCATCTCGGTCATCGGCTGCGGGTATCTCGGTGCCGTGCACGCTGCGTGCATGGCGCAGCTGGGCCACGAGGTCGTCGGGATCGACGTCGACGCCCGCAAGGTCGAGCTCCTCGAGGCGGGCGAGGCGCCGTTCTACGAGCCGGGGCTGCCCGAGCTGCTCACCGAGGCGCGGGCCACGGGCCGGCTCCGCTTCACCACCGACATGGCGCAGGCGGCCACGGCGGACGCCCACTTCCTGTGCGTCGGCACCCCGCAGGTCCACGGCGAGTTCCGCGCGGACCTCTCCTACGTCGAGCAGGCGTTCGCCGCCCTGCGGCCGTACCTCAAGGCCGGCGACGTGGTGGCCGGCAAGTCCACGGTCCCCGTCGGCACGGCCGAGGCGCTCGCAGGTCGGCTCGACGGCACGGACGCCGTCCTGGTGTGGAACCCCGAGTTCCTCCGGGAGGGTTTCGCCGTCAAGGACACGCTGCACCCGGACCGGCTCGTCTACGGCCTGCCCACGGACAGCGACGGCGCACCGACCCCCGAGGGCGTGGCCGCGCGCGAGGTCCTCGACGCCGTGTACGCCGTCCCGCTCGCGGAGGGCACGCCGCTCGTCGTCACGGACTACGCCACGGCGCAGCTGGTCAAGGTCGCCGCGAACTCGTTCCTGGCCACGAAGATCTCCTTCATCAACGCGATGGCCGAGCTGTGCGAGGCGACGGGGGCCGACGTGACCCGCCTCGCCGACGCCATCGGGCACGACGCGCGCATCGGACGCCGGTTCCTCAATGCGGGCCTCGGGTTCGGGGGCGGCTGCCTGCCCAAGGACATCCGTGCGTTCATGGCCCGGGCGGGCGAGCTCGGCGTCAGCGACGCCCTCGGCTTCCTGCGGGAGGTCGACTCGATCAACATGCGCCGCCGGGTGCGGATGGTCGACCTGGCCCGCGAGGTGTGCCACGGCTCGATCGTCGGCCGCCGCGTCGCGGTGCTCGGCGCCGCGTTCAAGCCCGACAGCGACGACGTGCGGGACTCGCCGGCCCTGTCGGTGGCCGCGCAGATGCAGCTCCAGGGGGCGCACGTCACAGTCACGGACCCGCAGGGCATCCGCAACGCGCGTGCCAAGTGGCCGGACCTGCGGTTCGCCGAGACGGCCCTCGAGGCCGCCGTCGACGCCGACGTGGTGCTGCTCGCCACCGAGTGGGACGAGTACCGGGCACTCGAGCCCGACAAGCTCGCCGACGTCGTCGCCCACCGCCGCATCCTCGACGGTCGCAACGTCCTCGACCCGCAGGAGTGGCGCGCCGCCGGCTGGACGTACCGGGCTCTCGGACGGCCGTGACCCGAGGCCGGCCCGTCGGTGCCCCGGCGGGCGCGGCGCGCACGGGGTGGGCCCTGGTGGTCGCCGGGATGCTGCTCGCCGGCGTCTGTGTGGCGCTGCTCGTCCGGCAGGCCGGTGGTGACGGTCCCGCGACGATCCAGATGCCGCCGGCCACGCGTGCGGCGACGCCGGCCCCCACGTCCCCGCCGGCCGGCGCGGCTCCGAGCGGGGCGCCGGAGACGGCCGAGCCGCCGCCGGCCGCGGCGGCCGATCCCGGCGCGGCCGATCCCGACGCACGCTGGTCGGCGGACGTCGACCCCGCCGGATACGCGCGGGCGCTGGTCGTCGGCACCAACGACGCCCGGGCCGCCGCAGGGCTCCCGGCGCTCAGCTGGTCGGACTGCGCCGCCGACCAGGCCGTCGACCGCGCGCGTGCCCTGGTGGGCCGCGAGCTCGCGCACGCCGACCTCGAGCCGGTGATCGACGGGTGCGCGTCCTCGAAGGCCGCCGAGAACCTCAGCCGCGGCGCCGGCACGGCGCGCGCCGTCGTCGGGCTGTGGCTCGACTCCCCGGGCCACCGGGCGAACCTGCTGGCGCCGGACCTCGACCGGGTCGGTGTCGGCTGCGCCCGCGACGGCGACACCCTCGTCTGCTCCCAGGTGTTCCTCGGTCACGCGTGACCGGCCACCTGGCCTGACTGACCTCCCCGCACCGCCGTGGTTAGCATCGCACTACGCGACAGACGGGGGCCTGACGTGACAGATCCGCGGTGGGGTGAGCGCTGGTCGTCGGTGGAGGTGCCGGCTCGGCCGCCGCGGCACCCGGACGCCGAGGTGCGGCGCAGCCGGGCACGTCGGAGGGCGACCGGCCGACGCGTCCTGCGGTGGTCCGTCGCCGGCGCGGCCGCGGTGGTGGTGCTCGTGGTGGTGTGCGCCGCCTGGGTGGGGCTCGACGCGCTGACCGCGCGCGAGCACCTGCAGGCGTCGGCGGACGACGTGGTGGCCCTGCGCGCGCAGGTCGAGGCGGGCGAGGACGAGCGGGCCGCCTCGACGGTGCGCGACCTGCAGCAGCACGCCGCCGCGGCCCGCGACGCGACCAGCGGGACGCAGTGGGCGGTCGCCGGCGCGTTGCCCTGGATCGGCCCCGACGTGCGCGCCGTGCGGGTGGTCGGCGAGGTGGTGGACGACCTCGCGACGACGGCGCTGCCCGCGCTGGTCGACGCGACCGGCGTGATCGACCCGACGACGCTCGCGCCGGTCGACGGTCGCATGGACCTGCAGCCCATGATCGACGTGGCACCACGGGTGGTCGCCGCCGACGTCGCCGTCACGGCCGCGAAGGGCCGTCTCGCCGGCATCGACTCGGCGCGCCTCCTGCCGCTCGTCGCCGGGCCCGTCGCACAGCTCAGGTCCCAGGTCGCCGACATGGCCACCACGACGGCGACCGCGTCCCGAGCCGTCCGGCTGCTGCCGCCCATGCTCGGCGCCGACGGCCCCCGGCGGTACCTGCTGCTCGTCCAGAACAACGCCGAGCCGCGCTCGACCGGCGGCATCCCCGGAACCGTCCTGTTGCTCACCGCGCAGGACGGGCGCGTCGAGATCGCCGACGAGCGGGCCGGCAGCGCCCTCGGCGGGCTGCCCGAGCCGGCCCTGACGCCCACCGAGGGCGAGGCCGCACTGTTCGGGCCCCATGTCGGCGAGTCGATGCTGGACGTGACGCTGACGCCGGACTTTCCGCGCACCGGGCAGCTCGCCCGGGCGATCTGGCAGCAGAAGGTGGGCGGCGACGTCGACGGAGTCCTGTCCGTCGACCCCGGGGCGCTCGCGAACGTGCTGGCTGCGACGGGGCCCGTGTCGCTCGCCGACGGGCGCACGCTCAGCGCCGACAACGCCGAACAGCTCCTGCTCCACCAGATCTACCTCGACACCGACGACACCGCGGCACAGGACGCGTTCTTCTCGTCCGCGGCCCGCACCGTGCTCGACGCCCTGACGGCAGGCGCCGGGGGCTCGGCCAGGCTGGTCGACGCGCTCGCGGAGGCGGCCCGCGACGGGCGGCTGAACGTGTGGTCCGCCCAGCCCGCGGAGCAGCGCCTGCTCGCCGGCACCGTGCTGGCGGGCGAGCTGGCGGGCCGGCGCGGCGACTCCCCGGTGGTCGGGGTGTACCTGGAGGACGCGAACGCCGACAAGATGGGCTACTTCCTGCGGCCGGCGATCACGCTGGAGCAGACGGACTGCCGCCCGGACGGGTCGCAGGTGATGCAGCTGGGGCTCACGCTGACGTCCACCGCGCCGGCGGACGCCGCCGGGCTGCCCGACTACCTCACCGGCCGGGCGGCCGGCATTGCACCGCCGGGGGAGATCTGGACCAACGTGCTCGTGTACTCGCCGGCCGGGGGGAGCGTCGTGTCGCACGAGGTGAGCTCGGGCAAGCCGGGCCTGTTCTCCCAGCTCCACGACGGGCTGGCCGTGGCGGCGCGGACGGTGAAGCTGGCGCCCGGCGACTCGTTCACGCTGGACGTCGAGATCGCGTCCGGGCCCGGCCAGCCTGGGGTGCCGGTGGTCCGGTCGACGCCCACCGTCCTGGGCGCCGCACCCGTCGTCACGGCGACCCGGTGCGGGGATCCGTCCACATCGTGAACACCCGCCGCTGACCCGCCGACAAGCCCTCCGAGGGCGTCCGCGCAGGGTGTGGTCGCGCGGCCGGCGCGTCGCGTCCTCGGTCGTCCGGTCGCTCCGGCGCCGGGATCGTCGGAGGTGTGCGCATCCGGAGCCTCTCGCTATCGTGGGAAAACTGGCATCGCGCAGCGGGCTCCTCGCTCGTCGCACGCGCACCTGGGGGGGTTGCCATGAGGGGACGTCTGATCGCGACCGCTGCCACCGCAGCGGCCCTGGCCCTGGCCCCGGCGGCCGGGGTGTCGGCGGCCTACCCGCCCACGGTGATCACCTGCACGCTCAACATCGTGATCACGCAGCAGGGCATCATCTTCACGATCACGTGCGAGGGGTTCCTGCCGGGGGCGACCGGCCTGCTCACCATCGCGTCGCGCAACCCGGCCACGCCCGACGGTGCGATCCAGATCAGCGGCCGGGTGTCGTCGCAGATCAGGGCAGACGCCCAGGGGACCGCGACCGCGAACGTCACGCTCACCGCGCCCGGCGTGTACGACGTGTCGGTCACGGAGGGCGGCGTGACGACGACCCAGACGGTCGTCGTGCCCGTCACAGGCACCGGTGCCGCGGCGGGCGGACTGTCCTCGAGGACGTCCGCGGCCGCCGGGACGGCAGCGGGCGGTCTCTCCGCCACCGGCGGCGACGTGCTGCCGCTCGCGACAGGCGCGGCCGCGGTGCTCCTCGTCGGGACCGGAGCGGTGGTCGTCGCGCGGCAACGCCGCCGTGCCACCTGAGCGACCGGGCCTGGACGACCGAGCTCCGGGCAACCGCACCGGGCGAGGTGGGGCGTCACGCCTCCCTGTGGTGCGGCTCGGCCGGCCGGCCCATCTTCTCTCCCGGCCATGCGTGCACGGCGGTGGGGACCCCCTCCCGGGCGTGCCGCGGCGCCGCCGCGGGACCGGCCGCCGGTGCCGCGTCCGGGGACGTCGACGGCCCCGAGGCCTGCGGTCGGTCGGCCGGGTAGTAGTCGTAGTACGGGTACCGGTCGCCCTGCCGCGTGGTCCTGTTCATGACGATGCCGAGCACCCGCGCGCCCACCGACCCGAGCGACCCCAGGGCCTCCGCCAGCTGGTGCCGGGTGACGGTCCCCGACCCGACCGTGACGAGGGCGCCGCCGGCGAGCTTCGCGAGGATCGCCCCGTCGGTGACGGGCAGGAGCGGAGCGGTGTCGACGAGCACCACGTCGTAGCGCCCCGCGAGCTCCTTGAGCACGGTCGACATGGCCTGCGACCCCAGCAGCTCGCTGGGGTTCGGCGGCACCTGCCCGGCAGGGAGCACGTCGAGACAGTCGTTGCCCCACGGCTGCATGACGTCCTCGAGGTCCGCCCGGCCGATGAGCACCGTGGTCAGCCCGACGCTCCCCTCCATGCCGAGGTACGACGCGATGCTCGGCCGCCGCAGGTCGGCGTCGACCAGCGCGACGCGCGTGCCGGCGTCCGCGAGCGTGATCGCGAGGTTGATCGCCGTCGTCGACTTGCCCTCCGCGGGGATCGCGGACACCAGCACCATCGCCCGCGACCGTTCACCCGCGTCGAGGAACTGCAGGTTCGTCCGGAGCCGCCGGAACGCCTCGGCGCGGGGGCTCTGCGGGCTGCCCTGCACCACGAGCGGGCTCTGCTCGGCCGTGCCGTCGAGCGGGATCGAGCCGATCACCGACGAGTCCGTGACCTTGCGCAGGTCCTCCTCGGTGCGGACCTTGGTGTCGAGCAGCTCGCGCGCCACCGCGCCGGCGACGCCGAGGGCCAGGCCCAGCATCAGCCCGACCACCAGGTTGGCCTTCGGGTTGGGGGAGCTCGGCGTGGTCGGCACCCCCGCCTCCGCCACGGTGGAGACGCGGATCGGGTCGGCGCCCTCCGTCGGGGACAGGTCGGCGACGGCCTTCGCCAGCTGCGCTGCCACGGCGTCCGCGATCGCCGCGGCCTGTTCCGGGACGGGGTCGGTGGCGGAGATCGCGATGATCACCGTGTTCTGCGGCACCGTGACGGCCAGGTTCGCCGCCAGCGTCCCGGGGCCGACGTCGAGGCCGAGGTCGTCGATCACCGGGTCGAGCACCGTCGGCATCGTGGCGAGCTGGGCGAACGACCGCACCTGGTTCTGCGAGTACGTGGAGCCCTGGACGAGGTCGCCGACCGTCTCGCCGGACCGCACGGACACGAACGCCTTGGTCGTCGCCGTGTAGAGCGGGGTGGCGGTCACCGTGACGGCCACCGCCAGGACCAGCCCGAGGGCGGTGAGGACGGCGATCGTCGGCCATCTCTTGCGCAGGATCGCGACGTACTGGTGCAGCTCCACCCGGTAGCTCCCGCCTGCCGCGGCCGAACCCGACCGTGCCCCCAAGGTCGGTTCATGCTCTCACGGCCGCTCCGGACCGTCCCGGGAGGGCGACGCCGTCCCCTGTGTCGCCCGGCGGCGCCGGAAGCTAGCCTGACCGGAGGATCGCGCTGGTACAGGGGGAACAGAGCGATGGGGGCCCTGATGTCGGACGTCGAGCGTGCCGTGCCGTCCTGGCGGGCGCACGGACCCGGACCGCGGGCCCGGGGTGCAGGCCGCTAGTGCGGGTCCTGCACGTGGTCGAGTGCTACGAGGCGGGCGTCGGGCGCGCCGTCGACACCCTCGCGCGTGCCACGCCGGAGATCGAGCACCACCTGCTGTTCGCGGGCTCGCAGCGCCCGCGGTCCGGGGACTGGGCCTCCGCGGTCCGGATGGCGGACGGCCTGCGGCGGCGGGTCCGTCAGGTCGCCGACCGGGTCGACGCCGTCGGGCCGGACGTGGTGCACGCCCACTCGTCGTGGGCCGGCGTGTACGTCCGCGCCCGTCGCGTCGGCACGCCGGTCGTGTACCAGCCGCACGGGTTCGGCTTCGTCGCGCCGGCGCTCCGCGCACCGGAGCGTGCCGCGCGGTGGGGGGTCGAGGCCGCGCTCGCCCGGCGCACCGGCGTGGTCGCGGTGGTGAGCGAGTCCGAGGCGGACGCCGCACGGACGCTCGGTGGCCGCGTCCGGGTGGCCCGCCTGCCGAACGCGCCGCTGGTGGACGTGCGCGACGAGTCCGAGCCGCGGACGCCGGCACGGCAGGTCGCCACCATCGGCCGCATCACCGCGCAGAAGCGTCCCGACCTGTTCCGGGAGGTCGCGCGACGCTGCGCGCACCTCGGCGCGCAGTTCGTGTGGATCGGGGACGGCGACCGGCGGGGACGCCAGGACCTCGAGGACGCCGGCGTGCGGGTGACGGGCTGGCTGGACGGCCGGCTGGTGCAGGGCGAGCTGGACCGGACAGCGGTGTACCTGCACACGGCCGACTACGAGGGCTTCCCGGTCAGTGTCCTCGACGCCGCGGCGCGCCGGGTGCCGCTGGCGCTGCGGGACATCCCGGCGTTCGCCTCGAGCGGCCTCCCGGTCGTCCCCGAGGCGCGGCTGGCCGCGCAGGTCGGCACCCTGCTGGACGACGAGGCCGCGGCCCGGTCGACGGTCGACGCCGGCAGGCGGCTCGTCGAGCGGATGAACAGGGGCGCGGTCGCCGGCTGCGCCCGGGCCGTGTACGCGTCGGTCCCGCAGGGCGTGGTGCGCGCCAGGGTCCGGACGAGGTGGGCGTGATGCGCGTCCTGATGCCGGCCCGGATCCTCGACAGGCACGTCGGCGGCAACACCACGTACAGCCGGCACCTCGCCGACGGCCTCACGTCCCGCGGTGTGACCGTGGGTCGCATCCGCGCCGGCCGGTGGGCCGCGGCCACCGCGCTGCTCGAGACGGTCGCCGGCCTCACCCGGCACGACGACGGCACGGTGCTGCACTACACCGCCGACTCCGGTCCTCTGCTCGCCACCCGCAGCCCGTGCGTGGTCACCATCCACGGTGTCGCGAGCCGCTGGGTGCCCGGGGTGCGCTCGCCCACGGCGGAACGCGTCTGGCGCACCAGGGTCGCGGCGGCCGCCCGGCACGCGGACCGCGTCATCACCGTGTCGTCGTCCAGCGCACGGGACGTCGTCGATGTGTTCGGCGTGCCGGAGGACAAGGTGGTCGTCGTCCCGCACGGCATCGACCCTCCCGCGGCCGACCTCGGTGCCGGGGGCGGCGGCGGACCGGCGCGCGGTCCCTACGCGCTCTACGTCGGCAACATCGAGCCCCGCAAGAACGTGGCGAACCTGGTGCGCGCGTTCGACGACCCCCGCCTCCGCCGCGCGGGCGTCCGCCTCGTCGTCGCCGGCCGGCCGGCCTGGGGCTACCAGGAGGCGCTGCGCGAGATCGCGGCGTCCGACCGGGTCGACCACCTGGGGTTCGTCAGCGACGCGGACCGGACAGCGCTCGTGCGCGGCTGCGAGCTGTTCGTGTTCCCCAGCAGGTACGAGGGCTTCGGGTTCCCGGTGCTCGAGGCGATGGCGCTCGGCGCCCCTGTCGTCACCTCACGCAACGGGGCGCTCGCCGAGATCGCCGGTCCGGCGCGGATCCTGGAGTCCCTCGGTCCGGACGGGATCGCCGACGGCGTGCTCGACGCGCTCGCCGACCAGAGCTGGCGGGACCGGGCCGCGACCGACGGGCCCCGGTGGGCCGGGCGGTTCAGCTGGGACGCGAGCGTCGGCCGGCACGTCGACGTGTACCGGGCGGTGCTCGCCGGATGAAGGTCCTCGTCCTGCACGCCTACAGCCGCGAGAACGCGGGTGACGGGCTGCTCGTCGACGCGACCCTGGACCTCGTCCGGGAGGCGTTCGGGGCGGACGTCGAGGTCACCGTCGCGGCGTCGCGGCCGGACTCGTTCCGCGCCGCAGGCATCGCCGCGGTGGGCTCCCGGCCGTCGCTGCGCGGGTACGACCGGGACTACCGCCGGGTGCTCGCCGACCCGGGCGCGTTCGACGTGCTGGTGGGCGTCGGAGGCGGGTACCTGCGCGCCGGCCGGCCGCGCGAGCTGGTCACGGCCGCGCTGGTGCACGGGCCGCAGCTGTGGACCGCGGCCGCCCGTCGCGGCCCGGTCGTCTACCTGCCGCAGAGCGTCGGCCCGCTGCGCTTCGGCACCCGCCGGGCGGTGGTGCGACGGCTGGGCCGGGTCGGCGAGCTCATGGTCCGCGACGACCGCTCGCTCCGGGAGGTCGCCGACGCCCGTCCCGTCCGGTGCCCCGACCTCGCCCTGTCGACGGGCGCGTTCGTCCCGCACCACGACCAGCGGGTCGACCCGGTGCCGGTCGTGTCGGTGCGCGCCGTCCACGGCCGGGTCCCGGCGGCGGTCCGTCGCCTGGCCCGGGACGTGGGGATCCACGACGGCTACGTGCAGAGCCGGGTGGGCGCCAACGACGACACGGCGGCGACGGCGCAGACGGCGCCGCGCCGGGTCCTCGCGGCCGACGAGCTCATGGACGCCGGAGCCGGCCCGCGCCGTGTCGTCGTCGCCATGCGGCTGCACGCCGCCCTGATGGCCCTGCAGGCCGGCCACCTGGTGGTCCACCTCGCCTACGAGCGCAAGGGCTTCGGCGCGTTCCACGACCTCGGGCTGCCCGAGTACGTGCACAACGCGTTCCGCTGCGACCCGCACGAGGTGCGGCGGCAGCTGGGCCGCCTCACGGCCGACGCGGACGCCCGGCGGCGCTACGACGACGCCGTCGCCGCCGGGTCGGACGCGGCACGGCAGGACCGGGCCCGGATCGTCGCGCGCCTGCGGGCCTCGGTCGCCGAGGCGCACGCCCGATGAGCGGGACGGTGCGCTCGCTCCCCGGCCGCGGCGGGGTGGCGCGATGAGGATCGTGCTGGCGAGCCATGCCGTCGAGGGCTCCTACCTGCGCGTGGGCAGCCACCACTACGCGCGGGAGCTGACGCTGCGCGGGCACGAGGTCCTGCACGTGTCCACCGCCTGGTCGCCGCTCCAAGGTGTCGGTGGCCGGGCGGACGCGGAACGTGCGGCGGCGGCCCGGCGCGGCTGGTGGGTCGACGAGCACGGCACCACGCACCTGGTGCCCCGGGCGGCCGTCCCGATGCGGTTGGGCGGCGGGACGGCGGCGACGTGCCGGCGGATCGAGGCCCGCGGCCTGGGACGACCCGACGTGCTCGTGGTGGACCAGCCCCTGTTCGCCCCCGTCGCCCGGCGGCTGGGTGCGCGGGGGCTCGTGTACCGGCCGACGGACGTGCACGTGGGCGGGCTCGCCCGGCGTCGCGAGCGGTGGCTCGTGGAGCACGCGGACGCCGTCGTCGCGACGTCCGGGCCGGTGCTCGAGTCGCTGGACCCCGTCCCGGCCGCCACGCCACGCGTCGTCGTGGAGAACGGGGTCGAGTTCGCCCGCTTCTGCGCGCCCGACGAGGTCGCCCGGCGCGCCGGCATCGTCTACGTGGGTGCGGTCGACGAACGCTTCGACTGGGAGCTCGTGACGACCGTGGCGCGGGCGTTCCCCACGGTCCCCACCACGATCGCCGGCCCGGTCACCCGAGCGCCCGGGCCCGGACTGCCCCCGTCGGTCTCGGTGCTGGACAGGGTGCCGTACGCCGAGGTGCAGCCCGTGCTGGCCCGCGCCCAGGTCGGCCTCATCCCGTTGACCGGGCACGCCCGCAACGCCGGCCGGAGCCCGATGAAGTACTACGAGTACCTGGCCAGCGGCCTGTACGTCGTGGCGTCCCGGACGCCCTCGCTGGCCGAGCGGGCCACCCCCGGGACGTGGCTCTACGGCAGCCCGGAGGAGGCCGTCCACCACGTCGGCGAGGCGCTGGACGCCCCGGGCGCGAACGCCGCGGGCCGCGAGAGCGCCCGCGCGCAGGACTGGTCGGCGAAGGCGGCGCAGCTCCTCGCCGTGCTGGAGGAGGTGGCCGGTGGCCGTGCCTGAGCGGACCCCCGTCCCCGACGGTCGCCGGCCCCGGGCGGTCGAGCTCCGGGTCGAGCTCGCGTGGTGGCTGCACCCCGTCGTCCCCGTCGCGATCTTCGGCGTCGGGCTGGCGACCTGGGTGCTGTCCGCGAGCGACGCGTCGTTCGACTCCTGGGCCGTCCCGCGGGTGTTCGCCGCGGCGCACTACCGGATCACGCTCGTCGGGGCGTTCGCCATGATGCTCGGATCGCTCCTGCCCGCGCTGCGGACCTGGGGCCGCCGGTCGGCGACGCTCCGCCTCACCGCCGGACAGGTCGCGGCCCTCCAGCGCGTCGAGCGTGCGATGTTCGTCCTCGTCGTGCTGGCGTACACGGTGTGGGTCGGCAGCGCCGTCCGGGGCGGGGCGAGCGCCGAGATGGTCCGGGCGGTGCTCGACACCGAACGGGGCGCCGTGTCCTCGCTCAAGGACGTGAGCTCGCCCATCGCGGGCATCACCACGCTCACGCAGCTCGCTCCGGTGATGGTGTGCGTCTCGGTGCTGCTGCGCCGCGCCCGGTGCGTCGCGCACCCGTCGTACCTGTGGGTCGTCGCGGCGCTCACGGTGGCGCGGGCGCTGCTGTACGGGGAGCGGCTGGCGCTCATCGAGATCGCCGTGCCCGCGGTGCTGGTGCTCTGCCTCATCCCGTCCGGCCTGCGTCCGCGGACCCGCGCGGCGGTGCGGGCGCTGCCGCTCCTGGGGCCGCCGCTGCTCTGGGCGGTGTTCGCCGCCTTCGAGTACTCGCGCAGCTGGGCCGCCCGACGGGACGGGTCCTCCGGAGCGTTCGGGCCCTACGTGACCGACCGGCTGCTGGGCTACTACGCGACGTCGGTGAACAACGGTGCCCTGTACTTCGAGGCGGTCCGTGGCCAGAGCCACCTCGCGCTGTACCCGTTCCAGGGGCTGTGGGAGTTCCCCCTGGTGGGACGGGCCGTCGGCGCGGTCCTGGGCACGCCCGTGATCGGCGACCTCGGCGTCGGGACGTGGTGGCAGGCGGTCCTGGTCCAGTACTCGAACCCGGAGTTCGTCAACACCGGCACGTTCCTGGTGCTCGCCGCGGACCTGGGGATCGGCGGCATGGTCCTGTACGCCGGGCTCGTCGGTGCGCTGTGGGGCGCCGTCTACGCGGCCGTGTCCCGGGGCAGCCTGGGCGCGCTCGTGGCGTACAGCTGCGGGTTCGTGGGTCTGCTCGAGTCGGCGCGGATCCTGTACTTCGCCCAGGGGCGCTTCCTCGTCACGGGGGCAGGCGTGCTCTGGCTCGCGCACGCGGTGGCGCGGGCCCGCGAGGGCACGACGGGCCCCGACGACCTGCCGGCCGCCTGCCAGGCCCCGGCGGACGCCGCCGGGGAGCCGGTGCCGGGATGAGGCTCGCCATGATGACGCCGAGCTTCTCCGACAACTCGCTCGGGCGGACCTACTGCCTGTGGCTCCTGGCGCACTCGCTGGGATGGCAGACCACCGTCCTGTCCTCCGAGGGCTCGGCGGTCTGGGGTCCGCTGCGGGGGACGCCGTTCGCCGCGCGCTGCGCCGTCGGTGCCGACCCGGAGGCCGTCCGGGCGCTCGTGCACCGGTCGGACCTGGTCGTCGCCGTGAAGCCGCTGCCCACGTCGTTCGGTGTCGCGATCGACCTGTGCCGCACGCTCGACCGACCCCTGCTGCTCGACATCGACGACGCGCACCTGGAGCACGCGCTCTCCTGGCGGCGCCCCGCCCGGCGCATCGGCCGGGCGGTGCTGCGGCCCCGCCGGGCGGCCGAGCTCGTCCGGCTCCGCCGCGCGGCCGCCGGGGTGCCCACCACGGCCGGGAACCCGGTGCTCGCCCGGCGGTGGGGCGGTGACGTGGTTCCCCACGTCCGGCCGGACACCGGCCCCGGCGCGCCGCACCGGCCGAGCGCGCCGGTCGTCGCGTTCGTCGGCACCGACCAGCCCCACAAGGGTGTCGACCTGCTGCGGAGCGCCGTCGAACGCAGCCAGCAGCACGGCTACCGGCTCGTGGTGACCGACCGGCCGCCCGCCGACGCCCGGCCCTGGGAGGAGTGGATCGGCCCCACCTCGCTCGAGGACGGGCTCGAGGTCGCCCGCACCAGCGACGTGGTCGCCGCGCCCAGCCGGGACACCCCGTTCTCGCGCGGCCAGGTGCCCGTCAAGCTGGTGGACGGGATGATGCTCGGCCGTGCCGTCGTCGCGTCCGACCTGCCCGGGGCGCGCTGGGCGACCGACGGCACCGGGATCCTCGTCCGGCCCGGCTCGGTCGACGCGCTCGTCGACGCGCTGGCCGCGCTCGTCGACCCGGCGGCCCGGGGTGCGCTCGGCGTGCGGGCCCGTGACCGGGCGGTCGCGCTCTTCGGCGTGGCCGCGGTCGCACCGACGTTCGAGCGGGCGTGCCTGCGGGCGGCCGCAGGGGTCGGCCACAGGGGGCCGCGGTGACCCTCGCGATCACGTTCGTGCTGCCCGGCTTCCGGTCGACCGTCTCGGGCGGGTACCGGGTGGTGCTCGAGTACGCCGACCGGCTCGCGCGCAGACGGCACGACGTCCGCGTCGTCATGCCGTCGCCAGGGCTGCAGTTCCGCGGGGCGCGTCGCGTGGTCGACCCGCGTGCCGTCCGTGAGCGTCTGGTGCGGCGGCGGCACGGGACCGGCATCCCGTGGATCGACCTGCACGACGGGGTGCGGGTGCTGGTGCCGCACCGCGCCGATCCGGACGACCTGCCGACGGCGGACGTCACCGTGGCCACGGCGTGGCACACCGCCCCCTACGTCGCGCGCCGGCCGGCCCGGGCCGGTGCGGGCGCCTACCTGATCCAGCACCACGAGACGTGGGACGGGGACGCGCGCGAGGTCGACCGGACCTGGCGGCTGCCGCTCTCGAAGGTCGTCATCTCCCGCTGGCTCGTGGAGCTGGCCGGAGAGCTCGACCCGACGTCGGAGGTGGCGTACGTCCCGAACGGGATCGACCTCGACACGTTCCGGGTCCGGGTCCCCATCGAGGGCCGGGACCCGCACCGGGTCGGGATGCTGGTGCACCCCGCGCGGTGGAAGGCGACCGACGTCGGCCTGGCCGCGCTCGAGGAGGCCCGGCGGTCGGTCCCCGGGCTGAGCGCCTGCCTCTACGGCCGGTGGCCGCGGCCCGCGGGCCTGCCCGGGTGGGTCGAGTACCGGGAGCGGCTCGGCGGGGACGCCCTCGTCGACTACTTCAACGAGCTCGCCGTCTACCTGCACCCGAGCCTCGCCGAGGGGTGGCCGCTGCCCCCGGCGGAGGCCATGGCCTGCGGCGTGGCGGTCGTCGCCGCGGACAACCCGGGCGTGCTCGACTACGCGGTGCCCGGCCGGACGGCGCGCGTGGTCCCGCGGGGGGACAGCAGCGCGATGGCCTCGGCGGCGGTCGCCCTCGCCACCGACGTGGACGCCCGGGTGGCGCTGGCGCGGCGCGGCCAGGCGGCGATCGCCGCCTACACGTGGGACCGCGCGGTCGACGCCCTCGAGGAGCACCTGCTCGCGCTCGCGGCCGGAGGGACCGGTGTGTGACGCCCCGGCCCCCGCGCTCCGGGTGTTCGCGCCCGGTGCCTACACGTGGGGCAACAAGGGCGACGCCCTCCTGGTCCAGGCGCACATCGAGTGGCTGCGATCCACGATGGGTGCGTCCACGGTCGCGCTCACGTCATACACGCCTCTCGTCGACGCCGAGCAGCTCGACGTTCCCGTGCTCCCGATGCTGCTGGACCCGACCTCGACGCTCGCGCGGGGGAGCGCACGGGTCGCCGGGAGATCGCCGGTGCTCCGGCGGGGTCTGACGGCGTACCGGCTCGCGTCCACCCGGGTCGTGGAGGTGGCGGTCCGCTGGTGGGCCCGGCTGTACCTGCGACGACCGGCGCTCGCCTGCCGGCTGGTGCCCGCGAAGGTGCGGTCGCTGGCGGAGGCCGTCACGTCGGCCGACCTGACCGTCACGGTGCCCGGCGGCTACCTCATGGCGCCCCGCGAGGCGGACGACACGTGGCTGTTCCACCTGCCGACCCTCGTCCTCGCCGACGCCCTCGGCAGTCCCGTCGTGCTCGGGCCGTGCTCGGTGGGGCCTTTCGCCGGGCGCCACCTGGGGGCGGCCCGTCGCTTCCTGCGGCTGCCCCGGCTCGTGCTCGTCAGGGAGGCGCGCAGTGCGGCCACGCTGCGCGAGCTCGGTGTGGAGCCGGCCCGGATCCGGGCGATGCCCGACCTCGGCTTCGCCTCCGCGCCCGGCCCGCTCTCCGAGCTCGGCGCGGCCGAGCTGGGTCGCGTCGAGGCGCTCGGCCGGGACGGCACCGGCCTGGTGGGCGTCTCGGTGCGCCAGCACACCTTCCCCGGCTCGGCGGCGCCCGCCCGTGACATGGAGACCTATCTCGCCGCGGTCCTCGGCGCGGTGGCGGACCTGCACGCCCACGAGGGCGCGGCGGTCGTCGTCGTCCCGCAGACCACGATGGACGGCCCGGTCAGCCTCCGGCTCGCGCGTGACCTCGCCCGCGCCGGGGTGCCCCACCTCGTCGTCGACCCGGGGGTCTCGCCCGCCGACCTGAGCAGGATCTACGCCCGTCTCGACCTCCTGGTGGGCACCCGGATGCACGCCAACATCCTGGCGATCTGCGCGGGCACGCCCGTCGTGGCGATCGCGTACCAGCCGAAGACGGCGGGGATCCTCGAGGAGCTCGGGCTCGCGGACTGGTGGCTCCCCATCGAGGAGCTGGCGGACGGGCGGCTGCTGCGGCAGGTGCGCACCGCCTGGGCGGAGCGGCGGGCCCGGGGCCACGTCGCGACCCGGCGGGCGGCCGACGCGGCCCGCCGGGTCCGTGCCGCGGGCGCCGAGGTCGCCGCTCTCGCCCGGAGCGCGCCGTGACGCCCGGCGTCGCGCGGACGTCGTCGCTCGGCCGGAACATCGCGTCGACGTACGCCACGCAGATCGTCACGGCCCTGGGACAGCTCGTCCTGTTCCCGGTCGTCGCCGGGGCCGTCGGCACGGACGCGTACGGGCTCTACCTGCTGGCGACGTCGATCGTCATCCTGGCGGCCCAGGACCTCGGCATGGCGGGAGCCACCTCGCGCTACGTCGCCGAGGCGGTCGCCCGCCGGGACGTCGCGGCGCTGCGCTCGGTGGTGGCGACGAGCTCGGCGTTCTTCGCCGTGCTGGCCGTGGCCGGTGCGGGGGTCGTCGCCCTCGCCTACGTGGTGCTGCGCCCCGTGGTGGACATCCCGCCGGACCTGGCCACCACCGCCCGCGGGCTGGCCGTGCTGGCGGCGCTGCAGGTCGTCGCGGCGAGCGCGACCACCCTCAACCGCTTCGTCCTCACGGGCGGGGGGCGCCTCGACCTCGCGAACGGCACGGCCGTGGTCGCCATGGTGCTGCGGGTGGTGGTGACCCTCGTCGTGCTGCGGTTCACCGACGACATCCTCGTGGTCGCCTGCGCCGACACCGTGCTCATGGCGGTCACGGTCGCCGTCCTGTGGCTCGTCCGGCGCGCGGCCGTACCGGAGGCGCGGGCCCGGCTGCGGGAGGCGAGCGTCGCCCGGCTGCGGTCGATGTCGAGGCTCACGCTCGACCTCCTCGTCGTCGGGCTGGCGGGGCTGGTCATCATGCAGTCGGGGACGTTGCTCGTCTCGGCGCTGCTGCCCATCGCGGCGGTGACGGTGTTCGGGGCAGGGTTCCGGATCTACCGGCTGTGCAAGGACGTCACGAACGCGCTCGGGACGGCCGTCCTCCCGCACGCCACGGCGGCCTACGTGCAGGGCGACGGCGACGGCGTGCGGCGGCTGTACGTGTCGGCCTCCCGGCGGGCGAACGTGCTGGCGATCTGCATCGCCGGCCCGCTCGTCTGCTACGCCCAGGCGTTCCTCGCGTGGTGGCTGGGTCCCGGCTGGGACGAGTCCGCGACGGTCGCCGTGATCCTGATCGTGTCCCTGCTCGCGAACAACAACCATCTGGTCGCGCTGCCGGTCCTGGCGGCCCAGGGCGACGTCCGGTCGTACGCACGGCTGCACGTGCTGTGGGCGCTGTCGAGCGTCGGCCTCGGGCTGGTGCTCACGCCGCGGCTCGGCGTGGTCGGCACGGCCGTCGCGATCGCGGCTCCGGTGGTGCTGCTGGAGCCCGTGTACACGGGGATCGCGCTCCGGCGGCTCGGCCTGCGCTGGGGGGTGCTCGCTCGCGAGAACCTGGTCCGTTCGTTCGGGACCGGCGTCCCGGCGATCGCGCTCGGCGCCGCCGTGGCCCACGCCTGGGCGCCGACGGGCATCGTGGGCATCGCGCTCGGGTCGGTGGTGTGGGTGGTGCTCTACGCCGGGCTCTACTGGTGGCTGGGCGCGACCCCCGGTGACCGGGAGCTGCTGACGCGGGCGGCCCGGCGGTCGGCACGTCCCCGGAGCGCCACGCGCTGACCTTACTTACGCAAGGTAATGAGTTATGCTCATGACATGCCTCCCGTCCACACCCTCTCCGGAGAGCTCCGCGTCGCCCTCGGCCAGGCCGCGCGCCGCATCCGTCAGCAGCGTGGCGAGGCCGGCCTCACGGACCCGCAGTACAACGTGCTGCTCTGGCTGACGAAGAAGGGCCCGCTCGCGCCGGGCCAGCTCGCCGACATCGAGCGGATCCAGCCGCCGAGCATGACGCGCACCGTCAACGGCCTGGTCGAGCTCGGCCTCGTGCGCAAGGCCGAGCACCCCACCGACGGCCGGCAGGTCGTCGTGAGCCTCACCGAGGCCGGCGTCGCCGAGGTCGCGGAGACGCGCCGCCGCCGCGACGCCTGGCTCACGCGGCGGCTCGAGGAGATGACTCCCGACGAGCGACAGGTCCTCACGGACGCCGTCGAGCTGCTCCGGAGGATCGCCCAGTCGTGAGCACGTTCGACAGCCTGAGGTTCCGCAACTACCGGCTCTGGTTCGCCGGCGCCCTGGTGGCCAACATCGGCACCTGGATGCAGCGCGTCGCCCAGGACTGGCTGGTGCTCACGCAGCTCACGGACAGCTCCGGCGTCGCCGTCGGGATCACGACCGCGCTGCAGTTCGCGCCGGTCCTCGTCCTGTCCCCGTGGGCCGGGCTGCTCGCCGACCGGATGGACCGCCGCAAGCTCCTCATGGCGACGCAGGGCGGGATGGGCCTGCTCGCCGCCGGTCTCGGCGCGCTGGTGCTGTCCGGGCGTGCCGAGCTCTGGCACGTGTACGTGTTCGCGGCCCTGCTGGGCTGTGTCGCGGCCGTCGACGGGCCCGTGCGGCAGACGTTCGTCGCCGAGCTCGTCCCGGGGGCCAGGCTCTCCAACGCCGTCGGCCTCAACAGCGCGTCGTTCAACGCTGCCCGGCTCATCGGCCCCGGAGCGGCCGGCCTGCTCATCGCCGCCGTCGGCACCGGCTGGGTGTTCCTGATCAACGCGGTGTCGTTCGCGGCCACGATCCTCTCGCTGACCCGGATGCGGACCTCCGAGCTGCACCGCATGCCCACCGCGACCCGCGGGACGGGGCAGCTCCGCGAGGGACTCGCGTACGTGCGGGGCCGCAGCGACATCGTCGTGATCATGGTCGTCGTCGGGGTCGTGTCGACGTTCGGCCTCAACTTCCAGCTGACCAGCGCGATGATGGCGCGCACCGAGTTCGGCAAGGGCGCGGGGGAGTACGGGATCCTCGGCTCGATCCTCGCCATCGGGTCGCTCACCGGCGCACTGCTCGCCGCTCGCCGGGAACGGCCGCGGGTCCGGCTCGTCATCGGCGCGGCCTTCGGGTTCGGCCTCGCGACGGGCGTCATGGCCCTCATGCCGACCTACGTGTCGTTCGCGGTCGCGTGCGTCCCGGTGGGGCTGGCCTCGCTCACGATGATGACGGCGGCGAACGCGACGATCCAGATGAGCACCGACCCGGCCGTCCGCGGGCGCGTCATGTCGCTCTACATGATGGTGTTCCTCGGCGCGACGCCCATCGGCTCGCCGATCGTCGGCTGGATCGGTGAGACGTTCGGAGCCCGCTGGTCCATCGGCGTCGGCTCGATCTCCGCGCTCCTCGTCGCGAGCGGCGCGACGCTCTGGGTGCGCCGGAACTGGCACGTGCGCGTGCGGTACCACGTCGTCGCCCGGCCCCACCTCGAGGTGTACCGGCAGGAGCCGGCGGCGGACGGGGTTCCCGCGCCGAGGGGGTCGCGGGAGCTGTCGGGGGCCCGGGACGCGGCCGACGCGCAGACGGCGGCCTGACCACCGGGCCGGCCGGGCTCACGGCGCTGACCGAGCCGGCCGGGCCGGCGGCGCCGACCAGGCCGGCGGCGCCGACGGGGCCGACCAGGCAGGCCCAGCCGACCGGGCTCGCGGCGCCGACCGAGGCGGCCGGGCCGGTACGGCGGTCCGGGTGAACTCCACCGGTTGCCGTATCGACCCTTCTGCCCGACATGTGAGGATCGCCCGGTGGGTGCTCAGGGCGAGGGGACCGGTCCGGTGGTGGTCGAGGAGGGTCGACCAGGAGCGGACGACGGCACCCTTGCCGGGGGAGGGCTGGACGGGGTCGCCGACGCGTCCCCGCCGCTCCGCGGCAGGTGGCTCGGCAGGGTCGTCCTCGTCGTCGCGCTCGTGCTGCTGGCGGTGCTGCTCGCCGGCGGCTGGCTGGCGTTCCGCGGGTACCAGGCCACGGCGGCGCTGCGCGACGCCAAGGCGGTCGTCGCGGACGTGCAGCGCGGTGTCGACGACCGTGACCCCGACCGCCTGGCCGCCGACCTGACTGCCGCGCAGCACGCCACCGCCCGCGCGCGTGCCGCGTCGCACGACCCCGTGTGGCGTGCCGCCGAGCACCTGCCGAGGCTCGGCCCGCAGCTCGCCGCGGTACGGACCCTGTCGGCAGCGCTCGACGACGTGACGCACCGGGCGCTCCCCGCGGCCGCCGACCTCAGTGTCCTCGTCGGCGGCTCGGGCCTGCGGGATGTCGACGGACGCGTGGACCTCGCCCCGCTGGCCGCCGCCGCGCCGGCCCTCGCGGACGCCGCGGTCGTCGCCCGGTCCGCCCAGGCGCGCGTCGACGGCATCGAGACCGACGAGCTCGTCGGCCCCCTCCTCGACCCCGTGGACAGTGCCCAGGACGCGCTCGCCCGGCTCTCGGGCGCCCTCGGCGGGGGCGCACAGGCCGCGGCGCTGCTGCCGCCGATGCTGGGCGCCGACGGGCCGCGCAGCTACCTGGTGGTGGCGCTCAACTCGGCCGAGCTGCGCAGCGCCGGCGGGATCGTGGGCAGCCTCGTGGTGGTGCACGCCGACCACGGCGTCCTGACGATCGGCACCCAGCTCTCCACGAACGACCTGCGCGGCCTGCCGGAGCCTGTGCTGCCGCTCACCGACGGTGAGCTGGTGACTGCCGGTCCCGGCCTGGGCCGCAACGTGCAGAACGCCGTGCAGACGCCGGACTTCCCCCGGTCCGCGCAGCTCCTCGCCGCCCGGTGGAAGGTCAGCGTGGGCGAGGACGTCGACGGCGTGGTCGCCACCGACCCCGTGGCCGTGGCGGGGCTGCTCAAGGTGCTCGGCCCGGTGACGGTCCCGGACGGCGGCGCGGGCACGCGGCTCACCGCCGACACCCTGATCCCTGCCGTGCTGCACGACGCCTATCTGCGCTTCCCCGAGGGGCTGGACAGCGACCGCTTCTTTACCTCGGTCGCGGCGACCATCTTCGGCACGCTCACCACGACGTCCTTCGACACGCTGGCCCTCGCGCAGGCGGCCGCCGAGCAGGGGCGCGACGGCCGGATCCGGATCTGGTCCGCGCACCCCGACGAGCAGGCCCGGCTGGCGGCCGTCCCGCTCGGTGCGGCGTTCCTCAGCGGAGGGTTCGGCGACGCGGCCGGCGTGTTCCTCAACGACGCGACCATGGGCAAGCTCGACTACTACCTGCGCAGCACCGTCACGGTGGAGGACCTGCGGTGCACGGGACCCGACCCGTCGGCGACCGTCCGGCTGGACCTGGCCTACGACCCGCCCGCGGACATCACCTCGGCACCGGCCTACGTGCTCGGCCACTCGCCCGCCGTCGCACCGGGATGGGTCGGTTCGACCGTCAGCGTCTTCGGGCCGGCAGGTGCAGGGAGCGTGCCGGTGCGGCTCGACGAGAACACCTTCGTCTCGGGCGCCTCGGCACAGGTCGAGGGGCGCGAGGTGCAGGTCGTGCCGTCGCTGCTGCCGCCCGGGGGTCGGCAGACCTACCGGTTCGACGTCCCGGTCCGGGACGGCCGGGTCGAGGTGTGGACCACCCCGACGACGACGTCGCCGGGGTTCGTCAGGGCATCCTGCCCGTCGCGCTGAACCCGTCCGGGTGAACCCCGGGGCGGGGTCCGAAATCACCCGTTCTGCCCCTGTCTGATTACCCGTCGCAGGGGGAGCATGGGGGCAAATCGGATATTCGGTCCTCTGCAGGGAGAACGTCATGAGCAAGATCCTGAGGGCGTGCGTCGTGGCGACCGTGGCCGCAGTCGTCGCGCTCGGTGCACCCGGGGTCGCGTTCGCGGCCGGCCCTCCCGTGCACAGCGCCACGCCGGCCCCGTCGCCCACGGCCACCCAGCCGAAGGACGGCTGCCTGGGCGACACGGACGACTACGGCGTGCCGCTCCCGTGTCTCCTGAGCGTCTCGGCGGCCTCGATCTGCAACGACGACGTGGAGCAGCTCCAGTACGCCGTCCACGAGGAGGGCGTCCCCGAGCCTCTCGCGAGCACCGTGAACCTCACGTTCACGGGTCCCGGGGGCAACACCGTGACGCTGAGCGGTCTCCCCATGAGCGGGACGGTCGAGTGGCCGGCCGCGGTCGTGGACGCGCTGCGCTCGATCGTGCAGCTGAGGTTCCAGGTGGGGCCCACGGCGTCGGTCTCCGCGGCGGCGGCGCCTCCCGAGGTCGCCTGCCACGAGGTCCCGCCCGTGGACCCGACCCCGAGCCCGACCCCGACGCCGACGTCCACCCCGTCGCCCTCCAGCAGCGAGGTCCTGTCCTCGACGCCGAGCGCCACCCACGCAGGTAACGTCGTCGCCGCCACGCCTGCGTCCGCCGAGGTCCTCTCCGCGACCGGCAGCAACGCCGCGCCGCTGCTCGTCGGTGCGGTGCTCCTGGTGACCGTCGGCGGGCTCACCCTCGCCTTCGTCGCCCGCCGCCGCCGCTCGGCCGGACCGGCAGCCTGACCGCCGGACGGTCCCGGCCCGCTCGTCACGACGCCCGCCCCGTGGGTCACGGGGCGGGCGTCGTCGTCCTGACGGGACCCGGAGGCCTGCAGGTCGCGGTCAGACGAGACGGTCGACGATGTGGTCGATGCAGGCGGTGAGCGCGAGCACGTCCTCGGGGTCGACCGCCGGGTACATCGCGATGCGCAGCTGGTTGCGGCCGAGCTTGCGGTAGGGCTCGACGTCGACGACGCCGTGCGCCCGCAGGACGGCGGCGACGGTGGCCGCCTCGATCTCCGGGGACAGGTCGATCGTGCCGACCACCGACGAGCGCGCCTCCGGGTCCGCGACGAAGGGCGTCGCCCAGTCGCGCGCCTCCGCCCAGCCGTACAGGTGCCCGGCGGACGTCGCGGTGCGGGCCGTCGCCCAGGCGATGCCGCCCTGGGCAAGGATCCAGTCGACCTGCTCGGCGAGCAGCCACAGGGTCGCGATGGCCGGGGTGTTGAGCGTCTGGTCCAGGCGGGAGCTGGTCACCGCCGTGGTCAGCGAGAGGGTCTCGGGCACCCACCGGCCCGACGCCTCGACCCGCGCGGCACGCTCGACCGCCGCAGGCGACAGGAAGGTGAGCCAGAGCCCGCCGTCGGAGGCGAACGACTTCTGCGGGGCGAAGTAGTAGGCGTCGGTCTGCGCCAGGTCGACGGCGAGGCCGCCGGCCGCGGACGTCCCGTCCACCACGATGAGCGCGCCCTGCTCGCGCGAGCCTGCGACGCGCCGCACGGGGGCGACGACGCCGGTGGACGTCTCGTTGTGCGCCCAGGCGTAGACGTCGACCCCGTCGGCGTGCGGCGGGACCACGGCCTGGCCGGGAGGTGCCGTGGTCACGACCGGCTCGGCGAGGAACGGTGCGCGGGACGCGGCCGCAGCGAACTTCGCACCGAACTCGCCGAACGCGGCGTGCGCGCTGCGCTGCTCGACGAGGCACAGGGTGGCGACGTCCCAGAACGCGGTCGAGCCGCCGTTGCCGAGCACCACCTCGTAGCCGTCGGGTGCGCCGACGAGCTCCGCCAGGCCGGCACGGACCCGCCCGACCAGGGCACGCACCGGGGCCTGTCGGTGCGACGTCCCCATGAGCGCGGCGCCCCGTCCCGCGAGGGACGCGAGCTGCTCCGCGCGCACCTTGGAGGGGCCGGAGCCGAACCGGCCGTCCCGGGGCAGCAGGTGCGCGGGGATCGTCAGGGCGGGGGGCGTGTCGTGAGCGTCGGGCACCGCCCGAGAATAGGCCGTCGCGGCTCCGGCGCGTCGGTCCGACCAACTAGCCTGTGCACAGCGCAGGGCCCGCGATGCCGGGCCGTGCAGAACAGACGCGGGAGGCAGTGCGGTGAGCGACCTGATCGACACGACGGAGATGTACCTCAAGACGATCTACGAGCTCACCGAGGAGGGCCGCACGCCGCTGCGCGCCCGGATCGCCGAGCGGCTCGGCCACTCGGGCCCCACGGTGTCGCAGACGGTGGCCCGGATGGAGCGTGACGGTCTCGTGGTCGTGACGGGGGACCGTCATCTCGAGCTGACGGACGCCGGCTACGCCAAGGCGGTGCGCGTCATGCGCAAGCACCGCCTCGCGGAGCGCCTGCTCACGGACGTCATCGGCCTCGAGTGGCCGTACGTGCACGAGGAGGCCTGCCGCTGGGAGCACGTGATGAGCGAGCGCGTCGAGAAGCGGCTCGCCGCGCTCCTCGACCACCCGCACTTCGACCCCTACGGCAACCCCATCCCCGGGCTGGCGGAGATCGGCGAGGACGTCACCCGCGTCGGCTTCCTCGACGGGGTCACGCCGCTCACGTCGTACGACGGCACCAACGGTGCAGGCTCCCGTGCCGTGGTGGCCCGGATCGCGGAGCCGCTGCAGGTCGACGTCGAGCTGCTGGCCCGGCTCGCGGAGGCCGGCGTACGGCCCGGCCGCGAGATCGCCATCGAGCGTGCGGCCGGGATCGTCACGGTCGGGGCGCCGGGCTCGGAGACCGTCCTCGACCTGCCCGAGGACGTCGCGCGGCACATCTTCGTCGGCGCCCCCTGACCTGTCGCGCGACGGGCCGCCTGCAGCGGGGTGGCCTTGCTCCGCGACGGACCGCCTGCCTGCAGGACGGCCGTGCTGCGCGCGACGGGCTGCGCCCGACGGGCTGCGCGCGACGGACCGCTTGCCTGCCTGCCTGCCGAGGCTCCTCGGGCCCGTCCTCGCGACCGTGCGCCCGGGTGTCGACCGAGCCCCTGGCGTCGTGTGCGGCGTGACCAGCGTGCGACCGTCCGATGACGCCCGCATACCGGACGCGGGCGACGTCGTCGGCATGTCCGATCGTGCCCGGATGCCCGCGCTCCCACGCGCGTGACGTGCATCTCTGCAGGTCAGCGGTGTCCGACCAGGACGTGCGTCCAGTTCCACCCGGTGAGTTCGTGATCGGAACGTGACAATGGCGGGAAGGGTCCTGTACGTTCGACCTGCTTCCCCGGAACCCTCCTCTGGAGAAGCCCTCGAGCGGAACGCCTAGCCCTGCCGCCGTTTCGAGGTTCCGCACGAACCGCCGGCAGGGGCGGGGGACCCAAGTTTGGGCACCGGAAACGGTGTCCTTGGGGTGAAGTCGCGGTGACAGCTCTACCGTCACAGCGGCCGGGTGTTCTCCCACCCGAACCCGACAGCTCACCTCGCAGGCGACAGGAGAGGCACCACGTGACCGTGAGCACCACTCGCGCCCGCCATCGCGCAGCGCGTCGACCCTCGACGCCCCTGACCGAGCTTGCCTCGGCCGCATCGGAGCAGATGGGGACCGTCGGCCGCCGTACCGCCGTCGTCGCCGCTTCCTCGGGCCTCGTCGTGACGATGCTGAGCGTCCCGGCGAACGCCACCGCCCATTCCGACGAGGCCGCCGGGTCCCTCAACGCCGTGGACACCGCGGCGCTGACCGCGTCCGCGCGTGCCGTGCTCAACACGTCGCCCGTCGTCACAGCGCCCGCTGAGGCTGCGTGGACGTTCGACGCCCCGGCCGTGACCGCCGTCAAGCCGGTCGAGGTCAAGGTGACGCGCGCGGCCACCGCCGCCGCCTCGCGCAGCACGGCTCGCGCCGCCGCTGCCGCCACCACGTCGACCGTCGTCAACGCCCCGATCCCGCAGTCGGTCTCCGGCAACGCGGTGCTCGAGATCGCCGCCCGCTACGTCGGTACGCCGTACGTCTCGGGTGGCTCGACGCCGGACGGCTTCGACTGCTCGGGCTTCGTCTCGTACGTCTACGCGCAGCTCGGCATCGACCTGCCGCGCACGTCGTCGGGCATCAAGGCTGCCGGCACGATCATCTCCCGTGAGGACGCGCAGCCCGGCGACCTCATCTGGAGCCCCGGCCACATCTCCATCTACGCCGGCGGCGACGAGCAGATCGACTCGCCCCGCCCGGGCAAGACGGTCCAGTTCCGCACCATCTGGCAGAGCTCCCCGGTGTTCATCCGGATCGGCTGACGCCAGCGCCGCCGGCTCCGAACAGCCGGCCGGTCGACTCGAGGCCCCGACGACGTCACCGTCGTCGGGGCCTCGTCGTCTGCCCGGAGCGTTTGCCGCCCCTGAGCGGGGCGAGTCGGCCGGGCGGGTGAGGTCCGGGCCACGTGCCCGGATCTCCCTGGGTGCCGCCCAGGTCGACGCGTACGCTGGTCGCGCACCACGCTGTTGCACGCTCCGCCGGGCCGTCAGCCAGCCGGTCCGACCCATGAGGTGGGAGTCCGCCGTGCTGACCGAGCCAACGACAACCCCGACGCCAACGACAACCCCGACCGCCGCGCGGGCCTCCGCGCCCCTCATCGCGTCGGGGGCCCGGACGCTGCTCCTCAACGCGAGCATGGAACCGCTGTGCATCGTGAGCCTGCGACGGGCCGTGTCCCTCGTGATGACCGAGAAGGCGACCGTGCTGGAGACCGACGGCCGCGTGCTGCACTCCGAGCACGTGTCCGTCCCCCTCCCGGTGGTGCTGTGCCTCACGCGGTACGTGCACGTGCCGATGCGTCACCCGGTCCCCCCGACCCGCCGGACCGTGCTGCAGCGGGACAGCCACCGTTGCGCCTACTGCGGCGGCGGGGCGGACACGGTGGACCACGTCCACCCGCGGTCGCGCGGCGGGCGGCACGAGTGGACCAACGTCGTGGCGGCCTGCATGCGGTGCAACCACCGCAAGGCCGACCGGCTGCTGCACGAGATCGGCTGGTCCCTGTCGTTCACGCCCCGGGCTCCCCGGTGGACGGTCATGTTCGCCGCGGGTGCCGCCAAGAGCGAGCCGCTCTGGTCGGCGTACGTGCCCGCCTGACCCCCGGCGTGAGCGGTCCCACGGTGTGACCTGCGCGCGGACGTGCTGCCCGGACGGGTGCGCCGCGAGGTCCGGAAGGGCCACACTGGTCCCGGCGGCAGCCGGAGCCGGCGGACACGCGGTGCGCGGCGACGAGCACGGAGGGGTCCACATGGTGCGGGACGACGTGGTGCTCGTGGGCCTCGACGGCTCGGCGGCGAGCCTGCACGCGCTCGACTGGGCGACCGCGACCGCACACGTGCACGGCTGGGGCCTGCGCCTGGTCTGCTCCTACGCGCTGCCGTCGTTCACCGCGGCATCCCTGGACGGTGGGTACGCCGCGCTCGACGACACGGCGATCCAGCAGGGGGCCAAGGCCGTGCTGGCCGAGGCCCTGGAGCGGGTGGCGGACAGCGCGGTTCCCGCCACGGCCAAGGTGATGACCGGTGACGCTGCGGGCGTGCTGGTGGAGCTGTCCCGGGACGTCAGGATGGCCGTCGTCGGCACCCGGGGTCGCGGCGGGTTCGCGGACCGGCTCCTCGGCACGGTGTCGTCGGCGCTCCCCGCCCACGCGTACTGCCCGACCGTCGTCGTCCCCCTGCGGGAGCACGGGCACGCCCTCCCGGACGACGCGGCGCTGCCGCCGATCCGACCGGTCCGGCGCATCGTCGTGGGCGTGGACGGGTCTCCGCGGGCCGAGCAGGCGCTGCGGTACGCGATCGCCGAGGCCGAGATCTGGGGTGCGGAGGTGACGGCCGTGGCGGGCGTCCCGCTGGGATCGCTCACGGGCATGCTGGCGTGGCTGCCGGACGCCGTGGACCACGAGCAGGTGCTCCGCGACATGGCCGAGGGGCTCGACGTCGTCGTCGACCGCGCCCTCGTCGGCCACCCGGACGTCGTCGTCAAGCGGCACGCGCTGGACGGCGGCGGCGCCGAGCTCCTCACGGAGTTCTCGGTGGCCACCGACATCATCGTCGTCGGGTCACGGGGGCGTGGCGGGTTCGCCGGCCTGCTGCTCGGCTCGACGAGCCAGGCGGTGCTGCACCACTCCGAGTGCCCGGTGCTCGTCGTGACGCACCGGTGCGCGCAGGAGGAGCCGCCGGCGTAGCGCGCCCCCGCAACGGGTCGTCGACGGGCTCAGTCGTCCACGGCGCCGCCCGGCACCTCCGGTCGCCGGACCAGGGCGGACAGCACCACCGTCGACCGGGTGCGGGACACGAACGGCTCGGCCGCGAGGCGCTCGACGACGCGCTCGAGGTGCCGCATGTCCCGCGCGCGGACCTGCACCATCAGGTCGACGTCGCCGGTCACCGTGCTGGCGGCGACCACCTCGGGGTACTGCTCGACGGCGTCACGCATGGTGGCCGGGCTGGTGGAGCCGTGGCAGAACAGCTCGACGAAGGCCTCCGTGTGCCAGCCCATGGCCCCGGGGTCGAGCCGCACCGTGAACCCCCGGATGACGCCGCGCTCGCGCAACCGGTCGACCCGCCGCTTGACGGCGGGCGCGGACAGCGAGACCCGCGTCCCGACCTGCGCGAACGTGGCCCTGGCATCGGTGGCGAGGACCCGCAGGATCGCGGTGTCGAGCGGGTCGAGGGCGGCGGTGTCGGGCACGGGACACATCATCGCGCGCGGGGCGGGCATGCGCGGGTGTGAGCGGCGTCATGTCCGTTCGACTGGACAGGTGCAGGGGTTGCCTCGATTCTGGCAAAGACCCGCAGAGGACACGAGAGGGCTCAAGTCGGACGTCGGAGTGCTCAAGCCTGACCTGAGATGCACCGATATCACTGGCCGGAGCACCTCCGTCACGTCGGCGGCAGGGTTCACGTTCGTCGGGGAGGCAACGTGGTCAAGGACGCAGATCGGTCGTTGAGCAGGATCCCGCGGCAGCACCCACGACCTCCGGGTGACGGGGCGGGAGGACAGCCGGGTGCGGCGCCGGCGCGTGTCGTCGACGGCCCGCCCAGCGCGCCGCCCCACGCCGCCGGGGTGCCCACGCCCCTTCCGCCCGTCGAGACCGGGAGCGCGCCAGCCGCGCCGCCGGTCTCGCCGCGTGAGGAGACCGGACGCCGCACGCCGACGATCCCGACGCAGCGGGTGCACCAGGAGGCCGCGCCCGCGCCCGCGCCCGTGCGCCGGCGCAAGGTGCCGGTCGCCGTGGCGGGCGCCGTCGCGTTCGCGCTCGTCGCCACCGGATCGGCCACCTGGGGCATCCAGCGTGACCGCGCCCAGGCTGCCGAGGAGGCCGCGCAGGCGCACACCCGGGTCGACGAGGTCGTCGCGGCGCAGGGCGTCGACGCCGCCGCTGCCCGCACCGCCGGCCGGCACGCGTCGGTCGTCGTCTACGACGCGGGCCGCGCGCAGGTCAAAGCCGCCGCGCAGGCTGCCCTCGCGCACGCCGCCGCCACGCTGGCAGCGACCCCGAACGCGGGTGACGCGCCGCGGGCCGCGCTGCAGGGTGCGTCCGACGCCCTCACGAAGGCGGTCGCCGACGCGCACCTGTCGCCCGCCGCCCTGCGCGCCGTGACCGCCGGGCTCGCCGCACCCGATGCGGCCGCCGCGCAGGCGCAGGCCGCGTGGCAGGCCGCCGAGGACGCGCGGATCGCCGCCGAGCAGGCGGCTGCCGCCCAGGCCGCCGCCCAGGCCGCCGCCGCGGCGAGGAGCAGCAAGCCACGGACCTCGACCTCGACCCCGAGGACGCGCACGGCCCCGACCGGTGGCTCCGCCGCGCCCGTCGAGGAACCGGCGGAGCCCTCCGGCGGTGCCGGGACGGTGTTCTCGGCCGGCTCCGTCGGTGCCGCGCTGAACAGCTTCCGGGCGTCCCAGGGCCTCGGCGCGCTGGCCATCGTGTCGTCGGGCGCGCGGGTCTCGCACGCCCAGCAGATGGCGGCGTCGAACAGCATCTACCACAGCGGTGCGACCCCGGAGATCGTGGGCCGGGTCAGCGGTCCGAGCTCGTCGGCGATGATCGACGCCTACGCGAACTCCGGGAGCCACCGCGCGATCATGGTGGGCGACTACTCCACGGCCTACATCGGGGCCGTCACGGCGCCGTGCACCATGGGCGGCGTCTCGTACGGCGAGTGCCTGTACACGGCGATCACCTTCGGCTGACCGGGCGCCCTGGCGGGAGGGACACGGCCCGAGCGCCGGCGCCGTCTCTTATGCCAGGGCGTCCGTGAGCCGGTCGACGGCCAGGTCGAGCTCCTCGTCGCTCATGGTCAGCGGCGGCGCGAGCCGCAGCGTGCGGCCGTGCGTGTCCTTGGCGAGCACCCCGCGGGCGAGCATCCGCTCGCACAGCTCGCGCCCCGTCGACGGCCCGCCGGGTCGGGCCGGGTCGACGTCGAGCCCGGCCCACAGACCGACGCGCCGCACCGAGCGGAGCATGCCGGCTGCGACCAGGCCGTCGAGCCGGCCCCCGAGGTGCACCCCGAGCACGCGGGCGCGGGCCTGCGGCTCGCCGGTGTCGAGCAGGTCGACCACCGCGAGGCCGACGGCGCACGCCAACGGGTTGCCGCCGAACGTGGAGCCGTGGGTGCCCGGTGTGAGGACGCCGAGCACGTCCGCGCGCCCGACGACCGCCGAGACGGGCACGATCCCGCCGCCGAGCGCCTTGCCGAGCGTCACCAGGTCCGGCCGCACGCCCCACAGCTCGCAGGCGAGCGTCGTGCCCGTGCGGCCGAGGCCGGACTGGACCTCGTCCGCGACGAGCAGCACGTCGGCCCGGGTGCAGGCGGCGCGGACGGCCGGCAGGTAGTCGTCGGGCGGGACGACGACGCCCTGCTCGCCCTGCACGGGCTCGAGGAGCACCGCGACGGTGGTCTCGTCGATCGCGGCCTCGACGGCGGCGGCGTCGCCGTACGGGACGCGCCGGAACCCCGGCGTGAAGGGCCCGAAGCCGGTGCGTGCGTCGGGGTCGGACGAGAACGAGACGATGGTCGTCGTGCGCCCGTGGAAGTTGCCGTCGGCGACCACGATCGTGGCCCGCCCGTCGGGTACGCCCTTGACGTCGTAGCCCCACTTGCGGGCCGCCTTGATCGCCGTCTCGACCGCCTCGGCGCCCGTGTTCATCGGGAGCACCATCGGCTCGCCCGCCACCAGCGGCCCGACGAGGTCGGCCAGCGCCGACGCGAACGGCAGCAGGAGGTCGTGGTCGAACGCCCGCGACGTGAGCGTGAGCCGGTCCAGCTGGGTGTGCGCCGCCGCGACGAGCGCCGGGTGCCGGTGGCCGAAGTTGAGTGCCGAGTACGCCGACAGGAGGTCGAGGTAGCGGTGCCCGTGGGTGTCGGTGACCCACGAGCCCAGCCCTTCGGTCACGGTCACGGGCAGGGGGTGGTAGTTGTGTGCCAGGACGCTGGTGAGCGGCTCGTTCTGCACCGCGGTCATGTCTGCTTCCCTCAGGTCGTGCGGATCTCGAGCGTGCAGCACTTGGCGCCGCCGCCGCCCTTGAGCAGCTCGCTCGTGTCCACGGGGATCGGGGTGTAGCCGCGCTCGCGCAGGGCGGCGGCCAGGTCGGTGGCGCCGGGAGCGACGACCACGTGAGCGCCGTCGGAGACGGCGTTGAGACCGAGCGACCGCGCGTCCTGCTCGGTGGCGAGGACCGCGTCCGGGAACAGCTGGTGCAGGACGGCCCGGGAGCCGGCCGAGAACGCGGGCGGGTAGTAGGCGACCTGCGGGTGGGCCGGGTCGCTCGACAGGACGGCCAGCGCGGTGTCGAGGTGGTAGTAGTCCGGGTCCACCAGCTCGAGCGAGACGACGGGCCGGCCGAACAGCTCCTGCGCCTCCGCATGGGCGGCCCGGTCGGTGCGGAAGCCGGTACCGGCGAGGATCAGGTCACCGACGGTGAGCAGGTCGCCCTCGCCCTCGTTGGTCTCGGCGGCCGTGTGCGTGACGTAGCCGCGGTCGGCGAACCACTTCTGGTAGGCGGGTCCCTCGGGGGCGCGCTCCGGGTAGCGGAACCGGGCGGAGTAGACGACCCCGTCCACCATCGTGGCGCCGTTGGCCGCGTACACCATGTCCGGCAGCCCGGGGATCGGGTCGATCGTCTCGACGGTGTGGCCGAGGTCGAGGTAGGTGTCCCGCAGGGTGCGCCACTGCCGGACGGCGAGCTCGGCGTCGGTGAACCGGGTCTTGTCCATCCACGGGTTGATCTCGTAGGACACGGTGTAGTGGACGGGCTCGCACATCAGGTAGTGGCGGTCCGTGCGGCCGGGGGCGGCGGTCATCGGGCTCCTCGGTGGTCCTCGTGGCGTGCTCGGTCGACGGCGTGCCCGCTCCGTGGGGAGCCGGCGCAGGCTCCCGTCGGTGCGTGAGCGGCCCGCCCCGGCACGAGTGGCGGCGGTCGTGTTCGAGCGTACGAGACAGCCAGGCACGCGTCCGTGCACCTGCAGTTGTGCGTCTGGGCGCGATCCGTTGCGCAGAAGAGGCTATTCGCGACGATCCGTTGTTCAGCCTGTGTGGCCGGCGCGGAGCTCGGCTGCGACCTTCCGCAACGCCCACGCGGTCATCGCCTGCACGAAGGGACCCACCACGGCGGCGCCGAGAGCCTGCGGCACGGACCCGCCCAGGTGCACGTCCTCCACCCAGGTGACCTCCGACGACGCCGGACCGGCGGCCGTGATCTCGATCCGTGCCTCGCCCCGCAGCACCCGGCCGACCTTGACGTACGTCGCGACCCCCGTCCGGCCGGGCGCCGGCACGTCGTACCGGGCGATGCGCATCCTGTCCACGAGCCCACGCCCGCCGCCGCGCGCGAACGGCCCCGAGACGGCCACGATCCTGGTCCCGAGGGCAGGCGGCCCGTCGGTCTCGACCCGGGTGAACGGGATCCATCGCTCGTGGTGCCGGACGTCGGTGAGCAGCTCCCACGCCTCGTCGGCGGGCAGCGGCAGGGTGCGGGTGACGCGGACCTCGCTCATCGGACCTCCGGTGCGGACGCGCGGGCGGCGGCAGGGCGGACGGTCGGGAGGTGACCGGCCCCGACCACGGTAGCGTCGGCGGCATGGAGTCACGGGTGCTGGGCAGGACGGGTCGGCAGGTCGGGGTCGTGGGACTGGGCTGCTGGCAGCTCGGCGGCGACTGGGGGTCGGTGGGCGACGAGACGGCGCTCGAGGTCCTGCGGGCCGCGGTCGACGCGGGCGTCACGTTCCTCGACACGGCCGACGTGTACGGCGACGGCCGGTCCGAGCGCCTCGTGGGCCGCTTCCTCGCGGAGCACGGCGGTGACGGGATCACGGTCGCGACGAAGATGGGGCGCCGCGCCGACCCGCACGTGCCCGAGGCCTACACGCTCGACGCGTACCGGGAGTGGACCGACCGGTCCCGCACCAACCTCGGCGTCGACACCCTCGACCTCGTGCAGCTGCACTGCCCGCCGACGGCCGTCTACTCGAGCGACGCGACCTACGAGGACCTCGACACGCTCGTCTCCGACGGGCGCGTCGCCGCCTACGGGGTCTCCGTCGAGACGGTCGACGAAGCACTCACCGCGATCGCCCGGCCGCACGTCGCGACCGTCCAGATCATCCTCAACGTCTTCCGCCGCAAGCCGCTCGAGGCCGTCCTCCCGGCGGCTGCCGCGGCCGGCGTGGGCATCGTGGCGCGCGTCCCGCTGGCGTCCGGGCTGCTGTCGGGCAAGTACGACGAGCACACCCGGTTCGCCGCCGACGACCACCGCACCTACAACCGGCACGGCGAGGCGTTCGACGTCGGCGAGACGTTCGCCGGCGTGCCGTTCGACGTCGGGGTCGCCGCCGCCCAGGAGGTCTCGTCGCTCACGCCGACCGGGGCCAGCACCGCCCAGCTCGCGCTGCGGTGGATCGTCGACCAGCCCGGCGTGTCCGTCGTCATCCCCGGCGCCCGCAACGCGGAGCAGGCGCGCGCCAACGCCGCCGCGGCGGACCTCGCGCCGCTCGACGAGGACACGCTCGACGCCCTGGCCGGCGTGTACGACGAGCTCGTCCGGGAGCACGTGCACGCCCGCTGGTGAGCGGCCGGCCGCCGACGTGGCGCCGGGCGACCGCGTCGCCGGGCAACCGCCCAGCCGATGCGGCGCCGACCGACCGCGTCGCCGACCGGTCGATCAGACCTCGCCGGGCGGTCCGTTCGCCGACCGGTCGGTCAGGCCTCGCCGACCGGTCGGTCAGGCCTCGCCGGGCGGCGGGCTCTGCTCGGGGACGGCCGACGTGCGCCTCGACGTGAGCGAGCGCAGCCTCGACGGGCCCTTGGGCGGCGGCAGGATCGTGTGCGTCTCGGACGGCCCGACCTCGATGACGCGCGGGAAGGTCGCCGGGGGAGGGCCGAAGGACGCGCGGGCGCCGCGGATCACCGTGCGGCCCAGCGAGCGGGCACCCGTGATCCCCACGACGATGCCGATGCCGTAGGGGATCAGCCGGCCGACTGCCACGCCGGTCTGCTTGGCGACCTGCGTGCGGACCATCTTCCGGGTGAGGGTGCTGTTGACCTTCTTCACGGTGGCGAGCGGCATCCGGGTGAGGAGCACGCGTGCGACGCTCGCACCGTTGAACTCCACGGTGTCGCGCACGGCGGCGGCGCCGGACTCGCCGAGGATGGTCGACAGCAGCAGCGCCGTGCGCCGGTCGGCGTCCTCGACCTCGATGCCGTGCACGCTCGCGACGGCGAGCGCGAAGGCGGCCGACGCCCCGAAGAACGTCGCGACGTCGCTGGCGGTCAGCGCCACCGCCACGCCCGTGCCGACGGCGGGTGCGGCGGCGGCTGCCCCGACGGCTCCGCCCGCGCCCTGGACGACGAGCAGGTACTCCTTCTCCAGGAGCTTGACGAGCTGCTCCGGGGTGGCCTCCGGGTTGCGGCGGCGCAGCTGGGCGACGTGCTGGTGGATGGTCGCCGAGGGGATGGTCACGGCCTTCGCGAGGGCGGCGTCGAGGAACGGCATCGGCGTCAGCGCTCCCCGGCCACCGTCAGCGTCACCGCGGCGCCCGCCTGGAGCGTGCGCCCGACGGTGCAGTGCTGGTCGACGGCGCGGTGGATGACCGTGAGGATCCGCTCACGTGCGGCCGGGTCCAGCCCGGACAGGTCCACGTCCATGGTCTCGGCGAACGCGGGGTAGCGGTCGGCGTCGACGTCGCTCATGCCGCTCACGCTGATCGTCACCTGCACGTCGTCGCCGAGCCGGTGGGCGAGCGCGGAGTCGGACGAGAGGCCGCTGCACGCGGCGAGGGCGATCTTGAGGAGCTCGCCCGGGCTGAACGCGCCCTCCTCGCCGACCGAGCCGATGAGCACCTCGGCGCCGCGTGAGCTGCGTCCGGTGTACCGGCGCTTGCCCGTGCGCTCGACCCACAGGCTGGTGTCGCCGGCGTTGGTGGTCACGTCGGGAACGGTCGCCGGGGCCGGCTCTGTGGCGGTGTCGTCCGTCGTCATCGGACGATCCTCGCACGGGGTCGCGAGGGTCGCGCGAGACGCGTCGCGACCGCGTGGACCGCCCGGTCCCGCCAGGTCCCGCCGGTTCCCGCCGTTCGCGGGGGCGGCGCACGGCCGGCTGTCGGGGCGGCCTAGACTCGCGGCCGTGCATCCGGACCTGCCCCTCGACGAGGCGCTCGACAACCCCGTCTGGCACTCGTTGACGGGCGCGCACGCGTCCCTCGCGGAGGGCGCGGGCGGTGCGCGGCGATACCGTCCGGCCGTCTCGCCGTTCGTCGCGCTGCGCGATCCGGCCGACCCGGCCTCGTGGGCGGACCTGGTCGCGCTCGTCGGACCGGGGCAGCAGGTGCCGATCGCGGCCGCGCCCGACGAGCTCCCGGACGGCTGGGTCCGGAGCTGGTCGTTGCCGGGCGTGCAGATGGTCGCCGCCGCCTCGCTGGTGGGAGCGCCCGACGAGGAGAGCGTGGTGCTCGGGGCCGGCGACGTGCCGGACATGCTGGCGCTGACAGGCCGCACCGAGCCGGGGCCCTTCGCCGCGGAGACGTACCGCACGGGCACGTACCGCGGCATCCGCCGTGACGGGCGGCTCGTCGCGATGGCGGGGGAGCGGCTGCGGCCCGGCGGTGCGACGGAGATCAGCGCGGTGTGCACCGACGCCGACGTGCGTGGCCGAGGTCTGGCGTCGCGCCTGGTGCTGGCCGTGGCGCACGGGATCCGGGCCAGGGGCGAGGTGCCGTTCCTGCACGCCGCGGCGCACAACGAGCGCGCGATCCGGCTGTACCTCGCTCTGGGGTTCGAGCTGCGGAAGCGCGTGGTGTTCGCGATGGTGAACACGCCTGGTTGAGCTCACCGTCGGCGGAGCCCGTTGGGTGATGGTGTCGCCAGCCGTCGCCCTGACCTGCTGTTTCACTCTCGGTGCTCTCGCGTGACACCACTCTGAATGACAGGTGGTGTCATGTCTCTTGCCATGACACCACCGATGGTGTCATAGTGGCGTCATGGACCTGACGCGATATGTCGACGAGCTGCAGCACCAGCTCGCCACCGCCGCCGGTGCGGGCGGGGACGAGGCGCGTGAGCTCGCCGAGCGCCTGACGGCGCCCCTCGACTCGGCCGTCCGTCTCGTCCTGCTCGACGCGCTCTCGACGGCAGCCGACGAGATCACCGGCGAGCTCGCTCCCGGCTCCGTCGACGTCCGCCTCCGGGGCCGCGAGCCGGAGTTCGTCGTCACCCTCGCACCGACCGCGGCGTTCGAGGACGCCGCACCCCAGACCGTCGAGCCGTCGCGGCCGGCGGTGCCGGACCCCGACGACGTCTCCACGTCCCGCACCACGCTCCGGCTCCCCGACCAGCTCAAGGCGCAGGTCGAGAGCGCTGCGGCACGTGAGGGCGTGTCCGTCAACACCTGGCTCGTGCGCGCGGTCGCCGCTGCTCTCCTACCGGCGGAACCGTCGCGGACGCCGCCACGTGCCGCCAGCACCTCCGGCCGCCTGACCGGCTGGGTGCGCTGACCGCTCCGCCTGTCCCCGTCGCCGGTCCCCGTCGCCGGTCCCCATCGCCGGTCCACATCGCCGGTCCACGTCGCCGGTCCACATGGCCCGTCCACATCGTCGGTCCACATCACCGGTCCACATCGCCGGTCCGCCGGTCCATGCCGTCGGTCCGTCACGACGCCCCTCCACCCGGGGCCCGCCCAGAACCCGAGGAGTCACCGTGCCTGCCTTTGCGACCCCAGAACCGATCACCGTCACCGTCGATCTCGCCGCCTCGTCGGTCAACCTGGTCGCGAGCGACCGCGCCGACACCGTGGTCACCGTCGCTCCGAACGACCCCGGCAAGTCGGGCGACGTCAAGGCCGCCGACGAGGTGCGCGTCGAGTTCCACGACGGCACGCTCACCGTCGGCACGACCGCCCGGTGGCGGTACCTCACCAAGTCCTCTGTGCAGGTGACGATCGAGCTGCCGGCGGGGTCCGCGGTGCGGGGCAGCGCTCTGGGCCCGCTGTTCGCGCAGGGCCGCCTGGGGGCGTGCCAGTTCACGAGCAGGGCCGGCGACATCCGGGTCGACGAGGCCAGCCGGCTCGACGTGCGTGCCACGGCGGGCTCTGTCGTCGTCGGCCGGGTCACCGGCACCGCCGACATCGTGGTGAGCGCCGGTGGCGTGCGGGTCCGCGAGCTCGGCGGGGACGCCACCGTCAAGTGCACCAACGGCTACACGGAGATCGGTGAGACGGCCGGCACCCTGCGCGTCCACGGCGCCCACGGGGCCATCACGATCCACCGGTCCTCCGGTGACACCACAGCCAGGTCCGCCCACGCCGACATCCGGGTCGAGCAGGCCGTCAGCGGCAAGGTCCAGCTCGAGAACGCGTACGGCGGGATCGAGGTCGGGGTGCCCGAGGGCACGGCCGCCTGGGTCGACGCCAGCTCTCAGCACGGCACGGTCCGCAACCTCCTCACGGGTGCCACCGGCCCGGAGGAGAACGACCGGACCGTCGAGGTGCGCGCCAGCACCAGCTACAGCGACGTCGTCGTCCGCCGTCCGCAGGCCTGAGACCCGACACCCGCGCGACCACCTCCGAAGGAGCAGCCATGACCGCCACCGCCCACGGGCCCGCGATCGAGATCGCCGGCCTGCACAAGACCTACCGCTCGAGGTCCGGCGACCAGCTCGTGCTCGACGGCGTCGACCTCGTGGTCCCCGCCGGCACCGTCACGGCGCTGCTGGGACCGAACGGCGCCGGCAAGACCACGACCGTCGGCATCCTGTCGACGCTCCTCGGGGCCGACGCCGGCACCGTCCGGGTCGCCGGTCACGACCTCCACCGCGAGCCGGACGCCGTGCGGGCGTCCATCGGGGTGACCGGGCAGATCACGGCGGTCGACGAGCTCCTCACCGGGACGGAGAACCTGCGGCTCATGGCCGACCTCCACCACCTCGGCCGCGTGCCCGGGCGCCGGCGGACGCAGGAGCTCCTCCAGCGGTTCGGTCTCGCGGACGCGGCCGGCAAGCCCGTGGCGACCTACTCGGGCGGCATGAAGCGCAAGCTCGACCTCGCGATGACGCTCGTGGGAGCACCCTCGGTCGTCTTCCTCGACGAACCGACCACAGGCCTCGACCCACGCAGCCGGCGCGCGCTGTGGGAGGAGGTGCGGGCCCTCGTGGCGAGCGGCACCACGATCCTGCTCACCACGCAGTACCTCGACGAGGCCGACCAGCTGGCCGACTCGGTCGCCGTGCTCCACGGCGGCCGGATCGTCGCGGAGGGCACCCCCGCCGAGCTCAAGGCCGTGCACGACGCCGGTTCGCTCGACGACGTGTTCCTCGCGCTGACCGAGCCGCTGACCCAGCCGTCCGACGAGCCGGAGCCCGACACCGACACGCAGAAGAAGGAGGACGTCCGATGACCGCCCTGACCGCCACCGCGCCCGCCGCCGTCGTACGCCACCGCCCGGCCGCCGACGTCGCCACGATGTTCCGCCGCAACCTCCTGCGCGCGGTGCGCTACCCGGGCCTGACCATGTTCATGGTCGGCGGCCCGCTCGTGATGCTCGTGCTGTTCGTGTACGTCTTCGGCGGTGCACTGGGCGTGGGCGTCGCGCCGGGCGTCGCCCCCGGGGCGGACGGCCGGGCGGCGTACCTGGAGTTCGTGACACCCACCCTGCTCGTCCTGACCATCGTCGGCGCGGGGCAGTCCGTGGCCATCAGTGCCGCGATGGACGCCGCGGGAGGGATCATGGCGCGGTTCAAGACCATGGCGATCTCGCCCGGCTCCGTGCTCTCGGGACAGGTGCTCGGCACGCTCGTGCAGGGCCTGCTCGCGCTCGTCCTGGTGATGGGCGCCGCGTTCGCGATGGGCTACCGGCCCGCCGCCGACGCGCTCGACTGGCTCGCGCTGCTCGGCATCGTCGTCCTGCTGGCACTGGCCCTGGCGTGGCTGTGCGTCGCGATGGGGCTGAACGCGAAGAGCGTGGAGACGGCGAGCAACGCGCCGATGATCCTGCTGCTCCTGCCCTTCCTGGGCAGCGGGTTCGTGCCGGTGGAGACCATGCCGACGCCGGTGCAGTGGTTCGCGGAGCACCAGCCGTTCACGCCGATCATCGACACCGTGCGAGGCCTGCTGTCCGGCAGCGTGGCGGGCTCCACCGCGTCGCTGGCCGTCGCCTGGTGCGTGGTGCTCGGTGTGGTCGGGTACGCCTGGGCCCGGTCGCTCTTCCGCCGCGAGCGGCGGATCTGAGGGCTACGCGTTCGGGACGGGTGCCTGGTCGAACGAGATGGAGGCGATGATCGCCTCCATCTCGTCGAAGTACCGGGCGTCGTCCACGGGGTGCAGGTACCCGAACGCGTAGGTGTAGCCGTCGTGGTCCACGAGCCAGTCCGTGAGCCGCGGCGGCGTCCCTTCGCCGAACGCCCGGTCCACCCGGGTCACCTCTCCGAACGGCGCCTCGACCAGCGTCGCGTTGGTGCTCACCTGCACGCCGTCGCCGATCTGGAGCTCCTCGGTGCCGAGGTGGTCGGCCACCGAGCGGCGTGCCCCCTCCTCGACGGGACCGAAGCACACCCACAGGGTGAAGTGCTCGCGGTCGAGCCGCACCAGGTAGGTGTCGTCGCCGGGGAGGTCCCGGTCGTACTGCGGTGCGGGAGACGTCATGGTGAACCCCGGGCAGTCCGTGAGGTCCGCGTGCAAGGTGTGCGGCATGGCGACGGACGGGTCGGCGACGAGCTGCTCCACCGGCCAGGTCCCGGGGTCGACGGGCGCGTCGCGCGGCCACAGCATGGCGCCGACGGCCACGCCCGTCACGAGCAGCGTGGCCGTGGCGGTGGCGAACAGGGTGACGCGGCGCATCAGGGGTTTCCTCCGTCGGATCGGCGTCGAGCCTAGGCACGCGCGGTCGTGGACGGACCGGCTCGCCGGTCGGCTCACCCGTTCGGACGCCCGCCGGGCCGTCGTCGCCCGTCCCGGGCAGGGCCAAGGCGGCGTGGATAGGCTGCGATCGACCTGGCCAGCGACGGGAGGTGCGGGGAATGCCCCTGTGGCTCGTGCTGCTGCTGGCCGGGTCCGTGCTCGCGGTGCTGGGGTTCGCCGGGGTGGGCGCAGTCCTCCTGTGGGTCGGGGCAGCCGTCGTCGTGAGCGGGGTGGTGCTCGCGCTCCGGAGCGTGGCCGTCGCTCGGCGCGGACCTCCCCGCACCCGCACGTCCGCCGGCTCGCGGCTGAGCTGGCAGCGGCGGACCACCCGCCTGGGCTGGGTCGTGCTCGGGCTCTCGGTGCTCTCCGTGGCGCTGCTCGTGACAGCGGTCTGGATGGTGGAGAGCGGGCGGCCACGGGTGGTCCCCGGCACCCCGCAACGCGCCGTCGAGGCGATCGCGGTGCTGCCGCTCGGCGTCGAGGTGGCCGTGCCGCGTCCGGCGGTCGTGCTCGGGCTGGGTCTGGCGCTCGCCGCGTTCGTGGCGGCCATGGCCGCGCTGGAAGCCGCGACGGCGGTGCGGGTCCTGAGCCGCGGCCGAGGGCTGGAGCAGCCCGTCGCCCGTGACGAGGCGCGGCTCGGCCGGAGGGTCCTCGGTCCTGCGGTGACCCGGGCCCTCGAGCTCGACGGGCCGCCGCAGTGGCCGGTGACGGCGATCCCCGCCGAGGCCGACGTCGAAGGGCTGGTGCTGCGGTGCACGGTGCTCGTCCCGGCGCACGACGAGGAAGCCATCCTCGCCCAGACGCTCGCGTCGTTGGAGCACCAGACCCGCCCGCCGGACCGCGTCCTCGTCGTCGCCGACAACTGCACGGACGGCACCGTGCGGATCGCCCAGGAGCGCGGCGTCGAGGTGGTCGAGACCGTCGGCAACACACAGCACAAGGCCGGCGCGCTGAACCAGGTGCTCGCGCGGCTCCTGCCCGCGGCAGGCGTCGAGGACGTGTTCCTGGTGATGGACGCCGACTCCACGATCGGGCCGGACTTCTTGAGTGCCGCCGTCGGCCTGCTGGAGGAGGACCGGGACCTGATGGCGGTCGGTGGGCTGTTCTCGGGCGAGGAGGGTGCACGGATCCTCGGCCAGATGCAGCGCAACGAGTTCTTCCGGTACCAGCGCGTCATCGACCGGCGGGAGGGGCGCCTGTTCGTGCTCACGGGCACCGCGTCCCTGTTCCGCGGCTACGCGCTGCGCGCGGTCGCCGAGGCGCGCGGCAGCCTCGTCCCGGGAGTGGCCGGTGGCGTGTACGACACCTCGGCGATGACCGAGGACAACGAGCTCACGCTCGCGCTCAAGTCGTTGGGTGCGGGTCTGACGTCGCCGCCGCAGTGCCGGGTCACCACGGAGGTCATGCCGAGCTGGCGGGACCTGTGGCGGCAGCGCCTGCGCTGGCAGCGCGGTGCCCTGGAGAACGTCGGTGCCTACGGCTTCACGCGCACCACGGCGCGGTACTGGTGGCAGCAGCTCTCGCTCGGGTACGGCGTCGTCGCGCTCAACTCCTACCTGCTGCTCGTGACGATCTCGCTGCTGGCGTCGGACGCGATCCGCTGGTCGCCGGTGTGGGCGGCGATCGGCGCGATCTTCGTGCTCGAGCGGGTCGTCACCGCGTGGGCGGCCGGGTGGCGAGGCAGGGCAGTGGCGCTCCCGCTGGTCTTCGAGCTCGGGTACGCGCTCGTCCTGCAGGCCACGTTCGTCGCATCGCTGGTGCAGATCGGGAGGCGCCAGAAGGCCGGCTGGAACTACGTCCCGCGGGAGGTGGTTGCCGGGGCCGCGCTGCCGGCACTGGCGGGCGTCGCGCTGGTCGGCGGCTGGAGCCCGCTGCCCGCCACGGTGCTGGAGTCCGGGTTCGTCGAGGCGCTGAGCCTGTTCGTCGCCGTCAACACCCTCGTGTTCGCGACCCTGAGCGTGTTCCAGATGTTGCCGCCGATCCACCGGACCGCCCGCCGCCTGCAGCGGCGGGTCGCGGGACGGCAGAGACAGGCGGCATCCGTGCCTTGACCTGCACCCTGCCGGGGGTCGACGGTGTCAGGGGTATCGCCCCTGGTCACGGGGGTCGTCGGCTCGACATGAGGGAGCACGCATGACGAAGGGCTCGGAGGCCGGCGGCGCCGGAGGTGGGGCCGTCTACGGTCTCGGCTTCATCGGTGCCGCCGTGTACTACTTCCAGCAGGCCGACACGTTCTGGCTGTTCGCGCTCGCGATCCCGAAGGCGTTCGTCTGGCCGGCCATCGTGGCCTACGAGCTGCTGAAGAGCTTCTACGGGTAGGAGCCCCGGTGGCCGGCGCGGGAGGAGCGCCCCCGGCGTCGACCGAGTCTCCCGCCCGGACCCGGGTCAGCCGCGGCGCCGGCCGAACCACCCGGTCCGTCGAGGCGGGGTCGGCTGCCCGGCCCCCTGCTGAGGGCTCGGCGCCGCCACGGTCTCCTGGGCGATGGGCGTCGCGACGGTGTCCTGGCGGACCGGCGCCGCCACGGTCTCCCGGGGGACCAGCGGCGCGGGCGGACCGTCGTGCCACTGTCCCGCGGCTGTCGGCACGCCACCACCGGTCGCGTCGAAGGGCATCGGCTCGTGACGGTACACGTCGAGGGTGCTCGTCGCCCGTGTCACGGCCACGTAGAGCAGGCGTGCGCCGAGCCCGGGCGACCCGGCCGAGCCCACCATGTGCGACGGCTCCACGAGGACGACGTGGTCGAACTCCAGGCCCTTCGCCTCGGCGGGGCCGAGGAGCGTGACGCCGGCGTGCTCGCAGCGTGCACGGTCGTCGGCCGAGATCGCCTCGAGCACCTCGGGTGAGCCGACGAGGAGGGTCAGCCCGGACCCGGCCCGACGGACCGCGGTGTCGCACGCCACCCGCAGCACGTTCTCGCTGGGCAGCACGTGGAGGTCCGCGAGCGCGTCGGGCAGCTCACGCACCGCCACCCCGCCGGCCACCCCCGTCCCGGTGTGCGGGAGGATCGCGTTGGCGACCTGCAGGATCCGGGCCGGCACCCGGTAGCCGAGGCGCAGCTCGGCGACGACCGGCTCCGGCGAGCCCGGCAGGGCGTACGACGCGATCTCGTCCCAGCCCGAGTGCTCGTAGGGTCCGGTGGCCTGTGCAAGATCGCCGAGCAGGGTGACGCCTCCACCCGGGGCGAGGCGTCTGCCCAGCATCCGGAGCTGCATCGGCGTGAGGTCCTGCGCCTCGTCGACGGCGATGTGGCCCCACGTGCGAGAGCCGGTGTCCTCGCCGAGGAGCGCGGCGAGCTCGTCCAGGAGCGGCACGTCGCCCGTCGACCACGCCACCCGTCGCCTGCGCGTGGGTGCCTCCCGGTCCCATTCGTCGTCCACCCAGTCCCAGAGCGCCCGGACCTCGGGTGCGCCGAGGACACCGGTCGACGCGCGCAGCAGGGCCCCGCTCGACGACCACAGGTCCGTGAGCACGGCGACCGCACCGGTCACGGGCGCGATCTGGTCGACGAGGGCCTGGACGGCGGGCAGGCCGGTGAGCGCTGCGACCGGGTCGGGGACCGCGCTGTACCGCACCCGCTCCGCCCCACCCACGGCCTCGATGACCTGCGCGCTCAGCGCCGCCACGACGCGGCTGAGCACGAGCGCGCGCCTCGACGCCATGCGGGGAGGCGACTGCCGGACCTCGTCGACGATCGCGTGGAGGGCGCTGCGCGACAGCCGCAGGCGCTCGCCGCCGAGCTGTGCCGTCCACGGCCGGTCCGGGACGGCGATCCGCTCGTCGAGGGCCGCACGGAGCACCGCCGCCATCCGCGCGTCACCCTTGACCCGCGCGACCTCCGCCGACTCGTCGGGCCCGACGGCCGCGACCCCGCTGAGGCCGAGGACGGTCGACTGGTCCACGGACGCCGAGCCGAGACCGGGCAGGACGCGGGCGACGTACTCCAGGAAGCGCGGGCTCGGCCCGACGAGCAGGGTCCCGGCCCGCTCGAGACGGCTCTCCCGCACGAGGAGCATCGACAGGCGGTGCAGCGCGACGGCCGTCTTGCCCGTCCCGGGGGCGCCCTGCACGACGAGGACGCCGGTGCCGGGCCGCTCCATGAGCTCGTACTGCTCGGCCTGGATCGTCGCGACGATGTCGCGCATCGTGTGCTCCCGGCCGCGGGCGAGAGCGGCGAGCAACGGGTCGTCGACCTGGCCGGCCATCACCGGGCCGGACGCCGCGGCCTGCTCGACCGGGACGGTGTCGCGCGTCGAGCGGACGGGCGGCGGTGTCGGGCGGGACCGGGCGGCGCGGGGTGCCCGGGCCGGCGCCGGCGCCGGTACCAACTCCGTCCGGCCGGCTGTCCGTCCGGCTTTCCGTCCGGCTGTCCGTCCGTCGGTCTTTCCCTCGTCGCTCGCCCGGGGCTGCGGGAGCGTGCCGAGGACCTCGTCGGAGTAGGACTCGACCGTCCGGTCCCCGAGCACGAACCTGCGCCGGAGCACCACGCCGTGCGTGGCGCCGGGCCGGGCGGTGTAGAACGGCTTCGCCGCCGGCACCTGCCAGTTCACGACCGCGATCCCGTCGACCACGTGCTCGTGCGACCGGGGGCGTCCTCCCACGTCCCGCACCAGCCGTCGCCCGACGTAGATCGCCTCGCCGGCCTCGTCATCGATACGCCCGACGTAGTGCTCCCCGTCGTGCGAGTGGGCCTCCGCATCGGCCGCGCGCCGTCGCCGCATCTCGGCGATTGCGTTCTCGGCGAACCGGTCGGCCCCCGCCGTCGTCGGCGCGTCGCGCCCGGCCCGGTCGGCGTCGACCTGCAGACGTACGGCGCCGTCGACGTACGCGTACCAGCTCCGCTCGGCGTCCAGCTCGTTCACGGCCACTCCGTCCCCGTCGGTCGACCTACACGATCGGCAGGGCGACGCCGCACGTGAGGGCCGGTGACCGGTCGGCGTGCGGGTCACGCCTCGGTCCGTCGTGCGCGGCCGCCCCGGTGCGCTCGTCGGGACATCGTCGACGGAGGTCACCTGCTGGGTGGGGTACCGCCGGCATACCGGTGCCGCGCCCCGGGTACGCTGGGCACCGCCCTGGATCCCTGTGCCAGGGCAACCGGCCACGCACGAGTGTGGGTCGACGACCGCGAGCGGCCTCCACGCCGATCTGTCGACCACGGTTCGTGTGCATGCCACGCGCCTGTAGCTCAGGGGATAGAGCACCGCTCTCCTAAAGCGGGTGTCGGCAGTTCGAATCTGCCCAGGCGCACAGTGTGTTGGTGCAGGTCAGCGCTATCCGGCGTGCGACTGGTGGGGTGCTCGCGACCGTAATGTCCGGTTCGTGGTCAGCATGTGGTCAGCAGTCCCGGTCGACGCTCTTCACACAATCAATCGCTCGTCGACCGCTCCTCCCGTCTCGCGAATCGAAGCGGAGCCCCGACGGGATCGAGATCCGCCATCACCAGGACACGGCGAACGCAATCGGCCTTCCCGACGGGCGCCGTCAACTCGAACTGCCTGAGACCCTCCACGCACCTTGAGGACCGGACGGAGTGCGGTATGGCAAGCAAGCGTGATTTGCCGACGAGCCTCAGAGCTCGCCGCGTGGCCTCTGCCATCGCTTGCGTCTGCGTCTTCGGAATCCTCCTTGCCGGAGGCGTGCTCTGGAGCGTGCTCGTGTCGGACCGGGGCAAGCGCGATCTGGCACACGAGCTGGCGTCGAGCGGTGTGGCAAGCACCGTCGTCAGTCTCGAGGAGGGCGAGTCGACGAACGCAGTGATCGATGTCGGTGGTGACAAGGTCGCGGTCGACCTCGTGGTGATCTATGGCGCGACTCCGAAGGCCGGGACGCCGGTCCTGTACCGGCTGGGTGACCCAACCGCCGTGATGACTGCCGAGGACGTCGACGCGTTCGTCAACGACGATCTCGAGGGCGGCGTGGGTTTCGCCGCCCTCTGCCTCGCGCCTGCAGTCCTAGCCCTCCTGGCGTGGTTGATCGCGGGACGCCCGAAATGGTGGCGGATCGTCGATAGAGACTGGGTGCCCATGGGTGCGATTGGCGAGGACTTTGGTCCCGCCACCGGATCTGGTCCAGCGCCTGTGAGTGCCGCTGCTGATTCCGACGAAACTGACGGGGCGTCGCCTGACCTCCGCATCCGTGACGACTCACGGCAGCGACCGACCGACGACAGCAATGCGGTGGGTTGAGCCCGGGTCGTGACTGGGCGCGAGCGGCACTGGTGGCCGTCTTGAGCGCTTGGCCACATTCGGTTCGTGTGACTGACTAGAAGCCGGACTGTGGCCGCATCTGCTGTCCGGTGCGGTGTTTGTTGGGGCCTCCTCGTCAGCATGCGGTCAGCCGTTCCCCGAGGACGGGCTCACACCACCAGATCCGCTCGCCGATGCGGATCTGGCAACTCTCCTAGCGGTCGCTGGGGACCTAGACGTGCCGATGGCGGTGTCGGGAACAGGATCCGACGTTCAACGTCCATTGCCGGCAGCGAAGCCGCGGAGGCGGGAGCAGCATCAGCTGACGCCGGACGATGATGTACGGGTGGTGGAAGCACACGGCGATGACGTCCAGCGCCTGCCAAGCACGCTGCGTGCCGCGCGCGCGGTCCGTGTGTTCGCCGCCGGGTGCCTGCACTACGACCCGCCAGGGCTGGACCGCATCTTGAGCGAGGAGCCCGTCCTGGTGCTCAACGAGCTGCAGCAAGTCGCAGTGCTTGCCCAGCTGCTCACCATCGAGTCCGTCATGGACGGCATGTGCATGTGCGCGGGCGACGCGACGCTCGAGTTCCTGGATGGCGACGGGCGCAGGCTGGCCGCGGTCGGGCTTCATCACGGCCGGCGCGTGCGCTGGTCGGGCTGGAGCGGCGACGCAGAGCTGAAGGACGGCTCCGCTCTGTTGCAATGGCTGGCGTCGTACGGCGTCGCGGGACCGCTGGAGGACAAGACACGCGCTGCGGTTCAACGCGACGTCGCGCTCGCCCAGCAAGAGGCATGGAAGGACCGCGTGCCCGCGTGTGTCCGGCCGCTTGCTGACGAGATGGTCGCCGCCGGGCCTCAAGACCGAGGAGTCGCCGACGAGGTCTCCGCGCAGATGCGGGTCGCATACCCGGACGACGTTCAGCGCTGCCGGGCTCTCCTCGTATGGTTCAGCGCTGGAACCGCAGCCAACACCGGATACCCGACCTACGAGGACTTCCCCGGCACCATCGTCAAGTCGATGCCCATCAACGTCGTCCTAGCAGCGCTCGATGGTGAGCCGGAGGGCTCACCCGTCTGGGCTGGAGGACTGCGACACATCGCGGGCTGGAAGTCGCGCGCTGACCATGAGATACGGCAAGTTCGCGCGGCTGTCTGGGACCGTCTGTTGGAACTTGCTCGCGCCGCTGGCGACGCTGACAAGCGGCAACGCATCGAGCGCAAGCACGCGGAGTTCCGACCGCCGGCGTAGTGGCGAGAAACTCTCGTGCTCCACGTCGTGGCTCAGCAGCGCGGCTGTCACTCACGCCAAATCGGCATGGCATGCATGTATTTCTGCAGGCCGACGCGTCCATCGCGACTTCCGGTCGAACTCCTGAAGCGGATGCCGGCAGTTCGAGGCGCACAGTGGGTTGGCGTACGTCACCCCACCGAGTTCCTCGTCCATGCCGCGCAAGCGGTGGAGCTACGGCGTCCCCCACATCCTGGATGCCGGACGCGCGTGTTGAAGCCTCTCCTGTTAGCCTTCAACAACCAGAAGGGTGTTGAAGGCTCATGAGCGACGGTTCGGCGATCGACGAAGCGCGGGCCGGCCGTGGATGGCCCGCGCTCGGCGGCGAGCCACGCGCCTGGACCTCCCACCTCGACGACGTGCGCCTGTCGATCTGGGAACGTCAACGCATCTCGCGCCCGTACTCGGCATCGGTGCTGCCCCCGATCGCAGACCGGACGCCCGAGGTAGCCGTCGCGGTCCAGGCGGTGGTCGACGAGGCGACCTCGGACGTCGCCCGCTTCGACGGTGAGGTCGCCGCAATGCCGGTACCGATGCCGGCCGTCCTCCTGCGCACCGAGTCCGCCTCGAGCTCGCAGATCGAGCACCTCACGAGCAACGCACGAAACCTTGCTCTGGCAAGTCTGGGGATCGGCGGCAAGCAGAACGCGGATCTCGTCGCAGCAAACGTGCGCGCCATGAACGAGGCGCTGGCTGTCGGCGACGACGTCACGCCTGAGTCGATCCTGGCGATCCACCACGCACTGCTGTGCGAGTCCGACCCCGACGTCGCCGGCACCTGGCGGACCGAGCAGGTCTGGGTCGGACGCTCGGCCGTCAGCCCGCACGGCGCCGACTTCGTGCCACCGCACCACGATCGAGTACGGGCCGCGATCGACGACCTCGTGGCGTTCGCCGCCCGTGACGACATCCCGACCCTTGTGCACGCAGCGCTCGTCCATGCCCAGTTCGAGACGGTGCACCCTTTCGTCGACGGGAACGGCCGCTCCGGCCGCGTCGTCCTCCACCAGGTGCTGCGCCGGCGAGGGCTGACCCGACACACGACGGTGCCGGTGTCGGCGGGGCTGCTCCGCGATCCGGAGCGGTACTTCCGCGCCCTGACCAGCTATCGGGACGGAGAGATCGATGCGATCGTCGAGCAGGTCGCCCATGCGGCCATGGCCGCAACGCTCAACGGTCGACACCTGGCTCGCGACGTCATGGACCTCCGATCGGCATGGCGAGAGGCGATCCGGGCTCGGGCGGACTCGGCAGCGTGGAAGCTGGCCGACGCACTGTTCGCCCAGCCGGTCGTCAACGCGGAGTACGTCGCGACCAGTCTGCAGACATCCGACCGTGGTGCGCGCAACGCCATCGAGGTGCTCGAACGCGCCGAGGTCCTGCACGCCGCCACGTCAGCCCGGCGGAACCAGGTCTGGCAAGCGCCGACGGTCCTCGCGGCGATGGACGCATTCGCGGCGCGGGCGGGCCGTCGGGCGTGACCCCCGATCACACGCCGACAGCCTGGCCGAGTCTGTTCAGGCACACACGGTGTTGTTCCAGATCAGCGTGATGTCGGGCGCGACCGGTGTGGGTCGCGACCGCGATGTCCGGTTCGTGGTCACGAAGCGCCGCGGCGGACGTCGGATGCCCTGCATGGGGTCAGATGATCGGCCGGATCGCCGTCGCTTCGCCGGCCGCCGTCGTCAAGAAGGCCTTCGCGTAGATCTCCAGCGCTGCCGCCTGCGCGCCTTCCATGTCGTGCGCGAGCGCTGCCGACTGGGCTTCACGCTGTTCGGGGGACCAGTCCGGCGCCGGGTCAGGTCCGGGACGGACGACGACATCGAACTCGAATTCGGTCCGGATGATCGGCCCGTAGGTGCAGACGGCGGACGGGCACCAGAGATCCAGCACGCCGGAGCCGTCGTCGATCGCGACGCGGTTGCCTGCGCCAGAGCCGGCGAGGCTCGTGACGACGGCTCGCACGGTCCCCTCCGACACGGCGCCGGTGGCGGCTTGCCGGAGCAGCTCGGAGATCGTCGTCGTGGCGCCCCGGAGCCGTCTCGTCTCGGGCGTCAGCCCGTCAGCGAGCAACCAGTGCTCCGGCCATGCCAGGACGTCCTCGTCGAGCTCTCGGTCGTGCCCGAAGTGGCGAAGCGGCTGCGCGGCTGAGAGGCGCACGCTCAGCGCGTCGTCCCACCGGTTGTCGGGATCGAACTCGATCCAGGAGTGCGTCTCGAGCTGATGATGAACGAATTCGCCCAGCTCGATCATCGTGGCCAGCAGGTCGACGAGCGCTGACAGGGTGGGGAAGAGCACGTAGTACGGCGAGCCGGCGTAGGCCCAGCGGAACACGGTCCCGCCACTTCCCCGGCCGTCCTCCAGCTCGACGAAGAGGAACCCGTGGCTCTCGTACGCGACGGGAAAGAGAAGGCGTGGCGTCATGCCGGGGAACTCGTCGCGATGCGACTTCCAGCAGTGCAGCGCGAACGCGGCGTCGGTCGGATGCGGGTACGGGCCGACGCTGATCGATGCCGGGTCGACGCGCTGCCAGAATCTCTCGAGCTCCTGGGGCAGGCGGAGCGGGGCGATCTCGGCGCGAATCTCCGCGAGGAGTGCGTCGACGTCCTTCGCCGGACGGATCGGGGGAAGGCCCTGCTTCTTGTACGCAGTTTCCAGGCGGTCCAGGGCGTGGTCGATCCCCTGCGGTGGCGTGCTCACTCTGGAGACGTCGGCGCGCGGGGCGGCCGAGTTGAGGCAGAAGCTCAGCGCAGGCGCCTCCTCGCCGAGCCCACGGACCGTCGTCGCCGTGAGCACGCGCTCCACGTGCGTCGCCGCGCTCACTTCGATCCGGAGGCCACCAGGTGCCCTGCCACGCGCGGTCACGCGAGGAAGTCGCCCCAGCGAACATCCCCCTCCATGAGCAACAGACCGCGCCCGTCCTCGCTGCGGTACTCGGAGATGCTGCCGCGAGACTTCTTCGTCCGTCGGATGTTCGGACGGCCCAGGGCGACCATCGCAGCGACGTCGGCCTCGTCGAACCACCTGAGTCCGCAATAGCCGCCGCACCCGCACGGGTCCCATGCGACCTGAGCGCCTGCGGCCGCAGCATGGAAGGCGTCGGCCGACGAGATCTCGCCAGCCGCTCTGGTGTAGAGGTGTCCGCCGGGTGCCACCAGCCTGCCGTCGGTGTAGAGACCCGGCTCGTCAGGCTCGGAGCTGGTGGCCGCCGGCGTGGCCTTCACCGCGTCCACGATGTCGCGGAACGAGGGCTGCCGGCGCCGCGTGACCATGGCCCAGTATCCCCATGCCGGTGTCACCCAGCTGCTCGATCGCATCGGAGCAGTCGATCGGGCGCTACTGTCGCGACGACACCGACCCGGGAGGCGCCGTGCTTCTGCACCATGTCCAGGTCTCGATGCCGCCCGGCGGCGAGGACGCCGCCCGCCGCTTCTGGGCTGACGGGCTGGGGATGACGGAGGTCGCCAAGCCTTCGGCCCTCGCCGGTCGGGGAGGCTGCTGGTTCCGGTCGTTCGACGGCGACGTGGTGAGCGCGGAGATCCACGTCGGCGCGGAGGACGGCTTCGTGCCCGCAGCGAAGGCGCACCCCGCGCTCGTCGTCCCGTCGGTCACGGACCTGGACGCGCTCGGCGCGCGCCTCACGAGCCTCGGCTACGACGTGTCGTGGGCGGAGCGTGACACGTTCGACGGCTACCTGCGGTTCCATTGCCGCGACGGCTCCGGCAACAGGGTCGAGATGCTTGCACCACGGCCCTGAGGCGCACTGCTGGGCAGGTCCGACCCGACGTCGCCGGTACGCGGCGGACCGAGCGGGCGGCCTCGCCGCTCTGATCGGTTGTACGCGTCTGGTCGGTGAGCGGTCTCGTCGGCGAAGCATCGTGTCGACGACGAGTTCAGCGAAGTGTTTGCAGGACAACCCCTGCCCGGGTACGTTCTGCAAACAAGGTTGGCGAATCGTGTAGCGAAGGTCTCAGTGATGGATGTCTACCTGACTGCTGAGAGACGTGAGGAACTCAGGCGCGCCCGCAAGCTGGCGTTCGATGCGGCAGCGATCCTGGACGAGCTCGGGGAGCTGCCCGGCGCGAACGAGCTGGCCACTGCCCAGAGGAAGCTTGCTGAGCACCTTCGCGATCTTGAGACAGTCGACGGCCCTGTTCGAAGCCTCAGGATGCCGAACGATCGGAGACTGCGGGAGGCGATCCAGCGAGGTCCGCTGGGTGCGATCGATGCAAGCGCACTTGCGAACCACTATGCGAACCCTCGCAAGGCGCTTGCGGACGCGGCTGCGGACGGGCGCCTGTACCGCGTCGCCCGTGGCATCTACATGCCGAGGCCGCGGACCGCGACCGAACAGTGGAAGCCGACCGTCGAGTCGGCTGCCGCTGCCGTCGGGGCGCTCACGATGGCGCAGCCCACGCCGCTCATGGGAATGACGGCCGCCAGGATGCACAAAGCACTTCCGCGCGCAATCTCACGCGCTTGGGTAGCGTCACCACGCACGCACCGCCCCATGGAGTTGAGCGACGGTGGCCTCGTGTCTTTCGTCATGCGCCGAAACCTGGATGCTCTGGACGTTGAAATGATGGAGACGGAGCTGGGCCCGGTGCAGGTGACGACCATCGAGCAGACGATTGTGGACCTGATGCGCGCCCTGGGACTAGGAGGCTTGGAGAGCGAGCGCAGGGAGGTCGTCCTCGCGCTCGCGGACCAGACCCATCCTGGGAGGCTGCATCGACTCGTCAAGAAAGACAAAGGAAACAATGCAGCGTTCAAGCGCTTCTTGGACCTTCTGAATGAGTCTTGACCCAGACGAGCTTGCATCGGTTGCCGAACGATTCGGTGTAGCTGAAGAACAGGTTCAGCGGGACCATGCCATCGCATCTGCTCGCCGCACCTGCCAGAAATGCCGCTCACCGATCGTGGTTCGACGACGCGGCCGGCCGCTGGTGCGCATCCGAGCCGGCGGCGCGTGGGACATGCTCAGGACCGCCGACCGCACGTAGCCGCCGCGCCTCGGAGCGCGTCATGCCGAGCCGCTGCCGTCGAGGTCATGCACCCCTGGAAGGATGTGCCCCGTGCCGATGCCCGCGCCGCCAGGAGTACCGACGTCGCTACCTGACGTCGTAGTCCCTGGGCGTCGCGGTCCGGTCCTCGTGTCCGACAGGTCGGGCGGCCGCGTGACCCCGGCGCTGGAGCGGGCGGTGCTCGGACGATGAACCGCCCAGCGGGGGAGCGTCGCGCGACGGGTCCGATCCTCCTCACCGGTGCCACGGGCGGCCTCGGTCAGGAGACCGCACTCGCTCTGGCTCGGAGCGGGCACCCACTGATCCTCGCTGTCCGCGACGTCGACCGCGGCGAGGAGCAGTCAGCCGCCCTGCGGGACTCCTTCCCGGGGGTCGACGTCTCGGTGCGCCGCGCGGACCTCGCCGACCTGTCGAGCGTCCGGGCGCTCGCGGACGAGCTGGTCAGCGGGAAGATCTTTCCCCGCACGATCGTCTGCAACGCCGGGCTACAGGTGGTCGACGGGATCCAGCGGTCCCTCGACGGCTTCGAGCTCACGATGGCGGCGAACGTCCTGGGCCACGTCGCCCTTCTCGCGCCGCTGCTGGAGCACCTGGGTCCGGGCTCGCGTGTCGTCACCGTCGGCAGCGAGACGCATCGCGGCGGCCTGAAGGCCTTCGGCTTCCCGGCCGCGACGTGGCCCGGCATGCCGGCGCTCCTGGACCCGCCGCCCGGTGCGCCGACCGGGTCGAGGGCAGGGCGGGTGCGCTACTCGACGTCGAAGCTGGCGTGCATCGCGCTCGCGTACGAGATCGACCGGCGGTGGCGGGACCGCGGCGTGCGCGCGGTGAGCTTCGACCCTGGGCTGATGCCGGCGACGGGCCTGGCCCGGGAGTACCCGGCGGCGGTCCGAGCGGTGTACTCCCGCCTCACCCCGATGCTCGTCCGGCTGCCCGGAGCGAGACGGGTGAGCGAGTCCGCCGACGACCTGGCGTGGCTCGCGAGCTCCCCCGAGGCAGAGCCGCTCATGGGGGCGTACGTGGGTGGACGCCGCGCCCGGAAGAGCTCGGCCCTGAGCTACGCCGACGGGCTCGGTGCGGAGATCTGGGACACCTGCCTCGCGGCGGCGCGGCGCAGCCGGAGCGGGCCGGGGCGCCGGCGGTAGGCTCTGCTCGTCGGCGATCGACCACCCACGACCGTGCTGACGGCGGTTTCACGGATTCACCTCGGGTGTCGTGTCACCATCGGCGTGCGAGAAGCGCAGGCGGCGTCGTCCGCTCGGTGGCCCGGGGCGCCTCGTTCGAGCGCGCCGGCCCCTGGCGCGCGGTGCGGACTCGTTGCCCGAGCCCGCCCGGTCGCGGCGCGCCCACAGCAGGGCGAGGTGCGCCGTGGTTCCGGTGCGGATCGACGAAGGAGGACATGTGGCACGACCAGGCCAACGCGGGTCCGGTCGCGCGCGCACCGCGACCGGCGACCAGCGTCGCCGCCCCCCGCGTCCCGAGCAGGGGATCATCCCGGTGCTCGCCGAGGTCGCCCGCGAGGTCGACGGTGCCGTGCGGCGGCCTCCGACGCGCCCGGCGGTCCGGACGAAGTTCCAGGTCGTGGCGCTGCTGGTGCGCGAGGAGCGGGCCCGGGTGATGGCCGACGGCGGCCTGACGACGTCGCGACGCACCGAGCAGCTCAAACGGCTCGACGGGGTGGCGACGATGCTCGCCCGGATCGCCGCGCGGGACACGTCGTTGCTGCAGCTGCTCGCCGACGACGCCCGGGTCTCGGACGCGGCGCGCGCCTACAAGGCGACGCTGATGCGCGCCGGCGGGCTCGAGCCCCCCGAGGAGCCCGCTCCCGCCGCACCGGCCCCGCCGGTGGCCGCCGCCTCGACGCGCGTCGTGCCCCGGTCCGTGATCTCCCGCCAGCTCGCGAACCCCTTCCTGGCCCCCGACTTCGAGGCCGCGGCCGAGCGGACCGCTGCGCGGGCGCGCCGGCTGGCCGGCTGGGAGCTGCTGGACCCGCTGTTCCGGTCCTTCGAGGAGGCTGCCACCGGCCGGCCGGCCTGCATGCCGCTGCCCGAGGCGCGGTCGGTCCCCCTTCCCGCGGGCCGGGAGCTGATGCCGCACCAGTCCCAGGTCGTGGCAGCGACCATCCGGGGCCACCGCACGTTCCTGCTCGCCGACGAGCCGGGGCTCGGCAAGACGGCTCAGGCGCTGCTGGCGGCCCAGGCCGCCAACGCCTACCCGCTGCTCGTCGTGGTGCCCAACGTGGTGAAGACCAACTGGGCGCACGAGGTCGGTATGTGGACGCCGTTCCGCCAGGCCACGGTGGTCCACGGCGACGGCGACAAGGTCGACGCCTTCGCGGACGTCGTGATCGTGAACTACGAGCTGCTGGACCGGCACGTCGGGTGGCTCGGTGACCTCGGCTTCCGCGGCATGGTCGTCGACGAGGCGCACTTCATCAAGAACAAGACCTCGCAGCGCTCCCAGCACGTCCTGTCGCTCTCCGAGCGGATCCGCTCCCGGGTCGCCAAGCCCCTGCTGATGGCGCTCACCGGCACCCCGCTGATCAACGACATCGAGGACTTCCGGGCCATCTGGCAGTTCCTCGGCTGGATCGACGACGAGAAGCCCCTCGGACCGTTGATGACCGCCCTCGAGGAGACCGGGCTCACCCCGGCGGACCCCGGGTTCTACGCCGCCGCACGGGACGCCGTGATCGGCATGGGCATCGTGCGTCGGCGCAAGGTCGACGTGGTCGCCGACATCCCCGCCCGCCGGGTGGCCGACCTGCCCGTCGAGCTCGACGGGGCTGTGGGGCGCTCGATCCGAGCCGCCGAGGCCGCGCTCGCCCGCCAGATGGTCGGCCGCTACCGGTCCGCCCTGGAGATGCGCGGGACGCCCGTCGAGGGCATCGACCACGACCTCGTCCGTCGCGTGGCGGCGGCGGAGCTCAAGGACTCGAGCTCGAAGGCCGGTGGCGAGAACGTGTTCTCGATGGTCCGCCGGATCGGCCAGGCCAAGGCCGGGCTGGCCGCCGACTACGCCGCGCAGCTGGCCCGCAACGTCGGCAAGGTCGTGTTCTTCGCCAAGCACGTCGACGTCATGGACCAGGCCGAGCAGACCTTCGCCGACCGTGGCATCAAGTACGCCTCGATCCGCGGCGAGCAGACGACGAGGACGCGCAACAAGAACATCGCCGCGTTCGTCGACGACCCCTCCGTGTCGATCGCGGTGTGCTCCCTGATGGCCGCCGGTGTGGGACTGAACCTCCAGGTCGCCTCCAACCTGGTGCTCGCCGAGCTGTCCTGGACGGACGCCGAGCAGACCCAGGCCATCGACCGGATCCACCGGATCGGCCAGGACGAGCCCGTCACCGCCTGGCGGATCATCGCCGCGCAGACCATCGACGCGAAGATCGCCGAGCTCATCGACAGCAAGTCGGCCCTCGCCGCTCGCGCGCTGGACGGCGTGGCCGACGAGGACGGCGCGTCGTCGACGGACGTGCAGCTGGAGGCCCTGGTCGGGCTGCTGACCGACGCGCTGGCCGCCGAGGGTCTGGGCTGAGCGACGACCGCTCGGCTCGTCGGCAGCCGACCGTCACCCCCGGACGCCCCTGCCACCCCCGCGACCCGCGCCACCTGGGCGACGCGCGCGCCGCGCGAGCCGCGGCGCGGCGCCACTCGCGCGACCCGCTCGAGCCCAACATGAGCGTCGACCCGCGCACCCGGGTCGACGCTCATGTTGGGCTCGTGGCCCGCCCTCGGGCGTCGAGGGCGTCCCGGTACAGGTCGCGCACCTCGGGGCAGGGGCGGAAGCCGGCCGACACGTAGGCCGCGACGCCTCCGACGTTGGCGCTGGGTGTGCAGACGATCGCGCTCGACGAGCCCAGCTCGCGCAGCGCGGCCGCGCCTGCGCGGGTGATCGCCCTGCCGTAGCCGTGACCGCGGTGCTCCCGGTGCACACCCATCGGCTCGAGCAGCCCGGGCCTCCCGGGACCGGCCGACCACACCGTCACCACCGCTACGGCATCGTCGTGGTCGTCGTACGCGACGAGGCTGCGTGCGTCGGCGTGCGCCGGACCCTCCGCCATCGCGTGCCACCGGGCGGCGGTGGACGTCGAGCCGTCGAAGGAGGCCCGGATGACGTCCGACCAGTCGTGGGCCCGCTCCGGCCCGACGAGCTCGATGCGCACGCCCGGCTCGTCCACGGGAGCCGTGAGGTCCCGGCGCAGAGGGGTCCAGGGCTCGTCCGGTCGCCAGCCGGCGTCTGCCAGGAGGTCCCGGAGCAGTGCGTCGGCGGGTGCCTCGACGGCGACCCTCCCGGTGGGAAGTACACCGCGGTCCGGATCGGTCAGGTCGTCGACGAGCTGCCGGGCGACGTCCTCGTCCCGCCGCGCCCCGGGCGCGACCGTCAGCCGGAGCAGGGTCGGTCCGTCCAGCAGCCCGAGGGTGACCACCTGGCCGTCCCGGCTCCACGTGCGGACCGCTGCGGCGGTCGCTGCCGCACCGAACCGCCAGAACCAGCCCAGGTCTCCCGGGTGCAGCTGCATCGCCGCACCCTCGTGCTGCCACTCGCGCAGCGCCGTCGCGGCCGTCCGCAGACCGTCGGCGCCCGGCTCGCCCAGCACGATCGTCATCCGCCGATCTGACCATGGCCCGCGGCGGGGACGAAGCGCAAAAGAGCTCGTCAGCCGCTCCGTACCACCACGTCGGCCGCCTCCCGTGGCGCGGTCCGTGCGACGTAGGCGTCCTCGGCCGCTATCCAGCGCTCGATCCAGTGGTCCGGGTTCTCACCGCGGTCGTGCTGCCGCTGCCGGCGCACCTGCGCGCTCGCCTCGACGTAGACCTTGACGTCGACGAGGTCCCGCAGCTGCGGGCGCAGCGTGTAGACGCCCTCGACGACGACGACGTCCGGCATGGGCATCTCCACCCAGCCGCCCATCGCCGCGTGACCCCAGTCGTACCGCTGGTACCGCAGCACGGGCTCACCCCGGGCGACGGGTCGGAGCACCTCGCGCCTGAGCCGCTCCCAGTCGAAGTACTCCTCGGCTCCCTGCTCGGCGTCGAGGAGCCTCCGGGCGGCGTCCGGCATGTCCCGGTAGAAGTCGTCGCCCTCCACCACGACCGAGCGGGGCACGCAGGCGACGAGGTGGCGGGCCAGGCGGGACTTGCCCGCGCCGCCCTGGCCGTCGATCCCGACCAGCACGGGCGACCTGCCGGACCGCCGGATCAGGTCGGCCAGCAGGGGGAGGGCGTCCACGGGGTCGGGGTACGTCGAGGTCATGGCGGGCCATTCTGCAGGCCGACGCGCTCCGGCGCAGCGGTCGGGCGGGACGGGCGGCGGCTTGCGTGGTCCGGTGACAGGACCCGCCGCGATCGACCTGTCGACGGCCGCGGCCCCGACGTGTCACCGGGCGCTGGCAGGCTGTGCGGGTGCCCGACCCTTTCCGTGAGCCCACCCCCGCCGCCGCTCTGACCGTGCTCCGCCGGCTCGTCGGCAACCCCGAGGCCCAGTTCCACGACGGGCAGCTCGAGGCGATCGAGGCCCTCGTCGACGAGCGGCGGCGCGCGCTCGTCGTGCAGCGCACCGGGTGGGGCAAGTCGGCCGTGTACTTCGTCGCGACGATGCTGCTGCGGGGGCGCGGCGCCGGCCCGACGGTGCTGGTCTCGCCGCTGCTGGCCCTGATGCGCGACCAGGTCGCCGCCGCCGAGCGGGCCGGGGTGCGCGCCGTCGCGATCAACTCGACGAACGCGCACGAGTGGGACGACCTCCTCGCGGCGCTCGCGGCGGACGAGGTGGACGTCCTGCTCGTCTCGCCGGAGCGGCTCAACAACCCGTCGTTCCGGGAGGACCAGCTCCCGACGCTCGTGCGCCGGCTCGGGATGCTCGTGGTCGACGAGGCGCACTGCATCAGCGACTGGGGCCACGACTTCCGCCCCGACTACCGCCGGCTGCGGGACCTCATCGCGGTGATGCCGGCGGGCGTCCCGGTGCTGGCGACGACCGCCACGGCGAACCAGCGCGTGGTCGCCGACGTCGCGGAGCAGCTCGGCACGGGCGGCGGCGACGTGCTCACCATCCGTGGGCCGCTGGCCCGTGCGTCGCTGCGGCTCGGCGTGCTGCGGCTGCCCGACGCGAGGACGCGCCTCGCCTGGCTGCTCAGCCACCTCGGCGACCTGCCGGGCTCCGGGATCATCTACACGCTCACCGTGTCCGCCGCCGAGGACACCGCGCGCCTGCTGCGGGACGCCGGCCACGACGTCCGCGCGTACACCGGCCAGACCGACCCCGCCGACCGCGAGGCCGCCGAGGGCGCCCTCAAGCGCAACGAGGTGAAGGCCCTCGTCGCCACGAGCGCGCTCGGCATGGGGTTCGACAAGCCGGACCTCGGGTTCGTGCTGCACCTCGGCGCCCCGTCGTCGCCCGTCGCCTACTACCAGCAGGTGGGGCGTGCCGGCCGTGCGACGGCGAGCGCCGACGTGCTGCTGCTGCCCGGGCCGGAGGACCCGGACATCTGGAGGTACTTCGCGACGGCGTCGATGCCGAGCCAGGAGCGGGCCGAGCGCGTCATTGCCGAGCTGTCCGGCGCGCCGCTGTCCACACCCGCGCTCGAGGCCCGCGTCGACATCCGCCGGACGCCGCTGGAGCTGCTGCTCAAGGTGCTCGACGTCGACGGTGCGGTGCGCCGGGTCAAGGGCGGCTGGGTCGCGACCGGGCAGCCGTGGACGTACGACGCCGACCGCTACGAGCGGATCGCGGCGGCACGCCTCGCGGAGCAGCAGCACATGCTCGAGTACGAGCGCACGGACGGCTGCCGGATGGAGTTCCTGCAGCGCAGCCTCGACGACGACACGGCGACGGCGTGCGGCCGGTGCGACTCGTGCTCGGGCACCTGGTACCCGGTCGACGTCGTCGCGGCTGCCACGGAGTCCGCCGGGCGGGCGCTCGACCGCGTCGGCGTCCCGGTCGAGCCGCGCGCGCAGTGGCCCGTCGGGGCCGACCGGATCGGCGTGCGGGGCCGCATCCCTGCCGAGGAACGGATGCTCGAGGGGCGCGCGCTCGCACGCCTCACCGACCTGGGATGGGGCAACACCCTGCGTGAGGTGTTCGCCGCGGGGACGCCCGACGCCCCGGTCACGAGGGCGGTGCTCGACGGCTGCGTGCGGGTCCTCGCGCAGTGGGGGTGGGAGGAGCGGCCGACCGCGGTCGTCGCCCTGCCGTCACGGCGCAGGCCATTGCTCGTCGACTCCCTGGCCCGCGGCATCGCCGACGTCGGCCGCCTGCCCTACGCCGGCGCGCTCGCGCTGCGGGACGGTGGTCCGACCGGGGAGAGCGGCGGTAGCAGCGCCTTCCGGCTCGCGGGCGTGTGGCAGCGGTTCGACGCGGCCCATCTGACGCTCCCGCCCGGGCCGGTGCTGCTCGTGGACGACCTCGTGGACAGCCGGTGGACGATCACCGTCGCGTCCCGGGAGCTGCGACTGGCCGGTGCGCCCGCGGTGCTGCCGTTCGTGCTGGCGCTCCGCGGCTGACCGGACGGCTGCCCGGCCGGGGGTCGCCGCCGTCGGCACGGCAGTCCGGGTGACTCTGCGGGCAGGTGGTATCTGGCAGGGCCCGGACGTTCCATTCGTCCTGTCGGTGTCCTCGGCTCACCCACCGTTCACGTCTGCCCGGCCGTGCCCCGCGTGCATAGGGCCACGGCCGTGGCGGGCGTGGGGACGGGGGTCGGCCGTGGCCCGATCGGGTAGCCCATCCGGGGTCGCACTCGGGCGGGCCCGATGAGATGGTCGGCTGACGACGCACCGCGGAGAGGGACCAGTGCTCGTATCTCGACGGAAGAAACAGGGCGCGCGTCGCGCGCGCCCTGTGCCTGTGCGGGCGATCCATGAGTCGGTCGCGGTCCGCTCCGTCGCCGTCGCGGTGATGGGCCTCCTGATCGCGGCCCCTGTCGCGCTGTCAGCGCCGGCGGTCGTCGCGCCGGCAGGGCCGGTTGCCGTGTCGCCGGTGCAGGAGCGCACGGCCGCCCACCTGGCGGCCGCCCACCTGGCGGCGGTGCAGAAAGGTGTCCCGCCCGAGGTGAACCCGTTCGCCGCGCACCAGGCGCTCGTGCGGCTCCATGACCGTCTCGAGGCCGTGGAGGCGGCCACCGCGACGCTCGTGGGTCATCCGCTGGCCCCACCGGAGCCGGTCCAGAAGCTGCGCGCCACCCGACGCGTCGGGCCCGGCGTGCTGCCTCGTGCCGACATCGTTCCCGCCGCCGCGCAGACCCGGCCCGAGGCGGAGCCGCCCGAGGCGGAGCCGCCCGAGGTGGCGCCGTCCGACGTGCGGCCGCCGCGGGTCACGCCGCCCCGGGTCCCGCCGCGGCAGGTCGCGCCGCCGCGGGTCACGCCGCCGCTGTTCGCGCCGCCGCTGTTCGCGCCGCCGCGGGTCGCGCCGCCGCGGGTCGCGCCGCCGCGGGTCGCGCCGCCGCGGGTCGCACCGCCGCGGGTCGCACCGCCGCGGGTCGCGCCGCCGCGGGTCGCACCGCCGCAGTTCGCGCCGCCGCAGGTCGCGCCGCCCGAGGTGGAGGCGCCCGAGGTGGGGGCGCCCGCGGTGGAGGCGCCCGAGGTGGGGGCGCCCGCGGAGTGGACCCGAGCCCCGGAACAGCTCCCGCCGCGCGTCGAGGACGCTCGCGAGGAGGTCGTCGTCGGCGACCTGAGCACCGCGATCCGCGCGGTGGACGGCGTCGAGTCCGACGTCCTGCTCGTCGCCACGGACCTCGCGGACGGCTCGGCGCAGAGCGCCGCCCTGGCCCGTCAGCTGGTCCTCGCCGACCCGCACGTCGCCGCGCTCGACGGCGCCGTCGCGGCCGCGCACGCCGCTGCCGACGGCCGCGACGTCGTCACCGCCGCGACGGCCGCGGTCCAGGCGCGCGAGGCCGCCGCCGGTGTGACGAGTGCCGCCGAACAGGCTGCGGCGAGCGCCGACGAGGCGCTCAGGGCCGCCATCGCGCGCGCGGAGCTCCAGGCGCACTCGACCGACGGGTACACCAACGGCAACATCCCCCTCGAGGTGCTCTGCCCGGTCGAGTTCGTTCCGCGCCACCGTCTGCGCTGCGACGCGGCCGAGGCCGTCGCGCGGATGAACGTGGCGTACCGCCAGGCATTCGGGCATGACATCGTGATCACCGACTCCTACCGCACCTTCGAGGGCCAGGTGCGCACCAAGGCGGCGAAGGGGTCGCTCGCCGCGACGCCCGGCACCTCCAACCACGGGTGGGGTCTCGCGATCGACCTGGGCGACGGCATGGGCAGCTACCGCTCGCCGCAGTACGCCTGGCTCACGGCCAACGCCGTCCTCTTCGGATGGCACCACCCCTCGTACATGGACGAGGGGGGCCGCGGCCCTCACGAGCCGTGGCACTGGGAGTTCGGCACGGTCGACGACCGTGGCACCGGGACGTCCGTGCCGATCCTGGTGAACGGCGAGCCGAACGCCGCGACTCCGGTGGCCCCGGCGGAACCGGTCGCCACCGTCCCGACCCCGACTCCTACCCCCACACCGACCCCCACCCCGACGCCGACGCCCCAGCCCACGGGGACGGCTTCGGCGTCCCCGACCCCGAAGCCGACAGGGACGGCGACGGCAGGGCCGACACCGAGCCCGTCCGCCTCGCCGACGGGCTCGGAGAGCCCCGAGCCGAGCCCGACCGGGTCGACGGGCGCGACGCCCACCGAGTCCGCGACCCAGTCACCGGCCGAGTCACCGACTCAGGAACCGACCGAGGCGGCGGCCGGGTCACCGAGCTCACCGACAGACTCACCGACGGACTCCTTGACGAACTCGTCGACGGGGCCCGCCAGCGACGCCCCGACGGGGACCACCGAGGAACACACGAGGGACCCGGCCGGGGGCGAGCCCTCCTTGTCGACGGGCTGAGCCCTCCCGGCATGCCAGGACGGCCGGTCGGTCCGGCACGCGGTGCCGCGACGCCGGTCCGACCTCGCCGCCGTGCCGGGACGGCCGGTCGGTCCGGCACGCCCTGCGGTGACGGTCGGTCGGTCCGGGACGCCGTGCGGTGAGGGTCGGTCGGTCCGGCCCGCCGTCCGGGGACGCCCGGTCGGCCCGGCGTTGAGCCGTTGGAGGGGATGCCCTGGTGTTCCGGCGTGCACCGGTTACGCTTCCCGATCACCATGCCCGCTCAGACGACGTCGTCTCCGCCCCGGTGGCACACCCGCCTCCTTCGTCCTCACCTCCGTGCGTCCGCTGCCGCTGTGGCGGTCGTCCTCGCGGCAGTGGTGGCGCTCGCCGTGGCGGACCCCTCGGGTCTGCTCGCACCGGTCGGCGGCCGCGGTGTCCCGTTGCTCGGCACCGGCGGCGCCTACCGGTGGGCTCCGTTGCTCGTCGGCCTGCCGGTGCTGCTGGCGGGCACGGCGGTCCCCGTGGCCGTCGTCGTCCGCGCCGGCGGCCGGCGGGTCTTCGTGACCGTGTGGGTCGCGGCCGTCGGTGCCGGCGCCCTGGCCGCTGCTCTCACCGGCGTCGTCGCCGCGCTGCCGACGGTCGGCGCGCACCTGTCGCTCGGCTCGGTCCTGCGCTTCGCCTTCGCGACGAGCGGGTTCGCAGGGCTCAAGCTCCTGGTGGTGGGTCCCCTCGCCGGTGCGGCCGCAGCCCTGGCCGTGCGGGTGGGCCCGCGGAGCGAGGCCGGCACCCGTGGCCACGGCGACGCGGCGACTGCTGCCCACCGCGACGCGGCTACCTCTGCCCACGGAGACGCGGCGACCGCCGGCACCGGCGAGGCGGCGTCCGCCGGCACCGGCGAGGCGGCGTCCGCTGCCCACGACGACGCCGCTACCGCTGCCCACGACGACGCCGCTACCGCTGCCCACGACGACGCCGCTACCGCTGCCCACGACGACGCCGCTACCGCTGCCCACGGCGACGCCCTCGACGGCCTGCCGGACGAGGTCGACGCACCCCGTCCGAGGGACGGTGCGGCGTTCCCGGTCGCCGTCATGTTCGTGGTGGTGGCCCTCGCCGCCGTGGGGTTCGCGGGCACCACGTGGCGTGGCGGGCCGGTCGGCTACGCGTTCGCGGGTCCGCTCGTCGCACCGACGGCCGCCGCGGGCGTGCTCGGCATCGTCGCCGGGACGCTCCTGTTCGTCGGGGTCTTCGCGTGGACGGTCAGGGCGGCGCTGGGCCGGCTGACCGTCGGGGCCGGCCAGGTGGCGGTCCTGGTGTGGCTGGGCGCGGTCGTCGCCGGGGTGTGCCTCGGGGTCGTCGACGCCGTCGTCGCCGCACTGCCGGGTGCGGCACCCGTCGCGGACGCCGGCCCGGACAGCTGGTGGGCGGCCACGGCGTTCGTCGCCCTCGCCACCGGCATCGGCTACGGCGTCGCTGTCGGCCTTCTCGCGGCGGCCGTCACGGGCCTGGCATGGCGGTCGCGGGACCGGCTGCTGCCGCGCGCGCCGCACCCGCGGTCACGGCGGCTCGTCGGGGCCGGGCTCGCCGTGCTGCTCCTGGCGCTCCCGTTCGTCACCGGGGCACCGGCCTCGGCCGGACCGGCGCAGACGGCGGCACCGTCGCACACGGACGGACCGTCGCAGACCGCCGAGCCGTCCACGGGTGCCGCGCCGTCGGACGCCCTGTCGGACGCCCCGTCGGACGGCATGGAGCGGCTGCAGGTACTCCCGGCGCGGGAGCCCGGCGGCGCGCCGGTGATCGGTGACGCGACCGGCCGACAGGTGCTGCTGCGCGGCGTCAACGTGAACCAGCTGGTCGACTACTACCTCAGGGACCCTGCCGTCCCCGCGACGCAGCCGCTCACGGACGAGGACTTCGAGCAGATCGCCGCGATGGGCTTCAACGTGGTCCGTCTCGGCATGTCGTGGTCCCGGCTGGAACCCGCCCGCGGCGTCCTCGACGAGGACTACCTGCGAGAGGTCCGGCGGGCGGTGACGGCGGCGCGGGCGAACGGCGTCTACGTGGTGCTGGACATGCACGAGGACGCCTGGGGCAACGCGATCGCCCGGCCCGACGAGCGGTGCGGCGGGGGCACGTCGCCCACCACCGGCTGGGACGGGGCCCCGGAGTGGGCCACGATCACCGACGGTGCGCGGCACTGCCAGTTCATGGCCCGCGACCTCGCACCGGCCGTCGCCACGGCGTTCAGCAACCTCTACACCGACCGCGACGGGATCCAGACCGAGCTCGTGCGGACGTGGGCGTGGGTCGCGCGGGCCTTCGCCGACGAGCCCGCGGTCGCCGGGTACGACCTGCTCAACGAGCCTGGCATCGGTGCGAACCCGCCGATCAGCTCGGGCCTGCTGCTCGGGCGGTACTACGACGCGGCGATCGACGCGATCCGCGACGCCGAGACGCAGGCCGGTGGTTTCCCGCACCTCGCCGTCTTCGAGCCGAGCGTGCTGTGGTCCGGCCTGGCGTTCGACGTGACCCCGCCGCCCGGCTTCACGCAGGACGAGCAGCTCGTGTTCGCGCCGCACCCGTACAGCGAGTCGATCTCGATGGACCAGAGCCTCGGCTTCACGCTCGCGTCCATCGAGCGCAACCTGGCCGTCTCGTCGAGGGCGGCAGCGTCCTACGGTGCCGCGCTGTGGACGGGGGAGTGGGGCTGGTTCGGCGACCCGGACGTCGACGGTGCGAAGGTGCAGCGCTTCGTCGCCGCCCAGGACCGGCTCGGCATCGGCGGCGCGTTCTGGGTGTGGCGGCAGGGCTGCGGCTCGCCGGAGACCGGGTCCGACGCGACGTCGTCCGGCAATCTCGTGTCCGTCGACTGCGCCACCGGGCAGCTGACAGGACCGCCCGCGGGCTTCGCGAAGCCCCTGAGCCGGGCCTACCCGCGCGCCTTCCCCGGCCGGCTCGACTCCTTGACGTCAGGCGTGAGCGGACGGGACCTCGAGCTCGCCGCCACCGTCGAGTCGGACGACGTGGGCTGCGGGATCGACGTGTGGGTGCCCGGTGAGGCGTTCCCGCAGGTCCGGACGACGGGCGTCGGGAGTGCGACGACCACCAAGGTGCCGGGCGGGTGGCGGGTCAGCGGGTGCGCGGACGGCAGCTACACGGTGTCGGTCACGTCGTAGCGCGCGTCGCGACCCAGAGCTCCTCGGCCGGCCACCGGCGCGCCCAGTCCGCGGAGACGATCTCGTAGAACGCGTGGTCCTCGCGGCCGGCCGGGGCGTAGATCTCGTGCATCGCCTCCACCACGAACCCGGACCAGCGCAGCAGCCGCACCCAGTCGCCGTGCGAGGGGTGGAACTCGACCCCACCGCCGGGCCACTGCACCTCGTACGCCTCGCGCTGGCCGCGCAGCAGCCGTGCCCCGGCCACGCCCTCGTCGGCCGGTACGCACAGCGCGGACAGGTGGCTGTTGGTGAGGAACACGAGCCGGCCGCCCGGCCGCAGCAGGCGCGCCGCCTCGGGCAGCCAGCGCTCGGGGTCGCACCAGGCGGCTGCTCCGTGCTCGCTCACCACGAGGTCCGCGCACCCGGCTGCCAGCGGGACCTGCTGCGCGTCGCCCTGGACCAAGGGGAACGCGGGGCCCAGCCGTCGCTGCAGCCGCAGCGCCGTCGCCAGCTGCTCGCCGGACAGGTCGACGGCGACCGTGCGCGCTCCCGCGCGGGTGAGCCAGGCGGAGACGTAGGCGGTGCCGGCGGCCAGCTCCACCACGTCGAGCCCGCGGACGTCGCCCAGGACCCCGAGGTCTCGCTCCGGCACCGCGAACAGGCCCCACACGAACTCGGGACGGACCCAGAGCTCCTCGGCCGCTGCGTCGGTGAAGCGCTCGTTCATGACCGCCCACAGCGCCCGGTTCAGCGCGGTCTCGGTGGATCTGCCGTCGGGCACACGCCGACTGTAGGCCCGGGCGCGAAGGGGCGGCCGGACGCGGCGCGGCGAGGGACGAGGACCGTCGACGGTCAGCCGTCAAAACACGTCGCCGGCGGCCGATCGTATCGATACGATCGCAGGACGACGCGACGGTCTCCTCGGCCGCCGCGGACGTCCCCACCTGTCCCTCCGGTCCCGGAGTCCGCTGTGCCCAAGATCCTCACCGCCGGCCGCCCCTGGCGCGTCATCGTGCTGTTCGCCGTGCCGCTTCTCGTCGGCAACGTCGTCCAGCAGCTCTACCAGGCCGCCGACGCCCTCGTCGTCGGCCGCGTGCTCGGCGTCGACGCGCTCGCTGCCGTCGGTGCGACCGGCAGCCTGCTGTTCCTGCTCCTCGGCTTCGCGTGGGGCCTGACGTCGGGCTTCGGCATCCCGACGGCGCAGGCGTTCGGCGCGGGCGACGACCACGCGGTACGGCGGTCCGTCGCTGCCGGGACGCTGCTGTCGGCGGTGACGAGCGTGCTGCTCACCGTGGGTGCGCCCCTGCTCGCGGGCCCGGCGCTGCGGCTCCTGCAGACGCCCGAGGAGCTGCTGCCGCAGGCGACGACGTTCGCGGTGGTCAGCCTGCTCGGCGCCAGCACCATCGTGTTCTTCAACTACCTCGCGGCGATCATCCGGGCCATCGGCGACTCGCGCACCCCGCTGGTGTTCCTCACGGTCAGCTGCGTGCTCAACGTGGTGCTCGTGGTCGGGACGGTCGCGGTCCTCGGCACCGGTGTCGCCGGTGCCGCCCTGTCGACGGTGGTCGCGCAGGCCGCCTCCGTGGTGCTGTGCCTCGCGTACGTTCGCCGCCGCGTCCCCGTGCTGCACGTGCACCGGGACGACTGGCGGGTCAGCCGTGCCGACCTCGGCCGCCACCTGCGCCTCGGCCTGCCGATGGGGTTCCAGGCGTCGATCATCGCGATCGGCACCCTCGCCGTGCAGGTCCGCCTCAACGACCTCGGCGCGGACGCGGTCGCCGCGTGGACCACCGCCGTCCGGGTCGACGGGCTCGCCGTGTTCGTGCTCGCGTCCCTCGGCATCGCGGTGTCCACCTTCGTCGCGCAGAACCTCGGCGGCGGCCGCCCGGACCGCGTCCGGACCGGGGTCGTGCAGGGCTCGGCCATCTCCGTCGTGGTCGCGGTGGTGCTCGGCGTGGTGGTCGTCGTCGGCGGGCCGGCGATCGTCGGGCAGTTCGTCGGCGAGGGGGAGCAGCACGTCGTCGACATGGCCGCGCACTACCTGCACGTCAACGGGGTCCTGTACACGGTGCTCGGCGTGCTGTTCGTGCTCCGCGGTGCGCTGCAGGGTCTCGGCCACACCGTGGTCCCCACGGCGACGGGGGTGATCGAGCTCGCGTGCCGGCTGGTCGCGGCGGGCGTGCTCGGCGCCGCGTTCGGGTTCGACGGAGTGATCTGGGGCAACCCGCTCGCGTGGGTCGGTGCCGTGGTGCTGCTGGTGCCCGCGTACGTGTCCGCCTCGCGGCGGCTGCGCGTGGTCGGTGGTGTCACACCCGTGGCGGCTGCCCCCGGTACGGGACCGTCGGGCGGACCGCCTGCGACGGAGGCCCTGCTCCCCGAGGTGCTCCCGGCGCCCCACCCGGCACCGGAGCAGGTCGTCGGGCCGGCCACGGCGTCGCAGGGGGAGCAGGCAGGCAGGTAGCGGCCGGAGCCGTGAGGCGGGATGCCGCCCGGACCCCGACGTCCGGGACGGCACGGGCGGCGGGCGCGTCCGCCCAGGTGAAGCGCCCCCGAACCACGGACGGGACCACCTCGGCGCCGCTAGCCTTCCGGGCGGTACCCCGTCGCCGACCTGCCCGGGGCAGAGCCCTGAGGAGTCGCCGTGGTCCGCTACCTGCCGTTCCTGCTCGAGATGGGGATGCTCGTCTACTGCCTCATCGACTGCGTGCAGACGGACTCCGCCAGCGTCCGGAACCTGCCGAAGATCACCTGGGTCTTCCTCATCGTCATCCTGCCGATCGTCGGGGGCATCGCCTGGCTCGTCGCGGGCCGCCCCGAGCGGCCGGCGCGCCGGGTGCCCTGGCCGTCGACGGCCACAGCCGGGTTTCCGGAGTACGAGCGCCCGCGCCGCACGAGCCCCGACGACGACCCGGAGTTCCTCGCCGGGATGCGCAAGTCGGACCGGGACCACGAGGAGATGCTCAAGACCTGGGAGGCGCAGCTGCGCGAGCGGGAGCAGCGGCTCGCCGCTCCGGAGGACGAGAAGGAACCCCGCGCCGAGGGCTGAACGGGGTCAGCACGCTCCTCGTGCCGACCAGCGACGCGGCACACAGCACCACCCCAACGCCGAAGGCCTCGGCTTCCGTTGTCGATACGACAGGCCGGTACGCGGAAGAGGAGCACGGGTGGGCAGCTGGGAGCCGATGCTGGAGCGGGTGGTGCACGAGCGCTACCCGCGGCTGGTCACGCACGCGATGCTCGTCGCGGGCTCCGCGACCGACGCGCAGGACCTGGTGCAGGAGGCGTTGATCTCGACGTTCTCGGGCCGGGCCCGGTTCCGGTCGGTGGAGCAGGCCGAGGCCTACGTGCGCCGGGCGATCGTGTCGCGGGCGATCGACGAGTCGCGGCGCCGCGCGACCGAGTCGCGTACCTCCCAGCGGGTCGCCGGGCTGCCGGTCCCGCCGGTGGTCGTCGAGGAGCGCGGTCCGGGCGCGGACATGCTGCGGGCGCTGGCCACGCTCAGCCCCCGGGAGCGGGCCTGCGTGGTGCTGCGCCAGCTCGACGACCTGTCCGTCGCGGAGACCGCGGCGCAGCTCGGGCTCAGCGAGGGAGCCGTCAAGCGGTACACCGCCGACGGGATCGCGCGGCTCAACGCCGTGCTCGGGAGCACCGCCTCCACCGCCGAGCGGATGAACGTCCAGCAGGTCGACACCCAGGAGGTGCGTCATGGCAAGTGACCTCGATGGCCTGCTGGCACGGGCGGCGGGCGACCTCGAGCGGGCGGTCCCGGCACTGCCGGACGCCGCGCTGGGTCGCGTGCGCACCCGGGTGAGGCGCCGCCGCGTCCGGCGGCACGCCGTGGAGTCCGTGGCCGGCGTCGCGGGGGTCGCGGCCGTCGGGACGATCGCGTGGCTGGGTGCGGTGCGGGCGGCTCCCGCACCCGCGGAGAGCCCGACCATGACGGCGACGACGAGCCCGACCGAGACGCCGACACCCACGCCGACCCCGACGCCGTCCTCCTCGCCGACCTCGGACGTGGCTCCACCGACCGCGCCCGAGGACGACGAGGCGGGGATCGCGAAGGTGATGTCGCCGACGACGGGCGAGACGTGGCAGAAGCCCGTCGAGGACCCCGCCATGGCGCTCCGGCTCACGGGCTACGACGACCAGCGTGCGTTCCTCGTCGGTCACCGCGGCGACGCCTCGATCTACGCGCTGGCCCAAGACGATTCCCTGTCGAGGAGTGTCGAGGGCCTCTACGAGGTCGTGGGCGACCAGGTCACCCTCATCGAGTGCCCGGCGTCGGCGGACCGGTGCTCGTCGTTCTACGAGCCCGACCTGGCGGGCAGAGGGATCGCGGTCGACCGCACCACGCACTACGACTCGCTGACGGTGCCGACGGCGATCCGGGTGTCCGCGACGTTCGGCGTGACCCTGACGTTCGCGCTGGAGAGTGGTTGGGACAGCGTCTATGGGCACGCGCTGCTCCTGGTCGACCCCGACGTCGAGCCACGCACGCTGCGACAGCTGGGCGGGGGGAGGCTCGTCGAGCTACGGATGCCGGCCGCGGGGGTGGTGCCAGGGCTCACACCGATCCTCTACGCGTACGTCACGCCGGCGGGCGGCGCGTACAGGGTTGCCCCCGGCGACGTCGCGATGGCCGATCCCGCCGCGTTCCAGTGGGACGACGGCATGGTGCGCCCGGCGGGCTGGGAGGGCATGGGCGCGACGGCTCCCGGTGCCCGTCAGTGCGGCTGGTCGGACCTGGCGATCGAGTCCGGCCACGTCGACACCGACTGGCGCCCGGCGGGCACGGCGCGGGACGGCCGGCGCATCTATGTCCCCGTGCCGGGCGGAAACGCCGTCTCGCACGCGGTGTTCGTGCACGAGCGTGACGCCAGCTGGGGGCAGCCGGAAGGCGCCGAGGACATGGTGTACGGCGCGGAGATGTACCCGCTCACCGAGGAGCAGTTCCTCGACCAGCACTCGCTGTATGCCGTGCAGGGCCCCGACGGCGAGTGGCTGCTCGGCCTCCGGGCGGACGCCGCAGCCACCGTCTACGAGTGCGCCTGACCGGACGAGGAGCGCCCGCGGCCGTGGGATCACCGCCGCGGGCAGGACCCGTCGAAGCGGGGCAGCAGGCCGTCGTCGAGGAACCGCGTCGCTGACCGGAGCAGCCCGGACCCGCTCGTCAGGACGTACACCCCGGCAGGCAGCCCGTCGCCGTCGGGTCCGGTCGTGGACCCCACGAACGCGATCTGACCGTTCGCCCGCACCTCGGTGAGCATGAGCCGGCGGCCCGTGCGCCACCCGGCGGCGGCCCGCAGGAAGTCTCCGACGGACTCCCGCCCTCGGTACACGTGCGGCAGCGGCGGCATGGCGAGCCACCCGTCGTCGGCCAGCAGGGCGACGACCCCGTCGACGTCCCCCGACTCGAGCGCACGGGCGAAGCGGTGCGCCACGAGCGGGTCGACGTCGGGCTCGACGCGCGGTGCGTCGTGCCGGGCGAGCGTGGCGCGACCGCGCTGCAGCAGCCCTTTGACGACCGTGGGCGTCGTGCCGAGCATCGTCGCGATCTCCGACCCCGGGTACCCGAGCACGTCGCCCAGCACGACGGCGGCCACCTGCCGCCGCGGCAGCCGCTGCAGCGCCGCGACGAAGGCCAGGGCGATCGACTCGGTCGCGTCGTACCGGGCGGCAGGCCCCTGCGCGAGCGGCTCGGTGGGCAGCCAGACGTCCGGGTAGGGCTGCAGCCACGGGACGTCGGCGACCCGGTCGGGCGGCGGTGCGTCGAACGGCAGGACCACCTCGCGGGGCCGGCGGCGACCGGTGCGCAGCACGTTGAGGCACCGGTGGGTCGCGATCGAGTACAGCCACGTCCGCAACGACGCCCGTCCGGCGAACTCCGGCAGCCCGCGCCAGGCGGCCACGAGGACGTCCTGGAGGGCGTCGTCGGCGTCGTCGAGCGACCCGAGCATCCGGTAGCAGTGCACGTGCAGCTCGCGCAGGTGCGGTCCGACGAGCGCGGTGAACGCGTCGTCGTCGCCCGCACGGGCGGCGTCGAGCTCGGCGTTCGACGTCGTCATGCCCACGGACCGTACGAGATCGTTCCGACACGCGCACCACCGGTGTCGGTACGGGGGTCGGACCGACCCCAGGAGGAACCATGACCAGTCCCGCGCTGCAGACCGCCCTCGCCTACCACCGTGCCTGGAGCAGCCACGACGTCGACGCCGCGATGGCGCTCGTCGCCCCCGACGTCGTGTGCGACGCCCCCGCCGGCACCCTCGTGGGGCGCGACCGTTCCGCGCGTTCATGGGCCCGTTCGCGGCGATGACCACCCGCACCGAGGTGCTCGCCGCGTTCGGGGACGACGAGACGGCCGTCCTGCTCTACGACACCGGCTCGACACTCGTGGCGCACGCACCGGGGGCGGAGCGGGTGCACGTGGTGGACGGGCGGATCACGCGCATGACGATCGTGTTCGACCGGCTCCCGTTCGTCGAGGCTCGGGCCGCCGGGTGACCCGCACTGTCCGTTCCCGCACGATCTGCGCAGGTCCACGTCGTGCCGCCGACCGTGCGCCCGCCGCGACGCTAGGGTCGCGACTGACGGGCGCCGACAGGTTCCTGACCTGGGGCCGCAGCGCACCGTGCACCGCCGGACCTGGGCGCGCTGCCCGAGGGGATGTGGGTGTCATGACCTCCACCATGGTCATCGAGAGGCGACACACAGGCTGGGACGTCGTGTTCGGCCTCGTGCTGATGGTCGTCGGGATCCTGCTGCTCGGGGACGTCGCCTTCGCGACGAAGCTCTCCGTGTGGTTCATCGCGTGGACCACGCTCATCGCGGGCACGTTGCTGCTCGTCGGTGCCCTGCTGCGGATCCGCTCCGGCGGGGCCATCTGGGCGGCCGTCGGCGGGGCCATCCTGTTCGTGATCGGCCTCTTCATGCTGCGCAACCCCACCATCGGCGCCCTCACGCTGACCCTCCTCGCCGGCGCGCTGTTCCTCACCGGCGGCCTGGTCCGGCTCGTCATGGCGTTCCAGGCCGACCAGCACAGGGTGCTGCTCGCCATCGGTGGGCTGATCTCGGTCGGCCTCGGGATCTGGGTCCTCGTCGACCCGCAGGCCGCCACGTTGTCGCTGCTCGGGATCCTACTGGGGGTGCAGATCCTGCTCGACGGGCTGATGCTCGCCACCCTCGGCCGGTTGCGGATCCGGACCGCGGCGACCGCGAAGGCCTGACACCCGGCACAGGGCCGACACCCGGCGCACGGCTGACACCCTCGCGGGGCTCACACCCGGCGCGGGGCTCACACCCGGCGCGGGGCTCACACCCGGCGCGGGGCTCACACCCGGCGCAAGGCCGACACCCGGCGCAGGGCCGACACCCGGCGCAGGGCCGACACCCGGCGCTGGGCGCCGTCCCCCGCCGCGCCGTTTCCGCCCTACCTGTCCCGGTCCGCGCGTCCCGACCCACCCGTCCGGCCGATCAAGTGCGACCGGCGCGTAGCCGATCCCTCCCGTCTACGACGGCGAGGGGTGGCACGTGCGCGAGCTCTGGAGACCGCCGCGCGCTCGCTCGCGCGCGCGGCGCCCGGTCGTGGGCGCCATGCTCGGAGCCGTCCTGGCGGTCGCCGGGAGCCTGGGTACCGCTCTGCCGCCCGACGAGCCGGACCCGCCCACGCCGAGCACGACTGCCGCCCCGTACGCGCTGCTCCACGTCGACGAGCACGGGCACGTCGCCCGGTGGAACCCCTGCGCGACGATCCGGGTCCGGGTGAACCACGCCGACCCGCGGGCACCGCGCGACGCGGAGACGCTCGTCACCGCCGCGCTCACGCGGCTCGAGGTGGCCTCGGGTCTGCACTTCGAGCTGGTCGGGGAGACGACGTTCATGCCCTACGCGGGCACCGGGCTGCGCCAGCCCGACGCCGACCTGGTGATCGCGTGGACCGACGCGGCGACGGTGCCCGCGCTCGCCGGTGACGTCGCGGGACAGGGCGGCGCCATGTGGACCACGACCAGGGCGGCCTCGCGGATCTGGCACGCGCACCTGGTGCTGGACGTCGAGGACCCGCTGACGCCCGGGTTCACGCGAGGGCGGTCGGTGGGTGGGGCACTGCTGCACGAGCTCGGCCACACCGTCGGCCTGACCCACGTCGACGACCCGAGGCAGGTCATGGCGACCGGCCTGGGAGACCAGTCCGTCCCCCGGTACCAGGCGGGTGACGTGGCGGGCCTCCGCCGCGTGGGCGCGGCTGCCGGCTGCCTCTGACCGGTGGGCGGGCGGTTGCCGGCTGCCTGTGACGGGCGAGCGGGCGGTTGCCTGTGACGGGCGAGCGGGCAGTTGCCGGCTGCCTGTGACGGCCGAGCGAGCGGTTGCCGGCTGCCTCTGACCGGCGATCGAGCGGCGGGAGGCCGGTCCGCGGTCCGGGCCCGTCGTGCCTGCGTACACGGGCATGCCGGACATCCCGGCGGCGGTCTGCCCGTGTCCGCACGGCGGGCCGCGCCCGTTCGTGTGAATCACCCTGGACGCTTGGCTTGGACGTTTGACCAGAAGCCGTCCCGTGCCCCACACTCGTACTCGACGGTGCGCATCGCCTGCCCCCTGCGCGGTGCGCACCGTTTCTACTTCCGAGAGCGGGACGGATCCTCGAGATCCGTCCCGCTCTTGCGTTTCCAGGGACGCCCGGGGCCCGGGACGTCGTACCGAGCGACCACCGCGCCGCCGGCGGAGGCGCGTGATCGTCCGTTCCCACGCCTGTTCCCACAGCGATCACCACGGTCGGCCGCTCTGGTCGGTCCGGTGCCGTGGGAGAAGTCGTGCAACCCGGCGCGCCACGCCGGCGCGCTCCTATGGGCCGGTTACCGTTCGCAGGGTGATCGTCCCCGCGCGCGCCTCCGGCACGGGACCCGACCTGGCTCCCGCGACCGAGACGACCCCCACGACCGACCCGACCGACGACGAGCGGGTGGTCGCGCTCGTCGCGCCACCGTCGTCCTCGGAGGTCCTCGAGGGGGCGATCGCCGCGTGGCGTGCCGCGCTCGTCGAGGCCGCGGGTGGCTCGACCCTCGTCGACGTCGAGCTCCTCGGGGAGGCGGCGCTCGACCTCACCGCCGCGCACCCGTCCGGCATGGCTCAGCTGTTCGCCGGCCGGGCCACCCGCCTGTCCAACCTGGTGCGGGAGGGGTCCGCGCTGTCGACGGCACGGCGCCGTGCCCGGGCGGTCGGTGCCCGCGCCGGCGTCTACGCCCACCGGTACGGCATCGCGCCGACGTCGCTGGCGATCGGTGTGGCCACGTGGACCGAACGCACCACGCCGTTCGTCGCCGCGGACGACATGGCAGCCCTCGCCTCGGTGACCCGGCAGGCCCGCCGCCCCGACGAGGCGGGCACCGGACGGCCCGCCCCCCGGACCGTGCGCGCGCCCGTCCTGCTGCGACCCGTCACGCTGCGGGCCCGCGGCACCGGGGAGGCGGACTACGAGCTCGCCCTCGAGCCGTCGCTCGAGGTCAACCCCGTGCTCGCCCGCGCCCTGCGGAGCAAGGGCGCGCTCCTCGACCCCGCCGCCGTCGCCCGGGGAGCGTTCACCGGGGCGGGCTTCGACCCGCGCGGCGCCCTGCAGCGGCTCGCGTCGCTCGGCGAGGCGGTCCTGGAGGACTTCACGCTCACCGAGCGCGTGGTCGTGGGGACGTTCGTGCACCCCGGCCAGGTGCTCGTCGACGACCTCGACAACCTCACGGGGACCCTCGGCCACCATGAGCTCGTCGCCGCCCTCGCCGGGGTCGAGGAGCAGCGTGACGCGCTGCGCCGCAGACTCCCACCGCCCGTGACCGGCGACCGGGACCCCGGCGTGGAGCGGGGGGTGGGCGACCTCGACCCCGCCCAGCAGCACGTCCTGGACGTGATCTCCACCGGCACACACCTGTTCGTCGACGCCCCGGCGGGCTCCGACGTGACGGGCACGCTGGCTGCCGTCGTCGCCGACGCCGCGGCCTCCGGCCGCACGGTGCTCTACGTGCCCGGTCACCGCCGCGCCGCCGCCGCCCTGTGCCACCGGCTCGACGCGCTGGGCCTGAGCGACCTGGTGCTCGACGTCGCGCCCGACGCGGGCTGGCGCAGCGCCGCCGCGCGTCGGCTGCTGGGCGCCATGACCCTCGAGGCTCCGGAGGTCGACGTCGACGCGGTGCACACGCTCCGCGCCCGGCTCGTCGGCCACCGGGAGCGGCTGCGCGGGTACGTCGACTCCCTGCACGTCCCGCGCGAGCCGTGGCGGGTGTCCGCCTACGACGCCCTGCAGCAGCTCGCGCGGCTGACGTCGACGCGTCCCGCACCGAAGACGACCGTCCGGCTCAGCCCGGACGTCGCGCGCGTGCTCGTCGAGGAGCGACGCGCGGAGCTGGCCGCCGATCTGGTCCGCGCCGGCGAGCTCGGCGCGTTCAAGGTCCGGCCGTCGGACACCCCGTGGTACGGCGCCGACCTGCGCACCCCCGCGGACGCGGCCGTGGTCGTGCACCGGCTCGACCGCCTGCTCGACAGCTCCCTGCCTGCGCTCGTGGAACGCACCACTCAGGTCGCCGCTGAGACGGGTCTGACGCAGGCGACGTCGCTCGCGCAGTGGACCGAGCAGCTGCGCATGCTCGACGGGGTGCGCGCTGCGCTCGACGACTTCCTGCCCATCGTGTTCGAGCGCACCGCCGCGGACCTGGTCGCCGCGACCGCCACCCCGCAGTGGCGCGAGGACCGCGGCGTCGCGATGGGCTACTGGCTGCGTCGGCGCCTCCGCAAGCAGGCCAAGGACATGGTGCGTCCCGGCCGGCCCGTCGCCGACCTGCACACGGCGCTGCTGGAGGTGCAGGCCCAGCGCGAGGTGTGGCAGGCCCACTGTCCCGCCGGTGGCTGGCCCCGGCTGCCCGACGCGCTCGAGCAGATCGAGGAGGAGCACCGCGCCCTCGTGGTCGACGTCGAGTCCCTCGAGGAGATCCTCGCGGGCACCCCCGCCGGCGCCGGCCTCGCCCAACTGCCGTTCGCCGTCCTCACCGAGCGGCTGACCCGGCTCCGCGCCGACACCAGTGCCCTCGACACGCTGCCCCTGCGCACCGGCCTGTTGCACCGGCTGCGTGGCGCAGGCCTCGGACCGCTCGTCGACGACCTCGCGAACCGCCGCGTCGACGCCGCCCTCACCCCGGCCGAGCTCGACCTGGCCTGGTGGAGCACCGTCATCGAGCAGATCCTCACCGCCGACCCGTCACTCACGGGATACGACGGCACCGCCCTCGGGGACCTGTCGGCCCAGTACGCCGCCCTGGACCGCCAGCACGTCGCGTCCCTGTCCGGACCGGTGCGCGCCGCGGTCGTCGGCCACGTGTCCGCGACGCTGCGCGAGCACCGCGAGCAGGCCGAGTCGCTGTTCGCCGAGCTCGTCGAGGAGCGGCTGACGTCGCTGCGGGACACGTTCGCCCGGCACCCCGACGTCGCCCGCCGCCTGCGGCCCGTGGTCGCCGCCAGCCCGATGCTGGTGCCGCAGGTGCTGCCCGCGACGCGCACGGTCGACCTGGTGGTCCTCGACTCCGCCGGGCAGCTGTCCGTCGAGATGGCACTCGCCGCCATCGCCCGCGGCCGGCAGGTCGTCGTGGTCGGCGACGCCCGTTGCGCCTCCGGCACCGCGATCCGGGACCTCGCCGAGGTGCTGCCGACGGTCGCCCTGCGGGCGGGGGCGTCCCGGCGTGACCCGTACCTCACGGCGTTCCTGGCCGCCCACGGCTACGCCGGGGTGCTCGTCCCGACACCCCTGCCGCAGAACACGCCGCTCGTCCGGCTCGACGTCGTCGACGGCACCGGGATGCCCGACGCCTCGGGCACGGTCGCGTCGACCCGTGCCGAGGTCGAGCACGTCGTCGAGCTCGTGCTCAACCACGCCGTCCTGCGTCCCGAGGAGTCGCTCGCTGTCGTCACCCCGTCGCCGGCGCACGCCGAGGCGGTTCGGGAGGCCGTGCTGTCGGAGGTCCGCGGCAACCCGGCCGTCGCCGCGTTCTTCGACTCCGGCCGCTCCGAGCCGTTCGCCGTCACGGACCTCGCCGGCGTCTCCGGGCTGCGGCGCGAGGCGATCATCCTGTCGCTCGGCTTCGGCCGCACCCCGCACCGCCGTGTGCTGCACACCTTCGGGCCGATCAACGAGCCGGGCGGCGACGCCCTGCTGCTCGACACCCTGGGGGCCAGCCGGCACCGGCTCGTCGTCGTCGCGTGCTTCGGGGCCGACGATCTCGACCCCGAGCGCATGCGCGGCGCCGGACCACGCCTGCTGCGCGACCTGCTCGACTTCGCCGGCCGGCGCGGTGCCGGGGAGAGCGGCGAGGACCTGGTCGCTGTGGCGGCCGACGCCGAGCCCGAGCACGCCGGGCCCGGGACCGACGACCGTGCCCGGCCTGTGGCGGACGCCGTCCCGCTCACCGTCCGCACGGTCGCGTCACCGGCGTCCGAGGGTGCACCGCTGCGCGTCTCGACCGGGGTCGTCCCCGTGGTCGGCCGGCGCACGGGCGCGAGCCCTGTCGTGCGTGTGGCCACCGGCGTGACCCCCGTCGTTGCTGCCCCTGCGCCGGCCGCCGCGGTACCGGTCGACGAGCCCGATCGTCTGCTCCTCGACCTCGCCGAGCGCCTCTGGCGCCACGGACTGGTCGTCGAGGTCGACCACGGCATCCCGGGCGGCACGCGCATCCCGATGGTCGTCGGTCACCCCGACGCCCCCGGGGAGCTGCTCGTCGCGGTCCTGACCGACGACGAGGCCTACGTCGCCGAGCCGTCCATCCGGGTCCGTGAGCGGCTCATGGCCGACCGGCTGGAAAGGCTGGGATGGTCGGTGGTCCGCGTCTGGTCGGCGGCGGCGTTCCTCGACCCGCAGGCGGAGGTCGACCGCATCCGGCGTGCCGTGCACGCCCGCGTCCCCGCTCCTGTCGCCCCCCGGACCGCGCCGCTGGTGCTGGGGGTCCCGGACGCGGTCGTCGACTCGGACGAGCACGAGGTGCTGCCCGCCGCGACCGGTGCGGGCCGCACGGTCGTGCCCGCCGCACCTGCGGTCGCGTCCAACGGGCCCGAGCGCGTGCCGACGGAGCCCGACGGGGCTGCGACAGGGCCCGAGGGGGCTGCGACAGGGCCCGAGGGGGCTGCGACAGGGCCCGAGGGTGCGCCCGCTCGGCCTGAGTCGGGCGCACCGGCTCGGCCTGCGTCGGGCACACCGGCGGACGGTGCGTCGACGGCGGCGTCATCCCCGTCGTCCGAGCAGACCGACGACCATGGCGGCTCCGGCGCGCTCACGACCGTCGGCAGCCGTGCGGAGACCGGTTCGGCCGAACGGGCCGACGCCGACGAGAGCTCCGACGCCACCGGACGCGCCAACGACCACCAGCCCGCCGGCGCGGCCGTGGAGCAGGACCCACCTGCGCCGCTGCATGCCGTGCAGCTCTCGCTCGCGGTCCCGACCCGTCCTCGCCCCGACGTCCGCAGCGGGCTGCCGATCGGTGCCTACAGCGACGACCAGCTCGACGAGCTGGTCGCGTGGCTGATCTCGGACGGCGAGGAGCGCACGCGCGACCAGCTCGGGGCGGCGCTCCGCAAGGAGCTGGGCATCACCCGCCGCTCCTACCGCGTCGACACGGCGGTCCGCTCGGCGATCACGCGCGCCCTGCGCTGACCGTGCGCGGCACGTCCCGGCGTGCCTAGAACGGCGTGCCTAGAACGGCGTGCCTAGAACGGCGCGCCGACGAGGGCGTCCCGACAACGGCGCGCGGACGAGAGCGTCCTGACAACGGCGCGCCGACGAGAGCGTCCCGACAACGGCGCGCCGACGAGAGCGTCCCGACGGGGGCGTGCCGACAATGGCGCGGCGACGAGGGCGTGCCGACGAGGGCGCGCCTGCGGGCATGCGCGACCGCAGGGCTCGACCGGACGAAGCAGCCCGGGTGGGATCATCGACGCATGAGCTCGCAGCCCGGTGCCGACCGCCCCTCCGGCAGGTCGCCACGTCGCGCGGTGCGCCGATCGGGCACCGTGGGGACCGACGACGCCGCGCTCGTCTCGACGTTGCCGGCGTTCCCGACCGACGATCCGTCACCGCCGGCCGCCGTCCTGCCAGGGGCGCCGGCCGATCCGGTCAGCCCGGCGACCGCTGTCCGCAGCGCCGACGACTCGGACGTCGGGTGGGGAGGCGGCGGCGACACGAACGACGACCGCCTCCATCAGGACAAGCCGCCCCACTGGTGAGAGCCGGCCCTCCCCGTCGAGGTGGACGCGCCACCGACGGTCCGGGCGCCGGGTGACCGAGGTGATCAGGCACGCGGCGCCGGCGACGGCGGTGCGGGAGGTGCGCTCGGCCGGGTCGGGTCCGTCGCGTCGTTGAGCACCGCAGGTGTCGCCCGCGCGGCCAGCAGATCGCGGATCTCCTGCAGCAGCAGGATGTTCTCGGCGGGCGCCGCAGGCTCGGCCTCCTCCCCGCGCTTGCGCCGTGCGGCGAGGGAGTTGAGGGGGATGACGACGAGGAAGTAGATCGCCGCGGCGGTCACGAGGAACCGGATCAGCGCGTCGAGGACCAGCCCAGGGGAGAAGTTCGCGTCGTTGATCGTGAAGTGCCCGACCTCCGCCAGGCTCGCCTCGCCGAAGATCGCGGCGATGAGCGGGGTGATGAGGCCGGCGTTGATGGCCGTGACGACCGCCGTGAAGGCGGCGCCGATCGCCACCGCGACCGCCAGCTCCACGGCGTTCCCGCGTGAGATGAAGTCCTTGAAACCCTGGAACACCTTGGGCACTCCGGAGAGCCGCTCACCGGCCCCTCGCAGTCCGTTGGTGATCGTGTCCGTCACGTCGTCCCCTCACTGGTCGGCCGGCGGTCGGAACCGTGCGCGCGGGGCTGCGCGCCCGACCGGCCGGATCGTCGGTGCGCCGATCATCCGGCACCCTGCCGGGCCCCGGCAACGTCGCCGCACGCCGCTCACGGGACCACGACCGGCGACAGCAGCGCGGACGCGGCGGCGCCGGCGAGCGCAGTCGCCTCGTCGGGCGAGACGGCGAGCAGGACGGGGGGCGGCTCGGCCTGCCCCGCGCCGCCGAGCAGCCCGGAACCGTCCGTGCCGCCACCCGCGGCGGCCGGCACGGGGAGCACGAGCGCCCGGACGGCGACCGTCCCGTCGACGGCACCCTCGGGTGTCGCCGCGACGACGTCCACCCGCAGCCCCGGCCGCAGCAGACCGGCGACGGCGGGGTCGGCGAACCGGACGGCGGCGACGACCGTGCCGGTGGGCCCGTGCACGTCGTCGGGCACGAGGACGCCTGCCACCACCGGGAGGCCCGTCGCGAGCGGCACGGCGGTCGACGAGCCGACGACGTCCGACGGCCGCCGGTACGACCGGGCCGGTGCGACGGCCGTGGGGAGGCGCCGGACCTCGACGTCGGCCGCGGCCAGCGGGGTCCCGGCGTCGACGTCGTGCGCCGCGACCACGACGGGGACGGTCGCGGGCGGGGTCGGGCTCACCGCGCCGACCGCCGCCGCCGCCGCGACACCGAGGCAGAGTGCGACCGCGGCGAACCGGCCCCGCCACAGCGCTGCCCGCCAGGCGACCGACAGCGGTGCCCGTCGGACGGGCAGCGGGGGTGGTGGCGACGGGCGGTCACGGGGCATGCGTGGACGCTAGGGGCCGCGATCCGGCCGTCCGGCAGGGTGACTCGTCTGCGGGGAGCGGGACCGTGTGGCGACGGGCTGTGGACGCGTCACCGTGCGGCGACCGCCGGCCGGACGCTCCGTCAGCGCCGCGCACTCCGCCGGGCGGGCACCCCGTCAGCGCCGCGCATTCCGCCGGCCGGCACGCCGGGCGGCGGCCACTCCGTCCGCCGCGCACTCCGCCGGCAGGGCGCTCGGTCACGCAGGCGAGCAACCGACCACGTCGGGGCTCGCGGCGGACCGGAGGGTCAGGCGGAGGCGGCAGGCTTCGCCGCAGCGCCGGACGAGCCCGAGGACGACGAGGCAGCGGCAGCCACGGGCGCGCTCGACGAGGAGGACGACTCGGACGACGTGCTCGACGAGGACGACGACTCGCCGGACGTCGAGGCCGGGATCGACGAGCTCTTCTTCGAGCCCGAGCCCGAGCGCGCGTCGTTCCGGTAGAACCCGGAACCCTTGAACACGACGCCCACGGAGGAGAACACCTTGCGCAGGCGTCCCTCGCACTCCGGGCAGACGGAGAGGGAGTCGTCGCTGAACGACTGCTGGATCTCGAAGGCGTGGCCGCACGCCGTGCACGCGTAGGCGTAGGTGGGCACTGAGGTCTCCTGACACTCTTCCTGCTGGTCGGGCCGTCGGAGCCTGGGGGAGGCGCCTGGCACTCGCATCGTCCGAGTGCCAATCCTAACCGGTGCACCGGGTGAGACATTCCGTGAGCGGGCCCACGCACGTCCGGCCACGGCCCGCCAGGTCCGCCCAGTACCCTCCGAAGCGTGCCTCGTCGTCGCCTCGTCCGCCTGTCCGTCGTCGGGATCGCCGGCCTGCTGGTCCTCGCGCTGGTCGCGACAGCGGTCGCGGCGATCGTCGTCGTCCGCCGCCCCCTGCCGGAGGTCTCCGGAGAGGTCACGATCCCCGGGCTCGAGGACACGGTGACCGTCACGCGTGACGAGCGCGGCGTCCCGACGATCACGGCGACCACCTCGGAGGACCTGTTCCGCGCGCAGGGGTACGTGACCGCCCAGGACAGGTTCTTCGAGATGGACTACCGCCGGCACGTGACGGCTGGCCGGCTCTCGGAGCTGGTGGGGGAGAACGACGACGCGCTGGACGCCGACAAGGTGATCCGCACCTTCGGCTGGCGGCGGGTCGCGGAGCAGGAGTGGCGGCTCGTCGACCAGCGCACGCGCGACGCGCTGCAGGCGTACGCGGACGGCGTCAACGCCTACCTCGGCCGGCGGGACCTCTCGCAGATCGCCGTCGAGTACACGGTGCTCGGGCTGCAGGTGGACACGCACCAGCCCGAGAAGTGGGACCCGGTCGACTCCCTGGCGTGGCTGAAGGCGCTCGCCTGGGACCTGCGCGCCAACTACGACGACGAGCTGGACCGCGCGGTGACCTACGCCTCCGTCCAGGACGTGGCCCGCGTCGACCAGCTGTTCCCGCCGTACCCCCAGGACCTGAACCGGCCGATCCTCGCTGCGGGCGACGTGGCAGCCTCCGCACAGCCGACGGCGGCGCACGCGGGCCTCGACCTCGCGGACGACGACCTGCAGCAGGCGCTGACGTCCGCGCAGCGTGCGCTCGACGCCGTGCCGCACCTCGTCGGCGACGGCGCGGGCCTCGGTTCCAACTCCTGGGCCGTGTCGGGCGAGCACACGGCGTCCGGGAAGCCGATCCTCGCGAACGACCCGCACCTCGGCATCTCGGCCCCCGGGATCTGGGCACAGGTGGGGCTGCGCTGTGCGCGCGTCACCCCGGACTGCCCGTACGACGTGGCGGGGTTCGCGAACGCCGGCATGCCCGGCGTCGTCATCGGGCACGACGCGCACCTGGCGTGGGGTCTGACGAACCTGGGTGCGGACGTCACGGACTTCTTCCTGGAGCGGGTCGACGGCGGGCGGACCGTGGTCGACCGCGGCACGGCCCCGGTCCGGCAGCACGAGGAGACGATCAAGGTCAACGGGGGAGACCCGGTGCGGATCACCGTCCGCGAGACGGTGCACGGCCCCATCGTGTCCGACGTCCTCGATCTCGCCGACGTCGCCCGCGCCCCGACCGCGGGCGGGACCACGCAGTTCGAGGTGGCGCTGTCGTGGACCGCCCTGACGCCGGGCCGCACGGCGGACGCGCTGCTCGCGATGAACACCGCGCGGGACGCGTCCGACGTCGCGGCGGCCGCCGCCCTGCTCGACGTGCCCGCGCAGAACATCGTGTTCGCGACGACGGACGGCCACATCGGCTACCAGGCTCCCGGCCGCATCCCGGTCAGGAACCAGGTGTCGGGCAGCGTCGTGCCGTCCGACGGGTCGTGGCCGCGGCCGGGCTGGGACAGCGCGTACGACTGGCAGGGTTTCGTCGACCCCGCCGCGATGCCCCACACGCTCGATCCGGCGGACGGGGTGCTCGTCGCGGCGAACCAGGCGGTCACGCCCGCCGGCGTCGGCCCGTTCCTCACGGGTGACTGGGACTACGGATACCGCGCGCAGCGCATCCGCGACGAGCTGACGCGGCTCGTCGGGTCGGGGCACAAGCTCACGGTCGGGGACATGAGCTCCCTGCAGATGGACCAGCGCAACCCGTACGCGGAGGTGCTGGTGCCCACCCTGCTGGGGCTCGACATCTCCACCGCGTCGGACGACGACGGCCAGGAGCGGTCACGCACGGGGGACCTGGGCTCGAACGACGGCTCCGCCGCGGCGGCGTACGACGACGACGGGCAGGAGCTCCTGCGCACCTGGGACCTGCGCTCGACGGCCGACTCCGCGGCCGCCGCCTACTTCTCTGCGGTGTGGGCGACCGTGCTGCGGCTGGCCTTCGCGGACGACCTGCCCGAGGATCACGCGCCGACGGGGAACTCCCGGTGGCTCGAGGTGGTCCGGCGGCTGCTCGACGACCCGTCCTCGCCGTGGTGGGACGACCGGTCGACGCCCGGCGTCGTCGAGGGGCGGGACCAGGTGCTGAGCCGTGCGATGGTCTCCGCCCGGCGGCAGCTCACGCAGCAGCTCGGCCGGCAGGCGGCCGACTGGCGCTGGGGACAGCTGCACGTCGCGGCGCCGAAGCACGCGGTCCTGGGCGGCGACTCGCTGCCGTGGGTCGTGCGGCGGCTCGTCAACCCGACGCCGATCGAGGTCGGCGGCGGCTCGTCGATCGTCGACGCGACGTCGTGGGACGCGAGCTCCGGCTCGTACGAGGTGACGTCGGGACCCTCGATGCGGATGGTCGTGGACCTCGGCGACCTGGACTCGTCGACGTGGGTGAACCTCACCGGCGCCTCCGGGCATCCGGCGAGCGTGCACTACACCGACCAGTTCGACGCGTGGGCGCACGGCGGCACGTTCCCGTGGCCGTTCACCCCCGCGGCGACCGGGGCGGACGCGACGGACCGGCTGACGCTGGCCCCGCCGACCTCCTGAGCCGGCGCGGGGACGGCGGCCGGGTCAGCCGATCGGTTCCCACCCGTCGGGCGTCGCGACGACGTCGATGAGCCGGTCGTGCCGCTCCCGGGGCAGCGGCCGGGTCGTCGCGTCGTACACCTCCTCGGGGAACACCACGCCGACCACGAGCACGCCCTCACGCGCGTGCTCCAGGGCCCGGTCGTACCACCCGCCACCCTGACCGAGCCGAGCCCCGGAGGTGTCGACCGCCAGCGCGGGCGCGACGATGACCTCCGCATCGGCGAGGGCTGCGGCGCCGAGCGTCGGGGTGCCGGGCTCGGGCGGGCGGCCGGGCGCGCGCTCGCGCAGGTCGTCCGGGCCGGCGTACTCCGCCCAGTCCCGACGCAGACCGCTGCCCAGCACGGGGAGCAGCAGCCGGACGCCGCGCGCCGCGAGCGCCTCCAGCAGGGGACCCGTGCCGGGTTCGCTGGGTCGGGCGGCGTACACCGACACGCAGCTCGCGCCCGCCACCGCAGGGATGGACGTCACGACGTCGGCCAGTGCGAGGGCGGCGGCCTCCCGCCGCCGGGTGGACCGTTGCGACCGTGCCTCGCGGATCGCCCGTCGCAGCCGCTCCTTCACGTCCTCGACCTCGTCCCCCTCGGAGACGCGCGGATAGGGCTGGGCGACGCTGCTCATGCGCCCAGTGTCGCAAAGAGTGTGTGGCGGCCACCATGGCCACGGTCTGTGAACGTTCCGCAACATTCTGGTGAGGCACGACAACGTCACCTGCGACGACGGACAAAGGTCACAAGTCGCGTGACGCACACCACTGCGCGTCACGACGACACCGACCTAGCATCGCCGCATGAGCGCATCCGGACTCGCACAGGCCCAGCGCAAGATGACCGAAGGGGAGGTCCACCCCACTGCCATCGACGTGTTCTCCCGGTTCTACGGACTCCTGGAGTCCGGTGAGACGGGGGTGATCCCCGAGACCGACGTCACGCCGCTGACGGACGTCCCGCACCTGACCGATCTCGACGTCCCCGACGACGTCGCCCGCGACGCCCTCGCCGTCACCGCCGTCGTCAAGCTCAACGGCGGTCTCGGCACCTCCATGGGCATGGACCGGGCGAAGTCCCTGCTCCGTGTCCGCGACGACAGCACGTTCCTCGACGTGATCGCCGGCCAGGTCCTCGCGGCACGTGCCGCGACCGGTGCCCGGCTGCCCCTCGTCCTCATGAACAGCTTCCGCACGCGGGACGACACCCTGGCGGCCCTCGCGCGGTACCCGGACCTCGAGGTCGACGGCCTGCCGCTCGACTTCGTGCAGAACCGTGAGCCGAAGCTGCGTGCGGACGACCTGACGCCGGTCGAGTGGCCGGCCGACCCCGACCTCGAGTGGTGCCCGCCCGGGCACGGCGACCTCTACACCGCGCTGCACGCGTCGGGCGTCCTGCAGGCGCTGCTCGACGCGGGCTTCCGGTACGCGACGGTCTCGAACTCCGACAACCTCGGTGCCGCGCCGGACGCCCGGATCGCCGGGTGGTTCGCGCAGTCGGGGGCCCCGTTCGCGGCGGAGGTCGCCCGCCGGACGCCCGCCGACCGCAAGGGTGGCCACCTCGTGGTGCGCGGCTCCGACGGCCGGATCGTGCTGCGCGAGTCGGCGCAGACCCTGCCGGACGACGCGGCGGCCGCGAGCGACATCGACCGCCACCAGTACTTCAACACCAACAACCTGTGGCTCGACCTGCGGGCGCTGGCCGACGAGCTCGCGCGCACCGGCGGCGTGCTGGACCTGCCGCTGATCCGCAACGAGAAGACGGTCGACCCGAGCGACAAGACCTCACCGAAGGTCGTGCAGATCGAGTCCGCCATGGGTGCCGCCATCGAGGTGTTCGACGGCGCCGCGGTGCTCGAGGTGGACCGCTCCCGGTTCCTGCCGGTCAAGACGACGAACGACCTGCTGGTGCTGCGCTCCGACGTGTACCGGCTGGAGGACGACCGCCGCCTCACGGCGCAGGTCGAGGCACCGTTCGTCGACCTCGACGAGGAGCACTACAAGACGATCGCGAAGTTCGACGCCCGCGTCCCGGTGGCCCCGTCGCTGGTCGACGCGACGTCGCTGCGGGTCCGGGGCGACTGGACGTTCGGCGCCGGTGTCGTCGTGGCCGGTGACGCCGTGCTGGACGACCCGGGTGCACCGTCGCTCGTGCCGGACGGCGCGAAGGTGGGGTCCGAAGGGATCGTCTGAGCCGACCCGTCCGGCCCGTCGGCACGGGCCGCGTCCGCACACCTGTGCGTGGCCCGTGCCGCGGACCCCGACGTCCGGGGCAGAATGCGCGCATGAGATCGGTCCAGGACCACCTGGCCGCGGTGCTCGCCGCCGTCGGCCCGGTCGCCCCGCTCGACGTCGTGCTGCCCGACGCGGTCGGCTGCATCCTCGCGTCGGACGTCGTCGCCCGGGCCGACGTGCCGGCCCTGACGCTGGCGGCCCGCGACGGGTACGCGGTCGCGGCGCACGACACCGCGAACGCGGGCTACGCGGGCGACCACTCCTTGCCTGTCGCGCACGACGTGCGTCCGGGCTCCGGACGACCGTTGCGCCTCGTCCCCGGTCAGGCGGTGCGCGTCGCGTCCGGCGCTCCGCTGCCGCTCGGCGCGGACGCCGTGGTGCCGCTGGAGGAGACGGACCGTGGTGCGGCGCGGGTCGCCATGCAGCGTCCCGCCGTGCCGGGCCAGCACGTCCGCCCGGCCGGCAGCGAGGCCCGCGCCGGTGAGGTGGTGCTGGCTGCGGGGACACGTCTCGGCGCACGGCAGCTGGCGCTCGCCGCGGCGCTCGGCCGGGGTCGGCTGCGCGTCCACCCGACACCGCGCGTGGTGCTGATGTCGGTGGGCGACGAGCTGCGGGAGCCGGGGTCCGCCGGGTCGGACGACTCGACGGTGTTCGAGGTCGACGGGCACGCGCTCGAGGCAGCGGTCCGTGATGCGGGCGCCTCTCCCGTCCGGGTCGCGATCCTGCCCGACGACCGCTCGACGCTCCGCGAGGCCCTCGACGACCAGCTCGTCCGCGCCGACCTGCTCGTCGTCACCGGCGGCCTGTCCGAGCTCGCGCACGACACCGTCAAGGACGTGCTCGCGCCGCTCGGCACGGTCAGGCTCGACCAGGTCGCCATGACCCCCGGTCAGCGGCACGGTTTCGGCACCGTGGGCGCGGAGCTCGGCCGGGACCGCACGGTGCCGATCTTCGCGCTACAGGGCAGCCCGGTCGCCGCGCAGGTGTCGTTCGAGGTGTTCGTCCGCCCGGCGCTGCGGGCCATGGCCGGTCACACCGAGCTGTTCCGCCCGTCCGTCGCGGCCGAGGCGACGACCGGCTGGGTCTCGCCGCCGGGGCTGCGTCAGTTCGTGCCCGCCACCGTGCTCGGCTCGCCCGACGACGGCTACCGCCTGACACCGGTCGGTGACCCGTCCGCCCCCACCGTCCGTGACCTGTCCCAGGCCAACGCGCTCGCCGTCGTCGGCGAGCAGGACCTGACCGTGCACCCCGGGCAGGTCGTCCACTGCCTGGTCCTGGAGGGTTGAGGTGGAGCGGACCGGACAGCGCAGGACCGCGTCGCGTCGTGCGCCGGAGCGCGGCCCGGACCGGGCCGTCGGGCTGGAGGGGCGATGGTGAACGGCTGGCCTGCGGTCCTCGTCGAGGGCGACGTGCGGCTGCGTCCGCTGCGACGTCGCGACCAGGACGCGTGGCTGTCGCTGCGGGCCCGCAACGCCGACTGGCTGGAGCCGTGGGACGCGACGAGCCCGGTGCCGGTGCTCGGGCCGCGCCCGACGTTCGCGGCGTTCGTCCGGACGCTGTCGGCACAGGCACGGGCGGGCGCGGCGCTGCCCTTCGCGGTCGACTTCGGCGACGAGCTCGTCGGGCAGCTCACCGTCGCGTCGATCACCTACGGGTCGCTGCGCTCGGCGACCGTCGGGTACTGGGTCTCGGAGCACGTCGCGGGCCACGGGATCATCCCGACGGCCGTCGCGCTCGCCACGGACCACTGCTTCGGCGCGCTCGGGCTGCACCGGGTGGAGATCAACATCCGACCCGAGAACCGGCCGTCGTTGCGGGTCGTCGAGAAGCTGGGGTTCCGCGACGAGGGCGTGCGCGAGCGGTACCTGCACATCCAGGGCCAGTGGTGCGACCACCGGGCGTTCGCGCTCACCGCCGAGGAGCTCCCGCACGGTCTGGTCGCGCGGTGGCGGGAACGACGCGGCGCCGCAGCGGGCTGACGGAGTCCCCGCGGAAGGGGACGACCGGGCGGGTTGCGCCAGCCGACACGCCGCGGCGGTCCCGGATTCGTCGTGCAGCGGCACCTACCGTCGTGACGTGAACGATCTCGCAGGCCCCGTCGCCCTGGCGCTCGTGGGCCTGTGGGTGCTGTACCTGGTGCCGCACAAGCTGCGGTACCGCCAGCAGCTGCTCGAGTCCCGGGCGGACGACCGGTTCTCCGAGGCGTTGCGCGTGGTGGCCGTCACCCGCCGGCGCAACCCTCGGGGACTCCGGGCGCACGCCCGGACCGCGGACTCGACCGACGGGACGGCGACCGGCAGGATGCCAGGTCTGCTGACCCCGGGAAAGGGGCTCCCGGCGCTGACCGCCGGGAGCGCGACAGGAGGCGCCACCGTGGACCGACCGACAGCGACCGAGAGCAGGATCACCGCCGATGCGGCGCGCCGGGCTGCGCAGGCCCGCGCCGCCCGTGCGGCGTCCGTCGCGCGCCGTGCCGCCGCCGCACGCCGCCGAGGCGTCCTCGCGGGGGTGCTGCTCGTCGCCTCCGTTCTCGGCTGGACCGTGATCGGCCTGGTCCCGGCCGTCACGTGGGTCGTGGCGGTGGTCCCGACGCTGCTGCTGACCGGGGTCGTCGTGCTGGGCCGCCGGGCCGTGCTCGCGGGCCGCCGCGCGGACGTCGCCTGGGAAGCGCGCGTGGCCGATGAGCGCCGCACGGGGGGCGCGCCCCGCACGGGGTCCACGAGGGTGGTCACCGGGCCGGCGACAGGCTCGACACCGGTCCGCGCGACGACCGGTGCCACCCCGCGCGTCGCCCGGGGGGACGCGACGACCGGTGCCACCCCGCGCGTCGACGGGCGGGACGCGACGACGTCGACGAGGGGCCGGTCGAGCGCCGCCGCGACCACGGCCGCGACGCACGCGCAGGCCCCGAGGGTGACACCGACGCAGCACACCAGGACCGCGACGGCGTCGGCGACGACGGCCGCAACAGAAGCCCCGCTCGCGATCGTGACCGGCCGCGCGGTGCACCCCTCGGAAGCCAGCACCGAGGTGTTCGCCCGCATCGTCGCCGACCACGGCGAGGCCGAGGCCCCGGCACGGCACGCGTCGACGGGTCCGGTCCCGGTGGTCCGCCAGGCGGCGCGCGCCCAGGACCCGGAGCCCGAGCCGGAGGTCGCCGCGGACCAGGCTCCGGCGTCGCGCACGACGGCCCCTGCGAGCGACGACGCCTGGTCACCCGTCCCGGTACCCCGCCCGACGTACACGATGAAGGCGACCGCGCCCCACCGGGAGCCCGCGCCGCTGGACAACCTCGAGGGCTCGACCGCCGTGCGCGCGGCAGAGCCGGTCGCTCCGAGCCAGACCGCGGACGTCGCCGAGCCGGTCGCCGAGACGACAGGCAGCATCGACCTGAACGCGGTGCTCGCCAAGCGCCGTGCAGCGGGCGGGTGACATCGGCCGGGTCACGTCGGCCGGGCCGCCCTGGACGGTGGCAGTGGGCGGTGCCGTCGGCACCCTCCCGATTTCGTGATGGGCCCAGGCGTGGTGTTAGTCTGTAGCCCGCTTGAGGGGCTGTGGCGCAGTTGGTAGCGCGTCTCGTTCGCAATGAGAAGGTCAGGGGTTCGAATCCCCTCAGCTCCACCGTGTGATGTTGCAAGACATCAGCAAGACCCCGAACCCTCAGGGTTCGGGGTCTTGTTGTTTCTGGGGCTGGTAGTCGCGGGTGGGGTCGATGGTGAGCTCGCGCAGGAGCTCGCCGGTGATGGCGTGCACGATGCGGACCTGGAGGTCGGCGATGAGCATGATCACGGGGGTTCGGGCGTGGGTTCGTCCGATGCCGATGTGGTGCAGCCGGCCGGCGATCCGCAAGGTGAGCTTGCCGTTGTCGTCGATGCGGTCGTGGCGGACGCGCTGGTGGGTCCCGGCGCCGCCGACGGGGTGCGCCTTGGCTTTGGCGGTGTAGGCGGCGGTGGGTGTGCGTCCGTGCAGAGAGCTGTGTGGACGGGCGTTGTTGTAGTGCTCGCGCCAGGTGTCGAGCAGGGTCTGCAGCTGGTTCAGGTCGGCGGCTCGGGGTCGTCCGGTGAGCCACTTCTTGAGGGTCTGCTGGACGCGTTCGACCTTGCCGCAGGTGGTGGGGTGGTTGGGTCGGGAGTTGCGTTGCTCGATGCCGAGGCGGGCCAGCTCTGACTCGAAGGCGTTGCGTCCGCCGCGGCCGCCGGCCAGGCGGGTGGTGAAGACCATCCCGTTGTCGGACAGCACGGCGGCCGGGACGCCGTGCTCGCTGATCGCGGCGCGGAACGTGGTCACGACGTCGTGGCCGCCGACCCGGTGGTGAGCGGTGCAGGCCAGCACGAGCCGGGAGTGGTCGTCGAGGAAGGTCAGGACCTCGGTGTCGGTGCCGTCGGCGAGGCGCACGTGGGTGAAGTCGCTCTGCCAGAGCTGGTTGGGCAGGTCGGCCTCGAAGCGGACGTAGGACGAGCGGGGGCGTTTGGACGGGGTCGGTTCGACCAGGCCGGCGGCCTTGAGGTGCCGCCAGATCGTGGCGGGGGCCACGGTCAGGTCGTGCTGGTGGGTCAGGTGCCAGGCGATGGTGTGCGGGCCGGCGTCCAGGCCGTCGGCGGTCAGCTTGGCGCGCAGGTGGACGATCAGCGCGAGGGTCGCGTCCGGGGTGCGGGTCGGGCTGGTCCGCGGGCGCCGGGAGCGGGCTTCGAACGCGGCTTCCCCGTCCTGGCGGTAGCGGGCCACGAGGCGCGAGACCCAGCTCGGTGAGACCCCGTAGGCCCGGGCGACCTCGGCCTGCGGACGGCCCTCGAGCACGACAGCGGTGATGACCAACTGGGCACGCGACATGCCCGAGCATCCCGGTCGACGTTTCCTATGTCCTGAGACATCCGTTGCCTATGTCCTGAAACAGCACACCCTCAGCTCCACCGTGTGTGATGACGCGGGACATCGTTCATAGATGTCCCGCGTCATCGTTCATAGAGGAGAGCCCGGCCTCGGCCGGGCTCTCGTTCGTTGTTGCGCCAGTAGGTGCGGGTGGGGTCGATGGTGTTGCTGGCCAGGATATCGCCGGTGGTGCGGGCGATGATGGTGGTGGTGGTCTCGTCGATGAGGATCAGGACGGGTGTGCCGCGGTGCGCTGCGCCGACTGCGAGGTGGTGCATGCGGCCGGCGCGGCGCAGCGAGATCTTGCCGTTGGTGCCGACGTGGTCGAACCGCAGTCGGTAGTGCCCGGCGATGGTGGTGCCTGCGGCTCGGGCTCGGGGGCGTGCGTGGTAGGCGGTGTGCGGGGTGGCGTGGTCCAGGGCGCGGTGCGGTTGGGCGGTGTTGTAGAGCTCACGGAACGTGTCGAGCTGGGTTTGCAGGGCGGGGAGGTCTGGGGCGGGTGGTTGCTGGGCGAGCCAGCGTTTGAGGGTGGCGTGGAAGCGTTCGATCTTGCCTTGGGTCTGGGGGTGGTTCGGGTGGCCGTTCTTCTGCTGGATGCCCAGGGCGTGCAGCAGGTACTCGAAGGCGTTGCGGCCGCCGGTGAACCTCGAGGTGTAGACCGACCCGTTGTCGGTGAGTGTCGAGGCGGGTGGGCCGTAGGTGTTGATGCAGGTGGTGAGGCTGTCGACGACGAGGGTGCCGGTCACGCGGGGGTGGGCGGTGCAGGACAGCAGGTAGCGGGAGTGGTCGTCGAGCCAGTTCAGGATCTCGGTGTCGGTGCCGTCGGCCAGGGGCCAGTGTCTGAAGTCGGACTGCCAGGTCTCGTTGGGTTGTTCGGCGGCGAACCGGCGTAGTGAGGATCGGGGTCGTTTGCGGGGCTCGGGGGTGACGAGCCCGGCTGTGGTGATGACGCGGCGGATCGTGGAGATCGCCGGGACGTGCAGCCCTTCGGCGTCGAGACCGGTGCGACTTCGCCCCTGTGCCGTGGTCAGTAGCAGCTCGTCGGCGGCCCTGCCGTCGGCGAGGTCGCGGACGATCGGAAGAACGCGGTTCGCAAGAGGAGGTACTCGCCGCGAGGTGCGGCCCTTGGCCGCCTTGCGTCCGACGCCCTCGGGATCCGATCGACGTACGAGCAGGCCAGGTGTCGGCACTTCGACGAAGTCGGCCACGATGAGCGCGCTGGGCCTCGGCCCAGCGAAGGCCAGCACGTCCTGCCCCACGGTGCGCACGGCAGAAGACATGCCGACCACACGGGTGGTGCGACCGCGCGCCGGTGCAGCTGGGACCGCTGTCCGCCGATGGGACTAGGAGCGCCGGGGTGACGCTAGTCGCCCATACCTGCCCGGAGGACGACTCAGTGCCCGCCTATTACGACTTCACCGACGAAGTGGTCGCCACTTACGGGCCGACGTGTCATCTCTGCGCCGGGCCCATCGACCTGACGATCCGCAATGGCGGCGCTGCCCTGCAGCTCGACCACGTGTGGCCTCAGTCCTACGGTGGCTGCCATCACGTCGCGAACCTGCGCCCCAGCCACCGCACCTGCAATGCGTCGCGGGGTAACCGGATCCTCCTGAACGCACGTCGACCGATCTGCCCGTGCGCCCGGCGGCCGGTCACCGAGAGATCCCGGCAGCCTGGCCCGCCCAAAGCCAAGAGGACGCGCCTGTTCTCAGTCGGAAGAATCGTGTACGCCGTGGCCTGTTGGTGGGCTATCGCCGGCGTCGTAGAACTTGCCGGTGGGAGCGGCGCCGCCGTCACCTTCCTAGTGGGCTTGGCGATGACAGCACTGGTCGCCTCATCCGCAAGGACAGCTCGCGCTATCCGAGCCCAGGATGCTGCGGCTGCAACCGCCAGAGGCAACGCTAGTCGGGCTGGCGACTTCGCTGAACAGCCGACCTTGCGGACGAGCACCACCGTCATCGCCCAGGAACCTGGCCCGCCCAAAACGAAAAGGGTGCGCCTGTTCTCAGCCGGAAGAATCGTGTACGCGGTGACCTGTTGGTGGGCTATCGCGGGCGTCGTAGAACTTGCCGGAGCGCGCGGCGCCGCCGTCACAAGCACCTTCCTCGTGGGCTTGGTGATGACCGCTCTGGTCGCCTCGTCCGCAAGAGCCGCTCGCAATATCCGAACCCAGGACGCCGCTGTGACCCCAAAGGGCAACGCTAGCGGTACTTGAGGGCACCCGCGGGAGGGGTGCCCCCCCTCCGTTTGTGCAGGTCAAGGGATCCGGTTCGGCCTCGGCGCTGTTGCGCGTCAGCGCAGGTCAGGGCCACATGCGCAGATCTCCGGCGTGTCCACCGGTACGTTGACGGCCATGGAGTGGTGGCAAGGGCTCACGGCGTGGATCATCTCGACGTCGCTAGCCGCCGTTGCCGCCATCGGTGTCGTGATCGAGATCGTTCAGCGGGTCGCGGCCGAGCAACCGCGCGGCGGAGTCGTGCTCAAGGAACTCGGGACCATGACCCCCCCGACCTCCCCGGACAGCGCGTGTCGCTGTACAGGATCTCGAAGAGCGGCCGGATCATCGCGCACATCGACTTGCTGGGTTTCCGAGGTGCACGCCAGGTATTCCCGGATGGGCTGACGTACTTGACGCCCACGTCGCTGGACGCCGGCGCACACCACATTCTCGCCGCAGTGGACGTCACTCCGCTCGGGCACCTTGGTCGCCTGGCATCCGGGTGTCGAGCGGGGAGTTCGGCTGCGTCGGATGCCACTGGCACGAGAAGGGCCGGCGGGGGATGAGTTGGATCGGCAGGTGGGCACGCGACGGCGGCTCGGGGAGCGGTGGTGGGTAGCTGGCGTCGGTCCCTACGGGAGCATGGGGGCAGGCTCCGATACTGGCATCGAAGCGCTCACACATTCGACAAGCGCCTTGTCGCGGCGCTCACGGAACCGGCCCCAGGAGCCATGAGCCCGAGCGCCGGCCCGGACCTGCTCTCTCGGGTCCGGCGACGTTGGAGTTCAACGAGGTACCGGTCACCCTCGAGGCACTGACGAGCTACCGCTCATCTCACCCGGGTGACGTCTCGATTACCATCAAGGGGCGTCCGTCGGGGTGCTGGTAGGTGTTCCCGGCGATGATCGGGGCGTCGCTGCCGGGGTCGGAGACCAGTCCGAATGCCCGTCCTGCGCCCTTGAGCGCGGCGCGCTTGCGGCGGTAGCCCTCTGCGGAGTCGGCGAGGACGTGGCCGTTGGTGTGGGTGTCGCGCCAGCGGTAATCGCCGTCGGTGCCTGGGTACAGCTCGAGCGTGTCCATCGTGGTTATGCCCCGGACTCGCCGAGGATCACGCAGTCACGGATGGTGACGCCACCTGCGTTGACGACGAAGTGCACGGTGACCTCGACGTTGGCGGGGATCGTGCCGGGCCGGTTCATGAGCACGTTGCCCTCGATGCGCAGCATGGTGGCGCCCCTCGCTCGGTGTTGGTGGTTCCCCGTCGTTGGCATGGATCGCCCGGTGCGTCCGCTCGTGGATGCCGTGAGCGGGGCCCGGTGCGACCCGTCGAGAGGGGGTTCCCGCCGTTCGACGTCTCGCACCCGGCCCCTACCGGGAGTGACGCAATCGCCTGGGATTTCATCCTCCGACTCCTGAGGCGGTCCGGCCAGTGTGTCGATGTCAAGAGAGACATGCGAGCATCGGGACCACGAGCGGGGCGGGCGTGACAGTGCGGTTTGAGCGCAGTGGAACCAAGCAAATGGGGCGAGCCGACCGTGCGCGCGGCGCGACGATGAGGTCGGTCATCGCCGCCGCTTCGATCGGCGTGGTGATGACGCTCGTGACGGGCTGCGCGGGAGACGGCGCGCCCGCCTCCCCGACCACTGCGATGGCGTCGTCCGTGCGGATCCCCGATGTGGTCGGCATGTCACCAAAGGACGCGCGGACGGCCCTCGAGGATGCCGGACTCAAGTCGACCGTGGCGGGCCAGGGATCGCTGATCGTCGGGCAGAGGCCTGCCGCGGGTGGGGAGGCCCGACTCGGGTACGCGATTCAGCTCGACCGCGGCCTGAGCGCACAGGAGAAGGCGGCAGAGGACGCCGCCGAAGCAGCCGCCACGGCTGCCAAGGCAGAGAAACTCGCGGCAGCCGCCGCGGAGTCTGCCGCGAATGCCGCCGCGGCCCTCGCGGCACAGCACGAGGCGAAGCTTTGTGCGCCCTTCCGTGCGGACCTCGCCAATCCCACATGGAGTCCGGTCAACATCGCCTTTCACGCGGTCAGGAAGCAGAGCGTCTTCCTTCCGAGTTCGGGTACCTCCATGCCGCTGACCGACTTCACCGCAGCGTGCCCGGAGTTCGCGCCCTTCTTTGGAGACATGCAGGCGCGAGTCAACGCGGGGGAGGTGTTCGACGCGGGGACCTACGCGGTCGGCACTGACATTGCAGCGGGCACCTATGTCACCGCTGGGACCAGCGCCAAGGACTGCTACTGGTCCCGCACGACCAGCAGCGGCGACATCGTCGACAACGACTTCGTCGGCTTCGCTCCTGGGGTGATCACGATCACCGTCAAGGCCGGGGAGGGGCTCGAGGTCAACGAGCATTGCGGGATCTGGGTCCGTCAGTAACCGCGCTGCGCGGCCGGGTGTTGACGCTCGGCCACGTCCAGCGGGCTGCTACCGAGGAGTGACGCGACCAACGGCACACCCATGCGAACCAGTCGAGCTCGGAGCCCACTCGCTGCCGCACGCAGATGTAGTGGGAGGACTTCGCGACCGCCCACACCGGGAGCGTCGGGGTCGTGCCGTCGCACAGCTCGGTCGTGACGAGGGCGTTCCGGGGCGGCGCGATCGGCTCGACGTCCTTGGGGTCGGCGTGGTTCATGATCCGGTTCCCGTAGTTCATCGAACAAACTACGAGCGCGAAGACGTGCCCTGCGCGGTGCGCAGGCCAGCCTGCGCCGCCCTCCACGCTGCTTGGTGTGCAGGCGTGGAAGGCGGCCGTCAGGTCAGTCGTTCGCGGTGGGCTGCCGCGCGGTCGCGATGAGCAGGAACACGAGGCCGAACGCGCTCAACACAGCGGCTGGCAACGCATTCCAGTCCCACACGAGTGCGCCGAACGCAGTGACCACGGTGGCTGCACCGCACACGATGCCGGCGACGCGGGCGAACTGCTTCATCGCGCCCAGCACCAGCTCATGGGGATGGCGGTGTAGATCTCGACGTGGAGTCCGACGCCGTTACCGTTCCAGTCGCACGCCTTGATGATCTGACCGGTGAGGCCGAGGGCGACGGCCGCAGCCTTCGCCCACGGCAGAAACGCCGAGGTCGCCTTGACGATGAGGGCGGCTACGGTGTTGACGCCTGCGCCCAGGCTCAGCGCGGTGGTCACCTGGCCGGTGGCGTAGTGGTCAAGGTAGATCGACGCGCCCCACCACTCCATGGTGAACGACCCGTGCGGGCCGCTGCTCCGGATCGTCTTGCCACCGGTGGGGTTGTTCAGCGGGTTCGACAGGACGGACCCGTATGTGGCGTTGGTACGGGCCAGCACGGCGATCACGTCGGCGTACCCGGCGGGGTCGGCGGCGGTCACGGACGCGGGCGCGGTCAGGACGTACACGCCGCCGTCCAGAGTGACGTACGGGTCCCACTTGGAGATGAGCGCAGGGCTCGCGTTCGGGTCAGGCACCACGAAAGATTGCGACTCGGACGGTGCCGACGGCGACGTGATCCGTCCCCCGGCGGCGGGTCCGGCGGCCTGCGCGGCCGTCACGGACAGGGACAGGGTGATCGCGGCGGCGATGGTGCCGGCGACGACGGTACTGATCGAGCGGGTGGGGAATCGCACGTTTCCCCCATGGTCAGAACGGGCCTCAACTGAGGTCAAAGGGACCGTATCGGAACAGGTCACAGCCGTGGGCGCGTTTCCACAGGTGGATTTGTGCCGGATCCGTGATGGCAGTGGGTAGGCCGAGTGTGCGGGAGGACCGCGTTCGCGGCGAGCTCGGCGTGAAGCCGACGGCACGCCCCGCATCGTCTCAGTCGCCGGAGGTGATGCGTCCGCGCTGGACGATGAGCGGGTCGACCTCGCCGATGACGTCCTCGTTCTTGCCGTCGTAGTCGAACTGGCTGAGGAAGTGGCGCATCGCGTTCAGCCGGGCGCGCTTCTTGTCGTTGCTCCGGACCCAGATCCACGGCGCATGGTCGGTGTCGGTCCCGGCGAACATGGCCTCCTTCGCCGCGGAGTACTCCTCCCAGCGGCCGAGCGACTCCAGGTCCATCGGCGACAGCTTCCAGCGGCGGACGGGGTCGATCTGACGGATGGCGAACCGGGTGCGCTGCTCACGCCGGGTGACCGAGAACCAGAACTTCGTCAGGTGGGTCCCGTCGTCGACGATGAGCCTCTCGAAGTCGGGCGCCTGCCGCATGAACGCGGCGTACTCCTCGTCGGAGCAGAAGCCCATCACGCGCTCGACACCCGCCCGGTTGTACCAGGACCGGTCGAACAGCACGATCTCGCCCTGCGTGGGGAAGTGCTGGACGTAGCGCTGGAAGTACCACTGGCCCTGCTCGTTGCTCGTGGGCTTGCCGAGCGCGACGACCCGTGCCGCTCGTGGGTTGAGGTGCTCGACGAAGCGCTTGATCGTCCCACCCTTGCCGGCCGCGTCGCGGCCCTCGAACACGACGATGTGACGCTCGCCGTGGTCCTCGGCCGAGTACTGCAGCTTGAGCAGCTCGATCTGCAGGCGGTACTTCTCCGCCTCGTACTCGTCGCGGTCCATCAGCTCGTCGTAGGGATAGTCGTCGCGCCACGTCTCGACCGCCTTGCCACCCGGGTCGATCAGGACCGGGTCCGCACCCTCGCCCCCGGCAACGCTGTACCCCTCCGCAACCAGGCGGTCGATGTACTCGCGCAGGTTGTCCTCGGCATCGGGCTCGACACCGTCGAGATCGAACGTGGGATCCATCGGATCCTCCTGACCGGCAGGATGGCCGGCCGCGATTGTCGAAGCGTCCGGCCATGATGCCGTCCCGATGTCGCAGGGGCGGACGCTGTGGTGCGGCTTCGCCGACTGGCCGCGCTGCGTATGCCGGGTGTTCACCTGCCCCTCGCGAATCGGTGTGTGAGCACCGAGGGCTCCTCTACCTCAACGGGTGGATGCGCCACGTCGGGGAGGGCCAACAGCAGCTCCTCGAGCAGTTCGACGGCAGCCTCGCAGCGGACTAGGACGCAACCAGGGCACGAGCACTTCCCACGCGCTCAGGCGCGCGCACACCTTTGACCAGCAGCCAGCCGAGGAACGCGAGCTCAGAGATCCCGCCCAGCATGCCGAGGTCCAGGATCACGGAGTCTGCGCCCGGCGCGAGCAGCTCGACGACGATGCCGAGCAGGTAGCCGACGCCACCGATCATGAGCGTGTACCCGAGCAGCCGCGGGACCATCCCCGACCGCACCACCAGGTAGCCGAGCGGGATCAACCAGCCGCCGAAGAACACCTGCGCGACCAGGTACCCGATGCCGTGCAGGTCGAGGAACAGCACGGCCAGCTCGTCGAAGCCTCGCTGCACCGCGAGCGCGGCGCCCGCATGGTTGACCAGGTTCACGCTCTGGAGGGCCACACTGACCGCGTTCATGGTGAGCATGGCGACGGCGGCAGCGCGGTTGACGTGCTCGAACAGGCCGTACAGGACGATGCCGACCAGCAGGAAGCAGGAGAACGCGACCAGGTCGGCGGCGAAGGCGACCTTCATCGCCGCGGCGCCGTCGCGGAGCGCGTCGGCGACGTCGTCGGCCGTCGAGATCGGCGATCGGACGGCGAGCTCGGCGTAGCCGCCGCAGACGGCGACGACGAGGTACAGCAGTCCGGCCACTCGTGCGTTCATCGGGAGTCCCTCTCAGGGCATGGGGGATCGCGAGACCTCCTGGTCTCGTGTGGGTGGTGCGGCGAGTCAGCCCGGGTACTGGAAGACGTCGTCGAGCGGGACGTCGAACACGCGGGCGATCTGGAAGGCCATCTCGAGCGACGGCGAGTAGCGGCCCTGCTCGATCGCGATGACGGTCTGGCGGGTCACGCCGATGCGCTGGGCCAGGTCCGCCTGCGTCATCTCGCCGTGCGTGAAGCGCAGCGTCCGGATCGCGTTGGTGACCTGGGTGGGCTTCACCACGGGGAGAAGTCCCGTCGGTAGGCGGCGAGCCTGGTGGCGGACGAGAGGACCGCGGAGAGGACGAAGCAGAGGTAGAGAACGTTCGCGATCCAGAACCAGTCCCCCTCGACGAGGGCGAGGACCATCGCGGCGAGGGCGCCGGTCATGACGAACCACTGGCCGGTGCGCTCACCCAGGCGGTTGATCTCCTTGTCCCGCTGGTCCGTCCTGTGCCCGTCGCGCCGGTTGGCCAGCCGTTCTTCGTACGGCATCGGCTCTCCAGCCTGAAGGTGAGGACCGGCGTGAGGTGCTGGCCGACGAGCAGGTTCGTGACGAGCGCCCGCACGTGCCGTGGCGTCGGCCTGGCGCGAGCATCCATCGATGCTCCCGTGTAAAGAATTGTTGACACGCACAAAGTATGGTGGACCAGACATCGTGTCAAGAGTTCTTTACATCGCGGGCCCTGAGTGATGCCGCCGGCCCGGACGTCTTCGGACGAGACGGTCAGGGTTCGAAGCCCTCCACCTCCACCGCACGACGAAGGCCGGACCCAGACGGGTCCGGCCTTCGTCGTTCAGTGAGGTCGAGCAGCCGGACGCCGGGGGAGATGCCCGGCTGCTCGGGGTGTGTGGCTCAGAGCAGGCTGCGGCGGCGGCCGCGTCGACCGGCCACGGCGGCCACGAACACCGCAGCGAGGCCGACCTGCAGGAGCAGCTCGATCCAGTCGACGCCGTTCGTGTCCCTGACGCCGATGAGCGAGGCGAGCCAGGTGCCGACCAGCGCCGCCACGATGCCGACGACGATGGTGACCAGGATCGAGATGTTCTGGCGACCGCGCACCACGAGTCGGCCGAGGATGCCGATGATCGCACCGATGATGATCGCGCTGATGATGCCTTCGGGGGTCATGTGTGAACTCCTTGACTGAGAGGGGTTCGATCGGGTACGGCAGAAACGTAGGGGACGAATCCTCAGGCCGCGCGTCGAGAGGGCGGAAACTGGACGTTCGTCACACTTTCGCGGTGCACAAACCGGGCGAGACACGGACAAGCCCGACACCGAAAGCCCACCGAGACGGCGACGGGCACGCCGGTGGCATGATGACGGCGTGCCCGAGGAGCCCCCCACCGGAGCTCGGAGGCCGGCGGCGAGGGTGCTCGCCTGGGTGGACCCGCTCGTCGCGATGATCCTCGCGGTGCTGGTGCTCGGCCTGGTCCTCCCGGCGCGCGGCACGTTCGCCGACGTGGTGGACGTGGTCAGGACCGGCGCGATCGTCCTGCTCTTCTTCCTGTACGGCGCGCGGATGCCGACCGGCGAGGTGTGGGCCGGGCTGCGCCACTGGCGCCTGCAGGGCTCGATGCTCGTGGCGACGTACGTGGTGTTCCCGCTGCTCGGCCTGCTCGCGCAGGTGCTGCCCGACGAGGTCCTCGCACCCGACCTGAAGACGGGCGTGCTGTTCCTGTCGCTCCTGCCGTCCACCGTGCAGTCGTCGGTCGTGTTCACGTCGATCGCCCGCGGCAACGTCGCGGGGGCCATCACCGGTGCGACGATCTCGAACGTGGCGGGTGTCGTCCTGACGCCGCTGCTCGTCGGCGTGCTGATGAGCCGGACCGGAGCGACGACCGGTGGGTCCGTGTCCGGTGTCGTCTGGCTGCTCCTCGTGCCGTTCGCCGCCGGCCAGGCCCTGCAGCCGTGGATCGGGCGGTGGGTGCGGGCGCATGCGCGCCTGACCCGGGTGACCGACCGTGCGACGCTCCTGCTGGTCGCGTACGCGTCCGTGAGCGAGGCGCAGGTCTCGGGCGCCTGGGACCGGGTCACGGTCGGTGCCCTCGTGCTGCTCCTCGTGGTCTGCGCGGTGATGCTCACGGTGATGCTGGTGCTCACATGGACGGGCGGTGGACGGCTCGGGCTCTCCCGGCCCGACCGGGTCGCGCTCCTGATGTGCGGATCGAAGAAGAGCCTCGCGACGGGCCTGCCGATGGCGTCCGTGCTGTTCGCACCGGCGCTCGCCGCCGGTGTCGCGCTGCCCGTCATCGTGTTCCACCAGCTGCAGCTCGCGACGTGCGCGGTGGTCGCACGGCGGCTCGCCCAGGACGTGAAGTAGCGTGCCCCGGGTGCCAGTCGCCCGTCGTCAGCGCCCGAGGAGTCCCGTGCCCGACGAGATCGCCCTCATCCCTCGTCCGGCCTCCCTGGACGTGACCGGTGGCGAGCCGTTCCTGCTCGGCGAGGGCACCACGGTCGTCGTCGAGAGCCGGCCCGAGCTCATCGCCGTGGGCGTGCTGGCGGCGGACCTGCTCGGGCGTGTCACCGAGCACCCGGTCGAGGTGCGCTACACCGGGGGCGAGGCACCCGGCACGGTGTGGCTGCGCATCGTCGAGTCGCTGCCGCCCGGTGACGAGGCGTACCGCGTCGTGGTCCGGCCCGAGCGCGTCACGGTCGACGCCCGCACCCCGGCCGGCCTGGTACGCGGGCTGGTGACGCTGCGGCAGCTCGTGACGCCCCGGCTCTCCGTCCCGGCCGTGCGCATCGAGGACTCGCCGCGGTTCGGCTGGCGGGGGCTGTCGATCGACGTCGCGCGGCACTTCGTCGGAGTCCACGACCTCAAGGTCGTCATCGGGCTCATGGCGCACTACAAGCTCAACGTGCTGCACCTGCACCTCACCGACGACCAGGGCTGGCGGCTGCACCTGCCGTCCCGGCCCCAGCTCACCGAGCGAGCGAGCGGCACCGCCGTGGGCGGCGACCCGGGCGGGTTCTACACGGTCGACGACTTCGCCGACATCGTGGCCTACGCCGGTGCCCGTGGCGTGCGGGTGGTCCCGGAGATCGACGTGCCGGGCCACGTCAACGCGGCGACGCACACCTACGGGGACCTCAACCCGGGCGGCGAGCCGACCGACGCGTACACCGGCATCGACGTCGGCTTCAGCAGGCTGCACGCCCACCTGCCCGCGACCGGCAGGTTCCTCACCGACGTGTTCACGGACGTCGCGGGGATGACGCCCGGTGACTTCGTGCACATCGGAGGCGACGAGGTCCTCACGATGGGCGCGGACGAGTACGCCGAGCTCGTCGGCGTGGCGGCCGCCGCGGTGCGGGCGGCCGGCAAGCAGGTCGTCGGGTGGCAGGAGATCGCGCGCACGACGCTCGAGCCCGGCACCGTCGTCCAGTACTGGGACCAGCGTGCCGACCCGGCGCCGTTGGTCGACGCGGCCGAGGCGGGCGCCCTCTTCCTCATGTCGCCCGGGAACAGGGCCTACCTCGACATGAAGTACGACGCGAGCACCGAGCTCGGGCTGGAGTGGGCCGGGCACATCGAGCTGCGCGACGCCTACGACTGGGAGCCCACGGCCGTCGTCGCGGGGCTCCCGCCGGAGTCCGTGATCGGGGTCGAGGCGGCACTCTGGACCGAGACGCTGCGGGACCTGCCGGAGCTGACCTGGATGCTGCTGCCGCGGCTCGCGGCCATCGCCGAGGTGGCGTGGACCGCCCCCGAGCTGCGGGACTGGGACGGGTTCCGCAGGCGCGTCGCCGTGCACGGCCCGTTCTGGGACCGGTTCGGCTTCGCCTGGTACCGCAGCCCGCAGGTCGACTGGCGCTGAGCGCCCCGACCTGAGCACCTGCGACCTGGTCGCTCGGTGCCCGGTCGAGGGCGCTCAGGTCCGGGTCGCTCAGATCCGGGCCGCTCAGGCCAGGTCGCTCAGATCCAGGTCGCGAGCCACATGTGCGCGTGCCAGAACCAGTACGGGACCACCATGCCCGCCCACAGCGGGTAGAAGAACGCCCCGACGAGGACCGCGAGCGCGACGACCGCGGACACCACCCCGATGGCCCAGCGCCGGGCGCTCGGCTCGAGCTCGTCCTTGGGACCGACCACGAGCGTGAACACGTACACGAGCGTGAGGACGATCCACGGCACGAACGCGACCGAGTAGAACGTGAAGATGGTGCGCTCCGGGTACGCGAACCACGGCAGCCAGCCGGCGACGATGCCCGACAGCACCGCTCCCGCGCGCCAGTCCCTGAACCGGACGAGCCACACGAGCGCGACGAGGATCGCCGCGGTCCCGGCGACCCAGACCACGGGGTTCCCGATCGCGGTGATGGCTTGCGAGCACTGCGTCGCGCCGCAGGCGTCCTGCGCCTGCTGGCCGGACAGGCCGGAGATCTCCGTGGGGTAGTACATCGACGTCGGGCGCCACTGCACCAGCCAGCCGAGCGGGTGCGACGAGTAGCTGTGCGGGGTGGTGAGACCGGTGTGGAACGCCCACATGTCCTGGTGGTACTTCCACAGCGACCGCAGCCCCTCCGGCAGCCACGTCACGCCCTGGCCCGGGTTGTCCGCCGCCCACTGCCGCCCGTACGAGAGCGGGTGCAGCAGCCACGACGACCACGAGGCGACGTAGGTCACGGCGGCGATACCGACCATCGCGACGCCGGCGACGATGCCGTCGCGCCGGATCCCCGCCCAGAACCAGCTGCGCACGCCCACGGTCCGCCGGGCGGTGACGTCCCATGACACCGTCATCAGGCCGAAGACCGCGAGGAAGTAGAGGCCGGACCACTTCGTGCCGATCGACAGGCCGAGCAGGACCGCGGCCGCGAGCCGCCACCACCGCCAGCCCAGCCGGGGCCCGACGCCGAGGTCGTCGCCCGCGTCGAGCACGACCGCTGCACGGTCCGCGAGCCTGCGCCGGGCCTGGTCGCGGTCCAGCAGGAGCGCACCGAACGCGGCGAGCACGAAGAACATCAGGAACGGGTCGAGCAGGCTGACGCGGGACATCACGATCGCCTCGCCGTCGAAGGCGAGCAGCAGACCCGCCACGACACCCCAGGCGGTCGACCGGAACAGCCGCCGCGCGATCCGCACGAGCATCAGCACGGCGAGCGTCCCGCACACCGCCGCCGCGAGCCGCCACGCGGCCGAGCTGCCCACACCGCCGCCGAGCTGGATGCCCAGGCCGATGAGCCACTTGCCGACCTGCGGGTGCACCACGTACTCCGCGGCCGTGCCGAGGCCCGACGCGTCACCCGCCTCGAACGCCGCGTTGGGGTCCGTGGGCCACGTCGCCTCATAGCCGCGCTTGATCAGCGACCAGCCGTCCTTGACGTAGTACGTCTCGTCGAACACCAGCTTGTGCGGTCGGCCCAGGTCCCACAGCCGCAGGACGCCGGCGAGCACCGTGACGCCGAGCGCCCACAGCCAGCCGGTCAGCCGCGCGCGCGGGTCCGCGTCGAGGGTGAGGGCCTCGGCGCCGAGGAGCCGGCGCAGCAGCCGGTCGCGGGTCGGGCCCTCGTCCACGGGCTCGGCCACTGCCTCGTGCTCGGGCGCGGCAGCGTCGGGCGTCGCCGTGTCGGGCGCCGGGTCGGTGGCTTCCCCGCCGGTGAGCTCCGTGGCCGGGACCTCCGCGTCCGTGGTGTTCGCGGCGGGGACCTCCGTGGCGGTGGCCTTCGCGCCGGTGACCTCCGTGGCGGTGACGTCCGCGGCGGGGACCTCTGCCTCGGGGACCTCCGCGTCGGGTACCTCCGCGTCGGGGACCTCAGTGGCGGGTACTTCCGTGGCGGTGGCCTCTGCGTCGGGCACCTCCGCGTCGGGGACCTCCGGGGCGGGGACCTCAGTGAGGGAGGGGGCCTTCGGGTCGTCGGTCGTCGTCGGGGTCGCCGGGTCCGACGCGGCGGACGGCTCGGGAGCCTCCGACACGTCGTCTGTCGGCTCGTGGCGGGGTGCGGGGGGCGGGGTCTCGACGTCGTCGTCGGACGGGGCGGCCAGCACGGCGTCGTCGTCTCGGGTGGGCGGCACGCGGTCATCGTAGGGGCGACGACTGTGTCGGGGGAGTGCTCCGGGCAAGGTCGTCGGGCGTGATCACGCGCCGCCGGGCCGCCGTCAGTGCGGCAGGGGCCGAGGTGGCAGGCTGGCGGGGTGAGCGCCACCGCACCCGGACCGGGCCGACTGGTCCTCGCCGCGACCCCGATCGGCAACGTCGAGGACGCCTCGGCGCACCTGCGGCGGTTGCTCGCGGAGGCCGACGTGGTCGCCGCGGAGGACACCCGGCGCACCCGGGCCCTGGCGGCGCGGATGGGCGTCGAGATCGGCGGTCGCGTGGTCAGCCACCACGAGCACAACGAGGCGGACCGCTCCGCGGAGCTGCTCGAGGTCGTCGCCGGCGGTGGCACGGTCGTGGTCGTCACCGACGCCGGGATGCCCGCGGTGTCTGACCCCGGGTTCCGGGTGGTGACCGCCGCCGTCGCGGCCGGGCTGCCGGTCACGGCCGCGCCGGGGCCCAGCGCGGTCCTCACCGCGCTGGCGCTGTCAGGCCTGCCGACCGACCGGTTCTGCTTCGAGGGGTTCCTGCCCCGTCGCCCGGGCGAGCGGGCGCGGGCGCTCGCGGACCTGGCCGACGAGCGGCGCACGCTGGTGTTCTTCGAGGCTCCGCACCGGCTCGGGGACGTGCTCGACTCCATGGTCGTCGCGTTCGGCGCCGACCGGGCCGCGGCCGTGTGCCGGGAGCTGACCAAGACGTACGAGGAGGTCCGCCGTGGCCCGCTCGCCGAGCTCGTGGTGTGGGCGGCAGACGGGCAGGTGCGCGGCGAGATCGTCGTGGTCGTCGCCGGTGCCGTCCGGGCGACGACCATGAGCACGGCCGACCTCGTCGCCGAGGTGCTCGCTCGCACCGACGCGGGGGAGCGGCTGAAGGAGGCCGTCACCGAGGTGGCCACGGTGGCGGGCGTCCCGAAGCGGGAGCTCTATGCCGCGGCTCTCGCCGCTCGCTCCCGCTGACCGCAGCGGCTCCCGCCGCGGCGCGCCGGTGGGCCCGAGCGGCCGGCAGCGGTCCCGGCACCGGCCGTGCCGGCGACGCCGACGTGGCGACCCCCGGCAAGCGCTGAGAGGATCGACGCGGAGGTGCGCCATGCGTCCTGTCGGGTACTGGCTCAAGGTCGTGGACCGGCTCATCGAGTCCGGGTTCGAGGAGGTGCTCGCCCGGGACGGCCTGACCCGCCGGCACTGGCAGGTGCTCAACGTGGTGCACGCAGGCCCCGCCGACGACGAGGCTGTCGCCCAGGTGCTGTCCGCGTTCGAGCCGTCGTTCGAGGCGCCGGTCGGCCGGGCGGAGCTGGTGCTTCTCACGTCGCGACGCTGGCTGCACCGCGAGCCCGCGGGGTACGTGTTCACCGAGGACGGCGAGGAGCACTTCCGCGTCCTCGGGGAGCGCGTGGCGACGTTCCGTCAGGCCGTCGTCGAGGGGGTCTCCGAGGAGGACTACGCCACGGCGATCGGGGTGCTCGAGCAGGTGGCCCGCAACCTCGGGTGGTCGTCCGACGACCAGGCACCCTGACCGCAGCGCCCGACCATTCCCGGCCGGCCGCGCCGTGACCAGCAGTGTCGGCGCCGCCGCGACGGCCCTGCCCGGTCAGCTGCCCGGCCGGTCCAGGTCGGTCGACGCCACGAGCTCCGCGCCGGACGCGCGCATCTGTGCCCGGGCGGCGGCCCCCTGGTCCGGGGTCACGGCCACGGTGAGATCGGTGAGCACCCGCGTCCGCAGGCCCAGGGCCAGGGCGTCGAGGACCGTCGAGCGGACGCAGTGCGACTCCGCGATCCCGACCACGTCCACGTCGGTGATCCGCGCCTCCGCGAGGATCTGCCCGAGCCCCTGACCGTTCGCGTCGACGCCCTCGAACCCCGAGTACGCGGCGGAGTACTGGCCCTTCTTGACGCTGACATCGGGTCCGAGCTCGGACAGGGCGGGGTGGAGCTCGGCCTCGGCGGTCCCGGCGACGCCGTGCGGCGGCCATGTGTCGACGTAGTCGGGCGCTTCACTGAAGTGGCTGCCCGGGTCGACGTGCCAGTCCTGTGTCGTCACCACCAGCGCGTATCGGTCGTGGTGCGCGGCCGCGTACTGCGCGACACCGAGCGCCACGGCGTTGCCGCCCTCGACCCCGAGCGCGCCGCCCTCGCAGAAGGTCGGCTGCACGTCGACCACGACGAGCGCACGGCGTGGGGCGGCGGTGTCCGGTGCCGTGCTCATGGCGCGCCTCCTCGTGTCCCACGTCCTCCCACCTTCGCACCTCCGACCGCGGGCGCGAGCAGTGCGGGCCCACGGGTCGACCTGTCGCGGTGGCGGTGTGCGGCGCCGGTGTGTTCCGCTGGGCCATGGCAGTCGCGCGGTCGCGCCCGACGGGCTCCCGCGGGGCGCTCGCTCTCGTCGCGGCGGCCGGTGCGCTCACCCTGGCGGCCTGCACGCCCGGCGACGGGTCCGGGGCGACACCGACGTCGACAGCGCGGTCCTCCTGGGGCACGCCCGGAGCTCCGACCGGGCCATCGGGACCGTCCGGCCCGCCGTCGCTGGATGTCACCGACGACCGCGAGATCGTCGGTGGTCTCGACGTGCCGTGGGCCCTCGCGTTCCTGCCGGACGGCGCCGCGGTCGTCACGCTCCGGAACGAGGCCCGGCTCGTCGTCGTCGAGGGTGACGGTGTCGCCACCGCCGTGACAGGGCCGGGCGCGGACCAGCTCCGTCACGAGGTGCAGCCGGACGGCGAGGGCGGGCTGCTGGGGGTGGCGGTGCTCGACGCCGACGCCGATGCCGACTCCGACACCGTCGACCTCGCCCTCTACGCCACGACCGCCGACGACAACCGGGTGCTGCGCGGCACGCTCCAGGGCACCACCCTCGGTGACCTGCGTCCGGTGCTCACGGGCATCCGGAAGGCAGGGAACCACGACGGCGGCCGTCTCGCGGTCGGACCCGACGGCGACCTCTACGTCACCACGGGCGACGCGGGCCACCCTCCGGACGCGCAGGACCCGGACTCGCTGAACGGCAAGATCCTGCGGATCACGCCCGACGGCGACCCGGCTCCCGGGAACCCCGACCCACGGTCGCCGGTGTGGAGCCTGGGCCACCGTAACGTGCAGGGCATCGGGTGGTCGTCGGACGGCCGGATGTTCGCCTCGGAGTTCGGCCAGAACACGTGGGACGAGCTCAACGTGATCGTTCCGGGCGGCAACTACGGCTGGCCCACGGTCGAGGGCACGGGCGGGTCCGGCGAGGGCTTCGTGGACCCGGTCGCCACCTGGGCGACCTCCGACGCGTCGCCGAGCGGGCTGGCCGTGACCGACGAGGGCGTGTACCTCGCAGCCCTCCGCGGTGCACGGCTGTGGCGGGTGCCGCTGCTCCCGGACGGTGTCGGCACGCCGCAGGCGCTGCTCGACGGTGACCACGGGCGGGTGCGTGCCGTCGTCGTGGCACCGGACGGGTCGTTGTGGGTCCTCACGAACAACACCGACGGGCGCGGCGACGTCCGGCCCGGCGACGACTGGATCCTGCGGATCGCGGTCGGCTGACTCCCGTCGGTCAGGTCTGTCGATTGCGGTCACCCTCGCCCGTCGCCAGGGTGATCGGGCGAACGCCCCGAGAACACGAGGAGGACTCCCATGCAGTTCCTGATGCTGGTGTGCACCGACCCCGCCGCCGAGCCGGACGCCCCGGAGGTGCAGTCGATCGAGGACTGGGTCGAGGAGAACGACCGCCTCGGCCGGCGGGTGCTGGGCGACCGGCTCCGGCCGGCGGGGGAGGCCCGGGTGGTCCGGGTCCGCCACGGCGGGACGCTGGTGACGGACGGCCCGTTCGCCGAGCTCGGCGAGCAGATCGCCGGGTTCGACCTCCTCGAGTGCCGTGACCTGGACGAGGCCGTCGAGGTGGCCTCGCGGCACCCGATGGCGAGCGGCGGGCTCGTGGAGCTGCGGCAGCTCTGGCGGGACGAGGACGGCGGCTCCACGACGGCGTAGCGGACGGGAGCGGGCCCGAGCGGGCCGGGACGCGCGGGCGACACGCCGTCCCGGCCCGCCTTTCTCGCGCCACGCGGTGAGCGGTGGCGCACGGAGGTTTGCCGGATCAGTACCCTTTGCCCGGCCGGGGGGTTCCGCACTCCGAGCTGAGAGCTGCGCCGAATGTTCCTCGACCGCCGCCTTGACCGCCGCCTTGACCGCCGCTCCGGACACCGTGCCGGCTATCGCGACGCCCACCGTTACTCCCATCGGCCTGACCGCCGCCGACGTCCCCCCGAGGTGACCATGCCCCCGAAGCTGAAGACCCTCCTGATCTGGATCGTCGCGATCTTCCTCGTCTACGCGATCGTCACGAGCCCTGACCGGGCCGCCGACCTGGTCAAGGCCCTGTGGGACATGATCGCGGGCGCGTTCGCCAGCTTCGGCCGCTTCTTCTCGAGCCTCACCGAGTGACATGAGGACGCAGGACCCGCTCGTCGGGCACCACAGCGTGCGGCGGTACGTGCTGCCCGAGGAGCGGGTGGTGCTCGCCGTCCGGCACCACTGGGCCAAGCTGGTCGAGCCGGTCGCGACGACCCTGGTCGCGTTCGTGCTGATCGCCTGGCTCGTGGACACCGCGACGGGCGCCGTCGGCGACGCGGCCGAGTGGATCTGGTGGTTCTGGCTGGTGGTGGCGGTCCGGCTCGGCTGGCGGCTGCTGGAGTGGCGGACCGAGTGGTTCGTGGCGACGGACAAGCGGATGCTCCTGCTGCACGGCCTGGTCACCCGCAACGTCGCGATGATGCCCCTGGGCAAGGTCACCGACATGAGCTACTCGCGGTCCGTCCTGGGCAGGCTGCTGGGCTACGGGGAGTTCATCCTCGAGTCCGCCGGGCAGGACCAGGCGATGCGCCGGATCACGTGGGTCGCCCACCCCGACGTCACCTACCGGGACCTGTGCGCGATCATCTTCACGCCGCCCGAGGCCGGCCCCCCGGCACCAGCTCGCCCCACCGGCCCCCCGGTCGCTGCTCGCCCCACCCGCCCCGGCTCGCCGGGAGCGTCCGGCCCTGCGCAGGGCTCGCCGCCGGCAGGCCGGCCGGTGGACTGGCCGCGCCGCCCTGGTGGGCACCCCACGGAGGGCGGACCGTTCGCCCCGGACGACACCCAGCCGCTCCCGGTCCGGGTGGTGCCCGGCCGGCCCGCCGACCAGGCGACGGGCGACCCCGGCTGGTTCGTCTCGGACCCGCCGGCCACGTTCGTGCCGGTGGACGGCCCGGGGGACCCCGACGGGACGGCGGGACAGGGCGGACAGCCCGACCGGGGGCGCGGACCGCTCACCTAGGATCGGGCCATGTCCCGCATCCTGTCCGCCGTCGCGTGGCCCTACGCGAACGGCCCCCGCCACATCGGTCACGTCGCCGGCTTCGGCGTCCCCTCGGACGTCTTCTCCCGCTACATGCGGATGGCGGGCCACGACGTCCTCATGGTGTCGGGCACGGACGAGCACGGGACGCCGATCCTGGTGCAGGCCGAGAAGGAGGGCGTGACGCCGCAGGCGCTCGCGGACCGGTACAACCGGGTCATCGTCGAGGACCTCGCGCAGCTGGGCCTGTCGTACGACCTGTTCACGCGGACCACGACGCGCAACCACTACGCGGTGGTCCAGGAGATGTTCCGCACGGTCCACAAGAACGGGTACATGGTCGAGCAGCAGGCCATGGGCGCCATCAGCCCGAGCACGGGACGCACGCTGCCGGACCGCTACATCGAGGGCACGTGCCCCATCTGCGGCTACGACGGCGCGCGCGGGGACCAGTGCGACAACTGCGGCAACCAGCTCGACGCGATCAGCCTCGTCAACCCCCGGAGCCGGATCAACGGCGAGACGCCGAAGTTCGTGGAGTCGACGCACTTCTTCCTCGACCTGCCGGCGTTCGCCCAGGCGCTCGAGGCGTGGCTCAGCACGCGCGAGGGCTGGCGGCCCAACGTCCTCAACTTCAGCCTCAACCTCATCGACGACATGCGGCCGCGCGCCATGACGCGGGACATCGACTGGGGCATCCCGGTCCCGCTGCCCGGCTGGGAGGAGAACCCGGGCAAGCGGCTCTACGTGTGGTTCGACGCGGTGATCGGGTACCTGTCGGCCAGCATCGAGTGGGCCCGGCGCACGGGTGACCCCGAGGCGTGGCGGCCGTTCTGGAACGACCCGGAGGCCCTGTCGTACTACTTCATGGGCAAGGACAACATCACGTTCCACTCGCAGATCTGGCCGGCGGAGCTCATGGGCTACGACGGGCGCGGGAACAAGGGTGGCGCGCCCGGCCCGTACGGGAACCTGCAGCTGCCCACCGAGGTGGTGTCGAGCGAGTACCTCAACGTGGGCGGCCAGCAGTTCAGCTCGTCGCGCGGCGTCGTCATCTACGTGCGGGACATGCTGTCCCGCTACCAGCCCGACGCGCTGCGCTACTACCTGTCGATCGCGGGCCCGGAGACGCAGGACGTCGACTTCACGTGGGCGGAGTTCAAGCGGCGCACCAACGACGAGCTCGTCGCGGGCTGGGGCAACCTCGTCAACCGCACGGCGAACCTCATCGCCAAGAACTTCGGCGAGATCCCGGCCCCGGCGGAGCGCCTGCCGGTCGACGACGCGCTGCTCGCGGCGTCGACCGAGGGGTTCACGAAGGTCGGCGACCTGCTCGGCGGGCACCGCAACCGGGCTGCCGTCGGTGAGGCGATGCGCGTGGTGCAGGAGGCGAACCGCTACATCTCCGAGACCGAGCCCTGGAAGCTCACCACGGACCGTGACCGCCTCGGCACCGTCCTGCACACGGCCGCCCAGGTGATCTCCGACGCGAACACGATGCTCGCCCCGTTCCTGCCGTTCGCCGCGCAGTCCGTGCACGAGACCCTGGGCGGCACGGGCACGTTCGCACCGCAGCCCCGGATCGACGAGGTCACGGACCTCGACGACGACTCGCGCCACTACCCCGTCATCACCGGGGACTACCGCGACGGCGCCCGCTGGGCGTCCGTGCCGGTGGTGCCGGGCACGCCGGTGGCCAAGCCGACGCCGGTGTTCACCAAGCTCGACGACGCGATCGTCGAGCAGGAGATCGCCCGCGTCGAGCAGGGCTGACGGGCGGGTGGCACGGTCCCGCAGCCGGGAGCGCGGCTGGCCCGCGCCGCCCGAACCGCTGCCGTCGCCGGTCGTCGACAACCACACCCACCTCGAGTCGGTGCTCGGCTGGGTCGCGTCCGGCTGGGGCGGCGGGCCGGAGACGGCCGGCGACGCGTCGCCGACCCTCGACGACCACCTGGCCCGGGCCGCCGCGGCCGGCGTGACCCGCCTGGTGCAGGTCGGCTGCGACCTCGACGCGGTGGCGTGGACCGACGAGGTCGTGCGCGCCCGCCCCGAGCTCCTCGGCGCCGTCGCGATCCACCCCAACGAGGCGGTGCTGCACGCCGGCGTGCGGGAGGTCGCACCCGACGGCCTCGACCCCGACCCGCAGCCCAGGCACGCGACGAGCCTGGACGACGCGATGACACGGGTGGCGGACGTCGCCCGGGCGAACCCCCGGGTGCGCGCGATCGGCGAGACGGGCCTGGACTTCTTCCGGGCGGGACCACGCGGCCGCGAGGTGCAGCGTGAGGCGTTCCGGGCGCACGTGGCGCTCGCGAAGGAGCTGGGCCTCGCGCTGCAGATCCACGACCGGGACGCCCACCAGGACGTGGTCGACGTGCTGCTGCACGACGGCGCACCGGACCGCACGGTGTTCCACTGCTTCTCGGGCGACGCCGACCTCGCCCGCACCGCGGCCCGGCACGGCTGGTTCTGCTCGTTCGCCGGCCCGGTGTCGTTCGGACCCAACGACGACCTGCGGGCCGCCCTGCGGGAGGTCCCGCCCGAGCTGCTCCTGGTCGAGACTGACGCGCCGTACCTCACGGTGCACCCGTACCGCGGCCGCCCCAACGCCCCCTACCTGCTGCCCGGGACGGTCCGGGTGGTCGCCGAGGTCACGGACCGGTCGCTGGAGTCGGTCTGCACGGGCCTGACGGCGACGTCCGAGCGCGTGTACGGGACGTGGTGAACGTGCCGCCGGGAGGGCCGGACGGTGGACGCCCGCTACCCGCCCGGGTCACGGATCGGTTACCGTCGGACGAGCGTCCACCACGGGCGCCGGCGAGCGGTGCACCTGCACCCGCCCGCAGCCCGTCCCTCGGCCCGGTCCCGGCGCTCGTCGTGCTGGTCGGACCGGTCGGGTGCCCGGTACCGACGACCCACCGGAAGGACCACGCGTGAGTCCCGACCACGAGCGCGCGGCCACCGGTCGCCCCGTGGGTCGTGGCCGTGTGGCCCGTCTCGCCGCGCAGGCGCTCGTCCTCACGCTCGTCGTGGGCGCCACCAGCGCGTTCGCGGTGCTGCACAAGAACGTGACGATCGACGTGGACGGCCGGCCGCGCCAGGTGCTGGCCTTCGGGCGGACCGTGGCCGACGTGCTGGCGGGCACCGGGGTGGAGGTCGGTGACCGGGACCTGGTGGCGCCGGGCCTCGACCAGACCGTCCAGCGTGGTGGCCAGATCGTCGTCCGCCACGGGCACGAGCTGTCGGTCGAGGTCGACGGCGAGGCGCGCACCGTGTGGACCACCGCCCTGACGGTCGGCGAGGCCGTCGACGGGCTGGGGCTGCGGGACGGTGAGGTGCGGCTGTCCGCGTCCCGCTCGGCCAGCCTCGGCCGCGACATGCTGCGCGTGTCGACGCTCAAGACGATCCACCTGGTGGTGGACGGCGAGGTCATCGACGGCGTGAGCAGCGCGGACACGGTCCGCGACGCGCTCCGCGACATCGGTCTGGTGCTCGAGGAGGGCGACCAGGTCTCCGTCCCCCTCGCTGCGACCGCGGTGGACGGCCTCGTCGTCCTCGTCACGCGAGCCAGCACCGGCGGCGAGACGGTGACCGAGGCGATGCCGTTCGAGACCGAGGAGGTCGAGGACGCCGGCCTCGTGAAGGGCAACAAGGTCATCGCGACCAAGGGCAAGGCGGGCGTCCGCACCACCACGTACCAGCTGCAGGTGGTCGGCGGAGTCGTCGTCGGCCGGACGCCGGTGGCCTCGATCGTCACGACGGCGCCCGTGACCCAGGTGGTCAAGGTCGGTACCGCGGACCTGCCGGACCCCACGGTCGTCGCCGTCGAGCCCGGCAGCGCGCAGGAGATCGGCAAGCAGCTCGCCGCACAGCGCGGATGGGGCGACGACCAGTTCGCCTGCCTGCTCGACCTGTGGAACCAGGAGAGCGGCTGGCGGGTCAACGCCGAGAACAGGTCGTCGGGTGCCTACGGCATCCCCCAGGCGCTGCCGGGCTCCAAGATGGCGTCCGTGGGCGCCGACTGGCAGACCAACCCGGCCACGCAGATCACGTGGGGCCTCAACTACATCGGCGGCCGGTACGGCGACCCGTGCGGCGCGTGGGCGCACCACGAGTCGCACGGCTGGTACTGACCTCTCCCGCTGTCGCGCGCGGCGTCTCCGAGCGCCGGAGCGGGTGATGTGACGAAGATCCTGGTCCACCGTCCATCTTGCTCGACACGCGGCGCGACCTGCGCCGACACCACCATGAACCGCGCGCGACAGCTCGGAGCAGCCCGCCGAGGGGTTGGAAAAGTCGTCACGATCCGGTTACGGTCGCGTGTCGCTGTAGCCCGTTCGTGTGGTCGCACCCTCCGGTGCAGGCCGGTCCGGGTCGGCGGCGGGCGACCACCAGAGTCGCCGTGACGGCCGGATCGGGGATCCGGGACCGACGGGTGACGCCCTGCGGGGTGTCCGACCGTGCACCAGGACCACGCACGCCGCCGGGTGCCCTCGCGGGCACACCTCGCCCCCGTGCCCGGGCACCTCGACGGCTGGAGCCTCGTGCCCTTCTCGAACCGCACCCGGAACCCCTTCGCGCGCACCCGCGCCGCGTCCCTCGCCCCCGGTGAGGGGACGCCCCCCGAGCAGGCCGCCCAGTCGGGCATGGCCCGCTCCTCCGCAGCGAAGGGCCACGGGTCCGGACGAGGACGCGTCGTGCCCGTCGTCGCCGCTGCCACGGTGCTCGTCCTCGCCGGCGGCACCGCCGCCTTCGCGAGGGCTCAGAAGTCCGTCACGCTCGACGTGGACGGCAGGATCTCCCACGTGACCACGTTCGCCGGCAGCGTGGACGGGCTCCTCGACGACCAGGGCGTGCCCCTGGGCGCCCGCGACGATGTGAGCACGACGGGCCGCCTCACCGAGGGCGCCGAGATCGTCGTGCGCCACGCCCACCAGGTCACGGTGTCCCTCGACGGGGTCGAGCAGGTCGTGTGGACCACGGCGCTCACCGCCGACGAGGCGCTCGACACCTTCGCGAGCCGCGCGGGCACCGTCGCGCTCGTCGCCTCGCGTTCCGCCGCGGGCGGCCGGCCCGAGATGGCCCTCGACCTCACGCTGCACGGTCCCGCGGACATCCTCGTGGACGGCACCGTGCTCCCCGCGCCCGACGCGGACGCCCGCGTCGCGCAGCTGCTCGGCGAGCTGGGCGTGACACTGTCGCCGCTCGACCGGGTCAGCGTCCGGCACGGCGAGAACGGCCGCGTGCAGGTCGTCGTCAACCGCGTCGTCGTGCAGGACGTGACGTCCACGCTGCCCGTCGAGTTCGCGAGCAGCACGCAGGACGACCCCGAGCGGTACACCGACCAGCGCCGCACGCTCACCGTCGGCGTCCCCGGTGTCCGCACCGTCGTCGAGACCGTCACGACGGTCGACGGCGTCGAGACGAGCCGCACCCCGGTCTCGGACCAGATCACCCAGGCGCCCGTCGACGAGGTGATCGGCGTGGGAACCAAGGCGCGCCCCGTCGCGGCGAAGGCGGCGCCGAAGGCCGCGTCGGGCGGCACGTCGACGACCCCGGTCACCGCGAGCGGCGACGCCGACAGCCTCAACTGGGCCGCGCTGGCGGCCTGCGAGTCCGGCGGCAACCCGGGCTCGGTGTCGGGCAGCGGCAAGTACTTCGGGCTCTACCAGTTCTCCGTGTCCACGTGGGCGGCCGTCGGCGGCAGCGGTCTGCCGTCGGACGCCTCGGCCGAGGAGCAGACCGCCCGCGCCAAGGCGTTGTACGACCGCTCCGGTGCCGGTCAGTGGCCCCACTGCGGCCCGAACCTGTTCAGCTGACCCCAGCCGCCTCCGCGCCCGCCCACCGCTCGTCGGTCGGCGGGCGCGGTCGTGCCCGAGCGTCTGCCCGTCTCCAGGGACGGCGCCGCCCGGGCCCCGGCCCTCCCTGAGCGCCGGCCCGGCCCGAGCGCCGGCCCGGCCCGAGCGCCGGCCCGGCACACCCGTCCTGGGCGTGCGGCGCCACCACCTAGGCTCGTGCGCATGTCGACCACCGCCCTCCTGGGGCCCGCGGAGATCCGTGAGCTCGCCGAGCGCGCGGGCGTGCGACCGACCAAGCAGCTCGGGCAGAACTTCGTGCTCGACGCGGGGACGGTCCGCAAGATCGTGCGGCAGGCGGACGTCGCGGCGGGTGAGCTGGTCGTCGAGGTCGGACCGGGCCTCGGGTCGCTCACGCTGGGCCTTCTCGAGGCCGACGCCGACGTGGTCGCGGTCGAGATCGACCCGGTGCTCGCGCGCCTCCTGCCGACGACCGTCGCCCGGCACGTGCCCGGCCTCACCGTGGCCGAGGCCGACGGGCACGCCGTCCTGCGCGACGCCGCCGGCCGCGACCGGCTGACGGTCGTGACTGCCGACGCGCTCGACGTGCACCGGCTGCCGGGCCCGGCCCCGGTCGCCCTCGTCGCGAACCTCCCGTACAACGTGTCGGTCCCGGTGCTGCTGACCTTCCTGGAACGGTTCGGGTCGCTGGAGCGGGCGCTGGTCATGGTGCAGGCGGAGGTGGCCGACCGGCTCGCCGCACCGCCGGGCAGCCGCACCTACGGCATCCCCTCGGCGAAGACCGCCTGGTACGCCGCCGCCCGGCGCACCGCCACGGTCGGGCGGACGGTGTTCTGGCCCGTCCCCAACGTCGACTCCGCGCTCGTGCGGCTCGACCGCCGCCAGCCGCCCACCACCACGGCGACCCGGCAGGAGGTCTTCGCCGTCGTCGACGCGGCGTTCGCGCAGCGGCGCAAGATGCTCCGGCCCGCGCTGGCCGCCCTCGCCGGCTCCGCGGACGCCGCGGAGCGCGCGCTGCGGGCGGCCGGCGTGGACCCGCAGGCGCGCGGTGAGCGCGTCGACGTCGACGGCTTCGCGCGTATCGCCGAGCAGCTCGCCACAGCGCAGGCCGGTGCGAGGTCGGTGGCGGGGCCGGACATGGCCGGGCCGGGCGCGACCGAGCCGAACGTGGCGGGGCCGGACGGGGCGGGGCCGGATGCGACCGTGCCGGACGGGGCGGGGCCGGATGCGACCGTGCCGGACGGGGCGGGGCCGGATGCGACCGTGCCGGACGGGGCCGGGCCGGATGCGGCCGTGCCGGACCGGGCCGCGTCGGACGGGCCTGCCGCAGGTCGACCTGGCAGGCTGGACCTGTGACGTTGACCCCCGTGGCCCCGCTGCCCGAGCACGAGGTCAGGGTCCGTGCGCCCGGAAAGCTCAACCTGTCGCTCCGTGTCGGCCCTCGTGAGCCGGACGGGTACCACCCGGTCCTCACCGTCTTCCAGGCCGTGTCGGTGTTCGAGGAGGTCGTCGCCACCCCGTCGGACCACCGTGAGCTCACGGTGAGCGGCCCGCAGTCCGAGCTCGTGCCGACGGACACGTCGAACCTGGCGCTGCGCGCCGCCGCCCTGCTGGCCCAGCGCGCAGGGATCGACGAGGGCGTCCACCTGCACCTGCACAAGGGCGTCCCGGTGGCGGGCGGCATGGCGGGCGGCTCGGCGGACGCCGCGGCGGCGCTCGTCGCCTGCGACGCCCTGTGGCGCACCGGGCTGGGCCGTGAGGACCTGTTGGAGCTGGCCGCCGAGCTCGGCTCGGACGTCCCGTTCTCGTTCGTCGGCCACACCGCGATCGGGTCGGGTCGTGGTCACCTGCTCACGCCGGCGCTGAGCCGGGGCGAGTTCCACTGGGCCTTCGCCGTGCAGGACCGCGGGCTGTCCACGGCGGCCGTGTACTCCGCGTTCGACGAGCTGGCGGCCGCCGGCGACCCGCCGGACCCGGAGGGCGACGTGCCGCTGATGCAGGCGCTGCGGGCCGGGGACCCCCGCGCGCTCGGGGCGGCGCTGCACAACGACCTCCAGCTCGCGGCCCTCGAGCTCGACCCCGGCCTCGCCGAGCCGCTGGCCGTGGCGCAGGACGCGGGGGCGCTCGGCGTGGTGGTCTCCGGGTCGGGGCCGACGGTCGCGGCGCTCGCCCGCAGCCGCCAGCACGCGCTGGTGCTCGCCGCGGCGTTCACCGCGTCCGGGGTCGCCGACCGCGTGCTGACCGCGGCGGGGCCGGTGTCAGGTGCCCGGGTGGTCGCCGCGGAGTAGGCGCAGCGACGGGCGCGGGAGCGGGGTGAGCGCGCGCCCGCGGTAGCCTGACGCCCTCATGGCTCACCTTCTCGGCGCTGACCGCGTCACGCTCACGCTGGGCACCCGCACCCTCCTCGACGAGGTCAGCCTCGGGATCGACGACGGCGTCCGGCTCGGCGTCGTCGGCCCCAACGGTGCGGGGAAGTCCACGCTCCTGCGGGTCCTGGCAGGGCTCCAGGAGGTCGACGACGGACGCGTCACGCGCGCCGGCGGCGTCCGGGTCGCGGTCCTCGAGCAGCGGGACGACCTCGCCGTCGGGACGGTGCTCGACGCGGTGCACGGCGACCTCGACGAGCACGAGTGGGCCACCCACCCCGGCATCCGCTCCATCCACGCCGGTCTCCTGGCCGACGTCGACCTCGCCGCGGACGTGAGCACCCTGTCGGGCGGGCAGCGGCGGCGCGTCGCGCTCGCGGCCCTGCTGGTGCGGGACGACGAGGTGCTCGTGCTCGACGAGCCGACGAACCACCTGGACGTCGAGGGTGTCGCGTGGCTCGCCGCCCACCTCGTCGAGCGGTACGCCCGGGGCTCGGGCGCCCTCGTGGTGGTGACGCACGACCGCTGGTTCCTCGACGCGGTGTGCACGCGCACGTGGGAGGTGCACGACGGCGTCGTCGACCAGTACGACGGCGGGTACGCGGCCTACGTGCTGGCCCGGGCGGAGCGCGCCCGCACCGCGTCGACCATGGAGGAGAAGCGGCAGAACCTGCTCCGCAAGGAGCTCGCGTGGCTGCGCCGTGGCGCCCCGGCCCGGACGTCCAAGCCGAAGTTCCGGATCGACGCCGCCAACGCGCTCATCGAGGACGAGCCCGCGCCCCGCGACCAGCTCGCGCTCACGCGGATGGCCACGGCGCGGCTCGGCAAGGACGTGCTCGACGTCGAGGACGTGACGCTCGCCTTCCCGGCGCACGACGGTTCGGGCTCTCGGGTGCTGCTCGACGACGTCACGTGGCGGCTCGGCCCGGGGGACCGGATCGGCCTGGTCGGCGTCAACGGCGCGGGCAAGACGTCGCTCCTGGGCCTGCTCGCCGGGCGGGTCCTGCCGACGTCGGGACGGGTCAAGCGCGGCAAGACCGTGCAGGTGGCCGAGCTGCGGCAGGACGTGGAGGACCTCGACGAGCTCGCGGACCTGCGGGTGGTCGAGGTCGTCGAGCGCGAGAAGCGGTCCGTGGTGGTGGGCGGCAAGGAGCTGACCGCCTCCCAGCTCGTGGAACGACTCGGGTTCACGCGCGACCGGGCCAGGACCCCCGTCCGCGACCTGTCGGGCGGTGAGCGGCGCCGCCTGCAGCTCCTGCGCCTGCTCGTCGGCGAGCCGAACGTCCTGCTGCTGGACGAGCCGACCAACGACCTCGACACCGACACGCTCGCCGCGCTCGAGGACCTCCTCGACGGCTGGCCGGGCACGCTCGTCGTGGTGTCGCACGACCGGTACCTGCTGGAACGGGTCTGCGACCGTCAGCTCGCGCTGCTCGGTGACGGCGCGGTCCGCGACCTGCCCGGCGGTGTCGAGCAGTACCTGGACCTCCGCCGAGCGGCGATCGCGGACGCCGCCGCGGGCCCGTCGGCCGGTCGTGCGCCGTCGGCAGGCGTCCCTGCCGACGTACCGGCGGCCCAGGGCAGCGGCGCGGCGGCGTCCCCGGCCGACGTCCGGGCGGCCCGCAAGGACATCGCCCGCATCGAGCGCCGGCTGTCCCGCATCGCGGAGCTCGAGTCGTCGCTGCACGCGCGGATGGCCGAGAAGGCCACCGACCACGAGGCGGTCCTCGCCCTCGACGCGGAGCTGCGGACGCTCGCGGCGGAGAAGGACGGCCTGGAGGCCCAGTGGCTCGACGCCGCGGAGATCGCGGGCTGAGCGGCCCGCCGGCCGTGGTCGCTCAGCCGTCCTGGACGCCCCGGACCCGCGCCAGGGCGAGCTGCGCGGCGACCGACATGGCGAGCACCGCCCCGAGCACCACGAGCAGGGGCGCGGTCCACCCACCCGAGGCGGTGTGCACCGCCCCGAGCACGCTCGGCCCGAGCGCCGCGCACCCGTAGCCGAACGTCTGGATCGCCGCGGACATCCGTCGAGCGCCCGCCTGCGACCCTGCCGTGGTCGCCACGACCGTGAAGATCACCGCGAAGTTGCCGCCCTGCGCGACCCCGGCGCACGTGCACCACAGCGGCCACCAGCCCGGGGCGACGAGCAGCCCGACGGGTAGCAGGGTCCACCCGACGGAGATCGCCAGGGCGACCGCCCGGACCGGCACCCGCCGTCCGAGCGCGAGCGGCACGCCGACGCCGCCGACCATCCCGAACAGCTGGAACAGCGCGGCCGCACCCCCGGACGCCGTGGGGGCGAGGCCGAGCTCGTCGTGCAGCACCGACGGCAGCCACGCGCTCACGGCGTAGTAGCCGAACGCCTGGCCGGCGAACGCGACGGCCAGCAGCCACGTGACGGACCTGCGCAGGACGTCCGGCCGGTCGTGGCCAGGAGGACCGCCGGCGGGGCGGACCGGCTCGCGTGGCGAGCGTCGCCACCCGTACGCCCGCAGCCAGACCGCGAGCGCCGCGACCGCCAGCAGGCCCCAGGAGGCGAGCGCCCACCGCCAGCCCACCAGGTCGGCGAGGGGTGCGGTGAGCGTCGTGGTGAGGACGCTGCCGCCGTTGAGCGCGGCCGTGTACAGGCCGGTGACGCGGGCGACGTGCCCGGGGAAGTCCCGACCGATCACCACCGGCACGGCGACGTTCCCCGCGGTGATCGCCACGCCGATCAGCACGGTCCCGACGATCGCGGTGGTGAACCCGCCCGACGAGCGGAGCACGGTACCGACCAGCACGGTGGCCAGCGACGCGGCGACGACCAGGGCGGTGCCGAGCCGCGCGAGCAGCACGGACACCAGTGGCGTGGCGAGCGCGAAGCACAGCACCGGGACCCCGGTGAGCAGCCCGGCACCGGCCGCCGACAGCCCGAGGTCGGCGCGCAGGGGTTCGACGACGGGCGCCAGCGCCGTGATCGGCGCCCGCAGGTTCAGGGCGTAGAGCAGGACTGCGGAGAGCAGCAGGCCTCGCGCGGCCGGTCCGACCAGCGGGCGTGCAGAGCTCATCGCCTGCTCACCGCGCGCTCATCGCCGATCCATCGCCCCTCAGGAGGCGTCGAAGGGAGCGACGACCGCACGGAGCAGGTCGGCCAGCCGTCCCCGGTCGGCCTCCGAGAGGTCGCCGAGCAGGCTGCGCTCGACGTCGAGGAGGTCGGCGAACGCGGCGTCGACCCTCGCCAGACCGGCCTCCGTGAGCTGGACGAGCACGCCGCGGCGGTCGTCCGGGGAGGGCTGCCGCTCCACGAGCCCGTGCTCGACGAGCCGGTCGATCCGGTTCGTCATGGTGCCGCTCGTCACGAGCGTCTGCGTCAGCAGCGCGCCGGGGGACAAGCGGTACGGCGCCCCGGCCCGGCGCAGCGCGGAGAGCACGTCGAACTCCCACGTCTCGAGGTCGTGCCGCGCGAAGGCGCTCCGGCGGGCGAGGTCGAGGTGGCGTGCGAGCCGGCTCACCCGGGAGAGCACGGTGAGCGGCCGCACGTCGAGGTCCGGCCGCTCCCGCTCCCACGCGAGCACGATCCGGTCGACCTCGTCGCGCGCCCCCGGCTCTGCGGGAACGGTGCCTGGCGCCATGTCGCGAGATTACTCGACGTCGACAGACCGCTCCGGGACCTCGGTCAGGTCTGCTTCGCCAGCGTCGGTCGGCGCTCCAGCCCGGACAGCCCGTTCCACGCCAGGTTGACGAGGTGCGCGGCGACGTCCGCCTTGCGTGGGCTGCGTGCGTCGAGCCACCACTGGCCCGTCAGCGCGACCATCCCGACGAGCATCTGCGCGTAGATCGGGGCCGCCCGCGGGTCGAGGCCCTGCTTCTTGAACTGGTCGGCGAGCAGGTGCTCCACCTGGGTCGCGACGTCGCCGATGAGGCTGGAGAAGGTCCCGGTGGCCTGGGCGACGGGGGAGTCGCGGACGAGGATGCGGAAGCCGTCTTCGGACGTCTCGATATAGCTGAGCAGCGCGAGCGTGGTCCGCTCGACGAGCAGCTTGGGGTGGCCCCCGACCTCCAGGGCGCCCGTGAGCGCCCCGGTCAGGGCCTGGATCTCACGGTCGACGACGACAGCGTAGACGCCCTCCTTGCCGCCGAAGTGCTCGTAGACGACCGGCTTGGAGACCTCCGCGCGGGCCGCGATCTCCTCCACGCTCGTGCCGTCGAACCCTTTCTCGGCGAACAGCTTGCGGGAGACGTCGAGCAGCTGGGCGCGCCGCTGCGTGCCCGTCATGCGCGAACGGGGTACGCGCTTGGTCTCCGGCGTCACGGGGCCATCATGCCGTGCGTCTCCTCGGGGGTCCTGGTCCCGTCCGCCCCGGTGGACGCGCCGGCGGGCCGCGAGCCGGCCACGACGGCCACGGCGGGGCGGCGCCCGCCTTCGCGCGGGCCTGGCAGACTGGTCCGCCGACGGCGGGACGACCGCCGGTCCGCCCTGGTGTAACGGCAGCACGCCGGCCTTTGGAGCCGTGCAGTCCAGGTTCGAATCCTGGGGGCGGAGCAGGCCGTCGGCGCGCACCGGGCCGCGCCCCGGGCGGCGGGTCGCCCCGTCGCCGGAGGTGCCGCAGCTGTACTGGACAAATGTCCCAAGTGCCCGATGCGGGCGGGTATGTCAGCCTGTGAGGGACATGACACGATTGCCCGGGGCTCGGGTCGACGGTGCATGACGCGAGGATCTCGCACCGCCCCGATCTGCGGGTGTGGGCGGAAGAAGGCCGCCCGTCGAGCGGGGGCGCATCATGAGATCCACCATCAAGGCCTGCATCGCAGCGTGCATCACGGTCATTCTCGGCATCGTCATCGCGACGTGGGCCGCCGCGGCCCCGCCGTCGGACTCGACGGCACCGTCCGATCCGGAGGCTGCGGCGTTCACGTCCGTGCCACCGTCGGACCCGACGTACCCGTCGGACCCCACGTACCCCCCGGACCCCACGTATCCGCCGTATCCCACGTACCCCCCGCACCCGACGGACCCACCGACCCCGACGCCGACACCCACCCCGACGCCGACCGTCCCTGTCGTGCCGGTCCCGGCGTTGTTCGCCGCGGAGCCGACGCCGCCGACGTGCACGGAAGCGGGGTCGTTCGACTTCGGGGGCAGTTTCCCGAACGTGAGCGTGACGGTCTCGCCGGCGTACGACGGGCCGGGCACCTACCAGCTGACGGTCACCGCGTTGAACGGTGCGACGTTCCCGGACGGCACCACCGTCAAGACGCGGGTGATCACCGTGCAGGGCGCCCTGGGCTTCCAGTCCACCGACGCGGCGGCCCCGTGCTACCTGGTGCCCACGCCGACGCCCACCCCGACGCCGACACCCACACCCACACCGACGCCCACCCCCACACCGACCCCGACGCCTACGCCGACGCCGACCGTCCCTGTCGTGCCGGTCCCGGCGTTGTTCGCCGCGGAGCCGACGCCGCCGACGTGTACGGAAGCCGGGTCGTTCGACTTCGGGGGCAGCTTCCCGAACGTGAGCGTGACGGTCTCGCCGGCGTACGACGGGCCGGGCACCTACCAGCTGACGGTCACCGCGTTGAACGGTGCGACGTTCCCGGACGGCACCACCGTCAAGACGCGGGTGATCACCGTGCAGGGCGCCCTGGGCTTCCAGTCCACCGACGCGGCGGCTCCGTGCTACCTGGCGCCCCCGCCGACGCCGACCCCGACCACCACGCCGACCCCGACTCCGACGCCGCTGAACGTCGGCCTCCTCACGCCGACCTGCAACGGTGACGTGCCGATGCTGCGGTACGACATCACCGTGCCGGGCTCGACCGCCACGACGGCGACGATCACCTGGCTCAACCCGGGTGGGGCCGACGTGGTCTACGCGGACCAGCCGCTGGCGGGGACGGTCAGCTGGCCCGGCGCGGTCGCGGTGAACGGCCGCGGCGTCGACTGGCCGGGATGGCGGCAGCTGGCCGACGGCACGTGGGTGGAGGGTGACGAGTTCGACTGGGTGCGCCCGTCCGTGCAGGTGCTGTTCCAGGTGGACCCCCAGTCCGCCACGGTGACGGTCGCCTATCCGCCGTCCAGCCCGAGCTGCCTGACCAACCCTCCGGCGGGCGAGCAGCTGGCGGCGACGGCGGCCGGAGGCCTGTCGGCGACCGGGGCGGACACCGGGCCGACGCTCGCGATGGCGGCCGGGTCGATCGCCCTCGGCGCCGTCCTGCTCGGCGGCCTGTTCTGGCTGCGACGTCGTCAGCCGGGCGTCGAGTGACGGCACGTCACTCGTCCGGAGCCCCGGGCACCGCAGCGGTGCCCGGGTAGCGGCCGGGCCGGCCCCACCGTCCACCGGGGCCGGCCCGGCCGTCCTTTTCCATGGGCCCGACCGTCCTGCGGGACGGTCGGGCCCGAACGGCCTGACGGCCCTGCCGAACCGTCCGGACTGTGCCGTCCGACCGGCCCGACCGTGCGGACGGGACCGTCCGCCAGGTCCGGACGGAGGTGCCTCGGGGGCCGGGCGTGCGCCGCCGGTGGGGCGGGCGGTGGCGTGGGAGGCCGTTCCCACGACGGTAGAGTGCACGGTGCGCACGGTCCGCCGCTCGGAGCACACCGGGCAGATCCGCGAGGAGCACCCGCAGGTGACGTACCCCCGCCCCGCCGCCGTCATCGTCCTCGCCGCAGGTGAAGGTACGCGGATGCGCTCGGCCACCCCCAAGGTCCTGCACACGCTGGCCGGCAGGAGCATGCTCGGCCACGCCCTGGCGTCGGCGCGCGCTCTCGACCCCGCCCGCGTGGTCGTGGTCGTCCGGCACGAGCGTGCGGCCGTCGCGGCGCACGTCGCCGAGATCGACCCTCGGGCGCTCCTGGCCGACCAGGACGAGATCCCCGGCACCGGCCGGGCGGTCCAGGTGGCGATGACGGCGCTCGACGCCGCCGCCCAGGCCGACGTGGCCGGTGCCGCCGAAGGGACGCCGGGCGCCGGTACCGCGGCGGGTGCGCTGCTCGCCGGCGCGGTCGTCGTGGTCGCCGGCGACGTGCCCCTGCTGGACGCGGGCACTCTCGGCGAGCTGCTCGTGGCGCACCACGCGGACGGCAACGCGGTGACGGTGCTCACCACCGAGGTGGACGACGCCACGGGGTACGGCCGCATCCTGCGCCAGGAGGGCACGGGCGACGTGCTGGGCATCGTCGAGGAGAAGGACGCCTCGGAGCACCAGCGCGCGATCCGCGAGATCAACTCCTCGATCTACGTGTTCGACGCAGCTGTGCTGCGGGCGGCCCTGGGCCGGCTCGGCCGGGACAACGCGCAGGGCGAGGTCTACCTCACCGACGTCCTCGCCATCGCCCGGACCGACGGGGGGCACGTGCGAGCCCTGCGGACGGACGACCCGCTGGTCGTCGAGGGCGTGAACGACCGCGTGCAGCTCGCCCGGCTGCGCGCCGAGCTCAACCGTCGGCTCCTCGAGGACTGGATGCGCGACGGTGTCACGGTCGTCGACCCCGCCACCACGTGGGTGGACGTCGACGTGGAGCTCGAGCGCGACGTGACGCTCCTGCCCGGTACGCAGCTGCACGGCGCGACCGTGGTGCGCGAGGGCGCGACCGTCGGCCCGGACACCACGCTGACGGACGTGGAGGTGGGTCCGCGGGCGAGCGTGGTCCGCACGCACGGCACCCTCGCGGTCGTCGGCCGTGGGGCGAGCGTCGGCCCGTTCGCCTACCTGCGCCCGGGCACCGTGCTGGGCGACGACGGCAAGATCGGCACCTTCGTCGAGACCAAGAACGCGCAGATCGGCACCGGCTCCAAGGTCCCGCACCTCTCCTACGTCGGCGACGCGACGATCGGCGAGCACACCAACATCGGCGCGGCGTCCGTGACCGTCAACTACGACGGCGTGAACAAGCACCACACCACCATCGGCTCCTACGCACGGACCGGTGCCGACAACATGTTCGTGGCGCCCGTCACGATCGGGGACGGCGCATACACCGGGGCCGGCAGCGTCATCCGCCGGGACGTGCCGGCGGGCGCCCTCGGCGTCAGCGCCGGGGCGCAGCGCAACATCGAGGGCTGGGTCGCCCGCGCCCGCGCCGGCACCCCGGCCGCCGAGGCCGCCCGCCGGGCGCTCGCGGACGACGACACCGCCGACCTGTCGCCGCAGGCCCGCGCCGAGCGCGAGCGCGCCACCCGCGCCGCGGCCGGCGTGCCCCAGACCCCACCGCCGCACCTGCCCGACCAACCCGCACGCCTCGCGGAGCCCACCACCCCGTCGGCGGCTGCCGGCACGAGCACGAAGGACTCCACGCGATGACCGGGATCGTCTCCTCCGACGGCGAGAAGCGACTGGTCCTGGTCTCGGGCCGGGCACACACCGAGCTCGCGGCGAACGTGGCCGGTGCGCTGGGCATCGAGCTGGTGCCGACCACGGCGTACGACTTCGCCAACGGCGAGATCTACACGCGGTTCGGGGAGTCGGTGCGCGGCTCGGACGCGTTCGTCCTGCAGTCGCACGCGTCGCCGATCAACCAGTGGATCATGGAGCAGCTGCTCATGGTCGACGCGCTCAAGCGGGCCTCCGCCAAGACGATCACCGTGGTCGCACCGTTCTACGGGTATGCGCGCCAGGACAAGAAGCACCGCGGCCGTGAGCCGATCTCGGCCCGGCTGCTGGCGGACCTGTTCAAGACCGCCGGGGCCGACCGCATGATGAGCGTCGACCTGCACACCGCACAGATCCAGGGCTTCTTCGACGGCCCCGTGGACCACCTGTGGGCGATGCCCACGCTCATCGACTACGTCCGCACCCGTGTCGACACGTCGAACGTCACGGTCGTCTCGCCGGACGCCGGGCGCATCCGCGTCGCCGAGCAGTGGGCCAACAAGCTCGGCGGCGGCCCGCTGGCGTTCGTGCACAAGTCCCGGGACATCCGCAGCCCCAACAAGACGATCGCGAACCGTGTGGTCGGCGACGTCGAGGGCCGCTCCTGCGTGCTGGTCGACGACCTCATCGACACCGCCGGCACCATCTCGGGTGCCGTGCGGGTGCTCATGGAGGCCGGGGCGAAGGACGTCATCGTCGCGGCGACGCACGGCGTGCTGTCCGAGCCCGCGGTCGAGCGCCTGCAGGCCTGCGGTGCGCGCGAGATCGTCGTGACCGACACCCTGCCGATCGAGGACGAGAAGCGGTTCCCGCAGCTCATGGTGCTGTCGATCGCCCCCCTGATCGCCCGTGCGATCCGTGAGGTGTTCGACGACGGCTCGGTCACGTCGCTCTTCGACGGCCAGGCCTGACGACGGCTCCCGGCTCGGGTGCCCCGCCGCAGGGTCCGTCCGAGTACACCGGGGTTGGGGGAGTGCCCCCGCACCGGGTAAGATCGTCAGGTTGCCTCGGCGAGGGACGACGGATGGTCCACCGGACGCACGATCTCCGGCGGGCCGCCCTAGCTCCGTGATCGACTGGGCGGTATGCCTCCGCGTGCCCGTCCTGCGCCCCGCGTCGAGGCCACCGTCATCGTCACCACCACATCTTCCGTGCCGTCGTCCTGGCGACGGCCACACCACCATCGCCCGTCCGCGCGTCGTCGTGCGGACGCCTGCACCTGGGAGTCACCGTGTCCGACGTCAAGCTCACCGCCACCGCCCGTTCCGAGTTCGGCAAGGGCGCCGCGCGCCGCCTGCGCCGCGCGGACCAGATCCCCGCCGTCCTGTACGGGCACGGCACGGACCCGCTGCACGTCTCGCTCCCGGGCCACGACACGATGCTGGCGCTCAAGCACGCCAACGCCCTCTTCGAGATCGACCTCGAGGGCAAGGTCACGCTCGCGATCGTCAAGGACGTCCAGCGCGAGCCGGTCAAGAACGTCATCGAGCACGTCGACCTGCAGATCGTCCGCAAGGGCGAGAAGGTCTTCGTCGACGTCCAGGTGCGCGTCACCGGCGAGTCGGCCCCCGGCACCATCCACGTCGTCGAGACGCAGACGCTGTCCCTCGAGGCCGAGGCGACCAACCTGCCGTCCGAGCTCGAGGTCTCCATCGACGGCCTCACCGGCGGGTCGCAGGTCCACGCCGGCGACGTCACGCTCCCCGAGGGCGCCGTGCTGGCCACGGACCCCGAGATCGTCGTCGTCACGGTCTCCGTCCCGCACGCCAGCGCCGACGACCTCGCCGCCGACGAGGCCGCCTCGGAGCTGGCCGCGGCGCAGTCCGCTGCCGCCCACTCGGAGGACTGAGCCGCAGCCGGCGCGCCGGCCCGGTCCCACCCAGGAGGTGCGGACCGCTCCGGCGCCTGAGCCATCCTCAGCAGGGTCGGCGCCCGGTACCGTTCACGCGGTACCGGGCGCCGTCTGCGTCCCACCCCGACCTGACCCCGGAGGGCCTCCATGACCGACGGACCCTGGCTCGTCGTCGGGCTCGGCAACCCGGGCCCGCAGTACGCGGGCAACCGGCACAACGTCGGCCAGATGGTGCTCGACGAGCTGGCCCGCCGCACCGGCGCGTCGTTCGGCGGCGGCAGGTCCGGTGGGCTGCTGCACCGCCGCCCGCAGGCCGCGGTGGCCGAGGCGCGTCTCGGGGTGCTGCCCGGTGGTGCGCCGGGTCCGCGGGTGGTCCTGGCCAAGCCGTCGACCTACATGAACGTCTCCGGTGGTCCGGTCGCGGCGCTGGCGAAGTACTACGACGTGCCGCTCGACCGGATCGTCCTGGTGCACGACGAGCTCGATATCCCGTTCGCCGACGTGCGTCTCAAGCGCGGCGGCGGCGAGGGCGGTCACAACGGCCTGCGCGACACGTCGAAGGCGCTGGGCACGAAGGACTACCTGCGGGTGCGTGTCGGCATCGGCCGCCCGCCGGGTCGGATGGACGCGGCGGACTTCGTGCTCAAGGACTTCGCGAAGCCCGAGGCGAAGGACCTGCCGTGGCTCCTCGACCGCGCGGCCGACGCCGTCGAGGCAGTCCTGGTCGACGGTCTCGAGGCGGCCCAGCTCCGCTTCCACACCAAGGCCTGAGGTCCCCTCGGCGAACGACGGAGCGCCCGCCCGGGGTTCCCCGGACGGGCGCTCGGACGGCTGCGGTCAGGAGCCGCGGTGGACGGTCACGGCCGAGCCGTCCGTGTACGTGTTGCCGGCGAGGCTGAGCACCGCCGCGGTCGTGCTCGGTGCGATGATCGCGCAGTCGTCGACCCGCGTGTCACGGCCGAACACGTTGTTCTTGAACACGAGGCCGGTCGCCGGCCCGCGGCCCTGCTCGGCGATGTTGACGCTGCAGCCGCCGCCGTCGATCCAGTTGCCGGACACGTTCACGTCCGAGATGGGCCCCAGGCCGGGCGAGTACATGAGCGCGGCGTTGTAGGCGCCGGAGATCGTGTTCCCGACCACGTCGATGTTGTTGCCCTTCTGGATCTGGATGCCGTCGTCGTGCGTGCCGTTGGTCTGGTCTGGCGCGACGTCGTAGTGCAGGTTGTCGTGCAGCCAGGACGACTCGATCCGGAAGTTGTCCCCGATGACCCGCACGGTGTCGACGACGTCATGGATGTCGGTGTTGCGCACGGTGATGTTGAAACCGCGCACGCCGTCGATCCAGTACGACGGTGCGGCGGCGAACACCTCGGAGTTCTCGATGGTCAGCGAGCCGCTCGCCGCGTCCTGGACCACCAGGCTGCGCCCCTGGGAGACGGCGTAGCCGCGCACCACCGAGTTGCGGATCGTCACGTTGGCCGCGGACACCTGCACGAACCCGCGGATGTCGAGCGAGTCGATCACGGTGCCCGGCGTGGTGATCCGCAGGTCGCCGTCGTGCACGGTGAGCTGCGTGCCGTCGGGCACGCCGGTGTTCGACGCGCCGGGCTTGCCGCTGCTCGGCGCCTGGCTCGGCGCCTGCGTCGGCGGCACGGTGGCCGGAGGCTGCGTGGTGGTGGTCGGCTTCGGTGTGGCGGAGGCCGTGGCCGTGGCCGTGGGCTTCACGGTCGGCGTCGGCGTCGGCGTCGGTGTCGGCGTGGCGGACGCCGTCGGCTTCACGGTCGGCGTCGGCGTGGCGGTCCCGGTGCCGGTGCTCGACGGCGCGACGACCCAGCCGAGGACCTCGGGGAGGACCCGCGTGCTGGCCCCGCTGTTGACGAGCGTCACGGCACGGTTGCTGCTGCCTCCGAGCGCGACGACGGCGTCGCCGTACGCGACGGGGCCCGGGGACGCGGTGAGCAGCGACGTGGCTCGGCAGCCGTCCGATGGGGCGGTACCGGGGCACACCGAGACGACGGTCGGACGCCAGGCGCCCGAGGCGCGGACGCGCAGGTGCACGGCGGTGGCGCCGGCGGGCGGCGTCAGCATCAGCGTGGTGGCGCTGTTCGGGCCGAGCACGGTCGGCGAGACCGTCGCGGCGGTCGAGGGGTCCTGCAGCCGGCCGCCGGACGGGTTGGTCGACGCACGGACGTAGAACCCGTCGACGTCGACGCTCAGCGTGACGGTGCCGCCGAGGTTGAAGAGCTGGACCTGGTTGCCTGCAGCCCCCCCGAGCGGGACGACCACGGAGGCCTGCCGGGCACGTCGGGGGTGCGGGTTGATCGCCGTGGTGCCCGAGCAGCTCGCCGAGGCACCGGCGGCGCAGGCGGCGACGTTCGTCGAGGTCGCGCCCGCGGCGGTGGTCAGGCGCAGGGCGACCGCGGTCGCGCCGGCGGGGACGGACGGGATCGTGACGACCGTCGTGCCGCGGTCGGTGAGGGTCGTGCCGGTCGCCACCCGCCGGGGATCCTGCGGCGTGTACAGCGAGCTGTCGGCCGACGAGGTCTTCGCGGTGTCCACCGTGTAGCCCCGCAGGTCCGCGTAGACCTTCACGGACGCGGTGGTGGTGATGGAGACGCGCGGGTCGGCGGCCGTGACCGGGACGGACACGGTCAGCGTGCCGAGCTCGTCGGTCGAGGTCTTGAGGGGGGTGCCGGTGCAGGTCCGAGCGGTCCCCGGGCACACGGACACGGTGGCGGCGCTGGCGCCTGCCGACGCGGTCACCTGCAGGGAGGCCGCGATGGTCCCCGTGGGGACGCCCGCGAGGGTGACGGTGGTCGAGCCGCCCCTGTCGAGCGACGTGCCCTTGAGCACCCGCTCCAGGGTCGACGGGACGGAACGCGGTGACCGGTGCAGAGCTGGCGTTCGTCGCGACGAGGCCGGTGAGGACGACGGCGAGGCCGCTGGTGAGCGCGACGAGTGCGGACAGGTGACGGCGGCGGCGCACGGAGTGTCGTCCTCGCATGGGGCCTCCAGAGAGAGAAGGGAGCACGTGGGACATATCGGCACCGGGCGGCGCGGGACATGAGCCGGTACGTGCCGCCACCATAGGAGATTTCACCCGAACGGCGGAGCGCCGGGTGGCGCGGACCCCCTGAGGCCCATCGATGACCCGCTCTGACCTGCACAGGCGCAAATTGAACGTTTGTCCCGGATGCTGAGACGATCGGGTCAGCGGCCCAGGCGCGCGGCGACGGACCGGCGCCCACGGCGAGCCAGCGTGAGGGCCCGCGGCGGGAGATCGCGGACCTGCTGGCGGCGGCGTTGCCGGTCGTGGTCGCGGTGCAGCGCCACGAGGAGGTCGACCCCGGCCGCACGATCCGGCACGAGCCCTCGCTCCGCCCAGAACCCTGCCAGGACCTCGCGCGCCTCGCCATCCAGAAGGGGGATCGCGTCCCGGTGCACGCCGAAGATCGGCGAGCCCGCCGCCGACGCGACGACCGCGCGGACACCGTCCGGTGTGGCCGACCGTGGCCACACCACCGGGTTCACCGCGTCGGTGAGCTCGTACAGACCGTCCAGGGTGCCGTCCCGGCGCACGAGCCATCCGGCGTAGAGGAAGAACTCGGTCAGCTCCTGCGACACGAACTCCCGGGCGAACGGGCGCCCCGCACGTTGCTCCACGTCGGCGATCATCGCCCGGACGACGGCCGCGTCGAGCGTGAACGGGGTCACGGTCGCGGCGAACCGGTCGACGTGGTCGGCCGGGTCGAGGCCCAGGTAGGCGAGGACGCGCTCGAGGGAGCCTCGCAGCGGGTGCTCGCGGTACCCGTAGCCCCGCACGCGGATTCGGCCGTCCGGCGCCTCGAAGAACGACGGGGCCGGCGGCGCGACCACGTGGTTCTTCGCGTCGAGGGTGACGTACCGGGGCGTCTCGACGAGCCTGGCGACGGCCAGCTTGAGCACCTGCTGGCTGCGCCAGCCCGAGACGGTCGGGAGCTCGCACACGTCGGCCGGCCGCAGGATCCGCACCCGCGACGCCCACGGGCCGTACTCGTCGAGCAGCGCCTGCGGCGAGCGCAGGCCGCGTCGGGTGTTGTCGAGGACCACGACCTCGTGGGCCAGCTCGGAGGGCACGTGCACGGCGAACGAGCGCGCCTGCAGGTGCAGGAGCGCGAGCTCCGCCTCGAACACGGGGGTCACGAAGGTCAGTGGCTCCACGGGTGCCCTCTCGCCGGGTCTCGGTCCGGGCGGAGCATATCGGGCGTGCCGGGACGACGACGGGCCCGCCCTCGCACGAGGCGAGGACGGGCCCGGGGTGAGGTGCCGGTCAGCCCCTCTTGACGACGACCGGGTTGCCGTCGGTGTGGAGGTTGTTCACGTACGTGGTCTTCGCGGTCGTGGTGGCGGGCGAGATCACGGCGCAGTTCTTGCGGCTGTCCATCGCGAACGTGTTGTTCGTGAACGACAGGCCGGCGATGGCGCCCTTGCCGGACTCGGCGATGTTGATGGTGCAGGTGCCGCCGCCGAAGAAGTTCTTGTCGACGGTGACGTTCGAGACGATGCCGGACCCCTGCGTGAACATCATGGCCGCGTTGTACGCGCCCTCGATGCGGTTGCCGACGAAGGTCATGTTGGTGCCCTTGACGACCTGGATGTTGTCGTCGTGCGTGCCGTCGGTGTGCGACGGGTCGTCGGCGTAGTGCAGCGTGTCGTGCAGCCAGGACGACTCGAGGGTCACGTTGTCGCCGTACACGTGCATCGTGTCGATGACGTCGTGGATGTTGAGGCGCTTCGCGGTGATGTTGCTGCCGCGCAGGCCGTCCACGTACCAGCTCGGCGTCGCGTTGAAGAGCTCGGAGTCCACGATGGTCAGGGAGCCGGACTCCGCCGTGACGAGGCCCTGGGCCCGTGTCGTCGGGACGCCTCGGACCACCGAGTTCTTGATCGTGACGTCCTTCGCCTTGACCTTGACGAACCCGCGGATGTCCAGGCTGTCGATGACGGTGCCGGGCGTGGTGATGACGAGGTCGCCGTTGTGGACGGTCAGCTTGGTGCCGACCGGCACGCCGGTGTTCGTCGCGTCGGGCATCACGGTGCCGGGCTCGGGGACCTGACGGTCCAGCACGCGCGGTGCGGCGCTGGGGCCGGCCCAGAGGTCGGAGTAGCGGGCGACGGTCTGGCCGGCGAGCGCCGGGGTGTACGTCGTGAAGGCGACGCCGCCGTCCCGCTGCAGGGCTGCCGTCGTGTCGGTGGTGGACAGCGTCCAGTCGGCGGGCTCGGCGGTGCCGACGGCCCAGACCTTGGCACGCAGCGCGGTCGTGCCCGTGCCGGTCACCTGGAAGCGGACCTGCAGGTCCTTGCCGGGGGTGAGGGACAGGGGCGCGGTGGACGTGGCGACGGTCTTGGCCGCGGTGCCGTCGACCCGCAGGATCGAGGCCACGGTCGTCCCGTCCGCCGCGACGCGGAGCTTCACGCGGTACCCGGAGGTGGTGTCGATCGCGCGGCCCACGACGTACAGGTCGGACGTGCCGCCGGCCGGCTTCGACGCCAGCCCGACGCGTGCCTGCACCTCGGTGTCCGTGGTGGGGGCGGTGGCGAGCAGCGACGTGTAGTTGCCGCCGGTGCTCGGCATGGTCATGGTGCCGTAGCCGCCCCCGACGGTGAACGCGGCAGCGCTGCCGGCGTGCGTCCACGTCCCGGCCTGGGCGTCGGCGCCCCAGCCGCCGGTCGACGTGCGCCCGAACGCGTCGAGCAGGTAGGGCTGGAGGCTCGCGTCGACGCCGGGGGACATCGCTGTCGCGGCCTCGGGGGAGCCCCACGCCGATGCGGGGGTGGTGCCGACGGCGATGAAGCCGACGACGAGGGCGCCCGAGCCTGCTGCGACGAGCATGCGGCGGGCGGGGGTGCGGTGGCCGTGGTGACGGCGCGCTGAAGACACGGATGTTCCTCCTGTTGGGGGTTTCTCTGTGCGGACCGCCCCCTGGCCCCTGCGGGACCGGCGTGTCGGTGGCGTCGTGTGCCTCCGAACCGCACGTCCCAACTATGCATCGGTGTATACACGCATACATAGGCACAAGGTCCCGCACAGGTGACCATCCGCCCATGTGAGGAAGCACCCGGGTGAAATCGGGCAAGTAGGGACGGAAGGGGACGAACCGCGGGCTAGCCTCCGCATATCCGTGCAGTTCATGTCGGCGTCGCTTGGGGGACACATGACGCTCACCGCAGACCGAGGAGGTCTCGAGCCGACCGCCGAGCGCGACCGTCGGGCGCGCTCCCGCGAGCCCCGCAGGTCCTGGGCGTCGCCGCAGCCGTTCCTCGCGCGGGCGACGCCGTACAACGGGCCGGCTCAGCGGGCGCACCGGTGGTCCGCGCGCTCGCGCCGCTACCGCGCGCTCATCGCGGTCACGGACGCGCTGGCCGCCGGCCTCGTCGCCCTCGCGCTCCTCCTCCCGCGCCTGGGCGTGGGACCGGCCGCGTTCCGCTGGTCGCTGGTCGCCGCTGTGATGTTCCCGCTGTGCGTCGCCCTCGCGCGCGGCTACGAGACCAAGCGGCTCGGCGTCGGTGTCGAGGAGTTCCAGTCGGTCGTGGCCGGCGGCACGGCCGTGGCCGGACTCGTCGTGGTCCTCGCGTTCAGCTTCAACGCCGACCCGCCCCGCGTCACCGTCTTCCTGGGCGTCCCCCTCGCCACCGCGCTGGCCTCCGGGCTCCGCTACATCGTGCGCAAGCGCCTCCACCACCGCCGCGAGCACGGGCTCGACATGCAGCGCACGCTCGTCACGGGCTCGGTCGCGAGCGCGTCCCGCGCGGCGTACGAGCTGTCCGCCGCGGCCTACGAGGGCTACGACGTGGTGGGCCTGTGCCTGCCCTCCGCCGACGACGAGGCGCCGCTCGCCGACGTGCCCGTCCTCGGCGGGATTGCGGACACCGCGCAGGTGGTCGCCGACTTCGCCGTGGACGTCGTCATCGTCACGGGCAGCGTCCTCAGCGGTGACGGCCTCCGCCGGCTCGGCTGGGCGCTGGACCGCGCCGGCGCCGAGATGGTCGTGATGCCCGACCTCGTCGAGGTGGCCAGCCCCCGCCTGACCCTGCGACCGACCGGCTCGCTGCCGCTGCTCGAGGTCGAGATCGCGCCGCCGCGCACCCGCATGCTCGCCAAGGTCGCCATGGACTACGCGATCGCGCCGCTCGTCGCCCTCGTGTTCCTCCCGTTCGTCGCCGTCCTCGCGCTCGCGGTCCGCCTGACGACCCCCGGTCCCGCCTTCTACCGGAACACCCGCGTCGGCGTCGACGGCCGTACGTTCACCATGTGGAAGCTGCGCACGATGTACGTGGACGCCGACCAGCGGCGTGCCGCGCTCGCTGCGGACAGCGACGGCAACGGCGTCCTGTTCAAGATGCGCGACGACCCCCGGGTCACGCCTCTCGGCCGGGTGCTCCGCAGGTACTCTCTGGACGAGCTGCCGCAGCTGTGGAACGTGCTGCACGGCGACATGTCCCTGGTCGGCCCCCGACCGCCCCTCACCAGCGAGGTCGACGTGTACGAGGACCGCGTCCACCGGCGCCTGCGCGTGAAGCCCGGCCTCACCGGTCTCTGGCAGGTCAGCGGCCGCTCCGACCTGGACTGGACGGAGTCCGTCCGGCTCGACCTGCGGTACGCCGACAACTGGTCCGTCGGGATGGACCTCATGATCCTGTGGAAGACCGCCCGCGCGATCGTCCGACCGAGCGGCGCGTACTGACCCGTGACCGTCGAGGCGCCGTCGACACCCGCACCCGTGCCCGTGCCTGACCCGCCGGGTCCGTCGGGCACGTCGTCCTCGCTGCGGTCACGCGCCGCCCGCGGGGCAGTGCGTCCGGAGATCCAGGCGCTCCGCGCGGCCGCCGTGCTCCTCGTGCTGGCCTACCACGTCGCCCCGCGGGGACTGCCCGGTGGGTACGTGGGCGTCGACGTGTTCTTCGTGATCTCCGGCTTCCTCATCACCGCGCACATCGTCAAGCCGCTGCGGCGCGGCACCTTCACCGTCGGTGGCTTCTACGCCCGGCGGGCCGTCCGGCTGCTGCCCGCCTCGATGCTCGTCCTGGCCTTCACGCTCCTGACCACCTGGGTCTTCGTGCCCCGCAGCCTCTGGCCGCAGTTCGGCCGGCAGATCGCGGCGAGCGCGCTGTACGTCGAGAACTGGCTGCTCGCCGGCAACGCGACCAACTACTCCGCACCCGCCGCCGACGTCAGCCCCGTCCAGCACTTCTGGTCCCTGTCCGCGGAGGAGCAGTTCTACCTCGCGTGGCCCGCGCTGCTCGTCGTCGGCAGCCTGATCGCGGCCCGCACCCCCCGGTGGCGGCGCGCGTACCTCGCGGTGCTGGCGCCGCTGGCCCTGGCGTCGCTGGCGTGGTCGGTCCTCGCCACCGCGAGCGAGTCGGCCTCCGCCTACTTCGTCACCACCACACGGGCCTGGGAGTTCGCCGCCGGCGGCATCCTCTGGCTCGTCGCCCACCGAGCCGCCGCGCTGCCCGACGCGGCGAAGGCCGGCGCGAGCTGGGCAGGCGTCGCGCTGATCGGCGTGGCCGCCTTCGCGTTCTCGTCCCGCACCCCGTTCCCCGGCTGGGCCGCCGCCGTGCCCGTGCTCGGCGCCCTCCTCGTCATCGCCGCCGGCCTGCCACGGGCGCGCTGGTCACCGTCGGCGCTGATGCGCTGGGGCCCGGTGCAGGCGGTCGGGGACATGTCGTACTCCTTGTACCTGTGGCACTGGCCGCTCATCGTGCTGCTGCCGTACGTCGTCGGGCGGCAGCTCGGCCTCCCGGGGCGGGTCGTCGCCGTCCTCGTCGCGGTCCCGCTCGCCTACCTCACGCGGCGCTTCGTCGAGGTCACCGTGCTCGACCGCTACCGGCCGTCGGGCGGGTCGGCCTGGGCCCGTCGGTCCACCGTCGGGATCGCCGTGGTCGCGGGCATGGCGCTCCTCGCGGTGCCGGCGGTGGCGATGAGCGCGAGCGTCCGGCACCAGCAGACGGCCGCGTGGACAGCGCTGCGGGCCGTGGTCGCGGACCCCCCGGCATGCTTCGGCGCCGCCGCCGTCGACGGCACCGCGTGCGACACGGCCGCGACGGGCACGGTGTACCCGGCGCCGGTGATCGGCGACGACGACGACTTCGGCCGCGTCCACGCGGGCTGCCAGGTGAGCGGTGACACGGTCACCGCGACGCCGTGCACGTTCGGCGACCCGGACGGCACCGTCCAGGTGGCCCTCGTCGGCGACTCGCACGCGGCCCAGTGGCAGCCGGCCCTCGCCGCCGTGGCCGAGCAGCGCGGATGGCGGCTCACCACGTACCTGCGGTCGGGGTGCCCGGTGACGGCGACGCCGCCCGAGGACCGGAGCGCCGCGTGCCGTGCCTGGGAGCAGGACGTCATCGACACCGTCCAGGCTGCCGACTTCGACTACGTCTTCACCTCGGCGCTCTCCGCGACGCGCTACGGAGCGGGGGACGGCGCCGACGGTCTGGCCACCGCCTGGGGCCGCATGGCGCAGTCCGGCGCCCGGGTCGTGGCGCTCCGGGACAACCCGGACCCGACCGCCGCGGGCGTCGAGAGCACCCCGGCGTGCGTGGAGGACAGGTCCGCCGCGTCGTGCGCCACGCCGCAGGACGTGAGCCTCCTGACGGATCCGCAGGTCGCCGCCGTCGAGCAGACCCCCGGTGCCGCGCTCGTCGACCTCACCCGGTACTTCTGCCAGGCGGGCACCTGCCCGGCGGTCATCGGCGACGTCCTCGTCTACCACCAGGACCAGCACGTGACGATGACCTACATGCGGACCCTGGCGCCGATGTTGTCGGCCGCGATCGACGAGGCCGTCGGACGCTGACCACTGCACCGGGCTCGGCGACGCTGCGTCGGGCTCAGCGACACTGCGTCGGGCTCAGCGACACTGCGGTCGGATTCCGACACTGTGCGGTCGGGGTCCGACACTGGGGTCTGGCTCCCAACGCTGCGCTCAGGCTCCGACGCTGCGGTCCGCCAGCCGACCCGACCGGGGGACCACCGAGGAACGGCCGGTCAGGTCACCGCGTCGACCGGTGCGGGGCGGCGACCGGAGCGGGCGAGGACGACGACGTCGGCGACCTCGCGCACGTCGCGCCGGATCGCCGGGATCACGAGCCACACGACGCCGAAGGCCGCGAGGGAGGCGGCCACGGCGGCGGACAGCGACGCCCACGAGCCGCTGACGAGAGTCGACGCCTCCCAGCCGATCGCCGCGCACGCGCCGAACACGACGATCGTGCGCAGGGCGCCGCGCAGCAGCACGCCGAGCTGCACCGGCGTGTGCCGGGACAGCCACCACAGGGATAGCGGCCACTCGAGCAGGAAGCCGACCGCATACCCGGCGGCGACGCCGACGACGCCCCACGTGCTGCCGACGACCACGCACGTGATCCGGACGACGGCGGACAGGAGCGTGTAGCGCAGCAGCACGCCCGTCAGCCCGGTCGCGAGGTACACCCAGTAGCCGACGTAGGCGAGCGTCTGGAACATCCCCGCCGCGGCGAGCAGGCGGATCAGCGGGATGACACCGGTCCACTGCGGGCCCAGGAGGATGTCGGTGAGCGGCTCGGCCGCCGCGACGACGAGGCTCAGCCCGGCGACCAGCGTGTACGCGAGGGCCAGCTGGCCGCGCCGCACGAACTCGGCGAACCGGGCGGGCTCACCGCGCAGCCGGCTCAGCACGGGCAGCGCCACCGTCGTGCTCGGTGACCGGAGCTGGGTGAGCGGCTGCATGAGCAGCGAGAACGCCCGGTTGTAGAGGCCCAGGCTGACGGACCCGAACCGCACGCCGATGGTGAGCGAGTCCACGTTGTTGCTGGCGTAGCCGACGAGCTGCGTGCCCAGCAGGTGCCAGCCGAACGTCAGCAGGCCGCGCATCGGCACGTGCCGCCGGGGCAGGCCCGGGAGCCAACGGCCCGCGACGACGACGCCGACCAGGAGGATGACGCTCACGGTGAGCTGTTGCACGACGAGGGCCCGGTAGCCGACACCGTTCAGGGCCAGCACGACGGCGATCGCGAGCGCGACAGCGGGGCCCGCGATGTCGATCGACGCCAGCCGGGCGAACCGCATGTGCCGCGTCAGGCCGGCGCGGTACTGCGTGGCGAGACCGTTGAGCAGGAACGTGAAGGACAGCACGCGCGCGATGCCGACGAGGTCCGGCTCGTCGTACAGGTTTGCCAGCAGCGGCGCTGCGAGGAACACGGCGAGGGTGAGGCAGGCGCCGATCGCCGTGTTGAGCCAGAAGAGGTTGTCGCGCTGGTGCCGGCTCAGCGTCGCCGCCTGGATGGCCGCCGAGGACAGACCGAAGTCGCGGAACAGGTCGCCGACGCCGACCACCGTCAGGACCATTGCGAGGAGCCCGTAGTCGTGCGGCGAGAGCAGGTGCGCCAGGACGACGACGCCGCCGATCTGGATGGTCATGCGCACGGCCTGCCCACCGACCGTCACCATCGCGCCACGTGCGGTCGTGCGACCGAGGCCGGCGATGGGTGCGACGGTGTCGGGGGACTCCGGGACAGGTTCGGTCATGACGCGCTCACCCGTCGATCGGGTGTGCGGGCACGACGGCACGGACACCGGTCTCCGGTGCCTGGCGGTCGGTCCACAGGGCGAGTGCGCGCACCGAGTCCCCTCTCCTGGTGCAGGCCGGGGCGGCCCACCCTCGACCGGACGAATCTACCCAAACACCGTGGGCTCCCCGGTTCGGCATCCGGGTGAACTTGGCCGGTCAGCCTGTGACCTCGTCGATCACGCGCAGCAGCCGCTCGGAGTACTTCTCGGTCGAGAAGCGGTCGTGGGCGTCGACCTCGCCGGCGCGGGCGAGCGTGTCCCGGGCGGCGTCGTCGCGCAGCAGGCCCGCGACCGCCGCAGCGAGCGCGACGGGGTCGTCGGGGGCCACGAGCAGCCCGGTGCGGCCGTCGAGCACGACCTCGGCGAGTCCCTGCGTCCGGGACGCCACGACGGGTCGCCGCGCAAGCATGGCCTCGACGGCGGTGTTGCCGAACGGCTCGACCCGGGACGGCACGAGGACCACGTCGCTGGCCGCGAGCAGGTCCCAGGTCGGGTGGACGTACCCGAGCAGCTCGACCCGTCCGGCGAGGTCGGGCCGCGAGGCGCGCTCCGTGAGCTGCTCCACGAACCACTCGTAGCCCGCGAACGCGGTGCCCGCCACGGACAGCTGCACGTCGAGACCCTGGGCCGCGAGCAGGGCCACGGCCTCGAGGGCGACGTCCGTGCCCTTGCGCGGGGACAACCGCCCGACGGCCGCGAGGCGCCACGGGGCACCGGTGGCGTGCCCGGCGTCCGCGGGCGGAGAGGGCGGTGCGGGCACGCCGTTGTGGACCACCTCGGTGCGCGCGGCGAGCGGCGGCAGGGCGGCGACGAGGATCGCGGCGGCTGCGGCGCTGTTCGCGACCACGCGGCGGGCGAGGAGCATCGGTGCGGCGAGGGCTGCGGCCACGAGCCGGCCGCCGTCCTCGGCCTCGTGCACGTGGGCGAGCACGGGGACCCGGGCGAGCCGCCCGGCGAGCAGCCACACGGGGATCGTGACGGTGTTGACGTACAGGAGGTCCGGCCGCACGCGGCGCAGCCAGCGGGTCGCCCGCACGGTCGCGGTCGCGGACCGCCACAGCAGGCCCGGCAGCCGCAGCGGGTGCAGCAGCCGCTTGCGCAGCACGGGGAACGACGCGACGAGCACCTGGGCACCGCGGTCGCGGGCCAGCGGCAGCAGCGGGCCGTCCGCGGGGAGCACGAGCTCCACGGTGCCGCCGCGCCCCACGATCGCGCTGATCGACTCCAGGAGCTGGCGGTCCGAGCCGTACAGGTCCGGCGACGGGTGCGCGACGACGACGTGCGTCATGCCGTCACCGGGTGGTCGTTCCGCTGGTCGTCCCGGTGGTCGGCGCGCGCGAACCACAGGCCCTCGGTGGTCCCGCGCAGCGCCGCCCAGAGGGGGCCGGGTGAGCGCAGCAGCTGCCGCCTCCCGCCCCGCAGGACCACCAGCCGGGCGTAGCCGAGGGAGCCCCGCGCCCACGCCCGCACCGCGGGACGGTCGAGGTTGCGGGCCGCGAAGACCAGCCGGCCCCGGCAGTTGTGCCGGTAGTAGAGGTCGGACTTGCGACGGCTGCCCGCGGGCTCCTGCGTGCCACCGACGTCGTGCACCGCCGTGAGGCCGTGCTCGACGACGAGGTGACCCCCGGCCGCACGCACCCGCGCGGACAGGTCGATGTCCTCCCAGTACATGAAGAACGCGTCGCTGAACCCGCCGACCCGGTGCCACAGGTCCTCGTGCAGTGCGAGGCACGCGCCGGTCAGCCACACGGGCGACGGGCCCACGAGGTCCGGGCGCGTGCGGGTGCGTCCGGTGGCGACGTCGAGGTCGCCGCCGGCGAACCACACCGTGCCGTCGGGGCGCAGGATCCGCGGGCCGACGAGGGCGCCACGGTCCTGGCGGGCCGCGTCGAGGAGGCCCCGCGCGACGTCGGGTGCGAGCTCGAGGTCGGGGTTGACGAGGAGGAACACGTCGCACCCGAGCACTTGGGCGCGGGCCACGCCGCGGTTGACGCCCGCACCGAAGCCGTCGTTGGGGGCCGTCACGAGGTCCCAGCCGTGCGCGTCCGTCACGGCCCGGACGGCGTCCCGCTCCTCGTCCGTGGAGCGGTTGTCGACCACCACGACCCGGGCGTCGAGCCCGTCCGAGGTGGCCGCCAGGTTCTGCTCCAGCAAGGCGTGCGACCGGTGGTTGACGACGACGAGCGCGTCCACCGTCCACCTCCACCTCGCCGGGCGCGCCGCCGTCCCCCGCGCATCGGCGCAGGTCGCAGGCGCCCCCGTTGTCGTCCCTGGTCGGGAACTGTATCCGTGGATCGCCCCACCGGGGAGCGGCGGGGCGGGTGATGATCGGTACGATCCGGACGTCCCGAGCCCAGGAGGGTGCCGTGCCCGACCCCGTCGCCGGAACACGCCCGCGCGTGCTGCAGTCGTTCGCGGAGCCCGGCCCGACCACCAACCCGCACCTCGTGCTCCTGCTGCGTGCGCTGCGCCGCAGCACCGTCGTCGAGACCTTCTCGTGGCGTCGGGCCCTGCTGTCCCGGTACGACGTGCTGCACGTGCACTGGCCCGAGGTCGTCGTGACGAAGACCACGCCGATGCGCACCCTCGCCGCGGCCGGGCTCCTCGCGGCCACCCTCGTGCGGTGCCGCCTGCGCCGCACGGCGGTGGTCCGGTCGGCGCACAACGTCGCGCCGCACGAGCAGCTGCCCCGGGTCACGCGTGCCGTGCTCCGGCTGTGCGACCGGTCGACGACCTGGTGGATCCGGTTGAACCCGACCACGCCGCTGCCACCGGGTGCCCGGGCGACGACGATCCCGCTCGGGGACTACGGCGACTGGTACGCGGCCCACCCGGAGCCGTCACCCGTGCCCGGGCGGCTCGTGCACGTCGGCATCGTCCGGCCGTACAAGGGGGTCCTCGACCTGGTCGCCGCCTTCCGCGAGGTCGACGACGAGTCGGTGTCGCTGCGCATCGCCGGCCGGCCGGGCTCGCCTGCGACGGCCACCGAGGTCGCCGGTGCGGCGGCCGGGGACGCCCGCGTGTCCGTGGCGCTGCGGCACCTCGACGACGCCGAGCTGGTGGCCGAGGTGGGTGCCGGCCAGCTCGTGGTGCTGCCCTACCGCAACATGCACAACTCGGGGGCGCTGCTCCTCGCGCTGACGCTGGGCCGGCCCGTGCTCGTCCCCGCGAACGCCGTGACGGACGCGCTCGCCGACGAGGTCGGTCCGTGGTGGGTGCAGCGGTACGCCGGAGCCCTCACCGGGACGGTCCTGACGTCCGCGCTGACCGCCGTCGCGGGGCCGCCCCCGGCGCCGCCCGACCTGTCCGGCAGGGACTGGGCGGTGCTCGCCGAGCGGCATCTCGAGGTCTACGCGGACGCCGTCCGGGCGGCGCGCGGCGGCTGACCGGCGCGGTCCTGGCGCACCCCTGAGCGGCACGGTCGGGCCCCGCGCAGCCCGGTGCCGCGCGGGTCTGGACGAGCGTCCTAGCAGGTCCGAGGGGGTGAACCTCGGGCGAAAAAGGTCCGATCCGGTACCCTTCGTCCGATTTCTTGGGCACACTCGACGCGTCCACACAGCACGTTCGGGTCCGAGGAGACACGCCTTGTCGCACGCGGTACCCCTGCACGTCGCCCTCGTCGGCACCCGCGGGGTGCCCGCCCGGTACGGCGGCTTCGAGACCGCCGCCGAGGAGGTCGGGCGCCGGCTGGTGGACCGCGGGCTGCGCGTCACCGTGTACTGCCGGACCGGGCGGGCCGAACCCCGTCCGGACGCGTTCCTCGGCATGGACCTCGTGCACCTGCCCGCCCTGCGGCGCCGCTCGCTGGAGACGCTGTCGCACACCGCGCTCTCGGTCGGCCACCTCGTCCGCCACCGCGTCGACGCGGCGATCATGTTCAACGCCGCGAACTCGCCGTGGCTGCCCGGTCTGCGTGCCGCCCGCATCCCCGTCGCCACCCACGTCGACGGCCTCGAGTGGAAGCGCGCCAAGTGGGGGCCGTCGGGGCAGCGGTACTACCGGACGGCCGAGGCGCTCGCGGTGCGGTGGTCGGACGCGCTCGTCGCCGACGCCGTCGGCATCCAGGACTACTACCGGGCCGAGTTCGACGTGCCCACGGAGCTCATCAGCTACGGCGCCCCGCGGCTCGTCGACCTGCCGTCCACCCGGCTCGCCGAGCTCGGCCTCGAGCCGCACGGCTACCACCTGGTGGTCGCGCGCTTCGAGCCGGAGAACCACGTCGACGTGCTGGTCGAGGGCTACGTCGCGAGCGGGGCACGGCTCCCGCTCGTGGTCGTCGGCTCCGCGCCCTACGCCGACGAGCACACGGCGCGGATCCACGCGCTCGCCGACGACCGGGTCCGGCTGCTCGGCGGGGTCTGGGACGGCGAGCTGCTCGACACGCTCTACGCGCACGCCCGGACCTACCTGCACGGCCACTCCGTGGGCGGCACCAACCCGTCGCTGCTGCGGGCCATCGGCGCCGGCACCGCGACCGTGGCGTACGACGTCGGGTTCAACCGCGAGGTGCTCCGTGACGACGGCCGGTACTTCGGCAGCGCGGCGGACGTGACGGCGCAGGTCGAGGCGGCCGAGGCGGACCCCGAGGACTGCCTGCGTCGAGGGCGGGCGCTCGCCGGCCGCGCGCTCGACTACGACTGGGAGGTCGTCGCCGACCGGTACGAGGACCTGGCCCGCCGGCTGGCGTCCGGAGACCTGCGCCGCACCCGCGGCGCAGGCCGTCGCAGCGGTCTGGGTACCGCCGCCGTCAGCAGCCGGGTCCCGGCGGAGGTCGCATGAACCCCACCTATCGTCAGGCGCTCACGGAGCTGCGCGGCGCGCAGAAGGCGGTGGCCCGGTCGGCACCGGCGTACTCGCGGTTCGTCAACCGTCGCTGGGGCAGGTACCTCGCGGCGGGTGCGGCATCGCTGGGCCTGACGCCCGACGCGGTCACGGGCATCTCCGCGCTGTGCACCGCCGCGGGCATCGCCGTGCTGGCTCTCGTGCCGATCTCGGTCGTGTCCGGAGTCGTGGTCGCCGTCCTGCTGGCCCTGGGGTACGCGTTCGACTCCGCGGACGGCCAGGTCGCGCGTCTGCAGGGACGGAGCTCCACCGCGGGAGAGTGGCTGGACCACGTGGTCGACGCCGCCAAGTCCGTGCTGCTGCCGCTCGGGCTCGCCGTGGCGCTGTTCCGGTCCGAGGAGGTCGACGACCGGTGGGTGGTCCTGCCGCTCGTCTCCACGGTCGTCACGAGCGTCCTGTTCTTCGCGATGATCCTCACCGAGCAGCTCCGGCGCGTGCACGGCGTGCGGTCCAAGGCCGACACCGACCCGGGCTCGCGGTCGTGGGTGCGCGCTCTGCTCGTCGTCCCGATGGACTACGGCGTCCTGTGCTGGTCGTTCGTGCTGCTCGGCTTCCTGCCCGTGTTCCTCGGCGTGTACACCGTCATCACCGTCGGCACCGGCCTGTTCCTCCTGCTCGCAGCCGTCAAGTGGTACCGCGAGCTGGCTGCCCTCGACGCGGTCCGGGCCGGCGCAGCGGCGGCCGCCCCCGGCCGACCCGCCGTGCCGCCGGCCGCGGCGTCGTCGGCCGAGCAGGTCCCGGCATGACGCGCGCCGGCAACGCACCGGCGGCCGCCCACGCCGGGGCCCGCACCTTGCAGGTGGTCGTCGCCATGCTCACGTACCGCCGGCCGGACGACCTCGCGGTCGCCGTCCCGGCCCTGCTCGCACAGGCGGGCACCGTGCCCGACGAGGTCCGGCTGCTCGTGGTCGACAACGACCCGGACGGTTCCGCCCGCGGCCTCGTCGAGGCGAGCGGCGCCCACTACGTGCACGAGCCGCGCCCCGGCATCGCAGCCGCACGCAACGCGGCGATGAGCGCGGCGGCCGACGCCGACGTCCTCGTGTTCATCGACGACGACGAACGGCCCGTGGACCGGTGGCTGGCACTTCTGCTGGACACGTACCGCGACACGGGGGCGCCCTGCGTGGTCGGACCCGTGGTCTCCGAGTTCGCCGCACCACCGGACGCCTGGGTGCGCGCCGGTCGGTTCTTCGACCGCCGACGGATGCCCACCGGCACGCCGGTGACCGTCGCGGCGACGAACAACCTGCTCCTCGACGTGGCCATGCTGCGTGAGACCGGCGTGCGCTTCGACGAGGCGTTCGGTCTCAGCGGCGGCTCCGACACCCTGTTCAGCCGCACGCTGGTGGCCCGTGGCGTCCGCATGGTCTGGTGCGACGAGGCCGTCGTGGTCGACGTGGTGCCCGCCGACCGGTCCACCCGCTCGTGGGTGCTGCACCGCGCGCGCCGCAGCGGCAACTCCGCGAGCAGGTGCGCCGTCGCGCTGGCCAGCTCGCCGGTCGGCCGCTCCCGTGCTCGGGTGCGCGCCGTGCTGGAGGGGTCGGTCCGGATCGCCGCCGGGGCTGCCCGGACGGCCGTGGGCGCCGTCCTGCGCTCACCGGAGCACGACGCCCGGGGACGCCGCACGGTCGCGCGCGGCACCGGCATGGTGTCGGGCGCCGTCGGCCATGTCGTGTACGACTACGCACGAGCCTGAGGGGGCTGCAGTGAGTTCACCCGGAAGACGCCTGGCGGTCATGTCGTATTTGTCTGTAACGTCCCCAGCAATCGACTACGTCGGTGGGCCCTCGATGGCGCGGGTGTTCGTCACCATCTCGCAGAGGAAGGCTCGCGCATGATCACCGGCTACGCGCCCGGCGCCTACGACCTTTTCCACGTCGGTCACCTGAACCTCCTGCGGCACGCCGCCGCACGGTGCGACCGCCTGATCGCCGGAGTCGTCGACGACGACACGCTCGAGATCACGAAGGGCATCCGTCCCGTGGTCCCCATCGCCGAGCGGATCGAGATCGTCCGCTCCCTGCGGCTCGTGCACGACGCGGTCGTCGAGGACGTCCCCAGCAAGCTCGAGATGTGGGAGCGGCTGCAGTTCGACGTCATCTTCAAGGGCGACGACTGGCGCGGCACCGACAAGGGCCGCCGGCTCGAGGCGATGTTCGCGGAGGTGGGCGTCGAGGTCGTCTACTTCCCCTACACGATGCACACGTCGAGCACCGCGCTGCGGCGGGCGCTGTCCCGCCTCGACGGTGCGGTCTACGCGACCGCTGGTCAGTAGGCCGCTGCCGCTGACGCACGAAGGGCGGGACCGGTCACCGGTCCCGCCCTTCGTGCGTGCTGCCCGGCGTCAGGCGATCTCGACCTCGGTGTGCATCCGGGGGCGTGAGGTGCCGTCGTGCAGCCCGGCGGTCGCGACCAGCACCGCGCCCGCAGGCACGGGTTCGTCGTGGGCCTCGGGGTCGGCGTGCCGGCCGGTGGTTTCACCCGCCGTCGCCAGCCGGTCGGCGGGATCGGCGGCCGGACCGAGCTCGTCCGACTCGGCGATCTCGTCCAGGACGGGTCCGGTCGGCGCGGCGTGCGGTGCGACCGGCTCGAGCGGCGCGATCGGCTCGACGGGCGTGACCGGCTCGACGGTCGTGATCGGCGCGACGCGCGCGACCGGCTCCAAGGGGGCGACCGGCTCCAAGGGGGCGACCGGCTCCACCGGCACGACCGGCGCGACCGGTCGAGCAACCGGAGCGACGGTCTCCACCGGCTCCGCCGCGGTGACCGACGCGCCCGCGTTCCGGCCGGAGCGCCGCGTGCTCAGCAGCCGCCGACGCGGCTCCATGTACCCGTACGACGTCGCGCGGCGCATCCGCGGGCCGCCGTTGAGCACGATGCCGAGACAGGGGGCGCCGAGCGTGTCGAGCGTCGACAGGGCGCTCGGCGAGGTGGTGCCGGTCGACCTTGCGGGCCCGTGCCACGACGATCGCGCCGTTGGTGCGGCGAGCCAGCACGGCGGCGTCGCTGACGGCCAGGAGCGGGGACGTGTCGACGATGACCATGTCGTAGCTGGCCTTCGCCTCCTCGAGGAACGCCGCGATCGCCACGGAGTCGATGAGCTGCGTCGGGTTGGGCGGCACGCGCCCGGCGGTCACGACGTCGAGGCCCTCGACGCCCCACGGCTGGCGGACGTCGGCGAGGGTCGCCTTGTGCGCGAGGATCGTCGTGAGACCCACCTCGCCCTCGAGGCCGCAGATGCGGGCCACGGCAGGACGCCGCAGGTCGGCGTCGACGAGCAGCACCCGGCGGCCGGTGTGGGCGAGGGCGAGCGCGAGGCTGACGGACGTCGTGGACTTGCCCTCGCGCGGCACCGTGGACGTGACGACGAACGCGCGGACCGGCGCTGTCGAGTCGAGGAAGTCGAGGTTGGCCCGCACCCGCCGGTAGGCCTCGGCGAGGGCGCCGCGGGGGTGCTCGATGATGGTGCGCGGGCCCTCGGTGGAGATCGACCGGTCGAACGGGATCAGGCCGAGCAGGGGCCGTGCCGGCTCGCGCGGGAGGTCGGCGGTACCGCGCACCTTGGTGTCGAGCCGGGCCCACGCCAAGGCGATGACGAGACCGAGGGCGAGGCCCAGCGCTCCGCCGGTCGCCACGAGCAGCTTGGTCTTCGGGGAGAACGGCGCCGCTGCCGGGGTCGCTTCGCCGACCATCGTGATCTTCACGCTCGCGACGCCGTCGCCCGACGTCGGGGACAGCGACTCGACGGTCGTGGAGAGCTGGTCCGCGACGGCGTTCGCGACGGCGGACGCCCGTTCCGGCGACTGGCTCGTCGCGGAGATCTCGATGAGCATCGTGTCCAGCGGAGCCTCGGCGTGCACCACCGACGCCAGCTGCTTGGGCGTCACCGTCAGGTCGAGCCGGTCGATCACCGGCTTGAGGACCGCGGGGACGGTGGCGAGCTGCACGTACGACTCGACGAGGTTCCGGGTGTAGGTGGACCCCTGCACCAGGTCGGCCACGGTGTCGCCGCGCGCGAGCGACACGAACACCTTCGAGGTCGAGCGGTACATCGGCGTGGCCGCCTGTGCCTGCTGGTAGCCGATGCCGGCGCCGAGGACCGCGAGCACCACGATCACGTACCAGCGCTTGCGCAAGGCGGCGAGGTACTCGCCGATCTCCATCCGACACTCCTTCGGTCCCGCCTCGGTCGGTGTGGCGCAGGGTGTGCCACGACCACCGGGACGACTTCCCCCCGGCCCTGCGGTCGTCGAACGCTACGGCGGGAATGCAGCAATTCTGGCACCAGTGCCTGAATTCACCCGATTGTCACGAGGGTGAACCGCAGTTCTGCACGGCTCCTGCACACCTACACTGGCGCGTGCGCCGACCCGGGCGCCCTGGTGGACGGTGGTTCGAGCATGAGCGACGAGACGGCTCCCGACCCCGGCCGGCGGCCCTGGGTCCTGTGGACCGGTGTCGGCGTGCTCGTCGTCGCGGTCGTGCTGACGGTGGTGCTGCTGATGCAGGGCCCGGACGACGACACCGCCGGGGGCGCCACTGCGAGCGCGTCCCCCAGCACCACGTCGGCGTCGCCGACGGTCTCGGCCTCGGTGCCCGCCGAGGTGTCGCCGGCACCGTCCGCGACCGACGAGCCCGGAGAGCCTGCGCCGCAGCCCGGCGTGCCGGGCGCGACGGCCGGCCCGGACGGCCGGCCCACCGCGCCGCCGGTGGCGCTCGACGCGCCCGCGCAGGCCGCCGAGGGCGTGACGGTCCAGCTCGGGTCCATCGAGCAGGTCACCGGCGAGGCGACGGTGCCCGGCGAGGTCGGCGGTCCGTCGCTGCGGTTCACCGTGGCGGTCGCGAACCGTTCGGGTGCCGCGCTCGACCTGTCCACGGCGGTCGTCAACGCCTACGCGGGTGACGACCTCGCGCCGGCGACGCCGCTGCAGAAGCCGGGCGGCCAGCCGTTCCCGGGCCAGCTGAACGTCGGCGGATCGGGCTCGGGGGTGTTCGTGTTCAACGTCCCCGTGGAGGACCGCGGGCACGTCCGGCTCGAGGTCGACCTCGCCCCCGGCCTCACCGTGGTCCTGTTCGACGGTTCCGTCCCGCAGTAGGCGGATTCACCCGATCTGGACAACAGTTCACCCGGGTGCTTATGACCCCAATTGTCCGAACTCACCTAAAGTCGCTCCCGATCGTCTACGGCCCGCCGACCCCGGCGCGGGACCGCTGACGCGTGTGGAGGGAAACCGATCATGGTGGGACCGTCGAAGCTCTCTCGACTGGTAGGGCTGCTCGGCGCAGGTGCGCTCGCGATCACGGGACTGCTGGTCGCCGCTCCCGCGCAGGCCGACACTGCACCGCCGAACCCGGCGGACCCGGTCACGGTGAGCGCCGACGCGCTGCCGACGGCGCAGATCAACGGCGTCGTGTGGAACCAGCAGGTCGCGGGGGACACCGTGTACGTCGGCGGTGAGTTCACGCGGGCACGGCCCCCGGGGGCGGCGGCCGGCACCAACGAGGTGGTCCGCAACCACATGATGGCGTACAGCCTGAGCACGGGGGCGCTCAGCACCACGTTCGCCCCGTCGTTCAACGCCGAGGTGCGGGACCTCGCCCTCACGCCGGACGGCACCAAGCTGGTGGCCGTCGGCGCCTTCACGGCGATCAACGGCGAGAACCGCTACCGCGTCGCCGCGTTCGACGTCGCGACGGGCGCGCTCATCAGCTCGTTCCGTCCCACGGTCAACTCGGCGGTCAACGCGGTCGCCGTCACCAACAGCACCGTCTACATCGGCGGGAACTTCTCGTCCACGAACGGCGTCGCCCGCAACCGGGTCGCCGCGTTGCGGCTCGACACCGGGGCGACGCTGCCGCTGACCGCCGACGTGGCAGACGGCGCGGTGGAGGCGATCACGGTGGCGCCGGACGGTGCCTCGATTGTCATCGGTGGCGCGTTCACGTCGGTCAACGGGTCGAGCGACCCCGGCTACGGCCTGGCGCGGCTCGACGTCGCGACCGGCACGAGCCTGGCGCTCCCCGTCAACACGCAGATCCGCAACGGGGGCGCGGAGTCCGCCATCCTCAGCCTGGAGACCGACGGCGACACGTTCTACGGCACGGGCTACCACTTCGGCGGCGGCGGCAACGTGGAGGGCACGTTCTCGGCCGACTGGGCCACGGGCTCCCTCCGGTGGGTCGAGGACTGCCACGGCGACACCTACTCGTCGTTCCCGCGGGGCGACGTCATCTACTCCGCGAGCCACAAGCACTACTGCGGCAACTCGGGCGGCTTCCCGCAGACCGACCCCTGGTCGGTGTACCGGGCGACGGCGCTGTCGAAGTCCGCGACGGGGATCAACACGCCGGACATCTACGGCTACCCGGACCACGACGGCGAGCCCTCGCCGACCATCCTCAACTGGTACCCGACGATCAACACGGGCACCTACACCGGCAAGTCGCAGGGCCCGTGGACCGTGACGGCGGCGGGCAAGTACGTGCTCTACGGCGGCGAGTTCACCCAGGTCAACGGGGTCGGCCAGCAGGGCCTCGTGCGCTTCACCACGGTCGACCAGGCGCCCAACAAGCAGGGTCCGCGCCTCTCGGGCACGAACTTCCCGCTGTCGGTGGCGTCCTTCTCGTCGGGCGAGGTCCGGCTGTCGTGGAACTCCAACTTCGACCGGGACAACGAGACGCTCCGCTACGACCTCTACCGCGCGACGCAGACGGCCCCTCCGATCTACTCGGAGACGATGTCCACGACGTTCTGGAAGGTCAGGACGATGAGGTTCAAGGACCTCGGACAGACGCCGGGGACCTCGGTCCGGTACCGGGTCGTCGCGACGGACCCGTTCGGGAACACCGCGTCCTCCGCGTGGATCACGGTGACGGTCAGTGACGCCGTGCTCTCGCCCTACGCGGCCAAGGTGCTCGACGACAACCCGACGAACTTCTGGCGGCTCGGAGAGCCCACCGGCACCACGGTGACCGACTGGGTGGGCGGGTCCGACATGGTGACCCAGGCCGGCGTGACGCGTGGCGCCACCGGCGCCCTGGGGACCACGGACACCGACCTGGCGTCGTCGTTCAACGGCACGCCGACGGGGCTCGCCTCGACGCAGACCGCCATCACGGGTCCGCAGACGTTCGCCCTCGAGGGGTGGTTCAAGACCACCACGACCGCCGGCGGCAAGATGTTCGGCTTTGGCAGCGCGAACACCGGCAACAGCGGCAGCTACGACCGGCACATCTACATGGACACGGGCGGGCGCGTGCTGTTCGGCGTGTACCCGGGCACGTCCCGCACCCTGTCGTCCACCGCCAAGTACAACGACGGGCAGTGGCACTACGTGGTCGGCTCCCTCGGCGCCGACGGCATGAAGCTCTTCCTCGACGGGAAGCGCGTCGGTCAGCGGTCCGACACCACGTCCGCCCAGAGCTACTCCGGCTACTGGCGGATCGGCGGGGACAACTCGTGGAGCGGCGCCCCGTACTTCAGCGGCACGGTCGATGAGGTCGCGGTCTACCCGGCTCCGCTCACCACGACGCAGGTCGACGCGCACTGGGTCGCGTCGGGCCGCACGTCGACCGCTCCGCCCGCACCGGCCGACGCCTACGGCGCCGCCGTCTACAACGGGCAGCCGGACCTGTACTGGCGGCTCACCGAGGCGACGGGGACCACGGCGAACGACACCGGCGTCCTGAACAACACCGGCACCTACAGCGGGACCCTCACCCGGAACCAGACCGGCGCGCTCGTGGGCGTCAACAACGCGGCGGTGAAGTTCAGCGGGACCAACGGCCTGCTCGCGAGCACCGCACAGTTCAACGACCCGTCCGTGTACTCCGAGGAGCTGTGGTTCAAGACGAACACCACAGCCGGCGGCAAGCTCATCGGCTTCGGTGACGCGGCCACAGGGCTGAGCGGCAGCTACGACCGGCACGTGTACATGGAGACCGACGGCCGCCTCACCTTCGGCGTCTGGACGGGCACCGCCAACACCATCACCACGGCGGCCGCGTACAACAACAACGTGTGGCACCACATGGTCGCCACGCAGGGTCCGGACGGCATGAAGCTGTACGTCGACGGCGTGCTGCGCGGCACCAACCCGCAGACCGACCAGCAGGCCTACTCCGGCTACTGGCGGGTCGGCGGGGACAACACCTGGGGCCCGCAGCCGTGGTTCGCCGGCACGATCGACGAGGTCGCGGTGTACTCCGCCGTGCTCACGCCGACCGCGGTGGCGCAGCACTTCTCGCTCGGCTCGGGCACCCCTGCGCCGAACGTCCCCCCGACGGCGGCCTTCACGGCGACCCCGACGGACCTCTCGGTCCAGGTCGACGGCACGGCCTCGAGCGACCCGGACGGCACGATCGCGTCCTCCGCCTGGACCTGGGGCGACTCGACCCCGGACGGCACGGGATCCACCGCGTCGCACACCTACGCCGCCGACGGCACCTACACGGTGACGCTCACGGTGACGGACAACCGCGGGGGCAGCGCCTCCGTGAGCCACGACGTGGTGGTCGCCGCGCCGCCGCCCAACCAGCCGCCGCTGGCCTCGTTCACCACCGCGGTGAACGTGCTGACGGTCGGGGTCGACGGCTCCGGGTCCAGCGACCCGGACGGTGCGGTCGCGTCGTACGCCTGGAGCTGGGGCGACTCGACCCCGGACGGCTCCGGTGCCACCGCGTCGCACACCTACGCCGACACCGGCACCTACGCGGTGACGCTGACGGTCACGGACGACGACGGCGCGACCACCACGTCCACGCAGAACGTGTCGGTCACCGCCCCGCCGCCCAACCAGGCGCCGACGGCAGCGTTCACCTCGACGGTGAACCAGCTGGGAGTGCAGGTCGACGGCTCGGGCTCCGCCGACAGCGACGGGACGCTCACGTCCTACGCCTGGGGCTGGGGTGACTCGACCGCCGGTGGCACGGGCGCCTCGGCGTCGCACACGTACGCCGCGGCCGGCACCTACCCGGTGACGCTCACGGTGACGGACGACGACGGCGCGACCGGCACGATCACGCACGACGTGACCGTGACCGCTCCGCCGCCGGATGCGCCGTTCGCGCAGGACTCGTTCGCCCGGACGGTCACGGCCGGCTGGGGCGTCGCCCCGACGGGCGGTGCGTGGACCACGGCCGGCACGGCGAGCCGGTTGTCGGTCGCGGGTGGCCGCGGCGTGCTGACCGACCCGGTGGGCGGCACCGTCGGTGCCTACCTGGGGTCGGTCGTGCAGACGAGCTCGGACGTCACCGCGACGCTGAGCACGGACCGGCTCTCCACCGGGACGTCGTACGCCACGCTGCAGGGCCGTCGGGTCGGGAACGACGCGTACGGCGCCCGGGTGCGGCTCGGTGCCGACGGGTCGGTCCAGGTCCACGCGACGCGTGAGATCGCCGGGACCACCACGGCCGTGGCGGGCGGTGCGGTCGCAGGCCTGACGTTCGCGGCGAACGACCAGCTCCTGGTCCGCACGCAGGTCGAGGGCGTCTCGCCGACGACGGTGCGGGTCAAGGTCTGGAAGGCCGGCACCTCCGAGCCGGCCGACTGGCGGGCCACGATCACCGACTCCGCAGCGAGTCTGCAGGTCGGTGGCGGCGTCGGCGTGACCGTCTACCACGGCGGCACGTCCGGCAACCCGGCCGTCGCCTTCTCCTGGGACGAGCTGACGGCCAAGAACGTCGGGTCCACCCCGCCGCCCCCGCCGCCCCCGCCGCCCGCGAACGTCGCACCGGCCGCCGCGTTCACGGTCGGGGCCGCGGGCCTCACCGCCAACGCCGACGGCACGGGTTCGACCGACAGTGACGGGGTCGTCGCGGCGTACGCCTGGAGCTGGGGTGACGCCACCGCCACGGGGTCCGGTGCCACGGCGTCGCACACCTACGCGGCCGCCGGGACGTACACGGTGACGCTCACGGTGACGGACGACGACGGCGCCACGGCGTCGACCACGCACGACGTCACCGTCAGCGAGCCGCAGGTCGGCGACGCGTTCGCCCAGGACGACTTCGCCCGGACGGTGGCCGGCGGCTGGGGCACCGCGCTCGTCGGTGGTCCCTGGACGACGGTCGGGACGGCGAGCCGGCTGTCGGTCGACGGTCGAGGGCTGTTCACCGACCCGGTGGGCGGCACCGCGGGCGCGTACCTGGGATCGGTGGTGCAGGCCAGCACCGACGTGACGGCGACGCTGAGCGCCGACCGGCTCTCGACGGGGACCTCCTTCGCGACGCTGCAGGGCCGCCGGGTCGGCAACGACGCGTACGGTGCGCGGGTGCGGCTCGGTGCCGACGGGTCGGTGCAGGTGCACGCGACGCGTGAGGTCGCCGGGACCACCACCGCGCTGGCGGGCGGCGCGGTCGCGGGCCTGACGTTCGCTCCGAACGACCAGCTCCTGGTCCGCGCCCAGGTCCAGGGGGCCTCCCCGACGACCGTGCGGGTCAAGGTGTGGAAGGTCGGCACGACCGAGCCGGTCGACTGGCGCGCGACCACGACGGACGCCTCGGCGACGCTCCAGGTGGGTGGCGGTGTCGGCGTGACCGTCTACCACGGCGGCACCGCCGGCAACCCGGCTGTGGCGTTCTCGTGGGACGACCTGGCGGCTCGCCCGGTGCAGTAGCAGCAGGGCACGACGAGCAGGGGGCAGCAGACCGCAGGGGGTGCGGGGTACGGACGGGCGAGATGCCTGCCGTGCCCCGTGTGTCGTCTCCGGGGCAGGAGCGCTCAGGGACGTGCGGTCGGCGGTGTCCGTCGGACCGCGAGCAGCCCGACGGCGAGCGCGAAGAGGACCACCGAGCTGGACAGCGGGCTGAACAGGACGTCCCAGAGCGAACGGATCGCCAGGTAGGTGAGGAGCGCGCTCGCGGCGTGCCGGCTGAAGGCCAGCGTGTAGCCGCGCACCACGATCCACAGGGCGTAGAGGGCGAGAACCAGCCCGGCCAGGCCGAACCTCGCCCACAGGTCGGCCGCCGTCGAGTGCAGCTCGATGCCGTTGCCGAACATGTACCGCTCGACGTACCCGTTGTCCGGGTTGTACCGGAGCTGGGCCATGCCCGCCTTGGCCACGAGCAGGTCCTGGGTGCTGGGCATCGTGCCGACGCCGAAGCCGTAGGGCCGGTAGCGCACCAGCGCGTCGGTCGCGCCGAACTCGGGGCGCGCGCCGGCGATGAGGGAGCCCGAGAGCGCGATCTGCTCCTCGGTCCGTTCCTGGGCGTCCTTGCCGAGGTACCCGTCGAGGATCGCCGCCTGCCCCAGGTAGTAGAGCGCCACGCACAGGCCGCCGACGAGCACGACCGCGCGCACGCGGGACGCCGCCTTGGACCCCCGGCGACGCCAGGCCGACTGCTGGAGGGTGACGACGCCGGCGAGGAACAGCATGGCGGCCATCGACCGGCCTCCGTTGGCGGCGGACATGCCCGCGAGCGCGAAGGCGGTCACCACCTGCAGCCAGCCGCGTCGGGACATCCATGCCAGGCCGAGCAGCAGCACCGTCAGGGGGATCGAGAACCCGAACCGCCACGGGCTCTCGGCGAACCGGCCCCCCGTGTCGATACCCAGCACCATGCCGAGCCCGAACAGGGACGCGACGGTGGCGTCCCGCATGCGCGTCCGCGCCCACACCACGACGGCCGCCCCGAGCACCGCCTCGAGCAGCACGAGGACGCCGTTGATCGTCATGCGCGTCGGGGTCCGGTGGTCCTCCGACGCCAGCTCGGTGAGCCACACGCCCATGACGACCGCGAGGCCGCAGAGCAGCAGGAGCGTGCGCACGTCGTGGTACGACCGGGTGGAGCGCCACCACACCGGGATGAGCACGACCGCTAGGAGGGCGCCGAGGGTGAGCGACTGGTAGAGCGGACGGGACATGCCGGTCGCGACCAGGGCGACGGCGGCGACCGCCGTCGTCGCGGGCACACGGGTGCGCAGCAGCGACCGCCGTTCCGGCTCCTCGGACCCGGGTCCGACCGCGACGGAACCGCTCTGCGCGCTGCCGTCGTCCTCCGCGCCCTGGTGCGCGGCCACGGGGGCCCCCGTCACGTCGCTCGGCCTCCTGGTCCTGGTCCGGCAGCAATCGTCGCACCACGCCGACGGAGGGCGGTCCAGGGCACACCTTTTTCGCCCGCTTCGCACCTGTTCGGCATGATCCGGCCGCCTAGACTCGGCGCATGACCAGCCCGGCACCCGCCCCGTCGCCGCTCGGCGCCAAGGTCCGGGTGACCTGGGTGGACACCGGACGTGGCATCGCCATCACGCTCGTCGCGCTGTTCCACGCGACCAACTGGCTGCTCGGTGCGGGTGCGCACGTGGAGTGGTGGGTCGAGGCCAACCTCGTGATGTCGTCGCTGCGGATGCCGCTCTTCTTCACGCTCGCCGGCCTGTTCGCCGGCAAGTGGGTCGCCGGCGCCTGGCGGCCGCTGTGGCGGCACAAGATCCGGCTGTACCTGTGGGTGTTCCTCGTGTGGGGCGCCATCGGGTCGGTCACCTACTACCTGGGTCTGCGCATGCGCGGCGCCGGCTCGGTGACCAGCAGCATCATCCAGCCGTACGTGCTGTCGCCGTTCATGCCGCGCCTGGAGCTCTGGTTCATCTGGGCGCTCGCGGTGTACTTCGTCGTCGCGAAGCTGACGTCCCGCATCGCGCCCGGCGTCCAGGTCGCCGTGGCGATGGCCGGTGCTGCGGTTGCGCTCAGCGGCTGGGACACCGCCAGCCCGGGGTGGAGCGGCGCCGTCAAGTACTACGGGTTCTTCCTCGTCGGCATGTACGGCCGGGACCTCGTCCTGCGGCTCGGTTCCACCGCCGGACGTCCGGTGCTGGTGGCCGCGTTCGTCGTCTGGCTGGCGGTCGCGGTCGGGCTGTGGGCGCTCGGCTGGCGCGAGGTTCTGGGGCTCTACTTCGTCAACTGCCTCCTGGGCGTGCTCGGCGGCATCGCCCTGAGCCGCGCGCTCGCCCGGTTCGCCCTGCTGCGTTCGCTGGGCTCGCAGACGCTGCCGATCTACCTCGCGCACACACCGATCGTCATCCTGTGCGCGGTGCTTCTGAGCCACACCGGACTGCTCACCGTCCCGCTGGTGGACGTGCTCGGTCCGCCGGCCCTCGCCGCGGTGGCCATCACGCTCGCGCTCGGCCTGCACCGGGGCGCACAGCGGGCCGGTGCCGGTTGGCTGTACGCACCACCCGACTGGTTCGACGTCGACGGTCGCAGCGCGGTGGGCCGGCGCCGCGACGACGCCGTGACGGTCCCGGTCGTCACCACGGCGGAGCCGCGGCCGTGACGACCCGGTCGCCGACCGTGGACAGGACGCCCGCGGGAGCCCCGCGTCGTGGTGCTCGGCTGGAATGGGTGGACGCGGCCCGCGGGTACAGCGTCGCCGCGGTCGTCGTGGCGCACGTGGTGCTGTGGCACGTGCAGGACCCGGGCGTGCCGGTCGCGCACCTGGGCGCGTCGTTCTGGGACCGCGTCTACGGGCTCATGGGCAGCGTGCGGATGCCGGTGCTCCTGGCGGTCTCCGGTCTGGTGATGGCGCGGCGGGTGCGCGCGGGCTTCCGGGCGGGCGGGCTGCTGCTGAGGTCGGTGCGCAACTACTACCTCTACGTCGTGTGGCTCGTGGTGTATGCGGTGTTCTACGCCGTCGTCGCCGAGCCGACGCTGCCCCACCACATCGACGGGGCCGCCGACGCGGCCCGCCAGCTCGTGGTCCCGGACACGACGCTCTGGTACGTGTTCGCGCTCGCCGCGTACATCGCGGTGCTGGGCGCGCTGCACCGGGTCCCCGCGTGGGTCGTGCTGACGGCGCTGTCCGTGCTCTCGGTCGTCATGCACGTGACCACGTCGTCCGACCAGGTGTGGAGCAAGGTCCCGGAGCTGGCGGTGTACTTCGCGCTGGGCGTCTACGGCGCGGACCTGCTGCGGCGGCTCGCGGACCGGGCGTCGGTGGTCGTCGTCGCGGTGGCGGCCGTGCTGGCTGCGGGGGTCACGCTGTGCGGTCGGCTCACGGCGGGGAACGAGATCGCGGAGGGCGTCCTGTTCCTCGTCCGCGGGGCCGCGTTCCTGGTGCTCGCCGTCGCCGTCGTCGCCGTCGCGGTGCGGTGGTCGCCGGTGCTCCGGCTGGGTGTCGCGCTCGGGCGCCGGACCCTGCCGGTCTACGTCCTGCACCCGCTCTGGATCGCGCTCGTGCTGCTCGCCGCTGCCGGGTTCGCGCACGGCGCGCTCGCCGACGTGCTCGCGTCGCCCGTCGGTGCGCTGCTGTACCCGCTCGTCGTCGCCTCGGCGGTCATCGCGCTGTGCCTCGGGACGCACGCCCTGGTGGCACGGGTGCACCTCACGGTGCCGCTGTTCGAGATGCCGCGGCGCTGGGTGGCGCGGCTCGACCGCCCGAGCGCCGTCACGGCCGAGCGCACGGAGGCCTGACCGGCGCGGCCGGCGCGGCCGGCGCGGCCGGCGCGGCCGGCGCGGCCGGCGCGGCCGGCGCGGCCGACGCGGCCGACGCGGCCGACGCGGCCGACGCGGCCGACGCGGCCGACCCCGGGGGACGTGCGGACGGCGGGCGATCCCGACGCCCCGCGGGACGGGCGCCACCTCGTAAACTGGCGCCAACCCCGTGGTCTCGCCGACGCGGGGCGTTCGTGCTGCGCCGGTGTGCCGGCCGTCGACCCTGCGAAGGACCCTCATGGACCTGTCCGGCCTCCTCCCGACGCTGCTCGCCGACCCTGCGGCGGCGCACGCCGTCGAGCTCGTCCGGGCGCGCGGTGAGCTCGACGTCGTGAGCCCGGCAGGGGTGCGCCCGCTTCTGCTGGCGTCGCTCGCGGGGGCCGCGCCGGGTGTGAAGGGTCGGCCCCTGGCGGTCGTGACGGCGACCGGGCGCGACGCCGACGAGCTCGCTGCGGCGCTGCGCTGCTACCTGGAGGACGACGACGTCGCGGTGCTGCCGTCGTGGGAGACGCTGCCGCACGAGCGGCTGTCGCCGCGGTCCGACACCGTGGCGCGTCGGCTCGCGGTGTTCCGCCGGCTCGCCCACCCGGCGGAGCAGCGGGGACCCGCGGGGCCGATCCGGGTGCTCGTCATGCCGGTCCGGGCGCTGCTGCAGCCGGTCGTCGACGGTCTCGGGGAGCTCGAGCCCGTCTCGGTGGAGGTCGGGGACCGGGTCGACCTGACCGCCCTCTCGGAGCGGCTCGTCGCGGCGGCCTACCAGCGGGTCGACATGGTGGAGAAGCGGGGCGAGTTCGCGGTGCGCGGCGGCATCCTCGACGTGTTCCCGCCCACCGAGGACCACCCGCAGCGCGTCGAGCTCTGGGGCGAGGACGTGGAGGAGATCCGGTGGTTCTCCATCGCCGACCAGCGCAGCCTGGAGATCGCGGACCACGGGGTCTGGGCGCCGCCGTGCCGGGAGATCCTGCTGACCGACGACGTGCGGGCGCGCGCCGCCGAGCTGGTGCCGCAGCTCCCGGGTGCCATGGACATGCTCGACAAGCTCGCCGCCGGCATCGCGGTCGAGGGCATGGAGTCGCTCGCACCGGTGCTCGTCGAGCGCATGGTGCCCGTGCTCGACCTCGTGCCGGACGACACGCTGCTCGTCCTCGCCGACCCGGAGCGGGTGCGCCGGCGGGCGCACGACCTGGTGGCCACGACGCAGGAGTTCCTCGAGGCGGCGTGGACGTCGGCGGCGGCCGGCGCCGCGACGCCGCTGGACCTGTCGGCCGCGTCGTTCGCATCGTTCGCCGAGGTCAGGGCGCTGTCCGCGGTCCGGGGACTGGGCTGGTGGACGCTCAGCGGCTTCACGCTCGACGCCGAGGCCGCGGTGGCCGCCGGCGCGCCGGGCGCCGACCCGGAGGAGCACAGCACCGCGCGCACCACGCAGGCGCAGCGGACACCCACCGCGGCCGACCGTGCGGCCGACGCGGCCGACGACCTGCTCGCGGGGGAGCGGACGGTCGTGGTCGCCGCGCGCGACGTGGAGCGCTACCGCGGCGAGGTGGCCCGCGCCGTCGCCGACGTCCGCACGCTGCAGCAGGCCGGGTGGCGGCTGGTGCTGGCCACCGAGGGGCACGGCCCGGCGCAGCGCATGGTCGAGCAGCTCAGGGCCGCCGACGTCCCGGCGAGGCTCGTCGGCGGCATCGAGCAGGAGCCCGAGGGCGGCGTCGTCCTCGTCGTTCCCGCACCCGTCGGCGCCGGGTTCGTCGCCGAGCCGCTGCACCTCGCGGTGTTCTCCGAGGCGGACCTCACGGGCCGGGCGGGCAGCAGCACGCGGGACATGCGGCGGATGCCGAGCCGCCGGCGCAACGTCGTCGACCCGCTACAGCTGCGGCCCGGCGACTTCGTGGTGCACGAGCAGCACGGGGTCGGCCGGTTCGTGGAGCTGGTCCAGCGGACCATCGGCACGGGCGCGAACGCGGCGACCCGCGAGTACCTGGTCATCGAGTACGCGAGCAGCAAGCGGAACCAGCCGGGCGACCGGCTGTTCGTCCCCAGCGACCAGCTCGACCAGGTGACCAAGTACGTCGGCGGCGAGGCGCCCACGCTCAACAAGATGGGCGGCGGCGACTGGGCCAAGACCAAGGGCCGGGCGAAGAAGGCCGTCAAGGAGATCGCCGCCGAGCTCATCCGGCTCTACAGCGCACGGATGGCGACGGCGGGCCACGCGTTCGCCCCGGACACCCCGTGGCAGCGCGAGCTGGAGGACGCGTTCGCGTACGTCGAGACGCCCGACCAGGCGGCCACGATCGACGAGGTCAAGGCCGACATGGAGAAGCCGATCCCGATGGACCGCCTCGTGTGCGGCGACGTCGGCTACGGCAAGACGGAGATCGCCGTCCGGGCCGCGTTCAAGGCCGTGCAGGACGGCAAGCAGGTGGCGGTCCTCGTGCCCACCACGCTGCTGGTGCAGCAGCATCTCGACACGTTCAGCGAGCGCTACAGCGCCTTCCCGGTGACCGTGCGGGCCCTGTCGCGGTTCCAGTCCCCGAAGGAGTCGAAGGAGGTCGTCGCCGGCCTGGCGGACGGGTCGGTCGACATCGTCATCGGCACGCACCGGCTCATCACCGGCGAGGTGCGGTTCAAGGACCTCGGGCTCGTGGTGATCGACGAGGAGCAGCGGTTCGGCGTCGAGCACAAGGAGACGCTCAAGGCGCTGCGCACCAACGTCGACGTGCTCGCGATGAGTGCTACGCCCATCCCGCGCACGCTGGAGATGGCGGTGACGGGCATCCGGGAGATGTCGACGCTCGCGACCCCGCCGGAGGAGCGGCACCCCGTCCTCACGTTCGTCGGCGCGTACGACGAGAAGCAGATCTCCGCCGCGGTGCGCCGCGAGCTGCTGCGCGAGGGCCAGGTGTTCTACGTGCACAACAAGGTCGAGTCGATCGAGCGGGCGGCCTCCCGGATCACCGAGCTCGTCCCCGAGGCCCGCGTCGCGGTCGCCCACGGGAAGATGAACGAGCACCAGCTCGAGCGGGTCATCGTCGACTTCTGGGAGAAGCGGTTCGACGTGCTCGTCTGCACCACCATCGTCGAGACCGGCCTGGACATCTCGAACGCCAACACGCTCATCCTGGAGCGGGCCGACCTGCTCGGTCTCTCGCAGCTCCACCAGCTGCGCGGGCGGGTCGGCCGGGGCCGCGAGCGGGCGTACTCCTACTTCCTGTACCCGCCGGAGAAGCCGCTCACCGAGACGGCGCACGACCGGCTCCAGACGATCGCGGCGAACACCGACCTCGGCGCCGGCATGGCCGTCGCGATGAAGGACCTCGAGATCCGCGGGGCGGGCAACCTGCTCGGCGGCGAGCAGTCGGGGCACATCGAGGGCGTCGGCTTCGACCTGTACATCCGGATGGTGGGCGAGGCGGTCGCCGGCTTCCGCGGGGACGTCCCCGAGGAGCTGCCCGACGTCACGATCGAGCTGCCCGTCGACGCCCACCTGCCGCACGACTACATCGCCCACGAGCGGCTCCGCCTGGAGGCCTACCGCAAGATCGCCGCCGCCGCGGACGCCGCGACGCTCGGCGAGGTCCGGGCCGAGCTCGTGGACCGGTACGGCGCGGTCCCGCCCGCGGTCGACAACCTGTTCGAGGTGGCGGAGTTCCGGATCGGGGTGCGTGACGCCGGGCTGGCCGACGTCACGGCGCAGGGCAAGTTCGTGCGGTTCGCGCCGGTCGAGCTGCCCGAGTCGGCCCAGCTGCGGCTCAAGCGGCTCTACCCGGGGTCGGTGCTCAAGCCCGCGACGCGCACCGTCCTGGTCCCGTTCCCGACGACCGCGCGGATCGGCGGCAAGCCCTTGCACGGGCGCGACGTGCTGGTGTGGGCGCGCCAGTTCGTCGACGCCGTGGTGCGCGGGGACGTGGCTGCCGCGGCGAGCGTCGGGACCGGGCGCTGACGATGTCGCCGCGCACGTGGCCGGGGGCTCTACGATGACGGCGATCGACGAGCGACGACGCAGGAGGTCCCAGGTGGCGGTGCAGTGGCGTGCGGGTACGGCCGGTCGACGGCACCCGGTCCGCGGGGTGCTCGTCGCGAGCGTGGTGGCAGCGACGGTCGCGGGCACTCTCGCCGGGTGCTCGGACGGCGAGCCGGGTGACGCCGCGGTCGTGAACGGGACGGCCATCCCCACGGCCGACGTCCGGGCCGCGAAGCAGGAGCTCGGCCCCTACCTGCAGGCGGTGACGTCGCTCAACATCCTCAACGTGCTCGTGGAGGCGCCGACGTACCTCGCCGTCGCGGACGACGAGGGCGTCGGCGTGTCCGACGAGGACGCCCAGGCCCTGCTCGACGCGATCGTCGAGCGGAGCGGCACGCCGGACCGGCCCACGTTCACCGAGCCGTCCCTCACGGTGGCCAAGTACTCGATCGCGTTCAACAACCTGCAGGCTCTGCCGAACGCGAAGGACGTCGCGGCGCAGGTCAGCGAGGACCTCGGCAAGCTCGACGTCACCGTGAACCCCAGGTTCGGCGAGCTGGCCGACGGCAACCAGATCTCCGCTCCCGGGCGGCAGCCGTGGATCGTCGAGCCGAAGGGTGCCGGCGGGTCCGACGGCGGCTCGGACGCACCCGCGCCCGACGCCACGCCGACCCCGACCCCGACGTCCTGAGCCCTCGCGGATGAGCCCTCAGCCGGACCTGCCGGGCGGCTCCCAGGAGAGCGCGCACGACGACCCGCTGCGTCGGCTCGTCGACGTCATGGACCGGCTCCGCTCGCCCGGCGGCTGCCCCTGGGACGCCGGGCAGACGCACCGGTCGCTCGTGCCGTACGCGCTCGAGGAGGCCCACGAGCTGGCCGAGGCGATCGAGACGGACGACCGTCCCGGCGTGCGCGAGGAGCTCGGCGACCTGCTGCTCCAGGTCGTGTTCCACGCCCGCATCGCGCAGGAGGACACGCAGGACCCGTTCGACGTCGACGACGTGGCCGACGACCTCGTCGCGAAGCTGGTCCGTCGCCACCCGCACGTGTTCGGCGACGGCCCGGCCGACTCGGCCGACCGGTCGGGAACCACGGACGTCGAGGGCATGCACGTCGCCTGGGACCGCATCAAGCGCACCGAGAAGCGTCGTGCGTCCGCGCTCGACGGCGTGCCGCTGAGCCTGGGGGCGCTGGCCCGCACCCAGAAGGTGCTCGCGCGCGCCGAGCGGGCCGGGCTCGCGGTCGACGGCCCGGCGGGCGACGGCCTCGGCGAGCGGCTCTTCGTGCTCGTGGCCGAGGCGCACGCGGCGGGCCTGGACGCCGAGGGGGAGCTGCGTCGGGTGACGCGCGGCTGGGAGCAGGACGTCCGCGAGACCGAGCGTGCCGGTGCGGGGTCCGCCGGCCCGGAGGCACCCTCGGTGTGACCAGGGCGGACGTCGCGGCCACGGATGTGGGACCTGCGTCTCAGACGCCCACCCGTCGGGTCGATACCCTCGGCCCTCTGGCCCACAGCTCGACCCGACTGCCCAGCTCGACGGAGGTACGTGTGACGACGATCGGTGTCCCCCGGGAGATCCGCGCCGGCGAGCGGCTGGTGGCGGCGACGCCCAGGACGGTCGCCCAGCTGCGCGCGCTCGGCTACGAGGTGGTGGTGGAGACCGACGCGGGCGCGGGGGCGACCTTCACGGACGCCGCCTACGAGGCCGCCGGTGCGGTGGTCGGCGACGCGACCGAGGTGTGGGGCAGCGACGTCGTCACGGCCGTCGGTGCACCGTGGGGCACCCAGGTGGACGCGATGCGGCCTGGCGCGACGCTCGTCGCGATGCTGCAGCCGGCCACCCGGGCGGACCTCCTCGAGCGGCTGGCCGCGCGCCGCGTCACGGCCCTGTCGCTCGACGCGGTGCCGCGCATCTCCCGGGCGCAGAGCATCGACGTGCTGAGCACGCTGTCCAACGTCGCCGGCTACCGGGCGGTCGTCGAGGCGGCCGAGGCGTACGGCGGGATGTTCTCGGGCCAGGTCACCGCGGCGGGCAAGACGCCGCCCGCGAAGGTGTTCGTCATCGGTGCCGGGGTGGCCGGTCTCGCGGCGATCGGCACGGCGGACAGCCTCGGTGCGCAGGTCCGGGCGTTCGACGTCCGGCCCGAGGTCGGCGAGCAGATCGAGTCGATGGGCGCGACGTTCGTCCGGGCTGACCAGGCGCAGCAGCAGGTGAGCGCCGACGGCTACGCCTCCGCTCTGACGGCCGACCAGGAGCGGCTCACCGCCGAGGTGTACGCCCGGGAGTCGGCGGAGGCGGACGTGGTCATCACCACGGCGCTGGTCCGCGGCCAGGCGCCCACCACGATCACCGCGGAGATGGTCGCCGCGATGCGGCCGGGCAGCGTGATCGTGGACCTCGCGGCCTCGGGCGGCGGGAACTGCGAGCTGACCGTGCCGGGACAGCGGCTGGTCACCGACAACGGCGTGGTGATCGTCGGGTGGACCGACCTGGCCGGGCGGCTGCCGCAGCACACGTCGCAGCTGTTCGGCACCAACGTCGTGCACCTCCTGCAGCTCCTGACGCCCGGCAAGGACGGCGTGCTCGTGCTCGACCTCGACGACCCCGTGCAGCGGGGCATGACGGTGACGAGCGCCGGCGAGCTCATGTGGCCGCCGCCGCCCGTCGCGGTGTCGGCGGCGATGCCCGGCCCGTCCGGCCCGGCACCGACCGCGGAGGATCTCGCACGTGCCGAGGAGGCCGCGCACCAGGCGGCGGCCCGGCGACGGCAGCGAAGGACAGTCGGGCTCGCGCTCGCGGCCGTGCTCGTGACGCTCGCGATCTCGTTCGCACCGGCCGCGTTCCTCGGCCACTTCACGGTGTTCGTGCTGGCCGTGGTGGTCGGCTTCTACGTCATCTCGAACGTGAGCCACTCGCTGCACACGCCCCTGATGGCACAGACGAACGCCATCTCCGGGATCATCCTGGTCGGCGCCCTGCTGCAGATCGGGTCGTCCGACCCCCTCGTCACGGTGCTGGCCTGCATCGCGGCGGCCGTCGCGAGCGTCAACATCTTCGGCGGCTTCCTCGTCGCGAACCGCATGATCCGCATGTTCCGGAAGGACGCCTGATGACCCTGACGTCCCTCGCGCAGGCGGTCTACGTCCTGGCCGCGCTGCTGTTCGTGCTGAGCCTCGCGGGGCTGTCCCGTCAGGAGAGCGCCCGTCGGGGGAACGCCCTCGGGATGGTCGGCATGGTCCTCGCGCTCGCCGCGACCATCGCCCTGTCCCTCGACGCGAGCGAGCGGCCCGTGCCGACGACGGCCACCCTCATCGCCGTCGTCCTGCTGGTCGGGGCGGCCGCCGGGACGTGGCAGGCGCGCCGCGTCGAGATGACGCAGATGCCCGAGCTCATCGCGATCCTGCACAGCTTCGTCGGCCTCGCCGCGGTGCTCGTCGGCTACAACTCGTTCCTCACCGAGTCCACGCCGGACGCCGTGCACCTCGTCGAGGTGTTCCTCGGCGTGCTGATCGGCGCGGTGACGTTCACCGGGTCGGTGGTCGCGTACCTCAAGCTGTCGGCGAAGATCCCGTCGGCGCCGCTCACGCTGCCCGGCCGGAACTGGATGAACCTCGGCGCGCTCGTCGCGTCGGGCGGCCTGCTGTGGTGGTTCGTCGGCGCGCAGTCCGTGGTGCCGCTGATCCTCATGACGGTCGTCGCCCTCGCGCTCGGCTGGCACCTCGTCGCGTCCATCGGCGGCGGGGACATGCCGGTGGTCGTCTCGATGCTCAACTCGTACTCGGGCTGGGCGGCCGCGGCGGCCGGCTTCATGCTGAGCAACGACCTGCTCATCGTCACCGGTGCCCTCGTCGGCTCGTCCGGTGCGATCCTCAGCTACATCATGTGCCGGGCCATGAACCGGTCGTTCGTCAGCGTGATCCTCGGCGGCTTCGGCACCTCCGAGGGGACGGTCGTCGCGGGGGACCGCGACTACGGGGAGCACCGCGAGGTCAGCGCCGTCGACGTCGCGGACATGCTGCGCGACGCCCGCCGGGTCATCGTCACCCCCGGCTACGGCATGGCCGTCGCGAAGGCCCAGTACCCGGTCGCGGACCTCGTCGCGAAGCTCCGGGCCCGCGGGGTCGACGTGCGGTTCGGCGTGCACCCGGTCGCAGGGCGGCTGCCCGGGCACATGAACGTGCTGCTCGCCGAGGCCAAGGTGCCGTACGACATCGTGCTGGAGATGGACGAGATCAACGGCGACTTCGGCGACACCGACGTCGTCCTCGTGATCGGCGCGAACGACACCGTGAACCCCGCCGCGCTCGACGACCCGGGCTCTCCGATCGCCGGCATGCCCGTGCTGGAGGTGTGGCACGCCAAGCAGGTGATCGTGTTCAAGCGGTCCATGGCGACCGGGTACGCCGGCGTGCAGAACCCGCTGTTCTTCCGGGACAACACCGCGATGCTCTTCGGGGACGCCAAGGACCAGACGGAGAGGATCGCGCAGGCCGTCTGACCAGCGCGACGACCTCCCTACTCCCGCGGTCGTCCTGTGTCCAAGGTCCGACGTCCCACGACGACCGTGCCGGGGCGCCACTAGGGTGAGGTCGTAAACCCACCCTGCTGTCGAAGGAGCACGCATGGCCAGCATCGAGGCCGTCGGCGCCCGCGAGATCCTTGACTCTCGCGGCAATCCCACTGTCGAGGTCGAGGTGGCACTCGACGACGGCACCATCGCGCGTGCAGCTGTGCCCTCGGGCGCCTCCACGGGCGCGTTCGAGGCGGTGGAGCGTCGCGACGGCGACAAGTCCCGCTACCTGGGCAAGGGCGTCGAGGAGGCCGTGAACGCGGTCATCGACGAGATCGCCCCGGAGCTCATCGGCTTCGAGGCCACGGAGCAGCGTCTCGTCGACGCCGCACTCATCGACCTCGACGGCACCCCCAACAAGGGCAAGCTCGGCGCCAACGCCATCCTCGGCGTCTCGCTCGCCGTCGCGAAGGCCGCCGCCGACTCGGCCGACCTGCCGCTGTTCCGCTACCTCGGCGGCCCCAACGCGCACGTCCTGCCCGTCCCGATGATGAACATCCTCAACGGTGGGTCGCACGCCGACTCCAACGTCGACATCCAGGAGTTCATGGTCGCCCCCATCGGTGCGACCACGTACCGCGAGGCGCTGCGCAGCGGCGTCGAGGTCTACCACTCGCTGAAGGCCGTGCTCAAGAGCAAGGGCCTGTCGACGGGCCTCGGCGACGAGGGCGGCTTCGCGCCGAACCTGTCGAGCAACCGCGAGGCGCTCGACCTGATCCTCGTCGCGATCGAGAAGGCCGGCTTCACGCCGGGCGTCGACCTGGGCCTCGCGCTCGACGTCGCCGCCACCGAGTTCTTCAAGGACGGCGCCTACCAGTTCGAGGGCAAGTCCCTGTCGAACGAGGAGCTGTCGGCGTACTACGAGCAGCTGGTGAACGACTACCCGCTGGTCTCCATCGAGGACCCGCTGTCCGAGGACGAGTGGGAGGGCTGGTCCCACCTGGTCGCCACCATCGGCGACAAGGTGCAGATCGTCGGCGACGACCTGTTCGTCACCAACCCGGAGCGCCTGCGCAAGGGCATCGAGCTCAAGGCCGCCAACTCGCTGCTGGTCAAGCTCAACCAGATCGGCACGCTGACGGAGACGTTCGAGGCCGTCGAGCTGGCCCAGCGCAACGGCTTCACGACGATGACCTCGCACCGCTCCGGCGAGACCGAGGACACCACCATCGCCGACCTGTCCGTCGCCTCGAACGCCGGCCAGATCAAGACCGGTGCACCCGCCCGCGGCGAGCGCATCAACAAGTACAACCAGCTGCTCCGCATCGAGGAGGAGCTGGACGACGCCGCCCGCTACGCCGGCCGCTCCGCCTTCCCGCGGTTCCGCCAGGCCTGACGGCGCCCGTGACGCGCGGCTGACGCTGCGCGTCCGGGTCACAGCACCACCACGAGAGCGTGCGCTCCGAGCCTTCCGGCCGGGTCGCACGCTCTCGTGCGTGTGGCCCCTCGGGCGTGCCCGGGGCGGGCACGGTCGTCGAACCAGGCCCTCCGCGCAGCGGCTCTACGGGAGCGGCGGCCCGGTCGGGGGTGCCAGGACGCAGCGCATCTCGTAGTTGGGTACCACCACCCCGCCGGGGGCGGTGTTGTCGGGGCGGTAGGTCACCACCGTGAACCCGAGGCGCTCGAACGCCGGCTCGGCGCTCCGGCTGGCGAACGTGCGCAGGACCGTCATGCCGCGTGCGCGGGCGTCGTCCTTGACCGCTTCGACGAGCAGGCGCGCCACGCCTTGCCGACCCGCCCGCGGATGGACGAACAGCATGTCGACCAGGCCGTCCTCGCAGAGGTCGGCGAAGCCCACGACCGCGCCCCCGGCTTCCGCCACGAGAGTGGTCGCCTGACGGCGTCGGTGGTCCCAGCCCGTCAGGTCAGGGTTCGGTGGGCCGGCCCAGGCCTCGATCTGCTGCGGGTCGTAGACGGCGGCGGCCGTCTGCCGGATGGCAGCCTGGAACACGTCGAACGTCGCCTGGGCGTCGCCCGGGTGTCCGTAGGTCCGGAGGGTGACCGACGGCGCGTCGCTGCTCACACCCCCGAACGCTACTCACACGGTGGCCTCGGGCGGCGCGCCCGGTCGACGTCCGCGCAGGTCGATGGGGTCCAAGGCACAATCGACGCATGTCAGCCCCCCGTCGTCCGGTGCAGCCGGGTGCGTCCGGGCGGCGACCGGTACCGCCGAGGACCACCCCGTCGGCCTCCCCGCCCACGCCGTCGTCGGGCACGCCACGGGCAGCATCCGGCCGTCCCACGGCCATCCGGTCCTCGTCCCCCCGCTCCGGTGCGACCCCGCGCGTGGGTGGCGGTCCCACGGCGGCCCGCGGACCGGCGCCCCGGGCCGGCGCATCCGGGCCGACCTCGCGGACGCCGACCCCGGCGCGCGGCACACCGCGGGCCGAGCGCGTCCAGGTGCGGATGCCGAGGCTGTTCACCGTCCGGGTGCTCGTGTTCTCGCTCGTCCTGCTGCTCGCGTTCATCCTCGTGTCACCCACCCTGCACTCGTACCTTCAGCAACGGCAGGCCCTCGAGGAGCTGCGTCGTGAGGTCGCGGCGGCGCAGGCCCGCAACGACGACCTCGCGGCCGACCTGAAGCGGTGGGACGACCCCGCGTACGTCGTCGCGCAGGCCCGTGAGCGGCTGTCGTTCGTGATGCCCGGCGAGATGGCGTTCCGTGTGAAGGACCCGGAGACCGTTCCCGACACCACCGTGACGACGTCTGGACCCGCCGCGACGGTGCAGGGCGACGGCGTGACCCGGCCGTGGTACGCGACGGTCTGGGAGTCGGTGCAGATCGCGGGCGCGACACCGGCCGACACTGTCCCTGACGCCACCACGACGCCGTAGCTCTGGCCCGTCCCGCCACCAGCACTGAGGAGACCCGCGCACTCAGGTGTTCTTCAGCGTCAGCCGGACACCATGGGCGGATGAACGCGCGCGACGCACCGACCGTGTCGCCGCCCGCGCGCGCGGTCGCGCGGTGCGTCGCGGCAGGGGCCGCGCTCCTCGCTATCCTGGTCCGGTGGAGCGCGCTCGGCGGCGCGAGCGGGTTGTACGGCTACCACGGGTACGACGACGGCGTCTACTTCGCCTCAGCGGTCGCGTTCGTCCACGACCGCCTGCCGTACCGGGACTTCCTGCTGCTGCACCCGCCAGGGATCATGCTGGCACTCGCCCCCTTCGCGCTCCTGACGCGATGGCTCAGCGACTCCGAGGCCCTGGCCGCGGCCCGCCTCGGATTCGTCTGCCTCGGAGCGATCAACACCATCCTGGTCACCCGGCTCGCGAGGCGCTGGGGCACCTCAGCCATGGTCGTCGCCGGCCTGCTGTACGCGGTCTCGTCGGCGGCCGCGTACGCCGAGCGGCTGACGCTCCTCGAACCGCTCGGAACGCTCACCCTGCTCGCGTCGGTGCTCCTGCTGCTGCGGGCGCGGGTCGCGGGGGCGACGTCGTGGTGGCTGTGCGCCGGCGGTGTCGTGCTCGGACTGGGCCCGGTCGTGAAGATCTGGAACGTCGTGCCGGTCGTGGTCGTGATCGCGTGGGTCGGTGTGACCCGCGGGTGGAGGTCGGTGGCCCTCGTCGCCGGGGCGGCCACCGCAAGTGCCGCCGCGGTCCTGCTCCCGTTCGCGATCGCGGCCCCGTCGAGGATGTTCCGACTCGTGATCCTCGATCAGCTCGGGCGCCCGCGCACGCCCGGCTCGGTCGTGCTCCGTCTCGAAGGGATCACGGGCGTCGACGTCACCGCAGCCGCCCCGATCGCGGCGCAGACCGCGCTCGCGGCTCTCGTCTGCGCCGCCGTGACGGCCGCGGCGATCGTGACGTGGGTGCACCGACGCGCCCGACTCTGGGTCGTCCTGCTCGGGACCCAAGTGCTGGTCATCCTGGTGTCACCGTCCTTCTACGCCCACTACTCGGCGTACTCGGCCGCGGCCCTCAGCGTGGTGACGGCCGCCGCGGTCTCGCTCGTCCCTGCGTCGCGTCGTCCAGCTGTCGCGGTAGCGGCCGGTGCCCTGTTCGCGCTCACGGCCGCCGCCGTCCCGGTCCACCCCGTCCCTGCATTTCCGGCCGCCGCGGTACGCGGTCTTCTGCCGGCCACAGGGTGCATCCGGTCGGACTCGCCCGGCGCCCTTGCGCTGCTCGACGTGTTGACCCGCGACGTGGTCCGGCGTTGCGACGTGCCTGTCGACGTGTCCGGGCAGACCTACGACGTCGGCAGCCGAGACGCCGCCGGCCGGCCCGTACCCCGGATCCGCAACCAGCGCTGGCAGGCCGCCGCCACCACGTACCTCACGTCGGGGTCCGCCACGATCATGGTTCGCGGGGTCGGGGACGGCTTCGACGCCGCGACGCTGCGTGCTCTGCAGTCACAGATGACGACCGAGCGGCTGCACGGGGTCCGTCTACTTCTACCGAGGCGGCCCGATCCCGAGGACCGATCGTTCACACGTGATGGGGTTGCCGAGCCCTGGCCTGCGGCCTGTCCGCGTCCACGGTGGTGTCCGATACGTGCCCCATCGGGAGGGCGACCGGTTCCCTTCGATGCACCCTCGGGTCGGTGGGTGGTTCAGCAGTCGGCTGGTTGGGGGATGTCGGTGCAGAGGCCGCTGACGAGGTGGGAGCGGCGTTCTTGGACGTCGAAGGGTGCGCCGGTGATGGTGGTGTGGGCGGTGCCGGTGATGTCGCGCCAGATGCTGGTGCCGTCGACCCGGTAGCGGCCGGTCCAGGTCGTGGTCAAGGTGATCTGCCGGGTGCCGGTGCTCTGGTAGACGTGCGCGGTGTCCTGGTGGGGCCAGGGGTGGCCGGGGCTGGTGGTGACCAGGCCGTCCAGGTCGTCGCCGAAGTCGTAGTCGAAGGTGGTCGGGGTGGCGATGACGTCCACGCCGTAGCCGAGCAGGTCGGTACGGAAGGACTGTGGGGTGGGGTCGGTCATCACGATGGTGTCGATGTTGACCAGGACCCAGCCCTGGTCGGGTTCCATCCGCAGGACCGGTGGTGGCAGGGGCAGGCGTCGGAAGTCGGCCTCGGTCATGGTCGGCACGGCGTCCTCGGGGCAGGAGTACCCGATCGCCAGGGTCCAGGGCAGGCCCGCCCAGGAGTCCGTGATCGAGGCGCGGGTCTGGCGCCACAGCGGCAGGATCGCGGGACCGTCGATGCAGGTCGGCACGATGATCGTCGCGTTCGTGCTGCCGCACGCCGGCAGCGCGCCGCCGTCCACGGGCGCCGGCCCGACCGGCGCACCCGGCTCCGCGGCACCACCGGTCGGCACGTTGCACTGCGGGGCACGCATGTACCGGGTGGTCAACAACGCCGGATCCTGCCGCGCAGCCGCCTCATAGAACTGCCTGGCTTGGAACGCGGTCAGGTGAATCGTGTCGTCATCGGCTCGGCTGTCTGTTGTGAAAGCTTGCGCGCATGGCGTGAACGTGGCGCCGATCACGACGATGAGGAGAGCGACGGCGGAGAGGCGCCCGCGTGCCGTCAAGGGCCGACCTTCTCATGAGAAACGCCCCGAACGGTCCACGCACCATCTCGATAGAGAACGATGCCTTGGACCTTATAGGTGCTTTCCTCCGGGTAGTCCTTCGTCAGCGTCCCGAACTGATTTTCTTCGTGAGACGGCGCCTCATGCATGATCAGGTCAACCGTGTACCAATGGCCCGCGTCCAGTTCTGTCACCGCTGGCTCGGCGATGGACACGCCTCCACCGACAGAGTGGATCTGGTTGTTGACCATTCCTGCTACACCGTCGATCTCGCTCGCACAGAACAAGCACTCCGGATCGCTGAGCGCCTTGATGTCTGACAGGTCGCCCGTGTTCTGTGCGTAGGGACCGAGTTGCAGGAAGTACGCAAGTACTGCGGCTGCGAGCTCGGGCGACGGCGCTCCTTCCATGCCCGAGGGTGGAGCTGGCTTCACTCCGTCTGGGAGAGCGGCAGTCACACCTGGCGCCGGGGCCGGGGTGCTGATCGTGGGCGTAGGGGTGGGCGTCGCGCTCTCCGTCAGCCACGGCGCCGCGGTCGAAGGCGCCGGCCGCAACCCTGGCCCCTCGCCGGTGCACCCGCCGAGAGCCGCGCACGCCACCCCGGACAGAAGGATCGCGACGACGCGTCGGACGGCTGCACGGCGGTGAGGCATGGCCGCGAACCTACTGGAACCGCGCATCCCGGAACGAGGCCCGACCCAGCCTGTGGATGACCAGCGATGACCGAGGCCCGCAGTCCCGGGAGACAATGGAGGCCGACCGCCCCCGCCGCACGCCGCACCGCGGCCGCGCCGGACCGCCCGACGCGAACAGGACCCGCATGCCGCCCACCCCTGACACGACCGTCACGGACCAGGACCTGGCGGTGCTGGCCGAACAGCTCGGGCGTCCTCCGCGCGGCGTGGTCGGCGTGGCGGCGAGGTGCGTGTGCGGCCGGCCGCTGGTGGTCCGCACAGCCCCGCGGCTGGACGACGGCACGCCGTTCCCGACGACGTACTACCTGACGTGCCCGCCTGCGGTCGCCGCGGTCAGCACGCTGGAGGCGTCGGGCGTCATGAAGGAGCTGACGGCGAGGATCCAGGACGACGAGGAGCTCGCGGCAGGCCATCGTCGGGCGCACGAGGCGTACCTCGCGGACCGGGAGGCTCTCGGGCACGTCGAGGAGATCGCGGGCATCTCGGCAGGGGGGATGCCGACGCGCGTGAAGTGCCTGCACGTCCTGGTGGGGCACGCACTCGCGGCCGGCCCGGGCGTGAACCCCGTGGGCGACGAGGCGCTGGCGCTGGTCCGGGACGAGTGGCGGCCGGACCGGTGCACGTGCTGACCGGTGCAAGGATGACGGGCGTGACGCGCGTGGCAGCCATCGACTGCGGGACCAACTCCATCCGTCTGCTCGTGGCGGACGTGGACCGGGAGGCGGGCACGCTCGTCGACCTGGACCGCCGCTCGGAGGTGGTGCGGCTCGGGCAGGGTGTCGACCGGACGGGCCGGATCGCCCCCGAGGCGATGGCGCGCACGCTCGACGCCGCGCAGCGGTACGGGCGGATCTGCGACGACCTCGGTGTCGAGGCGGTGCGCTTCGTCGCCACGTCGGCGTCGCGCGACGCCGAGAACCGGGCGGAGTTCGTCACCGGCGTGCTGGACGCGCTCGGGGTGGAGCCGGAGGTGCTGGAGGGCACCGAGGAGGCCGCGCTCTCGTTCCGCGGGGCCACGGGCGTGCTCGCCGCGCGCCACCCGGGGCCGTACCTGGTCGTGGACCTGGGCGGTGGCTCGACGGAGCTGGTCCTCGGCACGGCGGCGCCGGACGCGGCGTTCTCGATGGACGTCGGGAGCGTCCGGATCACGGAGCGCCACCTGCTCGGCGACCCGCCGACCGCCGACGAGATCGCGGCCGCCAAGGCAGACGTGCGCGCGGCGCTCGACGTGGCCTCGGCGGTGGTGCCGCTCGGCAAGGCCGTGACGCTGGTGGGGCTCGCGGGTTCGATCACGACCGTGACCGCGCACGGACTCGGCCTCGACAGCTACCAGCCCGCCGTCATCGACGGCGCCGTGCTCCCGGTGGAGACGGTGCTGGCGGCGTGCGACGACCTCCTGAGCCGGTCCCACGCGGAACGCGCCGCCCTCGGCTTCATGCACCCGGGCCGGGTCGACGTGATCGGGGCCGGCGCCTTGCTGTGGCACGAGGTGGTGAGCAGGGTGCGCGACGAGGTGGCCGCTGCCGGAGGCAGCCTGACGGACGTGGTGACGTCCGAGCACGACATCCTCGACGGCGTCGCCTGGAGCGCGGCCGAGGCCTGATCCGTCGCCACCGACCGGCAGGCTCGGCCGGGACGCCCGCTCCCGCTGACAGGGTCCCAACGGCGGGCTCGCTCCCGCTGAGAGGGTCCCAACGGCGGGCTCACTCCCGCCGACCGTGTCCCGGCGGCGAGCCCGCTCCCGCCGACGGGGTCGCGCGACTCGGGCCGTCCGCGCCGGTGTGCCGCCCTGGACGGTAGTGCGCAGTGTGCACTACCGTCCGACGTGCGGGGACCTGAGGGGGTCCCCGCACCAGACATCGCGGCGCCTTCCAGGGCGGCCGGTGCGCGCGAGACGAGGGAGGTCGCATGGACACCACCCAGCTGCTCAAGGGGGTGCTCGACCTGGCCGTCCTGGCGGTGGTCGCGGACGAGGACGGGTACGGCTACGACGTCGTCCGACGGCTGCGGAACGCGGGCATCGACGAGGTCGGCGACGCGTCCGTGTACGGCACGCTGCGCAGGCTGTACTCGTCGGGCGCGCTGACGTCCTACGTGGTGCCGAGCGACGAGGGTCCGCACCGCAAGTACTACGGCATCAACGCCCAGGGCCGGGCGATGCTCGAGGCGCAGCGCAAGGACTGGCAGGAGTTCGCGGGCACCATGGCCCGGCTGCTCGGGACGGAGACCGTGCGATGAGCATGCCCGCAGACCCCACCGGCCTGGACGTCGCCGGCTACGCCACGGCCGTGCGCCGCAGCCTCGTCGGGCTGGAGCAGGAGCAGGTCGACGACCTCACCGACGACCTCGAGGCCGACCTCGCCGACGCCCTCGCCGACGAGCGCCGCACGGCGCACGGCCAGGGGCTCGTCGAGCAGTTCGGGACGCCCGAGGCCTACGCCGCCGAGCTGCGGGCGGCCTCTGGCCTGGCACCCGCGGACGGCAGGCGGTCACGCTGGGACCAGCTCTTCCCCGACCCGGTGGAGCAGGCGCAGCGGCTGGGCCGCGGGATGCTCGTGGCGCTGCGCTCGCAGGCGTGGTGGCCTCCGGCGGAGTCCTTCCTGGTGTCGCTCCGACCGGTGTGGTGGGTGTTGCGAGGGTGGCTGGTGCTCCAGCTCTGCAGCGCGGTGGTGCTCGGCAGGCACCGGATGGCGTGGATGCCGCGGGAGCTCGTCGAGTGGCTCGTGCTGGTTGGGCTGGTCGTGCTCAGCGTGCAGTGGGGCCGGGGCGCATGGTTCCAGTCGCGCGGCACCCGGTGGCTCCCGGTGCTCGCCAACACGGTGGTCGTCGTCGCGGCGCTGCCCGTCCTGGTGACGATGCACGCCCAGTACGACCGGGTCGAGGCCGTGTACAGCGCCTGGGCGTCGGGGGCGTTGAACGGTGACGGGCAGACCGTCTACCAGGACCGGCCTGTCGACGGCGTGGTGGTCGACGGCATCCAGGTGAGCAACCTGTTCGTGTACGACGCGCAGGGCAACCCGCTGCAGGACGTGCAGGTCTACGACGACCGTGGCCGCCCGGTCCGCACCACCTTCGACGACGGACGCGGCCAGTTCTGGTTCCCGGAGGCCGATGAGCCCTGGTCGTTCGTCCCGGCCGCGGACGCCGACGGGCGTTCCCGCTGGAACGTGTACCCCTTGCGCGGGGCACCGTCCGCGCAGTTCGTGTACAACGACGACGGCGCGCCCGTGCTCCGGGTCGGGTTGACGGCGGGCACGCCACCGTGGCCGTTCGCGAAGGCGCCCGCGCTCGCCGGTCCGGGGGATCTGCCGGCGGCGGCGGACGGGACCGTGAGCGCGTCGGGCCACCCGTCGACGAGCCCGACGCCGACCACGCCGGGTGACGTGAGCCCCGGCCCCACCACGACGCCGACCCCGGAGCGGACCGCGCCGGCCGACGGCTGACCGCGACACCCGGGGCGGGCCTCGACAAGGAGCAACGACATGCCCGACCGTGCACGACCCACAACCCGCCCCTGGGACCTGCCCGTGGACCGCCGGACCGCCCTCCGGCTCGGCGGGGGACTCGTCGCCCTCGGAGCCCTCGCGGCCTGCACGCCGGACGACGCCGGCCCCGACTCGCCGACGCCGACGCGCAGTGCCTGGGCTCCGCCCTCGGACCCGATGACGTTCCCCGCCGCGTTCCTCTTCGGCGCGGCCACCTCGGCGTTCCAGGTGGAGGGCTCGACGACGGCGGACGGCCGCGGCCCGTCGATCTGGGACACCTTCGCGGCGGTCCCGGGCAACGTCGCCGGCGGTGCGACAGGTGACCCGGCGGCGGACCACTACCGGCGGTGGGAGCAGGACCTCGACCTCATGGTCGACCTCGGCCTGCAGACCTACCGGTTCTCGGTGGCGTGGCCGCGGATCCAGCCGGCCGGTTCGGGACCGGTCAACCAGCCGGGCGTCGACTTCTACCGCCGCCTCGTGGACGGGCTCGTCGCGCGCGGCATCGCGCCCGCTGTCACGCTCTACCACTGGGACCTTCCCCAGCCTCTGCAGGACGCGGGCGGCTGGGCCGTGCGGGACACGGCGGACCGCTTCGCCGACTACGCCGGGATCATGTTCGGGGCGCTCGGCGACGTCGACGCGACCTGGCTCACCATCAACGAGCCGAAGACGACGGCCGCCGTCGGCTACGGCACGCCGTACCACGCGCCGGGCGCCGCGGACGTCGAGCAGTACGTCGCCGCCGTGCACCACCAGCTGCTCGCGCACGGGCTCGCCGTGCGGCGGTTCCGCGAGAGCGGGGCGAAGGGCGGCATCGGGATCGCGCTCAACCTGCTGCCCGTCTACCCGTCGGGCGACGGCGCGCAGGAGGCGACCACGAGGGCGGACGCGGTCGAGAACCGGTTGTACCTCGACCCGGTGCTGCTCGGCGCGTACCCCGACGACGCGATCGGTGAGGAGGCCGGCCAGGTCCCCGCCGACCCGGCGGCGTTCCGGGCGCTGGTCCACCCGGGCGACCTCGACGCGATCAGCGAGCCGCTCGACGTGCTCGCCGTCCAGTACTACGGCGTCGCCGGCATCGACCGGACGGGCAACGTCGTGACGATCGCGCCGCAGTCCGACGCCCCGTGGCAGCAGATCCGCCCGGAGGGCCTGTACGACGTGCTGACCCGGGTCAGCCGCGACTACCCCGACGCGCCGCCGCTGCTGGTCACCGAGAACGGCATCCCCGACCGCACGGCACAGGGGACCACGCAGGACGAGGAGCGCACCGAGTTCCTGCGCGCCCACTTCCAGCAGGCTGCCCGGGCCCTGCAGGACGGCGTCGACCTGCAGAGGTACTACGTGTGGTCGCTGCTGGACAACTTCGAGTGGGCGGAAGGGCTGACCCAGCGCTGGGGCCTGGTCCACGTCGACTTCGAGACCCAGGAGCGCACCCCCAAGGCCAGCGCGCTCTGGTACCGCGACGTGATCGCCGCAGGAGCGGTGCCGCCGGCGGGGTGAAGGCGGGTGTCACGGCAGCGTCCGGCGACGCACAGGAGGCGCTCAGGTGGTGTGCCGAGCGTCACCGTCCAGCGGTGAGGCGGGGTATGTCGGGCGGCGATACCGTGAATCCATGCCCCAGACTGTCCCCGCCCCGGCCGACGCGTCCCCCTCCGGCGCCTCCGCCGTCGCCCCACGGCCCAAGCCCCGCAAGGTGCCGCGCGTCGTCGTGCTCGGCGGCGGCACGGTCGGCCTGTACACCGCCCGCCGGCTGCGCAAGCGGCTCGGCAAGCGCGAGGCGGCCATCGTGGTCGTCGACCCCCGGCCGTACATGACGTACGCGCCGTTCCTCCCGGAGACGGCCGCAGGCTCCATCGACGCCCGCAACGTCGTCGCGCTGCACCGTCGCGCGCTCAAGGGCATCGACGTGCTGCAGGGCAAGGTGACGCAGATCCACCACGCCGAGCGGACCGTCGAGATCACGCCCGAGGAGGGCGACGCGTACTGGATCACCTACGACCACCTGGTCGTCGGCCTCGGGTCGGTCGCCCGCACGCTGCCGATCCCGGGTCTCGCGGAGCAGGGCATCGGCTTCAAGAACGTCGAAGAGGCCATCGCGCTGCGCAACCACGTGCTCAACCGGATCGACGTCGCGTCGAGCACGTGGGACCCCGAGCTGCGCCGCAAGATGCTGACGTTCGTGTTCGTCGGTGGCGGCTTCGCCGGGATCGAGGCGCTCGCCGAGGTCGAGGACATGGCCCGCGTCACCGTGAAGTACTACAAGGCCATCGAGCAGGGTGAGCTCCGGTTCGTCCTGGTCGAGGGCTCGCCGCGCATCCTCCCGGAGGTCAGCGAGGAGCTCGGCGGCTACACGCTGGAGCAGCTGCGCAAGCGGAACATCGAGATCTTCCTGTCCACGTTCCTCAGCTCGTGCGTCGACGGCCACGTGGTCCTGTCGGACAAGACGGAGTTCGACGCCGAGACGATCGTGTGGACCGCCGGCGTGAAGGCCAACCCCGTGCTGCGGAACTCGGACCTGCCGCTCGACAAGATGGGCCGCGTCACCACGAACGCGAAGCTGCAGGTCGTCGACGCCGACGGTGCCGTGGTCCCGGACGCCTACGCGGCCGGCGACTGCGCCGCGGTGCCGGACCTCTACAACCCCGGCGGGTTCTGCCCCCCGAACGCCCAGCACGCGCTCCGTGAGGGCAACCACCTCGGTGACAACCTCGCCCGGGTGCTGCGCTCCGCCGAGCCGACCGAGTACAAGCACAAGAACATCGGTGCCGTCGCGTCGCTCGGCATGTACAAGGGCGTCGCGCAGATGTTCGGCCGGATCAAGGTCCGCGGGTTCCTCGCGTGGGTGCTGCACCGCTCGTACCACGTGGCGGCGATGCCGACGTGGAACCGCAAGATCCGCATCGCGGCCGGCTGGACGGGGTCCCTCCTGCTGCGTCGTGAGGTCGTGGCGCTGGGCGCGCTGCACGACCCGCGTGCGGAGTTCCGTGCCGCGTCGGTGCCGGCGAAGCCGCGCGCCGTGGAGCCCGGTGAGAAGGACCCGTCGCTACCGGCGATCAAGGCCGAGCCGGGTTCGCCCGCCGCCAAGGGCCGTGAGGCCAAGAACGCCAGCTGAGGTCGTGCCCAGGCTCGAGCCCTCGCCCGACCGGGCGGGGGCTCGAGCCGTGCCGGGTCGACGGCTCGAGCCGTGCCGGTAGGCAGGCCGCGCGGGCTGGCAGGATGAGGCCGCCGGTGGAGCCCCCGTAGCCCAATCGGCAGAGGCAGCCGGCTTAAACCCGGCCCAGTCCGGGTTCGAGTCCCGGCGGGGGCACCATGTGGGTCAGGCGAGCCCGGCCGCGAGCTCCGACTCCTCGATGCCGGCGAGCCAGGTGCGCTTGGCGGCCCGCCAGCCCTCGTCGTCGGCGCCCAGGCGCCAGTAGCCGGACGCCGACAGGTCGTCGCGGGACACGCCCCGGTCGACCCGCAGGTGCCTGCGCAGGTCGCGCACGGCGCCGGCCTCGCCGTGGACGAACGCGCTGACCGGTCCGGGCAGGGCGGGCAGGGCGGTCACGTGCTCGACGAGAGCCGTGCCCGGGATGCCGTCGCCGAGGTGCACCCAGTGGACCTGCACGTCGGACGGTGTGTCGAGCGGGAGCTCGTCCTCGGGTCCGTGCACCTCGACGACGACATGGCCGACGGCGTCGGCCGCCAGGCGTTCGACTGCGACCGCGATCGCCGGCAGAGCGCTGAGGTCGCCGGCGAACAGGTGCGAGGCCGCCGACGGGTCGGGGGACCAGGCACCGCCGGGCCCGACCAGGAGCACCTCGTCGCCGGGACGGGCGCGGTCGGCCCACGGCCCGGCGACACCGGTGTCGCCGTGCACGACCATGTCGAGCGTGAGCTCGCCACCTGCGAACGCGCGGACGGTGTACGACCGCCGGCGCGGCTGCTGCTGCGGCGGGAGCGCCGCGCACAGGGCGTCGAGGTCGAGGCGGCCGTCGTCGCGCAGCGGCCGGTGCGTGCCCGCCGCCGGGGGCAGGAACACGAGCTTCACGTACGAGTCCGCGTGCGTGGACGGCACGAAGCCCGCGAGCCCGGCACCGCCGACCACGACGCGCACGAGCGACGGCGAGAGGCGTTCGACGCGCAGGACCTCCCCGACGAGCGGGGCAGGGCGCGGACGGGCGGGTGCGTCGGTCACCGGGTCACGGTAGCCGCGGCTCCGAGCCGGGCAGGACGGTGCTCACCGGCCGGTCGCGGTGGTGCTCCCCGTCAGCGGGCGTCCGATGCGGGTGTCCATGTCGGCGTTCAGACGGGTGAGCAGGTCGGCCAGGAGCTGACGGTCGTCGGGCGACCAGTCGGAGAGGAGGTCGTCGTACACCTCGGCGCGCGCCTGCCGGGTGGAGGCGAGGGCCTCGGCGCCCGCCCCGGTCATGGTCACGACGGCCCGGCGGCCGTCGTGGTCGTCGCGCTCCCGGGTCACGTGGCCCGCGGCCTCCATGGCGAGCACCTGGCGGGTGACCGTCGAGGCGTCGAGGCGCAGGTGGTCGGCGATCTCGTTGATGCCGCACGGTCCGTGTGCGGCGAGCTGGCGCAGCGCCAGGTAGGCGGAGCGCTCGAGCGTGCCGTCGAGGCGCGGGGTCCGTCGCCGGCTGCGGTCGGCCAGGCGGAGCAGGAGTGCGATCTGCAGCTCGACGTCCTGGACGGGGTCGTCCACGGGCTCACCTCCGGCTCGGCACACGCTCGTCGACACCATCCTGCCTGCCGTGCGCACCACCAGGTGGCGGATCGAGCCCCGGTCCTGCGTGGGTCGTCGTCGAGCACCCAGGAACGACGACGCCCGGCCGGACCATGGGGTCCGACCGGGCGTCGTCATGACGGGTCGAGCGCCGCTCTCAGGCGTCCCGACGCTTGAGCAGCACCGCCGCGAACGCCAGCACGATGACGACGTACGCCGCGAGGACACCGAGGCCCTGCCACGCCGTCAGCGTCACGATGTCCGGGTTGGCCGCGGCCATCGCCTGGATCTGCTCGTTCGTCTGGGTGATCTGCGAGCCCGCCACGTTCGGCAGGAACGGCGACGCCTCGTGCAGCGGCTTCCACGGGATGAGGTTGAACATGATCGGCAGGATGAGCAGCGCGCCGAGCACGGTCGCGATGGCCGCGGCGGAGTGCCGCATCAGGGCACCGAACGCGAACGAGAGCAGCCCGATCATCGCGATGTACACGCCGTAGCCGACCAGCGCCCGCACCGTCTGCGGGTCGGAGATGTCGACGGCCATGTCCTTGTTGCCGAAGATGGCCGCCTGCAGGAGCGCCGCGATCCCGATCGAGATCGTCGAGACGACGAACACGACGAAGGTCAGCACGATGCCCTTGGCCCACAGCACCGGCAGGCGGCGCGGCTCCGCCGTCAGACTGGAGCGGATCATCCCGGTCGAGTACTCGCCGGTGATCGACAGTGCGCCGAGCACCGCGACGGCGAGCGGGCCCAGGTAGACGTTGAGGCTGAAGGCGTCCAGCGGGTTCGTCGGGGCCCCGGAGCCCTCCGGCGCGTTGACGACGGCCAAAGTCAGCAGCAGCGTGAAGCCGATGAGCGCCACGGCCGTGATCGACAGCGTCCAGATCGTCGAGCGGACCGACCAGAACTTGATCCACTCCGACTTGAGCAGGTGGGCGAACGACAGCTTGTACGTCGTCGTCGGGCGCGTCACCTCGGCCCGCGCGGGGGCGACGGTGGTGGTGCTCATCGGGCGATCTCCTCGTGGGTCGGGGCGGCGCCGGCGCCGGGGGCGTCCGGGACCGCGGCCGAGTGGTACTCGACGGCGTCCTGCGTGAGGCTCATGTAGGCCTCCTCGAGCGACCCGCGCACCGGCGTGAGCTCGTGCAGCACGATCCGTCCGGCGGCGGCGATCTCGCCGACGGCCTCGGCCGTGGCGCCGTGGACCTGCAGCAGGCCCGGCTCCTCGGAGGTCACCGTGACGTCGGGCCCGGCCAGGAGCCCGGCGAGCTGGGCGGCCTGCGGCGAACGGACCGTCACCGTGGCGCGGGTGGCCTGGTTGACGACCTGGTCCACCGGGCCGTCCGTGATGATCCGGCCGCGGCCGATGACCACCAGGTGGTCGGCGGTGAGGGCCATCTCGCTCATCAGGTGGGACGAGAGGAAGACCGTGCGGCCCTCCGACGCCAGGTACTTCACGAGGTTGCGGACCCACAGCACACCCTCGGGGTCGAGGCCGTTGACCGGCTCGTCGAGGATGAGCGTGCGCGGGTCGCCGAGCAGCGCCACGGCGATGCCCAGCCGCTGGCCCATGCCGAGCGAGAAGCCGCCGACGCGCCGCTTGGACACGTCATGCAGGCCGGTCATGTCGATGACCTCGTTGACGCGCTTGTCGCCGATGCCGTGCGTCGCGGCGAGCGCGCGCAGGTGGTTCTTGGCGCTGCGGCCCGTGTGGACCGCCTTGGCCTCCAGCAGCGCCCCGACCTCGGTCAGGGGCGAGCGGTGCTGGTCGTAGGGGCGACCGTTGACGGTCACCGAGCCGGCCGTCGGGCGGTCGAGCCCGACGATCATGCGCATGGTCGTCGACTTGCCGGCGCCGTTCGGGCCGAGGAAGCCCGTCACCTTGCCGGGCTGCACCGTGAACGAGATGCCGTCCACGGCGGTCTTGGTGCCGTACCTCTTGGTCAGGCCTTGGGCCTCGATCATCATCGGTCCTCAATCGGGGAAACTGTGACCGTTCGACAGTAGGGGCTGGCCCCGGCCGTTGTATCCGTCATTGGGTGGATATCCGGGACGGTTCAGGGTGGACCCTGAGTCGTCCTCAGGAACGATCCGGGGTGCGCCCGCGTTCGGTACGGTGAACGCGCACTCTGCGTGCCGACGAGCCGTCCAGGAGGACGACGTGACCAATCCCGTCTTCGACAACAGTCCCGTGTTCCAGGACCCCGCCGAGCGGCGGGCCCGCACCACCGCGCAGCCGGGCGGTGCGACCGCGACGTCCGGTCAGGGCAACGCGCGCACGGTCGACGCGCGGCAGCTCGACGAGATGTACGCCATGCCCGCCGCGGGTCCCCGCGAGACGGGCCGGATGACGTACGACGACGTGATCATCCGCACGGGCGGACTGCTCGCCCTGCTCGTGGTCGTCGCCGCGGCGACCTGGGTGGTCGCCCCTGGGCTGTGGATCGTCGGTGCGATGGCCGGCCTGGTGCTCGGCCTGGTCAACGCCTTCAAGCGCAAGCCGAGCCCGCCGCTCATCATGCTGTACGCCGTCGCGCAGGGCATGTTCCTCGGTGGTCTCAGCAGGTACTACGAAGAGGCGTTCAAGGGCATCGTCGGGCAGGCCGTGCTCGGCACCCTCGCGGTGTTCGCCACGTCGCTGTTCCTCTTCCGGTCCGGCAAGGTCCGCGTCACCCCGAAGTTCCAGCGCATGGTGCTGCTCGGCCTCGTCGGCTACCTCGTCTTCTCGCTGCTCAACCTCGTCCTGATGCTCTTCGGGGTCGGCGGCGGCGTGTACGGACCACTGCGGAGCGGCTGGATGGGCGTCGCCGTCGGACTGGTGGCCGTGGCTCTCGCGGCCGCGAGCCTGGTCATCGACTTCGACTCGATCAAGCGCGGCGTGGAGCAGGGTGTGCCGTCGCAGTACGCCTGGTACGCGGCGTTCGGCCTCGTCGTGACGCTCGTCTGGCTGTACCTCGAGCTGCTGCGCCTGCTCGCGATCTTCCGACAGTGACCGTCCGGGCCGCCACGACGGTGGCCGTCCGGTGACCGCCCGCCTGTGAGTGCGCGCCTCGGCGCGTCATCCGTGACGCGCCGAGGCAGACTCGGGACGTGAGGTACGCAGAGCACATCTCCGAGCTCGTGGGCGGCACCCCGCTCGTCCGGCTCTCGTCCGTGACCGACGGCCTGACGGCGACGATCCTCGCCAAGGTGGAGTACCTGAACCCCGGCGGGTCCGTGAAGGACCGCATCGCGGCGAAGATGATCGAGGCCGCGGAGGCGAGCGGCGCCCTGCGGCCCGGTGGCACGATCGTCGAGCCGACCAGCGGGAACACCGGTGTCGGCCTCGCGCTCGTCGCGCAGCGCAAGGGGTACCGCTGCGTGTTCGTCTGCCCGGACAAGGTCAGCCAGGACAAGCGGGACGTGCTGCGGGCGTACGGCGCCGAGGTGGTCGTCACACCGACGGCGGTTCCCCCGGACCACCCCGACTCGTACTACTCGGTCTCCGACCGGCTGGTGCTGGAGATCGACGGCGCCTGGAAGCCCAACCAGTACGCCAACCCGAACGGCCCGGCGAGCCACTACGAGAGCACCGGGCCAGAGATCTGGGCGGACACCGAGGGGCGGGTCACCCACCTCGTCACGGGCGTCGGCACCGGGGGAACGATCACCGGGACCGGCCGGTTCCTGCACGAGGTGTCGGCGGGACGGCCCGCGGCCGACGGCGGCCGGGTGGTCGTGGTCGGCGCCGACCCGGCGGGGTCCGTCTACTCGGGCGGGGACGGACGGCCGTACCTCGTCGAGGGCGTCGGCGAGGACTTCTGGCCCCCCGCGTACGACCCGACCGTGCCCGACGAGATCATCGCGGTCTCGGACGCCGACTCGTTCGCGATGACCCGCCGGCTGGCCCGCGAGGAGGGCCTGCTCGTCGGGGGGTCCTGCGGCATGGCCGTCGAGGCGACGCTGCGCTACGCGCGGGCGCTGCAGGAACGGGAGCCCGAGGCGGCCGCCCGGGCCGTGATCGTCGTGATCCTTCCGGACGGCGGGCGCGGCTACCTGTCGAAGATCTTCAACGACTCGTGGATGCGGTCGTACGGCTTCCTGGCCGCCCACGAGGGTGCCACCGTGGCGGACGTGCTCAGGACGAAGACCGGCGCGCTGCCGGACCTGGTGCACACCCACCCCAACGAGACCGTGCGCGACGCCATCGAGATCCTGCACGAGTACGGCGTCTCGCAGATGCCCGTGGTCGGTGCGGAGCCGCCCGTGAAGATCGGCGAGGTCGCCGGGGCCGTCTCCGAGCGGGCGCTGCTCGACGCGGTGTTCGCCGGCGCTGCGGCGCTCTCCGACCGGGTGGACCGGCACATGTCCCCGCCGCTGCCCCTCATCGGCGTGGGCGAGGGCGTCCAGAGCGCCCGGGCCGCACTGCAGGAGGCCGACGCGCTCATGGTCGTCGACGACGGCGCGCCCGTCGGCGTGCTCACCCGGCACGACCTGCTCGGCTTCCTTGCCCGCTGACCTCCCGGGTACCCTCCGCTGAGCGCACGGCCGCCGCCGGTGCACCGTCCCGCCGCGCCGACGACCACCGCCGGCGTGCACCGCCGTCCGAGGGAGCACGATGGCCCTGTTCGACCTCCCCCTGCCCGAGCTCGAGCGCTACCTGCCCGAGCTCGACGAGCCGGCAGACTTCGACGTGTTCTGGTCCTCGACCCTCGTCGAGGCCCGTGCGCACGACCTCGCGCTCACCGCGGTCCGGACCGACACGGGTCTGCGGCTCGTCGACACCGACGACGTGACGTTCGCCGGCTTCGGCGGGCACCCGATCAAGGCCTGGGTCACCCGGCCCGCAGGCAGTGCGGAGTCGGGACAGCGGCTGCCGGCGGTCGTCGAGCTCCTCGGGTACGGCGGCGGTCGCGGGCTCGCGCACGAGCGGCTCGCATGGGCGGCTGCGGGCTACGTGCACCTTGTCATGGACACGCGCGGGCAGGGGTCGGCGTGGGGGAGCGGTGGCCACACCGCCGACCCCGTGGGCACCGGCCCGGCGTTCCCCGGCGTGATGACCCGCGGAATCGAGGATCCGGCAGACCACTACTACCGCCGGCTGATCACCGACGCGGTGCGCGCGGTCGACGCGGTCCGGGCACTGCCGGGCGTCGACGCCGACCGGGTCACCGTGACGGGGATCAGCCAGGGCGGCGGTCTCGCGCTGGCGGTCGGCGCCCTGGCCGACGGGCTCGTCGCCGTGATGCCGGACGTGCCGTTCATGTGCCACTACCGCCGTGCGGTGGACATCAGCGACGCCAAGCCGCACGGCGAGCTCGTGGACTACCTCGCGGTGCACCGGGACCGCGAGGAGATGGTGTTCCGGACCATGTCGTACCTCGACGGGGTGCACTTCGCCCGACGCGCGAGCGCCCCTGCGCTGTTCTCCGTCGCCCTGCGGGACGTCACCTGCCCGCCGTCGACCGTGTACGCGGCGTACAACCACTACGCGGGCCTGGCCCCGGAGCGGCCCCCGACGGAGATCCAGGTGTACCCCTACAACAACCACGAGGGCGGACAGGCCTACCAGGTCGACCGGCAGATCCGGTGGCTCGGCGCGAGGCTCGACAGCCGGGCCGAGGCGACCGCGGCGGGCGCGGCGGGAACTGCCGACTGAGAGTGGGGGGGACGGCGCCAGGGCGGTGATGTCCGCCGCACCCCGCCGAGCTGGCGCGGGCGGCCGGTACCGTCGGACGCCGGCGGCCCGCATCGGACTGGTGACGCCCTCGCGCCGCCGGCCGGGCGGTCCGAGGATCCCACCCCGACGCGTGGAGGCCGGCACCCGCGTGGGGTGCCGGCCTCGCCGGTGGTCGTGCTCCCGGTGGTCATGCTCGCGGTGGCTGTGCTCACCGGTGGTCGTGCTCGCGGCGGGCACGCCGCCGCGCAGGTCAGGCGGTGGCGAGCACCGGCTGCGTGACTCGCGCGGTCGAGGGTGCGGTCACCGCGGCGGTGGCGCCGGACATCGACCGGATCGCCCAGCCGGTGAGGCCGAACGCCACGCCGAGGCCCATGACCAGGAGCGCGACACCGAAGGCGACGACCGAGGTGAACAGCGACGCCCGCAGGAACGAGCCGGTCATGACCGTGCCCTTGAGGCCGTTGATCTTCGCGTACTCGGGGTCGGCGTTCATCTCGGCGGGCGTCTTGCCCTCCGCGGTGAGCTTGTCGCCGAGCGCCTTCGCCTGGCCGCTGACCTCGGCGTACGTCTGGCCGCCCGTCGCCTTGAGCGCGTGGTGCTTGATGATGTCCGCCTGGGCGAACGCCTCCCACGGCGTGTCGACGAGCTGCCCGCCGAAGTGCGAGGCGTCGGGCGAGACGGTGATGTTCTCCGCCTTGAGGTTGCTCGACACCGCCGCCCACGTGACGGCGCCGGAGACGAGGAAGATGCCGCCCAGGACCATGACGATGATGCCGAGCAGGCCGGTGCGGGATGCGGGACGAGCGGTGGTGGTGCTCATGTCGTTGGACTCCTTCGAGTTCCCCCGGTGTGCGGGTCTCTCGGACCCGAAGAGCCGATCGGGCTCATGTGGAGATCGTTGCCCACCGCCGAGCGATCCCCTCGGGACCCAGGTCCCAGGAGCGGGTGAGATGACGCCGCAGGTCAGTGCACGTGGCGCGGACGGTCGTGGGCGCGCGCGGAGGAGGGCGCGTCCGCACCGGGGAGCCCGGACGTGCCCTCCTCCTTGCCGGCCACGCATCCCCACGCACCGGCGGTCGCCCCCTGCTGCCCCGGCCGACCGCACCCGCCGGACCCGGGGTCATGACCGCCATCCGACCGCACCCGCGCAACCCGCACCCGGGACCTAGGTCACTGCCACCCGCTGCAGGCCGCCCACGAGGCCCTCGACCAGGAACTCGAACGACCGGTCGACGTCGTCGGGCATGCCGAAGCCGCCGTCGAGCTCGAGGGCCACGAAACCGTGCACGGCGGCGCGTACCGCACGGACCGCGTCGATATGGCGTGCGGCGGGGACCCCGAGCTCGGCGACGGCGGCGGACAGCTCGGCGACGACCGCTCCGCCGGCGGCGCGCACGGCGTCCCCGGCGGGGTCGTGGATCCACAGCCCGCCCTGCACGGCCTGGTAGCGGCCGGGGGAGCGGTGTGCCAGGTCGCGCACCGCCTGGGCGATGGCCCGCAGGCGGTCGGGGCCGTCGTGCTGGGCGCGGACGGCCGCGAGCCGCTCGCCGAGCTCCGTCACGCACGTCAGCGCGACCTCGCGGCGCAGCGCGGGCAGGCCGTCGACGTGCTTGTACAGGCTGGGCACCGCGACCCCGGCACGAGCGGCGACGGCCGCGAGCGTCAGGTCGGTGAACCCGGTCGGCCCGCCGTCGTCGACGACCGCCAGGGCGATCGCGACGACGGCGGCCCGGTCGAGGCCCGCCCTAGGCACGGGTGGAGGCCCGGACCTGGAACCTCCCGGCGGCGTCCCGGGGGAGCCCCTGGAGGAAGGCCAGGGTGCGGGGGACGACGACCTCGGGTGCCTGGTTCTGCGGGTAGTGGCCGACCTCGGGGATCAGCGTGACGTCGGCGTCGATGGCACCGCGGATCCACTCGGCCTCGGCCGCCGGGTCCTTGAAGTCGGGGTCGACGGCGCCGACGAACGCGACGGCGGGGGCGACGACCTCGGGCACGCGCGCCTCCACCGGGGCGTGCGTGAGCTGGACGGTGAGGTGCCGGAACGAGCGCAGGTGAGCGGGGTCCTTCATCGCCGCGCGCAGGTCGGCGACGTGCTCGTCGAGCCACGGCGCCTTCGTGCCGCGGTTGAGGTACCCGCGGTAGTAGGCCGCCCACACGGCGGCGCCCCACGGGCGGGCGAACAGGGCGCGCTCGAGCCCGTGCATGGTGGCCGTCACGACGGCGGGCAGGGACGGCTCGCGCAGGAACGGTCCGGTGAGCACGAGGCCGGCGACGAGGTCCGGGCGCTCGGCGGCCGCCCATGCGGCCGCGCTGGCGCCCATGGAGTTGCCGCCCAGGACGGCGGGGCCGCCGAGGTGCTCGACCAGCGCGAGGACGTCCTGCCCGGTCACGACGTCGCCGTGGGTGGTGAACGTGGTGTCGGAGTCGCCGTGGCCGCGCAGGTCCATGACGGCGACGCGGTGACCGGACTCGAGGAGGGGGCCGACGAGCTCGCGCCACGTGCTGCGCAGGTCGCCCATGCCCGGGACCAGGACGACGAGCGGGGCCTGCGCCGGGCCGTCGACCGTGTAGGCGATGCGGCCCTCGGGCCGCTGCAGGTGGTGCACCGTGGTGGTCATGGAGAAAAGCTAATGGCATTAGCCAAGCCGGTCAAGAGGTGAGCTGTCGGCCGCTGTTGGCAAGATGGTCCGGCACTGTCATCCATCGAAGGAGTACGTCATGTCCGCAGCGCTTCCCGAGGCGTCCGGGTCGTTCGGCGAGAAGCCCACGCTCACCTTCCCCGACGCGCAGGCACCTGCCGAGCTCGAGGTGCAGGTCCTGTCCCGCGGCGACGGCGCGCTCGTCGAGGCCGGCGACGACATCGAGGTGCACTACCTCGGCCAGACGTGGGGCGGTCACGTCTTCGACAACTCCTACGACCGCCGCGAGTCCATCAGCTTCCCGATCGGCGTCGGCGCCGTCATCGGCGGCTGGGACGAGGGTCTCGTCGGCCAGCAGGTCGGCTCGCGGGTGCTCCTGTCCATCCCGTCGCACCTCGGGTACGGCGACCGTGGCGCGCCGCAGGCGGGCATCCGTGGCGGCGACACGCTGGTGTTCGTCGTGGACATCGTCAACACCAGCAACTGAGGCACCACGACCCCGCCGTCCGGTCCGCCGGCGGCGGGGTCGTGCGTAGGGTCGGGAACGTGCGACCGGACGCCGACCTCACGATCGGAGAGCTCGCCCGCAGGTCGGGCCTGTCTCTCAAGGCCCTGCGCCTGTACGACGCACGGGGCATCCTCCCGCCCGCCCGGGTCGATCCCGACAACGGGTACCGGTACTACTCGCCCGACCAGCTGGAGCAGGCGCGCACGATCGCCCTCCTCCGGAGGCTGGACATGCCGTTGGCGCTGGTCGCCGACGTGCTGGCCGGGCCGGGCGACGAGCTCGCCGGGACGGTCCGCACCTGGTGGGCCGACCGGCGCCGGGAGCTGGACGACCGGGGACCTGCGGTCGACCTGGTCGTGCGGACCCTGGCAAAGACGGCCGGGCGGCCGGTCCTGGCGGTGACCGGGTTCAGCACGTCCGACGTCGACGTCCGGCAGGCCCCTGCCCGACGCGTCGCCTCGATCCGCCGCCATGTGGGCCAGCCGGAGCTCGTGGCGGCGTTCACGTCGGACGTGCTCGCGCTGCGCCACCACCTCGCCGGGTCGGGGGCGACCACCGGCTGCGAGTTCTGGGTGCTCTTCCACGGCGCCGTCGGCCCCGACGGGGACGGGCCGGTCGAGACCTGCGTGCCGTACGAGGGTCACGCCGACCCGGCCGGGGAGGTCGTGCTGCGCGAGGAGCCCGCCGCCCTGCTCGCCGCCGTGCCGGTGACCGCGGCCCAGTGCCGGTACCCGCAGATCATCGGGGCGTACCTGGCGCTCGACGGGTGGTTCGTCGAGCAGGGGATCGAGGGATCCGGGCCGCTGCGCGAGCTCTATCCCGTGCCGTGGTCGGACGAGGGCGTCGTCGCCCACGTCGCGCAGCCCGTGCCCGCCGGCGCGACGTCGGTGCGGACCTCGGGGAGACCGACCTCTTGACCCTGCCCCAGGGGCAGACCGGAGGCTGACTGCCATGCCCACCATCGACGCATACGCCCAGCACAGCCGCTACTCCGACCCCGGCATCCACGCCGCGCTGCTCGCCGACATCGCACCGACACCCGCCGCGCTGCACCAGGCCGCCTGCGCGACGCTCGTGCACTACCGCGGCCAGGCCTCCGAGCTCGCCGACGGCCAGGTCGCCGACGTCGACCTGCGCTGGCTCGCCGACGTGCTCGACGTCGCGACGGCACGGGTGCCCGGCCCGCTCGCCACCGACCGGCCGGTGCCCGACCGGGTCGCCGGGTGCTGCCGGGACTTCACGCTGCTCGCCGTGGGTGCGCTGCGGGAGCACGGGATCCCCGCGCGCAGCCGGATCGGGTTCGCCGGGTACTTCGAGGAGGGGTTCCACTACGACCACGTCGTCGCCGAGCGCTGGGACGGCCACCGGTGGGTCAGGTTCGACGCCATGCTCGACCCCGCACGCGGACTGCGACCCGGACAGCGACCCGGCCCGCAGGGCTGGGGTTTCGACGTGCACGACATCCCCGCCGGTGCGGGAGCGCCGTTCCAGACGGCTGCCGAGGTGTGGCTGCAGGTGCGGGCCGGGACGGTCGACGCAAGCGTCTTCGGCGTCGACCCGTCCCTGCCCGAGCTCGGGGGCGCCGAGTTCGTCCGGCAGTACGTGCTGATGGAGCTCGCACACCGGCAGCGCGACGAGCTCCTGCTGTGGGACCTCTGGAGCGCCGTGCCGGACGACGTCTGGCGTGCCGTGCCGAAGGACGGGCCGGACGACGGGCCGGAAGGCGGGCCGGGCCAGGCGCCGGCCGGCATGCCGGCCGCTCCCGGCGACGACCTCGACCGTGTCGCCGACCGGGTCGCGGAGCTGCTGGTCCGGGCCGACGCCGGGGACGCGGGTGCCGAGGCTGCGCTCGACGAGGTGTACGCCGCGGCCTCGCTCGTCAACCCGAACCGCGCGGCCGTCGTCACGATGTCGCCGACCGGCCGGGTGGGCGACACCGACCTGGAGGCGCGGCGGACGCTCTGGCGGTCGTGACCCGGCTCGGGCCGCGGGCGGTCCTGACCCGGCTCGGGCCGCACGCGGTCCTGACCCGGCTCGGGCCGCACGCGGTCAGCCGGCGAGCACGTGCCGGTCGAGGAAGTCGTTGCGGAACACGCCGTCGGGGTCCGCGCGCGCGACGAGCGCCCGGAAGTCGGCCGACCGCGGGTACAGCCGGGCCAGGTCCCGGTCCACGTCGGCGAACAGCTTGCCCCAGTGCGGCCGCGCCTCGAAGGGGGCGAGCGCGGCCTCGATGGTGGGGAGCAGCGCTCCGACCTCGGCCTGGCGCGGGAGCCACGTGAAGTGCAGGCCGACGACGTCCTCGCCGTACGCCGTCGACAGCCACAGGTCGTCGGCCGCCACGGTACGCAGCTCGGTGACCTGCAGGAGCGGCGCGATCCGGTCCCGCAGCTCCCGGAGGGCGGAGATCGCCCCGACGGCATGCCGGCGCGGCACGAGGTACTCGGACTGCAGCTCGTCGCCGTTGCTCGGCGTGAACGCCACCTTGAAGTGCGGCAGCCGCTCGTGCCAGGGGCCGGGGACGCCGAGCTGCTGCGTCGCGTTGACGGGGTCGATGCCGGGGAGCATGTGCCGCTGGCTGTCGGCCGGCGTCCCGCCGAACAGGTCCTCCCGTGGGGCGTACGAGGAGGTCACCCGGGTCTTGCGCCAGACCTGCCGCAACGTGGGTCCGGCCCAGTCGGTGAACACGCTCACGGAGTCGGCGCTCGACGTGAGCTCGTCGAAGTGCTCCAGGACCGCGTCCCAGGGGACGTCGAGGTGCACCTCCTGGGCGACGTCGAAGGTGGGCTCGACGTCGAGGGTGACGCGGGCAGCGACGCCGAGCGCACCGAGTGCCACGACCGATCCCGCGAAGTCGTCGTCGCCCCGGGCCACGTGCCGCAGCTCCCCACCGGGCCCGACGAGCGCGAGAGCCGAGACGGCGGCCGCGAGGTTCTGCGACCGGTCGCCCGACCCGTGCGTCGCCGTCGCGACCGCACCGGCGACGCTGATGTGGGGGAGCGACGCCAGGTTGTGCACGGCCCAGCCGGCGGCGTGCAGCTGCTCGGCCAGCGCCCCGTAGCGCACCCCGCCCCCGACCGTGACGGTGCGGGCGTCCGTGTCGAGCACGACGTCCGGCTCGATCGCGTCGAGCACCACGAGGGCGTCCGGTCCGTCGGCGACGTCGTTGAAGCAGTGCCGAGTCCCGAGCGCCCGGACGTGGCGCGCACCCGCGACGACCTCCTGCAGCTCGTCGACCGTGGTCGGGCGGTGCACGGTCCGGGCGGTGTACGTGTAGTTGCCGGCCCACGTGGTCAGAGTCATGTGCGGTCCCCCGTCGACAGGCCTCCCGGCCCTGGTCGGGCCCCGTCTCGACCCGTCGGGCCAACGTACGTCAGGTGCCTGACCTGGACCTCGGTCCGGCGCGGCGTGGACGTGCATGGACCGTGCAGCACCCGTGTCATTACCGTTCGTGACAAGCCGCTCCGACGGGTTGTGCACGAGCCACCACCGGAGGCGGCAGGTGACGGGTCACGGGGGCCCCGGCCTGCTGCACGGCGGGCGGGCGGTCGACGAGGGGCGCGTCGGCCGCCCGCCCGACGAACTCCGGCCGGCTCCCCTCGGGAGAGCCGGCCGGAGCGTCCTCGACGAGGTCAGGCGCCGGTCGGGCGGGGGCAGGACACCCCGGTGCCGCCCAGCCCGCAGTACCCGCTCGGGTTCTTGTCGAGGTACTGCTGGTGGTAGCCCTCGGCGTAGTAGAACGTCCCCGCCTCCGACGCCGGGCGGATCTCCGTCGTGACGGCGCCGAAGCCGGACCGGGTCAGCCGCGGCTGGTACTCGTCCCTGGTGCGCTTCGCGGCCTCCGCCTGCTCGGGCGTGGTGGTGTAGAGCGCGGACCGGTACTGCGTGCCGCGGTCGTTGCCCTGCCGGTAGCCCTGCGTCGGGTCGTGCGACTCCCAGAACGTCCGGAGCACGTCGTCGTCGGAGATCACCGTCGGGTCGTAGGCGACGAGCACGGCCTCGGTGTGCCCGGTCAGGCCGGTGCACGTCTCCTCGTAGGTGGGGTACGGCGTGTAGCCGCCCTGGTAGCCGACGGCCGTGGTGACCACTCCGGGGGTCTGCCAGAAGGCGCGCTCCGCACCCCAGAAACAGCCCATGGCGACGTACAGCACCCGGGTGCCGTCCGGCCAGGGCCCGTGCAGCGGGGTGCCCAGGACCGTGTGCGTCGTGGGTACCGCGTAGGCGTAGTCGTCTCGACCGGCGAGAGCCCGCTCGGGCTCGACCATCGTGGAGGAGAGTGCGGATCCGAACAGCCAGCTCATGGTGCGGGGTCCTTTCCCGGGAGGCGTCGGGGTGGCTGGGTCGCCGCCTGATCCTTCCCGGCGTGTGCAACCGCCCTGGACCTGCCGGTGTTCCCGTCACCACCTAGCCTGAGGGCGTGACGACCGACCCCCGCGCGCCCGGGTACGACTGGACCGCCGCCGGCTTCTCCACCCGCGCCATCCATGCAGGTCAGGAGCCCGACGCGGCGACGGGAGCCGTCGTGCCGCCCATCTTCCAGGTCTCCACGTACAAGCAGGACGGGGTCGGTGGTCTGCGCAGCGGGTACGAGTACTCGCGCTCCGCCAACCCCACCCGGACGGCCCTCGAGGAAGCGCTCGCGGCAGCGGAAGGGGGAGCGGCCGGGTTCGCGTTCGCGTCGGGTCTCGCGGCCGAGGACACCCTGCTGCGTGCGGTGCTGCGACCGGGCGACCACGTCGTCGTCCCCGACGACGCCTACGGGGGCACGTACCGCCTGGTGGCCAAGGTGTTCGGGCCGTGGGGGGTCGAGCACACGGCCGTGGACCTGTCCGACCCGGCGGCCGTGATCGCCGCGATCGAGCCCGGCCGCACCAAGGTCGTGTGGGTCGAGACGCCGACGAACCCGCTGCTCGGCGTGGCGGACGTCGCGGAGCTCGCGGCGCACGCCCGGTCGACAGGCGTGCTGCTCGTCGTCGACAACACGTTCGCGACGCCGTACCTGCAGAACCCGCTCGCGCTGGGGGCGGACGTCGTCGTGCACTCGACGACGAAGTACGTGGGCGGCCACTCGGACGTGGTGGGCGGTGCCCTCGTGGTCGCGGACGGCGCCCAGCTCCCGGTGGGGCTCGCCGGGCCGACGGGGACCACGAACCTGGCTGACGCCCTGCGGTTCCACCAGAACGCGTCCGGGGCCGTCGCCGGGCCGTTCGACGCGTGGCTCACGCTGCGCGGGCTGCGCACGCTCGCCGTGCGGATGGACCGGCACGTCGCCAACGCGACCCGGGTCGCCGAGTTCCTGGTGGCGCACGACGCCGTCCCGCACGTGATCTATCCCGGGCTCCCCGAGCACCCCGGCCACGAGGTCGCCGCCCGGCAGATGCGCGGCTTCGGCGGCATGGTGTCGTTCCGGACCGGCAGCGAGGCCTCGGCGGTGGCCGTGTGCGGGGCGACCGAGGTCTTCACGCTCGCCGAGTCGCTCGGTGGCGTCGAGTCGCTCATCGAGCACCCCCACCGGATGACGCACGGGTCGGTGGCGGGGACCGCACTGGAGGTCCCCGACGACCTCGTGCGTCTCTCGGTGGGCATCGAGGACGTCGACGACCTGCTCGCCGACCTGGACCGTGCGCTCGCCGCCGGGCGGACCGCGTGAGCGCCCGCGACGTGGTGCCCGGCACGGCCGAGCCAGTGATGCCCGACGACCGCAGGAGGGAACCCATGACGAGCCAGGCCACCCGTCCGGCGGAGGAACGCGCCGTCGTCGTCGTCGCGAGCCAGGGGGCGGAGGCCGCCCGGCCGGTGCCGCAGTCCGTGCGTACTGCGGCGTCCTGGTCGTGGCGGCTGCTGCTGATCGGGGCCGCGCTCGCCGTCCTGATGTGGCTGCTGTCGGTGCTGAAGGTCGTCGTCGTGCCGGTGGCGGTCGCGCTGCTCGTCACGGTCCTGCTCACACCACTCGTGCACTGGCTGCAGGCCAAGGTCAGGCTGCCGAGGGTGGCTGCGTGCGCGGTCGCGCTGCTCGGGCTCGTGGCCCTCGTCGGCGCCCTGCTGACGCTCGCCGGACGCTCGATCGTCAAGGGCATCGGCGAGATCTGGGACCAGGCCGCCGAGGGCATCGACAAGATCACCGAGTGGCTCTCCACCGGGCCGCTGGGCCTGTCCAGTGCGGACCTCACCTCGTTGACCGACCAGCTGCGGTCGGCGACGGGCGGCGGGGGCAGCTCGCAGCTCGTCTCCGGGGCGCTGCACGCCACCACGACGATCGGCCACGTGCTCGCCGGGACCCTGATCGCGCTGTTCTGCACGTTCTTCTTCCTGCTCGACGGCCGGACCATCTGGGCCTGGGTCGTCGGCCTGCTGCCTCGCGGGTCGCGCGAGCACGTGCACCAGGCGGGCCGGCGCGGCGTCGTGACGCTCGGCGCGTACACCCGCACCCAGATCCTGGTGGCCGCGGTGGACGCGATCGGCATCGGGCTCGGCGCCGCGATCCTGCAGGTGCCGCTCGCGCTGCCGCTGGCGATCCTCGTGTTCCTCGGCTCGTTCGTCCCGATCGTCGGCGCGGTCGTCACCGGGTCGATCGCGATCCTCGTCGCGCTCGTCGCACAGGGCCCGGGGGCCGCCCTGATCATGCTCGCCGTCGTGGTGACCGTGCAGCAGATCGAGGGCCACGTGCTGCAGCCGTTCCTGATGGGGCACGCCGTCTCGCTGCACCCGATCGCCGTGCTGCTCGCCGTCGCCGCGGGCTCCTTCGTCGCCGGCATCATCGGCGCCCTCTTCGCCGTGCCCGTCGCCGCCGTGCTGAACACGATGGTGCTGTACCTGCACGGGCACGACAAGTTCCCCCAGCTCGGCCGTGACGACCACGTCTCCGTGCGTGGGCGCGGCCACCCCGTGCTCGACCGGGCGATCGCCCAGGTGGTCGAGCGTGAGTCCGAGCTGCGCGCCGAGTCCGACGAGGTCGACGACGAGCTCGGTGACGAGCCGGCGACCGGCCCGGACAGCAGCGCCGTCGCCGCACCGGAGCGCGACCGTCCGTGATCGGCCTCGCGGACGTCCAGAAGGCTGCCGAGCTGCTGGAGGGCGTCGCGGACCCCACGCCGGTGCAGGTCAGCAGGGCCCTGTCGCGGCTCGTCGGCGGGGACGTGTGGCTCAAGTGCGAGAACCTGCAGCGGGCCGGCTCGTTCAAGATCCGTGGCGCGTACGTGCGGATGGCGCGGCTGAGCACAGCGGAGCGGAACCGCGGTGTGGTCGCTGCCAGCGCCGGCAACCACGCCCAGGGCGTCGCCCTCGCCGCCCGCATCCTCGGCATCGGTGCGGTGGTGTTCATGCCGGTCGACGCCGCGCTGCCCAAGGTGGCGACCCGGGACTACGGCGCCCACGTGGAGCTGGCCGGGCGGAGCGTCGACGAGGCCCTCGTGCACGCGCAGGAGCACGCGGACCGGACGGGCGCCGTGCTCATCCACCCGTTCGACCACGCGGACGTGGTCGCCGGCCAGGGCACCCTCGCGCTCGAGATCCTCGACCAGGTGCCCGACGTCGCGACCGTCGTGGTGCCCGTGGGCGGCGGCGGCCTCGCTGCGGGGATCGTCGCGGCGCTCTCCGAGGCGCGTCCGCACGTGCGCGTGGTCGGCGTGCAGGCCGCCCGCGCGGCCGCCTATCCCGCCTCGCTCGCCGTGCACCGCCCGGTGCGGGCCCCGGAGCTGCGGACCATGGCCGACGGCATCGCGGTCGGCTTTCCGGGCACCGTGCCGTTCGAGGTCCTCGACACCCGGCGCGTCGACGTCCGGACCGTCTCCGAGGAGGACATCTCACGGGCCCTGCTGCTGGTCGCCGAGCGGGCCAAGCTGCTCGTCGAGCCGTCCGGGGCCGTCGCGGTCGCGGCGTTGATGGCGGCGCCGCGCGACTTCGAGGCGCCCGTCGTGGCGGTGCTGTCGGGCGGCAACATCGACCCCCAGGTGCTCCTGCGGGTGGTCAGGCACGGGCTGGCGTCGGCGGGACGGTTCCTGCAGATCCGGGTCCGGATCCACGACACGCCCGGCGCCCTGGCGGCGCTGCTGCAGCACCTGGCCTCGTCGGGGGGCAACGTGATGGACGTGTCCCATGTGCGCACCGGCGGCGACCTCGCGCTCGACGAGGTCGGGGTGGAGGTGCAGGTCGAGACCAAGGGACCCGACCACTGCGCGCAGGTCCTGCAGGACCTGCGCGGGCAGGGGTACCGGCTGCAGGACCCGTGACCCGCACGCCGCGGGCGGCGTCGGGACGAGCCCGCGCGGCCGTCAGCCGGACGCCGGACCCTCCTCGGCGCGGAACGGCTTGGCCGCCACGATCTCCACCGGGATCTCGCGCCCGTTCGGCGCGGTGTACGCCGTGGAGTCGCCCACGGACCGCCCGAGGATCGCGGCGCCCAGCGGCGACGTGGGGGAGAAGACCTCGATCTCGGCGTCCCCGGCGATCTCGCGGGACCCGAGCAGGAACACCATCTGGTCGCCGGCGACGGACGCGGTCACGACCATGCCGGGGACGACGATCCCGTTGTCCTCGGGCGTGCTGATCTGCACGTTGTGCAGCTTCGCCTCGAGCTCGCGGATGCGGGCCTCCTGCTTGCCCTGCTCCTCGCGGGCCGCGTGGTAGCCGCCGTTCTCCTTCAGGTCGCCCTCGTCCCGGGCGGCCGCGATGCGTGCGGTGATCTCCGCGCGGCCCGCGCCCTTGAGGCGGTCGAGCTCGGTGCTGAGCCGGTCGTAGGCCTCCTGCGTCAGCCAGGTGGCCGCAGTCGTGTCGGTCACGATCGCTCCTTCCATGCGTGAGTGCCGGACGTGCCGGCAGGTCGTCCCCAGACGGCGCCGCTGCTCGACGCACACGGGTGGGAGAGCCTCTGGCGGGGGTGCTCGCCGTGCCTTCTCGGTCGCGTCGACCTGGTGGTCACGCCGGACCGGGGCGGCGTGTGAAACGGCAAGGATAGCAACCGGGGCGCTCGCGGGTGCCCCGAAGGGTGCCGTGGGTCACACATGACCTGGGCGCCGGGCCTGCGGTGTCACGGATGATCGGGGTTGCGGCCCGCGGTGTCAGTACCCGTCCACGGCAGGCGCGCCGCCGGGCTCGAGGCGGTCGCACGACGCGACCGTGCCGCTCACGGCGAGCTCCGCGGTCGGCACGGTCACGGTGACCCGTCGTGTCCCCGTCTCGGCGGGACCGACCTCCACGGTGCGCACGCCGACCTCGGCGAACGACTGGGAGAGCGCCTGGACCCGGCACGACACGGTGTCGTCGCGCGGCTTGGTGACCTCGAAGGTGACCTGCACCGACGTGGCGTCGTCCACGTGGTAGCCGACGTCCTTCCAGGACACGGGCTGGTCGACGACGCCGATCGCCACCCACACCAGCAGGCCGACGGCGACGACGCCGAGCACGGCCCAGCCGAGCCACCGGCGCACGCCCGTGCGCGGGGCCACCGCCGGGCCGTAGCGGCCTTCGGGCGGCTGGACGCCGGGGGTGGGTGTCACGGGGCTCCTCGTCGTGCGCCTCGACATGGGCGTCGACGTGCCGCTCGGCCAGGTCCTGGGGCCGGCGGTGCGCGAGCACCTCGGGGCGTGCGCGATCATTGTCTCTCGTCCCACCGCTGGTCCGGACCGTGGGGTCCGACGCGTGGGCGCGCGACGGGAGGGCTCGAAGGTGACCGAAGAGCGGCTGCGACTGATGGCGGTGCACGCCCACCCCGACGACGAGTCGAGCAAGGGTGCCGCGACCACCGCGATGTACGCCGCCCACGGCGTCGACGTGCTGGTGGTGACGTGCACCGGAGGCGAGCGCGGCGATGTGCTGAACCCGAGCTACGGCGAGGTGGAGGGCGGGATCGAAGGCATGCGGGCGGTGCGCCTGCTCGAGATGGCCGCCGCCGCAGAAGCCCTCGGGATCCGTCAGCACTGGCTCGGCTTCGTCGACTCGGGGCTGCCGGAGGGTGACCCGCTGCCGCCGCTGCCCGAGGGCTGCTTCGCGCTCGTCCCGCTGGAGGAGGCGACCGCACCCCTCGTGGAGGTGGTCCGCGACTTCCGGCCGCACGTCATCACGACGTACGACCCCTCGGGCGGCTACCCCCACCCCGACCACGTGATGTGCCACCGGGTCTCCGTCGAGGCGTTCGCGGCCGCGGGCGACCCTGACCGCTACCCCGACCGGGGCGAGCCGTGGACGCCGCTCAAGCTCTACTACAACCACGGCTTCTCGCTCGCGCGCATGCGTGCGGTCCACGACGCGCTCGTCGCCGCCGGTCGCGAGTCGCCGTTCGGCGACTGGATCGACTCGCGAGAGGCCCGCGAGGTTCCGGAGCGGCAGGTCACCACGCACGTCCCCTGCAGCGCGTTCTTCCCCGCCCGGGACGCCGCGCTCCGGGCGCACGCCACGCAGATCGACCCGGACGGCTTCTTCTTCGCCGTGCCGCGGGAGGTCGAGCTGGCCCAGTGGCCCACCGAGGAGTACGAGCTGGCCGAGGCGCGGGTGCCGGTGACGCTCCCGGAGGACGACCTGTTCGCGGGCATCCGGGGCGTGGCCTCCTCCCAGGACGGAGCCTGATGGGCCGGGTGCTGCTCGCCGGGCTCGCGCTCGTCGAGCCCGGCCCGTCGTCGTCGGGCGGCGTCACGGTCACCGACGCGACAGAGGGGTCACCCGGGTTCATCGGGTTCGTGGTGACCTTCGTGCTGGCGCTCGCAGCCGTGGGCCTCTTCCTGTCGCTGACGAAGCAGCTGAGGATCGTCGACCGGCGTGCCAAGCAGCTCGGGCTCGACGACGAGGCGCCTCGTCAGGACCGCAGTGTGGTCGACGCGGGGGCGGCCGGGCCGGACCTCGAGGTGGACGCCGACCTGGACACGACGCTCCGCCACCCGCCGCAGGACCCGGACGACCGGCCGAGGGACGAGGGCGGCGGCCCTCAGGCGGGTGGCCCGGGGCAGGGCCGCGGGCGATGAGCCGACCCGAGCCGCCGGTCCGTCCGGCCGTCCGCATCACCGTCGGGCAGGTCGAGGTCAGCGACGACCGGGCGGCCAACCGTCAGCTCGTCGCCGAGGCGTTCGCGGTGGCGGCGCACCGCAGGTCCGACCTGCTCGTGCTCCCCGAGTACGCCTCGGCGTTCGAGCAGCACGGTGTCGGGGCGGCCTACGCCGAGCCGCTGTCCGGGCCGTTCGTCACGCTGCTGCGCGAGCGGGCAGCCGCGACGGGCGTCGCCGTGATCGCCGGGACGCTGCTTCCCGGCACCGACGGCCGGGCCGTGAACGCGGTCGTCGGGGTCGACGGGACCGGGCGGCTCGTCGGCGTCTACCGCAAGGTGCACCTCTACGACGCGTTCGGTCAGCGCGAGTCCGACCGGCTCGAGGCCGGCCCGGCCGACGCTTCACCCCTCGTGATGGAGGTCGCCGGCGTGCGGTTCGGCGTGCTCACCTGCTACGACCTGCGGTTCCCCGAGTCGGCGCGCCGTGCGGTCGACGCCGGGGCGGACGCGCTCGTCGTGCCGGCCGCGTGGGCCGACGGTGAGCTGAAGGCGATGCACTGGCGGACGCTCGCCATCGCGCGCGCGATCGAGAACACCGCCGCGGTGGTCGCGGTCGGCCAGGCGGGGGCCGGGGTGGTGGGCCGCTCTGTCGTCGTCGGGCCCGACGGGGTGGTGGGCCTCGAGCTCGACGAGGCCGCCGGCATCAGGACCGTGGACCTGGACGCCGCGGCGCTCGCCGCGGTGCGGGAGCGCAACCCCTCGCTGGCGAACCGGCGCTACCGGGTGGTCCCGAAGGACTGACCGCCGCGGACCCAGGCGCCGGGCCGACGCGCCGGTCGGGCGCGGCAGGCGCGTCAGGCCGAGCCGTACGAGGCCATCGACACCGCGATGTAGTGGCACGCGAACGCCACCACGGTGAGGGCGTGGAACACCTCGTGGAACCCGAACCACCGGGGGCTCGGGTTGGGGCGCTTGAGCCCGTAGACCACGGCGCCGAGCGTGTAGGCCAGGCCCCCCGCGGCGACGAGCAGGACGATCTCGAGGCCGCCGCCGCGGTAGAACGCCGGGAAGAACCACACGGCGACCCAGCCGAGCGCCAGGTAGACGGGCACGTAGACCCACCGTGGTGCGCCGAGCCAGAAGATGCGCGACAGCATGCCCAGCAGCGCGCCGGACCACACGACGACCAGCAGCACCTTCGCGGTCTGCGCCGGGAGCAGCAGCACCGCGAGCGGTGTGTAGGTGCCGGCGATGATGAGGAAGATGTTGGTGTGGTCGAGCCGGCGGAGCACGCCGCTGACCCGTGGTGACCAGCGGCCGCGGTGGTAGACGGCGCTCGTGCCGAAGAGCATCACCGCGGTCAGCCCGAACACGGCAGTCGACCACCTCGCGGCGGGCGTGGGGGACAGCGCGACGAGCACGACGGACGCCACCAGCACCAGGGGTGCGACGCCCGCGTGGATCCAGCCTCGGAGGCGGGGCTTGACGGAGTCGGCCACCTGTTCGGCCGCGCGGGAGACGCTCACGGTGACATCCTCCCGCAGTGTCGGGGATGTGGACGACGACCCGGGGCGGGGCGCGGAGGTGGCACTCACGGAGGCACTCGTCTCGTCGAGGAAGCTAAGTTACGAGACCGTAGGTTACGGCACCGTAACCTGAGGTGTCGAACTCGTGGTCGGTCGGGCGGAACGGGCGTGCGGGACGGGCGTGCGGGCGGGCGTGCGGGCGGGCGTGCGGGCACCGCGCAGGAGGCTGACGCGGTCCTCGGACCGTCCACGACGGCGCGGCACGGCCGGTACGGTGAACGTGGTCCACCACGCCGCACGGACCGCACCCCCCGACGACGACCCCAGGAGACCTGCGTGCGTCTGCCCCATCCGCTGTACGGGCTGTACGAGCGCCGCCTGGCGGCCTCGCTCCCGGCGGACCGGGTACCCCGCCACGTGGGCGTCATCCTCGACGGCAACCGTCGCTGGGCGCGCAGCGCGGGCACGTCCACCGCCCGGGGCCACCAGGCGGGCGCCGACAAGATCGCCGACCTCCTCGGGTGGAGCGAGGACATCGGCGTCGAGGTCGTCACGCTCTGGATGCTGTCCACCGACAACCTCGAGCGCTCACCCGAGGAGCTCGACCCGCTGCTCGCCATCATCGAGTCGGCCGTCCGCGGCCTCGCGGCGACCCGCCGGTGGCGGCTCCAGCCGATGGGCGCCCTCGAGCTGCTGCCGGACCACACCGCCGCCGCGCTGCGTGCCGCCCAGGACGCCACCGCCGACGTCGTCGGGCTGCACGTCAACGTCGCCGTCGGCTATGGCGGACGTCGCGAGATCGCCGACGCCGTGCGCTCCTTCCTGCGCGAGCACGCCGAGGCAGGGACCGACCTCGACGAGCTCGCCGAGCAGTTCGACATGGAGCACATCGCCGAGCGCCTCTACACCAAGGGCCAGCCCGACCCCGACCTCGTGATCCGCACCTCCGGCGAGCAGCGGCTCGGCGGGTTCCTGCTCTGGCAGAGCGCGCACTCCGAGTTCTACTTCTGCGAGGCGTACTGGCCCGACTTCCGGCGGGTCGACTTCCTGCGGGCGTGCCGGGCGTACGCGGCCCGCGAGCGTCGCCTCGGCCGCTGACCCCGGATCGAGAGCGTCGCCTCGGCCGCTGACCCCGGATCGAGAGCGTCGCCTCGGCCGCTGACCCCGGATCGAGAGCGTCGCCTCGGCCGCTGAACCCGGCTCGCGAGCGTCGCCTCGGCCGCTGACCCCGGGCTCGCCGACGACACGCCGACAGGTCGGTGCGACGGGATGTATCGACCGAGTGAACGGTATGTGACGACTGCGCGTGTCTGCCCGGGCATGTCCGAGGCCCGGGCTACGTTCCGCGATAGAGGACGGCGACCGCCGTCCCGGGAGGCCAGCCCATGGAGCATCCGCTCCGGGAGGAGGGTCGGACCCGGCCCTCTTTCACCGGAGGGGCCGACCACCCCCGTCCCGTCGCCGAACGTCGGCTCCCCGGTCCGCGTGCGCGGACTGCCGGCGTGAGGCGCCCTGAACGGCGCCACTGAGCGCCGGAGGGAGCCTGCCGTGGTCAGCAAGGCACAGCACGTCACGGACGCCTTCACCCCCAGCGACACCGTCGACGGACCGATCACGTACGTCCTCGACACCTCCGTGCTCCTGTCCGACCCCAAGGCGATCCTGCGGTTCGCGGAGCACGACGTGGTCCTGCCCGTCGTCGTGATCACCGAGCTCGAGGGCAAGCGGCACCACGCGGAGCTCGGGTACTTCGCCCGGTCCGCCCTGCGGATGCTCGACGACCTGCGCATCGAGCACGGCCGCCTCGACGCCCCGCTCCCGATCGGCGACCAGGGCGGCACCCTGCGCGTCGAGCTCAACCACACCGACCCGTCCGTGCTGCCCGCCGGCTTCCGGCTCGGCGACAACGACACGCGCATCCTGGCGGTCGCGGCCAACCTCGCCGCCGAGGGGCGCGACGTGACGGTCGTGTCCAAGGACCTCCCGATGCGCGTCAAGGCGTCCGCGGTGGGCCTCCGGGCCGAGGAGTACCGGGCCGAGCTCGCCGTCGACTCCGGCTGGACCGGGATGGACACGCTCGACCTCACCGAGCAGCAGATGGCCGACCTGTGGGAGCACGAGTCGGTCGCGCTCGCGGACGTCGACCCCGGGTTCCAGGCGCCCGGCGGCTCGGGTGCCCCGGCCGACCTGCCGTGCCACACCGGCCTCGTGCTGCACAGCCCGCGCGGGTCCGCGCTCGGGCGGGTCACCGCCGACAAGCACGTGCAGCTCGTCCGGGGCGACCAGGACGTGTTCGGCGTGCACGGCCGCAGCGCCGAGCAGCGGATCGCGATCGACCTGCTGCTCGACGAGGAGGTCGGGATCGTCTCGCTCGGTGGCCGGGCCGGGACCGGTAAGTCCGCCCTGGCCCTGTGCGCCGGGCTGGAGGCGGTGCTGGAGCGGCGGCAGCACCGCAAGGTCATGGTGTTCCGGCCGCTGTACGCCGTCGGGGGCCAGGACCTCGGCTACCTGCCGGGCAGCGAGGCGGAGAAGATGAACCCCTGGGCGCAGGCCGTGTTCGACACGCTCGGCGCGCTCGTCAGCAAGGAGGTCGTCGAGGAGGTGCTCGACCGGGACATCCTCGAGGTGCTCCCGCTCACGCACATCCGCGGCCGGTCGCTGCACGACGCGTTCGTGATCGTCGACGAGGCCCAGTCGCTCGAGCGGAACGTGCTGCTCACCGTGCTGTCCCGCATCGGCCAGTCGTCCCGGGTGGTCCTCACGCACGACGTCGCCCAGCGGGACAACCTGCGGGTCGGCCGGCACGACGGCGTCGCCGCGGTCATCGAGGCGCTCAAGGGCCACCCGCTGTTCGCGCACGTGACGCTGACCCGGTCGGAGCGGTCGCCCGTCGCCGCGCTGGTCACCGAGCTGCTGGAGGGTATCGAGGTCTGACGCCGGACTCCTCGCGTGGCGGGCCGGCGTCCTCCTTTCAGGGAGGATGCCGGCCGTGCCAGAAATCTCTGACCGGCGACCTGCATCAGCCGCCCGCACCGGTGCTCCTTCCCGGTACCTGGTGCCGTTCCGACAGCCGGGACGTGCGCGCCGCGAGCGAGAAGAGGAGCAGGAACGATGACCACCGCCACCACCGACGAGCCCTACGCACCGAACATCCCCACCGCGGTGCGCAAGGCCGTCTACTACGCCACCCTCTTGGTCGGCACCCTCGCGGTGCTCGCGAGCGGCCTGGCGCAGATCTACTGGCCCGAGCAGGCCGCCGTCGTGCTCGCCACGGGTGGGGTCGTGACGACCACGATGGCCTTCCTCGCCGGCGGTCTCGGGGTCGCCTACGTCGCCAAGCAGTAGGCGCGTTCCGCCGCGGCCGACGGTTCTCCCGTCGACGGTGGGATCAGCCCTCGACCAGCTGCCCGTCCGCCAGGCGGATGACCCGGTCCGCGAGCGAGAGCATCAGGGGATCGTGCGTCGAGACGATCGCGGTCATGCCCTCGGCCTCGACGACGGCGCGCAGGAGGGCCATGACGGCCGTGCCGGTCTCCGTGTCGAGCTGACCGGTCGGCTCGTCCGCGACGAGCAGACGGGGGGAGTTGGCCAGCGCCCGGGCGATCGCCACGCGCTGCTGCTGGCCGCCTGACATCTCGCCGGGCCGCTGCCGGGCGTGGTCGCCGAGCCCGACGAGGTCGAGCAGCAGGGCCACCCGGGCCTCGCGGTCCGCCGTCCGCAGCCGGCGCAGCCGCAGGGGGACGCCGACGTTCTCGGCGGCCGACAGCACAGGCACCAGGCCGAACGTCTGGAAGACGAACGACACGACGTCCCGGCGCAGCTCCACGAGACCGCGCTCGTCGAGCGACGAGACCTCACGACCGTCGACCACCGCCCGGCCCTCGTCGGGCTTGTCGAGGCCGCCGATCACGTTGAGCAGCGTCGTCTTGCCCGACCCGGACCGGCCGACCAGTGCCACGAGCTCGCCGGGGGCGATCGTGAACGACACGTCGCGCAGCGCGTGCACCGCCGTCGCGCCCGTGCCGTAGGTGCGCGTCACGTGCTCGACACGGACGAGGGCGTCCTCCCGTGCGACCGGTGAGGTGAGCGTGCCTGCAGACGTGGCCGTCGTGGGGTTCGTCACCGGGCCGCCTCCTCGTCGTCGGTGGTGGCCGGGGTCGTGCTGGGGTGCACCGGCGCCGCGGGGACGGCCGCGTGCCGCCCGGTCCGGGCCGGCTGTTCGCCGTGCGCACGCGCCGGTTGCTCGTGCAGGGCCCGCGGCGCGGACACGGGCCGGTCGGGCCAGACCGAGATGTGGGACGACTCCAGCGCCAGCCGTACCTTGCCCACCAGGTCCAACGTCTGCCGGTACTCGCGCGGGAGCTGGACCCGACCGGCGCGGTCGAGCACCGCGTACTCCTCCGCGACCACGCTCTCGGTGCCGTCCTCGGCGGTGTGGGTGCGGCGCAGCACCTCCGAGCTCGTGCGGCCGTCCCGGATGGCCACGGTCCGCTGCACGTGCTCGCTGACGCCGGAGTCGTGCGTGACGACGACCACGGTCGTGCCGAGCTCCCTGTTCACGGTCCGCAGGCCCTCGAGCACGTCGTGCGACGTCGCGGAGTCGAGCTCGCCGGTGGGCTCGTCGGCGAACAGCACCTCGGGGGAGTTGGCCAGCGCGACGGCGATCGCCACCCGCTGCTGCTCGCCGCCCGACATCTGCGCCGGCCGGCGGTCGGCGCAGTACCCCACGCCGAGCACGTCGAGCAGCTCGGCCGCCCGCTTCTCCCGCGCCCGTCGCCGCACCCCGGCCAGCGCGAGGGGGAAGGCGACGTTCTCGGTCGACGACAGGTACGGCACGATGTTGCGCGCGGTCTGCTGCCACACGAACCCGACCATCGAGCGGCGGTAGTCCACGCGCTGTTTCGCCGACATCGACATCAGGTCCCAGGGCCCGACCCGGACCCGTCCGGCCGTCGGCACGTCGAGTCCGGACAGGACGGAGAGCAGGGTCGACTTGCCGGACCCGGACGCGCCCACGATCGCGACGAGCTCGCCCGCCTCGACGAGCAGGTCGAGGCCCTGCAGCGCCTGCACCTCGACGCCCTCGGACTGGTAGATCCGCACGAGCGAGTCGCACACGATGAGTGCGCCCTCGCCGAACTCGCCCGTCTGCCGGCGTGCGCGCTCCTCGAGCGCCCCGAGGCTCTCGACGGTCTCGGTCGCGGTCATGGCGTCCTCCCTCTCATCGTTCGCCCACCCGGAGCACCTGGCCCAGCTGGTCCCTGCGCCGCACGACCGACTCGACCAGCACCGCGACCAGCAGCGCGAGCAGCACCACGACGGCGGCACCGGCCACGGGCCGCCAGTCGACGTGGAGCACGGCGGCGCCGGGCGCGCCCGCGAGCAGGTCGAGGCCGAGCGCGCCGGCGAGCACCCACGGCACCCCCATGCCGATGGCGCTGCCCAGGAGGACCGCGGTCACGGCGAGCGGCGCCAGCTCCCCGAACGTGAGCGCGCCGGCCGTGCGGGCAGCCAGGCCCTGCGTACGCAACGCCGACACCGTGCGGGCGCGTTCGCGTGCCGTGCCGACGACCGTGAGGGCCAGGGCGACGACCGCGTAGCCGGCCAGCGCGAGACCCGTCGAGACCAGCAGCGCCAGGAGGCCGGCGTTGAACGGCGACGCCTGCCACTCGCGGAGCCACGGATCGCGCTCGGTGACCGTGATGCCGTCCGCGTCGGCGAAGCCGGCCGCGCGCACGGCCTCGACGGCGCCCGGGCCGTCGACCCAGATGGACTGCACCTTGAGCTCCTCGCCGGCGACGGCCGAGAGGCGCGACCAGTCCCCGACGACGGTCGGGGCCACCGCTGCTTCCGCCGCGTCCGTGCCGCCGCCGGGCACCGGCGCGACCTCGTCCACCGTGCCCACGACGTCCACCCGCACCGTCGTGTCGACCACGCGGACCTGCGGCTCGATGAGGGTGGCCGCGGTGGCCACGTCCGGGGTGGCCAGGACGCGGACCGTCTCGCCGGTGTCCTCGCCCAGGGTGGCGAGCTCGTCGGGGACCGGCAGGCCGTGCGCCGTCCGGGCCCGGGCCAGGTCGGCGGCGTCGACGGCGACGAGCCGGACGTCGTAGGCGGCGTCCTCACCGAACGTCCGGCGGCCGAGCTCGACGGCGCCGGCGACCGCCGTGACGCCCGGCGCGGACCGCAGGGACTCCACGTCGCTCGGACGCAGGGTGGGGCCGTCGATGCGCACCTGCGCGCCGACGGTGAGGTCGGCGGCCCGGGCCTGGCCGCCGCGCACCGTGACGGCGGTCGTCGCGCAGAACACGACGAGCGCGACGGAGACCGTGAGGGTGAGCAGAGGCACGGCGGTCCCGGCGGTGCGTGCCGCGCGAGCCGTGGCGACCACCGGGACCAGGCCTCGACGCCGAGCGGCCGCTCGCGATATGCCGCGGAGCAACGGCGGGAGGAGCCGCACGGCGACGACGGTCGCGGCGGCCGCGAGCAGCACGGGCGTCGCGGCGAGCAGCGGGTCGACGCCACCGGTCCGGGTCTGGGTCAGGCCACGGCTCCGCACCGACACGAGCGCAGCCGCGGCGACGGCGACCAGCACGAGCTCGACGACCACGCGACGTGCTCGGCGGCGCCCGAGGAGCCGCTCGCGGTCGGCGCGGTTCGCCGGGAGCCGTTGCCCCGTCCAGGCGCGTGAGACGAGGAGCGCGGACCACGCGGCGGGCGCGAGCACCGCAGCGGCCAGCACGAGCCCGGCCACCAGCCAGGAGCCCCGACCGCCCGGGACGAGGAGCTCGGCGCCGCCCGCCCCGAGCGCGGCGGCGACCAGGGCGAGCGGCACGCTCTCGACGAGCGCCCGCAGGGCGACCGACGCGACGGACGCCCCCCGCGCGCGCTCGGCGAGCAGCACCGGCTCGCGACGCAGGACGAGCAGCCGGGCCGCGAGCACGAGGGCGAGCGCACCGGCGGTGCCGAGGCCGACCAGCAGGAGGGTGGCCTGCGCCCGCGACGCCGCCAGCCGCTCGTCGACCGCGTGCAGCACCGTGTCGAGCGTCGTGGTGAGCCTCGGGGTGCGGCCGTCGTTGCCGGTCAGGGGGAGCGCGTTGGCCTGCAGCCGCGCCACGGCCTTCTCGACGGCCGTGGTCGCCGGTGCCGTGAGCCGCTCGGGGTCGACCGGGAAGCGGTAGGTCGTGACCACGTTGCGGCCGGGCACGCCGAGCAGGTCGGGCAGCGACGCGTCGCTCACGAGGAACCCGATCTTCGCCGCCTGCCCGGAGGCAGGGGAGGCGGCCTGGGGCGACAGGACGTCGTCCTGCCCGGACCAGACGTCGGCACGGGGGTCCGCAGGGGTGAAGACCCCGGTGACCAGGACCTGGACCTTCTCGCTGAGTGAGAACCGGGCTCCTGTCGTGAGACCGGTGCGGTCGGCGACCTTGTCGGACACCCCCACCTGCAGCACGTGCACGTCACTTTCGGGCTGCCGGACCGGCGCGGCGCCGTCGAGCCACGTGACGAGGCCCCGATCGCCGGACGTCGCGGTGCCCACGTGCACGAACCGCAGGCCGTAGGTCACGTCCGGGAACGTCACCGTGGCGGGACGGGTGGCGGCGGAGGTCACCGCCTCGCGGGTCAGGTCCCGCAGGACGGGCGGCAGCGCCTCGCGCATGTCGGCGGCGGCGTTCGCGTCGAGCTGGGCGACGTCCTCGCCCTCGCCGATCCGGCCCCGTGGCCCTGGGTCGGCCGTCAGGTCCACCTGCGGCGCCTCGAGAGCCACCGCCGCCTGCACCCCGTCGTCGGCGACGATCGACACGAGGCGCGGCACGGCGAGCGAGAGCAGCACGGTCGCGGTGAGCAGCCCGCCCGTGAGCACGAGCAGCCCTGCGTCCTGTCGGGCGCGCCGTCGCGCGACGAGGACCGCGTCGCCACCGGTGGCCCGTGCGGCGGTCCGGACGGCCGTGAGCGTCATCGTTCGTCCCCCAGTCGCAGCAGTGCGCCGGACGCGCGCCGCAGGAGTGTCGCGGTGGTGATCGTGACGGCCGCGCCCGCGAGGACCAGCAGCGCCGCGACGAGCGCGAGCTGGGTCGGCCACGGCCAGTGCACGATCACGTACGGCACCGGGCTCGTCCCTGCCGCCGACACGGTGACGAGAGGCCCGACGACGCCGGCGAGCACGGCGCCGAGCGCCAGGCCGGCGACGATGCCGAGCGCGCCCAGGATGGTGTGCTCGACGAGCACCGCCCGGACGAGGCCGGACCGGGCGGCACCGAGCGCCTGCAGCCGGGCCAGCTCGAGGCGGCGGGTGCGCACGGACACGGTCGCGCTCATCGCGAAGCCGGCGACGGCCAGCGCCAGGGCGGCGACGGTGACGATCCCGAGCGCGGCCTGCACACCGACGCGCAGCGGGCCCTCGGTCGCTTCCAGCCGCGCCTGGACGCGGCTCGAGGCCTCGCCGAGGTCCTGCTCGGTGGCGGTCGCGACGACCGCGGCGGCGTGGTCGTCCGGGACCTGGAGCCACCAGCCGTCGAGCACCGGTGCGGGCTGCGCGGCGAGGATCATCGCCCGGGTGAGCGTGTCGCGGTCGGCGAGGATGCCCTCGCCCCGGGGCTGGCCCGGAAGGTACGGCACCTCGCGTGCGATGACGACGGGCACCTGGGTGCCCTCCACCTCGAGCGCGAGCTCGTCGCCGACCCGGAGGTCGAAGTTGCGCAGCAGCGTGTCGGTGGCCAGCACCGGGACCGGCGCCTCGTCGAACGTGGCGGCGGCGAACGCGATCCGGCCGAAGATCAGCTGTTCGACGTCGGCCATCATGGCGATGTCGAGGTGGTCGGTGCGGACCTTGACCGTCGCGGTGGCAGGGCTGGCGTGGGAGTCGGTCACCGCCCGGGCCGCCCAGTCCGCCCCCGTGAGCGGCACGGCGACGGGGGCAGGCTCCTGGTCGGAGCCCGCGGCCGCGGGGGGCACGACGCGCAGGTCGGACAGCGTGACCCGGATCCGCCCGGTGGGCGCCTGCGGGAACGGGGAGCCCTCGGGGGTGCCGGTCGACGCTCCCGCCGACACGACCGCGACGAGGTGCAGGCCGGTCGTGGGCTCGGGCAGCCCGACGCGCACCACCTCGTCGGCACCCAGCAGCTCCATCCGGGGCAGGTCGAGCGGGACCCGGGTGCCGTGCTCGTCCTGGAGGACCAGCGTGACCTGGAGCGGCCCGTCGATCGGCACGGAGGCGGAGGCCGTCAGGTGCACCTCGAGCGCGGCGACGGTCCCCGGCAGCGGGATGCCCGACACGGGCGCGGCGGGCGCGAGGGTCGAGGTCCACGTGTCCCACCCCGCCGCCGAGCGGCCCCGCAGGATCTCCTGCGCGTGCGTCGTGTCGACCGCGAGGAGGTTCACCGACGAGGTGCCGGCGAGGTCTCCGTCGGGCCCCACCGACCCGATCTCGACGCTCCGGTTCGTCACGGCCGACACCGCCTGCACGCCGGGGAGGGCGGCGACGGCGCGCGCCTGCACGTCCGGCGTACCGTCCAGGTGCTCCAGCCGTACGTCGGTGCCGACCTGCAGGTCGGCCTGGTCCTCCTGGGACGCCCGCCAGGTGCTGAGGAAGGCCTGGGAGAACGATCCCACCGCGACCGCGAGCGTGAGGAGCAGCACCGCTCCCGAGGCGCGGCCCGGACGACGGCCGACCTCCCACGCCGCGAGGGGCGCGACCAGGGAGCGGCTCCGCGCTGCGGCACGCTCGCCCAGGCCCGAGATCACCGGGAGCAGCCGCAGCGCCAGGACGGCGCCCGCGAGGAGGAGCAGGGCCGGGGCGGACACGAGCACCACGTCGAGCCGGCCGAGCTGCTCCGGGTCGGTGCTCGTGAGGACGGGCGACCGGTAGCTGCGCAGCTGCCACACGCCGACCGCCGCGAGCACCGCCACCGCGACGTCTGCTCCCGATCGGGCCAGCATGCCGCGACGGTCCTGCCGGATCATGCGCTGCTCGGCGTCGACGACGCTGCCGCGCCGCCGCACCAGCGGCGCGACGAGCACACCGGCGAGCAGCACGGACGCGACGGCGCACGTCACCCACAGCTGGGCGGGGTGACCCGACTCGTCGTGGAGCCCGGAGCGCCGCAGGGCGTCGGACCGCGTGACTGCCTGGTACAGCACGCCCGCGAGCCACGGCGAGACGAGCGCCGTCACGAGGGCCACGCCGGCAGCCTCGAGCGCCGCCAGGACGAGGATCTGCCGCGACGAGGCGCCGCGCGAGGCCATCAGGGTCTGCTCGGCTGCGCGCCGTTCTGCGAGGAGCCGGGCGGCGAGCAGCAGGACGGTGACGGCGAGGACGACGAGCATGAGGCCGACGATCACGAGGCTGATGCGCGTGACGGCCAGGCCCCCCGTGGCCGCGTCGATCGTCGCGGCGAGCGAGGTGCTGAGCCGTCCGCCCGTCGCCGCGTCGTGGAGGTCGGAGGTGAGCTCCGGCTGCGCGTTCTCGAGCCGGGCGCGGAGGCCGCCCAGGGCGTCGTCGGGCGCGTCGCTCAGCCGCGGGCTCGCGACGACGTGCGCGCTGCCGAGACCCCCGGGCCGCAGGAGCACGTCGGGCGTCACGACCATCGGGCCCCAGGCGTCCGTGCGGATGGAGCCGAAGCTGCCGGGCACGGGGTAGTCCCGGTCGTGCTCCTGACCTTGCAGCACGTCGCGGTACCACGTGCGTGTCGGCCCGGTGAGGGTGTGGGTGCCCACGACGACGACGGTCGTCGGGGTGGTGCTCAGCGTCCCGGTGAGCACCACGACGCTCCCGACCGACCACCCGTACTCCGTGGCCGCGATCTGCGGCACGGTGACCTCGACCCGTCCCTGGTCGTCCGTGGCCCGGTCCGGCCATCGCCCGGTGACGAGGTCGGCATGGGCCGGGATCTCGGGGTTCGACGCCAGGTAGGCGAGCGGCGCGACGGCCCCCGGCACCAGGGGCATTCGGTACACGGGCGACGCGAGCCACTGCGTGCGGTCCGACGGGACGTCTCCCAGCAGGTCGTCGAGGAACGAGTCCGCGGCGCCGACCGCGGCGGCGGGGTTCTGCCCGTCCAGGACGAGGAACGCGTCGACGTCGGTGCGGGACGCGGGGGCCTGGTCGAGCGCGGCGTCGAGGGCGCGGTGGTCGCTGGCGTGCAGGAGCAGGGCGAAGGTGCCCAGCAGGCTCGCGCCGACGAGCGCGACCGCGAGCACGGCGACCACCAGGGTGCTCTGCGCGGCAGCGCGGCGGCGGAGCAGGCGCAGCGTCCAGCCCACAGCGGCCTCCTTGGCGTTGTCGTCAGTGGCTGCCGTGGCGAGCCCGGCGGGGGTGCCGGCCGGCGTCCGCCCGCAGGTCAGGCCCGGAGGCGACGGGTGACCGACGGTCACGACGTGGCGATGCTAGGCCACTGGTCACCGCGGGTGGGAGCGGTTCCTCCACGCCACGCGCAGAACGAGACGGAACCGTTATGACCGTTGCGCCCCGTCTCGACACGCGGACGCGTCGCGGCCTATATTCCAAGCGGAATAATCAGAGCGGAGGTGTGGGGTCGTGGCGGTCGGTGAGCTGTCAGCCGTGGCGGTGCTCCTCCTGGCGACGCTGCACGAGCAGCCGATGCATCCGTACCAGCTGCACCAGACGCTCGTGGAGCGGGGCGAGGAGCGGCTCGTCCGCATCACGCTCGGTGCCGTCTACCACGGTGTCGAGCGGCTCGAGCGGGAGGGGCTGGTGGAGGTCGTCGGCACCGACCGCACCGGCAACCGCCCCGAGCGCACCACCTACCGGCTCACCGACGCGGGCCGGACCGCCTTCGCGCGCCGGCTCACCAGCTTCCTCGGTGAGGACCATCCCGCGTACCCGCTGTTCTCGGTCGGCCTCGCCGAGGCGAGCGACCTGCCCCAGGGGGTCGTCGAGACCCAGCTCCGCCGCAGGCTCCATCGGGAGTCGGCCCGCCTGTCGGACCTGACCACCGCCTACCGCACCATCCGCGCCGAGGGCCTGCCCCGGCGCTACCTGCTCGACGTGGAGCACGACCTCGCGCTCATGCGCGAGGAGGTCGCCTGGCTCGGGCGCACGCTCGACGAGCTGGCTGCCGGCTCGCTCTCGTGGGACGAGGCCATCCCGGCCGGGTTCGTCGAGGCCCGCCGCGCTGCCCGGCACCGCGCCCAGCAGTCCCAGGGGGCGGCCCGCCCACCTGCAGAACCCGTCCTGGCCCGCACCGCACCGTCCTCGGAGGACTCATGACCACCACCGAGCAGCCCCGCGCGCTCGTCGACCTGCACGGGCGCAGCCCGTGGAGCATCCTGCCGCCGCTCTGCCTCGGCTTCTTCATGATCATGCTCGACACCACGATCGTGAACATCGCCGTACCGACGCTCGTGACGTCGTTCGACGCGAGCCTCACGGACGTCGGCTGGGTGAACAGCGCCTACCTGCTGACGTTCGCGGTGCTGCTGCTCGTCACCGGCCGGCTCGGCGACCGGTTCGGCCCGCGTCCCGTGTTCGTCGTGGGTCTCGTGGTGTTCACGCTCTCGTCGCTGTGGTGCGGGCTGTCCGGGTCGATCGGCATGCTCATCGCCGCGCGCGCCGTCCAGGGCGTCGGCGGCGCCCTGATGACGCCGCAGACCATGTCGATGATCACGCGCGTGTTCCCGCCGCAGAAGCGCGGTGCGGCGATGGGCATCTGGGGCGCCGTCGCGGGCGTCGCGACCATCACCGGCCCCGTGCTCGGCGGGATCCTCGTGCAGAGCGCCGGCTGGGAGTGGATCTTCTACGTCAACATCCCGGTCGGCGTGGTCGCGCTGTGGCTCGCGCTGCGCAACCTGCCCTCGCTGCCCACGCACAACCGCACGTTCGACGGCATCGGCGTGCTCCTGTCCGTCGTCGGGATGTTCCTGCTGGTCTTCGGGCTGCAGGAGGGGCAGACCTACGACTGGGGCACGGTCGCGGGACCTGTCACCATCTGGAGCATCGTCGGAGCGGGCGTGCTCGTCCTCGCCGGGTTCGTCGTCTGGCAGAACCACCGTGGTGAGGACGCGCTGCTGCCCCTGCGCCTGTTCCACCGGCGCAACTTCTCCCTGGCGAACGTCGCCGGATTCGCTGTGACCTTCGCGATGACCGGGATCTTCTTCCCGTTCACGCTGTTCCTGCAGGAGGTCCTGCTGCTGTCACCACTGCACGCCGCGCTCGTCGGCCTGCCCGGGTCCCTGCTCTCCGGCGTCGTCGCGCCGTTCGCCGGGCGGCTGTCCGACCGGGTGCCCGCCAAGTGGATCGTGGCGGCCGGGTTCGCCATCCTCACGGTCGTCGTCGCCTGGCTCTCGCTCGTCATCGTGCCGGCTGCACCCGTGTGGCAGCTGGTGCTCCCGATGGCGTTCTTCGGCATCGGCACCGGCCTGCTGTTCTCCCCGCTGGCCAACCTCGCGACCGCCGGGCTCGACAACCGCACCGCCGGCGCGGGGGCCGGGGCGTTCAACACGACCCGCCAGATCGGCGGCGTGATCGGCTCGGCCGCCGTCGTCGCCATGCTGACGTCGCGACTGGCGGCGACGATCCCCGCCGCGGCGACCGACGCGGCCGCAGGCCTCCCCGAGCAGTTCCGCCAGCCGTTCGTCGACGCGTTCGCGCACTCCGGCGGCGCCGGCTTCGCGTCGGCGAGCGGTCCGCAGCTGCCCGACGGCATCCCCACCGACGTCGCGGCGGAGATCACCCGGGTCGCGACGGACGCCGTGCACTCCGGGTTCGCCACGGCCGTGGGTCAGACGCTCTGGCTGACGGTCGCCATCCTCGTCGTCGGCCTGGTGTCCTGCCTGGCGATGCGCGGCGGCCGCACGACGCACGGCGAGACCCCGGCTGCGGCCGCGCCGGGGACGGTGGGCGCGGAGGTCTGACGGCCGCGCGACGGGCCCCCGCGGCGCACCCGTTCAGGGCGGCGACCGCCGGGGCCGTCGCGCCGTCGGCACCCGGTCAGGCCTGCGGCGGCCTCGTCATGCTCAGCACGTCGAGGGCGGTGTCGAGCTGCTCCTCGGTGACCTCGCCCCGCTCCACGTACCCGAGGTCGACGACGGCCTGCCGGATCGTCTGCCCGTGCTTGACGGCGTGCTTGGCGATCTTCGCGGCGGCCTCGTACCCGATGACCCGGTTCAGCGGCGTGACGATCGACGGGGACGACTCCGCGTAGGCGCGGGCCCGCTCCTCCTGGGCGACGAGCCCGGAGACCGTCTTGTCGGCGAGCAGCCGGCTCGCGTTGGCGAGCAGCCGCACCGACTCCAGCACGCCGGCGGCGATCACCGGGATCTGGACGTTGAGCTCGAAGCTGCCGCTGGCGCCCGCCCACGCCACCGTCGCGTCGTTGCCGACCACCCGCGCGGCGACCATGAGCACGGCCTCCGGGATCACCGGGTTCACCTTGCCGGGCATGATCGACGACCCCGGCTGCAGGTCCGGGATGGCGATCTCGCCGAGGCCGGTGTTGGGGCCGGAGCCCATCCAGCGCAGGTCGTTGCAGATCTTCGTCAGGCTCACCGCGACGGTGCGCAGGGCGCCGGACAGCTCCACGAGCCCGTCGCGCGAGCTCTGCGCCTCGAAGTGGTCGCGGGCCTCCGTCAGGGGCAGGCCGGTGTCCTCCCGCAGCAGCTCGAGGACCCGCTGCGGGAACCCGGCAGGGGTGTTGATGCCGGTGCCGACGGCGGTCCCGCCCAGCGGCACCTCGGCGGCCCGGGGGAGCGCGGCGTGCAGGCGCTCGACGCCGTAGCGGATGGCGGCGGCGTACCCACCGAACTCCTGGCCGAGCGTCACGGGCGTGGCGTCCATGAGGTGCGTGCGACCGGACTTCACGACCGTCTTCCACGCCTCCGCCTTGACCTCCAGCGCGCCGGCGAGGTGCTCCAGCGCGGGGACGAGGTCGCGGACCACGCCGGCGGTCGCCGCCACGTGCACCGACGTCGGGAACACGTCGTTCGACGACTGCGACGCGTTGACGTGGTCGTTGGGGTGCACGTCGCGGCCGAGCCGCCGGGAGGCGAGCGTGGCGACGACCTCGTTGGTGTTCATGTTCGAGCTCGTGCCGGAGCCCGTCTGGTAGACGTCGATCGGGAAGTCGCCGTCGTGCGCGCCACCGGCCACCTCGTCGGCGGCCGCGACGATCGCGTCCGCGATGTCCCCGTCCAGCACGCCGAGCTCGGCGTTGGCCCGGGCCGCGGCCTTCTTGATCCGGGCGAGCGCCTCGATGTGGCTGCGCTCCAGCCGCGTGCCGGAGATGGGGAAGTTCTCGACGGCCCGCTGCGTCTGTGCGCGGTACAGGGCGTGCACCGGGACGCGGACCTCGCCCATGGTGTCGTGCTCGATCCGGTACTCGGTGCCGGCGTCGCTGGCGGCTGCAGAAGTCATGCCCTCCATCCTGCCGCACCTGCCCGCACGCTCCAGGTGCGATCCGCGTCACGTCCGCCGCAGCATGGGCCGATGGACGAGCACTGCCCGGCCGACCGGTTCCTCGTGCACGGCCGCCTGGTCCGTACCCCCGGCGGGGCGACGACCGTGCGCTGGTGCTCGAGCACCTCGCGGCCCACGTGCTGGCGCCCGCCGAGCGGCCGCCGGACTCCTTCGCGTGGTGACGGCCCTCAGACGACGCCGACGGACTCCGTGAGCGTCACGCGCCCGTCCGCGAGCGTGTACTCCAGCCCGACGATCGAGCATCGCCCCTCCGCGATCGCCTCGGCGAGCGACACCGAGTAGCCCTGCAGCATCTGGACGGTGTGCCGCACGTGCTCGTGGCCGAGCGCCGCCGGGTCGATCGGCTCGTCGGTCGACCGCGCGAGGTTGACGATGCTGGGGATGACACGGTCGACCACCGCCCGGACGAAGCCGCGGGGGAGGTCGCCGTTGTTCAGCGCCTGCGTGGCGGCCGCGACGGCACCGCAGCTGTCGTGGCCCAGGACGACGACCAGCGGTGCACCGAGGACCTCGACGCCGTACTCGATGGACCCGATCACCGTCGTGTCGAGCACGTGCCCGGCCGTGCGGACCACGAACAGGTCGCCGAGGCCCTGGTCGAAGATGATCTCGGCGGCGACCCGCGAGTCGGAGCAGCCGAACAGCACCGCGAACGGGTGCTGCGACAGGGACAGCTCGGCGCGGCGGTCGATGCTCTGCGACGGGTGCTGCATCTCGCCCCGGACGAACCGGTCGTTGCCCTCACGGAGGGCGGCCCAGGCCTGGGCGGGAGACGTCGGACGGGGGCTCTGGCTCGGCACGGGGTGCATCGTCGCAGGTCCACCGCGCCCGTGCCTGCCGTGACCAGCAGCCGGTCCCGGCGCGTTCAGTTGGCGCGGGCCGCCGGACGGGAGTAGTCCTAGGGGTGGCTCACAACGCACTGCTGCGAGTGGGGGAGACGTGCGACGACGCACCCGAGGACTGGCTCTGCTCGCCGGGTTCGGCCTGGTACTGCCACTGGCGGCCTGCGCCGCCGAGTCCGGACCGCCTGTCCTCACCTGGTACATCAACCCGGACGACGGCGGCCAGGCGACGATCGCCGCCGAGTGCACCGAGTCGGCGGACGGGGCGTACACCCTCGAGACGTCGGTCCTGCCGCGTGACGCCAGCGCGCAGCGCGAGCAGCTCGCCCGCCGCCTCGCGGCCAAGGACTCGTCGATCGACATCATGAGCCTGGACCCGCCGTTCATCCCCGAGCTCGCGGAGCCCGGCTTCCTCGCGCCGATGCCCGAGGGCGTCGCGCAGAAGGTCAGCGAGAACGTCGTGCAGGGCGCCATCTCGGGGGCCACCTGGAACGACGAGCTCGTCACGGTGCCGTTCTGGGCGAACACCCAGCTGCTCTGGTACCGCAAGTCGGTCGCCAAGGCTGCCGGCCTCGACCCCGCGACCACACCGGTGACGTGGGAGCAGATCATGCAGGCGTCCAAGGACCAGGACAAGTACCTGGCCGTGCAGGGGGCGAAGGCCGAGTCGCTCACCGTCTGGGTCAACGCCCTCGTCGCGTCCGCCGGCGGCCAGATCCTCGAGAACCCCGAGGCGAGCGCCGACCAGCTCGAGCTCGGGCTGGAGTCCCCGGCGGGCGAGGCGGCCGCCACCATCATCGGGACGATCGGCAAGGAGAACCTCGCCGGTCCCGCGCTGCCCACCGAGGACGAGGGCGCCTCGCTCACCATCTTCCAGGGGGACAAGGGCTCGTTCATGGTGAACTGGCCGTTCGTCTGGTCCGCGACGAACGCGGGCGTCGAGGACGGGACGCTCGACAAGTCGCTCCTCGACGACATCGGGTGGGCCCTGTACCCGCAGGTCACCGGGAGCATGCCCACCAAGCCGCCGTACGGCGGGATCAACCTCGGCGTCGGGGCGTTCAGCAACCACGTCGACCTCGCGTACGACGCGGCGCAGTGCATCGTCACGCCGGAGCACCAGGCGCAGTACTTCGCGACGAACGGCAACCCGCCGTCGAACACCACCGCGTTCGACGACCCGGCCGTGCAGAAGGCCTTCCCGATGGCCGACGTCATCCGCCAGTCCCTCGAGCAGGCCGCCCCGCGGCCGCAGACGCCGTACTACAACGAGGTGTCCATCGGTCTGCAGGAGACGTGGCACCCGCCGGTGGAGGTCACGCCGGAGAAGACACCCACGGAGTCCACCGACTTCATCACCGCGGTGCTGCGAGGGGAGCAGTTGCTATGACGTCCGCCACCGCCCCGGTCGACGACGCGACACGCGCGCGAGCGGCGACGGCCACCAAGGAGCGCAGCGACCGCACGAAGGCGGAGGCGCGGCTCGGCTGGTACCTCGCCGGACCGGCGTTCGTGGTCATGCTGGCCGTCACGCTGTACCCGATCATCCAGGCGTTCTTCGACTCCCTGTACCAGTACCGGCTGACGGCGCCCGACGACAAGAAGTTCGTCGGGCTCGAGAACTACGCCACGGTGCTCACCGACACGGTGTTCTGGGAGGCGCTCGCCGTCACCCTGGTGATCACCGTGATCACCGTGCTCGTCGAGCTGCTGCTCGGGTTCGGGCTCGCGCTCGTCATGCACCGGGCCATCAAGCAGCTCCGGGGCCTGCTGCGCACCGCGATCCTCGTGCCGTACGGCATCATCACGGTCGTCTCGGCCTTCGCGTGGTTCTACGCGTTCGACATCAACTCCGGGTACATCAACCACTGGTTCGACTGGGTCCCCGGCATCAGCCCCGACCTGAACTGGTTCGCCCACCAGGGGACCAGCCTGTTCGTCATCATCGCGTCCGAGATCTGGAAGACGACGCCGTTCATCTCGCTGCTGCTGCTCGCGGGCCTGGCGCAGGTGCCGACGGAGCTCGAGGAGGCCGCCGAGGTGGACGGGGCCACGTGGTGGCAGCGGCTGCAGCGGGTCGTCCTGCCGAACATGAAGGCCGCGATCATGGTGGCCGTGCTGTTCCGGGCGCTCGACGCGTTCCGGATCTTCGACAACGTGTTCATCATGACCAACGGCGCGAACGGCACCACGGTCCTCTCGCTGCTCGCCTACCGGACGTCCATCGGGCGCCTGGAGATCGGTCTCGGGTCGGCGATCTCCGTGCTGCTCTTCCTCTGCGTGATCCTGATCTGCTGGGTCGCGATCAAGCTGTTCAAGGTCGATCTCGCCGGCGCGAGGGGTGGTAGCTGATGCGCACGATGTCGACCCGCCTGAAGATCGGCTGGGCGCTCATCACGGTCTTCGTGCTCGTGTACGCGTTGTTCCCGGTGGTCTCGATCTTCGCGACGTCGTTCAAGCTGCCGAGCCAGCTGAACCTCGGGCTGTTCTGGCCGAAGACCTGGACGTGGGACAACTACGCGGAGATCCTCACGCCCGAGGGGTCGGCGCAGGAGCTGTTCCTGTCCTCGCTGCGGAACTCGATCGGCATCTCGCTCATCGCCACGTCCATCGCCGTCGTGCTGGCCACCCTCGCGGCGTACGCGATCGCCCGGCTCAACTTCCCCGGCAAGCGCCTGGTCCTGACCACCGCGCTGGGGGTGTCGATCTTCCCGGTGATCTCGCTCGTCACGCCCCTGTTCAACCTGTGGCGCAACATCGGCCTCTACGACACGTGGCTGGGCCTGATCATCCCGTACCTGTCGCTCACGCTGCCGATCTCGATCTGGACCCTCGCCGCGTTCTTCCGGCAGATCCCGTGGGAGCTCGAGCAGGCCGCCCAGGTGGACGGCGCGACCGCGTGGCAGGCCTTCCGCAAGGCGATCGTCCCGCTCGCCGCGCCGGGCGTGTTCACGACCGCCCTGATCGCCTTCTTCATCGCGTGGAACGACTTCGTCTACGGCATCTCCCTGACGTCGACGTCCCGCGCCCGCCCGGTCCCCGCGGCCCTCGCGTTCTTCACCGGCGCCTCGCAGTTCGAGGAGCCCACCGGCTCGATCTCCGCCGCGGCGGTCGTCGTGACCATCCCCGTCGTGATCCTCGTCCTGCTGTTCCAGCGTCAGATCGTCGCCGGCCTCACCCAGGGCGCCGTCAAGGGTTGACCCTGTCAGGAGTGCACTGTCAGGAGCTCACAGTCAGGAGTTCGCATGGCTTCCATCACCCTCACGGACATCGTCAAGCGGTACGGGGACGGCTTCCTCGCCGTGAAAGGCGTGAGCCTCGACATCGCCGACGGCGAGTTCGTGATCCTCGTCGGGCCGTCCGGCTGCGGGAAGTCGACGCTGCTCCGGATGATCGTGGGCCTGGAGGACATCACGTCCGGCGAGCTCACCATCGGCGGCACCCGCGTGAACGACCGGGCGCCCCGCGACCGGCACCTGGCGATGGTGTTCCAGAACTACGCCCTGTACCCGCACCTCACCGTGTTCGAGAACATCGCGTTCCCGCTACGGCTGCAGAAGGGCGTGTTCACCGACCAGGAGATCCGCCAGAAGGTCGAGTTCGCGGCGAAGACCCTCGAGCTGCAGGACCACCTGGACCGCAAGCCCGCCAACCTCTCGGGCGGCCAGCGGCAGCGCGTCGCGATGGGCCGGGCCATCGTCCGGGAGGCCAACGCGTTCCTGTTCGACGAGCCGCTGTCCAACCTCGACGCGAAGCTGCGCGGCCAGATGCGGACCGAGATCGCCCGCATGCAGCGCCGGCTGGGCACCACCACGGTCTACGTCACGCACGACCAGACGGAGGCCATGACGCTCGGGGACCGGGTCGCCGTCCTCCGCAAGGGCGAGCTGCAGCAGGTGTCCAGCCCGCGCGGGCTCTACGACCAGCCCGTCAACCTCTTCGTCGCCGGGTTCATCGGCTCACCGCCCATGAACTTCCTGCCCGGTGAGGTGCGCGACGGCAAGCTGCGCCTCCCGTTCGTCGACGTGCCGCTGTCGCCCGAGCTGTCGGCGCGGCTCGGCGGTCGCGGGCTCGTCATCGTGGGCATCCGGCCCGAGCACTTCGAGGACGCGTCGCTCCTCGACGACGGCAAGCGCGGCGCGGGCGTGACGTTCACGCAGTCGGTCGACGTCACGGAGTGGCTCGGCTCCGAGCTCTACGCCTACATCCCCTTCGAGACGAACCCCGACGTCGCCGGCAAGCTCGAGGAGCTCGACCGCGACCTCGACGGGGAGGGCATGCGGACGCAGCTCGTCGTCGCCCTCGACTCCGAGTCGCTCATCCGCGACGGCGACGAGGCCGAGCTGTGGTTCGACCCGGCGAGGATCCTCGTCTTCGACCCCGAGTCGGGCGAGAACCTCACGTTCGACGAGAAGCTGGCGCGCAAGATCGACGAGGCGAACGAGAAGAACCGCAAGGCGTCGCTGGAGCGGGCCCAGGCCCGGGCGAAGGCGACCGCCTGACGGTCTCGCCGGCGTCCCGGACGGCGTCGCGCCCGCCGTTCGGCCGGCGTCTGGCCGGGCAGCCCGGAGTCCGGCCCCGGGTCGGCCCGGCATCTGGTCCGGGTCCGCCCGGCGTCGGGCCCGTCAGCCCAGCTCGGCCGACGTCGGCGGGTTCGCGCCGGGCCGGGAGACGGTGATCGCCGCGATGCGCACGCACCGGGCGAGCACCTGCTCGACGGTCGCGGCGTCGACGTCGGCGAGCGCCTCTCGACGGTCCCCGCCCAGCAGACCGGCGGACCACAGCCCGTCGATGAGCCCGCCCATGAACGAGTCGCCCGCACCGACGGTGTCCGCCACCTGCACCTGCTGGGCGGCGACGTGCATCCGGGCGCCCGACGACGTGCTGGCGAACGCCCCTTCGCCGCCGTGCGTCACGACGACGAGCGAGGGGCCCGTCCGGCTCCACTCCTCGGCGATCTCCGCCGGCGCGACCCCCGGGTGGAGCCACGCGAGGTCCTCGTCGCTGACCTTGACCACGTCGGACAGGCGCACCAGGGCGTCGACCACCGGCATCGCCTCCGCGGCGGACCCCATGAGGACCGGCCGCAGGTTCGGGTCGTACGTGATCGTCGACGTCGGCCGACGACGCGCGAGGAGCCCGGCCACCGCGGTGCCCCCGGGCTGCAGGACGGCCGCGATCGAGCCGGTGTGCACCACCAGGGGGTCGCCCTCGTCCTCGTCCCACGCGTCCGGCAGGTCCCACTCGAGGTCGAACTCGTAGGTCGCCGTGCCGGCGGCGTCGAGGTGGGCGGTGGCCGTGGGCGTCCGCGCAGCCGACCGGTTGCCCGTCAGCACGTGCACGCCGGACGCACCGAGGTGGCGACGGATCGTGTCGCCCTCGACGTCGTGCCCGAGCCACGTGAGCAGGTCGGCTCGACGGCCGAGCCGCGCCAGACCCAGGGCGACGTTCGCGGGGCTGCCACCGGGATGCTCGCGGCGGGTGCCGTCGGCCCGCTCGACCACGTCGATGAGCGCCTCTCCGACGACCAGTGCGCGTGCGTCCGTGCTCATCGCTCGTCCCCCTCGTCGTGCGTGTCGGCCTTCGTGCCCACGTCCCGGACCGGCTCGCGGACGGCGGCGAGCCGCTCCCGCGCACCGTCGAGCCACTCCTGGCAGCGCCCCGCGAGCGCCTCGCCGCGCTCCCACAGCGTGAGCGAGTCCTCCAAGGACTCCGCACCCGCCTCCAGGCGGGCCACCACGCTCACGAGCTCGTCCCGCGCCTGCTCGTACGTCAGGTCGCCGACCTCCTGCGGGCCGGGGCCGACGCTGGCGCTGTCGGCAGGAGCAGGGCGAGGGTCGGTCGTGGCGTTCGGCACAGGACCAGTCAACCAGCCAGGGGCGATGTGGTCCTGGGCGCCGGGTCGCCGCGACCGCCGTGCGCCGTCAGCCGGTGGTCGAGGGCGTGGCGCTCACGGTCGCGGCGAGCTCCCCGGCCGCGACCCGGACCCGTAGCCGGTCGCCGGGAACCACGTCCGCGGGGTCGCGGACCACGTGACCGTCGGCGCCCTGGACCACGGCGTAGCCGCGCTCGAGCGTCGCGGCGGGCGACAGCGCCCGGACCTGCGCCCGCAGGCCGGCGATCTCCGCGAACCCGTGCACCAGCCCCGTGTGCAGCGCCCGCCGGGCGGTGTCCCGCAGGGAGTGCACCCCGGCCTCGCGCGTGTCGACGAGCGTCGCCGGCTGGGCGAGCACCGGCCGGCTGCGCCAGTGGTCGAGCCCCGCCTGCTCGCGGACGAGCCGGTGGCTCACCGCCGCCCGGGCGCGGTTGCGCACCTGGACCAGCCTGGCCCGCTCCTCGGAGACGTCGGGCACCACGCGCTTGGCGGCGTCCGTCGGCGTCGAGGCCCGCAGGTCCGCGACGAGGTCGAGCAACGGGGTGTCGAGGTGGTGGCCGATGGCGCTGACCAGGGGCGTGCGGCACGCGGCGGCCGCGCGGACCAGGGCCTCGTTGCTGAACGGCAGCAGGTCCTCGAACGACCCGCCGCCGCGTGCGACCACGATGACCTCGACGCGCGGGTCGGCGTCGAGCTCCGCGATGGCCGCGCGCACCTCGGGCACAGCCCGCGGGCCTTGCACGGTGACCCGGCGGACCTCGAACTGCACGGCCGGCCACCGGGCCCGGGCGTTCGACACGACGTCGTGCTCGGCGTCGCCCTGCTGCGCGCACACGAGTCCCACCACCGCGGGCAGGAACGGCAGCGGGCGCTTGCGGTCAGCGTCGAACAGCCCTTCCGCGCCGAGCACCCCCTTGAGGTGCTCGATCCGGGCGAGCAGCTCACCGAGGCCGACGAGCCGGACGTCGTCGGCCGCGAACGTCAGGTCGCCCTTCTTCGCGTGGAACCGTGGCCGGGCGTGCACCACGAGGTGGGACCCGTCCGCGAGCCGGTCGGCGATGGGGGCGATCGCCCCGGCCGGAGCCGTCACGGACAGGGACATGTCGAGGTCGGAGTCGCGCAGCGTGAGGAAGTACAGCGTGTTCCAGCGCCGGAGGTTGAGCACCTGCCCCTCGACCCACACGGGCGGCATCCGCGAGACGTAGTCCGCGATCTTCGGTGCCAGGTGGCGGACGGGCCACGGCCGGTCCGGCGTGGTGTCGCCCGCCTTGAGCGGGAGCGGGCCGGGCGTCGCTCGCACCGCGCCGTCCGTGTGGTCCGGACGGTCCGGCAAGGGATCGGTGCTCACCGCACCAGCCTGCCCCATCGCACCGACAGGACCTGCACCGCGCCGCCGATCCTCGGACCCGCGGCCATCGGCCCGGTCACCCGCGCACCGCGCCGGGCGTCGAGCCGCCTCGCCGACCGACGAGGGGCGCCCCTGCAGTCGACGTCCGGCCGTCGTCCGGTGGCGCCCGGGTGTGACGGGCGTGCAGGTGACGTGCAGGACCGTGCCACGAGGCTGCCCCTGCCGCGGGCGCCCGTGCGGGCGAACGTAGACTCTGGGCGTGACGTCCACGAACACCGGCGCCTTCCCCGTGCCGACCGACGCAGCCGCGCGGCCCTCCGCCGCGGCGACCGCGCCCGACACCGCCGGCACCGTCAAGCGCGTGCTCCTCGCTGCGCCGCGTGGCTACTGCGCGGGCGTCGACCGCGCGGTGGTGGCCGTCGAGAAGGCGCTCGACCACTACGGGGCACCGGTGTACGTCCGCAAGGAGATCGTCCACAACAAGTACGTCGTGGAGACCCTCGCGAGCCGTGGTGCGGTCTTCGTCGACGACACCGACGAGGTCCCCGAGGGCGCCCGCGTCGTGTTCTCGGCGCACGGCGTCTCGCCCGCGGTCCACGCCGCGGCGGCCGCCCGGTCGCTGCAGACGATCGACGCCACCTGCCCGCTCGTCACCAAGGTGCACAAGGAGGCCGTGCGGTTCGCGTCCGACGACTACGACATCCTGCTGATCGGCCACGAGGGCCACGAGGAGGTCGAGGGCACGCAGGGCGAGGCGCCGGAGCACATCCAGGTGGTGAACTCGCCCGCAGCGGTCGAGCACGTCGAGGTCCGTGACCCCGAGCGCGTCGTGTGGATCTCTCAGACCACGTTGTCGGTCGACGAGACGATGGAGACCGTGCGTCGCCTGCGCGAGAAGTTCCCGCACCTGCAGGACCCGCCGAGCGACGACATCTGCTACGCCACCCAGAACCGCCAGGTGGCGGTGAAGAAGCTGGCCCCGAGCTGCGACGTCGTCATCACGGTCGGCTCGGCGAACTCGTCGAACTCGGTCCGGCTGGTCGAGGTCGCGCTCGAGGCGGGTGCGCGTTCGTCGTACCGGATCGACACCGCGAAGGAGATCCAGCCGGCCTGGCTGGCGGGCGCGACGACCGTCGGGGTCACGTCGGGGGCCTCCGTCCCGGAGATCCTGGTCCGGGACGTGCTCGCCGTCCTCGCCGGCCACGGGTTCGGACAGGTCGAGGAGGTGCGCACCGCGACCGAGGACCTGATGTTCTCCCTGCCGCGCGAGCTCCGGGCCGACCTGAAGGCAGCCGGCACCCCGGCGACCACCCCACGCCGGGACGGCCGACGCTCGCTCGACGTCCAGCCCGCCTGACCGCACCGTCTCGTGCAGTCCGGCGCGGGGCAGGAGGACGTCCCCGGTGCGGTGGTACCCCGTCGGTCTGCTCAGGCGGTCGTCGCAGCGACGCCGCCCTCGTCGTCGGATGCTGCACCGCGCGTGGCGTCCCGCATCGCCCGCTCGTCCCGGTCCGCCCCCTCAGGCCCCAGCGCGAGCCGGTCCAGGGCGACGAACTGCTCGTCGGCCGAGGCGACCAGCTCGGGCGCCGTGACGACGGACAGCTGCGGGTTCACGGGGGCCGGCGTCGAGAGGTCGCCGTCCACCACGTCGAGGGTCGCGAAGCGGCGGGCGCTGACCAGCACGCGCGTCTCGAGCGACGACACGGTCTGGTTGTAGGCGCCCGCCGCGGAGTCGATGGCGCGACCGAGCCGGGCGAGGTGCGCCCCCATGGTCGCGAGCCTCCCGTGCAGCTCCTTGCCGAGCGAGAGGACCGCCTGGGCGTTCTCCGCGAGCGCGTCCTGTCGCCACGCGTAGGCCACCGTGCGGAGCAGGGTCAGCAGCGTCACGGGCGTCGCGATCACGACGTTGCGGTCGAAGGCGTACTCGATCAGTGCCGGGTCCTGGTCGGCGGCGGCGTGCAGGAACGACTCGGCGGGGACGAACATCACGACGAACTCCGGCGCGGGAGCGAACTGGTCCCAGTAGCGCTTCGCCGCGAGGTCGTCGACGTGCTTGCGCACGTGGCGGGCGTGCGCGGCGAGGCGCTCGGCGCGCACCCGCTCGTCGGTCGCCTGGGCCGCGTCGAGGAACCCCAGGAACGCCACCTTCGCGTCGACCACGATCCGCTTGCCGCCCGCCAGCCGCACCACCATGTCAGGGCGCAGCAGCCCGTCGTCCGTGCGGACCTGCTCCTGCTCGACGAAGTCGACGTTGGCCAGCATCCCGGCGGCCTCGACCACCCGGCGCAGCTGCACCTCTCCCCAACGGCCGCGCACCTGCGACGAGCGGAGCGCCGTGACGAGCTGCGAGGTCTCGCCGCGGAGCTGCTCCGAGGCCGCGCGCATCGCCCGCACCTGCTCGCCGAGGGCCGCCTGCCCCTCGACGCGGGCCTTCTCGGCGGTGGAGAGCTCGGCACGGACGTGCTCGAGCGTGCGCGCGAGGGGCTCCACCATCGCGCGCACCGCCTGCTCCCGCTGCGTGAGCTCGCCGACCTGGGTCTGGTGGTCGGCGGCGAACCGCTGGTGGGCGAGGGCAAGGAACTGGTCCGTGCTCGTGGCGAGCGCGTCGGCGGCGAGGGCACGGAACTGCTCGGCGAGGCGTTCGGAGTCCGCGCGCGCAGCGTCGAGCCGGTCCGCAGCGGCCGCCCGCTCCGCGTCGAGCGACGCCCGCGCCCGCGCCGCGTCCACCTCGGCCGTCCGCAGCCGCTCGGCCGACCGGCCCGCGACGTGCGACGAGGCAAGCAGCCACGCGACCACGCCGCCCAGCACGAGGCCGACCACCAGCCCGACGAGCATTCCTGTGTCCATGGCCCGCACCCTCTCAGGAGCCACCCACACGCGTGTGTGCACGCCGCCGCACGGGCCCTGACCGGGCGCCGGGCGCGCCCTATGCTGACCGGATGCCGCCCGAGGACGCCCCCGCCGCCGCGCCCGGCCAGCCCGACCGACACCACGTGGCCGACGTGCCCGCCCGACAGCCACCCGCCCTCGTCCTGCAGGGCCTGTGGCGGCGTTTCGGCGCCAAGGTCGCCGTCGCGGGCATCGACCTGACGGTGCCCGCGGGCTCGTTCTACGGGCTCGTCGGCCCGAACGGCGCGGGCAAGACGACCACGCTGTCGATGGCGACGGGCCTGCTCCAGCCGGACTTCGGCACCGTCCTGGTGCACGGCCGTGACCTGTGGGCCGATCCTGTCGCCGTGAAGGGCACGCTCGGCGTCCTGCCGGACGGCGTGCGGCTGTTCGACAGGCTCACGGGCGCGCAGCTCATCACCTACGCGGGTCTGCTGCACGGGCTCGACCGGGAGACGACGGCGGCCCGCACCACCGACCTCCTGACGGCCCTGGATCTCGCGGCCGACGCGAACACGCTGGTCGTCGACTACTCCGCGGGCATGACGAAGAAGGCCGCCCTGGCCTGCGCCCTCGTGCACGCACCCCGGCTCCTCGTGCTCGACGAGCCGTTCGAGGCGGTCGACCCCGTCTCGGCGGCGAACATCCGGGACATCCTCGCGTCGTACGTGGCGAGCGGTGGCACGGTGATCGTGTCGTCGCACGTGATGGACCTCGTCCAGCGGATGTGCGACCACGTCGCCGTCATCGCCGCCGGACACGTGCTCGCCGCCGGCACGGTCGACGAGGTCCGCGGCGACGCGAGCCTGGAGGACCGGTTCGTCGAGCTCGTGGGTGGACGCGTCGGCGGGGAGGGGCTCGCGTGGTTGCGCACCTCGTCCGACTGAAGCTGACCCTGCTGCGCAACGGGCTGCGCCGCAGCGCGTGGCAGGTCGTCGGCCTCGTGATCGCCGCCCTCTACGGCCTCGGCCTGCTGGTCCTCGCCATCGCCGGGCTGGTCACCGCGAGCGCCACCCGGCCGGACCTGCTGCCGGCGATCACCGTCCTCCTGGGCTCCGCCCTGGTCCTCGCCTGGTGGGTGGTCCCGCTCATCGCCTTCGGGGTCGACGCCACCGTCGACCCGCTGCGCTTCGTCCTCTACCCGATCCCGCGCCGCAGCCTGGTCACCGGGCTGGCGATCGGCGCCATCGTCGGCGTGCCCGGGCTCGTGACCGCGATCGTGGCCGTCGCCATGGCCGGGGTGTGGTGGCGGGAGCCGCTCGCGCTCCTGGTCGGTGTCGTGGGCTCCGCGCTCGGCCTGCTCGCATGTGTGGTCGGCAGCCGGGCGACGACGACCCTGATGTCGTCCCTGCTCGGCCGCCGTCGCTTCCGCGAGGTGCTCGCGGGCGTCGTGATCCTGCCCTTCATCCTCGTGGGGCCGCTGCTCAGCCAGGTGCGGCGGCTCGAGGTCGGCGAGGACACCGTCGACCGCGCGGTGGCCGTCATGGGCTGGACGCCGCTGGGCGCCGGCTGGGCCGCACCGGCGGTCGCGACCGGCGGTGACCTGGTCGGTGCGCTGGCGCGCCTCGCGGTCGCCCTCGCCACCGTGCTGGTGCTCGCGGTGGTGTGGGACCGCGCGCTCGCGCGCACCGCCGTGAGCCCGCCGCACGAGCAGGCCTCGACGAAGATCCGGGGTCTCGGCTGGTTCGGGCGGCTGCCCGCCACGCCGCTGGGTGCGGTGACGGCCCGGTGCCTGACGTACTGGGTGCGAGACCCGCGCTACGCGATGTCGATCGTGTTCGTCCCCGTGTTCCCGGTGATCCTGTGGATCGTCTCGCCGGGCAGCGAGCTCCTGCTGTTCGCCGGCCCGATCACCGGGTTCTTCCTGGGCTGGAGCATCTCGTCCGACGTGTCGTTCGACGGGACGGCGTTCTGGACCCACGTCGCCTCGCCGCTGCGAGGCCGCACCGACCGGCTCGGCCGGGTGCTCGCCGCCGGCGCGCTCGGGCTGCCGGTGTCGCTGGTCTTCGCCGTCGTCCCCGCTGTCGCCACCGGCCATGCCGCCGACCTGCCCGCGATCCTGGGCCTGACGCTCGGCGCGTTCCTCACGTCCCTCGGTGCCGCGAGCGTCGCGTCGGCGCTCGTCGTCATACCCGTGCAGAAGGCGGGCGAGAGCCCCTTCCAGACGCGCCAGGGCTCGTCGACCGCGGCCCTCACGTCGCAGCTCGGCGGGTGGGCGGCCACGTTCGGGCTCACGCTGCCGACGATCGTCCTGGCGGTCGCCGCCGTGCGGCAGGGCTCGGCTCCGCTCGGCTGGCTGACGATCCTCGTCGGGCTGGGCCTCGGGGTGACGTTCCTGGTCCTCGGGGTGCGCATCGGCGGCAAGGCCCTGGAACGCCACCAGACCCGGCTGCTCGCCACGCTGGTGTCCTTCCCGTAGCCGCGGGAGTGCCGGTCCGGGCGGCCCGTAGACTTGCCGCCCGTGGCACTCACCATCGGCATCGTCGGCCTGCCCAACGTCGGCAAGTCCACCCTCTTCAACGCCCTGACCCGCGCGCAGGTCCTCGCGGCGAACTACCCGTTCGCGACGATCGAGCCCAACGTCGGCGTCGTCCCGCTCCCTGACCCGCGCCTGAACGTGCTCGCCGACCTGTTCGGCTCCGAGCGGATCCTGCCCGCGACGGTGTCGTTCGTCGACATCGCAGGGATCGTCAAGGGCGCCAGCGAGGGGGAGGGCCTCGGCAACAAGTTCCTCGCCAACATCCGCGAGGCCGACGCGATCTGCCAGGTCACCCGCGCGTTCGCCGACCCGGACGTGGTGCACGTCTCCGGCGAGGTCAACCCGAAGAGCGACATCGAGATCATCGCCACCGAGCTGATCCTCGCCGACCTGCAGACCCTCGAGAAGGCGGTCCCGCGTCTCGAGAAGGAGGTCAAGGGGAAGAAGGCCGACCCGGCCCTGCTCGCCGCGGCCCAGGGCGCCCAGGCGCTGCTCGAGAAGGGCCAGACCCTCTTCGCCGGCGCGGCCGCAGCGGGTCTCGACGCCGAGTACGTGGACCAGCTCCAGCTCATGACGAGCAAGCCGTTCATCTACGTCTTCAACACCGACGACGCCGGCCTCGCCGACACCGCCATGCAGGACGAGCTCCGTGCCCTCGTGGCCCCGGCCGACGCGATCTTCCTCGACGCCAAGTTCGAGTCCGAGCTCGTCGAGCTCGAGCCCGACGAGGCTCGCGAGATGCTGACGGACAACGGGCAGGACGAGGCAGGCCTCGACCAGCTCGCCCGCGTCGGCTTCCACACCCTCGGCCTGCAGTCGTACCTGACCGCCGGCCCCAAGGAGGCCCGCGCCTGGACGATCCACCGCGGCTGGACCGCCCCCCAGGCTGCCGGCGTGATCCACACGGATTTCCAGAAGGGCTTCATCAAGGCGGAGGTCATCTCGTTCGACGACCTCGTGGCCGCCGGCTCCGTCGCCGCCGCCCGCGCCGCCGGCAAGGCCCGCATCGAGGGCAAGGACTACGTGATGGCGGACGGCGACGTGGTGGAGTTCAGGTTCAACGTCTGATCGTGGATGGGGGCTGAGCAACGCTTTCGTCGTGACGTGCGCGGTCCGGCCCGGTTAGGGTCCGCGCCATGTCGAAGCACAACCGCCGTGAGCTCGAGGCCGCGCTCCAGAAGCGCACCCTCGTGCGGATTCACCGGCGACCCAAGCATTCGTACCGGATCGACGGCTTCGTCGTCGCACTCGGGTCCAAGTGGGTACTCGTCTCGCAGACGATGGATGGCGGGTACTTCAACGGCTACGTGGCTTGCCGGGTGCGCGACGTCAGCAGCGTGGACCGCGACCGTAGCTTCGAGAACAGGTTCTCGGCGACGCGGCCGGAGTGGCCGCCGTCGCCGCCTGGCGTGGTCGACCTGACATCGACCAAACGCATGCTCCGCACGCTGGCAGCGACCGGACCGTTGATCGGTATCGAGAAGGAGAACGAGCGCTCTGCGGTGTGGATCGGTCAGATCGTCGAACTGCGACGGGGGTGGGTGGCGCTGCACGAGGTGCGCCCGGACGCGCGATGGCGCAAGAAGGCGCTCTGGTACCGCCTCCGGGCCGTGACGAGCGCGTCCGTCGGGACTCACTACTTGAGGGGTCTCGCCGCGATCGCCGGCGCCAGAGGGTGACGCCTCGCCACTCGTCGTGTCGAGGAGGTCAGCCATTGTCGGTGACCCCATGCGGTCCAGCTCGCTTCAGACTTCGGCCGGCGGTGGCTCCAGCACGGTGTCATGTCGATCGACACTGCGATGCGGTGGAGTTCCGTTTCAACGTGTGAGCGTGTCCGCCTGAGCCGCGCTGCTCGACCCGACAGAACCGAGCCGGAGGAGTCGGGCGGAGCGCCCCCTGCGCCGATGACAGTGGGAGGCGAAGGGAGCGGCGATGATCGAGATCCTCAACCGGCTCGTCGACGAGATCGAGCAGCGCCTTGGCGACGACCTCGACGTCGATGACCTCGCGGCATCGATGGGAACGACGGGCTATCACGCGCGTCGCATGTTCTCGTCCTTGGCGGGCATGCCGGTGTCCGACTACGTGCGGCGGCGGCGTATGACTGTCGCCGCGGCTGACGTGATCGGGGACGAGGATCTGCTCACGATCGCCGTGCGGTACGGATACGGCTCGACCGAGGCATTCGGGCGAGCATTCCGTGCCGTGCACGGCGCAAGTCATGGCGACGTCCGCCGTGATGGAGGCCCCCTTCGTAGTCAACCGCAGCTCAGGTTCCGCCTGACCGTCGAAGGGACGCACCCTATGGATGCCCGCATCATCGAACGCCCCGCCTTCCGTCTCATCGGCCACGCCGCTCGCGTGCCGCTGGTCTACGAGGGGGTCAACCCACACATTCAGCGGCACGTCGCTTCGCTGCCGGTCTCCGAGCATGAGCGCCTCAAGCAGCTCGGCGGCACCGAGCCGTCGGGGCTGCTGCAGGTCAGTGCTGATGTCGAACCGGACGCGACTGAGGGCAGCGAACTGACATATCTGCACGGCGTGGCAGTTGACGTCGGCGCCCAGACTCCCGATGACCTCGACGTGATCGACGTCGACGCCGGAGCGTGGGTGGTCTTCCGCACTTCCGGTTCGCACCCGGCGGCCCTCCAGGAGGCGTACGCGGCGTCTGCGACAGAGTGGTTCCCCTCCAACCCGTGGCGGCTGCGCCCTGGTCCGTCGATCGTCTCCGTACTCGACCGCGCTCCCGACTTCAGTACCGCGACGTGTGAGCTCTGGTTCCCGGTCGAGCGGGCCTGAGTGAGCGGCCGGACCGGGCTCGGGAGTCCCTGGGCCCGGTCCGCCTCCGTTTCACACGTTGTTCCGGTACGGAACGTGGTGGAGTTCCGCTTCAACGTGTGACGCCGTCGGAGAGCCTGCTCGCCGAGCGGGTGAACCTCCGTCGGGTGTCCCGGTGCGCCCCGGTTTCGGGCAGGTGACTTTCCCTTCGGCGCCACATTGACCCGGCCGCCGTGGCGTCGGCGCCGTACGCTCGCGAACATGACCCAGGCCGAGGATCTCGCAAGCGTGGAACGCCTGTACGCAACGCTCGACACGAGCGCGCTGCTGGCGCTCCTGCCGTTGATCGACACGCTCTCGGAGCGGGTGCGTCAGGAGATCGAGCGCATCGGCGGGCCCATCACGTCGATCTCGGACGCGCAGGAGCACGCCGCCCTGTTCGAGTCGGTCACGGCGGGTCTCACGGGCCTTGCGAACCAGTGGCCGGGCAGCGAGGCCTTCCAGGAGATGCAGGCGCAGGTGGACGCCGACAAGGCGAAGCTCCAGGCCCGAGCCGAGTCGGCCCGTGCCTTCGAGGCCGAGGCCTTGGACAGGACGTTCGTGTACTCGATCAACCTGCACCAGCGCCGGCAGCTCGCCATCTTCGAGCTCGAGCGGCGCGGCGTCCTTCCGGCGTGGTTCAGCGCGTAGGTCGCTGGGACGGTCCCCGCGTCGAGCGTGAGGACGACGCGTGGCCGGCCGGCCCGGTGCCGTGGTCCGGGCCGGCCTGGGCCTGCGTCAGCTGGTGATCGAACGGCGACCGCCGACACGGATCCAGATGAGCAGCACGATGATCGCGCCGATGATCGACCCGAGGAGCCCCGCGGGCTGCAGGAAGCCGTCGTCGGCGTCCTTGTGGAACAGCAGGTAGCCGAGGAACCCGCCGACGAACGAGCCGATGATCCCGATGACGATCGTCATCGGGATGGAGAGGTTCTGCCGGCCGGGGACGAGGAGCCGCGCGAGCAGCCCGGCGACGAGCCCGACGATGATGATGGTGATGATGAGTCCCAGCATGGTGGTGCCTCCCTAGGGGTGGGTGTGTCTTCCGACTCCACCACCCTTAGGGCTGGTGCAGTACACCCCTAAGGGGGTCTAGGTTCGGGTCGTGCCTGCGACCGGACGCCCGATCACCGTTGCCCTCGTCGACGACTACGACGTCGTCGTCATGGGTGTGGCCAACATCCTCGACCAGTACCGGGACCGTGTCGTCGTAGCCGAGATCGACACGAACAGCCCGGTCCAGGACGTCGTCGACGTCGTGCTGTACGACTCGTTCGCGCAGCCGGAGTCCGACCAGCACGAGATCGGTGTGCTGGTGCGCAACCCGTGCGCCCGCCGGGTGGTGGTCTTCACCTGGAACTTCCATCCGGACCTCGTCGCGAGTGCCCGGGCGAAGGGCGTGAGCGGCTACCTGTCCAAGGCGCTGCCGGCGCGCGAGCTGGTCGCCGCGCTCGAGGCCGTCCACGCGGGCGAGGTCGTGGTCAGCGAGGTGCCGGGTCGCGCCCGACCGGCCAACGGCCTGGACTGGCCGGGGCGCGAGGAGGGCCTGACCGACCGCGAGTCGGAGATCCTGGCGCTCATCACGCAGGGTCTGAGCAACGCCGACGTCGCCGCGCACACCTACCTCAGCCCGAACACGGTGAAGTCCTACATCCGGTCCGCGTACGCGAAGATCGGTGTGACGAGCCGGACGCAGGCGGTGCTGTGGGGCGTCGAGCACGGTTTCGTCCCGGACCACCGACGGATCGACCACTGGCGCGGCGGGCCCTGACGACGCCTGCCGTTCAGTGCCGCGGTCGGCGTCGTCTGGCTGCGCGGACCCTGCACGCCCGAGGGGTTGCGTCGCGCGTTGCTGGCTCAGGGCTGAGCTCGAGGACGGGCTACGACCTGGGGGAGGTCGAGTCGTGGTCGAACCGGTCGCGCGGAAGCGGCGACCGCCTCACTTGATCGGGATGGCCGTCACGAAGTTGTTCGTCCCGTCCACGACGACCCGCAGCGAGAACATCTTCTTGTTCCCCTGGATCCCGACCTGCTCCCCGAACGTGTGCTCGTAGACGGAGCCCGCGCTCCCGTTGGCGGACTTGAAGGCCCCGGCGGTCCCGTTCTCGACGGTGGTGTTCACGAGCTCGCGGATCCGCGCCCAGGCCTCCTGCGTGAACTTGGAGGTCCGTGGTTCGGTGCTCCAGGGCGCGTGCCGGGGTGCTGTGTGGTTGATGCCGCTGAGATCGGTCTCGTTCTGCCAGTCGAAGCGCGGGCGGGTTCGTGTCGTCCCGCCCTTCGGTGGCAGCAGCTTCGGTTCGGGCGGCCCTGCGGTGTCCGGCAGGTCACCGTCCGCCGTCGTCTTCGGTGGCGGCGTGTCGTTGTCGGGAGTGCCGCTGCTCCGCCGTGGCGCGCCTGGCTGCGCGAGCTCGGCCTGAGCCTTCCTCGCAGCGCCCAGGACCGTGTTGAAGGCAGCCAGGTAGAGGTTCAGCTTCGCGTCGAGCGCCTTCGCCTGGGCCGCGTCGACCTGCCCCTTCGTCACCATCGCGCTGTCGGCCGACACCTGGGCACCAGCCAGGTCCTGGATCGCGCCGGCCTGCTCGGCGGTGCGGTCGGCGTTCCACGCTGCCGCGCCGAGGCCGGTGCCCACAGCGAGCAACCAGGTGGCGCCACCCATCGTCGCGTACTCGGCGACCATGAACGCGACGAACTCCACCGCCTTGAGCCCGAGCTCCTTCCAGGCCTCTTTGCGCTCGTACGCAGCGACGTCGTTGCGGATGACCCACGAGTGGAACTTGCTGTCCCATCTCGTGGCCCCGGTGGCTCCGTGGTGCTGTTTCAGCGCGGCGTGGACCTCGTGCAGGACGCGGTGGTCGATGTCACCGACGACGATCTTGTCGTAGGACGAGCGGATCTGCTGGAGCGTGAGCATCACCAGCTGGTGGATGTTGAACAGCATCTCCTGGCTGTTGCCCGGGTTGGAGGAGACGAGCACGTCCAGGCCCGACGGGCCCTTGGTGTACGCCGCGTACACAGCGGGGCTCGAGTTCAGCGCGAGCGACTTGGTCGTCTGCACCTGCTGCCAGTAGTCGAAGGTGAAGTCCCAGCTCGACCTGTCGCCGATCGTGAAGTCGTCGACCGGGCGCCTTGCGGGATCGAACGGCTCGAAGCCCTTCCCGACGAGGTTCTTCCGGATGTCGCCTTCCAGGCGCGTGCAGGACCGGACGAGCGTCGCCAGGCTGCGCACGCCCTCCAACGCGGCCAGCTGGGCGGTGTTGAGCGGCAGGCCCGCGGTGAGGTTCTGCACCTCGAAGTGCGGCGTCCACCTCTCGGTGAGACCGAACTTCTCCAGCTCGGCGAGCATCACCTTCTCGTTGGTCCGCAGCTTGCCTGTCGCCCAGCCGGTGGTCTCGTCCTTGAACTGGGCCCGAAGCCTCCTGACCGGTTCGATGTTCTCGAGCTCGGCACCGCGCGCACGGCAGGCGTCCCACGTCGCCAGGCGCGACTCCGCCTTCTCCGGCAGCGGTGAGTACGACGTCCAGATGCGTTCCAGCGCCGACTCGTCACGCGGGCCGAGCCAGGACTGAGTGAGCAGGATCCGGATCAGGTCGTCGCGTTCGGGGTCCGACGCGTCAGCGAAGCTGTCGACGGCCTTGACGTCGGAGACGTCCTTCGATGCCAGCGCGGCATCGATCCGCTCGCGGTTGCTCGTGGCCTTGCCGAAGCCGAGTAGGCGCTGGACGGCGGTGGTGGCTGCCCTGTTCCCGGCCGTCCGCTGCCATGCCAGGACCGCTGCGGTACCGGCCGACGGGCGCGGTCCACTCACCGGTCGACGCGCGTCGGACAGGGGCGGTCTGGCGTCGGAGCCCACTGCCTGCGGGCTCCGACCAGCGGCGTGCATCTGGCCTCCCGTCGACGACGGCAGTCACACCCTAGAGGTCGCGCGTTCCGCGTGGCATGTCGATTGTCACGGGGGTCACGGCCCCGCCGTGCGGCATACCGCACGGACGCCCGGTGCGGTATGCCGTGTCCCGTCGGGACGCGCAGCGGGGGCCTCAGTGTCCCCGCGGCCCGGCACCGGCCCCGGCGACGTCCTCCTCGCTGAGCTCGATCCCGAGGTTCTTCTCCATCTCCTCCAGCGGCACGCCCTTGGTCTCGGGCATCACGAAGACGACCCACAGCAGCTGCCCCACCATGCAGACGAAGAACAGCGCGAACGCCGTCCCGCCGCCCAGCGCGGACGCGATGCCGGGGAACGTCCAGGACACGGCCGCGGCGAACACCCAGTGGGTCAGCGAGCCGAGCGACTGGCCGCGGGCGCGGATCCTGTTGGGGAAGATCTCCGAGATGAACACCCAGATCACCGACCCCTGCCCGAAGGCGTGGGAGGCGATGAACACGACGAGCCCCACGAGGACGAGCACGCTGGAGAATCCGGAGAACTCGCCGTCGTAGGCGAAGAAGACGGCGGCGAGCGCACCGAGGCTGACGAGGTAGCCGATCGACCCGACGAACATCAGGCGGCGGCGTCCGATGCGGTCGATGACCGTCAGCGCGGCCATGGTGGCGAGGAGGTTGACCAGCCCCACGACGACGCTCTGCAGCGCGGCGGCGTTGTCCCCTGCGCCGGCCATCCGGAAGATGTCGGGCGCGTAGTAGAGGATCGCGTTGATCCCGGAGAGCTGGTTGAAGGCGGCGATCGCGACCGCGAGCAGGATGACCCGACGGTTCTGCCGCACGAAGAACGGGACGTGGCGAGCACCGTGGAGCTTCTCCAAGGCCTCCTCGATCTCGCGGATCTCGAGCTGCGCCTCCTCGCGCGAGCCGGTGGTGCGGTCGACGACGGCCACCGCCTCGTCGCGACGCCCGACCGAGAACAGCCACCGTGGCGTCTCCGGGACGGTGAACAGCAGCAGGAAGAAGACGACGGCGGGGACGGCCATGACCATGAACATCCAGCGCCACGCGATGTCCTCGGAGAGCGTGTTCGCGAGGATGTAGTTCGACAGGTAGGCGAGCAGGATGCCGAGCACGATGTTGAACTGCACGAGCCCCACGAGCCGGCCGCGGTACCGGGGCGGGGCGATCTCGGCGGTGTAGATGGGCGCGACGACCGACGCGACGCCGACGCCGATCCCGCCGAGGAACCGGAACAGCATGAAGAGCCAGAGGTCGCCGGCCAGGCCGCTGCCGATGGCACCGACGAAGTAGAGGATGCCGATCGCGAACAGCACGGTGCGCCGCCCGTAGCGGTCGGCCGGGCGGGACGCGGCGAGGGCACCGACGATGGTGCCGATCAGGGCGGTCGCCACGGTGAACCCCAGCATGAAGCCGCCGATGTCGTAGACCCGTTCCAGGTCCTCGGTCGTCCCGGAGATCACGGCGGTGTCGAACCCGAACAGGAGTCCGCCGAGCGCGGCGACGATGGCACTTCTCAGCACGAGCCCGTTCATGGCGCCCCCTTGCGGCCACGAAGGGGGCGACGAGGTGCGCCCGTGTCCCGACGCCCGTGCTTCCTGCCCCCTTGCGGCCCATGCTCACCCCGGCCGACGTGGGCCGCACCCCGGCCGGCGCCGGTTGCCACCCGGGCCGCAGGCCGTGCTCGTCGCCCGCCGCGGGCCTACGGTACGGGCGTCAGCACGAAGACCCGCAGGTCCCGGTCGGTGCGCCCGGCGTAGTCGTCGTACCCCGGCCAGATCGCCAGGAGCTCCTCGAGGAGCCGTTCGCGCTCGTCGGCGACGGCGAGGTGCGCGACGACGTCGACGCGCCGCGCGTCCACGGTCACGGCGGCGTGCGGGTCGGCGAGCAGGTTCCCGGACCAGGCGGGGTGGTGCGGCTGACCCCAGTTCGAGCCGATCACGACCCAGCGCTCGCCGTCGCGCGCGTAGAGCAGGACGGCGTCGCGCGGCTCCCGGGTGCGACGTCCGGTGGTGGTGAGGACGAGCTGGGGCAGTGCGGGCCGGCCGAGCACGCTCCACCGGCCGTCGGTGAGTTTCTGGATGCGCCGGTCGAGCCCGGAGACGGCGCGGCCGAGTCGGGCGAACCAGCGGGCGCGACCGGCTCGGCGCAGGGCGGCGGTGAGGTCCACGGATCGAGTGTGCGGCATGCCGGAATGGCCTCGACGGGCGCCCATAGCAGATTCACAGCCGCCGCACATAGCACATCCGAGCCGCGCGTGGGGCTGGGATGTCCGATCTTCCTGGTCGGAGGCCAGATCTGGTCCGTTTCAGGGATGTTTCCGCAGGCGAAGGTCTCGTATGCTGGACGGTACTGGCCAGTATCAATCAGGTAACGATCCGCGGTACGCCGCCACCGAGCCCGATATGTCCGACCCTGCTTGACTAGCGTGTGCGCAACTCACGGCGGACGTGTATCTACGTGACATACCGACGAGCAGCAGCCCTGCTCCCGGACCGGAGATCACCGTCCACCCCTTCCCAGGAGGAACATTGAAGATCAGGCGAATCAGCGCCGCGACCGCGGTCGTCGCGGCCGGCGCGCTCGTGCTGGGCGCGTGCTCCGGTCCCGCGGGCTCCACCATCGAGGAAGACACCGCTGTCAACGTCGGCTGGAACGAGCCCTTCCGCGCGACGAACAACCTCACGTCGAGCGGCAACGCGACGACGAACTCGAACATCCTTTACTTGATGAACTCGTTCTTCAACTACTACGACGGCGACCTGAAGCTGGCGAAGAACGAGGACTTCGGAAAGTACGAGGTGGTCAGCGAGGACCCGCTCAAGGTCAAGTACACGATCAACGACGACGTCAAGTGGTCTGACGGCGTGGCCGTCGACGCAGCCGACATGATCCTGTACTGGGGTGCCCAGAACGACCAGTTCGACACCGTCACCGGCGACGACGTCGAGGTGGGCGAGGACGGCTCCGTCGACCCGAAGGACGCCAGCGCGGTGTACTTCGACGGCTCGTCGCCGGCCATGAACCTCATCACGGAGTTCCCGGAGATCGGCGACGACGGCAAGTCCGTCACGCTGAGCTACACCGAGCCGCGCTCGGACTGGGAGGTCTCCTTCCAGGCGTCGCCCATTGCCGCGCACGCGCTCGGCAAGCTGGCCCTCGGTATCGACGACCCCAAGGAGGCCAAGCAGGCCGTCGAGGACGCGTTCAAGAACGACGACAAGGAGGCGCTGGCGAAGCTCTCGAACTCGTTCAACAACGACTTCAACTTCACCAAGCTCCCCGCCGAGAAGGAGAAGTACCTCTCCTACGGCGCGTACGTCATCACGGACTACGTCGAGAACCAGTACCTGACGCTGGCCGCGAACAAGGACTACACCTGGGGCCCGAAGCCCAAGGTCGAGTCGGTCACCATCCGGTACACGGAGGACCCGCTCGCGTCCGTCACCGCCCTGCAGAACGGTGAGGTCGACCTCATCGCACCGCAGTCCTCGGTGGACGTCCTCAAGACGCTCGACGGCATCGACGGCATCTCGTACACCACGGGTGACGAGGGCACGTACGAGCACGTCGACCTGCAGTTCGCCAACGGCGGCCCGTTCGACCCGGCCACCTACGGGGGCGACGCCGAGAAGGCCAAGCTCGTCCGTCAGGCGTTCCTCAAGACGATCCCGCGCCAGGAGATCATCGAGAAGCTCATCAAGCCGCTGAACCCGGATGCCACCACGCGTGACTCGTTCACGGTGGTCCCCGGCGCCGACAACTACGACCAGGTCGTCAAGGCCAACGGCTCCGACGCCTGGACCGATGTCGACATCGACGGCGCCAAGGCCCTGCTCGCGCAGGCCGGTGTCACCCTGCCGGTTCCGGTCCGGTTCCTCTACGGCAAGTCGAACGTCCGTCGTGCCAACGAGTACCAGCTCATCGCGACATCGGCCGGGCAGGCCGGCTTCGACGTCCAGGACAACGGCGACGACGCCTGGGGCAAGAGGCTCCCCTCCGGCACCTACGACGCCGCGCTGTTCGGCTGGCAGTCGACGAACACGTTCGCCCTGAACTCCGAGGCGAACTACATCACCGGCGGCCTGAACAACTACTACGGCTACTCCAACGAGAAGGTCGACGGTTGGTACAAGGAGATGTCCACCAACACCGACCCGGAGAAGGAGACCGAGCTCGTCATCGACATCGAGAAGCAGCTCAACGACGACGCGTTCGGTGTCAACATCTTCCAGTTCCCGGGTGTCGTCGCTCACCGCGACGCGCTGAAGGGCGTCTCGACGATCACGTTGTCGCCGACGATCTTCTGGAACTACTGGGACTGGGAGATCACCGCGGACGACACCCTGGAGGGCCCGACGGAGACGCCGGCCTCCACGGAGGACACCGAGGAGTGACGCTGCTCCTCGGCCGACCGGCTGGGGAGCACCGTGTGACACCCACGCCCAGCGGGGGCACCACGGAGGTCCGACCGACCGTGGTGCCCCCGCTGGCGTGGCCCGGGAGGCGCCTGACAGACAGGTGCCGCCCGGCCGCGCCGACCCGGCGCGCGTAGAATCCTTCGGCACGAGCCCGTCTCCAGGTCAAGGACCAACGATGGCCACCACCACCACCTCCGGCAGTGCAGCCGCGGGCACCGATGTGCTGTCCGCGTCGGGCGTCGCTCCCGCCCCGGTCAGACGACGGCGCCGCGGCGCTCCCATGGCGACGTTCCTCGGTCGCCGCTTCGTGTCCTCCGTCATCGTGCTCGTCGGCGCGACGTTCATCGTCTACATGCTGCTGGCGTACGCGATCGACCCGCTCGATGACCTGCGGACGAGCACGGCGCCGAACAAGGCGCAGCTCATCGAGGCCCGCATCAACGCGCTGAACCTCGACACACCTCCCGCGCTGCGGTGGCTCCAGTGGCTGCGCGGCGCGTCCGGGTGCCTCGTGGGCAACTGCGACCTCGGCACGAGCTGGGTGACCGGCGCCCAGGTCACGTCCATGCTCAACGGCGCCATCCAGGCGACCGTGCAGCTCGTCGCCTCGGCGACGTTCCTCGCGATCGGGCTGGGGGTCATGGTCGGCATCGTCTCCGCCCTGCGGCAGTACACCGGCTTCGACTACTCCGTGACCTTCAGCTCGTTCGTGCTGTACTCCTTGCCCAGCTTCTGGGTGGCCGTGCTGCTCAAGCAGTGGGGCGCCATCGGGTTCAACGACTTCCTCGCCGACCCTGTGGTCGGGGCCGGGGTCACGGCGCTGCTGGCGCTGATCGCCGGGCTGCTCTGGTCCGCCATCATCGGTGGTTCGCTGCGCAGGCGCCTCATCACGTTCGGTGTCGCCGGCCTGGCGACGGCGGCGGTGCTCGTGTTCGTCTCAGCCACGGGGTGGCTGCTCGACCCCGGTCTCGGGCCGATCGTGATCGGCGCGCTCGGCGTCGGGATCGCGTTCGCGGTGGTGGCCCTCGGCGCCGGCCTCAAGAACCGGCGCGCCCTGTACTCGGCGCTGACCACGGTCGCGCTCGGCGTCGCCCTGTACTACCCGCTGCAGTACGCGTTCGTGAACGCGAGCTGGCCGCTCATCATCGGGCTCGCGATCGTCGCGATCGGGGCCGGGATCCTCATCGGCTACCTCTTCGGCGGCCCGGACCGGCTGATCTCCGCCCGCGGAGCGGCGATCACCGCCGTCGGCGTGGGCGCCCTGATCTTCGTCGACCGCGTCATGCAGGTGTGGCAGACCTACTCGAACTCCACCCGGATCAACGGGCGGCCGATCGCGACCATCGGGTCGCAGACGCCGGGCCTCTCGGGTGACTTCTGGGTCGAGGTGCTCGACACGTTCACGCACCTGCTGCTGCCCACGATCGCGCTCATCCTCGTCTCGTTCGCGGCGTACACGCGCTACTCGCGCGCCAGCCTGCTCGAGGTCATGAACCACGACTACATCCGCACGGCACGCGCCAAGGGCCTGCCCGAGCGCGTCGTCACGGTCCGGCACGGGTTCCGCAACTCGCTCATCCCGCTCGCGACGGTCGTGCCGCTGGACATCGCCGCCCTCTTCGGTGGCGCGATCATCACCGAGCGCATCTTCGCGTGGAGCGGCATGGGCACCATGTTCATCAAGGGTCTGAGAACCGCCGACGCCGACGTGGTCATGGGCTTCTTCATCGTCACGGCCACGTTGCTGGTCGTCGCCAACATCGTCGTGGACTTCGTGTACGCGGCCCTGGACCCCCGGATTCGGGTGAACGCATGACGCTCCAGCCCCCTCTGCAGCCGGCCGAGGCGCACCACGACGCCGCCGAGGGTGTGGAGCAGAACGAGAACGCCATCGAGCTCAAGGAGGTCGAGGGTCTCTCGCAGGGCCGCATCGTCCTGCGGCGGTTCCTGCGGCACCGCGGAGCGATGGTGTCGGCGTTCGTGCTGCTCTTCGTGATCGTGCTCGTCACGACCTCGATCGGCTGGGGCCCCATCCCCGGGTGGTGGAAGTACGACTACAAGGAGCTCAACCCGATCACGAACGCGGGCGGCGCCCCGACGATGGGCTTCCAGGACGGCGGCTTCACGTTCGGCGAGCACCCGTTCGGGCAGGACAACATCGGCAAGGACGGCTTCGCGGTCGTCATGCGAGGCACGCAGCAGTCGCTCACCGTGATGTTCGTGCTCGGCATCGTCTCGACCTTCATCGGCATCGTCGTCGGTGCCACCGCGGGGTTCTTCCGGGGCCGCACGGACAACCTGCTCATGCGGGTCACGGACATGTTCATCACGATCCCCGTGATCATGATCGGCGCGATCCTCGGCAAGTGGGTCGGCGGCGCGAGCCCCTGGGCGCTGGCGTTCGCCCTCGCGATCGTGTCGTGGACGGGCATGGCGCGCCTGGTGCGCGGCGAGTTCCTGTCGCTCCGCGAGCGGGAGTTCGTCGACGCCGCCCGCGTGGCCGGCTCGAGCAACGCCCGGATCATGTTCAAGCACATCCTGCCCAACGCGATCGGCGTGATCATCGTCAACGCGACGCTGCTCATGGCGGCCGCCATCCTCCTCGAGACCGCGCTGAGCTACCTCGGCTTCGGCATCAGCAGCCCCGAGGTCTCGCTGGGTCAGCTCATCAGCGAGTACCAGACCGCGTTCGCGACCCGGCCCTGGCTCTTCTGGTGGCCGGGCCTGTTCATCGTGACGATCGCGCTGACCATCAACTTCATCGGCGACGGTCTGCGTGACGCCTTCGACCCGCGACAGCGGCGCATCCCGACCCGGCGGGCGCTCGCCCGCGCCGACCGTCGGCGCGAGGGTGCCGCGGCCCGCGCGGTCGCGTCGGCGAAGGCCTGATCCGTGCGGCGCTCGGGGCGTCGGTCGGACGCCGGGGAGCGCACGCGCTCAGAGCGCGAGCGTCAGGACGGACAGCGCGGCGAGGAACAGCACGCCCGCGACGAGGGCGACGTGCACGCGGACCACCGGGCGGCTGCGCTCCACCCGCGGGTCGTCGAGCAGGCCGGCGTCACGGACCTCCTCCCAGCGGGAGCGGACCAGTGCGGCCGCCTGTCCGGAGTCCGAGGAGAGCAGGTCGCCGGGCCGCACGGTGCCGCCGGCGCTGTAGCTGCTCTCCGGCAGGTGCGCCATGTCGCTCGGCCCGGACGTCCGGGCCCGCGCCCGGCTGGGAGCCGGTGCCGCCCAGGCGGAGTAGGAGCCCCAGGCCGTCTCGAGGGTCAGGGCATACTGCACGTCCACCAGGGTGATGGCCGGCCACGGCAGCTCCACCGTGCGGAGCACGTTGCGCAGCTCGACACCCGCCGGCGTCACGACGACCGCCGGGTTCCAGTAGGCGGCCCACACCACGAGCGCGACGAGCGCGACGAGCGGGACCCAGCGCCACGCCGTCCCGGGCGACTGCACGAGGCCGCTGACCAGGACGAACGCGCACCCGAGCCACACCGCGACCGACAGCCCACGGCCGAAACCCGGCCGGAACACCACGACGTCCGACGACATGCGGCCATCGTCGCAGACCCGCTCGGACGACCCGGTGCCGGGGCGAGCGCCCCGGCACGGACGGAAGGAACCCCTCAGCCGTGAGCACCCAGACGCTGGACCCGGCAGGCACCGAGCCGCAGACGAAGGCCCCGATCCTCGAGGTGCGCGACCTGACGGTCGAGTTCTTCGTCGACGGCGCCTGGTACCCCGCCGCGATCGACATGACCTACGACGTCCGCCCCGGCGAGGTCCTCGCGATCGTCGGTGAGTCCGGTTCGGGCAAGACCCAGTCGTCGATGTCGCTGATCGGGCTGCTCCCGCCGAACGGGCGGTCGGCCGGCTCCGCGAAGCTCGGCGGCCGTGAGCTGCTCGGGCTGACCCACAAGCAGCTCAGCACGGTCCGCGGCAAGGACGTGGCGGTGATCTTCCAGGAGCCGATGACGGCCCTGAACCCCGTCTACACGGTGGGCTTCCAGATCATCGAGACGGTGCGCGTGCACTTCGACATCGGCCCGAAGGAGGCGCGCGCCCGTGCCATCGAGCTGCTGCGTCTCGTCGACCTGCCCGACCCGGAGGCCGCCGTCGACAAGTACCCGCACCAGCTCTCCGGCGGCCAGCGGCAGCGCGCGATGATCGCCCAGGCCCTCGCCTGCGACCCCAAGCTCCTGATCGCCGACGAGCCGACCACGGCGCTCGACGTGACGGTGCAGGCCGAGATCCTCAAGCTCATGCGCGACCTGCGCAGCCGCATCGACTCCGGCATCGTCCTGATCACCCACGACATGGGCGTCGTGGCCGACCTCGCCGACCGCGTCCTGGTGATGAAGAACGGCAGAGTCGTCGAGCAGGGCTCCGCCGACGAGATCTTCAACCGTCCGACGCACCCGTACACGATCCAGCTGCTCGACGCGGTGCCGCACCTCGGCTCGGCGACGCGGGCGGTCGAGGACGGGCCGGTGACGGCGGGCGGGCGTGCCACGGTGGCCGACCGTCCTGCCGCGCCGACGGCGCCCGTCAAGGGGCCGGTGCGTGACGCCCGCACGGGCGACGCGCTGGTGGCCAAGGACCTCGTCATCGAGTACCCCTCACGCGGCAGGGTGCCCGCCTTCCGCGCGATCGACGGCGTGGACCTCTCGATCGCCCGCGGCGAGGTCGTCGGCCTCGTGGGTGAGTCCGGCTCGGGCAAGACGACGGTGGGACGGGCTGCGGTCGGGCTGCTGCCGGTCGCCGGGGGCTCGCTGTCGGTGAACGGGGTCGAGCTCGCGGGCATCGGGAGCAAGGACCTGCGCGCCGTCCGTCAGGACGTGTCGATCGTGTTCCAGGACCCGGGCTCGTCCCTCAACCCGCGTCTGCCGATCGGTGAGTCCATCGGCGAGCCGCTGAAGCTGCACAAGGTGGCGCAGGGTGCCGAGCTGAGCCGGAGGGTCGAGGACCTGCTCGACCAGGTGCACCTGTCCCGCGGCATGCGCAACCGCTACCCGCACGAGCTCTCGGGCGGGCAGCGCCAGCGCGTCGGCATCGCCCGCGCCCTCGCCCTGAGCCCCCAGCTCCTCATCGCCGACGAGCCGACCTCGGCCCTGGACGTGTCGGTGCAGGCCCGGGTCCTCGACCTGTTCCAGGAGCTGCAGCGCGAGTACGGGTTCGCGTGCCTGTTCATCAGCCACGACCTCGCGGTGGTCGAGATCCTCTCCAGCCGCATCGCGGTGATGAACAAGGGCAGGCTCGTCGAGGTGGGGGAGCGCGACGCGATCCTGCGCAACCCGCAGCAGGACTACACCAAGCGGCTGCTGGCCGCGGTGCCCGTGCCGAACCCGGCCGAGCAGAAGGTCCGCAGGGAGGTCCGCGACCGCCTGCTCGAGGAGGCCGCCGCCGAGCTCGCCGCCCGCGAGTCCGCCGTCGGGCACCAGGACGCCGTGAAGGACTCGGCCGCCGCCGAGGACCAGCTGCGCGGCGCCTACGAGGTGGACGAGCCGAAGCCCTGATCCGAGCGTCGAGGCCTGCGTGGCACGGCCCTGCAGATCCGATTCGTCCGGCAGAGTTCAGTTCCGGGCGGCGATGACCGATACACCCGCATCGGGCAGGGTCGTGGCCGCCCGGAACCTGTTCCGGCCGGCGTCCTCGCCGGTCACAGCGATGGTCGGGAGGCGCGGTGCGCAGGGCGTTCAGGCAAGGGGCGGCCGGGTTCCCAGCGGTGCTGGTCCTGGTGGTGGTGGCCACGGCGTGCACCGGACCGGAACCGGACCCCGAGCGGGCAGGCACGGTGGTCGTCGCGGTGAGCGCGCCGTTCCTGTCCCTGAACGGCGGGACCGTCGACGGCCGCAGCCCGGGCAGCACGCTGGTGCGGGGCCTGGCGCAGGCCGGGTTCACCAGCCTCGACGAGGACGGCGAGGCGGTACCCGACGACGCGTTCGGGACCGTCGAGAAGGTGTCGGACTCGCCGCTCGTCGTGCGGTACACCATCGCCGGCTCGGCCACGTGGTCGGACGGCACCCCCGTGACGCCGGCCGACCTGCTGCTGGAGTGGGCGGCCCGCAGCGGCCAGCTCGACACCGTGGTCCCCGAGCTCGACGACGAGGGCGCGATCACGAACTCGAAGGCGCTCGACGCCGGCGTCGCGTTCGCGGCGACGTCGCCGGCGCTCGTGCACGTCGAGCAGGTGCCGCAGGTCGACGCGGCGACGGTCACGCTGACCTACGCGACCCCGGTCGCCGACTGGCAGACCGCCCTCGACGTCGGCGTCCCCGCGCACGTGGTCGGTGGTGTGCGACCGCGCTGGACGTCGACGACCCGACCGAGGCGGCGGCCGCGGTCACGGCGGCGATCACCTCCGCCGACCCGGTCGCGCTGCAGGCGGTGTCGCGGGCCTGGCGCACGTCGTTCGACGCGGCCGCCCTCGCCGACGACCCCGCGCGGGCGATCTCGACCGGTCCGTACAAGATCAGCGACGTGGTGCCGGACGGTCGCGTCGAGCTCGTGCGCAACGACCGGTACACGGGGCCGAGCCCGGCGGCGTTCGACACGGTCGTGGTGCGCAGCGACCTGCACCCTCTCGACGCGGTCGAGGCGCTCGCGGACGGCGAGGCGGACGTCGTCGCCCCGCTCGACACCCCGGACGTCCTGGACGCGCTGGGGCGGGTGGACGACGCGGTCGTGAGGACGGGCGGGGACAGCACGCTGCAGCTGCAGCTGCAGGTGGCCGGCGGGGGAGCGTTCGACCCGGCGACGTACGACGGCGACGCGGCCGTGGCGAGCGCGGTGCGACGGGCGTTCCTGCGGGCGGTGCCGCGCGACTCCGTCGTCGCCGACGCCGTCGAGCCGCTGTGGTCGGACGCCGCGGTGTCCGACGCGATGCTGCCCGCCGTCGGGCCCGAGTCCGGAGAGGTGTCCGCGCCGGCGTCGGCAGACGTCGACGCGGCCGCCGAGCTGCTCGCGGACGCCGGGGTGACGACCCCCGTCGTGGTGCGGGTGCTCACCAACGGCGACGACCCCGTCCGGCACCAGCTGCTCGACGCGCTCACCGTCTCCGCCGGGCAGGCCGGCTTCACGGTCGAGCCGTATGAGCCCGACCTCGGCGTGGCCGCCGACCTGCTCGGCGCGCCGGAGACGTGGGACGTCGCGCTCGTCCCGGTCCCGCAGGGCGACCTGCCGGTCGCGTCGGTCGTCGCCCGGTGGCGGACGCAGGGTGCGACGAACGTCACGGGCTGGAGCGACCCGGCACTCGACGCGGCGCTCGACACGCTCGCGGCCGGCCTCGGTCCCGCGCAGGTCGCCGCAGGTGGAAAGGCGGTCGCGCAGGCGCTCGCGGACGGCGGCGCCGCCCTGTCGGTGGTGCGCTCACCGGTCGTCGTGGCGACCCGGCAGGCCGACCCGGAGACGGCCGACCGCCTCCCCACGGTGCCGGCCGTCACGCCCCTGACGCTCGGCCGGGCGGACCTCACGTCGTGGTGGGCCTGGGCGCGCACCGCGGGATCGTGACGGCGGGTAGAATCGACGGGCGCCCCACGACGCGGCGCGCTCCCCACCACCTGAGATGAGTTTCCCCATGCCTGAGCCCACGTCTGTGGTTCACACGACCGGCGTGCGTTCCGACCTGCGCAACGTCGCCATCGTCGCGCACGTCGACCACGGCAAGACGACCCTCGTCGACGCCATGCTCTGGCAGTCGGGCGCCTTCGGCTCCCACGCCCACGTGGACGAGCGCGCGATGGACTCGGGCGACCTGGAGCGTGAGAAGGGCATCACGATCCTCGCCAAGAACACGGCGGTCCGGTACTCGGGGCCCGCCGCGGCGGAGTTCGGGCAGCCCGATGGCATCACCATCAACGTGATCGACACCCCGGGCCACGCCGACTTCGGCGGTGAGGTCGAGCGCGGCCTGTCCATGGTGGACGGGGTCGTCCTGCTCGTCGACGCGTCCGAGGGCCCGCTCCCGCAGACGCGGTTCGTGCTGCGCAAGGCGCTCGTCGCGAAGCTCCCCGTCATCCTCGTGGTGAACAAGACCGACCGTCCCGACGCCCGCATCGACGAGGTCGTGCACGAGGCGACGGACCTGCTGCTCGGTCTGGCCTCCGACCTGCACGAGGACGTGCCGGACCTGGACCTCGACGCGATCCTCGACGTCCCGGTCGTGTACGCCGCCGCGAAGGCGGGCCGCGCGTCGATGAACCAGCCCGCCGACGGCGGTCTGCCGGACTCCGAGAACCTCGAGCCGCTGTTCCGCACGATCCTCGAGAAGATCCCGGCGCCCACCTACACCGAGGGCGCGCCGCTGCAGGCGCACGTCACCAACCTGGACGCCTCGCCGTTCCTCGGCCGGCTCGCCCTGCTGCGCATCTTCAACGGGGAGCTGCGCAAGGGCCAGACGGTCGCGTGGGCCCGGCAGGACGGCACGCTGCAGAACGTCAAGGTCACCGAGCTGCTGGAGACGAAGGCCCTCGAGCGCGTCACCACCGACTCGGCGGGTCCGGGCGACATCGTCGCCGTCGCGGGCATCGAGAACATCACCATCGGCGAGACGCTGACGGACCCGGACGACCCGCGCCCGCTCCCGCTCATCACGGTCGACGACCCGGCCATCTCGATGACCATCGGCATCAACACGTCGCCGCTCGCCGGCAAGGGCGGCAAGGGCCACAAGGTCACGGCCCGCCAGGTCAAGGACCGCCTCGACAAGGAGCTCGTCGGCAACGTCTCGCTCCGCGTCGTGCCCACCGAGCGTCCCGACGCGTGGGAGGTCCAGGGCCGTGGCGAGCTCGCGCTGGCGATCCTCGTCGAGCAGATGCGCCGCGAGGGCTTCGAGCTGACCGTCGGCAAGCCGCAGGTCGTCACGAAGAAGGTCGACGGCAAGATCCACGAGCCCGTCGAGCGCATGACCATCGACGTCCCCGAGGAGTACCTCGGTGCCGTGACGCAGCTCCTCGCGCAGCGCAAGGGCCGCATGGAGACCATGTCGAACCACGGCACCGGCTGGGTCCGCATGGAGTTCCTGGTGCCCGCGCGTGGCCTCATCGGCTTCCGCACCCGGTTCCTCACGGACACCCGCGGCACCGGCATCGCCTCGTCGATCGCCGAGGGCTACGAGCCGTGGGCCGGTCCCATCGAGACCCGGATCAACGGCTCGCTCGTCGCGGACCGCCCGGGCCCGGTGACGCCGTTCGCCATGATCAACCTGCAGGAGCGCGGCTCGTTCTTCGTCGACCCCACGCAGGAGGTCTACGAGGGCATGATCGTCGGCGAGAACTCCCGCAACGAGGACATGGACGTCAACATCACCAAGGAGAAGAAGCTCACCAACATGCGCTCCTCCACGGCGGACAACTTCGAGAACCTCGTGCCGCCGCGCAAGCTCACGCTCGAGGAGTCCCTCGAGTTCGCGCGCGAGGACGAGTGCTGCGAGGTGACGCCCGAGGTGGTCCGCATCCGCAAGGTCGTCCTCGACCAGACGGAGCGGGCGCGCATCACGGCGCGCAGCAAGAAGTCCTGACCTCCTCGAGGAGATGACCCTGGTGGCCGGCGGTCTCGTCGCGGTGCACGCGCACCCGGACGACGAGTCGCTGGCCACCGGTGCGTTGCTCGCCACCTGGGCGACGTCCGGGCGCCCCGTCACGGTCGTCACCTGCACCCGCGGCGAGCGCGGCGAGGTGATCGGCGACGCGCTCGCGCACCTCGAGGGGGACGGGCCGGCGCTCGCCGGCCACCGCGCTGTCGAGCTCGCCGCTGCTCTGACGGCGCTCGGCGTGGACGATCACGTCTTCCTCGACGAGGCGGGCTCGCCCGCCGACCGCCGGTACGAGGACTCGGGCATGGCGTGGGTCGGTGCCGGCCGCGCCGGCCGCGCCGACGAGGTGCCCGCCGCAGCGTTCGTCGCCGTGCCGCTCGACGAGGCGGCCGCCCGGCTCGCCCACGTGCTGCGGACGCGGCTGCCCGACGTCGTGGTCACCTACGAGCCCGCGGGCGGCTACGGGCACCCGGACCACGTGCGCGCGCACGAGGTCACGATGCGGGCGATCGAGCTCGCCGGCGGTCCGGCCGGTGAGCGCCCGGGCGGGCCGCTGCCGGTGCTGCTCTGGGCAGCCCAGCGCGAGGGTGACCTGCGCGAGGCGCGCCGTGCGCTCGACGACCCGGCCGTGCGGACCGCGCTCGGTCGCACGCGCGACCGGCTCACGCTGCCTTCACCGTCCGACCGTCTGCCGTCCGTCGCGGTTCCCGACGACCGTGTGGACGTCGTCGTCGACGTCTCTGTGGTCCGCGACCGCCTGCTCGCGGCTCTGCGCGCCCACGCCACGCAGGTCCAGGCCGTCCACGCCGTCGACGGGGTCCGTGGCCTGGTCGGCTGCTACGCCTTGAGCAGCGACCTCCTGGCTCCCGTGCTGCCGACCGAGGACTACCGCGTGGCGAGCGGCTCGCCCGCAGCGGTCGTCTGGCCCACGGGCATCCGGCCGGTAGCCTGACGCGCGTGCGCACCGTCACCGCCGGCACCGTCGGCAAGGCCCTCGTCGCCCTCGTGCTGGGCGTGGTCGTCGGCACGGTCGGCACGCTCATGCACCGCAGCGCCCAGCCCTGGGGCGTCGTCGTGTGCCTGGTGCTCGTGGCGACGGCCGGTGTCGTCGCGCGGGCGTGGGGCGGCTGGCCGACCCTCGGCACGTACGCCGTCGGTGTGCTCGCCGCGACGCAGCTCCTCGCACGCGAAGGCCCGGGCGGAGACGTGCTGGTGCCGGCCGACCAGGCCATCGGATGGGTGTGGATCGCGGGCTCGGTCGCGGTCCTGGTGATCGTCGCGGCCGTCCCCCGGCGCCTGTTCCTCGACGCGCCGACCGACCGCCCGGTGTCCTCGGTCACCGCGTCCGCGCTCCCGGAGCCGGAGCAGCCGGCGACCGGGGTGACGACCACGGGCGAACCCGCCCTCGGTCATCGGGACGACACCGCGCCGTGACGGCCCAGGAGGGCGCCTCCCCGGACGTGTTCCGCGCCGCCGTCGGACGCCTGCCGGCGGGAGTGGCCGTGGTGACGCTCCGGTGGCGCGGGACGGTGCACGCCACGACGGTCAGCTCGTTGACCTCCGTCTCGCTCGAGCCCCCGCTCGTGCTGTTCTGCGTGCACGCCGACGCCCGCCTGCGCGACGCCCTCGACGACGTGGACACGTGGGCCGTCAGCGTCCTTGCCGACGACCAGGCGCCGACGGCCGACTGGTTGGCCTCCTACGGACGCCCCACCATCGACCAGCTCGCTCGCGTCCCGCACCGGACCGCACCGGTGTCGGGTGGCGCGTGGATCGACGGCGCCGCCGCATGGTTCGACTGCCGCACGCAGGCGGTGCACCGAGCCGGTGACCACGACGTCGTGGTGGGTCTCGTCGAGGCCGTCGAGCAGGGCCGACCAGGCGCGGGAGGCCTCGTCCACCTCAAGGGACGGGTCCGCCCGGTGCCCTGACGCCGCTCGTCCGGACGCCGATGGCGCGCGACGCGTGCGCGGGCCGGGCGGGTCGTGTGACGACGAGGTGAGAACGTCGCCGCTCGGCGTGCGGACACCCTGGTGGCCGAGGTAGGGCCCGTAGAATCGCCCGGGCGCGGCGTACGCGCACTTTGACGCAGCAGGGGAGCACGATGACCGACGGCACCGACCTCCACGACGCCGAGCAGACCGTTCGCACGGGCTCCGACACCACGGAGCCGGTACGGGCACCCGTCGCTCCCGCCAACGGGACGATGCCGCATCCCCACGGCGCGGTCGGCGAGCGGGCGGACGGTGAGCGGGCGGACGGTGAGCGGGCGGACGGTGAGCCGGCCACCGACACGGCCGTGACCGACCCGGCGCACCATGGCGGCCCTGACGTCCTGGACGCCGCGCCGTCGAGTGCGAGCGCGGCCCCGGCCGAGGGACAGGACACGGCGCCCGGCGGCGCCGTGTGGCCTGTCTGGGGGAGCACGCCGGAGCCGAGGTCGCCCGGACTCACGGACGAGGCAGCGGTCCCCGCATCCGAGGACCTCGACCTCGACCTGGACGAGGACGCCACGAGGCAGCAGCCGTCCGAACCCGAGTCGGTCGGTACCGCCGGCGAGGACGCGGCCGCCGCCGACGTCGTCCCGCGCGCCGACGACGATGCACGCGTCGACGACCCCGCCCCGTCGGACGGCCCCACACTCACGGACGACCCCGCGCCCACCGACGACGCCGCACGCAGTGATGACGCCGGGCTCGCGGATGACGTCGCGCCCAAGGATGACGCCGTGCTCGCGGGTGACGCCGTGCCCAAGGATGACGCCGGGCTCGCGGATGGCGCCGGGCCCAGCGCTGACGCCGCGCTCCCGGGTGACGCCGGGTCCAGCGCTGACGCCGGGCACGCGGGTGACGTCGGGCGCAGCGCTGACGCCGGGCACGCGGGTGACGCCGTGCCCAGCGCTGACGCCGCGCACGGGGACGACGCCGAGCTCGGGGAGGACACCGCGCCCGTCGACGGGCGTCCGCTCGATGACGAGGACCTGCTCCCCGACGGCGCCGCGCCCGCTGACCAGGAGGCACCCGCCGACCGGGAGGCGCCGCACGGCACCCCGGAGGTGGCTGCAGACCACTCGGTCCCCGCCGACGTCGACAGGGCCCAGCCCCGCGACGCGGGCGAGGCACACGAGGTCGATGCTGGCGTGGCAGCGACCGCCTCCGCAGCGGGTTCGGCCGCCGTGGTGGCAGAGCCGGCCGACGTGGCGGAGCCCGCCGACGTGGTGCGACCTGCCGAGGTGGTCCCGCCCGCCGACGAGGCCGAACCGAAGCCTGGCGACGTGCACCTGACGACCGCCGACGACGCGAACCCTGCGTCCGCGCAGCAGGCGGCCCGGCCGGCGGTGACTTCTGCTGCACCGGGGCACGGGGACCAGCTCCCTCCCGCCGTGCCGGTCGTCACCCCGGCGGCCACGAAGACCCCGGTTCCCGACCCGAGCGCATCGGCCGTGTCGCCGTCGAGCCCCGGGTCCGTGCCGCCCTCGGCGCCGGACCGTGCCGTCGCGCCGCACCCGGCACCTCCGAGCGCGTCCGCCGCGGCGGGAGCGGTAGCAGCATCGGCCGCAGCATCGGCGCCAGCATCGGCGGCGGCGACATCCGCCGTGGTACCGCCTGCTGTTCCGGATGCTGTCGCGGCCCCGTCCGTCAGACCGGCGACATCGGCGCCCTGGTCTGCCGCACCGGCCTCCGTCGCGCCGGCTCAGCCGGCGTCCCCCTCTACCGCGTCACCCTCCACCGCGTCCCCCTTCGCCACGCCGCCCTCGAGCGCCCCCTCCGCCGCGGTGACAGCAACGGCCGCGACCGCTCCGGCCGCCCCGGCCCCCGCGCAGCAGCCCGCCGCGCCGGCCCCTGCGGCACCCGAGGCCGTCGCGCCTGTCGGCACGACACCGCCGCCGGCGCAGGCACCCCCCCGTGGGCCGTTCTCGCCGGTGGGGACCGGATCGCCGTCCTCCGGACCGCCGATCCCGTCGGGTCCTGTGCCCCCCGGCCCGGCGTCGAGCCGACCCGAGCGACCCGCGTCTCCGCTCGACGACTTCGAGGCGGAGGACGGTCGGCGCCGCTGGCCCCGAAGGCTCCTGGTCACGGCCGGTGTCGTGGTGGTGCTGGGCGCGGCCTACGTCGGTGCCTCGTACGCGCTGGCCGGCCATGTGGCTCGTGGTGCGACGGTGGCCGGGGTCGACATCGGCGGGCTCTCGTCGACGGCCGCGGTGTCGCGGCTCGAGACGGAGCTCGCGGACGCGACGACGCAGCCGATCCCGGTCGTCGCGAACGACGTCCAGGCGACGATCGACCCGACGGCGGCGGGCCTCGAGCTCGACGCCGAGGCGACCGTCGCGACGTTCACGGGACCGCACCTCGCGAACCCGGTGCACCTGTGGCGCCAGATCATCGGCGAGGGTGAGCACCCGGCCACGTCGCACGTGGACGAGGCCAAGCTCGCCGCCGCTGTCGACGACCTCACCGCGTCGCTGGCCCTCGCGCCGGTGGACGGCACGGTCGTGTTCGTCGATGCCGTCCCGCAGGCCACGGCCGCGGTGGCCGGCTGGGAGCTCGACCGCGACGAGGCCGTGCAGGTCCTCGCCGATGGCTGGATCAACTCACCGCGACCGGTCGTCCTCCCGACCGCGGTCGTCGAGCCGGCGGTGACCCAGGAGGAGACCGACGCGGTGATGTCCGGTGCGGCCCGTGCCCTGACGTCCGGCCCGGTGTCCGTGGTGGTGGCGGACCGGCTGGCTGTGCTCACCCCGGCGACGCTGGCGGCGAACGCGTCGTTCACGCCGACGGACGGCAACCTGGTGCTCCAGCTCAACAGCGAAGGACTTGCCCAGGACGTGCTGACGCAGCTCCCGGACCTGCTCACCGAGTCGTCGGACGCGCACTTCGAGTTCCAAGGGGACGCGCCGGTGATCATCCCGGGCACGCCCGGCACGTCGCTCGACCCGGACGCTCTCGCCGCGGCGGTGTCGACGGCGGCCGGTGCGGCTGAGCGGACGGCGCACGTCGACCTCGTGCAGGCGGACCCGAGCGAGTCGACCGCCGAGCTCGAGGCGCTGGGGATCAAGGAGATCGTGACGGAGTTCTCGACGCCGCTGACCTCCGAGCCGCGCCGCACCACCAACATCTCGAACGGTGCGGCCAAGATCACCGGCACGCTCGTCAAGCCGGGGGAGACGTTCAGCCTCACGGAGGCGCTCGGTCCGGTGGACGGTGCGCACGGCTTCGTGGAGGCCGGCGCCATCATCAGCGGCGAGCACACCGACGCGTGGGGCGGAGGTCTGTCGCAGCTGTCGACGACCACGTTCAACGCGGCGTACCTCGCGGGCATGGAGGACGTGGCCCACACGCCGCACAGCGAGTGGTTCGCACGCTACCCGGAGGGTCGCGAGGCGACGATCTTCACCGGCTCGATCGACATGAAGTGGAAGAACACCACGCCCTACGGTGCGCTGGTGCAGGCGTGGACGGCCGACGGCCGCACGTACGTGCGGCTGTGGGGGACGAAGTACTGGAGGGTCGAGCCGACCACGAGCGCTCGCTCCGGCGTCGTCGCGCCGACGACCGTGTACTCGCAGTCGCCGACGTGCGCACCGTCCTCGGCCGGCAACCCGGGCTTCAGCGTCACGGTCACGCGCAAGATCTACCTGGGGACCGAGCTCAATGACACCGACTCGCGGACCACGCGGTACAAGCCGCAGAACAGGGTGATCTGCGGCGCACCGCCGGCCCCGTCTCCGTAGCCCGCCGGGCCGGACGGTGCGTCAGGCGCCGTCCGGGTCGACCGGCGACCCGGATCGTGCCCTGCGCTGCGGGGCCGGCGGCACGGTCTTCGCCAGTGTGATGGCCGTCGCGGGGACGTGGACGTCACCCTTCCGCGTGCGGACGAGGACGCCGTCGTCCGCGACGGCGAGGACCTCGCCGAGCACGTCCGTGTACCGCGGCTCTCCGCCGGCGTTCGCGGGCGTCCCGTCGGCCGGCACGTCGTCGCGACGCCGGCGGACCACGACGCGTTCGCCCGGGGTCCAGTCCCGCCAGGTGGGTGTGGCTCTGCTCACACTGACCGCCCACGGGCCCGCTGGCGTACCGAGGGGCGAGCCGGGCGGGGCGTCCACGGTCGTGGACACGGAGTCACGGTGGCGACCATGTGAGGGATAATAGGAGACCCCTGCCCAGTGGAGGACTTGCCGTGACCTATGTGATCGCCGAACCCTGCGTGGACGTCAAGGACAAGGCGTGCATCGAGGAATGTCCGGTCGACTGCATCTATGAAGGCAAGCGGTCGCTGTACATCCACCCCGACGAGTGCGTCGACTGCGGTGCGTGCGAGCCGGTGTGCCCGGTCGAGGCCATCTACTACGAGGACGACGTCCCGGAGCAGTGGACCGAGTACTACAAGGCGAACGTGGAGTTCTTCGACGACCTCGGGTCGCCCGGTGGTGCCGCGAAGATGGGGGAGATCGACAAGGACCACCCCATCATCGCGACGCTGCCCCTGCGCGTGCACGACGCCTGACCGCGCCCGCATGGGCCTGCTGACCGGCACGCTGCCGGACTTCCCGTGGGACACGCTGGTACCGTACGCGGAGCGCGCCCGTGCGCACGAGCGCGGCGCCGTCGACCTGTCGGTCGGCACGCCCGTCGACCCCACGCCCGAGGTGGTGCGGGACGCGCTCGCGGCGGCCGCGGACTCGCCCGGCTACCCGGTCACCCACGGCACGCCTGCGTTGCGCGAGGCCGTCGTGGCGTGGTTCGCGCGCCGGCGCAGGGTGCCCGGCCTCGACCCGGACGCCGTGCTGCCCACGCTCGGCTCCAAGGAGCTGGTCGCGTTGCTGCCCTCGCTGCTCGGGCTCGGCGCCGGTGACGTGGTGCTGCACCCGGCGGCGGCCTACCCGACGTACGACGTGGGCGCGAGGCTAGCGGGCGCGGCCCCCGAGCCGACCTCGGACGCGGTCGCCCGTCTCGCCGGCGGCGGGGTCCGGCTCGTCTGGCTGAACTCGCCGGGGAACCCGGACGGCCGGGTGCTGGGCGTCGACGAGCTCCGGGCGGTCGTCGACGCGGCCCGTGCGGCCGCCGCGCGGGAGGGCGTGCCGGTCGTCGTCGCGTCCGACGAGTGCTATGCGGAGCTCGCGTGGGACGAGCCGTGGGCGTCGTCGGGCGTGCCGAGCGTGCTCGACCCACGGGTGACCGGCGGCGACCTCACGGGGCTGCTCGCGGTCTACTCCCTGTCCAAGCAGTCCAACCTCGCGGGCTACCGCTCCGCGTTCACCGCGGGCGACCCCGCGCTCGTGGCCCGGCTCCTCGAGACCCGCAAGCACGCCGGCATGATCGTCCCCGGCCCTGTGCAGGCGGCGACCGCCGCGGCGCTCGCGGACGACGAGCACGTCGCGGCGCAGCGGGAACGGTACCGGCGGCGACGACAGACGCTGCGTGCGGCGTTCGAGGGCGCGGGCTACGCGGTCGACGGCTCGCACGCGGGGCTCTACCTGTGGCTGCGGCCCGAGCAGGGCACGCAGGACTGCTGGGTGACGGTCGGCGACCTGGCGGAGCTCGGGATCCTCGTCGCGCCCGGCGCGTTCTACGGCGCGCCGGGCCACGTCCGGGCGGCGCTCACGGCGACCGACGAACGGGTTGCCGAGGCTGCGGCGCGGCTCTCCGGAGCGTGATGTGATCGGCATCACAGCCCCGCAGTGGTCCGATCGAGGATTCGTCACGGCACGCTAGCCGCAGGTACCGTCGAGGCTGGCCAACGAGGGCCGAGAGCCGCCGGCCACGGGCCGCCGTCACCGACCACCAGGCCGTGGGGTCCACCCGCAGGACGGTCGTCGCAGGAAGGAACACCATGTCGGACGTCGTCACCGCGCCGGTGCAGCTCATCGTGGACGGACAGTCCCGTGACCTTCCGATCGTGCCCGCGACGGAGGGCAACGACGGCATCGTCGTCTCCTCGTTGCTGCGCGACACCGGCATGGTCACCGTCGACCCGGGGTTCATGAACACCGCGTCCTGCGAGTCGAAGATCACCTACATCGACGGCGACGAAGGCATCCTGCGCTACCGCGGGTACCCCATCGAGCAGCTCGCCGAGCAGGCCACGTTCCTCGAGGTCGCCTACCTGCTCATCCACGGCGCGCTGCCCTCCGAGAGCGAGCTGGACGCGTTCACGGAGAGAGTGAACCGGCACACCCTCGTGCACGAGGACTTCCGCACCTTCATGGGGACGTTCCCGCGCAACGCGCACCCGATGGCCGTGATGGCGTCGGCGATCAACGCGCTGTCCACGTTCTACCCGGAGTCGCTGGACCCGCAGGACCCCGAGACGATCGAGCTGGCGACGGTGCTGATCCTCGCCAAGACGCGGACCATCACGTCCTACGTGCATCGCGCCTCCAAGGGTGAGCCGCTGCTGTACCCCGACTACTCGCGCGGCTACGTCGAGGACTTCCTGCGCATGACGTTCGCGGTGCCCTACCAGCAGTGGGACCCGGACCCGATCGTGGTGCAGGCGCTCGACAAGCTCCTCATCCTGCACGCCGACCACGAGCAGAACTGCTCCACGTCGACGGTCCGCATCGTCGGCTCCTCGCAGGCCAACCTGTACGCGTCGGTGGCCGCGGGGATCAACGCGCTCTCCGGCCCGCTGCACGGCGGCGCCAACGAGGCCGTGCTCAAGATGCTCACGGAGATCCAGCAGAACGGCGGCGACGCCACCGACTTCATGCGCCGGGTCAAGGACAAGGAGCCGGGCGTCCGGCTGATGGGCTTCGGCCACCGCGTCTACAAGAACTACGACCCGCGCGCCGCGATCGTGAAGAAGAGTGCCGACGCCGTCCTCGCGGCCCTGGGCAAGGACGACGAGCTGCTCGACCTGGCTCGCGGGCTGGAGGAGATCGCGCTCAGCGACGACTACTTCATCTCCCGCAAGCTCTACCCCAACGTCGACTTCTACACGGGCCTGATCTACAAGGCGATGGGCTTCGACGAGCGGATGTTCACCCCGCTGTTCGCGCTCGGCCGGATGCCCGGGTGGATCGCCCAGTGGCGCGAGATGATGGTCGACCCGCAGACCAAGATCGGTCGCCCGCGGCAGATCTACACGGGCGAGACGGCTCGGGACTACGTCCCGGTCGACGCCCGCTGATCCCCGCGCCCTCGCGTCAGCCCGCGGGGGTCACGCCTCGCGTCAGCCTGCGAGGGTCACGACGACGTTCCCCGGGACGATCGGGGCGGTGCCGGTGCGCGTGGACCACGCGCCGCCGTCGGTGCGGTCCCACACCTGGCCGGCCACCTCGACGCGCGTCACCGCGAGCGGTTGTGCGACGGCGACCGCCCACTGGGCGACCGCCCAGCCGAGACGTGCCCGGTCGGTCCCCGGCCCGAGCGGCCCGGCGTCGAGCTCCACGCCGATCTCGCCGCCGGTGCCGGCCTGCACCTGGGCCGGCAGGTCGCCGAGGTCCCGCTGTACCCGGGCGACGAGGGCCTGGGCGGACCCGCTGCCCGGCTCGGCGTCGTGGAGTCGGCAGCTCAGGGCGCTCGTCGACCACCCCGTGAGCGCCGAGGCGTACGCCCGGGCCGGCGCTTCGTGCTGCGCGTACGCGTCGGGGAAACCGGAGCGCTGGACGGCCTGTGCGGCTTCGGTGATCGGCAGGTCCTCGTACCCGTCGACCTTGGCGAGGCCGTCATAGAAGCGGCCGGTCGAGTAGACGGGGTCGAGGATCTCCTCGGGCGTGCCCCACCCCTGCGAGGGGCGCTGCTGGAAGATGCCGAGCGAGTCGCGGTCCCCGGCGGCCAGGTTGTGCAGCTTCGACTCCTGCAGCGCGGTGGCGAGGGCGATGGTGACCGCCCGGGCGGGCAGGGTGCGGCGGACGCCGACGGCCGCGACGAGGGCGGCGTTGTCGGACTGGTCGGGGTCGAGGAACCACTGGGTCCCGTCGACGGTCGCCGCGCACCGCTCGGTGACCGGTGCCGCGTCGTGCTGCCGCAGCACCGTGACGACCACCGCCACCGCGGTCGCCAGCGCCGCCACGGTGGCGACCAGCGCGCACCCGGCACGGCCGGCACGGCGTCGGCGTGCTCCTCGGCGAGCCACCGATCAGTTGGCGTGCAGGGCGGCGTTCAGCTCGATGCCCGCGCCCTGGCGCGCGACCACCTCGACGCCGCCCGTGAGCGAGTTCCGGCGGAACAGGAGCCCGTCCATGCCGGCGAGGTCCCGAGCCTTCACGACGCGCGGCCCGTCAGGCGCGCCCAGCACGGACACCTTGGTGCCGGCCGTGACGTACAGACCGGCCTCGACCACGCAGTCGTCCCCGAGCGGGATGCCGACGCCGGCGTTCGCACCGAGCAGGCTGCGCCGGCCGATCGAGACGACCGCCCGGCCGCCGCCGGACAGCGTCCCCATGATCGACGCGCCGCCGCCGATGTCCGAGCCGTCCCCGACGACGACACCGGCGGAGATCCGGCCCTCGACCATCGACGTGCCGAGCGTGCCCGCGTTGTAGTTGACGAAGCCCTCGTGCATCACCGTGGTCCCTGCGGCGAGATGGGCGCCGAGGCGGACCCGGTCCGCGTCGGCCACCCGGACCCCCGAGGGCACGACGTAGTCGACCATCCGCGGGAACTTGTCCACGCCCAGCACGGTCGGGGGGACACCGGTCGCGGCACGCAGGCGCGCGCGGGTGGCCTCGAAACCCTCGACCGCGCACGGCCCACGGTCCGTCCACACGACGTTGGGCAGGACGGCGAAGATGCCATCGAGGTTCTGCCCGTGCGGGGCCACGAGCCGGTGCGAGAGCAGATGGAGCCGGAGGTAGGCGTCAGCCGTGCTCACGGGCGGCGTGTCCAGGTCGACGACGGTCCGGACCACCCCGACACGGACGCCCCGGGCCTCGTCGGTCAGCTCGGCGGCGCGGAGGTCCGCCGGGGCGTCCGCGTCGTCGGCCGGCGAGCCGAGCTCCGGAGCCGGGTACCAGACGTCGAGGGTGGTGCCGTCATCGGTCACCGTGGCGAGGCCGAAGCCCCACGCCGTGCGCGCAGTCATGGCGCCAACCCTAGGACAACGCGGACTGCTTCCCGTGCCCGACCACGCCCCGGGGCCGGACGGTCTCGTCCCGCTGCCGGGCCCGCCGGGCGGCCGGGCCGGGGTCGTCCGGCAGCCCCCGCTAGGGTCGCTCGTGTGACCGACCGCGACGCCCTCCGCAGCCCTGTGCCCGACGGCCCTGCCGCAGCCAGCACGGCGCCCCCGACCCCGCCTCAGACCGTGCCCCGGAGCTCGCCGGCCACCGCGCCCCCGAGCGCCCCCCCGGCGCCGCCGGTCGTGCTGGACCTCGACGGCGACCTCGTCGAGCTCACCCGGGCACTGTGCGACATCGAGTCGGTCAGCGGTGACGAGCGGCGCATCGCGGACGCCGTCGAGCACGCGTTGCGCGCCCATCCTCACCTCGAGGTCCTCCGTGACGGCGACGCCGTGGTCGCCCGCACGTCGACGGGCCGCCCCACGCGGGTGGTGGTGGCCGGGCACCTCGACACGGTGCCGATCGCCGACAACCTGCCGGCCCGCGTGGTCGGCGAGGGCGTGCACGCGGAGATCTGGGGTCGCGGCACGGTCGACATGAAGGCCGGCGTCGCCGTCCAGCTCGCGCTGGCCGCCGAGCTCAGTGCCCCGGTGCACGACGTGACGTGGGTGTTCTACGACCACGAGGAGGTCGCGTCGGAGCTCAACGGCCTCGGGCGGCTGGCCCGCGACCACCCCGACTGGCTCGCCGCCGACTTCGCGGTCCTGGGCGAGCCCACGGCGGGAGGCCTCGAGGGGGGCTGCAACGGGACGATGCGGCTCGAGGTGCGGCTCCAGGGCGTCGCCGCCCACTCGGCGCGCGCGTGGGTGGGTCGCAACGCGGTGCACGCCGCCGGCGAGGTCCTGCGGCGGCTCGAGGACTACGAGCCGCGGTCCGTCGAGGTCGACGGGCTCGTCTACCGCGAGAGCCTCAACGCCGTCCTCGTCTCGGGCGGGACCGCCCCCAACGTCATCCCCGACGCGTGCGTCGTCACGGTGAACTACCGGTTCGCCCCGTCGACGTCGGTCGAGGAGGCGGAGGCGCACGTGCGTGAGCTCCTGCACGGCTACGACGTCGTGGTCGTGGACGCCGCACCGGGCGCCCGGCCCGGGCTCGACGACCCCGCGGCGCGGGACTTCGCCGCCGCGGTGCTCGCGGTGACGGGCGGCGTCCCGGCGCCCAAGTACGGCTGGACGGACGTCTCGCGGTTCTCCGCGATGGGGATCCCCGCGGTCAACTTCGGGCCGGGGGACCCGCTGCTGGCCCACAAGGCGGACGAGCGCTGCCCGGTCGCCCAGATCGCCGTGACGCACCTCGCCCTGAAGGCCTGGCTGACGGCCTGAGTGTCCGGCCGGTGACGGCTGTGCGGCGAACGGGCGACAGCCGGTGCCCGGAGCCCCACGCGACGAGCGGTCCCTGCCGACACGCCTAGAGTCGAACGCATGAGCGACGACGGCCAGCCCTCCCCGGGCCGCGGCTACCGCAAGGGCCCGGTGCTCCTGCGCGGCCAGCAGATCCCTTCGACGACCTCCGACCAGCGGCTGCTGAGCAGCACCGACCCCGCCGGGTGGCTGCACGACGACCCGTGGCGCGTCATGCGGATCCAGAGCGAGTTCGTGGAGGGCTTCGGCGCCCTCGCCGAGGTCGGCCGGGCGGTCAGCGTGTTCGGGTCCGCGCGGGTGCCCGCCGACCACCCCGACTACGCCCTGGGCGTCGAGGTCGGCGGCCTGCTCGCGGAGGCGGGCTACGCGGTGATCACCGGCGGGGGGCCGGGGATCATGGAGGCGGCGAACCGCGGTGCGAAGAAGGCCGGCGGCCTCTCGGTGGGGCTCGGCATCGAGCTGCCGTTCGAGCAGGGCATGAACGACTACGTCGACCTCGGCGTGAGCTTCCGCTACTTCTTCGCTCGCAAGACGATGTTCATGAAGTACTCCGAGGGCTTCGTGGTGCTGCCCGGCGGGTTCGGCACGTTCGACGAGCTGTTCGAGGCGCTCACGCTCGTGCAGACGCACAAGGTGATCAGCTTCCCGATCGTCCTCGTGGGCTCCGACTATTGGAGGGGTCTCATCGAGTGGGCCTCCGGTCCGGTGCTGGCACGCGGCATGATCTCTCCCGTGGACCTGGACCTGATCAAGCTCGTCGACACCGCCGAGGAGGCCGTGGACCTCGTGCTCGAGCGCGGCGCGGCGCTGCGTGCCGAGGAGCTGCGCGCGGCGGCGGCGACCGCCCAGGCCCAGCAGGCGGCCGAGAGCCCCATCCGGTGACGGCCCGTTCGCCGGCGTACGACAGGCCGGTGCCGGACGCCGTCGGGCCGGTCCCGCCCGCCGGTCCCGCCGTGCGCCTGCGTGACCGGGTGATCGGCCCGGACCGCCCCGTCGTGATGGCCGTGGTCAACCGCACCCCCGACTCGTTCTACGCCCCCGCACGGCACGACGACGCGTCCGCGGACGCCGCCGTCGCCCGCGCGGAGGAGGAGGGCGCCGACATCGTCGACCTCGGCGGGGTCCGGGCGGGACGCGGGCCGCGCGTCGAGGTCGACGAGGAGCTCGCCCGGGTGCTGCCGCTCGTCGCCCGCGTCCGACGCCGTCATCCGGGACTCCTCGTCAGCATCGACACGTGGCGGGCCGAGGTCGCGCGGGCCGCCGCCGACGAGGGGGCCGACCTGCTGAACGACACCTGGGCGGGTCACGACCCGGAGCTCGTCGAGGTCGCGGCGGAGCGACGGCTGGGCGTCGTCTGCTCCCACACCGGGGGTGCACGACCGCGCACCGACCCGTTCCGGGTCGCGTACCAGCGGAAACGGCCGGGCACAGGGGCGGGCGCCGACCGGGGCGCCGACCCTGCCGGCCTCGAGGAGGTCGACGGGGTCCTCGACGACGTCGTCGCGACGGTGTCGGCCGCCGCCCGCCGTGCGGTGGACCTCGGGATCGACCCGGGCAGCGTGCTCGTCGACCCCACGCACGACTTCGGCAAGAACACGTGGCACTCCTTGCACCTCGTGCGCAGGACGCAGGCCCTGGTCGCGCTGGGGCACCCTGTCCTCATGGCACTGTCACGCAAGGACTTCGTCGGCGAGTCGCTCGACCTGCCCCCGGAGGAGCGGCTCGAGGGCACGCTCGCCGCGACGTCGGTCGCGGCGTGGCTCGGTGCCCGGGTGTTCCGGGCGCACGACGTGGCGGCGACCCGGCGCACCCTGGACATGGTGGCGACGATCCGCGGCGACCGGCCGCCCGTGCGTGCGGTACGGGGGCTCGCATGACCGCCGAGGCCGGACCGGCCACCACCGAGGACGACGCCGAGCCGTCGCCCGTCGAGTCACGCTGGGACCCGAGGACGTGGCCGTGGTGGTGCCAGGCGCTCGCCGTGTACGCCGCGGCCCGGCTGTTCAGCGCGATCGCGCTGATGGTGACGGCCCAGCACCAGGTCGAGAGCTACTTCGGTCCCGCCGGGCCCTCCTACCTGCGGTTCACCGGTGGATGGTGGGACGCGCTGTGGTACCAGCAGATCGCCGAAGGGGGCTACCCGTCCGAGCTGCCCCGTGACGAGCAGGGCGTCGTCCAGCAGAACCCCTGGGCCTTCTTCCCGCTGTTCCCGTTCCTGGTCCGTGGCCTCATGGCGGTCACGAGGGCCCCGTGGCACGTGGTCGCGCCGATCCTCGCGCTGGTGCTCGGCGCCGGCGCGATGGTGGTGATCTACCGCCTCGTCGAGCGCGCCGCGCCGCGCGCCCGTCGCGGCCCGGCCGGGCCTGCCGCTCGCCACGGTGCTGCTGGTCAGCGTGTTCCCCACCGCGGTCGTGCTGCAGGTCGGGTACACGGAGTCGCTCGCGCTGCTCCTGGTCGCGTCCGCGCTGCTGCTGCTCGCGGAGCGGAAGTACCTCGCGACCGCCCTGGTCGTGCTCGCCCTGGGCTTCACGCGGGCGGTGGCCCTGCCGATGGCCGTGGTCATCGTCGTGCACGCGGTCGTGCGCTGGCGGGGAAGCCGCCGGGGGACCGACCACCTGGGACTCAAGGACGCCGGCGGCCTGCTGGCGCTCGCCGCGTGCGCGGCGGTCTCGGGTGTCGCCTGGCCGCTGATCTGCGGATGGGTGACCGGCGAGCGGGACGGGTACCTGCTGACCCAGGAGTCGTGGCGGGGCGTGCACGAGGTCGTGCCGTTCGGTGCGTGGGGGTACGTGTCGCACTTCTGGTTCGGCCAGTGGGCGTGGTGGGTCGTCGCCGCCGGCGCGCTGCTGGTGGTCGCGGTGCTCGTGGTCCCGGCCGCCTGGCGGCTCGGCAACGAGCTGCACACGTGGCCTGCCGCGTACGTCCTCTACATCGCGGCGGCGATCGAGCCCGGCAGCAGCCTCGCCCGGTTCCTGCTGCTGGCCTTCCCGCTGGGCGCGGTCACGGCGGGCGTCGTGACCCGGCCGGTCGTCGCGCGGCGGATCTGGCTGGGCGCCGTCGTCGCGCTGATGCTGGGGCTGCAGCTCGTCTGGATCTGGAACACGTGGCGGCTCACGCCGCCGTACGGCTGGCCACCCTGACGGGCCGTGCCGGCCGTTGGACACCCGTCCGGCCCATACGGCCGGTCGGGGGTCTCGGCGTGCGTCACCCGAGGTCGGGGCACTCGCCGTGAACTAGGATGAGCGCGGACAACCGGGAGCTCGGGCCATCTGCCCGTGCGCGTCAGCGCGCGGCGAGGCCCGGCCCGGACGCACGAGGCGAAGGAGAGGCCCGCATGGCCGCGATGAAGCCGAGGACCGGTGACGGACCGCTCGAGGTGACCAAGGAGGGGCGTGGCATCGTGATGCGCGTCCCGCTCGAGGGCGGTGGACGGCTGGTGGTCGAGCTCAACGCGACCGAGGCCGCCGAGCTGGGCGAGGCACTGACGTCCGTCGTCTCCTGACGACGGACGCCGATCGCATGGCACGGACGGCGGAGCCCCGACCCCGGTCGGCACCTGACGTCGTGATCGGCCGGACCCCGCCGGCCGTCACGCTCGACGGAGGCACGCTCGACAGCTCGACGCTCCTCACGGACGGTTCCACGGACGCCGTCGCCGTCCCGGTCGCCCCCGCCGTGCCGGGCGACGAGGGCGTCCAGCCGCGCGAGGGCACGGCGGAGGCCGCCGCACGCTACGGCGTGGACCTCGCGGAGATCGCCGAGCGGGTGCGCCTGACAGGCACGCCGGGCGAGTCCTACGTCCTGCAGCTGCCGCGCCCCGTCGGTTCGTCGGTGGCGCTGCCGTGGTCCGGGCTGCCGCCCCGCCTGGTGCTCGTCGGGGTCGGCGACGGCTCGACCAGCGATCTCCGCCGCGCCGGGGCCGCTCTGGCCCGAGCCACGCGCGGCCTCGGCAGGGTCGTGACCACGCTCGGGGCGCACCGGGGCCGGTCGGCCTCGGACCAGGCTGCAGCCGCGCGGGCCGTGACCGAGGGCTACCTGCTCGCGGCGTACACGCCGTCGAGCGCCGCCGCCCGGGTGTCCCCCGAGAGGGCGGCCGCCGAGCTGGTCCTGCTGGGACTGGACGGAGGGCGGGCGGCCGCGTCGGTGCAGGCAGGGCGGACCGCGGCGCAGGCGACCTGGCTGGTCCGCGACCTCGCCACCACGCCGTCGAACACCAAGGATCCCGCCTGGATGGCCGACCAGGCCGTCCGTCTCGCAGCCGCTCGAGGGCTCGAGGTCGCGGTGCGCGGACCTCGCGAGCTGGAGGCGGACGGGTTCGGTGGGATCGTCGCCGTGGGCGCGGGCTCCGCGTCGCCGCCCCGGCTCGTGACGGTCACCTACACGCCGTCCACGGCCGTCCGCGGCTCGTCCGGCGTCCGGCACGTCGTCGTCGTGGGCAAGGGCATCACCTTCGACACCGGCGGGCTGTCCATCAAGCCGCGCGAGGCGATGGTCCCCATGAAGACGGACATGACCGGCGCCGCCGTCGCGCTCGCCACGGTGCTCGGCGCGGCCGAGGCGGGGGTCGCCCACCGGGTGACGGCCGTGCTGCCGCTCGCCGAGAACCACGTCGGGGGAGCGTCGTACCGGCCCGGGGACGTCCTGCGCCTGTACGGCGGCACCACGGTCGAGATCGCGAACACCGACGCCGAGGGGCGCCTCGTTCTCGCGGACGCGCTCGCGTGGGCGGACGCCACGCTGGCGCCCGACGTGCTGGTGGACGTCGCGACGCTCACCGGGGCGGCGACGCTCGGCCTGGGCAAGCAGCATGCGGCGCTGTACGGCACGGACGACGACCTCGTCCAGGCGCTGGTCGCCGCGGGGGAGTCGTCGGGCGAGCAGGCCTGGCACATGCCCCTGGTCGACGAGTACGAGGAGGCCGTCAGGTCGGACGTCGCCGACCTGCGCCACGTCCCGTCGGACAAGCGGATCGGCGGCGGGTCGATCACGGCGGCGCTCTTCCTGCGGCACTTCGTGGGGAGCCGCCGGTGGGCGCACCTCGACATCGCCGGCCCCGCCCGGGCCACAGCGGACCGCCACGAGGTCACCGAGGGGGCGACGGGGTTCGGCGCCCGCCTGCTCCTGCGGTATCTCGCCGACCTGACCTGAGCCCGGCCGGACCGAGAGGACCGGCCCGGCCGATCCGATCCGAGCGCGGCCGGACCGACAGGACCGGCAGGACCGACCCGACGGGGTCAGCGCCGCACGGCCACCAGGAGCCCGTCGCCCGACGGCACGAGCGCAGGCAGCAGCCGCTCGTCCGCGCGCACCGTGCGACCGACCTCGCGGACGATGGTCGTCAGCTCGTCGCGCCGAGCCGGGTCGGCCACCCTGTCGTGCCAGAGGGCGTTGTCCACGGCGAGCACCCCACCGGGCCGCAGCAGCCGCACCGCCTGCTCGACGTAGCCGGGGTACGACTCCTTGTCGGCGTCGACGAACACCATGTCGTACCCCCCGTCGGTGAGACGCGGGAGGACGTCGAGCGCCAGGCCCGAGATCGTCCGTGTCCTCGTCGAGCGCACGCCCTCCTCGGTGAACGCCTCCTTGGCCGCGCGTTGGTGCTCCACCTCGAGGTCGATCGTGGTGAGGACCCCGTCTGAGGGCATGCCGCGCAGGAGGTAGAGCGAGCCGACGCCCGTGCCGGTGCCGATCTCGACGACAGCACGCGCACCGGCCGCCGCGGCGAGCACCGACAGGACCGCACCGGCGCCAGGCAGGACCGGCGTGCACCCGAGCTGCGCCGCGCGTTCGCGGGCGCGGAGCAGGACGTCGTCCTCCGGCAGGTACTCCTCGCAGTAGACCCAGCTCTGGGCCTTGTCGGTGGAGATGGCGGCCTCCCGGCGGTACGGCGGTGCGTCATGAACTGGTCTGGCGACGGTGCGGCACACGTGTCGCGAAAGCGCTGGTGGGCGCCGTACCGGTCAGCCTATCGGCCGCCTCCGGGGCGGCAGGGCAGGCGGGACGGCGGGCCGGTGCGGAACTTCTGGGACCGTGGCGGCGTTGCTCCGGTTCGTACGGCTCGGTGGGACCTGGGAGACTGAGGGCCCGCACCGACGCGGTACGGGCCGGCAGGACGGACGAGACGTACAGAAGGAGCGCCGAGGACCATGACCGCGCAGCCGGCTGTCTGGCAGCCGCCGACGTGGGAGCAGATCGTGCGCGAGCACTCCGCCCGCGTCTACCGCCTCGCGTACCGGCTCACGGGCAACCAGCACGACGCGGAGGACCTCACGCAGGAGACGTTCGTGCGGGTGTTCCGCTCCCTCAGCACGTACACGCCGGGGACGTTCGAAGGCTGGCTGCACCGCATCACCACCAACCTGTTCCTCGACCAGGCCCGTCGCAAGCAGCGCGTCCGCATGGACGCCATGGGCGACGACCAGGAGCGGTACCCGTCCACGGACCAGCTCGCCACCCCGGAGCGGGCCTTCGAGCACGCGCACCTCGACAGCGACGTGCAGCGGGCCCTCGACGCGTTGCCGCCGGAGTACCGCGCGGCTGTCGTCCTCTGCGACATCGAGGGCCTGTCGTACGAGGAGATCGCCGTGACGCTCGGGATCAAGCTCGGCACCGTGCGCTCGCGGATCCACCGCGCGCGCGCCCGGCTGCGCGAGTCGCTCGGCCATCGCGCGCCCGGTGCCGTGGACGTCGCCCGCGAGCCGGCGCGGACGCCGCGATGACGCACCTGGGGTCGTGGATCAGCGCACTCGTCGACGGCCAGCTGTCCGTGGCCGCCACCGAGCGGGCGCTCGCCCATGTCGCGCTGTGTCCGCAGTGCGCGGCCGAGCTCGCAGCGGCTCGTGCCGCCCGGACCGCGCTGTCGTCCTCCGTGGACGACATGGTGCCGACCCCGGACCTGACCGCCCGGCTGCTGTCGCTGGCGCCGGCGTCCGACGCGCCGGTGCCGTTCGACCCCGACCCGTTCGCGCCGCCGGGGCGCCGCAGCCGGCCGGAGCTGGCGTCCTACGGCCTGACCGAGGGCGTGGCCGCCCGCGCCTGGGCCGGTCGCACCGGGGCGCCCCTGCGAGGCCAGGTCGCACCGCGTCGCTCCTCCGTGCGGCTCGCCGCCGGCTCGGTGGCCGGCCTCGGCGCGGTCGCCGCGATGCTGTTCGTGCTCGGCGAGCGTCCCGACGTCGTGCCCGTCGGCAGCCCGGGTGCCGACCTGGAGACGCTGGCGGGCGCGGTGGCGACGAACCCCGGCACCACCGTCACGACCCAGTGGGCCGTGGACGGGCCGTCCGCGGACGCCCAGGCGCTCGGCCGGCTCCGGTCGCAGGGCTGGTCGGTCCCGCAGTCGCTCCCCGCCGGATGGGGCATCTCGGCCGTGCGCTGGTCGGGTGACGGCACGACGGTCCTCGAGGTCGACGTCGACACGCCCACGGGGTCGTTCGTCGTGACGGAGCAGCAGGGTCGCCTGGACACGGTGCAGCTCGCTGACGTGCCCGTTCACCAGGTCCATGGCCATGACGTCTACGTCCTGGCGTTCGAGCCGTGGCACGTCGCCTGGCAGGCCGACGCCACGGTCGTCCAGGTGATCGGCTCCGCAGGGCACGACGCGGAGCTCGACGCACTCGTGGGAGCCTTTCCCGGTGGCACCTTCGACGACGGGGTGCCGGCGCGGATGACGCGCGGCTGGGACACGGTGACAGGAGCGTTGCAGCACCCATGACGACCCCCGACGACACCGCGCGGACGCCCGCGCCCCAGCCGGACGAGCAGCCGGCCACGCCGCCCGCCCACGGCGAGCAGCCGGCTACGCCCACCGCCCACGGCGAGCAGCCGGCTACGCCCACCGCCCACGACGAGCAGGTCGTACCGGAGCCCGTACAGGCACCGGCACAGGCGTCCGTCGCGCCGGGCCCGCCTCCCGCGCCCCCCGAGCCTGCTCCGCTGTTCGCACCGCCCGGACGGCCGAGCTGGTCCATGCCTCCGGCGGGCGGCGCACCGCTCCCGCCCCCCGCGTCCGGCAACCCGTTCGCACCTCCGCACGCGCCCCGCGCCTCCGGCACCGAGCGGCGTGACGCCGTCCCGGCCGTCCCAGGGACGGAGCAGTACCAGCCCGTGCCGAGGACGGACCCGTACGGGCCCGTCCCGTATGGGGCCGTCCCGTTCGGCGCGGCACCCGGACCGTCGGGCCACGCCTTCGCGCCGCCTGGACCCGGCCAGCCTGGACCCGGCCAGCAAGGACCCGGCCAGCAAGGATCTGGCGAGCAGGGAGCAGGCCGGCACGGACCCGGCCGGTACGGGCCCGGCCCGGACGGAGCGGGCCAGCACGCACCCGGACAGCACGGAGCCGGCCACCACGACCCCCTGGGTGCCACGACCGGTCCCGTGCGGGCACCGCGCCGCCGTCGCCGTGCCCTGTCCGTCGCCTGGGTGGTCCCCCTGGTCGCACTGGCGCTCGTCGCGGGCGCCGTCGGCGGGGTGCTCGGCTCCCGGATCGAGCCCGACACCCACCTCGCGGACGCGGGCCTGCCGGTCGCAGCCGCCGGGTCAGGCACGCAGAACGTCGACCGCGCACCGGAGTCGGTCGCCGGCATCGCGTCGCGGGTGCTGCCGAGCGTCGTCTCGATCCAGGTGGACGGCCCGTCGGGCACCGCCACGGGCTCCGGCTTCGTGCTGCGCCAGGACGGGTACATCGTGACCAACAACCACGTGGTCGCCGACGCGGCGGACGCCTCGACGTCGGTGACGGTGACGTTCTCGGACGGCAGCGAGAAGCCCGCGACGATCGTGGGACGCACCTCGGAGTACGACCTGGCGGTCGTGAAGGTCCCCGTGGACGGCCTCACGCCGCTCCTGCTGGGCGACTCCGACTCCGTCGTGGTGGGCGACCCCGTCGTCGCGATCGGAGCGCCGCTCGGTCTCGTCGGCACCGTGACGACCGGCATCGTGAGCGCCCTCAACCGGCCCGTCTCGGCCGGTGACGAGTCGGACACCGCATTCATCAACGCCATCCAGACGGACGCGGCGATCAACCCCGGCAACTCCGGCGGCCCGCTCGTCGACGGCGCCGGCGAGGTCATCGGGATCAACTCCGCGATCGCGCAGCCGCCCGGCTCGCTGAGCGAGGTCGGCGGCAGCATCGGGCTCGGCTTCGCGATCCCGTCGAACCAGGTGCGCCGCACGGCCGAACAGCTGATCGAGACCGGGCACGCCACGTACCCCGTCATCGGTGTGCTGCTCGACCAGCGCCACGAGGGCGAGGGAGTGGCCGTCGCGGCCGCCGACCGGGACGGCACACCGGCCATCACCCCGGACGGCCCCGCCGACCGGGCGGGCATCCACCGGGGCGACGTCATCCTCGCGATCGACGGCAGACCGGTCACCGACCCGGACGAGCTCATCGTCGCGATCCGCGCCCGGACCCCGGGTGACACGGTGGTGCTCCACGTGCGCACCGGCTCCGACGAGCGGGACGTCCGGGTGCGGCTCGACGAGGGTCCCGTCGGCTGACCGGCGCCTCGCCGGACACGGTGCTCACGCCGTCGGCGAGGGGCACCAGCGGGCGCGGAGGGGCCGCGGCGGCCGGGGAGCGGGGAGTACCCTGACCGGGTGTTCGGGATCAACGGCGGTGAGCTCGTGGTGCTGCTCGTCGTCGCGGCGCTCGTGATCGGCCCCGAACGACTCCCGGCCTACGCCGAGCAGCTGGGCACGTGGGTCCGTCGCGCACGCCGCTTCGCGCAGGACGCGAAGGCCCGGGTCGACGAGGAGCTGGGCGAAGAGGCCCGCGACATCGACTGGGCGTCCCTCGACCCCCGCCGGTACGACCCGCGGCGGATCGTGCGCGAGGCGCTCCTCGACGACTCCGTCCCTGCCCGTCCGGTGACCGTGCCCGCCGCGTCGCGAGCGACTCCCCGCAGCGTGCCCGGCGCTCTGGCAGCCGGAGCGGCGTCGACGGCCGTCGGCGGCGAGCCGAGCTGGCGGGCCCCCTTCGACGACGAGGCGACCTGACGCGACGCCACGCGACCACCCGAGCGAACGCGACAGCGGCGCTCGTCCCCTGGAGCCCGCCCCCGCACGTCCACCGCACGAGCCCCGCGGTCCGCCGCGCCCGACAGAATGGTCTGATGGTCCGCATGGTCACGGTCCCGCACCGCTCACGCATCTTCTCGGGGATGCAGCCCACGTCCGACTCGCTGCACCTCGGCAACTACCTGGGCGCGCTCACCCAGTGGGTCGCGCTCCAGGAGGACCACGACGCGATCTACTGCGTGGTGGACCTGCACGCCCTGACGGTGGGCCCGGACCCGGCGGTCCTGCGTGAGCGCACGCGTCGCACGGCGGCGCAGTACCTCGCGGCCGGCGTCGACCCGGAGCGGTCGATCCTGTTCGTGCAGTCCCATGTGCCGGAGCACGCGGAGCTCGCCTGGCTGCTGTCGTGCCACACGGGGTACGGCGAGGCGAGCCGGATGACGCAGTTCAAGGACAAGGCCGCCAAGCAGGGCACCGACGGCACCACCGTGGGGCTGTTCACCTACCCGGTGCTGATGGCCGCGGACATCCTGCTGTACGGCACCGACCTGGTCCCGGTAGGCGAGGACCAGCGCCAGCACCTCGAGCTGACGCGCGACCTCGCCCAGCGGCTCAACTCCCGGTTCGGCAAGGGCACCGTGGTGGTGCCCGAGGCGCACATCGTCAAGGCCACGGCGAAGATCTACGACCTGCAGGACCCCACGTCGAAGATGAGCAAGAGCGCCGAGAGCCCCAACGGCCTCATCGAGCTCCTCGACGACCCGAAGGCCGTCGCCAAGCGCATCCGCTCGGCGGTCACGGACACCGAGCGGGAGATCCGCTTCGACCCCGCCGCCAAGCCGGGCATCTCGAACCTGCTGACGATCTACTCGGCGCTGTCCGGCACCGACGTCCCGGCGCTCCAGCAGCGGTACGAGGGCAAGGGCTACGGCGACCTGAAGAAGGACCTGGCCCAGGTCGTCGTCGACTTCCTCACGCCGTTCCAGGCACGCGTGCACGGGTATCTCGAAGACCCGGCGTCGCTGGACGCGGTCCTCGCCGCCGGTGCCGACCGGGCGCGCGAGCTCGCGTCGCCGACGCTCGACCGCGTGTACGACCGTCTCGGCCTGCTGCCACGCCGGGCGGCCCGCCGGGGTGTGCACGCCGCCGACGGCCTGCCGCGTCACACGGGCACCGGAACGACGGCGGCCGCGGGCACCGGCACGGGCACGGGAACGGCCGCGGGCACGGCCGCGGCCACGGACACCGACGCCGATCTGGCCGCAGGCGTGGGCGCCGTCGGGGCCGAGGCGTGAGGTTGCCGGAGCGATCCGGCACCCAGGTCCGGATCGGCGTCGCGATCACCGTTCCGGAGCCGTACGGATCGGAGCTGCAGGGAGCACGGGCCCGGTTCGGCGACCCCTGGGCGGACTTCATCCCGCCGCACATCACCTTGCTGCCGCCGACGGTCGTCGAGCACGACGTCATGCCGGCCGTCGAGGAGCACCTCGCCGCGGTCGCTGCGCAGCACGAGCCGTTCGCCGTGCGGCTGCGTGGGACGGCGACGTTCCGACCGGTGTCCCCGGTGGTGTTCGTCCAGCTGGTCGAAGGGATCTCCGGCTGCGAGGCTCTCGAGGCGGACGTCCGGGCCGGGGTGCTCGGGCAGGAGCTGCGATTCCCGTACCACCCGCACGTGACGATCGCCCACGAGGTGCCGGACGCCCAGCTGGACCAGGCGTTCGACGGCATGGCCGACTTCGACGTGACGTTCGTGGTGACGCGCCTGCACTGCTACGCGCACGGTGACGACGGTGTGTGGCGACCCTCCCGCGACTTCGTCCTGGCCGGCCGGACGCCCGACGGGGCCGGGGCGACAGGCCACGACGAGGCGCAGGCCCGGTCGCAGCACCCGGCGCAGGACACCGCGCCGCGGTCCGCAGATGCCGGGACCGTGGCCTCGACCTAAGGTCGTCGCATGTCGGCAGGTGCCGCCCCGCGGCCGGAAGAGCAGGTCGCCGGCCCTGCGGTCGGCGAGGGGGCGGCCCACGTCCGCGCGGCGGCGGCCGCACCCGATCCGCCCGCGGAGCACCCGGCGGAGCACCCGGCGGAGACGGGCCCGTCGCTCGTCGACCGTGCCAAGGCGCTCCTCGAGTGGTGGAAGCACTCCCGCCCGGGCCGGGCGAACGCCAGGTTCGGTGCTCGCGGCGGCGGGCTGCTCACGGGCGGCATCGCGTATGCGGCGCTGTTCTCGGTGTTCGCCGGCCTGACCATCGGCTACACGGTCTTCATGGCGGTGCTCGGCGGCAACGAGGAGCTGCGGGACAAGATCCTCGACTCGCTGGCCGCGTCGCTCCCGGGTCTGCTGGACACGGGTGACGGCACGGGTCTCGTCGACCCGGAGGTCCTGGTGCTGAGTCCGGCGCTGACGGCCGCCGGGGTCGTCGCCCTCGTCGTGCTCGTCCTCAGTGCGCTCTCCGCGACGGCGGCCCTGCGGACCGGCGTGCGGGCGATGTTCGGGGTCGTCGGTGGTGAGAACGCGGTCGTGGGCAAGCTCCGTGCGCTCGTCGGGTTCGTGGGGATGGCGATGGCGGTGCTGGTGTCGGCCGTGCTGACGACCGCCGTCGGGGCGGCGGTGCAGTGGCTGCTGCAGGTGGTCGGCTGGACCGGTGCGTCCGGGTTCACCGTCCGCATGGTCGGAATCGTCGTGACCTTCGTGGTGGACGTCGGCACGTTCCTGCTGGTGGTCAAGGTCCTCGCCGGCAAGGACCCCGCCTGGCGCGACCTGTGGCGGGGGTCGTTCATCGCCGCGACGGGGATCGGGGTGGTCCGGATCCTCGGCACGTCCGTCGTCGCGGGGAGCGCGACCCGGAACCCGTTGCTGGCGTCGTTCTCGGTGATCGTCACGTTGCTCGTGTGGATCAACCTGATCGCCCGCATCGTGCTGCTGGCGGCCGCCTGGACGGCCGACCCCCCGTACGAGGAGCCCGCGGGCGCGGACCCGACGCCGGCCGGCGACGCGGTGCAGCGGCGGGCGTGAGGGCGCAGGAGGGCACGTCGGTCACCCGTCCGGGGGAGCGTCCGCACGCTGCGCGGCATGCCCCCCGTCCGGGGCGCTGACCACGGTCGCCCTGCTGGCTATGCTGACCGACGACCTGTCCCGGACCGGCCAGCGCCGACGCACCGAAGGACGCCGATGACCGACCTCTCGCGCCCGGCCGACGCCGCGCCGTGCCCCCGGCCGGCGGTGCAGGTCCGGTGACCGCCGACGACGTGCGGCTCGAGGTCGGGGTCGCCACGGACCGTGCCGCGCGGACCACCAACGAGGACACGGCCCTGGCCCTGCGCGGCGTCTACGTCGTCGCTGACGGGATGGGCGGTCACGAGGCGGGCGAGGTCGCGAGCAGCATGGCGATCGACACCGTGCGCGCGCTGGCCGGCACCACGCCCGACCTGGACACGGTGCGGCGGACCCTGCGCGAGGCGCACGCCCGGCTGCGGGGCCTCCCGTCGTCGACGGGCCGGCGGCCGGGCACGACGATGACGGGCGTGATCCTCACCGAGCACGAGGGCCTGCCCTGCTGGATCGTCCTCAACGTCGGTGACTCCCGGACGTACCGGATGGCCGGCGGGGTGCTCGAGCAGGTGACGCGGGACCACTCCGAGGTGGCCGAGCTCGTCGCGAGCGGCGTCGTCGCCGCCGAGGAGGCGTCGCGGTACCCCCGCAGGCATGTCGTCACCCGGGTGCTGGGCGGCGGCTCCACCGACGTCGACCCGGACCTGTGGATGTTCCCGGTGAGCCCCGGCGACCGCATGCTGGTGTGCTCGGACGGCCTCACGGACGAGCTGACGGACGCGCGCATCGAGGCGGCGCTGCGTGCGACGCCCGACCCGCAGGACGCCGCGGACCGGCTGGTCGGGGAGGCGCTCGCGGCGGGAGGCTCCGACAACATCACCGCGGTGGTGGTGGACGCGACACTCGCTCGCACCTGAGGGACCAGGCGGTCGTTCCGGTGTCGGGCATGCGCGTCAGAGCGGGACGTGGTGGGGGTCCTGGCCGACCGCCGCGCCGTCTCACGCGTGTCCAGATGCTGGCGACGGGCTGAGGGCGGTCTCGGTCGCCGTCCTACACTGGCAGCAGCACAGCCCTGCCGTGCCGTCGGTCGCGCCCCGGGAACGGAGCCGATGCGGCGCACCAGCCCGTAGGGCTCCCCTGATCGGAAGGCACTGCGTCCCGTGAGCACCCCGACCTTGCGCGTCGCTGTCGTCGGCGCCGGACCGGCCGGCATCTACGCGGCCGACATCCTGTCGAAGACCGACCTCGACGTCAGCATCGACCTGTTCGAGCGCCTCCCCGCGCCGTTCGGCCTGGTCCGCTACGGGGTCGCGCCGGACCACCCGCGCATCAAGCAGATCATCGTCGCGCTGCACAAGGTGCTCGAGCGCGGCGACATCCGGCTGCTCGCGAACGTGGACTACGGCACGGACCTCAAGCTCGACGACCTGCGCCAGTTCTACGACGCGGTCATCTTCTCGACCGGGTCGATCCGCGACGCCGCGCTGCCCGTGCCCGGGATCGACCTCGACGGCTCCTACGGTGCCGCCGACTTCGTGTCCTGGTACGACGGCCACCCGGACGTGCCCCGCACGTGGCCGCTCGCGCACGCGCACGTCGCGGTCCTCGGCGCCGGCAACGTCGCGCTCGACGTGGCCCGGATCCTCGCCAAGCACGCGGACGACCTGCTGCCCACGGACGTCCCGGCCAACGTCTACGACGTGCTCAAGCAGAACCCCGTCACCGACGTGCACGTGTTCGCCCGTCGTGGCCCGGCGCAGGTCAAGTTCTCCCCGCTGGAGCTCCGCGAGCTGGGGCACGTGCCGGACGTCGACGTCATCGTGTACCCGGAGGACTTCGAGTTCGACGAGGGCTCGATGGCCGCCATCCACTCCTCGAACCAGACCAAGCAGGTCGTCAAGACCCTCACGGACTGGACGCTCAAGGAGCCCGCAGACCTCACGGCCAGCCGCCGCATCCACCTGCACTTCCTCCACAGGCCCGTCGAGGTACTGGGCGACGACGGCAAGGTCGTCGGTCTGCGCACGGAGCGCACGGCGCTCAACGGCGACGGCAACGTCACGGGCACCGGGCAGACCGAGGACTGGTCGGTGCAGGCGGTCTACCGGGCGGTCGGGTACTTCGGCTCGCCGCTCGTGGACATCCCGTTCGACGACGTCGCGGGCGTGATCCCCAACCGTGAGGGCCGCGTGGTCGACGTGGACGGCCAGCCCATCCCCGGCGTGTACGCGACCGGGTGGATCAAGCGGGGCCCTGTCGGCCTCATCGGCCACACCAAGTCGGACGCCTCGGAGACCATCCGCCACCTCGGCGAGGACGTGGCCGCCGAGGGCGACGCGTTCTACACGGCCACCGACCGTGACCCCGCCGCCGTGACCGAGTTCCTCGCCGCTCGCGGCGTCGACGTGGTCCAGTGGTCCGGATGGCAGCTGCTCGACGCGTACGAGCGCGGACTCGGCGAGCCGCACGGGCGCGAGCGCGTGAAGGTCGTGCCGCGTGACGAGATGGTGTCGGTGGCGCTCGGGCGTGGCATCCCGACGGACTGACGGTCGGGAACCTGCGGCGCCCCGCGTGCGTTCCATCGTGCACGGACGTCCAGGAGGAGCACCAGTGGGTCACCAGCACTACAACGGCGTGAAGACGGCGGCGCTGTTCGGCGTCATGTGGGCGGTGCTGCTCGGCATCGGCTGGCTCCTGGGCGGTGGCACCCCCAAGTTCCTGCTGCTGTTCACGGGTCTCGGTCTGCTCATGACGGCGTACTCGTACTGGAACTCGGACAAGATCGCGATCCGTGCGATGCGGGCCCGGCCCGTCAGCGAGCTCGAGCAGCCCGTGATGTACCGCATCGTGCGCGAGCTCTCGACGGCGGCGCGCCAGCCGATGCCGCGCCTGTACGTCTCGCCCACGGCAGCGCCGAACGCGTTCGCCACCGGGCGCAACCCGCAGAACGCCGCGGTCTGCTGCACCGACGGGATCCTGCAGCTGCTCGACGAGCGGGAGCTGCGGGGAGTCCTGGGCCACGAGCTGATGCACGTGTACAACCGTGACATCCTCACGTCGTCGGTCGCCGCTGCGGTCGCGGGTGTCATCACGTCGCTCGCGCAGTTCGCGCTGTTCTTCGGCGGCGGTGGTGACGACCGTGACCGCGGCAACCCGATCGCCGGGCTGCTGCTCGCGTTGCTCGCGCCCGTCGCCGCGACGATGATCCAGCTCGCGATCAGCCGCACCCGCGAGTTCGACGCCGACGAGGACGGTGCGCGCCTGACGAACGACCCGCTCGCGCTCGCGTCGGCGCTCCGCAAGCTGGACGCCGGCACGAAGGCGCGCCCCCTGCCGCAGGAGCGCCAGCTCGTCGACGTCTCGCACCTGATGATCGCCAACCCGTTCCGGGGCCAGGGCGCGGCGAAGATGTTCTCGACGCACCCCCCCATGCAGGAGCGCATCGCGCGGCTCGAGGCCCAGGCGGGCCAGCAGGGCGGCATCACGCGGTACTGAGCGGTCCGCTGCGCCGATGAGGCAACTCTCACCGAACCGAGCCGGTCACCCGATGAGATCGGGCTCCGACATAACGGACGAAACCTTAGGCTGCTGGCCGCGAGGGGGCGCGGTGCCCCCTTGCCGCGAGGAGGCGATGTGTCCCAGGACCGTTACGACGTCGTGGTGGTGGGGGGCGGGGCCACGGGTTCCGCGACGGCGTGGGCGCTGGCCCGCAGCGGGCACCGGGTGGCGCTCGTGGAGGAGCGGACCTCGATGGACGAGACCGGTCTGGACCTCGTCAGGCTCGGGCACGCCGACCCCGACCGCACCCGCCTCGCGCTGCTGACGCACCAGTGGTGGCAGATCCTCGAACAGGAGTCGGGCGCCGAGCTCCTCGCTCTGACGGGCTGCGTCGAGCACGGTCCCGTCGAGGCGCTCCGCCCGCTCGTCGAGACCCTCCTGGTGTCGGACATCCCCTTCGAGTACCTCACCGGGCCGGAGGCGTCCGCACGCTGGCCGTGGATGGCGTTCGACGACCGTGTCGTCGTGCAGCCCGTCGCGGGTGTCGCGGACGCGGCCAGGGCCGTCCTGACGCTCCAGGAGCAGGCCGCCCTGCACGGCACGGAGATCCGCCGGGGGACACGGGCGGTGCGGCTCGAGCGGCTCGACGACGGCGTCCGCGTCCACGTGTCGTCCTCCGGTCCGGCGGACGCGCTCGCCTGGGGCGGCGCGGCGACCGGTGACGGCGCGTCGCTCGACGCACGAGCCGTCGTCGTGGCGGCCGGTCCGCGGTCCGCCGAGCTGGTCGGCGACATCATCGGCCTGCCGCGCAGCAGGTCCGTCCACGACCACCGCGTCGAGGGGACCAGCCGGGCATCGCTCCCACGGGACCAGGGTCCGGCGTTCGTCCACCGCGTCGACGCGGTGGCCCACGGCTCCGCCCGTGGCGCGCTCGGGCCCGACGACGGGTACCCGGAGCAGGGTGTGCGGGGGTACCACTCGCCTGACGGCTCCGTGACCGTGGTGAGCAGGGCCGGCTCCGTCGACCGTGCGCTGCTCGACCGGTACGCGGCCGCCTGGTTCCCGGGGGTGGCGCTGTCGGACGGCCCCCCGTCGACGCGCACACGCTCCGACGGGCCGATCGTGCTGGACCGTTCCGGCCGGGTCGTCGTCGGGGTCGGTCTAGGCGTCCACGGCGTCGCGTTCGCGCCCGGGACGGGCCACGTGCTCGCCACGCTCGCGGAGGACGCCCTCGGCTTCGCGCGGCACCACGACGACCCCGACGCGTTCGACCGGAACCCGTTCGCCCTCGCGGCGCTCGTCCCCGCCGGCTGACCGCACCAGGCCCCGCCGAGGTCCGCTCGAGGGTCGCAGCCGGCCGAGCTCCCGGTGCGGCCGCAAGGGCCCGTGCCGGCCGCCTGACGCGCCTGCAGCCGCGGTGGGCCGGTGGGGCGACGCCTCCAGCCGCCGTGGGCCGGTGGGCGTCGCCTCGGCCGCTCGTCAGCGGTAGTTGACGAACTGCAGGGCGGCGTCGACGTCGGCGCCCTTGAGCAGCGCGATCGTGGTCTGGAGCTCGTCGCGGCTCTTTGCCGACACCCGCAGCTCGTCGCCCTGGATCTGCGTCTTGACGCCCTTCGGGCCCTCGTCGCGCACGATCTTCGCGAGCTTCTTGGCGACCTCGCTGCTCAGGCCCTCCTTGACGAGCGCCTCGAGCCGGTACTCCTTGCCGGACGGCTTCGGCTCGGGGCCGTCGTCACCGCCGGTGTCGAGCGACTTGAGCGAGATGCCTCGCTTGATGAGCTTGGACTGGAACACGTCGAGCACGGCGAGCACCCGCTCGGACGAGTTGGCGACCATGACGATCTTCTCGCCGCTCCAGGCGATCGAGGCGCCGACCCCCTTGAAGTCGTACCGCTGGGCGATCTCCTTCGCCGCCTGGTTCAGGGCGTTGTCGACCTCCTGGTGGTCGACCTTGCTGACGACGTCGAACGACGACTCGCTCGCCATGTGCTCTCCTCCTGCCGCCCGGCACCGCCGGGACATCTGCTGCGGGGTCACGCCCTCGCGGGGCGCACCCCACCGTGCTGCATCTCGGGCCGTTTCGCGAGCAGTGCCCGCGGCTTGCTATCCTTCCACCCGCACGCCGCTCGCGGTGTCGGCCTCCGGGTCGACCCTGACGGTGCGCCGACCCTGGCGGGTTACCCGAGTGGCCAAAGGGGGCTGACTGTAAATCAGCTGGCAACGCCTACGGGGGTTCGAATCCCTCACCCGCCACACTGTGATGTTGCAAGACATCAGCAAGACCCCGAACCCTCAGGGTTCGGGGTCTTGTTGTTTCTGGGGCTGGTAGTCGCGGGTGGGGTCGATGGTGAGCTCGCGCAGGAGCTCGCCGGTGATGGCGTGCACGATGCGGACCTGGAGGTCGGCGATGAGCATGATCACGGGGGTTCGGGCGTGGGTTCGTCCGATGCCGATGTGGTGCAGCCGGCCGGCGATCCGCAAGGTGAGCTTGCCGTTGTCGTCGATGCGGTCGTGGCGGACGCGCTGGTGGGTCCCGGCGCCGCCGACGGGGTGCGCCTTGGCTTTGGCGGTGTAGGCGGCGGTGGGTGTGCGTCCGTGCAGAGAGCTGTGTGGACGGGCGTTGTTGTAGTGCTCGCGCCAGGTGTCGAGCAGGGTCTGCAGCTGGTTCAGGTCGGCGGCTCGGGGTCGTCCGGTGAGCCACTTCTTGAGGGTCTGCTGGACGCGTTCGACCTTGCCGCAGGTGGTGGGGTGGTTGGGTCGGGAGTTGCGTTGCTCGATGCCGAGGCGGGCCAGCTCTGACTCGAAGGCGTTGCGTCCGCCGCGGCCGCCGGCCAGGCGGGTGGTGAAGACCATCCCGTTGTCGGACAGCACGGCGGCCGGGACGCCGTGCTCGCTGATCGCGGCGCGGAACGTGGTCACGACGTCGTGGCCGCCGACCCGGTGGTGAGCGGTGCAGGCCAGCACGAGCCGGGAGTGGTCGTCGAGGAAGGTCAGGACCTCGGTGTCGGTGCCGTCGGCGAGGCGCACGTGGGTGAAGTCGCTCTGCCAGAGCTGGTTGGGCAGGTCGGCCTCGAAGCGGACGTAGGACGAGCGGGGGCGTTTGGACGGGGTCGGTTCGACCAGGCCGGCGGCCTTGAGGTGCCGCCAGATCGTGGCGGGGGCCACGGTCAGGTCGTGCTGGTGGGTCAGGTGCCAGGCGATGGTGTGCGGGCCGGCGTCCAGGCCGTCGGCGGTCAGCTTGGCGCGCAGGTGGACGATCAGCGCGAGGGTCGCGTCCGGGGTGCGGGTCGGGCTGGTCCGCGGGCGCCGGGAGCGGGCTTCGAACGCGGCTTCCCCGTCCTGGCGGTAGCGGGCCACGAGGCGCGAGACCCAGCTCGGTGAGACCCCGTAGGCCCGGGCGACCTCGGCCCGCGGACGGCCCTCGAGCACGACAGCGGTGATGACCAACTGGGCACGCGACATGCCCGAGCATCCCGGTCGACGTTTCCTATGTCCTGAGACATCCGTTGCCTATGTCCTGAAACAGCACACCTCACCCGCCACACCGTGAAGTCGCAGGACAACGGCAAGGCCCCGAACCGTCACGGTTCGGGGCCTCGTTCGTTCCAGCACCATGGCGAGCCGTGCAGGCCGCTGTGAATCCCAGATCGACGTGTGACGCCGTGCGTGCCTGGACGGCCGGCGCGTGCCCTGACGGCCGCTCCCTGCCGGGACGGCGGGTGCCTGCCGGGACGGCCGGTGCCTGCCGGGACGGCCGCTGCCGACCCGGGCGGCAGGTGCGGGTGCGACGACGGCGGGGCGCCCGTGATGGGCGCCCCGCCGTCTGTCGGTCCGAGGTGGGTGGTCAGGAGGCGGTGGCGCAGGTGTAGGTGCCCTGCGTCACGGACTTGGTGTCGCTGCCCTCGTAGAGCGTGTCGAACTTCCCGGCGTCCTCGGCGGAGGCGAACGCGACCCCGACGCCGATCGGGTCGGCGTATCCGGTCAGGCCCGCCAGCTGCTCCTCGGCGCCGCTCTGGCAGGACGGGTCCCACGGGAGGGTCTGGTAGCCGACCTCGCCGAGCTTCTCGATCTCGGGCTGGACCTCCTGCGTGGCGCCGTCGCCATTCTCGACGATGGCGGTCCAGACGACCCAGAACGCGTCGGTGGAGGTGGCGGGGTCGATGGCCTTCGGCCATTCGAGCGTGGTGCCGGCGGCGGTGGCGTCGGTGGACGGTGCCGCGTCGGCGTCGGCGTCGTCACCCCCTCCGGTGCAGGCTGCGGTCGCGAGGACCAGCGAGGCGGAGAGCAGGAGGGTGGCGGCAGCGGTGCTGCGTCGGTGCGAGCGCATGGGCGGGATCGTGACATGTCGGACAGAGCCGGAGCGACGAGACGAAATGATTAGGCAGACGCTCTCACCGGGTCCTCACACTGTCCCGCTGGGGCGTGGTGGCCGCAGGATCACCGGCATCGAGGGGTGCGTCCGGGTCCGATTTCGCTGCGACCCCAAGGCCCGTGTAACCTTGCTCGCGCTGCCCCGATAGCTCAGTCGGCAGAGCGTCTCCATGGTAAGGAGAAGGTCAAGGGTTCGATTCCCTTTCGGGGCTCTGTGGTGTGACGTGGTTCCCGTGCCCTCGTGGGCGCGGGACCCCCACACCGACAGTGGCGGGGTAGCTCAGGTGGTTAGAGCACACGGCTCATAATCGTGGTGTCGCGGGTTCGAGTCCCGCTCCCGCTACCGCCAGGTGAACACGGTGCGTCGGCCGGCGCGTCGCAACAAGATCGCAAGCGCCGCAACGGCGCGAGAGGTGGCAAGACCATGGCCAGCAAGAGCTCGGACGTCCGTCCGAAGATCACGCTCGCGTGCACGGAGTGCAAGGAGCGGAACTACATCACGAAGAAGAACCGTCGGAACGACCCCGACCGTCTCGAGATGAAGAAGTTCTGCCCGCGGGACGGCCGTCACACCGTGCACCGCGAGACCCGCTGATCTCGGTCCGCCGAGTCACGGCCGGCCGCGCATGCCCGTCGACACGAGCTACGCGGGTCGCGAGTACCCGCCGAACGTCGTCTACGACGTGGGCCGCGAGAAGCTGAGGGAGTTCGCGAGCGCCGTCGGCGCCACGCACCCTGCGCACCTCGACGCGGAGGCGGCCCGCTCCCTCGGGTACCCGGACGTCGTCGCACCGCCCACCTTCGCGGTGGTCGTGGCGCAGCGCGCCGAGGCCCAGCTCCTCGAGGACCCGGCCGCCGGGATCGACTTCAGCCGCGTCGTGCACGCGGACGAGCGGTTCACGCACCACCGGCCGATCCACGCCGGGGACCGCCTCGTCACCGTCCTGCACGTCGACTCGATCATCGAGCGCGCGGGCCTCGCCATGATCACGACGCGTGCCGAGATCGCGTCCGAGGACGGCGAGGCGGTCGCGACGGTCGTCTCGACCCTGGCCGTCCGCCCCGAGGAGTCCTGATGGGCGAGCGCCCGCTGCTGGCCGACGTCGAGGTCGGCCAGGAGGTCGGCCGTCGCGAGGTCACCGTGGACCGTGCCCGCCTCGTCCGGTACGCCGGGGCGAGCGGCGACTTCAACCCCATCCACTGGAACGACCGCGTCGCCCGGTCCGTGGGTCTGCCGGACGTCATCGCGCACGGCATGTGGACCATGGGTGCCGCCGTTCCCGTCGTCGTCGACTGGGCGGGCGATCCCGGTGCCGTGGTCGACTACCAGGTGCGGTTCACGCGGCCCGTCCCCGTGCCCGACCCCGGGGGAGCCACCGTCGAGGTGCTCGCCGTGGTCGGAGCCGTCGGACGCCGAGGCGGGGACGGTGCGCGTCGATCTTACGGTGACGCTGGACGGTGTCCGGGTGCTGGGGAAGGCGCAGGCCGTCGTCCGGCTGGGCTGAGCCTCAGACGCCCCCGTGCGCGTGCAGCGCGCGGCCGGCTCGCTAGGCCGACGCCGGGACCGGTCCGGTGGTCGTGCCGATGCGGAGCGACACGAGCAGCTCGCGGTACGGCGGCAGCTCGCCGGCGAGCAGGTCCTGCACCGCGTGCGCGACGGCGGCACCCTTCTCCGCCAGGGGCTGAGCCACGGTGGTGAGCACGTCGGGCGCCAGCCATGGCAGGTCGAGCCCGTCGAAGCCGAGGACGGAGACGTCCTCCGGGACGCGCAGGCCGAGCTCGCGGGCCGCGAGCACCACGCCGCCGGCCAGCAGGTCGGACTGGCACACGATCGCCGTCGGGCGGTCCGGTGCCGACAGCAGGGTCCGTCCGGCGGCGGCGCCGTGCTCGACGAGGGACGCGGGCGTCTCGTACACGGCGACCGGTGTCACCCCGGCGTCGGTGATCCCGGCGAGCCGTCTGCGCGTGATCTGCCAGTCCACCGTCCGCATCCGCGCCTCGTCGGCCAGGCCCTGGCCACGCTCGCGGTTGAACGCGAGCGTCACCGTGGCGATCCGGGTGTGACCGAGGTCGAGCAGGTGCCGGGTCGCCGTCGCGATGCCGCCCCGGTCGTCGATCCCGACGTTGGCGACGTCGGGCAGCTGGTCGCCCTCGACGAGCACGGTCGGGATGCCGCGCCGACGCAGGGACGTGAGGACGGGGTCGTCGGTGGTGCCGCCCCACAGGAGGACGGCGACGTCCATGGCCGCCGACTCGACGAGCGGGTCGACGAGCGGTGAGGACACGTCGCGCGGGCCGGGGATCAGCAGCACACCGAGACCGAGCGGACCGAGTGTCCCGACCAGGCCGTCCAGCACCTGCACGGCGACCGGGTCGCGGAACGAGCGCTTGAGCGCGTCGCCGACGACCACGCCGACGATCCCCGAGCGGCCCTGGCGGAGCTGCCGGCCGAGCGGGTTGGGGCCCGAGTAGTCGAGCTCGGTGGCGGCGTCGAGCACGCGCTGGCGCGTGGCCGCGGCGATCGGCCCGGCACCGGAGAAGGCCAGCGAGGCCGTCGAGACGGAGACCTTCGCGGCGGCGGCGACGTCCGCGAGGGTCGGGCGTTGGTTCGACAGGGTGCACCTCCGGGTCGGCGCACCGGGCAGGTCGCGCGGGGCGAACGCGGGCCGGGTGCGGGCTTGCTCTCGGTCGTCGTGACGCGGGTCCGCGCCACCGCGCGACGAGGTGCGCGTGTTGACGCGACGGCCAGCGTACCCGCACAATCGAGACCAGCATCAAATCGATTCGACCGATCCCTGCAGTGCACGATCGAATCGATTCGACCATCTGTTGTCGGTCCTGTCCGACCCTGACATCCTCGAAGGAACACCGATGACCGAGCCGCACGCCGGAGGGCCGATGACGACCGACGACCGGCCCGATCCCGGCGCCGGCCCGTCGCGACTGGTGCAGCGCGCGTCGCTGGCCGTGTTCGTGGTGTTCGTCCTCAACGGGGTCAACTTCGCCAGCTGGGCCTCCCGGCTGCCTGCGATCCGCGACGGTCTGGAGTTCAGCCCGGAGCAGATGGGCGTGCTGCTGCTGGTCGCGTCGATCGGGTCGCTGCTGTCCCTGCCCGTGTCGGGGCTCGTCGTCGAGCGGCTCGGCGCACGACGGACCGTGCTGGCGTTCGCGACGCTGAACTCGACCGGTCTCGTCGTGGCATCCGTCGGCGTCGCCGCCGACGAGGTGGCGGTCGTCGGTCTCGGGCTCGTCTTGTTCGGGGTGGGCACGGGGGTGTGGGACGCCGCGATGAACCTCGAGGGAGCCGCCGTCGAGCAGCGGCTCGGTCGGACCGTCATGCCGAGGTACCACGCCGGGTTCTCGTTCGGCACCGTCGCGGCGGCCGCCGTCGCCGCGGTCGCGGCAGGACTGCATGTGCCGGTCGTGGTGCACATCCCTGTCGTCGTCGTCCTCTCGGTCGTCGGGGTGGCGTTCGCCGTGCGTGCCTTCCTGCCGGCCGACGACGAGCACCCGCACGCCGCACCGGCGCCGAGCGCCGGTACCTCCGCCGACCCGTCGACCGCCAGCCCACGCGGCGCACGCGGTGCGCTCGCCGCGTGGGTCGAGCCGCGCACGTTGCTCATCGGGCTGGTCGTGCTCGCCGCCGCCCTGACAGAGGGGGCGGCGAACGACTGGGTGAGCCTGGCCGTGGTCGACGGCTTCGACACGGGTCACGCGCTCGGCGCCCTGGCGTTCGGCATCTTCGTCGCGGCGATGACCGCGATGCGCTGGTTCGGCACGGCGCTCCTGGACCGGTTCGGGCGGGTCGCCGTGCTGCGCCTGTGCGCCGTCCTGGCGATCGTCGGCCTGCTGGTGTTCGGCCTGTCCGGGCAGCTGTGGGTCGCCCTGCTGGGCATCGTCGCGTGGGGTGCCGGCGCCGCGCTCGGCTTCCCGGTCGGCATGAGCGCCGCCTCGGACGACCCGGCGCGCGCCGCAGCGCGGGTCAGCGTGGTCTCGACGATCGGGTACAGCGCGTTCCTCGCCGGGCCACCGCTCCTGGGGCTGCTCGCGCAGCACGTCGGATACCGGAATGCGCTGCTGGCGATCCTCGTGCCCATCGTGCTCGGGCTCCTGGTCGTCGATGCCGCCGCACCCCTGCAACGCCCGGCCGGCGAGCGTGCCACCGCCGAGGACGACGAGCCGGCGGTCTAGCCTGGTCCGGTGCAGCCCACGGTCACGACCCCGACCAGCCTCGTCCCCGCGCTCGCGGACCTCACCACGCTCCGGGTGGGCGGTCCCGCGACGCGGTACGTGGAGACGACCACCGAGGGCGAGCTGATCGACGTCGTCCGCGCCGCCGACGACGCCGGCGAGCCGCTGCTGGTGGTCGGCGGCGGCTCGAACCTGCTCGTCGCCGACGAGGGTTTCGACGGCGTCGTCGTCCGTGACATCCGGACGGGCGTGGCCGTGCCCGATCACTCGGCGTGCGCCGGCGTCACCTACACGGTCCCGGCCGGCACCCCGTGGGACGAGGTCGTCGAGCAGGCCGTGACGCACCGGCTGGTCGGCCTCGAGGCGCTCTCGGGCATCCCCGGCTCCACGGGCGCCACCCCGGTGCAGAACGTCGGTGCTTACGGCCAGGAGGTGGCGCAGACGATCTCGACCGTGCGGGTGTGGGACCGGGGACGCGGCCGGGTGCGCACCCTCCCGCTCGTCGACCTGCGGTTCGGCTACCGCACGTCGCTCCTGAAGCGGTCGATGCGCGCGGTGGACCACGACGACCCGCGCTCCCCGTGGCACCCCACCCCGCGCTACGTGGTGCTGGACGTGACGTTCCAGCTGCGCCAGGGCACCCACACGCGGTCCATCGACTACCCGGAGCTGGCCCGGATGCTCGGGGTGCCGGTGGGGGAGCGTGCCCCGATCCTCGACGTCCGGGCGGCGGTGCTGGAGCTGCGGGCGCGCAAGGGCATGGTGCTCGACCCGGCCGACCACGACACGTGGAGCGCCGGGTCGTTCTTCACGAACCCGCTCGTCGCCGCCGACGCGGTCCCCGACGGAGCGCCGTCGTTCCCGGCGGCGGACGGTCTGGTCAAGACGAGCGCCGCGTGGCTGATCGAGCACTCCGGCTTCTCGCGCGGCTTCGGCTCCCCGGGACCGGCGGCGCTCTCCGACAAGCACACGCTCGCACTCACGAACCGGGGCGGGGCGGGCGCCGCCGACCTCGTCGCCCTGGCGCGTCAGGTGCGGGACGGTGTCGCCGCGAGGTACGGCGTGCTGCTCGAGCCCGAGCCCGTGCTGGTCGGCGTCTCGCTCTGAGGTCGCAGCAGCGCGCCACGCACGAGCGCGAGGGCCTCTCCGTCGTCGAGCCCTGCTGCCCGCACCGCCGCGACGTACACCTCGGCGGCGCGGCGCGCGACGTCGGTCGGCACGGACGCCCCCGTCGCGACGACCGTGCCGGCACGACGGCGCGTCTCCACCACCCCGTCGGCCTCCAGCTCGTGGAACGCGCGCGCGACCGTGCCCGGGGCAAGACCGAGGTCGGTGGCGAGCGCGCGGATCGTGGGGAGCCGGTCGCCCGCCACGAGCCGACCGGCAGCGACGTGCGCGACGACCTGGGTCCGGATCTGTTCGTAGGCGGGGACGCCGGACGTGAGGTCGACCTCGAGCTGGGCGGTCATGCGGTCGGTCGGGCGAGCGGGCGCATGCCCGGCAGGGAGCCGGCGACCGTGCGCCGGACCGCCCGAGTCGCCTGCACGGCGACCACGACGGACGCGACCGCGACCGTCACGGCCAGCAGCGCTCCGCCCGCCGCGACGACGGCGGACGCCGTGGAGCCGCCCGTGCCCCAGCGTGGCCCTGCGGAGCGGACCGCGTTCGCCGCGAAGAACAGGCAGCCGGACAACGTCCAGGCCAGCACGAGCTGCACGCCTGCGAGGACCCGTCGGGCAGACGTCCGGCGCAGCGCCAGGTCGTCGTCCGGCGTGGTGTCCGCGACCGCGGCGCGCCGGGCGACGAGGGCGAGCGCCACGAGGCACAGCACGACGACCACCACGGCGGCGGGCAGGACGACCCGGCCGTAGTACCAGCCGGGGAACGGGCTCGCCGTCGACGTGGTGCGCTCCCCGTGCGCGACCGTGAGCGACCGGCCGTCGGCCCCTGCCGTCGCCCCGCAGACGACCAGCAGCACCGCGAGCAGTGCGGCCCAGGTGGCCGTCAGTCGGCTCAGCGCGCGCGGTGCGACGTCACGGACCCCTCGGCGGACGAGCGGCGCGCGCCGGACCGGGCCGGCCGGCCGAGGCCACGTCAGCTCGCCTCCCAGGTGGACGACGAGGAACGCGATCCCGCCGGTCGCCGGTGCGACGGCGAGGTCCGCGCCCATCGGTGCCGGGATGTCGAAGGCTCCGGCGAGGAGCCACGGGACGACGAGCAGCACCGCCCAGGCACCCAGTGTGACTCGCCGGGCGTGCCGCTCCGCGGCCAGCCACGCCTCCGACGCCGAGACGTGTGCGGGGGTCCGCACCGGCCGGAGGGCGGCGACGACCCCGCCCACCAGCAGAAGCACGAGCAGCAGGGGCACGGCGCCGGCCACGGCGGTCTCCTTGTATCAATGAATCAAGACATCGACACAATGAGCCCTCGTGGCGCCACCGTCAAGAGGCCAGCCACGCGTCCACCCCGGCGAGCAGCCGTGCCCGCACGCCGTCCGACGCCCGGCTGGCCCGAATGGACGACCGCGCCAGGTCGGCGAGCTGCTCGTCGGAGAACCCGTGCGCCTCCCGGGCGAGCTCGTACTGGGCGACGAGCCTGGACCGGAACAGCAGGGGGTCGTCCGCCCCCAGCGCCACCCGGGCTCCCGCGTCGACGAGCGTGCGCAACGGCACCTCGTCGGCCGACCGGTACACCCCCAGAGACACGTTGGACGCCGGGCACACCTCCAGCGCCACACCCTCGTCGACGACCCTCTCGAGCACCCGGGGGTCCTCGGCCGACCGGACCCCGTGCCCGAGCCGGTCGGGACGCAGGTGGTCGACGACGTCCTCCACGTGCGCCGGCCCGAGCAGCTCGCCGCCATGGGGCACGGACGCCAGGCCCGCCCGCCGGGCGATGGCGAACGCCGGTGCGAAGTCGGCGGTCTCGCCCCGCCGCTCGTCGTTCGACAGACCGAACCCGACGACCTGTCCCGGCCCGTCACCCGCGTGACGGGCCGCGAGGCGAGCCAGCGTCCGCGCATCGAAGGGGTGCCGCATCCGCGACGCCGCCACGATCACGCCGACGTCGACGCCGGTCGCGGCGGACGCCTCCCGGGCTGCGTCGAGCACGATCTCGATCGCGGGCGTGACGCCGCCGACGAACGGCGCGTACGACGTGGGGTCCACCTGGATCTCCAGCCGTCCCGACCCCTCTGCCGCGTCGTCCGCCGCCGCCTCCGCGACGATCCGGCGCATGTCCGCCTCCGACCGGACGCACGCCCGTGCCGCGTCGTAGAGGCGCTGGAACCGGAACCAGCCGCGCTCGTCTGCGGGCACGTGGAGCGGGTCGTCGTCGAGCAGCGCGGACGGCAGCCGGATGCCGTGCTCGGCAGCCAGGTCGGCGAGCGTCGTCGGGCGCATCGACCCCGTGAAGTGAAGGTGCAGGTGAGCCTTCGGGAGCAGGGCCAGGTCGCGCATCGGGACAGTGTGCCAGCGTGGCCCTGCACCCACGCGGCCAGCGGTCAGGCGGTCGCGTCGACCAGGCGGTAGCCGACCCCCCGCACGGTGTCGAAGTGCTCGGACCCGACCTTCCGGCGCAGGTACCGCACGTACACGTCCACCACGTTGCTGCCGGGGTCGAAGTCGTAGCCCCACACCTCCGACAGCAGCCGCTCGCGCGTCAGCACGTCACCGGGGTGGCGCAGGAACGTCTCCGCGAGCGCGAACTCGCGCGCCGACAGGTCCACCTCCTGGCCGCCCACCCGGATCCGCCGGGTACGCAGGTCGAGCTGCAGCGGGCCGTGCGAGAGGACGTTCGGCTCGCCCGTCGCCGGCGGCCCCTGGGCGCGCAGCCGGAGCCGGACCCGGGCCAGCAGCTCCTCGAACCGGAAGGGCTTGGCCATGTAGTCGTCCGCGCCCGACTCCAGGCCGGTGACGGTGTCGGTCACCGAGGAGCGGGCCGTCAGCACGATCACCGGGATCGTCCGGCCGGTCTCGCGCAGCCGCCGCAGCACCTCGAACCCGTCCATGTCGACGAGCCCGAGGTCGAGCACGAGCAGGTGCACCCCGCCGGCCTCGACGCGGGCGATCGTCTCCGCGCCCGACGTGACGGCGGTCGCCTCGTAGCCGGCGGACCGCAGGCCCTTGGCGACGAATGCGGCGATCCGCTCCTCGTCCTCCGCGATCAGGATGTGGGTCATCTGTTCTCCACGAGCTGGGGGACGGGCGGGGTCTCGCCGTCGACGAGGTCGACGGCCGGGAGGTCGAGCACGAACACGGCACCGGGGCCGGCCTGCGGCGGAGGGTGCTCGAGGAACACGCGCCCGTGATGAGCGCGGGCGATGGCCGCCACGATCGGCAGGCCGAGGCCCGCACCGTGCGGGTTGCGGTCCGCCTGACCGCGGTGGAAGCGCTCGAACACGCGCTCCTCCTCCTCGGGCGGCACGCCCGGACCCTCGTCGCGCACCCACAGCAGCAGACGCCGCCCGGCGATCTCGCTGCCCAGCCGGACGGCGGAGCCCGGTGCCGAGAAGCGGAGCGCGTTGGCCAGCAGCTGGAGCCAGGCCTGCGTGATCCGTTGGGCGTCGAGCTGGACGGTCACGTCGGCACGGGCGGCGACCAGCCACCGCCGGTCGCCGAGACCACGCGCCTTGTCGTGGACGTCGTCGGTGAGCCGGCCCACGTCGGTCGGCGCCAGGCGCACGAAGTCGGGGCGGTCGGCAGTGGCGAGCGTCATCAGGTCGTCGACGAGGCGGTGCATCCGGTCGAGCTCGTCGAGCGTGAGGGACTGCGTGGCACGGACGTCCGTCGCGTCCTCGGGATCCATGAGCTCCAGGTGCCCGCGGACGATCGTGAGCGGCGTCCGCAGCTCGTGCCCGACGTCGTCGAGCAGCTCGCGCTGCGACCCGAAGGCGAGCTGGAGGCGGTCGAGCATCGCGTTCACGGTGCGGGCGAGGTCGGACAGGTCGTCCTTGCCGCTCACCTCGATCCGCTCCGACAGGTCCGACTCGGTGACCCGCCGCGCGGTGTCCCGCAGCAGCCGGACGGGCCGCAGGAGCCGCCCGACCACGAACCACGCGACGACCGTCGTGACCGCGAGAGCCGCCAGCCCCACCTCCACGTAGGACACGTACGTGTCACGCAGGGCGCGCATCTCGGCCCCCCGGTCGAACGCGACGACGAACAGGCCGCGGCCCGGCGAGTGCGACACGTGCACGGGCACCGCGACGAACCGGTACTCGGCGGTCGACGTCCGCAGCGTGCGGGACGCAGGGTGCGGGCCGAACCAGTGGTGCGCGAGGTAGGACACCAGCTCCTCGTCCTGGCCGAGGGGCAGGGCCTCGGTCTCGGGGGCCGCCTGCCACGCCAGCTCGTCGTCCCGCAACGTGACCACGCCCTCGTTCCGGCCCGGGACGCGGGTCCGCACCGACTCCTTGAGCAGGGCGTTGAGGTCCGTGGTCGGGTGGTCCGTGTCCGATCCGGTCGCCTGCTCGACCGCGCGCAGCGCCGCGACGGCGCGCGTCAGCGAGTTGTCGATGCGCGCGTCGATCTGCCGGACCTGCAGCCCGTACGCCGTGCCTCCGGCGATGAGGACCGTGAGACCGGCGAGCGCCACGACCGCGGTGAGGATCCGGGCCCGGACGGTCAGGTGGGGGCGCGGGTTCGCCGGCACCGAGGCGTCCCCGGTGCGGGGGTCCCCCTCGTCGTCCGCGCGCACGCTGGACAGTATGGCCCGCGCGTTTCACCCCGGTGAAGGTCGTCCGGTCAGGTCACGCCGCACGTTCGCCCGGTCGGCCCTGGGCCCCGCACCTCGGGGCGCCGGTGCCTACCCCGCCTCGGAGAGCAGCTTCTGGATCCGTCCGACGCCCTCGACGAGGTCCTCGTCCGCCAGCGCGTAGGACAGCCGCAGGTACCCGCTCGGGCCGAATGCCTCGCCGGGGACCACCGCCACCTCGACCTCGTCGAGGATCAGCGCTGCCAGCTCGGCCGACGTCCGCGGCGTGACGCCCCGGATGGTGCGCCCCAGCACGCCCTCGACCGAGGGGTACACGTAGAACGCCCCCTGCGGGGCAGGGCACGTCACGCCGTCGATCTGACCGAGCATCTCGACGATGGTCCGGCGGCGCCGGTCGAAGGCGAACCGCATCTCGTCGACGGCCGTGAGGTCGCCGGACACCGCGGCGACCGCTGCGCGCTGGCAGACGTTGGCGACGTTGGACGTGAGGTGCGACTGCAGGTTTGGTCGCGGCCGCGATGACGTCCTGCGGGCCGATCATCCAGCCGACGCGCCAGCCGGTCATCGCGTAGGTCTTCGCGACCCCGTTGAGCACGACCGTGGTGTCCGCGAGCTCGGGCACGACACGGACGATCGGCGTGAACACGGAGTCGTCGTAGGTGAGGTGCTCGTAGATCTCGTCGGTGAGGACCCAGATGCCGTGCTCGAGCGCCCACCGGCCGATCGCCGCGGTCTGCTCGGGCGAGTACACCGACCCGGTCGGGTTGGACGGCGAGCAGAACAGCAGCACCTTCGTCCGCGGGGTCCGGGCCGCCTCGAGCTGCTCGACCGTCACGAGGTAGTCCTGCTCGACGCCGGCGAACACGTCGACGGGGACACCGCCGGCCAGCCGGACGGCCTCCGGGTACGTGGTCCAGTACGGCGCGGGGAGCAGCACCTCGTCGCCGGGGTCCACAACGGACGCGAACGCCTGGTAGACGGCCTGCTTGCCACCGTTCGTCACGAGCACCGACGACGGCGCGACCTGGTAGCCGGAGTCCCGCAGCGTCTTCGCGGCGATCGCCTCGCGCAGCACGGGCAGCCCGGCGGCGGGCGTGTACCGGTGGTTCGCGGGGTCCTTCGCTGCCTCGACGGCGGCGTCGACGATGTACGACGGCGTCGGGAAGTCGGGCTCGCCGGCCCCGAAGCCGATGACCGGCCGGCCGGCGGCCTTGAGTGCTTTCGCCTTGGCGTCGACCGCGAGCGTCGCCGACGGGGCGATCGCGGCGACGCGTGCGGAGACGCGGGGACGGGGGGCGGACGGCTCGGTCTGGGCGCTCACGGCGTCCATAGTGGCAGAGGTCACGTCCCGTCGTCGGTGTCATATCGACCGGCGGGCACCTGGCCGGTCGGTCTGCGGCCCGGCGGTCCGGGGCAGCGAGCCCGTCCCGCGCCAGGCCCGTTCCTCGGGGTCTCGGGCGCAGTTCGACCGAGGGGCGCTCGTCGCGTACAGTGGTCCCCCGGCGGTTGACGTCCGCCATGATGAGCCGTGCCCGAGCGGGACAGATCGATGGTGGACCGATGGTCGCCAGGTCCCGGGGGAACGTCCGTCGGACCCCCTACGGGAGCACTCCGACGGTCGGCGCGCGGACTGTCGTGGAGGTCAGGACCGCCGTAGGGCAGTGGCGCAATTGGTAGCGCAGCGGTCTCCAAAACCGCAGGTTGCAGGTTCGAGTCCTGTCTGCCCTGCGCACGCAGTCCGACCTGTGGTCGGCTGCGAGCAGGATCGCCGGACGGTCCGGCGCGACGCGTCGGCCGTCCGTCCGCCGGGCCCCGCACGGGACCGGTGGTCACCACGAGACGTAGGGGCCTGACGTGAGCGAAACAGCACCGGCTGCGGCGTCCGACGCCGAGGGTTCGGCACCGCGCGCTCGCGCGCCCAAGGCGGCCGGCAAGGCACAGGAGCGCGGTCTGTTCGCGCGCATCGGCCTGTTCGTCCGCCAGGTGGTCGCGGAGCTCAAGAAGGTCGTGCGCCCGACGCGCTCCGAGCTCGTCACCTACACGTCGGTCGTGCTCGTGTTCGTCGCGGTCATCATGGCGTTCGTCACCGTGGTCGACCTCGGCGTCGGCAAGCTGACCTTCTGGGTCTTCGGAGGCTGACGCCGTCGCGGCCACCGGCCGCCGGGCAGCAGGGCGTCTCGCCGTGCCGCCCACCAAGCGCACAACGCTGGAGAAAGCAGGTTCGCACGTGTCGCAGGAGTCGCAGGAGCCCACCACGGGTGCCGAGACGGAGCTCGAGGACGCGCTCGCGTCGGTCGAGGCGGTCGAGGCGTCCGCAGGTGACAGCGACGCCGTCGCCGTCGCCACCGACGAGGTGGACGCCGAGGACGCTGCCGACGCCGCCGAGGAGACGGACGACGCTGCGGAGGAGACGGACGCTGCGGCCGAGGACACCCCCGCCGACGACGCCGAGGCGTTCGAGGACCCCGACGAGGACCCGGTCGCCGCGTTCAAGGCCCAGCTCCGGCGCATGCCCGGCGAGTGGTACGTCATCCACTCCTACGCCGGCTACGAGAACCGCGTGAAGGCGAACCTCGAGAACCGGACGCAGAGCCTCAACATGGAGGACTTCATCTACCAGGTGGAGGTCCCCATGGAGGAGGTCGTGGAGATCAAGAACGCGCAGCGCAAGGTCGTCAAGCGCGTCCGGATCCCCGGCTACGTCCTGGTCCGCATGGACATGACCGACGAGTCGTGGGGCGCCGTCCGTCACACGCCGGGCGTCACGTCGTTCGTCGGGCACACCCACCAGCCGGTCCCGCTGACGCTCGACGAGGTCTTCTCGATGCTCGCGCCGGTGCTGGCCCCGAAGACGCCGGCAGCCGCCGCCGCCACGAAGGCCGCCTCGCAGATCCAGGTCGACTTCACCGTCGGCGAGTCGGTCACCGTGACGGACGGGCCGTTCGACACCCTGCCCGCGACGATCTCCGAGATCAACGCCGAGAACCAGAAGCTCAAGGTCCTCGTCTCCATCTTCGGCCGGGAGACCCCGGTCGAGCTCTCGTTCAGCCAGGTCGCCAAGATCTGACCGGACACCCCGCACCGCGGGGAGCCAGTGCAACCGGGTCATCGCCCACGGCGTCGGCCCACGAAACGAAGGACGGAAGGCATCATGCCCCCGAAGAAGAAGGTCACCGGCCTGATCAAGCTCCAGATCAAGGCCGGCGCGGCCACCCCTGCGCCGCCGATCGGTCCGGCGCTGGGTCAGCACGGCGTCAACATCATGGAGTTCTGCAAGGCGTACAACGCGGCGACCGAGGCCCAGCGCGGCAACGTCATCCCCGTCGAGATCACGGTGTACGAGGACCGCTCGTTCACCTTCATCACGAAGACGCCGCCCGCCGCGGAGCTCATCAAGAAGGCCGCCGGTGTCGCGAAGGGCTCGCCCACGCCGCACACCGTCAAGGTCGCGACGCTCACCAAGGCGCAGGTCAGCGAGATCGCGAGCACCAAGCTCGAGGACCTCAACGCGAACGACCTGGCCGCGGCCGAGAAGATCATCGCGGGCACCGCTCGCTCGATGGGTATCAAGGTCGAGGGCTGACGTCGACCCCCAGAACGACCTCGGCCCGGACGTGAGCCCGGGCCGAGGAGCACGACCCCAGGGCTGACCGCCAGTCCGGGACCAGTGGCAGGGCCTTGTGCGGCCCGACAGACCACGACTGCTGAAGGAGAAGACGCAGATGGCCAAGCACAGCAAGGCGTACCGCAACGCCGCCGAGAAGATCGAGGACGGGCGGCTCTACAGCCCGCTCGAGGCCGTCCGACTGGCCCAGTCCACGTCGACGACCAAGTACGACGCGACCGTCGAGGTGGCGTTCCGCCTCGGTGTCGACCCGCGCAAGGCGGACCAGATGGTCCGTGGCACGGTCAACCTGCCGCACGGCACGGGCAAGACCGCGCGCGTCATCGTCTTCGCGACGGGTGAGCGCGCCGAGCAGGCCCTCGCGGCCGGTGCCGACGAGGTCGGCGGTGACGAGCTCATCGACAAGGTCGCCAAGGGTTACACCGACTTCGACTCCGCCGTCGCGACGCCCGACCTCATGGGCAAGGTCGGTCGACTGGGCAAGGTCCTGGGCCCGCGTGGTCTCATGCCGAACCCGAAGACGGGCACCGTGACGATGGACGTGGCCAAGGCCGTGTCCGACATCAAGGGCGGCAAGATCGAGTTCCGCGTGGACCGTCACGCCAACCTGCACTTCATCATCGGCAAGACGTCGTTCTCCGACGTCAACCTGGTGGAGAACTACGCCGCGGCGCTCGACGAGATCCTGCGTCTCAAGCCGTCCGCCTCGAAGGGTCGCTACATCGCCAAGGCGACGATCTCGACCACGAACGGCCCCGGCATCCTGCTCGACCAGAACAAGACCCGGAACCTCACCGTCGAGGACGACGCGGCCTGACGCTGCGTCCCGCCGGCGCGCCATGCGCCGGACCTTGCGGTCGACGAAGGCCCGGTCCCCCCTGCGGATCGGGCCTTCGTCGTCTGCCGGTGCAGGTCAGGACAGTGAGCGCCGACGACCTGCCAGCTCCAGAGGTCTGGTCCACAGGCCGCTGAGCCAGGCGCGCTCGTCCGGGCCGTCAGGCCCGGCGAGCGCGAGCTGTGCGCTCCACTCGACGGCGGTGGCGACGGTGCGTGCCACCGCCATCGCGCGGGTGGGGACGGCCCGCCCACCGAGCGCGTGGTACTCGTCGAGGAACATCGCGACGGGGTCGACGTGCCAGGCAGGGTCGAGCGCCGGCCCCAGTGCGATGGACAGCCAGTCGAGCACCGTCGCGACGTCCCAGCGGGGGTCGCCCATGCCGCTGCGCGGCTGCCCGGCGGGCGGTTCCTGCTCGGCCTCGTCGTGGTGGGCCGCACCGAGCAGGGTCGCCCGGGTCGTGCCGTGGCGCCGGGTCACGACGACCTCGTCGCCCGTGGGGTCGCCGTGCGTCCACTGCGCAGCGGTCCAGCCGGCGAGGGTGCGCCGCAGCGCCTGGAGGACGCCCGGGTGGACGCGGACCGCCCAGATGGGGCCGGTCTCGACGGGCAGGTCGCCGAGCCACGCGGGCAGCGGCTCCGTGAGCACCCACGGGACCTCGGCGACGGGCGTCGCGAGCGTCACGGGCGTCCGGTGCAGGCGGACCAGGGCGGCGGCCCATGCGCCGAGCAGGGCGCGCAGGTCCGACTGGAGCGCGAGCAGGGGCCCGTAGGTCGACATCCGGTCGACGACCGACTCCAGCTCGCGGACGAGCGGCAGCGGCTCGACCTCCGCCGCGCCGGGACACGAGCCGTCCCGGGCATGCCGGGCGGGGTGCACTGACGGGTCGCCGCACGCGCGGTCGGTGCGCGACGCGACGTCACGGGGGACGGCGACGAGTGCGACGACCTCCGGCGACGGCCCCGCGGCGGCGTGCCGGCCGACCACGGGGTCGATCGCCTCGACCCGGGCGGGCCGGCGACGGTCCACCCATGGCCCTTCGACGACGACGGACATCTCCTGCTCCTCCTTGGTGGTGATCGCGCCGACGCCCGGACGGGCGTCGGCGTGACCGGTCAGGGTCGTCGCCCGCGCGTGAGCGCGGTGACGTACCCGGCCCAGAACGCTTCCCGTGCCCGCCGGGTGGCGGCGGCGTGGGCGCGGTGGGCGGCTGCGGCACGCGCACGCGCGGCGTAGGCAGCGCGGGCTCGGGCCAGGTGGGCCTCGACGTACTGCTGGCTGAACGGTTCGGTGAACGGGTCGGCGCCGAACGCCTCGGTGAACGGCTCCGTGAACGGTTCGGTGAAGGGCTCTGTGAACGGTTCCGTGAACGGCTCGGTGAACGGTTCGGTGAAGGGCTCGGTGAACGGGGTGGCCCTGAACGCTTCGGTGAACGGTTCGGTGAACGGTTCGGTGAACGGTTCGGTGAACGGTTCCGTGAACGGCTCCGTGAACGGCTCCGTGAACGGCTCGGTGAACGGTTCGGTGAAGGGCTCGGTGAACGGGGGGTGGCCCTGAACGCTTCGGTGAACGGTTCCGTGAACGGTTCGGTGAACGGCTCCGTGAACGGTTCGGTGAAGGGCTCGGTGAACGGTTCGGTGAACGGCTCGGTGGACGCGTGCCCCCTGCTGCCGGTGGGCCGGTACCCGGCCGGTGTGCCGCGCCGCGCGGCCGCTGCGCCCGCGCCGTTGGAGCTCGACCCCGGCGCGCTGCCACCGAGCCGGCCCGCAGCGCCGCCGGCGCGCTGTCCGCCGCGGAACGCGACGCTCACGGGCGGGAACGGACCGGCCCAGCCGGCGGCGTACGCGGCCGCCCAGCGTCGACGTGCCGCCGTCTGGCGGTCGGTGGTCCAGGCGCCACCGAGTCGCTGAGCGGCGGCGCGGGCGCTGGCGACGGTCGCGACGTCGACCCCCAGGGTGTCGAGGACGGCGGAGATCGGGCTCGCCACGGCATACGAGCCGTCGTCCTCTCCCGCCCAGAGCAGCCCGACGACGCGGCCGTCCTCGTCCACGACGGCGGAACCGGAGTCGCCCTCGCCGGAGAACGCCTCCGTTCCCTCGTCGGGCTCGATGCGGATCTGGTCGTGGAGCGTGCGCCATCCGGTGCCGCTCCCGAAGTTCACCGAGGTCGTGTAGTCGGTCGAGACCACCCGGCCGACGCGCAGCCCCGTGGTCCGGCCGTACTTGCGCACCACGCCGTCCTCGACGGCCGCGGCGGAGCCGGTCACGGCGCCGATCCCGATGATGCCCGGTACCCACGAGGCGCCGGGGGCGAAGGCGACGACCGCGGCGTCGATCTTGTCCGTCAGGACGCCGCGGACGAGCGCGCCGACCCGGTCGCCGTCGGCGGTACCGCCGTCAGCGAGCCCCGGCTGGATCCAGGTGCTGCCGACGTCCTCCAGGCCGTCGCCCGCAGCGACGTGCCAGTTGGTGAGGCCGAGCGCGCGGCCGCTGAGGCGGTCCGTGACGACCACACCGAGCGTCCCGTTCACCGAGCGCCGCTGGGCGTGTCCGTCGACGGGGACCGTGACGGGGTCGGCCGGGCCGACGCTCACGCCACCGGCGAGCGGTCGCACCCGGCCGCGCAGCACGTCGGGCGTGTCGGCCGGCGAGGTGGTGGAGCCCAGCAGGCGGACGCGGTGCTCCACCACGTCGGTCGGGATGCCGTCGACCGTGGCGGGGATCCGGTCCTGCTCGGAGACGTCACCGTCGGCGAGCTTGCGCTCGACGTGCACGACGATCGCCTGCCGGCCGGTGGGGCGGCCGTCGGACCACTTCTCCCCGATGTCCACCCCGACCACGCCGGCGCGCGCGATGAGAGCGTTCTCGATGTTGCGCTTGGTCGGGCGGATCTGCTCGCGCGTGAGGTCCTGCGGCGTGCGGTCCTGCTCGGTCATGTCGAGTGTCTCCTCGGATCGTCATGTCGATCGGATGGTCGAGCTGTCGAACCAGGCCGGGCACCGGTTCCTCCGACAGCCTTCCGTCGGCCCCCACGCAGCGGAAGGACGAAGTCGCGTGATGGGCAGGAGCGCCCCGGACCTGCTCAGATACACGGCTCCGGAGGAATCTTGCGCTTCCACGTATCTGGCGCGGGACGTGGGGCTCCTGATCATCGATCCCGCAGGTCGGGGATCACGCGCGGCCGCGTGGGGACCTCGTCCTGGACATGTGCCCGACGCGTGGTTCGTCCTTCTTGTCGGGGTTGTCCGGGCCGCCTACTGTGACAGGGGCGGCCGCCCGACGAGGCCGCCTGTGAGGGGTCCATGATGAGTGACGACCTGGTGGAGCCGGTGGACACCGCGCTCCGCGAGCAGGGCGAGGGGCTCGCCGACCGCGCGGCCCGAGCCGTGGTCGCGTACCGCGACGGGGACAGGGAGCCTCTCGCGGCGCTGGTGCAGGTGATGACGCCACTGCTGTGGCACACGGTGCGCGCCCAGGGCGCGGACACGGAGACCGCGCAGGACGTCGTGCAGAACGTGTGGCTCACCCTGGTGCGGGACATCGACGCGATCCGCGACCCTCGCGCCACGCTGCAGTGGATGCTCGTGACGGCCAAGCGGGCCGCCTGGCGATCGGTGCGGCGCTCGCGGGAGGACCTGGTGCGACAGGAGCAGGACGAGCACGTGACCGACTGGCTCGCGGCCCCGGTCGACGACCGCCCGGACACGGTGGCGGTCCGCTCCGAGCGCGACCAGATCCTGTGGGAGCACGTGTCGTCGCTGCCGGACCGCTGCCGTCGCCTGCTGGGCCTGGTGGCGCTCGTCGACAGGCCCGACTACACCGTGGTCTCGCGCGCGCTCGGCATGCCCGTCGGCAGCATCGGTCCCACCCGTGGTCGGTGTCTGGCCAAGCTGCGTCTCGCCCTCTCCTCCGACCCCGCCTGGAGCGTGTCATGACCGCCGACGAGAGCACGCTCGCCCTGGTCGCCGCCGGCGGCCTGGACGCCCACGACCTGGAGATCCTGCGCCAGATCGGCCTGATGGTCGATGCGATCGACCCGGTGCCCGCCGGGCTCGTGGAGAGCATCGGGATGGCCCTCACCATCGAGGCCCTGCACGCGGAGCTCGCCGAGCTGCACCTGGTCGGGGAGCCGGAGCTCGCGCGGCGAGCCGACGAGACGAGCATCGAGGCCGGCACGATCACGTTCACGACCGACGTCCTCACGGTGATGATCTCTGTCCACCCGGAGGCAGGTCGGGTCCGCGTCGACGGCTGGGCAGCACCGGCAGGTGAGCTGTCGGTCGAGCTGCACCAGTCCGGCGACGTGACGACCACGTCGTCCGACTCCGACGGACGCTTCTCGTTCTCCGACGTGGAGCACGGCCCGGCCCGGCTGGTCCTGCGTCGCCCGTCTGACCCGACGGTGCCGATCGTGACCCCACAGATCGAGCTCTAGGGCAGATGTCGGACCAGGGCGGCCCGGCGGCGACCGGGCCGCCCTCCCTGGACAGCCTCGCCGAGGCGGTCCAGAAGGCGGAGACGGAGAACGCGGAGGGCCGGCCGACCCGTGCGCGCAGGCGCCTGCGCCCGGTCCTGCGCGAGCTCGCGACGATGGAGCTGTCGTCGGCGGTCGTCCGGCTCCGCGCCCGGTCGCTGATCGAGCTCGCCAAGGCGGACTTCGAGACGCGTGGCGGTCCCCGGGCGGCGCTCGACGAGCTCGACGCGATGCTCGTGGCGCAGGAGGTCGACCTGAGGGTGCGATGGCAGGGCCTCGGGCCCGCCCTCGCCGGCCTGCGTGGTCTGCTCGCCCTGCGGGCGGGCCGTCACGAGGAGGCGCTGCGCTGGCTCGACGAGGCGGTGGCGTCCATCGACGCGGCCGAGGCGATCGACGGCTGCCGGGCGTTGCTGAACCGCGGCGTCCTGCACTCGGAGCTCCACCATGTCGCCCAGTCGCGGGCGGACTATGCCGAGTGTGCCCGCCGGTCGCGGCAGGCCGGGTTCGCGCGGCTGACGTTCAGGGCGGAGCACAACCTCGGCTACCTGGCCTTCGTCGAGGGCAAGCTGCCGGACGCGCTGGCGCGGATGGAGGTCGCGGCCCGCAGCCTGCCCGGCCCGCCGCACCCGATCCAGATGCTCGACCGGGCTCGGGTGCTCCTCGAGGCCGGGCTGGTCGGGGTCGCCGACACGACGTTCGCCGAGGCTGCGCAGCAGTTCGAGTCGCAGCACCTGCCGCGCGACGTCGCGGAGTGCGAGCTCGGTCGCGCGGAGTGCGCGATGCTGCGCGGCGACGTGTCGGCGGCCCGGCGGTTCGTCGCGTCGTCGGAGCGACGGTTCCGACGACGAGGGGACGAGGCCTGGGTGGTGCGGACGTCGCTGCTGGCCCTGCAGGCCGACGCCGTGACCTACGCGAGCGCGCTGGACGACGACCCCCGTACCCGGGCGCTGTGGGCCGGCCTGTCCCGTCGTGCGACGAAGCTGGAACGGTTGTGCCGGGCGACCGGTCGGACGAGCTGGGAGAGCGCCGCGGCGTACGTCCGGATCGAGGCCGACCTGTCCCGTGGGGCGGTCGCCGATCCGTCGAGCGTGCTCGAGGAGCTCGGCACGGTCCGGGGGAGCGACCCGGTGTCCGTCCGCCTGCACGGGCGATGGATCCGCGCGATGCTGGCGCTCGCCGCGGGCGACCGGGCGCGCGCCGGACGCTACGTCCGTGCAGGTCAGCGCGATCTCGCCCTGCACCGGTCCCGGTTCGGGTCCCTGGACCTGCGCACGGCGGGTGCCGTGCACGGGCGGGCGCTCGCGGACCTGGACGTGCGGCTGGCCCTGGCCGCCGACCGGCCGTCGGCGGTGCTGGACGCGGCCGAGCGCGTCCGGGCGGTGATCGGCGGGACCCCGAGGGTCAACCCGCCCGACGACCCGCACTCGGCCGAGCTGCTCACGCAGCTGCGGCGGCTGCTGGACGAGAACCGCGGAGTTCCCCAGCGGGCCGGTGCGGACCCGCAGCGCATCAGGATGATCCGTGAGGCACAGCGGCTCAAGCACGAGATCCTGGCGCGGTCGTGGCACGAGCGCGGTCGGGTGGGCGACGACCGTCCGGGCCGCGCGGTGGAGGTCCGGCGGATGCTCGACCAGCGGCCGGGGAGCACGGTGCTCGACGTGCTGAGCCACCGCGGTCAGATCCTCGCCGTGGAGATGGCGCACGGCCACGGCGTCCTGCACCACCTGGGCGACGCCGCAGCGACGGCCGAGCTGGTCCGGCGGGTGCACGCCGACCTCGAGGTCACGTCCAACACGCTCGTGCCCGCGGACCTGCGCGACGTCGCCCAGCGGTCGCTGCTGCACGGCATGACCGACCTGGAGAAGCGGCTGGCTCCGGCTCTGGGCGCTCCGGGGGAGCTCGTGGTCGTCGCGACCGGCTGGCTCGGCGTGCTGCCCTGGTCGATGCTCTCGTCCCGGATCGGCCGACCCACCGTGGTCGCGCCGTCGGTGCACCACTGGATGACGTTCGCCGGCACGGCGTCCGAGTCCCCGGTGCGGGTCAGCGCGGCGGCCGGTCCGGGTCTGCGGCACGCCGACTCCGAGGCCAGGGAGATCGCCGCCCTGTGGCCGGGTGGGGAGGCGGTCGTGGGGGAGGAGGCGACGGTCGCGCGGATGATCGAGATGCTCGGCTCGCCCGGTGTCGTCCATCTCGCGGCGCACGGGCGCCACGAGCCCGACAACCCGCTGTTCTCGTCGGTCCGCATGGCCGACGGTCCGCTGTTCGCCCACGAGCTGGACGCCGGCGGGCAGACCCCGGAGCTGGTGGTGCTGTCGAGCTGCGAGGTCGGTCGGGCCAGCATCCGAGCCGGCGGGGAGGCGCTCGGGATGGCCAGCGTGCTGCTGCGGCGCGGCGTCGGGTGCGTGGTGGCGGCGGTGGCTCCGCTGCCCGACGACACCGCGCTGCGCGTCATGACCCGTACGCACGCGCTGCTGCGGGAGGGCCGGCCGGTGGCCCACGCCGTCGCGACGGCCGTCGCGGAGGACGCCCAGGTCACGGGGGTCGTGGCGCCGCTGATGTGCTTCGGGGCGCCGGTCTGACGTCCGGCGCGATCGAGGTATCGCACCCGGATTTGGAGAGGCTCGACGGGTGCCGTAGGCTCATGGGGCCCAAGACCGCCGGTCGTCGGAGTCACCCTGTGTGAGTCCGCCCGAAGTCCCGCAGCAGCGGAGGCCAGCGCAGGTGAGTGTTCCCGGACGGACCGGCATGCCGTGTCCCGACGCCGAGCCCCGCGCCTGCGCGGGGCTCTTGTCATCTCCGATGACCGATCTGCGAGCCTGACGACCGGTGGCACCACCATCGGAAGGATTGCCATGGCGAGGCCGGACAAGGCAGCCGCTGTCGCAGAGCTCACGGACCTGTTCCGCGAGTCGAACGCGGCCGTGCTGACCGAGTACCGCGGGCTCACCGTCGCGCAGCTCAAGCGGCTGCGCAAGGCGCTCGGCGGTAACGCAACCTACGCCGTGGTGAAGAACACGCTGACCGCGATCGCGGCCAAGGACGCCGGACTGACTGGCCTCGACGACGCGCTCGCGGGCCCGTCGGCGATCGCCTTCGTCACCGGCGACCCGGTCGAGGCCGCGAAGGGTCTGCGTGACTTCGCCAAGGCGAACCCCGCACTGGTCATCAAGGGGGGCGTCCTCGACGGCCGCGCCCTGACCGCTGCGGACGTCACCAAGCTCGCGGACCTCGAGTCCCGCGAGGTCCTGCTGGCCAAGGCCGCCGGCGCGATGAAGGCCAAGCTCTACCAGGCCGCGTACGTCTTCACCGCGAACACCGCCCAGGCCGCCCGTGTCATCGATGCCCTGCGCCAGAAGCAGGAATCGGAAGGCGCAGCCGCCTGACCCTGTCCTGACGGGCAGCCAGTCGACGCGCACCACCCACACCCTGCTCCGGCGCTCGGGGACGACACCCCCGCCGGGCAACCGACGAAAGGAACGCCGATCATGGCGAAGCTCAGCACCGACGAGCTCATCGAGCAGTTCAAGGGCCTCACCCTCATCGAGCTCTCCGAGTTCGTGAAGGCGTTCGAGGACGTCTTCGAGGTCACCGCCGCCGCTCCCGTCGCCGTCGCGGCCCCCGCCGCCGGTGGCGCGGGTGCCGAGGTCGAGGCCGAGGAGGAGAAGGACTCGTTCGACGTCGTTCTCGAGGCCGCCGGCGAGAAGAAGATCCAGGTCATCAAGGAGGTGCGCGCGCTCACGTCGCTCGGCCTCAAGGAGGCCAAGGACCTCGTGGACGAGGCCCCCAAGGCCGTCCTGGAGGGCGTGAACAAGGAGGCGGCCGAGAAGGCGAAGGCCGCTCTCGAGGGCGCCGGCGCCACGGTCACCCTCAAGTGATCCGACCTCCGGCGCGGTCCTGACCGCTGCCGGAGCGATGCCTGACGCACGAAGGCCCGTGTCCCGCGAGGGGTGCGGGCCTTCGTCGTCGCCGCTCGGGCGCGAGCGCGGTCGCGAGCGGGTCCGACGGGGTGCTCCGCGGCGCCGCGCGGTCGCCCGGACTTTCACAGGAGCCGTGACGTGTGCCACCATGGCGCCCGGCGACAACGAGGTCGCCCGCCGGGCGTCACCGTCCGGTCGAGCCGGACATCCGGGCCTCGGGCACCACCCGGTGCCGAAGTGCCAGGACGTCGTCACCGGGTAGACTTCCCTGCCCGAGGCGGGTATGCTAGCGCTTTGCGCTGGCCTGTGCCCGCGATCCCGTATAACCCGAGCAGTGGACGCCGTACGTGCGCGACGTCTCTGGATCCGAGGCCGGGGGATCGCGCCTAGCCGGGCCGTGCGCAGCGTGCACTCGATCCGCAGGGAAGGACCCCTCTTGGCTGCCTCGCGCACCCCTTCTGCACCCTCCGCCGACGCCATCGCGAACCGCACCGCCTCTCGCCGCATCTCCTTCGCCAAGATCCATGAGCCGCTCGAGGTCCCGGACCTGCTCGGTCTGCAGACCGAGAGCTTCGACTGGCTGCTCGGGAACGAGCGCTGGCAGGGACGCGTCGCGAAGGCGCTCGAGAACGGTCGCCAGGACGTCCCGGAGACCGCTGGTCTCGAGGAGATCTTCGAGGAGATCTCCCCGATCGAGGACTTCGGCGGCTCCATGTCGCTCTCCTTCCGCGAGCACCGCTTCGAGCCGCCGAAGTACACGGCCGAGGAGTGCAAGGAGAAGGACTTCACCTTCGCCGCGCCGCTGTTCGTGACGGCGGAGTTCGTCAACTACACCACCGGTGAGATCAAGAGCCAGACGGTCTTCATGGGCGACTTCCCGCTCATGACGGAGCGGGGCACGTTCATCATCAACGGCACCGAGCGCGTCGTCGTCTCGCAGCTCGTCCGTTCGCCGGGCGTCTACTTCGAGCGCATCGCCGACAAGACGTCGGACAAGGACATCCTCACGGCGAAGGTCATCCCGAGCCGTGGGGCGTGGCTCGAGTTCGAGATCGACAAGCGTGACAACGTCGGCGTCCGCGTCGACCGCAAGCGCAAGCAGAACGCCACGGTGCTGCTCAAGGCGCTCGGCATGACCGAGTCGGAGATCCGCGAGGAGTTCGCGAACTACCCGGCCGTCATCGACACGCTCGAGAAGGACCACGTCCAGACGCAGGACGAGGCGCTGCTCGACCTCTACCGCAAGATCCGCCCGGGCGAGCCGCCCACGGTCGAGGCCGGTCGCGCGCTGATCGAGAACTTCTACTTCAACTCCAAGCGCTACGACCTCGCGAAGGTCGGCCGCTACAAGCTGAACAAGAAGCTCGGCCTGGACGTGCCGCTCGCGGACTCGGTGCTGTCCAAGGACGACGTCGTCGCCACGATCAAGTACCTCGCGTCGCTGCACATCGACCTGCAGCAGCTGCCCGGCACGCGGGCCGGCGAGGCGATCGAGATCCGCGTCGAGACGGACGACATCGACCACTTCGGCAACCGCCGGATCCGTGCGGTCGGCGAGCTCATCCAGAACCAGGTCCGCACAGGCCTGTCCCGGATGGAGCGCGTGGTGCGCGAGCGCATGACCACGCAGGACGTCGAGGCCATCACGCCGCAGACGCTGATCAACATCCGTCCCGTCGTGGCCTCCATCAAGGAGTTCTTCGGGACGAGCCAGCTCTCGCAGTTCATGGACCAGAACAACCCGCTCGCGGGCCTGACGCACAAGCGGCGTCTGTCGGCCCTCGGCCCGGGTGGTCTGTCCCGCGACCGTGCCGGCATGGAGGTCCGCGACGTCCACCCGTCGCACTACGGCCGCATGTGCCCGATCGAGACCCCTGAGGGCCCGAACATCGGCCTCATCGGCTCGCTCGCCACGTACGGGCGGATCAACCCGTTCGGGTTCGTCGAGACGCCGTACCGCAAGGTGACGGCCGGCCGCGTGACGGACGAGGTCCACTACCTCACGGCCGACGACGAGGACCGCCACGTCATCGCCCAGGCCAATGCGCCGCTCAAGGCGAACGGCGTCTTCGAGGAGGAGCGTGTCCTGGTCCGCGTCAAGGGCGGCGAGATCGAGTACGTCGCCGGCGAGAACGTCGACTACATGGACGTCTCCCCGCGCCAGATGGTGTCGGTGGCCACGGCCCTGATCCCGTTCCTGGAGCACGACGACGCCAACCGTGCCCTCATGGGCGCGAACATGCAGCGCCAGGCCGTGCCGCTCGTCCGCTCCGAGGCGCCGCTCGTCGGCACCGGCATGGAGCGTCGCGCGGCCATCGACGCGGGCGACGTCATCGTCGCGTCGAAGCCGGGTGTCGTCACCGAGGTCTCCGCCGACCTCATCTCCATCGCGAACGACGACGCGACCACCACGACGTACCGCGTCGCGAAGTTCCGTCGCTCCAACCAGGGCACGAGCTACAACCAGCGCGTGCTCGTCGACCAGGGCGCCCGCGTCGAGGTCGGCTCGGTGCTCGCCGACGGCCCCGCGACGGACGAGGGCGAGCTCGCGCTCGGCCGCAACCTGCTCGTGGCGTTCATGTCGTGGGAGGGCCACAACTACGAGGACGCGATCATCCTGTCGCAGCGTCTCGTGCAGGACGACATCCTGTCCTCGATCCACATCGAGGAGCACGAGGTCGACGCGCGCGACACCAAGCTCGGCCCCGAGGAGATCACGCGGGACATCCCGAACGTCTCCGAGGAGGTCCTCGCGGACCTGGACGAGCGCGGCATCATCCGCATCGGTGCCGAGGTCGCGGCGGGCGACATCCTCGTCGGCAAGGTCACGCCCAAGGGCGAGACCGAGCTGACCCCCGAGGAGCGCCTGCTCCGCGCGATCTTCGGCGAGAAGGCGCGCGAGGTCCGCGACACGTCGCTCAAGGTCCCGCACGGCGAGTCGGGCACGGTCATCGAGGTCCGCACGTTCAGCCGCGACGACGGCGACGAGCTGCCGGCCGGCGTGAACGAGCTGGTCCGCGTGTACATCGCGCAGCGCCGCAAGATCACCGACGGTGACAAGCTCGCCGGCCGTCACGGCAACAAGGGCGTCATCTCGAAGATCCTCCCGGTCGAGGACATGCCGTTCCTCGCGGACGGCACGGCGGTCGACGTCGTGCTCAACCCGCTCGGTGTCCCCGGCCGCATGAACGTCGGCCAGGTCCTCGAGACGCACCTCGGCTGGGTCGCCAAGCAGGGCTGGGACATCTCGCTCGCCGAGGGCGACGTGTCCTGGCGCGACGGCGTCCCGGACATCGCCGCGTCCTCGCCGCCCGGCAACCCCGTCGCGACCCCCGTGTTCGACGGCGTGCCGGAGCAGACCCTCACCGGCCTGCTGAGCAGCACGCTGCTCAACCGCGACGGGGTCCGCACCGTGGGTGGCGACGGCAAGGGCCGCCTGTTCGACGGGCGCTCGGGCGAGCCGTTCCCCGACCCGGTCGCGGTCGGCTACATGTACATCCTCAAGCTGCACCACCTGGTCGACGACAAGATCCACGCCCGTTCGACCGGCCCGTACTCGATGATCACGCAGCAGCCGCTGGGTGGTAAGGCGCAGTTCGGTGGTCAGCGGTTCGGCGAGATGGAGGTGTGGGCCCTCGAGGCGTACGGCGCCGCCTACACGCTGCAGGAGCTCCTCACCATCAAGTCCGACGACGTGCCCGGCCGCGTCAAGGTGTACGAGGCGATCGTCAAGGGCGAGAACATCCCCGACTCGGGCATCCCGGAGTCGTTCAAGGTTCTGCTCAAGGAGATGCAGTCGCTCTGCCTGAACGTCGAGGTGCTGTCCTCGGACGGCGTCTCCATCGACATGAAGGAGAACGACGACGAGGTCTACCGCGCCGCGGAAGAGCTCGGCATCGACCTGTCGCGCCGTCCCAACGCCAGCAGCGTCGAAGAGATCTGACGTCGAGCCCCGGTCCGGCTGCCTCCACAGGGTGCCGGACCGGGTGCCCGCACCCTTTAGCAACATTTCCGTCCGCCGGTCACCTGCCGCAGCGCAGGCCGGCAAGCGAAGGAAGTAGGACCCCCCTTGCTCGACGTCAACGTCTTCGACGAGCTTCGTATCGGCCTGGCCACGGCCGACGACATCCGTGCCTGGTCGCACGGTGAGGTGAAGAAGCCCGAGACCATCAACTACCGGACCCTGAAGCCGGAGAAGGATGGCCTGTTCTGCGAGAAGATCTTCGGTCCCACCCGGGACTGGGAGTGCTACTGCGGCAAGTACAAGCGCGTCCGCTTCAAGGGCATCATCTGCGAGCGCTGCGGTGTCGAGGTCACGCGCTCCAAGGTGCGTCGTGAGCGCATGGGCCACATCGAGCTCGCCGCCCCGGTCACCCACATCTGGTTCTTCAAGGGCGTCCCGTCGCGCCTCGGCTACCTGCTCGACCTCGCCCCGAAGGACCTCGAGAAGGTCATCTACTTCGCGGCCTACATGATCACGTGGGTCGACGTGGACGGTCGCCAGGAGGACCTCCCGAACCTCCAGAACGAGATCGACCTGGAGAAGAAGGAGATCTCGGACCGCCGCGACAACGACGTCAACACCCGCGCGCAGAAGCTCGAGGCCGACCTGGCCGAGCTCGAGGCCGAGGGTGCGAAGGCCGACGCGCGCCGCAAGGTCCGCGACTCGGCGGAGCGTGAGATGGCCCAGATCCGCAAGCGCTCGGACCTCGAGCTCGAGCGCCTGGACAACGTGTGGGACCGGTTCAAGAACCTCAAGGTCGCGGACCTCGAGGGCGACGAGCTGCTGTACCGGGCGCTGCAGGACCGCTACGGGAACTACTTCGAGGGCTCGATGGGCGCCGCGGCGATCCAGAAGCGTCTTGAGGCGTTCGACCTGGAGGCGGAGTCGGACAACCTGCGCGAGATCATCAAGACGGGCAAGGGCCAGCGCAAGACGCGTGCCCTCAAGCGTCTCAAGGTCGTCAACGCGTTCCTCACCACGACGAACTCGCCGACCGGCATGGTCCTCGACGCGGTCCCCGTCATCCCGCCGGACCTGCGTCCGATGGTCCAGCTCGACGGTGGCCGGTTCGCCACCTCGGACCTGAACGACCTGTACCGCCGCGTGATCAACCGGAACAACCGCCTCAAGCGGCTGCTCGACCTCGGTGCGCCCGAGATCATCGTCAACAACGAGAAGCGGATGCTCCAGGAGGCCGTGGACTCGCTGTTCGACAACGGCCGCCGTGGCCGTCCGGTCACCGGCCCGGGCAACCGCCCGCTCAAGTCGATCTCGGACATGCTCAAGGGCAAGCAGGGCCGGTTCCGCCAGAACCTGCTGGGCAAGCGCGTCGACTACTCGGGCCGTTCGGTCATCGTCGTCGGGCCGCAGCTCAAGCTGCACCAGTGCGGCCTGCCCAAGCAGATGGCGCTCGAGCTGTTCAAGCCGTTCGTGATGAAGCGTCTGGTGGACCTCAACCACGCGCAGAACATCAAGTCGGCCAAGCGCATGGTCGAGCGCGCGCGCCCGGTCGTGTGGGACGTGCTCGAGGAGGTCATCACCGAGCACCCGGTGCTGCTGAACCGTGCACCCACGCTGCACCGCCTGGGCATCCAGGCGTTCGAGCCCCAGCTCGTCGAGGGCAAGGCGATCCACCTGCACCCGCTCGTCTGCGCTGCGTTCAACGCGGACTTCGACGGTGACCAGATGGCCGTGCACCTGCCCCTGAGCGCGGAGGCGCAGGCCGAGGCCCGCATCCTCATGCTCTCGAGCAACAACATCCTCAAGCCGTCGGACGGCCGTCCGGTGACCATGCCCTCCCAGGACATGATCATCGGCCTGTTCCACCTGACGAGCGACAAGGAGGAGCCGCTGGGCGCCGGCCGTGCGTTCAGCTCGGTGTCCGAGGCGATCATGGCGTTCGACCAGGGCAGCCTGGACCTCAACGCCGTCGTGAAGATCCTCTTCGACGACCTCGTCCTGGCGGAGGGCGACGCGCCCGAGGGCTGGACCGAGGGCGAGCCGCTGCTCTTCGAGACGACGCTCGGCCGTGCGCTGTTCAACGAGCTGCTCCCGGTGGACTACCCGTACGAGAACGGCGTGGTCGACAAGAAGCGGCTCTCGGTGATCGTCAACGACCTGGCCGAGCGCTACCCGAAGGTCGCCGTCGCGGCGTCCCTGGACGCCCTGAAGGAGGCCGGCTTCCGCTGGGCCACCCGGTCGGGCGTGACGATCTCCATCTCGGACGTCGCGACGCCCGCCGCGAAGGCGGCGATCCTCGAGGAGCACGAGGCTCGTGCCGCGAAGGTCCAGGGCCAGTACGAGAAGGGTCTGATCACCGACGACGAGCGCCGTCAGGAGCTCATCGAGATCTGGACCCAGGCCACGGACAAGGTCGCCGAGGCGATGCGCGCGAACTTCCCGAAGGAGAACACCGTCTTCAAGATGGTGGGCTCGGGAGCCCGTGGCAACTGGATGCAGGTCCGGCAGATCGCCGGTATGCGTGGCCTGGTCGCCAACCCGAAGGGCGAGATCATCCCTCGTCCGATCAAGGCGAACTACCGCGAGGGCCTGTCCGTCCTCGAGTACTTCATCGCGACGCACGGTGCCCGCAAGGGTCTGGCGGACACCGCGCTGCGGACCGCCGACTCGGGTTACCTGACCCGTCGTCTGGTGGACGTCTCGCAGGACGTCATCGTCCGTGAGGACGACTGCGGGACGGAGCGCGGCCTCACCATGCCGATCGGCGTGCCGGCCGGCGACGGGACGCTGCGCCGTCACGACAAGGTCGAGACCAGCGTCTTCTCGCGGACCCTCGCGACGGACGCCGAGATCGACGGTGACGTCATCGGCCGGTCCGGCGACGACATCGGCGACGTGCTGCTCGACCGTCTCCTCGAGGCGGGCGTCACGGAGCTCAAGGTCCGCTCGGTCCTCACCTGCGAGTCGCGCGTCGGTACGTGCGCCCGCTGCTACGGCCGTTCGCTGGCCACCGGCAAGCTGGTCGACATCGGTGAGGCCGTCGGCATCATCGCGGCGCAGTCCATCGGTGAGCCCGGCACGCAGCTGACGATGCGTACGTTCCACACCGGTGGTGTGGCGTCGGCCGACGACATCACGCAGGGTCTGCCGCGTGTCCAGGAGCTCTTCGAGGCGCGTACCCCCAAGGGTGAGGCGCCGATCGCGGAGTTCTCCGGCCGGATCGTCATCGAGGAGGGTGACCGCTCGCGGCGCATCGTCCTGACGCCGGACGACGGCTCGGAGGAGATCGCCTACCCGATCACCAAGCGGTCGCGCCTGGTCGTGTCCGACGGTGACCACGTGACGGTCGGCGACCAGCTCGTCCAGGGCGCCGTCGACCCGAAGAAGGTGCTGCGCATCCTCGGCCCGCGGGCCACGCAGAAGCACCTGGTCGACGAGGTGCAGGAGGTCTACCGCTCCCAGGGCGTGGACATCCACGACAAGCACATCGAGGTCATCGTGCGGCAGATGCTGCGCCGTGTGACGGTCCTCGACTCCGGCACCACGGACCTGCTGCCCGGCGAGCTCGCCGAGCGCGGCCGGTTCGAGGACGCCAACCGCGGCGCGATGTCCGAGGGCGGCCAGCCGGCCTCGGGTCGTCCGGAGCTCATGGGCATCACGAAGGCGTCGCTCGCGACGGACTCGTGGCTCTCGGCGGCCTCCTTCCAGGAGACCACCCGGGTGCTCACCGAGGCGGCGATGTCGGGTCGTTCCGACCCGCTGCTCGGCCTCAAGGAGAACGTCATCCTCGGCAAGCTCATCCCCGCGGGGACGGGTCTGCCGCGCTACGGCAACATCGCCGTGGAGCCCACGGAGGAGGCGAAGGCCGAGCTGTACCCGACCTTCGGCTACGACGAGATCGACTTCCCCGCCCTGGGCCTCGGCTCGGGCGAGGCGATCCCGCTCGAGGACATCGACTTCGGCGACTACCGCTGATCGATCTGCACCACGCCCGAGGGGGCTCACCGGTCCGGTGGGCCCCCTCGGGCGTTCTCGGACGGCCGCGACAACCTGGGTGGGGAGACCGCATGTGGTGGACGGTGCGTGGTACGGCGCCGGTGCTGGTGGGCGCCCTCGTGCTCGCTGGTTGCTCGAGCACCGACGAGCCGGTGGACTACCCGTCGGGGACGCGGTGGATCATCCCCAACCAGCCGCCGGTCGAGATCGACGGGTACACCGTGCAGGCCACCGTCGAGGACGGTGACACGGCGACGGTGTCCGTCTCGGATGCTGCCGGGTCGACCGGCCGCGCCACGCTGGACGTCGGGGAACGAGCGACCATCGACGGTCTGACCGTCACCCTGGTCGGCGTCGAGGACCGTTCGAGCCCCGACGACGGTCCGGGTGAACCGTCGCAGGCCGTCCTGGTGCTGCCCGGCTGACCCCACAGCGGTGGTGTCCTGGGCCCACCGTAGGCCCATGTTGGGCCCCCGGGCCGTGTCGTCGACGGCGTCGGGCCAGGACGATCACCACATGACATGCATCGATCGGGGTCGGGGCAGGGAGCGGGGTGCTGCTTCCGTCGAGTACGTCGGCATCGTCATCGTCGTCGTGGTCCTCGTCGCTGCGCTCGTCGCGGCGAGCCAGATGTCGGGCGTCGGCCAGACCGTCGCCGACAAGATCGGCTGCGCCGTCCGCGCGCTCGGTACGCAGGCCGGAGACTGCGGCGGCACCGACGCACCCACGGTCTACGACGGCGACGGCGCGGGCGCTCCCGCCGGTCCGTCGGACGGCGGGGGTTCGGCGCCGGCCACGGACCCGACGAAGTACGCCAACGCGTCGGACGACGACGAGCCCGTCGACCAGGAGGACGTCGAGAGTGCGCTCGACCACCTGCGAGACGCCCTCGACGGCGGGTTCTGGGGCGTGCGGGGAGGGGACCTGGACGACGCCCGGGAGGCGATCGAGGGTCTCAACGGCGCGGAGATCGACCAGCTGATCGCCTCGATGAGCGACGACGAGCTGAAGGACTGGGTCGACGAGCTGGACGACGGCTGGTTCGGCGGAGGCTGGTCGCGCGACGAGCGCCGGACCCTCTGGGAGCTGTTCGCCTCGAAGGCCGGCAAGGCGACGCTCGACCGGCTGGCCAAGTTCACCGACGAGCTTCAGCCCAGCTTCGACGGCGTCGGAGGTGATGGTGCGCGGGACAACCCCGACGAGCCCGGCGAACACCGGGAAGTACGGCGAGGTGGAGCACAGCCTGTTCGTGGGGTCGGTGAGCCCGACGGACGTCTCTCAGGGACAGATCGGCGACTGCTGGTACATGGCGTCCATGATGGCGGTCGCCCAGGCGGACCCGGACCTGATCCGCCAGGCCATCACCCAGAACGCCAACGGTTCGTACACCGTGCGGCTCTACCCCGACGGCAAGGCGGTGAACGTCACGGTGACGCCCGACATGGTGCTCATGTCCAACGGCGACCCGGCGTTCGCGAGCAACGACGGCCGCGTCTCGCCCTATGAGCTGTGGCCGATGGTCCTGGAGAAGGCACTGGCCGTGCAGTACGGCGACTACGACGAGATCGAGGGCGGCTACACCGAGGTGGGCATGACGCTCCTGACGGGTGTCCCGTCGGAGCACCACGACACCGACGACCTCAGCATCGGTGACCTCGCGGGGGTGCTGGCCGACGGCGGAGCGATCGGGTTGTCGTCGCTCCCGAACGACGACAACCCCTACTACAAGGACGACAAGGGTGTGGACCAGCTGCACTCCCACCACGCCTACTACGTGCAGTCGGTGGACGTGAAGAACGGCACCGTGACGGTGGTGAACCCGTGGGGCATCGCCTCCTACCCGCCGATCACGATGGACTACGACGACTACGTGGACGCGTTCCGCGCCGTGGACACGAATGCGGTGCGTTGAGGTGCGGATAGCCTTCCGGGCAGGTCGACAGGAGAGGGGTGCACCGATGGCACGCTGGGGACGGTGGATCTCGGCCGCGGCCGTCGTCGTGGTGACGAGCCTGGCGATGGCGGGGTGCGGTGCCGACGAGCCGGACCCCGGGGCGTCGTCGCCCGACGGCGGCGTCCGGCTGCAGGAGAACATCCCGACTGCTCTCGACGACCTCACGGTGATCGCGAGCAACATCGACGACGACCACGTGTCGCTGTCGGCCCACCGGGCAGGCGAGGTCGCCCAGTCGTCCGGTGCGAAGGTCGGCGAGACCGTGACCGTCGCGGGCAGGGACTTCACCCTCGTCTCCGTGCACGTCGACGACAGCGACGGTGCCCCCGGGAGCTCGCAGAGCTACGCATGGGTGGTCCCGTCGGCACCCTGACGGCTCTCGAAGGCCCGCAGGACGTCCGAGACCGCGCAGTGCCTGCCTCGATGCTGCCGGAACGTGACGATCGCCGCTTTGACGCTTCCAGCGGCGCCCGGTAACGTAGGACACCGTGCCCGCGCCGTCGGGCTCTCGCGCATGCACTCGGTGGAAGCTTCCTGGTCAGGCCTCGATAGGGGCTGTCGGCCGGGACGGCGGTCCGGGAGCATCGGGTGGTCCTTGTCCACCGCGCCGTCTCTCCGCCAAGGCAGCTTTGCGGATGTGGCGGGTGCGGAGAGCGGGGCGACACGCCCGAGCGCGGGGGTCGGTGCGGGACGAACGACCTCCGGGGTAGTCGCGCGACGGGCGACGATCCCCGAGCATGCCGGCCGTCCAGGGTGACGGGTGCCGGTCGACCAGAGTGACATCCAACAGACGGAGACGTAGTGCCTACGATCCAGCAGCTGGTCCGCAAGGGCCGGCAGGCGAAGACGAACAAGTCGAAGACGCCTGCCCTCAAGGGCAGCCCTCAGCGACGCGGTGTGTGCACCCGCGTCTACACCACGACCCCGAAGAAGCCGAACTCCGCGCTCCGCAAGGTGGCGCGCGTCCGTCTCTCGAGCCAGGTCGAGGTCACCGCGTACATCCCGGGCGTCGGCCACAACCTGCAGGAGCACTCGATCGTGCTCGTGCGCGGCGGTCGTGTGAAGGACCTCCCGGGTGTCCGGTACAAGATCGTCCGCGGCGCCCTCGACACGCAGGGCGTGAAGAACCGCAAGCAGGCGCGCAGCCGCTACGGCGCGAAGAAGGTGGGCTGATGCCTCGCAAGGGTCCGGCCCCGAAGCGGCCGCTCATCGTCGACCCGGTCTACGGGTCCCCGGTCGTCACGCAGCTGATCAACAAGGTCCTGCTCGACGGCAAGAAGTCCGTCGCGGAGGCCATCGTCTACGGCGCCCTCGAGGGTGTGCGTGAGAAGACGCAGGGCGACCCGGTCGTCGTGCTCAAGCGCGCGCTGGACAACGTCCGCCCGTCGCTCGAGGTCCGCTCGCGCCGCGTCGGTGGTGCGACCTACCAGGTCCCCGTCGAGGTGCGTCCGGTCCGCCAGACCACGCTCGCGCTGCGCTGGCTCACCGACTACTCCCGCGCTCGTCGCGAGAAGACGATGACCGAGCGCCTCATGAACGAGATCCTCGACGCGTCCAACGGCCTCGGTGCCGCGGTGAAGCGCCGTGAGGACATGCACAAGATGGCCGAGTCCAACAAGGCCTTCGCGCACTACCGCTGGTAATCCCGGCACCCACGGGCGCTGCGCCGCCGGTCCGTTCTCCGGACCGGACCGGTGGCGCCACCCAAGCCAACCGACAAGGGGCAACTCACGTGGCACTGGACGTGCTGACGGACCTCACGAAGGTCCGCAACATCGGCATCATGGCGCACATCGATGCCGGCAAGACGACGACCACCGAGCGGATCCTGTTCTACACCGGGGTCAACTACAAGATCGGTGAGACGCACGACGGTGCGTCGACGATGGACTGGATGGAGCAGGAGCAGGAGCGCGGCATCACGATCACGTCCGCCGCGACGACCTGCTACTGGCACGACAACCAGATCAACATCATCGACACCCCCGGCCACGTGGACTTCACGGTCGAGGTCGAGCGCTCGCTGCGCGTCCTCGACGGCGCCGTTGCCGTCTTCGACGGCAAGGAGGGCGTCGAGCCCCAGTCGGAGACCGTGTGGCGCCAGGCCGACAAGTACGACGTCCCGCGCATCTGCTTCGTCAACAAGATGGACAAGCTCGGCGCGGACTTCTACTTCACGGTCGACACCATCGTGAACCGCCTCAAGGCCAAGCCGCTGGTCATCCAGCTGCCCATCGGCTCCGAGAGCGACTTCATCGGCGTCGTGGACCTGGTCACCATGCGCGCTCTCGTGTGGCGCGGCGAGACGGCCCTCGGCGAGAAGTACGAGGTCGAGGACATCCCGGCCGACCTGGTCGAGAAGGCCGACAAGTACCGGGCCGAGCTGCTCGAGGCCGTCGCCGAGACGGACGACGAGCTGCTCGAGAAGTTCCTCGGTGGCGAGGAGCTGACGGTCGCCGAGATCAAGGCCGGCATCCGCAAGCTCACCGTCAAGTCCGAGGCCTACCCCGTGCTGTGCGGCTCGGCGTTCAAGAACAAGGGCGTCCAGCCCATGCTCGACGCCGTCATCGACTACCTGCCGACGCCCCTGGACGTCCCGGCGGTCGAGGGCCACGACATGAAGGACCCGGAGCTCGTCGTCGAGCGCCACCCCGACTCGACGGAGCCGTTCTCGGCCCTCGCGTTCAAGGTCGCCTCGCACCCGTTCTTCGGCAAGCTCACCTACGTCCGGGTGTACTCCGGCAAGGTGGCGCAGGGCGCCCAGGTGCTCAACTCGACCAAGAACAAGAAGGAGCGCATCGGGAAGCTCTTCCAGATGCACTCCAACAAGGAGAACCCGGTCGAGGACGCCACGGCCGGTCACATCTACGCGTTCATCGGCCTCAAGGACGTCACCACGGGCGACACGCTGTGCGACCCGGGCTCGCCGGTCGTGCTCGAGTCCATGACGTTCCCCGAGCCGGTCATCGACGTCGCGATCGAGCCCAAGACGAAGGGTGACCAGGAGAAGCTCTCCGTGGCCATCCAGAAGCTGGCCGAGGAGGACCCGACCTTCCGCGTCAAGCACGACGAGGAGACCGGCCAGACCGTCATCGGCGGCATGGGCGAGCTCCACCTCGACATCCTCGTGGACCGCATGCGTCGCGAGTTCAAGGTCGAGGCCAACGTCGGCAAGCCGCAGGTCGCGTACCGCGAGACGATCCGCCGCACGGTCGAGAAGATGGACTACGTCCACAAGAAGCAGACCGGTGGCTCGGGCCAGTACGCGAAGGTCCAGATGTCCTTCGAGCCGCTGGACCCCGCCGAGGGCGAGCTGTACGAGTTCTCGAACAAGGTCACCGGTGGCCGCATCCCGCGCGAGTACATCCCGTCGGTCGACGCCGGCATCCAGAGCGCGATGCAGCTCGGCGTGCTGGCGGGCTTCCCGCTCGTGGGCGTCAAGGCGATCCTGCTCGACGGTGCCTCGCACGACGTCGACTCCTCGGAGATGGCGTTCAAGATCGCGGGCTCGATGATCCTCAAGGAAGCGGTCCGCAAGGCCGACCCGGTCCTCCTGGAGCCGGTCATGGCCGTCGAGGTCCGTACTCCCGAGGAGTACATGGGTGACGTCATCGGCGACATCAACTCGCGCCGCGGCATGATCCAGTCCATGGAGGACGCGACGGGCGTGAAGGTCATCCGCGCCCAGGTGCCGCTCTCCGAGATGTTCGGGTACGTCGGGGACCTGCGGTCGAAGACCCAGGGCCGCGCCGTGTACTCGATGCAGTTCGACAGCTACGCCGAGGTTCCTCGCAACGTGGCAGAAGAGATCATCAAGAAGACCCGGGGCGAGTAGTCCCACAGGTCGACACCTGTAGTTCCATCACACAACCGACCCGTAGGACCGCACGCCTGGCAGGTACCGTCCGGTACCAGCAGACGGGCAATCTCTACCAAGTCCTGAGGAGGACACCCAGTGGGCAAGGCGAAGTTCGAGCGGACGAAGCCGCACGTCAACATCGGGACCATCGGTCACGTCGACCACGGCAAGACGACGCTGACCGCTGCCATCTCGAAGGTCCTGCACGACAAGTACCCGGACCTGAACCCCTTCACGCCGTTCGACGAGATCGACAAGGCGCCGGAGGAGAAGCAGCGCGGTATCACGATCAACATCGCGCACGTCGAGTACCAGACGGAGAAGCGTCACTACGCTCACGTCGACGCGCCGGGTCACGCGGACTACATCAAGAACATGATCACGGGTGCGGCGCAGATGGACGGCGCCATCCTCGTGGTGGCCGCGACCGACGGCCCGATGGCCCAGACGCGTGAGCACGTCCTGCTCGCCCGTCAGGTCGGCGTGCCCTACCTGCTCGTCGCCCTGAACAAGACCGACATGGTCGACGACGAGGAGATCCTCGACCTCGTCGAGATGGAGGTGCGTGAGCTCCTCTCCGCGCAGGGCTTCGCCGGCGACGACGTGCCGGTCGTGCGCGTCTCCGGCCTGAAGGCGCTCGAGGGCGACCCGGTGTGGGTCAAGTCCGTCGAGGCGCTGCTCGACGCGGTCGACGAGAGCGTGCCGGACCCGGTCCGCGACATCGACAAGCCGTTCCTCATGCCCATCGAGGACGTCTTCACGATCACCGGTCGTGGCACCGTCGTCACCGGTCGCGTGGAGCGCGGCAAGCTCAAGGTGAACGAGGAGGTGGAGATCGTCGGCATCAAGGAGAAGGCGATCAAGACCACGGTCACCGGCGTCGAGATGTTCCGCAAGCTGCTCGACTACGCCGAGGCCGGCGAGAACGTCGGTCTGCTCCTGCGTGGCACGAAGCGCGAGGAGGTCGAGCGCGGCCAGGTCGTCGTCAAGCCCGGCTCGATCACGCCGCACACCGAGTTCGAGGGCCAGGTCTACATCCTGGCCAAGGACGAGGGTGGCCGTCACAACCCGTTCTACGGGAACTACCGCCCCCAGTTCTACTTCCGCACCACCGACGTCACCGGCGTCATCACGCTGCCCGAGGGCACCGAGATGGTCATGCCCGGCGACAACACCGAGATCCACGTGAACCTCATCCAGCCCATCGCGATGGAGGAGGGCCTCGGCTTCGCCATCCGTGAGGGTGGCCGCACCGTCGGCTCGGGTCGGGTCATCAAGATCCTCAAGTGATCACCGCCCTTCGGGGCTGATCGTTCGTCGCAGGGCCCGGGAGCTTCGGCTCCCGGGCCCTGCGTCGTGCTCCGACTCTCGTCGGCTTCGTCCAGGGCGCGAGGGCCGGTCGCGACGGCCTGTCGCGGCGGCCGGTCGCGGCGACTCCGGCTCGTAGGATGCCCGCATGGACCTCCTCGCGCGCATCAGGGAGTCGGCGGCCCTCGCCGAGCAGCTGGCCGTTCATTTCGACTTCGACGTCACCCGGCTCGACCCGGTCGAGGACGTGCGACTGGGGAACGGAGACCGGCTGATCCCGATCGCGGGCGACGCGTCCGGCGGCACGTACCTGACGACGCCGTCAGGTGCGGTCGTCTACGCGGGGTCCGAGGGCGAGGGCGGCCTGGTCGCCCACAGCCTGCGGGACGCGCTGGCGCTGGTCGTGGGCCTGCCGAGCCTGCACGACGCCCTCTCCCGACCGCTCGACGAGGACCTGCCCCAGTGGCTCCGATCCTGCGACGACGAGATCCGGGAGGACTTCCCGGAGCTGGACGCGACGCGCGCCGAGGTGCGTGAGGCCCTCGGCCTTCCACCGGTCGACACGCTCGTCGCCGCCCTGCACGCCTCGGCGACCGACGACTCGTTCCGGCCGATCAGCGAGCACGGACCGTACGACTCGATGGTGGCCGATGCTCCGCGCGTGTGAGCGCGCTCCGTGCGGCGCGGCGTCGCCAGGTCGCGTGCCGTGACGGCGCGGACGTGCGCGGTCGGCCGCCGGTCGCACGCGGGCGGCTCAGGCCGGGCACGGAGGACGGGTACGTGGGGGACTGCTGCCGCGCGGTCCCTGCCGGCGGTAGGTACCGTCGCGGCCATGTCGACCGATCCCTCGCGCCGCACGCTGCGCACGACCACAGCCGAGCACGACGCGCCCGCCGTGGCCACCACCAGCCCACGGACCTGGTGGCTTCTCGTCGCCGGCGCCGTCCTCGTCGCCGCGGCCGTGGTGCTCACACAGCCGGGGCCATGGAGCGCGACGCCCGGAGGCGGAGGCGGTGGCGCGACCGATCCGGACGGGGTCGTCACGGTCGACCGGGGCCACGTGGACGCCGCTCGACTGGTGCTCAGCGGCGACGCCGACTCCGTCCGCATCCGCACCGACGCCCCCGCCGGTGATCTCGTCCGTGTCGAGCCGACCGGGGCCGACACGGCTGTGTCCGTGGACGCCGACGGGGCGCAGCCGGTCGTCGCGCTCGGCGGCGGCACGGTGACCGTCCGGCTCGCGGGGGACGTGCGTTGGTCGCTGGATCTCCAGGTGGGGGCCGGTGAGGTCGAGGCCGGGCTGGCGGAGGTGGCCGTGGACGGTGTCGTGCTGTCGTCGGGCTTGCAGACTCTCGAGCTGAGCCTGCCCCGGCCGTCGGGGCGCGTGGTCGTCGACCAGCGGGCCGGTGCGGGTTCTCTCGTGCTCCACGTGCCCGACGGCGTCGGCGTGCATGCCACGGTGACGTCCGGCGCGGGGTCCGCGACGGTCGACGGCGAGACGACGGGTGGCCTCGGCGCAGGTGCGGAGGTCGCGACGTCGGGATTCGACCCGGACGCGGACCACTACGAGGTGACGGTCGGTGGGGGCCTCGGATCGCTGGTCGTCGACCGCGGCTGACGGCGCTACCGGCGCGCGCCGTGACCGTCCCCGTCCGTCGTCGCCGAAGCCGAGCCGTCCGGTCCCTGGGGTGTCCGCCGGCGCGCGCCGCGCGGTTGGGCCGTCCGTGTGGTCGTCGGCCCGAGGTCGGGCCGGCGTCGTCGGGACGGGGCAGGCCGTCCCTAGACTCCGCGCATGTCCGCGTTCCAGACCGTCGCGTCCCAGCTCGCCGGCCTCGCCGTGGGTGCCGCGCGCGCGGTGGTCGCGGACCACGTCGCACCGGTCCTGCCGACGGACCACCGGCTCCGGACGTGGTCCGGCACCGACGAGGGCGGGCCTCGTCCGTGGCCGGCACTCATGACGTCGCCCCGGTGCCTGGTGTCGGTCGGTTCCGAGGCGGTGACCGCGATGGACGCCTTCGTCGCGACCGCGTCCGCGGTCGGCATGCGGGTCGAGCGGCTCGTCGGCCGTGACGGCATCCCGGTGTGCATCGTGCGCGAGCGGCACCCTGACGCGCTGGAGGCCGCCGGCATGGTCGCCGGCGTCGTCGAGTGGGCGGGGCCCGTCGGGACCTCGGTCAACGTGCGGGGCTTCGCGCTGGCGGGAGGCGGCTGCGTCCTGGAGGTCGACGTCGAGGACAAGGGCGGGGACCGGACGCTGTCCAGGCAGTTCGCCGGGATGCTGGAGAGGTTCGCCTCGTCGTCCGCGGCGGCCGGCGTCCCCGTGCAGGTGGGCCGGTGGGTCGACCGACGGCCGGTCCGGTGGGCGCAGGGAGGTCGCCGACGGGCCGGTGCTGCTCCCGCCGACCGGTAGCGTCGCGCGGGTGCCCCGGTGGGTGTGCGGGAGCGCACAGCCCGGGCGGATTGGAGTATCTCGGCCAGGTCTGGCACACTGTTCAGGTTGCCCTTTCCGGGGTGGTGCGCTCGCGCGCGCTGTGCACGGGAAGTGCGGAAAACGTGTGGAGAGCCTCCGGACCTCGGGGAACACCTGATGGTGGCGGCTCGACAACAACCAACGGCCCTCGCACCGTCACAGGTGTGCAGCGGGGTGGTGCGTCGCGCAGAGCGACACGCCCGAGCGCGGGGGTCGGATGGGCCGGTTCGAGAGAGAGAAGTACACGACGCCATGGCGGGACAGAAGATCCGCATCAGGCTCAAGTCCTACGACCACGAGGTCATCGACAGCTCGGCGCGCAAGATCGTCGACACGGTGACTCGCGCTGGTGCGTCGGTCGTGGGCCCGGTGCCGTTGCCGACGGAGAAGAACGTCTTCTGCGTCATCCGGTCGCCTCACAAGTACAAGGACAGCCGCGAGCACTTCGAGATGCGTACTCACAAGCGGCTCATCGACATCATCGATCCCACGCCGAAGGCCGTCGACTCGCTCATGCGTCTCGACCTGCCCGCGGACGTGAACATCGAGATCAAGCTCTGACGCTGGGAAGGAACTGATTTCCATGGTTACCCAGCAGAACGAGCGCCCCGTCACGGCGCTGCTCGGCACGAAGCTCGGCATGACGCAGGTCTGGGACGACAACGGTCGTCTCGTGCCCGTCACCGTGGTCGCTGTCGGCACCAACGTCGTGACGCAGGTCCGCTCCGCTGAGACCGACGGCTACGCCGCTGTGCAGCTCGCCTACGGCGAGATCAAGCCGACCAAGGTCACCAAGCCGCTCAAGGGCCACTTCGAGAAGGCCGGCGTCACGCCGCGCCGGCACGTGGCCGAGATCCGTACGTCCGACGCCTCCGAGTTCACGCTCGGCCAGGAGCTCACCGCTGCCGCCTTCGAGGCCGGCTCGGTCGTGGACGTCATCGGTACCACCAAGGGCAAGGGCACCGCCGGTGTGATGAAGCGTCACGGCTTCCACGGCGTCGGCGCCTCCCACGGTGCGCACCGCAACCACCGCAAGCCCGGCTCGATCGGTGGGGCCTCCACCCCGTCGCGCGTGTTCAAGGGCATCAAGATGGCCGGTCGGATGGGTGTTGCCCGTCAGACCACCCAGAACCTGACCGTGCACGCGGTCGACGCCGAGCGGGGTCTCATCCTCGTCAAGGGTGCCGTTCCCGGCCCCAAGGGCGGCGTCGTCGTCGTGCGATCCGCTGCGAAGGGTGCGTGACCGCATGAGCGACACGCTGACCGTCGACGTGGTCGACTCCGAGGGCAAGAAGGCCGGCCAGGCCGAGCTGCCCGCGGACGTCTTCGACGTGCAGACCAACATCCCGCTCATCCACCAGGTCGTCGTCGCGCAGCTCGCTGCGGCGCGCCAGGGCACCCACGACACGAAGTCTCGTGGCGAGGTCCGTGGTGGTGGGCGCAAGCCGTACAAGCAGAAGGGCACAGGTCGCGCCCGCCAGGGTTCGACGCGTGCTCCGCAGTTCGCCGGTGGTGGTGTCGTCCACGGCCCCACGCCGCGCGACTACTCCCAGCGCACGCCCAAGAAGATGAAGGCCGCGGCGCTCCGCGGTGCTCTCTCGGACCGCGCTCGTGCCGGCCGCGTGCACGTCGTCTCGGGCTTCGCCCCGGGCACCGCGCCGTCGACCAAGTCCGCTCTCGCGGTGCTGGACAACCTGTCCGGCCGCAAGAACGTCCTGGTCGTCGTCGAGCGCTCGGACGAGATCACGTGGAAGTCGCTGCGGAACGTCGAGCGGGTGCACCTGCTGGTCTCCGACCAGCTCAACACCTATGACGTCCTGATCTCGGACGACGTCGTGTTCACGCAGGGCGCGCTCGACGCGTTCCTCGCAGGCCCGCCCAAGGGTGCGTCCGCCGTGGCCACGTCCTCCGAGGCTGAGCTGGAGGACACCAAGTGAGCGACATCGGCAAGAACCCGCGCGACATCCTCGTCGCGCCCGTCGTCTCCGAGAAGAGCTACGGCCTGCTCGACGAGGGGAAGTACACCTTCCTCGTCGACCCGCGCGCCAACAAGACCGAGATCAAGATCGCCGTCGAGCAGGTGTTCGGCGTCAAGGTCGACTCGGTCAACACGGCGAACCGCAAGGGCAAGGCTCGTCGGACCCGTTTCGGCATCGGCCGCCGCAAGGACACGAAGCGTGCGATCGTCACCCTCCGCGAGGGAACGATCGACATCTTCGGCGGTCCGGTCGGCTGAGCGAAGGACTGAGAACTCATGGGTATTCGTAAGTACAAGCCGACCACGCCGGGCCGTCGAGGCTCCAGCGTCGCCGACTTCGTCGAGATCACGCGCTCCACGCCGGAGAAGTCGCTGGTCCGTCCGCTGCACAAGACGGGTGGCCGCAACTCCACCGGTCGCGTGACGACCCGCCACCAGGGTGGCGGTCACAAGCGTGCGTACCGCGTCATCGACTTCCGTCGCCACGACAAGGACGGCGTGCCGGCCAAGGTCGCTCACATCGAGTACGACCCCAACCGCACGGCGCGCATCGCGCTCCTGCACTACGCGGACGGCGAGAAGCGCTACATCATCGCGCCGAACAAGCTGTCGCAGGGTGACGTCATCGAGAACGGTCCCGGTGCCGACATCAAGCCCGGCAACAACCTGCCGCTGCGCAACATCCCGACCGGTACGGTCATCCACGCCATCGAGCTCCGGCCCGGTGGCGGTGCGAAGATCGCCCGCTCCGCGGGGTCGTCGGTGCAGCTCGTCGCCAAGGACGGCCCGTACGCGCAGCTCCGGCTGCCGTCGGGCGAGATCCGCAACGTCGACCTGCGCTGCCGCGCCACGGTCGGCGAGGTCGGCAACGCCGAGCAGTCGAACATCAACTGGGGCAAGGCCGGCCGCATGCGCTGGAAGGGCAAGCGCCCGACCGTCCGTGGTGTCGCCATGAACCCGATCGACCACCCGCACGGTGGTGGCGAGGGCAAGACGTCCGGTGGACGTCACCCCGTCAGCCCGTGGGGTCAGCCTGAGGGTCGTACCCGTCGTCCGAACAAGCCGAGCGACAAGCTCATCGTGCGCCGTCGGCGCACCGGCAAGAACAAGCGCTGATAGGAGCCTGAGATGCCACGCAGCCTGAAGAAGGGCCCGTTCGTCGACGGTCACCTGCAGAAGAAGGTCGACGTCCAGAACACCGCCGGCACGAAGAGCGTCATCAAGACGTGGTCGCGCCGTTCGGTCATCACGCCGGACTTCCTCGGCCACACGTTCGCGGTGCACGACGGACGCAAGCACACCCCGGTGTTCGTGACGGAGTCGATGGTCGGGCACAAGCTCGGCGAGTTCGCTCCGACGCGGACGTTCCGCGGCCACGAGAAGGACGACCGGAAGGGTCGTCGCCGCTGACCCCCGGGTCAGCCAGGCGACGCCCTCACCGGCAGAGACAGAAGGCAGGACAGCAATGGAAGCCAAGGCGAAGGCGCGGTTCGTCCGCGTCACGCCCCAGAAGGCCCGGCGCGTCGTGGACCTCATCCGTGGCAAGCAGGCCGGGGAGGCCGTAGCGGTGCTGAAGTTCGCGCCGCAGGCGGCCGCGGAGCCCGTCCTCAAGACGGTGCAGTCCGCGATCGCGAACGCGGTCGAGGGAGCGAAGCGCAACAGCGAGCGCCTGGACGAGGCGGACCTCTACGTCTCCGAGGTCTTCGTCGATGAGGGCCCGACGCTCAAGCGGTTCCGTCCGCGGGCGCAGGGCCGTGCCAGCCAGATCCTCAAGCGGACGAGCCACATCACCGTGGTCGTCGCTGAGCGTGAGAGCACGAAGGGACGGGCCCGATAGTGGGACAGAAGGTCAACCCGCTCGGGTATCGCCTGGGCATCACGACCGACCACCGCTCGCGCTGGTTCGCGGACTCGACGAAGCCGGGTCAGCGCTACCGCGACTACGTCCGCGAGGACGTGCAGATCCGGAAGCTCATGAGCACCGGTCTCGAGCGCGCCGGTATCGCGAAGGTCGAGATCGAGCGCACGCGCGACCGCGTCCGTGTCGACATCCACACCGCCCGCCCGGGCATCGTCATCGGGCGTCGTGGCGCGGAGGCCGACCGCATCCGTGGGGAGCTCGAGAAGCTCACGGGCAAGCAGGTGCAGCTGAACATCCTCGAGGTCAAGAACGCCGAGATCGAGGCTCAGCTCGTCGCCCAGGGCATCGCCGAGCAGCTGGCGAGCCGTGTCTCGTTCCGTCGTGCGATGCGCAAGGGCATCCAGTCGGCGCAGCGCGCCGGCGCCAAGGGCATCCGCGTGCAGGTCTCCGGCCGCCTCGGCGGTGCGGAGATGAGCCGTACCGAGTTCTACCGCGAGGGTCGCGTGCCTCTGCACACGCTCCGCGCGAACATCGACTACGGCTTCTTCGAGGCCCGCACCACCTTCGGCCGCATCGGCGTCAAGGTGTGGGTCTACAAGGGCGACATGACCGAGAAGGAGTTCGCCCGCGACCAGGCGACCCAGGCCCCGCGCCCGGCTCGTGGTCCGCGTGGCGAGGGCGGCGGTCGTGGAGACCGTGGCGGCGACCGTGGCCCCCGTGCGGGCGCCCCGCGTCGTGAGCGCTCGGACGCGCCCGCCGAGGCCACCGAGGCACCGGCTGCTGAGGCCGCTGCCCCTGAGACCGGAACGGAGGCCTGAGCCGTGCTGATCCCGCGCAGGCTGAAGCACCGCAAGCAGCACCACCCGGGGCGCTCCGGCGCCGCGACCGGTGGTACGTCGATCTCGTTCGGTGAGTACGGCATCCAGGCTCTCGAGCCGGCCTACGTCACGAACCGGCAGATCGAGGCTGCTCGTATCGCCATGACCCGCCACATCAAGCGTGGTGGGAAGGTCTGGATCAACATCTACCCGGACCGTCCCCTCACGAAGAAGCCCGCCGAGACCCGCATGGGTTCTGGCAAGGGCTCGCCCGAGTGGTGGATCGCCAACGTCAAGCCGGGTCGAGTGATGTTCGAGCTCGCCGGCGTCCCGGAGCCGCTCGCTCGCGAGGCCATGCGCCGCGCGCAGCACAAGCTCCCGATGAAGACCCGTTTCGTGGTTCGCGAGGGTGGTAACTGATGGCTATCGGAACCAAGGACCTGGCTCCCACCGAGCTGGACACCTTCGACGACGAGAAGCTGGTCGCCGAGCTGAAGAAGTCCAAGGAGGAGCTGTTCAACCTCCGCTTCCAGTCCGCGACCGGTCAGCTCGAGAGCCACGGGCGTCTCAAGGCCGTTCGCCGTGACATCGCGCGGATCTACACGATCCTGCGCGAGCGCGAGCTCGGCATCCGTACCGCCCCGAGCGCGAGCGAGTGAGGTCGACCATGAGCGACGAGAAGAACGAGAGCACCACGGCAGTGGTGGAAGCCCGCCCCTACCGCAAGACGCGCCGCGGCTATGTCGTGAGCGACAAGATGGACAAGACCGTCGTGGTCGAGGTCGAGGACCGGGTCAAGCACCCGCTCTACGGCAAGGTCATCCGGCGCACGAGCAAGGTCAAGGCGCACGACGAGCTGAGCTCGGCGGGCATCGGTGACCTGGTCCTCATCATGGAGACGCGGCCGCTGTCGGCCACCAAGCGGTGGCGTCTGGTCGAGGTCCTCGAGAAGGCCAAGTAAGCAGCACCACCCCAGTTGCCCACGGGCGGCGGGTGCGCTCGAAGGAGACACCCGCCGCGACGTGTGCATCACGGCAACTACGTACGGCCAGGCTCGCCCCACCGGGGACGAGAACCCGCCGCACGACAGGAGTAGGCAATGATCCAGCAGGAGTCGCGACTGCGTGTCGCTGACAACACGGGTGCCAAGGAGATCCTCTGCATCCGTGTGCTCGGCGGCTCCGGCCGCCGGTACGCCGGCATCGGCGACGTCATCGTCGCCACCGTCAAGGACGCCATTCCTGGCGGCAACGTCAAGAAGGGCGACGTCGTCAAGGCCGTCATCGTGCGCACCCGCAAGGAGCGCCGCCGTCCGGACGGTTCGTACATCAAGTTCGACGAGAACGCCGCAGTGATCCTCAAGGGCGACGGTGAGCCCCGTGGCACGCGCATCTTCGGCCCGGTGGGCCGCGAGCTGCGCGACAAGAAGTTCATGAAGATCATCTCGCTGGCGCCGGAGGTGCTCTGACCATGGCGAAGATCAAGAAGGGCGACCTCGTCCTCGTCATCTCGGGCCGCGACAAGGGCCGTCAGGGCCGCGTCCTCGAGGTGCTCACCGAGACGCAGCGTGTCGTCGTCGAGGGCGTGCAGCGCGTGCAGAAGCACGTGAAGGCCGGCCAGACGGCCCGCGGCACCCGCACCGGCGGCATCGAGACCGTCGAGGCCCCCATCCACATCAGCAACGTGATGCTCGTGGACCCGGAGACCAAGAAGGGCACCCGGGTCGGCTACCGCAGCGAGCAGGTCGAGCGTGACGGCCGTACCCGCACCGTCCGGGTCCGCGTCGCCAAGCGCTCCGGTAAGGACATCTGATGACCGAGATCACCGCTCCGGCGCAGCCCCGGCTCAAGGCTCGTTACAACGACGAGATCAAGCCGGCCCTGTTCGAGCAGTTCAGCCACGCGAACATCAACCAGACCGCGCGTCTGGTGAAGATCGTCGTGAACATGGGTGTGGGCGAGGCCGCCAAGGACTCCAAGCTCATCGACGGCGCGATCCGCGATCTGACCCAGATCACGGGCCAGAAGCCGCAGGTCACCAAGGCCCGCAAGTCGATCGCCCAGTTCAAGCTGCGCGAGGGCATGCCGATCGGCGCCCACGTGACGCTGCGCGGCGACCGTGCCTGGGAGTTCCTGGACCGCCTGCTGTCGACCGCGCTGCCGCGTATCCGTGACTTCCGCGGACTGTCGCCCAAGCAGTTCGACGGCCACGGCAACTACACGTTCGGTCTCACGGAGCAGTCCATGTTCCACGAGATCGACCAGGACAAGATCGATCGGGTCCGCGGCATGGACATCACGATCGTGACGACGGCCGACACCGACGACGAGGGTCGCGCTTTCCTCAAGCTCCTCGGCTTCCCGTTCAAGGAGAACTGACATGGCGAAGACCGCCCTCAAGAACAAGGCCGCTGCGAAGCCGAAGTTCGCGGTGCGTGGCTACACGCGCTGCCAGCGTTGCGGCCGGCCCCACTCGGTGTACCGCAAGTTCGGCCTGTGCCGGATCTGCGTGCGGGAGATGGCCCACCGTGGCGAGCTCCCCGGCGTCACCAAGAGCAGCTGGTAAACCAAGCAGGACGAACGTCGGTAGGTCTGCGTCGCCCGCCCCGGTGGGCGGCGCAGATACCCCGGCGAGGAAGGGCTGAAGCCCCATGACCATGACTGACCCCATCGCAGACCTGCTGACGCGGCTGCGCAACGCGAACTCGGCGCACCACGACTCTGTGTCGATCCCGTTCTCGAAGCTGAAGTCCCACATCGCGGAGATCCTCCAGGCGGAGGGCTACATCGTGGGCTGGAAGGTCGAGGACGCCGTCGTCGGCAAGAACCTCATCATCGAGCTCAAGTACGGCCCCAACCGTGAGCGTGCGCTCGCCGGTGTGAAGCGCGTGTCCAAGCCGGGCCTGCGCGTGTACGCGAAGTCGACCAACCTGCCCAAGGTGCTCGGCGGCCTCGGCGTGGCGATCCTGTCCACGTCCTCCGGCCTCCTGACCGACAAGCAGGCCGCCAAGAAGGGCGTGGGTGGGGAAGTCCTCGCCTACGTCTGGTAAGTCCGAGACGGAAAGGAGCAAGCCATGTCTCGAATCGGCAGAATCCCCGTCCCGGTCCCGGCCGGCGTGGACGTCAGCATCGACGGTGCCGTGGTGTACGTGAAGGGCCCGAAGGGCGCTCTCCAGCACACGGTCGCCGCACCCATCGAGGTCGCGCGTGACGAGGCCGGTGCCCTCGTGGTCACCCGCCCGAACGACGAGCGCCTGTCGCGCTCGCTGCACGGCCTCACCCGCACGCTCCTGGCGAACCTCGTCACGGGCGTGACGGAGGGCTACATCAAGAAGCTCGAGATCGTCGGCACCGGTTACCGCGTGACGGCCAAGGGTTCGGACCTCGAGTTCGCCCTGGGCTTCAGCCACCCGGTCGTCGTCACGCCGCCCGAGGGCATCACGTTCGTCGTGGAGGCCCCGACGCGCTTCTCGGTGCAGGGCATCGACAAGCAGCAGGTCGGCGAGGTCGCCGCGAACATCCGCAAGATCCGCAAGCCGGAGCCGTACAAGGGCAAGGGCGTGCGGTACGCGGGCGAGAACGTGCGCCGCAAGGTCGGAAAGGCCGGTAAGTAACCATGGCTCTCAAGATCATCGGCAAGGGCAAGCGCATCGCCCGTCAGCGCCGTCACGTGCGCCTTCGCAAGAAGGTCGCCGGTTCGGCCGCTCGTCCCCGCCTCGTCGTGACCCGGTCCGCCCGGCACATCACGGCTCAGGTCGTCGACGACGGCATCGGCCAGACGCTCGCGTCTGCGTCGACCCTCGAGGCGGACCTGCGTTCGGCGAACGGCGACAAGACGGCCAAGGCCCGCAAGGTCGGCGAGCTCGTCGCCGAGCGCGCCAAGGCTGCCGGCGTCTCCGCCGTCGTGTTCGACCGCGGCGGCAACAAGTACCACGGCCGGGTGGCAGCTGTCGCCGACGGGGCCCGCGAGGGCGGACTCTCCCTGTGACGACCACGACCATCCCCGCATCGAAGAAGAGGACTCACTGATGGCTGCTCCTCAGCGCAGCAACACCGGGGCGCCCGCGGGCGGCACCGGAGGCGGCGACCGCCGCGACGGCGGTCGTGGCCGTGACGGCGGCGGTCGCGGTCGCGACGCCGCAGAGAAGAGCGCGTTCCTCGAGCGCGTCGTGACGATCAACCGCGTGGCCAAGGTCGTCAAGGGCGGCCGCCGCTTCAGCTTCACCGCGCTCGTCGTGGTGGGCGACGGCGACGGCACCGTCGGTGTCGGCTACGGGAAGGCCAAGGAGGTGCCCGCGGCGATCGCCAAGGGCGTCGAGGAGGCCAAGAAGAACTTCTTCAAGGTTCCCCGCATCCAGGGCACCATCCCGCACCCCATCCAGGGTGAGGCCGCTGCCGGTGTCGTCTTCCTGCGGCCGGCCTCGCCGGGTACGGGTGTGATCGCCGGTGGTCCGGTGCGCGCCGTGCTCGAGTGCGCCGGCATCCACGACGTGCTGAGCAAGTCGCTCGGTTCGTCCAACGCGATCAACATCGTCCACGCCACGGTCGCGGCCCTCCGCGGCCTCGAGCGTCCGGAGGCCGTGGCCGCGCGCCGTGGGCTCCCGGTCGAGCACGTGGTCCCGGCTGCGCTCCTGCGGGCGCAGGCTGCCGGCCTCGCCGCCGCGGCGGGCACGAAGGCAGGTGCCTGATGGCTCGTCTCAAGGTGACGCAGAAGCGTTCCGGCATCGGTGGCAAGCAGAACCAGCGCGACACGCTGCGCACCCTCGGCCTGAAGCGGATCGGCGACGTCGTCGTCAAGGAGGACCGCCCTGAGATCCGCGGCATGGTCAAGACGGTGCAGCACCTGGTCGCGGTCGAGGAGGTCGAGTGACCATGGCTGACGACAAGAAGGCCGACGCGACGGCCGAGGAGGTGACGGCCCCCGAGGCCGCCGCCAAGACGGCTCCGAAGAAGGCGGCAGCGAAGAAGGCCGAGGCCACGGAGGCCGCCCCGAAGACGACCAAGGCCAAGGCTGCGGCGTCGGAGAAGGCTGCTCCCAAGGCGGAGAAGGCTGCTCCCAAGGCGGCCAAGGCCGAGACGAAGGCCGCGCCGGCGAAGGCCAAGGCGGCTCCCGCGAAGAAGGCCGCCCCGGCGAGGTCCGAGGCTGCCGTCAAGGCGGCCGAGGCCGCTGCCGTGCCCGGCGCTGGTGGCACGCTCAAGGTGCACCACCTGCGTCCGGCCCCCGGCGCCAAGACCGCCAAGACCCGCGTGGGTCGTGGCGAGGCGTCGAAGGGCAAGACGGCCGGTCGTGGCACCAAGGGCACCAAGGCGCGCTATCAGGTGCCGGACCGCTTCGAGGGTGGGCAGATGCCGCTGCACATGCGGCTGCCCAAGCTCCGCGGCTTCAAGAACCCGTTCCGCGTCGAGTACCAGGTCGTCAACCTGGACAAGCTCTCGGCGCTGTACCCGGACGGGGGAGACGTGACGGTCTCCGACCTGGTCGCGAAGGGTGCGGTCCGCAAGGGCCAGCCCGTCAAGGTGCTCGGCACCGGCGATCTCACGGTCAAGGTCTCGGTCGCGGTCGACGCCTATTCGGCGTCCGCGAAGGAGAAGATCGTGGCTGCCGGCGGAAGCGTCGCGCAGGACTGATTCCCGGACGGGGCCGGTGGGGCCGACAGCGCTCCCACCGGTCCCGTTCCGCATGCTGGGGACATCGGTTAGGGTGCCCCGTTGCCTGCAATGATTCGCGGGCGTTCACGGCCGGAACGGACCGGTCGTACGAGATGCCGCTCAGGCGGCCCAGGAGGACCAGGTGCTCAGCGCATTCGTCAGGGCTTTCAGGACGCCCGACCTGCGGCGCAAGCTGCTCTTCACGATCGGCATCATGGTCGTGTTCCGCATCGGTTCGTTCCTGCCGACGCCCGGTGTGTCCTACCCCAACGTGCAGACCTGCATCGAGGCGGCCAAGGGCAACGACCTGCTCGGACTGGTGAACCTGTTCAGCGGCGGCGCGCTGCTGCAGCTCTCGGTCTTCGCGCTCGGGATCATGCCGTACATCACGGCGAGCATCATCGTCCAGCTGCTCCGCGTGGTGATCCCTCGGTTCGAGGAGCTCCACAGAGAGGGTCAGTCCGGCACCGCGAAGCTCACGCAGTACACGCGGTACCTGACCATCGGCCTCGCCGTCCTGCAGTCGACGACGATCATCACGGTCGCGCGCAGCGGGCAGCTGTTCAGCGACTGCACCGTCCCCGTGATCCCCAACGACAACTGGGTCACGCTGCTGATCATGGTCATCACCATGACCGCGGGCACGGGCCTCATCATGTGGCTCGGTGAGCTGATCACCGAGCGCGGTGTCGGCAACGGCATGTCGCTGCTGATCTTCACCTCGATCGCGGCGAGCTTCCCGACTGCCCTGTGGTCGATCGCCGGTGGCGACAACGGTGCGTCGAAGTTCGTCGTGGTCCTGGCCGTGATCGTGCTCGTGATCGCGCTGGTCGTGTTCGTCGAGCAGTCCCAGCGCCGGATCCCGGTGCAGTACGCGAAGCGGATGGTCGGCCGGCGCATGTACGGCGGCTCCAGCACGTACATCCCGATCAAGATCAACATGGCCGGCGTCATCCCGATCATCTTCGCCTCGTCGCTGCTCGCCATCCCGGGGCTCATCGCGCAGTTCGGCGACCCGACCGCAGCGTGGGTGCAGTGGGTCAGCCGGTACCTCGCGCAGCAGAGCGCGCCGCTGCACCTCGTCCTCTACGTCGTCCTGATCATCTTCTTCTGCTACTTCTACACGGCCATCACGTTCAACCCGGACGAGGTCGCCGACAACATGAAGAAGTACGGCGGGTTCATCCCCGGCATCCGCGCCGGCCGACCGACCGCCGAGTACCTCGACTACGTCATCACGCGTATCACCGCCCCGGGCTCCATCTACCTCGCGATCGTGGCCCTGATCCCGACGCTCGCCTTCATCGTGCTCGACGTCGGCACCAAGATCCCGTTCGGTGGCTCGTCGATCCTCATCGTGGTCGGCGTCGGCCTGGAGACCGTCAAGCAGATCGAGTCGCAGCTGCAGCAGCGGCACTACGAAGGGTTCCTCCGATGAGCGCACGTCTGGTCCTGCTCGGTCCTCCGGGAGCCGGCAAGGGGACGCAGGCGGCGCGACTGGCGGACGAGCTGGGCGTGCCGGCGATCTCGACGGGCGACATCTTCCGCGCCAACATTAAGGGCGGGACGGAGCTCGGCCGTACTGCGCAGGAGTACTCGGCCCGCGGCGCGCTCGTCCCGGACTCGGTGACCAACGCGATGGTGCGTGACCGGCTCGCGCAGGACGACGTGGCGGAGGGCTTCCTCCTCGACGGGTACCCGCGCAACGCGGCCCAGGTCGAGGAGCTCGACGCGATCCTCGCGGACCAGGGTCGTGCTCTGGACCTAGCCGTCGAGATCACGGCCGACCCGGAGGTCGTGGTCGAGCGGCTGCTCAAGCGGGCGCAGATCGAGGGTCGCGAGGACGACACCGAGGACGTGGTCCGGCACCGGCTCGACGTGTACGCCGAGCAGACCGCTCCCATCTCGCACCTGTATGCCGACCGAGGCCTGCTGGCGCAGGTCGACGGGATCGGTGACGTCGACGACGTGACCGAGCGGCTGCTCTCCGCGATCGGGTCCTTCGCGCGCTGAGCGCGGTCGGGTGACCGAGATGTTCGGCCGGGAGCGCATCGAGTACAAGACGCCGGACCAGGTGGCCGTCATGCGGCGGGCGGGCCTGGTCGTCGCGGACGCCTTGGCGGCGGTGCGTGAGCACGTCGTCGTCGGCACCACGACGGCCGACCTCGACGCGGTCGCTGCACGGGTGATCGCGGAGTCCGGCGCCACGCCGTCCTTCCTGAACTACGACGGATACCCGGCCACGCTGTGCGTTTCCGTCAACGACGAGATCGTGCACGGCATCCCCGGCTCGCGGGTGCTCGAGGAGGGCGACGTCGTCTCCATCGACTGCGGCGCGATCGTGGACGGGTGGCACGGCGACTCGGCGATCACGGTGCTCGTCGGGGACGCCGACCCCGAGGACGTGGCCCTCGTCGCGACCACGGAGCGGGCGATGTGGGCCGGCATTGCCGCACTCGCTCGGAACGACCGTCTCGGTGCGGTGGGGGAGGCCGTCGAGGACGTCGTGGACGCCGCACTCGCAGCCGGCCTCAACGAGGGCCGGCGGTACGGCGTCGTGCAGGAGTACGTGGGCCACGGCATCGGGACCTCGATGCACCAGCCGCCGGACGTCCTGAACTACCGCACGCGGGACCGCGGCCCCCGGGTCCGTCCCGGTCTGTGCGTCGCCGTCGAGCCCATGGTGGTACGCGGCTCGCGGATGACCGAGGTGCTCGAGGACGAGTGGACCGTCGTCACCGAGGACGGGTCCCGTGCGTGCCACTGGGAGCACACGGTCGCTGTGCTGGAGGACGGGATCTGGGTGCTCACGGCCGTGGACGGCGGCGCCTCGGCCCTCGCGGAGCTCGGCGTCGAGGTCGCACCGCTCGCGTGAGCTCGTGGTGCGGGCGGATGGCGGACCCCCGTCCGATTCGTCCGATCCGCTGTTCAGGTGAACATTCGTCCAGATTTCGAATCAATCACGCCCATCTGCGCAAACGCGCCTGCTCCGTCGCATATGTCCGATAGTGTGCGGCGCGGCAGAGCCTCAGGTCCCTGCCGACCCCAGAGGTGCGCGGCGTGTTGCTGCGCGCCCGAGGGGGCCCGCAGGCGCGCCCCCCGTCGCGTCTGCCTGGTATCGACGATGGGTGGCCCATGCAGCGCAGCGTTCGTCCCGAGTCCTCGTCCCGAGCGGCCCGCGCCGCCCGCACGTTCAGCCCTCTGGCGGTTGCCACGGTCGTCGCTGCCCTGGCTCTGACGGCGAGCGCCGGAGCCGCGCAGGCGACCGGCGGTTCGCGCCCCGGAGAGCGCCCGGGGCACTCCGCCCCGGCCGAGCCCGCGCCCCCCGCGTCGTCGCCCGGGAAGGTCACGGCCGCCTACGTCTACCTCAAGCGAGACGCGTCGCGGGAGGCCTCCTGGGAGAACTCGACCCAGCAGTACCTCGTGGCGACGTGGCCGGGTGCCGAGTACCGCCCCCTGACCCTCGCCGAGATCCGCGCCGCCGTGCCCGTGACCGTGTGCGGACCCGGCTGGGGCGTCCAGGAGGACCAGGCCTACGGCGACGAGACGCTGTTCACCGACTCGCCGGCGCCGAGCTACCCGAACGCAGTGATCGGCTGGCCGCCGATCTTCGCGGCGCAGCACTGGAGCCTCGAGAAGTTCGTCGGCACCCTGCCTGCGTGCGGCGCCGTGCCGCCGCCGACCACAGTGCCCACGCCCAAGGTGACGCCGACCCCGAAGGTGACGCCGACCCCGAAGGTGACGCCGACCCCGAAGGTGACGCCGACGCCGAAGGTGACGCCGACGCCGACCCCGAAGGTGACGCCGACGCCGACCCCGAAGGTGACACCGACGCCGACCCCGACGGTGACGCCCACCCCGAAGGTGACACCGACCCCGACGGTGACGCCGACGGTGACGCCCACGCCGACGGTGACGCCCACGCCGTCGCCGACGGTGACTCCGGTCCCCACACCGAAGGCGACGCCGACGGTGACCTCCACGCCGACCGTGACACCGACCCCCAGCGCGACGCCGACCCCGAAGCCGTCGGTCACCCCGACGAGCGAGGTCATGCCGGCGCCTGACGCGACCCAGCGGCCCGCGCCGAGCGCGTCGCCCGGGTTCGTGTCGGAGGTGCTGGCGGCGAACGGCTCCACGCTGGCGACCACCGGTTCGTCGGTGGTGGCCCCGCTCGTCGCGGCGATCGTGCTGCTGATGGGTGGCGCCGGGCTGGTCGTCCTGCGGCGCCGCGGTCGCACCAACGGTGCGGGCGGGGACGTCTGAGCACGGGTCTGACCTGAGAGGGCCCCGGTGCACCAGCTGCACCGGGGCCCCCTCGTGCCCGCCCTCGACGGGCGGGGGGTGTGATCTGACGAGACGACGGCCACCGACCTGCCGGTTTCGTCCTGCGGGGGCGATGCCGTAAGATCGTCCGTTGGGTGTGTGCGCCCGTTTGTCTGGCCGCCTTCTCGGGCTGGTCTGGTCGCACCCACTCTCCACAAGAGCTGAACCTGGGCGTCGCACCATGCGGGGTCGAGGGCCGGCCGACGTGGGTTGATCAATGAGACCGACAGTTAGCGGAGGACATGGCGAAGAAGGACGGTGTCATCGAGATCGAGGGCAGCGTCGTGGAGGCTCTGCCGAACGCGATGTTCCGCGTGGAGCTCACCAACGGCCACAAGGTGCTCGCCCATATCTCGGGCAAGATGCGTCAGCACTACATCCGGATCCTCCCCGAGGACCGCGTGGTCGTGGAGCTGAGCCCATACGACCTGTCCCGCGGCCGGATCGTCTACCGCTACAAGTAATCACCACTCGAACACGCCGCCACGCCGCCGGTCCCCGGAGGCTCATGCGGCGGCGGAGGAACACGCGATGAAGGTCAAGCCCAGCGTCAAGAAGATCTGCGACAAGTGCAAGGTGATCCGCCGGCACGGTCGCGTCCAGGTGATCTGCGAGAACCTGCGTCACAAGCAGCGCCAGGGCTGATGCCCTGACGCGGGGCGCAGGTCCCGCAGAACGCACCATCGGCTGCCGTCCGCGGCAGCTCGGCATCACGGTCCCGTACGGGACCGGCAAGCGCACCGCCACTCCGGTCGGTGCCGGGCAGAGCCCGGCCCACCGGCGAACCCCTGGTCGGAGGCCGGGGCCCGCAGCACGCGGGAAGGCGGTGCGGCAGACCTCCGACGCAGTACAGGAGCCACCAGGCACATGGCACGTCTTATCGGCGTCGACCTCCCCCGCGAGAAGCGGCTCGAGATCGCGCTCACCTACATCTACGGGGTCGGCCGCACGCGCGCGCTGAAGACCCTCGCCGCCACCGGGATCAGTGGCGACATCCGCGTGAAGGACCTCGGCGACGCCGAGCTCGTCGCGCTCCGTGACCACCTCGAGGGCAGCTACAAGCTCGAGGGTGACCTTCGGCGTGAGGTCGCTGCGGACATCCGCCGCAAGGTCGAGATCGGTTGCTACGAGGGCCTGCGCCACCGCCGTGGCCTTCCCGTGCGCGGTCAGCGCACGAAGACCAACGCGCGTACCCGCAAGGGCCCGAAGCGCACCGTGGCCGGCAAGAAGAAGGCCGGGCGCAAGTAGCCCGTCCCTCCGGGACCATGACGCGCCGCGCGCGGTCGGCCCCGGGGTGCCGGTTCAGCGACCTGTAGATCACGAGAGAAGAAGCAGATGCCTCCCAAGTCCCGTTCCGCCGTGCGCAAGCCGCGCCGCAAGGAGAAGAAGAACGTCTCCCACGGCCAGGCGCACATCAAGAGCACGTTCAACAACACCATCGTCTCCATCACCGACCCGTCCGGCGCCGTGATCGCCTGGGCGTCGTCCGGCCAGGTGGGCTTCAAGGGCTCGCGCAAGTCGACCCCGTTCGCCGCGCAGCTCGCCGCTGAGGCGGCCGCGCGTCGTGCGCAGGAGCACGGCATGCGCAAGGTCGACGTCTTCGTCAAGGGCCCGGGCTCGGGTCGTGAGACGGCGATCCGCTCGCTGCAGGCGACCGGTCTCGAGGTCGGCTCGATCCAGGACGTGACGCCGCAGGCCCACAACGGCTGCCGTCCGCCCAAGCGCCGCCGCGTCTGACCCTCGGCTCGGCCGGGGCCGGCGCGTCGTCGACAGACACGCGCCGGCTCTGGCACCGCTCGTCCGACTTCGCTGGCCATGCGGACCGAGGCATGCCAGCTCGTAGTACCTGCGGAGCGTCATATGGCGGACGCCCGCTGAGAGGAATCACACCGTGCTGATCGCACAGCGCCCCACCCTGACCGAAGAGGTCATCTCGGAGAACCGTTCGCGGTTCTCCATCGAGCCGCTGGAGCCGGGCTTCGGCTACACGCTCGGCAACTCGCTCCGCCGGACGCTGCTGTCCTCCATCCCCGGTGCCGCCGTCACGTCCATCCGGATCGACGGCGTGCTGCACGAGTTCTCCACCGTGCCGGGCGTCAAGGAGGACGTCACCGAGATCATCCTCAACATCAAGCAGCTCGTCGTCTCCTCGGAGAACGACGAGCCGGTCGTGATGTACCTGCGCAAGCAGGGCTCGGGTGTGGTCACCGCTGCCGACATCGTGCCGCCGGCCGGTGTCGAGGTGCACAACTCCGACCTGCACCTGGCGACGCTCAACGACAAGGGCAAGCTCGAGATCGAGCTGACCGTCGAGCGTGGCCGTGGCTACGTGTCGGCCAACCAGAACAAGTCGTTCGACACGGAGATCGGCCGCATCCCGGTCGACTCGATCTACTCGCCCGTCCTCAAGGTGACCTACAAGGTCGAGGCGACGCGTGTCGAGCAGCGCACGGACTTCGACAAGCTCGTCGTCGACGTCGAGACCAAGGCGGCGATCAGCCCGCGCGACGCGCTCGCGTCCGCCGGCAAGACGCTCGTCGAGCTGTTCGGTCTGGCTCGTGAGCTCAACGTCGAGGCCGAGGGCATCGAGATCGGGCCGTCGCCGACGGACGCGGCACTCGCCGCGGACCTGGCGCTGCCGATCGAGGACCTGCAGCTGACGATCCGTTCCTACAACTGCCTCAAGCGTGAGGGCATCCACTCGGTGGGCGAGCTCGTCGCGCGCAGCGAGGCCGACCTCCTGGACATCCGCAACTTCGGTGCGAAGTCCATCACGGAGGTCAAGGAGAAGCTCGCCGAGCTCGGCCTGACCCTCAAGGACAGCCCGCTCGACTTCGACCCGACCGCCAGCGCCTACTACGGCGACGACGAGGGCGACTTCGTCGAGGACGAGCAGTACTGACGCCGGGGAGACCACGGGCCGGTCGCACCGGTCCGTCGGTAGCCCATCACTGGAACTCAAGGAGCAAAGACCATGCCTACGCCCACCAAGGGTCCCCGGCTCGGTGGCGGACCGGCGCACGAGCGGCTGATCCTCGCGAACCTCGCGACGTCGCTGTTCGAGCACAAGCGGATCACGACGACCGAGGCGAAGGCCAAGCGCCTCCGCCCGCTCGCCGAGCGCCTCATCACGTTCGCCAAGCGCGGTGACCTGCACGCCCGCCGTCGCGTCCTGACCGTCGTCAAGGACAAGGGTGTCGTGCACGAGCTGTTCACCGAGATCGCGCCGGCCGTGGCCGACCGTCAGGGTGGCTACACGCGCATCACCAAGATCGGCCCGCGCAAGGGCGACAACGCCCCCATGGCCGTGATCGAGCTCGTCCTCGAGCCGCTCTCGCCCAAGCAGGCCGTCGTCAAGGAGGCCACGAAGGCCACCGCCAAGGCTGCCCCGAAGGCGAAGGCTGAGCCCGAGGCTCCGGCCGCCGTCGAGGAGGAGCCGACCGAGGTCGCCGCCGACGAGACGCCCGCCGACGCCGCCGCCGAGGACGCGACGACCGACGAGGCCGCTGAGGGCGACGCCCAGAAGGCCTGACCCAGCATCTGCTCGACCGGAGGCCTGGACCCGCTGAGGGTCCGGGCCTTCGTTCGTCGACAGGGCGACGCCGTCCGGAGGTCCGGTGGCCCGGCCCGGTGGCCCGGCCTGGTCGTGCCGTGGTGCGCGGTGGCGGTGCGGCCTGATGTGTGGCCCGATTGTGCGCCCGGTGGTGCGGCCCGATGGTCGGGGCTGGTGGTGCGGCCCGGGTGCTGTGGCCCGTAGTGCCTCGTCGATGACCGGTCGCTCCCTGGCGCGGGCACGAGGCCGCCGACCCCGCCTCGTGCACCGGTGGCCCCGCTCGTAAGGTCGGACCATGCGTCCTCCCGTCGTCCTCGTGCACGGGCTCCGTGCGTCCCGGACGATGTGGCGTGCCCAGCTGGAGGCGCTCGATCGGGCGGGGGTCCCCGCGTCGGCGGTCGACCTGCCCGGTCACGGCCGGCGGCTCGACGAACGGTTCACCGTCGCGGAGTCGGTGGCGACCGTGGAGCGCGCGGTGGACGCTCTCGGTGGGCGGGCGCTCGTCGTCGGGCTCTCGCTCGGCGGTTATGTGGCCATCACCCATGCCGCCCGGAGGCCGGACCAGGTGGTGGGTCTGGTCGCGGCGTCGTGCTGCACGCAGCCGCGGCGTGCGGTGCTGTCCGGCTGGGCGCTCGCGGGCCGGTTCATCGCGCGGCTGCCGGACGAGGGGGCCTCGCTCAACCGGTTCATGGTGGCCCGCACCGTCCCTCCGGTCGCGGCCCGCGACCTGGCCGACGGGGGCTTCGCGCTGCAGGTGACGGGCGACGTCATGCGCGAGATGGAGACGGTGTCGCCGGTCGCCGACCTGGCCCGGGTGGGCGCACCCGTGTGGTTGGTCAACGGCCGCTACGACCACTTCCGGGGTGAGGAGCGCACGTTCCTTCGGGCCGCGCGCGACGGGCGGCTGGTGGTCGTGCCGCACGCGACCCACCTCGTGAACCTCGTGGCCCCGGACCGGTTCAACCGGGTCCTGCTGGAGGTGCTCGACGAGCTCGCGACCCGCGAGGACGCGGACGCGGGGACGTCACCCGCGCGCCGTGGGGCGCGCGGGTGACGTGCGGGCGCCGCCCGACGTCGGGTCAGGACGAGCCGCGGGGGTGGCGGGTCCGCAGCCACGTCCCGACGCACAGGGCGCCGAGTGCGAGCTCGACCGCGCCGGCGACGAGCACGTTCGTGCCGGGCCAGCCGTCGAGGAGAAGGCCGACCGTGCGCCCGCAGGCGTAGGACAGGTAGGCCCCGCCCCCGACGAGCAGGGCTGCACTCGCGAGGCGTGGCCGGGCGAGCGCGAGCAGCAGGAACAGCCCGGCGGCGAGCACGCTCGCCGTCGCGCCACGCAGGTCGCTGAGCACGGCCACGTCGGTGACCTGTGCGCCGCCGGTGGCCGCCCGGAGGGCCTCGGGCGCCAGGAGCCCGGCGGCCCCGACGACGACGGCGACAAGACCGGCGGTCACCAGGGTGGCGCGCGTGCCGAGGTCGTCACGTCGCGCCACCGGGGCGGGGGCCGGGCGCGTTGTCCCCGTGGTCACGACCAGGCCCCCGCGAGGGCGGCCTCGCGGCACACGTCCGCGAAGTCGCGGGCAGGACGCCCCAGGACGTCGTGGACGCCGGTGCCGAGCGACGCGTTGCGGCCGTCGAACACCTCTGCGCAGAGGTCGGTGAGCAGGTCGGCGCGTTCGAGGCCGACTTCCGGGACGAGCGCGGACCGGAACGTGGCGGAGTCGATCGGCACGTACTGCAGCGGTCGCCCGGTGCAGGACGAGATCTCGCGAGCGGCCGTGTCGAACGACAGGAGCCGGGGGCCGGTGACGTCGTACTCGCGGCCGGCATGGTGCGGGTCGACGAGCGCCGCGACGGCGACGTCGGCGATGTCGTCGGCGTCGACGAACGGCTCCAGCACGTCACCCGCGGGCAGGGCGAGCAGGCCGGCGACGACGGAGGGCTGCAGCAACCCGTCGACGAAGTTCTGCGCGAACCAGCTGGCGCGGACGAGGGTGTGCTCGACCGTGGAGGCGCGCACGATGTCCTCGCAGCGCCCGGCGCCCGCCTCTCCCCGCCCGGAGAGCAGGACGATCCGGCGCACGCCCAGGTCCTCGGCGAGGTCGACTAGCCGCTCCATGCGTGCCGGTGCCTCGGGGGAGGCGAGGTCGGGGTAGTACGACACGTACACGACCGGGCAGCCGTCCAGGGCGACGCGCCAGGTCGACTCGTCGTCCCAGTCGAAGCGAGGGTCGGTGCGTCGGGAGAGGGGTCGTGAGGTGCGACCGAGGGCGTCGAGCCGCTCGACGATGCGGCGACCGACGGTGCCGGTCGCGCCGATGACGGCGACGGGTGCGGAGCTCATGGTTGTCCTTCCAGGGAGCGATGTCGTGGCTCCACCACTCTCATCGCGCCGGGCGAGACGCACCATGACCTGCTGTCCGGCGTTCTGTGCCGATCGTCCGAGCCGCTGGACGATCGGCACAACCCGCTGCCAGGCTCACCGACGTGACGACGCCCTCTCGCCCTGCTCCTGTCGAAGACCCCCTGGGGGACGCGCTGCACCTGCTGCGCCTCACGGGCACCCTGTACTGCCGGGCCGAGCTGACCGCACCGTGGGGCGCCACCGTGCCCCCGCTCGACGGGTGCATGGCGCTGCTCGTGGTGACCGCCGGGCGGGCCGAGCTCGAGCTGGACGGCGGGCCGACGACCGTCCTCGACGCGGGATCGGTCGCTCTCGTCACGCACGGGACGGCGCACCGGGTGCGCAGCGGTCCCGACGGACCGGTCACGCCGCTGTTCGACCTTCCCGTCGAGCAGGTGAGCGAGCGGTACGAGGTCCTGCGGTCCGGGGGCGGCGGCGACCTGACGCGCATCGCGTACGCGGTGATGACGGTCGACGCGGAGGCGACCCGCAGACTCGTGGCCCAGCTCCCCGAGGTGCTGCACGTGGACTCCTGGGACGACGACACGGCAGGCGCGTTCCACACCGTCCTGCGGCTCGTCGCCGCCGAGGCGGCCGGGAGCCGGCCCGGTGGCGAGACCGTGATGACGCGTCTGGCCGACGTGCTCGTCGTCCAGGTGGTGCGCTCGTGGCTGGAGCGGGCGCCGGAGGCACGGCAGGGCTGGCTGGCCGCCCTCCGGGACCCGCACCTCGGCCGGGTCCTGACCGCCGTGCACCGCGGGCCCGAGCGGCCCTGGTCGCTGGTGTCGCTGGCCGGCGAGGCGCGGATGTCCCGGTCGGCGTTCGCCGCGCGGTTCGCCGAGGTGGTCGGCGAACCGCCCATGCGCTACGTCACGACGTGGCGGCTGCGGACGGCCCGGGACCATCTGGTCGGTGGCGACGCATCGGTCGCGGTGGTCGCACGCCAGGTCGGCTACCGCTCGGAGGCGGCGTTCTGCCGGGCGTTCAAGCGCGAGTACGGCGTGCCTCCCGGTCGGGCGCGGCACGAGCGGGCGGCGGTGGTCGTGACGGTGTGATCCGTCCCGCTGCGCCTGCGGGCGACGAGAGGGTGCGGGTCGTCCGTCAGCCCTGCAGGCTCCAGGCCCGCACGCCGCCGACGATCCCCGCCTGGTTGGGCACGACGACCACGTCGTCGCCGAGCCGGTCGAGCACCTGCGGCGTGACCTGGCGTGCGTTCCCGCCGCCGAGATACAGCCGGTCCCACAGGAACACCGGCCGCAGCCCTTCCACGACCCGCCGCACCCGCCGCGACCAGAGCCCGTCACCGAGACGGGCGCGTTCGACCTGACCCACGTACTGGTCGTAGGTGGTGCCCCAGCGGACGGGCGCGTGCGAGAGCTCGAGGTGCGGGGCGAGCACCCCGCCGTCGAAGAGCGCGGAGCCCAGGCCGGTCCCCAGCGTGAGCACCAGCTCGATACCGGTGCCCGAGACGACGCCCGCTCCGTGCACCTCGGCGTCGTTCAGCACGAGTGTGGGCAGCTCGAGCCTGGCTTCGACGGCCGCGCGGACGTCGCACCCGGCCCACGCCGCGAGGAGGTCGGGATCGACCGGCGACCGGGGGCCGGAGCGGGTCACGTAGTGCGGGGTCGCCACGACGACACCGTGCCGGATCATGCCCGGCAGGCCGACCGTCACGCGGTCCGCGCGGGGGAGGCCGGCGGCGATGTCCGCGATCGTGCCGACGAGCCGGTCCGGTGGCAGCGGGTACGGGGTGGGGACGCGGACGGCGGGGGCATGCAGAGTGCCTGCGGCGTCGAGCACCGACGCCTTGATGCCACCGCCGCCGCAGTCGACGGCCAGCGTGAACGGGTCGGGTGCGGCGCTCGGCACGAGCCCACGGTAGGCCCTGGCGGCGTGAGGCCGGGTGCGACGCGGTCACGACTACCGTGGTGGCCCGTGAGCACGACGACCGACGCGCAACCCGACGCGCAGTCCGACGCGCAGTCCGACGCGCGGACCGACGACGCGGTCCGGGCCGACGTCGTCCGGCTCCGGCTGGACCTGGCCTACGACGGCACCGGGTTCGCCGGCTGGGCCCTCCAGCCCGGTCGGCGCACCGTCCAGGGGGTGCTCGAGGACGGGCTCGCCACGGTGCTCCGCGCAGTCCCCCTGGGGCGGCCCGCGCCGCGGGTGACGGTGGCGGGCCGCACGGACGCAGGCGTGCATGCCCGGGGGCAGGTTGCGCACGTGGACGTCGAGACCGTGCTGCTCGACGCGGCCCGGGGCAGGTCGGACCGCCCCGTGGCGGAGGCGCTCCTGGCCCGGCTCGCGGGCGTCCTGCCGCCCGACCTCGTCGTGCACCGTGCCGCTGTCGCACCGCACGGGTTCGACGCCCGGTTCTCCGCGTTGCGGCGCCGGTACGCGTACCGGGTCTGCGACGACCACGAGCACCGCGACCCGCTGACCCGCGCGCACGTGCTCTGGCACCGCCGTTCGCTGGACGCCGACGCGATGGACACGGCCGCTCGCGCGCTGCTCGGCCGTCACGACTTCGCGGCGTTCTGCAAGCCCCGCCAGGGGGCGACGACGATCCGCACGCTCGAGGTCTTCCGGTGGAGGCGGGCCGCCGACGGTCCCGACGCCGGCCTGGTCGTGGCGGAGGTGCAGGCCGACGCGTTCTGCCACTCGATGGTCCGCGCGCTCGTCGGCGCCAGCCTGGCCGTCGGGGAGGGGCGCCGGCCGACCGGCTGGCCCGCGGACCTGCTCGTCGGGCGGCGGAGGGACGGTGGCGCGACCGTCGTCCCGGCGCGAGGGCTCACGCTCGAGGCCGTCGGCTACCCCAGCGACGAGGAGCTCTCCGCCCGCGCGGAGCAGACGCGTGCGCGTCGGGAGGCCGACGACGTGGACGCCCCTCCGGGCTGCTGCGGCTGACTACTCGTCGTCGCGGTAGCGGCGGTCGTCGACGTACTCCTCCTCGATGAGGTGGACGGCGGCCTCCTCGGCCGAGGCGGCGCCCCCCGAGATGCCGGCGTCGATCGCGAACTCGTCGGTGACGCCGGCCTGGACCGCGTCACCGTCCGCGACGAGCCGCCCGGCACGCAGCGGCTCGCGGTCCCCGGTGGCGTGGGGCGACGCCTCCCAGACCTCCGGCTCCTCCTGCGCGATGCGCTGGTCGATCGTCTCCCGGTGCTGCTCCTCCCACGAGGTCTCGCCGTAGTGGTTCGCGCGCGGTCGCTCGGGCGGCGAGTAGCCCTCGTCCAGCTGGTCGTCCAGGCCCCGGTCGAGGAGCGTGTCCTCGGTGGTCAGCTGGTCGGTGTCGCCCTCGCTGCCGAGCTCGGGGTCAGGGCTGGTGGCGGAGGTGTCGCTCATGCTCTCGACCCTCGCACCAGCGCCGCGCGTCCGCCAGGGGTCGGGCGCGGTTCGTCGTCCCGCGGGTAGCAGGGACACTGGGCGCATGGGTCATCTCGACATCGGAGGCATCGGCTACGTCCTCCCCGACGGCCGTCCGCTCCTGGACGACGTGACGTTCCGGGTCGGCGACGGCGCCCGGGTGGCTCTCGTCGGGCCCAACGGCGTCGGGAAGTCCACGCTGCTGCGGATCGTCGCCGGCGACGAGCAGCCGCACGCCGGGTCGGTCGGCCGCAGCGGTGGGCTCGGGGTCATGCGGCAGGACGTGGGCCGCATCGACGACGACCGCTCGATCCGCGACCTGCTGGCGTCGCTCGCGCCCGCGGCGGTCCGCGACGCAGCGGTCGAGCTGGCGGCGGCCGAGCTCGGCATCATGGAGGTCGACGACGAGCCCGCGCAGATGCGGTACGCGCAGGCGCTGGTCGACTGGGCCGACGTGGGTGGCTACGAGGCGGAGGCGGGCTGGGACCGCGTCACCGACGCCGTGCTGTCGATCCCGTTCGAGCAGGGGCAGCACCGGCAGGTGCGGAGCCTGTCGGGCGGCGAGCAGAAGCGGCTCGTGCTGGAGGCGCTGCTGCGCGGCCCGGACGAGGTGCTGCTGCTCGACGAGCCGGACAACGCCCTCGACGTGCCGACCAAGCGCTGGCTCGAGCAGCGGCTCGTCGCCTCACCCAAGACGGTGCTCCTGGTGAGCCACGACCGCGAGCTGCTGTCCAACGTCGCCACGCACGTCGCGACGCTCGAGCCGACGGTCGTCGGTGCGTCCGTGTGGGTGCACGGCGGGAGCTTCGCCACCTACCACCAGGCTCGCGACGACCGCCGCTCGCGGGCGGAGGAGCTGCTGCGGCGCTGGGAGGAGGAGCAGGCCAAGCTGAAGGAGCTCGTGCTCACGCTGAAGACGAAGTCCGCGTTCAACGACGGCCTGGCGTCCCGCTACCAGGCGGCGCAGACGCGGCTGCGGAAGTTCGAGGAGGCGGGGCCGCCGACCGTGCTGGTGCGGGAGCAGTCGGTCAAGGTCCGGCTGCGCGGCGGCCGGACGGCGAAGCGCGCCGTGGTGGCGACCGGCCTGGAGCTCACGGGGCTGATGCAGCCGTTCGACCTGGAGGTCTGGTTCGGCGAACGGGTCGCCGTGCTCGGCTCGAACGGCTCCGGCAAGTCGCACTTCCTGCGTTTGCTGGCCGCCGGTGGCAGCGACCCCGGCCCGGAGCACCAGCCCGCCGACGACACCCCGGTGAAGCCGGTCGCGCACACCGGACGCGTCGTGCTCGGCTCCCGCGTGCGACCGGGGTGGTTCGCGCAGAACCACGCGCACCCCGAGCTCGTCGGGCGCACCCTGCTGGAGATCCTGCACCGGGGCGACGCGCACCGGTCGGGGCTCGGCCGCGAGCAGGCCAGCAAGGCGCTCGACCGGTACGAGCTCGTCGCGCAGGCGGAGCAGACCTACGAGACGCTCTCGGGCGGCCAGCAGGCGCGGCTGCAGATCCTCCTGCTCGAGCTGGGCGGGGCGACCCTCCTGCTGCTCGACGAGCCGACCGACAACCTCGACCTGCACTCCGCCGAGGCGCTCGAGACGGGTTTGGCGGCGTTCGAGGGGACCGTCCTGGCCGTCACCCACGACCGGTGGTTCACGCGGACGTTCGACCGTTTCCTCGTGTTCGCCGCGGACGGACGCGTCGTCGAGACGCCCGAGCCGGTGTGGGACGTGGCGCGCGTGGAGCGCGCCCGCTGACGCTCACACCACGAGGAGCACCGCGAGGGTGACCATCACGGCGGCGACGCCCAGGTCCAGCACCTGCCACGCCCGCGGTCGGGCGAAGAGGGGGCCGAGCCGGGTGGCACCCAGCGCGAGCGCGGTGAACCAGAGCGCGCTCGCGGCTGCGGCGCCCGCGGCGAAGCCCCACGGAGCCTCGTGCTGCCCGGCCAGGCTGCCGAGCAGGACCACCGTGTCGAGGTAGACGTGCGGGTTGAGGAACGTCAGGGCGAGGCACGTCGACAGGACGGCGCCCAGACCGGCGGGCCCGGTCGTGGCAGGGTCGAGCCGGCCGGGTGTCCGCGCACGACGGACCGCGGACACGGCCAGCAGCACGAGGAACGCCGCCCCGCCGTACCGGGCGGCCGCCAGGGCGACGGGCCTGCTCTGCACCAGCGCTCCGAGACCGCCGACCCCGGCCGCGATGAGCAGCACGTCGGCCCCCACGCAGACCGCGACGACGGCACCCACGTGCTCCCGGCGGATGCCCTGGCGGAGCACGAAGGCGTTCTGGGCGCCGATGGCGACGATGAGGGAGAGGCAAGCGAGGAAACCGGCGAGAGCTGACGTCACGTCGTCGACCGTAGGCAAGCCCTGCCGTGAAGAGAAGCGAATGTTCTTCAGCCACATGTAGCCTCGCTTCATGTCGTTCGACCCGGACCAGCTGGCCGCACTCTCCGCCGTCGTCGACGAGGGGACGTTCGAGGGAGCGGCTCGACGGCTGCAGGTCACGCCGTCCGCCGTCAGCCAGCGCATCCGCGCCCTCGAGCAGTCGGTCGGGCAGGTGCTCGTGCGCCGCTCGCGCCCGGTCGCGGTGACCCCGGCCGGCGTGCAGGTCGTGCGGCTGGCCGGACAGGTGGCGCTCCTGACCGCCGACACCTGGTCGGCGCTGCGGTCGGTCGCGGGGAGCCCCGGGCCTGGCGCGCCCGGCCCTCGCCGGCTCGCCGTCGCGGTCAACGCCGACTCCTTGTCGACGTGGTTCCCGGCCGCGCTGCGTGACCTGCCTCCCGGCCTGGCCGTCGACGTCCGGCGGGCGGACCAGGACGCCACCGCCGCGATGCTGCGCGACGGCGCGGTGCTCGCGGCCGTGACGGCCGACAGCACGCCGGTGCAGGGCTGCCGGGTGCGAGCGCTGGGAGCGATGCGCTACCGGGCCATGGCCTCGCCCGGCTTCCGGGAGCGCTGGCTCGACGAGCGGCCGCTCGCCGACGCGATGGCGGCCGCGCCGGTGGTCACCTTCGGGCCCGACGACGCCCTGCAGCACCGCTACGCGGCGCAGGTGGTGGAGCGTGGCCGAGGTCGGGGCCCTGGGAAGGCCGCCGGGCACGAGCGCTCGTCCGTGCTCGGCGATGCACCTGTGCACAACGTGCCCTCCACCGCGGGCTTCGTCGCCGTGCTGCTCGGGGGCGTCGGGTGGGGCATGGTTCCGGAGCCCGAGGCGGACGTGCACCTGGCCGACGGCACGCTCGTGGACGTGGTGCCCGGGGCGTGGCTCGACGTGCCCCTGTACTGGCAGCGATGGTCGGTGCGGACACCCACCCTGGACGACCTGACGGCCCGGGTGGTGGAGGCCGCTCGAGCGCTGCGTCCGGTGGGCTGAGCCGGTCTCACGGCGGGCCCGAGACGGCGGGCCCAAGCGCGTCGTCGGACGTCACACCCCGGCCATTTTGACCCCGTCTCCGGGCGGCAGGTAGTCTGTTGTCTCGTTGTGCGTCCCCTGTCGCGCGCGCCGGGCTTCTCACCTGGCTGCCGCGGTGGCGTCCCGGTGCGTTTCCCACTCGCCGGACGGGATGCTCCGACAGCCATCCTCGGGTGCTCGCGGCAGTGTGTTCCACTGCAGTGCGTGCGGGCCCCATGACACGCAACACGAAACGAAGGCTACGACCGTGCGCACGTACACCCCGAAGCCCGGCGACGTCGAGCGGAACTGGTACGTCATCGACGCGACCGATGTCGTCCTGGGCCGCCTGGCCACTCACGTGGCCACGTTGCTGCGCGGCAAGCACAAGGCAACCTTTGCCCCGCACGTCGACGGTGGCGACTTCGTCATCGTCATCAACGCGGAGAAGATCGCCCTCACCGGCAACAAGCGCGAGAACAAGCTCGCGTACCGCCACTCCGGCTACCCGGGCGGCCTGCGCGCCACCGCGTACTCGGAGCTGCTGGAGAAGCACCCCGAGCGCGCCATCGAGAAGGCCGTCCGCGGCATGCTCCCCAAGAGCTCGCTCGCGCGCCAGCAGATCACCAAGCTCAAGGTCTATGCCGGCAGCGAGCACCCGCACGCCGCCCAGCAGCCGAAGCCCTTCGAGATCACCCAGGTCGCGCAGCAGGCCTGAGGCCGCCGCGCGTAGAGACACAGGAACCGAGGACACCAGTGGCAGAGACCACGGTCGACATCGACCTCGAGGGCGACGACACGCCCACGACCTACACCTCTGAGACGGTCGCCCCGACGGGCCGTGGACAGAGCATCACGGCCCCCGGCCAGGCCCTGGGCCGCCGCAAGGAGGCCATCGCCCGCGTCCGCCTGGTGCCGGGCACCGGTCAGTGGAAGGTCAACGGGCGCACGCTCGAGGAGTACTTCCCGAACAAGGTGCACCAGCAGCTCGTCAACTCGCCGCTGAAGCTCGTTGACGTCGAGGGTCGCTTCGACGTCGTCGCGCGCATCACCGGCGGTGGCGTCTCCGGCCAGGCCGGCGCGCTGCGTCTGGGCATCGCCCGGGCGCTCAACGCGATCGACGCCGAGCACAACCGTCCGGCCCTCAAGAAGGCCGGCTTCCTCACTCGTGACGCCCGCGTCGTCGAGCGCAAGAAGGCCGGTCTCAAGAAGGCCCGCAAGGCCCCGCAGTACTCGAAGCGCTGATCCTTCGCGCTTCCCCGATGGCCCCGTCGGTCCTGTGACCTTCGGGGCCATCGGCATCTGCGGAGCCCGCCGCGGTGCTGCCACGCGCCGCGAGCCTGCGCCCGGACGGGCACGACGACGAAGGAGTCTGTGATGGGTCGACTGTTCGGGACCGACGGGGTCCGCGGGCTCGCCAACCGGGACGTGACGGCAGAGCTGGCCGTCGACCTGTCCGTGGCGGCCGCGCACATCCTCGGTGCACGCGGCGAGTTCGCCGGCCACCGGCCGCGGGCCGTCGTGGGACGGGACTCGCGTGCGTCCGGCGAGTTCCTCTCCGCGGCCGTCGCCGCCGGGCTCGCGTCCGCAGGTGTGGACGTGAACAACGTCGGCGTGCTGCCGACCCCGGCCGTCGCCTACCTGACGGCCCACCTCGGGGTCGACATCGGTGTCGTCCTGTCGGCGTCGCACAACCCCATGCCGGACAACGGCATCAAGTTCCTGGCTCGCGGCGGGCACAAGCTCGAGGACGACGTGGAGCTCGCGATCGAGGCGCGGCTCGGCGAGGACTGGGACCGCCCGCTCGGCAGCGACGTCGGCCGCATCCGCCTCGACACGGGCGGCGCGGGGGACCTCTACGTGCAGCACCTCGTCTCCACCATCGGCGGCCGGCTCGACGGGCTCCGCATCGCCGTCGACTGCGCGAACGGGGCGGCGAGCGAGGTGGGACCGGCGGCCCTGCGGGAGGCCGGCGCGGACGTGGTCGTCATCAACGCGTCGCCCGACGGGCGGAACATCAACGAGAAGTGCGGCTCGACCCACCCCGAGCAGCTGCAGGCGGCGGTCGTCGCGTCCGAGGCCGACCTCGGGGTCGCGTTCGACGGCGACGCGGACCGCTGCCTGGCGGTCGACGCCCGTGGGGTGCTGGTCGACGGCGACCAGATCATGGGAGTGCTGGCGCTCACGCTGCGCGACGCGGGCCGGCTGGCCCACGACACGCTCGTGGCGACCGTGATGAGCAACCTCGGTCTGCGGCTGGCCATGTCGGACGCCGGGATCGAGACCGTCGTGACCGCGGTCGGCGACCGGTACGTGCTGGAGGCCATGCGCGGTGGAGGGTACTCGCTGGGCGGCGAGCAGTCCGGCCACATCATCATGGCCGACCACGCGACCACCGGAGACGGCATCCTCACCGCGCTGCAGCTCGCTGCCAGGGTCGTGACGACGGAGCGGACCCTCGAGCAGCTCGCGGGTGTGGTGCAGCGGCTGCCGCAGACGCTCGTCAACGTGCCCGGGGTCGACAAGGCGCGGGCCGACCGGGACGGTGCACTCCTCGACGCCGTCCGCGCGGCCGAGGAGGCGCTGGGGGAGACGGGGCGGGTGCTCCTGCGCTCGTCCGGCACCGAGGACCTGGTCCGGGTGATGGTCGAGGCGGCCACCCAGACCGACGCGGACCGGGTGGCGCGCGAGCTCGCCGACGTCGTCGCCGCCCGGCTCAGCCTGTGAGCGAGGGGACCGACGCGGCCCGTCGGCGGGACGCCGCGCTGCGTGACGTCGTCCTGCGGCTGCTCGAGGACGCGGGCCCGAACGGCACCGCGACCATCGTGCAGGCGGGTCATCCCGCCCTCCGAGCGGCGTCCGTCCCGTACGACGGTCAGCTGGCGGTCGACGAGCTGACGGCCCTGGTGGCGCTGATGCGCCGCACCATGCACGCCGCTCCGGGAGTGGGGCTCGCGGCGCCACAGCTCGGGCTTCCCGTGGCGCTCGCGGTGCTCGAGGACGCCGGGCTCGGGGACGGGGAGCTCGCAGCCGCGCGCGAGCGAGCGCCGCTGCCCTTCCGCGTGCTCGTCAACCCCCGCTACGTCCCGCTCGACGCCGGGCGGGTCTCGTTCTACGAGGGCTGCCTGAGCGTCACGGGCTACCAGGCGGTCGTCGCGCGCGCCCGTCGCGTGCACCTGACCGGGTACGACGAGGTGGGCCGGCCGCTGGACGAGGTCGTCACCGGGTGGTCCGCGCGGATCGTCCAGCACGAGACCGACCACCTGGGCGGGACCCTCTACCTGGACCGTGCCGAGCTGCGCTCGCTCGCCGCGTCCAACGAGCTGGGGTACCGCTGGTCGAGCGAGCTGCGCCCCGAGTCGGCCGCCAAGGCGCTGCGGTTCGCGCTGGAGTCCTGAGCGGACGCTGCGTGCCGGGGTGGCAGTGGGGGTGCCGGTGGGGTCGCCCCAGGGTCGACCCGGGGGTTCCCCCTATGTCGTCGGCGTACCGCGGAACCTACGGTGGAGGGACGTCGCCGACCCGTGACGCCCCCGACCGCAGGAGCTGATGACCGGTGCTGGAGTCCTGGGCCCTCGCCCTCGCCGGCTCCCCGTGGGTGTTCGTCGCGGTGTACCTGTTCGCGGCGGTCGACGGGTTCTTCCCGCCTGTGCCGAGCGAGTCGATCGTCATCGCCCTGGCGTCGCTCTCCATGTCGACCGGCTCGCCGAACCTTGCGCTCGTGATGCTCGTCGCGGCCGCCGGAGCGTTCACCGGCGACCAGGTGGCGTACCAGATCGGCAGCAGGGTGCACGTCCGGGACCTGCGTGTCATGCAGGGGCGGCGCGGGCAGGCCTCGCTCGACTGGGCGGAGCGGTCGCTGGCGGAGCGCGGAGCGGCGTTCATCATCGCGGCGCGGTACATCCCGGTCGGCCGGGTCGCGGTCAACATGACGGCCGGAGCCCTGCACTACCCCCGACGTCGGTTCGTGGGGCTCACCGCCCTGGCGGCGGTGATGTGGGCGCTGTACTCGACGGCGATCGGGGTGGGCGCCGGCGCGTTCCTCGGGGACCGCCCGTGGCTGGCCGTGGCGGCCGGTGTGGTGGGGGGCATCCTCCTCGGACTCGTCGTCGACTGGGCGCTGCGGCGCGGGCGCTCGTCGCTCGACCGCCTGCGCCGCCGCCGCCGAGGTCCGGTGGAGCCGGTCTCACGCGCCGTCCGGGACCTGAGGCCCGGTCCCGCGGCGGCGCTGCTGCCCCAGGTCACGGAGCGCTCACGATCCGAGCCGGCGGCCTAACGATCCGGTCACAGGACGGGTGACTGGGCGAAAGCACGTCTATTCTCAGAGCGGGTCGACGTCGGTGTCGGCACTCGCGCACCCGTGCCGGCCCCTCCGAGGGTCGCGTCGTCGTGCGGTTCGACGACACAGGGGGCGGCGATGGCGGAACGGGTGTGGGCGGGAGGTGGGCGTCGGGCCCGGCCCGGCGGACGCGACGTCGCGCCGCGCGCGTCGCGGGGTCCTGCCGGGAGGCGCCTCGTCGCCGGGCTGCTCGGGTCGGCGCTGCTCGGGTCGGCCGGGCTGGCAGGGTGCAGCCAGAGCCCGGCGCCGTCCACCCCGGTCGCGCAGGTCGCCGTGCAGGCCGACTGTCTCGCCCCTCAGGTGCTCACCGCGCTGGAGCTCGTCCCGGCAGCGAGCAGCGGGAGGGCCCGACGGGCGGCGCACCCCGACGTCCCTGCGCCGGGGCGGGTCCCCGACGACTTCGTGCCCGAGAGCGTCGTGACGTGCACCACGGGGGGCCGCCTGCGGGACGCCTCCGGTACGTGGGCGGCGGTGACCCAGGCCCGGCTCGAGGGGGACCTCCAACCGCTGCTCGCGCTCCTCGAGGCGACCCGGACCGGGGACGCGGCGACGTGCGCGGAGGCCGACGGCACCCGCACGGTGGTGTGGCTCGTCGACTCGCTGGGCCGTGCGGTGCGGCCCGTGCTGCCCCGCGACGCGTGCGGCGCCCCGACGCAGGCCGTGCAGGACCTGCTCGCCGGCCTGGACGACACCGACACCAACGACTACCCGGTGGTGCTGCTTCCCCCCCGGGGCGCGCCCGAGGGTTGAGCCGCCGGCGGCGAGCGACCGGTCAGGTGAGCGTCAGAGCTTGCGCAGCCTGACGCGCTCGACGGAGTGGTCCGACCCCTTGGTCAGGACGAGCGTGGCGCGGCTGCGGGTCGGCAGGATGTTCTGGTCGAGGTTCGGTGCGTTGATCGAGTCCCAGATCTGCTCGGCGCGCTCGACGGCCTCCTCGTCGGACAGGGACGCGTACCGGTGGAAGAACGACTCGGGCTTGCTGAACGCGGTCCGGCGCAGGGTGAGGAACCGGTCCACGTACCACTGCCGCACGTCGGACGTGCGGGCGTCGACGTAGATGGAGAAGTCGAAGAAGTCGCTCACGGCGAGGTTCGACGACCCCTCGGCCGTCGGCCGCGCCGGCTGCAGGACGTTGAGGCCCTCGACGATCAGCACGTCCGGACGGTTCACCACCGTCTCGCGTCCCGGCACGATGTCGTAGGTGAGATGGTCGTACACCGGGGCGCCGACCTGGGGACGACCGGCCTTGACCTTGGAGACGAACCGCAGCAGCGCCCGGCGGTCGTACGACTCGGGGAACCCCTTGCGCTCCATGAGCCCGCGCCGCTCGAGCTCGGCGTTCGGGTACAGGAAGCCGTCGGTGGTGATCAGCTGCACGCGTGGGGTGGCGGGCCAGCGCGCGAGGAGCTCGCGCAGGAGGCGGGCCGTCGTGGACTTGCCGACGGCGACGGATCCCGCCACACCGATGACGAACGGGGTCCCGCCGACGTCCTCGCGCAGGAACGTGCTCGAAGCGGCGTGCAGCGCGTGGGTCGCCTCGATGTGCAGGTCCAGCAGCCGGGAGATGGGCCGGTAGATCGCGTCGACCTCGGCCAGGTCGATGGGGTCCCCGAGCCCGGCGAGGCGCTCGACGTCGGCGTCCGTGAGCGGCAGCGGCGTGGAGGCCGAGAGCCGGGTCCACGCATCGCGGTCCAGGTCGACGTACGGGGTGGCCGGGGTGAGCGACGGTGGCACGGGGACGATTGTGCCGGACGTCGCGCCCGGCAGCGGTGCCGCAGGCCCCGGGAGGGTGCCCGGTAGACTCCGCGGCATGTGTGGAATCGTCGGCTACGTCGGTAGCCAGGTGCCCAGCGAGCGTCCCCTCGACGTGGTGATCGAGGGCCTGCGGCGGCTCGAGTACCGCGGCTACGACTCGGCCGGTGTCGCGCTCGTCGGCCCCGGCGGGGAGCTCGCGACCGCCAAGAAGGCCGGCAAGCTGGCCAACCTCGTGGAGGAGATCGACCTCCACCCGATGCCGGTGGCGACCGCCGCGATCGGGCACACCCGCTGGGCCACGCACGGCGGCCCGACGGACGTCAACGCCCACCCGCACGTCGCCGGGCGGCTCGCCGTCATCCACAACGGCATCGTGGAGAACTTCGCGGCGCTCAAGGCCGGTCTCGTGGCGCAGGGCGTCGAGTTCACGTCGGAGACGGACACCGAGGTCGCCGCTCAGCTGATCTCCCGCGCGTACGACGAGTCGAAGGACCTCACCACCGCCATGGCGCAGGTGGCGCGCACCCTCGACGGCACCTTCACGCTGCTCGCCGTGCACGCGGACGCGCCCGACGTGGTGGTCGGCGCCCGGCACGACTCGCCCCTGGTGGTGGGCCTCGGCGACGGCGAGAACTTCCTCGGGTCCGACGTCTCGGCGTTCATCGCCCACACCCGGGCGGCCCTCGAGCTCGGCCAGGACCAGGTCGTCACGATCACGCCGACCTCCGTCGAGGTGACGGACTTCGACGGAGCCCCCGCGCAGGGACGCGAGTACACGGTCGACTGGGACGCGGCTGCGGCGGAGAAGGGCGGCTTCAAGTCCTTCATGGACAAGGAGATCCACGACCAGCCCCACGCGGTCGCCGACACGCTGCTGGGCCGCACGGACGCGCAGGGCCGGCTCGTGCTGGACGAGGTCCGCATCGACGAGGGCGTGCTGCGAGCCATCGACAAGATCGTCGTCATCGCGTGCGGCACCTCGGCCTACGCCGGGCACGTGGCCAAGTACGCGATCGAGCACTGGTGCCGCATCCCCGTCGAGGTCGAGCTCTCGCACGAGTTCCGGTACCGGGACCCCGTGGTGAACGAGCGGACTCTCGTCGTCGCCGTGTCGCAGTCAGGCGAGACGATGGACACGCTCATGGCCGCGCGGCACGCCCGCGAGCAGGGTGCCAAGGTCCTCGCGATCGTCAACGCGCACGGCTCGACGATCCCGCGCGAGTCGGACGCGGTGCTCTACACCCACGCCGGCCCCGAGATCGCCGTCGCGTCGACCAAGGCGTTCCTCGCGCAGATCACCGCCGCGTACCTGCTGGGCCTCTACCTGGCGCAGCTGCGCGGCAACAAGTTCGCCGACGAGGTCACCACGATCCTCGACGAGCTGCGTGCGATGCCCGACAAGATCCAGCAGGTCCTGGACCGGGCCGGGCGGGTCCGTGAGATCGCCCGGTGGATGGCGGACACCCAGTCCGTGCTCTTCCTCGGCCGGCACGTCGGGTTCCCCGTCGCGATGGAGGGTGCCCTCAAGCTGAAGGAGCTCGCGTACATCCACGCCGAGGGGTTCGCCGCCGGGGAGCTGAAGCACGGTCCGATCGCGCTCATCGAGCCGGGCCAGCCGGTCTTCGTCATCGTCCCCTCGCCGCGCGGCCGCGACTCCCTGCACTCGAAGGTCGTCTCGAACATCCAGGAGATCCGCGCCCGTGGTGCGCGCACCCTGGTCATCGCGGAGGACGGCGACGACGCGGTGCGCCCGTACGCGGACGAGGTGTTCTACGTGCCGAAGGCCCCGACGCTGCTCGCGCCGCTCCTCACGGTCGTGCCGCTGCAGGTGTTCGCGTGCGAGCTGGCGACCGCCAAGGGGCTCGACGTGGACCAGCCGCGGAACCTGGCCAAGTCCGTCACGGTCGAGTGAGCCGCTCGGCCCTGGTCCGGGCGGCGGGCGCGTGATCGTCGGCGTCGGCATCGACGTCGTCGACGTCGCACGGTTCGTGGCGACGCTGCACCGTGTGCCGGGACTGCGGGAGCGTCTGTTCACTCCCGACGAGCGCGAGATGCCGGAGACGTCGCTGGCCGCGCGGTTCGCCGCGAAGGAGGCGATCGCGAAGGCACTGGGCGCACCACCGGGGATGAGCTGGCAGGACGCGACGGTCCGCCGCATCGCAGGGGCGCAGCCGGAGGTCGAGGTGGTCGGGACCGTGCTCGCCCGCGCGGCCGAGCTCGGCGTGAGCCGGTTCCACCTGTCGATCTCGCACGACGCCGGGATCGCCTCGGCCGTCGTCGTCGCCGAACGGGACTGAGCCCCGCGGTCCGCGGAGCCGAGCACCCGGCGACCGCCCGTCCGAGCCGGGGCGGCCGACCTGGTGACGGTCACTGCGGGACGTTCTGCGACGACGACGGCGACGTCAGGTCATCGCAGCGCCGGGACGACCTCGCGCTCGAACAGCTCGATGCTCGACCGGTCGTAGGCCGCGTCCAGGAAGTACGTGATGGCGTACGTCATGCCGAGCCGCTCCAGGGCCTGCAGGCGCTCGACGAGCTGCTCGGGCGTGCCGACGAGCGTGCCGTTGCGGAACTTCTCCGCCTCGGCGGGCGCCTTCCCGGGCACGGTCAGCGAGAGGTGCCCCTCCACCCAGGCGATCTTGTCGTCCACGTCCGCCTGCGTCTCACCGACCACCACGTCGTAGTTGGCCGAGCGGGTGATCTCGTGGAACGGGCGCCCGATCGCCTCGCAGTGCCCGCGCAGCACCTCCGACTTGTGCGCGAAGCCCTCGGGTGACCCGTCGAAGTTCGTGTACTGCGCGTGCTCGGCGGCGATCCGCAGGGTCTTCTTCTCGCCACCCCCGGCGATCCACAGCGGCGGCCCGTCGACCTGCAGGGGGAGCGGCGAGAGCTGCGCGCCGTCCACCTGGTAGTGCACGCCGTCGAGCGTCGCGACGCCGTTGGTCCACAGCTGCTTGAAGATCTGCACGCCCTCGTCGAGCATCGCGATCCGCTGCCCGGCCGTCGGGAACCCGTATCCGAAGGCCCGCCACTCGTGCTCGTACCAGCCGGCACCGATGCCCATCTGCACGCGACCGCCGGAGATCACGTCGGCGGTCGCGGCGACCTTCGCCAGGTAGGCGGGGTTGCGGTACGCCATGCACGTGCACATCTGGCCGAGCTGCACGCGGGACGTGGTCGCGGCGAACGCGTTGATGAGGCTCCAGGCCTCGTGCGTGGCCTCGCCGTTGGGCTCGGGCACCGCGTGGAAGTGGTCGTAGACCCAGATCGAGTCGAACGCGTCGCCCTCGTCGGCGTGCTGCGCCAGCCCGTTCATCACGGCCCAGTGGTCGCGTGTCTCGATGCCCGACAGGTCCTGCCGCCAGCCCTGCGGGATGAAGAGTCCGAATCGCATGCCAGGCAGGTTACCGGTGCATCCGCGAGGATGAGCGGCGTGCTGGTCGCGTGGACGTCGGAGCAGGTCCAGGCCGTGGAGGAACCGCTGCTGGCCGCGGGGGTGCCCCTCATGGAGCGGGCGGCGTTCGCGCTCGCCGTGCGGGTCGCCGGCGTCCTGCGGGAGCGGCGCGGCCGCGTGGGCGGGACGCGGGTCGTCGTGCTCGCGGGCGCCGGGAACAACGGTGGCGACGCCCTGCACGCCGGTGCGCTGCTCGCCAGGCGTGGCGTGGACGTGCGGGCGGGTGACGACGTCGCGGCGCGTGCACGGCCCCGGGCTCGCCGCGCTGCGCGCCGCCGGTGGGCGGGTGGTGAGCCTGGTGGACGTCCCGGGGGTGACGGTCGACGACGCCGTCGCCCTGACCCGCCGGGCGGACGTGCTGGTCGACGGTGTGCTGGGGATCGGGTCGCGCGGGGGCGGTGTCGACGGTGAGGCAGGTGCACTCGTCACGGCGCTCGCGGAGGCGCTCTGCGGGGCGCTCGACGGGGCGCTCGGCGGGGCGCTCGACGGCGGGCCGGACGCGGCGGAGCGCCCGTTCGTCGTCGCTGTCGACGTGCCGTCGGGCATCGGGGTCGACGACGGCACGCGGTCCGGTCCGGTGCTCGACGCGGACCTCACGGTGACGTTCGGGGCGGCCAAGCCCGGCCTCCTGCTGCCGCCCGCAGCGCGGGCCGCCGGCCGTGTCGAGGTCGTCGACATCGGGCTCGGCGGTCCCCCCGGCGGCGGGAGACCGCCTGTCGTCCGGCTGGACGCCGCCGACGCGGCCGCCCTCTGGCCCGTGCCCGGCGCCACGGCCCACAAGTACACGCGCGGCGTCGTCGGCGTCGTGGCCGGGACGCGGTCGTACCCGGGGGCGGCCGTGCTGGCCACGACGGCGGCCGTACGCAGCGGCGCGGGCATGGTGCGGTACCTCGGCGACGTCGGCGAGACGGTGGTCGCCCACCGCCCCGAGGTCGTGGTGGGTCCCGGCCGGGTGCAGTCGTGGGTGTTCGGGCCGGGGGTGTCGCCCGACGACGCCGGCCAGCGCCGGCGCATCGAGTTCGCGTTCGAGGGCGTGCTGCAGCGCGGCGAGGCGGCGGTCGTGGACGCGGGAGCGCTGGAGCTGCTGCCGCGGCACGTCGGTCCCCACGTGGTCCTCACCCCGCACGCGGGCGAGCTCGCCCGCCTGCTCACCAGGCTCGGGGCCGACGTGGACCGGGAGGGCGTCGAGGCGGAGCCGCTCCGGTGGGCACGGCTGGCGCACGAGCGCACCGGTGCCACGGTGCTGCTCAAGGGCGGCGTCACGGTGGTGGTCGGCCGCGGTGGTGCCGCGTACGCCCAGGCGGACGCGCCGGCCTGGCTGGCCACGGCGGGTGCCGGGGACGTGCTGGCGGGGATCCTCGGCACGCTCCTCGCGGGTCGCGCGGACGACCTGCACGACGACGCCAGCCTGGTCGCCGCGCTCGCGGCCACGGCGGCGCTGGTGCACGGTCGGGCGGCGCACCGCGCCAACCCGGGCGGTCCGGTCGACGCGGCCGCGGTGGCCGACGCGCTGCCGGGCACCATCGCCGAGCTGCTGCGTGAGGCAGGCACACTGACCCCGTGACCCTCACGCCCGACCTGCACCGCCGCCTCGACGACCTCCTCGCGGGCCTTCCTGCGGAGGGCGGGCGCCGGCTCCTCGGCATCGTGGGATCGCCCGGGGCGGGCAAGACGACGCTCGCGGCGCAGGTCCGCGACGCGTACCCCGACGTCGCCGTCGTGGTGCCGATGGACGGCTTCCACCTCGCCCAGACCGAGCTGGAGCGACTCGGCAGGGCGGACCGCAAGGGGGCCCCCGACACGTTCGACGCCGCTGGCTTCGTCGCGCTGCTGCGGCGCCTGCGCGAGCCGCGCACCGGCGAGACCGTCTACGCGCCGGAGTACCGGCGTGACCTGCGCAACGGGGTGGCCGGGGCCATCGCGATCCCGCCCGACGTGCCCCTCGTGGTCGTCGAGGGGAACTACCTGCTGCTCGACGACCAGGGGTTCGGGTCGGTGGCGGCCCTGCTGGACGAGACCTGGTTCGTGGCGCCCGACGACGCGGTGCGGCTCGAGCGGCTCGTCGCCCGGCACGAGGCGTTCGGGAAGGCCCCCGACGCCGCCCGTGCGTGGGCGCACGGGCCCGACGAGCGCAACGCCGTGCTGGTCGCAGCGACCGCGGTCCGCGCCGATGTTGTCGTGCGGCCCGCGTGAGGCCCGGCAGGTCAGCCGACGCGGGCGACGGGACCGGGAGTGCGACACTGGGCGCCGTGAGCCAGTACCCCGCCCGCGCCGTCGTCGACCTCGCGGCCGTCCGCGGCAACGTCCGCACCCTGGCCGCGCAGGCGCCGACCGCGCAGCTCATGGCCGTCGTCAAGGCCGACGCGTACGGTCACGGCCTCGTGCCCTGCGCCCGTGCAGCCGCGGACGCCGGTGCCGCGTGGCTCGGTGTCGCGCAGGTGCCCGAGGCGCTCGAGCTGCGCCGCGCCGGGGTCGTGGCTCCCCGGGTGCTCACGTGGCTGTACGCCCCCGGCGCTCCGCTGCGCGAGGCGGTCGAGGCGGACGTGGACGTGTCCGTCAGCGCCGCCTGGGCCCTCGACGAGGTGGTCGCCGCCGCCCGCACCTCGGGTCGGGCCGCGCGGGTGCACCTGAAGGTCGACACCGGCCTGGGCCGCAACGGGCTGACGCCCGCACAGCTCGAGGAGATCCTCCCGGCGGCGCTCGCCGCGCAGGCCGAGGGTGCCGTCGAGCTCGTCGGCGTCTGGTCGCACCTCGCGTTCGCGGACGAGCCCGCGCACCCGACCGTGCGCGCGCAGGGCACCGTGTTCGCCGACGCGGTGCACCGGCTCGAGCAGGCCGGCGCCCACCTCGAGGTCAGGCACCTGGCGAACTCCGCCGCGACGCTCACCGACCCGGCGGTCCACTATGACCTCGTGCGGCCCGGGATCGCGGTGTACGGCATCTCGCCCGTGCCGCAGGTGGGCGGCCCGGAGTCGTTCGGGCTCGTCCCGGCGATGACGCTGGAGGCGGAGCTCGCGACCGTCAAGCCGGTCCCGGGCGGGCACGGGGTCTCGTACGCCCACCAGTACGTCACCACGCAGGACACCGTGCTGGGCGTCGTGCCCCTGGGGTACGCGGACGGGGTGCCACGGCACGCGTCAGGGACGCAGGACCGCCCGGGCGGTCCCGTGCGCGTCGGCGGGCGCACCGTGGGAGTCACCGGCCGGGTGTGCATGGACCAGGTCGTCCTCGACCTGGGTCCGGGTGCCACCGACCTTGCCGGAGACCGGGTCGAGCTGTTCGGCACCGGTGCGGACGGTGGCCCCACGGCCCAGGACTGGGCGGACGCCGCCGGCACCATCGCGTACGAGATCATCACCCGGGTCGGCGCGCGCGTCCCCCGGGTGCACGTGGACACCGACGCCTCGCGGCTCGAGGCAGCCGTCACCGGCGACACCGAGGCGGTCCGGTGAGCGACCTGACCTCCGAGGCCGTGGTCCGCCTGTCCGACGCCGACGCCACGCGGTCGTTCGGGCGCGCGCTCGCCCGCCTGCTGCGCGCCGGTGATCTCGTGGTGCTCACGGGAGACCTCGGAGCGGGCAAGACGACGCTCACGCAGGGCATCGGCGCCGGCCTGCACGTCCGCGGCCAGGTCGCGTCGCCGACCTTCGTCATCGCCCGCGAGCACCCCCCGCTGGCCCGGGAGGACGGCTCCCGCGGACCCGCGCTCGTCCACGTCGACGCCTACCGGCTGGGCTCGTTCGACGAGGTCGACGCGCTCGACCTCGACTCGAGCCTCGACGAGTCGGTGACGGTCGTGGAGTGGGGCGAGGGGTGGGTCGAAGGGCTCGCGTCCGACCGCCTGGAGGTCACGCTGCAGCGCCCGCGCGGCGCTCCCGCCCCGTCCGGGCCCACCCCGGCTGCGCTCGAGGCAGCGGCGTACGACGCGTCGGACGCCGCCGCCGGCGAGCGGACGGCGACCGTCCGAGGCGTCGGAGAACGGTGGGTCGGCGTCGTCCTGCCCGACCTCGACCGCGAGCGCAGTGCCGACCGCGACCCCGACCTCGCAGGAGGCTGACCCGATGCCCGTCCTTGCCCTCGACACCTCGTCGTCCGTGGCGGTGGCCGTGGTCGACGACGACGGCACCCTGCTCGCCGCCCGGTCCGACGACCACCCCCGGCACCACGCCGAGCTGCTCGCCCCCATGGTCGAGTCGACGCTCGCGGACGCCGGCGTCGGCCGGCACGCGCTCACCGCCGTCGTGGTCGGCACCGGCCCCGCACCGTTCACCGGCCTGCGCGTCGGCCTCGTGACCGCCCGCACCCTCGGCCTCGCCCTCGGCATCCCGGTGCACGGCGTGCCGAGTCTGGACGCCGTGGCGGCGGCCGCCTCCCGGACGATCCCGGCCGGTGCCGACGTGCTGGTCGCGACCGACGCCAGGCGCCGCGAGGTGTACTGGTCGCTGTACCGGACCCACGGGCCGGGCGAGGTGGAGGTGGTCGTCGCGCCCGAGGTGGCGGCGCCCGCGGACCTGGCCGCGGACCCGCGGGTGCGTGGTGCGCTCGTCGTGGGTCGTGGCGCCGCGCTCTACCCGGAGGCGCTCGCGGCGGGTGGCGCGCTCGACGTCGACGTGGACCCTGCCGAGCTCGCCCGGCTGGCGCTCGCCCGCGCGGCGTCGGGCCGGACGCTCGACTCCGAGCCGCTCTACCTGCGCCGCCCGGACGCCGTGCCGTCGGCGGGTGGGAAGCGCGTCCTGCGATGACCGGGCTCGTCGTCCGGTCGTTGTGCCCGCTCGACGTGCCGGCGGTCGTCCGGATGGAGGGCGAGCTGTTCGGTGCGGGCGCGTGGTCGCGCGCGTCGATCGTCGAGGAGCTGTCCGGACCAGGGCGCTGGTACGTCGGTGCGGTCGACGAGGACACGGACGAGCTCGTCGGCTACGCCGGGCTGTGGTTCGACGGGTTCGACGCCCAGGTCATGACGCTCGGCACCGACGTCGGACACCAGCGCCGCGGCGTCGGGCGTCGCCTGCTCGCGGAGCTGCTCGACCGGGCCAGGACGCTGGGCGCGGGCGCCGTGCTGCTCGAGGTCCGGGTGGACAACGTGGCCGCCCTGCACCTGTACGAGAGCGCCGGCTTCGAGCGGACGGGCCTGCGCCGGGGGTACTACCAGCCGGAGAACGCCGATGCGTGGACGATGCGGCTCGACCTGCGCCGCGCTGAGGAGGGGGCATGACGACACGGTCTGACGTGCTGGTGGACGGCCGGACGCTCGCGGCCGCGCTGGCGGGCGACGAGCCCCCGGTGGTGCTCGACGTCCGGTGGGCGCTCGGCCGGACGGACGGGCACGAGCAGTACCTCGCGGCTCACGTGCCCGGTGCGGTGTTCGTGGACCTGGAGACCGAGCTGGCCGGGCCGCCGAGCCCGCAGGAGGGACGGCACCCGCTCCCGGACGTCGGGGACCTCGAGGCCGCGGCCCGGCGCTGGGGCGTGCGGGACGACCGTGCGGTCGTCGTGTACGACGCCGTCGGGGGGATGTCCGCCGCGCGCGCCTGGTGGCTGCTGCGCTGGGCGGGACTGACCGAGGTGCGCCTGCTCGACGGTGGGCTCGACGGCTGGATCGCCGCCGGCCTCGCCGTCGAGGCCGGAGCGGTCGTCGCCGAACCCGGCGACGTGGTGCTGGTACCGGGCGCGCTGCCGACCGTCACCGCCGACGAGGCCGCGGCCTGGGACGGTGCGCTGCTCGACGCACGGGCCCCCGAGCGCTATGCGGGGGAGGTCGAGCCGGTCGACCCGCGGGCGGGCCACATCCCCGGCGCCCTCAGCGTGCCGACGGCGGGCAACCTCGGACCCGACGGGTCGTTCCTGCCGGACGAGGCGCTGCGCGACCGCTTCGGGGATCTGACCGGGCCGGTCGCGGTGTACTGCGGGTCCGGGGTGACCGCCGCTCACCAGGTCGCGGCGCTCGCGGCCGTCGGGGTGGAGGCCGCGCTCTACCCCGGGTCGTGGTCCCAGTGGTCGAACGACCCTGCCCGGCCGGTGGAGACGGGCGCCTGAGGGACGGCCGACCGTACCGGCCGCGGCGGCGACGCCGCGCAGCGAGGCCCGCGCCTTGACAGGGCGCGGGCCTCGTGGCCGGGCGGTTCAGACGGTCAGCGACACGTCCGCGTAGGCGTGGCGCGGTGCGCGCGGGTGGTGGGTGCCTGCACCCTCGCGGTGGCCCACGTTCAGGACGAGCAGCGACTGCCAGCCGGTCTCCGCGAAGAACTCCTCGTCGATGCCCTGGTTGTCCATGCCGCCCATCGGTCCGACGTCGAGGCCGGCCGCACGCAGCCCGACCACGAGGTAGCCGGTCTGGATGAGGCCGTTGGTGCGAGCCATCTGCCGCCGCTGCTCGACCTGCCCGTCGAGCGTCTCGGACAGCGCGGCCAGGTGCGGCGCGAGCGTCGGGATGTGCTGGTGGAAGCCGGGGTCGGCGGCGACCACGAGCGTGACGGGTGCGGCCAGCACGCGGTCGCGGTTGGTCTCGTTCATGTGCGCCGCGAGACGAGCCCGTGCCTCGGGGGTCCGCACCACGAGCAGCCGCAGCGGGATGGTGTTGAGTGCGGTGGGTCCCCACCTGACGAGGTCGTACACGGCGGCGAGCTGCGCGTCCGAGACCTCCTCGGTGGTGAAGGCGCCGACCGAGCGGGCCTCACGGAACAGGAGATCGGCCACGTCGTCGGGGACGGCGAGGTCGGGGGACGGGAAGTCGAGCCCGTCGAGGACGGTCACGTCGGTGGTCATGTGTGGTTGAAGCGTCAACCACTGTCGGGGATTCCGCGCTCGGGCTGTGACGCTGGTCACCCGCGGCGCCCACCTATCCTGGACGGCATGGCTGACCCCCTCGTCCTCGGCATCGAGACCTCGTGCGACGAGACGGGGGTCGCTCTCGTCCGGGGCCACGATCTGCTCGTCGACGCCGTCGCCAGCTCGGTCGACGAGCACGCGCGGTTCGGCGGCATCATCCCGGAGATCGCCTCCCGCGCCCACCTCGAGGCGATGGTCCCGACCATCGAGCGAGCGCTCGCCACCGCCGACGTGTCGCTCGGCGAGGTGGACGCGATCGCCGTGACCGCCGGCCCCGGGCTCGTCGGCCCGCTGACCGTGGGCGCGTCGGCCGCCAAGGCGTTGAGCCTCGGCCTGGGCAAGCCCTTGTACGGCGTCAACCACGTCATCGGTCACGCAGTCGTCGACGAGCTCGTGGACGGGCCGTTCCCCGAGCGGGTCATGGCGCTCGTCGTCTCCGGCGGACACTCGTCGCTGCTGCTGATCGACGACACCGTGGTCGTCACCGAGCTCGGGTCCACGCTGGACGACGCGGCGGGGGAGGCGTTCGACAAGGTGGGCCGCCTGCTCGGCATGCCGTACCCCGGCGGCCCGCACATCGACCGGCTGGCCCGTGACGGCGACCCGGAGGCGATCCGGTTCCCCCGCGGCCTGACCGCTCCTAAGGACCAGGCCGACCACGCGGCGAACTTCTCCTTCTCGGGTCTCAAGACGGCCGTCGCCCGGTGGGTGGAGGCCCAGCAGGACGCCGGCCGCGACATCCCGCTCCACGACGTCGCCGCGTCGTTCGCCGCAGCCGTGGCGGACGTGCTGACCGCGAAGGCGATCGCGGCGTGCCGGCGGCACGACGTGCGCACGCTCGTGGTCGGCGGCGGGTTCTCCGCGAACTCCCAGCTGCGCGACATGGCCGCCAAGCGGTGCGCCGAGGCCGGCATCGACCTGCGGATCCCGCCCATCCGGTACTGCACGGACAACGGCGCGATGATCGCCGCCCTCGGGTCGGCGGTGGTGCGGCGGGGGATGCCGCCGTCGTCCCTCGACCTTCCCGTCGACTCGTCGATGCCCCTGACCCAGGTTCTCGTCTGAGCCGACCCCTCCGATCGCGGCTCAGACAGCCGCGACGTCGCGGGCGCGCGCCGGCCGCCGCCATGCCCGCCACGCGCGGGCACCGAGCACGTAGGGCACGAGGAACACGACGAGGTACAGCGTGAGCAGCTGCCACGTCGCTGACGAGCTCACGGACAGCTCGTCGGCGGTGCTCACGTAGGTCGTGGTGGCGCCGAACGCGGTGTGCTGGACGGTCCCACCCCCCATCGCCTCCAGGGTGTCCAGCGTCCCGGCCGCATAGGCGAGGCTCAGGTACGCCAGGGCACCGACGGCGAGCGCGCCCCACACCCCCCCGGTGGCCCACCGTGGCACGCGTCCGCCGAGCTCCGTGAGGTATCCCTCGGCCAGCACGCGGGGGTGCCCCAGGTCCTGCACGGCCCGGGCCATGCCCACCTCGGCCGCCGTCGCGGTGACCTCGGTGCGCAGCTCGCGGGTGACGCGGGCGTTCTTCGGGTAGTCCTGCATGGCCCAGGAGAACCGGGCCAGGTAGTGCTCGCGGATGAACCAGTCGCGCGGCGACAGGTGCGGACGGGCGGTCATGGTGCCTCCTGGGTGGATGGGGCGAGGGTCTCGATGTCTGAGGTGGAGCCCGTCCCGGAGCCCGAGCTGGCACGGGCGAGCACGTGGGCCGCCGTGCGACCGAGCGCTGCCCAGGCCTGCGCGGCGCGGGCGAGCTCGACGCTCCCGTGTGACGTGGGGACGTAGTACTTGCGGGCCGGCCCGGCGCTCGAGGCGACGAGCCGGCTCGCGACAAGGCCGTCGCGCTCGAGCCGGTTGAGCACCGGGTAGACCGTGCCTGCCGACATGTCGTCGAGGCCCGCCTCCTGGAGCCTCGTGACGAGCTCGTAGCCGTAGGACTCGCGCTCGGTGAGCACAGCGAGGACCAGCATGGGAAGGACGCCCTTCAGGAGCTGGGTATCGGACATGCGGTTACGGTATGGCCCGCTAGCAGGTAATGGCAAGTAGTCAGCCATACCGCTGTCACGTTTGCGGGTGATTGACAGGGTTTGTCCGAGGCGTTGCACTGGGAGCCTTCCCGAGGAGACACCGATGTCGCCGCACCTCCGCACCGCCACGCCCTCCGCCCTGCCCCCGGGGCCCGGCCGCGCCGGCACGTCCCCGTCGCGCCGCTGGTGGGGAGGGCTCACCGCGCTCGCCCTCGCCGCTCTCGTGGTCGGGACGCCGCTCGCCCCCGCGGCGGCCGCCGACCCGGCGCCGTTCACCTTCCTCGTCATCCCCGACACCCAGAACTACGTGAGCAGTGCCGCCAACGACCCCGTCATGGCGGCGCAGACCCAGTGGGTCGTCGACCACCGCACGGACCTCAACCTGGCGTTCGTCGCCGGGCTGGGGGACATCGTCGGCGTGGAGTCGTCGACGCTCCAGTGGCAGCGCGCGTCCGACCACCTCGCGGTCCTCGACGCCGCGGGGGTGCCGAACAGCGTGGTGCCGGGCAACCACGACATGGACCTCACGACGGGTCAGGCCCTGGGTTACCAGCAGTTCTTCCCGCCGAGCCGGTACGCGGCCGCCTCGTGGAGCTCGACGGCAGCGTCGTACGGCGGATACCTCGGGCAGAACCAGTTCGGCCCCGACGAGGTCGACCGGCAGAACCTCGACAGCTACGCGCTGTTCAGTGCGAGCGGTCTGGACTTCCTCGTCCTCAACCTCGAGTACAACCCGCCCGACGCGGCGCTCGCGTGGGCCCGGCGGGTGCTGGCCGCCTACCCGCAACGCCGCGCCATCCTCGTCACCCACTCCTACGTCGACGTCTCGGGCGCCCTGAGCACGCAGGTGCTCCGGGCCGACGGCGGCAACAGCGGCCAGGACCTGTGGGACGAGCTGGTCTCGACGAGCTGCTCGATCTTCCTGGTGGTCAACGGCCACTTCTACGACGCCGACGAGTCGGAGGCGCGCCGCACCGACACCAACGCCTGCGGCCGGCCGGTGCAGGCGGTCCTCAGCGACTACCAGGGACGGGCGCACGGCGGCGACGGGTGGCTGCGCTACTACACGTTCGACCCGGCGGCGAACCAGATCCGTGCCGTCACCTACTCACCGACGCTCGGCCGGTACGAGACCGACGACGACAGCGCCTTCGTGCTGCCCTACGACATGGGCGGCACCACCCCACCGCCCCCCACCCCACCGCTGGCGGAGGACACGTTCGCCCGCACCCTCACGGGCGCCTGGGGCGCAGCAGAGACCGGCGGCACCTGGGCGCTCACCGGCGGGACCGCGCGGTTCACGGTGGCCGCCGGCGTCGGGCGCCAGGCGCCGCTGCCGGGCGGCACGGTGACGGCGAACCTCACCGCGGTGTCGTCCGCCGCGACGGACCTCACGACGACCTTCGCCCTGGACCGCATCCCCGACCAGGCCCTCTACACCACCGTCGCCGGCCGGCTCGTCGGGTCGGGCGTGTACGGCGCGCGGCTCAAGGTGCTGCCCGGCGGCGCGGTCCAGCTCCACGCCGAGCGGTCGGGGACCGTGCTGGCCGGCGGCACGCTGCCCGGCGTCGTGCTCACCGCCGGCCAGCGCCTGCACGTCCGTGTCCAGGTCCAGGGCACGGCGCCCACGACCGTCCGCGTCCGCGCCTGGCCCGACGGCGTGCCCGAGCCCTCCGCGTGGCACGCGACGGCCACCGACGCCACGGCGGCACTGCAGGTCCCCGGCGGCATCCGGCTCTCCACGTACGCGAGCGCCGGCACCACGGGCGGCGCCGTCACGGCCTCGTTCGACGACGTCCTGGCGACGACGGTCGGGGCGCCACCGCCGCCTCCTCCGGTCAACCAGCCTCCGCAGGCGGTGTCGGACGCCACCGTCAGCGGACTGTCGGTCGTGGTGGACTCGTCGGCGTCGACCGACCCCGACGGCACCGTGACGGCCCGCTCCTGGGCGTTCGGCGACGGCGGCACCGCGACGGGCGTCACGGCCTCCCACACCTACTCCGCCGCCGGTACGTACACCGTCACGCTCACCGTGACGGACGACGACGGCGCGACGGGCACGGCGACCCGGACGGTCACGGTCACCGCGCCACCGCCCGCCGGCGGCACGCTCGCCGCCGACATGTTCACCCGGACCACGACGCGTTCCTGGGGGACGGCCGACGCCGGTGGCGCCTGGACGCTGGGCGGCGGCACCTCGGCGTTCTCGGTCGCCGGCGGGGCGGGCGTCCTGCAGGTGTCACCGGGGGCCACGCTCACCGGCACGCTGTCCGGGGTGTCGTCGACCGCGACCGACGCGCAGGCGACCGTCTCGCTGTCCGCCGTCCCCGACAACACCCTGTACGCGGCCCTCTCCGGGCGGGTGGTCGGCACGGCGGACTACGCCGCCCGGGTCAAGGTGCTGGTCGGCGGGGGAGTGCAGCTCCACCTGGTGCGGGGCGGTACCGCCCTCGCGGGCGGCACGCTGTCCGGTCTGGTGCTGACCCCCGGCGCGGTGCTGCACGTTCGGACGCAGGCGGTCGGGACCGCACCCACGACGCTGCGCGCGCGGGCCTGGCTGGACGGCACGGCTGAGCCCGCTGCCTGGCAGTACACCGCGACCGACGCCACCGCGGCCCTCCAGGCGGCGGGGAGCGTGCGGCTCATGACGTACCTGTCCGGTGCGACCACGACGGGCCCGGTCACGGCCCGGTGGGACGACCTGGTGGCGTCGACCGTTCCGTGAGGCGGAGGCGGAGGCCGGCGTTCAGGTCGCGGACCGGGCCGGCGTCCGGGCCGCCGTGAGCCGTCGGGTCGCCCGTCGGGACGTCAGAGCGGCCGGCCGGCCTTCATCTCGGCGACCAGGGAGCGGACCACGGCGTCGAGCTCGCCGGCGTTGCGCCGGGCCACGGCGCGCTGCCGCTGGTAGGACGCACCCCGCCGCAGGATCACCCGGACCTGGTCGAGCTCGGCGCTGCACCCGAGCCGCTCCGCGACGGGCGCCAGCTCGACGAGCCACCTGCCCACCGAGTCGGTGACCAGCTCCTCGTCCCCGGCGGCGTTCGTGATGATGATCGCGTCCATGCCGTAGCGAGCGGAACGCCACTTGTTCTCCTGCGTGAACCAGGGCGGCAGCGCGGGCAGGACCTCGCCGCGGTCGAGCATCGACGAGAAGTGCTCGACGAAACAGTGCGTCAGTGCCGAGATCGCGGTGACCTCGAGCAGGTTCGCGGCGCCGTCGGCGATCCTCATCTCGAGCGTCCCGAACCGGGGCGACGGGCGGATGTCCCACCGGACCTCGTCGAACTGGTCGATGACGCCCGTGTGGAGCATGTCGCCCACGTACTGCTCCAGCTCGTCCCAGCGCTCGAAGCCGAACGGTAGGCCGGCGGTGGGGAGCTGCTGGAAGAGCAGCGCCCGGTTCGACGCGTACCCGGTGTCCTTCCCGGCCCAGAACGGCGACGACGCCGACAGCGACTGGATGTGCGCGAACACCGTGAGCATCGCCCGGCTCAGGGCCAGGACCTTGGACCGGTCCTCGATGCCGACGTGCACGTGCACGCCGTAGATGAGCATCTGGCGGCCCCACCACTGGGTGCGGTCGATGAGCGTCGCGTACCGCTCCTTGTCGGTCACCTTCTGCTGCGCCCAGTTCGCGAACGGGTGCGTGCCGCCTCCCATGAGGTCGATCCGCAGCGGCGCGGCGGCGGCGGTGACCTCGTCGAGCGAGCGCTGCAGGTCCGCCCCGGCGTCGGCGACGGTGCGGCACTTGCCGGACGAGATCTCGACCGTGTTGAGCAGCAGCTCCTGCTTGATGTGCGGGTTGTCCGAGCCGTCCTCGGGCCGGACCGCGGTGAGCACGGCCTCGGCGGCCTGTCGCAGGTCGCCGGAGTCCGCGTCGACGAGGGCGACCTCCCACTCGATCCCCACGGTGGACCGCTCGGACCGGGCGAAGGGCAACGTGACGGGCGCGGCCATCAGACGGGCTCCACCACGAGGATCTCCTGGTGACCCGCCACCCGGGTCAGGACCACCGTCGCCTCGGCATCGCCGCGCAGGTCGAGCTGCTTGCGGAGCTGTTCGGGGACCACCGCGGTCCCGCGCTTCTTGATGGTGAGCCGGCCGACGCCGCGCTCCCGGAGGTAGGTGCGCAGCCGCTTGAGCCCGAAGGGCATGACGTCGAGCACGCGGTACCCGCGGAGCACCGGGTCGCGGACCAGCTCGTCGGACGTCACATAGGCGATGGTGGGGTCGACGAGGGTCCCGCGCACCCGCTCGGCCGCCTCGGCGACGAGCCCGGCCCGGATCACCGCGCCGTCGGGCTCGTACAGGTACGCGGAGACCGGCCCGACGGCGGCCTGCGCGCGGGTGCCGTGCACCGGGTGCGACTGGTCCCCGACGAGCACGAGCGCCGAGCGGCCCGGACCCTCGGGCGCGAGCGACCCGAACCACAGGCCGAGCTCGACGACGTCCCCGTCGACCGACACCCACTGCGCGCGGGCGTCGTCGGGCAGCGCCGAGTGCGGCACCCCCGGCCCGAGCTTGAGCCCGAGCTCGGGCACGGTCGACCGGAGAGCCAGCACCGCGTCGAGCGGCGGGGCGTACGCGGCCGGGTCGAACAGACGGCTCCCCGACGAGGTGCGCCGTGCGGGGTCGGCGTACACGGCGTCGACCCCCTCGCCGGCGAGGTCGAGCGCCAGACCGTCGCCGTGCCGGACCACGGCCTCGGGGAAGTGGCGCAGGTTCACGGTCGCGACGGCTGCGGTCGCCTCGTCGACGTCCGTGGCGAGCACGCGGAGCCCGACCGCCGCGAAGGCCATCGCGTCGGCGCCGATCCCGCACGTGAGGTCCGCCACGTGCGAGCAGCCGGCGTCGCGGTAGCGGCGGGCGTGGTGGGCGGCCACCGTCAGCCGCGTCGCCTGCTCGAGCCCGGCCGGCGTGAAGAGCATGCCGTCGGCGAACTCCCCGAGCTTGGTCCGGGCCTTCGCCCGCAGGCGGGACTGCGTCAGCGCGGCGGCCACCAGGGCGGGGTCGAGCCCTTCCTCCCGCAGGCGGCTGGACAGCGTCATCGCGCGGGCCTCGTCGTACGGCGGCAGGGCCGAGAGCAGGGCCCACCCGTCCGGGCTGAGCAGCGAGGCGAGACCGGCGGCGTCCATGCGGTGATCCTCGCACCTGGAGGGCCGCCGACGATGTCCGTCACCCGGGCGCTGGCACTCGCCTTGACCGAGTGCTAACGCATTCCTAGAGTGGGCAACTGGCACTCTCCCGGTGAGAATGCCAACGGCGAACCGCCCACGGCACCCGCGACGACGTGGACGGCACGCCATACGGACATCAGTGAACGACTCACATGCGAAGGGGAGGTCCGCTGTGTCGGTCTCCATCAAGCCCCTCGAGGACCGGATCGTCGTCAAGTCGATCGACGCCGAGACGACCACGGCCTCGGGTCTGGTCATCCCCGACAGTGCCAAGGAGAAGCCCCAGGAGGGCGAGGTCCTGGCTGTCGGCCCCGGCCGTGTCGACGACAACGGCAACCGAGTGCCGCTCGACGTCGCGGTCGGCGACAAGGTCATCTACTCCAAGTACGGCGGCACCGAGGTGAAGTACTCCGGCGAGGAGTACCTGATCCTGTCGGCCCGCGACATCCTCGCGGTCGTCGTCAAGTGATCGACCGGGCGCCGAGCCGCTGACGTCTGACGTCGCGGCCGGCGCCCACGCACGAGAGCCCCCTCCCGGTCGGGAGGGGGCTCTCGTCGTCTCGTGGCTGCCCGCTGGGAGCGGCCGACGGCTCAGACCACGGCGCGGCGTGCGCTGCGCTGGGCGAGGATGGCCGCGCGCTCGTCCTCCGACAGGCCGCCCCAGACGCCGTACGGCTCACGCACCGCGAGCGACTGCTCACGGCACTCCTTGAGGACCGGGCACGTCGCGCAGATCGCCTTGGCCGCCTCGGCCCGGCGCCGGCGAGCAGAGCCTCGTTCGCCCTCGGGGTGGAAGAACAGGTCCTGGTCGGCGTCACGGCACGCGCCGTCGAACTGCCACTCCCAGAGGTCCATCACCGGACCGGGCAACCGCGAGATCTCGGCCATGCGTTCCTCCTCGGTCATCGCGAGCACCCCACAGTGGGTGTCGCTCATGTCGTACGTGGTGCCGTGCAGCCCGAAGCCGGAGCCACCGGGTGAAGCGATGTGCCGCCAACCTACAACCGCGCCAGAAGTTGTTCAAGGGTGTGTCGCCCATTCGAGTGATGACGCGATTTTCGCCGTCGCCGCAGGTCTCGGACGGATCGGTTCCCTCGTACGCCGCGGCCGATCGACGGGTGGCCCGGGCGATGCCTGGCAGAATCGCGTCATGGTCCCCGAGCGTGACGAGGAGTCGGCCTCGACGGCGACGGAGGAGCCGGCCGCTCCCGCGCCCGCCCTCGCCGTCGCCGCGGTCGCGCGTCGTCTGGGCGTCGCCCCCGCGACCCTGCGCACCTGGGACCGTCGGTACGGGCTGGGACCGTCCGAGCACTCGGCGGGTGCCCACCGGCGCTACAGCGCCGTCGACGTCGAGCGGCTGCTCGTCATGCGGCGTCTCACCCTCGAGGGCGTGGCGCCCGGCGAGGCTGCGCGCGTCGCCCTCGCCACCGACGTCCGGGCGGCCGGCTCGACGGGAGACGTGCCCCGGCAGAGCGCCGCACCCGGCCGGGCCGTCATCGCGGCCACACCGACCGACCTCGTGGACGCAGCGCTGGCAGGCGACGGCGACCGGTGCGGGCGGCTGCTCCGGATCGACCACGTCGACCAGACCGGGCGGGACGGGGTCGCGGGCTGGTGGACGGTGCTGGTCGAGCCCGCGCTCACCGACCTCGCCCGGCGCACGGTCGTGGACACCCCGGGTGTCGACGCCGAGCTGACCCTGCGTGCCGCTGCCCTCGGCGCGCTCCGCCTGCATGCGGGCCGGCCACCGGCGGGCGGTGCCTCCGTGGTGCTCGTCCTCGTGCCGCCGGGCGAGCCGCGGCCCCTCGGCGTGCACGCGCTCGCGGCAGCGCTGGCCGACGAGGGTGTCGACGCCCGGATCGTCGGCGGACCGGTCGGGCCGCACCACGCCGTCGAGCTGGTGACGATGACGCGCGCCGCTGCGGTGGTGACGGTGGGCCGGCGGCTCGACCCGGACCTGGGCGTCGTGACGCGGCTCGCGCACGACCGGCCGGACGTGCCCCAGTTCGTCATGCTGCCGCCCGCGGCCTCGGAGGCCGTGCCTTTCGAGCGGTCGGTGCACGTCACCCGGTCCTTCACCGGGCTGCTGCACGAGGTCCTGGCGGTCGTGCGGCACGTCACGGTCCGCTGACCGCACGCCACCGGCCCCGGCGGCCCGCGGTGGCGGCCTCCTCGTGCCCGGCGGGCCGCTACCCTCGTCGCCTGTCCGGCCCTCGACAATCCACGACAGGCCGCGCAACGCCGGACGAACCACCGCGGCGGCGGCGTCACAATTCGGGCTGCACCTAACGTCCCGGTGCACCTCGGCCGATAGGAACCACGTGGCCGCCTTGCGGGCACTCATCGCGGCACCGTCGTCCGAACCTGGCGGCTGCCGCCTTCCGACGACGAGGGGAGCACCCATGGCAGGAGTCGTGGTCTGTCACGGCTCGGCAGTGGTGCGCGAGCGTCTGGTCGTCACGTCGATCGGTGTGCCCGCGCTGACCCCTGTCCGCGCCGCCGCCGGCGTGGACGAGCTGATCACGCTCGCCCGGCGGATCCCGCCGACGATCGTGCTGCTCGACGCCCACCTGCCCGCCCCCGGCTCGACCGAGGCGATCCGCCGGCTGCGTGCCGTCGCGCCCGGTGCCGCGGTCGTGCTGCTCGCCTCGCCCGACGACGGCGTGGCCCTCGACCGCGCCCTCGCGCTCGGTGCCCGTGGCTTCCTCGCCCCGGACGTCGGCCGGCCGGAGCTGTCCGCCGTCGCCGCGCACATCCTGGCCAGCCCCGTCATGGCGGCGTCGAACGGCCGTGCCCTCGGTGTCGACGTGCCCAGCCCCGCGGTCGCGCACGACAGCAACGGTGCCCTGCACGCGAACGGCGCGCGCGCCCTCGCACCGGTGGCCCTCGACGAGAACCGCAGCCCGCACGACCCCACGGTGCCCGTGCCGACCGGCCTCGCCACCGGCGCCGCGCTCACCAAGCGGGAGATCGAGGTGCTCATCGGCATGAGCAACGGCCGCTCCAACGCCCAGATCGGCGCCGAGCTGTTCCTCTCCGAGGACACGGTCAAGACGCACGCGCGGCGGCTGTTCCGCAAGCTCGGTGCGAAGGACCGGGCGCAGGCCGTCGCGATCGGGCTGCGCCGCGGTCTCATCCGTTGACCGTCCGACCTCCGGAACCGTCGGCCTGAGCGCCCGGGCGTCGACGTATCCTGGGCCGATGACCGAGCTGGGACACACGCCCGCGGACCCCTTCACGCGGATCGGCCTCACCTACGACGACGTGCTCCTGCTCCCCGGGGAGACCGACGTCATCCCGAGCGAGGTCGACACGACCTCCCGGCTCACGCGTGAGATCTCGGTGCGGGTACCGCTGCTCTCGGCGGCGATGGACACCGTGACCGAGTCGCGGATGGCGATCGCGATGGCCCGTCAGGGCGGCGTCGGCATCCTGCACCGCAACCTGTCGATCGTGGACCAGGCGCACCAGGTGGACCTGGTCAAGCGCTCGGAGTCCGGGATGATCACCGACCCGGTCACCACGTCGCCCGAGGCGACGCTCGCCGAGCTCGACCGGCTGTGCGGCACGTACCGGGTCTCCGGCCTGCCGGTGGTCGGCGAGGGCGGCCTGCTGCTCGGCATCATCACCAACCGCGACCTGCGGTTCGTCCCGTCGAACGAGTTCGAGACGCGCCGCGTCCGCGAGGTCATGACCGCGATGCCGCTGGTCACCGCCCCCGTCGGCATCGCGCGCGACGACGCCGCCGCCCTGCTCGCCAAGCACAAGATCGAGAAGCTGCCGCTCGTCGACGACGCCGGGATCCTGCGCGGCCTCATCACGGTCAAGGACTTCGTGAAGTCCGAGCAGTACCCGGACGCTACCAAGGACGGCGAGGGCCGGCTCGTGGTCGGCGCGGCGATCGGCTTCTTCGGCGACGCCTGGGAGCGTGCCACCGCCCTCGTCGAGGCAGGTGTGGACGTGCTCGTGGTCGACACCGCCAACGGCCACGCCCGACTCATGCTCGACATGGTGCGGCGCCTCAAGTCCGACCCCGGGACCCGGCACGTGCAGGTCATCGGCGGCAACGTCGCGACCCGTCCGGGCGCGCAGGCGCTCGTCGACGCGGGCGCTGACGCCGTCAAGGTCGGGGTCGGCCCGGGCTCCATCTGCACCACGCGGGTGGTCGCCGGCGTGGGCGTCCCGCAGGTCACGGCCATCCACGACGCCGCGCAGGCCTGCCGGCCGGCCGGCGTGCCGGTCATCGGCGACGGTGGTCTGCAGTACTCCGGTGACATCGCGAAGGCGCTCGTGGCCGGTGCGGACACCGTGATGCTCGGCTCCCTGCTCGCCGGGTGCGACGAGTCGCCCGGCGACCTGGTGTTCGTCAACGGCAAGCAGTACAAGCACTACCGGGGCATGGGTTCGCTCGGCGCGATGGCCTCCCGCGGGCGGGTGTCGTACTCCAAGGACCGGTACTTCCAGGCCGACGTGGCCACCGACGAGAAGATCGTGCCCGAGGGCATCGAGGGCCAGGTGCCCTACCGTGGCCCGCTCGGTGCCGTGGCGCACCAGCTGATCGGCGGCCTGCACCAGTCGATGTTCTACGTCGGGGCCCACACGATCGCCGAGCTGCAGGAGCGTGGGCAGTTCATCCGGATCACGCCGGCGGGGCTCAAGGAGTCGCACCCGCACGACATCCAGATGACGGTCGAGGCACCGAACTACACGTCCCACCGCTGACCGCCGCTCCGGCGGGCCGCTCACCCGCGGCGGCCTGCTCCGGGACGGCCGATCGCTCCCGGCGCTACCAGAGCGTGCCGACGGGCTCCCGGACCGGCCAGACCCCTTCGGCGCCGGGGCCGTCGAGACCCTTCTCCGCGCGCCACGCGTTGAACCCCTCCGCCCACGCGCGGTGCGCGGTGACCTGGTATTCGTGCAGCGTGTCCAGGTCGAGGTCGGCGAGGTGCGGGAAGCGGCCGACGATCTGCTCCAGCACGTCGAGCGTGGCCACCACGTCGACGTCCGCGCTGTGCAGCGACCCCGACTCGACGACCTGGTAGTAGCCGCACAGGTCGACGAGCTTGCGCTTGCCCTGCCGGTAGCGGTCCTCCGCCCTGTCGAGCACGAGCGGGTCGATGACGGGTCGGGCGGCGCCCAGCAGGCGGTCGGGGAGCGTCGGCAGGCCGTGCCGGCGCAGCTCGGCGTCGAGCAGGCACAGGTCGAATGCGGCGTTGTACGCGACGACGGGCACGCCCGACCGGAAGGCGTCCGCGAGGATGGCGGCGATCTCGTCGAGCGCCGGCCTCGGCGGGCCGCCGTGCTCCCGGGCGTGCTGGGTCGTCACCCCGTGGATGGCCGCTGCCGGCTCCGGGATGTCGATGCCCGGGTCGACCAGCCACGTGCGCACGTGCGTGCCTGTCCTGTCGCGGCGGACCAGTGCGGCGGTGACGATCCGGTCGTGGTCGACGTCGACACCGGTGGTCTCTGTGTCGAACCCCAGCAGGGGCCCGTCGCTCCAGCTCATCGCACCTCGTCCCTCTCGTCCCCCTGCGGCGGTCCGCCCGTGCGCCCAGGCTGCCACCGACCGCCCACACGCCCCGACACCTCCGACGGCGTGCCGCACACGTGCCCGCTCGGGCCACCCCGTCCGCCCCTCGCGTCCGGCCCGCGTCCTCAGGGCAGCGGAGGCGCGGCCGGGCACAGTCGCGGGGGGCACCGGCTGGGCGCACGGGCAGGAAGGTGCACGGGCGGGGCGCACGGGCAGGAAGGCGCGCGGGCGGGGCGCACGGGCAGGAAGGCGCGCGGGCGGGGCGCACGGGCAGGAAGGCGTACGGGCAGGAAGGCGCGCGGGCGCAGGGACGAGGGTGGGAGGGGTGGGCGTGGGGGCGGGGTGGGCGCCGGTAGCCTGGGGGCCGTGAGCAACGAGATCGAGATCGGGCGCGGCAAGCGGGGCCGCAGGGCGTACTCCTTCGACGACGTGGCCGTGGTCCCCTCGCGGCGCACGCGTGACCCGGAGGAGGTCTCGGTCGGTTGGCAGATCGACGCCTACCACTTCGACCTCCCTGTGGTCGCCGCCCCGATGGACTCGGTGATGAGCCCGGCGACCGCGGTCGCGCTGGGCGAGGCCGGCGGGCTCGGCGTGCTGGACCTCGAGGGCCTGTGGACGAGGTACGAGGACCCGACGGAGCTCCTCGCCGAGGTCGCCACGCTCGACGCCGCGCGCGCCACCTCCCGGATGCAGGAGATCTACTCGGCACCGATCCAGCCGGAGCTCATCACCGCCCGGCTCAAGGAGATCCGCGCCGCGGGGGTCACCGTGGCCGGCGCGCTCTCCCCCCAGCGGACCCAGGAGCTGTGGCGGTCCGTCGTGGACGCGGGGGTCGACCTGTTCGTGATCCGGGGCACCACGGTGTCCGCGGAGCACGTCTCCGGGCGGGCCGAGCCGCTCAACCTCAAGCGCTTCATCTACGAGCTCGACGTGCCGGTGATCGTCGGCGGCGCGTCGACGTACACGGCCGCGCTGCACCTGATGCGGACCGGCGCGGCGGGGGTCCTCGTCGGGTTCGGCGGGGGAGCGGCGCACACCACGCGCGTCTCGCTCGGCATCCACGCGCCGATGGCCACGGCCGTCGCGGACGTCGCGGCGGCCCGGCGCGACTACCTCGACGAGTCGGGCGGCCGCTACGTGCACGTCATCGCCGACGGCGGCGTGGGGCGCTCGGGCGACCTCGTCAAGGCGATCGCGTGCGGTGCGGACGCCGTGATGCTGGGTGCGGCGCTCGCGCGGGCGACCGAGGCGCCCGGCCGGGGGTTCCACTGGGGGCCCGAGGCGCACCACCAGCACCTGCCGCGCGGCGAGCGGGTGGAGGTGGGCACGGCGGGCACGCTCGAGCAGATCCTGTTCGGCCCCGGTCACACGGCCGACGGCACCCTCAACCTCATCGGTGCGCTGCGGCGGGCGATGGCGACCACCGGGTACTCCGACCTCAAGGAGTTCCAGCGGGTCGAGGTCGTGGTCTCCCCGTACCAGCCGTACTGACCGGTCTCCCGGCCGCGCCGGGAGACACGCACGACGACGACGCCCGGGTAGTGGTCCGTGACGGACCCGCCCGGGCGTCGTCGTGCGCGCGGTGATGTCCGCCACGGAGCAGCGGCGTCGGGCGCTCACCAGCGGATATGTCTGAACAGACATTTGGTTGAGTCTGAATGTGCCCGATTCGCTTGACTTGTCGAGCGAACCGGACGACTCTGGTCGCACGGAGGCACGCGGACGGCGCTGCCCACGGCCATCGGAGTCGACGTGTACGCACCGGAGCGACACCAGCAGATCCTCGCCAGAGCGCGCGTGGACGGCCGGGTCGACGTCACGGCGCTCGCCGAGGAGCTCGACGTGACCCCGGAGACGATCCGCCGGGACCTCACCGCCCTCGAGCGGCACGGGCTCGTCCGCCGCGTGCACGGCGGCGCCATCCCGGTGGAGCGGCTCGGCTTCGAACCCGGGATCGCCGACCGCGAGGGGGTCCTCGCCGGCGAGAAGGAGCGCATCGCCAAGGCGGCGCTGGACGAGGTCCCGGACAACGGAGCGGTGATCTTCGACGCCGGCACCACGACCGTCCGCCTCGCCGAGATGTTGCCGACCGACCGCGAGCTCACCGTCGTGACCCACGCCCTGCCGGTGGCCACGGTGCTCGCGTCGCGGTCCAACATCACGCTGCACCTCGTGGGCGGCACCGTCCGCGGCCGGACCCTCGCTGCCGTCGGCGCGTGGGCGCTCGCCGCCCTCGCCGACATCCACGCCGACGTCGCGTTCCTCGGCACCAACGGGTTGAGCGTCGAGCACGGCCTCACCACTCCGGACCTCGCCGAGGCGGCCGTCAAGCGGGCGCTCGTCGCGAACGCGCGCCGGACAGTGGTGCTGGCCGACCACACCAAGCTCGGCCGGGTGGACTTCGCGCACGTCGCGCCGCTCGGTGCCGTGGACACGATCGTCACCGACACGGGCGTCGCGCCCGAGCTCGTGGAGGAGATCGAGGCGGCCGGTCCGCGAGTGGTGCGCGCATGATCGTCACCCTCACCCCCAATCCGAGCCTCGACCGCGCCCTCGAGCTGGACCGGCTCGTGCGCGGGGAGGTGAACCGTGCGACCGGTGCTCATGTGCACCCCGGCGGCAAGGGCATCAACGTCTCCCGCGTGCTGATCCGGCACGGCGTCCCGTCGCTCGCCGTGCTGCCCAGCGGTGGCGCGGACGGTGCCCGGCTCGTCGACCTGCTCGGTGAGAAGGCCGTGCCGGTGGTGCCGGTGCCGGTGAGCGGCGACGTGCGGACCAACCTCACGCTCGTGGAGAGCGGCGGTGCCACGACCAAGGTGAACGCGCCCGGGCCCGAGCTCACCGAGCAGGAGGTCGACGCGCTCCTGGCGGCCGTCGAGGCGCAGCTCGTCAACCGCCCGAGGGCGCTCGTCGGTGCAGGCAGCCTCCCGCTGGGCGCCCAGGAGACGTTCTTCGTGCGGGTCGCCGGGCTGGCCGCCCGGTACGCCGTGCCGTTCGCGCTCGACACGTCCGGCATGCCGCTGGCCCGCGCCGTCCGCTCGGGCGGGCTGACGCTCGTCAAGCCGAACGACGAGGAGCTCGCCGAGCTCGTGGGGCAGGACATCGTCACCGTGGGCGACGCGGTCGAGGCGGCCCGCACGGTGATCGCCCAGGGGAACCGGGCGGTGCTGCTGAGCCTCGGGGCGCACGGCGCGCTGCTGGTCGTCGCCGACCACGTGTGGTGGGCCGGCGGCGAGCCGCTCGTGCCGGTGTCCACGGTCGGCGCCGGGGACACCACCCTCGCCGGCTTCCTCGCCGCCGAGGGCCACGCACCCGAGCGGCTGCGACAGGCCGTCGCCTTCGGCCGAGCTGCCGTGCTGCTGCCCGGCACCGCCGTCCCCGCACCCGAAGACATCGACCTGGACGCCGTCCGGGTCGTCGAGAGTCCCTCGCCCGATCTCGCACTGAAGGAGCTGTGAACCGTGAGCACACCGCTGATCACCCCTGACCTTGTCGCCGTCGACGTGGTCGCAGCCGACCGCGACGCCGCGACCCGTCAGCTCATCGACCTCCTCGCCGCCGCGGGCCGCGTGACCGACGCCGAGGGGTTCCACGCCGACGTGCGGGCCCGGGAGGCCCAGATGGCCACGGGGATGCCGGGCGGCATCGGCCTGCCGCACGCCCGGTCGGCGCACGTGACGGCGCCGAGCCTCGCCGTGGGCAAGGTGCCCGCCGGCGTCGACTTCGGTGCCCCCGACGGGCCCGCGACCCTCGTCTTCCTCATCGCCGCCCCCGACTCCGGGGACGCCGCCCACCTGCAGATCCTCGCGGCGCTCGCCCGCCGGCTCGTCCACGAGTCGTTCCGCCAGTCCCTCAAGGACGCCACCGAACCCGCGACGGTGGCCGAGATCATCACCCGAGAGGTGGTCCCCTCATGAAGCTCGTCGCCGTCTCCTCGTGCCCCACGGGGATCGCCCACACCTACATGGCCGCCGAGGCCCTCGAGCAGGCCGGGAAGGCCGTCGGCATCGAGGTGCACGTCGAGACGCAGGGCGCCGCCGGGTCCACGCCGCTCGACCCGCAGCTCATCGCGGACGCCGACGGCGTCATCTACGCCGCCGACCTCGAGGTCAAGGAGAAGCAGCGGTTCGCGGGCAAGCCCTTCGTCGACGTCGGCGTGAAGAAGGCCGTGCATGACGCACCCGGGGTCATCGCCGCGGCCGTCGCCGCGGTCGAGGCCGGCGTCCCGGCGGGGGCCGCCGCCGCACCGGTCGCCGGGCCCTCGACGAAGGTCGACAGGAACGCCGGGGTCGGCACGCGCATCCGGCAGTGGCTCATGACGGGTGTCTCGTACATGATCCCGTTCGTCGCCGCCGGCGGGATCCTCATCGCCCTCGGGTTCATGGTCGCGCAGCTCGCCGACGGGGCCGACGGTGTCGTCGCCGTGACGAGCGTGCCCGTCGACCACCTGCTCAACGACTTCAACGTGCTGTCCGGCATGGACTGGGCGGCCCTGCTCTTCCAGACCGGCGCGGTCGCGTTCGGGTTCCTGGTACCAGTGCTGTCGGGGTTCATCGCCTACGGGATCGCCGACCGGCCGGGCCTCGTTCCCGGGTTCGTCGGCGGTGCCGTGTCCGTGGCCGTCGGCGCCGGGTTCCTCGGTGGCCTGGTCACGGGCTTCCTGGCCGGGTTCACCGCGCTGTGGATCAGCCGCTGGAAGGTGCCGAAGGGGGTGCGCGGCGTGATGCCCGTGGTGGTCATCCCGCTGCTCTCGTCGTTCGTCGTCGGCCTCGTGATGTTCCTGGTCATCGGGCAGCCGATCGCGAGCCTGATGGACGGACTGAGCAGCTGGCTCAACGGCCTGTCCGGCTCGAACCTGATCCTCCTGGGTGCCCTGCTGGGCGCGATGATGGGCTTCGACCTGGGCGGCCCCATCAACAAGGTCGCGTACACGTTCGCGGTGACCGGCCTGGCGACCGAGGGACTCGGCACCGACGCCGTGCAGTACCGGATCATGGCCACCGTCATGGCGGCGGGCATGGTCGCCCCGCTCGCGATGGCCCTGGCCTCGACCGCGCGCAAGCGCCTGTTCACGCACGCCGAGCAGGAGAACGGCAAGGCCGCCTGGCTCCTGGGGCTGTCGTTCATCTCCGAGGGTGCCATCCCGTTCGCGGCGGCCGACCCGTGGCGCGTCATCGTGTCGTCGCTCGTCGGCTCCTCCGTCACCGGGGGGATCGTCATGGCCGTCGGGTCCGGGCAGCGGGCACCGCACGGGGGCGTGTGGGTGCTGCCGCTCATCTCGAACCCGTTCGGCTTCCTGATGGCCGTCGCGGTGGGCGTGATCGTCACCGCAGGGATCGTCGTCGCGCTCAAGAGCGCCAAGCCCAACCCGGTCGTGCAGGCCGAGCGGGCCGCCGACGAGCAGCAGACGCTCGTCGCCCAGACCGTCTGAGCCCGTCCCTCCCCACCGTCAGGAGCAGTCACATGGTCCAGCGCACCGTCGTCGTCGCGTCCCGCGTCGGCCTGCACGCCCGTCCCGCGATGCTGTTCACGCAGGCCGTCGCCGCCAGCGGCGTCCCGGTCACGATCGCCCGCCCCGGCGGTGAGCCCGTCGACGCCGGGAGCATCCTGTTCGTCATGTCCCTCGGGGTCCCGCACGGCGAGGAGGTGACGCTCGCCGCGGACGGCGAGGGCGCCGACGGCGTGCTCGACGACCTCGTCGCGCTGCTCGCCACGGACCTGGACGCCGAGGACGCCACGGCCTCGCCGGGCGGCGCGTCGTGAGCGCGTCGACCGTCGAGCAGCGGGTGCTGCACGGCGTCGGCGTCGGCCGCCGGGGGATCGTCGGGCCCGTCGCGCAGGTGCAGCCCGCACCGCACGTGCCCGCCGACACGCCGCTGCTGGTCGACGGGGTGCCCGCGGACGTCGAGACGGCCCGGGAGGTCGTGGACCGGGCGTTCGCCGACGTCGCCGAGGGCCTGCGCGAGCAGTCCTCGCGGGCCACGGGCACCGTGAAGGACGTGCTCGCCGCGACCGCGCAGATGGCCGACGACAAGGCGCTGCGCAGCCAGGTGCTCGCGAGGATCGCCGCCGGTGAGCCGGTCGTGGCCGCCGTCGACGGCGTCATACGGATGTTCGCGACGATGTTCGAGCAGGCCGGCGGCTACCTCGCCGAGCGCGTCACCGACCTGCGGTCGGTGCGGGACCGGGTGGTCGCCCGGGCGCTCGGCCTGCCGGCGCCGGGCGTTCCCGAGCTGCACCGGCCGTCCGTCGTGGTCGCCCGGGACCTCGCCCCGGCCGACACCGCCGCCCTCGACCTGGCGAACGTTCTGGCCATCGTCACGGAGCTCGGCGGGCCGACCGGCCACACCGCCATCATCGCCGGGCAGCTCGGCCTGCCCTGCGTGGTGCGGGTGGGCGGCGCGACGGCGCTGGTGGACGGGGTCGAGGTGGCGGTCGACGCGGCTGCCGGGACCGTCACGACCGAGCCCGACGGAGACCAGCGCGCCGATCTCGACCGTCGCGCCGCGGTCGAGCAGGCGCTCACGGCCGACACCGCACCGGGCGGCACCGCCGACGGCCGGGCGGTGCAGCTCCTCGCCAACATCGGGACCGCCGAGGACGCCGAGCGGGTCGCCGCGGGGGCCGTCGAGGGCGTCGGCCTGTTCCGCACGGAGGTGCTCTTCCTCGAACGGGCCACCGCGCCGACCGAGGAGGACCAGGCGCAGGCGTACGTGCGGGCGCTGCAGGCACTCGGCGACCGCAAGGTCGTGGTCCGGACGCTCGACGCGGGCGCCGACAAGCCGCTCGCGTTCGCCACCCAGCCCGACGAGGAGAACCCGGCGCTCGGCGTGCGCGGCTACCGGCTGGTCCGCACCCACCCGGAGCTGCTGGAGACCCAGCTCTCCGCGCTCGGCCGCGCGCAGGCCCAGGCCGACGTGGCGCCGTGGGTGATGGCGCCGATGGTCGCCACCGCAGCCGAGGCCCGGGACTTCGCCGCGCGTGCCCGGGCGCACGGCATCGCGAAGGTCGGCGTGATGATCGAGGTGCCGGCCGCGGCGTTGCGGGCGCGCGAGATCCTCGCGGAGGTCGACTTCGTCTCGCTCGGGACCAACGACCTCGCGCAGTACGCGATGGCCACCGACCGGCTCCGCGGCGAGCTCGCCGACCTGCTCGACCCCTGGCAGCCGGCCGTGCTCGACCTCGTCGACGCGACCGCACGCGCCGGGACGGAGGCGCACAAGCCCGTCGGCGTGTGCGGGGAGTCGGCTGCCGACCCGGTGCTCGCCCTCGTCCTCGTCGGGCTCGGGGTGACGAGCCTGTCGATGTCCGCGGGGGCCGTACCGGCCGTTCGCTACGCGCTGCGGCACCACACCGCCGCGCAGTGCCACACCATGGCCGCCGCCGCGCTCGCCGCGGAGTCGGCGGTCGCGGCCCGGGAGGCCGTCGTGGGGCTGCTGGCGCCGGAGGTGCGCGAGACGCTCGGCCTCTGAGCCGGGTCGCCGAGCCGTCAGTCCGGTCGCAGGATCGTCGTCCGCACCGCCGTGACGGTGGGCCGGCGGGGGACCGACGAGAAGCCGAACCGGACCGGCGGCACCGTCGGGAGCAGGCCGCCGCACGGCGTCGAGTCCCACGTCGCACTGGCCTCGGTGACCGCGTGCTGGTCGACCGCGCCGTACCACTCGCGGCGCCCGGCGCCGGCCGTCCCACGTGTGCGGACGCCCGGGAGCACGGCCCTCGCCACGGGGTCCACCGCGGTCGCGAACGCGCGCGACCGTGCGACCGGTCGGGGCACGAGGGCCAGTGCCCGGCCGAGCGGCGTCCGGCCGCCCAGCACGACGGCGGCGACGAGGGGTCCCGCCGTCACGTCCCACCGGCGGGCGTCCGGGTCGCACCGCACGTGCACAGGTGTGACCACGACCTCGTCGAACAGGTACGTGCCCGCGACCTCGGCGGCGATCGCGCGCGTCGGGGCGAGGAGGGTGCGACACCCGGCGGCGTCCTCCGTCATCACGTCGGCGAACGGCGGCCAGGGCGAGCACAGCCAGCGGCCGACGACGATGCGGCGCCCGTCCGTCATGGCGAGGCCGAGGATGTGTCCGTCGTACCGGTCGATCATCTGGTCAGTCTGGCCCGTCCGGTCGCGCAGCGGGCTGACCGGCCGACGCCCGTGCGACCTGCGGGCCGGACCGACGGACGGCGCAGGCCCGACGACGTGCATGACCAGGAGGCAGCCGTGCGCGCACGGGCGTGCAGCTCCTCCCGGGCCGGCGTCGCACCGCACGCCACGCGCATCAGGGTGAGCGACGTGGCATCCACACGCGGCGCGCGTACCCTGGCGCGCATGGCGCACGACCCCGGACACGCAGAGCTGCACGACCCGGAGACCGACCCGCTCGCCACCTATGTGCTGGAGCCCGACGACGTCCGCACCCTTCTCGAGCGCGTGGTGACGTCACCGGGTGCGTCGACCCACACGTCGCACGCCCCGTTCACCGGTGGCCCCATCGCGGCGGTGCCGCTCTCCACCCCGCAGGACGTCGCTCGGGCGGCCCGGCACGCCCGCGCGGCGCAGCGGCTGTGGGCGGCACGCCCCCTGCGGGACCGCACCGCGGTCCTGTCCCGCGTGCACGACCTGGTGCTGGAGCGGCAGGGCGAGGTCCTCGACCTCATCCAGCTCGAGGCGGGCAAGGCACGCGTCTCCGCGTTCGAGGAGGTGTGCGACATCGCCATCGTCGCCCGCCACTACGCGGTCCGCGCCGGCCGGTACCTCGCGCCCCGTCGGGTACCCGGACTCATCCCGGGTCTCACCACGACGAAGGTGCTGCGGCACCCGGTCGGCGTGGTCGGCATCGTCGCCCCGTGGAACTTCCCGCTGACGCTGACGCTCGGCGACGTGCTGCCGGCCCTGGTCGCCGGCAACGCCGTCCTCCTGCGCCCCGACCCGCAGACGGCGCTCACCGCGCTGTGGGCCGCCGAGCTCCTGGAGGACGCGGGCCTGCCCGAGGGGCTGCTGCAGGTCGTCGTGGGCGACGGCCCGACGATCGGCGCCGCGGTCGTCGAGCACGCGGACCACGTGAGCTTCACCGGCTCGACGCGCACCGGCCGGGTCGTGGCGGCCCAGGCGGGGGAGCGGCTGGTGCCGGTGACCCTCGAGCTCGGGGGCAAGAACCCGATGTACGTCGCGTCCGACGTCGACGTGGAGGTCGTCGCCGAGGGTGCCGTGCGCGCGTGCTTCGTCGGGACCGGGCAGGTGTGCGTCAGCATCGAGCGCATCTACGTGCACGAGGACGTGGCCGACGAGTTCCTCGCGGCGTTCGTCCGGCGCGCCCGCGAGCTGCGGATGGGTTCAGGGCTGGACTACCGCTCGGACGTGGGGTCGCTCACGTCCGCCGCACAGCTCGCGACGGTCGTCGAGCACGTGGAGGACGCCCTCGGGCACGGCGCGACGGTGCTGGCCGGCGGCGTGCACCGCACCGACCTCGGCCCCTGGTTCTACGAGCCGACGATCCTCGTGGACGTACCGCCGGAGGCACGCGTGTTCCGCGAGGAGACGTTCGGGCCGGTCGTCTCCGTGTACCGGGTCGCGTCCGACGACGAGGCCGTGGCGGCCATGAACGACAGCGAGTTCGGGCTCAACGCGAGCATCTGGACAGCGGGGACGCGCCGCGGGGCCGCGCTCGCCGCGCGCGTGCGGGCCGGGACCGTCAACGTCAACGAGGGCTACGTGTCCACGTGGGGCTCCATGGGTGCGCCGCAGGGCGGTGTCGGGGCGTCCGGCCTCGGGCACCGGCACGGCCGCGAGGGCCTGTGGGAGACGACGAGGCTGCAGACGGTCGCGGTCCAGCACGGCGTCCACGGCGTGCTCGGCGGCCCGGGGGTCGGCCTGCACCGGCTGTTCGATCTCGGCACCGAGACCTGGCCGCGGCTCTACTCGCAGGCGCTGCGGGCGATGAAGGCGGCCCGCCTGCCGTGACGGCGGCCGGCCTGCCGTGACGGCGGCCGGCGTCAGGTCCCGCGGGCGGCCAGGTGCTCCCAACGAGCCACGGCCTCGCTTCGCGACGAGACCCCGAGCTTGCGGTACGTCGAGATCGCCTGGGTCTTCACGGTGTTCCTCGAGACGCCCAGCCGTTCCGCGATCCCGGGGAACGTCAGGTGCGTCGAGAGCAAGGGGAGCAACCGGATCTCCGCCGCGGTCAGCACGTCCGCGAGCAGCGGTGACGCGGCGGTGTCCCGGACGAGGACGTGCACCGCGGCGACCCGCGCCGGCAGGGTGCCGAGCCCGGGCCGCCGGCGCACGACGTCCTGCGCCTGACGGACCACCGAGGCGGCCGACACCACGTCGCCGAGCCCCACCAGCGCCCGGGCCGTCTCCACCAGCGCCTGGGTCGAGACGACGGGGAGCGCGCGGGTCAGCAGCGGTCGCAGGGCCAGGGCGCGACGCAGGTGGGCCAGCGCCCGGCCGCGGTCGCCCGCGTGCAGCGCGACCCGGCCCGCCCACGCGTGCACGAGCGCGCTCGTCCAGTAGGCGTCGTACCGCCCGGAGCGCACGACCTCGACGGCACGGGCCACGTGTGCCTCCGCGTCGCGCCAGCGGTCCTGGTCGGCCGCCACCGTGGCACGCTCGCAGAGCGCGATGGCGGCGAGCGGCTCGGCACCGGCCACCTCCGCAAGCTCGGCGGCGTCGGTGAACAGGGCGTCTGCCTCGTCGAGGTCGCCACCGAGGAGCGCGGCGAGGCCCTCGGTGTGCAGCATCGTCGCCCGGAACGGGCTGGCCGGCGAGAGCCCGGCCCAGCCCTGCTGCGCGTCGGCCCGCATCTGGTCGACACCGGCACGCGCCTCGATCGCCCGGAGGTACGCGAGGGTGCCCTCGACGGTGCTGCCGTCGGGCAACGTGCCGGGGCGCGCCGCCCGCGCAGCCAGGTCGGACCAGCGCTCGGCCTGGACCGGTTCGCCGACGAGCGCGAACGTCAGGGAGGCGTGCGCGGCGACGGCCGGGAACGTGTCCAGGTCCGTCGCCCTCTCGAGCCACGACATCCATGCCCGGACACGGTCCACCCTCCCGGAGGCCCACGTGCGCTGCGCCCACTCGAGCACCAGGTCGACCAGCAGCGCAGTGTCCCCGCTGCCGTGGGCGTGCTCGACGGCCATCCCTCCGGCGCCCGCGGACGCGTACCAGGTCGCGGCCCGCCGGTGCAGGTCCTGGACCAGCGCCGGCTCCTGGCGGTGCAGCTCCGCACGCAGGAGGTCGCGCAACAGCGGATGGCACCGGTAGCGCTCGCCGCCGCGGTCGACCGCGAGGACCACACCGGCGCCTGCGAGCCGTTCGAGATCCGCACCGCTCGACCGGGTGGGCAGCAGGGCGTCGCAGACGGGCCCGGACAGCTCGTCGAGGATCGAGCACCGCACCAGCAGGGACAGGTCGCGGGCGGACAGTCCGGCGAGCACCTCCGCCCGCAGGTAGTCGCGCATGAAGCGGTCGTCCCCGGTGAACGGGGTGTCCGTGCCCGGTCGGGGGGACGGTTCGCGCAGCGCCATGGCCGCGAGCGACAGGGCGACCGGCCAGCCCTCGGTCCTCCGGAGCAGGTCACCCAGGACGTCGAGGTCGAGGTCGACGCCGGCACCGGCCAGCAGGTCGGCCGACTCGTCGACGTCGAGGACGAGGTCGTCGGGTCCGAGCTCGAGGAGCTCGCCGTGGACCCGCAGCCGGGCGGTGGCCAGCGGCAGTCGGGTGCGCGACGCGAGTCCCACCCGCCAGGTGGGCGGCATGCGGTCCACGAGGTCCGCGAGCGCCCCCAGGGCGGCAGGGTCGGTGAGGTCCTGCACCTCGTCCACGAGGAGCGTGCGAGGGGGCCCGTCGGTGAGCGCGGACCCGAGCTGCGCGATGACGGACGACCCGGTGGCGGGCACGGTCCCCGGGTCGACGGCGCGGGCGACGGCAGAGAGCAGCCCTATGGCGTCGGCGCCCGGCCGGCACGTCACGCGGACGGCCCCGCCCACCCGGTCCGCCCACTGCGTCAGCAACGTCGTCTTGCCGTAGCCGGCGGGCGCCATCACGGTCACCACCCGGGCCGGGGACGCCGTCACCAGGTCCAGCAACGCGGCACGCGGGACGACGACGAGCGCGGACCGCGGCGCCGGCGCGGTGCGGCCGGCGGGCGTGGACGTCGGCACGGCAGACGGCGTCGCCGAGGGCGCGGAGGAGGGCGCGCCGGGACCGTGGGGGGACGAGCTGCGTCTTTCGGGACGTTTCTGACCCACGACCTGGACGGTACCTCGGAAGGTCGGGATGGTCACGACGCCTCCGCGGCCGCCAGGCCCCCGGGCCGTACCCGTGCTGGTCGGCTGCCTTCAGGCCGTGGTCGCCCCGACGTCGATGTGCGGGACGTCGTCCGCGGCGTCGCCCCAGGCGATCCGTCGTGGTGAGTCGTGGGACTCGACGGTGGCGGCATGGTCGCGGTCGAAGTAGTCCCAGGCCCAGCTGAGGAACGCGTCCGTGCGGCTGTGCACGCCGCTCAGCAGCATCGCGTGCACCCCGAGCCACGCGGCGAACGCGAGCGGGCCGTCGACCTCGTGCCGGTGGGCGCCGACCTCGGCGACGGCCGCGTTGCGGCCGATCATCGCCATGATGCCCTTGTCCTTGTAGTGGAACGGCTCGGTCGCCTGGCCGCGGGTGGTGCGCAGGATGTTCTCGCCTGCCCACCGCCCCGACTGCTGGGCGACCGAGCCGAGCTGGGGGAGCGCCGGTGCGCCCTCGCCGGGGCCGGACGGGACGTTCGCCACGTCACCGACCGCCCACACGCCCCGGAAACCGTCGACGGCGAGGTCGGGGCGCACGTCGAGCCGGCGCCCGCGGCCGGTCGATGCGCCTGCGGCCTGGGCGATCTCCGGTCCCGTCTCGCCGCCCGCCCAGATGACGGTCCGGGTGGGCAGGTGGGTGCCGTCGCTGAGCTCGACGTGGTCCGGGTGGACCGCGTCGACCCCGGTGCCGAGGCGCAGCAGCACGCCGTCGTCGGTGAGCTTGCGGTGGGCGTACTCCTGCGCGCGCCTGGAGAACGGCCCGAGCACAGCCGCGCCGCGGTCGACGAGGTGCACGCGACCCTCGTCGGGCAGCCTGCCGGCCTTGCGCAGCGCGGTGAACAGCTCGGCGAGGGCGCCGGACACCTCCACGCCCGTGGGACCGCCGCCGACCACCACGACGTCCAGGCCGCCCGGCTCGACCGGGGACCCGGCGGCCTGTGTGACGAGCGCGCGGTGGTGGCGGCGCAGCCGTTCGGCGTCCGCCACGGAGTACAGGGGGAACGCGTGCTCCTGCGCGCCCGGGATGCCGAAGAAGTTCGGGCGCCCGCCCGCAGCGACCACCAGGTGGTCGGCAGTGAGCGTGCGGCCGTCGGCGAGCGTCAGGCTGCGGTCCGCGAAGGAGGCGGCGACCACGTCCTGGACGAGGACGTCGACGTCCGCCTCCGCCGCGAAGATGGTGCGCAGCGGCCGCGCGACGTCCTCGGCGGGCAGCTGGGACGTCGCCACCTGGTAGAGCAGCGGCTGGAACTGGTGGTAGTCGGCGCGGTCCACCAGCGTGGTCGTCACGGCGTTCCGGCCGAGGACCTGTGCGGCCGCGACGCCCGCCAACCCGCCGCCGAGCACGAGCGCGGTGGTCATCGCCTTTCCTCCGTGGTCACAGCGACATCTCCCGCACCCGCTCGGCCAGGATGATCCGGGCCGAGGCCTCGACGAGCGCGAGGTGCGAGAACGCCTGCGGGAAGTTGCCGAGGTGCCGCGCGGCGTCCACCTCGAACTCCTCGGCGTACAGCCCGAACGGCGACGCGATGCGCAGCAGCCGCTCCATGAGGTCCAGCGCCCGCTGCTCCTCGCCGACGACCATGAGGGCCGAGACCAGCCAGAACGAGCAGATGACGAACGTGCCCTCCTTGCCGGACATCCCGTCGTCCGTCTCGTCGGTGCGGTAGCGCAGCACGAACCCGTTCTCGGACAGCTCGTCGGCGATCGCGAGGACGCTGGCGTGCAGCCTCGCGTCGGTGCCGGGGAGCATGCCGAAGTGCGCGGCCAGCAGGGTCGACGCGTCGAGCGCGTCGGTGTCGTAGTGCTGGCGGAGCACGCCGCGGTCGCTCACGCCGTGCTCGAGGATGTCGGCCTTGATCTCGTCGGCCGTCGCGGCCCACTGTGCCTGGAGGTCGGGCTCGCCGCGGATGCCCGCGAGCTGCGCGGCCCGGTCCATCGCCACCCAGCACATGATCTTCGACGAGACGTAGTGCTGCGGCTTGCCGCGGGCCTCCCAGATGCCCTGGTCGGGCTCCTGCCAGACCGCGGCGGCGCACTCGGCCTGGGCCTGCACGAGCGGCCACAGACGTGCGGGCAGCCGCTCGCTGCGGTGCGTGTGCAGCAGGATCGAGTCGAGCACCGAGCCGAACACGTCGTTCTGCCGCTGGTCGAACGCGCCATTGCCGATCCGGACGGGCCGGGCGTCCTGGTAGCCGGTGAGGTCGTCGCGCGTGGTCTCCGTGAGGTCCCGGCGGCCGTCGATGCCGTACATGATCTGCAGCGCGCCGTCCTCGTTCGGCTCGACGTCGGCGACGAACTGCATGAACTCGTCGGCCTCCCAGTCCAGCAGCAGGTAGTGCAGGGCCTGCAGCGTGAACGTCGAGTCGCGGATCCACGTGTAGCGGTAGTCCCAGTTGCGCTCCCCGCCCGGCGTCTCCGGCAGCGACGTGGTGAGCGCGGCGACCGTCGCACCCGTCGGCATGTACGTCAGCCCCTTGATGACGAGCGCCGACCGCTCGACGTACGGGCGCAGCCGGTGGTCGGGCATCCGGGCGCGGCTCAGCCACCGGCGCCAGAACTCCCGGGTGGTGTCCATGCGTGCGGTCGCGTCGGCGGCGTCCCGTGGACCGTCCAGGGACGCCGCCCACGACAGCGACGCGAACGCGGTGTCGCCCGCGTCCAGCACGTGGCGGCCACGCACGGTGTCGCCGCCCTCCACGCCGAGCGCGAGGTCGGTGCGCAGCCGCAGGTGCACGTCGCCGACGGCGATGTCCGCGGTCCCGCTGCCGGGGGCGTCCAGGGTCCACGTGCCGCGCGTCCGGCCGTAGTCGAACGCGGGCTCGCAGACGAGCTCGATCTCGACCTGCCCCGCGAGGCACGTCACCGTCCGCAGGAGCACGTGCTGGGCGTCGTCGTCCGCCGGCGGGCGGGTGTGCGGGGTCGTCTCGTCCTCGCCCGTGCGGGGACCCATCTCGAGCGCGTCCCGGACCTCGACCCAGCCGCCCTGGGCGTGCCACGTCGTGACGAGCACGTTCGTGCCCGGGTCGTAGGCACGCGAGCTCGGCACGTTGATCCCGTAGGGGGCGAACCGGAAGGACCCGGCGCCGCGGTCGAGCAGGCTGCCGAACACGCTGGGGCTGTCGAACCGAGGCACGCACAGCCAGTCGACGGAGCCGTCCGGCGCAACCAGCGCGCCCGTGTGGCAGTCGGACAGGAACGCGTACTCGGCGATCGGCGGGAAGGGCGAGGCGGGCGTGTTGGAGGTCACCGGTGCTCCTGGGGTCGGGTCAGCCGAGTCGGGCGAGCAGGTGGTCGCCCACACGGAGGGCGTTGGCCATCGCGGTGAGCGCCGGGTTCACGGCGCCGATGCTGGGGAAGAAGCTCGTGTCGACGACGTAGAGGTTGTCGACCTCGTGCGCGCGACAGTCGGCGTTCAGCACCGACGCCGTGGGGTCGTTGCCGAACCGCACGGTGCCCGCCTGGTGCGCACAGCCGGCCACCGGGATGTCGTTCTTCATGTAGAGGTCACGCGGCACCAGGTGGTGCGGGTGCATGCCGAGGTGGCCGAGGTTGTCCTTGACCCGGCTGTAGAGCTCCTCGAGCGGCCGCCGGTTGTTCGGGGTGTAGCTGAGCACCACGCGCCCGTCGGCGTTCAACGTCACCCGGTTGTCCGGCTCGGGCAGGTCCTCCGACGACAGCCAGAAGTCGACGGCGTGCTCGGCGACGTCCTGCAGCGCGAACAGGGGCGCGAGCTTCGCCTCGACGGGCTTCTCGCCGCGGTACATGGGGGCCGACGACTTGCCGACCATCTGCACGTTGCCCATCGGGTAGGGGAACGCCTCGTCGCCGAAGTAGTAGTCGTTGACGCCGAGCGTCTTCTGGAACCGGGTGTCGTTGCGCTCCAACGAGATGGCCAGGAACGCGCGGCTGTTGTGGAACATGTAGTTCCGGCCCACCTGGTCGGAGCCGTTCGCCAGGCCGTTCGGGTGCTGGTCGTTCGCGCTGGCCAGGAGCAGGCGCGCCGAGTTGGCGGCCCCGGCGGACACCACGACGACGTCCCCGGTGAACCGCTGCTCCTCGCCGTCGACCTCCGCGACGACGGCGGTGACCGTCCGCCCGCTCGCGTCCGTCTCCAGCCGGCGGACCTCCGCGTTGCGCACCAGCGTCACGTTCGGGTGCCGGATCGCCGGCCGCACGGCGACCACGTCGGCGTCGGACTTGGCCTGCAGGAGGCACGCGAACCCGTCGCAGGTGCCGCAGCGGATGCACGTGCTGAACGCCAGGTTCGCCTCGTCGAGCTGGACCCCGGACGGCGAGTGGAACGGGTGCAGGCCGATCGCCGCCAGGTCGTCGAACAGCCGCTGGATGCGCGGCTCGTGGGACACCGGCGGGTACGGGTACGGGCCGCTCGACGGCGGCTCCGTGGGGTCCTCGCCGCGGGCGCCGTGCACCTGGTAGAGGTCCTCGGCCTGCGCGTAGTACGGCTCGAGCTCGTCGTACCCGATGGGCCACGCCGGGGAGAGTCCGCCGTGGTGGTGCAGGTCCCCGAAGTCCTGCTCGCGCAGCCGGTACAGCGCCGCACCGTAGAACTTCGTCGCGCCGCCCACGTTGTAGTGGATCTGCGGCTGGAACGCCTTGCCGTGGGCGTCGTACCAGGTGTCCTCCGACACGTAGCGGTTGTCGACGAACACCGCCGTGGCGTCCCAGTTCTCGATCTCGCGGGGCAGCCAGTCACCGCGCTCGAGCAGGAGGACCTTCTTGCCCGACGGGGCGAGCCGGTGCGCGAGGGTCCCGCCACCCGCGCCCGAGCCGATGATGACGACGTCGTAGTGGTCGGTCATCTCAGAGTCCCGGGCTGCTGTGCATGATGCCGCCGTCGGCGAAGACCGTCGTGGCGGTGAGGTACGAGGCGCCCTCGTCGGCGAGGAACGCGACCAGGCTGGCGATCTCGCTGGGCTCGGCCATCCGTCCCAGGGGGATCGCGGCGTCGAGCGTCTTCATCTTCTCCGGGTCGTTCATGGTGGAGGTGTTGATCGGGGTCGCCACGGCGCCGGGGCCCACACCGACCACCTGGACGCCCTGCGGCCCCAGCTCCACGCCGGCGGTCCGAGTGAGCATCCGCATGCCGCCCTTGGACAGGCAGTACGGCGTGTTGCCCGGCATCGGCCAGTCCTCGTGCACCGAGGTCATGTTGATGATCCGGCCGCCCGTGCCCTGCTTGATCATCTGCTTCGCGGCGAGCTGGGTGCCGAAGAACGCGCTCTTGAGGTTGATGTCCATCACGCGCTGGTACTGCGCCTCGGTGGTGTCGAGGATCGACGTGCGGGTCTCGATGCCGGCGTTGTTCACCATGATGTCCAGCCGGCCGAACGCCTCCACCGTCTTCGCGACCAGCATCTCCAGGTCCGTGACCTTGCTGACGTCGGCGTCCACGCCGATCGCCTGCTCGCCGAGGGCGGCGACCTGCTTCTCGAGGTCCTCGGTCGCCTCGGGGTCCGCCACGTAGTCGATGACGATGCTCGCGCCCGCCGCCGCGAGGGCGAGGACCACCGCCTTGCCGATCCCGCTGTTCCCGCCGGTGACCACGGCCACCTTCCCGTGCAGCGTCATGTGAGGGCTCCTTCGTCGAGAGGTGCGGGCGGTCCCGGGGTCGGGACTGCCGGTCCGGGTGGCGGCGGGCCGGTGACACGTCGCCGGAAGACGACGTACGACCAGGCCTGGTAGAGCAGGACGATCGGCACGAGGAACGCGGCCACGACCGTCATGACCTGCAGGGCGTACTGCCCGGAGGCGGTCCCCGTGACCGTGAGCGTGTTCGCCGGGTCGGTGCTCGACACCAGCACGTTCGGGTACAGGTTCGTGAAGACCGACCCGACCGTGAGCGCCATACCGACAGCGGTGGCCGCGAACGACCAGCCGTCGCGGTGCGCCCGCAGGAGGGCGACGGCGGCCAGCACGGCGACGAGCGCGGCCACCGGCGGCCCGATGCTGCGCAGCGCCGGGGCGTCGGACAGGGTGGGCGTCCAGACGGCGAACGCCACCAGCAGCAGCGCCGTGGGCCACAGGGCGACGGACGCGACGCGATGCGCCCGGGCGCGGACGAGGCCGTCGGTCCTCAGCACGAGGAACGTGGCCCCGTGCAGGACGCACAGCGCCAGCATCGTCACGCCGACGAGCAGGCCGTACCCGGTGACGATGTCGGCGACCGTCCCGGTGAACTCCTCGTCGGCGGCCACCGGCAGGCCGGCCAGGAGGTTGCCGAGCGCGATCCCCAGCAGCAGCGGGCACAGCGCGCTGCCGACGGTCAGGCACCACGACCACGTGTGCCGCCACCGGGCCGAGTCCATGCGGCCGCGGAACTCGAACGAGACCCCGCGTGCCATGAGCGCCACCACCAGCACCACGACGGCGAGGTAGAGCGCCGAGAACCAGGTGGCGTACCAGCCGGGAAAGGCCGCGAAGATGGCCGCACCGCCGACCACGAGCCACACCTCGTTGCCGTCCCAGAACGGCCCGATCGTGTTGATCGCCACCCGCTGCTCGGTGTCGGTGCGTCCGACGACCTTGTGCAGGATCCCGACCCCGAAGTCGAACCCCTCGAGGACGAAGAACCCCGTCCACAGGAATGCGACCACCCAGAACCACACGACCGGCAGGTCCATCGGCTTCTCCCAGTCGCTCGTCGCGGATCAGGTCGAGGGTCAGAACGTGAGCACGGGGACGCGCGGCTGCCCGTCGTCCACCGGCTCGTCGGGCTCGTCGGGCTCCAGCTCGAGACCGCGTCGGGCGAACCGCAGCATGAGGAACACGTTCACCGCCCCGAGCAGCAGGAACACGCCGTAGAAGATGACGAGGCTGAGGACGATCTCGGCGCTGCTGACCGACGGCGACACGCCGTCGGCCGTCGTCATGAGGCCCTGCACGATCCAGGGCTGGCGGCCGTTCTCGGTGAGCATCCAGCCCGCGGTGTTCATCACGAGCGGCGCCGCGGCCGCCCAGGTCGCGACCCACAGGAACACGCGGGCGTGGGGCAGCCGGCCGCGCCACCACAGCCACACGCCCCACAGCGCGAGCAGGGCGGCGAGCGAGCCGAGGTACGCCATCACGCGCATCGACCAGTACTGGACGAAGACGTTGGGCACGTAGTCACCGGGCCCGAACTCCTCCTGGTACTGCGCGTTGAGCTCGTTCATTCCCTGCACCGAGCCGTTGAGGGTCCCGGTGGCCAGCAGCGACAGCAGGTGCGGGATCTCGATGATCTTCGTGGGGTCCTGGTCGTTCTTCCCGCCGCCGATCTGGAACGCGGAGAACGAGCACGGCCCGCAGTCCGTCCACTGTGCCTCGGCCGCGGAGATCTTCATGGGCTGGTAGGTCGCCTCGATGACGCCGAGGTGGCTCCCGACGCCGAGCGTGAGCAGGATCGCCGGCAGCAGCACGGCCAGCGAGAGCTTGGCGGACCGGGTGAACAGCTCGACGTCCCGTTCCCGGCGCAGGTGCCAGGCGGACACCGCGAGCATCACGAACGTCCCCGTCACGGCCGCCGCGAGCACCACGTGCAGGTAGCCCCACAGGAACACGGGGTTGGTCATCACGGCGCCGATGTCGTTCAGGACCGGGCGGCCCGTCGAGGAGTCGATCTCGTACCCGACGGGGTGCTGCATCCACGAGTTGGCGGCCATGATGAACGCCGCCGACCCGGCGGCGCCGAGCGCGACCAGCCACGCGGACAGCAGGTGGACCCGCGGCGGAAGCACCCGCCACCCGAACACCCACAGGCCGATGAAGGTGGACTCCAGGAAGAACGCCGCCAGTCCCTCCATCGCCAGCGGGGCGCCGAACACGTCACCCACGAACCGGGAGTACGACGACCAGTTCATCCCGAACTGGAACTCCTGCACGAGGCCCGTCACGACGCCGACGGCCACGTTGATGAGCAGCAGGGTGCCGAAGAACCGCGTCAGCCGGCGGTGGTCCGCGTGCCCGGACCGGAACCACAGGGTGTGCAGGACCGCGACCAGGAACGCCAGCCCGATCGTGACCGGCACGAAGAAGAAGTGGTAGATGCTCGTCGACGCGAACTGCAGGCGGGCGAGGTCGAGCTCGGACATCGCAGCTCCCCCCGGAGGTCGCGGCGTCCCGCGGTCACGCCGACGAGGACGACTTCTCCACGAGCGTCACAGTGACGGCGAGGAACGACATCACACCAACAGGGTGAAAGACCTCACGCGTGACGGGCCACCGCCGGCGCCGGGTCCGACTCGTCGCTCGTGCCCTCCAGACCTGCCGCCTCGATGGTCTCGACGGCCTGCCGGGCGATCGCGAGCTCCTCGTTCGTCGGCACCACCAGCACGCGCGTGCTCGCCCAGTCCGCGGAGACGACGGTGGGCACCTTCTTGCGGCCCGTGTTGCGCTGTGGGTCGAGCGCGATGCCGAGCGGCTCCAGGCCGGCGCAGGCGAGCGCACGGACGACGTGGTCGTTCTCACCGACCCCGGCGGTGAACGTGATCGCGTCGACCCGGCCCAGCACCGCGACGTAGGCACCGATGTACTTGCGCAGGCGGTGGATGTACACGTCGAGCGCCCTCTGCGCGGCCTCGTCGCCGGAGTCGATGAGCTCGTGCAGCGACCGGAAGTCGTTCTCGCCCGCGAGCCCCTTGAGGCCCGAGCGGCGGTTGAGCAGGTCGTCGACGTCGTCGACGGACATCCCGGCGTTGCGCTGCAGGTGGATGAGCACCGCCGCGTCGATGTCCCCCGAGCGGGTGCCCATCACGAGGCCCTCGAGCGGCGTCAGGCCCATCGACGTCTCGACGGCCACGCCACCGCGCACCGCCGAGGCCGACGCCCCGTTGCCCAGGTGCAGCACGATCTGGTTGAGATCCTCGAGGCGCCGTCCGAGCACCCGGGCCACCTCGCGCGACACGTACTGGTGGGACGTGCCGTGGAACCCGTACCGCCGCACCCCGTACCGGTGCGCGACCTCGGTGTCGATCGCGTACGTCGCCGCCGCGTCGGGCAGCGTGTGGAAGAACGCCGTGTCGAACACGACCACGTGCGGCACGTCGGGCAGCAGCTCGCGGGCCACCCGGATGCCCGTGAGGTTCGGCGGGTTGTGCAGGGGGGCGAGCGGGGACAGCGCATCGATCCTCGCGATCACGTCGTCGTCGACCACCGCCGGTCCCGTGAACGTCGAGCCGCCGTGCACCACGCGGTGGCCCACGGCGATCACGTGCGCGTCGGCCAGGTGCGGACCCACCTCGTCGAACAGCGCGAGGACCGCGCGCAGCCCGGCGTCGTGGTCCGGCACCGGATCGGTCCGCTCGACGGTCGTGTCGCCGAAGCTGTGCTTCACCACCCCCGCGTCCTCACCGATCCGCTCGACGATGCCCGACGCGACCGCCGTACCGCCGACGGGGTCGACGAGCTGGTACTTGATGGACGACGAGCCGGAGTTCACCACCAGGACCGTGCCGTGCGCGTGCTGCTGGGTCATCGGACGGTCGCCTCCGTGGGGTCGGTCGGCGCCGCGGCGCCGGCCAGCGCCTGCGCCTGGATCGCCGTGATGGCGACGGTGTTGACGATGTCCTGCACGAGCGCTCCGCGCGACAGGTCGTTCACGGGCTTGCGCAGCCCCTGCAGCACGGGGCCGATCGCGACGGCGCCCGCCGAGCGCTGCACCGCCTTGTAGGTGTTGTTCCCCGTGTTGAGGTCGGGGAACACGAACACGGTCGCGCGGCCGGCCACGGTCGAGTCCGGCAGCTTGGTCTGCGCCACGGAGGCGTCCACGGCGGCGTCGTACTGGATCGGGCCCTCGACCGAGAGGTCGGGCCGGCGGGACCGGACCAGCTCGGTCGCGGCGCGGACCTTGTCGACGTCGGCACCCGAGCCGGACGCGCCGGTGGAGTACGAGAGCATCGCGATCCGCGGCTCGATGCCGAACTGCACCGCGGTCGCGGCCGACGAGATCGCGATGTCCGCGAGCTGCTCGGCCGTCGGGTCCGGGATGACGGCGCAGTCGGCGTAGACGAGCACCCGGTCCTCCAGGCACATGAGGAACGCGCTCGACACGCTCCCGACCCCCGGCTCCGTCTTGATGATCTCGAACGCCGGCTTGATGGTGTGCGCGGTGGTGTGGGCCGCCCCCGACACCATCCCGTCCGCGAGCCCGAGCTGCACCATCATCGTGCCGAAGTACGAGACGGACGGGACGATCTCCCGCGCCCGCTCGACCGTCATGCCCTTGTGCCGGCGCATCTCGGTGTACTCGGCGGCGAACCTCTCCAGCAGCGGGTCGGTGTGCGGGTCGACGACCGCCGCCTCCGCGAGGTCCAGCCCGAGCTCCGTGGCGCGCGCGCGGATCGCCGTCTCGTCGCCGAGGATCGTCAGCCGGGCGACCCCGCGGCGCAGCAGCGTGGAGGCGGCCCGCAGGATCCGGTCGTCCTCGCCCTCGGGCAGCACGACGTGCTTGCGGTCCGACCGGGCCCGGTCGAGCAGCGCGTACTCGAACATCAGCGGCGTGACGACCTCGGGGTGGGCGACGTCGAGGGCGGCGAGGAGCGCAGCGCCGTCCACGTGCTCCTCGAACAGCGCGAGGGCGGTGTCGACCTTGATCTGCGAGTCCGCGGACAGCCGGCCGCGGACGGCGGCGGCGGCGCTCGCGGACCGGAACGTGCCGAGGTCGGTCGCGATGATCGGCAGGCGCGTGCCGAGGCCGGAGATGAGCCGCGTGATGACGTCCGGTGGCCGGAACCCGCCGTTGAGGATGATGCCGGCCAGCGAGGGGAACCCGTCGGCCTGGTGCGCCATCAGCAGCCCGAGCAGGATGTCCGCCCGGTCGCCGGGCGCGATCAGCACGGCACCGTCCGCGAGGCGGTCGAGCAGGTGCTCGATCGACATCGCGCCCACCAGCATGTCGAGCACCTCGCGGGACAGCAGGGCCTCGTCGCCGGCGATCAGCCGGCCGCCGACCGCCTCGGACACCTGCCGCACCGTCGGCGCGGTGAGCAGGGAGTTCTCGGGCAGCGCGAACGACGGCAGCCCGGTCCCCTCGGCGACCGCCGCGCGCACGTCGTCGACCAGCCCTGCCGCGCACCGGTTGGCCACGACCGCCACCACCTGGGCGTGGTTGGCGTCCATCTCGGCGATGACGATCTCGGCGATCTGGTGCACGGCCGCCGGCTTGCGGCCGGACCCGTTGACGACGAGCACCACGGGGGCGCCGAGGTTGGCCGCGATGCGGCCGTTGAACGAGAGCTCGGTCGGCCCCGCCACGTCCGTGTAGTCGGTGCCCACCACGACGACCGCGTCGCACCGGCGTTCCACGTCGTGGAACCGCTGCACGATGACCCCGAGCGCTCCCTCCTGGTCCGCGAGCACGTCCTCGTAGGTGACGCCGACGCACTCCTCGTAGGTGAGGTCCACGCCGTCGTGCGCGAGCAGCAGCTCGAGGACGAAGTCCCGCGTGTCCGTGGACCGGGCGACCGGTCGGAACACCCCGACCCGCTGCACGGTGCGCGTCAGGAGGTCGACCAGGCCGAGGGCGACGACCGACTTGCCGGAGTCCCCTTCGGGGGACGTGAGGTAGATGCTGCGGGCCACGGTGGTCGTCTCCAGGTGCTGTGGTGGTTCTGTTCCGGGCGGCCGACGGGTCGCCGGCCGCCCGGGCGCAGGTCGGACGCGCTACTCGTTGTCACCGCCGGTCGACACCGTCGCGGACGGGGAGTCGGCCTGCGGGCCGCCGACCTCGGTGGCGGTCTCGCCCGCGTCGGGCCACACCCAGTCACGGACCTCCGGCAGGTCGTCGCCGTGCACCCGGGTGTACTCGCGCGCCCGGATGCGGGCGTCGACCATCCGCTGCCGGAGCCCGGCCTGCGCCGTGCGCAGGTGCGGGACCTGGTCGATGACGTCGATGACGAGGTGGAACCGGTCGAGGTCGTTGAGCATCACCATGTCGAACGGCGTCGTGGTGGTGCCCTCCTCCTTGTACCCCCGCACGTGGATGTTGTTGTGGCCCGTGCGGCGGTACGTCAGGCGGTGGATCAGCCACGGGTAGCCGTGGTACGCGAACACCACGGGCCGGTCGGGCGTGAACAGCCCGTCGAACTGCCGGTCGGACAGGCCGTGCGGGTGCTCCCGCTCGTCCTGCAGCCGCATCAGGTCGACGACGTTGATGACCCGCACCTTGAGGTCCGGCAGCTCGCGCTTGAGGATGTCGGCCGCGGCCAGCACCTCCAGGGTGGGCACGTCGCCCGCGGCCGCGAGCACCACGTCGGGCGACTCGCCGGGCACCTCCGTGCCCGCCCAGTCCCAGATGCCCAGGCCGCGGGTGCAGTGCGCGACGGCCTCGTCCATCGTGAGGAAGTTCGGAGCCGGCTGCTTGCCCGCCACCACCACGTTGACGTACTGCCGGCTGCGCAGGCAGTGGTCGTACGTGGACAGCAGGGTGTTCGCGTCCGGCGGCAGGTACACCCGGACGACCTCGGCCTTCTTGTTCACCACGTGGTCGATGAACCCGGGGTCCTGGTGGCTGAACCCGTTGTGGTCCTGGCGCCAGACGTGGCTCGACAGCAGGTAGTTGAGGCTCGCGACGGGCCGCCGCCAGGGGATCTCGTTGGTGATCTTCAGCCACTTGGCGTGCTGGTTGAACATCGAGTCGATGATGTGGATGAACGCCTCGTAGCTGGTGAACAGCCCGTGCCGCCCGGTGAGCAGGTACCCCTCGAGCCAACCCTGGCACTGGTGCTCGGACAGCATCTCCATGACGCGGCCGGCGCGGGCGAGGTGCTCGTCGACGTCGGCACCGTAGAAGTCGGCGTTCCACTGCTTGTCCGTCACCTCGAACACGGCCCCCAGACGGTTCGACGCCGTCTCGTCGGGCCCGAAGATCCGGAAGTTGTCCGGGTTCTGCCGGACCACGTCGGTCAGCCACTGGCCGAGGACGCGCGGCGCCTCGCTGATGGAGCCGCCGGGGGTGGGCACGTCGACCGCGTACTCCCGGAAGTCCGGCAGCCGCAGGTCCTTGAGCAGCAGCCCGCCGTTGGCGTGCGGGTTGTCGCTCATCCGGAGGTGCCCCTCCGGGTTGATCGACCGGATGTCGTCGTGCAGGCGGCCGTTCTCGTCGAACAGCTCGTCCACCCGGTACGACTCGAGCCACTGCCGCAGCACGTCGAGGTGCTCCGGGGTGTCCCGGGCGCTCGCGAGGGGGACCTGGTGGGCCCGCCACGAGCCGGTGGTCTTCTTGCCGTCGATCGTCGCGGGGCCCGTCCAGCCCTTGGGCGTGCGGAACACGATCATCGGCCACATGGGGCGCTGCTCGTCGCCCTCCCGGGCGCGCTGCTTGATCTCGGCGATCTCGTCCAGCACCTCGTCGAGCATCGTCGCGAACCGGCGGTGGACGTCGACGTGCGACTCGTCGTCGAACCCGGCGACGAACACGTGCGGCTTGTGCCCGTAGCCGACCATGAGCGAGTGCAGCTCGTCGTCGCTGATCCGGGCGAGCACCGTGGGGTTGGCGATCTTGTAGCCGTTGAGATGCAGGATCGGCAGCACCACGCCGTCCTGCTCGGGGTTGACGAACTTGTTGGAGTGCCAGCTCGTGGCCAGGGGCCCGGTCTCGGCCTCGCCGTCGCCGACGATCGTCGCGACGAGCAGGTCGGGGTTGTCGAACGCCGCCCCGTACGCGTGGGAGAGCGCGTAGCCGAGCTCGCCGCCCTCGTGGATGGAGCCGGGCGTCTCGGGCGCGACGTGCGACGGGATGCCGCCCGGGAACGAGAACTGCCGGAACAGCCGCCGCAGGCCCTCCTCGTCCTCCGTCATGTCCGGGTACACCTCGGAGTACGTGCCGTCGAGGTAGGCGCTCGCGACGAGCCCCGGGCCGCCGTGGCCCGGGCCGATGATGTAGACGGTCGACTGCTGGCGCTCCGCGATGGCGCGGTTGAGGTGCGCGTACAGGAAGTTCAGGCCCGGGGTCGTGCCCCAGTGGCCGAGCAGCCGCGGCTTGACGTGGTCCCGGGTGAGCGGCTCGCGCAGCAGCGGGTTGTCGAGCAGGTAGATCTGACCGACGGACAGGTAGTTCGCGGCCCGCCACCACTTGTCGATGCGTTCGAGCGTCTCGTTGTCGACCACCCCGCCCGTACCGGTGCGCCAGGTGGTGGACGCCGACGTCGTCGTGCTCATGCGTGCTCCCCGTGATCGTCCGAGACTTCTCCGACGGTGTGCCGCCGGCGCCGATGCCAGCCTTGCGTGGGCGGGGGCCGCGACCCGGGACGTACGTCCCGGCGAACCCCCTGTCGGGTCACGTCGACGCCCACCTGCCATACAACCGCACTCGCGCCCGGCCCGCATCGGTGCGGGACATCTCACACCGACCGTCACCTGCGGTCCAGGCGCAGGTCAGCGGCCGTTCGCCGGCCCGACGGCGGGAGGCCGGTGGTGGGTCCGCGCGGGGCCGTCCGAGGCACCTCGACCGCCGGGTTACCGTGGCCGCGTGACCGAGCCGCGCCCGCAGACGACGCTGCTGCGCGCCGCGGTGCGGCCTCGGATGCTCCTGCTCCTCGTGCTGTTCCTGGCCGCGGCGGCGGTGTGCGCCATGCTCGGCGCGTGGCAGCTCGACCGGGCGCAGGTCCGGGGTGCCCGGGCGGAGGACCGGCACGTCGCGGAGCTCGTCGCCGCACCGCCCGTGCCGCTGGCGGACGTGCTGGCCCCGCAGACGTCGTTCCGCGGCGACCTGGTCAGCCGCAAGGTCACGGTGTCCGGCACCTACGACGCGGCCGCCCAGCTGCTCGTCGGCAACCGTGCGCACGACGGCGTGACCGGCTACCTGGTGGTCACGCCGCTGCGCGAACCCGGGGGAGCGGTGCTCCCCGTGGTCCGCGGCTGGGTCGCCACGCCGGACGACGCCGACGTCCCGCCGGCCGGCACCGTGACGCTCGTGGGGTACCTGCAGGCGTCCGAGCAGGCCGGGGACGGCGTCCGGGACGGTCGCGCGGACGCGATCTCGTCCGCCGAGCTGCTCAACGTGTGGGGCGGTCCCATCTACACCGGCTACCTCGTGGTGGCGTCCTCCGACCCCGCGCAGTCCGAGGAGGTCGCCATCCTGGACCCGCCGCGCAGGCCGGGCGCCGGGCTCAACCTGCAGAACCTCGCGTACGCGGCCCAGTGGTGGCTGTTCGGGGGGTTCGCGGTGCTGCTGTGGCTGCGGCTGGTGCGCGACGAGGCCGCCGGCGGTCGCCCGGAGCCGCGCGCCGCCCCCGCAGGCGCGACCGGGCCACCCACGCCGCCGGAAGCCCCGGCCTCCGCGTGACGTCGCCGTCGGGGCAGGGACGCGCGTCCCCGACGCTGCCCTTTCGGTCCGGCCCGAGCGGCTCCCCCGGAGCGATGATCTCGGGGTGTCGGACCAGCGCCACGCCTTCCGGGTCGACGACCGCGGGAGGCGCGAGGAGCGATGACGGGCGCCTCGCGTCCAGGGCCGGTGCGCCTGTTCCGTGCGGCGCGCCCCCTCGCCGCGCAGCCGGCTCCTCCCGCCCGGCCGGCTCGGGTGCCTGGCGTGGTCGCGCCGGGTGCGGCTGCGCCCGAGGCTGCGGACCGGCTCCTGCGGATGCAGGCGACGGCCGGCAACCGGGCGGTGCAGAGGTTCCTGCACCCGGCTCGGGGGCCGGGCCTCCTGGCCCGCACGACGTCCGGCCCGACGACCGTCCAGCGTCAGCCCATCCCCGACTCGCCCATGCGGGTGCAGATGACCAGGCCCTCATGGCGGAGCACCCGGGGCTGAACCGTCAGGTGGCCAGCGACTCCGTCGACGGCGCGCTCCGGGTGATGGGTGCGGGCGGTGCCGGCGGGGACGTCGTGCTGACCACGAACGTCACGCGTGAGGTCTCCGTCCACACCGGGCAGTTCACGCCGCAGGCCATGACTGCGCACCTCCAGGAAGAGGCCCGCCAGGCCGGGGTCCGGGAGATCTACCTGCAGGTCAACACGGCGGGCGCGGACCGGCAGTCCATCCGCCAGATGATGAACGGCCTGCAGAACGGCATCCCCGAGCTCTCCGGGATCCGGGTCCGCGTGTACGACGCCGGCGGGCAGATGATGTGGCAGGGCAACATGCGGTTCCGGGACACCGACCCGATCGCGAACCGTCCGCCTGTGGGCGGCGGGGGCGGCAGCGGAGCGGGCGGGGGTGCCGGGGGAGCGGGCGGTGGTGCCGGCGGCGCGGGTGCGGGCGGAGGTGGAGGTGCCGGCGGCGCCGGTGCCGGGGGTGCGGCGGAGGTGGTGGTCGGTGGCCCCGGCGGTGGCGCCGGTGCGGGTGGCCCGGTGACTGCCGGTGGCGGTGGTGCCGGTGGGACGACGGCCCGGGTCGGTGCACCGCTGGAGCCGGTCAACGAGGCGACCCCGGGCTTCGAGCCCGGTGCCGGCGCCGGTATCGGCGGCGCGATCCAGATGATCCAGGCCATGCAGGTCTCCGGCCTGCAGAACGACGAGGTCGAGAAGTTCCAGAAGCGCTACGCCGAGCTGGCCCCGAAGATCGACGCGTTCCTCGCCCAGGGGTTCGAGGTCGAGCTGACGCTGGTCGTCGAGAAGCCCAACACCGTGGACCTGCTCGCCGGCGTGTTCCGCGGTTCCGACCAGCTCATCTACTTCCACGCTCTGTACATCAGCCGCGCCGTGTCGGTCGCCCCGGTGCACGAGATACGGCCGGTGGATCGCAGCGGCGTCCCGGTGACGTCCATGGGAAACCCCGGAGGCCGGGCGGGCACCGTCCCCGCCACCCACCAGGGCGGCTCCCTCATCGACGCCACGAAGCTCGGCGAGCTGCGGATGCGGGACAAGTACCACCACCCGGAGGCGGCGACGCAGACGATCGCGCCGCGGCCGGCCGCCGTGTTCCCTCTCGTCCCTCCACCGCGGCCGCGACGGCCGGACGCGCCGAAGCCGCACCACGACGAGGCGACCAGGAAGGCCATGGCGGCCGCTCCGACACGTGTCTACGTCCTGTCGAGCAACGTCGTGCAGTCCCGGACCGCCGCGAAGGTGATCCCCAGGCTCACGGGCGATGCGGCCTTCGGCACGGTGAAGGAGGAGCTCGGCGGAGGAGGGGGGCGGACCCGCACGGTCGTCGTCTACTTCAGCGACCTCGACAAGGATCGGGCAGAGGCGCTCGCCGAAATCGTCCGCGCCGACGTGCCCACGGTCCGTGCCGAGCGCAGCGGGTCGGGCGACGACGACCCCGGGTCGGTGCAGATCATGTTCGGCTCCGACGCCGAGCGCTGACGTCGACGCCCCGCAGGAGCGGCTGCGCGCTGGGTTCGACGAGCACGTCCGTTCCGCCACGCGGCCCCTCGGTCAGGCGCTACGGTCGCGCGACACGCCAGCGCCCGAGGGAGCCCCCGTGCCCGTCGACACCACCTCCGCCGACCGCCCCGCCGCCGACCGCCCCGCCGCCGTGCCGGAACGCTCCGCCCGCTGGGTCGGCCGGCTCGCGGGCGCCGTCGCCCTGTTGGGCTGGGGGGCCGCCCTGCTCGGCGCCGCCTACGCCGTGAACGGTGCGACGCAGGCGCCCGCGACCGTCAAGGTCCCGGTGCTGCTCGCCGCCGGGCCGTCCGCCGGGTGGGGAAACGTGCCGCTCACCGTTCCGGGTGTCGAGGTCCCCGACGGCTGGGTGTCAGGGGCGCAGCCGACGGGGTTCGCGACAGGTGCCACGGACGGCCGCGTCACCATCGCGGCGCGGGGGTCCACCCGTGTCGAACAGGTCCTCGCGCGGGGGCAGGAGCTGGTCGGCGGCCTCGCGTGCCTCGCGGGCGCGCTGCTTCTGGAGCCCGTGCTCCGAGCGATCGCCGCCGGGCGGCCGTTCGCCCCGGGAGGGGCGCGACGGGTCGGGTGGCTCGCGGCTGTCGTGGCCGTCGCGGGCGTCGTGGGACCGCTGCTCCCGCAGCTCGCCGGCCTGCTCGTCCTCGATCGCACCGGCCTGGCCGGTGGGCCGGCCTTCGCCGGAGGTGTGGAGTCCTCGACGGGACCGCTCCTGGTGGCGGCGCTGGTGCTCGTCGTCGCCGTGGTGCTGGCCGCGGGCGAGCGCCTGACGGGCGAGGTCGGCACGCCCGGCTGAGCGCGGCCGCCGCGTCGGCGGACGTGAGGGCCGGGGGCGGGTCCGCGCGCTCTCGGGTCAGCCGAGCGGAGGTCGCCGGCGCAGCTCCTTCACCGCGCGGCGCTGCCGCTCGCCGGCGGCCCGCCGCTCGCGCGACGACCGGCTCGGGCGGGTGGCCCGGCGGGGCGGACCCGGAGGTGTGAGCGCGTCGTCGAGGATCGCGACGACGCGGGCGAGCGCCGACTCCCGGTTGCGCAGCTGCGACCGGTGCTCGGACGCGGCGACGGTCAGCACGTCGCCCCGCAGCCGTGGCGCGAGCCGCTCGCGCACGCGTTCCTCCTGCTCGGGGACCACCCACAGCACCGCGCTGAGATCCACCAGGACCTCGGCGCGCGAGTCGGCCGTGTTGACGGACTGGCCACCCGGGCCGCCCGACCGGGAGAAGCGCCACGAGAGGGCGTCGTCCGGAAGGACGACACCCCCTCGCAGGGCGATCGGACCCGTCATGTCACTCGTGCTGCCACGAGCGCCACAGTGCGGCGTAGTCGCCGCCCGCGGCCACGAGCTCGTCGTGCGGCCCGATCTCGGTGATCCGGCCGGCGTCCACCACGGCGACCCGGTCCGCGTCGTGCGCGGTGTGCAGCCGGTGCGCGATCGCGACGACGGTGCGGCCCTCGAGCACCGCAGACAGCGACTTCTCGAGGTGCCGGGCCGCGCGCGGGTCGAGCAGCGACGTGGCCTCGTCGAGCACGAGCGTGTGCGGGTCGAGCAGCACGAGCCGGGCGAGCGCGACCTGCTGGGCCTGGGCCGGGGTCAGCGGCGCACCGCCGGAGCCGACCTCGGTGCCGAGCCCGTCGGGCAGCGCGGCGACCCACTCCCACGCCTCGACGGCCCGCAGGGCGCGCTCCAGGTCCTTGTCCGAGGCCGTCTCGGCGGCGAGCCGCAGGTTGTCCGAGACGGTCCCGACGAACACGTGGTGCTCCTGCGTCACCAGCGCGACGTGCCCGCGCAGGTCCTCCAGCGGCAGGTCGACGAGGGGCACGCCGCCGACCGTGACCGTGCCACCGGTGGGTGGGTGGATGCCGGCGAGCATGCGGCCGAGCGTCGACTTGCCCGCACCGGACGGCCCCACGACGGCCAGGCGCTCACCGTGCCGCAGCTCCAGCTCGACGGAGTGCAGCACGTCGTGACCCTCGCGGTACGCGTACCGCAGACCCTCGGCGGTGATGTCCTCGTCGGCAGGCGTCCCGGCACGCGGCACCCGGTCCTGTTCCACGAGCTGCACGCCGACGATGCGGGCCAGGGACGTCGCCGCCACCTGGATCTCGTCGACCCAGAAGATCAGCTCCCACACCGGGCCCGTGACCTGGTAGGTGTACATGACGATCGTGGTGACCGCACCGAGCGTCACGTACCCGTTCGAGGCGAGGTACCCGCCCCAGAGGAGCACCGCGACCGGCGCCAGAACGAACGCCAGGTCGATGCCGGGGAACAGGACGGTACGCAGCCGCAGGGTGACCTTCTCCGCCTCGAACGCCTCGCTCAGGTCGGCCTCCACCCGGCGCATCCGACGGCGGCCGAGCCGCAGCGCGTCGACCGTCCGTGCGCCCTCGACCGACTCCGTGATGGTGCCGTTGAGGGCGGCGTAGGCGGCGGACTCGCGCTGGTAGGCGGGCGTGGCGCGCTTGAGGTACCAGCGCACGACCACGAGCAGGCCGGGCACGCCCACGAACATCGCGATCGCCACGAGCGGGGACATCAGCAGGCTCGCCACGACCGTCAACGAGATCGTCACGACGGCGACGATCACGCGCGGCACCCCGAACCGGACCGCGTGCTGGAGCTTGTTCACGTCGTTCGTGGTCCGGGCGACCAGGTCGCCGGTGCCCGCTCGCTCGACGGTGGACAGCGGCAGCGACGTGACGGTCTCGATGAACTCCTCGCGCAGCTGCGCGAACACCATCTCGCCGAACACCATCGAGGACCGCGACGCGAACCGGATGAGCACGGTCTGAGCGAGCACCGCCACGACGCCGACCGCGATCAGACGGTCGACGTACCCGACGGTGGTGCCGTCGGCCACGGCGTCGACGAGGCGCCCGAGCAGCCACGGACCGGCCAGGCCCGCGACCGCGGCGAGCGTGTGCAGGGCCGCGATCCGCGTGAGCGGTCGGCGGTGAGTGCGCAGCAGGTGGGCGGTGTACGTCCGCACGACCGCCGGGTCGGCGACGGGCAGCTTCACGAGCGTCCTCCGTCCCGGGTGAGCTCCTGCTCGGCGAGCAGGACGAGGTCGTCGGCGGCGGCGTCCTCGGCCGCCTCCTCGTCGAGGTGGCGCCCGACGACGCGCCGGTACGCGGCGGCGGTGCGGGCCCCGGCCGCCCCGGAGAGCAGCTCGTCGTGCGTGCCGCGGGCCACGAGCTGACCGTCCCGCACGAACTGCACCTCGTCGACGTGGTCGAGGACCAACGGGGACGCGGTGACGACGAGCGTCGAACGCCCTCGCCGCGCGTCGGCCAGCCGGGCGGCGATCCGGGCCTCCGTGTGGGCGTCGACGGCGCTCGTCGGCTCCACCAGCACGAGGATCTCCGGGTCCACGAGCAGCGCACGGGCGAGCGCGACGCGCTGGCGCTGGCCGCCCGAGAGCGACCGGCCCTTCTCGGGCAGCTCGCCGGCGAGGCCGTCGGGCACCGAGTCCAGGACGTCGTGCGCGTCCGCGAGCGCGATCGCCGCCAGGAGGCGGTCCTCGTCCCGGTCCCCGTGCACGTCGAGCTCGTCGGCGAGCACGCCGGAGAACAGGTGCGGAGTCGCCTCGGCGACCACGATCCGGCGACGCACGTGGTCCTTGTCGAGCTCGGCGAGGAGGACGCCGCCCAGCCGCACCGGGGTGTCGACCTCGCCGTCGTCGTCGAACCGGCCCAGCCGGGTCGCGATGCGTGCGGTCTCGTCCGGGTCCGCACCGACGAGTGCGACGACGCGCCCCGGTTCGACGACGACGCCGCTCGTCTCGTCGACCAGCGGGACGCCGCTGCCGGGCGGCTGGGCCGTGGCGGGACGGGCACCGGTGGACGGCACCACCTTGAGCACGTTGACGACCTTGGCGGCACCAACGTGGGCCCGGGTCGCGGCCTGCAGCATCATCGTGGCGTTCTGCACGGGCCACGCCAGGAAGGCCGCGTACCCGTAGGTGGCGACGAGCTGCCCCGGCGTGATCTCCCCGGCGAGCGCCATGTGCGCGCCGAGCCAGATGAGCACCCCGACGAACAGGCCCGGCAGCAGCACCTGCAGGGCGTCCAGCCAGGACTGCGTGGCCGCGACGGCGACACCGTGACCGCGTACGAGCTGCGACTGCTCGCGGTAGCGCGCGTTGAACACGCCCTCGCCGCCGATGCCGCGCAGGATGCGCAGGCCCGAGACGGTGTCGGAGCCCAGGGTCGTCAGCCGGCCCGACGCCTCACGCTGCGCCCGCTGCCGACGCTGCAGCGGCTTGACCAGCAGGCCGAGCGCGACCGCGACGGCGGGCAGCCCGACCACCACCACGAGACCGAGCGAGAGGGACAGCCGCAGCATGAACACGGCGACCACGGCGTAGGCGACCAGGCTGCCGACGAAGCGGGCGGCGGTGGCGTACACCTCGCCGATGCGCAGCGCGTCGTTCGCGACGGCCGAGACGACCTCGCCGGTCGGCAGCTCAGCGGTGATCGCGTGCCCCGAGCGGGACACGGTCTGCCCGACGAGCTGGGACGACGTGAAGGCGGCCCGCAGCCAGTTGGCGATGTCGTACCGGTGCCCGAGCGCGGACGCGGCGGCGCTCACGACGCCGAGCACAGCCATGAGGCCCGCGGCACGCCACAGGTCCGCACCGAAGCCGTGCGCCAGGCCGTCGTCGATCGCGCGCCCGGTCAGCGCCGGCAGGAGCGCCTGGCACGTGAAGACCACGACCCCGAGCGCGACGGCGACCAGGAGGATGCCCCACTGCCGGCGCGCGAGCCACCACAGCAGCGCCACGGGGCCGGTCAGCGGCGGCGTGCCGGGGTCGTCGAGGGGGAGGGAGCGCACGGGGGTCGAGGCTACCGGCCGGTACTGACAGTGCCCGAACGTTTTCCGCAGGCCTGCGAAGGCGTCACCGGGATCCGGGTCTACGGCGTCACGAGCAGGTCCGCCGACCACACGTGGGGCTCGTCCTGCGTCCAGGTGGCGACGTACCGCCGCCCGGTCAGCTCCTCGACCTCGGCCAGGAGCCGTGCCTGGGCCTCGGCCGGAGCGACCTCGCCGGACCCACCCGTCCGCAGCACGCCGTCGACGACTCCCTCGTCGCTGTAGACGGCGTAGCGCCACCGGCCGTCGCGGTCGTGGAGCACCAACGTGCGGGCGACGGCCTTCCAGGCGGAGCGTTCCGACTCGGGCACGGCGTCACGATGCCAGACCCGGACCGTCCACCGCGTGACCTCCGACGCTCCGCCGCGCCGCTGACGACGACGTCGGCATCGTCCGCGTGATCACCGCCGTCACCGACGTGCCGGTCGAGGGCTGAGCCGCACCAGGTCCCGTGCCTGGGCCCGGGGGCCCACGGAGAACGGGCCCTGGTGTGGGCCGACAGGGGCTCGGAGGCCCTCCTGGGACGCCCGGCGACCCCGATAGCGTCCGGGGCAGCAGAAGTGGCCCACCGTAGGAGAGGCAGGACGATGCGCGCGATCACGCGGGCGGGAGCGGCGGCAGCGAGGCGGCGCGCGTCCGACGACTCGGGCTCGGCCACCGTCGAGTACGTCGGGGTGCTCCTCGTGGTGGTCGCGGTCATCGCCTCGATCGTCGTCGCGTCGACGCCGATCGGCGGCACGATCATGGCGAAGATCTGCCAGGCGTTCGGCGCCACCTGTACCGCCCCGGGCTCGCTCGACGCCGACGGGGACCGGGTCCCGGACGAGCCGTGCACCGTCGGCACGGACGACGAGAACATCGACGCCACCGTCTCCATCGCCTTCGTCGACATCGGCACCAGCGGGACGATGACGATAGAGCAGATGAGCGACGGCACGTACAAGGTCACCGTCGGCGGCCAGGTCGGCGCCGACGCGGTGCTGTCGGCCGGCGAGGCCAAGGGCGGCCTGGAGATCGGTGACTACGGCGGGCAGGTCGCGCTCTCCGCGGACCTCTCCGCAGGGCTCTTCGCGGGCGCCGGGGTCGAGTACGAGTTCGGCTCCAAGAAGGAGGCGGACGCGTTCGCCGACTACGTGCACCGCACGCTGGTCAAGGAGGGGGCCGCCAGCCTCGCCGGCCCCGCCGTCGGTCCGGGCGCGCACCTGCTGGGCCAGCTCTTCGACAAGGTCACGGGCTACGACTACAAGCCGCCGTCGCCGGGCTACTCCTACTACGAGGGAGGCACGTCAGTCGGCGCGGGCGCCGCTGCGGACATCGTCGCCGCCGGCGGCTCCGCCGAGGCGAGCGCGACCCAGGTGCTCGGCCTCAAGCTCAACCACGCGAACAACGACGTCACCGTCTACAACCGCATCACCGTCGACGCCGAGGCGGCCGCCAAGCTCGGTCTGTCGGCCTCGGACGGCAACTGGGGCCAGGGTGCGTCGGGCAGCGCCGGGATCGAGCTCGTGGTCGCCACGACGCTGGACTCGAGCGGCAATCTGAAGGACGTGTCGTTCGACGGGGTCGCCACCGCAGAGGGTTCGGTGGCGCTCACCCAGCTCGCCGGCTTCCCGCTGCAGGGTGGCGGTGGACGAGGGGTCACGTTGTCGGCCTCGTTCGACGTCACCGACTCCAACCGGCAGGCCGTCACGGCGGCGCTCGCGGGGATCGGCGTCATGACGGTGACCACTGGGCAGCCTGCCCTCGGCGCGCAGGTCGCCATCCCCGCGATCCTGGCCGAAGCGCGCGCGTCGGGGAACATCACGGCGCAGACGCTCGACGTCAGCAGCTCGAACCTGCTCAACGCCGCCCTGTCGCTCAAGGCGCCGGCGATCGGGGGCCTCGGCCTCTCGCTCGGCGCGTCGACCGGCTCGCAGGACACGCTCGACGCGTACTACCTCGGCAAGAACGGATGGAAGGACTGGACCGCATGCGTAGCATGACGACCCGCTGTGCTCGGACGGTCGCGTTGGTGGCCTTGCTGGGTGGACTTCTCGCCGCGTGCTCCGGCGGCGGTGGTGCGCCGACGTCGACGGCCAGCTCGGGAGACGAGGCGGAGACGTCGATCACGACCGTCGACTCCCTCGAGGGGGCCACCCGCCGCACGCTCGACGGTGTGAGCATCCTCGTGCCTGAGGGAATGGACGTTGAGGAGCACGCGGTGTCCGACATCGTCAACCAGCTCATCCTGACCCGTCCGGGCGAGCCTCGCGCCAACAACGCCCTGACTGTCACGCGCGAGAAGGTGGGCGACGACAACGTGGATGCGGGCTTCGCACTGGCGCGGGCCAAGATCGGCGCGTCCGGCTCGTTCACCGAGTCGTCGACCGAGACGGCGACGTGGGAGGGCCTGGGCCACGCCGTCGTGCTGCGCGGCACGCTCGGGGTGCCCGACGGCGAGAAGGACGTGATGTTCGTGATCACACGCACGGAGGACGGGTCCCGGCTCATCTCCGTCAGTGCGGAAGCGCCGCTGGGCGAGATGGACGGGTCGGTCCCGGAGCAGATCCTGCGCTCGGTCCGGGCCGAGGGGTGACCCTGGAAGGGACGCCGGTGTTCGGCGGAACACACACCGTCGCCCGTCCCTCGACCGGGTCACCGGCCGGTCACCCGACCGTGTCGACCCGCGAACCTTCAGCCAGGCCCCAACGAGTGAAGCTTCCGACCGGCGCCTCGAGCACCTGCCTACCCCCGCGTACGGACCTCGTCAGTCCCCGGGGGCGGAGCACGGTGACCTTCAGCACCGACCCGGTGGCATCGAGGACGGCGACCTCGAGCGGCTCTCGCATGCCCATCCCGTGCACCGAGTTCGCAGGTCGCAGCAGCAAGGCCGGCGGGAGCGGGTCGCGGGCGAGCATCCCGCGCAGCCGGCTCAGGAAGGTGTCGGCGACGAGCAGGTCGGCCACGTCCACGTGGTCGACGAACAGCCGGGCAGTGCGCACGTCCGGATCATCCTTTATCGGGTGCATCTACGGGCGATGTGTCCGAAATGCTAGCCTCCGGCGACGCTTGAACAGACGACCGGGTCAACCGGCGAAGGGGGTGTGCATGTCGATCGTGGCCATCGTGCCGGGCAACTGCGTCCCGTCGGGCATGCTCACCGCTGCCCCGTCGGTCGATGAGGTCGTCGACCGGGTGCGGGCGGAGTGGGCCGGCGGGTCACAGGACGTGCTGCTGGTCTTCGCCGACCCGGTCGGTGAGGAGGTCGCCCGCAGCGTGCGACTGGTGCTCGGCGCCACTCACCTCGCGGTGCTGGCGCTCCCGCTGCCGCCCACCGCCCTGTTCGTCACCGCGAACGCGCTCCAGGCGCTGCCCGACTACGCCCTCGGGCTGGCTCCTGAGCTCCTCGAGGCTGTCGCGGGCACGATGTGGACCCGGGTGCTGCTGTCGTCGGTGTCGGGCCTCGAGCGTCCCGCGCCCAGCCTCGGTCAGGATCTCGCGTCACGGCTCCCCGGGCAGGCGTTCCTCGTGGACTGGACCGCACAGACGGTCATCCGCTCCTCGGGCGAGCTGCGTGTCCCCGCCGAGGCCGTCGGGGCTGTCGTCTCGGCCTCCGAGAAGCCTGTCCTCGCGATCGATCGTGCCTCCTGGCCGGTCCGTGACGTCCTGGACCTGCAGACCCCGGGGACGTTCTGGGGCGCGAAGCGCTGGTTCGAGCTGTCGCTGGTCACCGTGCCCCCTGCCGGTGTCGCCGCCTGGGTGGTCGAGGACGCCCGTCGTGGCGCGGCCGCACGGTGCCCGGCGTGCGGCCGGGTGGTGGCGGGCGCCTCCTGCGTGTTCTGCCAGGTCGGACTGCCGCTGGACGTTCCTCAGGCGGTGCTTGCGTGACGTCCTGTCTCGATCGGTGAACTGCTGCACTCCGCGCGCCGCTGCGCGCGCCACCGCCCGCTCGCGCCCGACCCCCCACGGGCCCGTCCCCCTCCCAGGAGTCCATCGATGAACTCGCGCCAGCGCCGAGGCGGCCTGCTGCTCATCATCACCGCGCTCGGGGCCATCGCGGTCTTCCTCGCGGTCGTCGTCTACGTCGGCGGCGTCAGCTCCCGCGTGGGGCCGATGACGCAGGTGCTGCGGCTCACGCAGGACGTGAACGCGTTCCAGCCCGTCGAGCCCGACATGTTCGAGAGCGTGTCGGTCCCGCAGCGCTGGCTGCCTGCACACCCGCTGCAGGACGTCTCGCAGACCGAGGGTCTCGTGGCGGCGACCAAGCTCCCGTCGGGGTCGACGATGCAGGACGGGATGCTGGTGCAACGCCCCGGCGTCCAGCCCGGCTATCGCGAGGTGGCCATCGTCGTCGACGCCGAGACGGGTGTCGCCGGGAAGGTCTCGCCCGGCAACCACGTCGACATCATCGCCACGACCGCCGGCACGGACGGCGTGGCCCAGCGGTCCGAGATCTGGGTGTCCAACGCGCTGGTGCTCGAGGTCGGGCTCCCTGAGGACGTCCAGAAGTCCGACTCGGCAGGCAACTTCCAGGGCGGTAGCGGCGTGCCGGTGACCTTTGCCCTGACATCGGAGGACGCGTTGAGACTCGCCTATGCCGAGAGCTTCTCCGTCAAGCTGCGCCTCGCGCTGCGCGGCGACGGCGACGACCAGGTCCTGCCGAACGACGACCGCGTCTTCCAGGTCGGGTGACCCGGATGACCACGCGGATCATCCTCGCCTCGGCCGACGAGTCGACCCTGGAGCGCTTCAGCCAGGTGCTCGCCGAGGCCGACGCGATCAGCCTCGCCCACGTGGTCCGGGACGCCCCGGACATCCAGGACGCGCTGCTCCGGTATCCCGACGCCGACGTCCTCGTCGTGGACGCCCAGCTGGACAGCGGTCGCGGGTCCGCCGTGGCGCGGGAGACCGCCGCCGCCAACCCGCTGCTCGGGATCGTCATGCTCGTCGACCAGGCGGGGCCGGAGCAGTTCGCCGAGGCCATGGAGGCGGGCGCGCGGTCCGTGATCGGCCGGGGCTCGAGCCTGGCCGAGGTCGTGTCCCGCATCGAGGCCGTCGCGCAGTGGGTCGGTGCCGCGCGTGCGGCCGTCTCGGCGGACCTCGTCGGCGGTCGCGGAGGACGGGTCATCGCCGTCGCCGGTGCGAAGGGTGGCGTCGGGTCCTCCACCCTGGCGCTCCTCCTGGCGCGGTCGCTCACCGGACAGGGCACCGTCGGGCTGGTCGACTTCGACCTGCAGTCCGGTGACCTCGCGGCCTACCTCGGCGTCCACACCCGCCGGTCCGTGGTCGACCTCGTCGACATCGCCGGGGAGATGAGCGGGCGCGTCCTGCTGGAGACGTCGTACGACGTGCCGGGTGGCATCCGCCTGATGTCCGCGCCCAACGACGGAGAACGTGAGGAGGAGATGACCGCCCGGGCCGCCCGCGCCGTCGTCAACGCCTTGCGGTTCCAGCACGGGGTGTCGGTCATCGATGTCGGCTCCCACCTGACGGAGTCGACCGCGGCGGTCATCGAGGAGGCGGACATCGTCGTCCTCGTCGTCACCCCGGATCTCCCGGCACTGCGCGGAGCACGTCGGACGCTGGCCATGTGGGAACGGCTGGCGGTCCGCTCGCGATCGGGGGTCCGCCTGGTCATCAACCGGCAGCACCGCCGCAACGAGGTCACCGAGCAGTTCGCCGCGAAGGTCGTCGAGACGGCCGTCACCGCTTCCGTGCCGGACGGTGGGCAGGTCTTCGAGGCGGCCATGAACACCGCGACCATCGTCGGCGTCACCGGTCCCGCGCACACCGCCGTCGCCCGGCTCGCGCCTCAGCTGCTCGCCGAGGCCGCGCACGAGAAGGCGTCCATCGACGAGGCCGTCGACCAGGCGATCGCCGAGGCGTCTCCTCGTCGCCGCCGTGCGCGCGCGCAGCGGGACTCCGGTCAGGCCGCCGTCGACCTGCCGGTCGCCTTCGGCCTGGCGCTCGTGATCTTCCTCGCGTGCGCCCAGGGACTCGTCTGGGGTGCCGGACACCTGCTCGCACGGAACGCGGCCACCGAGGGCGCCCGCACGGTCGGGCTCCTCGCGTACGGTCCGAGCACTGTCGCCCGCGCGCGTGATGACGCCCTCGACCAGCTCAGCGGGCCGTGGCGCTCGGGCGCGACGGTCGACGTGCAACCCGACACCGTGCGCGTGAACGTGTCGACGCCGACCCTGCTGCCAGGGATGGACCTGCACTCCTCGGTCACCGCGCCCGTGCAGGTGGACCGATGAGGGCGCGGCTCCGGGCGGCACGTGACGAGGCGGGCGTCGCGTCGATCGAGCTGGTCAGCTACTCGTTCGTGATCGTGCTCTGCGCGATGCTGTGCGTGCAGGGGATCTTCCTCACCCAGGCGACCTCGGCGGCCCAGCAGGCCGCGCGTGACGGTGCTCGGGCCCATGCGCTCGGGCGTGACGTGTCGGCGGCGGTCGACCGCTCGCTCCCGTCCTGGGCAACTCTCGAGGACCTGGTGCCGAGCTCCGTGGGCGGTGCCTACACGCTGCGGGTCTCGGTCCGGGTGCCGATCGGCCTTCCTTCCTTCACCTCGACGAGCTTCGTGGTCACCCGCGACGCCGTGCTCCCGGCGGGTTGAGCCATGGGCCTCCTGGACCGCATCCAACAGACCGACGCCCGGTCGGACGAGCCCGACCTCGTCTCGCACTACCGCGACCGCCTGCTCGAGGAGATCGACCTCGACGAGCTCTCCCGGCTCAAGCCGGCCCAGCGTCGCGCCCGGCTCGAGCGCGTCCTGTCCACGCTGCTCTCCGCGGACGGTCCGGTCCTCGCGTCACGCGACCGGTCCATCCTCATCCAGCGCGTCGTCGACGACGCCCTGGGCCTCGGCGTGCTCGAGCCGCTGCTGGCGGACGAGACCGTCACCGAGATCATGGTCAACGGTCCGCGCGACATCTTCGTCGAGCGGGCGGGCCGGGTGCAGCGGGTCGCGACGACGTTCGCGTCGGAGGAGCAGCTGTACCAGACAATCGACCGCATCGTGTCGACCGTCAACCGTCGCGTGGACGAGTCGTCGCCCATGGTCGACGCGCGGCTTCCCACGGGCGAGCGCGTCAACGTCATCATCCCGCCGCTCGCGCTGGACGGCCCGTCGCTCACGATCCGACGGTTCCCCCGTCCCTACCGCCTCGGCGAGCTCGTCGAGAAGGGCAGCCTCGACGTGCACGCGGCGAGCTTCCTGGGCAGCTGTGTGCGCGCGAAGCTCAACGTCCTGATCTCCGGGGGTACCGGCACGGGGAAGACGACCTTCCTCAACGCCCTGTCCGGCCTCATCCCGTCGAACGAGCGCATCGTCACCATCGAGGACGCGGCGGAGCTCTCGCTCCAGCAGGAGCACGTGGTCCGGCTCGAGTCGCGTCCGGCGAACGTGGAGGGCCGGGGGCAGGTCACGATCCGCGACCTCGTCCGCAACTCCCTGCGTATGCGTCCCGACCGCATCGTCGTCGGTGAGGTCCGCGGCGGCGAGACGCTCGACATGCTCCAGGCGATGAACACGGGGCACGAGGGGTCCCTCGCCACCGTCCACGCCAACAGCGCGCTCGACGCCATGAGCCGGCTCGAGACGCTGGCCACCATGAGCGAGCTCGAGCTTCCGGTGGCGACCCTGCGGGACCAGATCAACTCGGCGATCGACATCATCGTGCACCTCGAGCGTGGCAACGACGGCACCCGTCGGGTGTCCGAGGTCGCCGCCGTGATGTCCAAGCGGCGCGAGGACTACTCGCTCACCTCGCTCATGACGTTCGAGAAGGACCCGATGGGGCCCGATCGTCGCGTCACGGGCAGGTTCGTCCTGCACCCGTTGCCCGACGACCTCCGGTCCCGTCTGCACGTCGCCGGCGAGACGGTCGTCCCGCAGGAGCGGCGCTCGTGACGCCCCTGCTGATCTCGGTCCTGCTGTTCGCCACCCTCGTCGTCCTCGTGGTGACGGTGGCCGTCCTCCAGCAGGACGCGCTGCACCGCAAGCGCCTGCTGGCCGCAGTGGATGCTCAGCGGACGTCGCGGGCCAGCGCCCTCGATCGGGCCGACGCCTGGCTGATCAGGACCCGCCGCGGGCAGCGCGTGACCGCGCTGCTGGCCGGGTCGGGCCTCTCCTCGGCCTCACCGACGCTCCTGCTCCTGCTCGTGGCCGGCGCGGCACTGCTCGCCGCGGCGCTGACGTACGCGTTCGCCGGAAAGATCGCCGCCGTCATCATCGCGCTGGTCGTCGTCCTGTCCTTCCGTCAGTGGCTCGAGAAGCGTCGCGAGGCGCGCATCGAGCGGTTCATCGGCCAGCTGCCCGAGTTCGCTCGTCTGCTCGCCAACGGTGCGCAGGCGGGGCTCGGGGTACGGCGCTCGATCGAGCTCGCGGCCAAGGAGATGGACGAGCCCGCGCGCGGGGAGCTCGCCCAGGTCGCCTCGGAGATGGCGGTCGGCCAGACGCTGCAGGGCGCGCTCAACCACCTCGCCGAGCGGCTCCCGTCCCGGGAGCTGGTGGTCCTGGTCCAGACCCTGGTGATCCAGGGCAAGGCAGGCGGCGCGCTCGTCACGGCGCTGCAGAACATCGCCACGACGCTCGAGGAGCGCAGGCAGCTGCGGCGCGAGGCGAAGACGGCGGTCGTCGGCGCCGCGTTCTCCGGCTACGCCGTCGTCGCCATCGCCGGGTTCGCGGTGATCCTCATGAACCTGATGTCGCCCGGGGCTCTCGACACGATGCTCCGCACGCTCGCCGGTCAGATCGCGATGGTCGTCGCCGCGGCGCTCTTCACGGTGGGCTTCATCGCTATCCAGCGGCTGTCGAAGGTGAAGATCTGATGGCCCTGCTGATCGCGCTGGCCGCGGCGGTGCTCACGGTGATGGCGATCTCCGGCGTGCGCATGCTCCGGACCACCGGTCTCGAGGACGTCGAGGAGTCCCTGCGTACCGAGGTGGCGGTCGAACGGCAGCCGCCTTTCGCGAGGCTTCTCGACGCCGTCGGAGGTCGCCTGCTCGGGTCGACCATGCGCTTGTACGGGCCCGACCGTCTGCGCCGGCTCGAAGAACGGATCCGACGGGCGGGTCGGCCCGACGGCGTGACCCTGACCGTCTACCTCCGCCGCCGGGCGGGGTGCGCGGCCATCGGCGCCGTGATCCTCGTCCTGTTCGGGCTCTCGGGGTCCTTCACGCTGGGGCTCGTCATTGCGGGGCTCCTCGTGGCCTGGTTGCCGCTGTGGCTGGCCGTCGCGGGGCACAAGCGACAGGAGCAGATCGAGTACGACCTTCCCGATTTCCTCGACGTGCTCGGCGTCACGGTGACGGCCGGGCTCGGGTTCCGGCAGGCCGTGGAGCGGGTCTGTGAGTTCCACCAAGGCCCGCTCGCGGAAGAGATGCGCATCGCGCTCCAGGAGATGAGCGTCGGAGTCAGCCGGCGCTCGGCGTTCGTCGCGATGCGCGAGCGGACGCGGTCCGAGGGCGTGAGCGCGTTCGTCACGGCCCTGCTGCAGGCGGAAGAGCTCGGCGTGCCCCTGTCCGCCGCACTCGAGAGCATCGCGACGGACGTCCGTCGGGAGCATGCCCAGCGTGTGCGGCAGGCGGCCGCGAAGGCCGCGCCCAAGGTCTCGCTCGTCGTCACCATGACGATCGTCCCCGGCGCGCTGATCCTCATCGGCGCCGCGATCCTCATCGCGAACAGGGGAGCCTTCGATGGCTTCGGCTGACGTCGCCGCCGGAGATCGTCGGTCCGCGCACCTGGCCATCTCGCGAGTCGTCCGGCTCGTCTCCGAGGTGCGCCTCGCTGTCTTGATCATCGGCTTCGCGTCGGCTCTCGCCTCGAGAAGTGTGGGGGTCGTCGGGATCGTCACCGTTGTGGTGGCCGTGCCGTACTCGCTGGTGCCCGCCCGGTCGTGGGAACGACGAGGCGATCTGCTGTCCCGGTCAGGGATCCTCCTGGCCTGCGACGTCGTCATGACGGTCCTCGTGGTGCTGGTGCTCGGCGGCGAGCTCATGGTGGTGTACGGCGCCGCGACGGTGGCCCTGATGGGCGTGATCGTCGGCACCCGCATGGCGTGCGGCGTCGCGCTGCCCATCGTCGTCGCCCTGGCGTTGGTCGAGTGGCTGCCGCCGGCGTGGTCGAACGCGCTCGTCGCGGTGACCAGCGCGGTGGGGATCTTCGCCATGGCCTGGGCAGGCGACAGTCTCGGCGCGGCGCTGCGTGCGCAGGACGCGGCGAACGCGGAGCTGGCGAAGTTGCAGGTGCGTCGCGCGGGGACCGTGGAGCGGGTCCGCATCGCCCGCGACCTGCACGACACGGTCGCGGGCGATCTGGCGGGTGCCTCGATGGTGGCGGCGACGCTGGTCGAGCGGCTCGACCGTGAGCAGGTCAGCGAGCAGGGACGGCGCCTCGCGCACGACCTCCTCGAGATCTGCAAGCAGGCCCACGCGGACACCCGCGTGGCGCTGGGGGAGCTCCGGCGCGCCGACGCCTTCGCACCGGACGACCTGGCCGAGACGTGCGCGCGCTGGTCCTCCCGCACGGGCATCCCGGCCCTCGTCGACGTCGACGTGCGGCTGGGCGCCGTTCCCCGTGAGCTCACGGACGAGCTGCGCGCGGTGCTCCTGGAGCTCCTCGAGAACGTCCGCCGCCACTCGGGCGCCCAGCAGGTCGAGGTCCGGGCAGGCCTGGAGGACGGCACCGTCAAGCTGGCCGTGACGGACGACGGCCGCGGCCGGGACGCGAACGACGTGGTCCCGCCAGGGCACTACGGGCTCACGGGCATCGCCGAGCGTGCGCGCGTCTGGGGCGGAGAGCTCAGCAACGAACGTCCGGAGGCCGGGGGACTCCGGTGCGTGGTGACGTTCCGGCAACGGACAGGAGAGGACGCCCGATGAGGATCTTGGTGGCCGACGACAACCGGCTCATCCGGTTGGGACTGCGTGCGGTGCTTGCGGAGCTTCCCGACGTCGAGGCCGTCGAGGAGGCCCAGAACGGCGCGGAGGCGGTCGAGCGCGTCCGTGCAGGGGACGTGGACGTGGTGCTGCTCGACGTGCGGATGCCGGTGCGGGACGGGCTGGACGCGCTGCCGGACATCCTTCCGCACGCGACGGTCCTGATGCTGACCAATACCGACGACCTCGAGGTGGTCGCCGAGGCGATGCGCGCCGGTGCGTCGGGCTACATCCTGCACGGCTCGCTCGAGCCGGAGGGCATCAGAGCGGCGATCCGCACCTGCCTGGCAGGCGGCACGGTCGTGTCTGGGCTCGAGCCCTGGGCGGTGGCGCGTCCGGCTCCGCCGGCCACCTCCGCCCTCGCCGAGGGGTCGAGCGGGCAGCTCCACGGGTTGTCGGCGCGCGAGGCGGAGATCATGGACGTGATCTCCCGCGGGCTGACCAACGCGGAGATCGCCCGCAGCATGTTCCTGAGCGAGAAGACGGTGAAGAACCACATCAACCGCATCTTCGGCAAGCTCGGCGTCGCGAACCGCGCACAGGCCATCGCCCTGTGGCTCGGCACGTCCGATAGGCCCGTGGCCCTATCGCGGAATGGGTCCGCGTTGGGTCCTGGGCCGCTCGTGGGCCGGTAGCGCGATCCCTAGCGTTGTCCATGTCAGCAGGACCCCACAGAACTCGTCCGGGCGTCGCCCCGGGTCTCGAAGGAGAAGACCATGGACTTCCTCACCCGCCGTGCGATTGCGGCTCAGCTCGCGGTGACCGCCTGCATGACCGGCCTCATGGAGCGCGGCGCTGCCCGCCGTGACGCGGGCCAGGGCTCGGTCGAGTACATCGGTATCATCCTCGTCGTCGTGGCCATCGTCGCCGTCATCATCAAGGCGGTCGACGGCTCGTCGATCGGCACGACGGTCATCGGCAAGATCGAGGACGCGATCAGCAAGGTGAAGTAACACCACAACCACGGCGGTCCGGGCGGCTCGTGTGCCGTCCGGACCGCCGCGCGTTCCACCAGAGGGAGTTCTTGTGCGTCGAGTCTGTGCGCTGGTCGTGGCTGTCGTCGTCCTGTCGCTCGGGGCGTGTACGTCGTCGACGCCGGAGCCCGATTCCACGTCGACGCACACCTCCCGCCCGTCCCCGAGCGGGTCGGCGACGGATGACCTCCCCGAGGGCACGGTCACGCGTGAGGTTCAGCATCTTGGTGACGACCTGACGATCGACGTGCACCCGGTCCAGGTCAGCGGCGTCTCGGCCTTGGTGACCATCGACGTCGCGTTGTCGAAGTCGGCGACGACCGACGTGATCTGGTTCGACTCGCTGTGGGGCAATGCCCTGGGTCAGGGGCTCGAGGGGATCCGGCTCGTGGACCTCGGAGCGGGTCAACTCTGGCTCGCGGCCACGGACGCGGACGACCAGGCCCTGACGACCTCGGACAAGCTGTCGGTCAAGCCCGGTACGACCCTGACGATGCAGGTGGTGTTCGGGGCGCCGGGGGACTCCTCGAACGTGGACGTGCTGTTGCCGTACTTCGGGTTCGTCGAGGACGTGCCCGTGGTGCAGGTCTCGGACATCGGTGGTGACCTGGCGGAGCTGGGTGTCGGTGCGGACACGGTGTACCCGTCGGCTCCGCTGGAGGCGTTCACGGTGGCGTACGACAACTTGTCGCGTGCGGCGGTCGAGGGGGACGCGGCGACGATCGCGTTGTCCTCGGACGTGCTGTTCGCGACGGACGAGTTCGCGTTGACCGATGCCGCGGCTCAGGTCGTCGACTCCGCCGCGGTGCAGATCAAGGGTGCGAGCGCGGGTGGTGAGGTCCAGGTCGTCGGGCACACCGACGACGTGGGTTCCGAGGAGTACAACCAGGACCTGTCGGTGAAGCGGGCGGAGTCGGTCGCGGCGCGCCTGGCACCGGCACTGGGTGCTTCGTTCACGGTGCGCACGGAAGGGCGTGGGGAGAGTGAGCCGGCGATCGACGGCACCTCGGACGAGGCTCGTGCGGCGAACCGGCGCGTGGAGATCGGCTTCACCGCGCAGCAGCCCGGCCAGGCCCTCGAGGTGGCGACCGGAGCGGTCGCACCCGAGCCGACCGGCGTCGTCGGGACGGCCTCGGCCCCCGTGACCGCGACGGCGGCCACGGGCGACCAGTACAGCGTCTCCGCGACCTCCGTGATCCGGCGCGACGGCTACCTGATCGGCACGTTGGCGGTCACGCGCGTGGCCGGCAAAGAGGACGGGACGGTCCAGGCGCTGCTCGCTAACGCGGACCGGGGACCGGAGACGGCGCTCAACTTCTCTGCGCTCGACCGGGTGTCGGGTGCGATCGGTGTGACCTTGCTCGGGCAGGACAGCCGGTACTTCCCCAGCGTCTATGAGATCCCGTCCGACGAAAAGATCCGGAGCCACACCGTCCTCGCCGACCGAGGGATCGACCACACCAAGTCGGGTACCCCGTCGCTGGTCACGGTCGTGTGGCCGGACACCGGCCAGGACAAGGTGACGATCGACGTCCAGGGCCGCTTCCGCATCACTGACGTGCCCGTCGAGAAGGGCTGACCGCAGTCAGTTCCGTCAGTCGGCCAGCGACCAGAACAGAGAGGAGGACGGCTCCATGAGAGATCGAGCTCACCGCATCGACGGCCGTGCCGTCGCGCTCTTCGTCGTGCTCGACCTGATCACGTACGGAGTCCTGTACTGGTTGGTCCTGCCGGTGTTCGAGCCCTTGATGACCACGCTCGACCGGTCGACGGCACTCGCCGTCGGCTGGCTGCTGTCGATGATCCGGCTGGTGCTCGTCGCCGTCGTCGTGGTCCGGTCCTACCGCCGTCGGCGGGGGATGCCGGCGCGAGCGGAGGTGGTGCCGACGATGGTCGTCGCCTCGGTCGGCGCGTGGCTGGTACAGCTGACCCTGGGCATCCTCGCGCAGCTCGCGGCCGGCTACCCGGTCGGGTCGTGGCGCTCGCTCGTGGACCTCGTGCTGTGGGTCGGGTCGGCGCTCGTGGCGATCCTGTTCGTGGTCCCGGGAGAGGCGGAGCGTCTGCCGCTGCGCTACCGGCAGGCGGTCGGCAACGACCGCGGCGCGACGAACCTCCTGCTCGTCCCGGCGGTCCTCGGGCTGATGGCGGCCACGCTCCTGATCATCCGCATCGCGGGATCGGCGACGAACGACGCGACGCAGTCGCGCACCGCGGCCGACGCCGCCGCGCTGGCGGCGGCGAACGCGTGGCGGGACAACATCGGCGACGGGTTCCACACGGCATGGACGGCGCACACCCCGGCGGGCTTCTGGGCGTTCGCCGGCCGGGACCTGAGCTCGTTCGCCTCGGTCGAGATGACGAACGCCGCACGGAGCTACGCGAACGCGAACGACGCGGAGCTCGTCTCCCTCACGGTCGACCCGGTCAACGCGCAGGTCACGGTGCGCGTGCGGGACTTCGACACCGTCCCGGAGACGTCGACGAGGGTCGAGCAGGTCTCGACCGCGGGCCTGGTGTTCAGCAGCGGTGCCTGCCGCTCGGGCCGCCACGTCGGCTACCTCGTGGGCCACACCTGCAAGACCTCGGCGCCTGCACCGACACCGACACCGACGCCCACACCGGTCCCGACCCCGAGTCCTTCACCCAGCCCCACCCCGCCGCCACCTCCGCCGCCGTTCGTCCCACCGTCGGCCGTCGGTGGGTTCCGGGTCGACACCTCCCTGGAGGTCACCCCGTGACCGCGGCCACCGGCGGTGCGATGTCACCGGGGGAGCTGGTCCTCGTCGGGGTAGTGACGTTCTTCTTCGCCCTGGGGTGCCTCGGGATGTTCGCCTACACCTACAGCCGGCACCGGGTGTTCACCAAGGGTCTGCGCGGCACGGCGGTGGTCGTGGCCGTCGAGCCCACGTTCCTCATGCAGCGCCGCTCGGTCATCGAGAAGCCCACCGAGCGCGTGACCGTGGCCACGGCGGCCTGGCCCCGTGGCCACGCGGTCGACCAGAAGCTGCCCGCAGGTCAGTACCGGGTAGGTGAGATCGTCCCGGTGGTCCAGGCCAAGGGCCGTCCGGAGAGGATCTTCCTCGACCGGCCCGACCTCGAGCGTTCCGCCTTCAGCGTGTACGCGCCGCTCGGCATGTTCCTGATGATCCCCGTGATCCTCTACGCATCGATCACCGGCCCGCAGTGAGGCGCCCCGGTCGACGCCCGGCCTCTGCCTGACCTGAGTTCACGAGGTACGACGAGAGAGGCCCAGCGATGCTGAGCACCGCCCGCTGGACCGCGGTCCGCGACGGCCGCCGCACCGGCGACGACCGGGGGGCCGCGACGGTGGAGTACATCGGCGTGATCCTGCTCGTGGTCGTCGTCATCTCCTCGATCGCCGCCGGCGCCACGCCGCTGGGCGACACGGTCATGTCCAAGATCTGCCAGGCGTTCGGCGCTACCTGTGCGGCGCCCGGCGTGCTCGACGCGAGCAGCAACCCGGAACCGGAACGGGAGTGCACGGTTCGGACGGACGGGCAGGACCTCGAGTTCGGGCTCGATTTCCTGGTGCTCAGCATCGGTGAGTCCGGGGAGATCGCCGTCGAGACGATGAGCGACGAGACCTACAAGGTGACGGTGGGCGGCGAGATCGGCGCGTCCTACGCCTTCGATCCCATCGGAAAGGTCCTCATTTCGGGGCACCGCAACGGCTATGGAGGAAGTCTCGGCGCACAGGCAGAGGCTTCGGTGGGGGGCTTCGTCGGGGCGGGGTCGGAGTTCTCCTTCGACAGCAAGGAGGAAGTCGACGCGTTCACGGATTACGTGCGGCGCACGGCGGCGAAGGCGGCCGTCAATTCCGCGGCTCCGGACAGGGTGGGTGGACCGGTCGCTCCCGTGGTCGGGCTGGGGATCCACCTGGGCACCGCGCTCTACGACACGGTCACCGGCTACGACTACAAGCCGCCCGCAGCCGATGCGTCGTACTTCGAGGGAGGCGTGATCGCCGACGGGAGCGCCGTGGGCGGGGTGGTGGCCCTAGGTGCCGGAGCGTCCGCACAATACCAAGATGCCCTCGGGTTCAAGGTGGACCACGAGACCGGAGACACGACGATCTACAGCCGGGTGACCCTCGACCTCGCCGTGGCATCTCAGCTCGGCTTCTCCACGTCCCACCCGGACTGGGGCGAAGGTGTCGACCTCGCGGGCAACATCGAGCTCATGCTGGCGAGCACGGTGGACAAGGATGGCAACCTCACGAGCCTCTCTCTCGACGGTGCGGCGACTTCCGAGGGATCGGTCTCGCTCACTGCGCTCACCGGAGTGCCCCTCCAGGTCGAGGGCGGCAAGGGTGTGCAGCTGTCGGCGACGGTCCCGGTGACGGACGCGAACCGCGCGCCAATGATCGCGGCGCTGGCAAGCCTGGGAGTGCGCTCCGCGTCCGCACAGAACCCCGTGCAGGGCGTCGTGAAGGCGGCCATCGAGGGCCGGACGGCCGCCGCCATCGAGATCCTGTCTCAAGCCCGTCGGAGCGGTGACGTCACGGCGCAGTTCTTGGACGTGAGCTCGTCTAGCCTGGCGGACGCGGCGATCTCGATCGAGGCGCCGGTCATCGGTGGTGTCGGCGGGAGCTTCGGCGTCGGAACCTCGAATCGTACATCGGCCGGGGCGCACTACCTCGGCAAGGACGGCTGGAAGGACTGGACGGCATGCGCCTGAAGCTCGGAGTGATCGGGGTGGCGGTGGCGTTAACGCTCGGTGCCTGCACCAGCGGTGCGGACCCCGCTCAGCCATCGCAGTCCTACGGAATCGCACCGACGGGTGAGGCGGAGGTCGTCGTCCCGCTCGAGTCGATCGACGGAGCTACGCCCCGGTCGGTCCTCGGCGCGACGGTCGATGTGCCGTCGGATCTCGAGGCATCGACGAGCGCGGTCGGCGAGGGGGGCCGGATGGCCCTCGTGGTCAAGGACCCTGCGCAGGAGCGTGCTCTCGTCACGCTCACCGTGAGCCCGGAGCCTGGGGTCACCGACGAAGGGGTGGACGTCGCAGCACGGGTCGCCATGACGCAGCTGGGCATCACCGAAGGCTGGGGTGACGCCGAGCTGACGCCCGCGACGTGGGAGGGATTCCCGCACGCGGCGGCGATGACCGCCGTGCTGACGTTGCCGGACGGCACCCGGCATGACGTGCTCTTGATCACGCTCCGCGACGAGTCGAGCACCAAACTGATCAACGTCTCCGCCGAGGCGCCCACCGGCGCGCTGGAGGACTCGGTCGCGTACGACATCCTGCGCACTCTTCGGCTCGAAGACTAGGTGTGCCCGGTCATCATGCGCAGACCGACGACAGCACTGGTGCTCGGGGGCGCGCTCGTCCTCGGCGGGTGCACCGGCGGCGGGTCGGAGCCCGCACCGTCGGCGACCTCGGAGGTCGCCCCGACCGGTGAGGTCCTGACCATCACGCCGGCGGGCTCGCTCGACGGCGCGACCACCGCGTCGGTCGACGGTGTGACGATCGACGTGCCCGAGGGGCTGGAGTCGAGCACGCGGACCGTCAAGGAGGGTGTCGAGCAACTGCGTCTGCAGGATCCCTCGGCCGAGCGTCCCGCCGTGATCGTGACGGTGACCACGCAGCCGGGCACGACGGACGAGGGGATCGACGTGTCGGCACAGGTCTCCCGCAGCCAGGCGGGCCTCAGCACGCAGGTGTCGGACGCCACCCTCACCCCGGCACGGTGGGACGGGTTCCCCTACGCAGCCGCGAACCGCTGGACGTTCACCCTGGACGACGGGTCGAAGGTCGACCAGATCCTCGTCACGACCCGGGACGGCGACGGCACCAAGGTCATCACGGTGTCGGCCGAGGCCCCCACCGGCACGCTCGAGGACTCGGAGGCGTTCGAGGCGCTCCGCACCATGCGCCTCGACGGGTGAGCCAGGGCTCGGTCGCCACACACACCACGGCGGTCCGGTCGGCCCTGTGCCGTCCGGACTGCCGCGCGTTCTAGCAAGGGAGTTTTTGTGCGTCGTGTTTGTGCACTTGTCGTCGCTGTTGTCGTCCTGTCGCTCGCGGCATGCACCTCGTCGACGCCGGACCCTGGTCCCACGTCGGCCCGCACCTCCGGTGCGTCGCCGAGCGGTTCGGCGACGAGTGGCGCCTCTGAGGGCACGGTCACCCGTGAGGTTCAGCATCTCGGTGACGACCTGACGATCGACGTGCACCCGGTCCAGGTCAGCGGCGTCTCGGCCTTGGTGACCATCGACGTCGCGTTGTCGAAGTCGGCGACGACCGACGTGATCTGGTTCGACTCGCTGTGGGGCAATGCCCTGGGTCAGGGGCTCGAGGGGATCCGGCTCGTGGACCTCGGAGCGGGTCAACTCTGGCTCGCGGCCACGGACGCGGACGACCAGGCCCTGACGACCTCGGACAAGCTGTCGGTCAAGCCCGGTACGACCCTGACGATGCAGGTGGTGTTCGGGGCGCCGGGGGACTCCTCGAACGTGGACGTGCTGTTGCCGTACTTCGGGTTCGTCGAGGACGTGCCCGTGGTGCAGGTCTCGGACATCGGTGGTGACCTGGCGGAGCTGGGTGTCGGTGCGGACACGGTGTACCCGTCGGCTCCGCTGGAGGCGTTCACGGTGGCGTACGACAACTTGTCGCGTGCGGCGGTCGAGGGGGACGCGGCGACGATCGCGTTGTCCTCGGACGTGCTGTTCGCGACGGACGAGTTCGCGTTGACCGATGCCGCGGCTCAGGTCGTCGACTCCGCCGCGGTGCAGATCAAGGGTGCGAGCGCGGGTGGTGAGGTCCAGGTCGTCGGGCACACCGACGACGTGGGTTCCGAGGAGTACAACCAGGACCTGTCGGTGAAGCGTGCGGAGTCGGTCGCGGCGCGCCTGGCGCCAGCGCTGGGCGCCGGATTCACGGTGCGGACCGAGGGGCGTGGGGAGAGCGAGCCGGCGGTCGATGGCACCTCGGACGAGGCTCGTGCGGCGAACCGGCGGGTCGAGATCGGCTTCACCGCGCAGCAGCCCGGCCGGGCGATCGAGGTCGCGACCGGAGCGGTCGCACCGGACCCGACCGGAGTCGTCGGGACGGCGTCGGCCCCCGTGACGGCGACGGCGAGCACGGGCGACCTGTACAGCGTCTCTGCGACCTCCGTGATCCGGCGCGACGGGTACCTGATCGGCACGTTGGCGGTCACCCGGCTGTCTGGCAGGGAGGACGGGACGGTCCAGGCCTTGCTCGCATCGCTCGATCTTGGGCCCGAGACGGCGCTCAAATTCCCTGCGATCGACATCGTGTCGGGCGCAGTGGGCGTCACCCTGCTCGGGCAGGACAGCCGGTACTTCGCCAGCGTCTACGAGCTCCCGACCTCCACCGGTGACGTGACGAGGCACACCGTCCTGGCGGACCGAGCGATCGACCACACCAAGTCGGGCACCCCGTCGCTGGTCACGGTCGTGTGGCCGGACACCGGCCAGAACAAGGTGACGATCGACGTCCAGGGCCGCTTCCGCATCACCGACGTGCCCGTCACGAAGGGCTGACGCCTCACGGCGGTCGGCGCCGCGCCATCGACGCCGACGACCGTACTTCTTGACCGTGAGGTCAAGAACTAGGTACGGTCATGCGGTGGGCAGGCCGAGAGCGTTCGACGACGAGGTCGTGGTGTCGCGCGCGATGGAGGAGTTCTGGAGCCACGGGTACGGCGGCACCTCGCCGGCGCAGCTGGCTGTCGCGACCGGGATCGCAAAGGGCAGCCTGTACAACGCGTTCACGAGCAAGCGGGACCTGTTCGACCGCTGCCTCGATCTCTACCACCAGCAGGTCGCCGAGATGGCTCAGCGGCTCCTGGAGCATCCGGGCTCGACACGGGACTGCCTCCGGAACGCGCTGCGGTCGGTCGTGGACTCCGACCTCGCTCAGCCGCGGCGTCGAGGCTGCCTGATCGGCAACACCGCGGTCGAGCTGGCCGGTGAGGACGCGGAGATCGCCCAGAAGCTTCGTCGCATGCAGGCCGAGTCGACGGACTGGTTCACCGCGCGGATCCAGCAGGGCCAACGGGACGGGGACGTCTCGCGCGACCGCGACGCCCAGGCGCTGGCCGAGCACCTGTCCAACACGCTCGCCGGCCTGCGCGTGATGGTGATGACCCACGAGGCGCCTGCCCTCTACAGGATCATCGACACCGCCTTGCTCGTGCTCTAGGAGTCCGTCGCCGCACAGGCTCGGGCTTCGATGTGCACCCGTTTTGGACCTACAGTTCAAAAATGCACGCATACCCACCACCGACAAGGAGCAACAGATGAGCACCGACGCCCTCACCGCCTTCCAGGACGACTACCTGGCGACGTGGACCGAACCCGACGCCGACCGGCGTCGGCACAACATCGAGCAGCTGTGGGCGCCCGACGGCCGCCTCGCGGTCTCCTCGCTCGGCGTCACGATCGACGGCGTCGACGCCATCGACGCCCACATCGGCCGGGTCCACGGAGACCTGATCGCCGGCAAGGGACTCGCCTTCTCCTACGACCAGCACGTCGAGTCCGGCGACGCGCTCCTGCTGCGCTGGTCGATGCTGGCGCCGTCGGGCGACGTGGTGGCCCGTGGCGTCGACACGGTGTTCCGTCGCGCCGACGGCAGCGTGCAGAAGGTCTACATGTTCATGGGTGTGAGCTGAGGTCCGTGCCGCGCCGACTACCCTGTCCGCGTGACGCACACAGCTGAGCCCCCGGCCGAGTCCCTGGAGCACCGCCCCGTCCTGGTCGTCGACTTCGGCGCGCAGTACGCGCAGCTGATCGCCCGACGCGTGCGCGAGGCGAACGTCTACTCCGAGATCGTGCCGCACACCGCGACCGTCGCAGACCTGATGGCGAAGGACCCCGCCGCCATCATCCTGTCGGGCGGACCCTCGTCGGTGTATGCCGCCGGTGCGCCGTTCGTCGACCCGGCGCTGTTCGAGGCCGGGGTGCCGGTCCTCGGCATCTGCTACGGGTTCCAGGCGATGGCACAGGCGCTCGGCGGCACCGTCGCGCAGACGGGTCAGCGCGAGTACGGCGGCACCGCCGTCGAGATCACGGGCACCGGGACGGTCCTCGCCGGGAGCCCCGAGCAGCAGACCGTGTGGATGAGCCACGGGGACGCGGTGCACGCCGCGCCCGCCGGGTTCGACGTGCTCGCGACGTCGTCGGGCAGTCCCGTCGCCGCGTTCGAGGACCGCGCCCGTCGCCTCTACGGCGTGCAGTGGCACCCGGAGGTCAAGCACTCCCCGCTCGGCCAGCAGGCGCTCGAGAACTTCCTCTACGAGGGTGCGGGCCTCACGCCCGACTGGAACCCCGGCAACGTCGTCGCCGAGCAGGTGGCGCGGATCCGGGCCCAGGTCGGCGACGCCCGGGTGGTCTGCGGGCTGTCCGGCGGCGTCGACTCCTCCGTCGCGGCCGCGCTCGTGCACAAGGCCGTCGGGGACCAGCTGACCTGCGTCTTCGTTGACCACGGGCTGCTGCGGTCCGGCGAGGCGGAGCAGGTCGAGAAGGACTTCGTCGCCGCCACCGGCGTCACCCTGAAGGTCGTCGACGCCCGGGAGCGGTTCCTGCACGCCCTCGCCGGGCACACCGACCCGGAGACCAAGCGCAAGATCATCGGCCGCGAGTTCATCCGCGTGTTCGAGGACGCAGCGCGGGAGGTCGTCGAGGACGCCGGGGCGCACGGCGAGCAGGTCGAGTTCCTCGTGCAGGGCACGCTCTACCCGGACGTCGTGGAGTCGGGCGGCGGCGAGGGCGCCGCGAACATCAAGTCGCACCACAACGTCGGCGGCCTGCCCGACGACCTGCAGTTCGCGCTCGTCGAGCCGCTGCGCACCCTGTTCAAGGACGAGGTCCGCGCCGTCGGGCTGGAGCTCGGCGTGCCGGAGGCGATCGTCTGGCGCCAGCCGTTCCCGGGCCCGGGCCTCGGCATCCGGATCATCGGTGAGGTCACCCAGGAGCGGCTCGACATCCTCCGGGCGGCGGACGTCATCGCCCGCGAGGAGCTGACCCGAGCGGGCCTGGACCGCGACATCTGGCAGTGCCCGGTGGTGCTGCTCGCGGACGTCCGCTCGGTCGGCGTGCAGGGCGACGGCCGGACGTACGGCCACCCGGTGGTGCTGCGGCCGGTGTCGTCGGAGGACGCCATGACCGCCGACTGGACCCGCCTGCCGTACGACGTGCTCGCCACCATCTCGACCCGGATCACCAACGAGGTCCCGGAGGTCAACCGGGTGGTCCTCGACGTGACGAGCAAGCCCCCGGGCACCATCGAGTGGGAGTGACGGCCCGGCACCACGAGGGCCGACCGGTCCACGACGCCGGACCGGCGAGGACCACCGCAGCAGTGACGAGAGGACACCACCCGTGACCGAGACACCGACCGGCGGCCCCACCGCGGCGGACGACGTGGCCGTCGACCCGTGGGTCCGCCGCGCGCGCGGCGCGCTCACCCGCTACCGCGTGATGGCGTGGATCACCGGCACGATGCTGCTGCTCCTCTGCGTGGAGATCGTGCTGAAGTACGTGCTCCAGGTCAACGGCGTCGACGAGAACGGCGACCCGAAGCCGGTGATCGGCACGTGGGTGGCGTTCGCGCACGGATGGATCTATGTCGTCTACCTCGTCACCGTCGTCGACCTGTGGTCGACGATGCGGTGGCGGCTCGGCCGGCTGGCCGCGCTGGCGGCCGCGGGCGTCGTGCCGGTCATGTCGTTCGTGCTGGAGCGGCGCGTGCACCGGCAGGCTCTGACGGCGATCGAGGACGCGGCCCGGCGGTGACCCGCCCCCGGGCGGCCGTCGGTCCGGCGCGCAGTTAGCCTGTCGCGGTGCGGATCGTCCACGTCTCCGACTGCTATGCCCCCAGGACCGGGGGCATCGAGTCCCAGGTGGCCGACCTCGCCGGCCGGCAGTCGGCCGCCGGGCACGAGGTGCACGTCCTGACGGCGACGCTCGGCGAGGCCGGTGAGCGCGGCGGCGTCGTCGACCTGGAGGACGGCGTGCGCGTGCACCGGCTCGGGGCGCGGGTGCCGTTCGACCTTCCCGTCAACCCGGTCGGTCCGCGCCTGCTCCGTGACGCCTACACGTCGCTCCAGCCCGATGTCGTGCACGTGCACGCGGGTCTCGTGTCGCCGTTCGCGTTCGACGGGTCGCGGCTCGCGCTCGAGCGGGGGCTGCCGACGGCGATCACCTGGCACTGCATGCTCGACGGCGTCATCCCGGCCCTCCGGGCCGCCGTGCACCGCACGCACTGGTCGCACCCGCGGGCCGCGCTGAGCGCGGTGAGCGCGGTGGCCGCCGAACGGGTGCGGCGGGTGTTCGACGCACCCGTCGAGATCCTGCCCAACGGGCTCGAGCTCGACGCATGGGCCCCCGGCCCGTCCGCTGTGGGAGCGCCGCCGGACGACGAGGCACCGGGGCCGCTCCGCCTGGTGGCGACCATGCGCCTGGCTCCCCGCAAGCGCGCGGTACCGCTCGTCGAGCTCGTCGCCGCCGCGCGCGACCGCCTGCCGGCAGGGTCGCTGCGGCTGTCCCTGATCGGCTCCGGCCCCGCCGCCGCCCGGGTCCGCGCGGCCGTGGCCCGGAACCGGCTGCAGCAGGTCGTGGACCAGCGCGGCAGGCTCACCCGACCCCAGGTCCGCGAGGCGTACCGGGACGCCGACGTGTTCCTCGCCGTCGCCGAGCTCGAGGCGTTCGGGATCGCCGCTCTCGAGGCCCGCACGGCCGGGCTCGCGGTCGTCGCGCGCCGGGGCACCGGTGTGGCCGAGTTCGTCGAGGACGGCGTCGACGGACTGCTCGTCGCCGACGACGCGGAGATGACCGAGGCCGTGGTGCACCTGGCACGGGACCGCCGGCTGCTCGACGGCATCCTCGCCCACAACCGGGTGGTGCGGCCCCGGTTCGGGTGGACCGAGGTGCTCGCGAGCGCGGACGCGGAGTACGAGCGGGCGCGGTCGATCATCTGAGCCCGGGAGGCGTGCCCGGTGCCGCGCCTCGGACCTGACCCGAGCGCGTTCCCCGACGCGCCGGAAGGTATTCGTCCCCTCCGTCGGGTATGTCCCGACCTGCGTCGCTACAGTCGAGAGGCAAGGCGCTTCTCTCGAGAGCTCGCCGGGTGGGACCGGGTCCGGAGCACCGGGCCCTGGCTGTGGGGACAGAAGGGGATCGGGGAGACATGTCGACAGCTGCTGTGGGGGACAAGTCGGGGACCGTGAGGGTCCTTGCTCTGCTGACGATCATCGCCGGCGTCGTTTACATCATCGCCGGTGCGATCACGTGGGGGGCGGTCGCGAGCAACCTCGCGGCCGAGAAGATCACGGTGTCCGACGATGCATCCAACTTCCAGGGTGAGCTCGTCGACACGCCCTGGGAGGCGTGGGTCCAAGCGGACATCATCAACCATCACGCCCTGGACGCGTCTGGCGGCAAGACCTACGCCGAGCTGGACCGGGAGGACCCGACGCGCGACACGGTCATGACCGCGTCGTTCCTGCGGGCCTCGCTGTTCACGTCGGTCGTGGCCTTCGGTGTCGCGCTGCTCGTCGTCGGCACCGGGATCGTGCTGATCATGATCGGCTGGGCGCTGCGGGCCGTCGCCGGCAAGAAGGTCGTCGTCGAGAGCACGCCCGGTGTGACCGATACCGCACCGGCACCCGCCTCGACCGTCTGAGCGCGGCAGCGCCGCAGCGCCGCGGTGCACGTGACGGAGGCCCGGCCCCTCGGGGGTCCGGGCCTCCGGCGCGCCAGGTCATCGTCGGGAGCTGCGGGCCCCCGACAGGATCGACCCGACGAGCAGCGCGGTGCCGGCCGCGGCCAGGAGCACGATGACCGACAGCTGAAGGTCGATCGAGAAGCCCGACGCCCAGGCGAGCACACCGACCCCGACAGTGGCGACGACCAGGCCCCACACCACGGTGCTGACCCGGAGCCGGGGGCGCGGCCCGGCCGGCCCCGTGCCGCCGACCACGGTGTCGTCGACGACCGGGTCGGCCGCGGCGTCCGCGACGAGGACCGGGTCGGCCGCGGCGTCCGCGACGAGGGCCGGGTCGGCCGCGGCGTCGACGACGAGGGCCGGCTCGACCGCGGCGTCCGCGACGGGGGGTGCGTCGGACGTGACGCCGACCTGGGGGAGGACCGCGGTCTCGTCGTCCGGTCGCGGGTCCGGGCCGGTGCGTGGCGTGGAGTCGTCGGTGGTCATCGGTTCTCCTCCGTGATCAGGACGTCGCCGGCACCCGCCCGGACGTCCAGGTGCAGCTGCGCCGTGCCGTGGTCGGACTGGTCGTCCGCGTACGAGATCGTGCCCATGCCCACCCCGTCGTTCGTCGTGCGCTCGCCGTCGACGTCCCAGGTGACGCTGCCCGCCCCGAGATGGACGTCGGCGACGACCGCGGCGTCGTCCGGGACCACGATGGTGAGGTTGCCGGCGCCGAGCGAGATCGGTACGTCCAGCGTCTCGGACGTGAGCGTGACCTGCGTGAGGTCGACGGTCACGTCACCGAAGCCGAGGTTGTAGCCCTGTGCGGCGGTGGCCCGGTCGGAGGCGTCGACCGTTTCTGCGCTGAACGTGTGCTGCGCACCGTCGGTCCACCACCATTCGCCGGCCCGGGCGGTGGCACCCACGGGTCCCGCGGCGAGGATCCCGACGATGGCGAGGAACCCGAGGGTCCCGCTCGTGCGGCCCCGCAGGCCGGAGACGATGATGCCCAGGCCGGCCAGGACGATCCCGACGCCGATCGCGGTGAGCAGCACGGGCCCGTTGAAGTCGCCGGACCGCTCGGCGAGCAGCAGCACGGCCAGGCCGAGCAGGCTCAGGGCGACCACGACACCGACCATCGCGACACCCGGTCCGGACCGCGGGGCCTTGGGCGGCTTCGGTGCCTTGCCGGGGGCGCCGTGATGACCGCGCGACCCGACGGGGCCGTAGGGGGGCGGGTAGTCGGCGCCCGTCGTGCCGTACCCGGTGGGAGAGGCCGCGGGGTAGGTGGCGGTGGAGCGGGTCGGCTGCGCCGAGGTCGGGCCCGCGGCGTAGCCGGTGGACGAGGTCGCGGTCGTGGACGGAGCCGTCGGGTACGTGGACGCCGGAAAGGTCGAGGCAGGGTCGTCGGCGGGTGACGCGGATCCGGCCGGCATGCCGCCGGACGAGCCCGGCGCGTACGGCGGGTACCCGCCGGGCCGCGGAGCCTGTTGACGCCGGTTCAGCGCGACGACGACCAGAGCGATCCCGCCCACGACGAACGCGAGCCACAGCATCGCCTGGATCCAGCCGGGCGGTCCGTTCCAGAACCAGAACCAGTGGTCGCCCCGGCCGAACCCGACGAGCACGAACGCCAGCGCCCCGAGCAGGGCGACGTCGAACGTGCCCGCGATCATCTCCTCGAGGTGGATGCGGCCGTCGCGCTCCTCCGGCAGGAGCGCCCACGCGACGCCGTAGAGCACGAGGCCGAGGCCGCCGAGCAGCACGGTCACGGCGAACAGGCCCCGCACCAGCAGCGGGTCGAGGCCGAACCGGCGGGCCAGACCGTCGCAGACGCCGCCGACCCAGCGGTCGTCGCCGCGGAACATGCCTGTCCGGCGGACGGCCGCGAAGAAGCTGTACTCGCCCTGCGGGGCCTGCGGCCCACGCGGTCCGGACGCGGGGTAGGGACCGTACGGCGCGTATCCGCCCGACGGGGCGGAGCCTGGGCCGGCGACGGGTGGCGCCGACGGTCCGGCGCCAGTTCCGGCGGGCTCCTCGGCAGGGGTGTTCGTGTCCATGGCTCGATCGTGGCCCGAGGCCGTTGCTCGCGGCATCGGGTGCCACCCTGAGCGGACCCTGAACCTGGGGCCGGCCGCCCCTGAAGTCTCGCCCCGGGCGACCCCTGACGGGCTGCGGGCGTGTGACGATCGGTCCGTGCACCCGTCCTGGAGCCCTCCCGTGGGCCCGCCGAGGCCCCCTCGGCTGCCGCTGCGCCGCCCCGAGCAGGGGCGGTGGCTCGGTGGTGTCACGGTGGGGCTCGCGGCGCACCTGGACGTGCCCGTCGGGCTGGTGCGGCTCGCGTTCGTGCTGCTCATGCCGCTCGCCGGTGCTGGCGCGTTCCTGTACGCGTTCTGGTGGCTCACGGTCCCGGCCGGCGACCCGGCGGACGCGGCCCGCGAGGCGCGGCCCAGCGCGGTCGCCCGGCTTGCGGCCCGGCAGAGCCTGGTCCAGCCCGGTCGACGCCTGCCGCTCACGGACGTCGCCGTGGGCGCGGTGCTGGTGGTGGGTGCGGTGCTGCTCATCGCGATGCGCTCCGGGGCGGACCTGGACCTGCAGTGGCTGCTGCCGGTGATGGTCGTGCTCGCCGGCGTGGGGCTGGCATGGAGCCAGCTCGACGCCGTGCAGCGCGGCCGGCTGCGGGAGCGCGCCGGCGGTCGGACGCCGGTGAGCGTGCTGCGACTGGTCGGCGGCCTCGTGCTCGCCGGTGCGGGGGTGCTGCTGCTGGTGGGCGAGGGGACGGGTCGCGGTGTCGAGGCGGGCGTCCTGGTGCAGTCGGTGGTCGCCGCGGTGGCGGTGCTGGCCGGTGTCGGGCTGGTGCTCGCGCCGTGGTGGCTGCGCCTGGTCCGGGAGCTGGGCGACGAGCGCGCGGCCCGTGCCCGGGAGTCCGAGCGCGCGGACATCGCGGCCCACCTGCACGACTCCGTGCTGCAGACGCTCGCGCTGATCCGCGCCCGCGCGGACGATCCCGCCGAGGTCGCCCGGATGGCTCGTGCCCAGGAGCGCGAGCTGCGCGAGTGGATGTACGACGAGCGACCCGTCCCTGGGACGTCGCTCGCCGGTGCCGTGCGTGCGGTGGTGGCCGAGGTCGAGGACTCGCGGTCCGGCCCGAGCGGCGACCCGGTCGCGGTCGAGGCGGTGCTGGTCGGTGACCGGGTGCCCGACGCGGACACCGAGGCGCTCGTCCAGGCGACCCGGGAGGCGCTGGTCAACGCGGTCGTGCACGGGCGGCCGCCCGTCTCGCTCTACCTCGAGGTCGGCAGCGACGAGGTCGAGGTCTTCGTGCGCGACCACGGCGAGGGGTTCGACGTGGAGGACGTGGGAGCGGACCGGTTCGGGGTGCGGGAGTCCATCATCGGCCGTGTCCGGCGACGCGGCGGGACGGCGACCGTCACGTGCCGGCCGGGCCGCGGTACCGAGGTGCACCTCCGGGTGCCGGTACGGTCGACGACGGCCCCCACGCAGGTCGGCCCGGCGGACGACGAAGGAGGCGCACGATGAGCGGCGAGGTGCCGACGGTCCCGTCCGTCCCGGTGGACGTGGTGCTGGTCGACGACCACCACATGTTCCGCACGGGGGTGCTGGCCTCCCTGGACGCCCGGGTGCACGTGGTGGGCGAGGCGGACACGGTCGACTCCGCGATCCGGGTGGTGCACCAGCTGCAGCCGCCGGTGGTGCTGCTCGACGTGCACCTGCCGGGTGGTGACGGCGGAGGCGGTGCCGAGGTGATCAAGGCGTGCGCCGACGTCGCGGCGCGCACCAGGTTCCTCGCCCTGTCGGTGTCGGACTCCGCGGAGGACGTCGTGGCGGTGATCCGGGCGGGTGCGCGTGGCTACGTGACCAAGGCGATCGACGGCACGGCGCTGTCCGACGCGGTGCTGCGGGTCGCGGGCGGCGACGCCGTGTTCTCACCGCGGCTCGCGGGCTTCGTGCTCGACGCGTTCGGCGCCGCCGCCGGGGACGTCGCGACCGGGGACGACGAGCTCGACCGGCTGTCGGCCCGCGAGCGCGAGGTGATGCGGCTGATCGCGCGCGGCTACTCCTACCGCGAGGTGGCCTCCGAGCTGTTCATCTCGATCAAGACGGTCGAGACCCACGTGTCGGCGGTGCTCCGCAAGCTGCAGCTGTCCAGCCGGCACGAGCTGACCCGGTGGGCCGCGGCGCGGCGGCTGCTCTGACGCGCCCGCCGAACAGGATCTGACACGACGTCAGATCCTCTAGGCTGGAGCGATGAAGCTTCTCTACGACCTGCTCGTCGTCCTGCACCTCGTCGGCTGGGCCATCGTGCTCGGCGGCACGCTCGTGAACCTGCGCACCCCGAAGCTCGCCACCGGCGTGCTGCACGGGATCCTCACCGCGCTCGTCACGGGCATCCTTCTGGTCGGGATCGCCTCGGCGAGCGACGACATCCACGACCCGAACACCACCAAGATCGCCGTCAAGCTCGTGGTGGCGCTCGTGGTCACCGGCCTCGTCGTGTACGGCACACGGCGTCCCGAGAAGGTCACGCGCGGGCTCGTCGGTGCCGTCGCGGGCCTGACCGTGGTGAACGTCGCGATCGCGGTGCTCTGGCGCTGACCCGCTCCTGACCTGCGCGCTGCCGGACGCCGGCCCGGCGGCTAGGGTCGGCGTCCGTGAGCCCGGTCGCTGAGTTCCTCGTCGGTGTCGTGGTCGCGGTCGGACTGGTCGGCGTCGTCGTCCAGGTGCTGCCCGGGGCCCTGCTCGTGCTGGCTGCCGTCGTGACGTGGGGCGTCGTCACGGGCGGTCCGGCGGGCTGGACCGTGGTGGTCGTCGCGGTCGTCGCCACGGTGGTGGCCGAGGTGGGCAAGTACCTGCTCGCGGGCCGTCACCTGCGTCGAGCCGGGGTGCCGTCCTGGACCCTGCTCTGGGGCGGTCTCGCCGGGATCGTGGGGTTCTTCGTGATCCCGGTGGTGGGACTGCCGGTCGGCTTCCTGCTCGGCACCTACCTGGCCGAGCTCGTCCGGCTCCGTGTCCATGCGACCGCCTGGCGGGCGACGGTCGCAGCCCTGCAGGCCACCGGCCTGACGATCCTCGTGGAGCTCGCCGGTGCCCTCGTGAGCACGGCCGCCTGGGTCGTGGGGCTCCTCGTGACCTGATCCGGGAACCACGGCCGCGCCGGTGCCCGCCACGGTGTCGCGGCACCGTGATGTCGGACCTGACGCCTACTCTGGTGGTGCCATGACGTCGCTCTTCGAGAACCTCTCGCTGCCTCTGCCCGGCCTGCCTCTCGTCGGTGCGCCCGGGGCCCTCGCCGGTGGAGCCGGCACGCCCGCTCCCGCGGGCGCCCGCCCGGGCCGGCACACGGGGGAGCCCTCCGGCCTGCCCACCGTCGTCGCGCCACGTCCGCAGGACGAGCAGAGCGGCGCACAGCACCCGGACGACGAGGAGCGCCTCGCCCGTCGGCAGGCGGCCGCCGACGCCCTGCTCGTGGGGCTCAACCCGCAGCAGCGCGACGCCGTCGTGCACCACGGCGGCCCGCTGCTCATCGTCGCGGGCGCAGGCTCGGGAAAGACGCGCGTCCTCGCGCACCGCATCGCCCATCTCCTGGCCACGCGCCGGGCCCGGCCGGGCGAGATCCTGGCCATCACGTTCACCAACAAGGCCGCGGCGGAGATGCGCGAGCGGGTCGAGGGGCTGGTCGGGCCGTCGGCACGCCACATGTGGGTGTCCACGTTCCACTCGGCGTGCGTGCGGATCCTGCGCCGTGAGGCCGCCACGCTCGGCCTGCGCTCGAGCTTCTCCATCTACGACGCGGCCGACTCCCAGCGGCTGCTCACGCTCGTCGCCCGGGAGCTCGACCTCGACCCCAAGCGCTACCCCGCGAAGGCGCTCGCGAACAAGATCTCCGCACTCAAGGACGAGCTCGTGGACCCCGAGCAGTTCGCGGCGACGTCCGGTGGCGGCGCCACCAACGACTTCGACACGGCGCTCGCGCAGGTCTACACGCGGTACCAGGCCCGGCTGCGGCAGGCGCACGCGCTCGACTTCGACGACCTCATCATGACCACGGTCCACCTGCTGCAGGCGTTCCCGGCGGTCGCGGAGCACTACCGGCGCCGGTTCCGGCACGTGCTCGTCGACGAGTACCAGGACACCAACCACGCGCAGTACGTGCTGGTCCGGGAGCTCGTCGGGGTGCGGGGCACGGTGGCCGTCGACGAGGAGCCCGGCGAGGATGACCTGCCGCGCGGCGAGCTCACGGTCGTCGGCGACGCCGACCAGTCGATCTACGCGTTCCGCGGCGCGTCCATCCGCAACATCATGGAGTTCGAGGCCGACTACCCCGACGCCCGCACCATCCTGCTCGAACAGAACTACCGCTCGACGCAGACCATCCTGTCCGCCGCCAACGCGGTGATCAGCCGCAACCCGGGGCGCAAGCCGAAGCGGCTCTGGACCGACTCGGGCCAGGGCGCGCAGATCGTCGCGTACGTGGCGGACACCGAGCACGAGGAGGCGCGCTTCGTCGCGCAGGAGATCGACCGGCTGGGGGACTCCGACGGGGTGCGACCCGGCGACGTCGCGATCTTCTACCGCGCGAACGCGCAGTCGCGGGCGCTCGAGGAGGTGCTGATCCGGGTCGGCCTGCCGTACAAGGTGGTCGGCGGCACCCGGTTCTACGAGCGGCGCGAGATCAAGGACGCGGTCGCGTACCTGCGGGCGATCGCCAACCCGGACGACGACGTGAACGTCCGTCGCATCCTCAACGTGCCGAAGCGTGGGCTGGGGGACCGGTCGGAGGCGATGGTGTCGAGCTTCGCCGAGCGGGAGCGCATCTCGTTCGGTGCCGCGCTCGACAGGCTCGACGAGGTGCCCGGGCTGGGCACCCGCGCGGTGACCGGTCTGCAGGCGTTCGCCGACATGATGACCGACCTGCGGGTGCTCGCCTCGACGGCGGGACCGGCGGAGGTGCTGGGTGCGGTGCTCGACCGGTCCGGCTACCTGGCCGAGCTGCGCGCGAGCGACGACCCCCAGGACGCGTCGCGGGTCGAGAACCTCGCCGAGCTGCATGCCGTGGCCTCCGAGTTCGAGCAGAGCGAGCCCGACGGTGACCTGACCGACTTCCTCGAGCGCGTCTCGCTCGTCGCCGACTCCGACCAGATCCCGACGCCCGACGGCGGGGACGACGAGAAGGGCACCGAACGTCCCGCGGACCAGGGCGTGGTCACGCTCATGACGCTGCACACCGCGAAGGGGCTGGAGTTCCCGGTCGTGTTCCTCACCGGGATGGAGGACGGGACGTTCCCGCACATGCGGTCGCTGTCGGACGTGGACCAGCTCGCGGAGGAGCGACGGCTCGCCTACGTGGGGCTCACCCGCGCCCGTGAGCGGCTGTACATCTCGCGCGCCGCGGTCCGCACGGCGTGGGGGGTGCCCAACGAGTTCCCGCCCAGCAGGTTCCTCGACGACCTGCCCGACGAGCTCATCGACTGGCGTCGGCGTGAGTCGTCGACCTCGCAGCTGCGCGGCGGCTGGGGCTCGGGCTTCGGCGCCGGGGGGCGGTCGAGCTCGTACGGCTCCGGCAGCGCCGGCTCGGGTGCGGGCGGCTCCCGCGGGTACGGGTCGGGCGGCAACGGACGTCCCACCGGCGGCCGGTCGGAGCGGGAGGCCCGCCCGGCGCTCCCGTCGACGGGCGCGACGTTCGGCTCGGCCATGCCGCGGCCGGCCTCGGCGATCCCGAACCTGTCCGTCGGTGACCGGGTCACCCACGACTCGTACGGCCTGGGCACGGTGGTCGCGCTCGAAGGTGCTGGTCCGAACGCCGTGGTGAAGGTGGACTTCGGCTCGGAGGGCACCAAGCGCCTGCTCCTGCGGTACTCACCGGTCGTCAAGCTGTAGCCCGCCGGTGCCGGCCCCGCGCCGGACGGCGGACCGTCGGTGAGCAGCCGGATGAGGCTCGGACGGACGGCCACGCCGCTCTCAGCTCTCCACGCCCGCCCACGCCGCGACGACGGCCGCCCGCACGTCGTCGGGCGTGACGCCGACCGCCAGCAGCGCCCGGTGCGCCGGGGAGTCCTGGTCGCGCACCGCCCCGAGGAGCAGGTGCCCGGTGTCGATGCGGTGGGACCGGTAGGTCAGGGCTTCCCGCAGGGCGAGCTCGAGCAGCTTCTTCGCCCGGACGTCGAAGGGCAGCCTCGACGTCCGGGCGCGTCCCCGGCGGGCCGGGTCCTCGTCGAGCGCGCCCGGTCCGAAGGTGGCCTCGACCTGGGCGCGGACCGAGTCGAGGTCGATGCCGACCCGGGCGAGAGCCTCGGCGTCGAGCGCGCTCGCCGGCAGTCCCCGGACGGCGTCCTCGAGGGTGTCCCGCCCGACACCGAGCCGCGCGAGCGCGCCGGCCGCGGGGCCGGGCACGGTCGCGGCGCCGACGAGCACGTGCTCCGGGCCGATGTGGTCGGCACCGAGCCGGTCCGCCACGCCCTGGGCGAGCGTGACGGCCTGCCGGGCGTCCTGCGTGAACCTCTCGAACATCAGCTGAACCTCTTCCCGAACTTCTTGTGGACCGCCTGGCGGCTGACGCCGAGCACGGCGGCGATCTGCTCCCACGACCAGCCGAGGCGGCGGGCGCGCTCCACGTGCAGCGATTCCAGGCGGTCGGCGAGCGCGCGCAGCGAGTGGACGGCGAGGAGGCCCTCGCGGGGGTCGTCGCCGGCGGCGGCGGTCAGGAGGCTCTCGGACATGGCTGTCAACATAGGTTGACGGTCCGACTCCTGTCAACCCAAGTTGACAGGAGGGTCGGAACGCTCAGCCGCGCAGCAGGAGGGGCCGGTGCACGTCGGTGTTGTCCACGAGGAGGTCGGCCCGGCGGGCCGGGTCGCGCGCCGCGAGGTACAGCTGCTGCCCGTCGCGGTACCGCCGGTTCGCCGGGTCGTCCGGGTCCGCCGGGCAGTGGTCCCGGACCGCCATGCGACGGAACGTCTCGTGGAACTCCACCTGCAGGAACACGGCGAGGTCCCACCAGCCCTCGAGCTCGGCGCGCTGCAGGAAGATGCCGTCCACCACGAGCACGGCGTGGTCCGGTGCCATCTCGAAGGCGAGGTCCAGCGACGTGTCGGTCGACACGTCCCGGACGGCGCGGCGGAACCGCCGCGTCCCCCCGGGGGCGAACGGGTCGAGGAGCTCGGTGCGCAGGGTGTCGTAGTCGTAGGAGTCGGCCCAGAACCCCTCGGGGGACGCCGCCCCTCGCAGGTACCGCTCGTCCCGTGGCCGGTGGAACCCGTCCACAGAGGCGGCCACGACCGTGCGACCCCCGGTCCGCAGCGCGGCCACCAGCTCGGCGGCGAACACGCTCTTGCCCGCACCGTCCACGCCGTCGACCGCGACCAGCACCGGGCGCCCGAGGGCGCGCGGATCAGGGATCCGGTCGGCGACCGCCGCCAGCACGGCCGACCGCTCGGGCGTGCGTGCGAGCAGCGGGACCGAGACGGGCGTCGGCACGTTCACGGGGCATCGCTCCTCGTCGGACGGATGCCTGGACGCTAGTGGTCAGGGGGCCCCGAAGGGTCGCGAACGCCACATCTCTCGATGTGAAGATACTTGCGCCCGACGGCTACGATCGATCGGGGCGAAGCGGCCGGACCGAGGACGCGGATCGCCGGGCGACGAGAGGAAACCGGACCAGGTGGACCTGTTCGAGTACCAGGCACGTGACATGTTCGAGAAGCACGGCGTGCCCGTGCTCGGCGGCGTCGTCGCCACCACCCCCGAGGAGGCCCGCGCGGGCGCGGAGCGGCTCCTCGGCGACGAGGGTGGCGTGGTCGTCGTCAAGGCCCAGGTCAAGACCGGTGGCCGCGGCAAGGCCGGTGGCGTCAAGTTGGCCCGCTCCGCCGACGAGGCGGCCGAGAGGGCCGGCGAGATCCTCGGCATGGACATCAAGGGCCACACCGTGCACCGCGTCATGATCGCGGCCGGCGCCAGGATCGCCCAGGAGTTCTACTTCTCGCTCCTGCTCGACCGGGCCGAGCGCCGCTACCTCGCCATGGCGTCCGTCGAGGGCGGCATGGACATCGAGCAGCTGGCCGTGGAGCGCCCGGAGGCGCTGGCCCGGGTCGCGGTCGACCCGCGCACCGGCATCGACCAGGCCAAGGCCGACGAGATCGTCGCCGCCGCTGGCTTCCCCGACAAGACCTCGCCGGAGATCGCCGCCAAGGTCGCGGACGTGCTGCAGAAGCTGTGGACGGTGTACGACCACGAGGACGCGACCCTGGTGGAGGTCAACCCGCTCGTCCTGACGGAGGACGGCGAGATCGTCGCGCTCGACGGCAAGGTCACGCTGGACACGAACGCCGACTTCCGCCACCCGGACCACGCCGAGCTCGAGGACGCGTCCGCGGCGGACCCGCTCGAGGCGCGCGCCAAGGAGGCGGACCTCAACTACGTCAAGCTGGACGGCGAGGTCGGCATCATCGGCAACGGCGCCGGGCTCGTGATGAGCACGCTCGACGTCGTCGCGTACGCCGGGGAGTCGCACGGCGGCGTGAAGCCCGCCAACTTCCTCGACATCGGCGGCGGTGCCAGCGCCGAGATCATGGCGGCCGGCCTGCACATCATCCTCACGGACCCGCAGGTGAAGTCCGTGTTCGTGAACGTCTTCGGCGGCATCACGGCGTGCGACGCGGTCGCGAACGGCATCGTGTCCGCGCTGGAGATCCTCGGTGACGAGGAGAACAAGCCGCTCGTCGTCCGGCTGGACGGCAACAACGTGATCGAGGGCCGGCGCATCCTGGCCGAGGCGGGCCACCCGCTCGTCGTGCTCGCGGAGACCATGGACGGCGGCGCCGACAAGGCTGCCGAGCTCGCCCACGCCGCTGCCTGATCGAATCCCCCGACGACGCAGAGAGAAGCAGACACCACCATGGCGATCTTCCTGACCGAGGCATCCAAGGTCATCGTCCAGGGCATGACGGGCTCCGAGGGCACCAAGCACACGACCCGCATGCTGGCCTCCGGCACGAACGTGGTCGGCGGCGTCAACCCGCGCAAGGCCGGCACGACGGTGACGTTCGGTGACGTCGACGTGCCGGTGTTCGGCTCCGTCTCGGACGCCGTCGAGAAGACCGGTGCCGACGTCTCGGTGATCTTCGTGCCGCCGGCCCACACCAAGGGCGCGGTCATCGAGGCCATCGACGCGGGCGTCCCGCTCGTCGTCATCATCACCGAGGGCGTCCCGGTCGACGACACGGCCGAGTTCTTCGCGCACGCGCAGGACAAGGGCGTGCGGCTCGTCGGCCCCAACTGCCCGGGCCTGATCAGCCCCGGGAAGTCGAACGTCGGCATCATCCCGGCGGACATCACGGGCCCCGGCCGCGTCGGCCTCGTGTCGAAGTCCGGCACGCTGACCTACCAGATGATGTACGAGCTGCGGGACTTCGGGTTCTCGACGGCCATCGGCATCGGCGGCGACCCGATCATCGGCACCACCCACATCGACGCGCTGGCCGCGTTCGAGGCGGACCCCGACACCGAGGTCATCGTGATGATCGGCGAGATCGGCGGCGACGCCGAGGAGCGGGCCGCCGCGTTCATCGCCGAGCACGTGACCAAGCCGGTGGTCGGCTACGTCGCCGGCTTCACGGCACCCGAGGGCAAGACGATGGGCCACGCCGGCGCCATCGTCTCCGGCTCGTCGGGCACCGCCCAGGCGAAGAAGGAGGCCCTCGAGGCCGCCGGCGTCAAGGTCGGCAGGACGCCGTCCGAGACCGCCGGGCTCGCCCGCGCGCTCCTGTCCTGACACGACCCGGCCCGCACCACGGGCGACCCGACGACCCGACGCGGCCAGGTGCCCCGCCGGGTCGTCGGCCGTCCGGGCCGTCGTGTCGTGCGACGCGCCGACGGCGGTCCGGACCCCGGACGCCCACCACGGCGAGGATGACCCGGTGAGCGGCCACGGACCGAGGACGGGGAGCAGCCCCGTCGTGCAGCGCGCCCGGCGGCGGGTGCTGTCCGACGACGTCCCGAGCCGTCCGCAGTTCTTCGTGAGCGCGATCGACGGCGCGCCCGGATGGGCGACCGGTGCGCTCGCCGCTGTGCAGGCCGCCGTCCTGTCGCTGCTCGCTCTGGTCCTGCCGTCGGTCGCGGCGTACGTCGCGACGTCGGCCGACCCGTCCAACGAGGGCGTGGGCTGGTGGCGGTCGGTGGGTGTGGGGGCGTCGGTCTGGCTCCTCGGCCACGGGATGCCCGTCCACGTCGGCGGCGTCACGGTGACGCTGGTACCGCTCGGCATCAGCCTGCTGGCCGTCTTCACCTGCTACGCCTCGGCCCGCCGCTCGGGAGTCGCCACGCGGAGCGGGTTCGCCGGCGGCGTGCTCGCGTACCTCGCGGTCGTGCTCGCGGTCGCCCTCCTCGTCGGTGGTCCACCGGCGTCGTTGCTCCGGGCCCTGACCGGCGCGACGGCGATCGCCGGGACCGGCCTCGGAGCCGGCCTGCTGCGTCGGCCCGAGGCGCCGTCGTGGCGGCAGCTGTCGCGTCCGGTGTGGACGCGTGTGGCGGCTCCCGTGCGGGTCGGTGCGGCGGCGGGCCTGCTGGCGCTCGCGCTCCTGGTGCTGACCGCGGCGCTCGTGACGACGCTGTGGGTGGTCGCCGGCCGCGCGACGATCGGCGACGTGGTGCGCGGCCTCGGGCTCGACGCGGTCGGCGGCGTGGTCCTCGCGGTCGCCGAGCTCGCTCTCGTGCCGAACCTGGTGGTGTGGGCGCTGGCCTGGGTGGCCGGTCCGGGCTTCTCGGTGGGCTCCGGCACCAGCTTCGCGCCCGACGGTGTGGTGGCCGCCCCGCTGCCGGCCCTCCCGATGCTCGGTGCGCTGCCCGCTCCGGACGTGGTCGGGCCGGCGACGGTAGGGGCACCGGCGGTCCTCGTCCTCGTGGGCGTGCTTGCCGGCTGGTACGTGCACCGCCGGACGGTGGACGGGCGGTGGTGGTCGTCCGCTGCGTCGGTCGGGGTGCTCGCAGGGGTCGTGGCGGCCGGGGCGGCGCTCCTGGTGACGCTCGCCAGCGGGGGAGCGGGACCGGACCGGATGGCGCAGGTCGGCGCACAGGGCTGGCTCGTCGGCCTCGCGGCCGCCGCCGGCGTGCTCGCCGGCGCGCTCGTGGTCGCTCTGCCCTCGGACCGCGCCCTGCGGCGGAGGCTGGCGGCCGGCCTGCGGTCGGCGTCGGGTCGTCCTCCGGTGCCCGAGAACCTGTCGGGCGAGCAGACCGGGCCCGCGGATCAGGGGCGGGACCGCTCCTCGAGCGACACGCGCCAGTCCTCGATGTCCTGACGGTACTGCGCCTCGCACTGCGCCTTCGCGGTGACGGTGAGGGCTCCGGCGAGGCACTGCTGGTGGTCCCGCTGCGGACCCCAGAGCACGAGCATGCTCGCCGACACGAGCGACAGCAGGCCCGAGACCAGCAGCAGCATGACGAGCACCGCCGGCACGCCGCCTCGCACCCGCCCGCGGACGGCCACACCGAGCCCGCGTACCGACGTCACGACGGCCGCCGGCGCGAAGCCGAGCGCGGCGACCTGCCACGGCACGGGCAAGGACATGACGACCACGGTGGCGAGCACCAGCAGCCCGGTGGTCCGGGCGAGTGCGATGCTGCGCACGGCGGCGTCGGCGTCCGGGGGCGGCGCGTCGCCCGTCGGACCACCCGGCGCCCCGTGGAGCCTCGGGTCGTGGCCCACGCCGGGTCGAGACCCGTCCGGCAGCACTGCGGGCGGCTCGTCGGACGCACCGACCGGCCCGTCCAGGGGCCCGTCCGGCGGCGCGCTCACGGGGCCGTCCGGCATGCGCGGACGGTCCTCCGGCGGGGCGTACGGGTTGCTCACCCCGGCATTGTCGCCCACGGTGCCGAGACCGGGGGCCGCCCAGCCGTCAGGCAGGCGTCCGGCGGCCGGGCCCGTCCCGGTAGGGTCGCCGGGGTGAACGCCCAGCCTCCCGAGACGTCCGCCCGTCCGCCCGAGACGCCCACCCGGACCTCGGGCCGCCTCGTCGTCCTGGTGTCCGGGACGGGCTCCAACCTCGCGGCGCTCCTCGCGGCGCACGACGAGCCGGCGTTCGGTGGCCGGGTCGTGGGCGTGGTCTCGGACCGGCCCGGGATCCCGGCCCTCGACCTCGCGCGCGAGGCCGGCGTCCCGACCGCGGTGGTCGCGCTCAAGGACTTCGACGACCGGGCGGCATGGGACCGTGCGCTCACCGAGACGGTCGCGGTGTTCTCGCCCGACCTCGTGGTGCTCGCGGGGTTCATGAAGCTCGTCGGCGCCTCGTTCCTGCGACGGTTCGGCGGTCGGATCGTCAACACGCACCCCGCCCTCCTGCCGTCGTTCCCGGGCGCCCACGGCGTGCGCGACGCGCTCGCGTACGGCGTGAAGGTCAGCGGGTGCAGCGTCATCGTCGTCGACGAAGGGATCGACGCAGGCCCGATCCTGGCGCAGGAGGCGGTCCCGGTGCTCGACGACGACGACGAGACCCGCCTGCACGAGAGGATCAAGGTCGTCGAGCGGGCACTGCTCGTCGACGTCGTGGGGCGGATCGTCCGGGACGGGCTCGTCGTCGAGGGACGCTCGGCGCAGATCGGCGGGTAGCCCCGCCCGGCGCAGATCGGCGGCTGGCGCCGCCCGGCTACACTCGGTCACGGTCGTGACTGGCGCAGGTGGGACGAACCACCGGGGAGCGGCCGGAGTCCCCCTGCAGAGCACCGCCCGCCTGGGTGCCTGGGTCCCACCGCGACCGCGTCGACCCAGGAGTGAGCGATGTCCGCCTCTGTCCCCGTGCCCAGCGCCCCCGACGAGCCCACCAGCGGCTCCGCGCGCCGCCCCGTGCGCCGCGCGCTCGTCAGCGTGTACGACAAGACCGGCCTCGTCGAGCTGGCGAGCACCCTGCACGCCGCCGGCGTCGAGCTCGTGTCCACCGGTTCCACGGCCGCCACGATCGCCGCGGCCGGGATCCCCGTGACCCCCGTCGAGGAGCTCACCGGCTTCCCCGAGTGCCTCGACGGCCGCGTCAAGACGCTGCACCCGCGCGTCCACGCCGGGGTACTGGCCGACACCCGCCGCCCCGACCACCTGGCGCAGCTCGACGAGCTGGGGATCGCGCCGTTCGAGCTGGTGGTGGTGAACCTGTACCCGTTCACCGCGACGGTGGCGAGCGGTGCCGGGCCCGACGAGTGCGTCGAGCAGATCGACATCGGTGGCCCGTCGATGGTCCGCGCCGCTGCCAAGAACCACCCGAGCGTGGCCGTCGTCGTCGACCCGGCGCGGTACCCGGACGTGGCGGCCGCGGTCGGTGACGGCGGCTTCACGCTCGCGCAGCGTCGCGGGCTGGCCGCGCAGGCGTTCGCGCACACGGCGGCGTACGACGTCGCCGTCGCCTCCTGGTTCGCCGAGCACTACGCACCCGAGGACGAGTCGGGCTTCGCGGCGTTCGCCGGTGCGACGTGGACGCGCTCGGACGTGCTGCGCTACGGCGAGAACCCCCACCAGGGCGCGGCTCTGTACCTGACGCCGGACGGCGCCGCGGGCCGCGGGCTGGCCGGTGCGGAGCAGCTGCACGGCAAGGCGATGAGCTACAACAACTACGTCGACGCGGACGCCGCCTGGCGGGCCGCGCACGACCACGACGCCCCTGCGGTCGCCATCATCAAGCACGCGAACCCGTGCGGGATCGCGGTCGGCACGGACGTCGCGGACGCGCACGCCAAGGCGCACGCCTGCGACCCGGTGTCCGCGTTCGGTGGGGTCGTCGCGACCAACCGCACCCTCACCCTCGCGGCCGCGGAGCAGATCGCGCCGGTGTTCACCGAGGTCGTCGTCGCCCCCGACTTCGAGCCCGCCGCCGTGGAGGTGCTGAGCCGCAAGAAGAACGTCCGGCTGCTCCGCGTCACGGGTCTGGACGCCGTCGCCCGGCGCGAGCAGCGCGCCGTCAGCGGAGGGCTCCTGGTCCAGGACGTCGACCGGATCGACGCGCCCGGCGACGAGGCCGCGGGCTGGACCCTGGCCGCGGGCGAGCCGGCCGACGAGGCGACGCTCGCCGACCTGGTCCTCGCCTGGCGGGCGGTGCGTGCGGTGAAGTCCAACGCGATCCTGCTCGCGGCCGGCGGCGCGTCCGTCGGGGTGGGCATGGGCCAGGTCAACCGGGTGGACTCGTGCCGGCTCGCGGTCGAGCGGGCCAACGCCGGCGGCGCCGACCGGGCGCGCGGCGCGGTCGCTGCGTCGGACGCGTTCTTCCCGTTCGCGGACGGCCTGCAGGTGCTGCTCGACGCCGGGGTCCGGGCGGTCGTGCAGCCGGGCGGGTCCGTCCGGGACGCGGAGGTCGTCGCGGCGGCGCAGGCCGCCGGGGTCACGCTCTACCTGACGGGCACGCGCCACTTCGCGCACTGACCGGACACCCGCCCGCTCCCGGGGCAGCCGGGAGCGGGCGGGCGGTCCGTGTCGTGCGGCTGCCGGGGAGCGGGCGGGCCGCTCGGTGTCCCGGGCCGTCAGGCGAGCGCGGCCTCCCTCAGCGGGTGACCAGGGTCCCGCACGAGCCGGCGGTCGAGCCGCGGCAGGCCCCGAGCCCCGAACAGCCGTCGAGCCGCGCCCACGTCGCGGGGCCGGTCGACGGTGAGGATCGCGGCGGTCTCGTCGGTGCCGCGCCGGAACCACACCGCGGTCCAGCCGTCGGTCGTGCGCGGGTCACCCCGCAGCACCACCTCGTCGTCCGGCCCGGCCTGCCCGAACAGCGCGAGCTCGTGCCCGAGCTGCGTCGAGAAGACGTAGGGCGCGACGTCGGCGGGCGATACGACCGGCCCGTGCAGCAGGTCCTCGACCAGCACCGTGGGGCCGCGCAGCGCGCCGTCCCAGTGGCCACCGGGCACCCAGCCGTGCCGCGCGGACCGCCGCAGCGCGACGTCTCCGACCGCCCGCACGTGCGTCGGTGCCCCGACGACGGCGAAGCCCTCGTCCACGCGCAGGGAGCCGTCCGGCTCGCGGGGGACCGCACCGGCCAGCCAGCCGGTCGCGGGCCGCGCACCGACGGCCGCGAGGACGACGTCCGCGGGCAGCACCCGCCCGTCGGCGAGCGTCACGCCGTCCGGCCTGACGTCGACGACCCGCACGTCGCACAGCAGTCGCACCCCGGCCGCCGCGTACCAGGGTGCGGTGAGCCGACCCACGCCGACGCCGAGGGCGGAGCCGAGCGGCCCGGCGGCGGCCTCGACGACCGTGACGTCCACGCCAGCGGCGGCGGCCACGCCGGCGACCTCGGCACCGATCCACCCCGCACCGATCACGACGAGCCGCGTGCCCGGACGGAGCCTGTCCCGCAGCGCCTGCGCGTCGTCGGCCGTGTGCAGCGTGAGCGCGGCGGACCAGCCGGCCGGTCGCACCGCGGCGGCGCCGGTCGCGAGCACCACGGTGTCGGCCGTGACGTCGCCCTCGCCGGTCGCGACCGTGACGCCCTCGCCGCTGACCACGAGCCCGGTCGCGGGCGTGCCGAGCCGCACGTCGTCGGCGAGGCCGCGCAGGTCCGCGCCGACCTCGTCGGCGAGCCAGGTGGGTCCGGGCCGGTCGAGCAGGTGCTTCGAGAGGGGCGGCCGGTCGTACGGCGGCAGCCTCTCCGCGCCGAGCACCGTGAGCTGCCCGCCGAACCCGGCGTCGCGCAGCGCGGCGACCGTCTGGGTGGCGGCGAGCCCCGCCCCGACCACGAGGACGTGACGCGGAGCACGTGGGTGCGGCGCGCCGGAGGGGACAGGCGGGGCAGGGGTCCGGGCCGTCACCCGCGCAACGGTAGTCTCCCCGGGAGAGGGGTGATCCATGGTCCAGGAGCGTGTCCACGTCGTGCCCGTGAGCCGGCCGGCCGAGCCGGCAGCCGGCTCGGGCCCCGTGCCCGTGCCCGTGGAGGAGCAGGCCCTCGACCCGCGCAGCATCGCGCGGGCGTCCCTGCAGGCGTCGCGGAACGCCTCGCTCTGGTGGACGAGCGCGGGCATCGTCCTCGCCGTCGTGGTCGCGATGCTGGTCGGCACCCGGGCCGGTGCGTTCACCCTGTCCGCGGTGACCGTCGCGTGCGCGGCAGTCCGTGCGGTCCGGCCGTCACCGGGCCCGGTCGCGCTCTCCGTGCGGTCCCGACCGTTCGACGTGCTCGTGCTGCTGACGTTCGCCGCGGGCATCGCGTTCCTCGCGCAGGTGCTGCCGGACGGCTGGTAGCCACGATCCGCCGGGGTCCGGGTGGCGGACGCACCGACCACCCGTGACCGGACGTCGACGACCGCCCCGCGCCCGTCCCGGCCTGGAACGACACGGCCGCTGCAGCCCGGAGTCCGGGGGCTGCAGCGGCCGGTGGACGCCGCCGGATGCCGGGGCGCCCGTCGAGCAGAGCTCGGTCAGGCCTGACGGCCGTCGACCACGAGGACGTCGTCCGTCGTGACGTACAGGTCGTCCTCCTCCAGGAGGTTGTCCTCGACGGGCTCGGCCGCGAAGGCGCGGTACACGAGCGCGGCGATCGCGGCACCGAGCAACGGGGCGACCCAGAACAGCCAGATCTGGTGCCAGGCCCAGCTGTCGGAGAACAGGGCCGTCGCCATGGAGCGCGCGGGGTTGAGCGACGCGTTCGTGACCGGCATGGCGACGAGGATCAGCGCCGACAAGGTCAGGCCGATCGCGAACGGTGCGTTGCCCTTGGCCGAGCGACGGTCCGTGACGGCCAGGATGACGCCGACGAACACCGCGACGACCACGAGCTCGATCAGGGCGGCCCCGATCCAGGAGAAGCCTTCGCCCTGGGTCTGTGCCGAGATCGGCGAGTGCGCTCCGTAGCCGTTCGACACCGAGGAGAAGAAGCCCTTCTCGTTGGCCTCGAGCGCGGGGAGGGTGGTGATCACGACGTAGAGCACGGCGCTGGCAGCCGCGCCGCCGACGAGCTGCGCGAGCCAGTACGGCAGGACGTCCTTCCAGCTGGTGCGACCTGCGATCGCGGCGCCGAACGTGACGGCCGGGTTGAAGTGGCCGCCCGAGATGTGGCCGACCGCTGCGATGCCCGCGAGCACGGCGATGCCGAACGCGAGGGCGACGGCGAGCGCGCCGGCCCCCGTGGCCTGGGCGTACAGGGCGGTGCCGACGCCGGCGAGCACGAGGAAGAAGGTGCCGAAGGCCTCCGCGCCGACCTTGGCGACGAGGCCCGGACCGGCGCTGATCAGGGTGCCTGCGGGAACGACGTAGGCGTCGACGTCGTCCTCGAGCTCGGGCGCCGCCGAGGCGACGGGTGCGGGCGCCGCAGGTGCGACGGGCTCGATGGGCGTCGGGGCCGCGGGCTCGACCGGCGCGGGCGCCGCGGGTGCCGAGGAGTCGGCGGCGGCAGCGGCGCTGACGTCCTCGGGGGCCGGCGTGCCGGCGGGCTGGTCAGAGTTCTCGTTGGACATGTCGGTCCTGTCGTGAGTGCGTGCGGTGCTGGCGTCTGCGGACGAGCGCAGGAGTCCCGTCGGGATCGCCGTGCTGATGTGACCCAGCATGCCAGGACACGTCGGCCCAGGTCACGGGCGGCCGTGCCTCGGACGCTTTCCCTTGCGGGCGCTGTGCGGGCGCTGTGCGGGCGCTGTGCGGACGCTGTGCGGGCACTGGGCGCCCGCTGTCCCCGGGGGTCCCGGTGAGATCTCTCGATGTCGAGTAATCTTGTCCCCGGACCCGCGCCGGCCAGCGCTCGGTACCCGCTCTCGTGGCCGGCCCTTCTCACCAGTCCCAGCACAGGAGATCCCGCATGGCGAAGATCAAGGTCGTCGGCCCGGTCGTCGAGCTCGACGGCGACGAGATGACGCGCATCATCTGGCAGTTCATCAAGGACCGCCTGATCCACCCGTACCTCGAGATCGACCTGCGGTACTACGACCTGTCGATCGAGAACCGCGACGCCACCGACGACCAGGTGACGGTCGACGCGGCGCACGCCATCAAGGAGCACGGCGTCGGCGTCAAGTGCGCGACGATCACGCCCGACGAGGCGCGCGTCGAGGAGTTCGGTCTGAAGAAGATGTGGGTCTCGCCCAACGGCACGATCCGGAACATCCTCGGCGGCGTGGTGTTCCGCGAGCCGATCATCATCAGCAACATCCCGCGCCTGGTCCCGGGCTGGAACAAGCCGATCATCATCGGCCGTCACGCTCACGGCGACCAGTACAAGGCGACCAACTTCAAGGTCCCGGGCGCCGGCACGCTGACCCTCACCTACACCCCCGCGGACGGCTCGGAGCCGATCCAGCAGCAGGTCGTGACGTACCCCGACGGCGGCGGCGTCGCGATGGGCATGTACAACTTCAACGACTCGATCCGCGACTTCGCGCGCGCCTCGTTCGCGTACGGCCTGCAGCGGGGCTACCCGGTGTACCTGTCGACGAAGAACACGATCCTCAAGGCCTACGACGGCGCGTTCAAGGACATCTTCCAGGAGGTGTTCGACGCGGAGTTCGCCGCTGCCTTCGCTGAGCACGGACTCACGTACGAGCACCGCCTCATCGACGACATGGTCGCCGCGGCCATGAAGTGGGAGGGCGGCTACGTCTGGGCGTGCAAGAACTACGACGGCGACGTGCAGTCCGACACCGTCGCGCAGGGCTTCGGCTCGCTCGGCCTCATGACGTCGGTCCTCATGACGCCGGACGGCAGGACCGTCGAGGCCGAGGCGGCCCACGGCACCGTCACGCGCCACTACCGCCAGCACCAGGCCGGCAAGCCGACGTCGACGAACCCGATCGCGTCGATCTTCGCGTGGACCGGTGGCCTCAAGCACCGCGGCAAGCTGGACGGCACCCCGGAGGTGACCCAGTTCGCGGAGACGCTCGAGCAGGTGGTCGTCGAGACCGTCGAGAGCGGCGCGATGACCAAGGACCTCGCCGCGCTCGTCGGCCCGGACCAGGCGTGGCAGACCACCGAGGAGTTCCTCGCGACGCTCGACGCCAACCTCGCGGCGAAGCTCGGCTGACCTGCCCGCCTGACTCTCGTCGTCGACGGCGCCCCCCTGGACCATCCGGGCGGGCGCCGTCGCCGTTCCTGCGGGTAGCGTGCCGGTAGCGCCGCGTGCCGCCCGACCGAAGGAGCCCGTCCGTGCCTGTGAGCCAGCCCGTCAACGTGACCGTCACCGGTGCCGCCGGACAGATCGGCTACGCGCTGCTGTTCCGGATCGCCTCCGGCCAGATGCTCGGTGCGGACACCTCGGTGCGGTTGCGGCTGCTCGAGGTCCCGCAGGCGGTGAAGGCGGCCGAGGGCACCGCGATGGAGCTCGACGACTGCGCGTTCCCGACGCTCGACGGCGTGGACATCTTCGACGACCCGCGGGCGGCGTTCGACGGCACGAACGTCGCACTGCTCGTGGGGGCGCGTCCTCGCACGGCCGGCATGGAGCGCGGCGACCTGCTCTCGGCCAACGGCGGCATCTTCAAGCCCCAGGGCGAGGCGATCAACGCCGGGGCGGCCGACGACGTCCGCGTCCTCGTCGTCGGGAACCCCGCGAACACCAACGCCCTGATCGCGCAGCAGCACGCGCCGGACGTCCCGGCGGACCGGTTCACGGCGATGACGCGGCTCGACCACAACCGGGCCGTGTCGCAGCTCGCGAGGCGGACGGGTGCGAAGGTCGCGGAGATCACGCGCGTCACCATCTGGGGCAACCACTCGGCGACGCAGTACCCGGACCTCTCGCACGCGACGGTGGCGGGGCGGCCCGCGCTCGAGGTCGTCGCGGACGACGCGTGGGTGGTCGACACCTTCATCCCGACGGTCGCCAAGCGCGGTGCGGCGATCATCGAGGCCCGCGGGGCGTCGTCGGCGGCGTCGGCGGCGAACGCGGCGGTCGACCACGTGCGCACGTGGGTGCACGGGACGCCCGCGGGCGACTGGACGTCGGCCGGCGTGGTGTCGGACGGTTCCTACGGGGTGCCGGCGGGGCTCATCTCGTCGTTCCCCGTGACGTCCGAGGGCGGCGCCTGGCGCATCGTGCCGGACCTCGAGGTCGACGGCTCGTCGCGCGCGCGGATCGACGCGTCGGTCGCGGAGCTCGTGGAGGAGCGCGACGCGGTGCGGGTGCTCGGCCTGGTCTGAGCGACCGCCGGAGCGAGGGGGCTGCCGTGCGGGTCGCGCTCCGTGTGCGCCCGGGGGCGTCCCGGACCTCGGTCGGCGGTCTGCACGGCGACCGGCTGGTGGTGGCGGTGACGGCTCGTGCGGTCGACGGGGCGGCGACGGACGCCGCGCTCCGGGCGCTGGCCGATGCGCTCGGGGTCCGGCACCGGCACGTCACCCTGGTGTCGGGAGCGACGAGCCGCGACAAGGTGGTCGAGGTCGCGGAGGGCGCGGTCGCTGACCTGCCCGCGCGGCTGGACCGGCTGCGCGGCGCCTGAGGCCGGTCGGCGGGTCGGCGTCGACGTCGGCCGGGGCGGTCGGGCGCGCGTGGGCCTGCCCCTCGGGACGCCGCGCAGCTGGACCCTGCGCGGCCTCGGACGTCGCCACGGTCGGTGCCGGCCGCCGTCGAGATGCGGTCCGGTGACACCGGCATATCGTCCGATGGAGACCGGCGCGGCCGATATGTCTGAAACGCTTGCTGCAAGTTGCGGCGCATCGGTACCGTCGACGCTGACCCCGGCACACGGCCGTGCCGGACGACGAAGGAGTCGCCATGCCGCGTCGCGCCGCCCTCCTGTCCCGACCGGGCCGCCGGACGGTCGCAGCCGTCTCGTCGCTCGCGGTGGCGCTCGCGCTCGCGGGCACCGCAGCCACCGTGGGAGCGGTGCGGGCGGTGGCCGCCGACCGGACAGCGGCGCTGGTCGGGGACCTCCAGAGGGAGCTGGGCTGCACGGAGGACTGGCAGCCCGCCTGCGCGGTGACCGAGCTCACGGCCGACGGGAACGGCCGGTTCAGCGCGGACCTCGAGGTGCCCGCCGGGACGTGGCACTACAAGGTGGCCCTGAACGACGCGTGGGACGAGTCCTACGGCGGCGACGGCGGCACGGGGGACACCCCGCTCGTGGTCGCAGGGCCGTCGACGATCCGGTTCACGTACGACGACACGACGCACCGGACCGCGCTCACCCCCCTGGACCTCGCGGGCGACGCCTCGGCCGCCGACGACGCGATCGTCGCGGAGCCGGCCCGCGACCCGGGAGCGGGCAACACGTTCTACTTCGCGATGACGGACCGGTTCGCGAACGGCGACCCGTCCAACGACGCGGGTGGCCTCACGGGCGACCGCCTCACGACGGGCCTCGACACGACCGACAAGGGCTTCTACCACGGCGGCGACCTCGCCGGCCTGCGCGAGCGGCTCGACTACATCGAGGGCCTCGGCACCACCGCGATCTGGCTGACCCCGTCGTTCAAGAACCGGCCCGTGCAGGGCACCGGGGCGAACGTGTCGGCCGGGTACCACGGCTACTGGATCACCGACTTCACGCAGATCGACCCGCACCTCGGCACGAACGCCGAGCTGGAGGCCCTCATCGCCGACGCGCACGCGCGCGGCATCAAGGTCTACTTCGACATCATCACGAACCACACCGCCGACGTCATCGACTACGCCCAGAAGACGTACACGTACGTGCCGCAGAGCGCGAGCCCCTACAAGGACGCCGCCGGCAACGTCTTCGACCCGCACACCTATGCGGGCACGGACACGTTCCCGGCGCTCGACCCGGCGACGTCGTTCCCGTACACACCCGTGGTGAAGCCGGAGGACGCGCACGTCAAGGTCCCGGACTGGCTGAACGACGTGACCAAGTACCACAACCGCGGCGACTCGACCTACTCCGGCGAGTCGACGACCTACGGCGACTTCTCCGGCCTCGACGACCTCATGACGGAGGACCCCGAGGTCGTCGACGGGTTCGTGGACGTGTACGACAGCTGGGTGGACCTCGGCGTCGACGGCTTCCGCATCGACACCGCCAAGCACGTGAACTTCGAGTTCTGGCAGAAGTTCACGACGGCCGTGCACGAGCACGCGACCGCGCAGGGCAACCCCGACTTCTTCATGTTCGGCGAGGTGTACGACGCCGACCCCGTCAAGCTCTCGCCGTACCTGCGCAACAGCGACATGGACGCCGTGCTCGACTTCACGTTCCAGTCCGCGGCGTCGAACTACGCGAAGGGCTCGTCGGCCGGGCTGCTGCACACGCTGTACGAGGGAGACGACCGGTACGTCACCCCGACGACGAACGCGCAGGCCCTGCCGACGTTCCTCGGCAACCACGACATGGGCCGCATCGGCTACTTCGTCAAGGACGGCTCCGACCCGCAGGCGCGCTCCGCGCTCGCGCACGACCTGATGTTCCTGTCCCGCGGCCAGCCCGTCGTGTATTACGGCGACGAGCAGGGCTTCGAGGGCGCCGGCTCCATGAACGGCAGCGACAAGGACGCCCGGCAGTCCCTGTTCGCGACGCAGGTGGCCGAGTACGCGAACCAGCCGCTGCTGGACGGCACCACGGCCGGCTCGGTGGACCGGTATGACACCGACAGCGCGCTCTACCAGCACATCGAGGGTCTCGCGGAGCTCCGGCAGAGCACGCCTGCGCTCAAGGACGGCGCGCAGGTCGAGCGGTACTCGAGCGGGTCGGTGTACGCGTTCAGCCGCGTCGACGCGACCGAGAAGGTGGAGCACCTCGTCGCGCTGAACAACGGCACGTCGCCCGCCACGGTCACCATCGACACCCTCACGCCCGGTGCCCACTTCACGGCGCTGTACGGCACGACGACGGGCACGACCGCCGCCGCCGACGGCACGGTCCCGGTGACGATCCCGGCCCTGGGCGCGATCGTCCTGCGTGCCGACGCACCGGTCGCCGCGCCCGCCGCGGCGGGTCCGATCACGGTCGACGCGCCGGCGCCCGGGGCCGGGCTGGCCGGCCAGGTCCCGGTGAGCGCCGACGTGGCCGACGACGTGTGGAGCCAGACCTCGTTCGCCTACCGGGTGGTGGGCGACGACACCTGGACCCCGCTCGGCACGTCCGAGACCACCGCGCCGCGGGTCTACGCGGACACCGCAGGCCTCGCCGCGGGCACGCTCGTGGAGTACCGGGCGGTCACGGTCGACGCCGCGGGCCACGCCTCGGCGGGCTCGACGTTCGCGTCGGTCGGCAACCGGGTCGACGGCGAGGAGACGCAGGGCGGCGGCGGTGGCGGCGACCTCGTCGTCACGGTGCCCGGCAGCCACCAGAGCGCGATGGGGTGCCCCGGCGACTGGCAGCCGGAGTGCACGAAGGCCCAGCTCACCACGTTCACGGACGGCATCTACTCCGGCACGTTCACTCTCCCCGCGGGCACGTACGACTACAAGGTCGCGGTCGGCGGCTCGTGGGACGAGAACTACGGCGCCGGTGGTGCCCCCGGCGGCGCGAACGTGACGTACACGCTCGCCGCCGACGGACCGGTGACCTTCTACTACGACCCGGTGACCCACTGGTTCACGTCCACCGCGCAGGGCCCGATCCTCACCGTCCCCGGCTCCACCAACAGCGAGCTCGGGTGCGAGGGCGACTGGATGCCCGACTGCCTCGCCACGCTGCTCGAGGACCCGGACGGTGACGGCACCTTCACGTTCACCACGAAGGCCCTGACCGAGGGCTCGTACGAGGTGAAGGTGGCCCACAACCTGTCGTGGGCCGAGAACTACGGCGCAGGCGGCGTCCCCGGGGGCGCGAACATCCCGTTCTCGACCCCCGGTGACGAGCCCGTCACCTTCTCCTACGTGCTCGCGACCCACGTGCTCACCGTGGCGGTCGGCGGTGACCAGCCGCTGCCCGGCACCGGTGACGAGCTGGCGCGCTGGGTCGACGCGTCCACGATCGCGTGGCCGGCCGACCTCGTGCCCGAGGGCACCGACCCCACCACCCTCGACTGGCGGCTGCACTCGTCGTCGACCGCCGCGCTCGCGGTCGTCGACGGGGCGGTGACGGGCGACGACGGCACGCCGGTGCCGCTCACCTATGACCCGGACGGCCTCACCGACACGCAGCTCGCCCGGTTCCCGCAGCTGGCCGGCTCGGTGGCGCTGCACGTCGGCGCGGACCGGGCGGCCGTCAAGGACCTGCTGCGCGGCCAGCTCCTGGTGACGCAGTCAGCCGGCGGCGCGCTGCAGGCCGCGACGGGCGTGCAGGTCCCCGGCGTGCTCGACGACCTGTACGCGGAGGCGGCGGCCAAGCGCGTCCTGGGCACCACCTGGTCGCACGGCGCCCCGCACCTGGCGCTCTGGGCGCCGACCGCCCAGGACGTCGACCTGCTGGTCTGGCCTGCGACGAGGGCGGGGACCGAGACGTCCGGCACGCCCACGCGGGTGGCGGCCCACCGGGAGCCGGACGGCTCCTGGACGGTCGGCGGCCGCAAGGAGTGGGCAGGCGCCGCCTACCTGTGGGAGGTGACGGTCTACGCGCCGACCACCGGCAAGGTCGAGGTCAACCAGGTGACGGACCCGTACTCGGTCGCGCTCACCCTCAACAGCACCCACTCGGTCCTCGTCGACCTGGACGACAGGGCGTTCCGGCCGAAGCAGTGGGAGAGGGTCCACCAGCCGGTCGTGAGGCCCGTGGACCAGACGATCTACGAGCTCCACGTGCGCGACTTCTCCATCGGCGACACCACGGTCCCCGCTGGCCACCGCGGCACCTACCTGGCGTTCGCCGACCGCAGCGCGGGCACGAAGCACCTGCGCGAGCTCGCCGACGCAGGCCTCACGACGGTGCACCTGCTGCCGACGTTCGACATCGCGACGATCGAGGAGGACCGGTCGAAGCAGGCCACGCCGGCGTGCGACCTCGCGTCGTACGCGCCCGACTCGGAGCAGCAGCAGGCCTGCGTCACCGCGGTCGCGGACTCCGACGGGTTCAACTGGGGCTACGACCCGCTGCACTGGCAGGCGCCCGAGGGCTCGTACGCGGTGCACCAGGACGGCGGCGGCCGGGTGGCGGACTTCCGGACGATGGTCGGTGCGCTGCACGCCGACGGCCTGCAGGTGGTCCTCGACCAGGTGTTCAACCACACCGCGGCGAGCGGGCAGGACCCGGGGTCGGTGCTCGACCGGGTGGTGCCGGGGTACTACCAGCGGCTGGACGCGGCGGGTGACGTCGAGACGTCCACGTGCTGCCAGAACGTCGCGACCGAGCATGCGATGGCGCAGAAGCTGATGGTCGACTCCGTGGTGACCTGGGCCCGGGACTACAAGGTCGACGGGTTCCGCTTCGACCTCATGGGCCACCACTCGGTGGACAACATGACGGCCGTGCGCAGGGCGCTCGACGCACTGACGCCGCGCAAGGACGGCGTGGACGGGCGGCACGTGTACCTGTACGGCGAGGGCTGGAACTTCGGCGAGGTGGCGGACAACGCCCTGTTCACGCAGGCGACGCAGGGCCAGCTCGGCGGGACGGGCATCGGCACGTTCTCCGACAGGCTGCGCGACGCGGTCCGCGGGGGTGGTCCGTTCGACGTGAACCCGCACGTCCAGGGCTTCGGGTCGGGCGGCGGCACCGACCCTAACGGTGACCCGGTGAACGGCTCGGAGGCCGACCAGGCAGCCCGGGCGCAGCACGACGCCGACCTCGTCCGGCTCGGCATGGCCGGCAACCTGCGCGACTTCGCGTTCGAGACGAGCTCCGGCACGGTCCAGAAGGGCAGCGAGATCCTCTACAACGGCCAGCCGGCCGGGTACGCGGAGCAGCCGGAGGAGGTCGTCACCTACGTGGACGCGCACGACAACGAGACCCTGTGGGACTCGTTGACGTACAAGCTGCCGGTCTCCACGACCATGTCGGACCGGGTGCGGATGAACACCGTCAGCCTCGCGACGACGGCCCTGGCGCAGACACCCAGCTTCTGGCACGCCGGCGCCGACCTGCTGCGCAGCAAGTCGCTCGACCGCAACAGCTTCAACTCGGGCGACTGGTTCAACAGCCTCGACCTGTCGGGACAGGACAACGGGTTCGGCCGCGGCCTGCCGCCGAGGACCGACAACCTGGACAAGTGGCCGTTCCAGCGACCGCTGCTGGCAGACCCGGCACTCAAGCCCACGCCGGCGGACATCGCCACCGCGTCGCGCGCCGCCGACGACCTGCTGCGGCTGCGGTTCTCCACACCCCTGTTCCGGCTGGGCGCCGCGGGCCTGATCGAGCAGAAGGTGTCGTTCCCCGGCTCCGGGGCCCACGCCGATCCCGGTGTTGTGGTCATGCGGATCGACGACAGGGCGGGCTGGGACCGCAGGACGCACCGCTGGAACCAGGACGTGGACCGTTCGCTCGACGGGGTCCTCGTGGTGGTCAACGGCTCAGACGAGCCGACCACCCAGACGGTCGCCGACCTGGCAGGCCACCGGCTCGCGCTCTCGTCGGTGCAGGCCAGGGGAGGCGACCCGGTGGTCCGCTCGACGACCTGGTCGTCGGCCACGGGCACGGTCACGGTGCCGGCGCGCACGGTCGCGGTGCTCGTCGAGAAGTCCGGGCACGGACACCGGCCGGGGCACGGGTGGTGGTGAGGTCCCGGGTGGCTCTCGGGGCGGGGCCCCGGCGGCAGGGCCAGGGCGCTGCTCTCGTGCGTGCCGTCGGGCGTCGTGGCGGTCCCGTCCGTGGTCCGGACACCTGAGCTCGGCCACGGTTGACCGGGGCGGATGCCTCGAGGGACGACAACAAGGCCGGGCCGCACGGACACACCCGCCGAGGGTGTCCGTGCGGCCCGGTGCGCTCGGCCGCTGCGTCAGCCGACCGTGCAGGCCGTCCCGTTCAGGGTGAACGACGACGGCGCGGTGTTGGTGCCGTTGTGCGAGCCGTTGAAGCCCAGCTGGGTCGTGGCACCAGGCGCGAGTGAACCGTTCCACGACTCATTGGTGATCGTCACCGCGGAGCCGGACTGGCTGGCCTTGGCGGACCAGGCCTGCGTGACCGTCTGCCCCGAGGGGAACGTGAACTTCAGCGTCCAGCCGTTGAGGGCGGCCGAGGACGTGTTCTTGATGGCCACGTTCGCGGTGAAGCCGGTGTTCCACTGGTTGACGCCGTAGGTCACGGCGCAGCCGCCGGGGACGACGGTCGGCGTCGGCGTCGGGGTGGTCGGCGTCGGGGTCGGCGTCGGGATGGTGGGCGTCGGCGTCGGCGTCGGAGTCGGCGTGGTGGGCGTCGGCGTCGGGGTGTTCGTGGTCGTCGAGTCGAGCCCGAAGAAGTGGATCGCCGCCGCGGCGTCGACCGGCAGGTTGTGCGACGCGCCCTGGATGCTGTTCGCCTCGAGCGCGGCCTGGTCACCCGTGCTGCCGTAGCGGGTCCGGGTGATGTTGCCGGACACCGTCGTGGTGGACGCCGGCGTGCTGCTCACGCCCAGCACGTTGGTCCACTGCTTGATGGCTTCGCCGAAGTTGTTGTAGTTGAGCGTCTCGTCGTTGGTGCCGTGCCAGAGCTGCACACGGGGCCGCGGTCCCGAGTAGCCGGAGTAGGCGGCGCGGGCCAGGTCGCCCCACTGCTGGGCCGACTTGATGAGCTTGCCCTGCGCGCAGTCGCTGTTCCAGCCGGCCTGGCCGTTCGCCCCCGGGGCCGCGCCGCCCGTCGAGAAGCACGTGGCGGGCACGCCCGCGTAGGACGAGCCGGCGGCGAACACGTCCGGGTAGTCGGCGAGGAGCAGCTGGGTGGTCATGGCGCCCGACGAGACGCCGGTGACGAAGACCTTGCTGGTGTCGGTGGTGTAGTGCTGCTGCACGTACCGGACCATCGAGACGATGCTCGCCGGGTCGCTCTGCCCGCCGTGGGTCATCGCGGCCGTGGACGACACGTCGAAGCACGCACCCGGGCGGGACGCGGAGGGGTAGATGACGATGTAGCCGTACTTGCTGGCGAGCTCGTCGAACTGGGTGCCGTTGTAGAACGCGGACGCCGAGCCCGTGCAGTAGTGCACGGCGACGACGATGCCCGGGTTGGCGGCGAGCGTGTCGGGGACGAACGTGTACATCTGCAGGCCGCCGGGGTTGCTGCCGAAGCTGGTGATCTGCGTGAGCGAGGCCGCCTGGGCGACCGGGGCCGCGACGAGCGCGGCTGCGCCGATCCCCAGCGTGCCGGCGACGAGCGCGGCACCCGCCGCGAGGCTGCGTCGCCAGGAAGAGCGTGGTCGTGACATGGGAGTCCTCCTTGACCCCGGCCCGGGCACGCGAGGGGGCGGCCGGTCGCCGAAAGTTTCGATATCGTTTCAGGAACCCTCGGAGCATCGCGACCGGGGACCGTCGAGGTCAAGGGCCGTGGCGACTATGAAAGGTTTCGAGCCGCGAGGTCGGCGGCCGGCTAGCGGAAGACGATCGTGCGGTGGCCGTCGAGGAGCACGCGGTGCTCCGCGTGCCACCGCACGGCCCTCGCGAGCGCCCGGCGTTCCACGTCCTGCCCGAGCGCCATCAGGTCCTCGACGGCGCGGGTGTGGTCGACGCGCTCGACGTCCTGCTCGATGATCGGCCCCTCGTCGAGGTCGCCCGTGACGTAGTGCGCCGTCGCACCGATCAGCTTGACGCCCCGGTCGTGCGCCTGCGCGTACGGCCGGGCGCCCTTGAACGACGGCAGGAACGAGTGGTGGATGTTGATGACGCGGCCGGCCAGGGCACGGCACAGGTCGTCCGACAGGATCTGCATGTACCGGGCGAGGACCACGAGCTCCACGTCGAGCTCGTCGACCAGCTCCAGGAGCCGCGCCTCCGCCTGCGCCTTCGTCGCGGCCGTCACCGGCACGTGGTGGAACGGGATCCCGTAGAACGCCGCGAGCGGCTCCAGCGCGGTGTGGTTGGAGACGACTGCGACGAGGTCCACCGGCAGCTTCTCGGAGCGCTGCCGGAACGCGAGGTCGTTCAGGCAGTGCGCCGCCGTGGAGCCCATCACCAGCGTCCGGACCGGCCGGCCGTGCACGTCGAGCGTCCACTGCATGGCGAAGTCGCGCGCCACCTCGGTCATGGCGGCCACCAGCACCTCGCGCGGCGCGTACGCGGTGACCTGCACCCGCATGAAGAACAGCCCTGACAGCGGGTCGCCGAACTGCTGCGACTCCGTGATGTTCCCCCCGTGGTCCGCGAGCAGACCCGCCACCGCCCGGACGATCCCGGGCCGGTCAGGACACGAGAGCGTCAACACCCAGTGGGTCGCGACATCTGCACTCTGAGACACGAGTCACGAGAGTAGTGCGCTCGCGCGGACGGCTGACACGATGGGCGCCATGACGCAGGACGACCTCACCATCCGCAGTGTCACCCACGACGAGGCGGGCGAGCTGCTCACCCTGCGCCGCGCCGCGTTCGTCACGGAGGCGCAGCAGTACGGCGACCCGAACATCCCGCCGCTGACCCAGACGCTCGAGGAGCTGCACGCCGATCTCGACGTCGACGGCGTCCTCACCCTCGGGGCCTGGAGCGGGCACCGGATGATCGGCTCGATCCGGGTGCTCGTCGAGGGCACCAAGGCGACGCTCGGGCGGTTCGCCGTGGCTCCCGACCTGCAGGGACGCGGGGTGGGAACCCGGCTGCTGATGGCGATCCTGCCGTACCTGCCGGACGGCATCGAGGAGGTCTGGGTGTTCACCGGCCGCGACTCGCTGCAGAACCTGGCGCTCTACGAGAAGCACGGGTACGAGTACGAGCACGACCGGACCGCGGGGGACCTGACGTATGCGTACCTGCGCAAGATCCTCGGCGAGGAGGACCGCGCGGACGCGTGAGTCTGGGGGCTCGCGCTCGACCGGCTCCCGTGCCTGAGGCGTCAGGGGCGCCGTCCACCGGCGGGTACCTCTGAGCCGCAGGCGCAGGCGACGGACGGCATGCTCGTCGGGCAGGCGCGCACAGTGTGGCGCCCGCCCGACGAGCGGGGGTCACACCGTGCGCGCGGACCGCGACTGGTAGAACGCGGACGAGGCCGGACGCCAGAGCAGCACGAGGATCACGACCGCGAGGACGAGGGACACGAGCTGCAGGACGATCGTGACGCCGGTGGCGTTGCGCAGGCCGATCAGGGTGCTGACGACGCTGAGCCCGCCGAAGACCGTGGAGAGGATGCGGGCCCACGACTTGCCGGCGCCGTTCGCGAACGCCATCCAGATCCACAGCCCGACGCCGACCAGCCCGACGAAGGTGCCGATCCCCAGGGCGGCGGTCACCGCGGTGTCGACGCCGGACGCCGACAGGGTCGGGCTGGCCTCCGCGATCTGGTCGTGGAGCTGGCTCTTCGTGGCCCACGCGACGACGATGCCGACGAGGCTCAGCGCGGCGCCGACGTACATCAGCTGCACCGCGCGGGTGATGGTGGACGGGCGCTCGACGGGCGGGACGGCTGCCTGCTGCGCCTCGTACCGGGGTGCGACGGGCATGCCGCTCGGGCCGGGCTCGGACTGTGCCATGCGGAGCTCCTCGTGAAGAAGGGTGAAGATGTAGCACCAGGACGCTACCGGTTCCATACACCCGACCGGGGGACATTTCCGCCCGTCGGTACGACGTGGAGAACCCCCGTCCGGGGGAGTCGCGCCGCCCGCGGACGGGCGTGCCGCACGGTCCGACACCTTGGTAGCCTGTCCGCGTCGCGACTGGCGCAGAGGTGGGGAACCACCGGGGAGCGACGCAGCAGCAGACTTCGGGTCGGACGCCTGGGCCCACGGTCACCACACCGCAGGTGTGCGTGCCCGTCCGTGTGCCGGGTGCGACCACGTGCTTCGACAAGCCGTCCGCTGATGCCTGAGGAGCGTTTCATGAGCGCCGACACCACCCCGATCCTCGACCAGAACATCTCCGAGCTCGACCCGGAGATCGCCGCCGTCCTCGACGGCGAGCTCGCCCGCCAGCAGGGCACCCTCGAGATGATCGCGTCCGAGAACTTCGTCCCGCGTGCCGTCCTGCAGGCGCAGGGCTCCGTCCTGACCAACAAGTACGCCGAGGGCTACCCGGGCCGCCGGTACTACGGCGGCTGCGAGCAGGTCGACGTCGCGGAGACCATCGCGATCGCCCGCGCCAAGGCCCTCTTCGGCGCCGAGGCCGCGAACGTCCAGCCCCACTCGGGCGCCACGGCCAACGCCGCCGTGCTGCACGCGCTGATCAACGCGGGCGACAAGATTCTCGGCCTCGAGCTGGCGCACGGTGGCCACCTCACGCACGGCATGCGGATCAACTTCTCCGGCAAGCTGTACGACGTCGCGTCGTACGGCGTGGACCCGCAGACGTTCCTCGTCGACCCGGAGGCCGTCCGCAAGGCCGCGCTCGAGCACCGCCCCGACGTCATCATCGGCGGCTGGTCCGCCTACCCTCGCCACCTCGACTTCGAGGCGTTCCGGTCGATCGCCGACGAGGTCGGCGCCAAGCTGTGGGTCGACATGGCGCACTTCGCCGGTCTCGTCGCCGCCGGTCTGCACCCGTCGCCCGTGCCGCACTCGGACGTCGTGTCCTCGACCGTGCACAAGACCATCGGCGGCCCCCGCTCCGGCTTCATCCTGAGCAAGGAGGAGTACGCCAAGAAGATCGACTCCGCCGTGTTCCCGGGCCAGCAGGGCGGCCCGCTCATGCACGTCATCGCCGCGAAGGCCGTCGCGTTCAAGGTCGCCGGCACCGAGGACTTCAAGGACCGCCAGCAGCGCACGCTGGACGGCGCCCGGATCATCGCGGACCGCCTCAACGCCCCCGACGTGGCGGCGGCCGGCGTCTCCGTCCTGACCGGCGGCACGGACGTGCACCTGGTGCTCGTCGACCTGCGGCACTCGGACCTCGACGGCCAGCAGGCCGAGGACCTCCTGCACACCGCCGGCATCACCGTGAACCGCAACGCCGTGCCGTTCGACCCGCGGCCGCCGCGTGTCACGTCCGGCCTGCGGATCGGCACCCCGGCGCTCGCGACCCGCGGCTTCGGCGACGCCGAGTTCACCGAGGTGGCCGACATCATCGCGAACGCCCTCGTCAACGGTGCGGCGACCGACGTCGAGGCGCTCAAGGTGCGGGTCGCCAAGCTCACCGCGGCGTTCCCGCTGTACGGCGACCTGAAGCAGTACTGATGACGGCCCAGATCCTCGACGGCACCGCGACCGCGGCCCGGATCAAGGGCGAGCTCACCGAGCGGGTCGCGGCGCTCGCGGCCCGGGGCATCGTGCCCGGGCTCGGCACGCTGCTCGTCGGCGACGACCCCGGCTCGCGCTGGTACGTCGCCGGCAAGCACAAGGACTGCGCCGAGGTCGGCATCGCCTCCATCCGGGAGGACCTGCCGGAGACCGCCACGCAGGAGGAGATCGAGGCCGCGGTGCAGCGGCTGAACGAGGACCCTGCGTGCACCGGGTTCATCGTGCAGCTGCCGTTGCCGAAGGGCATCGACACCAACCGCGTGCTCGAGCTGGTGGACCCGGACAAGGACGCGGACGGTCTGCACCCGACGAACCTCGGGCGTCTGGTGCTCCGGGTCAACGAGCCCGTCACGTCGCCGCTCCCGTGCACCCCGCGCGGCATCATCGACCTGCTGCTGCGGCACGACGTGGACCTGCGCGGGGCCGACGTCGTCGTCGTCGGGCGGGGCGTCACCGTCGGGCGCTCGATCGGTCTCCTGCTCACCCGCCGGGAGATCAACGCGACGGTCACGCTCACGCACACGGGGACCGCGGACCTCACGGAGCACACCCGCAACGCCGACGTGGTCATCGCGGCCGCGGGCGTGCCGGGCATCATCACGGCGGACCTCGTCAAGCCCGGTGCCGTCGTCGTCGACGTCGGCGTATCCCGCGCGACGGACCCGGAGACCGGCAAGAGCCGCGTGGTAGGCGACGTCGACCCGTCCGTGTGGGAGGTCGCGTCCTGGGTGTCGCCGAACCCCGGCGGTGTGGGGCCGATGACCCGCGCGATGCTGCTGAGCAACGTCGTGGACACCGCGGAGCGGCTCTCGGCCTGACACCGCTCGACCCATCAGCGGCCGCCCCGGGACGTCTCCGGGGCGGCCGTCCGTCGTCCCGAACCGATGAGTCCGGCGGGCGGTGGGAGTCTGGACCTCTGACAGCACCGCACCGGAAGGGGACCGTCATGAGCAGGATCCACACGCACCTCTGGTTCGCCGACAAGGCCGGGGAGGCCGCCGAGTTCTACGTGTCGCTCGTCCCGAACTCGTCCATCACGTCGGTCGTCAAGGCGCCGCCGGGCGTGCCCGACGTCGAGGAGGGCGCGGTGTTCATCGTCGACCTGCTCCTCGACGACCACCAGGTCACGCTGCTCAACGCGGGCCCCGCGTTCCAGCTCGACGAGGCGTTCTCGTTCGTCCTCGACTGTGGGGACCAGGACGAGATCGACCGGTACTGGGACGCGCTCGTCGAGGGTGGCGGCGAGCACAGCCAGTGCGGCTGGCTCAAGGACCGGTTCGGCGTCTCCTGGCAGGTGGTGCCGGCCGGCCTGAACGACATGATGGGCGACGACGCGGACCCCGCAGCGCGCGGTCGCGCGATGGCGGCGGTGCTGACGATGACCAAGCTGGACATCGCCGCGATCGAGGCGGCGTTCCGGGGGACGACCGTCTAGCGGGCCGTCACGCGGACGTAGTGCCCGTCGGGGTCGAGCACGCGCAGGTCGCGCAGGCCCCACGGCTGGTCCGTGACGTCCGCCGCCAGCGGGGAGCCCGAGGCGAGGATGCGAGAGCGCTCGGCGTCGAGGTCGTCCACCTCGAGGACGATCTCGACGCCCGTCGGCGGCCGCCGGAGCGTGTCCGGCGCGACGGCGTCCCGACGGGCCGCGCCCAGGAGCACCGCGTCCCGTCGCAGCGCGACGTACGGGTGGGCCGAGCCGCGCTCGTCGCGCTCGAGCGTGAAGCCGAGCGCGCCGGTCCAGAAGTCGACGGTGCGGTCGAGGTCGGCGGGAAAGATCTCCAGGCGCAGGGTGGCGGTCACGTCACGGATGCTAGGCGGACGTGTCGCCGACGTGTCGCTGACGTGGGGTTGGATGGCCCGGTGCTGACCATCGCGAGCGTGAACGTCAACGGCATCCGGGCCGCCTTCAAGCGCGGGATGGGCCAGTGGCTCGAGACCCGTCGGCCGGACGTGCTGCTGCTGCAGGAGGTCCGGGCGACCGACGAGATCCTGGCCGACCACCTGCCGAGCGGCGAGTGGCACCTCGCGCACGAGGCCAGCGAGACCAAGGGTCGGGCCGGCGTCGCGATCGCGTCGCGGCTGCCGATGGACGCGGTCCGGATCGGGCTGCGCACCGGCGTGACCGGGGACTCCGGTCGGTGGGTCGAGGCCGATCTTGTCCTGTCCGCGCACGACGGCAGCCCACGGCGGACCGTGACGGTCGTGTCCACCTACCTGCACTCGGCCACGGTCGGGACGCCGTCGATGGACGAGAAGTACGCGTTCCTCGACCACGTCACCTCCCGGATGGCGGACCTCGCGGAGCAGGGGGGACACGCGGTCGTGGCGGGGGACGTGAACATCGCGCACCGCGAGGTCGACCTGAAGAACTGGAAGGGCAACGTCAAGTCCGCCGGCTTCCTCCCGCGGGAGCGGGCGTACCTGGACCGCTGGTTCGACGACCTGGGCTGGCACGACCTGGGCCGCGAGCTCGGCGGCGAGGGGCCCGGTCCGTACACGTGGTGGTCGTGGCGTGGGCAGGCCTTCGACAACGACGCGGGGTGGCGGATCGACTACCAGCTCGCGACGCCGGACCTCGCGGACGCCGCCGTCAGCGTGACCGTCGACCGGGCCGAGACCTACGCCGCGCGGTTCTCCGACCACGCGCCGGTCGTCGTCGAGTACGACCTCTGACCGACGGTCAGCCGACGGGGGGCTCAGCCGTCGACGTGGCGGGGTCGTCGTGCGACGGCACCGGCAGGACGCGCATGCCCAGGAGAGGCGACAGGACCACAGGAGCAGCGGCGACGAGCATGCCCAGCGCGCCGACCCACAGCGTCGGGACCACGCCGGCCTGGGTGCCGAGCCACCCGCCGAGCAGCCCGCCGACGGGCATGGTGCCCCAGACGATGAACCGGACGGACGCGTTCATGCGGCCGAGCAGCGCGGGCGGGCACAGGCGCTGACGGAAGCTGACCTGGGCGACGTTGTAGACGACCACGGCGAAGTAGAAGGTCACGCCACTGACGATCAGGAGCACCTGCGGGTCGATCGACGTGGACGCGGACAGCGGGACGAGCGCGTACGTCGGCACGCAGAGCAGCGCGGTGAGCGGGATGATCCGGCCCTCGCCCACCCGGCGCGCCAGGCGGTCGGCGACGACGGCCCCCACCAGCCCGCCCACGGCGGAGGCCGACAGGATGGTGCCCCACGTGGCGGTCCCCAGGTCGAGCGTGCGGAGCACGTAGATCGCCATGACGGCGCCGGCGATCGAGCCGAAGAGGTTGGAGAGGGACGTGCACGCGACGATGCGGCGCAGCAGCGGCTGACGGACCACGAAGGACAGGCCCTCGGCGATCTCGGTCCTCAGCGGGCGGTGCGACTCCGGCGTCGGCGGTGTCTCCTCGTGCCTGATGCGCCCGACCGCGAACGCCGACACGACGTAGGTCACGACGTTGAGGCCGATGAGCGCGGGGGCGGTGACGACCCGCAGCAGCACGCCGCCGAGCGCCGGTGCGGCGATCTGCGCGACGGACTGGGTCGCCTGCAGCTTGGAGTTGCCCTCGACGATGTGGTCGAGCCCGACGAGCCCGGGCACGTAGCTCTGGTGCGCGACGTCGAAGAAGACGCTCGCGGCGCTCACCACCAGGCCGGCGACGATGAGCAGCCACATCGACGCGTGGTCCGTGGCCGCCGCCGCCACGACCACGGCGAGGACGGCGGCCCGGACCAGGTCGGACACGATCAGCACCCTGCGCTTGCGCATGCGGTCGACCCACGCCCCGGCCGGGAGGCCGATGACGAGGAACGCGGCGGTCTCCGCGGCGGTGAGTGCACCCATCTGCCACTCGGTCGCCGCGAGGTGCTGCACGGCGTACACCGGCAGGGCGAGGCCCGTGAGCTGGGCGCCGAGCTGACCGAGGGCGTCACCGGTCCAGAGGCGCCGGAAGTCGGCGTGGTGGATCAGCGACCGGTGCGTGGCGGCGGGCGTCGCGATGCTCACCGGGCCAGCATGGGCGGACTGATTGAGAAATGTCAATCAGTGGGGGATCATCGGCGGATGGCACCCTCAGCGGACTCCCGGGCCACGCGGGACGAGACGACGTCGGACGACATGACGTCGGACGAGGCGGCCAGGGCGGCGACCGACCGGGACGCGGATGCCCGGGCGCTCGCCTCCACGCTCCGCATCCGCATCCTGCGTCTGTGCCTCGACGAGGCGCTGACCAACCGCGAGATCGCAGCTCGGCTGGACAAGAACCCCGCCACCGTCCTGCACCACGTCCGGACGCTCGTGGACCGCGGCTTCCTGGCCGCCGAGCCCGCCCGGCGCGGCACCCGGGGCGCCCGGGAGGTGCCCTACCGGGCGACCGGGAAGTCGTGGCGGGCGCCTGCCGCGCCGGGTCGCACGCGCGTCCTGCTCGACGCCTTCCTGGAGGAGTTCGCGCTGGTGCCCCACCCCGACGAGGTGCAGATGGCCCGCCTCGGCCTGCGCCTCGACGCCGCCGGGTACGACGAGCTCACGACGCGCGTGGACGCGGTGCTCCAGGACTTCGCCGCCCGGCCGGCCACGCCGGGCGGCGCGCCGTACTCGGTCTTCTACGTGATGCACGAGGACGTCAGCCGGCGGCGCGGGGACGAGCAGCCGCCGGGCTGAGGGCGCGAACCGCTGCGCCCGGACCGCTGCCCCTGACCGCAGCGCCCCGACCGCTGCGCCCACGGAAGGCGACGGGACGACGGCTCAGTACCGGATCGCGTCGATCACCTTGACGCGCACCGCGACCGTCGCGGGGATGATCCCGGCGAGCGCACCGACGGCCGTCGCACACGCCATGCCGACGAGCGCCGCGGACACCGGGAACGGCGGCATGTCGTCGATCTGGGACCCGAACACCCGCTCGATCGGGATGTTCTTGATGATCGCGACCGCGACGACCACCCCGACGAGACCGGCCACGACGGTCGCCACCACGGACTCGAGCATCACCCCGAAGAACACCCGACCGGACGTGGCGCCGAAGGACCGGCGGATGCCGATCTCGCGGATGCGGTACTTGACGGTGACGAGCGCGATGTTGACCAGCCCGAGACCGCCGAGCAGCAGTGCGAGCGCACCGATGCCGATGCCGACCCACTTGGTGGCCCTCCCGATGGGGTCGCCCCCGTCGCCGTTCGGGAAGACGTCGACCTGCCAGCCCGGGACCGACGCGGCGACGTCGTGCTGGATCGCGTCGCTGAGCTCGGAGGCGGCGCCCGTGGGGACCCAGACCTGCATGGCGGGGAACGACTGCATCATGTCCACCGACCGGCTGCTGGCGACCTGCCCGGGCGGCCCGGCATTGCCGTCCGTGCCGATCCAGCGGTGCAGCTGGTCGTACAGGATGAACGCCGTCGGCTCGGCCTCGGGCCAGTCGTTCTTCAGGACGCCGACGACGGTGGCCCGGACGGGGGCCTCGCCGCCGAGCAGGATCGTCGGGTGCGTCGACAGGTCCGCCAGGCCGAGGGAGGTCAGGAACGCCTCGTTGACCACGAGGGTCGGGCTGAACGCCTGGACGTCGGCGTCGGCGAACCAGCGCCCTTGCGTGGGCACGGTGCGGTTGATCACCGAGTAGTCCTGGTCGACGGCCTGCATCTGCAGGGCCCGCGTGCCGTCGGGGAACCGCGCCTGGACCTGGGTCCACTCCTGGCGGCTCGCGTACTCGATGGAGTACCGCTCGAGGACCTGGGCGAACACCGTGTCGATGTCGGGGTTGGCGACCGCCTCGGGGCCGGCGGGGGAGACGTTGACCATCAGGGTCACCGGTCGGCCGACGCCACGGTCGGTCTGCTCCTGGAACGCCTGCTTGAGCATGGAGACCGCCGCGGTGACGCCGGTGATCGCGGTGACGGCGCAGGCGACCCCGATGAGCGCGAGCAGGACCCGCAGCTTGTGGATGCGCAGCTCGTCCCACGCCTCGACCAGGGCGCCCACGAGGCCAGTCACGCGCGCACCTCGTCCTCGTCGAGCTCGGCCCCGGCGGGGAGGAGCCGCCGCTCCGCCATGGCCGACCGGTCGGCGACGAGCGTCGGGACGTCGCCGACCCAGTCGCTGTGCCGGTCGAGCCGGATCGGCAGGAGCACCCCCTCGGCGAGCCGGTACTGCCGTTCCGCGCGGGCGGCCACGGCGAGGTCGTGCGTGATGGTGACCAGCGCGGCACCTGTCTGGGACGCGATCTCGTCGAGCAGGTCCATGACCTCGCCCCCGGTCTCGACGTCGAGCGCGCCGGTCGGCTCGTCCGCGAGGATCACGCGCGGCCCGCGGACGAGGGCACGGGCGATCGCGACGCGCTGCTGCTCGCCCCCGGAGAGCTTCTCGGGCATGGTGTCCAGCCGGTCCCCGAGCCCGACGCGCGCGAGCATCTCCGCCGCGAGCCGCGTCCGCGACCAGAACTGGCGGCCGCCGGCGTAGAGCAGCGGAGCGGTGACGTTCTCGAGTGCCGTGCGGCCGGGGAGCAGGTTGAACTGCTGGAAGACGAACCCGAAGTCCCGGCCGCGCCGGCGGGTGCGGGCACGGCTGGACAGGCGGGCGATCGGCACGCCCTCGAGCAGGTACTCGCCGGTGGTGGGCGCGTCGAGGAGGCCGAGGATGTTCAGCAGCGTCGACTTGCCCGTGCCGGACCGGCCGACGACGGCGACGTGCTCGCCCGCGCCGACCGTGAGCGTCACGCCCTGGAGGATGTGCAGCATCCGGTCGTCGGGCAGCCGGACGGAACGGGTCACGTCGGTGAGCTCGAGCAGGCTCATCCGGCGCACGCCGCCGGGTCGAAGCTCTTGGGGTCGCTGCAGTCGTCGCCCGGGCCGGTCGCGTCCGGGACGGGGATGAACTCGAGGATCTCGTCGCCGGCCGCGAGCCCCTCGGTGATCTGCACGTTGTCGCCGTCGGTCAGCCCGAGGCCGACCTCGCGCTTCGCGTTCGTCCCGTCGGGCGAGACCACCCACACGTTGCCCTTCTGCGCGGTGCCCTGGACGGCCGTGACCGGCACGACGATCGCGTCCGCGGCCGTCCCGTTGGTGACCGCGAGCGTCGCGCCGAGCCCTGCGAAGGCCGTGACGCCTGCGGGCACGGCGCAGCTGACGGTCCCGGACGGCGGCGTCTGCGGGGCCGCGTCCGCGTTCTGGTCGGACTGCTGCGGAGGGCTGGCGGCGGCACCGATCCGGAGTCCGGTGCAGTCGAACGGCGCGGGCCCCCCGTTGAGGGTGACCGTGGCCTGCGACGGGGCGCCGATCAGCCGGTACTGCTGGTCCGCGGTGAGGGTGCCGCTGACGGACAGCGTCCCGGGGGAGATGGTGCCGACCTGGTCGCCGACCGACACGAGCTGGTCCTTGAGCGTGGGCATGGTCAGCGTTCCGGCGACGCGTGCCTTGACGGTCTGCACCACGACCTTGGGGGGCTGCTCCGTGGATCGCTGCTCGCCCGTCTCCGGGTCGGTGGTGATGACGGGGTCCTGCGGGGTCTCCTGCCTGATCTGGAGGATCGGGGCGCCGACCTCGAGGACGGCGCCGTCGGCGGCGAGCAGCTTGGAGACGCTGCCGGCCAGCGTGGCCCGCACCACGACCGCAGGGTCGGCGACCACGGCGGCCTGCACCGTCACCGCGTTGGTGACCGTGCCGGTGGCGACCGTCACGGTCGGCTCGACAAGCTGTCCCGAGGGCAGCAACGAGGTGTCCGACGTCTCGACCGAGGCGCCGTTGAAGGCGATCTTGACGAGCGTGAGGGCGATGACGGCCCACAGGAGGATGCGGACGGTCGGGAAGATGAACCTGCGGGTGACCCCCATGGGGTGGACTCCTCGCGTCGGTGCGGCGGGCGTGGACGGGTGCGAGCACGGTGCTCCTGCCGCACGGTAGCGGCGGCGTGGAAGCGGGTGGATCCACCCACGGGCGGACGTCGTGCGTTACCGCGCTGCAGACACTACTGCGTGATGCGCTGTAGATGCGAGTCTGCTCCACCTGGTGTGTCGCCTCCGACACCCTGCGTCGGCCGCGTCCTTCGTACGCGCCCCTGCCGGTGCCCCGGGTCAGGAGGCCGGGCCGCCCGCCGTCGCCACGAGGAAGCCCGGTGCGCGGAGCCCAGCCGCCCGGAACGACTCCGCCAAGGCGGCTGACACCCGGTCCACGTCGGCCCGCCCGACCAGGGCGATCGCCGACCCGCCGAAACCGCCACCGGTCATGCGCGCCCCGAGGGCGCCGGCCGCACGGGCGGCGGTGACGGTGAGGTCCAGCTCGCGGCAGGACACGGTGTAGTCGACGCGCAGCGACTCGTGCGACCCGTCGAGGAGCGGCCCTACGTCCCGCACCCGGCCCGCGTCCAGGAGGGCCACGAGCCGGCGGACGCGTCCGATCTCGGTCACGACGTGCCGCACCCGCGGCACCTCGTCACCCGCCCCCGGCTCCCCGGCGAGCGCGTCGAGCGCCCACTGCGCACCCCGGTCGTCGTCCGCGAGCGCGCGCAGCGACGGCAGCCCGAGCCGGGCCGCGGCCGCCTCGCACGAGGCTCGCCGTGCGGCGTACTGCCCGTCGACGAGGGCGTGCTGGGCTCGCGTGTCGACGACGAGCAGGGCGAGCCCCTCGGCGGCCAGGTCGAACGGCACGTGCCGGATCCCGCCGTCGAGGCAGTCGAGAAGGAGCGCGTGGCCGGCCCGGGACCGCAAGGACGCCGCCTGGTCCATGCCACCGGTCGGCGCGCCGGCGATGTCGTTCTCGGCGCGCACGCAGAGCGTCGTCAGCGCCGAGCGGCCGGCGTCGTCGGCGGCCAGGCCCAGGTCGTGCAACGCGTCCAGGGCGATCGCGACCGAGGACTCCAGGGCCGCCGACGACGACAGTCCCGCGCCGTAGGGCACGCAGGAGTCCACGGCGACGTCGAAGCCGCCGACCGCGTGGCCGGCCTCACGCAGCGCCCAGGCGACTCCCACCACGTACCCCGGCCAGCCGGCGACGGCGCCGGGCGCGACGTCCGCGAGCCCGACCTCACGGTGCCCGCCCGGCTCCTGCGCGGAGACGAGCCGGACCAGGTCGTCGTCCCGCAGCCGCACCGCCGCGTACGTGCGGTGCGGCAGGGCGATCGGCAGGCACAGGCCCTGGTTGTAGTCGGTGTGCTCGCCGATGAGGTTCACCCGTCCCGGAGCCGACCACACGCCGTCGGGGACCGTGCCGAACCGGTCCTCGAACAGTGCACGGGCGCGCGCGGCGCCCTCGTCGGGCGACCAGGGCTCGATCCGGCTCGCGGCCGTCACGCGAGCTCCCTGAGGCGCACCGACAGCGGGTCGCGCCGCCGCTCCGGCCCGGTCGCCGGCTGCGGGGCACCGTGCTCGTCGGGCACCGCCGCGATGCGTCGGGGGAGAGGGCGCAGAGCGACGTCGGCCGCGATCAGCTCGGCGAGCACGTCGGTGGGGTTCCGGCGGGGAGCGTCAGCGACCTGCGGGCGTGAGGCCCAGCGACCGCCCTGCCAGGCCTCGTCGGCGGGCGGTCAGCTGCGTCGCGACCGCCCGCAGCGACTGTGCCGCCGGGGACTCCGGCTCCGCGAGCACGACGGGCGTGCCGCCGTCGCCCGCCTCGCGCAGCCGGACGTCGAGGGGCACCTGACCCAGGAGCGGCACGTCCCCGCCGGTCAGCCGCGAGAGGTTCTCGGCCACCCGGCGACCCCCGCCGGACCCGAACAGCTCCAGCCGCGACCCGTCCGGCTGCGGGAGCCAGGACATGTTCTCCACGACCCCGACCACGTGCTGACGCGTCTGCACGGCCACCGACCCGGCCCGCTCGGCGACCTCCGCCGCGGCGACCTGCGGCGTCGTCACCACGACGATCTCGGACCCGGGCAGCAGCTGCGCCACCGAGATCGCGATGTCACCGGTGCCGGGCGGGAGGTCGAGCAGCAGCACGTCGAGGTCGCCCCAGAACACGTCCGCGAGGAACTGCTGCAGCGCCCGGTGCAGCATGGGGCCGCGCCACACCACCGGCTGCCCCGGCGGCACGAACATGCCGATCGAGACGACCTTCACGCCGTGGGCGAGCGGCGGGAGCAGCATGTCGTCGACGCGGGTCGGCTGCCGGGTGACCCCCAGCATCCGGGGGATCGAGAAGCCGTAGATGTCCGCGTCGACCACACCGACGCGCAGGCCGTCGGCCGCCATCGCGACGGCGAGGTTCGCGGTGACCGACGACTTGCCGACGCCGCCCTTGCCGGACGCGATCGCGAAGACCTTGGTCAGCGACGTGGGCTGGGCGAACGGGATCTCGGGCTCGGCGTCGGTCCCGCGGAGCAGGGTGCGCAGCGCGGCCCGCTGGTCGGCGCTCATCACCCCGAGCTCCACCGTCACGTCCGTGACACCGTCCACCGTCGCCGCCGCCGCCGTCACGTCGCGGGTGAGTGTCTCCTTGAGGGGACAGCCGGGCGTCGTCAGGTCGATGCCGACCCGCACCCGGCTACCGGTGACGTCCACCGACCGCACCATCCCGAGCTCGGAGATGGGGCGGTGGATCTCGGGGTCGAGGACGGTCGCGAGCGCGGCGTGGACCGCTGCCGTGATGCCGTCGGTCGCGTCGGCGCCGGAGGTCGGGCCGGTGGGCGGGGGAGCGGGCTGCGGCGACATGGTGCCCATCGTAGGTCGGCGTCCCGAGCCCTCCACCGACGAACGACCCAGAAGAACGACCCGGACGGACGACCCAGACGAGGGACGCGGGTCGGTCAGGGGCGGTCGGACGCCGCCTCGGGGTCGGACCGCGCGCCGGCCTCCCGCTCCTCCGCGAGGTCCTCGAGCAGGTTCCGCAGCTCCGACCGCACGAAGTCGCGCGTCGCGACCTCGGAGAGGGCGATCCGCAGGGCCGCCATCTCACGGGCGAGGAACTCGGTGTCGGCGAGGTTGCGCTCGGAGCGCTGCCGGTCCTGCTCCGCCTGCACGCGGTCCCGGTCGGTCTGCCGGTTCTGGGCGAGCAGGATGAGCGGCGCCGCGTACGACGCCTGCAAGGACAGCATCAGCGTGAGGACCGTGAACCCGTTCTTCGCCTCGTCGAACCGCGGCCGGTCGGGCCCCCAGTTCGCGTTCCACAGCAGCCACACCACGCAGAACACCGACAGCCAGATGATGAACAGGGGCGTGCCCAGGAAGCGCGCCACCCGCTCCGCGATCTTGCCCGACGTGTCCTCGTCGAACTGCGGTCGCGGCAGCAGCGTGCGCCGCGTCTCGCGCGGCTGGTCCAGCCGGTCAGCCACGGTGCCTCCCGGGGGCGGGCGCGGCGAGCGGGCCCGTGTCCGCGTCGTCGTCCGTCTCCCGCCAGTCCTCCGGCAGCAGGTGGTCGAGCACGTCGTCGACCGAGACCGCGCCGAGGAGGCGACGCTCGGCGTCGACCACGGGCATCGCCAGCAGGTTGTAGGTGGCCAGGGCCCGGGTCACCGACAGCAGCGGGGCCTGGGCCGTGGTGGCCTCGATGTCCGTGTCGACGATCGACCCGATCGCGTCGTGCGGGGGCTCGCGCAGCAGGCGCTGCAGGTGCACGACGCCGATGAACCGGCCGGTCGGGGTCTCCAGCGGGGGCCGGGCGACGAAGACCATCGACGCGAGAGCCGGCGTCAGGTCCTGCCGGCGGACGTGCGCGAGCGCCGACGCGATCGACGTCTCCGGGCCGAGGATCACGGGCTCGGTGGTCATCAGGCCGCCCGCGGTGTTGTCCTCGTAGGCCAGCAGCCGGCGGACGTCGTCCGCCTCGTCGGGCTCCATCAGCCCGAGCAGCTCGGCCTGCTGCGCGTCCGGGAGCTCGCCGAGCAGGTCCGCGGCGTCGTCGGGCTGCATCGCCTCCAGCACGTCGGCCGCACGCGTCAGTGCGAGTCCCTGCAGGATCGCGACCTGGTCGTCCTCGGGCAGCTCCTCCAGGACGTCGGCCAGGCGCTCGTTGTCCAGGGCCGTGGCGACCTGCAGCCTGCGCGCGCGGCCGAGGTCGTGCAGGACGTCGGCCAGGTCGGCGGCCTTGAGGTCCTCGTACTGGGCGAGCAGCAGCTCGGCCCCTTGCTCCGCGGAGCGACGGGCGAGCCCGCTCACGTCGTCGACCGCCACCAGCACCCGTCTCGCCGCGCCGGCGCAGCAGGCCCGACTTGCCCGGCCGGTGCCGCCGGACGAAGAGCTTCGTGACGACCCAGTCGCCGCTGCGCTGCAGCTCGATCGCCACGTCCTCGATCGTCGCGGTGCCCGACCCGTCGACGAAGTCCACGGTCCGGTCCAGCAGCTCGCCGACCACGAGAGTCTCGAACGCCCGCTGCTCGAACCGCCGCATGTTCACCAGGCCCGTCGAGATGACCTGCCCGGCGTCCACCGAGGTCACGCGGGTCAGCGGGAGGAACACCCGGCGCCGCCCTGCCACCTCGACCACCAGCCCGACGGCGCGAGGCGGGCCCTTCGGCCGGACCAGCACGACGACATCGCGCACCCGCCCGACCTGGTCACCGAGGGGGTCGAAGACGATGGTCCCGGCGAGGCGCGCGACGAACACCCTGGCCCCGACGTTGCTCACGCCGGTCAGCCTAGCCGCGCGTGCCGCGCAAGCCCCCGAGCAACGCGCGCAGCAGCGCTGACCTGCGCCATCACTCCACTGGTATGGCGGTCGAGGATTCTTCGCGGCAGGATCTCGGCATGTCGTTCAGCGGTCAGCAGCGGACCCCGCGGACCCCGACCCTGCCCCAGGGCGAGACGGTCGCGGCATACGGCACGTACCTCGAGGCCCAGCGCGCGGTCGACCACCTGGCCGACTCGGCGTTCCCGGTCCAGCTGGTGACCATCGTCGGGACCGACCTCAGGATGGTCGAGCGCGTCACCGGCAGGCTGTCCTACCCCCGCGTGGCGATGGGTGGGTTCGTGTCCGGCGCGTGGTTCGGCCTGTTCGTGGGGCTGCTGCTGAGCCTGTTCACGTCGCCCGGGTCCCGCAGCCCGTTCCTGCCCGCGATCCTCATCGGCGGCGCCTTCGGGCTGTTGTTCTCGGTCGTGCCGTACTCCTTCACGCGCGGCCGGAGGGACTTCACGTCGTCGAGCCAGATCGTGGCGTCGTCGTACGCGGTGCTGTGCCGCACCGAGCAGGCGCACAAGGCGCGCGAGCTCCTGCGGGAGATCGGTGGCGTGCGCTCCGGCGCGGTCCTCCCGCCCGGTCAGCCGCAGCCGGGGCCGCCGTCCGGAAGCGGCGAGCCGCGGACCTGACGACCACCCGCCCGGGACCGTCCAGCACGACGTGCCGGTGCGGATGCGACGTAGGCCCGGTCCCTCGCGGGATCCGGGCCTACGCCTGCTCGATGCGTCACAGCTGGTCACGACGTCAGCAGCGGTCCTGCCGCCGTCGTGGGGGCGACGCTACGCCGCGGTCAGTTGCAGAAGCCCCAGCCGTCGTCCTCGTTGCTCCAGAACCACATCTTGTTCCGGGTGTTGTTGCCGTAGACGCCGTCGGTGGCGAGGCCGAAGTCGGACTGGAAGCTCCAGACCGCGGCACGCGTCTTGGCCCCGAAGAGGCCGTCGATGCTGCCGAGGCTCTGGTAGTTGCAGTAGACGAGCGACCGCTGGAGCGCCTTGACGGCGCGCGGGTAGGGGTTGCCCTGCGCCAGGTAGCAGTCCGTGGAACCGGACGCCGCCGGGTAGACGGAGCGCCACTGCGTCCCGTCGTTGTAGATCTTGACGCTGGAGCACTTCACGTTGGCCGTGGCGGAGCTCGACGTGGCCCCCGCGACGAGCAGGCCGGTCGCGAGCATGAGCGCAGCAGCGGCGGACAGCAGCTTCTTGGACAAGATGGTTCCTCTCACATGATGACGGTCTTGTAGAACGGGGTGGGCGCGCGTGCGCGCATGGTGTGGTGCCAGCTGGACCTCTTCTGTGGGCGCGGCAGAGCGACCGGCCTCGGGTGCCGGTGGTCTGTCATGTCGACGGGACGCCCGTCAGCCGATGTCGAGCGCGGCGCCCATCTCGTCCAGCTCGCGCTGGTGCGCGGCGACGAACGCACCTTCGAGGTCCACGAGCACGCTCAGCAGCGACGACTGGTAGCTCGTGGCGGCCCTGCAGTCGAAGTCGGCGAGCGCGATCGCGCGCTCGGCGGGAGATCCGACCAGGTAACGCCGTTCGACGGGGATCTGACCCGCCTCGGCACCGTCAGCCGGGTACTCCGCGACGCCGTCCGGCGGTGTCCTGACGGCGAGGAAGTAGGCGCTGACCGGGTCCGGCGTCTGCTGGCGCACCCCCTCGGGCGGCGTCAGGTCGTACCCCGCGTCGAGCATGCACGCGTTCCACTGCTCGTTGAGATCGACGACGCGAGGGTCGCGAGCAAGGTCCCGGATCCGGATGTCGCCCATGGTCCGCACGAGCGGCATGTACTGCTCGGCGAGGTCGGCCTGCGGGCTGGTCGGCTCCGGGTACTTCGCCGAGGCGCGCCCGAAGCACCCGCCGGCCGGGTCGGGGTCGGGGTCGTCCTCGCCGCGCGTCCCGCTGAGCGCGTAGTCGTACTCGCTCTGCGCGGCCTCGCCGAGCGTGCCGTTGTAGACGCCGTTCTTGTCCGGCGTCTCGAGCTCGTGGCGGTCCGCCTCCTGGGCGTCGACGTCGTCGACCCCGTAGCCGACCCGCTCCACCTCGGCCCGGTCCGTCGCCAGGAGCGGCAGCTGCAGGACGTCCCGCGCCCAGGGCCACGCCAGCTGCTCGGACTTCTCGTACTCGGTGGGGAAGTAGTCGAAGCCTGCGTCCTTCATGCACGAGGCGATGTACGCCTCGACGTCGTCGTGCCGCTCCTTGGCCGTCGCGGACGTCTCCTCCGGCTGCGCGAGCAAGGCGTTCACCTGGGCGAAGTACGGGCTGAACGGCGTGCCCCCGGGGATCGGGACCGCCAGGCTCGGCTCCGGCGCGTCCGTCGGCCCGCTGTCGGCCTGCGGCCGGTCGCTCGAGGTCCCGGTGGGGGCGGGCGAGCCGGGCTCGTGGGCGCAGGCCGTCAGAGTGAACAGCAGGGCGCCGACGGCGAGGGCGCGCGTCCGGCGGCGCGGCGCGCTGAACAGCGAGAACGTGGCGGAAGGGGGAATCACGGGGGCAATTTGTACCAGATCGGAGACCTGTTGGACCTGTGTCCGTGTCACCCGAAAGTGGCTCGAAACGTGACCTGGGTCACACGAGGACAAAGCGGATCGCGCGCCGGATCGATGGCCTAGGGTGACCTGCTGTGATCGCACCCGACAGGCTCGTCCGATGGTGCCGTCGACGACTTCGAGCGTCGGGCGGAGCCGGACGAGGCGCCCGCACGATCGGCGTCCTGGCGGTGGTCGCGCTGGTCAGTCTCGGTGTCGGGATCTGGGTCAGCCACCTGGTCGTCTCGCCGGCGCAGGCGGCCGCGGACGCCGCTCCACCCGCGGCAGGGCCGGTCACGGTCCCCGTCGAGCGTCGGGTGATCACCAACCAGGTCGTGCTCCGCGGTGACGCGGTCTACGACGACCCGGTGGACGTCCGCGTCGAGACGGGAGAGGTCGACGGGCCCGCGGTGGTGACGGGGCGCGTCCCGGCCGTCGGGGACACGTTCGAGGCGGGCGGCGTCGCCCTCGAGGTGGTCGGCCGGCCGGTCCTCGTCCTGCCCGGCGCGCTCCCCACCTACCGCACGCTGCGCGCCGGCGTGAGCGGACCCGACGTCGCGCAGCTCAAGGCGGCGCTGGCCCAGCTCGGCATCAGCTCGGGACCGCCGAGCTCCACCACGTACGACGCGTCCACCGCCGCGGCCGTCGAGGAGCTGTACCGGCGGGTCGGGTACGAGCCTCCGCAGCCCTCCGACGAGGCGGACGACCAGCTCAAGGCCGCCACGGCGGCGGTGCGCGACACCACGGACGCCCTCGGCCAGGCCCAGCGCGCCCTCACGGCAGCGAGCGGCGGGCAGCGGGCCTCCGAGATCATCGAGCTCGACACCGCGGTCGCCGTCGCACGCCAGGAGCTCACCGACGCCACGCAGGCCTGCGCGTCGCCTGCACCGGCGCCCACGGACACCGGCGGACGGGGAACCGAGTGCAGCGCGAGCGCGCTCCTCAGCGCGCAAGGGGCGCTCGACGCCGCGGTCGCGCGGCGCACCGAGGCGGATGCCGGTCCGGACCTGTCCGACCAGAAGGCGGCCGTCACCTCGGCGGAACGCGCGCTGAGCGACGCCAAGGCGGACCTCGCTGACGCCCAGGCCGCGGTGCTCACGGCACTGCCGGCGAGCGAGATCGTGTTCCTGCCCTCGCTCCCGCGCCGGGTCGACACCGTCGACGTCAAGGTCGGCGGCATCCTCGACGGCAAGGCCCTGACCGTCTCGGGTGCGAGCCTCGCGGTCGTCGCGTCGGCCGATCCACGGGACGCGGACCTGCTCACCGTGGGTGGTCCGGCCGTGATCACGCTGGACGGCAGCGACATCGCCGCCACCGTGACGGACGTGGTGGCGAAGGTGGCCGTGCCGACCGCGACGAGCACCAAGGAGGCGACCGGCGACCAGCAGCCGACGACGGACCGCGAGGACCCCGGTGCGTCGACGGCCTCCTCGGGAGGTGGCCACGGCTACGTCGTGCGGCTGGCACCCGTGGCACCCACCGCCGACCAGCTCGCCGCGCTGCGCGGCGCGAACGTCCGGGTCACCGTCCCGGTGGGCTCGAGCGACGGCGAGGTGCTCGCCGTCCCGCTCAGCGCCCTCACCTCCGGGCCCGGCGGCGAGTCGCGCGTCGAGCTCATGCGGGCCGACGGGTCCACCCATCTCGTCACGGTGCAGCTGGGCCTCGCGGCGGACGGCTATGCCGAGATCACGAGGTCGCAGGAGGCGCTGGACGCAGGTGACCTCGTCGTGGTCGGGGAGGGCCCGGCAGGCGGCAGGTCGGGCTCGGCCAAGGAGCCGACGGGATGACGCTGCTCGACCCGGCGCTCGGCGGCCCGGTCGCCGAGCAGAGGTCCGCGGTGATCGAGCTGGTCGGCCTCACGCGGTCGTTTCCCGGGGTGCCTCCGGTCGTCGCGCTCCACGACGTGGACCTGACGGTCCTGGCGGGCGACTACCTCTCCATCGTGGGCGCCTCCGGGTCGGGCAAGTCGACGCTGCTGCACATCCTGGGCCTCCTCGACCGTCCGACGTCGGGCGAGTACCTGCTCGACGGGCTCCCTACCAGCGGCGTCGACGAGCGAGAGCGCTCGGCGCTGCGCGGTGGACGGATCGGCTTCGTGTTCCAGGCGTTCCACCTGCTGCCGCGACGGACGGTGCTCGACAACGTCCTCCTCGCCACCGTGTACAGCGGCGTCCCGCGGGCCGAGCGCCGTGCGCGTGCGCTCGAGGCGCTCGACCGGGTCCACCTGTCGCACCGCACCGACTTCCTGCCGACCGTCCTCTCGGGCGGTGAACGTCAACGGGTCGCGGTGGCCCGCGCCGTGGTCGCCTCCCCTGACGTCCTCCTGGCGGACGAGCCCACGGGCAACCTCGACACGACGAACACCGCGGACGTGCTCGACCTCTTCGACGAGCTCCACGCGGACGGCCTGACGCTCGTCGTCATCACGCACGACAGCGCGGTCTCGGCACGCGCCCACCGCCGGGTCCTGATCTCCGACGGCCGCCTCACGGCGCTCCCGTGACCGGCGTCCGGCGACGGGCTCGCGCGCGGGACCTCGTGCCGCCCGGCACCGGGAGGCGGCCGCGCCGGGAGGACCGGTTCACCGTCGGCGACCTGCTCGCCGAGGCGGCGCACGGCGTCGCCGCCAGGCCGGGGCGGCTCGCACTGACGATCCTCGGGACGGTCCTGGGCATCGCGTCCGTCGTGGTCACCGTGGGCCTGGCGCAGACGGCGGCAGGTCAGATCGACCGGCAGTTCGACGCGGTGGCCGCCACCCAGGTGGTCGTCGAGCCCGCTCGCTCCACCGACGCGTCGGGCCAGGAGCGCACGCTCGGGGTCCTGCCGTGGGACGGGGCGGACCGCGTCGAGCGGCTCGCCGGCGTCAAGGCTGCCGCCACGCTCGCCGAGGTCACCACGGGCGACGACCTCGTCACCGCCGTGCGGGTGTCCGACCCCTCGCAGCCCGAGCCGCCACCGATCCCCGTCTTCGCGACGTCTCCGGACCTGCTCGCGGCGCTGCACGGCTCGCTCGTCGCAGGACGTTACTTCGACCGGGGTCACGACGAGCGCGCGGACCGCGTGGTGGTGCTCGGAGCCCGTGCCGCCGAGCTGCTGCACGTGGTGCGGCTCGACAGCCAGCCCTCGGTGTTCATCGGGGACCGGTCGTACACGGTGATGGGCGTGGTGGACGGCCTGCAGCGCCGCGGCGAGCTCCGCGACGCGGTGCTGATGCCACAGGGGACCGCGCGCGCGGACTTCGGCCTGGCGGCTCCGGAGCAGCTGCAGGTGACCATCGCGGTGGGCGCCGGGGCAGTGGTCGGCCGCCAGGCACCTGTGGCGCTGGACCCCGGCGACCCGGGCGCCTTCGCGGTGCAGGTGCCGCCGTCCGCGTCCAAGGTCCGGGAGAACGTGCAGGCGGACGTCAGCGCGATCTTCCTCGCGCTCGGGGCGGTCGCGCTGCTGATCGGCGGCCTCGGTATCGCCAACGTGACGCTCCTGTCGGTGACCGAGCGGGTCGGGGAGATCGGGCTGCGACGTGCCCTGGGGGCGACCCGTCGCGACATCGGCACGCAGTTCGTCGTGGAGTCGTCCGTCATCGGGCTGCTCGGTGGGTTGATCGGCGTCGCGCTCGGCGTGGCCGTCGTCGTCGCGGTGTCCGTCGCGCGGTCGTGGACGCCGCTCCTGGACCTGCGGGTCGTCGCACTGGCCGCCGTCACCGGCGGCGTCGTCGGCCTGCTCGCCGGCATCTACCCCGCGCTGAAGGCCGCGTCGACGGAACCCATCACCGCGCTCCGGGGCGGGGTCTAGGAGATCGGCCCACCCTGGCCCCGGCGGTGCGCCCGGGCCAGGGGTGCCGCCGGTGTCAGGAGCGACGCGTCGGGCACACGACGCCCACGCACTGCGGGGAGCTGCCGTTGGCCCGGGCGGTGTTCCCGCCGAGGTCGACGACGCCGGGCGCGTAGATGCCCCAGCCCGTGTTGGAGATGGCCGTGTTGCCGCCCAGGCTCGTCTGGCCGTCACCCGTCTCGATGCGGATCCCGTCACCGTTGAGCCGGAACACGTTGTCCTGCAGGACGGCCGTCTGGTCCGAGGGCGGGGCCACCGAGAGGAACCCGACGCCGTTGGTGCGGAAGGTGTTGCCGGTGAGGGTGCCCGAGCTCTCGTCGAAGGACACGGCGGTGGTGTTGTCGGCGAACGTGTTGCCGGTGAGGGTGAAGGTGTTGACGTACCCGGCGCCCTGGACGGCGACGTCGCTCCCCTTGAACACGCTGTCGGCGACCGTCGCGCTGCTCATGAACCTGAGGGAGAGCGCCCGGTCGTTGTCGTAGAACTTCGTGCGCTGGACGTCGGCGTTCCCCTCGACGACCTTGATGCCGTCGCCGCTGCGCTCGACGACCGAGTCCGCGAGGGTGAGACCCGACGAGTCCACGACGACGGCCACGTCGTTGTCCGACAGGCGCGTGCGGCTGACGTCGACGTTCGTGAACCACTGCGCGGCCATGCCGTAGCCGTTGTGCGTGAACCGGGAACGCGTGACGACGTGGTGCTTGCCGTAGTGGCCCTGCCCGATGTCGCCCGACGCGTCGAGGCCCGTCCCGTTGCCGTCGAACGTGACGTTGTCGACGGACACGTCGCCCTCGGAACCGCGGTCGTCGCTCCCGACCGTCTGGACGCCCGCCCCCCACCCGGCGAGGGTGCCGTTGCGGATCGTCACCGTGCCGAAGACCGGGACGCCGATGCCGACGCCGCTGCCGGGGCCTCGCACGGTGTGACCGGCAAGGTTGAGGTCCACACCCGCCGTCAGCACGAGCGCGGGCCCGGGCGCAGGACACGTGAGGTCCTCCCGGAGCGAGGTGCTGACCGTGAGGGTCGACCCGCAGGTCAGCGGCGACCGTGCCTCGGCGGGGGATGCGACGAGCACCGCCACCGTCACGACGGCGAAGCAGGACAGGACGGCAGGCACGCGCATGAAGGACCCCCTGGTCGTCGGCCCGACACGACGGCGAGCCTGTGGGCAGGGTCCTGCACTCCGTGTCGGACAACAACCGTTTCGTCCCGTGATCGGGGGTGAACTTGTGGTGCGCGCCACCCGGTCGAAGGTCCGGGCGTTCAGCCGAGCAGGCCGCGCATCCACGCCTCGACGGCGTCCGGCTCGCGCGGGAGCGCCGCGGACAGGTTCTCGTTGCCGTCGGCCGTCACCAGCACGTCGTCCTCGATCCGCACGCCGATGCCCCGGTACTCCTCGGGGACGAGCAGGTCGTCCGACTTGAAGTACAGGCCCGGCTCGATGGTGAACACCATGCCCGGCTCGAGGATGCCGTCGAGGTAGAGCTCGGCCCGGGCCTGCGCGCAGTCGTGCACGTCCAGGCCGAGGTGGTGGCTCGTGCCGTGCACCATCCAGCGCCGGTGGTGCTGGTTCTCGGGCAGCAGCGACTGCGCCGCGGTGACCGGGAGCAGGCCCCACTCCTCGAGCCGTGCGGCGATGACCTCCATCGCGGCGGCGTGTACCTCGCGGAACCTCGTGCCCGGCTTCGCGACCTCGAACGCGGCGTCCGCCGCGTCGAGCACCGCCTGGTAGACGCGGCGCTGGACCTCCGTGAACGAGCCGTCCACGGGCAGCGTCCGTGTCAGGTCGGCGGTGTAGAGGCTGTCGACCTCGACGCCCGCGTCCACGAGGACGAGCTCGCCGGCCCGCACCGGGCCGTCGTTGTCGATCCAGTGCAGCGTCGTGGCGTGGTCGCCGGCGGCGGCGATCGTCTCGTAGCCGACCGCGTTGCCCTCCTGACGGGCGTGCCCGACGAACGCGCCCTCGATGACGCGCTCACCGCGTGCGTGCGCCTGCGCGGCGGGCAGCGCCCGCACGATCTTCTCGAAGCCCTCGATCGTGGTGTCGACGGCGAGCCGCAGCTGCTCGAGCTCGTGCGCGTCCTTGACGAGCCGCAGCTCGGACAGCGTCTCCGCCAGTGCAGCGTCGCGCTCGCCCGTCGCCTCGGCGGCGCGGATCTCCTCGATGACGGCCTCGACGGTCTCGTCCACGTCCGGGACGACGAGGATGTGGACACCGTCGACGCCGACGTCCTTGGCCAGGGCGTCCCGCAGGTCGTCGAGGTGCGCGGTCCGGATGCCGGTCGTGGCCTCGACGTCCTCCAGCGTGGGCCGCGCGCCCACCCAGAACTCCCCGTAGCGGGAGTCGGAGAAGAACTCCTCGGTGTCCCGGCCGGCCAGCGGACGCAGGTAGAGGACCGCGCGGTGGGCGCTGCCGTCGTCCCCGGTCCCGTCCTCGACGGGGTGCAGCACGAGCACGGCGTCCGGCTCCTGCTCCATGCCGAGGCCGGTCAGGTGCGCGAACGCCGAGTGGGGCCGGAACCGGTAGTCGGTGTCGTTGGACCGGACCTTGAACGTGCCCGCGGGCACGACGAGACGCTCGCCCGGGAACCTCGCCGACAGGGCCGAACGCCTGGCCGCCGTGTGGTCGGCAGCGGGGCTGCGGGTCGCCGTCGACGCAGGTCGTTCCGCCCACCCCGACGTGACGAAACGGAGGAACTCCGCCGACCCCGGTCGCTGGGACCGGTTGCTCCCGCGGTCCGCGAGCGGCTGCTCGGTCGTGGTCTGCGGGTCGGGCGTCGTGTCCGAGATCATCGGCCCAGTCTCGCACCGGGGCGCGCCGACGTCCGGCCGGCGACCGGCTGCCGCGACGGGCGGATACGTTGGCCGGATGCTGATCGACCTGCACACCCACTCGACGGCGTCCGACGGCACGCAGGCGCCCGCCGACGTCGTGCTGTCCGCCGGACGGGCCGGGCTCGACGTCGTCGCGCTCACCGACCACGACACGACGGCCGGCTGGGACGAGGCCACCGAGGCCGCCCTGCTCGCGGGCGTCGCGCTGGTCCGCGGCACCGAGGTGTCCGCCCGGTCGAGGGGCATCAGCGTGCACCTGCTGTCGTACCTGCAGGACCCCGAGCACCCGGCCCTGCTGACCGAGCTCGACAAGACCCGCGACGCCCGCCTGCACCGCGCCCGCGCGATCGTCGAGCTGATCGCCGTCGACTACCCGCTGACGTGGGACGACGTCCTCGCGCAGGCGAAGGACGCGGTCGTCGTCGGCCGGCCGCACATCGCCGACGCGCTCGTCGCCCGGGGGATCGTGCCCGACCGTGACGCCGCGTTCGCGCGACTGCTGCGGGCCGACGGGCCGTACCACGTGCCGCACTACGCGCCGGCGGCCCCCGACGCCGTGCGGGCGATCCGGGCCGCCGGGGGGGTGCCCGTGTTCGCGCACCCCGGCGCCGACGCACGGGGCCGGATCGTCCCCGACGCGGTGTTCGACGAGCTCGCTGCGGCGGGTCTCGGCGGCCTCGAGGTCCACCACCGCGACCACTCGCCGGAGCAACGGGCCCGGCTCACCGGGATCGCGGACCGGCTCGGGCTGCTCGTGACCGGCTCCAGCGACTACCACGGCGCCGGCAAGTCCAACCGGCTGGGAGAGAACCTCACGGAGCCCTCGGTGCTGGCAGCCATCGAGGAGCAAGGGGCAATGGACGTGATCAGGCCGTGAACGTCGTCCTGGACGTACAGCTGTTCATCTCGGTCTTCATCACCCTGTTCGTCATCATGGACCCGCCCGGCACCGTGCCCATCTTCCTCGGCCTGACCGGTGCGATGACCCGGGTGCAGCGCAACCACGCCGCCCGGCAGGCGATCCTCGTGGCGTTCGGCGTCATCGTGTCGTTCGCCGTGTTCGGGCAGCAGCTGCTCAGCTACATGCACATCTCGCTGGCCGCGCTGCAGGCGTCGGGCGGGCTGCTGCTCCTCGTCGTCGCGATGGAGCTGCTCACCGGCAAGATGGAGGAGCCTCAGCCGTCCGGCAACGCCAAGGTCAACGTGGCCCTGGTACCGCTCGGCACCCCGCTGCTCGCCGGACCCGGGGCGATCGTCGCGACCATGGTGTTCGTCAAGCAGGCCGACGGGTCCCGCGCCGACTGGGTGGCCATCGCCCTCGGCGTCGTCGCCGTGCACGTGTGCCTCTACGTCGTCATGCGGTTCGCGAACGTGGTGCACCGGGTGCTCAAGGACTCCGGCACCATCCTCGTCACCCGGATCGCCGGCCTGCTGCTCGCAGCGATCGCGGTGCAGCTGGTCGCGGACGCCGTCGAGGCCTTCATCGAGAGCGCCTGAGCCGGGCCCGAGCGGGCGCGCCGGAGCGGCTGCGCCGGAGCGGACGCCGACGGGGTGGGTGCGCCGGAGCGGACGCCGACGGGGTGGGCCGTGCAGAGGACCCACCCCGTCGTCGCCGCCGACACCCGGTCGGCGCGGTCGTCAGTCCTGGGCCGGAGCTGCGGGAGCGCCGTCGTCCCCCGCGGGACGGCCGCCGCGCGTGCGACGACGGCTGCGGCTGCGACGCGGGCCGGCGGAGTCCTGCCCGCCGTCGCCGGCCGGGGCGGCCGACGGACCGGTGGACGGGACCGTCGTCGCGCCGGCGCCGGGCGCCACCGCGCCCTGCTCCGTCGTGGTGGGCGCACCCTCGCCGTTGCCACCGCCGCGTCCGCCACGACGACGTCGCCCACCGTCACGGGGCGCGTCACCGGCAGCACCGTCACGGGCCCCGGTGCGGGGCGCGCCGCCCGGCGTGCGGCCGCCGCCCGAGGACGCGCGGTCGCCGCTGCCCCGGCCGCCTGCGCCGCCGCCGCGCTTGCCGGTCTCGCCCAGGTCCTCGAGCACCTCCGCGCCGAGCCCTGCGCGCGTCTGCTGCGCCTTGGGCAGGCGGCCCTTGATGCCCTCGGGGATGTCGAGCTCGGCATACACGTGCGGCGAGCTGGAGTAGGACTCGACGGGCTCGGGCTTGCCGAGCCCCAGGGCCTTGTCGATGAGGCCCCAGCGCGGCATGTCGTCCCAGTCGACGAACGTCACGGCCGTGCCCTTGTTCCCGGCGCGGCCCGTGCGGCCCGTGCGGTGCAAATACGTCTTCTCGTCCTCGGGGCACTGGTAGTTGATGACGTGGGTGACGTCCTCGACATCGATGCCTCGGGCCGCGACGTCCGTGGCCACCAGGACGTCGACCTTGCCGTGCCGGAAGGCGCGCAGCGCCTGCTCACGGGCGCCCTGGCCGAGGTCGCCGTGCAGCGCACCTGCCGCGAAGCCGCGCTCGACGAGGTCGTCGGCGACCTTCGCCGCCGTCCTCTTGGTCCGGGCGAACACGATGGTCAGGCCACGGCCGCGGGCCTGCAGGATGCGGGCGAGCAGCTCGACCTTGTCGAGCGCGTGGGCGCGGTAGACGACCTGGGTGATGTTCTTGACGGTCTGGCCGTCGTCGTCCGGGTCGGCCGCGCGGATGTGCGTCGGCTGCGTCATGTACCGACGGGCCATGGCGACGACCGCGCCCGGCATGGTCGCCGAGAACAGCATGGTGTGCCGGGACGCCGGGGTGGCCGCCAGCAGCGTCTCGACGTCCGGCAGGAAGCCGAGGTCCAGCATCTCGTCGGCCTCGTCGAGCACCACGGTGCGGACGCGCGACAGGTCCAGGTGACGCTGCTTGAGGAGGTCGATCATGCGCCCGGGGGTGCCGACGACGACCTCGACCCCCTTGTTCAGCGCATCGACCTGCGGCTCGTACGCCCGGCCGCCGTACACCTGCACGACGCGCACCGACCGGCGGGCCGACGCGGTCGCGAGGTCGCCGGCGACCTGGACCGCGAGCTCACGGGTCGGCACGACGACGAGCGCCTGCGGCTTGCCCGGCTGGGGGAGGGTGTCGTACCCGTCCTCACCGGGCGCCATGACCGCGTTGAGGAGCGGGACACCGAAGCCGAGGGTCTTGCCCGTACCGGTCTTCGCCTGGCCGATGATGTCGTGCCGCGACAGGGCCACGGGCAGCGTCATCGCCTGGATCGGGAACGGGTGGCTGATGCCGGCGTCGGCGAGCGCCTGGACGATCTCGGGCCGCACGTCGAAGTCGGCGAACGACGCGTCGACGGCCTGCACCGACGAGTACGTGTTCTTGAGCGGGCGGGTCATCGGCTCGGCGAGGGCCGACGCGGCGGACGACTCCTCGGGCACGGCAGTACTGGTGGTCTCTGTGGTCACGATCGACTCTTCACTGCGAGAGGTGGTGTGCCGCGCGCTGTCCGGGGCCGACGAAGGTCGGAGGCGTCCCGGGCGACAGCGGTCGTCACCACGTGAGTGGCCGGCAGCCGATCGTGAAAGTCCCCCCGCGAGCGACTCCGGACCCGTGTCCGGGGCTGCGCGGGATGGTCGTTGAACCGGGGACGACGTCCCCACCGTGACGACCGGGCAACCGATGTACCCGTACAGGGTATCCGACGGGCAGGTCGGACCGGTGGGAGGGTCGCGCGAGTCACACGGCGTCACCCCACCGGACCATCGGGCGGGCGCCCGCGGGACGGTGGCGGTCTACGATCTTCGGATGACGACGAACGCACGTCCCGGTGTCACCGGTGCCACCGACACCCCCGTCGCCACCACCTCCGAGCCGGACGCGATCGAGCTCCTGGGCCTCGTCGCGCAGCTCGAGGACGTCGCGTTCGCCCGCCTCGCGGCCGACGCGGCCGAGGCCCCCACCACGGAGCAGCGGCTGGAGCTCAGCCGGTTCGCCGCCGCTGCCGTGGCCCGGCGCGACCGGGTGCTCGGGCGGATCGCGGAGCTCGGTGCCGACCCCGTCGGCACCCTGCGGCAGTTCGACCACGTGCTCGACGACTTCGACGCCCGCACCCAGCCGAGCACCTGGTGGGAACGGCTGCTCAAGGCGTACGTCGGCTACGGCGTGGCCGACGACTTCTGCCGGCTCGCCGCCGAAGGCCTCGATCCCGAGTCCCGCCAGGTCGTGCTCGAGGTGCTCGACGACGCCTCGCACGCGGAGCTCGCGGTCGCCGAGCTCGACGCCGCCGGCGCCGACGACGGTGTCCTGTCCGCCCGCCTCGCGCTGTGGGGCCGTCGGCTCGTGGGGGAGGCGCTCGGTGTCGTGCAGCGGCTGCTCGTGCAGCGCCCCGCGCTCGTCCGGCTCGTCAGCGAGGGCTCGGCCGCCGAGCCGGCGGCCTCGCCCGCGGTGAATGCGGGCACGGACGCGGTGCCGGTCCCGGCGAACGCGCCGACCAAGCTGTTCGGCGAGCTGACCGCGCAGCACACCCGTCGGATGTCCCGGCTCGGCCTGACCGCCTGAGGCGCCTCGACCCCCTGCGGCCCCTGGCCGCCCTGGCTGCCTGACAGCCGGAGTCGACGGGCAGCGCCGGCAGGCGACGGGCGACGGAACACCGACGCCGTCGGGCGCCGACAGCGGACGAGCCCGCGCCGACCGGACGGTCGACGCGGGCTCGTGGTCCGGTCTGATGACCGGGGAGGCTCAGATGGACCCGAAGCCGACGCGCCCCTTGGCCTCCGAGCCGATCTCCACGTAGCCGATCGTGGCGGTCGGCACGATGATCCTGCGGCCGCGCGAGTCCTCGAGCTCGAGCGCGGGCCGGCCGCTGAGCGCAGCGGCGACGGCTGCGGCGACCTCGTCGCCGGTCTGCTCGACCTCCAGGACGATCTCCCGCGTCAGGTTCTGCACGCCGATCGTGATCTCCAACGTCATTCTTCCTCGTCCCCTTCGCGGTCGTCGGGCGCCGGTCCATCGACCAGGGACGCCTCCAGGTGATCCTAGGCGTCCTCGTAGACGAAGTCCGGCCGGACCAGACCGGCGACACCACCCCACGCCAGCTCCGCCACGAGGTCGGCGGTGCCTTCGGCGTCGACACCGGACGCGCTGCGGAAGCGGTGCGTGGCTGCGCCCTGCGCCATCGCGATGAGGGAGACGGAGAGAGTGGCCGACGCCTCGGGAGCCAGGCCGGTGACCTGGCCGAGGACCCCGGCGATGCGCCGCGAGGCCTCGAACGACGCGTGCTCGACCCGGGCGCGCACGTCCGCGTCGTGGGTCACGTCGGACTCGAACAGCAGCGCGGACGACTCGCCGGCCACCTCGACGAACATGATGTAGGCGCGGACGACGGCCGACACGACGGCGCGGCCGTCACCGCGACGGACCGGCCCGTGCTCGATGGGCTCGACGGCGCTCTCCACCGCGGCCAGCAGGTCCGCGCCGCACTGGTCGACGACCGCGAGGTACAGGTCGAGCTTGGAGGGGAAGTGCCGGTACAGCACCGGCTTGCTGACCTGGGCCTGGTCGGCGATGTCGTCCATCGACACGTGGTGGAAGCCCTCGGTGGCGAACAGGTCCTGGGCGATCCGCAGCACCTGGGCGCGACGCTCGTCCCGGCCCATGCGCGGGTTGCGTGCCCGTGGGGGTGACTCGTCCGTCCCGGTCATCCCGGCATGGTAGCCACGCCGTGTGTCATCGATGGCACCATGTCCGGGTGACACCCCCCCACGTCCCCCGGATGCACGAGCCGAAGCCGGTCCACGGACGCCGCCGCGCGTCCCGACCGGTCCGCGCGGCACGGCGACGCCCCGCTGCGGGGACGGCGCGACGCCTCGTCGGTGCGCTGACGGTCGGCGTGGTCGGTCTGGTCGCCGGCTCCGTGACCGCCCTCAGCGCGTCGACCGGGTCCCCGGTGGCCGCCCTCGACGCGGTCGTGGGCCGCGTCTCCGGCCTCAGGGCGCTGCCCGCCGCCCAGGCGCCGGCGCCGTCAGCCGCGCTGGTGGAGCGGGCCGAGGCGGCGAGCCGGTCGGATGCTCGTCGGCTGCCGGTCGAGAGCGACAGCTTCGTGCTCGACGGCCCCACCCCGCCTGCGCTCGCTCCCGGACCAACGGTCGCCGCGGATCCGGTGGTCGTCGCGCTGCCCCCCGGCCTCACGGAGGCGGACGTCGCCTCGGGGCTCCTCGCCGCGGACGTGCCGGAGTCGGCCACCGGCACCTTCACCGTGGTGCCGGGCTCGGACCCCGGTCCCGGCGCGGGGCAGGTCCGCACGGTCCGGGTGGAGGTGGAGGACGGGCTCGCCGTCGACGGCGAGGCGTTCGCCGCGACCGTCATGGCCACGCTCAACGATCCTCGCGGCTGGGGCCACGACGGCTCCCTGTCGTTCGCCCGCACGGACGGCGACGCCGAGCTCCGTGTCATGCTCGCGTCACCGACCAGCGTGGACGCGCTGTGCGCACCCCTGCAGACCGAGGGGGAGGTGTCGTGCGGGAGGGCCGGGCACGCGGTGCTCAACCTCCGTCGATGGGTCCTGGCGACGGACGAGTACGCGCAGGACAAGACCGCTTACCGGAGCTACCTGGTGAACCACGAGGTCGGGCACCTGCTAGGCCACGGGCACGAGAAGTGCCCGGCGGACGGGGTCGTCGCCTCCGTGATGCAGCAGCAGTCCTACAAGGTGGCGCCGTGCCTGCCGAACCCGTGGCCGTTCCCCTGAGCCCGAGGATCGACCCGACCTGACGTCGCACCGACGTGGGGCTCGCCGGAGCGCGAGGTCCCACGGTCGTGTGGGTGGTCCGTGATGGGATCTTCTCGTGACGTCCTCGCCTGCGCTGCGCCTCGTGCGCCCACCGCTCGCGGACAGCCCTCTCACGGGCCCGGGGTCGCCGGTCGAGCTGGACGAGCAGCAGCGCGCTGCCGTGTCGCGAGCCGTGCACGGCGACGACAGGGCACTCCTGGTGATCGGCGCCCCAGGGACGGGAAAGACGACGGTCGCGCTCGAGTCGGTGGTCGCCGCCGTGGGCGAGGGGCTGCGCCCGGAGGACGTGCTGCTGCTCGCACCGGGGCGGCGGTCGGCTGCGGACCTGCGGGACCGGCTCGGGGCCCGGCTGCGCACCACGTCGGGCCGTCCGATGGTCCAGACCGCGGCGGCCACGGCGTTCGCGGTCCTGCGGGCCCGTGCCTCGCTTCTCGGCGAGCCTGCGCCGGCGCTCGTCTCCGGTGCGGAGCAGGACCTGCTCCTGGGGGAGCTCCTCGCGGGCCACGTCGCCGGCGAGGGCGTGCCGATCGCGTGGCCTCCGCACGTCCGGGACGACGTGCTCGCCCTGCGTGCCTTCCGGGACGAGCTACGGGACCTGCTCATGCGTGCCGCCGAGCGGGGGCTCGGGCCGGTCGAGCTCGCCGGCCTCGGGCACGCGCACGGTCGGCCGGAGTGGATCGCCGCCGCGAGGGTGTACGAGGAGTACCTCGACGTGCTCCAGCTGCGGTCCGGTACACCCGACCTCGGCCAGCGTCTCGACCCCGCCGTCGTGGTCGAGGAGGCGGCGCAGGCGCTGCTGGCGTGGGACGACGAGGTGCCCAGGGCGCCTCGGCCGCGCTGGCGGCTGGTGCTCGTCGACGACCACCAGGAGAGCACGTCGGCGACGGCGCGGCTGCTGCGCGTCCTGGCCGACGACGGCGCGCGCGTGGTGCTGCTGGCCGACCCCGACACCGCCGTGCAGACCTTCCGGGGTGCCGCGCCGACGCTCGTCGGCCGGGCGGCCGTCCGCGGGGACGGGCCGGGTGAGCTCGGTGCGGAGACGCTGGTGCTGGGTACGGTCTGGCGGCACGGACCTGCGGTCCGTGACGTGGTCGCACGGGTGACGACCCGGATCGGGTCGGTCGGCGCCGTCCAGCATCGACGCGCGGCGGCCCCGAGGTCGCCCCACCACGGCGGGTCGGCGCCCGACCTCCTGCCCGGGCGCCCCGGCGAGGTGCGCGCGGCCGTGCTGCCCAGCGGCGCGCAGGAGTCCGCGTTCGTCGCCCGGGTCCTGCGCACGGCGCATGTCGAGCAGGGGATCCCGTGGTCGCAGATGGCCGTCGTCGCCCGGTCCGGTGCTCAGGTCACCGCGCTGCGCCGAGCTCTGGCGGGGGCCGCGGTGCCCGTGAGCGTCCTCAACAGTGACGTACCGCTGGGCGAGGAGCCGGCCGTGCGGCCGCTGCTCGACGCGATGCGCGTCGCCGTGGGCGCCGCGGAGCTGGATGCCCCGACGGCCACCCGGCTGGCCTGCTCGCCTCTCGGTGGGCTGGACGCCGTGGCGCTTCGGCGTGTCCGGCGGGCGCTCCGCGCCGAGGAGCTCGCCGGCGGCGGCGGTCGCACGAGCGACGCGCTGCTCGTCGAGGTGCTCGGCGGACGCGGCCGGGCGGCGACCCTGCCGTCGTCGGTGGCCCGGCCGGTCGCGCACCTCGCCGACGTGCTCGCGAGCGGCCGGGATGCCGCAGCGCTTCCGGGGGCGGACGCGCAGACGGTCCTGTGGGCCTTGTGGCACACCGCAGGGACGGCCGAGGCGTGGCGCCGGTCCGCCCTGGCCGGCGGGGTCGCGGGCGAGCGGGCCGACCGCGACCTCGACGCGGTGCTCGCCCTGTTCCGTGCGGCCGAGACGTTCGTCGACCGGATGCCGCAGGCAGCGCCCGCCGCGTTCGTCGAGTGGCTGCAGGCGCAGGACCTGCCGTCCGACTCGTTGGCCGCCCGCGCCCGCCGGCAGGCCGTGCCCGTGCTGACGCCCGCCGGCGCGGCCGGTCAGGAGTGGCAGCTCGTGGTCGTCGCCGGGGTCCAGGAGAGCGTCTGGCCGGACCTGCGGCTGCGGGACTCCCTGCTCGGCGCGCAGACGCTCGTGGAGGTGGTCGAAGGCCGTGCCGTGGACGGTGGTGACGTCGGCGCCCGCGCCGCTGCCGCGCGCGCGTCGGTCCTGGCGGACGAGCTGCGGTCCTTCGCCGTGGCCTGCTCGCGTGCGCGGGCCACCCTCGTGGTGACGGCGGTCGCGGACGCGGACCAGCAGCCCTCGCCGTTCCTCGACCTGGTGAAGCCGTCCGACGGGGACGTCGACCCCCGCCGGACGTCGGTGGCCGCGCCGCTCGACCTCCGCGGCCTCGTCGCCGAGCTCCGCGCGCGTCTCGAGCAGGCCGAGCACGACGGGACGACCCCGGACCCGGCGTGGGCTCGCACGCTCGCCCGGCTGGCAGCGGCGCGCGTCCCGGGCGCCGACCCGTCGGCGTGGCACGGGCTCGCCGACCCGTCCAGCGACGCCCCCTTGTGGGGGCCGGAGGACCTGGTGCCCGTCTCGCCGTCCAAGCTCGAGACCGCGCAGCGCTGCGCCCTGCGGTGGGCTCTGGAGGCCGCGGGAGGGACGGCAGCGGACTCCGGTGGTCAGACGCTCGGCACGCTGGTGCACGCGATCGCGCAGGCGCACCCGCGAGGGACGCGTGCGGAGCTCGTCGCGGAGCTCGACAGGCGGTGGGGCGAGCTCGGCCTCGGCGACGGCTGGCCTGCCCGGGCCACGCGACGCAAGGCGGACGCGATGGTGGACCGGCTCGCGACCTACCTCCGTTCCGCCGGCGAGCCGCTGCTCGTCGAGGGCCCGTTCGCGATGACCACCGGCAGGGCCACGCTGCGCGGCACCGCCGACCGGGTGGAGCTCGACGGCGACGTCGACGGTTCCCCCACCGTCCGTGTCGTCGACCTGAAGACCGGAGCGTCGCCTCCGACCGCCGCGAAGGCCGCGGAGAACCCCCAGCTCGGGGCGTACCAGCTCGCGGTCGACGCGGGCGCCTTCGACGGTCTGGCCCCGGGCGCGACGAGCGCAGGTGCCCAGCTCGTCTACCTGGGCACGGGTGCGACGGCCGCGGTGCGCCGCCAGGAGCCGCTCGGACCGGAGACGGGAGGCCCCAGCTGGGCTCGCGAGCTCGTCGACGAGGTCGCGGAGCGCATGGCGGCCTCCACCTTTCTGGCGACCGCGAACGACCTGTGCGACCGGTGCCCCGTGCGGCGGGCGTGCCCCGTGCGGAGCGAGGGCGAGCAGGTGGTCGCGTGAGCGGTCCCGGTGCTCTCCTGGGTGCGGAGCAGATCGCCGTCCTGGTGGGCCAGCACCCGCCGACGCCCGAGCAGCGCCGCATCATCGAGGCCCCGCTCACGCCGTCGCTCGTGGTGGCCGGCGCGGGGTCCGGCAAGACGGAGACCATGGCGGCGCGGGTCGTGTGGCTGCTCGCGAACGGGCTCGTCGCTCCCGAGCAGGTGCTCGGCCTGACGTTCACGCGGAAAGCAGCGGCGGAGCTCGGCGACCGGGTGCGCCGCCGCCTGCGCCGCCTGGGGAGGTCCGCGGCCGACGCAGGGGTGGCACTGCCCGGCTCGCTCACCGGTACGGGTCCGTCCACCCTCGACGAGGTCATGGGAGGCCTCGCCCGGCCGACGATCGCGACCTACAACTCGTACGCGGCGTCGCTCGTCTCGGACCACGCGCTCCGGCTCGGCCTGGACCCGTCGGCCCGGCTGCTCGGTGAGGCGGCCCAGTGGCAGCTCGCGAGCGACGTCGTGGAGGCCTGGCGCGGTGACCTCGACACCGATGCGGCGACGTCGACGGTCGTCGACGCGGTGCTGTCGCTGTCCGGTGCGCTGGACGAGCACCTCCTGACTGCCGCCGAGGCGCGGCGGCAGGTGGAGTCGATCATCGACGCGATCGCGTCGACACCCGCCGGCGAGCCGCCACGGGCACCGTACGCGGAGGTCAAGCGGCTGCTGCGCTCGCTGGGCGAGCGGGCACGGGTGCTCGACATGGTCGAGGAGTACCGGGTCCGCAAGCGCGCGGCCGACGCCATCGACTTCGGCGACCAGGTCGCGCTTGCGGCCAGGCTGGCCCGGGACGTGCCGGAGGTCCGGGCAGCAGAGCGGACCCGGTACCGCGTGGTGCTGCTCGACGAGTACCAGGACACCTCCTACGCCCAGCTGACCCTGCTCGGCGCCCTGTTCGGCGGCGGCCATCCCGTGACAGCCGTGGGGGACCCGCACCAGTCGATCTACGGCTGGCGCGGTGCGAGCGCAGGCGGGCTCGAGGGCTTCCCCACGTCCTTCCCCGCGGTGGACCCCGACGGCGCCCGGCGGCCCGCTGACGTGCACGCCCTGTCGACGTCGTGGCGCAACGACCAGCGGATCCTCGACGCGGCGAACCACGTGGCGGCACCGCTGCGCGTCGCGGCCGGCCGGGTCCCCGTCCCCGTGCTGGCCGCGCGCCCCGGGGCCGGTGCCGGACACGTGCACGCGCACGTCGCCGAGACGCTCGAGACGGAGGCGGAGGCCGTGGCCCAGTTCGTCGCCGCCCGGTGGCGGGCCGGCGACGGCGCCGGGCACGGGCGGGTCACCGCCGCCGTGCTGTGCCGCAAGCGTTCGCAGTTCGGGCCGTTGCGCTCCGCCCTGCGGGCCGCCGGGCTCCCGGTCGAGGTGGTCGGGCTCGGCGGCCTGCTCTCCACACCCGAGGTCGTCGATCTCGTCGCGGCACTCCAGACGGCGCACGACCCGTCGCGCGGCGACGCCCTGATGCGGCTGCTCACCGGTGCGCGGACCCGCCTCGGTGCCGCGGACCTCCACGCGCTGGGGGCGTGGGCGGGCGAGCTCGCCGCCCGGCACCCGGGCGGCGGTCGGCCCGTCGACGGGGTCGAGGCCGACGTCGTCGACCAGCGCAGCATCGTGGACGCCCTCGACGAGCTGCCCCGGCCGGGCTGGCGCAGCGCGACGGGTCGCTCGTTGACGGACCAGGGCCGGCGGCGGCTGGTCGAGCTCGCAGGCCTGCTGAGCGCGCTGCGCGCCCACACGTACCTCTCGGTCCCCGAGCTCGTCGCCGAGGCCGAACGCCTGCTCGGGCTGGACATCGAGGTTGCCGCGCGGGCCGGCGTGTCGCCCGGGCGTGCCCGCGCCCATCTCGACGCGTTCCGCGACGTGGCGGTCGAGTTCGCGCGGTCCGCCGACCACCCGACGCTCGGCGGGTTCCTGGCGTGGCTCGACGCGGCGGACCTCCGCGAGAGCGGGCTCGACATGCCCGTGGCGGAACCGGACCCCGACGCGGTGCAGATCATCACCGTGCACGCGGCGAAGGGCCTGGAGTGGGATGTCGTCGCGGTCGCGGGCCTCGTGGACGGCGGGCTGCCCGCGACCCCGACCCGCGGCAAGGACGGACCGAAGGACTCGGCCTGGCTGACCGGGCTCGGGAGGCTGCCGTACCCGCTGCGCGGGGACCGGCACGACCTGCCGGTGTTCGCGTACGCCGGCGCGGCAGACCCCAAGGACCTCGAGGAGCGCCGCAAGCGGTTCGTGCACGACGCAGGCGACCACGAGGTCGCCGAGGAACGACGGCTCGCCTACGTCGCGATCACCCGCGCCCGCACGGACCTGCTCCTCACCGCGGCGTGGTGGGGCGACGGCTCCCGGGTCCGTGGGTTGTCCACGTTCCTCGAGGAGCTCGCCGAGGCCGGCCTCGTGGAGAGCGACGACTGGTCCGCGACGCCGGAGGACGGTGCGGCGAACCCACGTGCGTCGCTCATGGTCTCCGCGACGTGGCCGTCGGACCCGTTCACCGTCGAGGGCGGGGAAGGGCGGCGGACCGCGGTCGAGGCCGCCGCCGGCCGGGTTCGCGACGCGATGGCGGCTGCCGCTTCGACGGCCGGCTCCGGGGCGGCGCCGGACGGAGGGCAGGACGGGCGGCACCATCCGGCAGACGGACGGTCGGACGGAGGGCAGGACGGGCGGCACCATCCGGCAGACGGACGGTCGGACGGAGGGCAGGACGGGTGGCACCACCCGGCAGACGCAGGGCCGCACGCGGGGCCGGACCCGGGCTCGGCCGCCCGATCACGATGGGACGAGCTGGCCGACCGACTGCTCGCCGAGCACGACCGGGCCCGGACCCCCGACCGTGAGGTCGAGCTGCCCGCGCACCTGTCGGCGTCCGCGCTCGTGCGGCTCGACTCCGATCCCGGCGAGTTCGCCCGGTTCCTGCGTCGTCCGGTGCCGGCCGAGCCCTCGGCGCAGGCCAGGCGCGGCACACGGTTCCACGCCTGGGTCGAGGGCTGGTTCGGAGCTGCGTCGCTCGTGGACGTCGACGCCCTGCCCGGTGCTGACGACGACTCGCTCGCGGTCGACCTCGACGAGCAGGCGTTGCGCGACTCGTTCCTCGCGACTCCGTGGGCTCACCGCACACCGCTGGCCGTGGAGGTCGACATCGAGACCTCGGTCGACGGCTATGTGCTCCGGTCCCGGATCGACGCGGTGTTCCCGGACCCGGACGTGCTGCGGCAGGTCGGCCCGGACCATGGTGCCGGTGCCGGTGCCGGTGCCGACGCCGGTGCCGCCGCCGGTGCCCGTGCCGATGCCCGTGCCGGTGCCCGTGCCGACGCGGGTCCGGACGCGAGCCCGCGCGCCGTCCAGCACTCGGGTGCGCCCACCGACAGTGTGATCGTCGTCGACTGGAAGACCGGCGCACCGCCGACTGATGCCACGGCCCGTGCGTCCCGCGAGATCCAGCTCGCGGTGTACCGGCTGGCGTGGTCGCGCTGGACGGGCACCCCGCTCGGCCGCGTGCGGGCCGCGTTCTGCTACGTGGGCACCGGCGAGACCGTCTACCCGGAGCGACTGCTCGACGAGGCCCAGATCACGGCGCTGCTGCGGGCCGCGACGGCGGACGAGGAGGCGGACACGGGTCGCGCGGTCGTGCCGAACGTCCGTCGCGACGTCGGGAACGTGTGGCTCCCGGGCGCGGCGGGTGGACACCGCACGCGAGGGAGCCGGACGGCGGTCGCGCCTGCTGACCTGTCGGATCCGGGCGTCAGGCGTAGGTGACGCTGTCGGCGTCGTCCAGCTCGCGGGTGTGCGCATCGAGGTCCTCGAGCATGCCGACCGCGTCGTCGACGACGTCGACGCTCCCGGAACGGACGCCGTACATGAGCCACCGGGCCAGGGCCAGCTCGCCGGCCAGCATCGCCCGCCGGCCGAGGTGCGGGTCGGTGAGCTCGGTCCGCCGGAGCTGGTAGGCCTCCATGACCGAGTCGGCTGCGTCAGGTGCCGCGCCGACGAGCAACCACGACAGGTCGTCCGCCGGGTCGGCCACGATCGTGTCGCCCCACCCGAGGATGCCCGACACCGCGCGTCCGCGGACGAGCACCCGGTCACCGGACAGGTCGCCGTGGACGACGGTCGGCTTGAAGCGCCACAGGGCGACGTCCTCGAGCTGGGCCTCCCAGCGGCGCAGCAACGCGGGCGGCACCTTGCCGGTGCGCGCGGCCTCGTCGACCTCCGCCTGGCGTCGCTGCCGGTACGCCGCCGCGTCGTAGACGGGGGAGCCCGGCGTCCTCGACCAGCGACGTGGGCAGCTCGTGCAGTGCGGCGATCGCCCGGCCGACGGAGGCGGCGAGCCCCGGACCGGGTTCGAGCGTCTCCACCCGCAGCGGCTCACCAGGGATCTCGGCGTGCACCGCCGCCCGCCCTCCCTCGGGCAGGTGCGCGAATCCGACGGGCTCCGGCACCGCGAAGGGCAGCCTTCCCGCCGCCGCCTCGGCGCCGAGCGAGCCGATCAGCGCGACCTCCGCCTCGAGTGCCGCCCCGGCTGCCGCGTGCTGCGGCGCGCGGACCACCCAACGGCGGCGGGCCGAGTCGATGACGACGGCGACGTCGTAGTCGGTCCCGGGCTGCGCAGGCCGTCGAACGTCGAAGGCGTCCAGCCCCGGGACGGCCACCGTCGCGAGCGCGGCGAGAGCGAGGGGTGAGCGAGGCACTGGCCCAGAGTAGGCGTGGCCCCGCTGAGGGTCGGCCTCTGCGTGCGGCGTGTCGGTCCGGTTCGTCCGTCCACCGCACGGATGTCGGGTCGCGGACCACCGCGTACGGTGGCGCGGTGATCGCCGACGCCCTGCCTCTGTCCCGCGCCATGGTGGACCGGGCGGCGGTGCTGCGTGCCGACGAGCGCGTGCTCGAGGCGGCGCTGAACGACGCGCGGACCCGGGTGCTGCTCGTCGACGACGGCGCGGTGGCGACGGACGGTGACGGCCGGGTCGCACTGCTCGCGCCGGACGGCCTGCCCGAACATTCGGGTGTCGCGGCCGGTGACGGTGACGGCGACGCGAGGCTCCTCCTGCTGGGTCGCGGCGACGACGGCGTCATGTACCTCGCTCTGCGGGTGGCCGGTCCGCGGCCGGCTCCCCGTGCGGGGACGGCGTCGGACGTCCTGGTGCACGGCCGCAGCTCGACGACGGACCGCCCGGAGCTCCCGGTGGGACTCGCCTGGTCGGCGCTGCGGGTCGTCGGTGTCGACCTGTCGGCGCTCGAGGCCGGCCTGGTGACGACCGCGGTCGCGCTGGACGCGTGGCACGCCCGGCACCCACGCTGCCCTCGCTGCGGTGCGGTGACCCGAGTCACCCAGGCCGGCTGGGTCCGCGCCTGCACGGTGGACGGGTCCGAGCACTACCCGCGCACCGACCCCGCGGTGATCATGTCGGTGGTGGACGACGCGGACCGGCTGCTCCTCGGGCAGGCGACCGCCTGGGCGGAGAACCGCTGGTCCACCCTGGCGGGATTCGTCGAGCCGGGAGAGTCGCTCGAGCACGCGGTGCGCCGCGAGGTGCTCGAGGAGACCGGGGTGGTGGTCGGCGAGGTGGAGTATCGGGGGAGCCAGCCGTGGCCGTTCCCGGCGTCGTTGATGCTGGGCTTCCACGCCCGTGCCACGACCACCGACGTCGTGGTGGACGGCGTCGAGCTGGCCCGCGCCCGGTGGTTCACGCGCGACGAGCTCCGGGACTCGGTGGAGGGGGGCGACGTGGTGCCGCCGGGACCGTCGTCGATCGCACGGGCCCTCGTGGAGGACTGGTTCGGCGGCCCGCTCGGCCGCTGACGCTCCGGGTCTCTCGACGTGCGCGGCTCAGCTGGTGAGGCGCTCGCGGACCTGCACGAGCGACGGGTTGGTGAGCGCGGAGCCGTCCGGGAACACGACGGTCGGCACCGTCTGGTTGCCACCGTTGAGGGACTCCACCAGTCCGGCGGCGTCGGGGTGGTCCTCGATGTCGATCACGGTGTAGCCGATGCCGGCGGAGTCGAGCTGGGTCCTGAGCCGGTGGCAGTACCCGCACCACGTCGTGGAGTACATGGTCACGGTGCCCGCCTGGGGCAGGGTCTGCGTCGTCATCGTTCCTCGTCGTCCGGTGTGGCGACCGGGGCGTCCGGCCGCGCTCGTACGGCCGGGGCGCTCGCACGCCCCGGCCGTCTGCTCCAACAGGGTCGCACCCGCGCGTGTTCCCGACGACGGGCGCCGGCCGTCGCAACAGGTCGCACGGAGGGCATGGGCTGCAGGGGAGTCATGGGGGCATGGGGGCACGGCGGGCACGGCCGGCGCGGTGGGGACGGCTCGCACCGGCTGTGGGCACGGGCTGCGAGACTGTGCGCGATGTCCGCCGACGCCCTCCTCGACGCGCTCGACCCCGAGCAGCGCGCTGTCGCCACCGCCCTGCGCGGTCCGGTGTGCGTGCTCGCGGGTGCGGGCACGGGCAAGACGAGGGCGATCACCCACCGCATCGCGTACGGCATCCGCACGGGCGTGTACCGGCCGGGCAGCGTCCTCGCGGTGACGTTCACGGCGCGGGCCGCCGGCGAGATGCGGACCCGGCTCCGTGCCCTCGGCGCCACGGGGGTGCAGGCCCGCACGTTCCATGCCGCCGCCCTGCGCCAGCTGGGCTTCTTCTGGCCGAAGGTCGTGGGCGGCGCGGCCCCGCGCATCGTCGAGCAGAAGGCGCAGGTGGTCGCGGAGGCCGCGCGACGTGTGGGGTTGTCGGTGGACCGGGTGAGCGTGCGCGACCTGGCGTCCGAGATCGAGTGGGCCAAGGTCTCGCTCGTCACGCCGGACGACTACGCCCGCGCGATCACGGCGGTCGAGCGTTCCGTCCCCAGCGGCGACGACCCGCAGGCCGTCGCGCGCCTCATGACGGCGTACGAGCAGGTCAAGCTCGAACGCGGGGTGATCGACTTCGAGGACGTCCTCCTGCTGCTCGCGGCGATGCTGGTGGAGCGCCGCGACATCGCGGACGAGGTGCGCGACCAGTACAGGTACTTCGTGGTCGACGAGTACCAGGACGTCAGCCCGCTGCAGCAGTACCTGCTCGACCAGTGGCTCGGCGGCCGGCACGAGCTGTGCGTGGTCGGCGACCCGTCGCAGACGATCTACTCGTTCGCGGGCGCGACCCCGTACCACCTGACGACCTTTCCGCAGACGCATCCGGGCACCACGCTGGTCCGCCTCGTCCGGGACTACCGGTCGACCCCGCAGGTGGTGGGCCTGGCGAACCACGTCATCGACGCGAGCCGTCGCCTCGGCGGCCCCGCGCCGCTCGAGCTGCGAGCGCAGCGCCCGGACGGACCCGAGGTCCGCTACGCGGTGTTCGACGACGACGACGCGGAGGCGACCGGCATCGCACAGGCCGTCGCGCGCCTGGTCCGCTCGGGCGTCCGCGCGAGCGAGGTGGCGATCCTCTACCGGACGAACGCGCAGTCCGAGGCGTTCGAGGAGGCTCTCGCGAGCGCCGGCGTGGCCTACCAGGTCCGTGGCGGCGAGCGGTTCTTCGCGCGGCGTGACGTCCGCGACGCCCTGGTCCTGCTGCGGGGCGGGGCTCGCGCCGCCGACCCGCAGGTGCCGATGCCGGAGTCGGTGCGCGACGTCCTGCGCAACGTCGGCTGGGCCGAGCAGCCACCCGCCGCCCGGGGGGCGGCACGTGAGCGCTGGGACGCGATGCAGGCCCTCGTGTCGCTCGCTGACGAGCTGGCGTCGGCGCTCTCCGACGACGGCAGGTCCGCGACCGTCGCGGACCTCGTGGCGGAGCTCGACGAACGTGCGGCGGCCCAGCACGCGCCGACGGTCGAGGGAGTGACGCTGGCATCGCTGCACGCCGCCAAGGGCCTCGAGTGGGACGCCGTGTTCCTGGCCGGTCTCAGCGACGGGCTGCTGCCGACCGCACTTGCGGACACCGACGCGATGGTCGGCGAGGAGCGCCGCCTGCTCTATGTCGGCATCACCCGCGCACGCGAGCACCTGCAGCTGTCCTACGCCCGCGCCAGGCTGCCCGGGAGCCGCCCGACACGGTCGATGTCACGGTTCCTCGTCGACCTCTGGCCGGACGCCCGCGGCCGCACGAGCCGGGACCGTGCGCGACGTGCCGGGTCGGAGAGCGTCGACGACGACCCGGTCACGCGGGAGACGGCCGCGCGGCTGACGCGGTGGCGGGACGACCACGCCCAGGCCACGGGTGTCGCAGCCGTGCGCGTGCTCACCGCGGCGACCATCGCCGAGGTGGCGCGCAGGCGCCCCGCGACCCGCGAAGAGCTCGGTCGGGTGCGGGGGATCGGTGCCGTCACGCTGGCGACGGTGGGGGACGAGATCGTCGAGGTCGTGGCCCGCGCGTCCGCCCGGGCCTGACGGTCGCCTGGCCGACGCTGCCCCCTCCGGCGCGCCCGGCGGGGCAGCGCCCAGGCCCGCCCGGATCCCGGTAGGGGGCGATCTCCTGCGGATCTGACCGTGGCAGGAACTCGTCAGAAGTTCCTCCGCTAATTCGGTTGTCCGCACTTCTGACCGCCCCCTAGGGTGAGTCACGTCCTTGAAACATGGGCCGCGCCGTCACGGCGAGGGCCGGACCGGAGGGAGGTGGCGAAGCTGATGGACACCAACACGACGTATATGTCGATGGTCGAGCGCGCCGTACTCTCCCGCAGCCTCGCGCCCACGCCCGTGCCCCAGGGGCGAGCCCTGCCCATCTCGCGGTCGTGCGCCTCACATGGCGCGGACTCCGCGATGACGCCGATCTCGGTGAAGCAGCCGGCCTTTGCCCTCGGGAACACGACGCTCGGCGGAGCTGTCGCATGGCGCAAGCGTGGCGCCGATCTGCGACTCCGCCCCCGGACTCCTATGGTCTGACCGCACAACGGTCACAGGCCGCGGAGTCCGTCACTCGGATCCGCGGCCTTTCTCTTTCCTCCCGATGCCGGGCGGAGCGAGTCGGTCCCGATCCGGACCTCATCGCTCACAGTCAGGACATCAGGAGGACATCGTGCGGCTCACGACGCTGCTCGACACCGTGAACCAGGGCGGATCCGGCCCGTGGCCCCTCACGGGCAGCACCGCGACCACCGACGACCGTCAGCAGTTCGAGCTGCTGCTCGCCGACCTCATCCCGTGCCGTTCGAACGACCCCGAGCTCTGGTTCGCCGAGCAGACCGCCCAGGTCGAGGCAGCCAAGGCCCTGTGCCGCGAGTGCCCGCTCATCGACGGCTGCCTCGCCGGCGCCGTCGAGCGTGCCGAACCGTGGGGCGTCTGGGGTGGCGAGGTGTTCATCGGTGGTGTGGTCGTCCCGACCAAGCGCGGTCGGGGGCGGCCGCGCAAGAACCCGGGCGTCGCGGCCTGACCGTCGCGGCACCAGGATCCGCCGGTGGCCTCCGGCGGGTCCGCCGGTCGACGATCAGGTGGACACACCCGCGGGGACGACGGGCAGGGCGGTGCACCCGCAGTCGGGGTGCACCGCCCACATCCGTCTGCGAGGCACGACGTCCGGCAGGCCGATCTCGTACGTGACTCCCCGCAGGTGGGCGGACGTGCCGTCGAGATGCGCGACGACGGCCGCGGCGGCGAGCGCGGCGCACACGCCGGCCACCGGGCCGACCTCGCCCGCGGTTCGCGCTGAGGCTGCGGCGCCGGGGTTGTCGACGAGCTGGGCGACGAGGAGCGGCCACGCCGGGTCCACGTCGGTGCGGTGCAGGTCGAGGCACCGAAGGCACGGTCCGTCACCCGGGACGACGAGCGGCCCGACGACGGCGTCGGCCTCGCGCACGACGACCGAGAGGTGCGCGGTGCCCGTCGAGAGCAGGACCGGTGCACGTGCCGGGTCCGCGGCGGCGTGCTCGACGACGACCAGCACGTCGGGCTCGCGCCGGCCGTCGAGACCGATCTGGGGCGCGACGTCGCGCAGCACCCGGGTGGCGACATGCTCGCGCGCCGACCCGACGTCACTCCATCGGTAGCCGCCGAGCCCGACGTCGTCCGACCGGACGGCGCGCGGGTCGTCGACCAGCAGCGTCCCGACTCCCGCCGCGGCGAGGGCGACCGCGACGCCAAGACCCGTGGGGCCGAGGCCGATCACGCCGACGGTCCGCCGCGCGCGCTCCGCCACGAGGGGTGTGCCGTCGGCCTGCGGACGCAGCAGCGACCACAGCGCGGCCTCGGGAGACGCTGGTCCGGGTGCGACGCGGCCGGAACCGCCGGCCACCGTGAGGTGCGCCTCGTGGAGCAGGGCGACGAGCGTCGAGACACGCGCAGGATCCAGCCCGAGCCTTCCGGCGATCGCGGGCAGCGCCGCGAGGTCCGTGCGGTCGTCGACCGACATCAGGAGCCGGCACTCGGCCGTGCTCAGGTCCGTCAGGCGGACCGCCCAGCGCGGGTCCGTGCCCACCTGGACCTCGGTGTCCCCGCGGCGCAGGAGCCGCAGACCAGGACGCAGTCGCATGCACCCTCCTCGTGTCCGCGTCACTGTGTCAGCGGTGCTCGGATCGCGAGTCCGGTTGTCCACAGGCCGAGGAACGCCGCAGGGGGCACCGTCGTCGACGACGGTGCCCCCTGCGACAGGTGCTCAGGTGGTGCTCAGGCCTTGCCGAGGATCCGGTTGAGCTTGGTGCCGCAGACCGGACAGGTGGCCTTCGCCATGCGCCGTCCGGACTCGGACACGACGACGTCGCCCTCCGCCTCGCGCTTCTCCTTGCACTTCACGCAGTAGAACTCACCCGCATACGTCTCGGCCATGGTGCCCTCCCTCGGTGTGGTGCACCGGTCCGGGACTTCCGCCGGCCGGCGGCCGGGCAGGGTCGTGACCGACGCGCCCGCGCGTCGTCCACAGTAGTGGCGATGGGTGCTGCGGACGCGGGATCACGCCGTGGCGCGCCGCGCGTCCGACCGGTGAACGGGCTGGACGTGGGTGCCGGGCGCTAGCGTGCACGTGTGCAGCCGCCCACGCACGACCTGTCCCAGGTCGAGGTCCGCCGATCACGCAAGCGCGTGCGGACGGTCACGGCCTGGCGCGAGGGCGACCAGACGATCGTCGCGATCCCGGCCCGGTTCACGCACGCACAAGAGCGTGAGTGGGTCCGCCGGATGCTCGGGCGGCTCGCAGCCCAGGAGCGCCGGCGTCGCCCCTCGGACACCGAGCTCGCGGCCCGCGCCACCGAGCTGTCGGCGCGCTACCTCGGCGGGCGGGCGGTCCCGACGAGTGTCACGTGGTCCACGAACCAGGGCCGGCGCTGGGGGTCGTGCACGCCGACGGACGGCACGATCCGTATCTCCGACCGGGTGCGCGGCATGCCGAGGTGGGTCCTGGACTACGTCCTGCTGCACGAGCTCAACCACCTGCTGCACGCCGGTCACGGCCCCGAGTTCTGGGCCGAGCTGGAGGGCTACCCCCGGACGCAGCGCGCCCGGGGGTTCCTCGAGGGGTACGCCTTCGCCGGTGAGCCGGTCGCCGGCCGGGGTGGCGGCGGCCCCTCGGACGGACCGGCTCACGGGACGGCCGACGGGGAGCTCGTCGACGCCTTCGAGGACGACGTGGCCGGCGACGTCGAGGACGTGGCGGACGAGGTCCCGGACGTCGACCTCGTGGAGCAGGCTGACTCGGAACGAGCCGACGCGGACCAGGTGGCCCTGGAGCAGGTAGCCGCGGAGCAGGCGCGGAGCCGATAGCCGCGGAGCAGGTGGCCACCGAGCAGGTGGCCGCGGAGCAGGTGGACCCCGGCCCCTGAGCGCGGCCCTCAGTCGTCCGTGCCCGTGACCCTCCCCTCGTCGCCGTCTGCCGGTGGCTCACCGAAGATCTCCGCGAGCGCACGGTCGACGTCGGCCGTCTCGTCGACGGCGGCATCGCGGCGCGCCGTGTAGCCCGTCGGGTCGTCGAGGTCCTCCGTGCCGGGCAGCAGGTCGGGGTGTGCCCAGACGGCGTCACGGGCCTCCGGCCCGGCGTCGCGGGTGATCTGCGCCCACAGCGCCGCCGCTTCGCGGAGCCGTCGGGGTCGCAGCTCCAGGCCGACGAGGCTGGCGAACGTCTGCTCGGCGGGCCCACCCGCTGCGCGCCGCCGTCGGACCATCTCGCGCAGCGCGACGGCGTGCGGCAGGTGCGGCAGTGCTGCGGTGGCGGTGACCTCGTCCACCCAGCCCTCGACCAGCGCCAGAGCCGTCTCGAGGCGTTCGAGGGCCGCCTGCTGCGCGGGCGTGGTGTGTGGGGCGAACACGCCGCTCGACAGGGCGGCCTGCAGGGCGGCGGCGTCCGTCGGGTCGACGGAACGGACCGCCTCCTCGAGCTGGTCGGCGTCGATGGAGATGCCCCTCGCGTACGTCTCGACGGTGCCGAACAGGTGGGCGCGCAACCACGGGACGTGCGTGAACAGCCGCGTCGCCGCGGACTCGCGCAGGGCGAGGAAGAGCCGCACCTCGTCGGCCGGGGCGTCGAGCCCTTCCGCGAACGCGTCGACGTTGGCTGGGACGAGTGCCGGGGCGGGGGTCGCGACGAGCGGCAGCCCCACGTCCGTCGTGCCGAACACCTCGCGGGCGAGGGTCCCGGCTCCCTGACCGACCTGCATGCCGAACACGGCCGACCCGAGGCGGCGCAGCAGCTGCGTGGCGTCGATGCCGCCGGGCAGCGCGGCGTCGTCGGAGGGCAGGCTCGAGCCGAGCGCGCCGACGAGAGCGGCCGACAGCGACGTCGCGATGGGCTCGGTGAGCGTGCGCCACGTGGGCAGGGTCGCCTCGACCCACTCCGCGCGGCTCCAGGCACCGGGGGGACCGGCTGCCGGCGGGAGGTCGGTGACGGCGTCGAGCCACAGCTCGGCGACCTGGAACGCGTCGCGGACCTGCCGGACCTGCTCGGCGGACAGGGACGGGTCGCCACCGGTCGCGGCCTGCTGCCGGGCCAGATCGTGCGCCATCTGCCAGTTCACCGGCTGGTCCCCGGACATGGCGAGCATCCGCTGGACCTGCGAGAACACCTGCTCGAGCGCGGCCGGGTCGGAGGGGAGGCCGGACGCCTCGGCCATGGCCGCGGGGTCGATGCCGCGGGCCTGGAGCTCGCGGATGGCGTCCTGCGCGCCGTCTCCGAGCACCGCCCGCAGCATCTGCTCCCAGGCGGGGACGTCCGACCCGCCGGGGTCAGGGGTGGCGGGATGGTCGGAGCTCACGGAAACCTCCTGCGACGATGGGGTCCGGCTGCGACCACGGTAACCGCGCAGCCCAGGAACGGAGCATGGTGGTCGGACAGGTTCGCTCAGGGCGCACGGAGGCCGTCGCCGACCGGGACACCGTGCTCGTCGTCGGCCGGGGTCCGATCGCCGCTGCCGTGGCCGCGGCGTGGTCGGGCGACGTCCGGACGGTCGACGAGGTGCCCGCCGTGGAGCCGCAGGCGGCGCTGGCCGGTGTCGACGTGGTGGTGCTCGTCGCGCACCCCGGCGACCTGACCGCGACCGCCGGGCGGTCGGTCCGCGAGCGGCAGGCGGAGCTCGTCGCGCACACGCAGCGCACGCTCTCCGCGGCCCGCGCGGCCAAGGTCAGGCACGTGGTGGTCGTGACGTCGGCGGTCGTGTACGGCGCCTGGCCCGACCGGCCGGTGGTGCACGACGGTGACCCGCTGCACCGCGGTGGGGACGACGAGCAGACCGGGCTCGTCGGCGACCTGCACGCGGTCGAGGCGGTGGTGGCCCGGTCGGGTCGGCGGCGGACCCCGCTGCTCACCGTGCTGCGCCCGTCGCCCGTGGTGGGCGCCGGGGTGGACACCTTCGTCACGCGCCACTTCGAGGCGCCGCGGTTGCTCACGGTCCGCGGCGCGACGCGCCAGTGGCAGTTCGTGCACGTCGACGACCTGGCATCGGCCGCGCGCTTCGCCGTCGACCACGGTCTGCTCGGGGCGCTGACCGTCGGTGCGGTCGACGAGCTCAGCCCGACCCAGGTGGAGTCCGCGGCCGGCATGCGCCGGGTGGAGCTCGCCGCGACGACGGCCTTCGGGACGGCCGAACGGCTGCACCGGGTCGGGGTGCTGCCGGCGCCGGCGGCAGAGCTGGCGTTCGTCGTCTACCCGTGGACCGTGGCCGCGGACCGGCTCCGGGCGGCCGGCTGGGAGGCCCGGTGGTCGAGTGCCGCATGCCTGGACGTGCTGCTCGAGGGAGTCCAGGGGAGGGTCGCGGTCGCCGGGCGACGGCTCGGGTCCCGTGACGCGGCGGCGTTGGGCGCTGCCGGGGCCGCGGTCGCGGTGATCGGCACGGCGGCGGTGTGGAGACAGGCGCGCGCGCGACGGCGTCGCTGACCGCCGTCCTGGCGGTCGGCACCGGCGTCGCACCGGCGTCGACGTCGTAGGGGATGATCGGGGGGTGCTCGAGGAACCCTCTGACCCGTTCGACGTCCCGCCGTACGAGCCCGAGCGGGTCAGCCCGCGCTCGCTGATGCTCTCCGTCGGCATGCTCGGTACGGCCGTGCTCCTGGCGCTGCTCGTCGTCATGCCCACCCCGTACGCGGTGAACAGCCCGGGCCCGACGCGGGACGTGCTGGGCGAGCACGAGGGCACGCCGCTCATCCAGGTCACCGGGGCCGAGACGTTCGACTCGACCGGCGAGCTGCGCCTGACGACGGTGTCGGGCACGGGCGGCCCGGGTTTCCCCTCGACCCTGGTCGGGGCCCTGCAGGGATGGCTGGACCCCTCGTCCGTGGTGCGACCGGTCGAAGAGCTGTACCCGCCCGACGTCTCGCAGGAGCAGATCGACGACTCCAACCAGGCGGAGATGGTGTCCTCCCAGGAGAACGCCAGCGTCGCGGCCCTCACCGAGCTCGGGTACGAGGTCCCGGCCACGCTCGTCGTCGCGGACACCGTGGAGGGGACGGACGCCGCCGGCAAGGTCGAGGAGGGCGACGTCATCGTGGCGCTCGACGGCGCGCCCGTGGCGGACTACCAGACCCTCATCGACGACCTGGACGACGTGGTGCCGGGTGACACCGTGACGCTGACGGTGAAGCGGCACGGCCAGTCGGTGGACCTGCCGATCGTCACCGGCACCAAGGAGGACGGCGGTGCGCAGATCGGCGTCTACATCGACCCGACGTTCGACATGCCGGTCGACGTGGAGATCAGCATCGACGACATCGGCGGCCCCAGCGCCGGGACCATGTTCGCGCTCGGGATCATCGACAAGATGACCCCCGAGGACGAGGCGAACGGCGTCGACATCGCGGGCACGGGCACGATCGACGTGACGGGCGACGTCGGACCTATCGGCGGCATCCGGCAGAAGCTCGCAGGCGCGCGCCGGGACGGGGCGACGTGGTTCCTCGCGCCCGCCTCGAACTGCGACGAGGTCGTCGGGCACGTGCCGGACGGGCTGGACGTCGTGAGGATCTCGACGCTGCACGAGGCGCGCGAGGCGATGACCGCGATCGGCGCGGGGACCGGGGACTCGTTGCCCACGTGCACCACCGCGGCCGGCTGACCCGTCTACTCCGGGCCGCTCGGCCGGCCCTCAGTCGAACGTCGAGCGGACCGCCGCCACGAGGCCGGGCACGAGGTCGGCACCCTGGCCCACCTCGTCGTCCGAGTCGTGGGCCCGGGCGCGCACGGCGCACCAGGACGGGCCGTCGCGCAGGGCCCCGACCGCGAGCCGGACGTCCTCCCGGTCCGGGTGCGCCAGGAGGTAGGCCAGGGCCGCCTCGGGGTCGCCGGGCATGTCCGCCTCGGCCGCCGGCGGCAGCACCACCCGCTCCACCGTCACGGCCATCCCCTCGACCGCGTCCGGCCACGACAGCCCCGCGAGCAAGGACTCGAGGTCGGGCGCGGCGGGCAGGTCCTCCTGCTCGACGGAGGTCAGGTGCCACGTGTCTCCCGTCGCGGCGGCCAGCACCTCGGGCGTGAGCTGGTCGGCCAGGCCCGGCTCGGCCTGCAGGGCGTGCTGCGTGCGGACCAGCGCGAACACCCGGACCGGACCGTCCCACCCGGCCGACGCCACGTGGTGCTCGATCTCCTTGACCGCGTCGGCGAGCGCGCTCCGCGCGGCTTCCTCGTCTCTCACGCGCTCATCGTCGCACCCGTGTGGGAACCTGGGTCCCGCCCGGCTCGTTCACGCTGCGAGCACTCCGCATCCCGCGGCGGCCGCTCCACGCGACCGGTCGTGCCGGTCGCTCCCCATCACCGTCGACGACGAGGACCGCAGCACCGTGACCTTCGCCAGCCCGCCCCGTCCGCGACCGACCCGTCGGCGGCGCGGGGCGCTCGTGCCCACCCTCGTCGTGCTCGGCCTCGTCGTCGTCACCGTGCTCGTGCTCGCGCAGGTCTGGACCGAGGTGCTCTGGTACGACCAGCTCGGCTTCCTGCAGGTGCTGCGGACGGAGTGGGGTACCCGGACGGTGCTGTTCCTGCTCGGATTCCTCCTGATGGCGGGAGGGGTGGCCGCCAGCCTGAGCTACGGGTACCGGTCACGACCGGTCTACGCCCCGTCCACGCAGGAGCAGCAGAACCTCGACCAGTACCGCGAGGCGATCGAGCCGCTGCGCCGGCTCGTCATGATCGTCGGCCCGGCCGTGCTCGGCCTGTTCGCCGGCGCGGCCGCGTCCCAGCAGTGGCAGACCGTCCAGCTGTGGATGCACGGCGGAAGCGTCGGTGAGACCGACCCCCAGTACGGCATCGACCTGGGGTTCTACCTGTTCACGCTGCCGGGGCTCCGGTTCGTCGTGTCGTTCCTCATGGCCGTGACCGTGCTGGCCGGTATCGCGGGTCTGGCGACCCAGTACCTGTACGGCGGCCTGCGGGTCGGCGGTCAGCGCGGCACCGCGCCGCGGACCACCAAGGCGGCGCGCGTGCACCTCGCGGTCGTCGGTGCCGTGCTGATGGTGCTCATCGCCGGGAACTACTGGCTCGACCGGTACTCGATCCTCACGAAGGCCGGCGCCAAGTTCGAGGGGGCGTCGTTCACCGACGTGCACGCCGTCATCCCGTCGAAGGCCATCCTCGCCGGCATCGCGGTGTTCGTCGCCGTGACGTTCATCCTCACTGCCGTCCGCGGCAACTGGCGCCTGCCCGCCATCGGCGTCGGCCTCATGGTGGTCGCCGCGATCGCCGTCGGCGGGATCTACCCGGCCGTCGTGCAGCGGTTCCAGGTGCAGCCGAACCAGCAGGACCGCGAGGCGGACTACATCAAGCGCAACATCGACGCCACGCGCGCCGCGTACGGACTGCAGGACGTCGCCACGAGCGAGTACGACGCGGACGTCGTCGCCGAGGCGGGTGCCCTGCGGCAGGACGCCGACACCACCGCGTCGATCCGGCTGCTCGACCCGCAGATCGTGAGCCCGTCGTTCAAGCAGCTGGAGCAGATCAAGGGCTTCTACCACTTCCCCGAGACGCTCTCCGTGGACCGCTACGAGGTGAACGGCGAGAGTCGGGACACCGTCATCGCGGTCCGCGAGCTCGACCTGTCCGGTCTGGACGCACAGCAGCGGAACTGGACCAACGACAGCACCGTGTACACGCACGGGTTCGGTGTGGTCGCGGCGTTCGGCAACACCACCGAAGGGCGGGGGGCGCCGGCGTTCTGGGAGCAGGGCATCCCGTCGACCGGCGAGATGGGCCCCTACGAGCCGCGGATCTACTTCAGCCCGCGGGCGCCGCAGTACTCGATCGTCGGCGCGCCGGAGGGGACCAAGAGCTGGGAGCTCGACTACCCGGACGACGCGGCGGGCGGCTCGGTGAACACGACGTTCCCGACGCGGGACGTGTCTGCCGGGCCGAGCATCGGCAACCCGTGGAACCAGCTGCTGTACGGCCTGAAGTTCGGGTCCGAGCAGATCCTGTTCTCCAACCGCGTCAACGAGGACTCGCAGATCCTCTACGACCGTGACCCTCGGGACCGCGTCCAGAAGGTCGCGCCGTACCTCACGCTCGACGGTCGGGTGTACCCGGCGGTCGTCGAGGGCCGGGTCAAGTGGATCATCGACGGCTACACCACGAGCGACGAGTACCCGTACTCGGCGCTGCGCTCGCTCGAGGAGGCCACCACCGACTCGATCACCGAGACGTCCACCACGATCCAGGCGCTCCAGCCGAAGAACGTGAACTACATCCGCAACTCGGTGAAGGCCACGGTCGACGCGTACGACGGCTCCGTCGACCTGTACGCGTGGGACACGCAGGACCCGGTGCTCAAGGCCTGGTCCAAGGTGTTCCCGACGTCGCTGCAGCCGCTGTCCGCGATCGACGGTGCACTGATGAGCCACATCCGCTACCCCGAGGACCTGTTCAAGGTGCAGCGGAACCTGCTCAGCCAGTACCACGTGACCGACCCGGGCCAGTTCTTCACCGGGAACGACTTCTGGGCCAACCCGGCCGACCCCACCAAGTCCAACGTCAACGTCCCGCAGCCGCCGTACTACCTGACGCTGCAGATGCCCGACCAGGACAGCGCCCGGTTCTCGCTCATGTCGTCGTTCATCCCGAGCGGGTCCGGGGCGCGCAACGTGCTGACCGGGTACCTCTCGGTCGATGCCGAGGCGGGCAACGAGTCCGGCAAGCCGTCGGCCGACTACGGCAAGCTGCGGCTGCTCGAGCTGCCACGAGACTCGACCGTGCCCGGTCCCGGCCAGGTCAACAACAACTTCACGTCCGACCCCGTGGTGTCGAACGAGCTCAACATCCTCGGGCGCGGCGACTCCAAGGTGGTCCGTGGCAACCTCCTGACGCTGCCGGTCGGCGGGGGCCTGCTCTACGTGCAGCCGGTCTACGTCCAGGCGGCCTCCGGAACCACGTTCCCGCTCCTGCAGCGTGTCCTGGTGGCCTTCGGCGAGAACATCGGGTTCGCCGACACGCTCGACGGGGCGCTCGACCAGGTGTTCGGAGGGGACTCCGGGGCCGATGCCGGCGACGCGGGAACCGACCCGGGCACGGGCACGACCGCGACGCCGCCGCCCACCGGTGGCGGGACCGACGCAGGGGGAGGCACGAACGCCTCGGCACGGGCCGACCTGGAAGCCGCCCTGCAGGCCGCGAACAAGGCGATCCAGGACGGGCAGGCCGCCCTGGCGACGGGCGACTTCACCGCCTACGGCCAGGCCCAGAAGAGCCTCGACGCGGCCATCGACGCGGCGATCGCCGCCGAGTCGCGTCTCAACCCGGAGCCCTGACGAGACGGGGGGTGACGTACGCCACCCCCGGTCAGGGCCATCGGATTTGGGCCGCCCCCGCAGGTGAGGTAGGTTGTACTCACCGACGCGGGGTGGAGCAGCTCGGTAGCTCGCTGGGCTCATAACCCAGAGGTCGCAGGTTCAAATCCTGCCCCCGCTACACAGTGACGAAGGCCCGGACCTGATGGTCCGGGCCTTTGTCGTTCGCGCAACCATGCCGACCTGGCCGTGTGTGCCCGAGAGGCCGGCGTCCCCGGAGCGCTGGCGGCCGCGGGGCGTCAGGGGAGCCCGGCACGGTCGAACTCCTGCAGCAGGCGCGAACGTCGGCGGTGGACGTCACGGAGCGCGGCGATGAGGTCGTCGATCTGGGCCGATGCGTCGGTTCCGCCGGCGAGCCTGCGCATCCTGGCCAACGGCAGTACGGCGCGCCGGTAGTGCTGTGCATCGGCGTCGACGAGCTCGTGCTCGACGAGGCGCCAGCGAGCTCACGTGCTACTCGTGCGGGGGTCCCACTGCAACCTTGGTTGCAGCGACGTCGCATCTGCAACTAAGGTTGCATTCGTGAGGATCACGGCGAGCGCCAGGAAGCATGGCGTCACCGATGCCGACATCCTCCACGCGATAGACCACTTTGTCCGCACGTTCGACGCAGGCGAGGTGCTCATGGTCATCGGTCCGGCACGCAACGGGGCGATGCTCGAAGTCGGTGTCGTACATGACGATGCCGATGCCCGCGCGTCGGAAGTTCTGGCCGTAGCGAGAGGAAGGGCGCCGACATGAAGAACACGAAGTCCAGCATCAAGAAGGCCCCCCGGGCGGTGGGCAAGAACTCCATCGCGAGGTCGGCCGACAGGGGTCGTCTTGTACGGCAGCGCACGGTCGCAAACACCGGGTCACGCCACGCCGGAGCGGACGACGACGCGGAGCTGCTCGCCCGGCTCGAAGGGTTCGAACCGGCGACAGCGATCATGCGCGACCGGTCGGCCGTCGCTCACATCGAGTCGGCTGTGCATGCCAAGCGCGTCGCCGAGCAGGACGTCGAGGACGCCGTGTTCGCCGCCCGTGCGGCCGGTGTGACATGGACTGAGATCGGCGCTGCACTCGGCATCACCCATCAGGGTGCGATCAAGCGATACGGGGGCCGATGAGTCGTCGAGCTCGATCCGCACGGCTCGCCTCCGGCGACCGATCGCTGTCCGAGCAGCGTGGTTCGATCCTTGTATGACTGCCCCGCTGCGCCCGCACGTGCCCTGGCATGGCCTTGTGACCTGCGGAGACGTGTCACCGCCGACCGAGAGATCCCAGCCTCGCGAGGTTCCCCGCTACAAGAAGTCGAAGGCCCGGACCTGATGGTCCGGGCCTTCGACGTTGGCTGGTTGGCCGGGGACGCGTCGCGTCCGATCACGCGTTCCCCGGTCGGATCACACGTCGCCGTCCGGGGGCGCCGCGGCGCCGTCGCGTTCGTCGCGCTCAGCCCAGCGAAGCAGCGGCGCCAGGTCGAAGACCGCGTCATCGATGCCGGCATGGAGATCGCCGAGCTCGGCAAAGCGTGCGGGCACCGTGCGCAGCGTGCAGTCCCGGAGATCGACGTCGTCGATCTCGTCCCAGCGCAGAGGCGTCGACACGGTGGCCCCTGGGGTTCCCCGCACCGAGTAGGCCGAGGCGATCGTGTGGTCGCGGGCGTTCTGGTTGTAGTCCACGAACACGAGCGAGGGGTCCCTGTCCCGCCGCCACCACGTGGTGGTGACGTCTCCCCGTGCACGGTGCTCCACCTCCCGCGCGAAGGCGAGGGCTGCTCGTCTCACGTCCGCGAAGTCGTGCTCGGGCACGATCCGGACATAGACATGGAGGCCTGCACCGCCGGAGGTCTTCGGCCAGCCGACCGCCCCCAGCTCGTCCAGGACCTCCCGCGCCACGTGCGCGACGCGCCGGACCCGGTCGAAGGGGCAGTCCGGCATGGGGTCCAGGTCGATGCGCCACTCGTCAGGGCGCTCGGTGTCGGCCCGGCGACTGTTCCACGGGTGGAACTCGACGGTCGACATCTGCACCGCCCAGATCACGTGGGCCAGCTCGGTCACGCACAGCTCGTCGGCGGTACGGCCGAAGCGCGGGAAGTAGACCTCCACGGTCTCCATCCACGGCGGGGCGCCCCGTGGCAGCCGCTTCTGGTGAACCTTCTCCCCGGCGACGCCCGTCGGGTAGCGGTGCAGCATGCACGGGCGCTCCCGCAGCGCACGCACGATCCCGTCGCCCACGGCGAGGTAGTAGCTCGCGAGGTCGAGCTTGGTCGCCCCGCTGGCGGGGAAGTAGACGCGGTCGGGGTTGGAGATCCGCACGGTGCGGGACCCGACCTCGAGCTCGACGGCAGGCGAGTGTCCCGGGGCCATGCCTCATTCAAGCGCGCGGACCCCGTGGCGGACGCGCGCTCTCAACGCTCGAAGGACGCGACCGCGACCCGGTCGAGCTCCGCGACGTGTGACCGGTCGGTCTGTCTCACCCCTGTGACGCGATCGGGTTGCGTGCTACATCTCCTCGGCGGTCCCGGTGACCCGCACCCGGCCTTCGCGCGGGACCTCGACGACGATCAGCGACGGCCGCCCTGCCTCTGCCCCCTGGTCGACCGTGAGCACCGCGGGCACCTCGACGTGCCCTTTCGCCCGCAGGTACGCCCCGAGCCCCGCCGCCGCGGATCCGGTCGCCGGGTCCTCTCTGATCCCGCCCCGCGGGAACGGGTTGCGCGAGGCGAACCGTGTCGCCGAGAGCCGCTGGACGACCGGCACCGTGCCGTCCCACCCGTGCGCGTCCTGCAGGGTCAGCACCGCGTCGCCGTCGTGGTCGAGGCGGTCGAGGACGCCGTCCCGCACGGGACGAGCGGGTGCAGGTTGCCGCCGTGCACCAGCGCGGGACGCATCACGGCGTCAAGGTCGCCTCGGTCGAGCCGCAGCGCCTTCAGCAGCTCGTCGAGGAGGCCGTCGTCGAGGTCCTCGACCTCGGTGTCGACCGCCACGAGGGTCGCCCGCTCCGCGGTCACCTCCACGGGCACGAGCCCGGCGTTCGTCGTCAGCCGCACCACGGATGCGACGTTCCGCCGCCGCGCCAGCGCCACGCCCGACGCGATCGTGGCATGCCCGCAGAACGCGATCTCCGCGCGCGGGGTGAAGTACCGCACCCTTGCCGCGTCGGGCTCGATGGCGGTGAGGAACGCCGTCTCACTGAACCCGAGCTCGGCCGCCGTCCGAAGCATGTCCGCGTCGCCGAGTCCCTCTGCGTCCAGCACGACGCCGGCCGGATTCCCCGACCGCCCGTTCGGCTCGACGGTCGTGAACGCCCGGTACCTGAGAATATCCACGCGCTGATCGTCCCGGCGGACCACCGGGACGGCGATAGCCAATCGGACGCCGATGGCCTTGCAGGACGACCGTCCCATCGATGGCCCGGCCCGGCATCGGGGCGCCCAGGGCGCGAAGGGCCCGGACCGAGCGGTCCGGGCCCCTCGTCCTCGGCGCGGCCGGTGGGGGCTCCTACCGGCAGGTGCAGATCACGCGGAGAGCTCGTCGACCAGGCTCCGCCGGCGCGGGACCCATCCCCACGAGGACGCCGTCCGGTCGACGTCCGCGGCCTGGTCGAGCAGCAGGGCGTCCGCGAACGCAGCGCCGAGCCGGGCACGGGTCTGGTCGACGTCTTCCGGAAGCACTCGTCCGCCAGGCCCCGCGACGGCCTGGGCGATCTCCCGCACCGTCGGGTTCTCGCCGGAGGCGGCCAGCACGCGCCGGCCACGGGGACCGCCGACCAGCGCTGCCACGTAGGCGTCGGCCAGGTCCTCGACGTGCACCACCGTCCACCGCTGCGCGCCCGACCCCACGAGCCGGAGGGTGCCGTCCGCGGTCCGGGAGCCCGCACCGAACACCGCCGGGACGACGCCGCCGCCCTGCCCGTAGACCACGGCGGGCGCCACGATGGTGGCCCGGACGTCCGCCTCGAGAAGTCGCTGCTCGCGCTGGAGCCGCCAGGCCACGAGGGACGGCGGGCGGAGCGGTCCGTCCGCGTGCACGGTGCCCTCGCCCCAGATCCAGACGCCGCTGGTGTGGAGGTACGGATTGTCCGTGCCGCCGAACGCCGCGATCACGGCGTCGATCACGGCGTCGTCGAAGGAGGGGTTGTCCGCATCGCCGGTGGCGGCGGTGTGGATCGCGGCGTCGACCGCGCGGAGCTGCTCGACGAGCCACGGGGTGTCGGTCAGGTCACCGACGACCGCGACCGCACCCGCCGCGCGGGCCCGGTCGGCGGAGCGCTCGCTGCGCGTGACGGCGAGCACCTGGTGGCCGGCGGCGAGCAGTGCCGCCAGGACGTTGGATCCGACGTAGCCGGTGGCTCCGGTGAGGAGGACGTGCATGAGGACTCCCGAATCGTGGTCTGAACTGGGACGTCGCCGATAGTATGGATTCGATACCAGTCTCTTCAACGGAAGTTGGTCACCCGGTGGATACCGTTCCCTGTGACGTGCTGGACGTGGCATGCCCCAGCCGGATGGTGCTGGCCCGTGTCGGCGAGAAGTGGACGGTGCGCATCCTGCTGTCGCTCGACCGCTCCGTCCTCCGGTTCACGGAGCTCCGCGGGATCCTGACCGACATCACCCCGAAGGTGCTCACGGAGGCGCTGCGCGCCCTCGAGCGGGACGGCCTGGTCGCCCGGCAGGTCTTCGCCCAGGTTCCCCCACGGGTCGAGTACCGGCTGACGCCCCTCGGCACGTCGTTGCTCGACGCGGTCCAGACCCTGCGCACCTGGTCGGAGGCCAACGCCCCGGCGATCCTGGAGTCCCGGGCGCGCACGGACGCCCAGGCACTCGCCTGACCCGAGTCGCGGTCCGGGTACGCCGATCCCTTGCACGGAGACCGGGCGCGGAGACCGGGCGGCGGGGGTGGTGCGCCACCTCGGTCCACCCGTGTGACCGATGACGTACCCGGTGGAGCGCGGAGCGGTCATTGCCCTTTCGGGCAGCCCGGTTGCTCGGTGGGCTGGCCGACAGGCCCGGCACCCGGTTGCTCGGGCGCTACCGTGAGAAGACTGGCCGACGTCGAGCTTGCTCCACGCGAGCTGCCGCCGTCCCGGCCACGAGGAGCGCCGCCATGACCAGCCAGTTCGCGTCCGAGCGTGACACCCCTTGCCGGCGAGCAGGGGGCACGGCCGCCTCGCGCGCGGCCGCCTCGCCGCGCGCGCTGCGGCTGCTGTCCCTGCAGAGGCGGGCGGGCAACCACGCGGTGGCCGCGCTGGTGGACACGCGCCGGACACCGGGCGCGGGTACGGAGCAGTCGCACGAGCGAGAGGCCGACAGTGCGGCGGAGGCCGCCGTCGCCCGCCCGTCCACGACGCCCGCCGGCCCTCCCGCGGAACGGGCCGCCGCCGACGGGTTGCCGCCGCGGCTGCGCTCGGAGATGGAGGCGTCGTTCGGCTGGGACCTGAGAGGTGTCCGCGTGCACGCCGACGCCACGGCTGCGTCGTCCGCAGCCCGGCTCGGGGCGGCGGCGTACACGGTCGGTCGGGACGTCCACCTCGGGGAGGAGGCGCGCGATCTCGACAGCTCGCGCGGCAGGAGGACGCTGGCCCACGAGCTGGCCCACGTCGTCCAGCAGGACCTGGCATCGGGAACGCGCCGGGACGGGCGGCGCGGTCCGGGCCTCGCGCAGACGCTGTCGCCCGCGGCACGAGGGCCGATGGCGGCCCCGACCGTGACTGCCGTCAACCTGCCCGCCACCGCGGAGGTGGGCGCCGGCGGCCGTGGCCTCGACGTGACCGCGGTCGCAGCGGGCGCCGGCGCGCTCACCTGGACCCTGGTGGGAGGACCCGCGGGCGTGACGATCACCCCGCGCGGCCGCAGGGGTGCGCGGATCAGCGCGACGGCCGCCGCAGCCGCGGGGGCAGGGGGGACGTTCCAGGTCCGGGCGGCGCTCACGTCGACGCCGGCGGACGACGCGACCTCCGGCAACGTGCTCCTCGTCGGCATCACGGGCGTCACGGTCACCCCCGCGCCGGCGTTCTCGGCCGGGATCGCCACCGCGGTGGGCGCTGCGGTCCCGCCGGTCAACAGCATCGACCCCAACCGCGACGGCGTCACGGGCAACACCGGCGTCGTCGCGCCCGCCATCGCCCCGCTGGGCCGTCCGGTCACGGTCACGCTGCGGCCCGCGCACGGCGCCACGGTCGCAGGGACCACGATCACGGCGGGCGCCGACACCGGTGCGACCGTCGTCCGAGCCGAGGACGACGGGACGGGGGCACGCTTCGACTCGCCGCTCGCGATCAACCCGGTACCGACGCGGGTGAGCGGGTTCACGAACGGGGGACTGCCGGGTGCAGGGCAGTACGGGCAGATCAACAACATCGGCTTCGCCCCGACCAACGGCGTCTCCGGTGCGCTGAGCCGGGTGATCGGCGAGACGATCGGAGCTGCGGGGCGCGATGACTTCAACCTCGTGCCGAGCCTGAACGGGACCGGGCCCAACCCCGTGCCCAACCTCGGCCAGTCCGCGCCGGGCAACAACTGGCCCGACAACGTCGTCACGGGGACCGGGAGCATCGACGTCAACCAGTTCGTGGGTCCCGGTGCGCCAGGACTGCCCGCGGTGAGCGACAACCGGCAGGGGATGCACTGGCTCGGCTGGTCCGGGAACCCGCCGTGGAGCAGCGAGTTCGCCCACGGCATCCAGCGCGTCAGCCTGCTCCGCGGGGGCGCCGGCTTCATCGTGAGGACCGAGCAGATCTTCGGTGGTGCGCACGCGCCCGTCCGGAACGACCCCTACGCGGCGGCACCCCACCCGCTCATCACGTACACGGGCATCGTCGTGACGCCCAACGCCCCGGCGGCGCGCGGCCTGGCCGCCGACGGCGTGGCCCAGGCCGGCATCGCATTCGTGTCGTCGACGCCCGCCCGGACGGTCGACCTCTCGCTCGTCTCAGGGTCGATGATGTTCACGACGCCGCTCACGGGCGCGCCGGTGGCCGGCCCGCACACGGTGCAGTCAGGCCTGGTGGGCATGACGGCGCGGATCAGGATCCAGGACTCGACGTTCGCGAACCGCCGCGCGGAGGCACCCGTGCCGATCGTCCCGGTCCGGTTGTCCCGGCCGCGCGAGCCGGCGCCCGTGCCGGCAGCGACGGCGTCGGTGGTCATACCGATCAGCGCCGCCCCAGGAGGGCGCACGCTCGTCCCGACCGTCGACACCCCCGGCTTCGTCGCCGTGCAGGTGGCGCCGGCCGTGGCAGCCGACGCCGCGCGGCAGATCCAGGTCACGCGGCCCGGACCCGGTGCAGCGACGGTCCGGGTGACGATCGCGGACTCGGTGCTGGCCGCGCAGGCGGTGACGGTGCGGGTGCGGTTCCGGTGAGCCCGCACGGTGCCACGACCGTCGACCTCGGCGGCGTGCCTGTCCGGGTGGAGCTCCGGGTCCTCGACGACGTCGTCCTGGTCGGTGGGCCGCTCGAGGTCGAGGTCGCGGTCCACAACGACGGCGACCGGGCGGTCGACGTCCCGGTCGGTGCCGACCGCGGGCGCGGCCGACCGGGGCACGTGTCGTTCTCGGCGCAGGCGGGCGGCGCCGTTCTCACGGACCCGCGGGCCGGTCTGCCCTATCGCGGTGGCCTGAGCGGCAAGGTGACGCTCGCGCCCGGCGACCGGCTCGCACAAAGGGTGCTCGTGAACGACTTCCTCGGGCTCGACGTCCTGCGCACGGTGGTCGCGCCGGCGGCACGACTGTCGTTGGCGCTGCGCTGCCTGCGGAACCTGGCCACCGGTGCCCAGCCGGACCCGGTGACGCTCGCCGGCGGTCAGGACGTGGCGGTCGTCGAGCTCGACGTCGCGGTGCTGCGGGACGACGACGCCCTCGCCGCGCTCGCCTCCGCGCTCGGGGACGAGCTGGGCGCGGGGGGACCCGCGTCAGTCGAGGACCGCGAACGGCAGGTCGGCCGGCTGGCGGCGATCGGTCTGCCGGACGCGGCAGCGGCGCTGGAGGCTCTCGCCGGCGGGCGGGACGAGCACCTCGCCGGGCTCGCCGCGCAGGCGCGGCACCGGCTCGGTCCGCCCTGAGAGCGCCGGCAGACAGTCGAACCACCGCAGGGAGCTGCCGTGCCCGAGCACGACCCGTCGAAACACGTCGACGCGCCCGCTGACGACGGCACCACCGACCAGGACGGGCCGGAGCCCGAACCGACGGGCGTGGGCCGCGAGCCGCCGCAGTGGGGGCACCCGCTGCTGCGCCCCGCGGGGCGTGCCCTGGGCGGGTGGTTCGACGACGACTACCCGGGCGGTTCCCGGCTGGAGTTCTCCAACCCGACGAGCCTCGCCTGGAAGCGGGAACCCGCGCTGATCGTGCTGCACACCACGGAGGGCGCCGGTTACCCGTCCGCGGCGACGTACCACGACGGACGGTCGGCTCCCCACGCGACGGTCGACCCGTGGGGCCGGACCTTCCGGCAGCACTACTCGCTCGACGAGGCTGCGTGGTCGCTCAAGGCTCCGCCGGGGATCTCGACGAACACCATGGGCGCTGTGCAGCTGGAGATCATCGGGACGTCGGACCCCCGCGACGGGCTCCTCGCGTCGGTGTTCGTGCCGACGATGCCCGACGAGCCGATGGGCTACGTCGCGGGGCTGGTGCGGCTGGTCGCCGACCGTCTCGGCCTGCCGATGAGCGCGTCGGTGGCGTGGCTCCCGTACCCGGCGTCGTACGGCAGCAGCGGCGGCCAGCGCCTGTCGACCCCGGCGTGGTACGCGTACCGAGGCGTCCTGGGGCACCAGCACGTGCCCGGCAACGACCACGGCGACCCGGGCGCGCTCGACGTCGACCGGCTGTTCGCGCTCGCGGCCGGCGCCACCCCGGGCGGCGGCACGGCACCGATGCCGGGCGGACCGGCCGGCGGGATCGTCGAGGACGGCGTCTGGGGGTCGGCCACGACGACGCTGGCTCAACGGGTGCTCGGCATGCAGTTCGTCGACGGCGAGGTCTGGCACCAGTACAGGCCCAACGCGCAGCCGGGACTCACCACGGGCTGGCGGTACGACTGGGCGCCCGGGACGGCGGGCTCGCCGCTCCTCGTCGAGATGATGCGCCGGACGGCGCAGGCCGGTCAGTACCAGGGCAGGGTGGACGGTGTCGCGGGCCGGGAGCTCTACTGCGGCCTGCAGCGCCGGTACGGCACGGTCGTCGACGGTGAGATCTGGAAGCCGTCGCCGGCGGTGCGGGCCATGCAGAGCACTCTCAACCGGGGTGCCTTCTGACGTCGTCCGGTGTGTTCTGCCTGATAGGGCACGGTTTTTCGCGTTCGTCCGGGGATGTCAGACCCCGTTGCTAGCGTCGCGATCAGCGAGGGGGATTGGCCGGACTCGCGGTCGAGATGGGGGCAAGATCATGGCTGGGTTCTACGCAAATGTCTCAGGAAACATGTTCATCGAACCGACGTCGTCGGTGCCGCCGGACGTGCCGGATCTCCCCCCGTGGGAGCACCCCGTGTTCGAGCTCGGTGAGACGGAGCCGACAACGCTCTACGCGCACACGCCGTTCGCTCAGACCGGGCCCCGGGTCCCCGAGACCCGGCTCGAGAACTACTCGGGGACGTTCGACAACCTCGAGGAGGGTCAGGTCGTCGAGCGGCTGGCGATCTCCGGACGGTTCCGTCCGCACGTCAAGAACTTCACGCTCCGCGACTCGCTCGTGCTCGGGGGTGAGCCGTCCGGCGAGAACCACGACCCGGCGACGCGCAACGCGTACTTCTGGTTGCTGGACTGCACGGACGACGTCATCGACGACGGCCTGATCGAGTTCGTCGAGGTCCGGCCCTCCTACCGGTCGCACGAGATCGGCGGGTTCAAGGGCGGGAACGTCAAGCTGTCGAGGACGCTGATCCAGGGGGTCGTCGACGGCGGGCAGCCGCACGGCTCCAAGGAGCGGCGCAAGTCGTTCGAGATGCACGGCTGTCGTCTGGACATGCTGATGTCGTACCCCGACCCGACGCAGTCCGACGAGTGGACGCACACCGACGGCAACCAGGCCTCGGGGGAGCTGGACCTGTACGACGTGTGGGGCTGCTCCATCCACGGTGGTCGCACCGCGGCGCTGCTGGTCATGCAGAACGTCGGCACTTACAACGTCGTGACGCTCCGCGAGAACTGGCTGTACGGGGACACCGAGGAGGGCTCCACGCTGAACACGTCCGAGGGTGGCCTCGGGCCGATCGGCTCGGAGAAGTTCGAGATCATCGGCAACCGGTTCATGCGGACGGCCCGGACGCCGGCGTGGATCAAGTCGGCCACGCTGAACAGTAAAACGTTCTCGTGGACCAACAACGTGTTCATGGACGACGGGTCGCCGGTCAACCCCAAGGAGGGCTGACGCCCCACGACGGCGGCCCGGACCGACGGCGGTCCGGGCCGCCGTCTCGCGGGTCAGACGACGAGCCCCAGCAGCAGGACGAGGATCAGCGCGGTCACCGACAGCACGGTCTCCATCACGGACCACGTGCGGAACGTCTGGCCGACCGTCATGCCGAAGTACTCCTTGACCAGCCAGAACCCGGCGTCGTTCACGTGGCTGAAGAACACGGACCCGGCCCCGATCGCGAGCACGAGCAGCGCGACGTGCGACGTGGACAGGTCGGCGGCGAGCGGGGCGACCAGGCCGGCCGCCGTGATGGTCGCGACGGTGGCGGAGCCGGTGGCGAGGCGGATCAGGACCGCGACGAGCCACCCCGCCAGCAGCGGGGAGATGGGGGCGTCGGCCAGGTTCTGCCCGATGACGTCGCCGATGCCGGAGTCGACGAGCGTCTGCTTGAACCCGCCGCCCGCGCCGACGATGAGCAGGATGCCCGCGATGGGGGCGAACGAGGAGCCGACCAGCGCGCTGACCTCGTCACGGGTGCGCCCGAGGGAGGTCCCGAACGCGACGAGTGCGACGAGCGACGTGATGAGCAGCGCGACGAGCGGGGTGCCGAGGAACACGAACACCTTCCCGGTGCCGCTGTCGTCCGCCCCGAGGCTCTCCGCGACGGTCCGGGCGAGCATGAGCACCACGGGCAGGAGGACGACGGTGAGCGCCGTCGCGAACGCCGGACGCTTCGCGTCCTCGTCCTGCCGGGCCTCCCCGAGGATCGACTCGGGCGGCGGGAGCGGCACCCACCTGTTCATGGGCTTCGCGAGGAGGGGACCGCTGATCGCGACCGTGGGGATCGCGACGAGCAGGCCCAGGCCGAGCGTCAGGCCCAGGTTCGCGTCCAGGGCGTCGATCGCGATGAGGGGGCCGGGGTGCGGCGGCACGAGGCCGTGCAGCGCGGACAGCCCGGCGAGCGCCGGGATTCCCACCAGGATCAGCGACACCCTGGACCGCCGGGCGACGAGCATCACCACAGGGATGAGGAGCACCACGCCGACCTCGAAGAACAGCGGGATGCCGATGATGAACGCGATGAGCGCCATCGCCCACGGCAGCCGCTGCGCGGGTGTGCGGCCGAGGATCGTGTCGACGATCTCGTCGGCGCCACCGCTGTCGATGAGCAGCTTGCCGATGATCGCCCCGAGGGCGATGAGCACACCGACGCCGGCGACGGTGGTGCCGAGCCCCGCACTGAAGCTGGTGAAGGCGTCCGGGTAGGGGATGCCCGCGGCGACGGCCAGGACGCCGGACCCGATGGTGAGCGCGAGGAACGGGTGCAGCTTGAGGCCGACGATGAGCAGCACGATCGTCGCGATGCCGATGATCGCGGCGACGACGAGCCGGGTCTCGCTGACGTCCGGCGGGTCGGCGGCGAGGACTGCGGACGCGGCCCCGATCATGGCCGCACTGCCCGGTCGTCCGCCAGCGCGTCGAGGACGCGCTGGGCGACGGCGTCGGGCGGCACGTCGACGGGGACCACGAACCCGTCCTCCGCATCGGTGAGCGGCTCGAGCGTGCGGTACTGCGACGGCAGCAGCTCGGGCGGCATGAAGTGGCCGGTGCGCGCCTCCATCCGGTCCTCGATGAGTGCCTCGGGCGCTGCCAGGTGCACGAACCGCACCCGTCCCTCGGCCTCGCGCAGCACGTCGCGGTACGTGACCCTCAGCGCCGAGCAGGTCACGACCGTGCTGCGCCCGTCACGGGCGTGCGCGGTGAGCCAGTCACGGATGGCGCGGAGCCACGGCCAGCGGTCCTCGTCCACGAGCGGCGTCCCGGCGGCCATCTTGGCCACGTTCTCGGGCGGGTGGAACTCGTCGGCCTCGCCCAGCGGCCGGTCCAGGCGTGCCGCGAGGATGCGGGCGACGGTCGTCTTTCCCGATCCGGCGACACCCATGACCACCACGTGCTCGACCTCGGCCACGCGACCGCCCCCTTGCCCGTCGGGCGCCCAGGCCGCAGCGGCGACGGTCGTCCGCGGTGCGAGCCCTCGTCCTGAGCCTGGCGCGGTCAACTCGAGCGTGGCACCGTGACGGGTCCGACGCACCCCGGCGGTCAGGACGCCTGGGGTGTCAGCTCGATGACGGGAAGCTCGCGGTCGGTCTTCTTCTGGTACGCGGCGAACCGGGCCGCTTCCGTCGTGACCGCGGCCCAGGCCTCGTCGCGCGCCGGCCCGTGCAGCTGCCGGGCGGTCACGGGCATGGTCCTGCCGGCTGCCTCGATGCGAACCCGGTCGGGGTGGGCGGCCAGGTTGTAGTACCAGGCGGGGTTGTGCGCGCCGCCCGAGGCCGACGCGACCACGACCCAGGTGCCGTCCGGGCGTGCGAACCCGCGGACCGGCGTGCTGCGCTCGGCTCCGCTGCGCGCACCGATGGTGGTGAGGACCAGGACGTCGCCGCCCATCAGCCTGCCGCCCGTGCGTCGGGTCCGGTTCACCATGAGGCGCGTGATCCAGCGGCCGACGGGACCGCCGGCCGACGGTGGGTGGGCGCCGCGCGTGCCGTTGCGGGTGTCGAAGCTCATCGGTCCTCCTGGGGTCGTCGTCGTGCCGATCAGACACCCGGCGACCCGCGGGGCACATCCTCCCGAAGAACCGGTCGTCACCGACGAGGGCGCCGCCACGAGAGCATCACGTGCAGGTCCCGCTGCCCGGCGGGCCCGGACAGGACCGCACGGGCGACCGCCGCGGCGCCGACCTGCTCGCACTCCCACAGCTCGAAGTCGACGGTCCTCGACCACGCGGGCGACAGGTAGCCGAGGACCACGGCCCCCTTCGACACCCGCACCAGGCCGCGGTCGACCCGGGCGAGGACGACCGGGAACCGGACGGCGTGCCGTGGGGCGTCGTCGGGCAGGGTGGTCTCGCTGAAGCCGAGCACCCGGACGCAGACGTGCCCGCCTCCGACCGGCACCTCCCGGGTGCGTCCGAGGTGAACGGCGTCCATGGCGGGACGGTAGTCGCGCGGCACGGCTCGGTGCTACCTCAGTGGCCTCTCAGAGCCTCGACGAGCTCGTGCTTCTTCATGGACGAGCGGCCGGGGATCCCGATCTCGGAGGCACGCTTGCGCAGGTCGGCGACGCTCCAGTCGTCGTACGAGCCGGAGCGTCCGCCCTTGGCGGCGACGTTCCTGCGGCCGCGGGCGGCGCTCGCGTTGGCGATCCGGGCGGACTTCTCCTTGCTGTTGCCCTCGTCGCGGAGCTCCTCGTAGAGCTTCTTGTCCTTGACGCTCGGTCCGGGGCTTCGTCCAGGCATGTCGGCCTCCTGCGGGTCGCTCGTCGGCGGGCGCCTGCTTCGCCTTCCGGTGTCCATGCTGCGTCGGACGTCGACGTCGCGCATCCGTGCCCCACTGGTCACCGGCGACGGCACCGCCGGTACCTCGTACCGCAGGTCGCCGCGTCAGCTTCCTTCCCGCACGTGGGGTGTCCCGGCCAGGGCGAGCGTCTGGGCGGCCGGCGACCCGGGCGGCGCGACGATCGCCAGCCCCTCGAACTCGTCGACGAGCTGCTCCAGGACCCGGACCCCCGCGCTGCCGAGGTACGCGACGCCGCCGAGGTCGACCTCGACCGGCACGAGCCCGTTGCGGGCCAACCGGCGCACCTCCGCGTCGAGCCGGGTCGCCGCGCCGAGGTGGTCGACGGCGCCGGCGACCCGGAGCCGGCCCCGTTCCGTGTCGAGCGCGAGGGTGACCGGGTCGGAGCGGGCCACGGAGGCGTCCTGCACGGGCGTCGCCTCGTCGACGGGAGCGGGCCGGCGGGCCGGGCACTCGAGCGTGACCGCGGTCCCCGCCGGGCCGGGATCCACGGCGAGCTGCAGGCCGGCCGTGGCGATCATGCTGAACCCCCGCCCGCGCTCACCGGGGCGCGGCTCGGGCTCGCGCCACTGCCCGTGGTCCCTCACCACCACCCTGATCATCGCGTCGTCGTCGATCCGCGCGTCGAGCATCACCGGCCCGGCCGGCTGCGCCGGGTCCCGGTGCCGGTAGGCGTGCTCGACGGCGTTCGCGGCCGCCTCGCTGACCCCGAGCACGAGGCGGTTCCGGTCGAGCGTGCCGACCCCGACCCGCACGCACCACTCGTCGACGGCGCGGCGGAGCTGCGCCAGCCGGGTCGCCTCGGCCGGCACGGTCAGGTGCAGCGGCGCCGGCGGGGCGCGGCGGACGGCGACGAGCAGCGTGACGTCGTCGGTGAACCCGCTCTCCACGAGGTCGCCGGGGGATCCGCTGCGACATCAGGACCGCCGGGGACTCCGGTCCACCGTCATGGGAGGCGGCGCTGCGGAAGGCGGCGACGGCCGACCGCTCCAGCGCGTCGACGCCTTTCAGGACCGGACGGTGGCGCTTCTCCACGAGCCCGTCGGTGAAGAGCAGGACCGCCTCGTCGTCCGCCAGCCGGTCCCGCCCGGGCCGGCTGACGGCCCGGGCCCCGAGCGGCCCGTCGCCCGTGGGCGCCAGGAGACGGGCGGACGTCCGGTTGACGACGAGGGGGGCGGGGTGCCCGCGCGTGACGTACTCGAGCTCGCCCGTCAACGGGTCGAGGAGGGCGACGCACACGGTGGCGGCGAACGCCCCGGACACGCGTTCCGCGTAGGCCTCGACCGCGCCGATCGCGGTGACCACGTCCGCGCCCTCGAACAGGCGTGCCGCGAGCACGGCACGGAGCTGCGCCATGACGGCCGAGGCCTCGACACCGTGCCCGACGACGTCGCCGACCGTGAGCGCGAGCCGACCGTCGCACAGCGTGGCGGAGTCGAACCAGTCGCCACCGGCGGCCTGCTCGACGCCCGCGACGAGGTAGGCCGCGGCGACGTCGACCCGGGGGAGCAGGGGCACCGTCGTGGGCAGCAGAGCGCCCTGCAGGCGGACCACGACCTCCCGGGCGCGGGCGTAGCGCTCGTGCGCCTCCGCCTCGCCCTCGGCGGCGAGGGCCGCCGCGAGCACGTGCTCCGTGACGTCGAAGCCCGAGCTCAGGACGCCGACCTGACGACCCTCCGGATCCCGCCAGGGCGAGACGGTGACGTCCAGCCAGCGTTCCGTGGCGCCGTCGTCGGAGTCGATGCCGACCCGCAGCGCGGAGGTGTGCACCGACTCTCCGGTGCGCTGCACCGAGCGCAGGATCGCGCGCACGCCGTCCAGGCCGGTGTCCGTGACGTCGTCCGCCCGCAGCCCCAGGATCGGCCGGTGCAGCATGAGCTCGCGTCCCGCCCGGTTGGCCGCGACGATGCGCAGGTCGTCCCCGCGGAACGCGTAGTGGAAGCACGACGAGCTCTCGAAGATCTCAGGGACCCACTCGGCGTGGTGCACCGTGCCGGACGGCTCGTCGGCGGCCATCGTCGTGCCCCCTCATCCGTGCCGCTGGCGCGGAGGTTCGGACAGGCGCGCGCTCTCGGCAGGGGTCGAGCGGGTTGTCGGGACGAGCTCCAGGTCGAGGCCCTGCGCCCCTGCCAGGCCCAGGTCGGCGCTCTCCGACAGCACCAGGCGGAGCCGGACGCCGCCGTCCGCCGCTCGTCGGTGAGCGGTGGTGAGCACCGAGACACCGACCGAACCGAGGTGCGAGACGCCACGCAGGTCCATCACGACGCTCCCGGGGCGCCGCGCACGGACCAGGAGCTGGGTGAGCGCGGCGCTCAGCTCGCCGGCGGTGGCCAGGTCGACCGGGCCCTCGACGATGGCGGCGGGGACACCGTCGACCGTCGTGAAGGTCACCTGGAGCGCGGGCGGCTGGCGGTCGACCTGCTGGTCGCTCGGGTCCTCGGTGAGGCTGGCGAAGAACACGTCGTCGAGGCGCCGACGACTCCCGGAGCTGAGCCCGCCGCTCGACCGCACCGCCGCGACGAGCCGCCGGGCCAGGGTGACGAGCTTGAGGTTGCGCTGCTGCGATCCCCAGCGCAGCAGCTCGAAAGCCGCCTCCCCGTCGATCCCGTAGCCGAGCATGAGCACGCCCTTGGCCTGGTCGATCACCGCGTGCGACTCGAGCGCCAGCGCGAGCTCGGTGTTCACCCGGCTCGCCGTGGCCCGCTGCTGCGCCGCGGTGGTGTCGACGAGGAAGCCGCTGACCACCCGCTCGCCGTCGATGCCTGCCTCTCCCGAGCCGGTGAGGGTCACGGTCCGCGCCGCACCGGACAGGTCGAGGAGCCGGTACTGGCACCCGAACGGGGTGCCGTCACGTGCCCCCTGCGCGATCTGGTCGAGCACGCGGTCACGGTCGGCGGCCTCGACGTGCCGGAGCATCAGGTCGAGCGTGGGCACGACCTCGCCCGGCGCCATCCCGTGGATCTCGAACATCCCGTCCGACCACTGGCACCGTCCGTCCACCGGGTTGATCGCAAAGCGACCCACCGCCGTGGATCCGCCACTCGTCATGGCGTCCTCCGACCCTCACCCCGCCCGTGCCGCGTCCGGGCTCGTTCCTGAACCCGCCGCCGGACGGTCGCACCTTCGACCGTAGTCCCCGGTGGTCCCGCGGCGCGCGTGGATCGTGCCCGGTCTCCCGGATCAGGCCGGGTCGTCGGCCGCCTGGTACGTGGCGTGGCCCTCGGCGACGAGCCCGTCGGCGAGCACCAGCACCTCGTCCACGAGGTCGCCGCGGTGGTTGCGGTACGAGATCACCAGCACGTCCACGCCGGTGAGCACGCGCTCGACGGCGAACTGCAGGTCCGGGCTCCGGCGCAGACCCTCCGACCAGTAGCGGCGCAGCGCGTCCTTGCCCCGCACCACCCCGCCGGTCTCCGGCATCAGACGGGCCGCGTACGGCGAGGAGAACACCACGTCGTCGTGGAAGTGGGCCAGGACGGCCTCGACGTCATGGGCGTTCCAGGCGGCCACCCAGGAGGCGGCGAACGCGGTGGGGTCGGGCATCGTCATGTCGGCATCATGGCGGAGCTCGCCCGGCGCCACACCGCGGATACTCGCTCGGGCGGGAGGGCTCGAGGAGGGCAGGATGGCCCCATGAGCGCCACGACCCTCGACCAGCTGACCGCCGACCTGACCACCGCCATGAAGGCCCGGGACACCGAGCGGGTCGGCATCCTGCGGCAGGCGATCGGTGCGGTCCGTGCCGAGGCCAAGGCCGGACCTGTCGAGAAGGACCTCACCGAGGACGACGTGCTCCGGGTGCTGACCCGCGAGGTGAAGAAGCGCCGGGAGAGCGCCGAGATCTACGCGGCAGCGAACGCCACCGGGCGGGCGGCGACCGAGACCGCGGAGGCCGACCTGCTCGAGACGTACCTGCCCGCCCGGCTGTCGGACGACGAGCTCGACGCCCTGGTGCGAGCGGTGGTCGCCGACCTCGGGGCGGTCTCGCAGAAGGACATGGGCCGTGTCATGAAGGAGGCCGCGGCCCGCGCCGCGGGTGCGGCCGACGGCAAGAAGCTCTCGACGCTCGTGCGCGACGCGCTCGTGGGCTGAACCGGGCGACGTCCTCACCGCAGGGTGACGGGCGGGTCACGGCGTCGCGGCGGCCAGCACGTCCTCGCGGACGACCCGGCGCAGCACCTTGCCGAGGATCGACCGTGGCAGCTCGTGCACGAGGACCAGCCCCCGCGGCACGGCGTACTGCGCGACGCGCTGGGCGCACCACGCCCGCACGGCGTCGAGATCCACGGGGACGGCGGCGTCGTCGAGCACCACCGCGGCGACGACCGTCTCGCCGAGGTCACCGCCCGGGACGCCGACCACGGCGACGTCCCGCACCCCCGGCATCGCACGCAGCTGGTCCTCGACCTGCGACGGGTAGACGTTGAACCCGCCGGTGATGATGACCTCCTTGATGCGGTCGACGAGGACCACGAACCCGTCGTCGTCGAGCCGCACCACGTCCCCGGTGCGCAGCCAGCCGTCCGGCAGGAGCTGCTCGGCGGTCTCCTCGGGGCGCTGCCAGTACCCGGCGAACACCTGCGGCCCGCGCACCAGGAGCTCGCCCTGCTCACCCTCGCCGACGTCCCGGGAGGGGTCCTGAGGATCCACGACGCGGATGTCGGTGCTGGGGAAGGGCAGACCGAGCGCCCCCGGCCGCCGGGCGGCGGACAGGGGGCTCCCGAGGACCACCGGAGCCGTCTCCGTCATGCCGTAGCCCTCGACGACGAGGCCACCGGTGACCCGTTCCCAGCGGGCGGCGGTCTCGGCCGGCAGGGCCATGCCTCCGCTGATCGCGTACCGGAACGAGGTCAGGTCGACCTTCGGGTCCGCCTCGGCGGACGCGGCGATCCGGTCGAGCATCGGCGGGACGGCGGGGAGGAAGGTCCCGGGCCGGCGGCGCTGGGCGGCGAGCACCGCCGTGGGGTCGAACTTGGGGAACGCGACGATCGTCGCGGCGATCCGCACCGTGTAGGCGAGCCCGAGGGTCAGTCCGAACGCGTGGAAGAACGGGAGCATGGCGTAGACCGTCTCGGTGCCCGGGACGGCCGCCGTCCACGCCTGGCCCTGGACCGCGTTCGCGACGAGGTTCCGGTGTCGCAGCGAGGCGCCCTTCGGGGTGCCGGTGGTGCCGCCGGTGTACTGGATGAGCGCGAGGTCGTCGCCGGTCGGTGCGGGGTGGGACGCCGGCAGCGGGGCTGCTGCGGCCACGAGCCGGTGCCAGGACGGGGTGGCGGCAGGCACGTCGCCGCGCACGGCGGCCAGGGCGGCACGGGCGGCGGGGACGGGCAGCCGCAGTGCCCAGCGGCTGCGGCGGGGCAGGTCGGCTGCGAGGTCGACCGCCACCACCGTGCGCAGCGCGGTCCCGGGCCGCGCCTGGAGGACCGCGGCGACGGCCTTCTGCCAGACGAGGGCGACGGTGGCGCCCGAGTCGGCAAGCTGGTGGTGGAGCTCGCTGGCGGAGTAGGTCGGGTTGTGCTCGACGACGACGGCGCCGAGGCGGAGGGCGGCGAAGAACGCGACGACGTGGGCGGTGCTGTTGGGCTGGACCACGGCGACACGGTCGCCGTGGCGGACGCCCAGGTCGTGCAGCACCTGGGCACCCCGGGACACCAGGTCGGCGAGCTCGGCGTAGGTGGTGGTGGCGCCGAGGAGGTCGACGGCGACGCGGTCCGGCCAGTCGCGCGCGGCCCGGTCGAGGGCGGCGCCGAGCGGCTCGTCGGGCACGACCACCTCGTGCGGTACGCCGGGGGCGTAGGAGGCGTACCAGCGACGGTCGTTGTCGGCCATCGTCCGAGCCTAACCTACGGTGCCGTAAGTTACCAGTGCGTAACTTTCAGTAGACGTCCCGGACGTACCGCTTCTCGGCCACCAGCTGCTCGACGTAGGCCGACGCCTCGTCGGCCGACAGGTGCCCCCAGGTCTGCGCCACCTCGTGCAGCGTGGCGTGCACGTCCTTCGCCATCCGGCTCGCGTCGCCGCACACGTAGAAGTGCGCGCCGTCCTGGAGCCACGACCACAGCGCACCGCCCTGCTGACGCATCAGGTCCTGCACGTACACCTTGTGCCGCTGCTCGCGGGAGAACGCGAGGCTCAGCCGGGACAGCAGCCCGTCGTCCTGCATCTGCCGCAGCTCGTCGCGGTAGTAGAAGTCCGTCTCCGAGTGTCGCTCGCCGAAGAACAGCCAGTTGCGGCCCTGGTGCCCGAGCGCCCGGCGCTCCTGCAGGAACGCCCGGAACGGCGCCACGCCCGTGCCCGGGCCGACCATGATCATGGGTGTCCCGGGGTCCGCCGGCGGCCGGAAGTGCGGCGAACGCTGCACGAACACCGGGACCTGCGCATCGTCGCCGCGGTCCGCGAGGAACGTCGAGCACACCCCGTGCCGCCGGCGGCCCTGGTGCTCGAACCGCACCGCGGACACCGTCAGGTGCACCTCGCGCTCGTGGTGCCGCGGGCTCGACGAGATCGAGTACAGCCGTGGCTGCAGCCGCTTGGTGACGCCCAGCCACTCCTCGACGTCCGCCCGTACCCGGTGCTCGGCCAGCACGTCCACCGACTGGCGGCCCCAGAGGTAGCTCTGCAGGCTCGTCGTGTTGTCCTGCCGCAGCAGCCGCCCGAGCTCCTGGTGCTTGGCCCGGTCCTGCACGAACCGCAGGAGGTCCGGCGTGATGCGCAGGATCTCCAGGTGGTGGCGGGCGGCGTCGGCGAGCGCCATCGGGGGCAGCCCGTCGAGCGTCACCTCCGTGTCGCCGTCCAGCCCGGTGACGTGCAGCCACTCCTCGACGGCCTCCGGGCTGTTCGTCGGCCACACCCCCAGAGCGTCGCCCGCCTCGTAGGCGAACTCGTCGTCCTCGAGCGCGAACGCGAAGCTGCGGACGTCCTTCGTCGAGCCGTCCGAGCTCAGCCGCACGTTGCGGACCAGGCGCGTGGCCAGGGGTGACGAGCGCGTCCAGCGGTTCCGTGGCCGAGCCGCGGGGGCGGCGACCGTGGGTGCGGAGCTGCCGGCGAGCAGCCCGCGGACCGTCGTGAGCCACGTGTCGGCGGGCTCCTGGTCGCCCGGCTCGACGTTCACGCGGTCCGTGAGGCGGGTGGCGCCCAGCTCGGCGAGGCGTGCGTCCAGACGGCGGCCGTGCCCGCAGAAGTCGTCGTACGACGAGTCGCCGAACGCCAGCACCGCGTAGCGCGTCCCGGACAGGGTGCCGACCGCCTCCGACGACAGGGCGTTCCAGAACCGTGTGCCGTTGTCAGGGGCGTCACCGTCGCCGAACGTGCTCGTGACGAGGAGCACGGTGCGCCCGCCTGTCCCGTCCGAGCCGAGGTCCGCCACGTCGAACCGGTCCATGCTGACCAGCGCCACGGACAGGCCGGCGGCCCGGAGCTCGGCCGCGAACCGTTGGGCGTGCTCCTCGGCGTTGCCGGTCTGGGACGCCCACAGCACCAGGACCGAGTCGGCCGTCGGCGCCCCGCGTCCGGCCGGAGCGCCCGCCGGAGCGCCCGCCGGAGCGCGCGCCGGAGCGCCGGCCGGCGTCGGGAAGGCCGACACGCCGCCCGCACGGGAGAACAGCCCGGCGAGCATCCCGTCCACCCAGGCGCGGGTCAGCGGGTCGAAGGGCGCGGCGTCCGGGAGCACCGGAACGCCCGTCTGCCCCTCCTGGCGCATCGACCACAGCAGCCCGCGGACGTACTCCGCCTGCTCGCGGGACAGGTCCGGGGCGGTGGCCGGACCGAGCCCCAGGGCACTGCCGACCGGGTCGGTGGCCGCAGGGGCGTCGCCGGCGTCTGCCTCCGGCCCTGCGTCGAGCCCCGGGAGCAGGCCGTCCGTCGACGCGACGGGCAGTGCCGCGACGGGCACCGGCGCCTCCACCCTCGTCAGCGTCACGGCGCACACCTTGAGCTCCGGCTGGAACGAGACCGGGTCGACGGCGTCGTTGGTCACCGCGTTGATCGCGAGGTACTCGCCGAAGGAGTCGTTCCAGTGGATCGGCGCGAAGCAACCGCCCGGCCGGACGCGGTCGCTCACCACGGCGGGCAGCACGGCACGCCCCCGGCGGGAGGCGATCTCCACGTGGTCGCCCTCGGTGATCGACAGCCGCTGCGCGTCGTCCGGGTGGATCTCGACGAACGGTCCCGGGTTGAGCCTGGTGAGGGCCGGCACCTTGCCCGTCTTCGTCATGGTGTGCCACTGGTGCTGCAGGCGGCCCGTGTTGAGCACGAACGGGTACGCGTCGTCGGGCAGCTCGGCGGCGTCCATGTGCGGGCGGGGGAAGAACTGTGCGCGGCCCGACGGCGTCGCGAACGCCAGCTCGGGGGTGGTGCCGTCCGGTGCGACGAGCAGCCGCTGGCTCACGCCGTCGTTGAGGTACCTGACGGGCGCCCGGTGGTCGGCACGGCCCGGGGGAGCGGGCCACTGCACGGGGGTCTCGCGCAGGCGGTCGTACGTCACGCCGCGCAGGTCGTAGCCGGTGCGCGGGTTCCAGAACTGGCGCAGCTCGTCGAACACCTCCTCGGCGTCCGCGTACGTGAACGCGTCGGCGAAGCCCATCGCGCACGCCACCTCGGCGATGATCCGCCAGTCCGGCATGGCCTCGCCGACGGGGTCGGCGGCCTGCTGGTTGAGCGTGAGGTTCCGGTCCGAGCTGACGGTGACGTACGTCGACTCCGCCCACAGGGTGCCCGGCAGCAGGATGTCCGCGTACGCGTTCGTCTCGGTGTCGAGGAACACGTCCTGCACGATGACCAGCTCGCACGCCTCGAGCCCCTGGATCACGGTGCTGCGGTTCGCGACGGACGCGACGGGATTGGTGCAGATCACCCAGCAGGCCTTGATGGTGCCGTCGGCCATCTGCCGGTACAGGTCCACGGTCCCGGTGCCGACGTCCGTGCGCAGCGTGCCGTCGGGCAGGCCCCACGCCTCCTCGACGAACGCACGGTCCTCCGGGTCGACCACGGACCGCTGGCCCGGCAGGCCCGGACCCATGTAGCCCATCTCGCGGCCACCCATCGCGTTCGGCTGCCCGGTGAGCGAGAAGGGTCCGCTGCCGGGCCTGCAGATCGCGCCCGTCGCGAGGTGCAGGTTGCAGATCGCGTTGGTGCTCCACGTGCCGTGGGTGCTCTGGTTGAGACCCATCGTCCAGCAGGTCATCCAGCGCTCGGCCTCGCCGATCCACCGGGCGGCCTGGCGCAGGTCCGCCTCGGGGATGCCGGTGATCTCCGCGACGCGGTCCGGCGGGTAGTCCGCCAGGTGGTCCGCCATCGCGTCCCAGCCGTCCGTGAACCGCTCGATGAACTCCGGGTCCGTGTGGCCGGCCTCGACGAGCAGGTGCAGCAGGCCGTTGAGCAGCGCCAGGTCCGTGCCCGGCTTCACCTGCAGGAACAGGTCCGCCCGCTCGGCGGTCGCCGTGCGGCGCGGGTCGACGACGACGAGCTTGGCGCCGGCCTTGACCCGGTCGAGCATGCGCAGGTAGAGGATCGGGTGGCAGTCGGCCATGTTCGCGCCGATGACGAAGAACAGGTCGGCGTGGTCGAAGTCCTGGTACGAGCCGGGCGGTCCGTCCGAGCCGAGGGACTGCTTGTACCCCGTCCCGGCGCTGGCCATGCACAACCGGGAGTTCGACTCGATCTGGTTCGTGCCGACGAACCCCTTGGCGAGCTTGTTCGCGAGGTACTGGGCCTCCAGCGACATCTGCCCCGAGACGTACAGGGCGACGGCGTCCGGCCCGAACTCGTCGAGGATCGCCCGCAACCGGGCGGCCGCCTCCAGGATCGCCTCCGCGACGGGGGCCGGTTCCGCCGGCGCGTCGCGTCGGGGCCGGACGAACGCGGTCTCGAGCCGGCCACCGGCCGACAGCATCGCCGCGCTCGTGGCGCCCTTGGTGCACAGCCGCCCGAAGTTCGTCGGGTGCTCCTTGTCGCCCGCGGCCTTGAGCACCGTGCGTCTGCCCGACGACGGGTCGCGTCCGATCTGCAGGACCATGCCGCAGCCCACACCGCAGTACGAGCACGACGACCGCACGGTCTCGGGCGCGGTGGAGGAGTCCATGGCCCCATGAAGCCAGGTCGGGGTTGCCGCACCGTGACGGCGTTGTGTCGCGCGAGGCACAAGGGCTTCACAACGGCGGCTGCCGGGATGTGCGCTCGACGCCGGCGCTCGCGGTGCGCCGGCGTCACCGGTCCGGTGACGGCTGCACGAGCTGCTGTGCATGACGAGGGTCGGGAACCGTCGACAGACGGGCTGCCCACGGCTGGAGCCGGACGAGCTCGTCGACCACCATGCGCCACCGGCGCTCCGCGATCCGCAGGTGCCCGGCGACGTCGTCGGGCGAGATGTGCCCGGAGCCATGACGGCCCGACGCGGCGTCCACCGCATCCATCCCGCGGCGCACGGTGCTGCGGGCCGCGCGGTAGCCGGGTGAGTCGTGACCCTCGGGCGGCGTGAGCACCTCGAGCACCGCCGCCGCCTCGTCGAACAGGGACCTGACCAGCGCGAGCGCCGGTGGGCGCTCGGCCGCCGTCAGCCGGTGCGCGCTGTCGGCGAGCGTGGAGATCGCCGTGGTCCCGGTCAGCCGGTGCACGGTGGTGCCGAGGGTGGCCGGGTCGCGACGCATCTCCAGGAGCAGCGCGAGCGTGCGGCCGAGCAGGGTCTCGTCGCGCACCCGCTCGATCTCCCGCTGCTGCGCGGCCTCCCGGTCCTCCTCCTCCGCGCGAAGGACCGCCGCGTGGGCCTCGCGCTCGAACCGCTCGGCCTCCAGGCGCGCGGCCGTCGCGTTCCGGGCGACGCGCTCGGCGGCCGAGCGGACCCGGTGCTCGCTCTCGTTCTGCCCGCGCAGCACGAGCTCCCGGGCAGTCTGGTTGAACGGCGCCGCGAACCCGTCGTCGGTGTACCCGAACAGCGAGACCCGGTGCTCGTCGGCCCACAGCTGCGCGGCCCGGGTGTAGCCCGAGCGAGAGTAGAAGGCGGCCGCGCGGGTGCCCGCCGCGGCGTGCAGCTGCTCGACGTCGGTGCGCTCGACGGGGCGGTGCTCGTGGTCGACCCGTGCGGCGAAGTCCGGCCCGGTCAGGTCGACGCCGCCCGGGCCGTCGGTCGGCGACACCCGGACGTCCGTCCGGGCCAGGACCGTGCGAGCGTGCCGCTCGGCGAACCGCTCTGCCGCCCGGTGGCGCGGGTCCTTGCCCGCTGCGCTCACGCCCGCTCCTCGGATCGTCCCGGCACTCCGGACTCGACCGTAGGGGCGTGTGGCGCCGCATGCGTTCGGCCGTCCGGGTGACGTCGGGGTGGCGTCAGCGTCCCCGCCCGGACGGACCACCACGAAACGGCGCAGTGCCGTGGACCCGGGCACGCGCGGCCGACGGGCTCCTCCCGCCCGTCATGGCGGACGCGTGGGCTCAGCTGACCGGTTCGTCGTCCGCCGTCTTGTATGTTGCGGGCACCCGGCTTCGTCGACGCCGGACCTCGGGACGGCACCGCGCCGCGGGTGACCGCCACGAGACCGGCCCGTCGAAGGAGCGCATCGATGGCTTCCCCGCAAGGGCTCGCCCCCTCCACCCGCACGCTGCTCACGATCGCGGCCTTCGTGCTGGCGCTCGCCGGCGTCCATGCCGCGCAGGACATCCTCGCGCCCCTCGTCCTGGCCGCCGTGCTGGTCGTGATCGTGCACCCCGTCCGGCACCCTCTGGAGCGCCGCGGCTGGCCCCGCTGGCTGGCCACGACGACGGTCATCGTCCTGGCGTATCTGATCCTGCTCGTGCTGGTCGCCATGCTCGTGTTCGCGGGTGTCCGGTTCGCCGACCTGGTCCGCGAGTACCTCCCCGAGCTGCAGGCGACCGCGAACACCGTGACCGACCGTCTCGCCGAGCTCGGCTTCGACTCGGCGGCCTCCGACGCGACGGCCGACTTCCTCAAGCCCTCGTCGCTGCTCGGCGTGGCGACGGCGGTCAGCGGCGCGGTCGCGTCGGTGGCGAGCACGTTGTTCGTGGTGGTCACCTACGTGCTGTTCATGTCGGTGGACGCGGCCCGCTACGACGGTGCCCGCCGCCTGTTCGGCTCCGAGCGCCGCAGCGAGCTCGACCGGGCGACCACTCTCAACATCGGTGTCCGCCGGTACTTCGTGGTCAGTGCGACGTTCGGTGCCATCGTCGCCGTCATCGACGGGTTCGCGCTGCTGTGGCTGGGGGTGCCGGCTCCTGCCGTGTGGGCGATCCTCGCCTTCGTCACCAACTTCATCCCGAACATCGGGTTCGTGCTCGGCGTGATCCCGCCGACCGTGATGGCCCTCGTGGTGGGCGGGTGGCCGTTGGCGCTCGCCGTCATCGCCGTCTACAGCGTGGTGAACGTGGTGCTCCAGGTGCTGGTGCAGCCGAAGTTCGTGGCCGACGCCGTCAACATCACGCTCACGCTGAGCTTCGCGTCGGTGGTGTTCTGGACGTTCGTGATCGGGCCGCTCGGTGCGATCCTCGCCGTGCCGCTGACGCTGCTCACCCGGGCGATGCTCCTGCAGGGCGGAGCCCGCTCCGCCTGGATGGCGTGGCTGTCGGGTGACGACGCCGTACCCACCCCGGACGGACCGCCACCGGCGGCGACGGAGCTGAGCGCCTCGGCCCGGGGACCCGAGCCGGACCAGGATCCGCTGCCGGCCTGACCTGGTGCCGCCGCCGGCACCGATGGACGCAGCACTGGGACGTCCATGCAGGCGGTGAATCTCAGTGCCTGCGAAGGGGAAGCACCGCATGTCCGTGCTCGACGAGGTCGTCCACCTGCGCGCCGACGGCGTCTCCCTGCTCGTCGACCTGCGCGGCGGGACGCTCCCGCGCGTCGTGCACTGGGGGCGCGACCTCGGTGAGCTCGGGCCGGACGTCCTGCTCGACGTGGTCCGCGCGACGGCCACCGCGACCGTCGGCCTCCCGGTCGACGGGCAGGTGGAGGTGTCGGTGCTCCCCGAGCAGGCGGCGGGGCACCTCGGGACACCGGGGCTCGTCGGGTCGCGGGACGGGGCCGACTTCAGCCCCGCGTTCGTCGTCCGCTCGTCGAGCGTCCAGGTCGACCCGGAGGGCGGCGGCGCGCTCGACGTGGTCGCCGCCGACGCGGGCCTCGTCGTCGAGCTCCGGCTCGAGCTGACCCCGCAGGGCCTCGTACGGCTCCGCGCCGGCGTGACGAACGACGACGAGGCCACGTACACGCTCGACGCGCTCACGCCCATGCTTCCCGTGCCCGGGCGGGCCACCGAGCTGCTCGACCTCACGGGCCGGTGGGCGCGCGAGCGAGCTCCGCAGCGCACCGCCTTCACGCACGGCACCCGGCTCCGCGAGAACCGTCGGGGCCGCACGGGCTCGGACTCCGCGTACGTGCTGGCGGCGGGCGTCGCCGGGTTCGGCGACCGGGGCGGTGAGGTGTGGGGGCTGCACACGGCCTGGTCGGGCAACCACCGGTCCCTCGCCGAGCGCAGCCACTACCAGGCGGGCCTGATCGGCGGCGGCGAGCTGCTGCTGCCGGGCGAGGTGCGGCTCGGCCGCGGCGAGACGTACACCGGCCCGTGGCTGTACGCCTCCTGGGGTGACGGGCTCGACGACCTGTCCGGCCGGTTCCACCGCTGGATGCGCGCGCGTCCCCAGCACCCCCGCACGCCGCGGCCGGTCACGCTCAACACCTGGGAGGCCGTCTACTTCGACCACGACCTCGGACGGCTCACCGAGCTGGCGGACATGGCCGCCGCGGTCGGCGCCGAGCGGTACGTGCTCGACGACGGCTGGTTCGGCTCGCGCCGCGACGACCACCGCGGGCTCGGCGACTGGTACGTGTCCGACGAGGTCTGGCCGGACGGGCTGCACCCGCTCGTCGACCACGTCACCGGTCTGGGCCTGCAGTTCGGCCTCTGGGTCGAGCCCGAGATGGTCAACCTCGACTCCGACCTGGCTCGCGCGCACCCGGACTGGATCCTGCGCACGCCCTCACGCCTGCCCCGGGACGCCCGCCACCAGCAGGTGCTCGACCTCGCCGTGCCCGAGGCGTTCGCCTTCATCCTCGAGCGGCTCGACGCGCTCCTCGACGAGTACGCGATCGGGTACCTCAAGTGGGACCACAACCGCGACCTGCAGGACGCCGGCCACGGTGCGGTCGGCGCGCCCGGTGTGCACGCGCAGACCGTGGCCCTGTACCGGCTGCTCGACGAGCTCCGGCTGCGGCACCCGGACGTCGAGATCGAGTCCTGCTCGTCGGGTGGCGGCCGCGTGGACCTCGAGATCCTGCAGCGGACCGACCGCGTGTGGGCGAGCGACTGCATCGACGCCTTCGAGCGGCAGCGCATCCAGCGCTGGACCAACCTGCTCGTCCCGCTCGAGCTGATCGGTGCCCACATCGGCTCCGGCACCGCGCACAGCACCGGTCGTCGGCACGTGCTGCCATACCGGGCCGGCACGGCGCTGTTCGGGCACCTCGGCATCGAGTGGGACCTGCGCGAGGCCGACGACGCCCAGCGGGCCGAGCTCGCCGCATGGGTCGCCGCGTACAAGGACCTGCGTCAGCTGCTGCACACCGGCGCGTCGGTCCACGCCGACCCTGTCGACCCGGCGCTGTCGGTGCACGGCGTCGTCGCGCAGGACCGGTCCGACGCGCTGTTCGCGGTCGTCGCCTCCGACACGTCGCAGGCCCTGCCCATCGGACGGGTGCAGCTCCCAGGGCTCGACCCCGATGTCCTGTACCTCGTGCGGCCGCAGGCGCCCGGCGACGTGGCGCACGGGATCGGTGCTGCGGCGCCCGGCTGGTGGGCTCCTGACGGGGTGCGGCTCACGGGGCGGACGCTCGCGGAGATCGGTGTCGCGGCACCGACGCTCTTCCCCGAGCACCTGGTTCTTGTGCGGGCGACGAGGCTGTGAAGGCGGAGCGCCGGACGTCGGACAACGCCTGACGGCGGAGCCGCCCGTCCGAGTACCGCCGGACGTTCGCGCTCTCCTGACGGGCGTCAGGAGAGGACGTCGTCGTCGGAGACCGGCACCGGTACGGGGACCAACGGCGGCCGCGCGGCCGTCGACCCCGAACGCGCCCGGCGCCAGCGGGTGACCGCCATGGCACCGGCGGCGACCGCCCCGCCGAACGCCAGCCACGGAAGCAGCACGCCCAGCACCACGGCCGCGACTCGGACCGTCGACGTGAACGTGGTCCAGCCCGCGGCCAGGCCTTCGAGGAAGGACTGCGGACCGGTCGCCGGCGCCACAACAACGACCTCCGGGCCGCTGATGGCGACGCTGAGCGTGGACAGCCGCACCTGGTCGGCGAGCAGGGCGCGCTGGGACGTGAGCTGCTCGAGGTTCGTCTGGCGCTCGGTCAGCGCGTTCTCCGCGGAGATGATCGCCTCGTTCGTGGTCGCCCGGGAGAGCAGGTCCTGCATGCGGGCCGCGGACAGCTCGAGCCCGTGGATCCGTGCGTCGAGGTCCTTCGCGGCGTTGGTGACGTCCTGCGAGTGCAGGTCCACCGCCTCGACGGTGCCGAGTGCCCGCAGCGCTGCGAGCGTGGCGGTCATCTCGCTCGATGGCACCCGGATCTTGAGGGAGGCGGTGCCCCGGGTGTCGTCGGTGGCGCCGTGCTCGGTGCGGTCGTCGACCCGGCCGCCCGCCTTCTCCGCGAGCTCGACGACGGCGTCGGCGGCGACGCGCAGGTCGTCGACCGTCATGGACACCTCGCCGGTCTGCACGACCTGCTGAGCGGGGGCCGCCGCCGGGACCTGGCCGTCCGCCACCGACGCGAGCGCGGCGGCGTCGGCTCCGACGTTCGCGGCCTCGTCCGGGCCGACGTCGGCGGCCATGTCGGCGCTGCCCGCGCTGTCCGAGGACCCGCTGTCGTCACCGGCGCTGCACGCGCCCAGGGTGAGGGTCGCGGCAATCAGGCCCGCTGCAGCGAGTGCCGCGCTGCGGCGGGGGCGGTGGGTTCTCGTCGTCGAGGTCATGGCGGGGACGCTAGGGGCGGCGCGCCCGTCGCGGGGCCGACGTCGCGCAATCGTGATGCCGGCGGCCGGATGTGCCCCAACCGTGACCTGTCCGTCACCGGACAGCGGCCGGGCGACGTGCAGGGACACGGCCCCTCGGGACAGCGGCGCAGGTCAGGGTGCGTACGCCCGCGACGTCCACAGGTGCATGGCGGCGAACGCGCGGTACGGCTGCCATGCCTCGGCGGCCTGCGCGAGGTCCCGCTGCGTCGGCAGGTCGAGAGCCCGCCGCAGCACGAGGTCGCCGACCGGCAGCGCGTCGCGGTCCGCGAGCACCCGCAGCGCGAGGTAGTCGGCCGTCCACGGACCGATGCCCGGCAGGGTGACGAGCGCGGACCGGACGTGCTGTGCGTCCGCGCCGGGTGCGAGCACGAGGCCTCCCGCGCACGCCTCGGCGAGGGCGTGCAGCGTCCGCGCACGGGCGTGCGTGATCCGGACCACCGCCTGCAGCTCGACGGGGTCGACGGCGGCGAGCCGCTCCGGGGACGGGTGCGCGAGGAGACCGCCCGGGCCGGGCGTGCCGTACGCGGCGGCGAGACGGCCGCCGAAGGTGCGGGCGGCGGCGAGCGAGACCTGCTGGCCGAGCACCGTCGCGACCGCCGCCTCGAACCCGTCGAGGTGACCGAGGATCCGCAGCCGGGGACGGCGACGGACGAGCGGTCCGACGAGGGGGTCGGGACCGAGGGTGTCGAGGACGGCGCCGAGGTCGTCGTCGAGGCCGAACCACCGTGCCGCGATGCCGTCGAGGTCGGCGTCGGGTGCGCCGCGGAGCTCGACGAGGTCGGGCGCGAGGCGGGCCTCGACGGCGACGGCCCGACCGCGGACGGCGACGAGCCGTCGCACGGTGCCGTCCTGCACCGTCTCCACCCCGGGCACCGCGTGGGCCACGAGCGAGGCGAGCAGCGGGGCCGGGTCGAGCGGCTGCCGCAGCGCATGCCAGCCGCCCGCGGGACCCGGCGGAGCGGACATCGGTGTCTCGTCGGTCACGTCGGGGTCGGGCTCGGTCACGAACATGCAGGCTAGACGGCTCTCCTGACAAAGGTCGTGCAACTGGACGCCCGTCTGAGGTGCGCGATGGCAAAGGGAGTGTTAGACATGGCACAGCCGATCGTCATGGGATTCCCACGCGACCGGCCTGTTGCGGGTCTGAGACCGCGTGCCGAGGGTCCGGCGAGAGCCGGGCCGCCCGAAAGGGTGCAGGGAGCGCGCCACGCCTCGTGCCGGCGAGACGCCTCTCGTGGTGCCCCGTCCCCACGTGGGGACGGGGCACCCCAAAACACGCCCGTGGTCCGGACGCAGCGCGGTGGGGGTACCGCGGCCCCGATCCGCCCGGCGTCCGGCGCGGGTGGCTGCCCGACGCGGGCGACGAGCAGTGCCGCCCGCGGGAGGCAGAACCTGCGGCGTGGTCGCGGCAGGCGTCGAGCGACCGCTGTCGCCGCTGCCTAGGCTGACGGCGTGCACCGCTCCCGGTTCCTGACCCTCGCCCAGGTGGAGGACCAGGCGTCCACGTCGGCGAGCGACGTCGTCGTGCCCGTGCTCTCCGTGCTGGTCTCGGTCGTGGTGGCCTACCTCGTCGCGACGCTCCTCGGAGCCCTCGTGCGCAGGGCCGCACGACGTTCCCCGGCCGCCGCGGACCTCACGCGCCGCTCCCGCCGGCCCACGCGGGCCGTGCTCGTGGTGGTCGCACTGTGGATCGCCCTGCGGCTGTCCACCGACCCGTCGCACTGGCGGGCCGCGGCCGAGCACGTGCTGCTGGTCGCGCTGATCCTGACGGTCGCCTGGCTCGTCGGGAGCCTGGCCTTCGTGCTGGAGGACGCGGCGTTCGCGCGGTACCGGGTCGACGTCTCCGACAACCGGCGGGCGCGGCGTGTCAGGACGCAGGTGCAGCTGCTACGTCGGATCACGGTCGCGGTGATCGTGGTGTGCGCGGTCGGCGCGGTGCTGCTCACGTTCGAGCAGGCCCGCGCGTTCGGCGCGAGCCTGTTGGCGTCCGCCGGCGTCATCTCGATCGTCGCGGGGCTCGCGGCGCAGAGCTCGCTGGCGAACGTGTTCGCGGGCACCCAGATCGCGTTCACCGACGCGATCCGGGTCGACGACGTGGTGGTGGTCGACGGCGAGTGGGGGCGGATCGAGGAGATCACGCTCACCTACGTCGTGGTCCACGTGTGGGACGACCGCCGCCTCATCATGCCGTCCACCTACTTCACCACCACGCCTTTCGAGAACTGGACCCGCCGGGACGCGAACCTCCTCGGCACCGTGGAGCTGGACCTGGACTGGGAGCTTCCCGTCGAGCAGATGCGCGAGGAGCTCACCCGCCTGCTCGAGGCGACCGACCTGTGGGACCGCCGCGTCGGGATCCTCCAGGTCACCGACGCGGTCGGCGGTGCCGTCCGGGTGCGGGCGCTGGCGTCGGCCGCCGACGCACCCACGCTCTTCGACCTGCGGTGCTACGTCCGCGAGGGGCTCGTGGCCTGGCTGCAGTCCGAGGCGCCCGAGGGCCTGCCGCGCACCCGGTGGGAGCCGGGCCTGTCGGCCCCGACGGTGCAGCGCCCGGTCGACGTCGCCGGTAGCGAGGCCGGGCAGGGCGTGCGCGGCGCCGGCGACGGTGACGAAGATGCCAAGCCGAGGGTCTCAGGGCGGCGTGCCGCTCGGCGAGACGCACCGGTGCGGCTCCCGGCGACGCGACCGCTGCCGCGCCCGGCGACGTGGTCGCGGGACGAGACGGAGGTGCTCACGTCGACCGGCCAGAACGCGCGGCTGTTCACCGGCAGCATCGACGCGCTCAAGCGGTCGGAGCACTTCCACGGCCCTGGGCAGGACGTGATCGACGAGCGCGAGCACACCGCCGAGGAGCGTGACGAAGGCGGCGACCGGCACGCGGCAGGGCGCGAGGAGAGCCCCGCCGGATGACGGCTCCGACCATCCGCCCGGTGAGCTGGGACGCCCTGGTGGCGCACGTCGTCGCGCGCGTGCTCGCCCGGCCGGGGCGCAGCCGGGTGGTGGTGGACGGTGCTGCGGTGCTCCGGCCGGCCGATCTTGCCGACGCGCTCGTCGACCCGTTGCGGGCTGCGGGTCGTGCAGTGGTGCGGGTGCACGCCGACGACTTCCTGCGGCCGGCCTCCGTCCGGTGGGAGCACGGCCGCGACGACGCCGACGCCTACCTCGAGGACCGGCTCGACGCCGCGGCCCTGCGCCGGGAGGTGTTCACCCCGTTCGCCGTGGAGGGCCGCTACCTGCCGACGTTGTGGGACGCGAGCACGGACCGGTCCACCCGGGCCGGGTACCGGACGGCGCCGGCCCGGTCGGTGCTGGTGGTCGACGGCGAGCTGCTGCTCGGGCGGCTGGACGGGGACCTCGCGGTGCACCTCTCCGTCCGTCCCTCGACGCTCGCGCGGCTGCTGCCGGCGGACCGCCAGTGGCTCCTCGCGACCTTCGCGCGCTATGACGACGAGGCGGCCCCCGACGCGGTCGCGGACGTGGTGGTGCGTGTGGACGACCCCCGCCGTCCGGCCCTGGTCACAGCAGCCGAGCGGCTGTGACAGGCCGTGACCGGCCGAGTCGCACCGGCCATTGACCGGGGCCCGAGATGCGCGTAATCTCCGTGCACACACCGGACAGACCTCGCATGACACCGTGACCCGGACAGTGTGACTTCGGATCCGACGTCCCTCTCCGCATCCCTCAGCCGACGAGCTCGGCCTCCCGTGACGGAGGCCGGGACACCAGCAAGGCCCGCGACGCTCGAAGGGGAGTGCCATGGCCATCTACGGGACACCGGTCCGGACGGTCGACCACGACCTCGGGTGGGCGGCGACGCTGGTCGGCGCAGCCGTGCTCAGCGCGCTCGTCGCCTTCTGGGTACCGCTCGGGGGCGTGCTCGCGCCGCTCGTTCTCGCACTGTCGCTCTGGCGGCTGCGCCACACCGGCGAGCTCGCAGTCAAGGCGTTCCTGTGGGCGGCGGTCGTGGCCTCGGCCACCGTGCTGCTGCTGCTCGTCGTGGCGACGTTCGCCACGACCCGCTGACGGTCGAGGCGTCCGGGCCCGTCGCCTCACCCGGTTCTCGGTCGCGCGAAGACGCCACCGACGAACCCGAGGACGGCGCCGACGAGCACGAGGAACCACCCGCTGCCGGAGGCGTCGGTGACGCCCGACGACGCCGCGACGAGGGCGGCCGCCGCGATCAGGATCATCAGCACCGCCGCGATGCGGATGCCGCGACCGGTCGAGCTGTTCAGTCCGAACAGCATCACGATGCCCAGGAGCACCACCAGGACGACGGACGCCGTCATCGCGCTGGACGCGATCGACTCCGTGTCGCCACGGGTCGCAGCGGCGACGTCGTCCGTGACCTCGCTCAGGTCCGCGTCCTGGCCGAGCAGGAAGGGCAGCACCGCGCCGAGCATCGCGAGCAGCGCCCCGAGCACCACGAACCAGCGCTTCGCGACCGGCCGGCGGTCCCGCGACGTCTGGGTGAGCATCGCCTCTGCCTCGACCGCCGCTGCCCCGTCGCTCGCCGTGATCCGCAGCTGGCGTGACGACGTGGTCCCGCCCCGGGGTGGCTCGCTGTCGACGGCCAGCCGGACGGAGGCGACCTGCCCGGCCGGCACGGCCAGCTCTGCCGGGGTGAAGGTGAGCCGTGCGCGACCGAACTCGTCCGAGCCGGTCAGCCGCACCCGGAGCACGTCCGCGCCCGCCCGGTTGTCCACGTGGACGCCGTACACGCCGCGTCGCTCGTGGGTGGACAGGTTCGACGGCTCCACCCGGAGCCGTGCCGTCGTGATCGGCGCCGCGCGGGAGGCGACCTCCAGCACGCCGGGTGCCTCGACCTCGGCGGTGCCGTCGTTCGCGACGACCGTGAACGGGCGGGTCTGGGTCGTGCCCGGCGGCGGTGCGGCCGTCCGGAGCAGGGCGTGCACCGTGGAGACCCGGTGGGGGCCGACCACCAGCCTGTCCTCACCGAACGAGAACGACACGAGGCGCTGCGGGTCCCGCGCGCTGAGCGACAGGGCGACGCCGACGTCGCTCGCCCGGTTGTCGATGACCACGTCGAACGCCACGGTCCGGTCGTCGGTCGTCTGGAGGTGGCTCGGCTCGAGCCGCACCGCGACGGGGTGGCGCTCCGGCGGTGCGGCGGTGCGCTGCGTGATCGTGACCGCCGCGGTGACCTCGCCGTCGTCGGCCGTCCCGGTGATCGTGACCTGTCGGCTGACCTCCTGGCCGGCCGGCGGTTCCGGTGCGACGAAGCGCACGGTGGTCTCGACCGTTCCGCCCGCCGGTACGTCGACGACGGCCGGCACGAAGTCGACGCGGACGAGGTCCTCGGGGTCGTGGGCGGCGAGGACGTAGCGACGGGGGAAGTTCGCCGCCCGGTTGTCGAACGACAGCGCGAACGAGCCCTCGCCGGTGTCGTTCACGTGCACGAGGGCCGGACGGGACGTCAGCGTGGGCGGAGGTCCGAGCGGGGGCACCGTGAGGCTGACGGAGATCTCGACCAGCTTCGCCGGGTCGATCGAGGAGCGGACGACCAGCACCAGCTCGAGCTGCTGGGCGACCACGAGCACGCCGGGACGCGTCGCGAACGTCACGGTCACGGATCGCGTCTCGCCGGGCATGAGGTTGGCGTCCTCCTGCGTCACGACGAGCCACGGCGGTGGGGCGACCGGGTGCACGACGATGCCGTCGACGATGTCGGACGCGTTCTTGAGCACCATCCCGAGCGTTCCCGGCGCCTGCGGGGTGACGAGCACGTCGCTGCGTTCGAGCAGGGCGACGGGTGCGGCGGCACGCGGTTGGGTGCGCGGCTGAGGAGCAGGCTCGTCGGAGACGGGCTGCTGCTCTGTCGGGTCGGTGTCCACGTGAGGACCGGTGCCGCCGGACGTGCCGCCCACGGTGCCGGCCGCGATGCCGCCCGCACCAGCTCCCGTCGCGGCCCCGGCTCCGGCGACCTGGGTCCCGCCACCGTGCTGCGAGCCCGGCGCCTCGCCGGTGCCGTCCCAGTCGAAGTAGGTGTCACACACGCGGCAGAACGCCGCGTCCTCCGGGTTCGACGAACCGCACACGCTGCAGATGCGATCCGCCATCACGTCCCCCTCGTCGTCGCGAGAGCCCCGTCACCAGCGATGCTAGCCGCGTCGGGGTCACGGGACGTCCTGGGAGGAAGGAGCGCGACGTCGGCCACTGATACGCCGCGCCGGTCGACGCCCGCACCTCACACCCGCCGGTCGCGCGTCGTCTTCCCCGTGGGGGCCGGCGCCGTGCCGGGATGCCGGAGGGGAGCGGGAAGATGTCGGTCATGACGGCAGCGCGAGCGGCGGCCACCACGCACACCGTGGTCGACTCGGAGATGGGCCCGATCACGCTCGTCGGGGTGGGCGGCGCCCTCGCGGCGGTGCTGCTTCCGTCCACCCGGGCCCGCAACCATCCGGTCGGCGGTGAGCTGGGCGTGCGCGACGACGCGTCGCTCGCCGAGGCCGCCCGACAGCTGACCGGGTACCTGGCGGGCCGCCGGACGGTGTTCGACCTGCCGCTGCACCTCGTCGGCTCCGAGTTCCAGGTGCGCATCTGGCGGGCGCTCCTGCGCATCCCGTACGGCGAGACCCGGTCCTACGGGGAGCTGGCGGCGGAGGTCGGCCTCGACCCCCGCACGTCGTCCCGGGCGGTCGGCGCCGCGAACGGTGCCAACAGGATCGCGATCGTGGTCCCCTGCCACCGCGTCGTCGGTGCGGACGGGTCGCTCACAGGGTTCGCCGCGGGCGTCGAGCGGAAGCGGTTCCTGCTCGAGCTCGAACGGGCACCTGCCGGGGGAGCGGGCACGCTCTTCTGACCGGGGTGAGGTCCTGACCGGGGTGAGGTCCTGGCCGCGGGGAGGTCCTGACCAGGACGTCGTGCTGACCGGGACGCGTGCTGGGCAGGGCGACGGGACGGCGGTGAGCCCGCCCGCCAGGCGCCGGTGCCGTCCGGCGCGGGCGGCACGACCTATTCGAAATATGTGCTCGGATTCAACCGAATATCGGTGCCTAAACGTTCAAGCCGGTGCGTACGGCCGCGGCGCGCGGGCCATTTTGACTTTGCGCGACGGACCCCCCTAGGTTGCACCGGGGCGAACCGGACAAGTCGGACGTTTGGTGACAGATCGGTAAGCAAACGCCGGCCCGCTCGGTACACCCTCCCGCGCGCGAAATCGGCACGATCGCTCCGGTCGAGATCGGCGTGGGCCCCTGTTTGACCAATCCAAGACACGAGGTGTATTGCATGCGCAAGATCAGCAAGATTGCCGCAGCAGCAGCTACCGCAGCCCTCATGACCGTCGGCGCCGTCCTCGTCGCCACCCCGGCCTCCGCGGGAGACGGGGCGTGCAGCCTCGGTTACGCCTGTGCCTGGAAGGACTCGAACTACAACGGTGCACGAGTCACCTTCCAGTACCGGATCCCCAACATGAGCGACTACGGCTTCAACAACGTGGCGAGCTCGCTCGCCAACAACGGCCGCACGTCGAACGTGATGTGGTACACGGGCACCAACTACGACGGCAGCGGCTGGCTGCTGCAGCGTGGCTACTGGTCCGCGAACCTGGCGGGCACGTGGCTGCAGGACGCCATCTCGTCGGCGAAGTTTGTCTGAGACGTGATGATTCCGTGAGTCTTGCGCGACTCGCGGGCTGTTGCGCCCTCGTCGCCGCTCTGATGGTGTCTGGTTGTTCCATGCACCCGGAGAATGGTGGCGAGGGCGCGACCGGCCGCTACGACGCTCCTTCCGACCTGCCGCTGGAAAGCAAGTTCGTCGACCTCTCCCTGTACGGCGCGGCCGTCGATGCATTCATGGCTGAATGCATGGCGCGGTCCGGGCTCGAATACACCGTCGGGACATGGGATGTCAGCAAGCCTGCGGTCCGTGCGTACTCGTCGCTCGGTTATCCCAACCTGGCGCCGGACGTGGTCGAGAAGTACGGGTACCGAGCTCCGCGAGATCCGCGGGAGGTCGCCATGCCTGCTGCGCTGGCCTCGGTCGTCCCGGCGGGCCAGGAGGAGAGGTACACGCAGGTGAAGGAGGCGTGCACGGAGGAGTCGCGAGGTCCGGTGCCGGACGTCGCCGCCGCCGGGAACGTCCTGCTGCAGCTCGACGCCAAGAGCCGCGACGCGGCCGTGGGGAACGCCCGCGTCGACGCCGGCGTCGAGCGGTGGCGCGCCTGCGTCACCCGCGCGCACCCTCCGATCGGCGACCCGACCGGCCGCCCGGAGCAGTTCCGGATCTCGGTGCTGGAGGCCGTCGACGCGCGAGACTACCCAGGTGCGGGCGACACGTTGGTGCTGGACGCACCTCGCGACGAGATCGAGGCTGCGACCATCGACGTGGAGTGCCGGAGCCGGTCGGGTTACGACAATGCCTATTTCTCCGCGATCGGCGAGGCGCAGGAGCGCCTGACCGCCGAGCACGCGGATGCGCTCGAGGGAGTAGAGAGATCGATGAACGACATCCAGCAGGCGATCGACCACTACGTGCTCGACGGGCAGAACCGATGAGGGCGCGGCGTGCTGCGTCGTCACGGGTCGCGGCCGTGCTCGGCGCTGCGGGCCTGGCGGTCCTGCTGGTCGGCTGCTCGTCCCACGAGACCGGGGACGTCGCCTCGCTGGACGGCGACGACGCAGCCGCCACGGTGCAGGGCGGCTACGCCGACGAGAACACCGCGAGCTACGCGGACTGCCTCGAAGGCCTCGGCCTGACCGTGCACGCGGAACCGAGCGGCAACCTCAAGGGCTTCGTCGTCATCGAAGGCGTCCAGATCCTCGGTGACTCCGACACCTCGCCGATCGGCGTCGACGGGGTGGACCGGGACGCGGACATCAAGGGGTGCCGCACCAAGTTCCCGGGTGCCAAGGACGAGCTCGACACGTCCGTCGCCGTGGACGCGCCGCAGGAGCTGGCCGTCGACGACGACGTCGCCGAGGCGGGGCACACCTGGGCGCAGTGCGCTCGTGACGCCGGGTACGCGATGATCGCGGACCCGGTCGTCGACCTGGTCGTGATCCCCGAGGGCCTGACGGTCGACCAGGCGGTCGCACTGGGCAAGGCGTGCTCCAAGCCGATCGCGCACCCGGACGACCCGGCGCCGCACTTCGACTACCAGGCGGCCGTGAAGGTCGAAGGTATGGGTATGGACATCGGCCCCTACATGCAGGCGATCGAGAACCCGATCTACGCCGGTGTCATGGGTGGGGCCACTCCGGGAGCGGCAGCACCGTCGGACGGGAGCACGGACACACCGTGAAGAGGGCGGTCAAGGCGGTCGTCGCGGCAGTCGCGCTCGGTGCGCTGGCCGCCGCGTCGATCGGTGCCGTGCGCCTGAACGCACCGCACGACCCTGGTCCGGCCGACACGGCCTCGATGAGCACGGCGGTCGTCGAGCGGGGGGCGCTCGCGGCCGGGATGCGCCTCACCGGCACCCTGACGCGCGGTGACGTGACGCCCCTGTCCGGTTCGGGGCACGGGGTGCTGACGGCGCTCCCGCCGCCGGGTGCGCAGATCTCGGCCGGCCAGGTGCTGTACGAGGTCGACGGGCAGCCGGTGTTCCTCCTCTCCGGGCCGGTGCCGTTGTGGCGCGCCCTCAAGCTCGGCGACACGGGCAAGGACGTGCTCACCCTCACCACGGCGCTCGCGGCGCTCGGCCACGGCGACGGCGCCTCGGACGTGTTCGACGCGGCGACGTCGGCGGCCGTCGCCGATCTCTACCGCGCGGCGGGAGAGACGCCCCCGACCGAGACGGACGAGGGCAAGAAGGCGATCGCCGACGCCCAGGCCGCGCTCGACGCCGCGCAGAAGTCTGTCGCGGCCGCGCGCAAGGGTCTCGCGGCCGCCGACTCACCGCCCGACGCGGTCGAGGTCGCCCAGGCGGACGCGGCCGTCGCGGAGGCGGCTGCGGCGCTGGACGAGGCGACCGCGAGCGGCGCCAGCACCGCGCTCGCTCAGGCGCAGCTCGACGCGGCCAGGGCCGCGCGGTCGGCGCTCGACGCGGCGCCGGACGTGGCCGCACAGAAGCAGGCCGTCGACGAGGCCGTGGCCCAGGTCGCGGCAGCGAAGGCCGCGCTGGGCGTGGCGCGTGCCCAGTCCGTCGGCCCGGAACAGCTGACCGTGCTGAGCGCCGCGTCCATCCGCGTGGAGTCGGTCGGCGCGCGCCTCGGCGGCCCGGCGAGCGGGGAGATCCTGCAGTGGACGGGCATGACCACCTTCGTCCAGGCTCCCGTCACCGCCTCCCAGCAGTCCGCGCTCGCCATCGGCACGACCGTCCAGGTCACGCTCCCGTCCGGTGGCCAGGTGCAGGGGACCGTCGCGTCCGTCGGCAGCACGACCGCAGCCGCGGCCGCAGCCGACGGGAAGTCCGGTGACGGCGCAAAGACGGCCGGCGACGGCGCCGGCGGCACGGGCGCGAAGGACGGCTCCGCGTCAGCCACGAAGCCTGCGCTGCACGTCGACGTCGCCGACCAGGCGGCGGTGGCGGCGCTCGCCGGGTCGGCGGTCACCGTCGAGGTGTCGACCGACGTGGCCGAGGATGCGCTCATCGTCCCGGTCACCGCGTTGCTCGCGCTCGCCGAAGGTGGCTACGCCGTCGAGCGAGTCACCCGGGGGGGCCATGTCGAGCTCGTCGGCGTCAAGGTGGGCCTGATCGCCGAGGCACGGGTCCAGGTCACCGGCGGCAAGCTCAAGGCGGGGGACCGGGTGCGGATCCCGTGACCGGGGAGGGCGCCCCGCCGGCGCTGGCGGTGCGCGGCGTCACCAAGGACTTCTCCACCGGCGGTGGCACGCTGCGCGTGCTGCACGGCATCGACCTCGAGATCGGTCCGTCGTCCCACGTGGCGGTGGTCGGCCCGTCGGGCTCCGGGAAGTCGACCCTCCTGTCGATCATGGGCACGCTCGAGGACCCGACGACGGGCGACGTGGTCGTCGGCGGCTCCTCGACGGTGACGATGACGGACGGTGACAAGGCGGCGTTGCGCTCGCGCGCGTTCGGGTTCGTGTTCCAGCAGTTCCACCTCCTCGAGTACGTCGACGCCACCCGCAACGTCGAGCTGGGCCTGCTGTACGCGGGGTTCAGCGCGAAGGAACGCCGGGAGCGCGCTCGGCACGCCCTCGAGCGGGTGGGCCTCGGCGGGCGCATGGACCACCGTCCCGGGCAGCTGTCCGGTGGTGAGCAGCAGCGCGTCGCCGTCGCGCGGGCGATCGCGCACGATCCTCAGGTCGTGTTCGCGGACGAGCCCACCGGCGCCCTCGACCAGGCGACCGGCCGGTCCGTCATGGAGCTCCTGCGAGGACTGAGCTCGACGGCGCTCGTCGTCATCACGCACGACGAGGCCATCGCCGGTTCGCTGCCCCGACTGGTGCGCGTCCGCGACGGACGGATCGAGCAGGACGTGCACCAGCGGGCGCACTCGTGAAGCGGACGCGGCTGTCGGTCGCCGACCTGCTCGGCACGGCGACCCTCGGACCGAGGTCCCGTCCGCTGCGGTCGGTGCTGTCGATGCTGGGGGTGGCGATCGGGATCGCGACCCTCGTGACGGTGATGGGCATCGCGGGCACGAACCAGGCCTACACGCGTGCCCAGCTCGAGGCGCTGGGCTCGAACGTGCTCGAGGTGGCGCCCGGGGACGGCCCGGACGGGCCCGTGCCCTTGCCGGACACGGCGTCGGCGATGATCCGCCGGATCGGACCGGTCGAGGGTGCCGCGGCGATCCGTGAGCTGCCGGACCTCGGGGTGTACCGCACCGATCTCGTGCCGGCGACCATGGGCAACGGCCTCACGGTGGCCGCGGTCGAGCCCGAGCTCGCGGGTGCGATGGACCTCTCGGTCGTCGAGGGACGGTGGTTCGACGACGCGACCTCCGCGCTTCCCGGCGTGGTCCTCGGCGCGAAGGCGGCGCAGCGGCTGGGGGTCTCGGCGGTCGGGCAACGCGTCTGGATCGGGAACGCCTGGTACGGGGTGATGGGTGTCATGGCCCCGTCGCAGCTCGCGCCCCAGCTCGACCTGAAGGCGCTGATCGGTGACCGGTGGGCGGCCGAGCATGCCGCCGATCCGCGGATCACCACGATCTACGTCCGCTCCCGCAGCGGCAGCGTGCCCCAGGTCAGGCCGGTGATCCCGTTCACCGCGAACCCGGCGGCTCCGTTCGCGGTCCAGGTCACGGCACCGTCACGCCTCGAGCAGGCGCAGACGGCGGTCGACGGCTCGTACCGTTCGCTCGCGCTCGGGCTGGCCACGATCGCGCTGCTGGTGGGCGCGATCGGCATCGTCAACACGATGGTCATCGCCGTCCTCGAGCGGCGCGGCGAGATCGGTCTCCGCCGCGCCGTCGGCGCGCGAGCGGGGCAGGTGCGGCTGCAGTTCATCATCGAGGCGGCGTTGCTCGGGCTGGTCGGCGGTGCGACCGGGGTCGTGGTGGGCGTGCTGGTGACGCTCATGTACGGCGCGGTCAACGCCATGACCCCGCAGCTCGACCCGGCCGCGTGCGCCGTGGGGCTGGTGCTGGCCGTCCTGGTCGGCGCGGCCGCGGGGGCGTACCCGGCGTCGCGCGCGGCTCGGCTCTCGCCGACCCAGGCGCTTCGCGGCGCCTGACGCGCGGGGCCGCGTCGCCCCGGCGGCGACGAGGACGCGGGGTCTGCGCCTGAGCGGCCCCGTCAGGGCCGCCGGCGGCCTTCCTCCGGGTGCGCCGGGGACCACCGCCGGTAGCCGTCGGCGAGCGTCACGGCCTGTCCCGACGCCACGTCGACGTCGGACCACAGGACCAGGAACGTCCCCCGGTGCCGCCACCGGAGGTACCGGGCGACGAGCGCGGGGGACCGGACGTCGGTGCGCTCGTAGCCCATGAAGGACGTCCTGGTCCGAGGACTGACCAGGAGCCCGTGGACGCGCGGTGCGGCGAGGAGGCCGGTCACCGGGCCGTCGAGGACCAGCCGCACGTCCACGACGAAACCGAGCCGCCGCCCGGCGGCGTCGCGCACGGGGGCGTCGAGCAGGTCACCCAGGATCATGACGACCTCCGGGGATGCGGCCGATGACGTGGTCCCGCACCCAGCGCTCGACCCACAGGACGTCGAGATCGTCACCGTGCACGCCGAGCCGGACGGTGGTGCCGACGTCGGTCACGTTGCGCCAGTCCACGCGGTGCAGCCGGGCCGACGGGGGGCGGCCGCCGAAGATGCGTGTCGCCAGCACCGGGCCGGACAGCAGGGCGACGACGTGCAGCGTCTCCGCGCCGGTCGCGGACGACGACTCGGGCGTGCCGATCTCGAGGTCGTCGACCGTGGCGACGGGCCGCCCGTCGACGTCGAGCGTCTGCCGGTCCAGCAGGTGCAGCCGCGCGTCGAGCACCCGGCCGGCCGGCCGTGGCGACCCGGGCAGCGTCCCGTCGGTGGGGAACGGCCGGTCGGACCGGCGCAGCCAGGGGCTCACGAGCCTGCTCCTGTCACGATCATCAGCGGTATCGCCGCCAGGGACGCGGCGAGGATGACGACGAGGAAGACGAGCGCCAGCGCGTTCGTCGCCCGCCCGTTGACGTGCACGCCCATGTACTCGGGGTCGTTGGCCACGAGCAGGATCGGCAGGTAGGTCAGGGGCAGCGCGACGGCCGAGAACACGACGGAGAACTCCGTCACCTTGATCGGGTCGACGCTCGTCATCAGCACCCCCGTCGCCACCATGATCGCCACGATCATCGCCAGATGGAACCGCGCCGCCTGCGCGGGCCGGCGGAACTTGCCCCAGGACCAGCCGAAGAACTGCGCCAACGTGTAGCCGCTGGACAGCGACGTCTCCAGCGCCGCCCCCATCGTCGCGGCGACGATCCCGACGATGACGACGGCCAGCGCCAGCTTGCCGCCGGCGAGCGCGACGGGCAGGACGATCTGCGACAGCGACGACACCTCGACGTGCCGGGGCAGGAAGACGACGGCGGCGCACGCGGCGATCGCGACGGACAGGATGCCGCCGAACGGGAACCCGACGAGCACGTTGAGCCGGGACTGCCCGACGTCCTTCACGGTCCACCTCTCCTCGACCGCTCCTGAGGAGAAGAAGAACACCTCGTACGGCGTCATCGCCGCGCCGAACAGCGCGATCGCGTAGTACCAGTACGACGCGGGCCCCTCCTCGGCGGGGACGCTCGGCTGCAGCGCCTGGGTGGCGAGCTCGTTCCAGGGCGGGTGCAGGAGGAACAGCGCCACGGCGAACACGACGAGCGTCAGCCCGAGCAGCCCGGTGACGTTCTCCATGATGCTGAACCTCGCGCGCCAGACGACGAGCCACACGGCGAGCGCGGCAACGGGGATCCACAGCCGCGGCTCCACGCTCGAGGCGAGCTGGAGGGCGAGCGCGATGCCGCCGATCTCCGCCGTCAGCGTCAGCAGGTTGATGAGGAACGACGCGGTGAGGTTGGCACCCGCCGTGCCGGGTCCCAGGCGTTCGCGGATGATCTCGAACGTCGCACGGCCGCTGACGGCAGCCACCCGCCCCGACATCTGCGCGAACAGGCAGATGCCGACCACGCCCAGCGCCACCACCCAGGCGAGCGACAGCCCGAACCGGGACCCGACCACGGCGTTGGTGACGAGGTCCCCGATGTCGAGGAACCCGCCGATCGCGGTGAGGATGCCGAGCGCCACGCCGAGCAGCCGCTTCATGCGCGGGCCCTCACGTGCCGGCCGCCCGCTCGAGCTCCGTGCCGAGATCGTCGAGCTGGCGCGCGCTCTCCTCCAGGTCGGCCCGCACCCGGGCTGCATCACCGACCCCGTTGGCCCAGTCGCGGGCCCGGGACACCGCGACGGTCGCCCGGTCCACCGCGGCGAGCGCGTCGTCGCGCCAGGCGGCCGCCTCGTCTCCGCCGGGAACGAGCGTGCTGATGGCGAACGAGGCCTCGGACAGGACGTGCACGGAGTCGTCGATGGCCGTGTCGACCACGGGCGCGGACGCGCGGTCGTCGCGCAGCAGCCGGGCGGCCAGGCGGGTCGTCTCCACGGCGGACGTCGCCTCGGCCACCGCCTCGCCCAGGGTCGAGGCGTCGTCCGAGGGCGCAGCCGACGACCCCACCGCGCAGCCGGCCAGGAGGCCGAGCGCGACGAGGGCGGGCAGGAGCCTGGCCGGCAGCATGGACGCATCGTGGCGTGCGCCGGCGCAGTACGCACGACGAGCGGCCGCCTTCGGCCGGCCGGGAGCGCTGGCGAGCCGCGCACCGGATGCGCCCGTCCCGCAGCGGTGTCAGCGTGGACGGATGACGAGCGCACCGGACGGGCAGCGGCCCGACTCGACCCCCACGACCCCGGACGACGGGACGGCGCCCGACGCCGCCGCGCCGTACGACGCCACCACGGACCCGGACTCCGACCCGGGGATGCTGAACCCTCGCACGGGAGCAGCCGCATCCTCGTCCGACGATCCCAGCAGCGACCCCGAGGCCGACCCGGACGGCGACCCGGCGAACCTGAACCCCCGAGAGCCGTGACGGGCGCACCGGCGCCGGGCCGCTGATGAGGGTCGTGGTCGTCGGCGCGAGCGGCAACGTCGGCACGGCACTCCTGCGGAGGTTCGCGGCGGACCCCACGGTGACGTCCGTCGTCGGTGTCGCGCGCCGGGTCCCGCACGGGCTGCCACCCCTGCCGTACCGGATCGCGTCCTGGGTCGCGTGCGACCTCGGTGCCGGCGTGCCCGACGAGCCTGTCGTCGCACGGCTCACCGACGTGTTCGCCGGGTCCGACGCCGTGGTGCACCTCGCCTGGGCGATCCAGCCGAGCCACGACCGACGCCGGCTGTTCGACGTCAACGTGGCCGGGACCCGCCGCGTCATCGCCGCCGTCGTCCGCGCGGGGGTGCCGCACCTCGTCGCCGCGTCGTCGGTCGGCGCGTACTCGGCGGCGCCGGACGACGTGCCCCGGTCGGAGGCGTGGCCGACCGACGGCGTGCGTTCGTCGTCGTACTCGCTGCACAAGGCGGCCCAGGAACGCCTGCTCGACGAGGCGGAGGTGACGCACCCGGGACTCGTCGTCGCACGGGTGCGGTCGGCGCTGGTGTTCCAGCGGTCGGCCGGCAACGAGATCGCGCGCTACTTCCTCGGCCCGTTCGTGCCGCGCACGCTGCTCGGAGGCGCCCTGCCGGTGCTGCCGTGGCCGTCGGGCCTGCGCCTGCAGGCGGTGCACGCGGACGACCTCGCCGAGGCGTACCGGGAGGCCGTCGTGCGGCGGGTCAGAGGCGCGTTCAACGTGGCGGCCCCCGACGTGCTGCGGGCGGGCGACGTCGCGCAGGTGCTGGGGGCCGGAGCCGTCCGGGACGTCCCACCGGGCGTCGCGCGCGCCGCCGTGGCGGTCACCTGGCGCGCACGGGTGCTGCCCGTGGGGCCCGGCTGGCTGGACATGGCGTTCGCGGCGCCGGTGCTCGACACGGCGCGCGCGGAGCGGGAGCTGGACTGGCGGTCCCGGACCAGCGGCGCCGACGCGCTGCGGGAGGTCGTCGAGGGCATCGCCGCCGGTGACGGCACGGCGAGCCCGCCGCTGCTGCCGCGGCGGCTGCACCGGTGAGGTGCCGGCGAGCCTGCGTGCCTGGCATGGTCGTCCCATGACCGATCCGACCGTCGCCGACCGGCACGTCTACGGCGACCCGCTCGCCCCGGTGACCGTGCTGGAGTACGGCGACCTCGAGTGCCCGTACTGCCGGGCCGCCTCACCGGTGCTGCGCGAGCTCGTCGACGGCGCGGAGGGACGTGTGCGGCTCGTGTGGCGGCACTTCCCCCTGTTCGAGGTGCACCCGCACGCGCTCACGGCCGCGCTCGCCGTGGAAGCCGCCGCGGTGCACGGGCGCTTCTGGGAGCTGCGTGACGACCTGATGAGCCACCAGGACCACCTGTCGGACCGCGACCTGCGGGCATCCGCCCGCTCGCTCGGTCTGGACCCGGACGAGGTGGTCGGGGACGCGGCGCAGCGGTTCGCCCGCGCCGTCCAGGACGACTACGCCGCGGGGGTCGCGGCGGGGGTCACCGGGACGCCGACGATCTTCGTGGGCGGGGTCCGGTACGAGGGCCGTCCGGAGCTGCGTCGGCTCCGCGAGGCCGTGGCGCGCGCCGCCGCGTCGACGGCCTGACCGGTGCGCCTGCCGCTGCCCCTGCCCGTTCCCGAGGTGTGCGGCACCATGGCCCGATGACCTCCGACGTCCTGCGCACCGCTCTGGTCACCGGCGCCGGCAGGGGGATCGGTCGCGGCCTGGCGCTCGGCCTCGCCGCCGCCGGGTACGCGGTGGGACTCGTCGGCCGGACGCGCAGCCACCTGGACGCCGTCGCGGAGGAGGCTCGGGCGCTCGGTGTGCCCGTCGTCGTGGCCGCCGCGGACCTGGTCGACGTCACCGCGGTCCTGGACGCCGTCGCACGCGTGGAGACGGACCTCGGCGGCATCGGGCTCCTGGTCAACAACGCCGGCGTCCTCGAGCGGTCCGAGGTTCCGTTCGGTGACGACGACGTCGAGGACATGTGGCGGGTGATCGAGACGAACGTCCGTGGCCCGGTGCTCGTCACGCACGCGGTGCTCCCGGGCATGCTCGCCCGTGCCGGCGGCCGTGTCCTCAACGTCAACTCGGGGGCGGGCCACAACCGCGGCACCGCGTACACCGGGTACGGGATCAGCAAGGGGGCGCTCGCGCGGTTCACCACGCTGCTCGACGCCCAGTACCGGGACCGCGGCATCCGGGTGCTCGACCTCGCCCCCGGCGTCGTCGCGACCGACATGACGAGCGGCATGCCCCTGCACGCGGGGCGCACCGAGTGGACCGCCGTCGAGGAGGTCGCCGAGCTCGTCCGGGCCTTCGGCGACGGTGAGCTCGACGACCTGTCGGGCCGCTTCGTCCGGGCGGGCGCCGACACGGTGGGGTCGCTGCGTGCCGCGGCCGCGCGGATCGTGGAGCAGGACGCCCGGCGGCTCGCGCTGCGGACGTTCGGACCCGACGACCCGCTGGAGTGAGAGCAGCTCACCGACTGGTCGCTGATCGTCGACCCGCGCTCGCGGACGGTGCCTGACCGCGCTCTACGCGGGTGACCGCCACGGCAGCGGCGGGAGCGCGGGCGGCGGCCCGAGGGACGCGGGGGAGCACAGCGGCAGCTTCTCGCCCAGCCACCGCAGCAGGACCGACCCGAGCACGGCGGCAGTGAGCGATCCCGCGAGGATGCCGATCTTCGCGTCGGACAGCTGCGCCGGGTCGTCGAACGCGAGCCCTGCGATGAACAGCGAGATCGTGAAGCCGATGCCCGCCAGCATCGCGCCGCCGAGCAGGTGCCCGTACCTGACGCGCCCCGGCAGCTCGCCCAGCCCGAGCCGGATCGCGAGCGTCGAGGCGCCCGTGATGCCGATGGCGTTGCCGAGCACGAGAGCGACCGCGACGCCCACGGCGAGCCGCGAGTGCGCGGCGGCCCCGAGGGTGTCCGCGTCGAGGCGGATCCCCGCGTTGGCGAGGCCGAACAGCGGGACCACCACGAACGCGCTCCACGGGTGCAGCACCCGCTGCAGGCGGTCGCTGGTCGGGACGGCGGCCCGTGCGGCGAGCTCGGCAAGGTGCTCCCGCTCGGCGGTGGTGTCGTCGACCAGGTCGCCGGCGTAGGCGGGCACGGCCTCGACCTGCTCGCGCCGCGGCACCGTCGCGGGCACCAGGAGCCCGACGAGCACGCCGGCGAGCGTCGCGTGCACCCCGGACGCCTGCACGGCGAGCCACAGCAGGACGCCGGCCAGCACGTACGGCGCGAGCTGCCACACCCGCAGCCAGCGCATCAGGAGCATGCCCACCACGACGAGCCCTGCGGCCGCGAGCGCGAGCGCGTCCACGTCGTCGGTGTAGAACACGGCCATCACGGTGATCGCCCCGATGTCGTCGACGATCGCGAGGGTCAGCAGGAACAGCCGCAGCCGGTCGGGGCATGCCGGCCCGAACAACGCGAGGATGCCGACCAGGAACGCGGTGTCCGTCGACATGACGACACCCCAGCCGTGCGCCGCGTCGGTGCCGCCGTTGAACGCCAGGTAGATCAGCACCGGCATGAGCAGCCCGCCGAGCGCACCCAGGGCCGGGACGGCGACGGTCCGCCTGTCCCGGAGCTCACCGCTGGTCGCCTCGCGGCTGATCTCCAGGCCGACGACGGCGAAGAACACCGCCATCGCGGCGTCGTTGACCCAGTGCTGCAGGTCGAGGTCGAGGCTCCAGGTGCCGACGTGGATGCCGGCCGTGGTGGTCCAGAGCTCGTCGTACGCCCCGCTCCACGGCGAGTTCGCCCACACGAGCGCGACGACCGTCGCGGCCAGCAGCACGACCGCGCTGCCGGCCTCGGTCGCCAGGAAGTCGCGGACCGCGGGGTTGATGCCCGGCACCCGCACGCGCAGCGCGGGGCCGGGACCGGTGAGGGCGGGCGAGGTGCGGGTCAGAAGTCCTTCTCCGGGTCGCCCTGCAGCGCCGCCGCGTGGTCGGGCACGTAGGTCGAGAGCTCGCGCGGCGGCCGCACGTAGCCGTTGGACGGCGCCGGCCGGTCCGGCAGGACCACCTTCTCGTGCGGGACGTCCGTGTACGGGATGCTGGAGAGGAAGTGGCTGATCATGTTGAGGCGCGCCACCTTCTTCACGTCCGACTCGACGATGAGCCACGGGCTCGCTGGCACGTCCGTGTGCACGAGCATCTCGTCCTTGGCCCGGGAGTAGTCCTCCCACCGGGTGAGGGACTCGAGGTCCATCGGGCTCAGCTTCCACTGCCGGACCGGGTCGTTGAGGCGGGACCGGAAGCGCTTGAGCTGCTCCTCGTCCGACACCGAGAACCAGTACTTGCGGAGCAGGATCCCGTCCTCCACGAGCATCTGCTCGAAGATCGGCGTCTGACGCATGAACCGGCTGTACTCCTGCGCGGTGCAGAAGCCCATGACCTTCTCGACGCCGGCCCGGTTGTACCAGGACCTGTCGAACAGCACGATCTCGCCCGCCGCCGGCAGGTGGGCGACGTACCGCTGGTAGTACCACTCGGTCTTCTCACGCTCGGTCGGCGTGGGCAGCGCGGCGATCCGCACGACGCGAGGGCTGACGTACTGGGTGATCCGCTTGATCGTGCCGCCCTTGCCGGCGGCGTCGCGGCCCTCGAAGAGGACGACGATCCTGGCGCCGGTCGCCTGCGTCCAGAGCTGCAGCTTGACCAGCTCGGCCTGCAGGCGGAACAGCTCAGCCTCGTAGACGTCGTTGGGGATCTTGTTCTTCTTCTGCTTCTTGTCCTGCGTCGCCTTCGCCATGAGCGGACGTTACCCCTGGTGACGCGCTCATGCGGACCGGAGCGAGGAACTCCGCACGTGCGGCCTTTCCGGCGCCCGGCGTCCGATGCTGCGGGCTACGATCACGGTTTGTGACGCACTATCGGATCAGCGAGGCGGCTGCCCTGCTCGGAGTCAGCGACGACACGGTGCGCCGGTGGGTCGACGCGGGCACGCTCGCGGCCTCCGTCGACGAGTCCGGGCGGTCGGTCGTCGAGGGTGCGGCGCTCGCCGCGGTCGCCGTGGAGCGGGCCCGGACGCCGCAGGACTCCGGTGCGGGCAGCAGCTCGGCACGCAACCGGTTCGCAGGGATCGTCACCGCCCTGACCCTGGACACGGTGATGGCACAGGTCGAGCTCCAGTGCGGGCCGTTCCGGGTGGTCTCCCTCATGTCGGCGGAGGCGGTCCGTGAGCTGGGGCTCGAGGTCGGGTCGCGGGCGTCGGCGGTGGTGAAGGCCACGACGGTGGTCGTCGAGACGCCGCGGGGGCACCGGTGAACCGTCGTGCCGGTGCCGGCGTGCTCGTCGTCGGTGCCGTGCTCGCGCTGGCGGCCTGCTCCGGGGACCACTCGGCGGGCGCCACGGGCCCGGCGCGTTCCTCGGCGACCGTCGGCGAGCGACCAGGCCTGACGGGAGACCTGACGGTGTTCGCCGCCGCCTCGCTGCAGGCCGCGTTCGACGAGCTCGCCGACACCTTCGCGAGCACCCACCCGGGGGTCACCGTCGCGCCGGTCACCTACGACGGCTCCTCGACGCTCACCACCCAGCTCCTCGAGGGGGCGCAGGCCGACGTGCTCGCCACCGCCGACGAGACGAGCATGACGACCGTGACGGACGCGGGCCTCGTCGAGGGCGTGCCCACGGTGTTCACGACCAACACGCTCCAGGTCGTGGTCGCCGCAGGGAACCCGCACGCGGTCGGCTCGCTCGCGGACCTCGCCGCCCTCGCGTCGTCGGGCGGTGCGGTCGTCCTCTGCGCACCCGAGGTCCCGTGCGGGTCCGCCGCGCGGAGGGCCCTGGATGCGGCCGGTGTCACGCTCGCGGCCGCCAGCGAGGAGCAGAACGTCACGGCCGTGCTGACCAAGGTCCGTTCCGGGGACGCCGACGCGGGCCTCGTCTACCGCACGGACGTGCTGGGTGCCGGGCCGGACGTCGAGGGGGTGGACGTCCCCGAGGCGGCGGCGGCCGTGAACCGGTACCCGATCGCCGTGCTCTCCGCGCCCGCCCGCCCGCACGACGAGGACGTCGCACGGGCGTTCGTCGACCTGGTGCTCTCCGCCGAGGGCCGGCGGGTGCTCACCTCCCACGGCTTCGTCGCGCCGTGACGCCGGGAGGGGCGCCGTGATGCCCCGATGAGCGAGCCGCGGGACCGGCACGGGGTGCCCCGGCTGCTCTGGGCACCTGCGGGGCTGGCGCTCGGGCTGCTCGTCATGCCGATCGTGGCGCTCCTGGTGCGGGCGGACTGGCAGTCGCTGCCCTCGGACGTCACGTCTGCGGCTGCAGTCTCCGCCCTCACGCTGTCGCTGGTCACGTCGAGCCTGGCCACCGGTGCGTGCCTGGTGCTCGGGGTGCCGCTGGCCGTCGTCATGGCGCGGTCGCGGGGGTGGACGTCCGACGTCCTGCGTGCCCTCGTCACGCTGCCGCTGGTGCTGCCTCCGACCGTCGGCGGCATCGCCCTGCTGTTCCTGCTGGGCCGACGCGGCCTCGTCGGCCGGTCGCTCGACGTGTGGTTCGGCGTCCGGCTGCCGTTCACCACGACCGCCGTGGTCATCGCCCAGGCGTTCGTCGCGATGCCGTTCCTCGTGCTCGGCGTCGAGGGCGCCCTGCGTACCGCCGGCACCCGGTACGAGACGGTCGCGGCGACGCTCGGCGCCGGGCGGTGGACCGTCCTGCGGCGCATCACGCTCCCGCTCGTGCTGCCGGGGCTCGTGAGCGGCACGGTCCTGTGCTTCGCCCGCGCGCTCGGCGAGTTCGGGGCGACGGCACTGTTCGCGGGCAACGCTCCGGGCGTCACTCGCACCATGCCGCTCGCGATCTACTCGGCGTTCAACGGTGCCGGCGTCAGTCAGGGGACCGCCGTCGCGCTCTCCCTGCTGCTCGTCGCCTCCGCCGCCGCCGTGCTGCTCGCGGCGCGGGCGTGGCGACCGGGCGGTGCGACGTGACGCTGGTGGTCGACGTGCGGGTGCGGCGCGGCGTGTTCGCGCTCGACGTCGCCCTGACGGCGCCGCCAGGGTCGATCGTTGCCGTGCTCGGGCCCAACGGGGCGGGGAAGTCCACGCTGCTCGACGTGGTCGGGGGGCTCCTCCTCCCCGTGGACGGCACCGTCCGTGTCGGCCCCCGGGTCCTCACGGCGGTCGGCGCCGCCGGGACCGTGCATGTCCGCCCGGACCGGCGGTCCGTGGGGCTGCTCGGGCAGGACCCCTTGGTGTTCCCGCACCTGGACGCGCGCGAGAACGTCGCCTTCGGACCGCGCGCGTCCCGGGTGGCCGCCGCGTCGGCGCACGCCACTGCCGACGCGTGGCTCTCCGCCGTCGGGCTCGACGGGCTCGGCGACCGGCGCCCTCGGTCGTTGTCCGGTGGCCAGCGTCAGCGCGTCGCCCTCGCACGCGCACTCGCTGCCGAGCCCGCCGCGCTGCTGCTCGACGAGCCCTTCGCACAGCTCGACGTCCGCACCGCCGCCGAGCTACGGGAGGTGGTCCGCGACCAGGTGCGCCGCACCGCGACCCCGACCGTGCTCGTCACGCACTCCGTCCTGGACGCCCTGACCCTGGCCGACGAGGTCGTGGTGCTCGACCACGGGGCCGTGGTGGAACGAGGCAGCCCGCTGGACGTCCTCACCGATCCGGCGCACCCGTTCACCGCGGCCCTCGCCGGCGTGAACCTCCTGGTCGGCGCGGTCGTCCGGTCGGGCGCCGGTGCCGCGCTCGCGGGGCCCGGCGGGCTGCACGTCCCCTGCCGCACCGACCTCGCGCCGGGCACCCGCGCGCAGGTGTCCTTCCCCCCGACGGCGGTCGAGGTCTCCACGCCGGTCGGTGATGCCCCCGGAATCGACGGCACGGGACCCGGCGCGGGCGGCCTGTCGACCTGGTCCGCGCACGTCGTCGACCTCGAGGCGGGGACCACAGGGCTGCGCGTCCGGACCACCGGCGACGTGCTCGTCGACGTCCCACCCGCGCTCGTCGGCCGCATGGACCTCCAGGTGGGCGCCCCGGTACGGCTGTCGGTGCCGCTGACGTCCATGCGTGTGCGGCAGGCTCCGGCGCCCACGCGCTGAGCGGGTGCCCCCGGCGACACCTCACAGCGCGGTGACCGGGCGCGTGCGCGAAAGGTTCCACCGGCGCAACGCCACCGACCGGCCGGTCGAAACATCGGCTCCCTAGCGTCGCCGTTGTCCGAGCCCCACCCGATCTGCCGGAGGTCCCCATGGCGACACCGCTCGCGACCCCCGACGCCGCTGCGGCGTCCCCCCTCGCCGGCGCGCCCGTAGCGCCCGCTGAGCTCACCACCCGTCCCGGCCGTTGGATCGACGGCTGGAACCCCGAGGACGAAGGGCAGTGGTCGTCCGTCGGGAAGCCCATCGCCCGCCGGAACCTCGGTCTGTCCGTGTTCGCCGAGTTCCTCGGCTTCGGCGTCTGGGCCCTGTGGAGCATCGTCGTGCCCCAGCTCGCCAAGGCCGGCTTCGTGCTGTCCGTCGACCAGATGTTCTGGCTCGTCGCCCTGCCGATCCTCGTGGGCGCCACGTTGCGCATCCCGTACACGTTCGCGGTCCCGATCTTCGGCGGCCGCAACTGGACCATCGTCTCCGCGCTGCTGCTCCTCATCCCGACGACCGCGCTCGCGATCGTCGTGCAGAACCCCGACACGTCGTTCGGCGTGCTGCTCGGGGTCGCGGCGCTCGCGGGCCTGGGCGGCGGCAACTTCGCGTCGTCCATGGCGAACATCTCGTTCTTCTACCCGGACCGGGAGAAGGGGCGCGCGCTCGGCTTCAACGCTGCCGGCGGCAACATCGGCACCGCCGCCGTGCAGATCGCCGTGCCGCTGATCATCGTCGGGGCGGCGGGCATCCAGCTCGAGCGGGCCGGTCTGATGTTCGTCCCGCTGGTGCTGGCCGCCGCGCTGCTCGCCTGGCGGTTCATGGACAACCTGTCCAACGCGAAGGCCGACCCCCGCTCGTACGGTGCCGCCACGCGCGTCAGGCACACCTGGATCATCTCGTTCATCTACATCGGCACCTTCGGGTCGTTCATCGGCTTCGCCGGGGCGTTCCCGACGCTCCTGAGCAACCAGTTCCCCGAGATCACGTACTACGTCGCCTTCCTCGGCGCGCTCGTGGGATCGGTGGCCCGACCGCTCGGGGGCATCCTCGCCGACAAGCTCGGCGGCTCCCGCGTGACCATCGGCGCGTTCACGGTCATGGGCATCGGCACGGTGTCCGCGATCTTCGCCCTGCGGGCGCACTCGTTCGGCGGGTTCCTCGCGTCGTTCCTCGTGCTCTTCGTCGCGACGGGCGCCGGCAACGGTTCGGTGTACCGGATGATCCCCGCGGTGTTCCGTCACGGCGCCACCGACGCCGAGGACAAGGCACGGCGCGCGAAGGCCGCCGCCGGGTGCCTGGGCATCGCCGGCGCGATCGGCGCGTTCGGCGGGTTCCTCGTCCCGCGCGGCTTCGCCGTCTCGACGACGGCGACCGGCAACATCCAGGCGGCGCTCTGGGTGATCGTCGGCCTGTACGTCGTGATGTCGCTGACGGTGTGGGCCGTGTACCAGCGGCGGGGCTCGCAGTTCGGGTCGACCGTCATCTGACGCTCCTCGACGCGGCGGCACCCCTCGTCCGGGGTGCCGCCGCGTCGGCCGTTCAGCGCACCGTGACGCCCACGTTGTCGTACCCCGTCGCTCCGTCGGGGACCTCGCCCTGCTGGGCGCCCGTCTGCGGGCCGTCCTGGTCGAAGGCCCGGACGTACAACCGGTGGTCGCCGCTGCCGGCGGCGGGCCAGGTCCACGACCACTGCCGCCACGAGTCGATGCCGCCGTCCGCCGCAAGGGTCGCGTCCTGCCACGGTCCGTCGTCGACCCGCACCTGCACCTGTGTGACGCCGCGGTGCTGCGCCCAGGCCGTGCCGGCCACGACGACGTCGCCCGCGTCGACATCCGCCCGCGGACGCGGGACCTCGATCCGGGACTGGGTCTTGACCGGCCCTTTCTCGGACCAGCCGCGGTCGGTCCAGTAGGCCGTCGCATCGGCGAACCGGGTCACCTCCAGGTCCACGACCCACTTCGTCGCCGACACGTACCCGTACAGGCCGGGCACCACCATCCGGACCGGGAAGCCGTGCTCGATGGGCAGCGGCTCGCCGTCCATGCCGATGGCGAGGAGCGAGTCCCGCCCGTCCGTGAGGGCCTCCAGCGGGGTCGAGGCGGTGAAACCGTCGACGCTCGTCGACAGCACCATGTCGGCGTCGGACCGCGGCCTCGCCCGGTCCATGACCTGCTGCAGCGGCAGCCCGAGCCACCGCTGGTTGCCCACGAGGTCGCCACCGACCGGGTTGGACACGCAGCACAGCGTCACCCACGCCTCGACGAGGTCGCTCGCGACGAGCTCGGACCAGGTCATCGTGAACGGGTTCTCGACGAGGCCATGGACCTTGAGCGTCCATGTCTCCGGATCGACCTGCGGCACCACCAGCGCGGTGTCGATCCGGTAGAACTCGCCGGTCGGCGTCCTCCACGGCCCGACCCCGGCGACGTCGACGTCCACCCCCGCCGGGACCGGCGGCGCTGCCGTGGTCGCGGCCGGCAGCTTGATCGCGGCCCGCGCCGTCGTCGTCCCGCGCGTCGCTGCCGTGAGCGCGCGCCCGACGAGCACCGCGACGAACCCGGCCCCCGCCGCGACCGCCCCTGCCTGGAGAAACCCGCGCCTCGTCGCGCCCGGACGTGTGCCCGCGGTGCGCGCCGCCTGCTCGTCGGGCGCGGGGATCCTCCGGACGAGCTCGCGGAGGGCGAGCAGCCCGGCGATCGTCCCGACCACGCTCGGCGCCCCCGCCAGCACGCCGGCGTCCGGGCGCCCGGTCGCGGCGAGTGCGGCGACCGCACCCAGCAGGACGACGAGCGAAGCGCCCCACGCCCACTTCCGGGCGGCCAGGATCCCGGCGAGGGCCGAGAGGGCGGCCAGGACCAGGAGCTCGCCGAGCTTGAGGACGGCCTTGTCGTTCGTGCCGAACGTCGTGGCGGCGAAGTCCTTCAGCCACGGTGGCGTCGCATCGACGAACGCGGCACCGACGGCGTTCAGCGGGTCGGACGACGGCCCGGTGAAGATCGCGACGAGCGACCCGACGCCGACGGTGACGAACCCGGCGGCCACGCCCGCCAGTGCGGACAGCCACGTCCAGGTCCGCCGCGTCATCGCCCGCTCCGTCCGTCGTCTGTCATCCGTGGTCCGGCCATCCTGCGCCCTCCAGCCGCAGATCGGGACCGTTCCGCGTCGGTGCTGCTGCGGGCCAGATCACCGCGGGCGGGATGTCCGGCCCTCGAAGGTCCGCTGTCGGGGTGAGTCCTTACCGGCAGTCGTCGGGTTTGGGGATGTCGGTGCAGAGGGTGGAGACGAGGTGGGATCGGCGTTCTTGGACGTCGAAGGGTGGGCTGGTGGTGGAGGTCTGGGCGGTGCCGTCGACGTCGCGCCAGATGGGTGAGCCGTCGACGCGGTAGGTGCCGTGCCAGGTGGTGGTCAGGGTGATCTGCCGGGTGCCGGGTCGTTGGTAGATGTGGAACGTGTCGTGGTCGGGCCAGGGGTGGCCGGGGCTGTCGGTGATCAGGGGTTCGAGGTCGTCGCCGAAGTCGTAGCGGTAGGTGGTGGGGGTGGCGACCACGTCGATGCCGTGGCCGAGCAGCTCGGTGCGCAAGGTCTGTGCGGTGGGGTCGGTCATGACGATGGTCTCGATGTTGACCAGGACCCAGCCGCGGTCGGGTTGCATGGTCAGGGTGGGGGCTGCCAGGGGGAGGCGGCGGAAGTCCTCGGCGGTCAGGACGGGCAGCAGGTCCGCGGCGCAGCCGCCCTGGTCGACCTGCGTCCATGGTCCCCAGTCCTGCGAGGTGGGTGTGGAGCGTTCCCGCATCCACAGCGGGTCCACCACCGTGTCCTCGCCGCACGCGTTCGGGCCGGTGTCACCGACCGCCGGCGGGCACGGCCCGTTCAGCGGTGTTGTCGGAACCGGACCGTTGACGTTGCACAACGGCGCCCGCCGGTACTCGAACCGGGCCGCCTCCGGATCCGTATGCGCCGCATGCGCGAGCCGCCGTGCCTCACCTTCGTTGACGGTGACGAGCAATGCAGACCGGTCGACGCTCGCGCGAGCGTTGAAGTCGCGGGTTCCCTGCTTGTTCGACTGTTCGGGCGGCGTGGCGAGCACGTTCATGGACCCCATGAGCACAGAGACGAGGACGAAGAGACTGGCGGCCGGGATCACTGCGCCGCCGGCAGGTCGTGGACGTCCACCTGCCGAACGAGCCACCCGTCCTCGGTCCACCCGAGCGCGAAGTACATCTGGGCGGAGGAAGGCTCTCCGCTGTCGACAACGGTTCCTGTGACGTCGATCTCTGTCCAGGCGCCCTGAATCACGTCGAGGTCCACCCCATAGGACTCCTGTGGAAGCACCTCGGTTGCGTTGGCACGCGTGACCTGCATCGACGTCGAGGGGCTGGTGTGCCTCAAAGCGACCATGTCCTCGATGTCGGTGATGACGCCATTGCAGAACTTGCAGTCATCGGCCGACATCGCACGCCACAGGTCGAGATTTCCGGAGGCAAACACGAAGTCGTACAGCTCCAGGTAGTACTTCGCGGCCGCCACCGCGCCGTCCGTGCTCGGCTCGGCCATCGCGGCAGACGGGACGGGTGCGCTAGGCACCGCGCTCACCGACGGTACGGCCGTTGTCGTCGGGCTGGCGCCGGTCGACGCAGGGCTTACGGACGTTGTCGCCCTGTCCGTCGTCCCTCCCGTGCAACCACCTGCGGCGACCGCGACGACTCCCGCGAGTATCCACATGCTTGCCCCCTGGCCAATTCGCATGCCGGGGAACCTACCGAAATCGGGCGTCTCCCGTGCCGCGTATCTCAGGGGCTGTGGATAGCGGGAGGGCGGAGGTCACGGCCGACATCCTGTGCGGGGCTCGGGCGATCGCCTGTGCGTGGCGACGCCGCGACTGCTGGGACGTCGTGCGGCTCCACGGCGGCCCGACCCACGCGAAGCGTGAGCGGGCCCGCCGTGCGGGCAAGGTCAGTTCGAGATCGCCGAGTGCCCGTTCTGCGCAGGCTTGGCTGCAGGGGTAGCCAGCTGCGAGACGAGCTGCGTCACGTCGAGCCCGGTGGTGGCCTTGACGATCTCCTGGAGCTGCGTGAAGTTGTTCGCGACCGCCCTCGGGAGCGCGGAGGCACCGTCGGTCGACAGGACCGTCAGGGTGTCGATGTTGCCCATCGGCGCCGCGAGCTCCCTGGCGATCTGGGGGAGGACCTCGAGCAGGCGGTCGGTGATGGCGGCGGAGTTGAACTGCGCGTACGCGGCTGCGCGCTTCTGAAGCGCCTCGGCGTCGGCCGACCCCTCGGCGAGGGTCGCGGCTGCACGCGCCTCACCCTCGAGGCGGGTCGCCTCGGCCGCGGCCTTGCGGAGCACGAGCTCACCGGCGGCCCGCTGCTCGGCCTCCAGGCGGGCGCCCTCGGCCTGCTTGATCGCGGTGGTGCGTCGCGCCTCGGCCTCCTGCTCGGCCTGGTAGCGAGCGGCGTCCGCAGGGCGGCGGACGGTCGAGTCGAGCTCGCGCTCGGTGAGCGCGGCCTGGCGCGCGGCGACCAGCTCCTGCTGGGTGAGGATCTCCTGCTGGCGGGCCGCGACCTCGAGCGGGCCGGCCGCGGCGGACTGGGCCGTGGCGCGGTCGGTCTCGGCCTTGATCTCCGACTCGCGCAGCTGGAGGGCGCGCTGGTAGTTCGCGACGTCGGTGGCGACCTCGACACGCTTCTGCTCGGACAGGCGCCGGGCCTCCGCCTCGGCGATCTCGGCCTGGCGGCGGATCTCGGCGGCGGACGCACGGCCCATGTCGGCGATGTACGTGCCCGCGTGGTCGCCGACCTCCTGGATGTGGAACGTGTCGAGCTTGAGGCCCTGCTCCGAGAGCGAGGTGGTCACGTTCTCCAGGACCTTCTGCGCGAACGACTCGCGGTCGCGGATGACCTGCTCGACCGTCAGCTGCCCGACGATCGCCCGCAGCGCGCCGGAGAGCTCGTTCGTGACGAAGTTGTCGATCTCCTCCTGCTGCGCACCGAAGCGCTGCGCGGCGGCGCGGATCGCGACGTCGTCGTTGTTGACCTTGATCGCGGCGACGCCACGCACGTTCAGCGCGATGCCCTGCGACGACGGGGCGCCGTTGACCTCGACGGTGATGCGACGCGAGGACATGTCGAGCACGGACAGCTGCTGGACCAGCGGGAACACGAACACGCCACCACCGGTGACGACCTTCTGCCCGGAGAGGTCACCTGAGCTCTTTCCCCGCCGCCCGGTGACGATGAACGCCTCGTTCGGCTTCGCGACCCGGTAACGCTTGGCGATCGCGAGACTGACGATGACGACGACCAGGACGAGGCCTGCGATGCCCAGGATGGGCGAGGATGCGTCGAGCACGGAACACCTTCGACTCTCGGTGGTAGGGGTCGAGCACCGGCCTGGGCCGGGTGAGGCAGGGTGTGTCAGCCTTCGCGGACGACCTTCACGACGCCGGGGCCGAGCACGGTGGCGATGCGCACCGCGGTGCCGTTGCCGATCGGCTCGCTCGCACGCGCTGCGATCGAGGTGCTCTGCCCGGCCAGGACCAGGTTCACCTGTCCCATGCCATCGGCCGGGATCGAGGTCGTCACGGTCGCCACCTGGTCGACGTAGTCGGCTGCGGAGAGCTGGTGCGCGGTGGGCCCGTTCGCGAGCCCGCGCGTCACGAGCGAGGCACCGCCGCCCACGGCGGCGCCGGCGCCGACGCCCGCGAGGGCGGCCACGAGCATCGAGACGTCGGTGGTGCCGAGCAGGAGTGCGCCGGTCAGCCCGAACGTGGCGAGGAACGACAGCACGACCTCGGACGACAGGATCCCGTCCCCGAGGCCGATCGCCTCGATCGGCCCGTCCAGGAAGCCACCCACCACGAAGGTCAGCAGCAGCAGCGCCACGGCGATGCCGGCGATGGCCACGAAGATCAGCACGCTCACCCCAGAGGTCTCACTGCGGGGAGGGTCTCCGCCCGCAGGTCGACGTGCTGCTCAGCCGCGGACGCCATGCCGGCGCCTGCTGCACACGTTCAGACCGGGCACACCGTACCGGCTCGCTCAGCACGCCACGCCGAACCGTGCACAGGACAACACGTTCGGCTCAGAGCTGCGGGGAGCCGATCGAGGCGGGCACGTTCGCCGAGTGCCCCGCGTCCGCGAGCGCCTGCCGGACGCGCTCGGCGGCCGCGTCGAGCGCGTCGGCGGGGACGTCGGTGCGGGCGTTCCGGAACGACAGGCTGGCCTCGTCCCACGCCGGCAGGACGTGCAGGTGCAGGTGCGGCACCTCGAACCCGGCGACCAGCAGCGCCGCCCGCGGGGCACCCCACGCGGCCTGCTGCGCCCGCCCGATGATCTTGGCGACCCGGGTCAGGTCCGCCAGCAGGTCGTCGTCCGCCTCCGTGAGCTGGACGACCTCGGCGCGGGGGACCACGAGCGTGTGGCCGTCGGTGATCGGCGCGATCGTCGCGAACGCGACGACGGTGTCGTCTGCCCAGACGAACCGGCCGGGGATGTCGCCGTCGATGATCTTGGTAAAGAGCGTGGTCATGCCGTCACGGTATCGGCGGCGCAGACGAGGCATCGACTCGTCCCGTCGGCGCCGCCAGGGAGATGTCCGATCGGTTGACGACGGGTCAGCTGGCGCGCGGGAGCCACGTCCAGCTCGCGAGGACCGCGTCCGTCATCTGCTGCGCCTCGGCCCCGTCCCACGGTGCGAGGAACGCGCCGACCGTGAAGCACCAGCCGTCGTGGTCGAACAGCGCATCCGTCACGATCGTGCCCGCTCGCGGACCGGCAGCGATCGCCAGCGTGTACCCGACTGCCCGTTCGCCCGCCAGCAGTAACTCTGTCGGCTGGGCCACGCAGCTCACGCCGAACCGGACGTGGTTGCGGAGTGCGTCCTCGATGCCGGTCGTGGCTCGATCTCGAAGGTCGTCGTCACCCCTCGGGCCGTTGCACGAGCCGACCAGGTGGCTCGAGGGTCCGACGCGGAGGAAGAAGTCGGTCGTGCGGCCGTGTCCGACGTACTCACGAACCACGTTCGACGACCCGGCCATGGTCAACCGGTAGCCAGGCCGTCCCGCGGTGTCGGTCGGGACCACGACCTGGCGGTCGAGGGCGCCGGTGAACTCGGCCGGGCCACGGATCCGCGCCCGCCGCACCGCCGAGCGCGCGATCAGGTTCTCGTACCAGGATGCACCGGTCACACGGGGGAATCGGCACTTCGAGTCTGGGTCATGAGGCTCGTGCAGCGGACTGTCGGTGCGGGCTCAGCGGGCCGCGACCGATCCCTGCGACTCCTGCGTCCCCTGCAGGGCGTCCTTCAGGCGGACCCGGCCGCCCGAGTGCAGCACCGCGTTCGAGTAGACCCGCCCCGCGAACCACACCAGCACCGGGATGAGCGCGAGGCACAGGCCGGCAGCGAGAAGCACCTCCCACAGCGCGACGGCGTCGAGGGCGATGCGGATCGGCATGAGGAGCGGCGAGAAGAACGGCACGAACGACAGCCACACGATGAGCGGGTTGTCGGGGTCCCAGGGTGCGATCGAGATGCCGAGGATGTACGGCAGGACCATCAGCCCGATCACGGGAGAGATGACCGAGCTGACGTCCTCCTGCCGGGACACGAGCGAGGCCAGCGCGGCCAGGACCAGCGCGTACATCGCGAACCCGATCGCGAACCAGGCGACGGCCCAGGCTGCGGTCGCCCCCAGGTCGATGGACGACGAGTCGACGAGCCCGAACGCCAGGGCGGTCGCGACCCCGGACGCGACGACGGCGACGATCTGGATGAGCCCGATGACGCCGATGCCGAGCACTTTGCCGGCCATGAGCTGCCAGGGGCGGACGGTGGCGAGGAGCAGCTCGACGACGCGGCTGGACTTCTCCTCGACGACCCCCTGGGCGACGAGCTGCCCCGCGGTCATGAGGGACAGGAACAGCAGGATCCCGGCGATGTAGCCGGCGACGACCTGCGCGCCGTCGACCGTGTCCGGAGGCTCCAGGGACGTCACCACGGGCTCGGCGGCGGCGATGTCGGCGGCGACGGACGCCGGGTCGCCGCCGAGGTCGTTGACGGCGGACCCGAGGGCGAGCTGCTGCGCGAGCGAGCCCAGCACGGGCGCGAGCGCGTCGCCGAGCGACTGATGAACCTCGACGGTCAGAGCGGGCGACGTGGACGTGACAAGGGCGTCCAGCTCGCCTGACTTCAGGAGCGCGTGCCCTGCGACCTCGGACGCCACCTCCTGGGTCTCGATGGTCACCCCGACGGCGGCACCGGTCGCGACGATCTGGTCGGCGGCATCGGCGGTCGCGGACGTGAGCCCCACGTGCTGCGTGGGAGTCTCCCGGTCGCCGAGCACCCCGGCCGCGACGCCCCCGAGCACCACGGCCGCGACGAGCGCGACCGTCGTCCAGACGAAGGCCTTGGACGTGAGGCGGAAGCGGATCTCCCGGCCGGCGATCATGCGGATCGCGGCACCGGAGCCGAGCTCGAGGGAGCCCTGGGTGCTCATGCCGACACCTCCTGGAGCTCGGGTGACGAGGACGCCTCGGTGGTGACGACGTGCCGGTACAGCTCGACGAGCGTCGGTCGCTGCCGGGCGAACTCGCGTACCGGCCCGGCGACGAGCGCGGCCCGCAGGAGCTCCTGGTCGACGTCGTCGGGAGCGGACGGCCCCACGGACACGACGGTGCGCGAGCCGGACGACGACCTCACCTGCGCGACCGGCACGGCGGCGACCCAGGCAGCCCCTTCCGGCCCGTCGACCAGCCACTCCCGGTCGTCGGTCTGCCGCAGCTCGTCGATCCCGCCGACGACGACCATGGATCCTGCCCGCACGATCCCGACCCGGTCGCACAGCCGCTCGACGAGCTCGAGCTGGTGCGAGGAGAAGAGCACGGGGACGCCACGAGAGGCCTGGCCGCGCAGGACCGCGCTCATCACGTCCACGGCGACGGGGTCGAGCCCGGAGAACGGCTCGTCGAGGACCAGGATGTCGGGATCGTGCACCAGGGCGGCGGCGAGCTGCACGCGCTGCTGGTTGCCGAGCGAGAGCTTGAGCACCTCGTCGCCGCGCTTCTCCTCGATGCCGAGCGTCTCGGTCCACCGCTCCATCGACCGGCGCGCCGCTGCGGCGTCGAGACCGTGCAGCCGCGCCAGGTAGACGAGCTGGTCGCCGACCTTCATCCGCGGGTACAGGCCGCGCTCCTCGGGCATGTACCCGATGCGTCGACGGATCGCGTGGTCGACGGGCCGGCCGTCCCAGGTGACCGTGCCGGCATCCGCGGAGAGCACGCCGACCGCGATGCGCATGGTCGTGGACTTGCCGGCGCCGTTGGACCCGACGAACCCGAAGATCTCCCCGGCGTGCACGTCGAACGTCATGTCCCGCAGCGCCCGCACGGCGCCGTAGGACTTCTCGAGCGAGGAGATGCTCAGGACGGTCACGGCATCGATTCAACCAAAGGGCCCACCACGTGCGACATCGTCCGTCAGGACCGTTCCTGGGCCATCGTCTGGAGGGCGAGCACCGTCCGCCAGTTCCGGGCCGTGCCCACGCGCCCGGCCGCCTTGGACAGGACGGGCAGGGTGAGCTTGGAGGGCCCGATCCCGTCCGGGTAGTACGCGTACGTCTCGCGCCCGTGCCAGACGACCGTCGCAGTCCCGTACACCGACGCGTCGAAGGCGCGGACCGAGGTCACGTCGGGGACGCCGTCCCAGCAGTACACGACGAGGTGCGACGGGTCCGACTCGCCCTCCGCCCGGTACGGCAGCGCCCGGACCACCAGCTCCCACTCCGCGGCGGTCCGCACGACGACCGGGACGGCGAACCCGTACCGCGACTCGAACGCCGCCGAGAGCCCGGCCGCCACGTCGGACGGCGGACCGGCACCGTCCGGGGGCACGAGCACGAGGTTCCCGCTGTTCGCGTACGTCGCCACCGAGGTGTGGCCCAGGGACGACGCCACGGCCTTCAGCTCGGCGGCCTTGACGGTCCTGCCACCGACGTTCACGGCCCTGAGCAGGGCGACCACAGCAGTCATGGGCCCACCGTGCCAGCCGGCACCCACATCCGCGCGCACTCACACGTCCGCCGCGCCGGATGTGCGGACAACGTTCCTTGGGGGTAACGGACGGGCCACCCCGCGCGAAACACGCAGTTCCTACCGTCGGACCTGCCCTCGTCCCCCGACTGACCGGAGCCACTCATGGATCCCCGTCACCTCGTCGTCGTCGGCGGCGGCATGGTCGCCCAGCGGCTCGTCGAAGCCCTCCGCGACCGCGACACCGCCGGCGCCTGGCGGATCACCGTCCTCGCCGAGGAGCCGCGCCGCCCGTACGACCGTGTCGCGCTGACCAGCTACTTCAGCGGTCGTGACCCGGAGGACCTCGCCCTCGGGGACCCCGCGCTGTGGCACGACCCGCTGGTCCGCCTGGTGCGCGACGACGCCGTGACGCACGTCGACCGCGAGGCCCGCACCGTGACGACGCGGACCGGCCGGGTCGAGCACTACGACCACCTGGTCCTCGCCACCGGCTCGTACGCCTGGGTGCCGCCGACGGAGGGGGCCGACCTGCCCGGGGTCTTCGTCTACCGCACGGTCGACGACGTCGCCGCGCTGCGCGGGTACGTCGAGAAGCTCCAGTCGGACCTGCGGCGCCCGGTGCGTGGCGCGGTGCTCGGCGGCGGCCTGCTCGGCCTGGAGGCCGCCGGTGCCCTGCACGCGCTCGGCGCCCAGGCCACCGTGCTGCAGGTCGGCTCGCACCTCATGGACACGCAGCTCGACCTGGGCGGCGGCGAGGCGCTGCGGCGGCTCATCAACAACATCGGCGTCGCCGTGCGGGTGAAGGCGATGACGGTGCGGATCCGGGCGCACCGGCGCGGTGGCGTCGGCCGCCTCGACCTCGCCGACGGCGGCCGGGTGGACGCCGACGTGGTCGTCGTCGCCGCCGGTGTGCGGCCCCGCGACGAGCTCGCCCGTGCCGCCGACCTGGAGGTCGGTCCGCGCGGCGGCGTCGTCGTCGACGACACGTGCCTCACGTCGGACCCCGACGTGTCGGCGATCGGCGAGGTGGCCTGCATCCAGGGCGCGTGCATCGGTCTCGTCGCCCCCGGGTACGCGATGGCGGAGGTCACCGCGGACCGCCTGCTCGGGGGCGCGGCGGAGTTCCCCGGCGCCGACACCGCCACGAAGCTCAAGCTCGCCGGTGTCGACGTCGCGAGCTTCGGCGACGCGTTCGGGCGCACCGAGGGTGCGCTCGAGCTGGTCTGGGCGGACCCGGTCGCGGGCGTCTACAAGAAGCTCGTCATGTCCGACGACGCCCGCACGCTGCTCGGCGGCGTCCTCGTCGGCGACGCGTCCGCCTACGCGAGCCTGCGCCCCATGCTCGGCCGCGAGCTGCCGGGCGACCCGGCCGCGTACCTGCTGCCCGAGGGCGGCGCGGGCGTCCCGGACCTGGAGCTGCCCGACGACGCGGGCGTCTGCTCGTGCAACAACGTGTCCGCCGGGACCATCCGGGCGGCGGTCACGGAGCACGAGTGCACCGACGTCGGCGCCGTGAAGGCCTGCACGCGGGCCGGCACGAGCTGCGGGTCGTGCCTCCCGCTCGTCAAGAAGCTCGTCACCACCGAGCTCACCAAGCAGGGCATCACCGTCAGCTCCGCGCTCTGTGAGCACTTCGCCCTGTCCCGCGCGCAGCTGTACGACGCCGTCCGGGTCGCCGGTCTGCGGAGCTTCACCGAGGTCGTCGAGCGGTTCGGCGCCGGCCGCGGCTGCGACATCTGCAAGCCGGCCGTCGCCTCGATCCTCGCGACGACCGCCCCGGCGCACGTCCTCGACGGCGAGCGGGCCGCCCTGCAGGACACCAACGACCACGTCATGGCCAACCTGCAGAAGGACGGCTCGTACTCGGTGGTCCCGCGCATCCCCGGTGGCGAGGTGACCCCCGAGGGGCTCATCGCGATCGGGTCGGTCGCCCAGGACTTCGGGCTCTACACGAAGATCACGGGCGGTCAGCGGATCGACCTGTTCGGTGCCCGCATCGACCAGCTCCCGCTCATCTGGCAGCGGCTCGTCGACGCCGGGTTCGAGTCCGGGCACGCCTACGGCAAGTCGCTGCGGACCGTGAAGTCGTGCGTCGGCTCCACCTGGTGCCGGTTCGGGGTGCAGGACTCGGTGGCGCTCGCGGTGATGCTCGAGCTCCGCTACCGCGGCCTGCGCTCGCCGCACAAGATCAAGCTCGGCGTCTCCGGGTGCGCCCGTGAGTGCGCGGAGGCCCGCGGCAAGGACGTCGGAGTCATCGCGACCGACAAGGGCTGGAACGTGTACGTCGGCGGCAACGGCGGCTTCACGCCGAGGCACGCGCAGCTGCTCGCCGAGGACCTCGACACCGAGACCTTGATCCGCACCATCGACCGGTTCCTCCTGTACTACGTCCGCACCGCCGACCGCCTGCAGCGCACCGCGCCGTGGGTCGACGAGGTGGAGGGCGGCCTCGACGGCGTCCGCGCCGTGGTCATGGAGGACTCGCTCGGCATCGCCGCGGACCTCGACGCGCAGATGGCCCTGCACGTCGAGGAGTACGAGGACGAGTGGCGGGCGACGCTCGAGGACCCCGAGAAGCTGCGGCGGTTCGCGTCCTTCGTCAACGCCCCCGAGGTGCCCGACCCGTCCCTGGCCTACGTCCCCGAGCGGGGCCAGGCACGACCTGCCACATCCGACGAGCGCGCCGCGGCCGGCCGCGGAGAGCCCGTGCTCGTCGCCGGATCGACGCTGGAGGTGCGGTCATGACCGTGCTCGACACCCGTACGTGGCAGGCCGTCTGCCGGATCGACCACCTCGTGCCCGAACGCGGTGCCGCGGCCCTGCTCGGCGACCTCCAGGTCGCGGTGTTCCGCCTCGCCGACGACCGCGTGCTCGCCGTCGACCAGCACGACCCGTTCAGCAACGCCTACGTGATCTCGCGCGGCATCGTCGGCACCCGCACGGTCGACGGCGTCGAGGTGCCGACGGTCGCGTCGCCCATGTACAAGCAGGTGTTCGACCTGCTGACCGGCCGTTGCCTGGACCCGGCCGGCAAGGCTCCCGTCGCCGGGCTCCCGGCCGACCTCACCGCGTGGCCCGTGCGGGTCCGCGACGGTGTGGTCGAGGTGGAGGTCCCATGACGACGATGCTCGGGCTCGAGCTCACCGGCCGTCCCGTGCTCGTGGTCGGCGGGGGACCGGTCGCCGCCCGCCGGGTGCAGGGCCTGCTCGCCGACGCCGCCCACGTCGTCGTGGTCGCCCCGCAGCTGTGCGAGGTGCTGCTCGACCTGCACCGGTGGGGGCTGGTCGAGTGGCGCGCCCGCGAGGTCGTCGAGAGCGACGTCGACGGCGTCTGGCTCGTGCACACCGCCACCGGGCACCGCGCCACCGACGCGGCCGTGGGGGCCTGGGCGGCGGAGCGTCGGACGTTCTGCGTGGACGCGGGCTCGGGTGCCGCCGGCAGTGCCAGGACCCCGGCCACCACCCGCAGCGGCGACGTGCTCGTGGGTGTGGTGTCCACGGGCGCCCCTGACCCGCGCCGCACCACCGCGGTGCGGGACGCCTTGTCCGACGTGCTCCACGAGGGCACGGTCGACCTCCGTGCGCGACGCACCCGACGACCCGACGAGGGCCGTGTGGTGCTCGTCGGCGGCGGCCCCGGCGACCCCATGCTCATGACGGTCGCGGCTCGCCGGGCGCTCGCAGAGGCCGACGTGGTGGTCACCGACCGGCTCGGCCCCGTCGAGGTGCTCGACTCGCTGCCTCCCGACGTCGAGGTGATCGACGTCGGGAAGACACCCGGGAACCACCCCGTCCCGCAGCACGAGATCTGCCGGATCCTCGTCGAGCAGGCGCAGCGCGGCCGGTTCGTGGTCCGGCTCAAGGGCGGCGACCCGTTCCTGTACGGCCGGGGCGGCGAGGAGGTGCTCGCATGCCGCGAGGCGGGCGTCGCCGTCGACGTGGTTCCCGGCGTGAGCAGCGCGTTCGCCGCGCCCGCCGCCGCGGGCATCCCCCTGACCCACCGCGGGACCGTCGGTGCCGTGCAGGTGATGAACGGGCACGACGGCTGGTCGGCGGCCGCGCTCACCGGCCTGCGCGACGCGTCCTGCACGGTCGTGGTGCTCATGGGGGTCGCCGTCCTGGCGGAGCTGACGGCGACGGCCGTCGCGGCGGGTGTCGATCCCGCGACCCCGGCCGCGGTGGTCGAGAACGGCACGCTGCCCACGCAGCGCGTCACCCGCGCGCCGATCGGCGAGATCGCGGCGCGGGCCGCCGAGGTCGGCGTCCGCGCCCCGGCCGTGGTGGTGCTCGGTCGGGTGGCCGCCGAAGGGCTGCTCGACGGCCCGGCGGTCGACCGCGTCGCCCGTCCGGACGGTGTCGCCGAAACCTGCGCGCCACACACGCGCGACACAATGCCTTCGTGACCGAGCCCATCGACCAGACACTTGCCGGGTGCGTCGTCCTGATCACGGCCGACCGCCGTTCCGCCGAGCTGGCCGCTGCCCTGACCCGTCGTGGTGCCTCCGTCCGCCACGCGCCGGCGCTCAGCATGGTGCCCCACACCGACGACGCCGCGCTCGTCGAAGGCACGCGCGCGCTGATCGCGGACCCGCCCGACACGGTCGTCGTCACCACCGGCATCGGCTTCCGGGGCTGGATCGAGGCGGCCGACGCGGTGGGCCTCGCGGAACAGCTCGTCGACACGCTGCGCGGCTGCCGGATCGTCGCGCGGGGCCCCAAGGCGCGGGGCGCCATCCAGGCCGCCGGTCTGACCGCGGACTGGGTCGCCGAGTCCGAGACGAGCGCCGAGATCGCGGAGGTGCTGCTCGACGACGGCGTCTCGGGTCTGAAGATCGCCGTGCAGCACCACGGTGCCGGCGCCGACGGGCTCGACGAGGCGTTCACTGCCGCCGGTGCGACGGTCCGCAGCCTCGTCGTGTACCGCTGGGGACCGCCGCCGGACGCGGCCGTGGTCACGGCATCCGTCACGGCAGTCGCTGCGGGGGAGGTCGATGCCGTGGTCTTCACCTCCGCGCCCGGGGCGGCCGCCTGGCTCGCCGCCGCCGACGAGGCGGCGGTCACCGACCGGATCGTGCGCCTCGCCAAGGCCGGGAGCGTCGTGATGGCGGCCGTCGGCCCGGTCACCGCTCGGCCGCTCCTCGACCGCGGTATCGAGCCGCTCGTCCCCGAGCGCGGACGCCTGGGCTCGCTCGTGCGCTCGCTCGTCGCGCACTACGGCGGTCTGCAGGCGCTCAACACGGTCGCCGGTCCGCTCCAGGTCTTCCGCGGCGCGGCCGTGCTCGACGGGCACGTGCTGCCGCTGACGCCGAGCGGTCTGGAGGTCCTGCGGCTGCTCGCTGCTGCGAACGGCTCGGTCGTGGCGCGCGAGCAGGTGCTGCAGGCGCTCCCCGGTGACTCGACCGACCCGCATGCCGCCGAGGTCGCCGTCGCTCGCCTCCGGGACGCGACGGGGAGCCGGGAGCTCATCAGGACGGTCGTCAAGCGGGGGTACCGCCTCGAGCTCGAGCACACCGCATGACGAACGCGCTCCACGCGGCCCGGCCGGCGCCCGTGCTCGTCGGCTGCTCGCACGGCACCGACAACGAGGACGGCCGGGCGGCGATCCGGTCCATCCTCGACGGCGTCCGGACCCGTCGGCCGGACCTCGCCGTCCGCGCGGCGTTCGTCGACGTCCAACAGCCCGAGGTCGCCGATGTGGTCCGCAGCGCCCTCGCCGAGGGCGCGCCGGGCGTGGTCGTGGTGCCTCTGCTGCTGTCGGTGGGATTCCACGTGAAGGTCGACATCGCCGCCGCGGTCGACGTGCCGGCCGCCGACGCGTCCGCACCCCTCGGACCCGACCCGCGGCTGGTCGACATCCTTGCCGACCGCCTCGCGGCCGCCGGGCTGCGGGACGGTGACGCGGTGGTGCTCGCCGCCGCGGGGTCGAGCGACCCGGCCGCCGCGCTCGCGGTCGAGGCCGTCGCCGCCGGGCTGTCCGACACCCTGGACCTGCCCGTGACGATCGGCTACGGCGCCGGGGCCGAGCCGCGGGTGCCTGCCGCCGTCGCCACAGCCCGCGACGGACTCGCCGGCGGCGGCCGTGTCGTCGTCGCGTCCTACCTGCTGGCGCCGGGCTACTTCCGCGACCGGGTCCTCGAGGCCGGGGCCGATGTGGTGGCCGAACCGCTGGCACCCGACGAGCGCCTCGTCGAGATCGTCCTCGACCGGTACGAGGAGGCCGCCGACGCCGTCCTGGCCGAACGACCGGCCCAGGGTCCGACCGACCCGGACTGAAGCGTTTCGGGGAGCCAGTCCGTGGACATGCCCTTGCCGTCCCACCGTGCTCACCGTAGGAATCGTCGGTGCCCTCCGACTCGCCCCGCCCCCGCCCGTTCCTGCCGCTCCTCGCCCTGCTCGCAGGGGGTGCCCTGCTCGCGGGGTGCACCGCCGGTGAGGTCGACGGCAGCGTCGAACCGGTCGCGGACGTCTCCGGCGGCCCGACCATCGGACCGTCCCCGGACATGCGGCCCGCCGACGCGCTCGACTGCCTCCCGGAAGGCTCGGCGACGGCCACCACGGGATCCGAGGACGACCCGACGCTCGTCGCCTGGACGGGGGCGGGCTCCAAGGCCGTGCTGCTCGCGCCGCAGAACGAGAGCGGTCCGTGCGAGTGGGCCGACCAGATCACGCGCCTCGCGGGCGAGGGCTACCTCGTCGGCACGTTCAGCTGGTCCTCCGACAGCGCCCAGTCGGTGCGGGACGCCGTGCAGGTGCTGCGGAACGTCGGCGGGCAGGACTTCGCGCTCGTCGGGGCGTCGAAGGGCGGCACGTTCGTCGCGGGGCTCGCCGACGAGATCTACCCGAAGACCGTGGTCGCGCTCAGCCCGCCCGCGGACTTCGAGGGGCAGGACGCCCGCGCCGAGTCCAGCACCTACGACGGCCCCCTCCTGGTCATCGCGTCGGCCGACGACACCGTCGTGCCCGCGGACTCGTCCAAGCTCGTGTCCCGCGCCGACGACCCGTCGACGTTCGTGGTCGTCGACGGCGGCGCGCACGGCGTGGACCTGTTCGCCGGGCCGCACAAGGCCGAGGTGGAGCAGGCGATCGACGACGCGCTCGCTCAGGGGTTCGCCGACTGACGCCGGCACCGCCCCTGGGCCGCCGTGGACGTCAGAGGTAGCGCAGCGGGTCGAACTCCTCGAGCGGGATGATCCGCAGGCGCGGCAGCTGCACGTTGAACGCCGCCACGTCCGACTCCAGGTCGAACGTGGCGAGCCCGCGTGCTGTCAGGCCGGCCAGCGCGGTGCTCGTGAACTCGCGGAACGCCAGCAGGCCCACCCGGCGGTCGGGGTCGTCGACCAGCACCTCCACCTCGGGTGCGAAGTCCCCGTCGTGGCTGGCCAGGAGCACGTCCCCCTCGCGGTCCGCGATCGCGGCGAGGGTGCGCTTGATGCCGATGTCGACGACCTTCTCGTACGACTCGCCCGAGAGCGGGATCGGCTGGAAGCCGATCGCGAGGAGCGCCTGCACGAACGGCATCGGCAGGTTGCCGTTCGACGCGTTGAGGAAGAAGAGGCCCTTCACCGGCTGCTGCCAGGTCTGCTGCGCGAACGTCAGCACGCGCTCCCAGCGCGGACGCTGCTCGGGCGTCGGGCGGCCGCCGAAGATCGACGACCCCAGGGTGGCGTCGATGTTCTCGCCGTCGACGAGGAGGTAGGTGGTCCTGCCGGCGGTGTCCTGGCTCATCGGGCCAGCGTATCGGCGCCCCAGCAGCTGCCGCGGGCGGGTGCCGGCGCGATGCGGGGTTTCGCGGGGAAGCATGCGGGCAGGTCGGACGTTGTTGCGAACGCATGGTCCTGACGACAGGAGGCAGCAGGATGACGACGCACGGTCGTGAGCCCGCAGGGACCCGCGAGGCGGCCGAGGCGTGGGAGTCGCTGTTCCGCGCGCAGGTGGCGCTGATGCGTCGGTTCCAGCGCGACGACGTGTGGGGACCGCTGTCCATCCGTGAGTACGACGTGCTGTTCACGCTGTCCCGCTGCCCCGGACGCTCGGCCCGGCTGAAGGAGCTCGGCGAGGGCTCGCTGCTCACCCAGCCGAGCCTGTCACGGCTCGTCGAGCGGCTCGAGGCCGACGGCCTGGTGGTCCGCGGCCCGGTGCCCGACGACGCCCGAGGGGTCGCCGTGACCCTGACCGAGGACGGCGCTCGCGTCCAGCGCGAGATCGGCCGCAGGCACGTCCGCACCATCGGCCGCCTCGTCGGCGGAGCGCTCGACCCCGACGAGCTCGCGACGCTGCGGGCGCTGACCGACAAGCTGCGCGCCGCCCAGGCCCGGATCCCCGACCCGGCCTGACCAGGTCAGGACCTCCGGCCCATCCGCCGGTCCCGTCCCTCGCGCACGATGGACGAGGTGGTCGGCGAGTGCCCGGCGGCTGTGCGGTGCGGAGGGGAGCCAGGAACATGCGCGTGCTCGTCACGATCGCGTCTCGGCACGGGGGAACCTGGGGAATCGGCGAGACCGTCGCCGACGTCCTCCGGCGGCGCGGGCACGAGGTGTCGATGCTGGAACCGGACGACGTGGCCTCGCTCGACGGCGTCGACGCCGTGGTGCTGGGCTCCGCGGTCTACACGGCCCACTGGTTGCCCGCGGCCCGCGAGCTCGCGGAGCGGCTGGGCAGCGAGCTCGCCGAGCGGCCCGTGTGGCTCCTCTCCTCGGGGCTGGCGACGCAGCCCGCCGCGGCGGCGAACTCGCCGCACGAGATCCAGGAGCTCGTCAGGCGGATCGGAGCCCGCGGGCACCGCAGCTTCCGCGGCCGCCTCGACCGGAACGCCCTGACGTTCACCGAGCGGGCCGTCATCGCCGGCGCCCGGGCCAGGGACGGCGACCACCGGGACATGGCAGCCGTCGCCGCCTGGTCGCAGGAGGTCGCCGACGCGCTGACCCCCGTGCACGTCTGACCGTCACCGCCCGCGGGCCGCATGCCGGCCCGGCGCCGGTCAGACGACGCGACGCTCCGTGAGCCGCAGCGCCCTGAGCTCGGCCGCGACGGCTGCGGTCGCCGGCCGGTCCGAGGGGTCCTGTGCGGTCATGGCGCCGAGGAGGCGTCCCCACTCCGGGCCGAGCTCGGGCGGGATCGGTGTGGGGTGCAACAGGCGCGCGAGCGAGCTCGTGAGCGCGTCGCCCGGGTAGGCGCGCACGCCCGTGAGGCACTCGAGGAGCACCAGTCCGAGCGAGTAGACGTCGCTCGCCGGTCCTGCCTCGCGGCCGAGCGCCTGCTCGGGGCTCTGGTAGCCGGCGGTACCTGACGTGGTGAGCCGCGGCTGGTTCGGCTCCGGGTCGACCGCCGCACGGGTCGCCGAGCCGACGGCCGCAGCCGTCGTCGCGGACGCGATGCCGAAGTCGGCCAGGACCACCGGCAGCCACGGCGCGTCCCGTCCGCCGGTCGGTGCGGGGGCCGAGGCGACGAGCACGTTCGAGGGCTTGACGTCCCGGTGGGTCACCCCGGCTGCGTGGGCGTGGCCGAGGGCGACGGCCAGCTGCCGGCCGACGTCCGCGGTGAGGGCCGGATCCAGCGGCCCGTCGGCGATCGTGTCCCGCAGCGTGCGCCCGTCGACGAGCTCCATGACGAGGAACGCCACGGGACCGACTCCGTCGAGCACGTCGGCGCCCACGTCGAGCAGGGCGACCAGGTTCGGGTGCGCGAGGCCCGACAGCACCCGCGCCTCGTGCGCGTAGCGGCGGATCTCGTCCGGTGACGCGGACCCGAGAGCGAACACCTTGACGGCGACCTTGCGGTCCAGCCGCGCGTCGGTCGCGACCAGCACCTCTCCCGACCCGCCGCGGCCGAGCGCACCGCCGAGCCGGTAGCGCCGGCCGAGCACGGCTCCGCCCGGCAGGCGGTCGTCGGTCAGGGTCACGGTGTCCTCGGAGGGCTCGGAACGGGGGACGGTGCCGGGAGCACCTCCGAAGAAGGTATGAGCGGGAGGTCCTGGCCGCACGTCCAGGGCGGTCTGGTCGCCCATCCGGGTGAGGGGCCGGCGCCTGTGTCCACCGGGCGACGGACCGCCGGCGATGAAGGACCGGGCCTCGTCACCGAGCGCCGGGAGCGGCCGGAGGCGGTGCCTGGTTTCCTGACAGGTTGTCCTATCAAGATCACGCCGCTGCAGGCCTCCGCCGTCGCGGGCGCCCGCGCGTGCGGTGCGATGATCGGTCGGTGGCCCCCAACACACCGCCGAGCCTCCGCACGCCCGAGACCCAGCCGGCAACGGCGCCCGCAGCCTCGCTCGGAGCAGCCCCGTACGACGCCCTGCTGCTCTTCTCGTTCGGCGGCCCGAACGGTCCCGAGGACGTCATGCCGTTCCTGCGGAACGTCACGGCCGGCAAGGGGATCCCCGACGAGCGCCTCGCCGCGGTCGCGGAGCACTACCTGCACTTCGGCGGCGCGAGCCCGATCAACGGCCAGAACCTGGCCCTGCAGACCGCGCTGACGGCCGAGCTGGACAGACGCGGCCTCGACCTGCCCGTGGTGTGGGGCAACCGCAACTGGGAGCCCTACACGCGGGACGCGCTCGCGGCCGCGTACGCCGCGGGTGCCCGGCGGGTCGTCGCCCTCGTGACCAGCGCCTACGCGTCGTACTCCGGCTGCCGGCAGTACCGCGAGAACCTCTGGGCGTCCCTCGACGACCTGGGGTCGGAGCTCGGTGGGCCCGACGGTGCGCACCCCCTCGTCGTCGACAAGGTCCGCGCCTACTTCAACCACCCGGGCTTCGTCGAGGCGAACGTCGACGCCGTGGCGGAGGCCTACGGGCGGCTCGGCGCCGACGCCCGTCTCGTCTTCGTCACGCACTCGATCCCCGGCACGATGGAGGCCGCCTCGGGCGCGGCCGGCCCGACGTACCGCGAACAGCACCTCGACGTCGCGGAGGGGGTGGCGGCTGCCGTCGGCGAGCGCCTGGGCCGCACCCTCACGTGGGACCTCGTGTACTGCTCGCGCTCCGGGCCGCCCAGCCAGCCGTGGCTCGAGCCCGACGTCAACGATCACCTGCGCGTGCTCGCGGCCGAGGGCACCAGCGCCGTGGTGCTCGCGCCGATCGGCTTCGTCTCCGACCACATGGAAGTCGTCTTCGACCTGGACACAGAGGCGCTCGCCACCGCCGCCGAGCTCGGCCTCACGGCGGTCCGCGCCGACACGGTCGGCACGCGCGAGGTGTTCGTGCGCGGTCTCGTCGACCTCGTGCTCGAGCGTGCCGCGCGTGCTCGGGCCGTCGACGCGGGGGAGCCCGCCGTCGAGCCCACCGTGACCGGGAGCCTGCCGCCCCGCCGCGACGTGTGCGCCCCCGGCTGCTGCCGCCAGCGCGACGGCGTCGACTCCGGCATCCCCGCCGCCTGCTCCGCGGACCCCTGGTCCTGACCCCATCCCTGCTGCGAGAGGACCACCCGTGAGCCACCCCGCCCCCGACGCCGAGGCGCTGAACACCACGATCCGCTACACGATGTGGTCGGTGTTCGCCCTGGAGGAGGTGCTCCCGGAGGACGAGGACGAACGCGCCGGTCTCGTCGCGGCCGCTCAGCGCGCCGTCGGGGCAGACGGTCTCGTGGTCCGCGGGTGGTACGACGTCGCCGGTCTGCGGGCGGACGCCGACCTCATGGTCTGGTGGCACGCGGAGACCGTCGAGGAGGTGCAGGGCGCCTACCAGCGGCTGCGGGCCAGCGAACTCGGTCGGCACCTGCTGCCGGTGTGGTCCGTGGTCGGCCTGCACCGCGCCGCGGAGTTCAACCGCGCCCACGTCCCCGCCTTCCTCGCGGGCGAGCCGGCGGGCGACTACCTCTGCGTGTACCCGTTCGTGCGGTCGTACGACTGGTACGTGCTCGACGGCGACGACCGCCGCCGGATGCTCGTCGAGCACGGCGAGGCCGCCCGGGACTACAAGGACGTGCGCGCCAACACGGTGTCCGCGTTCGCGCTCGGGGACTACGAGTGGATCCTCGCGTTCGAGGCCGCCGAGCTGCACCGCATCGTCGACCTGATGCGTGACCTGCGGAACACCCAGGCCCGGCTGCACGTGCGCGAGGAGATCCCGTTCTACACCGGCCCCCGCACGACGCTCGAGGCCTGGGCGGACCGCCAGCCGCGCGGCTGACCGTGCGCCGGCGGCACGCCCCGTCGAGCACCGGACAGGGTCGCGTCTGCGGTGCCATCATCGGGACATGGTCGACGTGGACGGGACATGGCGGTTCACCGCGCTCGCGGGTGCTGACGTCGGGGCGCTCGGGGGACGCGCGCCCTGGCTGACGTTCGACGGTGACGGGCAGGTCTACGGGATGGCGGGCGTGAACCGGGTGCGTGGCACGTGGACGGCCGACGGGGACACGATCAGCTTCGGTCCCGTCGTGTCGACGCTCATGGCCGGGCCACCTGAGGCCACGGTGTGCGAGCGTGCGGTCCTCGCGCTGCTCGGCGCCCGGCTGACCGTCGCCGCACCCGGCACCGGAGAGCTGGAGCTGAGCTCGGCCGGGGGTGCCGCGGCCACGCTCGTCCGCGACGACGAGGTCGGTCGGGTCTGAGCCTCGGCCCTCAGCGTGGCCAGGCGGCGGCCAGCGACCTCAGTGTGCCGATGCGCGTCTCCACGTCGTAGGCCGTCCCCGTCACCATGAGCTCGTCGGCTCCGGTCCGGTGCACCAGGTCGGCGAGCTCGGCGACGGCTCGCTCGGCGGTCGTGGCCACCTGCGTGCCGGGGACCTTCGCGAAGAACTCGGCGGCGGCCTGCGGGTCCAGGTCCGCCAGCGCGGTCGCGGCGTCCTCCGGCGAGAGGATCGGCGCGAGCGGTCGGCCCGTGCGCAGGCTCAGCGCCATGACCCTGCTCGGTCCGGCGAGGAAGTGCGCCTCCTCGTCGGACGCCGCGACCAGCACCGATGCCGACACCATGAGCCGTGGTGCCTCGAGGACCACCGAGGGCCGGAACGACCGGCGGTAGGTGTCGGCAGCCTGCAGGGTGTGACCGGTGTTGAAGTGGTGGGCGTAGCTGAACGGCAGGCCGAGGCTCCCGGCGAGCTCGGCGCTGAACAGGCTCGACCCGAGCAGCCACACCTCCGGGCTGGACGTGGCGACCGGTGTCGCCGTCAGGCGCTGTGCCCGCACCGACGGGGCGGGGCCGTCCAGGCGGACGCCCAGCAGGGCCAGCACGTCGACGACCTCGCCCGGGAAGTCCTCGTGCCCGAGCCCTTCGACGGTCCGGCGCAGGGCCGCGGCCGTGGTGGGGTCCGCGCCCGGCGCGCGCCCGATGCCGAGGTCGATCCGCCCGGGATGCAGCGCCTCGAGCATGGCGAACTGCTCGGCGACGACGAGTGACGGGTGGTTGGGCAGCATCACGCCGCCCGACCCGACCCGGATGTGCGCGGTCGCGGCGGCGAGGTGGGCGATGAGCACCCCGGGCGCCGTCGACGCGACGGCGGGCATGGCGTGGTGCTCCGCGACCCAGAACCGGTGGAAGCCCAGCTCGTCGGCGGCGGCCGCCAGCCGGGTGGTCGAGGCGAGCGCGCTCCCGCTCGTGCCGCCGGCGCTCACGGGCGCGGTGTCGAGGACGGACAAGGGCACCGAGGGTGCTGGTGAGGTGGTCACGCCCAACGCAACACGTCACGGCCACGGGCTACTCCCGCGCCGGCCGTCAGGGGTAGAGGCCGCGGATCTGGTGCGCCTCCGCCACGCGCCGGACGCCGATCGCGAGCGCCGCGTCGCGCATCGACAGGCCCTCGGCGTGTGCGAGCGACGCCACCGCACGGTAGGACGTGAGCATCCGCTGCTCCAGGCGTTCGGCGATCTCGTGCTCGGTCCACCAGTACGCCTGGTTCGCCTGGACCCACTCGAAGTACGAGACGACGACGCCGCCGGCGTTCGCCAGGATGTCGGGCACGACCACGACGCCACGGTCGGCGAGCACGCGGTCGCCCTCGGTGGTCGTCGGCCCGTTGGCGGCCTCCACGACCCAACGCGCCTTCACGCGCGCCGCGGAGTCCTCGTCGAGGACCCCCTCGACGGCGGCGGGGATGAGCACGTCGACGTCGAGGGCCAGCAGCTCGGCGTTCGTCACGGGCTCCGCGCCGGCGAAGCCGACGACCGTCCCGCTCTGCTGGACGTGACGCAGGAGCGACGGCACGTCGAGCCCGTCGCTCGCCCGCACCCCGCCGTGCTCGTCGCTCACCGCGACCACCCGGGCACCCGCCTCGTGCAGGAACCGTGCCGCGTGGGAGCCGACCTTGCCGAAGCCCTGGACGGCCGTCGTCACCTCGTCGAGCCGTACGCCGGCGTCGGCGAGCGCCGCCGTGGCGGCGTGGACCACGCCACGGGACGTGGCCGTGGGGCGCCCGAGGGAGCCGCCCACGGCGAGGGGCTTGCCGGTCGTGACCGCGGGGATCGTGTACCCGAGGTTCACCGAGTAGGTGTCCATGACCCAGGCCATGGTCTGCTCGTCCGTGCCGATGTCCGGAGCCATGATGTCGCGCTCCGGGCCGATGATCGGCATGATCTCGCTGGTGTAGCGGCGGGTGACCCGTTCCAGCTCCGCCGACGAGTGCAGTCGCGGGTCGATCGTGACACCGCCCTTGGCGCCGCCGTACGGCACGTCGACCACGGCGCACTTCCAGGTCATCCACATGGCCAGGGCGCGGACCTCGTCGACGTCGACCGACGACGAGTACCGCAGGCCCCCCTTGCCCGGCCCGCGCGAGATGTTGTGCTGTACCCGGTACCCGGTGAACAGGACGATGCTGCCGTCGTCGCGCCGCAGAGGGATGGCCACGTTCATCTCGCGGCGTGGCGTGGCGAGCATCTGGTGCAGGCCCTCGTCGTAGCCCAGGATCTCGATCGCCGACGCCAGCTGGGCGCGGGCGGTCTCGAGAGGGGCGGTGTGCGGGGGACGGGGCTCCGTTGCCTGGTCGGTCACGTCCCTACCCTGGTCATCCCTGCACCGTCCCGCCACCGCGGCCAGCGGGCGAGCCGAACCCGTCCGCTCCTCGGTCGAGACAGTCCGGCACATCAGCAGATCTGCGACTCCTCCATGGGCCTGACCACCGACCCGCCGAGGTGCCGCGAGTGGCGGGCGGGCACGAGCACGCAGGTGCCGAACGTGCCGTTGAGGTACACGGGCTTGACGAAGACGTCCGTGGAGCGGCAGTTGATGGTCCGCACCGAGTAGTAGGCCGGCTTGTACACGTACACGCCCGTGAGGTACCCGCACCAGGCGTCCTCGTCCTCGATCGTGGCGGTGACCTCCGCCCCGGCGTGCGTCTGCGGCAGGCCGGACACGGCCTCGACGGCCAGGTCGCCGCCGGCCACCGGGCCGGTCGCGTCGGTCGCGTGGGCCGGTGCCACACCCAGGCAGAGCGCAGCGCCCAGGAGCACGCTCGCCAGGGTGACGGATCGGGTCGATGGACGCAGGCTCACGGGGGGTCCTCTCGTTCGACGACGGTGTCGACGGCGCTCGGCCGGGCGCCCAGGATGGCCGGACGCCCTCGCCCGGTGCAAACGTGCTGTTCCCGTCCACCCCGTTGCGTCGTCGGTCGGTCCGGCAGCGCCCCTCGTCGGCAGGGCACAGACTGTGTGGACCAGCGGCAGGGGGTCCGCCGGCGACGGCGGGCTCGCCAGAGCCGCGGACGACGAGGGCGGTGCGGACGGTCGATGGCGGACGACGGGCAGGTGGTGGACGAGGCGGTCCGCCTGGCAGGGTCCTGGCTCGCCGCGACGTCGAGCGCGCAGACCGCCGCGGAACGCCGCACGACGGGTCGGCTCGCCGCCCTCGTGGCAGACCCTGCCGGGCTCGAGCTGGCGGTCCGCTTCGTCGACAGGGTGGCCCGGCCGCGGGACGTGCGGGTCGCTGCCCGGGAGCTCGAGGCGCTCGCGGGCACGGCGGACGCCGCTGCGGGTTTCCTCGGTCCGCTCGACCGAGCCCTGCTGGGGCTGGGGACACGCGTCGCTCCCGTGCTCCCGGGCGTCGTCGTGCCGGCGGCCCGGCACCGCCTCCGCCAGCTCGTCGGGCACCTGGTGGTCGACGACGGCCCCGCGCTGCGGCGCCATCTCGCGGCGATGCGCACCGCGGGCTTCCGGCTCAACCTCAACCTGCTCGGCGAGGCCGTCCTCGGTGAGCGGGAGGCGACGGCGCGCCTCGCGAGGGTGCGGACCCTCGTGGAGCGGCCGGACGTCGACTACGTGTCGGTCAAGGTGTCGGCGGTCGCCAGCCAGCTCTCCACCTGGGACACGGAGGGCAGCGTCCGGCGCGTCGTCGAGCGCCTGCGGCCGCTGTACGTGGCCGCGGCGCGCCACGGTAGCTTCCTCAACCTCGACATGGAGGAGTACCGGGACCTCACCCTCACCGTGCGGGTGTTCGAGCGTCTCGTGTCCGACCGTGACCTGCTCGGTGCGCCCGCGGGGATCGTGCTGCAGGCCTACCTCCCGGACGCCGCGGACGCGCTCGACGAGCTCACCGACCTCGCGACCCAGCGGCGCGACGCGGGCGGCTCACCGCTCAAGGTGCGTCTCGTCAAGGGCGCCAACCTCGCCATGGAGCGGGTGGAGGCCGAGCTGCACGGCTGGCCGCAGGCGCCCTACCCGACGAAGGCGGACGTCGACGCCGCGTACCTGCGCCTCGTCGACCGGGCGCTCACGCCGGGCCGTGCCGAGGTCCTGCGGGTCGGCGTGGCCAGCCACAACCTGTTCCACGTGGCCGCCGCACACGTGCTCGCGACGTCACGGGGCGTCGGCGCGGCACTGGACGTCGAGATGCTCCAGGGCATGGCACCCGCGCAGGCCCGCGCGGTCCGGGACCAGGTGGGACCCGTCCTGCTCTACACCCCGGTCGTCGCCCGCGACGACCTCGACGTCGCGGTGTCCTACCTGGTCCGGCGGCTCGAGGAGAACGCGGCGGGCGAGAACTTCCTGCACGCGCTGTTCGCACCGGCCGACGAGCACGCGATGCCCGCCCAGGAAAGGGCGTTCCGGGACGCCTGGCGGGACCGCGAGGAACCGTCGGTGGCGCCGCGCAGGGTCGCACGTCCCTTCACCGACTCGCTCGTGCCCGCCGGGTTCCTGAACACGCCGGACACGGACCCCGCCGTGGCGGTCGCGCGTGCGTGGGCCCGAGGAGTCACGGCGCGGGACGTCCCGGTGCTCTCCGGCGCGATCGAGGTGACGACGGCCGCCGAGGTCGACGCGGTCGTCGCCCGCGCCGTCGTCGCCGCACCGGCCTGGGCGTCGACCTCCCCGCCGGTGCGGGCAGCCGCCCTGCGACGCGCCGCGGACGCTCTCGAGGACGCTCGGGCGGCACTCGTCTCGACCATGGTGCACGAGGCGGGAAAGACCGTCGCCGAGGCCGACCCGGAGGTGAGCGAGGCCGTCGACTTCGCGCGGTACTACGCGGACCGGACCGACGACCTCGCCGACGGCGTCGTCCCCGGAGCAGTCCACCGGCCCGACGGCGTCACGGTCGTGACCCCACCCTGGAACTTCCCTGTCGCGATCCCCGTCGGTTCCGTGCTCGCGTCGATCGGCGCCGGATCGCCCGTCGTCGTCAAGCCCGCGCCCCAGACGCCGCGGTGCGCGCGGGTCGCGATGGCCGCCGTCGCCCAGGCCCTCACGGACTCGGGTGTCCCGGAGGGTGTGCTGACCGTGGTGCTCAGCCCGGAGGGGGAGGTGGGCCGCAGGCTCGTCGCCCACCCGGACGTCGCCCGCGTCCTGCTCACCGGCTCCATCGAGACGGCCCGTCTCTTCGCGCGGTGGCGCCCCGGACGCGACGTGCTCGCCGAGACGTCGGGCAAGAACGCGGTGGTCGTCACCCCCTCCGCGGACGTCGACCTCGCTGTCGCCGACGTCGTCCGGTCCGCCTTCGGCCATGCCGGGCAGAAGTGCTCCGCGGCGTCCCTGCTGATCCTCGTCGGTTCCGCGGGACGCGACGACAGGCTGCGTCGCCAGCTCGCCGACGCCGTCGCGTCGCTGCACGTCGGGCCCGCGGACGACCTGTCCACCACCGTCGGCCCGCTCGTGGAGCCCGCGTCCGGCAAGCTCGAGCGTGCCCTGACGACGCTCGACCCGGGGGAGGCGTGGCTCGTCGCCCCGCGGCGGCTCGACGACGAGGGCCGGCTCTGGACCCCGGGCGTGAAGCACGGCGTCGCGCCCGGGTCGTGGTTCCACGTGACCGAGTGCTTCGGACCGGTGCTCGGGGTGATGCGTGCCGACACCCTGGACGACGCGATCGAGCTGCAGAACGGCGTGCCGTTCGGCCTCACCGGCGGTCTGCACAGCCTGGACGACGACGAGATCGAGCACTGGCTCGACGAGGTCCAGGTCGGCAACGCGTACGTCAACCGGCACATCACCGGGGCGATCGTGCAGCGCCAGCCGTTCGGCGGGTGGAAGGCGTCGGTGGTCGGCCCCGGCGCGAAGGCCGGCGGACCCCACTACGTCGCGCAGATCGGCACCTGGGCCGACGCTCCGGACGTGCCCCAGGACGACGAAGGGTGGCTCGCGTGGGCGTCCCGCGACGACGAGCGCGCGTGGCGGGCGACGTTCTCCCGGGAGCACGACGTGACAGAGCTCCGGGTCGAGGCGAACGTGCTGCGCTACCGCCGCGTGCCCCTGCTCACGCTGCGCGTCGGCGACGGGGCACGGCCGCGCGAGGTGGAGCGGGTCCGCAGGGCGGCCCGGACCGCGGGCGTCCCCGTCGTCCTGAGCCACGTCGGCGACGAGTCGCACGAGATGTTCGCCCGCCGCGTGCGCAGGGGTGCGGTACGGGGACGGGTCCGGGTGGTCGGCGGCGCGCCCGGGCTGCGGACCGCGGCCGCCCAGCACGCCGGGGAGGTGACCGTCCTGGACGGTCCGGTGCTGGCGAGCGCCGAGCGTGAGCTGCTCACCGTGCTGCGCGAGCAGGCGGTGAGCCGGACGCGGCACCGGTTCGGGCACGTGGACGAGTCCCAGGATCCGGGCTGAGACCGACCACGTGCTGAGCTCGGCGGCCGCCCTGTCAGGCGGAGGCGCGGATGACCAGCTCGGGCGCGAAGATCAACGGCTCGGCCGGCAGCGCCGCACCCTGGAGCTGGTCCAGGAGGCGTGCGCCGGCGGCACGCGCCATCGCCACGACCGGCTGGATCACGCTCGTCAGCGGTGGCGTGGTCGACGCGGCGACGCCGAGGTTGTCGTACCCCACGACCGCGATGTCCCCCGGGACCTCCCGGCCGTGCTCGGCGAGCACGCCCAGCGCGCCGGCCGCCATGAGGTCCGACGCGATGAAGATCGCGTCGAGGTCCGGGAAGCGGGCGAGCAGCTCGCGTGCGGCCCGTGCGCCGGAGGCGATGGTGAAGTCTCCGTGCACCACCGCGTCCTGCGGGAGCCCGGCGGCCTCCATGGCGTCCCGCCAGCCGAGGAGCCGGTCGATGCCGGCGGACATGTCCTGGGGCCCGGCGATCGTCGCGACGCGACGACGGCCCTTGTCGATGAGGTGCTGGGTCGCCATGCGACCGCCCTCGTGGTTGTCCGTGTCGACGTACTGCACGTCGCGCTCGTCGGCCGAGAGCGGCCGCCCCACGAACACGTTCGGTACCCGGGATGCGAGCAGCGCACGGTCCAGGTCGTCGTCACGGTGGTGCGACACGACGATCGCGCCGTCGACGTGGCCGTTGCGCAGGTACCGGATGGTCCGCTCGCTCTCACCCGGCCGGGCGATGACGAGGACCACCTGGATGTCCGAGTCGGCGAGAGACGTGCTCAGTCCGTTCAGGGTGCCCGCGAAGAAGGGGTCCGACAGCACGCGTTCGTCGGGCTCCGGGACCACCAGGGCGATCGAGTCGGTCCGCTTGGTGACGAGCGAGCGGGCAGCACGGTTCGGGGTGTAGCCCAGGTCGGCGACGGCGGCCTCGACGGAGGCGAGCGCCTCGGGCGAGACCCGAAGGCCCCCGTTGATCGCGCGTGAGGCCGTCGAGCGGGAGACTCCCGCGCGCTCGGCGACCTCCTCGAGCGTCGGCGCGGGCGGCCGGACGGGCTCGATGCGGGCCGGGATGTTGTCGACCACCATTGGTCTTCCCTCCTGTGGCTGCCTGGGCGGGCAGCGGATACGTGCTGGACGGACGACGAGGGCGGGGTGCCGGGGGCACCCCGCCCTCGTGACCTTCACCGGATCATTGCGCAGACGGTGTCGCGCGACATCCGGGGTGGAACCAGACGCACGGCGTCAGCCCTTGACGGCGCCTTGCATGATGCCGGCGACGAGCTGACGGCCCGCGATGAAGAACAGGACGAGGAGCGGGATGATCGAGACCGTGACCCCGGCCATGATCAGAGCCATGTCCTTGAAGTAGGACGCCTGGAGCAGCTGGACCGCCATGGGGAGCGTGGGGTTCTCGCTGCTGAGCACGATGAACGGCCAGAAGAACTGGGTCCACGAGCCGACGAACGTGAACAGACCGAGCATGACGGCGGCCGGCCGGGCGGCGGGCAGCGCGACGTGCCAGAACGAGCGGATCATCGAGGCGCCGTCCACGCGGGTCGCCTCGATGAGCTCGTACGGGAGCGCCCCCTCGAGGTACTGGGTCATCCAGAACACGCCGAAGGCCGTGACGAGGCCCGGCACGATGACCGCGACGAGCTTGCCCGTCCAGTGCAGCTGGGCCATCACGATGAACAGCGGGATGATGCCGAGCTGCACCGGCACGGCCGTGGTCGCGATGACGAACACGAGCAGACCGTTGCGGCCGCGGAACCGCAGCTTCGCGAAGGAGAAGCCGGCGAGGGTCGAGAACAGCACGACCGACAACGACGTGACCACCGCGATGATGATGGAGTTGCTCAGGGCCTTCCAGAAGTGGATGTTCGAGCTCAGGACCCGGTTGACGTTGTCGAGGAACTCGCCCTGCGGGATCGGCGACGGGATCGGGTTCTGCGCGATGTACTGCGAGTTCGACGACGCGAGCAGGAACGCGTAGTAGAGCGGCAGCATCGCGGCCACGACGGCGATGGCGATGATCAGGTAGGTGACCCAGCCCGGCCGCCGGTCGGAGCCGGCGACCTTGCTCTTCTTGCGGGCCGCCGCGCGTGCAGCGCCCTTGCCCGCGGTCTGGGCGATGACGGGAACAGAGGGGGCGCTCATCGCTTGACCTTCTTTCGGGACTGCTCCGGCGAGTCGTCGGACGAGATGCGCCGGGTGATCGAGAAGTTGATGATCCCGACCGCGACGATGATCAGGAAGAGGATCCAGGCGACGGCGGATGCTCGGCCGAAGCTCTTCTGGTTGCCCCAGCCGACCTCGTAGATGTACATGGTGGCGGTCATCCACTGGCGGCTAGGACCGCCCTGGCCGGTCTGGTCGAACAGGCGCGGCTCGTCGAAGATCTGCAGGCCACCGATGGTGGACGTGATGACCACGAAGATGAGCGTCGGCCGGAGCATCGGGATGGTGACCGAGAAGAACTGGCGGACCCGGGTCGCACCGTCGAGGACGGCCGCCTCGTACAGGTCTCGCGGGATCGCCTGCATGGCGGCCAGGAGGATCAGGGTGTTGTACCCGGTCCAGCGGAAGTCCACCATCGAGGCGATCGCGATGTGGCTCGGCAGGACCTGGGCGTGCCACCCGATCGGGTCGATGCCCATCTTGCCGAGGATCGTGTTGACGATGCCGAACTGGTCGGCGAACAGCTTGCCGAAGATGAGGCTGACCGCGACGGGCGCCACGACGTACGGCAGCAGGACACCCATGCGCCAGAACGTCTTCGCCCGCAGGTTCGCGTCGAGCAGCGCCGCCAGGACGATCGCGATGACGAGCTGCGGGATCGTCGACAGGAAGAAGATGCTGAAGGTGTTGCGGATGCCCTTCCAGAAGTTCGGCTGCTGGAGGATGTAGGCGTAGTTCTCGAACCCGACGAACTCACCCTTGCCGCCGATGAGGTTCCAGTCGTGCAGCGACACGAAGGCCGTGTAGACGAGCGGGAACAGGCCGGTCAGCGCGAAGAGGAGGAAGAACGGGGAGATGTACAGGTAGGGCGAGAGCTTGACGTCCCAACGCCCGAGCGTCTGGCTGAGACCGACCCGGCGCGGGGAGCGTCCCGGATCGGTCTGTCCGCCGCGGTTCGTGCGCGGGGACGTGGTGGAGGTGGCCATCGGTTGTCCTTAGCAGGGGGCGAGCGTCGAGAGGGGAACGGCTGTGAAGCCGGGCCGGTGCGACCAGCGCACCGGCCCGGCTTCAGCTCAACGTCAGCCCAGCGCCTTGACGGCGGTGAGGAACGTGTCCCACTGCGCGGCCGGGTCGCCCTTGTTGACGTCCACCTCGGTGAGCGCCGACTGCATCGCGTCGTTGATCGCGAAGAAGTGCGGGCCCTTGTAGGTCGGGACGATGCCCTCGGCGCGGTTGGCGAGGATCTCGCCGGTCGGGGCGTTGTTGAAGAACGCGTTCACGGCGCCCGTGAACTTCGGGTCCTTCAGGCCGTCGACCTGGCTGGGGACGGTGCCCTTGTTGAGGAACGCCTGGACCTGCTGCTCAGGAGCGGTCAGCCATGCGGCCAGCTCCTTCGCCTCCTTGGGGTGCGCGCCCTGCTCGGGAACCGTGAGGAACGAGCCGCCCCAGTTGCCGGCGCCGCCGGGGTAGACGTCCGCGAGGTCCCAACCGGTCACGCCGGCCGAGTTGCCCTCGATGACACCGAGCATCCAGCCCGGCGCGAGCATCGTGGCGAAGCCGTCCTTCTGGAAGGACGCGGTCCAGTCGTCGCTCCACTGGGACATGTGGGCGGACAGGTTGTCCGTGACCGAGGCCTTGATGACCGCGTCGTAGATCTCCTTCACGCGCGGGTTCTCCGCGGCGATGATCTCGTTGGAGTCGGGGTCCTCGTAGGGGGCCTCCTCCTGGTAGATCATGCCCTGCCAGATCGCACCGGCCGAGTCGAACCAGGGGCCGCCGCCGCCGGCCTGGTACTGCTTGCCGGCCGCGAAGTAGTCGTCCCAGCTGTTGCTCGTGCCCTTGATGAGCTTGGCGACCGACTCGCGGTCCTTCGGCAGGCCGGCCTTCTCGAGGAGGTCGCCGCGGTAGGCGATGCCCTCGGGACCGAAGTCCGTGCCGTAGCCGAGCAGCTTGCCGTCGGGGGTCGTGACCGCCTTGGTCTTGAAGTCGAGCCAGCGGCCCTCGAGGGCGGGGTCCGTCAGGTCGACGAACTTCTCGGGGTACTGCATGAGCTCGGGCATCCAGTCGGTGTCGACCGCCTCGATGTCCGAGAGGCCCGAGCCGGCGGCGAGACGCGTGTTGAGGTTCTCGCGAGCCTCGTTCGACGTCGCGGCCTTCTTCTCCTTGACCGTGATACCCGGGTGCGACTCCTCGTACTGCTTGAAGAGGTCCTCGGTGTAGCCGAACTCGTTGAACGTGGCGACGGTCAGCGTGATGTTGCCGCCGCTCGTGCCCTCGTCGTCGGAGCTGTCACCCGAGTTGCCGGAGCAGGCGGTGGCGAGCAGGGCGATGCCCGTGACCCCGGCCGCGGCTGCCCACATCTTGCTTGTGGTCTTGCGCACAATGACTCCCTTGTCAGTCGGACGGCGTCCTCGCCGTACCCCTGGGCGTCCGTCGACCGTCTGCCGCAGGGGCCGCCGGCGGGCGTCGGACGTGGGCCTGGTGGACCCCGCGCGAGAGGCTCCCATCCGCAGTCTTGCGGGAGCGTTCCCACGCGCTGGATGAACTGTCGTCGGCCGCCTAGGCGGTGTCAAGGATCACCCGGTGCACCGGCTCGGTGGTAGCGATCTCACGGACACGTTGCCGCAGGTCAGAGCGTTTTCGGGAGCCAGCCGTGTTACCGAATCGTTACGGCTGGTTCGCTCGTCCGTGATCTGCGAGCCATTGCGCCGCGACGGCCTCCTCGGCGCTGAGCGCCCCCTGGACCGCGCCCGCGGCGGCCTGCTCGACCGCTGCCCCGAACAGGGGGACCGCCGCGTGCAGGTCGCCCTCGTAGACGAGCTGGCTGGCGCCTGCGCCGGCGGGCTGGAGCGACGCACGGCCTGTCAGGCGCACGGGCGCTCCCGCGATCTCGACGACCACGGTGCCGACGCGCCCACCGTCCGCCCCTGCGGCCTCCCACGCCTCGACATGCCGCACGTCCAGGCTGCTCCCGACGAACCCCCGCAGGTGGGCGGGGATGCTGTCGGTCGGCAGCGAGCGCCGCGTCGTCACGGTGAACGCGTCCTGCGGCGAGCCGGTGACGTCGACGTGCTGGTCCAGCGCACCGCTCGCGGCGAGCTTGAGGTGCACGTACTCGGGGTCGGCGAGCATGACGGCCGCCGACGTGGGACCGGTCGCGATCGCGACCGAGACGCTCAGGTGCACGATGTTCCTTCCAGGCATGCAGCGGGCCTCCGGCGGATCTGCGCCGGACGGCACGTGGCGGCGGCTCCGCCGTCCTGACGAGGGTATCCGTCGATGCTCTCCGCGCGCCCCCGCGGTGGGTGCGAGGCCGCGGAGCCCGTCACGGGGCGGTCCGTGCCGTGGGGCCACCTACCCTGGTCTCGTGTCCACCCTGAGCACGCTCGTCGCCCGCCACGCCTCGCTCGACGCCGCCGACCTCGAGTGGCTGCACCTGCTGGTGGGGGACTGGCAGGTCCTGTCGGACCTCGCGTTCGCCGACCTCGTCCTCTGGCTCCCCACCCAGGACGGCGACTTCATCGCGGTCGCGCAGTGCCGGCCGTCGACGGGGGCGACCGTCCACTACGACGATGTCGTCGGGTCCCGTGCGCCCGAGGGCCAGCGGCCGCAGCTGCAGCGCTCGCTCGACGAGGTGGCCCCGCAGCGGTCCCGCGAGCCGCGCTGGTTCGGCTCGTACGCGGTCCGCGAGGAAGCCGTGCCGGTGGTGCGGCGCGGACGTCCCATCGCGGTGATCGCCCGGCAGACGAACCTGGGCGGGGCGCGGACGCCGAGCCGGCTCGAGCTCAACTACGTCGAGGCAGCGGACGACATCTTCGCGATGATCTCCCGCGGTGAGTTCCCCGCCACGGACGCGCCGACCGGTCCGCGCCGCGGCGCCCCCCGCGTGGGCGACGGCCTGGTCCGGCTGAACTCGGAGGGCGAGGTGCTGTTCGCGAGCCCCAACGCCCTGTCCTGCTTCCACCGCCTCGGCGCCCTCGGGGACCTGGCCGGCCGCTCGCTCGTCGAGGTCACGGCCGACCTCATCGAGCACGAGGCCACCGTCGACGAGTCCATGCCGCTCGTGCTGATGGGCCGGGCGCCGTGGCGGACCGATGTCGAGGCCCGCGGCGTCGCGCTGTCGCTGCGCGCCGTGCCGTTGACCGAGCACGGTCAGCGCATCGGCGCGGTGCTGCTCTGCCGCGACGTCTCCGAGCTGCGCCGGCGGGAGCGCGAGCTCATCACCAAGGACGCCACGATCCGTGAGATCCACCATCGCGTGAAGAACAACCTGCAGACGGTCGCCGCCCTGCTGCGGCTGCAGTCGCGGCGGATGGAGTCGCCCGAGGCGCGGGAGGCGCTCGCGGAAGCCATGCGCCGGGTCTCGACGATCGCACTCGTGCACGAGACGCTGTCGCAGACGCTCGACGAGATCGTGCCGTTCGACGACCTCGTGGGCCGGAGCCTGCGCCTGGCGGCCGACGTGGCGACCGCGGGTGCGCACGTGCGGACGCTCGTCCGCGGGACGTTCGGGGCCATCCCCGCCGAGGACGCGACGGCGCTCGCACTGATCCTGACGGAGCTCGTCACCAACGCCGTCGAGCACGGTTTCGACGGCAGGGACTCGGGGACCGTCGAGATCTTCGTCGAGCGGGACGTCGACCGCCTGCGCGTCGAGGTCGCGGACGACGGCGCCGGCCTGCCGCCGGGCCGGGGGGCCGGCAGCGGTCTCGGCACGCAGATCGTCTCGACGCTCGTCACCAACGAGCTCGGCGGCACCATCGCGTGGACGCCGCGCGAGGGTGGCGGTACGTCCGTCGTGATCGAGGCCCGCCTGCGGGCCAGGGACGCCGCGGTCTCCGGCCTCTGACGGGCGCGACCCGGCGTGAGCCCCGCGGCTCGCCGCAGGTCCGGTGTCCGTTCGGTCGTCGGTCCGCTGAACGGCGGGGGAGTCCTCAGACGGACGGACCGGCACGCCGTGCGGCGGGCCGGTCCGTCCGGTGGTGCGTGGTCGAGGAGGTCAGCCGGCGCGACGCTGGCGGGCGGTCCGGCGCTTGAGCGCGCGGCGCTCGTCCTCCGACAGGCCACCCCACACGCCCGCGTCCTGACCGGTCTCGATGGCCCACTTCAGGCAGGTGTCGACCACGGGGCAACGCCGGCAGACGGCCTTCGCCTCGTCGATCTGCATCAGCGCAGGACCCGTGTTCCCGATCGGGAAGAACAGCTCAGGGTCCTCGTCGAGACACGCTGCGCGGTGGCGCCAATCCATGACACTCTCCTTGGGCGCACGACTGCCCACCGCCCCGGGTGAGGGCGCGCGGCTGTCCTGCATGATCGGGGTGGGGGGGAACGTGCTCCACCAAGGGTCACACCGTGGCCGCCGGGGCACAAGGGGTTACAGGAAGGTTTCGGCCCGGTAACGGATGAGGCGTTGGTCACACCTGTGCGCCCGTTCGGGGGCGTGGCAGACCGTGCCTCCGGCGAGGTCGACGCGCTCTCGGACGAAGGTCCAGGTCAGCGCGCTGCGCCGCGTTGACGCTGGCCACGTCGGTCCCGAGCGCTCCGTGTGCCTACGCTGGAGCTGTGAGCCGCCCCCGATCCGTCCCCCTGGCCGTCGTGTGCGCCCTCGTCGCCGCGGAGGCGCTGGGGTTCCTCGGACTCGGGATCGCGTTCGTGACGGAGCTCGCGCGTGGTAATGCGGACCTCCCCGCTGCGACCGTGTTCCTCGCCCTGTTCGTGCTGGGCGTCGCCGCGCTGCTGGGTGGGGCCGCCAGAGGTCTGTGGAAGGGCCGGCGCTGGGCGCGATCGCCGGTCATGACCTGGCAGATCCTTCTCCTGGTGCTGTCCCTGGGGTGGTTGGGCGTCGAGGCGTCGGCGTGGGCCGTCGCCGTGGCCTGCGTGGCCGTGCTCGTGGGTGTCGGGCTGCTGCTGCCACCGGTCGTCGCGGCAACCACCAGTGCCGACGCCGGACGGGACGCCTCCGACCGTCAGGACGGCGGCCCTGGGCCCACGGTCGATCCCTCCCGGTCGAAGGCGTAGAGCTGCACGGGCGTCACCGTCCGGCCCACGACGACGACGCCCCGCCCGGCAGGGCGGTCCGCGGGATCCGCGAGCCAGGCCGCCCGGCCGCCCACGAGCTCGGCCGACGCGGCGTCGTGCAGGTCCAGGACCACCGCCCGTCGCTGCCGGAGGAGCGAGGGCGTGAGGCCGCGGAACGCCCCCGTCGCGGCTGACGACGTCGTGGCCGCGACGAACCGGCGGCCAGGACCCGACCATCGCGCCCACGCGTCGACGAGCTCGGGGTGCGTCCGTTCCTTCTCGTCGAGGTCGTCCACCAGCACTGTCCAGCGGCCCGACCGGTCGAGCGCTGTCAGGTCCGCCGCCCCACCGGCCAGGTCGAGGTCGACGACGCCGCGGAGCGCGGGGACCGGCCCGCCCGCGAGGTCGACGAGCCGGAGCACGGGCTCGCCGTCAGCAGCGAGCGCCTCCGCCACGAGCCTGAGCACTGTCGACCGGCCCGACCCCGGCGGACCGACCACCAGCAGACCGGGCCGGACGTCGAGCTCGACCACGGCCGCGCCGTCGCCGCCCACACCGATCGGGACGCGCCCGGCGGTCCCGTGCGCCCCCAGCGGGCGTGCCGTGTACCGCGGGAGCGGCTCGACGCGGACGGGAGGGAACAGAGCAGCCGCGACCTGGCCCCGCGCCGCCCCGGCGGACGTGGGCGCAGGTCCGGGCAGTGCCACCTGACAGAGCAGGGCCTGTTCCGGTCCGAGGTGCACCGCGCGACCGGGCACAGGACGCGGTCCACCGACGGCAGCGGGCACGCCGGCGACAGCATCCAGTGACGGGTCGGCGACGCGGAGGACGAGCCGGTCGCGGAACTGTGCACCGTGACGCACTGCGCTGCCGGTGACGTCGCTGCTCGCGACGACCGCGACGGCCGGTCCACCCGCTCGCCACAGCCCGGCGAGCCGGTCCGACCCGGCACCCCGGGCCAGCGTGCCCAGTGCGTCGAGCACCGCCGGCAGCCCGTCCACGAGGAGGACAGCACGTGGTCCGGGCCCGGCCGGCCGGTCGGCGGCGGGGCGCGATCCCAGCAGCTCGGCCAGCCGTGCGACGCGGACCACCTCGTCCGACCGGGCCACGGTGCCGACCCGACCATGGAGGTCGTGTGCCCGGATCAGCTCGACGGCGCCTGGTGGAAGGCCGACGGCGTGCACGGCGAGGCCGGCGCGCAGCGCCTCGACGCCCACCGTGACGAGCGTCGTGGTCCGGCCGGACCCGGGGCCGCCGAGGACCAGGAGGTGCCCGTCGGCCGGGTCCCACCGGACGGGCGTGCGGCGCTGCTCGTCAGGGACGTCGGCGACCGCCACGGCCAGCCCGGGTCCCGGAGCGACGTCATCGACCGTGAGCACGTCGGGAAGGGCAGGCAGCCATGGCACCGGCCGTGCCGGACGTCCGGCGGCAGCGCGCCGCGCGGCGGTGACCCAGGCAGCGGTGTGGTCCTCGGAGGTGCGCGCCGGGGACTCCGGCGTCCAGGCCCGTGCGCCCGCCGTGCCGGGGCCAGGTGCTCCTGAGGCAGGACTCCGCCGGCCGGGCGCGGCGTCGCAGTGCGTCACAGGCTCGCAGTCGCGCGACCGCAGGGGGGCTGGGCCATGGCCGCGCGAGGGCGGCACCGTCGAGGGTCGCCCTGCCCCCGGGTCGAGCCACCTGGAGGTGCTCGGGGCTGCCGCCTGCCCGCCGCAGCACCGCACGGCCGGGCGTCGAGGGAGACAGCAGCGCAGCATCGGGCACCTCGACGACGTCGAGGGAGTCGGCCGGGTCGGCCACGCGCAGCGCGATGCGCAGGGAGGTGTTCGCGCGCAGGTCGGCGCTGACCGCCCCCGCCGGGCGCTGTGTGGCGAGGACGAGGTGCACGCCGAGGGCCCGGCCCTGCGCGGCGAGCCGCACCAACGTCCGGGTGGCGTCGGGCAGGTCGTCGACGAGCGCGCGGAGCTCGTCGACGACCACGAGGAGGCGCGGGGGACTCGCGGGGTCGCGCGGGTCGAGCTCGGCGACGTCGCGGGCACCGTGGTCGGCGAGCACGCGTTCGCGACGACGCAGCTCGGCACGCAGGCCTGTGAGGACCCGGCGGGCGCGGGGCTCGTCGAGGTCGGTGACGTGGTCGACCACGTGCGGCAGGCCGGCGACGGAACCCAGGCCGGCCCCGCCCTTGAAGTCGACGAGCAGCACCGCGAGCCGTTCGGGCGGGTACCGCAGCGCCGTCGAGAGCACCCAGGTGGTCAGCAGCTCGGACTTTCCCGCGCCGGTCGTGCCGGCCACGAGCGCGTGCGGTCCGTCCGCGACGAGGTCGACGACGACCGTGGCGAGCCCCGACGTGCGTCCGATCGGCGCGGCAAGTCCGGCGTGCGTGGAGCTCCACGCCGCGCGGATCGCCTGGGCGTCCGGGGCAGGCACGTCCGGCAGGGCTCCGAGCGACACCCGGGCAGGCAGGTCGTCGGCGGGACGACCGCTCGAGCCTGCGGTCGGCTCGAGCGTCTGCGCTCGCAGCTCACGGACGCCCCACGCCCTGGTGAGCTGCGCCCGTGCGGTGTCGGTCGAGACCGCCTCCAGCGGCACCCGCCGCCACCCGCCGTGACCTCTGCCGCTCCGAACCCGGCCCGGGGGGCGGGCGCCCGACCTCGTCGTCGGCCCTCCACGCAGCCGCGCGGTCGTCGGCGCCACCTCGAGCACGTTCCGGCACCATGCGGGTACCTCGCTGCGCGAGGGCAGCACCAGGAGCAGCCGTCCGCCGAGCCCGGCGTCCGACCGCAGGGAGGTCACCCCGCCCGTGACCCGCGGCAGGTCGACGACGACCACGTTCTCCTCGTCTCCGGTCAGTGGTCCGTCGGCTGCGTGCGCCGCCGGTGCGGCCCAGGACCAGGCGTCCGGCGCGTGGGTGTGAACCGTGACGGACACCCGTACGTGCGTGCCCAGCTCGCCGAGGAGGATCGCGCGTGCCGCGGCGAGCGCGGTGCTGCGAGGCCCGACGACAGCGAGCGTGCCGTCGCTGTCCCACGGCGCCGCACGGTGGAGCACCGGACCGCCGTCCAGCGCGAGCACGGTCGCGGCGACCAGGCCGGCCGGGTCCCGCACCTCGTCCTGCGAGGGCGCTTGCGCCGGCCCCTCGAGGGAGGTCGCACGGTTCGTGGCCAGCAGGGCGAGCGGACCCGAGACCGCGGTGAGCAGCAGGAGCGGCTGGCGCAGGACGGCGGCGAGCACCACGGAACCGGCGACGGGCGCGAGCACCGTCAGCCAGGTGGCTCCGCGCCCCGGTCGCCCGACCGCGGGTCGCCCGTCCGTGCGGGCCGGGGGCGACGGGGCAGAGCTCGACCGGGACCGCAGGACGAGCGTCGTGCCCCCGACGTGGAGCTCGTCGTCCGACCGCCAACGCCGCCACGCGCGACGGCGCACCGTCAGGGGCCGCCCGGCCCGCCGTCGCCACCACGCGGGGGCGGCCCGCACGAGGACGGCACGGCTGTCCGCCTGGACCCGGACCCTGCCGTTGCTGCACCGGACGCGGACCGAACCGAGGTCCGGGTCCGCAACCGCCAGGTGCTCGCGGCCGGTCGGCCGGGTGGGGTCCGTGGCGCCCGTGGTGCGGACGATCACGTCGCCGTCCGGCCTGACGCGGTGCAGCCGGCCGCAGTCCGGTCCGGCGACGACCGCCACATGGAGCGCCGAGTCCAGCGCGCGCTCCGCCTCCGGGCGTGGCCCTGCGCCGGGTCGCAGTCGGCACCCCGGCACCAGCGGATAGGCACCCACCTCGTGCGTGTCGTCGAGCACCGCGTCGTCGACGGCCAGGCGCACGGCCCCGCTCGACCAGCCGGCCCACCCGGTCAGGCGGGCGAGCTCGCCGCGGAGGCGTGACGCGCGCAGCCCGCGCTCGACCTCGACGACGGTCGAGACCAGTCCGGGGCCACGACGCGGGTCGGGGTGCAGGGCGGTGAGACGCACGCGTGCAGGGTGCCCTGCCGTGCGGGCGGTACCGGCGTCCACCCGGAGCTCCGGGGGACGCCGGCGCCGTCCACAGGCCCGGCCGTCGGCTCGGTGTCAGTCCACCGCGAGCGCCGCGACCGGTGACGTGCGGGCGGCGGCCCGTGCGGGCAGGACCGACGCCCCCAGGCCGGCCAGCAGCGCGACGACCATGACCAGCGCGAGGTCCGCCCACGGGACCGCCAGCCGCAGGTCGTTCGTCCGGCCGAAGGCCGTGGCAGCACCCGCCCAGCCGTAGAGCAGCCCGAGGACCACGCCGAGCGCGGCTCCGACCACGGCGATGAGCATCCCCTCGACGGCGAGCATCCACCGCAGCTGCCGCCGTGTCAGGCCGATCGCCCGCAGCGTCGCCGACTCACGACGGCGCTCGATCACGGACAACGACAGGGTGTTCGCCACGCCGACCACGGCGATGACCACGGCGACGGCCAGCAGACCCACCACGACCGCGAGCAGCGACGAGATCAGCCGCTCGTAGGACTGCCGCTCGGCCGCGGCGCTCGCCACGGAGACGGGGGTCCCCGACAGGGCATCCTGCACGTCCTGGATCACCTGGCTCGCGTCGGCAGAGTCGTCGAGCCGCACCCACAGCTCGGCAGGCGCCGGATAGGAGGCGAGGCGGGCCAGCGTCGCTCCGGTGACGATCGGGTCCTGGCCACCGAGGTCGGACGCGACGGCCTCGAGGGGGAGCGACCCGGGGGCCGGGGGAGGGGTCCCGTTCCCGTCGTCGTCCCCGTCGGGCGGCTTCGGCACGGCACGGAGGTCGACGCTCCCGGCGAGGCGGTCGTCCCGCTTCGTCAGGAGCAGCGTGCCGTCGGTCAGGTCGTCGAGCGCCCCCGTGCTGCGGAGCACCTGGGCGGCCTCCGTGGGGTCCGGGCCGGCGACCTGCAGCTGGTCCTCACCGATCCGGGCGTAGGCGACCGGGACGGAGACGACGGCGTCGACACCGGGCAGGTCCGCGACCGTCGCGACCGCGCCGTCGAGCGGCTCGGTGCTCCCGTCGGTCCGGGTGACGGTGAGGTCCACCGGGTACCGCTCGGCCAGGTCCTGCGCCAGCGACTCGCGTGCGCTCGCGGCGCCCGTGCTCATCATCACGACGAGCGTCACCCCGATGAGCAGCGCGGTGCTCGTGGCGGCCGTGCGGCGCGGGTTGCGGACCGTGTTGGCCGACGCGAGGCGTGCGCTCGTGCCGGTCGCCCCGAGCGCCGTGCCTGCCAGCGAGACGACGCGCGGCACCCAGAGCACGGCACCGAGCAGGATGCCGACGAACGACACCGCACCGGTGAGGAGCCCGAGCCCCAGCAGGGCGAGGTCGTCGCCGCTGCCGGCCCGGGACGCCGCGACCGTGAAGAGCAGGCCGGTGACCCCGCCGATCGTGAGCACCAGGGAGACCGCCAGCCGGAGCCTGCCCGCCCGGGCGCCGACGGTCGGCGCGTCGACCGGTCGGAGGGCGGCGACCGGGGGGACGCGGGTCGCGGTGCGCGCGGGGACGAGCGACGCCAGGACGGTGACGAGGGTGCCGACGAGCACCGGGACGAGGGCCACTGTCACCGTCACGTCGACGGTCCGCGGCAGGGGCACTCCCTCGTTCATGCGTCCGAGCACCGTCAGCGCGCCCTGGGCGAGGGCGGTGCCCGCGAGCAGCCCGACGAGCGATGCGGCACCGCCGAGGATCGCCGCCTCCAGCAGGACGGAGCGGCGCAGCTGACGCTTCTCCGCGCCGACGCAGCGCAGCAGCGCCAGCAGCCGGACCCGCTGGGCGACGAGCACCTGGAACGTGTTGGAGATGACGAGCGCTGCGACCAGGAGCGCCACGGCAGCGAAGCCGAGCGCGACGGCGCGCAGCACGTTGCCCCCGCCGGACACCTCGGACACCGCCTCGGCGGCCGCCTCGTCCTTCGTCAGGACGCGCAGCTCCGGGACCCTCTCGCGGAGGGCGGCCCGGGCGGCGTCCACGCTGCCGTCCGTGGCGATCAGTGCGGTGCCGTCGCGCAGGTCGTCGGAGGCGGCCGGGGACCAGCGGGCGAGGTCGTCGGGGAGCGCGAAGCCGGCGCCGCCGAACTGGGCCCAGGCACCGTCCGGGTCGTCGACGATCCCGACCACGGTCAGCGTCTCGGTCGTCATGGCGTCGCGTCCGGAACCGGTGTCCTGCGCCGTGAGCGTGTCGCCGACACCGACCCCCAGACGTGCGGCGGTCGCGCGCGGCAGCGCGATCTCGCCGGCGACGGCCGGCATCGCACCGAGGCCGAGCCTCAACGGCGTGAGGCTCTCGTCGGACGGGAGCGGCACGAAGTTCTGCCATGTCGTGCGGGTCGAGCCGCGCAGCTCGACGCCGCCGACGTACACGTGGTCCGCGGCCGCGACGCCCGGGGTGCCCCGCACCTCGTCGAGCGTGCCCCCGGTGAGGTCACCGGTGACGACGAGGTCCGCGTGGCCCAACGTGGCGGTGACGGCGTCGTAGCCGGTCCGCGTGATGACGCCCCCGGCGAGCAGCGTGGTGGTGAGGAACGCCGTGCCGATCGCGATGGCGACCGCGGCGGCGACGAGCCGCCCGGCGCTGCGGCGCATCTGGGCGAGCGTGAGCTGCAGCATCAGAGCCCCACCGCCGGTGCCGGCGAGGTGCCGTCGAGGGTGCGCAACGCGTCCAGACCGGTGAGGACGGACTCGGGGGTGGGGTCGACGATGTCGCCCGCCACCCGGCCGTCGGCCAGCATGACGACCCGGTCCGCGTACGCGGCGGCGGTGGGGTCGTGCGTGACCATGATGACCGTCCGGCCGAGCTCGCGGACGGAGCGGCGCAGGAAGCTGAGCACCTCGGCGCCCGAGCGGGAGTCGAGGTTGCCGGTCGGCTCGTCCGCGAACACCACCTCCGGCTTCGCGACGAGCGCCCGCGCGATGGAGACCCGCTGCTGCTGGCCGCCGGACAGCTCGCCGGGCCGGTGCCCGAGGCGCTCGCCGAGGCCCAGCGTGGTGACGAGCATGTCGAACCACTCGCGGTCCGGCCTGCTGCCGGCGAGCTGCAGCGGCAGCAGGATGTTCTGCTCGGCCGTGAACATCGGCAGCAGGTTGAACGACTGGAAGACGAAGCCGACCCGGTCTCGTCGCAGCCGCGTGAGCGCGCCGTCGTCGAGCGACGTCAGCGCCGTCGGCCCGAGCCGTACCTCGCCGGACGTGGCGTCGTCGAGACCCGCGAGGAGGTGCATGAGGGTGGACTTGCCCGAGCCCGAGGGGCCCATGATCGCCGTGAACGCCCCCGACGCGAAGTCGACGTCGACCTCGTCGAGCGCGCGGACGGCTGCGGGACCCTGCCCGTACACCTTGGTGAGCCCGCGTGCGCTCGAGGCGGGCGGGTGCGGCTCGTCCGGGCGGGTCGGCTCGGGGGTGCGGGAGAGGGCGGTGTCCATGAGGGCTCCTTCGCGGCGTCGCTGGCAGGTTCGACGCTAGGTCCCGGACCTGCGGCGACGCGTCGGGCGCGAGGCTGGCCGGGGTGCTCCGGGTGTCATCCCGCAGGCGTACGTGCCGGCCGGCGGCGTCAGCCGCCGGGTCGGACCAGGCCCGTCTCGTAGGCCACGACGACGGCCTGGACCCGGTCGCGCGCACCGAGCTTCGCGAGGATCCGTCCGACGTGCGTCTTGACGGTGGCCTCCGCCACGAAGAGGTCGCGACCGATCTCGCTGTTGGACCGGCCGCGGGCCATGAGGAGCAGGACCTCGCGCTCGCGGTCGGTGAGGTCGGCGACCGCCTGCCGCGCGGGGTCGGTGGGTGCCCCCGGCTCGTCGGGCGGCAGCACGTCGACGAGGTGCTCGAGCAGCCTCCTGGTGCTCGACGGGGCGATCACGGCGTCGCCGCGGTGCACGGTGCGGATAGCGGCGAGCATGTCCTCGGGCGGCGTGTCCTTGAGCAGGAAGCCACTGGCTCCCGCACGGATCGCCGCGAGCACGTACTCGTCGAGGTCGAACGTGGTGAGCACGATGATGCGCGGCGCGGGCGAGTCCTCCGTGGCCCTCGCCGTGATCTCCGCCGTGGCGACGAGCCCGTCCATGGTGGGCATCCGCACGTCCATCAGCACTACGTCGACGGGCCCGGTGACGGTCCTGGCGGCCGGGTCGAGCGCGCGCACCGCCTGCGCCCCGTCACCGGCCTCGAGGACGACCTCGAGGTCGGGCTGCGAGTCGATGACCATGCGGAACCCTGCGCGGACCAGCTGCTGGTCGTCGACGAGGGCCACCCGCACCGGGTCGGGGATCGGGTCGCTCACAGGGTCTCCTCGTCGTTCGCGCTCGCGGTGGTTCTCTCGGCGGGGGTGGGAAGCTGTGCGCGGACCCGGAAGCCGCCGCCAGGACGCGGGCCCGCCGTGACCGTGCCGCCGAACATCGTGGCGCGCTCGCGCATGCCGAGCATGCCCTGCCCGAGGCCGTCGCTCTCCGCGGACGCGCCCCGTCCGTCGTCGTCGACCTCGACCAGGATCGCCTCGGGCTGCCAGCTCACCATGACGGTGACCTGCGGGTCCGGTCCGGCGTGCTTGAGGACGTTCGTGAGGGCCTCCTGCGCGATCCGGTACACGGCGAGGCCCATGCCGGGCGGGAGACGCCGCGGGGTGCCCATCCGGACGAGCGAGACGCGCACGCCGCTCGCGCGGACCTGCTCGACGAGGGCGGTGATGTCGTCAGCGCCCGGCTGGGGCGCGAAGCGGTCGGTTCCCGGGACCGACCCGGTCCCGGGCGAGTCGGCGCCGTCCGGACCGGCCCGGAGGATGCCGAGCAGCCGCCGCATGTCGGTGAGAGCGGCGCGTCCCGTCTCCCCGATCGTGGCCAGCGCCCGCGTGGCGGCCGTGGGGTCTGCGTCGGCGGCGTACCTGCCACCGTCCGCCTGCGCGATCACCACGCTGAGCGAGTGGGCCACGATGTCGTGCAGGTCGCGCGCGATGCGGGCGCGCTCGGCGGCGGTGGCGATCTGGGTCTGCTGGTCGCGCTCGACCTCGAGACGCTGCGCGCGGTCGACGAGCGCCTCCATGGCCTCGCGGCGGGATCGTCGCGCGAGCCCGAAGGCCCAGACCGCGACCATGAGGGACGACGCGAGCACGGCCGTCATCACGGCGGCCGGCGGGTAGGACGAGCCGGTCAGCAGCACCGTCAGCGTCAACGACCCGAGCAGGGCGCCGATGATGGCGACCCGGTGCGCCCACCGCGGCCCGTGCACCGTCACGGAGTAGAGCGCGACCAGCACGGCGAGGTCCCCCGGGAGGACGACCGGTGTGAGGAACAGCATCTGCAGCAGGGCGACCACGTAGACGGTGGCGGCCGACGCGGTGGGGCGGACCCTGCGCCAGGCGAGCGGGGCCACGAGCAGCACCGTCACGAGAGGCAGCAAGTACGTCGGGCCGCTGTAGAGGGCGGGTGCGGCCGCCGAGACGGGCACGCCCAGGAGGAGCAGGAAGGCGGTCGCCATGCCGTCGACCGCGAAGCGGTGCGACTCCTCCCAGCGCAGCAGCCGCTCCCATCGATTCACACCCCGAGGGTAGGTTGCGGTGCGTGCGGCGACGTGACCCTGCAGGAGGACGGGCCCGCCGCGCAGGTCAGCCTGCGGGTGCAGACGGGCGGGCGTGCCACCGGCCGGCAGAAATCGGGCGCGCGCCTGTGCCGGACGAGACCCGCTCGTGACCTAGCATGAGCGAATGACCCAGGTGCTTCTGGCTGAGGACGATCCAGCGATTGCCGAACCTTTGGCCCGCGCGCTCGGGCGTGAAGGTTATGACGTGCGCGTGCAAGGAACAGGTCAAGGCGCGATCGACGGTGCCGCATCGGCGGACCTGGTGGTGCTCGACCTCGGTCTGCCGGACATGGACGGGCTCGACGTGGCGCGTGCCATCCGGAACATGGGGCTCACCACCCCGGTGCTGGTGCTCACCGCGCGGGCGGACGAGGTGGACCTCGTGGTCGGCCTGGACGCCGGCGCCGACGACTACGTGACGAAGCCCTTCCGCCTCGCGGAGCTGCTGGCCCGCGTGCGGGCCCTCCTGCGCCGGAGCGTCGGCGACCCCGGCGACGAGGACGAGCTGCACGCGCAGAACGTGCGCGTCGACGTCGCGGCCCACCGGGCGTTCCAGGCCGAGCGCGAGCTGCACCTGACGGCCAAGGAGTTCGACCTGCTGCGGGTCCTGGTGGCGGCCGCCGGCACCGTCGTGGCGCGCGAGACCCTCATGCGCGAGGTGTGGGGCTCCGACCCCACCGGCTCCACCAAGACCCTGGACATGCACGTGTCCTGGCTGCGTCGCAAGCTCGGCGACGACGCCAACTCCCCGCGGTACGTCACCACGGTGCGGGGCATGGGCTTCCGGTTCGAGACCGGCAACGTGAGCGCCGTCGAGCGGGTCTGACGGGTGCGTCGTCGCGTCCTGCAGGCGACCATCGCCGCCGTCACCGTCGCGGTCGTGCTGCTCGGCTTCCCGCTGGCCTTCCTCGGCGCCCAGCTGGTCCGGGAGAACGAGGTCCAGAGCCTGCAGGTCCGGGCGCAGAACATCGCCCGGTCCGTCGACTTCCGCATCGAGTCGAACATCGCGCTCACCAACCGCATGCTGGTGTCCGCCACCGGCGGTGACGGGGAGATCCCGGCCTCGGTGATCGTGCGCGCGCCGGACGGCACCGTGTACGAGGCCGGCGACCGCGTGCAGGGCCGCAGCCTCTCGGTACAGACCACGTCGGCGAAGCGCGCCACGGTCCTGCTGTACGTCTCGTTCTGGGACGTGTTCTGGCTCAGTGCCCGGGTCATCGCGCTCGTGGTCGTCGCCGCCGTGGTCGCGTTCGCCGCCGGCATCGCGATGGCGATCTGGCAGGCCAACCGCCTCGCCGCCCCTCTGGTCTACCTCGCGGCGTCGGCGGAGCAGCTCGGGTCGGGCCAGGTCCGACCACAGCTCGAGCCGTCCGGGGTCGAGGAGATCGACCTCGTGGCCGCCGAGCTCGCGCGCAGCGCGGACCGGATGGCCGGACGGCTCGCCGCCGAGCGCCAGTTCGCGGCGGACGCCTCCCACCAGCTCCGCACGCCGCTGACCGCACTGTCGATGCGGCTCGAGGAGATCATGCTGACGAGCGCCGAGCCCGAGGTCTCCGAGGAGGCCCGGATCTCGCTCGAGCAGGTCGAGCGTCTCGTCCGGGTGGTCGACGACCTGCTCACGCGCTCCCGCCGGGCACACGGCGGGACCACCGAGGCCGTCAGCCTTCTCGACGTCGTGCACCAGCAGGAGGAGGAGTGGGCGCCGACGTTCGAGGCGGCGGGACGCCGGCTCGTCGTCGAGGTCGAGCCCGGCACGCAGGTGCTCGCCACCCCCGGCGCGCTGGCGCAGGTGCTCGCCACGCTCATCGAGAACTCCCTCAAGCACGGCGCAGGCACCACCACGGTCCGGTCGCGCGTCGGTGGGCCCGCCCGGGCGGTCGTCGTGGAGGTCGCCGACGAGGGGCAGGGGGTGCCCGACGACCTCGCGCCCCGGATCTTCGAGCGGGAGGTCACCTCCGGTGCAGGGACGGGGCTCGGCCTGTCGCTCGCCCGTGACCTCGCCTCGGCCGACGGCGGGCGCCTCGAGCTCGCGCAGCGCCGGCCGGCCGTGTTCGCGGTGTTCCTGTCCGGCGTGCCCGCCTCCATGCGCCCCGACGTGGTGCTGCCCCGGGGCTCGGTCGTGTCGGCCCGACCGGACCGGCGCCGTCGATGAGCGCGACGGGCATCTCCCGTGCGGCCGGACCCGGCGGCCTCCGACGACGGCGGCGTCCGACGACGTAGCCTGCGAGCCGGCGGGCCGCACCGGGCGCCCCATGTCCGGACGACGACGAGGAGGAGCGGATGTACCGGCTCACACCTGCCACGCACCACGACGCATGGGGTTCCACGACCGCCATCCCGGACCTGCTCGGGCTCGTACCTGACGGTCGCCCTGTCTCGGAGGCGTGGTTCGGCGCCCACCCGAGCTCACCGTCGGTGGTGGCCGGCTCCGACGGTCCGGAGCCGCTCGACGCCGTCGTCGCGGCCGACCCCCACGGGACGCTCGGCGCCGACGTCGCCTCCCGGTCCGGTGACAGGCTGCCGTACCTCCTCAAGATCATCGCCGCCGCCTCGCCGATCTCGCTCCAGGTCCACCCGAGCGTCCAGCGCGCCCGCGCGGGATACGCCGCGGAGGACGCGGCCGGCGTCCCGATCGACGCCCCGCAGCGCAGCTACCGCGACCTCAACCACAAGCCCGAGCTGGTCTACGCACTGAGCCGCTTCGATGCGATGGTCGGGTTCCGGGCGCCGCGTCGCGCCGCGGAGCTCCTGGTGGGTCTCGACGCGCCCCTCGCCGCCGACCTGCGCGACCTGCTGGTGGCCGACCCGTCGCCGGAGGGCGTCCGTGCCGCGTTCGAGTGGCTGGTCTCACCAGGGACGCGTCCCGGTGCGGGGGCGGTGCTCGAGTTCGCCGAGGCGTGCACCAAGCGGCTCGTCGACGGGTCGCCCTCGCCGCGCACCGACCGGACCGTCAACCGCCTCGCTGCGGCGTACCCGGGTGACGCGGGGGCGGTGACGTCCGTCCTGCTCAACCCCGTCACGCTGCGCACGGGCGAGGCGCTGTTCGTCCCGGCCGGCACCGTCCACTCCTACCTGCAGGGCGTGGCCGTGGAGATCATGGCGAACTCGGACAACGTCCTGCGGGCGGGCCTGACGACGAAGCACATCGACCTCCCCGAGCTGCTCGCGAACCTCGACTCGGTCGCGGCGCCGCCGATCCGCATCGCGCCCGAGCGCGTGTTCACCTCGACGGAGATCTTCTACGCTCCCGTCGACGACTTCGAGCTGTCCGTCACGCGGCTGACGGACGAGGGCGTCGCGACGATCCCCGGTCGAGGTCCTCGGGTGCTGCTCTGCCTGGAGGGGGAGGTCGAGGTGCGCACCGCCTTCGACGGCTCCCTGTCGCTCACCCGCGGCCAGGCGGCGTTCGCGCCGGCGAGCGAGGGCGCGGTGACGGCGTGGGGCGACGGGTCGCTCGTCCAGGCGGACGTGCCCTGACCGCCAGGATCGGGTCGTCAGGTGGCCACGGCCTCCGTGGTCAGATCTGGTGGCCGGTGAACACCCAGCGCTTGTAGCCGAGGTACCGCAGCACGGTCCCGATCGCGATGCCGACGACGGTCGCCACATTGTCCTGGAGCGGGGTGGCGAGGCCCAGCACGTAGTGCGAGAGCGCGAGCGTGCCGATCGGGACCACGGCCGCGATCAGATTGATGGCGCTGAACACCACGAGCTCCTTGCCGCGCCGGTCCGTGCGGTGGGCCGAGAACGTCCAGTGCCGGTTGCCGAGCCACGACACGAGCGTCGCGGCGAGGACGGAGATGATCTTGGCTGTGATCGGCTTGTGCTCGAGCAGGTGGTTCGGGCCGAAGCGGAGCAGGTTGAACAGACCGAGGTCGACGACGAACGCGACGCCGCCGACGGACAGGAAGCGCGCGATCTCGTAGACCCGGGCGCGCATCGCCGCCGACAGCAGGGCCGACTGCACCACGGTCGGCTCCGTCGCTGCGGTGCCGGGGAGCACGCCGGGGGACGCGGCGACTGCTGGTCCGTCGGCTGTGCTCACGGTCGGCTCCTTCGGGGTCTGCAGGCTGCAGGGCTCCGGCGAGGATAGCCCTGCCACCTGGGAGCCCGGTCGGCCTCCTGCGGGCGAAGCGTTTCAGCAGCCCTGCGGCGCCCCTCGTCGGAGCCCCGTGCGGCTCGGCTAGGCTCGTCGCCCGTGACAGCACCCGTGGTGGCAGTGGTCGGTGGTGGGCAGCTCGCCCGCATGTTGGCGCCTCCGGCGACCGCGCTCGGCGTGCACCTGCGGGTGCTCGTGGAGAGCGCGACGTCCTCGGCCGCGCAGGTGGTGGTGGACGCGCCGGTCGGCTCCGCGCGTGACGAGGACGCGATCGAGCGCCTCGCCGCAGGGGCTGCGGTGCTCACGTTCGAGCACGAGCACGTGCCGAACCGGCTGCTCGACACCCTCGCCGGCGCAGGCGTGGCCGTCCGCCCGGCCGCCGCCGCACTCGTCCACGCCCAGGACAAGATCACGATGCGCACGCGGCTGGGCGAGCTCGGCATCCCGTGCCCGCGCTGGTCGGTCCCGGCGGCGCCCGCGGACCTCGAGCAGTTCCTCGGGACGGTGGGCGGCGTCGCGGTCGTCAAGGTCGCCCGAGGGGGCTACGACGGCAAGGGTGTCCGGGTCGTGCGCGCCGCGACGGACGTGAGCGACTGGTTCGCGGCCGCGGCGGACGGCAGCGGTGCACAGCTCCTGGTGGAGGAGAAGGTCCCGTTCCGGCGCGAGCTCGCGGTGCTCGTGGCCCGCCGCCCGGGCGGCGAGGTGTGCACGTGGCCCGTCGTCGAGTCGGTGCAGCGCGACGGCGTCTGCGCCGAGGTCGTCGCCCCTGCGCCCGGCCTGGCCGACGCCACGCGTCACGAGGCCGTCGAGGTCGCCGTCCGTGTCGCCGAGGGGCTCGGGGTGACGGGCGTCCTGGCCGTCGAGCTGTTCGAGGTCGACGACGCGGCCGGAGGACCCCCGCGCGTCCTCGTGAACGAGCTCGCGATGCGACCGCACAACTCCGGGCACTGGACCATCGACGGTGCCGTCACGAGCCAGTTCGAGCAGCACCTGCGGGCCGTGCTCGACCTGCCGCTCGGCGACACCGCAGCGCGGGCGACGTGGACGGTGATGGTGAACGTGCTCGGCAGCACGCTGGAGGAGCTCACGGACGCCCTGGCGGACGTGGCGAGGCTGGACGCCGGGGCGAAGGTGCACCTGTACGGCAAGGAGGTGCAACCGGGCCGCAAGCTCGGCCACGTCAACGTGAGCGGCGACGACCTCGACGAGGTCCGTCGCCGCGCGAACGCCGCTGCAGCGCTGCTGCGGGGCGAGGCACCGCACCGGACGACGGAGGCGTGATGGCAGCACAGGCCCTGGTGGGCATCGTCATGGGATCGGACTCGGACTGGCCGGTCATGGAGGCCGCCGCACAGGCGCTCGCCGAGTTCGACGTGCCCGTCGAGGTCGACGTGGTGTCCGCGCACCGGCAGCCCGACAAGATGGTCGACTACGGGCGGACCGCCGCCGACCGAGGGCTGCGGGTGGTCGTCGCGGGCGCCGGTGGCGCGGCCCACCTGCCCGGCATGCTCGCCTCGGTCACCCCGCTGCCGGTCATCGGGGTCCCGGTGCCGCTGGCGCACCTCGACGGACTGGACTCCCTGCTCTCGATCGTGCAGATGCCCGCCGGCGTGCCGGTCGCGACCGTGTCGGTCGGCGGCGCGCGCAACGCCGGCCTGCTCGCTGTCCGGATCCTGGCCGCAGGCGTCGACGCGGACGCCGGGCGGTTGCGGGCGGCGATGAGCGCGTTCCAGGACGGGCTGCGGGCTCAGGCCGACGAGAAGGGCCGTCGGCTCCGGGAGAGGTCCTCGGGCCGCCCCTCCACGGGGTTCACCGCCTGACGCGGGTCGCCGCACGCTCCGCTCCGCCCTCGGGGGGATCCGACGTCTCGTCGTGTGAAGACGCGGTGACGTTTCCCGGTGGCGTGCGCCCTCGACGCGCGGACCGGGCCGGTCCTGCCTACCGTCGACCGGATGACGACCCCGCCCGCACGTCTCGCGGTCCTGGACGGCCTGCGCTTCGCCGCGGCCGCGGCCGTGGTGCTCTACCACCTGACCGCCCGCACGTCGCCGGCCTGGGGCCCGGACCAGGCCGGACGCCTCGGCGGCATCGGTCGGTGGACGGCGTACGGATCGCTCGGCCCCGAGCTGTTCTTCGTCATCAGCGGCTTCGTCGTCCTGATGACCGCCTGGGGGCGGCCGACCGCGCAGGTGGTCGCCTCCCGGGTGGCGCGGCTCTACCCGGCGTACTGGGTGGCGGTGCTGGCCACGGGCGGGCTGCTGCTCGTGCTGTGGCCGGAGGGCAAGCAGGTGACGGCCCACCAGGTGCTGGTCAACCTCTCGATGGTGCAGGCCGCGTTCGGCGTCGACCACGTCGACGGCGTGTACTGGACGCTCTGGGCGGAGCTGCGGTTCTACCTCCTCGTCGGGCTGCTCTCCCTGGTCGGGATCACCCGGCGGCGGGTTCTCGCCGTCGCCCTCGCGTGGCCCGTGGTCGCGCTCGTCGCCGAGCGTGCCGGGCAGGAGACGGCGGCGGTGGCGCTGGTCTCGGACTACGCACCGCTCTTCGCGGCCGGCATGGCCCTGTACCTGCTGTACCGCCCGTCCGACGACGACGGCAGGCGCTTCGTCACGCTCACCTGGTGCGTGGTGGCGGTCGACAGCGCCGCGGCGGTGTGGAGGGTGGTGCCGTCACGCGAGGCGGTGCTCGCCCGGACCACCGGGCACGCGCCGTCGGCCGTGCTACTGGGGGTGGGCGTCGTGCTGTGCGTCGCCGCCGTGGCGGTCGCGACGCTGACACCCGTCGCGCTCCGGTCGTCGCGGACGCTCGTCGCGGTCGGGGCGCTCACCTATCCGCTCTACCTGGTCCACGAGTACTGGGGGATGTACGTGGTCCACCTGCTCGCGACCCGGGTGCCCGCTGCGCTGGCGCTCGCCGGCGCGCTCACCGTGGTGGTCGGGGCTGCCTGGCTGGTCCACCGGTACGTCGAGGTGCCGGGGGGTCCGTGGTTGCGGTCCACCGTGGAGCGCATGCTCGTGCGCGCCCGGGCTGCGGTCCTCGACCCGGTGACGGTGGGGCCGCGGCTGCTCGGCCTGCACGGCTGAGACCGCTCAGGACGTCGGCATCCCACCCACGGGGCCGGCGGGGAGCTTGCCGTCCCTGATCGCCACGAAGAACGCCGGCGCGGCGTCAGGGTCGAGCAGGACCGTCGAGCCGATCTTGCCGGGCCGGTAGTTGATGCTCTTGATCGGCGGTGTCCCGGTGATCCCACCCTCGCCGTTCGCCGCCTTGAACGCCAGCGCCATGCGTGCCAGGTCGACGATGCCCGACCCGTCGTCGACCGTCAGCGACGCCGTGCCGGCATCGACGAGCGCGACCTGCTGGCCCGGGTGCCAGACGAGCGACGTGGGCTTGACCTTGCCCATCACCGCGCTGATGAGCTGGCGCTGCCGTTCGGCACGCCCGACGTCGCCGGTGGGGTCGGCCTTGCGCATCCTCGAGAACGCCAGGGCGTCCACGCCGCCGACGTCGTGGCAGCCCGGGGTCCAGACCATCCCGGAGTCCGCGTCGTCCACGGCGGTGTCGTAGCAGAGGTTCACGCCGCCGACGGCGTCCACGACCTGCTCCACGCCTGCCATCCCGATCTCGGCGTAGTGGTCGACGGTGAGGCCGGTGAGCTGCTCGACGGTCTTCACCAGCAGCGGCGCCTGGCCCCACGAGAAGGACGCGTTGAGCTTCGCGTCGCCGTGCCCCGGCACCTGCACGAACGTGTCGCGGGGGAGCGAGATGAGCGCCGTCGGGCCATGCTCCGGCACGTGCAGGACCAGGATCGTGTCGGTGCGCGCGCCTTCCGTCGTCGTGTCGTCGATGGCGCCGTCAGCGCGCGAGTCGGAGCCCGTGAGCAGGTAGGTGGTGCCGGGCGTGCCCGCCGCTCCGGAGAGCGCGGCGGTGTGCTGGACCTTGCCGTCGGCCCACATGACGAGACCGATCGGCCAGGCGAGCAGGGCCACGGTCACGGCGAGCACCACCACCACGACCAGCCCGCGACGGCGTCGGTGCGGCGACGCGAGACCGGTGCGTGCGGCCGCGCCCCCAGGACCCACACGAGCTGCCGTCGCCGCAGGACCGACGCCGGCCGGCGTCGCCGCAGGACCGACGCGAGCCGGCGTCGCGGACGGACGCCCGGCGGTGCCCGGGGGCTGCGGACGGGTCGCGGGCCGGGGCGGGACGCCCCGTGCCGGTGCGCCGACAGGCCGGGTCGTGCTCCGGGGCGCCGGCGACGCAGGACGCGTCCCCGACGCGGAGCCGGCCGTCCGCGCGGCCTGACCGGCTGGAGGACGGGAGTGCTGTCCGGCAGGGGTGAAGGAGGCAGGCCGGCCCGGCGTCCCGCGTGGCGGCGTCGCGGGCGAGGCGCCGGACGGAGCCGGACGGTCCGGGCGGCCACCGCCGACGACGATCGCGTCTCCGTCGGCACCCGCCGCCGGGCGGGAGGGCGCGGACCCCGGCGTGAACGACGGGGGAGCGGGTCGGCTGCGACGGTCGTCGGTGCTCATCGAGCGCTCACTCGGCCGCGCACACGGCGGTGGTGTCGTCGGCGGTGAACGCCTCGCGCCCGGCCTTCTTGGTGGGCGCCGGGGTGGGGGCCGCCTCGACCGGCGGCGGGGGGACCGCGGGGCTCGCCGGTGCCGTCGGCGGGGCGGTCGTCGGCGCGGTGCCCGGCGCAGTGGTCGCGGCCGTGGTCGGCGCTGTCGTCGGGGCCACGGCCGTGGCCTCGCCCAGGGCCGGCACGTCGTTCGCGATGTTCTGCCAGACCTGATCCGCCGCAGGCAGCCACACCACTCGGTTCGGGTCGCTCGGTGCGGGCCCCCACGGCACGGTCATGAAGGTGATGCTGCCACCGCGGATGGTGCGCATGTTGTAGGCGAGGCCGACCATCGTGCTCGTCGACATCCCGCTGTCGACGGTCAGCGAGCTGGTCGCCGCGTTGAGGAAGCCGGCGAGCCGCGGCACGTCGGTCAGGACGTTCTGCGACAGGACCTTCTGCACCATGGCCGCCACCAGCCGCTGCTGGTTGCCGATCCGGTTGGTGTCGGACCCGTCGCCGACGCCCTTGCCCTTGCGGGCCCGGGCGAACGCGAGCGCGGTCCCGCCGTCCAGCGTCTGGTTGCCGGCCTGCACGTACAGGCCGGCGTCCTCCGACGTCATGGCGGTCGGGATGCAGATGGGAACGCCGCCGATCGCGTCGACCATCGCCTGGAAGCCGGCGAAGTCGACCACCACGAAGTGCTCGGGCTGGATGCCGGTGTTCTCGGCGACGGTGCGGATGGTGCAGGCCGCCGCGGAGGCCATGTCCCCACCCATGTCCCAGCCCGTCGCGAAGGCCGAGTTGAACATCCCATGCGTCGCCTTGGACGTCCTGCCGTTCGACATGGTGCAGGACGGGATGTCGACGAGCGAGTCGCGGGGGATCGAGACCGCCTCGACGCGGGTCCGGTCCGCGGAGATGTGCACGAGCATCGTGGTGTCCGACCGCATCCCCGACGCCTTGCCGCCGATCTGCGCGTTGACGCCGTCGCGCTGGTCCGACCCGAGGATGAGCAGGTTCACGGCCTGGCCGGCGTTCGGGTCGTCCGGGTCGGGCGCCTTGCTCGGTGCCGGCGCCTCGCCGACGAGCGCGGAGACGTCCACGCGGTCGACGTTGCCGTCGAACTTCTTGATCACCGCTGCGGCCCCGGTGATGCCGAACGCGAGGACCCCGACCAGGGTGAGCGCCAGGACGCGCACCGTCCGGTGGGAGCCATGGGTGCGGGCATGCCTGGCGGCTCGGGCGCGCTGGACAGCGGCGTGGCGGGATGTCACCGGATGATCCTAGGAGGGCCATCGGCAGTCCCGGGGGAGCGCGCGCACCGGCGGGGTGGAGGATCTGTGCAGATGAGCGGCTGCGCCGGCGTGTGCGGAGCTGCTGCGGCGGTCCGTTAGGTTCTACGCATGGCAGTCGTGGTGACCGGGGGCGCGGGGTACATCGGTGCACACCTGGTCCGGGTGCTCCAGGGCACGGGACGGGACGTGGTCGTCGTCGACGACCTCTCCACAGGTCGGGAGAGCCGGGTGCCCGGCGTGCCGCTGGTCCGGCTCGACCTGGCCGAAGCGGACGGTGCCGCCCGTCTCGAGCGTGTCCTGCGGGACAACGACGCCGACGAGCTCGTGCACCTCGCGGCACGCAAGCGGGTCGACGAGTCCGTCGCACGACCGCTCTGGTACTACCAGCAGAACGTCACCGGCCTGGCGCACGTGCTCGAGGCGGTCACCGCTGCCGGCGTCGGACGCGTCGTCTTCTCGTCGTCCGCGGCCGTGTACGGCGACACGCACGAGCGGCTGGTCCGCGAGCAGTCGGCCACGGTCCCGGTGAACCCGTACGGGGAGACGAAGCTGATCGGCGAGTGGCTCCTGCGGGACTGCGCCCGGGCCGGCACCCTCCGGGCGGTGGCGCTGCGGTACTTCAACGTGGCGGGCAGCGGCTGGCCCGAGCTCGGCGACCCCGCTGTCCTCAACCTCGTCACGATGGTCCTCGAGCGGCTGTCCCGCCACGAGGCGCCGCGCATCTTCGGGTCGGACTACGAGACGCCCGACGGCACGTGCGTCCGGGACTTCGTGCACGTGATGGACCTGGCTGAGGCGCACGTCGCCGCGCTCGACCACCTGGCACGACCGGACCGCCCGGCCTTCGAGGCGTTCAACGTCGGCACGGGCCGGGGCGCCTCGGTGCTCGAGGTGGTCCAGCAGCTCGTCGCGCTGGCCGGCGCCGATGTCGCGCCTGTCCTCGAGGGGCGGCGTGCGGGTGACCCGCCGAGCGTCGTCGCGCAGGTCGACCGGTTCCACGAGACGGTCGGCTGGCGAGCGACCCGTGACCTGTCCGAGGTGCTGGCGAGCGCCTGGAGCGCCTGGCAGCACCAGGAGCGGCCGCCCGGCTGACCGCCGGACCCACGACCGCCGGGCCCACGACCGCCGGGCCCACGACCGCCGGGCCCCACGACCGCCGGGCCCCACGACCGCCGGGCCCCACGACCGCCGGCGGTAGCGCGTCAGGCAGGGAGGCGGCGCGCCGCGACCGCCGACTGCTCGCTTCCCTCAGGTGCCGGCACGGTCAGCGGGTCGATCCCGGCCTCGTCGAGCGCGATCCGCCGGGCGAGCTGGGTGATCTGGGTCTCCAAGCCGCGGAACCGCAGGTAGGACGACGCCATGTAGCCCAGGAACACCAGGACGAGGACGTACAGGAGCAGGTCCGTGCCGCGGCCCACGCCGAGCACGTTGGCAATGGCGTTCCACACGTCCGGCACGACCACTGACGCCATGGCGAACAGCACGAACGCCAGCATCGCGATGCGCCGCAGCGCGAGGTGCCGGGCACCCTGAGGTGCGCGCATCGCGACGAGCGCGATCAGCAGGATCGCGACGATCAGGACGACCTTGATCCACATGGTGACCTACTTGTACAGGAGCTCCGTGAGGATGTTCACGGAGTTCAGGATGGACTGGCCCTTGGACCGGGAGTAGTCGGTGTAGAGGATGTGGACCGGCATCTCGGTGTAGCGCAACTTCGCCTTGCCCACCTGGTCCACGATCTCGGACGCGTGCGCCATCCGGTTCTGCTTGATGGACAGCGCCGCTGCCGCCGTCGCGTTGAACGCGCGCAGCCCGTTGTGCGAGTCGGTGAGCCGGACGCCCGAGCTCATGTTGGAGAAGCGGATGGCCGTCTTGAGCACGAGGGTCTTGAGGAAGCCCGGCTTGGTCCGGCCGTCGAGGAACCGCGAGCCGAAGACCACGTCCACGTCCCCTGCACGCAGGAGGTCGACCATGGCGGCGGCGTCGCTCACCTGGTGCTGCCCGTCCGAGTCGAACGTGACGAGGTAGCGGCATCCGGGCTGACGCAGCGCGAACGTCAGCCCGGTCTGGATCGCCGCTCCCTGACCGAGGTTGATCGGGTGGCTCACGACCCTGGCACCGGCGTCCCCGGCCTCCGCGGCCGAGTCGTCGCTGCTCCCGTCGTCGACGCACACGATGTTCGGGAACGTGGTGAGCGCGTCCTTGACGACCTGGGCGATGACCGTCGCCTCGTTGTAGAGCGGCACCACGAGCCACGTGTCGTCGTAGCGTGCCGCGTCCGCGGGCGCGCCGGAGGGCACGCCCACGGGCACGTCACCGTCCGAGCTGGGCATACTTCACCTCGGTCGCGTCCTTCTGCGGGCGCCACCACGACTCGTTCGCGCGGTACCAGTCGACGGTGGCCTCGAGCCCGGCACGGAAGTTCTCGTAGCGCGGGACCCAGCCGAGCTCGGTGCGGAGCTTGGTGGAGTCGATGGCGTACCGCAGGTCGTGGCCCGGGCGGTCGCTCACGAGGTCGTACGCGTCGGCGGGCTCGCCCATGAGCTCGAGGATCGACTCGACGACGGCCTTGTTGTTCTCCTCGCCGTCGGCGCCGATCAGGTACGTCTCGCCGATCCGGCCCTTGTCGATGATGGCCCACACGGCGCTGTTGTGGTCCTCGACGTGGATCCAGTCCCGCACGTTCTCGCCCGTGCCGTACAGCTTGGGGCGGACCCCGTCGATCACGTTGGTGATCTGCCGCGGGATGAACTTCTCGACGTGCTGGAACGGACCGTAGTTGTTCGAGCAGTTCGAGATCGTCGCCTGCACCCCGAAGCTGCGGGCCCAGGCGCGCACCAGCAGGTCGGAGGCGGCCTTCGTCGAGGAGTACGGGCTGCTCGGGTTGTACGGCGTGTCCGGTGTGAACTTCGCCGGGTCGTCGAGCTCCAGGTCGCCGTACACCTCGTCGGTGCTGATGTGGTGGTAGCGCACACCGTGGCGGCGGACGGCCTCGAGGAGCTGGTAGGTACCGATCACGTTGGTCCGCACGAACGGCCACGGGTCGTGCAGCGAGTTGTCGTTGTGCGACTCCGCGGCGAAGTGGACCACGAGGTCGGCGTCCTTGACGAGGCCGTCGACGATGTCCGGGTCTGCGATGTCACCCTTGGCGAGGACGACCTTGCCGTCCACCGGGTCCAGGCTGCGCTCGTCACCGGCGTACGTGAGGGCGTCGAGCACCGTGACATGGACGTCCGGACGCTCGCGGACGGTCTGGTGGACGAAGTTGGAGCCGATGAATCCGGCCCCGCCGGTGACGAGCAGGCGCATGGAGGAGTCCCTCGTGTCGTGGATGTTTCCCGCACAGATGGTAGTCCGCTCCGTGCTCCGGACAGGACGACGTCAGCCGCGCGCCGGTGACCGGTACGGTCCCACCGCTCGTGCGGGCACAGGCACGAGGAGCGCCTGGACCTCCGCCCGGGGGACGGTCGCCGTGCGCCCGATCCGACGGCGTGCGGCGAGCATCCGGGGCAGGAGGCGGGTCGCCGAGCCGAGCACCCGCAGCCGGACGCGGACCTGCTCGGCAGGCTGGGAGCGTCGCAGCGCCACCGACGCCGTGGTGAGGACGAACCGGCCGAGCGCGCGGCACGCGAGCCCGACCGTCGCGTCCTTCGTGAGCACGAGGAGCCGGTTGCGCTGGTCGTGGAACTGGAAGAACGCGCTGCCCTCCCGCGACGACGCCGAGTGCTGGTGGCGGACGACGGCGTCGTGGACGTGCTCGACGGTCCAGCCGGCCAGCCGGAGCCGCCACGACAGGTCGGTGTCCTCGTAGTACATGAACAGGGTCTCGTCGAACAGCCCGACCTGCTCCAGCGCCGCGGAGCGCAGCGCGACGGCGGCCCCGGAGAACCCGAACACCTCTGTCGGCGGCCGGTGCGTCGCGGCGTCCTCCAGCCAGCCACGGTCCACCCCGTACCCGTCGACGCGCACGCTGTTCCCGGTCGAGTTGACCAGGACGACGTCACCTTCGGGATCCGCGACGTACGTCCCGTGCGGCCCGACGACCGCGTGCGGCGCCGCCTCCGTGCCGACGGCGCGGAAGCGCTGGTCGAGGAGCACCGTCGAGGCCAGCGCGGCGACATCGGCCGCAGCCGCGCGCGCCGCCCCGGCGAGCGCGGCCAGGAAGCCCGGGTCCGGGACGGCGTCGTCGTTCAGCAGGACGACCCAGGGGCTCGTCGCGCCGCGCAGCCCGACGTTGTTGCCGGCGGCGAAGCCGAGGTTGGTCGGCGAGCGCACCAGCCGCACCTCGGGGTACCGGGCGGCGACCAGGTCGGCGGTCCCGTCGGTGCTCGCGTTGTCGACCACGACGACGTCGAGCTCGGCCGTGCCACCGTCCTGCCCACGCAGCGCGTCGAGGCACGCGGTGATCCGGTGGGCGGCCTGGTAGGCGACGACGACCACGGTGAACCTCATGACGCCGCCCGCAGGTAGGCCGCGAGCGTCCGGTCCGCGCACAGCGCCCAGGAGAACCGGCGGGCATGCTCCCGTCGTCGGGTCCGGGCGTCGTCGTCGTCCACCGTGTCCAGGACGCGAGCCAGCGCGTCGGCGAGCGACGCCACGTCGAGTGGGTCGCCGAACGTGCCGAGGTCGCCCACGACCTCGCGGAGCGTCGGGATGTCGGCGGCGACGACGGCACGTCCTGTGGCGAACGCCTCGATGGCGGGCAGGCCGAAGCCCTCGTCCACCGACGGCAGGACCAGCGCTCGGGCTCCGCCCACCAGCGCGCGCAGCTCGTCGTCGGAGAGCCAGCCCGTGAGCAGCACGCCCGGCTCGCTCAGCAGCCCCTGCTCCCGCCCGGCCGGACCGGCGAGCACCAGTGCCGGCGCGTCCGGACGGGACGTGCGCAGCAGCCGGTAGGCCTCGACCAGGCGCGGCAGGTTCTTGCGTGGGTCCAGCGACCCGACGAACACGAGGTAGCCGTCCGGCAGGTCCGCGACGGCGGCGGGGGGCGCGCTGGTCGACGCCTCGAACCACGCCTCGTCGACCCCGAGGTGCGTCACGGTCACGCGGTCCTCGGCCAGCCCGTAGTGCTCGATCACCTGGTCGGCGACCGTCCGGGTCGGTGTCAGGACGTGCGCACCGCGCTCGATGGCACGCGGCACGAGGACGCGGTACGCGAGGCTGGCCGCGCTCACCGTCTCGGCGTGCCGCTCGTAGGTGAGGTCGTGGACGGTCACGACCTCACGGGCCCGGCGCGTGGGCGGGCTCACGAAGTTCGTGCCGTGGAACACGTCCGTGGCCCCGGTGAGCAGCTCGACCGGCGGCCACGAGGCGCGCTGCCAGGCGGCACGGACCACCCGCGCCGGGACGCGTCGACCGACCTGCCGGACCGTCGAGGGGAGGTCGGTGAGGCGCCCACCGTTCCAGGTCCAGGTGGTCGCCTGCAGCCCGACGGGGGCACCGGCACGCTCCACCGCACCGGGCAGGTGTGCGAGCAGCTGCTCGACGTACCTGCCGATCCCCGTGCGCGTCCCGAGCAGGGGCGTGGCGTCGAGCGTCGTCAGCATCGGCATCGCCTCATGCTCCCGCCGCGAGCGCGACGGGAGCGGAAGCCCGGTCGGCGCCGGGTGGGAGGGGCGCGGGGGCGAACCGCACGCGGGCGAGCAGGGCGAGGGGGGCCGCCGCGATGATCATCTGCGTGACCAGCGTGTACCGGGGGTTCGGGTCCAAGCTCGTCATCAGGGTGAAGAACGCCGCGCAGGCGAGCGCGGTCGTCCCGAGGACGAGCAGCACCCCGCCCAGGGCCTTGTCCTCGGCCCAGCCCCGTCGGCACGCGACCGACACCACCGCGATGACGAGGACGAGCAGCGCGCTCATCACCACCGACCACGCCATGACAGCCCGGCTGAGCGCGGGCTGCGGGCCGGCCATGCGGGTGAAGTCCCACTGCGAGTACGTGCTGGCCCCGGACAGCCAGTCCGCCGAGACCGCGAACGGTCCGAGCGCAACGTGCGCGACGTCCAGGGCCGTCTGGCCGGCGACCTCGAGCGCGCAGCAGCCGATCGCGGCCCGGATGACGGCGTTCACCCCGTCTGCGCCGGTGCTCGCGCGGAGCTGGGCCAGGGCGGTGCCCCGGCTGTCGAATGCCTCCACGGCCGGAGGGTCCGGGACCTCGGCCGCGATCTCGGGGTCGAGCAGTGGCGCGAGCTCCTCGAGGTGCTCGTAGGCGATCCGGTCGAACAGCGCTCCGGAGACGGTCTGCTGCTGGCGGCCCAGGTCCGCCGTCTGGGTCTGCTCGTTCAGCGCGGTCGCGGCGAACGCAGGAACGACGGCGCACGTCACCAGGATCACGACGCCCACGCCGAACGCGCGCATCGTGAGGTGGTGCCGCAGCAGCCGCACCAGGAGGTAGATGCCCGCCACGCCTGCGATGCCGAGGCAGATGTATGTCCGGTCGGGGCGGATCAGCACTGACGCGGCACACCCGCCGGCCACCGCGACGACCGCCGCCGGGCGCCGGTCGTCGCGTGCGACCACCCGCGCCAGACCCGCCGCGAAGACGAGAAGCGCCGACGCCGCCAACGAGTCCGTGAGCACGGCGACCGTGTAATGGAGGGGCAGCGGCAGGGTGACGACGACGGCCGTGACGGCCGCCACCCAGCGTCGCTGCATCGTTGGCGTCACGGCGCGGACGAGGAACCAGGTGGCCAGGACCGACACGACGAGCTGGACGCCGGCCACCAGGGGGTGCCACGGGATGCCGAGGGTGTCCCCGACGTCCATGGCCGCGCGGAGCACCAGGGGGTACGCCAGGGTGCGGTACCCGTCGATCGCGAACGTGACCGACTCCACGAGGTACTCCGGGGTGTCTCCGTACTCGGGGATGCTGCCGAGGTTCGCGCACCACCACCACAGCCCGAGGAGCACCTGGACGACGCCCGTCACGGCGACCGCTGCGGCGGTCCAGCGCACCGCGGTGGAGAGGCGGGTGGAGGCTCGCGCGTGTGCGACCGTCACCCGTGGTTCCCCGTTCCGCGGCGGAACGTCCGCCGTCCCGACCCGCAGGATCGTACCCGGCCGAGGCGTCCGGCCGAGATCCGGGCTGCCGCCGACACGCAGCCGGCGGAGCCCCGCGTCGCGGTGCCTCGCCCGTACTGTGCAAGGGACGGCCAAGGAGGTTCGATCATGGCGCGACGCACGCGCGGTCTCTGCTCGGCGGGTGCGGTGCTGGCGCTGCTGGTGGTCGGGCTGCTCCCCGGTCCGGCAGCGGCCGCCGGAACCGGCTCGACGGCCGGCCAGGAGCCCTCGGCCCCGGTCACCGCCCCGGCGCCGACGCCGACGCCGAGCGTCACGGAACCTGCGCCGATCCCGAGCGTCACCGACGCCGCGCCGACGCCGACCGTCACGGCCCCGGCGCCGAGCGTCACGAGCACCGCGCCCGCCCCCGCACCGAGCCACTCGCTGCTCGCCACGGCACGTGGATCGCTCTCCGCCGAGCCGCGGCCCTCGTCGTTCACCCCGCACGCGCTCGACCCCGGGACGGGCACGGACCTCTCGGTCGAGCTCGAGACGGCGCCCTTCACGCTCGCCGCCGTCACGTGGACGGACGGGTCTGCCACCGTCGGCGTGGAGATCTCCGTCAGGACGTCCGGCGTGTGGACCGCCCCGCAGACGCTCGAGGCGGAGGAGGGCGGCGAGTCGGGTCGCGGCGGCACGGCGCCGCTCATCTCGGTCGACCCGTCGACTGCGGTCCGGGTGCACCTGAGCCGCGCCGCCGGGGCCGCGTGGCCCGCAGGGCTCCGGCTCGACCTGGTGGACGCCGGCACGGGCCCGGCGGCGCCGTCGGCGTCCGCCAGGTCCGTGTCTCCCGACGCGTCCACCGACGCGAGCGCGAGCGTGATGTCCGCCGCGGTGGGTCAGCCCGACATCATCACGCGCGCGCAGTGGGGCGCCGACGAGTCGATCAACACCAACATCCCGTCACCGGCGCGGTTCCTGAACGTGGCCTTCGTGCACCACACGGCCACGACGAACGCCTACGGCCCCGCGGACTCCGCCGCGCAGGTGCGCAGCATCTACGAGTACCACGTACACGGACGCGGCTGGCCGGACATCGGCTACAACTTCCTCGTCGACCGCTACGGCCAGATCTTCGAGGGACGGTCGGGCGGCATCGAGCTGCCGGAGGTCGGCGCGCACGCGGGCTCCGGGTTCAACACGGGCAGCGTCGGGGTCGCCGCGATCGGCACGTTCGACGCCTCGGTCCCGGCTATCGTCCCGGAACGCATCTCCCAGGTGATCGCCTGGAAGTTCGGCCTGCACCAGGTCGACCCGTACTCGACCGTCGCGATGACCAGCGGGGGTGAGGGCAACGTCCGCTGGCCCGCTGGCACCACCGTGTACCTGCCCGCGATCTCCGGGCACCGCCACACGTCGTTCACCGACTGCCCGGGCGAGGCGCTCTTCGCCTATCTGCCTGCGATCCGGGACCGCGTGTCGACGCTGCTCGCCCAGGCGGCCAACACACCGTGGCTGGCGGGGACGTTCGACGGCCTGCGCCTGCAGGGGGACCGCGTGACGGCGTACGGCTGGGCGGTGTCCACGGAGGCGCCCGGCCAGGCGCCGACGGTCCGCGTCCGCACGTGGAGCCGCTCGGCCACGGGCAGCACGGGCGTCGCGCGGCCGGACGTGGCCGCGATCCATCCTGAGCTCGGGGGCCGCACCGGGTACGAGGTGTCGCTCACGCTGCCCCGCGGCGGCTACCAGGTGTGCGTGGACGTGACCACCGCCGGGCGGCCCACGGTCACCGTCGCCTGTCGTTGGATCACGGTCGCGGCGGGCAGGATCGTCGGCAACTTCGAGGAGGTGCAACCGCGGATCGGCGGAGCCACCGTCCGCGGCTGGGCGCTGCAGGTGGGCGCCGGCGGGTCGAACAAGGTGCACGCGTACCTCGACGGCCACTGGGCCGCGGAGCTGTCCGCCGACGGGTCGCGGCCCGACGTCGCGGCGGCCTACCCCGCGGACGGCGCCGCGCACGGGTTCTCGGCGAACCTGTCCGTGGCCGCCGGCAGCCACGAGGTCTGCCTCTACGTGATCAGCCTGCTCTCGTCGGAGACCAACCCCCTGCTGGGGTGTCGTCAGGTGACCGTGCCCTCGGGCGCTCCGGTCGGCCACCTCGAGGACGTCGTCGGCGGCGACGGCAGCGCGCACCTCGTGGGCTGGGCCTTCGACCCGGAGGTGGACGCGCCGATCGACGTGCACGTGTACCGCAACGGTGCCTGGGCCGGACTGGTGCGGGCGGGAGTGGCGCGTGGGGACGTGCAGCGCGCGTACGGCCTGCCCTCCGCGGCCCACGGCTTCACGCTCGACATCGGCCTGCCGACCGGTGTGCAGCAGGTGTGCGCCTACGGCATCAACCAGGGCACGCCGGCGACCAACCCGTCGCTCGGCTGCCGCACGGTCGGCGTGCCGCTCGGCAACCCGTTCGGCTCGCTGGACGTGGCAGGCCGCTCCGGCGGCACCGCGCGCCTCGTGGGCTGGGTGATCGACCCGGACACGCGGGGCGCGACGGCGGTGCACGTGTACGTCGACGGACGCTGGGGTGGCGCGTTCGTCGCCGACCAGCTCCGCGCCGACGTCGGCCGTGCCTACCCGACGCTCGCTGCGCGGCACGGCTTCGACGTCGCGGTGCCGGTCGGCTCGGGCCCGCACACCGCGTGCGTCTACGCCATCAACAGCGGCGTCGGATCGACCAACCCGCTCGTCGGCTGCGCGAGCATCGCGGGCTGAGCGGGGGCGGAACCGGACGGCGCTCGGCCGGTCCCGCCCTGCGCCGGGTCGTCAGCGCGTCACGCCGGGCACCACGGTCTTGGCGTAGGTGTACCCGGCCTCCTCGACGACGAACGGCAGGATCCGTTCGAGGGCGTGCAGCATCGTGCCGTCGATCGGCACCGGCTCCTCGGGGTACTCGTCCCACGTCAGCTTCGCCTCGAGTGCCGGCCGGAGAGCCTGCGGCCGTGCCCAGAACATCGACCCCATCGGGAAGTCGAAGTGGTTGGGCAGCGTCGTCGTCAGCCCCAGCCGCGCCACCAAGGACTCCGCCGCCGACCTGTTGAGGTCCCAGTCGTTCAGGTGGGGATCCTCGGGCGACACCAGGCCGAGCGTCGGGTCGGCTGCGAACGCCGCGCAGATCTCGTCGAGCATCGGGGCCTGGCCGCCGACCAGGTTCTCCCAGAGGAACGTCCGCCACCGGTCGGCGGTCGCGCTCTCGACGTGAGGGCTCTTCTTGCCGTGCACGTGGAGCACGAGGTCGTACTCGTTCAGCTCGTCCGCACCCAGCTGCGTGAACAACGGCGCGAGGTCGCGGCCCCGGTTGGGGACGAGCCGGACGTCCCACCGGGCGAGGCCGGACCTCTCCAGCCCGCGGCTCAGCCGATCGACCTTCGACGCGGACGTCGTGGTGAGCACCAGCGCCACGGGTGTCTCGTTGCCGGCCAGGCGCTCCAGGAGGTCGGCGGCCAGGTCGGGGTAGTGGAAGTGGCCGTGCACCAGGACGCGGGGGACCGGGTCCGGCGCGGGAACGGGGCTCTGCCTGGGCCGGATGACCTGGCGCCTCCAGGGCCCGGCCGGCTCACCCTTGCGCAGGTAGTCGGCGAACGGGTCGCCGTCCCGGTCGGGGTCGTAGCCCGGTGCGCGCTCCGCGTACACGAGCGGGTTGAACCCCTCGGTGGGACGGCGCGCGATCAGGCCCGCGCGAGGTCGAGCCCGCGGAGCGACGAGCGCCGAGCGTCGAACGTACTGCTCGACGTACGAGGGGAGCGGGCCGGCGGCACCCGTGCCGGCGTACAGCTCCGCGCTGAACCTGCCGCTCTCCTCGATGACGGCCGCGTCGTCCAGGGCCTGGACCGCGCGTCGCTTCGCAGCGAGCCCGAGCTCGTCCAGCCGAGCGGCGTAGCGGCCGATGTCGAAGGCGACCTCCGCGGCGCGTCGCAGCCGTTCGCCGTACTCGCGCCGCCGTTCCGGGTCCTCGGCGAGCGCGACGATCGTGGCTGCGGCCGCTGCGCTGTCCAGGTGACCGACGACGAGGTCGCTGAGACCGGCGTCACGGTGCAGCCACTCGGCATAGCCGCTCGCCCCGTCGAACGCGACGACGGGCAGGCCCGCGATCGCTGCGTCGATGGTGACGTTCGGCAGGGGGTCCAGCCGGGAGGACAGGAAGAGGATGTTCGCGCGCTCGTAGAGGGGCGCCAGGTCGGCGACCGGTGCGAGGAACGTCACGATGCCGCCGGCGTCGCTGCGGCGAACCTGTTCGTGCAGGTCGTCGATGTACCACTGCAGCGGCGGGATCCGGTCGCCGATCCACGCGAACACCACGGGCACCCCAGGAGCGGTGCGGTGAGCGTTCACCGCTGCCTGGATGAAGAACTCCACTCCCTTGCGTGGCGCGATCGTCCCTGCACCGATGACGAGCGTGGCGTCCGGGTCGAGCTCGGCGAGGAAGCTCCTGAGGTCCCGCTCCGGCAGGTCGGCCGCGATGCCGTCCGGACCGCGCGGGGTCGTGCGCGGCACGAAGGACTGCGGGTCGCCCGGCGGCAGGGTCGACTTCCCCTGCGGAACGATGTGGTACCCACGCCCGAGCATGTCCGCGTACTCGGTGCGCATGGAGTCGACGACGAGCTCGGCAGGGAAGACCAGGTCCGAGGCGGAGCCGAGAAAGGCCGACAGCACGCCGTGCGGCCGCATGCTCGGCGCGAACTCGTGGACGAGGCCGACGACGGGCACGCCCGCTCGCTCGAGCGCGGGGACGAGCGGATAGGTGGCCGCCGAGTTCGCGACGGCGTACACCGGCCGGTACGTCTCCGCGAGGTGCCGGGCGATGACCTCGTCCTCGCGCGGGCTCCACGCCTGCGTGTCGTCGAGGGACAGGGTCGCGGCGGCGACGCTCTCGATGTCGGGGCGGAGCTCGCCGCCGCGCAGGAGGACGGCGACGACGTTGTACCGGTCGCCGAGCTCCCGCAGGATGTTCCAGCCGAGCACCGGCGCACCGGTGCGGGTGGCGTCATGGAACAGCAGGAGCACGGTCGACCGCTCAGGATCCAGCTCGCGGACGTGCGTCCGGGAGGTGCCGAGCACCGAGTGCCACCGCCGGCCCTCGGCGCGGCCGCTGGTGTGGAAGTGGAGCCGGAGCTGGGCGTCGTCCATCTCCGCGAGGTCGTCGTTGGTCGCCCGGTAGTACGTGGCGTCGAACGTCGAGTACAGGCTCTGGATGTCCAGCCCGCCGTCCGCCACCGCACCGCCGGTCACGCTCGAGATCGACAGCGGACGACGACGCGTCAGCCGCCGCCCGGCACGTCTCACGCGCCCGGCAAGCTTGCGGGACGCGCGGATGGGAGCCGTCACCCGCCACGAGAGCGTGCGGCGGACGGCCGCGAGCTCGTTGCGTGCGGCGCTCAGCTCGGCGGTCAGCACCTGGGATGCTTCGCGCGCCGCCGCCTCCTGTGACTCGGCGCGCTCCGCTTCGGCGGTGAGGCGCAGGGCCGCCTCCGTGAGCTCCGCGGAGAGCCTGTCCGCCTCCGTGCCCCGCTCGAGCAGATCCTCCGCCAGGACGGCGGCCTCGGTGCCGAGCCGGGTCAGCTCGGCACCGCGCCGGTCGATCTCCTCGCGCAGCGTGGCCTCGACCTTCAGGAGGCGGTCCCGATCCCTGCGCAGGTCGTCCCGCTCGCCGGTCACCGCGAGCCGGTCGGCGGTCAAGGTGTCCCGCTCGGCGACCGCGGCGTCGCGTTCGCGCGCCCGGGCGATCAGGGCACCGTCGTCCTGGCCCGGCGCCAGCCGGACGCCGAGCACCTGCGAGGTGCTCGCGTCGACGGCCCGGCCGAGCACGGTGGACTGGAAGTCCCGCTCCCGGGACCAGCAGCTGTCGAGCGACGTCTGGTCGAGCGGGACGTCGAGCCGCGCGGAGAGCGTCGTGAGGAGGGCCTCGAGCGTCGTCGGTGTGCCCTCGGCGGGCGGCGCGATGGAGTCGAGCGAGGCGAGCGAGTCGTAGAGGGCCCGGAACACGACGTAGCGCAGGGTGACGGGCTCGGTCGACGACCACTCCAGGTCGACGAACCGCCGTGCCTCACCGGAGACCATCAGGTTGCGTGGCAGCGCGTCGACGTAGTGGCCCGGCAGGACGGTGTCCGGCTGGAGGTCGCCGACGTCGGGCAGGCTCGCCCGGAGCTCGTCGAGCCACACGGCGAACCAGTCCGCCAGCTGGTCCAGGGTCCAGCCCGGCCTCCCGACGATCGCGGCCAGCTCGCCCGACCACGGCCGTCCCGGCAGGTAGCGCTCGTCGGCGAGCACGAGCTCGACGTTCCCGACGACCGCAGGAAGAGAGGGATCCGACCGCTCCCGCCGGACGACGATCCCGTCGTCGGACGGCTCGAACGTGGTGGTCTTGGAGAACTCGGTCCGGCGGTCCGCCGACCCGAAGTACCAGGCGAGCGGGCGGTCCTCGGCCAGCGCGCTCGCACTCGCTCGCACCAGGAACGAGTTCGCGAGGTCGGCGACCAGACCGTTGCGCTCGACCGGGCCCCAGGCACGGCTGAGGGCGAAGGTCGTGCCGACATCCTGGTGGTCCTGGCCGGCCCGGGCGACGAGCGGCGTGGCGTCGAAGCCCGAGTCGGGCGCGAGCGCGCGCTCCGACAGCACGGTGGTGGGGAGCTTGTAGTCGGGGAACGGGAAGTACCAGTCCTGGTGACCGAGCCCGGCGCGGCTGATCCGCTCGGTGAGCTCCTCGCGCCCGAAGGTCACGACCGTCTCGTCGCCGTAGCGGTCCTCGATCCCGAACATGGGGAGTCCGACGTGGTCCTCGGGGAAGCCCGCGAGGTACTTGAGCCCGAGCTGGTTCTCGATGGCCAGAACGAGCTGGCCCCCCGGCGCGAGCAGCCCCGCGACGTGGTCCAGCATGATGTCCACCGGGTCCCGGCCGTCCGGTTCGAACCCGAAGACGCGCGAGTACTCCAGGACCCCGACCACGACGACGGTCGTGAACTGCTGCGGCCGGCCGAAGCCCTGGATCGTGTCGCCGACCACCTGGACGTTGTCGAGGTCCCGGCACCGGTCGGCGCACACCGTGGCCCGGCGCACCGATCCCTCGACAGCCACGGTCTCCAGGCCGTGCTCGCCCAGGGCACGTGTGACGGCTCCCATCCCCGCGCCGATCTCGAGGACCGGACCCTCCATCAGCGGGAGCAGCGGCCGGACCAGGTTGGCCCGCTGCGAGCTCAGGTGGTAGCGCGTCGGCCAGTCGCGGATGTGGCGGCTCAGCTCGGGCGATCGTGAGCTGAGGTCCGTCGAGTCGCGGACAGCCTGGGCGACGGACGACTCGAAGTCGTCGCCGTCGTTGTAGGTGAAGTCGTCCTCCGCTCGTCCCTCTCGGAGCCAGAGCCGACTTCCGGTCACGCGTCGGTAGCCGTGCTGGGCAAGGTCGAGGGTCACGTTGTGCGCTCCGAGGCGAGTGGTGGTGCAGGCTTGACGAGATGGTCGCCCGGGACCTGCGGGTCCGGGACCGAGAGCAGTGTGGCCGACACCTCGCGCGAGACCAGAGCCCAGGTCCGCTCGATCCCGTCCCGGAGCGAGACGCGGGGTCGCCAGCCGAGCTCGCTCTCCGCGAGAGAGCAGTCGAGCCAGGTGGAGCGTGCGTCGAAGCCCCGCGCGGGGAGCGGGCGCGGCCGAGGGGCGTCGCCACCACAGGCGGCCGCGATGGTGCTGTGCAGCTCGCGCAGCGTCGTCGGGGTCCCCGAGCCGATGTTGAGCACGCTCTGTCCTCGGAAGTCCTGCTCGACGGCGGCGACGAGTGCGGAGGCGATGTCCTCGGCGTAGACGTAGTCGCGCGCGACCTCGGGATCACCGAAGATGTGGATCTCCTGGCCCGCGGCGATGGCGTGGATCCAGTGCGCGACCACACCCTGTCCGGGCGCGACCGTCTGACCGGGCCCGTAGGCGTTCGAGACCCGCAGGACGAGGCCCGCGTCGTCGTGCTCCAGCAGCCGGTTCTCGAGCTCGATCTTGGTGCGGCCGTACGCGGTCCGCGGGACCACCGGTGAGCTCTCCGCATACGGGGGGCTCGCCATCTGGTCGTAGACGGCTCCGCCCGAGCTGAGAAGGATGGTCCGAGGTCCGTGCTCGACACCTGCGACCGCCGTGACGTAGGCGTGGAACGCGAGCAGGTCGAGCTCGATGCGGTCGGGATCGTTCTCGGCGATCATCGGGTTGACCGACGACGCTGCCCACACCACGTGGTCCGACACGGCGATCCGCGGGTCGACCTCACCGAGCGTCACCGGCGGTTCGGACCGGCCGAACTCGTGGACCACGTGCCCACGCTCGACGAGCAGCCGGGTGATGTGCCCCCCGAGGAAGCCTCCGCTGCCGACCACGCTCACGACCGATGGACGTACCCGCCTCGTCGTCATGGCAGCCGGCAGAGCCGCAGGAGCGACGCGCGTGTCCGCAGTGATGAGGTCGAAACCGGGCTCGCCGTGTCTCGACGCACCGAAGGAGTCGCTGTGGCCATGGGCAACAATCATGCCGTACTCGCACAGCGGCCCCTGCAGGACATCGGGGGTGAGTCCGGTCCGACCGATGGGCTACGGTTTTGCCTCGCAACCGGCGGCTCGGACAACGCGTCGTCCTACGGGAGGAGCGCGCGACGTGGCGGGGACAGCTGGCCGGATTTACAGCCTGCAATGGCTTCGCTTTGCCGCCGCGGCCGCCGTCGTCGTCTACCACAGCGCGGTGTATCTCAGCCTGATGCAGGGCGAGCAATGGGCGGTCGAGATCGTTCCGCCGTGGCTCGGAGCGGTCGGCGTCGCCATCTTCTTCGCCCTGTCGGGCTACCTCATGAGCGTGATGATGGTCCGCTACGGGGCCAGCACGTTCCTCCTGCACCGGGTCGTGCGGCTGTACCCGATCTACGTCGTGATCGTCGCGCTGGTCCTCGCCGCGGGCAGGGTGTCCCCGATCAAGCCGCCGGTGGACGCGAACGCGCTCCTCCTCTTCCCTTACGGCGGCGGCACGTACCCCCTCGGCGTCGAGTGGACCCTCGTGTTCGAGATCGGGTTCTACCTCTTCGTCGCCGCCCTGATCGCCCTGGGGCGCCAGAAGTCGGCCGCCTCCGTGCTGATCGGCTGGCTCGCGTTGATCCTCCTGCACAACGTGCTGCGCCCCGACAACCCGGCGGTGAACGTGTTCCCCGCCCACCAGCTGCCCTTCGTCGCGCTCAACACCGCCTTCGCGTTCGGCATGCTGCTGCCGCTCGTCCTCACGTGGTCGCCGCACCCGGTCCTGGCGGTGCTCGTGGGCACGGCGCTGTGGCAGCTCGGCTCGAGCATCGGTGTGACCTGGGGTCGCTGGGGCCTCGGGTTCGGCTCTGCGCTCCTCGTGCTGAGCCTCGTGAGGTTCACGGGGTGGAGGGCCCTCTTCGGGGACACGGTCCTCGGTCGGCTGGGAAACCACCTGGGCAACTACAGCTACGCCCTGTACCTGTGTCACGTGACCGTGATCCGGACCTTTTACGCAGTCAATCCGTCGATGGATTCACGGCGCTCGTTCTTCGCCGTCGTCGCGCTCTCGTTCCTGCTCGCGGTGCCGTTCGGTTGGCTCGACATGCGCATGTACAGGTTTCTCAAGGCGAAGGTCGACACCGGTCCTCCGCGAATACTGGCAGTCTGTGCGGCCGTCTTCGCTGCGGGGTTCGTGGTGCAGTTCATCCGCTTCTTCTAGCGCGCCCGGTCCTCGACATGTCGGCCGGGTCCGGCGTCAGTCGGTGCCGTGGTCGACCGCGTAGGTCCAGTGCTCGATGCCGGACCACCTGAACGAGCCTGTCGGGGTGAGGCACGGGAGGTCGAGCCTGCGGCCGGAGATGACACCGGTCAGCTGGGGGAGGCGCTCGGCGACGGTGCAGGGTGAACCCGCCACATTGATGACGTCGACGCCCGGGTTGCTCACGGTGAGCTCCCGGTCGTCCGTCCACGTGAACGTGATGTACGCGGCGCCCCGGTTCCACACGTCCTCGTCGCCGCCGGGGACCAGCTGCTCCCACGACTCGCGGTCGGGTCCGGCGAGCTGGTGACCTGAGATCGCCGGCACACCGGTGCCGATCATGAGGCTGTCGACGTACCAGCTGTCGGAGGCCACGACCTCTCCGGCAGCGCGGAGCCTCGTCCCGTCGCGAAGCATCTGGTCGGCGACGGTCGTCCCGCGCATGTCCGCCAGCCCGACGAGGACCGGGTTGACCTGCCACACGAGCGAGGCACCGAGCAGCACGGCGACGACGTACCCGGCGAACCAGCGTGGACGCCAGGTGATCGTGGCGACGACGAGGGCGAGCACGAGGCTGGAGATCCAGATCGTCTGGCTCGTCAGTGTCGGGAAGGTGGTCCGCATGAGGGACGCGGCATTGGCTGCGACCAGGAAGACCACCCCGCCGCACAGCAGCGGGAACGCCACGCGCGAGCGTTCCTGGAGGCCCGGGAGCAGGAGGCAGACCAGCGCGATCGACAGGTAGCCCAGGACATCCGCCGCGCGGGTCGCGGGCACGAGGTCGATGACCGGGATCTTCGCGCCGATCGTGCCGAAGTCCACCAGCGCCCAGGCGAACCAGAAGCCGGTGACGGCCGTCAGCGTGATGGAGGCGGCGCGGTGAGCGGCGTCGCGGAACACCACCCCGCGGGCGAGCAGCAGCACCGCCCACACCGCGGCGACCGCGAACGACGACGAGATCACCGACCTGTTGGTGCCGTCGGCGATCGGGAGGTGCTCCGCCTGCCCCAGAGCCGTCGCGGCGAAGATGTCCGGCATCGGCTTGGGCGTGCCGGACGACACCCGCGCACCCGGGTACGTCGTGTGCAGCACCGCCTGGATCGACGCCCAGTTCTCGAGCGCGAGGCCCAGGAGCAGCAGCGCGGCCACGGCCCCGGTCGAGAGGACGACGACGAGCGACGTCGTCCGGGTGGCCCGGTTCGCGAGCATCCCGGCCACGCCCGTCAGGAGGATGCCGGCGGCCAGGACGATCGCCCACGGCTGGTAGTGCAGGGGTGTCCGGGCGAGGAGGACGGCGGCGCCCAGCCCCCAACCGACGGCCGCCGGCCGGCGGTTCTCGAGCCATCTCGCGCTGCACCGCTGCATCGCCGCGACTCCGGCGATGGTGAAGCCGAGCAACGGCAGCGGGGCGAGGGACCACCACGCGGTCGCCGGCGAGACGGCCATCAGAGCGGCCGCGAACGCGCCCATCCAGCGGTTGCCCGTGAGCGTCCCGAAGAACGCCGGTGCGCCGAGCGCGAGCAGCAGGAGCGGCAGCCACCACCGCGCGGCGACGAGCCAGGCGTCCGGCAGGTAGGGGCCGAGCCGGAGCGCGGCGCCGTCGAGGAGGACGATGCTCGACACCGGTCCCGACGGGAGCTGGGAGATGAACCCGTGAGGGGCGGTCAGCGGGTTGAGCGACTCGGAGGAGCCGGTCGCCGTGACACCGAGGTTGAACGGCATCGAAGTGAGGTACTCGTCGCTGCGGAGCTCGACCGGCTCGCCGAGCTGGAGGCCGTGCGGGTGCGCAGGATCCTGCCGCATGGTCGAGATCCCGACCGACGACATCGTCACGCCCAGCAGGACGAGCACCAGGTAGACGACGACCGGACCGACGATGCGCCACGGGACTCCACGGAGGCGCTCCGGCACGTGCACTCAGACCCCCCCGATCGATGACGCAGTGCGCGGACCTCGCCCGCTCGGCCGGCGACGCGTGCCGGACGGGTCCGGGCGCCGACCGTCGGACCTCAGCGCAGCTTGAGGCCGCGGGCGACCTTGCCCGCCATCCGCCGCGCACGTCGCTCCACGCTGGCGTCGCGCTGCCGGCGCAGCTGGGCGAGCTCGGCCTCCTGGAGCGCGAGCCGCACATGCAGGCGCTCCATCTCGGACTCGGCGCCGGAGAGCCGGTGTGCCGTGGCAGTGAGCGCCGCCACGTCGGCGACGAGGCCGCGGTGCCGGCCGAAGTCGGCCAGGTGGGTGTTCAACGCAGCGCGCAGCGTGCCGGCGGCCCGCTCCTTGCGCGCCGCGAGACCGGGGTCGCTGGTGTTCACTGCGGCCTGGAAGTCGGACTCCACGGCGATGAAGCGTTCGAGCGCGTCGTCGTCGACCGCGAGGCCGATCGAGGTGCCCAGCTGGGTCACCAGGTCGCGCACGGTCGCGGCGGCACCACCCCAGGCCTCGGCCTCGCTGGTCCGGGCGATCTCCACGGCGGTCCAGTACAGGCCCCGTACGAGATGGTTCTCGCGGCCGTACCCCTGGATGTGCCACTCCTGGTCGATGACCGTGGGCTCGCCGTCCGCCTGCACGATGATGTTGTGCGGGACGAGGTCGACAGGGTTGCGCTCCGCGTCGGGAACCAGGTCGGTCCAGCGCTTGAGCAGTGCCCCGGCCTCGTCGGGATGGCGCGCCAGGAGCTCGAGGAGCGTGTCGCCGAGCACGTGCGGCGCGTCCGCCTCGACCACGTGCTGCACACCGTCGACGCCGGGGTCACCGCCGTGGGTGCCGCGCGCGATCGGGGTCCGACGGAACCGGATGCCTCCCTCGGTGTGCACGACCTCCGCCCGGACGCCGAACCTGGGCTGCCGGGTCGCGGTCATCGCGACCGCGAGACGGTCGGCCGGCCAGAGCGACGACGGTGCGCCACGGTCCGCCACCATGACGAACGAGTTGGCGAAGTTCTCTCCCACGCCGGTGTCGACGAGCGTGGCCCACGTGAGCCGCTCGTCGGCGAGCGACAGACGTGGCGTCTGGTAGTCGCGGCTCGGCATCGGGGGCAACCGACGGGCCAGACCGCGGTCCAGGGCGTAGAGCGCGTCGTCCATGAGCACCCGGGGCAGCTTGTAGTCCGGGAAGACGCCGAGCGTCCGCGGCTGGAAGCCGGTCTGCGCGAGCATCGAGGTGAGCCGCTCGCGGGTGAACGTGCGCGCCGGAGACGGCAGAGGATAGCCCTCGATCGAGTCGAAGGCTCGGTCGGAGTGGTCCTCCGGGGCTCCGACGAGGTACTTCACGCCGACCTGGTTCTCGATCGCCAGCACGAGAGACCCGTTCGGGCGCAGCAGCCCGTGCACCCGGCGCAGGAAGTCCGTGTACGGCGTCGGGTCCTCGGCGCCGTTCGCGACGTACTCGAGGACGCCGATGACCACGACCACGTCGTAGGTCGGCTCGAGCGGGACGTCCTCGAGCATCCCGACCATGACCGCCACGTGGTCGAGGTCCCGGGTGCGCAGGCGAGCCACACGGGCGCGGGCAGCCATGGGCTCGACCGCGTCGACCAGCGCGCACGTCTCGCCGAGGTACCGCGTGATCGGGCCGCAGCCTGCCCCGATCTCCAGCACGCGGGCGTCAGCGGGAAGGTCGAGCCCGCGCAGGAGGTTGGCCCGCGTGGTGGTGAGGGAGTACTCGGTGGCCCAGTCGCTCGCCTCGTCCGCGAGCTCCTGGGAGCTGGAGGACAGGTCGGTCGCGCGCCCCACGATCTCGGCGAGCTTCGCCTCCGCACCGTCGGCATAGGTCAGGCCCGGGTCCGACAGCACGCGACAGCCGTGCGCATCGAGGACGCCCAGGTCACGGACCGGCGTGGAGTCCAACATCATGTGCCCTTCGACGGGTGGCGATGGTCGGTGCTGTGCGTCCCCCGCGGCAGTGCCAGTCGCGCCCGCCGCGCCACTGCGGCACCGATGTCTCGAGCGCGATCGAAGGTGTTCAACGATCGTGCGAGCGCGACCTGAGCCCGCCTCCGACGGTCGGTGAGATCGGGGGCGGGCCTCGGGTGGGAACAATACTGCACGAGTGGTTCGGCGACGTTCCGCCATTCGAGCGTCGCCGCGAGCTCCCGTGCCCGGTCCCGGGCGGTGGCCAGCCCGGCCCTGTCCGAGAGCGTGCGGTCCAGGAGGTCGACCAGGGCGTCGAGGTCCCCCGGAGCGACGGTCCAGCCTGCGCCGCGCGCCGCGACCAGGGCGCCGAGCGCGTCACCGGAGGTGGAGACGGTGGGCAGCCCGGCCCACAGGTGGTCCAGGATCCGGGTCCGGAAGGAGAACTGCGTCTCGACGTGGTCGAGGAAGGTGCACACGCCGAGCGTCGCGTCCGCCAGGTAGTCGCCGCGACGCTCGTACTCGACCCACGCGGGCAGGAAGTGCACGTGGGTGCCGAGCACGCCGAGCGTGGCGGCGGCGTCGCGTGCGGCGCGGTCCGCACGTCCGCTCGCGACGTCGGGGTTCGGATGCGCCCCGCCGGCGAACACCAGCTGCACGGACGGGCGCGTCACGACCAGCCGGGCGACCGCCCGGACCAGGATCTCGGGGTCGAACCAGTTGTAGAGACCACCGCCCCACCACAGGATCTCGTCCGCGTCGGTCAGCGAGGGGACCGCCGCACGCAGTGCGCCCCCGGAGCCGGCCGGCGGCTCGGAGGGCGTCCCGAAGGGGACGATGCCCAGCAGCGATCCGAGCGTCGGGTCGTCGTCGTAGGTGTCCGGGTTGACGCGGCCGACGGACGCGAGGTGGCCCAGCCAGAGCGTGCGCTGCTCGGTGGAGGCGCACATGAACCAGTCGCCGAGGAGCGTGCTCGTGCGCAGCGCACGCACGGCGGCCGCGACGGCGAGCTGCCGGTGCCGGGCCGGCAGGTCGATCGTCCGTTCGAGGGCCTCGAGGTGGTACGGGTCGTACAGGTCGACGACGATCCGCGACCGGCTCCGGGCCAGGCGCGGATAGCGGTGGAGCGTGTCGCCACCGGTCACCACCACGTCGGCGGCGGCGAGCGTCGCGACGACGTCCGACGGCTCGACGTGCCGCACCGGGACACCGACGACGGAGCCGGTGACCGCTCCGGTGCTCACCACCGCGACGTCGAGGCCCGCGTCCCGCAGGACGCGGCCCAGCTCCAGCACCCGGATCGCCGGTCCCGCCACGCGGGCACTGATCGGTTCCGGGGTGAGGAAGGCGACTGACGTCACGCCTGCGACTCGGGGTCGCACAGGTAGCCGTAGATGTCGCCGAGCGCACCGTCCCAGTCGGAGTGCCGTTCCGCGATGTCCTCCAGGCCCGCGGCCGCCAGTGACCGTCGCAGCGGCGCGTCCTCGATGAGGCGAGAGAGCTGCTCGACCAGCCCGGACACGCCGAGCTCGGCGAGCAGCGAGTTGCGGTTGTGGTCGAGGATCCAGTGGCCCCACGGGTTGTCGAACGCGACCACGGGCACCCCCGAGGCCATCAGCTCGAGCGGCAGGTACGACGGGTGCTTGGAGACCGTCAGGGCCAGGCCGATGTCGACCGTCCGGTAGAGGACGCCGGTCGCGCGGTAGTCGAGAAGACCGAGCTGCTGGATGTCGCCCGCCCGCGAGGTGCCCTTCGCCCACGACCCGGCGGCGACGATCCGCACCCGGGTGCCGTACCGCTTCTTGATCTCGCCGAGCGCGAGCGAGGCGATCTCCCAGCAGTTGCGCCAGTGGCCGGGCCGCCCGTACAGGAAGATCGTGACGGCACGGTCGTCGGGACGGGGCTCGTCGGCGTCGTGGAACACCTTGCGGTCCACGGCCGGCATGAACGACATGCCCTTGCCGCCGTACTCGCCGGTGTAGATGGAGTGCAGGTTCTTGGTGTTGCAGACGCCGTAGAGACCGAGCCGGTAGGACTCCTCGGTGAGGGCGTACATGGAGCCCGCCGGGTAGAACATCGGCTCGAAGTCCTGGATCAGGTAGAATCGGCGCGGTGCGCTCGTCGACTTGGCGACGAAGTACGCGGTGACCCACAGCGTCGCGATCGACGCGTCGGCGGCCGGCACGGCTGCGAGGCCGTCCTCGCTCCCGTCGTGGAACACGATCTCGGAGTCGGCCAACCCGGGGAACGCCGCCGCCAGCGCGCTGCGGACGTAGTTGTCCGACGGGGCGCCCCACACGACGAAGCGGTTGGTCACACCGTGCTCGCGCCGCAGGAGGTCGGCGATGCGGAACGCGGTGTTGATGCCGCCGTAGTACGGGGAGTCGATGTCGGGGATGAACCAGTTGACGGTGCGGACCTCGCGGTAGCCCGTGGTCGACGCGTGCACGGCCTCGACCTTGGCCCGGTCGCTCGAGTCCGCGCGGCAGAGGTCGGCCAGCATGAGGGCCTCGTTCTCGTCGCTGGTCTGACGGAACACCGTCAGGTTGCGGCCGAGCGGTTCGGACAGCATCTGCCGGGCGGTGGGCTCGAGCGGGCTGCGCAGCCGCGGGACACGGCTGGTCAGCGAGAGGTGCGGGGAGAAGTACGGGTCGCCGCCCAGGACCCACGGGTTGTACCGCCAGTAGCTGGCGAAGAAGTCCTCCGGCGGCACGGTCGACCCGCGCGTGGCCGACTCGAGGTGGCGGACGCCGACGTGGGGCGAGCAGACGTTGCGGCGACCGGAGAGCACGGCGTCCAGGCCGAGGGTCACGTCGGAGCCGCAGAGGACGAACCTCTCGTCGAACCCGCCGAGCTCGTCGAACACGTCACGCCGGATGGCGAGGCACGCACCGGTGACCGCGAGCGTGTTCCGGTACCGGTCGGTCGGGCCCAGGAGGCTGTCCGACCCGGGCCTCATGCCCTGGAACAGGTGGTCGGCGAAGCCGCCGATGCCCAGCACCACGCCGCCGTGCTGGATGTCCCCGTCCGCGTCGAGGAGCTGCCCGCCGACGCAGCCGATCCCCGGCCGGAGGGCCCAGCCGACGAGCTCGTCGAGCCACGCCGGGTTGGCCACCTCGGTGTCGTCGTTGAGGAAGACGACGACCTCTCCGTCGGTCGCGGCCGCCGCCACGTTGTTCACGCGTGAGTAGTTGAACGGCGTCTCGGTCCACCACGTGACCGTGAGGTCGTGACCGAGCTCCGTGCGCTGCCCCGCGTACCAGGCGTCGTTGTCCTCGCTCCGGCCACCGTTGTCGATCACGTGCACGTCCCACTCACCGGCATAGGTGGTGGTGGTCAGCGAGGCCAGGGCCCGCCGGAGGAGCGGGCGGTTGTGGCGCGTGGGGATCACGATCGAGACCTTGGGCCAGGTCCCGGGCTGCGGCGTGACCCGCAGCGAGTCACGTTCGACGCGGACGCGCGCCGCGCGCCCGGTGCGGTCGAGGTGGGCACGGACGACGTCCGCCCCGTCCTGCGTGACGGTGTCGTGGTGCGTCCGCACACGGCTCAGCGGCCGTGCGACGCGGCCCGCGACCAGGGGGAGCTCCGAGGCGCGGAGCAGGAGGTCCCAGAGGGCCGCGTCGACCGTCGGCGCCCCGAAGCCCGCGAGCTGGACGAGCATCGCGCGGCGGATGGCGAACGCGGCGCCGACGTAGTTCGCGCCCAGCAGCGCCTCCGGCGACCACTCGGGGCGCAGGCGCAGGCCGTTCGCGTCGGTCGTCGAGAGCTCGTCCCAGACCAGGACGTCGATGAGCGGGTTCTCCCACGTCGCGGCAGCCACCCGGTACAGCGCGTCGGGCGTCAGGCGGTCGCCGGCAGGCAGGAACAGCACGTAGTCGGCGTCGGACGCGGCGGCGGCGAGCGCCACGTCGGCCGTCCACGTCTGGTCGGGGCTCTGCAGCGTCCGCGCCACCTCGGAGGAGCTCGAGCCCGCGACCGCCCCTGCGACGACGATGTCGTGGTGCGTCCACGTCTGCGCCGAGACCGAGTCGACGCTGGCGTCGACGTCGTGGCCCGTCGCGCCGTTCGACGGCACGACGACCAGGAACCGGATCGGTGCGAGGGCTGCGCGTGCCTCGACACGTTGGGCACGCAGCTCGTCGCGCGACGGGACCTGGCCGGCGGACCACGCCTCGACCGACAGGTGGGGGGAGCGCACCGCGCCCGTCGTCGTGAACGCGACGCGCACCTGCTGGGCGGCACCCCGGGTGATGCGGGCCGTGTCCAGCGTGGCCTTGGCCACGGCGCGGCGACGGCTGTTGGCGGGCAGCTGCTCGGCGGTGGTGCGCCGGACGCGCTCGTAGATCCCGCGGGGTGTGGGCATCGGGCTCATCGTGACTCCTCGAGACTCGGCTCGGTGACCGTCGTCTGGCCCCAGGATCCCGGGAGCAGCACGTCGCCGCCTTGCGCGGGACCGGCTCCGGCCTGGACGGTGAGCTTGAGCGCCCGGTCCAGATGGTCGTAGACGTGCGTGAAGCTGCCGTTCGTGACGCCGATCGACACCATCCAGTGCCCGCTCTGCAGGGGCAGGGTGGCCAGGTGGTAGTCGACGTAGCCGGTCCCCGACAAGGTGCCGAGGTCGAGCGTGACCGAGTTCGGCCCGGCGACCTTCTGACCGTGCTCGGGGGTGAAGGCGAGCGCGAACACCGGGCTGTCGATCGGGACGTGGGCCTTGTAGTGCACGCGGACCGTCATGGCCTCGCCCACCACGGGGAGCCCGCCGCTCTCGGCGAGGACGTCGACGCCGGTCACCTCGAGCTCGCCGCCGCCGCGCCTGTTGGTCGTGTCCAGGCCCGGCACAGGGTGCTCCACGTGCGCCCGCGTGACCCGCTTGTTCTCCATGCGGTTGACGTCCTCGACGTAGGCATCGACGACCTCGACCGCCGAGCCCTCCATGACGAGCGAGCCGTGGTCGAGCCACGCCACCCGGTCGCACATGGACTGGACGAGCGCGAGGGAGTGGCTGACGAACACGATCGTCACGCCTCGCGCACGGAGCTCGGACAGGTAGTCGAAGCAGCGCCGCTGGAAGTCCTCGTCACCGACGGCGAGGATCTCGTCGACGATGAGGATCTCGGGATCGAGGTGGACGGCGATGGAGAACCCGAGCCGCGCATACATGCCGCTCGAGTAGACCTTGACCGGGGAGTCGATGAAGTCGCCGAGGCCCGCGAACTCGAGGATGCGGTCGAACGCCTCGTCGATCTTCTTGCGCGGCATGCCCAGGATCGAGCCGTTGAGGTAGATGTTCTCGCGGCCCGAGAGCTCGGGGTGGAAGCCGGCACCGAGCTCGAGCAGGGCGGTCACCCGGCCCTCGTGCGAGATGCGACCCGACGTCGGACGGTGGATGTTGGCCATCAGCTTGAGGAGCGTCGACTTGCCCGACCCGTTGTGCCCGATCAGGCCGTAGGTCGTGCCGCGCTCCACCTGGAGGGACACGTCCCGGAGGGCCCAGAACTCGGTGACCGGCGACCGGCCGCGCACGAAGACCTCCTTGAGGCTCGTGCGGCGCTCCTGCGCCAGACGGAACCGCTTCGAGACGTTGTCGACGGTGACGACCATGTCCTTCGAGGTGCTCACAGCTCCTCCGCGATGTCGAGGGCGGCACGTTGGAAGACGGACCAGCCGAGGAGGAAGACGACCACCGCGACGGCGACCATCCCGACGATGAGCAGCAGGCTGGGCATCGTCCCGTACCAGAGCACGTCACGGGCGGCCTGGACGTACCAGCTCAGGGGGTTGAGGCCGAGCAGCGCGCGTGCCGGGATGCCGGAGCTGGTGGTGACGGGGATGTCCTCGGGCGCGTAGATGATCGGCGTCGCGTAGAAGAGCAGCTGCAGGCCGATCCCCACCAGGTGGCTGACGTCCTTGTAGCGGACGTTGGCCACGGAGACCATCAGCCCGATGCCGAGCGAGAAGACGGCGAGGAGCAGGAAGACCACCGGGATGAACAGGGTGGCCCACGCGAGGTTCTGCGCGAACGCGAGCACGACCAGGAGGATCCCGAACTCGATCAGCGTCTGCACACCGGCGGACATCGCGTTGCCGATGACCGGGGCGAACGCGGGGAACCGGATCTTCTTCAGCAGGGGTCCCGCGCCGATCAGCGACCCCATGCTCGTCGTCACGATGCCGTTGAAGAAGTTCCAGCACACGAGGCCGATGAACAGGTAGATCGTGTAGCTCTCGAGCGTGCCGTTGCCGGCCAGCGGAGGCTTGCGCTGGAAGATCGTCGAGAACACCAGCGTGAAGATCAGCAGCGTCGCCGCGGGGTTGGCCAACGACCACAGCCAGCCGGCGACGCTTCCGCGGTAGCGGCCCTTCAGCTCGCGCCGAGCAAAGTTCGTCGTCAGTGCGCGGTAGGTCCAGAGGTCGGACAGGTCCTTCATCTGATGTGTGATCTCCCAGATCGGCCGAGCCGTACCGGCTCCAGCGGCGTCGGCCACCGCGCAGCGCTCGACTTTACCTCAGAGGACCGGGCAAACCGGCGCGAGCGAATGTGTCGAAGGTCTCCCGCGCGGCGCGCTCCCACGTGTACGTCGACGCCGTCGCACGTCCGGCCGTACCCCAGGCACGCGCCTCGGGTCCGAGCGCCGCACGCAGCCCGCGGGCGATGTCGTCGACGTCACCGGGGTCGACCAGGACGCCGGCGCCCGCGGCGAACTCCGCCATCGAGGTCTTCGCGCTCGTGACGACCGGGACGCCGTGCGCCATCGCCTCCAGGACCGGCATGCCGAACCCCTCCCACGACGACGGGAAGCAGAACGCGGCCGCGCCCGCGTACGCGCAGTGCAGGTCGTGCTCGGAGAGCCTGCCCACCGTCCGGACGCGGCCCGGGTGCGCAGCGACCGCGACGTCACCCCACCCCTGCGGTCCGGCCAGGACCAGCCGGACCTCGGGCGGCAGCTCGGCCCGGACGAAGGCGTCGACCATGGCGGGCACGTTCTTGCGCGGCTCCAGGGTGCCGCACCACAGCACGTACGGACCGTCGATCCCGTGGCGCCGGCGGAACGCGTCGACGTCGGCGGACGAGATCACCGGGACCGACACGCCGTGCGGCACGACGGCGATCCGGTCCGCGTCGATGCCCGCGTCGACGCAGTCGTCGCGCGTGGCCGCCGACGGCACGACGACGACGGCGGCCTCGTCGATCGTGCGCTGCAGGCTGCGGGCGAAGAACTTGTTGCCGCGCGCGGAGAAGTGCTCGGGGCTGCGCAGGAAGGCGACGTCGTGCACCGTGACGACGAGCGGCCGCCGCGTCGGGGGCACGGCCCACGTGGTCGCGTGCACCACCTCGGCCCCCGCCACGAGATGCTCCGCCCGGGGGAGCCGCACCGTGTTCCACGCGTCGTACAGAGCGCGGCGGGGCAGGGGTGCGACGACGGTCGAGCGCAGCGTCGGCGCGATCCCGGCGGCGGGCGTGGCGCCCCGCCGGTGCGCGGCGCGGATCCCCACCACCGGGGTGTCGAGCGCCGCGAGCGCCTCGGTCAGCCGCGCGACGTACGTGCCGGACCCGCCCGGGACCGGCTGCCAGCACTGCTCGACGACCATCGCGACGCGCATGTCGTCCTCGTCCTTCGTCGGCGGCCGGCGGCCGGGTGTCGTGCCTCCTGCGCAGCGAAGTATGCCAAGACGTCCGGCTCCACCCGAATCGAGCTGTGGCGGAGTCGTGGAGCAGGTGAGTCGGCGCAGGGGCACCGCCGGTGACGCCCTAGAGTTCCTCCGGTGCCGCGTGCGGCACCGCACGCCGCACGAACTAGGGGAGCCCATGGTGGACGTCGTCGAAGCAGCTGCGCCACGGGAGACGGGCACTCGCCGGCACCTCCCCGAGACGGTGCGGCGCCTGCTCGCCCCGGTGCTCCTGGTCGTGCTGGCCTTCACCCTGGTGTCGGTGCATGTCGGCGACTACACCAAGATCGGCCCGATCGACGAGCTCCAGCACATCGACTACCTGATCAAGGCGCCGCACGTGGTCGTCGTGGGCGAGCGGGTCGGCCAGCAGGCGATGGAGGAGGAGGCCTGCCGTGGCCTCGACTACCCCCTCAAGGGCCTGCCGGACTGCGAGGTCGGCACGCGGTACAACCCGAGGGACTTCCAGGAGGCCGGCTACAACACGGCCTCGGTGAACACGCCGCTCTACTACACCGTCACGAAGGCGTTCGGCTGGCTCCTGTCCCCGTTCACGCCCGGCGACAGCATCGTGACCGACGCGCGGATGGCGGGGGCCGTCTGGCTGGGCCTCGGGCTCGTGCTCGCCTACGCCGTCGGACGTCGGATGCGGGTGCCGCGCACCCCGCTCTTCGTCGTCCTGGTGCTCGTCGCCTGCACGCCGTCGGTCCTGTACCTGAGCTCCACCGTCAACCCGGACGCCGCGTGCCTCGCGGTCGGGGCGTCCGCGGTGCTCGCGACGCTGTGGTGGGAGGAGGCCCCCCATCCGCCGTTGGCCGGTCCTCGTCCTCGCCGTCGCGGTCGGGGTGCTGCTCAAGGCCACCAACGTGATCATCTTCCTCGCGATCGGCGCCTACATCCTCCTGCAGCTGCTCGACTGGTGGCGGGGCCGCCGGGCCGGGCGCGAGGACGGACTGTCGGGGAGCGTCACCGCGGGACCGAAGGGACTCGTGGTCGGGGGCGCGGCCGTCCTGGGCACGTTCGTCGTCGTGCAGCTCGCCTGGGCGGTCCTCGTGGGGGTCGTGACCTCGAGCAGCAGCGCGGTCCCGCCCATGGCGCACGAGTTCACGATCCCCAGGTTCCCGCAGGCGCACGCCGTCGAGGCCGTCGGGATCTTCCTCAACCCGCTCGCGTCCTACCTCGTCGAGGTCGGCCCGGGCGAGTACCTCGCCGCGACGCAGCGCCTCACGGGCGTCCTGCTCTCCACGGCGCTGGTCGCGCTCGCCGTGTTCGGCCGGACGCTCGGCAGGGTACGGACCCTCGCGCAGGGCGGAGCCATCGTCGGGCTGATCGGCGCTCCCGCCTTCGTCGCGCTGAGCTACTTCGCGCAGGGCGTCTACTTCGCGCCACCGCCCCGTTACGGGCAGACCCTCGTCCCGCTCATGGCGGTCCTCGCGGCCTACTCGCTCCGCACGCGTGCGATGGTCCGGCTGGCGGCTGCGATGGCGGTGGTCATGCTCGTCCTGACGGTCTACCGGATCGTCGCTTTCTGAGGGTCGGCCGCCGCCGGTCCTCAGGGTCGGCAGCCGCCGGCCGGATACGAGACGTCGCAGCGCCGGCCGGGCTCCGCGTGACTGCCGAGCCGGCCGGGCTCCGCGTGACTGCCGAGCCGGCCGGGCTCCGCGTGACTGCCGAGCCGGCCGGGCTCCGCGTGACTGCGGAGCCGGCCGGGCTCCGCGTGACTGCGGAGCCGGCCGGGCTGCCCGTGGTCCCCGAGCGGGTTGGGTCACCCGTGGTCGCCGAGTCGGCCGGGATGCGCGGGGTCGCCCAGCAACCTCGCGCATCCCGGACCGGCGGCTCGCACGCGCCGGTGACGAGGGGAGCCGCCCGACGGCCGTCGCTCAGCCGACCGTGACCGTCCGGCACGGCAGCGGTGTCGCCGGTCCTGAGGTGGTGTCGATCGCGAAGGCACAGACCGAGTGGCTGCCGGCACCGGCGACGAAGGACGTGGTGAAGCCCTGGTTGGCGCCGGCGTGGTACGCCGCCCCCACGTCCGGTCGCGCCTGGTCGGTCGTGACCGCCCCGCCCCAGGCGCCGTCGACGTAGAGGTGCACCTGGACCGGACCTGTCGTGTCGGGGTCGAGCGCCCAGCCCTGCACCGTCACGGTCGTCCCGCTCACCGTCGCCGAGTCGACGCTCCCGAGCGGCGCGCGGTTCACCACCGTGACCGTCCGGCAGCCCATCGGCGTGTTCCCACCGGAGGTCGCGTCGATCGCGTACGCGCACACGGTCTGCGTCCCGAGCGCCGCGGTGAACGTCTTGCTGAAGCCCTGGTTGGCACCCGAGTGGTAGGCGGCGGCCACGTCGGACCGCGGCCGGTCCGTGGTGACGGCCCCGCCCCAGGCACCGTTGACGTAGTAGTGCACCTGCACCGGGCCCGCCGTGTCGGGGTCGAGCGCCCAGCCGGAGAGCGTCACCTGGTTGCCGTTCGCGACCAGCTGCTCGAAGTTGGCGACGGGCAGGATGTTGGCCGGCGCACCGGCCACCACCACGGTGCGGCAGCCCATCGGTGCGTTGACGGCCGACTGGGTCGTGTCGATCGCGTAGGCGCAGACCGAGTGCGTGCCGGCGCCGGCCGTGAACGTCTTGACGAAGCCCTGGTTCTGGCCGGTCTTGTAGGCGGCCGCGACGTCCGCGCGCGGCTGGTCGGTGGTCACCGTCCCGCCCCAGGCGCCGTCGACGTAGATGTGGACCTGCACGGCCCCGGTGGTGTCGGGGTCGAACGCCCAGCCACGCAGGGTGACGCTGGTGCCGCTGGCAGTCAGCGACTCGAAGTTCCCGACCGGCACCTTGTTCACGACCGTGACGGACCGGCAGGCCAACGTCGAGTTCTGCCCGCCGGAGCTGTCGATGCCGTACGCGCAGACCTGGTGGGTGCCCGCAGCCGCTCCGACGGTCGCGCTGAAGCCGTGCGACAGACCCACACCGGGGTAGGCCGCGAGGACGTCGTACCGCGCCGCGCCGGCGGCGAAGTCGCCCGACCAGACGCCGTCCACGTACACGTGCACGTGGATCGGGTCGGTGGTGTCGGGGTCGAACGCCCAGCCGTTGACCGTGATCGAGCCGGCCGTGGTCGTCGTGCCGTCGATGTTGCCGAGCGGCTGCCGGTTGCCCGTGGGGGAGCCGAACCAGTCGTAGAAGTAGTTGAAGAAGTTGCGGTTGCCGTACGACGAGCACGAGTCGCCGGTTCCGGTGCCGGCCGCGATCGCTGCCGCGTTGGGCTGGTAGGGCGTGTAGTTGTACAGGCCGGCGGTCGCCTGGTTCTGGATGTAGACCGACGACGAGCCGCAGGCCTCGTTGGGGTGGTAAAGGATCGTGTTGGCGCGGCCGGCCCGGTAGTTCCGGGTCGCTGCGGTGGCCTTGTACACCTGGAACTGGCGCGCGGCCATGTACACCTGGTTGAACAAGCCGTAGTACTTCTCGTCGCACACGGAGGTGTCCGGGCAGCCATAGCCCATGGCCTTCTGGTAGATCGCGGCGGTCCCGGCCGTCTTGCGCGTCACCAGGCTCTGCTCCTTCTGCAGGATGACGAGCAGGGCCTGGGGGTTGACGCCGCAGGAGAGAGCGACCCGCGCGATGATCGTCGCCACGCGCTCGCTCCCGGCGGTGTACCCGCTGCAGTACGCGTCGGCGGCCTTCGTGCCCGAGATCATGGCGTAGTCCTTGAGGCACAGCGTGCCGTCGGACGCCGGGACGCACGCCGCACCCTTCTGGTCGAGGAAGGCCTGGATCGCGGCCTCGCCCATGGTGTTGCGGTCGTAAAAGATGCCGTCCGAGATGATGTAGCCCGGGTCGAACAGGCCCGTGGGCGCGGCGGAGGCGATCGGCGCCCCGACGACGGCGGTCAGCCCCGACGTCGCGACGACCAGGGCCAGGATCGCGGCGCAGCGGCGGCGCAGGGCGGCTTTCATCAGGGAACCTCGATCTGTTGCGGGTCGGCGTGGCCGACCGACGTCGACGACTCGTACGTGAGCTGAGCGGTCCAGGCCCCGGAGCCGAGCCTGGCCGCGGGGACGGAGATCACGCCGCAGTCCGTCGACGACGGTCCCGGCTCGGCGGGCTGGTCCGTCGTGACGGCCCTCGCGCCCTGCGTCAGGACGAGATGGCAGACCCCGTCCGCCTCCAGCACGGCCACGAAGCCCGCGACCTCGACGGCGGCCGACGGCGCGTCCCACGTGGCCGACGTGACCTGGAGCCCGACCTGCGTGCGACCGTCCTGCGGCGCTCCGGGCGCAGGCGCGTGCGTCGGAGCTGCCGTCACGGGCTTCCCGGCAGCGTCGTTCGCCGTGGGGCTCGACGCGACCGATGTCGCGGTCGCCGTCACCGTCGGCCCTCCACCGGCCGCGCCGGTCGTGGTGGCGCCGGTCGTGGTCGTGCCGGTCGGGGTCGCTCCGTCGGCGGACTGCGCAGGACCACAGGCAGCGAGCAGCACGACGACGCACGCGGCCGACGCCGCGGACGCAAGATGACGTCGTAGCTCGCTTCGCACGGGGGATGACCTTTCGACCGGGCACCCACCGGGTGCAGGAGACGCCCAGGCATGCTAGCCGGTCCGGACGCCGAGCCGGTGGACGGAGAGGAGCGCGTCGCACGACCAGGTCGCCCGGTCCGGGTGAAGCCGCCGCCCTCGTACGATCTGCCCGTGAGGATCCTGCTGGACGCCACCGCCGTCCCCGCCGACCGCGGCGGTGTCGGCCGCTACCTCGACGAGCTCGTGCCGGCGCTCGCGGACACGGGGGTCGACCTGGTCGTCGCCTGCCAGGAGCGCGACGTCGACCGGTTCGGTGCGCACCGGGCGGTCGACGTCGTGCCGGCGCCGGGCGCCCGCGGCCCCGTCGCACGGCGGCTCGCCTGGGAGCAGACAGGACTGGTGTCGCTCGCGCGCCGGCTGCGCCCCGACGTCCTGCACAGCCCGCACTACACGATGCCGCTGGCGACGGGCGTGCCGACGGTGGTCACGCTGCACGACGCCACGTTCTTCAGCCACCCGGACGCCCACCTGGCGCTGAAGGCCCGCTTCTTCCGGACGGCGACGCGGGTGGCCCTCCGCCGCGCCGCGGCGGTCGTCGTCCCGTCGGCCGCGACCCGGGACGAGATCGCGCGGTACGCCGGGCGGTCGAAGGGGCCCGTGCACGTCGCGCAGCACGGCGTGGACCTCGAGCGCTTCCGACCGACGTCGGTCGCGGAGCAGGAGCGGGTCGCGACGAGCCTGGGCCTCGCGGGCCGGACCTACGTCGGCTTCCTCGGGACGCTCGAGCCCCGCAAGAACGTGCCCGCGCTCGTGCGGGCCTGGGTCCGCTCGTGCGAGGGGTCGGACGCGCCGCCGGCGCTCGTCCTGGCCGGTGGTCGAGGGTGGGACGACACCATCGACGCGGCGCTCGCTGCGGTGCCCGCCCGCCTGACGGTCCTGCGGCCCGGCTACCTGCCGCTCGACGACCTGCCCGGGTTCCTCGCGGGTGCGGTCGTCCTCGCGTACCCCAGCCTCGCGGAGGGCTTCGGGCTGCCGGTGCTCGAGGCGATGGCCTGCGGCGCGACGGTGCTGACCACCCGCGAGACGTCGCTCGCGGAGGTCGGCGGCGAGGCCGTCGCCTACTGCGGGACCGACGACGGGTCGATCTCGGCCGAGCTGTCGGCGCTGCTCGCCGACCCCGCACGTCGGGAGGCCCTCGCCGGTGCCGCGGTCGCCCGTGCCCGGACGTTCACCTGGGCACGCTCGGCCGCCCAGCACGTCGAGGCGTACCAGGCGGCGCTGAGGTCCCGGTGAGCGTCAGCGGGTGCGCCGGCCCAGCTCGTCCAGGTACACGGTGACGTCCTCGACGCGGGGGAGCAGGCCCTGGTCGCGCGCCTCCAGGAGCGAGGGCGCGGCGAGGTCCTTGTCCGAGAGCTGCGGCGTGATCGGCCGGCCGGCGCGGTCGGTCGCCGGCCACTCGATGCCGACGGTCGGGTCGAGCGGGTGGATGCCGTGCTCGCGGCCCGGGGCGTACCCGGTGGAGCACAGGTACAGCACCGTCGAGTCGTCCTCCAGCGAGAGGAACGCGTGTCCCAGGCCCTCGCCAAGGTAGATGGCGCGGCGCTCCACGTCGTCGAGCAGCACGGAGTCCCACCGGCCGAACGTGGGGGAGCCCACGCGGATGTCGACCACCACGTCGAGGACCGCCCCGCGCGCGCAGGTCACGTACTTGGCCTGTCCCGGCGGTACGTCGGCGAAGTGGATGCCGCGCAGCACCCCGGCCGCGGACACCGAGCAGTTCGCCTGCTGCAGGTCGAGCGGATGTCCCACCGCCTCGGCGAACGCGCTCTCCTTGTACCACTCGAGGAACACGCCCCGGGGATCGCCGAACTGCTGGGGGGTGATCTCCCAGGCGCCGGGCACGGTCAGCTCGCGGAACTGCACGGAGTGGTCCTCTCGTCGTGGTCGGCGCTCAGACTACCGGCCGGGATAGGGTGACCGACCGGTAGAGGAGACCGTCGGTCGAACGAAGGAGAGCACGGTGCGCTGGTTGGTCACGGGGGCCTCGGGGATGCTCGGCACCGACCTGGTCCGCCTGCTCGAGGCGCGCGGCACGGACGTCACGGCCGCCGGGCGGGACCGCCTGGACGTGACCTCGCAGGCGTCGGTCGAGGCCGCCGTCGCCGGTCACGACGTGGTCGTGAACTGCGCCGCGTGGACCGCGGTCGACGACGCGGAGACCCACGAGGCCGCGGCGTTCGCAGCGAACGCCGTCGGACCGGCCCTCCTGGCACGTGCCTCGCGGGCGGCGGGCGCACGGCTGGTGCAGATCTCCACGGACTACGTCTTCGACGGCGTCGCCACCGAGCCCTATGCCGAGGACGGCGCCGTCGCACCGCGGTCGGCGTACGGACGGACCAAGGCCGCGGGCGAGTGGGCGGTGCGTGCCGAGACGGACGACCACCTGGTCCTGCGTACCGCGTGGCTGTACGGCGCCCACGGGAGCTGCTTCCCGAAGACCATCGCGCGGCTGGCCGCAGAGCGTGGGGGGCTCGACGTCGTGGACGACCAGGTGGGCCAGCCGACGTGGACGGCGGACGTCGCCGACCTCGTGGTCCGGCTGGTGGACGCCGGCGCCGCCTCCGGCACCTACCACGCGACGTCGTCGGGACAGACGTCGTGGTGGGGCTTCGCACGCGCCGCCGTCGCCGCTGCCGGCCTCGGCCCCGAGACGATCCGTCCGACGTCGAGCGACGCGTTCGTCCGTCCGGCTCCCCGGCCGAGCTACTCGGTCCTGGGGCACGGCGCGCTGGAGGCCGCCGGGATCTCCCCGATCGGCTCCTGGGAGTCGCGCTGGGCCGCCGCGAGCGCGGCCGTGCTCGGATGACCGCACCCGTCGAGCAGCCGGCCCTGATCGGCGGCCGCGGCATCGCGTCCGTCGGTGTCGCGTCGATCGTCGCGGCGGCATCGGGGTACCTGGTGATCTTTCTCGTCACCAGGTTCCTGCCGGTCGCCGAGAACGCCGACTTCCTCGTCTTCTGGTCGCTGCTGTTCGGCGGGTTCGCGGTGCTCGGCGGGATCACGCCGGAGACCACGCGGGCCGTCGGCGCTGCGGGCCCGCACGAGCGCTCGGGGGCTCGTGTCATGCCGTGGACCCTCGCGACAGGTGCCGCCGTGGCCCTGGTCGTCGTCCTGACGGCCCCCGTGTGGCACGACACGCTGCTCGGCGACGGTTCGTGGCCGGCGGTCGTCCTGGTCTGCGTGAGCCTGCTCGCCTTCGCCGGGCACCTCACGATGGTCGGCACGCTCACCGGTCGTGGCCGGTGGGGCCTCGTGTCGGCGTACGTCGGCGGGGAGTCGTTGCTGCGGCTCGTCCTCGTCGGCCTCGCGGTGCTGCTCGGTTCCGAGCTGTTCGGGCTCGAGGTGGCGGTCGCCGCGTCGGCCGGTTTCTGGCTCGTCGTGACACCGTGGTCGGCCGTCACCCGTCGGGCCGTGGCCACGCTCGCCGACGTGGGACCGCGCCGCCTCGTCGGCAACCTGCTGCAGGCCGTGCTCGCGGCGGTGGGCACCGCCGCGCTCGTCGTCGGCTATCCGACCCTCCTCCGTGCGACCACCGATGCGGCACAGTGGGCGACCGCCGCTCCGCTCCTCCTGGCGATCTCCATGACGAGGGCGCCGCTGCTCATCCCACTGAACGCCTACCAGGGTGTGGCCATCCGCTACTTCCTCGACCCCGCCCGTGGGCCGGTCCGCGCCCTGACGCGACTGAGCCTCCTGGTGCTCGGCGCCGGCGCGGCCGGAGCGGCGCTCGCCGCGGTGCTCGGCCCGTGGCTGATGACCACCCTGTTCGGGCCGGCCTACGAGGTCGCGCCGGGCATCCTCGCCGCGCTCATGGTGGCCGCGAGCACGGTCGCCGTCCTCACGCTCACCGGAGCGGCGGTCCTCGCCCTGGGGCGGCACGGGGCGTATGCGGCCGGATGGATCGTCGCGGCGTGCACGTCGCTCCTCCTGCTGTTCGTCGACCTGCCGCTCGACCAGCGGGCCGTGGTGTCCCTCGCCCTGGGTCCGCTCGTGGGGATCGGCGTCCACGCGCTCGCGGTGAGGTCGGCGGTCGCCTCGGCGCCGCACCCCGCCCCGGCGTGACTTCGCCGGCGGCACGCACTTAGGGTGGCGCAGCCCTCCGGAAGGACCCGCCATGCCTCTCGACATCCTGATCCCGTTCTGGGGTGACCCGGCCCTGCTGCGCGAGACCGTGCGCAGCGTCCAGGCCCAGACGAGCGACGACTGGCTGCTCACCGTCGTGGACGACGCCTACCCCGACCCGAGCGTGGGCGAGTGGTTCGCGGGGCTCGACGACCCCCGCATCCGGTACGAGCGCAACCCCGCCAACGTCGGCATCACCGGCAACTTCCGCCGCTGCGTCGAGCTCGCCACACAGGACCGGATGGTCGTCGTGGGGTGCGACGACCTGCTGCTGCCGAACTACGTGGCGACCGTCCTCCGGGCGCACGAGCACTTCCCGCAGGCCGACATGATCCAGCCCGGGGTCCAGGTGATCGGTGCGGACGGCGCGGTCGTGACGACGCTCACCGACACGGTCAAGCAGAGGCTGCTGCGCCCCCGCGCACGGACGCCGCGGCTCCTCGGCGGGGAAGGTCTCGCCGTCAGCCTGCTGCGGGGCAACTGGCTCTACTGGCCGTCGATCGCCTTCTCGCGTCGAGCGCTCGCGACGGTGGGCTTCAAGGACGACTACCCGGTGACGCAGGACCTGGCCGTCGAGATCGACATCCTGTGCGCGGGGGGGACGCTGCTGCTGGTGCCCACCGTGTGCTTCTCCTACCGCCGTCACGACGAGAGCGCCTCGTCGTCCACCGCGGTCGACGGGAGCCGGTTCGACGGTGAGCGCCGGTTCTTCGCGGCGGCCGCAGAGCAGGTCGCCGCGCTCGGCTGGCGACGCGCGGCCCGGGCCGCGCGCGTGCACGGGACGTCCCGCCTGCACGCGGCCACGCTGCTGCCACGCGCGGTGAAGGTCCGTGACGCGGCCGCGGTGCGCGTCCTCGTGCGTCACGCGTGCCTGTGAGCCCGGGCCGCGTGAGAGACTGAGCGGCTGCCGCACGACGGCCCCCAGACCGCCAGGAGACACCGCACGATGCCTCGACTTCTCGTCGATCTACTGTCCTACACCGGCACCAAGGGCGGCATGGAGACCTACGCCCGCGAGCTGTACAAGCAGCTCGGGACGATGGGCACGGACTACGAGTTCGTCGGCTGGGCCAGCACCGAGCTGATGACGAAGGACCACTCCTGGTTCCCGGGCGAGGTCGTGAGCTCGGGCTACTCGGGGGAGAACCGGTTCGTGTGGGCGTACGGGGAGCTGGTCGGCTCGGGGCGGGCTGCCACGAAGCTCGGCGCCGACCTGGTCCACTGCCCGGCGACCCTGGGGCCGATGCGCTCCTCGGTGCCGACCGTCATTACGATGCACGACCTCCTGTACTTCAGCCACCCCAAGCTCATGGCGACGCCGCTGTACACCGAGCCGGTGAAGCTGATGGAGAAGCTGGCGGCGCGCAACGCGGCGCACATCCTCACCGACAGCGAGGCGTCCGCCGCGGAGATCCGCCGGTACCTGCCGGTCGACCCTGCACGGATCGAGGTCGTGCCGCTCGCCGGGACCACCCGTCCCACGAGCGCGACGGCGAGGCCCGGCGAGCGTCGCTCGGACCTGATCCTGGCCCTGGGCAACCGGCTCCCGCACAAGAACTTCGCCGGCCTCGTCCGTGCCATGGCCCTCGTCGACCCCGCCGTGCGGCCCACGCTGGTGGTCACCGGGAGCCGCGGGGACGACCCGTTGCGCCCGATCGTCGAGGAGCTCGGACTGCAGGGCAGCGTCGACCTGCGGTCCTGGGTCTCGGACGAGGAGATCGACGAGCTCTACGCGACGGCGACCGCCATGGTCATGCCGTCGTTCGGGGACGGGTTCTGCCTGCCGGCGCTGGAGTCGATGCTCGTCGGCCTGCCGGTGATGCTCTCGGACATCCCCGTCTACCACGAGGTCGGTGGCGAGGCGGCGCTGTACTTCGAGCCCACCGACCTGGCCTCGATCGCGGCGGCGATCACCCGGGTGGTCACCGAGCCCGAGCTGGTGGCCAAGATGTCGGCCGACGGGTTCGCCCAGGCCGGCATCTTCTCGTGGGAACGGGTCGCGAACGAGACCCTGGCCGCCTTCGACCGCGTGCTCGGTCGCTGACCGGGCCTCAGGCCAGCGCGGCCAGCGTGCCGTGCAGCAGGTCGATCTCCCGCTCGATGGGGAAGTGGTGGTTCCCGACGAACAGGCCGTCCTCGTGCACCTTGTCGGCGTTCGGCAGGGCCGCGGGCACGTCGGCGTCGAGGTAGCGCATCACCGGGTTGCGGGTGAAGTTGCCGGCGACGACCGGGCGGCACTCGATGCCGTCGGCGGTCAGGGCGGCGACGACGTCCCGCCGGCGGCCGGCGAGGGCGCCCTCGAGCACGAGCGAGAAGCCGAACCAGCTGCTCTCGCCGACCTCGCGCTGCAGCCGCACGGTCGGCAGGTCGGCCAGGCGCTGCGCGAAGTACGCGGCGTTCGCGCGTCGGCCCGCGACGAGCTCGGGGACCTTCGCGATCTGCTCGACGCCGAGCGCGCCCGACATCTCGAGCGGACGCACGTTGTACCCCGGCAGCACGAACCGGAACAGGTCGTCGAACCGGTCACCCGACTTGGCGTGGACCACGTTGTCGTCGGGGAGCTCGCGTGTCCAGCCGTGCGCCCGCAGCGACACCAGCATCTGACGCAGGTAGTCGTCGTCGGTGAGGACGACGCCGCCCTCCATGGTCGAGATGTGGTGCGAGAAGAACGAGCTCAGGGTGCCCATCACGCCGAAGGTCCCGGCGGAGCGGCCACCGAGCGTCGCCCCCAGGGACTCGCAGTTGTCCTCCAGGACGAGCAGGCCGTGGGCGTCGGCGATCTGCTGGAGCCGCGTGTAGTCGAGCGGGTTGCCCAGCAGGTTGACCGCGAACACCGCCTTGGTGCGCGGGCCGATCGCCGCCTCCACCTGGTCCAGGTCCAGGTTCAGCGTGTCGAGGTCGATGTCCACGAACTTGAGACGCAGGCCGTACTGGTGCACGGGGTAGTAGGTGGTCGCCCACGACACCGCGGGCACGATGACCTCGTCGCCGGGCTGCAGGTCGTTGCGCGGGTCGAGGACGGCCGCCGCGACGGCGAGCAGGTTGGCGCTGCTGCCCGAGTTGACCATCACGGCGTGGCCGCTGCCGAACGCCGCCGCGCAGAGCCGCTCGAACTCGGCGACGAGGGGCCCCATGGTGAAGCGCCCGCTGGCGATGACGTTCTGGAGGGCGGCGAGCTCCGCCTCGTCCCAGGACGAGGTGGCGAGGGGGAACGCGGGTCCGGTGGTCTCAGGCATGGGTCTCTCTCAGGTCAGACGGTGGTGAGGAAGGCGGCGTAGGTCTGGGCGATGCCGTCGCGCAGGCTGGTCGGGGTCGTCCAGCCGAGCCCGCGCGCGAGCGAGGAGTCGATCAGCCGGCGCGGTGCGCCGCTCGGGCGGTCGACGTCGTAGACGAGCTCGCCGGTGAACCCGACGGCCTCGCTCGCGGCCTCGTAGTACTCGCGGACCGAGTGGTCCACGCCGCACCCGAGGTTGAGCGCGTCGGGCCAGGCGGCCAGGTGGTCCACCTGCTCGACGAGGAAGCGGGCGAGGTCACCGGCGAAGGTGAACTCCCGACGTGCGGTGCCGTCGCCCCACACCGCGACGGTCGGTGCTCCGTCGGCGTGCGCGCGATGCACCTTGCCGAGGGCGGCGCCGACCAGATGGGCAGTCTCGGCGTCGAAGTGGTCGTACGGGCCGTACAGGTTCGACGGCACGGCGACGCGGTAGCGCACGCCGTGCTGGGCGCTCGCGAACGCGCACAGCCGCGCGGCGGTGCCCTTGGCCAGGGCGTACCCCTCGTTCGCGCGCTCGAGCCGGCCGGTCAGCGCGTCCGACTCGACGAAGGGCCGCTCGTACGCCTCGGGGTAGACCACGGCGCTGCCGACGTAGAGCAGGTCACCGACCCCCGCCTCCAGCGCGGCGCCGATCACGGACGTGTCGAGCAGCAGGTTGTCCTGCAGGTAGGTCGCGGGCTCGGCCAGCTTGGCGGCGATGCCGCCGACCTTCGCCGCGGCGTGGATGACGGCGTCGGGCCGCACGTCTGCCAGGTAGCGACGCGTGGCCGCGTGGTCACGCAGGTCGACGTCTCGCCGCGTGACCACGACCAGCTCGTCGTCGGGGCGTCGGGCGGACCAGGCGTCGGCGAGCGTGCGGCCGAGCATCCCCCCGCCGCCGGTCAGGAGCGCGCGCACAGGGAACCTCCGGGTCGGCCAGCGGGAACGGGTCGTCCGAAGGTGTTAACGGGTCTGGACCTCGTCGACGAAGTGCTGGCCCTCGGTCTCGAGGGCAGCCACGTCGGCGTCGACCATGATCTGCGCGAGCCGCGGCGTGTGGATCTGCGGTGTCCAGTCGAGCAGGTCCGCGGCCTTGGCAGGGTTGCCGATCAGCGCGTCCACCTCGGTGGGCCGCAGGTACCGCTCGTCGAAGCGGACGTACTTCTCCCAGTCGAGGCCCACGTGCTCGAACGAGAACTGCAGGAAGTCGCGGACCGAGTAGGCGGTTCCGGTGGCGACCACGAAGTCCTGGGGCTCGTCGTGCTGCAGCATGCGCCACATCGCGTCGACGTACTCGGGCGCATAGCCCCAGTCACGGACGGCGTCGAGGTTGCCCATGTAGAGCTCGGACTGCGTGCCGGCGGCGATCCGGGCCACGGCCCGCGTGATCTTGCGGGTCACGAACGTGCCACCGCGGCGCGGCGACTCGTGGTTGAAGAGGATCCCGTTGCACGCGAAGATCCCGTAGGCCTCGCGGTAGTTGCGCGTGATCCAGTACGAGTACACCTTGGCCACGCCGTAGGGGGACCGCGGGTAGAAGGGCGTGTCCTCGTCCTGCGGCGGCGGGGTCGCACCGAACATCTCGGAGCTGCTCGCCTGGTAGAACCGCGGGGTCACGCCGGAGGCGCGGATCGCCTCGAGCAGGCGGATCGTTCCCAGCCCGGTCGAGTCGCCGGTGTACTCGGGCTCGTCGAAGCTGACCCGGACGTGCGACTGGGCGGCGAGGTTGTAGACCTCGTCGGGCTGGATCTCGTTGAGCAACGTCACGAGGCGCGACCCGTCGGTGAGGTCGCCGAAATGGAGGAACAGCTTGTGGTCCTCGCTCTGGGCTTCCTGGTAGATGTGGTCGATGCGCTGCGTGTTGAACGTGGAGGCCCGGCGGATCAGGCCGTGCACCTCGTATCCCTTGGAGAGCAGCAGCTCGGCGAGGTAGCTCCCGTCCTGGCCGGTGATTCCAGTGATCAGCGCACGCTTGTTCGTGGTCATCGGGTTCAGACTGCTCCAGTCGTTCGTTGCGCCGCACTCTGCGGCGATCGCGGGCGGTCGCCGCAACGACCATGGGAGCCTACCGGGTGCGGCAGGCGGGCTGATGGGCTGGTGGGCGTCACGCCTCGTCGAGGAGGCCCAGCAGGTAGGTCCCGTATCCGGACTTCACGAGCTTCTCGGCGCGCAGGCGCAGCTCGTCGTCGGAGAGGAAGCCCTGGCGCCAGGCCACCTCCTCGGGGGACCCGATCTTGAGACCCTGCCGGTGCTCGATGGTGCGCACGTAGTCGGAGGCCTCCAGCAGCGAGTCGAACGTCCCGGTGTCCAGCCACGCGGTGCCACGGGGAAGCACGTCCACCTGGAGGCGGCCCTGCTCGAGGTAGACGCGGTTCACGTCCGTGATCTCGTACTCGCCGCGGGGCGACGGCTTGAGGTCGCGCGCGATCTCGAGCACGTCGTTGTCGTAGAAGTACAGGCCCGGGACGGCGTAGCTGCTGCGCGGCCTGGCGGGCTTCTCCTCGAGCGAGAGGGCACGGCCGGCGTCGTCGAACTCGACCACGCCGTAGCTCGTGGGGTCGGCGACGCGGTAGGCGAACACCGCACCGCCCTCGATGTCGTGGAAGCGCTGCAGCCGTGAGCCCAGTCCGGGCCCGTAGAAGATGTTGTCGCCGAGCACCAGCGCGGCGCTCTGCGTCCCGATGAACTCGGCGCCGAGGACGAACGCCTGGGCGAGCCCGTTGGGCTCCGCCTGCACGGTGTACTCGATGTTGATGCCGAACTGCGAGCCGTCACCCAGGAGCCGACGGAACTGCTCCGCGTCGTGCGGTGTGGTGATCACCAGGACGTCCTGGATGCCCGCCAGGATCAGCGTGGAGAGCGGGTAGTAGATCATCGGTTTGTCGTACACCGGCACCAGCTGCTTGCTGACGCCGAGGGTGATCGGATGAAGACGGGTGCCGGAACCGCCGGCCAGGATGATGCCGCGCATGGGTCAGTAGTCTGGCCCATCGTCGGCACCCCTCGCGACAACCGGTCGCCGGCCGCTCTCGCTGCTCGCGCCGGGGCGGTCGGTAGACTCCGCGGACGCCCCGACGAACGGATCCTCTCGAGTGCACCGCATCCTCCCCGCCGCGCAGTCCTACGCCTGGGGCTCGACCACCGCGATACCGGAGATCCTCGGGCTGGAGCACGACGGGACACCGCTCGCCGAGGCGTGGTTCGGGGCGCACGAGACGGCGCCGGCACTGGTGGCGACCGCTGACGGCTCGGTCCCGTTGCACGCGCTGATCGCCCGGGGCCCCACCGCCGCGCTGGGCGACGACGTGGTCGCGCGGTTCGGCACGGGCCTGCCGTACCTCCTCAAGCTCATCGCCGCCGACCGGCCCCTGTCCCTGCAGGTGCACCCGCCCCTCGAGCGCGCACGCGAGGGCCACGCCGAGGAGGAGGCGGCGGGCGTCCCCGTCGGTTCCGTCCGGCGCAACTACAAGGACCGCAACCACAAGCCGGAGCTCGTCTACGCGCTGACCCGGTTCGAGGCCGTGTGCGGCTTCCGGGCGCCGCGCCGGGCCGCCGAGCTGTTCGCCGGCCTCGGTGCACCGCTCGCGAAGGAGCTGCACGGGATCCTGATCCACGACCCCACGGTCGGTGGCATCCGTGCCGCGTTCCGGCAGCTCCTCGAACCGGCCACGCGTCCGTCGGCGGACGAGGTCGGCGAGGTCGCGGAGGCCTGTGCGACGCGGCTCGCCGCCGACTCGCCCTCCCCGCGGGCCGACCGCACCGTGGTGCAGCTCCAGGCCGCCTACCCCGGTGATCCAGGAGTCGTCACGTCCCTGCTGCTCAACCCGGTGACCCTGCAGCCCGGGGATGCGATGTTCGTGCCGGCCGGCGGCGTGCACGCCTACCTGAGCGGGGTGGCCGTCGAGGTCATGGCGAGCTCCGACAACGTGCTGCGCGCAGGTCTCACCCCGAAGCACGTCGACGTCCCGGAGCTCCTGCGGAACGTCGACTACGTCGCTGCGCCGCCGATCCGTATCGCCCCCGAGGAGTCCCACGCGGGGACCAAGGTGTTCTACGCCCCGGTCGACGACTTCGAGCTGTCGGTCACCGACATCCGTGACGACGAGGTCCACCCGTTGCCGGGCCGCGGCCCCCGGGTGCTGCTGTGCCTGGCCGGCGAGGTCACCGTGTCGGCGGCCAGCGGCTCGCTGGCGCTCGGCAGGGGACAGGCGGCGTTCGTCCCGGCGGACGACGGTGCGCTCGCAGGCCGTGGCCACGGGGTGCTCGTCCAGGCGGACGTGCCCTGAACGCTGCCCGGCACGCCCCGATCCCCACGCGGACCGACCCGCCGAGTCAGCCGAGCCGCTCCGCCGTCACCTGCTCCGTGGTGCGGAGCCGGTCGAGGCGCAGCGGGTCGGCGGCCAGCGCCGCCCGCAGCGGCTCGTCGACGAGCACGACCGAGCCGTCCCCGGCCAGCGCCGCCAGGGCGTCCTCGGCCGCTCCTACCCCCCCGCCCGCCGACGCCTCGGCGGCGACGAGCCACCGGGCCGGGCTCTCGACGGCCGCCCGTTCGACGGCGTGGGCCACGAGCGTGGCGTGCGGCTCGACCCGATCGGCCGTGACGAGCGCCGTCGCGCCCAGGTCGGTCGGCGGTGCCGTCGTGATCGCGTCGCCGTACGTCATCACGGCGGACGCCGCATCGACGGCGCCGGCCGGCAGGTCGCCGGGGAACCGGCGGCTGAGCATCGGGAGGGACACGGCCACGAGCTGCGAGACGCCGCGGTACGACCCCGGGTCTGCGGTCACCACGAGGTCCGTCGCGTCCCCGTCGGCGCCGGGCGTCACCACGCCGGCGCCGACGCGCCAGACGGCGAGGGCCCAGACGACGGCCCGCCAGTGCCCGGGGAGGTCGAGCGTCACGCGCGCTCCTGGCCCGACGTCGAACTCCTCGACGAGCAGGTTCACGGTCTTGCTGACCCAGTTGTCGAGCACGGCGCCGGACAGCTCGACGCGTTCCCCGTCCGCCGAGTACCACGTGATCCGGGGACGCCCGGGCTGCCGCGTGAGAAGGGTCAGCAGGTCGGCGATGGTGGTCACAGGCACGTGCTCCAGGGTAGGGCGACACGCGGCGTTCACCCGTCCGCCGCAAGATCACCCCGACATATCCGGGCAACTACCACGGCTCCGCTTGACGACGCGGAACGACACGCGTGTAATTCCTTAGAACGGATTCACGACAGCGCGAGCACCACGACGCGTCGGCCGGGCCACCGGCGGACCGCACCAGCCGAGCCTTGCACCGCAGCACGATCAGACGAAGGACCCGCACGGAGGCACGCAATGTGGAACCTGCTCGACGACGAGGACGAGAACTTCCCCTCCGACGCACGGAACGCTGCACCGCAGCAGCGCTCGAACGTGCTGCCGCTGTTCGGGGTGCCCGAGGACGACGGTCCGATGGGGTGGCAGGAGCGCGCACTGTGCGCCCAGACCGACCCCGAGGCCTTCTTCCCGGAGAAGGGCGGCTCGACCCGTGAGGCCAAGAAGGTGTGCACGGGCTGCGACGTCCGCTCCGAGTGCCTCGAGTACGCACTCGCCCATGACGAGCGTTTCGGCATCTGGGGCGGTCTGTCCGAGCGCGAGCGGCGCAAGCTCAAGCGTCGCGTCGTCTGACGAGTGTCGCTCCCGGGCCTCACGGCCCCGGACGGCATGATGGCCGCAGCATGACTGAGACCCTCCCGCCCGTGGGCCTGCCCACGGCGACCGCCGCGACACCGGTGACGACGCCGGTGACCGCCGTGGTCGTCACCCGAGGCGTCACCCGCTACCTCGTCGCGACGCTCGAGGCGATCGCGTCGTCCCGGCGACGGCCGCTCCGCGTGGTCGTGGTCGATGCGGGTGCCGACCCCGACCAGCGTGTCCCGCCGGCGCTGGAGCGCGCGTTCGCTGCGGTCGTCGACGCACCACGCCCACAGCTGCGCGCGGTCGCCGTGCCGGGCGCGCGCACCTTCGGCGACGCCGTGCGCCGCGCCCTCGGCGACCCTGATGTCACCGCGGACGGCCCGGCCACACCGTGGCTGTGGTTGCTGCACGACGACAGCGCCCCTGCCCCGTCGGCCCTGGGCGAGCTCGTGAAGGTCGTGGGGCACGCGCGGTCCGTCGCGGTGGCGGGAGCCAAGCAGCGGACGTGGACCGAGCCGGAGCGGCTGCTCGAGGTGGGCGTGCGGACGTCACCCGCGGGTCGGCGGATGACCGACGTGGAGCCCGGCGAGCTGGACCAGGGGCAGCACGACGGTCGCGTCGACGTGCTCTCCGTCGGGCTGGCCGGTGCGCTCGTGCGGCGCGACGTGTGGGACGACCTCGGCGGGCCGGACCCCGTGCTCGGGCCCTTCGGCGACGGCGCCGACCTCTCCCGGCGGGCCAGGCTCGCCGGTCACCGGGTCGTCGTCGTTCCCTCGGCAGTGGTCCGGCACGCGCAGGCCGGCTACCTGGGCCTGCGTGGTGACGCGGTTGCGGGGCAGTCGGGTACCGACGAGCCGGTCGACCTCGACGGCGACGGCATGGACGACGCCGCCGACCCCCGCCGGTCGTTCCGCGAGCGGCGCCGCGCGTCCTTGCACGCGCGGCTGGTCGGCGCCCCGGTGCCGTTGGTGCCGGTGGTGGCGGTCCTCGCCGTGCTGGGTGCCGTCCTGCGGGCGTGCGGCCAGCTCGCAGCCAAGCAGCCGGGCCTCGCCGTGGACGAGCTCGTCGGCGTCCTGCTCGCCCTCCTGCGCCCGCGCGCCGTGGCCCGCGCCAGGGCACGTGCGCGGCGCACCCGACGGCTCAGCCGGCGCACACTTCGCCCGCTGCAGGCGAGCTGGCGGGAGGTGTGGACACAGGCGCAGGACCGGCGGCTCGCCCGCGCGGCGGCGCGCCGCGTCGTGCAGGCACCGAGCGAGCTCGAGCTGCGCGAGCTGGCCGAGCTGACGACCCGGCGTCGCACCACGCTCGGTGTCGTCGTCGTGCTCCTCGTCGCCGCCACGTCCGTGGCGTGGGGCTCCTTGGTGGGTCCCGTGGTCGGGGGAGCCCGGCTGGTGGGTGGTGCGCTCGCACCCGCGGTGGGCGACCTCGGCAGCCTGTGGGTGGCCGCGACGTCGGGATGGGTGGCGGACGAGCTCGGTGGGCCGGGTCCCACCGACCCGCTCCTGACCGTGCTCGTCGGCCCGACGGCGCTGACCGGGGGGTCGCTCGGCACCGCGGTGGCCGTCCTCCTGCTGGGGGCGGTGGTCCTCTCCGGTGTCGGCGCCTGGGCAGCCGCGGGGGCTGCGACCCGGTCGACCGTGGCCAGGGCGTGGGCCGCGGTGGTGTGGGCGTGCGCCCCGGTCCTCCTCATCGGCGTGGGTGACGGACGGCTGGGACCTGTCGTCGCGCACGCCGCGCTGCCGTGGGTCGCGCTCGGCCTGGCCCGCGGGCTCGGGGTGCAGCGCGTCGACCAGGTCCTCTCCGGCCTGGTCACCGCCCGCCGTTCCTCGGACGACGACGACGTGCACGGTGGCGACGTGCCCGGTGGCGACATGCCCGGCGGCGACGTGCTGGACGGCGACGAGCCCGGTGGCGACGCCACCCGACGTGGCGCCGAGGCCGACGACACGACACCGGTCCGTGGCGTCCCGACCGTGCCGACCCAGCGTGTGTCGGGCGACGGCGCCGCGACGCCGGCCGACCGCGCCGTCGCGCCCGCCCTCGTCGGGGCGCCGGATCCCACCGGGTCGATCGCCGGCGCGGCGGGGGCGGCCCTCGCGTTCACCGCGGTCGTCGCGGGCGCACCGGCGCTGCTGGTGCCCGGCGTGCTGGCGCTGCTGGCAGTGGCGCTCGGGGCGCGACGGCGTCGAGGACGCGTGCTGCTCGTCGCCGTGCCCGCGCTGGTCCTGCTGGCGCCGACCCTCGTCGAGGCGGGCCGGCGCGGCCTGGGGGGATGGCGGCTGCTGCTGGCCGGCCCCGGGCTCCCGACGGCCTCGACAGGCTCGGACCCCGTCGGCCGTCTGCTGGGCGTCCCCTCGGACGCCTCCGCACTCGTCCCCGACTCGTTCACCGGCATGCTGGCGACCGCATGGCCGTGGGCGCTCGGCGCCGTCGTGCTGGTCCTGGCCGTGCTCGCCCTGCTCCGAGGTGCTCCCGTCGCCAGGGCGGTCCGCACCGCGTGGGTCGTCGCGGTGCTCGGCCTCGCCGCGGCCACGGTCGCGGTCGCCGTGCCTGTGGCGGTCGCGGACGGCACCGTCGTGCACGGCTGGGCCGGTCCCGGCGTCTCGCTCGCCTCGGCGGGGCTCGTCGCCGCCGCGCTGCTGGGCGCCGACCGGGTGCGGGACCGCCTCGCGCGTCGCTCGTTCGGCTGGCGTCAGCCCGTGGTCGCGCTGCTGACGGCCGTCGCCGTGGTCGTCCCGCTCGCGGGTCTCGGCGGATGGGCGTTCCAGGCCCGCGCGGGCAGCGGCGCGCCGCTGCACACCGTGGCCGGGCCGGTCGTGCCTGCCGTCGGCCAGCAGGCGCAGCTGTCACCGTTGCGGTCGCGGATCCTCGCGCTCGCCGTCGGTCCCGACGCCGTCTCCTGGCAGCTGATGCGCGGGGACGGCCCCATGATGGTCGACGGCGCCGCCGCCGTCAGCACGCGCACGCTCGACGGGGACCTGACCGACCCGACGTCGTCCGGCCCCGATGCCGCGACCGACGAGGTGCAGTCGCTGGTGGCCCGGCTCGCCTCGGGGGCGAGCGGTGACGTCGCCGGTCCCCTCGCGGCGCTCGCGGTGGCGGACGTGCTCGTGCCGGCGGTGCCCTCTGGCGGTGGCGAGCCGGACGGGGCCGAGCCGGACGCAGGCGACTCGGGCGACGCGACGGCTGCGCGTGACGAGCTGGTCAGCAGGCTCGACGCGACCGCGGGGCTCGAGCGCGTGACGCAGAACGCCGCCGGGACGCTCTGGCGGGTCCGGCCGGCGACACCGGGCACGGTCGTCGTGCCGGCGTGGGCGCGCGTGCTGGACGGGGGCGCGACCGTGACGGATCCCGCGGCGACGGCCGTCCCCGTGGCGTCCGAGGGTCGGACCGTCGACACCGACCTGCCCGCTGGAGCGGCGGGACGGCAGCTCGTGCTCGCCGAGCGTGCGGACCCCCACTGGCACGCGTGGCTCGACGGCAGACCGCTGCGGGCCGTCGACCAGGGGTGGCGGCAGGGATTCGAGCTGCCCGCCTCCGGCGGTCGGCTGGTGGTCCGCCTCGACGTGCCCGACGCTCAGCTCTGGCTCGTCGCGCAGGGTCTCGTGGCGCTGGTCACGGTGCTGCTCGCGGTGCCGGTCCGACGACGCCGGGCGGCGCGCGCATGAGGACGACGGAGACCGACGGCACGGGCACGGGCGACGGCGGGCGGCAGACCGGGCGCGATGCTGCGACCGTCCCGGCGTCGGCAGTCTGGAGAGGGCGGCTGGCCCGCGCGGTCAGCGGGATCGCGGTCCTCGGTGCCGTCGCCGGTGTGGTGGCGCTCGGACAGTGGCCCCTGAGCGGCACCGCAGCGGCACCGACGGTGCCGCCGGAGCAGGTCGCCGTGCCTCCGTCCGCGACGACGCTGGTGTGCCCCGGGCCGTTGATCCTGCCGGACGACACCGGGCGCGGCGACGCGGCGTTCGACCCGACCCCGGTGGACCCGGTCACGTCCCTGACGGCGGTGACCTCGGTGGCCGCCGGTGCGCAGGGTGAGGCGGTCGCGGCGGGTGCCGTGACGACGCTCGACGGCTCCCGGACGAGCGCGACGCTCCCCCCCGGAGGCGCGGGGACCACGGTGTCGCCGGTGGCCGGGCCGCTCGTGGTGCACGCCCAGCCCGGCACCGAGCCGGCGAGGGTCGGAGCGGTCGCCGGCGGCCTCGTGACCGCCGGGGACCTGCGCGGCCTGTCCGCGGCGTCCTGCCTGCAGCCGGTCGCGGACGCGTGGCTCGTCGGCGGGGCGACCGACCTGTCCAGCACCGCCCATTTGGTGCTCGACAACGCCGGCTCGACGGCGGCCGAGGTCACGCTGGAGCTGTGGGGCCCGTCCGGACGGGTCGACCTCTCCGGTGAGCGGTACCTCGTGGCGCCGGGCGGTGAGCGGGTCGTCGGCCTCGGGGGCGTCGCCGCCGAGCAGCGCAGGGTCGCGCTCCATGTGACGGCGACGGGCGGCCGGGTCGGGGTCCACGTCCAGGACTCGGCGCTCGACGGGTTCACCCCAGTCGGCACCGACCTCGTGGTGCCCGGGGCACCGCCGTCGCGCCGGCAGGTCGTCCCCGGGGTGGCCGTCGTCGCGTCGGCCGTCGACGACCCGCATGCACCTGCCGTGCGTCTGCTCGCACCGGGTCACGCCCCGACCACGGCCCACGTGACCCTGCTCGGTCCGACGGGGCCCCTGCAGCTCCCGGGTGCGGAGTCCGTCGAGCTCACGCCGGGCGAGGTGACGGACGTGCCGCTGGGCGGGCTCGCCGCCGGCGCCTACACGGTGCTCGTCAGCGCGGCCGAGCCGGTGGTGGCAGCCGCGGTGGTCAGCCGACCGGGAAGCCCCGGGGTCCTCGACGACACGCCGTCGGCCGAACGCGGCTGGGCCGCCTCGGTGACGCCGGGGCCCGGCGGCGTCGTGGTCCTGCCGGAGGGGACCCGCGGGACGCTCGTGGTCGGTGCCGTCCCGGACGGGGACGACGACGGTACGGAGGGCACCGCGCTCGGGACCTTGCGGCTGCTCGGCGCGCGCGGCGAGCTGCTCGGGGAGCGGCCGGTGAGCGTGCCTGCCGGGACGACCGGGTCGTGGACCCTCGAAGGGCTGCTCAGCGGCAAGGGCCCGCTGCGACCGGGCTCGACGACGGCGACCACCCCGGCGCCGCCGGCGCCGCGCGGCGGTGCGGGCCGTCGACCTCGTCACGCGCTCGGGAGCAACGGTGCGACTGTCGTGGGCGCTCGTCGCCGAGGTCGACCGGCCGGACGGCGTGCTCGTCTCCGTCCTCGGTCCGGTGCCGGTCCGGTCCGGGGCGCCCAGCGTCGCCGTGCGGCCGGACCCGCGGCTCGGGACGCGCTGACGGAGCACCGTCACCCGGTGCGGGTCAGCGGGCGGCGCGCAGCTCCGCACGCTCGCGCACGCGCAGGCCGAGCGACGTGAGCAGCCGCACCGGCGCCTGGTACCGGTGCGGGTAGCGGCGGGCGACGTAGCGGGCCGCGCTGGCATGGTGCGCGGAGATCATCGAGGCGGGCCGCTCCCGCCACGACGTGCCACCGACGTGCGTGACCCGGGCGGCCGGGACGTACAGGTTCGTCCATCCCGCCCGGCCGAGCCGGTCGCCCAGGTCCACGTCCTCGAAGAACATGAAGTAGCCCTCGTCGAACCCGCCCACCTCGGCGAAGGCCTCCGAGCGCAGCAGCAGGCACGCCCCCGAGAGCCAGCCGGCGGCACGCTGCCCACCGGTGTGCTCGTGGTTCGCCCGGTAGGCGCGGGTCCACGGGTTGCCGGGCCACAGGCGCACCAGCAGCGCGTGCCCGGCGCCCTGGGTGAGCGACGGCAGCGCACGCGCCGAGGGATACACGGTGCCGTCCACGTTGAGCAGCGCGGGCCCGAGCGCGGCGGCCCGCGGCTCGGCGGCGCCGGCCTCCAGGAGCGTGTCGAGGGCACCGGCCTCCCACTCGATGTCGGAGTTCGCCACCACCAGCCACGGTCCGGTCGCGTCCAGGGCGCCACGGTTCGCGGCCCCGCCGTAGCCCAGGTTCCGGCCGGCGACCACCAGGCTCGCGCCGTACCGTGCCGCGACCGCCCGGGCCACGGTGTGGTCGTCGCCGTTGTCGACGAGCACGAGATCGACGGGTGCGGTCGTCGCGGAGGTGAGCGTCGCGGCGAACCTCTCGAGCTCGGGACCGGGGTGGTAGACGACGCAGACGACGCGGACGGTGGCGGAGGTGGCAGGGCTCATCGTGCGGACAGGCTAGTGGGCCTCGCCGTAGTCCGGGTCCACGTCCTCCGGAGCACGGCCGAGCATGTGCGCGACCTGCTCGACGACGACGTCGCGCACCAGGTCGGCGAGGTCGAGCGGGTCCGACGCCCGCGACTCCACCGGGCGGCGGTATACGACCACTCGCGCGGCCAGCCCCGCGTCGGCCGGGAAGTACCGGCCGAGGGGGACCCCGCCCCGCTCCCACGGCGCGGGGTCGGAGGGCGGCACGTCCTCGACTGCGAACTCCGTGCCGTCGAGCTGTCGGGCCCACCGACGCTCGAGCCGCTCCACGGCGTCGAGCACCAGGTCGTCGAACCTCTCGGCGCGGGTGCGGTACGCGGGCATCGTCGTGGGCATCAACGGGCCGCGGGGACCCCGGCCGCGGCGGTCTCGCCGGCGGACCGGCTGCACGACCGCACCGCTGCCCGTACGGGCCGCGGAGGCACCCATCCGCCGGCCCAGGACGGGTCGGCGGGCGTGCGGCGAGGGGTTCGATGCGCCGTGCGAGGTCACCCCAGCACTGTAATCCGGCGTGGCCGACCCACCGCGTCGGCGCCCCGGGGTACGGTCGGCCCGTGAGATCCGTCCGGCAGTGCTCGCGCACCGCGTGCGGCCGCGCCGCCGTCGCGACCTTGACCTACGTGTACGCCGACTCGACGGCGGTGCTCGGTCCGCTCGCCCAGCATGCCGAGCCCCACTCCTACGACCTGTGCGTCCAGCATGCCGAGCGGCTCACCGCGCCGCGGGGCTGGGAGGTCGTCCGGCTCACCCCGGACCTCGGACCGGCATCCCCGAGCCGCGACGACTTGCTGGCGCTGGCCGATGCGGTGCGGGAAGCGGGCCGAGGACGGGCGCCGGAGCCGGAGCCGCTCCCGGACGCGGTCGGTGCGGCGCTCGCCGAGGCGCCGCGGCGGGGCCATCTCCGGGTGCTGCGCGGAGAGGGCGGCTGAGACGATGGCACGACGGCGGGGGGACGCCGCCCGGGCGCGGGCAGCGCAGCAGGCCGAGCCGCTGGGCTCCCTCAGCCAGGCCGGCGGGCCGTCCATCCCCGGCACGGACGCGTGCACGCGCTGTGGCGAGCGTGACCTCACGCGGATCCGCATGACGCTCGTGGGGGGCCGCCTCGCCGTCTTCGTCTCGTGCCCGTCGTGCGAGCAGACCAACTGGTTCGCCGTCGACGGTGACGGCACTCCGCTGAGCAAGGACGAGATCGGCGGCGACAGCGCCGGCTGACCGCCGCTCGGGAACGGTCGAGGCGGCGGTGGCCCATCCCACTACGATGCGCGGGTGACCTCTCCCTCGCCCGACCGGGTCGACCTGTCCGCCCTCATCAAGGCCTACGACGTCCGTGGTCTCGTGCCGCAGGAGCTGAACCCGGAGGTGGCGCAGGCCATCGGGGCCGCGTTCGCCGAGGTCGTCGTGCGGCCCGAGGCCCAGGGTCGGCCGCGCGTGGTCGTCGCGCACGACATGCGCCCGTCCGGTCCGGAGCTTGTCGAGGCGTTCGCGGCCGGGCTCACGGGCAGGGGAGTCGACGTGGTCCGCATCGGCCTCGCCTCGACCGACGGGCTGTACTACGCGTCCGGTGCTCTCGACATCCCGGGGGCGATGTTCACGGCGAGCCACAACCCCGCCGAGTACAACGGCATCAAGCTGTGCCGCGCGGGTGCACGCCCCGTCGGTCAGGACTCGGGCCTCGCACGGGTGCGCGACCTCGCGGGGGAGTACCTGGCGAGCGGTCTCCCGCAGGACGCCGACCAGGTCGGTGAGGTGGGCGACCAGGAGATGCTGGGCGACTACGCAGGATTCCTGCGCGGGCTCGTGGACCTGTCGGCGATCCGGCCGCTCAAGGTCGTCGTGGATGCCGGCAACGGCATGGGCGGGTACACCGCACCTGCGGTGCTCGGCACGGAGGCCGGTCTGCCGGCGCTGCCGCTCGACGTCGTCCCGCTGTACTTCGAGCTCGACGGCACGTTCCCGAACCACGAGGCGAACCCGCTGGAGCCGGAGAACCTGCGTGACCTGCAGCGTGCGGTCGTGGAGCACGGCGCCGACATCGGCCTCGCGTTCGACGGCGACGCGGACCGGTGCTTCGTGGTGGACGAGGCCGGTGACCCCGTGTCGCCGTCGGCCATCACGGCGCTCGTCGGGCTGCGAGAGGTGGCGCGCGAGCGGGCGGCCGGGCGCACCCCGACGGTGATCCACAACCTCATCACGTCGCAGGTCGTGCCCGACCTGCTGACGGCTGCGGGCGCCCGCACCGTGCGTACCCGCGTGGGCCACTCGTTCATCAAGGCCCAGATGGCCGAGCACGAGGCCGTGTTCGGCGGTGAGCACAGCGCGCACTACTACTTCCGCGAGTTCTTCTACGCGGACACCGGCATGCTCGCCGCGCTGCACGTGCTGGCGGCGCTCGGCGGCCAGCCGCACGCGCTCTCCGCCCTCGCCGAGCAGTACCAGCCGTACTCGGCCAGCGGGGAGATCAACTCCCGCGTCGCGTCGGTCGAGGAGGCCCGCGGCCGCGTCGTCGAGGCGTACGTCACGCAGCAGGGCGCCGGTCCGGTGACCGTCGACGAGCTCGACGGGCTGACGGTGTCACACTGGGACGGCCGGCCGCAGTGGTGGTTCAACCTCCGGGCGTCGAACACCGAGCCGCTGCTCCGGCTCAACGTCGAGGCGGTCGACGAGGACATCATGGAGAAGGTGCGCGACGACGTGCTCGCGCTCGTGCGACAGGGGGCCTGATGAGCGACGAGACCACTGCGGTGCCCGCGCTCGAGCCGTGGGCACGTGACCTGCTGCGCTGCCCCGTCACGGGTGCCACGCTCGTCGACGGCATCGGGCCCGACGGCACGCCCGAGCTCGTCTCCACCGACCCGGACAACCCGCTCGCGTACCCCGTGCGCGACGGCATCCCCGTGCTGCTGGCCGACGAGGCCCGCACGGTCTCCGCCTGAGGGGGTGGCCGGTGGGCCCCTCGTGACCCGCGCGGGGCGAATGATCCCGCCCGCCGCCCGCGTCGCCTAGGCTGCGGCTGCCCGCTCGTCACGGGCGCCGACGACGGACGGGGACATGCGGATGGCGCACGGCGGCGGCACGCGGGCGATCCTCGCAGCCCTCGCGGCGAACCTGGGGATCGCGGTGACGAAGTTCGTCGCGTACCTGCTGACGCAGTCGAGCTCCATGCTGGCCGAGTCCGTCCACTCGCTCGCCGACTCCGGCAACCAGCTGCTCCTGCTCCTCGGGGGTCGTCGGGCGCGCCGTGAGGCCGACCCCAGCCACCCCTTCGGCTACGGGCGTGAGCGGTACCTCTACGCGTTCATCGTGTCGATCGTCCTGTTCTCGCTCGGCGGGCTCTTCGCCCTCCACGAGGCGTGGCAGAAGTGGCAGGAGCCGCACCCGATCGAGGGGCGCTGGTGGTGGGTGCCGCTCGTCGTCCTCGTCGCCTCGATGCTCATGGAAGGCTTCTCCTTCCGCACCGCCGTCAGAGAGGCGAACCTCACCCGCGGAGGGCAGTCGTGGGCGCAGTACGTGCGGGCCGCGAAGGCGCCCGAGATCCCCGTGGTGCTGCTCGAGGACTTCGGTGCCCTCATCGGGCTGGTGCTGGCGTTGTTCGGTGTCGGGCTGACCCTGATCACCGGTGACGGCCGGTGGGATGCCGCCGGCACCGCCGGGATCGGGCTCCTGCTCGTGCTCATCGCCGTCGTGCTGGCCGTCGAGACGAAGTCGCTCCTGCTGGGCGAGTCGGCGACGAGCGCGGACGTCCGGCTGATCGAGGCGGCACTCGTCGGGCACGGCGTGCCGTCCGTGATCCACCTGCGCACCATGCACCTGGGGCCCGACGAGCTCCTGGTCGGCGCCAAGATCGAGGTGTCCGCCGCCGAGAGCGCCGCCGAGGTCGCCGCGGCGATCGACGCCGCCGAGAGTCGCGTGCGAGCCGCCGTCCCGATCGCCACCGTCATCTACCTGGAGCCCGACCTGCGGCGCGCGCCCGACCGCGCGCCCGACCCGAACGCCTGACTGCACGAGCACCGCGCGACAGCACCGACAGCACCGACAGCACGACGCACCCGACCGCGAGCGAGGAGTGACATGACCGTGTTCAGCGAGATCCCCGGCCTCTACAAGGTGCGCGACCTGAGCCTGGCGGAGGCGGGGCGGCACCAGATCCGCCTGGCGGAGCACGAGATGCCGGGCCTCATGGCGCTGCGGGCGGAGCTCGGTCCTGAGCAGCCGCTGGCCGGTGCACGGATCGCCGGGTCGTTGCACATGACCGTCCAGACGGCCGTCCTCATCGAGACGCTCGTCGCGCTCGGCGCCCGCGTCCGCTGGGCGTCGTGCAACATCTTCTCCACGCAGGACGAGGCCGCCGCGGCGGTCGCCGTCGGTCCGCACGGCACCGTCGACGCGCCCGCGGGCGTCCCGGTGTTCGCGTGGAAGGGCGAGACCCTCGAGGAGTACTGGGAGTGCACCGAGCAGGTGCTGCTGTGGCCGGACGCGGACGGCCCGAACCTCATCCTCGACGACGGCGGCGACGCCACCCTGCTCGTCCACCAGGGAGTGCAGTTCGAGGCCGCCGGCGCGGTGCCGGACGACCCGCAGCCCGACGCCCCGGGCTTCTCGGAGGAGCTGACGGTCGTGCGCGGGGTGCTGCGGCGCTCGCTCGCCGCCGACCCCCAGCGCTGGACGCGCGTCGCGAAGCAGATCGTCGGCGTCAGCGAGGAGACCACGACGGGGGTCCTCCGGCTGTACCAGCTCGCCGAGATCGGCTGGCTGCTGTTCCCGGCGATCAACGTCAACGACTCCGTCACCAAGTCGAAGTTCGACAACAAGTACGGCATCCGGCACTCGCTCCCCGACGGGATCAACCGCGCGACCGACGTCCTGATGGGAGGCAAGGTCGCCTTCGTCTGCGGCTACGGCGACGTCGGCAAGGGGGCCGCCGAGGCGTTCCGTGGGCAGGGCGCGCGGGTGATCGTCTCCGAGGTGGACCCGATCTGTGCGCTGCAGGCGGCGATGGACGGGTTCCAGGTGACCCGGCTCGAGGACGTGGTCGGCGAGGTCGACTTCGTCATCACCACGACCGGCAACGTGGACGTGGTGACGGTGGGACACCTGACGGCGTTGAAGGACAAGGCGGTCGTCGGCAACATCGGGCACTTCGACAACGAGATCGACATGGCGGGGCTCGCGGCCGTGCCGGGCGTCGTGCGGACCGAGATCAAGCCCCAGGTCCACGAGTGGACGTTCCCGGCGGCGGACGGGCGCGCCGAGCGGTCGATCATCGTGCTGTCGGAGGGGCGGCTGCTCAACCTGGGCAACGCGACCGGCCATCCGTCGTTCGTCATGAGCAACTCGTTCTCGAACCAGGTCATCGCGCAGGTCGAGCTGTTCACGCGGCCGGGTGCCTACGACCGTCAGGTGTACCGGTTGCCCAAGGTGCTCGACGAGAAGGTGGCCCGGCTCCACCTCGACGCGCTCGGGGTGCGGCTCACCGAGCTGACGAAGGTCCAGGCCGTCTACCTCGGTGTCGACGTCGCGGGCCCCTACAAGGCGGACCACTACCGATACTGACCGGCACCGGCCGCCTCACTGGGCGGGGTCGGGCACCCCGTACGGCAGCCGGTGCAGCAGCTGGGCCTCGGTGGCGTCGCGCTGGGCCGCGACGAGGCGCGCCCGCAGCTCCCGCTCGCGCCGCTCGGCGAGCACCGCGGCGAGGAACGCCTCCGGGTGGGTGCCCGGGGGCGGCAGGGGGTGCACGTACCGCTGCACCTCGGCCGTGAGCTGCTCGCCGAGCTGCACGCGCGAGGCCGGGTGCAGCTTGGCGGCCCGGACGAGGAACTGCCGGACCGCCAGCGCCAGACCGTCCGGCAGGCGGGCGATGTCGGCCCGCGCGGCCCAGCCCGCGAGCCACGGCGGCATCGGCGCAGCGGTGCGCAGCGCGGTCGCGCCCCGCACGCGCAAGGCGTAGGTGCCGGCCAGGATGTCGCCGACGCGCTTGCCCTGGGGGTGCACGATCGAGCAGATCAGCGCTACGGAGCCCACCGTCAACCACAGCTCGACGACCCCGACGAGCGCCCGGACGAACGCCTGACGGAACACGAGCGGCCCCCCGTCGTCCCGGACGATTCGGGTACCGGCCACGAGCTTGCCGACGGACCGTCCACGGGTGAGCGTCTCGACGGTCGTGGGGACGATCACCATGACCGTGGCGGCGAGGACGATCGGCAGGATGGCCGCACCGGCCTCGGAGTCGGCCGCGCCCGACAGGGCGAGGAGGAACAGGGCCACGAACAGGCCGACGCCGACCACGAGCAGGTCCAGCAGCGCGGCGAGGACCCGCGAGATCGGCGATGCAGGCTGCGAGTCGAGCAGCACCCCCTCGCCGATGACGACGCCGTCCATGTGCCCTCCTTCCGTGTCGCCGGCCAGCGAGCCGTACCTGGCCCTGCCTGCGGAGACTAGCGTCTGTGCGGCCCGGCGGGATGGCAGGCTGTGCGGCATGGATCTCGACGCCTATCAGGCGGCCCGTGCCGGGGCGTGGCAACGCCTCGACCACCTGACCCGGACACGTCGGCGGACCGGTGCGGAAGCAGACGAGCTGGTGCGCCTCTACCAGGCGACGGCGACGGACCTGTCGGTCATCCGCTCCGCGGCGCCGGACCCGGAGCTGGTCAGCAGGCTCTCCCAGCAGCTCGGTCGGTCGCGCTCGGCGATCGCGGGCGCGCACGAGCCGACCTGGCGCGACGTCGCGACCTTCGTGGTGGTGTCGCTGCCGGCCGCGCTGTACCGGATCCGCTGGTGGACCGTGGCGGTGACCGCGGCATTCGTCCTGCTCGCCGTCAGCAGCGGCGTCTGGGTCGCGACCCAGCCCGAGGCGCTCGCGGCGATGGGCACGGCCAGCGAGCAGCAGGAGTACGTGGACAACGCGTTCGCCGAGTACTACGACCCGGGCGCCGGGTTTGCGGCGACGGTCTGGACCAACAACGCGTGGATCACGGCGGTGTGCATCGGGTCGGGGATCACGGGCATCCTTCCGGTGCTCACGCTGGTGTCGAACGCCATCGCCGTCGGCGCCGCGGGCGGGATGATGGCGGCGCACGGTGAGCTCGACCTGTTCCTCCAGCTCATCGCACCCCACGGGCTCCTGGAGCTGACCTCGGTGTTCGTGGCGGGCGCCGCAGGTCTGCGGATCTTCTGGACGTGGATCGACCCGGGCCCGCGCCCGCGCGGACGGGCGCTCGCAGAGGAGGCGCGCGCGCTGTTCACCGTCGCGATCGGGCTGGTCGGCACCCTCGCCGTGTCGGGGGTCATCGAGGGGTTCGTCACCGGGTCGGACCTGCCGTGGGTGGTCAAGATCGCGATCGGGGTGGTCGCGGTGTCGGCGTTCTGGGTCTACACGATCGTCCTGGGCCGCCGGGCGGTCCGTGCCGGGGAGACGGGCGACGTCACCGCGGACCGCGGCGGCTACACGCTCGCCACCGCGGGCTGACGGACCTCAGCGCACGAGGACGTCGTGCTCGGCCGCATCGTCGGCGAAGAACCGCACGAACCGCGCACCCTCGTCGTCGAGCTCGCGCCGCTGGGTGCGGCTGACCGGGTCGAGCGGCGTGACCTCGAGGGTGGCCAGCTCGCGGCGTGCCCGGCCGGCGGCGTCGAGGCGCGTGCGCCTGACCGACCAGGTCGCTCCCACCCGGCCGTCGACCAGCACGGTGCCCGGGATCACGCCGTTGCTGCTCTGCAGGCTGCGCCTGCGCTCGTCGCTCACCAGGCGGCTGCGGTCGGCGTGACCCAGCAGCACGTTGTCGAAGTCGGGCAGGAACCGGACGGGCGCAGGCACGTCGCCGCCGGGCCGCGGGCCGGCGGGGACGTCCAGCACGGTCCGGGGGCGGACGCCGCCCGGCGCGGGGGGTGCCGAGAACCGCACCAGGCGGTCACCGAGCCGGTCGACGACCGCCCGCAGCCCGGTCAGGCCCGACCACGTCTGCACGTCCGCGACGGTCGCCGGGCCGAACGCCGTCAGGTACCGCACCACCACGCGTTCGAGCTCGACGGCGAGGACGTCCGGGTCGGTGACGTCGGGGGAGGCTGCCGTGGCGTCCGGACCGAACCAGGACCACGCCGTCGTCCACGTCGTCGCGCCCGAGCGGCCCCAGACGCCGCGCGGCGGCACCTGGACGAGAGGCAGCGTGCCGCGCGCGCCATGCGCCAGGGTCGCCGGGGCGACGTCCGGCCAGCGTTCTCGGAGCAGGGCGCCCAGCTCGGTCGTCCTGCGGGGCTCGGCCTCGACGAGGGTGCGCGCTCTCGCGCTGAGCTCGCCGATGTCCAGCGTGCGCAGACCGGCGGCGTGCGCCGCGTTGACCAGCAGGTCCTTGCGGTACAGCGGCGCGACGAGCTCCGGCAGGAGCAGGGCGTCCGCCGCGGTGACGAGGTGGATCGTGCCGCGCATGACGGCGATCCGGGCGGCGGTCCGGTCGAGCAGCGTCTCGCCCAGGTCGGCGTGCCGGAACGACGAGAGACGGCTCCACAGGCCGACGTACGGCGACCACGCGTTCTGCGCCTGGAGACCGACGAGGTGGTCGACCATCGCGAGCACCGGCACGTCCGCCCGGTCCAGCAGGTGCTGGCGGGCCAGGAGCGCCCGGTTGAGCTCGCGGGTGTCGATCGGCGGGTCCGCGGTCACGGTCGCACGTTATCGGTCGACGTCGGCCGGAGCTCCGTGGACCCGGGAGATGCGGACCGCGGGAACCGGCGCCCGGGCCGCGCCACGGGCCAGTCCGGGCGTCTCGACCGGCCCGGGGATCAGAGTCGACCCGCCGCCTTGAGCGCCAGGTACGTGTCGGCCAGCCGCGGCGCGAGCTCGTCGGGCAGCGCTTCGAACACCTCGACGCCTCGCTGCCGCAGCCGCTGGGCGACGGCGGCCCGTTCCAGGCCGGCGCGCTCGGCCGCGGCGGCGTCGAACACCGCGCTGACGTCGTCACGGCCCTTGCGCAAGGTGTCGACCTCGGGGTCCTGGACGGACGCGAGCACCACCTGGTGGCGATCGGTGAGCTGACCGACGACCCCGAGCAGGCCCTGCTCGACGGCGGCGGGCTCCAGCGCCGTCAGCAGGACGACGAGCGCCCGCTGGCTCATCCTCCGGCGTACCTCGCCCACGATGCCCGACCAGTCCGTCTCGACGAGCTCCGGGTGCACGTTCGCGAGCGAGTCCGCGAGCGCCGGCATGAGGCGGGACCCGGACACCCCGGCAGCGCGGGCCCGGACGCGGCGGTCGTAGGCGAGCAGCTCCACCCGGTCGCCCGCACGGCCGGCCAGCGCCGCGAGCAGCAGCGCGGCCTCGATCGACGCGTCGATGCGCGGTGCGTCGAGCACGCGGACCGCCGACGTGCGGGCGCTGTCGAGGACGATCATCACGCGCCGGTCCCGCTCCGGGCGCCAGGTCCGCACCACGACGTCACCCCGGCGGGCCGTGGCCCGCCAGTCGATCGCCCGGACGTCGTCGCCGATCACGTACTCGCGCAGGGAGTCGAACTCCGTGCCCGGGCCGCGGACCTGCACGGCGGCCCGCCCGTCGAGCTCGCGGAGCCGGGCGAGCCTGCTCGGCAGGTGCCGTCGGGACGCGAACTCGGGCAGGACGCGGAGCCGCCCCGCCACGGTGAGCGACGCCTGCCGGCCTGCGAGCCCCAGCGGTCCCGACGTGCGGATGGTGACGCGGTCCGCGTGGGCGTCGCCGCGCCGGGTCGGCACGAGCGTGGTGCGCAGCCGTCGACCGTCCCCCGGTGGCACGTCGACGGTGTGACGGCCCGTCTGTGCCGCGGTCGACGGCGGCCACGCGTCGCGGACCACGGCCCGCAGCCGGCGGCTGCCGACGTTCGTCACGGTCAGGGTCGAGTCGGCCGGCTCCGTGAGCCGCACGGACACCGGCACGTCCCGCTCGACGGCCACCTGGCGGGGCGACGCAGCGAGTGCCGCGTCCACGACGCACAGCGCGACGACGACGACAGTCCAGACCAGCACGGTCCCCGCCGCCGGGAGCACGAGCACCACCGGGACACCCAGCACCGCCAGGACCACCGCCCGCCACGTGAAGGTCACGACGCGCTCAGCGGGGGACGGGGACGGAACCGAGGACCGTGTCCAGGACCGCCTCGGGGTTGACGCCCTCGAGCTCGGCCTCGGGCCGGAGCTGCACGCGGTGGCGCAGCGTCGGATGGGCGAGCGCCTTGATGTCGTCGGGCGTCACGTAGCCGCGGCCGGACAGCCACGCCCAGGCCCGCGACGTCGCCAGCAGCGCGGTCGCCCCGCGGGGCGAGACGCCGAGCGACAGCGACGGGGAGCGCCGCGTCGCCCGGCACACGTCGACCGCGTACCCGAGCACCTCGCGCGACACCTGCACCCGGGCGACCTCGGCGCGAGCGCGCGCGAGCAGCGCGGCGTCCGCGACCGGCCTGACTCCCGCCGCCGCCAGGTCCCGCGGGTCGAAGCCGGCCGCATGCCGGGCCAGGACCTCGACCTCGTCCTCACGTTCGGGCAGCGGCAGCGTGAGCTTGAGCAGGAACCGGTCGAGCTGCGCCTCCGGCAGCGGGTACGTGCCCTCGTACTCGACCGGGTTCTGGGTGGCGATCACGAGGAACGGGTCCGGCAGGGGGCGGGGGGTTCCGTCGACGGACACCTGACGCTCCTCCATCGCCTCGAGGAGCGACGCCTGCGTCTTGGGGGGCGTCCGGTTGATCTCGTCGGCGAGCAGCAGGTTCGTGAACACCGGGCCCTCACGGAACGAGAACTCGGCCGTGCGCGCGTCGTACACGAGCGACCCGGTGATGTCGCCGGGCATGAGGTCCGGCGTGAACTGCACCCGCTTGGTGTCCAGGTCGAGCGCCGCGGACAGCGTCCGCACGAGCAGGGTCTTGGCGACGCCGGGCACGCCCTCCAGGAGCACGTGTCCCCGGCACAGCAGCGCGATGACCAGGCCGCTCACCGCGGCGTCCTGCCCGACCACGGCCTTGGCCACCTCGGTCCGGACGCCGGCGAGCGCCGCGCGCAGCTCGTGGGACGGCTCGGCCGGCACGTGGTGACCGGAGGTGTGCGGCGCCGGCGCGGGGGCGGGCGGAGGCGCGACCGCGGGCGCGGCGGCGGCCGGCGCCGTGATGGAGGGCGCGGCGGCCGCCGGCGGTGCGACGTCGGGGAACGCGGCAGGCGGCGGTGGGTCCTGCGGTGCCGGCGGGGCTGACGGGGCTGACGGGGGGGCTGCCTGCGGCGCCTGCGAGGCGGTGAGCGGTGCGTCCTGCGGTGCAGACACCGGTGCGGCCGCGGGCGGGGCGACCGGCGCAGGAGGCGCGACGGGCGCCGCCGGCCCGACCGGGGCAGGGGGGCCGGCGGGGACGGTCCCGGAGGACGGGCCCGTCGGTGCGGTCCCCGGGACGGGGGCGTGGTCGGGCAGGGGCATGCCGGGGGTCTCCTCGGTCACGATCGGTGAACCTCGCTCTCCAGGTGGTCCAGGTCCAGGGCCAGCCGTGCCAGGCCGGCGTCGTCCCGCGGTGGGGGACCGTACAGCAGGTGCTCGACAGCCGCGGCGTCGCGTCCGGTGGCGCGCGACACCGCCTCGACCAGGGGCTCGGCGCCGGCGGACCGTGGCAGGCCCAGCCGGTGCGCGCACCGGCTGGCGGCACCGGCGCGCAGGGCCGCTGCGGCGTGCCCGTACGCGCGCGCGCGCCGGTACAGCCTGCCGCGGCCCCGGGTGGTCTCCCCGGCCCGGACGACGACAGGCAGCGGCTCGGTGACGAGCCGACCGAGGCGGCGCCCGCGTGCGAGCGCTGCGACGATCACGACGAGCACCAGCGCCAGGCCGACCAGCCGGACGCGCGGTGGCACGAGGTCGCTGAGCGCCGGCCCGTCGCCGTCCCCGGACGTACCCACGTCGTCGATCGACGGGATGAACCAGACCAGCCGGTCGTGCTTCCCGAGCATCCGCAGCACCAGCGCTGCGTTGCCCTGCTCCGCGAGGTGCTCGTTGGTGAGGGGACCGGTGTCGGTGAGCGTCGTGACCCGCTGGTCGCCGCCCACGACGGCGTACGCGCCGGTGTCGGGGTCGTCGCCCACGGGGAAGCAGACGGTCACTCCCGGCCCGGTGGCGGTGACCGATCCCGACGCGGTGACCGTGCCGGCCGCGGTGGCGTCCGGGTCGTCGCACTCGGCGGTGCGGACGTCGGAGGCCCTGTCGGAGCCCCCGGTCCCGCCGACGACGAGGCCGCCGGTGAGACGCTCGGCCGCACCGGTGTACCCGACGAGCACCAGGTCGGCGCCGGTCTCGTCCAGAGCGTCGAGCTGCTGGTCGTCGAGGAAGATGCCGCCCACCACCAGCAGCGTGCTGTCGGGCGTCGCAAGACCTGCCGCATCGGCGACGCGTCGCACGAACCGGACGTCGACGCCCTGCCCCTCCAGGATCTGTGCCGCTGCTCGGGCACCGCCGGGTGCCGGGTTGTCGGGCGCGACGGGGGTCGTCGAGGTCCTCGGCTCGGGGAGGGCCGCAAGCAGCCCGACGAGCACGAGCAGCCCGAGGATCGCGAGCGGCGCGCGGAACCGTCGCCAGCGAGAGGTCGCCCGCGTCCGCGTCGACGTGCCGTCGCCGACGACCGGGCCGTACGGGGAGCCGGGGGAGGAGCCGCGAGCTGCGCCGCTCGGGCCCTCTCCGGGCCCGGGGACCGGTGCGGAGCCGTGCTTGGGGAGCACAGGGGTCGTCCCGCTCATCGGGCCGCCTCCAGCGGCGCGGCGGACCGCCGGGCCGGCGCCACGGGGCGTGTGCCGCGGACGTCCCGGTCCAGCGCCCGGAGAAGGTCGTCGTCGGCGGCCGTCGCCTCGACGTGCCCGTACGCGACGTCGTCGAACAGGCGCCCACCGGCGCTGAGCTCGTCACCGAGGGACGGCAGGCGGACGGCCGCGGCCACGGTCGCCTCGTGAGCGGTGCGCCCGAGCCGGGCGTCGAGCACGGTGCGCTCCTCGAGGTCCCGGACGACGGCGCGGAACCGTTCCACGACGGCCAGCGACCAGTCGCCCGCGGCCGATGCGGCGTCGGCGGCCGTACGGAGCTCCGCGGCGGTCCGCGTGTCGTCGCGCCCCAGCACCGCCCGTCCTGAGCCGGCCGCCGCGGCTCGTGACCGCCGGACCGGTCCGAGGAACCACAGCACCGCGACGGCGACCGCGACCGCGATGCCGATCACGAGCGCGAGCGAGGCCCAGGAGGACACCACCGGAGCCGGGATGCCGTTCAGCATGTCGACCAGCCAGTCGATGAGACGCTCCAGGAGCGAGCGCGACTGGTGGTAGACGGGGTCGGCCAGCTCGTCCTGCGCCCACCGTCGCGCGGTCGACGCGTCTGGTTCGACCGGCACCTCGGACCGGAGCATGGCCCACGGCCCTCCGGCGCGCACCGCGAGCGTCACCCGTCGGCCTGCGCGGCCCGGGCCAGGTCGATGTCGAGGCCCTCGCGACGCATCCGGACGTCGATGTACAGCAGCGCGACGACGGCGGCGAGGTACGTCGTCGCGAGCGTCATGGCCACCACGCTCCCGATGCCGACCAGCACGACGCTCGCGAACGACGTCCCGGCGGCGTCCTGCAGGACCACTGCGGTGAACAGGGACACCGGCACGACGATGACGTAGCTGATCACCGAGACCATGATCGTCACCAGCAGGTACGTGCCGAGCAGCCGCCAGAAGCTGCCGCGAGTCAGCCGCCACGCCCGGCCGATCGACCGCCAGAACGCCTTGCCCTCGAGCATCAGTGCAGGAGGCACCAGCAAGGTCCGGACGCCGAACCAGAGCAGCGCGACGATCAGCGCCGCGGCGCCCAGCAGCCCGACGCCCACCGCTGCGGCGACCATGTCCTGCGAGGCGAGCAGCACCACCGCACCGACGACGACAGCGGCGAGCAGCAGCTCGGCCACCCCCGCGAGCACGGTGAAGCCCAGGACCCACCACACGCGGGACGTCCTGAGCGCCTGACCTATCGTGACCGTCTGGCCGAGCACCGACCTGCTCACGGACAGGATGACGAGGCCCGTGAGCACCGTCGTGGCGACCTGCGTGAACGGCAGGCCGAGAAGACTGCCCACGCTGGCACCGGCCTGGTCGGCGAACCCGAGCTCCCCCGTGGGGTCGACGTCCGAGGCGAGCTGGTCCAGTGCATCGGCGAGCAGCCCCTGCACGTACCACCGGGTCAACGACTGGAGCACCACCGCGATCGTCACGACGGCGGCGGCGAGCCCGAACATCACCCGTGGGTTGGCCCGGACCGCCCGGAACGCGCCGTCCAGGATCTCACCGACGCTCAGGGGGCGCAGCGGGATGATGCCCGGCTGGAGGGCAGGCGGCCGCCATGGACCACCGGACGGCGCTGCCGGCGGAGGGACCGCAGGACCCCACCCGGTGCTCAGCTGACCGGGTTGACCAGGCTGCCCAGGTGGGCCGGGCTGAGGCTGGCCCCAGGAGGTGGGCGGCGGCACGGGGCCGGCGGGGGGCGGCGCGGCGCTGGGCGGCGCACCGGTGGGCGACGCCCACGCGGGTGGGCGGGGCGCGTCGTCGTGCGGGCTCGTCATGCGAGCGCGGCTCCTCGGCTGTCGTCGTGCGTCTCGTCGTCCTCCCTGGTCCGGCGCACGTCACCGTGCACGGCCGGGGCGATGCCCATCGTGCCACGGGGCCCGGCAGCCCACGGTGCGCTCACGCCGACCTGTGGATCTGCGGGTGATCTGTGGACGACGGGGCCGAACCTGGACGGACTCCCAGGGTCGCGGTGCGAGAATGCGCCCATGAGAGGACGCGTGCTGGTGGTCGACGACGACACCGCGCTGGCCGAGATGATCGGCATCGTGCTGCGGTCCGAGGGCTTCGACCCGGTGTTCTGCGAGGACGGCGACGCGGCGCTCGGGGCGTTCAGGGCGACACAGCCCGACCTGGTGCTGCTCGACCTCATGCTGCCCGGCCGGGACGGCACCGAGGTGTGCCGCCAGATCCGCGCCGAGTCCGGCGTCCCCATCGTCATGCTGACGGCCAAGAGCGACACCGTCGACATCGTGCTCGGCCTGGAGTCCGGCGCGGACGACTACATCTCCAAGCCGTTCAAGCCGAAGGAGCTCGTCGCACGCGTCCGCGCGCGGCTGCGTCGCAGCGACGAGCCCGCACCGGAGCACCTGTCCATCGGGGACGTCGAGATCGACGTCCCGGGGCACCGCGTCGCGCGCGCCGGCCGGCCAGTGTCGCTGACGCCGCTCGAGTTCGACCTGCTGGTCGCGCTCGCCCGCAAGCCCTGGCAGGTGTTCACGCGTGAGGTGCTCCTCGAGAAGGTGTGGGGCTACCGCCACGCCGCCGACACGCGGCTGGTGAACGTCCACGTCCAACGGCTGCGCTCCAAGATCGAGAACGACCCCGAGCAGCCCGAGATCGTGGTCACCGTGCGCGGCGTCGGCTACAAGGCGGGCGTGACCTCGACGTGACGTGGGAGAGGACCGTGCCGTGGTGCGGGTGAGCAGCGCCTGGCGGCTGGTCCGGGCGCGCGCCCGTCGACGGGTGCGCCAGTGGCCTCGGCTGTGGCGGTCGTCCCTGCAGCTCCGTGTCATCGCGTCCACCCTGGCGATCGGGCTCGTCGCCCTCGGCATGGTCGGTCTCTACGTGGGCGAGCGGATGCGGGACGACATGTTCCGCACGCGTCTCACGCAGGTGCTGCAGGAGAGCGCCCGGAGCACCCGGCAGGCCCAGCTGGCGTTCGAGTCGACCGACGCGAGCACTCCCACCGAGGTCCAGCAGCTCCTGAAGGACGTCGCGTCGGCACAGCGCACGGGTGGCCTCGGCGAGCGTGAGGTCTTCCTGCTCCGGGCCCCTGGGCAGAAGTCGGCCGTGTCCGTGGCACCGCCCGCGTCCGACCCGGACCTCGTCCCGCTCGTGAGCGGCGAGCTGCGGACGGCGACCGCGGACGGCGGTCAGCACTGGCAGTCCGTCGCGCTCCCGGTCGAAGGTGGCGGCTCGGCCCCGGCCGTGCTGGTCGGCCAGGACGTCGAGGTGCCCGTGGTCGGGACGTTCCAGATGTTCTTCCTGTACAGCCTCGAGTCCGAGCAGGCCCGCCTGGACTTCCTGGAGCGCACGCTCGCGCTCGCCGGCGTCGCGCTCGTGATCCTGCTCGGCAGCATGACCTGGCTCGTGACCCGGCAGACCGTCCACCCCGTCCGGCGCGCCGCGCAGGTCGCGGAGCGTCTCGCGGACGGGCACCTCGCCGAGCGCATGCCGGAGCGCGGCGAGGACGAGATGGCGACACTGGCGCACTCGTTCAACGAGATGGCCGCGAGCCTCCAGGACCAGATCCGACGGATGGAGGAGCTGTCGGCCGTGCAGCGCCGCTTCGTGTCCGACGTGTCGCACGAGCTCCGCACGCCGCTCACCACCATCCGGATGGCCGGCGAGGTCATCCACGCCTCCCGCGACGGCTTCGACCCCGCGGTGAAGCGGTCCGCCGAGCTCCTGCAGACCCAGCTCGACCGTTTCGAGGACCTGCTCGCCGACCTGCTGGAGATCAGCCGGTTCGATGCGGGCGCCGCGGTGCTCGACGCCGAGGGACGCGACCTGCGCGACGTGGTCATGAACGCCGTGGACCATTCCGCCCCGCTCGCCGAGCGGCGTGGGTCGTGGCTGAGCGTGCGCCTGCCCGACGTCCGGTGCGTCGCGGACGTCGACCCCCGCCGGGTCGAGCGCGTGCTGCGCAACCTCCTGGTGAACGCGGTCGAGCACGCGGACGGCAGCGCCGTCGAGATCACCGTCGCGGCAGACGACCATGCCGTCGCCGTCACCGTCCGTGACTACGGCGTCGGCATGACCCCCGACGAGGTGACCCACGTGTTCGACAGGTTCTGGCGTGCGGACCCGGCCAGGGCCCGCACCACGGGAGGCACCGGCCTCGGTCTGGCGATCTCGCTCGAGGACGCCCATCTGCACGGCGGGTGGCTCGAGGCGTGGGGCCGCCCGGGGCGCGGGGCGAGCTTCCGGCTCACGCTGCCGCGGCGCGCGGGCATCCGCCTCACGGGGTCGCCCTTGCCGCTCGTCCCGGACGAGGCGCCGCCGCCCGACCCGGTGCGCTTCCCCGTCACGCGCCTGCGCACCGATCCGGCCGCGCTCCCGGAGCTCGAGGCCGCGGGGCACGACGGGTCCGACCTCCGGCCGGTCGGCCCGGCCGACCGCCGCCAGGAGGTCCGATGAGAGCCCGACAGACCCGTGCGCGGGCGCTGCTCGCGGCGCTCGCGGCGTCGACGGCACTCGCCCTCGGCGGGTGCGTGGCGGTCCCCACGTCCGGCGCCGTGCAGGAAGGCCGGTCGGAGGTCGTCGAGCCGGCGGGCGTCGTGGCGCTCGCGGAGGGACCCCGTCCGGGGGCCAAGCCTGACGAGCTCGTGGAGAGCTTCCTCCTCAACGCACCGCTGGACTTCCGACAGCAGTTCGCGGTCGGCCGGCTGTACCTGGCGGGCGAGGCCGTCGAGACCTGGGAGCCCCTCGCGCGTGTCGTGGTCGCCGGCGGGCCGCCGGACATCGTCGCCACGGGCAGCGCGACGGTCCAGGTCGACGTCCCGGTGATCGCGCGCGTCGACGCCGACGGTCGGTACACCGAAGCGGCCAGCGGTGCGCACGAGTCCCTGACGTTCGAGCTCGTCCAGGACGACGAGGGGCAGTGGCGCATCTCGAGCGCACCGCCCGGGCTCGTGGTCTCCAAGCTGGACTTCGAGAGCCTGTACCGCGCGACGTCCTTGTACTTCCTCTCCCCGGACAGCCAGTACCTCGTGCCTGAGGTCCGCTGGCTCCCCACCTTGAACCTCGCGACCTCCGCCGTGCGCGCGCTGCTCGCGGGACCGTCGCCGTGGCTGCGCGACGCGGTCCGCACCGCGGTCCCGGACGGCGTGCAGCTCAAGCCCCAGTCGGTGCCCGTCAGCAAGGCGGGTGTCGCGACGGTCGGTCTGGACGCGGCGCGGACCTCTGCGGTGCTCGACGCCGACCGGCCGCTGCTGCTCGCGCAGATCGAGGCGACCCTGCGTCAGGTCCCCGAGGTCGGCAATGTTCAGCTCCAGGTCGGAGGCGTCCCGCTGGACGCCGACGAGGGTGCGGCGACGCTCCAGCGTGGCACGCCGCCGGGCGGTGAGATCGAGATGCTCCAGGCAGGGCGCCTCGTCCAGCTGAGCGGCAACGACCTGAGTCTCGTGCCGGACGTGCCGCCACTGACCGGGCTCGACGCCCACAGCCCTGCCCGCAACGACGACGGCTCGGTACGGGTGCTGCTCTCGGGCCGCAGCGCGCTCGTCACCGCGCCGACCTCCGAGGCCACCGCGCAGACGCTCCTGACCGGTCCGAGCCTCGCCGCGCCGTCGGTGGACCGGTTCGGGTGGGCGTGGACCGGGGACGCGCTCGGCGAGCTGCTGGCCGGCAGGCTCGGAGAGGCACCGGTCCGTCTGGCACCCGACTGGGCGCAGGGCCGCGCCGTGACCGCGGTGCGCGTGTCGCGCGACGGTGCCCGGATCGCGGTGGTGTCCCGTGGGGCGGACGGCGTGGCGGTCGAGGTCGTGGCCGTGAGCCGTGGCGCCGAGGGCGTCCCCCAGCGGGTCGGCTCGCCGGTGCGGGTGGGCGTGCCGCTGGTCGACGCCTCCGCGGTCGTGTGGCTCGACGAGTCGACCCTCGGCGTCCTCGGCACCAGCGGCGGGACGGCCGCTCTGCAGCAGGTCCCGCTCGCCGGGGCGACCACCGCGCTCCCGGAGGTCGCGGACCTGGTCGGCGTCGCGGGCGGCAAGCAGCCGTACGTCAGCACCGTGGACGGCGAGCTCCTTCGTCTCGTCGGCCAGTCGTGGGTGCGGGTGCCGGGCGTCGAGGACGTGGCTGACCCGTCGTACCCGGGCTGACCGAGCCGTCCACAGCCCGTCCGGTCGCACGCTCGGCCGCGTGCAGGCCGCTGCTCGTCCACCTGCCGGCGGCGGCCGAGGCACGTTCGGTGCATGGGAGCCGATCTCGCGCGGGCGTTGCTGGGCCTCGCGCTGCCCGTGTCGTGCGCAGGTTGCGACGTCGACGACGTGGCGTGGTGCGCCGACTGCGCCCGGCACCTCGCCGGGCCGCCGTGGCGGTGCGAGGACCGGGCGGGCCGTCTGGACCTGCTCGACGGCCGGCCCGCGCTCCCCGTCTGGACGCTCGCGGACTGCGTGGGCCCGGTCCGACGGGCCGTCATCGCCTGGAAGGACCGGGGCCGGTTCGACGTCACGTCGACGTTCCGGTCTGCCATGGCGGGTGCGTCCCACGCGACAGCTGCCGCGTGGCGGTCGCGCACGACCGAGCCGCTGATCGTCGTCCCGGCACCGTCCACCGCGGCAGCCCGGCGCCGTCGGGGCGCCGACCTCGTCACGGACCTCGCGCGAGGTGTCGTCGACGGGGCCGTCGTGGCCGGGGTCGACGCACGGCTCGAGCCGGTCCTCGAAAGACGCCGCGGGGGCGACCAGGTGGGGCTCGGGGTCCGCGAGCGTGCCCGGAACCTGCACGGGCAGGTCATGGTCCGGGCACGGGGAGCCCCGCGCGTCGCGAACGGTGCGGTCCTGCTGGTGGACGACGTGCTGACCACCGGCGCGACCGTCGCGGCGTGCGCGGCGGCCCTGCGCGGTGCGGGGGCGGTCGTCGTCGGGTGCCTCACGCTCGCGTCCACACCCCCGCCGGGAGCCGCCGGCAGGGCGATCGGGAGGTGAACCAGGTGGCACCGGCCCTGCTGATTGGATTCTGGGCGACGGGGGGGCTTACCGTGGTGCTCAGAGCCGACGGTGTCGGGCGCAGCAGGATCCCGGAGGGGATCGGCGCGCCGGCCTGCGGAGGAGGTGGTGCCGCCTGATTGCCCCGTCGGGGCAACACAGTGCATGTCGCCCGGGCGGCGTCGATGCCGCCCCTGACCTCCCAGGAGGCTCGCATGGAGATCGTGGTTGCAGGCCGGCACACCGAGGTGCTCCCGAAGTATCGGGCGCACCTCGAGCAGAAGCTCGCGAAAGTCGAGCAGCTGGCCCCCCGCGCCCAGCGGATCGACGTCCTCGTGTCGCACGAGACGAACCCTCGTCAGTCGGGCAGCTGTGAGCGCGTCGAGCTCACGGTCGTCGACAAGGGACCCGTGATCCGCGCAGAGGCGTGCGCCGACGACCGGTACGCCGCGCTCGACCTCGCGCTCGCCAAGCTGCTCGAGCGACTGCGTCGCACCCGCGACCGGCGCAAGGACCACCGCAACCACACTCCGATCACGCCCGTGGACGTCCGCCCCCCCGACGACCTCGCCGATCTGGTAGCCCCCTCGCGCGCGGCGGAGGACGACGGCGCCGTCGAGACCACGCTCGGAGACTCACCGGTCGTGATCCGCGAGAAGACGCACGAGGCCTCGCCGATGACGGTGGACGACGCGCTCTACGAGATGGAGCTCGTCGGGCACGACTTCTACCTGTTCGTCGACGCGGAGACCGCCCAGCCGGCCGTCGCCTACCGGCGTCGTGGCTGGAGCTACGGGGTGATCAAGCTCGACATGCCCGTGCAGGGCACGGTCGCCGCCGCGGGCTGATCCAGCACCGGTCAGGCAGCGCCCCACGCACCACGCACCAGCGCGACGCCCGGTCCTCAGGGACCGGGCGTCGTCGTGTCGGCGGTGCACGGCAGGATGGCGTCATGGCCGGTCCTCCCGAGCAGCTCTCCGCGTCGCAGGCACGTCGGACGGCGCTGCGGGCCCAGGGTCTCGACCGCCCCCGTCGTGCCCTGCGAGGCCCGGTGGACGCGGGCGTCTTCCAGCAGGTCGTCGACCGGCTCGGCCTGCTGCAGATCGACTCGGTGAACGTGCTGGCACGCGCCCATCTCATGCCGGCGTTCAGCAGGCTCGGCCCGTACGACACGGCGGTGCTCGACCGTGCCGCGGGTACGCAGCCGCGTCGTCTGGTCGAGTCGTGGGCCCACATGGCGTCGTTCGTGCCGCCGGAGACGTTCCGGCTGCTCGAGTGGCGGCAGCGGGACTACCTCAACGAGGCCTGGGGGGCGATCGCCGCGGTGCCGCTGCAGCACGCGCCCGTGGTCGAGGAGGTCCGGGCGCTCATCGCGGAGCAGGGGCCGATCACGGCCCGTGACGTGCAGGTCCGCTTCGAGGCGGAACACCCCACCACCAGAACCGACTGGGGCTGGAACTGGACGGTCGCCAAGCGGGTGCTGGAGTTCCTCTTCTTCACGGGCGAGGTCACGTCCGCCGGGCGGAACCCGGCCTTCGAGCGCAGGTACGACCTCACGTCCCGCGTGCTGCCGGCACACGTGCTCGCCCGGCCGTCGCCGTCCGACGAGGACGCGGTGCGCGCACTCGTCGAGATCTCCGCCCGCGCGCACGGAGTCGCCACCGTCCGTGGCCTGGCCGACTACTTCCGCATCACCCAGCGACGGGTGCTGCCGGCGGTCGCGTCGCTCGCCGAGGACGGCATCCTCGTCCCGGTCGAGGTCCAGGGATGGGGCGGACGGCCGGCGTACCGGCACCGGGACGCGACGCTGCCGAGGCGGGCCACGGGAGCGGCGCTGCTCAGCCCCTTCGATCCGCTGGTGTTCGAACGGCAGCGCCTGGAGGAGATGTTCGGGCTGCGGTACCGCATCGAGATCTACGTGCCCGAGCCGAAGCGTGTGTGGGGCTACTACGTGCTGCCGTTCCTGCTCGGGGAGTCGATCCCTGCACTGGTCGACCTCAAGGCGGACCGTCGGGCGGGCGTCCTGCGGGTCCACGCCGCGCACCGGACGGGGAGCCCGGACGCCCCGACCGACGCGGTCCTGCTCCCGGCGCTGGCGGCGGAGCTCGAGCTGCTCGCCCGGTGGCTGGGCCTCGACACGGTGGTCGTCGGCGCCGCCGACGGTGCGCTGCGCGGAGACCTCGCGGCTCCGCTGCAGTCCGCGACCGTTGCCCCATGACGACCCGGCGCGACTTCGCGCTCGTCGCCCTCGCGGGAGTGCTCTGGGGGACCGGCGGGCTGGCGGGAGCCGCGCTCGCGGATGCCGAGCAGCTCTCGGCCCCCGCGGTCGCGGCGTGCCGGCTCCTCGTCGGCGGCGGTGTCCTGCTCGTCGTCCTCGCGCTCACAGGTGCGCTGCGCACAGTGCCCCGGACGCGGGTCGTCGCTCGTCGCGTGGTCCTGACCGGGCTGCTCGCGGCGGTCTATCAGGCGGCCTACTTCTCCGCGGTGGCGCGGGCGGGCGTGGCGACGGCGACGCTGGTGGCCCTCGGTGCCGCGCCGGTCCTCGTCGCGGCCGGGGCCGCGGTGCTCGCCCGGCGGCTCCCGTCCGGTCGCACTCTGCTCGCCCTGACGCTCGCCCTGACCGGGCTCGCCTGCCTGGTGGGCACGTCGGGGGGCGGCGGCCCGGCGGACGGCGGTCGCCCGGGCGGGGTGCTGCTCGCCCTGCTGGCGGCGGGGGCGTTCGCGGCGATGACCGCCGTGAACCGGGGCCCCGCCCCGGGCCTGGGTGCGCTGCCCCTGACCGCGCTCGCGTTCACGCTGGGCGGAATCGTGCTCGTCGGGGTGGCCGTGGCTCTCGGTCCGGGTGTCTCCGTGCCCTCGACGGCGCAGGGCTGGGCCCTCGTCGCGTACCTCGCCGTGGTGCCCACCGCGGTGGCGTACGGCGCGTACTTCCGCGGTCTGGACACGGTTCCGGCCACCACCGCGGCGCTGCTCGCGCTCCTGGAGCCGTTCACCGCGACGATCGGCGCGGTCCTGGTCCGGGACGAGCAGCTCGGCGTGACCGGCGTGGTGGGGGCGGTGCTCCTCGCCGCCGCCGTGGTCGTTCTTCGCCCACGCACCCGCCGCTCGCCTACGATGGTCGGGCCCGGCCGTGCGGCCGGTGACACCAGCCGCTCCGACGCCGCGCGCGCCCGGGGTGCGAACACGTCGGGAGTCATGCGTGCCAGCGATCCTCGAGAAGGTCCTGCGCCTCGGTGAAGGCCGGATCGTCAAGAAGCTGTCGGGCATCGCCCAGCAGGTCAACGCCCTGGAGGACAGCTTCGAGTCGCTGTCCGACGCCGAGCTGCGCGAGGAGACGGACCGGTTCCGGGCCCGCCTGGCCGACGGCGAGTCGCTCGACGACCTGCTGCCGGAGGCGTTCGCCGCCGTCCGCGAGGCCGCGCGTCGCACGCTCGGGCAGCGCCACTTCGACGTCCAGCTCATGGGCGGTGCCGCGCTCCACCTCGGCAACATCGCCGAGATGAAGACCGGTGAGGGCAAGACGCTGGTCGCCACGGCACCGGCCTACCTCAACGCGCTGTCCGGCAAAGGCGTCCACGTCGTCACGGTCAACGACTACCTGGCCGGCTACCAGGCCGAGCTGATGGGCCGCGTCTACCGGTTCCTCGGCCTCACCAGCGGGGTCATCCTGACCGGGCAGACGCCCCCCGAGCGGCGCCAGCAGTACGCCGCGGACATCACGTACGGCACCAACAACGAGTTCGGGTTCGACTACCTGCGCGACAACATGGCGTGGAACACCGACGAGCTCGTCCAGCGCGGCCACAACTTCGCGATCGTGGACGAGGTCGACTCGATCCTCATCGACGAGGCGCGTACCCCGCTCATCATCTCCGGCCCGGCCTCGGGCGACGCCAACCGGTGGTACGCCGAGTTCGCCAAGGTGGTCCGCCGGCTGCAGGCCGAGCGGGACTACGAGGTCGACGAGAAGAAGCGCACGGTCGGCGTCCTGGAGCCCGGCATCGAGCGCGTCGAGGACTACCTCGGCATCGACAACCTGTACGAGTCCCTCAACACCCCGCTCATCGGCTTCCTCAACAACGCCATCAAGGCGAAGGAGCTGTTCAAGCGGGACAAGGACTACGTGGTGATGCAGGGCGAGGTCCTCATCGTCGACGAGCACACGGGCCGCATCCTGCCCGGCCGCCGCTACAACGAGGGCATGCACCAGGCCATCGAGGCGAAGGAGGGCGTCGCGATCAAGGCGGAGAACCAGACGCTCGCCACGATCACGCTGCAGAACTACTTCCGCCTGTACGCCAAGCTCTCCGGGATGACGGGTACGGCCGAGACGGAGGCCGCGGAGTTCCAGGGCACGTACAAGCTGGGCGTCGTCCCCATCCCCACCAACCGCGAGATGCAGCGCATCGACCAGCGGGACTTCGTCTACAAGAGCGAGGACGGCAAGTTCGACGCGGTCGTCGCCGACATCGTGGAGCGGCACGCCAAGGGCCAGCCGGTCCTCGTCGGCACCACGAGCGTCGAGAAGAGCGAGCTGCTCAGCTCGAAGCTCAAGAAGCAGGGCGTCCCGCACGAGGTCCTCAACGCCAAGCACCACGCACGTGAGGCGCAGATCGTCGCGCAGGCCGGCCGCAAGGGCGCGGTCACGGTCGCGACCAACATGGCGGGGCGTGGCACGGACATCATGCTCGGCGGCAATGCCGAGTTCATGGCCGTCGCCGACCTGGCCGCCCGTGGTCTCGACCCTGCGGAGAACGCGGAGGAGTACGAGGCCGCGTGGCCGTCGGCGCTCGACAAGGCCAAGGCGGCCGTCGCGGCCGAGCACGACGAGGTCACCGAGCTGGGCGGCCTGTACGTGCTGGGCACCGAGCGTCATGAGTCGCGACGCATCGACAACCAGCTGCGCGGCCGTTCCGGCCGTCAGGGCGACCCGGGCGAGTCGCGGTTCTACCTGTCCATGCAGGACGACCTGATGCGTCTGTTCAACTCGGGTCTCGCCGAGTCGATGATGACGCGAGCCGGCTTCCCCGAGGACATGCCGCTCGAGTCGAAGATCGTCACGCGCGGTATCCAGTCGGCGCAGTCGCAGGTCGAGTCGCGCAACTTCGAGATCCGCAAGAACGTCCTGAAGTACGACGACGTGATGTCCCGTCAGCGCGAGGTCATCTACGAGCAGCGCCGCCGCGTCCTCGAGGGCGAGGACCTGCACGAGCAGGTCGGCCACTTCCGCAGGGACGTGCTCGCTGCGTACATCACCGGCGCCGCGTCGGAGGGCCGGCCGGAGGACTGGGACCTCGACGCCCTGTGGACCGCCCTGAAGGCGGTGTACCCGGTGACGATCACGCCCGACGAGGTCGTCGAGCAGGCCGGCGGACCCACGCGGCTCTCTGCGGACCTGATCGAGCGGGAGATCCTCTCCGACGCCGAGCACGCGTACGCGGAGCGCGAGGCGGCGATCGGCTCGGACAACATGCGGCAGCTCGAGCGGCGCGTGACGCTCTCGGTGCTCGACCGGAAGTGGCGCGAGCATCTCTACGAGATGGACTACCTCAAGGAGGGCATCGGCCTGCGGGCGATGGCCCAGCGCGACCCGCTGATCGAGTACCAGCGTGAGGGTTACCAGCTCTTCAACGCGATGACCGACGCCATCAAGGAGGAGACGGTCGGGTACCTGTTCAACCTCGAGGTCCAGGTGGCGGAGCCCGAGGCGCCTGCCGTCACCGCCGACTCGGCCGTGGCCGCTGCGGCGACCGCCGGCGCCTCCGCCAGCGCCCCTCGCGGGGTGCAGGACGGGCCGAGGCTGGTCGCCAAGGGCATCGACGGACCGCAGGAGCGGGTGCCGCTGCAGTACTCGGCCCCTTCGGTCGACGGGGACGCGTCCCGGGTCACCGGTCCGGCGGACGCGTCGACGCAGGACGCGCCGGCGCCCGCCGACGGCACCGGCAACCGTGAGGCCCGACGCAAGGCCGCGAAGCAGCAGCGCAAGCACTGACGGACCACCCGCCGTCGAGGTCGTCAGCCGACCTCGACGGCGGTTGCCCGCCAGGCGCCGCGGTGCGACTCGATGCGGAGTGCGACCGCCCGGACGTGGCTGCCGTCCTCGATGACGACCGACGCCTCGCGCACGTGGGCGTCGATCGCGCAGACCCGTACCCGTCGTACGGCCGGGGGCCGGGACGGGCCGTGCGGCCCGAGGACACGGACGGTCAGCGCGGCCCGCTGGTGCACGGTCTCGTACACGCCAGGCGTGACCCAGCGGGCGAGCTGACCGGGGGAGCGGCGACCGCCCAGGACCTCGACGGTCGCCTGGGCGATGAGGCCGGCCAGTGCGGCCACGTCCCCCTGTGGGCTGGCCCCACGGTCCTCGTCGGCGGCGTCGAGCACGGGTGAGCGGTCGGAGGCCCGCAGGATCCTCAGGCGCCGGCCGAGTGACGGCGGCACGGCGTGGGCGGGGCCGTCGGCGTCGAGCGGTGCCGCGGCCGGCGGCAGTGCCACCAGTCGTGCCGTCGGGACGGTTTGCACAGGTCGGCGAGCGGTCGGCACCCGGTCCTCGCCTCGGCAGCCACCGACGGGGACCAGGAGGCCGGCGCGGGCGAAGATCTCCTCGGCCGTGGTCTCCGGCTCGAGCACCAGGGCGGTCATGCGCCGGCCCCGTCCACCGTCGCGGTCGGGGGCACGACGAGCACCTGGCCGGGCAGCAGCGCTCCTGGGTCCGCACCGATCAGCTCGGCGTTCGCGGCGTACCAGGCGGGCCAGGCGGCCGCGACCTGGGCGTCGTCCGCGCCCGCAGGCAGGTGCCGGGCGGCGATCCGCCACAGGCTGTCACCACGCAGGACGACCACCGTGGCGGGCCCCGCCTCCGGGATCTGCCGCACGGGCGGCGCGAGCAGGTGGGCCGCCGGGCTGGTCCGAGTCGACGCGGTGGCTTCCGGCTCGGACGGCGCCGTCGACGTCGCGACCGAGGCCGCCGGCGCGCTGGGCGGCACCGGGTCGTTCGTCGTCGGCTCAGCCGCCGCCTGGGAGGACGACGCAGCCGAAATGCCGGCAGACGACGGCGCGTCGGTGGGCACCGCTGTGGCGGACGAGGTGAGGTCCGACCCCGCCGGTCCCGCGTCGGTCACCTCCGACCCGTCGGACCCTGTGACCGCCCAGCCGAGGTCCTGATCGGGTCCGACAGGCAGCGCAGTGCTCGTCACCGTGACGCCCGCCGGTTCGGCGGCCGGCTCGGCGGCTGTGGCGCTGGTGACCATGCCCAGTCCCAGCCCGGTGCCGATCGCCAGGACGAGCGCCCGTCGGACCACTGCCGGTGCGTACCGCAGCAGGACGCGCTCACCCGACCGCCAGGTGACGCCTGCGGCCCGCACCGCGACGCAGCCCAGCGCGAGAAGAGCCGAGCAGCCGAGCCAGGCGACGACGGCGAGCCCGGTCACCGTCACGCCGATCTCGACGAGGGTGTCGACGCGTCGCGGACCGGCTGCCGGTGAGAGCAGCCCGGACGCGTGGGTCACCAGCACCATCGCGAGCGCTGCACACGCCCCGAAGCCCACGACGAGGAGTCCGGTGGACCTCAGGCGCTGGCCCTTCTGCGATGCGACGACGTGCGGTGGCGTTTGGCCCATATCGGTGCCTTCCAGTGCTGTTTGATGCAGTTCGATGAAATTTGCTGCGCCTAGATGTACCCGAATGTCTGGTTCGGTGTCCACCCCGGCGGCTGAGCAGCGCCGGTGGAGGCAGGTTCGGGAGACGGCGCGCGCCTGGTCGAGCCGGACCGTCGTTCCGTCGGCCACCGGCACAGGGAGTCGTCGCGGTCGTCCTGCGTCCTGGGTCCGGGGCGATACCTTCCCGTCGTGACTGATCACTTCTCCGTACCCCGCGTGCTGCGCGACCTCGACAGGCCGGTGCCAGGCATCGCGCTGACCGGCTGGCGGACACGCGTTCCGATGCCGCGCCCCGGCCTGACGTTCCCGGTGGTCCTGTTGGCGGGCGGTACCGGTCTGCTGGTCCGCGAGGCCCGCACGGGCTTCGCGGCCACCGCCCCGTACCACGGCTTCGACCTCCCGGTCTGGATCCCGTGGGCCATCGCCGTCGCGTTCGGTCTCGGTCTGCTGCTCAAGCGGGTCCGCGACCCGAGGCCCTCCTGGTACCGCTGGTGGTCGTTCGTCGACTACCGCGAGGAGCCGGGCGGCATCCGGCTGCTGTCCAACCGCGCCAAGGCGACCGATCCGGGAGTCCTGGTGCGCCGCGGCGAGAACGTCGAGATCCATGCCCGGCTGGTCGGGGGTTCCGTGGAGGGCGGGCGCGAGTACGAGTTCCGGATCCACGCGCCCGGCGGGGACCTGGAGTTCCGCGCGGAGATCTTCGTCCAGAAGCTGTCGATGGCGCCGCTCGACGAGCAGGCGACGCGTTGGGGTTTCACGCTGTCGACGCACGGGAAGGCCGACCGGATCCGTCGGGCGGCTCCCACCCAGGACGGCGCCACGAGCTGGCACGTCTGAGCGCGACGTCCGGGCGCCGGCCCTCCGCCTGGCGGGGGAGCGCTCACCGCTCGTCGACCGTGCCCCACGCGTCCAGCAGGTCCTCGTCCCGACCGCGTCCGTCGCGGGCGTCAGTGGCCTGGCCGGGTACCGGGAGCCACCCGCGCGGTGCCCCCGTCGTTCGATGCTCGGACATGCCCGCCTCCACCGTGACGCGCGCCCGCCGGGCGACCTTCGCCGCGGCCACCGCAGGACCCCGCGGTCCCAGGCAGCGTGAAGGTCGCCATGACCTTCCCGGCAAGGTCGAGTCCGCCAACGCGACCATCGACCACGACACGAACACGGTGACGTGGACGGCTGACGGGACGACGCCGATGAAGATGGCGGGCAGTCGCCGCCGAGTCGGGCAGGGCGCGGGCCATGGCGCGCCGTACGGCGCCGGGCCGGGACCGTACGCCGTACGCCGTACGCCGGACGCTATAGGGATCATCCCGAGCCGACCGACGGCGCGGACCTTCGCCACGCGCGCTCGACGCCCCTACGGTGGCGGGGTGCGGTGGGAGACGTTGTTCGCGGACATGGAGGCGCAGCTCGACGCCGCTGGTGCGGCGGAGCGGGAGATGCGGGTCGCCGAGCTCACCCGAGCGGAACGGGCGACCGTCGCCCTCGTCGACCGGGTCCGGGCGTCCCGGGGTCAGCGCGTGCGTCTGCTCGTCAGGACCGGGGAGACCATCGAGGGCGAGCTCGTCGACTGCGCCGCCGAGTGGCTGCTCGTCGCGGCCTCACCTCTCCAGCAGGTGCTCGTCCCGTACGCCGCCGTCGCTGCGGCGGGCGGCCTGTCCGGCCACGGCGCGCCACCCCCGGGTGCGGTCGAGCGCAGGATCGGGCTGGGGCACGCGTTGCGGGCGCTCGCCCGCGACCGGATCACGGTCCGTGCCGGCCTCCACGGTGGCGAGCTCGTGGGACGGATCGAACGGGTCGGGTCGGACCACCTGGAGCTCAGCGCGACGCAGGAGCGGAGCGGTCGCCTGTGGACCGTACCGTTCGGCGCTCTGGCGACCGTCCGCTCGGGCTGAGCCCGCCTTGCGTGGCGCCCACGAGCGCGCGGCGCTCCGGCCCTACGAGGCGTGGTCGCGCGTGGCGTCCGTCTGCGACGACGCCCGTTCCCGGGTCTGCTCGTACATCCGCTGGATGTACCGCTCGAGCTCGGCGGACTCGACGCGCCAGATCCCGCGGCCACCGATCTGGATGGCAGGCAGCTCGCCCGAGCGCACGAGCGCGTACGCCTGGGGTGCCGAGATGTTCAGGATCTCGGTGACGTCGGCGAGCGTGAGGAACCTCGAGGCCATGCCCGCAGTGTGGCACGCGGTGGCGCCGCGCCCCGGTTGTCCACAATGCTTCCGCAGCGCCCCGGTTCGTCCGGGCAGGATGGCGCCCGTCGTGGGTTCACCGCGGCACGGAGCGGGACGACAGGGGACCAGATGAACGCGAGTGTGCTCGACCTCCCGACACCGGTCGCAGCCCGGCTGCGGCGACCGGGCTGGCGCGACCCCCGTCTGCTCGCCGGCGTCGCGATGGTCGCAGCCTCGGTCGTCCTCGGCTCGTGGGCCGTCCGGACGGCGCAGCGGACCGTTCCCGTGTACGTGGCCCGGGAGAGCATCGTGGCCGGGCAGCGTGTCGAGCCGGGCCTGCTCGCCGTCGTGGACGTGCGGCTCGGCTCGGTCGACGTGGGCAGGTACCTCGCAGCCGACGAGCCGCTCCCGGAGGGTGCCACGGTGCTGCGGACGGTCGGCGCCGGAGAGCTCGTCCCACGGGCGGCGGTCGGCGCGGCCCAGGACGTCGACGTGCGGCCGGTCGCGATCACGCTCGTGCGGCCCCCGGCGAAGGCGGTGACCGCGGGGGCGTTGGTCGACCTCTGGTTCACCCCGGCCGAGAGGACGGACGCGGACAAGGCGTCGGACGGCGGCGGTGACGGCGCAGCGCCCGACGCGACGCCCGACGAGACCGTTCCCCACGAGCTCGCGACCGGCCTGACGGTCGCCGAGGTGAGCGACCCCGACGGAGGCTTCGCGGTCGCAGGCGGAGCGACGGTGCAGGTGCTGGTCCCGAGCACCCTCCTGGCCGTCGTTCTCGCTGCCCTGTCCGGGGACGGCACGGTCGACGTGGTCCCGGTCCCCGGATCGGGGGGCTGACGTGGCAGTCGGGGTGCTGTGCGCCGTCCAGGGCACGGCGGAGTCGATCCTGGTCCAGGCCATGGAGGGCTCCGGTGGACGGTTGAGCGTGACTCGGCGCTGCGCCGATCTCACCGAGCTGCTAGCGGCCGCCGAGGCGGGTCTCGGCACGCTGGCGGTGGTCTCCGTCGACCTCGACCTGCTCGACCGCGAGTCTGTCGAGCTCCTGCATCGCGCCGGGGTGCGCGTCGTCGGTGTCGCGGACCCCGCGAGGCCGTGGCTGGGCGAGCGGCTCACCTCGTTCGGCGCCGACCTCGTCGTCGACGCGCCCGGCGACGAGGAGGGCGCCTCCGGGGTCGTCCGCGACGCCCTGCGCGTCCTGGACACCGCGGCCGACGACCGGTCCCGGGTCGTGCCCAGCGCTGCGTCCGCCGCCCCGGTGGCCGCTGTGGCGGCCCGTCCCGAGCGGGGTTCGGTCGTCGCGGTCTGGGGACCCACGGGAGCGCCCGGTCGCACGACCGTCGCCGTCAACCTCGCCGCAGAGCTCGCGGCCGGTGCCTCGACGCTGCTCGTCGACGCCGACACGTACGGGGGATGCGTCGCGCAGGTGGTCGGGATGCTCGACGAGGCACCGGGCCTCGCCGCCGCCGCACGTGCAGCCGGTCAGGGCACGCTCGACGTCGCGACGCTGGCGAGGCTCACGCCGACGATCGCCCCGGGTCTGCGGGTCCTGTCCGGCATCTCCCGCGCCGACCGTTGGCCGGAGCTGCCCGCATCGTCCCTCGATGCCGTGTGGTCGGTCGGGCGGTCGCTCGCCCGCTGGACCGTCGTGGACTGCGGCTTCTGCCTGGAGCAGGACGAGATCCTCAGCTACGACACGCGTGCGCCGCGGCGCAACGCGGCGACCCTCAGCGCGCTCGAGGCGGCCGACCTGGTGGTGGTGGTCGGCACGGGAGACCCCGTCGGGATCCAGCGTCTCGTCCGGGGGCTGGGGGAGCTCACCGACCTCGGCCTCGGCGTGTCCCGCCTCGTGCTCGTCAATCGCGTGCGGGCGTCGGTCGCCGGTCCCCGGCCGGCCGAGGCGGTCGCGCAGGCGCTCGCGCGCTACGCGGGCGTCACGGACGCGTGCCTCGTGGCCGAGGACCGGCCCGCGCTCGATGCGGCACTCCTCGAGGCGAGGACACTGCGGGAGGCGGTCCCTGGCTCGCCGGCGCGTCGTGCGCTGGCGGTCGTGGCGGCGCGCGTCGAGCGCGCACTCGCACCGGCTGCGTCCGGGGCCCGCTGACGGGCGGGGCCGGCCGCGGCGCTGCCCGGGCGGGGCCGGCGGGGGCGCTGCTCGGTGCGCCGCGGCGGCGTTGACCCACGGAAGCGACCGGATGGCCACCGACGGACCGCGGGCTGCGGCGGCCGTGGGCGCTCCAGAGACCGGCTGGCGGGCACACTGGGGTCCGTGCGCATCTACCTCCCCGCCACGCTCGACGAGCTGGCCCCCGACTCCCTGTCGCTGGCCGCGCGACGCGCGCATGCCGTGACGCCCGCCCTGCGTGCAGCCCTGCCCGAGGAGGACGAGGAAGGTCTCGAGTTCGCGGCGCAGCTGGCGGCCGCAGACGACTCGCTCGCCCTCCTGGGGGACCAGCCGGACGCGCCGCGCCTCCGCGTCGTGGTCTCGGTGGACGTACCCGACCGCGCGGTCGTCACGGCGACGGACCCGGACGACGCTCCGAGTGCGGTGGACCTGCTCGACGACCTCGGCCGTGAGGACATCGCCTGTGTCCACGTCGACGAGCCTGAGGCACGCGAGGACGTCGGTCGTGCGGCCGCCGGCGACGAGGCGGCACTCGCGGCGCTCGACGAGCGGGACCTGCTCTGGTACGACGCGACGGAGCTGGGCGAGATTCCCCGCTGACGACCGGGGCCTCGCAGCGGCCAGTCTCGAGGCGACCCGGTGAGGTCGTCGGTGGGGCCCGCCCAGGTGTCGTTCGTCACGAATGGCCGTCCACGAGAGCCTCAGTTGGACCCGCGACGTCGCGCTCGGGTAATGTTCACCGGCGGTACGGCGTCCGGGTGGACGACGGTTCGCGGACGATGCGAGCCACGGTCCCGGAGGTCATACCCCCATGGGGTATGGTGTAATTGGCAGCACGACTGATTCTGGTTCAGTTAGTCTAGGTTCGAGTCCTGGTACCCCAGCGCGAGCACCGCTGACCTGCGGTCCGAGTCCTTCGGAGCGTCAGGTAAAGTGTTTACTCGGTAAGCGAGGCCCACGGGTCTCGCGGCTGATAGGCCCCCGTTGTGTAGCGGCCTAGCACGCCGCCCTCTCACGGCGGTAGCGCCGGTTCGAATCCGGTCGGGGGTACGTCGAGAGGCCCGGTCACCATGGTGACCGGGCCTTCGTCATGCGTCGCACGCGATGCCGGGCTGGTCATGCCGAGCACGCCGTGCCGCACGCCCAGCGGCCCCCGCCGGCCACGGTCCGGCGCCGTCCGCGACGTCGACCCGGTCGCCGCCCGCCCGGGCCGGGAACCGGCCCAGCCACGCTGCAGTCGCCTCCCGGCGACCCGGCAGACGACCACAGCGTGGACGGCGCTAGTCCGCCGTGCGGCGCAGGACCTCGGTCAGCCGGTTGGCGGCGGAGACGACGGCCGACGCGTGCAGGCGGCCCGGCTGGCGGGAGAGGCGCTCGAGCGGTCCGGAGACCGAGACGGCTGCCACGACCCGCCCGGACGGTCCACGGACGGGCGCGGACACCGACGCCACGCCGACCTCGCGCTCCGACACCGACTGGGCCCAGCCACGACGCCGGACGCCGGACAGGATGGTCGCCGTGAACTTGGCGCCCTGCAGCCCGCGGTGGAGCCGGTCGGGCTCCTCCCAGGCGAGCAGGATCTGCGCCGCCGAGCCGGCCTGCATCGTCAACGTCGCACCCACCGGGATGGAGTCGCGGAGCCCGATCGGACGCTCGGCGGCGGCCACACAGATGCGCAGGTCACCCTGGCGACGGTAGAGCTGTGCGCTCTCCCCGGTGTGGTCGCGCAACGCCGCCAGCACCGGCCCCGCCGCGGCGAGGAGACGGTCCTCGCCGGCGGCGGTCGCGAGCTCCGACAGGCGGGGGCCGAGCACGAACCGACCCTGCATGTCGCGAGCGACGAGACGGTGGTGCTCGAGCGCGACCGCCAGCCGATGGGCTGTAGGGCGAGCAAGATGGGTGGCGGTGACGAGCTGCGCAAGCGTGGCCGGACCGGCCTCGAGCGCACTGAGAACCGACGCGGCCTTGTCCAGGACGCCGACTCCGCTAGAGTTGTCCATAGGTCGATATTGGCGTCTCGAAGGCTGAGATGCAAGCAGGTCGGCCTACGAACCCGGGAACTACCCCCTCCCGGACTACGAGAACAGGACCGAGAACATGGCCGGCACGTTGGCGGAGAAGGTCTGGGACGCACACGTCGTGCGCCGTGGCACGGACGGTGTGCCGGACCTTCTCTACATCGATCTCCACCTCGTCCACGAGGTGACGAGCCCGCAGGCGTTCGAGGGACTGCGGCTCGCGGGCCGCCCCGTGCGCCGCCCGGACCTCACCCTTGCCACCGAGGACCACAACACTCCCACGCTCGACATCGACCGGCCGATCGCCGACACGACGAGCCGCACCCAGATCGAGACGCTGCGCCGCAACGCCGCGGAGTTCGGCGTCCGGATCCACTCCCTCGGCGACGCCGACCAGGGCATCGTCCACCAGGTCGGGCCCCAGCTCGGCCTCACCCAGCCGGGACTGACCGTCGTCTGCGGCGACTCGCACACGTCGACGCACGGGGCGTTCGGCGCGCTCGCCTTCGGCATCGGCACCAGCGAGGTCGAGCACGTGCTCGCCACCCAGACGCTGCCGCTGGCGCCGTTCAAGACGATGGCGATCACCGTGAACGGCGAGCTGCCGTCCGGTGCGACCAGCAAGGACATCATCCTGGCGATCATCGCCAAGATCGGCACCGGCGGCGGGCAGGGCTACGTGCTCGAGTACCGCGGCGAGGCCATCCGCGCGCTGTCCATGGAAGCGCGCATGACGATCTGCAACATGTCGATCGAGGCCGGGGCGCGCGCCGGCATGATCGCGCCGGACCAGACGACCTTCGACTACCTCCAGGGGCGCCCGCACGCGCCGGAGGGCGCCGACTGGGACGCCGCCGTCGAGTACTGGAAGACGCTGCGGTCCGACGACGACGCGCAGTTCGACGTCGAGGTCGTCCTCGAGGCGTCCGACCTCGAGCCGTTCGTCACGTGGGGCACCAACCCCGGCCAGGGCCTGCCCCTGTCGGGCTCCGTACCCGTGCCCGAGGACATCGCGGACGCCAACGAGCGGGTGGCCGCCGAGCGGGCCATCGAGTACATGGGCCTCACGCCGGGTCAGCCGCTGCGCGAGATCAAGGTGGACACCGTCTTCATCGGCTCCTGCACGAACGGCCGGATCGAGGACCTTCGCTCGGTGGCCAAGCTCGTCCAGGGCAAGCACAAGGCCGACGACGTGCGCGTCCTCGTGGTGCCCGCCTCCGCTCGCGTGCGCCTGCAGGCCGAGGCCGAGGGGCTCGACAAGATCTTCCTCGACTTCGGCGCCGAGTGGCGCAATGCCGGCTGCTCGATGTGTCTGGGCATGAACCCCGACCAGCTCGCGCCGGGGGAGCGGTCGGCGTCCACGTCGAACCGCAACTTCGAGGGCCGGCAGGGCAAGGGCGGCCGCACGCACCTCGTGTCGCCGCTGGTCGCGGGCGCCACGGCCATCCGCGGGACGCTCTCGTCGGTCGCCGACCTGGGCCCCGACGTCGTCGCGCCCGACGGCAGCCCGCTCACCGACCTGCAGACGGTCTGACCGCCCGACCCTGAGAGAGAGACCGTCATGGAGAAGTTCAGCCAGCACACCGGCGTCGGGGTCCCGCTGCGACGCAGCAACGTCGACACCGACCAGATCATCCCGGCCGTGTACCTCAAGCGGGTGACGCGCACCGGGTTCGAGGACGCGCTGTTCGCCGCCTGGCGCGGCGACCCGGCCTTCGTGCTCAACCAGGAGGCGTACGCATCGGGGTCGGTACTCGTCGCCGGGCCCGACTTCGGCACGGGGTCGTCGCGTGAGCACGCCGTCTGGGCGCTCAAGGACTACGGGTTCAAGGTCGTCATCTCGAACCGCTTCGCGGACATCTTCCGCGGCAACTCGGGCAAGCAGGGGCTGCTCGCCGCGCAGGCGTCGCAGGAGGACATCGAGCTCATCTGGAAGATCCTCGAGACCCGCCCCGGCACCGAGGTCACCGTGGACCTCGAGTCGCGCACCATCACCTGCGACGACGTCGTGGTGCCGTTCCAGGTCGACGACTACACGCGTTGGCGCCTGCTGGAGGGCCTGGACGACATCGGCCTGACCCTGCAGCTCGCGGACCAGATCCAGGAGTTCGAGGCGACGCGCGAGCCCTGGCGCCCGCGCACGCTGCCCGCCAAGCACCTCCCGCCGGTCGAGATCCAGGCCGCGCGTCCGGTGCACGTGGAGATCTCCGGCTCGCGCTGACCCGGGCGGCGGGGTCGCCGAGCGCGACCCCGCCGTTCCCACGCGCGCCGGCGCTCGGATGGCTACGGTGATCCCCGGAGCGTGCACCCGGCCGGCGAGAGGGACCAGCATGGTGGGCAAGACGCAGATCGTGGACCGGGCTGTCGCGCGCGGGGCGGAGCGCGGCCAGGCCGCGGCCGCGCTGGACGCCGTCCTCGACGAGATCACGACCGCCCTCGCCGCGGGCGAACGGGTGACTCTCGTCGGATTCGGCACGTTCGAGGCGGCGAAGCGCAACGCGCGCAGCGCGCGCAACCCTCGCAGCGGAGCGGTCGTCGTGGTGCCCGAGACGACCGTCGCCCGGTTCCGCGCCGGGACCTCGCTGCGTGCGGCGGTCGCCGGCAGGTCCGGCACCAAGAGCACCAGCGTGTCGTCCACGACCGCGTCGGCCGCAGTCCCCTCCGCCGTGACGGCGCCGGCGACGGAGAAGTCGGTGCCGGCACGCGAGGTCGGGTCGCCGCCCGTACCGGAGCCGGACGACCACAAGCACAAGAAGAGCAAGAAGGCGGCATCCACGGCGAAGCAGGCCAAGGGTCAGGCCTCCGCTGCTCAGTCCCACGGCCGCGCGGCGAGCAACGTCAAGGACGACGGCAAGCATGCGAAGGACCGCAAGCACGGCAAGGACGACAAGCAGAGCAAGCAGAGCAAGCACGGAACCACCAGCAAGCACGGCAAGAACAGCCGCAAGAAGTAGGCACCGCGGCGTGTCCGGGCTTGTGAAGGTTCTGCGCCGGCGACGGCGCGCCGGACGCGGTGCGGTCAGGAGCACACCCGGGCGTGGGAGACGATGAGTTCATGAGCGACCTGCTGTACGTCGACGGCGGCAACCCCTTGTCGGGCGAGATCACCGTGCGCGGAGCCAAGAACTTCGTGTCCAAGGCCATGGTGGCCGCCCTGCTGGGTGAGACGCCGAGCGTGCTGCGCAACGTGCCGCAGATCCGCGACGTCGCCGTCGTGACCGGTCTGCTGGAGCTGCACGGCGTCAAGGTGGACGCCGACGCGGACGCCGGCGTGCTGCACCTGGACCCGACGGACGTCGAGTCGGCGCACGTGGCGGACATCGACGCGCACGCCGGGTCGAGCCGGATCCCGATCCTGTTCTGCGGCCCGCTGCTGCACCGGCTCGGCGAGGCGTTCATCCCCGACCTGGGCGGCTGCCGCATCGGCGACCGGCCGATCAACTACCACCTCGACATCCTGCGGCAGTTCGGTGCGGTGGTGGAGAAGCACGAGAACGGCATCCACATCCGTGCCCCACGGCGGCTGCAGGGCACGAAGATCGCGCTGCCGTACCCGAGCGTGGGCGCCACCGAGCAGCTGCTCCTCACGGCAGTCCGTGCCGAGGGCATCACCGAGCTCGCGAACGCCGCGATCGAGCCCGAGATCATGGACCTCATCAACGTCCTGCAGAAGATGGGCGCGATCATCTCGGTCGACACCGACCGCGTGATCCGCATCGAGGGCGTGGACCGGCTCGTGGGGTTCCAGCACACGGCGCTCGCCGACCGCATCGAGGCGGCGTCCTGGGCGGCCGCGGCGCTGGCCACCGGCGGAGACGTGTACGTGCGTGGCGCGACGCAGCCCGAGATGACCACGTTCCTCAACACGTTCCGCAAGGTCGGCGGCGAGTTCGCCGTGGACGACGACGGGATCCGGTTCTACCACCCGGGCGGCGACCTGCGGTCGATCCAGCTCGAGACGGACGTGCACCCCGGGTTCATGACGGACTGGCAGCAGCCGCTCGTGGTGGCGCTCACGCAGGCTAAGGGCCTGTCGATCGTCCACGAGACGGTGTACGAGAACCGGTTCGGGTTCGTCGACGCGCTCGTCGGCATGGGCGCCACGATCCAGGTGTACAAGGAGTGCCTCGGCGGCCGGCCCTGTCGGTTCGGGCAGCGGAACTTCTACCACTCGGCCGTGATCAGCGGCCCGACGCCGCTGTCCGCGTCCGACATCGAGGTGCCGGACCTGCGGGGCGGCTTCAGCCACCTCATCGCCGCGCTGACCGCCAAGGGCACGTCGGCGGTGCGGGGCATCAGCCTCATCGACCGGGGCTACGAGCGGTTCACCGGCAAGCTCGAGGCGCTCGGCGCCGAGTTCAGCCGCGACTGACTCCCGGTAGCATCGGCTCCCGTGCAACCACCGGCTCGTTCCAACCGCGCGTACCGCGTGGTCGCCCACATCGTGCGCCCCCCGCTCAGAGCGATGACCCGTCGTGAGTGGCGAGGTGCGGAGCACATGCCCACCGACCGCGGGTTCATCGCGGCGAGCAACCACATGACGAACATCGACCCGCTGACGTTCGCGCACTTCCTGTGGGACAACGGCTTCGCCCCCAAGATCCTGGCGAAGGCGTCGCTGTTCACCGTTCCCGTGATGCGCGGCGTGCTGCACGCGACCGGTCAGATCCCGGTGCACCGCAACACGTCCGCGGCCGGTGAGTCGCTCAGCGCCGCCGTGGCCGCGATCGAGGCGGGGGAGTGCGTCGCGGTGTTCCCGGAGGGGACGCTGACACGCGAGCCCGACCTGTGGCCCATGACGGCGAAGACGGGGGTGGCCCGGCTGGCGCTGGCCACCCGCGCCCCGGTGGTCCCCGTGGCGCAGTGGGGTCCTCAAAACCTCCTGGGCCGCTACGAGAAGCTCCTTCGGCCGATCCCGCGCAAGAAGATCACCGTGGTGGCCGGGCCTCCGGTGGTCCTCGACGACCTGTACGACCGGCCGCAGGACACGGCCACGCTCCGGGAGGCGACCGACCGCGTCATGGACGCGATCACGGCGCTGCTCGAGGAGGTCCGCGGCGAGCGCGCCCCAGCGGTCCGGTACGACATGCGCAAGGCGCCGACCGCCGGCGGGAAGCCCGCGGGCGGGGACGCGGCGCCGAGGCCGGAGCTGTGACGGCGGACGTCATCCCGCCCGAGGGCGGATCCCGTGGCACGCTGCGTGCCGCCGTGCTGGGCGCGGGCAGCTGGGGCACCACGTTCGCCGCGGTGATGGCGGACGCGGGGTGCACCGTGACGGTGTGGGGCCGGGACGAGAAGACCTGCCGGCAGATCACCGAGCAGCACCGCAACGAGACGTACCTGCCCGGCGTCGAGCTTCCCGCCGGAGTCGCGGCGACCACCGACGTGCGGGCGGCCCTCGCGGGCGCCGACATCGTGGCGGTGGCCGTGCCGTCGCAGGTGGCCCGACGCACGCTCGAGCCGTTGCGGGACGCCATCGGGCCCGACGCGGTGGCCGTCTCGCTGATGAAGGGCGTGGAGCTGTCGACGGACCGGCGGATGAGCGAGGTCGTGGCCGAGGCGCTCGCGATCCCGCACGACCGGGTGGCCGTCGTCTCGGGGCCGAACCTGGCCCGAGAGATCGCCCGGCGGCAGCCCACTGCGACGGTCATCGCGTCGACGAGCGACGTCACCGCCCAGCTCGTCGCCCGTGCGTGTGCCTCGTCGTACTTCAGGCCGTACACCAACCGTGACGTCGTGGGCGTCGAGCTGTGCGGGGCGGTCAAGAACGTCATCGCCCTCGCGGTGGGCATCTCGCAGGGGCGCGGTCTCGGCTACAACACCATGGCGACAGTCATCACCCGGGGGCTCGTCGAGATCACGAGGCTCGGGCTCGCGCTCGGGGCCGACGCCGACACGTTCCCGGGGCTCGCGGGCATGGGGGACCTGATGGCCACCTGCGCGTCGCCCGACTCGCGCAACCACACCCTCGGCGGCCACATCGGTCGCGGCATGACGCTCGACGAGGCGATCACGGCCACAGGAGGGACCGCCGAGGGTGTGAAGTCCTGCCGGTCGGTCCTCGAGCTCGCGACGTCGCTCGACGTGGAGATGCCCATCACGCACGCGGTCGTGCGGGTGCTGCACGAGGGGCTTCCCGTGGACGAGCTGGCCCCGCTGCTCCTCGCCCGCCCGCACAAGGCCGAGCGGGCGTAGCGACGGCTGGCCCGACCGGCCGCTGGGAGGCGACCTTGCCGGGGCGCGACTTCAGAGCGACGACAGCGCCTGGTCGAGGTCGGCCCAGAGATCCTCGACGTCCTCGATGCCGACGGACAGCCGCAGCAGGTCCTCGGGCACCGTCGCCGCCTCGAGCGGGAACCGGCGGCGTCGCTCCAGGCTCGACTCGACGCCGCCCAGGCTGGTCGCCGGCATCCACAGCTCGAGCGCTGAGACGACAGCGTCGGCAGCTGCGGCGCCGCCCTGCGGGTGCAGGCCGATGATCGACCCGAAGCCGTGCATGAGCCGGGCGGCCCGCTCGTGCCCGGGGTCGGTGGGCAGGCTGGGGTGCCGGACCGCAGCGACCGCCGGGTGCGCCACGAGCCGGCGTGCGAGCTCGGCGGCATTGGACTGCGACCGCTCCACGCGGAGCGCCAGGGTGCGGACGCCGCGCAGCGCCAGCCATGCCTCGGTGGGACCTGCGACCGCGCCGTGCATCGTCCGGTAGGCCAGCAGCCGGTCGTGGAGCTCGCGGTCGTCGGTGAGCGCGGCACCGAGCACCACGTCCGAGTGACCCGCGAGGTACTTCGTGACCGAGTGCACGACCACGTCGGTGCCGAACTCGAGGGGGCGCTGCCCGAGCGGCGTCGCGAACGTGTTGTCCGCCGCGACGAGCGCTCCGACGGCGTGCGCCTCCTGGACGAGCACCGGCAGGTCGGCGACCTCGAGCATGGGGTTCGTGGGTGTCTCCGCCCAGAGCATCGACGCCGGCCGGTCGGTGCCGCGCACGGCCGCGACGACCTCGTCGGTGTCGGCGATGTCCACGAGCGTCAGCTCGACCTGGGAGCGCTCGCCGAGGTCACGCGCGTACGCGAGCGTCACGTTGTACGCGTGCCTCGGCGCCACGATGCGGCCGCCCGGCGGTACGAGCGACATCGCCGCGGCGATCGCGGCCATCCCGGAGGAGTACAGCAGCGCGGGGCGGGTCGATGCCTCCAGCACGCCCAGGACCTGCTCGAGCGGGTGCCAGGTCTCCGTGCCTGCGCGCGCGTAGAAGTGCTCCCCCGTGGGCACCTTGCCCTGCGACATGTACGTCGACGACAGCACGATGGCGGGGTTCACCGGGGTGCCCTGGCGTCGTTCGGGCCGCCCTGCGGCGACGACGGACGTGGCGGGTGCGAGGGACCGGCGCTCGGGCATGCGTGCAGGTTACGCGCGTGGCCTCGGATGGAGCACGAGGACGCCCGGCGCGGACTCTCGGGCCGGTAGGGTCGTGCGCGATGAACGACACGTCCGACTCCCAGCAGCCTGCCCCCGCCACCCCCCGGTCGGCCCGGCCGCGGGTGATGGTGCTCTTCGGCGGCAGGTCGGGGGAGCACTCCATCAGCTGCGCGACGGCCGGGGGCGTGCTGCGGGCCATCGACCGTGACCGGTACGACGTGCTGGCGGTCGGCATCACGCCGGCCGGCCGGTGGGTGCTCGCCGAGGACGACCCGGACCGCTGGGCGATCGTCGACGGACGGCTCCCGCAGGTCGAGGACACGGCGGCGCACGTGCTGCTGCCCCAGGCGGTGGACGACCGGGACGTGCTGGTCCTCGAGCAGGGTGTGCTCCCGCGGAGCGTCGGCGAGGTCGACGTGGTGTTCCCGCTGCTGCACGGTCCGTTCGGTGAGGACGGCACGCTGCAGGGCTTGCTGGAGCTCGCCGACGTCCCGTACGTCGGGGCGGGCGTGCTCGCGTCGGCCGTCGGCATGGACAAGCACATGATGAAGCTGGTGCTCGCCGGGCACGGGCTCCCGGTCGGCCCCTTCGAGGTGATCCGGCCCGGTGAGCTCGACCGGGACCCCGAGGGCGTCATCGCCCGCGTCAAGGCGCTCGGGCTCCCGCTGTTCGTCAAGCCCGCCCGCGGGGGGTCGAGCCTGGGCATCACCCGGGTCGACGACCTCGCGGACCTCACCGCCGCCGTGGACGCGGCTCGCGTGCACGACCCGAAGGTGGTCGTGGAGGCGGCGATCGTCGGCCGGGAGGTCGAGTGCGGTGTGCTCGGTGGTCGCACCGGTGAACGCCCCCGTGCCTCGCTGCCGGGTGAGATCGTCGTCACCGACCCGCGGCACACGTTCTACGACTTCGAGGCCAAGTACCTGGACGAGGACGGCGTCACGCTCGCCTGTCCCGCAGACCTGGCGCCGGACGTCGTCGCGGACGTCCAGGAGGCCGCGGTGCGGAGCTTCGAGGCCGTGGGTTGCGAGGGGATCGCCCGCGTCGACGTGTTCGTCACGCCGGAGGGCCGCGTGGTCGTCAACGAGATCAACACCATGCCGGGCTTCACGCCGTACTCGATGTACCCGCGGATGTGGCAGGCGAGCGGGGTGACCTACGCCGAGCTGGTCGACGAGCTCATCGCGCTCGCCCTCGCACGGCCGACCGGGCTGCGGTGACGCGTCCTACCCGGTCGCGCTGAGCCCGTAGGCACGATCAGAGGCAGGCGCCCGTCGTCGTCGTCCGGTCCACGGCGGGGCCGAGCGCGTCGACGAACGCCGTCGACCGCGCCTGGGCGACCTCGGCCGGTACCTGGACCTCGACGGCGGGCTCGCGACCATAGGTGGTGAACGTCCACGCGCTGGTGGTCTCGTGCTCCGGGTCGTCCGCCACGGCCACCCAGTCGACCGACGTGCCGCCGGGTGTGGCGACCGTGACGCAGTGCTCCGTCGTCGGGCCCAGCGGCTCCACCCCGCACCGCAGCACCACCGGGTGTGCGGGGTCGCCCCAGGCCGTCGTGGCCTGGCTGGTGGTGTCCCGGCGCGGCAGGCCGTCCCCGAGGGAGTCCGGCGTGGCGAGGACGACGCTCGCGCACACCGGGTCCGTCGCGTGCGGCGCGACCGTCACGGGTACGGCGCTGGTGCACCCCGCGAGCAGGGCGGCGCAGGCAGCGGCTCCGAGCAGCGCACGGCCCGCCGGCCGCTTCGGATGGCGTCTGGTCCGGGGCACACGTCACGGTAGCGCGACCGGCCCCGACCCCCGGCAGCCGTCGGTCGGTGACCGACGTGAGACGGCCCACGATGCGAGCGGGGGCGGATCGCCGGCGTCTACGGTGGCGGCGTGGACGACCAACCTCGCGTGTCCGACCTCTCGGAGGAGCAGCTGCTCGCGCGGATCTTCCCGCACCTGCCGACCGGGACGGGCACGCTGGTACCCCCCGGCGACGACGCCGCCGTGGTGCTGGCTCCCGACGGGCGGGTGGTCGTCACGACCGACGTGCTCGTCGAGGACCGGCACTTCCGGCGCGCCTGGTCGAGCGGGGAGGACGTCGGGCGCCGGGCGGCCGTGCAGAACCTCGCCGACGTGGCGGCGATGGGTGCCCGGCCCACGAGCCTCGTGGTGGCTCTCGCCGTCCCCGGCGACCTGCCTGTCGCCTGGGTGGAGGGGCTCGCCCGGGGGCTCGGCGCGGTGTGCGGTCCGCTGGGCGTGGGCGTGGTGGGGGGAGACCTGTCCGGAGGACCGGTGGTCGTCGTGGCCGTCACGGCGCACGGAGACCTGGAGGGGCGACAGCCCGTGCTCCGCTCGGGTGCCCGGCCCGGGGACGTCGTGGCGCACGCCGGCACCTGCGGCAGGTCCGCCGCGGGGCTCGCGCTCCTCCATGCCGGGCTGGGCGCTGCCGACCCGGCGGCCGTCGGTGCCTATCTGCGACCCGTCTCCCCGCTCGCTGCCGGTCCTGCCGCGGCCGTCGCCGGCGCCGGGGCGATGCTCGACGTGTCGGACGGGCTGCTGCGGGACGCGGGTCGCCTCGCACGGGCCAGCGGGGTGCAGGTGGACCTGGACGACCCCGCGGTCTCGTTCGCCACCGACCTCGCGGCGCTGGCGCCCGCCGCCGCGGCCGTGGGGGCGGATCCCACCGAGTGGGTCCTCGGAGGCGGAGAGGACCACGGGCTGCTGGCCACGTTCCCGGCGGACGCGGTGCTCCCTGCAGCGTTCCGGGCGGTGGGGACGGTGCGCGCGGGGTCCGGGGTCCTCGTGGCAGGGCGGACCCCGACGGTTCCGCCGGGCTGGGACCACTTCGCCGGCTGACGCCGGCGACATCGAGCAGGGTCGGCACGCTTGCCGGCCCGGCGCCGGGATCAGCCTCGGCGGTACCGGACCTCGAGGAGCTCCGCGCCGCCGAGCTCGTCGTACCGCTCGACGCCGTCGGCCTGGAAGCCGTGCCGACGGTAGAAGTGGCGGGCGCGCTCGTTGGCCGCCAGGACCCAGAGCGAGAGCCGGGTGCGCTCACCGGCCTCGCCGATCACCGTGCGCATCAGGTCGCGCGCCACGCCGTGACCCCAGACGCCGGGATCGAGGTAGATCGAGTAGATCTCACGGTCGCCGCGGCCCGCGTCCTCGTCGCGGGCCGGGCCGAGGCTCACGAACCCGACGATCTGAGGTCCTGCCTCGGCGACCCAGGTGCTCACGTTGTCCGTGGGCCCGGAGCGCAGGAAACGTGTCCAGTCGGCGGTCCGCGCCTGCGCGTCGAGGGAGTCCAGGTACCCGTCCGGCACGATGCCTGCGTAGGCCTCCTGCCAGGAACGGACGTGCACGCCGGCGATGCCCGCGGCGTCGGCCTCGCCCGCGGGCCGGATCGTCACGTCGTCGAGCTGCTCGATCATGGGGTCACCATGCCACACGCCCCGGGCAGCGCGAAGGCCCGTGAGGCGAATACCTCACGGGCCTACGGCAACGCTGTGGTGGTGCGTCAGACGGCGCGCTGGACCTTGCCGGCCTTGAGGCACGAGGTGCAGACGTTGAGTCGCTTCGGAGTGCCCGCCACCACCGCGCGCACGCGCTGGATGTTCGGGTTCCAGCGGCGCTTCGTGCGCACGTGCGAGTGCGAGATGCTGTGCCCGAAGCTCGGGCCCTTGGCGCAGACGTCGCAGTTGGCAGCCACGGTCTTCTCCTGTGTTCTTGCGGTTCGGCCGGGGCCGACGCGTCGGCCCCGATGCTGTACGGGCACGCCGCGGGTCGCGGCGAAGTCGGGGGCGGGGCGCTGAGCGTGCCCTCTCAGGCTCCGTCGTGCGCCACCTGTGCCCGAAGTCCTCCGGGCAACCGGTCAAGACTAGCCCATGCCTCCACGGCACCCCAAATGGGCCTCGGAAGGCGGCGTCGCCGCACGCCACCGCACGCCGACAGACGCCCCGGTCGGCGGCGGCGGTGGGTGTGCGTGTCGGTGATATCGGGCAGGGTGTCCGCAGAGGCGTCCGGGCCTCGGTGCGACGACGGAGGTCTGGTGGAGCAGCTCGACGCGGCAGTGGTGCGCGCCTGGGCGTCGGGTGCCCGGGCGACGCTCGACTCGGCGCGTGAGCGCATCGACGCGGTGAACGTGTTCCCCGTCGCCGACGGCGACACCGGCACCAACGTCCTGCTCACGGTCGACGGGGGAGTGGCCGCCGTGGGCGCCGTGCCGGCCCACGGCTCCGCCGCCGACGTCGCGCGGGCGTTCGCGCACGGTGCGATGCTCGCGGCCCGGGGAAACTCGGGCGTGATCGTGAGCCAGTACCTCGCGGGCTTCGCTGCCGCGCTGCCCGACGTGGCGGGGCCGTCGGACGTCGCCCACGCGCTCGCCGCGGCCGCCAGCGCCGCCCGGGGTGCGGTCGCCGACCCCCAGGAAGGCACGGTCCTCACTCTCGCCGACGAGGTCGGCGCCCGCGCGGTCCGCGCCGCTGCGGAGGGCGCGTCACTGGGTGTCCTTCTCGAGGCAGTCGTCATGGACGCGCACCGCGGTCTCGCGAGGATCAGCGCCGAGCACCCGGTGCTGCGTCGAGCGCACGTGCTCGACGCCGGCGCGTGCGCCCTGCTCGTGATCCTCGACGAGCTCGCCGTCGCCGGGCGCGGTGAGCACTCGTCCGGGGTGGTGCCGGCATGGCTCCCGGGCAGGCCCGGCGTCGTGGACGGCGTCGCGGCCCCGGGCGGCTCCTTCGAGGTGATGCTCCTGGTGCGGTCGACCGGCGGTGCCGTCGGGGACCTCGGCGCCGACCTCCGGGAGCGGATGCACGTGGTCGGGGACTCCGTCGCGGTGGTCGGTGCCGACGGATGGTGGCACGTGCACGTGCACACCGACGATCCCGAGCGAGCCGTGTCGCAAGCCGCCGTCGGGGCCCGCGAGCAGGTCGTCGTGCGCCTCGTCGACTCCCCGCACGGGTCGTCCGGCCTCACCGGCGAGCCGGGTCGCTGGGGTCTGGTGGCCTGCACGGCGTCGCCGGCGCTCGCCGCCTGGTACGCGACCGCCGGAGCGGTCGCCGTGGTGCGGTGCCCGGAGACGCCGGTCACCGCGGCGCACCTCGCGCGGGCCGTCACGGACACCGGGGCGGCGAACGTGGCCGTGCTGCCCGGCGGCGCCGTCGGCGCGGACGTGCTGTCCGGCATCCACGCGTCAGGGCGGGCCCCGGTCGTCCAGGTGCTCGACGCGGGTGACGCGCTCCGCACCGTGGTCGCCACGTTGGCGTTCGCCGGGTCCGCGGCCCCGTCGGCCGCGCACGCGGCAGCCGTGGCCCTCGGCCGGGTCCGCGCCGCGACGGTCGACGACGACCTGGTCCCGGGTGTCGAGGCGTTCCTCCGCGCCGAGAGCCGGCCCGGCGACCTGAGCCTGACGGTGGTCCACCGCGACACCGTCGAGCCGGCGACCGTCGATGCGCTCGTCGCACTGCTGGCCGCCCGGACCGACGGCGTCGAGCCGGTGCTCGTCGGCCCGACGGGTCAGGGGCCCGCGTTCCTCGTGGGACTGGACTGATGGCCGCGCGGTCCACCGGGCCGGGCGTCCGGTACGCCGACGGCGTGGAGCCCTCGCGCGGGTACCTCGACGAGCCGGTGACGTCCGTCGTACCCCGGTCCGCCAAGCCGTTCGCCGCCCTCGGCATCCGGACGGTCGGCGACCTGCTGCGCCACTACCCGTGGCGGTACGCCGACGCCGGCACGCTGACCGACATCGCTGGTCTCGCCGTCGGGGAGGACGTCGCGATCGTCGCCGAGGTGCGCCAGGCGGTGGTCCGTCGCGCGCGGACCACCCACGCGGCCCGGCTCGAGGTCCAGATCACGGACGGCACGCGCACGCTCCAGCTCATCTTCTTCGGTGCCACCCGGCACCACGAGGCGCTCCTGCGGCCGGGCCGTCGGGGGCTGTTCTCCGGCCAGATCGGCGAGTTCGGCGGCCGGCCACAGCTCGCCCATCCCACGTACGAGATGTTCGACGACGACAGCGAGGGCGAGCGGCAGGCCGTCGAGCGGGCCGAGTGGCCCCGGCCCGTGTACCGCGCCGTCGCGGGGCTCGACACGACCAAGATCGGCCGCGCCGTCCGGACGGTGCTCGGCCCGCTCACCGAGAGCGACGTCGAGGACCCCGTGCCGCCGGCGGTCCGGGAGGCACGTCGCCTCGGTTCCCGTCGGCAGGCGCTCCAGGACGTGCACGAGCCCCGCACGGAGGCCGACTGGCGACGGGGACGGGCGCGCCTGCGGTTCGAGGAGGCGTTCGTGCTGCAGGCCGAGCTGGCTCGGCGCCGGGCGAGGGCCGCCGCCGAGCCTGCCACTGCCCGGCCGCGCGTCCTCGGCGGGCTGCTCGACGCCTTCGACGCGCGCCTCCCGTTCGAGCTGACCGCCGGTCAGCGTGAGGTCGGCGAACAGATCTCCGGTGAGCTGTCCGGCGCGGTGCCGATGCAGCGGTTGCTGCAGGGCGAGGTGGGCTCGGGCAAGACCGTCGTGGCGCTGCGCGCGATGCTCCAGGTCGTCGACGGTGGCGGCCAGGCGGCGCTGCTGGCCCCGACGGAGGTCCTCGCCGCGCAGCACGCCCGGTCGTTGCGTGCCCTGCTCGGCGACCTCGCGGAGGGCGGCATGCTCGGCGGAGCCGAGATCGGCACCAGGGTGGCGTTGCTGACCGGCTCACAGCCGGCGGCCGTCAAGCGGGCAGCCCTGCTCGACGCCGCGGGTGGAGCGGCCGGCATCGTCGTCGGCACGCACGCCCTGCTGTCCGCCACGGTGCAGTTCGCCGACCTGGGCCTCGTGGTCGTCGACGAGCAGCACAAGTTCGGCGTCGAGCAGCGTGACACGCTGCGCGCGAAGGCCGCCACGTCGCCGCACCTGCTCGTCATGACGGCCACGCCGATCCCGCGCACGGTCGCGATGACGGTGTTCGGCGACCTCGAGACGTCCGTGCTGCGCGAGGTGCCCGCCGGGCGCAGCGGAGTCACCACGCACGTGGTCCCCGCCGAACGGCCGGGCTGGCTCGACCGGACCTGGCAGCGGGTCCGCGAGGAGGTCGACCGCGGGGGACGGGCGTACGTGGTCTGCGCGCGGATCGACGGCGACGAGGCGGTGGCGCCGGACGACGACGTGGCCCTGGCCGACGAGGACGCCGGGTCCGCCCGGGCGCCGCTGCGGGCGGTGCTCGAGGTGGCCGAGGAGCTCCGCGCCCTGCCCGCGCTCGCGGGTGTCGAGGTCGGCACGCTGCACGGCCGGATGCCGCCGGAGGACAAGGACCGGGCGCTGGCCGAGTTCTCGCGCGGTCGGCTGCCCGTGCTCGTGTCCACGACCGTCGTCGAGGTCGGCGTGGACGTCCCGGAGGCGACCGTGATGGTCGTTCTCGACGCGGACCGGTTCGGCGTGTCGCAGCTCCACCAGCTGCGGGGACGGATCGGTCGCGGGAGCGCGCCGGGCGTGTGCCTGCTGGTGTCGTCCGCGCCGGACGGCACGCCCGCGGCGGCGCGGCTCGAGAAGCTGGCCAGCACGTCGGACGGGTTCGAGCTCGCGACCTTCGACCTGGAGCAGCGCGGAGAGGGCGACGTGCTCGGCGCGTCCCAGTGGGGCGGGTCGTCGTCGCTGCGGCTGCTGCGCGTGACGCGGGACGCGGAGGTCATCGAACGGGCGCGGCAGGACGCTCGCGCGCTCGTGGACGAGGATCCGGAGCTCGCGGGCTGGCCGCCGCTGCAGGCCGCGATCGACACGATGCTCGCCGGTGACCGGGACGAGTTCCTCGACCGTGCCTGACCCGGGCGCCGGCGCACGGTCCGCCCGCCGACGGCCCGCCGACGCCCCCTGGACGGGTCGTGCCGCGAACGGTGCGAGGCCGGCATCGGTCGCGGCTACCCTGACGGACGTGTCGAAGCCCGTCGTACGCGCCCAGGACCTGCTCGTCGGCTACGGCGGGGCACCCGTGTGCGCCCCCGTGTCGTTCACCCTGGCGCCGGGGAAGGCCGTCGCGCTCGTGGGGGCGAACGGCTCCGGCAAGTCGACGGTGCTCCGGGCCGTGATCGGGCTCCTCGAACCCGTGTCCGGGTCGTTGCAGGTTCTCGGCGGCGCTGTCGACGAGCGGGACGTCGGATTCCGCCGGCAGGTGGCGAGCGTGCTCGACGACGACGCGTACTTCCCGGCCCTCACGGTCTCGGAGCACCTCTACCTCACGGCGCGCGGGCACGGGGTGCGTGGCGCCGACGACGTGGTGGCAGAGCTGCTCGCCGAGTTCGGGCTGACCGACCACGCGCGCTCGCTGCCGGTCTCCCTGTCGTCCGGGCAGCGCCGCCGCCTGCTGCTGGCCGCGGGGTTCGTGCGGCCGCGGTCGCTGCTGGTGCTCGACGAGCCGGAGCAGCGGCTCGACAAGGCGATGCGGGACCGCCTGGCGGCCCGGCTGGTGGAGGAGAAGCGCGCCGGTGGGTCGGTGCTGCTCGCCACCCATGACGCCGAGCTGCTCCGTGCCGTCGCGGACCGCGCCGTCGTCGTGGCGGACGACGTCTCGAGGGTGATGTCGCCGTCCGACGCGGCGCAGGTCATCAGCCGGGAGAACCCGTGAGCGAGGGCCCCGCCGACACCGCCGGCGACATCTCGGCCGCTGCCGCGGAGGCCGGCGAGCACCCGGGGCCCGACGAGCCCTCCGACCACGCAGAGCCCGCGGTCCAGCCCTTCGACGTCGGTGCGGTCCCGCCCGCGCGCTCGATCCGCAGGTTCACCGCGCAGGCGGGCAACGCGCGCGGTGGCGCGAGCCTCGGCTCGCTCATGTCGGACATCTACTACGCGGTGATCTCGGTGGCGATCAGCATCGGCATCGCTCTGGGCTTCGCCCAGGCGATGCGCGTGGCCCTGCCGCCGGCGCCGGACGTGGCACCCCCGCAGGGCCTGAGCCTCGCCGCGCTGGTCGTCGTGATCCTGGTAGCCCTCGCCGGGGTCCTGCTGTCCCTGGCCGGGCGGCTGGGTCCGGTGGGGGCCGGCGGCGCTGAGGCGGCGTGGTGGTTGAGCCTGCCGGTGGACCGCCGAGGTCTGCTCCGCCCCGCGGCGCGCCGGCTGCCGGTCGTGGCCGCGCTCGTCGGGGCGGTCGTCGTGACGCTGCTCGACGCCGGGCTCCTGAGCGACACCGGCGGACGCCTGGTCCGGGTCGGGCTGGCGTCGGCGCTCGCGGCGGCGGCGATCGTGCTCCTCGCGGGCGTCCTGCAGTCGGTCGGCGTCCCCCGGCGGACGACTGCGCTCCTCGGCGACCTGCTCCTCGTCGCTGCTCCGGTGTCCGCCGTCGCCCTCGCGGCGCTCGGGTGGGACCTCGACGCCCTGCCGGGACCGCCGTGGGTGCTGGTCGTCGGGCTGGCGGTGCTCGTCGTCGCGCTCGTCCTGCTCGTCGACCGCCGTCTGGGCCGGATGCCGGGACGGTCGTTGCGCGAGAGCGGGTCCGTCGCCTCCCAGGCCGTCGGCGCCGTCGTGTCGATGGACTCGCGGGAGCTCGGGCGCGCGCTCACCGACGGCGCGGCGCCCTCGGCGCGGCGGTGGGTGTCCCGCCTGCGGACGGCCCGCGGCCCGGCGTCGGCCCTGGTGACGGCGGACGTCGTCGTGCTGCGGCGCTCCGCACGGCACGTGGTGCAGCTCGTGGTCGCGGCCCTGGTGCCCGTGCTGGCCAGCACCGTCCCGCAGCTGGCCAGTCCCGCCGGGGTGCTGCTCGCCGTGCTCGTGTCCGGGTACGTCGCCATGAGCGCGACGGGGGAGGGCGCGCGTCGGGCGGAGATGGCTCCCGTCCTGGACCGGCTGCTCCCGCTGGAGGCGAAGGAGGTCCGGCGGCTCCGCATGGTCGTGCCTGCGATCGCGATGCTGCTGTGGTCGATCGTCGTGTTCCTGGCGGTCGGTCGTTGGGCCGGGGACCTGGCCGGCTGGCTGGCCCTCGGCCTGGCCACCACGCCCGTGTGGGCAGCGGGCGCCGTGCGCTCGTCGTACCGCCCTGCTCCCGACTGGGGAGGTGCCCTCGTGTCCACGCCGTTCGGTGCGCTGCCCACCGGTGTCGGCAGCGTGCTCGCCCGCGGGCCGGACGTCGTCGTGCTCGGCCTGCTGCCCCTGTGGATCGCGCTCCTGCTGAGGACCGTCAACACGCCGCTGCTGTTCGCCCAGGTCGTGCTCGCCGTCATCGCCGTGACGCTCGCGTCGTCGATCCGCACGGGCTCGTTGCTGGAGCGGCTCATGGAGCAGACCGAGCAGCCGGGCTCGACGGGACCGACCGGCTCGGCGCGTCCTCCGCGACCATGACCCGCATCGTCGCGGGAAGCTCAGGCGGCCGCACGCTCGAGGTGCCCCGCAGGGGCACGCGGCCGACGAGCGAACGTGTCCGCGAGGCGCTGTTCTCGCGGCTGGAGCACCTCCACGTCGTGAGCGGTGTCCGTGTCCTCGACCTCTACGCCGGGTCCGGCGCGCTCGGCCTCGAGGCGGCGAGCCGCGGGGCGGTACACGTGACGCTGGTGGAGTCGGGCCGGGACGCCGCGGCGGTGTGCCGGCGCAACGTGGCGACGCTGGGGCTCGGTGAGGTGGTCACCGTGTCGGCCGAGCAGGCCGAGCGGTTCGTGCAGCGGACGGTCGCCGCGCCGTGGGGCCTGGTGCTCGTCGACCCGCCCTACGACCTCACGGACGACGACCTGGGCGCCGTCCTGGGTGCCCTCGCTCTCCCTGGCGTGCTGGACGACGGTGCCGTGCTGGCGGTCGAGCGGTCGCGTCGCGCGCCCGAACCGCGCTGGCCCGAGGGGATGGTGCGGTTCGACCGCCGCGCCTACGGCGACACGGTCGTGTGGTTCGCGGAGCCGGACACCGTGGTGGACGCCCCACCCGCACCCGCCGCGGACTGAGGGCGTCCCAGCGCGACCAGGCCGGGACCGCCGGGCGCCAGCTCGTGCCGTCCGAGCTCGACGTAGCCGAGGCGGGCGTAGAAGGCGTGGTTCCGGGGGTCGGTGGTGCACAGCCACGTGTCGCGAGCGAGCGCGTCGGACTCCAGGACGCCGGCACGGACGAGGTCCCCGCCGATGCCGCGCCCCTGCTCGTCCGGCGCCACCACGAGGTAGTTGAGGTAGTCGGCGGGTGCGGCCGGGGCGGATGCCGTCGATGCCCGACCCAACGCCGTGAGGATCTCCGTCGCACGGGCCGCACCGACGAGCAGCGCCAGCGCTCCTGCGGGCGTCGGCAGCGAGGCCGTGACCGGGTGGAGCGCGGGGTCGACGCCGTGCAGCCGCCATGCGGCGACGCCGACGACACGACCGCCGTCGACGGCGACGTGCACCCGTCCCAGCGCGAGGTAGCGGTCGACCGAGGGTCCGAGCCAGGCGGCGCACGCCTCGGTGCGCGTCGGGTCGTCCGGCAGCGCCCACCGGATCATCGGGTTGTCGCGGAACCCGAGGGCCAGCACGGTGCGGATCGCGGGTGCGTCGTCGGGGGTGGCCGTCCGGACGTGCGGGGTCTCGGGCATGCGGTCGAGCATGGCGCGACGACGCGGCCCTGACCAGGCCCGACGGGGCTTGCGCAGGCGCTCCGCGGACGCTGGCCTACCCTGGCGACGTGACCATCGCCGTCTGCCCGGGGTCCTTCGACCCGATCACCCTCGGCCACGTGGACGTCGTGCGACGTGCGTCGGCCCTGTTCGACGAGGTCGTCGTCGGCGTCGCACGGAACTCCGCGAAGACCGCGCTGCTGACGTCCGACGAGCGTGTCGCGCTGGCCCGCAAGGCGCTTGCTGAGGTGCCCGGCGTCCGCGTCGAGGCGGTCGACGGGCTGCTCGCGGACTTCGTCGCGGACGTCGGCGCGGGCGCCGTGGTCAAGGGCCTGCGCAGCGGTGCGGACTTCGACGCAGAGCTGCCGATGGCGCTCATGAACCGGCATCTGTCCGGTGTGGAGACGGTGTTCGTGGTGGGTGACCCGTCGCTGGCGCACGTCGCGTCGTCGCTGGTCAAGGACGTGGCCCGGTTCGGCGGGCCGGTCGACGACCTCGTGCCGGCGGGTGTCGCCGAGGCAGTCCGGGACGCGCTCGCCCGATCGACGACGAGGAGCTGACGATGACCGAACAGGAGCCCACGACCCGCCCCGAGGGCCTCACGGGCGTGCTGGACGCGATCGGTGCCGCCGTGACGCACGCACGGGCCATGCCCATGTCGTCGTCCGTGCTCGTGAACCGCGCGGAGCTGCTCGACCTCGTCGACCAGGCGCGCGACGTGCTGCCCACCCAGATCACGCGGGCGGACGCCGTGCTTGCGGACGCGGACTCGGCGCGGGCCGCCGCGCAGGCCGAGGCCGACGCGATCGTGGCCGATGCCCGCGTGCGGGCGGCAGCCCTGGTGGACGCCGAGCAGGTCGTCGTGGATGCCCGGGCACGCGCGCAGGAGATCGTCGCGGAGGCGGAGCAGGTCGCCGACGGCCTGCGCCGCGACGCCGACGACTACTGCGACCGGCGGCTGGCCGACTTCGAGATCGACCTCGGCAAGGTCCTCGGCCAGGTGCAGGCCGGCCGCGCGAAGCTCGCCGAGCGCCTGGAGGACGCCTCGGGTGCGTGAGGTGCCTCGATTTTGGGTGGCACCCGCACGTGTCGTAGAGTTGGCGGTTGGTCCTGCTGGTCATGGCGTGGACCGAGATCTGACGAGGGGACCGGCCGTGCATCGCCCTGTTCACCTCGATCCCCGTTCGCCGTTCGTGCTCGACACCCACGAGCTCGGTCGACGTCCGGGATCGACGCGGACCGTGCAGCTGACGGTGGGCGCCCCCGAGGATCTCGGTACCGACGTGATCGGCGTCCCCCCAGGGACCGACGTCGAGCTGGATCTGCGGCTCGAGGCGGTCATGGAGGGGGTCCTGGTCTCCGGATCCGTCCGGGGCCGGGCGATCGGGGAGTGCGTGCGCTGCCTGGGCGAGGTCGTCGAGAACGTCGACGTCACGCTCACGGAGCTGTACGTCTACCCTGAGCGCGCGGCCGTCGCAGCGGAGGACGGCGACGACGAGGAGGACGTGCGCGAGCTGGAGGGCGACCTGATCGACCTCGAGCCCGCGCTGCGGGACGCGGTGGTGCCGGCTCTGCCGTTCCAGCCGCTGTGCAGCCCTGACTGCCCGGGTCTGTGCTCCGAGTGCGGAGCACGCCTGGCGGACGACCCTGACCATTCGCATGAGACGCTTGACCCTCGCTGGGCCGCTCTGGGCGGTCTTGCGAGCCTGGTCGACGAGACGAAAGAGAGCTAGCCGTGGCGGTTCCGAAGCGCAAGATGTCGCGCAGCAACACCCGTGCGCGTCGGTCGCAGTGGAAGACCACTGCCACGACGCTCCACTCGTGCCCGCAGTGCAAGGCCGACAAGATGCCGCACACGGCCTGCCCGTCGTGCGGCACCTACAACGGTCGTCGCTACGCCGAGGCCGTGCGCACCGAGCACGAGGCCTGAGCACCACCTCGGACACCGTGACGCACCCATCCACCGGAACGCCGGCATGAGTGCTGCCGCGGAACAGCTCGTCGAGAAGCTCGGGGTCCACCTGGACCCCGAGCTTCTCGTGCTCGCCCTGACCCACCGGTCCTTCGCGCACGAGGCCGGCGGCATCCCCACCAACGAGCGCCTGGAGTTCCTCGGCGACACCGTGCTGGGGCTGGTCGTCACCGAGTCGCTGTACCGGACGCATCCCGACCTGCCGGAGGGCGACCTCGCGAAGATGCGAGCCGCCACGGTGTCGCAGCGAGCCCTCGCGGAGGTGGCCCGCGCGCTCGACCTCGGCGAGTACGTGCTCCTCGGCAAGGGCGAGCTCAGCACCGGGGGCCGGGACAAGGACTCGATCCTGTCCGACACGCTCGAGGCCCTGTTCGGCGCCGTCTACCTGTGCCACGGGCTCGAGCCGGCGCGCGGTGTCGTCAGCCGCCTCGTCGGGCCCACCCTGACGGCCGCGGCGGACCTCGGTGCGGGGCTGGACTGGAAGACGTCGCTGCAGGAGCTCTCGGCTGCCCTGGGCCTCGGGGCGCCCGGCTACGAGGTCGTCGGCGAGGGGCCCGACCACGCCCGGACGTTCACGGCGCACGCAGTGATCGCCGGTGAGGCGCGCGGGACGGGCACGGGCCCCGCGAAGAAGCTCGCCGAGCAGAAGGCCGCCGCCGACGCGTACCGCGCGCTCGAGGCGCAGCACGCCCGGGCCGCCGCTGCCGACGACGCTGCCGCTGCGGACGACGCTGCCTCTGCCGCACTCTGAGCGATGCCTGAGCTGCCCGAGGTGGAGACCGTCCGCGACGGCCTCGCCCGCCACGTGCTGGGGCGCCGCGTCACCCGCGTGGACGTCCACCGGGAGTACAGCGTCCGGCGCCACGTCGAAGGGCCGCTCGACTTCGCCGGGCGGCTCCTCGGCCGGCGCTTCGACGCGGCGGTCCGGCGCGGCAAGTTCGTGTGGCTGCTGCTCGACGAGGGTGACGACGCGCTGCTCGCGCACCTCGGCATGAGCGGGCAGCTCCTGGTCCGGCAGGGCCCGGACGGGCTCGTCGACCACCAGCACCTGCGGGTCCGGATGGCGCTCGACGACGGGTCGGCGCTCGACTTCGTGGACCAGCGCACGTTCGGCCACCTCTCGGTCACCGACCTCGTGCCGACCAGCGACGGCCTCCCCGGCGGTCGGGGTGCCGACGTCCCCGTGGTCCCCGCCCCGGTGGCGCACATCGCGCGGGACCTCCTCGACCCGGCCCTGGACAGAGCCGCCGTCGTCTCCGCCCTGCGCGCCCGGCGGACCGGGATCAAGCGCGCGCTGCTCGACCAGACACTCGTCTCCGGCGTCGGCAACATCTACGCCGACGAGGGTCTGTGGCGTGCCCGACTGCACTACGCGCGACCCACCGAGACGCTGCGCCGTGCGGAGGCGGAGCGGGCTCTCGACGGGGCGCAGGAGGTCATGGCCGAGGCACTGCAGCAGGGTGGAACGAGCTTCGACGCCCTGTACGTGAACGTGAACGGCGCGTCCGGGTACTTCGACCGCTCGCTCGCGGTCTACGGCCAGGAGGGCCGACCCTGCCCCCGGTGCGGCGCGCCGGTCCGGCGGGACCAGTTCATGAACCGGTCCTCGTACACGTGCCCGGTGTGCCAGCCGCGTCCCCGCCGGGGCCGCTGGTGAGCCGTGGGCCGACGGTCAGCGCGGCACCACGTTCCGTAGCGGGCGCCCCTCCAGGTACGCCGCGAGGTTCTCGGCGAGGAGCGCAGCGGCGCCCAGGGGGCGGCCGCCCGCCGCGTGCGGGCTGACGAGGATCCGGGGCTCGTCCCACAGCGGCGAGTCGGCGGGGAGCGGCTCGGTCTCGAACACGTCCAGCGCCGCACCCGCGAGGCGCCCTTCCCGGACGGCGTCGAGCAGCGCGCCCTCGTCGAGGGTGGGCCCGCGGCCCACGTTCACCACCCAGGCGTGCGCCGGGAGCGCCGCCAGGACGCGTGCGTCGACGGCATGGTGGGTGTCGGCCGTCGCGGGGAGCAGGCTGATGAGCAGATCCGTCGCGGGCAGCACCGAGCCGACGTCCTGAGCCGCCACGACCGGGTGCCCGTGCCGCTCGCCGGAGCGGGTGGCGACACCGGTCACCTGTGCCCCCAGGGCGACGAGCAGGGGCGCGAGCCGAGCCGCGATGGAGCCGAAGCCCCAGACCAGCACGCGGGCTCCCGAGAGGGAGCGGAACTCGTCGCGCCGCACGTGCTGCACGCCTCCGAGCTCACCGGCCCACCGGTGCGCCTGCTGCGCGCGCACCAGATCGGGCAGGCGCCGGGCGCACGCGAGCACGAGCGCGAGCGCGTGCTCGGCGACGGGGCCGTCGTGCAGGCCGCGACCCGACGTGACCAGCACCTCGGGTGCGAACCCGGCGCCGAGCACGCTGTCGGGGCCGGCGGCGAGGCTCTGCACCCACCGCAGGCGCGGGAGGCGCGTCGCGGCGTCACGGAGGTTGCCCGGCCCGTTGCCCCATGCCACGAGCACCTCCGCGTCGAGGGCCTCGTCGGGGAGAAGGTCGTCGACCCGGTAGCGGAGCGTCCGGACCCCGTCGGGGAGGGCGGAGGCCTCGTCGAGCGTAGTGGGCAGGAGCACGAGCGTCACACCCGCACGATGCCACGAGCCGCCCGGTCCGGCTGCCCGCGCGCTGAACAGCACGGGGCGCGGCCGCGGATACGATGCGAACGTGCCAGCGCCCACGTCGTCCGCGAAGAACGGCCCGATCACCGTGATGATCGTCGACGACCACGAGGTCGTGCGCCGAGGGATCGCCGAGGTCATCGAGCGAGCCGACGGGATGACCGTCGTGGCGGAGGCCGGTTCGGTCGCGGACGGCGTACGTCGTGCCGGGCTGGTCCGGCCGGAGGTCCTGCTCGCGGACCTGCAGCTGCCGGACGGCACGGGGATCGACCTGATCCGAGCGGTCCGCGAGGCGCTGCCGGACGTCAGGGCGATCGTCCTGACGTCGTTCGACGACGACGACGCGCTGGCCGCCGCCCTCGACGTGGGTGCTGCGGCGTACCTGCTGAAGACGGTCCGCGGGGCGGAGATCACCGATGTCGTGCGTGCCGTCGCCGCAGGCCGCACGCTCCTCGACGACCGCACGGTGACCCGTCGTCGGGCAGGCCACGAGGACCCGACGGAGAACCTCACGCCGAGCGAGCTGCGCGTGCTCGACCTCATCGGCGAGGGCTTGTCGAACCGGGAGATCGCGGAGCGCCTCGGGGTCGCCGAGAAGACCGTGAAGAACCACATCACGTCGCTGCTCGCGAAGATGGGGCTGCAGCGCCGCACGCAGGTGGCGGCGTGGGTGGCGTCCCGCAAGCACAGCAGCTGGCGGGGCGACCCCGGACACTGACGGCGACGGGACCAGCGGCGGGCCGCGACAGACGGAGCGGGTCAGGCCAGCGGCGCGGTCCACCGCAGGTGGGTGCCGGTACCGACCTCGGACGGGCCGAGCACGAAGGTGCCGTTGTGCTGCCGGGCCCGCGACGCGAGGTTGCCGGTGCCCGACGCCCGGTCCCGGGTCGCGGGCATGCCGACGCCGTCGTCCTCGACCTCGACGCACACGGAGCCGTCCGCCCCCGAGCCGCGCACCGCGACCCGCACCGTCACCGAGCTCGCGTGGGCGTGCCGGGCGGCGTTGGCCAGGCCTTCCCGCACGACGGCGACGACGTCGTCGGTCAGCGCCGCACCCAGGCGGTCGTCCATGCGGTCCTCGTCGAGCTCGTCGTCGGCCAGCGGGCTGCCGTCGAGCGTGAGCACGACCGACGGCGCGAACCCCAGGCCGGTCCGGGCCAGGGACGCCTCGCGCCGCAGCCTCTCGACCAGGCCGGTCGCGGCGTCGGGGTCGCGGAGCCTGAAGACGATCTCGCGGATCTGCCGGACGGAGCCGTCGACGTTGTCGAGCGCCTCGTCGACGATGCTCAGCAGCTCGCTCGGGTCGACGCCGCGGGCGGCGCGCCGGCGGACGGTCTCGAGCTGCATGCCGGTGGCGAACAGCTGCTGGATCGCCAGGTCGTGCAGGTCCCGGGCGATCCGCTCGCGCTCGTCGAGCAGCGCGGCGACGTCCTGGGCGTGCCGGGCCTCGGCGAGCACGTACGCGAGGGCCGCCTGGGCGGCGAACGACTCCGCGGTCGCGAGGTCCCGCTCCTCGAACACCGGCCGTCCGGCCAGCCGGAGCAGCAGCAGCACGCCGACGCCACGGCCCGACGTCTGCAGCGGCGCGAACATCGCGGACCCGAAGGCGGCGAGCTCCGGGACGACCGTCCGGATCGACTCGGACGGCGCGGAGGGCGATCATGCCCTTGTTCTCCAGCATCACCTTCTCCGCGCGACCGCCCGCAGGCATCATCGTGCCGACCAGGTCGGGCGCGAGGTGACCGACCGCGAGCTCGATGAGCAACGTGCCGCCGAGGCCCGGCAGCGCGAGCGCCGCCGTGTCCGCGCGAGCCACCTCCCGGGCGGTGGCGGCGACGTGCTCGAGTGCCTCCTCCTCGTCCACGCCCTCCAGGAGCATGGTCGTGACGTCCTGCCCGGCGCGCAGCCAGTGCTCCCGTTGCGCCGCCTCGGCGTAGAGCTGGGCGTTCGCGACGGCCACGCCTGCGGCAGCGGCCAGCGCGACGACGAGCTGCTCGTCCTCGTCGGTGAAGCTGCCCGCCTTCTCCGACAGGTAGAGCTGGCCGTACACGTGCCGCCCGACGCGGACCGACGCGCCGAGGAACGACCCCATCGGCGGGTGGCCGGGGGGGAAGCCGCCGAAGGCGGGGTGCTGCGTGAGGTCGTCGAGCCGGAGCACCCCCTCCGGAGGGATCCGGCCGAGGACGCCGTGGGCGTGCGGCGCGGTCGCGAGCATCCGTGCGACGGCGTTCGGGACGCCCGTGTACACGAAGGTCGTGGACGTGCCGTGCGCGTCCAGGACGTTGATCGCCCCGTACCGCGCACCGGTGAGGCGCGCGCTGACCTGGACGAACCTGTCGAGCACCGCGGGGAGGTCGAGCTCGCTCGCCACCGCGAGGATGGCGTCGAGCAGCTCGGTGACCCCGACGGCGGACCGCCGGGCCGGCTCGGGCTCCACCTCAGACAGGACGCCCTCCGCGAACGGGGTCCCGATCTGCCTGCTGTCCGGCGTCGGCGCGTCGCGCACCCGTACCCCTCTCGCGCGGGACGAGCGGGTCCGGCCCGGTGGCCGCCTCGCGCTCGACGGCCTCACGGTAACGCGGGTTGCGTGCGACCAGGCCCTGGTGAGTGCCGCGTGCGGCGACCCGCCCGTCCTCGAGCACGACCACCTCGTCGGCGGCGCCGAGTGCGGAGAGCCGGTGGGTCACGACGAGGACGGTGCGCCCGTCGGTGCGTGCGGTGTCGAAGAGCCGGCCGACGACGGCGTCCGCGGTGACGGGGTCCAGGTGCTCGGCGGGCTCGTCGACGAGCAGCACCGGGGCCGGCGCGAGCAGGGCACGCGCCAGCAGCAGGCGGCGGCGCTCCCCTCCGGAGACGGTCCTCGCGTCGGGGCCGACCAGCGTGCCGAGGCCGTCGGGGAGGCCCGCCAGCCACCCTCCGAGCCCGACACGGTCCAGCACGGCGAGGGCCTCGGCCGGCGTGACGTCCCCGCGGGCCACCCGGAGGTTCTCGAGGACGGTCGTGCCGAACACGTGGCCGTCCTCGAGAGCGGCGACCACGACGTCGGCCGACGGTGACCCGCCGCCCTCCACCCGCACCGTGCCCGAGACGGCGGGCAGCAGACCGGCGAGCGTCAGGAGGGTCGTCGTCTTGCCGGCGCCGCTCGGCCCGACGAGGGCGACGGCCCGGCCGGGTCGCAGGTCGAGGTCGAGTCCTGCGACGACGGCGCCGCGGCCGGGCCATCCGCACGACAGGCCCCGGACGACGAGCCCGGCAGCCGCGGCGGGTCGACGTGGCTCCGCCGGGACAGGGGTGCCCGCGGCATCGAGCAGCGCGACGACCCGTGCGGCAGCCGCACGCGACCGCTGCACCTGGAGCGCGGCCGCGGGCAGCATCCCGGTCGCCTCGAACGCGGCGAGCGGGGTGAGCACCACGACGGCGAGCTCGACGGGTGACAGCAGTCCCCGCCCGACCGCCGGCACGCCGGTGACGAGCGCGGCGACCACGGCGAGCCCGACGGCGAGCTGTCCGAGCCCGGCGGCCAGCGCCGCAGGCCGCGCTCCCGCGTCCGCCGCGGCGGCGATCCGCGCGTCGGCGTCCCTCAGGGCGGCGAGCTCGGCATCGGCGTGCCCGGCGACGGCGAGGGGTCCCGCGTCGTCCAGGAGCGCGAGCGCGGTGGCCGTCATGTCCGCGCGCGCCTGCAGGGCACGCCGCTCCGAGGTGCGGGCGCCGCGGGCGGCGAGCGCCGGGCCCGCCACGCCTGCGAGGAGAAGGCACCCGCCCAGCGCCAGCCCGGCGGGAACCCAGAAGGCGCACATCGCCGCCACGGTGCCGACGCCGAGCACGGCGGCCACCCCCGCGGGCAGCAGACCGCGGACCACCACGTCCCCGACGGCATCCACGTCGGCGCCGACGCGCGCCAGCAGGTCGCCGTGACGGAGCCGGAGCAGCGCGTCCGGGCGGCCGGCGGCCAGCCGCTCGTAGAGCGTGGTGCGCAGCGTCGTCATCCCGCGCAGCGCGAGGTCGTGCGACACGAGGCGCTCGCAGTACCGCAGCACGCCGCGCCCGATGCCGAACGCCCGCACCGCGACGGTCGCCACGGTGAGGTACATCACGGGCGGCATCTGCGAGGCGCGGGCGATGAGCCATGCCGCGGTGCCGGCCAGCGCGATCGCGCACCCGAGCGCGAGCGACCCGAGCAGGACGGCCAGGGCGACGCGCCGCCGGTCGACGTCGAGCAGCCTCACCGCCCGCAGCAGGGTGCCGCGGGGGATCGTGGAGCCGGACCCGTCGGGCGCGGGCATGTCGGGCCGGGGTGCACCGGTCGTGGTCACACGGGCACCCCTTCGCTCGAGCGCACGGTCACGACCGTGTCGGCGCACGCCGCCAGGGACGCGCGGTGCGCGACGAGCAGGACGGTGCGGCCCTCGTCGCGCAGCCGGCGCACGGCGGCGAGGACCACCTGCTCGCCGGCGTCGTCCAGGTGTGCGGTCGGCTCGTCGAGGACCACCAGGGGCGCGTCGGTGAGCAGGGCGCGCGTGAGGGCGACCCGCTGGCGCTGTCCGAGGCTCAGGCCCGTGCCCGCCCGGCCCAGCACCGTGCCCCAACCGTCGGGGGCGCCCGCCACGACCGCGTCGAGCCCGGTGAGGGCCGCCGCCGCGTCTCGAGCCGCGTCGCTCCGTGCGCCGACCACCGAGTCGATCGTCCCCGGCTCGAGGACCGGCCGCTGGGGCAGCCACGTGACCTGCCGCCAGAACGAGGGCAGGTCGATCTCGTCGAGCCCGGTCGACGGCGCACCGGGGGCGTCGAGCACCACGCAGCCCTCGTCGGGTCGGAGCAGGCCGAGCAGCAGCTCGACCGCGGTGGACTTGCCCGCGCCGCTCGGACCGACGAGCGCGACGACGGACCCGGGCTCCAGCGTGAGGTCGAGCCCCGACGGGGCGAGCCCTCCGCCCGTGCGGACCCCGACCGACCGCAGGTGCAGCGTCGTGGTCGCGAGATCCGGGGCGGGTGCGGTGCCGGCGGCCGGGGCGGTCTCGTCGAGCACCGCGAACGCCTGCTCGGCGGCAGCGACCCCGTCGGCGGCCGCGTGGAACTGTGCGCCCACCTGCCGCAGCGGCCAGAACACCTCCGGCGCGAGCACCAGGACCGCCAGCCCTGTCACGAGGTCGAGCTCACCGTCGACGAGCCGCAGCCCGATGGCGACGGCGACGAGCGCGACGGCCAGCGTGGTGAGCAGCTCCAGCACCATCCCGGACAGGAACGCGACCCGCAGCGTGCCCATCGTGGCGCGCCGGTGCGCGTCGCCGAGGGCGTGCACCCGGGCGGCCGGGCCGCGCTCGCGGCCGAACGCGCGAAGGGTCGGCAGCCCGGCGAGCAGGTCGAGCACCTGGGCGCCGAGCCGCTGCATGGTGGCGAGGCCCGCCTCCGAGCGCCCCGCGGTGAGGCGGCCGACGAGCACCATGAACAGCGGGACGAGCGGCAGGGTCGCGAGCAGGATCGCTGCCGAGACCCAGTCGAGCCCCAGCACCACGAGCAGCGTCCCCGGGGTGACGGTCGCCGCGAGGACCAGCTGTGGCAGGTAGCGCACGAAGTACGGCTCCAGCGAGTCCAGACCGCGGGTGGCCAGCGTGACGGTGGCCGCGCCTCCGGTCGCCGCCAGCCGGCGGGACCCGAGCGCGACCGTCCGGGCGATGACGGCCTCCCGGAGCTCGCCGACCGCCCTGGTCGCCGAGCGGTGCGCCCAGCGCTCCTGCGCGGACGTGACGAGGGCCCGCGCCAGCACCACGACCGCGAGCCATGCGACGAGCGGCGCCAGGGCGTCGATCGTCGCCGCGTCCTGCACGGCCCGCCCCAGCGCGCCGGCGAGCAGCAGCGCCTGCGCGACGACGAGCGCGGCGGTGAGGATCCCGAGCGCGGCCGTGAGGCCGACGTACCCCCGCGCCGAGCGGGCGTACCGGAGCAGGCGCGGGTCGAGCGGCCTCATGCGGCCAGGCCCTTCCGCGGGGGCCTCATCGCGCGTCGGAGCCCGATCGCGTGAACGTCAGGCCGACGCTCTCGGGGATGTGCTCGGCCGAGATGCGCTTGCGGAACACCCAGTACGTCCACCCCTGGTAGAGCAGCACCAGCGGGGTGAGGATCACGGCGACCCACGTCATCACGGTGAGCGTGTAGTGCGTCGAGGACGCGTTCGTCACGGTGAGCGAGTTCGCGGGGTCGGTCGCGGGCATCACGTCGGGCCACATCGAGCCGAAGATCAGCACCACGGCTGCGACGATCGCCACGGCCGACGCGCCGAAGGCGAGCGCCTCGCGTCGCACCCGGGCGGCGGCCACGAGGACCACGAGCGCGCCCGCGGCGACCACGACGGCCGCCCAGGTCCACGCCACCGAGTAGGCGATCTGAGCCCAGACGGCCCAGATGCCCGCGACGGCCAGCGTGACGACCGACCAGCGCGCCGCGAACACCCCGGCCTTCTCGCGGACCTCGCCCGCGGACTTGAGCGCGAGGAACACTGCACCGTGCGTGAGGAACAGGAGGGCCGTGGTCGCACCTCCGAGCAGCGCGAACGGGTTGAGCAGCGCCCAGAAGCCGCCGACGTACTGGTGGGACGCGTCGAGGTCCACGCCGCGCACGAGGTTCCCGAACGCGACGCCCCACAGCACCGCAGGCACCCACGAGCCCACGACGAGCCCGCGGTCCGCCCAGCCGCGCCACCGCTCGTCGTTGATCTTGCCGCGCCACTCGAACGACACGACCCGGACGATGAGGGCCAGGAGGATGAGCAGCAGGGGTAGGTAGAAGCCGGAGAACATCGTCGCGTACCACTCGGGGAACGCCGCGAACGTCGCACCCCCGGCGGTCAGCAGCCACACCTCGTTGCCGTCCCACACGGGTCCGATGGTGTTGATCATGACCCGGCGGTGCCTGTCGCGGTCCGGTCCGCGCCCGAAGACGCCGAGCAGCATCCCGACCCCGAAGTCGAACCCCTCGAGCACGAGGTAGCCGGTCCACAGCACGGCGATGAGCACGAACCAGACGGTCGTGAGCTCCATGGTCGTCGGCTCCGTTCTCAGTACGCGAAGGAGAGGGGGCGGTCGGCCGACGCGGGGTCGTCCGGGTCCGGCCGGTTGGCGGGGTTGTCGGGGCTCGGGTCCTTCTCGGTGTCCGCGACGCCCTCCACGGTGTACCGGTGCATGAGGCGGTACCAGACGACGGCGAGCGCGGCGTAGAGGGCCGTGAACGCGACGAGCGACGTCAGGATCGTGCCCGGGCCCGCGACCGTCGACACCCCCCGGGCGGTCAGCAGCCACACGCCGTCGACGCCCGACGGGTTCGGGTTGGGCGCGACCACCCAGGGCTGACGGCCCATCTCGGTGAAGATCCACCCGAACGACGACGCGAGGAACGGCGTCGCCAGGGCGACCAGGGCCAGCCGCGAGACCCACACGTTGTCGCTGACCCGGCCCTGGCGGGTGACCCACAGGGCGACGAGGGCCAGCGCGGCGGAGCCGGCGCCGAACCCGATCATCAGCCGGAACGACCAGTACGTCACCGCGAGGTTGGGCTGGTAGGAGATCGGCTCGCCGTCCGTGTCGGTGAACCCGTACTTCTCCTCGTACTGCTGCTGGAGGTCCTGGACGCCCGGCAGCGGGGCGTCGAAGTCACCCGTCGCCAGGAACGACGTGAGGCCGGGGATCTGGATGAGGTGGGTGACGCCCTCGCACGAGTCGGACAGGTCACCGACGGCGAGGATGGAGAACGGCGCGCCGCCGTCGGTCGTCTCGCACAGGGCCTCGGCGGCTGACATCTTCATCGGCTGCTGGTCGAACATCAGCTTCGCCTGCTGGTCGCCCGAGAGCGCGACGGCGACCCCCGACGCGAGCATCACGACGACGCCGAGCACGACCGCCGGGCGGTAGACGTCGCGAGCCTTGTCCGCCTCGCCGCGACGGGCCAGCCTGACCATCCACCAGGACGCGATGGCGGCGACGAAGGTGCCCGCGGTGAGGAACGCCGCAGCGATGGTGTGCGGGAAGGCAGCCCAGAGCGTGGGGTTGGCCAGCACAGCGCCGATGTCCACCATCTCGGCACGGCCGCGCGCCGCGTTCAGGATCGTCCCGACGGGGTGCTGCATCCACGAGTTGGCCGCGAGGATGAAGAACGCCGACAGGTTCGTCGCGATCGCGACCGCCCAGATGCAGGCGAGATGGATCCGCTTCGGCAGCTTGTCCCAGCCGAAGATCCACAGGCCCAGGAACGTCGACTCCACGAAGAACGCGGCGAGCGCCTCCATGGCGAGCGGTGCGCCGAACACGTCGCCGACGAAGCGCGAGTACTCCGACCATGCCATCCCGAACTGGAACTCCTGCACGATCCCCGTGGCCACGCCGATCGCGAAGTTGATCAGCAAGAGCTTCCCGAAGAACTTCGTCAGCCGCAGCCACCGCTCGTTGCCGGTTCGCACCCACGCGGTCTGCATGATCGCCACCAGCGGGGCGAGCCCGATCGTCAGCGGCACGAAGATGAAGTGGTAGACGGTCGTGATGCCGAACTGCCAGCGGGCCAGTGCGAGGGCGTCCACGTGTTTCTCCCGTGGGTCGTGCGAGCGGTTCGGGTGAGGTCGAGCGACCTTCTACGACCGGCGTGGTCGGTCGCGGCCTGGGGGAACGCTAGGACCGAGACCAGTGTGCTCCCGGGACCAAGGTCCCGGGTACTGACAGGTCGTCCGCATCCGGGGGCGTCGGTCGCCATGCCCGGGAACCAGCGGGGGCGGCACGCCGGAGAACGTGCCTCGCTCGCGTTGGAAGGGCCCTGTGCGATACTGGCTGCGGCCATCGGGGCGCCCACACCGCCCCGGAGACCCTTGAGCTCGCAGCACCAGCGCGTCGTGCGCGCCAGCCCGCCGCCCGGTCGTCCCGCAGGGTTCCCCAGAACCCGGAGCGGATCGGACCCGGCAGGCGATGGCGCCGGCCCCGGTGCAGCAGCCACGACCGACGACTTCCGTCGCCACGCCGAGGGCGTGCGTGACGACCGACCGACCGGGGACCACCGCGTGTGGGCGGGGCTTCCCGGTACCCAGGAGCACTCCGCGTGACCGACGAGAACACCCCCGAGACCGCTGCAGCAACCACGACGGCCGGGGGTGACGCTGCTCCGGCACCCGTGCGGCGCCGCCGGGCCTCGCGCAGTGCCGCTGCCCCCGCCACCGCACCCGTCGCGGCCGAGCCCGTCGCCGAGCAGGCCGTCGTGCAGCCGGCCGCTCCGGTTCGCGAGCCCGTCGTCGACGCAGCGCCGGCGACGGCGATCGCGCCGCAGGACGCCCCCGAGGCGCCCCGCGCTCGCCGGTCACGGCGCGTCACCCGCACCGTCGTGACCGAGCCTGCGTCCGACGAGCCTTCCGCCGCTGTCGCTGCCCCTGCCGCTGCCCCTGCCGCCGCCGGTGCGGCAGCCGAGGCGGACGCCGTGACAGGAGCCCGAGCGGGTGGCCGTGGCCGTGGCCGCGCCCGGGCGGGCGCCGCGGCCCCGAACGTCGAGCCGGCCGCGCCCGCACCGCACGTCGAGCCGGCCCAGGCGGCACAGCAGGTGGGGGCGGCACAGCCGGCCGAGCCCGCCGAGCCGACGAAGGCTCCCCGTCGCCGCCGCGCCGGCTCCCGCGCTGCCGCACCGCCGGAGCCCGTGACCGCGCCCGTCGAGCAGCCTCTTGCCGTGCCCGCCGAGGCCGAGGTCGAGACGGCGCAGCCGGCGGGATCGGCAGCGACGCTCGACGTCCGCGCTGCCTTCGCCGCCACGGCGCCGGCCGCGACGGCGCCGGCCGCGACGGCGCCGACCGCCACGCCGACGGCAGGATCGTCGACGACCACCGATGCGCCTTCCGGCACCGGGATGCCGCGTCTGGCCACCACCGCCCTGCTGTTCCAGGCACCGGACCCGTCCGCGGCCCGTCCGCGCCGCCGCCGCGCCCAGGCGAGCGCCGGTTCCCCGGAGGAGATCTCCGAGGAGGCTCGCCGCATCGAGCGCGAGGAGCAGGAGGCCGCGGAGCGGGAGGCCGCCGAGCAGGCGCGCCGCGATGCGGCGACCGAGCAGCCGCAGGAGCAGGACGACGTCGCGCCGACCACGGTGCGCCCCACGCGTCGGCGCGGCCGGCGGGGCCGCGGCGCGGAGGGTGCTCCGTCGGACGTCGAGGCGACCGTGGAGGACGAGGCCGTCGTCGAGCCGTCGCTTCTCGAGGAGATCGTCGAGGTCGACGTCGAGGATGCCGCGGCGACCGACGAGGTCGACGAGGTCGAGGAGGCCGACGAGGCCGACGAGGTGACCGAAGGGCTCGGCGGTGCGCCCCGGCGTCGGCGACGTCGTGGCGGCCGCGGCCGCCGGACCCGCGCGGACCAGGGCGGCGACGGCTCCGGCGAGCCCGAGGAGCCCGACGAGGACGCCGACGAGGAGTCCGACGCCGAGGATGCCGAGGGCGACTCCGAGGGCGAGACGGGCGAGGGTGCGGGCTCGAGCCGCCGCCGTCGCCGCCGCCGCCGGGGAACGCGCTCCGAGCCCGGTGAGAGCGTCGGCGACCGCCCCCGCAGCACGCGTGCGGCGAGCGACGAGGTCACGGCCCTGCGCGGCTCGACGCGTCTCGAGGCGAAGCGTCAGCGCCGCCGTGAGGGCCGCGACGCGGGCCGCCGCCGTCAGATCATCAGCGAGGCCGAGTTCCTGGCCCGTCGTGAGTCGGTCGAGCGGTCGATGGTGGTCCGCGAGAAGCACGGCCGGATGCAGATCGCGGTCCTCGAGGACGGCGTCCTCGTCGAGCACTACGTGTCGAACCAGGCGCAGTCGTCGATGGTCGGCAACGTCTACCTCGGCCGCGTGCAGAACGTGCTGCCGAGCATGGAGGCCGCCTTCGTCGACGTCGGCAAGGGCCGCAACGCGGTGCTCTACGCCGGTGAGGTCAACTGGGACGCGGCCGGGCTCGACGGTGGTCAGCCGAGGCGCATCGAGCAGGCGCTCAAGTCGGGTGACTCCGTGCTCGTCCAGGTCACCAAGGACCCGATCGGCCACAAGGGCGCGCGTCTGACCTCCCAGGTCACCCTCGCCGGGCGGTACCTCGTGTACGTGCCGGGCGGAGGCATGACCGGCATCAGCCGCAAGCTGCCCGACACCGAGCGCAACCGCCTCAAGAGGATCCTGCGCGAGGTGGTCCCGGAGTCGGCGGGCGTCATCGTGCGGACCGCCGCCGAGGGGGCGAGCGAGGACGAGCTGCGCGCCGACATCGCCCGCCTGCAGGGCCAGTGGGAGGCGATCGAGAAGAAGTCGAAGACCGCGTCGTCGCCCGCCCTGCTGCAGGGTGAGCCGGACATGGCGATCCGCGTGGTCCGCGACATCTTCAACGACGACTTCAGCTCGCTGGTGGTCCAGGGGCAGGACGCCTGGTCGACGATCTCGTCGTACATCGACGAGCTCGCGCCGGACCTCGCGCAGAAGGTCTCGAAGTGGACCGCGGACACGGACGTGTTCTCCGTGCACCGCATCGACGAGCAGCTCGCCAAGGGCATGGACCGCAAGGTCTGGCTGCCGTCGGGTGGCTCGCTGGTCATCGACCGCACCGAGGCCATGACGGTGGTCGACGTCAACACCGGCAAGTTCACCGGCTCGGGCGGCACGCTCGAGGAGACCGTCACCCGGAACAACCTCGAGGCCGCCGAGGAGATCGTCCGTCAGCTCCGGCTGCGGGACATCGGCGGGATCATCGTCATCGACTTCATCGACATGGTGCTCGAGTCGAACCGTGACCTCGTGCTCCGTCGGCTCGTCGAGTGCCTGGGGCGTGACCGGACCAAGCACCAGGTCGCCGAGGTGACGTCGCTGGGTCTCGTCCAGATGACGCGCAAGCGCGTGGGCCAGGGGCTCGTCGAGGCGTTCAGCGAGACGTGCGAGCACTGCCACGGGCGCGGCTTCATCGTGCACGAGGAGCCCATCGAGAAGAACCAGCGCCCCGAGGCGGGAGCCGTGCAGCAGGCTGCACCCGTGCTGGACGGCGAGGCGAAGCGTTCACGTCGCAAGCGCGGCGGTGCCAAGGAGCCGGTCGGACTCGTGCCGCACGCGGTCCCGGTCCTCCCGGAGGCGCGTGAAGCGGTCAAGGCGACGCTCGCGACGATCGCGGCGGCGGCGGCGCACGCGCACGAGCACGAGCAGCACTCGGCGCCGGTCGCCGTCGGCGCCGACACCCCGCCGGCCCGGGATGTCGCCAAGGTCGATGCCGTCGAGGTGGGCGCCGCGCCCGCCCCACGGCTGGACGTGTTCGCCGAGTTCGCCGGCTTGCAGGCGCCGGCTGAGCCCGCCGGCTTGCAGGCGCCGGCCGAGCCCGAGGGGCCGGTCGAGGAGCTCGAGCTGACGGCCGTCCCGGCCGACGTCTTCGAGGCGCCCACGGACGACGAGACCGAAGATCCCGACGACGGCGTCCAGGGTCCGGCCGAGCAGCAGCACTGACGGCCGGTACCCGGTGCGACGTGCATTGCGTCACGTCGCACCGGGGCCGGTCGCCAGGTTTGACCCTGCGGCGTGGGGTCCGTACCCTAGAACGTCGGCGCGTCGTGTGCGCGCTGGTCGTGCGTGCCGCCGTTATCGGTGCCGACGCGAACTCCCGCAGGACCCGGCGAGATCCGGCTGCAGCGGGATGTGCGCGGGTGCGGGCGGGCACCAGACGAGATTTCGACCTGAGAAGTTCGACGAGCAGAGATGAGCAGCAACGTGGTGTACGCGATCGTGAAGGCTGGCGGCCGCCAGGAGAAGGTCGCGGTGGGCGACGTCGTCGTCGTCGACCGCCTCGCCGCGCAGGCCGGCTCGACCGTCGAGCTCTCGGCCCTGCTCCTCGTCGACGGTGAGAAGGTCACCACCGACGCCGCGGCTCTGGCCAAGGTGAAGGTGACGGCGGAGGTCGTCCGGGACGAGAAGGGCCCGAAGATCGACATCCTCAAGTACAAGAACAAGACCGGCTACCGCAAGCGCCAGGGTCACCGCCAGAGGCTGACCCGCCTCAAGGTCACCGGCATCAACTGATCTCGCTCCGCGGGCCACCCGCGGTTGCACCCCACGTACAGCAAGAGAGCAGGTTCGTCATGGCACACAAGAAGGGCGCGAGCTCCTCGCGCAACGGCCGCGACTCGAACGCCCAGCGCCTGGGCGTCAAGCGCTTCGGTGGCCAGGTCGTCAAGGCCGGCGAGATCATCGTCCGCCAGCGCGGCACCCACTTCCACCCCGGCAACAACGTCGGCCGTGGCGGGGACGACACCCTGTTCGCGCTGACCGCCGGTGCCGTCACGTTCGGCACCCGTCGTGGCCGCAAGGTCATCGACATCGTCGTCGCCGAGGGCTGACGACCACAGACCAGCAGTCGACGAAGGGGCGCACCGGTGCGGTGCGCCCCTTCGTCGTGTGACGATCGCCCGAGGCGATCGGCCGAGATCAGGAGGGTATGCCGTGGCGACGTTCGTCGACCGGGTCGTGCTGCACGCGACCGGCGGTGACGGTGGGCACGGGTGCGCGTCCATCCACCGCGAGAAGTTCAAGCCGCTGGCCGGGCCCGACGGCGGCAACGGGGGCAACGGGGGGTCGGTGATCATCCGGGTCGACCCGCAGGTCACGACGCTGCTCGACTTCCACCACCTGCCGCACCGGCACGCGCCCTCGGGCACCATGGGCATGGGCGACCACCGGCAGGGCTCCACGGGCGGCGACCTGATCCTGGGAGTGCCCGACGGCACGGTCGTCAAGTCTCCGGACGGCACGATCCTCGCCGACCTCGTGGGCCTCGGTGCCGAGTACGTCGTGGCGCAAGGTGGCCGGGGCGGGCTCGGCAACGCGGCCCTGGCGTCGCCGCGGCGCAAGGCGCCCGGGTTCGCCCTGCTCGGCGAGCCGGGCGAGTCCCACGACGTGGTGCTCGAGCTCAAGACCATCGCCGACGCGGCGCTCGTGGGCTACCCGTCCGCGGGCAAGTCGAGCCTCGTCGCGGCCATCTCCGCGGCTCGCCCGAAAATCGCGGACTACCCGTTCACGACCCTCGTGCCGAACCTCGGCGTGGTGCAGGCCGGGTCCTCCCGGTACACGGTGGCCGACGTGCCGGGCCTCATTCCCGGGGCGTCCGAGGGGCGTGGGCTGGGGCTGGAGTTCCTCCGGCACGTCGAGCGGTGCGCGGTGCTCGTGCACGTGCTCGACTGCGCCACTCTGGAGCCGGACCGCGACCCCCTCTCCGACCTCGACGTCATCGAGGCCGAGCTGGCCCAGTACGCCGGCGACATCGGCATCGAGGGCGGACGCACGCCGCTGACCGAGCGGCCGCGGATCGTCGTGCTCAACAAGATCGACGTGCCCGAGGCGCGTGACCTCGCCGAGCTCGTCCGGCCTGAGCTCGAGGCACGTGGGCTGCGCGTCTTCGAGGTCTCGACCGCCAGCCACGAAGGTCTGCGCCCGCTGACGTTCGCGCTCGCGGAGGTCATCGACCAGGCCCGCCGGGACGCGCCGCAGCCCGAGAACACGCGCGTGGTCCTGAGGCCCAAGGCCGTCGACGACGCCGGGTTCACCGTGACGAAGCGGGAGTCGGGCGGCCAGGTGTACTTCTCCGTGCGCGGTGAGAAGCCGGAGCGCTGGGTGCGTCAGACCGACTTCTCCAACGACGAGGCCGTCGGCTACCTCGCCGACCGGCTCGCGCGCCTGGGCGTCGAGGAGCGGCTGTTCACCACGGGTGCGGTCGCGGGTGACGAGGTCCGGATCGGGCCCGACCACAATGCGGTCGTCTTCGACTGGGAGCCGACGCTCATCACCGGCTCCGAGCTCCTCGGTGGCCCTCGCGGCACCGACGTCCGCCTGGAGAACCAGGACCGCCGTCCGAGCCGTGGCGAGAAGCGCCAGGAGTACAAGGAGCGCATGGACGCGAAGGCCGCGGCTCGGGACGAGCTCTGGACCGAGCGAGAGTCGGGCGTCTGGACGGACCCCGAGCGGGACTGACCACCGACGCTGCGCCGGTCCGACGACCGGCGCAGCGCCCCCGCCGCGCTTCCCACGGCGCGTCCGCGCAACGGATGGTCCCGAGACCTGGGCCGGGGGCGGGGCAGAATGCTCGTCGTGACCGCCGCCGCCCTGCACTCGCGTGAGCAGCTGGCCGAGGCCGCCCGCGTCGTGGTGAAGGTCGGCTCGTCGTCGCTCACGAGCCCCGACGGTCGGCTCGACCCCGACCGGCTCCGCGCGCTGGTCGACGTGCTCGCCGCGCGTCGCGCCGCCGGGGGCCAGGTGGTGCTGGTCTCGTCGGGCGCCATCGCCGCCGCCATCGGCCCGCTGGGCCTGGCGACGCGTCCTCGCGACCTCGCGACGCAGCAGGCGGCGGCGTCGGTCGGCCAGGGCCTCCTCGTCGCGCACTACACGAGGGCGTTCGCGGACCACGACCTGCGCGTGGGCCAGGTGCTGCTGACCGCGGAGGACACCGTCCGACGCGGCCACTACCGCAACGCGCACCGGGCCCTGACCCGCCTGCTCGACCTCGGCGTGGTGCCGATCATCAACGAGAACGACGCGGTCGCGACGGACGAGATCCGGTTCGGCGACAACGACCGCCTCGCCGCCCTCGTCTCGCACCTCGTGCACGCCGACGCGCTCGTGCTGCTCACCGACGTGGACGCCCTCTACACCGGCCCCCCCGCCCGACCGGGTTCCCGGCGGGTCGAACTCGTGGACGGGCCGCGTGACCTCGACGGCGTCGACGTGTCGTCGCGGGGGAGCGCCGTCGGGACGGGAGGGATGGTCACCAAGCTGGAGTCCGTCGCGATCGCCACGCACTCCGGGGTGCCGGTCGTGCTGACCTCGGCGGCCCAGGCCGCGGCGGCGCTCGCCGGCGAGGACGTCGGCACGTGGTTCGCGGTCACGGGGCAGCGCACGTCGATCCGGCTGCTCTGGCTCGCCCACGCCGCGAAGGCCCATGGACGGCTCGTGCTCGACGAGGGAGCCGTGCGGGCGGTGGTCGACCGGCGGACGTCGCTGCTGCCCGCCGGCGTCACAGGGTCCGAGGGCACCTTCGAGGCCGGCGACCCCGTCGAGCTCGTGGGGCCGGACGGGGTGGTCGTCGCCCGCGGGCTGGTGGCCTACGCGTCCGACGAGGTGCCCGGCCTGCTCGGCCGGACGACGTCCGACCTGCGCGCCGACCTCGGTCCGGGGTACGACCGCGAGCTGGTGCACCGGGACGACCTGGTGCTGGTGCGCCGGCGCAAGGTGCCGGCCCGTCGCTGACGGGCCGCCGAGACGCGCGGGCGCCCGGCCGTGAGCCGGGCGCCCGCGATCGTCACGTGGACAGCCACGCCCCCGTCAGCTGGTCCAGCCGGGAGTCGGCGCCCAGCGTGATGCCGTGCACCTCGGTCGAGAGCCCGAGGAACGTGGTGAGCTCGTGCACGGGCACCACGTGGTGCTGCGTGACGAGCCGCTCCTGGGCGTCGGCGAGCACCTGGGACCGCTTTGCGGGGTCGCCCGCCGTGAGCTGCGCCTGCAGGAGCTGCTCGAGCTGGGGGTCGGCGATCCGGTAGAAGTTGGTCGCGGTCGTCGAGTACTGGGTGCGCAGCACGTCGCCGTCGGCGCGGGACAGGTTGCCCCAGACGAGGTCGAAGGCGCCGGACTTCAGCTTGTCCTGGAACTCGGGGACGGTCCCGCTCCACAGGGTCGCGTCGATGCCGACGGCCTTGAGCTCCTGCTGGACGAGCTGTACCGACGTCTGGTTGGGGGAGAAGTTGGTGATCCACACGAGGGTCGGAGCGAGCCGCTGGCCGCTCTTCGCGTAGATGCCGTCGGCGCCCTTCGCCCAGCCGCCGGCCTCGAGGACGGACGCGGCCTTCTTCGGGTCGGTGACCAGGTCGTCGGACAGGTCGACGACGTCCGGCGTGGTGCCCGCGAGCGGGCTCTTCGCGACGGCGAAGCCGTCGACCAGCGCGGTGTCACGGATCTCGGTGGGGTTCACGGCGAGCGAGACGGCCTCCCGGACCACCGGGTCGGCGCCGAACGGGCTCGACTCGTTGAAGGTCAGGCCGAACACGATCCCCGGGTTGGCGCGGTGCACGACCGGGAAGCCCGCGTCGTCGAGCGTGGCGATGTCGGTCGGCTGGACGCCGCCGATCACGTCGACCTGCTCGGACGTGAGCGCGCCGGTCCGGACACCCGCCTCGGGGATCACCTGGAACGTCACCGAGTCGAGGTGCGGGGCCTCCGTGGCGCCGTCGGGGCCCCAGGCGTAGTCCGCGCGGGCCTGGAGGACGCTCTCCACGTCCTTGGTGTAGTGGTCGAGCGTGAACGGGCCGGTGCCGACGACACCGGTGCCCGTGGACCTCTGGTCGAACGGGACCGCGATGGTGGAGTCCGCCACGATGCCGAGCGCGACGGTCGACGTGGCCTGGGGGAACGCGGCGTTGGGCGACGAGAACGCGACCGTGACGGTGTGGTCGTCGACGACCGTGGCGCCGGTGTAGCCGATGAACGAGGGCGCGCCGCCGCTCTTGGCACCCGCCGCGACGATGTCGTCGAACGTCGCCTTGACCGACGCGGCCGTGAACGGCGTGCCGTCGGAGAACGTCACACCGTCGCGCAGCGTGAACGTGAACTCCGTCGAGTCGGCGTTCGGCGACCACTTCGTGGCCAGCCACGGCTTGAGCGTGCCGTCCGCCGGGTCCTGCCAGAGCAGGGAGTCGACGACCTGGCGGGTGACGTACAGGGTGTCGTTGCCGGAGCCGATGCCGCTCGGGTTGACGGAGATCGGGTCGTTGCCGATGGCGAACGTCAGGTCGCCACCGTCGACGGGGGCGTCCGACGACGAGGCCGACGCGCCGGCGGTCGGGGCGCCGGCGTCGTCCGAGCAGGCGGCGAGGGCGAGGGCGGCGACGGACAGGACGGCGAGCGCGCGCAGGGGGCGTGCGACGGACATGGGTGCTCCTGGGACGTGACGGACGTGCGTGAGGGGTGCATGGGGCGCGAACGATGGGGCGGGTAGCGAAGGTCGGTGGCGGGGCCGGCCCACGTCGGACGCGCCGCTTCCACCCCGCATCGGGTCAGGCCGGAGCAGTCGCCTCACGTGGGCCGCCGGGACAGCAGCCGGTCACGACGCACCTCCGGCGCCGGCGCGCACGCGGCTGCCCGGGATGGCGGACAGCAGCTCGGCCGTGTACTCGTCCTGCGGGTCGGCGAACACCTGCTCGACGGCGCCGTGCTCCACGACGCGCCCGCGGGACAGGACGAGGACCTCGTGGGCCACCTGTCGCACGACCGCGAGGTCGTGGGAGATGAACAGGTAGCTCAGCCCCAGCTCGTCCTGAAGTCCTGCGAGCAGGTCCAGGACCTGGGCCTGGACCGAGACGTCGAGCGCGGACACGGGCTCGTCGAGCACCACGGTCTCGGGGCGCAGCGCGAGCGCTCGGGCGATCGCGACGCGCTGCCGCTGGCCCCCGGAGAGCTCGGCGGGGCGGCGCTGCAGCGCGGTGGACGGCAGCGCGACGAGGTCGAGGAGCTCGGCAGCCCGGGCGGCCCGGTCGCGTCGGTCGCCGAGCCGGAAGGCCCCCAGCGGCTCGGTGACGATCCGTTCCACCGTCCAACTCGGGTCGAGCGACGCGTACGGGTTCTGGTAGACGACCTGCAGCCGCCGGCGCAACGCACGCAGCGCTGGCCCGCGGGCGGCGGTGACGTCCTGGCCGTCGACGAGCACGAAGCCGGACGTCGGGTCCGTGAGCCGCAGGGCCAGGCGCGCGGTGGTGGACTTGCCCGAGCCGGACTCGCCCACCAGGGCCAGCGTGCGCCCGCGAGGCAGGGCGAACGAGACGTCGTCGACGGCCCGCAGGCGTCCGCCGCCCGCCGAGCGGGGGAGCGGGAACTCCTTGACGAGGTGACGGACCTCCAGCGCGGTCGGGGGTGTCGCTGCCGTCGTCGGGGGTGCGGCGGCGCGGGTCCGTGCGCCGCGGAGGCTCGGCGCGGCCGCGAGGAGCGCCTGCGTGTACGGGTCCTGGGGCGAGCCCAGCACGGCGTCGGGGGTGCCTTCCTCGACGACGCGACCCTGCGACATGACGACGATCCGGTCCGCCCGGTCCGCCGCGACGCCGAGGTCGTGCGTGATGAGCAGGACGCCCGTCCCCGTGCCGGTGGTCAGCTCCTCGAGGTGGTCGAGGATCTGCCGCTGCACGGTGACGTCGAGCGCGCTGGTCGGCTCGTCCGCGACCAGCAGCCGCGGCTGTGCCACGAGCGCGATCGCGATGAGGACCCGCTGGCGCATCCCCCCGGAGAGCTCGTGCGGGTACTGCCGGGCGCGCACCTCGGGGTCCGGGAGGCCCGCCTTGCGCAGCGCCTCGACGGCGGCGACGGGCGCGGAGCGACGACCGACCAGGCCGTGGATGCGCAGCACCTCGGCGACCTGGTCACCGACCCGCTGGACAGGGTTGAGCGAGACCGTCGGGTCCTGCGGCACGAGCCCCACGAGCCGGCCCCGGACCGCCTGCAGCGCGCGCGGCGCGGCACGGGCGACGTCGTGCCCGAGCAGGTCGACGGTCCCGTGCTCGATCCGCGCGCCGGCGGCGAGGAGCCGGACGACGGCGGCCGCGGTCGTCGACTTCCCGGAGCCGGACTCGCCGACCAGCGCGACAGTCTCGCCCGCGTCGACGTGCAGCGAGACGTCCCGCACGGCGCGGACGTCTCCCCGGCTCGTCCGGTAGGTGACGGCGAGGTCGGTCACGGTCAGCAGCCGCTCACCCCCGGTCATCGGGTGCCCCGGTCGCCGTCGAGGGCCCTCGAGATCCGGCCGGCGGCCAGCACGCTGGCGGCGATCGTCAGGCCGGGCAGGGTCGTGAGCCACCAGGACGTCCGCAGGTAGTCCCGGCCGCCGGACACCAGCGCACCCCACTCGGGTGCGGGCGGCGGCTCGCCGTACCCGAGGAAGCTCAGTGCCGACACCGCGAGGATCGCGGCACCGAGCTCGAGGGCGGCGAGGACGACGACCGGTCCTGTCGAGTTCGGCAGCACGTGCCGGAGCAGCACCGACCACCAGCGGCTGCCGCCGGCGTGCGCGGCCTCGACGTAGACGGACGTGCGGACCCGCAGCACCTCGGACCGCATGATGCGCGCCACCGACGCCACGCTCGCGAGACCGACCGCGATCGCCACGTTGACGGTGCCGAATCCGAGAGCGGTGATGAGGGCGAGCGACAGCAGCAGGGACGGGATCGACAGCAGCACGTCGACCGTCCGCATCACGACGTCGTCGAGCACGCCACCGACGAAACCCGCCAGCAGGCCCAGCAGCGCGCCCACGACGAGGCCGACCCCGACGGCGACGAGCGCCGCCTGGAGCGTCAGGTGCGTGCCGTGGACCACACGCGTGAACAGGTCCCGGCCGAGCTGGTCGGTGCCGAACCAGTGCGCGGCCGACGGACCCTGCAGCTTGTCCGCCGGGACACCCGTCAGCGGGTCACCGGCAGCGAGCACGGCCGGGGCGAACGCGGCGAGCACCACGAGCGCCGCCCACACCACCGCGAGCACGAGCCCGGGCCGACGCAGCACCCCGACGACCCGACCGCGCCACAGGTGGCGGGCGACGAGGTCCTCCTCCCGACCGCGCACGCCGGCGTCGGCGGGGGCGGCGTGGCGGTCGGCGGGCTGCGTCGGCTCGGGGAGCGCGGTGCGCGCGTCGAGGGCGGTCACGCGGCACCCACCAGTGCGGGCTCGGTGGACCGGACCGCGACCGCGCGCGGCCGGCGGACCCGGACGACGCGCGGGTCGATCAGGGGGTACAGCACGTCCACCAGCAGGTTGACCAGCACGTACACGAGCGCCGCGAACAGGACGATGCCCTGCACCACGGGGATGTCCTGCGCGCCCACGGACGTCGCGGTCAGGCGGCCGACCCCGGCCCGGGAGAACACCGTCTCGGTGACCACCGCGCCGGACAGGAGCCCGCCGACCACCAGACCGGTGACGGTGAGCGTCGGCAGCGCCGCGTTGCGCAGCGCATGCGAGAGGTGCACCCGTGCGCGGCTGGCGCCCTTGGCCCGTGCCGTGTCCGCCCACGGCTCGTGCAGGGTGCCGAGCAGGCTCCGCGAGAGCATCTGCGCGATGAGCGCACCCGTGGGGAGCGCGAGCGTGACCGCCGGCAGCACCAGCGAGGAGAACCCCTTGTTCCCCACTGCGGGAAAGATCGGGAACGTGAACGAGAACCACTGCACGAGGGTGAGCCCGAACCAGAACGACGGGATCGCGACGCCCAGCGGCGGCAGCGACAGCAACGTCTGCGAGAGCGCGCGGCTGCGCACGTAGGTGGCCAGCACAGCGAGACCGCCGCCGAGCACCAGCGCGAGCACCAGGCCCAGCGCGGCGATCTGCGCCGTCGGAGGCACCGCCTCGGCGATCAGGGCGGCGACCGGCCGTCCGTTGACCACCGACGTGCCGAGGTCGCCGTGCAGGACCCGGCCGAGCTGGCGGACGTACTGGACCGGCAGAGGCTGGTCGAGGCCGTACTGGGCGCGCAGGTCGGCGAGCTGCTCCGGGGTGATGTCGCTGGACTCCGCGCCGTACATCAGCGAGACCGGGTCGCCGGGCAGCGCGTACAGGACGACGAACGTCACCGTGTACGCCGCCCAGAGGACACCGAGCGCCTGGGCCAGGCGGACGGCCAGGTAGCGGGTCATGGGGCTCCAGGTCGAGTGGGACGGGTCGTCGGAGACGCCGGAAGTTAGGGCGGAGGTCCAGGCGGGTCAAGGCCTCCTTCGTGGCGTCTCGACATGTGACAGCCGGCCGGGTCTGGCGTGGGCCGATGGCCGTTCCCGCGATGTGAGACGACGACGCGTTCCATTGACACGGGCCGGACGACCACCGACTCTGCGCCGCGCCCGACAGCTCCCGTCGAGCGACGCCGCGCCAACCCCCTGGAGCCCTCATGTCCGTCGACGTCGTCGACGAGCAGCCCACCGTCCGGGCCCTCGCCGACTCGCGCTACGGCGCCGCCGCACCCGCACGCCTGGTCTCGTCCGACGTGGTGGCGCTCCAGCTCGCGCACCGCTCCGTACGCCGCTACCTGCCCGACCCGGTGGACGACGACACGCTGGCCACCATCGTCGCCGCCGCGCAGTCGGCCGCCACGAGCTCGAACCTGCAGCTGTGGAGCGTGGTCGCCGTCCGCGACGACGACCGTCGGGCCGCGCTGTCGTCGTTGGCCGGCGACCAGGCGCACATCACGCAGGCACCGCTGCTGCTCGTCTGGCTCGTCGACCTCGCGCGTGCGCACGCCATCGCGGACCGGCACGACGCACCGACGGCGGGCGCCGGATATCTGGAGACCGCCGTCGTCGGGTTCGTCGACGCGGCGCTCGCGGCCCAGAACGCGGTGCTGGCCGCGGAGTCGCTCGGCCTCGGCACCGTGTACATCGGCGCCCTGCGGAACACGCCGGCGGACGTCGCCGCGCTGCTCGGCCTGCCCCGGCACGTCTTCGCCGCGTTCGGGCTCGTCGTCGGCCGCCCCGACCCGGACGAGGGCGCGCGCGTCAAGCCTCGTCTTCCGCAGTCCGCCGTGCTGCACCACGAGGTGTACGACGAGGACGCGCACCACGCCGCCGTCGACGGCTACGAGCGGACCATCGGCGAGTTCTACGCCCGCGAAGGACTGTCCCACTCGTGGGTCGAGCGGGTGCTGGCCCGCCTCGCCGGCCCGCACGCGCTCAACGGTCGCGACCGGTTGCGCGACGCGCTGGGGGCGCAGGGCTTCGAGCTGCGCTGACCCCACCACACGCGCGCCGTGCGGCCCGTGCCCGTCGTCCCCACCGATCCCCGGAGTGACCATGACCCGCTCGACCGCACCCGCCGAGGACCTCACCCTCGAGGAGGCCGGGGACCTCGCACCGCTCGTCGACCCCACGGAGGCCGCCGCACGCGTGACCGCCGGCGCGTTCCTCGTCGACGTCCGCAGCGAGGCCGGCCGGGCCCGCACGGGCGCGATCCCCGGCGCCACCGTGGTGGACCGCTACGACGTGGACGCCGACTTCGACCTGACCTCGTCGCTGCGGCTCCCGCCCGTGCTGTCCCTCGACACGCCGATCGTGGTGGTCTGCGGGTCGGTCCGCGGCTCCGGGCCGGTGGCGGCGGCGCTGCGCGACAAGGGCTTCACGAACGTCGTGCACGTGGACGGCGGCGCCGCCGCGTGGAAGGACGCCGGTCTGCCGATCGAGGAGCCCGTCGCGCCCGACGCGGTCGCTCGGTGACGCTCGACCGGCACTCCGCACCGGTGGGGGTGCGGATCCGGCTCGTCGCGTCCCACGAGCACGACGCGGTCGCCCGGCTCTCCCTCGCCGCGTACTCGCACGACTACGCGCTCAGCGACACCTACGCGGCGTCGCTCGTCGACGTGGCGACCCGGGCACGCGACGCGCAGGTGTGGGTCGCAGAGGACCTCGCGACCGGCGAGCTGCTCGGCACCGTCGCGACACCGCGTCCTGGTGAGCACATCTCGCCCCTCGGTCGGGACGGTGAGCTGGACTTCCGCCTGCTCGCGGTCGCCCCGTCGGCCCGGGGCCAGGGGGTCGGTGCGCTCCTCACCCGGTTCGTCGTCGAGCTGGCCCGGCAGCGAGGGCTGCACCGGGTCGTCATGAACTCCGGTCCGCGCATGACGGGGGCGCACCGGCTCTACCACCGCCTCGGGTTCGTCCGTCTCACGGACCGCGAGACCAGGGTCGTCGAGGGCGGCACGCTGCTCGCGTTCGGCCTGGACCTGCCCGTCGCGCCCGCCCGCCCCCAGCACGACCGCCTCGACGAAGGAGCACGTCCGTGAAGTTCCAGGTCCTCGACATCGTCCCGCACGCCCCCCACCCGGTCACCGGTGAGCTCGTGGACCCGTCGACCCGCTTGGAACGGGTCGTCGAGACGGCGGTGCTCGCCGAGGAGCTCGGCCTGGACTCGTTCGCCGTGGGGGAGCGGCACGCGGGCGACTTCCTGTCGTCCTCCCCGACGGTGCTGCTCGGCGCGCTCGCGCAGGCCACGGACCGCATCCTGCTCAGCACCGGCGTCACCGTCCTGTCGCTGCTCGACCCGGTCCGGGTCGCCGAGGACTACGCGACGATCGACCTTCTCTCGCGCGGCCGGCTGGAGATCGTCATCGGCAAGGGCAACGAGGACAAGCACTTCCCGCTTGTTCGGCCTCGACATCGCCCACCAGTACGACTACCTCGAGGAGAACTACGCGCTGCTGCGCCGCCTCCTGCGCGAGGAGCACGTCGACTGGGACGGCACCTTCCACGCGCCGCTGCGCGACGCCACCACCCTGCCCCGGCCGTTCGACGGGCCGTTCCGCGTGTGGCACGGGTCGGCGACCAGCAGGTTCGCGGTCGAGCACGCAGCCCGGTACGGCGACCCGATCTTCACCGCCAACGCCCTGCAGCCGCGCGAGGCGTACCAGGTGCTCATCGACCACTACCGCGAGCAGCTCGAGGTCCACGGGTTCGACCCGTCGGCCGCCTACGTCGGGTCGGGATCGGGCGGCCTGTTCCTCGCCGACACGACGGAGCAGGCGACCGCCCAGTACCGCGCCGTCTACGAGGGCTTCGCCGCCCGCGCCGCCGCTCGGCACGTCGGCGACGCACGCCCGGGGAAGGTCTCGTCGTTCGCCACGATCGAGGACGCGGTCGAGCGCGGGCCGGCGCTCGTCGGGTCGCCCGAGCGGGTCGCCGAGAAGATCCTCGACTACCACGGCTCGTACGGGCACGATTTGCAGTCCGTCTCGCTCAACCCGGTCCTGCCGTACGCGCAGCAGCACGACGTGCTGCGCCGGTTCGCCGAGGAGGTCGTGCCGCTCGTGCGTCGCGAGCTGTCGACGACGCTGTGGGGACCGGACGACGCGGGCCGTGCGCGCGGGCTGGTGACGTCGGACCCTGTGCTGACCTGACCGCCTGGACGGACGCCCCACCAGCGGCCGGGCCAGGACTACCCTGACGGGATGACCGCCTCCCTCGACACCCAGGTGCAGGACGACGCCCCCGCCCAGGTCGACGTGGCCGGCCAGGTCCGGGCCGTCGCGCAGCGCTCGAAGGTGGCGGCGCGGTCGCTCGCGACGGCGACGCGCGGGACCAAGGACGCGGCCCTCCTGGCGCTCGCGGACGCGCTCGTGGCGGCGTCCGACCAGATCATCGCGGCGAACGCGGTGGACCTGGTCCGGGGCAACGAGAACGGCACGTCCGCGGGCCTGCTGGACAGGCTGGCGCTCACGCCTGAGCGGATCGAGGCGATCGCCGACGCGCTGCGCGAGCTCGCCGGGCTGCCGGACCCGGTCGGTGAGGTGGTGCGTGGCTCGACGCTCCCCAACGGGCTGCGCCTGCGGCAGGTCCGGGTGCCGATGGGCGTCGTCGGGATGATCTACGAGGCCCGGCCCAACGTCACGGTCGACGCCGCCGGGCTCGCGCTCAAGAGCGGCAACGCCGTGATCCTGCGCGGCGGGACGGCCGCTGCCGAGTCGAACGCGGTGATCGTCGACGTCCTGTCCCGAGCTCTCGTCGCGCAGCGGCTGCCCGGTGACCTCGTCCAGTCGATCGACGCGTACGGGCGCGAGGGGGCCGTGGCGCTCATGCATGCCCGCGGGCTCGTCGACGTGCTGGTGCCGCGCGGGGGAGCGGACCTCATCCGGACCGTCGTGCAGGAGTCCACGGTGCCCGTCGTCGAGACGGGCGTCGGCAACGTGCACCTCTACGTGGACGAGAGCGCCGACCTCTCCGTCGCCCTGCCGATCGTGCTCAACGCGAAGACGCAGCGCGTCGGCGTCTGCAACGCGCTCGAGACGCTGCTCGTGCATCGGGACGTCGCCGAGGAGTTCCTCCCGGTCGCGATCGCGGCGCTCGCGGACGAGGGCGTCACCGTGCACGGCGACGAGGCGACCCTGCGGCTCGCGCCGGACGAGGCCGACGTGGTGCCCGCCACCGACCAGGACTGGGCCACGGAGTACCTGTCGCTCGACCTCGCCGTCCGCGTGGTCGATGACCTGGACCAGGCCCTGGAGCACATCCGGACGTGGAGCAGCGGACACACGGAGGCGATCGTCACGCAGGACCTCGCCGCATCCGAGCGGTTCGTTGCGGAGGTCGACTCCGCGGCCGTCATGGTGAACGCCTCGACCCGGTTCACCGACGGCGGGCAGTTCGGCCTGGGCGCCGAGATCGGTATCTCGACGCAGAAGCTGCATGCCCGCGGACCCATGGGGCTCGCCGAGCTCACCACCACCAAGTGGATCGTCCACGGGGACGGTCACGTCCGGCCCTGACGGCACATCCCACCGTGCGACACTTGTCGCTCACTCCCACCCCCCAGGAGGATTGACGTGCACGCTGCCCTGATCACCGCCGCCGCGGAGGCTGCCGAGCAGACGCGCGAGCTGCCTTTCTCGCCCGTCGTCTTCGGTGTCGGTGCGTTCGTCGGCCTCGTCGCGATGCTGCTCGTCACCTACGCCTTCCGGAGCGTCGGGACGCGTCACTGACCGGCGCCACCGGTCAGACGTGGGGACCCGGAGCGATGACACGACGACCTCGCGTCGGGGTGATGGGCGGCACGTTCGACCCGGTGCACCACGGCCACCTCGTGGCCGCGAGCGAGGTCGCCGCGCGGTTCGACCTCGACGAGGTCGTGTTCGTGCCGACCGGCCACCCCACGTTCAAGCAGGCGCAGGAAGTCACGGTCGCCGAGCACCGGTACCTGATGACCGTCATCGCGACCGCGTCGAACCCCAGCTTCACCGTGAGCAGGGTGGACGTCGACCGGGAGGGGCTGACGTTCACGGTGGACACCCTGCGTGACCTCAAGGCGCAGCGTCCGGACGCCGAACTGTTCTTCATCACCGGAGCCGACGCCATCGAGCAGATCCTCACGTGGAAGGATGCTGAGGAGCTGTTCACGATGGCGCAGTTCGTGGCGGTGACCCGTCCCGGGCACGCGTTGTCCGTCGACGGCCTGCCTGGTGACCGGGTGCACGTCCTCGAGATCCCCGCGCTGGCGATCTCGTCGACCGACGTCCGGGAGCGTGCCCGAGCCGGGCAGCCCGTCTGGTACCTGGTACCGGACGGGGTGGTCCAGTACATCGCGAAACACCGGTTGTATCGAGGTCAGTCATGAGTGAACCAGGAGAGCGGCGCCGACGTCGCGAGCTCGAGCGCGCCGCGGACGAGGGTGGGAACCCGGTGTCGACGGACGGTGACGGCGGGGCTCCTGGCGACGCCGCGGGTCCGGTGTCCCGGCGCGCGATGCGCGCCCCGGCCGAGTCGCCGCAGGTCCCGTCGTGGTCGGCGCAGCAGACCCCCGAGGCACCGGCCCGTTCCCGGCGGTCGATCCGTGACACGTCGCTCGACCCGACGAGCACGTCCCGCATCCCCCCGGTCCCCGGCGGGTCCGGCACGCCCGCGTGGTCCGCTCAGCCGAGCCAGCCCGCCGCGACGGCCCAGCGTCCTGCGCCGGCGTCGTCACCGGCGCGGCCGGCGCCTGCCGCACAGCCGGCGCGCCCGGCTGCGGCCCCGCAGCAGACCCGTCCGTCGCCGGGTGCCGCGTCGACCGGGACCGCGTCAGCGCCGCCGCGTCCCGCCTCAGCTCCAGCCGGTCAGCGGCCTCCCGCGCCGGCACCCGTGCCGTGGGGGCAGCCGCCCGCCGGTTCCCCGGCCGCCGGCTGGGGTGGGTCGTCCGCCGGTGGCCAGGCGAGCGCGCCCGCTGTCGGCGCGCCGTCCGTGCCGCCGCGACGAGCCACGTCTGCTGCCGGGGCGGCCACGTCCCGGCCGGGCGGTGAGCCGTCGTGGTCCCCGTCGCCGTCCGCCCAGCCGCCGTCCGCCCAGCCGGCGTCCTCGCAGCCGGCGTCCTCGCAGGCAGCCGCGTCGCAGCTCGCGCCCTCGCAGCCCGACCCGTCGCGGCAGGCAACCCGGGTGCCGGGGCGGCAGGCTTCGTCCCCTCAGCCGTCGCCGAGCCCGTCCGCCTGGGGTGCTCCCGCCGGCGCCGCGCCGCCGACCCCTGCACCGTCGGCCTGGCAGACACCGCCGAGCCACGCACCGTCCACGGACGGTCGGTCGCCGGCCTGGCAGCCCGGCGACGCGGCCGGGAGCGGCACCTCGTCGCCCGCGGCCGCGCCGTGGCAGGCGTCCACCTCGTCGTCGGCCGGGGCCGCGCCGGCCGCGTGGGTCCCCACCCCCGCACCGGCACCGGCGCCCGGCCCGGCAACCGCGGAGCCCGCCGTCCCAGCCCCGCGCTGGGGCGGGTCGTCCGCACCGTCCACGGGGTTCGGCGCGGCGCCGTTCGGGGAGCCCGAAGCCGTACCGAGCCCACGTCCCGCCGACGAGCTCGACGACGAGGACGAGGACGACGAGGACGACGAGAGTCGACCGCGGCACCCGTACACGTGGCTGCACCTCATCGTGCTGGCGCTGGTGGCCTTCGTGCTCGGGTTCCTCATCACCTTGCTCCTGACGAGGGAGCCCGCTGACGGCGACAAGAGTGCCGCGCCCGTCGGACCCGTCACCATGACGACCGGTCAGGTCGTCGGCGGCGCCGGCACGACCTGACCCCCCACCACCCGAGGAGATCTGTGCCCGCCACCGAACGAGCCGTCGAGCTGGCCATCGCTGCGGCCCGCGCCGCCGCCGACATCAAGGCCGAGGAGATCATCGCTCTCGACGTGAGCGAGCAGCTCGTCCTCACGGACGTGTTCCTCATCGCGTCCGGCACCAACGAGCGGCAGGTCGGGGCCATCGTCGACGCGGTCGAGGAAGCGCTGTTCCACCTCGGCGCCAAGCCCGTCCGGCGCGAGGGCAAGGCCGCAGGCCGCTGGGTGCTCGTCGACTTCGGCGACGTCGTGGTGCACGTCCAGCACCAGGAGGACCGGGTGTACTACGCGCTCGAGCGCCTCTGGAAGGACTGCCCCGTCATCGACCTTCCTGCCGACGCTCGTGGCGGTGCCGGCCAGGGTCCGGAGGCGTGACCGCCGCTCGACTGCTGCTCGTCCGGCACGGGCGGACGGCGTACAACGCCGGCGCCCGGCTGCAGGGCCAGGTCGACATCCCGCTGGACGACGTCGGACGCTGGCAGGCCCGCACCGCCTCGGCCCTGCTGCTGGCCCGGCACACGCCGACCCGCATCGTCGCCTCGGACCTCAGCCGTGCCCTGGAGACGGCGCAGCTGCTCGGACGCGCCGCGGGCCTGGACGTCGAGACGGACACGAGGCTGCGCGAGCGCGGGTTCGGGATCTGGGAGGGTCTCACGGGCGACGAGATCAACCTCCGCTGGCCCGGGGAGTTCGCCGTGTGGCGTGGCGGTGGCGAGCCCGCCGGTGTCGGTGCCGAGACCCGGGCCCAGGTCGCCGCACGAGCCGGCGCGGCGTTGCTCGAGCTCACCACGGACCTGGAAGGGGACCAGACGCTCGTCGTGGTCTCGCACGGCTCCGCGATCACGTCCATGATGGCCGTGCTCCTCGGCCTCGACCCGGGCTCGCACGCCTTCGCCGGGATGCACAACGTGCACTGGGCCGAGCTCGTCCGTGCCGGTTCCGGGCTGGAGCCGGCCTGGCGCCTGCTGGGCTACAACCTCGGACCGACAGACGCGTCGTCCGACTGGAGCGCGGGGCCGGACATCCGGCGCGAGTCCGACCAGGACGCGGAGACGCGGGACCCCGATTAGCGTTTGGGCACGCGTTCGTCCTAGACTCTCCGAGCGCCCACGGGCGTGGTGGTCCGCTTCTGGCGGGCTGTCGAGCAGGACAACGGGGCTGTGGCGCAGCTGGTAGCGCACCTGCATGGCATGCAGGGGGTCAGGGGTTCGAATCCCCTCAGCTCCACCGAAGTTGCAGGTCAGAGGCCACGTCGGGATCCTGAGCACAGGAGCCGGACGTGGCCGCTGATGTTCTGGTGGCGTCTCATCAGCCGCGACTCGACCTCGCGTGGTCGCGTCTCGGGCCCCGAACGAGCGGGTGCCGAGCCGGTGGCCGAGCAGCGGGCAGCCGACGACCGGGACGTCGCGAGGATCTGGGAGCGCGGCTCGAACCGGAGCCTCGGGATGCTGCCGTCGACACCGGCAGAGACTGCGCTTCGGTCCGATCCCGCCGTGGCGGGCAACGTGGCGCTCCCGCCGGGGGCGACTCGACCGGCTGCGGTCCACACACCGCCCACCTGGCAGGAGGATCCGATGGACCCCACGTTCGATCTCGACGGTGTCGAGCCCGATGCCGAGGACAACCTGCGCGAGTACATCGACCGCCTGGTTGCGGAGGGGTACAGCGTTGCCGGGGGCGAGGGTGCGGACCCGGTCCTCATCGACCCGGGTGGCAAGGCGGTCGAGACGTGGCGCGACGACTATCCCTACGACGAGCTCATGGACCGAGACGAGTACGAGGCGGAGAAGTACCGCCTGCAGATCGAGCTGCTCAAGCTGCAGTACTCGGCGGAGGACCACGGCGAGCGTCACATCGTCGTGTTCGAGGGCCGCGACGCGGCCGGCAAGGGTGGGACGATCAAGCGCTTCGTCGAGCACCTCAACCCACGAGCGGCACGGGTCGTCGCGCTCGGCAAGCCCACGAGCAACGAGCAGGGCCAGTGGTACTTCCAGCGCTACGTCCAGCACTTCCCCACGCAGGGCGAGATCGTGCTGTTCGACCGGTCCTGGTACAACCGGGCGGGTGTCGAGCGCGTGATGGGCTTCTGCTCCGACGAGGAGTACGCCGCGTTCATGCGGCAGGCGCCCGACTTCGAGAGGCTCATCGTCGACGACGGGACCCACCTGACGAAGTTCTGGTTCTCGGTCACCCGGCGTGAGCAGCGCACCCGGTTCGCCATCCGTCAGATCGACCCCGTCCGCCGCTGGAAGCTGTCGCCGATGGACCTGGAGTCGCTCGGCCGCTGGGAGGAGTACTCCGCGGCGAAGGAGGCCATGTTCGCCGGGACCGACACCGACCATGCGCCGTGGATCTGGGTCCGGAGCAACGACAAGAAGCGCGCCCGGCTGAACGCGATGCGCCACTTCCTCAGCCAGTTCGACTACGACGGCAAGAACGAGGACGTCATCGGCGAGGTCGACCCGCTCATCGTCCAGCGCGGACGCATCACCTCCGGCGACTGACCGACCGGGACGACCTCCCTCCGCAGGTCAGCGTCCTGTCGCAGAATCCTGGGTCTGGGCATCCGCGGCGTCGACGTCCGCGAGGGGCCACCCGACGGCGGCGAGCAGCGCGCTGACACGTGCGATGTCGCTGTCCAGCGGTTCGGCGTCGACGAGCTCCTCGATCTGCTCACCCACGACTGCGCGGGTGGCTCCGCCGTCCGGGTGGAGCAGCACGATGCGGTCCACGACCTCCACCATCTCCTCGGCGGTCAGCTTCCGCCGCAGGAGGGCGAGCAGAGCCACGTAGTCGCGCTCGGGGACACCGGTGGGGTAGCCGGCGCGCAGCCACTCGGCGACTCGGCGAACGACGCTCGGCCGCCGGACCATCACGTGCCTCCCGTGAGGATGCGGACCACACCGAACACGACGGCCCCGAGCGCGACACCGAAGCAGAGCACCGCCGCGCCCGTGCGCCAGGCGACTCGTGGCGCACCGGGTGCTGCTCCCTCGGCGGGCGCGAGGGCGCGCACGCCGAGCGCGAACAAGGCCGGGATCCCAGCGCCGAACAGGAGGCCGGCGACCAGCACCTTGCCGAAGGTCTCGCCGTCGATGTAGCTGCCCATGTCTGGTGTCCTCTCAGACCATCGCCGGTCGTGGTTCACCGACCGGCGGGGCCCACTCGTCGTTGACGTTGCGGTCGTTCACCGCCGAGCCGCGTGACGCCAACCACAGGCCGGCCGACGCGCAGACCAGGAGCGCCAGGACGATCAGGGTGCCCGCAGGTCCGTCCAGCCACAGCTGGATGCCCTCTGCCGCCGCCCCTACCGACGCGGCCGCCGGCAGGGTGATGAGCCAGGCCGCGACCATCCGGCGGGCGGTGCTCCACCTGACCTCGGTGCGTCGTCCCACGCCCGATCCCATGATCGAGCCGCTGGCCACCTGGGTCGTCGACAACGGGTAGCCGAACTGGGACGAGGCGAGGATCACGGCCGCCGAGGACGTCTCGGCGGCGAGCCCCTGCGGCGACTCGATGTCGACGAGTCCCTTGCCCAACGTCCGGATCACCCGCCACCCGCCGACGTAGGTGCCGAGGCCGATCGCCAGCGCGCAGCTGACGATGACCCACGGTGGAACGGCGGAACCCTCGGGCAGTTGGCCGGCGGCCACGAGTGCGAGGAGCAGGATGCCCATCGTCTTCTGGGCGTCGTTGGTGCCGTGGGCCAGGGAGACCAGCGACGCGGAGCCGACCTGCCCCCACCGGAACTCGGTGGCGCGGTCGCCACGCGGCATCCCGCGGGTGATCCGGTACACGAGCCAGGTGCCGGTGGCCGCCACGAGACCCGCGACGACCGGGGCGAGGATCGCAGGGAGCACGACCTTCGAGAGCAGGCCGTCCCATTGCACGCCGGAGGCTCCGGCCGCGGCGAGCACAGCCCCGACCAGGCCGCCGATCAGGGCGTGGGACGAGCTGGACGGCAAGCCGAAGTACCAGGTGGTGAGGTTCCAGATGATGCCGCCGCAGAGGCCGGCGAACACGACGGGAAGCGTCACGGCGTCCTGGTCCACGATGCCGTTCGCGATGGTCGCCGCGACGGTCAGGGACAGGAACGCGCCCGCGACATTGAGGATGGCGGAGAGCAGCACGGCGGTCTTCGGCCGCAGGGCCTTCGTGGCGATCGAGGTCGCCATGGCGTTCGCCGTGTCGTGGAAGCCGTTCGTGAAGTCGAACGCGAGTGCGGTGACGACCACCAGCACGAGCAGAGGGATACCAGTCACTCCTCGACGGTCCGACCGGTCACGGCCACGGTGCAACCCGTGGGGACAGTGTTCATCTCCCATTCACCTCGACGTCAGCTCAGCCGGGTTGCACCGTGACGTCGGCGTTCGGTTCCCACCGTCATCGTGGTGGGCCTGGAGCCCGAGATCTCGACGCCGTGGTGATCGACATCCCGGAGTGCGGCACGCAGGCGCGTGTTCGTCCGGACGTCGCCTGAGGTTCGTCCGCCCAGCGGGATCACCTGTGATCGTGGGGCGGGCTGCCCGCACCGTCGTGGGCACCGTCATCCGTCCAGCCGTCCCCGGAGAACCGATGAACCTGCTCCGCAGCGCTCTGCCCACCGCCCTGGCCGTCGTTGCCGTCGCGGGCGCCGTGATGCCGCCGGCGTCCGCGTCCTCCGACCGCGGGAACGGGCACGACGAGGCGGCGCGGTACACCTTCGCCGTCATCGGTGACATCCCGTACGGGGCCGCCCAGATCGCGGCCTTCCCCACGTGGATCGACGAGATCAACGCCGCCGACCCCCAGCTGACCTTCCACGTCGGCGACATCAAGAACGGGTCGTCCCGCTGCAACGACCCGTACTACACACTGATCAGGTCGGACTTCGACCGTTTCGAGGCTCCGCTGGTCTACACACCCGGCGACAACGAGTGGACCGACTGCCATCGCGCGAGCAACGGGTCCTACGTCCCGCTCGAACGGCTCGCGTACGACCGTGCGGTCTTCTTCGCCCGTCCCGGCTGGTCGCTCGGACAGCACCCGGTCAGGCTCGACTCGGAGGCTCGCCAGGGATTCCCCGAGAACGTCCGGCTGCGCCGGCACGGCGTCGACTTCGCGGTCGTGCACGTGGTCGGCAGCAACGACGGGCTGCAGCCCTGGGACGGGCTGGGCAACGCGGTCGCGACCCCGGAGCAGGTCGCCGCCGAGAAGTCACGGATGGCGAACGCCCTGACGGTGGTCCGCGACACGTTCGCCACCGCCCGCCAACGCCACGACCGCGCCGTCACCGTCCTGCTCCAAGCCGACATGTTCGATGCGACCTCCACTCCGGCATGGACGGACATCTCGGCCTTCCAGCCTCTGGTGCAGACCCTCGTGGACGAGTGCAGCCGGTTCGACGGTCAGGTCTACCTCGTCAACGGTGACAGCCACCTCTACAACGCGGACCGGCCCCTCGCGACCGGGTCGCCCTGGCTCAGACCCTACGGCGTCGCCGGCTCGGCGGACAACCTGCGCCGCATCACCGTGGACGGCTCGAGCAACAACACGGACTGGCTACGGGTGACGATCAACCACCCGGGAGCGGCGGACGTCCTGAGCTGGGAGCGCATCCCGTACGTCGCGCAGTGACGTGGTCGAGGACGCCGACCGCCGTCGGCACCCGTGGGAGAGGGATCGAGCCGGCGCCGGCCCTGTCAGCCGTGATGTTGGGTGACACCTTCCCCGGTCGACACGAGCCGGCTGCCCGTGGTTCACGCGTCGCGACCACGCTCGTCCCCCGACCTGACGAGGGGATGTGAGCCGTGCGTGCCGTTCAAGAGCCGACGATGCGGTCGTCGTGGTGGGTGGTCGAGGAACCGACCTACGTCGTGGACCTCATGGCGAGCTCCGCTCACGCGGCTGAACGGTGGCGGCTGTCCGACGTCGACGACGTGAGCGACGTCCTCGAATGGGTCCGCCGTCACCAGCGCCACCGTGTGGCGACGATCAGCGTGGAGGTGTCCGACGAGTACGGGCTCATGCTGGTACCACTGACGCGACTCGCCTCGGTGCCCGCGCTCGCGTGACGCGTCGTGGACGAATCCGTCCGGTTGCCGGCGACGTCCGTCAGAGGGGTTCACGTGGCGGTCATCGGGTCCTCGACGCGTGGTCGGACGTGCGTCGCCGGGGTCCGGTTCGCTGGAGCGCATGAGACGCAGCGCAGCACTCTCGGTCCTCGTGGCGGCCGTCACGGCCGCCCTCGTGATGCCCGTACCGGCAGTCGCCGCTGACCGCGGTGGCGCGCCCGGTGCGCGGGGCGGTGCCACGGTCCTGCAGCCGACACTCGTGGCGCGCGCCACGCTGTCCGCCGACTTCCTGGCACCCGGGCCGCCTTCGGGGGCGCTCGCGACGGCCGCCAACGGACGGCAGGGCCCGTTCGCCGGTCAGGTGATCCCTGGCTTCTCCGGCATGGTCGACGTCGGTGACGGCACCTTCTGGGCCCTGCCGGACAACGGGTTCGGGACGAAGGCGAACTCCGCCGACTTCCTGCTGCGTCTCTATCACGTGACGCCGAGCTGGCAGACGGCCGACGGGGGAGAGGGCGCGATCGGCGTCGGGGAGTTCATCTCCCTGCGCGACCCTGACCACCGCATCGACTTCCCCATCGTCAACGACGCGACCACCGACCGCCTGCTCACCGGCGCCGACTTCGACGTCGAGTCCGTGGTGCGGGAGAAGGACGGCAGCTTCTGGGTCGGTGAGGAGTTCGGACCGTTCCTGCTGCACGTGGACCCGACGGGCGTGCTGCTCGGCGCGCCGGTGCCGTTCCCGGACGGGAAGTCTCCGCAGAACCCGTACCTGGCGGCCGGGGAGGTGCCGCGGGTGCGTGCGAGCCGCGGTTTCGAGGCCATGGCAGGGTCGCGTGACGGTCGGTTCCTCTACCCGATCACCGAGGGCGCGTTCGTCGACGACCCGGTGCAGCGACGCCGCACGATCTACGAGTTCGACACGGCCGGCGGCGCGTACACGGGCAGGACGTGGGCGTACCAGACGCACCAGGACGCCGACGTCGTGGGCGACGCGTTCATGACCGGCAGGCACGAGCTGTTGCTCATCGAGAGGGACGACTTCCAGGGTGCCGCCTCCGTGGTGAAGCGGGTGTACCGGGTCGACCTGGACCACACCGATGCCGACGGCTTCGTGACGAAGAGCCTCGTGCTGGACGCGCTGAAGATCGCCAACCCGGCACATCTCGGCTCGGGCGACGGCTACGGCACCGACGACCCGTTCTCGCTGCCGGTGCAGTCCTTCGAGACGGTGGTGCAGCTCCGGGACGGCCGGCTCCTGATCGCCAACGACAACAACTATCCCGGCAACGCGACGCGCATCCCGGGCACGCCCGACGACACCGAGATGGATGTCGTCGAGCTCCGGCAGACGAAGCCCTCCAAGCCCGGTGAGGTCACCGTCATCGGGCATCGCGGCGCCAGCGGGTACCGCCCGGAACACACCCTGGCCTCGTACGAGACGGCGATCCTGATGTGCGCGGACTACATCGAGCCGGACCTCGTCTCGACGAAGGACGGCGTGCTCGTCGCCCGGCACGAGAACGAGATCGGTGGGACGACGGACGTCGCGGACCACTCCGAGTTCGCCGACCGCAAGGCGACGAAGACCATCGACGGGCGCGCGGTCTCGGGCTGGTTCACCGAGGACTTCACCCTCGCCGAGCTCAAGACCCTGCGCGCCAAGGAGAGGCTCCCCGCCGTGCGCCCGGCGAACACGGTGTTCGACAAGCTCTACGAGATCCCCACCTTCGACGAGGTCCTCGATCTTGCGCGGCACTCCGTGACCTGCGACGGGCGGCCGGTCGGGGTCTACCCGGAGACCAAGCACCCGACGTACTTCGACTCGTTGGGGCTCTCCCTCGAGGAGCCGCTGCTGGCCCAGCTCACGGCGAACGGCATGGACGACCGCCGGTCCCCGGTGGTCATCCAGAGCTTCGAGACGGGCAACCTGCGCCAGCTCCACGACATGACGAAGGTCCAGCTCGTGCAGCTGGTGGACTGCTCCGGCGCGCCCTACGACCTGGTCGCGGCCGGCGACCCGAGGACGTACCGAGACCTGGTCACGCGCTCCGGTCTGGCGCAGGTGGCCCGATACGCCGGCGGCGTCGGGCTCTGCAAGGACCTCATGATCCCGCGGAACGGCGACGGCACGCTCGGCGCACCCACGTCCGTCGTCAGGGACGCCCACCGTGCCGGCCTCGTCGTGCACGGTTGGACGTTCCGCCGGGAGAACCAGTTCCTCCCGGCGGACTTCCGCAGCAGCACCGACCCGAACGCGCCCGGCGACCTCGCCGGTGAGATCCGGGTCTTCGTCGGCGCAGGCATGGACGGGCTCTTCAGTGACAACCCGGACGTCGCGGCCGGCACCGTCGGCTGACCACGCCCCCGGGGCGTGTCGAACGTTCGGGGAGCCCGCGCAGACTCAGGCGCTCAAGGTGGCGATGACCCGGGGTGAGGGGCCCGGCTCCGCATGGAGTCGTGGCCTCTGCGCCGTCGTGCCGGTCAGTAGCTCGGCGTGCGGTGCTCGTCGACGTCGACGACCGACCGGCAGGCAGCGCACTCGCCGGCGTCAGGGCCGTCGTCGACGGGGAAGCTCGTGATCGGCGAGACGTACTTGCCGCACACGCTCATGCCGTCGCGGAAGAAGTGCTGCCGGGTGTCCCCGCCAGTCAGGCGCAGCCAACCCTCGGACTGGGTGGTCCCCATGTCGAGCTCCTCTGGTGGGTCGCGGTGAAGCCGACCTCTATCGTCGCGGTGAGGTCGCTGCCGCAGCAGGGACGAACGGCCCGGGTCGTGGGTCCGGCGGATCGCTGGGCTGATCCGTACCGGGCGTCGCTCCTGCCGTCGATCGGGACCACCGAACGGCACGATCAGCAGGCCGGGCTGGCGCGCGCGGCGCCGTCGCGGTCGTGGAGGTGCAACGCCCTGACGGCGACCGGCCGTTCCTCGTGCGCCGTCGCCTGGCTCAGGCCCGGCAGAACGTCGCTGAGGAGCACACCGTCGGGTGCTCGAGCACGTCCTAAATGTTTCGGCACTGGCTTCGATAACGATATTTCGACACGGTGGGGGCCAAAGCCAGGCACACACGTTCGTCCGCCCACCTTCTCCCCGCGCAGCCGCTGTGGTCTGCGATGCCGGAGGCGGAGCGTGACGATGTCGATACGCCCGCACCGCTGCGCGGTGGTCCACGCGCACGCCGGGCGATCGCGCGTGCCGCGCCTGGCTGTCAGCGCCACCCGACGCCCATCGGGTGCCTACCGAGAGGTGCCACATGAGAACGACCCCGGCACGCGCGAGGACTGCCCTCGCCGCCGCGACGCTGGCCGTCGCCACCGCCGTCACCTGTATCGCCGCCGCACAGTCCGCCCAGGCGGCGGAGAGCACCCTGGGTGCGGCTGCGGCGCAGAGCGGCCGGTACTTCGGTACCGCGATCGCGGCGTACAAGCTCAGCGACTCGACGTACTCGACGATCGCGAACCGTGAGTTCAACATGGTCACGGCCGAGAACGAGATGAAGCAGGACGCGACCGAGCCGAACCAGAACCAGTTCAACTTCACCAGCGGCGACCAGATCGTGAGCTGGGCGGCCAGCAACGGCAAGAAGGTCCGCGGTCACACCCTGGCCTGGTACTCCCAGCAGCCCACGTGGATGCAGGGCATGGAGGGGTCGGCGCTGCGCAGCGCGATGATCAACCACGTGACCCAGGTCGCCACCCACTACAAGGGCAAGGTGTACTCCTGGGACGTGGTGAACGAGGCGTTCGCCGACGGCGGCTCGGGTGGGCGCCGTGACTCGAACCTGCAGCGCACGGGCAACGACTGGATCGAGGTCGCGTTCAAGACGGCCCGCGCCGCGGACCCGAACGCCAAGCTCTGCTACAACGACTACAACACCGACAAGTGGTCGGACGCCAAGACCCAGGGCGTCTACAACATGGTCAAGGACTTCAAGTCGCGCGGCGTGCCGATCGACTGCGTCGGGTTCCAGTCGCACTTCAACCCGAACAGCCCGGTCCCCTCGGACTACAAGACGACCCTGCAGAACTTCGCCGACCTCGGCGTCGAGGTGCAGATCACCGAGCTGGACATCGAGGGCTCGGGCTCCGCGCAGGCGACCAACTACCAGAACGTGGTGAACGCGTGCCTGGCCGTGACCAAGTGCGCCGGCATCACGGTGTGGGGCGTGCGTGACTCGGACTCGTGGCGTTCCTCGGCCACGCCGCTGCTGTTCGACGGCTCGGGCAACAAGAAGGCCGCCTACACCTCGGTGCTGAACGCCCTCAACTCGGTGCCGAACCCGACCACGCCGAACCCGACGACGCCGAACCCGACGACGCCGAACCCGACGACCCCGGCACCCACGACGCCGGCGCCGACGACGCCCGCACCCACGACGCCCGCGCCCAGCGGGGCGTGCTCGGTCGTCTACTCCGCGCCGAGCCAGTGGAACGTGGGCTTCACCGCCGGCGTGAAGATCACCAACAAGAGCAGCCAGGCGATCAACGGCTGGACGCTCACCTGGTCGTTCCCGGGCAACCAGACCATCACCCAGGCCTGGAGCACCGTCGCCAGCCAGAGCGGCTCGCAGGTCACCGCCAAGAACGCCAGCTACAACGGCACGATCCCGCCCGGCGGCACCGTCGAGTTCGGGTTCAACGGCGCGTACAGCGGCAGCAACCCTGCCCCGACGTCGTTCGCTCTCAACGGGACGGCCTGCTGACCGGCACCGCCTGCTGACCAGCACGTACTGCTGACGCCCGGCCGTCGCCCCCGAGGGGGCGGCGGCCGGGCGCTGGTCTAGGGTCCTGAGCGTGATCGAGGGCGCTCCCGTGCGAAGGCGACCGAGCGTCCCGACGGCCTTCGTGAAGGAGATGAGGATGTCCCCCGACCAGCTCACGTTCGACAACCCGGTCGAGCGCCACGCGCACATCAAGCCGCATGCCTCCTGGCAGCCGCTGCCCGGCCTCGACGCCGAGCTCGACCCGAAGGCCGACCACGGCGAGACGAGCTACCGCGGCACCGGTCGCCTGCCTGGCCGCAAGGCGCTCATCACCGGGGGTGACTCGGGTATCGGCGCGGCGGTCGCCATCGCCTTCGCGCGGGAGGGGGCCGACGTGGCGATCGGCTACCTGCCCGAGGAGCAGGTGGACGCGGAGGCCGTCGCGGCGGTCGTGCGTGCGGAGGGTCGCACCGCGGTCCTCATCCCCGGTGACATCCGGGACCGCGAGTTCTGCCGGTCGCTCGTCGCGCAGGCGGTGGAGGGCCTGGGAGGGCTGGACATCCTGGTGAACAACGCCGCCCACCAGGTGTACCACCAGTCGTTCGACGAGCTCGACGAGGACGACCTGCACCGCACGATCCAGACGAACACCTACGCGATGTTCTGGATCACGCGCGACGCGCTGCCGCACCTCGGGCCGGGCTCGACCATCATCAACAGCACCTCGGTGCAGGGGTACAACCCGTCGCCGATGATCATCAACTACGCGTCCACCAAGTTCGCCATCATCGGCTTCACCAAGGCGCTGGCCGCCGACCTGGCCCCGCGGGGGATCCGCGTGAACGCGGTGGCACCCGGCCCGGTCTGGACGCCGCTGCAGGTGTCCGACGGGCAGCCGACCGAGAAGCTGAACGGCTTCGGCGAGTCGTCCTGGCTCGGCCGGACGAGCCAGCCCGTCGAGCAGGCGCCCGCGTACGTGTTCCTCGCGTCGCCGGAGTCCAGCTTCGTGGTGGGTGAGGTCATCAACGTCAACGGCGGGGCGAACGTCCCCTGACGTGATCGGTCACCCGGTGGCGACGACCGCGGCGGCCTACCGTCTCCCAGGTGCGTACTCATCCGCTCTGGAACCCGTTCGAGATCCCGTCCGCGCAGGAGATCGACGCGGCACGAGCGGTGGCGGGTGCACGGTCACCCGAGCTGGTGGAGGTCGTGGCCCCGGATCCCACCTGGGCCGAGTCGTTCGCCGTCGTCCGCGACCAGATCCGCACGGCCCTCGGTGAGCGTGCGCTGGCCGTGGACCATGTCGGGTCGACGTCGGTCCCCGGCCTGTGGGCGAAGCCGGTGATCGACGTCGACCTCACTGTCGCCGACTCCGCCGACGAGGGTGCCTGGCTGTCCGACCTCGAGGCCGCAGGCTTCGTGCTGCTGGTCCGTGAGCCCGACTGGGAGGAGCATCGGATGGTCGGCGGCCGGGCGCCGACCAGCAACGTGCACGTCTTCTCGCCGGGAGCGCGCGAACCGCGACGAGCCCTGATGTTCCGCGACTGGCTGCGTGCGCACCCCGCCGACCGCGACGAGTACGCCGCGGTCAAGCGCGAGGTCGCCGCGCGCGGCTTCACGGACGGGATGCTCTACAACAACGCGAAGGCGGGGTTCATCTACGACCTGTACGAGAAGGTCTTCGCCGGAGACGCCCGGCACGAGCACGACCTCCACCCGCGGGCGGACGCGGTGGCCGAGGACCGACGGGCCCCGAGCGGGTCGCCGGTCGTCTCGCGCCCGACCGGAGAGTGACGTCGGGCGGCCGGTTCAGGAGCCATCCACGTCCGGGTCGGCGGCTGCGCGCACGAACCGGTCGGCAAGCCCTTCGGACCCCTGCGCGAGGAGGGTCACGTCGGATCCCACGAGCACGAACGAGGCGCCGGCGTCCAGGTACGCGCGCGCCAGGGCCGGGTCGAACGCGTTGACCCCCACCGGCCTGCCTGCCGCCCGCACGGCCTCGAGGGCGCGGCGGACGGCGGCGACGACGTCGGGGTGGCTCTGGCGGCCGAGCAGACCCATCGAGGCGGCGAGGTCGGACGGCCCCACGAAGACCCCGTCCACGCCGTCGACGGCCGCGATCGCGCCGGCCGCGGCGACGCCCTCGGCGGTCTCGACCTGCACGACGAGGGACACGTGCTCGTCCGCGCGCTCCAGGTACCCGTCGACGCGGCCCCACCGTCCCGAGCGGGCGAGCGCCGCACCGACGCCCCGACGCCCGCGTGGTGGGTACCGCACGGCGTCGACGACGGACCGCGCCTCCTCGGCCGAGGACACCATGGGGACGAGGAGGTTCTGCGCGCCGAGGTCCAGGACCTGCTTGATCGTGACGACGTCGCCGACCGGGACCCGCACCATCGTCGTCACCGGGTAGGCGGCGACGGCCTGGAGCTGCGCGAGCACCGACCCCAGCCCGTTGGGTGAGTGCTCCATGTCGATGATCAGCCAGTCCAGCCCGGAGCCCGCGCAGATCTCCGCGACCAGAGGGCTTCCGGTGCACAGCCACATGCCGACGAGCGGCCGGCCGCTCGGCCCCCGTGCCTGCTCGCTCTCGAGGGCGTCGCGGAAGGTCGGGGTCAGACGAAGCGGCATGTGATCGTCCCCAGGTCTCGGTAGTCGGCGAGCACGGTGTCGCCTGGGTGCACCCACATCGGACGGGTGAACGAGCCCGCGAGCACGAGCTCGCCGGCCGCCAGGTGGTCACCGTGCCGGGCCAGGGTGTTCGCCAGCCAGACGACCCCCATCCCCGGGTGGTCGAGCACGGCACCGGCGACGCCGGACTCCTCGACGGTCCCGTTGCGGTACAGCATCGCGGCGACCCAGCGCAGGTCGACGTCGTCGGGCCCGACGGGGACGCCACCGACGACCATCGCGCCCATCGCCGCGTTGTCGCTGATGGTGTCGACGATCGTGCGGCCCGGCAGGTCGATGCGGGAGGACAGGATCTCGAGCGCCGGGACCACGTGCTCGGTGGCACGCAGCACGTGGGCGAGCGTCGCGTCAGGGCCGTGCACGGGCTGAGCCAGGCGGAAGGCGAGCTCGACCTCGACCCGGACGTTCGAGAACCTGCCGTGCTCGATCGCGGCGCCGTTCTCGTACACCACGTCATCGAAGACGACCCCGTAGTCGGGCTCGTCGATGCCGGTCGCCGCCTGCATGACCTTCGACGTCAGGCCGATCTTGTGGCCCACCGGTCGCCGGCCGGCAGCCACCGCCCGGCGGCGCCACTCGCCCTGCACCGCATAGGCGTCCTCGACGGTCATGCCGGGGTGGCGCGCGGTCAGGAGCGGCACCGTGGTCCGGTCCCGCTCGGCGGCGGCGAGCTCGTCGGCGATCAGGGCGACGGCGTCGGCCGGCAGCACGCGAGTCACAGCTGGTGCCCCAGCTTGTACTCGCCCTGCTTCCAGGTCGGGAGGTGGCCGGGGGCGTCGCCCTGGCGGGTGTAGGAGAACCCGTCGGCCCCGATGGTGACCTCCAGCTCGCTGTCGTCCGTGCGCGCGACGACCGGCTGCGGGTGGCCGTCGAGGTCGAGGACGAGGGACGCCTCGGTGTACCAGGAGGGGACGACCGGGTTGCCCCACCAGTCGCGGCGCTGGTTGTCGTGGACGTCCCAGGTGACGACAGGGTTGTCCGGGTCCCCGGTGTAGTAGTCCTGCGTGTAGATCTCGACGCGGTGCCCGTCGGGGTCGCGCAGGTACAGGTAGAACGCGTTGGACACGCCGTGGCGGCCAGGGCCGCGCTCGATGCGGTCGGACATCCGCAGCGCGCCGAGCCTGTCGCAGATCGCCAGGACGTCGTGCTTCTCGTGGGTCGCGAAGGCGACGTGGTGCAGGCGAGGACCGTCGCCGCCGGTCATCGCGGTGTCGTGGACGGTGGGCTTGCGGCGCATCCACGCGGCGTACGTGGTGCCGGCCTCGTCCTGGATGTCCTCGGTCACCCGGAACCCGAGGTCCTCCATGTACCGCACGGCCCGCGGCACGTCGGGCGTGACCTGGTTGAAGTGGTCGAGACGCACGAGCGGGCCGGGCGGGTGCAGGTCGTAGCGCCACGCGAGCCGCTCCACGTGCTCGACGTCGTGGAAGAACTCGTAGGGGAAGCCCAGCGGGTCCTGCACCCGGACGGAGTCGCCGACCCCTGTCGCGAAGCCGGCGGCCCGCCGTTCGACCCGGCACCCCAGGTCGCCGTAGAACACGACCGCGCGGTCGAGGTCCTCGGGGGAGCGGACCCGGTACGAGAGGACGCCGACCGCCGCCACCGGGCCCTCGCGCAGGACCAGGTTGTGGTGGATGAACTCCTCGAACGAGCGCAGGTGGACGGTGTGCGCGTCCTCCTGCGTGACGACGAGGCCGAGGACGTCCACGTAGAAGTGCCGGGAGGCGGGGAGGTCGGTGACGACGACCTCCACGGAGGCGGCGCGCAGGATGTCAGGCGGGACAGGCCTCGTGTTCACGTCAGGATCCCTTGCCGAAGGTCGGGTTGTGCGCCTCGCCGAGCGAGACGTGCACGGCCTGCTGGTGGGTGTAGAAGTCGACCGAGCGGTACCCGCCCTCGTGGCCGAGCCCGGAGGCCTTGACCCCACCGAACGGGGTCCGCAGATCGCGGACGTTGTTGCTGTTGAGCCAGACCATGCCTGCCTCCACCGCCTGGGCGAATATGTGCGCCCGCCGGAGGTCGTTGGTCCAGACGTACGCCGCGAGGCCGTACCGCACGCCGTTGGCCAGCGTGAGCGCCTCCTCGTCGGTGTCGAACGGGGTGAGGGCGACGACCGGGCCGAAGATCTCCTCCTGGAAGATCCGGGCGTCGGGCGGGACGTCGGCGAACACGGTGGGTGCCACGTAGCTGCCGGTCGGGAAGCCCTCCGGCCGCCCACCGCCGGCGACCAGGCGACCCTCCGTCCGGCCGATCTCGATGTACCGCATGACCTTGTCGTAGTGCTCGGGGTGCACGAGTGCCCCGACCTCGGTGGTCGCTTCGTGCGGCGGGCCGACGACGACGCGCGCCGCCTGGGCGGCGTAGCGCTCGACGAACTCGTCGTAGACCTCGCGCTGGACGAGGATCCGGCTGCCCGCCGTGCACCGCTCGCCGTTGAGCGAGAACACGCCGAAGATCGTCGCGTCGATCGCGGCCTCGAGGTCGGCGTCGGCGAAGACGACGGCGGGCGACTTGCCTCCGAGCTCCATCGAGAGGCCCTTGAGGTGCGGCGCGGCGTTGGCGAAGATGAGCTGCCCGGTGCGGCTCTCGCCGGTGAAGGACAGGAGCGGGACGTCCGGGTGCCTGACCAGCGCGTCGCCCGCCTCCTCCCCGAGCCCGTGGACGAGGTTGAACACGCCGACGGGTAGCCCGGCCTCCTCGAAGATACCGGCCCACAGCGAGGCGGAGAGCGGCGTGAACTCCGCGGGCTTGAGGACGACGGTGTTGCCGGTGGCCAGTGCGGGCGCCAGCTTCCAGGACTCGAGCATGAACGGCGTGTTCCACGGCGTGATGAGCCCGGCGACGCCGATCGGCTTGCGGTTGACGTAGTTGAGCTGCCGGCCCGGGACCTTGTACGCGTCGTCCACCTGGGCCACGACCAGGTCGGCGAAGAACCGGAAGTTCTCGGCCGCCCGGCGCGCCTGGCCGAGCGCCTGGGTGATCGGGAGGCCGGAGTCGAAGCTCTCGAGCTCGGCGAGCCGGGCGTCCCGCTGCTCGACGATGTCGGCGACCCGGTGGAGGACCCGCGAGCGCTCGCGCGGGAGCAGGTGCGGCCAGGGCCCGTCCTCGAACGCACGCCTCGCCGCCGCGACGGCACGCGCGACGTCGTCGGCCTTGCCGGCCGCCGCATGCAGGTAGGTCTCGTTCGAGGCAGGGTCCAGCACGCCGAACGTCGCGCCGTCCACGGAGTCGGCGTGCTCGCCGCCGATGTAGTGCTGGAGGCGTCCGGGCAGGTCCGGGGGCAGGTGGCGGAGGGCTGCCACCGGGTCGGTCGTCGTCTCGCCCATGGGGTCGCCTCTCAGGGTGCGGTCGTCACACCGGCGTCGACCGGCGTCTGGTCGGGGTGCTCGTGGCTGAGGTAGGCCGCGAGCGTGGCCGAGCGGTGGGAGCGGGCCGCCCGCTCGATGTCCGCGAGGGGTGCGCAGGTCTCGACGAGGTCGAGGAGCGTCTCGTGCTCGCGCACCGACTCCTGCGCACGGCCGGGCACGAAGCTGAACGTCGAGTCACGCAGGTGGCCCAGCCGCACCCACTCCGCGTCGACGAGCGCGAGCAGACGAGGGTTCGGGCAGGCGGCGAAGAGCACGGCGTGGAACTCGTGGTTGAGCGACGTGAAGGTGCGCGGGTGGAAGTCGTGGAGCGACTCGACGAGACGGCGGTTCAGCTCACGAGCCAGCCGGAGGGCGTCGTCGGTCAGGTGGCGGGCCGCGAGCGCCGTGGCGGCTCCCTCGAGGATGGCCAGCGTCTCCATGCTGTGCCGGTACTGGGTGTCGTCGATCATCGAGACGCGGGCACCGACGTTGTGCTCGAACGTCACCAGCCCCTCGGCCTCGAGCCGTCGGATCGCCTCGCGCACCGGTACGACGCTCATGCCGAGCTCGTCCGCGATCGACCCGAGCACCAGGCGGTACCCCGGAGCGAGCTCCTCACCGGCGATCCGCTCCTTGAGCCAGTGGTAGGCGTGCTGCGACTTGCTGCGCGCGGACGCCGCGCCGGTCATCGGCTGTCGCGCCATGCGTCGAACCTCGCCCTCCGTCGCGCGTCCATCGGGAAGAGGCCGTCGAGGGGCTGGCCTGCGGCGACCTGCTCCGCGATCCAGCCGTCCTCCTCCTCCTGGGCGAGCGCGGCGTCGACGACCTCCTCGACGAGGCCGGGAGGGACGACGACGACCCCGTCGTCGTCGCCGACGACCACGTCGCCGGGCTCGACCGTCGTCCCGCCGCACGCGACGGCCACGTCGAGGTCCCACGGCACGTGCCTGCGCCCGAGCACCGCCGGGTGCGGGCCCGCCGACCAGACGGGGATGCCGACGGCGGCGACGGCGGCGTGGTCGCGGACGCCGCCGTCCGTGACCACGCCTGCGGCGCCGCGGGCGTGGGCACGCAGCGCGAGGATGTCGCCGAACGTGCCGGACCCGGTCTCGCCGCGCGCCTCGATGACGAGCACCTCGCCCTCGCCGACGCCGTCGAACGCGCGCTTCTGGGCGTTGTGGCCGCCGCCGTGCCGGGCGAACAGGTCCTCGCGGGCGGGCACGAGCCTCAGGGTGCGCGCCGTGCCGACGAGCTTGGCACCGGGGTGCATCGGCAGGACGCCGTCGATCGTCACCTCGTTCAGGCCGCGCCTGCGCAGCTGGGCGCTGAGTGCGGCGACCGGGGCCCGCAGGAGCTTGTCGCGCAGCTCGGCCGTGATGCGGAAGGGCTCGAGATCCACGCCCGCGGTGGTGCGCGAGCCCCAGGCCTCGGCGCGCTGCTGGTCGTCGACCGTGGGCAGCGACCCCAGGGTGCCGTCGAACCCGTGCTCGCCCTGGGTGACGGTCGTGACGAGCCGGCCGGACGTCGGCGCCCCGGGCGCGTCCGGCGCGTCGACCTCGACCTCGACCACGTCTCCGGGGACCACGACGGAGGAGCCGGCGGGAGTGCCGGTGAGGATCACGTCGCCCGGCTCGAGCGTGAGGTGCTGCGAGAGGTCGGCGACGAGCTGGGGGAGCGGGAACAGGAGCCCCGCGGTGCTGTCGTGCTGCCGGAGCTCGCCGTTCACCCACGTGCGCAGCCGCAGGCACCCAGGGTCGACCGCGCGGGCGTCGAGGAGACCGGGCCCGAGGGGGGTGTACCCGTCGCCGCCCTTGGACCTGAGGTTCGAGCCCTTGTCGTTCGTGCGCAGGTCGTACAGCCCGAGGTCGTTCGCCGCCGTGACCCACGCGACGTGGTCCCACGCCCGGTCCAGCGGCACGCGCCGGGCGGCGGTGCCGATGACGAGCGCGATCTCCCCCTCGAAGGCGAGCAGCTCGGTGCCGGGCGGACGCTCGACCGTGCCGCCCGAGGGTGCGACCGAGCTCGACGGCTTGAGGAAGTACGACGGGTCGGCGGGGCGGCGGCCGCGCTGGTCGGCGCGCGACGCGTAGGCGACATGGATCGCGACGATCTTCCCCGGACGGCCGGGAAGGGCCGAGAACCTCCGGTCCTCGTCGGGTGCCTCCTCGCCGGAGGTGCTGTCGTGGTTCATGCTCTCCTCGTCGGTGTGATGAGAGGGGTGGGCGTCGGTCCTCGGTCAGCCACCTGACCGGCAGATCTCCTCCCAGAACGGTGCGACCACGGTCCCGGAGATCCGCAGGTCGAGGAGCAGGAACGGCCGCTCCGTGGCGGCACGCCCGCGCCAGGACGTCAGCGCCTCGAGATCCTCCACCGACCGGACGACGACGCCCTGGGCCCCGAGCGCGGTGGCCACCCCGGCGAAGTCGACGTCGGGGATGAGCATCGGCTCCCGCGCGAGGCCCCTGCGCCCGTAGAGGTGCAGCTCCGCGCTGTACGCCCCGTCGTTCCAGACCACCGCGATGCCACGGCCTCCCGCGACCCGGACCGCGGACTCGAGGTCGGCGAGGGCCATGAGACCACCGCCGTCGCCGGTGGCGAGGACCACGGTGGTGTCGGGCCGGGCCAGCGCGGCCCCCACCATGCTGGGGAAGCCGAGCCCGATGGCCTGGAACGCGGTGCCGACCATCACCATCCGGTCCGGTGCGGACACGGGCCAGTACATGTTCGCCCAGCCGAGGAAGTGCCCGCCGTCGGAGACGACCACGCGGTCCTCGGGCAGCAGCTCGGCGAGGCGGGCCGCTGCCGAGCGCGGGTCGAGCCGCCCGTCCGGGGCGGTTCCGTCCCCTGGCTCGTGCCGCCGGGCGACGGTCAGGTCGACGGACTCGCGCCATCCGCTCGACGTGGCACCCGCGGGCGTGACGAGCTGCTCGAGGATCGCGGCCGCGACGACCGCGGCGTCCCCGCGGACGTACCCGGCGACGTGCGGGTGGGTCGCCGCGGGTGCCACATCGACCTGGAACACCCGGCACCCGGGGGCGAAGAGGTCGCCGAACCGCATCGTGAACTGGTTGAGCGCGGCCCCGACGACGACCGCGACGTCGGCCTCGCGCACGATCGCCATCGCCGCGGAGGCGCCGAACCCGCCCGCGACACCGAGGTCGAACTCCGCCCGGGGGAACACGCCCCGGCCGAGGGCCGTCGTCGCCGTCAGCGCACCGGTGGCGTCAGCGACGGCGCCGAGGGTCTCGCCCGCGCCGGCCACCCAGGCGCCGCGTCCCGCGAGGAGCAGCGGTCTCCGGGCGGTCGCGAGCGCTGCGGCGACCTCCCGCACGACGCCGTCGGCGAACGCCCCGCGCACGGCGAGCGGCTCGGGCACGCGTGGCGTCGGTGTCTCGGGCACCGGGCCGGTGTCGAGGGTCGCGACGTCGTAGGGGATCGCCAGCACGGTGGGCACGCGGTAGGTCAACGCGTGCTCGACGGCGATGACGGTGGTGGCCGCGGCATCCGTGCGGCCGACGGTGTAGGTGCGCGCGCCCACGGCGGACGCCATCGCGATCTGGTCGACGTCCCACGGTCGCGGACCCGACGTGGGCTCGTCGCCCACGACGAGCACGAGCGGCACGTGGGCCTGCACGGCCTCGGCGAGGGCGGTGAGCGTGTTGGTGAATCCCGCCCCGTACGTCGTGGTCGCCGCGGCGAGCCGACCGGACGCGCGGTGGAAGGCGTCGGCGGCGACGACGGCACCGGCCTCGTGCCGCACGGCGACGAAGCGGGCCCCGGTCTGGCACGTCAGGGAGTCGACGAAGTACGCGTTGCCGTTGCCCATGACCCCGAACACGTGGTCGACGTGGGCGGCGAGCGTGACCGCGACGTGCGCGGAAACCGTCGGCATGGGGCAGCGCCTCCCGGACGGGTCGACCGCGTCGTCGCGGCCTGGGAGGGATAATATACGATCCGTCGCACCTCGACATCGGCGTCAGGGGAGTCGGACATGCAGTTCCACCACCATGGCTACGTCTCGGGCGATCCCCGGGTCCAGCCCGCGGCCGGCGTCGGGCTCGACCGGCCCGACGAGCTCCCCGACGAGGTGGACGTCCTGATCGTCGGTGCGGGCCCGGCGGGGATGATCGCGGCCGCCCAGCTCTCCCGGTTCCCGTCGGTCAGCACGCGGATCGTCGAGCGCCGCGCGGGGCGGCTCGCCATCGGGCAGGCCGACGGCATCCAGGCGCGCAGCGTCGAGACGTTCCAGGCGTTCGGGTTCGCCGGCAGGATCGCCGAGGAGGCGTACCGCATCACGGAGATGTCCTTCTGGCACCCGGACCCCGCCGACCCGTCGCGCATCGTGCGCGGAGAGCGGCCGCCCGACGACCCCCGCGGGATCAGCGAGTTCCCCCACCTCATCGTCAACCAGGCCCGAGTGCTCGACTACTTCGCCGAGTACATGGCCTGCTCACCGAGCCGGCTGGCGCCCGACTACGGCTACGAGCTCCGCGGCCTCGCACGCTCCGACGACCACGTCACGGTCACGCTCGTGCGGACCGCGGGGGAGCGGGCCGGGGAGGAGAAGGAGGTGCGAGCGAAGTACGTCCTGGGAGCCGACGGTGCCCAGAGCCGGGTGCGGGCCGCCATCGGCTGCACCATGGAGGGCACCTCGGCGTTCCACGCCTGGGGCGTCATGGACGTCCTCGCCGTCACCGACTTCCCGGACATCCGCCTCAAGTGCGCGATCCAGTCCGGTGCCGGCGGCAGCATCCTCCTCATCCCGCGCGAGGGCGGCCACCTGTTCCGCATGTACGTCGACCTCGGGGAGGTCGACCCCGGCGCCCACCACGAGGTGCGCAGCACCACGATCGAGCAGATCGTCGCGCGGGCGCAGGACATCCTGCGCCCCTACACGCTCGACGTGCGCGACGTCGCATGGCACAGCGTGTACGAGGTGGGGCACCGGCTGACCGACCGGTTCGACGACGTCCGCGTGGCCGAGACCGGCGCTCGCGCGCCCCGGGTGTTCATCGCCGGTGACGCCTGCCACACCCACAGCGCCAAGGCCGGTCAGGGCATGAACGTCTCCATGCAGGACGGCTTCAACCTGGGGTGGAAGCTGGGGTACGTCCTGACGGGCCGCAGTCCTGAGAGCCTGCTCGCCACGTACTCCGCCGAACGTCAGGTGGTCGCGCAGCACCTCATCGACTTCGACAAGGAGTGGTCCACGCTCATGGCGACGCCGCCGGAGGAGCTCGGGGACCCGGGCCGGCTCGCCGACTTCTACGTGCGGACCACGGAGTTCCTGTTCGGGTTCATGACGCAGTACCCGCGCTCGATGGTCGTCGACGAGCCGACCCACCAGGCGCTCGCCACCGGGTTCCCGGTGGGGAAGCGGTTCAAGTCGGCCGCCGTCGTCCGCGTCGCCGACGCGAACCCCCTGCACCTCGGGCACCAGCACCTCGCCGACGGGCGCTGGCGCGTGTACGCGTTCGCCGACCGGGACGCCTCCGCGCTCGCGGCATGGGCCGGCTGGATGGTCACAGCGCCGGACTCTCCGGTGCTCGCGCACACGCGGCAGGGGGAGCAGCTCGACGCCGTGCTCGACGTGAAGGTCGTCTACCAGCAGCCGCACCTCGACGTCGACATCTCGGCCGTGCCGTTGCTCTTCCTGCCCCGCACCGGCCCCTTCGAGCTCGTCGACTACGAGAAGGTGTTCGCCACCCACCCCGCCGACGACGTCTTCGAGCTGCGTGGCGTGGACCGAGCCGGGTGCGTCGTCGTCGTCCGGCCCGACCAGTACGTCGCGGCGGTGCTGCCGCTCGACGCCACGGACGAGCTCGCGGCGTTCTTCCGGCAGCACCTGATCACGCATGCCCGCCGACCGGTCGAGTGACCCGTCAATGGCTCAGGTCGAGGCGGCCTCGCGCGCGAGCCGGGCCGGGGTGTCGTCGTCGAACTCGGCGAAGAACCCGCCCACGCGATCGGTGAGCTCGCCCATGCCGTCGCACGCGAACAGGACGGGCTGGTAGTGGCTGATGTCGTACTCCAGCGTCGCCATCTGGTGGAAGTCGACGGGACGGACGTCGGCCCCACGGAACTCCTCGATCTCGCCGTAGGAGGAGAGCAGGCCCGCACCGTACGCACGGAGCTCGCCGTCCTGGTACATCACGCCGAACTCGATGGTGAACCAGAACACGTCGGCCACGTACTGCAGGCCCTCGGGCGTCTCGCACCGTCGCGCCGCCTCGCCCGCGCGACGCTTGACGTCGGCGACCGCCGGGTCGGCGAGGAGATTGCAGTGCCCCACGACCTCGTGGAGGATGTCCGGCTCGGGCGTGTAGAGCGGCTGCGACGGGTGGCGCAGGTACTGGGTGGAGTGGAAGACGCCGTCCGCGAGCGACCCGTAGAAGACGTCGAGCGGCACCAGGCCCGCAGCCGGATGCAGCTGGAAGCCGCTCAGCGGCCTCAGGCCCGCGCTCACCTCGTCGAGCTGCGGCACATGGTCGGTGGGCAGCCCGAGCGCCTCCTTGCCCTCGAGGAAACCGCGGATCGCGAGGCGCTCGTGCTTCGGCGCGAGCTCACGGCAGACGGTCTGCCAGATCTCGTTCTCGGACTCGGTGTAGTCCACGCGCGGCACCGGCTCCCCGGGTCGCCATGCGAGCGCCGGGGCGGCGATCTCGTTCCGGCGGCGCCGGTACGCGTCGTCCTGGGCGCCGGGGTGGTCGTCCGCGAGGTGCACGGTGGCCTTGCCGTCCTCGTCCGCGGTGACGGGGGCGTAGAGCTGGCCCTCTTCGAACATCGATCCGTTCTACGCCGGTCGTCGGAGCGGCGCATCTCCCGGACGTTCCGGTGTGCGCCGGGGGCGGTGGAGCGTCTTCCAGCAGCCAAATCTGTCGACGATAGAGTGTGCGGCGGAGGTGCGTCCATGTCGGAGGACTTCACGGCGGATGCGGCCAGGATCGCCGCGCTCGGAGAGCCGGTGCGCCGAGAGCTCTACCGCTTCGTCGTGGCGCAGGACGAGCCGGTCAGCCGGGACAAGGCGGCGAGCGGCACCGGCGTCCCGCACCACGTCGCCAAGTTCAACCTGGACAGGCTCGTCGCCGCAGGGCTGCTGGACGTCGAGTACCGGCGTCCCCCCGGCCGCGGCGGCCCCGGGGCGGGTCGTCCCGCCAAGCTGTACCGGCGTGCTGCCCGGGAGGTGGCGGTCAGCCTGCCGGAACGCCGGTACGACCTCGCGGGCCATGTCCTGGCCGAGGCGATCACCGTCGCCGACCGTGATCGCATCCCGGTCGCTGACGCCGTCCGGACGGCCGCCCGGGCAACGGGCCGCAGTCTGGGCGAAGCCGCCGGCGGTGACGTCGACGAGGCCGTACCGGCTCGCGACCGCGTCAGCCAGGTCCTGGCCCGTCACGGGTACGAGCCGCGCACGGTCGAGGGTGAGGTGGTCCTGGCCAACTGCCCGTTCCATCGGCTCGCTGCGGACTACACCGGTCTGGTGTGCGACATGAATCGGGACCTGGTCCACGGCGTCATCGACGCGGTCTGCCCGGGGGCGCTGTCAGCGCGGTTGAGTCCTGGCCCGGACCGCTGTTGCGTCTCCGTCGGCGAGCCGTGAGCGGTCGGGGCCTGGCTCGAAAGCGAAGGTGCTCCGCCACGATAGTTGCGGCTCTCCGGGACCTCGCGGTCGAAGTTGGCCAGCATTCGACCGAGTCTGCAGGGCAGTCGACGGGCAATTTATCGATCAAATACCCGTCTACATCGATGCACAACACTCGATAGAGTGACAAAACGTTTCACACCAGGTATCGCAAGTATGGGATCGCTCCCGCGGCTTGCTCTGCCCCTAGCAGTAGCGCAGGGTGCATGCGCCGGCGATCAGCCGACGCATGCATCTCAAGGAGGATCAATGACGACCCCACGACTCCGGCTCCGCCGCGGACGTCTCGCCGCCGCTACGGGCGGCCTCGCTGTGGCCGCCCTCACCCTGACGCTCGCGGCCCTGCCGGCTGAGGCTGCCGGCAGCACCCTGCAGGCCGCGGCCGGCGGGACCGGCCGCTACTTCGGTACCGCGATCGCCGCGAGCAAGCTCTCGAACTCGACCTACAGCACGATCGCGAACCGTGAGTTCAACATGATCACGGCCGAGAACGAGATGAAGGCCGACGCGACCGAGCCGAACCAGAACCAGTTCAACTTCACCAGCGGCGACCAGATCCTGAACTGGGCCGCCAGCAACGGCAAGAAGGTCCGCGGCCACGCCCTGGCCTGGTACTCCCAGCAGCCCGGCTGGATGCAGAACATGTCCGGCACCTCGCTGCGCAACGCGATGCTCAACCACGTCACCCAGGTCGCCACCCACTACAAGGGCAAGGTCTACGCCTGGGACGTGGTCAACGAGGCGTTCCAGGACGGCAGCTCCGGCGCGCGTCGTGACTCCAACCTGCAGCGCACCGGCAACGACTGGATCGAGGCCGCGTTCAAGGCCGCCCGCGCCGCCGACCCCAACGCCAAGCTCTGCTACAACGACTACAACACCGACAACTGGTCGGACGCCAAGACCCAGGCCGTGTACAACATGGTCAAGGACTTCAAGTCCCGCGGCGTGCCGATCGACTGCGTCGGGTTCCAGGCCCACTTCAACTCCCAGAGCCCGGTCCCCTCGAACTACGACACCACGCTGCGCAACTTCGCCAACCTCGGCGTCGACGTGCAGATCACCGAGCTCGACATCGAGGGCTCCGGCACCAACCAGGCCCAGCAGTTCCAGGGCGTCGTGCAGGCCTGCCTGTCCGTCTCGCGCTGCACCGGCATCACCGTCTGGGGCGTGCGCGACTCGGACTCCTGGCGCTCCTCGGGCACCCCGCTGCTGTTCGACAGCTCGGGCAACAAGAAGACCGCCTACACCTACGTCCTCAACGCCCTGAACGCGGGCAGCACCACCAACCCGACGCAGGAGCCCACGTCGTCGCCGACGTCCTCCCCGACGTCGTCCCCGACCACGTCGCCGACCACGCCTTCCTCGGGCAACCCGAGCTGCACCGCGACGTACTCCGAGGGCGAGAAGTGGAACGACCGCTTCAACGGCACGGTCACCATCCGCGCCAACACGAACATCAGCAGCTGGCAGTCCGCCGTGACGGTGAGCTACCCGCAGCGGATCACCGCGACGTGGAACGGGACGCCGAGCTGGCCCTCGTCCAACGTCATGGTCATGAAGCCGAGCGGCAGCGGTGCGCTCTCGGCAGGGCAGACCGTCTCGTTCGGGTTCACCGTGCAGCACGGTGGCAACTGGACGTGGCCCAGCGTGACGTGCTCGGCCTCCTGACCGTCTGACGCACGCTGACAGAGCCCGTCGGGTGCGGCACCGCTGGTGCCGCACCCGACGGGCTCTCGCCGTCCGGTCCTTGTCAGCCGGTGCGCGAGGGGTCGTCCAGGACCGCCGGGAGCACCAGCCTGGAGTGGTGGCGGCCGTCGTGGTGCACCTGCTGGTGCGCCCGACGGTAGAGGTGCGAGGGCGTGACCCCGGCGGCGGTGCCGGTGCCGGGATTCACGTCGAAGCGCGGGAAGTTCGAGCTCGAGACGTCCAGCCGCAGACGGTGGCCCGCCGCGAACGTCTGGGCGGTGGCCCCGAGCTCGACGACGACCTCGCGCACCTCGCCCGGCGGGACGAGGCCGCCCAGGACCGCCCGGACCCGCGCGATCCCGTCCACCACGGCCATGGCGGAGCCGTCGGGGTGCAGGTCGACCAGCTTCGCCGTCCAGTCGGTGTCCACCGCGTCCGTCGACGCGAACAGGTGGACGACCACGTCACCGATGACGGTGAGGTCGTGGTCGAGCGGTGCTGACACGAAGCGCAGCACGTCGGACCGGCCGTCCAGGGAGGACTGGTCCCACGGTCCTGCTCCTCGGGCGGCCTCGCCGCGGTCGAAGAGGTTGGGCCCTCCGACCGTCGGGACAGGGTCGTGCGGGTCGAAGTCGAAGGTCGACGGCGCGGCAGCACCCTCGACGGCCTCCGGTGCCAGGGCGCCGGCGGGTGCCAGGTGGAACAGGGCAGGCGTCGCGCGTGCGGGGGGCCACTCGTCGAAGTCCCGCCAGGCGTTCTCGCCCATCACGAACACCCGGACCCGCGGCCCGCTCGAGCGAGCAGGCTCCCCGTGGGCGTGGGCGGCCAGGAATGCCACACCCTGCGCGCCCAGCTCCTCGGCCCCCCGTGCGGCCGCGCGGCCGTAGTCGATCTCGCCCATCGCTCGCCCGGGGGCACCGTGGCCCCACGGGCCGACGACCAGCCGGGAGGCGGGGTGGTTCGAGATCCCGAACTGGCGCAGCGTGAGGTCGCGGAACAGGTCGTGCCAGCCGGCGACGAACAGTGTCGGCACCGCGGGTCGGGGCGCGAGGGCGCGCTCCGCCCACCACGGATCGCCGGCGTCGTGAGTCACCCAGTCGCGCCACGCCGGGAAGCGCCGGTCGAGCACGGGGACGTCGCGGAGCGGAGCCGACCGGGCCGCCGCATCCAGGTCCTCCGCGAGCGCCTCCCACTGCCCGAGCTCGGCGGCCACGTCCTCACCGGCGGCGCCGGCGGCACCGGCGCGCAGGATCTCGCCCCGGCTCATCGCCGTCGCCCAGTTCAGCGCCGAGCCGAGCACCAGTGCACCGCCGCGGTACGTCACCTCCTCGGGATCGCCGGGAACCACAGCCAGATGCATGGCCCGCAGAGCGGGATGCGCGGCGGACGCCAGGAACAGCAACGTCTGGGCGAGGTACGACCGCCCCCACCCGACGACCGAGCCTGCGGACCACGGCTGTCGGCTGCACCAGTCCAGGACGTCGCGCGCGTCCTCGACATGGTGCTGCCAGGGGACGAACGTGCCCTCGGACCCGCCGGTCCCTCGCAGGGCGACGACCACGACCGCCATTCCCTGCTCGACGAGTGCCTGGTCCGCCATCTCCTGGCGGGCGGCGTCCACGGGGTAGGGGGTGAGGGCGAGCACGACGGGCACCGTCCCGGGACCGGCCGGTCGGTGGACCGTGGCGCGCAGCGTCGTCCCGTCGGTCAGGAGGACGGGGACGTCCGCCTCGACGACGTGTGCGGCCGTGGTCGGCGAAGTCGCCCTCACCGGGTGCCCGCGCAGGGTTCCGGGCGGACGGTGTCGATCAGGAACGCGTGGGTCACGGTCACCTCTCGGTCTCGGGTCTGGAGCGCGGAGCGGCACGCGATGTGCGCCCCGGTCGTCGATCATCGCGCACGGTCGACCCTGTGCCGGGCTCCGCACCCGCGCGCCGACAGCTCGGCTCCGTGACCCGGGCGGCACGCGGCCGCCGGCCGAGCAGGTTCGCTCGGCCGGCGGTCTGTGGGTTGCGACGTGCCGTCCCGAAGCGAGACCCGGGCCAGGGCGGGGTGCGCCGCCCTCACCATCACGGCGCTGCCGCGGCGTCCGTCAGCCGACCTTCACCAGCTGCCACTGCTGGTTGGCACCACCCCAGCTGGTGTACTGGACGATCGCGGCGCCGTCCGCGGCCGAGGCGCCCTGCACCTCGAGCGCCTTGCCGGAGCCACGGCTGACGAGTGTCACGTAGCCGCCGGAGACGTCGACCACCTGCCACTGCTGGTTGGTCCCGTTGTTGTCGGACCACTGGACGATCGCGGCACCGTCGCTGGTCGACCGGCCGTAGACGTCCAGCACCTTGCCGGAGAGGTTCGAGCGCACCCGGTAGTAGCCGTCGCCGGAGTCGACGAACCTCCACTGCTGGTTGGTGGCGTTGCTGCGGGCCCACTGCGTGATCCGGGCACCGTCGTTCGTCGCGAAGTCGTAGACGTCCAACGCCTTGCCGCTGGTGCGGTTCACCAGGACGTACGACGCGCTGGTGTCCACCGTGGAGCCGGTGTCCGGCGTGCCGATCGACAGCGCGTTCTGCACGGCGGTGTAGGCGGCCTTCTTGTTGCCGGAGCCGTCGAAGAGCAGGGGGTTATCCCCGGTGCGCCAGGAGTCCGAGTCGCGGACGCCCCACACCGTGATGCCGGTGCAGCGGCTGACATTGAGGCACGCCCGGGTGACGCTGCCGTAGATGTTCGCCTGGTTGCCGCCCTGGGCGACGTCGAGCTCGGTGATCTGCACGTCCACACCGAGGTCGGCGAAGCGCTGCAGGTTCGCCTGGTAGTCGCTGGGGATGCCGGAGCCGAGGTGGCTCTGGAACCCGACGCAGTCGATCGGCACGCCGCGGGACTTGAAGTCGCGCACCATGGCGTACACGCCCGTGGACTTCGCGTTGATCCCGTCGGTGTTGTAGTCGTTGTAGCAGAGCTTGGCGTTCGGGTCGGCGGAGCGGGCGGTGCGGAACGCGACCTCGATCCAGTCGTTGCCGGTGCGCTGCAGGTTGGAGTCGCGCCGGCCCCCGGAGCCGTTGTCGGAGTACGCCTCGTTGACGACGTCCCAGGCGTAGACCTTGCCCTTGTAGTGGGTGGCGACCTGGGTGATGTGGTTGATCATCGCGCTGCGCAGGCTGGACCCGGACATGTTCTGCATCCACGTCGGCTGCTGCCCGTGCCACGCCAGGGTGTGGCCGCGTACCCGCTTCCCGTTGCTGGTGGCCCAGCTGAGGATCCGGTCGCCGTTGGTGAAGCTGAACTGGTTCTGGACCGGCTCGGTCGCGTCCATCTTCATCTCGTTCTCGGCCGTGACCATGGTGAACTCACGGTTCGCGATCGTCGTGTACGCCGAGTCGCCCAGCCTGCCACCGGCGATGGCGGTGCCGAAGTACCGGCCCCGCTCGGCGGCTGAGGCGCCGAGCGTCGATGCAGCCGCGGCCGGTTGCGCGACCGCGACCATGCCGGCGACGAGGCCGACGCCGACGAGCAGCGCGGTGGTGCGGCGGCGGGCGTGCCGGCGTCGCGCGGAGGTGGTGGGAGTCACGAGTCGCTCATCTCTCTCGTCGGGTCGTGCTGGACGTGCCGGACACCGACCCGTGGGCCGGCGACGCGGGTGGTGGGTGACTGGCGCTCCGGGGTGATGCGGTCGAGGCGCCGGGCGATGGTCGGTCGCCGGGCCGTCGATGTGGGGGCCGGCCCGAACGGGGCGGCACCGGGACGGTCAGGGACCGGACGTGCGCCTCCAGCAGCGAGCGTCATTGCTCCTCCGACTCCTCGGCACCCGTCACGGGGCGCCTTCGCGGTGCTGCGCGGTCGTCGCCGTGAGACATTCCCGACCTACGCTCCGCACCACGCCGTGTGAGCGTTCACACGACGTCCTGTGACGTGCGTCCGGACGGCCTGGGAACTGTGGGCACACTGCCACCCGGCACGATCTGGCCACCAGACGTCTGAACCGATTCGTCCTCGGCGAGAGGGTGACCGCCCGCCGTGCTCAGCGTGCTCCGCTACGCTGGCGCACCGCGGGCGGCTGTCGCTGCTCCCACCAGGGGCGTGCCGCGACGTCGAAGGGGTGCATGTGGCAACGATGGCGGACGTCGCCCGACTCGCCGGCGTCTCGGTGAAGACGGTCTCGAACGTCATCAACGGCTACCTGTACATCCGCGACTCCACGCGCGATCGCGTGCAGGTCGCCATCGACACCCTCGGGTACGAGGTCAACGTCACGGCCCGGAACCTGCGTGCAGGTCGGACGGGTGTCATCGGGCTGGCCGTCCCGGAACTGGCGCAGCCCTACTTCGCCGAGCTCGCCGACGAGGTGCTCGCTGCGGCGCGGGAGCGGGGGATGCAGGTCCTCATCGAGCCCACCGGGTTCAGCCGGGACAAAGAGCTCGCCGCGCTCCGCAGGCCCCGCCAGCGTCTGATCGACGGCCTGCTGTTCAGCCCGGTCGCGATGGACCCCGACGACGCCGAGCTGCTCGCCGTCGACTACCCGCTGGTGCTGCTCGGCGAACAGATCTTCTCGTCGTCGGTGGACCACGTGACGATGCGCAACACCGAGGGCGCCCGCGCTGCCACGGAGCTGCTGCTCGACGCCGGACGCCGGCGGATCGCCGTGCTCGGGGCGCCCCACGAGCACGCCCGCGGGACGTCCCTCCTGAGGTTCGAGGGCTACCGCCAGGCGCTGGAGGCGCACGGTATCGAGATCGACAGCCGGCTGGTGGCGTGGACGGACCAGGGGTGGCACCGGGCCAACGGCGCTCAGGCGATCGGAGCCGTGCTGGCGAGCGGGGTCGAGCCCGACGGGGTGGTGGCGTTCAACGACGCGCTCGCGATCGGTGCCATGCACGAGCTGAGGGTCCGTGGGCTCGACATCCCCGGTGACGTGGCGGTCGTCGGCTTCGACGACACCGAGGACGCCCGGTTCACCTTGCCGTCCCTCACCACCGTCGACCCAGGACGGCGAGAGATCGCCGAGGTCGCGGTCGACGTGCTCCACCGGCGCCTCCAGGGCGACGGCATCGCCGCCGGGCCCGTGCTCCACTTCGCGAAGATGCGCCTCGTCGAACGGGAGAGCACCCCGCCCCGCGGCGGCTGATCTCGCAGAGCGCGACGACCTCGGGCGTGCCGATTCCGCTCCTGAAATGATTCGTCCGTGGCTTCGATATCGATATCGCGCCAGTGTGAGCGCTAACAGTGCGGGCTAGAGCGACTCGCGCCCACCGTCACCTCGTCGCAGCCGCTGTGGTCCGCGACGCCGGAGGCGGAGGGGGTGACGTCGACGCGTCGGCACCCCGTGCGCGGTGGTCACGCGTGCGCTCGGAGTCGCGCGTGGCACCGCTGGTCGTCAGCGTCATCCGTCACCTGGCGGGTGCCAACAGAGAGGCGCCACATGAGATCGACCCCGGCACGCGCGAGGACCGCCCTCGTCGCAGCGACACTGGCTGTCGCCACCACCGTCACCTGTCTGGTCGCCGCGCAGTCCGCCCAGGCGGCCGAGAGCACCCTGGGTGCGGCTGCGGCGCAGAGCGGCCGGTACTTCGGTACCGCGGTCGCAGGCAGCAGGCTGAGCAACTCGGCGTACTCGACGATCGCCAACCGTGAGTTCAACATGATCACGGCCGAGAACGAGATGAAGCAGGACGCGACCGAGCCGAACCAGAACCAGTTCAGCTTCAGCAGCGGCGACCAGATCCTCAACTGGGCGACCAGCAACGGCAAGAAGGTCCGCGGTCACACCCTGGCCTGGTACTCCCAGCAGCCCACGTGGATGCAGCGGATGGAGGGGTCGTCGCTGCGCAGCGCGATGATCAACCACATCACCCAGGTCGCCACCCACTACAAGGGCAAGGTCTACGCCTGGGACGTGGTCAACGAGGCGTTCGAGGACGGCGGCTCCGGCGCGCGCCGGAACTCGAACCTGCAGCGCACGGGCAACGACTGGATCGAGGTCGCGTTCAAGACGGCCCGGGCCGCGGACCCGAACGCCAAGCTCTGCTACAACGACTACAACACCGACAAGTGGTCGGACGCCAAGACCCAGGGCGTCTACAACATGGTCAAGGACTTCAAGTCGCGCGGCGTGCCGATCGACTGCGTCGGGTTCCAGTCGCACTTCAACTCGAACAGCCCGGTCCCGTCGGACTACAAGACGACCCTGCAGAACTTCGCCGACCTCGGCGTCGAGGTGCAGATCACCGAGCTGGACATCGAGGGCTCGGGCTCCGCGCAGGCGCAGAACTACCAGAACGTGGTGAACGCGTGCCTGGCCGTGACCAAGTGCGCCGGCATCACGGTGTGGGGCGTGCGTGACTCGGACTCGTGGCGTTCCTCGGCCACGCCGCTGCTGTTCGACGGCTCGGGCAACAAGAAGGCCGCCTACACCTCGGTGCTGAACGCCCTCAACGCGGTCAACCCCACCACGCCGAACCCGACGACGCCGAACCCGACGACGCCGAACCCGACGACGCCGAACCCGACCACGCCCAACCCGACCACGCCGAACCCGGGCACGGGCTGCACGGTCACGTACGCCGCGCCGAGCCAGTGGAACGTGGGCTTCACCGCCGGCGTGAAGATCACCAACCTCGGTCCGGCGATCAACGGCTGGACGCTGACCTGGTCGTTCCCGGGCAACCAGACGATCACCCAGGCCTGGAGCACCAGCGCCAGCCAGAGCGGCTCGCGGGTCACCGCGAAGAACGTCGACTACAACCGCACGATCGCCACCGGGGCGACCGTCGAGTTCGGGTTCAACGGCGCGTACAGCGGCAGCAACCCTGCCCCGACGTCGTTCGAGCTCAACGGCACCGTGTGCAACGGGACCGTCGGCCCGACGCCGAGCGCGACCCCGACACCGACCCCCACGCCGACCACCGACCCGACGACGGAGCCCACTCCCACCCCGACGGTCACCCCCACCACGCCGACCGGGACCCTGCCGTCGACCTTCAGCTGGTCGTCGAGCGGCGTCCTCATCAGCCCCAAGCCGGACAGCTCGCACTCCGTGGCGGGCGTCAAGGACCCGTCCGTGGTGTACGCGGACGGCAAGTGGCACGTGTTCGCCTCGACCGCGAACGCCAACGGCTACAGCCTCCAGTACACGAGCTTCTCGGACTGGTCCCAGGCTTCCTCCGCGACGCCGTACTACCTCGACAAGTCGGGCATCGGCACGGGCTACCGGGCCGCGCCGCAGGTGTTCTACTTCGCGCCGCAGAAGCTCTGGTACCTCGTCTACCAGACAGGCAACGCCTCCTACTCGACGACGACCAACATCTCCGACCCGTCGTCGTGGTCGGCACCGAAGAACTTCTACTCGTCCCAGCCGCAGATCATCACCGACAACATCGGCAGCGGCTACTGGGTGGACTTCTGGACCGTGTGCGACTCGGCCAAGTGCTACCTGTTCTCGTCCGACGACAACGGGCACCTGTACCGCTCGGAGACGTCGCTGTCGAGCTTCCCCAACGGGTTCACCAACACGGTGATCGCGATGCAGGACTCCGACAAGTACCGCCTCTTCGAGGCCTCGAACGTGTACAAGATCGCCGGCCAGGACCAGTACCTCATGCTGGTCGAAGCCATCGGCTCGGACGGGAAGCGCTACTTCCGGTCGTGGACGTCGCCCTCGATCGCCGGGACGTGGACCGCGTTGGCGGACTCCGAGTCGAACCCGTTCGCCCGGGCCAGCAACGTGACGTTCCCTGCCGGCGCCTGGACCAAGGACATCAGCCACGGCGAGATGATCCGTTCCGGCACCGACCAGACCATGGAGATCAACCCGTGCGGGATGCGGTACCTCTACCAGGGCATGGACCCGAGCGCGTCGGGGGACTACAACTCCCTCCCGTGGCGGCTCGGACTGCTGACGCAGACCGGCTCGACCTGCTGACACGGCCGCTCGACCGTCGCCCGGCCCTCACGTGAGGGCCGGGCACGGCCGCCCGCTCGCCTGAACGACGGCTGCCGCCCCCGAGGCGGCAGCCGTCGTTCGTCGTGCGAGGACCGTCCGGGCGACCGCGCGAGCCCTCCCGCCGAGGCCGTGGCGAACCGCGCCCCGTCCCGCGTGCGAACGTCCCCGCCACGGGCGCGCGGGCGCCCGCCGGCCGTGCATCAGCCGGCGTGGTCGGCCGACAGGCCGGACGGGTCGTCGGCGTCCTCCTCGGCACGCTGGCGGTCGAGCTGGGTGCGGCCGGAGGTCCCGTCGGGCTCCTGGCCGAGCCCCCGGCGCATCTGCTCGATCTTCGTGGCGGGGACGCGCGGGGGAAGCAGGGGGGTGTCCGCGTCCACGACGGCCTCGACCACGCACGGGCGGTCGGCGGCGAACGCCTGACGCCACACGTCGGCCACGTCGGCCGCCCGGTCGACGCGCAGGCCTCGCAGGCCGAGCAGCTCCGCGTAGCCCGCGTACGGGAACCGCGGCACCGTCTGGGACACCGGGAAGCGAGGATCGCCCTCCATCTCGCGCTGCTCCCACGACACCTCGGACAGGTCCCCGTTGTGCAGCACCAGCACGACGAACCGAGGGTCGGGCCAGTCGCGCCACCTCGCGGCGACGGTGATGAGCTCGTTGAGCCCGTTCATCTGCATCGCGCCGTCACCGGCGAGGGCGACGACGGGCCGACCGGGGTGCAGGAGCTTCGCGGCGATGCCGTAGGGCAGGGCCGACCCCATGGAGGCGAGGGTGCTCGACAGGTGCACCGGCACACCTGTCGGCAACCTCAGGAAGCGGGCGTACCAGTACGTGACCGAGCCGACGTCGACCGCGACCTGGGCGTCGTCAGGCACGTGCCCGGAGAGCTCGTGGACCACGAGCTGGGGGTTCAGCGGCTGGGCCGGTGCTGCGACCCGCGCCGCGGTGATGCGGTGCCACGCGGACACGGAGCGCTCCACGTCGTCGCGCCATCGGCCGCGCCTGTGGGGGAGCAGCGGGAGCAGCTCGGACAGGCTCGCCGCGGCGTCGCCCGCGAGCGCGACGTCCACGGGGTACTTGGCACCGAGGTTCCGGGCCGCGACGTCGATCTGGACCGTGCGCACCGTCCCGGGCGGGGGGTAGAACTCGGTCCAGGGGTCGCTGCTCCCCACGATGAGCAGGGTGTCGCACCGGGACAGGAGGTCGGCCGAGGCCGTGGTGCCGAGGTGTCCCATCACGCCGCAGTGAAAGGGCAGCCCTTCGTCGAACACGGGCTTGCCGAGCAGCGACGTCACCAGTCCGGCGCCCAGCCGGTCCACCACGGCGAGGACCTGCTCCGCGGCGCCCGCCGCGCCCCGACCCGCGAGCACCGCGAGGCGCTCGCCGCGGCCGAGCAGGTCGGCGGCCCGCCGCAGGTCGTCCTCGGGCGGGAGGCATCGGCTGCGGGCCGGGGCGGGGGAGGTGACGACGATCCCGTGCGACTGCTCCCGCTCGGGGAGGTCCGCCTTCTGCACGTCGTGCGGGACGATGACGCACGTGGGGCTCGACGTGGCGAGCGCCGTCCGGAACGCGTTGTCGAGGACGGTCGGCAGCTGCTCCGCGGTGACGGCCGTCTGCACGTACTGACCGCACACGTCCTTGAGGAGGACGGGGAGGTCGACCTCCTGCAGGTAGCCGCTGCCCAGCGCGGTGGTGACCACCTGCCCGACGATCGCGACGACCGGTGTGCGGTCGAGCTTGGCGTCGTACAGGCCGTTGAGCAGGTGGATCGCGCCAGGCCCCTGGGTCGCGAGGCACACGCCGACCTGACCGCCGTACTTCGCGTGACCGGTCGCCATGAAGGCGGCCATCTCCTCGTGCCTGGCCGTCACGAGCTCGATGTCGTGGTTCGCGCGGTGCAGTGCCGCGAGCAGCGGGTCGATGCCGTCACCGGCGTACCCGAACACCCGCTCGACACCCCACTCGCACAGCCTGCGGACGATCCCGTCCGCCACGGTGGCCATGGGCGTCCCCGTCCCGGGCCTCAGCCGGCGTCCGCGCGGTCCTCGTCCTCGGACGCGTCCCCCTCGGTGGCCTTCTCGGGGTCGAGCTCGGACTCGTCCGGGCCGGTGCCCGAGTCCTGCGGCGTGCGGTCGTCGTACGTGCGTGCCATGTGTGCTGCTCCCTCGTCGGTGCGCCTGCCGGCGGCGACGACCTCCCCGGCAGACCGAGCGGCTGTGCGTTTCTCGAGGGCGCGTCTACCGGCACGCTACGTCGGGCACCGCGGGACCGCACCTGCCGCGGGCGACGACACAGGCTGGTCGCGGACTCGGCACGCCTGCGCGCGACGGCACGGTCGCCGGACCATACTCGCGCCATGAGCGCCACCGAGGCAGCGTCCGAGCGGCGATGGGAGTGGCGGGAGGTCGTGGTGGTCGGCCTGCTGTCCGTGACGACGATCCTGACGGCCTGGGTCGGCTTCCAGTCGAGCAAGTGGGGTGGCGCAATGTCCATCTCGTTCAGCCAGGCGTCGAGCGCCCGCATCGAGGCCGCCCGGCTCGACGGGGTCGCCAACCGCAAGATCAGCGTGCAGTCGTCCCTGTTCGCCCAGTGGGTCGAGGCCACCGGCTCGCAGGACGTGCTGGTCGCCGACTTCCTGCGGGACCGCTTCCCGGAGCCGCTCGCGACGGCCTTCGACGCCTGGCTCGCCCTGGAGCCGTTGAAGAACCCCAGCGCCCCGCTGACCCCGTTCGACATGCCCGAGTACGCCGTTCCGGAGGTCGCGCTCTCCGATGCCGCCGACGCTCGAGCCGACGCGAGGTTCGCGCAGGCGCTGAGGAACAACCAGCGGGGCGACAACTACACGGTGCTCACCGTCGCGTTCGCGTCGGTGCTGTTCTTCACGGCGATGTCCGAGCGGATGAGGTCCCGGCGCGGCCGGCACGTGCTGCTCGGCCTGGGCGTCGGACTCTTCGCCGTGGCGACGACCCTCCTGCTGACGTTCCCCAAGCTCGTCTGAGCGGGACGGCGGCCCGGTGCGGTGCGGTGGCCGGGCCGCCGGCTCGCCGTCTCAGGCTTCGGCGCCGACCTGGGCGGTGAGTGCCTGCTCGATCGCCGGCAGGAAGTCGTCCAGGTCGTCGGGCGTGCGTGACGTGATCAGCGTGAACTCGCCGCCGTCGTCCACGACGACGGGCTCGTCGCTCCACGTGGCGCCGGCGTTGCGCAGGTCCGTCGCGAGCGACGCGTAGGACGTCAGGGACCGGCCGTCGACGACGCCCGCCTCGGCCAGCGCCCACGGCCCGTGGCAGATGGCGGCCACGGGACGACCCGACGACGTGAAGCCGCGCACGAGGTCGATCACCTCGGGCTTGAGCCTGAGCGTGTCGGCGTTCAGGGTGCCGCCGGGGATCAGGAGGAGGTCGAACTGCGAACCTGCGTCCCCGTACGTCGTGTCCGGCTGGACGGTTCGGCCCGGGTCCTTGTCGCCCACCAGGGTCTGGATCGGGTCGCTCGACTCCGCGGCGACCACCACGGTCGCGCCCCGTTCCCGCAGGCGCTCCACGGGGACGACGAGCTCGTCCTGCTCGACGCCGTAGTTCGTGACGACGGCCAGGACGCGGTGGCCGCTCAGCTCGGTGCTGCTCATGAGAGCTCCCTCTCGGTCGGTGCGGTGGCTGCTGTCACCGCCGCTCCGGCGCGTCGGCTTCACGCCCGTCCTACGGTAGGCCGACGCGTCGAGCACCCGCACGTGGAGCCGGACGAGCACGCCGCGGGCGACCACCCGGCGGCCTCCGACGCCTCCCGTGCGGCGGTAGGCCACCGAGTCAGGCCCGGGCGCCCGCAGCTGCGACCAGGTGAATTTTCTGGTCGTCCGTAGTGCCTGATTCGTCCAGAGGGCACCATCTCTTCGACGGCGGGAGGAGTGGCGCGGCACAGGGGCTGCGCCGCCGGCCACGCCGTCAGCCGGGGGGCACTCAGCATGGGTATGCAGGTTCGAGCACTCACGGCCGCGGTCGGCATGGCGGGGCTGCTGCTGGCAGCCGCCGCGCCGAGCCAGGCACAGCCCGACCGCGGCGAGGTCGTCGACCTCGGTGTCGACGAGTGCGCGCAGGACGTCAACGGTCTCGGGGTCGTCGTCACGGACACGCACGTGTACCGGCAAGGGCGGACGAGCGCCCTTCCGGGCGGTCTGGACTCGGCGACACGCATCAACGACCACGGTCAGATCGCTGGGTCCGACGAGGGCGTCGCCGCCCTGTGGGACGGTCGACGTGTCGTCACGATCGGGGTCGCCGCACCGTCGGACACCTACTCGTACGTCGGCGGCCTCAACGGGCGTGGCGACGTCGCCGGCACGTCGGGCAGCTTCGGGGGGCGGACGCGGGCCTTCGTCTGGAGCCAGGGGACGCTGCGCGTGCTGCCGGACCTCGGTGGTAGCGCGGGTGCGACCGGGATCAACGACGCCGGCCTGGTCACGGGCTTCGTGTGGGAGGGCACCGATCGACAGCGCGCCGCGCTGTGGGAGGCCGACGGCACGCTCGTGCTGCTGGAAGCCCTCGGCGACGGCCACAGCCTGGCGGCGGCCGTCAACGACCGCGGCGAGGCCGTCGGGTACAGCTACACGGCACGCGGCGGAGTCATGCGCGCCGTGCGGTGGGCGCCCGGCGAGGCGGCAGTGCCGGTCGACGGCGACAGCACCGTGCTGGCGCTGGCGCTGGCGTCCGACGTGAACAGCCGTGGCCGGGTGGTGGGCACCGTCGTCCCGTCGGACGGCACCGAGGCGGGCTTCGTCCGTGACCGCGGTGGCGACCTGCGGGTCGTGCCGGCCCTCGTGCCCGGCGACGTGACGGTCCTGAGCGCCGTCAACGAGAGCGGGACGGCCGTCGGGTGCGAGTTCTCCGGCGACGCCTCCCGCGCGATCCTGCTCTACGCGTCGCGGTGACCGTGTCGCTCGGCCGCAGGCGATCGCGTGCCCGGACGCCAGGCGAACCTGCCCCAAGATGCTCAGCGTGCTGAGTGTGGGCATGCTCGGGTGATGGTGACGACGACTGCCTCCGTGGACCGAGAGCCCGTGACGGCCGACCGGGTCCGTCAGGTGAGCGTGCTCGTCGGTGCAGTCGTCGCGATCGCGGGTGCCGCCGTCGGCTCCGGAGCCTTCGGCGGCCAGGCGATCGCGGACGCCGCCGGCGGTGCGCTGTCGGCGGACGCGACCCCGATGGCGCCGGCGGGTCCCGCGTTCGCGATCTGGTCCGTGATCTACCTCGGGCTCGCGGTGGTGGCGGTCGGTCAGGCGCTCCCGGGGCAGGGGAGCAACCCGCGCCAGCGCGCCACGGGGTGGTGGGTCCTGGCGTCCATGCTCCTGAACGCCGTCTGGATCGGCGTGGTGCAGGCAGGCTGGCTGCTCGGCAGCGTGCTGGTCATCCTGGCGCTGCTGGCCGTGCTGTGCGTCGTGTACGTCGCGCTGGTGGCGCGACCGCCGCGGGGTCCGGTCGACGTGGCGCTGGACGTCACGCTCGGGCTGTACCTCGGCTGGGTCAGCGTCGCGGCCCTGGCGAACATCGCCGCGGTCCTCGCCGACGCCGGGGTCGGCGAGCTCGGGCTCGGCGCGACCGGGTGGTCGACGGTCCTGCTGGTCGCGGCAGCAGTCCTCGCCCTCGCGTACGCCGTGCGTGGCCGGCTCCGACCGACGGTGATCGTGCCCGTCGGGATGGCGATGAGCTGGGGACTGGCCTGGATCAGCATCGGACGGGCCGAGGGTCCGCTCCACGACGGGACGGTCGCGGCCGTGGCGGCGTTGGCGTCCGGGGTCGCGCTGGTCGGCTCTGTCGTGGCGGCAGTCGTCGGCCGGCGCCGTGCGTGACGACCGGGTGACGGCGCCGCTCCCGGCTCCTGCGCGCGGACGCGCAGCCCCCGGCGCGGTCCCCGGTGACCTGGTGCGCGCCGTCGCGCTCGGCAGCGTCGTCGTCGCTACCTGGCGCTACGGCCTCGTGGCGGCGGCGCTGTTCCTCCTCGTGCTCGGGGGCACGATGCTGCCGCGGGCGGCCGGTGTCGGGTCGTGGGTCGACACGGCGTACTGCGCCACGCTCGTGCTCGCGGCATGGGCCGCACAGCTGGACTGGTACGTCGCCGTGCCGTGGCTCGACGTCCCGGTGCACGCGGCGGCCACGGCGCTGGTCGCGGTCGTGGTCCTCGACGCGCTCACGCGCACCGGCGTGCTGGACACCCCCGACACCGCGCGCCTGCGCTGGGGGAGTGCGGTCGTCGTCGTCGGCCTGGGGGCCGTGGCGTCGGTGCTGTGGGAGCTCGGGGAGTGGGCCGGTCACACGTTCCTCGACAGCCGGATCCAGGTCGGCTACGAGGACACCGTCGGCGACCTGGCGGCGGGACTCGTCGGCAGCGTGGTCGCAGCCCTGCTCGTCCGACGGGCGCCGCGGTCGGGAGGTCGTCAGTGAGCACGCTGCCTGCCGTCTCGGTCGTCATCCCCGCGCGCGACGACGCCGGACAGCTCACCGCCTGCCTCGCGCGGCTCGCGGTCCAGACGGTGGCGCCGATGGAGGTGGTCGTCGTCGACAACGGGTCGACCGACACCACAGCAGCCGTCGCCGCGAGCTGGGGTGCCCGGGTCGTCGTCGAGCCGCGCCCCGGCATCCCCGCTGCAGCGGCGACCGGATACGACTGCGCACGAGGCGACGTGATCGCGCGGCTCGACGCCGACTCGCGCCCCGGACCGCAGTGGGTGGAACGGGTCGCCCGGGCCATGGCCGAGGATCCGGCCCTGGACGCCGTGACCGGCTCCGGGGTGTTCGTCGACCTGCGCCCCGCCGTGCTGCGGGGAGCCGCGTCGCGGACCTATCTGGGCGCGTACTACGTGCTCGGGCACCTCGCGCTCGGCCACACCGCGTTGTGGGGGTCCTCGATGGCGGTCCGCCGCCGCTCGTGGCGCGCTGCCCGCACGCTCGTCAGCCTGGACCCGGAGATCCACGACGACCTCGACCTCGCGTTCGCGCTGGGCCCGTCCGCCCGCATCCGGCACGACGCCGACCTGCGGGTGGGGGTCTCCGCACGGTCGCTGCGCGGTCGTGCACAGCGCCGCCGGCGGCTCGACCGGGCATGGCGGACCCTCCGGCGCAACTGGGGCCGCATGCCGCCGTGGCGACGCTGGCAGGCGCACCTGACCAGGTGAGCCTGCCGGCGTCGCCGAGCCCGGTCGCGAGCTCCGGCTCAGGAACGCGGTCGAGGACTGCCGTCCTCGACGGTCACGTCCGGGTCGATCCGGTCGGCGGCGCTCAGCCGTCCGTCGAGGTCGGACCTGGCGCCGCTGACCTCCCGGGCGTGCGCGCGGGCCTCGTTCTGCAGTGCCGCCGCGTCCGCGGCACGGGCATCGGCCTCGGCCTGCGCCAGCCTGGCCTGTGCGTCCAGCCGAGATGCCTCGGCCTCCCTGCGCTGCAGCTCGACCTGCTCCGCGGCGGCCTGCTCACGGATCTCCTGCGCCTTCGCGCGCTGCGCGTCCGCCCTCCTGCGCCCGCGGCCGGTCAGCAGCACCACTGCTGCGACGACGGCCAGGACGAGCACGACGGCGACGATGATCCAGACGGTCTGCGTGTCCATGCTGGAGCCTCCTTCGATGGGTCTGCTCCCTGGCATTGGACTGCCGTCCGTGTCGGCCTGCAACCGGACCGCGACCGTCGCGCCGACCAGCGGTCAGGGCGCTGGCGGCTGCCCCCCGGCGACGTTGACCAGCCAGGCGACCCCGAAGCGGTCGGTGAGCATGCCGAACGTGTCGCCCCACGGCGCCCTCTCGAGCGGGACGGTCACCGTTCCACCGTCGACCAGCTTGTCCCAGTACCCCCGCAGCTCGGTCTCGTCGTCGCCCGAGAGCGACACGGAGTAGTTGTCGCCCGGGTTGTAGGGCATCTGGCTCGGTGTGTCCGCGCCCATGAGGACGAGGTCGGTGGGGCTGACGAGCTGGCCGTGCATGATCTTGTCGGCCTCCGCAGGGTCGTCGCTCGCGTGCAGGTCCCCGAAGGTGCTGAGCGTGAGCTCACCGCCGAGCACGCTCTGGTAGAACTCCATGGCCTGCCTGGCGTTGTCGCGGAACCCGAGGTACGGGTTCAGACGTGTGGTCACGGTCGCGCCTCCATGCTCGACGTGTGGGACCTCCATCCTCGCGGTGCCCGAGCGACGTGGCCAGAGCATGGGTGACGAGGCGCCGCGGGCGCGGGAGAGGGCCTGAGGGTGCCGCGGGCGGGCACCGAGACGTCCGTCACGGTGCCCATCGCCTGGACCGTGCGACGTCCGGAAACGAACGTGCCCTATTTTGGCCCCGTGACCGCACCGCTCCCCCCGCGTGACGTCCGTCGTGGCCTCGCCCACCACGAGGTCCCCGACCCCCTCCGCAACGACGTCCGAGTGCTCGGCGAGTTCCTCGGGCGCGTGCTGCGCGAAGCCGGTGGCGACGACCTGCTGGCCGACGTCGAGCGTCTGCGCGAGCTGGCCATCGCCGCCCACGACGAGCCCGACAGCGACGCGCTCGAGCGGGCCGAGCACCTCGTCGCGACGTTCTCGCTGGCCCGCGCCGAACAGGTGGCACGCGCGTTCACGTGCTATTTCCACCTCGCCAACACGGCCGAGGAATACCACCGCGTGCGAGTGCTCCGGGAGCGCGAGGCCAGCCTCGAGCCGCACCACCTGGCTCCGGACGACTCCCTGCCCGCCGCGGTGGCGCAGGCCACGGCCGAGCTGGGTCGCGAGGAGACCCTGCGCCGGCTGCAGGCGCTCGAGTTCCGCCCGGTGTTCACCGCCCATCCCACGGAGGCGCGCCGCCGTGCCGTGTCGTCCGCCATCCGGCGGATCGCCGAGCTCGTCGCGGAGCGGGACGTCCGCAGCATCGGCGGGATGTCGCTCGTGGAGAACGACCGGCGGCTGCTGGCCGAGATCGACACGCTGTGGCGGACGGCGCCCCTGCGACAGGCCAAGCCGACGGTGCTCGACGAGGTGCGCACGGTCCTCAACGTCTTCGACTCGACCCTGGCCGAGGTCTTTCCGGAGGTCTACCGACGCCTCGACGACTGGCTGCTCGGGGATGCCGCAGGTACCACTCCGCCGGCCGTGCGCCCGTTCGCCCGGGTCGGCTCGTGGATCGGCGGGGACCGTGACGGCAACCCGAACGTCACCGCGGAGGTGACGCGGGAGGCGGCGGAGCTCGCTTCCGAGCGGGCCCTCCGCTCGCTCGAGCTCGCCACCCGTCGCACCGCCGACACCCTCACCCTCGACGCGGAGGGCACGGCTCCGTCGGCCGAGCTGCTCTCCCTCTGGCAGCGCCAGCGGATCATGTCCGAGGCCGTGACCGCGCGGATCGCGGGCGAGGCCCCCGGAGAGCCGCACCGCCGGGTGCTGCTCGTCGTCGCCGAGCGCGTCGCCGCGACGCGCGAGCGGCACTCCGACCTCGCCTACCCGTCCGCGCAGGACCTGGAGTCGGACCTGCTCGTGGTGCAGCGCTCGCTCGCGGCGGCCGGGGCCACCCGGCCCGCCTATGGCGACCTGCAGCGACTGATCTGGCAGGTCACCACGTTCGGGTTCCACCTCGCCGAGCTCGAGGTGCGCCAGCACTCGCAGGTGCATGCGGCCGCCCTGGCCGATCTCGAGGCGCACGGTGTCGAGGGCGCGCGCGAGCAGCGCACCGTCGAGGTCCTCGACACGTTCCGCGCGATCGGCAACGTGCAACGACGGTTCGGCGTCGCAGCCGCGCGCCGGTACATCGTGTCGTTCACCCAGTCCGCCGAGCACCTGGCGGCGGTCTACCGGCTCGGGGAGCTCGCGTTCGAGGGGACCGACGAGCTCCCTGTCATCGATGCGATCCCCCTGTTCGAGACCTTCGCGGACCTCGAGGCGAGCGTCGACATCCTCGAGGGTGCGCTGGCCATCCCGCAGGTGCAGCGACGTCTCGCCGAGAACGGTCGTCGCGTCGAGGTCATGCTCGGATACTCGGACTCGTCGAAGGACGTCGGCCCGGTGTCCGCGACGCTCGCGCTCGACTCCGCGCAGCGCCGGATCACGGAGTGGGCGGACCGGCACGGCATCGCGCTGACCCTGTTCCACGGCCGGGGTGGCGCCCTCGGTCGCGGCGGCGGCCCCGCCAACCGCGCCGTGCTCGCGCAGCCGCCCGGGTCGGTGGACGGCCGTTTCAAGCTCACCGAGCAGGGTGAGGTCATCTTCGCCCGCTATGGCGACCCCGTCATCGCCGCCCGCCACATCGAGCAGGTCGTCGCTGCGACGCTGCTCGCGGGCACGCCGTCGATCGAGAAGCGCAACGCGGCGGCGACGGAGCGGTTCGCGGAGCTCGCAAGCCGGCTCGACGAGCTCTCCCGGAACCGGTTCCACGCGCTGGTGCGTGCCGACGGCTTCCCGCAGTGGTTCGCCGAGGTCACGCCGCTCGAGGAGGTCGGCCTGCTGCCGATCGGGTCCCGGCCGGCGCGACGGGGCCTGTCGGTCTCCTCGCTCGACGACCTGCGCGCGATCCCGTGGGTGTTCTCCTGGTCGCAGGCGCGCATCAACCTGGCCGGATGGTACGGCCTGGGCACGGCGCTCGACGCCGTCGGCGACCTCGACGAGCTGCGCGCCGCGTACGCGCAGTGGCCGCTGTTCACGACGATGATCGACAACGTCGAGATGTCGCTCGCCAAGACGGACGAGCGCATCGCAGCGCGCTACCTGGCGCTCGGCGACCGGCCCGACCTTGCCGAGCAGGTGATGTCCGAGATGACGCTCACCCGCCGGTCGGTGCTCGCCATCACGGACAGTGAGGCGATCCTGTCGCGCCGGCGGATCCTGGGCCGCGCCGTCCAGCTCCGCTCGCCGTACGTGGACGCGCTGTCACTGCTGCAGCTCCGCGCGCTGCGCGGCCTGCGCACGGGGGATGCCGTCGAGCAGGCGGACGACCTGCGTCGCCTGCTGCTGCTCACCGTGAACGGGGTCGCGGCCGGCGTCCAGAACACCGGCTGACGGTCTGCTCGCACCGACCGCCGGCGCACCGCCTCCGACCTCGGGGCGGTGCGCCGGCGGTCGTACCGCGCGCAGGCCCACCCGGACCGAGGCCGGTCAGGACGGCAAGGACAGGACGGCCGGCAGCGTGCGGCCTGCCGCGAGCGCGTCGAGGACGAGGCGCTCGTGCGGCACGACGGGATCGGGCAGGCCGTCGAGCGGGAACCACCGCATGTCCGCTGCCTTCGCCTGCTCGGCGATCACCGGGTCGCCCGTCCAGCGCCGGGCCTCGAAGAACACGTCCATCCGCTGCTCGACCGCGGGACCGTGGCGCTCGAAGCGGTGCAGCACGGTGAGCGGCCGCAGGTCGTCGACCGCCACGGCGATCCCCGCCTCCTCGGCCGCCTCCCGGACCGCCGCCTCGTGCACGGACTCCGCGGGCTCGACGTGCCCGGCGAGAGTGGCCCAGTGGCCGTCCCGGTACCCGGTGCCCTGCCGGAGGTGCAGCAGCACCGCGTCGTCGCGCCGCAGCACCACGTAGGACGCGGCGACGAGAAGGGTGCGGTGGGAGAGGTGGTCGTCGGGGGAGTAGCTCGCGGGCATGCGGCGGAGTCTCGCACACGAGCCGAGCACGCCTCGGGCGGGACCAACCATGGCGGCGCCGGGCGGTTCCCGCTAGAGGCTCTGTTCCGGGGGCCGGACGAGGTGCGACGCGTCGTCGTGTGGCTCGGGCCCGGTCCGTTCGCGGCGCGCGGGCTCCCGGAGGTCCTGTCGAACGGTGCGTCGGGCGTCACGGCCCCGTCGGCCCGAACCGCTCCGTCCTCATGCGCTCCGCGTCGTGGCCCAGGTCGACGAGCAGGTCGGCGACGGTCTCGACGAACGGCGTCGGCCCGCAGACGAACACGTGGGCTCGCGCGTCGGGCGGGAAGCACGCCGCCTCCAGCCGGGCACGGTCGACCCTTCCGACCCGCCCGGTCCACCCGTCGGGCGCGCGCCTGGTCCACACCTGCGTGACGCCCACCCCAGGGCCGGCCGCAGCGAGCTCGTCCGCGTAGAGGGCGTCGACGGGGGTGCGGGCCGAGACGAGCAGCCGGAAGGGGGCGACGCTGCGGGCGCGTGTGCGAGTACGGACCATCGACATCAACGGCACCAGGCCGGAGCCGCCGGCGACGAGCTGGACAGGATGCGGGTCGGTCGGGTGCCACACGAACCAGTGGCCCACCGGACCGCGGAGCTCGATCCGGTCGCCGACCACGAGGTCCTCGGTGAGGTAGGGCGACACCTCGCCGTCGTCGACGACCTGCACGGTCAGCTCGATGCGCTCGTCAGCGGGCATCCCTGTGGGCAGGCTCATCGTGCCGGACGACGCCAGCGAGTAGGAGCGCTGCGTCGAGTACCCGTCCTCGGCGGTCAACCGGACGTCCACGTGCTGCCCGGCGAGGGCGCCGCGCCACCCTGGCACGTCGAGCACGAGCGTCAGGGCGGTCGGGGTCTCCCGGCGGCGCTCGACGACGGTACCGACCCGCCAGGGCAGCACGTAGGGGGTGACATCGATGAGGTCGGCGGCGTCGTCGTCCACGGACAGCGAGCCGTCGAGCCGGAGCGGCGGGGTGCCGTCGGGTGCGCTCGGGGCGTCTCCGGTCAGTCGCCCCAATAGCGCTGCTCCTTCCACGGGTCCCCGTACCGGTGGTAGCCGAGCCTCTCCCAGAAACCCTGCTCGTCCTCCGCGAGGAGGTCGATGCGGCGCACCCACTTCGCGGACTTCCAGAAGTACAGGTGGGGGATCAACAGCCGGGCGGGACCGCCGTGCTCCGGGGCCAGCGGCGCACCGTCGTACCGGTAGGCGATCCAGGCCTGGCCGCCGCGCAGGTCGGCGAGCGGCACGTTGGTGGTGTAGCCGCCGTCGCAGTGCGCGAGCGCGTACTGCTCGTCGTCGCCGATCTCGACCGCGTCGAGCAGGCGGTCCACCGACACCCCGCGCCACGACGTGTCGAGCTTGGTCCACTTGGTCACGCAGTGGATGTCCCTGACGACGTCGTCCGCGGGCAGCGCGGCCAGCTGGGCCCACGTCCACGTCGCTCGCACGCCGTCGCGGCCGCCGACCGAGAACGTCCACGTCGACAGGTCGGCGCGTGGCGTGGGCCCGGCCGAGAGCACGGGGAACCCGCGTTCGAGGTACTGCCCCGGTGGGATCCGGGGATCCGTCTCGCGCTTGCCGCGGAACCCGCGCGAGATCAGTGCCATCGGACGGTCACCTGGAGGTCGCCGTGCAGGTCAGGGCAATGAGTGACATGGTCGCTCCCGGGCGGGTCGCTGTTGCGTCACATCATGCGGCCCTCATGGCCGTTGCGCCAGGTGCGGTTCGCAGGCCGCGTGGTCCCCGGACGGCACGAGGGGACCGCAGCGGTGTGCTGCGGTCCCCTCGTGCGACAGGCGGGTGCGGTCAGCCGCGCGGCCCCTGGGCACCGCCGCCGGCACCACGGCCGCGGCCACGACCGCCCCGACGGCTGCGACCCTGGCCGCCGTCGGTGCCGCCCGCAGCCGGCGCGGACGCCGTGCGGAACTGCTGGCCCGGCGCCCGGCCCTGGGAGCTCCGGCTGCTCGACGAGGTCGACGCGGACGAGCCCTGACGGGGGCCGCCGCCGGTGCGACCACGGCCGCCGCCGCCGGAGGACCGGCCGGCGGGCGCGGACACCGCGACAGCCACGTAGGGCACGTGCGCCGCGACGTCGGGGACGAGGCGCTTGAGCACCGCGTCGCCCGGGGCGACGGACTGCGGCTGCGCCGTGATCTTCGCGGCACGCGTGAGTGCGCGGACGTCGCCGCGCTGCTCGGGCAGGACGAGCGTGACCACGTCGCCGCCGGAGCCGGCGCGAGCCGTGCGGCCGGAGCGGTGCAGGTACGCCTTGTGCTCGGCGGGCGGGTCGACGTGCACCACGAGCTCGACGTCGTCCACGTGGATCCCGCGGGCGGCGATGTCGGTCGCGACGAGCACCTTCACGGCGCCCGACGAGAACGCCTCGAGGTTGCGCTCGCGTGCGCCCTGGCCGAGGTTGCCGTGCAGGTCGACGGCGGGGATGCCGTCGACCGTGAGCTGCTTCGCGAGCTTCTTGGCCTGGTGCTTGGTCCGCATGAACAGCACGCGGCGGCCCGTGCCCGAGGCGAGGTGGTGGATGACGGCCTTCTTGGCCTCCGCGTCGCGCACCTCGAACAGGTGGTGGGTCATCGCGGCGACCGGCGACTGGGCGCTGTCGACGGAGTGCTCCACGGGGGAGGTCAGGTACCGCTTGACGATCTGGTCCACGCCGTTGTCGAGAGTCGCCGAGAAGAGCATCCGCTGCCCGACCCGGGGGGTCTTGTCCATGATCCGCTTGACGCCGGGCAGGAAGCCGAGGTCGGCCATGTGGTCGGCCTCGTCGAGGATGGTGATCTCGATGCCGTCGAGCGTGAGCGCCCTCTGGTTGAGCAGGTCCTCGAGGCGGCCCGGGCAGGCGATGACGATGTCGATGCCGCCGTTGAGCGCGGACGTCTGCTTGCCCTGCGAGACGCCGCCGAAGATGACGGTCGTGTTCAGGCCCATGGCCTTGGCGAGCGGGGCCACCGTGGCGTCGATCTGCGAGGCGAGCTCGCGCGTCGGGGCCAGGATGAGGGCACGGGGACGGCGGGCGACCTTGCCGCGGCCGGCGGCCGCGAGGCGGGCGACGAGCGGCAGGGCGAACGCGATGGTCTTGCCGGAGCCGGTCCGGCCGCGGCCGAGCACGTCGGTGCCGGCCAGCGAGTCGGGCAGCGTCGCGGTCTGGATGGGGAACGGTGCGGTGATGCCCTGGTCCGCGAGGACGGTGACGAGGGCAGAAGGCACGCCGAGGTCGGCGAATGAAGTCACAGATGAAGCCTCTCGGGGAGAGTCGATCGGGGTCCGCCGCCAGAGCAACCAGAGCGAGTGCTGGGGGATCTCCACGACGCGGGGCGCGCGGTTCGCGCTGCCCTCAGGTGGTCCCAGTCTCTCACACTCGGCGCGAGCGCCCCGCAAGAGGGACGATCGTCACAGTGAGGCTGACACCGCTGGGGGCCGGATGAGTGACGTGATCGCGTCGGCGAACGACCTCGTAAAGGTCTACGGGCAGGGCCAGACCGCGGTGCGCGCGCTCGACGGGATCGACGTCGACCTGGTCCGCGGCGAGCTCACGGCCGTGATGGGGCCGTCGGGCTCCGGCAAGTCGACGCTCATGCACTGCCTGGCGGGGCTCGACCGGCCGACCTCCGGCTCGGTGGTCGTCGACGGCGCCGAGGTCAGCCGGTGGTCGGAACGGCGGCTCACCCACCTGCGGCGTACGAAGGTGGGCTTCGTGTTCCAGTCGTACAACCTGGTGCCGACCCTGACCGCGCTCGAGAACATCACGCTCCCGCTCGACATCGCACGGCGCCCTGTCGACCGCGAGCACCTCGACCTGGTGGTCCGCACGCTCGGACTGGGCGACCGGCTGCATCACAAGCCGAGCGAGCTCTCCGGTGGCCAGCAGCAACGGGTCGCCTGTGCCCGGGCCCTGGTCGGCAGGCCCGCCGTGGTGTTCGCGGACGAGCCGACGGGCAACCTCGACTCGACCTCGTCCGCGGAGGTCCTCGGGTTCCTGCGCCGCAGCGTCGACGAGCTCGGCCAGTCCGTCGTGATGGTGACCCACGACCCCACGTCGGCCGGGTACGCCCACCGGGTCCTGTTCCTGGCGGACGGGCGGCTGGTGGGCGAGCTGCGCGACCCGACGCCCGCCGCGGTCCTCGAGCAGCTCGGGGCGGGCGGTCGGTGAACCGCCCATGAACCGCGTCGCGGTGCGGGCCATCCGGGCGCATCTCGTCCGGTTCTGCCTGTCGGTCCTGGCGGTGGCGCTCGGGGTCGCGTTCGTGGCCGGCACGTTCGCGCTGCGCACGATGCTCGGGTCCACGTTCAGCGACATCATCGCGACGACCACCCTCGGCGACGCCTATGTACGGGGCGCCGACGAGGCAGGAGGTGCTGCCGGTCCGGCCGCGGGCTCGCACAACCGTGTCCCGCTGACCCTCGTCGACCCGGTCGAGCAGGTGGCCGGGGTCGCCGCCGCCCTGCCCGACCTGCAGGGGCCCGTGGTGCTCGTGGGGGCGGACGGCACGGCCGTGCAGAGCACGCAGGCGCCGAGCTTCGCGTTCGGGTACGACCCCCGCGACCGGGCGGTCCGCCTCGTCGCCGGCGACGCCCCCCAGGGCCCGGACGAGGTCGTCGTCGAGGCCGGCACGCTCGACGCGTCCGGCCTCGCCCTCGGCGACGCCACCACGCTCGTCATCGGGGGCGAGCTCCGGCCCGTCCGGGTGGTCGGCGAGGCGGAGCTCGGTGCGGCGCTCGCGGGCGCGACGGTCGTCTTCGTCGACCGGGCGACCGCGGAGGCCGCGTTCGCGCCCGACGGCACCGCGACGTCGATCGCCGTGAACGCCCGGCCCGGCGTCAGCGAGGACGAGCTCGCCGACCGGCTGGCGCCCGTGCTGCGGGCGCACGCCGTGCCGGGTGCGCCCGCTGTGGCGATCACCGGCGACGAGATGCGTGCGGAGGCGATCGAGAGCATCGAGGAGGTGCTGGGGTTCGTCACCACGTTCCTGCTGGTGTTCGCCGGGGTGTCCCTGTTCGTGGGCGCGTTCATCATTGCCAACACCTTCGCGATGTGGGTGCGACAGCGCACGCGTGAGCTCGCGCTGCTGCGCGCCGTCGGAGCGTCGCCGTCGCAGGTCTTCGCGTCGATCGTGCTGCAGGCGTCCCTGGTCGGGGTGGTCGGCGCGATCCTCGGCGTGGCCGGGGGGCTCGGCCTGGTGGTGCTGCTCCGTCGGGTGCTCGCCTCGTTCGGCATGGACCTCGCCGGGCGGGTGCCGATGGACGCCTTCACCGTCGTCGTCTCGGTGCTGCTGGGCACCCTGGTGAGCGTGGCGGCGGCTGTCGTGCCTGCGCGACGGGCGGCGCTCGTGCCGCCGGTGGACGCCCTGCGTGACGAGGTCACGCTGCCCGAGCGGTCGCTGGTACGCCGGGCGCTCGTCGGCGCGGCGTTGCTCGTGGTGGGTGCCGCGGCCGTGTCCGGCGCCCTGGTCCGACCCGAGCGGGACGGTGCGGACCGCCTGCTCGGCCTCGGGGCGTGCGCGGTCGTCGTCGGTGTGCTCGGCGTGGCACCGGTCGTCGCACGGACCGTCCTGACGGCGGTCGGCGCGCCGCTGCTGGTGTTCCGGCCGGTCGGACGGCTGGCGCGCGGCAACGTGGTCCGCAACCCGCGACGGACGGCCAACACCGCGGGTGCGCTGATGATCGGCATGGCGCTCGTCGGCGCGTCGGCGGTCATCGCGGCGACCGCCCAGGCCTCGACGCGCGCGATCGTCACCCAGGAGGCCAGCACCGACTTCATCCTGCGCGTGGCGCCCGCCGGCACCGTCCCGGCGCAGGCGGTCGCCGACGTCCGTGCGCTGCCCGACGTGCGGGCCGCCGACACGTTCGCGACGGCCGCCGTCCGGGTGGCGCAGGGCGGCGACGACTCGTTCACCGTGACCGCCGTGGACCCCGAGGCGATCGGGCGCAGCGTCCGGACCACCGAGGTGCAGGGGTCCTTCCACGACGCCCTCGCGGGTGGTGCCGTCGCCGTCCAGCGGACCACGGCGCGCGACGAGGGGTGGAAGGTCGGCGACGAGCTGACGCTCACGGGCACGGGGGAGCCGCTGTGGGTCCGGATCGGCGCAGTCATCGACTCGCCCGCTTTCGGGGTGCCGCTCGTCGCGCCGCAGGCGGTCCTCGACGAGCTCGTGCCTGCAGACCAGCAGCAGGTCACGACCGCCTTCGTCACGGCGGTCCCGGGCGCCGACCTCGAGGTGCTGCGCACGCACCTCACCGAGACCGTGCGCCCTTACGTGGTGGTCACCGTGATGGACCCCGAGCAGTTCGTCTCCGACCTTGCCGAGCAGGTGGACCAGGTGCTCGTGATCCTGTACGCGCTGCTGGGGCTGTCCGTGGTGATCGCGGTGCTCGGCATCGTGAACACGCTGGCGCTGTCGGTCATCGAGCGGACGCGCGAGATCGGCCTGCTGCGGGCCGTCGGGCTGGGCCGTGTCCAGCTCGGCTCGACCATCACCGTCGAGTCCGTCCTCACGGCGGTGTTCGGCACCGCTGTGGGACTCGTGGTCGGGGTCGCCCTCGCGTCGACGCTGCCCACGGTGTTCGCGGACCGCGGTCTTCGGACGCTGGCCGTGCCGTGGGGGAGCCTGCTGGTCATGCTCGCGCTCGCGGTCGCCGTCGGGGTGCTCGCCGCGGTCTGGCCGGCGGTCCGTGCGGCGCGCCTGCCGGTGCTGGAGGCGGTGAGCGCGGAATGAGCGACCCGTCTCGATAGGCTCCGGCCATGCACCGCACGGGGAGCACGGCGCGATGAGCGACACCGGCTACGGCGACTTCGAGTTCGAACGGCGGTTCTGGGTGGAGCGCCCGCCCTCCGAGATGCTGGAGACCGCCCCGGCCCTGATCGTCCAGTCGTACCTGCTGGCGCGGGACGGGTTCGCGGTTCGGGTCCGAGCACAGGTGTCGGCCGTGACGGAGGCCGTCGACCCGGGCGACGACGAGCTCGCTCTCCTCGAGCGGCACGTGCGTGCGGTCGACTTCTGCGCGATCACGGTCAAGGGTCCGATGGTCGAGGGGACCCGGTACGAGGCGGAGCGCGAGCTCGACCCCACGGTGGCCGTCGAGCTGATCCGCCGGGCGGAGGCGCGCGTCGCCAAGCTGCGGCACTCGGTCTGGCTCGGCGAGGACGGCTGGGTGATCGACGTGTTCGCGGGCGCGAACGCCCCGCTCGTGGTCGCCGAGGTGGAGCGCGGGAGCCCGGTGACCGACCTGGTGATCCCCGGCTTCTGCGTCACGGAGGTCACCACGGACGGCCGGTTCTCGAACGACGGGCTCGCGTGGTCGCCGTACGGTGCGTGGGCGGAGTCCTTCGCGACCGAGCTCGTCGCGACGGGACCGCGGTTCCTCGAAGGGCTCGGTCACAACCACCGCGCCGGTGAGCCGCGGCCTCCCGCCTGAGGAACAAAGTTGAACTCTCAACCATTGTGAGAGGCATGCCCACTGCACCCACCCCCGGATCGGGCCGGGCCGTTCCCCTCCGGGCGTCGCACCCGCACGACGCCCTGCCGGCCGGCACCGGCATGGACGCTGTCACGCTCCTGGTCGGCGATCTCGACCGCCAGCTGCGGTTCTACCGCGACGGGCTCGGGCTCGACGTGGTGACCGAGCAGGCGGAGCGCTTCGGCGCGAGGCGGCGGGAGGACACCGTGACCCTCGGTCGCGGCAGCACGCCGCTCGTCGTCCTGCAGCACGCGCCGGACCTGCCGCCCGCGTCCCGCAGCTCCGCCGGCCTGTTCCACACGGCGCTCCTGTTCGAAGACCGGGCCGCCCTCGCGGCCAGCCTCGCATCGGTGGCCCGACGTGAACCTGGCGCGTTCGCCGGTTCCGCGGACCACCTCGTCTCGCTCGCCTTCTACCTCACCGACCCCGAGGGCAACGGGGTCGAGCTCTACTGGGACCGTAGCCGGGCCGTCTGGGAGCATGACGCCGACGGCCGCGTGCGGATGGACTCCCTGCGGCTGGACCCGAGCGCGTTCCTGCGCGACCACCTCACCGACGCGCCCGGTGACCGGCCGGGAGCCGGTGACGCCGTCGTCGGGCACGTGCACCTGCAGGTCGGCGACGTGGACGCCGCCCGGCGCTTCTACGTCGACACGCTCGGGTTCGACGTCACCGCCCAGTGGCAGGGCGCCCTGTTCGTGTCTACCGGCGGATACCACCACCACCTGGCCATGAACACGTGGAACAGCGCCGGCGCCGGGCCGCGTGCGTCGTCCCTCGGACTGGGCGAGGTCCGGATCACCGTGCCCACGGCCGACGGTCTCGGGTCGCTCGTCGACCGGTTGCGGTTCGCGGCGGTGCCGCTGGCCGACGACGGCGTGACCGTGCGGTTCGAGGACCCGTGGCGGAACGTCGTGCGCGCCGCGGCGGACTGACGGGCCGCGGCAACCGTTCCGGGACCAGGCTCAACCCATCCAGGAGCGGTGCCCCGACCGCCGCGCCCGCGCGAGCGACCGGTCCGCCTCCCTCGCCGCGACCTCGCCGCCCGCCTGCTCGAGGGCGTGCAGCCGGCCGAACGTGAACGAGTTCTCGCCGTCGAGGTACGCCTGCACCCCGATCCGGCGGAGGGTCTCGCGCCGCACGACGGTGTCGTGCTGCGCGCCGAGCACGTCCTGCACGTCGCGGGCCCGCCGCGCGCTCCTGCGAGCCGGGCGCCCGACGACCGGGACGGCCACCTCGGCGGCGTACCGCGCCCGACGGGCCGCCTTGCGGACCTCGTGCCGAGCCTGGTCGGCCGCAGGACCGGGCGCGACCTCCGCGACCTCGGAGAGCTCCTCCGTGCGGCGGTCCAGGCGGCGCCACGCGCGTCGGGCCCGCCTCGGCACCACGTCGGCGGCCGGCCGGCCGGCCGCCGGTCCGGCCGGCGCGTCGTCCGCGAGGTGGTCGAGCTCGTCGAGCATCCGCCAGTACCTGGACGAGCCGAGCAGGTCCGCGAGCCGCTCCACACCGTCCCGACGGGCACGCGACCTGTCGTCGTCCAGCCGGCGGGCCACGGGACCGATCACGAGCTCGACGGGTTCCTGCTCGACGAGGCGCAGCAGGCCCTGCAGCTCGACGTGCGGGTCGCGCGCCGCGCCGAGCGCGTGCCCGAGCTCCGCCAGCCGGTCGCGCAGCGGCTCCGTCACGTGGCGGCCGAGCATCGGCCGGTACACCGACAGGACGGTGCGCAGGCGACGCGCGGCGACCCGCGCGTCGTGCACGGCACGGTCGTCGCCCTGGCGCGCACCCGCGTCCGCGCGCAGCAGTCGTTCGACGTGACGCGCCGCGTACGCGCGGACCACCTCGCCGGCCGTCTCGTCGCGCGGCTCCGTGCGGCGGCGGTCCGCACCGAGGTCGCGCAGGGCGCGCTCCAGCTTCGACGAGCTCCGTGCGACCGCACCGGGCACCGCGGCGAGCAGCTCGCTCACCGCGGAGAGCGCGCTCTCGTCCCCATGGACGAGCTCGACCTCCCACTCGCGCCACGTCTCGACGACCTGCCCGTCGCGGTCGGGGCGGTGGACGACCGCGTGGACGTGGTCGTCGGTCACCTCGACGACCGCTCGCCCGGTGTCGTCCAGCCATCGGTACGGCACCCGTCGCGTCCTCAGCTCGGCGACGAGCGTCGTCGGCCGGTCGCGCAGCCGGGCGCGCACCGGGTCGAGGAGGGCCTCCGGCGCGGCCGGGTCATCGAGTGGCAGGCGGTGCTCGGTCCGGGCGCGCGCCTCCCGCCCGGCGGCCGTCGTCGGGACCTTGAGGTGCCACCCCTCGTCCGACCCGCCGGTCCGCCGGCGCAGCGTGACACCCGCGCGGAGGAGGTCGAGCGCGTCGGTGTCGTAGTACTGCGCAACGAGGTCCACGGGCTCCGGCCGGTCCACCTGGGTGAGCCCGCCGACGCCGCTCAGGTCGGGTGGTGAGGCGTCCTCGGGCACCTCGAACGCCGCCTCGACCTCGCCGTAGGTCCTCATGTCCTGAGGCTGCCAGGACCGGCCGACGCACGCCTCCCGACCGTCGAGCAGGGGGAGCGCTCAGTTCCCGGCGGGCGTGGACGTCACGGAGACGACGGCGTGCGCGACGACGTGCCGCACGTGCCGACCCGCAGCGAGCCAGCCGGCGGCGACGGCACCGAGCACCTCGGCGAGGTCACCGTCGAGACGGGTGACGAAGTGCTCCGGCGACACGGTCGCGCGGGTACGGGCCACCGCCACCGCCTGCTCGATCGCACGCATGTGGTCGCCCGGGTGCCCCACCCGGCCGTCGTCGAGCGGGTAGAGCGCCCAGTGGGCGGCGGCGCGCAGGCCGGTCGCCGGGAGCTCGGGGGGCTCGACGTCGGCGAGGACGGCATGGTCGGCCAGGCCGCACGCCACCTCACCGGGGCAGCCGCGGGACAGCTGCACGTGCGCGACGACATGCCCCGCCACCCTCGCGCCGGCTGCGACGACGTGGTGCACGAACAGCAGGACGTCGCTCTCGGTGCCGCGCACCAGGGTGGACAGGTCGTCGACGGTGACCTCGAGCCCGGACCGGTCGGCGGCGGCGGCGACGTCGACCAGGCCTCCCGTCGCGGGGTGGAGGGAGAAGCGGGCGCCGACCCCGAGGTCGGTGGGCGTGAGGGCCTGCCCGGAGGCGGTGGTCGCGGTGCTCATGAGGGTGCTCCTGGTGTCGCGTGCGGACCCCCGGGGCGGACCGCACGTGTCCTTCCGGCACGTGAGTCCCGTCGCCCGGCACGCCGACGGCGCACCGGCCCGACGGCACGGCCACCGGCGTCCGGCCGGCGACCTGCGCCCTGCTCCCTACGCTGGTGCGAACCAGGTCAGGTTCCACGGGTCTGCGGGGAGGACGTGGTGTCCGGCCGCACTCTCAGCGCGCTCTCTGCGCTCCCCGGGGGCTGTGTCCCGCCGACCGTAGACCGTCGACGTCACCCGCGGATAGGGGGCTTCCGGTCCGTGGGCGGCGGACGCGCGACCTACAGTGGCGACGATGCCGACGATGCCGGACCCCCTCGTGCCCTCCGGTACCCGACGGGTACGCGGTCCGCTCCTCGTCGCCCTCGCAGCGCTGCTGGTCCTCGTCGGGTGCACGCCGGACGGCCGCGCCGCCGGCCCGTCGCCGACCCAGGCCTCGAGCGGGTCGCCGACGCCGACGCCGACACCCGTGCCGCTGACCGCGACCGTCGCTGCACCCGTACCGGCCGCGGTGGTGCTGCCCGCGGCGACCGACGAGTCGGCGGCCCTCGAGGCGTCGAGGGCGCTCTTCACGACAGCCCCCGTCGTGGTCCTCGCCGCTGCCGGGGACGCGGCCGCGCAGGTCGCCGCCGCGGCGGCCGCGACGGAGGTCGGTGCGCCCCTGCTGCTCACCGGTCCCACGGTGGCGCCCGATGCGCTCCTCGGCGAGCTCGACCGCCTCGGTACCCGGTGGGTGCTGGCAGTGGGCGCCGCGGACCTCGCCGTGCGGGCCGGTGTCACGGTGGTCCGTCCGGCGGCCGCGCCGTCGACCACCCCCGGCCCCAGCGGTGCAACCACTGCCCCCGCCGCAAGCACTGCCTCGGCCGCAAGCTCTGCCTCTGCCTCTGCCTCTGCCTCTGCCTCTGCCTCTGCCTCCGCATCCGCCTCGGCGACGCTCCCGCTCACCGAGCGCCCGCAGCCCGTGCACGGGACGGTGGCCCTCACCGGCGTGGGCCCGGTGCCGGCCGCGGCGCTCGCGACGATCGCAGCGGCCGGCGTCCCTGTCGTGGACGTCCCGGGCGGCGACCCTCGCGCGACCACGCCCGGTGTGCGGGCCGTGGCCGAGCACCGTCCGGAGCACGTGGTCGCGCTGGGTGCCGCGTTCGGCGACCCCGCGCTGCTGGCGTCCCGGGTGGCGACCGCTTCCACCGGCGTGCTCGCCCCGGGAGGTGGCCAGCTGATGTTCCCGCAGGTGAACGGCGTGCCGGGCAAGAAGTACGTCGCGCTGTACGGTGCCCCCGGCATACCGGCGCTCGGCGTGCTGGGGGAGCAGGACGTCCCCGCGACCGTCGCCCGTGCCCAGGCCCACGCCGACGCGTACCGACCCCTGACCGGGGACACGGTGGTCCCGGCGGTCGAGATCATCGCGACCGTCGCGTCGGCCGCCCCCGAGGCCGACGGCAGCTACTCGCGGGCGATCCCGGTCGACACGCTCCGTCCTCTGGTCGAGGCGGCCGGCGCCGCGGGCATGGCCGTCGTGCTCGACCTGCAGCCCGGCCGCATCGACTTCCTCACGCAGGCTCAGCAGTACCAGGACCTCCTGGCACTCCCGTACGTCGGCCTGGCGCTCGACCCGGAGTGGCGGCTCGCTCCCGACCAGGTGCACCTGCGGCAGATCGGCTCGGTCGGGGTGGACGAGGTCAACGCCGTCGCCGGGTGGCTCGCCGACCTGACCCGGCAGCGGGGCCTCCCGCAGAAGATGTTCGTGGTCCACCAGTTCTCGACGCGGATGGTCGACGGGCGGGAGCGGCTCGACACCTCGCACGACGAGCTGGCGGTCGTCATCCACGTGGACGGTCAGGGCACGCAGCCCGCCAAGGCCGGCACGTGGGCGCACCTGCGTGAGGGCGCGCCACCGGTGCACTGGGGCTGGAAGAACTTCTACGACGAGGACCAGCCGATGCTCGACCCGGCCGCGACGTACGCGGTGCAGCCGGTCCCGGACCTGGTGACGTACCAATGACCTCGACGTCGTTGCCGCCGGCAGTGACCTGCGCCAGGGGAAGGCGCCCCCTAGGCTCCTGCGCATGACTCCTCCCGTCCGCGTCGGCGTCCAGATCCAGCCGCAGCATGCCGACTACGCACAGATCCGTGACGCCGTCCGCCGGTCCGAGGACCTCGGCGTGGACGTGGTCTTCAACTGGGACCACTTCTTCCCGCTGAGCGGTGACCCCGACGGCCTGCACTTCGAGTGCTGGACGATGCTCGGCGCCTGGGCGGAGCAGACCAGCCGCGTCGAGATCGGGGCGCTCGTCACGTGCAACTCGTACCGCAACCCGGAGCTGCTGGCGGACATGGCCCGGACGGTCGACCACATCAGCGGCGGCCGGCTGATCCTCGGCATCGGTGCCGGCTGGTTCGAGAAGGACTACGACCAGTTCGGCTACGAGTTCGGCACACCGGGCGGCCGCATCGCCGACCTGGCGGCGGCTCTGCCCCGCATCAAGTCACGGTGGGCGGCGTCCAACCCGGTGCCGACGCGGGACATCCCGGTGCTGGTCGGCGGGGGAGGGGAGCGCAAGACGCTCCGGGTCGTCGCCGAGCACGCCGACGTCTGGCACGGGTTCGGAGACGCCGAGACGGTGCGGCGCAAGAGCGCGATCCTCGACGAGCACGGCGCGGCCGTCGGCCGGGACACGGCGTCGCTGGTCGAGCGGTCCACGGCCGTCTCGGAGCCGCCGGAGGCGGTGGCCGACGACCTGCTCGACGCGGGTGTCAGCCTGTTCACCGTGGGTCTCAGCGGACCGGACTACGACCTGTCGCTGGTGCAGCGGTGGGTCGCGTGGCGCGACGCCCGGGCCTGACCCGGCGGCCGAGAGTTCGCCCACGGGTTCGCCCCCTGCGGAGGGCCTCCAGCAGGATCGTGGGACGTCGGCGCGTCTAGGCTCGTAGTCCCATGGACGGACCGACGAGCACCGAGCCGGCACCGGCGGCCGGCGACCGGCGTGCCGCCCCCCGGTGGGCGCGTGTCCTGCTCGCCGTGGTGGCCGTGATGGCCGCGCTCGTGTTCGGTGTCACGACCGCGTCGGTGGACGGCAGCCTCGGCCCGCACAAGGCGCGGTACGACGTGACGACCGACGCGACCGTCACGCTCGACCTCGGACCGCTCGGCACGCTGGAGATCGACTCGCCCCTGCCGTTCACGCTCGGCCTGCGGGTGACGGTGCAGGAGATCCCGGAGTCGTTCACCCAGCTCGAGCGTCCCACCACGATCCAGGCGCTCAACGGGGACCTGCAGGGCTACGTGCAGCTGTTCTCGACGCCGCAGGCGACCGTGCACGACGTCGCACGCGAGCTGCTCCTCGACGTGGCGGGCCGCACGGCGGGGGCGCTCGCGGTGCTGGCCGTCGTGTGGTGGATCGGCCGGCTGCTGCTCGGGGCCGCCCGCCGCCAGGAGCTCGCGGCTGCCCTCGCCCCCCACGCGCGGACCATCACGGCCGGCGGGCTGGTCGTCGTCCTGGGGGCGACGGTGCTCACGTCGAGCGTCGGCGAGCAGGACCGCCCTTCCGGTGCCGTGCCCGCCTCGGCGGTGTTCGACGGCACCCCTCTGGAAGGCGCCAGGGTCACGGGTCGCCTCGGCGGGGTGATCGACACCTACGGCGGTCAGGCGGTCTCCGCCTACCGCGCCAACCAGCAGTTCTACGTGCGGGCCGGCCAGTCGCTGGACGACGCCTGGGATGCCCGGGAGGCGTTGGACGACGAGCTGGCGCAGGTCCATCCGGTCCCGACGCCGGTGCCGAGCGGCACCGCGCAGCCGGAAGCGGTCGAGCCCTTGATCCTGGTCCTGGTCTCGGACCTGCACTGCAACGTCGGCATGGCCCCGCTCGTGCGCGACGTGGTGAAGCGGACGGGTGCGCGCCTGGTGCTCGACGCCGGTGACACGACGATGAACGGCACGACGGTCGAGCAGTACTGCGTGACGACGTTCGGGCGGGCGATCCCGAAGGGCGTGGAGCTGGTCACGTCGCCGGGCAACCACGACTCGGCCGAGACGACCGCGATGTACGCGCGGGCGGGCGCCAAGATCCTCGAGGGCGAGGTGGCGGAGGTCGACGGGCTGCGGATCCTCGGTGACAGCGACCCGAACCAGACGCGGGTCGGCAGCGGGACGTCGTCGGCGGGCCGGGAGTCGGCCACGGAGGAGGGCCAGCGCCTGGCGTCGGTCGCCTGCGACGACGAGGACGGCGTCGACCTGCTGCTCATCCACACGCCGTCCGTCGGCCAGGCGGCGCTCGACGGCGGCTGCGTGGGCGTCCAGATATCGGGCCACCTGCACCAGCGGATCGGCCCGCTGGTGGTCGGCGACGGCGTCCGCTACATCAGCTCGAGCACCGCGGGAGCGACCCTGGGGGAGCCGACGATCGGCCCGCTGCACGGCGTCGCGGAGATGACCGTCCTGAGGTGGGACAAGGTGTCCCGCCGGTTCCTCGACTACCAGATCATCCAGGTCCGGCCGGACATGTCGGCGTCCGTGAGCCCGCGGCTGCAGTGGCCGGTCGTCTTCCCGAAGGGACCACGTCTTCCCGGGAGCGGCGCCAGCCCGTCACCGGTGTGACGGCGGCTGCCTCTGCGAGAGCCGGCCTCGGCGTCGGACGTGGCCACCGCCGTGGACCGCGCTGGTCTGCCCGGCCGGAGGCGGTCCTGGTCCTACGCTGGTCGCCGTGAGCCTGCCGCCGACCATCCCCGTGCTGACCTCCGTGACGCAGGACTACCTCAAGGTGATCTGGTCGGCGCAGGAGTGGTCGGACGTGCCGGTCACCACGAAGCTGCTCGCCGCCCGGCTCGGCGTCGGCGCCTCCACGGTGTCCGAGACGGTCCGGCGGCTCGCCGACCAGGGGCTCGTGACCCACGAGCCGTACGGGGCGGTCGAGCTGACCGCGGACGGGACGCGCCATGCGCTGGTGATGGTCCGCCGCCACCGACTGGTCGAGACCTTCCTGGTCGAGGTGCTGGGCTACGGCTGGGACGAGGTGCACGACGAGGCCGAGGTGCTCGAGCACGCGGTGTCGGACGTGTTCGTCGACCGGATCGACGCCCAGCTGGGCCGTCCGCGGCGCGACCCGCACGGCGACCCGATCCCCGGCCCCGACGGGTCGCTCGACGTGCCGCCGGCACACGTCCTGTGGGACGTCGCGCCCGGGCGGTGGGCGGTGGCCCGCATCTCTGACGCGGACCCCGAGCTGCTGCGCTACGTGGAGTCCGTCGGTCTGGTCCTCGACGCGCCGGTCACGGTGGTGGAGCGGCGGGCGGTGACCGGGGTCGTCTCCGTCCGGGTCTCCGAGGCGGACGGGACGGTCGAGCTCGGCGAGGTCGCTGCGCGCGCGATCTGGCTCGTCCCGGGCGGCGTCGCCTAGCCTCCGGGCGCCCACCAGCGCTGCGCCGGTCCTCGTCGGATGACGCCCGCGCCCCTGCCCTCCGTCGGCCCGCGGCGTCCCTGGTGAGGCCGGATCCACGTGGCCGTGCGCCCCGGTCCGGCCGGTAAACTCGCCGGGTGACCGCGCAGCACGTCCCCGCCCCCGCCTCGTCGTCCACGGACGACGTCCCGTTCCGCTACACCGCGGACCTCGCCAACGAGATCGAGCTCCGCTGGCAGGACGAGTGGCAGGACCGTGGCACGTTCTTCGCCGCCAACCCCGCCGGCGAGCTCACGGACGGTGAGGGGCGGCTGGCGGACCCGGCGCAGCGCTCGTTCTTCGTGATGGACATGTTCCCCTACCCGTCCGGCGCCGGCCTGCACGTCGGCCACCCGCTCGGGTACATCGCCACCGACGTCGTGGCCCGGTTCCGGCGCATGCAGGGCGACAACGTCCTGCACGCCCTCGGCTTCGACGCGTTCGGCCTGCCGGCGGAGCAGTACGCGGTCCAGACCGGTGAGCACCCCCGGACCTCGACCGAGGCGAACATCGTCATCATGCAGCGTCAGCTGCGCCGCCTCGGCCTGGCGCACGACCCGCGCCGGTCGTTCGCGACGATCGACCCGGGCTATGTGCGCTGGACGCAGTGGATCTTCCTGCAGATCTTCGACTCCTGGTACGACGAGGACGCGGTCCGCCCGGACGGCGGGCGTGGGCGTGCCCGGCCGATCGCCGAGCTGGTCGCCCGGTACGAGTCCGGTGAGCGCGCGCTTCCCGACGGCGCCGAAGGGACGTGGGCCGAGCTCGACGAGGTCGGCCGCCGCCAGGTGGTCGACAGCCACCGGCTGGCCTATGTGTCGGAGACGCCCGTCAACTGGTGCCCCGGGCTCGGCACCGTGCTGGCGAACGAGGAGGTCACGTCCGAAGGCCGCTCGGAGCGCGGCAACTTCCCCGTGTTCCAGCGCAACCTGCGTCAGTGGAACATGCGCATCACCGCCTACGCGGACCGGCTGATCGACGACCTCGAGCTCATCGACTGGCCGGACAAGATCAAGGCCATGCAGCGCAACTGGATCGGTCGCTCGTCCGGCGCCCGCGTCCGGTTCGCCGTCCAGGGAGGCGCCGAGGTCGAGGTCTTCACCACCCGACCCGACACGTTGTTCGGTGCCACCTTCATGGTCGTCGCCCCGGAGCACCCTCTGCTCGACGAGGTCCCGCCCGCCTGGCCGGACGGCACGCACGCGGCGTGGACCGGCGGTCACCGCACCCCGGCCGAGGCCGTCGCGGCGTACCGGAGGGAGTCCGCGGCCAAGACGGCGGTGGAGCGGCAGGCCGACGCGGGCCGCAAGACGGGCGTGTTCACCGGGCACCTCGCCACGAACCCGGTGAACGGCGAGCTGTTGCCGGTGTTCACCGCCGACTACGTCCTGATGGGGTACGGCACCGGGGCGATCATGGCGGTCCCCGGCGGTGACGCACGCGACTACGCGTTCGCGCAGGCGTTCGAGCTGCCGGTCGTGTACACGGTGGACGCCGCTGAGGGGACGCCCGAGGGTGCGCGCACCGGGGACGGGGCGACGATCAACTCCTCGAACGAGGAGATCAGCCTCGACGGCCTGCAGGTCGCCGAGGCGAAGGCCGCGATCATCGGCTGGCTCGAGGCGCGCGGGGTCGGCGAGGGCACCGTCACCTACCGCCTGCGGGACTGGCTGTTCAGCCGGCAGCGGTACTGGGGCGAGCCGTTCCCGATCGTCTACGACGAGAACGACCTCCCCCTGGCAGTACCGGAGTCGGCCCTGCCGGTGAACCTGCCCGAGGTGCCGGACTATTCGCCCCGGACGTTCGACGCGGACGACGCGCACTCGACCCCCGAGCCGCCGCTGGGCCGCAACGAGGACTGGGTGCACGTCACGCTCGACCTCGGGGACGGCCCGAAGGTCTACCGCCGCGACACGAACACCATGCCCAACTGGGCAGGCTCGTGCTGGTACTACCTGCGCTACCTCGACCCGACGAACGACGACGTGCTCGTCGACCCGGCGCTCGAGAGCTACTGGATGGGTCCGGGGCACGGTCACCAGGCGCCCGGCTCGGTCGGCGGCGTCGACCTCTACGTGGGTGGCGTCGAGCACGCGGTCCTGCACCTGCTGTACGCCCGGTTCTGGCACAAGGTCCTGCACGACCTGGGCCACGTGACCAGCGGTGAGCCGTTCCACCGGCTCTTCAACCAGGGCTACATCCAGGCCAGCGCCTACACGGACGACCGCGGCGTGTACCTGCCGTGGCAGGAGGTCGTGGAGGATCCCGCGTCCGCGAGCGGCTTCTCCTGGCAGGGACAGGCCGCGCACCGCGAGTACGGGAAGATGGGCAAGTCCCTGAAGAACGCGGTCTCGCCCGACGAGATGTACGCCGAGTACGGCGCCGACACCCTGCGCGTGTACGAGATGTCGATGGGCCCGCTGGACCTGTCCCGCCCGTGGGAGACCCGGGCCGTCGTCGGGGCGCAGCGCTTCCTGCAGCGGCTGTGGCGCAACGTCGTCGACGAGGGGTCGGGAGAGGTCACCGTCACCGACGGTGACCTCGCGGCGCAGACGCTGCGTGTCCTGCACCGGACGATCGCGGATGTGTCGGTCGACATGGAGGCGATGCGCATCAACACCGCGATCGCCAAGCTCATCGTGCTGAACAACCACCTGACCACGCTGCCCGAGGTACCCCGCGGGGCGGTCGAGCCGCTGGTGCTCATGACGGCGCCGATCGCACCGCACATCGCCGAGGAGCTCTGGGCGCGGCTCGGCCACGGTCGCTCGCTGGCCCACGAGCCGTACCCGGTGGCCGACCCGGAGCACCTCGTGGAGGACACCGTGACCTGTGTCCTGCAGGTGCAGGGCAAGGTCCGGGGCCGCGTGGAGGTGAGCCCGGACGTCGCCGACGACGAGCTGCGAGCCCTCGCGCTCGCCGACCCCGGGGTGCAGCGGGCGCTCGACGGCCGCGACGTGCGGACCGTCGTCGTGCGCGCGCCGAAGCTCGTCAACGTGGTGCCGGCCTGACCACCGGGCCGCCCGACGGTCCGGCCGCCACCCGTCCGACGGCGGACGGCAGCCGGTCCGGTCCGGCTGGACGGCCGACGGTCGCGGTCGTCACGGACTCGACGGCCTCCCTGCCGCCGGGCGCGGCCGAACGGTGGGGGATCGGCGTCGTCCCCCTGGACGTGGTCGTCGGCGGGGTGCGGCATGCCGAGGGGGTGGACCTCACGCCCGCAGAGCTGGTCGACGCGCTCACGCGCGGCGGCCGGGTCACGACGTCGCAGCCGCCGCCCGCCGCGTTCGCCGCTGCCTACGCTCGGGCGGCCGCCGCCGGCGCACGGGAGATCGTCTCCGTGCACCTGTCCGGCGAGCTCTCGGGCACCGTCCGGGCCGCCCGGATCGCGGCGGCCAGCTCTCCCGTCCCCGTCCACGTGGTCGACTCGCGCGTGGTCGGCATGGCCCTCGGGTTCGCCGTTCTCGACGCCGCCCGGTGCGCCGCGGGCGGTGACCTGCCCGAGGAGCCACTCCCGGCCGGCCGGCTGGCCGCCGCAAGGTCGTGGTGGCGCGCGCGCCGCCGCACCGCCCCCGCCGGACCCGACGCCGCGACGGTCGCCGCCCGCGCGTCCGCGACGGCGGCGGCGACCCGGGTCTGGTTCCTCGTGGAGTCCGTCGACCACCTGCGCCGCGGCGGGCGGCTCAGCGCCACCGCCGCGGCCATCGGGACCGTCCTCGGACTGCGTCCGCTGCTCGCGCTGCAGGACGGCAGCGTCATCGTCGTCGAGAAGGTGCGCACCCGCCGGGCCGCCAGGGACCGGCTGGAGGCCGTCGCGGTCGCTGAGGCCGCCACCAGGCCGGCCGTCCGGGTCGCCGTGCATCACCTGGGACAGGCTGAGCTGGGCGCGTCCATCGCCGCGCAGGTGGCCGCCTGGGCGGGCGACCGCGTCACCGAGACCGTGGTGTGCGAGTCGAGCGCGGTGCTCGCCGCCCACGCGGGACCAGGCCTCCTGGCGATCGTCGTCGCCGACGGCTGACGCGGCCGGGTCCGAGCCGTCCACAGCGACGCTCCGTCGGAGCACCGTTCACCCCGGTGGTGCTCCGAGGGCCGTCGGCCGTGGCGGGCACCTAGCGTCACGGCGTGGCCAGACGCGACCGGACGCCGTCCGACACCCTCCGACGCCTCGGCATGCTCAGCGCCGCAGGCCCTGCTTCGGCTCGGGTCGGGTGGACGCCCCTGCCGGAAAGGTCTCCCCGGACCGCCTCGGACCCGCGGCCGAGCCACCGTCCCGACAGCGAGCCGTTGCAGGAGGCCGCCCTGGACGGGATCACGGCAGAGGGCCCGACCGCCGTGACCAAGGCGTCCGACCCGCTTCCACCGGCGACGCCAGGACCGCTCGCAACCGCAGGCCCCGACCGGGACCCGACACCGGCGTTCGACCAGCCCGTCGTCGAGGGTGGGCGGACCACCCGTACCGAGCGGGCGTGGGGGACGGCGCGTGCCGGGTACTCCCGCTCCCACGGCCACCCGCTCGACCGGACACCGCATGTGGTCCGTCGCCGTGTCCGGTGGGCCGTGCCGTGGCGGCTGGCGGGCGCGGCCGGAATCGTCCTGCTGGTCGTGGCGGGCGCGGTGGCCCTGCGAGCGGCGACGGTGGCGCCGGGGGCACCGGTCGCACTGCCGACGCCGGCTCCTGACGGCAGGTCTGCCGTCCGGGTGGACCCGCAGGCAGCGGGAGCCTCCGTCGGGCCGGTGCCCGGTCCGACGGACGGGTCGGGGGCGTCGGTCGTGCCCTCCGCCCAGGTCGTGGTCCATGTCGCGGGTGCGGTCATGAGCCCGGGTGTCGTCCGCCTGCCGGTGGGCTCCCGTGTGGTGGACGCGCTCGCCTCGGCGGGAGGCGCCACGGCGGACGCCGACCTCACCTCACTCAACCTCGCGCGCGTCCTTGTGGACGGCGAGCAGGTCCTGGTCCTGCGGCCGGGCGAGAGCGGCCCGGTCTCGGCACCATCGGCCCCGGGCGCCCCGGGCGCCCCGGCGGGTCTGGTGGACGTCAACACCGCCGACGCTGCCGCCCTCGACGACCTGCCCGGCATCGGTCCCGTGCTCGCCCAGCGGATCGTCGAGCACCGCGACGAGCGGCCGTTCGCGACGGTCGACGAGCTCGGCGACGTCCCGGGCATCGGTCCCACGCTGCTCGAACGCCTCCGCGCCCTGGTGTCGACATGACCAGGACCGCTGACCGCACCTCGAGCGTGCCGACGGTGACCGTCGACCTCCGGCTCGTACCCGCGGCCCTCGGCGTGTGGATCGGGTCGTTCGCGGTCACCCGGATGCCTGCCCGGGTGTCGTGGACACTGGCTGCCGTGCTCGTGCTGGCCGCTCTGGTCGCGGCCCGGGCGGCCGCTGGACGGTGTCCGGGCCACGGGACACGTGGCCCCACGGGCAGCCGTCGTTCGAGGGCTGCCACGTACCCAGCTGCCGATTCGCTCGCGGCGACCGCCGCGCTGGTGGCCGTCGCCGTCGCGGCGCTCCTCGCCGCCGGCGCCGCACAGGTCGGCTGTCGCTCGGCCGGTCTGCTGCCCGACCTGGCCGCCGCGGGTACCGGCGCGGTGGTCGTCGGGGTCGTCGACGGCGACCCGCGGGTGGTCCCGCCGGCGTGGCCGGGCGCGCCGATGCGGGTCCGGGTGACGCTGTCCGCGCGGCACGTCGAGGGTGCCGGCCGCACCGGCGCGGCGGCAGGCCCGGTCGTCGTCCTCGGCCCGCCGTCCTGGTCGGCCGTGCCGTTCGGCGCTCGTGTCGAGGTCCACGGGAAGCTCGCTCCGGCGACGGGCGGGCGGGACGAGGCGCTCGTGCTGACCACGGAGGACCCCGTCGTCGTGGCATCGGCGGCCCCGTGGCACGCCATCGCTGCTCCGGTGCGGGCGCACGTCGTCGACCTCGCGTCGGGGCTGCCGGGCGACGCCGGATCACTCCTGCCCGGTGTGACGGTCGGCGACACCACGCACGTCCCCGAGGACCTGGTCGCTGCGATGCGCTCCGCGGGGCTCACCCACGTCACGGCGGTCTCCGGGGCGCACTTCTCGCTCGTGGCGGCTCTCGTGCTCTCGGGGGGTGCGGCGCTGGGGATCCCCCGGCGAGCGCGGGCCGTGTCGGTCGTCGCGTCGACGCTCGCTCTCGTGGTGCTGGTCCACCCGGCCGCGAGCGTGCTCAGAGCCGCGCTCATGGGGTCGGTCGGGGCGCTCGGGCTGGTGGTCGGGCGCCCGTCCCGGGCCCCGGCTGCGCTGGCGCTCACCGTCATCCTGCTGCTCGTCGTGGACCCGTGGCTGGGAGCGGACCTCGGCTTCGCCCTCTCGGTCGTCGCGACCGCCGGCCTCGTCCTCGTCGGCGGACCGCTCGCGGAACGATGGTCGGGGCGCGTCGGCCGGCCTCTGGCCACGGCGCTCGCGATGCCCGTCGCCGCGCAGGCCGTCTGTGCGCCGCTCGTCCTGCTCGCGACACCGACCGTCGCACCGCTCGCCGTCCCGGCCAACCTGCTCGTGGCGCCGGCCGTCGGGCCCGCGACCGTCCTGGGACTGGCGGCCGGCGTCATGGACCAGGTGTGGCCGGCGGGTGCGCAGGTGCTCGCGTGGTGCGCCGGGGCGGCATGCTGGTGGATCGGCGAGGTCGCGCGGCTCGCCGCAGGTGCGCCCCTCGCCCAGCTCTCGTGGGCGGGCGGCCCGATCGGCATCGCGCTGCTCGCGACGAGCGGGCTCTGCGTCGTCCGGCTCCTGCTCCGTGCGCCCGCCACGGTCCGCGGTGCCCGCCGAGCGCTGCCCGACGACGGTTGAGCGGTGGCGTGCCGGACTGTGCCGGACGGGTGGTGTCGGTGACGTCTGGCAGGCTGGGAGTGTGCCACCAGCCGCTCGCCGAGCCTCGTCCCGTGCCGCACGCCCGTCGGGCGGGCTCTCGTGGGAGGAGGTCGCCCTCGCTCCTGTCGTCCTGGTCAGCGGGTCGGAGGGTCTGCTCGCGGACAGGGCGGTCGATCGGCTCGTCGGGTTGGCGCGTGCGGCGGACCCGGCCGTCGAGGTCACCCGTCTGGACGCGGCCGAGTACAGCACCGGGATGCTCGGGGTCGTCACCAGCCCTTCGTTGTTCGCCGAGGACCGTGTGGTCGTCGTCGACGGCCTGGAGCGCGCCGGCGACGACCTGCTCGCCGACGCACTCTCGTACCTCGACGCGCCGCCGTCGGACGTCGTCCTGGTGCTGCGCCACGGCGGTGGTCAGCGCGGCAAGAAGCTCCTCGACGCGGTCCGGGCGTCCGGCGCCCCCGTCGTCGCCTGCGACGTCGTGAAGTCCGACGCCGACAAGTCCGCGTTCGTGCTGGCCGAGTTCCGACGCGCAGGCCGTCGGGCCGACGCCCAGGCCGTCCGGGCGCTCGTCGACGCGGTGGGCAGCGACCTGCGTGAGCTGGCGTCGGCGTGCTCCCAGCTCGTCGCCGACACGTCCGGGCTCGTGGGTCCCGACGTCGTCGAGCGGTACTACGGGGGACGCATCGAGGCGAGCGGCTTCCGCGTCGCTGATGCGGCGGTGGCCGGGCAGTCCGGCCAGGCCGTGGCACTGCTACGGCACGCCCTCGCGACCGGCGTGGATCCTGTCCCGATCGTCGCGGCGCTGGCACTGAAGCTGCGCACCTTGGCGAAGGTTGCCGCGGTCCGCGGCCGAGGCGCCGGGGCCCTGCGCGACCTGGGTCTGGCCCCATGGCAGACCGACAGGGCCGTGGCCGACCTCCGGCGGTGGACGCCCGAGGGGCTCGCGAGCGCCTTCGCAGCCGTCGCCCAGGCGGACGCCGAGGTCAAGGGGGAGGGCCGCGACCCTCAGTTCGCCGTGGAGCGGGCGGTGCTGCGCGTCGCCGCGGCGGCAGGACGCTGAGTCACAGGGGGAGTGTGACTGCAGGCCCGAGGATGTCACCCTGGAACAGGTCGAAGCCGAGGCTTGTGCACGCCGTGAGTCGTTCCGCGGTGGACACCCGCTCGGCGACGAGACGGCCGCCGCGGCTGCGCGCGAGGTCCACGAGCGCGTTCCCCTGGCTCTCGACGGCCCGGCAGTCGAGCTTCACGTAGTCGGCGTAGGGCAGCATCCGCTGCTGCCCGGCGGTCGCCTCGAAGTCGTCGATCGCGATGAGGTGGCCGACGGCGCGCAGGGCTGCCAGGCCTGCCAGCACGTCGTCGTCGACCACGACCGACTCCACGACCTCGAGCACGAGCCGGTCGTGGGCAGCCGGCAGCGGTCGGTCCTGCACGAGGAAGGAGCGGGTGACGTTGACGAACGCCCGGGCCTCGCCGGGCGGCTCACCGGCGTCGTACAGCGTCTCGAGCACCGACGCCGTGGCGAGGTCCTGGTCGGAGGCCGACCACAGGTCCACGTGTGCCGGACGCCCCTGCCGGGAGCGGTACAGGTACTCGTAGCCGTGCAGCTGGCTGGCCGTGGTCCAGATCGGCTGACGGGCGACCGGCAACCGTGCGGGCGTCCGCGGACCGGCAAGTGAGGCAGTCACATCGGATGAGAGGCGCGGAGAGACAGATCATGACGCGACTTCGTCGAAATTGGTTGCCCGATGCGACGAACCGAGGGAGGAGGCCGTGGATCGGCAGGTCAGAGGCTCACGCGGCGGGCGCCGGCGCGATCCAGAACGCCGGCACGCTCGAGCAGGTTCCCCTGGAACAGGGTGAAACCGAGGCTCCGGGCGTGGCGCAGCGTCTCCGGGTTCTCGACGTACTCGGCCACGAGCAGCGCTCCGTACGACCGTGCCAGGTCGACGACAGGGTGCCCCTCGACGTCGAGGTCGCGGACGTCGATCTTCACGAAGTCCGCGTGCGGGAGGAGCCGGCGCTGGTCGGCCGTGCTCACGAACGACGGCACCGCGATCCGGAAGCCCTCCTCACGCAGCCGTCGGACACCGGCGAGAACCGCGGTGTCGACGCACATGTCCGTGACCTCGATGACGAGCCTGTCGGGCCGTCGCGGGATGGGCAGCTCCCCCACCAGGTACGCACGTGGGCACCGGACGAACAGCAGCCTGCCGTGGGCGACATGCTCCAGGTCGGCCCGTCCGAAGGTCGCGCCGAGCACGTGCGCCGTCGCGCGTTCGTGCTGGTGGGCGCTCCAGGTCCCCGCCGACACGGTCAACAGGTCCGGCGACCGGAAGGAGAGCTGGTAGGCGAAGGCGCGCCCATGGGAGGAGAAGATGCCCTGCCTCGCCACCAGGACGGGCTCGTGCGCGACGTGGCGGTCCCACTCCTGGCGGAGAGCGCTCGGGATCGCATCCTCGACGGCTGCAGCCAGTCGCGCGAGTCGCCCGTCGGCCTCGTCCGGTGTCATGGGAACTATGACACCACAACTTCGGCGTTGTGAACCGGCGGATCGCGGGTGGATTTCGAGCGATTCGCGCAGGATGATCTCGACAACCCTGCAGAGGTGTCACCATCTCCTCTAGCGGGTGACGGCGCTCGATTCCAGAGACAACCTGGCAGTGCGGGCGTCATCATGTACATGACCTTCAACGTGCCCAGCATGACAGGAGCCTCGCCCATGTCCCGTCCTCTCAAGAACACCGCTGCTACCTTCGCGTTCCTCATCTTCCTCGGCCTCGGCGGCGGGGCGGCGCTCGCGGACGGCGCCACCACGCAGACCGGCGGCGCATCAGGGTGCTGCCGCCAGCTCATGGAGTGACCTGACGCGGGACGGGTCGTACCCGGGGCGCGGCGACGGAGCCGGCGTCGCCCCGGGAACGATCCGTCTGCGCAGGTCAGGCGAGGCCGTCGCTGTGAGATCGGGCTCGATCGGCGCCGGTGGTGGACAGAATGGTCGTCACACATACAATGACTTGACATGACGACCATTGCTGACCGGGTGCGCGAGGCCCGGCTCGCTGCAGGACTCTCCCAGACCGCCCTCGCGGGGTCGGCCTTCTCCCCGAGCTACATCTCTCTCATCGAGGCGGGGCACCGGGAGCCGACCGACGCCGCACTGGCGGTGCTGGCGGGCCGGCTCGGTACGACGCTCGAGTACCTGCGCCACGGCGAGGACGGTCCGAACGAGGCGCGGACGCGGCTCGAGATCGACTATGCGCGTCTCGACATGTCCCAGGGTGACGCGGCAGCGGCGCTGCGTCGGCTCCAGAGCCTCGACCTCGACGTCATCACACCGGCCCTCCGCGTGGTCGCTCTGACCTCCATGGCCCGGGCGCACGAGTCCGTCGGCGAGCTGGAGGAGGCCGTCGCGATCCTCGAGCCCCTGCTGGCGGACGCCCGCGAGCGCGGCAGCCACCTCGAGTCCGCCAGTCTCGCGACGGCGCTCGTGGGCTCCTACATGGATGCCGGTGACCTCCACCGCAGCGTCGAGGTGGGGGAGCGGGTGCTGGCCGAGCTCGAGCAGGCAGAGCTGGCCGGCGTCGACGAGCACCTGCGTCTCGCGTCGACGGTGCTGTGGTCCTACGTCGAGCGCGGTGATCTTCTCTACGCGACGCACCGCGCGGCCGAGCTCATCCGGCTCGCCGAGTCGCTCGGCACGCCACGCGGTCGGGGCAGCGTCTACTGGAATGCCGCCCTGGTGGCGGAGCAACGGCGTGACTACGTGCTGGCACAGCGCTACACGGAGCGGGCACTGGCGCTCCTGGCTGAGGGGGGCGAGCCGGACCGTGACCTGCCGCGGCTCCGCCTGAACTACGCGTGGCTCCTCCTGCGGTCCGACCCGGCCGAGCCCCGTGAGGCGCTCGACCAGATCGAGCGTGCCGCGCCCGATCTGGCGCTCCTCGGGTCCGAGCTCGACCTCGCGCGGCTCGACGTCGAGCGGTCGCGTGCGCATCTCCTGCTGGGTGACCTCAGCGCGGCCGACGCGTTCGTGAGCTCCGCGCTCGAGCGGCTCGGCGAGCCGCCCCGGCTGGAGACCGCGGTCGCCCAGCTGTCGCTCGGCGACGTGCGCCAGGCGCAGGGCGACAGCGTGGGAGCGACGCGTGCCTACCAGTGGGCTGCCGACATGCTCGGCATGATGTCCGCGTCACGCCAGTCCGCGGCGGCCTGGCGTGACCTCGGCGACCGCTTCGTCCGTCAGGGCGACGCCGCTGCCGGCGCGCAGGCCTATGACAGGGCGCTGCGCGAGGCAGGCTTCCGGCCGTCGGTCCCGCTCAGCAGCTGGGAGACCTGGTCGCTGACCTGACCGGGCTGGACGACAGTGAAGGCGTCACCCCGCAGGGGGGGTGACGCCTTCACTGTCGTCTCAGGCGGGGCGTGACCCGCTGGACTGGACGTGCCCGTGGGCGGTGGCTCAGATGGCCTGGACCGACTTCGCCAGCGCCGACTTCTTGTTGGCGGCCTGGTTCGAGTGGATGACACCCTTCGAGACGGCCTTGTCGAGCTTGCGCGACGCAGTCACGAGCGCGGCCTGGGCCGCCTCCTTGTCACCACCGGCGACGGACTCGCGGACGCGACGGATGTGCGTCTTGAGCTCCGACTTGACGGCCTTGTTACGCAGGCGCGCCTTCTCGTTGGTGGTGATGCGCTTGATCTGGGACTTGATGTTGGCCACGTGTGGACTCTCTTGTGCGTTCGCCGAAGCGATCTGACAGGTCTAGAGGGCGCGCACAGCTCCGGGACTAGGGCGTGGGGATACCCGCGGAGAGGAACTGGGCTTGTGCCCGCCGACCCGGGCGGACACGCGAATCTCCATGCTACCAGCCGTCGAGGCGGCTGCGAGACCCGCACTCGGGCCCGACCTCTCACCGTCTCTCGTGCGTCTCGCCGATCTCCGCGACATCTGCGGGGCCCACGCAGGCGGGTCCACAGGTCCCGGACCTGGGCGCCGGCCGCCGCTCAACGGAGCTCGCGCGCGACCTGGTCGAACAGTGCACGGTCCAGCACCGCACCCTCTCGGCGCACCGAGCCGGGGTCGATCCGGAGCACGCGGTCGAGCCGGACCTCGCTCGGCCGGCCCTGCCGGTCCCACGCGCCCGGACCCAGGTCCAGCCACCGCCGGCCCCACCGTTGCTCGTCCGCAGCGTCACGGCTGTGGTCCTTGCTCGTGAGCATGAGGGCGAGCAGCACGCCGCGGTCCCGGCCGACGACCAGGACGGGGCGGTCCTTGCCCTGCGTCGGGTCGTCCTCGAACGGCACCCACGTCCAGACCACCTCGCCGGGGTCGGGCGCGCCGTTCGGTGACGGTGCGTACTCGGTGCGGACCGGACCGCGGTGGTCGGGCAGCGCACGAGGTGCGGGGGCGAGCGTCGGCCCCGCGTCCCGCCGGACCTTCGGGCCGGCAGCCGGTGCCGTCCGGGACGTGCGACGGCTGGGTCGGTCCGCGCCGACGAGGCGACGGACGGCGGCGGTCAGGCGGCTGGTCAGGCGGCTGGTCCTGGTCACGGCATCGACCGTACCGGGGCGCTCGGCGAGCGGTGCCCGGATGTAACGCAGCGTTGACACGCCAGGTCTAGGGTCGCGGCATGGCGGACCTGTTCGACGACTACCCGGCGGGGCCGGCCTGGGACGAGATGATCGCGCCGGGCGGCGAACCGAGAGCGGCATACCAGCGCGTGCACGAGGCGCTCGCCCAGCTGTCGGCCGGCGAGCTGCGCGCGCGTGCGGACACCCTGGCGCGCTCCTACATGGCGCAGGGCGTGACGTTCGACTTCGCGGGCGAGGAGCGGCCGTTCCCCCTGGACGTCGTGCCCCGGGTCATCGCGGGCGACGAGTGGGAGCACATGGCCCCCGGCGTCGCGCAGCGGGTCCGCGCGCTGGAGGCGTTCCTCGCCGACGTGTACGGACCCCAACGGGCCGTCGCGGACGGCGTCGTGCCGCGGTCGTTGATCGTGTCGTCGACCCACTTCCACCGCGCCGCCCGAGGGATCCAGCCGCCGAACGGCGTGCGGGTGCACGTCTCCGGCATCGACCTGGTTCGGGACGGCAACGGGGACTGGCGGGTGCTCGAGGACAACGTGCGCGTGCCGAGCGGCGTCAGCTACGTCCTGTCCAACCGTCGGGCGATGGCCCAGACGTTCCCGGAGGTGTTCGCCGCACTGCGGATCCGCCCGGTGTCCGACTACCCCCGCCGGCTGCTCGACGCGTTGACCGCCGCGGCACCGTCCGGGGTGGACGAGCCCACCGTCGTGGTCCTCACGCCCGGCGTGTTCAACTCCGCCTACTTCGAGCACTCGCTGCTGGCGCGCTCCATGGGCGTCGAGCTCGTCGAAGGGCGCGACCTGTTCTGCGCGAGCGGGCGGGTGTGGATGCGGACCACCCAGGGCCGGCGCCGCGTCGACGTGATCTACCGCCGCGTGGACGACGACTACCTCGACCCGGTCGCGTTCAAGTCCGACTCCCTGCTGGGCAGCCCCGGGCTACTGAGCTGTGCGCGCAACGGCACCGTCACCATCGCGAACGCGGTGGGGAACGGCGTCGCCGACGACAAGCTCGTCTACACCTACGTGCCGGACCTCGTGCGGTACTACCTCGGTGAGGAGCCGATCCTGCCGAACGTCGACACGTGGCGGCTCGAGGACCCCGGTGCACTCGAGGAGGTCCTGGATCGCATCGACGAGCTCGTCGTGAAGCCCGTCGACGGGTCGGGCGGCAAGGGCCTCGTCGTGGGACCGGCCGCGTCGCGCGTCGAGCTCGCCGAGCTGCGGACCCGGCTGATCGACGACCCCCGCGGGTGGATCGCGCAGCCGGTCGTCCAGCTCTCGACGGTGCCGACCCTCGTCGAGGACGGTCTGCGGCCCCGGCACACGGACCTGCGGCCGTTCGCGGTAAACGACGGCGACTCGGTGTGGGTGCTCCCCGGCGGCCTGACGCGGGTGGCGCTGCCGGAGGGGCAGCTCGTCGTGAACTCGTCGCAGGGTGGCGGGTCGAAGGACACCTGGGTGCTCGGTGGTGCAGTCCCGCGCCGTGCGACCAGGCCGTCGGACCTGCCGCACCCGGTACCGCTCGACGCAGCGGTGCCCATCGACTCCAACCCGAACGACGTCCGAGCGCAGGTCATGCAGCAGCAGCAGGCCCGTGTCCGCGAGAACGGGGGCCGCCCGTGCTGAGCCGCATCGCCGAGTCGCTGTTCTGGATCGGACGGTACGTGGAGCGGGCCGACGACACGGCGCGGCTGCTCGACGTGCACGTGCAGATCCTTCTGGAGGACCCCTGGGCGGAGGAGGACCTCGCGTGCCGGTCGCTGTTGTCCGTCATGGACCGACCGGCCCCGCCCGTGCAGATCGAGGTGGGCCGCGAGTACGTGCTCGACATGCTCGCGTACGACCGGTTCGCACCGTCGTCGATCGCGGGGTCGCTCGTGTCCGCCCGGGAGAACGCCCGCCGTGCGCGGGAGATCATCTCGACCGAGCTGTGGGAGTGCCTCAACACGACCTGGAACCAGCTGCCCTCCCACCTGCGACCGGCCCGTCCGCACGACTACTTCACCTGGGTGCGGGAGCGAGCCGCGATCGTCGCCGGGATCATGGACTCCGCCACGTCCCGCGACGACACGTGGCAGTTCATGGTGCTCGGCCGGTCCATCGAGCGCGCGGACATGACCGCCCGGCTGCTGACCACGCGCGCCCTGGCGGGTTCCGCCGGGCCGAGCTGGACCACGTTGCTGCGGTCCTGCGGCGCGCACGAGGCGTTCCTGCGGACGTACCGGGGCACCGCGTCCGACGAGCGGGCAGCCGGATTCCTGCTGCTGGACCGGTTGTTCCCGCGGTCCATCGTGTTCGCGCTCAACCAGGCCGAGACGTGCCTGTCCCTGCTGGAGCCGGTGACGGATCGGTCCTTCGTGGACGACGCGCGCCGGCACATCGGCTTCGTCCGCACCAGCCTGGAGTACCGCCCGCTGGACGAGGTGCTCGGCGACCTGCCGAAGGCGATGGAGCAGGTGCAGCGGGCGTGCTCGTCGGCGTCCAACGCGATCCGTGGTCGGTACTTCCCGTCCGGGTCGGCGACGAAATGGGTCGGGGAAGCACTGTGAGGGGATCGCTGTGAGCAGGCTGCGGGTGGTGCACACCTCGACGTTCCGGTACGCCGGGGCGGTGCTGGCGTCGTACAACGAGGCGCGGATGACCCCGTTGTCCCAGCAGGGCCAGACGGTCATGGAGTCGACGCTCGACGTGCAGCCCCACACGTGGTGGCACGAGTACCGCGACTACTGGGGCACCGTCGTGACGGCGTTCGAGGTGCTGACCCCGCACGACTCGATGGTCATCACCGCGGAGCACCTGGTGGAGGTGGCCGAGCGGGGACCGGTCCGGACGCCGGCCACATGGGACACGCTCCGGGGTGCGGAGCTGCGCGACCGGCTCGCCGAGTTCCTCTCCGACACGCCGACGACGGAGCCGCCCGACGACGTGGTCGCCCTCGCGCGTCGCGTGGCAGGCGAGCTCGACCCGGCGGACGCCGCCCTGGCCGTGTGCGCTGCGCTGCGCGACGAGATGGAGTACATCCCCGGCGTCACGACCGTCCACACGCCGGCGGCCGAGGCGTGGGGAACCCGGGCGGGCGTGTGCCAGGACATCGCGCACCTCGTCACCGGCGCGCTGCGCGCCATCGGCATCCCGGCGCGGTACGTCTCCGGGTACCTGCACCCCGACTCCGCCGCGGAGCTGGGCACCACGGTCCTCGGCGACTCGCACGCCTGGGTGGAGTGGTGGGTGGGCGAGTGGTTCGCCTACGACCCGACCAACCGGGCGATCGCCGGTGACCACCACGTGGTGCTGGCCCGGGGCCGGTCGTACGACGACGTGCCGCCGCTGCGCGGCATCTATGCGGGCGCGGGCACGCAGGACGCCGAGGTGCAGGTGAAAATCACGCGCGAGGCGTGACGAGCGTCGCCGGTCACGGGGTGAGCGGCCGTGCGAGCGCGTCGGCGAGCACCGCGCGGTCACCGGTGACCCGGGCGCCGTCGTCGTCGGGCGCGCGGCGACCCCACAGGAGGAGGGCGAGGTCCTGCGCCGTCCCGTCCACGGACACGGGGGCCGCAACCGGTCCGCGGGCCTCGGGAGCACCACCGAGGAGCCAGCTCCGGCCCGCGTCCGTGGCGTGCAGCTGGACCGGGACGGGCAAGGGCTCCATGCGGCCCATGCGCACCTGGCGCGGCGCGAGGACCGTGACGACCTCGTCGACGGTGTCGGCCCAGACCGCCGGCTCGACCGTGAGGACCAGACCGCCGGCCGTGCACAGGTCCCAGAGGTGCACGAGCGTCTCGTGGGTCTGCCGGCGGTGCCAGAAGGACGCCGGGCCGTCCCCGACGAGCGTCCACGAACGGGCGTCCGGTCCGAGCGCGGCCAGGGTGGCGCGGAGCTCGGCGGCGCACGACGCGTAGAGGTCGGTGAGGTCGAACGGGCCGCGGCCGAGCGGTGTCTCGGGCCGGCGACCGGCCTGTGCGGCGGCCCAGTGGTGGATCCGCGCGAGGTGGACGACCAGGTCCTCGACGCGCCAACGCCCGCACCACGGCACGCGGGTCGCGGGGTCGACGCCCGGGATCGTCGTCAGGAACGTGTCCTGAAGGCGGGCGAGCGTGCCGAGGAGGTCGAGATGGGCGGCGGGCGGATCGGTCCGGCTCGTCGTCATGGGACCATGATGGGATCGACCACCGGCAGCCGACAGGCTGTCCTCGGTCACCGTTCGTCGGGAAGCCGCCACGTCGTGCTCCCGACTCCGACGCCCAGGAGCAGTCCGCTTGTCCCCGATCCCGAGTGCAGCCGTCGCGTCGCGCATCCGTCCCGCTGCCACGACGCCCGAGCTGCTGCGCAACTTCTGCATCATCGCGCACATCGACCACGGCAAGTCGACGCTGGCCGACCGCATGCTGCAGCTCACCGGTGTCGTGGACGCCCGGGCCATGCGCGCGCAGTACCTCGACCGCATGGACATCGAGCGGGAGCGCGGCATCACGATCAAGTCGCAGGCGGTGCGCATGCCCTGGGGCGTGGGCGAGGAGGCCTACGCGCTGAACATGATCGACACTCCCGGGCACGTCGACTTCACCTACGAGGTGTCCCGGTCGCTCGCCGCGTGCGAGGGTGCCGTGCTTCTGGTCGACGCGGCACAGGGCATCGAGGCGCAGACGCTCGCCAACCTGTACCTGGCGCTCGAGAACGACCTCACGATCATCCCCGTGCTGAACAAGATCGACCTCCCGGCCGCACAGCCGGAGAAGTATGCCGAGGAGCTCGCCAAGCTCATCGGCGGCGACCCGGAGGACTGCCTGCGGGTGTCCGGCAAGACGGGTGAGGGCGTCGAGGCGCTGCTGGACCGGATCGTCGAGCTGGTCCCGCCGCCCACGGGCGACGCGAACGCCCCGGCCCGCGCCATGATCTTCGACTCCGTGTACGACACGTACCGCGGTGTCGTCACGTACGTCCGGGTCGTCGACGGCAACCTCAACCCGCGCGAGAAGATCGTCATGATGTCGACGCGCGCGACGCACGAGCTGCTCGAGATCGGCGTCATCTCACCGGAACCCGTGCCCACGAAGGGCCTCGGTGTGGGGGAGGTCGGCTACCTCATCACCGGCGTGAAGGACGTGCGCCAGTCGAAGGTCGGCGACACCGTCACCAACGCGAGCAAGCCGGCCGCGGCGGCGCTGGGCGGGTACTCCGACCCCAAGCCGATGGTGTTCTCGGGCCTGTACCCGATCGACGGCACCGACTACCCGATCCTGCGCGACGCCCTGGACAAGCTGAAGCTCAACGACGCCGCGCTCAACTACGAGCCCGAGACGTCGGTGGCGCTCGGCTTCGGGTTCCGGGTGGGGTTCCTCGGCCTGCTGCACCTCGAGATCATCCGCGAGCGCCTGGAGCGCGAGTTCGACCTCGCACTCATCTCGACCGCCCCGAACGTGGTCTACGAGGTCACGCTCGAGGACAAGAGCGTGGTCACCGTCACGAACCCGAGCGAGTTCCCGTCCGGGAAGATCGGCGAGGTCCGCGAGCCCGTGGTCAAGGCGACGATCCTGGCGCCGAGCGAGTTCATCGGCGCCATCATGGAGCTCTCGCAGACCAAGCGTGGCGACCTGCAGGGCATGGACTACCTGTCCGAGGACCGGGTCGAGCTGCGCTACCTGCTGCCCATGGCGGAGATCGTCTTCGACTTCTTCGACCAGCTGAAGTCCAAGACCCGCGGGTACGCGAGCCTCGACTACGAGCGCATCGGCGACCAGGTGGCCGACCTCGTCAAGGTCGACATCCTGCTGCAGGGCGAGACGGTCGACGCGTTCAGCGCGATCGTGCACAAGGACAAGGCCTACGCGTACGGCGTCATGATGACCGCCAAGCTCAAGGACCTGATTCCCCGACAGCAGTTCGAGGTGCCCATCCAGGCGGCGATCGGTGCCCGCGTGATCGCGCGCGAGACCATCCGGGCCATCCGGAAGGACGTCCTCGCCAAGTGCTACGGCGGCGACATCACCCGCAAGCGCAAGCTCCTCGAGAAGCAGAAGGAGGGCAAGAAGCGCATGAAGACGATCGGCCGGGTCGACGTTCCGCAGGAGGCCTTCATCGCCGCGCTCTCGAGCGAGCCCGCGGGATCGGCCGGCGGCAAGGACGCGAAGAAGAAGTGAGCCCGGCCCTTCCGGAGGGCGACGTCGCTCCGGACGACGGGCGCCTGCCGGCCTCGGCGGCGCACGGGGCGCACGACCGCGCGTTCGGCGTGTACCTGCACGTGCCGTTCTGCACCGTGCGGTGCGGCTACTGCGACTTCAACACCTACACCGCGACGGAGCTGGGCGGTGGCGCGAGCCAGGCCGCGTACGCCGACACGGCGCTGCGTGAGATCGAGCTCGCCGCCGGTGTGCTCGCAGACCTGCCGCGGCGGCCCGTGCGCACCGTGTTCGTCGGGGGCGGGACGCCCACGGTCCTCGCGGTCCCGGACCTCGGCCGGATGCTGGGCGGTGTGCGCGACGCCTGGGGCCTGGCCGACGACGTCGAGGTGACCACCGAGGCCAACCCGGACTCGGTGACCCCCCGGTCGCTGGCGGCGCTCGCGGACGCCGGGTTCACACGTGTCTCGTTCGGTATGCAGTCAGCGGTGCCGCACGTGCTCGCGACCCTCGACCGGACCCATGACCCACGGCGCATTCCGGACGTGGTCCGCTGGGCCCGCGACGCCGGCCTCGCCGTGTCGCTGGACCTCATCTACGGCACACCGGGGGAGTCCCTCGACGACTGGCGGACCTCCGTCGAGACCGCCCTCGCGACCGGCGTCGACCATGTGTCGGCGTACGCGCTGGTCGTGGAGGCGGGTACGCGGATGGCCGTGCAGGTCCGCCGAGGTGAGCTGGCGCTGCCCGACCAGGACGACCAGGCCGCCAAGTACGAGCTCGCGGACGAGCTGCTGGTCGCCGACGGTCTTCGCTGGTACGAGGTCAGCAACTGGGCCCGGAGCCCCGACGACGAGTGCCGGCACAACCTGGCCTACTGGCGTGGGGACGACTGGTGGGGTGTCGGGCCCGGGGCCCACAGCCACGTCGGCGGCGTGCGGTGGTGGAACGTGAAGCACCCGCGGGCGTACGCGGACCGGCTCGCGCGAGGGCTCAGCCCGGCTGCGGGCCGGGAGGTCGTGGACGGGGACTCCGCCGAGCTCGAACGCCTGATGCTGGGCGTGCGACTCGCCGAGGGGATGCCGTTGGACGAGCTGCCCGGTCCCGCGCGGACCTCGGTGGCGGGTCTGGTGGCCGACGGGCTCGTCGACGGTCCGGCCGCGCTGGGCAGCACCGCCGACGGCCGCCGGCGCGTCGTGCTCACCCGGCGCGGCCGGCTCCTGGCCGACGCCGTGGTGCGGACGCTCGCGGCCTGACCTCCGGTGCGGGCCCGCCCTGCGGGCCCGAGCGCGAGGTCAGCGGACGAGCTCGAGCGAGAACGGGTAGCGGTAGGCACCGCCGCGCTGGACCGCGAGGGCCGCGAGGATCGACACGACGAGGCTGATGATCGCGAGCGCGAGGAACCCGATCCAGCCGATGACGCCGATGCCCGGGATCTCCTGGAGGATGCGGCACACGACGAGGCCGACGAGCACGGTGATCTGGAAGTTCAGGGCGGTCCGCGCCTGCTCGGCGGCGACCCCGCCCCGCTCGCGGTGCACCAGCCACACGACCAGGGCGGCGACCCAGCCGACCCAGAAGTACGCGAGGATCCCGCCCAGGTGGGCCACCGTCGCCCACGTGCGCTCGTCCGTGGGAGCCGAGGGACGGCTGGCCGGCGGGTACTCGTTCGACATCGGGTGACTCCTCGGTATGCGTCGGGGCCGCCGTGGCCCGCGGCCTGGGAGCCTACCGACGGTTCACCGCCCCCGCTGCCGAACGGTCCGGATCGTGCGTCACCCGTCCGTGTGCAGCGGCCTGCCCGAGATGTCCGGACGGCCGGGTTCCTTGACACGTCCACGTGGCTTCGGTTCGCTCAGGCGGAGGACCCTCCAGGCAGGACCAGCCAGAGCACGAGCTTGCACCCTCGGCACGACCAGGCACGACCGGGCTCGACCAGGCACCATCCGCGCACGGCCCAGGCATGGCCTCGAAGGAGACGCATGACCGAGAACCCTGGCGGCACGCCGCCCCGCGACGACGAGGCCGACCCGGCCACCCCCGTTCCGCCCGTCCACCCGCCTGCCCCACAGGAGCCCGAGGTCGTCGGTCCCGTGCCGCCGGGAGCGCCGCCGTCTGAGCCCGAGATGCCGGCAGCGCCGGCCTCCCCGGCGCCGCCCGTCTACCCGCCGCCGGGGGTGGGCGCGTACCCGCCGCCCGGGGTAGGCGCGTACCCGCCGCCTCCCGCTGCCTACGGTCCGCCGGCACCCGGGTACGGGCAGCCCGCAGCGGGCCAGTACCCGCCGGGAGCGGGCCAGTACCCGCCGGCCAGCGCGGGCCAGTACCCGCCGGCGGGCGCGGGCCAGTCCCCGTCACCGGGAGCCGGCCAGCACCCGCCGGCCGGCGCGGGCCAGTACCCGTCACCGGGGGCGAGCCAGTATCCGCCGGCAGGTGCCGGCCAGTATCCGCCGGCAGGTGCCGGCCAGTATCCGCCGGCAGGTGCCGGCCAGTATCCGCCGGCGGGGGCGGGCCAGTACCCGCCGCCTCCTCCGGGGCCGTACCCGGCAGGGCCGGGCCAGTACCCGCCGCCCGGCGGTGGCTACCCGCCGAACGCCGCGACGCCGCTGGGGGAGTCGCTCTCGTACGGGTGGAACAAGTTCACGCGGCACGGCGGCACGTTCATCGGCGCGGGCCTGGTGTGGATCGTCGGTGCCTCCCTGGTGGGCTCCCTCGTCCTGCTGGTCTTCGGAGGTCCGGGCGAGGTGTTCGGCACGCGTACAGGGATGGGCATGGGCCGGTTCTCCTTCCCGTGGATCCTGGTCTCGACCCTGTGGTCGTTGTTGGCCTTCGTGGTCCAGGCCGTGTTCCTCCGGGCGGCGCTGCGCGTGACCTACGGGCGGGAGATCGGGTTCCGCGACTTCTTCGACTTCGCCGACCTCGGTCCCGTGCTCCTGACGGCCCTCGTGCTCGCGGGCGTGAACCTGGTCGTCGGGTTCGTGAGCTGGATCCCGGGCATCGGATTCCTCGTGTCGGTCGTCGTGAACTTCTTCCTGTACTTCACGCTGTTCTTCGTCGTCGACAAGCGGCTGCAGCCCGTCGAGGCGATCCGGGCGAGCGTCGACCTGATCCGCGCCAACCCCGGGAGCACGGTGCTGTTCGTGCTGGTGGCGGGTCTGCTCGTGCTCGCGGGCTTCGTCGCGTGCGTCGTGGGGTCGTTCGTCGCGATTCCGGTGGTGCTGCTCGCCAGCGTGTATTTCTACCGGCGTCTGCTGGGCGAGCCGATCGCCCCGTGACGCACGGATGCGGCGGCCGCCGGGGCGGACCCGGCCGGCCGCCGCGTCATGTGGTCACGAAGTCGATGAGCTCCTCCACACGGCCGAGCAGGCTCGGTTCGAGGTCGGCGTAGCTGCGGACCGTGCCGAGGATCCGCTTCCAGGCGTGCGCGACGTCCGCCTGGTCGTTCGCGGGCCAGCCGAGCTCCCGCAGGATGCCGTGCTTCCACTCGGTGCCGCGCTCGATGGTCGGCCAGGCCGCCAGGCCGATCCGCTCGGGGCGGACCGCCTGCCACACGTCGACGTACGGGTGGCCCAGGACGAGCACGCTGCCCGCCGGGGCCGCCTTGACGGCCTCCGCGGCGATCCGGCTCTCCTTGGACCCCGCCACGAGGTGGTCGACGAGCACGCCGACACGACGTCCGGCACCTGGGGAGAACTCGCGGATCGCGTCCGGGAGGTTGTCCACGCCGTCGAGCAGCTCGACGACGACGCCCTCGACGCGCAGGTCGTCGCCCCACACCTTCTCCACGAGCTCGGCGTCGTGGCGGCCCTCCACCCAGATCCGGCTGCCCCGGGCCACGCGGGCCCTCGCGTCGTGCACGGCGACCGAGCCGGACGCGGTCCTGGTCGGACGCGCGGGTGCCGTGCTCCGCCCGGGGGCGACCAGCGCCACCGGTTCGCCGTCGAGCCAGAAGCCCGGGCCGAGCGGGAACGTGCGCGTGCGGCCCCGCCGGTCCTCGAGGACCACGACGTGCATGCCGCCGGACTTCTCCACCCGCACGACGGCGCCGACCCACCCGGTGGTGACCTCCTCGACCACCAGGCCGGGATCGGCCGGCTGTGGGCGCGAGGTGCGCGCGGGGCGGTGGTGGGTGGAGCCGGAGCCCCCGAGCACGTCCGAGCCGTAGCGGTCCTGGGTCACGCGGGCACTCTAGAGTGCCGGGGCCGCCGGAGCCCGGGCTCGCCCCGTGCCCGGCGTAGGATTGGCACTCGTGTCGGGGGAGTGCTACTCCGGCCGCCCTGAGCGAGAGAGCGCGAGGCAGCGCTGGACGGTGCGGGACAGTGCGAGGCATGAGGGAGGCGAGATGAGCGAGGACCGTCGGCTGGATGTGCTGCGGGCGATCGTCGAGGACTACGTCGCGACCCGCGAGCCCGTCGGCTCCCGAGCCCTCGTGGAGCGGCACTCGCTCGGTGTCTCGCCGGCCACCATCCGCAACGACATGGCCGCGCTCGAGGAGTCCGGGTACATCGCGCAGCCGCACACGTCGGCGGGCCGGGTGCCGACGGACAAGGGGTACCGCCTGTTCGTGGACCGCCTCTCGACCGTCAAGCCCATGTCCGTCCCCGAGCGGCGCGCGATCGGGGCGTTCCTCGAGGAGGCGCAGGACCTCGACGACGTGGTCGACCGGGCGGTGCGCCTCATCGCGCAGCTCACACAGCAGGTCGCCGTGGTCCAGTACCCCTCGCTGCGCCGTTCCGCGCTGCGGCACGTGGAGCTGGTGCCGGTCGGTGCGCGCCACCTGCTCGTCGTGCTCATCACGGACACGGGTCGCGTGGAGCAGCGCACCCTCGAGCTCGGCGCCGACCTCGACGAGGTGGTCGTCAGCCAGCTGCGGGCCCGCCTGAACGTCAGCGCCGCCGGCCGCCGGCTCTCCGAGCTGCCGGTGGCGCTCGCCGAGCTCGCCGACGCGTTCGGTCCTCAGGACGCCGTGCTCGTCCAGGCCGTGGTCGGCGTGGTCGAGGAGACGCTCGCGCAGGAGAGCGAGGAGCGCGTGGTGCTGGCCGGCGCCTCGCACCTCGCCCGGGGAGGCGCGATCGACTTCGCGGGCAGCATCGGGCCGGTCCTGGAGGCGCTCGAGGAGCAGGTGGTGCTGCTGCGTCTGCTCTCGGAGATGGCCGAGGACAACGCGACCGTGGCCGTGCGGATCGGCCGCGAGACGCAGCACGAGGGCCTGCTCGAGACGAGCTTCATCACCAGCGGCTACGGCGACGAGACCGGGACCTCGGTGGCCCGCGTCGGGTCGATCGGGCCGCTGCGCATGGACTACCCGGGCACCATGTCGGCCGTGCGAGCGGTCGCCCGGTACATGACCCGGATCCTGGCGGGGTAGGTGCCGTGCCTCCCCGCTGCCTCGTCCACGCACGCCTGAGCACAGGAAGCGAGCACAGTCTCACGTGACCGACTACTACGAGATCCTCGGGGTCCCGCGCGACGCGACGCCGGAGCAGATCAAGAAGGCGTACCGCAAGCTCGCCCGGGAGCACCACCCGGACGTGGCGGGCGAGGACGTGGCCTCCGAGGACCGTTTCAAGGACGTGTCCCGCGCGTACGACGTGCTCGGCAACCCCGAGAAGCGGCGCGCCTACGACATGGGTGCCGACCCGGCATCGCCCGGGGGCGGCATGGGCGGCGGCTTCGGCTTCCAGGACATCTTCGAGACGTTCTTCGGCGCCGCGTCCGGGGCGAGCGCCCAGCGTGGGCCGATCCCGCGGGCCCGCCGTGGTCAGGACGCGCTGGTCCGCCTCGACCTGGACCTCGCCGAGGTCACCTTCGGCGTGCACCGGGACGTCCCCGTCGACACGGCCGTCCTGTGCCCCACCTGCGGCGGGTCCTGCTGCCGGCCGGGCACGGCCCCGCTGACGTGCGAGGTGTGCCACGGCCGCGGGTCGGTTCAGCGGGTGGCGCGATCGTTCCTCGGGCAGGTGATGACGACGCAGCCGTGCGCCGCCTGCCACGGGTTCGGCACCGTCATCCCCGAGCCGTGCCCGGAGTGCTCCGGCGAGGGTCGGGTCCGGTCGCGCCGGACGCTCAGCGTCGACGTGCCCGCGGGTGTCGACACCGGCACCCGGATCAAGCTGACGGCCCAGGGCGAGGTCGGCCCGGCCGGTGGCCCCGCGGGTGACGTGTACCTCGAGGTCCGTGAGCGCAAGCACGACACGTTCGTGCGACGCGGGGACGACCTGCACGCCACCGTCCAGGTGCCGATGACCGCCGCCGCGCTCGGCACGCTGCTCAAGCTCGACACCCTCGACGGCGAGCGTGAGGTGGACCTGCGTCCCGGCACCCAGCCCGCTCAGGTCGTGACGATCAAGGGGCTCGGCGTGGGGCACCTGCACGCCGCCGGCCGGGGAGACCTGCACGTGCACGTCGACGTGCAGGTGCCGACGACGCTCGACGACGAGCAGACCGAGCTGCTGCGCCGGCTCGCCGTCCTGCGCGGCGAGGAGCGTCCCGAGTCGCGCCTGGCGACCGCCAGCTCCGGCGTGTTCTCCAAGCTGCGCGACAAGCTCGCCGGGCGCTGAGGGTGAGCGCACCGGTCTTCCTCACGGAGCCCGGCACGCTCGGCGCGGTGGTGACGGGCAGCACGTACCTGCTCGGCGGCACCGAGGGACGGCACGCGGGCGTGGTGCAGCGCCGCGGTCCCGGCGAGCGTGTCGACGTGGTGGACGGCGCAGGTGTCCGGCTCGCCGGTGCCGTCGCCTTGGTCGGCCCGGACGGGGTGCTGCTCGACGTCCTCGACGTGGTCGTCGAGCCGGTCCCGGACGTCGCGCTGGTGCTCGTGCAGGCGCTCGCGAAGGGCGACCGCGACGAGCTCGCGATCGAGGCCGCGACGGAGGTCGGCGCGGACGCGGTGGTGCCGTGGCAGGCCGAGCGGTCGATCGTCGTCTGGCGTGGCGACCGGGCGGCGAAGAGCCGGGCACGGTGGCTCGGGACGGTCCGTGCGGCGGCGAAGCAGGCCCGGCGGGCGCGCGTGCCGGACGTGGCGACCGCCGTCGACACCGGTGCGCTCGCCGACCGGGTCCGGGCGACCGTCGCGGCCGGCGGGGTCGCGCTCGTGCTGCACGAGGAGGCCGTGGTGCCCATCGCCGACGTCGGTCTGCCCGGCGGGCCCGGCGTGGAGTGCCTCGTGGTGGTCGGCCCCGAGGGCGGCATCGGCGACGCGGAGCTGGCGCGGCTCACGGGCGCCGGTGCCCACGCCGTGCGGCTCGGCCCGCACGTGCTGCGGACGTCCACGGCGGGCCCTGTCGCCCTCGCGGTCCTCGCCCAGAGGCTCGGTCGTTGGTCGTGACCACCGTCCCCTCGAGCTGACCGCTCAGCCGCGCGCGCAGGGCGGTGTTGTCCGCCCTCGTGGCGGGTGTGCGCCGGAGCGGCTCACGGACGAGACCCTCGTCAGGTGACCCGGAACGTGGACTGCACCAGGTGGGAGGCGTCGTCCGGGGCCGTCGCGTCGTCCGCCACGTCCGGCTCCCACACGCGGACCGTCCAGGTCCCGGGCGGGAGGTCGACGGTGAACGAGAACGGGCCGATCTCGCCGTTCGAGCCGGCGGTGGTGGAGCCCGCGGCGACAGCCGGCGAGCTGAGGTCGGCCGCCGGGTGCACGTCCCACGCCATCGTGGCCTCGAACGCGGTGCCGGTGCCGGAGACGGTGACCGTGGGACCCGGGACGGTCGAGCCGGAGGAGGGCGAGGAGAGGGTGCTGGTGCCTGCGCGGGCGACGTCGCCCGGCGGGGGCAGACGGTCCGGACGGGTCTGAGGGACCGGACGGGTCAAGGGCGCCCGAGGCGGTGGGGGACGCCGCGGGAGGCACGGTCGCCGACGTGCCCGCCGGCCCGCCGGCGCCGTCGTCGGACCCCGACGGGCGACCGCCGCAGCCCCCGACCACGAGAGCGGCGGCGAGCGTGGCGAGCGCGATCCGGGTGTGCGTGCGGGCGGTCCCCATCGGCGGTCCTCCGGTGCTCTCGGACCCGTGCGGCCTCGGCTCGTAGCCCGTGCGGCCTCGGCTCGTAGACTGTCCCGGTCACGCTACGGCGTCGGACCGTGCCGGGACAGGACGGCGAGCCGGACGCAGCGCGGCGGAGCACCGCCACCGACCTCTCGACCGAAGGAGCGCACGGCGTACGCCGAGCACATGACGCAGCCGATGTCATCCCCACACCAGCCTGGGACGCCCGCGCGCGTCGAGCACAGGATCAGCGTCCCTGCCGACGTCTCCATGGTCGAGCTGCTCGGTCTGCGCGACGAGGTGCTCCGCGCGATCGAGTCCGGCTTCACCACGGTCGACGTGCACGTCCGGGGCAACGAGGTGACGCTCGCCGGACCGGTCGGCGACGTCGCGCTCGTCGCACGGCTCGTCGACGAGCTCGTCGAGATGGCGGCGTCCGGGACGCCGCTCACGCCCGACGTGGTGACGCGGTCCGTCGCGATGCTGGCCGCCGGGTCCACGGCCCGGCCCGCGGACGTCCTCACCTACAACATCCTGTCGTCGCGGGGACGCACCATCCGGGCGAAGACAGCCGGGCAGAAGGAGTACGTCGACGCCATCGACCGGCACACCGTGACGTTCGGCATCGGGCCGGCGGGCACCGGCAAGACGTACCTGGCGATGGCGAAGGCCGTCCAGGCGCTGCAGGAGCGCAAGGTCAACCGGATCGTGCTGACCCGTCCCGCCGTGGAGGCGGGGGAGCGGCTCGGGTTCCTGCCCGGCAGCCTGTCGGAGAAGATCGACCCGTACCTGCGACCGCTGTACGACGCGCTGCACGACATGGTGGACCCCGAGTCGATCCCGAAGCTCATGGAGGCCGGCACCATCGAGGTGGCGCCGCTGGCGTACATGCGCGGCCGGACGCTCAACGACTCGTTCATCATCCTCGACGAGGCGCAGAACACGTCCGTCGAGCAGATGAAGATGTTCCTCACGCGCCTCGGCTTCGGCTCCAAGGTGGTCGTGACCGGTGACGTGACGCAGGTGGACCTCCCGTCGGCGACCACGTCCGGGCTGCGGGTCGTCGAGCAGATCCTCAGCGGTGTCGACGACGTCGAGTTCTGCCGCCTGACGTCGTCGGACGTGGTCCGGCACCGCCTGGTCAGCGACATCATCGACGCGTACGCGCGGTGGGACAGGAGCTGACCGTGAGCATCGAGGTGAACAACGAGTCGGGGTTCGACGTCGACGAGGCGGAGTTCGCCGCGCTGGCGCGCTACGTGCTCGACGAGATGCACGTGCACCCGCAGACGGACCTCTCGATCCTGCTCGTCGGCACGGACGTGATGACGGACCTGCACGTCAAGTGGATGGACGAGCCCGGCCCCACGGACGTGCTGTCCTTCCCGATGGACGAGCTGCGACCGGGCCGGGACGGCGAGCCCACGCCGGCCGGCCTGCTCGGTGACGTGGTGCTGTGCCCCGAGGTCGCCGCGCAGCAGGCCCGGACGGCCGGGCACTCGACCGCCGAGGAGCTGCTGCTGCTCACCACCCACGGCATCCTGCACCTGCTCGGGTACGACCACGCCGAGCCGGTCGAGGAGAAGGAGATGTTCGCGCTGCAGCGCCGTCTGCTGCTGACGTTCCTGGCTGGTCGATGAGCGACGAACCGGTCGCGCTGCTGATCCTGCTGGCGGTGCTCGGGATCGCCGGCGCTGCCGCGCTGTCCGCCGGCGAGGTCGCGGTGAACCGGGTGTCCCGGGCCGCGGTCACGGAGCTCGTCGTCGAGCGGCACCCGGCCGCCGGTCGGGTCCGGGCGCTCGCCGACCACCCGGTCCGGGTCACCGCCGCGGCGTCCTTCGTGCGGCTGCTCCTGGAGATGACGGCGACCGTCTGCATCGTCCTCGCGGTGTCGTCGGGGTCGTGGCAGTGGTGGGTGGTGCTCGTCGTCTCGGTCGCCGTCTGCGGGCTCGTCGCGTTCCTGTTCGTGCGGGTCAGCCCGCGCAGCCTCGGCCGCCGACACCCCGTGCGGACCCTCACCCTGCTGTCCCGGCCGCTCACCGTCGCGACCGCGCTCGCCGGCCGGCTGGGCCGGGCGGCGAGCAGCCCCGGGGGCTCGACGGAGGAGGACGAGGAGGAGCTGCGGGACATGGTGCAGCGCGTCAGCGAGTCCGAGGCGATCGAGGACGAGGAGCGCGAGATGTTCCGGTCGGTCCTGGGCCTCGGGGACACGCTCACGCGCGAGGTCATGGTGCCGCGCACCGACATGGTGACGACGACGGCGGACACCCCGCTGCGCAAGGCCCTCGCGCTGCTGCTGCGGTCGGGCTTCTCGCGCGTCCCCGTGGTCGGCGAGTCCGTCGACGACATGCGGGGGGTGCTGTACCTCAAGGACATCGTGCAGCGACTCACCGAGGGGCCGGACGACGGCCTCGACGCGCCCGCCTCGGCGCTGGCGCGGCCCGCGGTGTTCGTCCCCGAGTCGAAGCCGGTCGACGACCTGCTGCGCGAGCTGCAGGACGGCGCGTCGCACATCGCGCTCGTGGTCGACGAGTACGGCGGCATCGCCGGCCTCGTCACCATCGAGGACGCGCTCGAGGAGATCGTCGGGGAGCTCACGGACGAGCACGACCCGAGCGCCCCCGTGGTCGAGGAGGTCGCGGACGGCGTGTACCGGGTGCCCGCCCGGTTCGGTCGCGACGAGCTCGGCGAGCTGTTCGGCATCGAGGTGGACGACGAGGACGTCGACACCGCCGGCGGTCTGCTGGCCAAGGCGCTGGGTAAGGTTCCCCTGCCGGGGTCCGAGGGCGAGATCCACGGGCTGCACCTCGTCGCCGACCGCGCCGAGGGTCGTCGCCGCAGGCTCGCCACGGTGCTGGTCGACCTGGTCGAGCCGCACCCGCCGGTGGAGGACACCCCGCCGCCGGCGCGCACCACGAACGAGAACCACGGAGCCTCACGATGACCTTCCGCTCAGGATTCGCCTGCTTCGTCGGCCGGCCCAACGCCGGCAAGTCGACGCTGACGAACGCCCTCGTCGGGCAGAAGGTCGCGATCACGTCCGGCCGCCCGCAGACCACGCGGCACACCGTGCGCGGTGTCGTGCACCGGCCCGACGCCCAGCTCGTCCTCGTGGACACCCCCGGTCTGCACCGGCCTCGCACCCTGCTCGGGCAGCGGCTGAACGACCTCGTCAAGGACACGCTCACGGAGGTCGACGTCGTCGGCTTCTGCCTGCCGGCCGACCAGAAGGTCGGGCCCGGCGACCGGTTCATCGGCGAGCAGCTCACCCAGCTGGCGGGGGACGGCCCCGGCGACCGGTTCATCGGCGAGCAGCTCACCCAGCTGGCGGGGGACGGCCGCGGTACGCCCGTCGTGGCCGTCGTCACCAAGGCGGACCTCGTCGGCAAGGGACGGCTCGCCGAGCACCTCATGGCCGTCGCGAAGCTCGGGGAGTGGGCCGACATCGTCCCGGTGTCCGCCACGTCCGGGTACCAGGTGAAGGTGCTGGAGGACGTGCTGGTGAGCCACCTGTCGGAGGGCCCGGCGCTGTACCCCGACGGTGAGCTGACCGACGAGCCGGAGGCGGTCATGGTGGCCGAGCTCGTCCGCGAGGCCGCGCTGGAGGGCGTGCACGACGAGCTGCCGCACTCGCTCGCGGTGGTGGTGGACGAGATCGTGCCGCGCGACGAGCCGTCGAGCGACGGTCGCCCGTTCCTCGACGTGCGGGTGCACCTGTTCGTCGAGCGGGACAGCCAGAAGGCCATCATCATCGGCAAGGGCGGCGCCCGGCTGCGGGACGTCGGCAGCCAGGCACGCCGGGGCATCGAGGCGCTGCTGGGTGCGCGCGTCTTCCTCGACCTGCACGTCAAGGTCGCGAAGGACTGGCAGCGGGACCCCAAGCAGCTCGGCCGGCTGGGGTTCTGACGTGCTGCGCAGCGAGCGGAGCGTGCGCGTGCGCCGCAGGCTCGCGCGGGTCACGCACGTCGCGGCCGGCCCGTACCGCCTGGTGGCGAGCACGGCGCTGGGCATCGTCGTCCTGGCGGTCCTCGGTGCGGTGACGGGACCGCAGTGGGACCCGGTCCCGCTCGAGGACCCGCTCCCGGTGACGTCGTCGTCGACGGTGATCGGGAACGCGCCCCCGCTCACCAGGTACGAGGTGCGGACGTCCGTCGTGGACGTGGAGCTCGCCGACGGCACCACCGTCGAGGCGCAGATCAGCGAGCCCGTCGGGGTCGACGGCCCGGCGCCCGGCGTCGTGTTCGTGCACGGCGCCGGCACGGGCGAGTTCGCCGTGGCCTTCCTGGCCCAGGCGCGGGCGCTCGCCGCGTCGGGCGTCGTCGCGATGGTGCCCAACAAGCGGCTCGACACCTACACCACCCGGCACCGGGACTACGTCCAGATGGCGCACGACTACGACGCGTCCGTCGAGCTGCTGCGCGGCCGCCCGGGTGTCGACCCCGACCGGGTCGGCGTGTACGCGGAGAGCGAGGGCGGCTGGATCGCGCCGGTCATGGCGACGGTCGACCCCCGGATCGACTTCGTGGTGCTCGTCTCGTCGCCGGTGGTGCCCCCTCGCGAGCAGGCCGCCTTCGCCGTCGACTCCTACCTCCGCAACACTGGCGTCCCGCAGGAGGTGTTCCGGGCGATCCCGCGCGCGGTCGGCATGTCGTTGCCCGGCGGGGGGTTCGAGTACGCGGACTTCGACGTCACGCCGTACCAGCGCGGGCTCACCCAGCCGGTGCTGATGGTCTACGGCACGGGCGACGCGTCCATGCCGGTGCTCCAGGGGGCGGAGCAGCTCATCGGTGATGCCGCGGTGAACGGCGACACGGACGTGACGGTGCGCTACTACGAGGGAGCCAACCACGGCATCCGGGTGGGCGGCGTCGTGTCCGCCACGTTCCTGCGCGACCTGTCCGGCTGGGTCCTCGGGCTTCCCGCCACCGCCGACGCCACGCCGCGGGTGGCGGGCGCGACTCCCGAGCAGACGTACGTCGCCGCGCCGGTCCCGGAGCCGCGGTGGCTCGGCGACGGTGACGTGGTGCTCGGGACGGTGGCGGGGTCCGTCGCGCTCCTCGTCCTCGGTCCGCTCCTCGTGCTCGTCGCCCGCGGCGCCGAGCTCGCCGGTCTCGGACGCCGGCGCACCGTGGACCGGCGACCGAGGTTCGCCCCGGGGATCCCCGGGCGCCTGACCGGCCTGGCCGTCGGAGCGTTCGCGACCGTGGTGGGACTCGCGTGGTACCTGGTCTCGATCGCACGGCTCGCGCTCGACTACGAACGCAACGACTGGGTCGTGCGGGGCGGTTGGGTCGCCGTGCGGCTGCTCGGGGTCGCCGCCGTCGTCTCCGCCGTGCTGCTGATGCGGCGCGTGCACGAGCTGCACGTCGCGGAGCGCATCGCCGCCGGCGGGGTCGTGCGCAAGCTCGCGTTCGGGGCCGTGGCCGCCGGCTCGACCGTGCTCCTCGCTGTGCTCGCATACTGGGGCGTGTTCCAGCTCGGGATCTGACCCGGACCCGGCGTCCGGGCGGTGCTCGGCTCTTCGTACCTGCCCGCCAGGTGGACATCTGCCCACCAACCGGTCGCAGGTGTGACCTCGGCGCTCAGGTAAGGCACGATGTGCGCCGATGCTTTCCATGATGGCCCCGACGACGGGGTCACCGGGGGGCAAGTGATGAGGGGGTCGCGTGCGTACGTCGTGGGGCTCCGCGACCGACCGCGGGCTCGTGCGGGAGGTCAACGAGGACGCGCTCCTCGCCTACCCGCCCGTCTTCCTGGTGGCCGACGGGATGGGCGGTCACGACGCGGGCGACCTCGCCAGCCGGATCGCCGTGGAGGAGTTCGCCCAGCTGGCCGGTCAGGCGGCTGCGACCGCGGACGACGTGCACGCGTGCTTCACCCGGACGGCCGGTCGGATCCGCGGCGAGTTCACCGGTGGACGACAGGGCGGCACGACCGTCGCAGGCGTGGCCGTGACGGAGCACGACGGCGGCTCGTACTGGCTCGTGTTCAACGTCGGCGACTCCCGGGTGTACCGGTGGGCCGACGAGGTGCTCGAGCAGGTGAGCGTGGACCACTCCGTGGTCCAGGAGCTGCTGGACCTGGGCGAGATCGACCAGGCCGGAGCGGAGTCGCACCCCGAGCGGCACGTGCTCACGCGCGCCCTGGGCACCGGTGACGCCCCCGAGCCCGACTACTGGCTGCTTCCCGCCGGGCTGAACGACCGGCTGCTGATCTGCACCGACGGGCTCACCCGCGAGGTGCAGGACGCCGACCTCGCGGGCGTGCTCGCCGCCGCCGAGGACGCCCAGGACGCGGCGGCCGCGCTCGTGGGTCTCGCGCTGGAACGCGGCGCCCGCGACAACGTCAGCGTCGTCGTCGTCGACGTGGCGACGTCGGCGGGCGCCCACGACGACGTGCACATCACCGTGCCGCGGGTGGGCGCCGAGCTCGGTGCCCACCAGTGGGACGAGATGCTCAACGGCGCGACGGTGCCGCGACCGGCCCGCCCGCGGGGACCTGTGTTCCCCGCGACGGACCCGACCCCCGCCCGTGGCATCGACCGGCTGCGCAGGGAGGAGCCGGCCCAGACGCCGTCCCTCGACGAGGGTCACGGCGACGGAGACGACGACGGCGGTACCGGCGGCCGCCCCGACGACGAGAGCACAACCCCTGAGGAGACCCGGCCATGACCGTTCCCGAGTACATCACCGGAGATCTGACCGCCGTCGTCCGCCCGGGTTTCGTCGCCCTCGTCGGCCCCGAGGTGAGCGACGACGTCGTGCGTGCCCTGTGGGACGCGGCCGGAGACGGCGTCGTGGGTGCGCTCGCGGTGCTCGCGCGCGACGGTCTGACCGGCCTGCCCTCCTTCGCGCTCGTCGCCTCGACGGGAGGACGCGTGCACGTCGCCCTGCGCGGCGACGTCGAGGTGGTGCTGACCGGTGGGACCGACCAGGTGCTGCGCGCAGGCGAGGTCAGCACGTGGAGCGAGCGGACCGTCGAGGGCGTGACCGAGGTCAGTGTCCGGGTGCCCGGCGACGAGGCGGACGGCTCGGCGCTCCCGATCGCCGACGGCGTGGTCCGTGCGGCGGAGGTCTGGGTGGCGCTGACGCCGGTCGACCTGCCCGCCGTGGAGCCGGTGCGGGCGTCACGCCGTGCTGCTGCACCGCATGACGCGGTGGTCCCGCGCGACGTGCCGGTCGGCGACGCGCCTGTCGAGCCGGTGGAGCCTGAGGTCCTGGCCTCCGACCACCGCCGGTCCGGCGACGTCCCCGTGCCCGGCGACGTCCCGGTCGTCGGCGACGTCCCGGTGGTCGAGGAGGCGCACGACGACGGGGCGCACGACGACGGGGCGCACGACGCGCGACGGGGTGCACGACGACGAGACCTCGGAGCACGACCCGGTCGTCGATGTGCCGGGCGCCACGGACCTGGGGTCGGACGGCGCTTCCGGGGCCGACCCGGACGACGAGCGTCCGCAGCTCGCCGCGACGCCGGACGGTCGGCTCGACGACGGCCCTGGCGTCGGGGAGGGTCGGTTCGACGACGGCCCCGGCGCCACGGAGGGTCGGCTCGACGACGGCCCCGGTGCGGCGGACCTGGCCGAGGTGGTGGCGGCGGCGGAGGCGTTCCTGGCAGGACCGCGGCACGTCGCGCCGCACCGGCTGATCGACCTCCCCGACGTCCCGACGGCGTCCGCGACGCAGGAGCACGCGGGGGACACGGCGCTGGGCGCGGCGTCCGCCGACGACCACGACGGCCTGACGATCCTGTCGAGCGACCTCGCGGCGATCCGCGACCAGCTGCCGTCCTGGGCGGCCGACGAGGCGCCGGGGCCGTTCCGCGCGCCGACCGTCGTCCAGCCGGCCCGCATCGTGCTGTCCACCGGCCTCGTCGTGACCCTGGACCGCGCGGTGCTGCTCGGTCGCGCGCCCCAGGTGGCCCGCGTGACGAACCGGGAGCTGCCCCGGCTGGTGACCGTGCCGAGCCCCCAGCAGGACATCTCGCGCACGCACGCCGAGGTCCGGGTCGAGGGCGAGCACGTGCTGGTCACCGACCTGGACTCCACGAACGGCGTGCACGTGTCGCGCCCCGGCGAGGGCGCGCGCCGCCTGCACCCGGGCGAGGCGAGCGTGGTGGGCACGGGCGAGATCGTCGACCTCGGTGACGGCGTGACGTTCACGGTGGAGCGGGGTTCGTGACCGCACGCCGCGAAGCCTCGACGCCGCCCCGGCTCCCGGGGTACGAGTACGTCCGCGTGCTCGGACTCGGTGGCTTCGCGGACGTCTTCCTGTACGAGCAGGAGCTTCCACGGCGTGAGGTCGCCGTCAAGGTGCTCCTGGCGGGCAGCCTCGACGACGACGTGCGCAGCCGCTTCCAGACCGAGGCGAACCTCATGGCCCGCCTCTCGCACCACCCGTCGATCGTGACGATCCACCAGGCCGACATCGCCGCGGACGGACGCCCGTACCTCGTCATGGAGTACTGCTCGAGGCCGGGTCTGGCGGAACGGTACCGCCAGGAGCGGCTGTCCGTCGCGGAGTCGCTGCGGATCGGCGTCCGGCTCTCGGCGGCGATCGAGACCGCGCACCGTGCGGGGATCCTGCACCGTGACATCAAGCCCGCCAACGTCCTCACCACGGACTTCGGCTGGCCGGCGCTCACCGACTTCGGGATCGCCGCGACCACCGGTGGCGTCGGCGCGACGGTGGGCATGTCGATCCCGTGGTCCCCGCCCGAGCTGCTCGCCGACCGTCCCACGGGCGACGAGCGGTCCGACGTGTACTCGCTCGCGGCGACCATCTACTCGCTCCTGGCCGGCCGCACCCCGTTCGAGATCCCCGGCGGCCAGAACGGCGCGCAGCAGCTCGTGGCGCGCATCGAGCGCAGCCCGCTGCCGCCGACCGGGCGCGACGACGTGCCGTTCGACCTGCAGGCGCTCCTCGAGCGGGCGATGTCGAAGCACCCCGCACGCAGGCCGGCGTCGGCAGCCGCGGTGGGCCGCGCCCTGCAGCAGATCGAGGCGGAGCTCCGTCTCCCGGTCACGCCGCTCGACCTGCTCGACGACGTGGACGACGCCCTGGCGCCGACCGGGCCCGTGACCGGTGGCGGCCCGGTCAGCGACGACGCCACCCGGCTGCGTTCCATCGTCACGGTCCTCCCCGCGCCCCTGTCCGCACCTCCGGCCCCACCGCGGGCCGCCCCGGCAGGAACGGTCCCGGCGACGAGGACCGCGACCGCCCCGGACGACGACTCGACGCGGCTGCGGCCCGTCGTGACCGTCGGCCCGACCGCTCCCAGCGCGCCGGCGGCTCCGACCGGCGCGCCGTGGCCGCCGAGCGGTCCGCAGGCGACCACCACCGGCACCTTCCGACCGGTCGTGGTGGACCCGGGCGTGCCCCGACGGGCGCGCGGCGGGCGCCGGACGCGAACGGTGGTGGGGTTGCTGTCCGCCGCGGTCGTCGTGGTCGCGGGCGTGGCGATCGCCATGTACGGGTCCCGGGACGCGGGTCCCTCGACGCCGCCGGCTGCGACGCAGGACTTCACCGACGGCACGCAGGCCGACGTCGCGCAGGCACCGGTACCGTCGCCCCACTCGCTCGCGGGCACCCGGCAGGCGGACGGCTCCGTGGTGTTCACCTGGGAGAACCCGACACCGCTGGACGGCGACCACTACCTGTGGGGGATCCGCACGGCGACCGGCGAGCCCGCGCTCGAGATCGTCGAGGTGCCGACCGTGACCGTGGCGGCGGCGTCGGCGGCGGGTCAGGTGTGCATCGAGGTGTCGATCGTCCGTGCGAACGGGCAGGCGTCGGCGACACCCGCTGAGGGATGCGCGCCATGACCTGGCGCTCGTTGAGGTCGCGGACCACGACCACCGCCGCGGTCGTGACCGTGCCCGTCGTCGTCGCCGTGCTCGCCCTCGTGCATCCCGGCTTCCCCCTCGCGCGCCTCGACCTCAACGACGGCGCGGTCTGGCTGACGGCGACGAGCCAGCACAAGGTCGGCCGGTTCAACGTGCCGGTCGAGGAGCTCAACGCCGGACTCGTGACGGAGGGCAGCTCGTTCGACGTCTGGCAGGACGAGGGCGACGTGCTGCTCGTCGGGTCCGGGGGTGCGGTCTCGGTCATCAACCCGGCGGACGTCGCGCTGTCGGCGCCGGTGCAGGCGCCGGGCACCCACGTGTCGATGGCGGGGGGCACGGTGGCCCTCGTCGACGGCGGCGGGGACGCGTGGGTGCGTCCTGTCTCACGGCTCGACGGCCTGCAGGTGGCACAGGACCCGCCCGACCTCACGCTCGGTGAGGGCGGCGCGGTGGTCGTCACACGGTCGGGGTCGGTGCTCGGCGTGTCACCGAAGGACGGCGCGGTCACCCGCGTCGCGAAGGCGGCCGACGGTCCCGAGCTCGAGGAGGTCGGGTCCCTCGGGGCCGGCGACGTCGACCAGCTGACCGCCGTCGGTGACGAACCCGTCGTCCTGTCGGGCAGCACGCTGCGGACCCTCCGGGGAAGCGTGGAGCTGGACGGTCAGGACCTGAAGCTGCAGCAGGCCGGCCCCGGGGCGTCGACGGTCCTGGTCGCGAGCCGGACGGCGCTCCTCGAGGTCCCGCTGGACGGTGGCAAGGTCGTCGAGCACCCCACCGGGGGAGACGGCGTGCCGGCCGCGCCCGTCCGGGTGGGGTCGTGCGCGCACGGGGCATGGGCCTCCGCGCAGGGCTCCTACGCCGAGCTGTGCGACGGTGCCGACGCCCGCGTGGAGAACCTGCAGGACATGTCGTCGTCGGACGTCCTGGTGTTCCGCGTGAACCGCCAGATGGTGGTGCTCAACGACACGGTGCAGGGCCGGCTCTGGATGCCCACCGAGGACACCGACCTGCGGGTGCCCAACTGGCAGGACATCGTGCCGGAGGAGGAGCCGGACGACTCGCAGGAGGAGTCCGAGAGCCCGGACACGACCCAGGACCTCGTGACCACCTGCACGGAGGAGTCCTCCCCGCCGACGGCGGCGGACGACACGTTCGGGGTGCGCGCCGGGCGGACCACGATCCTGCCCGTGATCGACAACGACTCGTCCTCCGACTGCGGGATCCTCGCGGTCACGGAGGTGGACCCGGTGCCACCGGAGTTCGGACACCTGGAGAAGATCTACGGCGGTCGGGCGCTCCAGGTGGTCGTCGCTGCCGGCGCGACCGGCAGCATCGACGTGAAGTACACGATCAGCGACGGACGGGGCACGAGCGCCCCGTCCACCGCGGACCTCCACCTGACGGTCCGCGACGACGGCGAGCAGGAGCCGCCGGTACAGGTGCGGACGGGCTCGGTGCAGGTGGAGCAGGGCGGGCAGGCCGAGCACGACGCGCTCGCCGACTTCGTGGACCCGGACGGCGACGACCTGCTGCTCGTGGGCGCCACCACGGACCCGACGAGCGGCTCGGTGCGCTTCCGCCAGGACGGCTCCGTGACGTTCAAGGCGGACGGCACGTCCCTCGGTCGCACGCGCGTGACCTTGCAGGTCTCCGACGGCACCTCGGTCGTGGAGGGCACGCTGGACGTCGACGTGCGGGCGGCCGGGTCCATCGCGCCGCAGGTCGACCCCGTGCACGCCGTGACCTACGTCAACCAGCCCGTCACGTTCGACCCGCTGAGCGCCGTACGGAGCACGGGCAGTGAGCCCGCGCGGCTCGCGAGCGTCGACGACGTCGTCGGCGCGACCGTCGTCCCGGACTTCGGTGCGGGCACGGTCAGGTTCGAGGCGGCCCGTGCCGACACCTACTACGTGCGCTTCGTCATCACCGCAGGCCCGCAGCAGGCCGTCGGCCTGGCGCGGATCGACGTGCGTGAGTGGCCCGAGCGGGCCGAGCCGCCCGTCGCCGTGCGGGACCGCGCGCTCCTGCCGGCCGGTGGTGAGGTGACCGTCGACCCGCTCGCCAACGACAGCGACCCGGCCGGCAAGGTCCTGGTCCTGCTCTCGGTCGACGGCGGCGAGGCCGCCGGCCTGAAGGTCGCGATCCTCGACCACCACCTCGTCCAGGTGCGCGCGCAGCGCACGCTCGACGGCCCCGCCGCCCTCCACTACGTCGTGTCGAACGGCGCAGCCGAGGCCGCGGGCGAGATCGTCGTGCATCCTGTGCCGCCCTCCACGACGTCGCAGCCACCGGTGGTCAAGGACGTCGAGGTGAGCGTGCGGACCGGCGGGGTGGTCACGATCCCCGCCCTGGAGTCCGCGTACGACCCGGACGGCGACCACCTCACCCTCGAGCGTGAGCTCCCGGAGCCGCTCGGGCCCGGTCAGGGCCTGCTGTTCGTCTCCGGCGACGTGCTGCGCTACCAGGCGCCGGACGAGCCGCTGACGGCGCACGCGACCTTCTCGGTGCGGGACGCCACCGGCAACCGCACGGCGGCACAGGTGACCGTCCGGGTGCACGCGTCCGACGCGTCGACGAAGGCGCCGCCCCGTCCGAGGGACCTCGTCGGCCGGGTGTTCGCCGGTGACACCGTGCGCATCGACGTGCCCCTCGTGGGCATCGACCCGGACGGCGACGGCGTGACGCTCCTCGGCGTCGCCCAGGCGCCCGTCAACGGGCGCGTCACCACCGTGGGCGCGGACTACCTGCTCTACGAGTCGCTCCCGGGCGAGTCCGGCACGGACACGTTCACGTACGCGGTCGAGGACTGGACCGGGCAACGCGCCGTGGCGACGATCCGCGTGGGCATCGCACAGCGCCCCTCCGGCGCGGCCAGCGTCGTCGCGCGCGACGACGCCGTCACGGTGCGGCCGGGGCGGACGGTGGAGGTCCGCGTGCTCGCGAACGACGTGGACTCCAGCGGCGCCGAGCTGGAGCTCGCACCCGAGCTCGAGATGCCGGAGGGCACGGCCGCGAAGGTCGACAACCGCAGGATCATCGTGCAGGCCCCGTCGGAACCGACCGTCATCCAGATCGCGTACACCGCGCAGAACGCCCGCGGCGGGCACGACACGGCCGTCCTCACCATCACGGTGACGGACGACGCCCCGGTGCTGCCGCCGACCGCGCGCGACGTGGTCGTCCCGCCGACCGACACGATCGGCAGGCTCGACGTGTCGGTGGACGTGCTCGCAGTGGCGCAGAACCCGAGCGGACCGCTCAGCGACCTCAAGGTCTCGGTCCCGACGTCCGTGGCCGACGTCGCCCAGGTGACCGCGGACGGGCACGTCCTGGTGACGCTCGTGGACCACACCCAGACGCTGCCCTACCTGCTGACCAACATGACGGCGCCGAAGGGCGCGTCGGCCTCGTCGTACGCGTTCATCACGGTGCCTGCGCTCGGGTTCTTCCCCCCGACGGTGCGGCGCAACGCTCCCGAGCTGCGGGTCGCCTCGGGCGAGAAGCTCGTCATCTCCCTCGACGAGCAGGTCAAGGTCGCTCCAGGCAAGCACGCGTCGGTGAAGGACCCGGTCGGGGTCACGGCGACGAAGTCGGACGGCACGACCCTGGTCGCCGACTCCCACACCCTGCAGTTCACGTCGGCGCCCGGCTACGCCGGACCTGCGTCGATCTCGTTGGAGGTCACGGACGCCGCGGGCGCGGGCGACGGCTCGGCGAACTGGTCGTTCATCACGCTCCCGATCGAGGTGTACGCGGTCGACGACCACCCGCCGACGTTCACGCCGTCGACCATCACCGTCGCGCCCGGCGAGGCCCCGATCTCCGTGGACCTGCGATCGTTCACCACCGGTCCGGAGGGGCAGAGCGCCGACGACGACCGGTACACCTACCAGATCCCGTCGGCGAACCCGGACGGCTTCGTGGTGACCCTCGACAAGAGCGTCCTGCGCGTCTCGGCTGACGCGAAGACACCCAAGGGACGCATCGACCAGGTCAAGCTGCGGATCGGGTACGGCCAGACCGGCTCGCTCGACGCGACGCTGGACCTGCGGGTCATCGCCAGCACGCGGGCGGTGGCGCGCGTCGACCCGCAGGAGCAGATCGGTGTCGAGGGCCGCGAGACCACCTTCGACGTGCTCGGCCACGCCTGGAACCCGTTCTCGGAGCCGCTGACGGTGCTCGGCGCGACCGTCGAGACGCCGGAGGCGGGCACGGCGTCCACCAACGGCGGCGCGGTCAGCGTGCGCCCGGCGGTCGGATTCATCGGCCGGATGGTGACGCGGGTGCGTGTCCGCGACGTCACGGGCGACCCCGACCGCGAGGTCGAGGCGCGCATGACGGTCGTGGTGCGCGGCAAGCCCGCCCAGCCCACCGCCCCGAAGGTCGTGGAGGTCCGCGACCGCACGGTCGTGCTGCAGTGGGACGCTCCCGACAGCCGCGGCGCGGAGATCACCGGGTACCGCGTCGTCGCCAGTCCCGGCGGCAGCGCCCGCCAGTGTGCGAGCACGACCTGCACCATCGACAACCTCACCAACGACGTGGACTACACGTTCACGGTCGCCGCCCAGAACGCGGTGGACCTGTCCGACCCGAGCAACCCGTCCGCGCCCGCGCGGCCGGACGCGGTCCCGGACGCACCCGGTGCTCCGACGTTGGAGTTCGGCGACCGGTCGGTCACCGCGCAGTGGGCGCCGGCCACGTCGCCGGGCTCTCCCGTCACGAGCTACACGGTCGAGATCTCGCCGCTCCCGGAGGCGGGAGTCGCCTCCATGACGGTGTCGTCGCCCCGGGCCGTGTTCACAGGCCTGCGCAACGGCACCGCCTACTCGGTCCGGGTCCGGGCGCACAACAGGGCGCCCGACCCCAGCTCCTGGAGCCCGTTCTCCCAGCCGATGGCCCCCGCCGCGCCGCCAGACGCCCCGACGGTGACGGCGACCCGCAGCACCACTGGCTGGTTCGGCGACGCCCGGATCGACGTCGCCTGGAGCGCGCCCGCGGACAACGGTGACGACGTCCAGGGCTACGAGATCGTCATCGACGGCGGCGCCGCGGTGGCCGTCGGGGCGGACGTCACGACCTATGCCATCGCACCGGCCCAGCGCGGCCACGACTACCAGATCGTGGTCCGGGCCCGGAACAAGGCCGGCTGGTCGGCCTACGGGTCGACCACCGGTCAGAGCTGGAGCGCACCCTCGCCGCCCCAGGCGGTCACGCTGGCGGTGCCGGCCGGCGACGCCCCCGCCTGGGGTCAGGGCCGCGTCGAGCTGTCGTGGCAGGCGCCCGCCCAGACCGGCGGCGCCGGCATCGCGATCGAGCGCTACGTCGTGACCGGCCCCTCGTTCAGCAGGGAGGTGGGCGGAGGCACCCTGTCGTTGCTGATCGACGGCCTGGCCGCCGGCAGTGCAGGTCCCTTCACCGTGGTCGCCGTGAGCACGCGGGAGCACCTGACCAGCGACGCGGCGACCTCGGGCACGACGACGGTCCGCACCGCGCCCGAGAAGCCGGTCACCACGGCGGCGACCGTCGGTCTCGACCTCGTCCAGCTCACGTTCATCGACCGGGGTGACGGCGCGTCCGCCATCACCGACCGGGAGTACGACGTGGACGGGACGGTGACCACGGAGCCGCCGCCGTCGCCGTACCCCTCCGACAAGCGGGTGACCGCACGGTTCAGGGTCCGCAACGCGATCGGCTGGAGCGAGTGGTCGGACACCGCGTCCGCGCAGCCGGGCCAGCCCTCGGCACCCGGTGCGCCCACCGTCGTGGTCGCCACCGGCTCCCCGGCCGGCGCCCTGTCGTTCTCGTGGACGGCACCGGACAGCGACGGCGGGCGCTCCGTCAACCGGTACGACTGGGTCGTGGTCTCCGTCGCCGACGGGCACACGATCGACGAGGGGCACACGGGCGGCACGCCCTCGCCGGTCGAGCTCACCGGCCTCGACCCCGGCGATGTGCTGATCCGCGTCACCGCACGCAACTCCGTCGGCAGCGGTCCTCCCGGCGAGACCCGCGCCACCATCACCGCCGAATGACCCGCCCCACCACCGCCCCCGCACCAAGGAGACCCTTCGCCATGACCCCCGAGCAGAGCACGTGGTTCGCGGAGACGTTCGACGCGCTCGTCTCGAACGTCGGGCAGGCGCTGCTCGGCAAGGAGCACACGATCCGCCTCGCCCTCACGGCGATGGTCGCCGAGGGGCACCTGCTCCTCGAGGACGCCCCGGGGACGGGCAAGACGTCGCTCGCCAAGGCGCTGGCGGCGACGGTGCAGGGCACCCAGCACCGCATCCAGTTCACGCCGGACCTGCTCCCGTCGGACGTCACCGGCGTGACGATCTACGACCAGGGCACGCACCAGTTCGACTTCCACCCGGGGCCCATCTTCGCGTCGGTGGTGCTGGCGGACGAGATCAACCGGGCATCGCCGAAGACGCAGGCCGCCCTCCTCGAGGTGATGGAGGAGGGCAACGTCACGGTCGACGGCGTGACGCACCCGGTGGGCCGCCCGTTCATGGTGATCGCGACGCAGAACCCCATCGAGCAGGCCGGCACCTACCGGCTCCCGGAGGCGCAGCTCGACCGGTTCCTCATCAAGACGTCGCTGGGCTACCCGGACCGTGCGTCGGCCGTGGAGATCCTCGGTGGCGTCAAGGACCGCACCACCCACCTCCAGCCGCGGATCACGACGCAGGCGGTCGGGACGATGGCGGACATCGCGCTCACCGTGCACGTCGACGCGACGGTGCTCGACTACGTCGCCCGGCTTCTCGAGGCCACCCGCCACGACGCGCAGACGGCGCTGGGCGCGAGCGTCCGTGGCGGTCTCGCGCTCGTGCGGTGCGCGAAGGTGTGGGCCGCGTCGCAGGGCCGCGACTACGTGATCCCCGACGACGTCAAGGACCTCGCCCAGCCCGTCCTCGCACACCGGCTCATCCTGGACACGGAGGCGGAGTTCGCCGGTGTCAAGGCCGCCGACGTGCTCGAGCGGATCCTCGAGCACACGGCGCCGCCGGTGCTGCGGGCGGCGGTCTGAGCGTGAGCCTGCGCATCTCCCCGCTCGGCTGGGGCATGGCGGCGGTCGCCGTCGTCGCGCTCGTGCTGGGCCGTCGGTTCGGCTGGCTGGAGCTCGCCGCGCTCGGCGCCGCCCTGGTCGCGGTCGTCGTCGTCGCGCTCCTGCTCACGACCGGCCGGAGCCGCTACGAGGTGCGTCTCGACATGGCGGACCGTCGCGTGCGGATCGGGGAGCGGGCCGTCGGTCGGGTCGAGGTGCACAACGTCGGCCGGCGCCGTGCGATGCCGTCGCGCATCGAGCTCCCGGTCGGCGCGTCGGTCGCCGACCTCGGCGTCCCCGCGCTGGCGTCGAACGCCCGGCACGACGAGCTGTTCGCGATCCCGACGTCCCGGCGTGCGGTGGTCGTGGTGGGCCCGGTGCGCTCGGTGCGCGGCGACCCGTTCGGGCTGGCCCGCCGCAGCGTGCTGTGGACCCAGCCGGTCGACCTGTACGTGCACCCGCTGCTCGTCTCGCTCGCCGGTGCGAGCGCGGGCCTGCTGCGTGACCTCGAGGGGCAGTCGACGCGGGACCTGTCGGACTCCGACCTCTCGTTCCACGCGCTGCGCGACTACGTCGCGGGCGACGACCGCCGGTACATCCACTGGCGGACGACCGCCCGCCGCGGCGTCCTCATGGTCAAGCAGTTCGAGGACACCCGCCGCACGCAGACGGCGCTCGTCCTGGCGACGGACGCCCGGGACTACGCCGAGGACGACGAGTTCGAGCTCGCCGTCTCCGTGCTCGCCTCGGTGGGGGTGCAGACGATCCGCGAGGAGCGCGACCTCGCCGTGCTCGCCGGTCCGGGAGCGTTGCGCGTGCAGACCCCGGCGCTCCTGCTCGACGACTGCTCGGCCCTCGCCGTCACGTCCGGCGGTGCGGGCGCCGCGCTGCTGGGCCGTCGCGTGGCGCGCGAGGCCCCCGACGCGTCCGTCGCGATGCTCGTCACCGGCTCGGTCCCGTCCGAGGCGGACCTGCGCGTGGGCGCCCGCCACGTGGCGGCAGGCACGCGCACGGTCGTGGTGCGGTGCGCGCGTGGTGCCGAGGTGTCGGTGCGGACGCAGGGGTCGCTGAGCCTCGCGACCATCGGTGCCCTCGACGACCTGCCGAGGCTGATGCGTCGGGTGATCGCGTGACGGCGGCCGCCCGGCCGCGCACCACGGTCCAGGCCGTGGTCGACGTGGTGTGCCTCGTCGGTTGTCTCGCGGTCGTCCTCGTCCCGCTCCTCGCCGTGTACGGCGGCCTGGCTGCCCTGCCCGCCCTCGCCGGCGGGCTCGTCCTCGGGACGGCCGTCGCCGTGGGGTCCGCCGTATGGCGCTGGTCGGCGGTCACGACCGTCGCGGCCGCCATCGCGGCCTACGCGGTGGCAGGCGGCCCGCTCGCGGCGCCGTCGACGATGGACGGGCTGCTGCCCACCGCACAGACCGCGACCGCGCTGGTGTCCGGGCCGGCCGCGGCGTGGAAGCAGGTCCTCACCCTCCAGCCACCCGTCGGCTCCACGGGGTCGCTGCTGGTCGCCGCGTTCCTGCTCGCGCTCGTGGGCTCGGTCACCGCCGTCGCCGTGGCGCTGCGCGTGGAGCGGCCGGCGGCGGCCACGGCCGCCGCCCTGGTGCCGTGCGGCGTGCTGGTCGCCGTGATCGTGCTCGGTACCGCGCACCCGACGGTGCCGCCCGTGCTCACGGGCACCGTCCTCGCCGTCGTGCTCGTGCCCTGGGCGGCCGCACGGTCCGGGGCCTTCCGGGTCCGCCGCGTGGTCGCCTCGACGCTGCTCCTGACGGTGGCCGCCGCGGCCGGCGTCGCGGGCGCGCCCGTGGTCGTCGGCCAGACGCCCCGGCTCGTGGTGCGTGACGAGATCGTGCCGCCGTTCGACCCTCGCGCCTACCCGAGCCCGCTCTCGGCGTTCCGCGAGTTCACCAAGAAGAACAAGGACACCACCCTCTTCACCGTCGAGGGCCTGCCGGCGGGCGCCCGGGTGCGGCTCGCGACGATGGACCGCTACGACGGTGTGGTCTGGAACGTCGCCGGTGACGGCAGCGCCGAGGCGTCCGGCGAGTTCCGTCGGGTCGGCGACGACCTCGACCCGTCGATCCGCGGCGACGACGCGCAGGTCGAGGTCACGATCGAGGGCCTGGACGGCGTGTGGCTGCCGACCGTGGGTCAGGCCCGGTCGATCCGGGTCCACGACGCCGCCGCGGCCACCGGTCTGCGCTACAACGACGCGACCGGCGGAGCCGTGCTGACCGGTGGGGTGCACCAGGGGTTGAGCTACACCGCGGACGTGGTGGTCCCGCGGACGCCGAGCGACGAGGAGATCGGCCGCGCCCCCGCGGGCGACATCGTGCAGCCGGCCGTGCAGGGCGCGCCCGACTCCGTGGCCGTCACGGCCGCGGACGTCGCGCGGGAGGCCGGCAGCCCGGTGGAGATCGCCCGGGCGCTCACGGACCAGCTGTCGCAGGAGGGCTACTTCAGCCACGGCAACGTGGAGGCCGGTGACTTCCCGTCGCTCTCGGGCCACGGCGCCGACCGGTTGAACACCCTGCTCGCCGGCGACCTCATGGTGGGCGACGGCGAGCAGTACGCCGCGGCGCTCGCCCTGCAGGCCCGTGACAGGGACCTCCCCGCGCGGGTCGTGATCGGGTTCGTGCCGCAGGGCGTGGGGGGCAAGGGCCCGGTGAAGGTCCGGGGCGAGGACGTCGAGGCCTGGGTCGAGATCGCGTTCGCCGGCGAGGGGTGGGTGGTGTTCGACCCGACCCCGCCGCGCACGCAGACACCCCAGGAGGACACCGAGCAGAAGCCGACCGAGCCGGATCCCCAGGTCGTGCAGCCCCCGCCCGCGCCCCCCGCCGCGGTGAACCCACCGGACGAGGACACCGAGCAGCCGAACAACGACGCCGACGACGACGCGGACCGGTCGCACCCGCTGTGGCGTCAGGTCGTCCAGGTGGCCGGCATCGTGTCGCTGCCGCTGCTGGTGCTCGCCGCACCGTTCCTGGTCGTCGGCGCGCTCAAGGCACGGCGTCGCCGCCGCCGTCGGCGGGAGCCGGACTCCGTGGTCCGGGTCGCCGGGGGCTGGGACGAGGTGCTCGACGCGGCCCGTGACCTGCGCCGGCCCGCGCCGCCCACCGCGACCCGTCTCGAGTCGGCGCACCTGCTGGCGTCGTCCTTCGCGGACGTGCGCGCCGAGCACGCCGTGACGGTGCGGAACGCCGTCCGCGATCTCGCGCGCTCCGCCGACCGGGCCGTGTTCGGGCCGGGGGCGCCCGACGACCGGACCGTCGCGGCGTACTGGACACAGGTGGAGGCGGCCGTCGCGGCGATGCGCTCCGGTGTCGGCTGGCGGCGCCGCTGGCGGTCGCGCGTCTCGACCGCCTCGCTGCGGCACCGTCGCCGACTGCGTCGGGACCGTGGTCGTGCACGCGGACGGGGACCCGCGGACAACCCGGGACGCAGGCCCGACCGGCGGGCCGCACGGTCCGGGCGAGGTGCCCCGTCGTGAACCCGGCGCCACCGCGCACACCCCCGACCACGCCACCCGACGGAGTCCCCGTGCAGCACCACCCTCCCGCCTCCACGGCGGACGACGCCGCGCTCGCCTCGCTGGGGCGGCGTGCCGTCGCCTACCTCGTCGACCAGGCCGTCGTCCTGGCCCTCGGCGGCTGGCTGGTGCTGCGCGCGTCGCTGGGCTGGACCGCGGACCTGCGTGCTGCGGCCGGCGAGGGTTCCGGTGCGGTGGCCGCGGCTCCGTCCGGTCCTGCCGTCGTCGCCGGGACGGTGCTCGTGTCCACCGTGCTCGTCGTGCAGTGGCTGACCCTCGGCCGGTCGGGGTGGACCGTCGGCCGGCTCTTCACCGGGCTGCGCACGCTCGACGTCGAGACCCGACGGCCGATCGGCCTGGCCAGGGCGCTCGTCCGTGGCCTCGTGCTGGTCGCGGGCGCGCTCGCGTGCGTGCTCGGGCTGCCGCTCGTCCTCGCGTCGCCGCTCCTGGACCGGACGGGCCGGCGGCGCGGATGGCTCGACCTCGCGGCGCAGGACGAGGTGCTCGACGTGCGCGGAGGCAGGGTGGCGGAGCGTGCGGCCGCCCTCGCCGTGCCGGCGAGCACACCGTGGCCGCCGGACGGCAACGAGCACGTCGAACCGAAGGCCGTCACCGCGCAGGTGCCGGCGTGGGCGGGCCGGAGCTCCGGTGGGACGGAGCAGCTGGACGCGTGGCTCGACGAGGGCGCGCAGCCGGCGCTCGTGCTCGCACCGCTCGCCCCCCGCCGCAGGGGACCCGACCTCGACACGCGGGCGGTGCCGCTGGTCCGGCCGGCGAGCGACCCTGCGACGGTCGAACCGGCGGCCGAGCCGCTCGTCGGGCGTCCAGGGCTGGACCCCCAGGTGGAGGCGACCCGCCGGGTGGCACCGCGGGGGGACCTGGTCGCCGAGGACCACGGGGGCGGCGCCCTGCGCCCTGCGAGCGCGGAGATCGAGCTCAGCGACGGCCGCCTGCTCACGATCGAGCGGACGGCGCTCGTCGGGCGCAACCCGGCGGCCGACGTGGACGTGCAGCTCGTCCGTGTCGTGGACCCGGACCGCTCGGTCTCGAAGACGCACCTGCAGATCGGCGTGGAGCTCGGCGGCGTGTGGATCGCGGACCGGGGCTCGACGAACGGCACGGTCGTGACGCTGCCCGACGGCGCCCAGGTGGTGTGCGGCGCCGACCAGCAGGTGCGGCTGCGGGTCGGGTCGACCGTGACGTTCGGCGACTGCTCGCTCCGACTGGTCCGGGCGCCCGGACTGCCCACCGTGTCCTAGGCTCGGCGGCATGACGGGCAGGCGCCCCGCTGCACGGATGCAGCAGATCGAGGTCGACGACCCCGGTCTGGAGGGTGGCGCCGTCCTCGGTGCGCTGGACAACGGCCGACCCCACCACGGCCGCGGAGCCGTGCGGGACCAGGACCGCGCGGGGCCCGGCGACGCCGGCCGTGACGACACGCAGGAGCAGCCGCCCGCCCGGACCCGCGCCCTCGCCCGCCTACGACGGTGGTGGTGGCTGGGGGCCGTCGGGGTCGCGGCCGTGGTCGCCACGTCGTTGGTCAGCGCGGCTCGGGACCGGGCCTACGTGGCGCGCATCGGTGCCGTACCGGGGTTGGTGCGGCCGATCGACGGTGTCCCCACGGAGGCGTGGCGGGCGCCCGGCGTGCCCGCGGACGGTGGGCTCGTCGCCTCCGGCGACACGCTCGTGCTCGTGAGCGAGACGCCCCAGGGGTGGCTCGCCACCTCCAGGGACGCCGCGACGGGCGAGGTCCGTTGGACGGTCACCCTCGGCCCACCGCAGCGCGCCGGGTTCGAGAGCAGCGCGGCGTGGTGCCCCTCGGACGGCGGCGACGTCGGGCCGACGATCCTGTGCCTCGTGACGCGACCGGGGGTCCTGTACTCGCGGTCGGCGGTCGGGGAGGTGCCCGTCCGCACCCGGGTCGTGGCGCTCTCGGCGGCGGACGGTCGCACGCTCGGCGCCTGGGACGCTCCCCGGGGGATGGTCGACGCCTCCCGGGCCGGCGACGACCTCGTGGTCGCGTGGGTCGACGAGAGGCACGTCGCCGTGGAGCGCCGGCGAGGAGCGGCGGGGACTGCCGTCTGGTCCTACCGGGGCACTGAGGTGCTGCAGTCCTGGACGCACCCGACGGTCCGCACCGACCGCGGCACGGTCGTGGTCGCCGACTCCGCGACGGTCGTCCTCGACAGCGCGGACGGCGCCGTCCTCCTCGCGGGACCCCCCTTCCGGTCGCTCCAGGTGGCGACGGTCGGTGACCACTTCGCGACGTGGGCGCCGGTCGGCGACGGGCACATGTACGACAGTGACGGCACGGTCCTGTACGGCGTGCGCGGCCTGCCGGTCCAGCCGTCGGTCGACGACGGGAGCACCGCCGACGTGGTCGTCGTGGACGACGGCGGCTCGCTGTCGGCCGTCGACGCGGACACCGGTGCGCACCGATGGACGACGGAGCAGGCCCTCGACGTGGGGACGGTCGTGTCCCACCGGCTGGTGGTGTCCGGCCTCACGCACTACGGCGTCGTGGACCCGGCCGACGGCCGGCAGCTCTGGTCGTACGACGTGGGGCAGCAGGTGCCGTGGTCGCCGATCTCCGACGGCAGCCTCGTGCTCGGCCCGGCGGTGGACGACCTGGGTGCCCCCGTGCTGGTCGGTCTCGGGCTGCAGGACGGCACCCGGTTCTGGTCGGTGCCGCTGCCGTCGCACGTGCAGCGCGTCGTCGGGGTGGGTGGGCATCTCGTGGTGCTGACCCCGAACGAGACCGTGGTCCTGCGCTGAGCCGGCAGCACGTCCCTCCGGTCGGAGGGCGGTCTACCGTGGGGGCATGAGGCCCCCGAGCCTCGGTGCCCCCATGCAGTCCGTGGTGGTCGACGAGGTCGACGCCGACGGCCTGGTGGTCGCGCGCCCTGCACCGCCCCGCTGGCAGGACGAGGGCCGACGCCTGGGTGGTTGGGCGGTGCGCCGCCCGTTCGTCGCCGCCGGCCTGCTGGCCGCGCTGGTCGGCCTCGTCGTCGGGGTCGGCCTGACCGCACCGGCGCTCGTCACCGCCCACGAACGCCGGCAGGTGCTGGCGCCGACCGCCTTCGCGGAGGCGGTGCACGTGCTCGACGCCGGTCCGGCGGTCCGCTGGTCGGTGCCGTTCGACGACACGGTGGACCCGCTGCTCGTGGACGACACGGTCGTCGTGGTCGCCGGTCCCGACCTGCGGCACCGCTCGCTCGTCGGGCTCGACGTGGTCACGGGGGAGCGACGGTGGTCGCTCGGGCTCGCCGCGGACCCGTCGCCCACGCAGGTCCGGTGCCACGGGATCGACCACCGCCTGGTGTGCGCCGTCGGCGAGGGCCCGTCGCCGGACCAGCGCACCCTCGCGCCGGGCGAGCGCCCGCCCGACCCGGCGCCGGCGGTGCTGCTCGTCGTCGACGCGGCCACCGGCGAGGTCCTCGCGTCGCACCACATCACCGGCCGGGTCGTCGCCACCGCCACGGCCGGCGGCGACCTGGTGGTAGCGACGTACTGGTGGGGGGCCTTCGCCGTCCGGCGGATCGACCCCCTCACGGCCGAGGTGCGCTGGGAGCGTCCGAACGGGACCGCCACGACCGTGCCGGCGGTCGGCGACGTCGTCCTGCGGGCCGGCGGTGGTCTCGTCGTCGCGACGGTGAGCGGCGCCACGCTGGTGCTTCGTGACGCGACCGGCGAGCGGGTGCGTCCCGGGCAGCGCACGGCCGGCACCGACGAGACCCGCATGCTCGAGGACGGGACGCTCGTGCGGACCCGGTACCGGCTCGCCGCCGTCGGTGTCGACGTCGTCTCCGACCTGTCGGCGGGCGACGGTGCGCCGTGGCTCACGGCCCGGGGTGTCCCCGTGGAGCCCGAGGTCAGCGACGGCAGGTCCGGCCTCGTGTTCACCTCCGGCGCGCTCGCGGGCGGCCCGCTCGTCGGCCGGGTGCGCGCCTACCGGCCGGGCGCGTCGGAGCCGGCGTGGCGTGCGTTCGCGCCGGCCCGCGAGATCGCGGCCGACGTGGGGGACCGCGTGGTCCTCCGGGTGGCGGGCGCTCTCGTCGGGGTCGACTCGCACGACGGGGCGCAGGTGTGGCGGCGCGCCTTCGGGCTCGGGCTCGGTGACGCGTTCTCCGACGGCGTCCACCTGATCCTGGAACGGACCACGCCGGAGGAGGGTGCGACTCTGGTAGCCCTGGACCTGGAGACAGGGCGCCTGGACTGGACGTCCCCGCTGCCCGAGGGGACGGGCGGGGCGGTGAGGCTCGGTGGCCATCTGTACGCCGTGGGCGAGGGCCGGCTCGTCGCGCTCCGGTGACCGGCGCGGCCCGCAGATGGCGTGTCGCGCGCCGGACCGGCTTGCGGACCGGCACGTGCGCGGGGGTATGGTGACGACGTGCTGCGGACCACCCTCCTCCTTCTCCGCCGCGACGAGGCCCTCTAGGCCGCATCCTCGTCGCGGTGTTCCGTGCGCCGGCTGAGCCCGCCGATCCCGCAACGAAGGACGAGAACCCGATGAGCTATCTCGACACGAGCCCGCAGCAGCCGTCGTCGATGCCGGTCCACAAGTACCGGCCGTTCCACGAGCAGATCCGCGTCGACCTGCCGGACCGCCGGTGGCCCGACGCGAGGATGACGAAGGCCCCTCGCTGGTGCGCCGTCGACCTGCGGGACGGCAACCAGGCCCTGATCGAGCCGATGAACCCGGCCCGCAAGCTCGAGATGTTCGAGCTGCTGGTCCAGATGGGGTTCAAGGAGATCGAGGTCGGCTTCCCGTCGGCGTCCCAGACGGACTTCGACTTCGTCCGGATGCTGATCGAGGAGAACCGCATCCCGGACGACGTCGTGATCCAGGTGCTGACGCAGGCCCGCGAGCACCTGATCGAGCGGACGTACGAGGCGATCGCCGGCGCCAAGCAGGCCATCGTGCACCTGTACAACTCGACGTCCACGCTCCAGCGCGAGGTCGTGTTCCGTTCCGACGAGGACGGGATCGTCGACATCGCCGTCTCCGGGGCGCGGTTCTGCAAGAAGTACGAGGAGCTGGTGCCGGACACCGAGGTGTTCTACGAGTACAGCCCCGAGTCGTACACGGGCACCGAGCTGGAGTTCGCGCTGCGGATCTGCAACGCGGTGCTCGACGAGCTGGGCCCGACGTCGGACAAGAAGGTCATCATCAACCTGCCGGCGACGGTCGAGATGGCCACGCCGAACGTCTACGCCGACTCGATCGAGTGGATGAGCCGGAACCTGCGCCACCGCGAGAACGTGGTGCTGTCGCTGCACCCGCACAACGACCGCGGGACCGCCGTGGCGGCCGCCGAGCTGGGCTACCTGGCCGGCGCGGACCGCATCGAGGGCTGCCTGTTCGGCAACGGCGAGCGCACCGGCAACGTGTGCCTGGTGACGCTCGGCATGAACCCTGTTCAGCCAGGGCATCGACCCGGAGCTCGACTTCTCCGACATCGACCACGTCCGGCGCACCGTCGAGCGCTGCAACCAGCTGCCGGTCCACGAACGGCACCCCTACGGCGGCGACCTCGTCTTCACCGCGTTCTCGGGCTCGCACCAGGACGCGATCAAGAAGGGCCTGACCGCCATGGAGGCGAGCGCGGCCCGGCAGCACCAGGCCGTCGACGACCTCGTGTGGGCCGTCCCGTACCTGCCGATCGACCCGAAGGACGTCGGCCGCTCGTACGAGGCGATCATCCGGGTGAACTCGCAGTCCGGGAAGGGCGGCATCAGCTACCTGATGAAGTCCGAGAAGGACCTCGACCTGCCGCGACGGCTGCAGATCGAGTTCTCCCAGGTGGTGCAGCGGCACACCGACGAGCACGGCTCCGAGGTCACCGCGGACGACCTGTGGCGGATCTTCAACGACGAGTACCTGCCGGTCGAGCCCGGCGGGCCCCTGGACCCGTGGGGCCGGTTCACGCTGCGTGCCACGCGGGCGACGAGCGCCGAGGAGGGGCCGGACACGCTCGGGGTCGACCTGCTCGACCGTGGCGTGCCGCGGACCCTCGAGGGGTCGGGCAACGGCCCGGTCGCGGCGTTCGTCGACGCGCTCAAGAAGGTCGGCGTCGACATCGCGGTCCTCGACTACGCCGAGCACGCCCTCTCGTCCGGCGGTGACGCGACGGCGGCCGCGTACGTGGAGTGCGCGATCGGCGACCAGATCCTGTGGGGGGTCGGCATCGACCCGTCGATCACGACGGCCTCGCTCAAGGCCATCATCTCGGCCGTCAACCGGCACGAGCGCTGAGACCACCGCCGCGTCCCTGCCGGGCCGTCCCGGCAGGGACGCCGGTCCTGATCGTCCGTCGCGCCGCCCACCACCGCCGCGCGACGGATGCGGCAGGCCGGTCGTCGGCGACCCCGACGACCGGCCCGACCGTGCAAGCCTCGGCGCCGCCGACACCCGATCTGCACGCCGCTCTCACCCCGGGCGAGGCGTGTCCCGCGGAGGGTGTCGGCGGCGCAGGGGATGATGTCCCGGTGAGCCTCTACCGCGACGAGGCGATCGTCCTGCGCACCCACAAGCTGGGCGAGGCCGACCGGATCGTCACCCTCCTGACCCGCACCCACGGCAAGGTCCGTGCGGTCGGCAAGGGCGTGCGCCGCACGTCGTCCCGGTTCGGGTCGCGACTCGAGCCGTTCATGCAGGTCGACCTGCAGCTGAGCACGGGGCGCAACCTCGACATCGTCACGCAGGCGGAGACGATCGGGGCGTACGGCCGCGCCGTCTGCGAGGACTACACGCTGTACACGGCGGGCACGGTGATGCTGGAGACCGCCGAGCGGCTCGTCGAGGCCGAGCACGAGCCGGCGCTGCAGCAGTACTGGCTGCTGGTCGGTGCCGTCAGGGCGCTGGCCACCCGCGAGCACGCCCCCGGGCTGGTCCTCGACTCGTACCTGCTGCGGGCGCTGGCCGTCGCCGGCTGGGCGCCGAGCTTCACCGACTGCGCCCGGTGCGGTGCGGACGGCCCGCACCAGGCGTTCGCCGTCGCGTCCGGCGGGGCCGTGTGCCGGTCGTGCCGCCCGCCCGGGGCCGCGGCACCCGCTCCCGAGACGTTCGAGCTCCTGGCGGCGCTCCTCGCGGGAGACTGGGCTGTCGCCGACGGGAGCGCCGAGCGGCACCGGGGCGAGGGCAACGGGCTCGTCGCGGCGTTCTGCCAGTTCCACCTCGAGCGTCAGCTGCGCTCGTTGCCGATGGTCGAGAGGGTCTGAGTTGCCTGTCGCACCCCCGCCGCACCCGAGCGGCGCACGTCCCCCCGCGATCCCGCTGGAGTTCGTGCCCAAGCACGTCGCGATCGTCATGGACGGCAACGGCCGGTGGGCGAACGCCCGCGGGCTGCCGCGGGTCGAGGGGCACCGCGCGGGCGAGGCGTCGCTCCTCGACGTCGTGGCGGGGGCCATCGAGATCGGCGTCCAGCACGTGTCGGCGTACGCGTTCTCGACGGAGAACTGGTCCCGGTCGCCCGACGAGGTGCGGTTCCTCATGGGCTTCAACCGGGACGTGCTCCGGCGCCGCCGCGACATCATGAACGACTGGGGTGTGCGGGTCCGCTGGGCCGGCCGCCGGCCGCGGCTGTGGCGGTCCGTGATCTCCGAGCTGGAGGAGGCCGAACGGCTGACCGCCGGCAACAGCACCTGCACGCTGACCATGTGCGTCAACTACGGGGGGCGGGCGGAGGTCGCCGACGCAGCGCAGGCGATCGCGCGGGACGTGGCGGCGGGCAAGGTCAAGCCGGACAAGGTGAACGAGAAGCTGTTCGCGCGCTACCTCGACGAGCCCGACCTGCCGGACGTCGACCTGTTCCTGCGCTCGTCGGGGGAGCAGCGGACGTCCAACTTCATGATCTGGCAGGCGGCGTACGCCGAGCTCGTGTTCCTCGACGAGCCGTGGCCCGACGTGGACCGGCGGTTCGCTGTGGCGCGCGTGCGAGATCTACGCGCGGCGCGACCGGCGGTACGGAGCCGCGGTGGACCGTCCGGGCCTCTCCTCCGCCTGACGTGCCGGCACCGGCCGTGCTCAGTCGAGCGCGTCGGCGGGCTGGTCGTCACGGACGTCTGCCGCCCGCCGCAGGAGGCGGCGCCGGACCAACCACGCGGAGCCGGCGAGCAGCACGGCCACCACGACCAGCAGCGCCCAGGGGGAGGCCGCGAACAGGGCCAGCGCGCCCCAGACGGCACCGAAGCCGACCGTGGCCCACACCACGGCCCACACCAGCGCCCCGGGTACCGAGGCGATCGCGAACCGCAGGTACGGCATCCTGACGAGGCCGGCGGAGGCGAAGATCGCCGTCTGCAGGCCGATCGTCAGGTAGGCCAGCGTCACGGCGACCGCACCCCAGCGGCGCACGAGATCGAGTCCTCGCTGGGCCGCCCGCGTACCGGTCCACGCCTCCAGGCGCACGATCGTGGCGCGCCACCAGCCGGGGCCGCGGTCGTTCTCGTGGACCTGCTGCGCGCCCCGGACCACCGCGCGTCCGGCCCAGTACGTGCCGTGCGAGCGGGCGATCACGATGGCGAACAGCACGACGACGGCGATGCCGACGGGCACACCGCCGAGCCTGTACGCCTCCCGGACCTCCGTCACGTGCCGATCTTCTCCTGCCGAGCCGGTGCGGGCCGAATCCAGGGGTCTCAGCGGCTGGGGGTGGCGGTGCCCGGCTCGTCGACGCAGACCTCGTCCACGTCGTCGTCGGCGAGCAGCACGTCGTCGACCATGTCGGGATGCGGGTCCCTGGCCGGCTGCGGGCGCCGCAGCGCGGGCCGCACCGCCGCCGCGACGGCGTACACGAGGATCGCGAGGACGACGATCGTGGCGCCCGGCGGGATGTCCTGCCAGTAGGTCAGCACGAGCCCCACCACGCTGACGGCCACGCCGATGACGCTGGCGACGGCCATGGTCCGCCCGAACGAGCGTGCGTAGAGCTGCGCGATCGCGACCGGCACGATCATCAGCGCACTCACCAGCAGCAGTCCGACGACGCGCATCGCGATGGTCACCGTGAGCGCGGCGATCGTTGCCACCAGCATCGAGAGCACGCGCACCGGCAGGCCGCTGGCGCGGGCGAACTCCTCGTCGTGGCTCACCGCGAACAGGGCGGTCCGCAGCCCCAGGCCGACGCCGAGCACGACGGCGGCGAGCGCGGCGGTCCACCACAGGTCGGAGGGGGACACCGTCGAGATGGAGCCGAAGAGGTAGCTGATGAGGTTGGCGTTCGTGCCGCCCGCCACCTTGATGAGCAGCACGCCGCCGGCGATGCCGCCGTAGAACATCAGCGCCAGCGCCAGGTCGCCGCTGGTGCGGCCGCGCTCGCGGACGAGCTCGATGACGACCGAACCGACGACGGCCGCGACCACCGCGCCGGGCACCGCGAGCGTGTCCTGCGGCACGAGGTTCGCCCAGCTGCCGACGAGCCAGCCGACCGCGACACCCGTGAGCGCCACGTGCCCGATGCCGTCGCCCATGAGGGCCATGCGGCGCTGCACGAGGAACGTACCGACCACCGGTGCCGAGGCGCCGACCAGCACGGCGGCGAGGAGTGCGCGCTGCATGAGCGGGGAGGTGAGCATCTCGACGACCTGGTCCCACGTCACTGGCGCACCTCCACGGAGAGCGTCGGACCGGTCGGCGGTGGTCCGGGGTCGGGATGGGCGTGCGTGTGGTCGTGCAGGGCGTCGGCGTGGTCGCCGCGGGGACGTGGGGGAGCGCCGTCGTGCACCACACGCCCGTGCCGCAGCACCACGGCGCGGTCGATGAGCGGAGCGAACGGCCCGAGCTCGTGCAGGATGACGACGATCGTGGTGCCGGCGTCGCGCAGGCGGGCCACCGTGTCGACGAACGTCGCCTGCGTGGGGACGTCGATGCCGGACGTCGGCTCGTCGAGGACGAGGAGGTCCGGCTGCCGGACCAGCGCGCGGGCGATCAGGACACGCTGCTGCTGGCCGCCGGACATGTCCTGGACACGCTGGTGGACGCGGTCGGCCAGGTCGACCTCCGCCAGGGCCTGCGTCGCCCGCTGCCGCGCGCCGTGCGGGAGCCGGAGCGTGCGACCGTGCAGCAGGCCCGACGTGACCACCTCGAGCGCCGTCGACGGCACACCGGAGGCGGCGGGCAGGCGTTGGGGGACGTACCCGATGCGGGACCACGGGGCGGACGGCCCGAGCGGCGCTCCGAACAGGCGGACGGTGCCGGAGCTGGTGGGGACCACGCCGAGCAGCGCCCGGACGAGCGTGGACTTGCCCGACCCGTTCGCGCCCAGCAGGGCCAGGACCTCCCCGGCGGCGACGCTGAGGTCGACACCCGTGAGGATGTGTTGGCCGCCGAGCGTGACGCCCACGCCGTCCGCCGCCACGACGGGTCGCTCGGCCGCACGTCCCTCGGCCTCGGGCGCGGTGCTCACGAGCAGGACAATGCCATGCGCAGCGCCGCGAGGTTGTCGTCGGCGATCGTGAAGTAGTCCGCGTCGTCGCTCGTGACGCCCTCGGCGGGGTCGAGCACCGCTGCGTCGATGTCGAGGTCGTCCGCGAGCGTGCGCGCGACCTTGGGGCTGACGAGGGACTCGAAGAAGATGGTCGTGACCCGCTCCTCGCGGGCGATCCTCTCCACGGCGGCGAGCCGGGCGGGCGAGGGCTCCGCGTCGGGGTCGAGGCCGGAGATGCCCACCTCGTGCAGGTCGTACCGGTCGGCCAGGTAGCCGAACGCCTCGTGCGACGTGACGAAGGTCCGGGTGTCGCAGGTGGACAGGCCGTCGCGGTAGCGCCGGTCGAGGTCGTCGAACCGGGCCTTCAGCTCTGCGGCGTTCGCCTTGTAGACGTCGGCGCCGTCGGGGTCCACCGCCGTGAGCTCGGCCGCGACGGCGTCGACGACGGCCGGCATCCGGCTGGGGTCGAGCCAGAAGTGCGGGTCGGGGCCCGCGTGGTCGTGCGAGCCGTGCGCGTGGGTCGCCGCGTGCTCGTCCTCGTGCACGAGCAGATGCTCCACGTCTGCCGCGTCGACGGTGTGCTCCGGCGCCGTCTGCTCGACGGCGTCGTCCACCGCCGCCTGGAAGCCCGAGAGGTAGACGACCAGGTCGGCGCGGTCGACGCGGGACACCTGGGCGGGGGAGAGCTCGACGTCGTGCGGTTCGGCGCCCGGCGGTGTCAGCGAGTCGACGGTCACCCGGTCGCCCCCGACCTGCTCGGCCACGAACTGGAGCGGGTAGAAGGACGCGAGCACCGAAAGCGTGGTGTCGTCGGCCGACGAGCTCTCGGCGCAGCCGGCGAGCGCGAGCGTCACGGCGGCGAGGGGCGCGAGGCTCAGGACCGCCCGTCGACCGGGAGAGAACATGACAATGATTCTCAGTGAATCGAGAACCATTGTCAAAACACTGCCCAGCGGCGTGCCACCTGCCCGGTAGCCTGTGCGACAACGCCGACCGTGGCACCCGGCCACGGTCCTCCCAGCCCGCGACCTCCAGCCGCGGGCGCCATCCTCTGGAGTGATCGCACGTGGCTGCACCGTCCCGCCTGGACTCCGTCGTCTCCCTGGCCAAGCGCCGGGGCTTCGTCTTCCCGAGCGGTGAGATCTACGGAGGCACCCGGTCGGCGTGGGACTACGGCCCGCTCGGCGTCGAGCTCAAGGAGAACATCAAGCGGCAGTGGTGGCGCTCGATGGTCACGAGCCGCGACGACATCGTCGGGCTCGACTCGTCCGTCATCCTGCCCCGCCAGGTCTGGGTCGCCTCCGGCCACGTCGGCGTCTTCACCGACCCGCTCACGGAGTGCCTCAGCTGCCACAAGCGGTTCCGCGAGGACCAGATGCTCGAGGAGTTCGAGGAGAAGAAGGGCCGCGCCCCCGAGGGTGGCCTCGCCGAGATCGCCTGCCCCAACTGCGGCACCCGTGGCCAGTGGACCGAGCCCCGCGACTTCAACATGATGCTCAAGACGTACCTCGGCCCGGTCGAGGACGAGTCCGGCCTGCACTACCTGCGGCCCGAGACTGCCCAGGGCATCTTCGTGAACTTCCAGAACGTGCTCACGGCCGCGCGCAAGAAGCCGCCGTTCGGCATCGGCCAGATCGGCAAGTCGTTCCGGAACGAGATCACCCCCGGCAACTTCATCTTCCGCACGCGCGAGTTCGAGCAGATGGAGATGGAGTTCTTCGTCGAGCCCGGCACGGACGAGACGTGGCACCAGTACTGGATCGACCTGCGCACCGACTGGTACACCGACCTGGGCATCGCGCGCGACAACCTGCGGCTCTACGAGCACCCGGCCGAGAAGCTGTCGCACTACTCGAAGCGCACCGTCGACATCGAGTACCGCTTCGGCTTCCAGGGCAGCGAGTGGGGCGAGCTCGAGGGCATCGCCAACCGCACGGACTTCGACCTGTCGACGCACACCAAGCACAGCGGCCAGGACCTGTCGTACTTCGACCAGGCGTCCGGCCAGCGCTACGTGCCGTACGTCATCGAGCCGGCGGCCGGCCTGACCCGCTCGCTCATGGCGTTCCTCGTGGAGTCCTACACGGAGGACGAGGCGCCCAACACCAAGGGCGGCGTCGACACCCGCGTGGTCCTCAAGCTCGACCCGCGCCTCGCGCCCTTCAAGGCCGCCGTGCTGCCGCTGTCCCGCAACGAGAACCTCTCGCCCAAGGCCCGCGACCTGGCCGCCGAGCTGCGCAAGAGCTGGAACGTCGACTTCGACGACGCGGGCGCCATCGGCCGCCGGTACCGCCGCCAGGACGAGATCGGCACGCCGTTCTGCATCACGGTGGACTTCGACACGCTCGACGACCAGGCCGTGACGATCCGCCAGCGTGACGACATGTCGCAGGAGCGCGTGTCCCTGGACCAGGTCACCGGCTACCTCGCGCAGCGCCTCGTCGGCGCCTGACGGGCCCACGGGCACGACGACGCCGCGCGCCCCTCAGGGCACGCGGCGTCGTCGTCCGGCGGGGTCAGTCCCTGAGCGCCGCACGCACCTCGTCGGTGAGCCGCGGGTCGTTCGCCGCGGGGCACCCGCCCACAGCCCACTCGTGGCAGCCGGGCACCACGGTCGAGCCGTCGCCCGAGGCGAACACCAGCTGAAGCATGGCGAAGACCAGGTCCCTGACCTGTGTGCCGGAGAACTGCACCGCGAACCACGGTGCACGAGCGGCCGGGGACCGTTCGACCGACTCCGAGACGTGGAACGTCGGGATCTCGACGACGTGCGTCACGTCACCGTCCGGACCGGTGAAGCCCTTCGGGTAGTAGAGGAGCACCCGACCGTCCTCCAGGTCGGCCGGCACCGTCCCCGTGAGGAGGGTGGCGCCCTCCCACGGGTCGGCCGTGGTCGGGTCGTCCGACGCGCCGTCCCCGTTCAGCACCACGGCGCCGAACAACGCGTGAGGAAGCGGGATCACGGCGCTCTCGCCTTCCGATCCCCGCCCGTCCAGGACGAGCAGCGGCGCCGTCGGTCCGTCCGGACCCACCCGCCCGGGCTCGATCCGCGCGGAGGTGCCGTCCTGCTCGCCGAGCAGCACGTCGCCGCCGGGCACTTCGACACCGACCGCAGCGACGACTCCCGGTCGGAGCTCGACCGTGAGCGGTCGGCCGGTCGACGTGTCCGCGGGCGGTGCGCTCGCATCGCGTGCCCACGGGCCGGGCACCACGAGGGCCGCAGCGAGCGCGACGACCGCGAGGCCGGCGACCGCACCCGTGCCGCGCAGGACGCGACGGCGGCGCCCGGCGGCGATGACCGTGGGGACGTCCCACGTGGCGTGCGGGGCGAGCGCGGTGACCCGGGCCTGCAGCTCGGTGGCGAGCTCGTCGTCGGTGAGGTTCACGGGGTGCTCCGTTCGGTGGTGGTCGTGCGGTCGGTGAGGGCGGAGCGCAACGTCGCGAGGCCGCGGGACGCCGTGGACTTCACGGTGCCGACGCTCACTCCGAGCTGCGCGGCCACCTCGGCCTCGGGCAGGCCGACGAGGTGCCGGAGCACGACGACCCGGCGCTGCCTCGGCGTCAGGAGAGCCAGTGCGCGGACCAGCTGGTCCCGGTCGTTCGCCCGTCCGTGAGCGTCGGCCGAGACGACCTCCGGCAGGTCGTCGGGGGCGCTCAGCACCTCACGGCGCCGCCGCCGCCAGGTGTCGACCCGCAGGTTGACGAGCACCTGCCGGGCGTAGGCGAGCTCGCTGCCCCGACGTGCCCGGCCCCAGGAGGCGTAGGTGCGCACGAGCGCCTGTTGCGTGAGCTCCTCGGCACGGTGCGCGTCGCCGCACAGGAGCCACGCCGTCCGGTGCAGGTCGTCGGCGTGGGCGGACATGAAGGCCGTGAACTCGACGTCCCGCGTCCGGCCGTCCGTGCGGGACCGCCCCGTCGTCACCACCTCGATCCGCTCGGTGGTCTCGTCCGGCGGGTCGACGGCCCGGACCGGGGGCGGGTCCGCGGCGTCGCGGCTGACAGGTGTCGGCATCGTGCTCACACCGTAGGAGACGCACGACCGGCTCCCGAGGTTGAGTCCTCGTATGACATCCGTCATGTGCAGGACGTGACGACCGGCGGGGGAACGTGCAGGTCAGGGCCGCCAGGCTCGTGCCATGACCTTCACCGACACGCTCCCGACACCGGCACCGTCCGGCGCGGGCCCCCTCGCGATCGACCTGCGGGGCCTGCACAAGTCCTTCGGCACCGTGCGTGCCGTCGACGGCATCGACCTGGCCGTCCGGCCGGGCGAGGTCGTGGCCTTCCTCGGCCCCAACGGCGCCGGCAAGACGACGACGATCGACATGCTCCTCGGTCTGGCGAAGCCTGACGCGGGCACCGTCCACCTCAACGGCATGGACCCCAGCCGGGCGATCGCCGAGGGGCGCGTCTCGGCGGTCATGCAGAGCGGCGGGCTCCTCAAGGACCTGTCGGTCCTCGAGACCGTGCGCCTCACCGCCTCGTTCTTCCGCGCCACGCGTTCCGTGCGCGAGGTCATGGAACGGGCGGGCATCGCGGACATCGGCTCCCGCCAGGTCGGCAAGTGCTCCGGCGGCCAGCAGCAACGGCTGCGGTTCGCGCTCGCGCTGCTGCCGGATCCCGACGTCCTGGTGCTCGACGAGCCCACGACGGGCATGGACGTCGAGGGTCGTCGGGACTTCTGGAACGCCCTGCGCGCCGACGCCGCCCGCGGCCGCACCATCCTGTTCGCCACGCACTACCTCGAGGAGGCGGACGCGTACGCCGACCGGATCGTGCTGGTCAGCCACGGTCGCGTGGTCGCCGACGGCTCCGCGGCGCAGATCAAGAACCTCGCGTCGGGCCGCCTGGTCACCGCCCACCTGCCCGGGCTCGACGCCCGGGGTGCGGACACCCTCCGGGCCGTGCCGGGAGTCCAGTCCGTGGAGGTCCGCGGCGACCGGGTGCTCGTGCGCACGGGGGACTCCGACGGCGTCGCCCGCTTCCTGCTCACCGAGACAGCCGCCCGGGACGTCGAGATCACCGCCCGTGGGCTCGAGGACGCGTTCCTGGCCCTCACCGGCGACACGACCAGCACCGACGACACCTTTGGGAGCCTTGCATGAGCACCGTCGCCAGCACCTCGACCAGCCCCTCGACCGTCGTCACCGACGCGTCCCGCGTCCCGCGCACGGGCCTGATCAACCTGCCGTTCCTCGCGATCGAGCTGCGCCGCCTGCTGCGCAACCGTCGCTCCATCGTCTTCACGCTCATCATGCCGCCGGCGTTCTTCCTCATCTTCGGCACGGCAGACGAGTACAAGACCCAGTCGGTCGGGCACGCCAACGTGACCGCCTGGATCATGGTGTCGATGGCCCTGTACGGGGCGATGCTCGCCACGACCGGCGGCGGGGCCACGGTCTCCGTCGAGCGGGCCCAGGGGTGGACCCGTCAGCTGCGCCTCACCCCGCTGAGCCCGGCGACGTACGTGACCACCAAGGTCGTCGTCGCGATGGTGCTCGGCCTGGTCTCGGCGCTCGTCGTCACCGCGGTCGGCCTGGTCTCCGGTGCCGACGGCGACGCGGGCCGCATCGCCCTCGCCGTCGCGCTCGCCTGGGTCGGCTCGGCGGTGTTCGCCGCGTTCGGCCTGTTCATGGGCTACCTGCTCCCGGCCGAGAACGTCATGCAGATCCTCGGCCCGGTCCTGGCGCTCATGGCCTTCGCCGGCGGCCTGTTCATGCCGCTCGGTGACGGCCTGTTCGCCGACATCGCCAAGGTGGTCCCGACCTACGGCCTCGCGGAGATCGTCCGGGCACCGCTGACCGGCGAGGGCGTCTCCGTGTGGGCCGTGGTGAACGTGCTGGGCTGGGCGGTCGTCTTCGTCAGCGGGGCGGCGTGGCGGTTCAAGCGCGACACGGCTCGCGTGTGACCCGGAGGCTCGACCTGGGAGCGGGCGGTCGCCCGGTTACGGTGGGCGCCGTGAGGCGCAGACCGCAGACCGGCGACCGCCCGCCCGGCGTGCCCGCCCGGCGCGTCTGGTCGCGCGGTGACTGGGCCGAGGGCGACTCGGCGATGTGGCCGGCGTCCCATGACGAGACACCGTTCGCCCCGGAGTGGGGGCCGCCGGGCCGGGCACGGCGCGTGATGCGCGTGGCCGGCCCGGCCATGGGCGTGGTGTGGCTGGTCTTCCTGCTGCAACCGTGGAAGTCGGCCTGGGCCAGCCCGCCCGGCGTGGAGCGCACGGTGTCGCTCCTCGCCGTCGCCGCGCTCGCCGTGAGCTTCGGGTGGGTGGTGCTCACGCACGCGGGCCCGCACGGCACGCGGATGCCGACGGACCGGGCGGTGGCGTTCCTCGGTGGCCAGTGCGTGCTCGTGGCGCTGGCGTGCCTCGCGGCCGACCAGGACGGGCTCGTCGGCCTGGTGTTCGTGTGCGTCTCGTCGGTGTTCCTGCTGCGGGACCCGCGGGCGCTGCTCGTCGCGGTCGGCGCCGCCTTCGCGGTCCTCGTGATCCCGCGGCTGGTCCCGGGCTGGAGCACGATCGACGACCTCGTCGCCTCCGTGTTCCTCGCGACGTTCTCGGTGCTCGGGTTCACCCAGCTGGTCCTGCGCAACCGTCAGCTCCAGCTCGCCCGCGACGAGGTCGCCGTGCTCGCCGTCGAGCGGGAGCGCGAGCGCATCGCCCGGGACATGCACGACATCCTCGGGCACAGCCTCACCGTGATCTCGGTCAAGGCGGAGCTCGCCAGCCGGTTGTTCGAGGTGGACGCGGACCGTGCGCGGGGGGAGATCCTCGAGGTCCAGGCGCTGGCCCGGTCCGCGCTCGCGGACGTCCGCGGCATGGTGAGCGCGACCCGGGCGGTGACGCTGGCCGGTGAGCTGGCCGGTGCCCGGCAGGCGTTCGACTCGGCGGCGATCGACGCCGACGTGCCGGGGAGCATCGAGGGGGTGCCCGACCGGTTGCGCGAGCTCTTCGCCTGGGCGATTCGCGAGGGCACGACCAACGTGCTGCGGCACGCGGCCGCCTCGCACGTGAAGGTGAGCATGACACCGGACACCCTGACGATCGACGACGACGGGGCCGGCCCGGACGGCGACGTGGCCTCGGGCAACGGCCTCCACGGTCTCGCGGAGCGGGCTCGTCAGGTGGGCGCACGCGTCGAGATCTCCCGCGGGCCGCTCGGCGGGTACCGCCTGCTCGTGACCACCGCCCCGGACGGAGCCCGATGACCGACCGCCCGATCCGCCTGCTCCTGGCGGACGACCAGGCGCTCGTCCGCGGCGCCCTGGCCGCCCTCCTCGACCTCGAGCCGGACCTGACGGTCGTGGCTCAGGTCGGACGCGGCGACGAGGTGCTGCACGCCGCCCGGGAGTCGGCGGCCGACGTCGCGCTGCTCGACGTCGAGATGCCCGGTCTGGACGGCATCGCCGTCGCCGCCGAGCTCCGTCAGCGGCACCCCGCGTGCCGGTCCCTCATCGTCACCACGTTCGGGCGGCCCGGGTACCTGCGGCGCGCGCTCGACGCCGGTGCGAGCGGGTTCGTCGTGAAGGACACGCCCTCCGACCAGCTCGCCGACGCGGTCCGGCGCGTGCACCGGGGGCTCCGCGTCGTCGACCCGGAGCTGGCGGTCGAGTCGCTGGCCGTGGGCACGAGCCCGCTGACGGACCGCGAACGGGACGTGCTGGTGTGCGCGGCCGCCGGGGGCACGGTCGCGGACATCGCCCGGGACGCGTTCCTGTCCGAGGGCACCGTCCGCAACTACCTGTCGTCCGCGATGGGCAAGACGGGCGGCCGGACCCGTGCCGAGGCGGTCCGGATCGCCCAGGAGAACGGCTGGCTGCTCGGCTGAGCCCGGCGCCGTCGTCCGGAGCGGGCCGGGCCGCCGTCCTGCGGCTTCGTCGCCGGGAACGTCGGATGGGACACTGGTCGGATGACCACGACGACCCCGGCGGCCGAGGTGCGCCCGGCCGGCACCGGCACGGCCACCGGTGCCGTGCTCCCGCCGCTGCGCATCGGACCGCTCACCATCGACACGCCCGTCGTGCTCGCGCCGATGGCCGGCGTGACGAACGCCGCCTTCCGCCGGCTGTGCCGTGAGTCCGGCGCCGGTCTGTACGTGGCCGAGATGGTCACCAGCCGGGCCCTCGTCGAGCGCGGTGAGGAGTCGATGCGGATCATCTCGCACGAGCCCGACGAGCGACCGCGCTCGGTGCAGGTGTACGGCGTCGACCCGACAACCGTGGCGGCCGCCGTGCGGCTGATCGCGTCGGAGGACCGGGCGGACCACGTCGACCTGAACTTCGGCTGCCCGGTGCCGAAGGTCACCCGCCGCGGCGGGGGAGCGGTGCTGCCCTGGAAGCGCGACCTGTTCCGGGCGATCGTGTCGGCGGCGGTGGACGCGGCGTCCCCGTACGGCGTGCCCGTGACGGTCAAGATGCGCAAGGGGATCGACGAGGACCACCTCACGTACCTGGAGGCCGGGCTCGTCGCGCAGGAGGTCGGCGTCGCCGCGGTCGCGCTGCACGCCCGCACCGCCGCCGACTACTACTCGGGCACGGCCGACTGGGAGTCGATCGCGCGCCTCAAGGCGACGGTGACGGACATCCCCGTGCTCGGCAACGGGGACATCTGGTCGGCGGAGGACGCCGTCGCCATGGTCGAGCAGACCGGGTGCGACGGCGTGGTCGTCGGCCGCGGCTGCCAGGGGCGGCCGTGGCTGTTCGCGGACCTCGCGGCGGCGTTCGCGGGCTCGTCAAAGCGCGTGCGCCCGGGCCTGCAGGACGTCGCGCGCGTCGTGCGCCGGCACGCGGAGCTGATGGTCGAGCACTTCGGCGACGAGTCGAAGGCGCTGCGTGAGATGCGCAAGCACATGGCGTGGTACTTCAAGGGGTACGTGGTCGGCGGCGAGACCCGGGCGGCGCTCGGCCTGGTGTCGACGATGGCGGAGCTCGACGACCGGCTCGCCGGGCTGGACCTCGACCAGCCGTACCCCGGCGCACCGGCCGAAGGGCAGCGGGGTCGGGCGGGGTCGCCCAAGCGGCCGATCCTGCCCTACGGGTGGCTGGACTCCCGCGACCTGTCCGAGGACTTCCGCCGCGACCTGCACGAGGCCGAGCTCAGCGTCTCGGGCGGCTGACCGGCTGCCGGACCCGAGCTCACGGGCCCGTCAAGGCGTGGTGGTCCCCGAAGCCCGCGCCGGCTCCCGGGGGATCGATGTCTCGGCTGGTCGGACGCTGGTGGGGAGCTGACCGTCATCACCTGCCGAGACGGCACCATCGCCCGGGAGGGTGACGCCAGCACCGTGGCCCGCCTGGCTTGTCCGACCTGTCACCGACCGGGCCAGCGCGTCTCGTGTCACACGTGGGAGTTCTCGTTCCGAGGTGGACGGACGCGCGAGCCGCGACGCTCGCTCGGGGTTGCCCGAGGGCCGGCGGGCTCGACGCGGTGGGCCGGTGACCAGGACGGGCGGCGGTCAGGTGCGCAGCCAGACGGTGACGTCGGACGGGACCGAGAGCGACCCGTCCGCGGCCGCGGCGAGGCCGGCGGAGTGGTGCAGCACCTGCGCGCCTGCCGGCAGCGGGACGGGAGTGCCGCCGAGGTTCGCCACGACGAGCACCCCGCGGTTCGCGAACGCGACGACGTCGTCGCCGAAGCCGTCGGCCCAGGTCAGCCCGCCGGAGCCGAGCACCTCGGCGCGTCGCACGGCGAGCGCTTTCCGGTACGTCTCGTACGTCGACCCCTCGACCCCCCGTTGCGCGTCGAGCGCGTACCGGGACCACTCCTGCGGCTGGGGGAGCCACGTGACGCCGGTCGGCGAGAAGCCGAACCCCGGCTCGTCGGCTGCCCAGGGCAGCGGCACGCGGCAGCCGTCGCGCCCACGCTCGGCACCCCCGGTGCGGAAGTAGGCGGGGTCCTGCCGCAGGTCGTCGGGCAGCAGGGTGTGGTCCGGCAGGCCGAGCTCCTCGCCCTGGTAGAGGTAGGCCGATCCGGGCAGACCGAGCATGAGGAGGGTGGCGGCCCGGGCGCGGCGCAGGCCGAGCTCGACGTCGGGCTGCTCGTCGCCCCGGCCGATGCCGTGCGGGCGCGAGCCCGGCACGGACAGTCCGAGGCGCGACGCGTGGCGCACCACGTCGTGGTTGGACAGCACCCACGTGGTGGGTGCCCCGACCGTGTCGGCGCTCGCGTACGACGCCGCGATCACCGAGCGCAGCGCGTCCGCGTCCCAGCGCGTCGCGAGGAACGCGAAGTTGAACGCCTGCTGCATCTCGTCGGGCCGCACGTACCGGGCCAGCCGCGACAGCGGCTCCACCCACGCCTCGGCGACGAGCGCCCGGTCGCCGGGGTACTGCGCGAGCACGCGGTTCCACGCGCGGTAGATGTCGTGCACGCCGTCCTGGTCGAACATCGGCCCGTGGTTGCCGGAGCCGGTCACCGCCTCGGCCGGTTCGGCGTCCTCGGAGCCCTCGATCATCGAGACTCGACCGTCCCAGTCGGGAAGTCCCGGCTCCTTGACCATGCCGTGCGCCACGTCGATCCGGAAGCCGTCGACGCCGCGGTCGAGCCAGAACCGCAGCACGTCCTCGAACTCGGCGCGGACCTCGGGGTGCTCCCAGTCCAGGTCGGGCTGCCGTGAGTCGAACAGGTGCAGGTACCACTGGCCGTCGGGGACACGCGTCCACGCCGGGCCGCCGAAGATGGACTCCCAGTTGTTGGGCGGCAGCTCGCCGGCCTCACCCCGGCCCTCGCGGAACAGGTAGCGCGCCCGCTCGGGCGATCCGGGGCCTGCGGCGAGGGCGGCCCGGAACCACACGTGCTCGTCGGACGTGTGGTTCGGCACGAGGTCGACGATCACGCGCAGGCCGAGGTCGTGGGCGCCGGCGAGCAGCACGTCGAAGTCGGCGAGCGTGCCGAACAGCGGGTCGACGTCGCGGTAGTCGGCCACGTCGTACCCGGCGTCGGCCTGCGGGGAGCGGTAGAAGGGCGAGAGCCAGACGGCGTCGACGCCGAGCTCGGCGAGGTGTCCCAGCCTCGCCGTGACGCCGGGCAGGTCGCCGATCCCGTCGCCCGAGGCGTCCGCGAAGGACCGCGGGTACACCTGGTAGATCACGGCGTCCCGCCACCACTCGCCGTCGGGGGACCCGGGGGCGTGCACGAAGGTGCCGGTGGGCAGCGTGTCGAGAGTCGTCATGCAGGCATGCCTCATTTCGGGGGCCGGGCAGGGGAGGCGGCGTCGCCGGCTCGGAGCGGTGCGGCTCGTGGCGCGCGGTGCTCCGGCGATGTCAGAGTACGGCGGACGCCCGGGTGGTCGCAGGTGCAGGGGCGGTGCCGGTGGAGCCGCGCACCACGAGCTCCGGGTGGAACTTCAGCTCCGTGCGGGAGGTCGGGGTCCCGTTGATCTCGGAGACCAGGGCGGACACCGCCGCGTGCCCCATGGCGGCCACCGGCTGGCGCACGGTGGTGAGCGGCGGGTCGGTGAACGCGATCAGCGGGGAGTCGTCGAACCCGACCACCGACACGTCCTGCGGCACGGACAGGCCGCGCGACCGGGCGGCGCGGACGGCGCCGAGGGCCATCAGGTCGGACCCGCAGATGATCGCGGTGTGCCCGCTCTCGATGAGCTCCAGCCCGGCGGCCTGACCTCCTTCGACGGTGAACAGCGTCGAGACGACGTGCCGGTCGGGGTCGGTGATGCCGAGGTGCCGCTCGAGGTTGACGGCGAACTCCTGCTGCTTGCGCAGCGCCGGCACGAACCGCGTGGGGCCGACCGCGAGGCCGATGCTGCGGTGCCCCAGCGAGACGAGGTGCCGGAACGCCTGGTCGAGCGCTGCGGCATCGTCGGTGCAGAGGCTGGGTGCGTCGACGCCCTCCGCGTAGCCGTTGACGAGCACGACGGGCATCCCGCGGCTGCGCAGCCGGTGGTACCGCTCCTTGCTCGCGGTGGTGTCGGCGTGCAGGCCGGAGACGAACACGATCCCGTCGACCGCGTGGTCGAGGAGCATGTCGACGTACTGGTCCTCGGTCGTGCCGCCCGGGGACTGCGTGCACAGCAGCGGCGTGTAGCCGCGTTCCGTGAGCATCGACTCGATGACCTGCGCGAAGGCCGGGAACACCGGGTTGGACAGCTCCGGGACCACGAGGCCCACCAGACCGGCCGACCGGGTGCGCAGCTTCTCAGGGCGCTCGTAGCCGAGCACGTCCAGGGCGGCCAGGACGGCCTGCCGGGCCTGGGCCGACACGCCGTGCTTGCCGTTGAGGACACGCGAGACCGTGGCCGTGCTGACGCCTGCCTGCTCGGCCAGGTCGGTCAGACGGGTGCGCACGGTGGCAGCGTAAGGGACCCGGCACGTCCTCGTCCCGGTCGGTGGAGGGCCCGTGCGGGTCGGCCGCGTCCGCCGACCTCGCGCGGGGGAGGCGCGGGCTGCTGGGCCTCCGAGCGCCGGCACGCCGAGGCACGGCTCGACCGGTTCCGCACGCTGCAGCGCAGCGGGTGTTCGTCCTCGACGAGGCGGGTACGGTCGTCCATCGCCACAGGGCCGCGGTCCTGAAGCGGCCGCCCTTCAGGGCGCCTGCGGAGAGGTGCTGCCGGGTGCGACCGGCAGCACCTCTCCGTCCAGGAGCAGCTGCCCGGCACGGGCCTTCGACTCCGCCGACTCGCTGTGCCAGAGCTCGTTGAGCGCCTGGAGGTCGTCGACGGTGTAGCCGGCCTCCCAGAACGCGTCGTACTCCGCCTGGTGCCCGTCCGGTGGGACCGGCGCGTCGGGGACCGTGGCCGGGGGGCTCGCCGGCGCGTGGGCCGGGAGCGGCCGCCCGTCCAGGAGCAGCTGCCCGGCACGCGCCTTCGTCTCGGTCGGCTCGGTCCCCCACAGGGCGGACAGCGCCTGCATGTCCTCGACGGTGCACGATGCCCAGAACGCCTCGTACTGCTCGCGTGTGTACCCGTCGGGCATGGCCGACCAGTCGATGCCCACGGCGTGCGCCACGTTCTCGACCGTGCGTGCCACGGGGGAGTAGGGGTTCGCCGCTGCGGCCGCACCGGCTCCGGCGACGGCGAGCGCACCCGTCACGACACCGGCGGCCACGACGTAGGTACCGCGACGCGCCAGGGTCGTCACCGGCGCCGGCGGCAGCAGCGCGAGGCGCGCCTCGAGCCGGGCGGCGATGTCCGCCGGATCGGGCTGAGCCGCGTCCCGGGAACGCAGCGCCCGGGCGATCCGTTCGACGAGCTCGGGGTCCTCGCCATCGGGGACCCTGTCCCGGGCCGGCCCGCCCGAGCCTCGCAGGTGGTCGTTCATCGTGTCTCCGGTGAGGTGGGGAGGGAGGTCTGACGCAGGCTGGCCAGCGCGCGGCTGGCGTGGGAGCGGACAGTGGCGCTGGAGGTACCCAGCACGTCCGCGATCTCGGTGTCGTCGAGGCCCTCGTAATAGCGCAGTACCAGGACCGTCCGCTGTCGCGGTGGCAGCTCGGTCAGGCGGCGCCACATGGCGTCGTCCTCGACGACGTGCTGCGCGTGGTCCGCCTGCGGGGTGGCGCGAGCCGCGAGGACGTCGTCACCGGCGACGTCGATGGTCCGCACGTGCCAGCGCCGGCGCCACGAGAGGTGCTCGTTGGTGACCATGCGGCGCAGGTAGAGGTCCGGTCGGGCCATGAGCGCGATGCGCGTCCAGCGCACGTGCGCCCGGAGCAGCACCTCCTGCACGAGGTCCGCGGCGACGTGCCCGTCCCCGGTGAGGACCGTGGCATACCGCAGCAGTCCCGGCAGGTGGTCCCGGACGACGTCGTCGAGCCGCCGGCCGACGACGTCGGTCCCGTGGCGCTCGGTCGTCGTCCCGAGGTCCGGGCCGGGGTCGTCGGGCACGGGGACCGCAGCGCTGCCCGTCTCGCCGGTCGTCGCCCACGGGCTCATCGACGCACCACCCCCGCCAGCTCGTCGAGCGCGCCGCGCGGGTCGCGCGCCGCGCCGGTGCCGGGCCCCGGGAGCGGACGGGCGTCCAGGCAGCGCAGCAGCAGGCGTTCGACGACGGCCGCGGTCCGCACCACGGCGTCACCGTCGATCTCACCGGGCAGGATCCGCACCTCCACCGTGTCCCGCAGGGGACGCGGGCTGACCAGCTGGGTGAGGTTCACGTCCGCGTACTTGGTGAGGCCCACGGAGCGGGCGGCGTCGCACAGCAGACTCCACCCGGCCTCGTCCCACGGCCGCTCGACGAGCTCCACCAGGGCGGGGGGCAGGGGCGCGAGGCGCACGCAGGCCGGGTTCGTGCCGAGCGCCGACCACAGCACCTCCCGCCAGTGGCCGAAGAGCCGCACGAGGTTGGCGAACGCGGCCGGGCTGCGGAACGGCGCGGCGTCCACGTGGACGTGCACCGCCGCCTCCCGTGGGACGACGAAGCCCAGGTCGCGCGCCGGTCCGAGCAGGAGCTCCAGGGCGTCCCGGTGCCCGGCGGCCAGCGGCGGCGTGACGATCTCGCAGGGCCGCTCCCGCCCCGGGGGCAGCGGCAGCGCCACCGCGACGGTGGCACCGCCGGTGTCGTCCACGCGTGCGCCCGCCGCCAGCACCTCGACGCCCACGCCGAACAGCCGCGCGACCGGCTCCAGCACCGTGGTCAGCGGCGCGCCCGGGTCCGACTGGTGCTCGACCAGCCGGAGCAGGCGCGCGTCGTCCGACAGCACCCGGTACCAGCCGCGGTGCCCGGGACGTCCGGGCACCGCGACGAGGTCCGCCGCGATCGTGATGTCGTCGACCAGCCTGGCGACGGGTCGCCCTCGCCGGTCGACCACGTCGAACGCAGGGGAGAGGTGGCGGAACACCCCGACCCCCGGGACCGTCGACGGCTCGCTGTCCGCGTGGAACGAGGGCCGCACCTGACCGTCGCAGCGCGCGGCGATCTCGTCGGCGAGGACCCGCCGGTCGGACCCGGCGGGCGCCAGCAGCTCGATCTCGAAACCGGTGCGCAGCGTCAGGGTGTCCACGTCGGTGCTCGTCTCCTCGGATGCGTCGGGCCGGCCCACCGGTGGGGCGGCGCAGGCGTGGGGTCAGGACCGGCCACCCGCGGGCGTGCTGCCCGGCGCCACGGGAGGAGTCTGCCCGTCCAGCAGCATCTGGCCGGCCCGGGCCTTGGTCTCGATGGCCTCCATGTGCCAGATGCCGCTCAGCGCGGCCATGTCGTCGACCGTGTACCCCGCGTCCCAGAAGGCGGCGAGCTCGGCCTCCGTGCGCTCGTCGGTGCCGTCCGCCGGACCCGCCGGGCCGTCCTCGTCGGGCACGTCGAGGTCGCCGTCGCCGAGGTCGCCGTCGCCGGGGTCCGAGCCAGGCAGGGCGGTCTCACCGGAGGGCGCGACCGGAAGAGGCTGCCCGTCGAGGAGCAGCTGGCCCGCCCGCGACTTCGTCTCCGTGTCGTCCGTGCTCCAGAGCGCGCCCAGTGCGGCCACGTCCTGGGGCGTGTAGCCGGCGCCCCAGAACGCCTCGTACTGGGCCCGCGTGTACCCCTCCGGCATCTGCGACCAGTCGACACCCACCTGGTGGAGCGCACCGGCGACCACGTGGGCCACCGGCGACGTCGGCGCGACCGCCACGGAGGCTCCGGCACCGGCCACCGACAGCCCGGCGGCGGCGACGCCCACCACGACGAGACGGCGTCGGCGGCGTCGGGCGGCGAGCGTGGTGGTCGGGTTCATCAGTTCCTCCTGGTGTGGGGCGAACGTGCTTACCTCCTTGAAACGCGGCTCGGGCCCCAGATGTGGAGTCGGCTCGCAGACGGAGGTCGGGCGTCGCCGCACGCCTGGATACCCTGACCCGGTGACAGCCCTCGAGACCGTGGACATCGACGGCTACGTCGACGCCGACCGGGAGCGGTGGGTCCCCGAGGCGCCGAAGTCCCGGGAGCGCTCGGCCTTCGAGCGGGACCGGGCCCGCCTGGTGCACTCCTCCGCGCTGCGCCGGCTCGGCGCCAAGACGCAGGTGCTGGGGCCTTCCTCGGACGACTTCGTCCGGACCCGACTCACGCACACCCTCGAGGTCGCCCAGGTGGGCAGGGAGATCGGCAAGGCACTCGGCTGCGACCCGGACGTCGTCGACACCGCCTGCCTCGCGCACGACCTCGGCCACCCGCCGTTCGGGCACAACGGCGAGCGTGCGCTCGCCGAGCTCGCCAAGGGCATCGGTGGGTTCGAGGGAAACGCGCAGACGCTGCGCCTGCTGACCCGGCTCGAGCCGAAGGTCGTCGCGACCGACGGTCGGGCGGTCGGCCTCAACCTCACGCGCGCATCGCTGGACGCGTCGGTCAAGTACCCGTGGCGGCACAGGCAGGGCCCGGTGTCGGCTGCGAGCGGCCGGCCCACCCACAAGTTCGGTGTCTACGAGGACGACCTGCCGGTGTTCGCGTGGCTGCGCGCCCGGGCGCCGGAGGGCCGCAAGTGCCTCGAGGCGCAGGTCATGGACCTGGCCGACGACATCTCGTACTCCGTGCACGATGTCGAGGACGCCGTCGTGGGCGGACGGCTCGACCTGTCGGTCCTGGCACGGCCTGACGAGCGAGACCGGGTGGTCGACGCCGTGCAGACCTGGTACGGCGACACGGTCGACGACGCCGGACTGCACGCCGCGATGGACCGGCTCGTCTCCGCCCGGCTGTGGAGCACCGGGTTCGACGGGTCCCGCGGTGCGCTCGCCATGCTCAAGGACGCCACGAGCCAGCTCATCGGCCGGTTCGCGGAGGCTGCCCAGCGGGCGACCCGCGCACAGTACGGCCCCGGTCCGCTGACCCGGTATGCCGCCAACCTCGTGGTGCCCGTCGACACGACCGCCGAGATCCTCGTCCTCAAGGGCCTGGCCGTCGCGTACGTCATGGCGCCGCGTGAGCTCGAACCGCTGTACCACCGGCAGCGTGAGGTCCTCACCGACCTGGTCCGCGTCATGTCGGACCGGGCGCCGCTGGCGCTCGAGCCGCCCTTCGCCGCGGACTGGACGGCCGCCCCGGACGACGCCGCGCGGCTGCGTGTCGTCATCGACCAGGTGGCCTCCCTGACCGACGTCTCGGCTGCCGACCTGCACGCGCGGCTCGTCCACCCGCCGCGGCACTGACCGTCCCGCCCGGCACCTGGGCGAACCCCCGAGCTCGACCGGTCCGGCACCCGTTCTCCGGCCACTCGCTCACCGGCCACCCGCTCACTGCGCAGCGTCAGGCGCCTGCTCGGCCGACCATGCGTCCACGCGGCGCTGCAGCTCCTCGGACGAGAGCTCCTCTGTCTGGTGGTTCAGGAACCAGCGGTGGCCGTACGGGCAGCGGACCTGGGCGATCCGTCCCCCGTGGAAGGCGTCCTCCGGCTCGCTGACAGCACGGGCCCCGGCCTCGACGGCCCGGGCGAAGGCGGCGCCGGTGTCCTCCACCTCGATGGTGAACGACGCATGCGTCGGCTCGTCGGCACCCGGGGCGGCCGACCCGAACGTCGGCCAGGCCTCCGCGACGGTGAAGGTCGAGTCGCCGAGCCTGAGGTCGGAGTGCACGACGGCACCCTGGGCCTCGACCGCGGACACGATCTCGGCACCGAACGCCCGCACGTAGAAGTCGATGGCGTCCCGAGCGCCGACGACGGAGACATTCGGGTGCAGCGTGGGCATGAGGGCCTCCTTGACGGCGACGAGTCGAACACCTGTTCGAACTTCGTCGAGCATGCCACAGGTCACCGACGTCGCACCAGCCCCACGCCGCGGCGGCTCGGTGGGGCGCCGACCGCCCTCGTCTGACGCCTAGACTCGCCGCGTGGCGGGACGCATCGTGCGCGAGGACGTGGAGGCGGTCCGTGAACGCGTGCGCATCGAGGAGGTCGTCGGGCAGCACGTCACCCTCAAGACCGCGGGCGTCGGCTCGCTCAAGGGTCTGTGCCCGTTCCACGACGAGCGCTCCCCGTCGTTCCACGTCCGCCCCCAGGTCGGCCGCTACCACTGCTTCGGCTGCGGTGAGGGCGGCGACGTCATCTCGTTCGTGCAGAAGGTCGACGGGCTGGGGTTCGCCGAGGCCGTCGAGCACCTCGCCGGGCGGGTCGGCATCCAGCTGCGGTACGAGGACGGAGCGGCCCCGCGCACGGGCGAGGAGCCGGGCCGTCGACGCCGGCTGCTGGACGCGCACCGGGTGGCCGAGGAGTTCTACCGCGAGCAGCTGAGCGCCCCCGGGGCCGCCGCCGGTCGGGCGTTCCTCTCCGAGCGCGGCTTCGACCGCGGCGCAGCCGAGCAGTTCGGCGTGGGGTTCGCGCCGCAGGGCTGGGACGGGCTGCTGCGGCACCTGCGCGGTCGCGGGTTCACGGAGGCCGAGCTGACGGCGTCCGGGTTGGTGAGCCAGGGGCAGCGCGGCATCTACGACCGGTTCCGCGGCCGGCTGGTCTGGCCGATCCGGGAGGTGACGGGCGAGACCCTGGGCTTCGGTGCCCGCCGCCTGTTCGACGAGGACCAGGGGCCCAAGTACCTGAACACCCCGGAGACGCCCCTGTACCGCAAGTCGCAGGTGCTCTACGGCCTTGACCTCGCCAAGCGGGACATGCAGCGCGACAGGCGCGTGGTGGTCGTCGAGGGCTACACGGACGTCATGGCGATGCATCTGTCCGGGGTCGGCACGGCGGTCGCGACCTGCGGCACGGCCTTCGGCCCGGACCACGCCCGCATCGTGCGCCGGTTGCTCGGCGACTCCGGCTCCACCAGCGGCGTCCAGCTGGCGTCCGGCACGTCCGTGGGCGGCGAGATCATCTTCACCTTCGACGGCGACGCCGCCGGTCAGAAGGCCGCCCTGCGGGCGTTCGGCGAGGACCAGTCGTTCTCCGCCCAGACGTTCGTCGCCGTGGAGCGCTCGGGCATGGACCCGTGCGAGCTCCGGCAGGCGAAGGGACCGGACGCGGTGCTGGCCCTCGTGTCCGCCCGCACGCCGCTCTACGAGTTCGTCATCCGCTCCACCCTCGCCGCGCACGACCTGACCACCGTCGAGGGTCGGATCGGCGCCCTGCGGACCGCCGCCCCCGTGGTCGCGGGCATCCGGGACGCCGCGCTGCGACCCGAGTACACCCGGCTCCTCGCCGGCTGGCTCGGCATCGACGACCACGACACGGTCCGCCGGGCGGTGGCGGCGGCGTCCCGCGGGCCCGCGCGGTCCACCGAGCAGCGCCCTTCCCGTCGCGACGACGCCCCGGTCCGCAGGAACGGATCCGCCGGCCCCGGCAGCGAGCCGCAGCGGGCGCCGGTGGCGCGCATGCCCGTCCCGGACCGTCGAGACCCCGTCGCCCAGACCGAACGGACGGCCCTCGAGGTCGCCCTGCAGCAGCCCGTGCTCGTCCCGCTCGAGTTCGACGCCCTGCCGTCCGACGCGTTCGCCGCCCCGGCATACCGGGCCGTGCACGAGGCGGTCAGGGCCGCGGGCGGGGTGGCCGCAGCGCGGGCCGTCCAGGTGGCGTCCGGGGGAGCCGCCACGGGCTGGGTCGGCATGGTGAGCGAGCAGGCGGCCGACGCCGTGCGGGCGCTCGTCACCGAGCTCGCCGTCGCACCGCTGCCCGAGGACCGGCCCGAGAGCCTGCCGAACTACGTGCGAGGCGTCGTGATGAGCCTCATCGAGATCGGGTACACCCGGCACATCGCCGAGCTGCGGGGCCGCCTCCAGCGGATGGATCCGGCCGCCGAGGGGTACCGCGCCGCATACGCCGAGCTGGTCGAGGTCGAGGGCCGCCGCAGGCTGCTGCGCGAGAGCGCCTGACCGGCTCGGGGGCCGCGCGGTCGCCGTGGCGGTCCGTGCCCGCCTGACCGGTTTCGCATCCGCCGACCGAGTGAACCTCCGGCACCGGTTTCGTGGCACCGGACGCGGCTGTTACGAATGCCGGATGCCCGAGCCCACGTCGACGTTGCTGCCGCCCGTCCGTCCGGTCACCCGACCGGTCGTGACGAGGCGCGACGAGGCGACGGTGGACGAGGCTGCAGGGCCGCTCGGAGGGCCGGAGGGAGGGACCGGCGCCACGCCGCGCCGACGGTCCCGGAGGCGCAAGGTCGTGGTCCGGGGTATCTGGTCCGTGGTGGCCCTGGTCGTCCTGTCGGTCGTGTGGGTCGGGGCACGTGGCGCGCTCGCGGTCCAGGCCCTCGTCGGCGCGACTCCTGCGATGCAGGACGTGGCGTCGGCACTGTCGCAGGGCCCGACGCCGACCGTGCTGACGAGCGTCGCCGACGTGCGCGACGCGGTCGGCCGGGCGCGCGGCCTGCTGGACGACCCGGTGTGGCGGTTCTACGAGCACGTCCCCGGCGTCGGGGGCCGGATGGAGTCCGTCCGGGCGACGGTGGAGGCGGCGGACATGCTCGCCGACGACGCCCTGCCGCGCGTGGTCGACCTCGCCGGCACGCTCACGTTCGGTCCGTTCGACGACCCGGACGACGGCTACGCGATGCTGGTCCGGGCGAGCGAGCACGACACCGACCTGGAGGCGATCGCCGACGCGGTGCAGCGGGCGCACGCCCGGCTCGACGGCGTCGGCACCGACCTCGTGGTCCCGGAGCTGACCCGCTACCTCACGTCGGCCGTCGAGACGCTGGACGCCGCGGCGGACGTGGCGGCGGTCGCTGCTCCGGCGGTGCACGGGGTGCTCGAGGTGGCCGGTGGTACGGGTCCGGCGAGCACCGCGGTGGTGTTCCTGGACGACCGGGCCGCGCTCCCGCTCGGGGGTCGGGTGGAGCGGGTGGTGCTCGTCACCACCGACCACGGCGTCGTGCAGGACGTCCGGCCCGTCGACCCCGGGGCGGTCGCCGCCGTGGCCACGTCGTCCCCGACGTACGCCACCGCTGCGGCGGGTCCGCTGGCCGCGCTCGTCGCGGCAGGCACGCCCGACGTCGCGCGGCTCTCGTCGACGAGCGAGGCGTCCGCCGCCCTGCAGGCCGGGGTCGCCGTCGCGACGGGGACGACCCCGACTGCCGTCGTCCTGCTGACCGCGCAGGGCGTCGACGCCCTGGGGTCCGCCGCGCCGGCCGCGGTGCCCGCCGCACCCTCGTTCGTCACCACGTTGGCCGGGCTGCCGCCCGAGGCCCGCGCCGGGGCCGTCGACGCCGCCGTGGAGGCCGCGGTGCGCGGTGCCCTGACGTTCCAGGGCCGGGCGGACCTCCTGGCGTTCGCGGTGCGCGACGCCGTGACCGGCGGCGGTCTGCGCATCTGGTTCGGGAACCCTGCCGTCCAGGGCGCGCTGGCCGGGACACGGGGCGCCGGTGCGTTGCCCGCCGACCCGGCCGGCGGCATGCCGCTCGTCGTCGCCCTCGACGCCGGCGTCGGGCCTGCCGCTGTGGTCCCGGAAGCGCTCGAGGTGGCGCAGGGGACGTGCGGACGCCTCTGGGCGGAGCGGCCGGGTGTGCGGCTGACGCTGCGGACGGCGAGCGGCACGGTGGGCGGTACCGAGCCGCGGCTGCTCCTGCAGGTCCCCGCGCAGGTCGACGTGGCGCAGGTCGCCGTCGACGGGGTGGCACGGACCGCCCCCGACCTCGTCGCCGTCGACGGCCACGGGCTGCTCGTGGTCGACGTGCCGGCCGGCACGAGCACCGTCGAGGTGGCCTTGCAGGGTCGAGCGGACGACGCCCACGGGGTGCAGGTCGTCGCACGCGGTGCGATCCCTGCAGCGGTCACGGGCCCGTTCGCCTGCGCCTGACGCCCGCGACGTACCCGTGACCCGCTTAGGTCCGGCCCGGCCCCACCGGGTTCACCAGGGGGCGGGGACGTCCACCACGCCGTCGCCCTGACGGGCCTTGTCGCCCACCCCGCCGTCGCCGGTGCTCGGGCTGTCCTGCTGCGCCCGCTGGGTGCGCTGTGCCAGCTCCTGGTCGCGGGGGGCGCGCTCGCCGGGGGCAGGTGGTGCCGGTGCGTCCGCAGCGGCGTCCGCGGCCGCCTGCTGGGTCGCTTGCTCGGTCGCCGACGACCCCTTGGACTCCGCGCGGCCGGCCGCGTCGGCGAGGTCGTCGGCGGCGGTCCGGCCGTCGCCCCCGTCCCCGGATCCGTCGGGTCCCTCGTCGCCGGCGGTGTCCTGTGCAGGCTGTCCGGTGGCGGCCTCGTCGGCGTCCTGCTGCGCCTGCGACACCGACGGCTCGTGCGCGCACCCGGCCGGCGCGGCCCGTGCGACGTCCCGTGCGGCGGCGTAGTCGGCGGCCGCGGCGGCCGGGGTGTCGGCCTCGAGGTCGCCGAGCGCCTCCAGCACCGCGGAGAGGTTGATCCGGACGGCGCACTGCGCCTCGGGCGGCGCCGACCGCAGCGCCTGGCGCAGCAGCTGCTCGGCTTCCCGCAGCGCGGGGACGGTGGTCGCGCGGGACGCGGCGACCGTGCCGGCGTCGAACGGGGCCTTCCACCGCTCCACGACGTCCACGAACCCGAGGACCGCGGCGGCGCGCGCGGCGGTCCCGGACTGGCCCACGACGTAGGCGGTGCGGGTGACGTCCGCCGCGCCGCAGCCGAGCAGGAGGGTCCCGCCGCCCACGAGCGACAGGGCGAGCGCGGGCGCCGACCATGCCAGGGCGCGCCGGCGCAGGCGCCGGGGGTCGTCGACCGGGGCGCTCATCGAGCACCACGCGGCAGGGCGGCGCGGCCGAGAGCCAGGACGGTCCCCGCTCCGTCGAGGAGCAGGAGCAGCACCACGGCCAGGGCAGCGATCCAGGTGTACTCGGTGGTGCCCGGCGGGAGGCCGCCGACGTCGGTGGTGACCTGGCGCTCGGTCGGTGCCGGGACCGTCGGTGCCGGACCGCCCTGGCGTGCGACCGAGCCCACTCCCAGGTCGGACGCCAGGGCGTGCAGCGCGGCGGCGTCGGCGTGCGAGACGGCGGGCTGGCCCGTGGCCGGGTCGAGCAGCGGGGCGGCGCCACCACCGCTGAGACGTGCGGTCATGGGCGCTCCTTCGGTGGTGCCGTAGCCCAGCACGAGACCGCCCTGGACCAGCCCGTGCAGCGGGGCGAACGACTCCCGCTCGCCGCCGGCCGTGTTCTCCCCGTCACCGAGGTACACCACGACGGTGGAACGGTCGGGGTAGGTGGCGGCGACCTCCCGCAGCGTGCGGGAGAGCAGTGGCGCGGCGGCCGTGATGCTCGAGCCGTGGGACGTGAGGGCGAGCTCGGGCTGCAGGATCGCGACCGCCCGGGGCACGGCCGTCGTGTCGGTCGTCAGGGGGACGACGGTGCGGGCGACCCTGTCGAACGTCACCAGCGACGTCCGTGCGCCGCTGCCGGCCAGCTGGGCACTGATCGCGGCCACGTCGGACCGGGCGGCGTCGAGCCGCGTCGTCCCGTCGGGGCCGTCGCTCGCGCCCATGCTCGCGGTGGTGTCGAGCACGAAGTAGACGTCGGCGTCGGACAGCGACGCCGACGTGAGCTCGGCCGGGGCACCGGGACGCACGCACGCGGCCGCGGCGGCGAGGACCACCAGGGCCCGGGTCAGCCAGCGCGCACGGCCGAGCACACCGACCGACGACCACGCACCTTGCACGCACACCGCGACGCCGACGAGCACGAACGCGGCGACCAGGGCGAGAGGGACGACGGGATGGAGCGTCACGGGCGCACCACCCGCCACGCGACCAGGAGGCCGACGACGAGCGGGAGCAGCAGGTCCAGGGCCACGCCGGGGACGTCGAAGGTCGACGTGACCTGCGGGCCCACGACCGTGCGCGACGGCAGGGCGTGCACGATGGACGTGATGGCGCCGACCGCGGAGTCGCCCTCGACCGCCGCGTACGTCTGGCCGCCGGTGGTCTGCGCGGCCGCGGCGAGCTCCTGCGAGTACGGGTCGCTCCGGTCGCTGTTGGCGTCCAGGACGACGAGGACGGCACCCAGGTCGGCGGTGCGCTGAGCAGCCTCCTGCACGGTGAAGAGCTGGCCGCCCCGTTCGTCGTACTGCTGGTTGTCGGTCGCAAGGATGACCACGCGGGACCGGCCGGCGGGCTCGTCCGGCGCGGTCGACGCGGACCCCTGCAGCCGGGCCAGCTCCTCGTCGCCCCGGAACTGCTCGGCGCACCCCGTGAGCCCGTCGCCGACGAGCGACCCGCCGATCGTCATGTCCCGGGCCCCCGCGGCGATGTCGGGCGCCCCGCTCTCCTTCGCGATGCTCGCCTCCGTCGCCTCGAGCCGGTCGCGCACCAGGTCGTAGTCGTCGGTCAGCGGGAACAGGACGAGCGGCATGCTGTCGAACACCACCAGCCCGATGCGCTCGCCGTTCAGCCCGCTCACGAGCTGCCGGAACGTCCTGATCACGGCCAGGTTCTCCCCGGCCATGGAGCCCGACACGTCGAGGCACAGCACGATGTCCCGGTTGTCGAGCTTCGACTGGCGGGACTCGAGAGCGGAGGGACGCGCCCCCAGCCAGCCGGCGGTCGCGAGCGTGACGAGGGTGAGCAGCGCGACGACGACGAGGCCCGCACGTCGGCGGCGCACCGCCTGCCGGTAGCCGGGCAGGCCGTGCAGACGGGCGACGTGCGCGACGCGGACCGCCCCGGGGCGGGACCGGACGGTCCGGCGCGACAGGACGGCCGCGACCGCCCCGACGACGACCACGAGCACGGCCGTACCGACGAGCACGGCCGGCTGGCTCAGCTGGTGCTCCACCGGGTCACCACCTCTCGGACGGCGCGTGCGTGGGCGGCGACGTCGGTGGTACCGGCGGACGGCGCGAACGTGGCGGCCGAGAGCGTGGACACGACGTCGTGCAAGGGGCGGGGACCCGCACCGGCGAGCTGGCTCGGTGTCATCGCGTCGTAGGGCACGCCCGTCCACGCCGCGGCGAACCCGCGCACGGCCTGCGACAGCTCGCTGGCCGCCCCGGGCGCGTCGAGGCGCCCCGCCTCGTACGACGCCACGACCTCGTCGACGCGGGCGAGCGTGGCGCGCCGCACGCGGGTCGAGCGCCGCACGGCACGCACCCTCGGGAGGCCGCCGGGCCGGGTGGCGAGCACGACGACGACGAGGACGAGCACCGCGACGGCGACGAGGCTCGTCCCCAGCACCGTCCAGGCGGGGCCATAGGTCACCGGCGGGTAGAGGGCCGGGCCCAGGGTCGGCTCAGTGGGCATAGGGGCGCCTCTGCAGCATCGTGAGCAGCTCCCGCACGGCCCCGTCGGACGACTCGAGCCGGCAGCGGGACACGCGGGCGTCGTCCAGGACGTCCGCGAGCCCTTGCCGAAGGCGCGCGGTCAGCGCGTCGTGCTCGCGGGCGATCCGCGCGGAGCGGGAGAGGTAACCCGGGACGCGCCACCCTCCGCCGGCGTCGACGACGGCGCCGCTCGCGAGCTCCCGCGCCGGGTTGGCGTCCGCCACGGCGACCCACAGCGTGTCGTGCGCCGCGGCCAGCCGACGGACGGCCTGCTCCAGGCGCTCGTCGACCGCGACGTCGTCGGTGACGACCACGACGATCGAGTCACGGGACAGCCGCGGCCGAGCGTGGTCGATCACGGCGGCGAGGTCGGGCGCGGCCCGCGACGCGTCGATCGCCGTGCGCGTCGCGCCCAGCAGCTGCTCGAGGTGGCGCTCGCCCTCCCGGGGACGGGCCGTGACGACGCCGGACGCGTCGCCGCGCACCAGCCCCACGCGGTCACCGTGCTGCAGGGCAAGGAACCCCAGGACCCCGACCGCCAGCACCGCGAGGTCGCCCTTGTCCTCGCGGGCAGGCGTGCTCGCGTTCATCGTCGCGGCGGTGTCGACGATCGCGACGAGGCTGCGCTGACGGGTGACGAGGTGCCGGCGCACCAGCGGCTCCCCGCGCCGGGCGGTCGCCTTCCAGTCGATGTCCCGGACGTCGTCGCCGGGCTGGTACTCGCGGAGGTCCTCGAAGTCGAAGCCCCGTCCGCGGGAGCGGGACGCGTACTCGCCGTCGAGGGCGTGCATGATACTGCGCCGGCTGCGGACGTACAGCTTCGACTTGACGCGGACGAGGTGCGAGGGCACGGCGGCTACGGGGCGGTGACGGAGTCGACGATCGCGTCGATGAGGTCCTCGACGCGGATGCCGTCCACGTCGGCGTCGAAGTGCAGCAGCACACGGTGCCGCAGCACGACGTGGCGCAGCTCGCGGACGTCCTCGGGCAGCACGTGGTCGCGGCCCTGGAGCACGGCGAGAGCGCGGGCGGCCGTGACGAACGCGATGCCCGCGCGGGGGCTCGCACCGCACTCGACGTACCGGGCGCGGTCGGCGCCGATGTAGGTCGCGGCGTCGCGCGTGGCCGCGACGATGGTCAGCGCATAGCGCAGGACCGCGTCGCTGACGTGCACGCGAGCGGCGACGTCCTGCAGCCGGCGCACGGTCGTCACGTCCAGCACCGGGCTCACGGTCGCGGGGTCGCGCAGCGTCCGGTCCGTGAAGCCGCGCAGCATCGCGAGCTCGTCGGACACGGCCGGGTAGTCGATGACCTCCTTGAGCAGGAACCGGTCCAGCTGGGCCTCGGGCAGCGGGTACGTGCCCTCCTGCTCGATGGGGTTCTGGGTCGCGATGACGATGAACGGTGACGGCAGCGGGTGGGTGTGGCCGCCGATCGTGACGCGCCGCTCCTGCATCGCCTCGAGCATCGCCGCCTGGGTCTTGGCGCTCGAGCGGTTGATCTCGTCGAGCAGCACCACGTTGGCGTGGACCGGGCCGAGCTGGGTGCGGAACTCGGCGGTCCGGGCGTCGTACACCTGGGTGCCGGTGATGTCGGTCGGCAGCAGGTCGGGGGTGCACTGGATCCGGGCGAACGAGGAGCCGGCGAGCGTCGCCAGCGTGTTCGCGGCCGTCGTCTTCGCCAGGCCCGGAAGGCTCTCGAGCAGGATGTGGCCTCCGGCCAGGAGCGCCACGAGCAGGCTCCGACGCAGCCCGGGCTGCCCGACGACCGACTCCCCGAACGCGGTCTCGAGGCGGCGGAGCACGTCCTGCGCGCCGGCCAGCTCGGCCGCGCTCGTCGGCGGACACTGACGGGTCGTGGTGGCGGTCACGGGGGTGTCCTTCCGATGGGCAACAGCCCTGGACATCGGCAGGTCGGACCCGGCACGTGAGGGTGACGTACGTGACACCGTGAGGTCCCGGCCGCCGTCGGCGTGCCGGCGAACGCGGCCGGAGGGCGCCCGCACCGGGCGCCCGCACCGTGCGCCGTCAGCGCAGGGCGACCGCCCCGGTCCCGTCGTCGACGGGCAGCGCATGGTGGAACGCGGCCGTCACGGTCATCGCCCGCACGGTCAGCCCGCCGCCGTAGTACGACAGGAACGCCGTGTCGGTCGCGTCGCGACCGGTCGCGATCCGCAGGAACGTCGGGCGCGGGGCGAGCCGTGTCGCGTCGACGACCTGCCACGCACCGTCCACGTAGGCCTCAGCCACGGCGTGGAAGTCCATCGGCTTGAGACCGGGGGCGTAGACGGACGCGAGCCGTGCCGGCACGTCCTTGGCACGCAGCAGCGCGACGACGAGGTGGGCGAAGTCCCGGCAGACCCCCCGGCGCTTGAGGAGCGTGTCCGTCGCGCCGTCCGTCGGAGAGCTCGAGCCGGACAGGTAGGTGACGTGGCCGCTGACCCACGCGACGACCGCGTCGAGCAGCTCGCCGCCGGACAGGCCGCTGAACTGGTCGCGGGCGAACGCCAGGAGGCGGTCGGACTCCGCGTACCGGCTGGGGCGCCGGTACTCGATGAGGTCGATGTCCTCGATCTGCGGAAGGTCCGCCTGCCCCGTCACGGTGGCGTGGTAGTCGACGACCACGCGGCCCTGGGGGGCGAGCACCCGATGGGTGCGGCCGCCATGCGGACCCTTGATCTCGACGACGTCCAGGGGGCCGTCCTCGTGCCGCACCGACAGCACCTCGGTGCGGTCGTAGGACCCGTCGGCCACGGCGACGGACAGGAGCATCTCGAGCGGTGCGCGCACGTCGAGCGAGAGGTGGGAGGTCACTGTGCGCAGCACGGCCGCAGGTCCTTTCCCGGCCGTCGGTGGCCGGACCGTCCAAGGGAGCAGCGCAAGTGTGAGGCCCACCAGGTCATCCGTCCAGTGCGTGGACATTGATCACCCGCTGCTGCCCGCACGAAGGCCCCGACGCGGCCCGGCCCGGCCGTCGTCGGGGCCTTCGGCGCCGGTCAGCTGCGCGAGGGCGCCCCCGTGGCAGCCCGGGTCCCACCGGCGTCGGCACCACCCGTGAACGGCTGGATCACGAGCCCCGCGGCCGACGGCGAGCCCTCGTTCACGAGCGACTCGAAGTTGCCGACGTCGTCGAACGCGAACGCGTACGCCTTGCCGTCGGCCATGCTCTCGTGGACGAGCCGGCCGTACTGGTTGGCAGGGCTGCTCGCGTAGAACGCCGACGCGTCCGTGCTCGGCTCGGTGTCGACCGTGCCCAGGGTGCCGCGGTTGAGGGCGGCGCACAGCGTCCGGGCGATGGGCCCGACCACGAGGTCGTTCGGTGCGAGCAACGCTCCGTCGCAGCCCCACACGTCCGCGCTGGTCGGCCGTTCGAACGAGGCGACCTGCCCGCCGGAGGCGTCGGTGAACGTCATCACGGTGCCCGTCGTCCGCCCGAAGTACCTCGTGCCCGGCCGGTCGGCGAACGGCACCACCGTCAGCGGCCTGGTCGCGTAGGCGCTCCAGGCCGAGGCGATGTACGGATCGAGGTACGTGGTGCTCAGCAGGCCGGCACCTGCCGCCTTGCCCGGCGCGAGCACCCGCAGCACCGTGCCGTCGGTCCGCCGCACCACCGTGTCCGCCCAGCCCGGCTGCGCGGCGATGGCGTCGATGGCGCGGTCGCGCCCGTTCGCGACGAGCTCGCCCGACGTCTTCGTGCCCGACGCCCCGGTGACGGTGACCGCGTGCGGCACCGCGAGCATGTCGACCTGCGAGCTGTTCAGCCACAGCCCGGAGTCGTTGTAGGTGAGCTCGCTCCAGTCGAACAGCACGTCCTTGTTCGGGTCGTCCGGGGACCACGGCGCCGGCTGCACGAGCCCGCCCGGCGTGAGGAAGAACGCGAGCTTCTCGCCGAGCGAGAAGTAGACCCGGCCGGAGATGCCGCGCGGCAGGGAGATCGTCGTGCTGCTGCCGTTCGACGGCCCCGCGATCGCGACGTCCGGTGCCGCCGTCGGAGGGTTGCCGCCCGCCGGCCAGGCGGTGAACGTGCCACCGGCGTCCACGTACCCGAGGCCCCCGGTGCTCAAATCCGTGCCGAGCACGTACACATAGACCGCCTCGCTGCGGCCGCTCGAGTTCGTGATGGTGAACGGCAGCCGGTCCGGGCCGGCCGCCTCTGCCGCCGGGGCGACCGCGACCGCCGCCGACATTGCGACGACTGCCGCCACCAGCGCTCCGGACAACGTGCTCGTCATCGACCTGCTTCTCATGACCTGCTCCTCATCGACCTGCTTCTCATCGACCTGCTCCTCTACGTGTTGCCTGCGGGCCGCGCGGGCCGACGAGGTCCGCGCAGCGGTGGTGCCGGGGAGGAGGGGTCACCTCCCCGGCACCGGGTCGGACGTCAGCCGTGCAGCGTCCACTTCTGGCCCTGAGAGCCGTTGCAGTCCCAGATCTGCACCGGCGTGCCGGCGGTGGCCGACGCGCCCGGGTCGTCCAGGCAGCGGTCGGACGCCGGGTTGTAGTAACCACCGTTCTGCGGGATCCAGACCTGGGCGCCGGTGCGGTTGCAGCCGTCCAGCTGCACCCTGGCGCCGTTGGCGGTGCCGGCCCCGACGACGGCGAGGCACTTGCCCTGGGCGTGCAGGGTCGAGCCGGCCTCCACGAAGGTCCACCTCTGGGCGACCGTGCCGTTGCAGCCCCAGATCTGGATCCGGTTGCCGTCGGCCGCGCTCGCGCCCTCGTTGTCGAGGCACATGCCGTTCGGGTTGGTGATCGAGCCCGCGGCGGCCGTGCCACCGCCACCGGTGCTGCCACCGGCGCCGTCGCCAGTACCGTCACCACCGGTGCTGCCACCGCCACCGCCACCGGCACCGCCGCTGCCGCCCGCGGTGTATGCCGCGACGTAGTCGACGACCATCGGCGCCCCCGACTGGGTAGCGCTCGTCGGGCCGCCGCCGAACGCCGCGGGGAACCCGCCACCGATCGCGACGTTGAGGATCATGAAGAACCCGTGGTGCGTGGCGTTGTCCCAGGTCGTCGCGTCCACCTGGTCGGCGTTGATGGTGAAGAAGTTGCTGCCGTCCAGGTAGAACCGCAGCTGCTCGGGCGAGACGCTGCGGTCCTGCTCCACCGCGTACGTGTGGAAGCCGCTCTGGCACCCGGCGCAGGCGTGCTCGCCGCTGCCGACGCCGGTCGTCTCGTTGCACGGGCCGCCAGGGTTGGAGCCGCAGTGCAGCGCCGAGAAGACCGAGCTGCGCCCGTTGATGTCCTCCATCACGTCGATCTCGCCGATCGACGGCCAGCCCGTCGCACCCGTGCCTCGTGCGGCGTTGCCGAGGGCCCAGAACGCCGGCCAGTAGCCGGCCGCTGCGGCGCCGCTCACGTCCGGCTGCTGCAGTCGTGCCTCGAGACGGAGCCTGCCGCCTGCCGGTGCGGCGAGGTCGGTCCGCTGGGTCTCGATGCGGCCGCTGGTCCACTGCCCGGAGCTGTCGCGGACCGGCTTGATGACCAGGTTGCCCGCACCGTCCTGGTAGACGTTCCGGGTGCTGCTGGTCATCGTCTCGATCTCTCCGGTGCCCCAGTTCCAGGCACCGCCCGGGTAGCCGGTTCCGGTCGCGTACTGCCAGTCGGCGGTGTTCACGCCGGTGTTCGCGGCACCGTCGAAGTCGTCGAGGAACTGCTGGGTCCATCCGGTGGGTGTGGACGGCGCGGTCGCCGAGGCGTCCCCGGTCCCCGCGAGCACGGCTGCCACGAGGGCGGCCGTGACGAGGGCGGCTCGGGGGAGGAGCCTGCGGCGGTGTGCGGGAGGGCGGACGTACGTCATGGAGGTGCACCACTTTCGCGGGGTGGGCTGCATGAGACGGCGGCGGTCGACGGGCGCACCGGAAGCCGTGGGCGCGGGCGCGCCACAGCTGCTGCGAGGTGCGGAGGTCGTCGGCGCGGCGCGTGGAGGGCGCTCCGGGGGAGAGCACTCGGTCGGCGCTCGTCGGTGAGCGCGGTGCGACGCTGTGTCGGTTCGGGGCGAGATCGCTGATCAGGTCGCTTTCGCCCGTGTCACCGTAGGGGCATAGGTGACACGAGTCAACACGAGCGTCTCGCGGAGCAGAGGCGGGCCCGGTGCCCGCGAGCTGCCCTGAGGTGCGGCCGGGTCGTCCGCCGCGCTCGGCTCGCTGGTTCGGTCGACCGCGACGACGATGGGGCGGTCGGCATCCAGCGATGAGAGGTCAGCATGAGCGTGTACCGAGTGATCGACGTGATCGGGACCAGCGACTCGTCGTGGGAGGAGGCCGCTGCCGAGGCGATCGCCACCGCGTCCGGATCGCTGCACGACCTGCGCGTCGCGGAGGTCACGAAGCAGGACGTCGTCGTCGGCGAGGACGGCGCACTGGTGTACCGGACCCGGATCCAGCTCTCGTTCAAGTACAAGCCCGAGTAGCGGTACCGGCCTGTCGGCGGCACAGGCGCGCCGCCGGTCGGTGATGCCTGGGACCGGGTCCCGTCATCGGGACGGCGGCTCGATCAGGTCCCACGCGCCGCCGTCAGGTCCTCGAAGACGGTGACCGTGCCGTACAGCTCCCGCCCTGGCGCCTCCCGGAAGCGCACCCGTGCCGGAGCATCCGCTCGTGCTGCGCCTCGACGCCGTCCGTCTCGAGGTAGGACGCCACGGCGCCGCCGGTCTGCCGACCGACCGGAGCGCCCTCGCCGGCCAGCGCGAGGACGAGCCCTGTCCCACCGTCCGCGCAGCCGGATCCTCCAGGGCCTGGCCACCGGTCCTCGTGCGCCCGGGCGCGGGTCCGCGCCGCGTCCGGGCTGTGCCAGGATCACCCGAGCGCGACGCGCGCCCGGACGAGGGAGAGCTGATGGCAGGCGGTCTGGCCGCACTTCTGGACGACATCGCCGCACTGGCGAAGGTCGCGGCGGCATCGGTCGACGACGTCAGCGCGGCCGCCGGCCGGGCGAGCGCCAAGGCCGCAGGCGTCGTGATCGACGACACGGCCGTGACTCCCCGCTACGTCACGGGTTTCACGCCGGACCGTGAGCTGCCGATCATCCGGCGGATCGCCGTCGGCTCGCTGCGCAACAAGCTGCTGTTCATCCTTCCCGCCGCGCTGGTGCTCAGCCAGTTCGTCCCGTGGCTGCTCACGCCGATCCTCATGGTCGGCGGCGCCTATCTCTCGTACGAGGGCGCGGAGAAGATCTGGGAGCTCGTCAGCGGACATGCCGAGGAGCACACGACCACCCCCGTCGCGGCGCAGGGCCCCGACACGGAGAAGGCGATGGTCGGCAGCGCGATCCGCACCGACTTCATCCTGTCGGCCGAGATCATGGTCATCGCGCTCAACGAGGTCGCCGACGAGCCGTTCGTGTCCCGCGCGATCATCCTGGCGGTCGTCGCGCTGGCGATCACGGCGCTCGTCTACGGGGTCGTCGGCCTCATCGTGAAGCTCGACGACATCGGCCTGCACCTCGCCGGTCGCAGCAACAAGGCCGTCGCCGGCACCGGACGCCTGCTCGTGCTCGCCATGCCCAGGATCCTGTCGGTGCTGTCGTCGGTGGGCATCGTCGCGATGCTCTGGGTCGGCGGGCACATCCTGCTCTCCGGCGTGGACAAGCTCGGCTGGCACGTCCCGTCCGAGGCGCTGCACCACCTGGAGGAGGCCGTGCACGGCGTCCCGGGCGTCGGTGGTCTGCTGGCGTGGCTCGTGGACACCCTCGGCTCGGCGCTCGTCGGCCTCGTGGTGGGCGCCGTGATCGTCGCCGTCATGCACGTGGTCCCGCGACGCCGGAAGGTCCAGCCGGCGGGCGAGACGCACGTGCAGGACGACCCGGCGGCGTAGGTCGCCGACCCGACGTCGCCACCGCTGCCACGGGAGGCCAGGAGCCGTCCTGAGTGCCGGGCCAGGGAGGTCCGGGGCCGGCGTGGCGACCTCCTGAGGTGGTCGTCATGCTCCCGTCATGGTCCGCGCCGTGGCCGTCGTGCGAGTGTGAGGCCGTGGGACGACGCCCGCCGGCCGCCGGCGAACGCGAACGCACGGCACCGGCGGCGAACCACCGGGCCGGGGTCGCGGTGGCCGTCTGGATCGTGAGCGTCGCGGGTCTCTGGCTGGTCGGGCGCTCGCTGGCCGACCGTGGTGCGGTGCTCACGTACGGGAGCGCTCCGCCGTTCGTCGGGTACCTGCACGGGCGGGTGTCGGTCGCCACCCTGGCGGCCGTGCTCGTCGCGGCGGCCGTCGTGGGCGTCGGCCCGAGGTTCGTGCTCTCGGGCGCGTGGGTGCCCGTGCTGCTCGTCGGCTGGGCGGCGACGGCGACCTTCGCGGTGACCCTGGCGGCGACGGACGGGCCCGCAGCGCTCACGGCACCGCTGACCAACGAGAACGACTACCTGGCCGTGGTGCCCCGTGTCACCCAGGCTCCGGGCGCCTTCCTGCGGACGTTCACCGACCACGCCCTCTCGTACCCCGTGCACGTCCGGGGACACCCGCCGGGCATGCCGCTCCTGCTCGCCGGCCTCGACGGGATCGGGCTCGGCGGCGCGACCTGGGCGGCGGCGCTGTTCGTCGCGGTGGGATCGAGCACGGTGGTGGCCGTCGGGCTGACCCTGCGCGTGCTGGACGGCCCAGAGGGTGAGATCACGGCCAGGCGGGCGCTGCCGGCCGCCGTGCTCGCGCCGGCGGCGATCTGGGGGGCGACGTCGGCGGACGGGTTCTTCGCCGGTGTCCTGGCCTGGGGGGTGGCCCTGCTGGCGGTCGCCTCGACCCGGCGCCGACGATCGTGGCCGTGGGCGCTGGCGGCCGGCCTGGTGCTGGGCGCCTGCCCGTTCCTGTCCTACGGGCTGCTGCCGATGGGAGCGCTGGCGCTGGTCGTCGGCGTCGTGACGCGCCGCTGGGCGCCCACGGTCGTCGCCGGCGCGGTGGTGGTGGGGAGTGCCGGAGTCTGGGCCGCGGCCGGGTTCTGGCTGCCGGACGGGATCGCCGCCACGCACATCGCGTCGTCCTTGGGCCGCGCGGCGGACCGGCCCTACCTCTACTTTCTCGTCGCCGACCTCGTGCTGCTCGGTGTCCTCGTCGGGCCGGCCGGCGTCGGCGGCGTGGTGGGTGCCCGTGCCCTCCCGCGTGCCGTGCGGTTCCTGGTCCTCGTGGCACTGGGCGCGGCGCTCGTCGGGGCGGTCTCAGGCGTGGAGCGCGGCGAGGTGGAGCGCATCTGGCTGCCGCTGGCGTGCTGGGTGCTGCCCGTGGCGGCCACCCTCGCAGGCAGGCGGGCGTGGCTCGTCGCGCAGGCGGCCGTGACGGTCGGGCTGCAGATCGTGCTGGTCTCGCCGTGGTGACGCTGATCGTCAGGTAGCCGTCATCGACGGTCCCGGTCGTGCCCTGCGCTGCCGACCTAGGGTCGAGAGCATGGCCCGCACACGGCTGAGCAACCTGCGCAGACGACCGCCGGAGCAGGCGGACTTCGGTTCACCGGTGCACGACCCACGCGTGGTGGCCCGGGTCGGTGTCCTGCTGGCCGCGGCCATCGTCACGGCGTTCGTCACGGGTCTGCTGTCCCACCTCCACCAGCACCCTGCGGCCTGGCTCCCGCTCCCGCCCGCGCCGGTCTGGGGCTACCGGCTGAGCCAGGGCGTCCACGTCGCCGCGGGCCTCGCGGCGATCCCGCTGCTGCTGGCCAAGATGTACGCCGCCTACCCGGCCCTCTTCCAGCGTCCGCGGCTGCGCGGCCCGCTGCACGCCCTCGAGCGCGGGTCCGTGGCGGTCCTCGTCGCCACGGCGATCTTCCAGCTCGCCACCGGGCTGCTGAACATCTTCCAGTGGTACCCGTGGTCGTTCTCCTTCGTGAAGGTCCACCTCGCGGTCGCCTGGGTGCTCGTCGGGTCCGTGGTCGTGCACGTCGCCGTGAAGCTCCCCACGATCGTCGACGCGCTGCGGGACCCGGTGGCCGGTCCCGCGGAGCCCGACGACGACAGCACGACGCGGCGTGGCTTCCTCGCCGGTGTCGCGGTCACCGTCCTCGGCGTCACGGCGCTCACGGTCGGCCAGACGGTGAGCCCGCTGTCGGGGGCGGCGATCCTCTCGCCGCGGCGGTCGGGGGTGGGGGTGCAGGGCCTGCCGGTGAACAGGACCGCGAGCAGCGCGGGCGTGCTGGACCGCGCGACCGATCCCGCGTGGCGGCTGACCGTCCGGGGCCCGGGCGGCACGGTGCAGCTGTCGCGCGCGGAGCTCGAGGAGCTTCCGCAGGTCGCGGTCGTGCTGCCCATCGCCTGCGTGGAGGGCTGGAGCACGACCGCGACGTGGCGTGGCGTCCGGGTCGCCGATCTCGTGGACCTCGTCAGCGAACGCGACGACGTCGACGTGAGGTTCGTCAGCCTGCAGGAGGTCGGCTCCTACCGGCAGTCGGTGCTGCCCGCCGCGTACGTCCGGCACCCCGAGAGCGTCGTCGCGCTGCAGCTCGGCAGCGAGGCGCTGGACGTGGACCACGGGTACCCGGCCCGGTTGGTCGCGCCGAACCGTCCTGGTGTCCTGCAGACCAAGTGGCTGGACCGGCTCGAGGTGGTGGAGGCATGAACGAGCGATGGGGCACCGGCCGGCTGGTCCTGCTCGGTCTCGGGACGGCGATGGTCGGCACCGGCGTGGTCGTCGGGCTCACCTCGGTACCGCAGGGCCAGTGGCCGTCCGTCCTGCTCTGGCTCGCCGGAGGGGTGGCGGTGCACGACGCGGTGCTGGCGCCGGCGGCGGTGCTCCTCGGTGCGGCGGTGCTGGGACGCGTTCCGCCACCCTGGCGCCCGGCCTTGCGGGCGGGGGCGCTCGGCGCGGCCGTCCTGGCGGTGTTCGCCGTGGTGATCGTCGTGGCCTCGGGCATGCGACGCGACCCGTCGGTGGTGCCTGTCCCGCCGACGACGTCGCTCGTCGTGGCGACGAGCGTCCTGGTCCTTGCGGTGCTGGTCGGCGCCGCCGTCGGGTCTGTCCGTCACCGCCCCAGGGCGCCCGGCGCCGCGGACCCGGGACTCCTGCCGCGGGCGGACACCGCCTGACCGCGGGGTCACCGCGCGCGCAGGGCCACGACCGTGCGACCGCGCAGGTTCCACTGCTCCAGCACCACGAACCCGCACCGCGGGGCGAGCCGGGCGAGCGTGCGGGCGCCCACGCGGGCCCACGGCATCGGCCGGCTGGTGCGTCCGTCTGCGTGACGCAGCGTGAGCGGGGCGCTGTCGTCGGCGTCGTGGTCGGCATCCGTCTCCACGAGCACGAGGCCGTGCGGGCCGACGAGCAGGTGGCAGCGGTCCAGCAGTGCCGCGGGGTCGCCGCCGATGCCGATGTTCCCGTCGGCCAGCAGCACGGTTCCCCATCGTCCCTCGGCCGGCACCTCGTGCTCGACCGCGCGCAGGAGCGCCATCGCGCCGCGGTCGCGGGCCTGCTGGACGGCCCGTGCGGACACGTCGATACCCAGGGCGGGCATGCCCCGCGCGTTCAGTGCACCGACGAGCCTGCCCGGCCCGCAGCCGACGTCGAGGACGGGCGCCTCGCAGCGCGCGAGCATGACGTCGTCGATGGCGTCGGGCTCCGCCCGCCACCGGGAGACGGCCAGAGAGACGACGCCGGCCGACCCGAGCGCGACGACCGGCTCACCGTCGAGGGCGGCCTCGTACACGGTCAACGGGTGCGGGCGCATCACGACACCGACCGGAGCCCGACCAGGTGCCGCCAGGTGCCCGCGAACCTCGTCGTGGGGTCGGCGAGCGCGACGGCGCGCGCGTCGGCCGGCTCGTCCACGTCGCGCAGCCGGGGCAGGAGCCTCACGCGCAGGCCGAGGTCGTGCAGCCGGCGGAGCTGGGTCTCGCCGGTGCGGGCGGTCGACATCGGGATGCCGTCGAACACGCGGTCGTCAGCCGTCCGGAGCCCGATCGCCCAGAAGCCGCCGTCATCGGTGAGACCCAGCAGGGCGTCCGCGCCGTCGAAGTCCGCGGCCGCCAGGTGCTCGCCGAGCTGCGGGGTGTCCATGCCGACCAGGAGCGCGGGGGAGCGGTCGGGCCGAGCAAGGACGTCGCGGAAGGCGGCGGCCAACCTGACCGCGAGCCCGCCGGGCGGCTGAGCCACCACGTCGAAGCCCGGTGGGACCCATGGGCCGGGCGCACCGTCGAGGGCGACGACGCGGTGTCCGGCCCGTGTCGAGGACATCGCGGCGAACGTGTCGACGAGGGCGGCGCGGGCCAGCGTGGCAGCCTCGTCCGGGCTGAACTCGCTGTGCAGCCGGGTCTTGACCAGTCCCGCGACCGGCTCCTTCGCCACCAGCACCACGCACCGGGCCGGCTCGAGCGGCGCGGTCACGAGCTGAGGACCGCTGACATGTCACGGACCGTGCGGACCAGACCCAGCGGCGTGCCCGTCACCTTCGACCGGCCGGTCCGCGGCGCGTAGTCCACGTCGGCCTCGGCGACCCTCCACCGACGGTCGGCCGCGCGCACGACCATCTCCAGGGGGTAGCCGGATCGCCGGTCGCGCAGGTCGAGGTCGAGCAGCGCGGTCCGACGTGCCGCTCGCATCGGACCCAGGTCGTGCATGCGCAGGCCCGTGCGCTGGCCGAGCCGCCGCACCAGGACACGGTTCGCGACGCGCAGGTGCCACGGCCAGGCGGCTCGTGAGGTCGGCGTCCGTCGGCCCAGCACGAGGTCCGCGGAGCCCGTGCGCACCGGCTCGAGCACGCGTCCCAGCTGCCACGGGTCGAGGCTGCCGTCGGCGTCCATGAACGCGACGACGTCGGCCGTCGCCGCGAGCAGGCCGGCATGGCAGGCGGCGCCGAACCCCCGACGGTCCTCCCGGACGACGAGCGCGCCGTGCGCGCGCGCCACCTCGGCGGAGCCGTCGCTCGAGCCGTTGTCGACGACGATGGCCCGCACGTGCGGGGGGACCCGGGGCAGCAGCCACGCGAGTGCCGGGGCCTCGTCGAGGCACGGCAGGACGAGGTCCACCCTCACGTCACCAGCAGTCACCTCTCCACGCTAGGTCGCGGCTCCGCTGCAGCGACGGTCGGCCGCGATGACCGTTCGATGACGGATCCGGCAGAGGGCGGTCTCCGGCCGGTGCGGGGGCCGCTGCGTGCCGAGCCGCGGGCTAGCGTGACGTCCATGCCCAGGGTGCTGGTGGTCGACGACGAGGATCTCGTGACGCGTAGCGTCGCGGCCTACCTGGAGGCGGACGGCGTGCAGGCGAGCGTCGCCGGGGACGCGAGCGAGGGCGAACGCCTCTGGCGGGAGACCAGACCGGACGCCGTCGTGCTGGACGTCCGGCTCCCCGGTGCCTCGGGCCTCGACCTGCTGCGCAGGATGCGGTCGGACGCGGACCGGACCCCGGTGGTCCTGCTCTCGGGACTGGACACGGTCGACGACCGGATCGTCGGTCTCGAGCTGGGCGCCGACGACTACCTGACCAAACCGTTCAGCCCGCGCGAGCTGGTGCTCCGCCTGCACGCTCTCCTGCGACGAGGCGACATCCGACCCGGTGACGGCTTGCGGCCCGTCACGGTCGGACCGCTGACGCTGGATCCCGCGGTGCGTTCGGCGACGCTCGACGGCGAGGCGCAGGTCCTCACGCCGCGCGAGTTCGACCTGTTGCTGTTCCTCGCACAGCACGCGGGGTCGACGTTCGGCACCCGCGAGCTGCTGCGCCGGGTGTGGGGCTGGGACTTCGGTGACGACTCGACGGTCGTCGTGCACGTCCGCCGTCTGCGCCGCAAGTTCGAGCCCGACCCGGGGGCGCCGGTGCTGCTGACGACCGTGCGGGGCACCGGCTACCGGCTCGGTACCGCCGCCGAGCTGACGACCGCGCTGGCCCGGGTGGCCGGATGAGCCGGGACCTGTGGTTCATCGCCGGGATGACCGCGCTGTGCGCGGCGACCGTCGGGATGCTCGGTGCGCTCGTCGTCACCCGGGCACGGCGCGTGTCGCTCGTCGCGGCGATGGTCGTCACGGCCCTGGTCCCGGTGGCGGTCGTCGCGCTCGCGATCTGGGTGAACGTCGGGGCGATGTTCCTCTCGGAGCACGACGCGGCAGTCGCTCGGCTGGTCCTCGGGCTCTCCTCGGTGCCCGCGGTCGTGCTGGCCGTGGTGCTGGGGCGGCTGGTCCTGGCGGACGTCCGTGCGCTCGGCGCGCAGGCGCGGGACCTGACCGGCGGCCCAGGCGCGTCCACGCCGACCCCGGTGACCGCCGAGCTCGCGGAGCTCGCCGCCGAGCTCGCTCGGACCCGCCTCAGGCTCGAGGAGTCCCGGGAGCGCGAGCGCGCACTGGAGTCCGCACGCCGACAGGTCGTCGCTTTCCTGAGCCACGACCTGCGCTCGCCGCTGGCGGGTATCGGTGCCACGGTCGACGGCCTCAAGGACGGGGTGGTCACGGACGCCGACGCGGCCTACGTGGGCATCGGCGCAGCGGTCGACCGTCTCGGTCGCATGATCGACGACCTCACCGAGCTGTCCCGGCCCGAGGGACCGGCACCGACCCGTCCGGCGCAGACCGTCGAGCTCAGCGCGGTCCTGAACGGCGTGCTCGCGCACTGGGCGCCCGCAGCAGCCGCACAGGACGTCCGTCTCCTGGCGGACGTGGAGCGCGGGCTCGACGTCGTCGGCGTCCCCGACGAGCTGGCCCGGGTGCTCGACAACCTGGTCGGCAACGCGATGCGCAGCAGCGGCCGCGGAGGAACGGTGCGCGTCGCCGGCTACCGGTCCGACGGCCAGGTCCGGGTCGCCGTCGAGGACACGTGCGGCGGGATCCCGGAGCACGAGCGCGCCCACGTGTTCGACGAGGGTTTCCAAGGCGGCGGTGCGCACCGCGACCAGCAGCGGGAGATCGGGTCGGGAGGGTTGGGCCTGGCGATCGTCGGGACGGTCGTCGCTGCTCACGGCGGCCGTGTCGGTGTGGAGCCGACCGACGCGGGTTGCCTGTTCGAGGTGCTGCTCCCGGTCGCGGGCGACGGGACCGACCCCGTGCTCCAGGACTGAACGACGCGGATCAGCAGTTCGCCAGACCGGCCTCGAGCCCCACCTGCGCCGACCAGTCGAGCACCTGCGCGGCGCGGTCCGACGACGCGGTGACATGCCGGACGTCACCGATCCGGTACTCCCCGGTGGTCCGCGGGGCGGGGCCGTGCACCGCGTCGGCGAGCGCCGACGCGAGCCCGCCCACGGTGGTCACCGTGCCGGAGCCGATGTTCAGCGGGACGACCTCTCCCGGTGTCCCCTGCGTCGCCGCGGCTCGCACGACGGCGGCGGCGACGTCGTGCACGTGCACGAAGTCGCGTCGCTGACGGCCGTCCTCGAAGACCCGGGGTGCTCGGCCGGCTGCGAGCTCGGACCGGAACAGCGAGGCCACGCCGGCGTACGGCGTGTCCGTCGGCATCCCCGGTCCGTAGACGTTGTGGAACCGCAGGGCGAACGCGCCGCCCGACGTCTCCCTCGCCCACGCCCGGAGCAGGTGCTCGCCGTGCACCTTCGTCGCGGCGTACACGTTGCGGGGGTCGAGCGGGGCGTCCTCGGTCACCACCGTCGGCGCCAGGACCCGGTCGCACGCCGGGCAGCGCGGGTCGAACACGCCGGCGTCCAGGTCCGACCTGCGACGCGGTCCGGGCGCGACCCGGCCGTGCTCCGCGCAGTCGTAGGCCCCTTCGCCGTAGACCACCATCGAGCTCGCGTACACGATGTGCCCGACCCCGGCGCGGTACGCCGCGCGCAGCACCACCGCCGTGCCCAGGTCGTTCGCCGACGCGTAGTCGGCGATGTCGTCCAGGTCGACCCCGAGGCCCACCTTCGCCGCGAGGTGGACGACGGCGTCCACCCCGCTGACGACCGTCGCGACCGCGCGCTCGTCCCGGACGTCACCCACCACCAGCCGCGCACCGGCGAGCATCTCGGGGTCCCGCCGCCGCGGCCCGTCCGACCGCAGCGAGTCGAGCACGGTCACGTCGTGTCCCGCGACGACCAGGCCGGCGACCGTCGGTCGACCGATGAAACCGGCTCCACCGGTCACGAGGATGTGCACGCTCCCCAGCATTCCCCGACGTCCCGGCCCGCGCGCATGACGAGAGGCTGACGGATCTGGGTCGCCGGCCGGCTGACGAGTCACGGCCGTTACGGTCGGTGCCATGGTCACCAGCGCGTCCCCGATCGGCGTCATCGGTGGTTCAGGCCTCTACCGGCTTCTCGAGGACACCGAGGAGGTCCGTGTCGACACGCCGTTCGGGCAGCCCAGCGACCCGCCGCTCGTCGGTCGCCTGGGGGCGCGGCAGGTCGTGTTCGTGCCGCGGCACGGTGTGGACCATCGTCTCCCTCCGCACCGGGTCAACTACCGCGCCAACTTGTGGGCGTTGCGCGCGCTGGGGGTCCGCCGCGTCCTCGCCCCGTCGGCGGTCGGTGCGCTGCGTCCCGACCTCGCGCCGGGCACGCTGGTGGTCCCGGACCAGGTGATCGACGGCACCTGGGGCCGCCCGTCGACGTTCTACGACGAGGTGGGCGCCGTGGTGCACGTCGGGCTCGCCGACCCGTACTGCCCGCAAGGTCGCGACTCCGTCGTCGGACTCCCACGACCCGCCTTGCCTGTCGTCGACGGCGGCACGATGGTCGTGATCCAGGGCCCGCGGTTCTCCACGCGGGCCGAGTCCCGACGGAACGCGGCGGCCGGCGGTGACGTCGTCGGGATGACCGGCATGCCGGAGGCCGCCCTGGCCCGCGAGCTGGCCCTCTGCTACACCTGCCTCGCCGTGGTGACCGATGCGGACGCCGGTGTCGAGGCAGCCGGGGCGGTCTCGCACCAGGCGGTCCTGGCGCAGTTCGCGCGGAGCGTCGACCAGCTGCGGGTGCTTCTCGCGCAGCTCGTGGACGCACTGCCGGTCGACGACAGCTGCAGCTGCCGCGCAGCCCTGGACGGGCTCACCCTTCCCTTCGACCTGCCCTGAACGGGCCCGACCGCGCCGCCACACGGTCGCGCTCGGGCGGGTGTCGGTCGTCGCGGTGCGCGCGGTGCGTGGCTACGTCAGCTCGAGCTGCGACCACGTCCTGACCGTCGCGAGCCACGCGGCGGCGCCGACGACGCCGACGAGCACCACGCCGAGCGGGCTGACCGCGGTGGCGGCCCGGTCGCCGCCGGTGCCGACCAGGAGCGACGGGACCGACCACGGGAACCAGGAGCCGCCACCGAGGAGCACCACGACCTGGCTCACCATGACGACCCCGAGCAGCGCGCCGACGGCCGGGAGGTATCCCTTGCCGACGGTGGCGACCCACGCGAACGGCAGCGCCAGCCACGCGGCCGCGACCGCGGCGAGCACGCCGGCGGCGAGGTCGCGCAGGTCGTGCGCGCCGGGAAGTCCGATCCCTGCGACGAGCCCCCCGCCGAGTGCGAGGAAGGCCGCCGTGACCGCGGCGAGGGTCGCGGCGAGCAGGGTGACGCCGAGCTTCGCCGCCGCGACGCGGGACGAACGGGTCGGCAGGGCCAGCAGCTGCCCGAGCGTCCGGTCGGAGTACTCCCGACCGCACACCCACGCGGCCACGACGCCGGTGCCCAGGAGCCACAGCACCGAGACGACCTGCCCGAAGGCGCTGCTCACGGCAGCCCATCCGACGCCGTCGACCATCGCCGCCACCTTCGCCCCGGTGAGTGTCCCCGAGCCTGTGCCGTGAGCGGTGAGCAGGGCCGCGCCCACCGAGAAGAACGCGGCGACCCCGGCCATGGCCGTGAACGCGGTCCTCGTCACCGGTGACCGGCGCATCTTCAGCAGCTCGACGGTCCATGCGGCGCTCACGGGTGTGCCTCCTGCCGATGCGTGAGGGGAAGGTCCTCGGCGGTGACGTCGATCCCGTCGGAGCGCGCGAGCATCGCGAACAGCTGGACCTCCAGGTCGGTCCCACCCGGCTCGAGAGAGCCGACGACCCGGCCGCGGTGCAGCACGGTGATGCGGTCGGCGATCCGGGCGAGCTCGTCGAGGTGGTGGCTGGAGACGAGCACGGCACACCCGTGGGTGCGGGCGCGCTCGACGAGCAGGCGACGCACCGCCAGGACTCCTGCCGGGTCCAGCCCGTTGGTGGGCTCGTCCAGCACCAGCACCTGCGGGTCGTGCACCAGCGCCGTCGCCAGGCCGAGCCGTTGCCGGTTGCCGAGCGACAGCCCGCCTGCCCGGCGCCCACGCAGGTCCACGATGTCCACGGCGGTCGACGCCGCCGCCACCGCGGCGTGCACCCGGTCCCGGTCCACCGCGCGCAGCAGGGCCGCGGCCCGCAGGTTCTCCTCGACCGTGAGCTCGGGATAGGCCGCCGGCACGTCGATGAGGTGACCGACGCGGGCCTCGGGTGTGCCGTCGTCGCCGATGCGCACCTGGCCGGCATGGGGACGCAGGACGCCGACGAGCATCCGCATGAGGGTGGTCTTGCCCGACCCGTTCAGCCCGACCAGGGCGTGCACCTCACCGGCCGCAACCTGGAGGTCGACGCCGTCCACGGCGGTCAGCGTCCCGAACCGACGTACCAGGCCTCGCGCCTGCAGGAGTGTCATGACCGCGGCGCGAGCACGTCGAGGGCGGCGCCGAGCGCGTCGACGAGCCCGCCGGCACCGTCCGTCGGCTCCGTCGCGCCCCAGTGCAGCAGGGCCGACGTCGTCGCGCCGAGGACCGCGCCGGCAGACGCCTCCGCGACGGCGGGATCGACGTCCTGGGAGACGAGGGCGTCGACGACGGCGGCCTGCGTGCGTGCCATGTTCTCCCAGATCCGTGCCCGGAGGGCCGGCACGCCGGCTGCCAGTCGCAGCCGCTGCCGCGACTCACGGTCGAACTCGTCCGAGTCCAGGCCGCCGAGCGAGTCGAGCAGACCGAGGCGGACCCGCTCGAGGGGCATGAGGGCGGGCGGTTGTGCCCGGACGGCCTCGGCGAGCACGGGGTCGTACGGGTCGTCCAGGACGACGTCCTCCTTGGTCGGGAAGTACCGGAAGAACGTCATGTGGGACACGCCTGCGGCCGCGGCGATGTCCGCCACCGTGGTCCGTTCGTAGCCGCGCTCCTCGAACATGCGCAGCGCGTGCGTCTGGAGCGAGCGACGGGTCTGCGCCGCTCGCGGCGTCATGGAGGTGCTCATGTTCCGATGTTAGTTAGTAACTAACATCGGAGACAAGAGTGCTCGGTCAGGTATAGCGAACCAGGACGTACGGGACGCACAGCGCGATCGAGACCGACGCCGTCGGCAGCCCGTAGCGGAGCCAGCCGCGGAACGTGAGCAGCAGCCCGTTCCGGCTCGCCACCCCTGCCGCGACGACGTTGGCGCTCGCGCCGACCAGGGTGGCGTTCCCGCCGAGGTCGGCCCCGAGGGCCAGTGCCCACCAGAGCCCTCCGTCCTTGCCGAGGTCGGGGTTCGTCTCGATGAGTGAGGCCACCACGGGCGACATCGCCGTGACGTACGGGATGTTGTCGACGAAGGCGGAGATCACGGCGGACCCGATCAGCATGACGAGCATGGTGGGGACGACCTCGGCGCCGGTGGCCTGCGCGATGCCCCCCGCGAGGGCGTCCAGGGCCCCGACCTGGACGAGCGCCCCGACGAGGATGAACAGTCCCATGAAGAACAGCAGGGTCTCCCACTCGACGTCGCCCAGCAGCTCGCGGGCCGTCAGCGGTGAGAGCAGGATCATCACACCCGCGCCGACGAGCGCCACGACTGCCGGAGCCACACCGGTCTGCCGCTGCAGCAGGAAGCCCACGAGGATCAGCCCCAGCACCACGAGGCTGCGCGCCAGCATCGGTGAGTCGGTGATCGCCTCCCGCTCATCCAGTGCCAGCAGGTTGTCGGCGCGGCCCGGGTCGCCGTGCAGCGACGACCTGAACATCGCGCGGGACATCGCGACGAACGCGAGCAGCACGACCACGACGATGGGACCGAGGTTCACGAGCACGTCGGTGAAGCTGAAGCCGGCACGGCTCGCGATGATGATGTTCGGCGGGTCGCCCACCAGGGTCGCGGTGCCGCCGATGTTGGATGCCAGCGTCAACGCGACCAGGAACGGGACCGCCGGCAGCCCGAGCCGGTCGCAGACCAGCAGCGTGACCGGCGCGACGAGCAGGATCGTGGTCACGTTGTCCAGGAACGCCGACGCCACCGCGGTGACGAGCACGAGCAGGACGAGAACCCCGAACGGGCGGCCACCGGCGACCTTGGCGGCGCGGATCGCGAGGTACTCGAACACACCGGTGCGCTTGAGCACCGCGACCACGAGCATCATCCCGAGCAGCAGGAAGATGACGTCCCAGTCGATGCCGGTCTCCGCGGAGTAGAAGGCCTGCTCCGAGCTCAGGATGCCCAGGCCGAGCACCAGGCCCGCGCCGCCGAGCGCGGCCGCGACCCGATGGATCCGCTCGGTCGCGATGAGCACGTACGCACTGACGAAGATGGCGACGCTGACCCAGCCGAAGGCCGTCATCGCGCCAGATGGCCGATGAGCTGGTGAGCCGTGACCACGCCGAGCAGGGCGTCGTCCTCGACCACCACGACGAGCGGGACGTGGGCGGCCGCCATCACCGCCGCGATCTCGACGAGGGTCGCGTCACCGTCGACGCCGTGCGGTCGCCCCGGCCGTTCCTGTGCCGCCAGCAGGTCGGACACCTGCAGGCTCGCGAGCCGGGCAGCCACCGCGTCGGCGGACGACTCGTCCCAGACGCGCCCCAGCGCCGGGTCGTCGAGCACGTACCGAGGCAGCGCGACCCGCAGCACCTGCGAGGCAGGCACCACGACGAAGCCGTCGCGGGTCCGCACGACGAGCCCCGGCAACGAGGAGGACTCGATCCGCTGGAACGCCGCGGTGAGCGGGTCCGACGGAACCAGGACGTCGACGTGCCGGGCAAGGTCACGAGCGTGCATCTGGCCAGTCTGGCAGCGCCCGGTGCGCGCTCCGGCAATCCTGGGCTCGGCGTGTGCAGGTGACCACGAGCCTGGAGACGGCAAGAGTCCCTGTGTCACGCCCTCAGGGCCGAGCGCACCCGCATGGCGTCCTGATCAGCCGCGACAGCACGAAGGCCCCTCAAAAAGGGGGCCTGGCCAGCGGTTCTACTTGCTCCCTCGACTGGACTCGAACCAGTAACCGTCCGATTAACAGTCGGATGCTCTGCCAATTGAGCTACGAGGGATCGTGCGGGAAGAAACTCTAGCAGCCCTCCAGGGCTCCGCCGGACACCCGGATCCGGTCGGCGTGAGCGTCAGCGGGGGAGGCCCACGGCATCCCGGATCTCGGCCTCGGCAGCGTCGACGGCGGCGGCCATCGCGGCGTCGCCCAGGTCGACGTTCCCGTCGGAGATGACCTGGGTGAAGAGCTCGCCGTCCTCGTCGCGCCGGAGCGCCACCCGGGCCCGGCGCCCGTCCGGGACGGACGCGGTGACGACGTGCACGACCGACTGCTGGACGCGCTCGCGGAACGCCTGGCTGAAGGTGCGGGCGGCGGGCTCCTCGGGGAAGACCAGCTGGCTCGTCGAGCCCCACACCCACCGGACCGACAGCGTGCGGGTAGCCGGGTCGAGCGTGCCGCCGTCGATGTCGCACCACGGTGACCGGGCGACCTCGGTGCGGCCGATCACGTGCAGGGCGCGCCGCGACGCGACGACCCACTGCCCGTCGGCAAGCTCGACGCAGGCGAGCACTGCGTCGCCGGGCGACAGGTCGAGCCGTGCCCGTTCGGTGGCGGGGAGGCGTCGTCGGCGGGAGAACACTGGCACCCGATCACGGTACCGGCGGGCGACGGTCGGACCGCGCACCTCCGGCGGGCGTCGGCGTGGACGGATCGCCTGACGCGCGTGCTGAGACGACCGCACGGCGGATCCGTGGTCACCGGCCGAGCGCCGGGGCCACGGGAGGGGTGTCCTGGCGGACGCCCGACGGCGCTCCCGAGGGACGACGCAGACCACGAGGGTGGGGCAGGTGGGGCTTGAACCCACGACCCACGGATTATGAGTCCGCTGCTCTGACCGGCTGAGCTACTGCCCCGAGGACGCCGCTCAGGCTACGGCACACCGCCACCGCCCACCGCTCACCGGTCGCCGACACGGCCGGGGCCTGCCACTATCGGCGCGACCACCGCTGACCGACCAGAAAGGACGCTCATGACGACGCAGGAAGCCACGCAGCGCGCGGCACGCTCGTGGGAGGTCGCCGCCCGGTCCGGGTACGCGGTGAGCGGCGTGCTGCACGCCCTCATCGGGCTGCTGGCCCTGCGGCTCGCGTGGGGCGACACGTCGAAGGAGGCGGACCAGTCCGGAGCGCTGCAGACGGTGGCACAGACCCCCTTCGGTGCCGTCGTCCTGTGGTTCGCGGTCGTCGCGTTCGTGGCGTTGGGCGCATGGCAGGCGGCCACCGCACTGCGCAGGCGGCCGGCCGGCCGGTCGTCGGGCGGCTCGTCGAAGGGTGATCGTGCGAAGGCGGCCGGGAGGGCGCTCGTCTACCTGGCGCTGGCCGGGACGTCCTACGCCTTCGCGACCGGAGGGGGAGGGTCGAGCGACCAGCAGACGACCGACGCGACGACGAAGCTGATGGACGCGCCGGGAGGTCGCCTGCTCGTGGGGGCGGTCGGCGTGGCGGTGGTCGTCGTCGGTATCTATCACGTGGTCAAGGGACTGCGGCAGCGCTTTCTGCGCGACCTGCGGTCGCTCCCCACCGGGACCACGGGGACGGCGGTGCGGTGGGCCGGGATGGTGGGGTACGTCGCGAAGGGTGTCGCCCTCGGCATCGTCGGGGTGCTGTTCGTCCTCGCCGCCGTGCACGCGAACCCGCAGGAGGCCGGTGGGATCGACGCCGCGCTCCGGACCCTCCAGGGACAGCCAGCGGGTGGAGTTCTGCTGGTCCTCGTCGCGATCGGTCTGATCGCCTTCGGCGTCTACTCGTTCGTCCGGGCCCGGTTCGGCCGGGTGTGACGACGCGCTGACCTGCGAGGACACCTGGACGAACGTCCAGGTGTCCTCGCGGAGCATCCGGAGCGTCCGGATGCGTCCGATCTCAAATCACCCGTTTGCCGACGAAACCGGTGGTCGGGTTTGTTGCACAGGTGTCCAGTTTCGGGCATAGTTCCCGGTGTCAGCGATAAACCGGCAAACCCGCTGCAAGGCGGGGACGCAAAGCCACGGGGCCTACATGGCCAGCCGAGCTACCGAACGACAGGAGAACGACATGGCTCTGTCCACCCCCCTCACGGATGCCCCCCTCTCGCAGGGTGCCCTGCTCACGCCCGGCGAGGTCGCCGTGCTCTTCCGCGTGGACCCCAAGACGGTCACCCGCTGGGCACAGGCCGGCAAGCTCTCCGCCGTCCGGACCCTCGGCGGCCACCGTCGCTTCCACGAGTCCGAGGTGCGCCAGCTCCTCACGGGCGTCCCCACGCAGCGCGCGGGCGAGTGACCCTCACACAGCTCTGACTCCCGGTCTGTCCGGGACACGACGCCGCCGGTGGTGACGACCAGTCGCCACCGGCGTCGTGCTGTCTGCAGTTCGTTGCGCCGGCCCGGAACGGGTGTCTCGGTGGTCACAGCCGCACGGACGAGCGGGGACGCGCCCGGTGAGCGGGCCGTCCGTGAAAGGATCGGCCCATGGCCATGCGAGAGATCCGGACCGTCGGAGACCCCGTCCTGCGCACGCCGTGCGACCCGATCACGACCGTCGACGACCGTGTCCGCGCGCTCGTCGAGGACCTGCTCGAGACGGTGGACCACGACGGCCGCGCCGGTCTGGCGGCGAACCAGATCGGCGTGGGCCTGCGCGCGTTCTCCTGGAACATCGACGACGAGGTGGGCTACGTGCTCAACCCCGTGATCGTGGAGATGTCCGAGGACGAGTACCAGGACGGTGACGAGGGCTGCCTGTCGGTCCCGGGCCTCTGGTACCCGACCCACCGTGCCTGGTACGCGCGCGTCGTCGGCACGGACCTGGACGGCAAGGAGGTCGTCGTCGAGGGCACCGAGCTCATGGCCCGCTGCCTGCAGCACGAGGTGGACCACCTCGACGGCCTGCTCTATCTCGACCGGCTCGAGCGCACGGTGCGCAAGAAGGCGATGCGCGCGATCCGCGAGCAGCTCTGATGGCAGGACGTCGTGTCGCTGGCGCAGCGGCCCGGCGTCCGCCATAGTGTCCACAGCACACGGTCCGAACCTGTGTGCGAGCACGCCGCGAGTCCGTGAGTCACTCCCGGGAACGGGTGCGAGGTCGTTGGGGAAGGCGAACCTCGAGCCGTTCAGGAGGACGACATGGCAGGTGCGATCACCCGCGGTGTACTTTTCGTGCACTCTGCGCCGCGCGCGCTGTGCCCCCACATCGAGTGGGCGGCAGGAAACGTGCTGTCCGCACGTGTGATCTTCGACTGGACCCCACAGCCTGCGGGCCCCGGGTTCTACCGCGCCGAGTACTCGTGGCAGGGCGCCCAGGGCACGGGCGCACGGCTCGCCTCGGCACTGCGTGGCTGGGCGCACCTGCGCTACGAGATCACGGAGGACGCGAGCCACGGCGTCGACGGCTCGCGCTGGAGCCACACGCCCGAGCTCGGGATCTTCCACGCGGCGACGGACGTCCACGGCAACGTCGTCGTCCCCGAGGACCGGATCCGCGCGGCGCTCGAGCACGCCGCCGACCCCGCCCGGCTGCGCGCCGAGCTCGACCTCGCGCTCGGGCAGGCCTGGGACGACGAGCTCGAGCCGTTCCGCTATGCCGGCGCGGGAGCACCCGTGCGATGGCTCCACCGCGTGGGCTGACGCCACGATCGAGAGGCATCCCCGCAGTTCCTGAAGCGATTCGGACATGGACAGCCGATACACGGCCCCCACCAAGGTGTGATACCTACCGTCTGGCCCACACGGACCGGGCGGTCGCCCCGGGGACAAAAGGACTTCACCATGACCACGAATCGCAGGATGCCGCTCGCGCTCCTGTCCGGAATCTCGCTCGCCACGGCTCTCGCCGGCTGCGCCGCTCAGGCCGACGCCGGTGCGGGAGACGCCACGACGAACGACAGCGGTTACGCCGACGGCACGTACCAGAGCACCGGGACCTACGAGTCGCCGGCCGGCAAGGAGACCATCGACGTCTCCGTCACCCTCGACGGTGGCGTCGTGAGCGCGGTGGAGGTCACCCCCGAGGCCACCAACCCGACGTCCAAGACCTGGCAGACCGCGTTCGCCTCCGGCGTCTCCGACGAGGTCGTCGGCAAGGCGATCGACGACGTCCAGCTCGACGCGGTGTCCGGGGCGTCGCTCACCACCGGGGGCTTCCAGGACGCCCTCGACCAGATCGCCGCGGATGCCCGCGGATAGCACCACGTTCGACGCGATCGGCACCCGGTGGACGATCAGTGCCGACGGGCCGCTCGACGCCCGCACGCTGGCCCGCGTCCACGACCGTATCGCCACGTACGACGAGACCTGGTCGCGGTTCCGTGACGACTCGCTGGTCTCCCGGATCGCCCGGGAGGCCGGCACGTACCTGCTGCCGCCGCCGAGGGACCGGCCCTGCTCGACCTGTACGACCGGCTCGACGAGCGCACCGGGGGAGCGGTCACCCCGCTCGTGGGGCGCAGCCTGGTACGGCTCGGCTACGATGCCGCGCTCACGCTGCGCCCCTCGGGACCGCCGCTGGCCGCGCCGCGCGACGTCGTGGTGCGGGACGGGGAGGTCCTGCACGTCGCCGAGCCGGTGCTCCTCGACGTCGGGGCGGCGGGCAAGGGGCAGCTCGTCGACCTTGTCGGCGCCGAGCTCCGCGCGTGCGGTGTGCAGCAGTTCCTCGTCGACGCCGGAGGGGACCTCCTGCACGCCGGCGACCGCCCGGCTCGGGTGGGTCTGCGTCAGCCGGGCGACCCGACCTCCGTGATCGGCGTCGTCGAGCTGCAGGACGCCGCGTTGTGCGGGTCGGGCGTGGACCTGCGGAGCTGGGGCGACGGGTGGCACCACGTGCTCGACGCCCGCACCGGATGGCCGGTGCGGGACGTCGTGGCCACGTGGGTGGTGGCGGGGACCGCGATGGAGGCCGACGGTCTCGCGACCGCACTGTTCTTCGCCGACCCCGACCGGCTCGAGGTGGCGTTCGACCTGACGTACGTGCGCGTGCACGCCGACGGGACCGTCCGGTACTCGTTGGGACTGCCCGGAGAGGTGTTCGGATGACCAGGGTCGATGCGTGGCTGGGCCGCGTGACGATGTACCGGACGGTGTCGCTCGCGCTCGGGGCGGTCGTCGCGGTGGCCGCGGTGCTCTCCGCGGCGGGCGTCGTGCACGTGGACCTCGTCGCGCTCCTCGTGTCCGTCGTGGTCGCGGTCGGCGTCGTCCTGCTGCTGAGCCGCGCGTGCGGTGCGCTCTGGAAGACGCGGGTGCACACCGAGTCGTCGGTGATCACCGGTCTCATCCTCGTGCTCCTGTTCCGCCCGGGCCTCGACGTCCCCTCCCTGGGTGGGCTCGCCGCTGCCGCGGCCGTCGCCGCGGTGTCGAAGTTCGTCCTCGCGGTGCGCGCTCGCCACATCGCCAACCCTGCGGCTGCGGGCGCCCTCGTGGTCGGGGTCCTGTCGACCTGGCTCGGTGTCCTGCCCCCGATGTGGTGGGTCGCGACACCGGCGCTCCTGCCCGTCGTCGCGGCCGCCGGGGCCGTCGTCGTGCTGCGCACCCGCCGCGCGCTGCTCGTGGCGACGTATCTCGGAGTCGCCGTGTCGGCGGTCGTGATACGGCAGGTGGCGGACGGCACGGCACCTGTGGACGCCCTGTGGAGCACGATCACGTCGCACCCGCTGCTGTTCGCCGCCGCCTTCATGGTCACCGAGCCCCTGACGCTGCCGCCGCGACGATGGCAGCAGCTCACCGAGGCCGCGCTCGTCGGACTGCTCACCGCCGTGCCGTTCACCCTCGGGCCCCTGTGGAGCACTCCCGAGCTCGCGCTCGTGGTCGGCAACGTCCTGGCGTTCTCGGTCGGGCAGCGACGAGCCGTGCGGCTGAGGGTGGTCGGCCACCGGCAGGTCACGGGCGCCGTCCAGGAGGTGGCGTTCACGAGCGAGCGGGCCCTGCGGTTCCGGCCAGGCCAGTGGATCGAGCTGCACCTGCCGCACGACGGGACCGACGGTCGCGGGTCCCGCCGGGTCTTCTCGGTCGCGTCGCCGCCCGGTCCGCGCCACGGCCCGTCCGGCGGCGTCGCCGTGGCGTTCCGGGTCACCCCGGCACCCAGCTCGTTCAAGCGCACGCTGGTCGCGCTGCCTCCGGGCGGCATGGTGCGAGCCACCGCCGTCGGCGGCGACTTCCTGCTGCCCCGACGCGCCGACGTGCCGCTCCTGCTCGTCGCCGGCGGCATCGGCATCACGCCGTTCGTCAGCCAGCTCGGCGCGCTGGCCCGGTCCGGGGAGCGTCGCGACGTGGTGCTCCTGCTGCTGCTGAGTCCTGGCGACGAGCCGCCCTACGTCGAGGTCATGCAGGCGGCGGGCGTCAAGGTGGTCGTCGTGGCGCCGCACCGTCCCGCGTCGCTGCCCGAGGGTTGGCGGTACGTGGCGGGCCCGCTGCTCACCGACGAGGCCGTGGAACAGGTGCCGGACGCGCACCGGCGGCTCGCTTACGTGTCGGGCCCGCCCCGCATGGTGGTGCACGCCCGGCGCACGTTGCGCCGCGCCGGCGTACGTCGGGTCCGGACGGACGCTTTCACCGGGTACTGACGGCAACGCCCGGGCGACGGCCGCGACGTGCGGTCCAACGGCGAACGACGACGGCTCGGCACCTGGTGCGCAGGTGCCGAGCCGCGTGGCGTCAGACCGAGGCGACGACCAGGGCCACGTTGTGCCCCCCGAACCCGAACGAGTTGTTGACGGCGGCGATGTCCCCGTCACGCAGCGTCCGCGGCTTGTCCCGGACCAGGTCTAGCACCAGCTCGGGATCGGGGTTGTCCACGTTGATCGTCGGGGGCGCCAACCTGTCGTGGAGGGCGAGCACCGTGAAGATCGTCTCGAGGGCGCCGGCACCCCCGAGCAGGTGGCCGGTCATCGACTTGGTGGCCGAGAGGGCGACGTGGTCGGCCTCGTCGCCCAGCAGCCCCCGGATGGACCGTGCCTCGATGAGGTCGCCGACCACGGTCGACGTCGCGTGCGCGTTCACGTGCACCACGTCGGCCCGTGCGATGCCGGACTCCTCCAGGGCCTGCTTCATGGCGCGGACCTGGCCGTCGCCCGACGGCTCGGGGGACGTGATGTGGTACCCGTCCGCCGACAGGCCGACGCCCGCGATGCGCGCGTAGACCCGGGCTCCACGGGCTGCTGCGTGCTCCGCGCTCTCCAGGACGACGACGCCCGCACCTTCGCCGATCACGAACCCGTCGCGGTCGACGTCGTACGGCCGCGACGCGCGCTCCGGGTCGTCGTTGCGCAGCGAGAGCGTGCGGGACGCGGCGAAGGCGGCGATGGGCATCGGGTGCACGACCGCCTCGGTACCGCCGGCGATGACCACGTCGGCGCGTCCTGACCGGATCATCTCCGCCCCGTAGCCGATCGCCTCTGCACCGGACGCGCACGCCGAGACCAGCGCGTGGGCGCCGGCGCGTGCGCCGAACTCGAGGGACACGTACGCGGTCGGGGAGTTCGGCATCAGCATGGGCACGGTCATGGGGAGCACCCGGCGAGCGCTCTGCGGCTTGGCGAGCAGACCCTCCCAGGCGTCCAGGATCGTCTGGATGCCGCCGATCCCCGAGGAGACCACGGAACCCAGCCGGTCGCCGTCCACCTCGGGCGAGCCGGCGTCGGCCCACGCCTCACGGGCCGCGATGACCGCGTACTGCGCGGACGGGTCCATCTTCTTCATCTCGGGCCGCGTCAGGATCTCGGCCGGGTGGACCTTGATGGTCGCCGCGAACTCGACCGGGAGGCCGAAGCGCTCGACCCAGTCGTTGTCGAAGGGCCGTGCGCCGGACTCGCCGTTCAGGGCGGCGGACCAGGTGCTGGGAACGTCACCGCCCAGGGGCGTGGTGGCGCCCAGGCCGGTCACGACGACGTCGGGTACGTGGGTCATCGGTGCTCCAGGTCGGCGGTCAGGACGACGGTCGGGTCCCGGCGGGCGGGGGCTCCGCCGGGACCGACCTGCAGGGTGGGCAGGCTCAGGCCTGTGCGCCCGCGATGAAGGAGACGGCGTCGCCGACGGTCGCGAGGTTCTTGACCTCGTCGTCGGGGATGCGCACGTCGAACTTCTCCTCGGCGAGCGTGACGATCGTCATCATCGACAGCGAGTCGATGTCCAGGTCGTCGGTGAAGGACTTCTCGGGCAGGACGGAGTCGGTGGGCAGGCCCGTCTCCTCGCTGACGATCTCGGCCAGACCGGCCAGGATCTCCTGCTCGCTGTACGCCATGGGGTTTCTCCTCGTATGTCGGGTGCTGCTGATGGGTCGGACGAACGGTACAGCGAGCCGGTCAGGGCAGGACGACGACCTGGGCGGCGTAGACGAGGCCGGCGCCGAAACCGATCTGCAGCGCGAGCGCGCCGCTGGACACCTGGCCCTCGCGGAGCAGTCGCTCGGTGGCCAGCGGGATGGACGCGGCCGAGGTGTTGCCCGTGTCGGCGATGTCACGGCCGACGACCACGGTGTCGGGCAGCTTCAGCTGCTTGATCATCTGGTCGATGATCCGCATGTTCGCCTGGTGGGGGATGAACGCGTCGATGTCGTCCGCGGTCACGCCGGCGGCGTCCATCGCCTTCTGCGCGACGGGCGCCATCTGCCAGACGGCCCACTTGAACACCGACTGGCCCTCCTGGCGCAGCGTCGGCCAGCCGGCGCCCTCGTCGCGCGTCGCGAGCCACGAGTGCGTCTGGCGGATGGCCTGTGCCTGGCTGCCGTCCGAGCCCCACACCGTCGGTCCGATGCCCGGGGTGTCGGACGGGCCGACGATGACGGCACCGGCACCGTCGCCGAGCAGGAAGGAGATCGAGCGGTCCGTCGGGTCGACGAAGTCGCTCATCTTCTCGGCCCCGATGACGAGGACGTTGCGTGCCGTGCCGGCGCGGACCAGGGCGTCCGCCTGGCCGATGCCGTAGCAGTAGCCCGCGCACGCCGCGGAGATGTCGAACGCCGCGGCCGGCGTCGCGCCGATGCGGTCGGCGATGATCGCGGCACCGGCCGGCGTCTGGTGGAAGTACGTGACCGTGGACAGGATCACCGCGTCGATGTCCGCCCCGGTGAGCCCGGCGTGCTCCAGCGCCGCCCGGGCGGCCTCCTCGGCGAGGTCGAGGACGTCGGTGCCGGCGCCCGCGCGGCGACGCGTGACGATCCCTGTCCGCTGGCGGATCCACTCGTCGGACGACTCGATCGGGCCGACGAGGTCGTCGTTGGTCACGACGTTCTCACCGCGCGCCCCGCCGATGCCGAGGATGCGGGTGTGCGCGGGGCCGGTGGCCTGCGTGAGGGTCGGTCGGGTCACGACGGCTGCTCCTGGGGGCTGGCGAGGGAGGACGTTGCGGTGCGGGGGCGGCCCTGCCGCCTGAGCAGGTCGCGCGCCGCGTCCAGGTCGGCGGGGGTCTTGACGGCGACCGTCTCGACCCCGGGCAGCGTACGCCGGGCCAAGCCGGTCAGCACGCCTCCCGGTGCCAGCTCGAGCAGCCCTGTGACGCCGAGGGCCAGCATCGTCTCCTGGCACAGGTCCCAGCGGACCGGGTTCGCCACCTGGGCGACGAGCAGCTCGAGCGCGCGGGCGCCGGACGGTGCGACCGTGCCGTCGGCGTTGCTGAGGAGCGGGACGACGGGCTCGCCCGGCGTGACCGTGTGCGCGGCGGACCGGAGCTCCTCGACCGCCGGGGACATGTGCGACGTGTGGAACGCCCCGGCGACCTGCAGCGCCACGACGCGGGTGCGGGCCGGGGGAGCGGCGGCGAACGCCGCGAGCGCGTCGAGGGTGCCGGCCGCGACCACCTGGCCGCCACCGTTCACGTTGGCGGCCACGAGGCCGTGGGCGTCCAGCGCTGCGAGCACCTCGGCGGGATCGCCGCCGAGCACCGCGCTCATGCCGGTCGGCGTGGCTGCGGCGGCCCGGGCCATCGACGCACCCCGGACCGTCACGAGCCGCAGGGCCTCGTCGTCGGTCAGCACGCCCGCGATCACGGCGGCCGCGAGCTCGCCCACCGAGTGCCCGGCGGTGACGTCGACCGATCCGGCCGCGGACGGCCCGAGCGCCGCGTCCGCGTCGACGTCGAGCACGGCCCGGAGCGTCGCGAGCGCGGAGGCCACGAGCAGCGGCTGCGCCACCGCGGTGTCCCGGATCGTGTCCGCGTCGGACGTGGTGCCGTGCACGACGAGGTCGAGACCGGTGGTCCGGGACGCTCGTTCGATCGATGCGGCGACGGTGGGCAGCTCGAGCCAGGGGCTGAGCATGCCGGGGGACTGTGCGCCCTGACCCGGGCAGACGACGACGAGCACCCGACCACCTTCCCCCGGCCGTCGCACGGTCCGGGCCTACGGCGGGCACCAACCTTCGGCGGCACCCTTGTGCGTGTCCTACAAACCGGTCAGACGGCAGCGGCGCCGTTCGCGCCGGCAGCCTCCAGCCGGCCCAGGGCCAGGGCCGTCTGCAGCACGTACGACTCGCGGGCGTCGAGCGGGTCCCAGCCGGTGACGTCGGCCACCCGCCGCAGGCGGTAGCGGACGGTGTTGGGATGCACGTACAGCGTGCGGGCGGCGGCCTCGAGCGAGCGGCCCGTCCCGAGGTAGGCCGAGAGCGTCTCGAGGAGCGCGCCCTGGGTCGCGGCGAGCGGCGCGTACGCCTGGCTGACGAGGACACGACGTGCGGCCTGGTCGCCGACCAGCACCCGCTCGGGCAGCAGCTCGTCGGCCTGGACCGGCCGGGGAGCCTGCTCCCACGCAGCAGCGGCGAGCAGGCCCGACAGCGCCGCGCGGGCCGACCGCGCGCTGTCCGTGAGGTCGAGGACCTCCGGGCCGATGACGACGGGCCCCGGGCCGAACCGGTGCAGCAGGCTCATCGCCGCCGCACGCAGGTCCCCTTCGCCGCCGAGGAAGATCACCAGCCGGTCGCCCTGGATGCCGACGAGCGCGTCGTCGGCCGCGCGTCGGGTGGCGCGACGCAGGTCGGCGGCCCGGAGCTCGTCCAGCGGTGCGGCGGTGGTGCCGACCATGACGAGCGTCGACCCCCGACCTCCCCATCCGATGGCCGCGACCCGGGAGCGCAGCGAGTCGTCCACGTCACCGCGGACGAGAGCGTCCACGACGAGCGCCTCGAGGCGCGCGTCCCACGCGCCGCGCACCTCTGCGGCCCGGGCGTAGACCTCGGCCGCCGAGAACGCGACCTCGCGTGAGTAGCGGAGCACCGCCTCACGGAGCTCGCGCTCCTCGCCGGGCGCCGCGAGCCGGTCGCTGTGCGTCTCGACGACGTCGACCACGACGCGGACGAGCTGGAGCGTGTGCTGCAGGGAGATCGACCTGGTCAGCTCGGTCGGGGCCGCCGCGAAGATGTCGCTCACGCCGTGCGGCGGACGGGTGGGGTCGGCGAACCAGGTGACGAACGCGGTGATGCCGGCCTGCGCCACGAGCCCGACCCACGACCTGTCCTCCGCCGGCAGTGCCCGGTACCACTCCAGGTCCTCGTCGAGCCGGCGCATCGCCGCACCGGCGAGGAGCCCCGCGCCGTCGCGCACGCGGCGCTGCGTCTCGGCGCCCGTGCGGGCGTCGAGGGGCGCGGTCCGCAGGCGCGCGGAGGAGGACACGCGGGGGGCGGCGCTGGTCCCGGACGGCGTCGCGGCGGTGCTGTCGGCCTCGGGCGGGGTGGTCGGCATGGGGCGAGCATAGGAGGCGGCTTGTGGGAAGTCGACAAAGGCCCGCATCGGGGTGTCCCTTCTCACGAAGGGCGCCCGGGTGCGATCCGGCCTCCGGCGGATAGGGTCTCGACATGGCCTTGCTGCCCCGACTGCGCCAGCTCATGCGGCGACCGTCCTCGGCGTCGCGCGTCGGAGCGCGACGACCGACGAAGGCCGCGCGGCGCGGGGACACCCTGCACGAGGACGCCCTGCGCTCCATGCTCAGCGACGACCCGAACAACGACCGGGCGTTTCGTGCCCTGGCTGAGATCGTGCGCCGGCGTGCCGCCGAGTCGTCGGGCTCGACCGACGACCCGCTGGCGGCCGAGCCCACGCCCGACGAGCGGGAGCGCGCCGCCGACCTCGCCGTCTGGGCGCTCGGCGAGGAGCTCGCGGGCAACCCGCGGGCCTGGTACCCACTGATCGAGATCGCCCGCCTGTCGGTGCGCGACGACCATGAGGGCACCCTCCGCCGGCTCACGACGGCCGTGGAGCGCGACCCGTCGGGCCAGGCGCTCGTCGAGAGTCTGGCGCTCCTGCGCGGCGCCGGTCAGCCGGTCGAGGCCCTCGGGCTCGGCGTCGGCCACTGGCACCCCCGGGACCACGACCCCGAGGTCGCCCGCCACCTCGTGCTCGCCGCGATCGAGGCGGGTCGTCCGCTCGACGCCAAGCAGCACATCATGGCGCTCGACCTCTACCCGGACCAGGCGTCGATCGCCGACCTGCGCACGGAGCTCGGGCGACTGGTCGCCCAGGCCGAGCAGGCGATCCCCGGCACCTGACACCGGGCGGACGAAGGGCCCGCGGCGCACTCGCCGCGGGCCCTCGCCGTCAGTGCCGGTCGACCGTCAGGAGTCGCCGCCCGTGTTGCCGGACGTCCCGGCCGTGACGTCGTGCAGCCGGTACCGCTCGATCGCCTGTGCGGGCGCGTCGCCGGCCACGGCACCCGTGCGTGCCAGCTGCTGCAGCACGCGCACCGCCGTCGACGGGCCGTCGATCTTGAAGTGACGACGTGCGGCGGCACGGGTGTCGGAGAACCCGAACCCGTCGGCCCCGAGCGTCGCGTACGTGCCGGGGATCCACGCGCGCACCTGGTCGGGGACCAGGTGGTCGTAGTCCGACGTCGCGACGAACGGCCCCTCGGCACCGGCGAGCTTCTGCGTGAGGTAGGCCTCACGCGGCGGCTCGCCGGGGTGCAGGAACGCGTGCTGGTCGGCGGCGAGGCCGTCGCGGCGCAGCTCGTTCCAGCTCGTCACGGACCACACCGCGGCGCGGACGCCCCAGTCCTCGGCGAGCAGCTTCTGCGCCTCCAGCGCCCACGGCACACCGACACCCGACGCGAGGATCTGTGCGCGGGGACCGTCTCCGTCGGCGGGCGAGAGCAGGTAGATCCCCTTGAGGATGCCCTCGACGTCGACGTCCTCGGGCTCCGCGGGCTGCCGCATCGGCTCGTTGTAGACGGTGATGTAGTAGATGACGTCCTTGTCCCGGCCGTCCCCCTCGCCGTACATGCGCTCGATGCCGTCGCGCACGATGTGCCGGATCTCGTACCCGTACGCCGGGTCGTAGTGCACGACGTGCGACATCGCCCCGGCGATGAGCGGCGAGTGGCCGTCGGCGTGCTGCAGGCCCTCACCGGTCAGCGTGGTGCGTCCGGCGGTGGCGCCGACGAGGAAGCCGCGTGCCATCTGGTCGCCGGCGGCCCAGAACTGGTCACCGGTCCGCTGGAACCCGAACATCGAGTAGTAGAAGTAGAACGGGATCAGCGGCTCGCCGTGCGTGGCGTACGACGTGCCCACCGCCTGGAACGCGGCGGCGGAACCGGCCTCGTTGATGCCCGTGTGCATGATCTGGCCGGACTCGGACTCCTTGTAGGAGAGCATGAGCTCGCGGTCCACGGCCATGTAGTTCTGGCCGTTGGTGTTGAAGATCTTGGCGCTCGGGAAGATCGAGTCCAGGCCGAAGGTCCGCGCCTCGTCCGGGATGATCGGGACCAGCCGGTGCCCGAACTCCTTGTCCTTCACGAGGTCCTTGAACAGCCGGACGAGCGCCATCGTGGTGGCGACCTCCTGGTGTCCCGACCCCTTGGCGAGACCCTCGTAGATCTTCTCCTCGGGCAGCACCAGTGCCTTGTGCGTCGAGCGCCGCTCCGGCACGAACCCGCCCAGCTGACGCCGCCGCTCCAGCATGTACTGGATCGACTCGTCGTCCGGGCCGGGGTTGTAGTACGGCGGCAGGTAGGGGTTGGCCTCGATCTGCTCGTCCGTGATCGGGATCCGCAGCGAGTCGCGCAGCGTCTTGAGGTCGTCCGCCTTGAGCTTCTTCATCTGGTGCGTGGCGTTGCGCCCCGCGAACCCGGAGCCCAGGCCGTAGCCCTTGATGGTGTGCGCGAGGATCACCGTCGGCTGACCCGTGTGCTCGCGCGCCGACTTGTAGGCCGCGTAGATCTTCCGGTAGTCGTGGCCACCGCGCTTGAGCGCCCAGATCTCGTCGTCGCTCATGTTCTGCACGAGCTGCTTCGTGCGGGGGTCGCGACCGAAGAAGTGCTCGCGGATGAACGCGCCGTTCTCCGCGCGGTACGTCTGGAAGTCGCCGTCGGGCGTCGTGTTCATGAGGTTCACGAGCGCGCGGTCCTTGTCGGCGTTGAGCAGGGTGTCCCACTCGCGGCCCCAGATGACCTTGATGACGTTCCAGCCCGCTCCTCGGAACTGCGCCTCGAGCTCCTGGATGATCTTGCCGTTGCCGCGGACCGGGCCGTCGAGACGCTGCAGGTTGCAGTTCACGACGAACGTGAGGTTGTCGAGGCCCTGCTGCGCGGCGTGCTGGAGCATGCCGCGCGACTCGGGCTCGTCCATCTCACCGTCACCGAGGAACGCCCACACGTCCTGCTGGCTCGTGTCCTTGATGCCGCGGTTGTGCAGGTACTTGTTGGTCCACGCCTGGTAGATCGCGGACGCCGGGCCCAGGCCCATCGACACCGTGGGGAACTCCCACAGGTCCGGCGCGAGCCGCGGGTGCGGGTACGACGGCAGGCCGCCGCCCGAGTGGGACAGCTCCTGGCGGAACCCGTCGAGCTGGTGCTCCGAGAGACGGCCCTCCAGGAGCGCTCGGGCGTAGACGCCGGGGGAGGCGTGGCCCTGGAAGTAGACCTGGTCGCCGCCGCCCGGGTGGTCCTTGCCGCGGAAGAAGTGGTTCAGACCGACCTCGGTGAGCGTCGCGACGGAGGCGTACGACGAGATGTGCCCGCCGACCGCGACTCCGGGCCGCTGCGCGCGAGTCACCATGACTGCGGCGTTCCAGCGGATCCAGGAGCGGTACCGCCGCTCCATCGCCTCGTCGCCGGGGAAGTACGGCTCGTCGTGCACCGCGATGGTGTTCACGTAGGGCGTGTTGAGCGACACCGGGATGGCGACGTTCCGCTGCCGGGCGTGCCGCAGCAGGCTCAGCATCACGTACCGGGCGCGTGGACCGCCCTTGTCGTCGATGAGCCCGTCCAGCGACTCGAGCCACTCACCGGTCTCGGCGGGGTCGATGTCCGGTACCTGGCTCAGCAGGCCGCCGATGAGCGGTCCCGTCTCGTCGATCGAAGCCACCAGAGCTCCTTGCTTCTCGTCCGCGTGCGCGAGGCCGGTCGGCATCGGCGCGCATCTCGGGCCCGGCCGGTCCCAGCGCGCTGCTGCGCGGGCGGGTGCGGGTAGTCGCCCCATTCTCGGACTCTTCCGGCCCGAAAGTCACACCGGGCACCGGTCGACCCACGTGACGTCCGTGACATCCGGGCCCCACGGCGGGCGGGCCGCGGGTCGGCGGGCCCGCTCCGTGTCTTGCCAGGGCCGGTCGGTCTGCGGTGGGCTACGGTGTGCGGACATCAGCAGGTCGCCGCCCTGAGGGCGGCGCGAGGGAAGGGATCGGTCGGGACGTGTCATCCAGCGCGGACGACGCTGCCGGTCAGGCAGCAGCTCGTCTGGGATTCACCGCAGGACAGGTGATCCAGGAGTTCGGCTACGACGACGACGTCGACGGGGACCTGCGTTCCGGGATCGAGTCGGCCACCGGCAACGATCTTGCCGACGAGGACTACGACGACGTGACCGACGGCGCGGTCATCTGGTTCCGGGACGACGACGGAGATCTCACCGACCTCCTGGTGGACGCGATGACGGTCCTCGACGACAACGGCCCCATCTGGGTCCTCACGCCGAAGGCCGGCAGGGACGGGCACGTGTCCCACAGCGACATCGAGGAGGCTGCCACCACGTCCGGCCTGCACGCGATGAGCACGTTCTCCATCGCCGCCGACTGGTCGGCGACCCGCCTCGGCACCCGCGGACGAGGCAAGTGAGCATCGGGGTCGGGGACACCGCCCCGGACTTCTCCCTGCCGGACACGCACGGCACGCCCGTGACGTTGAGCGGTCTCCTCGGTGCCCCCGTGGCCGTGGTGTTCGTGCCGTTCGCGTTCTCCGGTACGTGCACCGGCGAGCTCTGCGACCTGCGCGACAACCTCGAGGCGTTCCAGGAGGCCGGCGTGCACCTGGTGGTCGTCTCCTGCGACCCGATGTTCTCGCTGCGGGCCTGGGCGGCGGCCGAGGGCTTCGCCTTCGACCTGCTGTCGGACTTCTGGCCGCACGGCGAGGTCGCCCGGGCGTACGGCGTGTTTGACGAGGAGCGCGGCCGCGCGGACCGCGGCAGCTTCCTGGTCGGCGCCGACGGCGTGGTGCGGTGGAGCGTGGTCAACCCGGCCGGCCAGGCGCGCGACATCAGTGCGTACCGTGAGGCCATCGGGGCGCTCGCCGCCTGAGCACGGGCGAGCGGTCAGGCCACGGCCCGGCGGCGCCGTGCGCCGGTAGGCTGTGCGCCCGTCGAGCAGCGTGCTCGTGGGGCCTGTAGCTCAGCTGGTCAGAGCGCCGCGCTTACACCGCGGAGGTCGCCGGTTCGAAACCGGCCGGGCCCACCCTGATGGACGCCAGATCAGGCACGCCGTCGCCGTGGGCCGCAGTGGTCCTTCGCCACGCACCGGCCACCCCGGACGTCGAGGGTGGTGCGGCAGCCGACGCGCCGCCCGAAATGTCCGGCTTCGGCCCGTTGCGAATCTAGGTTGGGTCCCACGTCGACCGGGCGTCGACCCGGCGAAGCGGGGACGGGGTGCGTCGCGTGGACCTGAACGACTTTCAGACCTTCCTCTGGTGGGCGGTCGGCGCGGTCGCCGTACTCGCCGCCGCCGGACTCACGCTCTCCTGGCTCCTCCATCGACGTGTGCTCCGGCGAGGCGCACTTCCCGAGGACGAGGCGGCAAGCCTTCGGGAGCGGCTCGTCGGCGAGGTGAAAGAGGCGTCGAAGGAGCCCGGGACCCATGTGAACACCCGGCGGTTCTGGAAGGGTTCCCGGTACAACGCTGCGCACCGGTTCGTGGTCGTGGATCCGCTCATCAAGGACGGGACACTCACCGCACCTCTGTCGTCGGACGGGCTCGAGCGGTTCCTGCAGGCGGTTCAGCGCGAGTTCTTCCATCGGGCGCCGATGACTTTGGTGCTCAACTCCCGGGACTGGACCAGGATGGCGCACGGCACGCCGGCTGGCGTCGTGGTGCACGGTCCGGTCGGAGTCGTCCAGACGGGCCCCGGCCACGTGCACGTGGAAGAGATGACCCTGAGTGTGGAGAGCGATCTTGACCCCGACTTCCTGCTCGCGCTGGTCGCCGCCATCCGGGTCGATGCCTCCGGGATGACCCCGGCCGATGCGGAGCATGCGCTGTCGCGTGCGGACTCCATCGAGAACGACGTGGCGAAGAGCCGGTTCGAGAGCGCCCGTGCGACCGCGAAGGAGGTCCTCGGTCTGGCCGCGACGGCGGCCGGGCTGTGGGCAACCGTGGTGGCGCTGCTGGCGCCGTGACGTCGGGAGCTGCGCGGCTGCGAGGGCATGAGCGGCAGGGTCGCTCAGGTCGGGCGCATGGTGTCTCCCCACCTCGCCGGGATGACCGTCTGTCCGGTGACGTCGTTCGCGGGGCATGCCCTGGACGCGATGGACGTCGAGGTGGCCAGCCCGCAGGGCGACCGGCGGTGGATGATCGTCGACCGGTCCGGGTCGACGATCACCGCCCGCAGCCATCCCCACCTGCTGGCCGCGCGGGCCGCACCCGAGCGCTGCGGTGCCGTCACGCTCTGCTCGTACGGGTGTCGCTGGCCGGCCCGGTCACCGTGGTGGCCTGAGCGGGCACGGTGAAGACGGCGGCCCGACGACCGCGAGCGGCCGGTAGCGTGCGTGCCGTGAGCGCTCCCCGGTTGGCCGACGTCGTGCAGCTGCTCGACCGGCGGTACCCGCCCCGCACGGCGGAGTCGTGGGACGCCGTCGGGCTCGTCGCGGGGGACCCGGACCAGGACGTCGAGCGGGTGCTGTTCGCGGTGGACCCGGTCGCGGCCGTGGTCGACGAGGCCGTCGAGTGGGGCGCCGACCTGCTGGTGACGCACCATCCGCTGCTGCTCCGGCCGGTGCACTCGATCGCGGCGACGACGTTCAAGGGTGCGCTGCTGCACAAGCTCGTGCGCTCCGGCGTCGCGCTGCACACGGCCCATACGAACGCCGACGCCGCCGAGGGCGGGGTCGCCGACGCGCTGGCTGAGGCCGTCGGGCTGCTCGACACCGTCCCGCTGCAGGCGGCGCCCGCGGAGACGCTCGACAAGCACGTGGTGTTCGTCCCGGTCGCCGACGCCGAGCGTCTGGTCGACGCCCTCGCGGCGGCGGGCGCCGGTCGGCTCGGTGAGTACGCGCGGTGCGCGTGGACGTCGACCGGCGAGGGCACGTTCACGCCCGGACCCGGGGCGACGCCGTCGATCGGGCGGCCCGGGGAGGTGACCCGGGTCGTCGAAGCGCGGGTCGAGATGGTCGCTCCACGCCGTTCGCGGGCCGCGGTGATTGCGGCGATGCGTGCCGCCCACCCGTACGAGGAGCCGGCGTTCGACGTCCTGGAGCTCGGCTCCTGGCCGGGGGGTACCGGGATCGGTCGGGTCGGACGGCTCGCCACGCCCACCACGCTCGCGGCGTTCGCAGCGGCCGTCGCGGCCGCCGTGCCGGCCACCGAGCAGGGCGTGCGGTTCGCCGGTCCCCCGGACGGTGTCGTGGAGCGGGTCGCCGTGGTCGGTGGGTCGGGTGACTCCCTGTTCGACGAGGTCAGGAGCGCCGGCGTCGACGTGTACGTGACGGCCGACGTGCGGCACCACCCCGCCTCGGAGCTCCGCGAGCGCGCCGAGTTCGAGGCCCGGGACGGGCGCTCGGCGCCGTACCTCGTCGACCTCGCGCACTTCGCCTCCGAGTGGCCCTGGCTCGCCCGCGCCGCCCGCACCCTGGAGACGGACGTGGCCGGCACGGGGGCTACGGTGGAGACCCGCGTCAGCACGCTGCGCACCGACCCGTGGACGGGCCGTGCCGCCAGCCCGGAGCCGATGCCGACCTCCTGACCACAGCACACCGATCCGCACACCCGATCCGCACTCCGTGCGGTCCCCGGAAGGACCCCCATGGCCACAGCCCCCGCAGCGGACCAGCGCCGCCTGCTCGACGTCCAGGCGCTCGACACGCGGCTCGACCAGCTCGCGCACAAGCGACGCTCGCTGCCGGAGCTCGCCCGACTGCTCGAGCTCGACGCGCAGGTCGCCGACCTCTACACGGCCCTCGTCACGTCCCGCACCGCTGCGGACGACCTGCGTCGCGAGCTGACGAAGGCCGAGGCGGACGTCGAGCAGGTCCGCGTGCGGGCGGCCCGCGACCAGGCCAAGCTCGACTCCGGCCAGGGCTCGCCCAAGGACCTGCAGGCGCTGCAGAGCGAGCTCGTGGCGCTCGGCCGCCGCCAGGGCGATCTCGAGGAGGTCGAGCTCGAGATCATGGAGCGGCTGGAGGCGCACGAGAGCGCGCTCGCCGAGGTGACGGCGGCGCACCAGGCGCTCCTCGAGCAGAAGGAGACCATCGAGGTGGCGCGTGACGCTGCCTTCCGCGAGATCGACGCCGAGGTGGAGAAGGTCCGCGTCGAGCGGGCCGCCGCGGCCGAGGGGCTCGACGCCGGCCTCGTGACGCTCTACCAGAAGCTGCGCACGCAGCTCAGCGGCGTGGGGGCGGCGGCCTTGCGCGGCCGCCGCTGCGAGGGGTGCAGGCTCGAGCTGAACCCGCTCGACCTCGACGGGATCCGTGGCAAGGCCGAGGACCACGTGGTCCGCTGCGAGGAGTGCGGCCGCATCCTGGTGCGGCTGCCCGAGCCCGCCCAGGGCTGACCGTGGCGCACCGGCTGGTCGTCGAGGCGGACGGTGGGTCGCGGGGGAACCCGGGGCCTGCCGGGTACGGCGCCGTGGTGCGGGATGCCGTCACGGGCGAGGTGCTCGCGGAGCGGGCGGACTACCTCGGCCTGACGACGAACAACGTCGCGGAGTACTCGGGGCTCGTCGCCGGGCTGCGAGCGGCCCTCGAGATCGACCCGGCCGCGGAGCTCGAGGTCCGGTTGGACTCGAAGCTCGTCGTCGAGCAGATGCGGGGCACCTGGCGGATCAAGCACGACGACATGCGCCGGCTTGCCGACGAGGTCCGCTCGCTCGTCGACCCGGCTCGCGTCGTGTGGACCTGGGTCCCGCGCGCGCAGAACGCCGCGGCTGACCGGCTCGCGAACCTGGCGATGGACCAGCGGACCGCGCTCGTGACGGACCACGACCCCGGGGGCCGGAGCCGCCCGGTGGCGGGCGGCGTCCCTGACACCGACCCGACCGGTGCGGGTGCCGTTGCCGCGGCACCCGTCCGTGCGCCCCGCCCGTCGGGCGCGGGAGTGCGGTTCGACGAGGAGCAGCCCGTCACCGTCGTCCTGGTGCGGCACGGCGAGACCACCATGACGGTGTCGCGCGGCTACTCGGGCTCGGGCGAGCCGGGGCCGCCGCTCAACGACCGCGGAGTCCGCCAGGCGCACGCGGCGGCCGACCTCGTCGACAGGGTCGGCCGCGACGTCTGGGGCGACGTCGCATACCCGAGCGAGGTCATTGCCTCGCCGATGGTGCGGACCCAGCAGACGGGCCGGATCATCGGGGAGCGGCTCGGCCTGCCCGTCCATACCGACGCGCTGTTCCAGGAGGCGGACTTCGGCGAGTGGCAGGGGCTGACCGCCGAGGAGATCGAGGAGCGCTGGCCCGGGCTCCTGGAGCCGTGGCACACCAAGGCGAACGTCCGCCCGCCCGGTGGCGAGTCGATCGAGGAGGTCGGCGAGCGGCTGCGTCGGGGCCTCGACGGGCTACGTGCCCGGGGCGGTGACCGCACCGTGGTCGTGGTGAGCCACGCGGTGTCGATCCGGGCCGCCCTCGGCGTGACGATGGGCGCGCAGCCGTCGTCGTGGAGCCAGCTGCGTGTCGCACCCGCGTCCGTCAGCATCATCCGGCTCTTCACCGACCGGCGGGACGAGATCGCGGTCGCGGGTGCGCCGAGCGAGGGCTGGTCGTCACGCGCCTGAGGGGCGTCAGCCCACGAGCCAGCGGACCCCGAGCGCCAGGAGGACGACCGCGCTCGCCCGGGTGACGCGCGAGCGCCACGGCCCGGAGCGGGTCAGGCGTCCGGCCGGTCCGAGCAACGCCGTCCACACCGTGAGCCAGGACGCCGTGAGTGCGGCGTGCGTGCCGGCGAGGGCCAGGAGCTGGGCGGTCCTCGAGCCGGTCGGGTCGACGAAGCGCGGCACCACGGTGAGGTAGATCAGCGCCGCCTTGGGGTTGAGCACCGTTCCCAGCAGCGCCTGGACGTAGCTCGAGCGCCGCGACGACGGCGGCCGTCCAGGACCGTCGTCGGCGGCCGGGGCGTCCGCGGACCGCCACATCCAGCAGCCGAGACCCACGAGGTACGCGGCGCCGGCCGATCGCAGGAGCACTCCCAGGATGCCTGGCGGTGCGACGAGGAGGGACATGCCTGCGAGCACGACGGCCGTGTAGACGGCCAATGCCGTCACGGTCCCCGCGACGACAGGCAAGGCCTGCCGGCGGCCGTCCGCCGTGACGCGCTGGACGAGCAGGGTCAAGCTCGCGCCCGGGGTCACCACGAGCGGCACGATCGTCGCGAGGAACGGCACCCATGCTCCGCCGCCGGGCACGGTCAGACGGTGCGGTAGTGCGTGGTGAGTCGGTGCTGGTCGTCGAGCACGTGGAAGGCGACCCCGGGCGGCTGCTCGGCGTCGACGACGTCGTCGCCCTCCCAGGGGAGCCGCAGCGTCCACGTGACGGCCGGTCCGACCCGTACCGGCCGTCCGGCGAACTCCGTCGCGGCGGCGGTGTGCGCGTGGCCGGTGATCAGGGCGACCACGGCGGGGTGGGCGGCGAGCAGGTCGGCGAGCGCGTCCGGGTCCTCCAGCCGGCAGCTGTCGGGGAGCGGGTGGTGCACCGCGACCGGCGGGTGGTGGAACGCGACGAGCGCCGGTGTCCCGGGGTCGAGGGCGCGCAGGCCGTCGTCCAGCCACGCGAGCGTCTCGGGCTCGAACCGGCCGGGATCCTTGCCGGGGATCGTCACGTCGCACAGGAAGACGGCGGTGCGAGGTGCGCCGCGCGTGCCCTCGACGAGGGCCACGGTGTTGACCGGGGTGCCGGCGGGGCGCTCGCCGAGCAGTGACCGGCGGTAGGCCGCGCGCTCGTCGTGGTTGCCGGGGCACGCCAGGACGGGGAAGGGGGCGTCGAGCAGCCCGGCTGCCTCGCGGTACTCGGCGTCCGTGCCGTGGTCGGCGATGTCCCCGGTCACCAGCAGCGCGTCGACCGGCGTCGGTAGGTTCCTCAGGTAGGCGAGGGTGCGGGAGGCCCGTTCGGACGTGCGTGTGGTGCCGTCGAGGTGCAGGTCGCTGATCTGTGCGATGACGGTCATGGCAACCTCCACGGATCGGATCTAACGGAATAAGCAACGGCAACCGTTAGAGACTGTAGGGTAGGACGTGACGGTCGTCCACTACGGCAGAACAGGTCCTGGGAGGCCCGATGACGACGGACGCAGACACTGCCCTGGCGCTCCAGCTCTCGGGCACCATCCGGCACGACGGGAACGGCGGCGTCGCCGACGACCTGACGACGCCCGCGGCGCTGGGCGAGTGGCTGGCCGCGCGCCCGGAGCTGCCGCAGCCCGTCACGTCCGACGGTGTGCTCGCCGACGTCCTCAGCGTGCGGCAGGCCGTCCGTGCGCTGTTCGCCCGCGCCGTCCGTGCCGGCGCCGCCGAGCCGCGCCGACGCCCACCGGCTGATCCCCGTCGGCGAGGCGGTCGAGCGCCTCAACGCCGGAGCCGCCGCGGTCCCCGTCGCACCGCGGCTCCGGTGGTCCGAGGACAACGACCCGGCCGCCTCGCTCGTCGCGGCCGGACGGCCGGCGAGCGCGGCCGACGAGCTGGTGGCGACCTTGGCCCGCGCAGCGATCGGACTGCTTGCCGGTCCCGACCGAGAGCGGCTGCGCGCCTGCCCCGCCCCCCGGTGCGTCCGCTACTTCCTGCAGGAGCACGGTCGCCAGGAGTTCTGCAAGACGTCGTGCAGCAACCGGGCGCGCGCCGCCCGGCACTACGAGAAGCACAGGGCCGGGGCCGGCCCCGGGTGACCGCACGTGCCATGTCGGCGCCGGGTCGGCTGCCGGGTCGGTCGCCGGGTCAGTGCGCGGCGACGAGCGCGAACGTCGCGACCGCCACGACCACCGGGGCGAGCAGCACGCCTTGCCCGACGATGGTCACCGCAGGCACGTCGAGCATCACCTGACGGCAGCGGTGCCACCAGAGCACCGTCGCGAGCGAGCCCCACGGCGTGATCAGCGGCCCGGCACCTGTGCCCACCAGCAGCGCGGCGATCCGGAGCGGACCACCGTCCGTGGCCGGCTCCAGCGCGAGGTAGGCGGGCAGGTTGTTGACCGCGTTCGCCGACGCGGCGCCGACCCCGGCGAGCCGCAGAAGGGCCGCCGGAGAGCTGCCCTGCCCGGCGACCGCCGCCAGGACGGTGCCGAGGCCGTGCGCGTGGGCCGTCTGCACCACCGCGAACAGGCCGAGGACCACGACGAGCGTGCGCCACGGCACGAGCCTGCGCGGCGGCACCGGCCACGGCCGCCCGCGGAGGCGGGTGGTGAGGACGAGGACCGCGGCGGCGGCCAGGGCCGTCGGAGCGGTGGGGAGGCCGGCGACGAACGCGACCGCCATCACCGCGGTGACGACGGCCGCGACGACGAGGAGCGGGCGGTCCGTGGCCGGTCTGCCCGGCAGGACGTCGTAGGTGCCGTGCAGGACGTGCCGGTCCCGGACCGCGAGCAGGGCCACCGTCGTCAGGACCGCCGCGAGCGCAGGCGCCCACATCAGCCCGACGAAGCCGATGCCAGCGGCCCGCAGAGCGTGGTCGGCGAGCAGGTTCGTCAGGTTCGAGACCGGCAGAAGCAGCGACGCGGTGTTGGAGAGGGCGAGCACGGCCAACGCGAACGGCAGGGGAGGCGTGCGGGTGTGCCGGGCGAGCGTCACCACCACCGGGGTCAGCAGCACGGCGGTCGTGTCGAGCGACAGCACCGCCGTGCTGAGGGTCGCGAGCAGGACGACGAGCGCCCACAGCACGGCACGGCGACCGCGTGCCACCCGGGCGGCCAGCCCCGCCGCGGCCTCGAACAGGCCGGCCCCGGCGCACATCTCCGCCACGACGGTCAGGGCCGCGAGGAACACCAGGATCGGCACCGCACGCTGCGCCGCAGCGCTCGCGCGTCGTCGGCCGGCAGCGCGCCCGTCGCCACCACGCCGCCGGTCACCACGGCCGAGACGAGCCACCACGGCACGTGCCGCTGCCACATCCTGGCGCTCAGGGGACGACGACCGAGAGCACCCGGGCGCCTCGGACGGCCGGGCCGAGCTCCACGGCCAGCAGCCCGTGGCCTACCAGCTCGGCCGCCACCCGGGCGAGCGACGCCGCGTCCGCCGGCGCCTTGCCCCGACGGCTCATCAGGTGCCGCGTGAGCACCCCACGGGTGTGCTTGGCGTGGTGCGACACCACGGACCGGACGCCGTCGACCTCCCGCTCGACCCGGACCGTGACCCACTGCGCCGAGCGGGGTGGGTGCCACGCGGCCAGGTAGGCGGCCGACCGGCAGTCGACGACGAGCTCACCGTCCGCCCGCCCGTCGAGCTCGTTCGCCAGGGGACCTCGCCATGCCGCCGACAGGGGACCGATGCCCGGCAGGTCGGTGCCCATCGACAGCCGGTACGCCGGGATCGCGTCCTCGGGCGTCAGCGCTCCCCACAGGCCGGACACGATCCGCACGCTCTCGGTGGCCCGGGCACGCCCCGTCGCCGTCAGCCGGTCGAGCCCCGCGGCGGCGTACAGCACACCCGTGTAGACCCGTCGGGCCGGCGCCGTCGGGGACTCCCGGAGGCGGGTGTTGCGGGCGACCTCGTCGGCCAGGCCGGCCCCGACACCCAGCACGGCCACGGCGTCGTCCCGCGCGCTCACGTCGTGGAGGGCGTCCAGGATCTTCTGGCGCAGCGGCGTCAGGCCGGGGGAGGAGAGGGCATCGAGGTCGAGGGCCGGGCCGGAGGCGCGCGGCGGCGTCTTTCCCTCTGAGGGAGGAAGGAGCACGAGCACGCCCCGACTGTAGGCTCCGCGCGGCGGGTGGGACGCATCGGACGGGGAGGACGGCGATGGCGCAGGTCAAGCTCTACGGTCGGCGGGACGTCTGGGGGTCTCGGCGCCAGGAGGTGTCCGACGCGGTCCATGCTGCGCTCGTCGGGGCCTGGGCGCTGCCGGACGACAAGCGGTTCCACCGGTTCGTCATGCTCGACCCCGAGGACCTCGTCGCGCCACGCTCCGAGGCGTACCTCGTGATCGAGGTGGTCTGCTTCACCGGCCGCACCCGTCGCGCCCGTCGCGCCCTCATCGCCGCGATGTTCGACGACGTCGCCCCCGCGCTCGGCCTGGGCCCGGACGACCTCGAGCTCGTCATCATCGAGAGCCCCGCCGAGAACTGGGGGATCCGCGGGGTGTCCGGGGACGAGCTCACGCTGCCCTACCGGGTCGACGTCTGAGCAGCTCCCGTCGAGCGACTAGGCTGTGCGGCGCGGATGAGTCAGTCAGGCGGCCGCGTCGGACCTCCGGGTCCGCCGAGGAACGTCCGGGCTCCGTAGGGCAGGGTGGTGGGTAACACCCACCCGGGGTGACCCGCGGGACAGTGCCACAGAGAACAGACCGCCTTCCCGGTCCGCCGGGGAGGTAAGGGTGAAACGGTGGTGTAAGAGACCACCAGCGTGCCGGGCGACCGGTGCGGCTCGGTAAACCCCACCCGGAGCAAGGCCAGACAGGGAGCGTTCGAGGGCTGCCCGCCCGAGCTCCCGGGTAGGCCGCTGGAGGCGTGCGGCAACGTACGTCGTAGAGGGATGGCCGCCACCCGCGCACGGGGTGACCCAGCGCGGGGACAGAACCCGGCGTATCGACTGACTCATCCGCCTCGTCCGTGCCGGGCACGCACGGCTCAGCCGACCGGCACGTCGCGCTGCTGGTAGGTGCGGCCGGGGAGCATCGACGCGACGTCCGACGTCCAGGGCAGGGGTGGTTCGGGCATCACGACGAGCCAGGACCCGTCCCGGTCGAAGAACCGCAGGTCGCCGTCGAACGCGTAGGTGTCGCGGACGTGCAGGCCGAGGTCGCTCGCCGAGAACGTGAGGTCGAAGAGCCACGACGACGGGTCCTGCAGCTGACCGTCGCTGTCCAGGTCCCGCGACGTCCACATCCGCACCCAGGCGATGCTGCGTGCCTCATGGGCGGGGATGACGAGGGGGTGCCCCGGCAGCAGCTCCAGCTCACCGCCGGCAGGTTGCAGGATGTCGATCTGGGCGGGGCAGTCGGAGACGTTCTCGAACCACAGCGTCAGGGCGGTGCGGAACGCGTACGCCTCGTCACGGCCCACCTGGAGCTGCCCGACGAGGGGCCGCCAGCGGTCCTGCCTGCCCGCCGTGAGCCGGCAGACCTCGAGGGCCGGTCGTCCGGCGGCGTCGGACACGCTCGGCAGCGCCCGCGCGATGATCGTGGGAGCGAGGGCGTCGAGGCGCGCCTCCTCCAGCATCCGCCGGGAGTGGTCGGTCTCGAGACGGAGACGGTCGGCGTCGGCGCGGGCGTCCCGGGCCTCGTGACGGGCGATGGCGATCGCCTCCCGGGCGATCGCGACCTGCTCGTCGAAGGCCTTGGCCTGTCGGGCGGCTGCGTCGGCCTGCTTGTGGGTCGCGTCGGCCTGCCGGGCGACCCGGCGTACGGCCTTCGCCGCCTGGCGCCACGCGAGCAGGGCGACGAAGAACGTCAGGACGGAGACCGCCAGCGGCAGCCACGTCGCCCAGTCCTCCAGCGGGAGGTCGCCGAGGACCGGGAGAGCGGCATTGGTCATCCCCGCAAGTTAGTGACCGGTTCGTCCGATTTCGACCCCTGGCGTGCCGATGTCACTCGTGCGGGGTAGTGCAAGGCCCTCTCCGGTGGCACGCAGGGGCGGCCACAGGCCACGACGAGCCGGGCTGACAGGCCGCTCCGCGGACGCGGGCACGGGACGTCCGCGGCTCGTCCGGCTGTCAGCTCCCCGCGGACGGCGAGGAGTCGAGCTCCGCAGCCAGCGCCGCTGCGGCCTCGGACACCGTCCGGTGCAGCAGGCAGAACTCGTTCCCCTCCGGGTCGGCGAGCACGTGCCACGGCACGTCTCCCTGACCGATGTCGAGCGGTGTCGCACCGAGCGACAGGAGTCGTGACAGCTCGCTTGCCTGGTCGGAGCCGTCGGCGGGACGCAGGTCGCAGTGCAGCCGGTTCTTCACGACCTTGTCGTCGGGGACGAGGACGAACAACCAGCTCGTCGCCGAGCCGTCGGCCGGGGCGATCTCGAACTCGTCGTCGTCGGGTGCCGGCTCCCACACGAAGCGCCAGCCGAGGACCTCCGCCCACCAGCGCGCGAGCCGTTCCGGGTAGGGCGAGTCGATCGTCAGCTGGGACACCACGAGCGCCATGCAGGCAAGGTAGAGGCACGGTCGGCCATCACGCGACCGGTGGCGGCGGATCGGTCCGGGCGGTCCCGGCGTCGAGGTCGACGGGCGGTGCGGCGTCCCCGGTGTGGTGGATCTCGAGCTGCTGACGCTCCTGCTCGGCGGTGAGGTGCACCCGGCTCGGCTGGAACACCTCGATCAGGTCGCCGAGCATCCCGCTCGCAGCAGGCGCCCCGGCGGGGCGGTGGTCCCGCGGCCGGCTGCGGTCGAACCAGCCCCGAGCGACGGCGCGGTCCAGGGCGAGGAGGACCGCGCCCACGACGACGAGCACGACGACCCAGCGCATGCTCCCATCGTCACACCTCAGCCGCGGACGGCGGCCACCTGACGGTGATGGGCGTCCGCGAGCCAGGTGGACGTGACGCGCGGGTCGCCCGTGTCCTGACGAGCGTCGACGAGTCGGGCGAGGTACTGCCGGTCCGAGGTCAGGCGACGGGAGAGCTCGGCGCCGTCGCCCGGCGAGCCGTGGCCGGGCACCACGACGCGGACGTCGACGCCGGCCGAGAGTGCGGAGAACGAGTCGAGCGCGCTGCGGTAGTCGGCGACCGGGTCCGCCGCGTCGAGGTCGAGCAGCGGGATCTCGACGTCCGAGAGCATGTCGCCCGCGACGAGCACACCGACGTCCGGCACGAGCAGGGCGCTGTGGCCGGTCGCGTGCGCGGAGTGCGTCAGGACGTGGACCGGGCGGGCGGTCCAGGCGACCGGCGTCCAGCCGGGCACGGGGGACGTGCGTGCGACATCGGCAGGGAACGGGACCGGGGGAGCGTCGACGAGGTCCGCACCCCCGTCGCCCGGGTGGGCGCGCAGGTGCGAGGCGAGCTCGTCGTCGCCGTCGCGTTCCGTCGCGGCGGTGCGCGACCACGACGGGCCACGGGCCCACGCGGCCCAGCGGGGCACGCCGTGCAGCCCGGGACCGTCGAGCGCGTGGTCCCAGTGCCCGTGCGTCGACCAGACGGCGACAGGCTGCCAACCGCGCAGGGTGACGGCACGGGCCAGACCGGCGACCTCCCGCGCCGTGACCCCGGGGTCGACGACGAGGCATGAACCGTCGTCGCCGACGACGACGGTCGACGTCGTCGCGTACACCGCGCTCGTCGCGACGTGGACCCCCGGCGCGACCTCCACCAGCGCGCGGGACGGTGCCTCGGTCAGCCGTGGGCCTCCGCGGCGAGTGCGGCCGCCCCGACGATGCCGGCCGCGTTGCGCAGCTCGGCGGGGATGATGCGCGTGCGGATGTCGAGGAGCGGCAGGAAGTCCTTGTGGTGCTTGCTGACGCCCCCGCCGACGACGATGAGGTCGGGCCAGAACAGGTTCTCGACGACCGTGAAGTACCGCTGCAGGCGCTCGGCCCAGGCCTCCCAGTCCAGCCCGTCGCGGTCGCGCACCGATTCGGCCGCACGCGACTCGGCGTCGTGCCCGTCGATCTCCAGGTGGCCGAGCTCGGTGTTCGGGACGAGGTGGCCGTCCACGACGAGCGCGGACCCGATGCCGGTGCCGAGCGTGACGACGAGGACGACGCCGTCGACGTCCCGCGCGGCCCCGTACCGCACCTCGGCGAACCCTGCGGCGTCGGCGTCGTTGACGGCCAGCACCCGGCGACCGGCGGCCTTCTCGACGGCGGCCTCGACGTCGGTGCCGATCCACGACTTGTCGACGTTCGCGGCGGACTGCGCCACGCCGTGCAGGATCACCGCGGGGAACGTCACCCCGATGGGCAGTCCCCGATCCAGGTCGAACGACTCGACCACGGCGGCGACGGTCTTCGACACGGCGTCCGGGGTGGACGGTGTGGGGGTGGGGATGCGCAGCCGGTCGGCTGCGAACTCGCCCTTCTCGAGATCCACCGGGGCGCCCTTGATGCCGCTGCCCCCGATGTCGATGCCGAACGCCAGCGGGTGCTTCTTCGACTTCTTGTGGTGGTGGCTCATGGCAGTGTCAGGATCTCCGCTCCGGTGTCGGTGACCAGCAGGGTGTGCTCGAACTGCGCGCTGCGTCGGCCGTCGGCCGTGAGGACCGTCCAGTCGTCGTCCCACATGACCCAGTCGGGGGTGCCGAGGTTGAGCATCGGCTCGATGGTGAAGACCATGCCGGTCTCGATCACCGTGTCGTACCCGGGCGCCGCGTCGTAGTGCGGGATCACCAGACCCGTGTGGAAGGCGGGACCGACCCCGTGGCCCGTGTAGTCGCGGACCACCCCGTACCCGAATCGGGCGGCGTACTTCTCGATGACCCGACCGATGACGTTGACCTCGCGTCCCGGCACCACCGCCTTGATGGCACGGTGCAGCGCCTCGCGGGTGCGCTCGACGAGCAGTCGCGACTCGTCGTCGACGTCCCCGGCGAGGAACGTCGCGTTGTTGTCACCGTGGACGCCGCCGATGTAGGCGGTGACGTCGACGTTCACGATGTCGCCGTCCTCGATCACCGTCGAGTCGGGGATGCCGTGGCAGATCACCTCGTTCACGGACGTGCACAGCGACTTCGGGAAGCCGCGGTAGCCCAGCGTCGACGGGTACGCACCGTGGTCGACCATGAACTCGTGCCCGAGCGCGTCCAGCGCGTCGGTGGTGACGCCGGGCTCGACCGCCCGGCCGACGACCTCGAGCGCCTGGGCTGCGATGCGGGCCGCGACGCGGACGCGCTCGATCGTGTCCTCGTCGAGCACGTTGTTGCCCCGCCACGGGGCTGGTCCCGGACGTCCGACGTACTCGGGTCGGGCGATGGACGACGGGACGGCGCGGCGGGCGCTCACCGTGCCCGGGACCAGGGCGGCGGAGCGTGGCGCGTGCACGGGCGACATACCTGGCAGTCTACGGAACGCAGTGCGGGGCGGCCGGACGGCCGGGCGCCCCGCGAGCCTCGACGAACGGAGTCCGACATGGCGACCGAGTACTGGTACAACACCGAGACCCACGAGGTCGAGGAGGGCAAGCAGAGCGTCGCATCGAAGCTCATGGGCCCGTACCCGAGCCGCGAGGACGCCGCCCGCGCCATGGAGATCGCCAAGGAGCGCAACAAGGCGTGGGAGGACGAGGACCGCCGGCGCTGAGACGGTCCGGGCCGGCCTCAGCGCCGCACGAGGCGGGCGACGATCGGCCGATGGTCGCTCCCGCCGGTCGGCGGCAGCACCTCGAAGGCGGTGACGCGCCACCTCCGGCCGTCCACGAGGACGTGGTCGATGGGAGCGGCCAGGCCGCTCGGCGCCGACGCGGGCCAGGTGCCGCGCCACGCCTCACCGGCCTGCCGCGCCGCGTCCACGCACGGTCCGAGGTCCTGGAGCCCGGGATGGTCGAGGGTCGCGTTCAGGTCGCCCGCGACCACCGCGCCCGGGGTCGACGCGCACTGGTCCGCGACCCACGCGGTCTCCGAGCGCCAGGTCGGCATCGCGGACCGGTGGCCGGGCGCGAGCGGGTGCGCCGCGACGAGCGTCGGGTCGGAGGGGTCGACCGGGACGGTGCGCACGCCGCCGAGGCGGGTCGGCAGCTCGGTGGACGACGGGTACGTGCCGAGCGCGGGGGAGACGAGGAGCGCGGTGCCCGCGATCCAGGTGCTGCTGCCGTCGGCGCTGTGCAGCTGCATCGGCAGCCCGGCGGCGTCGAGGAGGGCCGCGGTTGCCACGGCGGTCGCGCGCGACGTCTCCGGCAGGACCACCACGTCGGCCCGGAGCCCCTCGATCAGGGCCGCGAGCGTGTCCGCCGGCACGGTGTCCAGGGTGTTGAAGGACAGGACGACGACGCCCTCGTCGCCGGCGGGGCCCGTGGCGGGCGCCCCGCCGCGGGCGAGCACCGCCGCGCCGTCCTGACCGGCCGGGACGGCGCGCGCGGCGAGGACCGCGGCCTGGAGACCCACCCCGAGCGCGAGCGCCACCACCACCGGCACGGTCCGCCGCCGGACCCAGGGCACGGCGAGCAGCGCGAGCGCACAGCCCACGCCCGCGAGCGCCAGCACGGCCCGGAACGCCACGAGCTGAGCCACCGGGAACACACCCGACAGGACCGGGACCGCGAGCCCGACGCCGACCGCTCCGACGACGACGGCCGTCGCCCACGTCGCGACCCGGCGTGCGCTCACTTGTCGAACTGGTGGTCCGCGTCGGGGAACGTGCCCGCGCGCACCTCGTCCACGTAGGCGGTGGCCGCCGACGCGAGCGCCGCACCGACCTCCCCGAAGCGCTTGGCGAAGCGCGGGGACCAGTCCGTCATGCCGGCCATGTCGACCCACACGAGCACCTGCCCGTCGCAGCCCGCTCCCGCGCCGATGCCGATGGTCGGCACCTTGAGGATCTCGGTGATCTGCTCGGCGACGGGAGCCGGCACCATCTCCAGCACGACGGCCACGGCCCCGGCCTCGGCGATGGCGACGGCGTCCTCGCTGAGGTGCTCCGCGGCGAGGTCGCCACGACCCTGCACGCGCGGGCCGCCCAGGAGGTGCTCCGACTGCGGGGTGTAGCCGAGGTGCCCGACGACGGGGATGCCCGCGTCCGTCAGCGCACGGATCTGCGGGACCACGCGCTTGCCGCCCTCGAACTTCACGGCCGCGGCGCCCGTCGCCTTCATGACGCGGACCGCGCTCTCCAGCGCCTGCGTGGGCCCCGCCTCGTACGTGCCGAACGGCAGGTCGACCACGACGAACGCACGGTGCACGGCGCTGACGACGGCGCTGCCCGCCCGCACCATGTCGTCGAGCGTGACGGGCAGCGTCGTCGCGTGCCCGTGCATCGTGTTCCCGATCGAGTCACCGACCAGGAGCATGTCCACGCCGGCGGAGTCGAAGATGGCGGCCGTCACGGCGTCGTAGGCCGTGAGCATCGTCAGGCGCTCGCCGCGCTCCTTGGCCTCGCGCAGGTGGTGCACGCGCACTCGCTTGGGGGTCTGGGTCATCGGGCTGTGCTCCTGGGTGTCGTGCGGGTTGCCGGGCAGGTCAGGGCTCGCGCCACCGGGTCGTCACGGGCAGTCGCCGGTCGCGTCCGAACGCGAGCGCGGTGACCTTGGGCCCGAGCGGGTACTGCCGACGCTTCCACTCGGCGCGGTCGACGAGCGCGAGCACCTTGTCCACGACGGCGGGGTCGAACCCGCGCGCGAGGAGCTCGGCGCGGCCCTCGGCGTTCTCCACGTACGCGTCGAGCACCTCGTCGAGCAGGCTGTACGGGGGCAGCGAGTCCTGGTCCACCTGACCGGGCCGGAGCTCGGCGGACGGCGGCTTCGTGATGGACGACTCGGGGATGGGGGGCAGCTCGTCGGGGCCGAAGACGCCGTCGAGGGCGGCGTTGTTGCGCCAGCGGGCCAGTGCCCACACGCGCGACTTGTCGACGTCCTTGAGCGGCGCGTACCCGCCGATGCTGCCGGCGTCGTAGATCGTCGCGTAGCCGGTGGCGAGCTCCGACTTGTTGCCCGGTGCGATCACGAGGTGGCCCTCACGGTTCGAGATCGCCATCAGCAGGACGCCCCGGACGCGGGCTTGCAGGTTCTCCTCCGTCACGCCCTCGACCTCGAGCTCGCCGCGGAACGCCTCGACGATCGGCCCGATCGGCTGGACCCGGTAGTCCGCGCCCAGGCGCTTGGCCAGGTCCGCCGCGTCGTCCTTGCTGTGCTCGGAGGAGTACGCCGACGGCATCGAGACGCCGACCACGTTCTGGCCACCGACCGCGTCCGCGGCGATCGTCGCGGTGAGCGCCGAGTCGATGCCGCCCGAGAGCCCGAGCAGCACCGACCGGAAGCCGTTCTTGCGCACGTAGTCGGCCAGCCCGACGACGATCGCGCGGTAGACCTCTTCGTCGGCGCCCAGCGGTGCCGCGAGCGGGCCGGGCTGCGGCGGCGCGTCCGGGTCGGGCAGGTCCCACAGCAGCAGGTGCTCGACGAACTGCGGCGCGCTCGCCAGGAGCGTGCCGTCGGTCCCGACGACGAACGAGCCGCCGTCGAACACCAGGTCGTCCTGGCCGCCGACGAGGTTGACGTAGGCGACCGGCGCGTCGACCTCGCGCGCCCGTCGGGCTGCCAGCTCGGCGCGGACGTGCCCCTTGCCCTCCTCGTACGGCGAACCGTTCAGGACGACGAGCAGCTCGACCTCCCGCTCGTCCATCTGCGACACCGGGCCACCGTCCTGCCAGATGTCCTCGCAGACCACGACGCCGACGCGACGCCCCTGCACGTCGATCACGCAGACGTCGTCACCCGGCGTGAAGATGCGGAACTCGTCGAACACGCCGTAGTTCGGCAGGTGGTGCTTGTCGTACCGGTCCTGCACGCGTCCGTGCTGCAGGAGGACGGCCTGGTTGGTGGGGCGACGGGCGCCGTCCGGCGCGTCCTGGTCGCCCGTGGGCGGGAGCACCCGCTCGCCGACCGTGCCCACGATCACCGCGAGCTCGCCCAGCCCTGCCGCCTCGAGCTCCGTCGCCGTGCGCAGCAGCGCAGCCTCGGCGCCACGCCGGAACGACGCGCGCAGCGCGAGGTCCTCGACGGGGTAGCCGGTGATCGTCATCTCGGGGAAGACGACGAGGTCGGCGCCCTCGTCCGCGGCCCGCCTGGACCACCGCAGCACCGCGGCCGCGTTCGCGTCGACGTCCCCCACGCAGGTGTCGATCTGTGCCAGGGCGATGCGTGGTGCGGGCATGGCGTCGAGCCTAGTCAACGCGTGTGCGACCTGCCGCGACGCATCCACGGACGTGCCCTCGCCGAGGCCCCTTCATGAGGCAGGATGTGCCGCATGGACAGGCAGCAGGAGTTCGTGCTCCGCACGGTCGAGGAGCGGGACATCCGCTTCATCCGCCTCTGGTTCACCGACGTGCTCGGGATCCTCAAGTCGGTGGCGGTCGCACCCGCCGAGCTCGAGGCCGCGTTCTCCGAGGGCATCGGGTTCGACGGCAGCTCGATCGAGGGCCTGACCAGGGTGTACGAGGCGGACATGATCGCCAAGCCGGACCCGACGACGTTCCAGGTCCTGCCCTGGCGGGGCGAGCGGCACGGCACCGCGCGGATGTTCTGCGACCTGCTCACGCCCGACGGCGAGCCGTCGCTCGCGGACTCGCGCCACGTGCTCAAGCGCGCCCTGTCGAAGGCGAGCGACCAGGGCTTCACGTTCTACACGCACCCCGAGGTCGAGTTCTACCTGTTCGAGGCTCCGGCGGACCCGGCACTGCCGCTCGTCCCCGTGGACCAGGGCGGGTACTTCGACCACGTGCCGCGCGGCACGGCGCACGACTTCCGGCGCGCGGCCATCACGATGCTCGAGTCGATGGGCATCTCGGTGGAGTTCTCCCACCACGAGGCCGGCCCGGGTCAGAACGAGATCGACCTGCGTTATGCGGACGCGCTGACCACCGCGGACAACATCATGACGTTCCGCACCGTCGTCAAGGAGGTCGCGCTCGAGCAGGGCGTGTTCGCCTCCTTCATGCCGAAGCCGCTGTTCGACCAGCCCGGGTCCGGCATGCACACGCACCTCTCGCTGTTCGAGGGCGACCGCAACGCGTTCCACGAGGCCGGGGGACACCTCGAGCTGTCGAAGACGGCGCGCTCGTTCATCGCGGGCCTGCTGCGGCACGCCGCCGAGGTCACGGCCGTCACCAACCAGTTCGTGAACTCCTACAAGCGGCTGTGGGGCGGTGCCGAGGCGCCGAGCTACATCTGCTGGGGTCACAACAACCGGTCCGCCCTCGTCCGCGTGCCCATGTACAAGCCCGGCAAGGGCAACTCCAGCCGCATCGAGTACCGCGCGGTCGACTCCGCGACGAACCCGTACCTCGCGTTCGCCGTGATGCTCGCCGCCGGCCTGAAGGGCATCGAGGAGGGCTACGAGCTGCCCGAGGGCGCCGAGGACGACGTGTGGGAGCTCACCGACTCCGAGCGCCGCGCGCTCGGCATCGAGCCGCTGCCCACCTCGCTCGAGTCGGCCATCGCCGTGATGGAGAGGTCCGAGCTCGTCGCCGAGACCCTCGGCGAGCACGTGTTCGACTACTTCCTGCGCAACAAGCGGCAGGAGTGGGACGAGTACCGCGCCCAGGTCACGCCGTACGAGCTGCGGCGGTTCCTGCCGGTCCTGTGAGGCGGCTCGTCGACATGGTGACGGGAGCGGCCCGATGAGCGCCACGACCGCCGACGGGCGGGGTGGCAGCCTCGCCGGGCGGCTGACCCGTGCCGGGGTCACCGACGTGGCGCGCGCCGAGCGGATGCTCGCGGACGCCGCTCTGCTCGACGTGCTGCCCGATGCCGCGAGCCTGCTGCCCGGACCGCTCGCCGAGGTGGCGGACCCGGACCAGGCACTGCTCACGCTCGCCAAGCTCGCGGGGGCCGTCCGGTCGTCCCCGGCGGAGCGCGACCTGCTGCGGTCGATGCTGGAGCAGGACGACGAGCGCCGGGCCCGGCTCCTGGCGGTCGTCGGGGCGTCGGTCGCCCTCGGGGACACGCTCGTCGCGCACCCGGCCAACCTGCGCGTACTCGCCGACGACGAGCCGGCCCTGGGCGTCCCGGTCGGCGACGTCCGTGCCGAGCTGCTCGGCGCGGTCGGGGCAGACCCGGCGGATCCGGTGCCCGTCGCCGACCACGGCGGCCGCGACGGCACGGACGCCATGCGTCGCGCCTACCGCACGCGCCTGCTCCGCATCGCCGCGGCGGACCTGACCGCCCCCGACCCGCTGTCCAGGTTGCCCGGGGTGGCGGCGGCCCTCGCGGACCTCGCCGGTGCCGCCCTCGAGGCGGCGCTCGCCGTCGCGCGTGCCGACCTCGACGACCATGGCGCGGACGTCCGGCTCGCCGTGATCGGCATGGGCAAGGGAGGCGGCCGCGAGCTCAACTACGTGAGCGACGTCGACGTGGTCTATGTCGCGGAGCCGGTGGACGGCGCCGACGAGGCCGCGGCGCTCGCCGCCGGAGCACGGCTCGCCGCCGGCCTGGCTCGGGTGTGCTCCACCTCCTCCGGGGAGCCGGCCCTCTGGCCGGTCGATGCTGCGCTGCGCCCGGAGGGCAAGGACGGCCCGCTGGTCCGGACGCTCGCGAGCCACAAGGCGTACTACGAGCGGTGGGCCAAGACGTGGGAGTTCCAGGCGCTGCTGAAGGCCCGGCCGCTCGCCGGAGATGCCGCGCTGGGTGACGAGTACGTCGAGATGACGCAGCCCTTCGTGTGGGCGGCCGTGCAGCGCGACCGCTTCGTGGAGGACTCCCAGGCGATGCGGCGCCGGGTCGAGCAGCACGTTCCCGCGGCGGAGGCGGACCGGCAGCTCAAGCTCGGCGTCGGTGGCCTGCGCGACGTCGAGTTCACCGTCCAGCTCCTCCAGCTCGTCCACGGTCGCGCGGACGACACGATCCGCAGCCCGAGCACCTTGACGGCCCTGGCGGCCCTCGCGGCGGGCGGCTACGTGGGCCGCGAGCACGCCGGACAGCTGGCCGTCTGCTACCGGTTGCTGCGCGTGCTGGAGCACCGCATCCAGCTGTACCGGATGCGGCGCACGCACCTCATGCCGGACGCCGAGGCCGACCTGCGCCGGCTCGCCCGGTCGATCGGCATGCGGGCCGAGGGACCCGAGGGGCTCGTCGAGCGCTGGCGCACGGTTCGGCGGGACGTGCGGAGGCTTCACGAGGAGCTGTTCTACCGTCCGCTGCTCCCGGCGACGGCGCAGCTGTCGGCGGAGGAGGCGAGCCTCGCACCGGAGGCCGCGCGCGCCCGGCTGGCCGCGATCGGGTACCTCGACCCCGTCGGGTCCATGCGGCACATCGCCGCCCTCACCGAGGGTGTCTCACGCCGTGCGGCCATCCAGCGCCAGCTGCTGCCGGTGATGCTCGGCTGGTTCGCCGACGGTCCGGACCCCGACGGCGGCCTGCTGGCCTTCCGCCGGCTCTCCGAGGAGCTCGGCACCACGCACTGGTATCTCAAGCTGCTGCGTGACTCGGGCACGGTCGCCCAACGTCTGGCCCGGGTGCTGTCCACGTCGCGCTACGTGGCCGACGCGCTGAGACGTTCGCCGGAGTCCGTGACATGGCTCGCGGGCGACGGCGAGCTCGAGCCCCGGACGCACGCGCGGCTGTCCGCCGAGGCCGACGCCATCCTCACGCGGGCGCACGAGCGGGTGCCCGCCGTGACCGCGCTCCGTGGCCTTCGGCGACGCGAGCTCGCCCGCACGGCGGCTGCCGACGTGCTCGACGTGGTCACCGGCATCCGCGCGTCCCAGAGCCTCACGGTCGCGGCCGACGTCGTCCTGGCGGGCACGCTGCGGGTCGCGTTGTGGGAGGCCCGACAGGCGCGCCTGCTCGACGAGGACCCGACGCGGATGCTCGTCGTCGCGATGGGCCGGCTCGGCGGCCGGGAGGTGGGGTACTCCTCCGACGCCGACGTGCTCTTCGTGCACGACCCGAAGCCGGGCGTCGACGGGGTGCTCGCCCAGGAGTTCGCCCTGTCCGTCGCGACCGGGATCCGCGCGCTGCTGGGGGCGGTGGGGCCGGAGCCCGTCCTGGCCGTCGACGCCGACCTGCGGCCGGAGGGCCGCAACGGTCCGCTCGTGCGCACGTTCGACTCGTACGCCGAGTACTACGCCCGATGGTCGTCGCCCTGGGAGAGCCAGGCCCTGCTGCGTGCACGGCCCGTCGCGGGTGACGACGAGCTCGCCACCCGGTTCGTGCAGCTCGTCGCGCCGCTGCGCTACCCGGAGGGCGGCATCGACCCGGCCACCGTGCGTGAGGTCCGGCGGATCAAGGCGCGCGTCGAGTCGGAACGGCTGCCCCGGGGGGTCGACCCGGCCCGGCACCTCAAGCTGGGTCGCGGGGGGATCTCCGACGTCGAGTGGACGGTCCAGCTCCTCCAGCTCCTGCACGCGCACGACGTGCCGGAGCTGCAGACCACCGGGACGCTCGACGCGCTCGCCGCAGCCGAGCGCGCCGGCCTGCTCGATGCGGACGACGCACGGGTCCTGGCGGACGCGTGGCTGCTGGCCTCCCGGGTGCGGGACGCGAACGTGCTGTGGTCGGGCCGGCAGGAGGGCGCTCATGCCGACGTCCTGCCGCACGACCGGCAGGCGCTCGCCGGCCTCGCTCGCGTCATGGGGTACGCCGCCGGGTCGGGCGGCGAGCTCGAGGACGACTACCTGCGTACCGCCCGGCGCGCCCGGTCCGTGGTCGAGCGCGTCTTCTACGGCTGAGGCTCGTCCGCAGTCCCCGCCTCGGCGTCCGGCACGTCCTCGGGCCCCGGCTCGTCCTCGGGCCCCGGCGCGTCCTCGGGCACGTCGACCCAGTGGCGCTGGCGTCGCAGTGCCTGCTCATCTTCCTGGAGCAGGGGCGAGTCGACGAGCTCGTGCCGCCGCACGTACGTCGAGGACACCGCCTGGATGGTCGCGGCGACCGGGAGCGCGAGGAACGCGCCGATCGGCCCGAACACCGCCCCGAAGGCGAGCACCGCGAGGAACGACATCGCGGGGTTCAGCTCGAGCGACCGGGCGGACACCTTGGGGGAGAAGATCAGGTTCTCGACCTGCTGGTAGGCGATGATGAACGCCAGGACCAGCAGGCCCTTGACCGGGTCGACCGCCAGGGCGACTGCCACAGGCACGGCGCCGGCGATGTAGGTGCCGATGGTGGGGACGAACTGCGACACCACACCGGTGAACACCGCGAGGGGCAGGGCGTACGGGATCCGCAGGATCTCCAGGAAGACGAACGTGAACACGCTGGAGAGCGCGGCGAGGACGATGCGGGAGTTGATGAAGTCGGCGACCTTCTGCTGCGAGACCTCCCACAGCCGCAGCAGCTCGCGCTGGCGGTGGGGAGCGAACAGGCGCAGCACCGCCGCCCGGAACCGGGGTCCGGCGCTGGCCATGTAGTACACGACGAGGAGCACGGACGTCAGCGTGAACAGCCCGCCGATGATCGACGCACCGGCGCCCAGGAGACCGGGCGCGAGCGACTGCCAGTTCCGCGTGACGGAGTCCGTCGCCTCGTCGACCGTGGGCAGCGCGACGTCGAACGTGGTGTCCACCCACTCGACGAGCTGCGCGTAGTAGGTGGGCAGGGAGTCCACGAGCTCGGCGAGCTGGGCGACGAAGAGGCCGCCGAAGAGCCAGATGACGGCGATGATCACGAGCATCCCCGTGACCATCACGATGCCGGTCGAGCGGGTGCGCCGGACGCCGTGCGCCACGAGCCAGCGGACCAGCGGCTCCATCGCGAGCGAGACGAACCACGAGATGACCACGATCGTGAGCACGTGCCCGAGCAACGACAGGGCCCGCCACGTGAACGCCGCGAGGAACACGGCGACCACGGCCAGGGCCAGCGCCCGGGGGAGCCACGGCGGCGGACGGCGTGGGTCGGCGGCGACCGGGACGGTGCCCTCGGTGACGGTGCGTCGCGGCATGCGCTCCCCTGTGGAGGGCTCGGGACCAGTCGGCTCGTTCGCACCGTACCGCGCCACCTCTCGCGCGCTGACCAGCAACGCTGCCATGCTCGGGGAATCGGGCGTGTCGGACGTGTCGGGAGGACTCTCATGGCGGTGCCGAGCAAGCCGAGCACGGACGACGAGCCGCAGGCGCCCGACCCGGGCGACACCCAGCCCCTCGCAGGGCCAGGGGACCCGGTGCCGGTCCCCGTGCCCGTCCCGGACGACGAGGTCGCGCTCCTGCGGTCGCGGCTGGACGCCCTGGAGGCCGAGAACGCGCGCCTGCGTGCGGTCACCGCCGCCGCGCCGGTCGGGGTCGCGGAGCAGGCGCACCGCCGGCGGCCCGGGCGTGCGACCGCGGCCGTGGTCCTCGTCGTCGTCGCGGCCCTGCTCGCACCGGTGGCCGTGGTGGCCGTGTGGGCCCGGGGGCTCGTCGAGGACACGGACCGCTATCTCGCGACGGTGGCGCCGCTGTCCGAGGACCCGCAGATCCAGTCGGCCGTCACGAACCGGCTCACCACCGCGATCGTCGACGCCGTGAACCTCGACCAGCTCGCGGAGACGGCCACCGGTGCCGTGTCCGACCTGGGGCTGCCCCCGCGCCTGTCGGCCGCTGTCCTGGCACTCCAGGGGCCCCTGGTCGACGCCGCGACGAACTTCATCCGCAAGGGCGTGGACCGTGTGGTCACGTCGGACGCGTTCTCGACGGCGTGGGAGCAGGCCAACAAGGCCGCTCACGAGCAGCTCGTCGCCGTCATGCGCGGCGACCCCGACGCCATCGCGAGCATCGACTCGCAGGGCACGCTCACGGTGGACCTCACGAGCGTCATCGAGGAGGTCAAGACCGCGTTGTCGAATGCCGGCTTCACGATCGTCGACCGGATCCCGACCATCAACGCGAGCTTCCCGCTCGCGCAGAGCGCCGACCTGGTCCGGCTCCAGAACGCCTACCGGATGCTCGACGTGCTCGGGACGTGGCTCCCGTGGATCGTCATCGCGCTGCTCGCCGGCGGCGTGATGCTGTCCCAGAACAAGGCGCGGGCGCTCGTGGTGGCCGGTCTGACGCTCGGGGGCGCGATGCTCGTGCTCGGACTGGGCCTGACGGTCGGACGCTCCTTGTACGCCAACTCGCTGCCACCGGAGGTCCAACGTCCCGACGCCGCGGTCGTCGTCTACGACCAGGTGGTCTCGTTGCTGCGGATCTCGCTGCGCTCGGCGTTCGTGCTCGGGATCGTCGTGGCGGCGGTCGCCTTCGTGTCCGGGAGGACGGCGTCCGCGGTCGCGCTCCGGTCGGCCGCGTCGAGGTCCGCCGCCTGGGCGCGTGGTGCGGGGGAGCGGCGCGGAGTCACCACGGGCCCGGTCGGCCAGTGGCTGGGTGAGCAGCGCGTGCTCCTGCGCGTGGTGGTCGCCGTCGGCGCAGCGCTCGCACTCGTGCTCGGTACACCGCTGACTCCGGGGTACGTGCTCGGTGTCGCGATCGTCGCCATCGTCCTCCTGCTGCTTCTGGCGCTGCTCGCCCGGCCGGCGCTGGACGACGACCGGGTGTCGACGGCCTGACCGGGTGGACGCGGGAGCGGCCGAGCAGCCTCGGCACGTGCGGGCGGCGGCGGAGCCTCGGCCGTTGTCGGCGCGCGCGTGGTGGCTCGCGCGCGACTACGCCTTCGTGCTGCGCTGGCAGGTCGCCGGCGTCGCGACGCGGGTGGGCCCGCGGGACCTGCTCAGGCCCGAGCGACCGGCGGGTCCGCCCGTCGTGCTGGTTCCCGGCGTGTACGAGCCGTGGCAGTTCCTGCTGCCGCTCGCGACGGTGCTGCACGACCACGGCGTCCGGGTCCACGTGCTCCCGGAGCTCGGGATCAACCACCGGCCGATCCCGGACCAGGCGGCACTCCTCGGGAGATACGTCCGCGAGCAGGACCTGCGCGACGTCGTCCTCGTGGCGCACAGCAAGGGCGGCCTCATCGGCAAGCTCGCGATGCTCCGCGAGGACGCCGACCACCGGGTCACGTCGATGGTCGCCGTGAACACGCCCTTCGCCGGGTCGGCGTACGCCCGGTGGTTCCCCGCGGCGGCCGTGCGCGCGTTCAGGCCGACCGACGCGACGATCGTGGCGCTGCAGGCGGAGCGCGCGGTCAACCGGCGGATCACGTCGGCGTTCAGCTTCTGGGACCCGCACATCCCCGCCGGGAGCTCGCTCCACGACGGCCTCGACGTGGTGCTCGACACCCCGGGGCACTTCCGCCCCCTCGCGGACCCGCGCCTGCACGCGCTCCTGCTCGACCAGCTCGGGGTGGAGTGACGGACGGCTCGCCACGCGGCCCTCGGAAGCACGCGGCCGTCAGCACCGCCTGACCGCGTCGGGGGAGATGCCACGCGCACGCTGACCGCCCCACGTCCAGCTCAGGCCGTCGTCCTCGGACGGCACCTCGATGCCCTCGAGCAGGCACGACCGCAGCGGTTCGTCGAGCTGGTCGACGGCCGGGACGGCGTCCGCCGAGAGCCCACGGAGGTAGGACACGTCGAACGGTGTCGTCCGCTCGGTCGCAGTGTTGTGACGCAGGATCACGGCGTCGGGGTTCAGGAGCGCCAGCCCGAGCACCGCACCCGCCGCGACCCACACCGCGGCGCGCGGGAACCACCGGCCCGATCCCCGGGCACCTGCGACCAGCACGAGCGCGAGCACGACGCCCATCGCGAGCTCGCCGACAGCGACGAGCAGCCGCAGCCGGGTCAGCCCGAACGCGTCGACGTACAGGTCGAGCCGGCGCAGCGCCGACGCGACGACGCCGAGCGTCGCCACGCAGAGCACCCCGAGCGCGGCCCGGGTCAGCACCCGGTCGCGGGCGGCCGAGCGCGGAGCCCGTCGTGCGGCGACACCGACGACGACGAGGGTGAGCGCCGTCGCGACGACGAGCTGTGCGAACCCCTGGCGGGCGTACGACGCGAACGTGACGCCCGACGGGAGCACCCGCTCGGGGTCGCCCAGCAGCGTGATCGCCTGCGTGACGAGGAAGGCCACCACGAGCACGTCCAGGGCCAGCACGGGGACGAGCCACTCCAGGCGGCTCGCCGCGGGTGCCTCGGGCAGGCGGGCGCGTGACCAGACCGGCGGCGCGATCGTCAGGTGCGCTGCGGCGGCCGCGGCGAGCGCGAGGACCGTGCCGACGAGGACCTGACCGGGCAGCAGGTCGAGGTGCGGGCGCGGCAGGTAGCCCGCGAACACGCGGTCCGCACTCGCGAACAGCGCCCCGAACACGGCGAGCAGCACCACGGTGACGGCCGCGCTGCGCAGGACGACGAGCGCCTCGTGCCGACGACCGCCGAGCGCCGAACCGGCACCGTGCCGCACCCAGGGCACCGCACGCACGAGCCCGGCGAAGGCCGAGAGCGGTCCGAGCGCCACCGACGGCGCGGTCCGAGCCGACGTCGTCGCCACCACGCCGACCCACACCGCCGCCACGACGCTGAGGGCGACGACCCACCCGGCGGTCCGGACAGCAGTGACGGCGAGGAGCGCGGCACCGAGCCCGAGGAGCGCGAGGTCGCCGAGCCGCCGACGCCGCACGAGGACAGGCACCGCACCGGCGCAGAGGAGCATCCCGACGGCTGCCGCGCCGATCCCCGGCCGCCGCCCGACGAGCACGACACCGCCGACGAGGCCGACCGCCGCGCAGGTGCCGAGCACCCATACGGGTGCGGCTCGGCGTGCGCCCGACCAGAACGCCCCCAGCATGCGGTCGACGGCAGCGGGCGGCCGGGGCGGGAGCAGGACCGCAGGCCCCCCGAGCGCTGTGGGGGCACCCGCGCCGGCGAGCGCGGGAAGGGGGCCTGACCTGGGCCCGGATTGCGGGGACGGGCGCTCGTGATCGTTCATGGGGCGACGCTATGCACCGTCGTGGAACGGCGTCCGGCACTTGCGGGTGGGTCGCGTGCACGTTGTGTGGGACGACGTGCAGGCCTCATGTGCGACCAGCAGAGCCCATGGACCGGCACCGGTCAGACCCCGTCAGGGGCACACCACGCCGACGCACTGCGGCTCGTTGCCGTTGCGGCGGGCGGTGTTCCCCCCGAGGTCCGTGACGCCCGGCGCGTCGATGCCCCAGCCGGTGTTCCGTCGTGCCGTGTTCTGCCCGAGCCGCACGGACGGGTCCCCGTTCTCGACGACGATGCCGTCGCCGTTGAGCCGGAACACGTTGCCGCGCAGGGTGGTCGGCCCCTCGCTCGACTGCACGTGGTGGAAGCCGACGCCGTTGCCGCGGAACGTGTTGTCGTCGAACGTGCCGGCACCACCCGCGACCAGCACGCCCGTGCCGCTCCCGGTGAGCACGTTCCCCGTCATGGACAGCCGGCCGCTCAGCACCGTGGCGGCCACGTCGCCCCCGCGGAACCTGCTGTCGTCGACCGTCGTGCTGCCGACCCCGCCGACGGTGAGGCCCCGGTCGTTGTCCATGAAGGTGGTCCGATCGTCGACGACGACGCTGCTCTCGTAGACCCGGATGCCGACGCCGTTCCTGAGCAGGTCGGATCGGCCCACGTGCGCGGTGGCGCTGCTGACCCAGAGGCCGACGCGGTTGTCCGTGAAGGTCGTCCTCGTGATCGTCGGTGACCCGAACCACCCGGCGACCACTCCGGCGTCGTTGTCGGCGAACGTCGACCGCGCCACGGTCGTCGGCTTCGCGTAGGCGCCCGTGCCGCTCTGGCCGGACGCGTCCAGACCCCACCTGCTGTTCCGGACCGTGACCCGCTCGACCGTCAGCGGTCCCGCCAGCTGGTCCTCGTCGGACACGAACGTGCTGATGCCCGTGCCCCATCCGGCCAGCGTCCCGTTCACGACGGAGACCGTGCCCGCGGACGCCACCGAGACGCCGGTCCCGCGGCCGGATCCGGTGACGGTGTGGCCGCCCAGGTCCAGCGTGACGCCGGGACCGAGCGTGAGGCCGTCCCCGGTGCACTCGAGGTCGTGCCTGAGGGTCGAGTCGACGGTGACCGTCGTGCCGCACGTCGGCTCGGCGACGACAGTCGGCGTGGGGACGGTCGCCCACGGTCCGACGAGCACCGCGAGGCACGGGACGAGGACAGGCAGACGCATGGCTTCCCCCAGGGCGTCGTCGCCGGCGAGGTTCTGGGCCGACGGGATCGACACTGCCCGTCATCGACGGGGACGAGAAGGTCGCGACGAGCTCTGTGCCCTTTCGGGCAGATCGGTGCCCTGCCTTGCGCGCCGGACCCCGGGGGTGGAGGGTCGGACCGACGGCGTCGGCGACGTGGCCCGTGGGCCCGTGCGTCGACACCGTCGTCGTGAGGACACCAGGAAGCGGAGCGTTCTTCGGAGGTCGCCGTGAGGTCGTTCCGGTCGGGTCGAGCGCGCCGGTGGGCATGGCCGACCGTCGCCGTGCTGGGTGTCTCCTTCCTCCTCGGCGGGTGCACCGCGGGGGGGAGCGACGACGGGGACGACCCGACGACGGACCTCGAACGCGCGCAGGCACAGGTCGCCGCGAAGGAGAAGGACCTCGCCGAGGCGCAGGACGAGGCGCAGCGGGCGACCGACGCGTTCTGCGCGGGGAGCGTCGACTACGTCAAGGCGCTGGACCGCTACGGCGACGTGATCACCGCCGAGGCGCCGACCGTCGGTGATGTCGTCACCGGCGGCGCCGACCTGCGTGAGCCGCGAGAGGAGACGCTGGCCGCCGGGCAGACCGCCCAGGAGGCCCGGCAGGGCGTCGCGGACGCGGAGAACGCCCTCGCGGCGGCGCGCGCCGAGCTGGCTGCGCTCGAGGCGTCCGCGTCCGGGGAGCCCGCCGAGCCGGAGGAGTCGCCCACCGCGGAGGCGACGCCGCTCGCACCCGCCGACACCGTCACCAGGGTCAAGCAGGCGGACGCCGACCTCACCGCGACCCAGCAGGGCATCACGGAGGACACCCCGCTCGACCAGGCGTCGCAGCAGTTCAACGCCGCGGTCGTCAGCCTCGAGATGGCGTGGATGCAGCTCGTCGTCCAGGCCGGATGCCTCGACGACGACCAGCGCGTCGCGGCGCAGGAGGCGGCGCGGGCCTACACCACCGCACTGCAGCAGGGACTCGCCGACGCCGGGTACTACACGCTGGCAGTCGACGGGATCTACGGACCCGGCACGGTGCAAGCCGTCGAGGACCTCCAGTCCACGCACGGCCTGCCGGTCACCGGGACGGTGGACAAGGCCACCGACGCGGCCCTGCAGGCGGACCTCGCGGCGAAGGGTGCGACCCAGGCCGAGGCGGCCCTGACCTCGACGGCGGCGCTCCAGCAGACGCTCAAGCTGGCGGGCTACTGGGACGGCCCGGTCGACGGACAGTGGTCCGAGGAGCTGACCGCCGCGCTCGTCCGGTTCCAGACGGAGCTCGGCGTCGAGCCGACCGGTGCCGTGGACGCCGCGACCGTCGGTGCCTTCGAGGCTGCCATCGCCGCGCTCAAGGAGCCGGCGCCGAGCCCGACCGAGGAGCCACCGACCGACGACGAGACCGCCGACTCGTAGTCCGCCGCCTCGGGGGCGCTAGCGGGTCGGCGGGCCCAGCACCCGGTTGCGGCCGTCCTGCTTGGCCTGCAGCAGGCGGCGGTCGGCCAGGGCCAGGAGCTCGATGCTCGTCGCCGCCTCACTGCCGAGCGCCGCGCCGAAGCTCGCCGTGACCGCCAGCTGCGGAGCCAGCGCCGCCCAGTCGTACGACTCGATCCTCGATCGCATCCGCTCCGAGAGTGCCAGCACGGCGGGGACAGATGCGCCGTGCGTGACGAGCGCGAACTCTTCGCCCCCGAACCGCAACGGCGTGTCCGCCCCGCGGCAGCAGTCCCTCAGCAGCTTCGCGATCACCCGCAGCACGGCGTCGCCGAGGAGGTGGGAGTGCTCGTCGTTGACGCGCTTGAAGTGGTCGATGTCGAGCAGCACCACGGAGCAGGACCGCAGGTCGGACGCGAGCAGCTCGTCCAGCCGGCGACGGTTCGGCAGCCCTGTCAGCGGATCCTCCAGAGCCTGCCGGCGGAGGTCCTCGGAGTGCCTGCTGAGCGAGTCGTTGGTCAGCTGGAGCTCGGCCGCCCGGGTCTGCAGCTCCATCGCTCTGGCCTTGGCCTGCGCGGTCTCCAGGCGCACGGCCGCCACGCCTGCGGCTCGCTGGGCCTGCTCGGACATCTGCTGCGCCACCAGCGTGAACAGCCGCTTGTGGTGGTCCAGCGCGCCCCGCAGGTCGCCCATCTCCTCCTGCAGAGCGGCGAGGGCCCGTCGGGCTGCCATCTCGTGCTGCGTGGTCGGTGCCTCGGACACGCTCAGCTCCAGCAGCTCGGCGGCCTCTTCGCGCCGACCCAGACCCGCCAGGGCCACACCGCGGGCCATCCGGTGGTGCACGACGGTGCTCACCGGATCGAGCCTCGGGTCGATCGGCCGGTCGTCGAGCAGTGCCAGCGCCTCCGCGTGCCGCCCGACGTCCGCGAGCGACTCCGCCAGGTTGCCCAAGCAGGTCATCTCGCCCCGCCGGTTGCCCACGTCCCTGGCGATGAGCATCGCCGTCCGGGCCAGCATGACCGTCTCCGCGCTCCGGTCGGCCGCCCGGGCGTGGTCGCCCTGCCCGGCTGCCGCCACCGCCATGCCGCCGTAGACGAACGAGATCGTCTCGATCGCCGTCCCCTCCGCGACGCGGTCGCCGACGAGCCTCGCGATCTCGTGGTAGCGCTCGCCGAACTCCAGCGCCTTGTCCCACTGGTGCAGCGACGCGTAGACGTTCGTCATGGCCCGCATCGCCGACATGGTCGCGGTGAGGTCACCGGACCCCTCCGCTGCCTCGACCGCCTTGAGGCCCTCGTCGAGGGCAGGGCCGGTCTCTCCCACGTCGAGCAGGACGCGGGCGGCCACCTCGTGCGCCTCGGCGGCCGTGCTCAGGTCGCCGACCGCGTTGCTCAGGTCGACGGCGCGCAGGACGAACCCCATCGCCTCGGCGGACTCGCCGCAGACGTAATGGACCCGGGCACGGAGGGCGACGGCACGGGCGTGCATCAGGTCGTCGCCGACCGCGTCCGAGAGCGCCATCGCCCGGTCGACCAGGAGCTTCGCCTCGTCGAGGTCGGAGGCGATCAGTCGGGACTCCGCCTCGGCCAGGAGCGTGCCGGGCGACAGGGTCCGCGTCGCGGTCGATACGTCGGGCATGGGACCCAGGGCCTCCGATCAGGGGATCTGGGTTGTCATATCGACCGACGCCACCCATCCCTGAGCGAGGGCCGTGCAGCGGTCGGGTCGCTACAGCCCCGCCGCCACGAGCTGCTGCACCAGTGCAGCGCCCAGCTGCACCCGGTCGACCGAGTCGACGCCGTCGGTCTGAGGAACCGTGAGCACGATCCGATCGTCGATGACCGGCTCGTCGACGCAGAAGGCGATCCGGTCGGCGGCGTGCCCTTCGACGTCGGACGACGGAGACGTGACACCGATGCGGTCGCCGTGCTTGAGCGGCTGCGGGAACGTGAGCATGCGCGCCATCGTGCCAGCCGGACCCTGAACGCCCTCCGGAGACCTGGCCTGCGCACCGCCCTCACTCCGACCACGCCGAACGTGTGGCAAACGTGCGGCACCCCCGCCACCACGAGGGTGACGGGGGTGCCGTTACTGCAGGTCACCGGCCCCTGGGAGCAGCCAGGGGCCGGGACGATCACACGTCGAAGTAGAGCTCGAACTCCCCCCGCGCGTTGGTCCGCGTTGGCAAGTGGGGGCATTGGCGCCCTGACCTGCGGATCCGTTGCCGGTGGCGTTTGCACGCGTTGGTGTCGGCTGGACACCTTGCGGACTCTCTGCGGACCTGAGGTCGGGATCTGACTGACTCCTCGCGGCTCCACTAAGGATGAAAGGAGGCCCCGCCGATGCGACGCCGATTGTTCCGACTGTTCTGCGGCTGGTTGGGGCGCCACGCGCCGTTGGATCCGAGCTGGGCCGATGTGTCGCGGCTCGACGAACTGGACGGGGTCGATGTCGGACCCTCACGAGAGGCTTGAGCATCGTCGCTCAAGACGAAGGCGGCCCCCGCCGGTGTTGGAGCACCGACGAGGGCCTTGAAACCACCACTGACTGGGAGAGGTGATTCCCGTGAGCAAGAACATCACGACCGCCGCTGGATACGAGATGCCGACTTGGGCGATTGGTTCCTCCGCGGCGGCCGACTACACAGGCACCCAGTCGGGCGAGGTCTGGGACGAGGGGCAGACCATTGGCGACATCGAGGTCGAGAGCTTCGAGCCGCTCCGCCTGACCGTGCGGCGCGTTCAGACCTTCTACGGCGCCGAGGCCAGCCCGATCGCGATCCAGGTTGCCGACTGGGCCGACGGAGGCTTCGCGCGTAGCAGTCTCGAGATGACTGCTGCAGGCGCCCGCGAACTCGCTGCGGCTCTCCTGGCCGGAGCGGACGTCCTCGACGGAATCCAGGCTGCTCCGGCCTGACCTAACTGCAAGGGCGCCCGCCGCTCCCGTGTTGAAGGGGCGGGCGCCCTGCATCCACTCAGCCCATAGCGACGCAGTGCTGACAGCGGCGGTAGTTGTTGGTCCCGGACCGCCGGTTGCGCTCGGGGATCTGCTGTCCCGATGGGCAGTTGCTGTGGTCGTGGTAGACGTCTGGGTCCGTGGGGTCGATCGAGTAGTACGCCGCGACCTTCATGCTCGGCCTCCTTGCCGACGCACCCCGCGGGTGACGGGTCGAACATTGGCCTCGAGTCGGGTCGTCCGCATCCCCCGATGAGGGTGGGATCCGGGCAAGGGGGCTCTGCCATGCTCGAGGCTCTGTCTGGGAGGCACGCTGATGTTCAACCGCATGTACCCGCCGATCCTCTTCTCAGACGAGGACGCCGCCGCCTACATCGGTGTCTCGGTCACCAAGCTCAACCGGCTGCAGGCACAGGGTCGGATCATCCCGAAGGCGATCGATGGCAAGCGCGGGTTCCTCCGCGACGACCTCGAAGAGTTCGCCCGCTCACTCCCGGACTGGACCGGCCGGAAGTGACGGGCACGATCACAGCACAACAGGCGGCCGACGAACTTCACCTGGCCCGCTCGACCGTGATCGACTACCTGCGCACGGGTCGCATCCCGGGCGGGTTCCAGCCCGTCGAGGGCGGCCGGTGGCTGGTGGACGAAGACGTCTACCGGGCATGGCGCGACGAGCGACGGGCCGCGGTCGACCCTCACCGCATCGAGCCCAGGTCTGCCCGGTCCAAGGCCGCGCAGAACCGACGGAGGAAGTGACCAGATGCAAGAACGACCACTGGCGGTGGTGTCCTACTCGATCGACGGCGCCGCGGCGGCGACGGGGATGTCTGCTGACGTCATCCGCCGGGCGATACGCGCCGGCGACATCATCGCGCACTACCCGACGAGCAAGCCGTTGATCCTCGCTGACGAGCTGCGCGCTTGGGTTGAACGTGCTCCCACCGAGAAGCGATGACGACGAGTTCGCTCGCTCCCAGACCGGGAGGGCCGGAAGTGACCGCTCACGTGACGTCGGGCGCCAAGTCCGAGCCTGGCGTGCGCCTGGTCCCGTTGGCCTACACGCGACAGGAGGCAGCGGTCATGCTGCGGACGTCGAAGTCCCGCATCGATCAGGCGATCCACTCAAGCCAGCTCAAGGCCAAGCAGATGGGCCGTCGCATCGTCATCCCGGCCAAGGCGCTCGACGACTACCTCGACTCCCTGCCGGACGTCTGAGGGACGAGTGAACCAAGAGCCGCCCTCGCCTCTCTCCGTTCAGAGAGGGCGGGCGGGCCTCGTCGTATGGATGGGCTACAACTGTGCGAGGTCGCGCTTGAAGTAGCGCGAGTGAGTGCTGCGCACCGTTTCGATCGAGTCACTGGCGAGCGACACGATCTCCACGTCGGCATCCTCCCGCTCCACCTCAAGCTTGAGCCGGTACTGCAACGCCGCCCGATGGCCGTCCGCCGCGGGAAACTCGGTTACATCCGCAGCGCCGGTGCGACGGTTGTACACGATCACGAAACCAGCCATGTCGGTCACCCTATGCCTTGCCACTCGCCAGTGCCCGGAATCTCGCCTCAATCTCACCCAGCATCTCGGTGTACCTCGCCTCTCTGGCGGCAAGCTCCGTCTTCAGTGCACTGACCCGAGCGTGAAGTTGTGCAACCAGCGCGGGGTCCGCGTTCTCTACATCGGCACTCTCGAGGTTCGTCTCGACCTCGAAGAGCTCTTGTCGTGCGCGCTCGATCCCGGCACAGTCCACCGAGATGGCCCGCAGGCGCTGCACGAGTACCCGTGCGCTCGGATCGGCAGGGAGGTCATCGCTGTACCTGATCGATCTGCCGACCGCGTCTGCGGCAGCCTCGTAGGCGTTCGCCCACGCGCCTTGAAGCCGGGTCCGTACCTGCACTTCGACCCTGCCCTGAGGCAAGACAAGCTTCACGTGCACCGCCCGGTAGCCTGCGTGCGGCTTCTTGCGGATGTCATCGATGGCGGCGGGCTCGTCGCCGAATGCCGCTGCGATCGCCGCCGCGACGATGTCCTGCTCTTCCAGGGTCATGTCGCACTCGAACCGGACGCCGGCCACGTCCTGGACCCTGCCCAGTGGACCGTCGGGGAACCGTTGAAGTTTCTCGCGGAGCGTGTCGATCGTCTTGGGGCGCGAAGTGATCCGTGGCGCATCACGTCCAGAGAGGAGACTCTCCCAGTCGAGGCCGCGCAGGGCCTGCTGTACGCATGCCGCAAGGTCGTCGTACCAGACCATCACCGCGTTGTAGCTGGGACCGGCCGGCGGGTCAGGAGCGCCGTCCCGAATGGCCTTGCCGAGTGCGCGCAGCTGGTTCCCCGACCATGGGGGCTCGCCGAGGCTGGAGAACGGCGCCAACTCCTCGAGGCCCATGGCGCCGGATCGTATCGGACGTCACCGGCGAAGTGGGCCGATCTACGGCGGTGCCGGAACGAGCCGCCCGGCTTCGTCAAACGCGACCCACGAGCCGAACGCGATGCCGCGTTCGCGTCGGAGCGCCACCGGCACGAGCCACGCCTGGAACGGCTGGACCTCGGCGCCCTCGATCGCGTCTGCGGCTCGTCCGTGGGGAGAGCGGAACCGGATGCCGCCGTAGTCGTCTTCGTGTCGGGCGAAATGGGCTGCCCGGTCGCGAAGGTACGCAACGACGGCAGCGCGGTCGTCGACCGGCGACTCGGCTACCACCGGCGCGCGCCTAGCCACTACGACCATCCTGCCGAGCCCAGCGCGTCTGAGCGGCGCGGACGTGCCTGGCCGACTTCCCGGCGCCGAGCTCACTCATTGCCACCCCAGAGAGGACCCTGGACAGCGCTACAGCGTGTTGCCGGAGCTCGCCGGCCGCTGGGTGCAGCCGCACGACCCCGGTGGACGACACGACCCGCAGGCCGTCCTCCTCGATCGCTGCCGCGAGGTCGTCCATTCGGTCCCGGAGCTCGCCAGCCGTGAGCAGGAGCGCCGTCTCGCGCGCATCCGGCACCAGGTTGTCCGTCGCCATCTGCGCGACGATCGAGTCGACGAGCTCGCGCCCACCGGCCCCCAGGCCCTCGAAGTCGGCGCTCATGGCCGCACCTCGCTTCCTGAAGGTGCATTGCACGCGGCGGCATCATCCGCACCTCTTCGGTGTCCGCTCCCCGGGGGGCAGGGGGTCCCAGGAGGGGGCTGTGAGACCCGGGTTTCGGCGTCGCCGTTCACGCGTTGACACCCGACCTAGCGAAGGAGCTCAACGTCTGCTGCTCGTTGGGCGTGCGCCAGGTGATGACGATTCCGGGCGTTCGTGCCACGCGGGCCCACCACTCAGCCGAGTAGAGCTTCGTGCCGGCCGTCCGAGCGTTGAGGACGTTCATCGCCGTGTTCAGGTCGGGGAACGTGAGGTAGCGACCGTGGCGGTTCAGGGTGGGCATTCCGTTTCCCCCGCCGAGCCCGGTGTCTACGGGGGGCACGGTCGCCGCCAGAGCGTGGCGGAGGGCGGCGAGCTTCTCGAGTCGGCTCGCGGCGTCGGTGAGGGCGCGGCGGTCGTCGTCGAGGTGGGTGACGTTCGACCACTCGAAGTCCGTGTTGTAGGCGAGGACGTCAAGCGCGGCACGGTAGTCTGTCGCCGCCGTATCGAACGGCTTACGGAACGCCTGGAGGAGGTCCGCGCCGGCTGTGGTCCACGCCTCCAGCACGAGGTAGTCGGCCCGGACTTTGATGGCCTCGGCGGCCCGGGCGCGGTCGGCGTTCGTGAGTCGGGCGACCATCGCGGTGTGGGTCGAGCGGACAGTCTTGGCCGTGAGGGTCTCGAGCGAGGGCTCGGCCTCCGAGTTGATCTCGGCCACGAGGCGGTCTGCCTCGGCCTGCGTCGCCTTCGCGGCGATGACGGCCTTGGGGACTGTCACGTCGAACTGCTCGCACGCGGCTTCGATGGCGGGGACCGTGGTGGCGTCCAGCATGGTCAGGCTCCTTCGGGGTTGAAGAGGTGTTCGAGTCGTCCGGTCTGGCGGAGCTCGGCGATCTGCTCGTACTGGTGGTCTCGGTGAAGCTGCTGGAGGTCGTCGAGTGTGTAGAGGTGGTCTGAGGCGAACGGCAGGGGCATGCCGAGCAGCGCATTGAGGCGGCCAGCGGCCTTCGCGGCGACTATCTCGTCGTCTCGGCCCTCACGACGCAGGAGGGTGACGTCCTCCTGCGTGAGCTGGGGCAGGTCGTCGGTCATGGCTTCGTCCTCTCGGTAGTGAGCGCGTCGGCTACGGCTCGGGCATGGGGGCAGGAGGGATCTGGAAAGCGCCCGCAGGCTTCACAGCGCCAGGCGCGGACGCCAGAGGGGCGGAACCGGACCCGGATGTCCTCAAGCTCTGCGTCGGGCAGCGATACGAACGCGACGCGGTCGAGTGCGTCCGGGCGCCCGAGGAGACGAACCGTCGCGGGCGCATTCACGTGGTCACCTCCCGTCCCCGGACGAGACGCACAGCGCCACACTCGGGGCAGCGCAGCACGTGCCAGCCGCGCAGTGAGGCGGGAGCGGAAGTCCAGCCGGGGAGATTGCAGCCGGGTCGGTGGGTGACGCCGTGCTCGTCGATGATCTCGGGGCGAGTGGTGGTGTTCATGCCGCCTCTCCCTTCTTCGGCCGGCCGACCTTCGGATGACGTTCGGCATCTGTGAGGCCGCCGTACACGCCGACCTCGTCGCGGTGGGCCAGGCCGTAGGCGCGGCACTCGGCTACGGCCTGGCAGGGCACGCAGCGACGGGCGGCGTACTCCTGCTGGGCGGGGTCGTCCGACGTCCAGCAGGCGGTCGTGTCCGCTGGCCCCAGTCGGCAGGGGATCCGGAGGCCGTTGTCGTCGAGCCCTCGGAGGTAGGCCTCGAGCTCGGCCTTGTCCGCACGTCGCTGGTCGTCGGTCATGCCGCCTCCCCGTGGAGCACCCGGCACCGCGAGGTGAAGCCCGGGCCGTCGAGCGGCTCGCCGCACTCGTCGCAGGCGTGTGATGTGGGTGTGGTTTCCGTGGGGGTGTGGGTTTCGGTGACGTCAGATGCCCACACCCCCACACTCCCCACAGGGATGTAGAGCCCACGGCTCGGGTTTCGGATCCGGTCGCTTCCGACCAGACGACCCAGGTACGTGCTCGCCGCCTTCGCCGTGATCCCGACGGCCTCCGCCACGGCACTGGGTCCGACTCCGTCCGGATGGCGTCCGACGAACTCGATGATGTCCGCGGAGCGGTCGCTCAACCCCTCGGTGGCCTTCGCCTGCTGGGCGGCGAGGGCGGCGTCGGCGAGTGAGCTACCCTGGATCCGCCATGATCCGTCGCTGACGGTCAGGGCGTACTCACCCTCGGGGACGTCGCGGCCGGTAACGCGCAGGACGCCGTCCGTGTCGTTGCGCGACCGGGAGAGAGACACGGTGAAGTCGGCCGCTCCGTTGAGGCCGTTCGTACCGCTGGTCGAGTCCATCCAGTCGTCCGAGGTGGCCTTGCGCACGTGGTGCACGACGAGCAGAGCCGCTCCGGGGTGGGCGTCCGTGAGCCGCTTGAGAGCGCCTCCGATGCGGTAGTCGCGGGCGTAGGCGCTCTCCCCGGGCTGCGCCGGCGGCGACACCTTCCCGAGCGTGTCGAGGACGACAAGCGGGCGGGTGTCCGGGTGTTCGTCCAGCCATCCCTCGATGAGCGGGATGATGTCGCCCGGCGTCGCGTTCGTGGCGTAGTCGAGCAGGTTGGGGATGGGCTCGGTTCCGAGCAGCTTGCGGCACCGGCTCTGGAGGCGCCGGTCTCCGTCCTCGAGCGCGAGCAGTAGCACCGGTCGGGGATCACCCACAGGCACGCTTCCTAGTGCGTCGCCGCCCGCCGCGACGGCGAGGACGATGTCGAGCGTCGCCCAGGACTTGCCCACCTTGGGGGGCCCGGTGAACAGGCCGAATCCCTCGGGGATGATCCCGGGAACGGCCCACGAGAGCGCCGGGAAGGTCTGCTCGTCGAGCCAGGCGCCGCTACGGATCTGAGGCGTGCCACTCATGCGGCCACCCCGCGATCTCGCAGGATCGTCCGCTGACGGTCGGCCCGATCGTGCTCACCACGGCGGTCGCACAACTCGGCATACGGGACTGCTCCGGCGACCATGCGGGCCACGGCCGCGGAGACCTCCATACGTCCGCGCCACTCGTCCTCGACCTGCTGGCGTCCGATCGCGATGCCGTGGACTATGCCTGCTTCGTACCAGTCCAGGGGGTCAGCCACGGGGGTCACCGCCAACGAGCGGGGCGACGTCCTGCCGAACGAGGACGACCGTGGCTGCACAACCGCGAGCCACGGCGCGTTCCACAGCCCGATCGGCTGAGCCGATGTTCACGAACGAGCGCGTGAGGATGCTCCCGTCCGGCCGCTTGGTCAGGACGAGTACCGCGAGGCGGTCGCGGATCACGCGGCAGACCTCGGTTGGCGTCAACTCCGGCCCTTCGCCGACCGCCGCCGATACGATGGGGAGTGATCCGGCGCCCACCTGATCGTTGCGGCCCTCGTCCTTCGCCGGGACGGGGGCCGTTCTCTGTGTCGCCACCACTCCCATCTAGGCGACCCGACCGGCGCGGACGTCCTCCAACCAGGCCTCCCAATCGTCGACTGCGTACAGGACGCGTCGGCCGACCTTGAAGCTCTTGGGGCCCTTCCCGATGTGCCGCCAGTACCGAACGGTCTCGACCGGCGTGTGCAACTGCTCCGCGACCTCCGCCGTGGTCATGAACCGAGTAGCCACTGCATGCCCCTTCCACCCGACCGCGTCCGCCGCGGTTCACCGTTGACACTACGTGGAGTAGACCTCTAACATCCCTCTATATAGACGCCCGGTTGGATGGAGGGATGGGTGTGCGGAGTCAGTTCCAGAAGTACCCCGATCACTACGAGCGGCCGATCGCGGTCGCCGGTGGAACAGCGTTCGTCGCGTACTCGTACAGCGGTCCGAAGGTCGAGAGCCCGAACGGCACCGCCGTGCCCGAGCGCTTCTCCTACGTCGAGACGCCGAACGATCCCGCTGCGCCGATCTACGTGATCGAGTGCGGCCATGACGATCAGAAGCGGGTCAGGATCGAGGCCGTTCACGTTCGGCGACGGCCCGACGGTAGAGAGATCTGGTCCTCGGACTTGCGACGGATGCGGTCCCTTGAGGACGTCGTCGAGTCGGCGTGGCTAGCAGCCTCGTTCAGGACCGGCTTCGCGATCGGAGACTCGCTTGAGGAGGTCACGGACGCACTCGAGCGGGCCGTTGCGATCCAGCTCGCAGACGACAAGCGGGCCATCCGCGGTGTCCGACGTCAGCTGCGGCGAAAGGTCACGCCGGAGCTCCTGGCCGAGGTCGCAGAGGTGTACCGCGAGAACCTCCCGACGGGGAAGCCGACGCTTGCGGTTCGAGAGCACTTCGGGCTCGCCGAGTCGACCGCGTCGCTCTATGTGAAGCGAGCTCGCGAGGCACGACTCGACATGGGAGATGGCAACGATGGCTAGCATCACGAAGCGCCCGGACGGCAAGTGGCGCGCCCGCTACCGCGACGCCGCCGGCAAGGAGCACTCCCGGCACTTCGACCGCAAGGTCGACGGCCAGCAGTGGCTCAACACGGTCACGGCCAGCGTCGTCCGCGGCGACTACGTCGACCCGCAGACAGCCAGGACCACCGTCGAGGCGTGGTGCAGCTCGTGGCTCGAGGGTTACGGCACCCGCCGCCGGTCGACAGTGCGGCAGGCAGAGGTCCACGTCGCCAAGATCGTCGAGACGTTCGGGCCCATGCGCCTGGCGGACGTGAAGCCCTCCGCGGTGAAGTCGTGGTGCTCCAAGCTCAAGGCCGAGGGAGCGGCCGACTCCTACGTCTACGCCCTGCACGCGCGACTCTCGCAGATCATGTCCGACGCGGTGCACGATGGCGTCATCCCGCGGAACCCGTGCTCTCGGCGCACGTCGCCGGGCGCAGGCAAGCAGCGGCCGTACGTCGCCACCGTGGAGCAGCTCTGGGCGCTCCACGACGTCGTTCCCGAGCACCTGCGCGCGGCGATCCTCCTGGGCGCCTTCGCGGGCCTGCGGACGGCCGAGGCGTGCGGGCTACGGGTGGTCGACGTCGACTTCATGCGCGGCATCGTCAGCCCCGCAGTTCAGTACCCGGCCGACCCGCTCAAGACAGAGACCTCACGGACGCCCATCCCGATCCCGGCAGAGCTCGCGCTCGCGCTTGCGGCCGGCGCGGACCAGCGGACGTGGATCGTCGAGCAGCCGACGGGGGAGCAGGTCGGGCCGTGGCAGATCGAGCGGGCGGTCCGGTCTGCGCGGGTGGCGCTCGCGGCCGTAGCGGCGGACCTCGCCGACAATCGCAGCGCGGACGAGCGCGACATCGCGGCTGCGCGTGCGCGGGTGCTACCGGCTGCGTTTCGATTTCACGATCTCAGGCACCTGTACGCCTCGCTCTTGATCGCGTCGGGCGCGGACGTGAAGGTCGTCCAGGCGCGGCTCCGGCACGCGTCCGCGACGACGACGCTCAACACGTACACGCACCTGTGGCCGGACACCGAGGAAAGCACACGGGCCGCCATCGGAGCAGCGATGACGGCCCGTGCGGACCAGATGCGGACTGAGGGGGTCTCGTGACAGCGTCGCCGCAGGTGAGAGGCCCCCCATCTGTCACACGTCGAAGTAGAGCTCGAACTCGTGCGGGTGCGGGCGCAGCCGGATCGGGTCGACCTCGGCGGACCGCTTGTAGTCGATCCAGGTCGAGATGAGGTCCGGCGTGAAGACGTTCCCCGCGGTGAGGAAGTCGTGGTCGGCCTCGAGGTTGTCGAGCACCTCGGACAGCGAGCCCGGGACCTGCTGGATGAGGGCGTGCTCCTCGGGGGGCAGCTCGTAGAGGTCCTTGTCGACCGGCTCCGGCGGCTCGATGCGGTTCTGGATGCCGTCGAGGCCGGCCATCAGCATGGCGGCGAACGCGAGGTACGGGTTGGACGACGGGTCCGGCACGCGGAACTCGATGCGCTTGGCCTTCGGGTTGGAACCGGTGACCGGGATGCGGATGCACGCGGAGCGGTTGCGGGCCGAGTAGACCAGGTTGACGGGGGCCTCGAAGCCCGGGACCAGGCGGTGGTAGGAGTTCACCGTCGGGTTCGTGAAGGCGAGCAGCGACGGCGCGTGCTTGAGCAGGCCGCCGATGTACCAGCGCGCCATGTCGGACAGGCCGCCGTAGCCCTTCTCGTCGAAGAAGAGCGGCTCGCCGTTCTTCCACAGGGACTGGTGCACGTGCATGCCCGAGCCGTTGTCGCCGAACAGCGGCTTCGGCATGAACGTCGCGGTCTTGCCCGCGGCGTGGGCGATGTTCTTCACGACGTACTTGAACAGCTGCACCTTGTCGGCCGACTTGGCGAGCGTGTCGAAGCGGTAGTTGATCTCGGCCTGGCCGGCGGTGCCGACCTCGTGGTGGGCGCGCTCGACCTCGAGACCGAGGGCGTCGAGCTGCAGCGAGATCTGGTCACGCAGGTCGGCGAAGTGGTCGACCGGCGGGACGGGGAAGTAGCCGCCCTTGTAGGGCGTCTTGTGGCCGAGGTTGCCACCCTCCTCGACGCGACCCGTGTTCCAGGCGGCCTCGATGGAGTCGATGTAGTAGTACGACGCGTTCTGCTTCGTCTCGAAGCGGACGTCGTCGAAGATGTAGAACTCGGCCTCGGGGGCGAAGAACGCCGTGTCCGCGATGCCCGTCGAGCGCAGGTACGCCTCGGCCTTGGCGGCGACCTGACGGGGGTCGCGGCTGTACGGCTCGTCGGTGTACGGGTCGACGATGTGGAAGTTGATGTTCAGCGTCTTCTCCACGCGGAACGGGTCGACGTAGGCCGTCGTCACGTCCGGGATCAGCTTCATGTCCGACTCGTGGATCGCCTGGAAGCCGCGGATCGACGACCCGTCGAACATCTGGCCCTCGGTGAAGAACGCCTCGTCGACCGAGCCTGCCGGCACGTTGAAGTGCTGCATGACGCCGGGCAGGTCGCAGAACCGCACGTCGATGAACTTGACGTCGTCGCTCTTGATGAAGGCCAGGACTTCCTCGGGCTTGCTGAACATCCGCTGCTCCTCGGTCGGGGGTGCCCGGGGCGGGCACAGGTGACGCTAGGACGGCCCCGTTTCTCTCCCGTGTACCAATTGTTTCCGGCGTGTTACGAGGCGGGTGCTGGTGTAACGATCGTGCGAACTCCTGAGCGGACGTCCGGGTGTCGTGCGCGTCCTACGCTTGATCGGTGACATCACGCGAGGACATGGGGTCGTGGCTCGAGGGCGGGACGCCGTCGTCCGGCGCGGCGCACCGCGGAGCCCGGCTCGGACTTCCGGCGGACGGACCGGGCTCACGCGCGCCGCTCGGTCGCCGGGTCGTCGCGCTGGCGATCGACTGGGTCGCGTGCCTGGCGATCTCGGCGGCGTTCGTCCCCGCGGACGGCGCGTCCGGCTTCTTCCTGTCGCAGGGGGACCCGATGGCTACCCTGGGCATCTTCGCGCTCGAGAACGTGCTGCTCGTCGGCACGGTCGGCAACACCCTGGGCCACCGTCTCCTGGGCATGCACGTCCGCCGTGTCGTGGTGCCGCCGGTCGAGGACGCGCCCCCGGTCCCGCCGACCCTCCTCGCCGCGATCGTGCGCACCGCGCTGCTGGTCCTCGTCGTGCCCGCCGTGGTGTGGGACGGCGACGGCAGAGGCCTGCACGACCGTGTCGCCGGCACCGCCATCGTCCGCCGCTGACGTCCGGGCGACCTCACCCGCGAGGGGCCGTCCACACCAGGCTGTACCGCCAGTAGAGGTGCCGCCGCCAGCGGACGCCCGGCAGGACGTCACGGGCCAGGCGACGCACGTCGCCGTACCCGTGCGCGGGCTGCGCCATCGGTGCCCCGTGGTCCCAGACGCCGCGGGTGCGGTCCACGACGGCCGCCACGGGGAGGGCGGCGACGCTGAGAGCGACGTCTGACGGCGTCCGGACGCCCGCGAGGCCGACGACCACCAGGTGTCCACCGGGAGCCGTCAGCGCCGCGAGGCGCCGCAGACCGGCATCGAGGTCGAGATGGTGCAGCGTGGCGTAGCACGTGACCAGGTCGAACTGCTCGTCCGTGGGGGTGTCGAGCACGTCGCCCACGAGGTAGCGCAGCGCAGGTTCGCCGACCCTCAGTGCGCGGGCCTCGGCGCGGGCGCGGTCGACCTGGGACGCGTCGGCGTCCACCCCGGTCACCCGAGGGGTGCCGGCGGCGTGCAGCTCTCGCGTCAGATGGCCTTCGCCGCAGCCGACGTCCAGCGCGGACCGGGCCGTCTCGGCGTAGCGCACTGCCAGTCGGTGGTAGTGCGTGTTGTGGTTCCAGCGGTGGTCCGCCACCTCATGCCCCCATGCCGGTCGGTGTCGTGTCGTCGACAACCTAGCGGGTGGGGAGAGCCGGGGGGCAGGCCCGACGTCAGCGGCCGCGCATGCCCTTGCGGTCAGGACGGGCGCGCATCGGGTCGACGCCCTTCGGCACCGGCAGCCGCACCCCGCCGAGCGCGTTGAGCCGCTTGCTCACCTCGGCGACCTCCTGCTTGGTCAGCTGGGGGCGCAGCTTCTGGACGGCGCGGGGGAGCTTGCGCAGGGCGACTTGGCCCTCACCGTCGCCGACCTGGATCAGCGTGATCGGGGCGCCCGAGATCACGCGCGCCGTCCGCTTGCGCTCCTGCTCGAGCAGCTTCCCGACACGCGGGGCAGGCCCCTCGCCGATCAGCACCACGCCCGGACGGCCCACCCCGCGGAACACGAGGTCCTGTGTGCGAGGGTCGACGGCGACGGGCTCGTCACCGAACGTCCAGCCGCGCCGGATGGTTCCCAGGGCGGCTCGTGAGGCCCCCGGCTGACCCTCGATCTGCGTGTACGCGGCGGTCTCGGCGCGGCGGGCCAGGACGAACAGCGCAGCGAGGAGCGCGAACGGCAGGCTGAGGATGAGCACGTACAGCCAGTGGCCGACCAGGAGACCGACGATGAGGCCCACCACGACGATGCCGAAGAAGATCGCCAGCAGGATCCAGGTGACCGCGGGATCGTTCTTCCGGGTCATCTGGTACGCCTGCCACACCTGGTGGTACCAGCGGGTCTTCTTCACCTTGCCCGGGGTGCCGGCGGGCGTACCGGCGGGTGTGCCGGCGGATGCGGAGGAGTCACGGGCCATGACCCGGGAGTCTACCGAGTGTGCGCGGTGGCTCAGCGCGCCAGCAGGCTCGCCGCCTCCTGACGGGACGTGGTGGGCTCGCCCAGGTGCGCGAGCGCCTCGGGGATCGGCAGACCACGTCGTCGCATGGCCTGCCCCCACAACCTTCCGGCCCGGTAGGACGACCGCACGAGCGGTCCCGACATGACGCCGAGGAAGCCCAGCTCCTCCGCGTGCACCGAGAGCTCGACGAACTCCTCGGGCCGCACCCAGCGGGAGACGGGGTGGTGCCGGACCGACGGCCGCAGGTACTGGGTGATCGTCACGAGGTCGCAGCCTGCCTCGACGAGGTCGGCCAGCGCGGACTTCGCCTCGTCGAGGGTCTCGCCCATGCCGAGGATGAGGTTCGACTTGGTCACGAGCCCCTGCTCCCGGGCCCGGGTGAGCACCGACAGCGAGCGGTCGTACCGGAAGCCCGGCCGGATCGTCTTGAAGATCCGGGGGACGGTCTCGAGGTTGTGGGCGAGCACCTCGGGACGGGAGGAGAACACCTCGTCGAGCAGGTCGGGCGTGGCGTTGAAGTCCGGGATGAGCAGCTCGACGCCCGTCCCGGGGTTGACCGCGTGGATCTGGCGCACCGTCTCGGCGTAGAGCCAGGCGCCGCCGTCGGGCAGGTCGTCGCGCGCGACGCCCGTCACGGTCGCGTACTTCAGGCCCATCGCCTGCACCGAGGCGGCGACGCGGCGCGGCTCGTCGGCGTCGAAGTCGGCGGGCTTGCCCGTGTCGATCTGGCAGAAGTCGCACCGCCGCGTGCACTGGTCACCGCCGATGAGGAAGGTCGCCTCGCGGTCCTCCCAGCACTCGAAGATGTTGGGACAGCCGGCTTCCTCGCAGACCGTGTGCAGACCCTCGCGCTTCACGAGGCCCTTGAGCTCCGAGTACTCGGGGCCCATGGTCGCGCGGGTGCGGATCCACTCCGGCTTCTTCTCGATCGGCGTCTCGGCGTTGCGGGCCTCGACGCGGAGCATCCGTCGGCCCTCGGGTGCGATCGTCACGTCGGCCAGCGTAACCCGGTGCCCGCCGCGTGGTCGGCCGCGAGGTGCACGTCACAGACCTGGGACCTCGGTCCCGCGCGCGGGGCCAGTTCAGGGACGAGCGTGGTCAGATCGGACACAAGGGGGAGGGGACGACGATGCGTGTGCTGATGACAGTGGCGTCGCGGCACGGCTCGACGCGCGAGATCGGCGCGGAGGTGGCGACAGTCCTGCGGGAGGCCGGCCACGCGGTCGACGAGGTCGAGCCGGACGACGTCGAGCACGTGGCCGACTACGACGCGGTGGTGCTCGGATCAGCGGTCTACGTCGGCCGTCTGGCGGTGGCCCTGCGGGACCTCGTCGAGCGGCAGGGCGCCCAGCTGCGGTCCATGCCGGTGTGGCTGTTCTGGTCAGGACCGGTCGGGGACCCGCCGATGCCGCCGACCGTGCCCGACGACGTGGACGTCGTGGCGCGACACGCCGGTGTCGCGGACCCGAGGTGCTTCGTCGGTCGGCTGGACCGCGTGGGCCTCGACCTGAGCGAGCGCGCGCTCGTCGCGCTGACGAGCGCGCCGGCGGGTGACTTCCGGGACTTCGACGACGTGCGGGCCTGGGCGGTGTCGGTGGCCGACCGTCTGCCACACCCGGCCCCGACGGTCTGACCGCACGGGCCGGCCGCAGGCGAGCGACATGGTCAGACCAGGGCGGTGCTCCCGGCGGCGAGGAGCGGGGCGAGCACCGCGACGAGGTGGCCGCGCACCAGCGGCGTGACCTCCGCGACGGTCACGTGCCGGCCGGTCTCGACGGTCAGGGACGTCACGTCGGCGTCCGCGATGCCGCACGGCACGATCCGGTCGAACGCCGACAGGTCCGCGTCGCAGTTCAGGGCGAACCCGTGCATCGTCACGGCACGAGACACCCGGACGCCGATCGCGGCGACCTTACGGGCGCGCCGGGCACGAGCGTCGCCGGGCTCGTCCGCAGGGAACCACACCCCGCTGCGGCCCTCGACCCGCTCGGCGCGCAGGCCGAGGTCCGCGCAGGTGCGGATGACCGCCTCCTCGAGCGCGCGGACGTAGCGCACCACGTCGATCGGTGCCGAGAGCCGGACGATGGGGTAGCCCACGAGCTGACCGGGGCCGTGCCAGGTGATGCGGCCGCCGCGGTCCACATCGACGACCGGCGTCCCGTCGACCGGCCGGTCCCAGGTCGCGGTGCGACGACCCGCCGTGTAGACGCTCTCGTGCTCGACCAGCAGCACCGTGTCCTCCTGCTGGCCGGCGGCGACGGCCGCGTGGACCTCGCGCTGCAGCTGCCAGGTCGGCTCGTAGGGCAGATGCCGTGTGCCGAGGTCGAGCTCGTCGAACCGCATGCGGTCAGGCTAACCCGGCGGAGCCGTCGGGCCGGGCGACGACCGCGAGCAGGGTTCGGAGCTGGTCGACCTGGGCAGGGGTCAGCCCGCGCGTCACCAGCTGCTCGGCGAGCGCACGGTCGGAGGCGTCGACGAGGGCCCGACGGCCCGCGTCGGTGATGCTGACGACGTGGCGTCGACGATCGTCCGAGTGGCGGGAGCGCGTCGCGTAGCCGGTGCGTTCGAGCCGCGCGACGACCTTGCTCATCGTCTGCTCCGTCACGCCGCACCTGGCCGCCAGCTCCCGCTGGGACAGCGGCGACCGGACCAGATGGATGAGTGCCGGCTGGCTCGCGTGGTTGAGGTCCCACCCGGCCAGATGGGTGTCCCAGTCCCGCTCGACGCGACGAGCCGCGGCGGACAGCAGGCGTCCGACCGGCCAGTGCGCCGGGTCCGTGGACGTCGGGTCGGGCGACGCGGGGTCCGTCGAGGCCGTGCCGATGCCGTCGGGCGTCCGATCTCCCCGGTCCGTCCGCGGCACGCTGTCCTGCTCCACCGTCCGTCCTCTCCGTTTGACGGGTACCACTGACAGCCACACAATACTCAGCATGCTGAGTAATCGTCCGGTGGTCCGGTCCGTCGTCATCGCCGTGGTGCTGCTGGTCTGGCTCGGGATCGCGTCCGCCGGGGGCATGGCCCAGGGGAAGCTGTCCCAGGTGCAGACGAACGACGCCGCCGCGTTCCTGCCGTCGTCCGCCGAGTCGACCCGCGCCGCCGAGGCGAGCAAGGGCTTCGTCGACACGCAGACGCTACCCGCGCTCGTCGTGCTGCAGCCCGCGGACGGCTCGGACGTCACCCCCGAGCAGACCGCCGCCGTCGAGCAGTGGGCACAGGACGCGCCGTCGACGTCATTGCCGGCGGGCTCGTCGGGCACGTGGCAGGACTACCTCGTGGGGCAGCCCGTCGTGATCCCCTCGGAGGACGGGCAGGCGCTCCTCGTCGCCTTCTCGCTCGACGCGTCCCGGGCGAGCGACCTGGTCGGTGACGACCAGCGCGTGACCAACGCGTTCGTCCTCTCGCTCCGGGACTCCCTGGCCGCCGATCTCGGCGCGACCGCCACCTCGGCCGGTGAGCAAGGGCTGCAGGCCTGGGTCACCGGCCCCGCCGGGTTCGTCGCCGACCTGGTGACCGCGTTCGGTGGGATCGACGGCGTCCTGCTGCTCGTCGCGCTCGGCGCGGTGCTGCTCATCCTCGTCATCGTCTACCGCTCGCCGTTCCTGCCCTTCCTCGTGATCTTCACGGCCGTGTTCGCGCTCTGCCTCGCAGGGCTGGTCATCTACCAGCTCGCGCTGCACGGGGTGCTCACCCTGAACGGCCAGGCGCAGGGGATCCTGTCGATCCTGGTGGTGGGTGCGTCCGTCGACTACGCGTTGCTCCTGGTCGCCAGGTACCGGGAGGAGCTGCGGCACGTCGAGTCGCCCCCGGAGGCGATGGGACGGGCGTGGCGGGCGTGCCTCGAACCCCTCGCGGCGAGTGCCGGCACGGTCGTGGCGGGCGTCCTGTGCCTGCTGCTGTCCGACCTGGGGTCGAACCGCAGCCTCGGGCCGGTCGCCGCCATCGGCATCACCTCCGCGTTCCTCGCCGTGCTGACGCTGCTGCCGGCGATGCTGCTCGTGGGCGGGCGGCGGTCCCGCGCGCTGTTCTGGCCCCGGGCGCCGCACCCGGTCCCGGACGAGCCTGCGGCAGATCCGGCCGCCGTGCCGGCGGGGGTCTGGGGCCGGCTCGCCTCCTTCGTCGGCCGGCGTGCCCGCCCGGTCTGGATCGTCACCGCGCTGGCCCTGTGCCTCGGTGCTGCGTTCCTGCCGACGCTCGACGCCGGAGGCACCAACCAGGCGGACGTGTTCCTCACCCCCGTCGACGCCGTCGCGGGCGAGGAGGTGCTCAGTGACCACTTCCCGGCGGGTGGCGTCCAGCCGGTGATCGTCGTCGTCGACGAGCCCGACGCCGGAGCCGTGCTGGACGCGGTGCAGGCGGTGGACGGGGTCGACGCCGTCGCGCCCTACACGGGCGTCGGAGGGGCGCCGGGCGCCACCGACAACCGGCCGCCGAAGGTCGTCGACGGCCGCGTCCGCCTCGACGTGACGACGAGCGCGCCGTCGGACTCCCAGGAGGCGGTGGCCACGGTCGACGACGTCCGCACGGCCGTGCACGGCGTGGCAGCCGACGCGCTCGTCGGCGGGGCAGCGGCCGAGACGCTCGACAGCCAGCAGGCGTCCGAGCGGGACCTGCGGGTGATCGTGCCCACCGTTCTGCTCGTCATCGTCGTCATCCTGATGCTGTTGCTGCGGGCCGTCACCGCCGCACTCGTCCTGCTCGTGGCGAACGTGCTCTCGTTCGCGGCCGCCCTCGGCGTCTCCGCGGTGGTGTTCGAGCACGTGCTGGGCTACCCGGCCGCGGATCCGGTGGTGCCGCTGTACGCCTTCGTGTTCCTCGTGGCGCTCGGCGTCGACTACTCGATCTTCCTCATGACGCGCGTCCGTGAGGAGTCGATCCGGCTGGGCACGCGGGCGGGCGTGGTCCGGGGGCTCGCCGTCACCGGTGGTGTCATCACGTCGGCAGGGGTGGTCCTCGCCACCACCTTCGCGGCCCTCGGCGTGATCCCGTTGCTGTTCCTCGCGCAGCTCGCGTTCATCGTGGCGTTCGGCGTGCTGCTCGACACGCTCGTCGTCCGCTCGTTGCTCGTCCCCGCCCTGGTGCACGAGCTCGACCGGCACACGTGGTGGCCGAGCAGCCTGGGACGGCCCGTGCAGCCACCCGCCCGGGCAGCGGCCGCCTCCCTAGAGTGAGCGCATGGAGTCGTTGCGCGTCGGGCTGGTCGGGTACGGGGGAGCGGGGCGCGGGATCCACTCCCGCCTGCTGCGGCAGGCCGGGCAGCGGGTGACCCACGTGGTCACCCGCAGCCGGGCGTCACAGGTCGAGGCGGACTGGCCAGGAGCGGGCGTGGTGCCCGACGTGCCCGCCCTCCTGGAGCGCGCCGGTGAGCTCGACCTGGTCGTGATCGCGAGCCCCACGGGCGAGCACGTCGCACACGTGCTCGCCGCGCTGGAGGCCGGGGTGCACGTGATCGTCGACAAGCCGCTCGCCACCACGTCGGCGGAGGCGTCGAGCCTCGTCGACGCCTCGGTCCGCGCCGGTGACCGGCTGACCGTGTTCCAGAACCGCCGCTGGGACCCCGAGCAGCTCGCGCTCCTCGGGCTGATCCAGGGCGGTGCGCTCGGCCGGGTCCACCGGTTCGAGCGCCGCTGGGAACGGTTCCGCCCTCAGCCGCAGGACCGCTGGAAGGAGAACGACCCGGAGGCGGGCGGACTCCTGCTCGACCTCGGTGCCCACCTCGTCGACTCCGCCGTCCAGCTCTTCGGTCCTGTCGTGTCCGTGTACGCGGAGCTGGCTGCGCGTACGACCCCCGCGGTCGACGACGTGTTCCTCGCCCTGGTGCACGCCTCGGACGACGGTCCGGGCGTCATCAGCCACCTGCAGGCGGGCGCGCTCACGGGTGCTCCCGGGCCGCGCACCCGGGTGCTCGGAGAGCGGGCCGCGTACCTGGTGACGAGCTTCGAGGGCGAGCCGACACCGTTCGCCGCCCTCGACGACGCCTATGAGGAAGGGCGCCGGCCGGGCGAACCGGTCCACGAAGGCTGGCTGGTCCGCGGTGCGCAGCGCGAGGCCGTGCCGATGCCGACGGGCGGCCACCATGACGTGTACCCCGCCGTCGTGCGGTGGGTCGTCGACGGCGGGCCCGCACCGGTCGACCCGGTCGACGCGCTCCGGACCGCCCGGGTCCTCGACGCGGCACGCACGTCCGCGGCCGAGGGCAGGGTCGTGCGGCTCTGAGCCTGTGGACGACGCCGTCGTCCTCACCGCGGTTCGGGTTCGATGGCGGTCATGGACCGCTATCTCGTGCCGGGCGACGTCGCGACCGTGCTGGCCGGCGCCGGCTACCGGGTTGTCGGCACCGCAGGCCCTGACGGCTCGGGATTCGTCGCCCGACCGGTCGACGGCTCGGACGGTGCCATCGAGGTGCACGTTCTCGCGACTGCCCTCGACGACGTCATGCGGGCCCGGGTCGCCCGCCTGCGGGCCCTCCGCCACGACCACCTGAGCCGCCTCCACGACGTGGTCGAGCTGTCACCGGGCCGTGTCGGGCTCGTCGTGGAGCACGTCGTGGGCCCGACGCTCCACGAGCTCCGTGCCGCCAGGGCCCCGCTGTGCGACGGCGAGGCGGTCACCGTGACCATCCCGGTCGCCGGTGCACTGGCCGCGCTGCACGACGCGGGGCTGGCGCACGGCGCCGTCGACGCGGCGACCGTGGTGGTGCAGTCCGACGGGCGCCCGGTGCTGACGGACCTGCGTGCGGTGATCGTCGGGACCGGGACGCGCGAGGCGGACGTGCGCCGGCTGCTGGCGACCGTGCTGGGACTGATGTCAGGTCCCGACGCACACCTCGCGCCGTCCGCGGCTGGCGGGCCGACCCTTCGCGACTCGTTCGAGGCGCTGCTCGGCGAGCCGGACCTGCTCGCCGCGCAGGTCGTCGACGTGTGCTTCCGCGCGACCGATCCGGAGGCCGTGCGGATGCCGGACGCGGGGACGCAGGCCGCCGTGGACCTGCTCCGGGCCGGCCACCGTGGCGGCAGCTCGGAGGACGGGCGCCGACGGGAACGCCGACGTCGTCACCGCGTCCCTGCCGGCGTCCTCGCCACCGTCGTGCTCGCCGTGCTGGTGGCAGCCGCCGGGCTCCTCCTGCGGGACGGGTGGCGGCCGGGCGACGGCGCGACACCCGCGACCGCCACGACCGTCCGGGACGTGATCCACGACCGGGCCGACCCGGTGGCCGCCGCAGTCGCGCTCAGCGCGCGGCGCGCCGACGTCGTGGCCTCCGCCGACTCCGCGGCCCTGCGGGGCGTCGAGGTGGACGGTGGTCCGGCCTTCGCGGCTGACAGCCGTCTCCTGGCGGGCCTGGCGGGAGCGCAGGCCGAAGGGCTCACGGTCCACGTCGCGGACGCCCGGCTCGTCGATCCTCCTGGCCCTTCGACCGGCGTCGACGCGCAGGTGGTCGTGACCACGTCGATGTCGGCGCACACCCAGGTGTCCGCCGACGGGGCCACGCGTGCCGCTGTGTCGGCCGCCCCCGACCGGACCGTCGTCCTCGGCCTTCGATGGACGGACGACGGCTGGCGGGTCTGGGACGTCACCGCGCCGGGATGACGTCGCGCGCGTCCGCTCCCGTCACCGCGGCACCAGCCACTCCGCGGCCGCGCGCAGGTCCGGATGGTCCGGCCGGAAGCCGCTGGCGTCGAGCACGGCAGGCACCGCCCGGATCGATCCGAGCACCTCGGAGGAGAAGTCGCCGAGCAGGGTCCGCAGTGCGAACGCCGGCACGGGCACGACGGCGGGGCGGTGCATGGCATGCGCGAGGGTGTGGACCACGTCGGCGTTGCGGTCCGCGTGCGCCACGAGGTTCACCGGACCGTGCACGGGCGCATCGAGCAGGTGCGCGACGGCGCGGACCTCGTCCGTCAGCGTGATCCACGGCCAGAACTGGCGCCCCGAACCCAGACGACCACCGAGCCCGATCCGCAGCAGCGGGAGCAGCCGCCCGAGCGCCCCGCCGTGGCGGCCCAGCACGACGCCCGTGCGCAGGTGCACGACCCGGACCCCTGCGTCCTGGGCGGGCGCCGTGGCGGCCTCCCACTGCCGGACCACGTCGGCGAAGAAGGTGGTTCCGAGCGGCTCGTGCTCGTCGAGCTCGACCTCGCCGCGGTCGCCGTACGCACCGATCCCCGAGGCCTGCAGCAGCGCACGCGGGCGGTCGTCCAGACCGGCGAGCGTCCGGGCGAGCAGGTCCGTGGTGCGCAGCCGGGACGACAGGACCTGGCGCTTGCGCGCCTCTGTCAGCGGTCGGCTTCCCGGGTTGACCCCGGCGAGGTTGACGAGCGCGTCCGCCTCGCGGAGCGCCGACGGGTCGAGCCGTCCGGCGTCGGGGTCCCACCCGATCTCGCCGGGCGACCCCGGCTCCCGGCGGACCAGCACCCGGACGTCGTGACCCGCCCCCCGCAGGTGCGGGACGAGCGCGCTGCCGATGAATCCTTGCGAGCCTGCGACGACCACGAGCATGCGGTCACCCTAGGGTGTGCGACGGCCCGGGTCCCCTCGAGGGGACCCGGGCCGTCGTGGTCCGGTGGCCCAGGCTCCGGCCCAGCACGTCTGCGCCGGGAGACCAGGGCCGGCAGATCAGCCGGGATCAGGACCGGAGAGTCAGAGCCCGACCTCGGACTCGAACGCGCCCTCCTCGATCCGGGCCTTGACCGCTGACAGGTACCGGGACGCGTCCGCGCCGTCGACCAGGCGGTGGTCGTACGAGAGCGACAGGTAGCACATCGAGCGGATCGCGATGACCTCGGCCCCGTCCGCGTCCAGGATGACGACCGGGCGCTTGACGATCGCGCCGGTGCCGAGGATGGCGGACGTACCGCCGGGGACGATCGGCGTGTCGATGATGGCACCACCGGAGCCGGTGTTCGTCACGGTGAACGTCGCACCGCTGAGCTCGTCCGGCCCGACCTTGTTGCCACGCGTGCGACCCGCCAGGTCGACGATCTTGCGGGACAGCCCCGCGAGGTTGAGGTCGCCGGCCTCGCGGATGACCGGCACGACCAGGCCGCGCTCGGTGTCGACGGCGATGCCGACGTTCTCCTGGGCGTGGTACGTGATCGTGTTGCCCTCGAGCACCCCGTTGACCTTGGGGTAGGCCTTGAGCGCCTCGACCGCGGCGAGCACGAAGAACGGCAGGAACGTGAGGTTGACGCCCTCGCGAGCCTTGAACTCCTCCTTGGCCCGTGCTCGCAGGCGGGCCACCTTGGTGACGTCGACCTCGACCACCGTCGTGAGCTGGGCCTGGCTGTGCAGGGCCTCGACCATGCGCTCGGCGATGATCTGGCGCAGCCGGCTGGCCTTCTCGGTGGTGCCGCGAAGCGGGGAGACGGACGGGACCGACGCCGCCTTGGCAGCAGGGGCCGCGGCCGTGGGCGCGGCTGCCGGAGCGGCAGCGGCAGCCTTCGCGGCCTCTGCCTTCGCGGCGGCCTCGAGGACGTCCTCCTTGCGGATGCGACCACCGACGCCGGTCCCGGTGAGCGTGGCGACGTCGACACCCTTGTCCGCGGCGAGCTTGCGCACCAGCGGCGTCAGGTAGCTGCCTGAGGCCGACGGGGCAGGTGCAGCAGCCGCGACGGGAGCTGCCGAGGTCGGGGCCGGGACCGGTGCCGGCACCGGCGCAGAGGCGACCGGAGCCGGCGTGGCGGCCTCCTGCTCGGCGGCGGGCTCGGGTGCCGACTGCGGCTCGGGCGCCTGCTCCTGCTGTGCGGGAGCCTCCTGCGCGGGCTCCGCGGGCTCCGCGGGCTGCGCGGCAGGTGCGGCCGCCGCACCGGAGCCGATGATCGCCAGGACGGCGCCGACCTCGACCGTCTCGTCCTCCTGGACGAGGATCTGCTGGACCGTGCCGGCGACGGGCGACGGGATCTCCGTGTCGACCTTGTCGGTCGAGATCTCGAGCAGTGGCTCGTCCACCTCGACGCTGTCACCCACGGCCTTGAGCCAGCGCGTGACGGTCCCCTCGGTGACGGACTCGCCGAGTGCGGGCAAGGTGACCCGTTCGCCCTCGCCGCCCTGCTCGCCGGCCGCCGCGGGGGCGGCGCTCTCCTGCTCCGCCGCGGGCTGCGCGCCGCTCGGCTGCTCGGCGGGTGCCTCGTGCTCCTCGACCGACTGCGTCGAGGCGGCCGCGGCCGCTGGCTCCTCGGCAGGTGCCTGCTCCTCGGCCGCCGCGGGTGCGGGCTCGTCCTGCGCCGGGGCGTCGCCGCCACCCTCGCCGGTGCCGATGACGGCGAGCGACGCGCCGACCTCGACGGTCTCGTCCTCCTGGACCAGGATCTGCTCGAGCACGCCGGCGAACGGCGACGGGATCTCGGTGTCGACCTTGTCGGTCGAGATCTCGAGCAGGGGCTCGTCGACCTCGACGCGGTCGCCCACGTTCTTCAGCCAGCGGGTGACGGTGCCCTCGGTGACGGACTCACCGAGAGCGGGCAGCTGCACGTTGTCGGACATGACCGCGTGTCTCCTTCGATCGTGTGGTCAGTTGTGGGCGTGCAGCGGCTTGCCGGCGAGGGCCAGGTGGGCCTCGCCGAGCGCCTCGTTCTGCGTCGGGTGGGCGTGGACCAGGGCGGCCACGTCCTCGGGGTAGGCCTCCCAGTTCACGATGAGCTGGCCCTCGCCGATGAGCTCGCCGACGCGGTCGCCGATCATGTGGACGCCGACGACCGGGCCGTCCTTCTGGCGCACGAGCTTGATGAAGCCCTGGGTGTCGAGGATCTTGCTCTTGCCGTTGCCGGCGAGGTTGTACTCGAGGATCTCGACGGCGTCCTCGCCGTGCACCTCCCTGGCAGCGGCCTCGGTGAGCCCGACCGACGCGACCTCGGGGTGCGAGTAGGTGACACGCGGGATGCCCGACTCGACGATGACCGGCGGGTTGAGCCCGGCGATCTGCTCGGCGACGAAGATGCCCTGGGCGAAGCCGCGGTGCGCGAGCTGCAGTCCCGGGACGATGTCGCCCACGGCGTAGATGTTGCCCACGCCGGTGTGCAGGCGCTCGTCGGTGATGACGAAGCCGCGATCCAGCGTGACGCCCTGCTCCTCGTAGCCGAGGCCGCCGGTGCGCGGGCCGCGGCCGACGGCGACGAGCAGCACGTCGGCGTCGAACGTCTTGCCGTCCTCCAGCGAGACGTGGACGCCGTTGTCGTCCTGTGTGACGCCCTGGAACCGCACGCCGAGGTTGAACGCGATGCCGCGCTTGCGGAACTGCCGCTCGAACGCCTTGGACAGGGCGACGTCCTCGTTGGGCACCAGGTGCGGGAGCGCCTCGATGATCGTGACGTCCGCGCCGAACGACTTCCACACGCTCGCGAACTCCGAGCCGATGACGCCGCCGCCGAGGATGATCACCGACTTCGGCACCCAGTCGAGCTGGAGGGCCTGGTCGGACGTGATGACTCGTCCGCCGATCTCGAGACCGGGCAGCGACCGCGCGTACGAGCCCGTGGCGAGGACGATGTGCTGGCCGGTGTAGCGGGTGCCGTCGACCTCGACGGTGTCCTGGGCGACGAGCCGGCCGTAGCCCTCGATCACGGTGATCTTGCGGGACTTGATGAGCCCCTGCAGGCCCTTGTAGAGGCCGCCGATCACGTTGTCCTTGTACTGGTTCACGCCGCCCATGGTCGATGCGGTCGAGCGTGGTGTGCACACCGAAGTGCGCTCCCTCACGCGCGTTGTCCGCCAGCTCGGCGGCGTGCAGCAGCGCCTTGGTGGGGATGCACCCGTTGTGCAGACAGGTGCCGCCGACCTTGTCGGCCTCGACGAGTGCCACGGTCTTGCCGAGCTGTGCGGCACGGAGCGCGGCAGCGTAGCCACCACTTCCTGCGCCCAGGACGACGATGTCGAAAGCGGTGCCGGTGTCGGCCACGTGCAACTCCTCATACGCAGGCGTGTGGTCTCGAGCTCGCGGACCATCTTGTCATCCCGACCGGACGGGAACGACCGCGGCGACCTGCAGATCCGTGTGACTCTCGGAACAGTCGTCCCATGACTGACCGCTCGGGGTGACCGATCGGTGCAGGATGCAGCCCGACGACCCCGGCCGCCACAGGTCCGGCGGCTACCCTCGACCGGCATGGGCCTGTTCTCCCGACGACGCCGTCCGACCTCTGCCGCGGTGCCGGACGACCGCGCCGCCAAGGACGCGACGGTCGCGCACCTCACGGACTTCGTCCGGACCCGCGTGGGCGTCGAGGCCTACGTCGAGCCCGCCACGACGGCCGCCCCGATGACGGTGATGCTGGTGGCGACGGACGGGGAGTGGACGCGTCGGCGCGTGCCGGACGAGCGCGCCGCGGCTCAGCTCGCCCGTGACCTGGACATCCCGGTCTACGACGTCCAGCGGGTCGGCTACCCCCAGCGGATGCGCGACTACAACTCGCGCCAGAACATCCTGCGCAAGCGCGGCGTCGTCTGAGCCAGAGCATCCAGCGCGAGCGCGGCGTCGTCTGACCCGTTGTCGGTCCGGCTCCGCGTGCCGGCCCTGTCCGGCTCCGTCTGCGGGTCGGACGACGACGGCTCGCGTCAGGCGGCGGCGCGTGCCTCGATCAGTCGCAACAGCGTCCGCACCCCGACGCCGGTGCCGCCGACGGGGGTGTACCCGTGCGCGGCCTTCTCGTTGTACGCGGGGCCCGCGACATCGAGGTGCGCCCAGGGCGTCTCGCCCACGAACTCCTTGAGGAACACGCCGGCCGTGAGCATGCCGCCGAACCGGTCCCCGATGTTCGCGAGGTCGGCGACCTTCGACTTGAGGGACGCGCGCAGCTCGGCGGGGAGCGGCATGGGCCAGAACTGCTCGCCGGCCGCCTCGGCTGCCGCCACGACCTCGCCGCGGACGGCGTCGGTCCCCATCACGGCGGAGACGCGGTGGCCCAGCGCGACGAGCTGGGCACCCGTGAGGGTCGCGATGTCGATGACGACGTCGGGCCCCTCCTCGACGGCCGCGACGAGCCCGTCGGCCATGACGAGCCGGCCCTCGGCATCGGTGTTGAGGACCTCGACCGTCTTCCCACCACGGATCGTCAGGACGTCCGACGGGCGCTGCGCCGTACCCGACGGCATGTTCTCGGCGAGGCAGAGCCAGCCGGTCACCGCGACGGGCAGCCCGAGCCGCGCCGCGGCGACGACCGTGTGCAGCACGGCCGCAGCGCCGGCCATGTCGGACTTCATCGCCTCCATGCCGGCTGCCGGCTTGATCGAGATGCCACCGCTGTCGAACGTGATGCCCTTGCCGACCAGGGCTACCCTGGCCTTCGGCCGGGACGGTGAGTACGCCACCTTGACCAGGCGCGGCCCGCGGACCGATCCCTGGCCCACGCCGACGAGCCCGCCGTACCCGCCGGCCGCGAGAGCCTTCTCGTCGAGGACGGTGAGCTTGACGCTCTTCACGCCTGCGTCCTTCACCGCACCCCTGGCGGCATCGGCGAACGCCGCGGGGAACAGGTCGTTGGGTGCCGCGTTGACCAGGTCGCGGGTCCCGTGGACCGCCGCGGCCAGGATCTCGGCACGCTGGACGGCGTCCTTCGCGGCGCGCGTCCGCCCGAGCGACGTGACGACCTCGAGATCCCGCACCGGCGCCTTCGCGGCGTCGCCGGTGCGGTAGCGGTTGTAGGCGTAGGCCCCGAGCAGTGCTCCCTCGACCACCGCGGTCAGGGCGTCCTGGTCGTCGGCCGGCAGCGCGAGGGCGACGGTGGCCGTCCCGGCGAGCTCACGCGTGGCGGCCCCGGCCGCGCGGCGGAGGGTCTCCGGTGTGATGGCGTATGCGGCGCCGACGCCGGTGAGGACGAGGACGGGCGTGTGCAGCCCGGTGGCGGGAACTCGTCGGACCTCGTCGGCCGCTCCCGTGACACCGAGAGCGGCACCGTCCCGCTCCAGTGCGGTGCGCAGGTCCTTCGGGAGCCATGCACCACCGAGCACCCGGACACCGCCGTCCTTCTGGGCGACGGCGACGACGACGGCGTCGACGGAGAGGCGGGCAGGGTCCTGTGAGGTCAGCGTCACGGTCACGCCCCGATCGTATGACGGCGCCACCGTCGGACCGCGTGTCGCGGTGCCGGCACGGTGCATCCGCGCGACGCCGGTACGGTGGGGCACCGTGATCGCGCCCCTCGCCCTGGTCGTCGCGCTCCTCTGCGCGCTGCTCGCGGGGTGGGCGGGATGGTTCGTGATCCGTGACCGCGCCGTGGTGCTGCGTCAGCTCTGGGGCGGTGCCGTCGTGGAGACGGTGCTCGTCGTCCAGGCCGTGGTCGCGGCCGTGCTCGCTGCCACCGACCCGCCCGACGGCCTGAGCGGGGGGCTGTTCTGGGGCTACGTCGTCACGCAGGCGGTCGTGCTGCCGGTCGCGGCCGCGTGGGCGTTCGCCGAGCGGACCAGGTGGAGCTCGGTCGTCCTGCTGGTCGCCGCCCTGACCGTGGCCTTCCTCGAGTACCGACTGCTGCAGATCTGGGGGACCGTGTGACCGACCAGCGCCTGACGGGCGAGCCGGCCGACCGGCCGACCACTCGCGCCACGGGGACGGGGCCCGGCCGGGTGCTCGTCGCCGTCTACGGCATCCTCGCGCTCGCCGCGACCGCGCGGGGCGCGTACCAGGTGTCGACCAAGCTCGACGAGGCTCCCGTCGCGTACCTGCTGTCCCTCGCCGCGGGAGTCGTGTACCTCGTCGCGACGTTCGCTCTGGCGACGGACCGTCGCCGGCTCGCGTGGGCCACGGTCGGGGTCGAGGCGGTGGGCGTGCTGGTGGTCGGCACCCTCTCGCTCGTCGACGCGGCCGAGCTCCCCGACGAGACGGTGTGGTCGGGGTTCGGCCAGGGCTACGGGTACGTGCCGCTGGTGCTGCCGTTCCTGGGTCTGTGGTGGCTGTGGGTCTCGGGGCGTGCGGCTCGGACCGCGAGACACTCGAGCCCCACCAGCACCTAGGGTGAAGGCGTGTACCACCTGCTGTTCGACCTGGTGTTCCGGCGCATGGACCCCGAGCGGGCCCATGAGCTCGCCTTCGGCCTGATCCGCGGTGTCGCCCGGGTCCCGCTGCTGCGCGACGTCGTCCGGCGGGCGTTCGCCCCGCCCACCGGCGGAGCCGTCGAGGTGTGGGGCCGCCGGTTCCCGGCCGCGTTCGGTGTGGCCGCCGGCTTCGACAAGAACGCCACGGGCGTCGCGGGTCTCGCGATGCTGGGCTTCGGGTTCGTCGAGATCGGGACCGTCACCGCCCAGGGGCAGCCTGGCAACGAGCCTCCGCGGTTGTGGAGGGTGCTCGAGCAGCGGGCCCTCCGCAACCGGATGGGCTTCAACAACGAGGGGTCGGCCTCGGTCGCGGAGCGGCTCCGGCGGCTGCGCGCGACCCCGGCCGGCCGGCGGCTCGTCGTCGGCGTGAACATCGGCAAGACGAAGCTCACGCCGGCGGACCAGGCACCCGTCGACTACGCGACGAGCGCGGCGCGGCTCGCACCGTACGCCGACTACCTCGTGGTGAACGTCTCCTCGCCGAACACGCCGGGTCTGCGCGACCTGCAGTCGGTCGCCGCGCTCCGTCCGATCCTGGAGGCGACGCGTGTCGCGGCCGACGAGGCGACGACCGCCGCCGCCCGGCCTCCCGTGCCGCTCCTGGTCAAGATCGCCCCCGACCTCTCGGACGAGGACGTCGACGCTGTCGCAGAGCTCGCCGGCGAGCTGGGTCTCGACGGCGTCGTCGCGGTGAACACGACCATCGCGCACGATCTCGGGCCGGGCGGCCTGTCCGGGCCGCCGGTGCTCGCCCGCGGACTGGACGTCGTGGCGCGGCTGCGTAGCCGCCTCGGCGCGGACGCGGTGATCATCGGTGTCGGTGGAGTGTCCACACCTGCCGACGCCCGCGAGTACCTGGCTGTCGGGGCGACACTCGTGCAGGGCTACACCGGATTCGTCTACCGCGGTCCCGCCTGGGCCTCGCGCATCACCCGCGCGCTCGCCTCCGACGCTGCCCGACGCGCGTCCGACCGCAGCTCGGCGGCAGTGTGATGGTGGTGCGGCCGCAGTGGGAGTGGCGGTTCGACGACGCCACGGGCGGCGCGCTGGAACGACCGGTGAGCCCCGTGTTCACCACCCAGTTCGACGCCGAGCAGTGGCTGGGGGAGCACTGGCGCTCGCTCGCGGAGCAGGGCGTGCACGCCGTCGCGCTCGTGCACGACGGGGAGCAGGCCACAGCGGCGCTCGTGCTGCGCTGAGCGGTGCTGGACCGGGCCGGACCGGTGGCCGTCGGCGGCGTGCGGCAGGCCGTGCGGACGCTGCTCAGACGACTGCGCGGACCGTCCGGTCACGCGCCGCAGTCACGGAGCCGAGGCTGGCCCAGGCGTCGGCGAGCCCGCCGACCGCCCGGACGAGGGCCTCGGGTGTCTCGCTGAACGGCAGCCGCAGGTGCCGTTCGAAGTTCCCGTCGACCCCGAACGCCGGCCCGGGGACGACCCGCACACCGTGGCGCGGGGACACCGCCGCGAGCGCGCTCGACACCGGTGCGCCGAGGTCCGCCCACAGGGAGAGGCCCCCCGCAGGAACGGGGACGTGCCACGAGGGCAGCCGCTGGCGCAGCAGGTCGACGAGCAGGTCGCGACGTTCGCGGAGCACCTCGCGGCGGCGGGGGAGCAGGTCGCCGGCCCGCGCGAGAAGCTCCGTCGCCACCAGCTGCTCCAGGAGCGCGGTCCCGATGTCGACGTTGCCACGGACGGCGGCGAGCCGGGCGACCAGGTCGGGGTGCGCGCGGATCCATCCCACGCGCAGTCCGCCCCAGAACGCCTTCGACGCCGACCCGATCGACAGGACGAGACCCGAGGCGGTGCCGTCGCCCGAGAACGACTCGGGGGGGACCCCGTCGATGGTGAGCTCGGTGAGGACCTCGTCGCCGACGGCGACCGTGCGATGACGCCGGGCGATCGCCCGCACCCGCTCGCGGTCGTCGGCGTCGAGGCTCGTGCCCGTGGGATTCCGGTGGTCGGGGATGAGGTAGACGAGCCGCGGTGCGACCTGTCGGACGGTGGACGCGAGGAGATCCACGTCTAGCCCGTCGTCGCCGCTCGGGACGGGGACAGGACGGGCCCCGGCGCGGCGGGCGACGTCGATGGCGTGCGGGTAGGTGGGATGCTCGACGACCACGCGGTCACCGGGGGAGGCGTGGGCCGCGACGAGCAGGTGGATGGCCTGCTGGGCTCCGGTGGTGACGAGGACCTGGTCCGGTGTCGTGGGGGTGCCCCGGCCGGTGTACCAGTCGGCGATCGCGGCGCGGAGGACGGGAAGACCCAGCGGCGTGTAGCCGGTGCCGCTGAGATAGCGGGGGAGCGCGTCGAGCGCCGCGAGGTAGGCCCCGTGCAGCGCCGACGGTGCGGACGGGGCGGCGACCGACAGGTCGACGACGTCGTCGTCCACATCGGTCCAGGTCCGCGCCTCGGCTCCAGGTCCCGGCCCGGCGGGGAGGGTGGTCACCGTGCCGGAGCCCCGGCGGCTCACGAGGTAGCCCTCGTCGCGCAGCAGGTCGTAGGTGGCGGTGGTGGTGGTCCGTGACACCCCCAGCGACTCGGCGAGCTCCCGCTCGCTGGGCAGCCGGGTGCTGAGCGGCACGGTGCCCGAGAGGACCGCAGCACGGAGCGCGTCGGCGAGGGCCGTGTAGGCCGGCCCGGATCGCTGCCACGCCCCGAGGACGGCCGTCAGGCGAGACCCGGACATCCGGCGGTCGGTGGGCAGGTCGATGGTGCTCATGTGGCCACTATGCCAGAAATGGCTATGCAACAGGGGGCCATGCTCGCCCACACTCATGGCCATGGATACTACGGCGACGGCGATCACCGTCCTGGTCGGCACGGTGGCACTGCTCGGGTTGGTCGCGGCGTTGATCAGGGTGGTCGTTCGCGACGGGCTCGGGCATCGCCCGCCACCGGCGCACCGTCACGACTGGGCCGAGGGGACGTCGGTGGAGATCGACCGCAGCGCTCGGGTGGACGCGTGACGGCCGCGGCCCGCCGGGGCATCCAGCTGGTCGGCGGCCTGGTGGTGTACGCGGCGTCGATGGCGCTGCTCGTCCACGCAGGGCTCGGGAACATGCCGTGGGACGTGCTGACGGAGGGCGTCTCGGAGCGCACGGGGCTGTCGTTCGGGACGGTCACGCTCGCCACGAGCGCCGTGGTGCTGGCCTGCTGGGTCCCGCTCCGTCAGCGGCCCGGTGTCGGCACGCTCGCCAACGTCCTCGTGATCGGCCTGCTCGTCGACCCGTTCCTCGCGGGCCTCGACCGGCTGCCGGACCCGTTGCCGCTGGCCGTACGGATCGGTCTGGTGGTCGCCGGCGTCGTGCTCAACGCGCTGGCGACCGGCCTGTACGTGGGCGCGGGTCTCGGGCCCGGCCCGAGGGACGGCCTCATGACGGGTCTGGTGGCGCGGACCGGCCGCTCGGTGCGCCTGGTGCGGACCGGGATCGAGCTGGTCGTCGTGCTGGCCGGATGGGCGCTCGGCGGCACCGTGGGGATCGCCACCGCCGCCTACGCCGTCGTGGTCGGGCCCCTGGTCCACGTGTTCCTCACGCGCCTGACTCTCCCGCTGCCGCAGCCTGTGGAGCTCCACGCCGCAGCGCCCGCCGAACCGACCACCGAGGCCGTCGCCCCCCGGGTCGCCGGACCGGCCACCGAACCGGTGGCCTGCTGAACCGGACGACGAGGGGACCCCGGTGGCGCCGAGGTCCCCTCGTCCGTTGCTCAGCGGGTGCGCGCGGGCGAGTTCCTGGCCGTCTCGGCCGGGTCCGTGACGACCGAGTCGCCGAGAACCTCCTCGATGGTCGTCAACAGCTCCGCCGGGATCGTGACCCCTGAGGCCTTGACGTTCTCGGCGACCTGCTCGGGCCGCGAGGCGCCGATGATCGCCGAGGCGACGTTGTCGTTCTGCAGCACCCAGGCGATCGCGAGCTGCGCCATGGTCAGCCCCAGCTCGTCGGCGACCGGCTTGAGGCGCTGGACGCGCGCGAGCGTCTCCTGCTGCTCCAGGAAGCGCCCGATCATCCGGGCGCCGCCCTTCTCGTCCGTGCCCCGCGACCCCGCAGGCGCCGGCTGCCCGGGCAGATACTTGCCGGTGAGGACACCCTGCGCGACGGGGGACCAGACGATCTGCGACAGCCCCAGCTCCCGCGAGGTCGGGACGACCTCCGCCTCGATGACCCGCCACAGGGCCGAGTACTGCGGCTGGTTCGAGACGAACGGGATCCGTAGCTCCTGGGCGAGCTTGTGGCCCTCGCGGATCTGCTCGGCCGTCCACTCCGAGACCCCGATGTAGTGCGCCTTGCCGGCGTGCACGATGTCGGCGAACGCCTGCATCGTCTCCTCGATCGGTGTCGCCTCGTCCCACCGGTGCGCCTGGTAGAGGTCGACGTAGTCGGTCTGCAGCCGCTGCAGGGAGCCGTCGATGGACTCCATGATGTGCTTGCGGGACAGGCCCATGTCGTTCGCCCCGCCGGGACCGGTCGGCCAGAAGACCTTCGTGAAGATCTCGAGCGACTGCCGGCGCTCGCCCTGCAGCGCCTCGCCGAGGACCGTCTCCGCCTGGGTGTTGGCGTAGACGTCGGCGGTGTCGAAGCTCGTGATGCCGGCGTCGAGCGCGGCACGGACGCACGCCTTCGCGGTGTCGTTCTCGACCTGCGACCCGTGGGTCAGCCAGTTGCCATAGGTGATTTCGGTGATCTTGAGGCCGGACCGGCCCAGGTGTCGGTAAGCAACCATGGGCTCAACCCTATGTCGGCTCAGGAAGGGCGCTGCCCGTGCTTCACCTGAGGCTTGGGCATGCGGGAAGGGCGGATCTGGAAGGTGCGGACCACGGCGTACGAGACCGTGCCCTTGGGAGGCGCCTCCGGGCCGAACTTCGCGACGAGCGCCTTCTTGAGCCCGCGCCACATGAGCCAGCTGTCGACGATCGCGGCGAGCACGAAGACGTAGAGCACGAGGATCGCCAGCGCGGCGAGCACCGGCGCGGCCTTGCTCAGGGTGAGCTGGACGACGAGCAGCACGGCGGCCGCCGGCAGGATCAGCTCACCGAGGTTCCACCGGGCGTCCACCCAGTCGCGGACGAAACGGCGCAGCGGCCCACGGTCCTTCGCGGGCATGAACCGCTCGTCGCCGGTCTGCATCGCCCGGTACTCGCGGTCCCGCTGCTCCTTGGCCTGCTGGCGGCCTGTCTTGCCCGCCGTCTTGCGGTCGGTCGGCACGAGGGGACGCTTGTTCGCGGCCTCCGCCTCCTTGCGCTTGGGCGTCGGCCGCCCCTTGCCGTCGGGGGCCGGGGTCGCCTGGGCCGTCACCGGCGTCGCGCTCTGCGGGTCGTTGCTGCGTCCGAACACCCTGTCAGGGTAGTCGAGCAGCGTGGCGGCCCGTGACCTCCCCGACTTCCTCGCGCACGTCCCGACGGGCGGCGCCGGCGACGACGAGCCTGCGCCGAGGCCCGAGGCCCGAGGCCCGAGGCCCGAGGTCAGATGGGCGGTGCGGGGTCGTACTGGATGGCGCGGCGCACGTGCCGGGCCGTCTCCGCGGACTCGAGCCGCGCGACCAGGTGGAGCGCCATGTCGATGCCCGCCGACACCCCCGCGGACGTCACGATGTCCCCGTCGTCGACGAAACGGGCCTCGGTGTCCGCGAGGACGCTCGGGTCGAGCACGGCGAGCTCGTCGAAGGCCGCCCAGTGCGTCGTCGCAGGCCGGCCGGCGAGGAGGCCGGCGGCCGCGTACACGAGCGCGCCCGTGCACACCGAGGCCAGCAACGGGGTCGAGGCGCGCATGCCCCGGACCCACTCGAGGTGCTCGGGGTCCGCCGCGAGGACACGCGTGCCCTGCCCGCCCGGGTAGACGAGGACGTGCAGGAGGCCGACGTCGTCGGCGCTGCGGTCCGGGACGAGGCAGAGTCCCTTGGCGCACCGGACCCCGGCGCCGTCCGCCGAGAACGTCAGGACCTCAGGGCGCAGCGACGAGTGGTGGGTCCAGGAGCTGAGGACCTCGTACGGGCCGACGACGTCGAGCTCCTCGGCGCCGTCGAAGACGAACACGCCGATCCGCAGATGGCTGCCGGTGTTCACTCAGTACCCCGGGAGCGCCAGCATCTGGTCGAGCGCGACGCGTGCCCAGTGGGCGTCGTCGGCGTCGACGACGATGCGGTTGACGGTCCGGCCGGCCACCAGCGACTCCATCGCCCAGACGAGGTGCGGCAGGTCGATCCGGTTCATCGTGGAGCAGAAGCACACCGTCGAGTCCAGGTAGTGGATCTGCTTGTCGGGGTGCGCCGTCGCGAGCCGCCGCACCAGGTTGAGCTCGGTACCGATCGCCCACGACGATCCCGGCTCCGCCGCGTCCAGCGCGTTGATGATGTACTCCGTCGACCCGACCATGTCCGCGGCCTCGACGACCTCGTGCTGGCACTCCGGGTGGACGAGCACCGTGACGCCGGGCACTGCCGCGCGGATGTCCGCGACGTTGCGCGTCGAGAACCGGCCGTGCACCGAACAGTGCCCGCGCCAGAGGATCATCCGGGCGTCGCGGAGCTGCTGCACGGTCAGGCCGCCGCCGGGCTTGCGCGGGTCGAACACGACGCACGACTCGAGCGGCAGGCCGAGCAGCCGCACGGCAGTGTTCCGACCCAGGTGCTGGTCCGGCATGAACAGCACCTTCCCGGTGCCGTCGAGCCCGCCGACCTGGTCGAACGCCCAGCGCAGGGCCACGTGCGCGTTCGACGACGTGCACACCGTCCCGCTGTGCCGGCCGGTGAAGGCCTTGATCGCCGCTGTCGAGTTCATGTAGGTCACGGGCACCGTCTGCTCCGCGACCCCGGCCTCCACGAGCACGTCCCAGGCGTCCTCCACCTGGTCGATCGCCGCCATGTCCGCCATCGAGCAGCCCGCGGCGAGGTCCGGGAGCACCACCTGCTGGTCGTCCGACGTGAGGATGTCGGCAGACTCGGCCATGAAGTGCACGCCGCAGAAGATGACGAACTCGGCCTCCGGCCGGGCGGCCGCCTCGCGCGCGAGCTTGAACGAGTCGCCCGTGACGTCGGCGAACTGGATGACCTCGTCGCGCTGGTAGTGGTGGCCGAGCACGAACGCCCGGTCACCCAGGGCCGTCCGGGCGACACGCGCCCGCTCCACGAGGTCCGGGTCGCTCGCCGCCGGGAGGTCGCCGACGCACTCGACGCCTCGTTCCGACGCCAGGTCGACGCCGCGGCCGAGGAGCAGCAGCGCGGACGGCGCCGGCTCGGTGAACGGGCTGGTCCCGGGAGTCGTCAGGCTCACGGGCACGATCCTCGCACACGGGTCGGCGTGGGACCCGGACCGCCCGAGCGCTCGTGCGGCGATCGGTGGACGCCGTGCCACGATGCACGGCGTGCACGTGCTCATCGCCCCGGACAGCTTCGGCTCGAGCCTCACCGCCGCCCAGGTGGCGGACACCGTCGCGGCGGCGTGGCGGCAGGTCGCGCCGCACGACGACGTCCGGACGTGCCCGCTCGCCGACGGGGGCCCCGGCTTCGTCGACACCCTGCACGCGACGCTGGGGGGGCAGCTCGTGCAGGTGGCGGTGACCGGACCGCTCGGCGAACCCGCCCCGGCGGTGCTGCTCGTGGTCGACGACCCGGCCGGCCGGACGGTGTACGTGGAGTCGTCGCACGCCGTGGGCCTGCCGCTCGTGCCGGTCGACCGCCGGGACCCCACGCGGACCTCGTCGCGCGGCGTCGGTGACCTCCTGCGCGCGGCGCGGGACGCCGGCGCGCGCCGCATCGTCGTCGGGCTCGGCGGGTCCGCCACGAACGACGGGGGTGCCGGCCTGCTCGCCGGGCTCGGCCTCCCGGTCCGGCTCGGTGAGGGCGGGGGAGCGCTCGCGGGGATCACGGCGGACGACCTGGCGGACCTGCGCTCGGTGCGTGCCGAGTGGTCGAGGACGGAGATCGTCGTGGCCACGGACGTCGACGTCCCGCTCCTGGGCCTGCACGGTGCTTCTGCCGGCTTCGCGCCGCAGAAGGGCGCGACCCCGGAGCAGGCACAGGAGCTGGAGCGGGCACTGGGTGATCTCGCGCACGCCGCCGTGGCCGCGCTCGCGGACGTGCTGCGCCCGGACCTGCTCTCCGGCGCGAGGCCGGCGTCTGTGGCGGCGCGACTGGTGGCGGCCCCCGGAGCGGGCGCCGCCGGTGGCCTCGGCTTCGGGCTGTCGCTCCTCGGTGCGCGCCTGCTGCCCGGCGCCTCCCTCGTGGCGGACCGGTGCGGGCTCGACGCCCGCATCGCCGGCGCGGACGTCGTCGTCACCGGTGAGGGGCGCTTCGACTGGCAGTCGCTGCACGGGAAGGTCGCGGCGGAGGTGGCCGCGCGGGCGCTCGCGCACGGCGTGCCGACCGTGGTGCTGGCGGGCGAGGTGCTCGTCGGCAGGCGCGAGCTGTCCGCCGCCGGCGTGACGGCCGCGTACGCGGTCGCCGAGCACCCGGCGCAGGTCGAGGCCGCGCTCGCGGACCCGGCGGGATCGCTCCACGACCGGGCGCTGCGCGTCGCCCGCACGTGGTCCCGCTGAGCCGCGTGCGAGCATCCGACGCCCGTCGTCGTACCCTGGCGGGGAACATCTGCACGGCCGCCGCTGTTGGGCAGGTTTGACGTGAGGACGGGCGCTCCAGTGCTCTCCTCGATGACATCGCGTCGGGCAGCCCTCGTGAGACAACCAGGAGTGACGATGAGCGAGACCACCGAGACCACGACGCACGGCGTCCTGCTCACGGACGTGGCCGCGTCCAAGGTGCGCAGCCTCCTCGAGCAGGAGGGCCGCGACGACCTGCGTCTGCGCGTCGCCGTCCAGCCCGGCGGCTGCTCCGGCCTCATCTACCAGCTGTACTTCGACGAGCGCGTGCTCGACGGCGACGCCCTCAAGGACTACGACGGTGTCGAGGTCGTCGTCGACCGGATGAGCGTCCCGTACCTCGAGGGGGCGACGATCGACTTCGCTGACACGATCGAGAAGCAGGGCTTCACGATCGACAACCCGAACGCCGGCAGCGCCTGCGCGTGCGGCGGTTCGTTCAGCTGATCCGAACCCCGAGGGGCCCGGCACCGACCTTCGTCGGTACCGGGCCCTTCGTCGTCACCCGGTGCGGACCGTGATCGTGTGGACACCGTCGGCAGTCGTCGACGACACGAGGTCGTGACCCCGCATCCGCGCCCAGGCCGGGACGTCGTGCACCGCCGCAGGATCGGTGGCCAGGACGGTGAGGTCCGTCCCGGCCGGCACGTCGCGCGCCGCCCGCGCGAGCCGGATCACCGGCGCCGGGCAGCGCAGACCGCGGGCATCGACCACGACGGGCGTCGGCTCGCCGGGATCCAGGCTCCGCCCGGGTCCGCTCACAGGCCCGCCACGCCGAACGTCTGCCGGACGCGGGCGACCACCCCCGGCAGCGCGGCGAGGAACCGGTCGACGTCCTCCGCCGAGGTGCCGCGAGGCAGGGCGAGCCGGACGTTCCCGTGGGTCAGCGCTCCCATCGCCGCCAGCACGTGGCTCGGCTCGAGCGCGCCGGAGGTGCACGCGGAGCCCGACCCGACTGCGAAGCCCAGCGCGTCGAGGCCGCCGACGAGCGCCTCGCCCTCGACGTAGAGGCACGAGAACGTCACGACGTGGGGGAGCCTGTCGTGGGGGTCGCCCACCACGTCGACGTCCGGCACGTCGGCCGCCACCCGGTCGCGGACGCGGTCGACGAGCTCACGCCGGCCGGTGTCGTCCGAGGCCGAGCTCGAGGCGGCGACCTGCAGCGCGACGGCCGCCGACAGCGCGGCGGGCACGCTGACGCCGCCCGGGAACCAGCGGTCCTCGTCGTCGGGGCGTTCGGGGGAGCGACGCACGCCCGGCCTGGTGACGAGGACGCCGATGCCGGCCGGCCCTCCCCAGTCGCCGGCGTCGCCGGCGAGCAGGTCCCACTCCGGCCCGACCCTGACATGACCGAGGCTGGCTCCGGCGTCGACGAGCAGCGGCACGCCGGCTCGTCGCGCGGCCTCGTGCGCGGCTGCGACCGGCTGGAGCGTGCCGACCTCGCCGTTCGCGTGCTGCAGGGCGGCGAGTGCGACCCCCGGCCGGGCGACGGCGGCCGCGAACGCGTCGACGTCCACGCGAGCGAACGCGTCGACGGGGACCATCACCCTGGCTCCGGCGGCAACCCGGTCCGCGGCGGCGAGCACGGCCGCGCGCTCGACGGCACTCACCACGACGTGCGACCCGACCCGCCGGCGCCCGGCGGCGACAGCGAGCACCGCGGAGTGCAGGGCCGTGGTGTGCGACGACGCGAGGTCCACGTCGTCGGTGCGTGCACCGACGACCGAGGCGATGGCCTCGCGGGCGCCGTCGAGCAGCATCCGTGCCCGCCGGCCTTCGGTGTGCAGGCGGCGCGGGTCGGCCCAGCCCTGGTCGAGCGCCTCGACGAAGGCCGACCGTGCCTGCGGCAGCAGCGGCGCCCGTCCTCCTGCGTCCAGGAACGTGCGCGGGGGCGTGGCGTCCGTCACACCGGCGCCTGAGGTGCCGTCGTCGGGCTGAGAGCTCACCCGGGCACGGTAGTCCGCCGAGGCTCGTCGTCGAGCGTCCACCGCGGACACCACACCCGGACGCACGGATGTGGTGGCGCTGTGACGGTGCTGACACCGCGTCGCCAACTGGCGCCGTCGGGACGAAAGGCCGTGGTCGGCACGCTAGGCTGCACAGGTCGAGGACGAAGGTCCCGGGCGGTGTCCCCAGTACCAGGTGGGCAGGCTGACGGGACAGCGAGCGAGAGGTCCCCCGTGCACCCGGACACCCCCCGCCGGACGCGTCGTCCGGCCCTGAAGTGGGCCGGACTCGCAGCCGTCGTCACGGTCGCCCTCAGCGGATGCTCCGCCGAGGTCGAGCGCGGCTGGCTGCCCGGCAGCTCCGAACATGAGATCACCGACCAGACCGCCCGGATCGTCAGCCTGTGGCGCGGGTCGTGGATCGCCGCCCTGATCGTCGGCATCATCACCTGGGGTCTGATGCTCTGGTGCGTCGCGGTCTACCGGAAGCGGAAGAACGACAGCACGCTGCCCGTCCAGCTCAGGTACCACGTGCCGCTCGAGGTCATGTACGTGATCCTCCCGATCATCATGGTCGGCGTGCTGTTCTACTACACGAACAGGGACACCACGGCGATCCAGGACACGTCCGCCACGGCGGAGAACCACGTCCAGGTGATCGGCAAGCAGTGGAGCTGGGACTTCAACTACCTCGACGACGACGCGTACGAGACCGGCCAGCACGCACAGGACGTCGGCTCGGCAGGCACCGGCGTGCTGCGGGACCAGGTGACGCTCTGGCTGCCGGTCGACGAGCGGGTCGAGTTCACGCTGAACTCGCGCGACGTCATCCACTCGTTCTGGGTGCCGGCGTTCCTCTACAAGATGGACATCATCCCCGGCAAGACGAACACGTTCCAGGTCACTCCCACCGAGGTCGGCCTGTACGAGGGGAAGTGCGCGGAGCTCTGCGGCGAGTACCACTCGTCGATGTTGTTCAACGTCAACGTCGTGACCCGGGACGAGTACGACAAGCACATCCAGGAGCTCAAGGACAAGGGCCAGGAGGGGGCGCTCGGTCTCGAGTTCAGCCGCCAACAGGAGCTCGACGAGAGCGTCCCGCAGGAAGGTGACAACTGATGGCCGCCGTCGCGGAGCAGATCCCCGGCCTGGCGCCGTCGCGCCAGACGCTGGGTCGCACGGTGATCAAGTGGATCACCTCGACCGACCACAAGACGATCGGGTACCTGTACCTGATCACGTCGTTCGTCTGGTTCGCGATCGGCGGCATCCTCGCGCTGCTGATCCGCGCCGAGCTGTTCGCCCCCGGGATGGACGTCTTCCAGTCCCGTGAGCAGTACAACCAGGCGTTCACGATGCACGGCACGATCATGTTGCTGCTGTTCGCAACGCCGCTGTTCGCGGGCTTCGCGAACGTGATCATGCCGCTCCAGATCGGTGCGCCGGACGTCGCGTTCCCGCGGCTCAACATGGTCGCGTACTGGTTCTTCTTCTTCGGTGGCACGATCGCCGCCGCCGGTTTCTTCACGCCGCAGGGTGCCGCGTCGTTCGGCTGGTTCGCCTACGCGCCGCTCTCCGACACCGTGTACTCGCCGGGCCTCGGCGGTGACCTGTGGGTCTTCGGGCTCGCGCTCGCCGGGTTCGGGACCATCCTCGGTGCGGTCAACTTCATCACCACGATCGTCACCATGCGCGCCCCCGGCATGACCATGTTCCGGATGCCGATCTTCACCTGGAACACGCTGGTGACGTCGCTCCTGGTCCTGATGGCGTTCCCGCCGCTCGCCGCCGCGCTGTTCGCGCTGGGGGCCGACCGCCGGCTGGGCGCCCAGGTCTTCAACCCGGACAATGGTGGCGCCATCCTGTGGCAGCACCTGTTCTGGTTCTTCGGGCACCCCGAGGTCTACATCATCGCTCTGCCGTTCTTCGGCATCGTGACGGAGATCCTGCCGGTGTTCAGCCGCAAGCCGATCTTCGGCTACAAGGGCCTCGTCTACGCGACGATCGCGATCGCCGCCCTGTCGGTCACCGTGTGGGCGCACCACATGTACGTCACCGGCTCGGTGCTGCTGCCGTTCTTCTCGTTCATGACGATGCTCATCGCCGTCCCGACCGGTGTGAAGTTCTTCAACTGGATCGGCACGATGTGGCGCGGGAAGCTCACGTTCGACACGCCGATGCTGTGGACGATCGGGTTTCTCGTCACGTTCCTCTTCGGCGGGCTGACCGGCATCATCCTGTCCAGCCCGACGCTGGACTTCCACCTCTCGGACTCCTACTTCGTCGTGGCGCACTTCCACTACGTCGTCTTCGGCACGGTCGTTTTCGCGATGTTCGCCGGGTTCTACTTCTGGTGGCCGAAGATGACGGGCCGGATGCTCGACGAGCGCCTCGGCAAGATCCACTTCTGGCTGCTGTTCATCGGGTTCCACACCACCTTCCTCATCCAGCACTGGCTGGGCGTCGCCGGCATGCCCCGCCGGTACGCGGACTACTCGCCCGACGACGGCTTCACGTGGATGAACCAGGTCTCGACGGTCGGCGCGTTCATCCTGGCGTCCTCCACCCTGCCGTTCCTCTGGAACGTCTACTCGACGTGGCGCAACGCGCCCCTGGTCACCGTGGACGACCCGTGGGGCTATGGCGCCTCGCTCGAGTGGGCCACCAGCTGCCCGCCGCCGCGGCACAACTTCACGTCGCTCCCGCGCATCCGCTCCGAGCGGCCCGCGTTCGACCTGCACCACCCCGAGGTCGCGGCGATGGACTACGTCGAGCCGCACGCGGGCATCCTCGACTGGGAAGCCGACCGGCGAGGCGAGACCGACGTGGCGGCCGAGAGAGTGGCGAACGGCACCGCCGAGCCCGAGCAGTCCTCCACGACGATCGTCGAGGACCGTCCCGCCGACCTGCCCGACGAGGAGAACGACCGGTGAGGCTCGAGACCAAGCTCTTCCTGTACGGGGTGCTCTTCTTCGTCCCCGTGGGGCTGATCTACGCCTGGTGGAGCGGCGGTGAGCCGGTCGGGATGATCGGCATCCCGCTCGTCGGCGGGCTCGTCGGGATGATCGGCGCCTACTTCGCGCTGCTGTCCCGCCGCATCGACCCCCGTCCCGAGGACGACGAGCTCGGTGAGATCGAGCAGGGCGCCGGCGACCAGGGTGTGTACAGCCCCTGGAGCTGGTGGCCCCTGGTGATCGGCACCGCCGCCGCCATCGTCTTCGCCGGCATGGCCGTGGGGTTCTGGCTGTCGTACATCGGTCTCGCTCTCGGGATCATCGGCCTGGTCGGCTGGGTGTTCGAGTTCTCCCGGGGCCAGCACGCCCACTGACGCACCTCGTCCATGAAGGGCGTCGGACGCTGCACGCGTCCGGCGCCCCTCACGCGTCGTGCGGTGGCCGGTGCCCCGCCAGGAGCTCCAGGGCGGTTCTGAGGACGTCCTGAGGGGCCGTCCGCACCAGCGCGCCGCCCGTGAACCTCACGTCGCCGGTGACTTCCCAGAGTCCCGTGGGTGGCACGAACGAGGCGGCGGTGACGTCGTCCTCGAACTCGGCCTCCGCGAGGACGAGACCCTCGAGAGGCCCGCGGAACATGTCGTAGCCGAGGGCTGGCGCCGACCACCGCTCCTTCATCAGCAGAGCCGCGGGCAGGGCACACAGCAGGGTGTACTCCTGCTCGGACACGTACATCGTGGTCAGCTCACCCCACGGGTCGCCCGGAAGCTTCTGGGTGAGCTTGTGGACGGCGGGACCGGCACCGTCGACCTCCTCGACCCGACGCAGGCGCAGGCGCGTGCCGTCGATGTACCGGTCCTCGATCCTGCGGCGCCGGACCACGGCGTCGGGCGGCGGGGGAGCGGCGCACACGAACCGGCGCTCACGCTCCGTGCGGGCGTACTTCGATGGCATGGCGTGCTCTCCAGGTCTGGCTCCGCGGACGGGTCCGGGTGTGCGTCCCGGTCCGGGTACGGCAGAGGGCCGCCCGGCGTGCGGACGGCCCTCTGCGGTGCTCGACGACTCAGAGCGACGGGACGATGAGCCCCGAGGCCTGCGATCGGGCCCGCTCGAAGCGCGCGGCCGCATCGGTCCAGCTGACGATGTTCCACCACGCCTTGACGTAGTCCGCCTTGACGTTCACGTAGTCCAGGTAGAACGCGTGCTCCCACATGTCCAGGACCACGACCGGGACGAGGCCCAGCGCGATGTTGCTCTGCTGGTCGTACAGCTGCACCACGACCAGCTTCGAGCCGATCGAGTCCCACGCGAGGATCGACCAGCCCGAACCCTGGATGCCGAGGGCGTTCGCCGCGAAGTGCTTCTGGAAGCCCTCGAACGACCCGAAGAACTCGTCGATCGCCGCGGCGAGCTCGCCCGTCGGACGGTCACCGCCCTCGGGCGACAGGTTCTGCCAGAACACCGAGTGGTTGACGTGGCCACCGAGGTTGAAGGCGAGGTTCTTCTCGTGCAGGTTCACGGAGGCGAAGTCGTCGGCCTCACGCGCCGCCGCGAGCTTCTCGAGGGCGGTGTTCGCTCCCGTCACGTACGCGGCGTGGTGCTTGTCATGGTGCAGCTCCATGATCCGCCCGGAGATGTGCGGCTCGAGGGCCGCGTAGTCGTAGGGCAGGTCCGGAAGCGTGTAGTCAGCCATGCGTGAGTACCTCTCCTGCTAGGGCCGCGACCGTCTGCCACGGCCGCGGGGATCGACGAAGCGGGCGGCCCGCCGATCACGGCGAGCCGCCCGACTCCACGGTCAACTCTTGCTCAGGATCAGCGATTCCGCCCATCCGGGCTCGTCTCGTCCTGCGGATCGACGAAGTGCTGTCCACCGCCCACGGCACCGGCCAGCTGGCCGCGCTCCACGGCGGGCTCCAGCACGTCGTGCTCTCCGTGCGAGTGGGCTGCCGCCAGCTCCGCGGGGGTCACCGGCTCGATGCGGTCCTCGTAGAACACCTCGGACAGGCGCTGGCGGATGCGGTCCGTGCGGTACCCCTTGCGACGCACACCACGGGAGTCCTCGGCCGGCTCGATCTCGAGCGGGCGGATCGCGTCGTGCTGCACGCGCAGCCATCGCTCGTGCGCGTCGAGGCGGCTTGTGCACCTCGATGTACTCACCGCTGGCAAACCGGACGATGCGCCCGGTCTCGTGGCCGTGCAGCACCAGCTCGCGGTCCTTGCGCTGCAGCCCGAGGCAGATGCGCTTCGTGATGTAGAACGCGAACCACGGACCGAGGAAGAACAGGAAGCGGAACGTCCACGTGATGTCGTTGATCGACAGGTGGAAGTGCGTCGCGATGAGGTCGTTCGACCCGGCGAGGACCAGGATGAAGAACCCCGTGAGCAGCGAGACGCCGAACGCGGTGCGGAACGGACGGTTGCGCGGGCGGTCGAGCACGTGGTGCTCGCGCTTGTCGCCCGTCGCGAACGCCTCGACGAACGGGTACAGGGCGAGCAACGTGAACAGGATCCCGGGGATCACCATCGCCGGGATGATGACGTTGAGCGGGATCGAGAACCCGGCGATGACGATCTCGGCCTGACCGGGCATGAGCCGGAGCGAGCCCTCGAGGAAGAGCATGTACCAGTCGGGCTGGGCGCCGGCCGACACGGGGGAGGGGTCGAACGGGCCGTAGTTCCACACCGGGTTGATGACCATCGTCGCGCCCATGAGCGCGATGACGCCGAACACGAGGAAGAAGTAACCCCCGGCCTTCGCCATGTAGATGGGGAACAGCGGGTAGCCGACCACGTTCGAGTTGCTCCGGCCGGACCCCGGGTACTGCGTGTGCTTGTGGAGCACGACAAAGAACAGGTGCAGGCCGATCAGCGCGAGGATCAGGCCCGGCACCAGCAGGACGTGCACCGTGAACAGCCGCGGGATGAGGTCCTGCCCGGGGAACTCGCCGCCGAAGATGAAGTACGACATGTAGCTGCCGATGATCGGGATCGCCCGCACCACACCGTCGGTGATGCGCAGGCCGTTGCCCGAGAGCACGTCGTCAGGGAGCGAGTAGCCGGAGAAGCCGGCAGCGAGGCCGAGGATCATCAGCGTGAACCCGACGACCCAGTTGAGCTCGCGAGGCTTGCGGAACGCACCGGTGAAGAACACGCGCATCATGTGCGTGACGATCGACGCCATGAAGATGAGCGCCGCCCAGTGGTGGATCTGCCGCATGAGCAGACCGCCGCGGACCTCGAACGACAGGCGCAGGGTCGAGGCGAACGCCTCGGACATGTGCACGCCGTTCATCGTCGCCCACGGTCCCTCGTACACCGTCTCGTTCATGCTCGGCACGAAGAACATCGTGAGGAACACGCCCGAGATGAGGATGGTGACGAAGCTGAAGAGCGCGATCTCGCCCAGCAGGAACGACCAGTGGTCGGGGAAGATCTTGCGGGCGAACACCTTCACCGCGACGCCGAGCCCGGTGCGCTGGTCCAGGTAGTCCGCCGTGCCGGCCGCTGCGCGGGCGGTCGCTGTCGGGGTCGAGGTCGTCGTCACTTGAGACGCTCCCAGAATGTCGGGCCGACGGGCTCGTGGAAGTCGCTCTGCGCGACCAGGTAGCCCTCGTCGTCAACGGTGATCGGCAGCTGCGGCAGGGGCCGCTTCGCCGGTCCGAACACGACCTTCGCGCCGTTCGCCACGTCGAACGTCGACTGGTGACACGGGCAGAGGAGGTGGTGAGTCTGCTGCTCGTACAGCGCGACCGGACAACCCACATGGGTACAGATCTTCGAGTATGCGACGATCCCGTTGTACGACCAACCGGCGCGGTCGGGGGCCTCGTGGAGGTCCTCCGGTGCCAGCCGGATCAGCAGGACGATGGACTTCGCCTTCTCGTCGAGCGGGTGCTCCTCCTCCTCGAGCCCTTCGGGGATCACGTGGAAGACGGAGCCGATGGTGACGTCCGAGGCCTTGATGGGCCGGCCCTCGGGATCGGTCGTGAGCTTGAGGCCCTTGCGCCACAGCGTCCGCTTGAACTTCGAGACGTCCCAGTCCTCACCGACGTTGCCGATCAGCGGCAGGACGATCGAGAGCGGGAACAGGGCGAGCGCGCCGATCACCGAGACCTTGAGGACGCCGCGGCGACCGATGGCCGAGTCCGCCGCACCGTCCTTGAGCACCTCGATGGCCGCTGCGCGCGCCGCGTCGTCGCTGCGCTGCGCGTGCCGGTCCTCGGACTTCTCGTGGTCGTTCATCAGGGCCTTGGCCCAGTGCACCGCCGCGGTGCCGATGCCGAGCAGCGCGAAGGCCATGCTCAGACCGAGGGCGACGTTCGACCGCCGCATCGACTCCGGGGTCTCGCCCGGGGGCAGTGCGAAGTAGGCGACGATGAACGCGAGCGTGCCGAGGATCGAGATCGTGAAGAGGAAGACGACCTGCCGCTCGGCCTTCTTGTTCGCCTTCGGGTCGTTGTCGCCGACGCGAAGGTGGTGCTCCTCGTGCCCCGGATCGGTGAACCGGTCGGGCCCCGTCGTGTCGCGCAGAGCGACGTCGGTGGTGGCCTCGTGGCCGTTGTCGTGGTTGCTCACGAGGACTTCGCTCCGATCCACACTGCTGCGCCGATGAGCAGGCCGATGCCGACCACCCATGCCCACAGGCCTTCACTGACGGGTCCCAGCGCGCCGAGGGTGAGCCCCCCGGGCGCCGTGTCGCCCTGCTGGTCGATGAACGCGATGATGTCGCGCTTGCCCTCGGGCGTGATGTTGGCGTCGTTGAAGACGGGCATCGACTGCGGGCCGGTGAGCATGGCCTCGTAGAGGTGCTTGGGGGAGGTCTCCCACAGGCCGGGCGCGTACTTGCCCTGCGACAGCGCGCCGCCTGCGCCGACAGCGTTGTGGCACATCGCGCAGTTGGTGCGGAACAACGCCATGCCGTTCGCGGGGTCGCCCAGCGCAGGGTCGACCTGCTCCTCCGTGGGGATCGCGGGGCCGACACCGAGCGAGGCCACGTAGGCCGCCAGCTGGCTGATCTGCTCGTCGTCGAACTGGACCGGCTTCGCCTGGATCTGCGGTCCGTTCATCTGCGCGGGCATGCGACCGGTGCCGACCTGGAAGTCGACGGCGGCCGCGCCCACGCCGATGAGTGACGGGCCGCTGGCGGTGCCGGCCGCGGACGGGCCGTGGCAGGTGGCGCAGTTGGCCTGGAACAGCTTCTCGCCGGTCGCGATGTCGTCGGTGCTGGCCGTTCTCGGCGCCGCGTCGGCCGAGGAGGGCGCGAGCAGCGCGTACAGGGCACCGGTGAGCAGCAGCGCCAGCAGGAGCAGCACCACCGGCGCGCGCCGGTCGTGCCTGCGGGCTGCGAGTGCCTTCACGGATCGATCCTCGTCTCGCCTAAGGGGGGTGGGGTCAGGTGCGCGGGCGGCGACGCCCGCCGGTCACTTCAGGAGGTAGATGACAGCGAACAGCGCGATCCAGACGACGTCGACGAAGTGCCAGTAGTACGACGTCACGATCGCGGTGGTGGCCTCGTGGTGGCCGAAGCGCTTGGCGGTGAACGAGCGGCCGAGCAGGAACAGGAAGGCGATGAGACCGCCGACCACGTGCAGACCGTGGAAGCCGGTGGTCAGGTAGAAGACCGAGCCGTACGGGCTCGAGGAGATCGTGAGGTTCTCGCTGACGAGCGCGGCGTACTCGAAGATCTGGCCGCCGATGAAGAACGCACCCATGAGGTACGTGAGCGTCATCCACTCGTTCATGCCCCAGCGGTTGACCTGCAGCAGCTTGCCCGTGCGCACCGGCTGGAACCGCTCCGCGGCCCACACGCCCATCTGGCAGGTCACGGAGGACAGCACCAGCATCGTGGTGTTGACCAACGCGAACGTGACGTTGAGCTTCGCCGTCTGCACCGCCCACTCCTCGGGCACCGCTGCCCGGAGGGTGAAGTACATCGCGAAGAGGCCCGCGAAGAACATGAGCTCGCTGGCGAGCCAGACGATGGTCCCGACCGACACAGGGTTCGGTCGGTTGACGCTCACGTGGGGCGCGGTGCGAGGGGCAGCCATGGCGGTCGACACGTTCGCCATTATGGCTGATGACTGAGCCGCATGGGCCATAGGACCCAGGCCGCGGCGAGCGGTAAATGTCACACCGTCACGATCACGGCGCGCGTGAGGACGCATGCGGGCCTGTGTGGCCCGTCATCATGCGGTGGCGCGCACGTCCGGGACCCTTCACCCGGGTGTCCCCGGCCAGGCGCTGCGCGCGTGTGCGCCGGCGCCGGGCGTCCGCCGTGCTATGGCTGCGTCGGCCGCGTGCTCGCTCACCGCGCCGCGATCGTCGCGAGCCGTGCCAAGATTCCCCTCGGACGCACGTCGACGACGAGTGAGGGACGACCATGAGCACCGCGCAGCCCGACCGGACGACCGCTGCGGGCACCCCCGGTCCGCGGATCCTGCTCTACAGCGACGACGTCGACACCCGGGCCGAGGTGCGCCTCGCGGTCGGTCGCCGTCTCGGCCGTGGCGAGCCGGAGATCGAGTGGGTCGAGGTCGCGACGGCTCCGGTCGCGATCACGACCACCGAGTCCGGGAACCTCGACCTGCTCATCCTCGACGGTGAGGCGGACAAGGTCGGTGGCATGGGTCTGGGACGTCAGCTCAAGGACGAGGTCTACCGGTGCCCGCCGGTCCTCGTCCTGACCGGACGCCCCCAGGACGCCTGGCTCGCGTCGTGGTCCAACGCCGACGCCGCCGTGTCGCGCCCGCTGGACCCCGTCGAGCTCCAGGGTGTCGTCGCGCGGCTCCTCGCGCGCCAGGGCGTCACCGGATGACCGCCGCGTCGACGTGGTCGGACCTGCTCACGGCGCTCGTCGCCCGCCAGGACCTCACCGCGGCACAGACCGCATGGGCGATGGACGACATCATGCGGGGCGAGGCCACACCCGTACGCGTCGCGGGCTTCCTCGTCGCTCTCCGTGCCAAGGGAGAGACCGTCGACGAGCTGACCGGGCTGGCGGAGGCGATGCTCTCGCACGCGATCCGCATCACCGTCCCGGGTCGATGCGTCGACATCGTGGGCACCGGGGGTGACCGGTCGCACACGGTGAACATCTCGACGATGTCGGCGCTCGTGGTGGCCGGTGCCGGTCTGCGGGTCGTCAAGCACGGCAACCGGGCCGCGTCGTCGTCGTCAGGGTCGGCCGACGTCCTCGAGGAGCTGGGCATCCGCCTCGACCACCCGCCCGAGCGCGTCGCCGCGCTGGCCGAGGAGGTCGGGATCACGTTCTGCTACGCCCAGGTCTTCCACCCGTCGATGCGCCACGCCGCCGCGGCGCGCGCCGGCCTGGGCATCGGCACCGTCTTCAACTTCCTCGGCCCCCTCACCAACCCCGCCCAGCCGCAGTCGGGTGCCATCGGCGTCGCCGACCGTCGCATGGCTCCGCTGCTCGCCGGGGTCTTCGCAGGCCGTGGGAAGGACGCGCTCGTGTTCCGTGGCGAGGACGGGCTCGACGAGATCGCCCCGACCGGGCCGACCCGGATCTGGGAGGTGCGGGCCGGCGACGTGCACGAGCAGGTCGTCGACTGGTCGGCGGAGCTCGGCGTGGGCCATGTCGACCTCGAGGAGCTCCGTGGGGCCGACGCCGCGCACAACGCCGAGGTGGCACGCCGGCTCCTCGACGGGGAACGCGGTCCCGTGCGCGAGACGGTCGTGCTCAACACCGCGGCCGCGCTCGTCGCGGACGGCACGCTTCCGGGGCTGGCCGAAGGCACGCTGACGGAACGTCTGCGGGCTGCCACCGGGCTCGCCCGCGAGTCGCTGGACAGCGGCGCGGCAGCGGACGTGCTCGCCCGGTGGCAGAAGGCCAGCGCCTGAGCGCACGGGCTGGGACCTGGTGCCTGTGGTCGGCCTGAGCCTGCGCTCGACTGCGTCGACCTCCGGCTCAGTCCTGGTGCCAATGGTCGGCCCGAGCCTGCGCTCGACTGCGTCGACCTCCGGCTCAGTCCTGGTGCCAATGGTCGGCCCGAGCCTGCGCTCGACTGCGTCGACCTCCGGCTCAGTCCTGGTGCCAATTGTCGGCCTGAGCCTGCGCTCGACTGCGTCGACCTCCGGCTCAGTCCTCTAGGCCCAGGGCGAACGCCTGTTCCAGGTCGTGCTGCGAGTACGTGCGGAAGGCGATGTAGGTCTGCGTGCGGACGACGCCCTCGATCTTGCCGACCTTGTCGGCGATGACGTCCGCCAGGGCATCGTGCTCGCGCACGCGGACGACGGCGATGAGGTCGACCTCGCCGGTCACGGAGTACACCTCACTGACGCCACGGATCTCGGCGATCGCGGAGGCGACCTCCGGGATGCGGGCGGCGTCGGCGTCGATGAGCACGATGGCGGTCAGCATGCTCGTCATCATGCCGCGCCCGGCGACGGTGCGACGACCGGAACGGCGTGGTCGGCCCACGGGTGTGGGACGACGTCGTCCGCCGCGGCCGGTCGGGCCCGGATCAGGGATGCGACCGCCGCGACCGGGTCGCGGACGGCCTGCGCCGACCGCACGGGCGACGCCCAGCCGCCGACGACCTCGACGAGACGCACCCCCGGCTGCTCCAGCCAGGTGAGCACCAGGTCGGTCTCCTCGGGATGGGCGGCCGTGGACGGCGAGACGGGCGGGGGCACGTCCTCACCGGTGCTCTGGAGGGCCGCGACCAAGGGTCGAGGGTCGGTCCGCCGGTCCGACCGTGCTGTCCCGGCCAGCCTGCCGTACCGCACGAGGACGATCTCCCATCCTCCGTCGTCCACCCGCCGAGCAGCGATGAGCTCCGGGCACCGGGCCAGCGGCGCGAAGCGCTGTGCCCGGGTCGCGCCCCGCAGGAACGACGCCAGACGGTCGCGGACGGATGCGGCCTCCTCGAACCGCTCCTGCCGCACCAGCCAGGTCAGACGGTCGGAGTGGGTCCGGATGACGGCCTGCGGGTCGCCGAGCATCGCGGACCGCACGAGGTCGACGACGGTCGAGTAGTCGGCGGGGGACTGGTGGCCCGTGCACGGAGCGCCGCACCGACCGAGCTCCGCCAGGACGCAGGCCGACGCCGACGGCGGTGCGACGAGCGGGAGCCGGCGGGTGCACTGCCGCACCGGGAACGTCTCGTGCAGGGCGTCCACCGCGAGCTGTGCCGACGAGGAGCTCGCGAACGGCCCGATGTACGCGGACCCGTCGTCGGCCCGGACGTCGCGGACGACGGACAGTCGCGGGTAGGGCTCCGAGGTGAGACGTACCCACGGCATGCGCTCGGGGAACCGGGACCTGCGGTTGTACCGCGGCGAGTGCTCGACGATGAGCCGGAGCTCCCGGACACGCGCCTCGAGCGGCGTCGCGCACACGACGGGGTCCACACGCTCGGCGATGCGGACCATCTCGGTCATCCGGCGGCGCTTCTCGGAGGCGGTGAAGTAGGACCGCACCCGGTGCCGCAACGACGTCGTCGAGGTACCCACGTAGAGCACCTCGTCGCGTGGGCCGCGGAACAGGTACACACCCGGTGCGTCCGGCAGGCCGTCCGCGAGGGTGCGTTTGCGCCGCACGTCCGTGGGCACCGGATCCGTCGCGGTCGCGAGGTCCTCGAGGTGGGTCACGCCGAGCGGCGCGAGCCTGCCCAGCAGCGCGTGCAGCACGTCGACCGTGGCGCGGGCGTCCGAGAGGGCCCGGTGGTTGGGGGTCACCGCTGCACCGAACAGCGCGGCGAGGCTCGAGAGCTTGTGGTTCGGCGCCTCGTCCCGCGTGACGACCCTGCGGGCGAGCCGGACGGTGTCGACGACACGATGTCCGGGCCAGGCGTACCCCGTGCGGGCCGCGGCCGCCTTCAGGAACCCCACGTCGAAGGGCGCGTTGTGCGCGACGAGGACCGCGCCACGTGAGAACTCGAGGAAGCTCGGCAGCACCTCCTCGATCCGGGGCGCGCCGACGAGCATGGTGGTCGTGATCCCGGTGAGCACCTGGATGAAGGGTGGAACAGGTCCACCCGGGTCCACGAGCGTCTGGAACTCGCCGAGCACCTCCCCGCCGCGAACCTTGACGGCACCGATCTCGGTGATCTGGCAGTCGGCCGGTGTGCCACCGGTCGTCTCCAGGTCCACCACGACGAAGGTCACGTCCGACAGCGGGGTGCCGAGATCCTCGAGCGTCGGCTGCACGGCCCGGGCACCGGCAACAGGGGTGGCGTCCGCCCAGACGGGGCGCAGGCGGCGGACGGGCGACATGGCGGGAACGGTACCCAGGCCGTCTGACACCCTGGCCGCGCCACGCGGGAGGCCGGCCGCGACCTAGGGTGACGACATGACCGACCCGGGCACCGATGCCGACGCGCAGCCCGGCCGGCCGGAGCCGGCGGCCGCCCGCAACGTGCCCGCGTCTCTGCGCACGGTGCTCGTCCAGGTCGCGGCCGATGTGCTCGGTACCCTCGAGCCGCCCGAGGTGCCCGCGACGCTGCGCGCCGTGCGGCAGTTCGCTCCTCGCCGGCGGGCGACCGCGGGAGCGGGTCCGCTGTGGACGGCGTTGGCGGACGACGGCTTCCGTGCCCGGGTCTGGCGGACGTGGACGTCCGAGCACCCGGAGCCGGGGGCGGGGGAGCCGCCACCACGCGCACCGTCGTGGGATGCTGCTGCGGGCGCGTGGCTCGCCGGTGACCCCGGCTGGAGCGACCTGGTACCCACGGTGCCCGTGGACGACCCGGCACCTCGCACGCTCGAGGACCTCGCACGCGCGCAGGCGGACGTGACGCGTCTGCGCACCGAGCTCGAGCGCGCGCAGGGCGGCGCCCGGGACGCCGCCGACGAGCTGACGGCCCTCCAGCGCGAGCTGCGCCGGCTGCGGTCCGACGCGGACCGGGCGCGCAGCGAGGCGCGACGCTCCGCAGAGGACGCGCGAGCCGTGCTCGACGCCGCACAGGCCGAGCACCGGGCGGCGTCGCAGGAGCGGGCCGCGGCTGCCGACGACCGACGCACCGCGGACGCCGAGCGGACCGCGGCGCGGGCAGAGCTCAGATCGGCCCGCAAGCTCGCCGACGCCCGGGTACGCCTCCTGCTGGACACGATCGTCGATGCGGCGAGCGGGTTGCGCACCGAGCTCGCGCTGCCGCCCGCCGGAGACCTCCCGGCGGACCTGGTCGCACCCGCGCTCGAGCCCACGCAGCGGCGCCAAGGCTCGCGTGGGCGCTCCGTGGACGACCCGGCGCTGCTCGACGAGCTGCTCCGACAGCCTCGTGCCCACCTGCTCGTCGACGGGTACAACGTGTCGAAGTCGGGGTTCGGCGAGCTGACGCTCGCGGAGCAGCGGAACCGACTGGTCGACGGCCTCGGGCGGGTCGCTGCCCGGACCGGAGCGGAGGTGACGTGCTGCTTCGACGGCCAGGAGGGTCCGCCGGCGTCGGGAAGCCTCGCCCGCGGGGTCCGGGTCCTGTTCTCGGTCGGGGAGATCGCCGACGACCTGATCCGGCGGCTCGTCCACGCCGAGCCCCGCGGCCGCGTGCTCGTCGTGGTCACGAGCGACCAGGAGGTCGCCCGTGACGTCGAGGCCGCCGGTGCCTGGGTCGTGCCCTCCGCGACGCTCGTCGCGCGCATCCTCCGGCCCTGACCCGTGTCGGCGGTGGCCGCTACCGTCCCGCCATGATCATCGACTGCGACAGCTGCTCTGCGCGCGCCGTGGCGTGCGCGGACTGCGTGGTGACGTTCCTGACGGTCACGGTCCGCCCCGGAGCCGTCCCGGCGCTGCGTCCTCGTGCCGGGACCGTCGAGCTGGACCCGGCCGAACGCGCGGCGCTCGGCGTGCTCGCGGCGCAGGGGTTCGTGCCGCCCCTGCGTCTCGATCCCACCGGATAGCCGGCGTCAGCCGTGGTCGGACGAGTCGTACAGGGCCTCCACGTCGGCGGCGAAGTCCTTGAGCACCTCACGACGACGGACGCTGAGCTTGGGGGTCAGGTACCCGTCGGCGATCGTGAGGTCGCGATCGAGGATGCGGTACTTGCGGATCGACTCCGCACGGGAGACCGCCCTGTTCGTCTTGTCGACGGCCTTGTCGATGGAGGCGAGGACGTCCGCGTCCTTGGCGGCCGCCTCGAGCGACATGGCAGGCTTTCCGTGGGCTGTCAGCCAGCCGGGCACACCGTCGGGATCGAGGGTGATGAGCGCCCCGATGAACGGCTTCTGGTCACCGACGACCACGACCTGGCTGATGAGCGGGTGGGCGCGCAGACGGTCCTCGAGCACCGCGGGCGCGACGTTCTTCCCGCCGGCGGTGACGATGATCTCCTTCTTGCGCCCGGTGATCCGGAGGTAGCCGTCCTCGTCGAGTGAGCCGAGGTCGCCGGAGCGGAACCAGCCGTCGTCCATGGACTCCTCGGTGGCAGCCTCGTTCGCGTGGTAGCCCCCGAACACCTGGATGCCCTTGAGCTCGATCTCGCCGTCGGAGGCGATCCGCACCGACGAACCGGGCAGCGGCAGGCCGACGGTCCCGATCTTCGTCTTCTCGGGCCGGTTCACCGTGGCAGGGGCGGTCGTCTCGGTCAGGCCGTAGCCCTCGAGCACGTGCAGGCCCAGCCCGCGGTAGAAGTGACCCAGCCGCTCGCCGAGGGGGGCACCGCCCGAGATCGCCCACTTCGCCTGACCACCGAGCGCCGCCCGCAGCCTGTGGAGGACGAGCACGTCCGCGACCTTGTGCTGCAGCCGCAGCCACGGGCTCGGACCCTTCGGCGTGTCGAGTGCCCGCGAATAGACGATGGAGGTCTTGGCGGCGCGTTGGAAGATCGCGCCCTTGCCCGCGGCGGCCGCCTTCTGCTCGGCCGAGTTGTAGACCTTCTCGAACACGCGCGGCACGGCCAGGACGAACGTGGGCCGGAACGAGCCCAGGTCCTCCATCAGCGTCCTGGTGTCGGACGTGTGCCCCAGCACGGCGCCCGCAGGCACGCAGAGGACCTCGATGAAGCGCGCGAACACGTGCGCGAGGGGCATGAAGAGCAGCGTCCGGGCGCCGTCGGCCGCCACCACCTCGCCCAGTCCCGCCACGGTGTTGACCGTCAGCTCGGCGAAGTTGCCGTGCGTGAGCTCGACGCCCTTCGGTCGACCGGTGGTGCCCGACGTGTAGATGATGGTGGCGACGTCGGCGAGCACGGCGAGCCCACGTCGACGGGTGATCTCCGCGTCCTCGACCTCTGTGCCGGCGGCCACCAGCGCGTCGATCGCGCCGTCGTCGATGACCAGGACGTCGCGGAGGTCAGGAACGTCCGCGCGCACCTCGTCGACGACCGCCGCGTGCGAGGCCGACTCGACGACGAGCAGCGACACGTCCGCGTCGGTGAGGATCCAGGCCACCTGCTCGGCCGAGGACGTCTCGTACAGAGGGACGGGGACGGCGCCGACGGCCCATACGGCCCAGTCGAGCAGCGTCCACTCGAACCGCGTGCGCGACATGATGCCGACGCGATCACCGGGCTGGACGCCCCGGGCCACGAAGCCCTTCGCCACCGCCACGACCTCGGCGTCGAGCTCCCGCGCCGTCAACGGGATCCAGGGACCGCCGGACTGGGTCTTGTGCTCCACCACGACGCGGTCGGGGGTCCCCTGCACCCGCTGGGCGAGCAGGTCGTTGAGATTGCTCGAGGGGTCGACCTCGACGAGCAGGGGGCTGTGGAACTCGTCCATTCTGGCTCCAGTGACAGGTGGCGACGTGTGTCGAGGATACGGGACGTCCGATACCGGCCAGGGGAACCGCGCCGGTGCCGGAGGGCTCGGCGCGGGTGGTCTGCGCGCGCCAGCGGACGAGTGCACGAGTACGGTCCACAGGCCGCTAGCGTTGGTCCGAGCGGACCGCACGACGGCGGTTGCGGCACTGACGCGTAGGAGCACACACGGACATGCATGCCATCGGTGTGGACATCGGCGGGACGAAGATCGCGGCCGGGGTGGTCGACGAGCAGGGCACGATCCTGGCACAGACCCGCCGCGAGACGTCGCCGGACGACGCGGCCGGCATCGACCGCGCCATCGCCGACGTCTACGCCGAGCTGACCGCGTCGTATCAGGTCGACGCGATCGGGCTCGCCGCCGCCGGTTTCGTGTCCGCCGACCGCTCCCAGGTCCTGTTCGCGCCGAACATCGCGTGGCGCGACTACCCCTTGCGTGACAACGTCGCCGCGCTCGTGGGCCCTGGTGTGACCATCGTCGTCGAGAACGACGCGAACGCGGCGGGCTGGGCGGAGTTCCGGTTCGGTGCTGCCCGGGACGTCGACGACATGCTCCTGCTGACCGTCGGCACAGGTCTCGGCGGTGCGGTCGTGACGAACGGTGAGCTCGTCCGTGGCGCCTGGGGCGTCGCGGCGGAGATCGGCCACATGCGCGTGGTCCCTGGTGGCCACTACTGCGGCTGCGGCCACGAGGGCTGTTGGGAGCAGTACGCGTCGGGCAGCGCGCTGGTCCGCGACGCCCAGGCGGCGGCCATCTCGCAGCCCGACCGTGCGGAGCGTCTGCTCGCGCTGGCCGGCGGCGATGCCGACAGGATCGTCGGTCCGCAGGTCACGCAGGCGGCAGCGGAGGGCGACCCGCTGGCGATCGACCTGCTGGCCGAGCTGGGCCGCTGGGTGGGTGAGGGCGCCGCGTCGGCGACGGCGCTCCTGGACCCAGCGCTCATCGTGATCGGTGGCGGCGTGGCCGCGGCGGGCGACCTGCTGCTGGCGCCGGCTCGCAAGGCGTTCGACGAGCAGCTGTCCGGCCGCGGGCACCGGCCGGAGGCGGAGATCGTCACGGCGTCGATGGGCAACGACGCCGGCATGGTGGGCGCGGCGGACCTCGCGCGGCTCTGACCTCGACGAGGCGTTCGGCGCCGGGGCGGGGTCAGACCACCGCGCCCGAGTCGTCGTCCGGGTCGCGCCGGTGCGGCATGCGCCAGACGAGGACGCCGATGCCGAGCACGAACACGATGGCCGCCGCCTGCACGAGCGCGACGGGAGCCGACCGCCAGGCGACGAGCACCACGAGCAGGAACAGCGGCATCCCGACCGCCGCGAACCACGCCATGGTCAGCAGCGGGTCGCCGCCGAGCACCGGTCCGGGGTCCGGCGGGACGAAGTGCTCCTCGGCGTCGACGGCGGCCTCCGCGTCGTCGTACTGCGAGGTGCCGTCCCAGTCCCGGCCGGTCATGGCCTCGTCCGGCGCCGGACGCACGACGCGCGGCTCGGCGACCCAGGGGGCGACCGGGAACGACAGCGGCGGGCTCGCGACGTCCGCCGACGGTGGCTCGTCCGCCGGGGTCGCGACCGGGCCGGCGTCCTCCGGGCCCTCGACCTCGGAGCCGTCGTAGTCGGCGAGGTCGCCGAGCTGTGCGACGATCGCCGCCCATCGCTCGTCGTCGCCGACCGCGTCCCGGGACGCTCCGCCGGTATCGGAGGCGTCGTCGGACGGCGGTTCCGACGCTCCGGCGTCCGGCGGCGGAACGGCGTCGTCGGGGTCGTCGGGGCGTGCGGCCATGGGAGCACTCTAGAGTCGGACGAGGCGTGTGGGTCGGTGGAGAGGTGGGCTCTTGTTCTACTGGTTGATGAAGCGGGTCTTCGTGGGCCCGCTCCTGCACCTCATCTACCGTCCGTGGGTGCGAGGTGCGGAGCACGTGCCGCCGGAGGGCGCGGCGATCCTCGCGAGCAACCATCTCGCCGTGATCGACTCGTTCTTCCTTCCCCTCGTCCTCGATCGCGAGATCGTCTTCATCGGCAAGCAGGAGTACTTCACCGGACGCGGCCTCAAGGGCCGGGTGACCGCGGGCTTCATGCGCGGCGTCGGGACCATCCCGGTGGATCGTGGGGGCGGCAAGGCGAGCGAGGCGGCGCTCAACACGGGCCTGCGCCGGCTCGCCGAGGGTGACCTCTTCGGCATCTACCCGGAAGGCACGCGGAGTCCGGACGGCCGCCTGTACCGGGGGAAGACGGGGGTCGCCCGACTGGCCCTGGAGTCGGGGGCGCCGGTCGTCCCGATCGCGATGGTCGGGACCGACGTCGCCCAGCCGCTGGGCCGCAAGATCCCCAAGGTCATGCGGATCGGTGTGGTGATCGGCGAGCCGCTCGACTTCAGCCGGTACCGGGGCATGGAGAACGACCGGTTCATCCTGAGATCCGTGAGCGACGAGATCATGTACGCGATCATGAGCCTGTCGGGCCAGGAGTACGTCGACGTGTACGCGGCGACGCAGAAGGCCCGGATCGCCACAGGCCATCCCGCCGCGGCGGGCACGGCAGCCGACCACCTCCCCGCCGCTCCCGGGGGCCGCCCGGCGCCGGACGTCCAGGTGCCGGTACCGCCGCAGGACGACGCTCCCACGTCAGTAGGATGACGCGGTCGGCGCGAGCCGGCCCTGTGCGTGCCCTCGAACCTGCTCCGTGCGGACCTCGTGGGCGTCGCGCGTCCTGGTCGGGCACCCGGTGCCCGCCGTGAAGATCAACGAGAGGTGTGTCTCATGTCGGTTCGTCGCGTCGCCCTCCTCACCGCAGGTGGCTTCGCTCCGTGCCTGTCGTCGGCCGTCGGTGGGCTCATCGAGCGCTACACCGAGATCGCACCCGACATCGAGATCATCGCCTACGAGCACGGCTACTACGGCCTGCTGCGCGGGGACAAGATCGTCGTCGACGCGGACACGCGGGCCAAGGCCGGCATCCTGCACCGGTTCGGCGGGTCGCCGATCGGCAACTCGCGGGTCAAGCTCACGAACGCGGCCGACTGCGTCAAGCGTGGGCTGGTGCAGGAGGGTGAGGACCCGCTGCAGGTCGCGGCCGAGCAGCTCAAGGCCGACGGTGTCGACGTGCTGCACACGATCGGCGGCGACGACACCAACACGACCGCCGCCGACCTCGCCGCCTACCTCGCGGACAACGGCTACGGCCTCACGGTCGTCGGTCTGCCCAAGACGATCGACAACGACGTGGTGCCGATCCGTCAGTCGCTCGGTGCGTGGACGGCGGCCGAGGAGGCCGCCGGGTTCGCGGCGAACGTGATCGGCGAGCACCGGTCCGGACCGCGCATGCTGATCGTCCACGAGGTCATGGGCCGGCACTGCGGCTGGCTCACCGCCGCTGCCGCCGTGGAGTACCGCAAGTGGCTCGACCAGCAGGAGTGGGTGCCCGGCATCGGCCTGACGCGCGAGCGCTGGGACATTCACGCCGTCTTCGTGCCCGAGCTCGCGCTCGACATCGACGCGGAGGCCGAGCGCCTGCGCACGGTCATGGACGAGCAGGGCAACGTCAACATCTTCCTGTCCGAAGGCGCCGGCATGCACGAGATCATCGAGCAGCTGGAGGCCGCCGGGACCCCGGTGGAGCGGGATCCGTTCGGGCACGTCAAGCTCGACACCGTGAATCCCGGTCAGTGGTTCGCCAAGCAGTTCTCCAAGAAGCTTGGCGCCGAGAAGACCATGGTCCAGAAGTCCGGCTACTACTCGCGGGCGGCGGCGGCCAACGCCGAGGACCTGCGGCTCATCAAGTCCATGACGGACCTCGCGGTGGAGTGCGCGCTGCGTGGTGAGTCCGGCGTCATCGGGCACGACGAGGAGCAGGACGACGTGCTGCGCGCCATCGAGTTCCCGCGGATCGCGGGCGGCAAGGCGTTCGACGTGTCGCAGCCGTGGTTCGGTGCGCTCCTGTCGGACATCGGCCAGGACCTCGTCCCGGCGGTGCACTCGTGAGCGTGGAGCCGGATCCGAAGGTCGTCGCCGGGCTCGACGCCTGGCGCGACCTGCCGGCGGGCCAGCAGCCGCGGTGGCCTGACGCCCAGGCGCTCGAGGCGGCCACGAGCCGGCTCGGGACGCTCCCGCCGCTCGTGTTCGCCGGCGAGGCGGACGCGCTGCGCACCCACCTGGCCGCGGCCGGCCGGGGCGAGGCGTTCCTGCTGCAGGGCGGCGACTGCGCGGAGACGTTCGCGGAGGCGACGGCCGACAACATCCGGAACAAGATCAAGACGATCCTGCAGATGGCCGTGGTCCTCACGTACGGCGCCAGCCTGCCGGTCATCAAGATGGGCCGGATGGCAGGCCAGTACGCCAAGCCGCGGTCCTCGGACAGCGAGACGCGGGACGGGCAGACGCTGCCGGCCTTCCGCGGAGACATCATCAACGGGTATGACTTCACGCCCGAGGCACGCACCCCGGACCCGAAGCGGCTGCTCGAGGCGTACCACACGTCCGCCTCGACGCTGAACCTCATCCGCGCCTTCACCACCGGCGGCTTCGCATCGTTGCTGCGGGTGCACGAGTGGAACCGCGGCTTCATGGCGAACCCGTCGTACTCGCGCTACGAGGAGATCGCCGCGGAGATCGACCGCGCCATCCGGTTCATGGCTGCGTGCGGCGCGGACTTCGAGGCGCTGCGCTCGGTCGACTTCTACTCGAGCCATGAGGGGCTGCTGCTCGACTACGAGCGGCCGCTCACGCGCATCGACTCGCGGACAGGCCTGCCGTACGACTGCTCGGCCCATTTCGTGTGGATCGGCGAGCGCACCCGGCAGCTCGACGGTGCGCACGTGGACTACTTCTCCCGGGTGCAGAACCCGCTCGGGATCAAGCTGGGGCCCACCACGACGGGCGACGACGCGTTGGCGCTCATCGACCGGCTCAACCCGAGCGGTGAGCCCGGCCGGATCACGTTCATCACCCGGATGGGTGCCGGCAAGGTCCGCGACCTCCTGCCGGCGCTCGTCGAGAAGGTGACCGCCGACGGACGCCCGGTGACCTGGGTGTGCGACCCGATGCACGGCAACGGCATCACGTCGGCGTCGGGGTACAAGACGCGGCGCTTCTCGGACGTCATGGACGAGGTCGCGGGGTTCTTCGAGGTGCATCGAGGCCTCGGCACAGTCCCGGGTGGCCTGCACATCGAGCTCACCGGGGACGATGTCACCGAGGTGCTGGGTGGCTCCGAGGAGATCGACGACGAGGGCCTGGCGCTCCGGTACGAGACTCTCGTCGACCCGCGGCTGAACCACCAGCAGTCGCTCGAGATGGCGTTCCAGGTCGTGGAGCTCCTCCGCAGGGTCTGATCGGCGAGACGTGACGAGAGGCCGGGCGCAGCGATGCGACCCGGCCTCTCGTTCGTTCGGCCACAGCGCCCCGCGTTCACACGACGGAGAGCGTGGACCTCCGTACCCTTCGGGATCATGTCGCCCGCCTTGACGCTCTGCGAGAAGATGCGGTTCGCGACGGCGTAGCCGAGGGGTTTGCCGGTCTTCACCTTCAGTCCGAGGGCGTCGAGGGCGGCTTTGGCCTCGTCCACGGACTTGTTCACGACGTTCGGCATCTCCACGAGCTCAGGACCCAGGGACACGACGACGTTCACGGTGTCGCCCCGGTGCCCGGGCGTGCCGGACGGCGGGTCCTGGGAGATGATCCGGCCGGCCGCGACGGTGTCGTCGTGGACCTCGGTCGCGGCGAGCTTCATGTTGTCGGTGGCCAGCGCCGCCGTCGCATGGTCGACGGTGTCACCGACGACCGAGGTGATCGCGGCCGGTGCGGGGCCCTTCGACACCACGAGCGTCACGTCCGTACCGCGCGTGGACTGCGTCCCGGGGGCTGCAGGTGTGCCGTCGGGGAGCGTCGCGGTGAGCACGACCCCGTTGGGGGCGGCGTCGTCGTAGGCCGGCTCGTCGTAGACGGGCGTCAGCCCTGCAGTCGTGAGGGCGTTCGCGGCGTCCTTCTGCAGGACGGCGACGACGCCGTCGGGGACCTGCACGTAGTCGGGTCCCTTCGAGACCGTGAAGACGACGACAGAACCCTTGCGGACGCGCGACCCGGCCTCAGGGTCGGCGGCGAAGACGGTGTCGACCGGTGCGTCGGGGTCGAAGTCGGCGGTGGCGTGCCCCCGGAGGCCTGCACGTTCGAGCGCGGCCGTCACCGTGGCCTGGTCGCCGCCCAGGACCTCGGGGACCTTGGTGAATGCTCCCGGACCGGCTTGGACGTACCAGAGGGCGGCCCCACCGGCGGAGAGGACGAGCACCGTCAGTACCGCCAGCAGCACCCACCACCGCCGGCGGTGACGCGGCGGGAGCGCGACCGCGCCGACCGACGTCACGGCGGCCGGCTGGACGCCGAGCCCGATGGGCAGCGCGACCGTGGCGCCGTGGGGGGACGAGGTGTCGAGACGCGTCGTCTCCTGGCCGTCCTCGCCGCTCGGTCCACCGGTCTCGTCGTCGAGCTCGTCGAGCTCGGTCTCGTCGGGGTCGGTCGCGAGCGGCAGGACGATGGACGGCGCGACGTCGGCGCGTCGCGCCAGCGTGTCCGCGTCGAGCGCGGCACGGGTGCGACGCAGCAGCCCGAGTGCGGCCGTGGCGTCCACGGGTCGGTCCTCGGGGGAGCGGGCCGCGAGCGCCTGGACGAGCTCGTCGACCTCCACAGGAAGCCATGTGAGCTCGTCGCTGGGGGCCGGCACGTCCGAGTTGACGTGCTGGAACGCGACCTGGATCGGGGTCTCGCCGGTGAACGGCTGCCGACCGGTGAGCATCTCGAAGAGCAGGATGCCGCACGCGTACACGTCGGTGCGGGCGTCGCTGGCCCCCCGGACCACGAGCTCGGGCGCCAGGTAGGCGACGGTGCCGAGCACCGTGCCGGTCGTGGTGGAGGTGACCTCGGTGACCGCTCGGGCCAGCCCGAAGTCGGCGAGCTTCACTCGGCCGTCGGTGGCGAGCAGCACGTTCTCGGGCTTGATGTCCCGGTGCACGAGTCCGGCCCGGTGCGCCGCCGCGAGCGCGTCGAGCACGCTCTCGCCGACGCGCAGGGTCTCGTCCACCGTGAGCGCGCCGCGCTCGCCGAGGCGCCGTCTGAGGTTCGACCCGTCGATGTACTCCATGGTCAGGTAGCTGGTCTCGCCGTCGAGGCCCTGGTCGTAGACCCCGACGAGCCCGGGGTGGGTCAGCCGCGCCGCGGCACGGGCCTCGCGGCGGAACCGGGCGACGAAGTCGTTGCCGCTGGACCCTTCGGCGAGGTGCGGGTGCATGACCTTGAGCGCCACGTCCCGGTCCAGCCGGCGGTCGACGGCGAGATAGACCGTCGCCATGCCGCCGCGGGCGATCCGGGAGACGACCTCGTACCGCCCGTCGACCAGGCGGCCCACGAGCGGATCGGTGACGGTGGCTCCCACGCGCAGGAGTCTACGGTCGGCCCTGCCCGGTTCGTCGGAGCCCGGGCCGCTCAGCCGAAGCGCGTCATGTGGGTCTGCACGTTCGCGACGTAGCGGCGGGTGTCGGCGAACATGCCGTTGCGCTGCACGGACGCCGCGCCCTGGTAGTAGCCGGCGATGGCGGACGGCAGGTCCGGCGAGGTCTGGACGAGTGCGCGCAGGATGGCGACGCCCGCCGTGATGTTGTCGTCCGGGTTCAGCAGGTCGAGGCGGCGGCCGACCAGCTGCGAGGCCCAGGCGCCCGAGCTCGGGATCACCTGCATCACGCCGATGGCGTTGGCGGGGGAGACGACGGCGTGGTTGAACCCGGACTCCTGGAAGGCGACGGCCTGCGCGAGGGACGCGTCGACCCCCATGATGCGGGCGATCTCGGCGATCCTGGCCTTCATGCCGGCCTTCGACGGCACACCCGCGGCGCGCAGCGACGCCAGGTTCGCGTTGGCGGCGTCGACCACCGCGTCCGGGTAGGTCCGCCCGGCGAACGTGTTGCCGACCGTCTGGGCCGCGGTGCCGGGGATCGTGAGCCTCTGGCCGATGCGGATGGAGGCGCGCGCGTCGAGACCGTTGGCGGCGACGATCGCCGCGGTCGTGGTGCCGTGCCGGGCGGCGATGCTCGTCACGGTGTCGCCCTTGACGACCGTGTAGCTGCCCGCGGACGTCACCGGAGCGGCCGGTGCTGCCCCGGCGCCCCCCGCCGCCGCGACCCCGCCCGGGAGCGTGAGCGTCTGCCCGATCCGGATCGAGGCGCGCGCGTCGAGGCCGTTCGCCGCGACGACGGCGGCGACCGTGGTGCCCGCCCTGCTCGCGATCCGGCTCACGGTGTCTCCGGACCGGACCACGTACGTGGCGCCGGCGGGGGCGGTGGTGACGGGAGCGGTGCCGACCGGAGCGGCTGCGGTCCTGCTCCGGGCGCCGGCGGGCGGGATGGTGAGGACCTGGCCGATCCGGATCTTGGACACGTTCGTGAGGGAGTTCGCTCGAGCGATGGCGGCGACGGAGGTGCTCGTGCGCGCGGCGATGTGGCTCACCGTGTCTCCGGCCCGCACCGTGTACTGCTCGTCTGCGTGCGCGCCCGTGCCCGTGGCGGTGACCGCGACCGCGACGAGCGCGATCGTCGCGCCGGTGCCGGTCGCGGCGCGGCGCAGGACCTCGGACCGGACGGTGGCGGACTGCGACATGGCGGATCCTTCGATGGGGCTGGTGTGAACGTCTGATGCTGGTGTGACGAGAGTGACAGAATTCGAACGTAGCCCAGCCACTCGCTTTCCGAAAGCGCACGCAGGAATTGCGTGCGTGTAATTCGCTCGTGCGTACTCTTGTCGGGTGAATGACTCCCCGAGCACGCTCGATGCCCTTGTCGACGAGTGGTTGACGCTCCCGGACGTGTCGGACCGCCTCGGTCTCGACGTCGGGAAGGTGCGCCGGCTCCTGCAGGAGCGCCGCCTCGTCGGCGCGCGCCGCGGCGCGACCCCAAGGTGCTCTGCGTGCCTGCTCAGTTCCTGGTACCGGGACACCTGGCGAACCCGTCCCAGCCGTCGCGGACGGAGGACACCCCGCAGTGGACGGTGCTCAGCGCGCTGCAGGGCACGTTCACGGTCCTCTCGGACGCCGGCTTCTCCGACGAGGACGCGATCGCGTGGCTGTTCACCGACGACCCGTCGCTGCCGGGGACGCCCATCGAGGCGCTGCGGGTGGGGCGCAAGACGGAGGTCCGGCGCCGCGCGCAGGCCGAGCTCTGACCCTCGGCTCTGCCGCGCAGTCGGTCAGGAGCGCCGGTCGACCGCGGCGTGGGCCAGAGCCGTGAGGTGCGACCGTGCGGGCTCGGGCCAGGACAGCTCGTCCATGAGTGCGAACGCGCGGGCCGCCAGGTGCTCGATCAGCTTCTCCACCTCGTGCGGTGCACCCGTCGCGTCGATGGCGCCCGTCAGGCGTTCGACGTCGTCGTCGGACATGTCCCGGTTCCCGAGGTGCTCCCGCAGGAGGGTCGCGGTGCCCCGGTCGCCGCTCTCGAGAGCGCGCGCGAGCGAGCGGGCGACGAGCACGGTGCGCTTGCCCTCCCGCAGGTCGTCGCCTGCCGGCTTGCCGGTGGCGTCGGGGTCTCCGAAGACCCCGAGGAGGTCGTCCCGGAGCTGGTAGGCCTCGCCGAGCGGCAGCCCGAGCGCGCGGCACGCAGCGAGGTCCGCCTCGTCGGCGTCTGCCAGGGCGGCGCCGAGCACGACCGGGTGCTCGACGCTGTACCGCGCCGACTTGGCCCGGATCACCTCGCGGGCGCGCACCTCGTCACCGGTCGGGTCCTCGCCCCACGGGAGTGCCTGGGCGAGGACGTCGAGGTACTGGCCGACCGTCACCTCCGTCCTCATGAGGTCGAACACCGCCCGGGCACGCTGGATGCGCGGCCACGGGTGCAGCGCGAGGGCGCCCGCGAACTCCTGCTCGCTCGCGACCAGCGCGAGGTCGCCGAGCAGGATGGCTGCCGACTCGCCGAACCGGTCCGCGTCTCCCGTGTAGCCGTGCGTGGCGTGCACGGCGGCGAACGCCCGATGGGCGGCGGGAAAGCCGCGGCGCGTGTCGGAGTCGTCCATGACGTCGTCGTGGAACAACGCTGCTGCCTGGAACAGCTCCAGTGCCGCGCCGACGCGGAGGACGGTCTCGGCCTCGGCGGTGCCGGGACGGCCGCCGTGCGCCCGCCACGACCAGTAGCAGAAGGCGGCGCGCAGTCGCTTGCCGCCAGACAGCATCTGCTCGACGGCGTCCGCGAGGACGTGGGCGTCGGCGCTCGCGACGGCGAGCACGGCGCGCAGCTGGGCGACGTGCTGCTGAAGGATGGCGTCCACGCGGGGACGGACGTCCTCGACGTCGACGAGGGCGGGGACGTCGGGGGTCACACCGGCACCCTAGGGGACCGCCGTCCGGACCTTGCCGCCGAGCGTGAGGGTGCGCTCCTCGTCGCGGTCGAGCACGCCCACGACGAGGAGCTCGGAGCCGTCGCTGCGCGAGAACGTGGACTGGGCCGCAAGGCCGGGCTCGACGACGGGCGGAGCGCCCTCCACGAAGCCGGCGGCGAGCAGCGGCGTCCGGACCGCGTCCATGAGACCGGCCGTGTCCTGGGCGGTCCGGACGTTGAGGCTGATCTGCACGAGCTCCGTCGTCGGGACGGGGTCGGCCGACGACACCAGCACGGTCGCTCCCGGTGGTACCGGGACGAGGTCGGTGGGGAACCCGTCCGCGAGCTCGCCCACGGCCGAGACGTCGGAGTCCGACGTGCCGAGCAGGGTCTCCGTCGGAGTGGGGTCCGCCTGTGCCGCTGCTGCTGAACCGGACGGCGCGAGCGCTGCGGGCCCGCTCGAGGAGCAGCTCGAGAGCGCCACGGCGACGGCGACCGCGAGGCCGCCGACGAGACAGGCGTCGGCGGGTCGGAGGCGGGGCACCGGGCCAGGGTAGTCGGCGGGTGGTCGGCTCGCTGAGCTGACCACAGGCGTTCCGCCGTGCTCGTCGAGGCGACCACATGTCGGCGTCCGGGTGGGCCGCCCACAGGCCGCACCTGACGCGGACGGAACCGTGCCCACGGTGCGATGGGCTGCCGGACATGGAGCCCACGACCGTCACCACCCTCAGGATCAGCGAACCCGCCGAGATCCTCGCCCTCGTCCCGCACCGCCTGGGCTTCCGGCCCCGTGCGAGCGTCGTCGCGGTGAGCCTGCGACCGCCGCGCGGGACCGTCGGTGTCGTCGCCCGCGTCGACCTCGCGCAGCTGGCCGATCCCGTCGACGGGTCCGACCGTGCCCGAGCCCTGGTCACGCTCCTCGACCGCGACGGCGCCTCCCGAGCGCTCCTCGTCGTCTACACCGAGGACGACCCCCGCGGTGCGACGGCACACCGGGCGCACCGCGCGGCTGAGGTCTTTCGCGAGGCGGCGGCCGCCCCGCTCGGCGACGTCGCCGTCTGGGTCGTGACCTCCACCGGCTACCTCTCGCTCGACTGCCACGACGGTTGCTGCCCGCCCGGAGGACGGCCGCTGCGCGAGCTCGACGCGACGCAGGTGGGCGCCGAGCTGGTGCTGGCAGGCTCGGCCGTCGCCGACTCGCGGGCGGACGTCGCGAGGATCCGACCGGCCGCTGCGGAGCGCCGGCGCTCCGTCGCCCGGGTCCGCCGCCGTTGGGAGGTCCGTCGGGAGGAGGCGCTCGAGGCCGGTGGTGCCGTCACCGAGCGCTGGCGGCTCGACTCGGTGGCAGCGTGGCGGGCTGCTGTCGCTCACGCGTGCGAGGGGCCGTCGCAGGGCCCCGCGCCGTGGGGACGCGTGGAGGCCGGCCTCGCCGACCGGCGTGTGCGGGACAGCGTGCTCGTCTCGCTCGTGCCGGGGACGGGTGAGCTCGCAGAGCGGTGCGTGCGCGGTCCCGCGCCGGCGCCCGAGGACGAGGTCGAGCTGGCTGCCGCGGTCGCGTCGATCCTCGACCCCACGTGCGCCGTACCCCCGCCGGTGGTGGCGACCCGGGTGCACGAGGACGTCCTCGAGCACGTGGTGGCGCACGGTCGCGCGGGTCACCAGGCCCCCGCACTCACTCTGCTCGCTCTGCTGGCCTGGTGGCGGGGCGACGGGGCACGTGCCTCGGTCCTCGTCGACCGCGCTCTGCAGGCCGACGACCGGTACCGGCTGGCGCTGCTGCTGCACGGTCTGCTGGAGGCTGCGGTCGGCCCTGGCTGGACCCGGCGTGCGGTCTGACGTGGGGCGGGATGTGGTCGAGCGCTCGTCCAGCCCGCACGGCTCGGGTAGCGTCCGTTCCACGGCGTGTCAGGCCGCACCGACGAGGAGGACCGATGAGCATCGTGGTGGGCTACCTGGCCACTCCGGAAGGTCGGGCGGCCTTGGACGCAGCGGTCGACGAGGCGCGGCGGCGCAGCACGCGCGTCGTGGTGGTCGTGAGCGCTCGGCCCGACGAGCCGACGGACCAGCGGGCCGCGGTCGAGGCGGCGCTCGCGCAGGTCGACGCCGACCTCTCCGGCCAGGGCATCTCGCACGAGGTGCGACTCCTGGACGGCGGCGACGTCGCGGACGACCTCATCGCGACCGCGGAGGACGTCGAGGCACAGCTCGTGGTGATCGGCCTGCGGCGGCGTAGTCCGGTCGGCAAGCTGATCCTCGGCGCCAACGCCCAGCGAGTGCTCTTCGACGCCCCGTGTCCCGTGCTCACGGTCAAGCCCACCTCGGCCTGAGCCGCCGTCCGGCATCCACGGGAATCACCTGCGGGCCTCGCCCGTTGAAGTAGGGCGTTCACCCGTCCGGGGCCGTCCTCGACGCCTCCGACCGTGCCCGATGAACCGTCCTGCCGGGACTTCGTCGGTACAATGTCTGTCTACCTCCCGGACCCGTCCCGGGTGTCTTGCTGCCGAAAGGTCGTTCGTGTCGTCCCAGACCCCGCATCCCGCACTTCCGCGTGAGTTCGAGCACCCCGCCATGCAGGACCTCGTGCTGCGCGGCCGGACGCACGGCAGCGTCGGAGCCGAGGAGCTGCGCTCCGCGTGCGAGCAGGCCGACGTCCAGGACGCCAAGCGGCTGCGTGCCGTCGTCCGCGGTCTCGCGACCGCCGGCATCGGCGTGCGCGAGCCCGCCGTGCCGGCCGCGACCCGTTCCGTCGCCGCCACGAGCGCGAAGGCCAGACCGTCGGCGAAGGCCGTCGTCAGTGCCGCGGACGGCACGGAGGAGCCGGTCGTCGCCAAGACGGCCTCACGGCCGACCAAGGCCGCCGCGACCCGGACGCCGGCCGCCAAGAGCGCTGCCAAGGTGCCGGCGGCGGCGAAGGCGGCCCCCAAGGCCGGCGCACCCGCGGACGTCAACGCCGACGTGGACGCCGACGACGTGCCGGTGGACCTCGAGGACGTCGAGATCGACGTGACCGAGGAGGTCGTCGCCGACGACGTCGACGTCATCGAGGTGGTCGAGGTGGTCGACGCCGAGGACGGTGAGGACGGTGAGCAGGCCAAGCCCGCCGCCGCCGCCGAGGAGGAGGAGACCGAGGACAAGGGCTTCGTCTACTCCGACGCGGACGACGACGACGCCCCGGCGCAGCAGGTCGTGACGGCCGGCGCCACTGCCGACCCCGTCAAGGACTACCTCAAGCAGATCGGCAAGGTCGCGCTCCTCAACGCGGAGCAGGAGGTCGAGCTCGCCAAGCGCATCGAGGCGGGCCTGTTCGCGGAGGAACGGCTCAACGCGGGTGTGGCCATGGAGCCGAAGATCCGCCGCGAGCTCGAGTGGATCGCACAGGACGGCCGTCGCGCGAAGAACCACCTGCTCGAGGCGAACCTGCGCCTCGTGGTGTCGCTCGCGAAGCGGTACACCGGGCGCGGCATGCTGTTCCTGGACCTGATCCAGGAGGGCAACCTCGGTCTCATCCGCGCGGTCGAGAAGTTCGACTACACCAAGGGCTACAAGTTCTCGACGTACGCCACATGGTGGATCCGTCAGGCGATCACCCGCGCGATGGCTGACCAGGCCCGGACCATCCGCATCCCCGTGCACATGGTCGAGGTCATCAACAAGCTGGCGCGCGTGCAGCGGCAGATGCTCCAGGACCTGGGCCGTGAGCCCACGCCGGAGGAGCTCGCCAAGGAGCTCGACATGACGCCCGAGAAGGTCGTCGAGGTCCAGAAGTACGGCCGCGAGCCCATCTCGCTGCACACGCCGCTCGGCGAGGACGGCGACAGCGAGTTCGGCGACCTCATCGAGGACTCCGAGGCCGTCGTGCCGGCCGACGCCGTGAGCTTCACGCTCCTGCAGGAGCAGCTGCACCAGGTGCTCGACACGCTCTCCGAGCGCGAGGCCGGCGTCGTGTCCATGCGGTTCGGTCTGACGGACGGTCAGCCCAAGACGCTCGACGAGATCGGCAAGGTCTACGGCGTGACGCGTGAGCGGATCCGGCAGATCGAGTCGAAGACGATGTCGAAGCTGCGTCACCCGTCACGTTCGCAGGTTCTCCGGGACTACCTGGACTGATCCTCACCTCTCGCACCCGCGACGCCCCGTTCCGCTCATGCGGTGCGGGGCGTCGTCGTCCACGGGGCCGGAGGATGCTCCCCGCCCGACGCGACGAGGCCCGGACCGATACGGTCCGGGCCTCGGTCGCCGTGAGGCGGGTCAGGGCGTCCTGGTCAGCGTGCGGCGCCGGCTCCCGCGCCGTGCTCCTCGAGCAGGCGCTGGGTCTCGTCGTGCACGTGCGTGGCGAGCGCCTCGAACTTCGGGGCGTGCTCGCGAGCGTGGTGAGCACAGAAGAGCAGCTCACCGACGGGCAGCACCACGCGAACGTAGGCCTGCGCGCCACAACGGTCACAGCGGTCGGCTGCGGTCAGCGGTTCGGTCGTCGTCCCAGTCACGAATCCATACAACCATCCCGATCACAGATCCATGGCACCAAGAGCGGGTGGTTCGCTTGCGGCGTACCCGGGAACCGGGTGAACCGCCGCCGTGCGGCATGGTGCCGTGGGCGGCTCCGGCACTGCGGATACGATCTGCCCGTGACCACGACTTCCCCGCAGCAGGGCTACACGGCCCGGCACCTGTCGGTGCTGGAGGGCCTCGAGGCGGTCCGCAAGCGGCCGGGCATGTACATCGGCACCACGGACAGCCGCGGCCTCATGCACTGCCTGTGGGAGGTCATCGACAACTCGGTCGACGAGGCGCTCGGTGGTCACGGCGACCGCATCGAGATCGTGCTGCACGCGGACTCGTCCGTGGAGGTGCGGGACAACGCGCGCGGCATCCCCGTGGACGTCGAGCCGAAGACCGGCCTCACGGGTGTCGAGGTGGTCTTCACCAAGCTGCACGCGGGCGGCAAGTTCGGCGGCGGCTCCTACGGCGCCTCGGGCGGCCTGCACGGTGTCGGCGCGTCGGTCGTCAACGCGCTGTCGGCCCGGTTGGACGTCGAGGTCGACCGCGACGGCAAGACGCACCGGATGACGTTCCACCGCGGTGAGCCGGGAGTGTTCGACGACGCGGCGGGTCGCGGGCCGGAGTCCCCCTTCGAGCCGTTCGTGTCGGGTTCGGAGCTCGCTGTCGTGGGCAAGGTCCCCAAGGCGCGCAACGGGACCCGGGTCCGGTACTGGGCGGATCGTCAGATCTTCCCCAAGACGGCGGTCTTCTCCTACGACGAGCTCGTCACGCGGGCCCGCCAGACGAGCTTCCTCGTCCCCGGCCTCACGCTCGTGGTGCGCGACGAGCGGGGTGTCGCCGGTACACCGGGCGGGGACGGTCCGCACGAGGAGACGTTCTTCCACTCCGGCGGCGTCGTCGACTTCGTCGACCACCTCGCACCGGACGCCGCGGTGACGGACACCTGGCACCTGACGGGTACCGGGACGTTCACCGAGACGGTGCCGGTGCTGGACGACCGCGGCCACATGACGCCGCAGGAGGTGACCCGGACCTGCGAGGTGGACATCGCCCTGCGGTGGGGGACCGGCTACGAGACCGAGGTCCGCAGCTTCGTCAACATCATCTCGACCCCGAAGGGCGGTACCCATCTCGCCGGGTTCGAGACGGGGCTGCTCCGCACGCTCCGCAAGGCGGTCGAGGCGAACGCCCGCCGGCTGAAGATCACCGCCAAGGATGCCGCGACCGAACGGATCGAGAAAGAGGACGTCCTCGCCGGGCTCACCTCCGTCGTCACCGTGCGGCTCGCGGAGCCGCAGTTCGAGGGCCAGACGAAGGAGGTCCTCGGCACCGGCCCCGTCCGCAACATCGTCGCGAAGGTCATCGACACCGAGCTCGGCGGCATCTTCGTCTCGCCGAAGCGCGACCACAAGGCGCAGTCGAGCCTGCTGCTCGACAAGGTGGTCGGAGAGATGCGGGCCCGGCTGTCCGCACGCAAGCAGAAGGAGATCTCTCGCCGCAAGAACGCGCTCGAGACGTCGTCGCTGCCTGCCAAGCTGGCGGACTGCCGCAGCGACGACGTCGCCCGCAGCGAGCTGTTCATCGTCGAGGGGGACAGCGCGCTCGGGACCGCCAAGCTGGCGCGCAGCTCCGACTTCCAGGCGCTGCTGCCCATCCGCGGCAAGATCCTCAACGTCCAGAAGGCCTCCGTCACGGACATGCTGAAGAACGCCGAGTGCGCGGCGATCATCCAGGTGCTCGGCGCCGGGTCCGGGCGCACGTTCGACCTGGAGGCGGCGCGCTACGGCAAGATCGTCCTGATGACGGACGCGGACGTCGACGGTGCGCACATCCGCACGCTGCTGCTGACGCTGTTCTTCCGCTACATGAGGCCGCTCGTCGAGGCGGGGCGCGTCTACGCTGCGGTCCCGCCGCTGCACCGCATCGAGCTCGTGGGCGCCAGACGCACCGACGACCCGGCCGACAAGTACATCTACACCTACTCGGAGGCCGAGCTGGCCACGACGCTCAAGCGGCTGGACCGGTCCGGGAAGAAGTACAAGGACGACATCCAGAGGTACAAGGGCCTGGGCGAGATGGACGCCGACCAGCTGGCGGAGACGACGATGGACCCGCGGCACCGGACCTTGCGCCGGGTCACGGTCGAGACGGCGCAGCGGTCCGAAGAGATCTTCGAGCTGCTCATGGGCGCCGACGTCGCTCCCCGCAAGGACTTCATCGTCGCGGGCGCTCACGCCCTGGACCGCGGCCGCATCGACGCCTGACCCACGGCACCCCGTCAGCGGACCGGAGGGCGGAGGTCCGGCCGGCCGCCGCCGACGCGCGCAGGGCGGACCCGTCGAAAGTCGGTTGCCGCCCCGAACCTGTCGGGGAAGGGTGGCACGGGTGACCGAGACCGTGCTGTCCCCGCTCGCTCAGCGTGCTGCGGCGCCGACCGAGCTGCCCCACCCCTCCGACGCGTTCGGCCTGCACTGGCGGCCCTTGCGACGGACCGACGCCGAAGCGCTGACACCGCTCCTCAACGCCGTCGAGGAGGCCGACGGCGCCCCGTACCGGACGGCGGTGCCGGAGGTGGACGAGCGGTTCGACGGTGACTGGCACGACCCGGCGACCGACACGCTCGCCGGGTTCGACGCGGACGGCGTCCCGCGCGCCTACGCGTCCGTCTCCGCGCCGCCGGGAGACGTCCGCGTGATCCGCGCCTTCCTGGACGGCGGGGTGCACCCGCAGTGGAGGGGGCGTGGGGTGGGCCGGGCGGTGCTCACCTGGTCGGAAGGCCGGGGGCGCCAGCTGCTGGCCCGCTCGACGGCAGCCGTGCCGGGACGGATCGCGGTGCACGTCCAGGAGTCGGCGACCGCGACGGCCCGCCTCCTCGCCATGAGGGGTTTCCGCCCGATCCGCTACTACGACGACATGCGACGGCCACTGTCCGATCCGCTGCCCGTCGCGGAGCCGCCTGCGGGTGTCCGCCTGGTCCCGTGGAGTGCCGCCCTCGAGGAGAGGGTCCGACTGGCGCACAACGAGGCGTTCGCGGACCACTGGGGGAGCGAGCCACGCACGGCCGAGCAGTGGGCGCAGCACCGCAGCATGTTCGCGCAGGCGTGGAGCACCGTGGCGGTCGAGGACGCCACCGGGGAGGTCGCCGGGTATCTGATGTCGGGACGGTACGAGCAGGACTGGTCCGTGGTCGGCCATTCCTTCGGCTATGTCGAGCTGCTCGGCGTGCGGCCCGCCTGGCGCCGCCGTGGGCTCGCGCCCAGCCTGCTCGTCGCGGCCATGTCGGCGTACCGGACGGACGGCATGGAGTACGCGACCCTCGGCGTCGACAGCGCGAACCAGAGCGGCGCGCACGGCCTGTACGAGCGCCTGGGGTTCGAGCGGTACCACCGCGAGGTCATGTACTCGATCGAGCTCTGAACCCGTCGCCGGTCGGAGGGGAAGCCACCCGCTCACCGCGCCCGATCGGACCTCCGCCAGGCGGCGCCCACGTTAGCATCGGCCCACGCCCGGACGACGACGCCCGGGCACGGGCATGCCGGACGACGAGGTCCGGTCCGCGAGGAGGTCGCTGTGGTGCGCTCGCTGTCCACCGCCGCACGTGCATGGGTCGGGGTGTTCGTCGCCGTGAGCGCCGTGCTGCTCGTCTCCCTGCTCGTCGGTGCGGACGCTCTGGGGCAGGTGACGCAGTGGCTGGCGATGCCGGCGCTGGCCGGTGTGCTGCTCTCCGCCGCACGCTGGCCGCGGGGCCGGCTCGTCACCCTCACCGCGGTCGCGCTGGGCCTGTCGTGGCTCGGGGACCTGCTGCCGTCGTTCGCCGGGGAGCAGGCGTTCCTCGTGATGGTCGGGTGCTTCCTGGCCGCCCAGATCGTGTACGTCGTGGCGTTCTCGCCGTTCGTCCGCCGATCCGTGCTGCACCGCCGGCCCGTGGTGCTGGTGGCGTACGGGACGGTGCTGGTCGGGCTGGTGGGAGCGTGCGCGCCCCACGCGGGCGACCTGCTGCTGCCCGTGGCCGTGTACGGCGGCTGCCTCATCTCCATGGCGGTCCTCGCCACGGGCCTGGGGCGAGCCGCCGGGACCGGGGCGGCGGTCTTCGTCGTCTCCGACGCCTTGATCGCACTGGAACAGCTGGTGCCCGCCTGGCACCTCCCGGGCCAGGACTTCTGGGTCATGCTCACCTACCTGGCCGGGCAGGCGCTGCTCACGTTCGCGGTCCTCCAGCACAACCTCGCCGAGCGGAAGGCGCCGCCGGTCCCGGTCCGGCTCGCCCTGACACAGGCGGTGAAGCGGGACAACGTCATCGCGCTCGTGTAGCGGGTCAGCCGATCGCGTGGACGGGGGCGCCGAGCGGTGTCCCGGAGCCGTCGCGGCGAGGGTCCGACGCGGGCAGCTCGACCGCTTGGCCTGCCGATCCGCTCGCCCAGGCCGGAGCCGCACCGACCCAGGCGAGGATGAGGGCGTCCTCGCCCTTGAGGAACCGGTGCGACCGGACGCCGCCGGTCGCGCGACCCTTGGCGGGATAGGCGTCGAACGGGGTCACCTTCGCCGATCCTGCCTGCGTGCCCGGCAGCGCGGTGGACGACCCGGAAACGGTGACCAGGACGGCCCCGCCCGCCTCACCTTCGGCCACCGTCCCGAACGCCACCACGCGTTGCCCCGGAGCGAGCTTGATGCCCGCCATCCCACCGGCCGCCCGGCCTTGCGGTCGCACGGACGAGGCAGGGAAGCGGAGCAGGGACGAGTCGGAGCTCACCAGCACGAGCTCGTCCGTCTCGCCGACGTGGGCGGCCCCGACGACGGTGTCGCCGTCCTTGAGCGCGATGACCTCCCAGGTGTCCCTGTTGCCGGGCACGTCCCCCCGGGCGACACGCTTGACGGTTCCCTGGGCGGTCGCGAGCGCGAGGGTCGGTGCGTCGGCGGCGAGGGACGTCAGCGAGACGACGGTCTCACCCGGCTCGACGGCGACCACCTCGGCGAGCGGCACGCCGCCCGACAGTGACGGGTGGCCGTCGGTCGGCGGCAGCGCCGGGAGCTCGAGCACGGACAGCCGCACCACGCGGCCGCGGGAGGTCACCGCGCCGATCTCGGCGCGCGCCGTGGTCGGCAGCCGGGCCGCGAGCACGTCGTGCCGGGCCCGGCGGGTGGCGTCGTCGCGGACGGGCTCCTCGTCTCCCGCGGTGCGGGCCAGGAGCCCGGTTCCGGACAGCAGCACCCAGCACGCGGTGTCGGCGATCTCCAGCGGTGCGGCCGACCCTCGTGCGGCCGGCGCTCCTGTCACGGTCGCTCCGCCTGCCGACTCGAGCAGGACCGTGCGGCGCGGGGTGCCGTACGTCGCGGCGGCCTCGGCCATCTCGTCGGACACCAGGGTCCGCAGGCGACCGTCGTCGGCGAGGATCGCCTCCAGCTCCGCGATCTCCTCGACGAGCTGCTGCCGCTCGCGCTCGAGCTCGATCCGCGAGAACTTGGTGAGCCGCCGCAGCCGCAGCTCGAGGATGTACTCGGCCTGGAGCTCGGACAGGTCGAACACCGTGCGCAGCCGCCCACGCGCCTCCTCGGCGTCGTCGGACGTCCGGATGACCTGGATGACCTCGTCGATGTCGACGATCGCGACGAGCAGCCCTTCGACGAGGTGCAGGCGCTCCTGCCGCCGTCCGAGGCGGTGGGCCGTCCGTCGGCGCACGACCGAGATCCGGTGGTCCACCCAGACCTGCAGCAGCTCGCGCAGGCCGAGCGTCCGAGGCTGGCCGTCGACGAGCGCCACGTTGTTGATCGAGAACGAGTCCTCGAGCGGTGTGTACCGGTAGAGCTGCTCCAGGACGGCGTCGGGGTCGAACCCCGTCTTGACCTCGATCACCAGCCGCAGGCCGTGCACCCGGTCCGTGAGGTCCACGGCGTCGGAGATGCCGGAGAGCTTCTTGGACTGCTCACCCTCCTTGATCTTCTCGATCACCTTCTCGGGGCCGACGGTGTAGGGGAGCTCGGTGACCACGATGCCCTTGCGGCGCGGTGTCACGTTCTCGATGCGAGCCGTGGCCCGCGTCCGGAACGCGCCGCGTCCTGTGCGGTAGGCGTCACGGACCCCGTCCAGGCCGACGATCTTGCCGCCCGAGGGAAGGTCCGGCCCGGGCACGAAGCGCATGAGGTCCTCGAGCGAGGCGTCCGGGTGCAGCACCAGGTGGCGTGCCGCGGCGACGACCTCGACGAGGTTGTGCGGCGCCATGTTGGTGGCCATGCCGACCGCGATGCCTGACGCACCGTTGACCAGCAGGTTCGGTACCGCGGCCGGGAGGACCTCGGGCTGGGTGAGCTTGTTGTCGTAGTTCGGCACGAAGTCGACGACGTCCTCGTCGAGCCCCGCGGTCATCGCGAGCGCCGACGGCGCCATCCGGGCCTCGGTGTACCGGGCCGCGGCGGGCCCGTCGTCGAGCGACCCGAAGTTGCCGTGGCCGTCGACGAGCGGCAGCCGCAACGAGAAGGGTTGCGCGAGGCGCACCATCGCGTCGTAGATCGCGGCGTCACCGTGCGGGTGCAGCTTGCCCATGACCTCGCCGACGACCCGCGCCGACTTCACGTACGGCCGGTCAGGGCGCAGGCCCATGTCGGACATCTGGAACAGGATCCGACGCTGCACCGGCTTCATGCCGTCGCGTGCGTCGGGGAGCGCCCGCGAGTAGATGACCGAGTAGGCGTACTCGAGGAACGAGCCCTCCATCTCGGTCGCCACGTCGATGTCGACGATGCGCTCGACGAGGTCCTCGGGGGGCAGGTCGGGGGTCGCGGGGCGGCGCGCCATGCGTCTGTGCTCCTCGGTGCGGGGGGCGGTGCGGCGTCCATTGTGGACCGTCCCGCGCCCCGGCTCCGCACCGGCGCGCGGGTCCGTGCGGACGGTACGCCTCGGGCCCTCTAGCCTGGCGAGCATGGCAGTCGTCGCAGGAGACGCCGCCCCCGCCGGCCGACCGGCGTACCCGGCCGGGTGGGAGGCCGACGTCGTCCTGCTGGACGGCTCCACGACGCACGTCCGGCCGATCCGTCGCAGTGACGCCGACGCGCTCCAGGCGTTCCACGTCGGCCAGTCCGAACGGTCCACCTACCTGCGGTTCTTCGCGCCGCTCGAGCGGCTGCCGGACCGTGACCTCCTGCGGCTCGTGACCGTCGACCACGTCGACCGGGCGGCGCTCGTCGCGGTCGCCCGGGCCGCCACGGCCCAGGAGCAGATCATCGGCGTGGCCCGGTACGACCGGGTAGGGACCGACGAGGCCGAGGTCGCGTTCAACGTCGCGGACCAGATGCAGGGCCGCGGTCTGGGTTCCGTCCTGCTCGAGCACCTTGCCGCCGCCGCGCGGGAGCGCGGCGTCCGGCGGTTCGTGGCCGAGGTGCTCCCGCAGAACGGCCGGATGATCGGCGTCTTCCGGGACGCCGGCTACGAGGTCAGGCAGCGGACGGAGGACGGGATCGTCACGGTGTCCTTCGGCATCGACCCGACCGACCGGTCGCTGGCCGTGATGGCCGACCGGGAGCACCGCGCCGAGTCGCGCTCGATGCGCGCGCTGCTCGAGGCGCGCTCCGTGGTGGTCGTCGGGCCGGGGGAGCAGGCCCTCGGCACGATGCACGGCCGGCAGGCCGCGCGCGCGCTGGAGAACCTCGTGGCCGGTGGTCCTGCGGTCGCTGTCCACGCCGTCGGCGTCCCGACCGCTGTGGACGTGCCTCGCTACCCACGGGTCGAGGACGTACCAGGGCCGGTCGAGCTCGCCGTCGTCGCGGTGGCCGCGGCCGACTCGGTCGCTGTCGTGCGGTCCCTGGAGGCGCTCGGGGTGCGGGGCGTGGTCCTGCTCTCGGCCGGCTTCGGCGAGACCGGGGCGGACGGGCTGGAGCTGCAGCGCACCCTGCTGAGGGCGGCGCACAGCGCAGGCATCCGGGTGGTGGGGCCCTCCTCCTACGGCCTGCTGAGCCTCGGGGCGGACGTGACGCTCAACGCCTCGCTCGCGGCGGAGCCGTTGAGCCGCGGCCGGATCGGGTTGTTCTGCCAGTCCGCCCCGCTGGCCGTGGCGCTGCTGGCGGGTGCGCGGCGGCGCGGCCTGGGCATCGCTGCCCTCGTCTCTGCCGGTCACCGCGCCGACGTCTCCGGCAACGACCTCATGCAGTTCTGGGAGGACGACGACGGGACGGACGTGGTCGCTCTCTATCTCGAGTCCATCGGCAACCCGCGCAAGTTCTCCCGGGTGGCCCGGCGGCTCGCCGCCGCGAAGCCGGTCGTGGTCGTGACGGCGGGACGCTCGGGCCAGGTCGTCCCGCCCGGGCATGCCGTCCGTGCGACCCACGCACCACCGGGGACCCTCGAGGAGGTACTCCGGCAGTCGGGCGTGATCCGCGTGGAGAACACGCACCAGCTGCTCGACGTCGCCCAGCTGCTGGCCCACCAGGCCCTGCCGGCAGGCCGTCGCACCGCGATCCTCGCGTCGTCCGCCTCGGTCGCGGCGCTCGTCGCCGAGGCGGCGTCCGCGAGCGGCCTCGAGGTCTCGGGCCAGGTGGAGCTCCTGCCCGAGGACGCGGACGACGAGACGGTGCGGTCGACGGTCGCCCGGCTCTACGCAGACCCGGACAGCGACGTGGTCGTCGTCGTCCGCATCCCGACCGTCGGCGAGGGGTCGCCGTTGCTGCAGCAGGAGATCGCGCGGGCCGCCGCCACCACAGGCAAGGCCACGGTCGCGTGCCTGCTGGACCTCCACGGGATCACCCCCGAGCTCACGGCGTCCGACGACGGCGGCCGGTCGTGGACCGTGCCCGCGTACAGCACGCCCGAGGACGCTGCGCTCGCCCTGGGGCGGGCCGCCCGGTACGCCGTCTGGCGGGCGGGGGACCGGGGCCGGCCGCTGCACCCGGTGGGCGCCGACACCCGCGCGGCGCGGCGCCTCGTGGCCCGGTGGCTGAGCGACGGCGACGGGGGCACGGACGGGCACAGTGACGGGCACGGCGGCGCCCTCGCGCTCGACGCCGTCCGCACGCGGGAGCTGCTCGCCACGGTCGGCATCGACGTGCTGCCGTCGTACCCCGTGCGCGACGCGGACGAGGCCGTGGACGTGGCCAGGGCCATCGGCTGGCCGGTGGCTGTCAAGACGACGGTCCCCGCACTGCGTCACCGTGCCGACCTCGGCGGTGTGCGGCTGGACGTCGCGGACGAGGTCGAGCTCCGCGCCGACGTGGAGGAGGTCCTGACGCTCGCGTCGGCACACCGGGGCGGTCTCGCGGACGCCCCGCTCGAGGTGCAGTCGATGGCACCGCACGGCTCGGCCTGCGTCGTCAGGACGGCCGAGGACCCGCTGTTCGGCCCGATCGTGAGCTTCGGCCTCGCGGGCGACGCCTCGGACCTGCTCGGCGACGTGGCGTACGGGTTTCCCCCGGTCACGGACGTGGACGTCTCCGAGCTGGTCCGCTCCGCGCGCGCGGCGCCGCGGCTGTTCGGGTACCGCGGGCTGCCGCCCGTCGACGTCGGCGCACTCGAGGACGTCATCGCCCGCGTCGCCGTGCTGGCGGACGACCTGCCCGAGCTCAGGATGCTCGAGCTCAACCCGGTCGTGGTGTCCGAGCACGGCAGCGTGGTGCTCGGCGCGCGCGTCACGCTCGCACGCGCGGACCGGGCCGACGTGACGCGGCGGCTGGCCAGCACGTGACGCACGTCGTTCGCGGCGCTGCGGGCCCACGGGCCGCGAGGTGGGAGGATGACCGGGTGCCTGCCGTCTCCAACGACCTGCGCGGCGACCTGCACCGCGCCGGCTACTACCCGGATCTCGTGGCCGACGTCCTCGACGTCGCGATCGCCGACGAGCCGGTGGTCGCCCACCTCGTCCACCCCGAGACCACGTTCGACGCAGCCGAGGTCCGTCGCCACGTGACGGTGCTCGCGCTGACGCCGACCCGTCTCGTCGTGACGCACGTGGACGACCACCCGGCCGACTCCGAGCACCCGTCGGCCAGCGCGTCGGCCACCACGGAGGCCGTGCCTCTCTCGGAGCTCCGCTCGGTGGCCGTCACGCACGTGATGCCGACCCCGGAGCAGCACGTGCCCGGGAGCCCGGCGACCGAGCTGACGCTCGCCATCGGGTGGGGGGCGGTGTCGCGCGTCGATCTCGAGCCCGCGACGTGCGGCGACCCTGCCTGCGACGCCGACCACGGGTTCACCGGCACCATGACCCCCGACGACGTGGTGGTGCGCGTCAGCGCCGCGGCCGAGGGCCTCGACTCGGTCCGTGCCGCGGCCGCGTTCGCGCGCCGCCTCTCGGCGGCGACCGCCCGTCCACGATGACGGCGACCGAGCGGGCGTCGGTCGACCAGACCTCGACCGACCCCTTCGCCGCCGCCGACCTGGTCGCGCCCGGCTACTCGCAGCCGACCCTGGGGAGCGTGCTGCCCGCCGTGGCGGGTGCGATCGGGGCGGAGGTCGTCCCCGGGAGCGCAGCGGCGAGGACGGCCCTCGGTCTTCCGACGGCGTCGCGTGCGTGCGTCGTCCTCGTCGACGGTCTCGGCTACACCAACCTCGCCGAGCGCGCCGGGCATGCGCCGTTCCTGCGCGGCAGGCTCGCCGGTTCGCTGCCGCTGACGAGCACCTACCCGTCGACCACGGCGACCGCGATCGGCACGTTCGGCCTCGCTGAGCCGCCCGGCACCACCGGGATGCTCGGGTACACCGTGCGCGTCCCCGGCACCGGCGAGCTCGGGAACCTGGTCTCGTGGACCGGGCTGCCGTCCGCCCGGCAGTGGCAGCCGGCGCCGACGGTGTTCGAACGGCTCGTCGACGCCGGCACGCAGGTGACGAGCGTGGGTCCGGCGAGGTTCGCGGGGTCCGGCCTGACCGAGGCCGTCCTGCGGGGCGCGACCTACCGGGCGGCGGAGAGCCTCGCGGACCGGGTCGACGCGACCCTCGACGCGCTCCGCCGCCCGGGCGTCGCCTACCTGTACTGGGGCGACGTCGACAAGGCAGGCCACCGCCACGGTTGGGGCTCGAGCCAGTGGGGCGACGCGCTCGCCGACCTCGACGCCGAGCTCGGACGCCTGGCCCGGCGTCTCCCACGCGACACGGTCCTCGTCATCACGGCCGACCACGGGATGGTCGACGTGGACCGGGCGCGGCGCTGGGACGCCGGGACGCATCCGGTCCTGTCGACCGACGTCGCGCTCGTGGCGGGCGAGCCGCGCGCGTTGCACGTGCACCTGCGGGCGGGCGCGGACCCCGGCGTCGTCGCTCGGCGGTGGCGGGACGTCCTCGGCGACGCCGCGGTAGTGATGACGCGCGGCGAGGCGGTCCGCACAGGACTCTTCGGCGTGGTCGCGTCGCGCGTGGAACCCGTGGTGGGCGACGTCGTGGTGGCCATGACGGGCCGGGCCACCGTGGTGGACTCCACCACCCAGACGGCTGCGTCGCTGGAGCTGGTCGGCGTGCACGGCTCGCTGACGCGGCACGAGATGCTCGTGCCGTGCCTCGTGGTGGCATGACGACGGAAGGTGCGTGACCCGTGGCCGAGCTCGTGTTCTTCTCCGGCACGATGGACTGCGGCAAGTCGACCCTGGCGCTGCAGATGCACCACAACCACGCGGCCCGCGGTCGCGACGGGGTGCTGTTCACGCGGAACGACCGGGCGGGAGCGGCGACGATCTCGTCCCGCCTGGGCCTGACGCAGCGTGCACACGAGGTCGGTGACGAGACGGACTTCTGGGCCGAGGTCATCTCCCGCCGGACCCAGGGACGCGCGGTGGACTACCTCGTCGGTGACGAGGCGCAGTTCTACTCGGCGGCGCAGGTCGAGCAGCTCGCGCGCGTGGTCGACGAGCTCGCCGTCGACGTGTACGCGTTCGGCATCTCGACCGACTTCCGCGCCCGGCTGTTCCCCGGCTCGGCGCGGCTCGTCGAGCTGTCGGACCGGGTCGAGGTGCTCCAGGTCCGGGCCCTGTGCTGGTGCGGGGCACGTGCCACGCACAACGCGCGGACGGTCGCCGGCACGATGGTGGTCGAAGGGGCGCAGGTCGTGCTGGGCGACGTCGAGGCCGGGGCGGACGAGGTCGGCTACGAGGTGCTGTGCCGCCGGCACCACATGCGCCGGATGACCGCGGCGTCCGCGCGTGCGGCGTCACCGAGCCCGCAGACGCTCGACCTGGCCCGGCAGGACAGGCTTCCGCTCGACGCCTGACGGGCCGCTCCCGAGGGCTACTCCGGCTTGGCTCCGAACACGATCTCGTCCCAGCTGGGGACCTTCGCGCGGCCGCGTCGGGCACGCGGCCGTTCGGCGTGCACGTCCTCCTCGGCCGGCGCGACGGCGACGGGCGTCGGTGTCGAGGGCAGCACCACCGCCTCGGCCTGGTGATCGGCGTCCACGGGGTGCGCGCCCGGGACCGAGGTGTCGAGCCGTTGGAAGTCGAACGCGTGCTGCGGACCGAACCCCTCGAACTCGTCCGCGTCGTCGTCCATCTCGAGCGCCTGCCGGGTGCCACGTCGGGCGCGGAGGTCGTCGAGGAGGGAGTGGGTCTCGTCGACCGGGTCGGGCGCCGGGGCGTCGGGCACGACCGGGTCGCCCGGGATCATCGAGCCGTCCGCCTGGAAGTCGAAGACCACGTCGCGGACCGCCGCCAGGTGGCGGCGGGACACGGGCTCGTCGGCGATCTCGGTCTCCGAGAGCCAGCGCGCCTCGTCCTCGTCCGCCACGACCGTGCGCCGCGACGCGTCGAACGTCCAGCGCGCCTCACGCGTCTCGTCGGCCACGGAGAAGCGTGCGAACACGGTCCACGGCCCGGACGTCTCACGGGCCGCGTCCCACGCGAGCGAGGCGAGATCGACGCCACGCGCGGCGAGCCTGTCGGTCACGAGGTCGCCGAGCGTCGGCGCGCCGACCTCCCGGCCGACCCGGGTGCCGCGCGCCTGCTCGGCGACGTACTCCCGCTCCGCGAGCACCGGACCCTCGTAGCGGCGCACGTTCTCCACGGGGATGCCCGACGAGTCGGCCACCTCCTGCGTGGTGGCACCCGCCCGGATCCTCGCCTGGATCTCCCGCGGGCTCAGCGTGCCGGCGTTCTCCGCGCGCAGCTGTTCCAGCTGTGGCCGGTCACGGCGCACGGCAGCACGCAGCGCCTCGTCGATGCGCAGGCGGAACTGCTCGCCGCCCGGGCCGACGAGGACCAGATGCTCCCCGTCCTCGTGCAGCCCTCTGAGCTCGAGCTCATTCATACGACCTCCCGGTACCTCGGGAAGAGACTGCCACCTCCGGGCGCCCGCCGTGCGGATCCGCGGCGGTGCGCCGCCGGACGGGTGGGCGCTGCGATGATGCCGAACGTGATCACGGAGATCCCGCTGGAACCCGTGCTGGAGATCGGCGGCGTGTTCGTCGGCTCCATGGCCGGGGCGCTCGCCGGCGTGCGCAAGCAGCTGGACGCGTTCGGCATCCTGGTGCTGGGCTGGGCCGCGGGCCTCGGCGGCGGCATGCTGCGGGACGTGCTCATCGGCGCGGTGCCGCCGGTGGGGATCTCGGACTGGCGGTTCATCGCCACCGCCGTCCTCGGCGGCACGGTCATGTACTTCTTCCACCCGCGTCTCGAACGTGCCCGTCGCTTCATCGTGGTGCTCGACGCCGGAGCGCTCGCGCTGTTCACGGTCGTCGGCACGCTCAAGGGCCTCGACCTGGGTGCCACAGCGGTCGCCGCCGCGCTGGTCGGTGTGATGACGGGCGTCGGCGGGGGCGTCCTGCGGGACCTGCTCACCGCCGAGGTACCGGTCGTGCTGCAGGACCGGCAGCTGTACGCCATCCCGGCGCTGCTCGGCGCGTCCGTGACCGTGGTGCTCGCGGAGCTGGGAGTCCTCGGCACCGCGGGCAGCGTGGCGATCGTCCTCGGGGTGTTCGCGCTGCGGCTGGCCGCCCTGCGTCTGCGGCTCAGCGTGCCGGGTCCGTGGCGGGGGAAGGCGGGCGGCTGACCCGACGAGGCCGGCATCCGGCAGGATGGACCGCGTGGACGGGCTCTCGATGGCAGCGGACCAGGTGGCAGAGCTCGTGACGATCGCCGAGGAGCTCGCCCGCGAGGCAGGTCGCATGGTCCACGAGGGGCGCCCCGACCGGGTCGAGGTGGCCGCGACCAAGTCGAGCGCCGTCGACGTGGTGACGGAGATGGACCTCGCCTCGGAGGCGCTCCTGCGACGGCGCCTGGCGGATCGCCGGCCGCGTGACGGCATCCTCGGGGAGGAGCAGGGCTTCGTGCCGGGCACCTCGGGGGTCACCTGGGTGGTCGACCCGATCGACGGCACCGTGAACTACCTCTACGGCATCCCGTCCTACGCGGTGTCGGTCGCCGCCGTCGTGGGGCCCGTCGGGGACGACGGCAGGGCGCCCGACCCGGCGACGTGGACGGTGCTGGCGGGCTGCGTGCACGTCCCGTCCGACGGACGCACCTTCACGGCCGGCCACGGGCTGGGCGCCGAGCTCGACGGCCGTGCGCTGAGCGTCGGTGGACCACGGCCGCTGAGCGGCTGCCTGGTCGGGACGGGCTTCGGATACCTGGCGTCGCGACGACGTTCCCAGGCGCACGTGCTCGTGGAGCTGTTGCCCCGGGTGCGTGATATTCGTCGCAACGGTTCGGCGGCGATCGAGATCTGCACGCTGGCCCACGGGGGCCTCGACCTGTACTACGAGCGGGGCCTGGCGCCGTGGGACCTGGCGGCCGCGGGACTGGTCGCCCAGGAGGCGGGAGCCCTGGTCACAGGCCTGCACGGGCGTCGAGCCGGGGTCGAGATGACGGTCGCCGGCCACCCCGAGCAGGTCGCCGAGCTGGTGGCCCTCCTCGAGCGGGCAGGGGCCGACCGCGACATGTGAAAACAGGCGCGAGAGCCCGCCACCAAAGTGGTCACGCGTCCGTGTTCGCAACCGCGGCGGATGTGGTGCAGAATCCCACCGCGCGCGGGAACAAATCCTGTGTCGACGACATTGATCCCGCGTACGACAATCCACTGGACCACGGAGTGTGACGCCACACATGGCTACCGACTACGACGCCCCGCGCAAGACCGAGGAGGACCTGAGCGAGGACTCGCTCCAGGAGCTCCAGACTCGGCGCTCGGACAAGAACTCTGGCGTGGTGGACGAGGACGAGACCGAGGCCGCCGAAGGGTTCGAGCTCCCTGGTGCCGACCTCTCGGGCGAAGAGCTCTCCGTGCGGGTGCTTCCCCGCCAGGCGGACGAGTTCACGTGCTCCCACTGCTTCCTGGTGCACCACCGCAGCCAGCTCGCCTACGAGCGCGACGGTCACCCCGTCTGCTCGGAGTGCGCCGCCTGACGCTGGGTGCCGCACCGATCGACCACCAGACGGCCGATCACCCTGACGGGTGGTCGGCCGTCTGTCCGTGGGAGCGCGGCCGCGCCGCAGCGGGGTCCCAGCAGCACGGGGCCTCAGCCCTTGCGGACGGCAGAGACGAGCGCGTCCGGGTGCCGGCTCGAGACGACCCAGTAGGGCGTCGGGTCCTGAGGGTCCAGGAGCTCGAACCGCACCGCCGTGCGGACCCAGCCGCGGTGGCACAGGTGGGCGCGGGCGTCGAGCCGCGGGCCCAGCTCGGCACGGGTCTCGTCGCCGTCCAGCGCCCGCGCGGCGCCCAGCACCGCCAGCGGGACGTGTGCGGTCCCGGCGCGCAGCACACCGTGGTCGACCTGGACCGTCGGCGACGTGCGGAGCAGGACGACGGACCCGACCGCGACCGTGAGGAGCGCCACGGCCGCCCCGGTGCGGCCGTCGACCGGGACGAGCGCGATGCCGAGCATGCCCGCGAGCACCGCCAGCAGCACCCACGCCAGCCCGCCCGGCCACAGGCGCTCCGAGTACGCGGGCACGCCCGCGACCGGGCCCGGTCCGGCAGCGGGCGCAGGAAGTCGGTCGGGTACGTCGGGCATGGCCCCAGCATCCCATCCGTCCGGGTAAGGTCGGGCCCCGTGACGGCCGAACCCAGCACCGAGGTGCTCCTGCTCCGCCTGGATCCGGACCTTCCGGTCCCGGAGTACGCGCACCCGGGTGACGCCGGCGCCGACCTGGTCGCCCGGGTCGACGTGACGCTGCCGCCTCAGGGGCGCGCGACGGTCCCGACGGGTGTCGCGATCGCCCTGCCCGACGGGTTCGCGGCGTTCGTGCACCCCCGCTCGGGCCTGGCAGCCCGGCATGGCCTGACGATCGTCAACGCGCCGGGCACCGTCGACGCCGGGTACCGCGGGGAGATCGCGGTGACGCTGCTCAACACCGATGCCGAGCAGCCGCTGGTCCTGCACCGCGGCGACCGCATCGCGCAGCTCGTGGTCCAGCGCGTCGAGCGGGTGCGGTTCGTGGACGTCGAGCGGCTCCCCGGCTCGCACCGTGGCGAGGGCGGGTTCGGTTCGAGCGGCGGCTGGCAGGCGCCGTCCGAGGCCCGTGCGGCAGAGGTCGCGGGCTAGGTGGCCGCCGCGGGCGGGACTACCGTTGCCAGGTACGGCACGCACGTGCGTGCCGAGGAGGAGTGAGTCGTGGGTCTGTTCCGGCGTGGCGGCAAGGACACCGTCACCGACGACGTCACCGAGCCCACGGGCGCGGATGACGTGAGCATCGACGAGGCGACCGAGGAGCCGCCCGCCCCGCCGGCGCGCACCGCCGGCCCGTGGGACGTCGACGAGGTGGACGACGAGCAGCCGCGGGTCGACCTCGGCGCCATCAAGCTCCCCGGGGTCCCCGGCATGGAGCTCCGCATGGAGATCGACAAGGCCACCGACGTCGTCTCCGCCGCCTCCGTGCTGCTCGACGGCTCGTCGCTGCAGGTGCAGGCGTTCGCGGCACCCCGGCGCGAGGGCATCTGGGACGAGATCCGGGCGGAGATCGCCGAGTCGGTCACGCAGCAGGGCGGCACGGTCGACGACCTTCCCGGGCCGTTCGGTCGGGAGCTGCTCGCACGCCTGCCCGTGCGCACGCCCGAAGGTCGCACCGGACACCGCCCCGCACGGTTCATCGGTGCGGACGGCCCCCGGTGGTTCCTGCGGGGTGTCCTGTCCGGGCGCGCGGCGGTCGAGCCCGATGCCGCCCAGGCCCTCGAGAACGTGTTCGCCGGCATCGTGGTGGTGCGCGGCACCGAGGCGCTCCCGCCACGCGACCTGCTCCCGCTGCGCCTGCCCGGTCCGGCGGCACCCGGAGCCGAGGACGGCGACGCGGGTGCGGGCGGCGAGCGGGCCCCCGGCTTCGACCCCATGGCCCGCGGCCCGGAGATCACGGAGATCCGATGACCATCAAGGACCGCCTGCGCAAGGTCGTGGCGTCACAGGCCGAGATCGAGGCCGACGAGGAACGGGCCGACGCGGTCCGGGCCGTCGGCTGCACGCCCGTGGACCAGCTGTCGAACCGGTCGCGGGCGAGCGTGTCCGGGGTGATCCGGTCGGTGACGCTGCGTCCTCGGGAGGGCGTACCGGCGCTCGAGGCGGAGCTGTACGACGGCAGCGGGACGCTGGACCTCGTCTGGCTGGGCCGGCGGGAGATCGCGGGGGTCGCACCGGGCAGGCGGGCGAGGATCGAAGGGCTCGTGTGCCTCGTCGACGGGCGCAGGACCGTGTTCAACCCCAAGTACGAGCTGCGGCCGCGTCCCGGTGAGTGAGCACCCGGTTTCACACGAACCGCTCCACGACGGTGCCGCGGACCGCGCGCTCGAAGCGGTCGACGACGTCGTGCCGCCCGAGGAAGGTGGCTTGCGCGGCATGCGTGCCCTGACCGCCGACGAGTTCTCGGCGCTCGACGCCGTCGGTGGGGTGCGCGGCATCGTCGAGGCCGTCGCGCCGGGCCTGCTCTTCGTGCTCGTCTACCTGATCTCCGGGCAGCAGCTGACTCCAGCGCTCGTGGCGGCGTCCGTCGCCGCGGGGGTGGCGGTCGTCGCCCGACTCGTCCAGCGGACCCCGGTGACGCAGGCGTTCGCCGGTGTGCTCGGTGTCGGCATCGGCGTCTTCGTGGCGCACAAGACCGGCCAGGCGCAGGACTACTTCGTGTACGGGCTGTGGGTCAACGCGGTCTACTTCGTCGGCACGCTCGTGTCGATCCTCGTCGGGTGGCCGCTCGTCGGGCTCGTGGTGGGGCTGTTCCACAAGGACGGCCCGGTCACGGGCGGCACGTGGGGCGCGGCCGTCGCGTGGCACGACGACCGTGAGCTGCGCCGGCGCTACTCGCTCGCCACCTGGCCGTGGGTGGCGATGTTCGGCGTCCGTCTCGCCGTGCAGGTGCCGCTCTACCTCGACGCGGAGGTCGGCTGGCTGGGGACGGCGAAGGTCGTGATGGGGGTCCCGCTCACCGCGGTGGCGCTGTGGCTCAGCTGGATGCTCGTCCGCGGGTCAGGATCTTCTCCAGCTCGGTCTCGTCCGCGTCCCGCCCCGTGACGAACAACAGCTCGTCCCGGCCCTCGAGGGTGTCGTCGGGGCTCGGCGCGATCGGGCGGGTGTCGCGCACGATGCAGGCAAGGACCGTGTCCTCGGGCCACGCGATCTGACCGACGCGCACACCGGCGAGGGGGGAGTCGTCGGGCAGGGTCAGCTCGAGGATGTCCGCACGTGACTGGTGGAACGTGAAGATGCGCACCACGTCGCCGACGGTGACGGCCTCCTCGACCATCGCGGTCATGATCCGCGGGGTCGACACGGCGACGTCCACGCCCCACGCCTCGTCGAACATCCACTCGTTCTTCGGGTTGTTCACGCGCGCGACGGTGCGGGGCACCCCGAACTCCGTCTTGGCGAGGAACGCGATGACGAGGTTCGCCTTGTCGTCGCCCGTGGCGGCGACGACCACGTCGCACTCGTCCGTCTTGGCCTCGCGCAGCGTCGGGAGCTCGCAGGCGTCGGCGAGCAGCCAGTCCGCGTCGGCGACCTGCGCCACCCGCATCGCGGAGGGCTGGCGGTCGATGATCGTGACCTCGTGGTCGTGCCCGAGCAACTCGCGGGCGATGGACCGGCCTACCGATCCGGCCCCGGCGATGACGACCCTCACTCGGTCACCGCCGGCGGGTTCACGAGGGTGCGCTCCACGAGCGCGGCGTCGTCGGCCTTGAGCAGCACGTGCACGGTGTCGTTCTCCTGGAGGACGGTGTCCGGCGCCGGCAGCACGCCGTCGCCGTAACGGGTGAGGTAGGCGATCCGCGCGCCGCTCGCGGCCTCGAGCGCACGCAGCGGGCGGCCGATCCAGCCCTCGTGCACGTCGACCTGGGCGAGCTGGATCTGCCCGGAGGAGTCGCGGTAGTCGTCGGTGGCACCCATCGGGAGCATGCGGCGCAGCACCTGGTGCGCGGTCCACCGCACGGTCGCGACCGTGGGGATCCCGAGCCGCTGGTAGATCTCGGCGCGGTGCGGGTCGTAGATGCGCGCGACCACGTTCTCGATGCCGAACGTCTCGCGGACCACGCGGGCGGCGAGGATGTTCGAGTTGTCACCGTCGGACACGGCGGCGAACCCGAACGCGTCCTCGATACCGGCCTGCGTGAGGGTGTCGCGGTCGAACCCGAGGCCCGTGACCTTGTTGCCGCCGAAGTCGGCGTCGAGCCGTCGGAAGGCCTCGGGATTCTGGTCGATGACGGCGACGGAGTGGCCGTTGCTCTCGAGGTTCTGCGCGAGCGTCGCGCCGACGCGTCCGCAGCCCATGATGACGAAGTGCACGAGGCGTCACGCTATACCGTGCCGCACCGGCGCGGCGTCCGATGGAGCAGTGGTGCTCGCGGGCCCCCGGCGGCCTAGCATCAGTCATCGTGTCGGACCTCTCGGATGCCGCCAAGCGCTTGCTCCTCGGACGCCCCGTCCGGAGTGACCGGCTCGGCCATACCCTCCTGCCCAAGCGCATCGCCCTCCCGGTGTTCGCCTCCGACGCGCTCTCGTCCGTGGCGTACGCGCCGGACGAGATCCTGCTGACGCTCTCGCTCGCCGGTCTCTCCGCGCTCGCGATCTCGCCGTGGGTCGGTCTGGGCGTGGTCGTCGTCATGATCACGGTCGTCGCGTCCTACCGGCAGAACGTGCACGCCTACCCGTCGGGCGGCGGTGACTACGAGGTCGCGACGGTCAACCTCGGCCCCGACGCCGGTGTCACGGTCGCCAGCGCGCTGCTGGTGGACTACATCCTCACCGTCGCCGTGTCGATCTCGTCAGGTGCCCAGTACGCCTCGATCGCCTTGCCCGCGCTGCGCGGGCACGAGGCCGCGTTCGCGATAGCGCTCGTCGTGGTCATCACGCTCGTCAACCTGCGTGGCGTCAAGGAGTCCGGCAGCGCGTTCGCGATCCCGGTGTACCTGTTCATGTTCGCCATCGGCTCGGTCGCGCTCGTCGGTGGCATCAGGTTCTTCACGGGGACGCTGCCCGTGGCGGCGAGCGCGCAGTACGAGCTCGCGACCCAGCCCGGCTTCCAGGACGGCCTCGCAGGCCTGGCGGGCTTCTTCCTGATCCTGCGCGCGTTCGCGTCGGGCTGTGCGGCGCTGACCGGCGTCGAGGCGATCAGCAACGGCGTGCCCGCGTTCAAGAAGCCCAAGTCGAAGAACGCGGCGACGACGCTGGCGCTGCTCGGCGGGCTCTCGATCACGATGATCATGGCGATCCTGCTGCTGGCACGCGCCACCGGCGTGGTCTTCGCGGACGACGAGGCCAACCAGCTCCTGCTCGACGGGGTGCCGGTCGGTGACTCCTACGTGCAGCCACCGGTGATCTCGCAGCTCGCTCAGACGGTGTTCCAGGGCTTCACGCCGGCAATCGTGTTCGTCTCGATCGTCACCGGGATCATCCTCGTGCTGGCGGCGAACACGGCGTTCAACGGGTTCCCTGTGCTGGGCTCGATCCTGGCCCGTGACGGGTATTTGCCCCGCCAGCTGCACACGCGCGGCGACCGGCTCGCGTACTCCAACGGGATCGTCACGCTGGCACTGGTCGCGATCGCGCTGATCTGGGCGTTCGACGCCGAGGTGACGCGGCTCATCCAGCTGTACATCGTCGGTGTGTTCGTCTCGTTCACGCTGAGCCAGCTCGGCATGGTGCGGCACTGGACCCGGCACCTGCGCACGGAGCACGACCCGGGCACGCGGGCGCAGATGAAGCGCTCCCGTGTCATCAACTCGATCGGCCTGGCGATGACGGCGACCGTGCTCGTCATCGTCCTCATCACCAAGTTCCAGCGCGGCGCCTACATCGCCATCATCGCGATGGTCGTGGTGTTCGTGCTCATGAAGGCCATCCACCGGCACTACGAGCACGTGCGGGCCGAGCTGGCGCTCGGTGACGACGTCGAGGCGACGCGAGCCCTCCCGTCGCGCGTGCACGCCATCGTGCTCGTCTCGCACCTGCACCGGCCGACGATGCGTGCCCTGGCATACGCGCGTGCGTCGCGACCGCACTACATCGAGGCGGTCACCGTCGGTGTGGATCCGGAGGACGTCGAGCGGCTGCGCGCCGAGTGGGAGGCGATGAACCTGCCTGTGCCGCTCAAGGTCCTCGACTCGCCGTTCCGTGAGATCACCCGGCCCGTGCTCACGTACGTGCGGTCGATCCGGCGGGACAGCCCGCGGGATCTCGTCGTGGTGTACATCCCGGAGTACGTGGTGGGGCACTGGTGGGAGCAGCTGCTGCACAACCAGAGCGCGTTGCGCCTCAAAGGCCGGTTGCTCTTCACGCCGGGGGTCGTCGTCGCGTCCGTGCCGTGGCAGCTGGCGTCCTCCGAGGGGCAGACGGGGTTGGAGGACCCCATCCGGGGTACGGTTCCGCGTGGCTACTGAGGCGATCAACACTGACCTTGTCGAGCTGGAGGTCGGGCCTGTCGCGCACGGCGGGCACTGCGTGGCGCGGCACGAGGGACGTGTGGTGTTTGTCCGGCACACGCTGCCCGGCGAGCGGGTGCGGGCACGGCTGACCGACGCGGGGGAGACGTCGAAGTTCTGGCGCGCCGACGCGGTCGAGGTGCTCGAGGCGTCGCCTGACCGTGTGCCCTCTGCCTGGTCGGAGGCCGGCCCCGGCGGTGTCGGCGGGGGTGAGCTCGCGCACGTGTCGCTGCCGGCGCAGCGGGCCTGGAAGGCAGCGGTGCTCGACGAGCAGCTGCGACGGCTCGCGAAGCTGGACCGGGGCGTACCCGTGCAGGCCGCGCCCGGCGACGACGAGCGGGGCGGGCTGCGGTGGCGCACCCGGATCGACCTCGTGGCGGACGCCGACGGCCGGGCCGGGATGCGCGGGTTCCGGTCGCACGACGTGCACGCCCTGACCTCGATGCCCCTGGCGTCCGAGGCGATCGACGGGCTCGAGCTGTTCGCCCGTCGATGGGCGCCGGGCGCACAGATCGAGGCGGTCGCACCGGCCGACGGTGACGTCCCGCTCGTCCTCGTCGACGGCGCACCGTTCGACCTTCGTCGCGGCAAGCCGGACCTGCGGCCGAACGCGCGGTCCTCCGTCCGCGAGCGGCTCCAGCTCGGTGAGCGCACGTACGACTACCGCGTCGCGGCGGCCGGGTTCTGGCAGGTGCACCGGGAGGCTCCCACGGTGCTGGTGCGTGCCGTGCTGGCCGGGATCGGGGACGTCGCCGGTGCCGCGGTGCTGGACCTGTACTCCGGCGCGGGCCTGTTCACGGTCCCGCTCGCCGACGCCGTGGGGGACTCCGGTGAGGTCATCTCGGTCGAGGGTGACGCCAGAGCGGTGCGGGACGCCCGGCGCAACGTGCACGACCGGCCGCACGTCGAGCTCCACGCCGGTGACGTCGCCCGGGTGCTGACCGGTCGGCAGGACGCGGACTCCGACGTGGTGCACGCCGACGTCGTCGTGCTCGACCCGCCGCGGACCGGCGCCGGCCGGAAGGTCGTCGAGGGCATCACGGCGCTGCGGCCCGAACGCATCGTCTACGTCGCGTGCGACCCGGCCGCGCTGGCCCGGGACGTCGCGCTGCTCGGGGACGCGGGGTACGGGCTGGCGGACCTGCAGGCGTTCGACCTGTTCCCGATGACGCACCACGTCGAGGCCGTCGCCGTCTTCACCCGGTGACCGCAGGGCTTCGGCGCGCGCGACGACCGCCGTGCTGCGGACTACCGTGGGCGGGAGCCGGGCCGCGGCGGCCCGCGGAACAGGAGCGCACGGTGAGCGACAACGACGCGGCGCACCGGCTGGCGGAGGCGAGCCGGCTGGCGACGCAGGAGCTGCACAAGCAGGGGACCCCCGAGTACGACTCACGGGCGCACCGGCGGGCCGTCGAGGCGGAGCGCAAGGCGCTCGACGCGCTGCAGCACGAGAAGGAGAGCAAGGGCACCAGCTGACTGACCAGCACCTCGACCCCCGACCGTCCGGGCGACGGCGGGGGTCGAACTGCGCGACCTGCCGGACAACGGTGCGGGCGACCTCCTGGAGCATGTATCTTGACGTCGAGATAGTTTGCGACACCGGCCGACGTAGGCTGGCAAGGTCGCACATCATGGCCCGGGTGACCTCCCTCCCCGGGCGGACTCGCCAGCGAAGGAGCCCCACGTGAGCAGCGTCGACAGCTTCGGTTCGAAGGGAACGCTCGAGGTCGGTGACGCCTCGTACGAGGTGTACCGCCTCGCCGCGGTCCCCGGGCTCGAGCGCCTCCCGTTCAGCCTGAAGGTGCTCGCCGAGAACCTGCTGCGGACCGAGGACGGGGCCAACATCACGGCCGACCACGTCCGCGCGCTCGCCGGGTGGGACCCGGACGCGCAGCCCGACACCGAGATCCAGTTCACGCCCGCGCGCGTGATCATGCAGGACTTCACCGGCGTGCCCTGCGTCGTCGACCTCGCCACCATGCGCGAGGCCGTCGCGGAGCTCGGCGGTGACCCGTCGCGGATCAACCCGCTCGCGCCGGCCGAGATGGTCATCGACCACTCGGTGCAGATCGACGTGGCCGGTCGCGCGGACGCGTTCGAGCGGAACGTCGAGCTCGAGTACCAGCGCAACCGCGAGCGCTATCAGTTCCTGCGCTGGGGCCAGACGGCGTTCGACGACTTCAAGGTCGTCCCGCCCGGCACCGGCATCGTGCACCAGGTGAACATCGAGTACCTCGCCCGCGGCGTCATGGTCCGCGACGGCAAGGCGTACCCCGACACCTGCGTCGGGACCGACTCGCACACCACGATGGTCAACGGTCTCGGCGTGCTCGGCTGGGGTGTCGGCGGCATCGAGGCCGAGGCGGCGATGCTCGGCCAGCCGGTGTCGATGCTGATCCCGCGCGTCGTCGGCTTCAAGCTGACCGGCACCATCCCGGCGGGCGTCACCGCCACCGACGTGGTCCTGACGATCACCCAGAAGCTGCGCCAGCACGGCGTGGTGGGCAAGTTCGTGGAGTTCTACGGCGAGGGCGTCGCGGCCGTGCCGCTGGCCAACCGCGCCACCATCGGGAACATGAGCCCGGAGTTCGGCTCCACGGTCGCGATCTTCCCGGTCGACTCCGTGACGATCGACTACCTGCGCCTGACCGGCCGCTCGGAGGCGCAGCTCGCGCTCGTCGAGTCGTACGCCAAGGAGCAGGGCATGTGGCTCGACCCCACGCTCGACTCGTACGTCGAGCCGGTGTTCTCCGAGTACCTCGACCTCGACCTGTCGACGGTCGTCCCGTCCATCGCGGGCCCGAAGCGTCCGCAGGACCGCATCGAGCTGTCGCGGGCCAAGGAGCAGTTCCAGCGTGACCTGCCCACCTACGCGCCGGAGGCGGCCAACGGCGTCGACGAGGCCGAGGAGGAGTCGTTCCCGGCGTCCGACTCGCCCGCGATCACGTCGACCGCGACCCGCACGTTCCCCGTGACGGACTCGGAGGGCCGCGAGTTCGACCTGTTCCACGGCGCGGTGGCCATCGCGTCCATCACGTCGTGCACCAACACGTCGAACCCCTCGGTGATGCTCGCCGCGGCGCTGCTCGCCAAGAACGCCGTCGAGAAGGGCCTGACGGCCAAGCCGTGGGTCAAGACGTCGATGGCGCCCGGGTCGCAGGTCGTCACGAACTACTACAACAAGTCGGGCCTGTGGCCGTACCTCGAGAAGCTCGGCTTCCACCTGGTCGGGTACGGCTGCGCCACGTGCATCGGGAACTCGGGCCCGCTGGACGAGAAGGTCTCCGAGGTCGTCCAGGAGCACGACCTGGCCGTCGCCGCGGTGCTGTCCGGCAACCGCAACTTCGAGGGGCGCATCAACCCTGACGTGAAGATGAACTACCTCGCGTCGCCGCCGCTCGTCATCGCGTACGCGCTGGCCGGGACCATGGACTTCGACTTCGTCTCCGACCCGCTGGGTCGGACGGAGGACGGGCGGCCCGTGTTCCTCGCCGACATCTGGCCGTCGCCGGAGCAGGTCCAGGCGACCATCGACTCCTCGATCGACCGGCAGATGTTCACCGACGACTACGCCGACGTGTTCGCGGGCGACGACCGGTGGCGCGCGCTCGAGACGCCCGAGGGCAGCACCTTCGAGTGGGACGAGCAGTCGACGTACGTCCGCAAGCCCCCGTACTTCGAGGGCATCCAGGCGCAGCCCGAGCCGGTGACGGACATCAGCGGCGCCCGGGTGCTCGCCAAGCTCGGCGACTCGGTCACCACGGACCACATCAGCCCGGCCGGGTCGATCAAGGCCGACAGCCCGGCGGGCCTGTACCTCGCCGAGCACGGCGTGGAGCGACGCGACTTCAACTCCTACGGCTCGCGCCGCGGGAACCACGAGGTCATGATCCGCGGCACGTTCGCCAACATCCGGCTGCGCAACCAGCTGGTACCCGGGGTCGAGGGCGGGTTCACGAAGAACCTGCTCAGCGGCGAGCAGACCACCATCTACGACGCCTCCGCGGCCTACCAGGCCGCCGGTGTCCCGCTGGTCGTCCTCGGTGGCAAGGAGTACGGCTCCGGCTCGTCGCGCGACTGGGCCGCCAAGGGCACCCGGCTGCTCGGCGTGCGGGCCGTCATCACCGAGAGCTTCGAGCGGATCCACCGCTCCAACCTCATCGGGATGGGCGTGCTGCCGCTCCAGTTCCCGGAGGGCGAGTCGGCCGACTCGCTCGGCCTGGACGGCACCGAGACCTTCGACATCGCGGGCGTGACCGCGCTGAACGAGGGCACCACCCCGCGGACACTTGCGGTGACGGCGACGAAGGCCGACGGCTCGGTCGTCGCGTTCGACGCCGTGCTCCGGATCGACACCCCCGGCGAGGCCGACTACTACCGCAACGGCGGGATCCTGCAGTACGTCCTGCGCCAGGTGGCCGGCGTGGCCTGAGGGCCTGTACCGCACCACACGAGCCCGGCGCCGTCACGGCGCCGGGCTCGTGTCGTGCGGACGGCGGCAGGTCCGGATCGCTGCCGGCAACTGCGGCCGGCAGCGGTCCACGAGCACCGCCAGGCCGCGACGGCGACTCCGGTGCCGTCCGGGTGAGTGTGGTGGATGGCGCTGCTGTGCACGTGCGCGCGGCCCGTACACTCACCGCGTGTCCGGACCCGCCGCCCCTCCCGACCTGCGCGCGCGTGCGAGGGCCAGCGGCAGCGTCGTGGCCCGCCGTGCACTCGACCAGCCGCTCCGGCGCATCGGTATCGGCGGCGCCCTCGTGCTCCTCGCGGTCACGGCCGGGTTCGGGGGACTGCGGCAACAGGCCCAGGACGGCCTCGAGGAGCTCGCGGTCGACGCCCCGGTGGAGGTGGCTCCGTTCGAGCTCACCGTGCACCGCGTCGTGTGGACCACGGACCTGCCCGGGCAGTACCTGTCGAAGGACGGCAACCGCTGGGTGGGCGTCGTCGCGACGGTGCGCAACACGAGCGACGCCGGTGTCCTGGGTACCACGCTGACCGAGGCGCTGACGCTCGCCGACGTGGACGGGCTCGTCCAGGAGCCGACCACGGTGGTCCCGGGCGTGGCGGCGTCGTCGATCGCTCTTCTCGACGACGGATCGACCCTGAGCCCGGTGCAGCCAGGACTGTCCTACGAGGCGGTGTTCCTGTTCGAGCAGGACGGGTCCGTCCCGCCGCCCACCGGCGCGACCGTGCAGCTGCAGCAGCACACCTGGCGCAGCGGCAGCCTCGACCCGACCGTGGCGTGGTGGGACCCGACGACGACGCTGCGCGGCGAGCTCGACGTGCGCGAGGCGCGGTCGGACGCCGACGAGGAGGCCGAGGCATGAGCACCCCTGCCGTGCCGCCCGCCCTGCGCGTGCGCCGGCCCACCGCCCAGACCCTCGGCGCGGGCGCAGCGGTCCTCGCGGCCCTCGCCGTCGGCCACGTCGTCGTCACCGCGTTCCCCGTCGACGAGCGCGTGGAGGCGTCGTTCCAGCGGCCCGCCGTCGTCGGCGAGCCGGTGGACCTGCGGTACGCACGACTGACCGCCGGCGAGCCCGCGGGGTCGACGGTCCTCGACCCTGACGACGGCTCCCTGCTCTCCACGCCGGGCGTGTGGCTCACGGTCCCGCTGACGATCGAGGCGACCGGGCAGCCACGTCTGCTCGGCTTCGCGGAGCTGCGCGGTGGCGACGGGCGCACGTATGCGGTGAGCCTGGGCGGACGCTCGTGGTTCCTGCCGGGCACCGCCCAGCCGGGGGTGCCTCGCTACGCGACGCTCCGCGTCGAGCTCCCGCCCGAGGCTCTGGCAGGTTCGCACCTGCTCATCGGCCTGGATGGGAAGGACCAGCGTCGCGACGACGTCGCTGACATCGACCTGGGCCTCACCCGGGCGGACGCGGACGCATGGGCGGCGGACGACACCCCCGTGCCGGCCGGTTCGTGGTCCGACGCGCCGCCGGAGCAGCCATGAGCACACAGACGGTCGGGCCGGCGGTCGCCGACGGGTGGTGGCGGCGCAACCGGTGGGCGCTCGTCGCGCTGCCTGTCGCGCTCGCGCTCGCTCTCGTCGCGGCGGGCGACCGGGTCCGGACGCTGTGGTGGGTCCAGGACCTGCGTGTCCCGACCACGGTCGGGGCCGACGGGACCGCGGAGCTCCACCAGCGGGTGTACGACGGTGGCGACGGCACCGTGCCGATCGACGTGCGCGTGCACCTCGACGGTGTCCGAGATGCCACGAGCCTGCCGGACAACCTGGAGCTTCCGCCCGGCACCCGCGCGGTGCAGGTGGACCTCACGCTGAGCGCCGACCCGGAGGTCGGCCTGACCGGGTGCTCGCTCGCGGTGCGGGACGCCGGGGGCACGCGCTACGACTACGTGTCGAACGGCTGGGGTGCGCTGCAGCCCGCCCTGGCGTGCGTCCCGGAGGACGCTCCCGGTCCGAGGCCGTCGTTCGGCGATGCACCCGCCGACCCCGAAACCCGGCCTCGTCCGGGCACCTGGTCGGTCTCGCGGGTGATCGTCGTCCCGGACGGTACGGACGTCGCGGACGTGGTGCTGTGGTGGCAGAAGCCGCGGTACGTCCGGCTCGAGGTGCCGAGCTAGACCTCGGCCGGCTGCGGCTCGCGGGCCGCAGCCGCTGCCTGACCGGCGAGGATCCGGTCGACGCCCGCGGCGAGGAGCGCGATCGTCACGGTGAGGCCGACGGCGGTCGCGACGGACGACACCATCGGCTCGAACGCGAGCCACGTGTCGACGTCCTGCGGTCCGCTGATCCACCGCGCGAGCAGCAGGATGGCCTCCTCGATCCGGGTCGCGACGAGGAAGGCGAGCGCGAACACGAGCATCGGTCCCAGGCCGGCGACCGCGAGCCGGCGCAGTCCGTCGACGAGCGCCGAGAATCGCCCCCGGACGTCGCCCACGACGGGTGCGACCGCCTCGGTGGTCCAGCGCCGGACAGGGCCGGGTACTCGCTGCCAGGCCGCCGGGCGCAGGCGCGGCTCGCCTGTCGGGGGTGCGGCGAGCTTGTGCCCGTAGACGACCGCGCCGACGGTGAGCCAGGCGATCGGGATGACGACGAGGTCGTCGAGGTTGCCCAGCACTCCCGCGATGGCGTCGACGAGCGCGTCGAGCGGACGCGCCAGCGGGCCGATCGCCTCGAGAAGCGTGAGCCACCAGTCGAGGACGACCGCCACGGCACGCCGGTTCTCGACCCACTCCCACCCGCGGTCGAGAAGGGTGGTGGCGAACGCGGCGACGGCCAGCAGCCAGAAGGCCTCGACGTAGGCACCGGCGAACGCGAGCACGCGGCGGTGGCTCCGTCCCTCCCACCGGCCGAGGAGCCAGCGGACGGTGACCGCCACCACGACCAGGACCACCAGGCCCCAGCCCGTGGCGAGGTCGACGAACCCGCCGTCCGGGCCGTTGCCGGCGAGGGGAGACCGTTCCATGAACTGCCGGTATGCGGCGGTGTTGAGGAACCGCGCCCGGTCCTCCTCGAGCAGCCCGTAGGACGCGTACAACGCGAGGAACGGCACGAACACCGAGGCCAGGACGTCGATCAGACCGCGTTCGTGCCCGGACGCGGCATCGGGGCCACGCGACCGACCGATCGCGTCGAGCGCAGGGAGGTCGCGGCGCAGCAGGTGCAGCATCGCGACGATCCCCGCGACCATGCTCAGCGGCGCCAGCACGAGCACGGCCCAGCCGAGCGTGTTGTTGACGGTCGAGGCGTTGACGGCGGCCCACCCTGCCGCATGCCGCGCGGCGACCGCGAGCAGGGCGACGACGAGCAGCTGCGGCCACGTGCGCACCCAGAGCCGGGCTCCGTGCGCCACGACTGCGCCGAGGTCGCGCAGCCACGGCCGGAGTCCGGGCCCCGGCGCGGGAACAGTGGTCGGTTCGTCGCTCACGGCGGACATCATCGCGTGTCGAGCGCGTCTCTGGAGCCGCTGCCCGGCGTTCGGGTCGGACAGGCCCGCGCTTCACCCGTCGAGGACCTGCGCCACGCCGTGGCGGCCGATCTCCACGAGGGTCGGATGGTCGACCGGGTACATCTGCAGGACGACGGCCATGTGCAACGCCCACGCCTGCGCGCGTCGCCAGGTGTGCTCGTCCGGTCGGAGGCGGTCCCGGAACGCCGAGCGGCCGTCTGTGTCGAAGGTGAGCCAGGCGGTCGAGAGGTCCGAGGCCGGGTCACCCGAGGTGACGTCGCCGAAGTCGATCACCGCACGCAGCCGGCCGTCGGAGACGAGGAGGTTGGCCGGGTGCGGGTCACCGTGCAGCCAGAGGGCCGGCCCGTCCCAGGCGGGCGCGCTCGCGAGCTCGTGGAAGCGCGCGAGCATCCTGTCGGAGTCGGGCAGCGCGAGCTGTTCCACGCGCGCGACGAAGGCGTCGCGGCGGACGGGCGTGCCCCGGTACGGGTTCACGGGGGCGCCCACGGGTGCCGGTCGGTGGAGCGCGACGAACACCTCGGCCAGCGACTCGGCCCAGCACGACCGTGCGGCGACGGGCGTGCGATGGGCCGCGACCGCGTCGTACCAGGGCACGACGCTCCACGGCCACGGGTACGTCGACGATGCGGTGCCCACCCGGACGGGTGTCGGCGTGTCGACGGGGAGCAGCGGGGCCAGCACCGGCAACCACGCCTGCTCGTGCATGACGAGGGGGGCGGCGGCGGCTCGTACGGGGAAGCGCGCGGCCAGGTCGGTACCGATCCGCCACAAGGCGTTGTCCCAGCCGGTGCCTGCCCACGTCAGGGGCAGGTCGGCGAGGTCGGGATGCTGCTCACGCAGCAGGCTGCGGGCGAGAGGCTCGGTGACGTCGATCTCAGGCTTCGGGTGCACGGTTCCTCAGCGCGCCGGGACCACGCGACGCTCGTCGTACGGCACGGCCCAGCCCACGGCGTCGAAGATGCGTGCCAGGACGATGCCGGTGAAGCCCCAGACGAGCACGCCGTCCACGACGAACGCCGGTGTCCGCACGGTCCGGCCCCAGCGGGTGTGCTCGACGCTCGCGCGGTGCGCAGGATCGAGCAGGTCGGCGACCGACACCCTGAACACCTGGACCGTCTCGGCGTGGTCCACGGCGGCCACCTGCGACGGGCGCGTCCACCAGGCGGGCACCGGGGTGACGAGGTGGTTGCTGACGGGGACGGGCAGCGCCGGGAGCGTGCCGAGGATGTCGACGCCGGCCGGGTCCAGGCCGGTCTCCTCGACCGCCTCGCGGAGCGCGCCCTCGCGTGGACCGCGGTCGGACGGTTCCAGCCGACCGCCGGGGAACGCGATCTGCCCGGCGTGGCTGCCGAGCCCGGCGGCCCGTCGCTGGAGCAGGACGTCCAGGTCGTGCGCGGTCGCGAGCGGTCCGGTGCCCTCGAGCTCCCCGAACAGGACGAGGACAGCGGCCGGGCGCGCGCTGGACGGGTCCGGCAGGACGCGAGCAGGGTCGACGCGCCAGTCGATGCCCCGCTCGCACAGGTCGCGGAGCTCGTCGCGTGCTCCACGGACGTCGGGCGTGACGGGGCTCATCCTCGGGCCTGCACCTGCTCCCCGAACGCGGCGAACGCCTTCTCCGCGGCCGGTGCGAGCGTCGGCAGGTGCGTCGCTCCGCCGGCCCGGATCTGCGCGAGCTCGTCGGGGTCGAGGCCGCCGGTCATGTCGGGGGTCGTGAGCCAGAGGTCGAGCATGTCGGCGTCGAGCTCCGGGTGGAACTGGATGCCCAGCGCGCTGCCGGCACGGAACGCCTGGACGGGTGTCTGCTCGGTGGACGCCAGCAGCGTCGCACCGGTCGGCAGCCCCACCGAGTCGGCGTGCCAGTGCAGCACCGTGGGGCGGGCGCCGAGCGCACCGAGCACCGGGTCGTCCGCGAGCACGTCGACGGGCCCGAAGCCGATCTCCGTCCCGCTGCGGCGGTGCAGCTGCGCGCCCAGCGCGAGGCCGAGCAGCTGCATCCCCAGGCACACGGCGAGCACCGGGACGTCGGCGTCGACGGCCGCGGCGAGCAGCCGGCGCTCGGCAGCCAGTCCCGGGTGCCCGCGCTCGTCGTCGGCGTCCATCGGGCCGCCCATGACGACGACCCCGGACAGGGCGTCGAGTCCGGGCAGCCGGGGATCGGCGAGGTCGAGGACGGTCCGTACCTGCACCGGCGCGTCGAGCGCCGGTGCGATCCGGCCGGGACCTTCGTACGGGGCGTGCGTCAGGACCAGGACGGGACGCATGCCGCTCACCAGCCGTCCGGGAGCGGACGCCCCTCCTCGTAGCCGGCCGCGGACTGGATGCCCACCGACGCGCGCTCGTGGAGCTCGTCGAGCGTCGTGGCACCCACATACGTCGCCGCCGAGCGGACGCCCGCGGTGATGTGGTCGATCAGGTCCTCGACGCCCGGGCGGCGAGGGTCGAGGAACATCCGCGACGAGGAGATGCCCTCCTCGTACAGGGCCTTGCGAGCCCGGTCGAACGCGGAGCCGCCCCGGGTGCGCGCCGCCACGGCGCGCGCGGAGGCCATGCCGAAGCTCTCCTTGTAGAGGCGGCCGTTGCCGTCCTCGTGCAGGTCGCCGGGCGACTCGTGCGTGCCGGCGAACCACGAGCCGACCATGACCTGCGACGCGCCCGCGGCGAGAGCGAGCGCCACGTCGCGCGGGTGCCGGACGCCGCCGTCGGCCCAGACGTGCCTGCCCAGCCGGCGCGCCTCGGCGGCGCACTCGAGCACGGCCGAGAACTGCGGGCGGCCCACGGCGGTCATCATCCGCGTGGTGCACATCGCGCCCGGACCGACGCCGACCTTGACGATGTCGGCGCCGGCGGAGATCAGGTCGCGCGTGCCCTCGGCGGTGACGACGTTGCCCGCGACGACGGGGATCTGCGGGTCCAGCGAGCGCACCGCGCCGAGCGCCTCGAGCATCTTGCGCTGGTGGCCGTGCGCCGTGTCGACGACGAGCACGTCGATCCCGGCGTCGAGCAGCTCGGCCGCCTTCGACTTCACGTCACCGTTGATGCCGACGGCGGCCGCGACGCGCAGCCGGCCCTGGGCGTCGACGGCCGGGGTGTAGATGGACGAGCGCAGGGCCCCGACCTGGGTGAGCACGCCGACGAGCTCGCCGTCGCGGACCACGGGGGAGAACCGCCGGCGCGAGCCGTGCAGCTTCTCGAACGCCGCCTCCAGGCCGCGCGGGCCACCCTGCTCGACGACGGCGAGGTCGACGGTCGTCGGGTGCGCGGTCATCACGTCCGCGACCTGGGTGAACCGGTCGACGCCCTGGCAGTCGGCCTCCGCGACGACGCCCACGGGCCGGCCGTCCTCGACGACGACGGCGGCACCGTGCGCGCGCTTGCCGATGAGCGTGAGCGCGGTGTGCACGGTGTCGTGGGGTGAGACCACGACGGCGCTCTCGACCACCGTGTGCCGAGCCTTCACCGAGGACACCACGTCCGCGACGACGTCCGTCGGGATGTCCTGGGGGATCACCGTGATGCCGCCGCGGCGGGCGACCGTCTCGGCCATCCGCCTGCCGGCGACGGCGGTCATGTTCGAGACGACGACGGGGATGGTGGTGCCCGTGCCGTCGACGGAGGAGAGGTCGACGTCGAACCGGGAGGTGACCTCGGAGCGGGACGGGACCAGGAAGACGTCGCCGTAGGTGAGGTCGGAGGTGGCCGCGTGGCCGGGCAGGAAGCGCATGGGAGTTCCCCTTTCCGGTCCATGGTAGTCGGCGGGCGCGCCCGGAAGGGGGTCCTGCGCTCGGCCCCAGGGTCGTCCCCGTCTCTTCACGCAGCCTCCACCAGCACCCGGACGACCGCGGCGCGAGGAGGGCCGGTGCCGTCCTAGAGTGTGGGCAAGCCTTCGGCGTCCGCACCCGGCGGCATCGTCGCCGCCCCGAGGAAGGAGGCCGCCATGGGACAGCTCGACAGCATCGCGTCGCCTGCCGACGTGCGCGCGCTGACGCCCCGGCAGGTCGAGGACCTGGCCGACGAGATCCGCACGTTCCTGGTCGAGCAGGTGTCCCGCACGGGCGGCCACCTCGGCCCGAACCTGGGCGTCGTCGAGCTCACCATCGCGCTGCACCGCGTCTTCGAGTCGCCGCTCGACACGATGGTGTTCGACACCGGCCACCAGGCGTACGTGCACAAGCTGCTCACCGGCCGGTCCGACTTCTCGCAGCTGCGCCGCCGTGGCGGGCTCTCGGGCTACCCGAGCCGTACCGAGTCCGAGCACGACGTCGTCGAGAACTCGCACGCGTCCACCGCGCTCAGCTGGGCCGACGGGATCGCGAAGGCCAACGAGCTGCAGGGCCGCGGGGACCGGTCCGTCGTCGCGGTCATCGGTGACGGCGCCCTCACCGGTGGGATGGCCTGGGAGGCGCTCAACAACATCGCCGCCGGTCAGGACCGCCGCCTGGTCATCGTGGTGAACGACAACGGCCGCTCGTACGCGCCGACGATCGGCGGTCTGGCGCACCACCTCGACACGCTGCGCACCACGCAGGGCTACGAGAACGTCCTGTCCTGGGGCAAGCGGACGCTGCGCCGCTCCGGGACGCCCGGCCGGATGGCCTACGACGCGCTGCACGGGCTGAAGAAGGGCATCAAGGACGTCGTCGCGCCGCAGGGCATGTTCGAGGACCTCGGCATCAAGTACGTGGGGCCCGTCGACGGGCACGACGAGCCCGCCGTCGAGCGCGCGCTCGCCCGGGCGAAGGCGTTCGGCGGGCCGGTCATCGTGCACGTCATCACCGAGAAGGGGCGCGGGTACACGCCGGCCGAGCAGGACATCGCGGACCGGTTCCACGCCGTCGGGCGGATCCATCCCGAGACCGGCCTGCCGCTCGCCCCGTCGCGGTTCGGGTGGACGAGCGTGTTCGCCGACGAGATCGTGCGGATCGGCCGGCGGCGGACGGACGTCGTCGCCATCACCGCCGCGATGTTGCAGCCTGTGGGCCTCGCGCCGTTCGCCGCCGAGTTCCCGCAGCGGGTCTTCGACGTCGGCATCGCCGAGCAGCACGCGGCCACGTCGGCCGCCGGGATGGCCTTCGGTGGCCTGCATCCCGTGGTCGCCGTGTACGCGACGTTCCTCAACCGTGCCTTCGACCAGGTCCTCATGGACGTGGCGCTCCACAAGGCGGGCGTGACGTTCGTGCTCGACCGCGCCGGGCTCACCGGCGAGGACGGCGCGAGCCACAACGGCATGTGGGACATGGCGATCCTCGGCGTGGTCCCCGGCCTGCGCCTCGCCGCGCCGCGCGACGAGCCCACCCTGCGCGCCGCGCTGCGGGAGGCCGTCGACGTCGACGACGCACCGACGGTGGTCCGGTACCCCAAGGGTGCGATGGGCGACCCGGTGCCCGCGATCGAGGACGTGGACGGCGTGGACGTCCTCGCGCGGTTCGACGGCGACGGGCCGTCGGTGCTGGTCGTCGGCGTCGGCTCGATGGTCCCGAGCGCCATGCGGACCGCCGAGATCCTCGCCGCGCACCGGCTGCGGGTGACCGTGGTCGACCCGCGCTGGGTCATGCCCGTGCCCGCGGCCCTGACGAAGCTCGTCGGTGAGCACGATCACACCGTGACGATCGAGGACGGGGTGGTCGACGGCGGCGTGGGCGCGCTCGTCGGGCAACGGTGCCGCGAGGCCGGCATCGCGACGCCGGTGCAGAACGTGGGGATCCCGAGGCAGTTCCTCGACCACGCGACGATCGACCAGCTGATCGGCAGCCTCCGGCTGCGTCCCGAGGATGTGGCGCGCGACGTGCTCACCGCCCTCGGTCGCGCTGACTGAGACGCCTCTCACACGCTCGTGAACGCGCCGCGGCGGGTCAGTGGGCCGAAGGTCCTAAGACATCCCATCACTTGCTCCGTAGCGTCGAGATATCGACCCCCCACGAGGAGCTGAGATGTCGACCACCACCGCCCGCAGCCGCGACGACCTCGCGACCACCACGCCTCCTGCCTGGCTCGGGTTCGTTTCAGGCCCGTGGGCGGACCACATCGACGTGCGCGACTTCATCCAGCGCAACTACACCCCGTACGAGGGGGACAGCGCGTTCCTCGCCGGCCCGACGGCCCGCACCACGGGTGTCTGGGACCGGCTCTCGGCGATGTTCCCGGCCGAGCGCGAGAAGGGCGTCTACGACGTCGACCCGCACACGCCGTCGACCATCACCTCGCACGCCCCCGGCTACATCGACGAGGCGAACGAGCTGATCGTCGGGCTGCAGACGGACGCGCCCCTCAAGCGCGCGATCATGCCCAACGGTGGCTACCGGATGGTCGAGAAGTCGCTCGAGACCTACGGGTACGAGCCGGACCCCGCCGTCGGCGAGATCTTCGGCAAGTACCGCAAGACGCACAACGACGGCGTCTTCGACGTGTACCCGCCGGCCGTCCGGGCCGCCCGCAGCAGCCACATCATCACGGGCCTCCCCGACGCCTACGGCCGCGGCCGGATCATCGGCGACTACCGCCGCGTGGCCCTCTACGGCGTCGACGCGCTGATCGCCGCGAAGAAGATCGAGCGGGCCGAGCTCGACATGGAGCGGTCGGTCGAGGACGTCATCCGCGACCGCGAGGAGAACGCCGAGCAGGTCCGCGCGCTCGGCGAGCTCAAGACGATGGCCGCGTCCTACGGCTACGACATCTCCGGTCCGGCGACGACCGCCCGTGAGGCCGTCCAGTGGCTGTACTTCGCCTACCTGGCCGCCGTGAAGGAGCAGAACGGCGCGGCCATGTCGCTGGGCCGCACGTCCACGTTCCTCGACATCTACCTGCAGCGGGACCTCGAGTCGGGCGCGCTCACCGAGGAGCAGGCGCAGGAGCTGATCGACGACTTCGTCATCAAGCTGCGCATCGTGCGGTTCCTGCGCACCCCGGAGTACGACGCCCTGTTCTCCGGCGACCCGACGTGGGTCACCGAGACCATCGGCGGGCTGGGGGTCGACGGCCGGCCGCTCGTCACGAAGACGTCGTTCCGGTACCTGCAGACCCTCTACAACCTGGGCCCGGCGCCCGAGCCGAACATGACCGTGTTCTGGAGCGACCAGCTCCCCGAGGGCTTCAAGCGGTACTGCGCGCAGGTGTCGATCGACACCTCGGCCGTGCAGTACGAGTCCGACGACCTCATCCGGGACACCTGGGGTGACGACGCCGCGATCGCGTGCTGCGTGTCGCCGATGGTCGTGGGCAAGCAGATGCAGTTCTTCGGCGCGCGGGTCAACCTCGCCAAGGCCCTGCTCTACGCGATCAACGGCGGGCGTGACGAGGTCACCGGCAAGCAGGTCGCCCCGGTCGGTGCTCCGGTCGAGGGCGAGGTGCTCGACTACGACGACGTCATGGCGAAGTTCGACGTGACGATGGACTGGCTGGCGCAGACGTACGTCGACGCGCTGAACTGCGTGCACTACATGCACGACAAGTACGCCTACGAGCGCATCGAGATGGCCCTGCACGACCGCGAGGTCCTGCGCACGATGGCCTGCGGCATCGCCGGGCTGTCGGTGGTCGTCGACTCGCTGTCGGCGATCAAGTACGCGACGGTGCGCGGCCTGCGGACCACGGACGGGCTCGTCACCGAGTACGCCGTGCAGGGTGACTTCCCCACGTACGGCAACGACGACGACCGGGCCGACGACATCGCCGTCTGGATCGTGAAGACCTTCATGGAGAAGATCCGCAAGTTCCCGACCTACCGCGGGGCGACCCACACGCAGTCGGTGCTGACCATCACCTCGAACGTCGTCTACGGCAAGGCCACGGGCTCCACGCCTGACGGCCGCCGGCTCGGCGAGCCGTTCGCGCCCGGTGCCAACCCGATGAACGGCCGGGACACGCACGGGATGCTCGCCTCGGCGCTGTCGGTCGCGAAGCTGCCGTACGCGGAGGCGCAGGACGGGATCTCGCTCACGTCGTCGGTGGTGCCCGCCGGGCTCGGCCGGACGCCGGACGAGCAGGTCACGAACCTGGTGGGTCTGCTCGACGCGTACACGCTGTCGAACGGCTACCACATGAACGTCAACGTGCTGAACCGCGAGACGCTGCTGGACGCCATGGAGCACCCCGAGAACTACCCGCAGCTCACCATCCGGGTCTCGGGCTACGCCGTGAACTTCGTCCGGCTGACCCGCGAGCAGCAGCTCGACGTGCTCTCGCGCACGTTCCACGGCGCGGTCTGACGAAGCTGCCGTCACGAGGAGCGCGACGATGACGACCCGGACCGACGAGCGGACCGCGGGGGCCCCGGTGGTGCCGCTGGGGATGCCGCTCGTCGGCGGGTCGCACGACCGCGTCCAGGGTGCGGGCACGGCGGGGCTCGCCTCGGTCGAGCAGGAGCGCTCGGCTCGGCTCGCCGCCGTCCGGTCCGGCGAGGTCGGGTCGGTGCACTCGTGGGAGCTCGTGACGGCCGTGGACGGTCCGGGCACGCGGCTCACCGTGTTCCTGGCAGGCTGCCCGCTGCGCTGCCTGTACTGCCACAACCCGGACACGATGGAGATGCGTCGGGGCACGGACGTCACGGCCGACGAGATCCTCGCGCGGGTGAAGCGGTACCGCGGTGTGCTGACCGCGACGGGCGGCGGGCTGACCGTCTCCGGCGGCGAGCCGCTCATGCAGCCCGCGTTCGTGGCGCGGCTCCTGCGCGGCGCGCAGGCGATGGGCGTGCACACCGCCGTCGACACGTCCGGCTTCCTCGGGGCGCAGCTCTCGGACGCGATGCTCGACGACGTCGACCTCGTCCTGCTGGACGTGAAGTCCGGGCTCGCGGACACCTACCAGCACGTCACCGGCCGTCCCCTGCAGCCCACGCTCGACTTCGGCCGCCGCCTGGCCGCGCGGGGGACCACCATGTGGGTGCGGTTCGTCCTGGTTCCGGGCCTGACCGACGCCGTGGAGAACGTCGAGGCGGTCGCGGCCTATGTCGCGTCGCTCGGACCGGCCGTCACGCGCGTCGAGGTGCTGCCGTTCCACCAGATGGGCCGCGACAAGTGGTCCGAGCTCGGGATGACCTACGAGCTCGAGGACACCCCGCCGCCGACACCCGAGCTGGTGGCACGGGTGCGCGAGCAGTTCCGGGCGCAGGGGTTGACGACGTTCTGACGCCGCCGTGCGCGGCACCTCGCGGCCACGACAACCAGGCCCTCCGGACCGTGACGGTCCGGAGGCCCTCGTACTCGCGGCAGGTCAGCCCGCGGCGGGGACGTTCGCGACGCCGTCCGGCAGCAGCCGGTGCCCGAGCACACGCTCGGCGTACCCCGTGCGGTCGAGGTACGGCGTCAGGCCCCCGAGGTGGAAGCCCCAGCCGGCGCCCAGGATCATGCACAGGTCGATCTGCTGCGGCGTGGCCACGACGCCCTCGTCGAGCATGTGCCCGACCTCCACGGTCAGCGCCGTCAGGACCGAGTCGAGCACGGCGGCCTCGTCGAGCGGCGTCCGCGGGACCGAGGCCTCCCGGGCCTGGTCGAAGACCGCCTGGATGGCCGGGTCGACCGGCTTCGGCAGACCCTTGGCCGGTGCGGGCAGGACGACCCGGGTGCCGTCGGCGACGAGCTTCTCCAGGCCGGGCGACCGGGGGAACCGGTCACCGAGGTCCTCACGCAACGACGTCAGGACGTGCAGCCCGACGGCCGGACCGACCAGGTCGAACAGCTCGAACGGCGGCATCGGCAGGCCCAGAGGCCGCAGAGCGCGGTCGGCGACCTCGACCGGCGTCCCGTGCTCGACCGCGTCGACGATCACGCCGAGCAGCAGCACGAGCAGCCGGTTGACGACGAAGCCGGGCCGGTCCGCGACGAGCACGGCGGTCTTCCGCAGCTTCGCCACGACGGCGAAGCCTGTGGCCAGGGCCTCGAGCGACGTGCGCTCCGCCTCGACGACCTCCACCAGGGGCATCGCCGCCACGGGGTTGAAGAAGTGCAGCCCGACCACGCGCTCCGGGTGCTGCAGGTCGGCCGCCATCGCGGAGACCGACAGCGCGGACGTGTTGGTCGCGAGGATCGTCGTGGGGGAGACCACCGTCTCCAGCTCGGCGAACACGCGCTTCTTGAGGTCGAGGATCTCGGTGACCGCCTCGATGACGAGGTCGCAGGAGGCGAGCTCGTGCAGGTCCGTCGTCCCGTGCACAGAGCCCAGCAGGCGCGCGCCGGAGGCCTCGGTCATGCGGCCCGTGGACGTGAGCCGCTCGACGGTGGACCGGACCGCGTCCAGGCCCTTGGCCACGCGCTCCTCGTCGAGGTCCCGCATGACGACCGGGACGCCGAGCCGCTGGGCGAACAGCGTCGCGATCTGCGCCGCCATGAGACCGGCCCCGACGATCCCGACGCGGGTCACGGGCTGCGCGAGCGACCGGTCGGGGGCGCCGACGGGCCGCTTCCCGCCCGAGACCAGCCCGAACGCGTACACGGACGCGCGCATCTCGTCGCTCATGAGGAGGTCGGCGAGCGCCTCGTCCTCCGCGGCGAAGGCCGACTCCCGGTCGGCGTCCCGGGCGGCCGCCACGAGGTCGAGCGCCCGGTACGGAGCCGGGCGGGAGCGGTGGACGACGGCGTCGAGGCGCTGCCTCGCGGCCGCGACGACGCCGTCCCACACCGGAGCCGGGTCCAGAGGGCGCCGCTCGACGACGACCTCGCCCGACAGCACCCGGGCGGCCCATCGGATCGACTCCTCGAGGAAGTCGGCCGGGTCGAGCACGACGTCGACGAGCCCGATCGACGCCGCCTCGGTCGCCGAGTACGGCTTGTTGGCGGCCGGGCGCGTGAGGATCACGTCGAGCGCCTTCTCGACGCCGACGAGTCGCGGCACGAGGTACGCGCCACCCCAGCCGGGGACGAGGCCCAGGCCCGTCTCCGGCAGCGCCAGCGCCCGCACGTCGGACGCAGCCGTGCGGTAGTGGCAGTTGAGCGCGAGCTCCAGCCCGCCCCCGAGGGCGACCCCGTTGACGAAGGCGAAGGTGGGGACGCCCATGTCCTGCAGCAGCGCGTACGCCGCGTGACCGGCCCGGCCGAGCTCGAGCGCCGAGCTCCGTCCGGTCAGCGCGGTGGCCTGCGTGAGGTCGGCGCCGGCGGCGAGGAAGTACGGCTTGCCCGTCACCGCGACCGCAACCAGCTCGCGGGCGGCGACGCGGTCCCGGACCCCGGTCAGGGTGGCGGCCAGCTCGGCCATGCCGATCGGCCCCAGCGTCGACGGCTTGGTGTGGTCGAGACCGTTGTCCAGCGTCACCAGCGCGAGCGTCCCGGCGCCGCCGGGCAGGGCGACGTCGCGGACGTAGGAGTGCGTGACACGCTCGGCGCGCGGGCCCGCGGCGGTGTCGGTCGTCGCGGTCACAGCGTGTCCTCCTCGACGGCGGTCGGCCGGTAGTCGGCGTGGTGCGGGTTCTCCCAGATCACGGTGCCGCCCTGGCCGAGCCCGACGCACATCGTGGTGAGCCCGTAGCGGACGTCGGGATCCTCCTCGAACTGGCGGGCCAGCTGCGTCATGAGGCGCACGCCCGACGAGGCGAGCGGATGCCCCACGGCGATCGCCCCTCCGTAGCGGTTGACGCGAGGGTCGTCGTCCTCGATGCCGAACGCGTCGAGCAAGGCGAGCACCTGCACCGCGAACGCCTCGTTGATCTCGAACAGCCCGATGTCCTCGATGGTCAGACCGGCGCGCTGCAGCGCCTTGACGGTGGCCGGGACCGGGCCGATGCCCATGATCTCCGGCTCGACGCCCGCGTAGGCGAACGACACCATCCGCATGCGCGTCGGGAGGCCGAGCTCGGCGGCGGTGTCCTCGGCGGCCAGCAGGCACGACGCTGCGCCGTCCGTGAGCGGCGCAGACGTGCCGGCGGTCACGCGACCGCCCGCACGGAACGGGGTGGCGAGCTTCTGGATCGCCTCGACGGTGGTGCCGGGTCGCGGCGGCTCGTCGGCGGTGGCGAGGCCCCAGCCGCGTTCGGGGTCGCGCAGCGCCACGGGCACGAGGTCCGGCTCGATGCTGCCCGCGGCGAGAGCGGCGGCGTACTTGTCCTGGCTCGCGACACCGAACGCGTCAGCGCGCTCGCGGGTGAGGGCCGGGAAGCGGTCGTGCAGGTTCTCGGCGGTGACGCCCATGTTCAGCGCGTCGTTCGCGACGAGCCGCTCGGACAGGAACCGGGGGTTGGGGTCGGCGTCGAAGCCCATCGGATGGTGCCCCATGTGCTCGACACCGCCGGCGAGCGCGACGTCCTGCGCACCGACGCCGATGGCAGCCGCGACGTTGGTCACGGCGGTCATGGCTCCGGCGCACATGCGGTCCACGGCGTACCCGGGGACGCTACGTGGCAGGCCGGCGAGCACGCCGACCGTGCGGCCGAGGGTGAGGCCCTGGTCGCCCTGCTGGGTGGTCGCCGCGATCGCGACCTCGTCGATCCGCTCGGGAGCGAGCTGCGGGTGCCGGCGGAGCAGCTCGCGGACCGTCTTGACGGCCAGGTCGTCCGCGCGGGTGCTCGCGTAGATGCCGTCCTTGCGGGCGCGGCCGAACGGGGTGCGGACCCCGTCCACGAAGACGACGCGACGGACACGGGGCGCAGGGCGTGCGGATGCGGTCGGCATGGAGCCTCCAGGGCGGGACGACGGTGTCCGGGGACGGCGTTCTCAGGCGCTTTCACCGACCCGACGAGCGGGCCGCCGACGGCCGACGCTACCCGGGACCACCGTGCCGCGCCAGCCGAAGTTACTGAAGAGTAACACCGCGGCCGACGACGTCATCAGCCCTGTCGCACCGCCTCGAACGCCGTCGCGAGCCTGTCGGCGGTGAGCTCCACCTGCCACGGCCGGGCGCCCCCCGACTGCAGGAACTCCGTGATCGCCGACGCGTCGAGCGGCGTGGGAGGGGACCAGCAGAGCCGCCGCAGCAGGTCGGGCTGCAGGAGGTTCTCCGCCGGCACGGTGTGGGTCGCGGACAGGTCCGCCACGACGTCCCGGGCCGCCGCCAGACGGGCTGCCGCCGCGGGGTCCTTGTCGCCCCAGGCGCGGGGCGGTGGGGGCGCGTCGCTCTTCGGGCCCCGGACCGAGGGCAGCTCGCCCTCCGGGACGGCGAGACCACGGTCGATCGCCTGTTGCCACAGCGTCGCCCGGCGTCGCGTGCCCTTGCCCGAGAAGGCCGGCAGAGCCGTGAGCGCCGGGACGGACCGGGGGAGCGCCTGCGCGGCCGCCACGATCGCCGCGTCCGGCAGCACACGCCCCGGTGAGATGTCCCGCTGGCGCGCGTTCTGGTCCCGCGTCAGCCAGAGCTCGCGCACCACAGCGAGCCGCCGGGCGTCCCGGATGGTGTGCAGGCCCGACACGCGGCGCCACGGCTCGACCCGCGGCGGCGGCGGCAGCGCCGAGCGCACCGCCTCGAACTCCTGGGCCGCCCACTCCGCCTTGCCGGCGACGGCGAGGCGCTCGGCCAGGACCGTGCGCAGGTCCACGAGCACCTCGACGTCGAGCGCCGCATAGCGCAGCCAGTCGGCGGGCAACGGCCGGGTCGACCAGTCGACCGCCGAGTGCTCCTTGGCGAGGCCCAGGCCCAGCGCGTCCGCGACGACCGCCGCGAGCCCCACCCGCTCCATGCCGAGCAGGCGTGCGCCGAGCTCGGTGTCGAAGATGCGCGTCGGCCGCATGCCCTGCTCGACGAGACCCGGCAGGTCCTGCGACGCGGCGTGCAGCACCCACTCCACGCCGACGAGCGCCTCGGACAGTGCCGACAGGTCCGGCAGGGCGATCGGGTCCACGAGCGCCGTCCCGGCGCCCTCCCGGCGCAGCTGCACCAGATAGGTGCGCTGTCCGTACCGGTAGCCGGAGGCGCGCTCCGCGTCGACCGCGACGGGACCCGTGCCGGCGCCGAACAACGCCACGACCTCGGCGAGCGCCTCGGGCGTCTCCACGACGGGCGGGACGCCGTCGGCGGGCTCGGTCAGCGGGACGACGTCCGGTGCCGCCGGCCGCTCGGTCTCCTCGTCGGGCGTGCCGATGCCGAGGATGCCGTCGTCGGCGGTACCGGCGGAGGCGTCGGGCTGCATGAGGACCACGGTAAGCGACGTCGGCGCGCCGTTCGCGCAGGCAGACGCGGTGCGCCGCTCGCGTGCTGTCCGATCAGTCGATGACGCCGGCGCGGATCGAGATCGCGACGAGCTCCGCGCGGTCGCCGGTGCCGAGCTTGCGGGAGATGCGGGCGAGGTGGCTCTTGACGGTCAGCGCGGACAGGCCCAGCTCCACACCGATCGCCCGGTTGCTGCAGCCGTCGGCGACGTGCTTGAGGACGCTCACCTCGCGGGCCGTCAGGTCCGGGAGCGTCGGCCGCGGCGGCGCGGGTGCGACGGCTCGACGCAGGCTCGGCGCGGTCATCCCGGCCACCGCCCCGCGCAGGCCGCCCGCGAGGAGCACCACGATCTCGGACCGGCTCGCGCGTCGGGTCAGGACCACCACACGCTGGGCTCCACGACGGCGCAGGTTGCGCACGAGCACGGTGCCGTCGCCGTCGGCGACGTCCGTCAGGACGACGCACATCTGCTGGCCGGCAGCCGCGGGCGCACGTCGGACGGTCGGGACGGTGTGCCCCGCGAGGCTCCGGCGGACCGGGGCGACGTCGCGGCGCAGGGGCTCGATGCTCACGACCGGTCCATCGGCAGCGCCCCGCTGTGACTTGAGGCGACGCCGGGGGTGACAGGTGTTCCGAGGGGTCCGCTCAGCGGCGCGGGGCGAGCGGCACGACGCCTTCCGGGAGGGGTGGGAGGCCGGCCGCCGTGCACAGCAGGGTCGCCCACGCGCGCAGGTGCGGCCCCAGATCCTCACCGGCGGCCGTCCACGATGCCCGGATCTCGAGCTCCGTCTGCTCGGACCGGCGCTCGAGCGCCCCGAAGCTCTGCGACAGGACGCGCGTCACCGTGCCGCCCGCCGCGTGGGGGGTGAGCCCGGCCGACTCCAGCGCGTCGTTGAACCAGCTCCAGGCCACCTCGGCGAGCAACGGGTCCGCGCCGACCTCGGGCTCGAGCGTGCAGCGCACCAGCGTCACGAGCCGGAACGAGCCCTCCCAGGCCTCCTGGCCGTCGGGGTCGAACAGCACGACGAACCGCCCGGAGCCGAGCTCGGCCGCGTTGACGGACCGGCGGGCGGTCCGGACCTCCGCGGTGAGCGCAGCCGTGAACGGGGCGATCCGGGCGGGACCGGGCACCTCGTCGAGGATGACCTCGGGGCGGACCGCGACGCCGCGCAGCGATCGCAGTGCGCGGATGAACTCAGCGGGGACGTCGTCGGGTCCGGCGGGTGTCACGGGGTGGAGCGTACGGCCGGCGACGGGCGTCTCGCGGTCCGGCACGCCGCTTCGACGCCACGGGTCCGCCACTAGGCTGAACCGCGGCACCCACCACTCCGGTCGACGCCCCGAGGCATGCCGCACGAGCGCTGCACACGTCGACCGTCGACCGAAGGAGCACCTCCCGCATGGCGAACAGCACCGCGACCGGAACAGCGCAGATCGGCGTCACCGGACTGGCGGTGATGGGCCGCAACCTCGCGCGCAACTTCGCCCGGAACGGGTTCACCGTCGCGGTGCACAACCGCTCCTACGCGAAGACGCAGTCGCTGGTGGAGGACCACGGCGACGAGGGCACCTTCGTGCCCTCCGAGTCGGTCGAGGACTTCGTCGCGAGCCTGGCCCGCCCGCGCAAGGTCGTCGTCATGGTGAAGGCCGGAGGTCCCACGGACGCCGTGATCAACGAGCTCGTGCCCTTCCTCGAGGAGGGCGACATCGTGGTCGACGCCGGCAACGCCCACTTCCCCGACACCATCCGCCGCGAGGCCGCGCTGCGGGAGAAGGGCCTGCACTTCGTCGGGTCCGGCGTCTCCGGCGGCGAGGAGGGCGCACTGCTCGGCCCGTCGATCATGCCGGGCGGGACGGCCGAGTCGTACGAGTCGCTCGGGCCGATCCTGGAGAAGATCTCCGCGAAGGTCGACGGGGTGCCGTGCTGCACCTACGTGGGTCCGGACGGGGCCGGCCACTTCGTCAAGATGGTGCACAACGGCATCGAGTACGCCGACATGCAGCTCATCGCCGAGGCGTACGACCTGCTCAAGCAGGGGCTGGGGGCGTCCGCCGCCGAGATCGGGCAGATCTTCGCCGAGTGGAACACGGGCGACCTGGAGTCGTTCCTCATCGAGATCACCGCCGACGTGCTGCAGCACGTGGACGCCGCGACGGGGTCGGCGTTCGTCGACGTCGTGCTCGACCAGGCCGAGCAGAAGGGCACCGGCCGCTGGACCGTGCAGAACGGCCTGGACCTCGGCGTCCCGATCACCGGCATCGCCGAGGCCACGTTCGCCCGCGCGCTCTCGGGCTCCGTACCGCAGCGCACCGCGGCGGTCGGCGTCCTGCCCGCGCACACCACGCCGTGGGAGGTCACCGACCGCGACGCGTTCATCGAGGACGTCCGGCTCGCGCTCTACGCGTCGAAGGTCGTCGCCTACTCGCAGGGCTTCGACCAGATCGCCGCCGCCTCCGCCGAGTTCGGCTGGGACATCGACCGCGGTGCGATGGCCCGCATCTGGCGCGGCGGCTGCATCATCCGCGCCCGGTTCCTCAACCGCATCACCGAGGCGTACGAGCGCGACGCGCACCTGCCGCTGCTGCTCGCCGACGAGTACTTCACGGGGGCCGTCGGGAACGGCGTCCAGGCGTGGCGGCGGATCGTCGCGGGCGCCGCGCTGCACGGCGTGCCCACGCCGGCCTTCGCGTCGTCGCTCTCGTACTACGACGGCGTCCGTGCCGAGCGGCTGCCCGCCGCGCTCATCCAGGCGCAGCGCGACTTCTTCGGTGCGCACACCTACCGGCGCACCGACGGCGAGGGCACGTTCCACACGCTGTGGTCCGGCGACCGCACCGAGCAGACCGCGTGAGCGGGGCGCTCCAGCCCGTCATCCTCGGCGCCGACATCGGCGTCTACGCGCTGGCCCGCTCGTTCCACGAGCAGTACGGCGTCACGTCCGTCGTGGTGGCCGGGGCGGCCCTCGGGCCCGTCCAGCACTCGCGGATCGTGCGGCACGAGATCGTCGCCGACGGCCACGACCCACGGCAGCTCGTCGACCGGCTGCTCGAGGTCGCCCGCGGCATGCCGGACCGGCGGCTGCTGCTCATGGCGAACTCGGACTGGCTGGTCCGCGTCGTCGTGCAGCACCGTGAGGAGCTGGAGAAGCACTACGCCGTGCCGTTCCTGTCCCAGGACCTGCTCGACCGGATCTCGGACAAGGCGACGTTCGCGCAGATCTGCGACGACCTCGGCATCTCGGTGCCCCGCACCATCGTGCAGGACTTCGCGACCGGCGTGGCCGACGTGGCGGTGGACCTCGAGTTCCCCCTCATCGCCAAGGCCGCGAGCAGCGCGGACTACCAGGACGTCGAGTTCGCCGGGAAGAAGAAGGTCTTCGAGATCGCGACCCCCGCGGAGCTGGCGTGGCTGTGGGGTGCGCTGCGCGGTGCGGGGTTCGGCGGCCGCTTCGTCGTCCAGGAGCTGGTCCCCGGCGACGACACGCAGATGCGGTCGATCACGGCGTACGTCGACAGCCACGGGTCGATCACGCTGCTGTGCTCGGCGCACGTGCTTCTCGAGGAGCACACGCCGTCCGGGCTGGGCAACCCCGCCGCGATGATCACCGACCGGGACGACGCGATGCTCGACCAGGCGCGCACGTTCCTGTCGGCGACCGGCTACCGGGGTTTCGCCAACTTCGACGTGAAGGTGGACCCGCGCAACGGGGAGTTCCGCTTCTTCGAGGTCAACCCGCGCATCGGTCGGAACAACTACTACGTCACCGCTGCGGGGGCCAACCCGACGCGGTTCGTGGTCGAGGACGTCGTCGAGGGACGGTCCGTGCCGCCGGTCGTCGTCGACCGCGAGGTGCTCTACGCGGTGGTCCCGCACCGGCTGCTGCTGCGGTACGTGCGCGACCCGCAGCTCGCCGCGCGGGTGCGGCGGCTCGTCAAGGCGAAGGCGGTGGCGCACCCGCTGAGCTACCCCGGTGACCTCTCGCCGCGGCGACGGCTGTACATCGCGATGGCGCTGGTCAACCAGGTGCGCAAGTTCCGCAAGTACTACCCCGAGGTGACGTCGACGGGGTTCTGAGGCCGGGCGCCCTCGGGGTCCGGGCTCAGCCGAGCTCGCTCGTGCCCGCGTAGAGGTGCAGTACCGGGACCTGCAGCTCCTCGCGGGCGCGGGACGCCCAGTCACGGTGCAGCGTGTCCTCGACGGCGTGCGGGTACGTCACGACGGCGACCTCGCGCACGTCACCTGTGGCCACCGCCGCGCGGAGGGCCGGCAGCGGGTCGTCCTCGACGACCGCCCCCGTCGCTCCCCGGCCGGCGGCCGCGAACGCCGCGAGGGTGCCCTCGAGCTGCTCGGCGGCGGTCGCCCGTGCCTGGTGCTCGCTCGGCTCCTTGCCGCGTGCGCGGTCCCAGGCCTCGCGGATCTCGCCCATGCTGAGGTTGTCGATGATCGTCGAGAGCAGCGGGCGCTCGCTGTCCGCGGGCACGATCACCCGGTACGCCAGCACCTCGCCCTCGTGCAGGGACAGGATGTGGTCCACGTCGGCGGCGGCCAGGGTGTCCTCGACGAGGACCAGGATGGTGTCGGTCACGCGCCGAGCCTAACGACCTGCCACCGTCCGAGCAGCACTCCGCCCGCGTGGAGCAGGTGCAAGGTCCGCAGGTCGCGGGGCGGGTCGAGCCACATCGGCAGGTCGACCACCCGCAGCGCGGGTCCGCCCACCAGCACCGGGCTGAACGTCTGGCACAGCTCGTCGACGAGGCCCGCACCCAGGAGCTGGCCGAGCAGCCTCGGACCTCCCTCGGTGAGCACGTGCGACAGGCCGCGGGCGCCGAGGGCGGCGAGCGCGACCCGCAGGTCGACGGCGCCCGGCACGTCGGCCTCGGTGAGGATGAGGCGCTCCGGCCCGATGCGGTCCCGGAGCTCGTCGAGCCGTGGGCACGTCCCCGTGGTCAGGACCATCGGTGGCCGCTCGCCGTCGAGAAGCGCGTCCGGGACGTCCCCCGACGCCGACACGATCGCGAGCTCGATCTCCGGTGACCGGCCGAGCGCCGTCCGCGCCTCCCGGAGCCCGTCGGGGACGTCGAGCGCGCGGTACCGCTCCGCCCGGGCGGTGCCGGCGCCGATCAGCACGACGTCAGCCAGGGCGCGCAGCACGCGGAACACGCGGAAGTCGGCAGGGTCGTTGATGGAGCCGGACCGGTGGTCGGCACCGGTCGCGGCGCCGTCGACGGAGCTCACCATGTTGGCCCGGACGTGCACACCACGAGGTGGGTCGAGCGGCAGGCGGTCGGTGAACGCACCGAGGAGCTCCGCCTCGTCGGTGCGGGGCTCGATGCGGGTGCCGGCGCGGTCGAGGGGGAGGAGGACGTCGAGGGCGGGGAGGTCGAGAGGCACGTCGTTCACCCTAGGCGCCCCTGCGCCGGCCCCGTGGGGTGCGGCGCGTGCCGCCGAGCAGGAGGCCGCCCTCTGGAGCGCGGGACGCGCGGATCGGTCGACGACTACCTCAGGGGGCCGTCGGGTCCGAGCCGAGCACCTCGGCCAGCGCCGCCACGTCACCCACCACGACCACGGCCGGGTTGCCGACGCCGCGGGCCAGCGCCCGCGCGGCGATGTCCGCGAGAGTCCCGACGGTCGTGCGCTGGTCGGGCAGCGTGCCTCGCTCGACCACGGCGACGGGCGTGGACGGGTCGCGCCCGTGCTCGACGAGCGCTCGCGCGTGCCCGGCGAGCTGCGCGACGCCCATGAGCAGCACGAGCGTCCCGTCGAGGCGGGCGAGCGTGGCCCAGTCCGGGGCCTGGTCGTGCGCCGACAGGATCGTCACCTGGCGTGACACGCCCCGATGCGTCACCGGGATGCCGGCCGCTCCGGGGACGGCGATCGCGCTCGTCACCCCGGGCACCACCTGGACGGGGACGCCGGCCTCGACGCAGGCCTGGACCTCTTCGCCGCCCCGGCCCAGGACGAACGGGTCGCCGCCCTTGAGGCGGACCACCCGCAGGCCCGCCCGTGCGCGCTCGACGAGCAGCTCGTTGATCTGGGTCTGCGTGAGGGTGTGGGAGTGCGGGGACTTGCCCGCCTCGACGACCTCGACGTCCGCGTCCAGCTCGGACAGCAGCGCGCGCGGTGCGAGTCGGTCGACGACCACGACGTCCGCCTCGGCGAGGGCCCGCCGGCCGCGGGTCGTGATGAGCCCGGGGTCGCCGGGACCGCCACCGACGAGCGTCACGGTCCCCGTCACGGCGGGTCGTTGCCGGCGGAGCGGGAGGCCACCCGTGTCGAGGAGCACGGCGATGGCGTTCCGCAGCCGGGAGGCCCGGCGGGGGTCCCCGCCTGCGCCGACCGCGACGGTCACGTCCCCGGCGCGGGCGACCGCCGGCGTCCAGGCGGTCGACGCCGTCGCGTCGTCCGCACGGACGCACCACAGCCGCGCCGCCTCGGCGTCCGCCGCGACCGCGTCGTCGACCTCACGGACGCCCGTCGCGGTGTGCACGAGCCAGGCGCCGTCGAGGTCGGTGGCCAGGTAGTCGCGCGCGTGCCAGCGCACCGTGCCCTCGGCGGCCCGGTCGGCGAGGTCCTCGCACAGCGCGGGCGCGACCACGTGCACGTCGGCACCGTCCTCGACGAGGCGGGCTGCACGGCGTGCCGCGACCGGACCGCCGCCGACCACGACGACCCGGCGGCCGTGCAGGTCGAGGAGCAGCGGGTGCCGCGGCGTGCCGGTCAAATCCCGGCCCCGGCCAGCCAGTCGTCGTCGTCCGCGCGGGGCGGCGGTGCGGGGGCCAGACGGTCGAGCAGCGTCGGGCCCACCAGGCCGGCGGCCAGTGTGGTGCCGTCCGCCGGGTCGACCAGCAGGAACCCGCCGGTGCGGCGGTGCGCCGCGTAGTCGTCGAGCAGCACGGGCTCCGCGAGACGGACCTTCACGCGGCCGATCGCGTTGAGCGTGAGCGCCCGCGGCGCGACGTCCGACGACGTGTCGGTCGCGTCCACCGCGTGCAGGGTGTCGACGCCGTCCCACACCTCGACGGTCTGCGTGTCGACGTCGAGCCTCGCGTTGACCTCGCGCAGCAGGGCCCGGACCGTCCGGGTGCCGATCCGCACCAGCAGGCGGGCGCCCAGCACGCTGCGTCGCTCGGCGAGCCAGCACACGGTCCCCTCGAGGTCCTGACCCACGGTCACGGAGGGTCCGGCGGGCACCAGCACGTCGCCGCGGGCCACGTCGACGTCGTCGGCGAGCCGGAGCGTCACCGACTGCGGCGCGTGGGCCTCGTCGAGCGGGCCGTCGAACGTGTCGATCCCGACGACCGTGCTCGACTTGCCCGACGGCAGGACCGTCACCTCGTCGCCGACCCGCACGACGCCCGACGCGACCCGGCCCGCGTACCCGCGGTAGTCCGGGTGCTCGGGGGTGCGCGGGCGGATGACGACCTGCACCGGGAACCGGAAGGTCTCGGTGCGCGCGTCGCGGTCCACCGGGACGGACTCCAGGTGCTCGAGCAGCGTCGGACCGTCGTACCAGGGGGTGCGCACGGAGCGGTCGACGACGTTGTCGCCGTCGAGCGCCGACAGCGGCACGGCCTGCACGTCGGTGAGGCCGATCGCGGCGGCGTACTGCGCGAAGTCGCCGGCGATCGCCCGGAAGGTCGCCTCGTCGAAGTCGACGAGGTCCATCTTGTTCACCGCCAGGACCACGTGCGGGACGCCGAGCAGCGCGGTGATGGTGGCGTGCCGTCGGGTCTGCTCGAGGACCCCCTTGCGGGCGTCGACGAGCACGATCGCCAGCTCGGCGGTCGACGCGCCGGTCACCATGTTGCGCGTGTACTGCACGTGGCCGGGGGTGTCCGCGAGGACGAACGCGCGGCGGGCGGTGGAGAAGTAGCGGTACGCGACGTCGATCGTGATGCCCTGCTCGCGCTCGGAGCGCAAGCCGTCGGTGAGCAGCGCGAGGTCGACGGCCCCGCCTCCACGAGCGGCGGTCGCCGCCTCGACGGCCGCGAGCTGGTCGGCCAGCACGGACTTCGTGTCATACAGGAGGCGGCCGATGAGGGTGCTCTTGCCGTCGTCGACCGAGCCGGCCGTCGCGAGCCGCAGCAGGTCGCGCTGGGTGTGGTCCGTGTCGGGTGTGGCGGGCAGCGTGCTCGTGTCCGTCGTCATCAGAAGTAGCCCTCGCGCTTGCGGTCCTCCATGGCGGCCTCGGAGGCCCGGTCGTCTGCGCGCGTCGCCCCACGCTCGGTGAGCCGGCTCGCGGCCACCTCGGCGATCACGTCCGCCACCGTCGTGGCGGTCGACTCGACGGCGCCGGTGCAGCTCATGTCGCCGACCGTGCGGTACCGCACGACGCGCCTCTCGACGCTCTCGTGGGGGCGCGGGCCACCCCACTCGCCGGGAGCGAGCCACATGCCGTCGCGGGCGAACACCTCGCGCTCGTGCGAGTAGTAGATCGACGGGAGCTCGATCTCCTCCCGCTCGATGTACCGCCACACGTCGAGCTCGGTCCAGTTCGACAGGGGGAACACGCGCACGTGCTCGCCGGGCTTGTGGCGCCCGTTGTACAGGTCCCACAGCTCGGGGCGCTGCCGCCGCGGGTCCCACTGCCCGAACTCGTCGCGCAGCGAGAACATCCGCTCCTTCGCGCGTGCCTTCTCCTCGTCGCGCCGGCCGCCGCCGAAGACCGCGTCGAAGCGGTGCGTCGTGATGCCGTCCAGCAGCGGGACGGTCTGCAGCGCGTTGCGCGACCCGTCGGCCCGCTCGACCACGCGGCCGTCGTCGATCGCGTCCTGCACGCTCGCGACGACCAGGCGCAGGCCGAGCTCGGCGACGGTGGCGTCGCGGTAGTCGATGACCTCGGGGAAGTTGTGCCCCGTGTCGACGTGCATGAGCGTGAACGGCACCGGGGCGGGCCAGAAGGCCTTGCGCGCCAGGTGCAGCATCACGATCGAGTCCTTGCCGCCGCTGAACAGGAGCACCGGCCGCTCGAACTCGCCGGCGACCTCGCGCATGACGTGGATCGCCTCGGACTCGAGGGCGTCCAGCTGCGTGAGGGCGGTGCCGGTCGAGGTGCTCGTGGGGGAGACCGTCGTCGTCATGTGTGCAGACCGCATTCCGTCTTGGAGGTGCCGGACCAGCGTCCGGACCTCGGGTCCTCACCGGGGGCGACCGCGCGCGTGCAGGGCGCGCAGCCGATCGAGGCGTAGCCGGCCTGGCGCAGCGGGTTCAGCACCACGTGGTGCTCCTCCACGTAGGCGTCCACGTCGGCCTGCGTCCAGGCGGCCAACGGGTTGAGCTTGACCTTGCCGCGCCTGACGTCCCAGCCGACCACGGTGATGTCGGTGCGCGTCGGGGCGTCCTCGCGGCGCATCCCGGTCACCCAGGCGCTGTACGGGGCGAGGCCGCGCTCGAGCGGCTCCACCTTGCGCAGCGCGCAGCACAGGTTGGGGTCCCGGTCGTGCAGGCGCGGGCCGTGCTCGGCGTCCTGCTCGGCGACGGTGCGCAGCGGCAGGATCGTGCGCAGCGAGATGTTCGTGAAGTCCGCGTAGTAGTCGCGCGTGCCGAGGGTCTCCGCGAAGTGGTAGCCGGTGTCGAGGAAGATCACGTCGATCCCCGGCACGGCCTTCGCGGCGAGGTCGACGAGCACCTCGTCGCCCATCGAGGACGCGACCACGAGGTCCGAGCCGAACGTCCGGCCCGCCCACGCCAGGATCTCGGAGGGGTGAGCACCCTCCAGGTCCCGCCCGGCCTCCTCGGCGAGCTGCCGCAGGTCAGTCGTGTCGACGGTCATGCGCTGGTCACCCCCACGAACTTCAGGGCGAACGCTCGGGTGCAGGAGCGGCACTCCCACTCGCCGTGCCGCTCGCTCGCCGGCCACAGGTCCTCGCTCGCGCAGAACGGGCAGTAGTACGGCACCGCGCGCTGGGCGGACTCGCTCATCGCAGGTCCTCCTCGTCGGCCCGGTGCACCCACTGCGCGAACAGCTCGCCCTCGGTGCGCTGCTCGTCGAACTTCGTCGCGACGCGCTCGATGTAGTCGGGGAGCTCCTCTGCCGGAACGCGCAGGCCACGCAGGGTCTTCCCGAGCCCGCTGGTGAGTCCCAGACCGCCGCCGAGGTGGACCTGGTAGCCGTCCTCCCCGCCCGCGAGCGCACCCTTGAGCCCGATGTCGGCCGTCTGGATGCGCGCGCACGAGTTGGGGCAGCCGTTGAGGTTGATCGAGATGGGGTGCTCGAACGTCGGCAGGCGCTCCTCGAGCTCGCCGACGAGCGCCTTCGCGCGCGCCTTCGTCTCGACGATCGCGAGCTTGCAGAACTCGATGCCCGTGCAGGCGAGCGTCCCGCGCCGGAACGTCGAGGCCCGGCGGACCGCCAGGCCGGCCTCCTCGAGCCCGTCCACGAGCGCGTCCACCTTGTCCGGCGCGACGTCGAGGACCACGAGCTTCTGCTCGACAGTCAGCCGCAGCCGCTCGGACCCGGCCGCCTCGATCAGGTCGGCGAGCTGCGAGAGCAGCGGGCCGGACACGCGGCCGACCACGGGCGCAGCGCCGACGTAGAACCGGCCGTCGTTCTGCGGGTGCACGCCGACGTGGTCGCGGTGCCCGGTCGGCGGCGGGGGCGGCTCGGGGCCGTCCGGCAGCGTGTAGCCGAGGTACTCGCCCTCCAGCACCTCCCGGAACAGCTCGGCGCCCCAGTCCGCCACCAGGAACTTCAGGCGGGCACGGGTGCGCAGGCGCCGGTAGCCGTAGTCGCGGAAGATGCCGACGACGCCCGTCCAGACCTCGGGTACGCGGTCGAGCGTGACGAAAGCGCCCAGGCGGACGCCGAGCTTCGGGTTGGTGGACAGCGCGCCCCCGACCCACAGGTCGAAGCCCGGGCCGAGCTCGGGGTGCACGACGCCCACGAACGCGACGTCGTTGATCTCGTGCGCGACGTCCTGGTGGGGGGACCCGCTGATCGCGGTCTTGAACTTGCGCGGCAGGTTCGAGAACGCCGGGTCACCGATGTAGCGCTCGGCGATCTCCCGGACGGCGGGGGTGCCGTCGATGATCTCGTCGGCCGCGACACCGGCGACGGGGGAGCCGAGGATGACGCGGGGCGTGTCGCCGCAGGCCTCCTGGGTGGACAGGCCGACGGCCTCGAGGCGCCGCCAGATCTCCGGGACGTCCTCGATGCGGATCCAGTGCAGCTGGATGTTCTGCCGGTCGGTGATGTCCGCCGTAGTGCGGCCGAACTCCGTGGAGATCTCGGCGATCGTGCGCAGCTGCGCGAGGCTCAGGGCGCCGCCGTCGCAGCGCACGCGGAGCATGAAGTACTCGTCGTCCAGCTCGTGCGGCTCGAGCGTCGCCGTCTTGCCGCCGTCGATGCCGGGCTTGCGCTGGGTGTACAGCCCCCACCAGCGCATGCGACCGCGCAGGTCCTCGCCGGGGATGGACGCGAAGCCCTCACGGGAGTAGATCGTCTCGATCCGGTGCCGGACGTTGAGACCGTCGTCGTCCTGCTTGAACTTCTCGTTGCCGTTCAGGGGCTCGCGCTGGTCGAACGCCCACTGGCCCTCGGGGCGGGCTGCGGGCGGGGCGATCCTGGTCTGCGCCATAGGGCGCTACCTCCAGGGGATCATGGACGTGCGGCTGCACCCACCGTCGGGGAGGGACGGATTTCGGGACGCAGACCGCGCGCCCGAGGGGGGACGAGGGGCGGGGTCAGTTGCTCCGCGGACAGCAGCAGCACATGCACGGGTCCGCGACGACGGCACGCATGGGCCGACACGAGGCGAGGAACCCGGACGAGATCACCGGAAGAGGTTGTCATGCGGAGCCCGTCAGCGGGAGCCATCGTCCGGATGGTGAGATCTCTTCCCGAGATGTGGGACGCACGTCCAGCAGGGTGTATCGGACGCCCTCGCGGCGGGCCGGCCGGGTGGCCGGGCTGCTGCGTGAGGCTGGTCACGCCGCCGCGAGACCTGGTCCGGGCCGCCGTACGCTTTTCGACGTGACCTTTCCGGACGGTGCCGACGTCGCCGCGCGAGCCACGTCCGCTCTTCCCTCCCTCACCGCGCGGCGCCCGGTGGTCACCCCGGAGCGGCTGCTGGCCGAGCTCGTGCCGCCGCGCCACTTCGCGGACGCGTCGTTCGACTCCTACGTCCCCGACGACGACCACCCGTCACAGCGCGCCGCGGTGGATCGCCTGCGCCAGGCGGCCCGGACCGTCACGGCCGGAGGACAGCGCAAGGGGTGGCTGCGCAGGGCCCCCGAACCGGTCGCCGTGTACCTCGACGGCGGGTTCGGCGTCGGCAAGACCCACCTGCTCGCCGCCCTGGCCCGCGCGGTCGGGACGGACCGCTCCGCCTACGGCACGTTCGTCGAGTACACCCACCTGGTCGGCGCGCTCGGGTTCCGGCCCACCGTGGACGCCCTCGCGACGCGCCGACTCGTCTGCATCGACGAGTTCGAGCTCGACGACCCCGGTGACACCGTGCTGATGAGCCGGCTGCTGCGCGAGCTCACCGACCGTGGGGTCTCGCTGGCCGCCACGTCCAACACGCTGCCGGGCTCCCTCGGCGAGGGCCGGTTCGCGGCGGACGACTTCATGCGGGAGATCCAGGCGCTGGCCGGCCGGTTCGAGGTGCTCCGCGTGGACGGGGACGACTACCGGCACCGGGCCGTCGTGACGGACGCCGACGGGCTCGGCGCGGACGACGTCCGAGCAGCCGTCGCGGCGCGCCACGATGCGACGCTGGACGACTTCGAGGTGCTGCTCGACCACCTCGCGACGGTGCACCCCAGCCGGTACGGCGCGCTGCTCGACGGCGTCGGCCTCGTGGGCCTGACCGGGGTCGGGCCCGTGCCGACCCAGGACGTCGCCCTGCGCCTCGTCGTGCTCGTCGACCGGCTCTACGACCGTGATGTTCCCGTGCTGCTCGGCGGTGCGGGGGAGCGCGCGCTGTTCTCCGCGGAGATGCTCGCCGGCGGGTACCGCAAGAAGTACTACCGGGCGCTGTCCCGGCTCGGTTCGCTCGCGGCCGACGGCGCAGCGCTGCTGCGCTGAGGCCGGACCCTCAGCCGGCCGGTGGCGCCAGGACCGCCACCGAGTGCGGCCCCAGGCCGACGACGACGCCCCCGTCGGCGGCCACGTCGACGGCCACGTGCTCCCACGCCTCGACGAGGTCCACGGGTCCGTCGAGGGCGACGGGCACCCGCAGCGGCTCGTCCGAGAGGTTGACGACCACGCGGGAGCCGCCGCGACGCAGCACGAGCCAGCCGCGGAACGGCCCTTCGCCCTCGGCGCCACCCCACGTCAGGTCAGTCGCAGCGCGAGATCGCCCGAGGCGAGGTCGGGGACCGACCGGCGCAGGGCGACGAGCCGGCGGTACCAGTCGAGGACCTGTGCGTGCGGTGGCCGGCCGGTCTCGGCGCGGTCCAGCACCGACCGCCGGAACGTCCGGGGGTCCTGCGGGTCGGGAACCACGGGATCCTCGCCGTACAGGTCGCGCCAGCCGTGGCCGCCGAACTCGGACCGCCGCCCACGGCTCACCGCGTCGCCGAGGTCCGCGTCCGGGTACGACGTGAAGTACTGCCAGGGCGTCGACGCGCCCCACTCCTCGCCCATGAAGATCATCGGCGTGAACGGCGAGAGGAGCACGAGCGCCGCCTCGACGGCGAGCAGGCCCGCGCTGAGCCGCGCCGACGGGCGGTCGCCGAGCGCGCGGTTGCCGACCTGGTCGTGGTCGGACGCGAAGACCACGAACCGGTGCCCGTCCGTGCCGGGCGGCACCGGTCTGCCCCAGACCTGGTCGCGGAAGGTCGACCAGGTCCCGGCGTGCACGAAGACGCCGGTCAGCGCCGTGCGGAGGACCTCAGGGCTGCCGAAGTCGACGTAGTAGCCGTGCCGTTCTCCCGTGACGAGCGCGTGGATCGCGTGGTGCACGTCGTCCGCCCACTGGGCCGACATCCCGAGGCCGCCGTCGGCCGTCGGAGTGACGGTCGCCGGGTCGTTCGCGTCGGACTCCGCGATCAGCGCGAGCGGGCGGCCCAGCTCGGCGGCCAGTGCGGCGACCTCGTCGGAGAGCTGCGCCAGGAGGTGTCGTTCGGACTGGTCGACCAACGCGTGCACCGCGTCGAGGCGCAGCGCGTCCAGGTGGTAGTCGCGCAGCCAGCCGAGGGCGCTGTCGCAGATCCACCGGCGGACCTCGTGGGCACCCTCCTGGTCGAGGTTCACCGCCGCCCCCCACGGCGTGCGGTGCACGTCGGTGAAGTACGGCCCGAACTCCGCGAGGTAGTTCCCCGACGGGCCCAGGTGGTTGTGCACCACGTCGAGGCACACCCCGAGGCCGCGGGCGTGCGCGGCGTCGACGAACCGGTGCAGCGCGGCGGGTCCGCCGTACGCCTCGTGGACCGCCGAGATCGCCACACCGTCGTAGCCCCAGCCGTGCGGCCCGTCGAACGCCGCGAGCGGCATGAGCTCGACGACGTCCACGCCGAGGGAGACGAGATCGTCCAGGTGCTCGACGGCGGCGTCCAGCGTCCCGGCGGTCGTGAAGGTCCCGACGTGCAGCTCGTACAGCACCCGTCCCCGCACGTCGACACCGGACCATCCGGCGTCCGTCCACTCCCACTGCGACGGGTCGACCACCCGGCTGGGTCCGTGCACGCCGACCGGCTGCCAGCGGCTGCGCGGATCGGGGCGGACGGGGCCGTGGTCGAGCGAGAACCCGTAGTCCGTTCCGGGCTCGAGGGTGGCACCCTCCCACCAGCCACCGCCGACGCGCGCGAGGGGGAAGCGCTCGTCGTCCGACGTGAGGACGACGTCGACCTGCGCGGCCGACGGCGCCCACACGCGGGTCACTCGACCGCCCTGACGAGCAGGGCCACCGGCAGGCGGTCGAGGAGCGGGGCGACCTCGACGACGCCGCCGCGCACCTGCCGGTCCGACAGCACGTCGTGCCAGTCGCCGTCGGGCAGCGCGACCGTGTGGTCGGCCCAGCCGCCGAGCCGGTCCACCGAGGCGGCGAGCCGCGTCGCCACGACCGCGACCTGCGGGTCTCCGTCCACCGTCCGCGCGTACGTCAGGCTGTGGCCCGACGAGTGGGCCAGCGGGAGGAACCCGCTGCCGGGACCGACGAACGCCTCCGGCACCGCTCGACGGACCCGCAGCGTCCGGGACGTCACGAGCAGCTTCTCGTCGGCGAGGTCACGCGGTCCCGCACCGTCGTCGAGCCGGGCGAGCCGGTCCGCGAGCCCCTGGTGGTCCACCGGCCGGCGGTTGTCCGGGTCCACGAGGGTGACGGCGGGGACCTCGGTGCCCTGGTAGACGTCCGGGATGCCGGGCAGGGTGAGCTGCACCAGCTTGGTGCCGAGCGTCGCCGCGCGGACCGCCGGACGGGTCCGCACCTCCCAGTCGGCGAGCAGGCCGAGGGTCACCGGGTCCTCGAGCGCGCGGCGGGCGGACTCCAGGACGGCGCTCTCGTACGCCTCGTCGGGTGCCGTCCACGTGGTGTGGCTCTTCGCCTCGCGGACCGCCTTGATGAGGTACTCGGTGAGGCGGTCCACCGAGATCGGCCCGTCCGGGGTCCACGTGCCGGCCAGCGTCTGCCACAGCAGGTACTCGGTGCGACCGTCGAGCAGCGCCGAGCGGTACGGCGCCGACGTCGCACGCAGGGCGTCGACGAGCGCACCCCACTCGTGCGGCAGCTCGCTGAGCACGCCGAGCCGCGCGCGGGTGTCCTCGCTGCGCTTCGTGTCGTGCGTCGTCAGCGTCGTCATGCCCAGCGGCGAGGCGACCTGCAGGCGCGAGGCCCACGCCGCGAGATCGGTCGGCGTCAGGGCGAACCGCTCCGGCTCGCCGCCCACCTCGCACAGGCCCACCAGGTGCGTCCAGCGGTAGAACGCGGTGTCCTCCACGCCCTTGGCCGTGACGGCGCCGCAGGTCTGCTGGAACCGGACGACCAGCTCGTCGCGGCGCTTTCCCCGGGTCCGGCCGGCACTGCCGACCTCGCGACCGAGCAGGAGGTCGACGAGGACGTCCATGGTCTCCGCCCGCTCGGGCGAGAGGCGGGACCGCGCGGTGCGGGCGGCGTCCTCGACGACCTCGACCGCCTCCGTGGGCGCCGTCCGGCCGGGCACGACGTACGCGCGGTACCGGTCGAACGCCACGAGCAGCTCGACCAGGCACTCCTCCAGCGCACGCCACGTGTGGTCCCGCAGGCGCAGGTCCTCCCGGCAGATCTCCGCGGCCAGCGCGGTCAGCCGGTGCACCTCGGCGTAGAGCGGGCCGTCCACGATCTCCCGCTTGGCGTGCTCGGCGATCGCGGGGAACGCGTCGGAGGTGTCGCCGGTGAGCCGGTGCATCACGGCGCCGAGCCGTGCCGCGCCACCCGGGTCGACGAACGTCTGCTGGATGCGCCACAGACCGTCATAGCCTGTCGTTCCTGCCGTGTCCCAGTCGGGCGGGAGCTGCTCCTCGCCCTGCAGGATCTTCTCGACGACCACCCAGGCGCCGCCGCTGGCCTCGCGGAGCCGCGCCAGGTAGCCCGCCGGGTCCGCCAGGCCGTCGGGATGGTCGATGCGCAGGCCGTCGAGCGTGCCGTCGGCGAGCAGGGACAGCACGAGCGCGTGCGTCGCGTCGAAGACCTCGGGATCCTCGACGCGGATCGCGACGAGCGTGCCCACGTCGAAGAACCGCCGGTAGTTCAGCTCCTCGTCGGCGACCCGCCAGTACGCGAGGCGGTACGGCTGACGTTCCACGAGCTCGACGAGCGGCAGCTGCTCCGTCCCCGGCAGGACCGGGAACACGTGGTCGTAGTAGCGCAGCACGGTGCGCAGTCCCTCGCCGGGCACCTCGAGCTCGTCGAGACGCAGCTCGTCGCGCGCCAGCACGGCGCCGATCCGGTCGCCCAGCACCGGCATCAGCACGTCGCCCGCGCCGGCCGACCAGTCGACGTCGAACCACGAGGCGTACGGCGACGAGGCGCCCTCGGCCAGCACCGACCACAGCGGGCGGTTGTGCCACACGGGCGTCGGCACCGCCATGTGGTTCGGCACGATGTCGAGCACCAGGCCGAGGCCGGCGGCGTGCGCGGCGTCGGCGAGCCGGCGGAGCGCCGGCAGGCCGCCGAGCGACGGCGCGATCTCGTCGTGGTCGACCACGTCGTAGCCGTGCGTCGAGCCCGGTGCCGCCGTGAGGACGGGGGACAGGTACACGTGCGTCACGCCGAGGCGCGCCAGGTACGGCACGTGCGCGGCCACGTCGTCGAGCGTCAGCTCCGGCCCCAGCTGCACCCGGTAGGTCGAGACCGGCACCGGTCGGCCCTCCGCGGGCAGCCGCCGGGCGGGGGTGGCGCGCGCCTCGGTCATGTCGCCTTCCGGGCCGAGCCGGTGCGCCGCCGGGGCGGGTCCTGAGGCACCGGCTCGTTCCGGGCGCCCTTGGCCATCTTCGAGGCCTCGCGGGACGCGTCCGCGCCCGCGCCGCTGCCCGCGGCCGTCGCGCTCGCCTCGAGCGGTGGTCGGGTGAACACCACGACCGACCGGCCCGACAGCGTGAGCGCGGCGCCGGCCGCCGCGGTGTCCCCCGGCGTGAACTTCGAGTCCGTGTCGATGACCGTCGTCCACGTCTCGCCGTAACCGGCCGCCGGGAGGGTGAACGTCGCGTCGTCGGGCTGCCCGTTGAACAGCACGAGGAAGCTGTCGTCGACGATCTCCTCGCCACGCATGTCGGGCTCCGCGATGGCGTCACCGTTGAGGAACACCATCACGGCCCGGGCCTGGGCGGCCTGCCACTCGTCGTCCTCCATGTGGGTGCCGTCCGGGGACAGCCAGGCGATGTCGCGCAGGTCGGACTCGCCGCCGCGCTCCGGCAGCCCGGCGAAGAACCGGCGACGGCGGAACACCTGGTGCTGGCGACGCAGTCGGACGAGCCGCTGCGTGAACTCGAGGAGCGCGTTGCGGGTCTCGTCGAGCTCCCAGTTGACCCACGAGAGCTCGTTGTCCTGGCAGTAGACGTTGTTGTTGCCCTGCTGGGTGCGGCCCAGCTCGTCCCCGTGCGCGATCATCGGCACGCCCTGGGACAGGAGCAGCGTGGTGAGGAAGTTGCGCTGCTGACGGCCGCGGAGCGCGTTCACGGCCGGGTCGTCCGTCGGCCCTTCCGCACCGCAGTTCCACGAGCGGTTCCAGCTCTCGCCGTCGCGGTTGTCCTCGCCGTTGGCCTCGTTCCGCTTCTCGTGGAACGACACCAGGTCCGCCAGCGTGAACCCGTCGTGGGCGGTGACGAAGTTGACGCTCGCGATCGGCGCGCGGCCGGTGTGCTCGTACAGGTCCGACGAGCCCGACAGCCGGCTTGCGAACTCGCCGAGCGTCGACGGCTCGCCGCGCCAGAAGTCCCGCACCGTGTCGCGGTACTTGCCGTTCCACTCCGACCACAGCGGCGGGAACCCGCCCACCTGGTACCCGCCGTCACCCACGTCCCACGGCTCCGCGATGAGCTTGACCTGGGAGGTGACCGGATCCTGGTGCACCAGGTCGAAGAACGCCGACAGGCGGTCCACCTCGTGGAACTGTCGTGCCAGGGTGGCGGCCAGGTCGAACCGGAAACCGTCGACGTGCATCTCGGTGACCCAGTACCGCAGCGAGTCCATGATGAGCTGCAGCACGTGCGGTGAGCGCATGAGCAGCGAGTTGCCGGTGCCGGTGGTGTCGAAGTAGTGCGCCTTCTCGTTGTCGACCAGCCGGTAGTAGTTGCTGTTGTCGATGCCCTTGAAGCTCAGCGTCGGGCCCAGGTGGTTGCCCTCGGCGGTGTGGTTGTAGACGACGTCCAGGATCACCTCGATGTCGGCGGCGTGCAGCTGCTTGACCATCGTCTTGAACTCCTGCACCGCCTGCCCCGGACCGCGGTACGCGGCGTACCCGTTGTGCGGCGCGAAGAACCCGATCGTGTTGTAGCCCCAGTAGTTCGACAGGCCCTTCTCCTGGAGCGACGGGTCGTTGACGAACTGGTGCACGGGCATCAGCTCGACGGCGGTCACGCCCAGCGTGGTCAGGTGCTCGATGACCGCCGGGTGCGCCATGCCCGCGTAGGTGCCGCGCAGCTCCTCGGGCACGGCCGGGTGGAGCATGGTGAGCCCCTTGACGTGCGCCTCGTAGATCACCGACTCGTGGTACTCGTGGTCCGGCGGCCGGTCGAAGCCCCAGTCGAAGTACGGGTTGATGATCACCGAGGTCATCGTGTGCCCCAGCGAGTCCTCGTCGTTGCGCTCGTCGGGCGCGTCGAAGCGGTAGGAGTACAGCGACGGGTGACCGTCGATCTGCCCGTCGATCGCCTTGGCGTACGGGTCGAGGAGGAGCTTGTTGGGGTTGCAGCGCTGCCCCTGGGAGGGGTCGTACGGCCCGTGCACCCGGTAGCCGTAGCGCTGCCCCGGCTGCACCGCCGGCAGGTACCCGTGCCAGACGAACGCGTCGACCTCCTCCAGGTCGATGCGCGTCTCGGTGCCGTCGTCCGCGACGAGGCAGAGCTCGACGCGTTCGGCGACCTCGGAGAACATGGCGAAGTTGGTCCCGCTGCCGTCGTACGTCGCCCCGAGGGGATAGGGGCGTCCTGGCCAGATACGCATGGGCCCAGGGTGCCAGCCGCATCCCCGGACGTCGCGGGGTGTGCCCAGATGTGGGCCGCGTCACACCTGCGGCACGCCCGCCGGGCACCCGCACGGCGCCGGGAGGGGGTTGCACCTCGACGCCACGGCTGGTGCGCTGGGGCCGTCCGGCGGCGGGTCGACCAGACCAGGCGCGGCGCGAGTGGTGGAGGTCTCCCGGTGAGCGGTGCGGTCGTGGTGGTCGGCGCGGGCCTGGCGGGAGCGAAGACGGTCGAGGCGTTGCGCGACGGGGGGTACGACGGGTCGGTCACGCTGTTCGGCACCGAGACCGAGCGGCCCTACGAACGCCCACCACTGTCGAAGGGGTACCTGCAGGGGAGCGAGGAGCGGGACGCGGCCTTCGTCCACCCTGCCGACTGGTACTCCACCCACGACGTGGACCTGCGGACAGGGACCACCGTCGACAGGATCGACCTGGGCACGCACGACGTGGTCGACCAGACCGGCGTGCGCACCGGCTGGGACCACCTCGTCCTTGCGACCGGGTCGGAGCCGCGCAGGCTCGACGTGCCCGGGGCGGACCTCGCCGGCGTCGTGTACCTGCGCACCCTCGCCGACAGCGACCGGCTCCGCGCCGCGCTCACGCCCGGCCGCCGGGTCGTGGTGGTGGGTGGCGGCTGGATCGGGCTCGAGGTGGCGGCCGCCGCCCGAGCAGCCGACTGCGAGGTCAGCGTGCTCGTGCGCGACCCGATGCCGCTGCTCGGCGTCCTCGGCCCAGAGCTCGCGGCGACGTTCGCGGACCTGCACCGCAGCAACGGTGTCGACCTGCGCACGCGGACCGAGATCGGCGAGGTCGTCGCCGCCGAGGACGGCAGCCGCGTGGGCGGCGTCGCGCTCGCGGACGGCACGTTGCTCGACGCGGACCTGGTCGTCGTGGGCATCGGTGCCGCGCCCCGGGTCGACCTGGCCCGCGCCGCAGGCCTCGCGGTGGAGGACGGCGTGGTCGTCGACTCCCACCTGCGCTCCAGCCATCCACAGGTGCTGGCCGTCGGTGACGTCGCGCGCGCCGCGCACCCGCTGCTCGGCACCCACGTCCGGGTGGAGCACTGGGCCAATGCCCTCAACCAGCCGGCCACGGCCGCAGCGACGATCCTCGGCCGTGACGAGCCGTACGACCGCCTGCCGTACTTCTTCACCGACCAGTACGACCTGGGCATGGAGTACGTCGGGTGGGCCGGGCCGGACGGCTACGACGAGGTCGTGGTCCGAGGTGATCTCGCCGGCCGCGAGCTGGTCGCGTTCTGGCGTCGGCAGGGCCGCGTCGTGGCAGGCATGAACGTGAACGTCTGGGACGTCGTCGACGACGTGCAGGGACTGATCCGGTCCGGCGCGGTCATCGACCGGGACCGGCTCGCCGACCCGGGTGTCCCGCTGGGCGACCTGGCGTGACCTCGCGCGGACCGAAACGATTCCGTGCGGCCGTGCTCGCGGCTGCGCGCTCTCGCCCGCGTGAGCCGCTGATACGTTTCCCGACGTCGACAAGCACCCCGACCCTGGACACCCGTCGCCGGCGACTGGCGAGCGCGCCGTGACGGGTCACCCGGTCGGCGAGAGCGTCTCTGTGCGCCTCGCCGACCGGGATGTCGGGCCGCAGGTTCCGACCAGGAGCGCGGGTCAGGCCCGGGCTCTCACCGGCACCGTGCGATCGACGGCGCGGCGCACGACCTCGTCGTCGTCCGCACCGGCGGCTCGCCACGCCAGCTGTTCGACGGCCCCGTTGCCACGGCGCAGCACGTTCCCGAGCTGACGCTCGACGAGCTCGAGGTCGCCGCTGTCGACGAGTGCGTCGCGCACGTGCTCGACGAGCTCGCCGACCACGTCGGCGGCCGGTCGGGGGCACCCGTCCATCGGGCTGACGAGATCCCCCGACAACCCGCTGCGAGCCGCCCGCCACGTCGCCGCGCGCAGGAGCTCGGTCCGCGGATGCCCCTCGCGGTGCGGCCCGAGCCGCACCGCGGTCTCCGCGAGCGCCCGGACGAGGCCGGCCTGCAGCACCGCGTCGGCGGCGTCGAGGCACACGTCCGCCACCCGGACCTCGACGGTGGGGTAGTGGGCGGAGAGCCGGGCGTCGAAGTACACCATCCCGTCGTCGAGGATCGTGCCGGAGCGCAGCAGGTCGCCGATGACCGCGCGGTAGCCGGCGCCGTCGCCGAACGGCGCGGTGGGCCCGGCCGTCGGCCACCGCCCCCACACCTGCGACCGATAGCTCGCGTACCCGGTGGCGCGGCCCTGCCAGGACGGGCTGTTGGCGCTCAGCGCGAGGAGCACCGGCGTCCACGCCCGCAGGTGGTCGAGGACCACTACCCCCTCGTCGTCGTCCGCGACCTCGACGTGCACGTGGCAGCCGCACGTGAGCTGCTCCCGCGCGGTCTGCCCGAACCGCGCACGGATCTCCAGCGCCCGGCGGTCGGCGAGCACCGTCGACTCGACGGCCTGCGGGGCCGTCCCGAGGGCGGCGATCCGTGCACCTGCGCGACGGGCGTAGGCGTCCGCGAGCTCGCGGCCCGCGCGCACCTCGTCGAGCAGGTCGACCAGGGAGTGCCGCGGCCGCGTGGAGATCTCGACCTGTTCCTGCTTGAACTCCTTCTCCAGCGCGCCGCCGGGCTCGGCTCCGTCTCGCTCCGGCTCCGGCGGGTCGAGTGCGGCGAACCGCAGCACGGCACCCGCGACCGCCCGTGGCACCCCCTCGGGCGCGACCAGCAGGAACTCTTCCTCGACCCCGAGCGTCCGCACCCGCTCAGTGTGGGCGAGCCTGCGCCGTCTCGCCCGGCGCGCGGGCGTCGCCGGGGTCGGCCGTGGCGTCGTGGGCGTGCGCGTCGGGTGTGCCGGCACGCGCCACCACGACGGCGCCGGTGACCACCAGGGTGAAGGCGACCAGCGCGAGCCACTCCTGCCCGGACTGCGCCCGGTCACCCGCCAGGAGCACCCCGACCACGGCGCTCGCGACCGTCTCGACGCCGACCATCAGCGCCGTGACGACCACGACAGGGGCGCGCCGCAGCGCGAGCGCCGACAGACCGAGGCCCGTGACGCCGGCCACCCCGGCGCACCACGCGGCGGGGTCGACGACCAGGGCGTGCAGACCCGATCCCGGCAGCGTCCGAGCGGCGAGCGCCAGCACCGAGAAGGCCCCGCCGGCGAGGCACGCCAGGAGGAGGCCGCGCCGTCTGGTGGCGCGACCGAGGCCGGTGACGACCCCTGCCCCGACGAGCACGACGGTTGCGACGACCACGGCGACGGTCGTCGCGTCGTCCGTCGTCGCCGGGGACACCGACACGGACAGCGCGAGGAGCACGAGCCCCGCCGCCGTTGCCGCCAGGCCTGCCCACTCCAGCGCGCGGAGGCGCGCGCCCAGCACCAGGACGGACAGCACCGCCGCCACTCCCAGGCTCGACGCACGACCCGCCTGCACCACGAACAACGGCAAGGAGCGCAGCGCCACGGCCGCCAGCGCGAAGCCGGCAGCCACCAGGGCCATCGCGACCAGGTACGTAGGATCGGTCGCAAGGCGCCGGACCATGTGCGGGCCGAGACCCACGTCGGCGGGCAGCCGGCGGGCGGCGACGGCCTGCAGCACGATCGCCGTGCCGGAGCACAGCGCGGCGGCGGCGACGCAGACCAACGGGCCTACCACGTGGACCTCCCGGGCGAATCGGACCTGACCTGACCTCGGAGAGGCCGGAGACACCCTATGCTCCACCCGTCGGCGAGACCTGCCGGCACACCACTCGAGGGGGTCCCAGCGGTGCAGACGGCCGAGCGCGAGAGCGCGCCCGCGGTGCAGACCCCGCGAGCGCCTCTGCTGCACGTTCTCGGCGCCTTCGCCCTGGTCGCCGCCGTGCTCACCGCGGTGGTCGCGATGGCCGGCCGCGGGCGGCAGCGCGCCGACCCCGTGCTGCAGGGCCCGGCCTGGTTGGACGGCTGGTACCAGTACGACGCGGGCTGGTACAACGGCATCGCCGACCGGGGGTACTCCTACACGCCGGGCCAGCAGTCGTCGATCGCGTTCTTCCCCGTGTTCCCCATGAGCGTGCGGGCGCTGCGCGAGGTCATCGGCGACACCCAGGTGGCCGGCGAGCTGCTCGCGGTGCTCGCCGGTGCCGGTGCCGTGCTCCTGTTCGCCCGCTGGGTGTGGTCCCGCCTGCCGCGGCGCTCCGCGATCGCGGCCGTCGCCGTGCTGATGCTCTACCCGTACGCGATGTTCCTCTACGGCGCGATGTACGCCGACTCGTTGTTCCTGCTGTGCGCCATCGGGTCGTTCGTGCTGCTGGAGCGTCGGTGGTATCTCGCGGCCGGTCTGGTCGGGGCCCTGGCGACGGCGGGGCGTCCGGTGGGGGCCGCCGTGGTGGCCGGGCTCGTGGTCCGCACTCTCGAGATGATCGCGCAGGAGCGCGACGGGGATGCACCTGTCGGGTGGCGTGCCCTCGTCCACGCGGTCCGCGGCGTGCGCCTGCGGCACCTCGGCGTCCTCGCGTCCCTCGTCGGCATCGCGGGATGGTGCCTGTACCTCTGGCTCTCGTTCGGCGACCCGGTGGCGTTCGTCGCGGTCGAGTCGGCCCCGGGCTGGGACCAGGGTGCGGGACCGAAGACGTGGTTCAAGATCGTCTACGCGGGAACCCTCCTCAAGGGACCACGCGACATCGCCATCCTCCTGACGATCCAGGCGGTCGTGTGCCTGTGCGCCGTGCTCCTGCTGCGCCGCGTGTGGCAGCGCTTCGGCTGGGGCTACCTCGCGTACGCCGCGGTGGTCCTCGCGATCCCTATCCTCGGCACCAAGGACTTCATGGGCACCGGCCGGTACGTGCTCGTGGCGTTCCCGGTGCTCGCCGCCGCGGGCGACTTCCTGGCGACCCGGCGGCGCAGGTGGGTCCTCTACGCGGTGCTCGCCGTGAGCGCTGCACTGCTGCTCGTCCTGACCTGGTTCTTCGGTAGATCTGTCGAGGTGTCGTGACTGTTCAACACGAGCCGTTCAAGCGGCTGTCGATCTTCTTCCCCATGTGGAACGAAGAGCTCTACATCCGGCGTGCGATCGCAGCCGCCCGCGCCGAGTGCGAGGAGCTCGTCGCGTCGGGCCAGGTCCTCGACTACGAGCTCGTGGTCGTCGACGACGCCTCGACCGACACCACGGGCGCCATCGCGGACGAGCTCGCCGCCGACGACCGGCACGTCGTCGTCGTGCACCACGAGCGCAACCGCAAGCTCGGCGGCTCGATCAAGAGCGGGTTCGCGGCGGCGTCCGGCGACGTGGTGCTCTACACCGACGCGGACCTGCCGTTCGAGATGGCCGAGGTGTCGCGGGCGCTGCGCGTCCTGCGGACCTACGAGGCGGACATGATCAGCGCGTACCGGCTCGACCGCACCGGCGAGGGACCGCGGCGCGCCGTGTACTCGTTCTTCTACAACGGGCTGGTCCGGCTGCTGTTCGGCACCCGCATGCGTGACATCAACTTCGCCTTCAAGCTCGTCCGGCGGCAGGTCCTCGACAACGTCCGCGTGGTCAGCGAGAGCTCCTTCATCGACGCGGAGCTCGTGATCCGCACGCAGAAGGCCGGGTTCCAGATCCTGCAGATCGGCGTCGACTACTTCCCCCGCACCCGGGGGGTCTCGACGCTCTCGTCGCTCGGCGTCATCAAGGCGATGGTGCGGGAGATGCTCGAGCTGCGGGGCGAGCTGAAGCACATCTCGCCGGTCGTCACGCGCGAGGGCACGTGACCCGTCTGCTCGTCGTCACCGCCGACGACCTGGGGCTCACTGTCGGCGTCAACGAGGCCGTCCGCCGCGCCCACCTGGACGGCGTCGTCACGGCGACGTCGCTGCTCGCCGTGGGACGGGCGTTCGACGACGCGGCCACGATGCTGCGGGACCTCCCGGGGCTGGAGCTCGGGGCCCATCTCGCCATCGTGGGGGAGGACCCGCCGCTGCTCTCGGCCCGGGAGGTGCCGTCGCTCGTCGACGCGAGGGGTGCGTTCCCCCTGAGCTACCGCACGGTGGTGCGCCGCGGCCTGGCAGGGCGCATCGACCCCGACGACGTGCGGCGCGAGCTGTCAGCGCAGCTGGAGCGCGTGCTCGGCGTCGGCGTACCGGTCACCCACGTCGACACCCACCAGCACACGCACCTGTGGCCGGTCGTGGGCCGGGTCGTCGCAGAGCTCGCCTCCGCCGCCGGCGTCGCCGCGGTCCGGCTGCCCCGCAGCCACCGGCACGGTCCCGTCGGCCTCGGCGTGTCGGTGCTGGCGGCCCGGACCCGCCGCACCCTGGACCGCGCCGGACGGCTGTCGCCGGCGGACTACGCCGGCCTCGACGAGGCAGGGCGTCTCGACTCCGCGGCGTTCGCGCGAGCGTTCGACGCCCTGGTCCGTCGTGGGGCGGCGTCGGCCGAGATCAACGCGCACCCGTCGGTCCCGGCCGACCCGGACCTCGGCCGGTTCGACTGGGCCTACAGGTGGGCGGACGAGCTCGCCATGCTGACCGACCCGGCCGTGCGTGCGCGCATCGAGTCCGCCGGCTACCGGCTGGGTGGATTCACCGACCTGGCTGCGACCGACGGAGGACCGCGATGACACGACGCCCGGACGGGCCCGGTCGACGGGCCCTCGCCCTCTACCGGGACGCGCCGATGGGCGTCCGTGCACACACGAGGGTGCGGTGGTTCAGTGCGCCTTTCCCCGCGATCGCCGCTGCGCTCCCGGCGCGCGGCCGGATCCTCGAGATCGGCTGCGGCCACGGCCTGTTCAGCGCGTACGCAGCGCTGGCCGCTCCGGGACGTGACGTGCTCGGTGTCGACATCGACGCCGACAAGGTCGCGCACGGGCGCGCCGCGGTGGAAGGCGTGGACGGCCTCGAGCTCCAGGTCGCCCCCGACGGCGCGGTGCCCGCCGGACCGTGGGACGCCGTCGTCGTCGTCGACGTGCTCTACCTCCTGCCCGCCGACGCACAGCGGCGCCTGCTCACGGAGGCCGTCGGTCGGCTCGCACCGGGCGGCGTGGTCGTCGTCAAGGAGATGGGCGCGACGCCACGGTGGAAGGCGCGCTGGAACACCTTCCAGGAGACCCTGTCGGTAAAGGTGCTCCGGATCACGGAGGGGTCCTCGTTCGACTTCGTCCCGCCGGAGACCACTGCAGGCTGGCTCACCGACCTGGGCCTGGACGTGCGGGCGCACCGTCTCGACGCCGGCCGGGTCCACCCGCACCACATGCTCGTGGCGCGCCGAGCGGCGCGCGGCTGACGTCACGTCAGCAGCCCTGCGAGCAGCGCACCGACCACCAGGCCGGCGCCCGCCAGCCACAGCAGCGTCGGCAGCCGACGAACCAGTCGTGCCCTCACGTCCTGACCACCTCCCCGTCACGCACGTCGACGTCGACCGCCTGCAACGGCTCGTCCGCCGGCCCTCGCACCACCGCGCCGGTGGCCGCGTCGAACGCGCTGCCGTGGCACGGGCAGTGGATCTCGCCGTCGCGCACGTCCCGGACGAGGCAGCCCTGATGGGTGCACACGGCTGAGAACGCGTGCACCGTCTCCCCGTCGCGCGTGAGGACCACCTTCTGGTCGGTGACCACGAGCCCACCGCCGTCGGGGACGTCGGCCAGAGGGGCGAGGCGGTCCTCGGCCGGACCCGGACGGTCGTCGGCCGCGTACGGAGAGGGTCCGGCGCCGGCAGGTGGCGCGATCGCCCGGAACCCGGCGAAGCCGACCACGCCGGCGACCACGGCGACCCCCGTCCCTTCGAGGACCGCGCGCCTGCCCGGACCGGCCGCGCCCGTCCTTCGCTCGGCGTCCATGGATCACACCAGCCCGGACCCGGGCCGGCTGAAGAACCACAGCGCCGAGCTGAACCACACGACGACGAGGGTGGCGGCGAGCAGCCCGCCCAGCAGCGGGACGGTCCACCGCGGGAGGTCCGGCAGCCGCAGCGCGAGCATCTTGGCCGCGAACACCCCGTACAACAGGCAGCCGGCGACGGAGTGCACGACCGTGCGGGCGTCGTCGTCCGCGAACCCGAGGGACCACACGCAGTGGAACATGACCGGGAGGGTGAGCAGGAACGCGACGGTGCCCGCCCACCGGTGCACGGGGGCGACCCACCCGGCCGACGCCGCGACACGGGGCAGGCGTCCCCACATCGCCAGTGCGCTCAGCACCTGGACCACGACCAGCAGCGCCGCGGCGGTGGTGAGCCACGCCTTCATCTGGAGCATGCCGCTGAAGCCCAGCGTCGTCAGCGTGGCGCCGTCGCCGGGGTGCACCTGCGCGTACCCGGCGAGACCCGCAGAGACCGCGAGGCCGAGGGCCCCCACTCCGGCGAGGGCCCACTGCCGGGACGGGCTCACCCGTCCGCCGGCGACCGCTGTCTCGCCCATGCCGTCCTCCCGCCGCCGGTCCTGTCCAGGTATGCACCTTCCACGGCACGCGACGCAAGGGCGTCCCTGGAACGAGGCGTCGGGTGCGGCGTCGCTCACTTCGCCCGGCAGCGACTACCACCCGCGCGTGACCTGCGGCTAGCCTGCTGGCTACGTGCGTCGGAACACCGTGTCCGCGCACCCGCTCGGCGGGGACCTGACGGCTGGCTCTCGTCCGAGGGGCCGTCCGGTCCGTCCGCTGCCGTCATCAGTCGAAGGACGTCCGTGGTCACAGCCACCCAGGCCGCTCGGTCTGTCACCGCTCGCTCGCGGGCTGCCGCCCTCCGGGAGCTCGCGCTCCTCGTCGGCCTGTACGTCGCGTACAGCGCGACGCGGCTTGCCGTCGGCGGTCAGTGGAGCGCGGCCCGGGAGCACGCCGACCAGTTGCTGGCGGTCGAGCATGACCTGCACATGGACGTCGAGCTGTGGCTCAACACCGTCGTGACGCCGATCACGTGGCTCGCGGTGCCGTCGTCGTACTGGTACGCGACGATGCACTTCATCGTCACTCCGGTCATGCTCGTGGTCCTGTACCGGCGGCATCCGGCGCTGTACAGGCCCGCGCGCACGGCGCTCATGGCGGCGACCCTGGTGGCGCTGCTCGGCTACTACTTCTTCCCGACGGCGCCGCCGCGGCTGGTGGGCGGCGGCTACGTGGACACGCTCTCAGCGACCGCGCAGTACGGCTGGTGGCCGACGACCGCGGAGGCGGCAGCCGGGACCGGCTCGGCGACCAACCAGGTGGCGGCGATGCCCTCGATGCACGTCGGTTGGGCCCTCTGGGTGAGCATCGTGCTCGCGGCCCTCGCACGACGGCGCTGGCTCAAGGTCCTCGCCTTCGCGTATGTCGCGACGACGACCTCGGTCGTGGTGCTCACCGCGAACCACTGGGTCCTGGACGCGGTCGCGGGCGCGGGGCTGGTGTGGGCGTGCTGGGTCGTCGCCGGACGGGCGCACCGACCACCCTCGGCCGCGACGCAGGCACCCGTGCACGCCCTGCGTCCTTCCACGGGCGACGTGGGAGACGAACGGACGCTGGCTGCCAGCTGAGCCGGAACACCCCCGGCTCAGGACCGCAGGGCCGCCACCAGCAGTGCCTGGGTCAGCAGGAACCCCGTGGCGAGGTTGAGCCACAGGAAGCGGCGCCAGCCTCGGTTGGCCTGCTCGCAGTCGCGGTCGTCGAGGTGACGGAACGGCGCGACCGAGGCGAGGTAGACGAGCGGGACGACGGCCGCGAACGCCGCCGGCGGCCCGGCGGCGAGGACCAGCACGGCCGACAGTGCGTAGCCGGCCATCGCGAGCCGGACCGTGCGCCGGGCACCCAAGGCGGTGGCGACGGACGCGATGCCGCCCCGCCGGTCCGCGGCGATGTCCTGGACGGCGCCGAAGGCGTGAGACGCCGCGCCCCACAGGAAGAACCCGGCGAGCGTCGCCACGACCGGTGCGGTGAACGCGCCGCCCGCGAGGGCGATCGCGAACACCGCCGGGCTGACGAAGTGCGTGCTCGACGTGACGGAGTCGACGAAGGGTCGTTCCTTGAACCGGAGCCCCGGGGCGGAGTAGGCCACCACGGCGAAGACGCTCACGGCCAGCACGAGCCCTGACGCCGTCCCGCCGGCGACGATCAGCACCACGAGGAACGGGACGTTCGTGACCACCGCGGTCCACAGGGTGGCCCGGTGCCACCGGTCGGACAGGACGGCGCCCTCGATCCCGCCCTTGCGCGGGTTCGTGAGGTCCGACGCGTAGTCGAAGACGTCGTTGAGCCCGTACATCAGCAGGTTGTACGGGATGAGGAAGTAGAGGGTGCCGACGATCAGCACCCAGCCCGGCTCGCCGCCCGCGAGCAGGTAGGCGACGGCGAACGGGTAGGCGGTGTTGATCCAGCTCAGCGGCCGCGAGGCGAGCACGACCTGACCGGCTCCCACGAGCCTGCGCGGACGTGCACCGGTGTCGGTCGTCATGCGTCCACCGTCTCGCGGACCGGCACAGGCGTCAGCAGGAGCCAGACCGACGGCAGCGCGAGCGCTGCGGCGACGGGCCAGGCGAGGTCTTCGACGGGCGTGCGCCACACCCGCAGGCCGAGCAGCCGGGCGTCGTCGTACCGGAACAGGTCGGCGCCGATCATCAGGCTGTCGAACACGATGGTGAGCACCACCAGGACGGCGAGGGTGATCGCGACGGGTACGGCGAACGGCGTCGCGCGACGACGGGCGGCGCCTGCACCGACCACCGCGAGGGTGGCGGCGAGGGCCAGCATCACGAGGTCGAGCTGCAGGTACGTCACGAGTCGGCCGCCCGTGCCGCCACGAGCCGGTGCGTCGCGGTGAACACGACCATGGTCAGGTAGCCGAAGAACGTCACGAACAGGATCTCCTCGACGGGGAGGTGCGGTGCGACCTCGACGCCCAGCAGGGCGGCGGCCTGCCCTCGTCCGAAGATGCCGCGGGAGATCGCCAGGAGGTCCCAGGCCAGGAACATCACCACGCCGACCGCCAGGACCGCGAGCGCGCGGCGCGGGTGGTGCCACACGAAGAGGCGGTGCCGCGCATCGAGCACGACGACGCCCGCAAGGCTCACGAGCAGGGCGACGACGTACCAGCCCTTCATCGGGACCCCCGGTGCGGGGCGAGGTCGGCAGGTGCCGTCCTGGGGGGGACGCTTCGAGCGCTGGAGCGCGCGGTCGCCGGTGGCGGCGTCAGCGGGGTCGGGAGCGGTCCGGACGACCGGTCGCCGCGCAGCCGCTTGATCGCGAGCTCGGCGCTGATGAGACACATCGGCAGGCCGACGCCGGGGATCGTGGACCCGCCGGCGTAGAGGAGCCCGCCGACCTTCGCGGACGCGTTCCGCCCGCGCCACCAGGCGCTCTGCCGCAGCACGTGGGCGGGACCGAGGGCGCCGCCCGACCAGGACGACAGCTCGCGTGCGAAGTCCGCCGGGCCGACGGTGCGGCGCACCAGGACGCGGTCGGCGAGGTCGGGGATGCCCACCACGTGGGCCAGCCGACGGATCGCGGCGTCCGCGACGTGCTCGACGACCGGGTCGCCGCCGCCTCCGAGCGTGACGTCGGCGGGCACCGGGACGAGCAGGAACAGGTTCTCCGTGTCGGGCGGCGCCACGGTGGGGTCGGTGCGCGACGGAGCGCACACGTACATCGACGCGGGCTCGGGCACGTGGCGGTCGGGGCCGAAGATCGCGTCCACGTTCGCCTGCCAGTCGGCCGCGAAGAGCAGCGTGTGGTGGGTGAGCTGCGGCACCCGGCCGCGGATGCCCAGGTAGACGAGCACGGCGCCCGGGCCGGGGTCGCGCCGTGCCCACCACTCGGCAGGGTAGGTCCGCAGGTCCGGAGGGAGCAGGGCGGTCTCCAGGTGGTGCAGGTCTCCGGCGCCCACCACGACGTCCGCGTGCAGGACGTGCTCCCGTCCCGTGTCGTCGAGGTACTGGACCCCGCTGACCATCGGGGTGGGGGCGGTGGTGGTCAGCACGCCCACCACGCGGGCACCCGTGCGGACGGTCGCCCCCTCCCGCCGCGCAAGCCGCAGCAGCGCCTCGACGAGTGTCCCGAAGCCGCCACGCGGGTAGAGGACGCCGTCGGCCAGGTCGGCGTGGCTCATCAGGTGGTAGAGCGCGGGCGCGCGGTCCGGGGAGGTGCCCAGGAACACCGCGGGGTACCCGAGCACGCGGCGCAGCCGCTCGTCGCTGAACCGTCGTGCGACATACCGGTCGAGCGTCTGCGCCACCAGCGGCAGGAGCCGGCCGGCGTGGCGCAGGACGGCCGGTGAGAACACCCGCGGCACCGACTGGAACGTGGAGTACAGCAGATGTTCGCGGGCCAGCTCGGTCGTGGCCCGTGCCGAGGCGAGGTAGCGACGCAGCCGAGCGCCCGCGCCTGGCTCCACGGCGTCGAACCGGGCGGCGGCGTCGTCCGCGTCGGACCGCAGCTCGAGCGGCTCCGTGCCGTCGTCCACGTACGCCCGGTAGGCGGGGTCGAGCCGCACCAGGTCGAGCTCGGCGTCGGCGCTCGTGCCGAGCAGCGCGAAGAAGTGGTCGAAGATCTCCGGCATGAGGTACCAGGACGGTCCGGTGTCGAAACGGAACCCGTCCGACTCCCAGGTCCCGGCGCGCCCGCCGACCTCGCCGCGCTGCTCGAGCACCTGCACGTCGTAGCCCTCGCGGGCGAGGAGGGCCGCCGTGGCCAGTCCCGCGACTCCTGCGCCGATCACGACGGCGCGCGCCCGGTCGCCGCGGCTCACGGCCGTGCCGCCCAGGTGGGAAGGAGCCGTGCGGTCCGGCGTCCGACGACCGTCCGGGTGACGACGAGGAGCTTGACCGCCGCAGGGACCCGGACGCGACGTTGCTCGATGGTCGTCGCGGGCGTGGCCCGCAGCCGCCGGGACAGCGCCGCGAACAGGTCGTGCGCCGCCCGCACCCCACGTCGGCTGGACGCGGGCAGTGCGGCGATGGCACGGGCAGCGGCGGCCAGGTCGGCGTCGATGTCGTCGAGCAGCGTGTCGCGTCGCTCGTCGGTGAGTCGGCCGGTGCCGACGGCGGGGAAGTAGCTGCGCCCGAGGTCGTCCCGGTCGGCCGCGAGGTCTCGCAGGAAGTTGACCTTCTGGAACGCCGCACCCAGCCGGCGGGCACCGTCCGCGAGCTCGGCGTACCGCGCCTCGCGATCGGCAGGGGTCCCGGGCTCGGCCGCGAGGAAGGTCCGCAGGCACATGAGCCCGACCACCTCCGCGGACCCGTGGACGTACGTCGCGAACGAGCTGTCGTCGTGCGTGCAACGGTCGAGGTCGGTGCGCATGGAGGCGAAGAACGGGTCGACGAGGTCGGCACCGATCCCGCACCGGCGGGCCGTGAGCGCGAAGGCGTGCACGACCAGGTTGGACGAGAAGCCGCGCTCGACCGCGCGGGCCGTCTCCGCCTGCAGGTCGTCGAGGACGGACGCACGCTCGCTCCGCGAGAGCGGCAGGTCGGGTGCGTCCACGACCTCGTCGGCGAGCCGGACCAGGCCGTACACGTCCCGTACGTGCCCACGGACGGGTTCGTCGAGCAGGCGGCAGGCGCGCGCGAACGACGTGGAGTAGGCGCCGATGACGCATGTCGCGGTCGCCCGGGCCACCGTGTCGTAGAGCTCCACCGAGGAGGGCTGCGTGCTCATGCGGCCCGCCGGGTGACGGCGAGGAGCTCGTCGGTGAGCCGTTCGACGACGTCGGCGACAGGTCCCAGCTCGCGGGCGATCCGTCCCGCCTCGGCGAGGTGCTGCTCGACGAGGTCCTCGACGAGCTGTCGCGACCCGCAGCGCGTGAGTGCGTCGCGGACGTCGTCGGCGGCGGACCGGGTGAGGTCCGGGTCGCCGAGGTGCGCAGCGACGGTCGCCCACTCGACCGTCGTGCGGGCGTGGACCACGAGGGCGGTGACGGTGCCCTCACGGAGGTCGGACAGCGTGCTCTTGCCGGTGACGGCCTCGTCGCCGAACACGCCCAGCAGGTCGTCCTGGAGCTGGAAGGCGGTCCCGAGGAGACGTCCGAGCCGGTCGAGCGCGGGCAGGACGCCCCGGGGCGCACCCGCCAGGACCGCACCCGCCCGCATCGGCAGCGAGAACGAGTACACGGCCGTCTTGTGCTCCTCGACGGTCAGCACGTCGGCCAGCGCGGGCTCGTCGACCCCGATCCCGAGGCGCACGTCGCCGAGCTCGCCCTCGGCGGTCACCCGGACCGTCTCGTCGAGCAGGTCGAGCAGCCGGAGGACGGTCGAACGGTCGGTGTCGGCGGTGGCGACGAGCCGGGTGGCGCCCACGAGCGCGAGATCGCCGGCGAGGATGCCTGCGGCCTGCCCGTACCTGTGGGCACGGGAGGCCGAGGCCCCTGCGGCGCGGCCTCGTGCCTCGAACGCGCCGAAGACGTTGGGACGACCCCGCCGGTGCAGGTCGCGGTCGATGACGTCGTCGTGCATCACGAACGCCGTGTGCAGGAGCTCGACCGCGTCGGCGACATGCTGGGCCACCTCCGGGCGGGTCCCGCCGAACGCCTCGTACGTCGCCATGAGCAGCTGGGGCCGTAGCCGCTTGCCGCCGTCCGCGGCATCGGCCATGGCGTCCCACAGGGCACGGGGCTCGACCCCGGAGGCGCGGGCGGCGCCGGTGGCGAAGAACTCGGCGAAGGTCTGCCGGTCGAGCACCTGCGTGGTCATGAGACCCGCACCGGCGGTCCGAAGGTCCCGACGTCGACGAGCCGGCGCACCTGCTCGACCATCCAGGGGCTGAGCGCCCAGGGTGCCGCTGCGACGGCCCATCCGAGGTCCTCCTTGTCGACCCAGCGGACCTCGGCGACCTCGTCGGGGTTCGGGGTGAGCTCCTGGTCGGTGGTCGCCTGCCAGACGGGGCAGATCTCGTGCTCGACGATCCCGCTCGCGTCGGTCGCGCGGTACCGGAAGTCTGGGAGCAGCAGCTCAACGCGGCCGACCTCGACACCGAGCTCACCGAGCGCGTGCCGGGCGATCGCGTCCGTCATCGGCTCGCCGGGTCGGGGGTGCCCGCAGAACGAGTTGGTCCAGACACCGGGCCAGGTGGGCTTGCCGAGCGCGCGCCGGGTCACCAGGAGCCGGCCGGTGGGCGAGAAGAGGTAGCAGGAGAAGGCGAGGTGCAACGGGGTGGTGGCCGTGTGGACCGTCGCGCGCGCCGCGGTGCCGCACGGCTCGCCGCGCTCGTCGAGCAGCACGACGAGGTCGTCGTGGGGGGGCGTCGGGGTCATCGCCTGCTCCTCAGTTCGGGCCGCATGGGTCCACGGTAGGGCAACATCGCTAGACAGGCTAGATGTAACTCAGGCTAGCATTACACCGTGGACAACGAGCCGGCCCCTGGGCAGCCGACGCACTACTGGTACGCCGACGAGCCCTCGGTCGTCGAGGTGCTGGAGGCCGTGCGCCGTTTCCGGCGCGCCGACCAGGAGATGCGACGCCGCATCAGCGCAGGCATGGACATGAACGAGTCCGACCTGCAGGCGCTGCAGTACGTCATCGCGACCGAGTCCCGCGGGGGGCAGGCGCACCCCCGCGACATCGCCGCTCACCTGCGCATCTCGTCGGCGTCCACGACCAAGCTGCTCGACCGGCTCACGGCGTCCGGGCACCTGGTGCGCGCGGTGCACCCCACCGACCGCCGGTCCGTGGTCGTGTCCAGCACCTCGCACGCGCACGACGAGATCCGCGAGCGCCTCGAGCGCATGCACGCGGCCATGGCGGCCATCGTCCGTGACGTCCCGGTCGGGGCGCGTCCCCACGTCCGCGACTTCCTCCGGGCGATGGCCGCACAGCTCGACTCCGAGGGAGCCGTGGCGCCCCTGACCAAGGACCCGACCATCTGAGGGCCCGGCCGGGCTCTCTCAGCCGAGCTCGACGAGCTCCCGGACGTCGTCGTCGGGCAGCGAGTCCGCGACGGCGGTGACCACGAGCTCGTCGAGCCGGGCGTAGCCGTGGTGGACGTTGAGGAACGCGGTGTCCGACGCGTCGCGGCCGGTGGCGATCCGCACGAGCGTCGAGCGTGGCGCGAGCGTGGTCGCGTCGACGACGTACCACCGGCCCTCGAGGCAGGCCTCCGCGACGGCGTGGAAGTCCATCGGGGACAGACCGGGGGCGTAGACGGCGACGAGGCGCGCGGGCACGTCGAGCGCCCGCAGCAGCGCGATGACCAGATGGGCGTAGTCGCGGCAGACCCCCTGCCGGTCCAGCAGCGTCCGTACCGCGCCGTCCGTCGGCTGGCTCGACCCCGGCACGTAGGACAGCCGCGAACCGACCCAGGAGCTGACGGCGGCGAGCAGGTCGAAGCCGTGCAGGCCGGCGAACTCGGCGTGCGCCGTCGGACCCAGGGTGTCCGACTCGCAGTACCGGCTGGGCCGCAGGTACCGCAGCGTGTCGACGTCCTGGGCGGTCAGCCCGGGTGCGCGGCCGCGCACGGAGGCGGAGTAGTCGAGCACGAGCCGGCCGGGGTCCGCGCGGACCACGTGGACGCGGGTCCCGTGCAGGTCGATGACCTCGGTCGGGTCGAGGCGGCGGCCGTCGAGCGTGACGGCGAGGTCCTCGTCGGCCGCCACCTGTGTCGAGACCGCCAGCTCGAAGGCGAGCGTGACGGGGGAGGTGACGTCGAGGCTGATGTGGGCGGACAGGTCCCGTTGCACGCCTCATGGTGCGGGACCCACCGCGCGCCCGCCTGCTGGCCGCCCGGAATCCCATCCTCCGGACACGCCCGTCTCACCAGGAGGAGCGCACGTAGTCCTTCAGGAAGCACCCGAAGAGGGGCTCGCCGGCCTCGCCGCGGACGATCGGGTCGTACACGCGTGCTGCGCCGTCGACGAGGTCGAGCGGTGCGTGGAAGCCCTCCTCGGCGAGCCGGACCTTCGTGGGGTGCGGCCGCTCGTCCGTGATCCAGCCGGTGTCCACGCTCGTCATCAGGATGCCGTCGTCCGCGAGCTCGGTGGCGCTCGTGCGCGTGAGCATGTTGAGCGCCGCCTTCGCCATGTTGGTGTGCGGGTGGCCCGGACCCTTGTAGCCGCGGGAGAACACGCCCTCCATCGCGGACACGTTGACCACGTAGGCGCGGCCTGCGGCGGTGCTCCGCATGGCGTGGCGCAGCCGGCTCACCAGGATGAACGGCGCCGTCTGGTTGCACAGCTGCACCTCGAGCAGCTCCATCGGGTCGACCTCGTCGACCGTCGCGACCCAGCTGTTGGTCTCCGCGACGTCCGGCACGAGGCCGCCCGCGTCGATCGCGGTGCCGGCCACCAGGCGGGACAGGGAGGCGGCCTCGGCCGTGAGCGCCAGCTCGGCCACGCCGCCCGCGGGCGCCAGCCCGAGCGCCGGGCTCGTCAGCTCCGTCACCGAACCGGCGAGGGCCGCCGGGTGAGCGGCACTCGTCCGGCCGAACGTGGTGATCGGCGGCAGCGGCCCCTCGGGCAGCGGCTCGAGCTCGGCGTCGACGAGCCGCGAGTAGGCGCCGGGGGAGCGACGCACCGTCTGCGCCGCGTTGTTGATGAGGATGTCCAGCGGGCCCTGCGCGGCCACCGTGTCGGCGAGCGCCACCACCTGGGCGGGGTCGCGCAGGTCGATGCCGACGATCGAGAGCCTGTCGAGCCAGTCCGCGCTGTCGGGCATGGCCGCGAACCGGCGGGCGGCGTCCCGCGGGAACCGGGTCGTGATCGTCGTGGCCGCGCCGTCGCGGAGCAGGCGCAGCGCGATGTACATGCCGATCTTGGCGCGGCCGCCCGTGAGCAGGGCACGCTTGCCGGTGAGGTCCGTGCGCGCGTCACGCTTGGTGTGGTTCAGCGCCGCGCACGCGGGGCACAGCTGGTGGTAGAACGCGTCGACCTCGACGTACGGCTCCTTGCAGATGTAGCAGGGCCGGGCCTTGAGCAGCGTGCCGGCGGTGGCGCCCTGGACCGCCGAGACGAGCGGGATGCCCTTCGTCTCGTCGTCGATGCGCCCCGGGCTGCCCGTGGCCGTCGCGTGGACCACCGCGCGGTCGGCGGCGCTGATCGCGTCCCGCCGCTCCTGGCGACGCTGCTTCTTGGCGGCCTTGAACAGTGCCGACGTGGCACGTCGGCCCAGTGCGAGGTGCGGGTGGTCGGACGGGAGCCGGCTGAGCACGTCGGCGACCCGCAGGAACACGACCAGGTCCGCCGGGTCGACGCCGGGGACGTCGGTGCCCGGCCCGTCGCCGGTCACCTCACCGGGGAGGTCACCGGTGGTGTCGCCCGGCAGGTCGTCGGTCACGGGGGCGGAGCTGAGCGCGGTCATGATGGTCCTCGGTCGTCATCGGGGAGCCGACGAGCGGAAGGGCACGGGAGCCGGGCGCGCAGGCGCATCGAGTCTACCCGCCGCGTCCTGGCTGCCTCCGGGGACCTTCGTCTGCCCGGTCGCGTTCGTGACGACCTGCGCTGCTACGTTCGGGATCGCGAGCACCCCGCCGGAGGCGGCACCCAGGCCGGCCCTGACGGACGGACGAAGGAGCCAAGGTGAGCGAGACGCCGGACAGCACCAACCCGTTCGGGCCGATCCACGGTCGGGCGAGCTTTCGTCGGCACTTCGACCGGTCCACGTTCCCGCAGGACGGCTTGGGCGCCGACGAGACCTACGAGCTCCTGCACACCGGTCTGATGCTCGACGGCCGCGAGACGCTCAACCTCGCGTCGTTCGTCACGACGTGGATGGAGCCGCAGGCCGAGGCGCTCATCCACGACTCGCTGCGCAAGAACCACATCGACCACGAGGAGTACCCCGCGGCGTCGCTCGTCGAGGAGGCGTGCGTGCACATGCTCGGCGACCTCTTCCATGCGCCGGACCCGGCGAAGGTCGTCGGGGTCGCGACGATCGGCTCCTCCGAGGCGATCATGCTGGGCCTGCTCGCGCACAAGCGGGCCTGGCGGGACCGCCGGGTGGCGCAGGGGCTGCCGGTGGACCGGCCCAACGTGGTGTTCGGCGCGGAGACGCACGTGGTGTGGGACAAGTTCGCGAACTACTTCGACGTCGAGATGCGCAAAGTGCCCATGAAGCCCGACCGGTTCGTGCTCAGCCCCGAGGACGTCGAGCAGCAGGTCGACGAGAACACCATCGCCGTCGGGGCGGTGCTGGGCACCACCCACATCGGTGAGGCCGACCCGATCGAGGAGATCAACGACCTGCTCGTGCGGATCAAGGCCGACAAGGGCTGGAACATCCCGCTGCACGTGGACGGCGCGAGCGGCGCGTTCGTGGCCCCGTTCGCGGAGCCGGACCTGCGGTGGGACTTCCGGCTGGAGCAGGTGGCATCGATCAACGCCTCGGGCCACAAGTACGGGCTGGTGTACCCCGGGGTCGGCTGGCTCGTGTTCCGGGACGCGTCCAGGCTGCCCGAGGACCTCGTGTTCAGCGTCAACTACCTCGGCGGCGCCCAGCCGACGTACACGTTCAACTTCTCCCGCGGGTCGGCCATGATCCAGGCGCAGATGTACAACTTCCTGCGGCTCGGACGGTCGGGGTACACCGCGATCATCGAGACGATGCTCGCGAACGCCCGGCACCTCAACGAGGCGCTGGAGGCGTCGGGCCGGTTCGAGATCCTCAACCCGGGGCTCGCGGAGCCGGTCGTCACGTTCCGCTTCAAGGACGACCCGGGCTTCGACGTCTACCACCTCTCGGCGCGGCTGCGGGAGAACGGCTGGATCGTGCCGGCGTACAGCCTGCCGCCGGACGCGGACCACGTCCATCTCCTGCGGATCGTGGTCCGGCTCGACCTGAGCCGTCCGATGATCGACGTCCTGCTGCGTGACATCGACCAGGCGTGGGGCGCGCTCGCCGCCGAGCAGCCGGTCCAGCGGGCCGCCCAGAAGCCCGACGTGTGGACCTCACCCGACAAGGCCGCCGCCCACAGCAAGGCCCGCACCGGTCTGCGCACGTGACGCTGCCCACGGCACCGGCGGCGGTACCCGACACGGGGCCGCTGCCGGACCTGCCCGAGGGGTGGACGGCGGTCCGGACCGGTGGGCCCGGACCGTTCGTCACGCATGCCGTGCTCGAGCGACCCGACGGCGTGCAGGTGGAGTGGACGTCGCGTCGGCACCGCAAGGGCCTGGGCGTGCGCTCGCCCGCGCGTCAGGCAGCTGACCCGGCGCGCGGCGCGGGCCGGGCGACGGCGTCGAGCTGGTGGATCGGGAGCCTGTTCGCGATCGGGTCCGTCTGCTTCGCCCTCGGCTCGGTGCCGCTGTACTTCGATGCGGTGCCTGCGCGGGCGGTGGGCTGGACGTTCTTCGTCGGCTCGCTGTTCTTCACGAGCGCGGCGTACCTGCAGTACGACGAGGCGGTGCACGCCCCTGCCGACGTCGCCACGGTGCAGCGCCGGCCGTGGCGGGTGCGGACCCTCCTGCACTGGCACCCGCGCCGGATCGACGCGTGGGCGGCGGCGGTCCAGCTCGTCGGCACCGTCTTCTTCAACATCAGCACGTTCGTGGCGACGCAGACCGACCTGGCGGTGGACCAGGCCCGTCGTCTGGTGTGGGCGCCGGACGTCCTCGGGTCGATCTGCTTCCTCGTCGCCAGCTGGCTGGCGTACACCGAGGTCAACCGGGGTGCTCTGCCGCGCCCGGACCGGTCGGTCGGGTGGTGGGTCGCGGCGGTGAACCTCGCGGGGTCCGTGCTCTTCGGCGTCGCGGCCGTCGGGGCACGCTACCTGCGCTCGACGGGTGAGCTCGCCGACGTGGCGCTGGTGAACGTCGGGACGTTCCTCGGCGCGGTCGGGTTCCTCGTGGGGGCCGCGCTCCTCCCGGTGGAGTCGGCGCGGGACCGGTCGGCCGTCTGAGCAGCGCGGCAAGGCGCCCTGAACCGTTGACCGCCCCAGGGGCTGCACGTACCGTGCAGTAACGTTGCCGTCCGAATGGTGAGACCGCTGATGACGCTCTTCCCGACCGTGGTCCTGTCCGGCGGCCTGCCCGCCGCGTCGCGTGCGCATCTGGAGCGGTACGGCGTCACGGTCGTCGGACCCGACGACGCGCCGGACGTGGAGATCGTGGCGGGCGACGGCGTGCCTGTCGGCACGGGCCACGGCACGGTCGTCCTCGTCGGGCCCGGCTCGCCGCAGCAGGTGACGGAGCTGCTGCATACCCACGGGATGACCGTGCAGCACACCGCTCTCGGGCGTGTCACGCTCGGCCGCCCGGTCCCGGTCGCGGCCGCCCCGACCGACCTCGACCTGCTCGCCTGGACCTCCGACCTGCGGCTCGACGTGCCCGCGACGCTCCTCCTGCACGGCGAGGCGGTACGACCGGCCGTCCGGGTGCTCCGCGACACCGACGCGGAGGGCGCGACCGGACCCGTCGTGGTCGCCGTCGTGGACGCCGTCAAGGGCACCGACCGCCCCCGCCGTGCGGACGGCTCGGCAGGCGGCACCGTCGTGGTCTGCGCGGACCTCGCGCACGACCCGGGCGCGGCGCAGGTGCTGCTCGACCTCGTGCTGGCAGCGGCCGCCGACCGGCCGCTGACCACGGGGCCGCTGCTCACCGCGGGCGTGGGCACAGACCTGGCGTCGCACCCCGCCTGGACGCGGCTGCGCGACGACGTCGGCGAGCTGCGGGCGCTCCAGGTCAAGGACGGATCGATCCCCGACACCACCGCGCACCCGCGAGCCCGCGAGCTCGCCGCCGGAATCATTGCCGCCGTCGCCACCCTGATGACCTCCGTCCCGCACGACGAGGACTACCTCGCCGCCGTCACGAAGGACCTCGCGCGGTGGGTGGACGACGGGTTCGGCGTCCCGGACTTCCTCGACTCGCTGGTCCTGTTCCGCCCGGAACGGCACCGGGTCGACGGCCTGAGGCACGTGGTGCTGTTCCCGATGTACACGCAGAACGGCAGCACCGACCGCCGGTTCGAGGCCGTGCTCCTCGAGGTCCGCTGGCCGGACGTCGTCGCCGACCTGGAGTCGACACGGTTCTCCAACGCGATGTTCGTCCCTGTCCGCTTCCTCGACTTCACCGCCGGGTACGACACCAACTCGGCGGTGCTGTTCCCGGAGACCGTCGCCGTCCGCGAGGTCCCGGCGTTCACCTGGGGCGCGATCTTCGCCGACCGGGAGGCCGCGCGGTTCCGTCGCGTCGTGCGCGCCGCTGCCGACACCACCCGCCTCGCCCTGCCTCCCGACGCCGCCCGCCTGCTCGACGACCAGCGGCTCGCCGAGGAGACGTTCGTCCTGTGGGACCTGGTGCACGACCGCACCCACATGCGCGGCGACCTGCCGTTCGACCCCTTCATGATCAAGCAGCGGATGCCGTACTTCCTCTACTCGCTCGAGGAGCTCCGCTGCGACCTCACGGCGTTCCGGCACGCCGTCGCGCTCGAGCAGGACGGCGTGCCGCACGCGCGGTACGTGCAGTACGCCGTGCTGTTCGACCGCATCTTCCGCTTCCCCGTCACCGGCACCCGGGTGCGCAACTACGACGGCCTCGGTGGCCAGCTGCTGTTCGCGTGGCTGCACCAGCACCGCGTGCTCGACTGGACGGACTCGCGGCTGACCCTCGACTGGCCGCGCGTCCCGGCCTCGGTGATCGCGCTGGGTGAGCAGATCGAGCAGCTGTACTGGCGCTCCATCGACCGGCCCAAGACCGCGCACTGGCTGGCCGCATACGCGCTCGTCTCGGCGACGCTGACCCCGCACCCCGCCTCGGTGTGGGCCGGGGGAGCGGCCGCGCTGCCGGTCGACGGGCTGCCCAAGGAGCTCACCGACGCCGTGCTCCCGGACGAGTTCCCGTTGTCCATGTTCTACGAGGCGCTCGCCCGCAGGATCGGGGCGGTCGTGACGTCGACGTCCGGCATCACGGGCCGCTGACGGACCCGTCCGGCCCCCTGCGGCTCGTCGGCGACCGCTCCGCTCCGCGCCCGTCCCGGCGCTGGTTGACCAGCGAGCGACCTCTCCGACGACGGCTCACCGGACGGGTTGCCGCTCGACCTCCCGCGCGTAGGTTGTGCGTGGGCGGCGACCGCCGCGGACACCGGCTACGGAGGTTCCGATGGGCTCGATCAACGACGACGACATCACCACGAGCGCAGCGCCCGGCGGCGAAGGTGTCGCCGACGGCGGCGCCAACCCCGCCGGTCACGACGGCGGCGCGGACGGGTCGGCCGGCGAGGGTCCGGCCGACGGCGGCGCGAATCCCGCGGGCCACGACGGCGGCGCGGACGGGTCCGCCGGCGAGGGTCCGGCCGACGGCGGCGCGAACCCCGCCGGTCATGACGGCGGCGCCGACGGGTCCGCTTGAGGCCCCCTGTGACCACGCCCGGCGCGGGCCGGTCCACGGACCGGCCCGCGCTCGCGCGCTGCGTCGCCGTCGACACGGCGACGTTCGTGCGCGAGCACTGGGGTCGTGCACCGCTGCTCTCCCGTGCGGCGGACCTCGGTGACGGCTTCGGCGACCTGTTCTCGCTCGGCGCGGTCGACGAGCTGGTCTCGCGCCGCGGCCTGCGCACCCCGTTCGTGCGGATGGCGAAGGAGGGCGAGGTCCTCGACGCCGAGCGGTTCACGGCACCCGGCGGGTACGGCGCGGAGATCGGCGACCAGGTCAGCTCGGTCAAGGTGCTCCACGAGCTGGCCGCCGGGTCGACCCTCGTGCTCCAGGGCCTGCACCGCACGTGGGAGCCGATCGCCGACCTCACCCGTCGGCTGTCCGCCGAGATCGGCCACCCGTGTCAGGTGAACGCCTACGTCACGCCGCCGCAGTCCCGCGGGTTCGACCCGCACTACGACGTGCACGACGTGCTCGTGCTGCAGGTCCACGGCGAGAAGCACTGGACCGTCCACGCGCCCGTCCACCCCGACCCGCTGCGCTCGCAGCCCTGGTCCGGGCACCGCGACGCCGTCGCGGCGCGCGGGGCCGAGCCGCCCGTGATCGACGCGACCTTCAGGCCGGGCGACGCCCTCTACCTCCCGAGGGGCTGGATCCACTCGGCCACCGCGCTGGGCGGCATCTCGATCCACCTCACCATCGGGATCGCGGCGTACACCCGGCACGACGTGGTCCAGGAGGTGCTCGCCGGGCTCGCCGCGAGCCCGGCGCTGCGCACCTCCCTGCCGTTCGGGCTCGACCTCGCCGACCCCGCGACCAGCGCGCAGGCCGTCGACTCGACCCTCGGCGAGCTCGCCGCCGCACTGGAGAAGGCCCGGTCGGACCCCGCGACCGCCGAGGGCGTCCGCCGGCACCTCGCCGCACGGTTCGCGCGCGACGTCCCCGCGGCGCCCGTCGGTCCGCTCGCCACCGTCGAGGTGCTCGCCCGGCTCGGCGTCGACGACGTCGTCATGCGGCGCGACGGCCTGTCCGTGCGGCTCTCCGCCGAAGGGTCGCTCGCCGTCCTGCACCTCGACGGCACCCGGATCACGCTGCCCGTCGCAGCAGAGCCTGCCCTCCGGGTCCTCGTGACCGGCAGCCCGGTCCGGGTCGGGGACCTGCCGGGTCTCGACGACGGTTCCGCAGTGGTCGTCGCCCGGCGCCTGGTGCGCGAGGGCGTCCTCGTGGCGTGCTGACGAGCGGGCGGGACGACCGCGACCAGATGACCGCGACCCGATGACCGCACCCGCCGGACGGCCAGCGGGCTGGCGGCCGTGCAGCGACCTGTCGCTAGAACGCGGCGACCCGCTGCGCGGCACAGCGGGCCGTGGTGAGCGGTGGCTCCTCGTCGAGGTCGACGGTTCCTGGGGCAAGCACGCGTTCCTGAGCTCGCGCCTCGACCCCGAGACCGCCGACCGGCTCGTGTCCCACACCGAACGCGCCGGGATCCGGACGCTCGCGATCCGCCGGACCGGCCTGCGCGCCGACCAGCGGCGGGCGCAGCGCACCTGGTCCTGGGCGTTCGTGGACGCGCGCCCCGGCCACGAGGAGATCCGGTGGGGACGCGTCGACGACCCGGCGCACCTGGTGGACCTCCCGCTCGACGGCTCCGCAGGCGTCCCGTCGACCGACCCGGTCCTGTGCGTCTGCACCCACGCGCGGCACGACCAGTGCTGCGCGGTGCGGGGCAGGCCGGTGGTCGAGGCGCTCGCGGCGGCGTACCCCGAGCAGACGTGGGAGTGCTCGCACCTGGGCGGCGACCGCTTCGCCGCCACGATGGTCGTGTTCCCCGAGGCGCTCCTGTTCGGCCGGGTGCAGGCCGCCGACGCGACGCGGCTCGTCGAGCGGTACCGCCACGGGCTGATCGACGTCGCCACGTTCCGCGGCCGGACCTCGCTGACGAACGTCGAGCAGGCGGCGCAGGCGTTCCTGCGGGACCTGTCCGGCGACGACCGCGTCGCGGCGTTCACCACGGTGTCCCAACGTGAGCACACCCGCGGCTGGACGGTGGTGCTCGACCACGGAGGCGAGCGGGTGGTCGTGGAGCTCGGGGCCGAGCTGTCCACGCCCCTGCTCAGCACGTGCAGCGCGACGCACCCCGTCCAGGTACGCCAGTTCGTGCTGCGGTCCCTCGCGACCTCCAGGGCGCGCACCGGGGCGTGACACCGCACGTGCGGTTGCGGGGGTGCTCGACCGGCCCTGCAATGGCAGGGCGGACCGCGCCGGCCGGGCGGCGGTCCCCACAGGGAGTCCCGTGCGCCAGCAGCTGCGTCCCGCGGTCCTCCGGCTCGCCCTCTCGGGTGCGTCGTGACCGTCCCGGAGAGTGTCCGGTCCGCCGCGAGGGCGGAGCTGACCGGGGCGAGCGCGGACCGGCTGGACCTGTTCGAGCTGCGCCTGGAGCGGTGGTGGGACGACCTCCTCGACGGAGTGGCGGCCGTCTACCCGGACCACGCGGACCTGCTCGTCGAGCTCGTTGCCGCCGCCGCGAAGGCGTACGCGGAGCGCGATCCCGAGCTGCACCGCCTGGACCAGGAGCGGACGCTGGCCCCCGACTGGTTCCAGCGTCCGCACATGCTCGGCTACGCGGCGTACGCGGACAGGTTCGGGGGTGACCTGGCCGGGGTGGGGGACCGCATCGGCTACCTGCGCGACCTCGGCGTCACGTACCTGCACCTCATGCCCCTCCTGCGCCCGCGGGACGGGGACAACGACGGCGGTTACGCCGTCGCCGACTACCGGGAGGTCCGCCCGGACCTCGGCACCGTGGACGACCTGCGGGCGCTGGCCACCCGGCTGCGACGATCGGGCATCAGCCTGGTGCTCGACCTCGTGCTCAACCACGTCGCCCGGGAGCACGCCTGGGCGCAGGCGGCCCGTGCGGGCAGCGAGCAGCACCGGGCGTACTTCCACGTGTTCCCCGACCGCACGGTCCCGGACCGGTACGAGCGGACGCTGCCGGAGGTCTTCCCCGACTTCGCCCCGGGAAGCTTCACCTGGGACGCCGAGCTGCAGGGCTGGGTGTGGACGACGTTCCACTCGTGGCAGTGGGACCTCGACTGGTCGAACCCGAGGGTCTTCGCCGAGCTGGCCGGCGTGGTGCTCTTCCTCGCGAACCAGGGCGTCGAGGTGCTGAGGCTCGACGCGATCGCGTTCCTGTGGAAGCGACTGGGCACGTCCTGCCAGAACGAGCCGGAGGTCCACGCGATCACCCAGGCGCTGCGGGCGCTCGCCCGGATCGCCTGCCCGGCGGTGATCTTCAAGGCCGAGGCGATCGTCGGTCCGGCCGACCTCGTGCACTACCTCGGAGCCGGCGCGCGGCACGGGAAGGTGAGCGACCTGGCCTACCACAACGCCCTCATGGTGCACGTGTGGTCGATGCTCGCCGCACAGGACGTCCGGCTCGCGTCGCACGCGCTGCGGGCCCTGCCGCCGGTGCCGTCGACGACGGCGTGGGTCACCTACGTGCGGTGCCACGACGACATCGGCTGGGCGGTCGGCGACGAGGACGCCGCCGCCGTCGGGCAGGCGGGCCACCTGCACCGCGGGTTCCTGTCCGACTGGTACTCCGGGACGTTCCCGGGGTCGGACGCACGCGGGCTCGTGTTCCAGCACAACCCGGCGACCGGTGACCGGCGGATCAGCGGGACGGCCGCGAGCCTCGTCGGGCTCGAGGCGGCGCGGGCCGCGGGCGACGCCGACGCGGTCGACAGGGCCGTCGACCGCCTGCTGCTGGCGCACACGGTCGTGATGGGCTGGGGCGGCATCCCTGTCCTCTGGTCCGGCGACGAGCTCGCACTGCCGAACGACCCCGCGTGGGCGGACGACCCTGAGCACGCGGAGGACGACCGCTGGGCGCACCGGCCGCCGCTCGACCCGGACGCAGTGCGGCGCGCGCACGACCCGACCACCGTCGAGGCCCGCGTCCTGGACGGGCTCCGGCACCGGGCGGCGGTCCGCGCGGCGCTGCCCCACCTGCACGCCTCGGTGCGGCCCGACGTCCTGGGGCCCGACGACCCCGGTGTGCTGCTCGTGGCGAGAAGACACCCGCTCGGCACGATGCTCGCCGCCTACAACGTGACCGACGAGTGGCGGCCCGTGCCCGGGTGGCGGTTGCGCGAGCACGGGCTCGGACGGGCGGTCGACGCACTGACCGGTGCGGACCTGGCGCCCGGTGACGACGACAACCTGTGGCTCGCACCGTGGCGCGCCGTGTGGCTGACCGCCGAGAGGTGACGCACACCCGCACCCGACGCTCAGCCCGTGAAAGCGCCGATCGCGGTGAAGACACCGTCCGGGTCGTAGCGGTGCTTCGTTGCCAGCAGCCTGGCGGCGTTCGCGCCGAAGCCCAGCCTGGCCCTGTCGGCGTCCTGCGGCCCGAGGATGTTCGGGTAGCCGCCCGGCAGCGCACCGGGGGCGAGCGCGGCACCGACCTCCCGGACCCACGTGAGGTGCGGCGCGTCGTCGGTCACGGGGCCCGGCCGCCACCCGGCGATCACCTCGGCCAGCAGGTGCTCGCTGCGGAGCGCGAACGCGGTCGTCTCGGGTGCGACGCGTGTCGCCGCACCGTGGAAGTGGTGGAGCGCGAGCAGCGACCCGGGCGACGAGAAGTGCGCGGCGGCGTCGACGAGGACGGCGATCGCGTCGTCGGTCAGGCCAGGCAGCCACCGTGTGCCCAGCGCGTACCTGTTTCCGGCTGCCGCACCCGCGTCGAACATCCGGAGCAGCTCCGCGTAGGGCGTGGGGCCCGCTCCGCCGGCGACCGGTGTGCCGAGCCTGCTGAGCGCCGCCACGACCGGCTCACCCTCGGCGAGGTCACCGCACCAGGTGGGCGCCACGAACACGGCCGGCTCCCCGGTCGGACCCGTGAGGAGCCCGGCCATCACGGTCAGCTCGTCGGGCGCGTCGGCCAGCACCTCCCGGTACCCGCGCAGCACCTGGGCCGCCTGCTCGAACGGGTAGAGCACCATCCCGCCCAGCACCGGTCCGAGCGGGTGCAGCTTGACGCGAGCCGCGGTGACGACCCCGAAGTTCCCGCCGCCGCCGCGCAGGGCCCACAGCAGCTCGGTGTTCTCCTGGGGTCCGGCCTTCACCCGGGTGCAGTCGGCGAGGACCACGTCCGCTGAGACCAGGTTGTCCGCCGCGAGGCCGAACCGCCCGAGAAGGCCGCCGTAGCCGCCCGCCATGGTCATCCCGAGCATCCCCACGCTGCGGACCACCGCGGTCGCCGCGCCGAGACCGTGGGCGGCGGCCGACCCGACGACGTCGGAGACGAGTGCGCCGCCCAGCACGTGTGCCACGCCGCGCGAGCGGTCGACGACCACGTCGCGCATCGCGGACAGGTCGAGCGTCACACCATGGTCGGTCAGCGCCCGACCGGCCCAGTCGTGGCCGCCTCCGCGCACGGACAGCGGCAGGTCGTGCTCGCGGGCGACGAGCAGAGCCGCACGGACGTCGGCCTCGTCGAGGCAGCGCACCAGGGCGGCGGGCTGCCGGTCCACCGCGCCGTTCCACACCCGGCGCGCGTCGTCGTACCCCGCGTCTCCCCGCTCCCGGACCTCGCCGCGCACCCGCTCGCGCAGCCGTGCCGCCACCGCGAACCCCGTGGACTGCGTCATGACCAGAAGGAACCACTCGTCCGTGCGGTGATACGGCGCGGGGGTCAAGGGTTCGCGCTGGGGTTTCCCCGCTGCCGGGCGAGGGCCCTCGCTCCCTAGCGTCGGTGCACCGGGCCGGCACGCAGCCGCGACCGGAGAGGCCCGGACGTGAGTCCGCACCACTACCTGCCCGACACGACAAGCCGCGCGCTCCTGGCGGCCCGCACCGAGGAGAACACCGATGGCCGCCAACGTGAGGCATGTGCACTTCAGCTTCTTCGACGTCGCCGGCTTCCAGCCGGGCGACACCCGGACCGTGAAGCTCTTCCTGCCCGGCATCGCCCCAGGTCAGTACTTCCAGACGGCGGTGGCCGTGACGGCCGCACCGTTCGCCGCGGCCAACCAGAACCGGCAGCTGAGGGTGGTCACCACGTCGATCAAGGCGGAGGACCCCAACCCCGGCAGCAACAACCTGCCGACGATCCGCGTGAAGGTGGAGAGCGTCGGCCCGGACGCACCTCAGATCTGGTACCTCAACCTTTCCCTCGTCCAGTAGGAACGGAGCACGACCATGAAGGCGCACGTGACGTACACGCAGGACGGCAGGATCGTCTCCGTCGCTCTCGGCGACGGCGTCGTGCTGTCCGAGGACGGCGAGCTCGGCACCGACGTCGAGCTCCCCGACGGCTTCCCCAGCATGGCGGGACCCGACGCGGAGCGGGAGGTGGCCGCGGCCGTCGCCCGGCTGGACGTCGGACCGGGAGGTGCCGACGCCTGAGCCCTCGCCGCCGCCGAGCCTCACCGACCCGGGTGCGGTCGGTGAGGCACCGGTCAGGCGGACTTTCGGTCGCGGTCCGCGACCGGCACGAGGAGCCCCGAGTCGAGCGCGACGGCCGTGTCCAGCGTCACGTAGCCGCGCTCGTCGAACAGCACGGTGACGCGGTCGACCTCGACGGCGCTGACGACACCCGGACCCCAGGCGCTGTGGACGACGGCCTGACCGCTGCTCAGCGGGGCGTCGGCCACGTCCACGCTCGTGCCGGCGTCGCACGAGTCGCACCGGCCGCAGCGGCGAGGGTGCGACTCGCCGAGCAGCTCCAGAAGTAGCCGTCGACGGCAGTCCGACGTGTCGGCGTAGGCCCGCACGAGCTCGACGCGGGAGCGCTCCAGGAGCCGCAGGCGGTCGCGACGCTCCAGCAGCGCACGCGTGGCCGTCGGTGCATCCGCGCCGGTGCGACGGTAGGTGGCACCGTCGAACCGGACCGCGCCGACGTCCACGAGCGCGCCCAACGTCCGTGCCACCGTCCGTCCGGCCAGTCCGGTGGCCGCGACGACCTGACCTCGCGCGGCCGGCTGGACCAGCGCGTCGAGCACCGCCCGGACGGACGCAGGCCGCGGTCCGGCGGTCGAGGACAGGAACCGGTTCAGCGCGTCCTCGCCCGGTGTCACCACGGCGCACGCCCGTGCGGCGGCGCCGTCGCGTCCGGCCCGGCCGACCTCCTGGTAGTACGCGTCCAGGGACGGCGGCAGACCGGCGTGCACCACGAGCCGGACGTCCGCCCGGTCGACTCCCATGCCGAACGCGCTGGTCGCGACCAGCAGATCGCTCTCGCCGCTCATGAAGCGGTCCTGAGCATCTGTCCGGCGCGCGGCAGGCAGCCCGGCGTGATAGCTGTCGGCGACGCGGGCGCCCTCGGAGAGGGTCGCCGCGAGGAGCTCGACGTGCCGTCGCGTCCGCGCATAGACCAACGTCGGCCCTGTCTCCTCGGCGACGAGGTCGCGGACCTTGTCGTCACGGTCCTGCTGGGTCGCGGTGTGGTGGACGCCGAGCCAGATGTTGGGCCGGTCGGCGTCGTGGACCAGGACCCGGGCGTCGGGGACGCCCAGGCCCTCGACGATCTCGGACCGGACGCGCGGTGAGGCGGTGGCGGTCAGAGCCAGGACCCGAGGACGTCCCAGTGCTCGCACGACGCCCGCGACGGCCAGGTAGTCGGGGCGGAAGTCGGGGCCCCACTCGCTCAGACAGTGCGCCTCGTCGACGACGAGCAGGCCGATGTCCGCGCGGGTGAGCGCGTCGAAGACCTCCTCGCGGACGAGCTGCTCGGGAGCGAGCAGGAGCACGTCGAGATCCCCGTCCGCGGCGCGCTGCAGCACCCTGCGTCCGTGGGCGGCGCTGCCTGCGGAGCTGATCGAGTCGGCGCGCAGGCCGGCCGCCAGCAGCGCCTCGCGCTGGTCGCGCTGCAGGGCGAGCAGGGGCGAGACGACCACGGTCAGCCGTCGCACGAGCAGGGTGGCGATCGCGTAGACGGCCGTCTTGCCCGCGCCGCTGCGGGCGACGAGCAGCGTGTCGGCGGTGCTGAGCCCTTCGAGCGCGTCCTGCTGGACGTCCCGGAGCCGTGCGTCCGGGCCCAGCACCCGGGCGACGGCATCGGCGAAGGGCAACCCGCGTGCTCCCGTCACAGCCGCCCGCCGTAGCGGCGCGGCGGCCGGTCGTCGCAGCGGCACAGCGGCCGGTCGCCGAGGGCGCCGGTGACGGGCGTCTGCCCGCCGACGTGCCCCGTCACGAGGTCGGCGGCGCCGCCGAGATGTCGGCGAGCGCGGAGTCGGCGTCGAGTGCCACGGCCAGGTCGCCGAGCGTCACGATCCCGACGGCCTGCCCGCCGTCGACCACGGGCACCCTCCGCACGGCGTTCTGACGCATGAGGTCGACGACCGTCGCGACGTCGTCGTCCGGTCCGACGCTGATGAGGCGCGACGTCGCGAGCTGGCCCACCGGGGCGTCGAGCCCGACGCCCTCCGCAAGCCCCCTGACCACGAGGTCGCGGTCGGTGACGATGCCGACGACATCGCCGTTCTCGGCGACCACCAGGGATCCCAGGTCCTGCGTCGCCATCGTCTGAGCGACGGCACGGAGTGTGTCGGTGACCTCGACGACGGTCGGGTGCGGCGTCATGTAGTCGGCGACGGTGTGCGCCATCACGGCTCCTCTTCGTTCGCCGGGACCGCCCTGGTCACCGCGTCGCGACGCGGGCTGGCCCCGTTCGTGCCGGCGGGTTGCTTCGCCGTGCGACCACTGTCGGGCATCACCGCAGCGTTCGCATCCGGGGTGCCACCGTCCGCCCCACGTGCCCGCTCTCTGTCGCGGGATCGGAGGCCACGGCCCGAAGTCCCGCCGCGACCATCGGCAACGACGTCGGCACGGTGAGGTCAGCGCCGGAAGGCGAAAGGCCCCCGACCGCGCGTTTCCGCAGGTCAGGGGCCTTTCCGTTCGGTGGGCGATACTGGGATCGAACCAGTGACCTCTTCCGTGTCAGGGAAGCGCGCTACCGCTGCGCCAATCGCCCCAGGTGGTACCCGGGGAGTGCTACCGAGGTGGAGATGGGATTCGAACCCACGTATACGGCTTTGCAGGCCGCTGCCTCGCCTCTCGGCCACTCCACCCTGAGACCGCAGTCCTCAGCGGCTGAGAGCCGATCAGGAATGTCTGCCTCGAGCGGACGACGGGATTCGAACCCGCGACCCTCACCTTGGCAAGGTGATGCTCTACCACTGAGCCACGTCCGCGCTGCACGACCTGCCGGTTCTCACCGGCGTTCCGTGTGCGTCCCAGACTCTAACCGAGTTTCTCGGCGAGAGTCCAACTGGCTCCTGTCGTCCGGGTGATCGAGCAGATGCGGCCGTCGGATCGGCGCGATCGGGCCGGGGGAGCGCCCTGAACAGGCGCTTTCGGGTGCCAGACTGGCTGCATGAGCGTCGTGATCTGGTCGGACGGCGTCCTGCACAGCCCCACTGAGGCGCTGGTCACAGGAGTCGACCACGGCCTGACCGTGGGGGATGGGGTGTTCGAGACGTGTGCGGTGTACGGCGGCGAGGCGTTCGCCCTGAGCCGTCACCTGCGCCGGCTGCGGCGCTCCGCAGTGGGCCTCGGGCTGGCCGAGCCGGACCAGGACGCGATCCGTGCCGGCGTGACCGCCGTGCTCGCTGCGGCGGGCCCCGACGCAGGCCGTCTGCGCATCACTCTGACGGGCGGTCCGGGTCCGCTCGGGTCCCACCGGTTCGCGCCGACGGAGCAGCGGCAGACGGTCGTGGTGCTCGCGGGCCCGGCAGTCCGGGCGGAGACGTCACGGGTCGTACGCGTCCCATGGGTCCGCAACGAGCGGTCGGCCGTCGCGGGTCTCAAGACGATCTCCTACGCGGAGAACGTGGTCGCCCTGGCGGCGGCGTACCGCCGGGGTGCGGACGAGGCGGTGCTGGCCAACACGGTTGGTGAGCTGTGCGAGGGGACGGGTTCGAACGTCCTCGTCGAGCGGGGCGGCGAGCTGGTGACCCCGAGGCTCGACAGTGGCTGCCTCGCGGGCATCACCCGAGAGCTGCTCCTGGAGTGGAGCGCCGAGGCGGGACTCCCGGTCCGCGAGGCGGCACCGGGTGAGCTGCCGTACGGCGTCCTGGACGACGTCGTCGCCGGCACGGCGTTCCTGACACTGAGCGGATCGATCCGGAACGTGTCGCCGGTGGCGTCGCTGGACGAGGTGGACGTCGGCCTCGGCCCCGTCTCGGTGGAGGCGCAGCGGTTGTTCCAGGCGAAGATCGCCGAGAATGTCGACCCGTGACATGCGACGACCGGCCCTGCCGTGTGGCAGGACCGGTCGACGACGTGTGTCAGGCGGTGAGGAGGGCGGCGATGAGGGCCGTGATCTCCGTCTCCATGCGGGCGCTCTCGGTGCCGAGCGGCACGAGCGCCTCGGTGGCGGCGAGGAATCGCGTGATGGGCTCGGTGGGCGCCGCGAGCAGCGCGCTGCCCTCGACCCCACTGAGCGAGATGAGCGTGTAGTCGGGGTCTTCGTCGCGCCACACCTGCACGTCACCCGTCCCGGCGGGAGCATCGGATCCGGCGTGCATCCCCAGAGAGAGGAGCTCGCGGCCGAGCAGCCACGTCGACATGGTGTGCGGGCCGGTAAAGACTGCGCGCACCGTGTATGGATCGGTTGTCCGGAAGGAGAACTCGGAGCTGACCGGGATGACACTGGCGTCGGACCCGATGAGCTGCATGGCGACGACCTCGACGACGTCGTACGACGGCTGCGTCATCGGGTCCTCCTGTTCGCAAGGGCTGGAGGTCCCATCATGGCAGGCCAGGTAGCGGATTGGACCGGTCCCTGCCCCGAGTTCACCCGGAGGGACGCGATGACAGGGCCCCAGACGCCGTGCCACCACCCGTTCGGTCGGTCGGCCCGGTGCGAGCCGGCCCGTGGAGGGACCGGTTCGGAATATGCGCGCAGGTTGGGTAACATCCTGTTCGACGTCACCCCAGGGTGGCACCCGACCTCGTGCTTTGCACGGTGATCCGCATGGCGGTCCCGTGGTGACCACACGAGGGACGGGGCGATTGGCTCAGTTGGTAGAGCGCCTCGTTCACACCGAGGAGGTCATCGGTTCGAGTCCGGTATCGCCCACAGGCAGAACGACGAAGGGCCGGTCCCCAGGGGGCCGGCCCTTCGTCACTTCACTCCTGTCAGATCAGCCGGGTATCGGTCACGAGCAGCTGACGGTCGGCGTCCCGGAGGCGCCCTGCGTCAACGTCGTGAACCCGAAGCTCGTCGAGGAGCCTGCTCCCAGCGTGCCGTTCCCGTTGGGCTTGACCGTCATGACGTTGGAGGTCGGCCAGGAGAAGGTGCCGCCGCCCCACGTCGCACTGACCTTCTGGCCGGACGGGACGTTGACGGTGACCGTCCAGCTGGTGATGGCCGTGTTCGCCTTCACCGTGACCGTCGAGTTGTACCGGTCGCTCCAGGTGTCGGTCTTGGCGTAGGTCGCCGTGCAGGCCGCGGACGTCGGCGAGGCGGTGGGCGTGGAGCTCGGCGAGCTCGTCGGCGTGCCGCCGGCGTTCAGGGCGTTGAGGACGTAGGTGTAGGCGGTCTTCTTGTTGCCGGAGCTGTCGAACAGCAGCGGGGTGCCCGAGGAGCGCCAGGAGTCCGAGTCGCGCACGCCCCAGACGGTGATGCCGGTGCAGCGCGAGACGGACAGGCAGGCCTGCACGACGCCCTGGAACTGCTGGGCCTGGTTGGTGCCGGAGCCCTCGATGTCGAGCTCGGTGATCTGCACGTCGACGCCGAGGTTGGCGAAGTTGCGCAGCGTGGTGTCGTAGTTCGAGGGGACCGGGCTCTGGGAGTTGAAGTGGGCCTGGAACCCGACGCAGTCGATCGGCACGCCGCGGGACTTGAAGTCCTTGACCATGTTGTACACGGCCTGGGTCTTGGCGTCCGACCAGTTGTCGGTGTTGTAGTCGTTGTAGCAGAGCTTGGCGTTGGGGTCGGCGGCGCGGGCGGCCTTGAACGCGGCCTCGATCCAGTCGTTGCCGGTGCGCTGCAGGTTGGAGTCACGACGCGCGCCGGAGCTGCCGTCCTGGAACGCCTCGTTGACCACGTCCCAGGCGTAGACCTTGCCCTTGTAGTGGGTGGCGACCTGGGTGACGTGGTTGAGCATCGCGTTGCGCAGCGAGGTGCCGGACATGTTCTGCATCCAGCCGGGCTGCTGGGAGTACCAGGCCAGGGCGTGGCCGCGGACCTTCTTGCCGTTGCTGGCGGCCCAGTTCAGGATCTGGTCGCCGCTGGTGAAGTTGAACTGGTTCTGGTTCGGCTCGGTCGCGTCGGCCTTCATCTCGTTCTCGGCCGTGATCATGTTGAACTCACGGTTCGCGATCGTGCTGTAGGTCGAGTCGCTGAGCTTGCTCGCGGCGATCGCGGTACCGAAGTAGCGCCCGCTCTCGCCTGCCGCGGCCTGCAGCGTGGTCCCTGCTGCCGAGGCGGGCACGGCGACTGCGACGATGGTGCCGAGCACCGCTACGGCGCCGAGCGACGCCCATGCTGCGCGGCGTGGACGGGGTGTGGTTCTGGACGTCATCGTCGTTCCTCCGCTGTCGGGGCTGTCATGCGACCGGCGTCGTCACCGGTCTCGCCCGGGGCTCACCGTGGACCTCGTCCTGAGGCCGGTCAACGCTGTCTGTACGGTTTCGGCAAGTTTCGGAACGATATTCATGCCTTCGTGCAGGACAGAGCCGGGCAATTCCCCCAGGAATGCTGTTGGGCCGTTCGAGCGACCTCTCCGCCGCTGGGGACCGGCCGAAGTATTCGGAGAAGGCCCCGATATTCTCGGTGCCCCCGGGCGAGCCTGCCGCAGGACAGGTCCACCGTCGGCGGCTGAGGATCGAGGTCGGTCAGGGTGTGGTGCGCCGGTAGCATCAAGGGGCCCTCCGTCCGGGTGGGCAGCCACGAAGGAGACAGCACCGGTGCCCGAGCTGATGACCCTCACCGTCGACGGATCTGCGACCACGACGGAGCCGGGAACCACGGGCGCCGACCTGTACGGCGGCCGCCGCGACGTCCTCGTGGTCCGCGTCGACGGGGAGCTCCGCGACCTGCACCTCCCGCTGCCGGACGGCGCCGTCGTGGAGGCCGTCACCGTCGAGGAGCCCGACGGTCTCGCCGTCCTTCGGCACTCGGCCGCGCACGTGCTGGCGCAGGCGGTCCAGGAGGTCCACCCGACGGCCAAGCTCGGCATCGGCCCGCCCATCACGGACGGCTTCTACTACGACTTCGACGTCGACACCCCCTTCACCCCGGAGGACCTCAAGGCGATCGAGAAGGTCATGGGCCGGATCGTCAAGGAGGGGCAGACCTTCCGGCGCTGGGACGTCACCGAGGACGAGGCCCGCAAGGAGCTGCGCGACGAGCCGTACAAGCTCGAGCTCATCGGTCTCAAGGGCGACCCGGCGGCGGCGGACGGCGCGTCCGTCGAGGTCGGGCTCGGCGGGCTCAGCATCTACCAGAACGTGCGCGGCGCCGGCCGGGAGAGCGAGCAGGTCGTCTGGCAGGACCTGTGCCGCGGCCCGCACGTTCCCACCACCCGGGTGCTGGGCAACGGGTTCCAGCTCACCCGGTCCGCGGCCGCGTACTGGCGCGGGTCGGAGAAGAACCCGCAGCTGCAGCGCGTCTACGGCACCGCGTGGCCGACGAAGGACGAGCTCAAGGCCTACCTCGAGCGGATCGCCGAGGCCGAGCGTCGTGACCACCGCCGGCTCGGCACCGAGCTCGACCTGTTCTCGTTCCCGGACGAGATCGGGTCCGGCCTCGCCGTGTTCCACCCCAAGGGCGGCATCATCCGCATGGAGATGGAGCAGTACAGCAGGCTGCGACACGTTCAGGCCGGGTACGACTTCGTGAGCACCCCGCACATCACCAAGGCGAAGCTCTACGAGATCTCGGGGCACCTCGACTGGTACGCGGACGGGATGTACCCGCCCATGACCCTCGACGAGGAGCGCGACGCCGACGGGCACGTGCGCAAGCAGGGGCAGCAGTACTACCTCAAGCCGATGAACTGCCCCATGCACAACCTGGTGTTCGCGGCCCGGGGCCGCTCCTACCGGGAGCTGCCGCTGCGGATGTTCGAGTTCGGCACGGTGTACCGGTACGAGAAGTCCGGCGTGGTGCACGGCATGACCCGGGCGCGCGGATTCACGCAGGACGACGCCCACATCTACTGCACCCGCGAGCAGATGAAGGACGAGCTGGCCAGCCTGCTCACCTTCGTCCTGGACCTGCTCAAGGACTACGGGCTCGACGACTACTACCTGGAGCTGTCCACCAAGAACCCCGAGAAGTCCGTCGGGTCGGACGAGATCTGGGACGAGGCCACCGAGACCCTGCGCGAGGTCGCCGAGGCGTCGGGGCTGGACCTCGTGCCGGACCCGGGCGGTGCGGCGTTCTACGGGCCGAAGATCTCGGTGCAGGTGAAGGACGCGCTCGGCCGCACCTGGCAGATGTCGACGATCCAGCTGGACTTCAACATGCCGGCGCGGTTCGACCTCGAGTACACGGCCGCGGACGGCACCCGGCAGCAGCCCGTCATGATCCACCGGGCGCTGTTCGGCTCCGTCGAGCGGTTCTTCGCGGTCCTCACCGAGCACTACGGCGGCGCGTTCCCGGCCTGGCTCGCGCCGGTCCAGGTGCTCGCGGTGCCCGTGGCGGAACCCTTCGAGGCATATCTCGACGACGTCGTGCGGCAGCTGCGCGAGCTGGGCATCCGGGCCGAGCTGGACCGTTCCGACGACCGGTTCGGCAAGAAGATCCGCAACGCCAGCACCCAGAAGATCCCGTTCGTGCTGATCGCCGGTGGCGAGGACGCCGAAGCGGGCGCCGTGTCCTTCCGCTACCGCGACGGCCGCCAGGACAACGGGGTGCCGGTCGCGGAGGCCGTCGAGCGGATCGTCTCCGCCGTCCACGAGCGCGTCCAGGTCTGACCCGTGGCCGAGCCCATCGAGCCGGCAGCCGCGTTCGCCGGTGAGGCGGACGGCTTCCAGCGGTTGTGGACCCCGCACCGGATGGCGTACATCGGCGGCCAGGACAAGCCGACCGACGACCAGCCCGGGGACGGCTGCCCGTTCTGCCGGCAGCCGACCCTGGGCGACGAGGCGGCGCTGATCGTCGCCCGCGGCACCGTGGCGTACGTGGTCCTCAACCTGTACCCGTACAACTCGGGCCACGTCCTGGTCTGCCCGTACCGCCACGTGGCGGACTACACGGACCTGACGGACGACGAGGTCGCCGAGGTGGCGTCGCTGACGCGCACCGCGATGCGCGTGCTGCGCGAGGTGTCCTCGCCGCACGGCTTCAACCTGGGCATGAACCAGGGGCCCGTGGCGGGTGCGGGGATCGCCGCGCACCTGCACCAGCACGTGGTGCCGCGGTGGGGCGGCGACTCGAACTTCCTGCCGATCGTCGCCCGCAGCCGGGCGCTGCCGGAGCTGCTCGCGGACACCCGGGCGAGGCTCGCCGCCGCGTGGCCTGACCCGACGACGACCGATCCGAAGGGATGATCGAGACGTGCTGAACCGACTGCGGGGCCTGATGTCGCGCATCATGACCCCGCCGGCCGACGCCCTGCTGCGCGCCGGGGTGTCGCCCGACGCGGTGACGATCACGGGCACGCTCGTCGTGGTCGTGACCGCCCTGTGGGCCTTCCCGACCGGGCACCTGTTCACCGGGGCGCTCATCATCGGCATCTTCGTGCTCACGGACTCGCTCGACGGCGTGATGGCACGCCGGTCGGGCCGGTCGGGGCCCTGGGGAGCGTTCCTCGACTCGACGCTCGACCGGTTCGGTGACGGCGCGATCTTCTCGGGGCTTCTGCTGTGGTTCGTCGGCGGCGGGGACGACCGGCTCACGGCCGCGCTCGCCCTGGGGTGCGTCGTGCTCGGGTCGATCGTGCCGTACGCGCGGGCGCGCGCCGAGGGTCTCGGCATGACGGCGTCCGGTGGCATCGCCGAACGGGCCGACCGGCTGCTCGTCGCCCTCGTGGCCACCGCGGCCGTCGGTCTTGGAGCGTCTCCGGCGGTGCTCACGGTCGCGCTCGGCCTGCTCGCCGTGGCGTCGGCAGTCACGATCGTGCAGCGCATGGCGAAGGTGCACCGGCAGGCCGTGCGGGTGCCGGAGTGAGGCTCGACGTCGCGCGGCTCTACTCCACCGCCTGGCGCGTCGCCGGCCGCGTGCCCGGTCCCGTCCTGCGCGGACTGTGCAACCTCGCGGCGGACGTCGCCTGGCTGCGGCACGGCGAGGGGGTCCGTCGACTGGAAGGGAACCTCTCCCGGGCGCGACCGGCTCTCGACGCGCGAGCGCTGCGCCGGCTGAGCCGTGCGGGCATGCGCTCGTACATGCGCTACTTCGGTGAGACCTTCGCGCTGAGGACGATGACACCGGCGCAGGTCGACGCCCGCGTCCGCGCCGTCTACGACTCCCGGTTGACGGACGAGCTCGGCGCGGGCCGCACCGTGCTGCTGGCGCTCGGTCACGTGGGCAACTGGGACCTCGCCGGGGCGTACTGCACCCGTGCGCTGGCGCCCGTCACCACGGTCGCGGAGCGGCTGGAGCCCGAGGAGCTGTTCCAGGAGTTCGTGGCGTTCCGTGAGTCCATCGGGCTCCGGATCTTCCCCCTCACGGGTGGCGGCGGCGACGTGTTCCGCGACCTGGTGCGGTCGGCGCGCCAAGGACCGGGCCTGCTCCCGCTGCTCGCGGACCGGGACCTGACCGCACGGGGCGTCGAGGTGGACCTGTTCGGTCATCGCGCCCGGGTCGCGGCAGGCCCGGCGGCTCTCGCCGTGACCACCGGCGCCACGCTGATGCCCACCGTGGTCAGCTACGAGCGGCTCCACGGGGATCGGCGGCGGGCGGCCGGCTCGCCGTGGGGCGTCGTCGTCGAGTTCCGCACGCCCGTCGAGGTGCCGGCAGGCGTGCCGCGGGCCGACCAGGTGCGGGCCGTCACCCAGGCGTGGGTGGACAGCGTCGCCCGTGGCATCGAGGAGCACCCCGAGGACTGGCACATGCTCCAGGCGGTGTTCGTCGAGGACCTCGACCCTGTCCGCTACGCCGCGACGCTCGAGGCGGAGGGGAGCGTCCCGTGACGTCGCCCGTCGGCGCGAGCCGGACCGAGGGGCGACCGCTGCGCGTCGGAATCGTCTGCCCGTACTCCTTCGACGTGCCCGGCGGGGTGCAGTTCCACGTGCGGGACCTCGCGGAGGCGATGCTCGCCCGCGGTCACGAGGTCTCGGTGCTGGCGCCGGCCGACGACGACACGCCTGTCCCGCCCTATCTCACGGCCGCCGGCCGTGCGGTCCCGGTGCGGTACAACGGGTCGGTCGCGCGCATGACGTTCGGGCCGGTGACGGCGGCGCGCGTGCGCAAGTGGCTCGCCGCGGGGCAGTTCGACGTGCTGCACCTGCACGAGCCCGTGACGCCGAGCCTCGGCATGCTGGCGCTGTGGATCGCCGACGGCCCCGTCGTCGCGACGTTCCACACCTCGCTCATCCGCTCGCGCCCCCTGCAGATGGCGTACCCGCTGGTCAAGCAGTCGCTCGAGAAGATCTCCGCCCGGATCGCGGTGTCGGAGGACGCCCGTCGCACGCTCGTCGAGCACCTCGGCGGCGACGCCGTGGTGATCCCGAACGGGGTGTACGTCGACCGGTTCGCCGACGCCACGGCGGACCCGCGGTGGACCGGGACCGTGGAGGCGCCGACCATCGCGTTCCTCGGTCGTCTCGACGAGTCGCGGAAGGGCCTGCCCGTCCTCCTGGGGGCGATGGGCCAGGTCCTCGACTCCGTCCCGGGCGCACGGCTCATCGTCGCGGGCCGCGGCGAGACCGGCGAGCAGCAGGCGCGCGAGCTCCTGGGGGACCGGGCCGGAGCCGTCGAGTTCCTCGGCGGGGTGTCCGACGAGGACAAGGCACGGCTCCTCGCCTCGGTGGACGTGTACTGCGCGCCCCAGACGGGCGGTGAGAGCTTCGGGATCGTGCTCGTCGAGGCGATGAGTGCCGGCGCGGCCGTCGTGGCCAGCGACCTCGGCGCGTTCAGCCGGGTGCTCGACGACGGCGCGGCAGGCGTGCTGTTCACCGCGGGGGACAGCGCCGACCTCGCTGCCACGCTCGTCCGCGTGCTGAAGGACGCGGACCTGCGGTCGACCGTCACGGAGCGGGCCAGGACGGCCGTGCGCCGCTACGACTGGTCCGCCGTCACGGACCAGGTCCTGGCGGTCTACGAGATGGTCGTGGCGGGCGCCGGCGCTCCCGTGGGCGAGGATCCCTCGTCGCTGCGCGGTGCGAGACTGCTCGAGCTCCGCCGCAGTCGGGGGGAGACCCGGTGAGCTGGTCGGAGATCACCGTCGTCATCACCGCGCTGATCGGGCTCGGCCTGTGGTGCGTGTGGGTCGCCGCCTCTCGTCTGGACCGGCTGCACCGCAAGATGAACGCGTCCAGGGCGGTCGTCGAGACGCAGCTCGTGCGGCGCGCGACGGTCGCGGCCGAGCTGGCCACGTCGGGTCTGCTCGACCCCGTCAGCTCCGTGCTGGTCGGGGAGGCTGCGTGGGCGTCCCTGTCCTCGGGGGTCTCGGACGTCACGGCGCTCCCGCCCGACCTGGCGGTCCTCATCGCGGGCGACGAGCACGACGAGGCGGCCGGCACAGGTGTGCTCCTGGACCGGTCGCGGGTGGAGAGCGAGCTGTCCGCGACCCTGCGGGAGGCCCTGGACGACGAGGGCGAGGTGGAGGTGCTGCGCGCCGAACCCGCGGGCGACGAGCTCCTCAGCGCCCTGGGCTCCGCCTGGTACCGGCTGCAGCTCGCCCGGCGGTTCCACAACGAGGCCGTCGCGCAGGCCGCCCGTGCGCGCCGTGGGCCGGTGGTCCGTGCGCTGCGGCTCGCGGGCCGCGCTCCGACGCCCCGCACACTCGACCTGGACGACGAGTGGCCCGAGAGCCTGGGCCGTCCAGGCGTGCGGGCGCACGGTGCCGAAGGGGCCCGTCCGGGCGCCTGAGACCGTGCGGATATCGGCTTCGGCCACGGACTACGATGACTCGATCGGGCCGCCGGACGGCGCGGCCGACCCATCCCGCACCATGATGTGAGGCTTGACGTGACCAGCGAGAACAGCCAGCCCACCACCACGACCGGCGCACCGGCGGCCGGCGTCATCGGCACCGCGCGGGTCAAGCGTGGGATGGCCGAGATGCTCAAGGGCGGCGTCATCATGGACGTCGTCACCGCGGAGCAGGCGAGGATCGCCGAGGATGCCGGAGCGGTCGCCGTCATGGCTCTCGAGCGGGTGCCGGCCGACATCCGCGCGCAGGGTGGCGTCGCGCGCATGAGCGACCCCGACCTTGTCGACGGCATCATCGCGGCCGTCTCCATCCCTGTCATGGCGAAGGCGCGCATCGGCCACTTCGTCGAGGCGCAGGTGCTGCAGTCGCTCGGCGTCGACTACGTCGACGAGTCGGAGGTCCTGACGCCCGCGGACTACGCGCACCACATCGACAAGTGGGCCTTCACCGTGCCGTTCGTGTGCGGCGCCACGAACCTCGGCGAGGCCCTGCGCCGCATCACCGAGGGCGCGGCGATGATCCGCTCCAAGGGAGAGGCGGGCACCGGGGACGTCTCGAACGCCACGACGCACATGCGCACGCTGCGCGACCAGATCCGTCGCCTCACCTCGCTGCCCGAGGACGAGCTGTTCGTCGCCGCCAAGGAGCTGCAGGCGCCGTACGACCTGGTCAAGGAGGTCGCCCAGGCCGGCAAGCTGCCTGTCGTGCTGTTCACGGCCGGTGGTATCGCGACGCCCGCGGACGCCGCGATGATGATGCAGCTCGGCGCCGAGGGCGTGTTCGTCGGCTCCGGCATCTTCAAGTCGGGCAACCCGGCAGAGCGGGCCGCCGCGATCGTCAAGGCGACCACGTTCTTCGACGACCCGGACGTCATCGCCAAGGTGTCGCGCGGCCTCGGCGAGGCCATGGTCGGCATCAACGTCGAGGACGTGCCGGAACCGCACCGCCTGGCCGAGCGCGGCTGGTGACCCAGGAGCACAGCCTGCCGGGGGCCGCGGACCACACGCTGGTGTCCGCGGCCCCCGGCACCTCCGCGGACGAACCGCACACCCTGGGGACGGAGTGGGTGCGGGGCGAGGACGGCCTGCTGTTCCGTCGTGCGGCTCGGGTGATCCTCCTCGACGAGGCCGACCGGGTCCTGCTGATCCGCGGTCACGACGTCGACCAGCCGGAGCGCAGCTGGTGGTTCACCATCGGCGGCGGCATCGGCGACGGCGAGGACGCACTGACGGCTGCGGTGCGTGAGGTGCACGAAGAGACCGGCATCGTGCTCGACCCGGCCGACGTCCACGGCCCCGTGTTCACCCGGTCGGCGATATTCGACTTCTACGCCCAGCACTGCCGGCAGGACGAGGAGATCTTCGTCGCCCGCGTGCCGGCGTCGGCGTTCGTCGGTATCGACCGGGCGCGGTGGACGGCCGTGGAGCACGACGTCATCGACGAGCTGCGCTGGTGGACGCTCGACGACCTGTCCCGGGTGCGGATCGAGGTCTTCCCCGAGCGGCTCAGCGAGCTCGTCGCGGGGCTGCTGCCCCGGTGGGACGGCGTGACCCGTCACCTGGGGCTCACGCGGGAGTGAGCACGTCGACGTGACCACGGCCGCCGCGCTCGTGGAGCCACCGGTCACTGCGTGGCCGCGTCCGGTGCTCTCGAGCCGTTCCAGCACGTCCCCGAGTTCGGTCGGGCGGCGTAGGCACACCTAGAATCGCCCGTCGTGACCGTCACCATCGGAGTCCTCGCCCTGCAGGGCGACGTGCGGGAGCACGTGCACGTCCTGTCGTCCCTGGGCGCCGAGGCCGTGCCGGTCCGCCGGGAGCGCGAGGTCGCCGCCGTCGACGCACTCGTCATCCCCGGCGGCGAGTCCACGACCATCGACAAGCTGCTCCGCGCCTTCGAGCTCGTCGAGCCGATCCAGGAGCGCCTCCGCGACGGCATGCCCGCGTACGGCTCGTGCGCCGGCATGATCCTGCTCGCCGACCGGGTCCTGGACGGCATCGACGGCCAGCAGACGCTGGGCGGCGTCGACGTGACGGTCCGCCGCAACGCGTTCGGCCGGCAGGTCGACTCCTTCGAGACGGACCTCGAGATCGACGGCGTGGAGGACTCCGCCACCGAGCCCGTGCACGCCGTGTTCATCCGGGCGCCGTGGGTCGAGGACGTCGGTCCGGCCGCGACGCCGATCGGACGGGTCGAGACCGGCCCGGCCGCCGGTAGGATCGTCGCGGTCCGTCAGGGTCCGCTGCTCGTGACCTCCTTCCACCCGGAGGTCACCGGTGACACCCGCGTGCACCGCCTGTTCGTCAAGATCGTCCGCGAGAGCGTGTAAGGGGTAGCGAGAGCGATGTCGGGTCACTCCAAGTGGGCCACCACGAAGCACAAGAAGGCCGTGGTCGACGCCAAGCGCAGCAAGCTCTTCGCGAAGCTCATCAAGAACATCGAGGTGGCCGCGCGCACCGGCGGTGGCGACCTCGCCGGGAACCCCACGCTGTTCGACGCGGTGCAGAAGGCCAAGAAGAACTCGGTCCCGATCGACAACATCAACCGGGCGGTCAAGCGCGGGTCCGGCCAGGAGGCCGGCGGCGCCGACTACACCACGATCATGTACGAGGGCTACGGCGCGGGCGGCATCGCGGTGCTCGTCGAGTGCCTCACCGACAACCGCAACCGCGCCGCGTCGGACGTGCGCGTCGCGTTCACGCGCAACGGCGGCCAGATGGCCGACCCCGGCTCGGTGTCGTACCTGTTCTCCCGCAAGGGCGTCGTCATCGTGCCCAAGGAGGGGACGGACGAGGACGCGGTCATGGAGGCGGTCCTCGAGGCCGGTGGCGAGGAGGTCAACGATCTCGGCGAGGCCTTCGAGGTGCTCAGCGAGGCGACGGACCTGGTCCCCGTCCGCACGGCGCTCCAGGACGCCGGCATCGAGTACGACTCCGCGGACGTCGTGTTCTGGCCGGCCACGCAGATCGAGGTCGACGCCGAGGGCGCGCGCAAGATCCTGCGCCTGATCGACGCGCTCGAGGACTCGGACGACGTGCAGAACGTGTACGCGAACTTCGACGCGTCCGACGAGGTCATGGCGGAGCTCGAGGACGACTGACGCGCCGGTCCCTCGGCCTGCGCGCGTCGTCCCCGTGGTCGGGCGTCCGGCTGCGACCATACGACCGTGCGCGTCCTCGGAGTCGACCCCGGCCTGACCCGGTGCGGTCTCGGCGTCGTGGACGGCCTGCCCGGACGACGAGCGCGGCTCGTGGCCGTCGGTGTCGCCCGGTCCGAGGTCGGTCTCGACGTCGACCAGCGGTTGCTCGCGATCGAGCGCCGCATCGAGGAGTGGATCGAGGAGCACGCGCCCGACGCGGTCGCCGTGGAGCGGGTGTTCGCCCAGCACAACGTCAGCACGGTGATGGGCACGGCACAGGTGGCCGGCATCGCGATGGTCGCCGCCGCACGCCGGCGCATCCCCGTCGCCCTGCACACCCCGAGCGAGGTCAAGGCGGCGGTGACGGGGAACGGCCGGGCCGACAAGGCCCAGGTCCAGGTGATGGTGGCCCGGCTGCTGGCCCTCGATGCCCTCCCCAAGCCGGCGGACGCCGCCGACGCGCTCGCACTGGCCGTCTGTCACCTGTGGCGGCCCGCCGGCGCTCTCGGCGCCCCGCAGCGAGCGCCCGGGTCGCTCACGTCGGCGCAACGCGCCTGGGCCGCGGCCGAGCAGGCGGCGCGAGGGCGCTGACGCGCGTGTCCTTCGTACACGTGTTCGTCTGCGTGTGGGAAAGTGGGCGCGGCACGGTTCGGTCGACGAGAGGGGTGTGCCAGTGATCGCGTCGGTGCACGGCACGGTGCAGGCCGTCCGGCTGGATGCAGCGGTGGTCGAGGTCGGGGGAGTGGGCCTGCTCGTCCAGGCGACGCCCACGACGCTCGCGGGCCTGCGGGTCGGTTCGACCGCCCAGCTCGCCACCTCCCTCGTGGTCAGGGAGGACTCGTTGACGCTGTTCGGGTTCGCCGACGCGGACGAGCGCGAGGTGTTCGAGCTCGTGCAGACCGTCAGCGGTGTCGGGCCCCGGCTGGCTCTCGCGATGCTCGCCGTGCACACGCCCGACGGGCTGCGCCGAGCCGTGGCGGACGAGGACCTGGCCGCCTTGAAGCGGGTGCCCGGCATCGGTCACAAGGGTGCGCAGCGGATCGTGCTGGAGCTCGGCGACCGGCTCGGTGTGCCGTCGGCCCACCCGGTGACCGGGCCGCAGACACCGTCCACCGACCGCCGCGACCAGGTCGTCGAGGCCCTCGTCGGCCTCGGCTGGACGGCCCGTGCGGCCGGTGACGCCGTCGACACCGTCCTGGAGTCGAGCCCGGGCCCCGTCGGCGCGGACGAGGTGGCGGGTGTGCTGCGTGCCGCGCTGCGCACGCTCGGTGGCGGCCGTGGCTGACGAGGAGCTCGTCACGGAACGGTTCGACGCGGAGTCGCTGGTACGGACGGCCGCGGACGACGTGGAGCGTGCCGCGGAGGCAGCGCTGCGACCTCGGCACCTCGACGAGTTCGTCGGGCAGCGCGTGGTGCGCGACCAGCTCTCGCTCGTCCTCGAAGCCGCACGGGCGCGCGGCAAGGCACCCGACCACATCCTGCTGTCCGGACCGCCGGGGCTCGGCAAGACGACGCTCGCCATGATCGTCGCCGCCGAGCTCGGCGTGTCCCTGCGCGTCACGAGCGGGCCCGCGATCCAGCACGCCGGGGACCTCGCCGCCGTGCTCTCCTCGCTCGAGGAGGGCGAGGTGCTGTTCCTCGACGAGATCCACCGTCTGGCGCGTCCGGCGGAGGAGCTGCTGTACGTCGCGATGGAGGACTTCCGCGTCGACGTCGTGGTCGGCAAGGGCGCCGGCGCGAGCGCGATCCCCCTGGCGCTGCCGCCGTTCACCGTGGTGGGTGCGACGACCCGGGCGGGACTGCTGCCCGCGCCGCTGCGCGACCGGTTCGGCTTCACCGGCCACCTCGACTTCTACACGACCCCTGAGCTCGAGCGCGTGCTCGTCCGGTCGGCGGGCCTCCTCGGCGTCCCGCTCGCGGCCGAGGCGGCGGCCGAGATCGCCGCGCGCTCGCGGGGCACCCCACGGATCGCCAACCGTCTCCTGCGCCGGGTCCGCGACTGGGCCGAGGTGCGCGGCGACGGGACCCTGAGCCTGGCGGCGGCGCGGGCGGCGCTCCAGGTCTACGAGGTCGACGAGCTGGGCCTGGACCGCCTGGACCGTGCCGTGCTCGCTGCCCTCTGCACCCGGTTCGGGGGTGGACCCGTGGGCCTCACGACGCTCGCGGTGGCGGTCGGCGAGGAGCCGGAGACGGTCGAGACCGTCGCGGAGCCGTTCCTGGTGCGCGAGGGCCTCGTCGGTCGGACCCCACGGGGCCGGGTGGCGCTGCCGGCTGCCTGGGATCACCTGGGTCTTCCGGTGCCCGCGGGTGCCGCCACGCTGTTCGGCTGAGCGTGTGCCTGGCGGTGGCACGAGCCGTCGGAACTACGCGTTCCGGTCGGACGTTGGAGGCACCGGCTGCTGCGCCTAGACTGCGGCGGACACCGACGACAGATCCGGAGCCGTAACCCGCATGGGCAACTACTCGTTCCTCATCATCCTCATCATCGCCTTCGGCGCGCTGTGGCTCATGTCGAGCCGCACGCGCAAGCAGCAGCGCGCCGCGTCGGAGTTTCGGAACAACCTGCTGACCGGCGACGAGGTGATGACGGGCTCCGGCCTGTTCGGCACGGTGGTGGACGTCGAGGACGACGTCGTCACGCTCGAGACGAGCCCCGGCGGGAGCCGCACGCGGTGGATCCGTGCGGCCATCGCCAAGAAGATCGAGCCCGTCGTCGAGGACACCACGCTCGACGACGACGAGCTGGAGCCGGCCGAGGCCGACCGCCTCACGCGCGCCGACGACGAGGTCATCGAAGTGCCGGACGACCTGTCGTCGCTGCCGGACGTCCGCAAGGACGACGACCCGGACACCAAGTAATCGCACGGCCCGGGTGATGACGCCCGGGCCCGGACCCCACCGGCCACTCCCGTGGCCGGTGCGCGCACGAGAGAAGAACTCCGTTGGCCCCTCCCTCACGCCGTCAGAGGCCCGTCCGCACGCTCACCGTGCTCGGGATCCTCATCGTCGCCCTCGTCGCCACGATCTTCGCGGGCACCAAGTGGTCCGATGCGACCTGGACCCCGAGCCTCGCGCTCGATCTCGAGGGTGGCACGCAGATCATCCTCGAGGCGAAGCCCGTCGGGGACCAGGAGGTCACGTCCAACACGATCACCCAGGCGATCGACGTGATCCGGCAGCGCGTCGACTCGTCCGGCGTCTCGGAGGCGGAGATCACGAGCCAGGGCTCGGACCAGATCATCGTCGGCCTCCCGGGCAAGCCGAGCGAGGAGACGCTCGCGCTCGTCCGGACCTCCGCGCAGATGGAGTTCCGTCCTGTCCTGGCGACGGGCGCACCGACGACCGCGACAGCCGAGGACCCGGCGGCGGCCCCGACCCCGACGGCCTCCGCGGGTGCGGCGGCGCAGCCGAGCCCGGCCGCCTCCGACCAGGCGACGGCGCCGGCCGAGGAGGCGACCCCGGCGCCCAGCCCGTCGGCCAGCGCACCGGCGTCCGACGCACCGGCCAAGTCCGCTCCGGACAACAACAGCGACGCGGCGTACTACGTCACGCCTGCCGTCCAGGAGGAGTTCGACCAGCTCGACTGCACCGACCCGAAGAACCGCACCGGCGGTGCGACCGGTGACCCGGCGAAGGCCTTCGTCACGTGCGACCCCGAGGGCGCGGCGAAGTACATCCTCGGGCCGGTCGAGATCGAGGGTTCGGAGATCGCCAGCGCGAGCTCGGGGCTCAAGACGCTCCCCAGCGGCGGCGTGAGCAACGAGTGGGTCGTCAACCTCAAGATGAAGTCCAAGGGGACCACCCAGTTCACCGACGTGACCACGCGGCTGCAGGGCCTCACGGAGCCGCAGAACCGGTTCGCGATGGTGCTCGACGGCCTCGTGATCTCGTCGCCGAGCCTGGCGCCCGGCGTGATCATCTCCAACGGTCAGGCCGAGATCTCGGGCAGCTTCACCCGCGAGTCCGCCGCGACCCTCGCGAACCAGCTCAACTTCGGCGCACTCCCGGTCACGTTCGAGGTGCAGAGCCAGGAGCAGATCTCCGCGACGCTCGGAGCCGAGCAGCTCCAGAAGGGGCTCATCGCCGGCCTCATCGGCCTCATCCTCGTGGTGATCTACTCGATGCTGCAGTACCGCGCGCTCGGGCTGCTGACCGTCGCGTCGCTGGTCGTCGCTGCCGCGCTGACCTACGGCATCATCACGCTGCTGTCCTGGACACAGGGCTACCGGCTGTCGCTGCCCGGTGTCGCCGGCCTCATCGTCGCCATCGGCATCACCGCCGACTCGTTCATCGTGTACTTCGAGCGCATCCGAGACGAGCTCCGCGAGGGACGGACGCTCGGCGCAGCCGTCGACCGGGGCTGGGAGCGCGCCAGGCGCACGATCCTGGCGTCCGACGCCGTGAACTTCCTCGCGGCCATCGTGCTCTACCTGCTCGCCGTCGGCGGCGTCCGCGGCTTCGCCTTCACGCTGGGTCTCACCACGATCATCGACGTGGTCGTCGTGTTCCTGTTCACGCACCCGATGATGCAGCTCATCGCCCGCGTGCGGTTCTTCAACACCGGTCACCCCCTCTCGGGGCTCGACCCGAGGCGCCTCGGCGTCGAGGGGAGCCGGTACGTCGGGCGCGGGAAGGTGGTCTCCGGTGCAGGGAGCACCGCCGGCTCGGCCGCGGACACGGCGGATGCGGGCGGCGCCGCGGCGCCGGCGCCCGCCACGCGCGTGCCGGTGGGCGTCGGCGGCGGTCAGACGATCGCAGAGCGCCGTGCCGCTGCGAAGGCGGCGGAGCAGGACGCGTCCACGGCCCCGCCACCGACGAGCGGAGGGGGCGCCGACGACACGCCGCCTGAGCAGGACGCAGAGTCCGGTCGCACGGAGCCTGGTCGCACCGAGGGAAGTGAGCACTGATGGCCGCCGGATTCGCCCAGTGGGGCAACGACCTGTACGCCGGCCGCCGGTCGTACGACATCGTCGGTCGCCGTCGCATCTGGTTCACGATCTCGACGATCCTCGTGATCCTGTCGACGATCCTGCTGATCAAGCCGGGGCTCAATCCGGGCATCGAGTTCCGCGGCGGCTCGCAGTTCGTCGTGTCCAACGTGCCGGACGCCGACGAGCAGCTCGCGATCGACACCGTGCTGTCGATCTCCCCGGAGGAGTCGCCGCAGGTCACGCAGCTCGGGACCGACAGCCTGCGCATCCAGACCTCCAAGCTGACCAACGAGGAGGTCGAGACGGTCGCGTCCGCCCTCCAGGCGGCCTACGGCGTCACCGACGACGACGTCGCGAGCTCGTACATCGGCCCCTCCTGGGGCGCCGACATCTCGCGCAAGGCGATCACGGGCATCCTCGTGTTCCTCGTGTTCGTCACGATCGTGATGACGATCTACTTCCGGAACTGGCGGATGGCCCTCGCGGCGCTGATCGCGCTCTTCCACGACCTCCTCATCACGGTGGGCGTCTACGCGGGGGTCGGGTGGGAGGTCACGCCGGCCACGGTGATCGGCTTCCTCACGATCCTCGGGTACTCGATCTACGACACGGTCGTGGTGTTCGACAAGGTCCGGGAGAACACCGCGGACACGTTGCAGCAGACGCGGTTCACCTACGCCGAGAAGGCCAACCTCGCCGTCAACCAGACGCTCGTCCGGTCGATCAACACCTCCGTCGTGGCGCTGCTGCCGGTCGGTGCGATCCTCTTCGTCGGGGCGTTCATCCTCGGTGCGGGCACGCTGCGCGACATCGCGCTCGCGCTGTTCGTCGGCATGCTGATCGGGACGTTCTCGTCGGTCTTCCTCGCCACGCCGTTCGAGGTGACGCTGCGCGAGCGGGAGCCCGCGATCCGCGACCACACCCGCAAGGTGCTGGCCGCCCGCAAGGCGCGCGTCGAGGGCGGCGAGGGCGACGAGCCCGTGCTCGCGTCGGCGATCCACAGCGCGACCCAGCTGCGCGCGGGCTCCCACCAGGGTGTCCAGGCGCAGCCGAAGCGCCGCCGGTGACGGGACAGACGCAGACGGCACGGCCGGACGGCGAGCCCACGGGCTCCCTGTCCGGCCGTGCGGCCGTGCTGGCCCGGATCGACGCGCTCGTGCGGCTGGTGCCGGACTACCCGCTGCCCGGCGTGCTGTTCCGGGACATCACGCCCCTGCTGGCCGACGCGAACGCGTTCGCCGCGGTGATCGACGAGCTCGCAGCCGCGGTGCAGACCCCTGTCGACCTCGTCGCCGGGATGGAAGCGCGCGGGTTCCTGCTCGCCGCACCCCTCGCGGTGGCCCTCGGCGCCGGTGTGGTCCCGGTGCGCAAGGCCGGCAAGCTGCCCGGTCCGACGGTCGTCGAGCACTACTCGCTCGAGTACGGGGAGGCATCGGTCGAGGTCCACCCGTTCACGGTGCCGTCCGGTGCGCGCGTGCTGGTGGTCGACGACGTCCTGGCGACGGGTGGCACGGCCGCTGCGACGATCCGACTGCTCGAACGCTGCGGCGCGGAGGTCGTCGGGTTGTCGTTCCTCGTCGAGCTCGACGCGCTCGGTGGTCGCGGGCACCTGGGAGACCATCCGATCGACGTGCTCGTCCACGTCCCCTGACAGGGTTCCGGTCCAGGTCTGCGGCCAGTCGGTCGTAGACTGCTGCGAATCCGGTCCCCCCGCCGGCTTCGGCCCACCGCCCTCAGCGGGTCCGCGCAGGGCGGGGTGGGGTCGTCAGGGCGGGAGGGACGCGTTTGAGCGAGGACGTACGTACGCCTGAGACCGGCGAGCCGGCCACATCCGACCTGGCAGGTGCCGCGTCGGGCCGTGTGCGCTCGCGTCTCGCCAGGTTCGGTTCCCGTGCCACGGTGGCCTCGCCCGCGCTGGAGCCGGTGCTCCAGGCGGCACGCACCAACCATCCCAAGGCCGACCTGGCCGTCGTCGAGCAGGCCTACGTCGTCGCGGAACGCGCGCACCGCGGGCAGCTGCGCAAGAGCGGCGACCCGTACATCACGCACCCTGTCGCCGTGGCGACGATCCTGGCCGAGCTGGGCATGACGCCGTCGACGTTGGCGGCCGCGCTGCTGCACGACACGGTCGAGGACACGGACTACTCGCTCGACCAGCTGCGCCGGGAGTTCGGGCCCGAGGTCGCGATGCTCGTCGACGGCGTCACCAAGCTCGACAAGGTGCAGTACGGCGACGCCGCCCAGGCCGAGACGGTCCGCAAGATGGTCGTGGCGATGTCCCGCGACATCCGGGTCCTGGTCATCAAGCTCGCCGACCGGCTGCACAACGCGAGGACCTGGAAGTTCGTCGCGAGCACCTCGGCCGAGAAGAAGGCGCGCGAGACCCTCGAGATCTACGCGCCGCTGGCGCACCGCCTCGGCATGAACACGATCAAGTGGGAGCTCGAGGACCTGTCGTTCGCGACCCTGTATCCCAAGCTCTACGACGAGATCGTGCACCTGGTGGCCGAGCGGGCGCCGGCGCGCGAGGAGTACCTCGCTGTGGTCCGCGAGCAGGTCGGTGCCGACCTGCGCACGTCGAAGATCAAGGCCACCGTCACGGGCCGGCCGAAGCACTACTACTCGATCTACCAGAAGATGATCGTGCGCGGTCGCGACTTCGCCGACATCTACGACCTGGTCGGGGTGCGAGTCCTGGTCGACACGGTGCGGGACTGCTACGCGGCGCTCGGAGCGCTGCACGCGCGGTGGAACCCGGTGCCGGGCCGGTTCAAGGACTACATCGCGATGCCCAAGTTCAACCTGTACCAGTCGCTGCACACGACGGTCATCGGACCGGGCGGCAAGCCGGTCGAGATCCAGATCCGCACGCACGACATGCACAGGCGCGCGGAGTACGGCGTGGCGGCGCACTGGAAGTACAAGGAGTCCGCGAAGAACGCCGGTGCCGGGCAGTCGACCGACCCGGCGGGCAACGACATGATGTGGCTGCGTCAGCTCGTCGACTGGCAGAAGGAGACCGCCGACCCCAGCGAGTTCCTCGACTCCCTGCGGTTCGAGATCGCCGGGTCGGAGGTCTACGTCTTCACGCCCAAGGGTGACGTGATCGGTCTGCCGTCCGGGTCGACGCCCGTCGACTTCGCGTACGCGGTGCACACCGAGGTCGGGCACCGGACGATGGGTGCCCGCGTCAACGGACGGCTCGTGCCGCTCGACTCGACGCTGGAGAACGGCGACGTGGTCGACGTCTTCACGTCGAAGTCGGAGACCGCCGGTCCGTCCCGTGACTGGCTCGGCTTCGTCAAGAGCCCCCGGGCGCGCAACAAGATCCGCCAGTGGTTCTCCAAGGAGCGCCGCGAGGAGGCCATCGAGCACGGCAAGGACTCGATCGCCAAGGCGATGCGCAAGCAGAACCTGCCGATCCAGCGGCTCCTCTCGCACGAGTCGCTCGTCGCGCTCGCCAACGAGATGCGCTATGCGGACGTGTCCGCCCTGTACGCCGCGATCGGCGAGGGGCAGGTCTCGGCCGCGACCGTGGTGCAGCGACTGGTCCACTCGCTCGGTGGCGAACCCGCAGCCGAGGAGGACCTCGCCGAGGCGGCCCGGCCCGGTCAGGTCAACCGACGCGTCCGGACGGGCGACCCCGGCGTCGTGGTCAAGGGTGTCGAGGACATCTGGGTCAAGCTCGCCAAGTGCTGCACGCCGGTGCCGGGCGACGACATCGTCGGCTTCGTCACCCGCGGTGCCGGCGTGAGCGTGCATCGCAGCGACTGCATCAACGTCGAGGCTCTGCGGGCACAGCCCGAGCGGCTGGTCGACGTCGAGTGGAGCCACACCAGCTCCTCGCTGTTCCTGGTGCAGATCCAGGTCGAGGCGCTCGACCGCAGCCGGCTCCTGTCCGACGTCACACGCGTGTTGTCGGACCACCACGTCAACATCCTGTCGGCGTCCGTCTCGACGTCGCGCGACCGGGTCGCACTCTCGAGGTTCGTGTTCGAGATGGCCGAGCCGTCGCACCTCGCGTCGGTGCTCGCCGCGGTCCGGAAGGTCGAAGGTGTCTTCGACGTGTACCGGATCACCGGGGCGAAGGCCTCGGAGGAGCCTGCCATCCGAGCCTGATCGCGACGGCGCCGACGGTGGGCCCGTCACAGCGACCGGAGCGTGGCGCGCGCGGTGCGGACGCCTCGCTGCCCCGGCAGCGCCTCGAGGTCGCGCAACGCGTGCCGGGGGTCGAACCCCACGGCGCACAGGTCGGCGAGGACGGCCAGGGCCGCCGCGCTCGGTACCCACCGGGCCACGTCGGTGCCTGTCCGCTGCACGGTCGTGACCTTCAGTGGACCGATGCGCACGACGTCGTCGTCCGTCAGGGCCGCCTCGGCAGCGACCCGTCGGGGATGCGGGTCTGCCCGGTGGGCACGGGACACGACGAGCACCTCGACCCTGGCCGGAGGGCGGAGCCCGGTGTGCACCCACGCAGCGCTGCACCGACCGACGACACCTCGACGCGGCACCAGGTCCGCGACGGCCTCGCAGCGCAGCGCAGGCGTGTCGTCGAGGTCGGCGGCGATCGCGACATCACCCCAGAGAGGGCGCACGACACGATCGCGCACCAGTGCGTGCCAGGCCGCCGCACCGACCTCGTCCCGGCGGACGATCGACGGCAGGGTCACGGGAGGCGGTCGGTAGACGCTGAGCCTGGAGTTCATGCACGCAGGATGTCGCGTGACGCCGGACTCCGTGAGGGCGCCTGTGGACGACGGCACCGATCCACCGAGACGACCGTGCCCCACCGGCGCCAGGGCGACGGTGGGGCACGGTCGAGACGCTCGGCTCCGGGCGGAGTCAGCCCCGGGCTTCCTCGGCGGCCCGCTGGACCTGCTCCAACCAGCTGCGGCGTGCGTCGAGCGCGGCACGGGCGTCGGCGATCCGGCGGGCGTCGCCGGCAGCCTCCGCCTTGGCCAGGTCGGCCTCGAGCCCGGCGATCGCCTGCTCGAGCTGCGCCGCGGCCCCTTCGGCACGTGCTCGCGTCTCGGGGTTGGTGCGACGCCACTGGCTCTGGTCGGCATCGCGGACAGCGGCCTCGACCGCGCGCAGCCGTCCCTCGATCCGCTGGATGTCTGCCCGCGGCACCTTCCCCGCGGCCTCCCAGCGGTCCTGGATCGAGCGCAACGCCTGCTTGGCTGCGGCCAGGTCGGTGACCGGCAGCAGCGCCTCGGCCTCGCCGAGGATCGCTTCCTTGACCTCCAGGTTCGCGCGGAACTCGGCGTCCGTTGCCGTCGCCTGCGCGTCGCGGGCCGCGAAGAACGCGTCCTGCGCGGCGCGGAACCGGGCCCACAGCGCGTCGTCGTCGGCGCGGCTGGCACGCCCGGCCGCCTTCCACTGCGTCATGAGGTCGCGGAACGTGCCTGCCGTGGCGCCCCAGTCGGTGCTCGACTGCAGCTTCTCCGCCTCGGCGACGAGAGCCTCCTTCGCCGCCTTCGCGCTCGCGTTGCGACTCTCCAGCTCGGCGAAGAAGTGCCGGCGCTCCCGGTCGAACGTCGTCCTGGCATGGCTGAACCGCTTCCAGAGGGCCTCCTCCGTCGGCCGGTCCAGGCGGGGTCCGGTGCGCTGGGCCTCTTTCCACTGGTCCAGGAGGGTGCGCAGCTGCTCGCCCGCGGGTCGCCACTGGATGCGCGACGGGTCGGTCGACGCGACACGCTCCGCCTGCTCGACGATCTCCGTGCGGGCCACGACCGCGGCCTCGCGAGCGGCCGCGCGCTCGGCCTCGGCGACGGCACGTCGTTCGGCGGCTGTCTCTCGCAGCGCGTCGAGGCGGGTCCGCAGACCGTCGAGGTCGCCCACCGCGGCGGGCTCCGACAGCTCGTCGGTGAGGCGGGCGAGCGTCTGGTCGATCTCCTTGACGGACAGCTCGGTCCCGGTCAGCCGTGCCTCGAAGAGGGCCACCTTGGCCTGCAGGTCGAGGAACCGGCGGACGTACAGCGCGAGCGCCTCGTCAGCGGTCGCGCCAGGGAACTGGCCGACGACCCGTTCGCCCGCGGCCTCCCGGACGTACACGGTGCCCTCGTCGTCCACGCGGCCGAACGTCGTCGCGTGGGCCGCCTCGGCCGCATCGAGCGGCGGAGGCGTCGGCGCGACCACGGCGGGCGTGCCCGTCGACGGCGGTGCGGCCGGGTGAGCCGGAGGGTGCGGCACCGGACGCGGCCGGGGTGTCGGGTGCGCAGAGGCGGGCGTCGGACGGGCCGCGCCGGGAGTCGTCACGGTCGTCGCCGCCGGCTCCTCGCTGGCGGCCGGTCGACCCTCCTGCGCCTGGTCCGCGGCGGGCTCGCCCTCGGGGGCCTGGTCCGCGGCCGGCTCACCTTCCGCGGCACGGTCCTCGACCGCTGCGCCGTCGTCGGTGGCCTCGCCGTGCCCCCCGTCGACGGGCTTCGCCTCGCCGTCGGCGGCGACGGCTTCGCCGCCGGCCTCGTCGGCCTCAGGGGCGACCGCCGCGGCCTCGTCGGTCACCGCCTGCTCCTCGACGCCCGCGGTGTCGCCCTCGATCGGCTCCGGCGTGGGCTCACCGAGCGAGACGGGCTCGTCGGCCGACTCCTGTACCGGCTCGTCCACGGGTTCGGTCGCGGAGTCCTCCACGGAGCTGTCCACCGAGCCGCCCACCGAGTCGTCGGCCGACTCCTGTACCGGCTCGTCCACGGGTTCGGTCGCGGAGTCCTCCACGGAGCTGTCCACCGAGCCGCCCACCGAGTCGTCGGCCTCGACCGCCGAGCCACCGGCAGCGGCGTCCTCGGCTGCATCGGGGAGGGCCTCGCTCGCCACGTCCGGCGCGCCGGCGACGGCGCCCGTCTCGCCGTCCGGCTCGTGCGTCGAGGAAGCGACCGTTGCCGTCTCGTCGGGCTCGGACGCCGGTGCGGGGGTCTCGGTCATTGGGTCTCCACTCCCTCGATGATGACGTCGGTCGTCGGGGCCGTGAAGCTGCCCTTGTCGACGGTGCCCGCGTCAGCGATGGCCTGCAGCACGTCCATGCCGGACGTGATGTGGCCAAACACGGTGTAGCCGCCCGCCGAGTCCGACGGGATGGTGCTGTCCTCGTAGACGAGGAAGAACTGGCTGCCCATCGAGCTGCCGTCGTTGCCGACGCGCGCCATGGCGATGGTGCCCGCCGGGTAGACGTCGTCGGCCGGCGCGTTCTCGACAGGGCCCCAGGTGTACCCCGGGCCCCCCTGGCCGGTCGCCGTCGGGTCCCCGCACTGCAGCACGTGGATGCCCTCGGTCACCAGCCTGTGGCACGACGTGCCGTCGAAGTAGCCCTCCTGGGCGAGCGTCACGAAGTTCGCGACCGCCTGCGGTGCCGCGGCGCCGTCGAGCGAGATGCCGAGGGGTCCCTGGCTGAGGTCGATCGACCCGGTCCACTCGCGGCCCTCCGCGAGCGACGCGGCAGGCAGGACGCCACCGTTGCCCGTGCGGGGCGTCGCACTCGTCTCGGGGGTCGAGGCGTCGGTCGGGACCGCCGTGGTGTCGGCTCCGGGCGTCGAGTCGTCACGCGTGAGCGCGATGGCTGCGACGATGCCGATGACGAGGACGAGCGCACCGGCGACGCTGCCGGCGATGACCCGTTGACGGTGACGGGCGCGGGACCGGGCCTGGCGCTCCTGCCACTTCTCGTAACGGCGGCGCTCGTACTCACGCTCGCGCTTGCTTGACACGCACACACTCCTCGCGTCGAGGTGCGGTGGGGCAGGAGCACTACCTGCCGCACTGCACGAAGGGACCCGGGACAGTCTAGGCAAGCGAGGGCCCGGACGAGCCAACGACCGACGCGCGGACGTCGGCGCGTCGATCCGGGACCGTCTAGCGTGCCGTGCATGCAGCTCTCGACAGTGGTGGCACCGGTGTTCGCGGCGCGGTGCACGCTCGTCGTGGCGGAGCACGGGGACTGCGTGGTCGTCGACCCGGGCGCGGGGGTCGCCGGTCAGGTGACGGAGCTCGTCGAGCGCCACGGACTTCGGCCCCGGGCGCTGCTCGCCACGCACGGTCACGTGGACCACACGTGGGACGCGGCCGCCCTGGTCGAGCGGTTCGACGTGCCGTTCCTCCTGCACGCGGGCGACGCGTACCGGCTCGCGGACCCGTTCGGCACGCTGGGCGTGCTCGGGGGACCGTCACCGCACGACCCCTCCGGACCCTTGGCGCAGGCGCTGGCAGCGGCCGGTGTCGCGCCGTCGGCGTACCAGATGCCCGAGCGCGTCGAGGCGTTCGGGACCGCGGTGGGCACCAGGTCGGACGACGTCGCCCTGGCATTCGGCTCCGTGCACCTCGTCGCCCGGCACGCGCCCGGCCACACGGAGGGGTCGACGCTGTACCTGCTCGACGTCGACGGTGCAGGTCTGGTCGCTCTCACGGGCGACGTCCTGTTTGCCGGCAGCATCGGTCGCACGGACCTGCCGGGCGGCGACGAGGCGGAGATGGGTCGCACCCTGCGCGAGGTCGTCGCGACGCTCCCGCCGCAGACCGTCGTGCTGCCCGGGCACGGCCCGGGGAGCGACGTCGCCACGGAGCTGGCCACCAACCCCTACCTGCGCGCGGCCGCCCGGCAGGCGCCCGCCTGAGAGCGGAGGCGTCGGGCCTGCGGAGTCTGGAAGGATCGGGCCCCATGGCCAGACCGACCCCCCTGTCCGGATTTCCTGAGTGGCTCCCCGAGGGCCGCCTCGTCGAGCAGCACGTGCTCGACGTCCTGCGCCGCACCTTCGAGCTCCATGGGTTCGCGGGCATCGAGACCCGGGCGGTCGAGCCGCTCGACCAGCTGCTGCGCAAGGGCGAGACGTCCAAGGAGGTCTACGTCCTGTCGCGCCTCCAGGAGGACCCGGACGAACCCGCCGCCCGCGGGCACCGGGAGGCCGAGCGTGGCCTCGGTCTGCACTTCGACCTCACCGTGCCGTTCGCGCGCTACGTGCTCGAGAACGCCGGACACCTCGCGTTCCCGTTCCGTCGGTACCAGATCCAGAAGGTCTGGCGGGGCGAGCGCCCTCAGGACGGGCGGTTCCGCGAGTTCGTCCAGGCGGACATCGACGTCGTCGGTGCCGGTGCGCTGCCTTACCACTACGAGGTGGAGCTCCCGCTCGTCATGGCCGAGGCGCTGGGCGCGCTCCGCGACATCGGGATGCCGCCCGTGCGGATCCTGGTGAACAACCGCAAGGTGGCGGAGGGGTTCTACCGGGGACTCGGGCTCACCGACGTCGACGCGGTGCTCCGCTCCGTCGACAAGCTGGACAAGATCGGGCCGGATGACGTCGCTGCGCTCCTGGTGGCCGACGCGGGCGCGACCGACGCGCAGGCCGCCGCCTGCCTCGAGCTCGCCGCGATCTCGGGGGCCGACGAGACGGTGATCGACCGGGTCCGGGCGCTCGCCACGCAGCACGGCGTGGTGCACGAGCTGCTGGACCAGGGTCTCGCCGAGCTCGGCGCGCTCGTGCATGCGGCGGCCGAACGTGCACCGGGCGTCGTCGTGGCCGACCTGAAGATCGCGCGCGGCCTGGACTACTACACGGGGTCGGTCTACGAGACGGTGCTCGTCGGGCACGAACAGCTCGGCTCCATCTGCTCCGGCGGGCGCTACGACACGCTCGCGTCCGACGGCACCACGACCTACCCCGGCGTCGGGCTGTCCGTCGGCGTCTCCAGGCTGGTGTCGCGCCTCCTCGGGGACGGTCTCGTCCGTGCCACCCGTGCGGTCCCCAGCGCCGTCCTGGTCGCCGTCACGCAGGAGGAGGACCGCGGCCGGTCCGATGCGGTCGCAGCCGCCCTGCGTTCCCGTGGGATCCCGGTCGAGGTCGCCCCGTCGGCCGCCAAGTTCGGCAAGCAGATCCGGCACGCGGACCGTCGCGGCATCCCGTTCGTCTGGTTCCTCGGGCAGGCGGACGACGAGGGCGTCGTTCACGGGGACGAGGTGAAGGACATCCGGTCCGGCGAGCAGGTCTCCGCCGACGCGGCGTCCTGGCGGCCGCCGGCCGAGGACCGCTGGCCGCGCGTGGTCCCCGCGGAGGGCTGAGCGCGGCACCGAGGGACGGTCGGGGCGGGCGAGGTCTGGAGTCTTCGGGCAGCGCGCGGAGCACGGTTGACGCGGCGGTCGAACACATGTTCGACTGGTGGCATGAGGTGGGACGGGCAGCGGCTGACGGCGGACCAGGACGAGGGGACCTTGCCCGGGCTCCCGCTCGCCGGGCTCGTCCGCACGGTGCGGACGCCGGACTTCGCCGGCGTGACGTTCCACGAGGTGCTGTGCCGCAGTGCGCTCAACAAGGTGCCCGAGGCGTCTCAGATGCCCTTCCGGTGGACCATCAACCCGACGCGGGGTTGCCTGCACGCCTGCCGGTACTGCTTCGCCCGGCCCACGCACGAGTACCTGGAGCTCGGTCCTGGCGTCGACTTCGAGACGCAGATCGTCGTCAAGACGAACGTGGTCGAGGTCCTGCGTGCGGAGCTGGCACGCCGGTCCTGGGCGGGTGAGCACGTCGCACTCGGCACCAACACCGACCCGTACCAGCGCGTCGAGGGTCGCTACATGCTGATGCCCGGGATCATCGAGGCACTCGCGAGCAGCGGGACGCCGCTGTCGATCCTCACCAAGGGCACCTTGCTGCGGCGCGACCTGCCGGTGCTGGTGGAGGCGGCCGCCCAGGTGCCCGTCGGGATCGGGGTGTCGTTGGCCGTCGGCGACGAGGTCCTCCAGCAGAGCGTCGAGCCGGGCACGCCGACACCACGCGCTCGGCTCGACCTGATCCGTGCGGTCCGCGACGCCGGCCTGCCGTGCGGCGTCATGGTGGCGCCGGTGATGCCGTGGCTGACGGACGGGACGGAGCAGCTCGACGACCTCCTGCGCCGGCTGGCCGACGCCGGCGCCAGCGGCGTGACGGTCCTTCCGCTGCACCTGCGCGGGTCGGTGAAGCCGCTGTTCCTCGCGTGGCTCGCCGAGCACCACCCGGGCCTCGTCGCGCGCTACGAGGCGCTGTACGGCCCGCGCGCCACCGTGCCGGCCGAGTACGGCCGCTGGCTGCGCGACCGGGTGGCGCCCCTGCGCGTCCGGCACGGATTCGGCTCCTCGTCAGGGCACCGCGAGGACCGTGGCGAGGGGGCCTACCCGGACGGCAGCATGCCGTGGCGGCGGATGGTCGCTGCGCCGGATCTGCAGGTGGCGCAGCCGACGCTCTTCTGATGACCGGCTGGTCCTGTCCCGGCGCCGGCCGGGCCGCCGCGACGCGGTGACGGCACGGGTACGCGGGGCGGTATGGCGCGAGGTATGCGAGGCGGTGTTGCACGGCGTCCCCGCAGGCGGCGGGCACTAGGATCGTGCGGGCGCCCGACGGGCGCGACACCACTTCCGATCACGAAGGACCTTCCGTGCTCCGTACCCACACGGCCGGCTCGCTGCGAGCCGAGCACATCGGCACCACCGTCACCCTCACGGGTTGGGTGGACCGCCGTCGTGATCACGGCGGCGTCGCGTTCGTCGACCTGCGGGACGCGTCGGGGATCGCCCAGGTCGTGATCCGGGACGAGGCCGTGGCCCACGGTCTGCGTGCCGAGTACGTGCTGAAGGTCACGGGTGTGGTGGGACGCCGTCCGGAGGGCAACGAGAACGCGCACCTCGCCACGGGCGAGGTCGAGCTCGTCGCGGCGGAGGTCGTCGTGCTCAACGAGGCGGCCCCGTTGCCCTTCCAGGTGTCGTCGTCGCTCGACGAGACCGTGGGGGAGGAGGCCCGGCTCAGGCACCGCTACCTGGACCTGCGCCGTCCGGCGCCCGCCCGGGCCATGCGGCTGCGGGCGAAGGCGAACCAGGTCGCCCGTGCGGTGCTCGACGCGCAGGACTTCGTCGAGGTCGAGACGCCGACACTGACCAGGTCGACGCCCGAGGGCGCCCGCGACTTCCTCGTCCCCGCGCGTCTCGCGCCGGGCTCCTGGTACGCGCTCCCGCAGTCCCCGCAGCTGTTCAAGCAGCTCCTCATGGTCGGTGGCCTGGAGCGGTACTACCAGATCGCCCGGTGCTACCGCGACGAGGACTTCCGGGCGGACCGGCAGCCGGAGTTCACGCAGCTCGACGTCGAGATGAGCTTCGTCGAGCAGGACGACGTGATCGCCCTCGGCGAGCAGATCATCGTCGCCCTGTGGCGTCTCATCGACGTCGAGATCCCGACGCCGATCCGTCGGATGACCTTCGCGGACGCGATGGCGCGCTTCGGCAGCGACAAGCCCGACCTGCGGTTCGGGTTCGAGCTCACCGAGCTCACCGAGTACTTCCGGGAGACGCCGTTCCGGGTGTTCCAGGCCCCGTACGTCGGCGCGGTCGTCCAGCCGGGTGGCGCCGCGACGCCTCGCCGTGGCTTCGACGCCTGGCAGGAGTGGGCGAAGCAGCGCGGCGCCAAGGGTCTCGCCTACGTCACGGTCGGCGAGGACGGCGAGCTCGGCGGCCCGGTCGCCAAGAACATCACCGACGCCGAGCGGGCCGGTCTCGCGGCCGCCGTCGGGGCGAGCCCGGGTGACGCGATCTTCTTCGCCGCGGGCTCGGTCGCCGAGGCGCGATCGCTGCTCGGCGCCGCACGGCTGGAGATCGGCCGCCGTGGTGGCTTGATCGACGAGGACGCCTGGGAGTTCGTCTGGGTCGTGGACGCACCGCTGTTCAAGCCCACCGGCGAGGACGACGACGTCGCCGTCGGTGGCGGCGCCTGGACCGCCGTCCACCACGCGTTCACGTCGCCGACGCCTGAGTGGATCGACACGTTCGAGCAGGACCCGGGCAAGGCGCTGGCCTACGCCTACGACATCGTCTGCAACGGCAACGAGCTGGGCGGCGGCTCCATCCGTATCCATCGCCGGGACGTGCAGGAGCGCGTCTTCGAGATCATGGGGATCGGTGCCGCCGAAGCGCAGGAGAAGTTCGGCTTCCTGCTCGACGCGTTCCAGTTCGGGGCCCCGCCGCACGGCGGCATCGCATTCGGCTGGGACCGGATCATGGCGCTGTTGACGAAGTCGGAGTCGATCCGCGACGTCATCGCGTTCCCGAAGTCCGGCGGCGGCTACGACCCGCTCACGGCGGCGCCGGCGCCGATCACGCCCGAGCAGCGCCGGGAGGCCGGTGTGGACGCCAAGCCGAAGCCGTCCACGCCGCCCGCAGCAGGGTCGGCAGGGGAGCGGCCGACCGCGTGAGCGTGCCGCTCGACCGGCTTCCGCAGGCGTGGCGTGGCCACCGCGTGCTCGCGGGTGTCGACGGGCGCTGGCAGGACGCCGTCGTGGTCGGCGACGACCGTGGCGTGCTCCTGGCGTCGCCGTCGCCGCGCGGCCCGTTCCTGCTGGCCCTCGGGGACGGGGCAGCCGTCGAGCGGCTCGTGGCGGACGCCGCCGCGTGCCGGCTGGAGGTCGGATCACCGCTGGCGCGAGCCGGGTTCGTCGACCGGGCCGGTTGGCTGAACGTGTCCCGTGGCACCAGGCTGTCGGAGGCTGTCCTCTCATCGCTCGGGCTGGCGCCGTTCTCTACGTGGGACTGGTTCTCGACGGACGAGGCACCGCCTCCGCATGACGGCGAGGGGGCCGTGCGCCGTCTGGACCCGGTGGCTGAAGCAGCTGCGATCGGTGCCTGCCTCGACTCGGCGAACCCGGCGACGACCGCGGACCCGGCCAGAGCGGGTGAGGCCGGCTGGTGGGGCGTCGACGGCCCGGACGGCCTGGTCGGGGTGGTCGGTGCGGCGCGTCGAGGGGCCCGGGACGGCGCGCAGTCGTGGCACCTGCACGGCCTCGGCGTGGTGCCGGACGCCCGTGCGGCCGGTATCGGCTCGGCCCTGACCACGGTGGCCGTCCGGCGGGCGTTCGTCGAGGGTGCCTCGTTCGTCAGTCTGGGGATGTACGCGGAGAACGTGGTCGCCCGTCGGCTGTACACGCGCCTCGGCTTCTCCCTCGACACGGAGCTCGCGTCATACGGGCCTGCGGGCATCTCCCGGCCTCCGGCCTGACCGGGCGTCCGACACGGGCGGTCGCGTCACCAGCGTCGCGGCGGGGGGGGGGCGGTCCCGGTGAGGCTCTCGTGCGCACCCGATACCGGGTCCTCGTCCGGCGGCAGCACGGGGACGCTCGCTCGCGGCCGCGCCGTCATGACGTGACGCCGGACGTCGGGCCCCTAGTGGCTGATCGAGAACCGGGCGTGCAGTCGGCGCAGGAACTTCGGCGCCCACCAGTTGGCGCGCCCGAGGATGGTCATGGTCGCTGGTACGAGCAGCAGCCGCACCAGGGTCGCGTCGACGAGCACGGCGACGGCGAGCGAGAAGCCGACCTCCTTGATGACGAGCATCTGCCCGGCGACGAAGCCGGCGAACACGACGATGACGATCGCCGCCGCCGAGGTGATGATCCGCCCGGAGCGCTGCAGGCCGAGCCGCACCGCCGCGTCGTTGGGCAGCCCGCTGTCGTAGAGCTCCTTGATCCGGGAGAGCAGGAACACCTCGTAGTCCATCGCGAGCCCGAACGCGAACGCGATGACGAGGGCGACGACGTACGTCTCGATGCCGCCGGCCGACGTGAATCCCAACAGCCCGGACAGGTGCCCGTCCTGGAACACCCAGACCAGCACGCCGAGCGACGCGGCCAGGGAGATCACGTTCGTCAGCAGTGCCTTGACCGGCACGACGACCGATCCGGTCATCAAGAACAGCAGCACGAGCGTGGCTCCGGCGACGATCCCGACGGCGAGGCGCGCGCGGTCCCCGAGCGCCGCGGTGAAGTCGATCTCGGTGGCGGCCTGACCGGTCACCCACGTCGGGAAGGGCGCGTCGAGCGACCGCACGTCCCGCACCACCGAGCGCGCCGCCGCGCCGCCCGGATCGTCGGTCTCGGGCCGCACGCCGATCACCACGTAGGAGCCGAGCACGGACGGCGGGTCCACCGACGCGACGCCGTCGACGTCCTCCAAGGTCGCCGTCCAGGCGGTCGCCTCCTCGAGCGTCGTCTCCGCGACGACCGTGACCGGCGGGGTCGTCGACGCGGGGTACTGGTCGGCCAGCAGGTCCACGAACTCGCGTTGCGTGCTGCCGGCGGGCAGCAGCTCCGTGGTGGAGTTGCGCAGCTCGATGTGGGCGAGCGGCAGCGCGAGCAGGCCCAGCACGCCGAGCGATCCGAGCAGCACCAGCCAGGGGTGGCGCTGGACCCGCTCCGTGCTGCGGGAGAAGGCGCCCTCCTCGGACTGCACGTCGGACGTCCGGGCCAGGACGGACCGCAGGCCGGGGATCCGGGAGAGGATGCTCGGCTTGATGAGGCGGCGTCCGGCCAGGACCACGAGGGCGGGGACCAGCGTGAGTGCCGTCGCGACGGCCACGACGATGACCGCGACACCTGCGGCGCCGATCGCCCGCAGGATCTGGGGCCGGAACACGAGCAGTCCGGCGATCGCGATGGCCACGATGACGGCGGAGAACGTCACGGTGCGGCCCGCCGTCGCCATCGTGCGCTCGAGAGCGTGGATCACGGCGCCGTCGCCTCGGCGCCGTCGGCTGCCCGCGCCGCCGTCGGTGTCGACGAGCTGATGCAGCTCCTCGCGGAAGCGGGAGACGATCAGGAGCCCGTAGTCGATGGACAGCCCCAGACCGAGCAGGGTGACGACGTTGACCACGGACGCGTCGAGGTCGAGCACGTAGGAGAAGCCGAGCAGGACGGCGAGGCCGCCCGCGATCGACGCGAGCGCACCGGCCATCGGCATCGCGGCGGCCAGGAAGCCGCCGAACACGAGCACCATGATGAGCAGCGCGATGGGCAGGGCGATGGTCTCGCCGGTGCGCAGGTCGGTCTCCACCTGCGCGTTGATCGCGCCGACGATGAGCGTGGTGCCGCCCACGATCCCCGTGACGTCCGGGGCGACGTCGCGAAGGTCGTCCGGCACCTGCTCGAGCCGTTCCTCGACGTCCGTCAGCGCCGTCTGTCGGGCATCCTCGCCCAGCTCGGGGTCGATCTCGACCACCACGAGGAAGCCGTCCCCGTCCTGGGCGACCAGCGGCGCCGCTGCCGGGTTCGTGACACCGCCCGGCAGCGCGAGCGGGTCGATGACCGCCGCGACGCCGTCGATCGCGACGAGCTCCTCGCGTGCGGGGGCGAACGCGGTCGCGACCTCGGGGTCCTCCGCGTCGACGTCGTGCAGGACGAGCGTGAGCGACGACCCGCGCGCGCCGCTGCCCTCGAGGATCGCCTGGGCCTGCTCGCTCTCGGAGCCGGGCACACCGGGAGCACCGGAGGTCAGCCGGTCGAACAGGCTCTCGCCGTGCACTCCCACCACGGCCAGGGCGTAGCCGGCGACCGCCACCACCAGCCAGACGAGGACGGTGAGACGGGGGTGGTGGGCCACAGCGCGGCCGAGTCGGGCGAACACGCCGGTCATCGTCGCAGGTCGACCGCCGGGAAACCACGCATCGGAGGCGTGATGTCTCGGAGCACCCGGACAGTCGCCCTCACCGAGGCCGTCGCGACGGTGTCGACGCGTCCGGGAGCCGCTCGTCGAGCGCGAGCCCGTCCCGTGGACGGTCCTGAACCAGCCCGCCGCCCGTCCGGCGGACGCGCAGCCGTGGGGCCGGCGGTCGGTGGGCGTGCGTACCCTGCCCGCATGGACCTGTTCGACGCCGTCACGTCGACCGCCACGGGTGTGCCCGCGGTGGGTGCCGGTGCGCCGCTCGCGGTGCGGATGCGCCCGCGCACGCTGGACGAGGTCGCCGGGCAGGCGCACCTGCTGGTGGCCGGCTCGCCGCTGCGCAGGCTGGTGGAGCCCGCGCAGGACGCCGCAGTCCGGGCCGCGCCCACCTCAGTGGTCCTGTGGGGGCCGCCCGGCACGGGCAAGACGACGCTGGCGTACCTGATCGCCGCGACGTCGGGTCGTCGGTTCGTCGAGCTCTCGGCGGTCACCGCCGGGGTCAAGGACGTCCGCGCGGTCATCGAGGACGCCCGTCGGCGGCTCGCCACGGACGCCTCCGAGACGGTGCTGTTCATCGACGAGGTGCACCGCTTCACCAAGGCCCAGCAGGACGCGCTCCTGCCGAGCGTGGAGAACCGCTGGGTCACGCTCGTCGCCGCGACCACCGAGAACCCGTCCTTCTCGGTGAACTCGCCGCTGCTGTCCCGGTCCCTGCTCCTGACGCTGCAGCCGCTCGGCACGGACGACGTGCGCATCCTCGTGCGCCGTGCTGTCGAGGACGAGCGCGGGCTCGGTGGAGCGGTGACGCTGGCGGAGGACGCCGAGGACCACCTCCTGCGCCTGGCCGGCGGGGACGCCCGCAAGGCGCTCACCATCCTCGAGGCGGCCGCCGGTGCGGCGTTGTCCGACGAGGAGGCGGCGGACGGCCCGGTGCTCGTCGGCCTCGAGACGGTGGAGCGGGCGATCGACGTCGCGGCCGTCCGTTACGACCGCGACGGCGACCAGCACTACGACGTGATCAGCGCGTTCATCAAGTCGGTGCGCGGCTCCGACGTGGACGCGTCGCTGCACTACCTCGCGCGGATGATCGCGGCGGGGGAGGACCCGCGGTTCATCGCCCGGCGGATCGTCATCTCGGCGGCCGAGGACGTCGGCATGGCGGACCCGAGCGCACTGCAGACCGCGGTGGCGGCGGCGCAGGCCGTCGCCCTGATCGGCATGCCCGAGGCCCGGATCATCCTGGCCGAGGCCGTGGTGCACCTCGCGACCGCGCCGAAGTCGAACGCGGCCTACGCGGGCATCAACAAGGCCCTGGCCGACGTCCAGGCGGGCAGGATCGGCTCGGTCCCGACGCACCTGCGCGACGCCCACTACGCGGGGGCCCGCCCGCTCGGCCATGGCGCGGGGTACGTGTATGCGCACGACGAGCCGCATGCCGTGGCCGCGCAGCAGTACCTGCCCGACGAGCTCGTGGGCACCCGGTACTACGAGCCGACCGACCGCGGGTACGAGCGCCAGGTCGCCGAGCGCCTGGAGCGCGTGAGAGCGATCCTGGACGACCGCGGCTGACGGCCCGCGGCAGGGCTGCCCACCGATGCTGCCCACCGATTCGGTCCGGGCACGTCGAGACGGTAAGGTGTGCAGGTCGTCCTCGCGACGGGTGTGCCTGCAGCTCGGGCACAGCCGGGCGGACGGCCACCTGGGGCCCTAGCCGCGCAGCACCCGCCGCGCACCATGGTCGGTCCCACGCCCGCCGGATCTCCGCTCGCGGGTGTGACGTCAACAAACGACAGGAAGTATCTCTGTGAGCAGTGTGACCCGTTCGCGTCGCCAGGTCCGCCTGAGCCGCGCACTCGGCCTGGCCCTGACGCCGAAGGCCGTCAAGCACTTCGAGAAGCGTCCCTACCCGCCCGGTGAGCACGGCCGTGCCCGTCGCCGGACCGAGTCGGACTACGCCGTCCGTCTGCGCGAGAAGCAGCGTCTGCGCGCCCAGTACGCCCTGCGCGAGAAGCAGCTCGCCCGTGCGTACGAGGACGCCCGCAAGGCCCCGGGCCTGACCGGTGAGGCGCTGGTCGAGAACCTCGAGACGCGTCTCGACGCGCTCGTCCTGCGGTCCGGCTTCGCCCGCACCATCCTGCAGGCCCGCCAGGTCGTGGTGCACCGGCACATCCTGGTCGACGGCAAGATCGTGGACCGCCCGTCGTTCCGCGTGAAGCCCGGCCAGACGCTGCAGATCAAGCCGAAGAGCCAGGCCACCGTGCCGTTCCAGGTGGCCGCCGCCGGCGCGCACCGCGACGTGCTCCCGACGGTCCCGGGCTACCTCGACGTGCAGCTCGAGAAGCTCAGCTCCGTCCTGGTCCGCGCCCCCAAGCGCGCCGAGGTCCCCGTGACCTGCGAGGTCCAGCTGGTCGTCGAGTACTACGCCCGCTGAGCCACCCGGTCGACGAACGCCCCGCTGCGCACCCGCGCACGCGGGGCGTTCGTGCGTCCGGACCGTGCCGGGGCCGTCGCGGCGTGCGCGCCGACGGCGGGTTGGTGGGTAGGGTTTCCGGCGGGGTCGTCGGGCCGCACTCGGGGCCCTGAACAGGAGGACGTGCATGTCGGTCGGGGATGTCGCCGGGCTTGTCGCGGCGATCGCGTTCGTTCTTCTTGTCGGGGCGCTCGCGGTCCCGCTGGTCAAGCTGGGCCGTGTCCTCGACGAGGCGCGCACGTCGGTCAAGGAGCTGACGGACCACACCGTCCCGGTGCTGGACGAGACGGCGACTCTCGTCGCGTCGTCCAACACGCAGCTGCAGAACATCGACACGGTGACGACCGCCGCTGCGCAGGTGTCGGAGAACGTCTCGGCGCTGACGGCGCTGTTCGCGGCGACCGTCGGGTCGCCGATGATCAAGGTCGCGGCGTTCTCCTACGGTGCGCGCCGGGCGCTCGCCGGGCTCACCACGAGCCGCCGGGGCAAGTGATGCGCCGTCTCGTGTGGGTCGGCGTGGGAGTCGTCGCGACGGTGGTGTTGGTGCGCAAGGGCCGCGCGCTGCTGGACGCCTACGTCCCGGCGGGCACCACGGAGGCCGTGCAGGGGGTGGGCCGCATCATGACCGCCGTCCGGACCGCGCAGCACGAGTTCCGTGCCGGCATGGCCGAGCGGGAGGAGCAGCTGCGTCGCGACCTGACGGGCGACGCCGACGTGGACGCACTGCGTGCCGAGCGACCGGAGCGGGTGGAGGACCTGCGTCGCACCTGGGCCGCTCGTCGGACCCGCCAGGACTGGGTCGGGCCGACGGAGGACCCGGACGACGACGACGGCTACGCGTTCTTCTGACCAATCACGTCGCAGTGCAGGGCACGGCACGAGCACGATGTCCCGACCGGGACAGGACCGAACGACACACGAGGACACCATGCGTACCGCCGAGATCCGTCAGCGTTGGCTCGACTACTTCGAGGGCCGAGGCCACACCGTCGTGCCGTCGGCCCCGCTCATCTCGCCGGACCCGTCGACCTTGTTCGTCATCGCGGGCATGGTGCCCTTCATCCCGTACATGCTCGGGGAGCAGACCCCGCCGTGGCCCCGCGCGACGAGCGTGCAGAAGTGCGTGCGGACCCTCGACATCGAGGAGGTCGGCAAGACCACCCGGCACGGCACGTTCTTCCAGATGAACGGCAACTTCTCGTTCGGCGACTACTTCAAGGAAGGCGCGATCACGTACGCGTGGGAGCTCGTCACGGGCGCGCGCGAGAACGGCGGGTACGGGTTCGACCCGGACACCATCTGGGTCACGGTGTTCCACGACGACGACGAGGCGGCAGCGCTCTGGAAGCAGGTCGCGGGGCTGCCCGACGAGCGCATCCAGCGCCGCGGCTGGAAGGACAACTTCTGGTCCACGGGTGCGCGTGGCCCGTCCGGCCCGTGCTCGGAGATCTACGTGGACCGCGGGCCGGAGTTCGGGGCCGAGGGTGGGCCCGTCGTCGACGAGGACCGGTACCTCGAGATCTGGAACCTCGTCTTCATGCAGTACGAGCGGGGTGACGGCGGGGGCAAGGAGGACTTCCCGATCCTCGGCGAGCTCAAGCAGAAGAACATCGACACCGGCATGGGCCTCGAGCGGGTCGCGTACCTGCTGCAGGGCGTCGACAACATGTACGAGATCGACGAGGTGTTCCCGGTCATCCAGGGCGCGCAGAGCCTGTCCGGTCGCCGGTACGGCGCGAACCGTGACGACGACGTACGCATGCGGGTGGTTGCGGACCACGTCCGGTCCGGGCTGATGCTCATGGGCGACGGCGTGACGCCGTCGAACGAGGGCCGCGGCTACGTGCTGCGCCGGCTGCTGCGCCGGTCGATCCGGGCCATGCGACTGCTGGGCGTGGAGGACCTCGCCCTGCCCACCCTGCTCCCCATGAGCCGGGACGCGATGAGCCCGTCGTACCCGGAGCTGGCGCGCGACTTCGACCGGATCAGCCAGGTGGCGTACGCCGAGGAGGAGACGTTCCGGCGCACGCTCGCGGCGGGCACGACGATCCTCGACACGGCCGTGCAGGCGGCGAAGAGCGCCCCGGCGCCCGTGCTGTCGGGGGACCAGGCGTTCGCGCTGCACGACACCTACGGGTTCCCGATCGACCTGACTCTCGAGATGGCGGCGGAGCAGGGCGTCTCGGTGGACGAGCAGGCGTTCCGGACGCTCATGCAGGCGCAGCGGGAGCGGGCGCGGGCGGACGCGCTCGCGAAGCGTGCGGGACGTGCCGACACGGCGGCCTACCAGGAGCTGCACTCGACGCTCAGCGAGACCACCTCGAAGCCCGTGCAGTTCGTCGGGTACACGGACGCGGAGGCGCGGTCGCGGGTCGTCGGGCTGCTCGTCGACGGCGTGCCCGCTCCGGCGGCCACCGCTCCGGCCGACGTCGAGGTGGTCCTCGACGTGACGCCGTTCTACGCGGAGTCGGGCGGCCAGCAGGCGGACACCGGCGTGATCGTGCTCGACGGCGGCGCGCGCATCGAGGTCGACGACGTCCAGGCGCCGGTGAAGGGCCTGTCGGTGCACCACGGCCGGCTGGTCGACGGCACGGTGACGTTCGGCGAGCGCGGCGTCGCGCGCATCGACAGGTCGCGCCGCCAGGCGATCGCCCGCGCCCACACCGCGACGCACCTGGTGCACAAGGCGCTGCGCGAGTCGCTCGGCGACACCGCGACCCAGGCGGGCTCGCTGAACGCGCCGAGCCGGCTCCGGTTCGACTTCCGGTCACCGTCCGCGGTGCCGCACGAGGTCGTCGGCGAGATCGAGGAGCGCGTCAACAACCGGCTGCAGGACGACCTCGAGGTCACCGACGCCGTGATGGCGATCGACGAGGCACGGGCCAGGGGAGCGATGGCCCTGTTCGGCGAGAAGTACGGCAACGAGGTCCGCGTCGTGTCCATCGGGGGCGACTGGTCGCTCGAGCTGTGCGCCGGCACGCACGTGAAGCGCTCCGGCGAGCTGGGCCTGGTCACGCTGCTCTCGGAGTCGGCGATCGGGTCCGGCGTGCGTCGTGTCGACGCGCTGGTCGGTGCCGGTGCGTACGGGTACCAGGCGAAGGAGCGCGCGCTCGTCGGCCAGCTCTCGGGGCTGCTCGGCGCCCGCCCGGACGAGCTCGCGGACCGCGTGTCCACGCTGCTCGCGCGCGTCAAGGAGTCCGAGAAGAAGCTGGCGACGCTGCGCTCCGGCCAGCTCCTCGCGGCGGCCGGCTCGATCGTGGACGGCGCGCAGACGGTCGGTGGCACCCGCGTCGTGACGCACGACGCCGGTGAGGTCTCTGCGGACGACGTGCGGGCGCTGGTCCTCGACCTGCGCAACCGGCTCGGCGAGTCGTCCCCGGCCGTGGTCGCCGTCGGCGGCACGAGCAACGGTCGTCCCGTCGTGGTGGTCGCGACGAACGCGGCGGCACGCACCGCGGGCATCCGGGCCGGCGCGCTGGTACGGACGGCGTCGGGCATCCTCGGCGGCGGCGGCGGCGGCAAGGACGACCTGGCGCAAGGGGGCGGTACCGACGCGGGCCGGCTCGGCGAGGCGCTGTCCGCGGTCGTCGGTGCGCTGAGCGCCTGACGTGGCCCGCGACGAGGAGGACGCCGTCCGTGGGGTACGCCTGGCGGTCGACGTCGGCTCCGTGCGGGTCGGTCTCGCGACCAGCGACCCCGACGGGGTCCTGGCCACGCCCGTGGCGACGCTCGCCCGCGACGCGAAGGCGACGGGCGGGCGCGTCGCGGTGGACGTGGCACAGATCGTGCGCGAGGTGGGTGAACGTGGTGCGGTAGTCGTGTACGTCGGACTTCCCCGGCACCTGTCGGGCTCCGAAGGCGCCTCATCAGCTGCCGCGCGCGCGTACGCTGTCCAACTGGCGCAGGCCGTCGCACCCGTCCGGGTGCGGCTGGTCGACGAGCGGATGAGCACGGTGTCCGCCCATCAGGCGCTGCATGCGTCCGGCCGATCCGGACGCCGCCACCGGCAGGTCGTCGACCAGGCGGCCGCGGTGGTGATACTGCAGTACGCGTTGGACGCGGAGCGTGCGACGGGACGGCAGCCCGGAGAACGGGTCGATGCCGGACCACCTCAGCACGGTCGTATGACGCGCGGGGGGGCTGCGGGTGACGGAGGAACGACTCTGGGGTGACGCACACGTGAGCAACAGCCAGACCGACTGGTGGGCACCGGTGGAGCGGAGTGACCAGGTGACAGAGCTCTTCGGCGACCCCACGGACAAGTCGTCCGCGGAGTCCCGGCGTTCCCGGTCCCGCGGTCGCGCCCGCGCCCAGCGTGAGCGCCAGAAGCGGCGCCGCCGCTCGATCTGGGTGCTCCTCGTGGCGCTCGTGCTCGTCGCCGGGGCGGGGTACGTGGTGCTCGAGCTCGTCGGCGGGGTCTTCAGCGGGGGTGGATCCGCGGCGGGCGTCGAGGACTACCCGGGACCGGGGCACCCCGCGGCGCGCGTCGTCGTGGCCAAGGGGGACACCGGTGCGGTCATGGCGCACACCTTGCAGGTCGCCGGTGTCGTGGCGACCGAGAAGGCGTTCAACCGTGCGTACGCCGCAAATCCCGATGCGATCTCGATCCAGCCGGGCACGTACAACCTGCTGCTGGAGATGAAGGCCTCCGACGCGGTCGCGGCGCTGCTCAACCCGGCCAGCCGGGCCACCATGGGCGTGACGATCCCGGAAGGGCAGACGGCCGAGCAGATCCTCTCGAAGGTCAACGAGGTCACCCTGATCCCGATCGAGGAGCTCCGGGCGGCCGCGGCGGACCCGGCGTCGATCGGCCTGCCTGCCGAGGCGGCCGGCAACCTCGAGGGCTGGCTCTTCCCGGCGACGTACCCCGTGGAGCCCGGCGCGTCCGCCACGAGCGTCCTGCAGCAGATGACCGCGAAGACGGTCGCCGTCCTCACGGCGAGGGCCGTCCCGAACGACCAGTGGGAGACGGTGCTCACGAAGGCGTCGATCATCGAGCGGGAGGCGAAGCTCGATGACGACCGCCCGAAGGTGGCGCGGGCGATCGAGAACCGCCTTGCCAGGCAGATGCCGCTCCAGATCGACGCGACGACGGCGTACCGGCTCGGTGGGCGCGCCCCGACGCGGGCGGAGAACAACGACCCGGCGAACGACTACAGCACGTACGTGCGCGTCGGGCTGCCGCCCGGACCCATCTCGTCGCCGGGGGAGAAGTCCATCGACGCCGTGCTCGCCCCCGCCGACGGGCCGTGGCTGTTCTGGTGCACGGTCGATCCCGAGACGGGCGAGACGTTGTTCACGGACAGCAACGAGGAGCACCAGGCGAACGTCGCGCAGCTGCGCAAGTGGCAGGAAGAACACGGCCAGTAGGCAGCAGCACCGCCTTCCGACGGGCGACCACCCACGAGTGGTCGCCCGTCGGGCACCTATGCTCCGGCCCATGGATCGCCCCGTCCCGCAGAGCCCGGCCGAGCACCCGGCGAGCACCCGACCCCGTTCGCGTGCGGCGGTCCTCGGCCACCCGATCGCGCACTCGCTCTCGCCGACCCTGCACCGGGCCGCGTACGCCGCGCTCGGGCTGTCGGACTGGCGCTACGACGCCGTCGACGTGACCGAGGACGGTCTCGCCGGCTTCGTCGGCACGCTCGACGACACGTGGGCGGGGCTCAGCCTCACGATGCCGCTCAAGCAGACCGTGCTGGGGCTGCTCGACCACGTAGAGCCGCTGGCCGAGGTGGTCGGCGCCGTGAACACCGTGCTGCTCCAGGGATCGGGGCCCGGCCGCGTGCTCGTCGGGGCCAACACCGACGTGTACGGCCTGGTGACCGCCCTCGGCGAAGGCCTGCCTGAGGGTGCCGCCGCACGCGTGGGCACGGCGGCAGTCCTCGGCGCAGGTGCGACGGCCGCGTCCACGCTCGCCGCGCTCGGACAGCTCGGCTGTGCCACGCCGGTGGTCTACGTGCGTTCCGTGCAGCGGGCCGGCGGGCTCATGCGGGCCGCCCACCGCATGGGCGTGCAGCCGGTGTTCCGGTCGCTCGAGCACGCGGCGGACCAGATCGGCACCGGGGACGTCGTCGTCTCGACGCTGCCCCCGCACGCCGCCGACGACCTCGCGGCCACGCTGCCGGCCCGGCTCCCGCGCGGTGTGCTCCTGGACGTCGCCTACGACCCGCGCCCCACCGCGTTGTCGGCGGCCTGGGCGGCCCGGGGCGGCGTGGTCGTCCGGGGCGAGCGGATGCTGCTCCACCAGGCGGTCGAGCAGGTGCGGCTCATGACCGGTCGCCCGGGCCCGGTGGACGCCATGGCGGACGCTCTCGACGCGCGGCTCTCGCCCTAGTCACCGGACGGAACCGACCGAATCCCTCACGCGGACCGCTCGTCCTGCCGATGAGCCGAGTGGACCCGCGCGCGAGAGCCGGCCGGGCCTGGACCGGAGGGAACGCGCGTGAAGCAGCTCGGGGAGATCCTGCTCGACGAAGGCCTCGTCTCAGAGGCGCAGCTGCTGGCCGCCATGGACGAGCAGATGAGCAGGGGTCTCTCTCTCGGACGCACGCTCGTCGAGCTCGGGATCCTGTCCGAGGGGCAGCTCGTCAAGGCGCTTGCGGCTCAGGTCGGCATGGACTTCATCGACCTGGACGAGTTCGTGGTCGACCGCGCGGCGGTCTCGGTCGTGCCCGCGGCGCTCTGTCGCAGGTACACGGTGCTGCCGGTCGCGTTCAGCAACGGCTCGATCGTGCTCGCCACGGCGGACCCCGGGAACGTGATGGCCGTCGACGACGTGCGGACCGTCTCCGGCATGCCCGTCATCGCCGTCGTCGCGACGTACGACAACCTGCTGCGTGCCATCGACCGGTTCTGCCGCGCCGACGACGAGATGGAGGACCTGTCCTCCGCGTTCGAGGAACAGAACGTCGAGCAGGAGACCGACCTCTCGAAGATGGGCGAGGTCGCCGACGACGACGCCCCGATCGTGCGGTACGTGAACCTGCTCGTCACCCAGGCCATCACCGACCGCGCGTCCGACATCCACATCGAGCCTAGCGAGCACGACCTGCGGGTCCGCTACCGGATCGACGGCGTGCTGCACGAGACGCAACGCTCTCCCAAGCAGATCCAGGGCGGCGTCATCAGCCGCGTGAAGATCATGAGCGACATCGACATCGCCGAGAAGCGCAAGCCGCAGGACGGGCGCATGTCGGTGGTGCACAACGGTCGCAAGATCGACCTCCGCGTCGCGACGCTGCCCACCGTGTGGGGCGAGAAGATCGTCATGCGAATCCTCGACAACTCGACGGCGAGCCTCGACCTGCGGGACCTCTCGTTCCTCGAGACCAACTACGAGACCTACCGGACGGCGTACACCAAGCCCTACGGGATGATCCTCGTCACGGGCCCCACCGGCTCCGGGAAGTCGACCACGCTCTACGCGACGCTCAACGCGGTGTCCAAGCCGGAGATCAACGTCATCACCGTCGAGGACCCGGTCGAGTACCGACTTCCGGGGATCAACCAGGTGCAGGTGAACCCGAAGGCGGGGCTCACGTTCGCCTCGGCACTCCGGTCGATCCTGCGTTCCGACCCGGACGTCGTGCTGCTCGGCGAGATCCGTGACCACGAGACGGCGCAGATCGCGATCGAGGCGGCCCTCACCGGCCACCTCGTGCTGTCCACCCTGCACACGAACGACGCACCGTCGGCCGTGACGCGACTCACGGAGATGGGCATCGAGCCGTTCCTCGTCGGGTCCGCGCTCGACGCGGTCGTCGCCCAGCGGCTCGCGCGCAAGCTGTGCGGCAAGTGCAAGGAGCCGTACCGGCCGTCCGCCCAGGAGCTGGAGGCCGCGCGCTTCCCGTGGCTGCCGGGCGAGCCGCTGCCCGAGCTCATGCGGCCCGTCGGCTGCGTCACGTGCTCGAAGACCGGGTACCGGGGCCGGCTGGCCCTGCACGAGGTCATGCCCGTCACCGAGGAGATCGAGCGGATGGCCGTCGCGCACGCGTCGAGCGCCGACATCGGCGCGACCGCGGTCGCGAACGGCATGATCACGCTCCGCGACGACGGCTGGCACAAGGTGGCCCTCGGCCACACGTCGATCGAGGAGATCCTGCGCGTCGTCGCGTGACGTGCTCATCCTCAAGTCCGGCGGGACGTCCGCCGATGAAACCAGCAGAGCACCCTGTCGGGGGCCCGAGCGTCCGTGCTGTCGTGAGGACAGGCGACCTGTGGAGGAAATGACGTGAGTGAGTCCTACCGGGCCCCCGAGGGGCAGCCCTCGCGACCGCTGCCGCCGTACCGGCCGGCCGGGCCACAGGCGGGCGCGCCCGTCCCCATGACGGCGATGTACTCGCCTGTCCCGTCGCAGAGCCACGGGCCGCAGCAGCCGCCCGCCGGCGCTCCGGCGGCGGGGAGCATGCCGCTCGCGGCGCCCACGGGCGCCCCGACCGCCACCTACCAGCCGGTCTCCCGGCGGCCCCCAGGGACGGACCTTCGTGCCGCAGCCGACCATGCCGCCGGCGCCGACCCACGCTCCCGCGCCTCAGGCCGCCCAGGCTCCCATGCCCGGCGCGCCGGGGCACATGCCCGCGCCGTCCGCGCCGACCCCCCCGGCGCCGTCCGCGGCTCCGGCCGTCCGGGTCCGCCCCGCGCGCTCCGGCCCGGGCCAGGAGAAGCAGGAGGGCGACGTCGTCATCGACGACGTGCTCTCGGAGATGGTGCGTCTCGGAGCCTCGGACGCGCACTTCACGACGGGGTCCCCCCCGATGGTGCGCGTCTCCGGTTCGCTGCGGCCGCTCGAGGGCTTCGAGATGCTCATGCCGGAGCCGCTGCGCCGATCGCTGTACGCGATCCTCACGCAGAAGCAGCGTGAGAAGTACGAGACGAACCTCGAGCTCGACCTGTCGTACTCGGTCCGCGGCCTCGCCCGGTTCCGTGTGAACCTGTACCAGCAGCGTGAGTCGATCGGCGCCGCGTTCCGTGTGATCCCCTACGAGATCAAGCCGCTCGAGGCACTCGGGGTCCCGCCGATCGTCGGCTCGTTCGCAGGGCTCCCGCGTGGCCTCGTGCTCGTCACCGGCCCCACCGGGTCGGGCAAGTCGACGACGCTGGCGGCGGTGGTCGACCTCGCGAACCGGACGCGCGAGGACCACATCATGACGGTCGAGGACCCGATCGAGTTCCTTCACCGGCACAAGAAGTCGTTGATCAACCAGCGCGAGGTCGGCCAGGACACCCTCTCGTTCGCCAACGCCCTCAAGCACGTGCTGCGGCAGGACCCCGACATCATCCTCGTCGGTGAGATGCGCGACCTGGAGACGATCTCGGTGGCGCTGACTGCCGCCGAGACCGGTCACCTCGTGTTCGCGACCCTGCACACCCAGGACGCCGCGCAGACCATCGACCGCGTCATCGACGTGTTCCCGGCGCACCAGCAGGCCCAGGTCCGCACCCAGCTCGCCGGCGCCATCCAGGGCGTCGTCTGCCAGACGCTCTGCAAGCGCGCCGACGGTCCGGGACGCGCGGTCGCGACCGAGGTGCTCATCGCGACCCCCGCCATCCGGAACCTCATCCGTGAGGGCAAGACGCACCAGATCTACTCGGCCATGCAGGCCGGCGCCCAGCAGGGCATGCACACGCTCGACCAGCACCTCGCCGAGCTCGTCAAGACCGGGAAGATCTCGTACGAGACCGGCCTGGACAAGTGCCACCACATGGAGGACTTCAACCGGCTCACGGGCCGTGCCGAGGGCGGCTCGGCGGGTGCGGGCATCGCCAAGTCCGGCATGGGCGGGGCCTACTACGCGGAGGGGCGTCTCTGATGGCCACGACGACAGCAAAGACGTTCGAGTACGCGATCCGGGACCGCTCGGGCAAGATCGTCAAGGGCCGGATCGAGGCGCCGAACCAGGCCGCGGTCGCGAACCGCCTCAAGTCGATGGGCCTCGCGCCCATGTCGATCAACGAGGTCGGCAACACCGGGCTCCAGAAGGAGCTGTCCATCCCCGGCTTCGGGAACAAGGTCACGCTGAAGGACCTGGCGATCATGGCGCGCCAGCTCGCCACCATGATCGACGCCGGTCTGTCCCTGCTGCGCTCGCTGGCCATCCTCGCGGAGCAGACGGAGAGCAAGCCGCTCGCGAAGCGTCTCGCCCAGGTGCGCAACGACGTCGAGGTCGGCATCTCGTTCTCGGCGGCGCTCACGAAGCACGCCGACGTGTTCCCGCCGCTCATGATCAACATGGTCAAGGCCGGCGAGGTCGGCGGTTTCCTCGACCAGGTGCTCGTGTCCGTCGCGGAGAACTTCGAGTCCGAGGTCAAGCTGCGCGGCAAGGTCAAGTCGGCGATGACCTACCCGGTCGTCGTGTTCATCATCGCGATCCTCGCGGTCGTGGGCATGCTGCTGTTCATCGTCCCGGTGTTCGCGGGGATGTTCGCGAGCCTGGGTGGCGAGCTGCCGCTGCCGACGCGGATCCTCGTGATGCTCTCGGGCCTCCTGAAGTGGATCTCGGTCCCGCTCGTCATCGTCGTCGTGGCCTTCTCCGCCTGGTGGAGCCGGCACAAGAACGACCGGCTCGTTCGGGAGCGGCTCGACCCGATCAAGCTCAAGGTGCCGGTGTTCGGCAACCTGTTCCGCAAGATCGCCGTCAGCCGGTTCACCCGGAACTTCGGCACGATGCTGCACGCGGGTGTCCCGCTGCTGCAGGCCCTCGACATCGTCGGCGAGACGAGCGGCAACCTCGTCATCGAGCGCGCGGCCAAGGCCGTCCAGGAGTCGGTGCGGTCGGGCAACTCGCTCACCGGCCCGCTCTCGCAGCACTCCGTCTTCCCGCCCATGGTCGTCCAGATGATGGCCGTCGGTGAGGACACCGGTGCGCTCGACACGATGCTCGAGAAGATCGCCGAGTTCTACGACCAGGAGGTCGAGGCGACGACCGAGCAGCTCACGTCGCTCATCGAGCCGCTCATGATCGTGGTCCTCGGCTCGCTCATCGGCTCGATGATCATCGCCCTGTACATGCCGATCTTCTCCGTCTTCAACCTCATCAACTGAGGCCGACGGTGCACAGGCTGCGGGCGCAGACCCGCGACGACGGCAACACGCTCCTGGAGCTCCTCGTCGTCATCATCATCATCGGCATCCTCGCCGGCATCGCGATCCCCGTGTTCATCGGGCAGCGCAAGAAGGCCGTGGACGCGTCGCTCAAGTCCGACCTGCGGACCGTCGCGACCGCGATGGAGGCCGGCCGGACGACGACCGGCGACCTGCCGCTGACGGCCGCCGTCGTGAAGAGCGACGCGGTGACGAGCGCGGGCAACACGGTGGACGTCGTGGTGACGGGTCAGGACTTCTGCCTCAGCGGGGACCACCCTGCGGGGATCGGCCCGTCCCACGCGTGGGTGTACGACACGACGCGCGGCGGGTTCGTGGCCGACGCGACGGCCGTCTGCCCGTCCGCGGCGACGTTCACCCTGCCCTGACCGTTTCGTCGTCGCCGCACGGTATTACCGGAATGTCGCGCGCCCGCGGCAGAAATCGCCCGTCCGGGTGCGAACTGCGTCATCCGAGTGAACTCGGCCGGTCACCCGCGTCCGGCGCTCAAGTCCGGACGCCAGGTGCCGAAGAACGGGTCAGTGCGAGAAGCCGACGGCGATGCGCACATTGCCGCACCACTCATTCATGACATCTGAGACCGAAACGGAGTCGAGCAAATGATCGCTCGCGTTCGCAAGTCCCTCGACGAGAAGGACCAGGGCTTCACGCTCATCGAGCTCCTCGTCGTCATCATCATCATCGGCATCCTCGCGGCCATCGCGATCCCGGTGTTCCTCAACCAGCGCAAGAAGGCGGTCGACGCGTCGATCAAGTCCGACCTGCGCACGGTCGCCAACGAGCTGGAGACGTACTACACGGACTCGCAGGCGTACCCGACCGCGGTGACCGCCTCGACCGGTGCGACCGACGGCACGAACACCATCACCGTCACGTCTGGCAGCGCGATCCACCTGAGCTCCGGCAACAAGGTGTCCTTCAAGCTCAACGCGACGAAGGACGCGTACTGCCTGCTCGGAATGAACGACAAGGGCACCAACGGCACGACCTTGGGCTACCAGTACGTCAGCAACGCCGGCGGCCTCAGCTCCACCGCCGTCTCCACCTGCACCGTCGCCTGATCCCCACCCCCCATACATTTCGGAGGCTTGACATGATCGCTCGCGTTCGCAAGTCCATGGACGAGAAGGACCAGGGCTTCACGCTCATCGAGCTCCTCGTCGTCATCATCATCATCGGCATCCTCGCGGCCATCGCGATCCCGGTGTTCCTCAACCAGCGCAAGAAGGCGGTCGACGCGTCGATCAAGTCCGACCTGCGCACGGTCGCCAACGAGCTCGAGACGTACTACACCGACGCCCAGAAGTACCCGGCCGCCACCGAGCTCACGCAGGCCGGCGGCGCCGGCGGCAAGGTCACGGTCGGCACCGGTGGCAACCAGGTGTCGATGAGCAGCGGCAACGTCATCAAGTACGGGATCAACGGCACCGGCGACGCGTTCTGCGTCTACGGCGAGAACTCCAAGGGCACCGGTGGCACCGGCAAGGGCTACCAGTACGTCAGCAACGCCGGCGGCCTGCAGTCCACCGCCGTCAGCGGCACCTGCGCCGTTTCCTGATCCCACTCCCCAGACACATACGGAGGCTTGACATGATCGCTCGCGTTCGCAAGTCCATGGACGAGAAGGACCAGGGCTTCACGCTCATCGAGCTCCTCGTCGTCATCATCATCATCGGCATCCTCGCGGCCATCGCGATCCCGGTGTTCCTCAACCAGCGCAAGAAGGCGGTCGACGCGTCGATCAAGTCCGACCTGCGCACGGTCGCCAACGAGCTCGAGACGTACTACACGGACAAGCAGGAGTACCTGGCCGTGGCCGCCACGACCGGCACGATCGCCGTGAACACGCCTGCCGCCACCCTGAGTGCGGGCAACACGGTCACCGTGACGACGAACACGGCGAAGGACTCGTACTGCATCCACGGTACGAACCCCAAGGGCACCAACACGACCGACGGGTTCTGGTACAGCAGCCAGGGCGGTGGCCTGATGCCCGCCGGCACCGCGTCCTGCACCCCGTGACGTTGCACCTCAGCTAGTGCTCGGGTCTTCCGGGGACGGCCTCGGCCGTCCCCGGAAGACCATTTCTTGACGACCAGAGAGGTACGGACGGTGAAGAAGGCACTGGGAGCCCGCACAGGCTCCGACGACTCCGGCTTCAGCCTCATCGAGGTCGTCGTCGCGCTCTTCCTGCTCGGCGTGGTCGCCGCGGCAGCGCTCAGCTTCTTCGTCCGCGCCATGCAGAACACGTCCCACCTGCAGCGGTCGCAGGCGTCGGTAGCCGTGGCCAACCAGGCGATGGAGCTGGTGCGGTCCGTCACGCCTCGCGAGGTGGACACCGTCAACCACGTGAGCGGTCTGCTCATCGGCCGAACCGCCGGCGCCACCGACGCCGCCTGGCTCGCGTATCCCGCGGACGTCGCGCAGATGAACAAGGTCTCCGACGCCTGGGCCGCGACGCGCGGCGCCAGCCTCCCGATCCCCGTGGTGAAGACGTACCGGGTCTCGAACATGGACTACAAGGTGACGACGCTCATCGGCACCTGCTACCGGCCGGCGACGGCCAGCACGGCGGACCAGACGTGCGTGAAGACGGGTGCGTCCGGTGACGTGCTGCTGTACCGCGTCACGGTCGTGGTGGCCTGGAAGAGCAGCAAGGCCGGGTCGTGCACGGCCGCCGCGTGCGAGTACCGCACCTCGACGCTCGTCGACCCCACGCTCGACGCCAACTGGAACCTCACCGCGAAGCCGGTCGCGTACGACGACGCGATCTCGTCGGTGGCCGGCACCACCACCTCGCTGCCGACCGACGTGCTCGTCAACGACGTCATGGGCGCCGTCACGGCGAACCCCACGACCATCACGCAGAACCCCGCGTTCGGTACCGCCGCCCCGGTGACGTCGGGCACCGGGATGGGCTCGATCACGTACACGCCGGGCAACTTCTCGGGGATCACGTTCCTGAAGTACAAGCTCAAGGACGCCGCCGGTCGCCAGTCGAACGAGGCGACCGTGACCATCACGGTGAACCCGAAGGCCGTCGCCGACACCGCGACCGCCACCGCGGGCGGCCCGGACATCGACATCGACGTCCTGTTCAACGACCTCGGCACCGGTCTGACGATCGTCCCGGTGAGCGGCGGCGGCACTGTGACGGGCGGCATGCTGCACTACACACCGAGCACCTACGTCGGCGACGTGACCCTCAAGTACAAGGTCCAGGACTCGTCCGGCCTCGAGAGCACGACGGTGAACGTCGTGGTCACCCAGCAGACGCCGGTGACGCCGAGCGCGGGCACGCCGTCGATCGCCGTGTCGTTCAGCGGGGTCGCGACGACGGCGAACCTCGACCTCCTGAACAAGACCCTCAACTCGCCGACGTACACGATCCAGCTGCTCGGCCAGCCGACGTCCGGCACGGTCTCGCTGAACTCGCCGACGAATACGGCCGCCACGTTCAACCAGGTCGCGGGGCAGGTGCCGGGGAACTACACCTTCCCGTTCACCGTCACGAACCCCGCGGGTCCGAAGGTCAGCAGCACGGGGACGTACACGATCACGGTGTCGGCCCCGGTCGCGACCGCGGAGGGCGTCTTCACCCTGCGGAAGGGGGACACCCCCCCGGTCGTGGCGGTGGGCACGAACGACACCCCCGTGGCATCGGCGTGGAACACCAAGCTGAAGATCGCGCTGATCAGCGGCTCCAGCGACACGAACTGCGGGTCGGTCTCGATCGTCGACGCGAATGCGGGCACCGTGAAGATCACTCCGAAGACCTCGATCCTGAAGGCCTGCACCTTCACGTACTCGTACCGGCTCGAGTCGACCAGCGGCACGTCGTTCTCGTCGAACACGGTCGTCAACAGCGTGACGGTGAACCTGTGAGCCGGCTGCGAGAGGTCCTGCGGCGCCGCGCCGACGACTCCGGGATGACGCTGACCGAGCTCATCGTGTCGATGGGCATCTTCTCGGTCGTCGTCGTGATCTTCATGTCGGGCGTGGTCGTCATGACGAAGAACACGGCACGCGCCCAGGTGGTCGGCGACTCGGGGGACACGGCGCTGAAGATCTTCCAGAAGCTCGACAAGGAGGTCCGCTACTCCAGCGGGGTCAACGCCGGCGGTGCCGGCGCGACTGCGGGCACCTACTACGTCGAGTACCTCATCACCGCGGTCGAGGGCGGTACGCAGCCGAAGTGCGTGCAGTGGCGCTACTCGTCGACGACCCGGAAGCTCGAGCGCCGGTCCTGGCCGAACGTGGCGACGCCGACGGCGACCGCCTGGCTCACCATGGCGACCAACATGCGCAACGACCTGAGCGTCGTCACGGACCGGCCCTTCACCTTCACGCCCGCCGACTCCGTGAACCTCAACCAGCGGCTCGCCGTGCACCTCGACCTCGGCAAGGGCGCGGCCGGCGGCAAGAGCGGCGCCATGATCGACTCCGTCTTCGTCGCCCGGAACACCTCGAGCTCGTCCCAGTCGAACGCCGTCACCGCTGCCGGCGCCAACGTCACTCCCGTCTGCAACCAGCTGGGGAGGCCCTGATGGCCGTCCGTCCTGTGCGTCTCGTGCTCTCGTCCGTCCGAGCGGCCGTCCGCCGCCGGGTCGCCGGTGACCCGGAGGGGGGTATCGCGATGCTCACCGCGATCCTGCTCATCATGGTGATGACGGCCCTCAGCGTGCTCATGCTGGGCGTGGTCACCGCCCAGGTGCGCCCCACGATGTTCGCCGACAAGAACGGTCGGACCGTGTTCGCCGCGGAGACCGGTCTGGACGCGGCCCTCAGCCAGATGCGCTCGGCGCTCGGTGCGCCCGACGCGATCACCGGCAAGATCTACGGCAACCCGGCCAAGCTGCCGTGCACCGTCCAGGGGCGCGTCGGCGCGGCGACGTCGACGCTGCGGTACGTCGTCAGCGTGACGTACTTCGACGAGAACCCGGCCGGCAAGGACGCCGCGTGGCGCGCCGCCGAGAAGATGAACTGCTCGACCACCACGGGCGTCGGGACGGCCCCGAGCTTCGCCCTCTTGTCCGCCGAAGGGCTCGACGCGGGCGTTCCGGGTCTCGCGACCGCCCAGGGTGACCGCGCGATCGAGACCGTCTACACGTTCCAGGTGACGAACAACAACATCGCCGGCGGCGTGATCTACGCGTTCGGCGACAAGCACTGCCTGAAGGCCTCCGGGCAGACCGCCGGCTCGAAGGTGACGTACCAGCCGGCGTCCGCCTGCCGGGACGACGACCCGACGGTGCTGTGGTCCTACGCGACCGACTACAAGATCCACCTGGCCGTGACCGACCTCGGCGGTCCCACGACCGCCATGTGCCTCACCGGCAATGCCGGGACGGGTGGCAACATCGAGGTCACGCTGCAGAAGTGCAGCTCGGCGAGCGTGACGCAGTACTTCAGCTGGATCGGTGGCGCGAAGTGGATCGGCCAGAAGAACGACAACTCCGACTACAACAACCAGCCGTCGCCCGCGACGGGCTTCTGCCTCAACGCCGGCGCGGAGTACTCGGACACGGACCTGGTCGGCAAGACGCTGCACTACAGCGCGTGCATGGGCAACAACGTCACGTCCGGCTCCTGGGACCCCGATCCCCGCGTCGGCGCGGGCAACGCGAGCAAGGCGTCGAACCAGATCGTGAACTTCCTCGAGTTCGGGCGCTGCATGGACGTGACAGGGGCGAACATCGCTGCCACCTTCGAGATCAGCTACCCGTGCAAGCAGGACCCCAGCCTGGCCAAGACCCACGTCGAGTGGAACCACAAGTGGTACTACAACGAGCCGACGGGCCTGAAGGGCGCGCTGGCGAACCAGACGATCAAGGTCAACAACGGCAGCGACTACTGCCTGCAGACCCCGCCCGCCACCGACAACCCGGCCTACCCCATCTTCAAGACCTGCAGCGGCGCGGCCAACCAGAAGTGGACCCGGCACGCCGAGGAGAGCACGTACGGCGACAGCTGGACCTTCGTCGACACGCACGGCCGCTGCATCTCCCTGGGTGAGAAGATGTCGGCCACAGAGATGTGGTCGAAGCTGATCGTGGCCCCGTGCAACAACGGCCCCGAGCAGAAGTGGAACGCCCCGGCCAACGACCAGAAGGCGCGGCTGGACGACCTGAGGGAGATCAACTGACCGGGGAGTCCGGCCTCACCGCGGTGTTCGTCGGACTCGTCACGGTCGTCGGTCTCCTGATCGGCTCGTTCCTCAACGTCGTCATCTGGCGCGTGCCGAGGGGCGAGTCGATCGTCAGCCCGCCGTCCGCCTGCCCGCGGTGCGGTGCACGGATCGCCTGGTACGACAACGTCCCGGTCCTGTCGTGGCTCGTGCTGCGGGGTCGCTGCCGCCGCTGCCACGAACCGATCTCGGTCCGCTACCCCCTGGTCGAGCTGGGGACCGGCGTGCTGTTCGGTCTCGTCGCCTGGCACTTCGGGATCTCGTGGACCACGCCGGCGTACCTGTACCTCGCGGCGATCTCGGTCGCCCTCGCCCTCATCGACATCGACGTGCACCGGTTGCCGAACGCGATCGTGCTGCCGTCCTACGTCGTGGTACCGGTCCTGCTGGCCGTGGCGAGCTGGGGGTCGGACGACTGGCCCGCCCTCCTGCGCGCCGTCATCGGCGGCGTGGTGCTCTACGCCTTCTACTTCCTGCTCGTCCTGGTGTACCCGCGGGGCATGGGCTTCGGCGACGTGAAGCTCGCGGGGATCCTCGGTGCCTACCTCGCGTGGCTCGGCTGGGGCTCGCTCGTGGTGGGCGCCTTCGCGGCGTTCCTGGTCGGTGGCGTCTTCTCGATCGTCCTCCTGGCCGCCGGTCGCGCGGGCCGCAAGTCGAAGATCCCGTTCGGCCCCTGGATGCTGCTCGGCTGCGCCATCGGGGTGGCATTCGGTGAGTCCCTCTGGTCCGCGTACCTCGGGGCCCTCTCCTGACCTTTCGCCCCTCATCCGGGTGACGTCAGGGCTCAAGTCCCACCGGCCTTCTCCCGATAGGCACGAGAGGTAGGGCAGCGGCGTCCGGAAGGAATCACACCTGTGGGTAAGTCTCGAGTGATCGGGCTCGACATCGGCACGACAGCGGTACGTGCCGCCCAGCTGGACTTCGGCAACGGAGGCCCGGCGGGCCGTGCACAGCCGACGCTGGCACGTTACGGCGAGGTCCCGCTGCCGCTGGGTGCGGTCCGCGACGGAGAGGTCACCGACCAGCCCGTCGTGGTGCACGCGCTGAAGCAGCTGTGGGCGAACTGCAAGTTCGAGTCGAAGGACGTCGTGATCGGCGTCGGCAACCAGCGCGTCGTGGTGCGTGAGCTCGCCGTGCCGGCCATGCCGCTCGCGCAGATCCGTGCGTCCCTGCCGTTCCAGGTGCAGGAGATGCTGCCGATGTCGACCGACGAGGCGCTCCTCGACTTCTTCCCGACGGGGGAGGGGAACTCCGAGTCGGGCCGCGTGGTGCACGGGATGCTGGTCGCGGCCGTCCGCGCCACCGTCACCGCCAACGTGCTCGCCGTCGAGTCCGCCGGCCTCAAGCCCACGATGGTCGACCTCAACGCGTTCGCCCTGCTGCGCGGCATGACCCGCGGCGAGCACCAGAACCGGACGGTCGCCGTGGTGGACATCGGCGCGCGGGTCACCAACGTCGCGATCATCGCGCACGGCGTCCCGCGGTTCGTCCGCACCCTGCCGCACGGTGGCCAGGACGCCACGGACGCGATCGCACGGTCCATGACGATCTCCGCCGTCGACGCCGAGGCCATCAAGCGTCAGATCGGCGTCGGCTTCGCCGTCGGTCCGGAGCTGCAGGCCGCGGCCGAGGCGTCGTCGAACCTCATCCGGAACCTCATCGAGGCCGTGCGCAACACGTTCTCGTACTACACGTCGAACGGACCCGGTGCGGGTATCGACCTCGTGGTGCTGACCGGCGGTGGCGCGCAGCTGCCCGGGCTCGGGCAGTTCCTGTCGAGCGCGAGCCGCCTGCCCGTGACGCTGGGCAACCCGCTCGAGGCCGTCCAGGTCGCGCGGTCCGCCGGTGGTCGCGAGGCGTTCGCCGGTCACGAGTCGCTCATGGCGCTGTCCATGGGCCTGGCCTATGGAGTCGCGGCATGAACCTCACCATGACGCTGGGAGCGTCCAAGACCAAGTCGAAGGGCTCCGCCAAGGGCTCGACGTTCGTCGTCGGCCTGCCGCAGGTCAACCTGCTCCCGCCCGAGGTCAAGGCCGCTCGCGGCCTCGTCAACGTCAAGCGGTGGCTCGGGCTGTCGCTCGTGTTCGTCCTGGCCATGGCCGCGCTGACCTACGGGTTCGCGTTCCTCGAGAACCAGGCCGCCCAGGGCGAGCTGGCCGACGCGCAGCAGGAGAACCAGCGCCTGATGCAGGAGCAGGCGAAGTACGCCGAGGTCCCGGCAGTGCTCACTGAGCTCAACCGGTTCGAGAAGGCCCGCACGCTCGGCATGGGTGCCGACATCCTGTGGAAGTCCTACCTCGACTCCATCGCGGCGGTCCTGCCTCCCGGCGTCAGCATCGACACGTTCACGATCTCGCAGGCCACGGCGTGGTCCGCCGGCCAGACGGTGTCCGACCCGCTCATCGAGCCGGGGATGGGGTCCATCCTCTTCACGGTCCGGACGTCCACCCTGCCCGACGACGCCGCCTGGCTCGACGCGCTGAACTCCATCCCGGGCCTCGGCGACGCCACCATGTCGTCCGCGGGCCTCACCCAGACCGAGGGTGCGCCGTACTACGCGGTGACGTCGTCGGTGCAGGTCCTGGAGCCCGCACTCTCGCTCCGCTTCATCCCCACCGAGGAGAACTGACGTGACCGGTACGAAGGCCGGCCCCTGGATCACCGGCACCGTGTTCGCGGCCCTGGTCATCCTCATCGCCGCATGGTTCCTCGGCGTGTCGCCGCAGCTGTCGGCCGCGGCCGACAACAAGGAGCAGGCGCAGGCGCAGACCGACGCCAACCTCCAGCTCGAGTCGAAGATCGCCGTGCTCGCGACGCAGTTCGCCAAGCTCGACGAGTACAAGGCGCAGCTCGCCGCGGCCCGCCTGCAGATCCCGACGGACGCGCAGCTCGCTGCCTACCAGCGGGAGCTCAACCAGATCGCGAGCGCGCACGAGGTCGTCATCGTGAACCTGAGCGTGAACTCCTCGACGGAGATCAAGGTGGCGGCACCCGCGGCCGCTGCCCCGGTCGAGGGTGACGCGGCTGCCGGCGGCGACGCCGCGGCCGAGCCGGACCCCGCAGCGGCGGCCGACGCCGCCGCCGCGGCGAGCCTGGACGTCCCGGGGTTCTACGAGGTCCCCGTCTCGCTCGAGGTCATCGGCACCTACCAGAACGTGCTGGCGTTCGTGCAGGACGCGCAGGCCGGCACCACCCGGCTGCTGATGGTCACGGGCGTGAACGGCGCGAGCCAGGGCGCGGCCGAGGCCTCCGGCGGTCGTCCTGCGACGGCCCCGGGTGACCTCGACGTGGTTCTGAGCGGTTCGCTCTTCGCCCTGGCTGACCAGTCGGCAGCTCCTGTGGCGGTCGACCCGGCTGCGCCGAAGGCGCCGCTGCCCGTGCCGCCCGGCGACAAGAACCCGATGGTTCCGCTGCCCTGATCTACCCCGCGTGCGGGCCGTGACGACATCCTCGTCACGGCCCGCACGTGTGCGTGCGCCCAGTCGCCGGACCGGGGCACGGTGCCGTCCGGCGAACGTGGAAGGATGCCGCCCATGCTGCGTTGGTTGACGTCCGGTGAGTCCCATGGCCCTGCGCTCGTCGGGATCCTGGAGGGTCTGCCGGCCGGGGTGCAGGTCGGGACCGCCGACGTGCAGGCCGCGCTGGCCCGTCGCCGGCTCGGCTACGGCCGCGGTGCCCGGATGAAGTTCGAGCAGGACGAGGTCCGGCTCCTCGCGGGTGTGCGGCACGGACTCACCCAGGGCGGTCCGGTCGCGATCGAGGTGGGGAACACCGAGTGGCCGAAGTGGGTCGAGGTCATGTCGGCCGACCCGGTCGAGGACCCGGACGTGCTCAACCGCGCGCGCAACGCCCCGCTGACCCGTCCGCGCCCGGGTCACGCCGACCTCGTCGGCATGCGCAAGTACGGGTTCGACGACGCCCGGCCGGTCCTCGAACGTGCGAGCGCGCGGGAGACGGCGACTCGCGTGGCCCTCGGCACGGTCGCCGCACGTCTCCTCGAGCAGGCCGCGGGCATCCGCCTCGTCTCCCACGTGGTCGCGATCGGACCGGTCAGCACACCGCAGGACGCCGAGCTGCCGTCGCCCGACGACGTGTCGACGCTCGATGCCGACCCCGTCCGCTGCTTCGATGCCGCCACGTCGGCGGCGATGGTCGCCGAGATCGACGAGTGCCACAAGGACGGTGACACGCTCGGCGGCGTGGTCGAGGTGCTCGTGTACGGCCTGCCGTCGGGGCTCGGCTCGTACGTCCACGCCGACCGGCGCCTGGACGCTCGCCTCGCCGCGGCGCTCATGGGCATCCAGGCGATCAAGGGCGTGGAGGTCGGGGACGGTTTCCGCACCGCCGCCCGCCGAGGGTCGCAGGCGCACGACGAGATCGAGCGGGACGCGAGCGGACGCATCGTGCGCCGGACCAACCGTGCCGGCGGCCTCGAGGGTGGCATGACGAACGGCGAGATCCTCCGCGTGCGCGCCGCCATGAAGCCGATATCGACCGTTCCCCGCGCGCTGGCCACGGTGGACACGGCGACCGGTGAGGCTGCCCGGGCCCAGCACCAGCGCTCCGACGTGTGCGCGGTCCCGCCCGCCGCGGTCGTCGCCGAGGCGATGGTCGCGCTCGTCGTGGCGGACGCGCTCCTGGAGAAGACCGGTGGCGACTCGGTCGCCGAGGTGCGGCGCAACCTGGAGTCGTACGTCGGCTCGGTGCCGGAGCTGCTGCGCTGACCGATCGCGCGTCCCGGGGCCTCAACCCGAGGCCGTCGGCGGCCGATGGGACTGTGTCCTGACATTCGCTGCCGAGGGAGACGTCCGTGGTCGCCGACACCTGGGTGGCGCCCGGCCCCGGGCCCGTGGCGGGGCGGCTCGGCGGATGGTTCCGCCAGGAGCTCGAGCTCACCCGGGCGGAGCGCCCGCGGCTGTCGCGCACGGCGCAGTCGGTGTGGCGGCGGCCGGCGCTCACGCTCGTCACGTTCGCGTCCGTGTCGGCCGCCGGCGTCACGGCCCTGATCCGGCCCGGCGACACCAGCCTGTTCGTGGAGGCCGGGACGGCCATGCTCGGGCCCGGGTTCCTCGACGTCTTCGCCGACCCGCTCCTGCAGATCGGTCCCGTGTTCCTCCTCGTGGTGGGCGCGCTGGCGCGCGTAGCGCTCCTGGTCGGCCTGCCGGCTGATCCCACGGTGGCCGCGGTGCTCGCGGCTGCCGTGGCCTGGCTCACGGTCGTCGTCACCGGCGGGTACGCCCGGGACGCGGGGCGTGACGTCCGCACGGCGCAGTGGGTGGTGGGGGGCACGGTGGTCGTCGGCGGGCTCCTCACGGACGGGGTGGCCATCGGGCATCCCGAGGAGATCGCACTCGGGCTGATGCTGGCGGCCGCGGCGCGGGCGGGCGCCCGTGGACGAGGACTGGCGCTCGGGGCGATCGTCGGTCTCGCCACCGGTACCAAGCTGTGGGGCGTGCTGGGTGCGGGCGCGGCCCTGCAGGGTCGGCGGTGGCGCACGCTCCTGCCGGCGGCCGGTGCCGCGCTGCTGGTCGTGGCGGTCCTGTACGCGCCGTTCTTCCTGTGGGGAGACGTCGGCACGTTCTCGTTCACGTGGGACCAGACCGACCGGACGAGCCTCCTGCCGATCGTCGCGGCGCACCTCGGGCTCTCGGACTGGGGCATGCGGGTGATCCAGGGCGGCGCGGCGGCCGCCGCCGGTGCGCTGGTGGCGCTGCGGGGACGCGGGTCCCCGCTCGTGGTCGTCGTGACGGTCGTCGCGGTCCGCCTGCTGCTCGACCCGCTCCGGTTCCCGTACTACGTCGGGCCTCTCGTGGCGGTCGTCCTGGTGTGGGCCTGGACCGCACCTGCCCGGCCCGGTCCGGTGGTCCGGACGGTGCTCCTTGCCGCGGTGCCGTTCCTCGTCGTCCTGCCGTACGCCGTGCCCGTCCGCCTCACCACCTGGACGTCGACCTTCATGTTCGCCGCCGTACCGGTCGCCCTGCTGTGGCGCGAGCGTCGCTGGTCCGGCCGTCCGGGGCCGAGCGAGCCGTCCGACAGCCCGACACACGCCTGAGGTCAGGCGTTCGAGAGGTACTCTGCCCGCCGTGCCCCTCGAGTCCACCACCGCCCCCCGCATCGTCCTCGTGGGCCCGCCGGGGTCGGGCAAGTCGACCGTCGCCGCTGCACTGGCGGAACGGTGGCAGCTGCGGGCGCGCGACACGGATGCCGACGTCGAGGCCGTCGCCGGGAAGCCGATCACCGAGATCTTCGTCGACGACGGCGAGCCGCACTTCCGTGCGCTGGAGCGTGACGCGGTGGTGCGGGCCCTCGTCGAGCACGACGGTGTCCTGGCTCTCGGCGGCGGTGCGGTCCTCCACGACGACGCACGCGCTGCCCTGGCGGACTACCGCGCCGGCGGGGGAGTCGTGGTGTTCCTCGACGTGACGCTGTCCCACGCCGCCCCCCGGGTCGGGTTCAACCAGTCGCGTCCCCTGCTGCTCGGCAACCCGCGCGCGCAGTGGCAGGCGCTCATGGAGGTGCGGCGACCCGTGTACGAGCAGGTGTCGAGCGTCCGGGTGATGACCGACGGGTTGCGGCCGGCCGACGTGGCCGAGCTGATCGAGCAGGAGCTGGCGGCGCTGCGGCTGGCCGCTGCGGACGGGAGCGAATGATGACCACGGTCCGGGTCGCGGGCGACCAGCCCTACGACGTCCTGATCGGGAGGCACCTCCTCGGCGAGCTGCCGGGCCTGCTCGGCGAGAGCGTGCGCCGGGTCCTCGTGGTGCACCCCGCGGCGCTCGCCGCGTCCGCGGAGACCGTGCGCGAGGACCTGGTCGCGCAGGGCTACGAGGCGTTCGTCGCCGAGGTGCCGGACGCGGAGGAGGCCAAGACGGCGCAGGTGGCCGCGTTCCTGTGGGGCGTGCTCGGCCAGGCCGGGTTCACGCGCACCGACGCCATCGTCGGGATCGGCGGCGGCGCGACCACGGACCTTGCGGGGTTCGTGGCAGCGACGTGGCTGCGGGGCGTCCGCGTGGTGCAGGTGCCGACCACGGTGCTGGGCATGGTGGACGCCGCGGTCGGCGGCAAGACGGGCATCAACACCGCCGAGGGCAAGAACCTCGTGGGCGCGTTCCACCCCCCGGCGGGCGTGCTGTGCGACCTGGCCTCCCTGGAGTCGCTGCCCCGGCACGACTTCGTGGCGGGGCTCGCGGAGGTCGTCAAGTGCGGGTTCATCGCCGACCCGCGGATCCTCGAGCTCGTGGAGGAGAACACCGCGCTCCTGACCGATCCCGTCGCCGCGTCGACGTCCGACGTGCTCGCCGAGCTCGTGGAGCGGGCGGTGGCCGTGAAGGCGCGGGTCGTGGGGGAGGACCTCCGGGAGGCCGGGCTGCGCGAGATCCTCAACTACGGGCACACGTTCGGGCACGCGGTCGAGCAGGTCGAGCGCTTCCAGTGGCGGCACGGGGCTGCCGTGTCCGTCGGCATGGTGTTCGCCGCCGAGCTGGCCCGGCTCGCGGGCCGGCTGCCCGACGACGTGGTGGACCGTCACCGTTCCGTGCTGACCTCCCTCGGGCTCCCGGTCACCTACCGGGGAGACCGGTGGGAGCGCCTGCTCACCGCGATGCGTCGGGACAAGAAGACCCGCGGGGACCTGCTGCGGTTCGTGGTCCTCGAGGGCGTGGGACGGCCCGCCCGGCTCGAGGGGCCCGACCCGACACTGCTCGCCGCCGCGTACGCCGAGGTGGGCGAGGGCGCTCCGAGCCCGACACGCGCCGTCTCGCTGTAGCGGGCACATGCGGCGGGGCACGGGTCGCCTAGGCTGCCTTCCATGATGCGTGTGCTCGTGCTCAACGGTCCCAACCTCGGGCGCCTGGGAGTGCGCGAGCCGGACGTGTACGGGTCCGCGTCGTACGAGGACCTCGCGGCCGCCGCCGAGAAGTGGGGTGCCGACGCGGGCGTCCAGGTCGACGTGCGGCAGACGGACCAGGAGTCCGAGCTGGTGGGATGGCTGCACGAGGCGGTGGACACGCGGTCGCACGTGGTGCTCAACCCGGCGGCCTTCACCCACTACTCCTACGCGCTGCGCGACGCCGCGGCGCAGGTGACGAAGGCCGGTCTGGTGCTCGTCGAGGTGCACATCACCAACCCGTACGCGCGCGAGGCGTTCCGGCACGTGTCCGTCATCGGGCCGGTCGCGACGGGGACGATCGCCGGGTTCGGGCTCGACTCCTACCGGCTCGCCCTCGCCGCGGTCGCAGGCCACGGCTGACGGGGACAAGCCCCGCGCCTTGTCTTGGGGTGCACAAGGCGTCATCCTTGTCGTCATGTTCGTCATGACCATCGACCAGCGAGGCAGCCGGCGTGTCGGTGACCGGGTCGAGGACCTCCTGCGCGACCTCGATCCGGGGCGTCCCGTCCGCCCGTTCGAGCGCACGGTCGGCGACGAGGTCCAGGCGGTGTACGACGACCCCACCGAGGTGGTGGACGTCGCCCTGCGCGTCCTGAGGATGGGTGGCTGGAGCGTCGGCATCGGCGCCGGGCCGGTCGACGAGCCGCTCCCGGCGTCCACGCGCGCCGCCGCCGGTCCGGCGTTCGTGCTCGCGCGAGCGGCGGTCGAGGCGGCGAAGAGCCGCGTCCGCACCGTGTCGCTCGCGGTGCGCGGCTTCGACGACGGCGCCGGCCGGGACGCGGAGGCGGTGCTGGTCCTCGTGGCCGCCGTCGCCGCCCGACGGTCCGAGGCCGGTTGGGTCGTCGCGGACGCGATGGCGGCGGGCGAGGTGCGGCAGGAGGTCGTGGCCGAGACCCTCGGCGTGTCGCAGCAGGCCGTCAGCCAGCGGTTGCGGACGGCCCTGTGGTCCGAGGAGCAGGCGGCGCGACGTGCTGCAGCGCGGCTGCTGGCGCTCGCCGAGGGCGTGCGGGAGGATCGCGGCGCCTGATCGTCGCCGCTCCGGGCGCGCAGGACCGACCGGACAGGAGCTCCGCGTGCCCGTTGCCCTCGTCGCCGCCCTCGTGGTGGTTGCGCTCGTCGTCTCGACCGTCGGCGGCTGGTTCGTGGTCATGGGCGTGCTCCGGCTCGCCGCCCGTTCCGGCGACGCGGGCGCACCCGGGGGAGACTCGCGCCGGCCACCCGCGCACGCCCGAGGGGTGGCGCAGGATCCGGCGAGCCACCCGGTGATCACGCCGCTCGCGCTGTCCGACGGTCCTGAGGGCCTCGGTGCGCGCGCCGTGCTCCGCGGCGGGACGTGGGTCGGGGCGCTGGAGCGCCTGGCCGTGACGGGCTGCATGCTGATCGGCCAGCCCGAGGGGATCGCGGTGGTCATCGCGGTGAAGGGCCTGGGCCGGTACCCGGAGCTGCGGGAGAACCCCGGCGCGTCCGAGCGGTTCGTCATCGGGACGCTCGCCTCCTTGCTGTGGTCGGCGGCGGTCGGGTACGGCACGGCCCTGCTGATCGCCTGATGAGCCCAGACGGCGCCCAGACGGCGCCCGACCGTTTCCCGCCGGCGTCCCCGGACGGTGGCCGCGACGGGAGCCGCGACGGGAGCTCGTGCTCCGCCACGGTAGGATGATCGGCGGTCTGCGGCCGGACCGGCCCTCGTGCCGGCGCTCGTGCCCGATGCGCGCGCCCGACGTGCGTACCGAGGCACCGGCGGACCGCCGAACGCTCAGAACCCTCGACAGGAAGCGACGATCGTGGCGACCACCAACGACCTCAAGAACGGCATCGTGCTGAAGATCGACGGCCAGCTGTGGACCGTGATCGAGTTCCAGCACGTCAAGCCCGGCAAGGGTGGCGCGTTCGTCCGCACCAAGCTCAAGAACGTCCTGTCCGGCAAGGTCGTCGACCGCACCTTCAACGCGGGCCTCAAGGTCGAGACGGCGAGCGTCGACAAGCGCGACTACCAGTACCTGTACAAGGACGGCGACGACTTCGTGTTCATGGACACGGACACGTTCGACCAGCTGCACGTCTCCGAGGCGACTGTCGGCGACGCGGCCCACTTCCTGCTCGAGAACCAGAGCACGATGGTTGCGACCAACGAGGGTGTCCCGCTCTATGTCGAGCTCCCACCGTCGGTCGTCCTCGAGGTCACGTACACGGAGCCGGGCCTGCAGGGCGACCGCTCGTCCGCCGGGACCAAGCCCGCGACGCTGGAGACCGGCTACGAGATCCAGGTCCCGCTGTTCCTCGAGTCGAACACCAGGGTCAAGGTGGACACGCGCGACGGCAGCTACCTGGGCCGTGTGAACGACTGAGGTGGCTGCTCGGAGCAAGGCCCGCAAGCGGGCCCTCGACGTCCTCTTCGAGGCGGACCAGCGCGGGCTCGCGCCCGTGGCGCTGCTCGCCGACCGCATCGTCGAGCCCGGCACCGAGGCAGCCCTTCCGCAGTACGCCGTGGACCTCGTCGAGGGCGTCGTGGCGCACCAGGAACGCATCGACGAGCTGCTCGCGACGCACGCCCACGGGTGGACGGTGGAGCGCATGCCCGCCGTGGACCGCGCGATCCTGCGGCTCGGGACGTGGGAGGTCCTGTTCAACGATGACGTCCCGGACGCCGTCGCGGTCGACGAGGCCGTCGAGCTGGCGCGCAGCCTGTCCACGGACGACTCGCCGGTGTTCGTGAACGGTCTGCTCGGCCGCATCGTCGACCTCAAGCCGACGTTGCTCGCCTGACGGCTGCCCGGGCGCTCGACACGGTCGTCGGACGCCCGGCCCGGCCGCCCGGCCCGTCAGCCCGGCCCGCCCGCCCGCACGGGCCCAGCGGCCGTCGTCGTGCGGTCGAGCTCCGAGCGCCTCGTCAGACGGAGCGGCGGGCGGCGCCCATCCGACCGCCCTCGGGCGCGGGGGTGGGACGGGGAACGCCGATCGGCCGGACGTTGCGCAGCCGCTCGGGGACCACCGGCAACGACGCGGTCACGGGCCGTGGGCCGCGTACCGGCAGGTTCGGTGCGGCCCGGCCGAGGAAGTTCCCCTGGACGCGGCCGACCCCGAGCTCGACGAGCACGGTGAGGTCGGACGCCTGCTCCACGCCCTCGGCCACCACGTCGAGGCCGTGGGTCTCCGCGAGCGCGATGATGGCGCGGACGACACCCCGACCGCGTTCCGTGCCGACGTCACGGACGAACGAGCGGTCGATCTTGAGCGAGTCGACGGGCAGCCGCGACAACCGCGACATCGAGCTGTACCCGGTGCCGAAGTCGTCCACGGCGATCTGGACGCCGCGGGCGCGCAGCTCGGACAGCACCGGCACCGCGGTCCCCGTGCTGACGAGCGCGCTCTCCGTGATCTCGAGGGTGAGGTGCTCCCAGTACGCGTCGCCCCAGGCTGTCTCGATCTGCTCGAGGGCGTCGGGCTCGGCGAGCTGCCGTGCGGCGATGTTCACGGCGACAGGGACCTGGAAGCGTTCGAGCGAGCGCCTGGCGTGCGCCAGGACCGACAGGCCGATCGGCACGATGAGCCCGGACTCCTCCGCCAGCTCCAGCCAGTCGGCGGGCAGGATCAGGTGGCCGTGGTGGTCCCAGCGGGCCAGCGCCTCGACCTGCACCACCTCGAGGGTGCGGGCGTCGACGACCGGCTGGTAGTACGCGGTGAAGTGGCCCTCCTCGACGGCGGTCTCGAGCGCGGTGCGGCGGTGCCGGTCGGCCTCGACCCGGCGTCGCAGCGCCCGGTCGAACACCCGGAACCCGGACCTGGACCGCTTGGCCTCGAGCATCGCGGTGTCGGCGTGCGACACGAGCGCGTCGGCGTCGACGATGTCGCCCGGGACCCAGGTGGCGACGCCCACGGTGAGCCGGGCCGGCCGGCTGCCGATGGTGCGGTCGATGAAGCCGTCGCGGATGCGGCGGGCGAGCACGACGAGGTCCACGTCCTGCGGCGCACGGGAGACGACCATGACGAACTCGTCGCCGCCGAGCCGCCCGACGAACGCGTCCTCCCCGACGGAGATGCTCCGCAGGTAGTCGCCCACCCGGATGAGCAGGGCGTCGCCGGCGGAGTGGCCGAGCACGTCGTTGACGCGCTTGAACCCGTCGAGGTCGCAGTACACGACGGAGACCCGTGTCCGTTCGACGTTCGCGCGGTCCAGCATGTCGGCGAGGTGGCGCTGCACCGACCGCCTGTTCGGCAGTCCGGTCAGCGGGTCGGCGAACGCCGTCTGGTTGAGGCGTTCCGTCAGGTAGTAGCGCTCGGCGGCAGTCGCGACGAGCTGTGCCGTGTCGACGAGGAAGGCGCGCTCGCGCGGCCCGTGCTGGACCTTGGCCGACGAGAAGAACTCGGCGACGTAGCGTCCGTGCGAGATGGGGCGCAGCGACCCCTCGATGCTCAGGTCGCCCAGCACCGCGCGGACGTCGTCGCGGGCGCGCAGGAGCAGCGCGTCGGCGTCCTTGGCGAACCACGCGGTGTTGGCGAGGGCGGCCAGCGAGTCCCGCATGCGGTGCTGGCGACGGGCGGCGTGCTGCGCCTGCCGGAGCCGGACCAGGCCGAGCGCCTGGAGCCCGAGGGCCAGCGGCACCGCCCACAGGGCCGTGGCACGGGTCGAGACGACATGACCGGGCAGCAGGACGCCGAGCGTCATCAGGCCCAGCGACTCGGCCCCGGCGGTGACGAGCAGGGCCCCGAGAGCGGTCAGCCGGGTCCTGCCGACGGCGACCACCACGTAGGCGACGACCACCGCCGTGGGTGCGAGCAGGAGCGAGACGGCGAGCGGGCCGGGCGCCTGGTGGCGGGACCCGTCGAGCGGGGTCCACCACAGGCCGGCGCGCACCGCGAGCAGGACGGCGGTCACGACGATCCACCAGCGCACCGCGGGGCCACGGCCGAGCGCCCGGGTCGCCGGCAGCGCCAGCAGGAGGAACCCGGCGAGGAGCTGCGAGTGCATGAACACCAGCACGTCGCGCAGCGTGCCGGCCGCGGTGACGGCGTACAGACCGCCGAACAGGAGCATGAGGCAGATGTCCACCGACCACGCCATCGACCAGGCGGCCTGGGACCGGCTGATCCCGTCGCGCCACCAGACCCACTGCAGCACGGCGAACCCGCCGACCAGTCCTGCGGTCAGCAGCTGAAGGACGGTGACCCACACCGGCACGGACCCGAGCACGACAGTCTCATCGGCTGTCGGCGCGCCTCGGATGACGTGGCATCCGGGTGACGGCGGTGCCGGGCGCGCTCCACCAGGGCGGACGTGACCGACGCCGCACGTGGACGGGCGAGGCCCGCCGGGACCAGCACGGTAAGGTGCTTGCCGACAGAGACCTTCCTTTAAGACCCGTCCCGTGAGGCGGGGAAGGAGTCGCTCGGATGAGCACCGGCATGCCCGCGTCCACCGCCGGACGCCCCGACGACGCGAACGTCGTCCTCGGCGCCCCCGAGATCGGGCGGGCGCTCACGCGCATCGCGCACGAGATCCTGGAACGGAACAAGGGTGGCTCCGACGTCGTCCTGCTCGGTATCCCCACGCGCGGGCTGCCGCTCGCACGTCGTCTCGCCGCCCGCCTGGCGGCGGTGGAGCCGGCCCTCGACGGTGACAGCCTGGTCGGCAGCCTCGACGTGACGATGTACCGGGACGACCTGGCGCACCACCCGACCCGCAGCATCGGTGCGACCGACATCCCGGGTGCCGGCGTGGACGGCAAGGTCGTCGTGCTGGTGGACGACGTGCTCTTCTCCGGCCGCACCATCCGGGCCGCGCTGGACGCGATCAGCGACCTCGGCCGTCCGCGGGCGGTGCAGCTGGCGGCACTCGTCGACCGGGGTCACCGCGAGCTGCCGATCCGCGCGGACTACGTCGGCAAGAACCTGCCGACGTCCGTGCACGAGCGCGTGCGGGTGCTGCTGGACGAGACCGACGGCCGTGACGCGGTGCTCATCGAGGGGGGCGCCCGGTGAGGCACCTGCTGTCCACGGCGGACCTCGACCTCGCGGAGGCCGTCCGCATCCTCGACACGGCCGGCCAGATGGCCGCGACGCAGGCCCGGGAGATCAAGAAGCTGCCCACGCTGCGCGGACGCACCGTGGTGAACCTCTTCTTCGAGGACTCGACGCGCACACGGATCTCTTTCGAGACGGCGGCGAAGCGCCTCTCGGCGGACGTCATCAACTTCTCCGCCAAGGGCTCGAGCGTGTCGAAGGGCGAGTCCCTCAAGGACACCGCGCTCACCCTGCAGGCGATGGGTGCCGACGCGGTCGTCATCCGGCACCACGCCTCCGGCGCCCCGCACACGCTGGCGAACGGCCGATGGACCACGGGTGCGGTCGTGAACGCCGGGGACGGCACCCACGAGCACCCGACGCAGGCCCTGCTCGACGCGTACACCCTCCGGCGGCACCTCGTCGGGGACTCGGGCCGGGCGGACGTCTCGGGGCGGGGCCTCGAAGGCCTGCGGGTCGCGATCGTGGGCGACGTGCTGCACAGCCGGGTCGCCCGCTCCAACGTGCAGCTGCTGCACACCCTGGGTGCCGAGGTCACGCTGGTGGCGCCGCCCACGCTCGTCCCGGTCGGGGTCGAGGCGTGGCCCGCGCGTGTCTCGTACCACCTGGACCGGTCGATCGCCGACGACAAGCCGGACGCGATCATGATGCTGCGCGTCCAGCGGGAGCGGATGTCGAGCGCAGGCGGAGGGTTCTTCCCGAGCCCGCTGGAGTACACGCGGGGCTACGGCCTGGACGCCCGCCGGCTGGCCTCGCTCCCGGAGCACGCCATCGTGCTGCACCCGGGACCGATGAACCGTGGGCTGGAGATCTCGGCGGACGCCGCGGACTCACCTCGTGCCGTGATCGTCGAGCAGGTCGCCAACGGCGTCGCGGTGCGCATGGCGGTCCTCTACCTCCTGCTCGCCGGCGGCGCGACGGCGTCCGGCACGCCTGCGAGCACCCGTTCGGGCACCGGTCCGAGCACCCATCCGAGCACCCATCCGAGCACGGCGAACGAGACGAAGGTGGACGCGTGACGACGAGGTACCTGCTGCAGGACGTGGCGCCGCTCGGGAACGGGTCGACGGACGTGCTGCTCGCGGACGGGGTGATCGCCGTCATCGGCGAGGACGCCGCTGCACAGGCCGGCGACGACGCGACCGTCCTCGACTGCCACGGGCTCGTGCTGCTGCCGGGCCTGGTGGATCTGCACACGCACCTGCGCGAGCCGGGCCGCGAGGACGCCGAGACCATCCGCACAGGCACGCGCTCGGCGGCGGTCGGGGGCTTCACGGCCGTGCACGCGATGGCCAACACGACGCCCACGCAGGACACCGCGGGCGTGGTCGAGCAGGTGTGGCGGCTCGGGCGGGAAGCCGGTTGGGTCGATGTGCACCCGGTGGGTGCCGTGACCGTCGGCCTCGAGGGTGAGCGGCTCGCGGAGCTCGGTGCGATGGCCGAGTCGCAGGCACGGGTGCGGGTGTTCTCCGACGACGGCAGGTGCGTGCACGACCCGGTCGTCATGCGGCGCGCGCTCGAGTACGTCAAGGCGTTCGACGGCGTCATCGCCCAGCACGCGCAGGAGCCGCGGCTCACCGAGGGTGCCCAGATGCACGAGGGCGTCGTCTCGGCGGAGCTCGGGCTCGCCGGCTGGCCCGCCGTGGCCGAGGAGGCCATCATCGCGCGCGACGTGCTGCTCGCCGAGCACGTCGGGTCCCGCCTGCACGTGTGCCACCTGTCGACGGCCGGCTCGGTCGAGATCATCCGCTGGGCCAAGTCGCGCGGCATCGACGTGACCGCCGAGGTCACTCCGCACCACCTCGTGCTGACCGACGAGCTCGCCCGTGGCTACGACCCGGTGTTCAAGGTCAACCCGCCGCTGCGCACGCAGCGCGACGTCGAGGCGGTCCGCGCCGGCCTGGCGGACGGCACGATCGACATCGTCGCGACCGACCACGCCCCGCACACCCGCGAGGACAAGGACTGCGAGTGGGCGGCCGCCGCGTTCGGCATGACCGGACTGGAGACAGCCCTCTCGGTCGTCCAGGAGACGATGGTCGACACCGGCCGCATGACGTGGGCCGACGTCGCACGCGTGATGTCCACCGCCCCTGCCCGCATCGGCCGGGTGACCGACCAGGGCCGGCCGATCGCCGTGGGGGAGCCCGCCAACCTGGTCCTCGTGGACCCGGCCGCCCGCCGCACCATCGAGCCCGAGCGGCAGGCCACCAAGGCGGTCAACTCCCCGTTCCGCGGGCACGACCTGTCGGGCTGCGTCATCGCGACGTTCCTGCGCGGGCGCGCCACGGTCCTCGACGGGTCGCCGTGCGACGAGAGCGTGGTGGTCGGCAGATGACGAGGACCCAGGTCTCGGTCGTGGTCCTGGTCGCGGTGGCGGCTCTCGCGCTCGTGGGCATGTGGCGCGGGTGGCGTGGGCGCGGAGGGCGCTCGCAGACCTTCCTCCCGGCCCTGCCCGCGGCTCCTGCCGACCTCGGCGGCACCCGGCTCGGTCCGCTCGACGCGGTGTACGTGTCGACGACGCGAGCGGGGGACTGGCTCGACCGGGTCGTGGCCCACGGGCTCGGCGTCCGCAGCCCTGCGACGGTCGACGTGTTCGACGCCGGGGTGCGGATCGGCCGCACGGGCGCACCGGACGTGTTCGTCCCCGCCGGGTCGCTCCGCGGCGCGACGACGGCTCCCGGCATGGCCGGGAAGTTCGTCGGTGGAGACGGCCTCGTGGTGCTGACCTGGCAGGCCGCCGCTGACGACCCCCGCGGGCTCGACACGGGCCTGCGCCCTCGGCACGCCGCCGACCGCCCCCGGCTGGTCGAGGCCGTCGCCGCACTCATCGACGTGACGCCCGGGGCTCCCGGGCAGGAGGAGAAGCCATGACGGACCGACACACTGACGCGACCCTGGTCCTCGAGGACGGCCGGACGTTCGCCGGCCGCGCCTACGGTGCCACCGGCTCGACTCTCGGGGAGATCGTCTTCAACACCGGCATGACGGGGTACCAGGAGACCCTGACGGACCCGTCGTACCACCGGCAGATCGTGGTGATGACGGCACCGCACATCGGCAACACCGGCGTGAACGACGACGACCCCGAGTCGGCGCGCATCTGGGTGGCCGGGTACGTGGTGCGCGACCCCGCCCGCCGGGCCTCGAACTGGCGTTCGCGCCGCACCCTCGACGACGAGCTCGTGGCGCAGGGCGTCGTCGGGATCTCCGGCATCGACACCCGCGCGCTCACGCGCCACCTGCGGGAGCTCGGCGTGATGCGCGCCGGGATCTTCTCGGGCGACGCGCTGGTCGACGGCAACGGCGACCGCCGCCCCGACGCCGAGCTGGTGGCGGAGGTGCTCGCCGCCCCCGCGATGGCCGGTGCGGACCTTGCCGGGGAGGTGTCCACGGACGCCGCCTACGTGGTCGAGGCGCTCGGGCCGGACGGCGAGCCGCTCGGCACGCCCGTGGCGACCGTCGCGGCGGTCGACCTGGGTATCAAGGCCATGACGCCGCAGCGCATGGCGGAGCGCGGCATCCGCGTGCACGTCCTGCCGTCCTCGTCGACCATCGAGGACGTCCTTGCGACCGAGGCGGACGGCGTCTTCTTCTCGAACGGGCCCGGTGACCCGGGTGCCGCGACGCACGAGATCGACCTGCTGCGCGACGTGCTCGACCGCCGGATCCCGTTCTTCGGCATCTGCTACGGCAACCAGCTGCTCGGCCGCGCGCTCGGGTTCGGTACGTACAAGCTGGGCTACGGCCACCGCGGCGTGAACCAGCCGGTGATCGACCGCGCCACGGGCAAGGTCGAGATCACGGCGCACAACCACGGGTTCGCCGTGGACGCGCCGCTCGACGGCGAGACCGTCGCACCGCACGGCGACGGCAGGTACGGGCGCGTCGTCGTCTCGCACGTCGACCTCAACGACGACGTCGTCGAGGGCCTGCGCGCCCTGGACCTGCCCGCGTTCAGCGTGCAGTACCACCCGGAGGCCGCGGCCGGCCCCCACGACGCCGCCTACCTCTTCGACCGCTTCCTCGACCTGATGACGGGACCCGCCGGCACCGGCGGCGACACCGCCGACGACCAGAAGGGTGCCGCCTGATGCCCCGCCGCACAGACATCTCCAGCGTCCTGGTGATCGGGTCCGGCCCGATCGTCATCGGCCAGGCCTGTGAGTTCGACTACTCGGGGACGCAGGCGTGCCGGGTGCTCAAGGAGGAGGGCCTGCGGGTCATCCTCGTGAACTCCAACCCGGCGACGATCATGACCGACCCGGAGTTCGCGGACGCCACGTACGTCGAGCCGATCACCACCGCGGTCCTCACCACGATCATCGCCAAGGAGCGCCCCGACGCGATCCTGCCGACGCTGGGCGGACAGACCGCCCTCAACGCCGCGATCGCCCTCGACGAGGCCGGCGTGCTCGAGAAGTACGACGTCGAGCTCATCGGCGCGAACATCCCCGCCATCCAGAAGGGCGAGGACCGCGAGCAGTTCAAGCAGGTCGTCGAGGTGTGCGGCGGCGAGAGCGCCCGCTCGGCGATCGTGCACTCGATCGAGGACGCGCTCGCGGCCGTCGAGGACCTCGGCTACCCGGTGGTCGTGCGCCCGTCCTTCACCATGGGCGGCCTCGGCTCGGGCATCGCGTACGACGAGGCGGACCTGCGCCGCATCGTCGGCCAGGGCCTGCACTACTCGCCGACCACCGAGGTGCTCCTGGAGGAGTCGATCCTCGGCTGGAAGGAGTACGAGCTCGAGCTGATGCGCGACAAGCACGACAACGTCGTGGTGGTCTGCTCCATCGAGAACGTCGACGCGGTCGGCGTGCACACGGGCGACAGCGTGACCGTCGCACCGGCTCTGACGCTCACGGACCGTGAGTTCCAGAAGCTGCGGGACATCGGCATCGCGGTCATCCGTGAGGTCGGGGTCGACACGGGCGGCTGCAACATCCAGTTCGCCGTGGAGCCCGACACGGGCCGCGTGGTGGTCATCGAGATGAACCCGCGCGTCTCGCGCTCCTCGGCCCTCGCGTCGAAGGCGACGGGCTTCCCGATCGCCAAGATCGCCGCGAAGCTCGCCGTCGGCTACACGCTGGACGAGATCCCGAACGACATCACCGGCTCGACCCCGGCGAGCTTCGAGCCGACGCTCGACTACGTGGTCGTCAAGGTGCCGCGGTTCGCGTTCGAGAAGTTCCCCGCGGCGGACGACACGCTCACGACCACCATGAAGTCGGTCGGCGAGGCGATGGCCCTCGGCCGCAACTTCACCGAGGCGCTCGGCAAGGCGATGCGGTCGATCGACAAGAAGGGGTCGGTCTTCCACTGGGACGGGCAGCCTGCGACGGGTGAGGACCTCGACCGGCTCGTCCAGACGATCGCGCGGCCCACCGAGGGACGGCTCATCGACGTCCAGCAGGTGCTGCGCGCCGGTGTGAGCATCGAGACGGTGTACGAGCGCACGGGCATCGACCCGTGGTTCCTGGACCAGGTCCAGCTCATCAACGAGGTCGCCCAGACGACCGCCGACGCGCCGGTGCTGACCCGTGAGGTGCTCGCGCACGCCAAGCGGCACGGTCTGTCCGACGTGCAGATCGCCCAGCTGCGCCGCACCTCGGAGGACGCCGTCCGGGGCGCCCGGCACGCCGTGGGCCTGCGCCCGGTGTTCAAGACCGTCGACACCTGCGCCGCCGAGTTCGCGGCGCAGACGCCGTACCACTACTCGTCGTACGACGAGGAGACCGAGGTCCGGCCGCGCACCCGCCCGGCGATCCTCATCCTCGGCTCGGGACCCAACCGGATCGGCCAGGGCATCGAGTTCGACTACTCGTGCGTGCACGCCGCCCTCGCCCTCAAGGGCGAGTACGAGACCGTCATGGTCAACTGCAACCCCGAGACCGTCTCCACCGACTACGACACGTCGGACCGGCTCTACTTCGAGCCGCTCACGTTCGAGGACGTGCTCGAGGTGTACACGGCCGAGCTCGCCGCGGGACCGGTCGCGGGCCTGATCGTCACGCTCGGCGGCCAGACGCCGCTGTCGCTCGCGCAGCGCCTCCAGGACGCCGGCCTGCCGATCCTCGGCACGTCGCCGCAGGCGATCGACGCCGCCGAGGACCGGGGCGAGTTCGGCAAGGTGCTCGCCGCCGCGGGTCTGCCCGCTCCCGCCTTCGGCACGGCCACCACCCTCGCGGGAGCCCGCGAGACTGCGCAGCGCATCGGCTTCCCGGTGCTCGTGCGCCCGTCGTACGTGCTCGGCGGCCGCGGCATGGAGATCGTCTACGACCAGAACCAGCTCACCGGCTACGTCGAGCGTGCGCTGGAGAACGCCGCCGACGGGGGACGCGCCGGCACCCTCCCGCCGCTGCTCATCGACCGCTTCCTCGACGACGCGATCGAGATCGACGTGGACGCCCTGTTCGACGGCACCGAGCTGTTCCTCGGCGGCGTGATGGAGCACATCGAGGAGGCCGGCATCCACTCCGGCGACTCCGCGTGCACGCTGCCGCCCGTCACGCTGTCGACCTCCGAGCTCGAGCGGATCCGCCTGTCCACCGAGGCGATCGCCCGCGGTGTCGGGGTGCACGGCCTGCTCAACATCCAGTTCGCGCTGGTGTCCGACGTGCTCTACGTCCTCGAGGCCAACCCGCGGGCGTCGCGGACGGTGCCGTTCGTGTCCAAGGCCACGGGCGTCTCGCTCGCGAAGGCCGCGGCTCTGGTGATGGCCGGGCGGTCCATCGCGGACCTGCGCGCCGAGGGCATCCTGCCCGTCGAGGACGCGAGCGTGCTCGACCTCGACTCGCCGGTGGCCGTCAAGGAGGCCGTCCTGCCGTTCAAGCGGTTCCGGACGAAGGAGGGCGTGGTCGTCGACACCGTGCTCGGCCCGGAGATGCGCTCCACCGGCGAGGTGATGGGCTTCGACGTCGACTTCCCGACGGCCTTCGCCAAGTCCCAGGACGCGGCGTTCGGTGGTCTCCCGACGAGCGGTCGGGCCTTCATCTCGGTCGCCGACCGCGACAAGCGGTCGATCGTGTTCCCTGTGAAGCGGCTCGCGGAGCTCGGCTTCGAGATCCTGGCCACCGAGGGCACGTCGGCGGTCCTGCACCGCAGCGGCATCCGGTCGACGGTCGTGCGCAAGCACTCCGCCGGCCGCGGACCGCAGGGAGAGCCGACGATCGTCGACCTCATCACGTCCGGCGACGTCGACATGATCGTGAACACGCCCTCCGGCCAGGGTGCCCGCGCCGACGGCTACGAGATCCGTGCCGCGGCGGTGGCCGCCGACAAGGCGATGGTGACGACGGTGCAGCAGCTCGGCGCAGCCGTGCAGGCCATCGAGGCGGCCCAGGCGGGCCCGTTCTCGGTGACCAGCCTGCAGGAGCACGACGCCGCGGCCGCGGTCCGCAGGGAGGCGCGCCGGACGGCTCGGCAGGCGGTCGTCGGATGACCCGCCTGCCGTTCGGCGCCCGCCTCGCCGAGGCGATGGACGCGCACGGCCCGCTGTGCGTCGGCATCGACCCGCACCCGGCGCTGCTCGGCTCGTGGGGGCTCGCGGACGATGCCGCCGGCCTGCGACGGTTCGCGCTCACGGTGCTCGACGCCGTCGGCGGCCGGGTCGCAGCCGTCAAGCCGCAGTCCGCGCTGTTCGAGCGGCACGGGTCGGCGGGTGTCGCCGTCCTCGAGGAGATCGTGGCCGCAGGACGCGAGACCGGCACCCTCGTGGTCGTCGATGCCAAGCGCGGGGACATCGGCTCGACGATGGAGGGCTATGCCGACGCGTACCTGCGCGACGGGTCGCCGCTCGCCGGGGACGCGCTCACGGTCTCGCCGTATCTCGGTTTCGGGTCGCTCGACCCTGCCGTCGACCTGGCGCTCGCGACCGGTCGTGGCCTGTTCGTGCTGTGCCTGACCTCGAACAAGGAAGGGCACGAGGTGCAGCACGCGCGGACCGAGGACGGGGTGAGCGTCGCCGCCTCGATCGCCGCGCGGGCTGCCGCCCTCAACGCCGGGGCCGACCCGCTCGGCTCCATCGGGCTCGTGGTCGGCGCGACGGTCGGTGACGCCGCGCAGAGGACCGGCACCGAGCTCACGCGGGTCAACGGGCCGCTGCTCGCGCCGGGCGTCGGTGCGCAGGGCGCGGGAGCACGCGAGCTCGCGGCCGTGTTCGGTGCCGCCCGGCGGCAGGTGCTCGCGTCGTCGTCGCGCGGCGTGCTCACCGCGGGGCCGGACGTCGCGGCGCTGCGGACCGCCGCCGTGCGGGCCGCCGACGAGGCCGCGGCCGCCCTGCGTCCGTCCTGACGCGTCAGTCGCCGTCGGCGCGGGGGAGCGGTGGCCGATCCTGACACGGAGCTCGGCCGGGGGACGACTCGGCGCCGTCGGGCGACGGTGGCATTCCCGACGATCCGGACGGTGTCCCACGTCGCGGAGCGTACAAGGACGCCGTCCGCGAGGTCGGCTCCGGCCATCGTGTCCAGGTCGCCCGTCCAGTGCGTCTGTGCAGGTCGCAACGACCCCGTCCCGCGCGTCCGCGTTGCCGTGGCGGGTGCTGCTCGCTAGTTTCGTTGTCACGGTCCCGCGCATCTGACGTGGATCGCAGGCCCACTGACGAGAAGGTGACGCGCGTGGCTCTCCCCCCGCTGACTCCCGAACAACGAGCCGCAGCGCTCCAGAAGGCCGCCGCTGCACGGCAGGCTCGAGCCGAGGTGAAGAACCGCCTCAAGTACTCGCAGGGCACCCTCTCGGAGGTCATCGAGCAAGGACGTCAGGACGAGACGATCGGCAAGCTCAAGGTCGTCGCGCTCCTGGAGTCCCTGCCCGGCGTCGGGAAGGTCAAGGCGCGTGCGATCATGTCGGAGATCGGCATCTCCGACACCCGACGGGTGCGTGGGCTCGGCCCGCACCAGGTGAAGGCTCTGGTCGAGCGCTTCGGGTGACGCGCCGGTCGCCGACGACCCGCGCGCACGAGGAGTACAGCACCACACATGACGACGACGCCCGCCCGGCTGACCGTTCTCGCCGGACCTACCGCCGTCGGCAAGGGCACGGTGTCCGCCGACATCCGCGCCCGCTACCCGCAGGTCTGGCTGTCGGTGTCCGCGACGACGCGCTCACCGCGGCCCGGGGAGGTCGACGGGGTGCACTACCACTTCCTGTCGGTCGACGAGTTCGAGCGGATGGCCGCTCGGGGCGACCTGCTCGAATGGGCCGTGGTGCACGGCCGGAACCGGTACGGCACGCCTCGCAAGCCGGTCGAGGACCGGCTGGCCGCAGGCGAGCCGGCGCTGCTCGAGATCGACCTCCAGGGTGCGCGGCAGGTGCGGGCGTCGATGCCTGACGCGCGGTTCGTGTTCCTCGCTCCGCCCTCGTTCGACGAGCTGGTGCGCCGGCTCGTCGGGCGTGGGACGGAGGACGCGGAGGAACGCGAGCGGCGACTGCAGACGGCCCGCACGGAACTGGCCGCCGAGTCGGAGTTCGACCACGTCATCGTGAACGACGACGTGCACAGGGCGACCGACGCGCTGGTCGAGGTCATGGGAATCCCGACCAGGTAGGATCGACGCAGATCTCTCGCCCGAGACCCACCCCCTGACGTACGGAGACCACCGTGTCCGGAACCGTTGCCGCCCCCACGGGCATCACCGACCCGCCCATCGACCAGCTGCTCGAGCGCGCCGACTCCAAGTACGCCCTCGTGCTGTACTCGGCGAAGCGCGCCCGCCAGATCAACGCCTACTACTCGCAGCTCAACGAGGGCCTGCTGGAGTACGTCGGGCCGCTCGTCGAGACCCGTCCCCAGGAGAAGCCTCTGTCGATCGCCATGCGCGAGATCGACGCGGGTCTGCTGACCTCCGAGGCCACGGAGGGCTGAGCCTCCGCCCATGCGGATCGTCCTCGGGGTCGCAGGCGGCATCGCCGCGTACAAGGCCGTCCTCCTGCTGCGTGAGCTCCGCGAGGGTGGCCACGAGGTGCGTGTCGTGCCGACGCCCGCGGCCCTCGAGTTCGTCGGGCGTGCCACCTGGGAGGCGCTGTCCGGCCAGCCGGTGACGACCGACGTCTTCGAGGACGTCGACCAGGTCGCGCACGTCGCGGTCGGCCAGCGCGCGGAGCTCGTGATCGTGGCCCCCGCGACGGCCGACCTCCTGGCCCGTGCCGCGACCGGGCGCGCGGACGACCTGCTCACGGCGACCCTTCTGGTCGCGCGCTGTCCGGTGCTGATGGCGCCGGCGATGCACACCGAGATGTGGCAGCACCCCGCCACGGTCGCCAACGTCGCGACCCTGCGTGCCCGGGGCGTCCACGTGCTCGACCCCGCGTCCGGGCGGCTCACGGGGGCCGACACCGGGCCCGGTCGGTTGCCGGAGCCGGCGGCGATCGCCGCCGCCGCACTCGCTCTGGTCGGACCGCGCGATCTCGCCGGCCGTCATGTCGTCGTCACCGCCGGCGGCACCCGGGAGCCCCTGGACCCGGTGCGGTTCCTCGGCAACCGGTCGTCGGGCCGGCAGGGTGTGGCGCTCGCGCGGACGGCCGTCGCCCGTGGGGCGCAGGTCACCCTTGTCGCTGCGAGCATGTCGGTCCCGGCGCCCCCAGGCGTCGAGCTGGTGCAGGTGGAGACGGCGGCAGAGCTGCGCGATGCGGTGCGGACCGCTGCGAAGGTCGCGGACGTCGTCGTGATGGCGGCGGCCGTCGCTGACTACCGGCCCGTCGCGAGCGCCGCCGCCAAGATCAAGAAGCGGGCGGACGGCTCCGCGCCGACGCTCGAGCTCGTGCAGACGACCGACATCCTCTCCGAGCTCGCGCGCGACCGGCCGCGCCCGGGCCAGCTGGTCGTCGGCTTCGCCGCGGAGACGGGTGACGAGCAGGGCTCGGTACTGGACCACGGGCGGGCGAAGGCAGCCCGCAAGGGCGCCGACCTGCTCGTCGTGAACGCCGTCGGTGACGGGCTCGGTTTCGGCACGGACAGCAACGAGGTCACGGTGCTCGACGGGACGGGCGCTGTGGTGGCGCGGTTCGCCGGGTCGAAGGACGACGTCGCGCACGGAGTCTGGGACGCCGTCCTCGCGGCGTCGTGAACGTGTTCTCGGACACCCCTGGTCGGCCGTTACGCTGTCCGCCATGATCGAGCCGAGCCTGCGCCTGTTCACGTCCGAGTCCGTGACCGAGGGGCACCCCGACAAGGTCTGTGACCAGATCTCCGACGCGATCCTCGACGCGATCCTGGACCAGGACCCGCAGGCGCGCGTCGCGGTCGAGACCATGGTGACGACGGGCCTCGTGCATGTCGCCGGCGAGGTCACCACGAGCGCGTACGTCGAGATCCCGCAGGTGGTCCGCGAGGTTGTGCGGGGCATCGGCTACACGTCGTCGCACATCGGGTTCGACGGGGAGTCCTGTGGCGTCTCCGTGTCGATCGGCCAGCAGTCGCCCGACATCGCGGCCGGTGTCGACAAGGCCATCGAGGTCCGCGAGGACACGTCCGACATGGATCCGCTGGACCTGCAGGGCGCCGGCGACCAGGGACTGATGTTCGGGTACGCGTCGGACGACACGCCGACGCTGCTGCCGCTTCCCATCTGGGTCGCCCACCGGCTCGCCGAGCGGCTCGCCGCCGTCCGCAAGGAGGGTGTCGTCCCGGGGCTGCGCCCCGACGGCAAGACGCAGGTGACCATCGGGTACGACGGTGACCGGGCGGTCTCCGTCGACACGGTGGTCCTGTCCACGCAGCACGACCCGGACGTCCAGCTCGAGACGACCCTGCGCCCGGCCATCGCCGAGCTCGTCGTCGCGCCGGTGCTGGCGTCGCTCGACCTGGACGCGAGCGGCCACCGGCTGCTGGTGAACCCCACCGGCACGTTCGTCGTCGGCGGCCCGCAGGGCGACGCAGGTCTCACCGGTCGCAAGATCATCGTCGACACCTACGGCGGCATCTCCCGTCACGGTGGTGGTGCGTTCTCGGGCAAGGACCCGTCCAAGGTCGACCGGTCGGCCGCCTACGCGATGCGGTGGGTCGCCAAGAACGTCGTCGCCGCCGGGCTCGCCCGCCGGTGCGAGGTCCAGGTCGCCTACGCGATCGGCAAGGCGCACCCGGTCGGTCTCTACGTGGAGACCTTCGGCACCGCGACGGTTCCCGAGGCTCGGCTCACGGCGGCGATCCGCGAGGTCTTCGACCTCCGCCCCGCCGCGATCATCCGCGACCTGGACCTGCTGCGGCCGATCTACCGGCGCACGGCGGCGTACGGCCACTTCGGTCGGGAGCTGCCCGAGTTCACGTGGGAGCGCACGGACCGGGTGGCCGACCTGCAGTCCGCGGTCGGCTGATCGCTCCTGCCGACCGGCGTGCCGGTCCGGTCGTGGATGGTGTGATGGGCGCGTGGAGGTGACGGACGGCGGCGAGCAGCTGATGCTCGACGGGCTGCCCGCACCGCAGGCACGCCGACGGGTCCGCGCGGCCACGGGCGGCCAGCCCCTCGCGGAGCACCTGCCCGTGGCGCGGGTCGCGATCGACCTGCCGCCCGCACACCTCGACCGGCCGTTCGAGTACGCGGTTCCCGCGGGCCTGGCGCACGGCGCCACTCCCGGGACGCGCGTCAAGGTGAGATTCGGCCGGCAGGACGTCGACGGCTACGTGCTCGAGCGCGTGGACACGGCCGAGCACGAGGGCGAGCTCGTGGCGCTGCGGCGGGTCGTGTCCGACCTGCCCGTGCTCACGCCCGCCGTCGCACGGCTGGCCCGCGCGGTGGCGGACCGGTGGGCCGGCACGCTCGTCGACGTGCTGCGGCTCGCGGTGCCGCCGCGGCATGCCCGGGTCGAGTCGGAGCCGCCCGCCGCTGCCGCCGAGCCGTTGGTCCCGGCATCGACTGCGGCGGCGTGGGCCCCGTACCGTGGCGGACCCGCGTTCCTGCAGCACCTCGCTGCCGGTGCCGCACCGCGGGCGGTGTGGACCGCACTGCCTGGTTCGGCGGGGGAGCGCTGGCCCGACGCCGTGGCGCAGGCCGTCGGCGCGTGCGTGCTCGGCGGCCGCGGGGCGCTCGTGGTGGTCCCGGACGCCCGGGACGTGGACCGCGTCCTCGAGGCCCTCGCTGCGGTGGGCGTGCCGCGCTGGGCGCCCGCGCGGCCGCAGGGTGCGGTCCGGCTCATGGCGGACGACGGACCGGCAGTCCGGTACCGGGCGTTCCTGGCGGCGCTGCGCGGTGGCGCACAGGTGGTCGTCGGCACACGTGCCTCGGCGTTCGCGCCGGTGACGGACCTCGGCCTCGTCGTGTGCTGGGACGACGGCGACGGTCTGCACGCCGAGCCGCGGGCGCCGTACCCGCACGTCCGCGAGGTGCTGGCACTGCGCTCCGAGCTCGAGGGGTGCGGATTCCTCGTCGGTGCGCACGGACGGACCGTGCAGGCGCAGTCGCTCGTCGAGAGCGGGTGGGCCCGTGAGGTCGTCGCGGACCGGGCGACGACCCGGTCGCGGACGGCGCGGGTGCTCGCACTCGACTCCACCGAGCTCGCCCGCGAGGGTCCCGCGGCGGCGGCACGGTTGCCGACGCCGGCGTGGCGCACGATCCGCGACCGGCTCGAGGCCGGTCCTGTCCTCGTGCAGGTGCCCCGCGCGGGGTACCTGCCTGTGGTCGCGTGCGGCCGGTGCCGGGCGTCCGCCCGGTGCACCACGTGCCACGGTCCGCTCGGCCTCGCCAGCGCCGATGGCACCCCGACGTGCGGATGGTGCGGGCGGCTCGCCACGGGATGGCGGTGCGACGAGTGCGGCGCGCGGGCGCTGCGGGTCCGTGCACGTCGGCTCCCAGCGGACGGCGGAGGAGCTCGGTCGGGCGTTCCCGGGCGTGCCCGTGCGGGTGTCCGGTGCACGGTCGGCCGGGGGAGTGCTCGCCACGGTGTCCGACGTCCCGGCGCTGGTCGTCGCGACGCCCGGTGCGGAACCGGTCGCGTCCGGGGGGTACGCCGCCGCCGTGCTGCTCGATGCGGCGGTCAGCGCGGGGCAGGGCCTCGGGGCTGCGGAGGACGCCGTGCGCCGGTGGCTGGCCGCCGCCGCGCTGGTCCGGTCGTCGGTCGACGGCGGCCAGGTGCTGCTGGTCGGCGACGCGCCGGAGCGTGCGGCGCAGGCGCTGGTGCGCTGGGACCCGGTCGGTCTCGCGTCGCGCGAGCTCGACGAGCGTGCCGAGCTGCGGCTGCCACCGGTCGTCCGGCTGGCGTCGGTGACGGGTCCGCGCGACGCCGTGACCGCCGTGGTCGAGCGGGTCGAGGGTGTCGAGGTGCTCGGGCCCGTGCCGGTCACGGGCGGCGGCAGGGTCACCGAGCGGTCGGCGCCGGGGGCGCTCGAGCCCGACGTCCGAGCGCTCCTGCGGGTGCCACGCAGCCAGGGTCACGCGCTCGCCCGCTCGTTGGCCTCGTCGCTCGCGGTCCGCAGCGCGCGGCGCGAGGGCGGAACGGTCCGGGTGCAGCTGGACCCCACGGACCTCACGTGACGGCGCCCGACGCGGTCGTGCTCGACCTCGGGAACGTCGTCGTCCGGTGGGACCCCTGCCTGCCCTTCGTGGGGCGCATGGAGCGGTCTGCGGTCGACGCGTTCTTCACCGACGTCGACTTCCCGGCGTTCAACCACCAGCAGGACGCCGGTCGCTCCTGGGCGGACGCGCGGGCGGAGATCGAGATCCGCTTCCCGCAGCACCTCGGCGCGGTCGACATCTACGTCGAGCACTTTGCGGACACGCTGCCCGGTCCGGTCCCCGGCACGGAGGCTTTGGTCCGGGACCTGCTCGCGGCGGGCGTCCGGGTGCTGGGGCTCACGAACTGGTCGGCGGAGACGTTCCACCACGCCGAGCGCGTGGCGCCTGCCGTCGGCCTGCTGCAAGGTGTCGTCGTCTCCGGGGAGGTGGGGCTGGCGAAGCCCGACCCGCGGATCTTCGAGCTCCTCGCCGGCCGGTTCGGGCTCGGCCCGGCGCGGACCGTCTTCGCGGACGACTCCGCGCCGAACGTCATGGCTGCTGCCGGTCTCGGCTTCAGCGCGGTGCTGTTCACGTCCGCGGACCAGCTGCGTGCGGACCTCGTCGCGCTCGGGATCGACCTCCCTGCCGTCTGACACGGGCGCGCAGCGCCGACCGGCTCCGTGGTCACCGGCCCGGACTGCCCGGGCGCGCCACCTAGGATCGACGCCATGCGTCTGCTCTTCGCCGGTACCCCTGCGGCCGCGGTGCCGTCGCTCGAGGCGCTCCTCGCTTCCCGGCACGAGGTCGTGGCGGTGCTGACCCGTCCCGACGCCCGCTCCGGCCGGGGCCGGACGCTGGCGCCCAGCGACGTGAAGGTGGCCGCGACCGCCGCCGGTCTCGAGCTGCTCAGCCCGCCGAGCCCGAGGGACGACGACTTCCGGGCCCGGCTCGCGGACCTCGCCGTGGATGCCGCCCCGGTGGTGGCCTACGGTGCGCTGCTGCCCGCGACGGTCCTCGACGTGCCGACGCACGGCTGGGTCAACCTGCACTTCTCCGTGCTGCCGGCATGGCGGGGGGCCGCCCCGGTGCAGCGCTCGATCATCGCCGGCGACGAGGTCACCGGGGCGTCCACGTTCCGGATCGAGGAGGGTCTCGACACGGGGCCGGTCTACGGGACGCTCACCGAGACGATCCGGCGCCGGGACACCGCGGGCGAGCTGCTCGAGCGGCTGTCCGTCGCCGGCGCCGACCTGCTGGTCCGCACGCTCGACGCCATCGAGGACGGCATCCTGAGCCCCGTGGAGCAGCCGGCGGACGGGGTGAGCATCGCGCCGAAGATCGAGGTCGACGACGCGCGGGTGCGGTGGACCCACCCGGCGCACTCGGTCGACCGTCTCGTTCGTGGCTGCACGCCGGCGCCCGGTGCGTGGACCACCCTGCCCGACGGGTCCCGGCTCGGGCTGGGGCCGCTGGTCCCCGTCCCGGAGGTCGACGACCTGGCACCCGGGCGGCTGCGGGTCGCCAAGCACGAGGTGCTCGTCGGCACGGGTGGGCACGCGGTGCGGCTCGGCGACGTGACACCCCCCGGCAAGCGCCCGATGCCCGCCGCGGACTGGGCGCGCGGTGCCCGGCTCGACGACACGACGGTGCTGGGGGCCGGCGCGTGAGCGAGGGACCTGACCGCCGGGACCCCCGGGGTCGCCAGCGCGGCACCGCCCGTGTGCAGGGGCGGACGCAGCGGACCTCGACGGCTCCGTCCGAGCGCCGCCGGACCGGCGACCCGGCCCGGCGGGCCGCGTTCGACGTCCTGCGCGCCGTCGCCGACAGCGACTCGTACGCGAACCTGGTGCTGCCGCCGATGCTGCGGGAGCGGCGGATCCAGGGCCGTGACGCGGCGTTCGCCACCGAGCTCGCGTACGGGACCCTGCGCATGCGCGGCCGGTACGACGCGGTCATCGAGCAGGCGGCGGCCCGCCCCACGGACCGGATCGACCCGCCGGTGCTGGACCTGCTGCGGCTGGGCACGCACCAGCTGCTCGGCATGCGCGTGCCACCGCACGCCGCCGTGTCGGAGACCGTGGGGCTGGCCCGCGAGTCGGTCGGTGCGGGCGCCGCGCAGTTCGTGAACGCCGTGCTCCGTGCGGTGGGGCGTGACGACGTCGCCGCCTGGGAAGGTCGGATCGCGGACGCCGCGGGCGACGACCCGATCGCGCGTGCGGCCGTCCTGCAGAGCCATCCCGTGTGGGTCGTCCGTGCGCTGCGCGAGGCCCTCGTGGGCAGCGGTCGCGCGGCGGACGAGATCGAGGCGCTGCTCGCCGCCGACAACGTCGCACCGCGGGTGACGCTCGTCGCGCGGCCCGGTCTGGCGGACGTCGAGGAGCTGCTCACCGCACGAGACACGGCCGCCGGGACGCTGGCGCCCACCGCGGTCGTGCTCGCCGGTGGGGACCCCGCGGCGGTCGACGCGGTCCGTGACGGACGCGCCGGGGTCCAGGACGAGGGCAGCCAGCTCGTCGCGCTCGCGCTCGCCGCGGCCACGCTCGACGGTCCCGACGAGCGATGGCTGGACCTGTGCGCCGGTCCCGGTGGCAAGGCGGCCCTCCTGGCGTCGGTGGCCGCCGGGCGCGGGGCGCGACTCGTCGCCAACGAGCTCCAGCCGCACCGCGCACGGCTCGTGGAGCAGGCGCTGCGCGCCGTCCCGGCGGGCGCGGTCGAGGATGTCCGGACGGGTGACGGCCGCACCACCGGCACCGAGGAGCCGGGCGCGTTCGACCGGGTGATGGTCGACGCCCCGTGCACCGGCCTGGGTGCCCTGCGCCGCCGCCCCGAGGCCCGGTGGCGACGCACGCCCGCCGACCTCGCCCCGCTCGGTGCCCTGCAGCGCGAGCTCCTCGGGTCCGCCCTGCGGGCGGTCCGCGTGGGGGGTGTCGTCGCGTACGTGACCTGCTCGCCGCACCTCGTCGAGACCCAGCTCGTCGTCAAGGACACGCTGCGCGCTGCGGAGAAGGCGGGGGTGACCGCGGAGCCGATCGACGCGCCCGCGGTGGTCCGCGCGCTGGCCGGCAGCCCTCTCGACCTGCCGGAGGGCCGCACCGACGTGCAGCTGTGGCCCCACGTGCACGGCACCGACGCCATGCACCTGACGCTGCTGCGCCGCACCGCCTGACGGGCCGACCGGCAGGCGGCACCGCGGTGAGCCTGCGCGTGACGGTGGACATCCGCGCCCGAGATGTCCGGGTGGACACCTACACTCACGGCCCGTGACCTCGCGGACGTTCGCCACCGCCTCCCACCTGGATGAGCACGGCCTGATCCTCGCCCTGGCACCGGCCCTCACACCGGCCGGGACGGACGACGACCCGAGCTTCTTCCACGGTTTCGCCGCGCACCCGCAGGTCCTCGCCCGGGGCCTGGTCACGCTGGCGGACATCACCGCGACCCGCTACGTCCAGCACGCGCCGTCGTCACTGCGTGACCCGGTGCTGACCGCGCACGGCGACCGGCTGCGGGCGGAGTGCTTCTCGGCGTGCAACAGCGTGTACGCCCGTCTCGACCTGCTGCCAGACGGCATCGACGCGGGCGAGGTCGCGCACGGGACCACGAACGTCGACATCGGGTTGGCGACGAGGGCCGCGCTGACGCAGATCGGGCGGGACCGGCTGCTGCACGTCGACGTGGGGCGCACCGGCCTGACGGTGTCGAGCCCGGACTCGACCGTCGCGGAACGACCGGTGGAGATGCCCCGTCGCTGGGTCCGTGCGCTCGGCAACGTCGCGGAGCTGCACCACCGGCTCGTCCCGGCGTTCACCGTCGGTGCGGCGCACGCGACGGCGTTCGTCGCGAGCCTGCCCGCCGTCACCAGCGCGACCCGGACGGGGTGGCTCACGCCCGACCGCACCGGCGTGCGGCTCGGGGCTCGGCGGACCGCCGACGGTGTGCTCGTGGCGGGACTGAGCCGGCTGAGCGCCGCGAAGCGGCTGCTGCCGCACATCACAGGCCTCACCGTCCACGGCGGCGGGGAGCCGGGACCCGTGGTCGTCGAGCTGACGCTCCCCGGGGCGCGGCTGGTGCTCGGCCTCACCGACGAGGCGTGGCGCGGGTACTCCGGCGAGGGCTCGCTGCTCGCGTCGCTCGCCGGTGCGACGGTCGCGGAGGACGTGGACCTGGTGAGCGCCCTCCTGGCGTTCGAGCCCGTGATCGACGTGCCGGCCCTGGTCCGCCGGTCCGGTCTGGACCACCCCCGGGTCAGCGCGACGCTCGCCGTCCTCGCCGCCGACGGGCGGGTCGGCTGGGACGTGCATGACGCCGCATGGTTCCACCGCGAGCTGCCGCACGATCCGGCGCGCATCGAGAAGGACAACCCACGGTTGGTCGGCGCACGCCGCCTCGTCACCGACGGGGCGGTGTCACCGGCGGTCGACGGCTGGAGCGTGCGCAGCCGCACCGGCGGACCCGACCATCGGGTGACGGCCGGCGGCCGCTGCACCTGCACCTGGTTCCTCGTCCACGGCACGGGACGCGGGCCGTGTGCCCACGTCCTGGCCGTCCAGATCCTCACGGAGGCTTCCGCATGATCACTGCCCGGACCGCGGCGGCCGTCAAGGTGTTCACCGACCTCGGCTGGGCGTCGGCGGGCCTGGCCGACGCGGAGACGCGGCCGCTCGGCACCCCCGAGCAGCAGCGCGTGGCCCGCGACGGCCTGGCGTCGGGCGACTGGGGCGAGTGGGGCTTCCTGGAGCCGGAGGTCTGGGACTGGGTCCGGTGGGTCGATGCCGACCCGGACCTGCTCGCGGTGTTCGCGGTCCGGGTCGGGGTCGACGCACGTCGGACGGCACGGCTCCTGCGTGATGCCCACGCCATCGACGACGAGCTCGCGACGCGGCTCGTGGAGGCGCGTGGCCCGGACTTCGCGGCGCGGTTCGTCGCGGAGGGCTGCCGCTCCGTCCGGCGGGACGGGGAGCACGCGACGAGCGACCACGCGGGTGCCCTCGTGCGGCTCGTCGACCGGTGCGACCTGCCTGTGCCCGAGGACGTCGAGTACCTGCGGGACTGGTCCGTGTACGCCCTCGGCGTCCTCACCGGCGGCGGGGAGCTGCACCCGCACGACCGCGGCTGGTGCGAACCGGGGGTGATCGAGCGGCGCCTCCCCGAGCACGTCCGCGCGGCCGTCGGCGCCGGGGTTCCTGGCACCGGTCCGTTCGGGTCCGTCGTGCCGGCCGCCGTCGCTCGCGGCTGGTTGGCGCGTGACGAGGCCGTCGACCTGGTGCTCGCCGCGCTCGACGCCGCCCAGCGGCCCGGCGACCGCAAGGTGTGGGCTCAGGTGCTGACCGGCCCGCTCGGCCTGACGGACGACGAGCTCGTCGAGCGTGCCGACTCGCTGGTCCCCGTGCTCGCGCACGGTGACGGGCCGGTCATCTCGCTGCTCGCTCCGCGGCTGATCGCAGGCGTGCCCGAGGACGTCCTCCGCGACGTCCTCGCGGTGACCCTGCCGGTGCGGACCACGAGGGTGGTGCGCCTGCTGCTCACTGCGGCCGCAGACCGCCCGCGGCCGCGCGGTGACGTCGTCGACGCCGTCACGTCGCTCGTCGCGCCCCACACGGCGAGCACGGACCGCGCGCTCGCCCGCGCCGCCGAGGTGCTCGTGCAGGCGTGGGGGATGTCCGCCCGGGACGTGGCGGACGAACCGGTGGTGACCGGGCTGTGGCGGGCGACGCCGCCCGTCTGGGACGCCCCCCGCTTCGAGGCGGGCACCGTCTCCGGTGCCGCCCTCACGGATGCGGCGGCGGTGCTGACGGGACGACCCGAGGGCGTCGTGGACGTCGAGGTCGAACGCTTCCTCGCGCTCGCGAACGCCGTCGCCGCGCAGGACCGGGAGGCGGCCAGAACCGCGCTCGCCGGGGTGCGGACGTCGTGGGTCGGCGGTCTGCGCGGCGTGGCCGCGTGGGTCAAGGGCGAGCAGCCGGAGATGCTCGACAGCGGAGCCACCCGCCATCGGCGGGCGGTCGTCTGGCGCCCCGCCGAAGCGCGCGAGGCGGCGGTGATGCAGCGGCTCGGTGAGGTGCCGGTGCTGCTGTCCACGCCGACCTGGGTGGACCTGCGGATCGACCCCGCCGACCTCGTCGAGCGGCTCACCACGTACGCCGCCGCCGGTGCCGTCGCCAGCGAGGCCGACCTGTACCTGGCGTGCACCCGTGCCGACCTCGCGCTCGTGACCGACGAGGTCCGCGCCGGGCTCGACGACCTGCCGGTCCCCGTGGTGCTGCAGGACGGCACCCATGCCACGGTCACCGCCGGTCCGACCGTGCGGGGGTATCTCGACGCCCCGTTCCGGGAGCCGGCGCTCCGGCTCACCACGGACGCGGACGAGTGGGAGTGCCCGCCGCTCGGGGTCCCGCCACGGGCGCTCGCCCCGTTACCGGCGCGGCACGGCACCCGGGACACCTCCGACATGCCGGGGATCGAGACGTTCCCCGCCTGGGGCGACGCGACGCGAGGGCTGCAGCAGTCGGCCGACCCGGACGTCGGGCTGCTGCTCCGGCAGCACGCGCGCCGGGCGACGCCGCTGACCCCGGGGCTCGCCGTGAACCTCGTCGCCGCCCAGCGCGGGTTCCACCCGGCCGCCGCAGCCGACGGCGTGACGGCCGTCCACGAGGCGTGGGAGCGAGGGCTGCTCCGCCCCGGCGTCGCCGACGTCGCGCTGCTCGACTGGGCGCGCACGCCGTCGAACCTCGCGGCCCTGGCACGGGCGTGCGGCGGGCTCGCCGCCGAAGGGCTGCTCAGTGTGGTGTGGCCCCTGCTCGACGACGTGCTGCTCGCGTCCCTGCGCGCACCGCGCATGCTCGCCGGGACGGCGGAGGTGGCGCTGACGATGCGGTCCCTGCTCCCCGCGGTCCTCGACGCGGTCGGGTGCGGCGACGCCGTCCCGACCGCCCTCGACGTGCCCGGTGTGCGGGCGCTCGCCGGCCGGTCGGGGTCGTCCAACGCCGTCACCGCAGCACGCGCAATGGTGGACCTGCTCCCGCCCGAGGTGCCTGCCGCCACACCCGTCGGGAACGAGCGCGCCCGCCGCTCGTTCGACGAGGTGTGGGCGCCCGGTGCGGGCACCCGGCCGGCCGTCGACGACGGCGCCGGCCTCACCGTCCGGTGGGAGGACCCGACGGCCGCCAGCAGGATGCTGGCCGTCGACGTCACGCTCGCGCATGTGCCCGGCGAGCCGTACCGCGTGGTGAAGAGATCGTTCTACGACCTCGGGAACGAGGGGCGGTGCGCCGCGCTCTCGGCGGCCGGGGTCGCCGCAGACCCGCCGGGCTCGGGCCGGGCCGACGCCTGGCTGCACTGGGACGAGTCGGCCGGTCGCCTCGTCGCTTCCCCGCACCGGGACCGGCGTGGCGCGCAGGACGCTCCGCTGCGGACCGGCGACCCCCTGCCGCCGCTGACCACGTCGATGGTCGCCGTGGTTCTGGCGAGCCTGTGCCACGACTGCGGCTCGACCTACGAGCAGCGCGAGATCATGGGCCAGGGGCTGTTCGGGTCCGCGGCGGTCACGATCGCCGTCCGGGCCCTCGTCGCGCAGCCCGACATCAGCCCGGCCCGCATGGTCCGGCTCCTCGAGTCCGACCCCACCACCCTGCCCGTCCTGTGGCCCGTGCTCGTCGAGTCGGTCCGGCACGCCGCCGGCGTGGCCGGGCCCCCGCCCCGCTGGCTCAACAGGGTGCTCGACGTCACGCTCCTGCACGCGCCACACCTGCGGGAGGCCGCCGGACGGGGGCTCCTGTCCGACGACGCCGCGACGTGGCCCGGCCTGGCCGAGCTCGCCGCCCGGCCGGGGGAGTCCGCGGTGCTGCGCAAGGCGCGCGAGCTCGTGACCCGGCTCGCGCCTGTGGGGTGAGCCGGCGTCGACGAGGCGGCCGCGCGCCGCGCCGATACGCTGGCGTGGTGTCCGCGCTGATCAACCCGAGCATCCTGTCCGCCGACTTCGTGAACCTGGAGCGGGACCTCGGCCGGATCGCTGCCGCCGACTTCGTCCACGTCGACGTCATGGACAACCACTTCGTCCCCAACCTCACGTTGGGCGTTCCGGTGGTGCGCCGCATCGCGGAGGTCTCGCCGGTGCCGCTCGACGTGCACCTGATGATCGAGGACGCCGACCGCTGGGCGCCGTCCTACGCCGAGGCCGGTGCCGCGTCGGTGACGTTCCACCTCGAGGCGGCCCAGGCGCCCGTCCGCCTCGCCCGCACGCTGCGGGAGATGGGAGCACGCGTCGGTGTGGCGCTGCGGCCCGCCTCCCCGGTGGAGCCGCTCCTCGACCTGCTCGACGAGATCGACATGATCCTCGTCATGACGGTCGAACCCGGCTTCGGTGGCCAGTCGTTCATCGAGGGGACGTTGCCGAAGATCCGCCGGGCGCGTCGGGCGATCGCCGACGCCGGCGCCGACACCTGGATACAGGTGGACGGCGGGGTGTCGCGGGCGACGATCGGGCGGATCGCGGCAGCCGGCGCGAACGTGTTCGTCGCGGGGTCGGCGGTGTACGGCGCAGCGGACGTCGCGGCGGAGATCGTCGCCCTGCGCCACCTGGCCGACGAGGCGCTCGCCGCGCCCTGACGCCGCACCCGACCCTCGACGCCGGCCGGGCACTCGGTGTCCGGTCGGGCCCTGACCTGCGGCGCTCCTCGGCGGACGCGCCTGTTCGCGGGTCGGACGGCGGCGGGGTCGGGAATGTGCCGTGTGGCATGATCGTTGGCGCAGTACAGAACACACGTGCTCCGGGGTCGGTGTAATTCCGAGCCGGCGGTGACAGTCCGCGACCCGCGCGTCCCTCACGGGACGAACGGTTGACCTGGTGGAACTCCAGGACCGACGGTGAAAGTCCGGATGGGAGGAAGTACGTGGCGTCGCGTGCCTTCGGCGCGCGGCGTTGTCGCGGGTCCTTCCTGCGTCCCCCGGAGCCTGAGCGCACCCGGGAGGTGGCGATGACGGGCACGACGGCACAGCATGCGGCGCTGCCACAGCCCGCGACGGACGTCACGGACGTCGAGCTCGAGGCGATGACCCGCGCGGTCGCCCTCGCTCGGCGCGGACCCGCCCACGGACCCAACCCCCGGGTCGGTTGCGTGCTCGTCAGCCCCGGCGGTCAGGTGGTCGGCGAGGGCTGGCACCGCGGTGCGGGCACACCGCACGCCGAGGTCGCCGCGCTCGCCGACGCAGCCGGCCGAGGTGCGGACCTGCGAGGTGTGACGGCCGTCGTGACCCTCGAGCCGTGCAACCACACGGGCCGCACCGGCCCGTGCACCGAGGCGCTGCTGGCTGCGGGGGTCGCGCGCGTCGTCGTCTCCGTCGAGGACCCGAACCCGCAGGCCGCCGGGGGAGCCGAACGCCTCCGGGCAGCCGGGGTGCAGGTGCGGACCGGGGTGCTGGCCGAGCAGGGCCGGGCACTGCTGGGCGTCTGGTTGCCGTCGGTGGAGCGTCGCCGCCCGTTCGTCACGCTCAAGCTCGCCACCAGTCTGGACGGCCGCGTCGCGGCGGCGGACGGCAGCAGCCGGTGGATCACCTCCGACGTCGCCCGCCGGCACGCCCACGACCTGCGCGCCGAGGTCGACGCCATCGCCGTCGGCACCGGGACAGCGCTGGCCGACGACCCGTCGCTCACGGCACGCAACGCGGCGGGCGAGCTGCACGGCCACCAGCCCTTACGTGTGGTCGTCGGCCGTCGGGACGTGCCGGCCGGCGCCCGGCTGCTCGGCCCGGGCGGCGAGCTCGTGCACCTGCGGACGCACGACCCGGCGGCCGTCGTCGACGCGCTGTGGCAGCGGGAGGTCCGGCACCTGCTCGTCGAGGGCGGCCCCACGCTCGCGGCCGCGTTCCTCCGCGCCGGACTGGTCGACGAGGTGCACGCCTACGTCGCGCCGGTCCTGCTGGGCTCCGGGCGCCCTGCCGTCGGGGATCTCGGCATCGGGACCATCGAGGACGCGCTCCGCCTGACGACGCAGAGCGTGCAGCCCCTGGGTCCGGACGTGCTGGTCGTCGCGACCCCTGTCGGCCCCACCCATCCCGCGCCGGCAGAGACCGGCGCACACCCTGCAAGCACGGACGAGGAGCACTGATGTTCACCGGGATCGTCGAGGAGATCGGCACGGTCGAGATGCTGGAGGTGGCCGACCAGGACGCGCGGCTGCGGGTGCGAGGGCCGCTGGTCGTGTCCGACGCGTCCCTGGGTGACTCGATCGCCGTCTCGGGGGTGTGTCTCACGGTCACCGAGCTGCCGGGCGACGGGACGTTCGTCGCGGACGTCATGCCGGAGACGCTGCGCCGGACGGCGCTGGGCGACCTCGAGGTCGCGAGCGTCGTCAACCTCGAGCGAGCCCTGCAGGTGGGCGGCCGGTACGGCGGTCACGTGGTGCAGGGGCACGTCGACGGCGTGGGCACGGTGAGGTCGCGGACGCCCGGGCCCCGGTGGGACGACGTCGAGATCGAGCTCGACAGGGCGCTCGCGAGGTACGTCGCGGAGAAGGGGTCGGTCACCGTCTCCGGGGTGTCGCTCACCGTGACGCACGTGGCCGACGACTCGTTCGGCGTCTCGCTCATCCCCACCACGCTGGAGGCGACGACCCTCGGTGCCCTGGCCGTGGGTGCTCGGGTCAACCTGGAGGTCGACGTGCTGGCCAAGTACACCGAGCGGCTGCTCGCGACGGCAGGGGTGCTGCGATGACCGCCCGGGTCGGCACGGTCGAGGAGGGGCTCGCCGCGCTCCGCGCAGGCCGCCCGGTGCTGGTCGCGGACTCACCGGACCGGGAGAACGAGGCCGACGTCATCCTCGCCGCCCAGTCGGCGACGCCCGAGTGGATCGCGTGGACCATCCGGCACTCGTCCGGCTACCTCTGCGCGCCCATGCCCGCCGCGCGAGCGGACGCCCTCGACCTGCCGCTCATGGTGCCGCACAGCCAGGACCCCCGGCGCACGGCGTACACGGTGACCGTCGATGCGGCCACCGGCGTGACGACCGGCATCTCGGCCTCGGACCGGGCGCGGACCCTGAGGGTGCTCGCCGACCCCGCGTCGGGCCGGGAGGACCTCATCCGGCCCGGGCACGTGCTGCCGCTGCGCGCCGTGCCCGGCGGGGTGCTGCACCGGGCCGGTCACACGGAGGCGGCCGTGGACCTGTGCCGACTGGCGGGCCTCGAGCCCGTGGGCGCGATCGCGGAGCTGGTGGACGACGACGGCTCGATGACCCGGCTGCCGGCCGCCGCCGCGCTGGCGGAGGCCGAGGGGCTGGTGCTGCTCACCATCGCGGACCTGGTCGCCTGGCGCCGGGAGCACGACGAGATCGTCCCCGAGACGGCCGGACCGCCCGTGCTGCACGACCGCGTGCACGCCACCCACACCGCGTACCTTCCCACCCGCCACGGCGACTTCCGGATCCACGGGTACCGCGACCTGCGGACCGGCGACGAGCACGTCGCGCTCGTGTCGACCGCCGGTCTCGCCACCACACCGGTCGTCCGGGTGCACTCGGAGTGCCTCACGGGTGACGCGTTCGGCTCCGCCCGCTGCGACTGCGGTCCGCAGCTCGACGCCGCGCTCGCCCTGGCCGCCGAGCAGGGTGGCGCCGTCGTGTACCTGCGGGGCCACGAGGGCCGCGGCATCGGGCTGCTCGCCAAGGTCGCCGCCTACGCGCTGCAGGACGCGGGCCGCGACACGGTCGAGGCGAACCTCGACCTCGGCTGGCCCGCGGACCGCCGCGAGTACGGTGCCGCGGCGGCGATCCTCGCGGACCTCGGCGTCCGGCGCGTCAGCCTGCTGACGAACAACCCCGCCAAGGTCGCCGGCCTGCGGGCGCACGGCATCGACGTCGCCGAGGTGCGTGGCCTCGAGGTGGGTCGCACCCCGCAGAACGAGGAGTACCTGCGCACCAAGGCCACGTCCATGGGCCACCTGCTGCACCTGGCGGTGGGGACCGAGCGCGAGGCCATCGCAGTGGCTCCCGTGCTCGCCGCCCCGGCGCCACCCGGCGTCGACACGACCGACCACATGTTCGAGAACCTGGAGGACCTGGCATGAGCGGTGCGGGAGCGCCCACCCTGAACGTCGACGGCAGCGGCCTGAAGGTCGTCGTCGTCGCCGCGAGCTGGCACACGGTCGTCATGGACGGGCTCCTCGCGGGCGCGCGCCGTTCGCTCGCGGCGGCCCACGTGGAGGACGTCACCGTCGTCCGCGTGCCCGGCACGTTCGAGCTGCCCGTCGCCGCGCGGGCGGCCGCTGCGGCGGGCGCCGACGCCGTCGTCGCGCTCGGCGTCGTCATCCGGGGGGGTACGCCGCACTTCGAGTACGTGTGCTCGGCGGCCACGTCGGGCCTCACGGACGTCGCGGTGCGCACCGGGGTGCCCGTGGGCTTCGGCGTCCTCACGTGCGACGACGAGGCCCAGGCCCTCGACCGGGCGGGGATCGACGGGTCGCACGAGGACAAGGGTGCGGAGGCCGCGGAGGCCGCCGTCGCGACCGTCATGGCACTGCGGGGGCTCTGACGGGGGTCGGACCACCCGGCCGACGGTCCGACGCGCGGGTCGTGGTCGCAGGGATCGCGGTTCTGACACGGCACGGCGGACCGTCCGGACGTGGCCTATGCTGACGCACGTTGAAGGGGAGTACCCCACACACGATCCCGTCGTCATCACGGACCCGCCTGCGGGGCCCGGCGGAGTCGGTCCGCCGGGGAGCACCGTGCGGGCGGGGGAGACCTTCGGTGTCGATGCGTCTCTCGAACCGGAGGTCTGTGCATGGATGTGTCCGGCTGGGTCTGGGCCTCGACCGCCGTCCTCATCGTCGGCCTGATCGTCTTCGACTTCTTCGCGCACGTGCGCACCCCCCACGCCCCGACGTTCTCCGAGTCCGTGCGGTGGTCGATCTTCTACATCGCCCTCGCGCTCGTGTTCGGTGTCGTCATCGGGATGGTGTGGGGCTGGGTGTTCGGCGGCGAGTACTTCGCCGGGTACATCACCGAGAAGAGCCTCTCGGTCGACAACCTGTTCGTCTTCCTCATCATCATGACGAAGTTCGCCGTGCCGAGGGAGTACCAGCAGAAGGTGCTCCTGGTCGGCGTCGTGATCGCCCTGGTCCTGCGCACGGTGTTCATCCTGCTCGGCGCCGCCGCGATCGAGCAGTTCTCCTGGATGTTCTACCTGTTCGGTGCCTTCCTCGTGTACACGGCGGTCAAGCTGGCTCGCGAGCACCACGACCCCGACCACCCGGAGGAGGAGAAGCTCGGCGAGGGCCTCGCGGTCCGGACCCTCAAGCGCTTCGTCCCGACGACCGACGAGTACCACGGCGACCGGCTCACGGTGCAGATCGACGGCAAGCGGATGCTCACGCCGATGCTCGTGGTCATGGTCTCGATCGGGGCCACGGACGTGCTGTTCGCGCTCGACTCCATCCCCGCGATCTACGGCCTCACGGAGGAGCCGTACATCGTGTTCACGGCGAACGCGTTCGCGCTGCTCGGCCTGCGCCAGCTCTACTTCCTGATCGGCGGCCTGCTCGACCGCCTCGTGTACCTCTCCCAGGGCCTGGCGGTGATCCTCGGGTTCATCGGGGTGAAGCTCGTCCTGCACGCCCTGCACGTCAACGAGCTGCCGTTCATCAACGGAGGGGAGCCCGTCGAGTGGGCCCCCGAGATCCCCACCTGGCTGTCGCTCGCGTTCATCCTCGGCACCCTCGCCGTGGCGACGATCGCGAGCCTGCTGAAGACCCGGCACGACGACCGCGTGCCGTCACCCGAGAGCTGAGGACCACCCGTTGCACATCGACCCACTCGTCTGGCTGGTCTCGCTCGCGGTCGCCGGCGCGATCCTCGTGGTGGACGTCGCCGTCGTCGGCCGTCGCCCGCACGTCCCCAGCACCGCGGAGTGCCTGCGGTACCTCGCGCTCTACATCGGCCTGGCCGTGCTCTTCGGGCTCGGCGTCTGGGCCACGTCGGGCGCGCAGTACGCCGGCGAGTTCTTTGCCGGCTGGCTCACCGAGTACTCGCTCTCGGTGGACAACCTCTTCGTGTTCCTGCTGATCATGGGCCGCTTCGCGGTGCCCCGCGCCTACCAGCAGACGGCGCTGCTCGTCGGGATCATCCTCGCCCTCGTGTTTCGCGGGGTCTTCATCGCGGCGGGTGCGGCGGTCATCTCGTCCTTCAGCTGGGTGTTCTACCTGTTCGGCGCGTTCCTCGTCTGGACCGCGTGGAAGGTGTCCCGGGAGGGCGAGTCCGACGACGACGAGTTCCGCCCGCCGCTCCTCCTGCGCCTGGTCCAGCGCACGTTCCCGGCGTCGACCGAGTACAACGGCGTGCGGCTCACGGTGGTGTCGCACGGCAAGCGGCTGATCACGCCGATGCTCATCGTCCTCGTCGCACTCGGTGCCACCGACCTGCTGTTCGCGTTCGACTCCATCCCGGCGATCTTCGGTCTCACGAGCGAGCCGTACCTGGTGCTCATGGCCAACCTGTTCGCGCTGATGGGTCTGCGCCAGCTGTACTTCCTGCTCGGCGACCTGCTGAAGCGGCTCGTCTACCTGAACATCGGGCTGGGCGTGCTGCTCGGGTTCATCGGCGTCAAGCTGCTGCTCCACGCGCTGCACGAGAACGAGCTCCCGTTCGTCAACGGCGGCGACCCGGTCGCGTGGGCGCCCGACATCCCGATCTGGGCCTCGCTGCTCGTCATCGTCCTCACGCTGGGCGTGACGGCCTGGGCGAGCGTCGTGAGGTCGCGCAGCGACGAGCGGGCCGCGAACCGGTCCGGAGCCGAGCCCGACGTGACGCCCGAGGCGTCCGGGCCCGAGTCCGAGGACGGCGCGGACGACGTCGAGGGGTCCCACGGGGCCGGCGTGGCCGGGGGTGCCGACCGCGCTCGCCGCTGAACCGCGCGTGCAGCCGAGAGCGTCAGGCCGGGGTGCTCCACGGCCCGACCACGACGTCCCAGCTCCGCACGTCGGTGTCCCGGACGATGCCCTCGCGGACGAACGGGTCGGCCGCGACGACCGCGTCGAGCGCGTGCCGGTCGTCGGTGCGGAACACCAGCAGCGCACCCGGGACACCGTCGGTGAACGGGCCTGAGCCGAGCAGGACTCCCTGGCCGGCGAGGGTACCGAGGTAGGTACGGTGCTCGGGGCGGACGGCGTCGCGCACGTCGGTGCGGTCGTCGTAGGTGTAGCGGACGGCGTAGGTGGGCATGCGGGCATCCTGCCCGATCTCTGGTCGGACCGGTGTGCCGTACCACCGCCGGTCGACGTCGGGCCGCCGATGGCAGAGTGGCGTCATGGCCCGGACGCTGCGCACGCTGCTCACCGACGACCTGCTCGCCCGGGTGCATGGTCGCGCGGCCCGCCACGACCGCGACAACACCTTCCCGTACGACGACCTCGCGGAGCTCACCGAGGCGAGGTACCTCCGCGCGTTCGTCCCCGAGCGGCTCGGCGGCGCCGGCCTGAGCCTGGAGGAGGTCGCCCGGGAGCAGGTTCGTCTGGGTGCGGCGGCACCGGCGACGGCGCTCGCGGTCAACATGCACCTTGTCGTCACCGGCCTGGCGGCCCTGCTCGCGTCCCGTGGCGACGACTCGGTCGAGTTCGTCCTGCGCGACGCGGCGGCGGGCGAGGTGTTCGCGTTCGGCAGCTCCGAGGCGGGCAACGACCTCGTGATGTTCGGCTCGCGCACCCGGGCGGAGCGTGACGGTGCGGGCGGTTACCGCTACTTCGGGACCAAGATCTTCACCTCGCTCGCGCCGGTGTGGACGCGCCTGGCGACGTTCGGCCTCGACGACTCCGACAAGGACGACCCCCGGCTGGTGCACGGCGTGGTGTCCCGCGACGGCGTCCGGACGCGGGACGACTGGGACACGCTGGGCATGCGCGCGACGCAGTCGGCCACCAGCGAGCTCGACGGCGCGCACGCGCCCGCCGACCGGGTGTACCGGTCGCTGCCTCCCGGGCCGAGCGCCGACCCGTTCGTGTTCGCGCTGTTCGCGGTCTTCGAGATCCTCCTCGCCGCCGTCTACACGGGCGTCGGCCGCCGTGCGGTCGAGCTCGGCGCCGCCGCGGCGCGCCGGCGCACCTCGCTGAAGCACGATGGCCGCTCCTACGCGCAGGACCCGGACATCCGCTGGAAGGTGGCCGCCGCGGCGCTCGCCCAGGACGGCGCGGAGCTCCAGGTGTTCGCCCTGGCCCGCGACGTCGACGAGCAGGCCGACCACGGCCCGCGGTGGTTCGCCCAGCTCGTGGGTCTCAAGGTGCGGGCGACCGAGTCCGCCCGCACCGTCGTCGACCTGGCGCTGCGCGTCTCCGGTGGAGGCTCGTACTTCTCGGGGGACGAGCTCGGCCGGCTGTACCGGGACGTCCTCGCGGGGATGTTCCACCCGTCCGACGACGAGTCCGCGCACGCCACGGTGGCCGCCTCCGTGCTCGGACCGGTCGAGGAGTGACCCGTGCTCGTCCCCGACACGCTCGACGTCGCGACGTCCGCGGGCACCGTGGCGCGGCTGCGCCCCGTCGAGGAGGACGACTGGCGCCTCGACCAGGAGCTGTCCCGGGTGCCGGACGTCACCCGCTGGACGTACTACCCGCCGGACGTCTCCGAGGAGGAGGCGCGGCGTCGGGTGGCGCGCAACCTCGAGATCCGGGCGGAAGGGCGCGGCGCACGCTACATCGTGATGGCCGACGGCGTACCGGTCGGCACCATCGGAGTCGGTTCGCGTGTCTCCGGACCGTTCCTCTTCTACGCCCTGCTGCCGGTCGGCCGAGGGCGCGGCCTGGCGACGGCGGCGGTGTCCGCGCTCACCGCCTGGTTGCTGGCGCACGGCGAGAGCCTCGTGAGGGCGTCGACCATGGTGGGCAACTCGGCGTCCGAGCGAGTGCTGACCCGGGCGGGGTTCGAGCCCGGTGAGCTCGATGTGGAGCCCGACGGCGTCACGGTCCGGCGATGGGTCTGCGTCGCCGGACCGTGAGGAGCCGCGTCACCAACCGCGACGGCGCCACTCCTGCAGGTGAGGGCGCTCCGCGCCGAGGGTGGTGTCCCGTCCGTGGCCCGGGTACACCCACGTGTCGTCGCCGAAGCGGTCGAACAGGCGCGTGACGACGTCGTCGAAGAGCTGCGCGAACAGTGCAGCGTCTCCGTGGGTGTGGCCGACGCCGCCGGGGAACAGCGAGTCACCTGTGAAGAGATGGACGCGGCCAGGTGCCGACGAGTGTGACGGCTCCCGGTAGGCGAGCGCGACCGAGCCGGGGGTGTGCCCCCGGAGTGCGACCACCTCGAGAGTCAGGTGCCCGACGGCCAGGGCGTCCCCGTCCTGGAGGCGTCGATCGACCGTCACCCCCGTGGCCGCAGTGATCGCCTCCGCGTCCGCCGCGCCCGCGGAGACGGCTGCGCCGGTGACCGCCACGACGGACGGCAGCGCACGATGATGGTCGGCGTGGCGGTGGGTGAGGACCACGTGGTCCAGCCGGGCCGTCGGCGAGCCCTCGTGCACCAGGTGCAGGAGGCGGTCGGGCTCGTCGGCGGGGTCGAGCAGCAGCTGCGCGCCGTCGCGGCGGCACGTGAGCAGGTAGGCGTTGTTGTCCATCGGCCCGACCGCGACCTTGCGGATCTCGGCCTCGTCCAGCACCCGTGCCTGCGTCGGTCCGCCGACCGTGGCGTCGCCCGTGTAGGTCACATGCGTCCTCTCGGTGGAGAGCTCCCAGGATGACCTGGGCGGACGTCTTCGGCATGGCGAGCAGGGCTCCGGCTCGCGTCGAACAGGTGTGCGACTGTCGGCGGCGGGACGTAGACTTCCGGCCGTGAACGAACGTCTGGTGGTGCAGGGCGCCCGCGAGCACAACCTCCGCAACGTCGACCTCGACCTCCCCCGCGACAAGCTCATCGTGTTCACCGGGCTGTCGGGGTCGGGAAAGTCCTCGCTCGCGTTCGACACCATCTTCGCCGAGGGCCAGCGGAGGTACGTCGAGTCGCTCTCCGCGTACGCCCGGCAGTTCCTCGGGCAGATGGACAAGCCCGACGTCGACTTCATCGAGGGCCTGTCGCCGGCCGTCTCGATCGACCAGAAGTCGACGAACCGGAACCCGCGGTCGACGGTGGGGACCATCACCGAGGTGTACGACTATCTGCGCCTCCTGTACGCCCGCGCCGGCACGCAGTACTGCCCGGAGTGCGGCGAGCGCGTCACCGCGCAGACGCCGCAGCAGATCGTGGACCGCCTGCTCGAGCTCCCGGAGGGGACGCGCTACCAGGTGCTGGCGCCGGTGGTGCGCGGCCGCAAGGGGGAGTACGCCGACCTGTTCAAGGAGCTGCAGGCCAAGGGCTTCGCGCGGGCCCGTGTCGACGGTGAGGTCGTGCAGCTCACCGAGCCACCGACCCTCGAGAAGAAGCTCAAGCACGACATCGAGGTCGTGGTCGACCGCCTCGTGGCGCGCGACGGCGTGCAGCGACGGCTCACCGACTCCGTCGAGACGGCGCTCGGGCTCGCGGGCGGCATCCTGGTCGTCGAGCTGGTCGACGCCGACGCGGACGACGCGTCCCGCGAGCGCCGGTTCTCCGAGCACCGCGCGTGCCCGAACGACCATGTGCTCGCGCTCGACGAGATCGAGCCGCGGACCTTCTCGTTCAACGCGCCGTACGGTGCGTGCCCCGAGTGCACCGGCATCGGCACCCGGCTCGAGGTCGACCCGGACCTCGTGGTGCCGGACGAGGACCTCTCGCTCGACGAGGGCGCGATCGCGCCGTGGTCGCAGATCTCGAGCGAGTACTTCGCCCGGGTGCTGAGCGCGCTGGCCCAGGACATGGGCTTCTCGACGAGCGTCCCGTGGCGGGCCCTGCCGCAGCGTGCGAAGGACGCCGTCATGTTCGGCCAGAACCACGAGGTCAAGGTCCGCTACAAGAACCGGTGGGGCCGGGAGCGCCAGTACTCGACGGGCTTCGAGGGCGTCGTCACGTTTCTCGAGCGGCGCCACACCGAGACCGAGTCGGACTGGAGCAAGGAGAAGTACGAGGCCTTCATGCGCGAGGTCCCGTGCCCGGTCTGCCGCGGCGCACGGCTCAAGCCCGAGGTGCTGGCGGTCAAGGTCGGCGACCGGTCCATCGCGGAGGTCTGCGAGCTCCCGATCCGCGAGGCCCGCACGTTCCTCGACGGTCTCGTCCTCGGCGAGCGCGAGCGCGCGATCGCCGCCCAGGTGCTCAAGGAGATCCAGGCACGCCTGGGCTTCCTGCTGGACGTCGGCCTGGACTACCTCTCGCTCACCCGGCCGGCCGCGACCTTGTCGGGCGGCGAGGCGCAGCGCATCCGGCTCGCCACGCAGATCGGCTCCGGGCTCGTCGGTGTGCTGTACGTGCTCGACGAGCCGTCCATCGGCCTGCACCAGCGGGACAACCGGCGCCTCATCGACACGCTCACCCGGTTGCGGGACCTCGGCAACACCCTGATCGTCGTGGAGCACGACGAGGACACGATCCGCACCGCGGACTGGATCGTCGACATCGGCCCAGGGGCGGGCGAGCACGGTGGGCGCGTCGTGCACTCGGGCGACCTGGACGGGCTGCTGAGCTCCGCCGAGTCGGTCACGGGCGCGTACCTGTCGGGTCGCCGCGCCATCCCGATGCCGGCCGAGCGGCGGCCCGTGGACAAGAAGCGGCAGCTCACCGTCGTGGGTGCGAAGGAGCACAACCTGCAGGGCATCGACGTGTCGTTCCCGCTCGGGACGCTGACCGCCGTCACCGGTGTGTCCGGGTCGGGCAAGTCGACGCTCGTGAACTCGATCCTGTACACCGTCCTGGCGAACGAGCTGAACGGTGCCCGGCAGGTCGCCGGACCCCACAAGCGCGTCACCGGGCTCGAGCACCTGGACAAGGTGGTCCACGTGGACCAGGGGCCGATCGGGCGCACGCCGCGGTCGAACCCCGCGACGTACACCGGCGTCTGGGACCACGTGCGTCGGCTGTTCGCCGAGACCACCGAGGCCAAGGTCCGTGGCTACACGCCCGGGCGGTTCTCGTTCAACGTCAAGGGCGGCCGCTGCGAGGCGTGCTCCGGCGACGGCACGCTGAAGATCGAGATGAACTTCCTGCCCGACGTCTACGTGCCGTGCGAGGTCTGCCACGGAGCCCGGTACAACCGCGAGACGCTCGAGGTGCACTTCAAGGGCAAGACGGTCGCGGACGTGCTGGCCATGCCCATCGAGGAGGCTGCCGAGTTCTTCGCTGCCGTGCCGGCGATCTCGCGCCACCTGCGCACGCTCGTCGACGTGGGGCTCGGTTACGTCCGGCTGGGTCAGCCCGCCCCCACGCTCTCCGGCGGTGAGGCGCAGCGCGTCAAGCTGGCTGCCGAGCTGCAGCGACGGTCCACGGGCCGCACCATCTACGTGCTCGACGAGCCGACCACCGGTCTGCACTTCGAGGACATCCGCAAGCTGCTGGGTGTGCTGCAGTCGCTCGTCGACAAGGGCAACTCGGTCATCGTCATCGAGCACAACCTCGACGTCATCAAGAACGCGGACTGGGTGGTCGACATGGGGCCCGAGGGCGGCAACGGCGGCGGTCTGGTCATCGCCGAGGGCACACCGGAGCACATCGCGACGGTGCCCGCGAGCCACACCGGCCGGTTCCTCGCCGAGGTCCTGGAGCCCGTGGCGGAACGGGTCTCGGCGTGACCGCAGAGCGGCAGGGGGCGGGCGGTCCGCTCTCCGAGGAGGTCGGCAGCGAGCACGAGGACGTGGCGATCCTGCGCGAGGACGACGAGCGGGTCGCGCCGCTCCTGGCCGCGGGATGGACGGTCGAGTCCGAGTCGTGGGGTGCACGGTTGCACCTCACCGACGACGACCACCTCGCGAGGCTCGCCGCACGGGTCGAACAGGTCCGTGCGCAGGGCTGGCGGGTCGTGCGGTTGGGCCCGGACCAGGCCGAGGCGATCGTGGCGCTCGATGCGCTCTGCGCGGTCGACTACCCCTGGACGCCGGCGACGGCCCACGACGTCCCCGGCGTGGCCGAGCTCGAGAGCTCCCTCGCCCTGGGCGGCTGGTGGGCGTTCGGCGCGTTCGGGCCACTCGGGGACCTGGATGCGGTGACCGTGCTCTACCCCGCCGACGCCAGGGTCGACACCGAGTTCACGGTCACCCGCCGCGCGGTCCGCGGCCGTGGTCTGGCGACCGCGGTGAAGGCCGCGGCGGTCGTCGAGCTCGCGGCGCAGGGGCACCGGGTCTTCGGCACGGGCGGCGCCGCGGTCAACACGGCCTCGCTGCGCGCCAACACCGCACTGGGGTACGTCCTCGAGCCGCGGTGGCTGAGTCTGCGGCGGCCCTGACCGCGGACGGGACGGTGGTGCGTCAGCCGGCGCCGACGGCTCCGGCAGCAACGCGCCCGGTCCGGTACGGCACGGGCTCGTGGCGCACCGGGAAGTTCACCGACCGGGAGATGAAGCAGTGCTCGTGGGCCCGGTGGTGCACGTCGGACAGCAGTCCGTCGGTCACGGGCGCCCCGTCGGGCAGGTGCCGCCCGGCGGCCACGGTCACCTGCGGCCGCAGCACGACCTCCGTGAACTGTCCGTGGCCGGCCGCCTCGACCCGCATGGTGCCCGTCGCATGGTCCTCGTACGCGACGACGACGATCCCGGTGGCGGCCGCGAGGTGCAGGAACCACAGCATGTGGCACTGGGCGACGGAGCTCACGAGCAGCTCCTCGGGGTTGTAGCGCATCGGGTCGCCACGGAACGACGGGTCCGACGACCCCAGCAACGGAGGCTTGGCCCCGATGCGTACCTCGTGGTCGCGCGAGTACGCGGTGTAGCTCGTGGTGCCGTGCGAGCCGGCACCGGTCCAGGTGAGGTCCGCGGAGTATGTGTGCAGGGGGCCCATGCAGCCAACCTAGCCGCGCAGACCGCCCCTGCATGGCAGGACAGGGGACAGCTCGTCGCTCGTCGCGCGGGGGGACGGCCGGCCGGGTCGGCCACGTCGGTGGTGCGAACTAGGCTCGACGGCATGGCCGATCCCGCGACCTATCGTCCCGCTCCCGGGGAGATCCCGGAGTCGCCGGGTGTCTACCGGTTCCGCGACGAGCACGGTCGGGTCATCTACGTCGGCAAGGCGAAGAGCCTCCGGCAGCGACTGGGCAGCTACTTCCAGGACCTGGCGGGCCTGCACCCGCGGACGCAGACGATGGTGACGACAGCGGCCTCCGTGCAGTGGACGGTCGTCGGCACGGAGGTCGAGGCGCTGGCGCTGGAGTATTCCTGGATCAAGGAGTTCGACCCGCGCTTCAACGTGAAGTACCGGGACGACAAGTCGTACCCGTACCTCGCCGTGACGATGGCCGACCAGTTCCCGCGGGTCCAGGTGATGCGTGGCGCCAAGCGCAAGGGCACCCGCTACTTCGGGCCGTACGCCCACGCCTGGGCGATCCGGGAGACCGTGGACCTGTTGCTCCGCGTGTTCCCGGTGCGGACGTGCTCGGCGGGGGTGTTCAAGCGCGCTCACCAGCAGGGCAGGCCGTGCCTGCTCGGGTACATCGACAAGTGCTCGGCGCCGTGCGTGGGCCGGATCACGCCTGACGACCACCACCAGCTGGCGCAGGACTTCTGCGACTTCATGGCGGGGGACACGGCGAAGTTCACGCGCCGGCTGACCCAGCGCATGAAGGAGGCCGCCGCGGAGCTCGACTTCGAGCAGGCGGCACGGCTGCGCGACGACGTCGCGACCCTCGAGCGGGCCACGGAGCGCAACGCGGTGGTGCTCGCGGACGGGACGGACGCCGACATCTTCGCCCTGGCAGGTGACGAGCTCGAGGCCGCGGTCCAGGTGTTCCACGTCCGGGACGGGCGGATCCGCGGGCAGCGCGGCTGGGTCGTGGAGAAGGTCGAGGACGTCGACGACGCCACCCTCGTCGAGCACCTGCTGCAGCAGGTGTACGGCGCCGACGAGGAGAACTCGGCCGTCCCGCACGAGGTGCTCGTGCCGACGCTTCCCCCGGACGTGGAGCAGGTGCAGGCGTGGCTCGGCGGGCTGCGCGGCAGCCGGGTGCAGGTGCGGGTGCCGCAGCGCGGCGACAAGCGGGAGCTCGCGGCGACGGTGCACCGCAACGCCGAGCACGCCCTGGTGCTGCACCGCACGCGTCGGGCGGGCGACCTCACCACACGGAGCCAGGCGCTCCGCGAGATCCAGGAGGCGCTCGACCTCGCCACGGCCCCGCTGCGGATCGAGTGCTACGACGTCTCGCACAACCAGGGCACGTACCAGTCGGCGTCCATGGTGGTGTTCGAGGACGGCATGGCACGCAAGAGCGAGTACCGGCTCTTCACCGTCCGCGGGCCCGAGGGGCAAGGAGCGCGCGACGACACGGCGGCGATGCACGAGGTGCTCACGCGCCGGTTCCGTCGCTACCTGGCCGAACGCTCCGACGCGCCCGACGTGGAGCTGGGACTGGGCGACGAGGACGACGAGGCGCCGCGCCGTTCGGGGCCGGTCGACGAGGCGACGGGAAAGCCCGCGAGGTTCGCGTACCCGCCGAACCTCGTGGTGGTCGACGGCGGGCCGCCGCAGGTCGCGGCAGCCGCCGCGGCGCTGGCCGAGCTGGGCATCGACGACGTGGCGCTGTGCGGGCTCGCGAAGCGCCTCGAGGAGGTGTGGCTGCCGGGTGAGGCGTATCCGGTGATCCTGCAGCGCAGCTCGGAGGGTCTCTACCTCCTGCAGCGGCTGCGCGACGAGGCCCACCGGTTCGCCATCTCGGCGCACCGGAAGCGGCGCAGCAAAGGCATGACCGTGAGCGTCCTGGACGACGTCCCGGGCCTCGGGCCCGCCCGGCGAGCGGCGCTCCTGCGGCACTTCGGGTCCGTGAAGCGGCTCCGCGCCGCGTCGGCCGAGGAGATCGCGACCGTGCAGGGGATGGGGGAGCGCACGGCGCGTGCGGTCGTCGCCGCGCTGGCCGAGCCCGGCCCGGCCGGCACGGGTCCCACGCCTTCGGGACGCGCGCGCGACGTGGCCGACGTCGGGGCCGTCGGCACGGAGGACGAGGTCGTCCCTCACGTGGCGGCCGGCGCACCGGAGCAGCCCTCGTCCGCGGCGGGGCCCTCGCTCCCGCCCGTGGGCGCACCCGACCGGGCTGGCATGCTGGGCTCATGACCGACGACCGCTCGCCGATCACCGTCCCCACGGGCATCCCGGCGCTCGACGAGGCCGGTGTCTCGCCCGTCCGGCAGGACCCGCAGGTCCTCGTCATCACAGGGATGTCGGGTGCCGGCCGCACACGTGCCGCCGCCGTGCTCGAGGACCTCGACTGGTACGTCGTCGACAACCTGCCCGCGCAGATGTTGACCCACCTCGTCGGCATGCTCACGGGCGGCCCGGCCGGCCAGCGTGCGCAGCGCCTCGCGGCGGTCATCGACGTCCGTGGGCGGGAGTTCTTCTCGGCGCTGCAGGAGGTGCTCGACGGGCTGCGAGCGGCCGGCGTGGAGTACCGGATCCTCTTCCTCGACGCCTCCGACGAGGTGCTCGTGCGCAGGTTCGAGCAGGTGCGCCGGCCGCACCCCCTGCAGAACGAGGGCCGCGTCCTCGACGGCATCGACGCGGAGCGTGCCGTCCTGGCGGACCTGCGCGAGCGGGCCGACACGATCATCGACACCTCCGAGCTGAACGTGCACGACCTCGCCCGCGAGGTCCGGCTCGTCGTGGCGGGGACCTCCGAGGACGTGCTGAGGGTCTCGGTCCTGTCGTTCGGCTTCAAGTACGGTCTGCCCCTCGACGCGGACCACGTGGTGGACGTCAGGTTCCTGTCGAACCCGTACTGGGTGACCGAGCTCCGCCATCTGACGGGCCGGGACGCACCGGTACGCGAGTACGTCCTCGGGCTGCCCGGGGCGGTGACGTTCGTCGAGCGGTACGTCGACGCGCTCGAGCCGGTCCTGGCCGGCTACCTCCACGAGGAGAAGAGGTACGTGACGATCGCGGTGGGCTGCACGGGCGGCAAGCACCGCTCGGTCGCGATCAGCGACGCCATCGCAGCTCGGCTGCGCGACCAGGGTCACCACGTGTCGGTCGCCGCACGCGACCTCGGCAAGGAATGAGCAGCCCCAGCACCCGGCGCAGTGATCGCGGGCTCGGTCCGGCCGTCGTCGCCCTCGGCGGTGGTCACGGACTGTCCGCGACGCTCTCGTCGCTGCGCCTGATGACGGACCGCATCACGGCCGTCGTGACGGTCGCGGACGACGGCGGCTCGTCGGGTCGCCTCCGTGACGAGCTGGGCGTCCTGCCGCCCGGCGACCTGCGCATGGCACTGGCCGCCCTGTGCGACGACTCCGACTGGGGCCGGACGTGGCGCGACGTCCTTCAGCACCGTTTCCTCGTCTGCGGGCGACCTCGACCAGCACGCCGTCGGGAACCTGCTGATCGTGGCGCTGTGGGAGCTGCTCGGGGACACCGTCGAGGGCCTCGACTGGGTCGGCCGCCTGCTCGGTGCACGCGGCCGGGTCCTGCCCATGGCGGCCGTGCCGCTGCGGATCGAGGCGGACGTCCGGCGTCCCGACGGCACGACGGACGTGGTCGTGGGCCAGAGCTCGGTGGCCACGACCGCGGGGTCCATCGTCCAGGTGCGGCTCGACCCTTCCGAGCCTCCGGCCTGCCCGGAGGCGGTGGCCGCGATCGACGCTGCGGACTGGATCGTGCTCGGACCGGGGTCCTGGTACACGTCGGTGATGCCGCACCTGCTGGTGCCCGGCCTGCACGACGCGCTGCTGCGGACGTCCGCGCGCACCGTGCTGACGCTGAACCTGTCACCGGAGGAGGACGGCGAGACGGCCGGGATGCGCGCGCACGAGTACCTGGAGGTGCTGCACGACCACGCACCCGGTCTGCGTATCGACGCCGTGGTCGCGGACCCTGCGACGGTGGACGACCTGGAGACGTTGAGCCAACGCAGCGCCGACCTCGGCGCCCGGCTGCTGCTGCGCCAGGTCAGACGGGGCGACGGCACGCCGCGGCACGACCCCTTGCGGCTGGCAGCCGCCTACCGCGACGTGCACGACGGCTTCCTCGGCGACGTCGGCACACCGGCGGACGGCCGCGGGTGAGCAGCCGGACCGGTCCCGGACGCCTGTCCCAGATGGCAGGATGACGCCCATGGCGTTGACGGCACAGGTCAAGGACGAGCTGGCTCGGCTGAAGGTCGACAAGACGTCCTGCCGCAAGGCCGAGGTCTCCGCGACCCTCAGGTTCGCGGGCGGGCTCCACATCATCTCGGGGCGGATCGTCATCGAGGCCGAGCTCGACACGGGCATCGCGGCACGTCGCCTGCGCCAGTCGATCGCCGAGGTGTACGGGCACGAGAGCGACATCATCGTGGTCTCCGGTGGCGGTCTGCGCCGGGGCAGCCGGTACGTCGTCCGCGTGGTCAAGGACGGTGAGTCCCTCGCCCGCCAGACGGGTCTGCTCGACAACCGGGGACGTCCGGTGCGCGGGTTGCCGCCGCAGGTGGTGTCCGCGGGGGTCGGCGAGGCCGAGGCGGCGTGGAGGGGCGCGTTCCTCGCCCACGGCTCGTTGACCGAGCCCGGGCGGTCCTCGGCGCTCGAGGTGACCTGTCCCGGCCCGGAGGCGGCCCTTGCGCTCGTGGGTGCCGCCCGGCGGCTGGGTGTGTCCGCCAAGGCGCGGGAGGTGCGGGGCATCGACCGTGTGGTGATCCGGGACGGTGACGCGATCTCCGCGATGCTCGCGCGGCTCGGGGCCCACGAGACGATGCTCGTCTGGGAGGAGCGGCGCGTGCGGCGCGAGGTGCGCGGCACGGCCAACCGCCTGGCGAACTTCGACGACGCGAACCTGCGCCGTTCGGCACGCGCGGCGGTCGCGGCCGGAGCGCGGGTCGAGCGGGCGTTCGAGATCCTCGGCGACGACCTCCCGGAGCACCTGCGCGAGGCCGGTGAGCTGCGGCTCGCGCACAAGGAGGCGTCCCTGGAGGAGCTCGGCAAGCTCGCGGAGCCGGTGCTCACCAAGGACGCGGTCGCGGGCCGGATCCGGCGCCTGCTCGCCACGGCGGACAAGCGTGCGCAGGAGCTCGGGATCCCCGACACCGAGGCGGGGCTGAGCCCGGAGCTCCTGGACCTCTGAGGGGGCATCCCACCAGACGGGACGGGTGTCCTGCCAGGACCTCCGGTACCCGGTCCCGCCCAGCAGCGGGTATAGGCTCATGTCATCCGACCGTCACACGACCGTCACGTGCTGGGCACGAACGGGAATGGTGCCGGTCGAGCGCACAGCGGCGTGCGTGTCCCCACCACCAATTGTGTGCGCCGACCTCGTCGGCGCTGCCGAGGAGGGCAAGTGACCATCAAGGTCGGCATCAACGGCTTCGGCCGCATCGGCCGGAACTTCTACCGGGCAATCCTCGCGTCGGGCGCGGACATCGAGATCGTCGGTGTCAACGACCTCACCGACAACGCGACGCTCGCCCACCTGCTCAAGTACGACACGGTCCTCGGCCGTTTCCCCCTGAGCGTCGAGTTCGACGACCAGAACATCATCGTCGACGGCAAGAAGATCCGTGCCCTCGAGGAGCGGAACCCGGCCGACCTGCCCTGGGGCGAGCTCGGCGCGGACATCGTCATCGAGTCGACCGGCTTCTTCACCGACGCGCTCAAGGCGAAGGCGCACATCGACGCCGGCGCCAAGAAGGTCATCATCTCGGCCCCGGCGAAGAACGAGGACGGCACGTTCGTCGTCGGCGTCAACCACGAGCTGTACGACCCGGCGTCGCAGCACATCATCTCCAACGCGTCGTGCACCACGAACTGCCTCGCCCCGCTGGCGAAGGCCCTCAACGACGCCATCGGCATCGAGCGTGGCCTCATGACCACGATCCACGCGTACACGGGTGACCAGAACCTCCAGGACGGCCCGCACCGCGACCTGCGTCGTGCGCGTGCCGCCGCGGCGAACATCGTGCCGACGTCGACGGGTGCCGCCAAGGCCGTCGCGCTGGTGCTGCCGGAGCTCAAGGGCAAGCTCGACGGCTACGCGCTGCGCGTGCCGACGATCACGGGCTCGGCCACGGACCTGACGTTCACCGCGTCGCGCGAGGTCACGGTCGACGAGGTCAACGCGGCGGTCCGGGCCGCGGCCGAGGGCCCGCTCAAGGGTGTGCTCGAGTACGTCGAGGACGAGATCGTGTCGAGCGACATCGTCACGAACCCGCACCAGAGCATCTTCGACTCGAAGCTCACCAAGGTCAGCGGCGACCTCGTCAAGGTCGTGTCCTGGTACGACAACGAGTGGGGCTACTCGAACAGCCTCGTCCAGCTCACGGAGTACGTGGGCGAGCGTCTCTGACGTTCCGCACTGCACACGTCATGCGTCCGCGTGCGCCCCGGCCACCGGCCCGGCGCACGCGGACGCTGCCGTGTCAGGGGTTGTCCGTACTGCCACTCGTGCCCGGGCCGACGCCGGCCCGGACCGTCCTGCTAGGTAGGAGACCATGAAGACCATCGAGGACCTCGGCGACCTGCGCGGCAAGCGCGTGCTCGTCCGCTCCGACTTCAACGTGCCGCTCGACGGCACGACCATCACGGACGACGGCCGCGTACGTGCCGCCCTGCCGACGCTGCAGGCGCTGCTCGGCGCCGGTGCACGGGTGGTCGTGACGGCCCACCTGGGCCGCCCGAAGGGCGCGCCGGAGGACAAGTACTCGCTCGCCCCGGTCGCGACGCGCCTGTCCGAGCTGCTCGGCCGTCCGGTCGCGCTCGCGAAGGACGTCGTCGGCCCCTCCGCCCAGGAGACCGTCGCCGCCCTGCAGGACGGCGAGATCGCCCTGCTGGAGAACATCCGGTTCGACCCGCGCGAGACCTCGAAGGTCGACGAGGAGCGCGCCGAGCTGGCCGGCGAGCTGGCGCAGCTCGCCGACGTCTTCGTGTCGGACGGGTTCGGCGTCGTGCACCGCAAGCAGGCGTCGGTCTACGACGTCGCGCTCGTGCTGCCGCACGCGGTCGGCAAGCTCGTCCTCAAGGAGGTCGACTCGCTGCGCAAGGCGACCGAGGACCCGGCCCGCCCGTATGTCGTGGTGCTCGGCGGCTCGAAGGTCTCGGACAAGCTCGGCGTGATCTCGAACCTGCTCACCAAGGCGGACCGCCTGGTCATCGGCGGTGGCATGCTCTTCACCTTCCTCGCGGCGAAGGGCTACTCGGTCGGCAACTCGCTGCTCGAGCAGGACCAGATCGAGACCGTCAAGGGCTACCTGCAGCAGGCCGAGGCGGCCGGCGTCGAGATCGTGCTGCCGACGGACATCGTCGTGGCCGACGAGTTCAAGGCCGACTCCCCGGCGCAGGTCGTGTCGGCGGACGCCATCCCGGACGGCACGATCGGCCTGGACATCGGCCCGGAGTCCAGCGCGCTGTTCGCGTCGAAGATCGTCGACGCGAAGACCGTCGTCTGGAACGGTCCGGCCGGCGTCTTCGAGTTCGAGGCGTTCTCGGGCGGCACGCGCGCAGTCGCGCAGGCCCTGGTCGACGCGGGCACGAACGGCGGCTTCACGATCGTCGGTGGCGGCGACTCCGCGGCGGCCGTGCGCACGCTCGGCTTCGACGAGGCCGGGTTCGGACACATCTCGACCGGTGGTGGCGCGAGCCTCGAGTTCCTCGAGGGCAAGACCCTCCCCGGCATCGCAGTTCTGGAGGACTGAGCGTTGACGACGCGTATCCCGCTGATGGCGGGCAACTGGAAGATGAACCTGGACCACCACCAGGCGACCCACACGCTGCAGAAGCTCGCCTGGGCGCTGCGCGACGGCAAGCACGACTACTCGGCGGTCGAGGTGGCGGTCCTCCCGCCGTTCACCGACCTGCGTGGCGTGCAGACGCTCGTGGACGCGGACAAGCTCGACCTGAAGTACGGCGCGCAGGACGTCTCGGCGCACAAGGCGGGCGCGTACACCGGTGAGATCTCGCCGTTGTTCCTGGCGAAGCTGGGCGTCTCGTACGTGACGGTCGGGCACTCGGAGCGGCGCGAGTACCACCACGAGTCGGACGCGCTGGTGAACGCCAAGCTCCGCAACGCGCTGGAGGAGGGCATCAGCCCGATCCTGTGCATCGGCGAGGACCTCGACACCCGCCGTGCGGCGGCGCACGTGCAGCACACGCTGCTGCAGCTCGAGGGTGGCCTGGCGGACGTCACGGCCGAGCAGGTCCGCGACGTGGTCATCGCGTACGAGCCCGTGTGGGCGATCGGTACGGGGGAGACCGCCACGCCCGAGGACGCTCAGGAGATGTCCGAGGCGATCCGCGGCCGGCTCGCCGAGCTGTACGACTCGGCCACGGCGCAGGTCGTCCGCGTGCTGTACGGCGGCTCGGTGAAGTCGTCGAACGTGGCCTCGATCATGGCGAAGCCGGACGTCGACGGTGCGCTCGTCGGTGGTGCGAGCCTCGACCCCGAGGAGTTCGCGAAGATTGCGCGCTACCAGGCGCACGCGGTCGGTCTCTGACCGGCGGGCGGACCTCGGCACCCTCGAGGTCCGCCCGCCTGTCCGGCCGACTGCCGTCCAGGAGGCGGTGGTGGTGGATCGAACCGCCCCTCGTCGCCTACCCTGTACCGCGGTCACCCGCAACGTCGCAGCCAACCGGCCGTGGCGTGCCCGTCCAGTGAGGAACGACACCACGTGAACGCCCTGCGCATCACCCTCCAGGTGCTGCTGGTCCTGACCAGCCTGCTGCTCGTCCCGCTCGTGCTGCTGCACAAGGGCAAGGGCGGCGGCCTGTCGGACATGTTCGGCGGCGGCATCACGAGCAGCGCCGGCTCGTCCGGTGTCGCGGAGCGCAACCTCAACCGGATCACGGTCGGCGTGGCCCTGGCCTGGACGGCCATCATCATCCTGCTCGGACTTCTCGAGCGCGTGGCGGACTGAGAGGGGCCGGCGATGGCGAGCGGAAGTGCGATCAGGGGGTCGCGAGTCGGAGCCGGTCCTATGGGCGAGGCGGAGCGCGGCGACGCGGCCCCTCGCATCTGGATCTCCTACTGGTGCGCGAACGGCCACGAGACCCGGCCCAGCTTCGCCGAGGAGGCGGCCGCCGAGGCGCCTGCGACGTGGGACTGCCCGCGCTGCGGCTTTCCCGCCGGCCAGGACCAGGAGAACCCGCCCTCGCCGTCCAAGAACGAGCCGTACAAGACGCACCTCGCGTACGTGAAGGAGCGCCGGTCCGACGAGGACGGCGCCGCCATCCTCGACGAGGCTCTCGCTGCTCTCCGGGCACGTCGCGGCGGCGTCTAGGCCCGAGGGACGGACGCGGTACGCCGAAGGCCCTGACTCCGGTGCAGGCCGGTGTCAGGGCCTTCGGCGTCTGCCGGCACGTGCCGACGCACGGCGAGCAGGTGCCGGTCAGTCCTTGACGCGGATCAGCGCGAACCCGTCGTAGCCCTTGCTCCCCACGGTCTGCACCACGGTCGCCTCGATGTCACGGATCGTGGCGAGGTGTGCGGCGAACCGGCGGACGCCCTGGACGCGCTCGTCGGGGTGGTCCGGCGCCACGACGGCGCCACCTCGGACCACGTTGTCGACCACGATCAGCGCACCCGGGCGCACGAGTGACAGGGCCTGGTCCAGGTACCGGTCGAGGGACTCCTTGTCCGCGTCGACGAACACCAGGTCGAACGGCTCCACACGCTGCGTGACGAGGCGGTCGAGCGACTCCGAGGCGGGCCCCACGACGATCTCGACGAGGTCGCCCACCCCGGCTGCAGCCAGCGACTGCCTGGCGACGTCGGCGTGCACGGGGTCGATCTCGAGCGTGACGAGCCGCCCGTCCGCCGGTAGCGCCCTCGCCAGCCACAGAGTGCTGTATCCGCCCAGCGTGCCGAGCTCGAGGATCCGACGCGCTCCGGCCGTGCGAGCCAGGATGGAGAGCAGTGCACCCTGGTTCGGCGCGACCGCGATCTCGGGCAGACCGTGCTCCGAGGCGTTCCTCCGGACGTCGACCAGGGCGTCGTCCTCGTGGACGAGCGGCTCGAAGTAGGCGTCGACGGCCGACCACAGCGCCGGCGCGGGTCCCACGGGGAGGGCAGCGACGAGCTGCTCCGTGGCCGCGACGTCGACCAGCCACAACGTCCGTTCGGAGCCCAGCGCGCCCGCCGCCGGGGTCCGGTGGAGGTCGTCGTCACCCAGGGCCGCCGCGACCGCGGCGGCCTTCTCGGCCCCCGAGGCGACGACCCATACCTCGCGAGCGGCGTGGATCGCCTCGAAGGTCAGGGACACGCGCTCGGGCGGAGGCTTGGGGGAGCCCTGCACCCCGACCGTCGCGCTGCCCACGGCGTCCAGCGCCGAGTGTCCGGGGAACAGCGACGCGACGTGGCCGTCCGGTCCCATACCGAGGAGCAGGACGTCGAACGCGGGGACGTGCGCGCCGTGCGAGGACCACCGCGCGAGCTCGGCCGCATAGGCAGCTGCGGAGGCCTCGGGTGTCGTGATGTCGTCGCTGAGGGCCGGCATCGCGTGCATGTTGCCTGGCGGGAGGGCGTCACCCAGGGGGTCGAAGAGTGCCGACCGTGCCTGGGTCTCGTTCCGGTCGGCATGGCCGTCCGGCACAAAGCGCTCGTCCCCCCACCACAGGTGGACGCCGGACCAGTCGACGGCGTCGCGCACGGGGCTTGCGGCGACGGCTGCCAGCGCCTTGATGCCCACCGTGCCGCCGGTGAGCACCACGTGCACGGGACGCCGGTGCGACTGGACGTCGACGAGCCGGGTGAGCAACCGGGCGGCGACGGCCTCGGCCAGCACCGTCGCGTCCGGGTGGACGACGACGTCCCGGGCCGTCACGCGTCGATCCTCGCGAGGCCCTTCTGGAGCACCTCGCCGTACACGTCGTCGGCGTCGAGCCGGCGCAGCTCCTCCGCGAGGCACTCGCGCAGCTGGCGGATCGGCAGGGCGATCCGGTGCTCCGGCTGGTTCGGCTGCCGCAACGCAGCGGTCTTCCCGTCCGGGCGGTCCAGGACGATGTCTCCCGACGCACGCTCGAGCCGGACCTGCGTGATCGCCGGAGCGTCCTTGAGCCGCTCCACGTCGACCGGGCACCTCAGCGACTGCGCGAGCCACGCCGCCATGAGGTCGACGGACGGGTGGGTGCTCTCGCCGACCACGACCGCTCGACGGACCGGTTCGTACGGCGGCTGGTCGAGCGTCGCCGCGATCAGGCCACGCCACAGCGTGGCGCGGGTCCACGCGAGGTCGGTGTCACCGTCGACGTACACCTCCGCCAGCTTGCGCAGCTCGGCCGGCGGCTTGGAGACCTGCGACGCGTCCGTGATGCGGCGTTGCGCCATGCGGCCCAGCGGGTGCTCGGCCGGGTTCACTGGGACGTCGAAGGGCCACCACGTGACGATCGGGGCGTCGGGGAGCAGGAGCGGCATGACGAGCGTGTCCAGGTGGTCGTCGAGCTCGCCCGAAGGCCGCAGGACGATCACCTCGCTCGCTCCTGCGTCGCCGCCCAGCCGGATCTGCGCGTCGAGGGTCGCCGACCGCTGCTTCGTGTCCTTCGAGATGACGATGACGCGGCACGGGTGCTCTCGGCTGGCGTCGTTAGCGGCAGCGATCGCCTCCTCAGGGTCGTGCGCACCCGCGTCGATCAGCAGGTTGAGGACCCGGCCGAGTGCGATCGCGCCGCCCTCGTCGCGCTCCTTGACCAGGCGCCTGTTGATGGCGCGGGTGGTCGTCTCGGGCAGGTTGATGATCACGGTCGCCTCCAGGAGCGCCCGTCGCGCTCCATCATCTGGTCGGCCGACTCCGGGCCCCACGTGCCCGAGCGGTACTCGTCAGGCTTGCCCTTGGACGCCCAGTACTCGGTGATCGGGTCGAGGATCTTCCAGGACAGCTCGACCTCCTCGTGCCGGGGGAACAGTGGCGGGTCACCGAGCAGGACGTCGAGGATGAGCCGCTCGTAGGCCTCGGGGGACGACTCCGTGAACGCGTGCCCGTAGCCGAAGTCCATCGTGACGTCGCGCACCTCCATCGCGGTACCTGGCACCTTCGCACCGAACCGCAGCGTGACGCCCTCGTCCGGCTGCACACGGATGACAAGGGCGTTCTTGCCGAGCTCCTCGGTCGCCGTCGACTCGAACGGAAGGTGGGGCGCCCTCTTGAACACGACCGCGATCTCGGTGACCCGGCGGCCGAGACGCTTGCCCGTGCGCAGGTAGAACGGGACACCCGCCCACCGGCGGGTGTCGATGTCGACGCGGACCGCCGCGAACGTCTCGGTGGTGGACTTCGGGTTGAAGCCCTCCTCCTCGAGGTACCCGACGACCTTCTCGCCGCCCTGCCACCCGGCCGTGTACTGGCCACGCACCGTGTGCTTGCCGAGGTCGCGGGGGAGCCGGACCGCGGAGAGCGCCTTGATCTTCTCGGCGCGCAGCCCCTCGGCCTCGAACGACACGGGCTCCTCCATGGCAGTGAGCGCCAGGAGCTGCAGCAGGTGGTTCTGGATGACGTCGCGTGCCGCGCCGATGCCGTCGTAGTACCCGGCGCGGCCGCCGATCCCGATGTCCTCGGCCATGGTGATCTGCACGTGGTCGACGTAGTTCGAGTTCCAGATCGGCTCGAACAGCTGGTTCGCGAAGCGCAGTGCCAGAAGGTTCTGCACCGTCTCCTTGCCCAGGTAGTGGTCGATCCGGAAGATGTCGTCCGGCCGGAACACCGACGAGACGATGTCGTTGAGCTCGCGCGCGCTCTTGAGGTCGTGCCCGAACGGCTTCTCGATGACCACGCGGCGCCAGGTGCCGTCCGACGGCTGCGAGAGCCCCGAGCGCGCGAGCTGCTTGCAGACGACCGGGAACGAGCTCGGCGGGATCGACAGGTAGAACGCGTGGTTGCCGCCCGTGCCGCGTGAGACGTCGAGCTCCTCGACGGTCTGGCGGAGCCGGTCGAACGCGTCGTCGTCGTCGAACGTGCCCTGCACGAAGCGGATGCCCTCGGACAGCTGGCGCCACGTCGCCTCGCGGAACGGTGTCCGCGCGTACTGCTTGACGGAGTCGTGCACGATCTGGGCGAAGTCCTGCGTCGCCCAGTCCCTGCGGGCGAAGCCGGTGAGGGCGAAGCCGGGAGGAAGCAGGCCCCGGTTCGTCAGGTCGTACACGGCGGGCATCAGCTTCTTGCGAGCCAGGTCGCCCGTCACGCCGAAGATCACCAGGCCCGAGGGCCCGGCGATCCGCGGCAGACGGCGGTCCCGGGGGTCGCGCAGGGGGTTCTGCCCCTCGGCGACCTTGGCGCTCACCTGGCCTCCCCATCGGCGTTGTCGGTCTGCGCGTCGCGCAGCCCGTCGGCGACGGTGTCGAGGAGCTGCCCCCAGCTGGCGATGAACTTCTCCACGCCCTCGTCCTCCCAGGTGCTGGGTGACCTCGTCGATGTCGATCCCGACGTCCCGGAGCCGGGCGATCGTCGCCGCCGACTCCTGCTCACGGCCGGTCACGGTGTCCGAGCCGTCGCCGCCGTGGTCGATCACGGCGGTCAGGGTCGCCTCAGGCATGGTGTTCACCACACCGGCGACGACGAGCTCGTCGACGTACAAGGTGTCCGGATAGGCCTTGTCCTTCACACCGGTCGACGCCCACAGAGGTCGCTGCGGCCGCGCACCGGCGGCCTCGAGGGCCTGCCAGCGCTCGCTCGAGACGACCTCCTGGTACACGCCGTAGGCGAGCCGGGCGTTGGCGATGGCAGCCTTGCCGCGCAGGTCCGCGGCCTCGGGCGTGCCGAGCTCGTCGAGCCGGGGGTCGATCGCCGCGTCCACCCGAGAGACGAAGAACGAGGCGACAGAGGCGATGGGGGCGAGGTCGTGGCCGTTGGCCTTCGCCTGCTCGAGCCCCGCGAGGAAGGCGTCGAGCACGGCACGGTACCGGTCGAGCGAGAAGATCAGCGTCACGTTGACGCTGATGCCCTCGGCCAGCACCGCCGTGATCGCCGGCAGGCCGTCGAGGGTGGCCGGGATCTTGATGAACACGTTGGGACGGTCGACCGTCGACCAGAGGGCCTTCGCCGACGCGACGGTCCCCTCCGTGTCCTTCGCGAGCCGGGGGTCGACCTCGATGGACACGCGGCCGTCCACGCCGTCCGTCCGGTCGTACACGGGACGCAGGACGTCCGCACCGGCCCGCACGTCGTCGGTCGTGATCCGGAACACCGCGTCGTCGAGGGACGCGCCGCCCGCCGCCAGCTCACGGAGCTGGGCGTCGTACGCGTCCCCCTTCGACAGGGCGCTCGCGAAGATCGTCGGGTTGGTGGTCACGCCCACCACGCCGGAGTGCTCGACCAGCTCGACGAGGTTCCCGGTGCGCAGTCGCTCCCGCGAGAGGTCGTCGAGCCAGATCGACACTCCCGCGTCGACGAGCCGGGCCAGAGGGGTGCTGCTCGGTGCCATGGTCGTTCCCCACTTCCTTCCCGCAGTCGGCCCCGCGGTGTGGCGGGGCCACGAACCGTCTCAGGCCGGGAGGTCTCCCGTGCCGCTCTGGGTGGGCGCCGCCTGGGACGCGGACGGCGCGGCGTCACCGCGCGCCGCCGCGAGCGACTCGTGGGCCGCCGCGACGACGGCCTCCGCCGTGATCCCGAACTCCCGGTAGAGCGTCTCGTAGTCGGCCGAGGCGCCGAAGTGCTCGAGCGAGATCGTGCGCCCGGCGTCGCCGACGATCTTGTGCCACGACAGGGCGATGCCCGCCTCGACGGACACCCGGGCGCGGACGGACCGGGGGAGGACCGACTCGCGGTACGCGTCGTCCTGCTCGGCGAACCACTCGAGCGACGGGGCCGACACGACGCGGGTCGCGACACCGGCGGCCTCGAGCGTCTCGCGGGCCGCGACGGCGAGCTGCACCTCCGAGCCCGTGCCGATGAGGATCACGTCGGGCGTACCGGTGCTCGCGTCGATCAGCACGTAGGCGCCGCGCTTGACGCCCTCGGCCGACGCGAAGCCGTCCTCGCCGCGCGGGAACGTCGGGACATTCTGTCGCGTGAGGATGAGGCCGACCGGGCCGTCCGTGTGCTCGAGGATCGCCTTCCACGCCTGGGCGGTCTCGTTCGCGTCGGCCGGCCGCAGCACCGTCAGACCCGGGATGGCGCGCAGGGCGGTGAGGTGCTCCACCGGCTGGTGGGTCGGGCCGTCCTCGCCGAGGCCGATCGAGTCGTGGGTCCACACGTACGTCGCCGGGACACCCATGAGCGACGCGAGGCGGACCGAGCCGCGCATGTAGTCGGCGAACTGCAGGAACGTGCCGCCGTAGGGGCGCGTCAGGCCGTGCAGGGTGATGCCGGACAGGATCGCGCCCATGCCGTGCTCACGGATGCCGAAGTGCAGGGTGCGGCCGAGCTCGTCGCCGGCGAACTCGTGGGTGGAACGCTTCGCGGGGATGAAGGACGAGGCGCCCTTCATCGTGGTGTTGTTCGAGCCCGCCAGGTCGGCCGAGCCGCCCCACAGCTCGGGGAGCACCGGGCCGATGGCGCTGAGCACCTCACCGGACGCGGCGCGCGTCGCGACGGCCTTGCCGGCGGGGAACACCGGCAGCGCGTCCTCCCAGCCCTGCGGCAGGCGGCGCGCGACGAGCCGGTCGAGCAGCTCGGCGTTCTCCGGGTTGGCGCTGCGCCACGCGTCGAACGACTTCTGCCACTGAGCCTTGGACTCGGCGGTGCGCTCCGACAGCGACCGGGTGTGCGCGAGGACCTCGGGGGCGACCTCGAACGTCTGCTCCGGGTCGAACCCGAGGGTCTCCTTCAGGCCCCGGATGGCCTCGGTGCCGAGCTTCGAGCCGTGCGACGAGTGGTCGTTCGTCTTGTTCGGCGTGGGCCACGCGATCAGCGTGCGGAGGCCGATGAACGACGGCTTGTCCGTGACCGCCTTCGCCGCGTCGATCGCGGCCGCGAGGGCGTCGACGTCCTCGCGGTACTCGCCACCGGCGGTCCAGTCGACGAACTGCACGTGCCACCCGTATGCCTCGTACCGGGCCAGCACGTCCTCGGTGAAGGCGATCTCGGTGTCGCCCTCGATCGAGATGTGGTTGTCGTCCCACAGCACGATGAGGTTGCCGAGCTCCTGGGTGCCCGCGACGGACGAGGCCTCGCTGGTGACGCCCTCCTGCAGGTCGCCGTCCGAGCAGATGACGTACGTGTAGTGGTCGAACGGGCTCGTGCCCGGGGCGGCGTCGGGGTCGAGCAGTCCGCGCTCACGACGCTGGGCCATCGCGAAGCCGACGGCGGACGCCAGGCCCTGGCCGAGCGGTCCGGTGGTGATCTCCACGCCGGTGGTGTGCCGGTACTCGGGGTGGCCGGGGGTCTTCGAGCCCCACGTGCGCAGCGCCTGGAGGTCCTCGATCTCCAGCCCGAAGCCGGCGAGGTACAGCTGGATGTACTGCGTGAGGCAGGAGTGCCCGGCGGACAGCACGAAGCGGTCGCGGCCCAGCCAGTGCGGGTCGGCCGGATCGTGGCGCAGCACGTTCTGGTACAGCAGGTACGCGGCCGGGGCGAGGCTGATGGCCGTCCCGGGGTGCCCGTTGCCGACCTTCTCCACGGCGTCGGCCGCCAGGACGCGGACGGTGTCCACCGCACGCAGGTCGAGATCGGTCCAACCGACCGTCCGAGCCAGGGGAGCCTTCGCGTTCACCGCACCTCATTCCCACCCGTGCCGGGGGCCGGGTGTCGTGTCAGACGTGATCGGGCGCCCTCGACGGGGCACCGGGCCGGACGTACGGCGCGCTGAGGGGAGCGGTCGACGATCCGTGCGCGTCGAGCCTATATCGCACTCGCAGAAGGGCGACGGGAGTGACCACGGGTCGCGACGGGCGACCGAACTCACACCTGACGAGCCCGTCCGGGGGCCCCAGCAACCATGCGTGGGCCGCACCAGGCCGTAGCATGGCAGCCGCGACAGTCACCCCCGCCGCAACACGAACGGAACCGCAGAGCGTGCGCCTCAGCAGCCCCCTGTCAGTCGACGACGCCGGAGCGTCGACGCTGCCGACCCCAGGTCCGCGGGCGGCCGTCGCGCCGGCGACGCGTCCTGCCGGGCGCCGGCTCCTCGGCACGGTCGGACCGTACGTCGCGCTCACGAAGCCGCGCGTCATCGAGCTGCTCCTGGTGACGACGGTACCGACCATGGTCCTGGCGGAACGGGGCATGCCGAGCCTGTGGCTCGTGGTCGCCACGCTCGTCGGGGGTGCGGGGGCGGCGGGTTCGGCGAACGTCCTGAACTGCTACCTGGACCGCGACATCGACCAGGTCATGAACCGCACGAAGCGACGCCCGATCGTCACGGGGGAGGTGACGCCCCGGTCCGCCCTGGTGTTCGGCCTTGCGCTCGGCGTCCTGTCGTTGGCGTGGCTCGCGTCGTTCGTGAACCCGGCGTCGGCACTGCTGACCGCGGTCGCGATCCTCATCTACGTGGTGGGCTACACGATGATCCTCAAGCGGCGCACGCCGCAGAACATCGTGTGGGGTGGCGCCGCAGGGTGCATGCCCGTGCTGATCGGGTGGTCGGCCGTCACGGGAGGCGTGTCCTGGGCGGCGGCGCTCCTGTTCGGCGTGATCTTCTTCTGGACCCCGCCGCACTACTGGCCGCTGTCGATGAAGTTCCGCGAGGACTACGCCCGCGCCGGGGTGCCGATGCTGCCGGTCGTGGCCAAGGACACCAAGGTCGCCCGCGAGATGATCGCGTACACGCTGGCGATGATCGCGTGCAGCCTCCTGCTCGTCCCGGTGGCCCACATGACGTGGGTGTACGCCGCCGCGGCGACGGCCCTCGGCGCATGGTTCCTGTGGTCGTGCATCGGCCTCCTGCGCCGCGCCCAGGACCCCCAGCACCCCAAGCTCAAGGCGATGAGCGTGTTCCACGCGTCCATCACCTATCTGACGCTGCTGTCGGTCGCGATCGCGGTCGACGTGTTCCTTCCCCTCTGACCTGAGGTCGTTCTCGGTGGTCGGACGCGCGGCGCTTCCCGACGGACCGTTGCGCGCGGCGCTCGAGGGCTATCTGGCCCACCTGAGCGTCGAGCGGGGCCTGTCCGCCAACACGCTCGCCGCCTACCGGCGGGACCTCGAGCGCTACGTCGCCTACCTGCAGTCGATCGGGCGCGCAGCACCCGGTGACGTGGCCGAGCGCGACGTGGAGGACTTCCTCGTCGCGGTGCGGACGGGCTCCGACCGCCGGGCCGCGCTGTCGGCCTCGTCGGCGGCACGCGCCGTGGTGGCCGTCCGGGGCTGGCACCGGTTCCTCGTGCTCGACGGGCTGACGACGGCCGACGCCGCGGGGGCCGTGCGGCCGCCTGCCCAGCCGAGGCGCCTGCCGAAGGCGATCTCGGTCGCGGACGTGGAGCGGCTCCTCGACGCCGCCGGCGTCGGGGACGGTCCGGTCCCGCTGCGCGACCGGGCGCTGCTGGAGGTCGTCTACTCGACGGGCGCCCGCATCTCGGAAGCGGTCGGGCTCGCCGTCGACGACGTGGACCGCGCACCCGGCCGGTCCTCGGTCCGGCTGCTGGGCAAGGGGAACAAGGAGCGGGTGGTGCCGCTCGGCTCGTTCGCCCTCGAGGCCCTCGAGGCCTACCTGGTCCGGTCCCGGCCCGCGCTCGCGGCCGGAGGACGCGGCACGTCGGCGGTGTTCCTGAACACCCGTGGCCATCAGCTGAGCCGGCAGAGCGCCTGGGCGGTGCTGCGGACCGCCGCGAACCGCGCAGGGCTCCCCGGCGCCGACCACATCTCCCCGCACACGCTGCGGCACTCGTTCGCGACGCACCTGCTCGCCGGCGGCGCCGACGTGCGCGTGGTCCAGGAGCTCCTCGGGCACGCCTCCGTGACGACCACGCAGATCTACACCCTGGTCACCCCGGACACCCTGCGTGAGGTCTACGCGGCGGCGCACCCGCGCGCGCTGTGAGGACCCGCCGGCGACCAGGACCAGGCCCGTTCGGACATGTCCGGTCTGTCGCTCCGTCGCGCGGGGTCCACCTCCGGTAGGTTGTGCCGCGTGGTGAGCCAGCAGACGACCGAACCGCAGCTCGACGCCGTCGGCCGTCCCCTGCCCGAGTACCCCGACCCGGCCCCCCTGGTGTCGCACGGTCCGGCCCGAGTGATCGCGATGTGCAACCAGAAGGGTGGGGTCGGCAAGACGACGACCACCATCAACCTGGGTGCCGCGCTGGCCGAGTACGGCCGTCGCGTCCTCGTCGTGGACTTCGACCCGCAGGGTGCCGCGTCCGTGGGCCTGGGCATCAGCCCGCACGAGCTCGACCGGACGATCTACAACCTGCTGATGGAGCGGGACGCCGACATCGCCGCCGTCGTCCGGACCACCGCGAACCCGAACCTCGACCTGCTGCCCGCGAACATCGACCTGTCCGCGGCGGAGGTGCAGCTGGTCGGCGAGGTCGCGCGGGAGACCGTCCTGGCGCGGGCCCTGCGGCCGGTGCTCGACGACTACGACGTGGTGCTCATCGACTGCCAGCCGTCCCTGGGGCTGCTCACCGTGAACGCCCTGACCGCCGCGCACGGTGTGCTCATCCCGCTGGAGTGCGAGTTCTTCGCGCTGCGCGGCGTCGCACTGCTGGTCGAGACCATCGAGAAGGTGCGCGACCGGCTCAACCCGCGCCTCGAGGTCGACGGCATCCTCGCGACCATGTACGACTCGCGCACCCTGCACGCGCGCGAGGTCGTCGCGCGGGTGCACGAGGCGTTCGGCGACACGCTGCTGCAGACCGTCATCGGCCGCACGGTGAAGTTCCCGGACGCGACGGTCGCGGCCGAGCCGATCACCACCTACGCCCCGACGCACAGCGGTGCGGCGGCCTACCGTCAACTGGCACGTGAGCTCGTCGCCCGTGGCGACGCCGCCTGACGAGCGCGCGGTCCCCGAGCACCAGGCCGACGAGCCCGCCCCGGCAGGGACGCACGGCTTCGAGGTCCACCTCGACAACTTCAGCGGCCCGTTCGACCTGCTCCTCGGTCTGATCGCGAAGCACAAGCTCGACATCACCGAGGTCGCCCTGGCGCGGGTGACCGACGAGTTCATCTCGCACATCCGTGCCGCGGACCGGGCCTGGGACCTCAGCCAGGCGAGCGAGTTCCTCGTCGTCGCCGCGACGCTCCTCGATCTCAAGGCCGCGCGGCTGCTGCCGTCCGCCGAGGTCGAGAACGCCGAGGATCTCGAGCTCCTCGAGGCGCGCGACCTCCTCTTCGCCCGGCTGCTGCAGTACCGGGCGTACAAGCGCGTCGCCGCCGACCTCGCGGAGCGGTTCGCGACGGAGGGCAGGCGGTTCCCCCGTGTCGTCGGGCTCGAGCCCCACCTCGCCGCACTCCTGCCGGAGCTCGTCTGGCAGGTCGGTGCGGACCAGCTCGCTGCTCTGGCAGCGAGAGTGACGCAACCGAGGGCGGCACCACCCGGCGTCGACATCAGTCACCTGCATGCACCACCTGTGAGCGTGCGGGAACAGGCCGCGGTGCTCGTCGACCGCCTGCGGCACGGCGGGGCGACCTCGTTCCGCGCGCTCACGGCCGACGCCGGGTCGACGATCGTCGTCGTCGCACGGTTCCTCGCCCTGCTGGAGCTGTTCCGTGAGGGTGCCGTCGGGTTCGAGCAGGTCACGCCGCTCGGCGAGCTCACGGTGCGCTGGACGGGGTCGACCGAGGGGGACGTCGAGGTCTCCGACGACTTCGACCAGCAGGACCCGGCGTCGGTCGAGCCGTCCGACGAGGCGACCTGGGCGAGCCCGGCGACGGGCCAGGACCAGAACGCCGGTGCCGAGCACCGCACGCAGCACGAGGGGACGGACGCATGACCGAGCAGGACGCCCACGCCTCGCCCGACGCGGAGGCGCAGACGACGCCCGTCCAGCCGGACGAGCCGGCGCTCGACGTCGACGACCTGCCGGGCGGTGCGCTGGCCGCCCTGGAGGCCGTGCTCATGGTCGCCGACGAGCCGATCCCGGCGCTCCGGCTCGCCACCGTCCTGGCACTGCCGACCGCCCGTGTCGAGGCCCTCCTCGACGAGCTGGCCGCCGAGTACCGGGGTGCCCTCGGCGGCCGCCCTCGCGGCTTCGAGCTCCGTCGGGCGGGGGAGGGCTGGCGGATCTACACGGCGCCGGCGTACGCGGACGTGGTCGGGCGGTTCGTCGTCGACGGGCAGACGGCCCGTCTCACGCAGGCGGCGCTCGAGACGCTGGCGGTGATCGCGTACCGCCAGCCGGTCACCCGCGGGCAGGTCTCGGCGGTGCGCGGCGTGAACGTCGACGGCGTGGTGCGCACCCTCGCCGCTCGTGGACTCGTCGCCGAGGTCGGGACCGACCCGGGCAGTGGCGCGGTCCTGTACTCGACCACGGGATACTTCTTGGAGCGGATGGGCCTGTCCTCCTTGGACGAGCTGCCCCCGCTCGCGCCCTACCTCCCGGACATCGACGGGCTCGAGGGTGTCGACCACGCGATCGGAGACAGCAGATGACCCCGCAAGAGAGACGCGGAAGCGCAGGCCAGGGCGGTGACCGCGCACGTGGTGCCGGTGGCGCCGGGCGCGGTGGACCCGCCGGCGGACGGTCCGGTGGCGGTGGCCACGGCGGCGGCTCGGGCTCCGGACGTGGCGCCGCCGGCGGTGCCGGGCGCGGAGACTCCGGTGGGACGAGCCGGGGCAGCACGGGCGGCGCAGGCGGCGCTGCAGGCCGAGGCGGTGCGGGTGGCACCGGACGCCCCAGCGGCGCGAACGCCGGACGGAGTGGCGGCACGGGGGGGAGCGGTGCGCCAGGTCGGAGCGGCAGCGCCGGTCGCAGCGGTGCTTCGGGCAGCGGGGGGCGCAGCAGCGGCGGGGCCGGTGCAGGGCGCGGCGGTGCGGGGGCCCCGTCGCGTGGCGCGGCCGGCTCGGGTGGCGCCCGTGGTGCGACCGCGGCACGCCGCGGTTCCACCGGCGGTCCGACGGCACGCGGTGGATCGTCCGGCCGGCCGCCCCGACAGTCGCGTCCGCCGCAGCGTCCGCTGCCCGAGGTGACCATCGACGTGCACGACCCCGAGGGCGTCCGCCTGCAGAAGGTGCTCGCGGCCGCGGGCCTCGGATCGCGACGGGCGTGCGAGGACCTCATCTCGTCGGGCCGGGTCACGGTCGACGGCAACCCGGTGCTGGAGCTCGGGGTCCGGGTGGACCCCGTCAGCGCGGTGATCCACGTCGACGGCATCCGCGTGCAGCTCGACTCGTCGCTCATCACGATCGCGCTCAACAAGCCGAAGGGCGTCGTCTCGACGATGCACGACCCCGACGGGCGTCCGTCGATCGGGCAGTTCGTGGCGAACCGCGACGAGCGGCTGTTCCACGTCGGTCGGCTCGACGCGGACACCGAGGGGCTCATCCTCCTGACGAACGACGGCGACCTCGCCAACCGGCTGTCGCACCCGTCGCACGGCGTCGCGAAGACGTACCTGGCTCAGCTCGACGGCCGGGTGCCCCCGTCGCTCGCCGGCAGGCTTCTCCGGGGCGTCGAGCTCGAGGACGGCCCGGTCACCCTGGACCGCTACCAGGTGGTGCAGCAGACGCCGCAGGCGAGCCTCGTCGAGCTGACGTTGCACGAGGGCCGCAACCGGGTGGTCCGTCGCCTGTTCGACGAGGTCGGCTTCCCGGTGTCGCGGCTGGTCCGGACGCAGATCGGCCCGATCCGGCTCGGCGACCTCAAGCCCGGCCGCACGCGTGTGCTGTCGAAGACGGAGGTCGGCTCGCTGATGACCCAGGCGGGCATGTGACGCTCGCGACGCAAGGACCCGTCCGGGTCGTCGGTACCGGGCTGCTCGGTACATCCGTCGGGCTGGGCCTGTCGACGCGCGGCGTCGACGTGGTGCTGCACGACCCGTCGCGCACCGCGCTCGCACTCGCCCGCGACGTGGGCGCGGGCCGGCTGCCGTCGTCGGACGACCGACCCCCGGCGCTCGTCGTGGTCGCGGCTCCGCCGGACGTGACCGCCGACGTGGTCCTCGCCGAGCTCGCGGCCCACCCCGACGCCGTCGTCACCGACGTGGCGAGCGTCAAGGGCTCCGTCCTCGCCGAGCTCCGCGCCGCGGGTGCCGACCTCACGCGGTACGTCGGGTCGCACCCGATGGCGGGCCGGGAGCGGTCCGGACCGTCGGCGGCGGTGCCGGACCTGTTCCTCGGCCGGCCGTGGGTCATCGCGGACTCCGGGTCGTCCCGTCCCGACGCGCTGCTCGCCGTGCGTGCGCTCGCCGTCGACCTCGGCGCGGTGCCGGTCGCGATGGACGCCGTCGCGCACGATGCCGCCGTCGCGGTCGTCTCCCACGTCCCGCAGGTCGCCTCGAGCCTGGTCGCCGCACGGCTGCGCGACATCGACGACGCGGCCCTCGCGCTCGCCGGTCAAGGTCTTCGGGACGTGACCCGCCTCGCCGCGTCGGACCCGGCGCTGTGGACGTCGATCCTGGCGGCGAACGCGGCCGCGGTCCGGCCGGTGCTCGTCGGTCTGAGGACCGACCTGGACACCATCATCGGAGCATTGACCAGCGCGGACGCCGCCACCGGCCCGGAGACCGTCGAGCTGGGTGCGCTCGCGACGATCGCCCGCGCGGTCGCCGAGGGCAACGCGGGCGTCGTCCGGATCCCCGGCAAGCACGGCGGCGTGCAGCGCACCTACGGCGTGGTCACGGTCCTCGTCCCCGACGCCCCCGGCGAGCTCGCGCGGCTCCTGACCGACGTCGGGGAGGCCGGGGTGAACCTGGAGGACCTGCAGCTGGAGCACGCCGCCGGCCGACCGGTCGGCATGGCGGCGATCTCGGTGCTGCCGGGCAGCGTCGAGCACCTCGAGGCGGAGCTGACGGCCCGCGGATGGAGACTGGTGAGTTGAGCACGGTCCTGCAGCACCCGCTCGTCGTCGCGATCGACGGACCGTCCGGCTCGGGCAAGTCCAGCGTGTCCAAGGCCGTCGCCCGGTCGCTGCGGCTCGCGTTCCTCGACACGGGCGCCTTCTACCGGGCGGCGACCTGGTGGTGCCTCGACCAGGGCATCGCCCTGGAGGACGTTCCCGCCGTCGCGGACGCCGTCCGGACGATGCCCCTCGCGGTGGGCGTCGACCCGGACGCCCCCACCGTGACGGTCGGCGGCACGGACATCGCCGCAGCGATCCGGGAGACCTCGATCTCGGCGGCCGTGAGTGCCGTCGCGACGAATCTCGCGGTGCGAGCCGAGCTCGGTCGGCTCCAGCGCGCGGCCATCGAGGCGGAGCGCGACGCCTCGTCCTACTCCGGGGGGCGGGGCATCGTGGCGGAGGGTCGGGACATCACGACCGTCGTCGCACCTGACGCGGACGTGCGCGTTCTCCTCACCGCGAGCGAGGCTGCCCGTCTCGCCCGCCGCGCGCGGGACGTGCACGGCACCGACGACGCCGCCGCCGTGGAGGCCACGCGCGACCAGGTCGTGCGACGCGACGCCGACGACTCGACCGTCGTCGAGTTCCAGGTGGCCGCCGACGGTGTCGTGACCGTCGACTCCTCCCACCTCGACTTCGAGCAGACGGTGCAGGCGGTGCTCGACGTCGTCGCGTCCGTCGTCGCACGCGCGTGAGCACCGAGCCGCACGTCCCGTCGGCCTCCGGGCCCGCGTGGTCACGCTGGATCGGACGCTTCCTGGCGCGGGTGGTCTGGAACGCGGACGTCGTCGGCGCGCACCACGTGCCCCCCGACGGTCCGGTGGTGTTCGCCGCGAACCACACGGGCGTCATCGACGGGCCGCTGCTGGCCGGTGTCGTCCCTCGGCCCGCGCACATCCTCGTCAAGGAGGAGATGTTCGTCGGGCCCGTCGGCTGGGTGCTGCGCGCCGCCGGGCAGATCCCGGTGGATCGCGACAGCGGGCGGTCGGCCCTCGTCGCCGCGCTCGGCGTGCTGCAGCGGGGCGGTGTCGTCGGGGTGTTCCCCGAGGGCAACCGGGGTCGTGGGGACGCGACGAGCGCACGGGCCGGCGTCGCGTGGCTGGCGCTCAACGGGCATGCTCCGGTCGTGCCGGTCGCCGTTCTCGGCACCCGGCGGACCGGCGAGTCCGTCAACCACGTGCCCGGTCTGCGCCGGCGGCTCGCCGTCGAGCTCGGGGAGCCACTCGTGCTGGAGCGGGCACCCGGGACCTCCGGCCGCGCCGCGCTGGTCGAGGCCAACGAGGCCATCCGGGTCGCGCTCGCCGACCTCGTCGACCGGGCTGCGGCCCGCACGGGGCTCGCCTTGCCGACCGACGACCCGAACCGGCAGCGGACGTCCTGACGCCGGCCGGTGGTGGCGTCGTCGAGCGCGGTACGGACCACGTGGTCAGCGTGAGAGACGTCGTCCGGGGGCCGTGACCGGACTCTCGGCCTGGTCGGCGCGGTGGGGCCGCCCGGCAGGGGACAATGGGGGCATGACCGAGACCGATCCCGACCTGGTGCTGCCCGACGAGACCGGCGACGCCGACCGCGAGCGGGCGCTGCGCGCAGGACTCACGGAGTACGCGCTGGAGGACGAGGACCTCGCCCTCCTGCACGCCGAGGACGTCGGCGACCTCGGCGACGAGCCCGTCGTCGTCTTCCCCGTGCTGGCCGTGGTCGGACGTCCGAACGTGGGCAAGTCGACGCTCGTCAACCGCATCATCGGCCGCCGTGAGGCCGTCGTCGAGGACAAGCCCGGCGTGACGCGGGACCGCGTGAGCTACCCCGCTGACTGGGCTGGTCGCCGCTTCACGCTCGTGGACACCGGCGGCTGGGAGGTCGACGTGGCCGGGATCGACGCACGCGTCGCCCAGCAGGCCGAGGTCGCCATCTCGTTGGCCGACGCCGTGATCTTCGTCGTGGACGCCACCGTCGGCGTCACCGAGACCGACACCCAGGTCGTGCGCCTGCTGCGCCGGTCCGGCAAGCCCGTGGTGCTGTGCGCCAACAAGGTCGACGGTCCCGCCGTCGAGGCCGACGCCGCCGCGCTCTGGTCCCTCGGCCTGGGGGAGCCGTACCCGGTCTCCGCGCTGCACGGCCGCGGCACCGGCGACCTGCTCGACGCCGCCATCGAGGCGCTGCCCCTGGTGTCCGCGCACGGCACGCCGCTGCCCGACGGACCGCGCCGCGTGGCCCTCGTCGGCCGCCCGAACGTCGGCAAGTCGTCGCTGCTCAACAAGGTGCTCGGCGCCGAGCGGGTCGTCGTCGACGAGGTCGCGGGCACCACGCGGGACCCGGTCGACGAGCTCGTGGCGCTCAAGGGCAAGCCGTGGGTGTTCGTCGACACCGCGGGCATCCGGCGGCGCGTGCACCAGACGTCCGGCGCCGACTTCTACGCTTCGCTGCGGACCCAGGCGGCCATCGAGAAGGCCGAGGTCGCCGTCGTGCTCGTCGACGCCTCGACGAAGATGACCGAGCAGGACACGCGCGTCATCTCGCAGGTCGTCGACGCCGGCCGTGCGCTCGTCATCGCGTACAACAAGTGGGACCTCATGGACGAGGACCGCCGCCCGTTCCTCGAGCGCGAGATCGAGCAGGACCTCGTCCAGGTGCAGTGGGCGCCGCGCGTCAACATCTCCGCGAAGACCGGCTGGCACACCGACCGACTGGTGCCGGCCCTGGAACGGTCCCTCGAGTCGTGGGACACGCGCATCTCCACCGGGCGCCTCAACGCGTTCCTCGGCGAGCTCGTCGCCGCCCACCCGCACCCGCTGCGGGGCGGGAAGCAGCCGCGCATCCTGTTCGCCACGCAGGCGTCCACCCGGCCGCCCCGGTTCGTGATCTTCACCACCGGGTTCCTCGACCCCGGCTACCGCCGGTACATCGAGCGCCGCCTGCGCGAGACCTTCGGGTTCGAGGGAACGCCGATCTCGATCTCCGTGCGGGTCCGGGAGAAGCGCAAGCGCTGATCGTGGCACCGACCACCGGTGTCGATGACGGGGCACGGGCGGCGTTGGGGTAGAGTTTCCGAGGCTCCTGCGGGGGCCATCGGGCTGTGGCGCAGCTTGGTAGCGCACTTGACTGGGGGTCAAGGGGTCGCAGGTTCAAATCCTGTCAGCCCGACAGGTAGAAGCGCAGGTCAGGGGCTGTTTCCGGGTTTCCGGGGCAGCCCCTGACCTGTGTCTCAGACGTTCCATGAGTCATTCGCGCGACCATGAGTCATCCGAGGCCGAGCGCACCCGCGGCGGCGTCGACAGCGTCGCGAGCTGACGGCTCCCTGACGTGCCTGTGGACGTCGATCGTGATGGTGATCGACTCGTGTCCGGCGACTCGGCTGACGACCGCGAGCGGGACGCCTGCGTTGACCATGCCGGACAGCGCTGTGTGCCGTGCGGCATGCATCGACCCCTCGACCCCTCCGCGCTTCGCCGGCGCTGTGAACCATCGGCTGATGTTGCGCGGGTCGAGCGGCGGCCAGCCGTCGTCGTGAACACGTGGTGCGCCGCGGCAGGGGTGCGCCTCGTCGTCGTCGATCTGGAGGGCTCGGCTGGGGTTTCCCCACCGATCAGCGCGACCCCGGAGAGCTCATCTCTGGCATCGGGTCGACACGCGGCCCGACACCCACCGAGGAGAACCACGATGACTGCTCTGGATGACGTCTACAACGACATCAAGAACTACCCCAGCACGTACGTGACCATCGACATCATCGACGTCAGCTGGCCGGGCCCGGCGATCAACGACGACGACGAGGTGGAGTTCCGCTTCCAGGCCACCAACACCGGGATGCTCGACATGGCGGACGTCCAGTTCCTGGTCGAGGGCCTGAACGGCACGCTGGTCAAGGGCAACGGTGCGGCCGCCACGTACGTGGGCTCGCTCACGACCAGTGCCGGGTTCTTCGACGACCTGCCCGCCCACCACCCGGACGAGCCGGTCACCTGGGCCACCGGCCCGATCTTCTTCAAGCCGACGAGGGCCTTCCCGAACGTGGCGCACGACCTCGTGCGCGTATCGGTGGCCGGCTGGTCGTCGTCGTGGGACCACGTGTTCGACAACCACACCGAGGCCGACCCGGACGCGAACGACACCTACAGCAGCACCGTGGCGGTCGGGTAGCCGGTACACCGACACTGCGGCGGCGCCGACGGTCGCCGCCGCAGTGTCGTCGAGCACCTCCACGGGTCGGGATCGTCGTGGTGGTGCGTCGACTCCTTGAGCTGGCTCGTACCGTCGCCGTGAATGATCGTGACCAGCGCGCCCGAGATCGTCTTGATCGCCTCCGGCCGGAAGTCTCGTCGAGCCCTCCTGGGTTCGAAGCCGAGAGAGAGGAAAGCCACACCTTCGTGGCGGCACGCCGTCGAGCGGCCTACCGTCGGGACCGTGGCCGAGTCCGGCGAACGCGCGGCCCGGCTCGTCGACGACGGTCGGGGCATGGACGCGGCACGTCTGAACTGGCTGCGCGCCGGGGTGCTGGGCGCGAACGACGGCATCATCTCGACCGCGGGCCTGGTTGTCGGGGTCGCCGGGGCGACGGTGCACATCGGGCCGATCCTTGTCGCCGGCATCGCCGGGCTGGTCGCCGGGGCGGTGTCGATGGCGCTGGGCGAGTACGTGTCGGTCAGCAGTCAGCGCGACGCGGAGCGAGCCCTCATCGAGCAGGAGCGCCGCGAGGTGGAGCGCGACCCCGACGGCGAGCTGGAGGAGCTCATCGGGATGTACGAGGCGAAGGGCCTCTCGCGCGGCACCGCCCGGGCAGTGGCCGAGGAGCTGACCGGTCGCGATCCGCTGGCGGCGCACCTGGACGTGGAGCTGGGTCTCGACCCGGCAGCGCTGACCAATCCCGTGCACGCGGCGATCTCGTCGGGCATCTCGTTCACCGCGGGAGCGGCCCTGCCGTTGGCGGCGGTCGCTCTCGCACCCGCCTCCGTCCGGGTCGCGGTGACGTTCGCCGCAGTCTTGGTCGCGCTGGCCGTCACTGGCGGCATCAGCGCTGGCCTCGGTGGTGCGCGTCGTCTGCCGGCGATGGTGCGGCTGGTCGTCGGCGGCGCCGCGGCCATGACCGTGACGTACTCGGTCGGCCGCCTCCTCGGCGTGTCGGGCCTGTAGGGCGACGCGACGTGGGGACGGGGGTTCCGCTGCTCCTGGTCGAGGACGACCGACAGCTGGCCGCGATGCTCGAGCAGATCCTCGCCGGCGAAGGGTACGACGTCGACGTCGCACCGGACGGGCAGCGGGGTCTGCACCTCGGTCTGACCCGCAGCTACGACGTCATGGTGCTCGACCGCGGCCTGCCCGCGATCGACGGTCTCGATCTCCTGGTCCGACTGCGTTCCCGGGGCGTCAAGACGCCCGCGTTGGTCCTGTCCGCGCTCGGGAACCCGGCCGATCGCGTGGCGGGCCTGGATGCGGGGGCCGAGGACTACATGGGCAAGCCGTTCGACCTCGATGAGCTGGCCGCGCGGCTGCGCGCCCTGCGCCGGCGGCACCACGACGAGGCGACGACGATCCCGGTGCCGGGAGGCTCGCTCGACGTCGGTGCCCGTGTGGTGGCCCGTGGCGGACTGTCCGTCGGCCTGACGGAACGCGAGTGCGCTCTGCTCGAGGTGCTGGCCCGGCGACCGCGGCACGTGTTCAGCCGCCCCGACCTCCTGGACCGCGTCTTCCCGGAGGCCGAGGACGAGGGGGTCGTCGACACCTACGTGTACTACCTGCGCCGCAAGCTCGGCCGCACCAGCGTGCTGACGGTCCGAGGCTCCGGGTACCGCCTGGGTGACGCATGACGGACCTGACGGCCCACGAACGACAGGTCGTGCGGCGCACGTCGTGGCGGCTGGGTCTGCAGATCGCCGGGCTCGCCCTCGTCGTGCTGGCAGCGGTGTGCGCGACGGTCCTGGTCATCGTGAGCCGGTCGCAGCACGCTGCGGCCACCTCTCAGGCGCGGTCGGCCGTCCACACCGTCGACGACGTCCACGACGCCCCTGCCGGCATGTGGGTCGCGGTCGTCGATCACGGTGCGCTGGAGACCTCGGCCGACATGCCGACGGGTCTGCCCGACGTCGACGCACTGCGCGAGGTGGCCGAGAACGGGACGGACGTGCGCACGACCGTCTCCACCAGCGCCGGGGAGCTCACGGTCCTGACGGGGCGCGCGGGGGACCGCGTCGTGCAGGCGGCGCTCGATCCCCGCGTCGGTCACGAGGAGCGGGAGCGGCTCGTCGCGGCCATGCTCGTCGCCGGCGGTGTCGGGGTCGCCCTGGCTGGGCTCGGCGGCGCGGCGCTCGCCCGTCGGGCGGTCCGGCCGATGGTGGCCGCGTTGAGCCTGCAGCGGCGGTTCGTCGCCGACGCCAGCCACGAGCTGCGGACGCCGCTGACGCTGCTGTCCACGCGCGCCCAGCTGCTGAACAGGCACATGACGGCCGACTGGGGCACGTCGCCGCCGGACCGCGTGCAGCACGACGTCGACGGGCTCCTGGCCGACACCGCCGCGCTCACGGCGGTCCTGGACGACATGCTGCTGGCGGCCGACGCCCGATCGGTCGACCCGGTTCCGGTGGACGTCGCCGGTGTCGCCGACGACGTCGTCCAGGCGGCGCGCGCGTCGGGGGAGCACCGCGGCATCACGCTGACCCGGTCGGGTGAGCCCGAGGCCGTCGCCCTGGCCGCGACAGCCTCGGTCCGGCGGGCCCTGACGGCCCTCGTCGACAACGCCCTGGACCACGCGGTCGGCACAGTGGAGGTCTCGGTCGAGGTGGCGGCTGACCGGGTCATGGTGTCGGTGCGTGACGACGGCCCCGGCCTGTCCGGAGACGAGGCCGACCTGTTCCGTCGGTTCGCGTCGCACCGGAACGAGTCGAACACCGACCCGGGGCGGCGCCACTACGGCATCGGGCTCGCACTCGTCGCGGAGGTCGCGTCCCAGCACGGGGGCTCGGTGCGGGCGTCGTCGCGTCCGGGCGGGGCTGCAGGGGCGGTGATCACTCTCGAGCTGCCCGCAGCGTCGCACCGGCCCCGTCGGTGAGCAACCGCCCTTCGGCAGTCACGGCGATCACCGCGGTCGCTCCGGCGCCGGCCGCCCAGCGCACGCCGTCGGGCCCGAGCGCCAGCACGCTCGTGGCCAGCACGTCCGCCGTGGTGAGGTCGGGGGCGACCACCGTCGCGGACAGCAGAGCGGTGGCGGCCGCGCCCGTCCGTCCGTCCCAGACGTGGTTCCCGCGCTCGTAGGTACCGGACGTCGCGACGGCACCGTCGCGAACCTCCAGGACGGCCAGGAACTCCTCGCGGCCCAGCGGGTCGCGCACGGCCACGTTCCATCCGCGGCCGGGCTCCGGCTCACCGCGCGTCACCACGTCGCCCCCGGCGTTCCAGCAGAAGCGCTGCAACCCCCCGGCCACCAGCAGGTCAGCGGCGCGCTGGACGGCCCACCCCTTGACCACTCCGTCGGTGTCCACGGACCCGTCGGGACGACGGACCGAGAAGGCACCGCCCGACTCCCGCCACGCCCGGCCCGCCACGCGCAGCACCTCGCGGAGGTCGTCGGACGCCTCCGCCGCGAGCACCTCGCCCCGTCCGAAGCGGCTCACCTCGCTTCCGGGATCGTGCCGGCTGAACCGTCGGTCCGCCGCACGCAGGGAGTCGAACGCGCGCGCCACCAGCGCGGCCACCGTGGCCGGGTCGCCGTCGCGCACGTCCACCGACACGGGAATTCCCATGACCGTCTCCAGCCGGCGCACGTCTCAGCCCCGCTGGTCGATCGCCGACTGGACGGACTGCAGGTACCCCTGCGACGTGTAGGTGGCACCCGAGACGGTGTCGACGTGCGCCGACTGCGCGGCCACCACCTGGTGAGCGAGCACGGGGACGGAGCGCTCCGAGATCTGCACGCTCCTGCCGTCACGGTTCGGCGACTGCAGCGTCTGCACGTCGATGATCTGCCTGCCGGCGAAGGTCACCGCGACCTGCACCGGGCCGTAGCGGTTCTGCTCGACGGATCCTGCGATCGTCACGGTGCCGGACGTCGTGGTCGAGCCGCTGTCCGTGCCGGTCGGGCCGGGACCGACGCCCGTCGAGCCGCTCGGGGCGACGGGGTCGGTCGCCGCGGTGCTCGCCGCCCGGGCCGCAGGCGCCTGGCTGGCCGGGTGTGGCACGACGCCGGCGAACCGGCCGGCACCGGCCGCAGCCATGGCCGCGGCAGTGCCGACGAAGATCAACGTCCCTCGCCAGGGTCGGGAGGCCATCAGCCGAGCTCCTCTCGGTGGATCGCTGCGGCCGGCACCCCGAGGGCGCGGGCCGAGCGGGCGACGGTGGTCATCATCGCGTCGGGCCCGCAGACGAACACGTCCCGCTCCGCGATGTCCGGCACCGTCCGGGCGAGGTGGGCGGGGGCCAGCGGGTCATGGCCGAGCTGCGCCCGCCGGCCGGGCAGCGGGACGTACCGCAGCCAGGGTGACGGCGTGAACTCCCCGGCCAGGGCCAGCCCGTCGGCAGTGTGGGCGCGGTGGATGACGACGACCTCGTGCCCACGGCGCAGGAGCTCTTCGGCCAGTGCGCGGACGGGTCCGATGCCGGCGCCGCCCGCGACCAGCAGAACCTTCGGAGCGGTGGCGCGCTCCGCGGTGAACCGGCCGAACGGTCCTTCCACCAGTACGCGCGTCCCCGCCCGGACGCGTGAAACGGCCGACGAGTGGTCGCCGAGCGCGCCGATCGTGAAGCGCAGGCTGTCGTCCGTCGGGACCATCGACAGGGAGTACGGGTGAGCCGTCCCGAGGTGCCCGCGCGTCAGGAAGCGCACCAGGAAGAACTGTCCCGCCTGCGCCCCGAGCCGCTCCAGACCCGCGCCGCCGAGCCACACGCTCGACAGCCCGCGTCCCTCCGGGACGACCGCCGTCACCCGCAGGGTGTACTTCCGGTGGTCGACGAGCGGCACGGCGACGCGCCACACAAGGATCGCTGCCGCGGTCCCCGCGTACAGCAGGATCCACGCGAGCCGCGCGAGGGGGTCCGACACGAAGTGCGTCCCTCCCGCGACCTGGTGGAAGAACGTCAGGAAGATCGCGACGTAGGTCGTCAGGTGCACCGCGAACCACACCTCGTACGACAGGCGCTGCCGGGCCAGGCGGGCGCTCGACAGGCCGACGGCGACGAAGATCACCGTGCCGATCACGGCGGGCCAGAGGTACGGCTGGGTCGCCAGGACGCTCGGCACCTCAGCCCACGCCGTCGTCCGGTCCAGCCACGCACCGCCGAGGATCATGAGGACGACATGGGTGACGATCAGCAGGACGACGCTCGTCCCGAGCGACCTGTGCCAGGACACGAGGCGATCGAGCCCGACGGACCGCTCGAACCACGGCACCCGCGCGACGAGCAGCAGCTGGGCACACACCAGGAACGACCCGAGCAGCCCGGCCAGCTCACCGAGGCTCGTCACCGCACCCCCGGGCGTCGCACCGACGAGCGGGGACGTCCTCAGCCACCAGAACCCGAGCACCCCGAGCGAGCCGGCCCACACCGCGACGAGCGCTCCCGACGGCCGCCGTACCGGCCGCTGTGCCACACGGACAGGGACCGAGACAGACATAGGGACTGTCGGACGTGCGACATGGGCGGTGGTGGTGGCCATGTCGACCAGCCTGTCGCGGCGTTCTCAGAGGATTCTCGGAACGCATGTCCGATCGCGCCCGCTGCCTGTGAGAAACCTCTGAGAATCCGCCCGTAGCGTTCCTCGGGCATCCCCACGACGGAGGTCGGCGTGAACGAGGTCAACGGTCTACCCACCCACATCCTGCTGATCCACGCGGTGGTGGTCCTCCTGCCGCTCGCCGCGTTGCTGGTGGCAGTGACCGCGTGGTGGCCGACCCTGCGGCGCAGGCTCGGAGTGCTGACCCCGCTGCTCACCGTCGGCGTCACCGTCCTGGTGCCGCTCACGACGCACTACGGCGAGTGGCTCGAGGGGCACGTGCCCCACACGGACCTGGTCGAGGAGCACGCCGAGCTGGGCGACCAGATCCTCCCGTGGGCGCTCGCGCTCTCTGCGCTGTCGGTGGGGATCTGGCTCTGGGGCCGCTACCTCGACGCCCGTGGTGGGGCGCGCGCCGGGCGCGAGCGCCGGCTCGCGATGGTCGGCGGGATCCTGGCCGTCGTGGTCGCCGTCGGCACGATCGTCGCGGTGGTGCGCGCCGGTGAGTCCGGGGCTCGGGCCGCCTGGGACGACAGGGTCTCCACGGAGCAGTCCGGCGACGTGGACGGCTGAGCCGGCTGAGCCGACGAGGGCGACCCGGTGACGCCGCGCACGGCGAGGTCCCGCCTCCGCATGGAGCCGGGACCTCACTCGTACTGACGCGTCAGTGCCTCAGGGACTGTCGTGCACGACGACGACGGGGACCGTCGCCTCGCGGACCACCGCGCTGCTGACCGAGCCGAGGAGCATGCCGCGGAAGGTGCCCAGCCCTCGTGACCCGATCACCAGCAGCGCGGCGTCCGCTGCGAGCCGGACGAGTGCGTCAGCGGGGTCGTCGTCGACGAGCGTCAGGTCCACGGCGAGCCCGTCGTTCTCGGCGCGCAGCGCGTCGGTCACGGCCACCGCGGCCTGGTGGACGGGGTCGTGCTCGTCGCCGGCCGCCACCGGGGCGAAGCTGCCCCGGCTGAGGGGGTCCGGGACCGACGCACGGGCGTGGACGACGTGCAGGGGTCCACCGCGCATCCATGCCTCGCGTGCCGCGAGATGCGCGGCGGCAAGAGACGCCGGCGAGCCGTCCACCCCGACGACGACCGCCCCGTCCGAGGCCGCCGACGACGTCTGGACCTGGGAGCGGACGACGGCCACCGGGCACTGGGCGTGCGCGGCGACGTGCACGCCCGTCGAGCCGCTCCGCGCCCGTCGTGTCCGCAGGTGCGCGCCGACCACCAAGAGCTGGGCGCCGACGCTCTGCTCGCGCAGCCCAGGCACGACCTGGCCGTGGATCGTGCGCGTATCGACCCGGACCCCGGGGTGGCGCTCCTCGACGAGCTTCGCCTGCTCCGTCAGGTACTGCTCGACCTCGATGTCCAGGTCGGTCTGCCCGGGCAGCGGGTACCCGGCCCAGGACGACATCTGCCAGGTGTCGTCGACGACGCGCACCAGCAGCAACGCCGCCCTCCGCCTGACCGATTCCATGACGCCCCACTCGAGCGTCTGAGCACTGTGCGGCGCGCCGTCCAGCGCGACGACCACCGGTCCGTCGGTACGCATGAGTCGCATCCCCGTTCCGCGCCGGACCAGGCCGGACGTCTGCCGGCGTACCGCCGCGCTCCCTCCAGCGTCCGCTCGTCGCAGCCCCCGTGTCGCGGGACCTCGGTCCCGGACGGGCGAGGCGCGCCGTTCAGCTCGAGGTCGCGTTCCAGTCCGCCGCCACGATGCCCTGAGGCCGACCGGCCTCTCCGGTTCCTCTGGGCCGGCCTGCGTACTCATGCACCACACCCGGCCGCACCCGTAGGCGTGCAACCGCCCGCGGCTGCCGGACGGCGCGCTACCAGACGGGCCGCCTCGGTGTGACACGACCGCCGACGAAGGCCGCCGTGACGACGGCGAGCTGCGGGGTGCGGTAGACCCAGCCGCCGCACACCGGACAGCGCCCCTGGGGGACGTCGGTCAGGGGATCCTTGTCCTCACCGAAGGCGATCTGGACCAGCGATCTCGTATAGGACCCGCCGCACGGGCACCTGCCGAAGCCGAGCCGATCGGCTCTCTCCATGCCACTCACCTCCTGGGTCCGAGGGCCGCTCTCAGCCGCCGAGCCGCGCGACCGGCTGCACGTTGAGATGGTCGGGCAGGTCGCTGAAGCCGACGACCTGGATGCTGGGCACGATCGACCGCACGGCGTCCCGGACCGCGCACCTGCGGTGGTCCTCGGTCAGGATCGCCGGCACGGAGGCCGCGCCGAGCTGGCGGAGCTCGGCCTCGGCAGCAGCACGGAGCCGGTCGCCCGCCTCCGCCTCCAGGTCGCTGGAGAGCAGGTAGACGACCGCCGTGTCCGTCCGGCGTGCGACCGACGCGCCGATCTCCTCGGCCAGCCCCCAGCGCACGAACGTGAGCCGGTCCGGAGCCGCGGACGGGACGTCGTCGTACCGCAGCGCCAGCTCGACGATGCGGCGCAGGTTCCGCACCGTGACGCCATCGCCCAGCAGCCCGACGACGAGCTGGTGCACCTCGTCGGCGCCGAGGGCCTCCGTCGGGGTGGTGAGCGCCGGCGACTGTCGTGCGAGAAGCTCGAGGAGCGTCGAGGTGGCTGACGGGCGATGCAACCAGGGTGCCCACGATCGGATTGTGTCGATGAGATCGACGATCACGAGGTACACGGGGCCGCACGGGAAGTATCCCTTCGCCTCGATCTCCGGCGTGCGCTCCTCGGGAAGCTCCCAGCCCGCACGACCGCCCGCAGTGACGAGTCTCGCGTTCTCGGGCGGGTCCGCCGAGGCCTCCTCGTCCGCCGCCGGGTAGGCGGTGGTCAGGACGGCCACCGAGCCGTCCAGGAGGCCGAGCCGGGGCACGGTCGTCAAGGGCCCGAACGAGAACCTGTACCCCCGCGGCCGCAGGGCAGGATCGGCGGCCAGGCGCAGCGGGGGGAGCACGATCCCGAGCTCGTCGAACATCCAGCCTCGGACGCGCCCGAGGTCGTCGGCGTCGAGCCGGGTCGTGAGGTACCGCAGGTAACCGGGCTCGACGTGCACGGTGAGCCGTTCGTCGGGTGCCGCATCGGCGGTCCCGATCGCGGCCTCGCCGACGACGGCCGCCTCGACGAGTGCGACCGCCTCGGCGAGGACGCTCGGCTCGGACGCCGCCACTGCCGTCGCGACGTCCGTGTGGATCGCCCGGTGGCGTGGCGGCTCGCCGCCCGCATAGGCGAGGGCGTCCAGCGCCCACTGGCGGGGGAAGGCGACCGGGGCGCCGTCGCGCACGATCTCGAACGGCTCGTTCATCGCTGCGGTGCCTCGCTCGCCCGATAGGTCGCGATGTCGGGGGACACGGACCTGGCGATCACGGCGACCGTGTCCCGGAGCGTGTCGTCCTCCACGCGGATGGACACCGGCTCGTCGGCGCCCTCCACGACGTTCCAGAGCCAGCCGACGAGCTTCTGCCAGGCCACCGGCGTGATGCCCCCGTCCGTCCGGAGCGGCTCGAGGAGGACCTCCGGGACGGTGACGACGGCGGACTGCGGCGGCCGGGCGGCGCGCAGCCCGTGGGTCACCGCGGGCGCCAGCGTGGCGAAGGGCTGCTCCAAGCCGCCTGCGTCCGTGATCACGTGCAGGACGTCCCGCCAGTCGGCGATGTCGTTCCCTTCGTGCAGCCCGGCCTGGAGCACCCAGGTCAGCATGAGGGGCGGATCGGGCTCCGGGACGGCTGCCTGAACCGCTGCTGCGTCCGCGGCGCGCCACTCGGCGACGAGGTCCGCGACGTCGTCCGGGCCGACGAACCTCGGGAGGTACGGCCCCACGCCGCGCTCGACGGCGTCGAGGATCTCGTCGTGGACCGACGGGAGGTCCGGGTCCACGCGGGCCCGGTGCACCGGCACGTCGTCGACGAGGACGACGAGCTCGTCGTCCTCGAGCTCGGTGCCTTCACGCAGCACGATCCCGGGCAGCCGCAGACCGCGCTCGGCGAGCACGCGCGCCTGGAAGCGGGGGATCCCCTCCGCGATGAGCGTGCTTCCCTGGTCCGGGTCGACGTGCGGGGTCAGGCCCGACCCGACCCTGACGGCCAACGGGACCGCCCGCGTCCAGGTGTCGACGTCGACCGGCAGCCCCGTGATGCCCAGGAGCTCGTGGAGCCGGTCGGAGAGCCGTTCCGCCAGCACGGGACCGACCGCGGTTCCCACGGCGTCCAGCACCGACCAGAGGCTCGCCGGTGTGCTCACCGACGTCGCCAGCGCCTCGGGCCATCCAGGGAGCCCGCACAGGAGCTTGAGAAGGTCGTCGGCGCCTTCTCCTGCGACTGCCCGAGCGGTGACCTGCTCCGCCAAGGAGGTCGCGAGCCGGCGCTCGACGCCCGAGCGCACGGCAACGAGCGCCGGTGCCAGCGCGCCCGAGACGGCGAGGTCGCCGAGGCGGCGCGCCCATGCCACGAGGTCGGCGTCCGAAGCGGAGCCGGACGACTCGACGTGCCACAGCAGCTGACGAACGACCGCGCGCACGTCGTCCGGCAGGGCGACGCGGTCGACCTCCTCCAGGATCGACACCGGCCGCGACCTCAGCGTGTCCACGCGCTCCGAGGCGAGCCGGCGCAGCCGGTCGGCTGCAGGGCGGGCTGCGGCGTAGGCGGCCGCGAAGAGCGGGAGGGACACGTTCGCCAGCTCGCACAGCTTGGCGGGCGACGGCACCGTACCCACGAGTGCCGCAAGAGCGGCCTCCGCGCCGGCGTCACCTCGCGCGAGTGCGTTGAGCTGGCGCTCCAGCGCGCTGTTCGGGTCCGAGGCGAGCTCGGGCTCCATGCCGTCCAGGACGGTGTCGGAGCCGGCAGGATCGCCGAGCAGGCGGAGCTGCTCCGCGAGCATGAACTGGTCGTCGCCCGACGTGCGCAGGTCGTCGGCGAACGCGCTGAGCCGCGACGTGTGGGCCGCGATGCCGTCACGGAGCAGCCGAAGGCTCAACCGGTCCCACCGCGCCCAGGTGGCGGCGGCCATGTCCGGCGGATCGTCGTCGTACGGCGGGGAGTCCTCGCCAGGGACCGGCTCCGACGGGCGGAGCAGCGCCCAGGCCTCGTCGTGGCGGCCGGTCCGGACCGCGAGATGGAAGCGCACGGACGCCATCCATCTCGCACTCTCCGCGCTCCGGCCGGTCTCGGTCTCGGCGAACGCCCGCAGCTCCGGCTCGACGGCGTCGCGGTCTGCGAGGTGGTTCACGCCCATGGTCGCCGCGCACTCGGCGGCGACACCCACGTCCGTGCTCGTGCTGCGGGCCAGGCGCGACGCCTGGACCGCCACGGCCCAGGCGCTGCCGCGCAGGCCCGCCTCACCGAGTGCGTACGCCGCGTGCGCCACCCGCCAGATCGGCGCACCGTCGACGAGTGCGGCGGCCAACAGGCCCGGGACGGCGCCGAAGGCGTCGGCCCGCGAGGACATCGACGGTGCGGCGCTCGCGAGCTCCGCCCGACGGAACCGGAGGGCGCCGTGCACGAACGCGGGCTCGGAACCTGCGTCGAGGTCGAACTCGCCACGCTCGGCGTCGAACAGCTCCAACGCTGTGGTCAGCATCCCGAGCTGCGAGCTCCCGTCGGTGGTCGGGGCAGCGGGGACGGCGTCGTCGTACGACGCGCGCCAGGCGATGTCGGCGAGCAGGAGCCGCCGGGCCGGGCTGCTCGCGAACCGTACGGCGGACAGGGCGTGGGCGTAGGCGCGGGCGGGGAGCCCGGTCAGGTCCACCGCGCGAGCAGCGGCCTCCTTCGCCGCGGCGGCCGGTTCGCTCCGGTCGTCGCCGAGCGCCGCCTCCGACTGCGCCAGCTGTGCGAGGAGCTCGTCCAGCGCGGCGTCCTGGACGTACGACGTCGTCCGCCGCGCGCACGCGCCGACGGCCGCCCGCGTCGCGTCCGGGTCCTGGCCGAGCGCTGCCACCAGCTCCGCCATGGCGTAGGTGAACCGGTCGTCGCTCATCCGGACGGCCCGCTGCCTGCGGAGCCAACGGTGGTGCAGCAGAGCGGCGGGCGCCGCGCTCCGGCGTGCGATCCGGCGCAGGATCTTCCGGCCCTCGTCGATCGCGTCGAAGGCGGTCCGGACCGTCACCGTCCCCTCCCCGGCCGGTTCGGTGTTGCCCGCGCCCTCGAACAGCAGCTGTGCGCGGAACACCGCGAGGACGTCCGGGCTGGTCGCAGCGCCCCAGTCGCCGTCGACGAACAGCCGTCGTGCCTTCTCGTAGTCCTCGGGCCCGTGCGCCGCGAGGTGCACGACGATCGCCGTCGCCGTCGCGCCCTCGGGGGTGGTGACCGGAGTCGACCCGGACGCCGCCTCGGTGTGCTCGCCTCCGTCGTCCAGGCCCAGCTCGGCGAGCGCGGCCAGGTGCACTCCCTGGCTCCCCGCCTGCAGAGCGCTCGCGCGCGCTTCCGACAAGCGACCCTGAGCCAGGCGGACCTCGGCGACCAGAGCTGGTGGTGCCGACGCACCCAGGGCCTCCAGCACGCCGTCCGCGTCGCCCACCCGGTCCACGCTCAGCAGCGCGTCCACCAGGTCGGCCGTGAGCTCGGGGGCGCCGCGTGCGTCCCAGCGCTCCCACGCCCGCTCGAGCAACGCAGCCGCGCCGGCCAGGTCACCCTCGGACCGACGCAGCCACGCCGCCAGGTGCAGGGCGGCTCCGGACGCCCGTGGGGCCGCGGCGGCGGCGGCCACACGGGCGCGGGTGGCCCCGTCGAGCGAGAGGGCCGGGACGCGCTCGAGCAGGGCGACCGCCCTGCTGGCCGCCTGGGGGAGGGTGGCGTTCTCCTCGACGGCGCTCAGGTAGCTCGCGAACGCGCCGGTCGGGTCGCCGTCGCGGTCGAGCAGGTCTCCGATCGCCGCGTGCAGGTCGGTCGCGTGGGGACGATCACCCGGCTCGTCCAGGGCGCGTCGGTAGTAGTCGATCGCCTCGTGGGTCCGCGTCGCACCGGCGCGCGCGACCTCGGCGGCGAGGTCCCCGAGGAGCTCGCGGATGGTCCGCGGCTGCACGTCGATGCTCATCCCGCGCTCTCCTTCGGGTCCGGCACGCCCTTCTGGACGCGCACGGCACCAGGGCCGGGCACCGACGACGTGACCGGGCGCGCGGACTCGGTGGCAGATCTGGCAACCGGCTCGGCGAAGTCCTGTGCGTAGACACCGGGCAGGCCGCATGCGGTGTCGCAGACGAAGGGGTAGGCACTCTTCATCCTCGAGAGGGCCGCGTACACCGCGCGGTGGGTGGTCTGTCCTTTCATGAGGGCCGCGAGGACGAAGCCCACGAAGGTTCCGAGCAGCTCACGCTGGGTGCCCTCGTCGTCCCTGCTCGGGTACTCCGACGGCTCCATGTACGTGGCGAACTCACGGCTGTGGCACAGGAAGACCACGTCGCCGAGACCGCGTTTGGCGAGCCGATGGGCCAGGAGCCCGGTCGCCTGCGCGGCGGTGGCGCTCCGCTCCTCCGTGAACGTCTCGAGCACGATGACGCGGAAGGGCGCCGCCTCGCCGGTGGCGGGTATGGGCAGGCTGTCGATGAACCGCGCGTCCGTGATCTGGCGTCCGGGCCCGACCTTCAGGTTCACCACGGCCTCCTCGAGGGGGACCTGGAGGCCCTGGACGAGCTCGAGCGTCGGGGCCAGCACGAGGACCGGGGGCCAGTCCTGGGGGACGAACATGCGCTCGAGGGCGGCCCAGGGTCGCCGCTTGTCGCTGAGCCCGAGCGTCCTGAGGTCGGCGAGGATGGCCTCGTCGGCGTCCCTGACCGCCCCACCGTCGGGCGAGCCGAAGAACACGACATCATCGATCGGGCGCTCCGGTGCCGTGAACACCGACCGCACCCCGGTCGCCCGTTCGAGAACGACCCGGGAGTTGAGCGCCAGGGGCCCGGAGCCCAGGACCGCCGAGCCTCCGACCGACTCGATGCGCTGGGGCAGGCGCAGCTGCTCCCAGGGCAGCCCCGCAAGGCCGTCGTCGAGGCCGCCTTCCTGCCGGATCCGGAGGCGCACGAGGGTGTTCGGCTGACGCGGGATCGTGCTCAGCCTGCCGAGCCACGGGACGACCAGCCGCTCCCCGAGGAAGTTGCGCGCGAGATCGACCCGTCGCAGAGCGGTCTCGTCCGCCTGCTGTGCGGCGAGCCGCTGGGTCAGCTCGATGAGGTCGGTGAGCCGGGCGAGGTTGGTCAGGCCCTCCAGCGTGACGTGGTCCGCGCGCGGGATGTCGAGGTACAGCTCGTCGTCCTGCTCCGTGAGCTCGTCGAGATCGACGAACGGGAGGTCCGCCGCCAAGGCGCTGGCCTCGACCCGCCGGCGTCTCGCGATGGGGATGATGCCTTCACCTTCCGGTGGTTTGACCGGCAGGTTCCGCCGGTCCAGCTCGGGCGCCATGGCCTCGAACAGGCTCGAGACCGTGACGAAGGCGCCGCCAGGCTGGACGACCAGCTGATCCAGCGTCTCGACGAGCACCTCGGTGAACTTGCTCTTCGACGTCGGTTCCGCGCCGTCCTGAGACGTCCCATACCCGCTGCTGTACATCCGGACCCAGCCGGGAAGCTTGGGCAGCACCCGTTCGAGGGTGCTCGAACCGGACTTCGGCTTGCCCACCCCCGCATGACAGCAGTCGAGGATCAGCGCGCGGCGGTCGGCCCTGAACGCCTCGAACGTGCCGTTGAGGTCGGTCATCGAGACCGCGGTGCTCGGACGGGCCTGCTTCGTGTCGTGTGCGGCGAGGAAGAGGCGGCCGTCGGCTTCGATCCCGTGCCCGCTGTAGTAGACGAGAACCGTGTCCTCGCGCTTCACAGACGCAGCGAAGTCGTCGACGGCGTCCCAGATCCCTGCACGGCTCCCGTCCGCGCAGATCGCGACGTCGCCCGATCCGAAGAGCCCCGTCACGGGGTCCGTCAACCTCTCGTACAGCGCCTCGACGTCGTTCCTCGGGCCGTTGAGGTCGGCCAGCGTGGGGTCGTCCGGGAAGGTGCTGTTCCCGATCAGGAGCGCGCGATAGGCCATGAGCGCAGCCGCTCAGCCCTGGGGGAGTCCGTGCGGCGCCACGAGCACCGGCGCCGCGCCCACCCGCTCCCTGCGCGGCTCACGTCCCATGTCGTCGCCTCCCACCGCAGCCCGAAGACTCTCCCCACCTGCCAAGGGGCCTGGACGCCCGCCGTTGATACGTGAACGGGCGCCAGGTCAGTCGGCCGGCTTGTCCGCGAGCCTCTGGAGGGCCGCGACGAGCACGTCGTCACCGACGTTCGTCCCCGTCACCTCGACGACGACGTTGCCGTCGGCGTCCACGACCTTGACGGCGCTGTCCTTGGGTCGCCTCTTGAACCAGTCGCGGAGCACCTGCGCGACCTCCGAGATGATGCCGGCCGAGAGGAGCTGCACCGCCAGGTCGGCGACGACGCCCTTGGCGTCCGGCTCGACCGTGACCGGTATCGCCTCGCTCGGCAGGTACCGCTTCAGCGCGGTGAGGAGCTCCGCGCCGGCGTCGTCGACTCGTTGCCCTTCGACCTCCCCGTCGACCTCGACCTGGAGAAATGCCACTGCACCGGCTGCCCCACCCACGAGCGTCCCCTTGCTGCGTCTGATCATGCGTCGCGAGATCTCACGTCCTGCTATACACCCCTGGTATGCCGCGCGGCCAGTGCAATAGCGCTCGGGCGGTAGACGCACGGTTTCCGTGCGCTCCGCCTGCCCGCGCGGGCATTGTGCGGATCGGCGTCGCGCGAGCCTCGGCAGCGCTGTGGGCGCAGGTGTACCGTCGATTTCGAGCTTCGTGGCGGACGGAGCCGTCCGTGGTCTGGGGGCCATGATGGGTGAGCCGTTGCGACCGCTGGTGCTGGTGCGGGGTTTCGGCGGTCCGGACCTCTCGGAGGTTCAAGGCAATCCCTATCAAGGCTTCAACGACGGCTCGGTATATCCGAACCGTCGCGGGGAGAACTACATCTACGAAGGCTTCGTGCTGCGTGCCCTCAAGTCGTCGTCGCATTCCTACCGGGACGCCACGAACGTGGTCGGTTTCTACCCGGAGGACGTGCTGCCCCCGACGGAGCTCCTGCAGCTGAGCGAGGACGACGTCCGCGGCAGCGTGGTGCTGGACCCCGCGACGGAGGAGCGCGTCCTGGCGTCGGGCGTCGCGGGCACCATCTGGGTCTACCGGTACTACGACCTTCGGCCGCGCGCGCTCGAGCGCTACGGGGAGGGACTTCGACGCCTCGTCGAGCTGATCGAACGCTCGGCCCTGCGACACGGCGAGCCGTTCACGGGCGTCGACATCGTCGCTCACAGCATGGGCGGGCTGGTGGTCCGCGAAGGGCTGATGAGCATGCACGAGGCGACGAACGGATCCGCCCTCCGGCTGGTGCACCGGGTGGTCACGCTCGGCACCCCGCACCGCGGCATCGCGTTCCAGCGCGCACCCGGGTGGTTGCTGCGGGTGCTGCCGGGGCTCAACAAGGCGGAGCGTGAGCTTTCCGCGTTCGACCCGACGAAGACCGAGTTCACCGAATGGGCGAGGTGCTTCGACGTGAAGCGGGTGCTGACGGTCGTCGGCACGAACTACCGCACCTACGGGACCGCGATCGCCTCGGCGGGCAACCGGTTGAGCACCCTGTTCGACGAGGGCACGCTGGCGACCAACCGCAGCGACGGACTCGTCAAGCAGGCGTCCGCGCAGCTGCCGGGCGCGCCGCGCACCTTCGTCGACAAGTGCCACGGTGGTCCGGACTCGCTCGTGACGTCCCGGGAGGCCTACGAGATCGCGATGCGGTTCTTCCACGGCTCGCACAAGGTGTCGCTGTGGCTGGACGCGGCAGAGATCAGCCGGGGGAGCGACCTCTTCGGGCGCAGCGAGTTCTACGTCGGCGTGTCGATCAAGCCCCGGTTCGTCGACTTCGAGCTGCTGCACCAGAGTGCCGACGCGGAGAACTGCTACGGGCCGTTCCACGAGGCCGACCTGTCGGACCATCTCCCGGACCTCGAGACGGAGCTGAAAAAGCCGCTCGCCGAGTTCGGCGACCGGACCACCGGCTGGGCAGGCCCTGACCGGCTGGTGTGGGAGGGGTGGATCGACACGCAGCTCGCGGGGGGCGACGACGCCCCGTCTGCCAGGAGGACGGCCCAGGGGATGGTGTTCCGGCTCGACATCTACGTCGGCGAGCGTGACACGTTCGGCATCGGCTTCTCCGACAACGTGGTGTTCCGCAAGCAGTACTACGTGCAGGTGTTCCCCGGCGACCCGTGGGAGCTCTTCGTGCACACCGGCGAGAAGTACCTGGGTACCCGCGCACCTGCGGACCAGGGTGAGCTGCGCCTGCGCGCCGAACCGTCCGCGAGCGCTGAGGTCCAGGCGGCGGCGACGGTGCCGGGGACCACCGGCCAGCGGACGTTCCAGGTGGCGGGGACCGGTTTCCGGGCGACCTTCCGGATCGGCGTCGAGCAGGCCTGACCGATCCTCGGCGTTCCGTGGACCCGGGACGGAGGGCTGCGCCGCCCTGACCGCTACCGCAGCCGGAGCGCGTAGCTCAGATGGGTCACCCGCTGCGTCGGCTCCGCGCGCAACGGCTCCAGGGCGACGCGGCCTGCGTCGACGCCCTCGAACAAGCGGATCCCGGACCCGAGGAGCACGGGGGCGAGCGCGACGGTGAACTCGTCGACCAGGCCGGCGTTGACGTACTGCAGGATCGCCGCGCCGCCACCAGCGATGCGGACGTCCCGGTCGCCGGCCGCCTCCTGGGCCCGGTCGAGCGCGGCCTGGATCCCGTCGTCGACGAAGTGGAACGTGGTCCCACCCTGCCGCTCCCACCGGACGCGCTTCTCGTGCGTCACGACGAACACCGGCGCGTGGAACGGCGCATCCTCGGGCCACGCGTGCTCGCCGGCGTCGAACATGCGCCTTCCCATCACGCTCGCGCCGGTGCGCTCGAACGTCTCCCGGAGGATGTCGTTGTCGCGCCCTTCCTCCCCGCCCTCGCCGATCAGCAGGTTCTCGCGGAAGAACCGCTGCGGGAACACCCACTGCTGCAGCTCCATCCACTGCGGCCCCATCAGGTCATCGAGTGATTCGGGCCCGATGAACCCGTCCAGCGACATGGACACGCTGAAGAACACCTTCCCGGCCATCAGTCCTCGGGTCCCTTCTGGACGAGCTCGGTGACGTAGTCGGCCAGGTGGCCCAGCGTCTGGCGGCCACCTTCGATCGCCTGGAACCTCTCGACGGCCTCGTCGCGCAGCTCCTGGGTGCGGAACACGGTGCGCATCTCGATCCTGGTCGCTGCGCCGTCGGGCGCGAAGGTGAGGACCGACTCGAACGCGTCCGGATCGTCGCGGGACTCGCCGTGAAGCAGTGCGATCCGCGCCGGCGGCTCGATCTCGGTCCACGAGATCCACTCCTGGTAGTCGGTCCCGTCCGGACCGTGCATCACGAAGTCCCACTCGCCCCCGACGCGGAACTCGAACGCCCGCGTGGTGGTGGTGAAACCCTCCGGTCCCCACCACCTCGACAGGTGCCGCACCTCCGTGAACGCCTCGAACACGCGCTCGCGTGGCGCACCGATGACCCGCACGACCACGATCTCGCGCGCGGCCGCCAGCTCGTTCGTCGGCTCCCGTCCTGTCGCTGCCATCGCCTACTCCCGCGGGCCATCCTGCTCGAGGTGCTGCACGTACTCGTCCAGCCGGTCGAAGGTCTCGTTCCAGAACCGCTCGAACCCGCCGGTCCACTCGTGGACCGGCCGCAGCCCTCGCGCGTCGAGGCCGTACACGCGCTGCTTGCCCGCCTGGCGGTGGCGCACCAACCCGACCTCGCGGAGCACCCGCAGGTGTTTCGACGCACCCGGCTGGGTCATCCCCAGGTCGTGTGCCAGCTCGGTCACCGGTCGCTCACCCGCGCGCAGGAGGAGCAGGATCCTCCGGCGCTGCGGCTCGGCGATCGCGTTGAAGACGTCCGACGTGGAGGCGGCACGTGCCATGGGGGACATGGTATGCCCATATAGGCATGCGTCAACGAGCCGCGACGGCTAGCGCCAGAGCTCGGTGAGCCGCTCGGCCAGGGCCGTGCCCTGGTCGTAGCCGGCCCGGGCGGCCGGTGGCCGTAGCGACGGATTCATCGCGTTGGCGCCGAACAGGTGCTCGGACGCGCTGTCCGGGGCGACCGTCTCCACCCTGCTGCCTCGGGCACGCAGCTCGTCGACCTGCGCGGAGAGGTGGGTGCCCCAGTGCAGCGGGTGCAGCGACCTGCCGCTGAACGGTGACAGCACCAGGACCCGAGCACATCCGGACGCCAGGTCGGCGTTCTCGGCGTTGGACCGGTAGCCGCCGTCGATGTACCGCCGGTCCCCGATCCGGTAGGGGAGGCCGCTCGCACAGCTGGCGGCGACCGCGTCCACGAGGTCGACGCCGCTGTCGCGGTCGAACACGACCGGGTCACCGGTCCTGGCGTCGACCGCGGTGAGGAGCACCCGTCGTCGCGGCCAGTGCTGGCTGGGCAGGCGCGCCGCGACGGTCAGCCGCCAGCGGGCCTGCCACGACCCGTCCGACGCAGCGTCCATCTCGAGTGCGGCCGCCCCCATCCTGCGGCGCGCGTCGGCCGGCCCGTCGGCGGACGCGATGATCCCCTTGATGCGTTCCAGGTGGTCCACGACCGGCGTCGCCGCGGTGCGTCCTGGGACGCCGCCCGGACGGCTCGGCTGCTGGGGTGCACCGGCGAGGACGGCGGCGAACAGCTCGGTCGGGGTCGCGCCGCCCAGCTGCGCCGCCGCCGTCGCACCGGCGGACGTACCGATCGTCACGTCGGCGGTCGTGACGTCCAGCTGCGCGTCGAACAGGCCGGCGATCACGCCGATCAGCCACGCGTTGCCTGTCGAACCGCCACCACCGAGGACCAGCGCGCGCTCGCCCGCGGGCGTGCGCTCTGCACCACCGGGCCGTGGCTGGTCGTCGTGGGACGCAGGGGGCCAGGGAGAGGAAGGTGTCGTGCTCATGGGAGTCGCCCTTTCGCGAATGCGTGAGGGGCGCTCCCGGTGGCGACTAACCCAGTCGCGCGATCGTGGACTGCAGCGGAGCGCCCGCTGTGAGTGGTGCCTTCACGGGTCTCACCTCCTGCCGCTGGATCACGATCATCGCGAAGTTAGCACACCGGGCGGCGCACGCCCCCGGCTGCCACGGCGTGCCCCGACGACCGCCCGACTTGCGGCACCGCCGGATCGACCTACGTTCAGTGGACCCGGTCGAGGAGGTGGCCGCCGCCTGTTGCGCACCCTCACCTTCCGGAGGCCTCCGTGCACGTCCCGCGACGACTCCTCCTCGGCGCCCTCCTGGCGTTCGTCTCCCTGTGCCTGCTCGCACCCCACGCGCAGGCCGGAGCGAGCGCCGGCGCGTCCTCGTCCGCGTTCGCACCCGTCGGCATGGCGGCTGCGACGGAGGCGGGATCCACGGAGCCGACGCCGGTGCGGTCCACCGACTACGACAACCAGGTCGGCGGGCCGCACCAGGACACCGACGTGGAGCAGACGGGCCGGGCCGTGTCGAGCGGCGACCGCGTCGCGATCCTCGCCGTGGTCGTCGTGACGGCGGCGACCGTCCTGACGCTGGCAGTGCGCGGCCGCCGGCGGCGGACCCGCGCGGCGGAGGCCGACGGCCGGTGACACGGCGCCGAACCGTGGCGCACCGACGATGGCCGGGGCTGCCGCCGTCCCGGTCCGTCAGCGCAGCCGCGGAAGCACCTGGCTCTCGGTGAGGACCGCCCGGAACGGGTCGCCGAGCTCGGCGACCCGTTCGAGGACGGTGCGGATCGTGAACGCGTCCGGTCGCAGCCACGGTGCGTCCAGCTCGTCCCACGTGACAGGGGCGGAGACCGGCGCGCCCGCGGCCGCACGAGGGCTGTACGGCGCGACCAGCGTCTTGTTGACCGCGTTCTGGGTGTAGTCCAGGCGCGCCTGTCCACCACGCTCGCGTACCTCCCACCGCCAGCTGACCAGGTCCGGGACCACCTTCCCGACGGTCTTCGACAGCGTCTCGACCCAGGCGCGGGTCTCGTCGAAGGTCGGGCCGGTCGCGATCGGCACCCAGACCTGGATCCCACGCCGGCCGGTGAGCTTCGGCTGGGCGCGGACGCCCAGGTGCTCCAACGCGTCGCGGTGCAGGCGGGCCAGCAGCACGACGTCCGCCCAGGACGTCGAGGTGCCGGGATCGATGTCGATCAGGGCGAACGTCGGCAGCTGCGGCTGGGCCGTCCGGGACGTCCAGGCGTGCCACTCGAGCGCCCCGAAGTTGGCCGCCCAGACGAGCGCGGCCGCCTCGTCGACCACGAGGTACGTCCGCGTCTCGCCGGGGTCGGCCTCGGGGTTGTCCCATCGGGCGAGCCAGTCAGGAGCGTGGGCCGGCAGCTCCTTGTGCCAGAACCCCTTGCGGGCCGCGCCGTCGGGATACCGGTGCATGTTGAGCGCCCGCCCGCGCAGGTACGGCAGCACCACCGGCGCGACCCGGGCGGCGTACCGCACGAGCTCCCGCTTGGTCACGGGTGCGTCGCCGTCGCGGCCCGGGAAGAGCTCCTTGTCGAGGTTGGTCAGTCGCAGACGCCGCCCGAACACCTCCCACGTGCCCGCGGCGCCGAGGTCGTCGAGCGCCTCGAGCTCGTCGGTCGTGGGAGCGACGACGGCCTCGGGCCGCAGGCTGACCGACGCCTGCGCCGCCGGAAGGTCCGAGCGCCACAGCCGGTCGGGGTCCGCCTTCACCTCGTCGTTGGTGCGACCGCTGAGGACCGAGCGGGGGTGGTCCTCGGCGTCCCAGCCCTTGACGGCGTGCTCGTCGTGCTTGTGCACGAGCAGCCACTGCTCCTTGCCACCCCCCCCCCCTGTCCGGCTCGCCACGACGCACCAGCACCACGTGACCGCGCAGCTTGACGCCGTGCAGCGCGGCGTGCAGCTCGCCGCCTGCGACCTCGGCCGCGGGATCGTCGCTCTTGTACGGCTCCCAGGTCCCGCGGTCCCAGACGACGACGTCGCCCCCGCCGTACTCGCCCGCCGGGATGATGCCCTCGAAGTCCTCGTACTCGAGCGGATGGTCCTCGACATGGACCGCCATCCGTCGCACGTCCGGGTCGAGCGTCGGGCCGCGCGGCACCGCCCAGCTGACGAGCACGCCGTCGATCTCGAAGCGCAGGTCGTAGTGCAGCCGCCGGGCACGATGGCGCTGGACCACGAACCGGCGTGAGGCCGTGCCGTCGGAGGTCCGCGGGTGCGCACCGGCCGGCTCGGGCGTCAGGTCGAAGTCACGCATCGACCGGTAGGTGTCGAGCCCACGGGTCGCGCCGCCGGTGCTCTGCCGCTTGACCACCCGCATCAACCCCCCGTCCCGTCGTCCGTAGCCCGTCGCAGGCCGCCTGGGCCGTCACCGCTCGTCGGGCAGCCTGCCCGGTGCGAGGACCTCGCGGTACACCACCTCGGCCTCGTCGAGCACCCGCCCGGCGACCGTCGCCACAGGGGTGACCTGCGCGAGCAGCGGCTCGCTGTCGGGGCCACGCCCCACCTCGGTGCCGGTCAGAACCCAGGGCAGCCGCCCGTCCGGGCGGCCGAGGTGGGCGTACTGGACGAGCTGGCGTGCGACCCACACCCGCACCGGCAGGTTCCACCACGGCTCGGGCGCGAGCCGGTTGACGCTGAGGCCGGGAAGGACCGCGCCGCTCTCGCCGTCCCGGCTGACCTCGTCCGCGTCGACCGCCGGCCCGGCACTGAACCGCACGTACGCCGTGCCGAGGACATCCACCAGCTCGACGAGCTGGTCCAGGCTCTCGACATGCGCCATCCCTGGCGCGAGCGTCGCCGCCGACTGCTCACGACCGTCCATCTCGGTCCACCTCCGCGGTCGCCCACGGCCGATCCTGGACCCGGGTCCGAGCCTAGGCGGCCGTCCGCGCCGCGGCGCGGCGAGCGATGCCCGTCGCCGGGGTCGCGGTCGACCGAGGACGTCGGCCGCAGCGACGCACCACGGGGTGCGGAACGCCCCGCACGAAACCACCATGGGAGACACGTTCCACCGCGAGTTCGAGGACCCGGACCTGCTGCCACCCGCACCGATGCCCCCGCATCCGGTGCGTCGTCCCCTCTCGTCGGGAGGCCCAGATGAGCAAGCGCGTCGATCGTCCGCCCTTCTTCACCGCCTACTCGTTCGCCATCGTGACCGGCGCCCTGTTCCTGTTCTCGTGGTTCGGGCAGTTCGTGTTCCAGCTGATCGAGGCCCGCAACGACGCAGCGGAGCACGGGAGCACCTTCGAGTGGTCCCAGTACTGGCCGCAGTTCCTGGCCTCGACGCTGGAGAACTGGCAGTCGGAGTTCCTCCAGCTCGTCTGGCAGGCCGCCGGCCTGGCGATCTTCTACTTCTGGGGCTCGTCGCAGTCCAAGGAGGGCGACGAGCGCCTCGAGTCGAAGATCGACCGGCTCCTGGTGGAGCGTGGCATCGACCCGGCGGAGTTCGAGTACCAGGAGGAGGACCGCGCACGGCAGGAGGTCTGACGCGGGCGACGAGCGGCGGGCACGCAGCGTCTGCCGGTCACAGCGGCGCGCGCCACCCCGGTCACAGCGTCGCGCGCCGTCGCAGCGCGGCCGTGCTGGAGGCCGCCTTGCGGAGTCGGCACCCCCGGTAGGGCACCCCGCCACGTGCCCGCTGCCCGATCGCCAACCACGTGCACACGGCCCGCTCCAGGACCCACAGCGGCGTCCACGCGACGCTCGAGGCGGGGAACGCCGTCCGCCCGCCGTCCCGGACGAGGCCACGCAGCGCCGCGAGGGTCGCGGCCGCCAGCAGCGCGAGGGCTGCGGCCGGCCGCCGGCGGCCGACGGACCACAGGAGGGTGGGCAGGAGAGCCGCCTCGGCGGCCAGCCGGGCGGGCTGGGCGAAGCTGTCGTAGGCCTGCCGGACGCGTTGGGACCAGAAGTGACGGGCGGACGGCGGGCGGCGCCGCACGCACAGGTCGTCGGCGCGGACCTCCGTGCCGCCGCGTGCCACGACGGTGCGGATCAGCTCGAGGTTCTCGAACAGGGCGTCGCCGTCGTAGCCCCCGGCGCCGACCAGCGCCGACCGGCGGACAAGCAGCGTGCCGGGGAAGTCGGCGCCCAGGCCACGGTTCACCAGGATCCGCGCGGTGTCCCAGCGGGCGTGCCACGGCAGCGGGGCGAACGCGTTCTGGACACGGACCACCTCGCACCGCGCCAGCACGTCGACCGCGCGGCGGAGCTGGTCGACCTCCCAGCGCACGTCGTCGTCCGCGATCACGACGGCCTCGTGCCGGGCGTGCCGCACGCCGGTCATCACCCCGGCGACCTTGCCGTTGCGGCCCGGCCAGGGCTCGGGCGCCAGGTGGCGGACCAGTCCGTCCCACCGGGCCGCGTGTGCCGCGAAGAGGCGGCTCGGGGAGCCGTCGACCACGGTGACCGGGACACGACCGGCCAGCGCGGACAGGTAGCCCGTCAGCTCGTCGAGACCGTCGTCGTCCTTCCAGCGCAACGGCAGGACGTACTCGACCGGGACCAGGTCGTCCATGGGGACCCCCACGCCGTCGTCGGCGAGGCCGGACCCTGGACCGCCCTCAGGATAGGCGGGCCTCGAACGACCCGCGCCCGCACGGGGCCGCGTGTGCCGATGCGCGCCGGTGGTCCCGGCCGTAGCGTGAGGCACCCGCACCGGCGACCGGGTCCGTTCGGACGCACCCGGTGGCCGGCCGCGACCGCAGGCTCGGCCGCACAGGTCGGGCCTGACGACGGCGAAGACGGTGCCGTCCCCGCGCGCGACGCCGCGGACGACTGAGACCAGCCGGCCGGTCGGTGCTGCGCCGACCCGGCACGGCGAGCCGTCGGCCGGGTCGCCGTACCTCCATGGAGGTCGACATGAGCTCGAAGAGGGCAGTGACAGCCGCAGCGGCGGGCGCCGCCGCCGTGGTCGCGGCGAGGACGATCACCGAGCATCGCAGGCGGGCCGTCGACGAGGCGGACCTGCACAGGTGGCGGGTCGTCACCGTGAACCGGCGCATCGACGAAGTGGGCGGCACCACACCGCAGCCGCTCGCCTCGCTCGGTGACGAGGTCGAGGTCCAGGCGTGCGCGGCGCCCGGGGACAAGGGCGTCGAGCTGCGCGCCCGCTGGCGCGACGGCGCCCGTCCCACGACGGACGACGACCCCCTCCGGTTGCTGCGGACCGCGCTGCGGGAGTCGAAGCAGCAGCTGGAGGTGGGCTGGGTGCTCGAGCCCGACCACAACGTCACGACGCAGGAGACGCCGTGGAACGCACCTTTGCGCGCGAGCGTGAAGGTCGCCCGGGGGGAGGGGCTGCTGTGAAGGCGCTCCTGTGGACCGGCGTGAACGAGACGTCCGTCGAGGACGTGCCCGACCCGCGCATCCAGAACCCCGAGGACATGATCGTCCGGGTGACGCGCACGGTCACCTGCGGCTCGGACCTGCACCTGCTGGGCGGGTACATCCCCTTCATGCAGAAGGGCGACGTGCTGGGCCACGAGTTCGTCGGCGAGGTCGTCGAGGTCGGCGCAGACGTGCGGACGCACCACGTGGGCGACCGTGTGGTGGTCTGCTCGTTCGTGTCCTGCGGACGGTGCTGGTACTGCCGGAACGAGCTCTACTCCCTGTGCGACAACGGCAACACGAACCCCGCGATCACGGAGGCGCTCTGGGGCGCGAACCCCGGCGGCTGCTACGGCTACTCCCACGCCATGGGCGGGTTCGCGGGCAGCCACGCCGACTACGTGCGCGTCCCGTACGCCGACGTCGGAGCCTTCCGCATCCCCGACGGCGTCAGCGACGAGCGGGCGGTGTTCGCCTCCGACTCCGCGCCCACCGGCTGGATGGGCGCCCATCTCGGCAACGTCTCACCGGGGGACGTCGTCGCGGTGTGGGGGGCAGGTGCGGTCGGCCAGATGGCGGCCCGGGCGGCGGTGCTCCTGGGCGCGGAGCGCGTCGTCGTCATCGATCGGTACGAGTACCGCCTGCGGTCCGCCGAACGGCACGTCGGCTGCGAGGCGCTGAACTACGAGACCACGGACGTCGTCGAGGAGCTGCGGGAGCGCACCGGCGGCCGAGGCCCCGACGTGTGCATCGAAGCCGTCGGGATGGAGGCGCACAGCAGCTCGCCCGTGAACGTCTACGACCAGGTCAAGCAGCAGCTGCGGCTGCAGACCGACCGTCCGACCGCCGTGCGGCAGGCGATCTACAACTGCCGCAAGGGAGGCACGGTGTTCGTGCTCGGCGTGTTCGCCGGCCTCGTGGACAAGTTCCCGCTCGGTGCCGTGATGAACAAGGGTCTCACCGTGCGCGGCGCCCAGATGCACGGCCAGCGCTACATCCCGATGCTCCTCGACCGGATGGAGCGCGGCGAGCTCGTGACCGAGCACCTCGCCACGCACACGATGCCGCTGAGCGACGGACCCCGCGGCTACACCATGTTCAAGGAGAAGCAGGACCAGAACATCCGGTCCGTGTTCCTCCCGGGCGGCTGAGCCGACGTGCGCCGGACCTGGCGTTCCTCCGCCTGCAGCACGGCCCGGACGGTGCGAGGTGCGGCGCGCCGGACGGGAACGCATGCTGGAGGTTCCGCGTCGAGACAGGGCGCCTGCTCGTCCCGGGTGGGTGCTGCAGCACGCACTCGGTCCCGCCGAGGAGGACCTCGTGCCACTGCCCGGCCCATTTAGCTCGCCCGCTCCGGGCACCTGGTTCGTCCCGCCCCCGTCCGTCTCTGCGCAGGTGCGCCGCGGGTGTGAGCCGCTCGGGAGCCGGTCGTGACGGCGCCGCCGGCTCCGGACGGCCTCGGACCGGTCGTGGCGAGGTCGTCCCGCCTCATGCTCAGCGACAGCACCGTGGACTCTCTGCTGGGGCTGCTCATGACGGCGGCGTACCGCCTCGTCCGGACGGCCTCGGGAGCCGGCCTCACCGTCCAGGGCCTCGACTCGCGAGCGGTCTCACTGGCTGCGACCGACCAGCAGGTCGAGACCCTGGACTCGCTCCAGTACGAGCTCGGCGAGGGGCCGTGCCTGACGGCGTGGCGCGACCGGGTCGCCGTCCGGGTCGACGACGTCCCCACCGACCGGCGCTGGCCCCGCTGGAGCGCCGCCGCCGCGCTCACCCCCGTCAGGTCGTCGCTCAGCGCGCCCCTCGTGACCGGCGACACGGTGGTGGGCGCCGTCAAGGTGTACGCCGAGGCGCCGAGCAGCTTCTCCGACGAGGACGAGGCGACCCTCCTCGTCTTCGCCGCGCAGGCCGCGATCCTCGTGACCCAGGCCCAGGCGTTCCGACGGGCCGGAGAGCTCGACGACCAGCTGCGGACGCTGCTGCGCAGGCGCGACGACCTGAACCGTGCGTGCGGAGTCGTCATGCAGCGTGAAGGAGTCTCGGCGGAGTCCGCGATGACCTTCCTCATGAGCCTCGCCGACCGTGATCAGCGCACGGTCCACGACACCGCCGCCCAGGTCCTGCGACGCGCCACCCGAGCACCCCGATGAACACGGAGACGCTCAGCCCGGAGCGGCGTCGGCACCTGATCCGGGTGGCGCACGGTCGCGCGCAGCTGTCGACGGACGAGCTGTGGCTGCGCTGCTTCGCTCTCGGTGCCGTGATCGGGCCTCTCGAGCTCGTCGACTACCTCGACGGGCGGCTGCTCCTCGCCGACGCCGAGGCCGACCGCGTCTCCCTGGCGCTCAACGAACGCCTCGACGACCTGCACTGGCGGCACCGTGCGCCGTACTCACGGCCGGTGCGCCAGCTCGACCGTCCCGGTGGCCCGCTCGCCGCACTGACAGAGCTCCTGCGCGCCACCCACCTCGCCGCACCCGACACGCTCGCCCGTGCCGTCGAGGTCGGCGCCCGCGAGCTCGGGCTGAGCGCCACGGCGTACCTCGTGGACGACACCGACGAGTTCCTCGTCCCGGTGGGTGCCGGACCCGGTGACGTGGTCCAGGAGATCGAGGCGACCCTGGCGGGGCGGGCGTACCGGCTGCTCGAGACCCAGCGGACCGCGGCAGGAGACCCGCGGCTGTGGATCCCGATCCTGGACGGGGCCGAGCGGCTCGGCGTCCTCGAGGTCAGGCTCACGGACCCCCGCGACCTCGACGACCCCACGCTGCGGCGGCAGTGCTGGTGGTTCACGCACTACCTGGGCCACCTGATCGCCGCCCTCGACGACTACGGCGACAGCATCGACGCGGTCCGCCGGCGGCGACGGCCGCGCGAGATCCAGGCGGAGCTGGTCCGTGCCCTGCTCCCTCCGCTCACCGCCGGCTCCGACAAGGTGCTGGTCACCGCACGCCTGGAGCCCGCGGACGCCGTCGGGGGCGACATCTTCGACTACGCGATCGCCACCGACAAGCTCCAGCTCCTCGTCGCCGACGCCACGGGGCACGACCTGCGCGCCGGGCTCGCCGCCTCGACGGCGCTCGCGGCCTACCGTCATGCGCGGCGCTCCGGGCACGGTCTGCTCCAGCAGGCTCAGGCCGTCCAGGACGCGATCGCGGACCAGTTCGACGGAGACATGTACGCGACGGGCGTCCTGGCGGACCTCGACCTGGACACGGGACGGCTGCGCTACATCAACGCCGGCCACCCCGCGCCGCTGCTGGTCCGTGGCGGCCGTGTCGTCAAACAGCTCCGGCGGGGCCGACGCTCGCTGTTCGGCCTCGAGGCCCTCAGGACCACGGTCGCCACCGAGCGTCTCGAACCCGACGACGCGGTCCTGCTCTACACCGACGGGATCGTCGAGGCGCGCGACGCTCAGGGCGCCATGTTCCGGCTCGACAGGCTGGTGGAGGTGGTGGAGCGGTCCGCCGCCGAGTACCTTCCGCTGCCCGAGGTGCTGCGCCGGGTCCGGCGGCGGATCCTCGCCCACCAGGGCGGCGTGCTGCAGGACGACGCGACGATCGTCGTCGTGCAGTGGACGACGCGGGGCCAGGTGGCCCTGGAGCCGGACCCGTCGGACTGACCGGCAGCCGGTGGGCCGCCGACCTGGGCCGCGGGCCCTCACATCAATACCGTGGGCGCATGAGGATTCCCTCGTGACGTTCTCGCTCGTGGCGCGCGACGCCGACAGCCACACGTTCGGCGTCGCGACGTCCTCCAAGTACCTGGCCGTCGGTGCCGACGTCCCGGCGGTCTCCGCAGGCGTCGGCGCGCTCGCCACGCAGGCCGAGACGAACGTCGCCTACCGCGAACGAGGCCTGCGCGCGCTGCGGGCGGGACTGACCGCCGCGCGGACGGTGCACGCCCTCGTGGAGGCGGACGAGGAGCGCGACCGCCGACAGGTCGCCGTGGTGTCCGGCGCGGGGCGCCCTGCCGCGTGGACAGGCCCCCGCTGCTGGCCCGTGGCGGGCGAGCTCACCGGGGACCGGTGCGTCGCCGTGGGGAACTTCCTCGCCGGCGAGCAGGTGCTCACCGCCATGGTGGACGCCTTCGAGCGGACGGCAGGGAGCCTGGCTCGCCGCCTGCTCGCCGGCCTCGCCGCGGGCGAGGCCGCCGGGGGGGACCGGCGGGGCCGACAGAGCGCGGCGCTGCTCGTCGCCTCCGGACCCGGGGTCGTGCGGCTGCGCACCAGCGCCCGCGTCGACCTGCGGGTGGACGACCACCCGGAGCCGGTCACCGAGCTGGCACGTCTGCTGACGAGGTTCGAGGTCCTCGTCGCGGATCCCGACCCGGCCACCGCACTGGTGCTCGACGGGACCACGGCACGGGTGGTCGACGAGGCGCTGCGGACCCTCCAGGTCGTGGACGGCGAGCTCGCGACGCGCCTGTCCGCGTGGGCAGTCGGGGAAAACCTCGACCACCTGCTGCTCGACGGCGCCGTCGACCGGCTGCTCCTGGGAGAGCTGCGCGCGCACGCCGCGGCGCGCACCCCCTGAACCAACGCGCGCGCCACCCGTCGGCATGTGAACCTGTGCTGTACACAGGTCGAGCTCCCGGCCACAGACCGGCGGGAGACGAAGTCAGCACATGTGCGGCATCTGTGGAGAGATCACGTTCGACGGCAGGCCCGCGGACACCCAAGCGGTGGAGCGGATGTCGAAGGCGCTCGCAGCGCGCGGACCCGACGGGTCGGGCCTGTGGGCCGACGGGCGCGTGGCGCTCGGTCACCGTCGGCTCGCGATCATCGACCTGAGCGATGCAGGTCGACAGCCCATGGTCGACGAGGACCTCGACCTGGTGTGCGTGTTCAACGGCATCGTCTACAACTACCGGGAGCTGCGGGCGCAGCTGCAGGGCGAGGGCTACCGGTTCACGTCGGGCTCCGACACGGAGGTCGTGCTCAAGGCGTACCACCGGTGGGGCACGGCGTTCGTGGACCGCCTGGTGGGAATGTTCGCGATCGTCCTGCTGGAGCGGACGAGCGGCCGGGTCGTCATGGCCCGCGACCGGCTGGGGATCAAGCCGCTGTACGTGAGCCGGGCCGAAGGGCGGCTCCGGTTCGCCTCGAGCCTGCCCGCCCTGCTCGAGGCGGGCGACGTCGACACGGCGATCGACCCGGTGGGGCTCCACCACTACCTGTCGTGGCGGGCCGTCGGCCCCGCCCCGCGGACGCTGCTCGAGGGCGTCCGCAAGCTTCCACCGGCCACGGTCCGGGTCGTGGAGCGCGACGGGCGGGAACGGGACCACCGCTACTGGGAGGTCGACCACCGGCGCCGGCCGGAGCACCGGGACTGGGACGAAGGGGACTGGACGGACGCGGTCCACGACGCGCTCCGCACCGCCGTGCGCCGGCGCATGGTGGCCGACGTCCCCGTCGGCGTCCTGCTCTCGGGCGGCCTCGACTCCAGCCTGGTCGTCGGGCTGCTCGCCGAGGCGGGCCAGAGCGGTCTGGCGTCCTTCTCGATCGGCTTCCCGGGCACCGCGGGAGCCGCAGGGGACGAGTTCCGGTACTCCGACGCCGTCGCCGAGATCTTCGGGACCGATCACCACCGCCTGTCCGCCACGGCGCAGGACGTGGTGGAGACGTTCCCGCACACCGTGCAGGCGATGTCCGAGCCGATGGTCAGCCATGACACCGTCGCGTTCGACCTGCTGGCGCAGGAGGTCAGCACCCACCTGCGCGTGGTCCAGTCCGGCCAGGGCGCCGACGAGGTGTTCGGGGGCTACCACTGGCACGCCGCGCTCGCCGACGTCGCCCGCGAGCGCGTCGCCGATGCCTACGCCTCGCGCTACTTCGAGCGCGGCCACGCCGACATGGCGCGGCTCCTGGCGCCCGAGTGGCACCTGGCCACGGACCCGTCGTTCGCGGTCGTCGCCGGGCACCTGGCGCGGCCGGGCGCGCAGAGCACCGTCGACGCCGTCCTGCGGCTCGAGACCGAGGTGATGCTGGTGGACGACCCGGTGATGCGGCTGGACAGCATGTCGATGGCGTCCGGCCTGGAGGCCCGGGTGCCGTTCCTCGACCACCAGCTGGTCGAGCTCGCCGCCGCGTGCCCGCCCGAGCTGAAGCTCGCGGACGGCGGCAAGGGGATCCTCAAGTCGATCGCACGCCGTCTGCTGCCGGCAGACGTCGTGGACCGGCCGAAGGGCTACTTCCCGGTGCCCGCCGTCACGCACCTCGACGGGCCGGTGCTCGACCTGGTGGGCGACGTCCTGACGTCGAGGACCGCCCGTGAACGAGGTCTGTTCACACGCGGGTACGTCGACGCGCTCCTCGCGCAGCCCACCGCGCCGACCGGGGCGACCGGCGTCAACCGGCTGTGGCCCCTCGCCGTCCTGGAGCTCTGGCTGCAGACCCACGGGATCCGCTGATGGCCACCGACACGTCCCAGGAGGTCGACCTCCGGACACCGGCCCCCGCCGTCGCTGCGCCGACCCTGCGCACGATGGGCGTGGAGGAGGAGCTCCTGCTGGTGGACCCCGCCACCGGGGCGGCCGTCCCGGCGGGTCGCGATGTGCTCGCCGCGGCCGCCGGGCTGCCGGCCGGCGCGCTCGAGTCGGAGCTCCAGGAGCAGCAGGTCGAGACGGCGACCAGCCCTGTGCTCACGGTCGGCGACCTCGGGACGGAGCTCGTCGCCCTACGTCGGGCCGCCGACCGTGCGGCACGGCGGGCGGGTGCACGTGTCGCGGCCCTCGCCACGTCGCCCCTGCCGGTCCGGACCAGCCTCAGCGACGGGGTCCGCTACCGCGCCATCAGGGAGCGGATGGGGCTGACCTGCGAGGAGCAGCTCACCTGCGGCTGCCACGTCCACGTCGCCGTCGCCGACGCCGAGGAGGGCGTGGCGGTGCTGGACCGCATCCGGGCGTGGCTCCCGCTGCTCACCGCGGTCGCAGCCAACTCACCGTTCTGGGACGGACGGGACACCGCGTACGCCAGCTACCGGACCCAGGCATGGAGCCGCTGGCCCGGCGCCGGGCCCACCGACGTCTTCGGCTCGGCCACCGCCTACCGGGACGTCGTCGAGCAGATGCTGGCGACAAGGACCGTGCTGGACGACGGGATGGTCTACTTCGACGCCCGCCTCTCCCACCGGCACCCGACCGTCGAGATCCGGGTCGCCGACGTCTGCCTGGACGTGCGGGACACGATGCTGGTGGCGTCGCTGTGCCGGGCACTCGTGCAGACGGCCGCCGACGAGTGGCGAGCGGGGTCGTCGCCGTCGCCGCAACCCGCCGTCGTGCTGCGGCTGGCGTCGTGGCGGGCCAGCCGTTTCGGGCTGGCGGACGACCTCGTCCACCCGGTGCAGGACCGGCTGGTGCCGGCGCGAGCCGCGATGGCCGCCCTGCTGCGGCACGTCTCCGCCGCGCTGGAGGACGCCGGCGAGCTCGACTGGGCACGGGACGCGATGGTGGCGCTCCTGGCCCGCGGCACCGGTGCAGCACGTCAGCGGGCCGACCTGGCCCGCACCGGAACGCTCCGGGCGGTCGTCGCCCGGGCCGCCGACGCGACGCTCGCTCTGCCCGGAGCGTGACCGCCGAGACGAAGGAGAAGGACATGGACCACAGCCGAGCACCCATGGTGGAGGCGCTCGAGGACTTCCGGCGCCGGGGGGACGTCGCCTACGGGCCGCCCGGGCACCGGCAGGGGCGTGGTGTCGACCCGCGGCTCCTGGAGGTCCTCGGTGAGGGCCTGTTCGCGGCGGACGTGCTGACCCTCAACGGGCTGGACGACCGTCGGCAGTCGCAGGGCGTCCTGGAGCAGGCGCAGGAGCTGATGGCCGACGCCGTGCACGCCGAGAAGGCGTTCTTCTCCACGTGCGGCAGCTCGTTGTCGGTCAAGAGCGCGATGATGTCGGTGGCGGGCCCGGGGGAGGAGCTGCTGGTCTCCCGCAACGCCCACAAGTCCGTGGTCTCGGCGCTGATCATCGCCGGCATCCGGCCCGTGTGGGTCCATCCGCACGCGGACGAGGACCTGCACCTGGTCCATCCGCCCGAGCCGGAGGACGTGCGCCGCGCGCTCGCCGCGCACCCCGAGGCGCGCGGGATGCTGCTGATCACACCGACCGACTGGGGGACGTGCGCGGACATCGCCGGCACGGCCGCCGTCTGTCACGACGCCGGCGTGCCGCTCATCGTCGACGAGGCATGGGGCGCCCACCTGCCGTTCCACGGTGACCTGCCGACGTGGGGCATGGACGCCGGGGCCGACGTCGTCGTGACCAGCGTGCACAAGATGGGCGGGGCGATCGAGCAGAGCTCGGTGTTCCACCTCCAGGGCGACCGGGTGGATGCGACCGTCCTGAAGGCGCGCGAGGACCTGCTGGGCACCACCAGCTCGTCCAGCCTGGTGTACCTGACGCTCGACGGGTGGCGCCGCCAGATGATGGAGAGCGGGCACGAGCTGCTCACCGAGGCGTTGGCCCGCGCCGAACGCGTCCGCACGGCCGTCGGCAAGCTCGAGGGCCTGTCGCTGATGGACCGCGAGGTCGTCCGGCCCCAGGGCGCCTTCGACCTGGACCCGCTGGTGCTGACCATCGACGTCCGGGGGCTCGGCGTCACGGGCTACGCCGCCACGGAGTGGCTCCGCGACCGGTGCCAGGTCGACCTGAGCGCCTCCGACACCTGTCGGATCAGCGCGCGCATCACCCACGGCGACGACGACCGGACCGAGGCTCTCCTCGTGTCGGCGCTCGAGGAGCTCGTCGACCGCTCCGGCGAGCTCGACCCGGCCCCGACGGTGGCGTTGCCGAGACTGGGAGACCTGGAGCTCGAGAGCGTCATGCGCCCGCGCGACGCGTTCTTCGCCCGGACCGAGCAGGTGCCGGTGGAGCAGGCCGTCGGCAGGATCGTCGCGGAGATGATCTCGCCGTACCCGCCGGGCGTCCCCGTCCTGGCGCCCGGCGAGCGCATCACCGCCGAGGTGGTCGAGTACCTCCGGACCGGCAAGGCCGCCGGGATGCTCATCCCGGACTCCGCCGATCCTGAGCTGTCGACGCTGCGCGTGGTGGCGGAGTGACGACCGACGACCGCTGACCGTCGGCCGGACCGCGGTCCGTGGGGCCGCCCGCATCCGGGCGGTCCCACGGACCCGGCTAGGCCACGTTGTAGCGCTCGGTGCGATCGAGCAGACCGTGCTCGTCGTGGATGTAGTGCTCGACCTGCCGGGCGGCCGCCTCCGCGCGGCCCGCGGCCACGGCCTCCTCCCGGGTCGCGTACAGGTCGCCCACCTGGCGCGCGGCGACCTCGTTCAGCCACCGGCCCTTCTCGGGGACCGTGTGCACAGGGTTGTCAGACATCTCTCCTCCTCTCGGCGGGCGACCACGCGCTCCGGCTCGGGGACCACGGTTACGACGACGTGCGACTCCTCGCCGGCCACAGTGCGATCGCGAGGCCCGCCAGCGCACTGACGAGGTGCAGCCCGTTGTCCGCCCCGTTGATGTTGAGGATGTTGGTGTCCGGGTCGTTGGCGACGACCAGGCCGTAGACGAAGGTCGCGCCGTACCCGATCGCGAGGATCCAGCCGTAAGCCCGGGCCCTGGCGACGGTCGACCACAGTGCGATGCCGAGGATCCCGACGACGATGTGGACGATGTTGTGCAGCGGGTTGACGGCGAAACCGAGCAGGGTCTGCGAGTGGTCGTGCTCGGTGAAGTCGTCGAAGCCGGTGACGGCGAAGCCGACGAGGCCCACCAGCAGGTAGACGATGCCGATGACCAGGGCGAGCCACTGGAACGGGTACCGGTACCGGACCTCAGTGGACTGCCGGGCGGGTGCTGTCATGTGATGCCTCCGAGATCACGGCCTCGGCACCGCCCTGCGGAGCCGAGGTGAGTTGCGCCTCGGCTCGACGCGATACGACCAGGGTCGCCGAGCACCGGGCTCCGCGCACGCCGAGCCCGGTGCCCTCGGCGCTCACTCCTTGTGGAGCTTGTCCTGCACCACGCCGGCGACCTTCTCGACGGCGTTGGGCAGGTCGGTCGTGCCGTAGAACCGCGCGTCGGGCCGGGTCAGCGCGGGCATCGGCACCCCCGCGGGGGGTTCGGCGACGTAGCTGAACTCGCCCTTGCCGTCGGGGGTCGGCCCGGACGCCCAGCGGCCCTCGCCCGCGCGGTCCCCGTCGGAGAAGTTGATGTACTGGTAGGCCACGTCGCGGTCCTCCTTCTGCAACGGGAAGTTGCTGGGCACGGGCAGCAGCTCGGCACCCTCGGCCTGGAGCTCCGCCGCCGCTGCGAGCCACTGGTTCTGGTGCATGGTGTCCCGGGCGAGGAGGAAGCCGAGCAGGTCCCGGACGCCCGCGTCGTCGGTCATGTTGTACAGCCGGGCGACCTGGAGCCGGCCCTGCATCTCGGCGTTGGCGTTCGCCGTGAAGTCGGCAAGGAGGTTGCCGCTGGCGGTGATGTACGACCCCGACCACGGGTTGCCCATGCTGTCGACCGGGCGGGCACCCGCACCGGCCACGATCGCCTGCTGGAGGTCGGTGCCGCCGATGACGGCCGCGACGGTCGGGTCGTCCTGCATCGCGCCCTCGGTCACACCGATCGGCGCCTTCTCGAGCAGCTGGGCGATCATCGTCGCGAGGATCTCGACATGGCCGAACTCCTCGCTGCCGATGCCGAAGAGCAGGTCGCGGTACTTGCCCGGGACGTGGATGTTCCAGGACTGGAACGCGTACTGCATGGCGACCGTGATCTCGCCGTACTGGCCCCCGAGCACCTCCTGGAGCTTGCGCGCGTACACGGCGTCGGGCTGGTCGGGCTTGGCCTGGTGCTGGAGCGTCTGGCGGTGCAGGAACATCGGGACTCCCGGAAGGGGTCGGCCGCCGGCCGGGCCGGCGGCGGCTCAGGGTGCCCGAGGTCGGCGTCGGCGGTGCCTGGGGCGTCCGCAGGGGCCCGGCCTGGGGCCGCCGACACGCTGCTTGCATCGGTGCTGGTCGGTCCCGCGCGCTCCGGGACCGTCCGACCGACGGTAGACGCGGCGTCACGCCGCGCAACCGGACCCCGTGCGAACTCCCGGTGGCGGCGCACCAGCGGTCGGAGGGACCGGGTCGCGCGGGCAGGAACCGCGACGCACGATGTGTGCGGCCGAAGGAGCGGGCCACCGGAACGGCACGACGAGGACAGCACCATGGGAATCGACGACCTCAAGGACAAGGCATCCGACGCCCTCGACAGCGACAAGGGCGAGCAGGCGAGCGACGCAGGACTGGACAAGGCCGAGGACACCGTGTCGTCCGCCACCGGAGGCTCGCACGACGAGCAGCTCACGAAGGCCCGCACCTCGGCCGACGAGCACGTGGGCAACGGCTGACGCGAGGCCGGCACGTGCGTCCGCCGCGAGCTGTGCGCGACGGACGCACGTGACCGGTGCTGGCTGGTCCGCCTCGCCTCACCAGACACGGGCGACGGTGTACGCGAGGGTGTCGTCGCGGAACGTCACCTCGTAGACCGCCGGGCCCTGCGTCATGGGGATGTGCGGGCCGCCGGGCTCGGCCGTCGCGTCACCGTCGGCGTCCCCGAACGTCGTCGACCCGGAGCCGTCCACGTCGAACACCAGCTCCTCGACGGGGTGCGCACCGAACGGCATGGTGACGCGCCAGGTGTGGTCGGCGACGAGCTCCATCGGCGTCGCCGTCCACTCGGTGCTGGTGCCGCGCAGCGTCATGGTCGGATAGGCGCCGACGAAGCCGCCGGTGGTCCGGTCGACGGAGTAGCGGAGCGTGGAGAGGTCGATCGTGACCGTGTAGGAGCCCGCCTCCGGGACCACGACGTCCGCACCGTCGCGGTCCGCGACACCGTCGGGCTCGTTGTCGCCGTAGGCCGCGCCGCCGGGGGTGGTCCCGAACCGGAGGGTGCCGGGTTCTGCGTACGGCGCCTGGGCGGTCCACGTGCTCGCCGTCCCGGGGACCTTGGTCATCGGGACCGGCACCCAGCCGTTGAACGTCCCGGAGAGCACCGCCTGCTGCTCGACGATGCCCAGCGTCACGGTCACGACGGCGCCGTCGGGCCCGACGGACTCCGTGCGGATCGACACCCCCGAGGCGGCGTCGGTGAACGTCTGCCCGACCTGGAGCGCGGCGTCCGCGTACCCACCTCCGGGCGTCATGTCCACGAGCGCGGTGCCCCAGTCGGTGGCGCGGCGGACCGTGACGCCGTCCATCAGCGCGGCGTAGTCGGCGACCTTGGCGTCCCAGAACCGGCCGTACGGCCGGCGGACGTCCACGTCGTAGTACTCGCCCGACGGCAGGGGTATCCGCAGGTCCTGCGCCTGGTCGGTCAGCGTCTCGGCGGGCGCGACGGTGTAGGTGCCGGACGCGGTGACGGTGACGACGCCCGAGGGCGGGATCCACCCGAGCCGCGCCTTGTAGTTGGCCGAGAACTGCATCTCGTTCCAGGTGTTCCCCATCGAGTCGAACGGGTCGCCGTACTCCTGCACGACGCACGTGCCGCCACCTTCCTCGACCGACGTCTCGTGGCCGTCGGGAGCGGTGCAGTACAGCGCGTTGGCGTGGTTGAGCCCGAGATTGTGCCCGATCTCGTGCTGGGCCACGGCGCGAGTCCCCTCGTCGCCGTAGTACAGGTCCACCGACGCCGTCCCACCGACGTACGCCCAGCCGCCGTACCAGCAGCCGCGGTCGACGGAGTCCAGCACGAAGGCGACGTGGTCGTAGCTGCTGAGATCGATGCCCGCCGCCTGCGCGGCCTCGGTGCCCGCCCTCTCCTCCGCCCAGCACCCGGTGTCGGCGGGGATCTCGAGGTAGCCGTAGACGTCCCCCTCGGGGGCGTCGCGGCCGCGGAGCTCGAGCTGTGACCAGGAGCTCTCGCGGAAGAAGGCGGCGACGGAGTCCTGACCGGTGAAGAAGTCACGGCGGGCGTCGTCGGCCGTCATCGGCTCGGCACCCGAGGGGCCGAGCCGGAGCAGCACCACTGCCAAGGTCCGGTCGTCGACCGCGACGGGGCTCGGCGCCGCCGACAGCTCACGCACGGCCGTGCCGTCGAACGTCGAGCTCGCTCCCGCGACGGTCGGCTCCTCGGCGGCGTGCTCGCCGGTGACCGCGACCCGCTGACCGGGTACCACGTCCTCGAAGAGGTCCGGTGGTCCGTCGATCTCGACACGCGAGCCGTCGGACAGTCGCAGGACGTCGTGATCGGCGTCGGAGACGCCGCCGGACGTGTCGCCGGGAGCGTCGGCCGGTGTGTCGGCGGGTCCGGCGTCGACCGACGTGGCGGAGCTGCGCGCCGCAGCGAAGCCCTGTGGCGCATCGGCCCCCGCCGTCGGCGGCGGGTCGGCGTGCAGCCGCTCGTAGGTGCCCGTGACGGTGGTGTCCGCCGTCGGCGGCGCGGCGGCGGCCCGCGGACCAGCCACGGTGCCGGCGAGGGCGAGGGCGACCGCGACGGTCACGGTCAGGGTTCTGGCGGGTGGTCTGACCGGCGACGGTGACAAGGCGCGCCGGGACCACAGGTCGTGGTGCATGGGATCGTTCCGTTCTCGTGGGCGTCGTTGCTGCGCTCGGTCGAGCCGAGCGGGACGGCCAGCGGGAGGCCCGCACGGTGGTGGCCCGGTACGGCGATGCAGGTGCCGCCGTGGCCGCCCTCGGTGCCGGACGCCGGCTCAGAGGTCCCGGTCGCCGCGAGGCTCGCGCCGACCGTGGCGTCGACGGGCAGGCGCCTGTCGGACGGACGACGGGAGAGGGCTTCGCGGCCCGGGCCGAAGACACTCCTTCGGGTGGTGCGTTCTCAGCTGCGTTCTCACCTGCGCGTGGCTGCACATGTCGTGGTGGGGCCGGTCGAGCGCGGGGCAGTCCGATCTGGGAGCGCTCTCACGGGCGATTCGTCTGAATTGTGTTAGGTCGCTCGGACAGTGTCAAGACGCGTCGGACAGCGACGCAGCGACCGTCCCCGTCAGGAGTGCCCCAAGGTCCGCCGGCGGGGGTCAGCCGGCGGGGTCAGCCGGCGGCGTCGGTACCGAGCCGGTTCAGCGCGAGCGCCTGGCTGGCCCCGAACGCCGCGACGTCCAGGGCGATCGCGAGGACGGAGAGGAGGACGAGAACCCCTGCCGCGGTGATCGAGAACGCCGTGATCCCCGCCGCGGCGACGAGGTTCGCGACCGTCACGACCCGCAGCGCGGCCCGCAACGACACCGAGGCCGCCATCCACGCCACCGCGGCACCCCAGATCACGACGGCCCCGCCGACGGCCCCGACAACCGGTGCGGGTAACGACACGACCGGCGCGACGGACCGTGCGGCGACGACGAGCACGGCACCGAGCACCGCGCAGTACAGCGCATCCATCCGGAGACTGAGCAGCCCGAGCCCGCGACCTGTCATGGCCACCAGCCTACGAGCGACGGGCCTCACCGGGGAGCGTCCCTGGGCCACGTGCGAGCACACCGCCGTATCTCCGTCTGCGCGGGACGCTCCTCAGGCCCAGGCGAGCACACCGACGTGCCCGCGTGAGCAGGGGGTGGGGACGATGGCCTACGAGATCCGCGGTGCGCTGTGGGGCACGTTGTGCCGGGACGACAAGGAGCCGCTCGCCGGGCTGGAGCTGCGCGCGTACCGCTCCACCGGGGACCGGAGCACCGAACGAGCGGTGGCGCCCGACAAGGAGACCTTCCACGAGGTCGTCGACGGTGAGCGCCCCGACGCGCCGCTCGCCGTCGCCGTCGTCGACGCCGCGGGGAGGTACGTGCTGCGCATCGACGACCGGACGTACGACGGCACGGCCCTCGACCTCGACCTCTACTGCGCGACGCCGCCGCGGCCGAAGCGCGACCCCGACGCCGAGCCGCGGCAGTTCGCGATCACGACCCTGCAGCCTCGGTGGAAGCAGACCGGGAAGGGCTTCCTCGCGGCGTGGGAGTACGCCCTGCCACAGCGGTACTGGTGCCACATCCTGGGGCTCCTCGGGATCTGGACGATCAGCGGTCACGTGACGACGTGCGACGACAGGACGCCGATCCCCGGCGCCGTGGTCACGGCGTTCGACGCCGACTGGCTCCAGGACGACCCGCTCGGCAGCGCGACGACCGACGGCTCCGGCCACTACGTGCTGACCTACCTCGCGTCGAGCTTCCGCAAGACGCCGTTCTCGCCCTACGTCAACGTCGAGCTGACCGAGGGACCGGACGTGTACGTGACCGTGGAGCTCGGCGGTCAGCCGATCATCACCGAGACCCAGGCCGACGGTCGGGCCAAGGGCCGCCAGAACGTCGGGCACTGCTTCTGCCTCGACCTGTGCACCGACAAGGTGGTGGGCGGTCCGGAGAACGACCCGCACTGGCAGCAGGTGGAGGTCTTCGACATCCACCCGGGCAACGGCCTGCCCGGCTCGACGTTCGACTCGCTCGGGTACGCGGACCCAGCCGGCGGCGCCTACGTGTTCGGTGGCACCGTGACGCTGCGCGGCAACTGCCCGCTCACGTCGCTCGCCACGGGGCACCCGCTGAAGTACCGGTTCCTGGTCGGCGAGTACACGTGGACGGGCGGCACCGAGGACCCCGCCAGCCCGCCGACCGTCGCGCCGGCCACCCTCACGCCCGTCACCGCGGCGGTCGCCGGCACGTTGGTCGGGTACGTGTTCTACCCGGACGGCAACGGCGCCTCGCAGTCGGCTCCCGTCGTCGTGACCTCGGGTGACGTCGACGCGGACGGCTTCGTGCGGGTCGACGGCAAAGCGGTGACCGTGCCGATGTTCAACCCGCCCGGGTCGACCGCCGTGGTGAACGTGAGCGGCTCCAACTTCCTGCGGACGTTCGACCTCCTGGCACTCAACACCGTGGCGGTCACCGCGGTGCACCCGCTGAAGAAGCCGGGCGGCCTGCCGATCGCGCAGGCCGGTGAGTCGCTCCCCACGAACCAGCAGGAGCCGGTGCGCCGGTACCGCGTGCAGTTCGAGGTGCGCGACGCGGTCACCGACATTCCGCTGTACATCGACCAGCTGGAGTCGATCGTCTTCGACAACTCGCCCGTCGTGTCCGCGCTGGACCTCGAGGAGCTGCGGCTCAACGGCTGTAACCCGCTGTCGGGTGCGACCTCGATCCACCTCCTGCACACGGTCGACCACCCGCACCTGCGCAGCTTCACGGTCACGATCAACAACAACGGCGGAACCGTGCACTCGCCGCCCCAGACCCCCGCGGGCGCCTTCTCGACCGGGGTGTACTCCTTCCGCGGCGGAGCGTCCGGTCCGCACAACGGCTCAGGTACCGGAGGGCTCGCGATCGACGTGTCTGCCGACCCGGCGTGCGCCTACGCCGTGAACCTGAGCTGGATCACGCGTCGGTACCTCGACACGACGGGCCACCTGCAGCGGCTGTACTGCCACTGATGCGACGTCCCGTGGACCCGGCTGCACCCGGGTCCACGGGACCAGGCGTGGAATCGGACACCGGCAGCGGCTCCACCGTCGATACCACGGTGGACCGGACTCGCCGCGGTCGCCGGGAACGGCAATGTGGCCGACCCTGGCTGACGTGCCCAACCGACTCGCCTCCGCCACGAGCCCCTACCTCCAGCAGCACGCCGACAACCCCGTCGACTGGCTCGAGTGGGGGAGCGAGGCGTTCGAGGAGGCTGCCCGGCGCGACGTCCCGGTGCTGGTCTCGGTCGGGTACTCGGCTTGCCACTGGTGCCACGTGATGGCCCACGAGTCCTTCGAGGACCCGGTGGTCGCCGCGTTCATGAACGAGCACTTCGTGTGCGTGAAGGTCGACCGTGAGGAGCGGCCCGACGTCGACGCCGTGTACATGGCGGCCACCCAGGCGACGACCGGGTCGGGCGGCTGGCCGATGACGGTGTTCACGACCCCCGCAGGCGAGCCGTTCTTCTGCGGCACGTACTTCCCGCCCCGCAGGCTCGCGCAGGTCCCCTCGTTCTCCGAGGTCCTCGCCGGCATGGCCGCGGCGTGGCGGTCCCGGCGTGACGACGTCACCGAGAGCGCGCAGGCGGTCACGGAGGCCCTCTCGGCGCGGACGACCGGGGACACGACCCTGACCGCGCGGTACGAGGACGTGGTCACGGACGCGCTCGCCACGCTGGCGGCGACGTTCGACGACGAGCACGGAGGGTTCGGGGGCGCGCCCAAGTTCCCGCCGTCCACGGTGCTCGAGTGGCTGCTGCGGCACCACGGGCGCACCGGTGACCCACAGGCGCTCGCCATGGCCGGGGGGACGATCGAGGCGATGGTCCGCGGCGGGATCTACGACCAGGTGGGCGGCGGCTTCGCGCGGTACGCCGTCGACGCGACCTGGACCGTGCCGCACTTCGAGAAGATGCTCTACGACAACGCCCTCCTCCTGCGGGTGCTCGTGCACGCGTGGAGGATCACCGGCTCCGACCTCGCTGCGCGGGCCGCGACCGGCACCGCCGACTGGCTCCTGGCCGACCTCCGCACCCCGCAGGGCGGGCTGGCGTCCTCCCTCGACGCCGACTCCGAGGGGCACGAGGGCACGTACTACGTGTGGACGCCGGTGCAGCTGCGCGACGCTCTCGGTGAGGACGACGCCGCGTGGGCCGCGCCCCTTCTCGGGGTGACGAGGGAGGGGACGTTCGAGCACGGCTCCTCGGTGCTGCGCCGGGACGCCGGGGCCGACGACCCCGGACGTCTTGACGACGTCCTCGTCCGGCTCGCCGCGGCCCGCGAGCGACGCACCCGGCCGGCCCGCGACGACAAGGTGGTCTCCGGGTGGAACGGTCTCGCGGTCGCCGCCCTCGCCGAGGCGGGCGCGCTGCTGGACCGGCCGGACCTGCTGGACGCCGCCGTCGAGGTCGCGCGCCTGCTCGTGGACACCCACACCTGGAAGGCGGACGACGGCTCGACACGGCTCGTGCGCGCCTCGCGCGACGGGGTCGCCGGACCGGCACCGGGCGTCCTCGAGGACTACGGGAACGTCGCCGAAGGCCTCCTGGCCCTGGCCGCCGTGACGGGCGACCACCGCTGGTCCACCGTGGCCGGCGACCTCCTGGACACCGTCCTCACGCACTTCGCCGCGGACGACGGCGGGCTCGAGGACACCGCCGACGACGAGACCGACGCCGTGGTCGCCCGGGTCGGCCGTCCCCGCGACGCCGCGGACGGCCCCACGCCGTCCGGGCAGGCGGCCGCCGGCGGCGCGCTCCTCACGTACTCCGCGCTCACGGGGTCTGCTCGCCACCGCGAGGCGGCCGAGGGTGCCCTGCGCGGGCCGCTGGCCATCGCGGCGCGGTACCCCCGGGCCGCCGGTGCAGCGCTCGCCGTGGTCGAGGCCCTGGTCGACGGGCCCCGGGAGGTCGCGGTCGTCGGGCCGGACCACGACCAGCGCACCGACGCCCTGCACGGCGTCGCCCTGCGGTCCGCCGCACCCGGTCTCGTCGTGGCGCGGGGCGAACCCGGCGGTGCCGGCCACCGGCCCCCGCTGCTCCGCGACCGCCCCCTCGTCGACGGCGCACCCGCCGCCTACGTGTGCCGGGGGTTCGTCTGCGACCGGCCCACGACGAGCCCGCTCCGGCTCGCCGCGCAGCTCAGCCGCCCAGGCGGCGACCGGTTGCCTCGCGGCGACGGCTGACAGGGACACCATGGCGGCCTCCCAGGCCGCGTCCAGGTACGGTCCGCACGCTGGTGGCCATGAGCACGACGACGCAGGACGCGGGCCTCCGAGCCGCCGTCGCCGCGCGGCCGGTCCCGCGCCGGCCGTTCCCGGCTGCGCGGTGCGTCGTCGCGGCCGGCTGCCTCGCGGTCATCGTCCTGTGGTGGCTCGGGACGCCGGCCACTACCGGTGACACGCCGGGCGGCGCCCTGACCGGCCTCGGGGAGCTCGCCGGCCTGCTGGCGTCGTTCCTCGTGTGCGTGCAGCTCCTCCTGGTGGCGCGGGTGCCGTGGTTCGAGCGCTCCGTCGGCCTCGACCGGCTCGTGTCCTGGCACCGCTCGCTCGGCACGACCGTCGTGCTCCTCGTCGTCACCCACGTGGTGCTGATGGTGATCGGCGGCGCCCTGCTCGACACGCTCACGGCCTGGGCGGAGGTGCCCAGCGCGCTCGCCCGGCAGCCCTACCTCTGGTCCGCGGCCGCCGGGACGGCCCTCTTCGTCGTGGCCGGTGTCTCCAGCGCCCGGGCTGCCCGCAGCAGGCTCTCGTACGAGGCGTGGTTCGCGCTGCACCTGACCACCTATGTGGGCATCTATCTCGCGTTCGCGCACCAGGTCACGGGCGGCCCCCACTTCGTCAGCTCGCCCCTGGCACGGTCGGCCTGGGTGCTGCTCTACGCAGCGACCGCGGCCGCGATCCTGACGTGGCGCGTCGTGCTGCCGCTGGTCGTCCACCGGCGCCACCGGCTGCGGGTCGCGGCCGTCGTGCCCGAGGCTCAGGGGCTCACGAGCGTGTGGCTCACGGGCCGCGACGTGGCGGGGCTGGCCGCCCGTGGTGGCCAGTTCTTCCTCGTGCGCTTCCTCACCAGGGGCCACTGGGGAACCGCACACCCGTACTCCCTGTCGATGGTGCCGACCTCCGACCACCTCCGCTTCACGGTCGGCGCGCTGGGCGACCACTCTGCCGCGGTGGGGCGTCTCCGGCCGGGCACGCCCGTGCTCGTCGAGGGACCGTTCGGGCGCTTCACCGCCCAGCGGGCGACCGCACCCAAGGTGCTCCTCGTCGCGGGCGGTGCCGGCGTCGGGCCGGTGCGCGCTCTTGCGGAGGACCTGCTGCGTGACGGGCACGACCTCGTCGTCCTCCACCGGGCTCACGCCATCGAGTCGCTCGGCCTGGCCGCCGAGTTCACCCCGTCCGCCGCGCTGCGGTACGTGCCGCTCCCAGGTCGCCGCGCCGAGCTCGGGTACGACCCGCTGCACCCGTCGTCGCTCCGCCTGCTCGTCCCGGACGTGGCGGATCGGGACGTGTTCGTCTGCGGCCCCGACGGCATGGTGGCGGCGGTCGTCGCTGCGGCACGCGAGCTGGGCGTCCCCCGCGATTCGATCCATCGAGAGGAGCTGACCTGATGTCGACGACCCGGTGGCGAGGGACGATGGTCTACACCGGGGCCCTCGCGGCCATCGGGGCCGCAGGGTTCGCGCGGTTCGTCCTGGCTCCGGACGACCCTCCGGCGTCCAGCCTCGGGTCCGAGGTGGCGCCCGGTGTGCCCGACGGCTCGGCCGGCACCTCCGGCGGGGCGACGGCGTCTCCCGGGACGCCGTCCTCCGGTTCGGTCGCGCCGGACAGCGCCGGGTCGGACAGCGCCGCGCCGAACGGCGCCGCGCCGGACAGCGGCGGGTCGGGCACCGGCGGGTCGGGCAGTAGCTCCGCCGACACCGTGACGATCGTCGGAGCGGTCGAGCAGACCCGGTACGGGGACGTGCAGGTCGCCGTGACGTTCCAGGGCGACCGCATCACGGACGTCCAGACGCTGCAGGCGCCCGACCGTGACCGCAGGGACCAGCAGATCTCGTCCATGGCCGTCCCGGTCCTCGCGCAGGAGGTGCTCGACGCGCAGACCGCACGCGTGGACACCGTGTCCGGCGCCACGTACACGTCGGAGGGATACCTCGCGTCGGTGCAGTCCGCGATCGACCAGCGGGGCTGACCGGTGCGCCACGTCGAGGTCGTGATGGGCGTCCCCATGTCGGTCCATGTGCCGATGCCGGCGGACCCCCGGGGGGCGGAGCGCGCGGTCCTTGCGGCGTTCGGGCGCCTCCACCAGGCCGACCGCCGGTTCAGCCGGTTCCGTGCGGACAGCGAGGTGAGCAGGCTCGCCCGGGGTGAGGTGTCGCCACGGGGCATGAGTGCGGACCTCGTGGAGGTGCTGGCCGTCGCCGAACACGCCCGGCGCGCCTCGGGTGGCGCGTTCACGGTCCGTCGCGCGGACGGGACCCTGGACACCGACGGCGTGGTCAAGGGATGGGCGGCGCAGCGCGCCGCGGACGTGCTGGTCGGCGCAGGCGTCGCCGCGTTCTGCCTCAACGCGGGCGGTGACGTGGTCACGCGCGGCGGTCCGGCCCGGGGCCGGGGCTGGCGCGTCGGGGTACGCGACCCGGCGGACCCGCTCCGGTTCCTCGCGGTGGTGGAGCAGCACGACGGCGCGGTCGCCACGTCGGGGACGTACGAACGGGGCGCCCACGTGTGGGACGGCCGGACGGGGGAGGCGGCGACCGGTCTGCGGTCGGCGACGGTCCTCGCGGGCGACCTGGTGACGGCGGACGTCCTGGCCACCTCCGTGCTGGCCCTCGGCCTCGACGGCGTGGGTTGGGCCCGCGGGCACGGCGCGGCCGCCGTGGTCGCTGTGGCCGACGACGGACGGGTCGTGGCCGACCGCGGGGGGATCCGGCTCCTGTCCCGCGATGGCCGGTGAGCATCGAGGAGGAACGACGACGACGGGCCGCGTCAGCCTTCGTCGCCGATGTGGCCGGGCGCGGTGACCGACAGCACCCGCTCCACGAACGCCGCGTACTCCTCGATGTAGTGCCGCAGGAATGCCGCCGTCCTCTCGTCGGTCACCGACCCGTCGTCCGCGTAGTGCTCGGGCCGGAACGCGAGGTACACCTCCGGCGAGTTGAGCTGCGGAGCGTTCAGGAAGCTGAGGACGCTGCGCATCGAGGACTGCATGACGGCGGTCCCGATCGGCCCGACCGACGCCCCGACGATCCCGGTGGGCTTGCGGGCGAACGAGTTGGAACCCCATGGGCGGGAGCCCCAGTCGATCGCGTTCTTCAGGGCCCCGGGAATGGACCGGTTGTACTCCGGGGACACGAACAGGATGCCGTCCGACGCCCCGACGGCCTCCTTGAGCGCACGCGCCGCGGGCGGGAAGTCGTCGTCGAAGTCCGGGCTGTACAGCGGCAGGTCCCGGATCGGGATCTCGACGAACTCGAGCTCGGGCGGCGCCAGTGCGACGAGCGCCCGCGCGAGGCGCCGGTTGATGGAGCCGGCGGACAGGCTCCCGACGAAGTAGCCGATGCGGTACGCCACGACAGGTCCTCCTCGACGGTCGGTGTCCGTCCATCGTGCGCCGTGGCCCGCCCGCACGCGCGAGGACGTGGTCCGGGCGACGCGCAGGACGTCGAGCGAAGGTGAGGTGGGAGGCCGACCGCTTCCGCTGCGGCCGCGCTCAGCGGTAGGAGCGCTCGTCCCGGTCCTCGTCGCCCCCGACGGCACCTCGCACGGGCGGCTCCGGCGCGAGCACCCGGTCGAGCTGCCGGGCGCACTGGACGAACACGTAGCCCAGCAGCGCCACGACCATCGCGAGGCAGAGCGAGACGCTCTTCGCGACCAGGTCGTGGACGACGAACGTGCACATCAGGGGTACGACTGCGATCGCGAAGGCGAAGTAGCCCCGCATCCAGAACGTGTCCCGGCGGGACTGGAGCTCGGACTTCATCGAGATGCTCGTCATCGGTGGCCTCTGCAGGGTCGGGCGGTGCGGCTGTCCCGCGTCCTGCCCATCGGTCGGCAGCGTCCACATTCGAGCCGGATGCGACGCCGATTCGAGGCGGTCGGCGTCGGGACACGAGGCGGAGCGGGCCGGTACCCCGGCCCGCTCCGGCTCGTGGCACGGCAGCAGCCGCCGCGCTGCAGGACGGCCCGGCGTCCTCACCACCGATGGGCGACGTCGACGACGAGACGTGAGCCCGACCCTGGCCCGGCCAGGACGAGCACGCGGAACGGCAACCGTGCGCGCACGCCCAGGCCGACCGAGGTGTACCCCTCGAACGACCCGGCCCACACGACCTGGCGGAAGGTGCGGTACCCGGCCACGTCGGTCAGCTCGTTCAGGTCCGCCGGGGCGTACGTCGGGCTCCCGGACTCGTCGTACGCGGGGTCGTTGACGGTGACCTCGATCGCGGCGCCGCCACGCGTCGGCACCACCGCACCTGAGGCGTCCTGCGTGACCGCAGCGACGTACCGCACCGTGTAGCCGCCGGCGGGTCCCGCCAGGTCGAGCACGAGCCGGTCGTAGCAGGTGTGCCGGCCGGTCCGCACGGAGGTCACCGGTGCGACGGACAGCCCCGGGGACGACTTCTCCAGGGAGCCCCAGACGATCCCGCAGTAGGGGGCCGCCGCGACAGGCGACGCCGGGACGAGCAGCAGAGCGAGTCCCATGAGGACCACGGACCAGATCGATGTCGAACGCCTCATCACGCACCTCGAGTAGGTCGCTCCTCGGGCCGGATGTCGGAGTTGTCCAGAATAGTCCCCGTACAGGTGGCCGAGCGGGTGAACCTGTGGCCGGCCGCCGCGGCTCGGCGGTCAGTCGTCGTCGACCTCGGAGCCGTCAGGGGCAAGGACGTACCAGACGTCGTTGACGCCCTGGCCCAGCACGTCGCCGGGAGCCATGTCCTGGGCGTAGGTGTAGACGGGCCGGCCGTCGACCGTGATCTGCTTGCGCCCGTCGGCCGTCGGGATCGTCCCGACCTCGGCCGTCACGCCGTCGACGCTGGGGGTGTCCGACTCGCTGACGATCGCCGGCCAGGCGGCGGCGCACTGGTCGACGCACGCGCTCGTGCCGGAGTCCTTGACGTCCTTGAGGAAGTAGTAGGCGGTCATGCCCTTGCCGTCGACGACGATCGTGCCGAGCGAGGAGTCGGCGGTGGACAGGTCCGCGGTCATGGCTGTCCCCGACGGGGGCGCGGACTCCGCGGTCGTCGGGCTCGAGCTGACGGCGTCGTCCTCCGAACCCGAGCCGGACGAGCAGCCGGCGAGTGCCAGGGCGCCGAGCGCCGAGACGACGAGGCCGACGAAGACGGTGCGTGTGCGTCGCATGAGAGCTCCTCCAATGGGTGCCGGGGAGGCGCCGTCCGGGCCTGCCCCTGCGGTGTGCGGTCACGAGGACCACGGGTGGCGAGGGCCGGAGGTTCACGTTCTGCCGGGATTGAACCGAACGGGAGCCGGCACCGTTGAGGAAGGTGGTGGAGGACGAAGGAGGCGGCGAGGTGGGCGACGGACCCGACGCGCTCATGCGTGCGCTCCACGACGCCTACGCCCGGCCGCTCCACCACTACGTCATGCGCCTGACGGGCGACCACGCGCTTGCCGAGGACGTGGTCCAGGAGGCGATGGTGCGGGCCTGGAAGCACCCCGAGGTGCTGGAGCGTGAGCAGGGTGCCACCCGTGCGTGGCTGTTCACGGTGGCCCGCAACCTCGTCGTCGACGACCGCCGGAGCGCCCGGCACGTGCGCGAGCGCAGCACCGATCTCGCGCCCGAGGTCGCCGAGCCCGACAGGACGCAGGCGGTGCTCGACTCGTGGCTGGTGGCAGACGCGTTGGAGCAGCTGTCGGCCGAGCACCGGGGCGTCGTGGTCGGTGCGTACTACCGGGGACGGTCGGTGGCTGAGCTGGCCCACGAGCACGGCATCCCGGAGGGCACGGTCAAGTCACGGCTGCACTACGCGTTGCGAGCCATGCGGCTCGCGCTGCAGGAAAGGGGAGTGACGTCATGAGCGGCCGCGAGCCGACGCCGGACGGACGCAGCGACGACGTCTTCCGTGAGTGGGACGCCGCCTACGTCCTGGGCGCCCTGAGCGCGTCCGACCGGCGCGCCTACGAGCAGCATCTGCGTGCCTGCGACTCCTGCCGGGCGGGTGTCGGCGACCTGGCCGGGATGCCGGCACTGCTGCGCACCGTCCCCGCCGACGAGGTGCGGGACGAGGTGGGGTCCGCCGACGCCTCGGTGGTGGACCTGCACGCGGTCGCCCACGCGGTGCGCGGGCAGCGGCGTCGGCGGCGCGTGCTGCTCGTCGGCGCGGCCGCGGCGCTCGTCGTCGCGGGCGGCAGCGCCGGTGTGCTCCTCGACCGGGCGGCCTCGCCGGCCGCCCCGCCCGTGAGCGCCGTGACCCGCCTCGACCTCGAGCCGGTGGGCACGCTCGACGTGAGCGCCGACCTCACGCTCCAGGCCAAGGGGTGGGGCACGCGGATCGACTGGTCCTGCACGTACCCCTCCGGTGCCACCGGCCGGGGCTACGGTGACGGCGACGCCGCGAACGGTCCGGTCTACGAGCTCGTCGTGGTCGACGACGACGGCACGAGCACGGTGGTCGCCACGTGGGTCGCGCACAGCACCCGGGCCCGAGGGCTGGGCGCGTCGTCGAGCATCACCATGGCCGACATCGCGGAGGTACAGATCCGGATCCGCGGTGCCCAGGCGCCGGTGGCCAGCGCGCAGACCTGACCCGCACCGGGCGAGACGGTGCCCGGCGGGGTCACCGGTGGATCCGGGACCGCCAGTCGTCCGGGACGCGGTCACGAGGCGCCGGAGACCCCTGGTCGACGGGCCGGTGCTGCGGTTCGGCGAGGTCCGGGCCGGCGCCGTACGCGTCGGCGGCGTAGTCCCACCACCAGTCCTCGCCCGGCTCGAACGTCCGCATCAGGGGATGGCCGGTCTCGCGCCAGTGCGCGGTCGCGTGCCGGGCGGGCGACGTGTCGCAGCACCCCACGTGCCCGCAGGCGGCGCACCGTCGCAGATGGACCCACCAGCCTCCGTCGGCTTCGCACTCGACGCAGCCGGGGTGCCGCTGGGCGGGACGGTGGGATCGATCGTCGCGGTCATGCGGTGGGTCCTTGCGTGAGGGAGCGGGGGAGGCGGACGCGGAAGCGGGTGTCGCCCGGCACCGACGTGACCGACAGGTCCCCGTGGTGCTTGCCGACGACGATGCGCCAGGAGATGTCCAGGCCAAGCCCGGTCCCGGAGCCGACCGGCTTGGTGGTGAAGAACGGCTCGAAGATCCGCCCCAGGACCTCCGGCGGGATGCCGGCACCGGTGTCGGCGACCTCGACCTCCACCCAGTCGTCGACCGTGCGGGTGGTCAGGGTCAGGGTGCCGTGCCCGTCCATCGCCTGGACGGCGTTGTCGATCAGGTTCGTCCAGACCTGGTTGAGCTCGGCGGCGTACACGGGGATCCTCGGCAGCGCCGGGTCGTAGTGCCGGACCACCGCGATCCCGGGACCCGTCCGCTGCTCGAGCATCGTGAGGCTCGAGTCGAGCAGCTCGTGCAGGTCGGCGACCTGGTCGGGCGCTCGCCCGATCTGGGAGTACTGCTTGGCGGCCCCGACGAGCGCGGAGATCCGGCCCGTGGCGTCCTCGACCTCGTTCATGAGCTGCTCGGTCTCCAGGGTGTACGCGAGCCACCGGACCGCACCCTCGAGGACCTCCGGGCCGACGAGCTGCGCGACGTGCTCGAGCCACTCGGTACCGAGCCCGGCCGCGACGAGCACGGGAGCGATCTCCCAGCCGGCGGTGAGGCCGTGCCCGTCCATCCAGTCGGCGAGCTCGTCCTCGCGGTCGGAGACCTCCAGCGGCGTGAGCGCCGCGTCCCCGCGCCCGGCGGCGAGCGCGTCGACCGCCTTCTCCTGCAGCGCGACGAGCGTCGCGAGCGTCTCCCGGTCGTACGGGCCGGCCGCGACCAGCGCGAGCTTGTGGCGCATCCCGGCGACCCGCTGACGCAACGTGGCCGTCGCCCGGCTCGCGGCCGCCGCCGGGTTGTTCAGCTCGTGGGTCAGGCCGGCGGAGAGCGACCCCAGGGCGAGCAGCCGCTCACGCTGGCCGATCGCCTGCTGCGCCTTGCTCTGGCCGAAGAACAGGCCCTCGAGCAGGTGGACCGCCATCGGGAACCACTCGTTCATGAGCGTCGCGAAGTCCGCGGCGGCCAGCACGTAGAACCGCGACGGCTGCAGGACGCGCAGCGACTGGACGTAGGTCTGCGCCCGGTCGCCGAGGTACGCGGCCCAGGCGCCCGCGTACACGCCACGCTGGGTGCTGCGGCTGACCTCGACGTCGTCATCACCGACCCGTCGGTACAGCGCCACGCCACCGTCCTGAAGCACGTAGAACGAGGTGGCGTCCTCCCCCTCGCGGTACAGCATCCCGGGCGGCACGAGCTCGACGTGACCGTGGGTGCAGAGCCAGGTCAGCTGCTCGTCGGTCAGCTTCTCGAACAGGAACAGGCTGCGCAGCTCGTCGATGTCGCACGGCAGGAAGGTGGTCATAGCTGCTCCAGGTAGCGGTGCACGAGCATGACGGCCATCGCGCCCTCGCCGACCGCGGACGCGACGCGCTTGGCGGACTCGGCGCGCACGTCGCCCGCCGCGAAGACGCCCGGGACGCTGGTCTCCAGGTGGTACGGCGGCCGGTCGAGCGGCCAGGACGCGGGCACGCGCCCGTCCACCAGGAGGTCGGGTCCGGCCCGGACGAACCCGTGCTCGTCGCGGGCGAGCGTCCCGTCCAGCCACCCGGTGTGCGGTGCGGCGCCGATGAACACGAACAACCACCCGGTGTCCACGGTCTGCTCGGCGCCGGTGTCGCAGTCCCGGAGCACGAGCCGTTCCAGGTGGCCGTCGCCGACGGCCTCGACGACCTCGGTGCGCGCCAGCACGTCGACCCGGTCGTTGTCGGTGATCTGCTCGACCAGGTAGTGCGACATCGAGGCGTCCAGCGACGCTCCCCGGACCACCAGCGTCACCGACCTCGCCGTCCGGGACAGGAACATCGCGGCCTGCCCCGCCGAGTTCGCCCCGCCCACCACGTACACGTGGTGGTCCCGGCACGCGGGTGCCTCGGTCAGGGCGGAGCCGTAGTACACGCCGCTGCCGGTCAGGGCCCTGAAGCCCGGCCCGTCGAGCTCCCGGTACGCGACACCCGACGCGAGGATCACCGTGTGCGCGCCCACGCTGGTCCCGTCCGCGAACCGCACGGCCCGGGCCGACCCGGCGACCTCCAGCCCGACGGCGTCGCGCGTCATCACGATCTCGGCGCCGAACTTCAGCGCCTGACGGCGGGCCCGCTCCGTCAGCTGCGCCCCCGACACGCCGTCCGGGAAGCCCAGGTAGTTCTCGATCCGTGAGCTCTGGCCGGCCTGACCGCCCGTGGCGGTCCGCTCGACCAGCGCGGTCCGCAGGCCCTCCGACGCCCCGTACAGCGCCGCGCTCAGGCCGGCCGGCCCACCCCCGACCACCACGAGGTCGTAGAACTCGGCCGCGGGGTCCACGCTCAGCCCGACGCGTGCCGCCACCTCCGCGTCGGTCGGCGCCACCAGGACCTCGCCGTCCGTCGTTACGACGACCGGCACCGCGTGCTCGTCCACCCCCGCCGCCTCCAGCAGCCGCCGTCCCTCCGGGGTCTCCGACGAGAACCACCGGTAGGGCACCTGGTTGCGGGCCAGGAACTCCCGCAACGCCGACGACCGCGCCGACCACCGGTGCCCCACCACCTTCGCCTCGGCCACCGGACGGGGGGCCGACGCCGACCACGCCTCCAGCTGGGCGTCCAGCACGGGGTACAGCTTCTCCTCGGGCGGGTCCCACGGCTTGAGCAGGTAGTGGTCGAGGTCCACCACGTTGACCGCATCGATCGCCACGTCCGTGTCCGCGTAGGCGGTGAGCAGCACCCTCCTGGCCTGCGGGTACAGGTCCATGGCGTGCTCGAGGAACTCGATGCCGCTCATCCCCGGCATCCGGTGGTCGGCCACCAGCACCGCCGCCTGCTCCCCGCGCAGCTTCAGCTCCCGGAGCACGTCCATGCCGGCTTCACCCGACTCCGCGCGGACCACCCGGTACTCGTCCCCGTAGCGGCGCCGCAGGTCCCGCGCCACCGAGCGCGAGACGGCGGGGTCGTCGTCGACGGTGAGGATCGCCGGGCGCAGGGTGGGGGAGCCGCTCGTCAGCATGGACACCTCTCGTCGGTCCTGGAGCGTCGGCCGGCGGGCCGGCGCGCGCTCCTCATCCGGGCCTGCGCCGACGCGGCCGGAGCTGGATGTTCGGCAGCTCGGGGGCGGGGATCCGCGCGCCGTCGTGGCCGGCCACCTCTCCGAAACGGTCAGCGCGGTCAGGCGATTCCCACGCCGTCCGGGCCTCGGCCACCTCGGCGTGCGTCCGCCTGACGAAGTTCCACCACATCACCACGTCGTGGCCGAACGGCGCACCGCCCAGGAGCAGCAGCCGGGCGCCCGCCCCCGAGCCGGGCGCCGCTCGCAGCGACACGTGGTCACGCCCGTCGCCCAGGTACAGCAACCCGCCCGGTCCGTGCGTGGTGCCCGCCACGTCGACGGCCCCGGCCAGCACCAGCACCGCGTGCTCGAACCCCGGCCGCACCGGCAGATCCACGGGGCCACCCACCTCGACGGCCACGTCGGCGCCCACCAGCGGCGAGTGCACCCGCGCAGCAGACACCACACCGCCCACGTCGCCCACCATCACGGTCGCCCGCACACGCGGCGCCTCCCACACCGGCAGCTCCTCCACCTGCTGGAACTCCGCCGGCCCGCCCGCCGGCCCGTCCGGCAACGCCACCCACAGCTGCACCGCGTGGAGCAACGGCCCGGCACCCACCGAGACCTCGGAGTGCGCCACCCCCCGCCCGGCCGTCATGACATTCAGCTGTCCCGGCCGCACCACCACGTCCGACCCCACGCTGTCACGGTGCCGGATCTCACCCGCGACCGGCCAGGTGACCGTCTGCAGCCCGACGTGCGGGTGAGGCAGCACCCGCATGTCGACGTGCTGCGGACCGAACTCGTCGAGGAAGCACCACGCCCCGACCAGTGCCAGCCCGCGCTGCGGCAGCGTCCGGCGCACCTGCATCCCGCGGATCCCCCCGAGCGGCACCTCACGCGCGTCGTACCGCTCCACCACGGGGCCGCGCGGCTCGACGGCCCCGCACAGCTCCTCGTCGGGACGGGTGTCGAGGTTGGTCATGCCCTCACTCTGCCTCCCCGGTGCACGAGCGCGGCAGATCCTGCCCACGAACCTCACGAACGCGGCCGCCCGCACGTCTGCACACTGTGACCGTGAAGGAACCGTTCGACCGTGTGGTGCAGACCCACGGCGCCACCGTGCTCCGCGTCTGCCGCGCCGTCGTCGGCCCGGTCGACGCCGACGACGCCTGGTCGGAGACCTTCCTCTCGGCCCTGCGCGCCTATCCCGACCTGCCCGACGACGCGAACGTCCAGGCGTGGCTCGTCACCATCGCCCACCGCAAGGCCGTCGACGTGATCCGCCGCGCCTCCCGCCAGGCTGTGCCCGTCGCCGAGCTCCCGGACACCGCTGCTCCGGTCCTCGCCAGGGACCTCGACCTGTGGGCCGCGCTCGCCGCCCTGCCGACCAAGCAGCGCCACGCCGTGGCGTACCACCACCTGGCGGGTCTGCCCTACGACGACGTCGCGGCGGTGCTCGGCGGCACCGCCGCGGCCGCCCGACGCGCCGCCGCCGACGGCGTCGCCACCCTCCGCCGCACGTATGCCGGCACCCTCCCGACGACCCGACCCCACCACGGGCACCCCCCGGCACCGGAAGGAGCCACCCGGTGACCACCACCGACGACATGACGGACCTCGAGCGCCTCGGCACCCGGCTCGCGACGGCGGCACTCGCCGACGGCACCCTCGACGTCGCGTACCGCACGGTCGACAGCCCGGTCGGCCCGCTGCTGCTCGCCCGCACGCCTGTGGGTATCGTCCGGGTCGCCTTCGCCGTGCAGGACCACGACGTGGTGCTGCAGTCGCTCGCCGACACCATCAGTCCCCGCGTGCTGCGTGCCGCGGCCCCGCTCGACGACGTGGTCCGTGAGCTCGACGAGTACTTCGCCGGCCGCCGGCGCACGTTCGACGTGCCGCTCGACCTGCGGCTCCTGCGCGGCTTCCGCCGGTCGGTCGTCGAGCACCTGCCGGGCATCGCGTACGGGAGGACCGCGACCTACGCGGCCGTCGCCGCCGCCGCCGGGAGCCCTCGGGCCGTCCGCGCCGTCGGCACGGCGTGCGCGCTCAACCCCCTGCCCCTCGTGCTCCCGTGCCACCGGGTGGTGCGCTCGGACGGCAGCCCTGGCCGGTACGCGGGCGGCGACGACGCCAAGCGGACGCTGCTGGCGCTGGAGACGGGGCCCAGGGCGGCGGCGTAGCGTCGGCCGTATGTGCCGGAACATCACGACGCTGCGCGGGCTCGAGCCGCCCGCGACGTCCGAGGAGATCGAGGCCGCTGCGCGGCAGTACGTCCGCAAGGTGACGGGGGTGCAGCAGCTGAGCGACGCGACCCGCGACCCGTTCGAGGCGGCCGTCGCCGAGGTCGCGGCCATCACGGCCCGGCTCCTCGACGAGCTCCCGGAGCGGCGTCAGCCGCCGGCGACGGTGCCGCCGCTCCGCCGGCCCGAGGTGCAGGCCCGCATCGCCGCCCGGGTGGCGGCCCGCGAGGAGCATGAACGGGCGCACGATCTGGGCCTTCCGCACACGCACGAGGAGGACGACGACCTGCACCCGGCTGCCGTGCACTGAGCAGACGACATCAGAGACCTCACGCCGGACGGCGCAGCACACCGGGCGGCACCGAGACGTGCGCCGAGCGGTGCTCGACCCCCTCGTCAGGCGACCGGGGCGCCCGCGTCCTGCGCGAGCGGCCAGCCGACGAGCCGGGGGATCCCGTCGGGCGCCACCGCGGCGAGCGCCAGGAACCGGGCCTCCGCGCGGTGCAGGCGGATGTGCTCGTCGAGCGACCAGGTCGGGCCGTTGGTGAGCGTCATCCCGCACGCGCAGGTGATGGTGACCCGCCCGTCGGGCGTGGTCGTCACCTGGCCGACCGTGGTGTGCTCGGTGGCCGCACGCACCTTCGCGTGACGCATCGGTGCGCTGACCGGGACGGACGCCGTGATCTCCTCGTCCGTCGGGGTCATCGTCACCTCTCGCTGTGCATCTCGGTGTGCATCCGGGTGTGCACGGCCTGGTCGACCAGCTGGTCGAAGGAATCGTCCCACTCGCCGCCGAGGCTCGGCATCATCGCGTGCAGCTGGCCGCGCCATACGTCCTGGCGCTCGGGGAAGCAGCGCTCGAGGAGGTCGAGCATCGTCGCGACGGCGGTGGAGGCGCCCGGGGACGCGCCGAGGAGCCCGGCGATCGAGCCGTCGGCTGCCGTGACGAGCTCCGTGCCGAACTCCAGCACGCCGCCCTTGGTGGGGTGCTTCTTGATGACCTGGACACGCTGACCGGCGGTGATGAGCTCCCAGTCGCGGGGGTGAGCGGTCGGCATGAAGGCGCGCAGCGTGCGCAGCCGGTCGGTGTCCGAGGCGGTGACCTCGCCGACGAGGTACTTCACGAGGTCGAGGTTCTTCAGGCCCACCGCGAGCATCGGCACGATGTTCCCCGGCCGGATCGAGCGCGCCAGGTCGAGCCACGAGCCGTGCTTGAGGAACTTCATGCTCCAGCCGGCGTACGGGCCGAACATGAGCGCGGTGCCGCCGTCGACGACGCGGGTGTCGAGGTGGGGCACGGACATGGGCGGGGCGCCGATGTCGGCCTTGCCGTACACCTTGGCCTGGTGCTGGGCGACGATGTCGGGGTTGGTGGTCCGCAGGAACTGCCCGCTGATGGGGAACCCGCCGAAGCCCTTGGCCTCGGGGATGCCCGACCGCTGCAGGAGCTGCAGGGCGCCGCCGCCCGCGCCGATGAAGACGAACCGGGCGCGCACCTTCCGAGCGCGCCGGACACCGTTCCACCGCAGGTCCTTGACCGTCAGGCGCCAGGAGCCGTCGGGCTCGCCGCCGCAGCCGCCTGACCTCGCTCTCGGTGACGAGACGGGCGCCCCGGGAGACCGCGTCGTCGAGCATCGAGCGCGTCAGGGCGCCGAAGTCGACGTCCGTACCGGAGGGGGCACGCGTCGCGGCGACGGCCTCCGACGGGTCGCGGTCCGCGACGAGCAGGGGAGCCCACTGCGCGATCTGCGCGGGGTCGTCGCTGAACTCCAGGTCGGAGAAGAGCGGGTGCCGGCGCAGCGTCTCCCAGCGGCGGCGCAGGTAGTCCACGTTCGACTCGCCGCGCACGAACGTCATGTGCGGCGTGGTCGAGAGGAAGTCCGTGCCGCCGGGGAGCCGGTCGTGCGTCGCGAGGTGGTGCCAGAGCTCGCGCGAGAGCTCGAACTGCTCGTTGATCGTGACGGCCTTCGTGATGTCGATGGTGCCGTCCGGGCGCTCGGGCGTGTAGTTCAGCTCGCAGAGCGCGGCGTGCCCGGTGCCCGCGTTGTTCCACGGGTTCGAGCTCTCCTGCGCGGGGCCGCTGCGGCGCTCGTGGATCTCCACCGTCCAGGTGGGCTCAAGCGTCGTGAGGAGCGCGGCGAGCGTGGCGCTCATGATCCCGCCGCCGACGAGGACGACGTCCACCTGATCTTCGCGTGCTGGCACGATCTCGATCGTATGTTGACGTCGAGAATCTCCACGGCGAGGGAGCTGTGATCTTGATTACGTCCCATGACTGCGGGGCGGGACACCGCTCCGGTGCCCGCCCCGCAGCCCTCCGGTCATCGGGTCACGAGCCACACACCTGACCGTTGAGCGTGAAGCTCGCCGGCTTCGGGTTCTGGCCGGAGTGGGAGCCGTTGAACCCGAGCTCGACGCTTCCCTTGGCCGGGATCGTGCCGTTCCAGGGCGCGTTCGTCACGGTGACAGCGGCACCGGACTGGCTGAACGTGCCCGACCAGCCGCTGGTGACCTGCTGCCCCGCCGAGAGCTGGAAGGTCAGCTTCCAGCCGGCGATCGCCGCCGTGCCCGCGTTGGTGACCTTCACCGAGGCCGTGAAACCGGTCGGCCAGTCCGAGGTGGTGTAGCTGACCTTGCAGCCGCTCGGGACGGTCGTGGCCGTCGGCGTCGGCGTGGGGGTCGCCGTCGGGGTGACGGTCGGGGTGGGAGTCGGAGTCGGAGTAGGCGTGATGGTCGGTGTCGCCGTGGGCGTCGGTGTCGGGCTGACCGTCGGTGTCACCGTCGGGGAGACGGTGGGCGTCGGGGTCGTCGTGGGGTCCGTCCCCGTGAGGTTCCCTACGACGACGCCACGACCGTTGGTGCCCACGTACACGCGGCCGTACACGTCCGGGTCACCCGAGATGGTCTCGTTGGTGCGGCCCCACTGGTGCTGGTCGTCGTTGATGCGGACCCAGGACGCACCCGCGTCGATGGACCGGAAGATGCCACGGACCCCGCCGATCTTCGCGGAGCTGTAGAGCGCCGGGTAGGACGTGCCGGGTGCAGCCTTGCCGAACCCGATCGTGTCGGCCTCGCCGACGCTGCTCAGCTTCGTGAAGGACGCCCCGCTGTCGGTGGAGTGCCACAGCCCGTAGGTCGCGCCGGTCTCGCCGCCCGCGAGCCAGATGTCGCCCTCACGACCGAACACCGCGCCGAACCGCGCCGCCGTGGTCGGCAGGCCTGCGGCCGAGGATGCCGAGAACGTGGCGCCGCCGTCGGTCGAGACGTAGAACGTGCCGCCCGACCACGCGTAGAACTTCAGCGGGTTGACGCGGTCGGACTCGACGCGGGCCCCGATCGGGACCCCGGTCGACCTGGTCCAGCTCGACCCGGTCGTCGTCGAGACGTGCACGCCGGCACCCGCCGGGCTCCACACGATCCGGCTGCCGTCGGCCGCCATCGCGACCGTGCCCGCGCCGGTGACGCCGGACGGCTCCTGACCTGCCCACCACGAGCTCCCGCCCGAGGTGGAGACGCCGATCCGGGACACGCCGGCGTCGGCGTTGCCCACCCGCACCATCGTCGCCGGCTGCTTCTCGGCGAAGTCGATGCCCAGCTCCGAGGAGTGCACGGGCGCGGTGCCGATCGACTTCGAGGGCACCTTGGTGATGTCGGTGTGCACGAACCCGGCGATGTCGCCCAGGGCCGACAGCAGCTCGGTCGAGCCCGGGGGAGCGGCGAGGTCGAGCACCGCCGTCTCCTCGAGGCCCTGCGCCTTCACGCCGATGGACACCTTGCCGCCGGTGTCCCAGGCCGTCAGGTTCGACCCGCCGTAGATCGTGGCGCCGGTGCCGTACATGAAGCTGTTCGAGTCGAACGGGTCGATCTCGAAGGACTCCGTCATCCAGCCGAGCTTCGGGCTCGTCTCGGGGGCGACGGCCTGCTTGCCGAAGTCGAGCCAGGGCGCCCCGGAGATGTCCTGGGTGTACCGGTCGGTGCGGCTCGGGTAGCCGGCGAAGTCCCAGATGCGGGACCACGTGGCGCCCCGGTCGGTGGACCGGTAGACGATGATGTCCGGCCACCAGGAGATCTGCGTGACGGCCATGATCGTGTCGGGATGCTGACGGTCGATCGTCAGGCCGCTGTAGCCGTAGTACTGGTCGCTGCTGGTCGACGGCAGGGGCGAGATGTTCGTCCACGCGCCGGTGGCCGCGTCGAGCCGCCAGAGGTCTCCGTGGCCGCCGTCGTACGGGCCGCCGGTGTCGCTCGTCGCGACGTAGAGCTGCTTCCCCTTGGCGTCGAAGACACCCTTGTGCGGGAGGAACCCGGTCGGCTGCCCGGCCACACGCGACCAGGTCACGCCCGCGTCGGTGGACCGGTAGACGTTGTTCTCCTTGTCGGCGACACCGACGTAGATGGTCTTGGTGGGCGACCCCTTGGTGCCGCTCGTCGGGTCGAACGTGACCCAGACGACGCCCTGGTTGCCGGTGAGGTAGCCGTTCGCGTCGTTCGGGTCCGCCACGTAGTTGCCGGCGTTCGGGAACGCGGTGACCTTGGCCCACGTGACGCCCGAGTCGGTGCTCCGCCACAGGCCGTTGCCGCCCTCGGTGCCGAGGTATAGGACCCGGTTGTCGTTGGGGTCGACCTGGAGGCGCTCACCCATCCCGCGGCCGGGCATGTTACCGCCCACCTTGAACGGCAGGGCGGTCTTCTTCCACGTGGCGCCGCGGTCCGACGACCGCAGGATGGCGCCGTTGTTCGGGTCCCAGCTGTTCGTGTACATGCCGGCCGCGACGTAGACGTTGTCCGGGTTCACCGGGTCGGTCGCGAGGCTGAGAACGCCGTTGTGCCCCCAGTCGTCCCACCCGACACCGTCGAGCAGCGGCACCCAGCGCTTCGTCGACTGGTCCAGGCGATAGGCGCCGCCGATGTCGGTCCGTGCGTACACCAGACCCTTCTCCGACGGGTTGTAGACGATGCCGGGGACGAAGCCGCCGCCGACGATCTCGACGTTGCCCCACGAGTACGCGGGTGCGGCGGCGGTCGCCGGGGATGCCGTGAGGAGACCGGCGGGGACGAGGCTGACCGCGAGGACGGCGGCGAGCCCGGCGGCAGCGGTCGCTCGGGTGGCCCGGGTGCTGTGGCGCGTGAGCGCCTCGACCTCGCGGCGAGGATGGACGGGGACGCGCATCCGCTGCACTCCTTCATCGGGGGAACGCCCCGACGACGTCCGCCGGGGCGCTGGTGACCGCTGCGCGCGGCAGGGGCGTAGCCGTCGCTGCCAGCGGTCGCGGGGACGCTATCGAAGCGCTTCGAACGCCCGGCAGTGGGCGAAAGGTTTATGAACACCCCTCGGACGGGGTGTGCAGTCGCGCCCTCGGCGGGGTAGAACCGACACCATGAGCCGCGACCGCGACCTGACGTCCGATCCTGCCGTCGAGCACCTCGCCGACCCGGTGCTCCCTGAGGCGCAGCTCGCCGCTGCGGACGCACGGTCGGGTGGTGACGCCCTGCGCGCCCCGCGGTCGCTGCTCGCCGTCGAGCTGGCCCCGGACGACGAGGCGATCGCGAGCCTCGAGGACTGGGACGACCCACAGCGCCTCTAGGCCGTCACCCGGTTCAGCGGTCCGGGACGCCGCACCGCAGCGCACGCCCCAGCGGCCGACCCGCCCACGGATCCAGGCCGGTCGGGTCACGGTTGGAGCACGCCCCGCGTGCGGATCTCCCGCAGGATCGCCGATCCGTCCGGTCCCTGCACCACCGGGATGCCTTCACGGGCTGTCTCCCGTTCGGCCCGGGCACCCGCCGGAGCCTGGACGGGAAGGCCGTGAGCGAGCACGTGCTCACCGAACGTGAGCTGACGGATCACGACGCCGCGGACGTGCTCCGGAAACGTCTGGGCCGCCTCCGCGTAGATCTCCGGGTCGCGCTGCCCGTCGTCGCCGATGAGGACCCACCGGACGCCGGGCAGGTCGTGCACCAGGCGCCGCAGCTGAGCCCGCTTGTGCTCCCGTCCGCTGCGGAACCACCCGGTGTTGGTCGGCCCCCAGTCCGTCAGGAGGAGCGGTCCTGCCGGGTAGCCGTACCGTCGCAGGAAGCGCCCGATCGCGGGTGCCGCGTTCCACGCGCCGGTCGACAGGTACACCACGGGGGCGCGTGGTTCCTGGGCCAGGAGCTGGTGGTAGAGCTCCGCCATGCCCGGCACGGGCTCCCGGGCGTTCTCGTGCCGCACGAGGACGTTCCAGGCGGCGACCAGCGGACGGGGGAGGCGGGTCACGACCACGGTGTCGTCGATGTCGCTGACGATCCCGTACTTCACCTGGGGGTCGACGACGTGCACGGGAGCGACCGCACGGCGCCCGTCCTGCGTCCGCAGCTCGAGGTCGTGCCACCCGGGGCCGAGGTCCGACTCGAGCAGGGTGTCGACGTACCCGCCCCGGTCGGTCACCACGCGGTGCGTCCGCTCGCCGATCCGCACCTCCAGGACGGCTCCGGCGACCTGGGCGGTCGCGAAGCTGCGCCACCCGCGCACGCTCGGCGCCGGCCGCGTCCCCGCCTGCGCGCTGGACCCGGCACCGGGCAGGTCGGAGTCGCGCACGGCGGGCGCGGCGAGCACCGCGCGCGCCATCACCCGTACCCAGCCTGGCGACCCGTATCCGGCGTACGGCTCGATGCGCACGGTCCAGCCGCGGCGACGCAGCAGCGCGGCGAGCCGACGGTCGAACACGTCCTCCCAGCGGGCCGCGCGATGCACGGGTGGTCGAGCCGACCCGGTGGGACGGGCGCCGGCCCGGGCCGCGCGCAGGACCGGCGGGTGGTCCTCGTGCGCGGCCGCGGGCCGGGGGCGCTCGTCAGCGGTCATGCGCTCTCCTTCTGACCTGCCTTCCGGGCAGAGGCGACCTCGCCGTCCACGGACGCCGTGCTCAGCGCGCCGCCGGAGGACTCGAGGTGTGCCCGGACGAACCAGTGGAACAGCTCCAGCTCGTGCAGGTGCCCGATGAGCAGGTCGTTGGTCACCGCGTCGGTCTCCTCGGTGTCCTTGGCGGCCTGCCGGTGGTCGCTGATCACACCGACGTACACCTCGTCGAGCGCGCCCAGGTGGGCGATCGCCCCGTCGCGCCCGATCGCGTAGTCGTCCCACGTGCGGTTCGCGACGAGGGCGCCCGGCGTCCCGACGGGCGCGACGCCGAGCGTGGCGATCCGCTCCGCGATCGCGTCGACCATCAGCCGCACGGCGTCGACCTGCGGGTCCAGCATCTCGTGGACGGCGATGAAGTGCGGACCGACCACGTTCCAGTGGATGTGCTTGAGAGTGAGGGCCAGGTCGTTGAGCGCGTCCAGGCGCTGCTGAAGGATCGCGGCCACCTCGGCCCCCTGCTGCTTCGTCAGGGAGGGGACGGTGTACTTGGGCAGCTTCTGTGCCATGAGGGCGCTCCTTGTGATCGTCTCCCGGGGTCCGCACCCCGGCGCCGTCCACGGTGCCTCAGGTCCGGTGGGCTCGCCATCGGAGACGGGTCGCCTGCGCCCCCCGCCGGCGCGGACGCCGCGGTGCCCGCAGCCTCAGGCGAACGGGTCCCCGTCGGCCTCGAGCCGGTCGGCGACCTCGTCGGGTCCGAGGTGCTGCAAGCCTGGTCCCACCTCGTCCCACCAGCGTGGGGCGGCGACCCGCGGGAGCTCCCGGCCGCGCAGCGAGTAGGGCGTGATCGTCGTCTTCGCGGGATGGTTCTGGGACCAGTCGATGAGCACCTTCCCGCCGCGCAGGTCCTTCTTCATCACGGCGACGACGAGCTCGGGGTGCGCGGCCGCGACGGCGAACGCGAGGTCGCGCGCGTACTGCCGTACCTCCATCACGGGACGTGTGCCGGGGAGCTTCGCGTAGAGCTGCATCCCCTTGCTGCCCGACGTGACCGGCACCGACTCCGGCAGGCCGTCGTCACGCAGCCGGTCGGCGACGAGGTGCGCCACCTGCGCGCACGCCTCGAGACCTGCCGGCGGGCCGGGGTCGAGGTCGATCACCAGCCGGTCGGGGCGACGGACACCACCGCGCGGGCCCACCGTCCACTGCGGGGTGTGCAGCTCGAGCGAGCCCTGGTTGGCGCACCAGACGAGCCCGGCGAGGTCGTCGACGAAGGGCAGCACCAGCTCGGCTCCCTCGTCGTCCGAGCCGGGCGCCGCAGGCAGTGTCTGCCGGCGCAGCCAGTCGGGCGCGCCGCGAGGCACGTTCTTCTCGAAGAACTTCTCGCCGGCCATGCCGTCCGGCCAGCGGATCCGCGTCACCGGGCGGTCCCTGAGCTGCGCCAGCAGTGCTGGTGCGACCCGGACCAGGTAGTTCATCACCTCGGCCTTCGTCGTCCGCGTCGAGGGGTACATCACCTTCTCGAGGTGGCTCACCCGCACCGCCCGGCCCTCCACGTCGACCATCTGGCGTTCAGGTGTCATTTCTGCTCCCAGGGGTCGGCCACGACGTCGGTGCGGATGCCGCGGAGCACGGGCTGCCGCAGGCGCCCGTCGGGGGTGCGGTTGAGGTAGCGGGTGTCGACCACGACCAGGGGATCGCACCACCGGGCACCGCGCGCGTCGAGGACCGGGACCACCTCGTCGAACGGGGAGTCCTCGCGAACCCGCAGGAGGCGGCCCAGCTCCAGGCCGAGCGGCCCCGTCAGACCGCTGCCCGCTCGGCCGAGGAACCGCAGCGCGCCGTGCCCGTCGTACGCGCCGAGCATGAGAGCGCCGAGCCGGCCCGTCCCTGTGCTCTCCTCCCGCCATCCTCCGACCAGCGCCACCCGGGTGCGCACATGGGCCGACTTGACCCAGTCCGTCGACCGGCGGCCCGCCTGGTAGGTGGAGGTGCGGCGCTTCGCGACGACCCCCTCGAGGCCGTGGTCGAGCGTCACCTGCCACAGGTCGTCGCCGTCGGCATAGGACGGGGAGAGCTGTACCCGGTCCGGCAGAGCGAGTCCGGCGAGGAGCGCGCGGCGCTCGTCGTAGCCCCGCGCCGTCAGGTCGACACCGTGGAGCCGCAGCAGGTCGAACACCATGTACGACACGGGCTGCCTGCGGGCCAGCGCCGCGGCGCGCCGGACGTCCCGCACGTGCATCCGCTCGGCCAGCGCCGCGAACGAGGGGACCCCTCCCGCCAGCAGGACGATCTCCCCGTCGAGCACCGCACCGGGGACGTCGGTGAGGGCGGCCAGCTCCGGGTACGCCTGCGTGACGTCCCGCTCGTTGCGGCTCGACAGCCGCAGCACGCCGCCCGCGGTGTCCGCGAGCGCGCGCACGCCGTCCCACTTGACCTCGAACGCCCACCCGGTACCTCTGGGCAGGGCGCCGACCTGCGACGCAGGGGTGGCGAGCATGGGCTCCACGGGTCCATCCTGCCCAGAGGACCCGTGCACGTCACGGGCCGGCCGCCTGCCCCGGCGCGTCGGCCCCTCACCCCGGAGGCGACGACCCATGCGAGCGATCTGGAAGGGAGCAGTCGCGTTCGGCCTCGTCAACGTGCCGGTGCGACTGTATGCGGCCACGGGCGAGCACGAGGTGACGCTGCACCAGGTGCACCGGGAGGACGGCGGACGCATCCGTTACCGCAAGGTGTGCAGCATCGACGGCGAGCAGGTGGAGTACTCGGAGATCGCCAAGGGGTACGAGACCGACGACGGCGAGCTCGTGGTCCTCACCGACGAGGACTTCCAGCAGCTCCCGCTGGCGACCGAGCGGGAGATCGAGGTGCTCGAGTTCGTGCCGGCCGAGCAGGTGGACCCCATCCTGCTCGCCAAGACGTACTACCTGGAGCCGGACAAGACGGCCGCCAAGCCGTACGCCCTGCTGCGTGGCGCGCTCGAGCAGGCCGACCGGATGGCGGTCGTCAAGGTCGCCCTGCGGCAGCGGGAGACCATGGCGGTGCTGCGCGTGCGCGACAACGTGATCTGCCTGCAGACGCTGCTCTGGCCCGACGAGGTGCGCGAGGCGGACTTCCCGATCCTCGACGCGGACGTCACCGTCCGTCCGCAGGAGCTCGCGATGGCGTCGTCGCTCGTCGAGTCCCTGGCCGCGGACTTCGACCCGAGCCAGTACGAGGACCGGTACGCCGCCGCGCTCGAGCAGATGATCGAGGCAAAGGTCTCCTCGGGCAGCACCCGGCCGGTGCCGGCGCCGGCGGGGGAGGAGGCCGAGGCGACCGGTGGCGGCGAGGTGGTCGACCTGCTCGCCGCGCTCCAGCGCAGCGTGGAGAAGGCGCGAGGCTCGCGACCGGGCGCCGAGAAGGCCGCACCGGGGACGCCGGACGACGAGGTTCCGGCGAAGAAGCCCAGGTCGCGTGCGAAGCCCGCCGCCAAGGACGCCGACGACAAGCCTGCCGGCGAGCCGGGTGAGTCCAAGCCGCGCAAGACCCGCCGCAAGGCGTCGTGACCACGTCGGAGCGCCGCGACGACGCGGTCGCGGCACTGCGGCGCGTCGCGTTCCTGCTCGAACGCGCCCAGGCGAGCCCCTACCGGAGCGACGCGTTCCGCAACGCAGCTCGCGCGGTCGAGAAGCAGGACCCCGACCGGTTGTCCGTCCTGGCCGAGGCGGGAGCGCTCACGGACCTGCCGGGCGTGGGGGCACGGACCGCCGAGGTCGTCGCCGTCACTCTGCGCGGCGGCACGTCGCCGTACCTCCAGGAGCTCGAGGACGAGCTGGCGCGGTCGCTCAGCACGACCGTCGACCCGGCGGCGGCCGCGCTCAGGTCCGCGCTGCGCGGTGACCTGCACTCGCACACGGAGGCGTCCGACGGCTCCGCCCCGATGCAGGAGATGGTGCTCGCGGCCCTGGAGCTCGGGCACGAGTACCTGGCCGTCACGGACCACTCGCCGAGGCTCACGGTCGCCAACGGACTGTCTGCGGCGCGGCTGCGCGCCCAGCTCGACCAGGTCCGGGCGCTCAACCGGGCGGTCGGGCCGTTCGTGGTGCTGACGGGCATCGAGGTCGACATCCTCGACGACGGTGGCCTCGACCAGGACCCCGACCTGCTCGACGAGCTCGACGTCGTGGTCGCCTCGGTGCACTCGAAGCTGCGGATGGACCGGGCGGCGATGACCCGGCGGATGGTGGCCGCCGTGAGCGACCCGCGGACCGACGTCCTCGGGCACTGCACCGGCCGCCGGCTGCTGGGCCGAGGGCGGCCGCAGAGCGAGTTCGACGCCCGGGCGGTGTTCGAGGCGTGCGCCGAGCACGGCGTCGCCGTCGAGATCAACTGCCGCCCGGACCGGCTCGACCCGCCGCACGACCTCCTGCAGCTCGCCGTCGACGTCGGGTGCGACTTCACGATCGACACCGACTCCCACGCCCCGGGTCAGCTCGACTGGCTGGGAGCCGGCTGCGCGAGGGCCGCGCAGCACGGGATCGCCGCGGACCGGGTGCTCACGACCTGGCCGGTGCAGGACCTGCTGGCGCGCACTCACAGGTGACCGTCGTGTCGTCGTGCACGGCCATCGCGCACCGACGGGTTAGTGTCTTGCGCATCGTCCCCGGTGCACGCGGCCCGTCCGCACGCCCGGGGGCGGCCCGCCCCGTGCCGGTCCAGCCGACCGGGCCGCATGTCCCACAGTCAACAAGGAGCATGATTCCGTGAGCGTGAACCGCACCGAGCTCGTCCAGGCCGTCGCCGCGAAGGCCGGCCTCTCCAACACCGAGGCGGACAAGGCCCTCAAGGCCTTCCAGGAGGTGCTGGTCGAGCAGCTGTCCACCGGCGAGAGCGTGACCATCCCCGGCTTCCTCGCCGTGGCGCGTGCCGAGCGTTCGGCCCGCACGGGCATCAACCCGCAGACCGGCGAGAAGCTCGAGATCCCGGCCGGCTTCCGCGTGAAGCTGACGGCGGGCAGCGCCCTCAAGCGCGCCGTCCAGGCCTGACGTCCCTCGTCCCGCATCGGGCCGGGCACGACCTCCTTCGGGAGGCGTGCCCGGCCCGACGCCGTTGGCGCCCTCGACTATGATGCGAACGACTCTCAGGAAGGCGGCTCGGTGATGGCAGTGCGGCAGACCCGGCAGCGCGCCGAGATCCTCGACCTCCTCGACGACGTCGCCGAGTTCCGCAGCGCGCAACAGCTGCACGAGCTGCTCCGCGCCCGGGGCTCGAGCATCGGCCTCGCCACCGTCTACCGTGCCGTGCAACGCCTGGCCGAGACGGGAGAGGTCGACGCGCTCCGTACCGCCGACGGCGAGTCCGTGTACCGCCGGTGTGCCCAGCGCAGCCACCATCACCACCTCGTGTGCCGGTCATGCGGCCGCACCGTCGAGATCGACGCGGGACAGGCGGAGGCCTGGGCCGGACAGGTCGCCGCGGCGCACGGGTTCGACGACGTGGACCACACCATCGAGCTGGTAGGCACGTGCGCGACGTGCCGGGCCGCGGCCTGAGTCAGGCCCGCGCCTGCCGGGCGATGGCGCGCGGGAGCAGCCACCAGCAGAGCGCCAGCAGGACCAGCACGGCACCGCCGACCAGCCACCCGGCCGCCCGGGAGACGACGATGTCGAACAGCAGCATCGGGCCGCCCGCCAGGACCAGCGCCAGGACCACCAGCCCGGCGCGCGCAAACCAGTTCGCAGCCCCGACCAGCTCGGCCTTCATCCGACGGCGGAACAGCACCCGGTGCAGGCTCACCGGGGCGACGATGAGCGCGGTCGCCACGGCGGCGAGGATCACCAGCACCAGGTACAGCCTGACCTGGTAGTCGTCGAGGTCCGCGAACCTCTGCTGGAACGGAAGCGTCAGCAGGAAGCCGGTGAGGATCTGCGCGCCGGTCTGCGTGACCCGGAGCTCCTGGAGCAGCTCGTTCCAGTTGCGGTCCATCCGCTCCGTGAAGGTCTCGTGACGGTCGTCCGTCGGGTCCGCGTCGCGCTCCAGCACAGGCATGCCTCCTCGTCGTCGGTCGGATCATGCCGCAGGACCCCGCGCTGCGCCTCCGCGCACGGACCCGGACCGTCGAGGGAGACTGAGGGCGTGACCCGACTTCACGACGCCGACCACCGCGACTTCGCCTCCGACAACTACGCGGGTGCGCACCCGGAGATCCTCGCCGCGGTCGCCGAGGCCAACGGTGGCCACCAGGTCGCCTACGGCGACGACGCCTACACCGCCCGCCTCCACGAGGTCCTCGCGGCGCACTTCGGTCCGCAGGTGCAGGTGTACCCGGTGTTCAACGGCACGGCGGCCAACGTGCTCTCGCTGCAGGCGATGCTGCCGCCGTGGGGCGCGGTGATCTGCGCGGACACGGCCCACATCCACACCGACGAGAACGGTGCTCCCGAACGTGTCGCGGGCCTGAAGCTCCTGACCGTCCCGACGCCGGACGGCAAGCTGACACCGGAGCTCGTCGAGCGCCAGGCCTGGGGCTTCGGGGACGAGCACCGCGCGCAGCCCGGCGTGGTCTCCATCACCCAGGTGACCGAGCTGGGCACGCTCTACACGCCGGCGGAGGTCCGCGCTCTCGCCGACCAGGCCCACTCCCTCGGGCTCCGCCTGCATCTCGACGGTGCGCGCATCGCGAACGCCGCGGCCGCGCTCGACCTGCCGATGCGCGCGTTCACCACGGACGCGGGCGTCGACGTGGTCTCGCTGGGCGGCACGAAGAACGGGCTGCTGTTCGGTGAGGCCGTCGTCGTGCTCGCCCCCGGCGCAGCCACCGGTCTCCCGTTCCTGCGCAAGATGGACATGCAGCTCGGGTCGAAGATGCGCTTCGTGTCGGCACAGCTCGTCGCGATGTTCGAAGGCGACCTGTGGCTGCGCTCGGCCAGGCACGCGAACGCCATGGCGGCGCGCCTCGCCACCGGCCTGGCCGGCATCCCGGGCGCCGAGATCACGCAGCCGACGCACGCGAACGGCGTGTTCGTCGCGCTGCCGGCGGAGGTCACCGCGCGGCTGCGGGAGCGGTGGCGGTTCTACGACTGGCGCATCGAGACGGGGGAGGTCCGCCTGATGTGCTCGTTCGACACGCAGGAGGCCGATGTCGACGACCTCGTGGCGGCGGTGGCGGACGCGCTGGGCGCGGTGCCTTCCGTCTGACGGCGTCACCGCTCGGCTGAACCACCGATCATCGTCGGGCACACGAGCGGGGGCCCTCCGGCGAACCGGAGGACCCCCGCTGCGTCATGCCGTGCGGATCAGCCGATGGTGCAGGGAGCACCGTTCAGCGTGAACGCGGTGGGGGCGTTGTTCGTCCCCGAGTGCGAGCCGTTGAAGCCGATGTCCACCGACTGGCCGGCCGCGAGCGTGCCGTTCCAGGCGGCGTTCTTGGCCGTGACGGCCGTGCCGGACTGCGACCAGTCGGCGCTCCAGCCCTGGGTGACCTTCTGGCCGTTGGCGAACGAGAACCCGAGGTTCCAGCTCGACAGCGCGGCCGTGCCGGTGTTGGTGACCTTGACGGAAGCCGTGAAGCCGTTGTTCCAGCTGTTGGCCGTGTAGACGACCTTGCAGGCGCCCGTGGTCGTGGTGGTGTTCTGGGTGGTCGCCGTCACGGCGGTCGACGCGGCGGACGTGTTGCCCGCGTTGTCCTTCGCCTTGACGGTGAACGTGTACGCCGTGTTCGCGGACAGGCCGGTCACGGTGTAGCTCGTGGTCGTCACCGTGGCGACGAGCGTCGAGCCCTGGAACACCTGGTAGCCGGCGACGCCGGAGCCGGAATCGGTCGACGCGCTCCACGACAGCGGGACGCTGCTCGTCGTCGTGGTGCCCGCGGCCAGGGAGGCCGGGACGGACGGTGCCGTCGTGTCGGTGGTCGTACCCTGCTGGGTGGTTGCCGAGACGGCCGACGACGCGGCCGACGTGTTGCCGGCGACGTCCTTGGCCCGGACGGAGAACGAGTACGCCGTGGCGGCGGTCAGGCCGGTCACCGTGTAGCTCGTCGACGTGGTGGTGCCGACGACCGTGGAGCCCTGGAGGACCTCGTAGCCGGCGACGCCGGAGCCGCCCGTGTTGTCGGTGGACGCGGTCCACGACAGCGGCACGGAGGTCTGCGTCGTCGTGCCGGCGGTCAGACCGGTCGGGACGGACGGCGCAGTGGTGTCGGTCGGCGTGGTGCCGTTCGCCGTCGTGACCGAGACGGCGGACGAGGCCGACGAGACGTTGCCCGCGGCGTCCTTGGCCTTGACCGTGAACGAGTACGTGGTCGAGGCGGACAGCCCGGTGACCGAGAAGCTCGTCGTGGCGGACGAGCCCACGAGCGTCGTGCCCCGGTAGACGTCGTAGCCGGTGACGGCGACGTTGTCGGTGGACGCGGTCCACGACAGCGACACGGAGGTCGACGTCGGGGTGCCGGCCGTGAGACCGGTCGGAGCCGACGGCGCGGTGGTGTCCACCGGCGGCGGGTTGCTGTCGCCGACGGCCGGGTAGGCGTTCTTCACCAGGGTGACGAACTGCGTCTCGAACCACTGACCCGCGAGGGGGGCGTTCGGGGTGGCGCCGGTGAGCTGGTTCTTCAGCTTGGACGACACGTAGGTCGGGTCGCACATGCGGTCGAAGCTCTTGCCCTGGTCGTTCGCGATCTCGCTCGAGGCGCCGTCGGACTCACCCGGGGGCTTGATCCAGACGAACGCATCGAGGTGCGAGGCGGTGTAGCCCGAGGGCGTCGCCTTCGGCAGCTCGCCGAGGCCGGCACCGAGCGGGTTGCACCAGGCGCCGCGGTGGACACGCTTGTCGACCTTGGAGGCGTTGACGTACGTGTTGAGGTCCGTGCTCGTCGACACGGCCGTCGGACGGTTCGCGCCGCCCCAGCCGTTGCGCGACGTGTCGATCAGCATGCCGATCGACGACGGGAAGCCGGCGCTGACGAGGCGCTTGTACATGTCAGCCGTGAAGTCCGCCTCGTCGAGGTCGGGGTTCCACTCGTAGTAGTCGGCCGACTTGATGGCGCCGCTGCCGACCGTCTTGCTCGAGTCGGGCAGGAACGGCTCCTCCAGCGGCGTGCTGTTGGCCGTGTCGGACACGAAGCCGTCGATGGAGGCGAAACCGGCGGTGGTGGACTTGGCGACGTCGGCGAACAGCGTCGCGGACGGGCCGGCGTTGCTGTCCCAGCCGAGCCAGCCGGAGTGGCCGATGTCGACGTAGTTGTACACGTTCGGGATGGCGTGGAACTTGTCCAGCGCGTACTTCACGCCGGCCTTGTAGTACGGCGCCGCCTGCGCGCAGAGCGGCTCACTGATGTTCGTCACCAGGTTCGGCAGCGAGTCGGGCTCGATGGTGAGCGCGAAGCGCAGGCCCGAGTACTTGCTGTCCGAGAGCAGCGACGCGATCGCGTCGATGTACTCGGTCTTGTAGCGCGCCAGGCCGGCGTCGCTGGCGGGCAGCTCACCGTTCGAGGCGAGGGCGAAGCAGTCACGACCGGGCAGGTCGTAGATGACGATGTTCACGAGGAGCGGGGTGGAGCCCGACTTCTGCGCGAGCGCGTTGTCGAGGTGGAACTTCAGGCCGCTGCCGTCGGCGTTGCCGGCGATCGCGCTGATGCGGTCCATCCACACGGCCGTGGGCTGCTTCGCCACCGTGTGCATCTTCGCCGCGAGCGCCGAGTCGGTCTGCCGCGTGGCAGCGCTCTCAACAGACGCGGCCCACGAGGGGTTCACGTACTGCTGGGCGCCCGAGTACGGGTTGTCGACGTGGGACTCGGCGGCGCTGGCGCCAGTTGCCGAGAAGGTCAGCGGCACAGCCACCATGGCTGTGGCCGTCGCAGCCGTGGCGACAGCGCGCAGGCGCCGCCCGACTGCTCTCTTGCCGTGTGTGGACACGTAGTCCTCCGGATGTCGTTCGGCACACCCGGCAGACCGTCCTGCCCAGGCGCGAGTCGCCCGGGGGGAGTCCACGGCGACTGGCCGCCACCTGATCACGCGGGGCCATCAGACGGCATGGTGCAAAACGTTTAAGCACCCACTTTTGCCGAATCGTGACGTATCTCCCGAGGAAACCGGCCTCCGTCGACCGTGAGTCGACGGAGGCCGGCCCGCCTCACCTCGAACGCGGACCTGTACTGCCGCGCACAGCGAGGCCCCCGATCTGGAGCTCGCGACGCGCCCGCAGGTCCCCGTCCAGGACTGCCAGCACCGCCTCGCCGGTCGCCGTGCCGAGCTCACGCTGGCCGGAGGGGAGGGTGGTGATCGACGGGGTCGCGAGGCGGCACAGCGCCGAGTCCGAGCCGGCGACGATCGACAGGTCCCACGGCACGGCGAGGCCGGTGCGGCGAGCCACGTCGAGCGCGGCGATGGCCATCTGGTCGGTGTCGTACACGATCGCCGTCGGCGCCCGACCGCTCGTGAGCAGCCGCCGTGTCGCGACCGCGGCCTCCTCCGCCGTGCCGGCGGTGTGCTCGTGCAGGAGGGTGCCGCCCGCGGGGTCGAGCACGCCCTCGAGCGCCGCTGCGCGCGTCCGCGACCGTGCCAGCACGGCCGGCCCCGTCACCGCCGCGACCCTGCGGTGCCCGAGCTCGAGGAGGTACCGCGCGACCCTCGTGAACGCCTCCGCCTCGTCGAGCGCCACGGACCCGAGGTCGTGCTCACCGTCGCCGCCCACGACCACGGAGGGCGCCCGCAGCCGGCGCAGCGCGTCGATGCGGGGGTCCTCGAGGAGCACGTCGGTGACGACCATGACGTCGAACCGACGCTCGGCCCACCACTCGCCGTACAGCGCGACTGCCGCCTGCGGGCCGTCGACGATCTGCAGCACGAGCGCGAGGTTGCGCGTCGCGAGCACCTCCTGCAGCGACGTGACGAACTCGAGCACGCCCGAGGCGGGCGCCGCCACCCCCGACGCGCCGCGGTCGACCACCAGCCCGACGGCGCGAGGGCCGGTGCGCATCGAGCGCGCTGCCGCGCTCGGCCGCCAGCCGAACTCGTCCGCGACGCGCAGCACGCGTTCTCGGGTCGCCGCCGACACGCCCGGACGCCCGTTCAGGGCGTACGAGACGACGGCGATCGACACACCGGCCGCGCGGGCGACATCGGTGATGGTGGGGCGTCGGGTCGGGGGAGCGACCGGGACACCGACACCCCCGGAGGGCGTCGGCACCGCCGTTCCCGAGGTACCGTGACGGGCTGAGTCATATGCAGGTGTGACCACGATCACCTAGTGTGTCGCCCGATGCGGGTCAAATGCATCATCTCGACTCCGACGATGTGGGCGAGGGGTGTCTGTGATGGGAACGGTGCGGCGCGGGCCGGTGTCACCGACGGCACGACGAACGATCGGCGTGCTGTCGCCCGTCGTGGGCGGCTTCTACTTCGGTGCGCTCATCGCCGGGGTGGCTCGGGCGGCCAGAGCCGCAGGTCACCGTGTCGTCGCGGTCCAGACGTACCCGGCCGGGCTCGATCGCGAGCGGTACCCCGACGAGTCGATCCTCGACGCGCCCGTGGCCCTCGGGGCGGTCGACGGGCTGGTCGTCGTCGGCAAGGCGCTCCGGGCCGACCGGCTCGCAGCCGTCCAGCAGTGGGGCGTGCCGCTGGTCCTCGTCAGCGAGGAGCCGACGTCTGCGGACGACCCGGTGGTGGTCCCGGACAACGACGGGGGCGTCCGAGCCGCGGTCGAGCACCTGCTCGCGCACGGCCATACGAAGATCGGGTTCCTCGGCTGCCTGACGCAGCGCGACATGCGCGAGCGGTACACCGCCTACCGGGCGGTCCTGGCCGAGCACGGCATCGAGCCGGTCGAGCAGTGGAACTACGAGGCCTCGGACAACCACGAGCAGGGCGGCGCGGACGCGGCCGCACGCATGTTCGCCGCAGGCGTGCCCACCACCGCGGTGGTCGCTGCCACGGACCGGAACGCGATCGGGTTCCAGCGTGCGCTGCGCGCCGCCGGGCTCGTGCTTCCCCGCGATCAGGCCGTCATCGGCTTCGACCACGCGGACTCAGGCGCCCGGGTCACCCCCCGGCTCTCCACCGTGGACGCCCACTACGACCGTGTGGGGGAGACCGCGGTCTCCTTGCTGCTGTCGAAGATGCGCGGCGAGGACGTGCCCGGCGGCGAGTACAGGGCCCCGTCCTCGCTCGTGCTGCGTGAGTCCTGCGGATGCACGGACGTCGCGGCTGCCGCACGGGTCGGTGCTCCGGCGTCCACCCTCGCCGCCTGCCACCAGGCACTCCGTGCCGTCGCGGAGTCGGCGTTCGTCGGCCCGCTCGGTGCGGGCGCGGGACGGAGGTCCGGCAGCGCACCGCGGGACACCTGGTGGCACGCCGTGGTCGAGCCGCTCGAGTCGGCGGCCGAGCGCGGGACGGTACCCAACCCGCCGACCCTCGCCCGCCTCGCGGACCTCACGTCGGCGATGCAGCCGCACCCGGAGGCCCTGGAACAGCTGGTGACCTGCCTCCGCGCGATCGAGTCGCACCAGGTCGAGAAGCTGTCCAACGGCAACCACGAGGCCGCGCTCCGACGTACCGTCACGGAGGTCCTGCTCGCCCTGACCAAGGGGTGCACGCGTGCGATGCTCGCGCGCAGCGGACAGCTCGAGCGGACCATCGTCGACCAGTACGAGGTCGACATGGACCTCCTGCGCGGTGACGGCGCGAGCCCGCGGGCGCTCGGCTGGCTGCCGCGCGGCGTCCGAGGGCACGCGTGCCTCGCCCTGTGGCTCGGGGCAGACCGGGGGCCAGGGGACCGCGAGATGGAGATCGTCGGCGTCCACGACACGTCCGGGACGCTGTCCCGCCTGGTCGGCATGCGGACCACCGCGAGCCAGTTCCCCCCGACCGCTCTCACCCGGGCCGGCACCGTGGGCTCGAACGAGCTGACGTTCGTGGTGCCCGTGACGTTCGGCGGGAGCGACTGGGGCCTGCTGGCGATCGACGGCACCGTGGAGACCCGGGCGACGAGCGCGCGCGACCGGTTCAACCACTGGGCGGCCCTCCTCGCCGTCGCCCTGGACCAGGAACGACTCCTGGCCTCGCTGCGCGAGCAGCGACGTGCGCTCGAGCAGGCGGCCGCGCGCGAGCGATCCCTTGCGGACACGGTCCGGGCGAGCGAGGAGCGGTACGCCTTGGCGTCGATGGCCGCACACGACGGCACATGGGACTGGGACGTCTCCGCCGGGACGGTCTACTACTCGCCACGGTGGAAGCAGACCCTCGGCTACGACGACGACGTGATCGGCGACTCGCCGGGAGAGTGGCTTGAGCGCGTCCACCCCGCGGACCGCGACGAGGTCTCCGCCTCGATCGCCTCCCAGCTCGCGGGTACCGGGACCCCTCTCGAGCTCGAGCACCGCGTGCGCACGTCGTCCGGGGACTATCGCTGGATGCTCTGCCGCGCCGTCACGGTGCTGGACGATGCGGGCTGTCCGGCGCGGCTCGTCGGCGCGCTGGTCGACGTCACCGAGCGCAAGGAGGCCGAGCTCGCACTGCAGCGGGACGCTCTGCACGACCCCGAGACGGGCCTGGTGAACCGGCTGCTGTTCCTGGACCGGCTCGGCGCCGCCGTGCTGCGGACCCGGCGGTCGCCGACCTACGACTGCGCCCTCGCCGTCGTACGGGTGCGCGAGGACCTGCCGGTGTCGAGCCATGGCCGCTCCGACGGCGACGGCGACTCCCAGATCGACCTGCACCGTGAGCTCGTGCGCCGCCTGCGCCGACCGCTGCGCGAAGGGGACACGGCGGCGCGGATCGGCGAGGACGAGTTCGCGGTGCTGCTGGACGACGTCGGCCCCGGGGGCCTCCCGGACCGCCTGTCGCAGCTGCTCGACCAGCTCCAGCACGAGATGGGCACCCGCGTCCGCGTCGGTGTGCTCGGCAGCATCCGGGGCTTCCGCGACGTCAGCGAGGTGCTGCGCGAGGCGGACATCGTGGTGCTGCGGGGCGGACCGTCACCGCACCGCGCCGAGGCCCGCCCGGGGCCCGTCCTGCGGTAGAGACGGGCCGAGCCCGGACCGGCGTGCGGTCCGGGCTCGGCGTCGCGGGCGACGAGGATGGTCAGCTGCGGCCGCGGGCAGGCCCGTGCGACGGACGCGAGGCGCCGTGACCCGGACGCGGCCCGGAGTCGAGCCGGATGTGCAGCGGACGACCTGCGACCCTGGTCCGGGCCAGGCGGTCGACGGTCTCGGCGGACAGGCCACCCGGGATGTCGACCAGCGAGAAGCTGCCGAAGATGTCGATCTTGCCGAGGTCCTTGCCGGACAGGCCGCCCTCGCCGGTGAGCGCTCCGACGAGCGCACCTGGCTGGACGCCGTCACGGTGCCCGACGGCGACGCGCCACCTCGCCGGACCGCCGGCGACGTGCGTGTCGGCCCGTCGACGCTCGCCCCGCTCGGGACGGTCGTAGCTGCGGTCCCCGTCACGGTCGCGACCAGCGCCCGTGAGATGAGCCCGCGAGAGCGCGTCGTCAAGGTCGTCGCCCTGGACGGCGACGGGGCCCTCGTCACCGACGGACAGCGCCGCGACCACCGCGAGCAGGTCCACCGGGTCGAGCCCCGGGTTCTGCGCAAGGTGGACGGCGATGGCCTCGCGGTACAGGTCCAGCCGGCCGACCTCGGCGCGGGCTGCCGTCCGAGCGAGGAGCGCCTGCACCCGGTGCGCCGAGACCTCGACGGGCGACGGGATCTCGACCTGGAGGAGCGACTGGCGGGTGGTCCGCTCGATCTGGCGCAGGCGCGACTGCTCGGCGGGCGTGACGAACGACAGGGCCTCGCCCTCGCGACCGGCGCGTCCCGTGCGCCCGATGCGGTGGACGTAGGTCTCCGGCTCCCGGGGGACGTCGAAGTTCACGACGAGCCCGATGCGGTCGACGTCCAGGCCTCGCGCGGCGACGTCGGTGGCGACGAGCACGTCCAGCGCGCCCGTCCGGAGCCGGTCGACGATCTTCTCCCGTTCGGTCTGCGCGACGTCACCGGAGATGTAGGCCGCCGAGATGCCGCGCTCGATCAGCGCGCTCCCGACCTCCTCGGCGGCGCCACGCGTCCGCACGAAGACGATCGCGGCGTCGGCCTCCGACACTGCGAGCACGCGGGCGAGGGCACCGGTCTTGTGTCGGTGCGGCACGACCGCGTAGGTCTGGCGGACGCTCGTCACGGTGGACGCCTGGCGGGACACCGTGATCTCGACCGGGCGGTTGAGGTGCTGCTCGGCGACCCGGCGGATCTGCGGCGGCATCGTGGCGGAGAACAGCGCGACCTGACGCTTCTGAGGTGCGGCCGCCAGCACCTTGTCGACGTCCTCGGCGAAGCCCATGCGCAACATCTCGTCGGCCTCGTCGAGCACGAGGAAGCGGACCTGGTCCATCTTCAGCGTGCGGCGCTCGAGGTGGTCGATCACCCGGCCAGGGGTGCCCACGACGACCTGGACGCCGCGCGAGAGGGCACGCTGCTGCGGCAGGAACGGGGAACCGCCGTAGACCGCGAGCACGCCGAGTCCGGGCAGGTGGGTCGCGAACGACTGGATCGCGTCGGCGACCTGCATGGCGAGCTCACGGGTGGGGGTGAGGACGACGGCCTGGACCGCGGCGACGTCGGGGTCGATCGACGCCAGCAGCGGCAGACCGAACGCGGCGGTCTTGCCGGTCCCGGTCTGGGCGACGCCGACGATGTCGCGGCCCTGCAGCAGCGCGGGGATGGCCTTCGCCTGGATACCGGACGGTGTGACGAACCCGAGGTCGGCCACGGCGCGATCGAGCGCGGCGGGCATGCCGAGGTCGGCGAACGTGGGGCCGGCCGAGAGGGCCGGCTCGGTGGTGGACATGGAGGGGGGCACAGAGGTGCTCATGGCAGCAGCAGACCGATCGTCGTCGCGGGGAGGAGCCCTGGCCCGAGCGCCAGGAGGCAGTCGGCAGGTCGCAGCCCCGAACACCCACGGCGACCCGTCATGGACGGGTGGCTCGACATTTCACGCAAGGGTGGTCACCGCAGACTGCAGGACACACCCAGACCGGGGGACGCGACGAACTCCAGATTCGCTGGACATCCTACGTGGCCCGGGACGATCGCGGGCTGATACCTCGCGGTGACGTGGGGCACATCGTGTGGTCCTGGCACCCTGGTGTCAGGGCAGTGGTGTCAGGACAGGCCGAGCGCCCGACCCTCGATCGCCGGACAGCGGTCCATCACGACGTCCAGACCTGCGTCCGCCGCTCGGCGTGCCGCCTCGTCGTCGACCACGCCGAGCTGAAGCCACACGGCCGCGGCACCGGCGGCGATGGCCTCGTCGACCACGGCGCCTGCACCAGCGCTGTTGACGAAGACGTCCACGACGTCGATGTGGCCGGGCACGTCCGCGAGGGACGCATACCCCGGCGCCCCGTGGACGGTCTCGGCGCGCGGGTGCACCGGTACGATCTCGTGCCCGATCTGCTGGACGTACCGTGCGACACCGAACGCGGGGCGTGCGGCGTTCGTCGACAGTCCCACGACCGCCCATCGCCCCGGCCTGGAGAGCAGGCGGCGGATGACGTCCGGGTCGGTGTGCTCCATCCACGCAGCGTCGCACGCGCGGCAGGGACACGCAGCGTCGTGACCGCGGTCGGGCGTACGCCCCGGGCCGCATAGGATCGTCGCGGCCAGCGACAGCACACCCGACGGGGGAGGCAGTGACGCAGAACGACGTCGTCACCTCGCGGGTGCTGACCGTCCCCAACCTCATCAGCCTCCTGCGCCTCCTGCTCGTGCCCGTGTTCGCCTGGCTCATCGCCAGCGGTCGGGACGCGACCGCGGTCGCCGTGCTGGCGGTGTCCGGCGCGAGCGACTGGCTCGACGGCGTCCTCGCGCGTCGGCTCGGGCAGGTCTCGCGTCTCGGCCAGCTGCTCGACCCCGCAGCGGACCGTCTCTTCATCCTCGTGACCTTGTTCGCGCTCGCCTGGCGCGACGTCGTGCCCTGGTGGCTGCTTGCGGTGCTCGTGGCCCGGGACGTGGTGCTCGCGGTGATGCTGGTCGTGCTCGCGCGCGCCGGGTGGGCGCCCCTGCCTGTGCACCTCGCCGGCAAGGCCGGGACGTTCGCCCTCCTCTATGCCTTCCCGTTGCTGCTGCTCGCCCAGTGGGCCGATCCCGTGGGTGCGGTCGCGTGGGTCGTCGGCTGGGCGTGCGCGCTGTGGGGCGTCGGCCTCTACTGGTTCTCGGGCGCGCTCTACCTCGCGCAGGCCAGGAAGCTCCTGCGGGGTTCGGCACCGGAGGAGGCATGAGCACCCGGCACACGGCAGAGGCGTCGAGGCCGCCCGACGCCTCGATGACCCTCCTGAACGAGGTGTACCGCCGGCCGCTCGACCCGGGGTACGCGCAGGCCGCCGAACGGCGCTCGCAGCGCCCGTCGCGCCGGACGGTCCGCTCCGGTGCCGGTCTCGTCGTGCTGGCGGTGCTGCTCGGGCTCACGGTCACGACGGCGACGCTCTCGCTCCGGCGTCCGACGGGTTCCGTCGTCGCGGCGCGTCACCTGCTCGAGCAACAGATCGTCCAACGGGGCGACGAGGCCGCCGGCCTCCAGGAGCAGGTGGAGCAGCTCAGCGCCGAGATCGCCACCCTCCAGGACGAGCTGCTGCGGGACACGGAGCCCCGGCTCGGTGCCCAGCTCGCCAACGACGCGGTGGCGTCCGGAGCCGTACCCGTGACGGGCCCCGGTCTGCGGGTGGTCCTCACCGACGGGCCGACGCAGGACCCTGACGTCGTCGACCCGGACACCCGGGTGCGCGACGGCGACCTGCAGGTGCTCGTCAACGGGTTGTGGGCGGCCGGAGCGGAGGCCATCGCCGTCAACGGCGAGCGCATCACGTCGATGACCGCGATCAGGAGCGCCGGCGACGCGGTCCTGGTCGACGTCGTCGCCGTGTCCAGCCCGTACACGGTCGACGCCATCGGCGACGCGCCGCACATGCAGACGTCGATGGCCCAGGCGACAGCCGGCCAGCACCTCGCCACGCTCAGGAACTCGTACGGCATCGGCGTCAAGATGTCCTCCGAGCGCTCTCTCACACTGGCGGGCACCGGGCAGACCACGCTGTACTACGCGACCGTGCCGCCCGGGCACGCCCCCACGGTCACACCGGGGTCGGGCGCCACCGAAGGCGCTGAGCGGACGACGAAGAGTGCGCCGACGGGCAGCGGTGTGGCAGGGTCGGCAGGTCGTCCGGGAAGGGTTGGCACGTGATCGCAGTCATCGGGTTGGTCGTCGGAGTGGTCGCAGGGCTGATGCTGCAGCCCACCGTGCCCGTCGAGCTTCAGCCCTACCTCCCGATCGCCGTGGTCGCCGCGCTCGACGCGCTGTTCGGCGGCCTCCGCGCGATGCTCGACGGCATCTTCGACGACCGCGTGTTCCTCACGTCGTTCTTGTCGAACGTCGTCGTCGCGGCCCTCATCGTGTTCCTCGGAGACCAGCTCGGTGTGGGCACCCAGCTGTCGACCGCTGTGGTCGTGGTGCTGGGCATCCGCATCTTCTCCAACGCGGCATCGATCCGACGTCACCTCTTCAAGGCGTGACGATGGACGGGACCAGCCAGGACGGGCGCCCCCAGCCACGCCTCGACGAGACCGGCGAGGCGCCGGTGCCGACGGCTGACGATGTCGAGGTCGAGCCGCCCGCCGACGGGAGCGGAGCCGTCGTCGACGCTGGACCACCGTTCGACCCCGCACCTGTCGCCCCGCCATCGGTCGCACACGCCCTCGGCAGCCGGGAACCGTCCGCCTCCCTGACCGTCCCGCAGCCGTCGCCCGGTCCGGCCGTGGGAGCGGTGGACGTGGCCGACTCCGACGCTGCACCCGTGGACGCGCCGGCGGACCTGCCGGCGTACGCGGACGCTGCTCCCGAGCCCGAGCCCGAGCCCGAGCCCGAGCCCGAGCCCGAGCCCGAGCCCGAGCCCGAGCCCGAGCCCAAGCCCAAGCCCGAGACCGAGCCCAAAGCCGAGCCCGAGCCCGAAGCCGAGCCCGAGACCGAGCCCGCGCTCGAGCCCGAACCACCGCAGGACGCCGAGTCGGACGTCGCCGGGGCGGCGTGGGACAACCAGCCGGGGACGCCGTTCGACGCTCTCGGGAGCGAGCAAGACATCGCGCCGTCCTCGGTCGTCCCTGACGACCGGTCCGCAGCCGCTGCGTCGACGAGGTCGGAGCCTGCTCCCGGACCGGAGCTCGCGGCGGTGCACGAGCTGGCGGCGGTCACGCGGGAGATCTCGCTCGTGGATGCCACGACCTCTCCCGTCGGGCCGGACCGGAGTGTCGGGCCGGACGGCGGCGTCGGGCCGGACGGCGATGTCGAACCGGATCCGCGTGTCGGGCTGGACGCCGGCGTCCGTGCCGGAACAGAGGCGAGGGACGACCTGGAGCACGATCTGGCGCACGAGCTGGACGCCCTCGCCGGCCCTGCCGGTGCGGACGCGCCCGGTGCGACCGTCCTCGACCGCGACGCCCCGACCGACATCCTGCCGCCCGTCGGTGCTCGTGCGGAGGTGCGGTCGGTGTACGCGGAGCCGGTCCTGTTCGCGGACCTCGACCCGGATCCGACACCCCGAGCGGATCTGGAACCCGCACCAGAGCCGGAACCCGCCCCGCAGCCCGACGCCGCCCCGGACCCGGCACCGGACGCCCCGCACCACGGTCCTCCGCAGGGCGCCGCCGAAGAGGGCCGGGCGAGCTCTCCGGCGGTCGCCGAGACCAACGGCTGGGTTGTCCTCGGACGGGCGCTGCGCCCTCGACTGACCCGTGCCCAGCTGCTTGCTGCGGTGCTGTGTGCCGTCCTGGGTTTCGCCCTGGTGGTGCAGGTCCGTCAGACGGGTGGTGCCAGCCTCGAGGGCATGCGTCAGGCCGACCTGGTGCGCATCCTCGACGAGACCACCACGCGGGGTGACGCGCTCGCGCGTGAGGCCGCCGACCTGCAGCGCGAACGGGACGGCCTCGTCTCCGGTTCGGACACGCGTCAGGCGGCGATCGACGCGGCGGAGCGCAACGCCGCGACGCAGGGAATCCTCACCGGCCGCCTGCCGGCGGAGGGCCCGGGGGTCACCGTGACGCTGACCGAGCCCGACGGCCCGATCAAGCCGACGACCATGCTCGACGTCCTCGAGGAGATGCGCAACGCCGGGGCAGAGGCGATCGAGCTGAACGGTCAGCGGATCACCGCGAGCAGCGCCTTCACGGGCGCGCCGGGAGCCATCGACGTGGACGGGGTGACGCTCCATGCGCCCTACGTGTGGATCGCCATCGGCGACCCGGACATCATCGGGCCCGCGCTGAAGATCCAGGGCGGCGCGCTCGCTCAGGTCCGCGCGAACGGAGGGCACGGCACGCTCGAGGCGCAGGACCTCGTGCAGGTGACGGCCGTGCGTGCGGTCCCCGACCCGGTCTACGCGACGCCGGTGGCTCCCTCGACCGATTGATCCCGGATGGCGCCGCGAGCAGCCTGCCCATGGCCGGTGGTCGTGCTGCGCCGACACCGCACGGCCGCATAGGGTGTGGCTGACCACCTCACGGAAGCGGTGGTCGACGGCACCAGCAGGGCTCCGGGAGGCGTAATGAGCGATGATCAGCAGAACCCGGGGGGACAGGCCCCCCAGGTCGCGCGGCCCTCGTACGGCCCGGACACCACGATGGCATTCGGGTCGCTGGAGCCGGTCGAGATCGAGGCTGCGGCGCCGGTCGGTCTGACGCCCGACGAGGTGGCGGCGGTGCACGCCCTGCCGCCCACCAGCGCGCTGCTCATCATGCAGCGCGGCCCCAGCGCGGGAGCGCGTTTCCTGCTCGACGCGGAGCGAACGGTCGCCGGCCGGTCGACCCAGGCGGACATCTTCCTGGACGACGTGACGGTCTCCCGCAAGCACGCCGAGTTCGTCAGGGACGGGCATCAGTTCCTGGTGCGGGACATCGGGTCGCTCAACGGCACGTACGTGAACCGCACGCGCATCGACCAGGTGGTGCTGCGCGCCGGCGACGAGGTGCAGATCGGCAAGTACCGCCTCACGTTCCACCCGAGCCCGCAGCGCGAGTCGCCGCGCTCGTGAACGGGTGGGCGCAGAGTCCGGTCCGGACGTGACGGGTGGTCGAGGGATGAGTGTGGTCGGCACGCAGCGCGCCGCGGTGGTCGAGCCCGGACCGCTCCGCGAGCCGGAGCCATGGCCCCGGGGGTTGTCGCGGCGCGCCTCGATGCGCATCTCCGACGTCCTGGCCGCGCTCCAGCTGGAGTTCCCGGCCGTGACGACGTCCAAGCTGCGGTTCCTCGAGGAGCAAGGGCTGGTGGAACCGGTCCGGACCCCGGCGGGCTACCGCCAGTACTCGCCTGCGGACATCGAGCGGTTGAGGTTCGTCCTGCGCCAGCAGCGGGACAAGTACATGCCTCTCAAGGTCATCAAGGAGCGGCTGGCCGCACTCGACGCAGGGGCCGAGGACGAACCGACGACGCCCGCTCGCCTCGCGACGCGTGACGGCGTGCGCGAGACCGCGGCGGTCCGGTGGACGGTCGAGGCGCTCGCCCGCGAGGCCGGCGTGGAGCCGCCGTTCGTCGAGGACCTCGTCGCGGCCGGGGTCCTGCGTACCCACGGTCGCTCCTCGTTCGACCCATGGGCGCGAGACGTCGTCGTCGCGGCCGCGGCCCTCGCGGAGCACGGCCTGGACGCCCGTCACCTGCGCCAGTTCCGGGCAGCGGCGGACCGGCAGGCCGACATCGTGGAGCAGGTCGTCGCGCCGTGGCGAGGTCGCCGCAGCGCGTCGTCGAGGGCGCGTGCGGGCACGGTCGCCGCCGAGGTCGGCGAGCTCTGCACGCAGATGCACACGGCCCTCGTCCGTGCGGCGGTCGCCGAGCTCGCTCCCTGAGCCGGTCTTCCGGCGTCGTCCCCGCACAGCCGGATCGGCCCAGTCGTCGTAGCGTGGTCCGCGTGGGGGAGGACGCAGAGCTCGTGCCCGTCGAGGTCGTCGGCGTGCGCCAGCACCTGGCCGACGACGAGATCGTCGTGCTGCTGCTGGACCCGGACTCCGAGCTGTTGGTGCCGATCCTCATCGGCGCCTCGGAGGCGAGCGCCATCGCGTCCGCGCAGGCGGGGATCGTGCCGCCACGGCCCATGACGCACGACCTGCTGCGTGACGTGCTCCTGGCGACCGGCTCCGGCCTGACCCGGGTCGAGATCACCCGCCTCGAGGAGGGCGTGTTCCACGCCGAGCTGGTGCTGCAGAGCGGGCCTCGCGTCGACTCCCGCGCGTCGGACGCGATCGCGCTGGCGCTGCGGTTCGGCTGCCCGGTGCTGTGCTCGGCCGAGGTGGTGGCGATCGCCGGGATCGAGGTGCGGACGACGACCTCGGAGCAGGACCTCGAGCGGTTCCGGCGGTTCCTCGACGTCGTGACCCCTGACGACTTCGGCAGCGGAGAAGAGCCAGGAGAGGACACGCGGGCCGACTAGGGGAGCAACGTTCAGGCTCCGGTCGAAGGTGAGACTCGCCAGAGGCGACACGCCCGGACCTGGGGTTCGTTGCATCGGCCCCGGGCCGGGCTTAGCGTGGCAGGCAGTCGAGCGGGACGGTGCACCGGACGGTGCGCCTCGAGTGGAGGACCTCGTGGTCAGCAATGAGAACGCCGAGCCTGTGGTCGGCGTGCCGCAGCGGGTCCAGGGCCTGCTCTTCGACGACGACCTCCCCGACCTCGACACGTCGACCGGCTACCGCGGACCCACGGCGTGCCGTGCTGCCGGGATCACGTACCGCCAGCTCGACTACTGGGCGCGCACCGGGCTCGTCGAGCCCTCGGTACGCCCAGCGACGGGCTCCGGCACACAACGTCTCTACAGCTTCCGCGACATCCTCGTGCTCAAGGTCGTCAAGCGCCTGCTGGACACGGGTGTGTCGCTGCAGCAGATCCGCACGGCCGTGAGCCACCTGCGGGAGCGCGGCGTGGAGGACCTCGCCCAGATCACCCTCATGTCCGACGGTGCGAGCGTCTACGAGTGCACGTCCGCCGACGAGGTCATCGACCTCGTGCAGGGTGGCCAGGGCGTGTTCGGCATCGCGGTCGGTCGCGTGTGGCGCGAGGTCGAGGGCACGCTGGCCCAGCTGCCGACCGAACGCGCCGAGGACGACGAGTCCGCACCGCTGCCCGTCGCCGACGACGAGCTGGCCCTCCGCCGTCAGGCCCGTACCGCCGGCTGAGCGGCGCGGGTGGTCGGTGGCGCAGCGCGGTCAGCCGCGCGGCGCGCGCAGTGCCCTGTCGAGGACCGCGTCGAACACTCGTGCCAGCTCGGCCGCTGCGGCCCCTGGCCACACGTGCACGGGCTGGGCGGCACCCTGGGCCTGCTGCAGTGCGGCGCGCTCGGGGACGGCGGGGGACAGCACCAGGGGGCCGTAGAGCGTCGCGAGCTCTTCCTGACGGAACGCCTGCTCGACCGACCTCGCGCGGACGCGGTTGACCACGATGCCCAGCGGCTGCAGCTGCGGTGCCGGTCCGCGACGCAGCTCGTCGATCGTCCGCATCGCGCGGCCGACGGCCATGACCGCGAAGAGGCCGGGCTCGGTGACGACCACCGCGCGGTCCGCGGCCGTCAGTCCGGTGCGGGTCAGGCCGCCGAGCGACGGTGGACAGTCGATGAGCACCAGGTCGTACCCGTGCACCCAGGACAGCGCGTACCGGAGCCGGTCGAGGTCGGCGTCGTCGAGGCGGTCGTGGGTCACCGACCGTTCCGAACCGACCAGGACGTCGAGGCCCTCGTCCGCCCAGCTGCTGGCCACGGTGGCCCGCACCACGCTGGACTCTCCGGGCTCGTCCAGGACCGACGCGACGTCGGCGCCCGCCGCAGCCCGCGCGCCGAGCGCCATGGTGGCGTCGCCCTGCGGGTCGAGGTCCACGACGAGCGTGCGGAGCCCCCGTTCGAGGGCCGCCGACGCGAGACCCAGCGTCACCGACGTCTTGCCCACGCCACCCTTGAGACTGCACACCCCGAGCACCAGCACGGCGCCACCGTAACGGGCCCGGGCCCTCCTCGACGACATGGCGGCGTCGTGGACGTGCGGCGCAGGGTCCCCGAGCGCCGACGCCCGCGCGCGGCGACGTGAACTGGGCGAGACTCTGGGTCATGACCCGCCTGACTCGATGGGGACACTCGTGCGTGCGCCTCGACCGTGACTCCGCCACCGTCGTGATCGATCCCGGGGCGTTCTCGACGCTCGATGGTGCGCTCGCCGGCACCACCGCTGTCCTCGTCACCCACGAGCACGCCGACCACGTGGACGCCGACCGCGTCGCGAAGGCGAGCCGGGACGGTGTCGACGTGTGGGCTCCGCAGCCCGTCGTCGACGCGCTGGCCGCGGCCGGTGCGCCCGCCGAGCGGTTGCACGTCGTCCGTGCCGGGGACGTGCTGGATGCAGGTGGGTTCGAGGTGCGCGTGCTGGGGGAGTGGCACGCGCTGATCCATGCCGACGTCCCGCAGGTCGCCAACGTCGGCTACCTCGTCGAGTCGGTCCTGCACCCGGGGGACGCCTACGTGGACCCGCAGGGCGCGCAGGTGGACGTCCTCCTCGCGCCCTTGGGCGCCCCGTGGCTGCGGCTGGGCGACGTGGTCGACTACGTCCGCAGCGTCGGCCCCCGCCAGGTCGTCGCGGTGCACGACGCGCTGCTCAGCGACGCCGGTCGTGGTCTTGCGGTGAACCTGCTCGGCCGGCTCGGCGCGGCCGGCGACCCGGTCCTGCTGGGCCCGGGCGACGGGATCGACCTGTGAGTGCTGACGGGGCCGTCCCGGTCCCCGTAACGTGGACGCCCTCGGAGAGGAGAGCCGTGTGACACAGCCCCCGGGGCACGAGGTGCCCGAGCTCGAGTACGACGAGACCGTGCCGCCGAGACCCGAGGAGGAGATCGCCGACGTCGCCCGGGCCGTCCCCGACCCGGACGGGCACGGGACGGCGGCGCGCGAAGAGCCCTGACCGGCGAGAAGCACCTGCCGTGAGGCATTCTGTGCAGGTGTTGATCCACCGTGTGGTCGAGGACGACTGGCGCCTGATGCAGGAGGTGCGGCTGCGGGCGCTGCGGGAGGACTCCGAGGTCTTCGGCTCGTCCCTGCAACGCGAGGAGAGGTTCCGCGAGTCGCACTGGCGGATGCGCACACGTTCGAGCCCCAGCTGGATCGCGCTCGACGAGTCGGGTACCGGGCGGGGGATCGTCGGGATGATCCTCGAGCCGGGGTCGCCCGACGACGACCGGCATGTCGTCTCGCTGTGGGTCGCCCCCGAGGTCCGTCGCCAGGGCGTCGGCTGGTCCCTGCTCGACACCGTCCGTCAGGCGGCGACCGAGGACGGGGCGCGGACGCTCTCCTTGTGGGTGGTCGACGAGAACCATCCCGCCGTCGACCTGTACGTCCGGGCGGGATACACCCGGACCGGCGAGCGCCACGAGGGTCAGCGCGACCCCTCGAAGACCGAGGAGCGGTACGTCCTGAAGCTCCGGTAGTCAGCTCCTGCTCCGTCGACGCCACTGCAGCGGTGTCATCCCGTGCTGCTCCCGGAACCTGCGCACGAGGTACGCGGGATCGCGAAAGCCTGTTCGGCCGGCGACCGCGGCGACGGTGAGTTCCGTCTCCGCCAGAAGTCGACGGGCCTCGACCATGCGGCGCTCGGTCAGCCACTCGAGCACCGTCTTCCCGGACCGTTCCCGCACGACGGTCGTGAGGTGCCCGGTGGTGTAGCCCAGCGCCCGGGCGATCTCACGGGTGGAGATCGGTTCCCGGAAACCCGCCTCCACGGCGTCGAGCACAGCGGTGACGAGAGCGTCCCGGCCCCACCCGCTCGCCGCCGTCCCACCAGCCGACGCCGGTTCGTCGTCGGGCGGACCGGGACGAGCGGGGACGCGCGCGAGCGACACCAGGAGGAGGGTGAGCGCCGCCGTCGCCGCCTCTCGCGCACCCGGCAGCACGGGGTCCGCGGGGTGGCCGCCGGTCTCGGCAGCCAGCACGGTCAGGAGCGCGGCCCACGACGGCCGGTCCGGTTCGGGCAGGCGGAGCACTCGGTCCGACCCTTCTTCGAGCACCCGGAAGGGGGTCAGGAGCGGGTGGTGGCGCGACGTGAGCTGCGTCGTGGTCGTGGTGGCGAGGGCCTCGCCGGCGAAGAACGCGACCCATACCCGCGCGTCGCTCTGGAGCGAGGTGGTGCCGTGCACGACCTCACCGGGGCCGACGAGGCACACGTCTCCGGCGGTGAGCGGCCACTCGGCGGCGTCGACCCGTAACGTGCCGCCGCCGTGCTCGACGTGGACCAGGACATAGAACTCGTGCGCGTGGGGACCGTCCATCGCGACGTGGTCGGGACCGACGCGGCCGCCCGCGATGAGCTGTGCCCCGATCGGTGGGGTACCGGGTCGGGGCAGGTATCCGACCACCGGTGTCCCGTCGGCCCGCCGCCTCCGCACCGAGATCCGAGGGAGCAACGGGCTGGTCACCGAAGAACGTCGCACCATGCCGAACTTCCGTCCTGGTCCCGCGCAGGAAACCGCAGGACGCTCGTCGTAGGCCTTGCGCCGACGGTCCTCCCGGCCGGCACGACCAGGAACAGGTGATCCAGATGAACCCCCAGCACGACGTCCGACTTCTCGACGGCCTGGCGCAGGGCGCCTCGCCGGAACCGTACCTCCCGGCAGCCGGCAAGTCCTGGCTGCTGCCCCTCTACGACCCCATGACCCGCCTCGGCGGCGTCGGGCGTCGTCACGCCCGACTGGTCGCCCTCGCGGGCATCCGACCCGGGGACCGGGTGCTGGACCTCGGCTGCGGCACGGGCAACCTCGCCCTGATGGTCGCGAGGACGGCGCCTGGCAGCGACGTCACGGGTCTCGATCCGGACCGGCCGTCCCTCGTCGTCGCTGCGCGCAAGGCACGTCGCCGCCGCGTGCCCATGACCCTGGTCCGCGGGTACGGGCACGCCGTCCCGCTCCCCGACGAGAGCGTCGACCACGTGGTCTCGTCGCTCGCCCTGCACCACGTCGACCCCGACCGCCGAGCCGCGACGGCGGGGGAGGTCCGGCGGGTGCTGCGCCCCGGCGGCACGGTGACGATCCTCGACTTCGGCGGCGACGACCGTCACGACGACAACGGCCACGGCCACGGCCACGGGTCCCGGCGCGGCCATGGTCGGATGAACCGCGACACGCTGCTCCGCGAGAACCTCGACGGGGGGATCGTGCGCCTCCTGACCGGCGCGGGGCTCGTCGCCGCGACCGAGCTGGAGCACGGCAGGCTGGTCGGTTCACCGGTCACCTATGTCCAGGCACGACGCCCGTGACCGCCGGGCGTCGGCCGCCGGCGCCGGAGACGGTCGTCAGTGCAGCTCCGGCCCCGGACATCCTGAGCCGCCGCCGGGGGAGCGGGCTGCCCTCCTGCGCACCGCTGCACGCCCCGTAGGGTCGGAGGGTGACTTCACAGGTCGTCGTGCGCCGGGCCGACCTGGAGGACGTCCCGGCGCTCGCCAGGGTGCATGTCGCGTCGTGGCGGGAGACCTACCGAGGGGTGATGCGGGACGAGGTCCTCGACGACCCCGAGCTCGTCGAGAGCCGGGAACGTTTCTGGACCGTCGTGATCTCCGGCGAGGGGAGTCACGACCGGACGATCGTGCTCGCCGAGGCCGACGGTGACGTGGTCGGCATGGCGCTCGCCGGTCCTCCGTCCGAGGACGACGCGACGTGGACGCGGCAGCTCTACGTGCTCTACACGCTGCGCGCGGTGCACGGCTCCGGTGCCGGGGCTGCCCTTCTGGCGGCCGTCCTCGACCCGGACGCGCCGGCCGCGCTCTGGGTCGCGGACCCGAACCCCCGAGCGCAGGCGTTCTACCGCAGGCAGGGCTTCGTGCCGGACGGCACCAGCAAGGTCGACGACGGCGTGCACGCGATCCGGATGGTGCGCTCACCGACCGAGTCCGGACCGGAGCGATGACCTCGTAAGATCCGCTGCACGCGCGACAGGCCCGTTGGATAGCCTTCGACGCATGACCTCGCTGGCGCGTGCGGTGGTGTCCGTGTCGGAGCTCGACCGCTCCCTGCGCCTGTACGAGTCGGCGCTCGGCCTGAGACGGACGTGGGTGGCGCCGCCGATCGCCCGGCTCGCCGACGCGTCCGGCATGGAGCTCCTGCTCCACGAACGACCGCCCGCAGGCAGCGATGCCGGCGTCGCACTGAGCTTCGCCGTCGACGACGTCGACGCCGTCACTGCCGCCGCGGTGTCGGCCGGAGCCGAGATCATCGACGAGCCCGCTGACCAGCCGTGGGGAGAGCGGCAGTCCGTGCTCCGCGACCCCGACCGGCACGTCCTGTGCCTGGTCCGTCGGCTCTAGCCGGGCGAGGTCCACTTGGACGAAAATGTCATAATGCACATTATCGGCGATTCGTGGTGACGTGCGGGTGAGCCGTTCGCAGGAGAACGCACCGACGAGCACCCGGACTGACGCCTGACGGACGTCCCAGGTCCGAGGCTGTGCTCACCACGTCGGCACACCGGACCGCCGTTCGGCCGGTGGGCTTCTTTGCCGAGCGGCGGCCCGGCACAGCACGTGGACGTCGCGACGCCGCCTGGTCGTCGGTCCTCGAGAGCCGCGAACCGACAATGCGCGCATAGGGAGCACTATGCGAGCGTTTCGGACGCATCGGCTCCCCGCTGTCGGAGGCGGCAGATAGCGTGCGCCCGTGCTGCTCATCGAGGTCGTCGACGCGTTCCTGCTGGACCGTGCGACGCTGACCCGTCGAGGTCTGAGCGACACCTCCCGGGCCGCCTACCGCAGTGACATCGCGACGTGGGCCAAGCACATCGCACGCCTGGACGGCCGGCTTCCGCAGCAGCCGACGCTCGATGACCCGGACCCGTTCCGCGTCGTCGCCGTCGGCGACCTGACCGAGACGACGATCAAGTCCGCGTACCGGGTGATCCGCCTGACGGAGGCCGCGGCGACGGTGCAGCGTCGAGTCGGCACCCTGCGACTGCTGGTGCACTGGCTCCAGGTCGAGGGACACATCGACGGGGACCCGACGCTGCGGATCGAGGCGCCCCTGCGCCCGACACGCCTCCCCGCGGGCTGGGACGACGACGAGCTCGGGCGGTTGGCTCGGACCGTGTGGGAACCCCGCCCGGGCAGGCCCAACTCCCGGCGCTGGCCCGCGCTGGAACGGGCCTGCTTCGCGATCCTGGCCACGACCGGCGTGCGTGCCGCGGAGCTCTGTTCCCTGACCAACCTGTCGATGCACGATGCCGGCCAGGAGGCGCTCCTCGACGTCATCGGCAAGGGCGACCAGCAGCGTGCCGTCCCGATCCCCCCGGAGGCGGTGACGGTCGTGCGCGGATACGTGGCCGAGCGAGACGCCCGCCTGGGCACCCAGCCGGCGTCCGGGCCCCTTCTCCTGACCACAACGGGCACTCCCCTGACCCGTGGCGCGCTGCGGCACATGGTCGACGGTTGGATCAGCCGGGCCGGGATCAGCCGGTTCGACGGCGAGGCCGTCCACGCCCTGCGACACAGCTACGCCAAAGGACTCATCCGCTCCGGCGTCCCCGCGCCCGCCGTGCAGACGCTCCTCGGACACCGGGACCTGAAGACGACCGGGATCTATGTCAAGGCGACGGCCGCGGACGTCCGCGACGCCGCCCTCCTCTCCCCCGCCCGGCAGGTCCTGCGCGCCGTCGTCGCTCCGAGCTGACTCACGACCGCCGCCACGACGTCGTCGCCGCCAACACGTGGTCCCAAACGCGACACGACGGCATCGGACCTGCTTACGATGGGTCCGATCCAGGACGAACCGCCCCGTCTGGACAGACCGAGATACGGCACGTCGAGAGAGGGCCCATGTCCGTCCAGAGAAGTGGCGGCGCTACGTGGACGATGTCCCCGCGCGCCCTCCGGTCCATGCTGTCCGCGCGGCGACCCGAGCTGGGCTGCTGACGATGGATGTCGCCCCGGGCGCTGACACGACCACGTCCGCCGCCGGTACCGTCCTCGCCCGCGACCGGGTGGTCAGCGAGTTCACCGCGCTGAGCCGCACCGTGCAGGCTTCGGGACTGATGCGTCGCCGGCACGCTTACTACTGGACGCGGTTCGCGGTGCTGACCGCCCTCTTGGGCGCCGCGCTCACCGCCTTCGTCCTCATCGGCCCGTCGTGGTGGCAGCTCGCCGTCGCGGCGGCCCTGGCGGTGATCCTCGGCCAGGTCATGTTCCTCGGCCACGATGCGGCCCATCGGCAGATCTTCGACTCCGGGCGCTGGAACGACTGGTCGAGCCTCGTGATCGCGAACCTGTACGCAGGGATGAGCTACGGCTGGTGGCAGCACAAGCACTCGCGTCACCACGCCCGGCCCAACCAGATCGGTGCCGACCCGGACATCGCGACGGGTGCGCTCACGTTCCACACCGAGGACCTGCCGGCCCCGCGTACCGGCGTCAAGGCCTGGTTCACGCAGCGTCAGGGCTGGCTGTTCTTCCCGCTGCTGCTGCTCGAGGGCCTCAACCTGCACATCTCCGGCGTGAAGACGATCTTCGGACGAGCGCCGGTCAAGCGGCGTCCGGTCGAGATCGTCTTCATCACGGTGCGGCTCGGTGGCTACCTCGGTCTGGTCTTCTGGCTGCTGCCGGTGGGGATGGCGTTCGCGTTCCTCGGCGTGCAGCTCGCGCTGTTCGGCCTCTACATGGGGATGGTGTTCGCACCGAACCACAAGGGCATGCCGCTGGTGCCGAGGGACGCCAAGATCGACTTCCTGAGCCGTCAGGTGCTCATGAGCCGCAACGTCAGGGGCGGACCGGCCATGGACCTGTTCATGGGCGGGCTCAACTACCAGATCGAGCACCACCTCTTCCCCAGCATGCCTCGGCCCAACCTGCGCCGGATCCAGCCCACGGTGCGCGCGTTCTGCGCCGAGCAAGGCATCGCGTACACCGAGACGAGCCTCCTGCGTTCGTACGGGATCGCGATCCGTCACCTCAATGCGGTGGGCCTCGCTGCGCGCGACCCGTTCCAGTGCCCGCTGGCCGCGGAGTACCGGTCCGCCCGGTAGCCGCCGGAACGGCGTGCACCGCACCGAGCACGGTCAGCTCGCGGGCCTGTTCCGTGCTCACTCGTCGTGCACGAGCCCGAGCACGTTGCCGTCGACGTCGGTGAAGGTGGCCACCGAGCGGCCCGGGCCCACCTCGTGGGGCGCCTCGGTCACGGTGCCGCCGGCCTCTGTCACCTCGGCAAGCGTCGCCTCGATGTCCGGCACCTGCCAATAGGCCACCGGGGAGGTCGTCTCCTGCCCGGCGCCGCGCGGCACCAGCCCGATGTGCTGTCCACCCACGTCGTAACCGACGTAGTACGGCGAGTCAGCCTGCGGCTCGATGCCGAGAAGTGCGGTGTACACCGACTTCGCGGCACCGACGTCCGAGACGGGGTGCAGGACGATCGTGATGCCCTGCGTCGGTGAGCCGGCCATGATGTCTCCTCAGGTGGGTGGTGGGAACGGCAAGTGACGTACGGCAGGGCGGACCAGCCCGGGCTCACCGACGGGGCTCCTCGACGGCGCCGGCGCACCTTCTGCCCGAGTGCTAGCGGCCGACGTAGGCCGCGAGGTGCTGTCCTGTGAGGGTGGAGCGGGACGCGACGAGGTCTGCCGGCGTGCCTTCGAAGACGATCCGGCCGCCGTCGTGGCCGGCACCCGGGCCGAGGTCGATGATCCAGTCGGCATGCGCCATCACGGCCTGGTGGTGCTCGATGACGATGACGGACTTGCCGGAGTCGACGAGCCTGTCGAGCAGGCCGAGCAGCTGCTCGACGTCGGCGAGGTGCAGACCGGTGGTCGGCTCGTCGAGGACGTACACGCCGCCCTTCGCGGACATGTGCGTGGCCAGCTTGAGCCGCTGGCGCTCGCCGCCGGACAGGGTGGTGAGCGGCTGGCCGAGGCTCAGGTAGCCGAGACCCACGTCGACGAGCCGGTCGAGGACGGCGTGCGCGGCCGGGGTGCGGGCCTCTCCCCCGCCGAAGAAGTCCTCCGCCTCCGTGACCGGCATCGCGAGCACCTCGGCGATGTTGCGGCCGCCGAGGGTGTACTCCAGCACGGCCGCCTGGAACCGCTTGCCCTCGCACTCCTCGCACGTGGACTCGACCGTCGCCATGATGCCGAGGTCGGTGTAGATGACACCCGCGCCGTTGCAGGTCGGGCACGCGCCCTCCGAGTTGGAGCTGAAGAGCGCGGGCTTGACGCCGTTGGCCTTCGCGAACGCCTTGCGGATCGGCTCGAGCAGCCCGGTGTACGTGGCCGGGTTGCTGCGCCGCGACCCGCGGATCGCACCCTGGTCGATCGAGACCACGTCCGCGCCCGCCGGGACGGACCCGTGCACCAGCGAGCTCTTGCCGGACCCCGCGACGCCGGTGACGACCACGAGCGCGCCGAGCGGGATGTCGACGTCGACGTCCTGCAGGTTGTTCGCGGACGCTCCGCGGACCTGGAGGGCTCCGGTGGGTGTGCGGACCGTCTCCTTGAGGACCGCCCGGTCGTCCAGATGGCGCCCCGTCAGCGTGCCGCTGGACCGCAGACCCTCCAGGGTCCCCTCGAAGCAGACTGTGCCACCGGCCGACCCGGCGCCGGGTCCGAGGTCGACGACGTGGTCCGCGATGGCGATGGCTTCCGGCTTGTGCTCGACGACGAGGACGGTGTTGCCCTTGTCCCGCAGCTGCAGCAGGAGCTCGTTCATCCTCTGGATGTCGTGCGGGTGCAGGCCGATCGTCGGCTCGTCGAAGACGTACGTGACGTCGGTGAGCGACGACCCCAGGTGACGGATCATCTTGGTCCGCTGCGCCTCTCCCCCGGACAGCGTGCCCGACGGCCGGTCGAGCGAGAGGTAGCCCAGACCGATCTCGGCGAACGCGTCGAGCAGGTGCTGCAGACCCGTGAGCAAGGGGGCCACCGACGGGGAGTCGAGCCCTCGGACCCACTCCGCCAGGTCGCTGATCTGCATGGCGCAGGCGTCGGCGATGCTCTTCCCGTCGATCTTCGACGACCGGGCCTCGGCGCTGAGCCGGGTCCCGGCGCACTCGGCGCAGGTCGTGAAGGTGATGGCCCGCTCGACGAAGGCGCGGATGTGCGGCTGGAGGGCGTCGACGTCCTTGGAGAGCATGGACTTCTGGATCTTCGGGATCAGCCCCTCGTAGGTGAGGTTGATGCCCTCGACCTTGATCTTGGTCGGCTCCTTGTACAGGAGGTCGTGCTGCTCCTTCTTCGTGTACTTGCCGAGCGGCTTGTCCGGGTCGAAGAACCCCGAGCCGCGGTAGATGCGGCCGTACCAGCCGTCCATCGTGTAGCCGGGGATCGTGAGGGCGCCCTGGTTGAGCGACAGGTTCTCGTCGTAGAGGGCGGAGAGGTCGAAGTCGGTGACGGAGCCCATGCCCTCGCACCGGGCGCACATGCCGCCGAGCTGGCTGAACGACGCCTTTTCGGTCGTCGTCCTGCCCTCGCCGCGCTCGATCGTGATCGCGCCGCTTCCCTTCACGGACGGAACGTTGAACGAGTACGCGTTGGGTGAGCCGATGTGCGGCTGCCCGAGCCGGCTGAACAGGATGCGGAGCATCGCGTTCGCGTCGGTCGCGGTGCCGACGGTCGAGCGGGGGTTCGAGCCCATCCGTTCCTGGTCGACGATGATCGCCGTCGTCAGCCCTTCGAGCACGTCGACGTCGGGTCGGGCCAGGGTCGGCATGAATCCCTGCACGAAGGCGCTGTAGGTCTCGTTGATCATCCGCTGCGACTCGGCGGCGATCGTGGCGAACACCAGCGAGCTCTTGCCTGAGCCGGACACCCCGGTGAACACCGTCAACCTGCGCTTCGGCAGGTCGACGCTGATGTCCTTGAGGTTGTTGACCCGCGCACCCTGGACGCGGATCAGGTCGTGGTTGTCCGCGGCGTGCCGGCCGGCCGGGATCGCGGCACTCGTCGTCGGGGCCGTGCTCATCGAGCCTCCTCTGTGGTGCGTGGCTGTGTCTGCGAGCGCCTTCGGCGGTGCCGGACACCATCTGACCAGCATCGAGCCGGTCGGCGGCCGCTCGCGCGCCGAAGTTCACCGCCGTGCACCCGGAATCCCCCGCGCGCCGGGGCGTCTCAGCGCTGCTGGATGCGGACGAGGTTGCCGGCGGGGTCCCGGAAGGCGCAGTCGCGCACGCCGTACGGCTGATCGGTCGGTTCCTGCACGACCTCCGCGCCGACGCTCTGCACGCGCTCGAACGTCTCGTCGACGTCGTGCGTGGCCAGCAGGACGGTGCCGTAGCTGCCCTTCGCCATCATCTCGGCGATGGTGCGGCGCTCGTCGTCCGTGACGCCGGGGGTCGCGGCCGGCGGGAACAGGACGATGGAGGTCTCCGGCTGGCCGGGCGGACCGACCGTGATCCAGTGCATGCCTTTGTACCCGACGTCGTTGCGGATCTCGAAGCCGAGCGCGTCGCGGTAGAACGCCCGGGCCTCGTCCGGGTCGTCCAGCGGCAGGAAGCTCGAGTGGATGCTGATGCTCATGCGATTCACGCTAGCTGCGGCTCGACGGGGGCCGCTTCTCGATTCCTGACCGGTCTGGTGACCTGCTTGGCGACGCACGACGGGATGCCGATCGTCTCCTCCGCCGCGCGCGACCGGTACACGCTCGGCGACATCCCGACCAGCTCGCTGAACCGTGTGCTGAACGTGCCGAGCGACGAGCAGCCGACCGCGAAGCACACCTCGGTGACGCTGACACCGCCTCGGCGGAGCAGCGCCATCGCCCGTTCGATGCGCCGTGTCATCAGGTAGGCGTAGGGCGACTCGCCGAACGCCGCCTTGAACTCTCGGCTGAGATGTCCGGCCGACATGTTCGCGCCGCGGGCGAGCGCCTCGACGTCGAGCGGCTGGGCGTACTCCCGGTCGATCCGGTCCCGGACGCGGCGCAGCAGCGCGAGGTCGCGCAGGTGCTGTTCCGCGGCGGCTCTGCTGGTCACCCGACCGATCGTGCCACGCGGCGCGGACGGTTCCCAGGGGCCACCCCACAACCGTTGCACGACCGCACGGCGGCACGGGACGCGTCCGCCGTGCGGCCACGGTTGCAGGTGTCGTCGCCCGGTGCCACCGTGCTGAGCGACGGGGTACCGGATCCGACGCTGGTCGACGGGCGCCGGCGCCCACCCGCGACGAGGACGGTTCCGACGATGACGAGCGCTCAGATCACCCCCGCGCAGTTCCACGAGTCCGACGGCGTCGAGGACTGGCGTGTCCTGTCCGGCGCGGCGCAGGCCCAGTTCCGCACCGGGTCGTTCGCCACCGGGGTCGCTTTCGTCGACGCGATCGGCGAGCTGGCCGACGCCGCCGACCACCATCCTGACGTCGACCTGCGCTACAGCGGTGTGACGGTGCGCCTCGTGTCGCACGATGTCGGTGGCCTGAGCGACCGGGACGTCCGGCTTGCCCGGCAGATCTCGGACGCGGCGCGCGAGCTCGACATCGTGTCGGATCCGTCGGCGGTCCCGGTCGTGCAGGGGGCGGTCGACGCGCCCGACGGCCGCACGGACCCGCCTCCGGCGGCGGACGAGGTCGAGACCCTTCTCGGCTTCCTGGACTACCACCGCTCGACGCTCGCGTGGAAGACCGCCGGGCTCGATGCTGCCGGCCTCGCAGCGACCACCGCCGCCTCGACGATGACGCTCGGCGGCCTTCTGAAGCACCTCGCGTACGTCGAGGAGAGCTGGTTCTCCGGCACGCTCCACGATCGTGACCCGGCACCGCCGTGGGACGCCGTCGACTGGCAGGCCGACATCGACTGGGACTGGCACTCGGCCGCCGACGACTCACCCGACGAGCTGCGAGCCCTGTGGCAGAGCGCCGTGGAGCGGTCGCGGTCGGCCGTCTCCGAGGCGCTCGGGCAGGGCGGCCTCGACCAGCTCGCCCGCCGCAGGTGGAAGGACGGCCGGGCGCCGAGTCTGCGGTGGATCGTGTGCCACATGATCGAGGAGTACGCCCGTCACAACGGCCATGCCGATCTCCTGCGTGAGGCGGTCGACGGGTCGACCGGCGAGTAGCCGCCCTCGGCGCACGCACACATCTCGCGGGCTGCGCGAGGATGGCGGGATGAGCACAGACGACGTCTCCGCCCTGATCGCCCGCGTCGAGCAGGAGGAGCGCGAGCTGCGCTTCCCGTCCTTCACCCACGACGACGCCTGGCGGCTCGGGTGCCTGCTCGTCGAGCTCGCGTCCGAGCGCGAGCTCCCGGTGACGATCGACATCCGACGCGGCGGCCAGCAGCTGTTCCACGCCGCCCGTGAGGGCACGGTGCCGGACAACGACACCTGGGTGGAGCGCAAGGTGCGCGTCGTGCTGCGCTTCGGCGCCTCGTCCTACCTCGTGGGGCTGAGGGCCCGCCAGAACGGAACCACGTTCGCCGCGCAGCATGAGCTGCCGCTGCAGGAGTACGCAGCGCACGGTGGTGCGTTCCCCGTGCACGTCGACGGCGTGGGCGTCGTCGGCGCGGTCACCGTGTCGGGACTCCCCCAGGCCGACGACCACGCGCTCGTGGTCGAGGCGGTCCGTACCTTCCTCTCCTGACCGGAGGCCTTGCCGCGCCGCTGACGGTGCAGCAGGTCGCGGGTCGCCCCTTGGGCAACCACCCGGTCGACTGCGCCACGGCTGCACGAGTCCACGACGTGGCTCGAGCCGTCCACAGCACCCCATACCGCTCCCTCCGTCCCCGGTGTGCGCCGGCGCCGACGATCGCGAGGCGTGGAGCCGCCAGGCTCGGTGCATGGACGATCACCACGACCCCTGGCTCGGACCCCCGTTCCACGCGCCGGACGTCGGCGACGAGGAGGCTCGCGGCGCGCCGCACGACGCCTGGTCGGACGAGCCGTGGATCCTCGACGTGCACGGCCCTGACGACGACCTGCCCCGGCTTCCCGTCAACTCGCTGCACGGCCACGGCGACGTCCTGGCAGTGCTCCTGCACCTGGTGGGGCCGGAGCGCGCCGGTCCACCGGCGCTGTGGTTCCTGCTGCTGGACGACGAGGACCGCTGCCTCCCGCTCGTCCTGCCCGTGAACGACGTCCCGCTGCGCGCGGACCCGGCCGTCGCGGCGCAGGTCATGACCGGGCTGGCGTCCGTGCTGGACCGCGAGGCACCGGGCGGGTCTCTCGTCGTCGCGTGCGTGCGTGCGGGCGGCGGCGACCGCGGCGCCTTCGAGAGCTCATGGGCGCACGCGCTCCGCGAGGCGGCCGACGACCGTGGGCTGCGGGTCCGGGCGGTCGCCGCCCTGGGGGCCAACCGAGCACGAATCCTCGAGTGGTGACGATGCGCCGAAGGCATGGCTCGACACGGCGACCCGGAGCCCCCCGCGGAGGCGCCGCGCCCGGCGCCGGGGAGCCGAGGTCAGGCGAGAGAGCCCGGCGCGACCTCGTCGATGGCGGCCAGCTGCTCGAGCGTCGGCTCCCACGCGATCGAGGTGACGTTGGCACGGAGCTGTTCGGGGGTGCGTGCGCCGGCGATCACGCTGCCGACGGCAGGCTGCGCCGCGAGGCCACCCAGGGCGAGCGTGGGCAGGTCGATCTCCCACTGCTCGGCCAGCGACGTGAGCGCGGCGATCCGGTCGAAGTCGGCGCCGGCCAGCCGTTCCGGCATCCGCGCGAGACGGCTTCCTTCCGGCGCGGGCTGCCCCGGCCGGTACTTCCCGGTGAGGAGCCCGGAGGCGAGCGGCACGTACGGCAGGATGCCGACCCCCACGCGCTCCGCTGCAGGCACGAGCTCCGCCTCCGCCGAGCGGTCGAGGAGGTTGTACCGGTTCTGGGCGGAGACGAAGGGTGTGAGTGAACCCGTCCGCGCGGTCCAGTCCGCGTCGACGACCTGCCACGCGGCGAAGTTGGAGGACCCGAGGTAGCGCACCTTGCCCTCGACGACGAGCTCGTGCAGCGCGGCCAACGTCTCCTCGAGCGGCGTCGAGGGATCTGGCACATGCAGCTGGTACAGGTCCAGGTGGTCGGTGCGGAGCCTGCGCAGCGAGCCCTCGACCGCGCGGCGCACGTACCGACGAGAACCACGTGCACCCCAGTCGGTCCCGTTCAGGCCGCGGGCGTCGGCACCGAACTTCGTCGCGAGCACCACGTCGTCACGGTGGCTGCCGAGAGCGGCTCCGAGGAGCTCCTCGCTCTGACCGGGCACACCGCCGTACACGTCGGCGGTGTCGAAGAAGGTCACGCCGACGTCGAGGGCGGTCGCCACGAGGTCCCGCACACCGTCGGGATGAAGGGTGGCTCCGAAGGTGTTGCACCCGAGGCCCGCGGTGGAGACGGCGAGGCCGCTGTCACCCAGCCGCCGGTAGGTCATGTCAGCAGTCGTGGTGGTCGTCACGTGTGCACCATACGGCCGTGGATGAGACGAGTCTCACCAGGTTTCGCCCGCCAGACGCCTATCGCTTTCACCACACCTTCACGTGGAACTGGAACACTGGGGGCACGAACACCGTTGACAACGGTGGATGTTCCCACTCTCGACGGCCGTCACCACGGCACGGAGGTTCCCAGATGGCTAATCGGTCCCTGCGCGGCATGCGCATCGGGTCCCACAGCATGGAGTCGGACGAGGGCGTGGACTTCGCCCCCCGGCTCCAGGCTCACTACGACTGCCCCAACGGGCACACGATCATCCTGCCGTTCTCGGTCGAGGCCGATGTTCCGGTGGTGTGGGAGTGCCGTTGCGGTACGGAGGCGCTCCTGCGTGACGCGTCGAGGCCCGAGGCGAAGGCCGGCAAGGCGCCCCGTACCCACTGGGACATGTTGCTGGAGCGCCGCACGATCGGCGAGCTCCAAGAGCTGCTCGACGAGCGGCTCGACCTGCTCCGCGCCGGGAAGCTGCGCCGCAGCGCCTGACCGAGGACTGCGCGCGGTCACCTCGACCGACGGAACGCTCCCGCCAGCTGGCGGGAGCGTTCGTGCATCCCCCACCGGGTGACGTTGACGAGAGCCTCGACGATGATGTCGCGGCTCATCTTCGACACGCCCAGCTCGCGCTCCACGAACGTGATCGGCACCTCGACGACGCGCGCGCCGGAGCGGACCGCGCGCCACGCCATGTCCACCTGGAAGCAGTACCCCTGCGAGGACACGTCGGTCAGCGTGAGCGTCCGCAGCAGGTCGGCGCGGTAAGCCCGGAAGCCGCCCGTCGCGTCGCCGAGCGGGAGGCCGAGCATCACGCGGGTGTAGAGGTTCGCGCCACGGGACAGGATCTGGCGCTGCAGCGGCCAGTTCACGACCTTGCCACCCCGCACCCAGCGCGACCCGAGGACCAGGTCGGCGCCGTCGATGCGGGCGAGCAGCCGTGGCAGGTCCTGCGCCCGGTGCGAGCCGTCGGCGTCCATCTCCACGACCACGTCGTACCCGCGCTCGAGAGCCCAGCCGAACCCGGCGACGTACGCGGTGCCGAGCCCCTGCTTGCCCGTGCGGTGCAGCACGCCGATCGTGCGCGTGGAGCCCGAGGACGCCTCGCTCTCCGCGATCTTCTCGGCGAGCTCCCCGGTGCCGTCGGGCGAGCCGTCGTCCACGACGAGCACGTCGGCCGTCGGGACGTGCTCCCGGAGCCGGTCGAGGACGATCGGCAGGTTCTCGCGCTCGTCGTACGTGGGGACGACGACGAGGACGCGGGTGGGGCTCTCGCTCATGCGGGCGGATCCGTTCGGTCGGTGCGGCGCACCCGGTACGCGCCGGCAGCGCCGGCGACGACCATGCACACCGCGAGGGCGTCGACGATCCAGGCGGGCCACGACCCGGACCGGTCTGCAGGTGTCAACGACTGCCGCAGCGGCAGCGTCGCAACCATCTGGTCCGCGGTGAACAGGTCGGTCTGCCGGCTGACGGCCCCGTCGGGCTGGATCACGGCACTGACGCCGACGGTGGAGATCTGCACCGTCGCCCTGCCGTGCTCCACCGCCCGCAGCCGCGCCATCGCGAGCTGCTGCGTGGACTCGTCCGTCATGCCGAACGACGCGTTGTTCGTCTGCACGACAAGCACCTCTCCCCCGGCGCGCACCGCGTCCCGGACGAGGGCATCGTAGGCGACCTCGAAGCAGATCACGTCGCCCAGTCCCACAGTGCGGCCGAGACGCTCGGACGAGAGCGGCACGTAGCCCGGGCCCTCGCCGGGAATCATGTCCCGGGTGACCAGGTCGACCGCCGAGGAGAACGGCCGCACGAACGAGCGCAGCGGGATGTACTCCGCGAACGGAGCCGGGTGCTGCTTCGTGTAGCTCGCGACGACCCCGACGCCCGGCTCCCACAGGACCGCGGTGTTGTACCGGCCGCCGCTCCGGGGGTACTGGACGGTGCCGACCAGCATCGGGGCGTCGACGGCCTGGGCGGCCTCGTCGATCAGCCCGGCCGCCCGTTCGTCGACCTGCGGGTCGATATCGGTCCCGTTCTCGGGCCACAGCACCACGTCGAGCTCGCCGGGCTCCACCTCGTCGAGCAGCGCGTAGGTGCCCGTCAGGTGGTTGTCGAGCACGGCCTCCCGCTGGCCGAACGCGTCGAGCCCTGTGCCGGGGACGTTCCCCTGCACCGCGCCGATCCTCAACGTCCCGCTCTCCTCCTGGGTGCTCAGAGGCAGGGCGAGACCCATGACGGCGACCACGACGACGACTGCTGCCGGTCCGACGAGGTGGCGCGCGCCCAGCGTCCGGGCCGCGAGGTACGCACGGGCCAGCATGACGCCGATGAGCGCGACGGCGCCGCTCTCAGCAACGGTGTGCCGCCGAGCCACATGAACGACGCCAGGGGCGAGTCCGCCTGGGAGAACGCGAGCCGGCCCCACGGGAAGCCGCCGAACGGCCACGCGGAGCGCAGCTCCTCGACAGCCACCCACAGCACGGTGAACACGACCGTCTGCCAGGCCCAGCTGCGCCACACCGCCTCACCCCGTCGCGCCCAGGACCAGGCCGCCCCGAACAGCGCGACGCATGCGGCCTCGAGGGTGCTCAGCGCCAGCCAGGGCACCAGGCCCACGGCCTCCTCCGCCCACGTGAGGAGCGGCGCGAAGCACGCCAGGCCCCACACGAGACCCACGAGTGCGTTCCACCGGGCGCTGTCGCGGCGCAGAGCCAGGTACAGCAGCGCCATGCCCAGGAACGCCGTGCCCCACCACCCGGGCGACGGGAACGCGAGGCGGGTCAGGTACCCACCGGCGACGGCGAGCCCGAGGGTCCACCAGCGGGCGGGTTCACGGGCGGACACCGCGCAAGAGTACGACGCCGGGCTGTCCGCCGAGGTGCGGCTGAACGGGCGGACCGACCGGCCCACGTGTCCTTCGTACCGGTCGCATGCAGCGCACGGACCGTTTTCTGTTGAACACGCGGGCCCGGTCGGAGCCCGACGTCCTCCGCCGCCCAGGCACCGAGGCCCCCGGGGAGAGTGGTCGACCGGCAGCATCGTCGGACGGCCGTGGCGGTGGATTTACCTTCGTGAACCTACCGAGATCCACGGGGGTGTCAAGACGGCGTCGACGCAGGTCGGCGCTGTCCTTGCAGGTGGTGGGCGTGTCGATGGTCCGATCCGTGCGTTCCGGTCCGGCGTGTCGTCGCGCGTGTCGCGAAACCGCCCGGGTGCATGTGTCGGAGCGCCCGCCGAAAATCACCCGGTCCGGACGAGTCGAGCTCAGCCGAGGGCGTCGAACACCACGACGCCGTCGCGGACGGTCCGCAGGCAGACGGGATCGGGGGCGTCCGCCGAGAGGTCGGGCAGCAGCGGCGTTCCCGCCCGCGCGTCGGTGCTCCACGCCGAGAGGCGGCCGTCGGGGGCCTGCACGGCGAGGTGCTCGGCGCGCCAGACCGCGAGATGCGCGGGCGCCCCGACGCGGAGCTCGCCGGCGCCGGTGTGGTCCAGGCCCGCGAGCCGCCACCCGCCTCGGGTCGACGCACGGAACGCCGCACGCGCCGAGATCCGCTGCTCGACCGCGGAGTGCCGGACCGCCGCGCGCACGCCCGCCCACGGGTCCACGGGCGTCACCGGTGCGTCCGACCCGAACGCGAGCGGGACGCCTGCCGCGGCGAGGTCCGCCAGCGGGTTCAGGGCCGCAGCACGGCCCGCGCCCAGACGGGCGGCGTACATCGACGTCTCGCCGCCCCAGGCCGCGTCGAAGGCCGGCTGGACACTCAGCCGGACCCCGAGCAGCACGAGGGCGGCGAGCGTCGGTGCGTCCACCATCTCGGCGTGCTCGAGCCGGTGCCCCGCGCGGGCGATCGCCTCGACTCCCTCGACGTCCGCGGCGGCCCGCAGACCGAGGAGGACCTCGTCCATCGCCCGGTCGCCGATGACGTGGAACCCGCCGTGGACACCTGCCCGCGTGACGGCCGTGACGTGGTTGCAGATCTCCTCGGCGGTCAGGAACAGCACACCGTCGTGGGCAGGGTCGTCCGTGTAGGGGCCGCGCAGCGCGGCAGTGCGGGAGCCGAGCGAGCCGTCGACGTTGAGGTCACCACCGATGCCGGTCAGCCCGGGGATCGCAGCGAGGAGCTCGCGGGCGTCGTCGACGGTGACGCAGCGCTCGCCGCGGTACCCGACGAGGTGCGGCAGACCGTCGACAGCGGACCCGGTCATGGTGAGCAGCTCGACGAGACCTTCGCGGGTGTCGATGAACGGGGCGCTCTGCTCATGGACGGACACCACGCCGCGGGACGCGACGTGGTGCAGCGCCCGGCGGTAGAGCGCCGTGCGCCTCCCGGCCGACATGGCACGGGCGGCGTCACGTGCCGCGTGATGGGCGTCGCGCTCGACGCGCCCGTCGTCGCTCCATCCCGGCAGCAGCTCGAGGCCCGCCGACCGGGCGAGGTCGCTGGACACCACGGCGGAGTGCACGTCGACACGGGCCAGGTACACGGGCGCCCCGCCGGCGGCGGCGTCGACCTCGTGACGGGTCGGTGCACGGCCCTCGGGCCAGTCGAGCTCGTCCCAGCCGAACCCGAGGAGGGGCACGTCCGACGCGGGACGTGTGCTCGCGGCACGGCGCACCGCGTCCAGGGCGTCGGACAACGACCGCACTCCCCCGGCGGCCGAGAGGTCGATGCTCTCGAGCGCCAGGCCGGTCTCGAGCACATGCACGTGTGCGTCGACGAAGCCCGGGGCGACGAGCGCCCCGTCGAGGTCGACCACCTCGTCGACCCGGCCGGACATGCCGTCAGCGGTGTCGTCGGCGCCGAGCCAGGCGACCACGCCGTCCTCGACGAGGAGGGCTTCGGCGAACGGGTCGGCCGGGGAGTGGATCACGCCGTGCCGGTAGAGGGTCGAGGTCACATCGGCTCACGATAGGGCAGGTCAGACGGACGAGCGTGATGACTGGGAGATTCGGAGCTGGAGCCGGCAAGCCAGACGGTGTCGCTGGTGAGTACCACGACGTGCCCCGTCGTCAGACGGACGAGTAGGCGACGACACCGCGCCGCAGGGAGTCGACGGCCCGACGGGCGGTCGTCCTGAGGCGCTCGTCGGGCGACGCCTGACCGAGCTGGTCGAGCACGTCGATGACCTGCTTGCACCAGCGCACGAAGTCCCCGGCGGACAGCTCGCCACCGCGCAGGACCGCGTCGAGGCTGCGTCCGGACGCCCACCGGTGGACGGACTCGACGAGTCCGAGGTCGAGCGGGACGGTCGTCTCGAGGCGGTGCTCCGACTCCAGGTCCTCCAGCTCCGACCAGGCGCGCACGGTGCCCTCCAGGGCGCGGCCGAGGCGGCCGGCAGGGCCTCCCGGGGACGTGCGGCTCGGCCGGGTCGTCGCGACGTGACCTGTAGACGAGCGTCGAGGTCACGGCTGCGAGCCCCGCCGGGTCGAGCTCGTCCCAGGTGCCGCGACGAACGCACTCGGCGAGCAGCAGGTCGTTCTCCGCGTAGAGGCGGCGCAGCCAGCGACCGTCGTCGGACACCGCGAGGACTCCGTCGTCGACCGTGAGGTAACCGAGCCGGACGAGCACCTCGCAGATCCTGTCGAACACCGCCGCGATGGACCCGGTGCGCCCCGCGATCCGGGCGACCAGCGCGTCGTGCTCGGACCTCAGCCGAGTCCAGCGCTCGGCCCAGCGAGCATGCTCCTCGCGGTCGGGGCACGCATGGCACGGGTGGGCGCGGAGGCGGCGGCGCAGCGCCGCGAGGGCGGCGTCCTCGGTCGCTGCCGTCCCCGTCCGGCGCGACGGGCGGGACCGACCACGACCACCCTGGGGCGCCTCCGCACCACGTTCGCCCTGCACCGTGCTCCGCAGGGATGCGGCCAGGTCCCGACGGGCCGCCGGGACCCGGAGGTTGAACGACTTCGGCACCCGGATCCACCCGACCGTCCTGGCGCCGGTGCCGACGTCCGCGACCGTGAGTCGACGCACCTGACGGTCGATGCCGAGCACCGTGGGTCGTGGGCCGTCGAAGCCGGGCTGCCCTCCGGGGTCGAGCACCACCACATGACCCGCGCGCCTGCCCATGGGGACCTCCAGGACGTCGCCGACGCGCAGCCCTTCCAGGGTCCGGGCCACCTCGGCACGGCGCGCCGTCGCCGCGGCCCGGGAGGCGTCCTTCTCGTGCTGCGCGATCTGCCGGCGCAGCTCCGCGTACTCGGTGAAGTCGCCGAGGTGGCACGCCATCGCCTTCGCGTAGCCCTCGAGCGCCTCGGTGTGCGCCTGCGCCTGCCGGGCGAGCCCGACGACACCGCGATCCGCCTGGAACTGCGCGAACGACGTCTCGAGGACCTCCCTGGCACGCTCCGCGCCGACCTGGGCGACGAGGTTGACGGCCATGTTGTAGGTGGGCCGGAAGCTCGAGCGCAGCGGGTACAAGCGCTTCGAGGCCAGGCCCGCCAGCTGGACAGGGTCGAGCCCGGGATGCGCGACGACGACCGCGTGACCCTCTGTGTCGATGCCGCGGCGTCCGGCCCGGCCGGTGAGCTGGGTGTACTCGCCCGGCGTCACGTCGACGTGGCTGGAGCCGTCCCACTTGACGAGCTTCTCGAGCACCACGGACCGCGCCGGCATGTTGATGCCGAGCGCGAGGGTCTCGGTGGCGAAGACGACCTTGACGAGCCCCCGCGAGAAGAGGTCCTCGACGGTCTCCTTGAAGAGCGGCAGCATGCCGGCATGGTGCGCAGCGACGCCGCGTGTCAGCGCCTCCGCGAGGTCCCAGTAACCCAGCACGTCGAGGTCCTCGGGCGGGATGGCCGCCGAACGCTCCTCGACGACCCGGCGGATCTCGGCCTGGTCCGCCGGGTTGGTCAGCCGCACGCCCGCGGAGAGGCACTGCTGCACGGCAGCGTCGCACCCCGCCCGAGAGAAGATGAAGACGATCGCCGGCAGCAGCCCGTCCTGGTCGAGGGCGTCCACCACCGCGAACCGCGGAGTCGGTCGAGCGGCGCCCGGGCGCCCGCCTCCGGGCCGGTGCCCGCCGCGACCGCGGTAGCCGCGGTCGCCCGGCCCGCGCGTCCCGGACTCCTGACGCTCCCGACGCCGGAGCAGGTGCGTCAGGTCAGGGTTGATCGGGGGGTCCACCCCGGGATCCGTCGGGTCGACGTGCCCCGCGTAGAGGTCCAGCAGCTCGTCGCGGACGAGCACGTGCTGCCCGAGCGGCACGGGTCGGTGCTCGCTGACCACGACGGTCGTGTCGCCCCGCACGGTGGCGAGCCAGTCGCCGAACTCCTCGGCGTTCGAGACGGTGGCGGACAGCGACACCAGCTGCACGTCGTCGGGCAGATGGATGATCACCTCCTCCCACACGGGCCCGCGGAACCGGTCGGCCAGGTAGTGGACCTCGTCCATGACGACGTATCCGAGGCCCCCGAGCGTCGAGGAGCCGGCGTACAGCATGTTGCGGAGCACCTCGGTGGTCATGACGACCACGGGCGCCTCGCCGTTGATCGTCGTGTCTCCCGTGAGCAGGCCGACGGACTGCGGACCGTAGCGGCGCACCAGGTCGGCGTACTTCTGGTTCGACAGGGCCTTGATGGGAGTCGTGTAGAAGGCCTTGCGGCCGGCGGCGAGGGCCAGGTGCACCGCGAACTCCCCCACGACCGTCTTGCCCGCGCCCGTCGGTGCCGCCACGAGCACGCCGCTGCCGCGCTCGAGCGCCTGGCACGCGTCCACCTGGAACGGGTCGAGCGGGAACGACAGGAGCTCGCGGAAGCGGCCGAGCTCGCTGCGCTCCACCTCCGCGCGACGACGGGCGGCGGCATACCGCTCCGCCGGTGACGGCTCGTCGGACGCGGGCCCGGTGGAGAGTGGAGCGGCAGCGGACCGGCGGGGGCGGGAGACCACACGCACACCCTAGGCACGTGCGCGCCGTGCGCGCGTCGTGCCGCTCACGCCAGGACCGACAGCGCTCCCGGGTCGACCTGGACCCGCAACGGCAGCACGCCCACGCGCTCACCGTCCGCGAACGCTGCGGGCGGCACCGCGCCGAGCTCGTCGAGCGGCTCGATCAGGACCGACCGGCTGCGGACCACCCGGACGGCGGGGTGGCGCAGGTGCCGGCCGCGGTAGATCCCCGGGAAGATCCTGACGACGCCGGTCTTGGAGAACGGCCCGGCGAGCACCACGTCCAGGAGACCGTCGTCGGGTCGTGCGTCCGGCGCGATCTTGAGGCCGCCGCCGATCCATGGCGCGTTTGCGACCGCCACGAGGGTGCCGGCGGACTCCCAGACCTCGTCGTCGAGCGTCACGCGGTACCCGAACGGCCGGAACGAGGCGAGCTCGAGGCCCAGGGCCCGGACGTACCTGGCCGATCCCTTCGGCCAGGTCAGCTCGTTCGCGCGCGCGTTGATCGCGGCGTCGAAGCCGCACGACAGCACCCCGACGAACCACTCGTGCGCCGCGTGCTGCGGGGAGCCGACCCGGACGGCGTCGAGCCGGCGCGGACCCTCATGGAGCCGCCGCTCGAGGACCGCGACCGCGGCGGCGACGTCTGCGCGCGGAAGCCCGAGCGTACGGGCGATGTCGTTCCCGGTACCGGCGGGCACGATGCCCAGCGGCAAGGCCGTGCCGGCGACGACGTTCACGCCGAGGTGCGCCATGCCGTCCCCACCCACCACGACCACCGCGTCGAGGCCCTGCACCGCCGCAGCCCGTGCCCGGTCGGTCGCTTGGGCCAGCGTGGGGGCCGACAGGTCCTGGACCTTGAAGCCCTTCGCCTCGAGCATCTCGTGGACCTGGCGCCCCGCGGCCGCACCGCGACCCCTGCCCGCCGTCGGGTTGACGACGACACCGACCTGCTTCATGCGGTGGCGCTCCCGGTGCTCGGCTCCTCGCCGGGGAGGGTGCCGTCCAGCCGGGGCAGCCCGGCGGCCACCCGCCGCCGGTCGACCCGTCGGTCGTGCAGGGCGCAGATGCCCAGGGCCGCGAAGTAGAGCAGGCAGATGGGGACCGCCACGGCGATCATCGTGATCGCGTCGGGGGTCGGTGTCATGACCGCGGCGAACACGAAGGCGACGAGCACCGCCCAGCGCCACCCCCGGCGCCACGTGGCTGCGCGACCGATGCCGGCGAAGTTGAGCGCGACCATGACGACCGGGAGCAGGAACGCCAGGCCGAACGCGAGGACCAGCCGCATGACGAAGCTCAGGTAGGTCTGCGCGTCGATGAGGTTCTGGGAGCCCTCCGGGGTGAACCCGGTGAGCAGCTCGACCGCGTTGGGCAACGCCCACCAGGCGAGCGCGGTGCCGGCGAGGAACAACGGCACGGCTGCGGCCAGGAAGCCGATCGCGTACCCCCGCTCGCGGTGGGTGAGCCCCGGCGTGATGAAGGCCCAGAGCTGGTACAGCCACCACGGGCTGGAGATGAGCACGCCGAGGAAGAACGACACCTTGATCTTCATGTCGAACGACGTCGCCACCCCGGCGAAGTTCAGGGCGACCAGGTCGTCACCCCGGAGGTCGGCGACGTGCTGCAGCGGCATCTGGAGCGCGGCGAACACCGGGTCGTACAGCCACCAGCCGACAGCGGCACCCACCACCAGGCCGAGCGCCGCGAAGAACACGCGACGGCGCAGCTCGGCGAGGTGCGCCCGCAGGGGCATCCTGCCGCCGGGCTCACCCCCGCGGCGTGCAGCTTCCACGTGCGGTCAGACCTTCGGCGGGGTGCTGCCCTCGGTCGGCTCGTCGGTCGGCCGGTCCGCCGGGGCAGCCTTGTCCCCGTCCTGGGGGTCGCGCAGGTCCTTGACCTCGTCGCGGAAGATCTTCATGGACTGGCCGACGCTCTTGGCCAGACCCGGCAGGCGCTGCGCTCCGAACAACAGGACGACGAGCCCCACGATGACGATGATGTGCCAGAACTGCAGACCGTTCCTGAACATGGGGGCTCTCCTCAGTGATGCGGGGCCTCTCGATCCTAACCGCCTGGTCGCGCTGCACCGTCAGGCCGCGGCGAGCCGGGTCAGCGCCAGTACGCTCCCCACGACGCCCAGGTCCGCCGATGCCGCGCCGCCCGTGCGCCACGACGTGCGTGGGCAGCCGCGCGGAGGTCGTCGTAGCGGCGCCGGACGGTCTCGACGTCGGCCAGCAGGCTCGGCCCGGTCTCGCGCGCCCCGGCGCCCGCGCGCAGCTGTTCGACGCGGTCGGCGAGCTGCTCGGCGACGGCGGCCGCCCGGGTCAGCTCCGCGGCGAGCGCGACCCCCGACCGCCACAGTCGCCGCCCCAGGAGGAACGCCCCGGCGAGGGTCGCGACCACCAGCACCGTCCACACGCTGAACCAGAGCACCTGTCAGACCCCCGTCCCGTCCGGCGAGCGCTCGGCTGCGTGGATGCTTCCTGCCGCGTCGCCCTGGTCCGCGAGCGGTCCGTAGGCGGCGAGCGCCGCCCGGGCAGCCGCGGCGGCCTCGTTCGTGATCCGCACCGGTGTCGCCCCCAGGACCTCGTCGGCCACCTGCAGCACGAGGTGGCGCAGCCACGCGGGCCGCACCACGCGCAGGTCGAGCTCGAACGACCCGTCGGGCAGGTTCCGCACCGCCTCGACCGGCACGCTCTCGGCGACCCATCGGGCCGGGCTCGCCAGGTGCAGCGTGACCAGCTCACCCTCGGGGCCGGGCGCGAACTCGCCGCCGCGGGCGCCGATGCCGTGGTCCTGGGCTGCCTCGTCGAGCAGCGTCGCCCCGAGGATCCGGTCCACCCGGAACAGCCGCTCGTCGTCCACGAGGAGACACCAGCCGAGCAGGTAGGACCGGTCGTCGTCCGTCACGAGGCGGGCCGGGTCCACGTCCCGCTCGGTCGCGACGTCAGCAGCATTCACGTAGCGCAGGTGCAGCCGCCGCCGTCGACGCAGCGCCGTCGCCAGGGTCGCTGCGACCTCAGGCGCCGCGTCCAGACCGAGCTGCACGTCGACCGCGGCGGCGGCGTCCCCTGTCGCGGCGGTCAGCTTGGCGAGCGCCGAGTCCAGCACGGCCGCCCGCTCCGGGTCCAGCGCCGGGCCCAGGGTCGCGGACAGGGCCCGCAGCGAGGCGACGAGCGCCACCGCCTCGCGCGTGCCGAGCCGGAGCGGCCGCGTCATCCCCCGCGACTCGGTGAGCCGGACCACACCCTGCTCGTACGAGGCCGCGTCGAAGTCGATGAGGTCGTGCGGGAAGTAACCGGGCGTCCCGGTCACCCACAGGGTGTCGATGTCGTCGAGCACCTGGTCGGCGGAGACGCCGAACTGCTCGGCGATGTCCTCGACCGGCACGCCCTCGTGCCGGTCGAGGTACGTGATCATCCCGAGCATCCGGAGCAGCCGGTCGCTCGCTCGCTCAGCCATCGGCCGCGGCCCTCCCGTCCAGCGTCGCCGCCCTGCGCAAGAGGCGCAGCACCGACAGGCGTACCTCGACGGGCGCGAGGACGAGCACCGCGTCGCCGTAGCCGACGAGCTCCTCGGCGAGCTCCCACGCCGACCGGAACGGCACGTGCACGACGTCCCGGTGCTCCAGCAGCGGCCCGGCCACGGGGTCCCGGTACCAGTCGGGCGCGTCGGTGGGAGCCGCGACCGTGCGCGCACGCAGGGCCCCCGCCCGTTCCGGTCGGACCGCGAGCGTGGCGACCTGCTGGGCGCCCGCCGACCAGGACGCCATCGCAGCCTCGAGCTCGTGGGACGCAGGAGGTGCGAACGCCCCGGGATCGCCGAGGGTGCGCACCGCGCCCTCGATCCGGCTCAGGCGGAAGGACCTGCTCGCGTCCCGGTCCCGGTCCCGGCCGACGAGCACCCAGCCGCCGCGTCGCGCCAGCAGCCGCCACGGCTCCACGACACGCTCCCGGACCTCACCCGTGTTCGCGGCCCGGTAGGTGAACCGGACGACGCGCCGCTCGTTCACCGCGTCCATCAGCGGTCCCAGTGCTCCCCCGCCGGGCCGCACCCGTGGCGCGAGCCCCGTCACGAGGTCCGTCGAGCCCGGCGCCTCCCCCACGGCGCGAAGCTTGGTCAGCGCCCGCGACGTGTCCGCCCGCAGCGCCTGGTCCTGCCAGACCTGCGCGGCCATCGCGAGCACACCGAGCTCACCCGCGGTGAGGTCCAGGGGCGGCAGGGCGTACGCGTCCAGGTCGACCCGGTACCCGAAGTCGTCGCCGTGTCCCGCGTCGGTGACGGTGACCACCGGGATGCCGAGATCGCGCAGCGTGTCCTTGTCGCGCTCGAACATCCGCTCGAACGCGTCGTCCGACGGCGCGTCCTGGTAGCCGGCGACGCTGGAGCGCACCTGCTCCTTGGTCATCCGGCCCGGGGTGTTCACCAGGGCGATGACGAGGTTGAGCAGGCGCTCCGCTGGGGCGATCGAGGCGGCCATCGGGGACCACCGTAGCGGCCGGTAGCGTGTGCGCCGTGATCACGTGGCGTGCGGGTGTCGTCGTCGGGCTCGGGGCGTCGTGGCCGGGCGCGGCGGAGGTCACCGTCCGGCTCGATCCGCAGGCGCGGGCCGTCCTGCCGGACGGGTCCCCGACCGTCCTGCCCGACGGGTCCCCGACCGTCCTGCCCGACGAGGTCCGCGCACTCGTCTACCCGGCCCTCGTGGGGCCCGTAGCGCTCGGTGACCGGCTCCTGCTGAACGTGTCGGCCCTCGCCCGCGGACTCGGCACTGGCGGGTACGCGCTCGTCGTGAGCCAGGCGGACCGGCTCCCCGACGACCGGGGGGCCGGTCCGGGGCACCTCGTGAAGGCCCGGTACACGCCTCTGCAGGCCATGGTGCTCGGCGTCGACGACCAGGAGTCGCCGCACCACGACGCGCTGCGTGACGCGGACGACCTCACCGGCATGCCCGTCGTGGTAGCGGACCTGCACTCCGCCCTGCCGGCGGTCGTGGCCGGCGTCCGGTACGCGGCCGCGCGCGCTGGCCGTCCGGCCCCGAAGGTCGCGTACGTGATGACCGACGGCGGCGCGCTGCCGGCCTGGTTCTCCCGGACGGTGGCCGGGCTGCGCGACGCGGGCTGGGTCGAGGCCTGCATCACCACCGGCCAGGCGTTCGGCGGCGACCTGGAGGCGGTCACGGTCCACACGGGGCTCCTCGCCGCGCGGACCGTGCTCGGTGCGGACGTCGCCGTCGTGGCCCAGGGCCCCGGGAACCTCGGTACGGGTACCCGCTGGGGGTTCTCCGGCGTGGCGGCGGGCGAGGCGCTGAACGCGGCCGCGACGCTGTACGGGCGGCCCGTGGCCTCGCTGCGCGTGTCGGGCGCCGACGCCCGCGAACGTCACCTCGGCGTCTCCCACCACTCGATGACCGCCTACGGCCGGGTCGCCCTCGCGCCCGCGGACGTCGTGGTCCCGGTGTTCGACCCCGACCCCGATGGTGGCCTCGACGCGCTGGGGCGACGGGTCCGGCACCAGGTCGCCGCACTCGCCGCACCACACGGTCGCCACCGGCTCGTGGACGTCGATGCCGGCGCCGACCTCCTGTCCGCGCTCGCCGGGTCACCCGTGCGGCTGTCGACGATGGGCCGTGGGCTCGAGCAGGATCCCGCCGCGTTCCTGGCTGCCGCGGTGGCCGGCGTGCACGCGGCACACCTGGCCGGCTGACCGGACGCTCCCGGCAGGCGGCACCGGGGAGCGGACGGGACCGACGCGGGTGTCAGTCGTCCTGCACGGTCGTGGTGTGCACCGCGACGAGCGTCGCCAGCCGGCGGGCCTCCGCCTCGGCCCGCGCCCCGTCCGCGGACTGGATCCCCATGACGGCGAGCGTGTCCCCGTCGGCGAGGTCGAGCTGAACCCACGGGCGCCCGGGTCCGAAGCGCACGGACACGATCTCCGGCCACGTCAGTCGGGTCGTGACCATCAGGTTGCGGACCGTCAGGCCGTCCTCGTCGGGCACCGCACGGACCGACGCCTGCCGCCAGCAGAACCAGGCGATCGCGACGCCCACCACGGCGAAGCCGACCTGGTCGAGCGGGCCGGCGTCCGGCAGCGCAGCGATCAGCGCGGCGGTCAGCACGAGCACCACCACCACCAGCGCCAGCGTCACCATGCGGGCCAGGCGTGGCCGGAACGGAGCAGTCGACACGTCCACGGCGGACCCCGTCAGAGTCGGCACGCGTGGATCGACGTCACGAGGATGGCCCGGGCGCCGACGTCGTACAGGGCATCCATGACGCGGTTCGTCTGGTCGCGGCGGACCATCGCCCGCACGGCAGCCCACTCGCGGTTGTGCAGCGGGGAGACGGTCGGCGACTCCAGGCCGGGCGTGATCGCGACGGCCGCGTCGACGAGCGAGAGAGGGACGTCGTAGTCCATCAGCACGTACTCGCGGGCGGTCAGCACGCCCTGCAGCCGGCGCGTCAGCACGTCGAGCCCGGCCGGGACGGCCACGTCGGACCGTCGCACGAGCACCGCCTCGGAGCGGAGGATCGGCTCCCCGAAGACGGCCAGGCCGGCGGCGCGCAGGGTCGTGCCGGTCTCCACCACGTCGGCGATCACGTCGGCGACTCCGAGCTGGATCGCGCTCTCGACGGCGCCGTCGAGCCGCACCACCCCGGCCGGGACGACGCCCCGCTCCCTCAGGTAGGCGGCGACGAGGACCGGGTACGACGTGGCGATCCGCTTGCCCGCCACCTGGGTCACGTCCTCGAGCAGGCCCGCCGTCGACGCGAACCGGAACGTGGACCGCGCGAAGCCGAGCGGAAGGTGCTCGATCGCCGCGGACTCCGAGTCGAGCATCAGGTCCCGGCCGGTGATGCCGACGTCGACGGTGCCTGCACCGACGTACACGGCGATGTCGCGCGGTCGCAGGAAGAAGAACTCGACGTCGTTGTCGGGATCCGGCAGCACGAGCTCGCGACCGTCGCGACGCTGGCGGTAGCCGGCCTCCCGGAGCATCTCGGCGGCAGGCTCGGACAACGAGCCCTTGTTGGGGACGGCGATCCTCAGCACGGGGGTCCTGTTCGGGAGAGTGGTCGGGACGACGGGTGGGCGGGTCTTGGTCGGGCAGTGCCCGGTCGGCGGCCGGGTCGCGTGGGCCTTGATCGGACCGGGCCCGGTCCGTCCGGGTCTGGTGAGGCAGAGTCGCGGTCAGGCAGGGTCGTGGTCGGGCGGGGTCGTGGTCAGGCGGGCGGGTGGGGCGCGGTCGGCCGGTCAGACGGGCCGGTCACAGGTGCGCGTAGACGTCGTCGAGGGTGAGGCCGCTCGCCAGCATCAGGACCTGCAGGTGGTACAGGAGCTGCGAGATCTCCTCGGCGGTGCGTTCCTGGCCTTCGTGCTCGGCCGCCATCCAGACCTCGGCCGCCTCCTCGACGATCTTCTTGCCGATCGCGTGGACGCCGGCGTCCAGCTCCGTCACGGTGCGGGAGCCGGCCGGCCGGGTGGCTGCCTTCTCGGCGAGCTCGGCGAACAGGAGGTCAAAGGTCTTCACGTCGGTCAAGGGTAGACGGGTCCCGACGCGACCTCGACGCACATCCGCCCCGCGGTCGGACGGGGACGGCTCCGCGAGCCCCCGAGGAGACGACCGGTGCCGGCGGTCGGCCGTGCCGGTCCTCACCCAGCACGACGGTCGCCGGCGCTCCGCGCTTCGACCGTGCGCGCCCTCAGGCCGTGGCGGCCTGCATCTGGCGCAGCTCCTTCTTGAGCCCGCTGATCTCGTCACGCAGCCGCGCCGCGAGCTCGAACTGGAGCTCACCGGCGGCGGCGTGCATCTGGTCGGTGAGGTCCTGGATCAGGCCGGCCAGCTCCGAGGCCGCCGCGCCCGTGAGACGCGTCCGCTCGTCCCGGCCGCCTCCCTTGGAGCCGAAGCCCGGCACCGGCGCCTTCCCGCGGCTCGACTGACGCCCGCCGCCGCCCAGGAGCTCGGCCGTGTCGGCGTCCTCCCGTGCCAGGAGGTCGGTGATGTCGCCGATCTTCTTGCGCAGCGGGGTCGGGTCGATGCCGTGCGCCAGATTGTAGGCGACCTGCTTCTCGCGCCGACGGCTGGTCTCCTCGATCGCGATCTCCATCGCGGCGGTGATCCGGTCCGCGTACATGTGCACCTCGCCGGAGACGTTGCGCGCCGCGCGGCCGATCGTCTGGATGAGCGACTTGCCGGACCGCAGGAAGCCCTCCTTGTCGGCGTCGAGGATCGCGACGAGCGACACCTCGGGCAGGTCCAGACCTTCGCGGAGCAGGTTGATGCCGACCAGCACGTCGTACTCGCCGAGACGCAGCTCACGCAGCAGCTCCACGCGCCGCAGCGTGTCGACCTCGGAGTGCAGGTACCGGACCCGGACACCCTTCTCCAGGAAGTAGTCGGTGAGATCCTCGGCCATCTTCTTGGTGAGCGTGGTGACGAGCACCCGCTCGTCCTTCTCCACACGGTCGTGGATCTCGCCGAGCAGGTCGTCGATCTGGCCGTGGGTCGGCTTGACCACGACCTCCGGGTCGACGAGGCCGGTGGGCCGGATGATCTGCTCCACGACACCGTCGGAGATCGACAGCTCGTAGTCGCCCGGTGTCGCCGACAGGTACACGGTCTGCCCGATGCGCTCGACGAACTCCTCCCACCGCAGCGGCCGGTTGTCGGTGGCGCTCGGCAGCCGGAAGCCGTGTTCCACGAGCGCACGCTTGCGGGACATGTCTCCCTCGAACATCGCGCCGATCTGCGGGACGGTCACATGCGACTCGTCGATGACGAGCAGGAAGTCCTCGGGGAAGAAGTCGAGCAGGGTGTTCGGTGCCGAGCCCGCGGAGCGGCCGTCGATGTGCCGCGAGTAGTTCTCGATGCCTGAGCAGGAGCCGATCTGCCGCATCATCTCGATGTCGTACGTGGTCCGCATGCGCAGCCGTTGGGCCTCGAGGAGCTTGTGCTGCCGCTCCAGCTCCTCGAGCCGGTCGCTGAGCTCCGCCTCGATGCCGGCGATGGCCCGCTCCATGCGCTCCGGGCCCGCGACGTAGTGCGTGGCCGGGAAGATCATCATCTGCTGCTCGGAGCGGACCACGTCGCCCGTGAGCGGGTGGAGCGTGGCGATGGCCTCGATCTCGTCGCCGAAGAACTCGATGCGGATCGCGAGCTCCTCGTACATCGGGATGATCTCCACCGTGTCCCCGCGGACCCGGAACGTCCCCCGCGTGAACGCGAGGTCGTTGCGCGTGTACTGCATCTGGACGAACCGCCGGAGCAGCTGGTCACGGTCGATCTGGTCGCCGACGCCGAGCGTCACCATCCGGTCGACATACTCCTGCGGCGTGCCGAGTCCGTAGATGCACGAGACCGACGCGACGACCACGACGTCCCGCCGGGTGAGCAACGAGCTCGTCGCCGAGTGCCGGAGCCGCTCCACCTCGTCGTTGATCGACGAGTCCTTCTCGATGTAGGTGTCCGTCTGCGCGATGTACGCCTCGGGCTGGTAGTAGTCGTAGTACGACACGAAGTACTCGACGGCGTTGTGGGGCAGGAGCTCGCGGAACTCGGTGGCGAGCTGCGCGGCGAGCGTCTTGTTGGGTGCCATGACGAGCGTGGGGCGCTGGACCTGCTCGATGAGCCAGGCGGTCGTGGCGGACTTGCCCGTCCCGGTGGCGCCCAGGAGCACGACGTCCTTCTCACCGGCGTTGATGCGCCGAGCGAGGTCCGCGATGGCGGTGGGCTGGTCGCCCGACGGCGTGTACTCGGAGATGACCTCGAACGGGGCGACGGTGCGCTGGAGCTCGGTCACGGGTCGCATGGATCCACCGTACGTGGCACCACCGACACGCGGGTCCCGTGCCGGTGCCGCCCGCGGCAGGCGTCAGGACGTCGAGCCCGCCGGCACGCGGAGGTCGGTGGCGACCGTCGCAGCGGTCCGGACCACCTCGGCCAGCGCCCGTGCCGTGGCGTCCAGGTCGAGACCGGTCCCGGGCGCCGCCTGGCCGGGCAGTCGCGGGACGTGGACGAAGCCTGCCCGCAACCCTGGCGTGCGCTCTGCCAGGTGCATCAGGGCGTAGAACGTGGCGTTGCAGACGTAGGTCCCGGCGGTGCCGGACAGCTCGACGGGCACACCTGCCGACCGCACGGCGGCGGCACAGGCCTTCACCGGGAGCGTCGTGAGGTACGCCGTCGGGCCGCCTGCGATGACGGGGACGTCGACGGGAGCGGAGCCGTCCTCGTCCGGGATCCGCGCGTCGATCAGGTTGACCGCGACGCGCTCCAGCCCGACGGCGGAACGGCCGTCGGCCTCGCCCACGCACACGACCACGTCGGGTGCCAGCTCGGCGACAGCGGTGCGGAGGTCCTGCCGGGCGCGGCGGAACGACACGGGGAGCCGGCGCACCACGAGCCCGACGGCCCCGTCCGTCCACCCGGAGCGGACGGCGTCGACACCCTCCCAGGAAGCGTTGACGGACCGGCCGTCGAACGGAGCGAAGCCGGTCAGCAGCACCCGGGTCACGGGGTCTCTGCCGCCAGCTCGTCGGCACGCTCGACGGCGAGCCGGTCCCAGAGCTCGTCCACCTGGACGCGCAGCTCGGCGTCGCTCCCGGTCCCGTCGAGGACGACGTCCGCGACGGCCAGCCGCTCGTCGTCGCTCGCCTGTGCCGCGACGCGTGCCTCGGCCTCCACCCTGCTCATCCCCCGGAGCCGGACCAGCCGCTCGACCCGCAGCACGGCGGGCGCGTGCACCACGACGAGGACATGGAACGCGTCCTGCTGACCGGTCTCGACGAGGAGGGGGATGTCGTGCACGACCACCGCTCCGTGGTCCGTGACGGCAGCGACGGCCTCGCGCTCGGCGGAGAGCCGGCGGACCACCGGGTGCACGATGGCGTCCAGCCGGGCCCGGGCGTCGTCGTCGGTGAACACGATCGACGCGAGGGCCGACCGGTCGAGGCTGCCGTCGGGCGAGAGCACCGTGTCGCCGAAGGCCTCGACGACCGCGTCGAGCCCGGTCGTCCCGGGCGCCACCGCCTCCCGCGCGAGTGCGTCGGAGTCGATGAGCACCGCTCCCAGCTCGGCCAGGCGCTGCGCCGCGACCGACTTGCCGGCCGCGATCCCTCCGGTCAGTCCGATGCGTTGCATCTGCCCATCCTGCCGGACCCGGGTGGCCGACGCCCTGCCCGACGCGAGACTGCTCCCCGGCGCGTGCGTCAGCCGACGAAGAGGCAGAACGGGTGCCCCGCCGGGTCCGCGTAGACGCGCAGCGGCTCCAGCGGGTCGTGCGACCGGTCGTAGAGCAGGCGCGCCCCCAGAGCGAGCGCCCGCTCGTGCTGGGCCTCGAGCGCCGCGAGGTCGGGGACGGTTGCGTCGAGGTGGAGCTGCTGCGGCACAGGGCCCTCCGGCCAGGTGGCCGGGGGCAGCGTCGCGACCTGCTGGAACGCCAACGGCACGCCGTCGCCACCGCGCAGCACGAGCCAGTCCTTGCCGTTCGGGTCGGGCTCCCCGTCCGCCGGCGGGCTGTCGCCGTCCCGGTACCGGAGCCCGAACAGTGCACGGTAGAACTCGGCGAGTCCACGTGCGTCCGTGGTGTCGAGCACGACCTGCCGGATCGTGGGAAAGCTGCCGTCCATCCTGGGTACCTCCTGACGCCCAAGGTGGACCCGGCTGCGCGCGAGCGCTACCGGAGGGCACTCTGGGACCGGAGACGCTGCCGCCGTGAGAGGACCCGCACGTGACCCTGCCGTACCTCGACCCGACCGTGCCCGTGGTGGAGCGCGTCGCCGACCTGGTCGCGCGCATGACGCTCCCCGAGAAGGTCGGCCAGATGATGCAGCTCGACGCGCGGGACGGCGTGCAGCACCTCGTCGAGGACGTCCACGTCGGTTCGATCCTGCATGCCGCGCCCGAAGCCGTCCTCCAGGCGCACGAGGCCACCGCGCGGACGCGCCTCCGCATCCCGCTGCTCGTCGCCGAGGACTGCATCCACGGTCACTCGTTCTGGGAGGGCGCCACCATCTTCCCGACGCAGCTCGGCATGGCCGCCTCCTGGGACGCCGGCCTCGTCGAGCGGGTCGCCCGAGCGACCGCCGTCGAGGTGGCGGCGACCGGCATCCACTGGACCTTCTCCCCCGTCCTCTGCCTGACTCGGGACCTGCGATGGGGACGCGTCGGCGAGACCTTCGGCGAGGACCCGTTCCTCGTCGGCGAGCTCGCGTCGGCCATGGTCCGGGGCTATCAGGGCGACGGTCTCGACGACCGCACCGCCATCCTGGCCACGGCCAAGCACTTCGCCGGTTACTCCGAGACGCAGGGCGGCCGCGACGCCAGCGAGGCGGACATCAGCCACCGCAAGCTCCGCTCATGGTTCCTCCCGCCGTTCGAGCGCGTCGCCCGCGAAGGGTGCCGGACGTTCATGCTCGGCTACCAGTCCACCGACGGCGTGCCGATCACCATCAACGAGTGGCTCCTCACGGACGTGCTGCGCGGGGAGTGGGGCTACCCGGGCACCCTCGTCACCGACTGGGACAACGTCGGGCGGATGGTCTGGGAGCAGCACATCCAGCCCGACCACATGCACGCCGCCGCGGCCGCGGTGCGCGCGGGCAACGACATGGTCATGACGACGCCGCAGTTCTTCGAGGGTGCGCAGGCAGCGGTCGCCGAGGGGCTGCTCCGCGAGGACGCCGTCGACGCGGCCGTCGCACGCATCCTCACGCTCAAGTTCGAGCTCGGGCTGTTCGAGAACCCCCGCCGCCCCGACGCCGCACGCCAGGCCGAGGTGATCGCGTCACACCCGCACACCGCCCTCAACCTCGAGGTCGCCCGCCGCTCGCTCGTGCTGCTCACCAATGACGGCACGCTCCCGCTCGCCGGTGGCACCGGCGTCGACGGTGCCCGGACGTCCGCACCGCGGACGGTCGCGGTGGTCGGCCCGAACGCCGACGACCCCGACACCATGCTGGGCGACTGGGCCGGCTCGTCGGGGCAGGCCGGCTGGCTGCCGGACGGCCACCCACGCGCGATGATCTCCACGGTGCTCGACGGGTTCAGGGAACAGGTGCCCGACGGCTGGACCGTGACGCATGCCCGGGGAGCAGACATCCTCTCGCTCGCGCCCGACCCCGAGGGCGAGCTCTTCCCGGACGGACAGCCCCGGCCGCAGGTCGTCGTCCCCGCGCCCTCCGACCGGGAGCTCGTCGCCGAGGCCGTCGCAGCGGCCCGGTCCGCGGACTACGTCGTGGCCGTCGTCGGTGACCGCATCGAGCTCGTCGGCGAAGGCCGGTCGACCGCGACCCTGGAGCTCGTCGGCGGTCAGGTCGCCCTGCTGGACGGCCTCGCGGAGACCGGGACGCCGATGGTCGTCGTCGTGGTCGCGTCGAAGCCGCTGGTGCTGCCCCGGTCCGCGCTCGACGCTGCCGCCATCGTCTGGGCGGCGAACCCCGGCATGCGTGGCGGTCAGGCGGTCGCCGAGCTGGCGCTCGGCCTCGTCGAGCCGTCCGGCCGGCTGCCGATCTCGTTCGCCGCGCACGTCGGGCAGCAGCCGACGTACTACAACCAGGTCTCCGGGCAGCACGGTGACCGGTACGCGGACCTCTCGCAGCGCGTGCCCTTCGCGTTCGGGGAGGGCCGCAGCTACACGACGGTCGAGTACGGCGACCTGCGCCTGCTGACGCGGGTGCTGGCCGTCGACGACACCGTCCGGGCCCAGGTCACGCTACGGAACACCGGCGGGCGCCCGGCACGCGAGACCGTCCAGGTGTATCTCCACGACCTCGTGACGTCCGCGACGTGGGCAGCCAAGGAGCTGAAGGCCTACCGGCTGGTGGACCTGGCGCCGGGCGAGACCGTGGTCGTCGACCTCGAGCTGCCCGTGGCCGACTGCACGATCGTCGACTCGCGCGAGCGCCGGGTCGTCGAGCCGGGCACGTTCGCACTCCTGGTCGGTCCGTCCTCCCGGGACGAGGCCCTGCTGCGAGCCGACTTCGTCGTCGAGGGCTGACGCTCGGCACCAGCCCGACGACCGGCACGACGTCCCCCAGGGGCCGCCCGGTGACCCGTGGCGGACGGAGCCGACCCGTGGCGGACGGAGCCGACCCGTGGCGGACGGAGCCGACCCGTGCGGACGACGCCGACGTTGCGGACTACGCCGACCGTTGCGGCCGATGCCGACCCCCGTGCGGAGAGCGCCGACCCGTGCGGAGGGCGCAAGAACGCCGACGGGCCGGCCACCCCAAGGTGGCCGGCCCGTCGTCGCGATGCCTCCCGGGCGGGATCAGTTGCCCGTGAGCTTCTCTCGCAGAGCCGCGAGGGCCTCGTCGGACGCGAGGGTGCCGGTGGCCTCCTCGGTCGAGGACGAGTACGTCGACGGCACCGCAGCGCTGGAGCTGGACGTCGAGCTGCTGCTGCTGCTCGTCCCGGCCTCGGCGCCGCTCGCGGCCTCGGCGTCCGCCTTGGCGGCGTCGGAGACCTGCTTGCGGTGCGCCTCCCAGCGCTCGTGGGCCTGCGCGTACTGCGCCTCCCACACCTCGCGCTGGGCCTCGAAGCCCTCCAGCCACTCGTTGGTGGCCGGGTCGAAGCCCTCGGGGTACTTGTAGTTGCCGGCGTCGTCGTACTCCGCCGCCATCCCGTACAGCGCGGGGTCGAAGTCCTCGCTGGCCGGGTCGAAGCCCTCGTTCGCCTGCTTGAGCGACAGCGAGATCCGGCGACGCTCCAGGTCGATGTCGATGACCTTGACGAACACGTCGTCGCCGACCTGGACGACCTGCTCCGGGATCTCGACGTGGCGCACGGCCAGCTCCGAGATGTGCACGAGGCCCTCGATGCCGTCCTCGACGCGCACGAACGCACCGAACGGGACGAGCTTCGTGACCTTGCCGGGCACGACCTGGCCGATGGCGTGCGTCCGGGCGAAGGCCTGCCACGGGTCCTCCTGCGTCGCCTTCAGCGACAGGGAGACACGCTCGCGGTCGAAGTCGACGTCGAGCACCTCGACGGTGACCTCCTGGCCGACCTCGACGACCTCGGACGGGTGGTCGATGTGCTTCCAGGAGAGCTCGGAGACGTGCACGAGCCCGTCCACGCCACCCAGGTCCACGAACGCACCGAAGTTGACGATCGAGGACACGACACCGGGGCGGACCTGGCCCTTCTGCAGCGTCTGCAGGAAGGTGGAACGCACCTCGGACTGCGTCTGCTCGAGCCAGGCACGGCGCGACAGGACCACGTTGTTGCGGTTCTTGTCGAGCTCGATGATCTTGGCCTCGATCTCCTTGCCGACGTACGGCTGGAGGTCGCGGACGCGACGCATCTCCACCAGCGACGCGGGAAGGAAGCCGCGCAGGCCGATGTCGAGGATGAGGCCGCCCTTGACGACCTCGATGACGGTGCCGGTGACGACGCCGTCCTCCTCCTTGATCTTCTCGATCGTGCCCCACGCGCGCTCGTACTGCGCACGCTTCTTGGACAGGATCAGCCGGCCTTCCTTGTCCTCCTTCTGGAGGACCAGGGCCTCGACCGCGTCGCCGACCTTGACGACCTCACCGGGGTCCACGTCGTGCTTGATGGACAGCTCACGGGAGGGGATGACGCCCTCGGTCTTGTAACCGATGTCGAGCAGGACCTCGTCGCGGTCGACCTTGACGATGGTGCCCTCGACGATGTCGCCATCGTTGAAGTACTTGATGGTGGCGTCGATCGCGGCGAGGAAGTCCTCGGCCGAGCCGATGTCGTTGATCGCGACCTGCGGGGTTGCGGGCTTCGCGGGGGTGGTGATGCTCATGTAGGGATGGGCTCCGTTGCGGACATGGAAGTTGTGCGGACAGGGTTCGGGGCCGCAGTGTGCGCCACTGGACGGATCCAGACCCTCAGGTCGCCCTTGCTCGGTCAAGCTGAGTGAACGAGCAGGATGAACTGCGGGAAGGCGCGCGGCACCGCCGTCCACCCTATCCGGGTGACGACGGAGCGGTCAAAGCCGGGCGCCGCCGCGCAGCTCGGTCACGCCAGCGCCCGGGCCACCGCGAGGAGCTCGGCAGGCACGTGCTTGACCTTGCCGGCGATGTCGGCGAGCGGCACCAGCTCCACCCTCTCGCCGCGCAGCGCCGTCATCACGTTCGACTCGCCGCGGGACACCGCGTCGATCGCCGCCACGCCGAACCGCGAGCCGAGGATCCGGTCGGTGGGCGTCGGCGTGCCGCCGCGCTGCACGTGCCCCAGGACGGTCACCCGGGTGTCGAACCCCGTGCGCTGCTCGATCTCGGCCTTGAGCCGCTCCCCGATGGCACCGGCGACGATCTCACCGAACTTCCCGACCTGCGTCTCGTAGTGCATCGCAGTGCCTTCCGCGGGCACCGCTCCCTCGGCGACGACGACGATCGAGAAGCTCGCGTGCGCGCGGTGCCGGTGCTTGAGGAACCGCTCGATGCGGTCGATGTCGAACGGCTCCTCGGGGGCGAGCACGAGCTCGGCTCCCCCGGCGATCCCCGCCGTCGCCGCGATCCAGCCGGCGTGGCGGCCCATGACCTCGACGATCATCACGCGGTTGTGGGACTCGGCCGTCGTGTGGATCCGGTCGATCGCCTCCGTCGCGATCGTCACGGCGGTGTCGAAGCCGATCGACTGGTCGGTGCCCCACACGTCGTTGTCGATCGTCTTGGGGATCGCGACGATCCGGACGCCCGCCTCGGCGACCTTGCTCGCGGCGTGCAGCGTGCCGTCGCCACCGATGCAGATGAGGGCCTCGATGCGCTCGGCCTCGAGGGTGGCCAGCACGGCGTCCAGGCCTCCGTCCGACGTGTGCGGGTGGTACCGCGCGGTTCCCAGGAGCGTGCCACCGACCGGGAGCACGTTGCGGATGTGCTGGCGGGTCATCGGCAGGGAGAACCCGTCGACGACTCCGCGCCAGCCGTTGCGGAAGCCGATGATCGAGTGCCCGTACTCGCCCTCGCCGCGCTTGACGACCGCGCGGATCGCCGCGTTCAGGCCCGGCACGTCGCCCCCGCCGGTGAGCAGTCCGACTCGCACGCTGACACTCCTTCGTCGTCCGGAACCTGACCGGAGCGCGTCGTCGGGCTGCCGTCCGGCCAGCGTATCTGGCCGCCCTCCCCATCCCGTGCCTTCCGTCCCAGGTCAGGCCCGAGACTGGGTGCATGGCACCCGACGCGCTCCCGCCCGACGACGACCCGCTGGTCGAGGCGGGCTACCTCGACGTCCCGGCTGTGGAGGGCGGTGCCGCCGGCAGGGGGTGGTGGGACGCGAACGCTCAGGAGTATCTCGACGAGCACGGCAGCTTTCTCGGACCGGCCGACTTCTGCTGGTGCCCGGAGGGCGTCCGGGAGGCCGACGCCCGACTGCTCGGTGACCTGACCGGTGCGCGGGTGCTCGAGGTGGGCGCCGGTGCGGCACAGTGCTCGAGGTGGCTCGTCGGGCAGGGAGTCGACGTCGTGGCGACGGACGTGTCGGGCGGCATGCTGCGGGCCGGCCTCCGCTACGACGAGCAGGCCGGTGTCCGGACGCCGGTGCTGGTGGCCGACGCGCGAGCACTGCCGTTCGCCGATGCGTCGTTCGACGTCGCGTTCACCGCGTTCGGCGCCATCCCTTTCGTGCCCGACGCGGACCGCGTCCACGCCGAGGTCGCCCGCGTGCTGCGACCCGGCGGGCGTTGGGTCCTGTCCGTCACGCACCCGGTGCGCTGGGCCTTCCCGGACGACCCGTCGGAGCACGGGCTGGTGGCAGCCCGGTCGTACTTCGACCGGCGGCCGTACGTCGAGCTCGGGGCGTCGGGCCGGGTCCGGTACGCCGAGTACCACCGGACTCTCGGCGACCACGTGGCCGAGCTCGTGGCCGCCGGTTTCGTGGTCGACCGCCTCGTCGAACCCGAGTGGCCCGAGGGACACGACAGGGTCTGGGGCGGCTGGGGACCGGTGCGGGGGGCGCTGATCCCCGGGACGGCCATCTTCGTGACCCACCGGACGTAGCGGAGCGGGGTGGCCGCCGTGCGTCGGCGACCACCCCGCTCCCCGTCCGGCGTCAGCTGTGGACGACCGCCTTCTCCGATCCGGCGCCCGTCAGCGACCGGACCTCCATCTCGGCGAACTTCTCCGGGTCGGTCTTCTCCTTGCTCAGGTACGTCCCGAGGATCCCCAGGAGGAAGCCGAGCGGGATCGAGATGATGCCCGGGTTCTCCAGCGGGATGAGGTGGAAGTCGATGCCCGTGTCCTTGATCATCGACAGGCTCGCCCCGGTCTTCGGGTCGACCTTGCCCGACACCACCGGCGAGAACGCGATGAGCACGAGGCAGGAGATGAGCCCGCCGTAGATGCTCCACAGCGCGCCCGACGTGTTGAACCTCTTCCAGAACAGCGAGTAGAGGATCGTGGGCAGGTTGGCGCTGGCGGCGACCGCGAACGCGAGCGCCACGAGGAACGCCACGTTCTGCCCGTTGGCGAAGACGCCGCCGATGATCGCCAGGATGCCGATCACGACGACCGTGATCCGCGCGACCCGCACCTCTCCGTCGGGCTTCACCTCGCCGCGCTTGATGACGTTCGCATAGATGTCGTGCGCGAACGACGTCGCCGCGGTGATCGTCAGCCCGGCCACCACGGCGAGGATCGTCGCGAACGCGACCGCCGAGATGATGCCGAGCAGGATCGTGCCACCCAGCTCGTAGGCGAGCAGCGGAGCAGCCGAGTTCACGCCACCGGGGGCGGCCAGGATCTTCTCCGGACCCACGAGGGCACCGGCGCCGTATCCCAGCACGAGCGTGAACAGGTAGAAGATGCCGATGAGCCAGATGGCCCACACCACCGACCGACGCGCCTCCTTCGCCGAGGGGACGGTGTAGAACCGCATGAGCACGTGCGGCAGGCCGGCCGTGCCGAGCACGAGGGCGAGCGCGAGGGACAGGAAGTTGAGCTGGCTCATCGAGCTCGCGCCGTACTGCTTGCCGGGCCCGATGAGTGCTTCGCCTCCCTCGCCCGCGGAGTCGATCGCACCCTGCAGCAGGTCGGAGAAGTTGAACCCGTACTTCGACAGCACCAGGATCGTCATCACGCCGGCGCCGAGGATCAGCAGCACCGCCTTGATGATCTGCACCCACGTGGTGCCCTTCATGCCGCCGATCAGGACGTACGCGATCATCAGCGCACCGACGACGGCGATGACGAGCCCTTGCGCCTGCGTGCCGGTCACGCCCAGGAGCAGTGCGACCAGACCACCGGCACCGGCCATCTGGGCCAGCAGGTAGAAGAAGACGACCGTCAGGGTGGCCAGGGCGGCGGCCATCCGGACGGGACGCTGACGGAGGCGGAAGGACAGGACGTCGGCCATCGTGAAGCGGCCGGTGTTGCGCAGGAGCTCGGCCACCAGGAGCAGGGCGACGAGCCAGGCCACGAGGAAGCCGATCGAGTACAGGAAGCCGTCGTACCCGTTGATGGCGATCGCGCCGCAGATGCCGAGGAACGACGCTGCGGACAGGTAGTCACCGGCGATCGCGGTGCCGTTCTGCGGGCCGGTGAACGACCGTCCCGCCGCGTAGTAGTCGGCCGCGGTCTTGTTGTTGCGCGATGCGCGGAAGACGATCACGAGCGTCACGAGGACGAACCCGACGAAGATCGCGATGTTGACCCAGGGCTCGCCGATCTGCTCGGCCTCTGCGGCACGGACCAGGGACGTGAGGCCGCTCATGCCACCTCACCTCCGTCGAGCGTTCCTTCCTCGATGTGCAGGCGCAGCCGCTCGGCGACCGGGTCCTGCCGGTTGTTGGCCCAGCGGGCGTACACCATCGTGATGATGAAGGTCGAGGCGAACTGACCGAGCCCGAACAGCAGCCCGACCGTGATGTTCCCCCACACCTTCGTGGACATGAAGTCGTGCGCGTAGTCGGCCAGCAGGACGTAGACGAAGTACCAGGTGAGGAACAGGGCGGTCATGGGAAAGACGAAGCGCCGGAACCTGCGCTTGAGCGCTTGGAACTCGTCGCTGCGCTGTACGCGCTGGTAGTCGGTCTCCGGCGGACTCTCGAACGTGTCTGTCACGAACGCCTCCCAGTTGACGGGGCTGCGTGGCCTCGTTGCCACTCGCGGAGAGTGTGGCGCACATCACCGGGTGAAGTACACGAAATCTTTCGACAAGTCACACGAAAGTTCGACAAGTCCGACCAGCGACCCGGCCCTCGATCAGGCACCGTCGAGCACTGCCGGTGCCCGCGACGCTCAGTGCCCGGCCTCGTGCCAGCTGGCCCCTACCCCGACAGACACGTCCAGCGGCACGTCGAGCGGCCCGTCGGCGGCCGCGTCGCCCGCCGTGCCCATCTGCTGCCGGACGACCTGCTCCACCTCGTCACGCTCGCCGGCGGCCACCTCGAGCACCAGCTCGTCGTGCACCTGGAGCAGCAGTCGAGAGGCGAGGCCGCGCCGGCTGAGCTCGCGGTCCACACCGAGCATCGACACCTTGATCAGGTCGGCCGCGCTGCCCTGGATCGGCGCGTTGAGGGCCATCCGCTCGGCGGCCTCCCGGCGCTGGCGGTGGTCGCTCGTGAGATCCGGCAAGTATCGGCGGCGACCGAGGATCGTCTGGGTGTAACCGGTCGTCCGGGCCAGGTCGACCACCCCCGTCAGGTAGTCGCGCACCCCGCCGAACCGCGAGAAGTAGTCCGCCATGAGCGCCGACGCCTCGGAGACCTCGATCGACAGCTGCTGGGACAGCCCGTAGGACGACAGCCCGTACGCGAGGCCGTAGGACATGGCCTTGATCTTCGAGCGCATCGCGGACGTCACCTCGTCCGTGGGGACCCCGAACACCCGTGACCCCACATAGCTGTGCAGGTCCTCGCCGGACCGGAACGCCTCGATGAGGCCCTCGTCCCCCGAGAGGTGCGCCATGATCCGCATCTCGATCTGCGAGTAGTCGGCGGTCAGGAGCGTCTCGTACCCCTCACCGACGACGAACGCCCTGCGGATCTGCCGGCCCGCCTCCGTACGGATCGGGATGTTCTGCAGGTTGGGGTCCGCCGACGACAGCCGGCCCGTGGCCGCGATGGTCTGCTGGAACGTGGTGTGGATCCGGCCGTCGGGCGCGATCGAGCGCAGCAGTCCCTCGACCGTCTGCCGCAGCCGGACTGCGTCCCGGTGGGCGAGCAGGTGCTCGAGGAACGGGTGGTGCGTGCGCTCGAACAGGTCCGTGAGCGCGGCGGCGTCCGTGGTGTAGCCGGTCTTGATCCTCTTGGTCTTCGGCATGGCCAGCTGGTCGAACAGCACCTCCTGGAGCTGCTTCGGCGAGCCGAGGTTCACTTCGCGGCCGATCACGGCGAAGGCCTCCGCGGCGGCCTCTTGGACCTGCGCGTCGAACGAGCGCTCCAGCCCCGCGAGATAGCCCGAGTCGATCGCGATGCCGGTGCGCTCCATGCGTCCCAGCACGTCGACGAGCGGAAGCTCGAGGCCCGTGAGCAGATCGGTGGCGCCCCGGTCCGCGAGCTCGCCGCCCAGCACGTCCGACAGGTCGCGCACGGCCGCAGCGCGGACGGCCGCCCTGCGGCCCTCGTCGGTGCCGTCGAGCTCGAGGTCGAACGCGCCCTGGCCGCCGGGCGTCGCGTCGTCGGCACCGAGCTCACGATGCAGGTAACCGATGGCCAGGTCCGCGAGGTCGTACGCGCGCCGGTCGGGCTGGCACAGGTAGGCGGCGAGCTCGGTGTCGAACACGACGCCCGCGATCGGCATCGCGCGTCCGGCGAGCGCGTGCCACGCCTCCTTGGCGGCATGCAGGATCTTCGGCGCTGTCGGGTCAGCGAGCCAGGCGGCCAGGGCGGCCTCGTCGAACGGCATGATCTCCGCGAGGTCGAAGACCGCGGCCTGGCCGGCACCGTCGGCGAGCGCGATGCCCCACGCGTCTCCGCCTGCCGGAGCGCCCGACCCCCGCACGTCGAGGCCGAGCGCCTGGCCGGCGCGCGCGTCGAGCCACGCGCCGAGCTCGCCCGCGGCCATCTCGGCCACGTCCAGGGCCGCCGCGGCGACCGCGACCTGTGCCGCACCGCCCTCGTCCGGGAGCATGGCCCACAGCCGGTCCCGGAGCGTGCGGAACTCGAGCTCGTCGAGGATCGCGTGCAGCTCCTGGCGGTCCCACGGCCGCGCCTCGAGGTCCTCCGGTCCGAGCGGGAGGTCCAGGTCGTGCACGAGCCGGTTGAGCTGTCGGTTCAGCTGCACCTGCTCGACGTTCTCCCGCAGCGCCTCCCCCGCCTTGCCGGCCACCTGGTCGGCATGCGCGAGCACCCCCTCGAGGCCGTCGTACGTCGTGATCCACTTCGCCGCCGTCTTCGGCCCGACGCCCGGGATTCCCGGCAGGTTGTCGCTGGACTCCCCCACGAGCGCCGCGAGGTCGGGGTACCGCTGCGGGGGCACGCCGTACTTGGCCTCGACCGCCGCCGGTGTCATCCGGGCCATCTCGGAGACGCCCCTGACCGGGTAGAGCACCGTCACGGACTCGTTGACGAGCTGGAAGGCATCGCGGTCTCCCGAGCAGATCAGGACCTCCATGCCCTGCGTCCGCGCCTGGTCCGCGAGCGTCGCGAGGATGTCGTCCGCCTCGAAGGACGGCTTCTCGAGCACCGGGATGTGCATGGTCGCGAGCACACGTTGGATCACCGCGACCTGACCGCGGAAGGGCTCCGGCGTCGCGTTCCGGTTGCCCTTGTACGCCTCGTACTGCTCGGTGCGGAAGGTGGTGCGGCCCACGTCGAAGGCGACCGCGACGTGGGTCGGCTCCTCGTCACGCAGCAGGTTGGCGAGCATCGAGACGAAGCCGAACACCGCGTTGGTCGGCTCACCCGTCGAGGTCGCGAACTTGTCCACAGGAAGCGCGAAGAACGCCCGGTAGGCCATGGAGTGGCCGTCGATCAGGAGCAGTCGGGCAGGGGCGGCTGGCTGTGCGTCGCTCACGGGTGCCAACCTATCTGCCATGTCCGACACCCTCGACGCCCTCGCCGCCATGCCGTCCACCGCCGGCACCCTGCTCGAACGGATGGGCATCGAGGTGGTCGAGCTGACCGCCGAACGGGCCGTGGGCACCATGCCGGTCGCCGGGAACACACAGCCGTTCGGGCTCCTGCACGGGGGCGCCTCCGCGGTGCTCGCCGAGACGCTGGGGTCCTACGCGGCGCAGGTCCACGCGGGCCCGGACCGGGCAGCCGTGGGCATCGAGCTGAACGCGACGCACCACCGCTCGGCCCGGTCGGGCTCGGTCACCGGCACCGCGACCGCCCTGCACCTGGGATCGACCCTCGTCAGCTACCAGGTCGTGGTGGACGACGAGGACGGGCGGCGGCTCTGCACCGCACGGCTCACCTGCATGTTGATCGACGCGCGGGGCTGAGCCGACGCGTCCGCCCCCGAGGACTCGTCCTGCCGGCGGCGCCCTTCGCGCACCTGGCGCCTGCGGGCGATGAGGTCCTCGAGCCCGCGCGGTCCCGTCCGGCGCACCGCGGGTGTGAGGGCGGCCGGTCCGACCTCGTGCGTGAGGCGACGCTGCAGGACGGCGGTCGTCACGACACGGTGAGCGGCCGCCGGGGCAAAACCGAGCCTGGCGAGGAACCGCTGCATGCCGCGGGCACCGGGGAGCGGCGACGAGTACAGCTCCGTGGCGCCGTTCTCCTCCGCGACCTCAGCGGCACGGAGCAGCAGGGCGTGCCCGAGACCGCGGCGCCGGGAGCCAGGCAGCACGAAGACGGCTTCGATGTTCAGGCTCGACAGGTCCGTGAACGGGCCGGGCCCGACCAGTCGGGCCAGCAGGAGACCGGCAGGCTGGTCGTCCACCGTGCCGACGAGCACCTCGCCGCCGGGCACCGCGAGGAGCGCACCGAGCTGCGATCGGAGGCGCTCGGAGTCCTCCGTGCAGAGCTGGGAGCCGACGGCCGCCTCGGCGCGCGCGGCGAGGCACAGGCCGACCAGGTCCTCGAGGTCGTCGGGGCGAGCACTGCGGACGTGGACTCGAGGGCGCACGGCGACAAGCCTCCAGACGGGACGAGGGGGATCCGGTCAGGCCTGGCGCCGCCTCTGCCCGTGTGGCGCCACGACGATCATGTCGCAGCGGACACCGGCGTGCCTAGTCCCAATGGCCCAGCATGCCCTGTTTCTTGGACGCTCGACCAGTTCGGGGACCCCCTCACCGCCGACTTCCTGCGCGCCGCTCGCTTTGACGTAATGAACAGGACACAATCCGTGCCTATCGTCCTGCCACCCGGCGGACCCGCACCGGGCTCGACGCTGCCGCCGAACCCGGTGACTACGCTCGACGAACGACGTACGGAGGATCCAGGTGCGAGATGTCGCCACCGTGGACCGTTCCCCCACCACCACGCTCCCGCGCGCGCCGCGGCGCCTGACGGTCGCGAGGGCGGCCCTGGCGCTGCTCGTCGTCTGTCTCGCCGCGCTGCTCGGGGCCGCTCCCGCACACGCCGCGGAGGCCACCTGCGTGGCCGACGTGGCGACCGGGTGCATCAACGGCACCATCCGGACGAGTGAACGCGAACCTGCCTCCGGCGTCAGCCTCGAGGTGGCGGGCGCCGGCACCACCGTCACCGTCGTGACGGACGCCGAGGGCCGCTGGTCGGTCCCGGTCACCGTGACAGGGCCGTACACGGTGAAGGTGGACCCCGGCACCCTGCCCGAAGGCGACGCGCTGCGCGACCCTGCGGCGAACCCGCGGACCGTCAACGCCGAGCTCGGTCAGGCGGTGGGGGCGCTGTTCCCGCTCGTCGCCGCGGACGGCTCCGGCTCGACGCCGAAGCCCGGTGCCACCGGCGCCCCGGTCGGCAACGGGGAGGTCGGTACGCCCACCAACTCGCAGGCGGACACCGGCTTCAGCTGGGACCGGCTCGCGCAGCAGACCGTGAGCGGCCTGATCTTCGGCATCCTGCTCGCGCTCGCGTCCGTCGGCCTGTCCCTGATCTACGGGACCACCGGCCTGAGCAACTTCGCGCACGGCGAGCAGGTGACGCTCGGCGGGATCCTGGCCTACGTCGGGTGCCAGCTGCTCGGTCTCCCGCTCGTCGTGTCCGGCGTCCTCGCGGTCGTGGCCGGTGCCGCGAGCGGCTGGCTGCAGGACTCCGGCATCTGGCACCCGCTGCGGCGGCGCCGCGTCGGGACCACGCAGCAGATGATCGTGACGATCGGCCTGTCGATGGCGCTGCAGTACACCTACCAGTTCTTCTTCGGCGGCGGTTCCCTGCGCATCGTGACGACCAACCCGACGACCCTGACGTTCGGGCCGGTCCGGGTGACCGTGACGTCGCTCGTGTCGGTGGCGATCGCGGCGGTCGTGCTCGGCGGCGTCGCGTACTTCCTGCTCGGGACCCGGGTGGGACGGGCCACGCGTGCCGTGTCGGACAACCCCGCGCTCGCCGCCGCCTCGGGGATCGGCGTCGAGCGGATCATCCGGCTCGTCTGGGTGCTCGGGGCCGCGCTGGCCGCCCTCGGCGGCGTCCTCATGGGCCTGTACCTCAACGCGACCAGCTGGAGCATGGGCGCCGCTCTCCTGCTCCTGATGTTCGCCGCCGTGACGCTCGGCGGGCTCGGCGCGGCGTTCGGTGCTCTCGTCGGCTCGATCGTGATCGGCGTCGTCGTCGAGGTCGCCAACCTCTTCATCCCGAGCGACATGCGCTACGCCGCAGCACTGCTCATCCTCATCGTCGTGCTGCTGGTGCGGCCCCAGGGCATCCTCGGCCGCGCCGAGCGGATCGGTTAAGGAGACGTCATGGACTGGAACAACATCCTGACGAACGTCGCCGGGGAGTTCTTCGCCCCGACGACCGCCGCGTACGCGCTCGCCGCGATCGGCCTCAACATCCACTTCGGGCTCACCGGCCTCATCAACATGGGCCAGGCAGGGTTCATGCTGCTGGGGGCCTACGGGTTCGCGATCTCGACCATCGCGGGCTGGCCGCTGTGGGCGGCGGTGCTGGTGGCCGTCGCGTGCTCGGCGATCTTCGGTCTGATCCTGGGCATCCCCACGCTCAAGCTGCGCGGCGACTACCTCGCGATCGTGACGATCGCCGCGGCCGAGATCGTCCGTCTCATCGGCCGGTCGACCGCCCTCACCGAGCTGACCGGCGCGTCGTCCGGACTGCGTGGCAACGACTACAAGCACACCTTCCAGGACGCCTCGCCGTTCGGGGACGGGAACTTCCAGCTCGGCCCGTTCGACTACTCGATGAGCGCCTCGAACAGCTGGTGGGTCCGGATCGTCGGCTGGACCGCGGTCGGCCTCGCCTGCCTGCTCGTGTGGCTGCTCATCCGGTCACCGTGGGGCCGCGTGCTCAAGGGCATCCGCGAGGACGAGGACGCGGTGCGCTCGCTCGGCAAGAACGTCTACTCGTACAAGATGCAGGCGCTCATCCTCGGCGGGTGCATCGGAGCGCTCGCGGGCATCCTCTACGTCCTGCCGCGCGCGGTGCAGCCCGACTCGATGGGCCGGCCCATGACGTTCTTCGTCTGGACGATCCTGCTGCTCGGTGGGGCGGCGACCGTCTTCGGGCCGGTGCTCGGCTCGGTCATCTTCTGGGCGGCCCTCATGCTCATCAAGTCGGTGATGCGTGCCGGGGTGCCGAACAGCATCATGCGGACCGAGCAGATCGAGCAGTTCGGCTGGATCGTCGTCGGCGTCACCCTGATGCTGCTGATCATCTTCCGGCCGCAAGGCATCCTCGGTGACAAGAAGGAGCTGGCGATCGATGTCCGCTGACCAGCCCACCACCGTCGCCGGCCGCCGGGCCGAGGTCGCGGCGGCCCTCGCCGACGTCGCGCGTGTCCCGGGGGCGGCGAAGCCGGACCCGATTGTCGTCGCCGACCACGTCACGCGGCACTTCGGCGGCATGACGGCCGTCGACGTCGACCACATCGAGGTCCAGCGCGGGGCCATCACGGCGCTCATCGGACCGAACGGCGCCGGCAAGACGACGCTGTTCAACCTCCTCACCGGCTTCGACCGCCCGAGCACGGGCGCGTGGACGTTCGACGGGCGGTCGCTGCACGGCGTCGCCGCGGCACGGGTCGCCCGCTCCGGCATGGTCCGCACGTTCCAGCTGACCAAGGCGCTCAGCCGTATGACCGTCATCGAGAACATGCGCCTCGGCGCACCGGACCAACCTGGCGAACGGCTCGTGACCGCCCTCGTCCCGGCCCTGTGGCGGACGCGCGAGAAGGAGATCACGGCGCAGGCCGAGGAGCTCCTCGCGCGGTTCAAGCTCGACACCAAGCGCGACGACTTCGCCGGCAGCCTGTCGGGCGGCCAGCGCAAGCTGCTGGAGATGGCCCGCGCGCTGATGAGCTCCCCGCGGATGCTCATGCTCGACGAGCCGATGGCCGGTGTGAACCCGGCTCTGACCCAGTCTTTGCTGGGGCACATCGAGTCGCTGCGTGACGAGGGCACCACGGTCCTCTTCGTCGAGCACGACATGCACATGGTCCGGCACATCTCCGACTGGGTCATCGTCATGGCAGAGGGCCGCATCGTCGCCGAAGGGCCACCGGAGTCCGTCATGCAGGACCAGGCCGTGGTCGACGCCTACCTCGGCAAGCACCACGACACGGACCTCGGCGACGACAGCCTGCTGAGCGACGAGGTCACGGAGCAGCTCGAGGCCGAGGTGCGCGCCGAGGAAGACACCCGCACGGAGGAGACCCGATGAGCACCACTGCTGTCGACACCGGCGACGCCGGCAGCGTCCACCGCGGCGCACCCGCGGGGGAACCCCTGCTCGACGCCCGCGAGGTGATCGCCGGCTACATCCCCGGGGTCGACATCCTCAACGGGTGCAACCTGGTGGTCCACCCGGGCGAGCTCGTCGGGATCATCGGGCCCAACGGCGCCGGGAAGTCGACGCTGCTGAAGGCGCTGTTCGGGCTCGTGACGATCCGGTCCGGCACCGTGACGCTCCAGGGCGAGAACATCACGCACCAGCGGGCCGACGCGCTCGTCCGCCGCGGGGTCGGGTTCGTCCCGCAGTCGAACAACGTGTTCCCCTCCCTGAGCATCGAGGAGAACCTGCAGATGGGGCTCTTCCAGGCCCCCAAGAAGTACGACGAGCGGTTCGCGTTCATCGTCGACCTGTTCCCGACGCTCGGTGAGCGCCGCAAGCAGCGCGCGGGTTCGCTCTCCGGCGGCGAGCGGCAGATGGTGGCGATGGCCCGCGCGCTCATGATGGACCCGTCCGTGCTGCTGCTCGACGAGCCGTCGGCGGGCCTGTCCCCCGTGCGGCAGGACGAGACGTTCATCCGGACGCGGAAGATCAACAAGGCCGGCGTGTCCGTCGTCATCGTCGAGCAGAACGCGCGCCGAGCCCTGCAGATCTGTGACCGGGCCTACGTGCTCGACCAGGGCCGCAACGCCTACTCAGGTCCGGGCCGGGAGCTGATGCACGACCCGAAGGTCATCGAGCTGTACCTCGGCACGCTCGCGACCGACGTCGAGGAGGCGCACCGGCCTGCCGAGTGACGCTCAGGTCGACGGCGCCGCACCCGACCCCGGCCCCACCTCGTCAGTCGACGACGCAGGAGCGCGATCCGTGATCCCGAGCTCGTCGGCGAGGAAGAGGAACGCCCGGGCGTATGGGTGCCCGCCGACGTCGCCGCGGACACGATCCCAGTCGACCTGCTCCCTCAGTGCCCGCACGATCGCGAGCAACCGCCCGAAGTCGCAGGCGTGCTCCCCCAGCACCCGCATCTTCGCCGACACGACGTCGGTGGCGCTCAGCACCGGCATCCGCACCGCCAGCACCTCGAGGAGGTCGCTCCGGGCCAGCTGCTCGCGGGTGATCGGCTCACCCACCATCCGGAACAGCACGTCGACGAGCTGACCGTGGTGGAACGCCTTGAACAGCCAGTTCTCGGCCGGCTGCTCGACGACGAGCCCCGCGGCGGCGATGGCCGCCTTGGCCCGCTCCACGTCGTCCTCCGTCACGGCGAAGTCCGCGTCGTGACTCGGTTCGGGTGCCCCGCGCGCCCACGCGGCGTAGCCACCGACGAGGGCGAACGGGATCCCGGCGTCCGTCAGCGCGACCGCCGTCAGCCGCAGGCCGTCGTGCAGCGCCGTGCGGTCGTCGGGTGGGTCGACGAGCGCACCTTGCTTGCTCGTGGGCTGAGTCATGAGACGAGTGTCTACACGCCGACGGGCGAGGGCGCAGGTCGACCGGGAGAATCGCGAGCGTGCGCCTGGCAACGTTCAACATCCTGCACGGTCGGTCGGTGGCCGACGGCCTGGTCCGGCTCGACCGGTTCACGAACGCGGTCGCGGCGCTCGACGCCGACGTGCTCGCCCTGCAGGAGGTGGACCGCGAGCAGCCCCGCTCGCACGGTGCCGACCTCACCAGCCTCGCCGCGGAGGCGATGAACGCCCCCGAGCACCGGTTCGTCGCCACCCTGCACGGCGAGCCCGGCCTGTGGACGGCCGCGACGGGCGACCACCAGCCTGCCCGTGCGAGCTACGGCATCGCGCTTCTGAGTCGCTATCCGGTGCTCGAGTGGCGCGTGCTCCAGCTGCCCACGCTGCGTCGCAGGACGCCCGTGCGCTGGCCCGGGAGCCGATGGCCGGCCCTGGTGCGGGACGAACCGCGCGCGGCGCTCGCCGCCGTCGTGCAGGGCCCTCAGGGAGTGCTGAGCGTCGTCGCGACCCACCTGACGTTCATCCCGGGCTGGAACGGTCGCCAGCTGCGTCATCTGGTCACCCAGGTCCAGCCGTTGACACGACCGCTCGTGCTGCTCGGGGACCTCAACCTCGAGGGTGCGGGATCGACACGCTGGTCGGGCATGCGTCCCCTTGCGACCGCCCGCACCTTCCCGGTCGCGGAGCCGACCCAACAGCTGGACCACGTGCTCGGCGATGGTGCTGTCCGCGCCGCCGGTCCCGCCCGGGCCGTCGACACGGGGCTGTCGGACCACCGCGCGCTCGTCGTCGACGTCGTCCTGCACTGACAGCGCCCGACGCGCCGCCTCGGGCACGACGAAGGGCCGGTGCGGACGGATCGTCCCCACCGGCCCTCCTCGTCACGCGGGCGTCGTTACTTGACCGCGCCCTCGACCGCCTTGACCCAGACGTTCTTGTTGTCGGCACCGTACTTGTAGACGCCGATGAACGCGCTGGACGGGTCGTTGTCGGCGTTGAACGGTCCGACACCGGCCTGGCCGGTGTACTGGATGTCCTTGCCGTCCTGGATGAGCTTCACGCAGTCGGCGAACGACGAGCACTTCTCGCCGCCGTCCGCGCCGGAGACCGCCGCGAGGTTCTTCTGGACGGTCGCGCCGTCCGTGGCCTTCCCCTTCTCGGCGGCCAGGGCCACGAGGATCGTCGCGTCGTACGACTCGGGGCCGTAGGCGAAGTCCTTGAGGTTCGGGTCGACCTCCTTGAGACGAGCCTGGAACTCGTCCGACGGGAACGCACCGGGGATGGTGCCCTGAGCGCCCTCCAGGGTGCCCGGCTGGAAGTCCGCCGAGTAGTCGGCGGTGTTGCCGTCCACCAGGTAGATGTTCGCCGGGGCGACGCCGCCGGCCACGAGACCGGGGATGATCTGCTTGGTCTGCTCGAACGCGAGCACGACGACCGCGTCCGGGCTGGTGGCCAGGAGCGCCGTGATGTCCGAGTCGAAGCTGCTCGCCTTCGGGTCGAACTCCTGTCCCTTCTTGCCGTACGTGATCGTGCCGCCCGCGTCCTCCACCGTCTTCTCGACGACGTCGCGCAGCGACGTGCCGTAGTCGTCGTTGAACACGAGGATGCCGACGTTCTCGTGCCCGTCACCCGTGATGAGGTTGCCCAGCGCCGCACCCTGGACGGTGTCCGGCGGAGCGGTGCGGAAGTAGAACGGCGAGTAGCCCGACAGCTTCGTCGCGGTGTTCGCCGGCGAGATCTGGACGATCTTCGCGTTGGTGATGTCGTCCACGACGTTGAGCGTCACGGACGAGGACGCGGCACCGACGATGGCCGACACCTTCTTCGAGATCAGCTCGGTGACCGACTGGGTCGCGACCTCGGCGTTGTCGGCGTCGGACGAGTCGGTGTGCTCCACCGTGACGTCCTCGCCCAGCACGCCGCCGGCCTCGTTGATGTCCTTGATCGCGAGGTCCACACCCGCGATCTCGGGCGGACCGAGGTACGCGAGGGATCCCGTCTGCGGCAGCAGCGAGCCGATCTTCAGCGGCCCGGACGCGGAGGACGTCGATCCCTCGCTCGCGTTGTCGTCGCTGTCCCCGCCGCTGCTGCTGCAGGCGGCCAGGATCAGGGCGGCAGCGCCGGCCAGCGCGGCTGCTCGAACTGCATGTGTCGAACGAATCATGCGTGGTACCCCTCTGTGAGTACTGCGATCCGCAGATCCATGAGGATCCTGCAGTGTGGCGCGAAGGTACTCATTCTTTGTGTCCGCGACGTGAAACCGCGATGGTTGTTGCAGACTTGTGACAAAGAGCGAGCCTGCGCGAACTGGACACCTGACCGAGGTCGTGACCAGGCGAGACGCCTACGACGCACCGCCGCCGACCTGCTCGATGACCGCGTCCGCCACCTCGCGCATGGTGAGCCGACGGTCCATCGAGGTCTTCTGGATCCAGCGGAACGACTCCGGCTCCGTGAGGCCCATCTTGGTCATGAGCAGGCCCTTGGCACGGTCGACGCGCTTGCGGGTCTCGAAACGCTCCGCCAGGTCTGCGACCTCGGACTCGAGCGCGCTGATCTGCGCGTACCGCGAGATCGCGATCTCCACCGCCGGCAGCAGGTCCGCCGGGCTGAACGGCTTCACGACGTACGCCATCGCGCCTGCGTCCCGGGCCCGCTCCACCAGCTCGGTCTGCGAGAACGCCGTCAGCAGCACGACCGGGGCCAGGTGCGCCTTGCCGATCCGCTCCGCAGCCGAGATGCCGTCGAGCACCGGCATCTTCACGTCCATCACCACGACGTCCGGCTTCAGCTCCGTCGCGAGCGCGACCGCACGTTCGCCGTCGCCCGCCTCTCCGACGACGTCGAAGCCGGCGTCGCGAAGCGTCTCCACGACGTCCATGCGGATCAGCGCCTCGTCCTCGGCCACGACGGCCCGGCGAGCGGGACGTGCCGACGCGTTCCGCGCTGCCGGCTCCTGGGCCGGAGCCGATGCACTCAGGTCGAGGGCCCCTGGGGCCTGCTCGGTGGGCTCGGGCGTCACGTCGTTGGTCACGAGGACAGCGTAGTGGGCGGGTGCGGCCGTACCACGGCTGTTCGACTGTGAGGCAGGTCGCGCCGTCCGCCCGCCCGTCGTTGCCGTACCTGCCGTCGGGATATCCTGCTGACCTGCTCGGCCCCGATAGCCCAACCGGCAGAGGCGTTCGGCTCAAACCCGATCCAGTGTGGGTTCGAATCCCACTCGGGGCACCCGTCCGACCTGCGAATACGTTGCAGCGTGTCGCACACGTGTCGCAGTGATCTGCGCGCTGCGGTCGTGTCGCGCGCACTCCCGTCTGTGTCACCGCTCCCCCGTGCCGTCCGCCGCGTGCACTACGCCCACTATCTGTGGACCGCCGAGCCGGCCGGCATGACGACGCTGTCCCCGATGCGGTTCGCCACCGTCACCGGGCAGACCTACGGCGGGACGGTCGTCACGGTGCCGGTCGCGGTCGTGTCCCGTGCGCCCGCGCCGCCGTTGCCGGCTGCGTGGCTATGCGTGCGGCAGTCGGTCGGACACCTGACTGCCGCGCGGTCCGTATGGATGCCGGCCGATCAGGTGCGCATGCTCTGATCGCTCGCCGACCGTCATGATCCCGCGAGGACGACCGTCGACTATCGCTTCGGAATGCCGACCAGTCGTCCGGCCTGCCCGGCCTGGGTCGCGTACGAGAGGCCGGACGGGTACGCGACGACCGATCCCTCCTCCAACGGTCCAGAGATCGCGCCGGCCACGACTCCAACGAACTTCCAGTCGCCGCCAGCGCCGATGTGCGCTGCCACCGGACCACCCGAGAACCCAGGATTCGCGACGACGTCGAGCAACCACCATTCGCCGTCGCCGAACCGTTCGGCTTGCGTCGCGCCGGCGATGGTGCCGCGTTTGGCGACCGGAAAGAACGTGTCGACGCCACCCCAGGTCAGATCGAACGTCAGGCCGTGCGGGTACCCGAGAATGAGGCACTCCTGCGTGAAGACCATGTCCGCTGCGTTCAGCGGCACCACGCCAGGCAGGTTCACGCGTTCGAGCACCGTGCCATGCAAGGCGAACGCCGCTGCGTCTCCACCTTCGAGCGCAGAACCGACCCTCGTCAGTTCGGCCGTGAACGGACGACCACCGTTCGACCAGGGGTAACGGATCGTCAGGTCGTCGCTCGCCGCGTCGTCGCACAGATGCTTCGCAGTCAGCAGGTAGCGCGACCCGTCGACCTCGACGATGAAGCCGGTCCCTGGCCGTCCGGTCCGTTCGCTTCGGATTTGGACCACGCGCTGCCAGATCTGGCTGGGGACGGTGTCGCTCACGCTCGTGAGCGTTCCACGGTTGCGCGTCGCACCGCCCGGATAGGCATCCGTGTCGCGGCACGACTCACCCGAGCGCGGGTCGGTAGTCACGCCGGTGCGATTCTGGCGGAAGCCGGGTTGGGATCTTGCACCAGCCGCCGCTGGCGAAGAAGCCGGTCGGCGAACGGCACTGGTGGCACGCTAGCGACCGTCACCCCGCACCGCACCCCTCGAAGGAGCCGCCCGGTGTCGACCACCCTGCTTGTCGCCCTGCTCGTCGCAGGCATCATCGTGCTCACGCCGGCGGCCGAGCGGTTGCGCGTCCCGTTCCCGGTGCTGCTGACGCTGTTCGGCCTTGCGGTCCCGTTCATCCCGGCCGTGCCCTACGTCACCGTCGAACCGGAGGTCATCCTCCCGCTGGTCCTGCCGCCCCTGCTGTTCGCGGCGACGCAGCGCGCCACGGCCCGCGAGTTCCGCGACAACGCCCGCCCGATCCTCCTCCTGGCCGTCGGGCTGACGCTCGCCAGCGCAGCCGCGGTGGCGGTCCTCGCCCATGGCACGGGGTTCGCCTGGGGCACCGCCGCCGTGCTGGGGGCGGTCGTCGCACCACCTGACCCGGTGGCGGCCACCGCGGTCGCACGACGACTGCGCCTGCCCGGGCGACTGGTCACGGTGCTCGAGGGCGAAGGCATGTTCAACGACGCCACCGCCCTCGTGCTCTACAACGTGGCCGTGGCCGCCGTCGTCGTAGGCGGCGTCACGGCTGGCGATCTCGGCCTCAGCCTGGTGCTCGCCGTCGCCGTCGGTGTCGGGCTGGGACTCGCTGCGGCCGTGCTGACCCGGGTCGCGCTGGCGGGGCTGCACGCCGCCGCGGCCGAGACCACGCTGACCGTCGCCGTCCCCTTCGCGGTGTACCTCACCGCTGAGGAGCTTCACGGTTCGGGCGTGCTGGCCGTGCTGACCCTCGGGCTGTACCTGCGCACCTACGGTCACCGGTCGCTGACGTCCGAGGGCTGGCTCCTGGGCCGTGCCGTGTGGCGGTATGCCGACTACCTGATCACGAGCCTGGTCTTCGTGTTCATCGGGTTCGAGCTGACGGAGATCCTGCGCACCAGCCCCGACCGCACCTCGGCACTCGCCCTCGCAGGCTGGACGTGCGTGACGGTCGTGGTCGTCCGCTTCGCCTGGGTCCTCGGGTCGAGCGCCCTCTTCGCACGACGGCGGCGCGCCGTCGCGGTCCCGCTCGGGACGCGCGAGGCCGTGGTCACCTCCTGGGCCGGCATGCGCGGGGTGGTGACCGTGGCGACGGCGCTCGCACTGCCCTCGGCGATCAGGTCCGGCGCACCCTTCCCCGAGCGCGACACCGTGGTCGTCGTCGCGCTCGTCACCGTGCTGGTGACGCTCGTCCTGCAAGGGCTCACGCTCGCGCCCCTCGTGCGGCTGCTCCATGTGGGGTCGACCGGAGACGAGCGCCGAGAACGACGCACCGTGCGGCGCGACGCGATGTCAGCGGCACTCGAGGCCCTGGACGGCCGACTGGCGGAAGGCCGACCTGAGCGCGTGCGCCTCGCCGTGCGGCTCCAGTACGAGGGATTCCTGGCGGCACAGGATGCGCTGAGCACCGCGCGGCACGGCGCGGCGCAGGACGAGGACGACACCGGCGACGACGCCGCCGTGGGTGCTCTGCTGCGCGAGGCGAACGACGTCGAGCGGGACTATCTCCTGGCGGCGCGCAGCCGAGGCGCGGTGAGCCCGGAGGTGGCGGACGACCTGCTCGACGAGGTCGAAGGACGCGCCCTGCGCCAGCGAGAGTAGCGCTCATCACCCCTCCGGACCGGGCTGACGGCGCCGGGCAGGTCGCCCGTCCGGGGCCGAGCCCGAGCTGTCCAAGGAGCCGCGAGCTTCCGTCAGCCACACGGTCCGGCGGCCGACGCTGTAGCACTGGGCTGCTGCGACTGATGCGTCGCGCCGGCAACGGCGAGCGAACGATCTATCAGCTGCTGCTCTTGTGGACGGTCTCGGACAGGCACCTGCGCGAGGGTGGCCGGTGATGCGGTGAGCTCGCGCGTCCCGGACGCTGGAGGGCAGTGCACTACCGGAGGGTGAGCGCCCACCAGGCACAGACGGAGGCCCCGATGGTCCGACGGAACCGCGCTCGTGAGGCCCGTGCCGCCATGGCGCCGACGGTGTCCGCGACCGGGCACGCCGCGACCACCGTCCCGACGACGCGCCGCGAGATCTCGAGCGAGGAGGAGGCCAGGGCGCTCGCCGCGTTTCTCCTGACACCGGGCCGCCGGTGGCCCGTGGCGGTCGTCACGATCGCCAGCGGCGCCCTGGAACCCTTTGCGGACGTCGACGCGCTCGTCCAGGACCTGCGCGGACTCGTCGAGGTCGTGGTCATGCCGACCTCGGACGTGTCCTGGGCGTTCTCGTCCCAGATGCCCAGCCTCACGCAGGTGTACGGCGGCGCCTCGCGCGTGTACCCGGTGGACCACGGCTGGGTGAGCACGCCCCGTCGGGCACCGCTGCGCTTCGCCTACGCGGCGGCGGAGCGGGACCGCGTGACGGAGGACCTCGTGGCCGACGGGATGGCGGCGGCCGTCGCCGCCGGCCTGTACGAGCAGCGCTCGCCGAGCCTGCGTCCCGTGGTCGGCGGCGAGGTGGTCGGCGTGCTGGGCAGCCGGGCCATCGTGCAGCTCGACCACGGCGGCATGGCCACGTTGTGGGAGGAGCTGTCCGGGTTCGACGTCCCGCTGGATCGGCTCGTCCGACGCGGCCAGCGGGTCCAGGGGCAGGTGGACCCCGAGACCCGGCGCCTCGACCTTCGGGCCGGGTCGGGGCGGTTGGACGGCGCCGCGGCGGGCGTGCCGTCGTCGTACGTCGCGGGCGCGACCGTGCTGGCGGAGGTCGTCGCGGTCCGGGAGGAGCTCCTGACCGTCAGGGTGGTCGTCGGGGCGGACGTGGATGTCCCGAGGTCTGCGGTCACGACGAACGGCCTGGACCGGCTCGACGAGCTCTTCACGCCGGGCGACGTCGTGGTCGCGCGCATGGCGTCGTCGCCACCAATGATCGCGCTGTCGCTCCTCGACGTGGACGACGAGGACGCACCCGTGCTCGCACCGGCGCTGCTCGACGGCGGTCCGGCGTGGCTGGTGCCTCCGCCGGCTCCCGAGGTGGTGCGCCAGACCGGGCTCCTCGACGGGCTCCCCGACGTGCTCCCCGCGGCCGTCGCGCCCGTTCGCGCGACCGGCTCGGATCACGCGGCCGCCGTGGATCCTCTGGAGCACGACGTCGCGATGGATCCTGTGGAGCACGACGTCGCCGCGGGTGCTGCGGATCTCGAGCCGCCGGCGGGCGATGCTGGCGTGCCGCGTCGACCGACACCGCTCGATCTGCGTGCCGGACCTCCGGTCCGCCCGTCCGCGCCGGCGCCGGAAGCAGCCGTACCCGCTCCGCGCGAGGGCACCGCCGTCCGCGACCTCGGGCTCGCGCTCGCCACCGAGCGCGCACGCGTCGCCGAGCTGACCCGCGGCCTCGACACCGTGCGGGGAGCGGCCCGAGAGCTGGCGAGACTTCGGCAGTACGCGGCCTCCCTCGAGGCCGAGCTCGACGCGAGCGAGCGCAACCAGACGGCCTTCCGCGACAAGTACCGCCATGCGGACGCACGGCGGCAGTGGCTGGAAGCCGAGCTCAAGGCGGCGAGCCGTGGGTCCGGACGGGACGACGACACCCGCGGCTGGTTCACCGACCCCGAGCTGGACCTGCGCTACGCCGTGACCGCAGCCTGGGCTCGACGCGTGCCCGCCGGCGAGAAGGCACGGTGGCCGTTGGGTCCGTGGCAGGTCGGCCCGCGGCTCGTCGACTCGCTGACCACCCTCGGGCCGGTCGCGTGGAGCAAGCTCGCCGAGGTGGTGGCGGACGTCGTCGTCGGTGATCCCGCTCGTCTGGCAGCCCGTGAGAACCACGAGCTCCGGGAGCGCGAGAGCGGCAGCGCGCCCGCCGTCACCCGAGCCGACGGGGCGGTCTGTTATCGCGTGGCTCTGCAGCGCAACACACCGTCCGCTCGCCGGCTGCACTACTGGCGACGTGGCGACCTGGTCGAGCTCTCCCGTGTCGTCCTCCACGACGACACGGCGCCGTAGCAGCAGCCACGACGGTGCCTCCGACGGCCCCGAGCGTGACCCGATCGTGCCGATGAACCGTTTCGGTCGTGGTGGGCCCGTCCGGCACTGGCAGTATGTCGGCCGACGAATGTTAGCGCTCACAACGAGCATCCCTCGCAGAGTCGGCGCACCGCTCACCGCTGAGGCACCCCTCGGCACGGCGGCGCGCCTGGCAACACATCCCTGTCTTCCCTCGATGGAAAGGAGCCGACGATGACGTCCTCCCCCGCAGGTGGGCCCGGCCGCCGGGTGACCGGCCTGATCGCGGCGGTCGCCGCCGCACTGGTGGGCGTGGCCGTGGCGCTGGTGCCGGCCACCCCGGCCGCAGCAGCCACCGTGGACACCACCGCCTGGTACGTGCTGGTCAACCGCAACAGCGGCAAGGCGCTCGACGTGTACAACCTCGCCACGAACGACGGCGCACGCATCACGCAGTGGTCCCGCAACGACGGCAACCAGCAGCAGTGGCAGTTCGTCGACTCAGGCAGCGGCTACTACCGGCTCAGGTCGCGGCTGTCGGGCAAGGTCCTCGACGTGTCCAACCGGTCCACCGCCGACGGCGCGGCCATCATCCAGTGGGCCGACAACAACTCCACCAACCAGCAGTTCAGCATGCAGGACATCGACGGCTACACCCAGCTGATCAGCCGCAACAGCGGCAAGGCGGTCGAGGTGCAGGGTGCCTCCACCGCTGACGGCGGCAACATCGTCCAGTACGCCGACTGGAACGGCTCGAACCAGCAGTGGCAGCTGGTCCGGGTCGGCGGGGGCTCCACCTCGACCCCGACCCCGACCCCCACCACGACGGGCGGCTCGTGCTCGTTGCCGTCGTCCTACCGGTGGTCCTCGACCGGCGCGCTGGCGACGCCGCGGTCCGGCTGGGCGTCGTTGAAGGACTTCACCACCGCGGAGTACAACGGCAAGCACCTGGTGTACGCCACCACCCACGACCAGGGCTCGACATGGGGCTCGATGAACTTCGGCCTGGTCTCGAGCTGGTCCGACCTGAGCTCGGCGTCGCAGAACGGGATGTCGTCGGCGACCGTGGCTCCCTCGCTCTTCTACTTCGCGCCGAAGAACATCTGGGTGCTCACCTACCAGTGGGGCGGCAGCGCGTTCTCCTACCGGACGTCCAGCGACCCGACGAACGCCAACGGCTGGTCGGCGCCCCAGACCCTGTTCTCGGGCAGCATCTCCGGGTCCGGCACGGGCCCGATCGACCAGACGATCATCGGTGACGGCACGAACATGTACCTGTTCTTCGCCGGCGACAACGGCAAGATCTATCGGGCCAGCATGCCGATCGGGAACTTCCCGGGCAGCTTCGGCTCCTCGTACACGACCGTCATGAGCGACTCGTCGAACAACCTGTTCGAGGCGCCGCAGGTCTACAAGGTCAAGGGCCAGAACCAGTACCTGATGATCGTCGAGGCGATCGGCTCCAACGGCCGTTACTTCCGCTCCTTCACGGCCAGCAGCCTGTCCGGGTCGTGGACCCCGCAGGCGGCCAGCGAGTCCAACCCGTTCGCGGGGAAGGCCAACAGCGGTGCGACCTGGACCAACGACATCAGCCACGGCGAGCTCATCCGTGCCAGCAACGACCAGACCATGACGATCGACCCCTGCAACCTGCAGCTGCTCTACCAGGGCCGGTCGCCGAGCTCCGGCGGTGACTACGGCCTGCTGCCCTACCGACCCGGCCTGCTCACCCTCCAGCGGTAGGCCCGGGACGGGTCCGCGCCCGGAGTCACTGACGGGAGCGGATCGGTGCACCGCCGCGACGGGGTGGGCCAGACAGGGCGGGCTCGGCACTGCCGAGCCCGCCCTGTTCCGTGGTCGCAGCTCGGCCCTCAGCGGCTCCTCCTCGGGCGCCGGACCGCTGCACCGCCGCACGTGCGCTGCTCGGGCAGGGCAGGGCGGGTCGGGCGCGGCCAGGGCGCCGTCCGGGTCACGCCGGAGCGAGCGCGCGCACCGACAGCGACGCACGGACCGCGCGGGCTGCGTCCCGGGGTCCTCCGGTGAGCACGCAGGCAGCGACGACGACGGCCGCCAGGGCCGTCGCGCCCCCCACGCCGAGGGCAGCACGGGGGCCGAGGGTGTCCGTGAGCCAGCCCACGAACGGCGCGCCGACCATCGACGCGACGGACGAGACGACGCCCTGGACCGCGAGGACCCGGCCACGCAGCGGTCCGGGCGCGAGGAGCTGCACGGTCGTCGACACCGCCGTGTCGTACACCACGCAGCACGCAGCCACCGCCAGCATCGCACCGGCGAACGCCCAGGCCACGGGGGCGGCACCGGAACACGCCTGGACGACCGCGGCGGCGCCGGCAGAGCCCAGCAGCACCGGCATCCGCAGGTGACGCAGTCGTGCGGCGACCGCAGCGCCCACGAGCGCGCCGACGGAGAAGCAGGTGAAGAGGCGTCCGTACAGGCTCGGGCCACCGTGGAAGGTCGCCTCGGCCGTCGCCGCCATGGTGACCTGGAAGTGACGACCCACCGCACCGGTGACCACGCCGGTCGCCAGGACGACGACGAGCTGCTTGCTCGCCAGCACGTGCCGGATCCCGTCCCGCACCCGGCCCGACCCGGGCTCTGCCCGCTCCATCGGATGGAGCTGGTCCCTCCGCAGGCGCAGGATCATCAGAGCGACGGCCACGAACGACGCCGCGTCGATCGCGAACACCGCCCACGCACCAGGGCCGGCGAGCACGACCGACCCGGCACCCAGACCGAGCACCCAGCCGGTCGAGTGGGTCACCGACCCCAGGGCGATACCGTTCGAGAGGTTCTCCCGGCCGAGCACCTGAGCGAGGAGCCTCCCGAAGCACGGGCCGTCGAGCACCCCCACCACGCCCGTGAGCGCCGCGAACCCGTACAGGTGCCAGAGCCGCGCGTCGCCCGTCCAGGTCAGGACCGCGAGGACCGCGGCGAGCACCGCGAACGCACCCTGCGTCAACGGCAGCACCCGACGCGCCTCGAGCCGGTCCGCCAGCGCCCCGCCCGCCAGACCGAGGGCGAGCGCCGGACCCTGCTTGACGGCGACGATCGCGCCCAGCGCAGCGGCAGAGCCGGTCATGTCGAAGACGAGCCAGCCCAGAGCGGCGGTCGACATCCACGACCCGACGTTCGACACCAGGTCGGCCAGCGCCCAGCGGCGGTAGTTGGGCAGAGCCAGCGACCGCAGCGCGACGGGACGACCGATGGTGCGGCGGAGGTTGCGGGCGGGAGGCGGCGGTGGGGTGACGAGGTCGGCGGACACGAGTCAGCCATCGGCGCTCGACGCCCGGTCCTGACGCGGACGAGGCGATGGCTACGTCACACCCGGCGTCGCGCGCTGCCGTCGGCGACCCCGCCCACCGGTCGCCCTGGAACGGCCCACGAAAGGTGCGGAGCAGTCGGGCATTCCGACCGCCGCGCTGCTCCGATGCGGTGACGTCGCACCCGTGTGACGTGCACTTCGTTCAGGACGGGCCGGTGTGCACCGATCAGACCCGTGAACCTCCTGCACCGATTCACGACCCGACGCGCCACTGTCGCGGTGGGCCACCGACCTGGAGAGCCTGCTTCCGATGCGACCGGCGACCCGCGGCATGCATGCCGCCCCACGGCGCCTCCGCATGCCGTCGGCCCGCCGCCACACCGGTCAGCACGCCGCGCGAGGCAGCCTGGACGGTCTGGCCCTCGGCCCGTGGACGCTCAGCCTGGCGGGCATGGCCTCCAGCCGTGCCCTCGTCGCGGCGGTGGTGCTGGCATCGACGACCGCAGGGCTGGTCACCGGCCAGCTCGTCGGTGGGCGCTCCCACGCCGCCTCGGTGGAGGCCGCGCGTCATGCTGTCGTCGTCGAGCAGGCCCTGGTCGCGTCCGACGACGACCGCACCCTGAGCCGGCTGTCGGAGGCGGCCCGACGCCAGGAGTCCGGCCGGATCGTCGCCGCGCACCGGCAGGCCGTCGTCGACACCACCGGCAGGGCGCAGCGAGTGGTGGTCGCTGCCTCGACGCTGGCGACGAGCACGCCGACGCTGCCGCCGCCGGCCGAGCCGCACCTGCCCGTCGACCAGCCGATCGAGCCGGCGCCGGCCGCCGCCCTGCCTGTCGAGCCCCAGCTGCCCGCCGAGCTGCCCGCGGACCTTGCCGGGCTCGGCGAGTCGCTCTCCCGGCTGCAGGACGCCCTGGCCTCCCAGGACGCGACCACCGCCCAGGCACTGGTCGGTGACATGGAACAGCTGGTCCTCACCGTCGCGCAGGTGCACGCGACCGACGCGGAGGCGCAGACGGCTGCCGACCTGGCGGTCGTGCCGGACGACGAGCACGCCGCCGTGGTCGGCGACATGGTCGCCCAGGTCCGTCTCGCAGCAGCGAGCGTCGACGTCGTGGGTGCGGCGCGCGCCGCGGTCTCCGCCGGCGACGCCGCCGCGGCGGTGGCGCGTGCGGCCGGCGAGGAGCGTGCCCGGCTCGCCGCTCGTGTCTCCGCGTCGCCGAACGGTGTGGACGACGGCGCATGGGGCCGCCACGCCAACGGGCGCATCCCCGCAGAGGCTCTGGCGCACACCGACTTCGATGGTGGAGTCCTGCTGCGCACCGACGCCGCTCGCGCGCTGGAACGCCTCGACGTCGCGTTCCGGGCGAAGTTCGGTCGGGACATCGCCGTCTCGGACTCCTACCGGACGCTGGCGGGGCAGCACGCGACCTGGGACCAGCGGCCCACGCTGGCTGCGACGCCGGGCACCTCGAACCACGGGTGGGGCCTCGCGGTGGACCTCGCGGGCGGCATCGGCGACGCCGGCTCGGCACAGCACCGCTGGATGGACGCCCACGCCGGAGAGTACGGGTGGGTGAACCCGACCTGGGCGCAGGCGTCGAGGTTCGAGCCGTGGCACTGGGAGTACGTCGGCTGACGGCGCCCGCGTGCAGCTGCGCCGGTCCAGCGGCGCTCCCGCCGTGGTGGGGGCGTCGGCCGTCTGGTCGCCGACGGCGCGGTGCGTGCGGCCGGGGCGATCTCGGTCAGCGGAGCTCCGAGGGCACGAGCTCCAAGGCGTGCGCACGCACGTGGTCCAGCGCCCGCTTGACCGCGCCGACCGTCACGATGTCGCGCCCCAGCCCCGACGGGAGCACCTCGATCCCCGGTGCGTCGACGTACCGGTCGAGCTCGCGGCGGACCAGCTCGAGCAGGGGCTCGCAGGACTCGGCGACGGCACCGGCGATGATGACGCGTTCCGGGTCGTAGATGCTGGCGAAGGTCGCCACGACGCGGGTCAGCAGCGCAGCGGCGTGCTCCATCACGCTGACCGCGAGCGGGTCCTCGTCGACGGCGGCCGCGAACACGCTCGCCGCATCGAGGGTGGCGGGCTCCAGGTCCTGCAGCGACGAGCCGTCCGCGCTGCCGAGGCGGTCCAGCTGGGCTCGTGCGTCGTCGCGGACGAGCGCCGCGATCCCGGTGGCGGAGCCGACGCCCTCGACGAAGTCGAGGTAGCGCATCTCCCCCACGCCGCCGTGGGCCCCCCGCAGGAGGCGGCCGTCGTCGACCACACCCGCACCGAACCGCTCACCAGCGAGCAGCGTCACGTGGCAGCGCGCTCCCCTGCCGTGCCCACGCCAGTCCTCCGCGACGGCCGCGAGGTTCGCGTCGTTGTCGGCGAGGGCCGTCCACCCGTGCCGGCGGTGCAGGTGGGCGGCGATGTCGGGGTTCATGAGCTCCCAGAAGGGGTTGCCCTGAAAGGAGGTGCGACCGTCCCGGTCGACCGGGGCCGGCACGCCGACGCCTACCGCCAGCACGCTGCGGGACGACGCGCCGGCGTCGGCGAGCGCCGCGAGCGCAGCGTTCTCGATGAGGCCGAGCCGGCGGTCGGCGGCGCCGTCGTCCGGCCCGACGGCGAGCACCGTGCGGGCGAGGAGCCCGCCGCGCAGGTCCGTGACGCTGGCGCTGACCCGGTGCTGGCCGGCGTCGACGCCGACGACGACACCGGCGCGCAGGTCGAACGCATACCGGCGTGCGGGCCGCCCTCTGCCGTGGTCGCCCCCGACGCGCAGGCTCTCGAGCTCGGTGACCCAGCCCTGCTCGATGAGCTGGTCGCACACGTCGTGCACGGTCGCGCGCGACAGTCCCGTGGCCTCGATCAGGGCCGAGCCGGTCACCTCGTCGGCGTCCCAGACGTGGTCGAGCACGAGCCGCGCGCTGACGTCGCGCAGGTGCCGTGACGTCACGGGGATCGCAGCCACCTCTTGACCTCCTCGGTCGACGGCGCCACTCTAGTGCCGAGACCTAAATTTAGGCCCTACATCAAACCGGAGGAACGCGTGACGGCTCTGTCGGCGGTCGGTGACACGTCTGCAGCCCTGCCCAGGCAGGACGCGACCTGGTGGCGGCAGGCTGTCGTCTACCAGATCTACCCGCGCAGCTTCGCGGACTCGAACGGCGACGGCGTCGGAGACCTGCCCGGCATCACGGGCAAGGTCGGCTACCTGCGCGAGCTGGGCGTCGACGCCGTGTGGCTCAGCCCCTTCTACCCGTCGGCGCTGGCCGACGGCGGCTACGACGTCGACGACTACCGCGACGTCGACCCGCGCATCGGCACGCTGGAGCAGTTCGACGAGCTCCGCGCCGCCCTGCACGCGGCGGGTATCCGGCTCATCGTCGACATCGTCCCGAACCACACCTCCGACCGGCACGTGTGGTTCCAGGAAGCGCTCGCCTCCCCGCCCGGGTCCCGGGCGCGCGAGCGGTACATCTTCCGGCCCGGCCTCGGCGAGCACGGGGAGCGCCCGCCCAGCGACTGGACGTCGACGTTCGGTGGCCCGGCGTGGGAGCCCGTGGGCGACGGCCAGTGGTACCTGCACCTGTTCGCCCCGGAGCAGCCCGACCTCAACTGGTCCGACGACGAGGTGCGGCAGGAGTTCCTCACGACGCTGAGGTTCTGGGCCGACCGGGGCGTGGACGGCTTCCGGATCGACGTCGCGCACGCGCTGGCCAAGGACCTCACCGAGCCGCTCCCCAGCCAGGCGGACCTCAAGGCCGACATCTGGGGCGGTGCCCACCCGCTCGAGGACCGCGACGAGGTGCACGACATCTACCGCGAGTGGCGTCGCCTCTTCGACGAGTACGACCCGCCGCGCACCGCGGTCGCCGAGGCGTGGGTCCCCGCGCACCGGCGCTCCCGGTACGCCTCCCCCGACGGGCTCGGGCAGGCCTTCAACTTCGACCTCCTCGAGGCGGGTTGGGACGCGACGACGTTCGCGTCGATCATCGACAAGAACCTCGAGCTCGCACGCGAGTCCGGGGCGTCGTCGACGTGGGTCCTGTCCAACCACGACGTGGTGCGGCACGCCACCCGGTACGCCCTGCCGGAGGGCACCGACCTCGACGCGTGGCTCGCCCGCGACGGCTCGCAGCCCCGCCCGGACGAGGAGCGCGGCCGGCGCCGGGCCCGTGCCGCAACCTTGCTCACGCTCGCCCTGCCCGGCTCCGCCTACCTGTACCAGGGCGAGGAGCTGGGCCTGCCCGAGGTGGCCGACCTGCCCGCGGAGGCGCTCCAGGACCCGACGTTCCTGCGCTCCGGCGGCACGCAGAAGGGCCGCGACGGCTGCCGGGTGCCGCTGCCGTGGGCCCCCCAGGGTCCGACGCTCGGCTTCGGCGACCGGCTCGCGCACCTGCCCGTGCCCGCCGGGTTCCGCCGCTTCGCGGTCGAGAGCCAGGAGACCGACGAGGGCTCCACGCTCAGCCTCTACCGGCGCGCGCTCGCCGAACGGCGGCGCCTGCAGACCGGCGAGACACTCGAGTGGGTCACGCCCGTCCCGGCGACCGTGGTCGCGTTCACCCGCCCCGGTGGCTGGACGTCGGTCACGAACTTCGGCACCTCGCCGGTGCCGATGCCGGCCGGGCACGTGATCGTCTCGAGCTCCCCGCTCGACGGCCGAGAGGTCCCCGCGGAGACGACCGTGTGGCTGCAGCAGGACGGCACGCACGACTGACACGACGACTGACGAGGCACGAAGGAGTGCCCCGCACCCGAGCGACGGTCGAGCAACCCTGCCGTCGGACCACCACCGGACGGGAGACGACGCTGTGCCCAGAACCTGGATCTCACGACCACCGCAGCGCGCCCGCGCGACCTCGACCGAAGAGGTGACGACGTGACCTCCCCCGCTCCCCTGCTGTCGCGGGACCTCAGCCGGCGGGGCTTCCTCCGCGGCGTCGGGGCCGTCGGCGCGGGGCTCGCCCTGGCGTCCTGCGCCCGCGGCTCGTCCGGCTCCGGGCCCACGGAGATCGTCTTCTTCCAGTCGAAGCCCGAGGTGATCGGCTACTTCGACGACCTCATCGAGCAGTTCCACCAGACGCAGGACCGCGTCCGGGTACGCCATGACGCCACGTCGAACCTGGCCGGTTCGTTCGTGCGCGAGTCACCGCCCGACATCGGCTGCCTGAACTACAACTTCGAGATCTCCCGGTACGTCGAGCGCGGCGCGCTCAGCGACCTCGGTGACATGCCGGAGGCGGCCAGGATCCGCGACGAGCTCCGGCCCCTCATCGACGTCACGGCCACCTACCCGCACCGCACCAGTGTGATCCCGTACTCGCTCATGGCGGCCGCTGTCCTCTACAACCGGACGATCTTCGCGCAGCACGGCCTCACACCGCCGACGACCTGGGACGAGCTCGTCGCGCTCTGCGAGGCCCTCACGGCGGCGGGCGTCACGCCGATCTACAGCACCTTCAAGGACCCGTGGACGATCGCCCAGGGCCATTTCGACTACGCCGTCGGCGGCACGGTCGACACCACGGCCTTCTTCCACCAGCTCAAGCGCCAAGGCACCGAGGTGGGGCCCGGCTCCCCCGTGTCCTTCGAGAAGCAGTTCCTCGAGCCGGTCCGGCGGATGCAGGAGTTCGTCCCGTTCTCGAACGACGACGCCGCGAGCCGCGGCTACGGCGACGGGAACCTGGCCTTCGCGAAGGGCGAGGCCGCCATGTACCTGCAGGGGCCATGGGCGATCGGGGAGATCGCGAAGACGAACCCGGACCTCGACGTCGGGGCGTTCCCGCTGCCGATGACGGACGACCCGGCGGACCGCAAGGTGCGCGTGAACATCGACCTGGCCCTGTGGATCCCGGAGGGATCCACCAAGAAGGCGGCGGCCCGCGAGTTCCTCTCGTTCCTCATGCGGCCCGACGTCATCGACGCGTACAACGCGCACGCCCTCGGGTTCGGCGTGACCAAGGACGCAGCACCCGTCACCAACGAGACGCTCGTCGAGCTGAAGGAGTACTACGACCGCGCCGCCTTCTACCTCGGCGCCTCTCAGCTCGTCCCGCAGTCGATCCCGCTCCAGAACTACACGCAGTCCCTCGCCGCGGGCGCCTCCCCGGAGCCGGTGCTGCGCACGCTCGACGCCGACTGGCGGCGCCTGGCCTTCCGTTCCTGACGACCTCCGACTCACCGACCGACGGAGACATCTCATGGCCACTGCTGCCGCCACCCGACCAGCAAGCCGCGACGTCGCGGCGCCGCCACGTCCCCGGCCCAGCCGCCCCCGGGTGGCCCGGACGTTCTACCTGTTCCTGTTGCCCACGCTCGTGCTCTTCACGCTCTGCATCACGTTGCCGGCCGTCATGGGCATCACGCTCAGCTTCACCGACTCGGTCGGCTTCGGGGAGTTCCGGTTCACCGGACTGACCAACTACGTGGCGCTCTTCTCGGACCCGGCGATCCGCAGCTCGTACCTGTTCACGGTCGGGTTCGCCCTGGTCACGGTCGTGCTCGTCAACGTCGTGGCGTTCCTGCTCGCCGTCGGCCTCACCGCCAAGATCCGCGCGAAGGTCGCGCTCCGCGCGGTGTTCGTGCTGCCCATGGTCATCTCGGGCATCGTCATCGCCTACGTCTTCAACTTCCTGTTCTCGAACTCGGTGCCCCGGCTCGGCCAGGCGATGGGTATCACGGCGCTCGAGCAGAGCCTGCTCGCCAACCCCGACCTGGCCTGGGTGACGATCGTCATCGTCACCGCCTGGCAGGCGATCCCCAGCGCCCTGCTCATCTACATCGCCGGCATCCTGTCGATCCCCGGCGAGGTGTACGAGGCGGCGTCGATGGACGGGGCCTCCTCGGCGCGGCGCCTGGTCTCCATCACGCTGCCGCTCGTCGCCGGGTACGTGGTGATCAACATGGTCATCGGCTTCAAGAACTTCCTGAACGCCTACGACATCATCGTCGGCCTGACCAACGGCGGCCCCGGCACAGCGACCCGCAGCGTCGCCATGACGATCTTCTCCGGGTTCACCGGCGGCGACTACGCGTACCAGATGGCCAACGCGACGATCTTCTTCCTCATCGCCGTCGTCCTCGCGGTGATCCAACTGCGCCTCAACCGCGGAAGGAGTGCGTTCTGATGACTGCCCAGACGCTGCTCACCACGACACCCGCCCAGGTGGCGGTCCCTCGCCGCCGCCGGTTCCTCGGCCGGGGAGGCGAGGACCGACCGAGCTGGAAGACCACCGTCACGCTCGTCGTGTGCTCGATCGCGGTCTTCCTTCCTCTCTACGCGACGCTCACGATGGCCTTCAAGACGACCGCACAGTCGGTGGACGGGCAGGTGTTCTCCCTGCCGTCGCCGCTCAGCGTCGACGGGTTCGTCGAGGCGTGGAAGCTGACGAACTTTCCGCGCGGTTTCGCCATCTCCGTGTTCGTCACCGCGGTGACGGTCGTCGGCACGGTCCTGCTGGCGTCGTTCGCCGCCTACGCCATCGCCCGCAACTGGGACCGCCGGTTCTTCCGATGGTCCTTCTTCTACCTGCTCGCGGCGATGTTCCTGCCGTTCCCGGTCCTGGCCCTGTCGCAGGTGAAGCTCACCGGGATGGTCGGGCTGGCGAACCCGGTCGGCGTGGCACTCCTGCACGTGATGTTCCAGCTGTCGTTCAGCGTCCTGCTGTTCACGGCCTTCATCCGAGGGCTGCCCGAGGAGCTCGAGGAGAGCGCCCGGCTCGACGGTGCCACCACCTGGACGGTGTTCCGGCACATCGTCTTCCCGATGATGGCGCCGATGAGCGCGACCGTCGCGATCTTCGCGTTCCTGGCCTCGTGGAACGACTTCATGATGCCGTCGCTCATCACCGCCGACTCCACCCTGCAGACGCTCCCGGTGCTGCAGAGCGTGTTCCAGACGCAGTTCAGCAGCAACTACAACGTCGCGTTCGCGTCCTACCTCATGGCGATGGCGCCCGCGATCGTCGTCTACCTGTTCACCCAGCGCTGGGTGATGGCGGGCGTCACCCAGGGGGCCATCAAGTAGCGGGCCGGACGCAGCGAGCGCGGCGAAGCCGTCCCCCGTGTCTCGGGTGGGACGTCGTGGCCGGTCCGCGTGCTCAGCGCGTCCGCAGCACGAGAAGGAACTGCCCGCCGCCCGGCTCGACGTCCGCGACGACGCGCAGGTTCGGGGCCAACCGGGAGAGCCGGTCGACCAGCCACGCGGCCGCCTCCTCGCCGTCGGCCTTCGTGGGGCAGCGGGCGACGACCTCGCGGCCGCCCTTGCTGCTCAGCCGCTCGGCGGTCGCCACGATGGGAGCCGGGTCCACGACGAACAGTGCCGGCGGCCAGGCCACGACAGGCTTGACCGCGCCCTTGCGTGTGTTGCACGCCCGGTGGGCGAGGCGCTCGGAGCCCGGCGACGGCTTCTTGCCCTTCGGCGTCGCACCGGCGTCGATGCTCGGGCCGCGGTCGGAGTTGACCGACGCGTCCGGGTCGACCGGCTCGTCGCAGAGCCAGCATCGCCAGGAGTCGCGCTCGCCGACCTCGTCAAGGGTGCTCATGGGCGGAGGCTACGGGGCGCACCGCCACGCGCACCAACGGCGAACCGTGCCGTGAGGCGCGGGATAGGACCTTCGGCACCGGTCGGGGCGCGTTCCGGCACTAGGTTCACCCCCATGGCCGACCCCCGTGGTTTCCTCCGGACGCGCGACCGCGAGCTGCCCCCCTCGCGTGCGGTCCCCGTACGCATCCTCGACTGGGACGAGGTCCGTCCGCACCCGGTCGGGGACGCCGGCGCGCTGGAGGCCCTGCACCGGCAGGCCGGCCGATGCATGGACTGCGGGGTGCCGTTCTGCCACCACGGGTGCCCGCTCGGCAACCTGATGCCGGACTGGAACGACCTCGTGTGGCGCGGGCAGTGGGCCGACGCGTCCGACCGGCTCCATCTGACGAACAACTTCCCCGAGGTGACGGGGCGGATCTGTCCCGCGCCGTGCGAGGCGTCCTGCGTCCTCGGGATCAACCAGCCACCGGTGACCATCCGCAGCGTCGAGCTGTCGATCGTCGAGGAGGCGTTCGACCGGGGGCTCGTGCACCCCGAGGTGGTCGGCCGCATGACCGGGTGCACCGTCGCGGTCGTCGGGTCGGGGCCGGCCGGGCTGGCGGCGGCGCAGCAGCTCACCCGCGCGGGCCACAGCGTCACGGTGTTCGAGCGTGCGGCGGCACCGGGCGGCCTCATGCGCTTCGGCATCCCCGAGTACAAGCTGCCCGCCGCCGTCGTGGAGCGCCGGCTGGACCTGATGCGGGCCGAGGGCACCGTGTTCCGGTGCGGTGTGGACGTCGGGCACGACCCGGCCGGCGCCGACCTGCTGCGCCGCTTCGACGCGGTCGTCGTCGCCACCGGCTCGACGATCCCTCGCGACCTGCCCGTCCCGGGGCGGGGCCTGCGTGGCGTGCTGCCGGCGATGGAGCTCCTCGTGCCCGCGAACCACGCCGCCGTCGGAGCACCGCTTCCCGGTGCGGTGGTGGCGACGGGTCTCGACGTGGTCGTGGTCGGCGGCGGGGACACCGGCGCCGACTGTGTCGGCACGGCCGTCCGTCAGGGCGCACGCTCGATCACCCAGCTCGAGATCCTCGCGGCGGCGCCCGACGAGCGCCCTGCAGGACAGCCGTGGCCCGTGTACCCGACGGTGTTCCGGGTGTCGTCGTCGCACGAGGAGGGCGGCGAGCGCGTGTTCGCCGTGAGCACGGTCGAGCTGCTCGGTGACGACGACGGGCACGTCAGCGGCCTGCGGGTCGTCGACGTGGCACCGGTCGACGGCCGCTTCGAGCCGGTCGCCGGGACGGAACGGGTCCTGCCGGCGCAGCTGGTGGTGCTGGCGCTCGGCTTCGTCGGCCCCGAGCGGGGCGGGCTCGCCGAGCAGCTCGGGCTCGCGGTGGACGGTCGCGGCTCGTTCGTCCGGGACGACGACTTCGCGACCGCCGCTCCCGGCGTGTTCGTCGCGGGCGACTGCGGTCGCGGGCAGTCCCTCGTGGTGTGGGCCATCGCCGAGGGCAGGGCGGCCGCAGCGTCCGTCGACCGTCACCTCACGGGCCGCTCGGAGCTCCCGTCACCGATCCGGGCGAGCACCGTGGCGATGCGGGCCTGACCGGTCGCCGACCGCGGCGACGGGGCGCGAGCGTCGGCTGCGCGCTCGACGTCAGGCATCCTGGGATCCCGGCGTGGTTACACGCCCGACACGAAGGTGCTGTTCGCTCAGCCCATGGATCTCGTCGACGTGCGTGAGGTGCGGCTCCCAGCGACCCGCGCCGAGGTCGTGCCGCGTCCGGGTGAGGCTGTGCTGGGCGGCGGCACGTGGCTCTTCTCCGAGCCCCAGCCGGGGGTGCGCGGGCTGGTCGACGTCACAGCGGCGGGCTGGGAGCCGTGGACCGTCACGCCGGAGGGTCTGACCGTCGGCGCCTCGTGCACGCTCGCCGAGCTCGCGGCCGTGCCCCGGCGGCCCGACTGGACGGCGCAGCCGGTGTTCGCCACCGCGGTCGACGCGCTGCTCGGGTCGTGGAAGATCCACCGGGTCGCGACCGTCGGAGGCAACCTGTGCCTGGCGCTGCCCGCCGGGCCCATGACCGCGCTCACCGCGGCGCTCGACGGCACAGCGGTCGTCTGGCGTCCGGACGGCGACGACCGGCGCGTCCCCGTGCTCGACCTGGTCACCGGGGTGCGGCAGACGTCGCTCGGCGCGGGCGAGGTGCTGCGCGCCGTGGAGCTGCCGATGCACGCCCTGCGGGCCAGGGTCGCGTCGCGGCGGGCCTCGCTCAGCGCGCTCGGGCGGTCGGCGGCGTTCGTGCTCGCACGACGGGACGCCGACGGTGCGTTCGTCGTCACCGTCACGGCGTCCACGGACCGGCCGCGCCAGGTGCGCTTCGAGTCCGTCCCGTCGGCCGCCGAGATCACGGACGCGCTCGACGACCTCGGTGACTGGTACGACGACCCCCACGGCGACCCGCGATGGCGACGCGCGACGACGCTGCGGTTCGGGCGCGAGCTGCGCGACGAGCTCGCCGGGAGCCCGGAGGCCGGACGATGACGATCCACCTCGACGTCGACGGGCAGGACCTCACCCTCGAGCCCCGCCCCGGACAGGTGCTGCGGACCCTGCTGCGGGAGCACGGCTTCCACGGCGTGAAGAAGGGCTGCGACGCGGGCGACTGCGGAGCGTGCACGGTCCTCGTCGACGGTGCCCCGGTGCACTCGTGCCTGTACCCGGCGCACCGGGCGGCCGGGGCCGTGATCACGACGGTGGCCGGTCTCGGCGGCCCCGAGGACCCGCACCCCGTGCAGCAGTCGTTCGTGGACGCCGCCGGCTTCCAGTGCGGGTTCTGCACCCCCGGCCTCGTCGTGACGGTCGCCGCGATGGACGACGAGCAGCGCGCCGACCTGCCCCGCGCCCTCAAGGGCAACATCTGCCGGTGCACGGGATACCGCTCCGTCGTCGACGCCGTGCGCGGCGTGCGCAACGTGGAGCACGACGCGGTCGTGGGGGGATCGGCGGCCGCACCGGCCGCGATGCGGGTGGTGACCGGCCGGGAGGAGTACACCCTCGACCTGCGCACCCCAGGGCTCCTCCACCTCGCCGTCCTCGGGAGCCCTCACGCGTCGGCCCGGGTCCGGGGCATCGACACCCGTGCCGCCGAGGCGATGCCGGGGGTACGCGCAGTCCTCACGCACGCCGACTCCCCACCCACGCTGTACTCGACCGGGCGGCACCAGGACCGGCACGAGGACCCTGACGACACCCTCGTGCTCGATCCGGTGCTCCGGTTCCGCGGACAGCGGGTCGCGGCCGTGGTCGCCGACTCGGCCGCCGAGGCCGAACGCGCGGTGCGCGCGCTCGTCGTCCGGTACGACGTGCTGCCGGCGATCCACGACGCCGACGAGGCACGTCGACCGGGCGCCTGGCGGGTGCACGGCGACAAGGACGCCGCGACGAGCCGTCTGGCGGACCCCGGGCGCAACACGGTCGCCGAGATGCACGCCGAGCGGGGCGACGTGGACACCGCGCTCGCTCAGGCGGCCGCCGTCGTGCAGGGGACCTGGACCACGTCCCGGGTGAGCCACGTCGCGCTCGAGACGCATGCCACCCGCGGCTGGCTCGACGCCGACGGCCGGCTGGTGCTTCGCACGTCGAGCCAGGTGCCGTACCTCGTGCGCGACGAGGTCGCACGGATCTTCGGGCTCGACCGTGACGCGGTCCGAGTGTTCGCCGCGCGCGTGGGCGGCGGGTTCGGCGGCAAGCAGGAGCTCCTCACGGAGGACCTCGTGGCGCTCGCCGTGCTGCGTACGGGGCGACCCGTGCAGTACGAGATGTCGCGGGAGGACGAGTTCACGATCGTGCCGCTGCGGCACGCCATGCGTGTCTCGGTGACCGTCGCGGCGGACTCGGACGGCATCCTCACGGCCCTCGCGGTCGACCAGCTCATGGACACCGGTGCGTACGGCAACCACGGCGTCGGGGTGATGTACCACTCGGTGCACGAGTCCCTCGCCCAGTACCGGTGCGGCAACGTGCGGGTGGACGCGCAGTCCGTCTACACGAACAACCCGCCGTCCGGCGCGTTCCGGGGCTACGGGCTCGGGCAGGTGATCTTCGCGGTCGAGTCCGCGGTCGACGACCTGGCTCGCGAGCTGGGGATCGACCCGGTCGAGCTGCGCCGCCGGAACGTGGTGCGCCCCGGCGACCCGATCCGCACGGTCGAGGAGCACGTGCCGACCGACATCACCTACGACGGGGAGCACGGCGCCGGTGCGTGCCTGGACCTGGTGGAGCAGGCGCTGGCCGGACCCGACGACGTGGCGGCACCGCCGGGATGGCGGGTCGGGCAGGGCGTCGCCCTGGCCATGATCGCGACGATCCCGCCCCGGGGGCACTTCGCCGACGCGGTCGTGCGGCTGCTGCCCGACGGCACGTACGAGCTCGAGGTCGGGACGGCGGAGTTCGGGAACGGCTCGACGACGGTGCACGCCCAGCTCGTCGCCCAGGTGCTCGGGACCGTGCCGGGGCGCGTCCGGATCCGGCAGTCGGACACCGACGTGGCGGGGTACGACACCGGTGCGTACGGGTCGACGGGGGTCGTCGTGGCGGGGCGGGCGGTGCACGCCGCGGCGACCGCGCTCGCCGGTGCGATCCGCGAGCGTGCCACCGCACTGGGGGCAGCGGACCCCGCGCCCGGCCCCGACGGGTGGCACGACGGCGCGCGCCAGCTCCGGGCGGCGGAGCTGCTGCGCGCAGGTCCGCTCGAAGGTCGAGGTCATCACGACGGCAGGCAGCGGACCGTGGCGTTCAACGTCCACGGGGTCCGCGTCGCCGTCGATCCGGCGTCGGGCGAGGTCCGGGTGCTGCGGTCGGTCCAGGCGGCGGACGCCGGTGTCGTGCTCAACCCCGAGCAGCTGCGCGGACAGGTCGAGGGCGGCGTGGCGCAGGCGTTCGGGTCGGCCCTGCTGGAGGAGGTGCGGCTCGACGGCGAAGGGCGGGTGACCACGTCGACCCTGCGCGCCTACCGCGTACCGCGGCTGGCGGACGTGCCGCGGACGCACGTGCTGTTCGCCCCGACACACAGCGGACTGGGACCGCTCGGTGCGAAGTCGATGAGCGAGGCGCCGTACAACCCGGTGGCGCCGGCCGTGGCGAACGCCGTCCGCGACGCCGTCGGGGTGCGGCCCTACGGGCTGCCGATGACCAGCGACCGGGTGTGGCTGCTGCTCCACCCGGACCAGGCCTGAGCTCAGGCGCCCTGCACCTGGGCGTGCAACGGACCGGAGAGCTCTCGCAGAGCCGTGCCGCTGCGGCCCGTCCGCGCGGCGACGACCTCGGCGAGGATCGCGACCGCCGTCTCGGCGGGTGTGCTCGCACCCACGTCGAGGCCGATCGGCGAGTGCAGCCGGGCGATCGTCCCGTCGTCGAGGCCCAGCGACCCCAGGGCGGCGACACGACGCGCGTGCGTCCGGCGGGAACCCATCGCCCCGACGTAGCCCGCCGGTGAGCGCAGCGCCACGGCGAGCGTCTCCGCGTCGAACCGGTCGTCGTGACTGAGCAGGCAGACGACGGCACGCCCGTCGAGCCCCGCGTCGGCCAGGTACGACGGCGGCCAGGCGACGACGACGTCGGCCTCGGGGAAACGCGTGGGTGTCGCGAACACAGGACGGGGGTCGACGACCGACACCGCGTACCCCATCGGTCGGGCCGCCGCGGCGAGCGCCGCCGCCTCCTCGGTGGCGCCGACGACGACGAACCGCGCGGGCACCGCCGCCACGTCGACGAACACCTCGACGCGGACGCCGTCGCAGTCGACGGTGACGAGGCCAGCGGTGCCGGTGGCCACCCTCGCGGCGACCAGGGCATCGAGCCGGGGCTGCATCAGCGCCGACGCGCCGCCGAGCACGAGTGCGACCCCGGCGGCGCGTCCGGCGGCGGCACGTCGCAGGGCCGGGACCACCGCGTCGTCGGGCGTGACGCGCGCGAGGTGCACGCGGACACGGCCGCCGCACGCCAGCCCGGCGACGAGCCCGTCCGGGTCACCGACCCCCATCTCGACCGTCCGGGCGCGGCCGTCGTCGAGCACCCGGTCCGCGACGTCGAGCACGGCGCCCTCGACGCAGCCGCCGGCGAGCGAGCCGACCACCTGCTCGCCGTCCCACGCCATCGACGTGCCCAGCGCACGCGGGGCGCTGCCGTCCACGCCGACCACGGTGACCACCACGACGGTCGCGCCCGCGTCGAGGCGGGCGAGCACCCGGGCCGCGATCTCCAGCATCGCCCTACCGTGGCACAGTGCGGATCACGCCGGCGTTTCGAGGCGGCCACGTGACGTTACGTCCTGGACATCTGCCGTAACCGGCCTGTCGCGCGGCGTTCGTAGGGTCCAGCATGGTCTCCACGACGACTGACGACTCAGCGCTCGGCACGACGCCCCTCAGGGAGGACGGGTCGATGACGTTCGTCCTGGCGGACCACCAGTACGGCAAGGCCGAGTCGCGGCTCGTGCGGATCTACCGCGACACGCCCCGTCACCAGATCAGGGACCTCAGCGTCACGACTGCCCTGCGCGGCGCGTTCGACGCGGCCTACCTCGACGGCGACCAGTCAGCGGTGCTTCCCACCGACACCCAGAAGAACACCGCGTACGCGTTCGCGAAGTCGCAGGGCGTCGAGGCCGTCGAGACCTTCGGCCTCGCGCTCGCTCGCCACTTCGTGGCCGACATCGCCCCGGTGCGCGGCGCGCGCATCGAGATCGAGGAGTTCGCCTGGCAGCGGGCTGTCGTCGACGGGGTCGAGCACGACCACACCTGGGTCCGGGCGGGCCAGGAGGTCCGGACGGCCGCCGTGACGGTCGACGAGTCGGGTGAGCGGGTGGTCGGCGGGCTCAAGGACCTCGTGGTCCTGAAGTCCACCGGGTCGGAGTTCGCGGGTTTCCTGCGTGACGAGTACACGACGCTCGAGGACGCGCACGACCGCGTGATGGCCACGTCGCTCGACGTGCGCTGGCGGTTCGCGGGGACCGACGTCGCCTGGGACCAGACGTACGCCGGCATCCGGTCGACGCTCGTCGAGCAGTTCGCGACCGTGCACTCGCTCGCCCTGCAACAGACCCTCTGGCACATGGGCACCGCCGTCCTGCGGGCGTTCCCCCAGGTCGTGGAGATCCGGCTCAAGGCGCCGAACAGGCACCACTTCGCCTACGACCTCGGGCGGTTCGGCCTGGAGAACGCCGGTGAGGTCTTCTACGCGGCGGACCGCCCCTACGGCCTCATCGAGGCGGCGATCGCCCGGGACGACGCTCCCCCCGCCGGCGAGGCCTGGCGGACGTCCGCGGGGCTCGCATGAGCGGGCGGCAGACCGACGAGCACTGGCTCGCGCGAGCCGTCGAGCTCGCGGCCGCGAACGTCCTCGTGGGTGGCGGGCCGTTCGGCGCGCTCGTCGTGAGCCGGTCCGGGGTGGTGGTCGCCCAGGGCGTCAACCGTGTCACGCGGGACCTCGACCCGACGGCACACGCCGAGGTGGTGGCGATCCGGGGCGCCTGCCGGGCCCTCGGGACGTTCTCGCTGGCCGGAGCCACGCTCTACACGTCCTGCGAGCCGTGCCCGCTGTGCCTGGCCGCGTCGCTGTGGTCACGCATCGACCGGGTGGTGTACGCCGCGGACCGGCACGACGCCGCGGACGCCGGTTTCGACGACCGGGAGTTCTACGAGCTGTTCACCCGCGAGCGCTCGCAGTGGCACCTGCCCGTGGTCAACGTCGTCCTGCCCGGCGCGCGGTCGCCGTTCGACGCGTGGCGGGCGCACGCGTCGCGGGTCGACTACTGACGGCCGAGGCACCGCCGGCGCGGCTGCGCGGTCCGGGCTGCGCGAGCCGGAATGCACGAGCCGGGCTCACGAGCGGGGCTCACGAGCCGCGGTACGTCGAGTACGCGAACGGGCTGAGCAGCAGCGGCACGTGATGGTGCGCGGCCGGGTCGGTGACGGTGAAGTCGATCAGCACGCGAGGGTAGAAGGCGGCCGTGCCCTGCACGGCGAACCACCCGCCGGTGTCGAGCTCGAGCCGGTACTCCCCCGGCGGGAGCTCCTCCGGTCCGAGCTCGCGCACCCTGCCGTCGGCGTCGGTCGCGCCGGTGGCCAGCACGTCGCCGGTCGCCGCCAGGAGGCGGACCGCGACGCCGACCGCCGGCCGACCGTGCGCGGCGTCGAGGACGTGCGTCGTCACGGCGCTCACAGTGGCTCTCCGAGAGCTCGCAGCCGCCGGACCGCGATGTCGCGCAGCTCGCGGCCGACGACGGCGGTCTCGGCCGCGTCGTCGAGGGTGAGCCGACGCTCCAGCTCCGCGACGATCTCGGCGCGGGTGCGGTCGGCGGCGCGGATGAGGAAGATCCGGCCGAACCGCTGTTCGTACGCGGCGTTGCCGGCCACGAGGCGTGCGGACAGGCCGGGGTCGTCGGAGTCCGCCGACGACTGCTCACGGCGGCTGTGCTCCTGCGCGGCTCCCGCTCCGACCGGGCGCTCGCCGATGCGGGGGTGGTGGGCGAGGGCCTCGTCGATCTCGGCGGGCGTCAGCGGCTCGGCGTCGAGAGCGGCCGTGACCAGGTCGTCCTGGGAGCTGTAGGGGGCACCGACGAGCACCTGGTCGACCCACCGCTGGACGCCGAGCGCCGCGGTGAGACCTGCGCGCAGATCCTGCGTCCCGTCGACGTCCGGCATGAGGTTCACTCTAGTGATGGGCCTGGTGGGGATCGTGCTGGCGGCCGGTGCGGGTGCACGAGCGGGCGGACCCAAGGTGCTGCGGGCCTCCGACGGCGTGCCGTGGGTCGCTCGGGCGGTCGACCGGCTCCGGGACGGAGGCTGCGAGCCGGTGCTGGTGGTGCTCGGTGCCGGTGCCGACGAGGCGCGACCGCTGCTGCCCCCCGGGTCGGTCGCCGTGCAGGCGACCGACTGGAGTCAGGGCATGTCGGCATCGTTCCGGGCGGGGCTCGTCGCGGCGGGCCGCACGGACGCCACGGCCGCCGTCGTGTCGCTCGTGGACCTGCCGACGTTGCCGCGGTCGGTGGTGCAGCGTCTGCTCGGCGACCCGGTGACGGCGACGACACTGCGGCGCGTGGTGATCGGCGGCGTCCCGGGTCATCCCGTCGTCGTGGGGCGCGACCACTGGGCGGCGGCGTCGACGACCATGTCGGGTGACCTGGGCGCCGGCGCGTACCTGAGGGCCCACCGCGCGGCGACCGTCGAGTGCTCCGACCTCTGGGACGGCCAGGACGTCGACGGACCGTGACTCCCAGCCCGTGGGGTGACCGCTCGGGTCAGCGCGACCGTTCGTGCGCGAGATGCAGGACCGCCGACGCGAGAGCTCGCAGGCCCGCCTCCACGTCGGCGGTGCTCACCGACTCGTCGGGATGGTGGCTGATCCCGTCGGGGTTGCGCAGGAACAGCATGCCGATCTCCGTGACGGCGCCCAGCGCCATGCCGTCGTGGCCGGCCGGGCTGAACAGGTCGAGGGGGTCGGGCCGGCCGGTGTCCTCGATGCCGGCTCGCAGGACGTCGCGCAGCAGCGGGCCGCACGCGACGGCCGGGGCCTCGTGCACCTGACGGGCGTCCCACGTCAGGCCACGGCGGCCGCTGATCTCGTCGAGCGTGGCGCCGAGCTGCGCCCAGACAAGGTCCCGCGAGGGCTCGAGCTCGCCGCGCAGGTCGAGGGTGAACCGGGCCTCCCCGGGCACCACGTTCACCGCCCCCGGGAACGTCTCGAGCCGGCCGACGGTGCCGACGACGTGGTGCTGCGCCATGCACAGGCGCTCCACGGCCAGGACCGCCTCGCTGGCGCCGAGCAGCGCGTCGTGACGTGCGTCGTACGGGGTCCCGCCCGCGTGCCGCGCCTCGCCGACGACCGTCAGCTGGAATCGCCGCGCCGACGCGATCGACGTGACCACGCCGAGCGGCGCGCCTGCGCGGTCGAGCTGAGGGCCCTGCTCGATGTGCGCCTCGAGGTACCCGGCGAGCGACGCCGGCGTGCGGGCGGCCTCGCCGATGCGCCCGGGATCGAGGCCGAACTGGCCGAACGCGTCCCGCAGGGTGGTGCCCTGCTCGTCGCGCAGGTCCCACCATGCGGGGTCCCACGTGCCCGCGACGGCGGAGCTGCCGAGCAGCGCCCTGCCGAACCGGGCACCCTCCTCGTCCCAGAAGGCGACGACGTCGACACCGAACGGGAGCACCGCCGACCGGTCGCCGAGGAGCCGGACGACCTCGATCGCGACGAGCACCCCGACGATGCCGTCGTACCGGCCGGCGTCCGGCACGGTGTCGAGGTGCGAGCCCAGGACGAGCGACGGCGCGTCCGGGTCGCGACCGTCTCGGTGCCCCCACTGGTTGCCGGCGGTGTCCTGCCGGGTGATCAGGCCCGCCTCGCGCATCCATCCGGAGACCAGCTGGTTCACCCGGGCGTGCTCCGCCGACAGGTAGACGCGTTCGATGCGGTCGGTGGCGGACGAGACGCGCGCCAGCTGGTCGCACCGCGCCATCACCCGCGCCGCGGCCTGCCGCCACGCACCGACGGGAAGGTCGGGCAGGACCGGGTCGGTCACGGCTCGTCCCCGTAGACCTCGCAGGCGGCGTCGACCCCGCCACCGGCCGGCACCCGCGCCCCGGCACGACGCAGCACCTGCTCGAGGGCAGCGAGCGTGGTCAGGACGGCGTCGCGGCGGGCGTTGACCCCCATGGTGCCGATCCGCCACACCCGGCCGTGCAGCGGGCCGAACGAGGTGCCGATCTCGATCGCGTAGTCACGCAGCAGCGCGGCCCGGACCGCGTCGCCGTCGACACCCGCCGGGATCTCGACCGCGACGACGTTGTGCATCTTGTGGGCGACGTCACCGAAGACGCCGAGGCCGAGCCCGCGCACCCCCGCGAGCATCGCCGCACCCGCCGTCGCGTGCCGCTCGATCACGGCGTCGCGCCCCTCGTCGAGCAGCACCCGTGCGCACTCGCGGGCGGCGTACAGCATGCTCGTCGCCTCGGTGTGGTGGTTGAGGCGCCGGGGGCCCCAGTAGTCGAGGACCTGTCCGAGGTCGAAGTAGTTGGACAGCACGTGGTCCGGCGCGTCGTCGTCGCCCTCCTCGCGCAGCCCCGCCTCGATGCGGTGCCGTGAGCGCACGACCGCGACGGCGGCCTCCGACAGGCTGACGGGCGCGCTGCCCGACGGGCCGGAGAGGCACTTCTGCAGCCCGGCGGTGGCGGCGTCGATCCCCCACGCGGCCATCTCGAACGCGTTGCCCCCGAGGGACGCGGTCGCGTCGGTGTACAGGAGGGCGCCGTGTCGTGCACAGATCGCGCCGAGCTCGTCGAGCGGCTGGTTCATGGTCGTCGAGGTGTCGCCCTGGACGACGGCGACGAGGTGCGGACGCACGCGGGCCACCGCCTGCTCGATCGCGGACGGGGTGAACACCTGTCCCCACGGCGCCTCGACCGTGTGCACCTCGGCCTGCGCGCGCAGGGCGATCTCGGCGAGCAGGTGCCCGAACCGGCCGAACACCGGGACGAGTACGCGTTGCCCGGGGCGGACGAGCGACACGACGGCAGCCTCGATGCCGGCCCGGGACGTCCCGTCGACCAGGAAGGTGGCATCGTTGCGCGTCGCGAAGACGCGCCGGTAGAGCTCCATCGTCTCGTTCATGTACCCCGTCATGGCGGGGTCGAACTGTCCGACGAGGGGCGCGGACATGGCCCTCAGCACGCGCGGGTCGGCGTTCACCGGGCCGGGGCCCATCAGCAGCCGGGGCGGCGGGTTCAGGGCGTCCACAGGCACGGCGTCTCCTTCGCTGCGGGATGACGGATCGGTTCGGGGCGCGGGCGTCACGGGAGACCCGTCAGGTGCTGCGCCGCTGCCACGAGTGCGAGGTCGGACCCGGGGGGCCCGACGAGGCAGACCCCGACCGGAGCGGGCCCGAGCGGTGTGGGCACGGTCAGGAGGGGCACCGACAGGGCCGGAAGGCCGCCGACCCCGGCGAGAGCCGTCATGCGCAGCGTGGTGGCGCGGACCGTGTCGAGCTCGGCCGGGCCGGCCGTGCGCGCAGGGGCCGGACCAGGCGTCGTCGGGAGCAGGAGGAGCCCGCCCTCGACGATGCCACGCAGCCGGGAACGCAGGTCCGTGACGGCGGTGCGAGCCTCGGCCTCGGACCCCTGCGTGATCGCGGCGGCCGTCGCGAACCGGCGGCCGACGGCGTCCCCGAGCGCTCCCGGGTGGGCCGTGACCCACGAGCCGTCGTTGCGCCACGCCTCGGCGCCCTGCACGGTCCGCGACACGTCGGACCAGGTGTCGAGCGGTCCGACGTGGACGGTCTCGAACGTGCCGATGCCGTCGCGCTGCCACATCTCGCACAGGGCCGCGAACGCGGTGGCCACGGCGGGCTCCACGGCGTCGAGCACCTCGGCGGGCAGCAGGAACAGGCAGGCACCCGGAGGAGCGGAGGCCGGCGGGCCCTCGACGAGCGGTGCCAGGCACCACGTCGCGACCGCGCCGAGCGTCGCGCCGTCGCGGGCCAGCCACCCGACCGTGTCGAACGTCTGCGCGAGCGGCAGCATCCCGTCGCGCGGCACGAGGCCGTGCGTGGTGCGCAGGCCCCACAGCCCCTGCCACGACGCGGGGACCCGGACGGACCCCGCCGTGTCGCTGCCGAGCCCCACGTCGGCCTGGCCGGCGGAGACGGCGCTCGCCGACCCCGACGACGAGCCGCCGGGCAGCGCACCGGGGAGCGCGCCGTTGGGGGGCGTCCCGTAGTGCTCGTTGGCGCCGACGATCGAGTAGGCGAGCTCGTCCGTGCGCGCGATGCCACGGATCGAGGCGCCGCCGCGCAGGAGGTCGAGCACGGCGGCGGCGTGGTGCCGCTCGGTCGGGGCCTCCCGGAGCCAGGTCGGGTTGCCGGCGCCGACCGGGTGGCCCTCGACCGCGAACAGGTCCTTCACCGCGACGCGCAGGCCACGCAGCGGCCCGTCGTGCGTGGCCTCGCACAGCGGGTCGCCCACGGTCCGCCACACCGCCGGGTCGACGTCCCCGCCCCGCGGGGCGCCCGCACGGTGCCCAGGATCGCGGAGCCTGCCGGGCGTCATCGCGGCACCCGGGCGAAGTCGGCGGTGCGGATCCGGGCGTGCGCGCCACAGACCCGGTCCACGACCTGCGTGATGTTCACGTCGGTGGCGGCGGACAGGTACGCATAGGCGAGGTGCTCGTCGAGACCCCAACGGGCGCGCAGCAGCCGGATCGCCGCGCGGACGCACCGGCGGACGGCCTCGTCAAGGTCCTCGTGCAGCCCGGTCGGCACGAGGAGCTCCGCCGTCTCCACCAGCGGTCCGTCGACCTCGCCGAAGCGCCTGACCGCCTCCGCCTGTGGCACCCGGTCCAGCCGGAGGGTCACCCGTAACGACGCCTCCATGGCGGTGAGCGCCACCTCCCCGTCCCCCTGGGCGAAGTGCGGGTCCCCCACGTACAGCAGCGCGCCCGGCACCTGGACCGGCAGGTACAGGGTGGCCCCGACCTGCAGCAGGTTGAGGTCGATGTTGCCGCCGTGCGGGCCGGGCGGCACGGAGTGCGGTCGCCGGGAGCCCGGGACGGCGACGCCCACCAGACCCAGGAACGGCCGCAGCGGGAACTCGACGAGCGGCGCTCCCCCGTCGCGCACGGGCAGGCAGCCGACCAGCCCTCCGGGCCCGGGACGGACGGACGCGAAGACGCTGACGCTCTCCTCGCCGCGTGGCAGCTCACCGGCCAGCGCGCCGCGCCCGTGCCGGTGGGAGATCACGCCGTACGGGACGCGAGGGGTCGTCTCGAGGATGGTGACGGCGAGCAGGTCGCCGGGCTCGCACCCCGCGACGTGGACGGGGCCGGTGACGACGTGGGGTCCGTCGTCGGCGCCGCGCGGGACGAGCGCCGCGATCTGCACGGCGTCGGCCAGCACGTCGGCGGCCGCGACGCCGTGCCGACCGAACCAGGCGACCGGGTCGCCCCCCTGGTCGTCGAGCAGCCCTTCGTGGCTCACGGTGTCGATCGTGACCTCGGTGCCCGGATCCACCCGCAGCACAGGCTCGTCGTCACCGCAGGGCAGGCGCCCCCAGAGCACCGTGGCCGGGGTCGACGCCAGGTGGACGGATCCTCGGACGGCCCCGGTGCCCGGATGCAGGACGATCATGCGTCTCCTCGTCGTCGGGTCGTGCTCGTCCTCCGCCCGGACCGGGTCTCCGTCGACACCGTGGGCCCGAGCCCTAGCATGACGCCGTGACGCCCCGCCCCCCGCACGCCGCCGGCACCCACCTCGTGCTCATGCTCGCGCTGACGTTCACCACCGGGATCGTCGACGCCGTCGGCTATCTGGGGCTGGACCGGGTGTTCACGGCCAACATGACCGGGAACGTCGTGATCCTCGGCATGGCGCTCGCCGGTGCGGACGACCTGCCGGTGCTCGGCCCGGCGCTCGCGCTCGGCGGCTTCCTCTCGGGTGCCGCGCTCGGCGGGCGGGTGCTCCGCAGCGCCCCGCCGGGCTGGGCGCACCGGTCGACGATGACGTTCGGTGCGACGGGCCTCGTGTCGGCCGGCCTCGGAGTCGGTGCACTGCTGGCCCCGCCCGACGAGGGCGAGCTGTGGGCGTCCGTCCTGACCACGCTGCTGGCCCTGGCGATGGGTCTCCAGGCGGCCACCGCGCGACGGCTGGCCGTCAAGGACGTCACGACGGTCGTCGTGACGTCGACCCTGACCGGCCTCGCGGCGGACTCGCGGCTCGCCGGCGGGGACGGCGGCGGGTGGGCCCGCCGGGTCCTCGCGGTCGCGCTGATCCTGGTCGGCGCGTGCGTCGGCGGCCTCCTGCTGCGGACGGGCGAGCGCGGTGTCGGGCTGGGCCTCGTCGTCGCGGGCGTGCTCGCCGTGGCGGTCGCGTCGGTGGGCCACGTGCACCGGGACGCCGGGCCGCCCGGCTGACCGGGGCACCTCAACCACCCGACCGCGCCGGCAGGAGCGTCCGACCCGTGCAGGGTTGCACCACGTGCCCGCCCTCGACCACGACCTCACCGTGCAGCCAGACGGTCCGTGGCACGCCGACGAGGTGCGCCCCGTCGTAGGGCGAGTCGGGGTTGCGGTGCTCCAGCGCTGCGGCGTCCACGACGAAGGGCTGCTCGGGTGCGAACGCCACGAGGTGCGCGGGCGCGCCCGGGGCGAGCACGCCGGGTCCGTCGAGCCCCGCCACCCGCGCCGGTCCGGTGGTGAACGCCGGCAGCAGCGCGGCGAGCGGGACGCCGCGGGCGCGGGCGGCCGTCCAGACGACCGGCAGCCCCAGCTGGAGCCCGGCGATGCCGCCCCACGACAGCCCGAAGTCACCGTCGTGCACGTGCTTGAGGTCCGCCGTGCTCGGCGAGTGGTCGGACACGATCGCGTCGATCGTGCCGTCGAGCACGCCCTCCCAGAGCAGGTCCTGGTTGCGGGCGTCCCGGATCGGTGGACAGCACTTGAACTGTGTGGCGGCGTCCGGCACCTCCTCGGCGCGCAGCGTCAGGTAGTGCGGACATGTCTCGACGGTCACCGGGAGCCCTTCGGCCTTCGCGGCCCGCAGCATGGGCAGCGTGCCGGCGTCGGACAGGTGCAGGACGTGCGCGCGGGCGCCGGTGCGGCGCATCCCCTCGAGGACGCGGGCGATCGCGCGGTGTTCGCTCACGGGCGGCCGGGACGCGAGGAAGTCTGCGTAGCGCGGGCCGAGCGCGCCGGGTCCCGGGGTCGCGAGGAGCGACGCCGGGTCCTCGGCGTGCACCACCAGCACGGTGCCGAGAGCGGCGACCTCAGCGAGCGCCCGGTCAAGCTGGGCGGCGTCGAGGTGGCCGAACTCCTCGACGCCGGAGGGTGCCAGGAACGCCTTGAACCCGCGCACCCCGGCGGCGTGCAGCGCGTCGAGGGCGCCGAGGTTCTCGGGGACCGCGCCGCCCCAGAACGCCACGTCCACGCTGAGCTTGCCGTGGGCCGCGGCCAGCTTGGCGTCGAGGGCAGCCACCGTGGTCGTCGGCGGGATGCTGTTCAGCGGCATGTCGACGAGCGTCGTGACACCGCCCGCGGCGGCCGCCCTGGTCGCGCTCACGAAGCCCTCCCACGCCGTACGACCCGGCTCGTTGACGTGGACGTGACTGTCGACGAGCCCGGGCAGCAGCACCTCGTCCGGTCCCAGCACGTGCACCTCGGCGCCGTCCGGGACCGCACCGGGGCCGTCCACCGCGACGATCCGACCGGCGCTCACCAGCACGTCCGCGGCCCGCCACGTGCCGTCCACCCACGCACGCTCGGCGCGCACCACGTGGGCGGCTCGTGTCGCTGTCATGCGCGCTGTTGTACCAGGCCCGTGTTTCACGAGAGCGTGCGGTCGCCGCGGCCGGGTCGCAGGGCGCGGGCGCTGAGGACGGCGATGCCTGCCGTGACGGCGGCGAGGGATCCCAGGGCGACCGGGAGGCTCGCCGCCACCGCGACCGCCCCGACCAGGAGCGGACCGCCCGCGTCACCGATCTCGCGACCGAGCTCCGCGCTCCCCATCGTGCGGCCCATCCGGCCGTGCGGTGTGGTCGCCGCGAGGTGGGCGAAGGCCAGCGGCGTGGCGATGCCGATGCCGGCCCCGACGAGCAGCGCGGCGGCGTAGACGGTGATCGGGTGCGGTACCGCAGCGACCAGCACCGTCCCGACCGTCACGACGGCCAGCCCGGCAGGGGCGCCGTGCCGGGTGTCCACACGACCCGCGTCCCGGAGCCGGCCGACGACCGGTTGCACGACCGTGGAGGCGAGGGCGAGCACGGTGACGACCGCCATGCTCGCGGGGGTGCCGAGCCCCAGGTTCGTCGCGACGAGCGGGAGGAAGCCCACGGCGACACCGAGCGCGGCGGTGCTCGCGGCGAGGACCGCCGTCGGGACGAGGAAGGCCGGGTCGGCCGTCTGCCGGACCACGTCGGCGACGGTGGCGCGGGCGCGCGGGAGCACGGCGAGCGCCGGCACGCGCCGCGCGGCCCAGAGCGCGGCGCCCCCCGCGAGGACGGCGAGGGCCAGGAGGAGCGCCCGCATCCCGCCGAGCACGAGCAGGCCGGCGCCGAGCAGAGGACCGATCGCGTAGCCGAGGCTCTTCCACGCGCCGTACCGGCCGAAGGAGCGGCCCGCCGAGCCGGGCCCGGCCAGGCGCGCGACGGTCGACGAGGACGCGGGCGAGAACGCCGACGCCGCGGCGCCCTGCCCGAGCCTCACGAGCCCGAGGGCGGCCGGTGCGGCCACCAGGGCACCGAGCAGCGACACCGCGGCGAAGGCGAGCAGTCCGCCGACGACGACGGGCTTCGTGCCGACCCGGTCGCTCAGCGCACCGAACACGGGCTTGAGGAGGACCTCGGCCACGTCGTAGAGCGCGAGGACCGCCCCGAAGGTCAGCAGCGTCAGACCCACGTCGTCCACGCGGGTCCCGAGCGCAGCCGCCAGTCCGTGCGCCCCGAACGCGGTGGTGAACCCGGCGAGGTAGAGCGGAGCGACCGCCCGGACCGGCACGGGACCCGGCTCGGGGACAGGCTGCGCGACCGTGGGGGGCGTCGGGTCCGGCACGCCTCGACGGTACCGACAGCGCCGGACGGGGACGCACCGATGTCGCCCCGCCACCGAGGACGGCAGACTCCGGGGATGGGCACGCGCACGGCCTGGGTGCTGCACGTCGACCTCGACCAGTTCGTGGCGGCGGTCGAGGTGCTGCGCCGCCCGGACCTGGCCGGCAGGCCGGTCGTGGTCGGCGGCCGCGGTGACCCGACCGAGAGAGGCGTCGTCTCGACCGCCTCGTACGAGGCCCGCGCGTTCGGGGTCCACTCCGGGATGCCGCTCCGGCTGGCCGCGCGCAAGCTGCCGGACGCGGTGTTCCTGCCGGTGGACGCCCCGGAGTACGAGGCGGTGTCGAGCAGGGTCATGGCCGCACTGCGCTCGCTCGGCGTCGTCGTCGAGGTGCTCGGGTGGGACGAGGCCTTCCTGGGCTCGGACACCGACGACCCGGAGGGACTGGCCCGGCGGGCGCAGGAGTCGGTGCTCGCGCAGACCCGGCTGCACTGCTCCGTGGGCATCGGTGACAACAAGGTCCGCGCGAAGATCGCCACCGACCTGGGCAAGCCGGCCGGCATCTTCCGGCTCACGAGGGAGAACTGGGCGGCCGTGATGGGTCCGCGCCCCACGATCGCGCTGTGGGGCGTGGGCACCAAGGTGTCGCGCAGGCTGACCGCGTTGGGCATCGGCACCGTGGACGAGCTCGCCGCCGCGCCGGTCGATGCCCTCGTCGCCGAGTTCGGGCCGCGGATGGGGGTCTGGTACCACGACCTGGGCCAGGGCCTCGGGCCCGCGACGGTCGACGACAGCCCGTGGGTGCCCCGCGGGCACAGCCGCGAGACGACCTACCAGCAGAACCTCACGACGCCCGAGCAGGTCCGCGACGCGGTGGAGGAGCTGGCACGCGCCGTGGTCGAGGACGCCGCTCACGACGGTCGTCCGGTCGTGCGCGTCGCCCTGAAGGTGCGGTACGCGCCGTTCGTGACGACGACGGTGAGCAGGAAGCTCGCGGCGCCCACGCGGGACACCGCGACCGTCGTCAGCGCCGTGGTGGCGCTCGCCGAGAAGGTCGAGGACCGGGAGGTCCGGCTCCTCGGCGTGCGCGCCGAGATGGCGATGCCCGAGGAGGACGAGCCCGCCGAACGCACGCCGGTGCGGGGCCGGATCTGACGGCCGGGGGGCGACGACGACCGAAAACCGCCGGCTCGTCAGGACGAGGCCCGGTCGACATGGTGCAGCCGCTGCACGTCAGCACGGGACGACCTGGTGACGGGACGCCGACGGCTCCACGCCAGGTCGGGTGCGTCCCCGTCGTCGGCCCGCGTGAGGGCGGTCACGGGCCGGCCGGCTCATGTCGGCGGGCTCGCAGGCCGACCTACCCACGGTGACCACCTCACCGCCGCAGCGCCCTGGGCCGTCGGCGTCGCCACGCATGTCCCCAAGGACGAAGGTCGGCCTCGTCGGTCTGACCGTGGTGAGCGTGCTCGGTCTCGTCGCCGGCCCGGGGGGTGCCTGTGCGGCGGCCGGTCTGTACCTCGCGGGCACCGGGCTCTGGTCGGTCGTGCGAGGGACGTCCTGGCTCGGCCGGCACGCTCGCGGTGTCTCCGTCGCGTTGCTCGTGGGCGGCCTCGTCATGTCGGGGCTCGGTGTCTCGTCGACCGCCGCGTCCCCCGACGGGGCACCGCAGACGGCCTCGACGGCGGCTCCGACGACCGCGGTTCCCTCCACCGCCGCTCCGTCACCGACGGCCGTCCCGCCCGAGCCGACCCGCACGGTGCTCACCCCGGCACCCGAGCCCACCCCGGAGGTCGAGGCCCAGGGTGCCGCGGCCGGCCCCCCGACCGCGCTGGCGACGGCCCTGCGGCTCGAGGTCAAGGGCCGTGCGGCCAGGACCGGCTACGACCGCGACCTGTTCGGCCACGGCTGGGGCGACGTCGACCGCAACGGCTGCGACACGCGCAACGACATCCTCGCCCGTGACCTCGCCGACGAGACGTTCAAGGCGGGGACCGGCGACTGCGTGGTGCTGACGGGGAGCCTCACCGACCCGTACAGCGCCAGGACCATCGCGTTCGTGCGCGGCGCGGAGACCAGCGGCGCCGTCCAGATCGACCATGTGGTCGCCCTGTCCGACGCGTGGCAGAAGGGCGCTCAGGCCTGGGACGAGCCCACCCGGGTCCGGTTCGCCAACGACCCGATGAACCTTCTCGCCGTCGACGGCCCGCTCAACATGCAGAAGGGCGACGGCGACACCGCGACGTGGCTCCCGCCGAACAAGGCGTACCGCTGCGCGTACGTCGCGCGACAGGTCGGCGTGAAGGTCAGCTACGGGCTGTGGGTGAGCGAGGCGGAGCGCGGCGCGATGGTGAGCGTCCTCTCGACCTGCCCCGGTGAGCCCTTGCCGGACGGGTCGAGCGTCCCGCCCGTACCCACCTCGGAGCCGGCACCCGTCACCGCGGCACGCGCGCCGGCCCCCGGGCCGGCGGTCGCCGAGCCGGAGGCCGAGCGCGCCACCGTCTACTACAGCAGCTGCGCCGCAGCGCGAGCCGCCGGTGCGGCGCCGGTCCACCTGGGCGACCCGGGCTACGGCCCGCACCTCGACCGCGACCACGACGGCGTCGGCTGCGAGTCCTGACCCGACGTCCGGGCGGACGGCGGACTACGCGTCGGCCCCCGCAGCGGGCGGCGCGTGCCGGTCGAGGAACGCGTACACCTCACGGGCGTCCACCCCCGGGAACGCTCCGGTCGGGAGCGCGGAGAACACCTGCTGGTGGATCCGCGCACTGGGCCACGACGCGTCCCGCCACCGAGCGGCGGCGCCGGTGCCCGGTCGGCGACAGCACGCCTCGTCCGGGCACGTGGACTGGTGCCGGTCGGTCGTCTCGCGGCCCCGGAACCAGGTGGCGTGCGCGAAGGGCACCCCGACCGCGAGCGACATGGCCCCCGTGGTCCCGGAACCCGTCTGCGTCGAGCACCAGAACGTGCCCGCCGGGGTGTCGGTGTACTGGTACGACTCGGACGAGCGGTCACGACGGGTCAGCGCGCGCCGCACGCCCCAGCTGCGACAGACGGGCTGGCCCTCGATCGCCCCGGTCACGTCGGTCGGCAGGGGCAGCCCGTCGTTCGCGTACGCGCGGTAGATGGCGCCGTCCCCGCCGACCCGCACGAAGTGCACGGGGATGCCGAGGTGGTGGGTGGCCAGGCTGGTGAACCTCTGCGCGGCGGCCTCGTGTGTCACGCCGAACGCGTCGCGCAGGTCCTCGATCGCGAGATCCTTGTCGCGCTTGTGCTGGGTGAGGTGGTCGACGGCGGCGGACTCGGGCAGGAGGCAGCCGGACGCGAAGTAGGTGATCTCCATGCGCTGGCGCAGGAAGTCGTCGTAGGACGTGGGGCGCTCGTGCCCGAGCACGCGGTGCGCGATCGCCTGCAGAGCCAGCGAACGCAGTCCGTGGCCGCCCGGGGTCGACGCGGGCGGCAGGTAGATGCGGCCGTGCGCGAGGTCGGTGACCGTGCGCGTCGAGCTCGGCAGGTCGTCCACGTAGACGATCGCGAAGCCCAGCTGCTCGGCCATCCGGGTCACCGTGCGGTGCGTGAGGGCCCCGGCGGTGTAGCCGGCCTTGCGCGCCATCGACTCGGCGAGCCGCTCGATGTCGGGCAGGTAGTTGTCACGCTGCTGGCGCTCCAGCCGGATCTGCGTGTTCGCGCGCCGCGCCTCCTCGGGGGTCGCGACCGCCTCGAGGTCGCGTCGGGCGAGCTCGGCGTGCAGGCCGACGAGCTGCTCGAGGATCGGGAGCGGCAACGACCGGCCCGGGCGCACGGCCGGCAGCGAGAGCCGCTCGAAGCCGGCGGAGCGCTGGGCCCGGTCGAGAGCGATCTCCAGGGCGGCGCGCCGGGACGGAGGCTCCACCTCCAGGAGGTCGGCGACGCTCACCTCGAGCACCTCGGCGATGCTCCGCAGCAGCGCGAGGCGCGGTTCGCGGCGACCGTTCTCGACCAGGGACAGCACGCTCGGTGCCCACCCCGACCCGGCGGCCGAGCGCCTCCAGCGTCAGGCCCCGAGCCGTGCGCAGATGCCTGACCCGCCGCCCCAGCGTCAGGGCGTCCGGGGCGCCGTCCCGCTCCTGCTCCGTAGCCACGAACATGACGTTACGACAAGAACAGCCGAATTTGACAGGAGTGGCAGCCCCCGAGGACCTCCCTGTTGCCGTGGGATGGAGAGGAACAAAGCGCGGGCCGACCACGGCCCTGCTGGAGGAGACCACGACATGACCACCCTCACGGCACGTGGGACCGCCACCCGACCGTCCGGCGGCGCGCGCACCACCCTCGCCGACGTGACGTCGGAGGCCCTCACGCAGGACGTCCACCGGTGGGTGGAGGCGGTCGCCGGTCTCACAGAGCCCGACGCGGTCGTGTGGTGCGACGGTTCGGAGCACGAGCGGCGGTCCCTGCTCGCGCAGCTGGTGCGCTCCGGGACGCTCCTCCCCCTCGACCCCGTGCTGCGCCCCCGGAGCTACCTGGCGCGCTCGGACCCCGACGACGTCGCACGCGTCGAGTCCCGCACGTTCGTGTGCCCGCAGAACGAGGCCGATGCCGGCCCGACCAACAACTGGCGGCCCCCGGCGGCGATGCGCGCCGAGCTCGACGCGGTGTTCGCCGGCAGCATGCGCGGACGGACGATGTACGTGGTGCCGTTCTCGATGGGACCGGTCGGTGGGCCGATGTCGCGGGTGGGAGTCCAGGTCACGGACTCCCCCTACGCCGTGGTGAGCATGCACGTCATGACCCGGGTCGGGCGCGAGGTGCTCGACCTCGTCGAGTCGGGTGCACCGTTCGTGCCGGCGGTGCACTCGGTGGGCGCGCCGTTGCGCGACGACGGGCGCACGCCCCGCCCGGACGTCCCGTGGCCGTGCAACCCGACGAAGTACGTCGCGCACTTCCCGGAGACCAGGGAGATCTGGTCCTACGGCTCGGGCTACGGCGGCAACGCGCTGCTCGGCAAGAAGTGCTTCGCCCTGCGCATCGCCTCGGTCATGGGCCGCGACGAGGGTTGGCTCGCCGAGCACATGCTGCTCGTCCGCCTCATCTCGCCGCAGGGTCGCACGTACCACGTCGCCGCAGCCTTCCCGTCGGCCTGCGGCAAGACGAACCTCGCGATGCTCGTCCCGACCCTGCCCGGCTGGCAGGTCCGGACGATCGGCGACGACATCGCGTGGCTGCGGCCCGCCGCGGACGGCTCGCTGCGCGCCATCAACCCCGAGGCGGGCTTCTTCGGCGTCGCACCGGGCACGGGCGAGACGACGAACCCCGCCGCCGTCGAGACGCTGCGCCACGACACGATCTTCACCAACGTCGCCCTGACGCCGGAGGGCGACGTGTGGTGGGAAGGACTGACGCCGACCGCCCCACCGCACCTCATCGACTGGACGGGCCGCGACTGGACGCCCGCCGACGGCGCGGCGGGCCGGCCCGCCGCGCACCCCAACTCCCGCTTCACCGTCGCCGCGGCCCAGTGCCCGACCATCGCGGACGGCTGGGACGACCCCGAGGGCGTCGCACTCGACATGATCGTGTTCGGTGGTCGCCGCGCCACGAACGTCCCGCTCGTGGCCCAGGCGGAGAGCTGGGCCGACGGGGTCTTCATGGGGGCGACGATCTCCTCCGAACGCACCGCTGCGGCGGAGGGCCTGGTCGGCGAGCTCCGCCGCGACCCGTTCGCGATGCTGCCGTTCTGCGGGTACGACATGGCGGACCACTGGACCCACTGGCTCCGGGTCGGGGAGGGCCTCGACGCGAGCCGCAGGCCGCTGGTGTTCCAGGTGAACTGGTTCCGCAAGGACGACGACGGCCGGTTCCTGTGGCCGGGCTTCGGCGAGAACTCGCGCGTGCTCGCCTGGATGGTCGAGCAGGTCGACCGGGCGCGCCGGCTCCGGACGGACGTGGGGGCCAGGACCAGCCCCGTGGGGCTGCTGCCTGCACCGGGGGCGTTCGACACGACGGGGCTGGGTCTCGACGACCGGACCCTGACGCGGCTGTTCGAGATCGACGTCGACTCGTGGGACCTCGAGGCCGACCGCACCGGGGAGTTCTTCTCGACGTTCGGCGACCGCGTGCCGCCCGCGCTGCACGACCGGCTCGCACGGCTGCGGACGTCCCTCGCCCATGCCCGTGCTGTGCGGACCGGCTGACCGCCGTCGCCACGCCCGGACCGGATCCCGAGCCGGACGCCTACGAAGTCGTGCGGCCGTCGGACCGTGGCGACCCTCGGGCCACCCGCGTACCGTCGGTCGCACCGGAGCACGCACGGCGACGAGAGGCGGGGAACAGCGATGAGCATGATGGCGGACATGATGGGGTCCATGACCATGCCGGACATGACGGGCATGGACATGACGGCGATGCAGCAGTGCGTGGAGGCGTGTTCCGCGGCGTCGATGGCGGCCACGATGTGTGCCGACGCCGACGCCGGGGAGAGCATGGCGCGCTGCGCGTCGATGTGCATGAACATGGCGGACGTCGCCGCCGCCATGATGCGGATGATGATGCGCCCGGCCGGCTACGACATGGGCGTCATGACCTCGATGATGACGGCCTGCACGGCCATGGGCGAGGCGTGTGCTGCCGAGTGCGACCTGCACGCCGACATGTCCGAGCACTGCCGCATCTGTGCGTCCGCGTGCCGGGCGATGGTCGCGGCCTGCACGTCGGCGATGTCCTCGATGCCCACCGCGTAGCCACCCGCCCGGCGAGCCGTCGACGCAACGGCTCACCGCGGCGGCGCCGAGGCGCGGAGCTCGGCCGGCGCGGCCGCGAGTGCCGCGACCGCGCGGTCGAGCCGCCTGCGCAGCAGGGCCGCGGTCAGTGCACCGACCGCCGCTCCCTCGCATGCGACGAGCCCGTGGCCGTCGCCGAGCCCCACCAAGCTGCGCGTCAGTGGTCCGGCTGCGCGACCTCACCGTCGCGCTCCGGCAGCGCGCGGGCGGAGTACCACGCGCTGCCGACCGCGAGAACCTCCGCGACAGGATGCACGGCGACGGGCTCGTGGGGACCGGGCGCGGCGCTCGTCGACAGCGCGCGGACCGACCCGTCGAGCAGCACGACAGTCAGCACGTCCCCGTCACGGGCGGCCACGAGGCCGTCGCGCCAGGCGCTCGGTGAGGCGGTGGCCACGGTGACCTGGATGGGAAGCACGTCGATGCGGGTGTGGTGGGACACGTCAGCTCCATGGGTCGTTCGGCCGGTCTGTCGACGCCGCACCGCCGCCACCTGGCTGCACCAGAGGCATGGACGGTGTCGGACTGCGCCGCGATGCGGCGGGACGGGTCCACCACCCACGGACCAGGCGGAACGCCTGCGGGGGCTCCTCAGAGCCGGGTGGACCGGTGCGACGAGGTCGTCAGCGACACATTCGACACAGACACCGGCTCGTCGACATGGCGTCGACGCGGCCCGCGTGGCGCGGGACCTGAGGCTCGGTTCTGGCGACGGGCATACGACGAGTGTCCACAGCGGTCCACATGCTGTCAACGATTCTCACATCACGAGACGGATGAGCCCGCGGACGGCTCACCCTCTCGCGAGTCGACAGTCAGGCGCCGCAGCGGACGAAGATGTAGACCGGCCAGTGGTGGTCGTACGTCACCAGCCCGTCGTCCCAGTTGACGTCGAAGATGATCTCGCCGGTGTACTCGCTGGAGAGCAGGCGCTGCTCGCCACGGATCGTCTCGCCCGGCTGGATCCGGTTCGGCATGCCCACGAGCGGACGGCCCGCCGGGTACGCCCGGACGTTGCCGATGGTGCCGGGCACGTCGGCGGAGCTCGTCAGCTCCCACGTGACGAGCCACTGGTCCGCGACGGGGTCGCACTGGGCGAGCCCGCGGATCCAGATGAAGTGGCTCGACGTCGCGGAGGCCGGAGGTGCGACGAGGGCGAGCGCGGCGACGAGGGCCACGACTGCCACTGCCGCTCGGCGCACGGTCATCGAAGGCTGACGCATGGTGGACTCCCCAGAGAGGGTGGGCGCGGGGGCGTGCCGGGAACGACGGGGACCCCGCTCGTCTGGAGGCTTGAGAGCGCTCTCAGAGAGCGGTCGCCTGATTGTCGTGAGCGGCGCGTGGGGGTGTCAAGGGACGGTCGTCGACCACACTGCACCGGACCTGGAGCTCCGCCGCGTCGCGGTGCTGGTCACGTCCGTGCGGGCTCACCCGGGGCGGGTGATCCGGCAGGGCGCGCGCGCACTCAGGATCGGGACGGGTCCGTACGGGGCCGACGCCGACGAGAGGAATCGAGCATGAGCGAGAACCGCAGCTCCGTGGCGGTGGGGGTCACCGTCTTCGCCGCCACCCTCATGGTGATGATCGGGTTCCTGCACGCGATGCAGGGGCTCGTGGCCCTGTTCAACGACACGTTCTTCGTGGCCGGGGAGAAGTGGACGTTCGCCTTCGACATCACGACGTGGGGCTGGATCCACCTGCTGCTCGGCGTCCTGGTCGTCCTCGCCGGCATCTTCGTGTTCAGCGGAGCGGTGTGGGCGCGCACGATCGGCGTGCTGCTCGCCGCGCTGAGCGCCGTCGCGAACTTCATGTGGCTGCCCTACTACCCGGTCTGGGCCCTCGTCATCATCGCGCTCGACGTGTTCGTCATCTGGGCGCTGACCGTCCACGGGCGCGACATCGTCGCCGACGTCTGACCTCACCCGTACCGAGTGAGGTGCCCCGCGCGGGCCCCCACCTACGGTCGAACTGCAACGGACACGCACACCCCCACCGAAGGAGCACCATGTCGGACGAGGTCATCATCGACGCCGCAGCCATCAGTGACGGCGCGTACACCCTGCTCATCGCCGACTTCGCCGACACCGACGTCGCCTGGGAGGCCTACGAGGCGCTCAAGGCGGTCGAGGACGGAAAGACCGTCAAGATCGAGGGAGCCCTCGTCGTCAAGCGGGACGCCGGCGGCCAGGTCGAGGTCCTCACCGCGACGGACCACAGCACACGCCGGGGCCTGAAGTGGGGGGTCGTCGGGGGCGTCGCGCTGGGGCTGGTCTTCCCGCCGTCCATCATCGGCAGCGCCGTCGCGCTCGGTGCGGTCGGCGCCGCGACGGGCAAGGGGATCGAGCTCCGCCACCGCAAGGGCCTGGAGGAGGACCTGAAGGACGCCGTCGCGGCCGGCCACTCGGGCATCGTCGTCCTGGTGTCCGACCCGGCCGTGGTCGAGCTGCGCCACGCGCTGGACAAGGCGGAGGCCATCGTCGAGAAGGCCGTCGACAAGGCGGAGGCCGTCGAGCTGCAGGCTGCTGCCGACGAGGCCGTGGCCGAGGCGCAGTAGCCGGGGCGTCGTGCTGCCCGCGGTGGCGGGCAGGGGGCAACCTGGTACGACTTGAGTCTCTCGTCGCCTCGACACCGGAGGTCCCTGTGCGCGCGTCCCGGAACCCAGGCACGCTCGGCGGGCTCGCCGCGGCCGCCGTGCTCGCTCTCACCGTCGGAGCCACGCCGGCGGCCGCGCACCACCCCCCGCCCACGGACAAGGTCCCGGTCGCCGTCGGCACCGGCGGTGCCGTGGCCACGGTGGACGCGGACGCCACCCGCGTCGGGCTCGACGTGCTGCGCTCGGGCGGCAACGCGGTCGACGCCGCTGTGGCCGCAGCAGCGACACTCGGTGTCACCGAGCCGTACTCGTCGGGCATCGGCGGCGGCGGCTTCTTCGTGTACTACGACGCGGCGACCGGACAGGTCCACACGATCGACGGTCGCGAGACCGCACCGCAAGCCATGCAGAGCGACGCGTTCGTCGAGAACGGTGTGCCGATCCCGTTCGCCGACGCCGTCACGTCCGGCTTGTCCGCCGGCGTGCCCGGCACGCCGGCGACGTGGGCGACCGCGCTCGACCAGTGGGGCACGATCGACCTGTCCCGTGCGCTGCGTGGCGCGACGGAGGTCGCCCGGCGTGGCTTCGTCGTGGACCAGACGTTCGCTGACCAGACGGCCGCGAACGCGGCCCGGTTCGCCGCGTTCACCTCGACGGCGAAGCTGTTCCTGCCGCACGGTGCGCCACCCCCCGTGGGGTCGGTCTTCCGCAACCAGGACCTGGCTCAGACGTACGACCTCCTCGCCCGGCGCGGGGTCGGGGCGCTGTACGCCGGGCGCCTTGCGCAGGAGGTCGTGGACACCGTGCAGGACCCGCCGGTCGCGCGGCGCAGCACCCTGGTGGTGCGCCCGGGGCTGTTGGAGCTGGGCGACCTCGCCGCGTACCAGGCCCTGCTCCGGGACCCCACGCACGTGCAGTACCGCGGGCTCGACGTTTTCTCGATGGGACCGCCCTCGTCCGGCGGCTCCACCGTCGGCGAGGCCCTCAACATCCTCGAGCCCACGGACCTCGGTGCCCTCGGTGAGACGCAGGCGCAGCACCGGTACCTCGAGGCGAGCGCGTTGGCGTACGCGGACCGCAACCGGTACGTCGGCGACCCGGCGTTCGTCGACGTCCCTCTCGCCGAGCTCCTCTCGGACGGTTTCGCGGCCGAGCGCGCCTGCCTCATCGGCGACCGTGCCGCCGTCAAGCCGGTCGCACCCGGTTCGCCCGACGGTGACTACGCCGCCTGCCCGAGCCCGCCCGTCGTCGCGACCGACGGGTCGGACGGGCAGTCCACCACGCACCTGACCACCGCGGACCAGTGGGGCAACGTGGTGTCCTACACCCTCACCATCGAGTCGATCGGCGGGAACGGGATCGTCGTGCCGCACCGCGGCTTCCTGCTCAACAACGAGCTCACCGACTTCAACTTCACCGACACCCAGGGGGGCAACGACCCGAACCTGCCCGCCCCCGGGAAGCGGCCCCGCAGCTCGATGGCACCGACGGTCGTGCTGGACGGCGGCCGGCCCTTCCTGGCTCTCGGGTCGCCGGGTGGCGCGTCGATCATCACGACGGTGCTCCAGGTGCTCCTGAACCGCCTGGACCTCGGCATGGACCTGCCGGGGGCCATCGCGGCGCCGCGGGCCTCGCAACGCAACAGCGTGTCCGTCCAGGCCGAGCCGGCGTACCCCCGCTCGGAGCTCGCCGCGCTCGGGCACACGTTCGTGGACACCCCCGAGCTCGGCGCCGCGACGGCGATCGAGCTGCTCCCCGACGGCGGGCAGCAAGCCGTCGCCGAGCCCGTCCGTCGCGGCGGCGGCAGCGCGGGGGTCGTGCGCCCGGAAGGCCATCACGGGCCTGGCGGGGGCCATTGACCGGTCGGGGTCACTGACCGGAGGGGGTCAGCGGCCGATCGGGGTCACTGGCTGGTCCAGGTCGCTGAACGGTGAGGTCACTGACCTGGACCTCGCGGTCCCACGGGCCGTGGCTGATCGACGGGTCAGCCCGCGAGCGCCGCCCGGAGGAACGCGATGTCGTCCGCCTGGCCCTCGGCAGGCGTCTCCACCACGGCGTCGCACGCCGCCTCCCGGACCACGTGGGCGAGGAGCTCGGGCGGGATCGTGCCGGCCGCGAAGCTCGCGTGACGGTCGCGGCCGGAACCGGGCTCGTCGCGCGAGCTGTTCGCGTGCACGAGATCCACGCGGCCGGTAATCGCACGGACCCGGTCGACGATCGTCTCGAGGTCCTCCCCTGCCGCCCACGCGTGGCAGGTGTCGAGACACAGGCCGACGTCGTACCCGCCGATCGCGTCCCACAGCATCGCGAGCCGGTCGAGCGTGCGGGCGCACGCGTTCTCGCCGCCCGCTGTGTTCTCGACGAGGACCCGCACCGGGAACGTCGCCCGCTCGAACGTCTTGCGCCAGTTCTCGATGCCGACCGCGATGTCGTCGCCGTCGCCCACGTGGCCGCCGTGCACCACGAGTCCCCGGGCACCGAGACCCGCCGCGGCGGCGGCGTGCTGGGCGATCATGGTGCGGCTCGGGATACGGATCCTGTTGTTCGTGGATGCGACGTTCACCAGGTACGGCGCGTGCGCGTAGACGCCGAGACCGGAGGCGACGATCGCGGCCGCGTCCGCGCGAGGAGCCGGCTTCTTCCAGCCCTGCGGGTCGGCGAGGAACACCTGGACCGCCTGGGCGCCGATCTGGGCCGCCCCGGCCACCGGGTCGTCCCCCCGCACATGGGCACCGATCAGCACCACGTCACACTCCTTCCGCCCGGCCCTCCGGTGAGCCAGCGCCAGGCTAGACCGGACCGGTGACTGACGCCGGGCCACGAGCCGAGCAGCGCACGGCGGCGAGGATCGCCTCGCCGGTCCAAAGGTTCTTCCCAGGGACACGTCCTAGCGTGGGGGCAGCCGCGAGCACCTGGAGGAGCCATGACGTCCGAGTCGAACCCTCACCCCGCGCAGGACCCGTCCGGGGGCATCCCTGGCCCTGCCGTCGACCCTGCCGGTGCGCCGCCCCCCACCACGCCACCCGCCGGTCCGCCGCCAACTACCACGCCACCCGCCGGTCCGCCACCGGGCTGGGTCCCCACGCAGCCGCTCCCCGCGACGCACCGGTACCCGGCAGAGCCGTCGGCTCCCGTGGGGTGGGTGGTCGCCGCCATGATCCTGTTCTGGCCCACGGGGATCCCGGCGCTCCTGGCGTCCCACCGCGCTGCCGGCGCAGCAGGCGCCGGCGACACGTGGTCCGCGGCCCGCGAGGCCGCCTCGGCGCGGCGTTGGGCGATCGTGAGCGTGTGCGTGGGAGCGGGCCTGGCCCTGCTGTCGATCCTCGTCTCCGTCGCGTGGGTGATCTTCGCCGCGATCGCGGTTCAGCACTACCACGGCGGCGGTCCGTGGGAGGACGGGCCGGGCTGGACCGAGCGGTCGGCGCCGGCGTTCCCCTTCGACGGCTCTGGGCCGCCTGACGTGCAGCGACGCGGTGACGGGCCCGGCTGACGGCCCTGTTGCGGGCCCACCCCGCTCGCGGGTGACGTCCGCACCGACGCGTGAGGCCGTCGTCGCGGTCGGCGTGCGGGCCCCTACGGGGCCACCTACCGTCGATGGATGCTGGAGCGACGCAGCGAGCCCGGGACGGGTGCGACGAGCGGCGGCACGGCGGTGCACGAGCAGCAGCGCTCGGGCCTCGACGAGACGCCGTCACTGCACGACGCCGCCGCCTTGTCGGTGCTCGACGAGCGGTACGCCCTCGGGCCCGTCGTCGGCCGGGGCGGGATGTCGACCGTCTTCCGGGCGCACGACCTCGTGCTCGAGCGCGACGTCGCCGTCAAGGTGTTCCCACCCGTCGAGGACGACGACGACCTCTCCCGGCACACGGCTGAGACGCGTGTGCTCGCGGCCCTCAACCACGCGAACCTCGTCACGCTCTTCGACGCCGGATCTGTGCCCGCGACGGGTGGTGGCCGCCAGGCGTACCTGGTGATGGAGCTGGTCGACGGACCGACGCTCGCCGAGCAGCTCGTCGGGGGTCCGCTCAGCACCGACGAGGCGCTCGTCGTCGGCCACCAGCTCGCCGAGGCGCTCGCCGTCGTGCACGACGGACAGGTCGTGCACCGGGACATCAAGCCCGGCAACGTGCTGCTCACCTCGGCCACGTGCCTGGAGGACCTCGACCGCCGGGTGGAACCGGTGGTCAAGCTCGCGGACTTCGGCATCGCCCGCCTGGCCGGTGCGACGCGGCTGACGCAGACCGGCGTCACGGTCGGCACGATGCGCTACCTCAGCCCGGAGCAGGTCACGGGCGGTCCGCTCGGTCCGGCCACCGACATCTACTCGCTGGGGCTCGTGCTCATCGAGTGCCTGACGGGCGTCCCGGCGTTCGGCGGAACCATCGCGGAGTCAGCGGCACTGCGGCTCACGACGGGACCTGCCGTCCCCGACGTGGCCGGCGCCGACGTCGCCGCACTGCTCACCCGGATGACCGCGACGGACCCCGGGGACCGACCGACGGCCGCGCAGGTGGCTGCCGCGACCGCGTCCGCACTCGCCCAGCGTGCGGGCCGCTCCCAGGACGCCCCCGCCGACCACGCCCTCGACCGCCACGTGCCCGACCACCCGGCGACGGTGCCCTACGCGACGCCGATCGACGTCGGGCCCTCTCGCCGGACCACGTCGACCACACCGGTCCGGTCCGTCCCGGCGGACGCACGTCCCCCGGCACGTCGGTGGTCACGTGGGTGGACAGGTCCGTGGAGGCGGCGCCCGGTCGTGGCTGCGGGCGGTGCCGTGCTGCTGGCGGCAGGCGCGCTGGTGGTCGGCCTCCACGTCGCCGGGGTCGACGAGCAGCGGGAGCCGCCCAGCTATCCCCAGGTCGACGGCGACCTCGGGGACGCGCTCAGCTCGCTGCAGCGGAGCGTCGAGCCATGACCCCGGCCCGGACTGGACGCCGGACGCTCACGGCTGCCGTGCTGACCGCAGTGCTCGTCACCGCCGGGTGCGGCGCACGCACCGACCTGGACGCCGACCGGGCGGTCGCGCTGCAGGACGCGGTGCTGGACGTCACGTCCGCGGCTGCCACGGGCCAGTGGGACGCCGCCGAGGCCGCGCTCGCCGACACGCGCGCCCGCCTCGACGAGGGGGTCGACGACGGACAGGTCTCGACCGCGCGCTACCGCGAGATCGACGAGGCGCTCGACCGCGTCACCGGGGCGGTGGCGGCGGCCCGGGCGCAGGCCGAGGCCGCGCAGGCGGCCGCGGCACAGGCCGCTGCCGAGCAGGCGGCCGCAGACCAGGCCGCTGCGGAACAGGCGGCCGCGGCACAGGCCGCTGCGGAACAGGCGGCCACGGACCAGGGTGCGGCACCGCACGGGCCGAAGCCTGCCCCGCCGCCCGCCGACAAGGGACACGGCAAGCACGGGCCCAAGCCGTAGGCACAGTCCGGTCGCGGGTCCGGTCGTGGGTCGGGGCGCCCCGCACGGCTCAGCCGAGAAGCGGCAGCGCCCTCCCGAGCAGTGCGGCGAGCCCGAGGCCGACGGCGGTCCATGCGACCATGCTCGCCCCCACGTAGGCGATGAACCGCGCCCGGCGACCGGGCTCCCACAGCGGTGGGGGCGCCCAGCGGACGGCGCGCACACGTGCGGTGACATCGGTGGGGGCGTGAGTGGTGGCGGCGGACATCGGGCGCTCCTCGTAGGTGCGTGCGGCGGGTGCGTCGGGGTCGCCGACTCCCCCATCGTCTCGCTGCCACCGCACCCGCGGGTGGGATCTAGGGCCCATCCTCGGACGGGGCCGCCGCATCGTTCACGGGAGCCTCGCGGCTCATCCGCTCCCGGCCTCGCTGCACCGCGCCGACGAAGGCACGGATGCCCAGACCGAGGACGAGCAGGTCGAGGATCATCTGGACCGTGACCATGGCCCGAGCGGTCTGGCTGGTCGCGACGATGTCCCCGAACCCGACGGTGGCGAACACCGTGACGGTGAAGTACAGGGCGTCGACGCGGGTCAGCCCGTCGCTGTTGAAGCTGTCGGCCTGCGCCTGCTCGAGCACCACGTATCCCGAGGCGAACAGGAACAGGAACAAGGTGCCCGTGACCGCCAGCGCCTCGATGGCCCGGATCGCGGGAAACGGTGCGTGGACGACGGAGCGGATCTGCAGCGCCCCGACGACACCGAGGGCGACGACGCCGACCGAGAGCGAGATCGGCAGCGGCACCTCGGACAACCTGTCGAGCGGGGAGACCGCGTACACGGCCGTGAGGCCACCGACGAACGCGGACGTGCGGAGCACGACGCCTGTCACCCGGCGGGCTGTCATGGCCCGTCCCAGACCGAGCGGGACCGCAGGCGCTCCCGGGCCGCCCGTCATGGTCGGGCTGCCTTGGTCGTCCCGACACGCATCGCGGTCCTCCGTGGCTCTGGTCGGCTGGGCCCGTCCCGGGACCGACGCTAGGCAGCGACGGGGACCTGCGGCATCACACGTACCGGGTGAGACGGCGGGCTCGTCGGGCCTCGTGACACGAGCGGTTGAGGCGCTCGGGCGCCCTGCCTAGGCTGCGAGCGTGAGCCAGGAGCCGGGCGCGGCGGCGCACCCGGCGAGCGAGCAGCCTGCGGTGCCGCTCGACGCCGCGCTCGGGGCCGAGCGGCGGCTCGTTCCGACCGCCGGTCTCACGGACGGGCCGGACCCGGACGGTCGGCGACACGCGCAGCGTCTCGAGCTGATCGCGACCGTCCTGCTCGCCGCCGCGACCGTCATGACGGCGTGGTCCGCGTTCCAGAGCTCGACGTGGGGCAGTCTCGCGACCAGCTCGTACAGCGCCGCGTCGGCCGACCGGACCCTGTCCAACCGTGCCGCGACGACCGCCGGGCAGCAGACGATCATCGACGTGACCCTGTTCACCGACTGGCTCGCGGCCGTCGACGACGAGCAGGGTCACGTCGCTCTCGCGGGGTACGTGCCCGACCCCGCCCTGTACTCGGGCTTCCTGTACGAGCGGTTCCGTCCCGAGTTCCGCCCGGCCGTGCACGCGTGGCTCACCCTCGAGCCCGGGTCGGACCCGGCGGCGCCGCCGAGCCCGTTCGTGATGGACGAGTACGTCCTCGCGGAGGCCGAGGAGTCGCACCGCCTGGAGCGGTCCGCCGACGTGTCGGCCTCGCGTGCCCAGCGCGCGAGCGAACGCAAGGACGACTACGTGCTGGCGACCGTGATGTGCGCGTCCGTGCTGTTCTTCACCGGAATCGGCACGAAGCTCAGCTCGCGCCGCACGCGCACGACCATGGTCGTGTCCGGGGGCGTCGTCCTGCTCGCGACTGCCGCCGTCCTTCTCGCCTCCCCGGTCCGGTTCGGATGAACGTGCTGCTCGCCGGGCTGCTCACCGTCCTGGTCACCGCCCTGACGGTGACCGCGATGCTGGTGATGCGCAGCCGGTCGCCCGACGGGAGCTGGTTCAGTGACGGCGACCGCGCCTCGGGGGTGTTCGGTGTCCTGGCGACAGGCTTCTCGGTGCTGCTCGGGTTCATCGTCTTCCTCGCCTTCGAGTCGTACGACGAGGCCCGGTCGGGCGCGGCGAGCGAGGCCGAGCTCGTCGACCTCCAGCTCGAGACGGCCCAGCTGATGCCTGCGGAGGTCCGGGCGGAGCTCACCGGCCAGCTCGTGTGCTACGCCCGGTCGGTCGCGGGACCGGAGTGGGAGGCGATGGTGGACGGGACCATCGGGGACGCGGTCAACCCGTGGGGCGTCGCGATGTTCCGGACCTTCGAGGCCACGGACCCCCGCACAGGTACCGAGCAGTCCGCGTACGACCGCTGGGCGGACCAGACGGCCGACCGGGAGCAGGCCAGGGCGGCGCGGGTGCACGGCGCGGAAGGGTTGATCCCGTTCCCCCTGTGGCTCGTCCTCTACGTGGTCGCGGGCCTGATCTTCGTCTACCTGCTGTTCTTCGCCGACCCTCGTGAGCGCGCCGTGACGCAAGGGTTGCTGATGGGCAGCATCACCGTGGTGATCACCCTGCTCATGCTCCTGCTCGGCTTCTTCGACCATCCGCACGGGCACGGCGTCGGCAAGCTCGCGCCGACCGCGATGCAGCGCACGCTGCGCGTGGCCGACGAGGAGGCCGCCGCGGTGGACCTCGGGATCGACCCGCCGTGCGACGAGGACGGCCGGCCCGACCGCGGCTGAGCGCCGCAGATGCGGGTTGTCCGCGAGGCGTGCACCATGGGCGTCGACAGGCCGCCCGCCCGTTCCAGCAGCAGGACGCGGACCGGCCCTGACACGGCACGTGCCGGAGGTGGTCTGTCCACCGACCTCGCTCCCGGTGCGGCGAAGGAGACGCCGTGGTCATCGAGCAGGTCACAGCGGAGCAGCTCCCCGTCGAGCAGGCTCCCCCCGAGCAGTACACGCCCCCCCGGCTCGCCACCGTCCGTCGCGAGCAGCGCACGGTCCCCGCGCTGGGCGGGCACGTGACGGTCCGCGTGGTCGGGTTCGACGAGCGCACCCGCGTGAGATCGCCGGACTGCGACGGACTGGGCCGGCTCACGGTCCGGCTCGAGCGAGACGGCGACGGCTCGGTGGCGGTGCTCGACCACACCGGCGACGAGCTCGGCCGGCTGCCGGACCCCTGGAACCGGACCCTCGAGCGTGAGCTCGTCCGCTGCGAGGTCGACGGCGTCGAAGCCGTCGCCCGCGCCACCTTGACGGGCCCGCGCGACGGGCGTGACCTGTGCGTCCTGCTCGGCTGGCCCGGCAGGCCGGGAGGGGTTCGGCGCACCGCGTGACGCGGCGGCGCCCGTGGGTCGTCGCCGAGAAGGCGAGCGGAAGGAGCGAGAACATGACAGAGCAGGCACCCGACGACGTCCCGGCGCTGCCCGACGCCGATCTGGGTACCAGGGACGCCGACCAGCCGAGCCAGGGAGACAACCAGGACGTGGCGGCCCGGCGGATCTACCCGACCGACCCCACGGGTGCGGACCCAGCCTGAGGGCGCACGGCCCCCCGTCCGACAACACCGGAGGGCACGCGTCAGGGCTCGCGCGAACGGGCTCACGCGTCAGCGCTCACGCGTCCGTGGCTCACGCGTCCGTGGCTCACGTGTGCGGGCTCACGGCAAGGGCGGTGCCGGCCGGCGCCGCCCTCCGGCCGACGACTCGGCACCGCCCGGCCCTCACGCGTGCTGCCCTCCGTCGTCCTCACGCGTGCCGCCCTGCGCGGCGGCGTGGGTGGGGAGGATCGGCTCGACCGCACAGGTCGTCCCTCACCTCGGACCGGCGCTCTCGCGTACTGGCCCACGCTCGCCGCCGCGGCTCAGGCGATCACGGCGCGACGCTCAGGCGTTGACGTCCGCGCCGCTCTGCACGTCCGCGCTGCTGTGCACGTCCGCACTGCTGTGCCCCGACGTGATCTGCGACGCCTCGCTGCCGTGCTGCACCTCGATGCGGCGCGGCTTCGCCTGCTCGGCGACGGGGATGCTCAGCGTGAGCACACCGTCCGCATACGTCGCCGAGATGGTGTCGAGCGCGAGCCCGCGGCCGACGGTGAGCTGCCGCGCGAACGTCCCGGACGGACGCTCCTTGGCGAGCCACTGGACGTCCCGCTCGGCGTTGGCGGTCCGCTGCGCACGGATCGTCAGCGTGCGGTCCTCGACGTTGACGTCGATGGTGCCCGGGTCGGCGCCCGGCAGGTCCACGTGGAGCACGTAGTGGTCCCCTGCCCGATACAGGTCCATCGGCATGGCCGCCGATGCGCGGTCGGCGTTCAGCATCTGGTCGAACAGCCGGTCGATCTCCTGGAACGGGTCGTAACGCGTAGCCATCGCCCCTCACCTCCTCGTCGTCGAGGCACCGGGTCCCCGGGCCTCGGGTGCTGTCCGGCGACCCTCGCCGGAACTGGCTACAGGACATTGATTTAGCACTCTCCGACGCCGAGTGCCAGCCCTCCCGTGGGGTTGTTCGCCGACCGTGAACGTCGTCCTGCCGGTGCGACCGGCTCGACGCGCGGGACGCTCCGAGCGGTTGCACGATGCACGGATGACCCTCCGTGGACCCCGCTCCGATCCGACCGCGTCGGCCTCCTCGCTGTCCCGGCGCACCGCGAGGGCCGGTGAGCGACCGATGGCACTGACCGAGGTCGCCGACCGCGTCTACCGGCTCGCGCACGCCTACGTGAGCTGCTACCTCGTGGAGGACGACGGCGAGCTCCTCGTCGTGGACGCGGGACTGCCGAACACGTGGCCGCTGCTCGCCCAGGCCCTGCGCCAGCTGCGCCGCAGACCGCAGGACATCCGTGCCGTCGCCCTGACCCACGCGCACTTCGACCACACCGGGTTCGCCGCCCGGGCGCGGGCGGAGCTGGGCGTGCGGGTGTGGGCACACGAGGGCGACTTCTTCATCGCGGCACACCCCTACCGCTACGCGCACGAGAACCCCCGGGCGCTGTATCCCGTCCGACACCCTGCGGCGCTGCGCATCCTCGCCTCGATGACCCGGGCCGGGGCGTGGCGGGTGCCCGGCGTGCAGGACCTCGTGCCCTACCCCCCCGACGGCGTCCTGCCGTTGCCCGGCTCGCCTCGGCTCGTGCCGACACCCGGTCACACAGCGGGCCACTGCGCGCTGCACCTGCCGGACCGGGACGCGGTCCTCAGCGGCGACGCGCTGGTGACGCTCGACCCGTACACCGCGCAGACCGGCCCGCAGATCGTCGCCGGCGCGGCGACGGCCGACAGCGCACAGGCGCTCGCGTCCCTCGACGCCCTGGCCGCCACCGGAGCGGCTGTGGTGCTGCCCGGGCACGGCGAGCCCTGGACCGACGGGGTCGTCGCCGCGGTGCGCGCCGCACGGGAGCGGGGCGCGCACTGACCGCACCACACCCACCGCGTCCGCCGGACGGGCCGCGCCCGGCGGACGGACCGCGCCCGGCCGCTGGGGCCCCACCGAACACGGGTTCACCTGCCCGCCGCCGCGACGGGACCTCGTCCGGTCGGAGCTCAAACCGGTCCGACGGGACGTCGTTCAGTCCGATCTGAAGCCGATCGCCTTGTGCGTGCCGTCGCAGTAGGGCTTGATCGCCGAGGCACCGCAACGGCAGAGCGCCACGGTGGCGCGCCGCCGCGGGACCGGCACACCGTCGGGGTCGACGATCGACACGTCACCACGGACCAGGATGGGACCGTCGGGGCAGGCCACGACGACCGCCTGGTCCCGTGGGCGCGGCGGGCGCGGCTCAGGTCCGGCGCTCATCCCAGCCTCAGCGACGTCGCGCCGAACTCCCACGCCGACAGGAGGTGGCGCCCCACCAGGTCGTCCATGAACAGGCAGACCGAGGCGCCGAAGACGATGTCGTCGAGCAGCTCCGGCTCCTGCTCGGCGAGGGCGCCCGCCAGGTCCCGTCCGGCGATCTGCTCGTGCACCGCGTCCGCCTCGACGTGCTCGTCGAAGTACCAGGTGGTGCTCTCGTCGTAGCCGTGCCGACGGAAGCCGTCGCCGTAGAGGCGATTGGGCAACGACGACGTCATCTCGAACGCCGCGAGGTGTCCTGCCACGGCGCCCCGACGGCTGCGGTGCAGGCCGAACAGCGACATGACGTTCACGAGGGCCAGCGTCACGGCAGGCACCTGCTCCACGTACGCGCCGTACTCGGCGTCCAGGCCCGCTCCGCGCATCGTCCGGGCGAACAGCTCACAGTGCATCCGGTCCGGCGCTCCCCCGCCGTACTCGTCCGCCTGGATCTCGACGAGCGCGGCCTTCGGCTGCCCGGTCAGGCGCGGGATCGCCCACGTGTGCGGGTCCGCCTCCTTGAGCTGGTACAGCGATCGGTGCATCAGGAGCTCGTGCAGCTGGTCGAGCGTCGCCCGCCGCGCCACGAAGCGGGCGACGCTCGGACCCGGTGCGGGCGCGGTCATCGCGAACAGGGCCTGCGCGACCGCGGCGCGCTCGGGCGCGATGTCGCGACGCAGCTCGACCCGGCTCCGCAGCGTCTCCTCGAGCGCCCGCTCGAGGACCGTGCGCGCACGGAGCAGGTCGGGGTGCCACTCCCACTCGTCGTCCACGCCGTCGAAGCCTCGGTAGAACAGCTCGTACAGGACGTACAGCGCGAGCTGCACGTCCTCGTCGACGAGCACGTCGGACGCCTCGTCGACGGCCGCGCGGGCCAACGCCGCGAGGTGGTCGGCGCGATCGGTCGAACCGCCGGTCAGGACCTCGGTCACCGACCGGCTGAGCACTCCTCGCGGGCGGGGCAGCTTCACGACACCTCCGGGTCATCACGTCCGCGCCCTGACACCGGAGCGCGCTTTCGTCGGCCCAGCGTCACACGGTGCACGGCCGCCGCAACCGGTGCGGCGACCTGGGGTTCTGGGAGAAGCGGTTCGAAGTGCGGCTCTCGGAGAAGTGCTCCACAGTGAACCGGACGGAGGGCCCGCAACCCTCCCAGCAGCACTCTCGTGTCGAGACCACGCACGACCGCGGACCACCAGGAGAGGTCTGCCGCCCATGCGCGTGCTCGGTGTCAACGCGATCTACCACGACCCCTCCGCGGCACTCGTCGTCGACGGCCGGGTGGTCGCCGCGGCGGAGGAGGAGCGGTTCAGCCGCCGCAAGCACGGCAAGCGACCAGTGCCCTTTGCGGCGTGGGAGCTGCCCGAGCAGTCGATGCGGTGGTGCCTCGCGGAGGCCGGCGTGCGACCGCAGGACCTCGACGCGGTGGCGTACGGCTGGGACCCCGCGCTCGCGAAGAACGCCGAGGACCTGGGGCTCGACGACCCGTGGGACCACCTGCGCACCAGCTACGCCGAGCGCTTCGGCGGCTTCCTCACGACAGCCCTGCCCGGAGTGGACCCCTCGGTGGTGCGCTATGTACCGCACCACGTGGCGCACGCCGCCTCCGCCGCGCTCGCGTCACCGTTCGAGACGAGCAGCGTCCTCGTCCTCGACGGCCGTGGGGAGCGTGCGTCGCACCTGGCCGGCCGCTACACCGGCGGGCGGCTGGAGATCCTCGCCACGCAGGAGCTGCCGCACTCCTTGGGCCTCCTGTACGAGTCGCTGACCGAGCACCTCGGCTTCCTGCGGTCCAGCGACGAGTACAAGGTGATGGCCCTCGCCTCCTACGGCACACCGCGCTACCTGGACGACCTGCGGGACCTCGTCTACGCGACGGACGACGGCGGGTTCGTGGCGGAGGTTCCCGACTGGACCAGGTGGGCGCCACGCAGGGTCGACGACGGCACCTGGGGCGGCGAGCACGCCGACCTGGCGTGCTCCGTGCAGGCGCGGCTCGAGGAGGTCCTCGTCGACCTGGCGCGCTGGCTGCAGGACCGGACCGGGGACCGGGTGCTGACCATGGCCGGCGGCATCGCCCTGAACTGCGTGGCGAACTCCAGGATCTGGCGCGACAGCGGTTTCGAGGAGATGTGGGTGCAGCCGGCCTCGGGTGACGCCGGGACCGCGCTGGGAGCGGCGATGCAGGTGGCCGCCGACCTGGGCGACGCCCTCGAGCCGATCCCCGGTGCCGACCTCGGCCGGGCCTGGTCCGACGACGACCTCGCCGCCTGGCTGCGGGCCGCGGCAGTACCCTTCCGCACGCCCGCGGACCTCGCGGGCGAGGTGGCCGACGTGCTGGCCGCCAACGGCGTCGTGGGGTGGTTCGACGGTCGCAGCGAGTTCGGACCCCGCGCGCTGGGGCACCGCTCCCTCCTCGCGCATCCCGGCTTCGCCGAGAACCTCGAACGCCTCAACGACGTCAAGGGGCGCGAGCAGTTCCGGCCGGTGGCGCCGATGGTCCTGCTCGACCACGCCCACGAGATCTTCTCGGGCGGGCCGCTGCCCAGCCCCTACATGCTCTTCGTGCATCACGTGGCGTCCGCCTGGCGCGACCGCATCCCCGCCGCCGTGCACGTCGACGGCACCGCACGGATCCAGACCGTCGACCCGTCCTCGCAGCCACGGCTGGGCGCGACGATCGAGGCCTTCCGCGAGCGCACGGGCCTGCCGGTCGTCATCAACACGAGTCTCAACACGGCCGGCCGGCCCATGGTCGACGACCCGCGGGACGCCCTGGAGCTGTTCGGCTCCGCGCCCGTCGACCTCCTGGTGCTGGGTCCGCACCTCGTGCGGCGGGCCGAGATGTTCAGGACGGACGGGTGAGCGTCGTGGACGCACGCCGCGGGACCGGTGCACCGGTGCCCTCCTGGTCGGTGGTCGTGCCGACGGTCGGCCGACCCTGCCTGGACCGGATGCTGCGCAGCCTCGCCGGGCAGGACTGGGAGACCGCCGGCACGGCGCCTGCCGGCGTCGTCGTGTGCGACGACCGCCCCTCCGGTGGCCCGGCGCTCACGCTGCCGCCGCTGCCGTGGCCGTGCAGCGTCGTGCGCACGGGCGGCCGGGGACCCGCGGCGGCCCGCAACGCCGGCTGGCGCACCGCCCGGGAGACCTGGGTCGAGTTCCTCGACGACGACGTGGTGCTCCCCGCGGGCTGGGCGCAGGCGTTCGCCGCCGACCTGCGCGCGGTGGACGACGACGTGGCGGCCACCCAGGGGCGGCTGCACGTGCCGCTCCCCCCGGACCGGCGTCCCACCGACTGGGAGCGCAGCACCGCCGGCCTCGAGCACGCGCGCTGGGCGACCGCGGACATGGCGTTCCGCCGGTTCGCGCTGGAACGGGTCGACGGCTTCGACGAACGGTTCCCCCGCGCCTACCGTGAGGACGCCGACCTCGCCCTGCGGCTCCGCCGGGCGGGATGGCGCCTGGAGCAGGGCGCACGCACGACCCACCACCCGGTGCGCCCGGCGGACGACGCCGTGAGCGTCCGGGTGCAGGCCGGCGCAGCCGATGACGCGCTCATGCGGGCGCTGCACGGCGCGGCGTGGCGCGCGGCGGCCCAGACCGGCCGCGGCAGGTTTCCCTGGCATGTCGTCACGGTGGCCTCGGCGCTCGTCGGTCTCCTCGCCGCCGCCGCGCACCGGCGCCGGACGGCGACGTTCGCGCTCGGTGCGTGGGCGGGGCTGACCGCCGACTTCGCCTGGCGGCGGCTGTCGCCCGGGCCCCGTCCGGGCGACCCCGGTGCCCCCGCCGAGTGGCGGCGCATGGCCTGGACCAGTGTGGTCATCCCGTTCGCGGCCGTCCTTCACCGGCTGCGCGGGACGGTCGCCCACGGGGTCCGTGCCGAACCGTGGCGGCCGCCGGCCCGGGCGGTGCTCTTCGACCGCGACGGCACGCTGGTGCACGACGTGCCGTACAACGGCGACCCCGACCGGGTGCGGACCGTGCTCGGCGCGCAGGAGGCGCTGGACGCCGTGCGCGGGACGCACCGCGCGGTGGGTCTCGTGTCGAACCAGTCGGGTGTCGCGCGCGGGCTGCTCAGCCGGGCGCAGGTCGACGCGGTGAACGACCGGGTCGCCGAGCTGCTCGGGCCGTTCGACACCGTCCAGGTGTGCGTGCACGGGCCCGACTCGTCGTGCGGGTGCCGCAAGCCTGCCGCCGGCCTGGTGCTGCAGGCCGCGCGCGAGCTCGGGTTGCAGCCGTGGCAGTGCGCGGTGGTCGGCGATATCGGAGCCGACGTCGACGCGGCCGTCGCCGCCGGGGCACGGGCGGTCCTCGTGCCGAACGCTCGGACCCGCCCCGAGGAGATCCACCGCGCAGAGGCCGTCGCGACCGACGTCCGCGAGGCCGTCTCCCTGTTGCTGCCTCCCTCGCGCCCGGCCCGGGCGGAGGCACCATGACGCGCGTCCTGGCGGTACGGCTGGACTCCGACGGCGACGTGCTCGTCACGGGGCCGGCGATCCGCGCCCTCGGGGCGCTGGGGCGGGTGGACGTGCTCGCGTCGCCCGCAGGGCAGGCCGCCGCGCGGCTCCTGCCGGGCGTGGCGGACGTGCTCGTGTTCGACCCGCCGTGGGACGGTCTGTCTCCCGCCGCCGTCGACCCGGAGGCGGTGCACGGCCTGGTCGCCCGGCTGGGGGGGAAGCAGTACGACCGGGCAGTCGTGTTCACCTCCTTCCACCAGAGCCCCCTGCCGGCGGCGTTGCTGCTCCGGCTCGCCGGGGTCGCGTTCGTCGCCGGGACCAGCGAGGACTACCCGGGCACGCTGCTGGACGTCAGGCACCGGCGACCTCAGGGCCTGCACGAGGTCGAGGCCGCGCTCGACCTCGCCCGGGCCGCCGGCGGGGCCCTCGCCGCCGGGGACCCCGGGCTGCCCCGGGTGCGGCGTCCTCTGCCCGACGTCACGCACCTGGTGCCCGCCCAGCCGTACGTCGTGGTGCACCCCTCCGCGGCGGTGCCCGCCCGCGCCCCGGCCCCGGACCAGGCCCGAGCGCTGGTGACGGCGCTCGTCGGAGCAGGCTGGGCGGTCGTCGTGACGGGTGGCCCCTCCGACCGCACGCTCACCGCACACGTCGCCCGCGGCGCGCCGGCGGCCCTCGACCTGGGAGGCCGCACCACGCTCGCGCAGCTGGCGGGGGTCCTGGCGGGCGCCGCGGCCGTGGTCGTCGGCAACACCGGGCCCGCCCATCTCGCGTCGGCCGTGGGGACACCCGTCGTGTCCCTGTTCTCCCCCGTGGTGCCCGCGGGGCGCTGGGCCCCGTTCGGCGTTCCGACGGTCCTGCTCGGCGACCAGCACGCCGCGTGCGCGGGCAGCCGGGCGAGGACCTGTCCTGTCGCGGGGCACCCGTGCCTCACGTCGGTCGGTGCGCGGGACGTGGTCCTGGCCGTCGACTCCCTGGCCGGCGCACCGCAGCGACCGGCCGGCATGCCGCAGCGGGAGGTGTCCGCATGAAGGTGCTGGTGTGGCACGTGCACGGCTCGTGGATGACGTCGTTCGTCCAGGGGTGCGACGACTACGTCATCCCTGTCGACGACGCACGCTCCCCCGACGGCCGCGGCCGTGCGCGCACCTGGGACTGGCCGTCGTCCGCCCGCGAGGTGGCCCCGCGCGACCTGCGCCATGAGGAGCTCGACGTCGTGGTGCTGCAACGGCTCCGGGACCTGGAGCTCGTGGAGCGGTGGACGGGCCGGCGGCCCGGTGTCGACGTGCCGGCGGTGTACGTCGAGCACAACACGCCGGCGGGCCCCGCCGCCGCCACCCGCCACCCGCTGGCCGACCGTTCCGACGTGGTCCTCGCCCACGTCACCGCGTTCAACGCGGCCATGTGGGACAACGGGCGCGCCCCGACGGTCGTCATCGAGCACGGCATCCCCGACCCCGGCCACCGGTACACCGGTGAGCGCGCCGCCGTCGCCGCGGCCGTGAACGAGCCCGTCCGCCGGTGGCGCGTCGCCGGCACCGACGTGCTGCTCGACGTCGCCGCCCAGGTCCCGGTGGAGGTGTACGGCATGGGCATGGGCGCCCTCGCGGAACGTGCCCCGCAGCTCGCCCCGCACCTGCACGCCGACCTCCCGCAGGCCGCGCTGCACGACGTGCTGGCCGGGTGTCGCGCCTATCTGCACCCGTTCCGCTGGACGAGCCTCGGCCTCGCCCTGGTGGAGGCGATGACGCTCGGCCTGCCCGTCCTCGCGTTCGCGGGGACAGCGGCCCCGGAGGCGGTCCCGCCGGACGCCGGGGTGGTGAGCGCCCGGCCCGAACGCCTCGTCGAGGCCGCCCGCCGGTGGCTGCACGACCCCGACGAGGCTCGCGAGCGCGGGTACGCCGCCCGCGAGCACGCGCTCCGGCACTTCGGACTGGAGCGGTTCCTGTCCGACTGGCAGTCCCTGCTCAAGGAGGTGGCCCGATGAGGATCGCGATGGTGTCCGAGCATGCGAGCCCGCTCGCGACGCTCGGTGGCGTGGACGCCGGCGGCCAGAACGTGCACGTGGCGGCCCTCGCCTCAGCCCTCGCCCGGGCCGGGCACCAGGTGGACGTCTACACCCGGCGGGACGACCCCGGCCTGCCCGACCGGGTGCAGCTGGTCCCCGGGGTGGACGTGCTGCACCTGGACGCCGGGCCACCGCGCCCGGTGCCCAAGGACGACCTGCTGCCGTACATCCCCGAGCTCGGTGAGCGGCTGGCTGCCGCGTGGGCCGCTCACGGGACGCCGGACGTGGCGCACGCCCACTTCTGGATGTCAGGGCTCGCCGCGCTCGCCGCGGCGGAGACGACCGGTGTTCCCGTGGCGCAGACGTTCCACGCGCTCGGCACGGTCAAGCGCCGCCACCAGGGCGACAAGGACACCAGCCCCCTGGGCCGCGTCGCCGCCGAGGCGTCCGTGGCCCGACGGGCCGACGTGGTGGTCGCGACGTGCACCGACGAGGTGGCCGAGCTGGCCCGGATGGGCGTCCCCCCCGCGCACGTCCGTGTGGTGCCGTGCGGCGTGGACGTCGACCACTTCCGGCCCGACGGCCCGCGGGACGAGGAGCGGGCGCCTCGACGTGCCCGTTTCCGGCTGCTCTGCATCGGGCGGCTCGTCGAGCGCAAGGACGTGGAAGCCACCGTGCGGGCGCTCGCGGCCCTGCCGGACACCGAGCTGGTGGTGGCGGGCGGGCCGGCGGAGGAGGACCTGGCGCACGACGCGGAGGCGGCGCGGCTGCTCGACGTCGCCGCGGCCCTGGGCGTGCAGGACCGCGTCCACCTCGTCGGCCGCGTGGATCACGGCGACCTGCCGGCGCTCGTCCGGACCGCCGATCTGGTGGTGGCGACACCCTGGTACGAGCCGTTCGGCATCGTCCCGCTCGAGGCCGCCGCGTGCGGGGTGCCCGTCGTCGGGTCGGCGGTCGGCGGCCTGCTCGACACCGTCCGGGACGGCGTCACAGGGCTGCTGGTCCCGCCCCGCGACGTGGCCGCTCTCACGCGGGCCGTCCGGGCGTTGCTCGACGCCCCCTCGACGCGTGCGTCGTACGGGGCCGCGGCCCGCGGCCGCGCGGTCCTCCTGTACGGGTGGGACCGCGTCGCGGCACGGACCGAGCTCGTCTACCACACCCTCGTGCGCCGCTCCGCGCTGAGGGAGGTGGCAGCGGGATGAGCGGGCAGGACTGGGTGAGCGACCACCTCGACGAGCTGTCGGCCGCGCTCGACGCCGTGCGGGAGCAGGCGACGACGGTCGACGAGTGGGGCCGTCTCCTCGCGGGACGGCTCGCGGCCGGTGGACGGGTGCTCGCCGCCGGGAACGGGGGCAGCGCCGCCGAGGCGCAGCACCTCACGGCCGAGCTCGTCGGCAGGTTCGTGGCCGAGCGCCGGCCGTACTCGGCGATCGCCCTGTGCGCGGAGACCTCCAGCCTCACCGCGATCACCAACGACTACGGCGCCGACGAGATGTTCGCGCGGCAGGTGGAGGCGCACGGCCGCGCGGGCGACGTGCTCCTGCTGCTGTCGACCTCCGGTCGCAGCCCGAACGTGGTACGCGCCGCCGAACGCGGCCGGAGCCTCGGGATGCGGGTCTGGGCCCTCACCGGCCGTGGCCCGAACCCGCTCGCCGCCGCGTCCGACGACGCCCTGTGCGTCCCGGCCGCGTCGACGGCGGCCGTGCAGGCCGCGCACCTCGTGCTCGTGCACGCCCTGTGCGCCGCCGTCGACGCCCATCTGCCCGCGGCTGCCGGCGCCGCCGACGCCGCCGACACCGCGGCACCCGTCGTCGGCGTACCGGCCGGGCACGACACCCGGCCGCACGTCGTCGTGGTCGGGGACCTGCTGCTGGACCGAGACGTCGACGGCCACAGCGAACGGCTCTGCCCCGACGCGCCTGCCCCGGTGCTCGACGTGACGGCGACCTCCGAGTCGCCCGGCGGGGCAGGTCTCGCCGCCCTGCTCTGCGCCGCTGACGGTGCCCGCGTGACGCTCGTGGCACCGGTCGCCGACGACGCGAGCGGCCGGCTGCTCACGGACGCCCTACGGTCCCGGGTCGACGTGGTCGGGCTCGGCCACGACGGACCCACGCGACGCAAGGTCCGGGTGCGGTGCGAGGGCCGGTCGCTGGTGCGGATCGACGACGGTGGTCCCGGCACCCCCACGGACGTCCCCGACGACGCCGTGCGGGAGCTCCTGGCGTCGGCCGACGCCGTCCTCGTGGCCGACTACGGCGCGGGCACCACGCGGGACGAGCGGCTCCGGACGATGCTCGCCGCCGCCGCCCGGCGGTGCCCCGTGGTGTGGGACCCCCACCCGCGGGGTGGACGCCCCGTGGAGGGTGCAGCCCTCGTGACCCCGAACCTCGGTGAGGCGCGCGGGGCCGCCCGGGAGACGGACGGTGACCCGGGACGGGCGCCGGACGCGCTCGCGCAGCACCTGCGCGCCGCCTGGAAGGCCCGGGCGCTCGCCGTCACGGCCGGTGCGCGTGGCGCGTTCGTCGCGACGACCGCGGACGAGGCGGTCTTCGTCCCCGCCGCTGCGGTCGCCGGCGGCGACACCTGTGGTGCGGGCGACAGCTTCGCCGCGGCCGCCACGGTCGCGCTGTCCCGGGGCGCCCTGGTGTCGGCGGCGGTCGAGATTGCCGTCGCACGGGCGTCGGCGTGGGTGGCGGCCGGAGGCGCCGAGGGTTTCCGTGCGCAGGCCGGGCGCGGGGGCGGGCACGGCCTGTCGCCGACGGCCCCGGCTCGTGACGCACCGGCGCTCACCACGCCCGGCACCGACGACGTGGCAGCCCTCGGGGCCCGTCTGCGCGTCGGTGGCCGGACGCTCGTCGCGACGGGTGGCTGCTTCGACATCGTCCATGCCGGCCACGTCGCGACCCTCCAGGCGGCGCGCCGGCTCGGTGACGCCCTGGTGGTCGTCATGAACTCCGACGCGTCCGTGCGACGCCTCAAGGGCCCGGGCCGGCCGGTGGTCGCCGCCACCGACCGCGCCCGCGTCCTCGAGGCGCTCGACTGCGTCGACGCCGTGGTGGTGTTCGACGAGGACGATCCCCGCAGGGTGCTCGCGGCCCTCGCGCCGGACGTGTGGGCCAAGGGCGGCGACTACGGCGGTCGACCGCTGCCGGAGACCGACGTGGTCCGCGCAGGCGGTGGCCGTGTCGTGCTCCTCCCCTATCTGGACGGCCGGTCCACGTCGTCCATCATCGAGCGGACGGGCAGCGCCCGGACGCCAGTCCCGCAGGAGGTCCCATGACCGACACCCTCGTCCGCCCCGGCTCGTCGGGCGTCCCCGGCCCCCGAGCGCTCGGCACGGTCTTCGTGACCGGTGGTGCGAGCGGCCTCGGCGCGGCGGTCGTCGCGGCCGTCGCCGCCGCGGGCGGCACCCCCGCCGTGCTCGACCGGGCGGCGCCCGCGGACGACGTCGCGCACGCACAGGTCGACCTGTCCGACTCGCACGCGGCCGCGCGGGCGGTCGAGGAGCTCGTGGCGCAGGTCGGGCCACCGAGCGGGCTGGTCACCGCGGCGGGGATCGACTCGTGCGGACCTCTCGCGGACGTCGACGTGGAGTCGTGGGAGCGCGTGGTCCGCGTCAACCTCTTCGGGACCGTGGCCGTCGTGCGGGCGTGCCTGCCGTACCTGGAGCAGACCCGCGGCACGATCGTCACGGTCGCCTCGACGCTCGCGCTGCGTGGTGTGAGCGACGCGACGGCCTACTGCGCGTCGAAGTTCGCCGTCCGCGGGTTCACCCATGCCCTTGCTGCCGAGCTCGCCGGTCGCGTCGGCGTCACGCTGCTGGTGCCCGGCGGCATGAGCACCCCGTTCTTCGACGGTCGCACCGAGCAGTACCGGCCCGGCCCGGACGCCCAGCTCAACGACCCCGCCCACACGGCCGGCGCCGTGCTGACCGCGCTGACCCAACCGGTCGGCAGCGAGATCCGCGAGATGCTCGTGATGGCGTCCGGGGAGTCGTCCTGGCCGTGAGCGCGCAGCAAGCCGGGGACGTGCTCGTGCTCAGGGCGCTCGGACTCGGCGACGCCCTGACCGGGGTGCCGGCGCTGCGCGGTGTACGCCGCGCGTGGCCCGACCGGCGGCTGGTCCTGGCCGCACCCGCACGGCTCGGGTCATGGCTGCGCGACCTGGGTCTCGTCGACGCCGTCGCGGCGACCGCCGGGCTGGGCACGCCCGTCCCGTGGGCGGGCGGCGGCCACGTGGCCGTCAACCTCCACGGTCGAGGGCCGCAGAGCAACGCCCGTCTGCGCGCCACGGGGCCGCAGCGGCTCGTGACGTTCGCGACGCCTGGGCACGATGACGGACCACCATGGCGGGACGACGAGCACGAGGTGGACCGTTGGTGCCGGCTCGTCCGCTGGGCAGGCGGACCGTGCGGGCGCGAGGACCTCCGGCTCGAGCCACCCGGCGACGACCTGGAGCGGGCCGGGGCACGCCATGAGGTGCTCCTGCACCCGGGGGCGGCGTCGGTGTCGCGCCGCTGGCCGCCCGGCCGGTGGACCGCCGTCGCCCGGCACCTGGTGCGCGCCGGGCGACACGTCACCCTCACCGGTGACGCGCGCGAGGTCGAGCTGTGTGCTCGCGTCGGAGCCGGGCTGCCCGGCGTCACGAGCACGGCGGGGCGGCTGACGCTTCCGGCGCTCGCCGCCCGGGTCGCGGCCGCCGACCTGCTGGTGTGCGGCGACACCGGGGTCGCGCACCTCGCCACGGCGCTGGGCACACCGTCCGTGCTGCTGTTCGGGCCCGTCTCGCCCGACCGGTGGGGACCGGCCGTCGATCCCGAGAGGCACACCGTGCTGTGGCACGGCGACGCCCGTACCTCGGGAGACCCGCACGGTGCGACGACCGACCCGGTGCTGGCCGCGACGACCGTCGCCGAGGTGGTCGCGGCGGTCGAGCGCCAGCTCGACCGCGCGGACCTGCCGACGCCAGGCTGACTGCGGGCGGCCCACCGCGTACTCGCCGACGCCAGGTTGACTGCGGACGGCCGCAGACCGGCGGCCGCAGACCGGCGGCCGGAGGGCGGCGGCCCCGGGCCGGACCAGCGGCTCAGGCGGGCACGCTCGCGGCCTGTGCGAACCACCGCACCGTGCGGCCGAGGCCTTCCTCCCAGGGCACCTCAGGCACCCAGCCGAGCTCGCGCCGCGCCAGCGCGGTGTCCGGGCGACGGACCTCGGGGTCGTCGACCGGGCGGGGCACGAGGTCGATCCGCGATCGCGACCCGGTCGCCTCGACCACGTCCTGGGCGATCCGCAGCACCGTGAGCTCCGTCGGGTTGCCGATGTTCATCGGTCCGGGGTGCCCGCTCGCGGCGAGCCCGAGGATGCCCCGGACGAGGTCGTCGACATAGCAGACGGACCGGGTCTGGCTGCCGTCGCCGGCCACCGTGACGGGTTCGCCGGCGAGCGCCTGACGGACGAACGTGGGGATCGCCCGGCCGTCGTGAGGGCGCATCCGGGGCCCGTAGGTGTTGAAGATCCGGACGATCGCCGTGTCCACGCCGTGCGCGGTGCGGTAGGCCGTGGTCAGCGCCTCGCCGTACCGCTTCGCCTCGTCGTACACGCCTCGTGGCCCGACCGGGTTCACGTGACCCCAGTACTCCTCCGGCTGGGGGTGCACCTGCGGGTCGCCGTACACCTCGGAGGTCGACGCCAGCACGAAGCGGGCACCCTTGTCCTTGGCGAGGCCGAGCGCGTGCAGCGTGCCGATCGACCCGACCTTGAGGGTCTCGATGGGCAGCTGCAGGTAGTCGACCGGCGAGGCCGGCGACGCGAAGTGCAGGACGAGGTCGACGGGACCTGGCACGTGCACGAAGTCGGTGATGTCGCACCGCGCCAGGCGGAACGTGGGCTCGTCGAGCAGATGCGCGACGTTCGACGGAGCCCCGGTGAGGAAGCTGTCGAGACACACCACCTCGGCACCGCGCGCGACGAGCTCGGTGCACAGATGGCTGCCGAGGAATCCTGCGCCGCCGGTGACGACGACGCGCCCCCGGGTGGGGTCGGCCTGGCCGGCGCGGTCGTGCATGAAGGGGGTCATCGGCGGTCCCTGGCTGTGCGGTCCTCCGCGTCGCCGGCCGCCTTCTGCACCGACACCGTGCTCGTGCTCGTGCTCTCGTGCCCTCGCGCCGCCGTGTTCGGACAGCGGCGGTGCGGCACCCCTTTCCTACCCCCGGCCCGCCGCTCCCGCGCGTCGAGCCGGGCCCCGGCCGTGCAGCGGTTGCGGGGCCCGGGCCGCGGGTTAGCGTGAAATCCGGTCAAGGAACGGCTGGCAGGGACACGCCGGCTGACGACCCGGCGTCGTCGTCGAGGAGAGCACGATGGCAACTGGAGAGACCGGGTTCGATGACGTCACGTTTGACCTCATCTCCCTGCAGTACCACTCGCTGAAGGCGGGCCACGACTACGGCCAGTACGTCCGGGACGCCCGCAACGCCGGCAAGGACGACATCGCCTCGTTCTTCGAGCAGGTCATGAGCGAGGACTCGCGGCGCGCGCAGCAGTGCCACGAGTACCTCTCCGAGCTCACGCAGCACGGCACGTCCGCCACGTCGCCGCAGCGCGACACCGAGTCCGCCTCCCAGGGGACGGGCGCGCTGCAGGACGCCTCCCGCTCGGAGTGAGCTCCGCACGCCGGATGCGGGGGCGGTGGGCGCGGACGACGCTCACCGCCCCTGTCGTGCGACGGGGTGCAGCGTCACGCCGACGAGCGTCCCGTCCTCGACGGCGGCGGTCATGAACGTGGCGGTCGGCTGGCGTCGGCGGTCCGTCGGCGAGCCGGGGTTGAGCATCCGCAGGCCGGCCGGCGTGACGCTGTCCCACGGGATGTGGCTGTGCCCGAAGACGAGGACGTCCAGGCCGGGGTGCTGCTCGTCGGCGCGCCGTTCGCGCCCCTGGGCGGGGCCCGTCTCGTGCACCACGCCGAGCCGGAGCCCGGCGAGATCCGCGTGCGCGACCTCCGGGAGGCGGGCGCGCAGAGCGGGGCCGTCGTTGTTCCCGACGCAGGCCACGAGCCGCGCCGACCTGGCCTCCAGCGCGTCCAGCAGGTCCTCCGAGACCCAGTCGCCGGCGTGGACGACCACGTCCGCCGAGTCGACGGCGGCCCACACGGGCCCGGGCAGGTCCCGTGCCCGCGTCGGCAGGTGGGTGTCCGCCAGCAGGAGCAGTCGCAGGTGCATGCCCCCATCCTGAACGGGCGCGGCGTGGCAGGGCCGTCGACGTGCGGGCCGGCGAGCGTCTGCCTACGGTCGGGTGAGGCGTGAGGCAGGCGGCGCCGCCGGGCAACCCACCGGAGGAGCTCATGACCGCCGACACGTCCACCCGCCCGCTCGCCGTCGTCACGGGTGCCTCGAGCGGCATCGGCCGCGCGATGGCCGACACGTTCGCGCAGCACGGGTTCGACGTCCTGCTCACCGCCGAGGACGACGACGTCCACCGCGCCGCCTCCGAGGTCGGCGGGCAGGGCGTCGCCGCCGTCGCCGTGCAGGCGGACCTCACCACACCGGCAGGCGTCGACCGGCTCGTCGAGGCGGTGGCGGGCACCGGCCGGCCCGTCGAGGCGCTCGCGCTCAACGCGGGCGTCGGGCAGGGCGGCGCGTTCCTGGACACCCCGCTCGACGGCGACCTCGAGGTCATCGCGCTCGACGTCGTCGCGCCGGTGCGTCTGGCCAAGGCGCTGGTGCCGACCATGGTGGCCAGGGGCCAGGGACGCGTGCTGTTCACCGCCTCGACCGCAAGCCTCATGCCGGGGCCCTACTACGCCACGTACGCGGCGTCGAAGTCGTTCGTGCTGTCGTTCAGCGAGGCTCTGCGGCACGAGCTGAGGAAGACCGGCGTGACGGTCACCGCCCTGCTCCCCGGCCCCACCGACACCGAGTTCTTCGAACGTGCCGACATGACCGACACCCGGGTGGGCCAGGGGCCCAAGGACGACCCGGCCAAGGTGGCGACAGAGGCCGTCGAGGCGTTGCTGGCGGGCAAGGACAAGATCGAGGTGCACAGCCTGAAGGTCCGCAGCCAGACCGCAGCGGCGGCCGTGCTGCCCGACCGCGCCAAGGCCGCCGTGCACGCGTCCTTCACCAAGCCCCGCAGCACCTCGGGCACGGACACCGCCGGAGGTCCCGGTGACGACGACCGCTGACGCAGCACCCGACGTGCCGCTCCCCCGTCGGCTCGCCGCGGCGGCGGAGACCGACGCCACCCTCGGTCGCGCCGCCGACCGGCTGCGTCCGCTCGTCCGTCGGCTCGTCGGCACGTCCGGCCGACGCGCGCTGCTGCGTGGCGCTCCCCTGGGGCACGCAGCGCACCCGCTGCTCACCGACGTGCCCATCGGGCTCTGGCTGAGCGCCACCACCCTCGACGTGGTCGGGCCGCCGGCGTCGCACGCGGCCGCCGACCGGCTGCTCGGCACGGGGGTCCTCGCGGCGATCCCGACGGCCCTGACGGGCTGGGCGGACTGGGACCGGTCCGGCGAACGGGTGCAGCGCGTCGGCACGGTGCACGCCGCCCTCAACGCAGCGGCGGTGCTGACCTTCGGGACGTCGTGGCTGCTGCGCCGCCGCGGCCACCGAACGGCGGGCGTCGCACTCTCGCTGGCGGCGACCGCCGGCGTGCTCGTGAGCGGCTACCTCGGCGGCCACATGACGCTCGTGCTGAAGGCACCGCCGGACGACCGGTCCACCGAGCCGGACGTGGCCGCGCACGACACCGCCACGGAGGTGGCCGGGGCCGCGTCCGCACCGGCGGCGGGTGCGCGACCCGCCGCCGGTGCGTGAGCGGGGGCGCCCGGCCACCAGTCAGGACGTCCCGCTGGTCACCAGCGGGACGTCCTGATGCCCCCGGGAGCGCGTGACGGGCTCGACGGCTGCGGTCACGCGTGGATGATCGGCCCGTGCGCGTCCGGGTCGGCCGGGTCGCGCGTGGCGGGCGGCGAGTCCGCGGGCTCGTCGTGCGGGAGCCCGTCGAGCTCCTCCGGCAGCTCCGGCACGTCGTCCGGGCTCGGGTCCTTCCTGTCCATCGTCGTTCCTCCTTCGATCTCCGGTGGTGCTAAGTCGAGAGCGCCTTGGGCCGCCGACTCGCGGAGCTTGGCGCGCAGCCAGGTCACCTGCTGCTCGGTGTGCGGCGCACCTGCCTCGACCAGCGCGGCGAGGGCGTCGTCCCGCGACGCCAGGGCGACCTGCCGCAGGACGTCCCAGTCGGCGCCGACCCCGGACGCCGTGACGTAGGCGTCGCGCAGGTCGGCGAGCAGCGGCGGGCGCGGGTCGTCGGAGGCGACCGCGGAGCGCGGAACGGCAGGCAGTGGTGAGCGGTCCCCGCGCGCACCGGCGACCCGCGTGAGGTCCGCCACGTGCTCCCGCGACCGTCCCGCGAGATCGCGGGCCACGACGGCGACGTCCGCGTCGTCGGGGTGCCGCGCCGCGAGGTCGTCGAGGGCGGCGGCGAGGACGCGCTCGCCGGCGGCCAGCGCGGCCAGTGCCAGGTCGGTCCTCACCGGACGACCACCTCCTCGGGGCGCACCTCGGACTCCTCGTCGGCCTCGGCGTCGGGACCGCCGCGCGTCGGCGGGACGCCTCCTGTCACCGGCGCCGAGGCTGCGGTGGTCGGTGCCGACGACGGCGAGCCACCGCCCGCCGCGACCTTCCGCAGGCGCGCGGCCCCGGTCTTGAACAGGGGTTGCTTGGACGCGGGGTCCCACTCGGTGCGCGTGAGCTCGTTCGCGGCCCTGCGGTGCCCGTCGGCTGCGCCACCGGCGACGTCGCCGGACGTGGCGTCGTCGCCGTCCCAGTACCCGTAGTGGAACGGCAGGAACACCACACCCGGCCGGATGCCGGTGACCCTGACCTGCGCCCGCACGCTGCCCCGCGGCGTGGTGACCTCGACGGTGTCCCCCTCGGCGAGCCCCGAGGACCTGGCGTCGGGTGCCGACACCTCGACCCAGACCTCCGGGGCCGCGGCCTGCAGCTGGGGGGCTCGCGCCGTCTTCGTCCTGGTGTGGAAGTGGTACAGCGTCCGGCCGGTGAGCAGGGAGAACGGGTACTCGTCCGTCGGCACCTCGTGGGGCGGGCGGTACTCCACCGCCTTGAGCATCGCCCGGCCGCCGGGGTTCGTGGCCCGGTAGGTGGTCGCGTCCACCGGCGCACCCGTCTCGAGGTCGCGGCCGTAGGTCTCGCACCGGTCAGGGGCCGCCCAGAAGCCACCGTCGACGTAGAGGCGTTCCGTCCCCTCCGGCCGGGCCTCGGTGCAGGGCCACGGGATGCCGCTCGGGCCACGCAGCCGGTCGTAGGTCAGGCCGGTGTAGTCGCACAGCCGTCCCGCGCTGCACCGCTTCCACGCCTCGAATGCCTCCTCCGGCGTGCGCCACGCGACGAGGGGCTCGCCGTCCCGGTCGGTGAGCCGGAGGCGGTCGGCGAGGTCCACGAAGATCTCGAGGTCCGACCGGGCCTGCCCGGGAGGCTCCACGGCCTGCTCGGACAGGTGCACCGTCCGGTCCGCGTTGGTGAACGTGCCGGTCTTCTCGCCCCAGCCCGCCGCCGGCAGGACGACGTCGGCGAGAGCCGCCGTCTCGGTCAGGAACATGTCCTGCACCACGAGGAAGAGCCCCTCGGACGACAGGATCGACCGCACCCGGTCGAGCTCCGGCAGCGAGACGGCGGGGTTGGTGGCCTGCACCCAGAGCAGCCCGATCGACCCCTGCTCGGCGTACCGGAAGATCTGCATCGCGTGCGTGGGCGGCACATGGTGCGGGATCCGGCCGGTCTCGACGTTCCACAGCCGGGCGAGCTCCTCCACGTGCGCCGGGTTCGCCCAGTTCCGGAACCCCGGCAGGTCGCCGTCGGCGCCGCACTCCCGGGTGTTCTGCGCGGTGGGCTGCCCGTTCATCTGGAGCACGCCGCAGCCGGGCCGCCCGAGCATGCCGCGCAGCAGGTGCACGTTGTTGACCTGCACGGACGCCGCCGTCGCCTGGTGCGACTGGTAGAAGCCCTGCAGCACGGTGGACGTGAGGCGCGACGCCGTGCCGAGCAGCCCGGCCGCCTCCCGCAGCGCACCGACGTCGACGTCGCAGATCTGCGCGACCCGCTCCGGCGGGTACGCGGACACGGTGGCGGCCAGGTCCTCGAACCCCCGGGTGTGCGTCGCCACGTACTCGCGGTCCACCCAGCCGTGCGCGACGAGCTCGTGCAGCAGGCCGTTCATCAGCGCGAGGTTGGTGCCCGGCCGGGGAGCCAGATGGACGGTGGCGGCCCGCGCGACCGGCGTCGGGCGCGGGTCCAGGCAGACGAGGGCGGGCGGCCGGGCACCCGCGAGCCGGTCGAGCATGCGGCTCCACAGCACGGTCTGGGTCTCGGCGACGTTGTGCCCGTACAGCGCCAGGACGTCCGCGTGGTCGATGTCGGCGTACGAGCCGGGCTGGCCGTCGGAGCCGAACGACTGCTTGAGGGCCTCCGCCGCGGTCGCGGTGCACAGCCGGGTGTTCCCGTCGAGGTGCGGCGTGCCGATGCCGGCCCGGGCGAGCACGGCGAGCGTGTAGTACTCCTCGAGGAAGAGCTGGCCCGAGGTGTAGAACCCGACGCTGCTCGGTCCGCGCTCGTCGAGCAGGTGCTGCATCCGCCCGACCGCACGCCCCATCGCCTCGTCCCACGACGCCTCGACGAGCCGGCCCCCGTCCCGCACGAGCGGCCGCCGGAGCCGGTCGGGCGAGCCGTTCGCCTGCCACCCGAACAGGTCCTTGGGGCCGAGCCGTCCGTGGTTGACCCGGTCGTCGGCGCGCCCGCGGACGCCGACGATCCGCCCGCCGCCCACCGCGATGTCGAGCCCGTCACCGTTGGAGTGCAGCACCGACGCGCTGCGCACCCACCGGTCGACCTCCGCACCCGGCTCGACGAACGTGTCGACACGCACCGGCCAGCGCTCACCCGGGCCGTAGGGGGTCCTTGTCCCCCACGGCTGCGCGATCCGGTCGGTGCGCATCAGAACACCGGCTTGCCGCCGGTGACGCCGAGCACCGTGCCGGACACGTACGACGCGGTGGACTCGGCGGCGAGGAACACGAAGGCCGGCGCCACCTCGGCCGGCTGGCCCGCCCGGCCGAGCGGCGTGTCGGCGCCGAAGTGCTCGATCTTCTCGGTGGGCTGCGTCGCGGGCTGCAGCGGTGTCCAGATGGGTCCGGGCGCCACGGCGTTGACCCGGATGCCGCGAGGTCCCAGCTCCGCGGCGAGGTTCACGGTGACGTTGTTGATCGCGGCCTTCGTGGACGCGTAGTCGAGCAGCGACGTGGAGGGCTGGTACGCCTGGATCGACGAGGTGTTGATGATCGCTCCGCCCACCCCGAGGTGCTCGAGAGCTTCCTGCGTGACCCAGAACAGCGCGTACAGGTTCGTCTTGATCGTCCGGTCGAGGTCCTCGGTGGTGACCTCCGCCATCGACCCGCGGCGTGCCCACTGGAAGCCGGCGTTGTTCACGAGGACGTCGAGCCCGCCGAGCTCGGCGACGGCGCGGGTCACGGCAGCGCGCGCCTCGTCCTCCTGGGTCAGGTCGGCGGGCACCTGGATGCAGCGGCGCCCCGCGCGCTCGACCCACTCGGCGGTCTCGTCCGCGTCGGCCTTCTCCTCGGGGAGGAACACGATCGCGACGTCGGCCCCCTCACGCGCGAACGCGATGGCGACGGCGCGCCCGATCCCGGAGTCCCCGCCGGTGACGAGCGCGCGGCGGCCCTCGAGCAACCCCGTGCCCTCATAGCTCGACTCGCCGTGGTCGGGCGTGGGGGTCATCGGGTCCGTCAGGCCGGGGGGCTGCTGCTGCTGGGCGGGGAGCTCGGGCTCGGGCATGGCGCACTCCTGCGGAGAGGCCGGGAGCGGTCACCGCCCCCGGAGGCCGCCGACTCCTTCAGCCCGTCGAGCCTCTCACCGACCTCGGGACGCTTCCACCGCAGCCCTCGGGGCTCACCGCTGCTGGGCGGCGTGGACGATCTGCTCCGCGGTCGCGGCGAGGCTCGACCCGTCCGAGGACGACCGCCGCAGCAGCTCCGCGTACGCCTGCGCCATGTCGACATCCAGCTGGACCGCGAGCACTCCCTTGGCCCGCTCGACGACGACGCGCCCTGCGAGGGCCTCGGTCACCCGCCTCCCGAGCTCGTCGTCGGCGAGGGCCGTCGGCTGGACGATCGCCAGGGTCGCGAAGTTTGCGAGGCTCTGTCCCAGTGCGACGGCCGACGGACTCAGCTCGTCCGCCCCCGCGGAGAACACGTTCAGACCGCCGACGACGTGGTCTCGCCAGTGCATCGGGAAGGCGTACACCGCCAGGAAGCCGGCGTCGACGACCGCCCGACCGACCTTGCCCCACCGCTCGGCGATCTCGTCCGCACCGTGCGCACTGACCAGGGTGCCGGTACGGATCACGTCGACGCACGGCCCTTCGAGGCGTTGGGACTGGTACAGCTCGAGCTCGGCGGCCCGGTGCGAGGTGGCACTGAGCAGCTCCAGCCCGCCGTCCTCGGACCGCACCAGCAGTGCCACGGCGTCGGCGGGGAGCACCTCGGCCGCGTCACTGACGAGCCGGGCGAGCAGCCCGGTGGTCTCGTGGTCGGCCACCAGGGCGCTGGCGACGTCCGCGAGCACCTGTGCCGACGTTCGTGCACTCATCGGTCACCGTTTCCCATGCTGTCGTCGGCGGCGCCCGTGTCGTGGTGGCCGCCGGAGGTGCTGTTCGTGAAGGTGAGGGTGCGGTCGACGACCGCGCGTGCGATCTCGTCGAGCGTCGTGGCCTCGGCGTACGCGTGGGCCCGGAGGATGGCGAGCGCGTCGTCGGGGGCGATGGCGAGCTGCGCGACGACCATCCCGGTCGCCTGGTGGACCCGCGCCCGGTCGGTCCAGGCGCCGAACGGCACCATGCCGTCGTGCGCGCGGTCGTCGAGCAGGGCCGCCCCCACGGCGTCGGCGAGGAACTGGGCGTCGTCGGAGCCCTGAGCGAGCTCTCCGGCCGACCGGTACAGGGTGAGGACCCCGATCGTCACCCCGCCGGGATGCATGGGGATCGCCCAGACCGTCACGGGCCCGGCGATGTCCCCGGCCAGTTCGGTGAACATCGGGAACGGGCCCCCCTGCCCGCCGTTCACGTGGGCGACGACCGTCCGTCCCTGGCGGAACGCGTCCTGGCCCGGGCCCTCGCCCAGCACGTCCTGGAGGTCCTCGATGCGGGCGGACGTGCCGTTCGACGTGCTGACGGTGAGCCGCTCGGGACGGGTGGACGACAGCGTGATGGCGCCGCCGTCCGCTCCGAGGATCTCGACGCTCGCCCGGCAGAGCCGCACGGCCAGGGGCTGGTCGGCGGGGCTGCCGGCGACCGCCCGGGCCAGACGCGCGAGGACGGTGGTCCGGTTGTTCACACCGCCTCCTGTCTTCGCGGTGGAACCTCACCACGTCGAAACGTCACTGTTCCATCTTCCACCCGTGCAGGCCTGACGGCTCGTGACGCCGAGCGGAGATGGGCCGGTCGGCGACGCGTCTCGACGCGCGTGACCGCGGTCGTAGGGCTACTGTCGCTGCACGCAGTCCACCGACGATGTCGGCCATCTCTGGGTTCGGACGGGAGCCCAGCAGCAAGGCGCCAGTCGTCGGGCCCCCGGAGTGTCAACATGAGCGCTGCATCGATCCACGCTGGTCGGTTCCGATTCACCACCTCGACGGACAGGTGGTGGTGGTCGGACCAGATGTACACCATCCACGGCATGGACCCGGGCGACGTGGTGCCCACCCGGGACGTGCTCCTCGCCCACGCTGTCCTCGAGGACCGCGGCCGCCTGTCGGCGGCCCTCGACTCCGCGCCGGGCGCCGTCGAGCCGCACACCTGCGAGTACCGCCTGCACGACCTCCAAGGCGTCGAGCACACGGTGCTGCTCACCCTCGCGGTGGAGGGCCCCGGACCGGAGGGCCCGGGGGTCAGCGGCTTCGTCGTCGACCGGACCGCCGCCCTCGACACGACCGTCGCCGAGCGTGTGAACGCGCACCTCAGCGCCGCCCTCGAGTCGCACGCGGTCATCGACCAGGCCAAGGGCGTGCTGATGCTCACCTACGGCGTGGACGGGGACGCCGCGTTCGCGATGCTGCGCTCGAGCTCCCAGGAGCGCAACGTCCGCCTGCGGGCGCTCGCCGAGCGGGTGGTCCACGCTGCGCGGCACGGGCTCGACCCTCAGGTCCGCGAGCGCCTCGACACGCTCGTCGTGTCCGCCCTCGCGGAGGCGGCCACCCCGACGCCGGCGCCGGTGGACGCGGCGCCCCTGCGGGTGCAGGCGGAGAGCCGGGCCGGCGTGGCGGCCCTGCGCGTGGCCGGCCGCGTGGACCTGGCCACCAAGGACGACCTCGGCTCGGTGATCGCACAGACGGTGCAGAGCGCCCGGCACCAGGGTCGTGTGCTCGTCGATGTCCGCGACGTCCGGCCGGTGAGCACCGCCCTGTCGGAGGTCCTGTGTGCGGCGCTGCGGCGGAGCGCCGCACAGGGCGTCACCATGACGATCGTGGGAGGCCATGCCAACCGCGACGCGGGCGAGTCGCGCACGTCCGGGGGCACCCGCGCCGGGAGCGCCGCACGATCCTGAGGCGCCCCCGGTGGTCAGGCGGGCGCGTGAGGCGCCCCCGGGGTCAGGCGGGCGGCAGGCGCAGCTCTCGCAGGACCCGGTGGGCGACCTCGGGGAGCGGCAGGTCGTCCCGTGCGCTCTCGCGCCGCAGCATCGCGAGCGCCTCGGCGGCCGACAGGTTGTGCACGGCCATCGCGGCACCGACCGCACGGTCGATCTCGGCCTGAGCCTGCAGCGCGTCGGCCACGAGGCGTTCCTCGTCCTGCAGCTTCTCGACGCGCAGCGCCCAGGTCAGCACGAGCCCGATCTGCTGCGCGTACACGTCGGTGCGGACGATGCGGTCCGTGTCCCAGGGGTCCACCAGGTCGCTGTACACGTTGAGCGCCACCTCCGCCCGGGGCCCGACGTGCACGGCGAAGGCCGCCGCGGAGCGGAACCCCTCCTCGAGGGCGACGGTCCGCCAGTCGGTCCACCGCTCGTCCGCGGCGATGTCGGGCACGAGCACCACGCCGAGGGTGTCCATGGCGGTCACGCACGGTCCCGAGCGGCGCTCGTACTCGACCTCGTCGCACCGCGCGGCACGGGGCCCGCTGCTCGCCACCCGACGACCTTCGCCGCTGTGCCGCACGGAGATGCTGCACTCGATGTGGGTCCCCAGGTGGTACGCGGCGTGCAGGACGAAGTCCTCCAGCGCGTCCTCGACCGTCTCGCCGAGGTCGAGCACCTCGGCGACCGGGTCTGCGGCTTAATCGCGCATGCGTCCTCCGTCCGGTGGCGGGCGCCGGGTCGGCAGCCGGGCGCTCCGCTGCTCCCATCCTCGCACCGTGGGCGTCGTCAGGACCCTCCGGGCCCTGTGAGGACCCGGCGGGTCCTGCGGCGAGCCGGCCCACGAGGAGCCGACCCACGAACGAGGCGCCTGCGCGCGCGACAATGCCCGCATGGACGAGCGCCCTACGAGCAGCAGGAGGCGTCGGCGGCGCGCTCTGCTCGTGGGCGGCGTTGTCCTTCTCGCCGTCGCCACGGGGACGGCCCTCGTCCGGTCCGGCCCGGACGACACCCCGGGCGCCGGTCCGGAGTGCAACGGGTCCGTCGCCCTCTGCGACCGCACGTACGACCAGGTCGCCTACCCCGCCACCCACAACTCGATGTCGGCCGCCGATGCACCCGGGTGGTACTTCGCGGAGCAGCCCACGGGGATCGTGGGGCAGCTCGACGCGGGGATCCGCGTGTTCCTGGTCGACACCTGGCCCGGGCGGGCGACGCAGCGGCCGGGGCTCGTCACCACCGCCGACCGGGAGCGGCTGCGGGCCCGCGCCGCCGCCGACGAGGAGTGGGGAGCCGACGCCGTCGACGGTGCGCTGCGCCTCACGGACGCGGCAGGCGAGCGTGGCGTCGGGCCGGTCGAGCCGTACCTGTGCCACAACCTGTGCGAGCTCGGCGCGACGAAGCTGGAGCCAGAGCTGCGGCGCGTCGCCGCCTGGCTCGCCGATCACCCACGGGAGGTCGTCACCTTCGTGGTCCAGGACGAGGGCGTCACGCCCACGCAGACGGCCGACGTGCTGGCGCGTGCCGGCCTCCTGCCGTCGGTCTACCAGCCGTCCGCCGGCGGGGCGTGGCCGACGCTTGGTCGCATGGTGTCGTCGGGCCGGCGTCTCGTCGTGCTGATGGAGCACGAGGGCGGTGGCACGCAGTACCCCTGGATGCTGCAGGCGTTCGACTGGGTGCAGGACACCCCGTACTCCTTCGACACCGCCGCCGACTTCAGCTGCGACCTGCTGCGCGGCGCGGCGGACCACCCGCTCCTCCTGGTCAACCACTGGCTGAGCAGCACCGCCACCCGCCGGTCGGACGCCGAGGAGGTGAACGCCGAGGACGTGCTGTGGCCCCGCGTGGAGCGGTGCAGGGCGGAGCGCGGGCAGATGCCGAGCTTCGTCGCCGTGGACTTCTACGACCGCGGTGACCTGTTCGCCGTGGTCGACCGGCTCAACGGGCTGGACGGGTCCTCCGCCGAGGAGGGCACCGAGGGGGCCGACGACGACTGACCGTGGCCCTGACCGCGGCCCTGACCGCGGCCCTCCGCCAGGTACGCGAGCCGGCGCAGGCTCTCCGTGTTGCGGCGGACCAGCACGGCGGTCCGCAGCGCACGCGGCACCAGCGTCCCGGGCCCCCGGACCGCGTCCTCCACCATCCGGACGTCGCACCCGTGCGGCCGGGCCCGAACCTGGATCACGACGCGCGCCTCCCCTGCCGGCCAGCCGCGCGCCTGCAGGTCGATGCCCCTGCGCTCGTCCCAGCCCCGCACGACGGTCACGTCGTCGAGCAGCGCGGGCCACACGCCCACCGAGTGCGCCACCTGCGACCCGGGCGCGGGCCAGTGCTGGTCGACGGACCGGATGCGCGACGTGCCGACGACCCAGCCGGCGTACGTCCAGCCGTCGGCGAGCACGTCGAGCACCGCCTGGGCGGGGCAGTGGAACTCTCGGGACACGGTGGCCATGGCTCCGAAACTAGCGACCGGACGGGGCTCGGCAACCTGGTCGCGGCCCGGTCGCGGCCCGGTCGCGGCCCGGTCGCGACGTGGTCGCGACGTGGTCGCCGTCCGGTTGCGAGGGCCGGGGGGCAGAGTTACGTTCCCCGTCTCGCGGCCCCCGGGTCGCGGCACGGGGGTCGAGACGTGGCCGTCGACGCGCATGCGGCAGCAGAGCAGCTGTCGCGCGGGCGGAGGTGTCATGACGCAGATCGGCGCGGAGCCTGCAGCGGTCGCGGACGCCGCCGCCCAGGTCGCGGCGCCCGCGCCGCAGCGGGCCCGGGTCCGCTTCAACCGCCGGGAGGCCGTCGCCGGCTACCTGTTCATCTCGCCGTGGCTCCTGGGCTTCCTCGTGTTCACGGCGGGCGCGATGATCTACAGCCTCGTCATCTCGTTCAGCCACTACAACCTCGCCACCAACACCGCCCGGCCCGCAGGGCTGTCCAACTACCAGGGCCTCCTGGAGGACCCGCGCGTCGCCACCGCTCTCGGCAACACGCTGTTCTACGCCCTGCTGGCCGTGCCGCTGGAGATCGTCTTCGCGCTGTTCCTCGCGTCGCTGCTCAACGGCATCGGGCGCGGCGCGGGAATGTTCCGGACGCTCTTCTACCTGCCCAAGATGACGCCGGTCGTCGCGACCGCCGCGATCTTCTTCCTGCTGCTCAACGGCAACAGCGGCGCCATCAACGAGGGGCTGCGGGTGTTCGGCGTCGAGGGACCGCAGTGGCTGGTGGACCCGACGTGGATCAAGCCGTCGATCGTGCTCATGCAGCTGTGGGCCGTGAGCGGCACGATGGTCATCTTCCTGGCCGCCCTGAAGAACGTGCCGCGCGAGCTGTACGAGGTGGCGTCCCTCGACGGCGCCGGACCGGTCCGGCGGTTCGTCAGCATCACGCTCCCGATGATCTCCGGCGCGATGTTCTTCAACGTCATCGTGCTCACCATCGCCGCGTTCCAGGTGTTCGACTCCGCGTACCTGCTGTTCTGGCGCGACCAGTCGAACTCCTCCCCCGAGGCGTCGCTGTTCTACGCCGTGTACCTGTTCCAGCAGGCGTTCCGGCAGTTCAACTTCGGGTTCGCGGCCTCGATGGCCTGGCTGTTGTTCGTCATCATCATGGCGGTCACGTTCGTCCAGATGCGGTTCGGGAACCGGCTCGTCCACTACGAAGGTGACCGCTGATGGCCACGCTGCCCGTCGCCGGCCCCCGACCGGGTCCTGCGCTCGTCACCGGTCCGGTCACCGGCCCTGCCGGCGGCGACACCGCGTCGAAGCCGAAGGGCCCGCGCCACCCCGTCGGCCGGGTGGTCCTGTGGGTGCTGCTCGTCGCCTTCGGCCTGCTCTTCCTGTACCCGTTCGCGTGGCTGCTCTCCGCGAGCCTCAAGGGCCGGGGGCAGGTGTTCGACAACTCGCTGTGGCCGAGCGAGGTGCACTGGCAGAACTACGCCGAGGTGTGGCACCAGCTCCCGCTGCTCAGCTGGATGTTCACCAGCGTGTCGATCGCGCTGCTCGCCTCGGTCAGCGTCGCGCTGTCGAGCTCGGTCGTCGCCTTCGGGTTCGCATACTTCCGGTTCCCCGGACGGGGCGTGCTCTTCGGGCTGGTGCTCGCGACGATGATGCTGCCGGGTGCGGTGACGATGATCCCGATCTACCTCATCTGGAAGGAGCTCGGGGCGCTCGGCACGTGGATCCCGCTGTTCGGCGCCAACCTGTTCGGGTCGGCGTTCTACATCTTCCTGCAGCGGCAGTTCTTCCTGGGCCTGCCGCGCGAGCTGTTCGAGGCGGCGCGGATCGACGGGGCGAGCTACTGGAAGATGTTCTGGAAGGTCGCGATGCCGCTGTCGGTCCCGTCGTTCGTCATCGTGCTGCTCTTCGAGTTCCAGGCCAGCTGGAACAACCTCCAGCAGGCGCTGATCTACCTCAACGCCGGCAGCGTGGAGGGCTTCACGGCCCCGCTCGGGATCGCGTACGCGATGACGCGGTACAGCCCGACGGCCGGCGGGCAGGGCGACTACCAGTACGTGATGGTCGCGTCGCTGCTGGTGACGGTGCCGATGCTCGTGCTGTTCGCCTTCGGTCAGCGGTACTTCATCGAGGGCGTCGCGACGACCGGGCGCAAGGGGTAGGAACGCGCGGCCTCGGTGAGCCTGCGCTCCGCGACGGCCGACACCCTCTCGCCCGTCCGCTCCGGCCGCGGCGACGAGCGTCGGACCCGAGCCGTCACGGGGCCGACTCGGTCACACGGGCGCCACCAGCAGGTCGGGATCGGCGAGCGCCTCCTCGCAGCCCAGCAGGAGCACGCCGGCGGTCCACGCGTGCGACAGGGTCAGGAGCATGCCCTTCGGCTGGAAGCACTCGGTCTGGTAGTACCGCTCGCTGGCCATGCCCCGGTAGGCGTTGAAGTCGCCGTCGAACCGGGCGATCATCTGCCGGAAGCACGCCAGCGTCTCGCGGGCGCGCTCCACGTAGTGGGCGTCGCCGGTCTGGGCGGACAGCTCGGCGAGCTCGGCGGTGCACACGAGGCCGTAGGCGTGCAGGTGCTGGTTCGAGGGTGAGGCGTTGTCCGCGCCGCGGGTCGCGAACCGGTAGGTGTCGAGGATCGTCCCGGGTGGGAACGCGGTGTTGTACGAGTACCGGAAGGTCAGCATCCAGTCGGCGGCGCGGCGGGCCAGGTCGAGCCAGCGCGGGTCGCCCGTGCGGCGGTGCAGGGCCACGTACGACATGACCGCGACGTAGCCGTCCTCCGACGTGGGTGCCAGATCCACGTCCTCGGGCGCGCCGTGCAGGAACTCCCGGTCGACGAACTGGGCGTAGTACCCGGCCGCCCGCACCGCGGCGGCGAGGTACCGCCCGTCGTCGTCCCAGCGTCCGGCCTCCGCGAGCGCCGCGACCCACGCGAGCCCGGCGGCACCCTCCCAGGAGAGCACCTCGCCGGTCAGGGCGTGATGGGTCGAGCCGAGGTTGCCGTCGGAGCGTTGCCGGGCGGCCACGGAGTCGAGCGTCGAGCGCACCACGGCCGACCACGGGGGGTGATCGGTGCGCGGGGCCTCGTCGAGCTCCAGCGCCCGGACCAGGAACAGCGTCGCCTCGGCGAGCGTGCGGGAGTGCAGGGCGTGCGGCACCGGGGACCAGCTCTGCGACCAGCCCGAGCCGCGGTACCAGACCCCCCACGGCGTCCCGGACGGCGACAGCTCAGCGCACACGAAGTCGAGGACCCGCTCGGCCCGGCCCACGATCTCGGGCGACCCGACCCGACGGCCGTGCACCAGCAGCGCGTACGCCCACGGGACCCCGCTCACCCACCCGACGTGCATCGCCTGCCGGTCGACGGTGAGTCCGTCGCGCCCGGACACCTCCCGGTCGAAGCCGACGGTCTCGAGCAGGACACCGGGCTCGGCCCAGTGCCAGCGCCAGAGCCCCTCGGCGGCGAGGTGTGCCGCGGAGGCGACGCCGACCCAGGGTCGCAGCGGCGCCGTCGACCGGAGCCGCGCGTGCGTCCGCCGCAGCACCGGCGCGTACGCGTGCCGGTCGGCGCCGAGCGCGTGGACGCCCACGTGGAGGGTGACCCGCTCGCCTGGGGTCCAGCGGTGCGTGGTGACCTCGGCCGGCGCAGGCGTGCTCGAGCCGTGGTAGCTCACGGGCTCCTCACGGAACGGGAACGTGAGGTGGACGCTCCCCCGCCGTGCGTCCGGGTCGTGCGCCAGGCCGACGCCGGTCATGCCGAGCGGGCTCGTCTCGTCGGTGACGAGGGCGACGCCGCCGGGACCGGCCCAGGCGAACACCGCCGGGGTCGCGCACCGGTCCGCCCGGACCGCCCACCGGTCGCTCACCATGCCCTGCGGGTCGTGCGCGCCGACCTCGAACCGAGGGAACACCCGCCGGCAGCCGGCCGGGCGGTTCTCGCCGTAGAACGCGCCGGGGACGAGCCACCACGGCGGCTCGTCGTCCGGCAGGAGGTCGGCCCGGACCCGGACGCACGCCTCGGCCGGGACCTCGCCCCGGAACGTGACCGTGAGCACGAGCGCGCGGCGACCGGTGCCGTCGTCGGGCGCCCACCGGGAGGCCGCCGTGAAGTCCGTGGTCGAGCCGACCGGCTGTACGCGGCCGTCCGGCCGCACGATCTCGGCGACGTGCGGCACGCGGCCGACGAGGACGCCGTCCGGCGTCCGCAGCTCCGTCGTCACCGGTCCTCCTCCACCACGTCCACGAGGGCCTCGGCGTGCTGACCGAGGCGCAGGTCGCCGAGCTGCAGGTCCACGGCGACGGGCACACGGCGGCGAGGCGGGCCGGCGGGCCGGACGTCGAGCGGCACCGTCACCTCGGCCGCGGCCGGCACCGTGGCGACGACGACCGTCGGCTCGGCGGACCATCCCGCGGGCAGCACCGGGCGAAGGACGAGCTGCTGGGGCGTGTCCAGGGGGTTCACCACCGTGACCGAGAGCCGTTGCGCCGCGCCGACTGGCACCCGCGACCGGTACGGCTCGATCCGCGCCAGCACGCCGTCCGCGGTCCTCCCCAGGACGTCGACCGGCAGCAGGTCGTCGTGCACGCGGACCACCTCCTCGCCCTGGGTCGCAAGCATCGCGAGATAGGCCTCGTCCACCCAGCGCGGCTCCCAGTGCCCGCTGACCATCAGGCCGGGGGCGACCCGGCGGTACAGGTCCGCGCTGGCGCGGTAGTCCTCGACCCGGAACCGGTTGCGGTACTGGTAGTTGAGGACGTCGCGCCGCTGCCCCGGGATGCCGAGCCCGTCCTGCTGGTCGCCGGTGACCAGCACGGTGAGACCGTCCACCACCACCTCGTAGGCGGCGGCGTACAGCGTGTGCCCGGGCAGCTCGTGGGCCGTCAGCACGTACTCGCGCCACCGGAACGGCTCGCCCAGCGGCAGCACGCGGTCCACGGGGACGGGGTCGAACCACAGGCACGGCAGGTCGTACGTGTGCGGTGCCGCGAGCACCGGTGCGACGTTGGCCGGCGCCCACACCTCGGTACCCTCCACCGCGCGCAGCAGCGCCAGGCCCGCGACGTGGTCGTCGTGGTAGTGCGTCGGCAGAGCCACCTCGACGGCCTGCACGCCCATCCTGCGCAGTGCCGGCAGCGACGCGAGCCAGGGCCGGCGCGACGCCCGGTCACCGCCCGGTGGGAGCCCGGTGGTCATGTCGTAGCCGTAGTCGACGACCAGCGCGGCGCCGGACGCCGACACCAGGACGTAGCTGCACGACACGCTGGACGTGTTGAGCAGCAGGTGCTCGGTCAGTCGGAGGTACGGCTCCGTGAAGCGGGTGCTCAGGTCCCAGGGCAGCGGCCGTCGCGAGTCGACGTACGCCCGCATCCGGGTGGCCAGCAGGTCGAGCGCCTGCTGGGGATCGCGCATGGGGTCACCGTGGGACGGCAGCAGGACGTCCGGGCGGCGGTCGAGCAGCGTGTAGCAGCTCAGCACCGTCATCGCGGCGCCCTCCGTGCCCGTGTAGCTCCACTGGGTCGCCGCGAGCGACCACACCCGGCCGGGGGCGTACACGAGGTCCCCGGTGAACGCGAGCGTGTCGCCGTCCCGCTCGACGAGGTAGGTCACGGACCCGGTGGTGTGGCCGGGCGTCGGCAGCACCTCCACCGCGACGCCGCCGTACGTCGAGGTGCGGTACTCGGGCACGACGCCGTCCACCGGGACCGGCTCGAGCAGCGAGAAGCGGTCCTGCCGCAGGTTGTAGTCGCCGTCCAACGGGCGCGTGCGCCACATCCGGTCGACCGCGTCGAACAGGTCCCGCTCGACCGGCGGCACGTGGATCGCGATCCCTGCGGCGACCGCGCGCGGCAGGCCCTGCGCCTGGTCACGGTGGTGGTGGGTCATCAGCACGTCGGTGATCCGGTCGACCCCGAGGTCCGCCAGCACGTCGAGCACCAGGCCCGAACCGAAGTCGACGGCGACGGCGGTGCGGGCCCCAGGGGCGACGACCACGTACACGTGGCACGTGTCCGCCACACGGAAGACCCCGGGTGCCACCTGCGTGACCAGCGTGGTGGCCATGCGTCCCGATCCTAGGAACCGCTTCGAGGCGGGACAACAGACCGGTGCACGCGCTCCCGGTAGCCGGCCCACGCGGCGGCCACCAGGGCGAGGTCCGCGTCCCCCAGCTCGTCACCGGACCGGTCCAGCCGCTCGGCGTAGTAGAGCGCCGGCACACCCCAGGACCCCTGTTCGGTGACGTACGCGCGCCACTGCACGAGGTCGGCCACCGGCCACTGGTCGGTGTCCACGAGGTGGCCGGGAAGCACGGCTGCGACGATCGCCCGGCGGGACCGCGCCTGCTCGACGGCCGGGACCGCACGCCCCTGGGCGTCACGCTCGAGGATGTCGTCGAGCCGCACCATGTCGCAGACGTCACCGAACGACGGGTGCGGGGTGTGGGTCACCACGAGCGCGTCGGGCTTCGCTCTCCTGGCGGCGACGTACAGCCGCCGCAGGAGCACGTGCAGGGCGGCGACGCCCCACGGCGCGTCGAGGTCCCCGTCGCCGCGCAGCAGCGCTCCTGCGGGCGACCGCTGCGTGAAGTCCACCTTGAGCCCGTCGGCGTCGACCCCGTCCGGGCCGAGCAGGTGCCCGACGACCCCGTCGAGCCGCCGCAGGTAGGCGGTGCTGCCCACGTCGACCGCCACCGGGCGCCCGGACGGGTCGCGCAGGCACTCCCGCGCAGGGAGCCCCGTCGGGTCCCAGGCCTTCCACCAGAGCAGCACCCGCTGCCCGGCGGCGTGCCGGGCCGCCACCCAGGACGCGAGGTCCGGCCACCGGTCGGTGTCGACCTCCCCCGTCCCGCACGCCCGCTGCCAGCGGTCGTCCACCACCACGGTCCCGGGGACGACACCGTGGCGGGCGAGCCGGTCGAGCAGGTCGTCGTACACGTCGGCCCGCGACAGGTCGCTCGGCACGGTCGTGCCGGCAGGAAGCAGGGCGGGGGGCAGGTCGGGGAGCCGGCGCGGGTGCAGCGACGGCTCCCCGGGGAGCGCCGCCCGGGCGCACTGGGCGCCCCACCCGCAGAACATCGGCTCGTGCCACCAGGCGGGCGCCGGGCCGGACGGGCCGGCGGGGGCGTACCCGGCGTCCACGAGGTCCTGCCGGTACCGGTCGAGCGCCGTCCACGGGTCCGGCACGGGCCGGAGCACCAGTGGCGGCGTCTCGAACGTGCCGCGGACCCGCGTGTGCCCGTCGTAGTCGAGCGCGACCAGGAACCCGTCGTCGAGCGCGTCGTAGCGCAGCTCGGTGAACCGCAGCGCGGTCACCGGCGCCACGACGGCGAGGGAGAGCCAGTCACCGGCAGGCACGTCCAGCGCACCCGTCGGCGACGCCCGGCCGAGCGCGAGGCAGAGCGGCGGCGGCGAGAAGAGGGCGTGCACCCGACCGGCGCGCGCGTCGCCGAGCACACCGAGGACGGCCGAGGCGCCCGGGGGACGGACCAGCCGCACGGGCTCGGCGGGCGCCGGGACGAACACCGAGCCGAAGTCCACGGAGGACCGGAACATCCCCGCCGCACCGTCCGCCAGGACCGCCCGGCCGCCCAGCAGGCGCGCCTCCCCGAGCACACCCTCGCCCTCGACCTGCACGGTGACCTCGATGCGGTCGGCCAGACAGCGCAGGACCACGCGCCGGACGTCCCACGCGGTGCTCCGCGCCACCACGCAGACCTGGACCGCGGCACCGACGACCTCCACCACCGGGACCTCGAGCGCGAAGGACTCGTCCGGCTGGTCGACCCGGTCCACCGAGGCGAGCAGGCTCAGCTGCGACCAGATCCGCCCCGCCCGGTCCGCCACGACCGCGCGGGGCGGCTGGCGGCCCACCTCCACCACGTAGGTGTCGGCGGTGACGGTCCAGGTCCCGGCACCGTGGGTCAGCCCCGGGACCACCACGCCTCACCGCCGTCCGTCGTGCGGTGGCTCATGCGTCCCGCCATGGCCGCGCGGTCTGCTCGACGAGCGCGACGAGGCGCTCGAGCCTCGGCACGGCGACCTCGGTGAGCGCCGCCCGCACGTCGGGCCGCCCGACCACGTCGCTCCACAGCGCCCGGCCGGCCAGGAACCCGCTCGCACCCGCCCGGCAGGCCGCCTCCACGCCCCGCGGGAAGTCGTCGCGCTCGACACCCTGCGACAGGACCACCCACGGTCCCGTGACCGTCCGCCCGAGCCGCTCGCACGCCTCCCGCAGCGCCTCGTCGGGGCCCCGGCCGGCGAGCGGGACCTGCACCTTCGACAGGTCGGGACCGAGGGCGGACATCTCCGCGGCCGCCTCGAGGATGGCGGCCTCCCGGTCCCAGGTCCCGGCGGCCTCCTCGACGGCCGTGGCCCGCACCACGGGCTCCAGCACGGACAGCACACCGCGCTCCCGGGCCACCGCCACGAACCTGCGGGCCAGGTCGAGCCGGGCGGCGCGGCGCTCGTCGTCCCGCCACACCACCAGGAGCTTCAGCGCCGTGACCCCGGTGAGGTCGACGTCAGGCCCGACGACCCTCTCGTCCAGGTCCGTCTCCTGCACCGGGCCGCCGGGTTCCTGCTGCAGCGCGTCCGCGGCCAGCAGCAGGCCGGTCGTGGGCGGCAGCGCGTCCCGGACGACGGCGAGGCCGTACTGCCGGTCGACGAGGAACCCGGAGGCGAGGGGGCCGAGCACCCGGGAGACGTCGCGCTTGAACGCGACCATCCGCTCGTCGTCGACCCGGCCCGCGCCGGCCTGGTCGAACAGGGTGCGCAGGCTCTCGCGCTGGTCCATGGCGACCATCGCCAGGCCGCCCGAGGGCAGCGCCAGGGAGTCCAGGGTCGTGGTCACGTGCCACGCACCGTCGAGCGCACCACGTCATCGTGGGCACCGTTCCGCGGGACGGTCAAGCGCCGTTGACAACCTGGGGAAGCGCTTCGTCCAATGGCAGGGTGCGGTGCAGAGACGTCGACGCACACGTCGAGGCGAAGGTCGACCCTCCCGGCGGACGGTGCCGTCAGCGGGCCGGGATCGTCGCCTGGTCCGGGTCGGACGGTCGGACGGTGCCGCCGAACTCGCGGCTGTGCCGCACCACCCAGTCGAGCGCCGCAGCCCCGGCGCCGTCGTCGACGACCAGGGCCGAGGTGTCGAGCTCCGGCCGTTCGCCCGCCACCTCGAGCAGCCGCGCGACCGTCTCGCGGAAACCAGGGGCGGAGTGGACGTCGAGCACGCCGCTCGCGACGATGCGCGCGGGACGGCCGCGCGCGCCCAGCCGGATGGTCACGTCCATGGCGATCTCCGAGGAGGTCGGGGCGAGGGACCGTCGCTGCTCACGGCTCCTCGTGGAGGATACGGCCGGCGGGGCGGCTCCGCCATGAGCGGCCCGCTGTCCAACGCACCGGCAGGTCCCCAGCCCGACGGCCTGCCACCCGGTCGGCGACCGGCGGCCTCCCCCGACCGCGTGGTGCACATGGTGGGCCACGCGCATCTCGACCCGGTGTGGCTGTGGCCGTGGCAGGAGGGGTACCAGGAGGCTCGCGCGACGTTCGCGTCGGTGGTCGACCGGATGGACGAGTACGACGACTTCGTCTTCACGTGCGACCAGGTGGTGCTGCTCGAGTGGGTCGAGGAGTCCGACCCGGTGCTCTTCGAGCGGATCCGCAAGCGGGTCGCGGAGGGCCGGTGGGTCAACGTCGGCGGCTGGTGGGTCGAGCCGGACACCAACATGCCCATGGGCGAGAGCCTCGTGCGGCAGGGGCTCCACGGTCAGCGGTACCTGCAGTCCCGGTTCGGCCGCGCGGCGACCGTCGGGATGAACGTCGACCCGTTCGGCCACTGCGCCACCCTGCCGACGATCCTGCGCGGCCAGGGGATGGACTCGTACCTGTTCCTGCGCCCGGGCCCGCACGAGAGCGACTTCCACAGCACGCTGCTGGTGTGGTCGGGACCGGACGGGAGCCACGTCCTCGCCTACCGGATCCCGCACGAGTACTCCAGCGGCGACGGGTCGGTGGACGGGCAGGTCGACAAGGCGCTCGCCGCCTCGGACACGGGCCTGCCCGAGGTGATGGTGCTCTACGGCGTGGGCAACCACGGTGGCGGACCCACGCGGGCCAACATCGAGTCCATCCACCGGTACGACCGGATGGGCACGTTCGGGACCCTGCGGATGTCGACGCCCCGGGAGTACCTGGACGCGGTCCTCGCCCTGGGCGACGGCGTCGTCGACGGGCTCCCCCGCCGCACCGGTGACCTCCAGCACCACGCCCCCGGCTGCTACTCGGCGCACTCGGGGATCAAGGCGTGGCAGCAGCGAGCGCAGCAGGCCCTGCTCGCCGCCGAGCGCTGGGCGGCCGTCACCGCCGTGCGCGGGGAGCTCCGGTACCCGCGCGACGAGCTGGAACGGGCCTGGAAACGGGTGCTGTTCAACCAGTTCCACGACGTCCTGCCCGGCACCGCCATCGAGCACGCGTACGAGGACGCCCGCGACGAGCTGGGCGAGGCGACAGCCGTCGCGAAACGGGTGACCGCCCGGTCGCACGGCGTGCTGGCCCGCCAGGTCCGGATCCCGGCGCAGGACGGTGCACAGCCGCTGGTGGTGCTCAACCCGCACCCGTGGCCGGTGGTCTCCGACGTGGAGCTGCACCTCGGCGCGGTGCGTGGCGAGGTGCACGTCGTCGACGAGGCGTCCCGCCCGGTCGTCTGGCAGCTGACCCAGTCCCGGGCGACCACCACACCGGCCTCCCGCGGCGCGCTCGTGCTGCGGACCGACGTCCCCGCCCTGGGCTACCGCGTCTACCGGGTGTGCCCCGGACCTGGACCGGCGGCGCCCGCCGGCACGCTGCGGTCCACCCCCACGCTCCTCGAGAACGACCACGTCCGGATCGAGCTCGACCCGGCGACGGCCTGGATCTGCTCGTACCTCGACAAGGCCACCGGCCTCGACGTGATGGCAGGGGTCGACGGGACCCGGCACACCCAGGTCTGCGCGGACCCGACCGACACGTGGGGTCACCGGGTGGTCTCGTACGCGTGGCCCGGTGACGCCATGGCGCCGGTCCGGGTGACCGTGAAGGAGCACGGGCCGCTGCGGGCGCGCCTGCGCGTGGAGCGCGCGTGGGGCTCGTCGACCCTCGTGGAGGAGCTCCTTCTTGACCACGACGCGACCACGGTGCGGGTCGACGTCACGCTCGACTGGCGCGAGCAGGCCCATCTCCTCAAGCTGCGGGTCCCGACGGTCCTCGCCGAGCCGCGCGCCACGTACGACATCGCGTTCGGATCGATCGAGCGACCCGTGGACGGCGCGGAGGAGCCGGGCCAGCGCTGGCTCGACCTCACCGGGACGCTGGGCGGGCGGCCCGCGGGCGTCACCGTCCTCGTGACGAACAAGCACGCCTACGACGTGTCGGGCGGGGACCAGCCCAGCATCGGGATCACCGCCGTCCGCAGCCCGGTGTTCGCCTGGCACGACCCGTACCTGCTCGATCCGGAGGCGACGTACACCTACCAGGACCAGGGGGTGCAGCGCTTCACCTACGTGCTAGTGCCGCATGCCGGGGACCACCTGGCCGCCGACCCTGCGCGCCGCTCGCTCGAGCTGGGCTCACCGGTCCGCGCGATGCTCGAGTCGGCGCACGACGGCCCGCTGCCGCCGGTCGGGTCGTTCGTCTCGGACGGTGGTGGTGGCGTCATGATCACGACCGTGAAGGGCTCGGAGGACCCCACGGACGGGCCCGGCGGCGCGGACCTGGTGGTCCGGGCGGTCGAGACCCGCGGCGTCCGGACCGCTGCCGTGCTCGACCTGCCGGTGCTGGGCCGCCGCGTCGAGGCCCCGTTCGGTCCTCATCAGCTGCGGACCTTCGTGGTCCCCGCGGACCCCACCGCCTCGGTCACCGAGGTCGATCTCGTCGAGCGTCCGCTCGACAGGTGACGGGTGACGGTCTCGGGATGCGGTCAGGACACAAGTCGCCGACCCTGAGGGGGACCGCCCCGCCGTCGCGGGGGCGGCCTGCGTCCAGAGCCGGGCGCGCACGGAGTGCCTCCGCCGCGAGCCGGTCCGGCCGCCCCTACGGCCCCGACGAGCGTGACCGGAGGCGAGCAGCGCCTGCGTGGCGAGGACGCCACGGCAGACCCGAAGGGACCTGTGATGAGAACGACGCGCCGCGGCGCGCTGGCCGTGCTGCCCGCGGTCGCGCTGGTGCTCGCCGCCTGCAGCACCGGCGGCGGCGAGGACGCCGACGTCACCGCCGGGACCGACTTCACCGGCACGCCGAGCGGCACCCTGAACGGCTGGGCGTTCGACAACGCCGACGAGGTCGGCACGTCGCGCATGGACTACGCCGCCGGCCAGCTCGACGGCGTCACGGTGAAGCTCGACCAGACCGCCTTCGACGCCCAGAAGTTCACCACCCGCCTGGCGGGCGGTGACGTGCCGGACGTCGTGCAGATGGACCGCCGCTACGTCACGACCTACGCCGCCCAGAACCTGATCCTGCCGCTCGACCAGTGCTTCTCCGCCCACGACGTGGACCCCGACACCCGCTGGTACCCGTTCGTCGTCGACGACGTCCGCTACCAGGACAAGGTCTGGGCGGTGCCGCAGTTCTACCAGCCGCCCGCCATCCTGCTGAACAAGCGCGTCATGGACGCAGCGGGCGTCACGGACGACCAGATCGACACGTCGAACCCCGACACCCTGGTCAGCGCCATCTCCGCCATGTATCAGGAGAGCGGCGGCGTGCCGACCACCCTCGGCCTCGACCCCGTCGCGACCGGGCAGGCAGGCCTGTGGGTGCTGGCCATGGGCGGGAAGCTGACCGACGAGGACGGCCGGCCCACGCTCGACGACCCGTCGAACGAGGCGGGTCTGACCCTGCTCAAGCAGATCACCGACGCCCAGGGTGGTTTCGCCAAGGTCAAGAGCTTCACCGACGCGTTCGACACGTTCGGCGACAAGAACCAGTTCGTCACGGACCAGGTGGGTTCCCAGGTCGACGCCCAGTGGTACCCGAACGTGCTGTCCCCGTACCTGGACAAGGTCCAGCTGGCCGCCGTCCCCTTCAAGGGCAAGGACGGCCAGCCCTTCTCCGTGGCCTCGGGGACCGCGTTCGTGGTCCCGCAGGGCGCCAAGAACCCGGACGCCGCATGCGCGTGGGCGCTCGAGCTCACGTCGCTGGAGGCGTGGCAGGCCGCCGGTCAGGCCCGCAACGCCACGATCCAGGACGACGGCGGCGTGAACACCGGCCTCTTCACCGGCTCTCCCGAGGCCGACAAGGCACTGCGGGACCAGTACGTGGTGCCGACCGGCAACGCCGGCTTCGACCAGGTGATCTCCACCTACTACGACGTGCTGGGGTACGGGAAGACGTTCGGGTCGTCGCCCGCCGGCCAGGAGATCCAGAGCGAGCTCAACAACGCGGTGACGGCGACGCTCCTCGGCGACAAGTCCGCGACGGAGGCGCTCGCCGACGCCCAGTCCGCCGCCCAGCGGGCGTACGACAACGTCGCCGGAGGGAGCTGACGGGACCGATGCCCGACCCCGAGGCACGTGCCGCCGCCGTGACGGACCTCCAGTCGATCCTGCTGAGCACCGCGGGGATCGAGGAGTTCGTGGACGGCGTCGCGCGGGCCGCCGCGCACCATGTCGGCCCGGCGACCTCCGCGACGATCACGCTGCGGCGCGACGGCCGTCCTCGGCTCATCGGCGCGAGCGACGGTCTGGCCGCCCAGTGCGACGAGGTGGAGTACGCGACGGACCAGGGCCCGTGCCTGGAGGCCATCGACACCGGGGCGCTCGTGCACGTACCTGACGTCGCGGTGGAGACGCGCTGGCCCGGCTGGTGCGCGGTCACGAGCGCCCACGGCTTCGCCTCCGGGGCGGCGCTGCCACGCACGGTGCGGCCCGGTGTCGCGACCGCGCTCAACCTCTACGCGACGTCGCCGCACGCCTGGACGGTCGAGGCGCTCGCGGTCGCCGAGATGTACGCGGACGAGGTGGCGCGGACCCTCGCGCTCTGCCTGCGCATCGCCGACCAGGCCGAGCTCAACGCCGACCTGCGGGCCGCGCTCGTGTCGCGGGCGGTCATCGACCAGGCGATCGGCGTGATCATGGCGGAGAACCGGTGCAGCGCCGGTGAGGCGATGACCATCCTGCGCAGCGCGTCGCGGCACCGGAAGGTCAAGCTGAGAGACGTCGCTCGCGTGGTCGTCGAGACCGTCACGGGCAGCCCCGCGCGCGAGGAGGACACCTTCGTCGAGCGGACCCGGGTGGCGGGTCTCGGCGGAGGCGCTTAGCGTCGAACGTGCCGGCCGAGGAACGCCGCCGGTGCAGAGTCGCCCGGGACCGGACACGTCGCCGGGCACAGGACAGGTGCCGGCCGTGCGGCCGCACCCCGACCGACGACTCGCAGGCGCACGCCTGCTGCGCCTCCCCCCACAGGCCGCGCGAGCCAGTACGCGGCCGATCATCCCCGACGCTCACGCGCGTCGCGGTGACCACGGACGTCGTGGTCGCGCACCGACGCGCCGAGCTCGTCCGACCCTCGAGACGAGGCATCACGATGACCGATCCCTACGCCACCCCTTCGTCGCCCACGGCGGGCAGCACGACGACCGCCCCCGGCACGGCCGGCGGGACCCTCGGCACGACCGGGACCGCCGGGCCCACGGGGGCCACCGGCACGACAGGTACGACGAGCGGCCCGACCGGCGCGTCGGGTACCTCCACCACCGACGCCGCCAAGGACCAGGCGCGGAACCTCAAGGAGCAGACCGCCGCCGCGGGAGAGCACCTGCTGGACGAGGCGAGGAGCGAGGCGTCCGCCGTCGCCCAGGAGGCGCAGCAACGTGTCGGCGACCTGTGGTCACAGGCCCGCACGGAGGTGTCCGGACAGGTCGGCGGCCAGCAGAACCGGTTGGCGGGCGGCCTGCGCTCCTTCGGGGACCAGCTCCATCAGATGGCGGACGCCCCCGCCGAGCAGAGCGTCGCGTCCGACGTCGTCCGGGAGGTCGCCTCGCGCGTCGGGACCCTCGGCCGGTGGCTCGAGGACCACGAGCCGGACGAGGTGCTCGACGAGGTCCGTCGCTTCGCCCGTCGTCGTCCTGGCACGTTCCTCCTCGCGGCGGCCGCCGCCGGGGTCGTCGTGGGGCGGCTCACGCGGGGCCTGAAGGACGCCGGTCCGGCGACGCAGAGCACCGACCACCGCCGGCAGCCCGCCGGTTCCTCGACGAACGGCTCCGGCTGGGCCGCCCCCTCGCCGGTGACGTCGGCCGCGCCGAGCGGCACGGGCGCGTCCGTCGGCAGCTCGTCCGGACTCCCCTCGAGCGTGTCGTCCGGCACCTCGACCGCCACCCGCGAGGGCTTCGCCGACCCGGTCGGCGAGCGGCCGACGTTCACCACCGATCCCGGCGCGAGCGTGCCCGGGCAGGGCGGGTGGGCCGACCGATGACCGAGCCGTCCGCTCCGTCCCGCCAGTCCGTCGGCGGCCTGCTCGGCGACGTCACCCGCGACCTGTCCACGCTGATCCGCCAGGAGGTCGAGCTCGCGAAGGCCGAGCTGCGGGAGTCGGCGACCCAGGCCGCGAAGGGGGGCGCCATGTTCGCGGGCGCCTCCGTCGCCGGTCACATGGTGCTCCTGTTCCTGTCGGTCGGGCTCTGGTGGGCGCTCGGCGACGCCATCGGCCGGGGCTGGTCCGCGGTCGTCGTCGCCGCCCTGTGGGCGATCGTCGGGGCAGTGCTGTACAGCCGCGGGCGAGCCGAGTCGCGTCGCGTCAAGGGACTGCCCCTCACGGGCGAGTCCGTCAAGAAGATCCCGAACGCACTGCAGGGCCACGAGGAGAAGAACTGATGAGCACAGACCCGGACCAGATCCGCGACGACATCGAGCGCACGCGCGCCGAGCTGAGCTCGGACGTCGACGCGCTCGCCGACAAGGTCAGCCCCAGCCAGGTGGCGCAGCGGCAGGCCGACAAGGTCCGTACCGCCGTGAGCGACGTCCGTGACCGCGTGATGGGCGTCGCGTCGTCCGGCGCCGACCAGGCCGGGTGGGCTGCGTCCGCCGTCGGGGAGACCGCTGCTGGGCTCCCCGACGCCGCCCGGGAACGCGCCCGGGGCAACCCGCTCGCAGCGGGCCTGGTCGCCTTCGGGGCCGGCTGGCTCCTCTCGTCGCTGCTGCCGAGCAGCCGCGCGGAGCAGCAGGTCGCCCGGCAGGCCAAGGAGCAGGCGGCGCCGCTCGTCCAGGAGGCCAAGGACGCCGCCAAGGATGTGGCCGACCAGCTCCGCGAGCCCGCTCAGGACGCCGTGTCCGCCGTGAAGGACCGTGCGACGGAGGCCGGCAGCACGCTGCGGGACGAGGGCCGGTACGCGGCGCAGGACCTGCGCTCGGAGGCGACGGACGCCTCGGACGCCGTCCGCGGCGCGCACGCAGCGGCCGGCGACGGCCGCCCGTAACAGCAGGCAGCACCGGAGGACATCGTGACGACACGACAGGAGGGCGCGCGCGCCGCCGAGAAGGACCAGGCGCCCGCACCCGAGGACCCGCGCAAGCCGGACTCCCCCGACGACCTCACCAAGCCGTCGTGGGCGTACGTCGCCCGCAAGACGGTGCGTGAGCTCAACCACGACCAGTGCACCGACCTGGCCGCGGCGCTCACGTACTACGCGGTGCTGGCGATCGCGCCCGCCCTCCTGGCGGTCGTGTCGATCTTCGGTCTGGTCGGGGACCCCGACCAGATGGTCGACCAGGTGGTGCAGATCGCGAACGACGTCGGGCCGTCCGACGCCGTCGACACGGTCCAGCCGATCCTCGACCGGCTGACCGCGGCGCCGTCCGCGGGGTTCGGCCTGGTCCTCGGGCTCCTCGTGGCGTTCTGGTCCGCGTCCGGCTATGTCGCGGCCTTCAGCCGTGGGATGAACCGGGTGTACGAGGTGGAGGAGGGCAGGCCGTTCTGGAAGCTGCGGCCGGCCCTCCTCGCCGTCACCGTGGTGCTGGTGCTCATCGCAGTGGTGATCGTGGCCGCCGCCGTCCTCAGTGCCGGTGTGGCCCGCTCGGTGGGCGACGCGATCGGGCTCAGCGACGCCGCGGTGACCGTGTGGGACGTGGCCAAGTGGCCCGTCATGGTCGCGCTCGTCGTCCTCGCGGTCGCGGTCCTGTACTACGCCACACCCAACGTGCGGCAGCCGAAGTTCCGGTGGATGAGTGTCGGTGCGCTCGTCGCGATCGTCGTCTGGGTCCTCGCCTCGCTCGCGTTCGGGTTCTACGTCGCGAACTTCTCGAGCTACGACAAGACCTACGGCTCGCTGGCCGGCGTCATCGTCTTCCTGCTCTGGCTCTGGATCACCAACCTCGCCCTCCTGTTCGGCGCCGAGCTGGACGCGGAGCTGGAACGTGGCCGCCAGCTCCAGGGCGGCATCGCGGCCGAGCAGACCATCCAGCTGCCGCCGCGGGACACCAGGGCCAGCGACAAGCGGGAAGCGAAGCAGGAGGAGGACGTGCGACGGGGCAAGGCGCTGCGCGAGAGCGGTGGCGGGAAGCACGGCGACCCGTCCCGCACCCGCTGAACGACGCGCACGACACGGTCGGCCTGCACCTGCGCGTGGAGCGACATCTCCACGCGGTCCTTGGACGTCCCAGGTCCAGGCGCAGTGCCAGGACGGGTGCCGCACGCCGGTGCGGCACCCGTCCTGCGTGTTCGGCGGCGCGGCAGCATGATGGCGCCAGGACAGGAGGCCGGCCGATGGACGTGCACCTCATCGACGAGCAGGGCGTGCGGGAGTGCGCGGTCGACCAGATCCCCGACCTCCTCGCCGCGCACCATGGCCTGCTCTGGGTCGACGTGCCCCACTGGGACACGCAGGCGGAGGACGTCCTCGGTCGGGTGCTCGGCCTGCACCCGCTGGCGCTGCGCGACTGTGCGGTCCGCAACCGGCTGCCCAAGGTCCACGCCTACCCGGACGTCCTGTTCCTCGTGCTGCACGCCCCGGAGCGCGGCGTGGGCGGACACATCCACCACGTGGAGCTCGACCGGTTCGTCGGTCCGCGGTACCTCGTCACGGTGCACGGGCCGGCCAACTCCGCGGTCCCGGCCGACGTCCTGCTGCGCGACACGCGGGAGGTCCTGGAGCGGATCCGCTCCGGGCGGCTGCACCCGCGCACGTCGTTCGACATCTCGCACGCGATCGTCTCGACGATCACCCGGCGGATGGAACGGTTCGTCGAGACGCTCACCGAAGAGGTCTGGGACCTGGAGCAGCGCGTGACCGCCGACTCCTACCACGACCCCGAGAAGTTCCTCGACGAGATGTTCCGCACCCGGCACGGCCTGCTGTCGGTGAAGACGATCGCGGCCCAGACGGCGCAGATCTACCGCCGGGTCGGCACGCTCGCCCGGGTACCCGAGGAGAGCCGGCACCTGGTGGGTGACCTGGTCGACCAGTTCGACCGCATCGCGGGCCTGGCCGGCGAGGAGAAGGAGTACCTGCAGGGCGTCATCGAGTTCTACCGGACCCGGACGGACACGAAGATGACGATCGCGGCGGAGCGCCTGGCGGTGATCGCCGTCGTCACCCTGCCGATCACCGCCCTCGCGTCGGTGCTCGGGATGAACCTCATCGTGAACCGGCACACCTCGGCGCTGCCGCTCACGGCCGCCCTGGCCGTCATGCTCGCGATGTCCTGCACGCTGCTGTGGTGGGCCCGCCGTCAGGGCTGGTGGTAGCCCGGCCCGGTGCTCACGCGGCGTCCTCCGCGCGGGCGGCACGACGGTGCGGGCCGCGCACCATGGCGCCGTCGCGCACCACCGTGTCCGAGCCGACGTTCGCCCCGGACTCGACTACCACCGCCGCCCCCACCTTCGCGCGGCTGCCGATCCGTGCGTGGTCGCCGACCCACGTGCCGGGGCCCAGGTGGACGTTCCCACCCACCCGCACGCCGACCCCGACGCACACGTCGCAGTCCACCCAGCTGCCCTCGCCGACGGTGCTGTGCCGCCCGACACGGGCCCCTGCCTCGACGTAGGCCGTCGGGGCGATCGCCGCGTCCGGGTCGACGACCGCGGCCGGCGACACGAGCCCGCCGCCGTTCGGGTGCCGGTCGTAGCGCACCACGCGCCCGGCGTCGTCCTCGAACTCGACCCGTCCTGCCTTCCTCGCCATGCCACCCTCTTCCTTGGAACCGTTCTCAGGTGACACAACAGCATCTGCCCCCTGCAGATTCCGGCCGGGCCGCTACCCCCGGGAGTCGCTCGGCATCAGGATCCAGAGCAGCGGGTACACGAGGAGCTGGCTCCCCGGGACGATCATCAGCACCAGCACGAACAGCAGGCGCGCCGTCCACGGCGACAGGCCGAACCGCCGACCCAGCCCGGCGCACACGCCCGCCACCACCCGTCCCCGCGCCGGTCGGGACAGTCCGCCCCGCGCCATGCCCTCGTGGATCTCGCCCATCGTCCGTCTCCTCGCTGTCGCTCTCGGGCCCGACGTCGATCACCGACCCGTCGGGTCCACGATGCCCCTGCCGCACGCAGAACGACATCGGGGATCTCCCGGGAGCAGCCCTGGGACCGCCCTGAGCGACCCCCGAGACGGCACCGGCACGGCGGCACCGGCACGGCAGCGCCGGCGCGACCGGACGCCGGCACGTGGTCGTGCACACCTGCTCCACCCGCCATGATCGGAGGCGTGCACTCCCACCTCGATCCCCTGCTCCCGCGCGCCACCGACCCGACCCGCTCGTGACGTCCCCCCACCCGCCCGCCGCGCTGGGCCGCCGCCTGGGTCTGACCGACGCGGTCGTCGTCGGGCTCACCGCCATGCTCGGCGCCGGGGTGTTCGGCGCCCTTGGACCCGCTGCCGCCTCGGGCGGCTCGGGCCTGCTGGTGGGCCTCGCGCTCGCTGCCGTCGTCGCCCTCTGCAACGCGACCTCGTCCGCACGGCTCGCCGCGGTGCACCCCGAGTCCGGTGGCACGTACGTGTACGCGCGCCACCGGCTCGGTGCGTTCTGGGGATACCTCGCCGGCTGGTCGTTCGTGGTCGGCAAGACGGCGAGCTGCGCGGCGATGGCACTCACGTTCGCGGCCTACGCGGCGCCGCACCACACCCGGCTCGTCGCGGCCCTGGCCGTCGTCGCGCTCACGGCTGTCAGCTACCGCGGCGTCGAACGGTCCGCCCGGGTCGGCCGGGTCGTCGTCGTGCTCACGCTGGCGACCCTGACGGTCGTGGTGGTCGCAGCGCTCGGCGGCGGGACCGCGAGCCCCGAGCACCTGCAGCCGTTCCCCGGCGCCGACGTGCGGGGCATCCTCCAGTCGGCCGGCCTGCTGTTCTTCGCCTTCGCAGGTTACGCGCGCATCGCCACGCTCGGGGAGGAGGTGCACGAACCGGCCCGCACGATCCCCCGGGCCGTCGCCGTCGCGCTCGGCACCGTCCTCGTCGTGTACGCGGTCGTCGCCGTGACCGCGCTGCTCGCCGTCGGCGCGGACCGGCTCGCCATGAGCACCGCCCCGCTGCGCACCGTCGTCGAGGCAGGCTCGTGGGCGCGGCTCGCACCGGTGGTCCAGGTCGGGGCCGCCGTCGCGTCCCTGGGTGCTCTCCTCGGGCTGGGTCTCGGCGTCTCCCGGACCGCCCTGGCCATGGCGCGCGACAGGCACCTGCCCGGCAGCCTCGCCGCCGTCCACCCACGGTTCGGGAGCCCGCACCGGGCCGAGCTCGCCGTCGCTGCCGCGGTGGTGGTGCTGGTCCTGACGGTGGACCTGCGTGGTGCGATCGGCTTCTCGTCGTTCCTCGTCCTCACGTACTACGCGCTCGCGAACGCGTCGGCCCTGCGGATGCGACCCGACGAGCGCCGCCCGCCACGCTGGGTGCCTGTCCTCGGGGTTCTCGGATGCGCGACCCTGGCCCTCACGGTGCCGCCGTCGGCCGTGGCGGGCGGGATCGCGGTGCTGCTGGTGGGCGCGGGCGTGTGGTCGCTCCGGTCGAGACGCCGGGCGCCGGCCGCTCAGGATCGGCCGACCGGAACCTAGCCGTGCAGGGTTCCCACTAGGGTGTCCGCGTGAGCCGACAGGCGGACCGCCAGCTCGCCGGTACTGCTGGGCCCAGGGGGCCGGCCGGGCACGTCGAGCTGCTCGTGCTCGTGGCCTGCTTCGCCGCCTTCACGTATCTCCACGGCGCAGTCGCCCACGACTTCTCGTCGGCGACGGCCGACGCCGGCGCCGTCCTGTCCGTGGAACGCACCCTCCACCTGGACGTCGAGCTCGCCATGAACGCCTGGCTCTCCCGTCACAGCGCGCTGAGCACGGTGGCGGTCTACGTCTACCGCTCGTACTACCTCGTGGTCGCCGGGGTGCTGGCGTGGGTCCACGTCCGGCACGCCGCGGCCTACCTGCCGGTGCGCCGGGCCCTGGTCGCGATGTTCTTCCTCGTCCTGCCGGTCTACTGGGCCGTGCCCCTGTCGCCGCCCCGGTTCGCCCTGGCCGGCACCGTCGACGTCGTCGCCGAGCGCGACCCGCGCGGGAGCCACGCACTGCCGGCGGGTGCGGACGGCCAGAGCTACACGGCGATGCCCAGCATGCACGTCGGGCTCTCCGCCTGGTGCGCCTGGGCCGTGTGGTCCGTGCTCCGCGACTCGCACCCGAGGCTCGCACTCCTGCCGTGGCTCTTCCCGCTCACCATGACGGCCGTCGTGCTGACCACGGCCAACCACTACGTGCTCGACGTCGTCGGGAGCGCGGTGCTCCTCGTCACCTCCGTCGCCGCGGCGACGGTCTGGGGTCAGCACGTCGGTCCACGCTCCGAGCTCAGCGCGGCAGCAGCACCGTCGCCAGCGCGACGCCCGCAGCGGCTGCAGCGACGGTGACGACGAGCGATCCGCCGGCATTCACCACCGCCCGGCGGTAGGCACCCGCCTGGGCGAGGCGGACGGTCTCGACCATGGCCGTCGAGAAGGTCGTGTACCCACCACAGAAGCCGGTTCCCGCGACCGTGAGCACCGTCGGGCTGATCGCCCCCGTCGCCAGCGCGCCGCCGAGAAAGCCCAGCAGCAGCGACCCGCTCGTGTTGACGACGATCGTCCCGACCGGCAACCGGCTCGACCAGCGCCCGCGGAACCACCCGTCGATGACGAACCGGGTCGCGGCCCCCGCACCGCCGAGCACGGCCATGAGCAGCACCGTCATTCGCCCGTCCTCGTCATGTGCCGGCCCCCGTCGCCCGTGACCGCCGCAGCCGGGCGCCCAGCAGCACGCCGAGAGTGCACGCGACGAAGCCGAGGACCACGCTGCCCACGCCGTAGGCGACGCCGAGGCCCACATCGCCTCCGGCACCGAGCTGCTGCACCTCGAACGCGAGTCCTGACCACGTGGTGAAACCCCCGAGCGCACCGGTACCGACGCCGAGCCGCACCACCCGGCGGCGGCCGTTCTCCGCGCCCGCGCGCACGAGCACCTCGAGGAGCATCCCGAGCAGGAACGCACCGAGCAGGTTCTCGACGAGCGTCGCCACCGGGATGCCGTCGCTCGCGGGGATCGACCGGCTGACGCCGTACCTGGCCAGCGTGCCGACCACACCGCCGGCGGCCACCAGGAGGACGAGCCGCGGGTCGGTGTGGTGCGGGTCGGTGTGGTGCGGCCGGCCGGTCATCGGGCGGTCCCGTGCTGCGCGGGGACCACCAGGACCGGGCGGTCCTGGGTGTGCGCGAGGTGGCCGGCCACGGATCCGCCGACGACCTCGGCCATCCATCCTCCGAGCCCCGGACGTCGCGTGCCGACGGCGATCAGCGGGGCGTCGTGCGCCTCGGCCGCCGCGTGCAGCCCGCGGGCGGTCTCGCCGGTCACGTACTCGAAGCGCCACGAGATCCCGGCATGGACGAGCAGCGCGCTGACGTGCGCGAACAGGAGAGCCTCGGCCGGGCTGCCGTCGAGGTCGTCGTCGACGTCGTCGTCCCGGTCGGGATCCATCGGCGTCGTGTCGAGGGTGCCGTCGGGCTCCCGCCCGACTGTCACCTGCGACGGGTCGACCCACACGCACACGAGTCCGGTGCCCAGCGCCCGGGCGATCCCGGCCGCCTGCACGACGACTGTCCGGTCCTGGTCGGGATGCACGCCCACCACGACCGGGTGCAGCGGCACGGGTCCCGACCACGGCCGCGGTCGCGTCCGGCTCATCGTCGCCTCCTCGGTCCACCGAACGGCTCGCTCCGCCGGGCAGCAGGCCCGGTCCGACCTGGAGGCCGCCGGGAGCTGTCACCACGGCGACTGTACGGCTGGCGGGTGCCACGTGGCAGCGGCGCCCACGGCGGACGGGGCGCGGCGCGCACGGGCGGACGGGGCGCAGCGCGGCGCGCACGGGCGGACCGGGCGGCCGGTCAGGCGTCGAGCAGCTCCAGGTGCACCCCGACCCTGTCGCCGGCCTCGACCCGCTCCGCGACCCGCACCGCCTTCTTCACCGGCAGCACGAACGTGCCCGCCTTGTCGTCCGGGAAGATCGAGGTCGTCCAGACCGAGCTCCCCACCTGCACACGCACCCGCAACGAGCCGAACCCGCGGGTGACGCCGGCGCCACGCTCGAGCACCTCGTCAGCGACGTCGGGTGGCAGCCTGACGAACGTCCAGGTGTCCGTGCGCCGGGCGGTCCACACCCACAGCTCGGCCGTGAAGTCGTACGCGGTCATGCGGCGCGCTCCAGCAGCGCGACGACCTCGTAGTGCGTGGTCTGCGGGAACATGTCCAGCAGCCGGGCCCGGCGCGGGCGCAGGGAGGGCATCGCCGCCAGGTCCCGGGCGAGCGACGCCGCGTTGCAGCTGGAGTAGACGACCTGCCCCACCGAGGAGTGCTCCAGCCACCGGGCCAGCGTGTCGCCGATGCCGCGCCGCGGGGGGTTCACGATCACGAGGTCCGGTTCGTGGGTGGCCTCGACGGCGAACGCCGTGGCGTCGCCCACCTGGAACGCCACCCGGGACAGGCCGGCCTCACGGCCGCTCGTCTCGGCGCTGGTGACCGCCTCGGCGCTCGTCTCGACGCCTGTCACGTGGCGCGACCCGTCGGCGCAGTGCAGCGCGAAGCCCCCGACACCGCAGTACAGGTCCCACACCGACGACGGCCCCAGCTCGTCGACCCAGTCCCGCGCCTGCCGGTACAGGGCGGCCGCGACCCCGGTGTTCGTCTGGAAGAAGCTCTGAGGCCGCACGTGCAGGTCGATGCCGTTGAGCCGCATGCGCAGCGTGTCCTGCGAGGTGAGCACGATCTCGCGCTCCCCCTCGAGCACCGCCTTGTGCTCCGGCTGCAGGTTCACGGACACGACGCGCAGCAGCGGCAGCGCCTCCCGCAGCGCGGGCAGGTGCTTGCGAAGACGCGTCACCGCCTCCTGCGACCGCAGCACGAACCGGACCATGAGCTCGCCGTCGGGCGACTGCGTGACCAGGAGGTACTTGAGCTCGCCGGTCCGTGCGCCGATGTCGTACGGCGCGACCGCCGCGCGGGTCACGAACTCCCCCAGGACCGGGAACGTGGCGCGCAGGCCTGGCGGGTACAGGCCGCAGTCCCGCAGGTCGACGCCGAGGCCGTGCGCGTCGACGATCCCGAGGGACGGCCGCTCGACGGTCCCTGTGACCACCATCTTCGCCTTGTTCCGGAACCCCGACTCGGCGCTCGTCACGGGAGCGGTCCACGACAGGTCGGGGCGGTCACCCAGCAGGTGCCGGCAGTGCTCCTGCTTGGTGGCCACCTGCACGGCGTAGGGCCGCCCCATCCACGAGCAGGAGCGGCATCGCTCCGCGTCGAAGTAGGAGCACCGCATGCCGGAAGTCTAGGTCGACGGTCCGACAGCCGGTGCCGTGCGCTCGTATCACCGCTCCGCCGCGCCGACTCCTCACTCACGATGACCGTCGCGACCTCCACCCGACCACCGTCGGCCCCGCCCGCCGGGGCTCCACCGACCCCGGCACTGCCCCGGGGCGCGATCACCGGACGGGACACGGAGCTGGCGCGCGTGGAGGAGCTCGTCGGCACGCTCGGCACCGGCGCCCGCTCGCTCGTGCTGGTCGGCGAGGCGGGGATCGGCAAGACGACCCTGTGGGCGCACGCGGTCGGGCGGTGCCGGTCGGTCGGTGCCCACGTGCTGGTCACGCGGCCTGCCGAGGAGGACCGGCACAACGCCGGCCAAGGCCTGCGGGACCTGCTCGACGACCTGCCCGAGGCCCGGTCCCGGCCCGACCGCCATCCCGACGTCCGGTCGGCGGCGGACCGCACCCATCACCTCCTGGCGGACGACCTGCCCGTCGTCGAACGGGCGCGCGCGATGCTCGACGTCCTCCGGGGCCTCGCCGAGGACCGGCCCGTCGTCGTCGCCGTCGACGACCTGCCGTGGCTCGACGACGTCACCTGGAAGGCGCTCCGGTTCTCGCTGCGTCGGCTCACGGACGCGCGGGTCGCGCTGCTCGCCACCGCCCGGACCTGGGCCCCCGACACGTTGGCGACCTCCGTGCCGGACGTCGGGCCCGGGGTGGACCTGCTGACCGTCGGCGGCCTGCCGTCCGCCGACCTGCGCCGCCTGGTCGTGGCCGCACTTCCCGGCACCAGCGGGCCGCTCGCGGTCCAGGTCGGGGACCTGGCACACGGCAACCCCTTCTTCGCCCTCGAGCTCGCCCGCGCCGCCCGGGAGCGCCGTGACCCCAGCACCCAGGAAGGCACGCCGCTGGCCGCGCTCGCGGCGCGCGTCCGGCGGCTGCCACCCGCGACGCTCCGCCTGGCTCGGCTCCTCGCGGTCGCCGGACCGTCGCCCGTGCCGCTCCTCGCCGCTGCCGGAGACATCGCGGACGTCGACCACGCGGTCCGTCCGGGTCTCGACTCCGAGGCGTTCGCCCTGGGCCCCGACTTCGTGCTGCGGTTCACCCATCCGCTCATCGCGACGGCGGTCCTCGCCGACACGAACGCCCTCGACGCCCGTGAGCTGCGGCGGGCGCTCGCGGACACCGTGAGCGACCCCGACGTCCGCGCGGTCCACCTCGCCAGGGCGGTCGTGACGCCGGACGCCTCGGTGGCCGCCGAGCTCGAGGTGGCGGCAGCGCGGGTCGCCCGCCGCGGCGCACCTCGGCTCGCCGCCGACCTGCTCGCCGACGCCGTCCGGCTGACCGACTCCGGCGACCTCGAGCCGCGCGTCCGCCGCACCCTGTCCCGGATGATGCAGTGTGCGACGGCGGGCGACCTGCCCGCGGCCCTGCGGCTCGCCGCGGCACTGCTCGACGAGCTCGGCCCCGGGCCGCTCCGCGCGCAGGTCGTGACCGGGCGGGTGGTGCTCGACTTCACCGGCGCCGAGGCGTTCCTGCGTGCCGCGCTCGACGACGTCCCGACCGACGGCCTGCCCGACCACGAGCTGCTGCGCGGCCGCCTTCTCGGCCTGCTCGGGTGGCTCCTCGGCATCCACCTCGGCCGGCCCCGCGAGGGCCTGCGCCACGCGTCCGAGGCGCTGGCGCTCGGGCGGGCCCACCACGACGACGTGCTCGTCGCTCAGGCCGCCGCGGCGGCCTCGACGACCTCGCTGCTGGTCGGCAGGCGCGCCGACGACCTCGTCGACGAGTCCGTCCGGCTCGGCTCCGAGGTGGTCCAGTCGCAGCTGGCACTGTGGCCCCGCGTGCTCCAGGGACGCCAGCAGCTGTGGGACGGCCGGTTGGCCGCCGCCCGCACCAACCTGGAGATGATGCACAGCAGCGCGGTGGCGAACGGCGCCGAGTTCCAGCGGTCGTACCGGCTGGCCGATCTGGGTCTCGCGGCGATCGCGTCGGGCGACCTCGACCTCGCCGCCCAGCGCACGAACGACGGGCTGGAGGCCGCGGACGACTGCTCCGACCAGCGGGCCGTCGCCTGGCTCGCCTACCCCGCCGGGCTCGTGGCGGCCCTGCGCGGCGACGAGCCGGCCGCCGAGTGGGCTGCCGAGCGGCTCGAGCACTGGGCCGCGCACGTCGGGGAACGCCCACGGGCTGCCATGGCCGGTCACGTCCGTGGGGTGCTCGCCGCCTCCCAGCAGCACTGGGCGGCGGCCCTCGACCACCTGCTCGATGCGCTCGCCGTCCTGGACGACCTCGGCCTCGCGCATCCCGGGGCCGTGCCCGTCCTTCCCCTCGCGGTGCAGATGGCGACGCTCGCGGGCGCGACGGACGAGGTCGGGCGCCTGCTCGGCCGCCTGCACGACCAGGCCTCCGGTCTCGGCGCCCCCTGGGTCGACAGCCAGCTGGTCGCCGCGCGCGGCCAGCTCGCGCTGCTGCGCGACGAGCCCGACGCACAGTCGACGCTCCGGGCGGCACGACAGTCGATGGCCTCGCTCGGATACCGCCTCGACGCAGCCCGTGTCGGCACGTTCGAGGTGGCGGCAGCCCTGCGTGCCGGACGCCGCACCTCGGTGCGTCCGGTCGCCGAGGATGCTCTCGCCACCTTCTCTCGAGAGCGCGTGCACGGCTGGCGATCCGTCGCCCAGGACCTGCTCGACCGGGTCCGCGGCGGGCCGGACGACGAGCTGACCGCGACCGAGCAGGAGGTCGCCGGCCTGGTCACGTCGGGGCTGCGCAACCGTGAGATCGCCGCTCAGCTGTTCGTCGGGGAGTCGACCGTGGAAGCGCATCTCACGCGCATCTACCGCAAGCTGGCCGTCCGCAACCGTGCCGAGCTGGCGAGCCGCGTCGGGCAGGCCGGACACCGTGACGCTGCGCGGAGCCACAGGGCAGCCCCCGCGATCCCCGAGGGGCAGCCGTAGGGCACCCCCTGGGGTTTCCCCGCTGCCGCGGCCCAGCCCTGGCGCCATACGTTCGGCGGCGTCGGACCGAGAGGCGGTCCACGCAGCAGCCCGAGGAGGAGGACCCATCATGGGAGTTCTGTCGGACCTGACCGACGCGGTCGAGGCCTATCCGCACGAGTACCTGACGCTGGACATCGTCCAGGTCGACCCGCCGGGAGTGGCGGTCAACGCCGGGGACGACGTGCTGTTCCGCATCCAGGTGGCCAACTCGGGCCCCCTCGACGCCGACGAGCTCAGCCTGCTCGTCGAAGGCCTGAACGGGACGGAGGTGAAGAGCAACGGGGCCGCCGCGCAGTGGGGTGACAGCTTCGAGATCTCCGGGACGTGGTTCGGCACGGTGCCCGCGCACTCCGCCGACAGCCCGGTGGTGAGCGGGGGCAACAAGTTCCACTTCAAGCCGTCGACCAGCTCGACGTCCGTCCGCGACCTGGTCCGGGTGTCCGTCCTGGCCTGGGAGACGGACTTCGGTCACATCACGTCGTCCCACAGCCGCGCGGACACCGAGGCGGAGGACACGTACAGCTCCACCGTCGCAGCGGCGTAGCACTGTCCTGCCGGCACCCGAGGCCCTCGTCCCCCACCGGGGCGAGGGCCTCGCTCCGCACCTCGGGACGGCTCGGCGGCCGGGACGCGCATCTCTGGCACGGCCCCTGACGCCGACGGGCCCCGGGACGTGTGTCCCAGGGCCCGTCGGTCGTGCGTACGGAACGTCAGGCGACGCGGCCGCCCGGGTTCTCCTCGTCGCCGATCTTGTGCACGACGATCGCGTTGGTCGAGCCGACCACGCCGACCGGCGTGCCGGCGACCACCACGACGTAGTCCCCGATCTCGGCAAGTCCGTTCGCCCGCAGCGTCGCGTCCACCTGGTTGACCATCTGGTCCGTGTTGTCGACCGACGGCACCTGGTAGGTGTTCACGCCCCAGCTCAGCGAGAGCACGTTGCGCACCTGCTGCTCCGGGGTGAACGCCAGCAGCGGGATCGCCGAGCGCAGACGCGACATCCGCCGCGCCGAGTCGCCGGACTGCGTGAACGTCACGAGGTACTTCACGCCGAGCGCCTCGCCGATCTCGGCGGCCGCCCGGGTGATGGCACCACCGCGGGTGTGCGGCGTCGAGCCGAGCGGCGCGATGCGCTCGCGACCGAGCTCCTCGGTGGCCTCGATGATCCGGGCCATCGTCCGGACCGTCTCGATCGGGTAGTCGCCGACGCTCGTCTCGCCCGACAGCATCACGGCGTCCGCACCGTCGAGCACCGCGTTGGCGCAGTCGGACGTCTCGGCGCGGGTCGGCCGGGGGTTCGTCGTCATCGACTCGAGCACCTGGGTGGCCACGATGACCGGCTTCGCGCTGCGGCGGGCCAGCTCGACGGCCCGCTTCTGCACGAGCGGGACCTGCTCGAGCGGGAGCTCCACACCGAGGTCCCCACGGGCGACCATGATGCCGTCGAACGCCGCGATGATCTCGGCGAGGTTCTCGACGGCCTGCGGCTTCTCGATCTTGGCGATGACCGGGACGACCCGGTTCTCCTCCTCCATGATCCGGCGCACGTCGTCGTAGTCGGCCGCGTTGCGGACGAACGACAGCGCGATGATGTCGGCGCCGATCTGGAGCGCCCAGCGCAGGTCGGCCTCGTCCTTGTCGCTCATCGCGGGGATCGACACCGCGACGCCCGGGAGGTTCAGGCCCTTGTTGTTCGACACGGGGCCCGGGACCTCGACGCGCGTGACGACGCGCGGTCCGTCGACGGCGGTGACGCGCACCAGCACCTTGCCGTCGTCGATGAGGATCGGGTCGCCCGGCTTGACGTCGCCCGGGAGGCCCTTGAACGTCGTGGAGGCCAGCTCCTTGGTGCCCTCGACGTCCTCTGTCGTGATCGTGAACACGTCACCGACCGCGAGGTCGTGCTTGCCGTCCACGAACCGCCCGAGGCGGATCTTCGGACCCTGCAGGTCCACGAGCACGGCGACGGAACGCCCGGAAGCCTTCGCGGCCGCGCGCACGTTGTCGTACACCTTCTTGTGCGCCTCGGTGTCTCCGTGGCTCCGGTTGATCCGGGCGACGTCCATCCCGGCGTCCACGAGGGCCTGAAGCTGTTCGGCGGACTCCGTGGCGGGGCCGATGGTGCAGACGATCTTTGCTCTACGCATGGGACGAGCCTATGCCTTCCTGGTGTACGTGATCGGACCAACGTCCCGGTCCGACCCCCAGGGCCGGCCGGTGGGGCGACGAAGGTCCGGGGTGGGTCTCAGGGCCGCATCGCCACGGTGGACGCGGTGACCGGGGAGGGCAGCTCGGTGCTGCCCGAGAGATAGGTGTCGACCGCCGCGGCCGCTGCCCGGCCCTCGGCGATCGCCCACACGATGAGCGACTGGCCGCGACCGGCGTCACCGGCGACGAAGACCCCGGGCACGGTGGTCGCGAAGTCGTCGCCGCGCGTGACGAGACCCCGCGCGGTCAGCTCGACGCCGAGCTGCTCCGTCAGAGGGTCGGTCTCGGGACCGGTGAACCCCATCGCGACCAGCACGAGGTCGGCCGGGATCTCCCGTTCCGTACCCGGCGTGGGCACGCGGCGTCCGTCAGACAGGTACTCCGTCGTCGCGAGCCGCAGCCGCTCGACGTGCCCCTCACCGAGGAACTCGACCGTCGACGCGAGGTAGTCGCGCTCACCGCCCTCCTCGTGCGACGAGGAGACCTCGAACAGGATCGGGTCGGTGGGCCACGGCTGGTGCACGGGCCGCTCCTCGGGCGGGCGCTTGCCGATCGCCAGCGTCGTGACGGACGCCGCGCCCTGTCGCAGCGCGGTGCCGAGGCAGTCCGAGCCGGTGTCCCCGCCGCCGATGATGATGACGTGCTTGCCGGTGGCGGTGATCTGGTCCTCGACCGACCTGCCGGCCGCGACCGCGTTGGCCTGGTGCAGGAACTCCATGGCGACGTGCACGCCGCCCAGCTCCTTGCCGGGGACCCGCAGCTCGCGCGGGACCGTCGCGCCGGTGGCGATGACGATCGCGTCGTAGCGCGCCTGCAGCTGCGCCCAGGTGACGTCGCGGCCGATCTCGACTCCCGGGCGGAACCGGGTGCCCTCGGCCTCCATCTGCGCCAGGCGGCGGTCGATGTGGATCTTCTCCAGCTTGAAGTCGGGCACGCCGTAGCGCATCAGACCGCCGATGGCGTCGTCACGCTCGTACACCGCGACCGTGTGGCCGGCCCGGGTGAGCTGCTGGGCGGCGGCGAGACCGGCCGGTCCCGAACCGACGACAGCGACCGTGTGGCCGGTGAGCCGCTGCGGCACCTGCGGGGTGACGTAGCCGCGCTCGTAGGCCTCGTCGATGATCGAGACCTCGATGTTCTTGATCGTCACCGCGGGCTGGTTGATGCCGAGCACACAGCTCGACTCGCACGGCGCCGGGCAGATCCGACCGGTGAACTCCGGGAAGTTGTTCGTCGCGTGCAGGCGGTCGATCGCGTCCGACCACTGCCCGCGCCACACCAGGTCGTTCCAGTCGGGGATGAGGTTCCCGAGCGGGCAGCCGTTGTGGCAGAACGGGATACCGCAGTCCATGCAGCGACCGGCCTGCTCCTTGAGGAACGGCTGGCCCTCCTCCAGGTGGGCGTGCACGTCCTTCCAGTCGCGCAGACGCACCTCGACGGGGCGGTTGGCCGGGAGCTCGCGCTCCCGGACCTTCAGGAAGCCGCGGGGGTCAGCCACGGGCCACCTCCAGGATCTGGTCCCACACGCCGGGCGCCGCCGGGTCGAGGCCGTCGGCCTCGGCCTGGGCGAGCGCGCGACGGACGCGGGCGTACTCGGTCGGAAGGAGTCGCGTGAACCGCGCCCGGGTGGTCGCGAAGTCGTCCAGCAGCTGCGCGGCGACGGGCGAGCCCGTCTCCTCGTGGTGCGCGTGCAGGAGCCGTTCGACGAGCGCGGCGTCCTCGTCGTCGAGGGGGTCGAGGGACAGCTCGCGGGTGCGGACGGCCTCGATGTTGACGAGCGCGGGCACGAGGTCGAGCACGTACGCCGTGCCGCCGGACATGCCGGCTCCGAAGTTGCGCCCCGTGGGCCCGAGCACGAGCACGGTGCCGCCGGTCATGTACTCGCAGCCGTGGTCGCCCACGCCCTCGACGACCAGGGTGGCGCCGGAGTTCCGCACGCCGAACCTCTCGCCGACGAGCCCGCGCAGGAAGATCTGTCCGGTGGTCGCGCCGTAGCCGATGACGTTGCCCGCCACGACGTTGATCTCGCTCTGCAGCACCGCGTTCCGGTCCGGCCGGATCACGACTCGACCGCCCGACAGACCCTTGCCGACGTAGTCGTTCGCGTCACCGAACAACCGCAGCGTGATGCCGCGGGGCAGGAACGCACCGAACGACTGGCCCGCCGACCCGGTGAGGGTGACGTCGATCGTGTCGTCCGGCAGGCCCGCGCCGCCGAAGCGCTTGGTGACCTCGTGACCGAGCATCGTGCCGACCGTGCGGTTGACGTTGCGCACCGGCAGCGCGACCCGCACCGGCTCGCTGCGCTCGAGGGCGTCCTGGGCCAGCGCGATGAGCTGGTTGTCGAGGGCCCGGTGCAGACCGTGGTCCTGGTCCTGCGTGTGGAACAGCGACGAGCCGGGGACCGGCTCCGGGACGGCGAGCACCGGCCCGAGGTCCAGGCCCTCGGCCTTCCAGTGGTCGATCGCCGCCCGGGTGTCGAGCAGCTCGACGTGGCCGACGGCCTCCTCGATGCTGCGGAAGCCGAGCGCCGCGAGGTGCTCGCGGACCTCCTGCGCGATGAACTCCATGAACGTGACGACGAACTCGGGCTTGCCGGTGAAGCGGGCACGCAGCTCCGGGTTCTGTGTCGCGACGCCCACCGGGCAGGTGTCGAGGTGGCAGACGCGCATCATGATGCAGCCCGAGACCACCAGCGGTGCCGTCGCGAAGCCGAACTCCTCGGCGCCGAGCAGCGCGCCGATGATCACGTCCCGCCCCGTCTTGAGCTGACCGTCGACCTGCACCACGACCCGGTCGCGCAGGTTGTTCAGCACGAGCGTCTGCTGGGTCTCGGCCAGGCCGATCTCCCACGGCGTGCCCGCGTGCTTGAGCGACGTCAAGGGGCTAGCACCCGTCCCGCCGTCGTGGCCGGAGATGAGCACGACGTCGGAGTGCGCCTTCGCGACACCCGCGGCGATGGTCCCGACGCCGAACTCGCTGACGAGCTTGGTGTGGATCCGGGCCCGCGGGTTCGCGTTCTTCGCGTCGTGGATCAGCTGCGCCAGGTCCTCGATCGAGTAGATGTCGTGGTGCGGCGGCGGCGAGATCAGCCCGACGCCCGGCGTGGAGTGCCGGGTCTTCGCGACCCACGGGTACACCTTGTGCCCGGGCAGCTGACCGCCCTCACCGGGCTTGGCGCCCTGCGCGAGCTTGATCTGGATGTCGTCGGCGTTCGTCAGGTACTCGCTGGTCACGCCGAAGCGGCCGGACGCGATCTGCTTGATGGCCGAGCGGCGCGCGGGGTCGTGCAGCCGGTCCGGGTCCTCGCCGCCCTCGCCGGTGTTCGACTTGGCGCCGATGCTGTTCATCGCCACGGCGAGCGTCTCGTGCGCCTCCGCCGAGATGGACCCGTAGGACATGGCCCCGGTGTTGAAACGCTTGACGATCTCGCTGACCGGCTCGACCTCGTCGAGCGGCACGGGCTCGCGCACGCCTTCCTTGAACGCCAGCAGGCCGCGCAGCGTCATGAGCCGTGACGACTGCTCGTCCACCCGGTTCGTGTACTGCCGGAAGATGTCCATCTGGCGCGTCCGGGTGGAGTGCTGCAGGCGGAACACCGTCTCGGGGTCGAACAGGTGGTCCTCCCCGTCGCGACGCCACTGGTACTCGCCGCCGACGGCCAGCCGCTGGTGGGCGAGCCGGTTGCCGCTCGCCGGGTAGGCGTCCGCGTGACGGGCCGCGACCTCGGCGGCGATGACGTCGAGCCCGATGCCGCCCAGGCGGCTCGTGGTACCCGTGAAGTACCGGTCGACGAGGGCGTGCGACAGGCCGATCGCCTCGAACACCTGCGCTCCGCGGTACGACGCGATGGTCGAGATCCCCATCTTCGACATCACCTTGAGGACGCCCTTGCCGAGCCCCTTGATCAGGTTCGCGACGGCCTTCTGCGGGCCGACGCCCGGCAGGTAGCCGTTGCGCGCGAGATCCTCGACGGTCTCCATCGCGAGGTACGGGTTCACCGCGGCAGCGCCGTAGCCGATCAGGAGCGCGACGTGGTGCACCTCACGGACGTCACCGGCCTCGACGACGAGCGAGATCTGCGTGCGGGTGTGCCGGCGCAGCGTGTGGTGGTGCACCGCGGACAGCAGCAGCAGCGACGGGATCGGCGCCAGGTCGGCGTCGGAGTTCCGGTCGGACAGGACCAGGAAGCTCACGCCGTCGGCCACCGCCGCGTCGACCTCCGCGAAGATCTCCTCGAGCCGCTGCTCGAGCGCCTCGCCACCGCCGGCCGCACGGTACAGCCCACGGATCGTCGTCGCCCGGAAGCCGAGCGCAGGCTCCTTCTGGACGTGCACGATCTTCGCGAGCTGGTCGTTGTCGATGACCGGGAACGGCAGGACCAGCTTGCGCGCGTGGCCCGGCCCGTCCTCCAGCAGGTTCGGCTCCGGGCCGATCGCCCCGCCGATGGCCGTGACGAGCTCCTCGCGGATCGCGTCCAGCGGCGGGTTGGTGACCTGCGCGAACATCTGCGTGAAGTAGTCGAAGAGCAGGCGCGGGCGGCTGGACAGGACCGCGACCGGGGTGTCCGAGCCCATCGCCCCGAGCGGCTCGGCGGCGTTGGCGGCCATCGGGCTGAGCAGGATCTTGAGCTCCTCCTCGGTGTACCCGAACGCGCGCTGACGGCGACGGACCGACGCGGCGGAGTGCGCCACGTGCTCACGGTCGGGCAGCTGCTCCAGGTAGACGGAGTTGTCGCGCACCCACTCGGCGTACGGCCGCTGGGCGGCGAGCTGGGCCTTGATCTCCTGGTCCTCGATGATCCGGCCCTTGCCGGTGTCGACCAGGAACATGCGACCGGGCTCCAGACGGCCCTTCGCGACGACGGTCGCGGGGTCGATGTCGAGCACGCCGGCCTCCGAGGCGCACACCACGAGGCCGTCCTCCGTGACCCAGAAGCGCCCGGGCCGCAGCCCGTTGCGGTCCTGCACCGAGCCGACGAGCGTGCCGTCCGTGAACGTCATCGCCGCCGGGCCGTCCCACGGCTCCATCAGCGTGGAGTGGTACTCGTAGAACGAGCGGCGCGCGGGGTCCATCTGGGCGTGGTTCTCCCACGCCTCCGGGATCATCATCATCACCGCGTGCGGCAGCGAGCGGCCCGACAGGTGCAGCAGCTCGAGCACCTCGTCGAAGCTGCCCGAGTCCGAGCCGCCGGGCGTACAGACGGGGAGCAGCGGGGCCAGGTCGCCCAGCGCCTCGCTGGACAGCGTGCCCTCGCGGGCTGCCATCCAGTTCCGGTTGCCGCGGACCGTGTTGATCTCGCCGTTGTGGGCGACCATCCGGAACGGCTGCGCGAGCGGCCACGACGGGAACGTGTTCGTCGAGAAGCGCGAGTGCACGAGCGCGATCTCGCTCGCGTAGCGCGGGTCGGACAGGTCCGCGAAGAAGGGCTCGAGCTGCCCCGTGGTGAGCATGCCCTTGTACGCGATGGTCCGCGCCGACAGGGAGGCGAAGTACACGCCGAGCTCGCGCTCGGTCCGCTTGCGCAGACGGTACGCCCGGCGGTCGAGGTCGAGACCCGACAGCTCTCGCGACGGGTCCGCGACGACGAGCTGCCGGAACACGGGCATCGAGGCGCGCGCGGTCGGTCCGACGAGGTCGGCCGTCACCGTGACCTCGCGCCATGCGAGCACGTCGAGCTTCTCCTCCGCCGCGATCGACTCGATCGCGGCGACGACCGTGCGCTGCTCGGTCTCGTCGACGGGCAGGAACGCCATGCCGATCGCGTAGAAGCCGGCCGGCGGGAGCTCGGCGTCCACGACGTCCCTGAAGAACGCGTCGGGGATCTGCGTCAGGATGCCCGCCCCGTCGCCGCTGTCCTCCTCGGCGCCGACCGCGCCGCGATGGTCCAGGTTGAGCAGGGCCGTGAGCCCGGCATCGACGATGTCACGGCCGGGCGTGCCCCGGAGGGTGGCGACGAACGCGAAACCGCATGCGTCGTGCTCGGCGGACGGGTCGTAGAGACCCTGACTCACCGGGGCTGCCGGCGCGAAGGATGCGCCGGGGCTCACGGGCGACGTCGACATCAGCACCGTCCTCACGGACCCCGGAGGCCCGGGGCATAGCACGAACATGGGGAACGCGCGGGACGTCGTCGGCCCAGACGTGTGGGCGACGATACAACCCGGAATCCTCCGGGACCGCATCGCCGCTGTGGTGAGGTGGCTCGTCAGGTTGGCTCGCGGTCAGCGAGCGGGCTCCGACGTGCTCTCCTCGTCGTCCTGCGTGCGGGGGGGTTCTCGCAGGAGTGTCGTGTCTCGCCCAGGTTGCCGGCGTCCGACCACCACGAACGCTACCAGCGCGCCGAGGCCCACGATGATGGACGTCCAGACGTTGAGGCGCAGGCCCAGGATGTGGTGTGCCGTGTCGATCCGCAGCAGCTCGATCCACAGCCGGCCGGTCGTGTAGACGACCACGTAGAGCCAGAACACCCGCCCGTGGCCGAGCCGGTAGCGCCGGTCGAGCCAGATCAGGAGGGCGGCACCGGCGAGGTTCCAGACGATCTCGTACAGGAACGCGGGGTGGAACAGGGTGCCGGGGTCGTAGCCGGGCGGCAGGTGCGCGTCGTCGATCCGCAGACCCCACGGCAGGCTCGTGGGACCACCGAACAGCTCCTGGTTGAACCAGTTGCCGAGACGGCCGATCGCCTGCGCCACGAGCAGGCCCGGGGCGAGCGCGTCCGCGAACGGGGCGAGAAGGACGCCGTGACGGCGGCACCCGATCCACGCGCCGACCGCGCCGAGCGCGACGGCGCCCCAGATGCCGAGGCCGCCCTCCCAGATGGCGAGGGCACGCAACGGCTCGCCACCCGCGCCGAAGTACGCGTCCGGAGACGTGATGACGTGGTAGATCCGCCCACCGAGGATGCCGAAGGGCACCGCCCAGAACGCGATCTCGAGGACGGTGTCGGCGTCGCCGCCACGCTCCACCCACCGGCGCCGGGTCATCCACAACGCCACGAGGATGCCGAGCAGGATCGCGAACGCGTACGCCCTGATCGGAAACGGCCCCAGGTGCCAGACGCCCTGGGACGGGCTCGGGATCGACGTGGCCAGCGATCTCACCGGGCGACCCGGGCGGACGAGGCGACCCCCGCCGCCAGGTCGGCCGTCAGCCGGGCCAGCGCGTCGAGGCCGGCCGCCGGGGTGCCCGCGTCCTGTGCGTCGAGCAGCGTCCGGACGAGCGCCGAACCGACGATGACGCCGTCGGCGTACGCGCCGACCTGCGCCGCCTGCTCCGGACGGGAGACGCCCAGCCCGACGCACACGTGGTCCGCGCCCGCCGCCCGCGTGTGTGCGACCAGCTCCTCGGCCCGCGAGCCGACGGTCGACCGTTCGCCCGTGACGCCCATCGTCGACGCGGCGTACACGAACCCGCGCGACGCCGCTGCCGTCGAGGCCAGCCGCTCCGCGGTCGAGCTCGGCGCGACGAGGAACACCCGGTCGAGGCCGTACGCGTCGGCGGCCGCCATCCACTCGCCCGCCTCGTCCGGTATGAGGTCCGGGGTGATCAACCCTGCGCCACCCGCCGCGGCGAGGTCACGGGCGAACGCCTCGACGCCGTAGCGCAGCACGAGGTTCCAGTACGTCATGACGAGCACCGGCGCACCACGACCGGCGACCTTCTCCACGGCCTCGACCGTGTCGCGCACGCGTGCACCACCGAGCAACGCGGCGTCGGCCGCCCGCTGGATCACCGGCCCGTCCATCACGGGGTCGGTGTACGGGACACCGAGCTCGACGACGTCGACGCCGGCGTCGATCATGGTCCGCACGGCCTCGACCGACCCGGCCACGCTCGGGTACCCGACCGGCAGGTAGCCGATGAGCGCGGCGCGGCCCTCGTCGGCACGGAGCGCGTCCAGCCGCTCCCCGACCTGGGACCGGATCCCGACGCTCCCCGTCACAGCTGCTCCCCCTCGTCGGCCAGCACGACAGGCTCGTCCTCGATCAGGCCGAACCACGCGGCGGCGGTCGCCACGTCCTTGTCGCCGCGACCCGACAGGTTCACGAGCAGGACGGGGTCGTGGCCGTCGTCACCGCGCCACGTCGACGCCTCGCGGCCGATCTGCATCGCGCCCGCCAGGGCGTGCGCCGACTCGATGGCCGGGATGATGCCCTCCGTGCGGCACAGGAGGCGGAACGCCTCCATCGCCTCGACGTCCGTCACCGGCCGGTAGTCCGCGCGACCGATGTCGTGCAGCCATGCGTGCTCCGGCCCCACGCTCGGGTAGTCGAGGCCCGCCGACACCGAGTGGCTCGGCAGCGTCTGGCCGTCCTCGTCCTGCAGCAGGTACGACTTCGCGCCGTGCAGCACACCGGGCGCACCACCACGGAACCGGGCCGAGTGCCGGCCGGACTCGATGCCCTCTCCCCCGGCCTCGAAGCCGAACAGACGGACGTCGGGGTCGTCGAGGAACGCGTTGAAGATGCCCATCGCGTTGGACCCTCCCCCGACGCACGCCGCGACCGCGTCGGGCAGCCGGCCGATCTCCTCGAGCAGCTGGGCGCGCGCCTCCTCGCCGATGACCCGGTGGAAGTCCCGGACCATCTCCGGGAACGGGTGCGGGCCGGTGACGGTGCCGAGCAGGTAGTGGGTCGTCTCGACGTTCGCCACCCAGTCGCGCAGGGCCTCGTTGATGGCGTCCTTGAGCGTGCGGGTGCCGATCGTCACGGGGACGACCTTCGCGCCGAGGAGCTCCATCCGGGCGACGTTGAGCGCCTGACGGCGAGTGTCCTCCTCGCCCATGTAGATCGTGCACTCGAGGTCCATGAGCGCCGCGGCAGTGGCCGTCGCGACGCCGTGCTGACCGGCACCCGTCTCCGCGATGACGCGCGTCTTGCCCATGCGCTTCACGAGGAGCGCCTGCCCGAGCACGTTGTTGATCTTGTGCGAACCGGTGTGGTTGAGGTCCTCGCGCTTGAGGAACACGCGCACGCCCTCACCGACGTGGCGCGCGAACCGCGGGACCTCCGTCAGCGGGCTGGGCCGCCCGGTGTACGTGCGGTGCAGCCGTGCGAGCTCCTTGCCGAACGCGGGGTCGGTGAGCGCCTTGTGGTACTCGGTGTCGATCTCGTCCAGCGCCGCGATCAGCGCCTCCGGGACGAACCTGCCGCCGAAGTCACCGAAGTAGGGGCCCAGGTGCGCCGCCAGCGGGCCGCCGCCGGAGCGGATGTCCCGCATGCCAGGGACGCCGGGCCGACCGCTCACCGGCGCACCGCCCGCAGCGAGGGGTGCGCTCCGGCCGCCACCAGGTCCGCGACCGAGTTGCGAGGCGCGTCGTCCGTGACGAGAGCCTCTCCGACGAGCACCGAGTCGGCGCCGGCGCGTGCGTAGTCGACGACGTCGTGCGGACCACGGACCCCGGACTCCGCGATCTTGACGATGTGGGACGGGATCGAGGGTGCGACCCGGGAGAAGGTGGTCCGGTCCACCTCGAGCGACTTGAGGTTCCGGGCGTTGACGCCGATCACCCGCGCGCCGGCGTCCACGGCGCGCGCCACCTCCTCGGTGTCGTGCACCTCCACGAGCGCCGTCATGCCGAGCGAGTGCACCCGCTCCACGAGCGACTCCAGCACGGTCTGCTCCAGCGCCGCGACGATGAGGAGCACCGCGTCGGCGCCGTGCGCCCGCGCCTCCCACACCTGGTACGGCGTGACGACGAAGTCCTTGCGCAGCACCGGGATGTCGACCTTCGCGCGCACCGCGTCGAGGTCCGCCAGGGAGCCCTTGAACCGGCGCTGCTCGGTGAGCACCGAGATGACGGCCGCACCGCCCTTCTCGTACTCGGCGGCCAGCGCGGCAGGATCCTTGATCGGCGCCAGCGAACCCTTGCTCGGGCTCGAGCGCTTGACCTCGGCGATCACCGTGACCGCGTCCTCGACCCGGAGCCGCGCCACGGCGTCGAGCGCCGACGGCCGCTTGGCCGCGAGCTCCTTCACGACGGCCAGCGAGGTCGCCGCCTCGCGGACGGCAAGGTCCTCCCTGACGCCTGCGACGATGTCGTCGAGCACGGTCATCGAAGCCTCACCCCTTCCCCGGTGCGGAGCCCTCCCGCTGCCCTCGGTGGCGACGGTGTCTCCGGTGGCCATCGTAGAGGCGTCCGGAGGTGACACGGACCACACGCCGGTCCGTGGACCGGCCGCCCCACAGCCACGACGCCGGCGTGCGGACCGGGACGAACCGGTCGTGCGGTCAGGGCGCCAGCCAGGGTGCGAGCGCGGGGACGTTGCGCAGCACCCCGAACACGAGCACGACCGCCAGCCCGACCCACCCTGCCGTCGGTGGGATGGTCCGCCACGGCCGCTTCCCTGCCGCGGAGGCCCACCACCGCAGCCAGAGTGCGGCGACGACCGGCACCGCGAGCACCCACAAGGGGTTCATGCCCCAGGCGCCGACCACGTCCCCGTGAGCCAGGTCGTGCGTCGCTCGCAGGCAGCCGCACGCCGGGCACCACAGCCCGGTCAGCGCGTGCAGCGGACAGAGCGCGTAGCTCCCCGCCACGTGAGGGTCCCGTACCGCGAGCAGCACCGTGCCCGCCGCGACGCCGGCGGCCACGGCGAGCGGACGTCGCGTGCTGCCCGTCAGCGCCCACACGCGCCACCGCCCGGCCGGTGGCGGGGCCGGCGTGGGACGAGCCCGCGCGACGGCACCTGCCACGAGCGGATCCGGCGTCAGGAGATCCTGCGGGACGGGGTCCTGCGGGAGGGCCGGCCGCTCGGACGACATGGGATCAGCAGCTCGGCACGGGTCAGTAGTTCGACGTGCCGGCGTTCAGGCCGGCGACACCGATCACGAACACCCACAGCACGATGCCCAGCACCGACAACCCGATGCCGATCCACCCGAGGATGACGCCCGCCGTGGCGAGACCGCCGTTGTTGGCCTCGCCCTCCGCGACGGCGCGCTTCGCGCTGCTGCCGACGATCACCGCGGGGATGCCCGTGAACAGGCCGCACAGGACCATGCCGAGGATGCCCAGGACCAGCGACCAGACGCCGAGCGAGTTCTTGGGATAGACGTACCCGTACTGACCGGCCCCGTAGGGCGTCGCGGCCGGGTACTGCCCCGCCTGCGGGTACTGGCCGGACGGGTACTGGGGCGGCGGGTACTGCGACGCCTCGGCGCCCTGCCCGTACGTCGGGTACTGCGGTGCCGGCGGATATCCCTGCGACGGGTCAGGCGGGGGCGTCGGTGCGCCGTAGGGGGACGTCGGCTCGGGTGGCGAGTCTCCGTAGGGGTTCTGCGGGTCCTGGGGGGTCGACATCGGTCCTCCTCGGTCACGTCCGGCGTGAGCCGGACGAACGTCCGTGCGGTCACTGCAGTGCGTGGTGCTACGGACGGGCGGGGCCGCCGGCGTCCTGTCGGTCGGACCGGTCAGTGACCGCCGGAGCGGGCCTCGCGTGCACGCGTCGCCGCTCCGCCCTGACCGTGGCCCAGCACCTGGAGGACCTTGCCGAGCACGAGCGACGCGACGATGACACCCAGACCGACCCAGACCAGCCAGACGATCGCGAACGTCATGGCGACACCCATGACGACGGCCCCGCCCACGACGCCGTACGTGGTGACCCACGCGGCGAGGGTCTTGCCGTGGTTGGTCGGCGGCGCGCTCGGGGGCAGGTGCACGGTCTCGGTGCGGGTGGCGTGCTGCGCGCGGTGCGCAAGGGACTGGTCGGCCATCAGATGGTGCCCTTCGTGCGAGGTTCGACCATCACCTTATCGGACCACGACCTGCAGACGTGGTCCTCACGACGGGTCGTCGCCGCGGCTCAGCGCGTCCCAGTCCGCACGCTCGTCGTCAGGCCCGACGCCCGGCTGCGTCCCCGCTGCCTCGTGCCGGGGGGACGTCCCGCCCCACCCCCGCGACGTGCGGAGGAACCAGACCGCGCTCAGCACGACGAGGACGCCGACGCCGACGGTGACCCACGGCCACACCGTCGTCTCGACCGGACCTGAGATGTGCCCCACACCAGTGACGTCCGCCACGACGGGTGTCGCCGCGGCCACCGGGTGCGCGACGACCGCGACCGCGCCGAGCACGACGAGCACGCCGCAACCGGCGACGACGACCGCCACCACCCAGCGTCCCGCGCGGCCGACCAGGGCCGCTGCGGCCGCCGCGGCGAGCAGGGCCACGCCGGCGGCGAAGATCCCCGGCGCGACCTGCGAGCCGGCGATGGTGACGGTGACGGAGTCACGGAGCGGCGTGGTCCCCGTCGTCGTCAACCACGTCGGGAGGGCCGGCGCGACCGTGACGCCCGCGAGCAGGACCATGAGGCCGGCGGTCCGCCCACGGGTGCCGCGCCGCGACGGGGTTGCCGATGCCGGAGCCGATGGCGGTACGCCCGGTGCGGCCTGCGTCATGCCTCCGCCCGGCGGAGCCGGGACGCCGTCTGGACGGCACGCACGGCGGCGGCTGCCTTGTTGCGGGACTCCTCGTACTCCAGGGCGGGGACCGAGTCCGCGACGATACCGCCGCCCGCCTGGACGCTCGCCCGACCGTCCCGGATGAGCGCCGTCCGGATCGCGATCGCCATGTCCATGTCCCCCGCGAAGTCGAAGTAGCCGACGGTGCCGCCGTAGATCCCGCGACGGGCGGGCTCGAGCTCGTCGATGAGCGCGATCGCCCGAGGCTTCGGGGCCCCGGACAGCGTGCCGGCCGGGAACGTGGCGACCAGCGCCTGCAGCGCGGTCGCCCCCTCACGGAGCCTGCCGACCACCGTCGAGCAGATGTGCATGATGTGGGAGTACCGCTTGACGGCCATGAACTCGACGACCTCGACGCTGGTCGGCTCGCACACCTTCACGAGGTCGTTGCGCGACAGGTCGACGAGCATGATGTGCTCGGCGCGCTCCTTGGGGTCCGCCAGCACCTCGTCCTGCAGCGCCCGGTCCTCTTCGGGCGTAGCCCCGCGCGGGCGGGAGCCGGCGATGGGGAACGTGACCACCCGTCCGTCGGTCACCTTGACGAGGGTCTCCGGGCTCGAGCCCACCACCGCGAAGCTCGCACCGTCGGCGTCCTGCAGCTGCAGGTAGTACATGTACGGGCTGGGGTTGATGGTGCGCAGGACGCGGTACACGTCCAGCGGCTCCGCGTCGCAGTCGAGGTCGAGCCGCTGCGAGACGACCACCTGGAACACCTCGCCGTCCCGGATCGCCTCCTGGCCGCTCCGGACCGCCTGCTCGAACTCGTCCCGGGTGGACCGGAACGAGAGCTCCGGCTCGTCGACGTCGACGAGGACGGAGACGCCCGGGTCGACCGGGTGCAGCAGCGCGGCCTGCATCGCGTCCAGCCGGGCCACCGCGTCCGCGTGCGCCTCGTCGACCCGGTCGTCGGTGTCGTCGAAGTTGATCGCGTTCGCCACGAGCCACACGGACCCGTCCTGGTGGTCCACGACCGCCAGGTCCGTGGCGAGGAGGAGCGTCAGCTCGGGCACGCCCAGCTCCTCGGGTGCCTTCGCGGGCAGCGTCGGCTCCCAGTGCCGGACGATGTCCCAGCCGAGCGCCCCGACGAGCCCGCTGGTCAGCGGCGGGAGGCCGGGGACCGCGGGCGTCCGCAGGACGTCGAGCGTGCGGGCCAGGACGTCGAGCGTGTCCCCCTCCGTCGGCACCCCGACGGGCACGTCCCCCACCCAGACGGGCGCACCGTCACGGACCGTCAGGGTGGCGCGCGACCGCACGCCCACGAACGACCAGCGCGACCACGTCCCGTCCGACTCGGCCGACTCCAGGACGAACGTGCCCGGGCGTCCGGCGGCGAGGGTGCGGTACAGGCCGACCGGGGTGACGTCGTCGGCCAGGAGGCGGCGCACCACCGGGATCACCCGTCGCTCACGTGCCAGCCCGCGGAACGTCTCGAGGGCGGGCCAGGTCGCACCCCACGGGACGTCGGCGATGACGGTGTCAGGGCTGTCGACGCTGGGCGCGCTCATCGGTCTCCTCCGGTGGAAGCCTCGGCACGGGAGGGCTCCGGCCGCCGGCCGACGACCGCCGACAGGAGTCCGCCCGCCTCGAAGCAGGTGTGGGTGCCGGTGTGGCAGGCCGCGCCGATCTGGTCGACCTGCACGAGCAGTGCGTCGCCGTCGCAGTCCAGGCTCACCGCCTTGACGTACTGCGCGTGGCCGGAGGTGTCGCCCTTGCGCCAGTACTCCTGGCGGGACCGGCTCCAGAAGGTGACGCGGCCGGTGCTGAGCGTGCGGCGCAGCGCCTCGTCGTCCATCCAGCCGACCATCAGGACCTCGCGCGAGTCGTGCTGCTGCACGACGGCAGCCACGAGGCCGTGCTCGTCCCGGCGCAGGCGAGCAGCGACCTCGGGATCGAGGACCGGCACCGGGCCGACGGCACGGTCGTCGGCGGGGTCGGAGGGGCGGGGGCCAGGACCGTTCTCAGGCACGGACCGATCCTGCCACGGCCCGCTCACCAGGGAGGTCGGCGTCCAGCCCGCGTCCGGGTCAGCTTCGGGTCCGCGTCGTGACCGGCGTCCTGGCGCGGTCGGCGTCCGGGCGACGTCGGGTCCGGGCGCGGCCGACGGCGAGGGCGACGGCGGCGCTCAGCGGGTCTGGGACACCCACGCGCCGTGCATCGCCGCGTAGGTGCCGCCCTGCGCGACGAGCTCGGCGTGCGGCCCGACCTCGACGACACGGCCGGCCTCGACCACGACCACGACGTCGGCCGCCTCCGCCGTCGAGAGCCGGTGCGCGATGGTCAGCGTGCTGCGCCCTCGGGCGAGCGACTCGAGGGCGCGGGCGATCCGGACCTCGGTAGCCGGGTCGACCGCCGACGTCGCCTCGTCGAGCAGGAGGAGGTCCGGCCCGGCGAGGTAGGCGCGGGCGAGCGCGACCAGCTGTCGCTCCCCTGCCGACAGCGACTCGCCGCGCTGGCCGACGGGTGCCGACAGCCCGCCCGCGAGCTCGTCCACCCACGGTCGCAGTCCGAGCGCGTCGACCGCCTCGCCCACCCGGGCGTCGTCGGCGGCCGGCATCCTCCCGTCGAGGTCCCGCAGCCCGTAGGCGACGTTCTCGGCGAGCGTGCCGTCGAACAGGAATCCCTCCTGGGGCACGAGCACGACACGTCGTCGGAGGTCCTGCACCGGGATGTCCCGCAGGTCGACACCGTCGAGCAGCACCGCCCCGCTGGTCGGGTCCATGAGCCTCGACACGAGGCGGGCGATCGTCGTCTTGCCCGACCCGGTCGCGCCCACGACCGCCACGGAGGACCCGGCGGGGATCGTGATGTCGACGTCACGCAGCACCGGCGGGCCGTCCGGGTAGGCGAAGCCGACGCCTCGGAGCTGGACGGTCGCCGCGCCGCGAGGGCTCGGCACGCCGGTCGCTCCGGCGTCGACGACGGAGACCGGCGTCTCCAGGACACCGAGGACCCGGCGCCATCCCGCGGTGGCGTTCTGGAGCTCGTTGAGGATCTCGGTCGCCTGCTGCACGGGCCCGGTGAACATCTGCACGAGGAACAGGAACGCCAGCAGGCGGCCCGCGGAGAGCTCCCCGGCGATCCCGAGGTACGTCCCCGCGACGACGACCACCGCGAGCACGAGGTTGGCGACGAGCACGCCGGTGGAGAAGACGACCGCCACCAGGTTCTGCGCCCGCACCATCGCCCGCCGCGTCGCGGCGACCGCCGCGTCGACCCGGCGCTGGGTGCGGTCCGCCGCACCGTAGGCGCGGATGGTCTGGGCTCCGACCACGGCCTCCGAGATGGCGCCGAGCATCGCGCCGTACTGCTCGCGGACGGCGGTGTACCGGGCGTTGACCCGCTTCTGGAGGGGCCGCAGCGCCACCACGAGCGGCACGAACCCGAGCCAGACGAGCACGGTGAGCTGCCACGAGTACACGGCCATCAGCACGGTGGCCACGCCGATCTGCAGCACGGAGACGAGCAGCATGACGCCGCCCCACTGGACGAACAACGAGATCGTGTCGACGTCCGAGGTGACGCGCGACACGAGCGAGCCGCGACGCTCGGTGTTCTGCGTGAGCACCGAGAGGTCGTGCACGTGCCGGAACGCGCGCGTGCGCAGGGTCCACAGACCCGCCTCGCTCGACCGGAACAGCCGGACGTTCACCACCGCGGAGCACGCCGCACCGACGAGGAGCCCGACGGCGGCGACACCGGCGAGCGCGGCGACCCGCGACACGTCGGGCCCTCCCACGGCGAGGATCCCCGTGTCGACGGTCTGCTGGACGGCGACGGGCACGAGGATCTTGCCCAGCGACGCGACGACGGCGAGCAGCAGCGTCACCCGGAGCCCGCGGACAAGCTGCGGCGAGACCTCGACGCCCCGGCGGAGCGTCGCGAGCACGCCGAGTCCGCTCGCGGGCGCGAACCGGTGGTCCGGCGAGGGCGTCATGCGCGCTCCTCGACGGCCTCGGTCGCCGCCTCGTCGACCAGGTGGGACGCCCGCCGGGCCGACTCCTGCTCGTATGCCGTGGCCAGCTCCCGGTATCCGGGGTCACGGGTCAGGAGCTCGTCGTGCGTGCCGCGGTCGACGACCCTGCCTGCCTCGACGTGCAGCACCTCGTCGGCCAGCAGCACCGACGACATCCGGTAGGCCACGAGGAGCACCGTGGGCGACCCCTGCGCGCCGCGCAGGCCGGCGAGGATCGCCTGCTCGATGCGCGGGTCGACGGCGGACGTGGCGTCGTCGAGGACCAGCACCCGCGGCCGCCGGACGAGCGCTCGCGCCAGGGCGAGGCGTTGGCGCTGGCCGCCCGACAGGTTCGCGCCCCGTTCGCCGAGCGGCGCGTCGAGCCCGCCCGGCAGCGCAGGGACCACGTCGTCGACGTGGGCGAGCCGCAACGCGTCCCACACCTGCTCGTCGGTCGGCGCGTCCGGGTCGTCGGTGTCGGCCAAGGTGACGTTGCCACGGACCGTGTCCTCGAACACGAACGTGCTCTGCGCGACGAACGCGACGTGCCTGGTCAGGTCGTGCGAGGCCATGTCCCGCAGGTCGATGTCGTCGACGAGCACCGCACCGCTCGTCGGATCCGCCAACCGGCTGACGAGCGACACGAACGTGGTCTTGCCTGCGCCCGTCGACCCGACGACGGCCACGGTCCGCCCCGGCTCGACGACGACGTCGACGCCGCGCAGGAGCTCGACCGGGCCGGCTCGCCCGGGAACCTCGAGGTGGACGGCGCGCAGCTCGACCCGGGCCCCGGCCCCTCGCGGTTCCCACCGGACGCTGCCCGCCGGCCGCTCACCACGGGCGTCCAGGACCCGGGAGATCCGGTCGTAGCCGACGAGCGCACGAGGCGCCTCACCGAGGACCCAGCCGAACGCCCGGACCGGCACGGCGAGCAGCGTGAGCAGGTATGCCGCGGCGACCACGTCCCCGGTCTGGATGCGACCCTCCGTGACCTGGACCGTGCCGACCACCAGGACCAGCAGCGTGCCGAGGCTCGGCAGCAGGTCGATCACCGGGTCGAACAGCGCCCGCACCGTACCGACCCGGACGTTCGCGTCCCTCAGCCGCGCGGCGCGCTCGGCGAAACGGACCTCCTCGCGGTGCTCGGTGCCGAGCGCCTTCACCAGCAGCGCCGCCTCGAAGCTCTCGTGCGCGACGTCGGCCACCTCGGCGCGCAGCTGCTGCGCACGGCCGACCGCGGGCGACATCCGCCGCTGGAACACGACGTTCGCGACGGTGGCGAGCGGGAGCACCACGAGCGCGGCCAGCGCGAGCCACACGTCGGTGCGGAACAGCGCCACCGCCGCCACCGCGATCATGACGACGACGCCGAGCGCGAACGGCAACGGGTTGAAGATCGACGTCGCGGCCTCCACGTCGGCGCTCGCGTTCGAGAGCAGCTGACCCGTCGGGTGCTGTCGGTGCCAGGACATCGGCAGGTGCAGGTACTGGCGGGTGACGGCCTCGCGGTGGTCGGCCTGGATGGACGCGAACCCCTTGCCCGCGAACGCCCGCCGACCCGCGACGGACGCGCTCAACGTGACGGCCACCAGCACCAGCGCCAGGCCCGCCAGCCAGATGTCTCCCCTGGCCTGCTCGTCGCCCGCCAGTGCAGGGACCACGACCCGGTCGGTCACCGCGCCCAGCACACGGCTGACGCCCACCGTCGCGGCACCGAAGACTGCCGAGGTCGCGACCGCCAGGGCATACGTCCCGGGATGCGCACGCATGCCCCGAGCGACGAGGGTGACCGCACGACGTGCCGCGGATCCGGTGAGGGCCATCGACCGTGGTGGCTCGACTCGCGTGCGCACGCCAGACCTTCCGAGCGGGGCGGGGAACCGGTCGATCGTCTCACGGAACGTTCGACCGCCCCGGCCCGCCGGGCGCGTGCGAGCATGCGGCATGACCTGGCACCAGCACGAGCGCGCCCAGCTGGCGCAGGCCCTGTCCGCCGTCCCGCCCGAGGCGCCCACGCTGTGCGAGGGATGGCAGGCACGTCACCTCGCCGCGCACGTCGTCCTGCGGGAGAGCTCCCCCCTGGTCGGCGCGGGGATCGTCGTGCCGGCGCTGGCCGGCCGGGCCGAACGTGCCATCCAGGAGCTCGCGGACCAGGTCACCGGTGAGGGCGCGTACCGCGACCTGGTCGCGCGTGTCGCCGCGCCGCCCGCTGCGTGGCACCCGATGTCGTGGGCGGGCGAGCCCGTCAACCTCGTGGAGCTCTTCGTGCACACCGAGGACGTCCGTCGAGGCGGTGGGCAGGTGCCGCCCCGCCCGCTCGAGCCCGCGCTCGCCGACGCGCTGTGGCGCCAGCTCCTGCGGACCGCGCCCCTGCGGTTGCGCCGTGCGGGCGTCGGCGTCGTCCTCGTGCGGCCGGACGGTGTCCGGCGCCGCGTCACCAGGACGCGGGGCGACCGCGGCACCGTCATCGTCCGAGGCGACGTCGGCGAGCTCCTGCTGCACGCGTTCGGCCGCGGGCGAGCAGCCGACGTGACCACCGAGGGCGCACCGCACGACGTCGAGGCGCTCCGACAGGTAGTGCCCGTGTGACCGCCCAGGGCCCGGCGCCGCCGGTCAGCGCACGGTGACGCCCGCGGCGGCCAGTCCGTCCTTGACGTCGCGAACCGTCAGCTGGCCGAAGTGGAACACGCTGGCCGCGAGCACCGCGTCCGCGCCCGCGCGCGCCGCCTCGACGAAGTGCTCGACGGTCCCCGCCCCCCCGCTCGCGATCAGCGGGACGTGCACGACGCCGCGGACGTCCCCGATCATCTCCAGGTCGAACCCGTCCTCGGTGCCGTCCGCGTCCATCGAGTTCAGCAGGACCTCACCCGCCCCGAGCTCCGCCGCCTGCACCGCCCACGCCACCGCGTCGATCCCGGTGCCGCGCTTCCCGCCGTGGGTCGTCACCTCGTAGCCCGACTCCGTCCGCACGTCACCCGTGACCCGTCGCGCATCGATCGAGATCACGAGCACCTGGCTGCCGAACCGCCGGGCGATCTCGGAGATCAGCTCGGGCCGGGCGATGGCCGCCGTGTTGACGCCCACCTTGTCGGCGCCCGCCCGCAGCAGCCGGTCCACGTCGTCCGTCGAGCGGACACCGCCGCCGACCGTGAGCGGGACGAACACCTCCTCCGCCGTGCGGCGGACCACGTCGAACGTGGTGTCCCGGCCCGCGAGCGACGCCGACACGTCGAGGAACGTCACCTCGTCCGCCCCTTCGGCGTCGTACCGCCGAGCGAGCTCCACCGGGTCGCCGGCATCCCGCAGGTTCTCGAAGTTGACGCCCTTGACGACGCGTCCGGCGTCGACGTCGAGACAGGGGATCACACGTAGGGCCAGCGTCACTTGGTGCCTCCGTCCGGGCTGCCCGTGGCAAGGATGTCGATCACGAACACGACGGTCTGCCCCGCGAGCTCGGGACTGTCCGTCACGCCCAGCGCGTAGGTGGGCGGCACCACCAGCATCACCTGGCTGCCGACAGGCTGGTCCACCAGGCCCTCCTGCCACGCCTCCACGTCCTGCAGCGAGAACGAGACCGGCAGACCGCTGTGCCAGGTCGAGTCGAACGACTCGCCCGTGGTCCAGGCGAAGCCCGTGTACTGGACCGTGATGACGTCGCCCTCGGCGACCTGGTCGCCGGTGCCACGGATGAGCGCCTGCACGTCCAGCCCGGCCGGGGGGTCGGTCCCGGTCGGGGTGATCGAGGGAGCGCCGTCGTCTCCGAGCGTGACCGCCGGGAGGTCCTGACGTGGCGGCACGGCCTCGCCGTCCGCCCGCGTCGGCAGGACGTCCAGCACCGTGACGGTCGGGTAGTCGAGCGCACCCGATCCCGAGCCGGGGCTGACCTGGAGCAGGCGGGCGCCGACGTGCTGACCCTTGAGCGTCCGGTACAGGTCGGTGCCCAGGTCCTCCTCGGTGAGGAGCCGCGGCGTCGGGTTGGTGGAGTAGCTCTCCTTGACGAGCGAGGCGTCGGTCGCGTTCTCGAGCCAGAAGTCGATCAGCACGGGGCCACCCTCCACGAGTTCCGGACCGGGACCGGGCCACACGGTGGAGCGATGGGTCTTCGACACCGCGAGCGGTGTGACGTAGGTGACGGTGGGAGCCTCGCCGGGCTCGCCTGTGACCGTCACCTCGGGGCTCGTCGAGTCGTCGGTGGAGCACCCCGCGAGGGCGACGAGCGCCAGGACCGCAGCGGCAGCCGTGGCACGAAGTCGTCGCACGGTGTTCCTTCCTGGTGGAGCGCGCGTCGGGTACCGGCGCGACGGTGTCCCGGCCGCGAGCGGCCGGGGCACCGCCACACTGTACGGCCCGGGGACGGGAGACAGCGGTCGCGCCTGGATCGACTCCAGGGAGGCGCAGAGGCCGTGCCTACATCGACTCGATGAGCCGGTCGACGCGCTCGTCCACGCTCCGGAACGGGTCCTTGCAGAGGACCGTCCGCTGGGCCTGGTCGTTCAGCTTGAGGTGCACCCAGTCGACCGTGTAGTCCCGGCGGGCCTCCTGGGCCGCACGCACGAAGTCGCCGCGCAGCTTGGCGCGGGTGGTCTGCGGCGGGACGGCCGTCGCCTCGAAGATCTCGAGGTCGGTGCTCACGCGTTCCACGAGACCCTTGGCGGCGAGCAGGTTGTACAACCCCTCGGTGCGCGAGATGTCGTGGTAGGCGAGGTCGAGCCGCTGCACCCGCACGTCGGACAGCTCGAGGCCGTGCTTGGCCCGGTAGCGCTCGATGAGGTTGTACTTGATGACCCAGTCGAGCTCCCGCTCGACGAGCGACAGGTCTCCGGTGCGCAGCGCCCGCAGGCCTCGCTCCCACAGGTCCAGGACCATCTTCGTCTCGGGCGTCGGTCCGCCGTCCGACGACACGAAGTCGGTCACCCGGGCCAGGTACTCCTCCTGCAGGTCGACCGCCGTCACCGTCTTCCCGTTGGCCAGGACCACCGGGTGCATGCCCGTCATGTCGTGGCTGATCTCGCGGATGGCGCGGATGGGGTTCTCCAGCGACATCTCCCGGATCGGGATGCCGGCCTCGATCATGCGCAGCAGCAGGTCGGTGGTGCCGACCTTGAGCATCGTGGTGGACTCCGACATCGACGAGTCGCCGACGATGACGTGCAGCCGCCGGTAGTGCTCCGCGTCCGCGTGCGGCTCGTCGCGCGTGTTGATGATCGGCCGGGACCGGGTCGTCGCGCTGGAGACCGCCTCCCAGATGTGGTCCGCCCGCTGGGACAGGCAGTAGACGGCGCCGCGAGGAGTGCTGAGCACCTTGCCGGCGCCGGTGAGGATCTGGCGCGTGATGAGGAACGGCACCAGGACGTCCGAGAGCCGCGAGAAGTCGCCCTGCCGCCGCACGAGGTAGTTCTCGTGGCAGCCGTAGGAGTTCCCGGCGGAGTCGGTGTTGTTCTTGAACAGGTGGATCCGGCCGGGCAGGCCCTCGTGCTCGAGGCGCTGCTGCGCGTCGGCGACCAGACCCTCGAGGATGCGCTCGCCGGCACGGTCGTGTGCGACGAGCTGCCGCACGTCGTCGCACTCCGCCGTCGCGTACTCGGGGTGGGACCCGACGTCGAGGTAGAGCCGCGAGCCGTTGCGCAGGAACACGTTCGACGAGCGACCCCACGCGACGACCTTGCGGAACAGGTAGCGCGCGACCTCGTCCGCCGACAGCCCGCGCCCGTCCTGGGCCGCACACGTGACGCCGTACTCGGTCTCGAGGCCGAAGATCCGTCGGTCCATGCCCTGCTCCCCTCGTCGGTTCCCTGCTCACCGGACCGACCTGTCAGTCCGTGGTGCCCTCGCCGCCCGACGCCACCGGCGCCGCCAGCAGGTCGTCGAGGAGAGCACCGGTCAGCCGCCGGAACGTGCGCCGGGGCCTCGTCCTGTCCAGCACGGCGACCTCGAGCTGCTGGGCGGGGATGACCCGCACGTCGCCGCCGTCGTCCCCCGCCGATCCGAGCACCCGGACGCCCAGCGCCAGCACCTCAGGGAGCGTCATGCCCGGCGACCAGCCGGCCTCGAGCAGCCCTCCGAGCCGGTCCGCCTGGCCGCCCATCACGACGAACCCGTGCTCGTCCGCCACCGAGCCGTCGTACGACAGCCGGTAGATCTGGTCGCCGGCCGGCTGGCGGGCGACCTCCGCGACCACGATCTCGACCTCGAGCGGCTTCGACTCCGTGGTGAACACGGTGCCGAGCGTCTGCGCGTACGCGTTCGCCAGCCCGCGGGCGGTGACGTCCTCCCGGTCGTAGGAGTATCCGCGGAGGTCCGCGTACCTGACCCCGGCGACCCGCAGGTTCTCGAACTCGTTGTACTTGCCGACCGCGGCGAAGGCGATCCGGTCGTAGATCTCCGAGACCTTGTGGAGCGCACGGGAGGCGTTCTCGGTCGCGAACGCGATGCCGTCGTCGTACTGCAGGACCACGACGGACCTGCCGCGGGCGATGCCCTTGCGGGCGTAGTCCGCGCGGTCCTTCATGAGCTGCTCGGGAGCGACGTAGAACGGCATGCTCATCGGAGGGCACCTCCCCGTCCGAGGTGGGCCTGGCGGCGTTCCTGCTCGACGACCTCGACGACCGCGCCGAGCTCCTCGTCGCCGGACCGCAGGTATCCCGCGGCGGTGACGGTGGCGACGACCGGCCAGATGCGCCGGACGGTGTCCGGGCCACCCGTCGCCGAGTCGTCGTCGGCCGCGTCCACGAGCGCCTCGACCGCCACCCGGACCGCCCCGGCCGCATCGAGACCCGGCCGCCACAGCTTCTTCAGCGAGCCGCGCGCGAACACCGAGCCGGATCCGACCGCGTGGTGCTCGTGCTCCTCGTACCGGCCGCCCGTGACGTCGTACGAGAAGATCCGGCCCGCGCCCCGGTCCAGGTCGAAGCCGCCGAACAGCGGCACGACCGCCAGGCCCTGCATGGCGAGCCCCAGGTTGCCCCGGATCATCGTGGCGAGCCGGTTGGCCTTGCCGTCGAGCGAGAGCAGGCTGCCCTCGATCTTCTCGTAGTGCTCCAGCTCGAGCTGGAACAGCCGGACGAGCTCGACGGCCAGCCCGGCCGCTCCCGCGATGCCCACGGCCGAGTACTCGTCCGCCGGGAACACCTTCTCGATCTCCCGGCTCGCGATCATCGAGCCCATCGTGGCCCGGCGGTCGCCCGCCATGACGATCCCGCCGTCGAACTGCAGCGCGACGATCGTGGTCCCGTGCGGGGCCGCCACCTCAGAGGCCGGCACCGAGCGGTTGCCTGGCAGCAGCTGCGGGGCGTAGCCCGCGAGAAAGTCCACGAACGAGGACGAACCCGGCGTGGTGAACGCGTGAGGCAACCGCCCCGACGTCGAACGGTCGGGCCCTGAAGTCAGTGCGGTCATCGGCGCTCACTGACCGCCCTTCTGGACGAAGCCCCGCACGAACTGCTCGGCGTTCGACTCCAGCACGTCGTCGATCTCGTCGAGCAGCGCGTCGACCTCGGCGTCGCGCGCCTGCGCCGAGGGCGCCGCGGGCGTCGGGGTGTCCGGGCCGTCGACCGGCTCCTCGTCGTCGCGGCGGGGCCGCACCTGTTCCTGACCAGCCATGAAGACCTCCCCGAGCACCGACGATCCTTCTCACCCCCACCCTAGGCCCAACCTCCGACGCATCCGAGGTCCGGCCCGCGTCCCGGACGTCCTGGAGCCGTCGACGCGGTCCGTCAGCGGGGGGGCGGGCGCCGCCGCGGGCGCCCCCGGACGTCAGGAGCCGAGCGCCACGAGGAGCGACGCCGCGTCCGGGCACCGGTCCAGCAGGTCACCGACGTGCGCGCGCGTGCCGCGCAGCGGGTCACGCATCGGGACGCGCTGCAACGTCGCCGCTCCGGGCACGTCGAAGACGACCGAGTCCCAGCTCGCCGCAGAGATCTCACCGCCGTACCGGGCCACGACCTCTCCGCGGAAGAACGCCCGCGTGTCGGCCGGCGGGTGCGCGACGGCGTCGTCGACCTGCTCGGGCGTGACCAGCAGCTCGACCGCCCCTGCCGCCACGAGGCGGTGGTACAGGCCGCGCTCCGGCCGCACGTCCGACCACTGCAGGTCAACGGCCGCGAGGCGCGGGTGGTCCCACGCCAGCCGGTCGCGACGGCGCATCCCGTCGAGGAGGCGCAGCTTGGCGAGCCACTCGACCTGGCGCGCGCACGACGCCGGGTCCGTGCCCAGCGCCGTCAGCAGGGCCTCCCAGCGATCCAGGACGTCGACGGTCTGCGCGTCCAGCTCTCCCCCGGCGTGGGCGAGCGCGGTGCGCACCGCGACGAGGTACTCCTGCTGGACCTCGAGGGCCGTCAGCCGTCGACCGTCGGCGAGCTCCAGCCGGGCCGACAACGTCAGGTCGTGGCTCACGGCGTGCACGGCCGTCACGGGGTCGCGCAGCGCGAGGCGGTCGATCTGCGCGAGCGCACCGCCGGCACCGCCCTCGGCGACCGCCCGCTCGATCAGCCACAGGACGAGCGACGCCGTGCCGAGCCGCAGGTACGTCGCCACCTCGAGCATCGTCGCGTCACCGATGATCACGTGCAGCCGGCGCCACCGGTCGGGGTCCGCGTGCGGCTCGTCGCGGGTGTTGACGATGGGCCGCCGGAGCGTCGTCTCGAGCCCGACCTCGGCCTCGATGTAGTCGGCGCGCTGCGACAGCTGGAACCCCGCCTGCTCGCCGCGCTGACCGATCCCGACCCTGCCGGCGCCGGTGAACACCTGCCGCGTCACGAGGAACGGGATCAGGCGCGCCGCCAGGTCACCGAAGGGCACCGCGCGCTCGACCAGGTAGTTCTCGTGCGTACCGTACGTCGCGCCCTTGCCGTCCACGTTGTTCTTGTAGAGGGCGACGTCGGGCAGCGCCGCCGTCGAGGCGAGCGCACGCACCGAGCCGAGCATCACCAGCTCGCCGGCTCGGTCCCACCGCACCGCGTCGAGCGGGTTCGTCACCTCCGGCGACGAGTACTCGGGGTGGGCGTGGTCCACGTACAGCCGTGCGCCGTTGGTGAGGATGACGTTCGCGGCGCCCGGATCCTCGTACTCCTCGGCGCTCGCCCGGGGCAACGACTGCGGGCCGTCGGACGCCCGCTCGTCCGCTGAGGGCGCCGCGGCCGTCGGGTCGTCCGTCAGCAGCGACGGGTGCGCGGAGGCCCGCTGCAGGTGGAACCCTCGCGCGTCGTGCAGGGGGTCCTCGTCGTCGTAGTCCCAGCGGGCCTTGGCCCGGGCGCCCTCCCGCGCAGCCGCGTGCACGGCCACCACGTGGCTGGACAGGAGCATCGGGTTGGCGAGCGGCCGTCCGGGCTGGAGGATCCCGTACTCGGTCTCGATGCCCATCACGCGGCGCACGGTCACGGACCCACCCTAGGGGTGGCGTGACCGTGCACCTGAACGTGCGCCTGCTCGTGGACCGGCCGTGCGCCCCGGTCGGTCAGAGGTACTGGCCCGTGCTCGTGACCGTCTCGATCGTCCGCGAGCCGTCCGTGCCCTTCTTGCCCTGGACGATCGTGCGGATGAACACGATCCGCTCGCCCTTCTTCCCGGAGATCCGGGCCCAGTCGTCGGGGTTCGTCGTGTTCGGCAGGTCCTCGTTCTCGCGGAACTCGTCGACGCACGCGTTGAGGAGGTGGTCCACCCGGATGCCGCGCTGACCCGTCGAGAGCAGGTCCTTGATCGCGGACTTCTTGGCCCGGTCGACGACGTTCTGGATCATGGCCCCGGAGTTGAAGTCCTTGAAGTACAGGACCTCCTTGTCGCCGCTCGCGTACGTCACCTCGAGGAAGCGGTTCTCCTCGCTCTCGGTGTACATGCGCTCCACGACCCGGGTGATCATCGCCTCGACGGCGTCGACGGGCGAGTCGCCGTGCTCGTGGATGTCGTCGGGGTGGATCGGCAGGTCCGGCGTGAGGTACTTCCCGAAGATCTCGCGGGCGCCTTCCGCGTCCGGCCGCTCGATCTTGATCTTCACGTCGAGCCGGCCGGGACGCAGGATCGCGGGGTCGATCATGTCCTCGCGGTTGGAGGCGCCGATGACGATCACGTTCTCGAGCCGCTCGACGCCGTCGATCTCGCTGAGGAGCTGCGGCACGATGGTCGTCTCGACGTCGCTCGAGACGCCGGTGCCACGGGTGCGGAACAGCGACTCCATCTCGTCGAAGAACACGACGACCGGGTGCCCCTGCGACGCCTTCTCCCGGGCCCGGGCGAAGATGAGCCGGATGTGCCGCTCCGTCTCGCCGACGTACTTGTTGAGGAGCTCGGGCCCCTTGACGTTGAGGAAGTAGCTGCGCGCCTCCGTGAGGTCGTCACCGCGCGCCTCGGCCGCCGTAGCGGCGAGCGAGTGGGCGACGGCCTTCGCGATGAGCGTCTTGCCGCACCCCGGCGGGCCGTACAGCAGCACGCCCTTCGGTGGCTTGAGCCCGTGCTCCCGGAAGAGCTCCGGGTGCAGGAAGGGCAGCTCCACGGCGTCGCGGATCGCCTCGATCTGCGGACCGAGACCGCCGATGTCCGTGTAGTCGATGTCCGGCACCTCTTCGAGGACGAGCTCCTCGACCTCGGCGCGCGGGATGACCTCGAAGACGAACCCGCTGCGGGAGTCGATCGTCAGGGCGTCGCCGATCCGGACAGGCGAGTCGAGCAGCTGGCCGGCGAACCGGACGACCCGCTCCTCGTCCCCACGGCCCACGACGAGGGCTCGCCCCTCACCCAGCATCTCCTTGACGGTGACGATCTCGCCGACCTTCTCGTACCCGCCGGCCTCGACCACCGTGAGGGCCTCGTTGAGCATGACCTCCTGGCCGGGGCGGAGCCGGTGGACGTCGATCGCGGGGCTCGCGCCCACGTGCATCTTGCGGCCGGAGGAGACCACGTCGACGCTGCCGTCGGCCCGGGAACCGAGGAACGTGGCATAGGTGCCCGGCGGCTTGGCGAGGTCGTCCACCTGCCGCTTGAGGTCGAGGATCTGTTCACGTGCGGCCACCAGCGCCTCGCTGAGGCGCTCGTTCTTCGCGGCGAGCACCGCGAGCTCGCGCTGCACGTCACGTCCAGGGGCGTTCGGGTCGGTCATCGTCTCGGCCTCCGTTCCGCGTCGTGCCCGGTGGGTGTCGGACCACTGCTGAACCACCGTCCACGGCGCTCCGCCTGCTGGGTGCCTGCTGGTTCGACGACCCTAACCACCAGTGTCAACCGGTCTGTACCAACGGGTGCGGTGTGTCCGGAACGTCTCGCGTGGCGGACGCCGGTCCATGACGCGAGACCGCTGCGCCTGCCGGACGTCCCGGGTACGCCTCAGTCGGTCGGCGCCTGCCCCACGTCGCGACGCGCGCGGCGCAGCTTCTTGTCCGAGACGGCGCGCTCACCCATCGCCTCGGACGACCAGAGCTCCGGGTCTGCGGCGGGTGCCCCGTCCTCGCCGACCGGGTAGGCGCCCTTCGCGGGACGGCGGCGGCGCAGCGGCGCCTCGACGCCGTCGGCGAGCCGCCTGGTCGTCAGCAGGAATCCGGTGTGGCCGATCATCCGGTGCTGCGGGCGGACGGCGAGGCCCTCGAGGTGCCAGCCGCGGACCATCGACTCCCAGGCTTCGGGCTCGGTGTACCGGCCGTCGGAGCGCACGTCCTCCGCGAGCCGCGACAGCTGGGTCGTCGTCGCGACGTACGCGATGAGCACGCCGCCGGGCGTGAGCGCCTGCGCGGCCACCTCCAGGTTCTCCCAGGGCGCGAGCATGTCGAGCACCACCCGGTCGACGGTGGCGGGCCCCGCCACCTCGGGCAGGACGTCCGCGAGGTCGCCCACCGACAGCTGCCATGCCGGGTGCGGACCGCCGAAGAACCCCTCGACGTTCCCGCGCGCGATCGCGGCGAAGTCCTCGCGACGCTCGATCGAGTGCAGCGACCCGCTGTCGCCGACGGCCCGCAGCAAGGACATCGTCAGCGCGCCGGAGCCCACCCCGGCCTCGATGACCCGTGCGCCCGGGTAGATGTCCGCCATCGCGACGATCTGGCCTGCGTCCTTGGGGTACACGACGGCGGCGCCGCGCGGCATGGACAGCACGTAGTCCGCGAGCAGCGGGCGCACCGCGAGGTACTCGATGCCGGCCGTGTTGCGGACCACCGATCCCTCGGGGGCGCCGATGAGGTCGTCGTGCGTGAAGTAGCCGCGGTGGGTGTGGAAGGTGCCGCCCGGGGCGAGGGTGATCGTGTGCAGCCTGCCGCGCGGGTCGGTCAGCTGCACGCGGTCGCCGGTGCGGAAGGGACCGCGCCGCTGTGCGGCGCCGGCGGGGAGGGAGTCGGTGGTCACGGGGCCCGAGTCTAGGAGGCGCATCGAGACGTTCCTCCTCGCCCCGATCGGTGCGGCGGCCCCTCAGGTGCGGATCGCCGCGATCACGTCCGTCGCGCGGATCAGTCCCACCACCCGTCCGTCGCTCGTCGCGGCGACCACCGGGGAGATCCGGGTCGCCTGCCCGACGGCGGCGACCAGCGCGGAGCCTGTGAGCGAGGCGTCGACGACGGCCCCGACCGGGAGCGGCACGGCGACCGCCGTCACGAGGGTGGTCCCGGCCGACCCCGCCGGGACGGACGCGGCGGCCGCCGGGTCCACGTAGGCCGCGGGGCGGCCGTCCGGCGACAGGACGACGACCTCGTCGGCTCCTGCTGCGGCGGCGACCGCGAGCGCCTGCGCCACCGAGTCGCCGTGCCCCACGGTCGCGGCGCGACGGCCCACCGTGGCGAACGTGACCTGGGCGACGGCCTTCTGCGTCTTGCCGCCCCGGACCGCGCCCGACGCACCGGACCAGAGGAACGCGCCGATGAGCGCCGCCCAGAGCACCTGGCCCAGGTCGGGCTGGTAGCCCTGCAGGACCGGCACGACGAGCGCCCACGCGAACACGGACACCGCGACGACCCGGCCGCACCAGCCTGCGACGACGGTGCCCGTGTGGCGGTTCCCGGTGACGGCCCACACGAGCGCCTCGAGCACGCGGCCACCGTCGAGCGGCAGGCCGGGCACGAGGTTGAACAGGCCGACGAAGCCGTTCGCGACCGCACCGGAGTACAGCAGCAGGCTCGTGATCCCGGGCTCCCCGAACGCCGGCGGGTCCACCCACCGGGCTGCTGCGAGGAACAGGGCGGCGAGCAGGAGGTTGGCGAGCGGCCCCACGACCGCGATCAGTGCGCTCGTGGCGGGCGTCGGCGCGGCCCCGCCGAACGACGTGTGACCGCCCCACAGTGTGAGCACGAACTCCTGGGGCTGCTGGCCCCGCGCCTTCGCGACCAACCCGTGCGCCAGCTCGTGCACCAGCACGGACCCGAAGAGCAGGACCACGAACACCAGCGCGACGACGTAGACGCCGGCCCCGACGTCACCGATGCGGTTCCGCACGGTGGGCGCGAAGAGCAGGGTGAGGACGACCGCCGCGAGCAGCCAGCTGGGCGCGAGGATGATCGGCGCACCGGCCGCGCGCCCGATGACCCAGCCGGACGTGCGTCGGGCGGGAGGCGGTGTGCTCACGGCGCCAGCCTAGGTGCCGCGACGCGGGGGCCCTGGCGCACCGGCTCGTCGGGCGGGGCTTGTCAGTGCTGGCGCCTAGGCTCGTGGGGTGAGCTCTCAGGACGTGGACGAGTCTGTGGCCGGCGAGCTGCCGGACCTGGTGCCGGACGTGGCGACAGCGCGGGACGACTCCGTCGAGGAGCTCGTGGAGCAGCAGGTCGAGGCCGCGTCGTCCAGGCCCCCGTCGACGCCCGGGCTGTCGCCCTCGCGCGCCAACGACTTCCTGCAGTGCCCGCTCATGTTCCGCCTCCGGGTCGTCGACCGGCTGCCCGAGCCTCCGAGCAGCGCGGCGGCGCGTGGCACGCTCGTGCACGCGGTGCTCGAGCACCTCTTCGACCTGCCCTCGGTCGACCGCACGCTGGAGGCGGCAGGGGCCCTGCTGCCGGCCCGGTGGGACGCGCTCCGCGAGCGGTCGCCGCAGGTCGCCGACCTCTTCGCCACGCCCGACGAGCTCGCCGAGTGGCTCGACAGCGCCGAACGTCTTCTCGCGACCTACTTCACGCTGGAGGACCCGACCCGGCTGGAGCCCCGCGAGAGGGAGCTGGCGGTGTCGATGGAGCTGGAGGACGGTCCGCAGCTGCGCGGCATCGTGGACCGGGTCGACGTCGCACCGAACGGGTGGGTGCGTGTCGTCGACTACAAGACCGGGCGGTCGCCGCGCGCGGGGTTCGAGAGCTCGGCACTCTTCCAGATGCGCTTCTACGCGTACGTGATCTGGCGTACCCGCGGCGTCCTCCCGAAGCTGCTCCAGCTCGAGTACCTCGGTGACGGCGTGGTGCTCAGGCACGAGCCGACAGAGCCGGAGATGCACACGTTCGAGGCGCGCGTGCGGTCCATCTGGGCGGGGATCCAGGAGACGGCGCGCGCCGGGGACTGGCGACCCAGGCCGTCGAAGCTGTGCGACTGGTGCTCGTTCCGCGACGTATGCCCCGCGTTCGGCGGCACGCCGCCGGACATCCCCGAGGGCGCCGTCGAGCGGGCGATCGGCGTGGTACCGAAGGAGGTCGTGCCGGACGCCTGACGGCAGCGCGGACGCCGGGCTCGTCGGGCCGGGCCCGCGCGTCAGGCCGGACCGCGGCCGTCGTGTTCGTGCTCGCCCGGACTGATCAGCCGGTGGGCCGCGTACTCCTGCTCGCCCGGACTGCTCAGCCGGTGGGCCGCAGGTCCAGCCGTTCGCCGGCGGCGATCCGCGCGAGGTCGTCGAGCGTCAGGTCCTCGAGCGACGCCACCCGGCTCAGGCCCGGACGTGGCGCGACGGGCTGCATGACCTCGACGGCCACCACGTGCGCGCCCGACGCGACGGCCGACGCGATCCCGGACCTCGAGTCCTCGACGGCGACGCACACCGTCACGTCGACACCGAGCGCCTCGGCGGCGCGCAGGTACGGCTCAGGGTCGGGCTTGGGCCGGACCACGTCGTCACCGGCGACGACGACGTCGAAGAAGCGAGCGGCCCGTGCGAAGGGCTCCGCCAGGACGCGGAACGACGACGTCACGAGGGCCATCGGCACCCCGGCCGCCTGGAGGTCCAGCAGGAGCCGTTCCGCGCCCGGCTGCCACGGGACGCCCGCAGCCACACCGGCGCCGACACGCGAGTTGAGGAACGCGGCGATCGCCTCGTCCGGGAGGTCCACACCGCGCGAGCGCAGGACGCCGGCCGAGACGTCCATCGAGCTGCCCACCATGGCGAGCCCGTCCTCGTGCGTCCACACCCCGCCGTGGGCCTCGACCAGCTCGACCTCCGCCGCGATCCAGAACGGCTCGGTGTCGATCAGGGTGCCGTCCATGTCCCAGAGCACGGCCGCGGGCGGCGCGGGAGCGGCGAAGGGGTCGTCGGCAGGGGCAGGCATGGGCTCCATGCTAAGCACGGCCCGGCCGCGCCCTCCGACCACCCCTTGCGTGGGTGCGCGAGGCGGGCGTCCTACGCTGGGTGGATGACCGAGCACGGACCCGCAGAGCTCCCGGACGACGAGCCGGTGATGCTCGCCGCCTTCGAGGGATGGAACGACGCGGGATCAGCCGCGACGCAGGCTCTCGAGCACCTGCACGAGGTGTGGGACGCCGAGCAGGTCGACGAGCTCGACCCGGAGGAGTACCACGACTTCCAGGTGAACCGGCCGATCATCGGACCCGGCCCGGACGGGACGCGTGAGATCACGTGGCCGACCACGGCGGTCGCGCTGGCGGACGCGAACCGCACCGGACGTCGGGTGGTCCTGGTGCACGGCATCGAGCCGTCGATGCGGTGGCGACGCTACTGCGCCGAGCTCCTCGACATCGCGGCCGGCATGGGCGTACGGACGGTGGTCACGGTCGGGGCCCTGCTCGCCGACGTGCCGCACACGCGGCCGATCCCGGTGAACTCCACGAGCGAGGACGCCGGGCTGCGTGAGCTCATCGGACTCGACCCCAACACGTACGAGGGCCCCACCGGCATCGTCGGCGTGCTCCAGCACGAGGCGGCGGTCCGCGGCATGCGTGCGATGTCCCTGTGGGCGGCGGTCCCGCACTACGTGGCCCATCCACCGTCGCCGAAGGCGACGCTGGCGATCCTGCACCGCATCGAGCAGCTCCTGGGCGAGCCGGTCCCGCTGGGCGAGCTGCCCGACGACGCGATCGCCTGGCAGCACGGGGTCGACGAGCTCGCCGGCGAGGACAACGAGATCGGCGAGTACGTGCGTCAGCTCGAGGAGGCCAAGGACACGGCGGACCTGCCGGAGGCGAGCGGAGAGGCGATCGCCCAGGAGTTCGAGCGCTACCTGCGACGGCGGGACAAGGGCACCGGCGGCTGACGTCAGGGCCGGCTGTGCCGGTCCGTCCGTCGCGACGCAGCGCTCAGATCCGGATCCCCAGCAGCGCGTCGATGGTGCGGGCGACGACGCCCGGTGCACCCTCGACGGGGTCGGCGGTCCCCGCGAGCGAGTCCTCCACCCAGGCGTCCACGACCGCGAGGGCCGCGGGGGTGTCCAGGTCCGCGGCGACCGCGGCGCGCACGCCGGCCAGCATGGCGGTGGCGTCAGGCCCGCCGTTGCCGGACACCGCGCGGCGCCACCGCTCGAGACGCTGCTGGGCGCGGTGCAGGTCGGCGTCGGTCCAGTCCCAGTCGTCGCGGTAGCGGTGGGCGAGGATCGCGAGACGCACGGCCATCGGGTCCACACCGGCGGCTCGCAGGCTCGACACGAGCACGAGGTTGCCGCGGGACTTGCTCATCTTCTCGCCGTCGAGCCCCACCATCCCGGTGTGCACATGGACCCGGGCACCTTCGCCCGCGTCGAGCAGACGCGCGTGGGAGGTGCTCATCTCGTGGTGCGGGAACAGCAGGTCGGACCCGCCGCCCTCCACATCGAACGGCAGGCCCAGCCCGTCCCGCGCGATGACCGCGCACTCGATGTGCCAGCCGGGACGGCCGGGACCCAGCACGCCGCCGTCCCAGGCGGGCTCGCCGGGCCGCTCGGACCGCCAGAGCAGCGGGTCGAGCACGGACCGCTTCCCGGCGCGGTCGGGGTCTCCCCCGCGCTCCGCGAGCAGGACACGCATCGTGTCGTGGTCCAGGCCCGCCACGGTGCCGAAGTCGGCGTCCTTGGACAGGTCGGCGTAGACGTCGCCCTCGCCGGTCGAGCCCGGTGTCGGGACCCGGTAGGCGGCACCGACCTCCAGGAGATCGCTCACGGCAGCCACCACGGCGGGGATGGACTCCACGACGCCGAGGTACGTGTCGGGCGGGAGCACGCCCAGCGCCGTCATGTCCTCGGCGAACAGGGCGGTCTGCTCGACCGCGAGCGTCCGCCAGTCGACGCCGGTCGCGGTCGCCCGCTCCAGCAGCGGGTCGTCGACGTCCGTCACGTTGGACGCGTACCTGACCGTGTGGCCGGCGTCGCGCCACGCCCTGCCCAGGACGTCGAAGGCGACGTAGGTGGCGGCGTGGCCCAGGTGCGTGGCGTCGTACGGGGTGATGCCGCAGACGTACAGGGTCGCCACCTGCCCGGTCGCGGCGACGACGAGCCGACCCGACGAGGAGTCGCGGACCTGGACCGGTGCACCGCGTCCGGGGAGCTGAGGGATCGGCGGGGTCGGCCAGGTGAGCACGGCGGCAGCCTAACCGTCACCGCACGCCCGGGGTCCTGGGGTGTCACGATGCAGCCGTGGAGACGACGACACCGGCGCGCGACGACCGGGGCGAGCGCGTGTGCGAGCAGACCGGCGACGGGTGGCAGCCCCTGGAGCACGACCGCGGTCCCGGCGGTGGTGCCCGGTGGGTCGTCGTCCAGGAGCCCGGTCGGCTCGTCGACGCCGCTCGACGGTACGGGCTCGGCGAGGGTGTGGTCGCCGCGCTCGAGCACCGTGGGGCGAGCGCCCACCCGGTGTCGCCGAGCCTCCCGATGCGAGCGCGGGTGGACCGCACGCTGGGCGGGGAGCTCGTGCTGACCGTACCCACGCTGTCGTACGTCGAGCAGACACGTGACGTGCGCACCGGAGCACTCACGTGCGTCGTCGGACCCGACGTGCTCCTGATGTGCGAGCTGGGCGACGCCCAGGTGATCGAGCACGCCGAGCACAAGCTGACCTCGGGCACCGCCGTGCCTGACCGCGGCGTCCAGCAGGTGCTCGCCGCCGTGCTCCTCACGCTCGTCGCCACGGCGTCCGAGGTCGAGATCGCGCTCGGGGAGGCCACCGCCGAGACCGAGCGGGTGGTCTTCTCGTCGGACGGCCGCACCCGGTCCGTCGAGCAGATCTACGACCTCAAGCGTGAGATCGCCGAAGCCCGTCACGCCCTCGGACCGGTCACGACCGTGCTCCCGGACCTGCTGGCCGAGGAGGAGGAGGCGTCCGGCGGCGCTGCGGCGCCACCGTGGCTGCGCCGTCTGCAGGCCAGCACCGACCGCGTCGACCGACACCTGGACGCGCACGACCGCCTGCTGGGCGACATGCTCTCGGCGCACCTCGCGCAGGTCTCCGTGCAGCAGAACGAGGACATGCGCAAGATCTCGGCGTGGGCGGCGATGATCGCCGTGCCGACGCTGGTGGCCGGTGTCTACGGCATGAACTTCCGGCACATGCCGGAGCTCGACTGGACCTACGGCTACCCCGCCGCGCTGGTCGGCATGGCCGTCGCGTGCTGGGTGCTGTTCCGCGTGTTCCGACGGTCCGGCTGGCTGTAGCCGTCAGGCGTTCGCGGGCGCCGAGCTCGCATCGAGAACTCCCGTGAGCAGGAGCAGCACGACAAGGACGGCCAGCCCGACCCGGTACCAGACGAACGGCGCGTAGCTGAACGTCGAGACGATCTTCAGGAACACGATGATGACCAGGTACCCGACGACGAACGAGACGAGCGTGGCGAGCAGCGTCGCACCGAACCCGGGCGTGCCTGCGTGACCGAAGTCACCCACGCTCTTGGCCAGCTGGAACAACCCTGACCCGAACACCGCCGGGATCGCGAGCAGGAACGAGTAACGAGCGGCCGCCTCCCGGGTGTAGCCCATGAGCAGACCACCGGTGATGGTGCCCCCGGACCGGGACACCCCGGGGATGAGCGCCAGGGACTGCCACAGCCCGAACTTGACGGCCTCCCGGGGTGTGAGGTCGTCGAGCGGCCTGGCGTGCCGGCCACGCCGGTCGGCCCAGCCCAGGAACAGACCGAACCCGGCCAGCGTGAGCGCGATCAGCCACAGGTTGCGGAACGTCTGCTCGATGGCGTCCTGGAAGAGCAGGCCGAGCACGACGATGGGCACCGACCCGATCGCGATGAACCAGGCCATGAGCGCGTCGTGGTCCGCCGGCCGGTCGTTGGGCAGGCCGGCGCGCGAGCGCCAGTCGAGGCCCCGGTCCCCGCGCACCGCGCTCCACCACGCCGAGCAGATGCGTGCGATGTCGCGGCGGAAGTAGAGGATCACCGCGGACTCGGTGCCGAGCTGGATGATGGCCGTGAACGCCGCGCCCGGGTCGGAGGACCCGATCAGCTCACCGACGATGCGCAGGTGCGCGCTCGACGACACCGGCAAGAACTCGGTCAGTCCCTGGACCAGACCCAGGAGGATCGCTTCACCTGCACCCATGCTCACGAGCCGCAACCCTAGCGGGGCCGCAGGGCGACGGATGCGACCCGGCGGGCCGTCCTCGGGGGCCATGGGCGCCGCGGCTACTGTTGCGCCTCATGGAACAGCGCCATCTCGGCCGCACAGGTCTGCGCGTCTCGCGGCTCGGGCTGGGCACCATGACGTGGAGCCGAGACACGGACGAGCACGAGGCGGCCGAGCAGCTGCGGGACTTCGTCGACGCCGGAGGCACCTTTCTCGACACGTCCGCGTCGTACGCCGACGGGGGGGCCGAGGAGCTCGTCGGCGCCCTGCTCGGCGACGTCGTCGCGCGGGACGAGCTCGTCCTGTGCACCAAGGCGGGCGTCCGACGCACGGGTTCGGGCGGCGTGCTCGACGCGTCGCGGGGAGCGTTGCTCACGTCGCTCGACGCGTCCCTGCGGCGACTCGGCACCGACCACGTGGACCTGTTCCTCGTGCAGTCGCCGGACACACGGACGCCGCTGGACGAGACCGTCTCCGCGCTGCGGCTGGCCGTGTCGAGCGGGCGCGCCCGGTATGTGGGGCTGTCCAACCACGCGGGCTGGCAGGTCGCCCGGGCGGCGACGCTGCTCGAGGGAGACACCGGCCTCGCGGCCGTGGAGGCCGAGTACTCGCTCCTGCAACGTGGCATCGAGCGCGAGGTGCTCCCCGCAGCGGCAGCCCTCGGGATCGGTGCCCTCGCCTGGTCGCCGCTCGGTCGCGGTGTGCTCACCGGCAAGTACCGCCGGACGATCCCGGCCGACTCGCGGGCCGCGTCGCCCCATCTCGCCGGGTTCGTCGAGCCCTACCTCGGACGCGACTCCGCCGCGGTCGTCGAGGCGGTCGCCACGGCGGCGGACGGCCTCGAGCGGACTGCCCTGGAGGTGGCGCTGGCGTGGCTGCGCGGCCGTCCGGGAATCTGCTCGGCGATCGTCGGCGCACGGACCGCCTCGCAGCTGCGCGGGTCGCTCGCCTCCGAGGACCTCGAGCTGCCGGTCGAGCTGCGGCGCGCTCTCGACGAGGTCAGCGCACCGGAGGTCGGGTACCCGGAGCGGTTCTGAGCCCGTCCGAGCCGGCCGCCTCAGCGGCTGCTGAGCCCGGTCGGCTCGTCCGCGAGGTCGTCGACGTCGTAGCCGTCCTCGTCGACCTCGTCATCGTCCTCGTCCTCGTCGTCCTCGTCGTCCTCGTCCTCTTCGGCGAGGTAGAACGGCGTCGCCTCCCCGTGGACCGTGCCGAGCGCGTCGTCGTACACCTCGAACGCGTCCGCCAGCACGTCGTACGCGTCGTCGACGTTCGGGTCGTCGTCGCCGTGCTTGGAGACGACGGCGTTGTAGTGGGCCTCGAGGGCTGCGATCAGGCGGTCCAGCGCGGCACGCGGGTCGACGGTCATGCGACGACCGTAGCGCCGTGCGGGGCACAATGGCACCGCGTAAGGTCGGTCGGCACCGGTGGGACGGCGACGCGTGCACGGCGCGCGGGACGGGGTGGCGGATGGCACAGGGTCAGGCGGGGACGAAGCGTCAGGACTGGATCTCCCAGGGCGGCCAGTACGAGGTCAGGGTCATCGTGATACCGCCGTCGACGACCCGGAGCGAGGCCCGGCAGCTCCTCACCGAGCAGGCCGAGTACGGGCGCTGGGAGCTGGCCCGCACCCGCCTGTTCGCGGGCGGCGGCCGCAAGGTCTGGCTGCGGCGCAAGATCATCCGGGTGCACAGCACCCTCTCGCAGGCCGAGGACGACTGACCCGTCGTCGGTGCGGCAGCGCGTCAGCAGGAGCGCAGCAGCCGGTCCAGCACTCGGGTGCCGAAACGCAGGGCGTCCGTCGGGACGCGCTCGTCGACCCCGTGGAACATCCCCGCGAAGTCGAGGTCCGTCGGCAGCCGCAGCGGTGCGAACCCGTACCCCGTGATGCCCAGCCGTGACAGCGACTTGTTGTCGGTACCGCCGGACAGCGTGTACGGCAGCACTGTCGCGTCGGGGTCCTCCGCGAGCAGCGAGTCCACCATGGCGTCCACCAGACCACCGGAGAACGGCGCCTCGAGCGCGACGTCGTGGTGGATGCGCTCGAGCCGGACGTGCTCGCCCGCCAGGTCCGTCACCGTGGCGACGAACTCGTCCTCGAGGCCGGGCAGGAAGCGGCCGTCGACCGTGGCCTCGGCGCTCCCCGGGATGACGTTCGCCTTGTACCCGGCGGTGAGCTGCGTCGGGTTGGTGGTGTGACTCAACGTTGCCCCGACGAACTTGCCCGCGGGTCCGAGCGCTACCACGAGCGCGTCGACCGACGCGGGGTCCTCGGGGTCGAACGGCAGGCCCGTGAGATCCGCGACGCCCCGCAGCAGCGCGTGCACGGTCGGCGTCAGGCGCACCGGCCACGGGTGGCGGCCGATCCTGGCGACGGCGTCGGCGAGGTGCGTCACCGCGTTGTCGCTGTTCACCTGGCTGCCGTGCCCCGCCCGGCCGTCGGCGACGAGCCGCAGCCACGACAGGCCCTTCTCGGCGGTCTGCAGGAGGTAGGCCCGCCGCCCGTCGACGTCGACGGAGAAGCCGCCGACCTCGCTGATCGCCTCCGTGGCGCCCTCGAACAGGTCGGGACGATGGTCGACGGCCCACCGGGCGCCGTACGTGCCCCCGGCCTCCTCGTCCGCGAACATCGCGACCACGAGGTCCCGCGCGGGCCTGCGACCCTCGCGCACCATCTGGCGGACGACCGCCAGGATCATCGCGTCCATGTCCTTCATGTCGACGGCTCCACGGCCCCAGACCAGCCCGTCGGTCTCCTCCGCTGCGAAGGGGTCCACGGTCCAGTCCGCGGCGCGGGCCGGCACGACGTCCAGATGACCGTGCAGCACGAGCGCCGGCCGCGACGAGTCCGCACCCTCGAGACGCACCACGACGCTCGAGCGGCCCGGCTCGCTCTCGAACAGCTCCGGGGCGAGGCCGACCTCGGTGAGCAGTCCCATGACGTGCTCCGCGGCGGCCCGCTCCCCCGGGCCCGAGCCGTCGCCGTAGTTCGACGTGTCGAACCGGATCAGGTCACGACAGATCCCGACGACCTCGTCCTGAGCGGTGGGGCTGTTCAGGGGCACGGCTGAGCCGGTACGGGTGTCGGGCATGCCGACCACCGTACCGGCCCTCCCGTGCACCGGACGGTCAGCGTTCCCCGGCTCCCAGCAGGCCCCGGCGGGCCAGCAGCGGCCGGATGTCCGCGTCGCGGCCACGCAGGTCACGGAACGCCTGGAGCGGGTCGACGGAGCCCCCGCGGGACAGGAGCCGGGCGCGGAACGTGTCGCCGTTCTCGCGGCGCAGACCGCCGTTCTCGCGGAACCACTCGACCGTGTCGGCGTCGAGCACCTCGGACCAGATGTACGAGTAGTAACCGGCCGAGTACCCGCCGGCGAACACGTGGTTGAAGTACGTCGTCCGGTAGCGCGGTGGCACCGGTGGGAACGCGACGCCGGCCCGCTGCAGCGCGGCCGCCTCGAAGGTCTCCACGTCGGCCGGGTCGGTCGGCACCTCGTCGGGCGACAGGCGGTACCACGCCTGGTCCAGGAGCGCCGCGGCCAGGTACTCGGTCGTGGCGAACCCCTCGCCGTCCTGCCGGGCGGCGAGCAGCGTGTCGACCCACTCGGACGGCATCGGCTCACCGGTCTCGTGGTGCAGCGCGAACGCCCGCACGATCGACGGGTCCCACGCCCACATCTCGTTCACCTGCGACGGGAACTCGACGAAGTCCCGCGGCACGTCGGTCCCGGACTGCGACGGGTAGCGCACCGCCGAGAACAGGCCGTGGAGCGCGTGGCCGAACTCGTGGAACGCGGTGATCACCTCGTCCCAGGTGAGGAGGGTGGGCTGTCCCTCGGGCGGCTTCGGGATGTTGAGGTTGTTGACCACCACGGGCAGCTCGTCGAGCAGCGTCGACTGGTCGACCAGGTTGTTCATCCATGCGCCGCCGCGCTTGGACTCGCGCGTCCAGAAGTCACCGAGGAACAGGCCGAGACCGCTGCCGTCGGCGTCGAACACCTCGAAGACGCGCACGTCCGGGTGGTAGCCGACCAGGTCGTGACGTTCTGCGAACGTCAGTCCGTAGAGCGCGTTCGCCGCCCGGAACACACCGTCCGCCAGCACGCGCTCCAGCTCCAGGTAGGGGCGCAGCACGGCGTCGTCGAGCGAGCGTCGCTCCTTGCGGACCTGCTCCGCGTAGAACGCCCAGTCCCACGGCTCCAGGGTGGCACCCGGGTGGTCACGGACGAGCGCCGCCTCGAGCTCGGCGGCCTCGGACCGGGCGTTCGCCACGGCCACCGGGGCGAGCCGCTCGAGGATGTCGGCGACGGCCTGGGCGGACTTGGCGGTGGCGTCCGCCGCGACGTACGCGGCGTGGTGGTCGAACCCGAGGAGCTGGGCCCGCTCGGCCCGCAGCCGGACGAGCCGCAGGACCGTGGGCCGGGTGTCGTGCGGACCCTGCGACGCACCGCGCGTCGCAGAGGCCCGGAAGACCCGCTCGCGGAGCCCACGGTCCCGCAGCGTCGCCAGCGGCGCCTGCTGGGTGGGGAGCTGCAGCTCGACGAGCCAGCCGTCGTCGTGGCCGCGCTCCTTCGCCGCCAGTGCCGCCGCCGCCCGGGCGTCCTCCGGCAGGCCGTCGAGCTCGGCCTCGTCCGTGACCAGGACCGCCGCCGCGTTGGTGGCGGCTAGCAGGTCGCGGCCGAACGTCGTCTCGAGCGACGTGATCTCGGCGTTGAGCGCTCGCAGCCGGTCCTGCGCCCGGGCGTCGAGGTGGACACCCGAGCGGACGAACTCCGTGCGGGTGCGGTGCAGCAGCCAGGCGGTGTCCGGCTCCAGGTCCAGCCGGCCGTCCTCGGCCGCCGCGTGCAGCGCCTCCAGCCGGTCGAACAACCGCACGTCGAGGTACGTCGCGTCGTGATGCTCGGCCATCAGCGGCGCGACCTGCTCCTCGACCGCGTCCAGGCCCGGGGTGGAGTCGCTGCTCGCCTGGTTGTAGAACGACGTGGCCGCGCGGTGCAGCAGCCGACCGGAACGTTCCAGGGCGACGAGGGTGTTCTCCACCGTCGGCTCCGCCGGGTCGGTGGCGATCGCCTCGAGCTCGGTCCGGTGCTCGGCCATGCCGGCGAGCAGGGCGGGGAGGTAGTGCTCCTCACGGATCCGGGTGTGGTCGGGGAGCCCGTACGGCAGCGTCGAGGGGGCCACGAAGGGGTTGTCCGCGGCGAGGGTGGTGTCCGTCATGGCGGCCATCCTTCCGGAGCAGCCGGTCGTGTGCCGCTCATGACACCCGGCGGTCCGTCTCAGCTCACCTGCCCGCGACCTGCCAGGAACCGGTCCTCGGCCGCGTACGGGAAGAGGTCGCCCCTGGCCTCCATGCGGACGAACCCCGGGAAGGCAGCTCGCCAGTCGCCGGTGCGTGCCTGCTCGACGAGCCACTCGACCGTCGGGCGGACCGACTGGGCGTAGCCGGCCGGGGCGACGTAGCCGAGCGTGCGCTCGGCCTGCCCCATGTCGAGCACCATCGGGCGGGGCACGCACCACGGCGTGAGGCCCACGCCGTCGACCGGCGGGCCGGCGAACGTGACAGTCCGCGTGTGCACCCCGAGCGCGGCGTCGACCGCGGCAGCGATCTCCGCGACGGTCAGTGCCTCGGGATCGGCCGCATTGAGGACCCGGTCCCCCGGACGGGCGGCCGCGAGGCGCACGAGCTCGGCGAGCACGGATGTCGAGGTGGTGTGGAAGCGGCTGGCGCCGTCGTAGGCCAGCACGCGGACGTCGCGGCCGTCGAGCACGCGCTTCACGAACGTCCACTCGCGCGGCTGCCGGCAGCCCGGTCCGTGGATGGCCCCCGGTCGCAGCACGGTCACCGGGACGTCGGCCGCGAGCCAGGCCCGCTCGAGGGCGACCTTGCCGGTGGCGTACGAGCCCGTGGCGGGGCCGACGGTCGGCTGGTCCTCCGTCACGGGCACGGGGAACGCCCCGAACTCCTCGGTCTCGAACCCGTCGCCGTGCGCGTCGACGTACACCGCCGCGCTGGACACGACGACGGCCGAGCCGATGCGGTCGCGTCTCGCGAGGAGCGGCCGGGCGTCCGCGTCGTCGTACGCCACCACGTCGACGAGCACGTCGACCCCGGCCCCCAGCGCCCGGTCGAGCACCTCGGGGTCGCCCCGGTCGCCGACCACCGGCTCGGCTCCCCAGCGGGCCACCTGCGCGCCGTGGGTCGCCGCGTCCCGGGTCAGCACCCGGACGTCCCAGCCGTCCGCGAGGAGCGCCGGTACAGCTGCCCGGCCGATCTGTCCGCTGCCGCCGATCAGGAGCGCCGTCGCCATGAGGGCACGCTAGGACGAGCGGCGCACCGGCGCCGTCCGGACGAGGTGTGGATGCACCGCGCCCGTGGTGCTGCGTCCGGCCGGCCGGCCGGAGACGGTCAGGTCGCGGCGGCCAGGTCGCTGACCGGGTAGCCGTGGGCGTCGCCGACGGCGGCGTTGAACAGCAGGCCACCGTCCGTGGTGACGCCGGCGGCCAGGGCCGGGTCGTGGGCGACCGCCTGGCGCCACCCGTGGTCCGCCAGCGCGGTGAGGTAGGGCAGCGTCACGTTGGTGAGCGCCCGTGTGGACGTCACCGGGACGGCACCGGGCATGTTCGCCACGCAGTAGAAGACCGCCTCGTGCACGCGGAAGGTCGGGTCGTCGTGCGTGGTCGGTCGCGTGGACTCGAAGCAGCCGCCCTGGTCGACGGCGACGTCGACCAGCACCGACCCGGCGCGCATGCGGGCGACGACCGCGTCGGACACGAGGTGCGGTGCCCGGGCGCCCGGCACGAGGACCGCACCGATGACGAGGTCGGCGTCGACGACCTCCCGCTCGAGCACCCAGGCGCTCGAGGCGAGCGTCCGGACCCGGCCGCCGAACGCGGCGTCGACCTCGCGCAGGCGGGGCATCGACACGTCCAGCATCGTCACGTCGGCGCGCATGCCGACGGCGATCTCCGCGGCGTGCCGGCCGACGACACCGGCGCCGAGCACCACGACCTTGGCCGCGTCGACCCCCGGGACGCCCCCCAGGAGGAGGCCCGCGCCGCCCTCGTTCTTCATCAGGTGGTAGGCGCCCACCTGCGTGGCGAGGCGCCCGGCGACCTCGCTCATCGGCGCGAGCAGGGGCAGCGAGCGGTCCGGGAGCTGGACCGTCTCGTAGGCGATCGACGTGGTCCCACCCTCGAGCAGCGCGTCGGTGGTCGGCCGGTCGGCCGCCAGGTGCAGGTACGTGAAGAGCACGAGGTCCTTGCGCAGGAACCCGAACTCGCTGGAGACCGGCTCCTTGACCTTGCACACGAGGTCGGCTGCTTCCCACACGTGCGCGGCGTCGGGGACCACCCGGGCGCCCGCGTGCACGTACTGCTCGTCCGGGATGGCTGACCCGGCGCCGGCGCCCGTCTCCACGAGTACCTCGTGCCCGTGCCGCACGAGCTCGTGCGCTCCCGCGGGCGTCAGGGCGACGCGGTACTCCCGGTTCTTGACCTCGCACGGGATGCCGATGCGCATGGCGTGGTCCCTTCGCTCGCCCTGTCCGCCAGTCTCGTCGCCCTGAGGCGTCCCGGCAGTGCGGGAGCGGGATGTCACCCGAGCAGGCGCGCCCAGACCGCCGCGTCGGCCAGCTGCTGCCGGAGGGTGGCGACGTCCCCGGAGACGTCCCACCACCACAGCGCGGACTCGACGCCGCGCGCGAGCCCCCACGCCACGATGCGCTGCCGGTCCAGACCGGTCGCGTCGCCGACCAGCGCCACCCGGGCCCGCAGGGCGCTCGCAGGGTCGAGGTGCGTGGACGGGTCGTCGACCTGCGCCAGCAGCGGCCACAGGTCGTACGCCGGGTCACCTCGCATGGGCTTGGGGTCGATCGCGACCCACCGGTGGCCGGCACCCTGCAGCACGTTGCCCGGGTTGAGGTCGCCGTGCACCGTGGCCGGCTCCCCGGTCACGGTCCGCGGCAGGGTACGCAGGACCTGGACCGCCTCCCGGACGAGGCCCGGGTCGGCCCCGGTGCCCGCCCGCCGCGCCCGGTCCGTCAGCAGGTCCGCCCAGCGCCCACACACGTCCGCCATGGACGGCACGTCGGCGCCTGCCGCCGCCGGGGCGGCCAGCAGGGCACGCAGCACGCCTGCGCCGGCAAGCAGCCGGTCCCCCGCCGGAGCGCTCGACCTGCTGAGCGGCGTCCCCGGCGTGACCCGCTCGAGCAGCAGGGCCCAGTCGCCCGGGTCGTCGTCGAGGAGCAGCGGGACCCCGTGCCCGTGCCACGCCCGCAGACCCGCGGCCTCGTGGCGGGCCTCGTCGTGCGGGAACGAGACCTTGAGCACCGCGGCCGTGCCGTCCGCGCACCGGACCGGCGCCGTCCACGACGCGGTACCGGAGGGAAACGGCTCGCCGAGCCGCAGGTCCCAGCGGCGGACCGCGCGCCCGAGGAGGTCCGGCAGCCGCGCGATCCAGTCCCGCCCGTTCTCCGTGCGGCCGACGCCGTCCTGCAGGATCCTGGGGACGGTCACCTCGGGCACCTGCCGAGGGTAGCGACGCGCGTGCGCGAGGGGTGGCGAGCAGTCCTGGCCGGGTCCGCGCCTGGTCTCGCGCGCACCTGGGCGATCGGCGGGTGATGTCTGCCCGCCTGACCCCGACAGCGTCGGGCCCTGTGCGATCCTCGCGGGATCCACGACGGGTGGGTCGGGCGGGTCAGGTCGGGTCGAGGAGGACGGCACGTGAACGGGGGCTATCGGTTCGACGAGGGCGTCGCCACGCCGCCCGGGGCTCCTCCTGCGCGCGTGCCGTCCTTCGTGCCCGCCTCCGTCGCGACCCCCGTGCCGAGCATCGTCCTCCTGCCGGCACCCGCCTCTTCGGCTCTGGTCCATCCCTCTCTCCCGGCCGGTCCACCCGCCGACCGGCCCATGCTGGCGCCGACGGCCGGTGGGGTCCGGTTCCTGGCGCCGCCGCAGTCTGCGCGGCGCCCGTCCCGGCTCGTCAGGATGATGATCGCGGGCGCGATCGCGGCCACCGTCGTCACCGGTGGCCGGTGGTGGGTGTCCGTGGCGCTCCCGTCGTCGAGCCCGCCGGCCGGTCTGGAGGAGGCCCGCCTCCCCCTCGGCGCCCCGCCGCCCGAGTCCGTGCTCGACACCGGGTCGTACGCGTTCTCCGCGATGCAGCCCGACGGATCCGGCCCCGTCACGTACAGCCCGTGCCGGCCCATCCACTACGTCGTCCGGCCCGACCAGGCGCCCGACGGGGCCGACGCCGTGCTGCAGGCCGCCGTCGAGCGCGTGGCCCACGCCACTGGGCTGCGGTTCGTCGCGGACGGCGCGACGGACGAGGCGCCCGACCCCGGCCGGCCCGCGTACCAGCCGGACCGCTACGGCAAGCGGTGGGCACCGGTGCTCATCGCCTGGTCCACGGCGTCCGAGACCCCCGGCCTGGCGGGCGACGTCGCCGGCACCGGCGGATCCGCGGTCCTGACGCACGACGGGCGGAGCACCTACGTGACCGGCGCCGTCACGATCGACGCCGAGGAGCTCGGGCGTCTCCTCGCGGCCCCGAACGGCAGCGGCGTCGCGATCGGCGTCCTCACGCACGAGCTCGGCCACCTCGTCGGGCTCGCCCACGTCGACGACGCCACCCAGCTGATGTACCCGCGCACGAGCGCGAACGTGACCACGTTCGGCGCCGGCGACCGGGCGGGGCTGGCGCTGCTGGGCTCCGGCGCCTGCGCGCGTGACGTCTGACTCGCTTCAGGAACCACCCAGGAGTGCCGATTACTCTCACGTCAACGCGTCCCACGCACGCGGTCCCGTCCTGAGGAGCGTCCCATCCACCGTCCGATCATCTTCGTGCACGGCACCCGCACGTCGTCGGCCATCTGGCAGCGCCAGGTCGACGCGCTGAACGCCTCAGGACACCCCACGCTCGCGCTCGACCTGCCGGGGCACGGCACGCGGTCGCACGAGCGGTTCAGCCTCGACGGGGCGATGGCCGCGATCGACGACGCGGTCGCGTCGTTCGCCGTCGCCCCGCTGCTGGTCGGCCTCTCCCTCGGCGGCTACGCGAGCCTCGCGTACGCCCGCCGGCACCAGCACAAGCTCGCCGGCGTCGTTCTCGCCGGCTGCTCCACGGAGATCAAGGGCAAGCCGCTGCACGCGTACCGGCGCGCCTCCACGTTCGTCACGCGCGCGCTGAACCTCGGCGGTGGGACGTGGCACGTGGTCGCCGACATGCTCTCGGCGCTCGCCGGGTACTCCCCCCTCGCCGACCTCCGCAGGATGCACCTGCCGGTGTGGCTCGTGAACGGCAGCCGCGACCCTCTGCGGATCGACGAGCGCCGCTACCTCGTGGCTCGTCCCGGCGCCCGGCTGACCGTGGTGCAGGGCGCGGGCCACGACGTGAACTCCCATGCGCCGGCCGCGTTCAACCGCGTGCTGTTCGACGCGCTGCACGAGCTGCGGCACCACGGCCCGGTCCACGTCGCGGCCGCCACGCTCTGACCTCACGGCCTGCGGCGGGACGCACCCGTTCCCGGGTCGAGCGCCTGCAGGAGCTCGCGCCGTGCGTCGTCCGGTTCTCCACGGGGGACGGGCAGGTCGAGGACGACGCGTCCGGGACGGTCGGACAGCACCACCACCCGGTCGGCGAGGAGCAACGCCTCGTCGACGTCGTGCGTGACGAGCACGACCGTCCGCCCGCTGCCGTCGCGACGGCCATGGCCGGCGAGGTCGAGGTCCGCCAGCCAGGCGTTCATGCGGCGCCGCGTGATCGCGTCGAGAGCGCCGAACGGCTCGTCGAGCAGCAGCACCGGCCGCCCTGGCAGGCATGTCCTGAGCAGGGCCAGCCGTTGGCGCATGCCGCCCGACAGCTCGTGCGGCCAGGCGCGCTCGAAGCCGGACAGACCGAACGCGTCGAACAGCGCCCGTGCCTGCGCGGCGGCGACCGCCCGGTCGAGACCGGCGATCCGCGCACCGACCAGCGCGTTCGGCAGGGCGCGCCGCCACGGGAGCAGCCCGTCGCGCTGCGGCATCCACGCCGTGGCCGTGCCGCCCGACGGGCTCACCGGCCGGGTCATGGTGCGCGCGGTCACCGTGGCTCCCGTCGGTGTCAGACCCGCGAAGATCCGCAGCAGCGTCGACTTGCCGCACCCCGAGGGGCCGACCACCGCGACGAACTCGTCCGGTCCCACCCGCAGGTCGACGTCGCGGAGCGCCACGACGTCGGACCGGGTCCGGCGGCCGGCGGTGGAGAACGTCACGGTGAGCCCGGAGACCTCCAGCGCCGGCCCCCGGCCCGGGTCACCGGCTCCGCTCCGGAGCTCCGCCTCAGTCGACGGGGAGGTAGTCATCGGTCCACGCCGCGTCCGTGTCGAACCCCGCGTCGGCGAGGTCGTGCTCCTGCAGGAACCCGACGAAGTCGTTCCAGACCTTCGCCTCCTGGACGCCCCAGTGCTCCGGGTCGTCCGTGTAGCGCGGTCCGAGCCACTGTGCGCTGAGCGTGAGCAGCTTCGCGTCGATCTCGGGTGCGGCCGCGTGGATCGCGTCGGCGGCAGCCTGCGGCTCGGCGATCGCGTCCTCGTAGCCGTGCGTGAGGGCGGCGAGGAAGTCACGGACGAGCTGGGGGTCGTCGTCCAGGTGCTGCTGGGAGGTCGCGACCAGCGGTGTGTACCAGTCGGGGATGCAGTCCGTGTGGTCGACGAACGGGATCGTCGAGACGTCGAGCCCGTCGATCTCACGCAACCGGACGGTCTCCCAGGCCTCGAACCCCCAGGCCGTGTCGTACTGGTGCGCGGTGAGACCGATACGGAAGTCGTCGCCGCCCAGCGGTGTGAACTTCACGGCGTCCGGGTCCCCGCCGTCGCACGCCACCAGGGTGCGCAGGAGGGCCGCCTCGAGGTCCGAGCCGTAGGTGCCGTACGAGTGCCCGGCAAGGTCGCGGGGACGGGTGATCCCGGAGGACGTGAGGGACACGAGGCTCGACGTGTTGTGCTGGATGACGGTCGCCACCGAGACGACCTGCGCCCCCTGCTCGCGGGCCGGGACGAGCCCTTCGGCCACCGAGTAGGCGAAGTCGGCCTTCCCTGCGGCGACGAGCTGCAGGCCTGAGGTGTCACCGGGCTCGACGATCGTCAGGTCGATCCCGGCATCGGCGAAGTAGCCGCGTGCCTGCGCGAGGTACAGGCCGGAGTGGTTCGTGTTGGGCGTCCAGTCGAGGACCACGGACACCGGTCGCAGCGGCGGCCCGGAGGCATGGTCGCCCGCGTCGGCGGTGGAGCACGCCGTGAGCAGGACGAGGCCCGCGGCAGCCGCGAGCAGACGGGCACGGGAAGCGGTGGTGGTCATGCAGGGGTCCTTCCGGGACGAGAGGTCGGTGCCGGCGCCGACGGTCGGAGCCAGGGGGTGGCGAGCCGCGAGAGACCGTCGACGAGCAGGAAGAGCAGGCCGGTGAGCACGGCCACGAGGGCGACGGCGACGAGGATCTGGTCGACCTCGTAGCCCTTGCGGGAACGCTGGACGAAGACGCCGAGACCGCTCTGGCCGGCGAGGTACTCGGCGACGACGGCCGCACCGATCGCGTAGGTGGCGGCGACCCGTAGGCCGCCGAGCGCACCCGGCACGGACGCCGGGAGCTGCACGAGCCAGAACTGGTGGCGGCGGGTGCCACCGAGCCCGGCGACCATCTCGGCGTGCTCCGCGTCCACGGCGGCCATCGCGGTCACGGCCGCGACCAGGACGGGGAAGAACGCGGTGAGCGCGACGAGCACGACCTTGGGCAGCAGCCCGAACCCTGCCCACAGGATGAGCAGCGGGGCGAGCACCACGGTGGGTACCGTCTGGGTGAGCGTGACCAGCGGGTACACGGTGTCGGACACCCACGGGAACGCCGCGATGAGCACGGCGAGCAGCAGGCCGACGACGGCACCGACCAGAAGCCCCAGTCCGGCCTCCGTCAGCGTCGTGACGACGTCGGTCCCCAGCAGGGGCGCGACCTGGACCGCGGCCCGGGCGACCTGCGTCGGCGGAGGCAGCACGAAGGCCGGGAGGCCTGACACGCGCACGCCGACCTCCCAGCCGACGAGGAGCACGAGACCGGCCACCGACGGCGCGACGAGGCGACGCCAGCGATGCCCGACGCGCATCGCGTCAGGCCCGGAACTTGCCGACGAGGTCCTGGATCGTGGGTCCGGCGTCGTCCTTGGCCTGCCCGACCTTGATGACGCTGGAGACGCCCGAGGCACCCGCCAGCACGGTCGCCTCGTGGACGGCGCGGAGCAGCGGCCAGAGCTCGTCGGGGGTGCCCTGGATGGTGGTGCCCATGGCGCCGACCTCGAACACGAGGCCGGACTGCTGGATCACGGCGATGGCGGCGTCGACGTAGGCGTAACGGTCGTCCTCGGTACCGCTCGGGCGGGGCGAGACCTGGATCTGTGCGAGCACGGTGTTCCTCCGGTGGGTCGGACCGGGCACGCAGCACCGAGGTCCGCCCGTACCGGGACGACGACGACGGACGTCCGGCGACGGCCGGGAGACCGCCCACGCCGCGCTCGGTGGCGCATCCCTCCGCTGGCATTACCCAGTTCAGGTTCTCGGGTCGACGTGCGCTGGCACCTTGCGGTGCCGCGGCTCGTCCTCTCAGCCCGGCTGTCCCGAGCTCCCCGGCGTTGGCAGGACGAACCTACCGGGACCGGACGGACGCGGCGGACGGCTTCTCACCCTGTGGTCGCCGGTCGGCCCTGCTCTCGGGCGAGGAGGTCGGGGCGGTGCTCGTCGAACCGCGAGGCACCACCAACACCGGCGACGCCGGTGGTGAGCGCACGGCACCTCTACGCGAGCTCGGCGACTCGTAGCGCCTGCCCTGCGCCGGACCTGCAGCGGGGCAGAGTAGGCACGTGGATCCCGAGCAGCTCGCCGACCCGTCGCGGGTGCGTGCGCGGGCGACCGTGCTGCACGCCGACGCGGACTCGTTCTTCGCGGCCGTCGAGCAGCGGGACAAGCCGTCGTTGCGCGGCAGGCCGGTGCTGGTCGGCGGGACCGGACCGCGCGGGGTCGTCTCGACGGCCTCGTACGAGGCCCGGCGAGCGGGCGCGCGGTCCGCCATGTCGATGAGCCGCGCGCGGCGGCTCGTCCCCGCCGCCGCCGTCCTCTCCCCTCGCTTCGAGGCCTACTCGGCGTACTCCCGGCAGATCATGGCCGAGCTCGGCACGCTGTCCGAGCTCGTCGAGCCGATCAGCATCGACGAGGCCTTCGTCGACCTGGACGCCGGGCCGCACGGGAGCGACGCCGCCGGTGCCGCCGCGGGCGTCCGTACCCGGATCCGCGAGCACACGGGGCTCGCGGTGTCCATCGGTGTCGGACGGACCAAGCTCGTCGCGAAGCTCGCGTCGGACGCGGCCAAGCCGGACGGGCTGCTCGTCGTCGAGCCGGCACAGGAGGACGACTTCCTCCTCCCCCTGCCTGCCCGGGCGATCCCGGGCATCGGTCCGGCGACCCAGGCGGCGCTCGAGCGGCTGGACGTGCGCACGGTGGCCGACCTGCGCAGGCAGCCGCTCGACGTCCTCACGATGACGATCGGCGAGTCCGCGGGAACCACCCTGTACCGGCTGGCGAGGGGCATCGACCCGCGTCCGGTCGGGCGCAGCGGCGAGCGCAAGTCCGTGGGCGCGGAGCGCACGTTCGCCGAGGACATCTTCGGCCGCGACACGATCGCGGCCGCCGTCGACGCGGTGGCCGACGAGGCGCTGCGCCGGCTCACCGCGCACGGCGGCGGCGCCCGGACCGTGGTTGCGAAGGTCCGCTTCGCCGACTTCACCACGGTGACGCGCTCCGTCACGCTGCCGCAACCCTCCGCGGAGCCGACCGAGCTGCGTGCGGCCGCCCAGCAGGCCGCGCTGGCGGCAGGCATCGGCGACTCGGTGCGGCTGCTCGGCGTGTCGTTCCACAACCTGTCGAGCCACGCACAGCTCACCCTGCCGTGGGACGACGCGGCGGTGGAACGTGCCGTCCCGGAGCCCGCGACGGCGGACGCCGGACCCGCCCCGGCACGGCTCCTCGACGAGGCCGTCGCACGGCCGGGCCTCGACGTCGAGCACGCCGTGCTGGGGCGGGGCTGGGTGGTGCACGTGCGCGGGCGCGAGGCGACCGTCCGTTTCGAGACGGTCGACACCCCGGCGGCGACGTCCCGGGTCCTGGACCTCGACGCGGACCCGCTGGTCGTGGTCCGCCCGCTCTCCGCGCTGCGCCTGGCGGCCGACGCCTGACGCCGTGGCGGTCGGCAGGGCTGCGCGGAGGCGGGTACGACCCGCCTCGCACCATGATGTGCACGGACGCGACTCGCACGGCGGGCAGGGGTGAGCATGACGGACGGACCAGCAACGGCTCCACCACCGCAGCCGGCGCCGCCCGAGGCGGTCGCCGAGGCCCTGACGTCGCCGATCCGCGCCACCTACCGGTCGCTCCGGATCGCCATCGTCGCCATGGCGCTGCTCCTGGCCACGTCGATCGTCGTCGAGCTCGTCTGGGGCGACGGTGAGCGCTTCGGTTCGATCAGCGGGTACTTCTACTCGCCGGTGCGCAACGTCCTGGTCGGCACGCTGGTGGCGATCGGGCCGGCGCTCGTGGCGATCAAGGGCCGGCCGGGGTGGGAGGACAGCCTTCTCGACCTCGCGGGCATGGTGATCCCGCTGGTCGCGTTCGCTCCAGCACCGTACGACGCAGGCCCCGACGTCTGCCCCGGGCAGGACCGGTGCGTCCCGCCGGACCTGGTCCCCGGCGTGGACAACAACGTCACGGCGCTGCTCGTGGTGGGTGCGCTGGTCCTGGCCTTCGCGTGGTGGAACCGTGCGGACGTCACGGCCGGGACGGTCCGTGTCGGGCTGGTCATCGCGACCGGGGTCTGGCTCGCCTTCGGGGTGTGGTTCGTCGGCTGGCACGACTCCTTCCTGCTCGGTGCGCACTACGCGGCCGCCATCGTGTTCTTCGTCTGCATCTCCGGTGCAGCGGCCTACGCCGCCCGGAACGTGAAGGAGCCCCCGCTCGGCAAACCGAAAGGGCTCTCGCCCGAGGGGTACAGCGCGGCATACCGCCTGATCAGCCTGCTGATGGCCGTGACCGTGGCCGCAGCCGCCGTCGCGGGGCTCGTCGGCTGGTGGCGCGACGTCGACCAGTGGCCGTACCTGCTGTTCACCGTCGAGGCGGCGCTGCTCGGGCTCTTCGTCGTCTTCTGGGTGCTCCAGACCGCCGAGAACTGGGACGAGGAGGCGGTGGAGACGACCGCCCGGTACTGCAGCCCGGCACCGGACGCCGCCTGACGGCTGTCCGCACCGGCCGCGACCGGGGGCTCCAGCCGCACCACCTCGAGCCGATCGTGGGACACCCTCGCGCTCACACGTCGGATGCGGTCTGATCGTCGTGCGGCCGCGCGGCGCGGACGCTCACACCCCACCTGGAGGACCCGATGGCGACGATCGTCTCCACCCTGTTCACGTCGCTCGACGGCGTCGTCGAGATCGACCCGGCGTGGCACTTCCCGTACTTCGACGAGCACATGGGCGCCGCCGTGATGGAGGACTACAGCAGCGTCGACGTGCTGCTGATCGGCCGCGTCACCTACGACAGCTTCGCGGGCGCCTGGCCGGAGCGGGAAGCAGCCGGCGGCGTGGACGCGGGCTACGCGGCACAGCTCGGCGACACCCGCAAGGTCGTCGTCACCCGTGGGAGCCAGGACCTCGGCTGGCGGAACGCCGAGCCGCTGCGTGGCGACCTGGTCGAGGCCGTCACTGCACTGTCCGCCGAGCCGGGAGTCGGCAAGATCCTCGTGCCGGGCTCGATCTCCGTCGTGCGCCAGCTGCTCGCCGCCCACCTGCTCGACGAGCTGCGCCTGCTCGTGCACCCCGTCGCGGCCCGCCGGGGCGAGCGCCTGTTCGACGAGGGCGACCCGATCTACCCGCTGCGCCTGCTGCGGTCGGAGATCTTCCCGACCGGGGTCGTCCGGCTCGTGTACGGACCGGGCGAGGTGCCGGGCACCGAGGCCTACGAGGACGTCGTCGAGCACATCCCCGGTTCCGACGAGTCCTGACCGGCCCGTCCGTGCTGTCGCTCACGTGGTCGCAGGCCCTCGCGTGGCGGCTGCGACGCCACCTGCTCGACCCGGTCGGTGCGAGGTCGACCGCCGACGTCGTCCGGACCCTCGGCGCCGTGACCGCCCAGCACGAGGCCGCGACCGAGCTCGCGGTCCGCACCCGCCGCCGCGACTCGACGGCCGGCGAGGTGGCACGCGCGCTCGCGGAGGGAGAGCTCATCAAGACGTTCGCGTTCCGCGGCGCGACACACCTGATGACGCCCGAGGACGGCGGCGCCTACCTCGCCCTGCGTGCCTCGAGCCGGATGTGGGAGCTCCCCAGCTGGCAGACGTACTACCGGCTGGCCCCGACCGACTGGCCCACGCTCAGACAGGCCGTCCGGGACGCCCTGTCGGACGGCCCCCGGACCCGCGACGAGCTCGGTGCGGCACTCACCGCGGACCCCCGGTTCGAGCACCTCGCGCACACGCTCGCGGCCGGCGCATGGACGTGGCTGAAACCTCTCGCGTGGCAGGGCGACCTGAGCTTCGGCCCGACGAGGGACGGTCGGGCGACGCTCCAACGGCTGGACCACAACCCGCGGTGGCGCGGCCTGCCGGACGTCGACACGGCCGGCGCCCGTGCCGTCGAGGCGTACCTCACGGCGTACGGGCCGACCACCCCCGCCCACGTGCACCGCTGGTTGGGCGACGGCCTCGGTGCGGCTCGGGCGGCGGTCCGTCGCTGGCTGGACGACCTCGGGGACCGGGCCGCTCGGATCGACGTCGAGGGCGTCGAGCTCCTCGTCCTGCGCGAGGACCTCGACGAGCTGGCCACGACCGAGCCGTCCTCCAGCGTGCGACTGCTCCCCCGCTACGACCAGTGGGTGCTCGGCCCCGGTACGGCCGACCCGCACCTCGTGCCGCCGGAGCATCGCGCTGCCGTCAGCCGAGGCGCGAACGTCGTGCTCGTCGGCGGATCCGTGCAGGGCACGTGGTCCGTCACCGGCCACGAGGTGGCGATCACCTGGTTCGGAGCCCCGCCCTCCAGGGAAGCGGTCGAGCTCGAGACCGACCGGCTCGCGAAGGCGCTCGACGCACCGCTCCACCTGGGAGATCCACGCTGAGAAAGCGGCGACGGCGCCCGGCTCAGCGCCAACGCCCGGCTCAGCGTCCGCGCGCCGCCAGCACCGCGTCGACCTCGGCGATCCGGCCCTGCACGACCTGCCGCAAGGTCGCCTCGGAGAGCGGTGCGTCGGCCGTGAAGTGGAGCGTCGCCCCCGACCAGTGGCCCTCCGTGACCACCCTGGAGAGCGCCTGCGCGAGCGGGGGGCTCTGCAGGTGCAGGCTCAGGTGGTCCCGGGCGTGGGAGATGCTGACCAGCGGCTTGCCCCGGTACGTGATGCAGGGCACCTGATAGGAGATGACCTGCCCGGCGTCGGGGACCAGCGCCACGAGGGTGTCCCGGACCTCTCCGAGCGCCCGGGCGGAGTCGAGCGGCAGGGCTGCGAGGTACTCGTCGACGGTCGTCGAGGGCGCATCTCCGCGGGCCATGGGCTCACCGTAGGGGTCATCGCGATGCCGGGGCCAGATCCCCGTTCGCTCAGCACACGAACGGACGACCGCTCGGAGCCCGGCGAAGCCACGGACTCATCCCGTGACCGCAGAGTCGGCCAGGCCGGCAACCGGCTTGGTCCGCGAGCGGCCAGAGGCGTCCTTCAGCACCACGTACTTCATGTCGACGTGGGGCTCCAGCGCCCCGAACTTGTCGTTGGGAGCGCCGATCACGAGCTGGAAGCCGAGCCCACGCCACGCTCCGACGGCTCGGCCGGTGAACCGGGCGTCCGCCTTGATGAGCGCCTCGTCGAGGAACACCGGGGCGTAGCGGGGACGGTCCGCTCCGGCGTCGCCGAGCTGGTACCGCAGCGCGGCGCCGACGATGAACGCGACGAGCTCCTGTGACTCGCCACCGGACTTCTCACCGATGTGGTCGTAGAGCGCGACGTGCTGCCCCTCGAGGTCCACCTTCTCGGCGCTGAGCCGCACATGCCGGCGCACGTCCACCAGGTCGGCGAAGTCCGGGGCGGTGCGGCGGATGCGGTCGATGACCTTGGCCATCCGGACGTAGCGGCGCTCTCGCTCGGCGTCCGACGCCTCGGTGGACAGCACCTCGCGCAGGTCCCGCAGCTCCTTGCGGAACCGCGCGACGACGGTCGACTGGGTGTCGCGGGCGTCGATCCGCAGACGGTGCTCGTCGTCCGCGAACGGCAGGTCGGCGAGGATCTCGTTGACGGGGCGGATCCGCTCCTTGATCTCGCGCACGGACCTGCTCAGGGCGTGGTGCAGGTCCGTCAGGTCGTTCCCCGACAGCCGCAGGAGGCTCCTGCGCCACTCGGCCTCGAGGTCGTGGAGGCCGTTCGTCTCGAGCTCGGACAGGATCCGCGCGAAGTCGCCGTAGGACGACTCCGGGTCCGTGCCGAGGTTCGGGTCGGGCCAGCGCTCGACGAACGTCTCGAAGGTCCGGTGCAGGGCGTCCCGTGCCGTCCCGATGGTCTGCTGGGCCGCCTGCCGGTCGGACCGGAGCACCTCGCCCGCACGTGCCAGCACGGCGTCGAAGGCGTCCAGCGAGTCGCCCGGACCGTGCGTACCGAGCAGGCCGTCGAGATACGTGCGCTGTTGCGCTCCGACCGTCGTGCCCGCAGCCTCGGCCCGGTCGAGCGCCTCCTGGGCGAGGTCCACCTCGTCGCTCGTCGCCGACCAGAGCGCGCCGAGCGACTCGACCGTACCTTTCGTTCGCCCCACCTCCTCGGTCAGCGTGCGGATGGTCCCGTCGAGCTCTGCGGCCCGGCGCTGGAGCCGGATCACCTCCGGGTTGCCGGCCGTCACGTCGTCCACGACCTGCGCCCACCTGGCCTGCTCTGCCTCGACGGCGGCGACGTCCACCTGGTCCCACGTCAGGTCGACGAGCGAGCCGTACCCCCGGAGCGCGGTGTCGTGCCCGTCGAGAACCCGCTCGGCATCGACCACGCGACCTTCGGCGAGCTCGGCCCGCTCCCGCGCACGCACGACCTGCAGGTCGAGGTGCGCGAGACGACGGGCGTTGGTGAAGCCCAGGACGTTGGCCCGGTCCTGCCCGCCGTGGGCGCCGTGCGTCCCCTCCGACACCTGCCCTGAGCGGGTCAGCGCCCGGGCGTGCTGCGAGAGCTCCCCGGGAGTGTCGACACAGACGTACGCGAACCGCCGCGCGAGCTCGCTGCGGAGCCAGCCCGTGAACGGGCCGCCGCGGAAGTCGAGCCGCCCGGGCAGCGTGCGCGCGTCGAGCCCGATGTCGTCCCGCAGACCTGTGGGCACCCCTTCGAACTGGATCCGTCGGGCGGTCGGGACCGCGTCGATCGCCTTGCGGAAGGCCCCGAGGTGCGCGACGTCGAGCAGGATCCGGGTCGCGAACCCGCCGAGGGCAAGGTTGAACGCGTCGCGCCAGGGCTCGTGCTCGGTACGGACCTCCACGAGCTCCGCGACGAACGGCAGCTCGTCGGGCGTGAGCCCCGCCGCCTGGGCCAGGGCCGCGCGTGCGGCGTGCAGGTCGCCTGGGATGTTGTCCCGCCTCCGGATGACCGCCGCGCGCTCGGCCTCCAGGTCGGCCAGGTCGGCCGCCGCCTCCTTCTTCTCGGACATCGCGTCGAAGAGAGCCTGCCGGGCGGCCGCCTTCGCGTCCGTGTCCTGCAGGGCGACGCGTGCTCGGGCGACGAGGTCGGAGAACTCCGCCTCGGTCGAGACCGTCGTGCCCAGCGCAGATCGCAGCGCCTGGTCGAGCCGGTCCCTGACCCTCGTGACCTCCCCCAGCCGCACCCGCACGCCGCCGAGCTCGCGCTGCGCCGTGGCGAGCCGGTCGCCGCCCGACGACCACAGCGTCTCCTTCACCCCGTCGAGCTCCGAGGTCGCCGCCGCGATGCGGCCCGCGGTCTCGACAGCGAGGTGGCGTGCCTCCTGGTGGCGTCGCTGGAGGTCCTGCTCGACGGACCGCAGCAGGCCCAGCCGATGCTCGTGTCGCCACAGGGCGGCCGGCGACGTGTCGTCGTCGAACGTGCCGATCTCGTCGATGACGCGCAGCCGGTCGGCCGCGTCCTCGATGGCGGCCCGGTGCTCGCGGATCGGCTCCAGCGCCTTGACCTGCTGGCGCGCGGTGATCATCTGGTCACGTGTGCCGCTGAGCTTGTCGAACTGCTCGACGACCGCGTCGGCCGTCGCGAACGTGTCCGGGTCCTCGAGCACCATCGCCTTGTACAGCGCGTCGACCGTCGTGATCTGCTGCCCGGCCTGAATGCGACCGAGCAGCGCGACGGCCTTGCTGCCGTCCCCCGACGCACCGATGCCGAGGGTGGAGTACAACCGCGCGGTGAAGTCCCGGTCCGTGTCGAACGCGGTCAGCCCGGCGGCCGTCACCGCCGCACGGCCGAGCCGCTGCGCCGCCGCACCCTCGAGGTCGCGCAGGTCGAACGCGCCGTCCGCCGTCGCGCGGACCGGCACCACGTCGTCGAGGGTCCGGGCCGCGGACGGCACGTACCAGGCCCGCACCCCGGTCACCTCGGTGCCCGACTGGTCGGCCCACGTCATCGCGATCGCCGACCAGGTGTCCCGGCCGTCACCCCGCAGCACCCGCTGCCGCGTACCGTCCTCCGTGCGCGACTCGTCCACCTTTCCGCGCGCGTACGACAGGATGTTGCGCTGGTCCTTGCCGCGCGGACGCCCGACGACACCCCCGTTGGAGGCGCCGTTGAACGGCGTCGTGTGCGGCATGAGCAGCGCGATGTACGCGTCCATCAGCGTCGACTTGCCGGACCCGGAACTGCCGGACAGCAGCGTCGCGGTCGACGCCAGCCGCACCCGGTGGTGCCCGTCGTAACCGCCCCAGTTGACGAGCTGGAGGTCGCGCGCGACCCACTGCTGCCCCGTGGACGCGGCCGGGATCAGCCCGAACAGGGTGTCGATCATGGTCATCGTGCCGCCACCTCGACCGTGCCCGCCTGCTCCGCGAGCCACTCGCGCAGCTCACCGAGACGCTCGTTGCTGAGCACCACCTCGACCAGCGGCGTGACGCGGTAGCGGCCCTCGGACTCCTCCTCGACGAGCCCGTCCTTCGCGAGGCGCGTCACCGCCGCACGGATCTCCCGCTGGTTCGTCGCGACGTTCGTGTCGTCCGGGTCGAAGTACGTCAGCGCGGTGCGCTCGATCTCCTCGACGTCCACCCGCACCGACGTCTCGCCCACGCCCTGCTCCCGCTGGTACACGGTGCGCAGATGCACCAGCACGAGCGTCTCCGCCCGCGAGTACGCCTCGTCGCGCAGCAGCACCGGCACGTCGAGCTCCGCGGAGCGGACCTGACGCTTGTAGGCGACGCCCCGCTCGTGGTCGACGACGAGGTGGACGAACAGGTCGTGCAGGCGCGACTCGATGACCTGCTGGTTCTCCAGGAGCGTGCGCCACTGGGCGCGGTTCCGGTCGGCGAGCAGGAACCTGCGCTGCAGGAGCCGGACCAGCACCGTGCGCACGTCGCCGTCGAGCGTGCCGGAGTCCCCCGCGAACAGCTCGGCCGGGTCCTCCTCCATCGACACCGGGGCGATGAACCCGTTCTCCTGCTCGTCGGCCACGACGGTCTCACTCATCGATCGGTTCCTTCGTCGAAGTGGTGACGGCCGCCCGTGCGGTGACGGCGCCGAAGGCGAAGCGCCGGCGGGTGCCGTCGGGGCGGACGGCGTCGACGAACGCGACCTCGCCGGTCTCGGTCATGCCGCGTTGGTCGGCGATCTCGAGCAGGCCCAGCAGGTCCACCGGGCGCCGGAGCGCCTCCGGTGCGCTGCGGAACGCGGTGGCGACGTCCACGTCGCCGTCGAAGCCGGCGAGCAGCTCGTCGAGCTCCGCGTAGTGCGGGCCGCCCCACGCGCGCGCCTCGTCGTGCGACACGTCCGGGCCGGCACCGTCGTCGGCGTCGGGCAGCGGCGCCGGGGCCTGCGGGGGGCGCAGGTCACCCGGCGTCTGGCGGAGGTGGTCGACCTCGGCGACGGGCAGCCGCCGCAGCGGGTCGACCGGCTGACCGCGCCGAGAGTCCGAGATCCACGACTGCACGCCGGTCATCACGTCGCGCAGGAGCTCGTCGACCTGCCGGTCGCGCAGCGGGTCGTGGTTGCGGACCTGGGTCGTGATCACGTACGACGCCTCGCGCTGCGCCGCGAAGACGAGGTCGATGCCCTGCTCGATCCGGCGGGCGATCTCGGCGAGGTCGTTGCGCTGCTGCGGCAGGAGCCGGTGCGTGAATCGGTGCCGCAGCACGGTGTCGAGCTGCGTCGACAGCTCGTCGAGCCGCTCGGGATCGCCGATCAGCCGCAGCGCACCGGCGAACGCCCGGCCCTCGGTCGTCGACTCCATCACGTGCTCGCCACGCTCCAGGTACTCGCGCAGGACGTCGCCCGTCGGCCGCTCGTCCTGCCGCAGCGCCGTGACCACGTCGCGCTGCATCGCCCTGATCGACTCCGCGACCCGGGCGAAGTCGGCGGGCAGCTCACGCGCGAGATGCAGGACGTTCTCGGCCTCCTCGAGCAGCTGCTCGTCCTCGACCTCCTCGACCACGCCCGTCCGCTGGACCGTGTCGAGCTCCTTCTGGAGCCACCTGATCTCCGCGTCGAGCCGCGCCATCCGCACCAGCGCGTCCGGGTCGGCGTCCTGGGCGAGCCGACCCACCGCGTCGAGCATCGTCCGGAGCCTCGACTGCGAGACGCGCGCGCGGGCGCCGCCCGCACGGCCCGCGACCTCCAGCGCTCCGACGGCGTGCGCCGAGAGGCGGTACACCTCGACGTCGTCCTCCAGCACCTGCCGCACCAGCCAGCCCGCGTCGGCCCACTGCCGGCACAGGTCGCGCGCGGAGCCGACCGGGAGCCCGTCCTCGTACCCCGCCGCCCGGAGCTGGTCGAGGGCGTCACCGACCTCCGTGTGCGCGTCGGCAACGGGCACGCTCGGGCGCTCCGCCGAGAACACGGCGGACAGCAGCGACACGACGAGCGGGGCGTACCGCTTGTGGAGCAGGTCCAGCATCGGGTTCTGGAAGGCCCGGACGGCGCCCAGGTACGCCGCTTCGGCACGAGTGATCATCGCCGCACAGCGTAGGTGGGCCGGGACGGTGCTCGTGGCACCGGCACCGACCGCGCGTCGCCGCTCGCGAGCGTCCTCGCCCGGCCGGCGCCTGAGCGGCCACCGGCGACCCGCAACGCGGTGCCCGTGACGTGCGGGGTATCCACCGCATGAGAGATCGCTCCTTTCACCACAGACCGGGCACATCGGGGCGAAGTTCCCGATAGAGTCCCGCGCGACTGCTGGACGAACGACCAGGTGGACGCCCGAAGGAGGATCCGATGACGGACCACGACAACACCGCCCCGCATGGGCTGTCCGAACGCAACCTCACGCACGCGTTCACGGACCCGAACCCGTTCCTCTCGGAGGACCGGACGCTGCACCTCGCGGTCGGCGCTGCACTGATGCAACGCGCCGTGAACGCGATCCCGGACGACCAACCGGGTCCGGCGGCACCTGGCCTGCACTGAGCCATCCGGTCCGGCACCACGCGACGGCAACATGGATCCGGGCGGTCTCGCTTGCACCCAGTGCCGGCACCGCCCAAGAAGCCACTCGACCCCCACGTGCCCCTCGGGGCAGGTCCGTCAGCGCGCTGGTGAACGGCCGCAGGCAGGCGACCAAGGTCTCGACGGTCAGCCGCGGACGTCTGGCCAGACGATGACCCGAGCGCCGCCCGGCAGAGCTGTCCGGCGGGGCGGCGCAGGTGAGTCCCCCGCGCCGACGGCCACCCGAAGCTCGCCCAGTGGTGTGGCGATCGAGACATCGGCGCGCATCGGCTCATCGTCTCGGGCCCGCGCGGCGGACAGCTGCCGCACACACCGGCTGCCGGAGGCCTCGCACAGGCGGCGGTCGTCTCGCTGGTCAACGGTCTCGCGCTTCCGCCTCCAGGGACGCTGTGAGCCCATGGGCTCACCGACCCGCACGGACCCACGAGCCCCGACGCGCGCCCTAGTGCTGCGCAGAGCTCTCGACCAGCTCGTCGTCCTCGACGAGCTCGACGTCCACGGTCTCGTCGGAGGCCTGGTCGGCCGATCCGTCGGCGCGTCCAGCCTTCGTGAGCTCGAGACTGGACAGGTGCTTCTGCAGCTTCTTCGACATGGGGAGGAATGTGCCCAGGGTCAGGGCGCCCGAGAGCACTGCTCCGACCACTGGGATGACTTTCGCGACGCCACTGGCGAAGATCTTCTTGGTCATCGAAACACCGAGATATCCCGCGACCTTCTTGACGATGGGGTAGACGGCACCCTTGGTGAGCGCCTGCTGGGGGAGCTTCTTGACTACCTGTGCAGCGATCATCGCCGACACCTTGGAAACGCCACTCTGAGCGACGTTGACACCGGCCATCACCCCCACGAACAGGGTAAGAATGCCCTCGGTGGCCTCGTCCATCTTGTCACCGTCGGCGAAGAAGTCGGGCCAGCTGTAAAGGTACGCGAGCTTCTGCGAGACACGGAGCATATGGCCGACGTACTGCGCCATGTCCGCCGGCACCGTTCCAACCATCCAGAGGCCACCTGGGATGCCCGCGGCCGTCGAGATCGCGGTCACCTTGCTCGTCTCGTACTTGATCGAGGTGTTCGCCGCTCTCGTGATGACGGCGCTCGCAACGCCGGCGGCCGCAGGGCTCGTCGTGATGGCGCGTTGGATCTGCTCCTGGGTGCAGTAGCGGCCGAGCGCCGATCGGAGAAAGGCCGCACGGTTGATCCGAACGCCCGGGAGCCTCGCCGCCGCGTCGAGCACCTGGCCAAACTTCGATCCCGCGTCGTCGGACTCGCCACCGTGGGCGTCGGGCGCGTCGGGCCGCACAGCGTTCGTCGACATAGAGATCCGTTCCTCACTCACGTCCAGGTGGCATTGCGGCCGGGGTTCGGCGACCACGAGAGCCGCCACGGTGCAGTGGTGATTCCGCGTCGGGCGAGAAGATGACCCCGTCGCTGTGGCGTCCTGCGCACTCCCCGCTCGCTCGATCGACACACGCGCCCGGATCTTGACGCGAACCGACCTCGAGGATTGTGAGCAGCCCACCCGTCATCGGCGTCCGGAGACGGCCATCCCGTCCGGAGTGTTGACGTTCTCACCTCCGGACCATGGCTCTCATCCATCTCTCCTCTGACCGGGGACCGAGTCACCAGGAGCGTCGACACGGTCATCGAGGCGACACGCACGACCTGACGCTCACCGGCCCGGACCCGGTGCGGCAAGAATCCGAGTCGCGGGTGCCGATACGGCGAACGGCCCGGGCACGACCTGGTCCCGTGGGATCCCGAAGGCATCGGCGCTCAGGTCCAGATCGGACCCGTCGGGATTGGTGTAGGGCATCTCGGCCTGGTAGCTCGTCCCGAGGCGCGCGGTCGTCACCGGGGCGACGACGTCGATGTCGTCCGCGTAGCTCACGTCGACCCGGACGGTCCCGGCTTCGGCGTCGACCACCTCGACGCGCACCGGCGACGTGCCGATCACGAGGGCCGTGGGCTCCGCGCGGAACGGCTCGGCGCCGTCCGCGTAGAGGTTCCCCTCGATCCAGACCGGGAGCCGTGGCCCGGCCAACGCGCTGCCGTGCTCGTTCGGGTACTCCTGCGACGTCGGGTAGGCGTCGTACTGCGAGGTGCCCACAGGGGTCGGCACGAAGGTCGCCTCGCCGGGCACGCCGTCCATGTCGATCGCGCCGGACCAGAAGCTGGCGAGCTCCGGTTCCGCCTGTCCGTCCGACTCGGTGCCCTCGCCGGTGGCGCGGTCACCGACAAAGACGTTGTTGTAGAACCGGTTGTCGCCGCCGAGGATGTTCGAGACGCCGTAGACGGCCGTGGAGTGCGGGACGTGGTACGGGGTGTACCGCTGGTGCTCCGTGCAGTTCGCGATGCGACCCGCGACGTAGTTGTGGACGTAGGCGCCACCGGTGGACATGTCCTTGACCGCCCACGGCGACAGGAAGAGGTTCGAGTCCACGAGGTACGGGCCGTGGCAGACCTCGACCATGAAGTCCTCGGCGGTCGAGGCGTAGAACACGTTGCGCCGCACCAGCGTGCCCTGGGCCTGCCAGTCGAGCCACAGCGCGCGGTGCGTGTGATGGATCGTGTTTCCGCTGATGACGGTGTCGATGGCGGCGTGCAGCTTGATTCCGGCCACCTCGGCGCCGTGCCACTGCCGCTTCACGTGGATGCGCGAGATGTGGTTGTCGGCGATGGTCGAGAACGCCGCCCCCAGGTGCCCGACGACGCCGGCCTGCTCGCAGTCCCGGATCGTGTTGCGGCGCACGGTGTGAGAACCCACGTGGTCCCGGTGCCACGGGTGCGGCTCGCCTGCGCCGGGCCCGCCCAGGACGAGCGCCCGCTGGATCACCTCGCGCTCGCGCTGTGTGCCGCCCTTGGCGCCGTCCGGCCCTGCGGCCGCCTCGTTCTGCCCGGTGCTGGCCTCCTTGCCGAGCGACACGCCGACGTTCTTCGAGTCGGTGATCGTGTTGTCCTCGATCACCCAGCCCTTCGACCAGTGCGGGCCGATCAGACCCTCCTGCAGCGCGGTGGGCGGGGCCCACTGCGTGGCGGCCTTCGTCAGGGTGAACCCGCGCACCGTGACGTAGTCGATGCCCGTCGCCGTGGGCCAGAGGACGAAGGTGCGCGCATTGATCTCGACCTCGTGCGCGGCCGGGTCCGCGCCACCGAAGTTCGCCCAGATCGTCGTGACGTCGTCGCCGACCTCGCAGTACCAGGTCAGCAGCGAGCCCTCCGGGTCGAACGAGTCCGGGGTGACCTCGGGGTGCTCGACGCCGCCGAGGGTCAGCGACTCGTACATCGACCTGCCGTCAAGATACACCTCGCCCGTGTGCCAGGTGTTGACCCGGTCGAAGAACCAGTCGCCGCCGATGCGCTCCGCGTACGGGTTGCGCGCCCCGAACAGGGCGTTCGGCACCTCCGTGACCCAGACGCGACCCTCGGCGCCGGGGTGGGGGCGCCAGTCGGTGACCACCTCGGCACCGGAGATCGTGACGGGCTCGAAGCGCCCGTCCGGGCCTACCGCGGCCTGGTAGGTGATCGGCGCGTCGGCCGTGCCGCCGCGCGGTGGGTTCACCCACTCTCGGTACACGCCTTCATGCACGGCGACGGTGTCGCCCGGCATGGCCGCCTGGGCGGCCCGGTTGATGGTCCGGAACGGGGCGTCGGCCGACCCGTCAGCACGGTCGGAGCCGGTGGTGGTGACGTGCAGGATGGTCACGACAGCGCCTTTCGTCGATCACTGGAGTCGTGTGGTTGAGAGCGCCTCTCGTACGAGGCCCGGGAGAGCGTCGAGGGTCTCAGCGGCGGGCCCCGAGACAGCTCAGGTCGACGGCGAAAGAGCGTCAGACCTCCGCGTCCTCCTGCTCCGGTGGCACGTACCCCCGGGCGACGAAGAACCGCTCGAGCAGGTAGCACCACCACAGGAGGATCAGGCCGGGTGCCACGAACACCGCGGGCATGAAGTTCCAGATGGCGACGCCCGCGAGGACCACAGCGATCCCGAGCAGGAACGTCAGGCTGGGCGTCGTCAGCCCCAAGGTGAGCCCGTTGCGCACCTGTCGCCAGGTGGGGTTGGTGAAGCGGGCTGCGAGGGGCAGGCACCAGAAGACCAGGAGCAGGAGGAAGAGTCCGACCACGAGGAGCGGGACCAAGACCCCGGCCAGCCCCAGAGTGGGCAGGTAGGAGAGCGTGAGGATGCCGACGGCCGCGACCGGGACGGCCAGCAGGCCGATGATGGTCGCCTGCCTCCAGCTCTGCCGCAGGGCCAACGCGCCGACGGCCCAGAGGCCCGCGTCCTTGCCCAGGACGTACCGGCGGCACACCTCGTAGGCGACCACCGTCCCCGCTCCCGCCGTCACGACGAGGCCCAGGCTCACCAGCCAGAACAGGCTGATCACGATGACGGTGCCCAGCGAGTCCAGGACGCGCCACAGTCGCGACGCGGGGTTGAAACGGAGGATGGTCGGGGCCTCTCGGTGTGCGGAGCTGCGGGTCCCTGAGGACGGGGCCGGCCTCCCCCGGTGTGTGGGAGGCCGACGCCATCAGCCCTTCACGGAGCCGATCGTGAGACCGCCCACGAAGTGCTTCTGCAGGAACGGGTAGACGAACAGGATGGGGACGGCCGCCACCATGGTGATCGCCGACCGCAGCGCGATCGGTGTGGTGAGCTGCCCGCCGCTTCCCACAGAGGCCGCGTTGCCCGCGACGTTCGCGGAGTTCGCGCCGGCGTTCATCGAGCTCGCCAGCAGCTTCTGCAGCTCGTACTGCAGGGTCGACAACGCCTGATCGCCCGAGTTGTACAGCAGGGTGTCCAGCCAGGCGTTCCAGCTGCCGACGGCTACGAACAGACCCACCACGGCCAGCGTGGGCTTGCACAGCGGCATCACGATCTGCCACCACGTGCGGAACTCGCCCGCGCCGTCGACCCGTGCCGACTCGGTGATCTCGTCGGGGATCGACTTCATGTACGTGCGCAGGATGATCAGGTTGAACGCGCTGATCATCGTCGGGACCCAGTAGGCCTGGAAGCTGTTCAGCATGCCCAGGTCCCTGATGAGCAGGTAGTTGGGGATCAGCCCGGCGTCGAAGTACAGCGTCAGCACGAAGATCAGGGTGATCGAGCGGCGGAAGATGAACTCCTTGCGGCTGAGCGCATAGGCGAGCATCGAGGTGAACAGCAGGTTCGTCGCCACGACCACGACGGTCTTCAGGACGCTCATGAAGAACGCCTGGTAGATCGTGTTCATGTTGAGCACGACCTCGTAGTTCTTCAGCGAGAAGACCCGAGGCCAGATGCCGATCCCGCCACGGACGGCGTCCTGGCCCTCGTTCAGGGAGATGGCGAGCGTGTTCAGCAGCGGGTAGATCATGAGCGCCGCGAGGGCCAGCAGGAAGGCCGTGTTGAGCGACGTGAAGATGATCCGCTCGGGCGTCCACCTGCGACGCGGTGACCTGCCTCGTGACACGCGCCGCGCCAGAGGCTTCACGACAGAGGTGCTTGACATGAAGTCCTCCTAGACCAGCGTCTCTTGGTTGAAGCGCTTGGCCGCTAGGTTCGCCGAGCCCACCAGGATGATGGCGACGATGGTCTTGAAGATGCCCGCGACGACGGCGAGGCTGTAGTTGCCGAGCTGGTAGCCGTAGCGCAGCACGAAGACGTCGATGGTCTCGGCCCTCTCGGAGATCAGGCCGTTGCCGAGGAAGTACGGCAGCTCGAAGTTCGTCGACAGGATCCAGCCGCTGTTGATGATGAGCAGCACCACGATCGTGGGCCTGATGCTCGGGAGCGTGATGTTGAACATCTTGCGATAGCGGCCTGCTCCGTCGACCTCGGCGGCCTCGTACAGGCTCGGGTCGATCGCGGTGATCGCGGCCAGGTAGATGATCGTGTTCCAGCCCAGCTCCTTCCACAGGCTCGTCCCGGCGACGATCCCCCAGAAGTCGTTGGGCTCGGTCAGGAACAGGACGGGTTCGTGGACGAGTCCCAGGCTCATGAGTGCCTGGTTGATGAACCCGCCGGAGGAGGGCAGCGAGAGCGCCACCGATGCCAGGCTCGCCACGATCACCCAGCTGAGGAAGTGGGGCATGTACGTGATGTTCTGCATGATCCGCTTGAACGGACGGTTCTTGACCTCGTTCAGCAGCAGCGCCAGGACGATGGCCCCGACGGTCCCGACGGCCAGGCTCAGGACCGACTGTCCCAGCGTGTTGACCAGGACCCGGCGGAACCGTTCACCGTTGACACCGGTGAACAGGTCGACGAAGTTCTCGAAGCCGACCCACTTCTGGTGCCAGATGCTGCCGCGACCCGGCTTGTAGTCCTGGAAGGCGATCGCCCACCCGTAGACCGGGACGTACTTGAACAGGATCTGGTACATCAGCAGCGGGACGGCCATCACGAGCAGGGCTCGCTGCGCCCAGACCTTGTCCCAGGTGATCTTGCGCCGGGGACCCTTCGCTGCTTTCTTTCGGGCCTTGCGGTTGGGGGCACGCGAGCTGCTCGCGGGCTCCAGGACCGGTTCGAGCCCGGTGGCGGTCACAAGGGTGACGACCGGTGCGTCCGTCATCTGTCCAACCTCGTCGTCAGGAGCAGTGAGTGGTGAGCGAGAACGCCTCGTGGTGGGGGGCGCACGCCCCCCACCACGACTGCGCGCGGACTGTTACCAGTTTTCCAGACGGTCCTTGATGCCGGCGTTGACGGCGTCCTCGTACACCTTGACGTCGATCTTGTGGATGGCGTCGACGTACGCCTTCCAGCTCGCGTCGAAGTCGGCAGGATCACCGGCGATGATCTTCGGCAGGTTCTGCACGTTGGCATCGGTCAGCTGCTGGTTGACCTGGTTGGCGTCCTCGGAGAGCCCGATGTTCCACGCCGGGTAGTACTTGGGGTTCTCCGGCTGCGGGTTCATGAACTCGAGCCAGGTCTTCTTGCCGTACTTCTCCATGACGTTGCGGTCGTAGTCGGTCAGCGTCGCGAAGAACTCGGCGGGCTGGTCGTCGGGGCTGTAGGCGTTGCCGTCGGAGAACTGACCGTTGTGCTTGGGGAGCACGTCGAGCAGCGCGTCGAGACGGTTGGAGGCACGCCAGGTGATGTCCTTGGAGTTGACCCGCTGCTCGTCCGTGCGGGAGAACATGCCGTCGTCACCGACCTGGTAGTCCTCGCCCTCGACACCCCACGAGAGCACCTTCTGCCAGGGCTCGCTGAGCATGACGTCCAGGAACTTCAGTGCCTTCTCCGGCTGCTTGCTGGAGACGGAGATGCCGAACCCCTGGTTGGTGTTCATGACGGGGCGGTCGGCGTACCAGGGCTTCACCCCGTCGTAGACGGGCATGAGGGGCACGTAGGTGTACTCGTCCTTGCCGGCGCTCTGCAGCGACTGGGTGGCGGTCTGGAAGTCCCAGCCCTGGTCGTGCATGCCGAGGACGGTGCCGGTGGCCAGCTTCGCGGTGTACTGGTCGTACGACAGGGTGAAGGACTCGCGGTCGACGAGACCCGCCTTGTACTGCTCGTTGAGGACCTTGTAGAAGTCCTTCGCGACGTCCTTGTCGGCGTAGATCGACGCGTGGTTCTTGTCGTCGACGATGACGCCACCGTTGTTCGGGGAGCCTGACAGCAGCGCCGGCGGGTTGGTCATGCCCCACTCACGGCCCGTCGACGCCAGAACCTCGAAACCGACGGTCGGGGCGCCGTCTGTCTCGGGGTTCTTCGCCTTGTAGTCCGCGATGAGCTGGAAGTAGCGGTCGAGCGTCATGTTGCTGAGGTCCGGGTAGCCGGCGTCCTCGAGCACACGCTTCTGGATCCAGAACGCGGGACCGAAGTAGGTGCCGCCCGTGGGGTCGCCGTAGAAGCGGTTGTAGTTCGGCAAGATGTACAGGCCCGGGTCGACCTCGTCGCCCGAGTAGCTCATCTTCTTGATGTCGTCCTCGACGTGCGTGGAGAGGTTGGGGTAGTCCCCGGTGGCCAGCATGTCGTCCAGGCGCAGGAGAGCGCCGCCCTCGAGGAGACGCATCTTCAGGTCGGTGGTGCCGACGAGGTCGGGGTACTGACCGCCCGCGAGCATGACACCGATCTTCTGGTCCACGTTGTCCGGAGTGACGATCTCGTACTTGAGGGTGACACCCAGCTGGTCCTTGAGCAGCTTGGTGATCTTGTTGTCGGCTGCCGGGGCCTGCTGGGCCGACGTGATCCAGGTCGTGAGCGTCGTCGGGTTGCTGGGGGTCAGCGTTCCTGACTGGTCAGCCAGATCGCCCGCGGGGATGACGGCGTCCTTCGAAGGGGCCTCTTCGGGGGCGCCGGAGGTACATCCGACAAGTCCCACTGACACTGCCGCAACCAGGGCAAGAGCTGACAACTTCGTTCTTGCGGTACGCACCGAGGTCTCTCCCTTGAGATCAGTTCCGATCATCCTTGACTGGAACGTGCACATCGGACGCGACGAGTTGGGGCTTGCGTCCTCATCCCGAGCGGGATTTTAGCGTTAAAGTAGAGACGCCGTCGCGAGCAGTCAAGCCCTCGAACGTCTCGAGATGATCACGGCGACGTCCCGGTACCGCCGTCCGTGGCGGCGTGGGCACCCAAGCCTGAGCCTCGACCTCGACACCTTGTGGTCCGGCGGACCTGCGACCAGGGATGGCGCTCGACGGCCCGGAGACCCGCTGCCGCTGCGTGGCCGCCGGCGAGCACGCCCGGGAGCCGGCTCGCTCGAGCGCCGCAGGACCCTCCATCAGCTCTCCGGCATCGCCTCGACCGCCGATGCGACAGGTGCCCGGCTCGAGACCTTCGTGGCCCGCGCCGACGGTGTGCTCGTCTGCCGTGCCACCGGCCCGTCGACGGCGGTGCCGAGCGTGGGCAGCTCGCACCCCGCCCTTCGACCTGCCCGACAACCAGCCGGGACGTGTCAGGCGGACGGTGTCGCCACGCGCCGGGAGGTCGCTCCAAGGCGCCCCGAGGACCCCTTGCAGTCGTGCGTTTTATCGATATATTGAGCACGCTTCCGGCGGCGTGGCCGGGCCCTCCGGGTTCGACGAGCGCACGCTGGACCTGCTCGATGTCGCGGGAAGGCGGATGCGCATGGTGAGGATGGCGGACGTGGCCAGCGCGGCCGGCGTCTCGGTCATGACCGTGTCGAACGTCCTCAACGAGCGCCTTCCCGTCGGCGAGCCGACGCGTGCCCGGGTCATGGCGGCCGTCGAAGCCCTCGGGTACGAGGTCAACCTGACTGCGCGCCACCTGCGGGCCGGACGGACCGACACCGTCGCCTTCGTCGTTCCGAGCTTCCACGACTACTTCGGCGAGCTCGCCGACCAGGTCGCCCCGCTGATCGAGGCGGAGGGGCGTCACCTCGTCCTCGAACGGACGAGCGCCAGCGCCGAACAGGAGATGGAGGCGCTGAGCGTCGCGAGGCTCCAGATCTACGACGGCGTCCTGCTGTCCATCGCCGGTCTCGACCTGGAGCAGCTGGGGCGCGTCCGCACCTCCAAGCCGATCGTGCTGCTGGGCGAGCGCGACGTTCCCGGTCACCTCAACCACGTGCGCCTGGCGAACGAGTCAGGTGCCCGCCTCGCCACGGCACACATGATCGAGCGCGGATCGCGCCGCATCATTGCGCTCGGATGCTCGTTCGACGCCGCACCCATGATGACCACGGACCGCCGCATCGGGTGGGAGCACGCGTGCCGCGAGGCCGGCCTCGCCGCCGATCCCGCCTACGTCGTGCCCATCAGCGACTACACCTCTCTCGGTGCTCGCGACGCCATGCTCGAGGTCATCGCCTCCGGGCTGCCCTTCGACGGGGTCTTCGCCGTCACCGACATCGTCGCCCTCGGGGCGCTGTCCGCCCTGGCAGACAGTGGGCTTCGCGTCCCCGTCGACGTCCAGCTCGCCGGGTTCGACAACCTCGACATGTCACGCTTCATCCCTCCGGGCATCACGTCGGTCGACGCCAACCACGAGGGCGTGGCCGAGTCGGCGGTCGGACTGTTGCACCGCCAGATGTCGGGTACGACCGGCCCTGCCGAGCACGTCGTCGCACCCGTCCGCCTCGTGGTGCGTGGATCCACCCGCGGCAGCGCCTGACCACACGCAAGCGAGCGGCTCCTGTGCCATGGATGTCGACGAATGGCGCGTCGCACTAGATGTCGAGGACGAGACGTAACGCTGCGTCGACGGCGCGTAGCTCGTCGAACCGCAGGTTCCCTACCCGGTCGCCAAGCCGGCTTGGGTCGACGGCGCTGGTCTGCTCCACAAGCACCAGGGTGCGCTCGCCGTCGACCTGGACTGCGGGTCGGAACGTGGCATCGCGGGCGGACGTCGACGTCGGTGCAACTAGCCATGTCGAGAGCACGTCGAACCTGTCCGACTGCACTACGACGGCGAACCTGTTGCGCGCCTGCTCGTGCCCACGGGCGCCTCGCGGCGCTCGGAGCTCGTAGACATCACCACGCACGCAGCGTCTCCATGTCACGCAGCACGCGCGCGCTCTCGGCCCGATCCTCGGGGTCAGCGGCCAGCGCTTCGACCTCGGCGCGCAGTCGAGCGTGTGCGTGTCGTGTGGCGGCCTCCATCAGTGCGTCCCGGACGGCAGCGGAGACCGGGGTGCCGTCAGAGGTGAGCTCCTCGAGCGCGAGTCGGGTGTCTGCGTCGGGTCGGAACGTGATGGTGTCTGCCATGACAACAGCGTCTCACATGGCGTAAGACACGAGGGCTGCACGGCACCCGTCGCGTCCGCACCTCCAAGCCGATTGTGCTGCTGGGCGAGCGCGACGTTCCCGGTCACCTCAACCACGTGCGCCTGGCGAACGAGTCAGGTGCCCGCCTCGCCACGGCACACATGATCGAGCGCGGATCGCGCCGCATCATTGCGCTCGGATGCTCGTTCGACGCCGCACCCATGATGACCACGGACCGCCGCATCGGGTGGGAGCACGCGTGCCGCGAGGCCGGCCTCGCCGCCGATCCCGCCTACGTCGTGCCCATCAGCGACTACACCTCTCTCGGTGCTCGCGACGCGATGCTCGAGGTCATCGCCTCCGGGTATCACGTCGGTCGACGCCAACCACGAGGGCGTGGCCGAGTCGGCGGTCGGACTGTTGCACCGCCAGATGTCGGGCAGGACCGGTCCTGCCGAGCACGTCGTCGCACCCGTCCGCCTCGTGGTGCGTGGATCCACCCGCGGCGGCGCCTGACCACACGCAAGCGAGCAGCTCGCCCCCTCCCCCACGTAGTTGCCCAGCCAAAGGAGACCAACCCCGTGAGCACCCCTCTGCCTCCGGCCGGCTACTGGAACACGGCCGACGCCGCTGCACTGACGACGTCGGACGAGAACGTCTGGAACAAGTCGAGCCTCGGGCTGCCGTGGCAGTGGAACCACACACCGGACAACCGGTGGTCGCTCACCGACCGGCCTGGCCACCTGCGGCCGACCACGGGAAGCATCGCGTCAGGCACCATCGACGCCCGCAACACGCTCACCCAGCGCACGTGCGGGCCGGCGGGCGCCGCGGCGATCTCGCGGGACGTCTCCGGGATGAGGGGAGCGCCGCCTTCACCAGCGCTCACGTGCCGCTGACGGCCGAGACGGTCCTGCTCCGCGTGGATGTGGACTTCCGGGACGCCGCCGACCGCGCGTCGTCCGCGTACCCGCTCGACGGGCCGTCTGGACGCCGATCGGCGACGACCTGGTGATGGAATGCAGCCTCGAGCACTTCACCGGGTACCGGTTCGCGATCTGCTGTTACGCCACGGCCGAGACCGACGGGCATGTGGATATGTCGACTGGTTCCGTGTCGGCGACGACATCGACGGGACAACACGACCTACGAAAAGTGCCCCTGCACTGCGTTTCCGCAGTTCAGGGGCACTATCGTCGCTGTCTCAACGAGTGTCCGGAGGGGGACTTGAACCCCCACGCCCTTTCGGGCACTAGCACCTCAAGCTAGCGCGTCTGCCATTCCGCCACCCGGACGAGTGGACCGTCAGGAGCCCACAGACTCCCTCAGGTGCGGCATGAAAGATAGCACGGTGCGGCGCACGGGCATGCATCGGCCCGGGAGGGCAGACTGGCGCGTACGGCACCCGGCACCACCGTGGCGGCCGCCACCTCGCAGACAGCCGGGAGCCCGATGTCCGACCTGACCAGCACCTCCGGGAGCCGTCCTGCGGCCGCACGGAAGGTGGCGGGGGCACGCCGCAACCCGAACGCGTACGGCATCGAGCACACGGCTCCGCGCTGGCTGCGGAGCATGGCCGGGGTCTCTTGGCGACTGCTCGTCGTGGTCGCCGCGGTAGGGCTGATCTTCTACGCGACCTCCAGGGTCCAGCTCCTGTTCATCGCTCTGTTCCTCGCCTTCGTGTTCACCGCCGTGCTCCGCCCGTTCGTCGAGCTGCTGTCCCGGTTCATGTGGCGTGGGCTCGCGACGGCGCTGTCGATCCTCGGCGGGATCCTGTTCTTCGTCGGGTTGCTCACGTACGTCGCGTACTCGATCGCGAACCAGTGGCAGGACCTCACCGAGCAGTTCAACGACGGCATCGGGCAGATCACCGACTTCCTGGAGAACGGCCCGCTGCCGTTCAAGATCACGAACGAGCAGATCGCGCAGTGGTTCACCAACGGGCAGGCCTGGGTCCAGGAGCATGCGCGGCGACCTGGCGGGCCAGGCGGCCGCGGGGGCGGGGTCGGTGGTCGAGGTCTTCACCGCCCTGGCGCTGGCGATCTTCTGCACGATCTTCTTCCTCGCGCGCGGCCGTGAGATGTGGACGTGGTTCCTCAACCAGCTGCCCGTCCGTGCGCGCGACACGTGGAAGACCGCCGGCGGGGCCGGCTGGTACACGTTCTCCGGCTACACGCGGGGCACCGTCATCATCGCGGTCACGGACGGGATGCTCGCGTTCATCCTGCTGACGATCCTGCAGGTGCCGCTGTCCGCGCCGTTGGCGGTACTGGTGACGATCGGCGCGTTCATTCCCCTGGTGGGCGCGCCCGCCGCGATGGTGATCGCAATGATCGTCGCGCTGGCCGCGAACGGGCTGCTCTCCGCGGCGCTCGTCGGGGCAGGCATCGCCCTCATCGGCCAGCTCGAGGGGCACGTCCTGCAGCCCTTCGTGATGGGCAAGCAGGTGTCGCTGCACCCGGTCGTCGTGGCGCTCGCCGTGACGTGCGGGACGCTGACCGCCGGCATCCTCGGTGCGATCATCGCGGTGCCGCTCGTTGCGGTGGTGTGGGCGATCTTCTCCCGGCTCCGCACGCTCGACCCGCCGATGGACGAGGACGAGGCGGACGACGAGGTCGAACCCGTCGACGACGCCGAGCAGATCGAGGACGGCGAGGTCGTCAAGGAGCGCTGACCGTTCCTTCCTCGGCCTGAGGCGGTCGCCGGGCACGTCTTTCTTGGCGCGTGGCCGTGCATCGTGCCACCTACTGGAAGTCGCGCGAGGAGCTGCGCACCCGCAGCGACATCGGGGCCAGGTGCTCGGCGACGAGGTTGGTGGCGCCGTCCGACCGTTCCAGACGGCCGCGGACCACGAGCGCCTTCGACGTGCGGGCGACCCGCCGGAACCGCTGCCACAGGCCCGCCGAGCACACGATGTTGAGCAGACCCGTCTCGTCCTCCAGGGACAGGAACGTCACGCCGCCCGCGGGTCCCGGGTCGCTGGCGGTGGGTCACGACCCCGGCGACGGCCACCCGGCGACCGACCTCGTGCCGGTACGCCTCCTCGACCCGCAGCACGCCCGCGGCGTCGAGGCCCTTGCGGACGAACTGCGTGGGGTAGGAGTCGACGGACACACCCGTGGCCCACACGTCGGCCGTCGCGATCTCGACGTCGCTCAACCCGGGCAGCATCGGCGCCGTCACCCCCACCGAGACGCCGTGCAGCGTGTCCGGACCCTCCTGGGCGAGCGCTCCCGCCGCCCACAGCGCCTCCCGGCGCGTGACGCCCAGGCGGTCGAGGGCCCCCGCCGTCGCGAGCGCCTCGAGGTGCGCGGTGGTCAGCTGCACCCGGCGGACCAGGTCCCGCAGGTCGGCGAACGGACCGTGCGCCCGGCGCTCGTCGACGAGACGCTGGGCGACGCCCTCCCCCACCGACCGCACCGACACCAGCCCCAGCCGCACCGCGAGCGAGCGTGGCACGCCCGCCGCGGCCGACGTACGCACACCCGCAGCCGGCGCCCGGCCCGTACCGCTGGGGGACGGCACCAGCAGCGGCTCGCCCTCGACGGGCGTCGGACCCGTGCGCTCCACGCACGCCTGCACGTCGGACGCCTGCACGTCGGGTCGCAGCACCTCGACGCCGTGCCGGCGGGCGTCCGCCGCGAGGCTCTGCGGGGAGTAGAAGCCCATCGGCTGCGCCGCGAGCAGCCCCGCGTAGAAGGCCGCCGGGTGGTACACCTTCAGCCACGCGCTGGCGTACACGAGGAACGCGAACGAGTAGGCGTGCGACTCGGGGAAGCCGAAGTCGGCGAACGCCCTGAGCTTGTCGTAGATCTGCTCGCCGACCTCCCGGGAGATGTCGTGCTTCGCCATCCCCGACAGCAGCCGCTCCTTGAGCGCCTCCATCCGCTCGGTGGACCGTTTCGAGCCCATCGCCCGGCGCAGCTGGTCGGCCTCCGCAGGCGTGAAGTCGGCGACGTCGATCGCCATCTGCATGAGCTGCTCCTGGAACAGCGGCACCCCCTTGGTCTTGGCGAGCGACTTCTCCAGCAGCGGGTGCAGGTAGCTGACGGGCTGACGGCCGTGCGCCCGCTCGATGTACGGGTGCACCGAGCCGCCCTGGATGGGACCGGGACGGATGAGCGCGACCTCGATGACGATGTCGTAGAACGTGCGAGGCTGCAGGCGCGGCAGGGTGCCCATCTGCGCGCGGGACTCCACCTGGAACACCCCGACGGTGTCCGCGGCGCTCAGCAGGTCGTAGACCAGCGGGTCCTCGTCGGGCAGGGCGTGCAGGTCGAGCGCGCGGCCCTCGTGCTGCTCGACGAACGTGAACGCGATCCGCAGCGCGGTGAGCATGCCGAGGCCCAGCAGGTCGAACTTCACCAGCCCCGCGTCGGCGCAGTCCTCCTTGTCCCACTGCAGCACCGTGCGACCGGGCATGCGCGCCCACTCGACCGGGCACACCTCGATGACAGGGCGGTCGCACATCACCATCCCGCCCGAGTGGATGCCGAGGTGGCGGGGCAGGCGCAGGAAGCGGTCGGCCAGGTCGATGACGTGCGCGGGGATCTCGTCGAGGTCGCTCGCCGCCGGCGGCAGGAGGGCGGGGACCACGTCGTGCCCGTCGGCCGTGGCCAGACCCGGGACGTCGGTGCCCTTGGGCGCGCGCAGGACGGTCCGCTCCTGAGCACCCTGCGGTGGCCGCAGCACCGCGGGCGGCTCCCAGGTGTGGCCCCACATCGAGGCCCGGTCGCGCGTGCGCACCTGCCGGGGCGTGGTCACCGTGGCGGGCGTCTCCGGCACCGGGCCGACGTGCCCGACGTGCGGACGGGACCGCCGGCCGCCGTAGCCCAGCGTCGGGGTCCAGGTCGCCTCGCTCGTCCCGGGTCCAGCGCCGGACGACGAACCGGACGACGAGGCCCGCGCCGGGACGTGCGACCTGCCCGACGACCCACCCGACGAGGTAGCGGGCGGCGTGGTCGGCGGCGTGGCAGCCTCCACCACCGCCGGCGACGGCCGCAGGCTCCCCCACCGCTCGATCGACGACGCCCACGCGTCCTGCTGGCCGGCGTCGTACCCGAGCGCCCGGGCGGCGTCCCGCACGGCCGACCGTGGCCGGTACGAGATGACGTTCGCGACCTGGGCGGCGTGCGTGCGGCCGTGCTTGGCGTAGACGTACTGGATGACCTCCTCGCGGCGCGCGGACTCGATGTCGACGTCGATGTCCGGCGGGCCGTCCCGCTCGGGCGCCAGGAACCGCTCGAACAGCAGCCCGTGCTTCACGGCGTCCACCGCAGTGACCCGCAGGGCGTAGCAGACGGCCGAGTTGGCCGCCGAACCCCGGCCCTGCGCGAGGATCCCGTTGTCCCGGCAGAACTTCACGAGGTCGTAGACGACGAGGAAGTAGCCGGGGAACCCCAGGTCCTCGATCACGGTGAGCTCGTGGGCGAGCTGCCGGTACGCCCCGGGCACACGCTCGTCCTCCGGCGACCCGTACAGCTCGAGCGCCCCCTGACGGACGAGCTCACGCAACCAGGTGGCCTCGGTGTGCCCGGGGGGCACCGGGTACGGGGGCAGCTCGGGCGCGACCAGCGACAGGTCGAACGCGCACTCCGCCGCCAGGGCCGCCGCGGTCGCCACCGCCGACGGGTGACGGCGGTGCAGGGCGAGCATCTCGGCGGCCGACCGCAGGTGAGCCGTGGGTCCGCCCGGGAGCCAGCCGTCGAGGTCGTCGAGCGACGACCTCGACCGCACCGCGGCGAGCCCGGCCCAGAGGTCTGCGTCCCTCGGGGTCGCGTAGTGCACGTTGCCGGTCGCGACGAGCGGCAGACCCGCGTCGGCGGCGAGCGCGGCGAGCGCGTCGGCACGATCGGAGTCGTACGGGTCACCCGCCGCGGTGATCTCGACCGCCACGTTGTCCCGGCCGAACAGGGTGACGAGCCGGTCGAGCTCGGTCCTGGCCGCGGCGAGCCCGCCGGGGGCGACACCCGCGACGCCCGACGGGTCACCGCCCGCGAGCGCGCGCCGCACGGCGCCCTTGCGGCAGCCGGTGAGGACCAGCCACTGCCCGGCCGCGGTCGCGGCGAGCTCGTCGAGCCGGTAGTCCGCGGCGCCCTTCTCGCCGGTGCGCAGGTGCGCCTCGGCGATCGACCTCGACAGTGCGCGGTACCCGTCCGGTCCGCGGGCGAGCACCAGCAGGTGGGAGGCGCGGGGGTCCGGGATGCCCGTCGGCGGGTCGAGCACCGGCAGGCCCGGGGTGGCGCGCGTGCGTTCGTGCGGGTGCCGCCGGCCGTCCGGTGCGGGCAGGTGCAGCTCCGCACCGAACACCGTCGGCATCCCGACGGCCTTGGCGGACTGGCTGAACCGGACGACGCCGTAGAGCCCGTCGTGATCGGTCACCGCGAGCGCCGTCAGGCCCAGGCGGGCAGCCTCGGCAGCGAGCTCCTCGGGCTGGCTGGCACCGTCGAGGAAGCTGAACGCGGAGTGGGCGTGCAGCTCGGCGTAGGGGGGGTGGTGACCTGGTGGACGGCCGGACGGACGGCCGGACGGGCGACCTGCTGTGCGGCCGGTGACCGGCGGCTCAGTCATAGGTGGCCTCGCAGGTCCACCCCTGCACGCCGCACGCGAGGAGCAGGGCGCGGCCGTCGTCGAGCACGACCTGCACGTGCGCCCGGAGCCCGAGGCCCGGCGTCGCCCCGGCGGTCCACCACCGTGCGCCGAGCAGCCATGGCCCGGCCCACCCGACGACCGTCCGCACCTCCCGCTCCCCCTCGGCGGGCGACCAGCGCACGGTCGCGGGCTCGCCCTGCAGCCCGGTGCGTGCGTCGAGCCGGACGGGCGCACCGGCGGCGTCCCGCACGTCCGCCGGCCGCGGCAGGCTGAGCACGGTCGCGGGGGCCGGCTCGGGCAGCCGTCCCGGCCAGGGACGGTCGAGAGGGCGGGGTGGCTCGGTCTGCTCGCCCCACGGGCGCAGGTGCACCTGCTCGCGGACGTCCCGGCCGCCCTGCAGCGTCGCCGTCAGGATGCCACCGCCTCCGACGATGCCCTGCACGCGGTCGAGGGCGCGGTGCGCGCGCAGGTCGCCGCCCGACGGCCCGCCCCACAGCCGGCCCTGCTCGGCGCCGGCAGCCGCGACGTCGAGCGCGGTGACGACGAGCCGGACGAGCGTGACGGCGTGCGTGTCGTCGTCGAGCCACGGGTCCATCACCGGGAGGTCGTCGTGCGCCCACGGGTCCTGCGAGCGGGGCCGGGGCCGCCGTCGGGTGGCGGAGTCGTCCTTGGCGCGGGCGCGGGCGGTCTCGACGGCCGTGGCCGACAGCCAGCTCTCCAGCTGCCACCGGATGCGGTCGGTGATGCGGGCAGGGGTCAGGCCGCCCCAGCCGCCGAGGTCGGTCCGCCATGTCCGTACCAGCTCGGTGCCCTCGTCGGTACGCGCGGCGATCTGCAGGCGGCCGCACGTCACGGCCTGCCGGACGAGGAGCTCGTGCAGCTCCTCGGCGAGCCGGCGGCCGGCGAACGCGGCGGTGTCGACGCGGTCGACGGGCGGGTCGAGCTCGGTGCCGACCTCGAGGTCCGGCTCCGGTCGACGACGGGCCGGCGGGCGCTCGTCGTCCCCGCGCGCGAGCGTCTGCGCCCAGGTGCCGAGCCGGCCGAAGCGGGCGTGCACGTCCGCCGGCGGCAGGGTGGCGAGCTGGCCGAGGGTGCGCAGACCGAGCCGGTGCAGCAGGTCGACGAGCTCGGTGACGGCGGCGGCCACCTCGTCGGTGACGGCGGCGTGCACGAGCTCGGTCACGCCGAGCGGTGCGAGGTACGCGGGCGACCCCCCCGGCGGCACCACGGCGCCCGTGCGGGCGGCGAGGACGGCGGCGAGCAGCCCGTCGGCGGTCCCCACCGCGCACTCGTGACCCGACCCTGCGGCGACGGCGTCGACGAGCCGCTCCGCCAGGCCGTCCTCCGACCCGTGGTACCGGCTGGCCCCACCGGCAGGCAGCAGCAGCAGCCCGGCCCGGACCACCTCGATGCCGGCGACGACCGTCTCCGCCGCCACCGCGACGGGCTCGAACAGCCGCACGTCCCGGGCGTCGTCGGCCGTCAGCAGGACGAGCTCCGGGCAGCAGCCCTGCGCCTGGCGTCGGCGCATCCCCCGTCGCACCCCCTCCGCGCGGGCGAGCGCCGAGACGGCGGTGACCTGTCGGCCGTCGTGCACCGCGGCGGGAAGGTGCGCCGGGACCTCCTGGCCGGTCATCGCGGCGACGACCGGCCAGTCGGGCACCCACAGGACGGTGGTGCGCGTGCTCATCCGACGAGCCTCAGTCCCGGGGGCGCGGGGGGCGCAGGAGACACCGGCGCGGCGCCGGACGGCGCGTCGGCGTCCGCCCGACCGGCTGCGGCGACGTCACTCACCGCCCCGAGCGGCAGCGCGAGGTCCACCGACAGCGGCGTCGCCGAGCTCCCCCGGCCCGACCGCGTGACCCTCAGCTCGTGCGTCCGGAGCCGCCCGTCCCCCGCCCCGGCACCGGTCCAGCGGCCGGCCTCGACCGTGAGCACCGTCGAGGCGCCCGGCCAGTCGACGGTGGACAGCAGCACCGCGCCGCGGTCCCGTGCCCGCGCGGACAGCCGGCGACGGTCGGCGTCCGTCAGCACCGCCTCGGGCCCCACGACCACCACGTCCATGCCGTCGACCAGCGCGGCCACGACCGTGGGTGCCTCCGCACCCGGGCTCGGCACCACGGCGAGCCGCTCGAGCGCCACCCCTGCCTGTGCCGCCGCGAGCAGGCCGACCGTGGGCTGGCCCACCACGGCCGCCCAGGCACCGCCGGCGCACGCGTACGCGAGCACGGTCAGCACGAGCGAGGTGGACCCGACGACCGCGGTCGTGGCGCCCCGCTGCAGGCCGTCGGGCAGCAGCGGAAGCAGCTGCGGTGGTACGGGCATGGGAGGGCGTTCGGTGGTGATGAGGCTGGTGGTCCGGGTGGGTGGTGCGACCTCGCCCGCGGGGAGCGGCTCCACGAGCGCCAGGGCCGGCGTCTCGTCGTCCGTGTGCTCGTCCACCACGAGCGGGCCGGTGAGCGGGACGCCGTCCGGGACCGGCCGCCCCCCGGTGCCCGTCCGGGTGCTGCGTGCCCCGGTGCGCAGCTCGGCCCGGGCCAGCACGGCACGCGCCAGCACGGCCCGGTCCTCTCGGGACAGGGTGCTCGTCGACATGTCTGCCTCCTCCCGGTCGTCACCGGTCATCACGCGCTGACCTGCAGGTTCACTACAAACGTTCGGCGTGATCGAACGCATGTTCGAGTATGTCAGTGAACGCTGACACTCCCCGCACTGTCAATCCGGACGACCGCGCTCACCCGATCAGCGGTGGACCACCGGGAGCCCCGCGGCGGTGACCTGCACTACCGTCGTGCCCGTCCGGCAGCGCCCGGTGCCCGGCCGTGGTGACGCACCACGAAGGAAGGACACGCATGTCAGTCGTCGTGGGTCTCTACCGGCTCGCGCTGGCCGCGATCACGCTCGTCGCCCTGTTCTGGAGGCCCAGCACCGGGCTCCACCTCACGGTCGAGGACTACGTCTACTTCACGAACCAGTCCAACCTGCTGATGGCGCTGCTCATGCTCTGGGGTGCCGCCGCGGCCTTCACGCGACGACCCGACCCGCCCTCGTGGGCGTTCGGCGCCGTCACGCTGTTCCTGCTCATCACCGGGCTCGTGTCGTACTTCATCCTCGACCCGTCGCCCCTCGGTGAGGAGGTGATCGCGCTGGGGCTGACCAAGGCGGAGATCGTCCACCGCCTCACGCCGATCGCCACGACGCTGCACTTCGTGCTGATGGTCCCGCACCGCCGGCTGCGGGTCCGGAACGCCGCATGGTGGCTGCTGTACCCGGTGGCGTACTGCGCGTTCAGCACGCTCCGCGGCGTGCTGAGCCCGGGCAGCGACTACCCGTACGGGTTCGTCGACGTCTCCGAGCTCGGCTACGGCGGCCTGCTCACCAACGTGCTGGTCTACAGCACCGGCTTCTTCGTCCTGGGCCTCGTCGTGGTGGGTGCCGACCGCCTGCTGCCGGCCCGGGCTCTGCTGGGTCGGCAGCAGGACGCAGCGCCGGGGTCCGCCCGGCCGCCGGAGACCTCACCGAGCGACGTCCCGGAGCCCGCGCGATGATGGCGCGATGACTGTCTCCCTCACCCGTCCCGTCGCCCCCGACCCGTACTCCCTGCTGCCGCCCGTTCCCGCGTTCGACCTGCGCAGCGACGACGTCACGCACGGTGAGCGCGTGCCCGACGTGCACACGAACACCCCGGCGGGACAGAACCTCTCACCGCATCTGGCGTGGTCCGGCCACCCGGCGGAGACACAGTCGTTCCTCGTGACGTGCTACGACCCGGACGCGCCGGGTCCGGCCGGCTGGTGGCACTGGACGCTCGTCGACGTGCCGGCGTCGACGACCGAGCTCCCGCAGGGAATCGGCACGCACGACCGGGCGGACCTGCCACGGGGTGCGTTCCAGCTCCGGGGGGACGACGGGGTCGCCGCCTACCGGGGTGCCGCTCCCCCGCCCGGCGACCAGGTGCACCGCTACTTCTTCGTGGTGCACGCGCTCGACGTCCCGTCCCTGGGCCTCGACGCCGACACCCTGCCGGGCAAGACGAGCACCGCGGCGGTCTTCCACACCCTCGCGCGAGCGGTCCTGGTCGGTACCTACCAGACGACGTGAGGCCCCTCGCCGCACACCCCGGACGTGCCGGACACGGCGCTGCGGCCTCCCTGCAGCGCCGACCGGGGTGTGCAGAATGACGCCCATGCAGTTCTCCCACGGGACCGGGCCCGACCACGAGCGACTCGCCCAGGACGTCGAGTCGCTCGAGGCCCTGGCCGAGTGGCTCGCGCACGTCCAGCTCGACAGCGAGACCGACCAGGCCCTGCTCGAGCGGGGCACTCTCGCCCTCGACCGCATCGCGTTCTCGTCCGGCGTGCTGATGCGCCGTCTCGCCGACCTGACCGAGGAGCGCGAAGCGCCGGACCGCGACGAGAGCCGGGCCGTCGTCGCCCTTGCCCGGGAGCGTGGGCTGCTGACGGCCCTGCACCAGCTGGTCGACCAGGCGGACGCACGCCACGGCCTGCGCCGCGGGCAGGTGCGTACCGCGGACCTGCGCCTGGTCCTCCCGGCGATCGACGAGGGGCCCCGACGGACGGACGAGCCGTGACCGCTGGCCGACCGACCACCTTCCCCAGCGGGTCGCTGACCTGGGTACCCGCGCTCGAGCGGCCCGACCTGCTGGCGGCCGGCACGCTGGCCCATCTGCGCCGGTGGGCGGAGCACGACGCCACGGCGGTCGCCCGGGTGCTCGTGACCGAGATCGACCCGGACCTCGCGGACACCGCCGCCCTCACGGACGCGTACGGCCTGCCGCCCGCGGCGTCCGCCAACTGCGTGCTCGTCGCGGGTCGGCGTGAGGGTGACGAGCGCATCGCCGCGGCCGTGGTACGCGCCACGACCCGGGCGGACGTCAACAACGCCGTCAAGCGGCTGCTCGACGTCCGCAAGGCCTCCTTCCTGCCGATGGACCGGGCCACCGCGGAGTCGGGGATGGAGTACGGCGGCATCACCCCGCTCGGGCTGCCCAGCGCGTACCGGGTGCTCGTCGACAGCCGTGTCACGGTCGACGACACCGACGCGGGCGCCGACGTCGTGATCGGCAGCGGCCTGCGCTGCTCGAAGCTGGCCCTCCCGGGTGCGCTGCTGGGGCGCGCCCCCGGTGTCGAGGTCGTCGACGGCCTCGCGCTGTGATCCGGTCCGTGCTGCCGGCGGGCGTCGAGGCCGAGGAGCACGCAGGGCCCGCAGGTCCTGCGCGGCTGTACCCCGAGGAGGAGGCGGCGGTGACGGCAGCGGTCCCTGCACGCCGCGAGGAGTACGCGGCGGTCCGGGTGTGCGCGCGCACCGCGCTCGGCAGGCTCGGGTTCCCCGCCGGCCCGATCCCGTCCGGACCGGACCGGGCGCCGCGCTGGCCTCCGGGGGTGGTGGGCAGCATGACCCACTGCAACGGGTACCGCGCCGCCGCCGTGGCCCACGCCCACGCGTGGTGGGGCGTCGGGATCGACGCGGAGGTCCTCGCACCGCTGCCCGACGGCGTCGGCCCCCTCGTGATGAGCGCGGCGGAGCGTGCCGCGCTCGACGACGTCGACCCCGCGCTGTGTCCCGACCGCGTGCTGTTCTCCGCCAAGGAGTCGGTCTACAAGGTCTGGTACCCGGTGGTGCGGGCCTGGCTCGGGTTCGAGGACGTGGACGTCCGGCTGGGTGACGGCACCTTCGTGGCCCGGGTCGAGCCGGACGGCCTCGGCACCGACGAGCTGCACGGCCGGTGGGCGGTCCGCGACGGGTTCGTCGTCACCGCGGTCACGCTCGCCCGGCGGTGATCGCCCGGCGGTCGCCGGGCCCGCCGCCACAGCTGGCCCAGAACGCGACGGCGCTCGCGGCGGCCACGTTGAGCGAGTCAACGCCGAGCTGCATGGGGATGCGGACGACGGTGTCGGCGGCGTCCATGGCCGTCGCCGAGAGCCCGTGGCCCTCGGACCCGAGCATCCAGGCGAGGCGTTCCGGCAGCACCTGCACGAAGTCGGCGAGGTCGACCGAGTCGTCGCTCAGTGCCAGTGCCGCCAGCACGAACCCCTCGCTGCGCAGGAGCTGGAGGTCGACCGGCCACACGCGAGCGCGCGTGTACGGCATGGTCAGCGCCGCTCCCATCGAGACCCGCACGGAGCGCCGGTACAGCGGATCGGCGCAGTCCGGCGACAGGACGACGCCTTCGATCCCGAGCGCCGTGGCGCTGCGGAACACGGCCCCGACGTTGGTGTGGTCGACCAGACCGTCGAGGACCGCGATGCGGGTCCTGCCGGAGATCAGCTCGACCAGGGACGGCAGCGGCGGGCGGTGCATCGCGGCGAGGGCACCGCGATGCAGGTGGAACCCGGTGAGCTGCTCGACGACGTCGTCCGTCCCCACATAGACGGGCACCGGACCGAATCGTCGTTCGGCCTGCGCCACGAGCTCGCTCAGGGCGGGCAGCCACTTCTCGGTCATCAGGAGCGACCGGGGTCGGTGGCCCGCCTCGATCGCGCGGGAGATCACCTTGGAGCTCTCGGCCATGTAGAGACCCTCGGCCGGTTCGACGACTCGACGCAGCCTGACGTCGGTCAGGTCGAAGTAGTCGCTCAGCCGGGGGTCACGGGAGTCGACGATCCGCTCGATCATCGCGCGAGCCTGCCGCCGTGGTCCACCCCGGAGCGGGTCAGGCGAGCCGGGCGGTCGTGGTACCGACGCCCGCCGCCGCCAGGGTGAAGGTCGCCGACCGTCCGGCCGCGGTCACCGCGTAGTCCCCGAGGAACCCGGAGACGGGGACGCGCCCCTCGCCGTCGGTGACGAGCGTGGTCGGCGCCAGCCACCACTCCTCGCGCACGAGCGCGCGCAGCGCGTCGTAGGCGGGCTTGGGTGTCCCGTCGGGCCGCACGAGCCCCGCGGGAGCGTTCAGCCATGCGCCGCGGTCGGGCAGGCCCCAGTACGTCGAGCCGTGCACCGACGGGTGGGACATGAGCGTGCGGTGGTGGCGGACGATCTCGTCGGCCTGGCGCAGCTCACCCTCAGGCGTGGACGGCCACACGTCGACCTGGTGGTCGTTGAGGTCCTCGATGTGCGCGGGCATGAGCTCGCCGGACAGCAGGGTGCTCTCGGTGAAGTGGATGGGCAGGCCGAACCGGGAGAACCGCTCGATGATGCGGAGCGTCTTCTCCTCGCCCCAGTAGCCCTGGTGCATGTGGCTCTGCAGGCCGAGGACGTCGACCTGGATGCCGGCTTCGAGCACCGCCTCGATGAGGCACTCGTAGGCGGTCGACATGTCGAAGTCGTTGAGCAGCAAGGTCGCCTGGGGGTTCGTCTCGCGGGCCGCGTCGAACGCGAGCCGGATCGTCTCCACCCGCCCCCGCTCCCACGCGAGCCGCGTCAGGCCGTTGTCCTCCTTGTCGAACACCGGCATGATCACGACCTCGTTGATCGCGTCCCAGGTGTCGATGACCCCGGCGAAGTCCCTGACCTCCCGGTGGATCCGCTCCCGCTGGAGCTGCGCGATCTCGTCGGTGGTGAGGTCGAGCAGCCACGCCGGCTGCACGGTGTGCCACGCGAGCGGGTGCCCCTTGACCTGCACCCCACGGTCGACGAACCACTGCGCGGCCCGGAGCAGGCGTGCGGTGTCGGGGCGGCCGCGGACCGGCTCGAACCGACCCCAGTAGAACGGCAGCGTCGCGGCGTTGAACAGGTCGAGCCACAGGTCGCTCAGTGCGGGGACGTCACCCGACGGCGCCGGCTCCTCTCCGTTCGCGAGGTCGATGAGCTCGAACCCGGTGCAGCCGAACAGGAACGCGTGGCGGCGCTGCTCGACCACGACGGCGGTGTCCGCGAGCGGGACGCCGTCCGGGCCGAGCACGGTCAGTACGACGTCCGCGACGCGGTGCCGCAGGGTCGGGTCGGCGGCGCCGCGTGCGGCGTGGTCCAGGTGATGGTGCATTCCTTGCTCCTCAGTGTCCGTCGTCGTCGACGTCTCACCTTGCCAGACGTGGAAACCGCTATCGCACCGGGTCCACGGCCGGCGTGGTCCCGACGGTGACGGCGGGCGCGGCTGCACGCTGCAGCCGTCCACCGACGGCCGCCGAGCAGGCGCCCACCACGGCGATCACCGGGACGACGAGGAAGGCCTGGTGCGCCCCCACCGCGTCGGCCAGCGCTCCGAGGGCGAACGGTGCGACACCGACCGCGACGCTCCCGGCGAACGTCGCGCGTCCCTGCGCCCGGTCACCCGATCCCGGGGCGCTGGCGAGCAGCAACGAGATCGACAGCGGGTACTGCGCGCCGTACCCCAGCCCGGCGACGACCAGCCCGGCGAGCGCCGTCGCGGGCGTGGCCGCGGTCCACAGCACCGCCCAGCCGACGATCGAGACGAGGAACGAGCCGGCGAGCAGCAGCGCCGGCGACACCCGCAGCGAGAGCGGCCCCACGATGAACCGGATGGTCGCCATCCCGAGCACGAGCCCGGCGGTGGTGGCAGCGGCGATCCCTGCTCCGGCGCCGGTCTGCTGACGCACGAGGTCGGTGGACCAGTACGTGGTCGCGAACTCCAGGGCCACGCCGGCGACGAGCGCAGCGAGGAAGAACCAGGCCGGGATCCTCGACCGGGGTCGCCCGGACGCGGCGGCGGAGGTGGGTGAGCCGGCGACCGCCACGGCCCCGTCGGGCGCCGGTAGCCGGGGGCGCGGCGGGGACATGGCGCCGCCGACGGGGAGCCGGGCGAACAGCACGGCGCACGTGACCGCGAGCACGGCCGTCACGGCGACCGCGGGCCTCCACCCCCAACCGAGCGCCACCGTCGCACCCACAGCCAGCGGCCCGACGAGCCCGACGCTCGCGCCGACGCCGTTCGCCTCCGTGACGGCGGCGGAGGCAGCAGGGCCGTGGTGGTCGACGAGTGCGGGCTGGGCCGATGCGATCGCCACGTTGCCGCCGAGCGCGAGGACGAGCATCGCGGCGAGGCTCCAGACCAGGTCGGCCGCGAGGAGCATCGCGACGACGCTCACGACCACGAGCAGGCACGACGAGACCAGCGCCGCCCGCCTGCCGCGGCTGCGCACGAGCCACGGCGAGACGAACGCGGCAAGGATCCCGCCGAGGGCCATGGCGGTCCCGTGCAGACCGGCCTGGGCGTTGGAGATGCCCAGGTCGTCGGCCAGCAGCGGCACGCTCGGGTTGAAGCTGTACAGCAGCCAGCCCCACACCGCGAACGACCCGTACAACGTGAACGTCAGCCGGTCTCGACGCAGTCGCGGGGTCGGGGGTGGGGACATGCCCGCAGACTACGTCGCGTTCGGCGCCGCCCTCGCAGCCGGAGGTCCTGGTGCCGCGGGACGACCCGTTCGGTCCACGCGGTCAGTCCACCGGTGAGACGGCCGCCGCGAACTGGCTGGCGTACAGCCGCGCGTACGCGCCCTCGGCCGCGAGGAGCTCCTCGTGGGACCCCTGCTCGACGATCGCCCCGTGCTCCATCACGAGGATCACGTCGGCGTCCCGGATGGTCGAGAGCCGGTGCGCGATGACGAACGACGTGCGCCCGGCACGCAGCGCGTTCATGGCCTGCTGGACGAGCACCTCCGTGCGGGTGTCCACGGACGACGTGGCCTCGTCGAGGATGAGGATCGACGGGTCGGCCAGGAACGCCCGGGCGATGGTGAGCAGCTGCTTCTCCCCCGCCGACACGTTCGAGCCCTCGTCGTCGACCACGGTGCCGTACCCGTCGGGCAGCGTCCGCACGAACCGGTCGACGTGGGTGGCCTCGGCCGCTGCGACGATCTCCTCGTGCGACGCCCCGTCCACCCCGTAGGCGATGTTGTCCGAGAGCGTTCCGCCGAACAGCCACGTGTCCTGGAGCACCATGCCCATCTGGGACCGGAGCGCGTGCCGGGTCATGTCCCGGGTGTCGACGCCGTCGAGCGTGATCCGCCCGGCGTCCACCTCGTAGAACCGCATGAGGAGGTTCACGAGGGTGGTCTTGCCCGCGCCCGTCGGCCCCACGATCGCGATCGTCTGCCCCGGCTCGGCGACGAGCGACAGGTCCTCGATCAGGGTCGTCTCCGGCGAGTAGCTGAACGCGACGTTCTCGAAGACCACCCGGCCCCTGACCGGCTGCTCGGGGGCGACCGGTGCCGCCGGGTCGGGGTCCTGCTCCGGCGCGTCGAGCAGCGAGAACACCCGCTCGGCGGAGGCGACGCCCGACTGCAGCAGGTTCGCCATGGACGCGATCTGGTTGATCGGCTGGCTGAACTGCCGCGAGTACTGGATGAACGCCTGCACGTCACCGAGCGACATGGTCCCCGACGCCACCCACAGTCCGCCGACGACCGCGACGATCAGGTAGTTGACGTTGGACACGAACCCGAGCGCGGGCTGGATGGTCCCGGAGATGAACTGGGCCTTGAAGCTCGACCCGTACAGCTTCTCGTTGCGCTCGGCGAACACCTCGGCGGCCTCCCGCTGACGGCCGAACACGGTGACGAGCGAGTGCCCGGTGTACATCTCCTCGATGTGCGCGTTGAGCTGGCCGGTCTGCGCCCACTGGTCGATGAACTGCGGCCGTGACCGCTTCGCGATGGTGGCGGCGATCCAGACCGACAGCGGCACGGTGACGAGGGCGATGAGCGCGAGCAGCGGCGAGATCCAGAACATCATCGCGAGCACGCCCACCACGGTGAGCACCGACGTGATGAGCTGCGACAGCGTCTGCTGCAGCGACTGGGCCACGTTGTCGATGTCGTTGGTCACCTTGCTCAGCAGCTCGCCGCGCGGCTGGCCGTCGAGGTAGCTCAGCGGCAGCCGGCCGAGCTTGGCCTCCACCTTCTCGCGCAGCGTGTACACGGTGCGCTGGACGACGCCGGCGGTCAGCCGGCCCTGCAGCCACCCGAACAGGAACGCACCCACGTAGACGAGCAGGACGACGACCAGGATGTCCCGGAGCTGGTCGAAGTCGATGCCCTGGCCCGGCACGACGTCCATCGACGCCAGCATGTCGGCCTGCTGGTCCTGCCCCTGTGCCCGCAGACCGGCCACGGCCTGGTCCTTGGAGATCCCGGCGGGCAGCTGCTTGCCCGCGATCCCGTCGAAGATCACGTTGGTCGCGTTGCCCAGCAGCTTGGGCCCGATCACGGACAGGGTCACGGAGGCGACGGCGAGCACGACGACGCCGATGAGGACGAGCCGTTCGGTGCGCAGCTCCCGCAGGAAACGGGCGCCGGACCCACGGAAGTCCATCGACTTCTCACCGGGCATGCCGGCCGCGCCCATCCAGGCGGCCGGGCCTCGCCCGGCGGGCCGCCCGCCCGAACCGGGAGGCGGGGCCGTCGGCGTGACGGGACGTGCGGGGGGACGTGCGGCGCTCATGCGGCCTCCTCCGCGCTGACCTGCGAGTACACGATCTCGCGGTAGGTCTCCGACGACTCCAGCAGCTCGGCGTGGGTGCCGACGCCCACGACGGCGCCCTCCTCCAGCACGACGATCTTGTCCGCGTGCCGGATGGTGGCGACGCGCTGCGCGACGACGAGCACCGTGGCGTCCCGCGTCTCGGGGACCAGCGCCGCCCGCAGGGCCGCGTCGGTGGCGTAGTCGAGCGCCGAGAACGAGTCGTCGAACAGGTAGATGTGCGGCTGTCTCACGATCGCTCTCGCGATGGCGAGCCGTTGGCGCTGGCCGCCGGACACGTTGGTGCCGCCCTGCGTGATCGGCGCGTCCAGGCCGTCGGCGAGCTCCTCGACGAACGACCGGGCCTGTGCCACCTCGAGCGCGTGCCACAGCACCTCGTCGGAGGCGCCCGGATGCCCGTACTCGAGGTTCGAGCGGACGGTCCCGGCGAACAGGTACGGCTTCTGCGGGACGATCCCGACCTGCGACCAGAGGTCCTCGGGGTCGAGGTCGCGCACGTCGACGCCGTCGACGAGCACGGCACCCTCGGTCACGTCGAAGAGCCGTGGGACGAGGTTGAGCAGCGTCGTCTTGCCGGAGCCGGTGGACCCGATGATCGCCGTCGTCCGGCCCGGCTCGGCAACGAGGTCCACGTCGTGCAGGACGGCCTCCTCGGCCCCGGGGTAGCGGAACTCGACGCCCCGCAGCTCCAGCAGGCCGGGCCGCACGCGACGCAGCGGCACCGGCTCCACGGGGGGCAGCACGGACGTGCTGGTGGTGAGGACCTCGCCGATGCGGTCGGCCGACACCACGGCCCTGGGCACCATCACGAACATCATCGTCGACATCATCACGGCGAAGAGGATGTAGGCGATGTAGCTGAGGAACGCGGTCAGCGCCCCGATCTGCATCGAGCCGGCGTCGATGAGCCGGGCACCGAACCACAGCACTGCGACGCTGGTCAGGTTCAGCACGAGCATGACCACCGGGAACATGAGCGCCATCAGCTGGCCGGTGCGCAACGAGGTCTCGTAGAGGTCGCGGTTGGCGGTGGCGAACCGGGCGGACTCGCGCTGCTCGCGCACGAACGCCCGCACCACCCGCACGCCCGCGAGCTGCTCGCGCAGCACCCGGTTGACCGCGTCGATCCGCTTCTGCATCGCACGGAAGTAGGGCACCATCCGGGACACGATCAGCCCGATGACGACGCCGAGCACCGGGACGGCGACGAGCAGGATCGACGAGAGCTCCGCGTTCTCGCGGAGTGCCATCACGACACCGCCGACCAGCATGATCGGCGCCATGATCATCAGGGTGAACGTCATCAGCGTCACCATCTGCACCTGCTGCACGTCGTTGGTGGTGCGCGTGATGAGCGTCGGCGCGCCGAACTTCCCGACCTCCTGCGCCGAGAACGTCTGCACGTGCCCGAAGAGGCGTCCGCGGACGTCGCGGCCGAACGCCATGGCGGCCTTCGCGCCGAAGTAGACGGCGACGATCGCGCACACGACCTGCACCAGGCTCACGGCGAGCATCACGCCGCCGAGGCGCATGATCTCGGCGGTGTCGCCCTGCACCACCCCGTCGTCGATGATCCGCGCGTTGAGGCTGGGCAGGTACAGCGTCGCGATCGTCTGCACGACCTGCAGGACCACCACCGCGGTGACGGCGCCACGGTAGGGGCGCAGGTGCTCTCGGAGCAGTCGCAGGAGCATCACAGGGTCCTCTCGAGTGCGGGAACGGGGGCTGGTGCGTCCGTCTCGATCGGCGTGCCGCGGAGCACGCCGTGCAGGAGGAGCTCTACGAGCTCCTCGGGATCGTGCGTGGTGGGCCCGTTCCGGCCGCGCCGCGTCAGGTCGCCGGCCTGCATCGCGGTGCCGATGAGGACCACGTCGAAGAGGTCGGCCACCCGCCCGACCGGGAGCCGGAACGACGCGGCGTCCGGCATGAGCAGGTCGACGACCGCCACCTTGAGCGCCGCCGTCCCCGCTTCCTGGTGCTGCGTCCACTCGCGCCGCCCCCGCTCGGCCTCCTCCTCCGCCCGGTCGGGCACCGCCCGGCTGACCTCGTGCAGCAGGCCCATCCAGCGCATCATCTCGTCGACCCGCGAGAAGCCGATCGTGGCGAGCCGGAGCAGACGGTCCCGCAACGGGAGGGAGCGGTCGATGGCGTCGATGGCGGGCACGGCGGCGGCCGGGTCGAGCGCGGCGTGCACGGCGGCGCGCATGAGGGTGGCCTTGTCGTCGAAGACGCGGAACAGGGTCCCCTCGGCGACTCCGGCGGCCTCGGCGAGCTCCCGCGTGGTGGCGGAGATGCCGCGCTCGAGGATCACCGGCGCGACCGCCTGCAGGATCGCCCGTCGTCGTTCGTCGGGCGGCAGCGGTGCGGCACGCCGCGGCGGGTCGTGCGCCGTCGTGTTCACGCGACGAACCTAACTGAGTGAGCACTCACTCCGCTACGGCCTCACAGCGACGCCTGCGTTCGCCCTGGGCGAACGCAGGCGTGGCCGACCGTCAGCGCTGGGGAGCGTCCTCCGGCGGCGGAGCCTGCGGCGCCGGCGCGGGCGGGAAGGCCGGCGGCTGCGCAGGGGCCTGCGTGGGACGCGGCGGGACCGCACCCGCCCCCGGGCGCTGCCCCAGCTCGACCGACGGGTCGAACGGCACCCCGCTGAGCGTGCCCGCGCTCGTCGCGTCCGCGGTCGCCGCCGCCGACTCGCGACGCGCCTCGGCCAGCGCCTCGGCCGGGTCGGTCAGGGAGACGGGCGGCAGGTCGTCACCGAGCGGCGACGTCCCCGGAGCGCGTGTCGGAGAACCGCCGTCCGGGACGAAGCCGCCCCCGAAGCCCTTCGCGAGCTGCCCCAGGGCCCCCGACAGCTCGGACGGCAGGAACCACATCTTGTTGGACGGCGTCGCCGCGATCTTCGGCAGGATCTGCAGGTACTGGTAGGCCAGCAGCTTGGGGTCGGCGTCGCCGCGGTGCACGGCGTCGAACACCTGCAGGATCGCGCGCGCCTCGCCCTCGGCCGTGAGGATCGTCGCCTGGGCGGACCCCTCGGCCCGCAGGATGGCGGCCTGCTTCTCGCCCTCGGCCCCGAGGATCTGCGACTGCTTGAAACCCTCGGCCGTGAGGATCGCCGCACGGCGGTCACGCTCGGCACGCATCTGCTGCTCCATCGAGCCCTTGATGCTCTCCGGCGGGTCGATCGACTTGAGCTCGACCCGGTTGACGCGCACGCCCCACTTGCCGGTCGCCTCGTCGAGCACGCCGCGGAGCTGGCCGTTGATCTGGTCGCGGCTCGTCAGGGTCTGCTCGAGGTCCATCGACCCGACGACGTTGCGGAGCGTGGTGACCGTGAGCTGCTCGATGCCCTGGATGTAGTTGGCGATCTCGTACACCGCGTACCGCGGCTCGGTCACCTGGAAGTAGATGACCGTGTCGATGCTGACCACGAGGTTGTCGGACGTGATCACCGGCTGCGGCGGGAACGACACCACCTGCTCACGGAGGTCCACCCCCGCACGGACCCGGTCGACGAACGGGATGAGCAGGTGCAGGCCGGCGTCCAGCGTCCGCGAGTAGCGGCCCAGCCGCTCGACGATGATCGCGGCAGCCTGCGGCACGATCCGCACCGAGCGGACGAGTGCGACGACGAGGAAGAGCAGCGCGAGCCCGAGCACGATGGTCCACGCGAGCTGGCCCACGTTGGTCGTGTCGTCCATGGATCCTCCTGGGGGATGTTCACACGCCGACGAGCTCGCCGGCGCGGCGGTACGGGACCGGCGTAGGCCGGGTCAGGCGCGAGGGACGGTGCCGCCGCCGACGCCGGGCACGGCACCGGGGCCGTTGACCGACGGGGTCACCAGGGCCGTTGCCCCCTCGATGCGGGAGACGCGGACCGAGGTGCCCGGCGGGATCGCGGAGCCGGCGTCGGCACGGGCGCTCCACACCTCCCCGTTCAGCTTCACGCGACCGCTGTCGACCGTCACCGTCGACACGACGACGGCGTCACGGCCGACGAGGGCCGCCGAGTTGGTCTCGACGAGCGGGCTCCGCTGACGCAGGTGGTGCAGCAGCCACGGACGCAGCGCGCCCAGCAGCAGGGCGGAGGTGGCCGCCGCCACGAGGATCTGCACGGGGACGGAGGCGCCGAGGGCGGACGCCACCGCTCCGGCGAGCGCCCCACCCGCGAACATGACGAACACCAGCCCCAGCGTCAGCATCTCCATGATGCCGAGGAGCAGCGCCGCTCCGACCCACCACAGCCACTCCATCAGTGCGACCTCCTGGCCGTGCGACGTCCGTCGATGGACCTCGCAGTACGCACCGATCCTAGACGTCCGCTTTGCCCTCGTCGGACGTTCGGAGCACGGATGTGGGTGTCAGCGCGGGGCGGCGGCGCGGGCCGACCAGCGGCCGTCCCGGTGGTCGACGAGGAGGTCGACGCCGAACGCCCCCGAGAGGTTCTCGGCGGTGAGCACCTCCTGCGTCGGCCCTGCCGCGAAGACCGTGCCGTCGCGCAGGAGCAGCACGTGCGAGAACCCCGGCGGGATCTCCTCGACATGGTGGGTCACGAGCACCAGGACGGGCGAGCGCCTGTCCGCAGCGAGCTCCGACAGCGCAGCGACGAGCTCCTCCCGGCCGCCGAGGTCGAGGCCGGCGGCGGGCTCGTCCAGCAGGAGCAGCTCGGGGTCGGTCATCAGGGAACGTGCGATCTGCACGCGCTTGCGCTCCCCTTCGCTCAGCGTCCCGAAGTACCGGTCCGCGAGGTGCTGCACGCCGAACGCGCTGAGCAGGTCCGTCGCCCGCGACTCGTCGAGCTGCTCGTACGACTCGCGCCACCGACCGGTGACCCCGTAGGCCGCCGTGAGCACCACGTCGCGGACGGTCTCCCCCGGCGGGATGCGGTCCGCGAGCGCTGCGCTCGAGAGCCCGATCCGCGGCCGCAGCTCGAACACGTCGACCTGGCCGAGCCGCTCGCCGAGCAGGTGGGCGGTGCCGCTCGACGGGTGCATGCGCCCCGACGCCACCTGCAGCATCGTCGTCTTGCCGGCACCGTTGCGGCCCAGCACCACCCAGCGTTCACCCTCGCGGACCGTCCAGGTCACGCGGTCGAGGATCGTCGTCGTCCCCCGGCGGATCGTCACGTCCTGCAGGTCGAGCACGTCGGTCATGGGCACGACCCTAACCGCCGCCCGCAGCCCCGACGGCCGCACGACGAGGGCCGTCGCGTGGCCTGGGTCACGTCCGCGTCACACCCCCCGGCTCCGCCCCACCGGCGCCGAGCCGCCTACGGTTGTCCGGTGGACCGCACCCTCGAGCTGCCCCGATCCGTGCTGCTGGCGCTGTGGCTGTCCGAGCCCGACGCCGACCGTCCGGCACTGCTGCGGGCCGTCCAGGCCGACGACGAGCCGCACACGGTCCGCGGCGACGACGACGAGACGCCCGGCCCGCTGGCCCGCCTGCTCGACCGGTGCGGGGACCGGCCGCGGGACGTCGCCGCCGCCGTCCCTGCGGCCGGCGACCCTGCGTCGGTCCCTGCGTCCGTCAGCGGCGCCGCGCTGGAGGCCGGCGAGTGCGTGCTCGTGCGGACGCCCGGTGCCTGCCTCGCGGCCGTCCCGACCGTCGAGCGCTTCGGCTCGGCGATCGAGCCCGGGCACCTCGTCTCGTGGCGGCTCCACGAGGTCGCGGACTGGCGTACCGGTGTGCTGGGCACGACGGGGTCGCTCGCGGACGCGGAGCGCGAGCTCCGGCAGGGTCTGATCGATGCGACCGAGGCGCTGGTCCGGCTCGACGTCGCACGCTGGCGGCCCGAGGCCGCGGAGCAGATCGCCGGTGTACGGGACGCGCAGCTGTCGACCCGACGGCTTCCGGACGGGCTCGACGGCCGCCGGGTGCGGGTGCTGGCCAGCGCCGCGCGGTTGCGCGACATCGTGGCGCTCGCCGCGCGGGACGACGGCGGCGCCGTCAACCTCTGGCAGGCGGACCAGCGCTCGACCGCGCTGCGCGAGGTCGACCGGGTGGCCCGACGGGCGATGGCCGCCGCCGCGACCTGGATCGCGCCGTGACACGGACGGCAACGACGCCCGGCGCCGGCCGGTCGGGTCAGGCGAGCACGCGGCGGTAGACGTCCACCGTCCGTGCGGCGATGGCCTCCCAGGAGAAGTGGTCCTCCACCCGCCGCCGGGCGGCCTGTCCCCAGCGCGCCGCCCGCTCCGGGTCGGTGACGAGGTCGGTGAGCGCCGCGGCGAGGTCACCGACGAACCGCTCGGCGTCCACGGGCGTGCCGGTGCCGTCCTGCAGCTGGTCGATCGGCACCAGGGTGCCGGTGACACCGTCGTCGATGACCTCGGGGATGCCACCGGTCGCCGTCCCGACCACCGGCAGCCCGACGGCCATGGCCTCGAGGTTGACGATGCCGAGCGGCTCGTAGATCGACGGGCAGGCGAACAGCGTGCCTGCGTCGAGCACCGCCACGAGCTCGTCGCGCGGGAGCATCTGCTCGATCCACACGACGCCGGACCGCCTCTGCCTCAGCTGGTCGACGAGTCCCGTCACCTCCGCGGCGATCTGCGGGGTGTCCGGTGCGCCGGCGCACAGGACCACCTGGACGTCCTCAGGGAGCCGCTCGGCCGCCCGGAGGAAGTACGGCAGGCCCTTCTGCCGGGTGATCCGGCCGACGAACACCACCGACGGACGGTCAGGGTCGATGCCGAGCCGCCGCACCGTCGCGTCTCCGGCCGCTCGCGCTGCCTCGCCGGTCGGCCGCTTCCAGCCGTCCAGGTCGATGCCGTTGTGCACCACGTGGACCTTCGCGGGGTCGATCGCCGGGTACGACCGCAGGATGTCGTCCCGCATCCCGCCGCTGACGGCGATGACTCCGGCCGCAGCCTCGTACGCCGTCTTCTCGGCCCAGCTCGACAGGGCGTACCCACCGCCCAGCTGCTCCGCCTTCCACGGCCGGAGCGGCTCGAGGCTGTGCGCGGTGACGACGTGCGGCAGGCCGTGCAGCAGACCGGCGAGGTGGCCGGCGATGTTCGCGTACCAGGTGTGCGAGTGGACGAGGTCGCTCGCGACGCCGTCGTCGCCCGTGCGGCCGACCGCGTCGACCATCTCCAGGTCCACGCCGAGCGTCTGCAGCGCGGCGTTGGCCGCCGCCAGCTCGGCCGGCACGTAGTACCCCTGGACACCCGGCTCGTCGCGCGGTCCGTCGAAGCAGTGCACCCGCACGTCGATCGTGCGGCGCAGCACCTGGGACAGCCCTGCCACGTGCACGCCGGCGCCCCCGTAGACGTGCGGCGGGTACTCGCGGGTGAGCAGGTCGACGCGCACGCGCACACCTCCGGGTCGTGGCCGGTCCGGACGGACACAGCTCCTTCCGACACGCTAGCGCGTAGCGCGGGTCACGCCTCGCCGGGACGGTCACCTGGGCCTAGGGTCGTGCCCATGGCAGCGCCTCGGGTCCTCGCAATCGTCCTCGCAGGTGGCGAGGGAAAACGGCTCATGCCGTTGACGGCCCACCGGGCCAAGCCGGCGGTGCCGTTCGGAGGGCTGTACCGGCTCATCGACTTCGCGCTGTCCAACGTCATCAACTCGCGGTACCTGCACGTCATCGTGCTCACGCAGTACAAGTCGCACAGCCTCGACAGGCACGTCTCGAAGACGTGGCGGATGTCTGCCCTGCTGGGCAACTACGTGGCCGCCGTGCCCGCCCAGCAGCGGGTCGGCAAGCACTGGTACCTGGGCAGCGCCGACGCGATCTACCAGTGCCTCAACATCATCGAGGACGAGCGCCCCGACATCGTCGTCGTGGTCGGCGCCGACCACGTCTACCGCATGGACTTCTCCCAGATGGTCGACGCGCACATCTCGTCGGGCGCGGAGTTCACCGTCGCCGCGATCCGGCAGCCGATCGAGGAGGCCGACCAGTTCGGCGTCATCGAGACGGACCCCACCGACCCCGCGCGCATCAAGGCGTTCCTCGAGAAGCCCACGGACCCGGTGGGCCTGGCCGACTCCCCCGGCGAGATCCTCGCGTCGATGGGCAACTACGTCGCCGACGCGGACGCGCTCGTCGCCGCGGTGACGGCGGACGCGGAGAATCCCGACTCCCGGCACGACATGGGCGGCGACATCGCCCCCTACTTCGTGCAGCGCGGCACCGCCGGGGTGTACGACTTCCTCCGCAACGACGTCCCCGGCTCCACGCCGCGCGACCGGGACTACTGGCGGGACGTCGGCACCATCGACGCGTTCTACGAGGCCAACATCGACCTCATCTCGATCGAGCCGGTGTTCAACCTCTACAACCACCAGTGGCCGCTCTACACCGGCTACACGGGCCTGCCGCCGGCCAAGTTCGTGCACGCCGGCGCCGGCCGGCTCGGTCACGCCGCCGACTCGATCGTGTCCCCCGGCGTGCTCGTGTCGGGTGCCACCGTGTCGGGCTCGGTCCTCTCGCCGCACGTGCGGGCGCACTCGTGGGCGCAGATCACCGACTCCGTGATCATGGACGAGGTGGAGATCAACCGGTACGCGCAGATCCACCGGGCGATCCTCGACAAGAACGTGGTCGTGCCGGAGCGCGCCCGCATCGGGCTCGACCGTGAGCACGACCTGGCACGGGGGTTCACCGTGACCGAGACGGGCATCACGGTCGTGCCGAAGGGCACGATCATCTCGGACTGACGCAGCGGAACCGCCCGCCGCGCCGTGTGCGCCGGGCAGTTCGCGTCGTGGTCCCGTCCGCACGCCAGTCCGTGCCCGCACTACCCTGCGAGCCGTGACCACAGACCAGCCGGCCCGCCACCTCCTCGTCATGGACGTCGACTCGACGTTCATCACCGGTGAGGTGGTCGAGATGCTGGCCGCCCGTGCCGGGTCCGAGCCGCTCGTCACCGCGATCACCGAGTCGGCGATGCGTGGCGAGATCGACTTCGCGGAGTCGCTGCACCAGCGTGTCGCGACACTCGCCGGACTGCCCGAGTCGGTGCTCGCCGACGTGCTGGAGCAGGTCGTGCTGACGCCCGGCGCGGTCGAGCTGGTCGCCGAGATGGACCGCCGCGGGTGGCCGGTCGGCCTGGTGTCCGGCGGGTTCGTCGAGATCGTGGAGCCGCTCGCCGCACGGGTCGGTATCCGGTTGACCCGGGCGAACCGGCTGGAGGTCGCCGACGGCCGGTTGACGGGACGGGTGCTCGGCGCGGTGGTGGACCGGGCCGCCAAGGCCGTGGCACTCGCCGACTACGCCGCAGCGAGCGGCATCCCGCTCGAGCGGACGGTCGCGATCGGCGACGGCGCGAACGATCTCGACATGCTCGCCGCCGCCGGCTTCGGCATCGCGTTCAACGCCAAGCCCGTGGTGTGCGCCGCGGCTGACGCCGTGGTCCGCGACCGGCTCGACGCCGTGCTGGATCTGCCGGTCTTCGCGAGCGGCTGCTGAGACCTGGCCGGTCTCGCGCTCGTGGGTGCCGCGGCGGGGTCAGGTCGAGCGATCGGTCACTCCGGCAGCGTGAGGCGGAGCAGCGTCGCGGACCCGGGCACCAGGTCCGACCACGGCCCGTCGCTCTCGAGCCAGCTCCAGGACGCCGTGGGGACACCGACGCGGACCCGCGCGAGGGTCGTCGCGTCGGACTCCGGGCCCGCGAGCGTGCCGGCCGTCTGCGACATCGTCGGCTCGTGGCCCACCACGAGCAGGGTCCGGATCTCCTCCGGCACCGCCTGCACGAGGTCGAGGAGGGACCGGACGCCCGCCTCGTAGATCTCGTCGAGGAGCTCGACCCGCGGGTCCGCGTCCAGCGTCGTGCGCACGAGCTCCCACGTCTGCCGGGTCCGCAGGCTCGACGAGCACAGGACGAGATCCGGCACCAGACCGGCGGCGGTGATGGCCGCACCGACCAGGGGCGCCTGCCGTCGGCCGACCAGTGAGAGCGGCCGCTGGTGGTCGCTGATCCGCTCGGGGTGCTCGGACTTGGCATGGCGCAGCAGCAGGAGCGTGCGCAGGTCCTGGGACACGTCGGTCACCGGTTCAGAGTGCCATCACAGGCCCATGGCGTGCACGCCACCGTCGACGTGCACGATCTCGCCGGTGGTGGCGGGGAACCAGTCGGACAGCAGGGCGGCGACGGCACGCGCGGTGGGCTCCGGGTCGGTGACGTCCCAACCGAGGGGCGCACGCTCGGGCCAGCCGCCCTCCATCGCCTCGAAGCCGGGGATCGACTTCGCGGCCGTGGTCCGGATGGGACCGGCCGAGACGAGGTTGACGCGCACCCCGTGCGGACCGAGGTCACGTGCGAGGTACCGGGCGGTCGACTCGAAGGCGGCCTTCGCGACGCCCATCCAGTCGTACACAGGCCACGCGTACCGCGCGTCGAACGTGAGGCCGACGACCGCGGAGCCCCTGACGAGCAGCGGCTGTGCGGCGACCGCGAGCGACTTCAGCGAGTACGCGCTCACGTGCAGCGCGGTCGCGACGTCGTCCCACTGTCCGGCGAGGAAGTTGCCGCCCATCACGGACTGGGGCGCGAACCCGATGGAGTGCACGACGCCGTCGAGGTGGTCGAGGCCGGTCTCGCGGACGCGGTCCGCCAGGGCGTCGAGGTCCTCCTGCGAGGTCGCGTCGAGCTGCAGCACCTGCGCCTCCGCGGGCAGACGGCGGGCGATGGCCTGGGTGAGCCGGAACTGGCGGCCGAACGACGTGAGCACGACCTCGGCGCCCTGTTCCTGTGCCAGGCGGGCCACGTGGAACGCGATCGAGCCGTCGGTGAGCACACCGGTGACGAGGAGCTTCTTGCCGTCGAGCAGACCCATGGTGCGATTCCGTTTCTCGTAGTGCGGGAAGGAGGTCAGTGGCCCATGCCCAGGCCGCCGTCGACAGGGACGACCGCCCCGGACACGTAGCGGGCGGCGTCGGAGGCGAGGAACTCGACGACCGCTGCGACCTCGTCGGGCTGGGCGAAGCGGCCGAGCGGGATCGCGTCGACGTACGCCTTCTGCTGAGCGTCGGGCAGCGCACGCGTCATGTCGGTGTCGATGAACCCGGGGGCCACGACGTTCGCGGTGATGCCTCGACCGCCGAGCTCGCGCGTGATGGAGCGTGCCATCCCCACGAGGGCGGCCTTGGACGCCGCGTAGTTCACCTGGCCCGGCGACCCGTACAGGCCGACCACCGAGCTGATGAACACGATGCGGCCGCGGCGCAGCCGGATCATGCCCTTGGACGATCGTCGGGCGACGCGGAACGAGCCGGTGAGGTTGACGTCGAGGACCTCGTTGAACTCCTCGTCGCTCATGCGCATCAGCAGCTGGTCGCGGGTGATCCCGGCGTTCGCGACCAGCACCTCGACGGGGCCGTGCGCGGCCTCGACCTCGGTGAAGGCGGCGTCGACGGCGGTCGTGTCGCGCACGTCGCCGTGCACGCCGAGCACCCCGTCGGGGAGGTCGCCCGAGCGGTAGATGGTCGCGACCCGGTCCCCGGCCGCCACGAACCGTTCGGCGATCGCGCGGCCGATACCGCGGTTCGCGCCGGTGACGAGCACGCTGCGGGGGGCGGATGCGGGAGCGTTCGCGTTGTCGGAAGTCTCAGGCACGGGTCACGACGGTATCCGACTCGGCCCGTTCACCGGCGCAGGTGCCCGGAACAGGATCGCCGGTGAGCCTTGTCGGGTCCGGACAAGCCTCGCCGGGGCGAGGGGTGCATGGTGCCGGACTAGGATCAGGTGGTGAGCAAGAGCGAGCGCCCGGGCACTCCTGGCGAGGTGCACCGGATCACCTCCGCCCCCGAGCCGCTGGGCGTGGACGTCGCACGCCGGCAGAAGCGCTATCTCATCCAGATGGGCGTGCGCATCGTCTGCTTCGCGCTCGCGACCCTGACGTGGGGCCACCTGCCGATCGCCTTCTCGCTGGTCTTCATCGTCGGCGCCGTCGTGCTGCCCTACGTCGCGGTGATCTTCGCCAACGCCGGCCGTGAACGTCGCGACACCGACGTGGCCTTCGAGGCCCAGCGGGAGATCGGCCCCGGCAGCGGGTCGAGCGGCCAGCTCGGCGGTCGCCCGTGAGCCTGCTCGGACCGGTCCCCGACCCGGTCGACGAGCTGGTCTGCTCCGCCCGCAGGTGCTCCCAGCCGGCCGTGTGGGGGCTCCTGTGGAACAACGCCAAGCTGCACACCCCGGAGCGCCGCAAGGTGTGGCTCGCCTGCGACGACCACCGGGAGCACCTCACCCAGTTCCTCGCCGTCCGCGACTTCCTGCGTGACGTGGTCCCCGTGTCCGACCTCGAGCGGGTCGCGTCGTCATGAGCCCGGCGGTCCGACGCGCGGCCGGGCTGCTCGTCGTCGCCGTGGTGCTCGCCGTCGCATGCTCGTGGCTCGGCCGGTGGCAGTGGAACCGGCACCTGTGGCGCGACGGCCAGATCGCGATCGTCGAGGCGAACTACTCCGCGGCCCCCGTGCCGCTCGACTCGGTCCTGGCCGGCGCCGGCGCCACGATCAGTGACGGCGACGAGTGGCGTCCCGTCACGGCGGTCGGGCACTACGAGGACGACGCCACCGTGCTGCTGCGCAACCGGCCGGTGGACGGCAACGCGGCCTACCACGTGCTCGTCCCCTTCGTCGTCGAGGACGCCTCGGCCGGCACCGCGGACGCCCCGACGCAGGTGGGTACCGTGCTGGTCGTCGACCGTGGCTCAGTGCCGCTCGGGGCGAACGGGAGCGACGACGTCGCAGCACCCGCGCCGCCGTCCGGGTCCGTCACGCTCACCGCCCGGCTGCGGCACGACGAGAAGGCGTCCCCCCGGCGCGCCCCCGCCGGCCAGGTGCACGCCATCTCGACGGAGCAGGTGCTGGCCGCCGGCGGCCTGGACGGGACCGGGACCTACGCCGCGTACGGGCAGATGATGGAGGAGGACCCGCCGGCCGCGGCTCCGCTCGGCCCCCTGGAGGCACCCAGCACCGATCCCGGGTCCCACCTGTCGTACGCCTTCCAGTGGTGGACCTTCGCGCTCGGTGGTCTGGTCGCGTTCTCGGTCGCCGCTCACCGCGAGCTGCGCGGCGACGGTGCTCCGGTCGTCCGCGTGTCGGCACCCGGGGCACCCGGCGGGCCGCCGCAGCGAGGCGCGGGACCGCTCGTCGACCGGCCGCGCCGCCGTGGCGGGCGCGACGAGGACCACGAGGACGCGCTGATCGACGCCCAGCTCTCGACCGACCGGCCCGGGTGACCCCGGGTCACGACCGTCAGCCCTGACGGATCGCCTCGCCCGCGATCTCGACCCGCACCCGCTTGCCGACGAGCCACCCGCCGTTGTCGAGCACCACGTTCCACACCAGGCCGAAGTCCTCGCGGTTCACCTCGGCCGTGGCCGAGAACCCGAAGATCTCTCGCCCGTACGGGTCGCGGCGGGCACCGCCGAAGTGCATCTCGAGCTCGACCTCATGGGTGACGTCGCGGATCGTCAGGTCGCCGACGACGGTGAACCGACCCCCGACACCCACGGTCCGCTCGATGAGGCCCGCGGACACGTGCGAACGCTCCGGGAGGTGGTTGCGCAGCCGGGCCCAGTGCGCGATCGCGTCGTCCGCCACGAGCCGCTCGACGCGACGGCTGCGGAACTCGACGGCCGGGTACCGCTCGACGTCGAGGAAGTCCGGGCTCTTGAGGTGCGTGTCGCGCTCCTCGTTGTGCGTGGTCAGCGACTCGGCCCCGATGATCGCCGTGACGCTGGACAGGAGGGGGTCCTCGGCGACGACGATCGTCGCGGCGGCGGCCGCGAACTCGCCGCGAACCTGGCTCACCATCATGTGCGAGGCGACGAAACCGACCCGCTTGTGCGCCATGTCGAGGTCGTACTGCCCCGCGACGGGCAGCTCGAGCCCTTTCCATCGGCGCGTCGCCACCTGTGTGCTGTCGGACTCCATCGTCGTACCCCTCGTCGTCGCCTTCACGGCCGTCGCTGCACCGGTGCCGGAAGTGGCGGTTCCGAGGGTCGGCGCAGCCCGTGGACGGCAGCTGGCGAGCGGCCGACGGGATCTCGGCGATCGCCGATGCGTCAGGCGCACATGGTGGACGAGTGGATGAACCTTGAACCATCCCGCCCGGATCGTGGACGCTCGTCCTGCTGCGGACGAACGGGTCGGGTCACGCCAGGGCGATGAGGTCCAGGTACGCGGGTCCCCACAGGTCCTCGTCGCCGTCCGGCAGGAGCAGCACCCGCTCCGGGTCGAGCGCCGACACCGCACCCTCGTCGTGGGAGACCAGGACCACGGCCCCCTGGTACCCGCGCAGCGCCGCCAGGATCTCCTCGCGCGACGCCGGGTCGAGGTTGTTCGTCGGCTCGTCCAGCAGCAGCACGTTGGCGCTGGACACCACGAGGGCCGCCAGCGCCAGACGGGTCTTCTCGCCCCCGGACAGCACCCGCGCCGGCTTGTCGGCGTCGTCGCCCGAGAACAGGAACGACCCGAGCACCGAGCGCACCTGGGTGTCGGTGAGGTCGGGCGCCGCCGTCCGCAGGTTCTCGACGACCGTGCGCTCGAGGTCGAGGGTCTCGTGCTCCTGGGCGTAGTAGCCGAGCTTGAGACCGTGGCCGGGCTTGACCTCACCGGTGTCCGACCTCTCGATGCCTCCGAGAATGCGCAACAGCGTCGTCTTCCCGGCGCCGTTGAGGCCCAGGACCACGACCTTGCTCCCCCGGTCGATCGCGAGGTCGACGTCCGTGAAGACCTCCTGGGAGCCGTACGACTTCGACAGGCCCTCGGCGGTCAGCGGCGTGCGGCCGCAGGGCGCCGGGTCCGGGAACCGCAGGCGGGCGACCTTGTCCGACGCCCGCACCTCCTCGAGCCCCGAGAGCAGCCGCTCCGCCCGGCGTGCCATGTTCTGCGCGGCGACGGCCTTCGTGGCCTTGGCCCGCATCTTGTCGGCCTGCGCGATGAGCACCGACGCCTTCTTCTCGGCGTTGGCCCGCTCACGACGACGGCGCTTCTCGTCCGTCTCCCGCTGCAGGAGGTAGGCGTCCCAGCCGAGCGAGTACTGGTCCAGCGCCGACCTGTTCGCGTCGAGGTGGAACACCTTGTTCACGGTCGCGCGCAGCAGGTCGGCGTCGTGCGAGATGACGACGAACCCGCCCGCGTACGCCTTGAGGTAGTCGCGCAGCCACGCGATGGAGTCCGCGTCGAGGTGGTTGGTCGGCTCGTCGAGCAGGAGCGTGTCCACACCGGAGAACAGGATGCGGGCGAGCTCCACGCGGCGGCGCTGACCACCGGAGAGGGTACCGATGGTCTGGCCGAGCACCCGGTCGTCCAGCCCCAGGTTCGACGTGATCCGGTGCGCCTCGCTCTCGGCGGCGTAGCCCCCGGCGGCGGTGAACCGGGCCTCGAGACGCGTGTAGCGGTCCATGGCCGCCTCACGCGTCTCGTCGTCCGCGCTCGCCATCGCCCCCTCGGTCTCCCGCATCGCGCGGACGACCTCGTCGAGCCCGCGCGCGGACAGGACGCGGTGCAGCGCGAGCTGCGTGGTGTCACCGCTGCTCGGGTCCTGCGGCAGATAGCCCACCTCCCCGGAACGCGAGATGTGACCTCCGGTCGGCTGCGTCTGGCCCGCGAGAGTCTTGGTCAGCGTGGTCTTCCCGGCACCGTTGCGGCCGACGAGACCGATGCGGTCCCCGGCGGCGATGCGGAAGGTCGACGGTTCCAGCAGCACGCGGGCGCCGATGCGCAGCTCGACGGCCTGGGCGGTGATCACGTGGTGGGTTTCCTCCGATAAAGGCGTCCGGGTCTTGGCCGCGGGCGCAAACGACCGCAATTCTACGACCCGCTAGCGTGGCGAGCGGTCGCAGGGTCCGCCGTCGCACCCGTTGCCAGCAGTCATCGCCGCAACCCGTCACGACCCCGAGGGGGACCCATGTCCAGCGCACCTGAGCACGAGCCCACCGCCCTGACCGTCAGCGACGACCCGGCCGCTCCCCCGGCTCCCGTCGAGCGCAGCTCGGTCGCGACCGACGTCGCGCTGATCGCGACCTTCGCCGCGTTCATCGCCGTCTGCGCCCTGGTCCCCGCCATCCCGACGGGCACACCCGTGCCGATCACGCTGCAGACGTTCGGCGTGATGCTCGCCGGGCTCGTGCTCGGCTGGAAGCGCGGCGCGCTGGCCGTCCTCCTCTACCTGGCCGTGGGCCTGGCGGGGCTGCCCGTGTTCGCCGAGGGCACGGGCGGCGTCGCGGTCCTGTCCAAGCCGTCGGTCGGGTACCTCCTGGCCTTCCCGTTCGCGGCCGCGCTGGCCGGGTACCTCGCCGGGTACGCCCTGCGGCTGCCGACCGCCTGGCGCTACGTCGGGCTGTTCCTGTCCGGCCTGCTGGCGAGCATCTTCACGATCCACCTCGGCGGCATCATCGGCCTGCACCTGACCCTCGGGCTGTCCTATGCCGAGGCCTTCACCTTCGACCTGAAGTACTGGCCCGGCGACATCGTGAAGAATCTGCTCGCCGCCGGCGTCGCGCTCGCCGTCTTCCGCGCGTACCCGGACCTGCTGCGCACCCGGCGCTGACCGACCCGTGGCCGTCCTCGCCCTCGACGACGTGGTCGTCACCGCCTACAGCCCGGACCCGGGAGGCGGTGCCGACCGCGTCGTCACGCTCCTCGGGCCGGTGACGCTGCGGCTCGAGGAGCGACGGATCGCGGTCGTCGGGTCCAACGGGTCGGGCAAGTCGACCCTCGCGCGGCTGCTGAACGGGCTCGTGCTGCCGTCGTCGGGCACGGTCACGGTCGACGGGCTGGACACGGCCCGCGACGGGGCGGCGGTCCGCAGGCGGGTCGGTTTCGTGTTCACCGACCCGGACGCCCAGCTCGTGATGCCGACCCCCGTCGAGGACGTGGCGCTGTCGCTGCGCCGCCTGACGATGACTGCCGAGGAGCGGGACGTCGCGGCCCGCGCGGCTCTGGAACGGTTCGCTCTCGCCGATCGGGCCGAGGTGCCGGTGCACGTCCTGTCGGGAGGACAGCGACAGCTCCTCGCGCTCGCGTCGGCGTCCTCGCGACGGAGCCCGACGTCCTGGTCTGCGACGAGCCCACCACCCTGCTGGACCTGCGGTGGCGCGGCGTCGTCGACGACCTGCTCGCCCGGCTCGAGCAGCAGGTCGTCGTCGTCACGCACGACCTCGACGCAGCCCTGCGCGCGGACCGGGTCCTGGTCGTGGACGAGGGCCAGGTCGTCTTCGACGGGAGCCCCTCGGCCGCGGTCGGTCATTACCGCGACCTCATGACCGGCCCCAGCTACCGGGTCGGTGACCTCCGGTGAGCCGACGCGCGCGGAGCGCGGGGCCACTGCGGGCGCCGTGGGCCGGGCCTCTCGGCCTCTACCACCCGGGCTCAAGCCTGCTGCACCGCGCTCCCGCCGGCGCGAAGCTCGCGGGCCTGGCCGTCGCCGGCATCGCGCTCGCCGTCGCCCACGGTCCGGCCTCCGGACTCGTCGCCCTGGCGGTCGCCGTCCTCGTGCAGGTCGCCTCGCGGGTCCCGTGGCACCGGGCCGCGGCAGGGGTGCGGCCCGTGCTCGTGACGGCGCTCGTCGTCGGCGGCTACCAGTGGTGGGCGCGCGGCTGGGCGACCGCCGTCGAGGTCGTCGCCGACCTGCTCGCCCTCGTGATGCTCGCAGCGGTCGTGACCGCGACCACGCCGGCGGACCGGCTGCTCGACGTCCTCGCCCGGATCGTGCGCCCGCTGCGGCACGTCGGCCTCCCGCCCGAGACGTTCGCCCTGGCCGTTGCCCTGCTGCTGCGCACCATCCCCGTCCTGGCGCAGACCACCCACGAGTCGTGGGACGCGGCTCGCGCACGCGGTCTCGAACGTGAGCCCCGCGCACTCCTCGTGCCGGCCGCCGTCCGGATGGTCGGGCACGCGCGGGCCACCGGAGACGCGCTCGCCGCGCGCGGGATCGGCGAGGACTGAGCCGTTCGCCCGATCCGGTGACGCTGTGCCGCCGGCCGGTCCGACCTCTGGACATCGGTCCAGTCTCACCGCGCGGTTCCGCGCCTGCGGCGGCTACCTTTCCCGGATGACATTCCAGGATGGTGGCAGCTTCGAGGGTGGACGGGTCCGCACGCGCAGCGGCGGCAAGATCGCCGCGGGCGGCGGCGGAGTCGCTGCCCTCGTCGTCGCGCTCGTGTACATGTTCTCCAACGGCCAGGTCGACCTGTCCGGGGTGGCCGGCGGCGGCGCCGCGGCCGACGCGAGCGAGAGCACCATCGGGGAGTGCAGCGTCGAGCAGGCGAACACGGACCCGGCGTGCCGCCTCTCGGCCACGATCCAGTCCCTGGACGCCTACTGGTCCCCCACCGTGACCGCCGCGGGCGCGGCGTTCGCGCAGCCTGACGTGCTCAAGTTCGACGGTACGGCCGACACCGCCTGCGGCACCGCGTCGTCCAGCACCGGCCCGTTCTACTGCCCGCCCGACGCCACGATCTACCTGGACCTCGGCTTCTTCGACGAGCTGCAGAGCCGGTTCGGCGCCGAGGGCGGCCCTCTCGCCGAGGAGTACGTCGAGGCCCACGAGTACGGCCATCACATCCAGCAGATCACCGGCGTCATGGACCAGGCCCAGCGCCAGGGCACGGGTGCGGACTCCGACTCGGTCCGCGTGGAGCTCCAGGCCGACTGCTACGCCGGGATGTGGGCGGGCAAGGCGGCCACCACGATCGACCCGGACAGAGGCACCGTGTTCCTCGCTCCGATCACGCCCGAGACCCTCGAGCAGGCTCTCTCGGCCGCCCAGGCGGTCGGTGACGACCACATCCAGGAGCAGTCGGGCGGCGGCGTGAACCCCGACACGTGGACGCACGGGTCGAGCGAGCAGCGCGCCCGCTGGTTCACCACCGGGTACGAGCAGGGCACGTTCGAGGCGTGCGACACGTTCGCGACCGACGACCTGTGACGCGAATGCCCTGGCCACGGCCTGCATCACGGGTCACAGTCCATCCGTGAACCCCATCAGGGACGACGGCCCCGCCAGGCTTCACCCCTCCGTCGCCCGACCTGTCGTCGCGATCGACCTCGAACGACCCGACGAGCTCGACGCCGTCCGGGACGTCGTCACGCGGGCATTCGGCGCACTGGTCGGACGCGCGCTCGCGGTGGCGACCGCAGGCGGCTGGCCGCTCGTGCTGCTGGAGGGTGACCCGCACTTCTACGGCCGTCGCGGCTTCGCGGCCGCCGAACCGCTCGGCTTCCCGTCTCCCGCGCCGCAGCACATCCCGCCCGGCGCGTACCAGGTCGCCCTGCTGCCCGACCATGAGCCGTGGATGACGGGGACTCTCGTGAGCTCCGCCCCCTCGCAGCGCTCAACGACCTGCCGCGGTTCTGATCGGCCGGGACGCAGGACGCCCCGGACACGCGCTTGCCCGGGCGATCTCGACCTCGACTGCGTCAGATGTTGAACCCCAGCGCCCGCATCTGCTCGCGACCGTCAGGCGTGATCTTCTCCGGCCCCCACGGCGGCATCCACACCCAGTTGATCCGGAACCCGTCGACGATGCCGTCGAGGGCCTGCGCCGACTGGTCCTCGATGACGTCCGTCAGCGGGCAGGCCGCGGACGTCAGCGTCATGTCGATGACCGCGGTGTTGGTCTGGTCGATCACGACCCCGTACACGAGGCCCAGGTCGACGACGTTGATGCCGAGCTCCGGGTCGATGACGTCGCGCATGGCCTCCTCGACGTCCGCCACGGTGACAGGGCTGGTCTCGGTGCTCATGCGTCCTCCGATGTGCGCGTCGCGCCGGTCTTGATCAGGGCGTCGGTCAGGGCGACCCAGCCGAGGAGCGCGCACTTCACGCGCGCCGAGTACTTGCCGACACCCGTGAAGGCGGCGGCATCGCCGAGCTTCTCCTCGGCGTCCTCGTCCAGGCCGGCGCCGCGCGACTGCATGAGCGCGCGGAACGTGCCGGCCAGGTCGTCCACAGCGGTGAGGTCGTGGTCGACCACGAGGTCGTGCAGCACGGAGACGGAGGCCTGCGAGATGCTGCAGCCCTGCCCCTCCCACCGCAGGTCGCGGACGACGCCCGCGTCGTCGAGGTCCACCTGGAGGGTCACCTCGTCGCCGCAGGTGGGGTTGACCTGGTGCGACTCCCCCGTGCGCAGATCACCCGCTGCGACCCCGAGTCCCCGGCCGTGCGGGAACTTCGCGTGGTCGAGGATGACCTGCTGGTAGAGCTGTTCCATCGATCCCGTGCTCATGCACCACTCCCGTCGCTCAGTCCGAAGAACGCCCGGACCCCCGCGAGTGCTTCCCGGAACACTGCGATCTCTTCGTCGGTCGTGTAGACGGCCGCCGTCGCGCGCGCCGTGGCCGCGACGCCGAACCGGCGGTGCAGCGGCTGCGCGCAGTGGTGGCCGACGCGCACGGCGACGCCGGCGTCGTCGAGCACCTGGCCCACGTCGTGCGCGTGCACGCCGTCGACGACGAACGCGACGGTCGCGAGCCGGTCCGCCGTGTCCGTCGGGCCGATGACCCGCACGCCGGGTACCGATGCGACCGCGTCGAGCAGCAGGCCGGTGAGGTGCGCCTCGTGGGCGGCGACGGCGTCCATGCCGAGCTCGGCGAGGTAGCTCGCCGCGGCGCCCATGCCGATCGCCTGCGACACCATCTGGGTGCCGGCCTCGAACCGCTGTGGCGGGGGCGCGTACGTCGTGGTCTCCATGGTGACGACCTCGACCATCGAGCCGCCGGTCGTCACCGGGGGCATCGCCTCGAGCAGCTCGCGACGCCCGTACAGCGCGCCCACACCGGTCGGCCCGAGCATCTTGTGGCCGGAGAACGCGGCGAAGTCGACGCCCAGCCCGTGCAGGTCCACGGGCAGGTGCGGCACCGACTGGCAGGCGTCCAGCACCGTCAGCGCCCCCACCTCCCGCGCCCGAGAGACGAACCGGGCGACGGGCGTGATCGCACCCGTGACGTTCGACGCGTGCGTGAACGCGAGCACCTTGGTCCGGTCGGTGACGACCGCGTCGAGGTCGTCGGCCCGGATGCGGCCGTCGTCGTCCACGCCGAGCCAGCGCAGGGTCGCACCCGTGCGGGCCGCGAGCTCCTGCCACGGGACCAGGTTCGCGTGGTGCTCGGCCTCGGTGACGACGATCTCGTCGCCGGCCCCGATCGCGAACCGGCGGGAGGCTTCCCCGCCGCGGCCCAGCGAGGCGTTCGACATCGCGTAGGCGACGAGGTTGATCCCCGCGGTGGCGTTCGAGGTCCAGACGAGCTCGGCGGGCGAGACGCCGACGAACGACGCCACCCGGTCCCGTGCGTCCTCGAACGCCTCCGTGGCCTCCTCCGCGAGCTGGTGCGCGCCGCGGTGCACCGCGGCGTTGCGCTGGACGTAGAAGTCCTGCTCGGCGTCGAGGACGACCTCGGGCTTCTGCGACGTCGCACCCGAGTCGAGGTAGACGAGAGGACGCCCGCCGCGCAGCGTGCGGGACAGCAGCGGGAAGTCGGCGCGGACGGCAGCGAGCTCGACGTCGTCGAGCATCCCGGCCGTGCGCGCGGTGTCACGCGTCTCGTCGAGCGTGCTGGTCACGGGTCCGCCCTCCTGATGGTGCTGGTGGTGCCGCCGGTGCCACCCAGAGGGCGGCACCGGCGGTGGTGCTGTCGAGGACCGTCAGACGGCGCTGGACAGGAAGCGGTCGTAGCCCTCGTTCTCGAGGCGGTCGGCCAGCTCGGGGCCGCCCTCCTCGGCGACCTTGCCGTCGACGAAGACGTGCACGAAGTCCGGCGTGATGTAGCGCAGGATGCGCGTGTAGTGCGTGATGAGCAGCACGCCCACCTCGGGGTTCTGCCGGACGCGGTTGACGCCCTCGGACACCACCCGCAGCGCGTCGACGTCGAGGCCGGAGTCCGTCTCGTCGAGGATCGCGAACTTCGGCTTGAGGAGCTCCATCTGGAGGATCTCGTGGCGCTTCTTCTCGCCGCCGGAGAAGCCCTCGTTGACGGAGCGCTCCGCGAACGTCGGGTCCATCCGCAGGTCGTCCATCGCGGTCCGGACGTCCTTGACCCACGTGCGCAGCGGCGGCGCCTGGCCGTCGATCGCCGTCTTGGCGGTCCGCAGGAAGTTCGACACCGACACGCCGGGGACCTCGACCGGGTACTGCATCGCGAGGAACAGGCCGGCGCGGGCACGCTCGTCGACCGACAGCGCGAGGACGTCGACGCCGTCGAGCGTCACGGTGCCGGACGTGATCTGGTACTTCGGGTGGCCCGCGAGCGAGTACGCGAGCGTGGACTTGCCGGACCCGTTCGGGCCCATGATGGCGTGCGTCTCGCCGCTGCTCACGGTGAGGTCGACACCACGCAGGATGGGCTTGGCGCCCTCCTTGGTCTCGACGCTGACGTGCAGGTCGCGGATCTCCAGGGTGGCCATGCGGTGACTCCGATCAGAGGGGGGCGTCGACGTCGACCAGCACGCGCTGGCCGTCGACGGTCACGGGGTAGACGGGGACGGGGCGGACGGCGGGAGGCCCGGTCGGCTTGCCGGTGCGCAGGTCGAACCGCGACCCGTGCAGCCAGCACTCGATCGTGCAGTCCTCGACCTCGCCGTCGGACAGCGAGACCGCACCGTGCGAGCAGATGTCGCTGATGGCGTGCAGCTCGCCGGCCTCGTCGCGGATGATGGCGACCTCGACGGTGCCGGACTCCGCCTCGAGCTCGACGCGGAACGTCCCGGCGACCGGCACGTCCTCGTCGTAGCAGGCGAGCTGAGCGGTCATGCCTGCTCCGACGCGCCGACCGTGCCGAGCGCGCTCATCGACGCCTCGAGCTCCTTCTCGATCGCGGCGAGCAGCCGCTCCTCGACGTCCGGCACCCCGATCTCGTGGATGAGCTCGGCGAAGAAGCCACGCACGACGAGCCGGCGGGCGTCGGTCTCCGGGATCCCGCGCGCCTGCAGGTAGAACAGCTGCTCGTCGTCGAACCGGCCCGTGGCGCTCGCGTGGCCGGCGCCCTCGATGACACCGGTCTCGATCTCGAGGTTCGGCACCGAGTCGGCGCGCGCACCGTCGGTGAGGACGAGGTTGCGGTTGAGCTCGTACGTGTCGGTGCCCTCGGCCGCCGCGCGGATCAGGACGTCGCCGACCCACACGGTGTGGGCGCCCTCGCCCTGCAGGGCACCCTTGTACGTGACGCGCGAGACGCAGTTCGGCACGGCGTGGTCGACGAAGAGGCGCTGCTCCTGGTGCTGACCGGCGTCCGCGAAGTACAGCCCGAGCATCTGCACGCTGGCGCCCTCACCGACGAACTCCGCGTCGGGCGTCACGCGCACCACGTCGCCGCCGAGCGTGACGACGATGTGCTTGACGGTCGCGTCACGATCGATCCGCAGGCGGTGCGACGACGTGTGCACAGACCCCGCGGCCCAGTCCTGGACCGACACGACCGTGAGGTGCGCACCGGCGTCGGCGACGATCTCGACGGTCTCGGTGAGCGACGCGTGCCCGACGTGGTCGAGCAGCACGACGCCCTGCGACAGCGCCTCGGCATGCACGACGAGGTGCGTGGCCGACGGGTCGAGCGGCGCCTCGTGCGTGCCGGCCCCTTCGACGCCCTCGACGCGGATCGACGTCACGCTGGACGCGATCGCCTCACGAGGGATCGTCACGACCGTCGCGCGCGGGAACGACGCCCACGCGGTCGCCGCGGTCCGGTCGCCGGGCTTGCCGGCGCGGCCGAGGCGCGCGTCGTCCCGCTCCACGATCTCGACCCTGACCTCGGGCGCCTCGACGACCGTCGTCAGCACGCCGTGACCGGCGAGGACGCCGTCGGTGTCCGCGGCGAACAGCGGGGCGATGCGGTCGACCGGCGAGAACCGCCACTCCTCCTCGCGCCCCGTCGGCACCGGGAAGTCGGCGACGTCGAAGGACGTCGGCCGCGACGCGCGCGACGACTCGGGGGTGCCGCCGACGCCGTGCGTGTGGGCGCCGTCGGCCGTGGCGCGGGTGTGATCGGTCGGCGACCCGGCGACGCCACGATTCGCCGTGGTTGCCGCGTCGTTCGTGGTGGTCGTCATCAGCCGACGGCCCCTTCCATCTGCAGCTCGATGAGGCGGTTCAGCTCGAGGGCGTACTCCATGGGCAGCTCGCGGGCGATGGGCTCGACGAACCCGCGCACGATCATGGCCATGGCCTCGGTCTCGGGCATGCCTCGGGACATCAGGTAGAACAGCTGGTCCTCGCTCACGCGGGACACCGTGGCCTCGTGGCCCATCGACACGTCGTCCTCGCGGACGTCGACGTACGGGTAGGTGTCAGAGCGGGAGATCTGGTCGACGAGCAGGGCGTCGCAGAGCACGTTCGACGCGCTGTGCGAGGCGCCCTCGAGGATCTGCACGAGCCCGCGGTACGACGTACGGCCACCGCCGCGCGCCACCGACTTGCTGACGATGGACGACGACGTGTGCGGCGCGGCGTGCACCATCTTCGAGCCGGCGTCCTGGTGCTGGCCCTCGCCGGCGAACGCGATGGACAGCGTCTCGCCGCGGGCGTGCTCGCCCATGAGGTAGATCGCCGGGTACTTCATGGTGACCTTGGAGCCGATGTTGCCGTCGACCCACTCCATGGTCGCGCCCTCGGCGGCGGTCGCCCGCTTCGTCACGAGGTTGTAGACGTTGTTCGACCAGTTCTGGATGGTCGTGTACCGCACACGGGCGTTCTTCTTGACGATGATCTCGACGACGGCCGAGTGCAGGGAGTCGGACGAGTACACCGGCGCGGTGCAGCCCTCGACGTAGTGCACGTACGAGCCCTCGTCCGCGATGATCAGCGTCCGCTCGAACTGGCCCATGTTCTCGGTGTTGATCCGGAAGTAGGCCTGCAGCGGGATCTCGACGTGCACGCCCGGCGGGACGTAGACGAACGAGCCGCCCGACCACACGGCGGTGTTGAGCGACGCGAACTTGTTGTCGCCCGGGGGGATCACGGAGCCGAAGTACTGCTCGAAGATCTCGGGGTGCTCACGCAGACCGGTGTCGGTGTCGAGGAAGATGACGCCCTGCTCCTCGAGCGACTCCTGGATCTGGTGGTAGACGACCTCGGACTCGTACTGCGCGGCGACGCCGGCGACGAGTCGCTGCTTCTCGGCCTCGGGGATGCCCAGGCGGTCGTACGTGTTCTTGATGTCGTCGGGCAGGTCCTCCCAGCTCGACGCCTGCTTCTCGGTGGACCGCACGAAGTACTTGATGTTGTCGAAGTCGATGCCCGACAGGTCCGCGCCCCACCAGGGCATGGGCTTCTTCTCGAACAGGCGCAGCGACTTCAGCCGCGTCTTCAGCATCCACTCGGGCTCGTTCTTGAGCGCGGAGATCTCCCGCACGACCGCCTCGGACAGACCGCGCTTCGCGGTCGCCCCGGCGACGTCCCGGTCGTGCCAGCCGAAGCTGTAGTTGCCGATCGAGGCGATGGCCTCGTCCTGGGTGAGCTGCGGCTGGGCCGCGTTCTCGGTCGGTGCGCTCATGCTGTCGGTCCTTCCATGGCGAGCACTGGAGCTGGGAGGTTCGTGGAGGCGGCGGGCATCGTGGTCGGGATGTTCGTGGTGCAGACGTGGCCGCCGCCCGCGAGGGTCGCCAGGCGCTGCACGTGGACGCCGAGCAGGCGCGAGAACGCCCGGGCCTCCGCCTCGCAGAGCTGGGGGAACTCGTGAGCGACGTCCTGCACGGGGCAGTGTCCCTGGCACAGCTGGACGGCGTGTCCGCCCGGAGCCGGGCGGGCGCTCGCGGCGTACCCCTCGTCCGTCAGGGCCTCGGCGAGGACGCGTGCCCGCGCGCCGACGTCGACCGTGCCGGACATGCCGGCGGAGAGCCGGGCCTCGAGATCGCGGACGCGCTGCTCGGCGAAGGACTCGACGGCGTCCCGGCCGGCCGTCTCCGCGAGGAAGCGCAGGGCCTGGGTCGCGAGCTCGGAGTACCGGTGCGAGAGGGCCGCCTGGCCGCGTCCTGTGACGACGTACCGGCGTGCGGGCCGGCCCCGGCGGGCGGGTCCGGCGCCCGTGGCCTCGTGGACGGCGATCTGGTCGGTGTGCTCGAGGATCGCGAGATGGCGACGGATCCCGGCCGGGGTGAGGTCGAGCTGGGCGGCGAGCTCCACGGCCGACACCGGGCCGCTGCTCGCGACGAGCTGCAGGACGTGCTGACGGGTCCCGGCGTCGGTCTCGGGCACGTCGACGGCGGGAGCCACGGCGGGCAGCGTCGCGCTCATGACACCTCCGGATCGTCGTCCCCGCGCCACCGCCGAGCCGTGGCGCACGTCGGCCCCGAAGAGGGCCGCGATATCGGCAACATCCTTGTTGTCGAAATCCATCCCCGCAAGCAAGGCGGACCTCACCACGCCTGCCGTCCGCATGACGACGGTCACACCCGCACGCTCACGTCCGGGCCCACGACAGCACGGTCCTAGACTTCGCTTCCGTGCCCGACTCCCCCGCGCTCGAGATCACCGGGCTCGTCAAGAGGTACGGCGACCGTGCTGTCGTCGACGGCCTCGACCTCGTCGCCCTGCGCGGACGGGTGACCGCCGTGCTGGGACCGAACGGCGCCGGCAAGACGACGACCATCGAGTGCTGCGAGGGCCTGCGCACCCCCGACGAGGGCACCGTGCGCGTCCTCGGGCTCGACCCGGCCACTGCCGCGCGCGAGCTGCGGCCGCGCGTGGGCGTGATGCTCCAGGACGGCGGGCTGCCCACGGGCGTGCGGGCGCAGGACATGCTCGCCCACGTCGCCCGCATGTACGCGGCCCCCCGGGACCTCGGCGAGCTCGCGGAACGGCTCGGGCTCACCTCGTTCGCGCGGACCACCGTCCGGCGCCTCTCGGGCGGCCAGCGCCAGCGCCTCGCGCTCGCCGCCGCGGTCGTCGGACGCCCTGAGGTCGTCGTGCTGGACGAGCCGAGCGCCGGGATGGACCCGCAGTCGCGGCGGGCCGTCTGGGACCTCGTGCGGGAGCTGCGCGACGACGGCGTCGCGGTGCTCCTCACCACGCACCTCATGGACGAGGCCGAGGATCTCGCGGACCACGTGGTGGTCGTCGACCACGGGCGTGTCGTCGCCCAGGGGTCGGTCGGCGTCCTGCTGGCGGCCGCGGACGACCACACGCTCCAGCTGCAGGCCTCCCCCGGGCTCGACACGCTCGCGCTCGGAGGCGCGCTGGGCGGCGGCCTGACCGTCGACGAACCCGTGTCCGGCACCTACGCGGTGAGCGGTCCGGTGACGCCCGGCACGCTCGCCGCCCTCACGGCGTGGCTCGCGGAGCACGACGAGCTCGCCACCCGCATCACCGTGGGGCGCCGCACCCTCGAGGACGTCTTCCTCGACCTGACCGGACGGGACCTACGATGACCGGCACCACGGCGACGCACGCGGGCGCGGCTCCCGCCTGGCGACGGGTGCTCGCCCAGACGTCGTTCGAGACGCGGGCCATCCTGCGCAACGGCGAGCAGCTGATGGTCACGGTGATCGTCCCCGTGCTGGTGCTCGTGGGCCTGACCCGTGCCACGTTCGTCGACCTCGACACGGCCGGCGAGTCGCGCATCGACTTCCTCACCCCCGGTGTGCTGGCCCTCGCCGTCATGACGTCCTCCTTCACGTCGCAGGCCATCGCCTCGTCGTTCGACCGACGCAACGGCGTGCTGCGGCTGCTCTCGACGACGCCGCTCGGCCGCGGTGGCCTGCTCGCGGGCAAGGTGCTCGGCGTCCTGGGCGTCGAGGTGGTCCAGATCGCCGTCGTCGGCGTGACGGCGGTGCTGCTCGGGTGGCGCCCGGACCCGGCCGGCCTCGCGCTCGCGCTCGTGGCCGTCGTGCTCGGCACCGCGGCCTTCACGTCGCTCGCGCTCCTGGTGGCGGGGACGCTGCGGGCGGAGGCGGTGCTCGCCGTGGCCAACCTCGCGCTCATCGTGCTGGCGGTCGCCGGTGGGGTGGTCGTCCCTGCGTCACGTCTGCCGGGCCCGCTCGAGCATGTCGCCCTCCTGCTGCCGTCGGGCGCGCTGGGCGAGGCCATGCGCGAGTCGCTCCTGCACGGCGTCCTGCCGCCCATGTCCGTGGTGGTCCTCGTCGCCTGGGCCGCCGCGCTCGGCTGGGCCGCCCGGACGCTGTTCCGCTGGCACTGAAGGGTGATCGCGCGAACGACCGAGCTCCCGATGTGACGAGCCTCGCCGCCGCCAGGGCCGGAGGAGACCCGACCGGACCGTAGGCTGGTCGGCGTGAGCTCGACGCGTGACCTCGACAACCCGTCGGCGACCGGGTCGGCTCTGTCCGCCCCGTCGGCATCCGACCGGTTCCGTGCGCGGTGGACGGGGACCGCCGTCGTCGCGAACCTCGTCGGACAGATCGCCATCGTCGTCACGGGCGGGGCCGTGCGGCTCACCGGCTCCGGCCTCGGCTGCTCGACCTGGCCCGAGTGCGAGCCCGGCGAGTTCACCCCTCAGCTCCACGAGGCAACCTCGCTGCACCCGTTCATCGAGTTCGGCAACCGGACGGTGAGCGGCCTGCTCGTCGTCGTCGCCCTGGTCGTCGCGGTGCTGGTGACGTCCGACCGGCGGCGCCCGTGGTCGTACCGCCGGCTCGGCATCGTCCCGGTCGCGGGCGTCCTGCTCCAGGCCGTCATCGGGGGCATCACCGTCCTGGTCGACCTCCACCCCGCGATCGTCGGCAGCCACCTGCTCATCTCCATGGCGCTCGTCGCGTTCTCGACGTGGCTGGTGGTGCGGACGCGCGAGGGCGACGGACCTGAGGTACCCGTGGTCGACCGCACGACGAGGACCCTCGCCCACGTCGTCGCCGCCCTGACGGCCGCCGTGCTGGTTCTCGGCGTCGTGGTCACCGGGGCCGGCCCGCACTCGGGCGACGACGAGGTGGGCTACCGGTTCGACGTCGATCCGTGGCTCGTGGCGAAGCTGCACGCGGCGTCCGTCTGGGCGTTCCTGGGCGTCCTCGTCGCCGTGCTGGTCCTGCTGCGTCGCCGGGGCGTGTCCGGGCCGCCTCGGTCGGCTGCGCTGACACTCCTCGCGGTGGCGCTGGGCCAGGGGCTCGTCGGGTACGTCCAGCTGTTCACGGGCCTGCCGATCGGCCTGGTCAACCTGCACATGCTGGGCGCCGCGCTGCTGGCGTCCGCCGTGACGTTCTTCCTCGGAAGCCTGCGCACACGTCCTGCTCTCGCCGCCGTCCACGCGGCGGCCGGTGCCTGAGACGTTCTGACCCGGTTTGCCCTGTCCCGATGTCGGTGCTCTCTCCTAGCCTCGACCCATGGCAGACGCGATCACCGCTCAGGGGCTCGTCAAGCACTACAAGAGCGTCACGGCCCTCGACGGGGTCGACCTCACCGTGCCGGCCGGCTCGGTGCTCGGTCTGCTCGGGCCCAACGGCGCCGGAAAGACGACGATCGTCCGCATCCTCACCACGCTGCTGAGACCGGACGGCGGTTCCGCGACGGTGGCGGGTGTCGACGTCCTCGCCAAGCCGCGGGACGTCCGGCGCCGGATCGGCCTGTCGGGGCAGTACGCCGCGGTCGACGAGTACCTCACCGGGTTCGAGAACCTCGACATGATCGGCCGGCTCTACCACCTCGGCGTGAAGCGATCCCGCGAGCGTGCACGCGAGCTGCTCGCCGCGTTCCGGCTGGAGGACGCTGCCGACCGCCCGTCCAAGACGTACTCAGGCGGGATGCGGCGCCGGCTCGACCTCGCGGGCGCCCTGGTCGCCGACCCGCCGATCATCTTCCTGGACGAGCCGACCACAGGCCTGGACCCACGCGGTCGCACCGAGATGTGGGACGTGATCCAGAACCTCGTCGCAGGGGGGACCACACTGCTCCTGACCACGCAGTACCTGGAGGAGGCCGACCTGCTGGCCGACGAGATCGTGGTCATCGACCACGGCAAGATCATCGCGCAGGGCACGGCGGACCAGCTCAAGCTTCAGGTCGGCGGCGAGCGGCTCGAGCTCACCGTGCGCGATCCGGCGCAGCTCCTGGACGCCCGGGACCTGCTCGAACCACTGGGGGTGGGCACGGCGAGCCTCGACGAAGGGAGGCGGACGTTGCTCATGCCGATCAGCGGGGGTGCGCAGGTCCTCACGCAGGCGCTGCGCGTCCTCGACGACGCAGGCATCGGGATCGACGACGTCGGCCTGCGCCGACCGACGCTCGACGACGTCTTCCTCTCGCTCACCGGCCGGTCCACGGAGGAGATGGGCGCGGAGCAGCCCGGTCCGGCGCAGCCGCCCCCGGTGGCTCCTGCGGCTGCCGGAGCTGCCCGCGCTGCGGCCGCCGACGGGCCTCTCGAGGGAGATGTGTGATGGCCGCGCCGACCGTGTTCTCCGACTCCTACGTCGTCGCCAAGCGGAACATCATCAAGATCAAGCGGGTGCCGGACCTGCTGGTCTTCACCACGCTGTCGCCGATCATGTTCGTCCTGCTGTTCGCGTACGTGTTCGGCGGCGCCATCGCCGTGCCCGGCGGAGCCGATCCCGCCGCGTACCGGGAGTTCCTCATGGCGGGGATCTTCGCCCAGACGGTCATCTTCGGCTCGACGATCACGGGCGCCGGCCTGGCGGAGGACGTCAAGAAGGGGATCATCGACCGGTTCCGGTCACTGCCGATGGCCCCGTCTGCCGTGCTCACCGGCAGGACGATCTCCGACGTCGCCAACAACGTCCTCGTGCTGGTCGTCATGTCTCTGACGGGGCTGCTCGTCGGCTGGGGCATCCACAGCTCGTTCGCGGAGGCGGCGCTCGGCTACCTGCTGCTGCTCGTCTTCGCCTACGCGATCTCGTGGATCATGGCCTGGCTCGGGATGCTGGTCCCGAGTCCCGAGGTGTTCAACAACGCCACGTTCATCGTGATCTTCCCGCTGACGTTCGTCGCCAACACGTTCGTCCCCCTGGAGACGCTTCCTGCGCCGCTGCAGACGTTCGCCGAGTGGAACCCGGTGTCCGCCGTCACGCAGGCGTCACGTGACCTCTTCGGCAACATCCCGCCCGAGGTCCCCACCCCCGACGCCTGGCCGCTGCAGCACGCTGAGCTCTACACGCTGATCTGGGCGGCGATCTTCATCCTCGTGTTCGTGCCGCTGGCCAACATGCAGTACCGCCGGTCGACGAGCCGCTGAGAACCCTGGGCGGCCTCGCCACTGCAGGGCGCGACGCCGGCGGGCGTGGTGGGTCGACGTCGGCCCGGTCAGGGCAGCCGGACCGGGCCGAGGGTGGCCCACCCGCGCGAACGGGCCGCTGCCGCGGCGAGCACGCCGGTGATCGCGCTGGGGCTGTGGAGGCGACCCGCGAGCACCGCCTCGACGGCCTCGTCCAGCGGCACCCAGGCCAGCACCATGCCGGCCTCCTCGTCGACCCGCGTGTACCGGTCCGAGTCCGCGACGGCCGACAGGTCACGGGCGAGGAACACGACGATGCGCTCGTCGGAGCCGCCGGGCGTCGTGAAGAACTCGACGAGCCGCGACCAGGAGCCGGCCACCAGGTCCGCCTCCTCGGCCAGCTCCCGTGCGGCGGCGGTCACGAGGTCCTCGCCCTCGACGTCCAGGAGGCCGGCCGGCAGCTCCCACAGCTCGTGGCGGACGGGGTGCCGGTACTGCGAGAGGAGGAGCACCCGGTCCTCGTCGTCGAGCGCCACCACCGCAACGGCACCGGGGTGGTCGACGTACTCGCGGAGCACCCGCGTGACGCCGAGGTCCACGACGTCCGACACGAGGTCCCACACCTTCCCGTGGTGGAGCACCTCGTGCGACACGACCGTGCGAGGTGCCGAGAGGTCGGCGACCTCGACCGGCGGGGTCTCCCCCATCAGAGGTCGTCGCGCTGTGCGAGTGCCGCGCCGACGAGCCCCGCGAACAGCGGGTGGGCCCGGGTCGGACGGGACTTGAACTCGGGGTGCGCCTGGGTCGCGACGAAGTACGGGTGCACCTCGCGCGGCAGCTCGACGAACTCCACGAGCGACGTGTCGGGCGACACGCCGGAGATGACCAGGCCCGCCGCCTCGAGCTTGTCGCGGTAGGAGTTGTTCACCTCGTAGCGGTGCCGGTGCCGCTCGGAGACCGTCTCGGACCCGTAGGTCTCGGCGACGATCGAGCCGGGCGTGAGCTTGGCCTCGTAGCCGCCGAGCCGCATCGTGCCGCCCAGGTCGCCGTCGCCGCCGACGATCGCGAGCTGCTCGGCCATCGTCGCGATGACCGGGTGAGCCGGGTCCTCGTCGAACTCGGACGACGATGCGCCCTCGAGGCCGAGGATCGTGCGCGAGTACTCGATGACCATGCACTGCAGACCCAGGCAGATCCCGAGTGTCGGCACCTTGTTCTCGCGGGCCCAGCGCAGCGCACCGAGCTTGCCCTCGATGCCGCGCACGCCGAAGCCACCGGGCACCAGGACCGCATCGACGCCCTCGAGCGCGAGGCGCGCGCCCTCGGCGGTCTGGCAGTCGTCGGACGTGACCCAGCGGATGACGACCCGGGTGTCGTGGTGGAAGCCGCCGGCCCGCAGCGCCTCGGTGACCGACAGGTAGGCGTCCGGCAGGTCGATGTACTTGCCGACCAGTGCGACCTCCACCTGGTGCGCCGGCTTGTGCACCCGGTGCAGCAGCTCGTCCCACCCGGACCAGTCCACGTCCCGGAACGGCAGGCCGAGACGCTGCACCACGTAGGCGTCGAGACCCTCGGAGTGCAGCACGCGCGGGATGTCGTAGATGCTCGGGGCGTCCTTGGCGGTGACGACGCCCTCGACGTCCACGTCGCAGAACAGGGCGATCTTCCGCTTGGTGCCTTCCGGGACGTCGCGGTCCGCGCGCAACACGATCGCGTCCGGCTGGATACCGATGCTGCGCAGGGCGGCGACCGAGTGCTGCGTCGGCTTCGTCTTGAGCTCCCCCGACGGGCCGATGTACGGGAGGAGCGAGACATGGAGGAAGAACACGTTGGACCGGCCGAGGTCGTGCCGCACCTGGCGTGCCGCCTCGAGGAACGGCTGGGACTCGATGTCACCGACCGTGCCGCCGATCTCGGTGATGATGACGTCGACGTCCTCACCCGCCTGCGACCGCATGCGCTCCTTGATCTCATCCGTGATGTGCGGGATGACCTGCACCGTGTCGCCGAGGTACTCGCCGCGACGCTCCTTGGCGATGACCTGCGAGTAGACCTGGCCGGTGGTCACGTTCGCGGAGCCGACGAGGTCGACGTCCAGGAACCGCTCGTAGTGGCCGACGTCGAGGTCGGTCTCCGCGCCGTCCTCGGTGACGAACACCTCGCCGTGCTGGAACGGGTTCATGGTCCCCGGGTCCACGTTGAGGTACGGGTCGAGCTTCTGCATCGTGACCTTGAGGCCGCGGGACCGCAGGAGACGGCCCAGGCTGCTCGCCGTGAGGCCCTTGCCGAGTGAGGAGGCGACGCCTCCGGTGACGAAGATGTGCCGGGTCGTGGATTCCGACCGCCCGGAGAGTCGATGCGCGCGCTCTGTCACGGGGTTCCAGCCTACCCGACCCGGTACGGTCGTCGGACGGATCGGTGGGGCGAGTCCCGACAGGTCCCCGCTCGGACGGACTCGTCAGTCCGTCGGGTCGGGGACCGACGGCACGGGCTGCCCGGCGGGAGCCGGGTCCCGCTCGATCCGCAGGAAGCCCGTCACCGTGCCCCGGTCGAGGAGCGCGATCCCGGCACCGACCACCACGACTGCCACGAGCGCCCCGCCGGCCGCCGCCGCGATGGCGGACCAAAGATTCTCGCCGACCAGCGCGCCCACCGTGTCGACCACCCAGCGCCCCACGAAGGCGCCGACGACGCCTGCGAGGACGACCACGACCAGCGATCGGCCCAGCCCTCGCAACGCCTCCGGCCCGGCGGCGCGGCGCAGCCCGACCACCGCCCCGGTGCCGCCGACGAGCATCCCGGCCGAGCTCGCCACGGCCAGCGCGACGAGCGTCCGACCGGTGGCGTCTCCGTCGGGGACGAGCCAGGCGGCGGCGACGACCGACGCGACGGCCGACGTGCCCCAGCCCGCCACGTTGGCGGTGATGGCGAGACGTCCACGCTCCAGGGCGTACAGCGCCCGGGACCCGTGGAACATCACCGCGAAACCGACGAGCCCCGGCAGCAGGAGCGTGATCGTCGGCGCCATCGCGGCCACCGACTCCGGGTGACGCCCGATCGAGCCGAACACGTCGGCAATCGCCGGCGCCGCCGCGGCGACAGCCGCCGCACCGACGCCCGCCGCCACGACCACGGCCCGGGTGGTGGCGGACGCCATGGCCGCGAACTCGGCATGACGGCCGGCCGCGGCCCGTGCGGCGAGCCGGGGGAAGGTCGACGTGGCCAGCGGCACGACCAGCACGGCGTACGGCAGCAGGTACACCTGCTGCGAGTAGAGGTACACGGTGAACGTGCCGTGGCCGCCCTTCCAGGACGAGACGAGCACCACGACGAGCGTCGCGACCTGCTGCGCGACCACGGAACCGACCCCGGCGAACGCCAGCGACGCGAGCCGCCGTCCGATCCCCGGCGCGAACCGAAGCGTGGGGCGCAGCCGGACCCCGAGCCGGTGCACAGGGACGAACATCGGCAGGCACATCGCGGCCACGCCGAGCGTGGTGCCCCACGCGAGCAGAGCGAGCGGCCCATGGCCGACCGCCGTCGGGTCGTTCGGCTCGCCGTCGGCGAGCACCCCATACACCGCGTACGTCCCGATCACCACGATCGACGACATGACCGGGGCGAACGCCGGCCAGAAGAAGCGTCTGTGCGCCTGGAGCACGGCGTAGAGCAGGACCGCGACCCCGTACAGCGGGATCTGGGCCGCGAACACCACGATGAAGAACTGCAGCAGGTCGCGGTGCGCCGCGTCGGCCTGGCCGGGCCAGACGTCGGCGATCAACCCGCTCGCGGCGGCGAGCGCGGCCGCGAGCGGGACGAGGACGACCAGCGTCCAGCCCAGCGCCGCTGACGCGATGCCGTCGACGTCCTTGCGCAGCCCCCGGGAGACCGGGAGTGCGAGCAGGGGGATGAGCGCCCCCGCGAGCGCACCGCCGGCAGCGGCCTCGAAGAGGATGTTCGGCAGCAGGTTGGCGCTGTTGTAGGTGTCGCTGATGCTCCCGGCGCCGCCGAAGGCACGGGCCTGGACCAGATAGCGGGTGAAGCCGAGGAGGCGGCTCAGCACCGTGATCGCCGCGATCATCGCGGCGGCACCCCCGAGGCCGCCGACGAGGCGGCGCACCGCTGGGCTCACGCCGCGCCGGTCGACGACGTGGTCGGCGCAGGAGAGGTGTGCGCCGACCGCCGGCCGAGGGCGTCGAGCTCCCGCAGCACCGGCGTGCGCTCGATCACGCGCGTGAAGCTCACCTTCTCGCTCGCGACGGTCAGGCCGACCACGAGACCGAGGGCGACGAGCCGCACGCGGCGCGACGCACCGAGGACGAGCGCCGCGCCGAGAGCCGCACCGAGCGCGTTGGCACCACCGTCGCCGAGCATGTCCGTCTCCGCGAGATCCCGGTCGAACGCCGCCCCGGCGGCGCCCAGGACGGCGGCTGCCGGACCTGCGCCCGCGCCGCCGCCGAACGTCAGCGGGCCGGCGACGAGAGTCGCGGCCTTGAGCGCCCGCCCGGGCCGCAGGTCGAGCAGGTTGACGAGGTTGGCGCTCGCAGCGATGAGCGCCCCGGAGGTCGTGACGTCGAGCACGTACGCGGCGCACGACGCCGACCCGCGCAGTCTGTCCCGGGCCGGGATCGCCAGCGCGGCGGCGACGAGAGCGCCCGCCCCGATGCCGAGCACCTTGAGGCCGCCGGTCGTGACCTCGCCGCGGGCCATCGCGCCGAGGTGACCCCGAAGGCCCTTGCGCTTGGCGTCGGCGTCCTCCGCGAGGTCGTCCACGATCCCGAACGCCGCACCCGCGGCCGTCGCGACCCCGACGGCCGCGGCCGCACGGGTGCTCGACGCACCGATCACGGAGCCCACGAGCAATCCCGCGGCGACGGCAGGCCCCTCCAGCATGCTCACGGGCTCCCCGCGGTGGTTGGTGCGGGTCCAGCGCGCCTGTCCACCCGGTGCCCGTGCGTCGAGGGCACCGCGCGCGACACGCGTCGTCATGCAGGCGACCACGGCAGCGGCGACCCCCCGGAACCGGTGCACGCTCACCCCTGCGTCTCGCCCGCAGGCGGCACGAGCGCGCTCTGCGGGGTGCGGTCGACGGGGGGCAGGGTGACCGGCTCAGGCATCACCGTCAGCCCGTCGCCGAACCCGTAGTGGCCGTTCACGCCGCCGATGCGTGCCGCGAGGGCGAGCGGCACCGAGACCTGGCCCGGGACCTCCTCGGCCTCCGACACCGTCGTGAGCGTGGAGGCCAGCTCGTCGTCGGCCAGGACCGCCTCGGTGAGGCTGCCCTGGACGAGCGGGCCGTCGGCCAGCACGGCGCCCTCCGTCAGCTTCTGGGCTGCGCTCAGCACCCCGAGCTGCGCGTCGACCAGCACCTGGACGTCGGCTGCGGTGGTGGGCGACGGTGCGCCCGAGTCCTCGTCCCGGACGGGAGCGAGCACCACGATCGCGTCGGCGGGCACCTCGACCGGGTCCTGCAGCGTCACGAGCGGGGAGTCGCCGCCGCTGAGCACCTCGAGCATGCTCGACGCGTCCAGGGTGAGGGTGTCCGGCGCCGCCGGGTCCGCTCCGGAGAGTCCTTGGACGAGGGCGTAGGTGAGGTCGGTCTGCGCGCCCTCGTCCTCGTCGGGGACAGGGTCCAGCAGCGTCAAGATGTTGCCGACGAGCGCCTGGCGGTAGCTCGCCACGTCGGGGTCGGTCCACGACTCGGTGAGCGTCACGTGGGCGGTGACGGTGGCACCCGCCTGGGCGAGCCGGTCGTCGAGGGCCTTGCTGCGGTCGTCGTCCACGGGCCCCAGGGCGACCACGGCGACACGACGGGCGGTCAGGGCGCCACCGAGCAGCTGCGGAGCGGCCGCGTCGACGTAGGCCGTCGTGTCCGCGAGGTCGCCGGCCGACTCGTCGAGCTCGGTGCGCAGCGCGTCCTTCTCCGCGCGCAGCTGCTCCACCTGGCCGGTGAGGGTGTCGCCGATCGTCTCCTTCAGCGGCCCGGCGCCCAGCGCGATGCCGACGGCCAGAGCAAGGAACACGGAGATGAGCGAGACGATGTGGTACCTGAAGTCGATCACGGTGCGAGGTCTCCGTCGGGGGATGCGCCGCTCGGCGCCAGGAACACGGGCGTGGGGCGGGGGTCGAGCAGAGGGCTCACGGTGTCGCTCCGAACAGCTCGCGGACCCACGACGTCATGTCGTCGACGCGGGCGCCCAGGAGGCCGAGAAGCGTCTGTCCGGCGGCGGTGGACGCGAGGGCGACGCCGAGGGCCAGGAGGCCGGCGAGCACCAGCAGGATCAGCTGCACGTTCGAGATCCGGTGCTTGTAGAGGCGGGACACACCCTTGGCGTCGATCAGCTTGCCGCCCACACGCAAGCGCGTGAGGAACGTGCTGGCCATGCCGGAACGTCCCTTGTCGAGGAACTCGACGAGCGTCGCGTGCGTGCCGACGGCGACGATCAGCTCGGCGCCCTTGTCGTCCGCCAGGAGCATGGCCACGTCCTCGCTGGTGCCCGTCGCGGGGAACACCACGTGCTTGACGCCGAGCTGCTCCACGCGGGCGAGACCCGGCGCGCGCCCGTCGCGGTAGGCGTGCACCACGACTTCCGCGCCGCACATCAGGGACCGGTCGGACACCGAGTCCATGTCACCGACGATCAGGTCCGGCTTCCAGCCCGCGTCGAGGATCGCGTCCGCGCCACCGTCGACCCCGATCAGCACCGGCCGGTACTCACGGATGTACGGCCGCAGCGTGACGAGGTCCTCCTTGTAGTGGTACCCGCGGACCACGATGAGGACCTGGCGACCCTCGATCGGTGTGCTGATGTCCGGCACACCCACGCCGTCGAGCAGCAGGTCCCGCTCCCGGCGGAGGTAGTCCATGGTGTTCGCGGCGAACGACTCGAGCTGCACCGACAGGCCGGCCCGGGCCTCCTCCATCGCGGCTGCGACGGTGACCGCGGTCTGCTCGACACCCTCGGAGACGAGCGTCTCACCGTCGTAGACGGACGCCCCGACCACGCGCAGCCGGTGCCCCTCGGTGATCGCCATGACGTCGGTGCCGAGGTCGTCGACCAGCGGGACGCCGGCGGCCACGAGGATCTCCGGACCCAGGTTCGGGTAGCGACCCGACGTGGACCGCGCGGCGTTGAGGACCGCCGCCGGCTGGCACGCGACCAGCGCCTCCGCCGACACCCGGTCCAGGTCGAGGTGGTCGATGACGGCGACGTCTCCCGGGCGGAGCCGCTTCGTCAGCGCCTTGGTGCGGGGGTCGACGCGGGCTGGTCCGGCGACGACACCGGATTCGGGCAGGGGTGTGCGTCTACGCAGGGAGGCTCTCATCGCCGCTCATCGTCCCACGGACGAGAGCTCCAGCAGTTCCGCCGCATGGGTGCGCGCCGCCTGGGAGTCGTCCTGCCCGGACAGCATCCTGGCCAGCTCGCGCACCCGGTCGTCGCCCCCGACCCGTCGCACGTCCGACTCCGTCACCACGTCGATGCCGTCGGAGGTGGACTTCGTCACGACGAGGTGGCGGTCGGCGAACGCCGCCACCTGCGCGAGATGTGTCACGACCAGGACCTGGCTGCCGCGCGCGAGCTCGGCGAGCCGCCGACCGACCTCGATCGCAGCCCGGCCGCCGACGCCCGCGTCGACCTCGTCGAACACGAACGTGCCGGGCCGGGCCGCGTCGTCGTGCGGAGCGGTCGCGAGCGCCACCTCGAGGGCCAGCATGACGCGCGAGAGCTCACCGCCGGACGCACCCTTGCCGAGAGGGCGCGCCGGTGCGCCGGCATGCGGCACGAGCAGCATCTCCACCCGGTCGGCGCCGTGCGGGCCCGGGCCGTCCGCCGGCTCCACCACGACCCGGAGCTCGGCCCCGCTCATCGCGAGCCCGTCCAGCTCGTCCGAGACGACCTGCGCGAGCCGCCATGCCGCCTCTGTCCGACCCGACGTGATCTCCCGTGCGAGCTCGACGATCGACGCGTCGAGCTCGTCGCGTGCCACCCGGAGGGACTCGATGCGCTCGTCCCCACCCTCGAGCTCCAGCAGCCGCAGCCCGGAGGTCGACGCCCATGCGAGCACCTCCGCGACGTCCGCGCCGTAGCTCCGGGTCAGCGTGCCGAGCTCGGCTCGTCGCTGCTGGACGACCTCGAGCCTGCGAGGGTCCGCCTGGAGGTCCTCGACATAGGCACCGAGATCGGCGGCCACGTCCGCGAGCAGGTACCCCGCCTCGGCGATGCGCGTCGCGAGCGTCGCGAGCGTCGGGTCGTGCGCGCCGACCTGGTCGAGCAGACGCCGCGCGTGCTCCACCACGGCAGCCGCCGAGACCGTGTCGGTGCCGCCGTCCTCGTCGCCCGCCAACGCGGCGTGCGCGCCCGCGGCCGCAGCACGCAGGTCCTCGGCGTGCGCGAGCCGCCCGGCCTCCTCGGCGAGGGCGACGTCCCTCCCCCGGCTGCGGGTCGACGCGCTCCACCTCGCCGAGACCCAGCCGGAGCAGCTCCGCCTCGCGGGAACGGTCCTGTGCCCGCTCGACGAGCTCGCTCAGCTCGGCGTCGACCCTCGCCCGATCCGTCCACGCGGCACGGTAGCGGCCGAGCGTCTCGCGGTGCTGAGGCCCGACGAACTGGTCGAGCGCCTCGCGCTGGTGCGCGGGCGAGCGCAACCGCGCCTGGTCCGCCTGGCCGTGCACGGTCACGAGCGCCTGCGCGAGCTCGCCGAGCACCGCCTGCGGCACCGACCGGCCGCCGACGAACGCGCGCGAGCGGCCGCCACCTCCGTCGCCACCGGCACTGACGGTGCGTACGAGCAGCAGGCTGCCGTCGTCGTCCAGCTCCGCGCCCGCCTCCTCGGCCCGGAGCAGCGCCGGAGCGTCGCCGGGCAGCACGACACGGCCCTCGACGGCCGCGCCCTGCGCGTGCGTCCGCACCGTTGTCGGGTCCGCCTTGCCCCCCAGCAGCAGCGACAGCGCCGTCAGCACCATGGTCTTGCCCGCACCGGTCTCCCCGGTCAGCACGGTCAGGCCCGGCCCGAGCTGGATGTGCGCGCGCCCGATGACCCCCAGGTTCTGGATCCGGATCTCCTCGATCACGGTGCCTCCTCCGTCGCAGGTCCGCCGGCACGGTGCGCCCTTCCTCGCCAGCCCTCCACCGGCAGGCCGAACTTGTGCACCAGTCGCGTCGTGAACGGGGCCGGGGTGAGCCGGGCCAGCCGGACAGGGATGTTGCTGCGGGTGACCTCGACGCGTGAGCCACGGGGGACGTCCAGGCGGCGGCGGCCGTCGCACGTGACGAGCCCGGGCGCCGGCGACCGATCGAGGACCTCCAGTGCCAGCAGGCTGCGCGGACCGACCACGAGGGGCCGCGCGAACAGGGCGTGCGCCGACAGCGGCACGAGGATCATGCCGTCGACGTCCGGCCACACGACCGGGCCGCCGGCTGAGAACGCGTGCGCCGTCGAGCCCGTCGCGGTCGCCGCGACGATCCCGTCGCACCCGAACGACGACAGCGGATGCCCGTCGACCTCCACCATCACCTCGAGCATGCGCGACCGGTCGACCTTCTCGAGGGCGGCCTCGTTCAGCGCCCAGCCGGTCCGCACGTCACCCTCCGGGGTGAGGACCCGCACGTCGAGGGTCCCGCGCTCCTCGACGATGAAGTCACCGGACGTGAGCCGTCGGACGGCGTCGCCGATGTCGTCCCTCTCGCTCTCCGCCAGGAACCCGACGTGCCCCAGGTTGACGCCGAGCAACGGCACCGGCGTACCGCGTGTGAGCTCGGCGGCGCGCAGGATGGTGCCGTCGCCGCCCAGCACGATCCCGAGCTCGAACTCCGGCAGCTCCTCCGGCGTGCAGTCCTCCGGTGCGAGGAACGGCTCGACACCTGCTGCCTCGAGCTCCTCGACCGCCTCCTTGGTGGCCGCCAGCGCCTCTTCGCGCCCGCGGTGGGTCACGACGAGCGCCCGGCGGGTCACGGACCACCGTCCGGGCTCGGGGCCTCGCCAGCTCTCGGGACCCCGCCAGCTTCCGGGACCCCGCCAGCTTCCGGGACCTCGCCAGCTCTCGGGGACGGCCCGCTGCCGGGCGCAGGGTCCGGCCGGGGATCGGGCGCCCGTGAGGAGGGCGGGAGCAGGGCCACGCCCGGAGCCGCGCAAGGCACGGCGAGGGGTGCACCTCCCACGACCACCGCCGCGACCGCAGCCTCGACTGCGACCAGCCATGGGTCACCGGCCCCGTCCCGAGCCGACGTGCCGGGCCCGCTCAGGTTCGAGCGAGCCCCGACGGGGCCGCCCTCGTCCGGCACAGGCCCGGGCATCCGTCCGCCCTTCGCCCGGAGCACCGGTCCCGCTCCTCGCAGCCACAGGAAGTACTCCAGGTTGCCGCTCGGTCCAGGCAGCACGCTGGGAAGCACCGCGAACAGCTCGAGACCGAGCTCCCGTGCCGCCCGTGCGACGCCGACGACGGCCTCCGCGCGCAGCGCGGGGTCGCGCACGACGCCACCTGATCCGAGCCGTTCCCGTCCTACCTCGAACTGCGGCTTGACCATCAGCAGCATGTCGGCACCCGGGGCGGCGACCGCGACGAGCGCGGGCAGGACGAGCGGGAGCGAGATGAACGAGAGGTCTGCGACCACCACGGCTGGGGCCGGGTCGATCGCTCCCGCCACCAGGTCCCGCACGTTCACGCCCTCGCGCGAGTCGACGCGCCCGTCGGCAGCAAGCCTGGGAACGAGCTGGCCGTGTCCGACGTCGACGGCGACCACGCGGGCTGCGCCCGCGCGCAGGAGCACGTCGGTGAAGCCTCCCGTGCTGGCCCCGGCATCGAGGCACACCTGCCCTCGGACCGCGGGACCCGTGGCTCCGAGTGCGGCGAGCGCCCCGGCAAGCTTGTGCCCGGCACGCGAGGCGAACCCGGGATCAGAGTCGTCCTCGGCCACCGCGACCTCGTGCTGGGCAGACACCCGGACCGCACTGCGGCGCGCCGGGCTGCCGTCCACAGACACCCGCCCGGCCGCGATGAGCTCCCCGGCCTGGCGACGTGACCGCGCGAGCCCTCGGTGCACCAGCTCGCTGTCCAACCGCGTCGTCACGCGCCCACGCCTTCCGCGTCCGCGAGCCGGTCCCCGAGAGCCCGGTGCACCGCGTCGAAGTGCGCGACGTGCTCTCTCAACGGGACGTCCTCGAGCCCGTCCAGCCGGGTCAGTGCGGCGTCGACGTGCGGGTCGCCCGTGGGACCGCCGCTCCCGGCGACCGCGGGTACCCGTTCGGGACCGCCGCTCCCGGCGACCGCCGGTACCGGTTCCGGACCGTTCACGGTGGCGGCCGGAAGGCGCACCGAGGACGGGGTCGGCCGCGCGAGGGCCTCGTCGCGACCGCCGTCGGCGTCCGGACCGGACATCGTGCTCACGGTTGACTCCTTAGTCTCTCGGCATCCTGGTGCCGCGTCACGGGGCTGCGCTGGGACGACCGCAGCCGCACGGGCCGGCAGACACGTCCCCCAGGGAGCCCGTCGACCGGAGTGACGACGGAGCGACGACCAGGACGCGCCCACGTTACCCGGCGACGCACACGCACCCGCGCTCACCGTCCACACCCAGCGGGGCGAGTCGCCCCGCACACCGCCGACGAGTCGCCTCGCACGCGCGCGACGTCAGGCGCCGACAGCCCGTACGTCCAGCTCCGGCACGCTCGAGACGTCGAGCGTGCCGCCGTCGTCGACGAAGGCCCACGCGGCGGCGCACGCCGCGCGAACCACGTCGACCCGGTGCTCGAGCCCGTCCTCGCGGCCGCGGTCGATCTCCAGGCGGCCGTGCGCCACGCGTGCGGCAGCGCCGCGGACCGTCCACCACCCCTCGGCGCCGGGCTCGGGAGCCGGGTGCGCGTCGAGCAACGACAGCAGGTCCGCGCCGATGAAGTGGGGGCGCTCGCCGGGGGCGGCGAGGACGTCGTCGCGCGCCGAGCTCACACCCGTCAGCACGTGCAGCCCGAGGTAGCCCCCCGACCGTGCACCCGCAAGATCCGTGTCGAGCCGGTCGCCGATGACGAGCGTCTCGAGGGCCCCGGCACGCTCCACGGCCATGTGGTACATCGTCGGCGACGGCTTGCCGGCACTGTCAGGGACCACCCCGGTCGCGGCCTGTACCGCACCGACGAGCGACCCGTTACCGGGGGCGAACCCTCGCGCAGTGGGCAGGCTGAGGTCGAGGTTCGACGCGACGTGCCATGCGCCCCGTTGCACGGCGTACGCCGCCTCGGCGAGCTGGGCCCACCCGAGATCAGGCGAGAAGCCCTGGGCGACCGCCTGGGGCTCGTCGTCCGCGGAGTCGACGACCGTGTACCCGGCCTGCTGCACCGCCGTCACGAGCCCGGCGCCCCCGACCACGAGCACCTTGGCCCCCCGAGGGAGTCGTGTCCGCAGGAGCTGCGCCGCTGCCTGCGCGGCCGTCATGACCTCGGCAGCCTTCGTCGGGATGCCGAGCTGGGTGAGCTGGTCGGCCACCGACTCCGGTTCCCGGGAGGCGTTGTTCGTCACGAACACGAGCCGCATCCCGCGGTCCCGGGCGGTCGTCAGACCCTGAGCGGCGCCGTCGATCGGCTCATGACCGCGGTACGCGACCCCATCGAGGTCCACCAGCGCCAGGCCGAAGCGGTCGGCGAGGGGTGTCGTCGACCCCTCGAGACCTCCGCTCATGCGGCTCCCTCCGGCTCACCGTGAGCCCGCTGGGCCGTCTCGGCGCCGGTCTCGTCCGCACCGGGCCCGTCGACAGCCGTCGCCACGACCTCCCGGTCCGACCGCCCGGCGACGTCCTCGAGTCCGTGGGGGCCGCCGTCGGCGCCAGCCTCGAGGTCTTCGTCGGCGTCGTCCACGCCGTCCTCCTCGTCGTCGCCCACGTGGTCGTCGGCCAGGACCTCGTCGTCGATCCCGTCGTCGGACTCGTCGTCGGACTCGTCGAGGTCGAAGACGACGATCTCGTCCTCCTCCTCCACGTCGCCCGCGGCCGAGGCGAGCTCGGCCACGCTGTAGGGCGCCAGCTCGGCCACCGCGTCGTCGGGACGGCCGTCGGCCTCGAGCGCCGCCGCCCGTGCTTGGGCCACCCGGGCAGCCAGGACACCGACGGCCGCACGGACCGCCGGCGTCGACACCGCGGCCACGGCGGCCTCGGCCTGGCCGAGGTCGAGCCGCGCGCCGCTCACGACCATGGCGAGCTCGACCTGCCCGTCAACATCGAGCGTCGCCGCCTCGGGCTCCTGCGCGAGGGCGATCGCCCGTTCCGGCCGCCCCAGGCCCCGCTCGCAGTCCGCCATGATCGGCAGGTGCTCCGACGAGCCATTGAGGCGCCTGACGGTGCGCAGCTCGCGAAGCGCCTCGGCGTAACGCCCTGTCCGGTAGGCCGCGAGGCCCGCCGCCTCCCGGACCACGTCGACCCGCCCGGCACGACGGACGGCCGCCTGGGCGTGCTCGTACGCGAGCTCCGGCTCCGAGTCGAGCAACCGGCCCACCATCACGAGGTGCCGACCGACACCGTCCGCGTTGTCCTTGCTGAGGGTCCGGAGGCGGCCCCGCACCGACTTGTCGAGGTCGCTGAAGACGACGTCCTCCGGGATCTCCGGCCCCTGGACGCGCTCGTCCTGCGGAGGCCGCGTCGGACGTTCCTCGTGCGGTCGTCGGACGCCGTCGCTATGGCCACGTCCGCCGCCCGACACGGGGCGTCCTGACCGGGCCGCCCCGGCCGCACCGGCACCGGCTGCACCGGCACCGCCTCCGGGGCCGTGGGTAGGCGCGCGTCGCTCGTCTCCCGACCGCGTCGGCCGTGAACGGCCCTCGGCGTCGTTGCGCGCGCCGGTACCGGGTCCGGCGTCCGAGCGGCCCGCCCGCGGCCCGGACGACCGTCGAGCGTCGTACCGGTCGCCGGACCCACCCCTCGGATCCCCGCCCGAGCGGTGGTCCTGCCTCTCACCGTCGGCGTCGCGTCGGACGAACGGCGGCCGGTCCGTGGCGCGACGTCCTGCCGGACGACCTTCCGCGTCCTCTCGGCGTGCACCACGGCGCGCGCCGTCCGAGCCCGCACCGTCACGCGCCGCCCCGGTCCACGGGCCACGTTCGTCCCGGCGCGGAGAGGAGGAACGACCGCCACGCTCGTCGCGTGCACCGTACGGCGAGGCGCCCGGTCCACCGTCATGGCGGGGCCGCGCGGAGTCCTGACCGCGATCCGGACGAGCGTAGGGCGGACGCTCCGGCCGGTCGTCACGCGAACGGTGAACGGCACCGCCGCCGGCGGCCGACCGACCCGCCGACCAGGTCCCTTGTCCACGCTCGTCCCTGCGCGGGTACGACGAGCGCTCGCCGCGGTCATCGCGTCCGCGGCCGGCGGGGCCGCCTGCTCGATCCTCCCGACGCGGGCCGGTCGAGCCACGCTGGTCCCGGCCTCCGCGGTCGTCCGAACCGCCCTCGTCTCTCCGGCCGTACGGCGGGCGCGCACCCCGATCGTCCTGGCGCGCATACCCCCCCGCCTGTCCGGCACCCCGAGAGCTCCCGGTAGGGGTGCGCACACCGCCGTCACGACGGGGATAGCCCGCGCTGCGCTGCTCACCGGCAGGGCTGCCCGCGTCTCGGGAGTACGACCTGGGACTGTCTCCGGCCGATCCCGCCGGCCGCGCAGAGCGGTTGCCGCCCGACCACGACGACCGCGGCGCACCGGCGTCGCCGGCCGGTCGTGGCCCACGGTCATCGCGTGACGAGTACGGCCCCGACCCGCGGGCCTCGCGGGGACCACGCGGTCCATCACCGCGCGGCGGCGTGGCGCGACCGCGTTGGTCCGTCCAGGAGGAACCGCCAGTACGGCCCCCCGATGCCGTGCCGGCCGCGCGCCCACCAGCGGCCCTGTCCGGACGAGCACCGCCCCCGCGACGTTCGTCGCGGTCGCCGCCAGCGCGCGCGGGCCCGTCCCCCACCCGAGGCTGGTTCGAGGCCCGTGAGTCGCGGACCCAGGCGGGAGCAGGACCCTGCCGCCCACGCCCCGAGTCCTTCCCGCCGGCGCGCGGCAGCCCGCTGCCGGAAGCCCCCGACGATCGACCGGCCCCACCTGGGCGCTCGCTCCGACCGTTCGCACCGACGCCCCGACGATCGTCGCGTGCGTGTCCTCGGTCAGGGGTGCGCCCCGCGCCGTTGTCGCTGTTCATCGTGTGACTGCTCTCCTCGACCTGACCAACGCCCCATGCTCTCACCCCGGACGAGCGTGACGAGACGGATGCCCTGTCATGGCACCGTCACCTGGGCCACAACCACGCCGGCGGGTGTGCCGGAATCCGTCCTGCGCCGCGGGTCGTCCCCTGTGTGGGGAGCCGGTGCCCGGTGCGTGTGCGAGCTCGGAATCGCTCGGGATGTGGTCGGGGGCGTTGTGGGGAAACACGTTGTGGGGAAACAGAAAGAGCCACCCCCGGAGGGGTGGCTCTTTCTGAAATGAGTGTCCGGCGGCGTCCTACTCTCCCACACCCTGGCGAGTGCAGTACCATCGGCGCTGAAGGGCTTAGCTTCCGGGTTCGGAATGGGACCGGGCGTTTCCCCTTCGCTATGACCGCCGTAACGTTGTCGAGTTGTCAAACGGGTTCCCGTTCGTCTCTCGGGAACCGCACAGTGGACGCGTAGCAATGAATGAAGGTGGTGAAGTTGTCGGCATATTAGTACCGGTCAGCTGCGAGGGTCTTTCGTCCCCTCTTCCACATCCGGCCTATCAACCCAGTGGTCTAGCTGGGTGCCTCTCAGGGATCAAGTCCCCGTGGAAACCTCATCTTGAAGCAGGCTTCCCGCTTAGATGCTTTCAGCGGTTATCCCTTCCGAACGTAGCCAACCAGCCGTGCTCCTGGCGGAACAACTGGCACACCAGAGGTTCGTCCGTCCCGGTCCTCTCGTACTAGGGACAGCCCTTCTCAAGTTTCCTGCGCGCGCAGCGGATAGGGACCGAACTGTCTCACGACGTTCTAAACCCAGCTCGCGTACCGCTTTAATGGGCGAACAGCCCAACCCTTGGGACCTACTCCAGCCCCAGGATGCGACGAGCCGACATCGAGGTGCCAAACCATGCCGTCGATATGGACTCTTGGGCAAGATCAGCCTGTTATCCCCGGGGTACCTTTTATCCGTTGAGCGACGGCGCTTCCACAAGCCACCGCCGGATCACTAGTTCCGACTTTCGTCCCTGCTCGACCTGTCAGTCTCACAGTCAAGCTCCCTTGTGCACTTGCACTCGCCACCTGATTGCCAACCAGGCTGAGGGAACCTTTGAGCGCCTCCGTTACATTTTAGGAGGCAACCGCCCCAGTTAAACTACCCACCAGGCACTGTCCCTGGTCCGGATCACGGACCGAGGTTAGATATCCAGAGCGACCAGAGTGGTATTTCAACGTTGACTCCACCGACACTGGCGTGCCGGCTTCACAGTCTCCCACCTATCCTACACAAGCCGCACCGAACACCAATACCAAGCTATAGTAAAGGTCCCGGGGTCTTTCCGTCCTGCTGCGCGTAACGAGCATCTTTACTCGTAGTGCAATTTCGCCGAGTTCGCGGTTGAGACAGCGGAGAAGTCGTTACGCCATTCGTGCAGGTCGGAACTTACCCGACAAGGAATTTCGCTACCTTAGGATGGTTATAGTTACCACCGCCGTTTACTGGGGCTTAAATTCTGAGCTTCGCCTTGCGGCTGACCCGTCCTCTTAACCTTCCAGCACCGGGCAGGCGTCAGTCCGTATACATCGTCTTGCGACTTCGCACGGACCTGTGTTTTTAGTAAACAGTCGCTTCTCCCTGGTCTCTGCGGCCCTTCACGCTTCCCCGAGCTAGTCGGTTCACGCTTCAGGCCCCCCTTCTCCCGAAGTTACGGGGGCATTTTGCCGAGTTCCTTAACCACGATTCTCTCGATCGCCTTGGTATTCTCTACCTGACCACCTGAGTCGGTTTGGGGTACGGGCGGCTAGAACCTCGCGTCGAGGCTTTTCTTGGCAGCATAGGATCACCATTTTCCCGCGTTCGCGGTCACCATCAGCTCTCAGGCTTCATGAGAGGCGGATTTGCCTACCTCTCGCCCTACGACCTTGGACGTGGACTACCATCGCCACGCACGGCTACCTTCCTGCGTCACCCCTGTTAATACGCTTACCTACTACCGGTTCGGGTCACGAGCTCCCCGGCACGGTACCCCCGAAGGGGTGGTGTGCCGGCTCGGTCGTTTAGCATCACCGGGCTCGGTATGGGCGGTTCTTCGCCGGTACGGGAATATCAACCCGTTGTCCATCGACTACGCCTGTCGGCCTCGCCTTAGGTCCCGACTTACCCAGGGCGGATTAGCCTGGCCCTGGAACCCTTGGTCATTCGGCGGACGGGTTTCTCACCCGTCATTCGCTACTCATGCCTGCATTCTCACTCGTGTAGCGTCCACCGCTGGGTCACCCCGCGACTTCACTCGCCACACGACGCTCCCCTACCCATCCACACACCTGAACCACGAAGGCTTAGTTATCGTGTGAATGCCACAGCTTCGGCGGTATGCTTGAGCCCCGCTACATTGTCGGCGCGGAATCACTTGACCAGTGAGCTATTACGCACTCTTTCAAGGGTGGCTGCTTCTAAGCCAACCTCCTGGTTGTCTGTGCAACTCCACATCCTTTCCCACTTAGCATACGCTTAGGGGCCTTAGCTGGTGGTCTGGGCTGTTTCCCTCTCGACTACGGAGCTTATCCCCCGCAGTCTCACTGCCACGCTCTGGCTTACCGGCATTCGGAGTTTGGCTAACGTCAGTAACCTGGTGGGGCCCATCGGCTATCCAGTAGCTCTACCTCCGGCAAGAAACGCGTGACGCTGCACCTAAATGCATTTCGGGGAGAACCAGCTATCACGGAGTTTGATTGGCCTTTCACCCCTAACCACAGGTCATCCCCCAGGTTTTCAACCCTGGTGGGTTCGGGCCTCCACGCGGTCTTACCCGCGCTTCACCCTGCCCATGGCTAGATCACTCCGCTTCGGGTCTAGAGCACGCGACTGAGACGCCCTATTCGGACTCGCTTTCGCTACGGCTTCCCCACACGGGTTAACCTCGCCACGTACCACTAACTCGCAGGCTCATTCTTCAAAAGGCACGCCGTCACCCCTGCTAGGGAGGCTCCGACGGATTGTAGGCACACGGTTTCAGGTACTATTTCACTCCCCTCCCGGGGTACTTTTCACCTTTCCCTCACGGTACTTGTCCGCTATCGGTCACTAGGTAGTATTTAGGCTTACACAGTGGTCTGTGCAGATTCACTCCAGGTTTCTCGGGCCCGGAGCTACTTGGGATCCCTCACGGGAGGCCACGCCATTTCGTCTACGGGGGTCACACCCTCTGTGCCGGGCCTTTCAATGCCCTTCGACTATGACGCGACTTTCTGACTCCCTGTCGGTTCGGCAGAACCAACAGCAAGGTCCCACAACCCCGCATACGCAACGCCTGCCGGCTTGAACACGTAGACGGTTTGGCCTGATCCGCTTTCGCTCGCCACTACTCACGGAATATCTCTTCCTGGCGGTACTGAGATGTTTCACTTCCCGCCGTTCCCTCCACACACCCTATATATTCAGGTGCGGGTCACACGACATGACTCGTGCGGGGTTTCCCCATTCGGACATCCTCGGATCACGGTTCGTTTGCCAACTCCCCGAGGCTTATCGCAGGCTACAACGTCCTTCTTCGGCTCCTAGTGCCAAGGCATCCACCCTGTGCCCTTATAAACTTGACCACAAAGATCATTCAAAGATGCTCGCGTCCACTGTGCAGTTCTCAAGCTACGACCGGGTGACTCGCCCTTACACTCCCCCGCCTACCCACCACACGGTGAGCGGTTCGAAGGACCAGGCGGCCCGCAGGCCGACGCGCACCACCCCCACCCACAGGCGGCGACAGTGCGCGACTCGACCCCAAGTTCCCAACCTTCCGGCTGTTCCCTCAGGACCCAACAGCGTGCCAAGCCCACCCAGATCATCCGGCGATCCACTCGTTCCCTCCCCACCGCGAACGGCAGGCGTACTAGAGCAACCACCGGCACCAGGCCGGCCATAGTCGATGTTCCACCCTCGAGCACCACCACACGATCGTTCGCCGTGTGTGCGGGCCTGGACACCCTGCACCCACCCATGACAGGCGAGCACGGCTGCCAGATGCTCCTTAGAAAGGAGGTGATCCAGCCGCACCTTCCGGTACGGCTACCTTGTTACGACTTAGTCCCAATCGCCAGTCCCACCTTCGACAGCTCCCTCTCTTACGAGTTGGGCCACCGGCTTCGGGTGTTACCGACTTTCGTGACTTGACGGGCGGTGTGTACAAGGCCCGGGAACGTATTCACCGCAGCGTTGCTGATCTGCGATTACTAGCGACTCCGACTTCATGGGGTCGAGTTGCAGACCCCAATCCGAACTGAGACCGGCTTTTTGGGATTCGCTCCACCTCGCGGTATCGCAGCCCTTTGTACCGGCCATTGTAGCATGCGTGAAGCCCAAGACATAAGGGGCATGATGATTTGACGTCATCCCCACCTTCCTCCGAGTTGACCCCGGCAGTCTCCTATGAGTCCCCGGCATAACCCGCTGGCAACATAGGACGAGGGTTGCGCTCGTTGCGGGACTTAACCCAACATCTCACGACACGAGCTGACGACAACCATGCACCACCTGTACACCGACCTTGCGGGGAGCGCATCTCTGCACTTTTCCGGTGTATGTCAAGCCTTGGTAAGGTTCTTCGCGTTGCATCGAATTAATCCGCATGCTCCGCCGCTTGTGCGGGCCCCCGTCAATTTCTTTGAGTTTTAGCCTTGCGGCCGTACTCCCCAGGCGGGGCACTTAATGCGTTTGCTGCGGCACGGAACTCGTGGAATGAGCCCCACACCTAGTGCCCAACGTTTACGGCATGGACTACCAGGGTATCTAATCCTGTTCGCTCCCCATGCTTTCGCTCCTCAGCGTCAGTTGCGGCCCAGTGACCTGCCTTCGCCATCGGTGTTCCTCCTGATATCTGCGCATTCCACCGCTACACCAGGAATTCCAGTCACCCCTACCGCACTCTAGTCTGCCCGTACCCACTGCAAGCCCGAGGTTGAGCCTCAGGTTTTCACAGCAGACGCGACAAACCGCCTACGAGCTCTTTACGCCCAATAATTCCGGACAACGCTTGCGCCCTACGTATTACCGCGGCTGCTGGCACGTAGTTAGCCGGCGCTTCTTCTGCAGGTACCGTCACTTGCGCTTCTTCCCTGCTGAAAGAGGTTTACAACCCGAAGGCCGTCATCCCTCACGCGGCGTCGCTGCATCAGGCTTGCGCCCATTGTGCAATATTCCCCACTGCTGCCTCCCGTAGGAGTCTGGGCCGTGTCTCAGTCCCAGTGTGGCCGGTCGCCCTCTCAGGCCGGCTACCCGTCGTCGCCTTGGTAGGCCATTACCCCACCAACAAGCTGATAGGCCGCGAGCCCATCCTTGACCGATAAATCTTTCCAGACGCCACACATGCGTGTACGTCTCATATCCGGTATTAGCCACCGTTTCCCGTGGTTATCCCAGAGTCAAGGGCAGGTTGCTCACGTGTTACTCACCCGTTCGCCACTGATCAGACCAGCAAGCTGGCCATCACCGTTCGACTTGCATGTGTTAAGCACGCCGCCAGCGTTCGTCCTGAGCCAGAATCAAACTCTCCGTAAATGTCTACGTGGCACCGGCACCACCAAAGCGGACCGGCAACCGACACACGAAACAGTCCCGAAGGACCAATCAGATTCGGCTGTATTCGAGCCGCCCACCCACGGAGGCGGGTATCACGACTCGCATCTCAACCAAGACCCACCACATCACTGCGATGGACCATCTTGGCATCGACTACTTGGCACACTGTTGAGTTCTCAAGGAACAGACGCGCATCGCTCCAGGCCTTCC